>NZ_JRKI01000063.1 GCF_000935125.1 Streptomyces natalensis ATCC 27448 | reverse complement strand
AGCGCCTGCACCAGATCGGCGGTGTGGCGGTCGTTCTCCGCGTCGCGGCCGTCGGTGTGCACCACGATCCGCCGGGCCAGGAAGGCCATGCCCTCAGCCGAGACGGACATGCCCATCGGGGTCAGGGCGTAGATCACCGTGCGGGCCGGATCGGGGGCGGCCATCGCTCCCATGGCAGCGGCGGCGGCCGGCAAAGCCCACAGACCGGCGCGCACGATGCGCGGGGAGGACTGCCCCAGCATGGTCAAGCCGAGCAGGACCAGGGCGAGCACGGCCGTGGCGCCCTCGCCGGCGGCGAGCGCGCCGAGCGCGGTGCCCTTGCCGTAGGCGTGGCCGATGTTGCTGTACGTGCCGATCCCGCCGAACACGCCCGTGGCCAGCATCGGCACGAACGCGGCCGTCAGGACCCCGATCTGTACCCGGGTCAGTTTGGTGCTGGTCATCGGACACCCCCGGCGGCGAGCAGGGCGGCGAGGATGAGCAGGGCACCGCCAGTCAGGGTGAGGTCGACCGCGCGGCGCAGACAGGTGAACTTGGCGACCGCGAGCCGGGACAGTCCGGCGATGTCGGCGGCCAGATCCCGGGCGACGGCGGCGCCGATCTCGTCGGCGGTGAGCGTGGCCCACAGGGGGAAGCCGTGCCGGCCGCCCAGGTTCGGGCGCACCGACCGCAGCAGCAGACCGGCCGCCGCGACCAGCAGCGCCAGACCGAGACTGCCCGCGACGATGGCGGGCACGGTCAGCGGCACGTCGCGGGCGACGGTCCAGGTACCGGCGAGCACCGCGCCGACGAACGCCAACAGCAGCGCCGTCTTGCTGTCCGTCCGCGCGATCTCCGCCTTCACCTCAGCGTGCGCAGCGGTCAGATCCCGGTCGGTGGTGCTCACGCGGCACCCCCGGGGAGGCTCGTGCCAGCCGCACGGTTGACCAGCGCGACCCGCGCGGCCAGCGCGCGGCGGCGGGCCCGGCGGATGCGGCGGTCGTCCAGCTCGGTCGGCGTGCGGTCGAGGGTGACGATGTGCGCGTCCAGCAGCTCGACGTCCGCGAGGATCACGGGCATCTCGTGCTCGATCGCGTCCAGCTCTGCATCCGTGGGTTCCATCCACGGCTCGAACGCGGTAACAGCGTCCTGAACAGTGACGATGTGATTCATGGGTCGTGGTTCCTTCCGCAGAGGAACGGCCCGAACAGCGGCCCCGGGATTGCGCCCCGGGGCCGCGCGCCGTTCAGGGGTGGTGTGTTGGCTTTGGCGGCGCCCTTGATGGACTCGGCCAAGGCGGGGATCAGGGCGGCCGCAAGGCAGCGCGTTTTCGTGATCCTCATCAAGCGGGCAGGGTGCTCCGCAAGGCTGTGCGCCCTGCCCGCATGACGAGTGACGGGAAGCCCGTCACTGCGTCTCGCGGATCCCTACGCGCCTTGCTCCACCTCCCTCTTGGCCGGCGCGCGGTTACCGCGCCACTCAGTCGTCACTCGCTGAGTGGATGCGCCCATCCCTTCCGGGTGTCATGGACCGGGTGCAGCCCAATCACCGGGATCCCCGTGATCCGGTCCCTGGGTCTACGCCCGAGGGTCAGACCAGCGGCTTAGCCGATGACACCGATCGATCCGTGAAGACGCCGGACTTTTCACGCCTCCCCTGCCGCTCGGGCCGCGTGTAAGCGGGCCCGGCGGAGTCGTTCTGCCGTGCGTTTGCGCAGGCCAAAGAAGACCCACCTGCACCCTCCAGCCTGACCAACTTGGCTAGCCCAGTGGGTACGAGAACAACGTAGCCATCCTGGCTAGTCACGTCAACACCTGGCTAGCCTGGCTGTCCTGATCAAGGGGGAAGGACGTAGCATCGGGGCATGACCTTCACGCCCGAACCCCTGGATCCGGACGACGACCGGCCGCCGTATGAGCAGGTGGCGAGCAGTCTTGGCGCCGCCATTCGGACGAGGAAGCTAGGCCCCGGCGACAAGCTCCCGTCGCACAAAACGCTGACCGAGCTGTACGGATTCGCCCGCGCCACGATCCAGCGGGCCCTGCGAGACCTGGAAGATGAGGGTCTCGTCGTGTCCCGCAAGGGCAGCGGCGTATACGTCCGCAACCGCACGGAACGGCCGGCCGGTCTCCGCCCGTACGTCGAGCAGGCATTCGCCAGCACGGACGTCTCGATCGACTTCGCCGGGTTCTCCAGCGAGACGCTGCACAGCGCGCTTCAGGAGCCCATCGACAAGATCCGCGTCGGCCGGCTGACACCGTCGAGCATCAGCATCCGCATCCTGGTGCCCGACATGGCGGTCCCCCACGCCGCGCCCGTGCGCCGCGAAGACGGGGCGGACGACCCGCGCCTACGCCGTCGCATGCACGACATGATGGTCGGCTTCACCCGCAGCATCGCCAACTCGATCCACGAGCTGAGCGTTCTGGGGCTGGTGCCAGAGACCAAGGTGAGCGTGCGCGTCCACAGCGGAACGCAGTTCTTCAAGCTGTACGTGGTCAACCAGGAAGATGCGTTCTTCGGGTACTACCCCATCCGGCCCAACAAGGTGGTCGCGGAGGGGGAGGTCATAGAGATCTACGACCTGGTGGGGGCAGATGCCACGCTGTTCCACTACTCCGTGAACGAGGGCGAGGCATCGAGCGGGGCGCAGCAGGTCGAGCAGGCGCGTATGTGGTTCGACAGCGTGTGGAGCACCATCGGAAGGGACCTCGACCCTGATGGGAACTAACAAGCTCTCCGAGGTTGCCGGAGCCACCAGCGGAGTCCTGTTCGACTTTGACGGGCCGATCTGCGACGTATTCGCGGGTCGGCCCGCCCCCGGTGTCGCGCAAAAGCTCTCGGAGGTCGTGACCCAGCACGACGCGACTCTTGGCGCCAAGGCGGCCAGCGTCGACGACCCAATGGAGATCCTGCGCCTTGCCATGCAGGGCGGCGAGCCGGTCATCCGGGCAATCGAAGAATCACTGACCAAAGCCGAAGTGTCGGCCGTCAAGGTCGCGGGTCCGCCCGTCCCCGGCTCGGTCGCCGCCCTCGAAGCGGCGCACTCGTCCGGACGAAAGGTCGCCGTCGTGAGCAACAATTCGACGGCCTGTGTACGGGCGTTCCTGATGCTGCACGGCCTGCGCCACCTGGTGCACGAGGTCATTGGTCGTGCCGCCTATCGGCCGGACCTGATGAAGCCCGACCCCCACTCGTTGCTGCTCGCCGCTGCACGACTTCATGTGCACCCCCATCACTGCACACTCATCGGGGACTCGGTGACAGACGTCGAAGCCGCTCGTGCTGCTGGCGCGCGGTCCATCGGCTTCGCCAACAAGCCGCACAAGGATCTCGCTCTGACTGAGGCAGGGGCCGATGCAGTGGTCGCCGACATGACCACTGTGGCCGATGCTCTGGCGTCGATCCCCCCTCTGGCTTGACGGCAGTTCTTGACGGCAACACCGACGGACGTTGCCGTATCAGGAAAACCAGACGCACACACTGCGAGTAGGCAAGGACGGTCGCGCCCCTGATCACCGGATGACCCGAATGATCTCCTAAAGCGGGTGTCGCAGGTTCGAATCCTGCCGGGGGCACATACCTAAGGGCCAGTTCAGAGGCTTGATCCTCTCGAACTGGCCCTTTCGCATGATCACGGCCGTGCCACAGACGTGCCACAAGGTCCGCTAGGAGTCCGCATCACCCCGTTCCTTGCGGATCATCGAGCCGAGCCGATCGGCGATCTCGCGGTCACGGCCGTTGACCAGGTGCTGATAGATCAGCGCGGCGCGGGGCGTGCTGTGGCCCATCCTGGTCATCAGCTCACGCAGGCTCGCGCCGGACGCGGCGAGAGTGTTCCCGGTGTGCCGTAGATCGTGAAAGTGCACGTCTGCCGTGATACCCGCCTTCTTCCTGGCGTTGATCCAGTCGTCCCGGAAGTTGCTCCGGCGGAGCCGACCGCCCTGGGGACCGAGGAAGACATGACCATCACGGCCGGATCCAGCGTAGGCATCGAGGCACCGCTTCACGTCCGGCAGGAGTTCATTCGGGAAGGCCACCGGCCGGACACCGGCATCGGACTTGGGCGCCTTGTCGAAGAGGGCACCCGTCTGCATCTCGGCTTGTGAGCGCCGGACCATGAGCGCGGCGTTGTCCGTATCGACGTCCCGTCGGCGGAGCGAGGCCAGCTCACCGAAGCGCAGGCCGGTGAAGGCAGCGAGGAGAACGAGCAGCCGGTAGCGCGGGGTGATCGCGTCGGCCACGGCGTACACCTCCGCCACGGTGAGAACGGGCCGCTCTGGCACGTCGTACCGGTCAGCGCCCTTGATCCGGCACGGGTTGCGCCTGATCAGCTCGTCATCAACGGCCGTGTTCAGGATCGCCCGCAGAATCTGGTACGCCTTGACCACGGTCGGCTCACCAGTCCGCTCCAAGCAGGCCGTACGCCAGGCCCGGACCCGCGCTGTCGTGATCGAGGACAACGGCCGCTCACCGAAGGTGGGCAGCAGATGCAACCGGATCACGGACTCGTGCCGCTCGCGCGAACGGTCTGCAAGCTTGCGGTCCTTGAGCCACGCCGACGCGTACTCGCCAAAGTGGACCTTGCCCGCATCGGGGTCGGACCACTGACCGCGAGTGATGTCCGACTCGATGAGGGTCAAGGCGACCTCGGCATCGGTCTTGGTCGCGTACGTCTCCTCACTGCTGCGGAGCTGGCCCGTGTTCGGGTCGCGGTAACGAGCCTGCCAGCGTCCGGATTTGAGCTGCCGGACCGAGCCAAAACGCCGCCGCCTGCCCTGGTTGTTCGCCATCAGGCAGCCCCCCTCAATGCGGCTCGACGTACGGTCACCGGCTGAACAGTGTGCTCAGCGACGTAGGCGGACAGGACGCTCTCCGGGATCCGGACATGCCGACCAACCTTGACGAAGGTGATCCTCCGTTCTTCGATCAAGCGCCGGGGGAAACGCACGCCGGTGCCAAGCAGTTCGGCGACCTGCTGAACGCTGAGGAGTCGATCCACGATCACCACTCCCCCGCCATGTCGAGGTTGGACAGGTCTGCCCGGACTTCTCGCACGATCTCGCGGTTGTGCTGGATGTCGCGGCGGATGTTGGCGGCGAGCCAGGATTCGCCGGGGGTGTGGCCGTGTCCGGCGTAGGTCCAGTGGGCGAGGGTCAGGGTTGTTGCCGCCGGGGTGTGGTCGGGGTCGGGCAGGCCGAGGGCGGAGCGTTGTTGGGCGGCGCGGTAGTCGGCGCGGGTCTGGCGCAAGGCGCCGAGGGTGGTGGAGTAGCGGCGGGACTTGGTGGAGAAGTGGCCCCGGAAGCCGAGCATGTGTGCCCAGTCCCGAAGCTTGCGGTCCGGGTAGAGCGCGTGCAGGTCGAGGCAGGCGGTGATGAGCCGGGCGGGGTGTTCGGGCACGCCGAGCAGGACCAGGGCCTCTTTGTTGCCGATGCGGCGGTCAACAGTGCCGGTCGTCTCAGCGGCCTTGGTCGCGTACTTGGCGACGTAGGAGGCCACGGCCTGTTCAGTGATCTCTTCACCGTGGCCGAAGGCGCCGATCGGCTGAACATCGAGCTGTGTGCCCCAGCGCAGCACGCGGGCGGGCTCGTCTCCCGCGGGCGGTACGTCGACAGCGACGCGGGCAGCGGCGGCGCGGATCGAATCGGTGAGAACGTCGAGGGTGGCCCAGGCCGGGGGCGGGCTGTCGGGACCGTCGGGACCGTCGAAGCGGATCACGGCATGGAAGTGCACGGCCCCGCGCTTCTGATACTCGGCGACCTTGCCGAAGGAGATCCGGGACTGTTCATGGGCGTCCTTCTGCGTGAGTCCGGCCCGGCGGGCGATCTCGCGGCGCAGGTAGATCGTGAAGTAGCGCCACAGGTCGGATGCGTTGTTGTTCCACAGCACCGCGCCCGCGTAGTCGTACGACTCGGGGTCGAGCGGGGTGCCGAGTTCGGGCGCGTCCTCAGCGTGACGGGCGCCGCAACGGCACGGCCGGTTACCGGGGCGGTTGTGGACGGGGCCGAACGAGGGCGCGGTGAGCGTGGCGAAGACCCGGGGATGATCGCGGATGGTGTGCGGGGTGCCTTTGGCGGGGTCGCCGACGAGTCCAGCGCGGATGAGGTGGTAGGTGTCGCCCGCGTAGGTCCAGGCGCAGGACGGGCAGCGCGAGGCACGGCGGTTGCCGCACGCGATCCGGAGCCGACCACCGGGCTCAGTGTCGGTCGAGTACGAGTGCAGTACGTAGCCCGTGGCAGCGTCACGGGTAACGGTGGAGCCTTGCAGGTGGATTGGATCGGAGCAGCCGCCAGTACGCCGGATCTGGTCTTGGATGCGGTCGAGGTCCGAAGACCCGGCCAGCCTCAGCACGTCGGCGAGGGTGGCCGGGTCCAGGCCCGCCATGGTGGCGGTATCAGTCAAGGTGTCACCTCCTGTCGTGGGCGGGGCCGTGGTTGGCGGTGTAGCCGTCGACCAGCGCCTTGACCTGGGCGTCACCCGTGGCGGTGGCACTCGCGCCGCAGTGGCAGACGGCCGATGCAGTGGCGGGGGCGGACGGGGACGGCTTGCTGACGTGCAGGCCAGGGCGGTCCGAGGTCGGGGTGAGGTCAGCCACGGCGGTCACCGCCCGGCGCGGGCGAGGGTGGCGGCGGGGGCGGTGTGACCGGTGCCCTTGCAGGTCGGGCAGGTGACGCGGAGGGTGGCGCGGGTGCCGTCGGCGTGGCGGGTACCGGTGGCGATGGCAACAACGGGGAAGCCGTCGCAGTCGCGGCAGACCGGCGTGTTCTGGGCGTACTGGGGCATGATGGGTGCTCCCTTTCGGGTCCGATGGATCTGGAAGTGGTTGCAGGCGCCGGGGCGGCGGTTCTTTGGCGAGAGAGCCGCCCCGGGGCCGTTCAGCGGCGGCGGTTGCGACCGCGCGGGATGGGCGGGATCGAGTCGTAGGCGTCGCGGCCCTGCTGGAACGAGGCCCGGTCGCTGTCGCTCATGCCGGACTCGCCGATCCGCCGGTTGATGCGGCCGACGGTCTTGCGGTCGCCGTGGCGCTTGGCGATGGCGTACTCACGGCCGAGTTCGGCCATCTCCGGGTTGGACGGAGTGTCGTTGTTCTTCCGGCTGAAGATGCCCATGTCAGCGGTTCCTTTCCTGATTGAGGAGCGAGCGGAGGACGACCGCGCACACGGCCACGGACGTGGCGGTGATGGCGACCGCGAGGAGCATGGAGACCAGGACCGCGCCGACGACGAGGACCACGGCACCGCCGCCGGCCGCGAGGGCGAGCGCGCTGCCGGGGGTGAGCTGGACGGCCGGCCGGTTCGAGACGGGAGCGACCGGGGCGGTGGCCGTCGGCTGGACAGGTGCCGGGGTATAGGCGGTCGGGGCGGTGGCCGTGGCGGGCGGTGCGGTGTCCTGGGGCGGATACTTCGGAGTGAACACGAGGCGGTTCCCTTCTACTTGAGGACGGTGCCGAGGGCGGGGGCGAGGAAGCTTCCGGCGACGAGGTAGCCGCCGACCAGGAGCACAGCGACCAACCACCACGGCGGACGGGCGAGCTTGACGCCGAGCCATCCGACGACGAGCAGGGCGAGCCAGAGCGGTACGTCCATGGAGATCTCCCCTCAGGCCTTGCAGCGGTGGGTGCGGGCGGCGAGTTCGGCCCCGGCGCGGGTGTCGTAGTCGGCAGCGAAGCCGCAGCCGGGCGCGGTGCAGGCGGCGGTGTGCTTGTCGCGGCCACGGCCGTCATAGGAGGTGGCGACCTGCACGGGCCCGATGCGGATCACGTTGCGGAACCGGCGGTAGGCGGTCACGGGCGGTATCTCCCTTCCTGGTCAGGTGAGCTGGAGTTCGGCGGCGATGGCGTCGGCCATCGGGGCGGGCAGTTGGAGTCGGGCGGACAGAGCGTCGGCGGGCATCGGGGAACCGGTAGAGGCCTTGTGGGTGTCAGCGATCTTCCGGGCGTGATCGAGCAGCGCGGCCGGAACGGCGGGGGCGGCGGGCGCGGGCTCTGGCGGGGCGGGGGTCAGCTTCGGGACCGTCGCGGCGGGAGCCGGTTCGTCGGTGCGGTGCATCTCAACTTCCGGCGCCGCCGGTTCGTCCACATGCTGTGGAGCGGGCGGGTCGGTCGGCGAGTGGACCAGGAGAGTTCCGCCGAGAAAGGCCAGTGCGGGCCAACCGGCGACGAGGATGCACAGCCAGGCGGGCACGTGGGCCAGGTCGAGAAGTCCGGCGGTCGCGATGTTCGCGCCAAGTGAGGCGAACAGGGCGATGACGAACCAGATCCAGGCGGAGCGGTCGCGGCGGGCCGTGCGCAGTCGGCGCCAGGCGGCGACCAAGAGCAGGTCAACTGAGACCGGGTAGGCCCATGCCTTCCAGCCGGACTGTCCGGCCGCTTCGGCCAGATCGTGCAGGTGGGCGAAGGACAGCGCGCCAGCGATGACGGCCTGTACGAGTACGGCGTCGAAGCGGATCGAGCGGGACATGCGGGGTACCTCCCTTCAGGGGAGTCGGGCCAGGGGCGGGCGGGGAGCGGTGTCCGGCCGCCCGGCCCCGGCGGGGGTTCAGCCGGTGGGGGCTTCGCCGGAACCGAGGCAGTTCAGGCAGAGGCCGGTTTGCTGGCCGACGGTGCGGCGCTTGCGGCCGACGCGGACGGTGCGGAAGACCTCTCCGGAGCCGTGGCAGGTTGGGCACTTCGCGGGCTCCGGGTCGGCGGTCGCCGGGGCGGGGGTCTTCCGAGCGGCCACGGCGATCACCCGTCCTGCGTGGTCGCGGTGTCGGCGACCTGGGCAGCGGCCCAGCGGTCCACGGCCGCGAGGTAGCCGGTCACGGTCTGGGCCAGCTTCTCGGCGAATTCCTTGTGGTCGGCGGGCGAGCGGCTCTCGAAGACCGAGATGGTCAGGTGGTAGCCGTCTCCGTCGAGGGCCAGGATGGGCGGGCGGTCGGTGCCGTAGTCGTGGAAGTGGACCCAGGTGGAGGGGTCCCCGTGGAAGGACATCGAGGCGGACATGTGCGTACCTCCCTGTACTCGGGCATGGCGGGGTAGGGACCTGACGCGAAGCGGTCGCGCCGACCGGGACGGAGCGGGTGTTACTCGGTGACCGGGCGGGGCTTGACCAGCGACGGACCGGCCGCCGATGTGGGGGCGGGCACGTAGGGGCGGAACGGGTAGAGGAACGGCAGATCCGGGACCAGGTGGGCGAACTCCCGGCAGACCGCCACGACTTCATCGCGGCTGGTGTTCGGGGTGCGGATCTTCGACCAGCCGCCGGAGGAGTCCGCCGCGACAGCGGTTCCGGGGCGGTTCATCGGGATCAGACTCGCGGCCGGGACCGCGTCCGGGGCCACGTCCGCCAGGCCCATTTCGGCTGTCTGCTTGTCGTTGACGCGGTGCACCACGCGGCCGGTGAGCTGAGCGCGGAGCATGGTGGCGCCCTTGCCCAGGTCAGAGCCGAAGCGCTGCCCGCAGATCTCCAGGTAGATGCCGATCGCGCGGGCCATCTGCGCCAGCCGGATCAGCGCCGTGACGATCCGTTCCCGGCGCTCCTCATCCTTCTTGGAGAAGATCAGGAACAGTTCCGCCACCTCGTCGACCAGGACGACCACCGGCACCGGGCGCACCTCGTCGGGCAGTTCCCACAGGTCCGAGACGCCGTGACGGCTCAGCAGGTCGAAGCGGTCTTCCATCTCCGCGACCAGGACGCCGAGCAGTGAGGCGGCATCGTCGGGGTTGGTGACCAGCGCCGACAGGCGGGGCGCGAACGCGGACTGTTCCACCCCACGCTTGCAGTCAACGCCGACCAGGGCCACCGGCAGTTGCGCCAGCCCCTTGATCAGGTTGCGCTGATACATGGACTTGCCGGAGTGGTTGGCCCCCAGGGTGAGCGCCATCGGTGCCTTGCGGTAGTCCCGCTCGAAAGCAGTCCCGTCCTCCCGCACCGCGACCGGAACGGCCATGCCGTGCGGGCGAGCCTTGCGGGGCATCCGCACCCGGCGCAGCACGTCATAGCCGGTCATCCGCAGTTCGACGAAACCGGGCTTCGTCTCGACCACAGTCACCGAGTGGACGCCCCAGGCGTGCCGAAGCCGCTCCGAGGAGGCGATCACGTCGGCGGGCTCCAGGCCAGCGGGAAGCCGCAGAGTGACCCGCAGCCCGGTCGACGTGCCACGTACCCGGCGGATCTTCGGCGGGACCGGCTGAACCTCACGGCGAGCGACGTTGCGGGTCATGAACGCCCGCAGGCCCGACGGGTGCACCGTCAGCCCGCACACGTCCATCGTGGAGCGGTACGAGAGGGTGAAGCGGCCCCAGGTGGCCGGCATCCCGACCAGCGACCAGTACACGCGCGGCGCGCGTATCTTCGCGTAGCCGAGGCCGCCGACACCTGCCAGGGCTCCCGTGGCCTCCATCAACATCGTCAGGTCGGTCATGGTCAGGCCGCCGGGGTGATCGCGACCGCGCGGAACGAAATCCCGTGCCGCTTCTGGCCGTTGAACTCGTTCTCCCAGTCACGGGCCTTCAGGCCGATGACCTTGACCGGCATGCCCGGCGCCAGGCCCTCCGGGTAACCCGTCTCCGGGATGGTCACCTGATACAGGTTCCCCTCCCCATCGTCCGAGACCAGCAGGCCCACGGTCGACAGCGCCGCACCGGTCTCCCGGTCCATGGCCCGCTCACCCGTCTTGGCGTTCGCGAGCTTCGGCGTCGGCGCGGTCGCCACGAACACCACAGCGGTCGAAGTGTCGATCTTGAAGGACGGCATCGCGTCTCCTCTAGTAGAGCTGATCTCCTGCACTTATGTACAGGAGTTACATGTAGAAGAGTGCCTAACTCATGTACAGGAGTCAAGCGTTCTGGGGAGCCAGGCCGCGAAGTGGCTTGAAAGAGACGGGGCTCTCAGTCCCGCGCAGGGAAGCGGTAGTCCAAAACGAACTGGTCAGCGGCCATGGTGGTATCGCATACCTCGACCACTCGCCCATCGTCCGAAAAGGCACTGCGGACCAGGTGGATAACCGGGGCGCCGGGGCTCAGGGCAAGGGCGGTCGCCTCAGCCTTGGTCGCCAGTCGCGCCTTCACGGTCTCAACGAACTCCGCCAGCATGTGGCCGTGCTCTTCAAGGCGCGCGTAGATGCCGCCACCGCCGGGGTTCTCGGCGAACATCTCGGGGATGTCCTTCACCACATCCCATGGCAGGTAGGACGTTGCCTCTTCAGTGGGGATGCCGTCGCGGAAGTACCTGCGTTTACGGGCGAGGACCTTGGTCCCTGTCGTGACGTTCAGTCGCTCCGCAATCTCGGCCGGCGCGTCGACGGGGCCGACGTAGAGCACGTTCACAGAGGGAGTGCCGCCAGACTGCTCGGCTTCGGCGAGGTAGGCAGCCTTACCGGCTTTGCGGTGTGCCCGACGAAAGCGATCGGATGACTTCCGCTGGACAGGGGGCCGCGAGCGGACGAAGGAACCTCGCCCATGGTGGGTCTCGATCAACTGCGCTGCACGAAGCTCGGCCACCGCCTTGCGTACCGTTCCCGAGGCGACGCTGTACCGAGTCATTAGCTCAGTCTCACTGGGTACCGGAGTCCCAGGCTTCAATGCCCCCGACCTGATCTGTGTTGCGAGATCATCCGCGATCTGGAGGTACTTTGCCTTGGCCGAAGATGTCACGTCGCCTGTCGCCATAGTCCTACAGTCTCCCCTATTCTCCTGTACATGAGTAACAGCCGCCCGCAGAACCCGTCAACGCCGCTCCACTCGGTCTCCGTGGCGGGAGTCGTTGTGCGTGAGGATGGGCGTGTGTTGGTGATCCGCCGTGCCGACAACGGCACGTGGGAGCCGCCCGGCGGGGTGCTTGAGCGTACGGAAGCCGTCGAGGATGGGGTACGCCGCGAGGTGTACGAAGAGACCGGGATCAAGGTGCGCGTGGAGCGCTTGACCGGCGTCTACAAGAACATGACGGTTGGCGTTGTCGCCCTGGTGTTCCGGTGTCAGCCCGAAGGCGGTCACGAACAGCTCTCGGACGAGTCGACCGCTGTTGCATGGCTCACCCCGGACGAGGCAGTAGCCGCGATGAGCGAGGTCTACGCGGTGCGCATCACGGACGCTTTGCGCGACGAGGCGCCGCACATCCGGACGCATGACGGCCGCAAGCTGACACCGCTGGTAGGCAACTGATCTTCGGCCGGGGGCCCGGACCTGTTACAGGTTTCTCTACCTCATCAAGCCCCGGCTGCGCTCCGCTCCGCCGGGCGCGCTTCCCGGCTCCGCTGCGGGCGACGCTCCTGCCTTCGGCCCGCTCCGCCCGCGCTGCGCCGACGCGCGCCCACATGTGGATTGGGCCGGTGGCCATGAGTCGATCACCGTATAGAGCGGTCCGCCGTCAAGGCGATGCCTCCGGCGGGGGATCGGCCGGCACCGGGATGGAGGGGGCGCCGTTCCCGACTGCGGGTCCGTAGTGGCTTGCGCGGGGTGCTTCCATCCCGACCACCGTCGACCCAGGCAGAGCCGAGCAGACGCGGCCCATGGCGTCCAGGTCGTTCGTACAGTGGCGCGCTCCACCTGGACGCCATGAACCACGCCCGCTCCACGGTGTGTGGGTCGACGGCGGACGGGATGGAAGCTGGGGAGAGTGGTGGGTACAGGAAGTGCGCGCTCGCTAAGCTTGTGAATCAAGGGGCGCCAGATGGCCGCCAAGGGTCTCTCTAGCAGTCTCAATGAAGCGGCGTTGAGTATTGACCCGCTGGTCAGTGAGGCTTGTGAAGCCGTCGCTGGTGACATAGAGCGGATGCTCGCCAGTGTTCCCGGCGATCTCTTCAAGGGTGTCGCACTCCTCGGCAACCGCACCGGCGAATGCGCGGGCCGCTTCGGCAACAGCGGGGGGACCCTCTAGCAAGACGGCTGGAAGAGCCTTCCACAGTTGACGCGTCAGCTCGACCATCTGCTCGATCTTTTCGGCGGTGATCGAAGGCCCGGGTTCGATCCAGATGAAGTCCATGTGCTGATCGACCTGAACTGCCAGATCGAGGAAGCGGACGTACACGTCCCGGCGAACCTCTCGCTGCCGGGTGGCGCGCTGCTCGGCGCGTTCTTCGCGAGCTTGCTGTGCCTGTTCCCTTGCTTGCCGTCCGGTGCCCCAGAAGGCGAACCCGCCAGTCACCGCGCCAGCCGACAGCGTGGATACGGCCGTGATCAAAGCGACAGCTACCGTGTCATTCACGGGTGTCAGTGTGCCGTGCCACTCTCGTGCCAGAACGGACGGGGACTCACGGGGAACCGCGGTACACAGTGGTGAGGTCCGACGGGCTCTGCCCGAGCTAGGAAATCCGCAGGTCACACCCGTGATCGCCCAACCTCGCTCCTAAAGCGGGTGTCGCAGGTTCGAATCCTGCCGGGGGCACCCCGTGCTCAAGCCGCCGATCTGGGGTTTCTCTCCCAGGGAGGCGTTGCACTCGGCCTCGGACCGTGCGTCCGGGGCCGATTACGTTTGCCTGCTCCCCGTACGCCTCGCTCAGTGCCGGAACTCGCGAAGGGCGGTCGCACGGGCCCGACTTGGCAGCGGCTTCGGGCCGCCCGCCTGCGTAGGTGCCCCGGCCGGTAGGCGGCAGGGCCGGCGGCGCCCCGTCCCCTTGCGCCCCGAAGCCGCAAGGCGCGATACGCCCCGACCGCGCGACCCACGACACCTAGACTGGGCGCTTTGGGGCCAGGACGGCATCCCACGGGGGACGGAGACGGGCAGTGGTGATGGGCAGCGGAGGCGCGGGCGGCATGGTGGACCCCTCCGCGGAGGTGCTGGGCGAGGCGGCCGCCATGTTCGGGTTGCTCGCTTCGCCGCCCCGGCTGCACATCGTCTGGGCGCTGGCTCAGGGTGAGAGCGATGTGAGCGGACTCGCGGAGCGGGTGGGCGGTGCGCTGCCGGCGGTGAGCCAGCATCTGTCGAAGCTGAAGCTCGCCGGGCTGGTGCGCTCGCGCCGGGAGGGCCGCCGGGTCGTGTACTTCGTCGACGATCCCGATGTGGTGGCGGTGGTACGGCTGCTGGTCGTCCAGCTGGCCGCCCGCTCCGGGCACGCGTCGTCCGCAGACCACCGTCGCTTCGGTGCCTGAGACGACCTCGGCACCGGGTACGGGCGGTACGCGGCTATCGGCCCGTACGCAGCCATCGGTACGTACGCGGCTATCGGTCCGTACGCGCCTGGAGGCCAGGGGCGTACGGACCAACCGGGATCTGCGCTGCGACGGGGCCGGGGCCGGGACGCCGGCCGGGCTCACCCCGCTCCAGCTGATGCGGCTGCTGGACAGCGGGCCGCGCGGGCTGACCGAGGAGCAGGCCGAGGAGCGCCTGGTCAGGGACGGGGAGAACGTCGTACCCGGGTGGCGGTCGCCGTCCTGGCCTCAGCGTTTTCTGGGCAGTCTGCGCGATCCGTTCACCGCCGTGCTGTTGTGCCTGGGGCTGGTGTCGGCGGCCATCGCGTCCTGGGGCACCGCCTGCGTGATCATGCTGCTGGTCGTGGTGAGCTGCGTACTGCGCTCGGGCGGCGAGCATCAGGCCGGCCGGTCGATGGCCGCGCTGCGCGAGCTGGTCGCCGCCACGGCTTCCGTGCAACGTCGGGCGGCCGACGGCGTGCCGCCCCGTGTCCGTGAGATCCCGGTCGACCAGCTCGTCCTCGGGGATGTGATCCGCCTGGGGCCGGGAGATCTGGTGCCGGCCGATGTGCGCCTGCTGCGCGCCAGCGGGCTGACGGTGCATCAGGCCGCGCTGACCGGCGAGTCCCTGCCCGTGCCGAAGCAGGCGCTCGACGCGCCCGCCGACGGGGGTGCGGACCTGCCGGAGCCGCCGCATCTGTGCTTCCAGGGCAGTAGCGTCGCCTCGGGCAGCGCTACCGCCCTGGTCGTGGCCACCGGGGCGGACACCCGGTTCGCCGCCGCGTACGGCGGTCCGGCGCGGCGGCGGGTACAGACCGCGTTCGACCGCTCGGTCCACGGCATCGCCTGGACGCTGATCCGCTTCATGCTGCTGACCCCGCCGCTGGTGCTGATGGCGAATGCCGCAGTGCGGGGGCGGGGCCTGGAGACGCTGCCGTTCGCGATTGCCGTCGCGGTCGGTCTCACCCCGGAGATGCTGCCCGTCATCGTGACCGCGGCGCTGGCCCGCGGCGCCTCCGCCCTGGCCCGCACCAGCGGCGTGATCGTCAAACGGCTTCCCGCGCTGCACGATCTCGGGGCGATCGACGTCCTGTGCCTGGACAAGACGGGCACCCTGACGCAGGACCGGCCGGTGGTGGAACGCTCCATGGACGCCCGTGGCGGCGACGACCCGGAGGTGCTGCGCTGGGCCGCGGTCAACAGCTTCTGGACCCTGGAACTGGCCGAACTGCCCGCCCCGGATGCCCTCGATGAGGCGATTCTGGGGGCGGTTGGGGGGCTGGGGGCGGTTGGGGAGCCAGGGACCGTCGGGGGGCCAGGGACCGTCGGGGAGCCAGGGACCGTCGAGGAGCCGGGAGCCGTCGAGGCCCTGGCGTCGGACCCGTCCTGCGACGACGGGATCGCGGCGCTGCCGTTCGACCCCGTCCACCGGCTCGCCACGGCCGTGGTCCGCCGTCCCGGGCGGCACGGCAGGCACACCCTCGTCGTCAAGGGTGCCGCCGAGGACGTCCTCGCCCGGTGCGGACGGCTGGCCACCGACGGTGCGGAAGCCGAGCTCGACGACGAGGAGCGCGAACGCCTTCTCGGCCTCGCGGCCAGGGAAGCGGCCGGCGGCCTGCGTCTGCTGGCCGTCGCCCGCGCCGAACGCCCCGCCCGCCTCGGCGCGTACAGCGACAAGGACGTACGCGGACTGACCTTCCTCGGCTTCGTCGCACTCCGCGATGCGCTCGCCCCCTCCGCCGGCGATGCGCTCGACGACCTCGCCCGGCGCGGCGTCGCGGTGAAGGTCCTCACCGGCGACCACCCCGGCACCGCCGCCCGCGCCTGCCGCGACCTCGGACTGGAGCCCGGCGAGGTCCTCACCGCCGACCGGCTCGGCAGGCTGAGCGGGCCGCCGCTCGCCGAAGCCGTCGGCCGGGCCACGGTCGTGGCCCGCTGTACGGCCCAGGACAAGGCCCGCATCGTCACCGCGCTGCGCGAGAGCGGCCACACCACCGGGTACCTCGGCGACGGCGTCAACGACCTGCCCGCCCTGCGCGCAGCCGATGTCGGCATCTGTCCACGCGATGCGGTGACCGTCGCCCGCGAGGGCGCCGATGTCGTCCTCGCCGAGAAGGACCTCACCACCATCGACCGCGCCCTCACCGTCGGCCGCATCAGCAGCGGCAA
This sequence comes from Streptomyces natalensis ATCC 27448, assembly GCF_000935125.1. Lineage (GTDB taxonomy): Bacteria > Actinomycetota > Actinomycetes > Streptomycetales > Streptomycetaceae > Streptomyces > Streptomyces natalensis. The sequence goes on along the minus strand of NZ_JRKI01000063.1, from coordinate 327,705 downwards.
CATCACCGCCTACCTGCGCATCACCCTCTCCTCCAACCTCGGCAATGTCATCGCCATGCTCTCGGCCGGCCTGCTGCTGCCGTTCCTGCCGATGCTCCCCGCCCAGGTCCTGGTCCAGAACCTCTGCTTCGACGCCGCCCAGCTCGCCTTCGCCTTCGACCGGCCCGGCCCCGTCACCGGGCATCACCCCACCGCCACCGCGAACCGACCCGCCATACTGCGGCCGCGCACCTTCCTCCGCTACATCACCGCATTCGGCCTGCTCAACGCCGCCGCCGACCTCGCCACCTTCGGCGTCCTCGCCCTCGCCGCGCACACCACGACGGCCTCTGGGGGCCCGGAGACGTTCCACGCCGGATGGTTCACCGAGAATCTCCTCACCCAGGCGATGGTGATGCTGCTCCTGCGCACCGGCCGCCGCACCGCCGAAGGCCGGGCCATGGGCCCCGTCCGCCTCGCCGTCGGCGCGCTGGCCGTCATCGGCGTGCTGCTGCCGCTGTCCCCTCTGGGCCCGGCACTGGGCATGTCGGCTCCGCCGCCCCTGTACTACGCGTTGCTCGCGGCCGTCCTCACCCTGTACGGCGCTGCGCTCGCCGCCGTCAGGACGCGCTATACGGGCCCACGGGCCTGAGCGAGGGGGCTCGGCCTCTCCCGTCGTCCCCTCCCCGATGGCGGAGTTGCTGCGGCTCACGCGGCGCTGCCGACCTACCGCACCCAAGTCGACATACTTTACTGATTGCGCAATCCGGGAACCCCGCGAGATTCCCTTGCGTTGAAGGCGAAGGACGCCGGACGTCGGACGGTTTCGGGACAGTTGTGGAGGAAGCAGATGAGTGTGGCCCTGACCAAGGGCGGCAATGTGTCGCTCAGCAAACAGGCCCCCGGTCTGACTGCCGTGAGCGTGGGGCTGGGCTGGCAGGTAGGGGGCTCCGGAGGCGCCGGCTACGACCTGGACGCCAGCGCGCTGCTGTGCGACCAGTCCGGACGGGCCCTCTCCGACCAGCACTTCGTCTTCTTCAACAACCTCCGCAGCCCCGACGGTTCGGTACGGCACTGCGGCAGCGACCCGCGCGGCGGAAGCGGCGGCGACGACGAGCGGATCGAGGTCGACCTCACCGCGGTCCCCGCCGGGGTGGCGAAAATCGTCTTCCCGGTTTCCCTGTACGAGGCCGAGCAGCGCGGCCAGAACTTCGGCCAGGTCCGCAGCGCCTACATCCGCGTGGTCGACCAGACCGACGGCACCGAAATCGCCCGCTACGACCTGCGCGAAGACGCCGCCACCGAAACCGCCATGGTCTTCGGCGAGCTCTACCGCCACGGCTCGGACTGGAAGTTCCGCGCCATCGGGCAGGGTTACGCCGCCGGGCTCGCCGGTATCGCGCAGGACTTCGGCGTCGACGTCCTGCGCCCGGATCCGGCCGCCGCGGCGCAGCCGGCGGCGCCCACCCCGCCCACCGCGCCGCCCGCCCCTCCGGCAGCAGCGGCCTCTCCCGTAACGGCCGCTGCGGCAACAGGGGCCGCAGCGGCAACGGCGGCCGCCACCGGCTGGGAGACGCCGGGCCACGGCGCCGCCACCACACCACCACAACCGACAGGGAGTTCCGCCATGACCTGCTTCTTCGACCCCAACCACGGCCCCGGCATGACGCCCGTCATGTGGTCCCCGCAGTGGGGCGTACCCCGCCAGATCCAGACCTGCGCCGGCTGCGCCCAGCGGGTCCAGACCACCCCACCGCCGTACTACACCGCACCCCAGGCGGGCTATCCGCAGCCGGCCCAACAGGGTTACCCGCAGGCGCCGATGCAGCAGGGCTACCCCCAGGACCCGCAGCAGCAGGGCGGCGGCCGCCGCTTCGGCGCGGGTGCGCTCATCGGCGCGGGTGCGGCCGGTCTGGTCGGCGGTGCGCTGCTGAACGAGGCGTTCGACGATGACGAGCCCGAGGTCATCGTCAACAACTACTACGAGGACTGATCCCACCTTCCCCTCCGGGCCCCGGCCCGGAGGGGAAGAGCCCCCGGCCCGCCGCCACGCCCGTAGGCGCCCAACAGGACGGGCACCGCCGCACGCCGGCCGCACGAGGGGTTCCTACAGCTCGGCGTCGCCCCACTCCTCGACGGCCACCTCGTCACCGACCGACAGCTTCCCCGGCCGCAGCACGGCGAACTTCGCGCCGAACACGACGCCCCCGCTCGCCGCTCGTCGGTATCCGGCGAGCGTACGCAGCGGCTCCCGCCCCTGCCGCGCCCCGGCGTCCTGATCGACCAACACGACCGCGCAGCGCACCGCGAGCTTGGCGTAGCCCAACTCGGCCCCGCCTATGGTGAGTCGGCGTACGCGGTCCTCGGTGTGCGGTACGGCCGCCCAGTCGGCGCCATCGCCGTCAGCGCCGCGGTCGGGGCCGCTGCCGCTGCGACTGTCGACGACGACGTTCGGGCGGAAGCGGTTCATCGGCAGGGGCGGGGCGCCGCGCTCGGCCATCCGCCGGTTGAGGAGGGCGAGGGAGGAGCGCGCCAGCAGGTGCACGGCACAGCTGTCGGCGTAGCCGGAGGGGCCGGGGGTCAGGCCGTCGGCGACCCGGTCGTGCTCCGGCGGCACACGGACCAGGCGGCTGGGCGTGCCGAGGAACTCCGAGAGCCAGGCGGCCGCGTCGTCGCCCTGGTCGATCCCCTGGAAGGCGGCGCCGAACAGATCGACGTCGCGGCGCGGCGCGGACGTGGTCACATCGAGGCGCACCGTGCCGTAACCGCCCGCCGGATCGGCCGAGTCGAGCGTGAGCCGGGTGCCGTCGGCACTGACGGCGGGCCGGATCAGGGCGAGGCGGGGATGACGGCGCTGGGTGCGGTAGACCCCGTCCTCGCTGATGACCATGAAGCTGCGGTCGTGCGCAAGACCCGCCGGCGTGAGAAGCGCATCGCCCATCGACGTGCCCGCACACCCCTTGATGGGATAGCAGATCAGCTCCGCGACGTCGGTCATACGCCATCTCCTCCCATTCCGCCGAATCCTCCGATCGGCGGCCAGATCAGGACAGCACTCCTGATGGAGTCATGTCATCTGTCATCGGTCCCGAAATGATCCAACCACCCTGGAGATCGTTGTGAGGGTGAGTTGTCCACAGGCTGCACGGCGACGGTGCGGTAGCTCGTACGCTTCAGGGATGGGTGAGGCGGACGTGGAAGTGGTCGTGGACATGGAGACGGAAAGCGTGTCGGACGTGAGCGAGGCGGTGCAGGTGCTGCGCCGGGTGTTCGGGTATGACGCGTTCCGTGGCAGTCAGCAGGAGATCATCGAGCACGTCATAGGGGGCGGGGACGCGGTCGTCCTGATGCCCACGGGCGGCGGAAAGTCGCTGTGCTATCAGATTCCGTCGCTGGTCAGAAGCGGTGTCGGGATCGTCGTCTCACCGCTGATCGCCTTGATGCAGGACCAGGTCGATGCCCTGCGGGCGCTGGGCGTGCGGGCCGGGTTCCTCAATTCGACGCAGGATCTGGAGGAGCGGCGGCTGGTCGAGGCGGAGTTCCTGGCCGGGGAGCTGGATCTGCTGTATCTGGCGCCGGAGCGGCTGCGGGTCGAGCAGACGCTGAGCCTGCTGGACCGGGGAAAGATCTCGCTCTTCGCGATCGACGAGGCGCACTGTGTGGCGCAGTGGGGGCACGACTTCCGGCCGGACTACCTGGCGCTGTCGATGCTGCACGAGCGCTGGCCCGACGTGCCGCGGATCGCGCTGACCGCGACGGCCACGGATGCCACGCACAAGGAGATCACCGCGCGGCTGCGGATGGAGCAGGCCCGGCACTTCGTCGCGAGCTTCGACCGGCCCAATATCCAGTACCGGATCGCGGCCAAGAGCGAGCCCAAGAAGCAGCTGCTGGAGCTGCTGCGCGCGGAGCATGCCGGCGACGCCGGGATCGTGTACTGCCTCTCCCGGGCCTCGGTCGAGAAGACGGCGCAGTTCCTGGTGGACAACGGGATCGACGCGGTTCCGTACCACGCGGGGCTGGACGCACGGATGCGGGCGGCGCACCAGTCGCGGTTCCTGCGGGAGGACGGGCTGGTGGTCGTCGCCACCATCGCGTTCGGGATGGGGATCGACAAGCCGGACGTCCGGTTCGTGGCGCATCTCGACCTGCCGAAGTCGGTGGAGGGCTACTACCAGGAGACCGGCCGCGCGGGGCGCGACGGGCAGCCGTCGACGGCCTGGCTGGCCTACGGACTCCAGGATGTGGTCCAGCAGCGCAAGATGATCGACGGGTCGGAGGGGGACGACGCCCACCGGCGCCGGCTGGCCGTCCATCTTGAGGCGATGCTCGCGCTGTGCGAGACGGTGGAGTGCCGGCGGGTGCGGCTGCTGGCCTACTTCGGGCAGGAGAGCGGCCCCTGCGGCAACTGCGATACGTGTCTGGCGCCGCCGCAGACCTGGGACGGCACGGTCGCGGCCCAGAAGCTGATGTCGACGATCGTGCGCCTCCAGCGCGAGCGGCGGCAGAAGTTCGGGGCGGGCCAGATCATCGACATCCTGATGGGGCGGAAGACCGCCAAGGTCATTCAGTTCGATCATGACGGGCTGAGCGTCTTCGGGATCGGGGCCGATCTGCGGGAAGCCGAATGGCGCGGCGTGGTACGGCAGTTGCTCGCCCAGGGTCTGCTCGCCGTCGAAGGGGAGTACGGCACGCTGGTGCTGACGGACGCCAGCGGTGAGGTGCTGCGCGGTCAGCACACGGTGGCGATGCGGCGGGAGCCGGAGAAGGCGCCGCGGGCGGCCAGGTCGCAGGCCGGGTCGAAGGCCAAGCGGGCGCCGGTGGATCTGCCGGCGGAGGCGCTGCCGGTCTTCGAGACGCTGCGGGCCTGGCGGGGCCGTACGGCCAAGGAGCAGGGCGTGCCCGCGTATGTGATCTTCCATGACGCGACGCTGCGGGAGATCGCCACGGCCCGGCCGACGACGACGGCCGCGCTGGGGACGGTCAACGGCGTCGGCGAGAACAAGCTCGCCAAGTACGGGCAGCAGATTCTGGAGGTGCTGGCGGGGGAGGAGAGCCCGCCCCCGCCCGCGGCCCCGGCCGCGAGCGTTCCGGGACCGGCCGCAGGTGCGGGGCACTCGTCGGAGCCGGTGTGGGAGGAGGAGCCGCCGCCGGAGGACCGGGAGGCCCCGGGCCCGGCGGGAGACGAGCACGCCGGTGCGGCCGGTGGCGTGGAAGGGGAGTACGCGGACATCGATTGGTGAGGGGGAGGCGTGGCCGCTGCGCGCGTGGGGCGGTGGGCCAGGGGCTCAGTGCCGGGTTTCCGGATATCGGGGTAGCTGGATCGTCGCGCGGGCGCCGCCGTCCGGGGCGTTGTCGAAGCGCAGGTCGATGCCGAGGACGGCGGCCTGCCCGACGGCGATGGTCAGGCCGAGGCCATGGCCCTTGCCGCGGCCCGGGGCATCGGTGCGGAAGCGCTGCGGGCCGTGCTCCAGCAGCGCGTCGGAGAAGCCCGGACCGCGGTCGCGTACCACCACGGAGACGGTGCCGCCGCGCGGCGCGTCGACGGTGACCACGACCGGGGGCGCGCCGTGCCGGTGGGCGTTGATGACGAGGTTGGCGATGATGCGGTCGAGCCGGCGACGGTCCGTCTCGACGACCGTGTCCGGGTCCGAGCCCGCGGTGAGCCGTACCTCGGTGTCGAACCCGGTGGTGCGCACCGCGCGGTCGACCAGCGGGCCGAGTTCGTATCCGGCGAGATCGGGGCGCTCGGCTCCGGAGTCCAGCCGGGAGATCTCCAGCAGATCCTCGGTGAGCCGGCGCAGCGCCCGCAGCCGGTCGTTGATCATCTCCTTGGGGCGCCCCTCCGGCAGCAGTTCGGCCGAGGCGAGGATGCCGGTCAGCGGCGTACGCAGCTCATGGGCGACATCGGCGGTGAAGCGCTGTTCGACCTGAAGGCGGCTCTGAAGGGAACCGGCCACCGAGTCCAGCGCCGCGGCCACCGCTTCCACCTCGTCGTGACCGGCCGGGCCGCGCCCCGGCTGCCGGCCCGCGCCGCCACCGACCCGTGCGTCGAGATCGCCCGCGGTGATCCGGCGGGCGACCGCGGCGGTGGAGGCGAGCCGACGACTGATGCGGTGGGCGACGAACAGCCCGGCGAGCGCAACGGCCGTGGCGGCGAGGACGGCCGAGCCGAGGATCGCGGTGTCGAATTCCTCCAGGTTGCGCCGGGTGCTCCCATACGGCGACCACACCGCCATGATCTGGCTACCCGCGGGCGCCGCCACCCACATCACCGACCGTCCGTGGTACACGCCGACCATGCTGCCGCGCTTGCCGCTGTGCACCAACTTGCGGAGTTCGGCGGGGAGTTCGGGCGGGTCGAGAACGGAGTTGATGCCTTCGCGGGAGGTGCCGTACTCGAAGAGGACGAGGGCGGTGTCGAGGTCCTTACCGGCGTCCTTACGGACCTCGCCGACGGTCTGACGGGCCACCGCATTGTGGACGAGCACGCCCAGGGCGGCGGCGACCGCGCAGCTCACCGCCGTCACGGTCAGCGCGATCTTCCAGCGCAGGGAGACCGAGAGGCGCCTCACGGCAGGGTTCCCGGGGTCAGCGCCGGGGCCGGCGACGGATACGGCGACGGCGTCTGGCGCGTGCGGGCGTCATCGAGCGTGAGGTCCCACAGTTCCATCGCGTCGCCGTTCCAGGCGTAGTCGGTGACGCTGACGTAGCGCAGGTCCTTGGTGGGCTCGCGGACGACCAGATGACCCGCCGCCAGTTCGACCCCGGCCAGCACCCCGCCCAGCAGCAGCACCCGGGTGACGATCTTCTTCTGGACGCTGTAGACGCGCAGCTCGCTGGTGCGGGGGCCCAGGTCGACGACCATGATCAGGTCGGGTTTGCGGTCGCCGGTGACGTCGTGCAGAACGGGGCGGCGTACGGATGCCGGGGTGGGCGCCGTGCCGCCGCCGGAGGTGATGTCGGCGTCGAGGACGGTGAGCGGGTCCGCGGCCGCCATGCTGCCGCTGGGGATGCGGGCGAGCCCCGGTACGGCCTTGCGGGCGGCGGGGTTCTCCTCCCGGCGGAGCGGGGCGGGCGCATACCCCGGCCACAGCGCGAGCGGCGCCTTCACATCCCGCGCCGCACCCTCGTTCTGAAGCCCCTCCAGGCTCGCGCAGCCGGTGACGGGGGCGAGAAGTGGTGCCAGTGCGGCGAGGGAGGTCAGGGCGGTACGGGCCCGCCGCGGCAGCCATCGCATCTCACCGCCACCCTTCGCCTCCGCAGCACCGTCACACGCGCCCGACCGGGCGACGGATAAGCGCAGTCTGCCCCGATATGACACCCGGCCCGACCAAGCTACCCAAGGCCACCCCGTCACACGACCTACAGCAGAGATCTTGGTGACTGTTACACAACGTATGGGTCGTCGTTAAACACGCTCAGTAACGTGCTGTGGGCACACCACCACTGTCCACGGCAGCCACGAGCCGCCCCCGATGAGGAGAACCCATGCCGGCCCAGCGCCGCTCCATGCTCCGTACCGCCGTCGTCGCAACCGGAGCGCTGGCCGCCCTGGCGCTGCCCGCCGGGGCCGCCTTCGCCGCCGACTCCACCGCGCCCTCGACCAGCCGTAGCGAGATCATGCTGCCGGACAACGGGCTGGCGGGCGTGGCCCAGCGGATCGGCCATCTGCCCAAGGGGACGCTCATCGGCGGGGCGAGCGCGCTCGGCGTCGCGGGCGTGGGCATCGCCGTGGTGCGCCGACGCCATGACGAGCACGGGGGCCAGGCCGGCCGCCGGGGCACCCAGCGCGCCTGAGGTCACCCCAACGGGCCCTTCTTCCGCAGCGGCCCCATGAGCCGCTGCACCTCCGCGTACCCCGGGGCGCCACCTGCCGGAATGCCACCCGCCGGGGAGCCACCCGCCGGAATCCCACGCTCCGTTACGCTCTCCCCCACCCCGTCCTCCCCCATTCGGACCGACTCCGCCACCGCGAGGGCGGCTCCCAGCGCCGTACGGAAGAGCAGCGACCCGGTGCTGATACGGCGTACGCCGAGCTCCGCCAGTCGGCCGACCGTGTGCCGTCCGGGGGCGAAGAGGATGTTCACCGGGGCGGGGACGGCGGCCACCAGGGCGGCGATCTCCTCGTCCGCCACCACACCCGGTACGAAAACACCGTCCGCGCCCGCCTCCAGGTAGACCTCGGCGCGGGCCAGCGTGGCGGAGAGCGGCGGCGGGGTGTCGACCAGCCAGTGGGTGTCGATCCGCGCGTTGAGGAAGAGATCCGGCACCCGCTCCTTCACCGCGGCGATCAACTCCGCCTGATGGGACGGCGGTTGCAGCCCTCCCCCGCCCGGTAGCCCATCCTCCAGGTTGATACCGGCGGCCCCGGCGGACGCCAGCTCCGCGGCCAGCGCGGCCACCCGTTCGGCCGCCCGGTCAGTGGCCCGTCCAGTTGCCCGTCCGGCCGCGTGGTCGCCACCGCCCTCGTCCCCGTGGCCGCCGTCGTCCCCATAGCCGCCCTCGATGTCGACGGTGTACGGGCACGGCAGTCGGCCCCCCAGCCGCCGAGCCAGCGCCAGCGTCGCCTCCCGCACCCCGGCCAGGCCACGCCCGTCGGGGTACCCCTGGGACGCGGCGACGCCCAGGCTCGTCGTCCCGACCGCCGCATACCCGGCGTCGGCCAGCGCGACGGCCGAGGCGACGTCCCAGGCGTTGGGCAGCAGCAGGGGTCCGTCAGGGGCGCGGTGGAGGGCGTGGAAGGCCCTGCGGGTGGCGGAGTTCGCGGTGTTCGTACGGCTCATACGGGGACCGTAAGCGCGCATCATTTCGGCGACGGCCGAACTGTCGCGGCGGACAATGACGGTATGTCCGCCAAGCCCACCTCCACACGCAAATCGACACCCGGACCCACCCCCGGGCCCACGCCCGGACGCACGCCTGGATCCACTCCCGGCCCCACCCACTCCCCCCGCCCCGCCCCTCTGCCAGGCCCCCTGTCCGGCCCCGCCTCCGCCGCCGAGCTGGCCCGGTTGGCCGGGCTGCTGGCCGACCGCACCCGGGCCGCGTTCTGCCTGGCGTTGCTGGACGGGCGGGCCTGGACGGCAGGTGAACTGGCGACGTATGCGCAGGTCGCAGCGTCCACCGCCAGCGAGCATCTGACCCGGCTGGCCGAGGGCGGACTGCTGGCCGAGCACCGTCAGGGCCGCCATCGGTACGTCCGCCTCGCGAGCCCCCGCGTCGCCGAACTGATCGAATCCCTCGCCGCCCACCTGGGCCCACCGGCCGCCCCACCGCGCGGACTGCGCGCCGTCAGCGCGTCCGCGGCGCTCGCACGGGGCCGCACCTGTTACGACCACCTGGCCGGACGCCTCGGCGTGGCCCTGACGGACGCGATGACCGCACGCGGCCTGCTCGACCAGGACGGCGGTTTCGCGCTCACCGACGCCGGGCGGACGTGGCTGACCGAAGGTCTGGGCATCGAGGCGGCCGCGCTGTGCAGCGGGCGCCGACCACAGGCCCGCGGCTGCCTGGACTGGACCGAACGCCGCCCCCATCTGGCGGGCACGGCCGGCGCCCGGCTCTGCGACCGCCTGCTGGAACGCCGCTGGATCCGCCGCATCGGCACCGGCCGCGCCGTACGCCTCACCCCGGACGGCGCGACCGCGCTGCACGAGCTGCTCGGCATCGACAGCGCGGGGGCGGGGCTGGAGTGACGGCAGGGGCAACAAGGCAACGGGCGACGGACCGGGTGCGGCAGGCCGATCGCCCCTTCCTGCGGCCCACCCGCGGCCAATCTGGCGCCTAGCGGGACCCGCACTCCCCCGGACGCACATACAGCATGACCCGGGCGCCGCGGACCTCGCGTTGGGCGCAGAGTGCGAAGGAGTGGTGCAGCGTGGTGCGTTTGGCGATTTCCTGGTCGTCGGTGTCGAGGGGCTGACCGTCGGGGTCGGTGGCGACGATGATGCGGCGGGCAGTGAGCACACGGGCGCGGATGGCGTCGCCGGAGCGTTCGATGCCGTAGAGGGTGTGGGACGCCCGCGGGCTCCTGGCCAGGGCGAGATCGGTCAGACCGCGGAACTCCTGTGGGTGCGGCGCGCGCCAGATACGGCGCCGGGCGGGCAGGAAGAGCAGGCCGTCGCCGGGGGCCGCCAGTTCCTTCACGGCCCGGGCGACCGCGGTGCTGTCGTCGACCCGGCTGTCGGGGCTGCGCAGATGGACGTCGACGGGCAGCAGCGCCGCCGCCACCAGGGCCAGCGCCGCCGTCCGGCGCAGTCGGCTCGCCCGGGTCCGGCCGCCGTCGCCGGCCGGGTGCAGCAACCGGGCCAGCGCGGCTCCGGCGAGCAGGGCGAAACCGGCGACGTAGTAGAGCACATAGCGGTCGACATAGGCCGGTTCGGCGTAGGAGAGGAGGAAGAGGAAGACGGTGGGCAGGAGGAGCAGGGGGAGGGCGAGGGCGCGCAGGCCGATCGGGCCGGGCGGGCCGGGTGGGCCGGGTGGGCCGGGTGGGGGCATTTCCCGCGCCCTTGAGGCGTGGGTGAGGACCCGGGTCCTGGCGCAGACGATCCCCAGTACCGCCAGCACCGCGAACGTCAGCAGCTGGACGGGGTCGGGCCACATCAGCCAGGCGAGCTGTGCCGACTGCCGGGTGCTGTAGACCGCCAGCGGGGCCAGACCCGCGAAGACGGTGGCGGTGGCCAGGGCCCAGGCGCGCAGCGTCTCCCGGGGCAGCCGGGCGAGGAGGACGGCGGCGCCGTGCGCGGGCAGCGCCAGCGCGGCGAACTCGTGCAGCAGGCAGGCGCACAGCATCAGGGCCGTGTACGCGCACCACAGCGGGCGGCACGGGCGGGCGGCGGCGCGCACCAGGACGTACGTCGCCCAGACGACCAGCGCGCACACCATCGCGTACGAGCGGCCCTCCTGCGCGTACTGCTGCACCACGGGGACCAACGCGAAGGCGAGACCGGCGAACAGGCCCGCCCGGTGCCCGGCCAGACGCCGGCCCAGCAGGGCGACCCCGGCCGCGGCGGCGGTCATCGCGGCGACGGACGGCAGCCGCAGGCCGATCGCCTCGCCGAGGGCGGTGCCGAGGGTCACGTCGTAGACCAGGAACCAGGCGTGCATCAGCGCGTAGTACAGGCCGTGGACGACATCGGCGTGCTGGAGCGTCGGCCACAGGTCGGCCAGGCTGCGGTGCGCCATGTCGTCGGTGACGGCCTCGTCGCGCCAGACGGCATCCTGGCGGCGGATCCCCCAGGCCCCCAGCAGCAACATCAGCCCCGAGGGCGGCAGCACCACCGCGCCCCGGGCCGCCCAGGGGCCGCGGGCCGCCCCGGCGGTCGGCAAGGACGCGGAGGTCGTCTTCTGTGCGTGCGCTACGTCGATGACGGGCTCCGGTCATGCGTAAGGACGAGCGGCGGCGCGAGGCCCGGGGCCGAGGCCGGAGCCGGAAACGCCGGCGGGGCCCCCGAATCTAGCGTCGCCAGAACCGAGAGCCCCGCCAGGCCGCGCCGCGCTCAGCCGAGGCGTGTCAGCTTCGCCCCGAAGGACGGCTCGGTGAGGTCCTTCTGGAGGGCCACCGGCACCTTCTGGGCGCTCTCGCCGGTGCCGACCGTCAGTACACCGACGGTGGTCCCCGCCTTCGCCTCGTGCGAGAGGGTCTTGCCGCCATCGCTGATGCTCAACACAAGCTTCTGGCCGGGGACTCCGACCGTCTTCAGGTCCTTGGTGGCGACAACCGGTGTCAGGCCGTCCAGGCCGTCGTCGACGTAGCCGACGACCTGCCCCTTCTTCACCGCCGTAGCCGAGGTCAGCGCGTTGCGTACCGCTTCGATGACCTTCTTGCTGTTGTCCTTGACCATGGTGAGGCTATTGGAGGCGTTGGGGTCCAGGCCCTTGAAGTGCTGGTCCATCATCGTGCCGAGGATCAGCCGGTCTTTGCCGTCCACCGTCTTGTAGGCCGCCCAGGACAGCGTGCCGCCGGCCGCCGTGCTGGAGCCGGTCTTGATGCCCTTGATGCTCAGGCCGGCCAGCAGCAGATTGTCGTTGTTGTTGTTGATCCGCTCCGGCAGACCCGGGATATCGGCGTTGGTCATGGCGACCACCGGGCGGAAGGCGTCGAACTTCATGACGGCCTCGGCCAGCTTGATCTGGTCGACGGCGGTGCTCACCGTCGTCTTCTCCAGGCCGCTGGGGTCGGTGTAGGTGGTCTTCGTCATGCCCAGGTCCTTGGCGGCGGCGTTCATCTTCTTGACGAACGCCGCCTCGTTGTCGGACTGACTGTCCCAACGGGCCAGCAACCGGGCGATGTTGTTGCCGGACGGGATCATCAGCATCTTGAGCATGTCCTGCTCGTTGAACTTCTGCCCCGCCTTGAGCCCGTCGATCCGCGACTCGTCCTCGGAGCGGCCCTCGGCCACCGCCTTGGCGTCGACCTCGATCTGTGGGCCCTTGTCGTCCTTCTTGAGCGGGTGGCCCTTGAGGATGACGTAGGCCGTCATGATCTTGGCAACGCTCGCGGTCGGCACCGGCTTCTGGTCGCCGAACGTCCCCACCTCGCCGGAGCCCACGACCTTGACCGCCGCCTGCCCGTGCTCAGGCCACGGGATGGAGAGTGCGCCGCCCTCGAAGGTGAACGAGGACTTGGCGTCGCCCAGGACGACCGTCGGGTTGGGCAGCGGCCGCACCGCCTGGACGACCACGAAGATGATCGCCAGCAGGACCGCCAGCGGGGTCCAGATCTTGAACCGGCGGACGACCGTGCGCAGCGGTGTCTCGGGCGGCGGCGGGGTGTTGGTGAGCTTGGCCAGCAGATCGAGCGGCGGCAGCGGTTCCTGCTTGGTCCGCTCCGACTCGGGCAGCGCACCGGGCTCCTGCCGCGGCGCGGCGGGCGCCTCCTTGGGAGCCTCCTTGGGCGCCTTGGGCGCCTCGGGCGGCAGCGCACCGGGGGCCTTCGCGGGGGCCGCCGTCTCCTCCGCCTTGCCCGGGGTACGGGCCGGGGTACGGTCCGCCGTCTTGCCGAGCGACTTGCCCGCCGCCCCGTCGTCGGCCGACTTCAGCGCCACGAACTGACTGGTGCGCTCGGCGTCGCGCTCGGTGGGCTTGCCGGTGGGCTTGCCGGTGGGCTCGGGCTTGTCGGCGACCTTGTCGGCAGCCTTGGGCTTGGCCTTGTCGGCGGCCTTGGGGGTGCCCTCGGGCTTGGACTCGTCCTCGGGCTTGGACTTGGTGTCGGGCTTGGACTTGGCGGGCGGGGTGATCTTGAACGCGGTGGTGGGCTGGTCCACGGCCTCCCCGGCCGCGGCCTTGCCCTTCGCCGTCGCCTTCGCGATGGCAAACACCCGCGTCGCGTCGTCGGCCGGCTCCTCGTCGGCGGCAGCCTGATCGCTTTTGCCCCCGGCTTTGCCCGTGCCCTTGCTCTTGCCCTTGTCCTTCTTGGGGTCGAGCGTCTTGAAGACGGCGGTCGGCTGATCGACGACCTTCGGCTTGGCGTCGGCCTCGGAGGCGGGGTCGTCGACCTTGGCGTCGGCAGCGGCCTCGGGCTTCGCCCCGGTCTCGGCGTCCGGCTCGGCGTCATCCTCGGAAGCCGCGTCCGGCTCTGCGTCGGTGTCGGTGCCGGTGTCGGGGTCCGACTCCGTCACCGCATCGTCACGAGCCTCGTCACGAGCCTCGTCACGAGCCTCGTCACGCGCCTCGTCACGCGCCTCGTCACGCACCTCGTCACGCGCACCGGCGCCAGCACCCGCATCGGCGCCCTCTCCCGCACCCTTGGCAGCCCGAGAACCGCCCTCGCCGTCCTCGTCACCCTCGGTACCGTCCCCGGCGTCCTCCGCGGCCTCTCGCGGCGCCTCAGCGCCCTTCTCGGGCGCAGCCCCGGCAGCGGACCCGGCCGCCGCCTCGTCCGCCGCTTCCTCGGCCTCGTCGGCTTCGCCAGCCCCGTCGACCTCGTCGGCCTCGTCCGTCTCGGTCGAACCCTCCGACCCGTCCGAACGCCCGGAACGCTCCAGACCGCCCGAACCCTCCGAAGTATCCGACCCCTCCGAGGCACCCGAAGAGTCCGAACCCCCCGAGGCGCCCGAGGAGTCCGGCCCCTCCGAGGGCTCCGCCCCCTCCGCCGCATCGTCGGCCTCCCCGGCCGACGCCCCCGGCTTCCCCGATTCCCCACGGAAGACCGAAAGGCGCGGATCGTGTTCGCTGCGTGCCGGCTCCCCCGACGTCCGCTTCTTGTCCGACTTGTCGGGGGACTCGCCCGCCACCGATGTCTCCTTCACAACCTCGCCCGCTCCACCACAGCCAGTGTTCCCAAGTGTCCTGTGTCCGCTCGGCGCCCTCTCACCGCCACGCGTACCAGCACGCTCCGCACCCCAACGGAATATGTCGCCGACGTGCTAGACGAGAACGACATACCTACCGGTTCCCTACCGAACCCACCACGCACTCTCGACAGATGAATGTGAGAGGGGTCACCCTGTCATTCATCCACGCGGGGAGGCATGGATGGGCAGGAGCCGCAGAACAATTCCGGAGGAGCTTCTGCTGCTCGCTTTGGACCCGACGACGGGCACCACAGCGCAGCCGCAGTCGCTCGACCTCGGCCTGGCCGGGGCCCAGCTAGTGGAGCTGGCTCTGGCAGGACGGATAGCCCCAGACGGGGATCGTATCGCCGTGGTGATGCCACGGCCGACAGGAGATCCAACTCTGGACTCCGCGCTCGAACTGCTGCGCCGACGCGGCAGTCCGGTGCGTGCGGTCCACTGGATCGGCGGGCCCCGGCTGGGGCTGCGCCAGACGTATCTCACGCATCTGGAACGGTGCGGCATGGTGCATGCCGTCGAAGGCCAGATGTGCGGGGTATTGCCGACGACGCGCTACCAGGCGACGGAGACGGCCATCAGCCGGGAAATCAGGGCCCGGCTCGACAACGCGATCCGCACCGGCGTACCACCGGACCCGCGGACCGCGGCGCTCGCCGCGCTGGCCCATGCGGTCGGACTCGGCAAGCACCTCTACCCCGGCAACGAAGGGCGCTCCTCGCGCTCCCGTCTCCGGGACTTGATCCGGCACGACCCGATGGGCGGGCTGGTGGCGCACGCCGTCATGGATGTGCAGAACGGCGCCGCGGCGCAGCCCCGACGGGCACCGGCCGCGGCAGCAGCCGGACCCGTACGGCAGTCCGCGACGCGTGCCACGGCGCAGCCGGCGGCCGGTGTGCCGGTGCAGTCGCGGCACGGCCGGGGCAGCATGGCCCGCGTCGGCGCCCGCTGACACGGCACGGCGCACCACCGGACACGCACCACCGCGCGTGCGCCATTGCAACCGCACGGCCGCACGACCCGCACAACCGCTTTCACGACCCGCACGACCGCTTTGCCGCACCACCGCACGAGCGCATGCGCGCCGCGGGCGACCACCGCATGCGTACCGCTACCCCTCAAGACCCACTTCCCAGTTCCGCTGTCCCACAGGACCCTTCGGGAGCCGCAGCAAGAGAGCGTGGGGTGGCGGTCCGGCCGCACTGGACACCGGCCGGACCGCCACCCCACGCGCACACCCGCTCGCCTTCTGTGCCCATTTGACTGCGCGGCGTGGCATCGGAGTGGCACCCTGCTGGACAGAACACGACAGCAGTACGGAGCCGGAGGTGCACTACCCGTGGCGTCCAACATCAACCCCACTGTCAGGCGACGCCGACTGGGCCAGGAACTGCGCAGGCTGCGCGAGGACAAGGGCATGACCGCCGAACAGGTCGCCGAGCGCCTGCTGGTCTCCCAGTCGAAGATCAGCAGGCTCGAGAACGGCCGCCGCAGCATCAGCCAGCGCGATGTCCGCGATCTGTGCTCGGTGTACGAGGTCGAGGACCACCGCATAGTCGATTCGCTGATGCAGATGGCGAAGGATTCGCGCCAGCAGGGCTGGTGGCACGCCTTCGGCGACATCCCGTACAGCGTCTACATCGGCCTGGAGACCGAGGCGGCGTCGCTGCGGGTGTACGAGTCCCTGCTGGTGCCCGGTCTGCTCCAGACCCCCGGCTACGCCGAGGCGGTCATTCCCGGCGCCGTTCCCGAGCTCGCGCCGGAGAATCTGGAGAAGCGCATCCAGGTGCGGATGCGCCGCCAGGAGCGGGTCAGCGACCCCAAGCGCCCGCTGCGGCTGTGGGTGGTGCTGGACGAGAGCGCGCTGCGGCGGGTCGTCGGCAGCCATCTGATCATGCGCGAACAGCTGGACCATCTCGTCGAGATGAGTCATCTGCCGCATGTGACGGTGCAGGTGCTGCCGTACGACACGGGTGCGCACGCCGGGATGTCGGGGACGTTCTCGATCCTGGAATTCGACGATGCCTCGGATTCGAGTGTGGTGTACATCGAGGGCGTCACCAGTGATCTGTATTTGGAGAAAACCAACGATGTGCACAAATACACGATCATGTACGAGCACTTGCGCGCGCAGGCGCTGAATGCCGACCAGAGCCGGGAGTTCATCGCTCTGGCGGCCAAGAAGCACGCGGATGCCATGGGGTGACGCCGGGGGAAACGCCGCCGGATGAAATGGGGCATTGCGGTGCGGAATGGAGTATTCCGGAAACCGGGATCGCACGGTACACCGGCGCCACCCGCCATGAAAAGAGATCAAGGAATATGACATTCGGATGGGTGAACGACTCCTGCGGCTCGTGATGTTGGCGCGTAGCGTCAGCAGTACCGAATCCCCCGGTAACTCCGCCGAGTTCAGCGTGAGTTCCCAAAGTGAGTTGGAGTGAAAATGGCTGTCCAGCCCAATTCCGCGTTCTCCTGGAAGAAGTCCTCGTACTCCGGCGGCAACGGCGCCTGTGTGGAGATGGCCGTACCGACCACGGCAGCCATCGCGGTGCGCGACTCCAAGGACCCCGAGGGTCCGCGCCTGACCTTCGACAACGCCGCCTGGAACACCTTCGTGTCGGACGTGGCCGGCGGCTCGTTCGACATGGCGTGAGCTGAGCCGTCACGCACCCCACTCTGCGCGGAGCGCGCAGACACGAGCCCTCTCGACTGGATCGCCGTCCCGGCCGAGGGGGCTCGGCCCTGTCCGGGCGCAGGTGGACCGCCGTACGGTGCGCGCCCGTACAGTCGGCATGCGACTCAACTCCCGTACGGCTCAGCGCAGTTCGGACACATAGCGGTCGGTTCCCGGGACGGTCGGGATGAACGGCGCCACCAGCTCCACCCTCCCCAGCCCCGACTCCGCGACCGCCGTCTCCCGGTCGGCGAAGTGGTCCGCCCAGACCGCACGCGGGTCCTCCTGAAGGAACCACAGGGCAGGGGGCTCTCAACTGTCAGACTCCCCCGATAGGTCGATGGTCGTGACAACGGAAGTGCAGACGGCAGGTGGCGGGCACGCCCGCTACACCTACCGTGTTCGTGTGTCGTCGTCGGCCCGTGCCGCGCTGGAAGTGGAGTGGGACCGGTGTCGGTGGGTGTGGAACGAGTGCGTGGCCAAGTCGAAGGCCTTGTACGCGCACAACAAGGCCACCGGCGAGAAGGAGACGTGTGGCCCGGTGCAGCTCGCCGCGATGCTGACCGAGGCGCGCGCCCGCACGGCGTGGCTGCGTGAGGGCGCATGCGTTCCGCAGCAACAGCTGATACGCGACTTCGGCAAGTCCCGGGCGAAGGCGCTCAAGGACATCAAGGCACGGTTGCCGATGCGGCAGCGGGCCGGGATGCCGAAGTACAAGAAGAAGCGTGACGCGCTCCCCACCCTCGAATACACCCGGCGCGGATTCCGCTTGAAGGACGGCCGCCTGCACCTGGCCGGGGGCATTGCGGTGACCGTCGTGTGGTCGCGGGAGCTGCCCAAGACCCCGTCCAGCGTGCGCGCCTACCGCGACAGCATCGGACACTGGTACGCGTCCTTCGTCGTAGCCACCAACACCGAGACTCTTGCGGAAACGGGTGCGGTGATCGGCATCGACTGGGGCGTGAAGGAGACGGCAACCACCACGTCCGACGCCCACGACCTCCCTCACCCGCAGCACGGGAAGAACGCCGCGCAGCGCCTCGCGCACTACCAGCGGATGATGGCGCGCAGGAAGCCGAAGCGCGGCCTTCCTCTGCTCGGACGGGGCCCGTGCGGTCACCGGCCAGTCGCTGCTGGTCAATGCGGGCGAGCTGATGCGCTGGAGCCATCGCGGTCGGGATCGTTCCTGCTCGGCATGCTGCCGGTCTTCCGCCGCTCGGGTCCGACGGCTGCGCTGACGTCCTGCGCGGCGGGGCCGTTCGCCTTCTGGCTGACCAACTTCCCCGGGGCGTGGCCGGCGGCGCGGGGTCAGGCGCGCGGGTAGCGGGCGAGCCACCCCGGTGAGGAGCCCGCCGGGCCGTGCAGCGCGGCGCCCTGGGTCATCTCCATCGCGAAATCGTCCGCCAGCTGGAGGATCGTCTCGCGGCCCTCCAGTTCGACCAGCCAGTCGGGCGGCAGCGCGGTCTCGCCGTGCAGCGTGCCCAGCAGGTTGCCGCAGATGGCGCCGGTGGAGTCGCTGTCGCCGCCGTGGTTGACGGCGAGCAGCAGACCGTGCCGGATGTCCTCGGCGACCAGCGCGCAGTAGACGCCGATGGCCAGCGCCTCCTCCGCCGTCCAGCCCTCGCCCAGCGACTCGACCCGGGCGGGCGTCGGCATGCCCTGCCGTACGGCGCCCAGGGCGCGCTTGAGGGCGTCGGTGGTCTCGTCGTGGCCGGGGCGGGTCGCCAGATGGGCCAGGGCCTTTTGGACGGCGCCGTCGAGGACCTCGCCGCGGGCCAGGGAGTGGCTGATGACGGCGAAGGCTCCGGCCGCCAGATAGCCGGTGGGGTGGCCGTGGGTCTGCGCCGCGCACTCGACGGCCAGCTGGAAGACCAGCTGCGGCTCCCAGCCGACCAGCAGCCCGAACGGCGCGGAGCGCATCACCGCGCCGCAGCCCTTGGAGTCGCGGTTCTTGGGCGCCTCCAGGGTGCCCATCACCTCGTCGCCCAGGCCGGTCAGGCAGGCCCGGCCCGGCTCCCGCCGGGAGTAGAGCCACTCCTCGCGGGCCAGCCAGCCGTCGTCCTTCCGACGCTCGTCCGGGCCCCAGTCGTGCTGGGTGGCGGCCCAGCGCAGATAGGCGCGGTGGACGTCGGTCGGTGGATGCCAGGCCCCGGTGTCGCGGCGCACCTGGGCGCGTATCAGGCCGTCCATGGTGAAAAGGGTCATCTGGGTGTCGTCTGTGACCGCACCGCGCCGCCCGTAGGCCGGGACGAGGTCGGTGACGCCGTCGGCGCCGTGCGCCTCGCGGATCGCCTCGAGGGAGTCGAATTCGATGCCCGCGCCGAGCGCATCGCCGATGGCTCCGCCGAGCAGACAGCCACGTACCCGGCTGCGGAAGTCCTGCTGTTCGGCGCGGCCCCAGATAGCGGTGTGCCCCGGCGCGGCACTCATACCGGCACCTCGCTCGGCCCGGCCTCGCCTCCGCGCGGCGCGCACCCTTCCATGGCCCGGCTGCGCTCACTCACTGCGCGACCTCCAGAAACTCGCACCGTTCCGGGGCCGTGCAGGCTCCCCGGCGCAGCACTGTAATCGACCGCGAATGATCGCCACGGGCCCGGGATCGTAATGTGAGCTGTCACCCACGGACGCCGTTCCGGCTCGCCGCGATTGCCGGGATATTGCCGGGATTACGCCGCCGAACCGGGCCCGGCGCCGCCGGTGGCCGCCCGCTTCCGCCCGCCCCCGACCCGCCGGGAGAGACCCCCATGACTCCGCGCTGCGCCGTACTGGACGACTACCAGGGCGTCGCCCTCTCGCTCGCCGACTGGTCCCCTCTGGACGGGCGGGTGGACGTCCGTACGCTGCGTCGCCCCTTCGCCTCCGAGGACGAGGTGGTCGAGGCGATCGGCGACTGCGAGATCGTGGTCGCGATGCGCGAGCGCACCCCGTTCCCGGCCTCCCTGCTCGCCCGGCTGCCCCGGCTGCGGCTGCTGGTCACCTCCGGGATGCGCAACGCCGCCATCGACCTGGCGGCGGCCGCCCGGCACGGCGTCACCGTCTGCGGGACGGCCAGCAACACCGAACCGCCCGTCGAACTGACCTGGGCGCTGATCCTGGGCCTGGCCCGCAGCGTCGCCACCGAGAGCGCGGCGATGCGCGCGGGCGGCCCCTGGCAGAGCACCCTGGGGGCCGATCTGTACGGCCGCCGGCTGGGCCTGCTCGGCCTGGGCAAGATCGGCGCCCGGGTCGCCCGGGTCGGACTGGCCTTCGGTATGGACGTCGTCGCCTGGAGCCGGAACCTGTCGGCCGAGCGGGCCGCGGAGGTCGGCGTACGGGCCGCCGCCTCCAAGGAAGAGCTCCTGGAGACCAGCGACTTCGTCTCCGTCCATCTCGTCCTCGGCGACCGCACCCGGGGGCTGATCGGCGCTCCGGAACTGGCCCGGATGCGCCGCACCGCCTACCTCGTGAACACCTCCCGCGCCGCCATCGTCGACCAGTCCGCCCTGATCGACGCGCTGCGCGAGGAACGCATCGCGGGCGCCGGACTCGATGTCTTCGCGCAGGAGCCGCTCCCCGCCAGCCACCCGCTGCGCACCCTGCCGAACGTGCTCGCCCTGCCCCACCTGGGCCATGTCACCCGCCGCAACTACGAGGGCTATTTCCAGCAGGCGGTGGAGGACATCGTGGCGTTCCTGGAGGGGAAGCCGGTCCGGGAGCTGGGCTGAGGCCGGGGCGCCGCGGCGGCCCGGAATGCGCTCATCCGTTCGACCATGGCGGCGGCGCATGCGGGGCATGCTTCCCCCATGTCCGAGTACGAGTGGGATCGCACCACCATGGCGGTCGTTGCCTCCGCGCTCTCCGGGGACAGCGACGGCGCGGTGGAACTTCTCCGGCCGCTCCCCCAGCGCGATGTCTGCCATATCGCGGTGCGGCTGGCCGCCATGGCCGCCGATGCGCTGATCGTCGCCGCCCAGGACACCGGGGGCGACCGCGCGGAGGCACTGTCGCAGTGGCAGCAGTGCATCCTGCAACACGAGGCGGAGTATGAGGGGGAGTGAGCCCCCCGGGGGCGGTCCGGCTCGCTCCTCCCCTACTGGTCCACCACCGGCAGCAGCTCCGGCAGATGCCCGTCCGAGGCGAGCGCGGCGGCCTGCCGTTCCTCGGGGACCGGGCCGTAGGTCGTCGTACGGGGACGGGACGGGCGGCCCGCGGCGTCCGCGATGGCGGTCAGGTCCCGTAGGGAGCGGTAGGAGCCGTAACTGGAGCCCGCCATCCGGGAGATGGTCTCCTCCATCAGGGTGCCGCCCAGGTCGTTGGCGCCCGAGCGGAGCATTTCGGCGGCGCCTTCGGTGCCCAGTTTGACCCAGCTGGTCTGGATGTTGGTGATGTACGGGTGGAGCAGGAGCCGGGCCATCGCCGTCACCGCGCGGTTGTCGCGGGTGGTGGGGCCGGGGCGGGCGATACCGGCCAGATAGACGGGCGCGTTGGTGTGGATGAAGGGCAGCGTGACGAATTCGGTGAAGCCCGCGACGCCCTTGGACAGCGCGGACCGCTGGATCCCGGCCAGCAGGCGGAGGTGGCCCAGCCAGTGGCGCGGCTGGTCGACATGGCCGTACATCATCGTCGAGGACGAGCGGATGCCCAGCTCATGGGCGGTTTTGATGACCTCGACCCAGGTGGCGGTGGGGAGTTTGCCCTTGGTCAGCACCCAGCGGACCTCGTCGTCCAGGATCTCGGCGGCGGTGCCGGGGATGGTGTCCAGCCCGGCGGCCTTGGCCTCGCCGAGCCACTCCCGGATGGACAGGCCGGTGCGGGTGGCGCCGTTGACGACCTCCATCGGGGAGAAGGCGTGCACATGCATCCCGGGGACGCGTTCCTTGACGGCGCGGGCGATGTCGAAGTAGGCCGTGCCGGGCAGGTCGGGGTGGATACCGCCCTGCATGCACACCTCCACCGCCCCGACGTCCCAGGCCTGTTGGGCGCGGTCGGCCACCTGGGACAGGGACAGGGTGTAGGCGTCGGCGTCGGTGCGGCGCTGGGCGAAGGCGCAGAAGCGGCAGCCGGTGTAGCAGACGTTGGTGAAGTTGATGTTCCTGGTGACGATGTAGGTGACGTCGTCGCCCACGGTGGCGCGGCGCAGCTCGTCGGCGATACGGCAGAGCGCGTCCAGGGCGGGGCCGTCGGCGTGCAGCAGGGCCAGCGCCTCGTCGTCGGAGAGCCGGGTGGGGTCGTCGGCGGCCTGCGACAGGGCCTGCCGGACGTCCGCGTCGATCCGGGACGGCGCCATCCCGGGGGCGGCGGCCTCGCGCAGCGCCTCCCAGTCGCCGTAGACCTCGTCGAAGTCGTCGCGGCGGTCGGCGGTGCGGCCTTCGGTGTCGATGGTGTGGTGCAGGTCCGTACGGCCCGAGGAGCTCATCGTGAAGCCCTCGTCGGGCTCCTGCCAGGGGCGGCCCACCACGGGGGCGTCCTCGATGGCCAGGCCCGTCTCCGGGTCGGCCAGGGCGCGCACATGCGGCAGCAGGCGCGGATCCAGCCAGGGCTCGCCGCGGCGGAGGAACTCGGGGTAGATGGGCAGCCGTTCGCGCAGCGTGAAGCCGGAGGCGGCGCAGCGCTCGGTCAGCTCCTCGATCTGCGGCCAGGGGCGCTCGGGGTTGACGTGGTCGAGGGTCAGCGGCGAGACGCCGCCCCAGTCGTCGATACCCGCGTCGATGAGCAGCGCATAGGCGCCGTCGACGAGGTTGGGCGGCGCCTGGATACGGGTCGAGGGGCCCATGATGTGCCGGGCCACGGCGATGGTGGCGGCCAGCTCCTCCAACTCGGCGTCCGGCTTGCCGCGCATGGCCGTGTCCGGCTTGGCGCGGAAGTTCTGCATGATCAGTTCCTGGATGCCGTGGTACGCGCGCTGGACCCGGCGCAGCGCGAAGATCGACTCGGCGCGCTCCTGGTAGGTCTCGCCGATCCCGATGAGCAGCCCGGTGGTGAAGGGGACGTTGGAGCGGCCGGCGTCCTCCAGGACGCGCAGCCGGACGGCGGGCTCCTTGTCGGGCGAGCCGTGGTGCGGGCCGCCGGGCTCGCTCCACAGCCGCTCGGCGGTGGTCTCCAGCATCATGCCCAGGGACGGGGCGACGGGCTTGAGGCGCTGGAAGTCCGTCCAGGACAGCACCCCGGGGTTGAGGTGCGGGAGCAGCCCGGTCTCCTCCAGGACGCGGATGGCCATGGCCCGTACGTAGGAGAGCGTGTCGTCATAGCCGTGCGCCTCCAGCCATTCGCGGGCCTCGGGCCAGCGGTCCTCGGGCTTGTCGCCGAGCGTGAAGAGGGCTTCCTTGCAGCCCAGTTCGGCGCCGCGGCGGGCGATGTCGAGCACCTCGTCGGGCGACATGAACATCCCGTGGCCGGCGCGGCGCAGCTTGCCGGGGACGGTGACGAAGGTGCAGTAGTGGCAGGTGTCCCGGCACAGGCGCGTCAGGGGGATGAAGACGCCCTTGGAGTACGTGATGACTCCGGGACGCCCGGCGGCCTCCAGACCCGCATCGCGCACCCGGGCCGCCGAGGCGCACAGGTCGTGCAAGTCCTCGCCGCGGGCCTGCAACAGCACCGCGGCCTCGCCGACGTCCAGCGCCACGCCATCGCGGGCACGCTTGAGGGCGCGGCGCATCGCATTCGCCGTGGGGCGAGCCTCCGGGTCAGATCCCAGGACCGGCCTCTGCTCCGGTTCCTGCCCCGCTCCCTCGTCAGGTCCCTGCGCGCTGGAAGTCATCCTCCGAGCATACGAGCGCCCACCGACACTGCGGCCGCCCGGCAACCGGCCGTCGGTGTGCGGCTGGTCACGTCAGACGGAGGTTCCCTCCGGCGAATGCGGGGCACTCCCCGGCGGCGGCCCCTCGCAACCGGTGCGGTCGGAGACCGGCCTCGGTTCCGTCACATGCTTGTCAGCAGCTCCTCCGAGTACGTACGGGTCAGGAACTCCATGTTGTGGCCGTCGGGGTCGTTCAGATACAGGCCGCGGCCGCCGTCGTGGGTGTTGATCTGCTGCGCCCGGGAGTGCATGGGGTCGGCCCAGTAGGGCAGCTTCCGCTCCGCTATCCGCCCCAGGATCGCGTCGAACTCGTCCTCCGTCACCAGAAAGGCATAGTGCGTCGGCACGAACTCCTTGCCACCGGCAGCGTGCTCGGCGTAGTCGAGCGTCACCCCGTTGTCCATCCTGACGGCGGCGAACGGACCGTAGGCCTTGGGCTCGGGAGCGCCCAGGAGGTCGGCCAGGAAACGGGCGGCGGCGAAACGGTCGGTGCTGTGCACGATCGTGTGGTCGAGGCTGGGCATGACATTCTCCTTGGACCGTTGATCTGCGAAGACTGCTCACCCTCAACGCTAGGACCGTCCGGGGCCGGGGCGGATCCGTCTGCGGTACCGACCCGCACCCGGTGGCCGTACGCCGCTGGTCCTAGGCACCGCCGCCCGCGCCCTGAGGCCCCGGTGGCGCCCGCGCCCTGGAGCCCCGCCCGGCCGCCCGTGCGCGACGTCACCTCACAAATACTGCGCGAAGTCGTCCAGCGTCCGCAGCACCTCCGCCTCCCCCGCCGGCGGCAGCTGGAGCACCACCTCCTGGAGGCCCAGCTCGCGGTAGTGCGCCAGCTTCCCGGCTGTGGGCCGGACCGCATACGGCACCACGACGGGGTCCCCGGCGCGCCCGGCATCCGCCCAGGCCCGCCGCAGCACCGGCAGGGTCTCGGTCAGACCCCGTCCGCCGATCGGCAGCCAGCCGTCCGCGTACTCGGCGATCTGCCCGAAGAGCTTGGGCCCGGCGGCCCCGCCGATCAGGGTGCGCGGCGCGCCGTGCAGCGGTTTGGGATGCGCCAGGGATGCCCGTACGGACCCGAACTCGCCCTTGTAGGACGTCGGTTCCTCGGCCCACAGCGCCCGCATCAGCGCCACCCGGTCACGCGTCAGCGCGCGCCGCGTCGACCATTCCACCCCGTGGTCGGCGGCCTCCTCGACGTTCCAGCCGTAGCCGATACCGAAGGTGAACCGGCCGCCGGAGAGAAAGTCGAGGGTGGCGATCTGCTTGGCCAGACCGACCGGATCGTGCTGGGCGACCAGGGTGATACCGGTACCCAGACCCAGCCGGTCGGTGACGGCGGCGGCCTGGCCGAGCGCGACGAACGGGTCGAGGGTGCGGCCGTATTCGCGCGGCAGCGGGTCGCCCATGGGGGCCGGGGTATCGCGACTGGCGGGGATATGGGTGTGCTCGGGCAGATAGAGCCCGGCGAAGCCGCGTTGTTCCAGCTCACGGGCGAGCCGCACGGGCCGGATCGTCTCGTCCGTCAGAAAGATCGTCGTCGCGATCCGCATGCTGAGAACACCTCCGTCAGGCGTAGGGGTGACCGCATGCTGCCCCACCGGCCGACGGTTATCCACAGCCCTTTCCGTCCGCTTCACACCCGCGTACAACAGTTTTCACGCGAACAGCGAGAACAGCGGACACAAGGACACAAGGACACAAGGACACCGGGAACAGGAAACCGGGAACAGGGAACACATCCAACGCATCGACGACACGGGGACGGGTTACAGGTCATGGAACGACGCGATGTACTGCGGCTTTCGGCGGTCGCGGGTGCGGCGGGCGCGCTGACACTCGGCACCGTGCGCTTCGCCGATGCGGCACCAGGTGGCGGGGCCGGGGGCGGGCCTGCGGGCCGGGCCGACGGCACCGCGCAGACGCGCCGGGTCACGGGCCATCTACCCCTCGGAACACCGGACTTCGTCTACCTTCCGGTCGACGTCCCGCACGGAGTACGGGAGATCGCCGTCTCCTACACCTATGACAAGCCCACCGTCCCCGAGGGCACGCCCGGCAACGCCTGCGATATCGGCATCTTCGACGAGCGCGGTACGGCCCTCGGCGGCGCCGGGTTCCGCGGCTGGTCGGGCGGGGCGCGGACGGAGTTCTTCCTGCGCGCCGACGACGCCACCCCCGGCTATCTCCCGGGCCCCGTCGACGCCGGGACCTGGCACATCGCCCTCGGCCCGTACACCATCGCGCCCCAGGGCCTGAGCTACGACATCACCGTCACCCTCCGCTTCGGCCCTCCGGGGCGCACCCCGGCCCCCGTCTACCCTCCCGAACGTGCCCGGGGCCGTGGCCGCGCCTGGTACCGGGGCGACAACCATCTGCACTCCGTCTTCTCCGACGGCAAACGCACCCCGGCCCGGATCGCGGCGCTGGCCCGCGCCGCCGGGCTGGACTTCCTGACCACCTCCGAGCACAACACCACCGCTTCCCACCGCGCCTGGGACGGCCTGTGGGGCGATGACCTGCTGATCCTGACCGGCGAGGAGGTCACCACCCGCAACGGCCATGTGCTGGCGATGGGCACCGACCCCGGCGTCTTCATCGACTGGCGCTACCGGGCCCGCGACAACGCGTTCGGCAGATACGCCCGCGCCATCCGCCGGGCGGGCGGGCTGGTCATCCCCGCGCATCCGCACGCGACCTGCATCGGCTGCAACTGGAAGTTCGGCCTCGACGACGCGGATGCGGTGGAGGTATGGAACGGTCCGTACGGGCCCGATGACGAGATCACGCTCGCCGAGTGGGACAACACCCTGGTCGCCCACACCCGCGGCCGCTCCTCGTGGCTTCCGGCCGTCGGCCACAGCGATGCCCACCGTGACCCCGATGTGGTGGGCCTGCCGCAGACCGTCGTCCTGGCCGAGGATCTGACGCGGCGCGCCCTCCAGGACGGCATCCGGGCCGGCCGGGTCTGGATCGCCGAGTCCTCGGCGATCGACCTGACCTTCACGGTCAGCGGCGACCGGGGCGAACATGCCGGTATCGCCGAGCGCCTGGCCCTCGCCCGTACGGCCAGGGCCACCGCCCGCCTGGAGGTCTCCGGAGCCCCGGGCTGCGCGGTCTCCTTCGTCACCGACCAGGGACGCCTGTTCACCACCGCGCTGCCCCCGTCCGGTACGGGCACCGTGACCTGGCAGACCACCCCCGACAACGCCGCCTACATACGCGCCGAGGTCCGTCACCCGCCCACGTCGACGGGGCTCCCTGGGCCCATGGCGGCGATGACCAATCCGGTGTTCCTGGGACGGGGGTGAGGGGGGCGGGGTGAGCCGGCGCCCGTCCGTGAGTGACTGCTGCGTCGAAGCGGTGGTGGAGGGGGAGGGGAGGGCGGGGCGGGGGGGGGGGGGCGGGGGCCCCGGGGAGAGGCGGAGGCCGGCCCCTCCCCTCCCCTCCCCTCCCCTCCCCCTTCACCCCGGCCAAACGATCGACTGCATTTCGCTGTACGCATGCAGCGCGTACGAGCCGACGTCGCGGCCGACGCCGCTGCGTTTGAAGCCGCCGAAGGGGGCCTCCATGTTGCGGCCGACCGTGTTGATGCCGACGCCGCCGGCCCGCAGCCGGCCCGCGACCCGGAAGGCGCGGGCGACATCGGCGGAGAAGACGTAGTCCAGCAGCCCGTAGTCGCTGTCGTTGGCCAGGGCGATGCCCTCTTCCTCGTCGTCGAAGGGGACGACCACCACCACGGGCCCGAATATCTCCTCGCGGACCGCCCGCATCGCGTTCGTACAGTCGGCGAAGAGCGTGGGGGCCACGTAGAAGCCGCGTTCCCCCGGAGGGCGTTGGCCGCCGGTGACCAGTCGCGCGCCCTCCTTCACGGCCAGTTCGGCATACGCCTCGATACGGTCCCGGTGTGCGGCGGAGATCACCGGGCCGACGACCGTGCCGGGGGCGCGCGGGTCGCCCACCGTCAGCCGTTCCGCGTACCGCGCGAGCCCGGCCACCAGGCGGTCGTGGATCCCGCGCTGTGCCAGCACCCGCGTCGGCGCCGTGCAGATCTGGCCGCTGTAGAAGGAGAAGGTGGTGCCGATAGCGGCCACCGCGGTCTCCAGGTCGGCGTCGTCGAAGACCAGCGCCGCGCCCTTGCCGCCCAGTTCCATCAGCTGCCGCTTCATTCCGCGGCCGCACTCCTCGGCGATCTTCTGGCCCACGGCGGTGGAGCCGGTGAAGCTGACCATGTCCACGCCGTCCGCCGCGACCGCCGCCTCGCCGACCTCCGGCCGCGCCCCGGTGACGACATTGACCACCCCGGGCGGCGCCCCGGCCTCCGCCAGCGCCTCGGCCATCCGGTACACCGAGAGGGGGTCCTGCGGCGCCGGTTTGACGACGACGGTGTTGCCCATCGCCAGGGCCGGCGCCACCTTGCCCGCGGCGTTCGCCCAGGGGTTGTTGTAGGAGGTGATGCAGGTGACGACGCCGACGGGCCGGCGCACCGCCAGGGCGCCGAAGATGCCCGCCTTCCCGTCCCCCATAGCCTTAAGGGCATGGGAGGTGCCCCCATGCCCGGCCTCGTTGACCTGTGGCGGCAGCGCGGTCTCCACCGGTTCCAGGGCGCCGCGCGCATAGCGCTGGAAACGCGCGAGGGACACCCCCACCTGCATGCCGCGCGCCGTGGCGGTGGTCGCGCCGGTCTCCGCCTGAGCCAGCTCCGCGTACGGGACGAACTCGCGGCGCATCACCTCGGCGGCGCGGCCCAGGACCGCCGCGCGCTCCTCGGGCGCGGTGCGCGACCAGCCCTCGAATGCCTCGCGGGCCGCCGTCACCGCCTCGGCCACCTGTGCCCGGCTCGCCTCCGGGGCCCGCCCGACGACCTCCTCCGTCGCGGGGTCGATCACGTCGTAGTGGCCGTCGTCCGGCGTCACCCACTCCCCGCCGATGAACAGCCGCTCGCCGCCGGGCGCCTTGCCACCGGCCGCCTTGCCACCGGCGCCCTTGCCGTGCGCCGCCCCGCCACCCGCCGCTGTGCTCCGCGCCGCGCTCACCGGGTGCTCACCGTCCTGGTGTCCCGCCCGGAGCGCAGCACCGTCCCGGGCACCGCCCCGGTCACCGCGTCGTCCCGGATGGTCTCGACGCCGTTGACCCGTACGCTCACCACGCCGATGGCCCGGGAGTCCAGCCGCGGGCTGTCGCCGGGCAGGTCGTGCACCAGCGTGGCGGGCCCTGCGTCGATCCGCTGCGGGTCGAAGAGGACCAGGTCGGCGTGGTAGCCCTCGGCTATCCGGCCACGGTCGCGCAGCCCGAAGAGCCGGGCCGGGTCATCGGTCAGCATCTGTACGGCGCGCTCCAGGCCGACGAGCCGGCGGCCGCGCAGGCAGTCGCCGAGGAAGCGGGTGGTGTACGGGGCGCCGCACATGCGGTCCAGATGGGCACCGGCGTCCGAGCCGCCGAGCAGGACGTCCTCGTGCTGCCAGGTCTCCTGCCGCAGCGCCCAGCTGTCCGGGTCGTTGTCGGTGGGCATCGGCCACAGGACCGTACGCAGGTCGTCGTGGGCGCAGATCTCCACCAGGCAGTGGAAGGCGTCCTGTCCGCGCTCGGCGGCGATATCGCGGACCACCCGGCCGGTGAGCCCTTCGTTGGCCGGGGAGTAGGTGTCCCCGATGACATAGCGCTCGAAATTCGTCAGGCGGCGGAAGACGCCGGCCTCCTTGCTCGTGGCGCGGCGCAGCATCGCGGCCCGTACGTCGGCGTCGCGCAGCCTGGCGATGCGTTCGGGTATCGGCAGGCCGAGGATCTCGCCCCAGCCGGGGATGAGGTTGAGGGCGCAGAAGGTGCCCAGGGACATGTTCATGGGGGTGAGGATCGGCATGGTCAGCGCCACGATGCGGCCGCCGGCCTTGCGGGCCCGCTCGCCGGCGGCCAGCTGGCGCGGCACCCGCTCGGGCACCGCGGCGTCGATGGTCAGGACGTTCCAGTTCAGCGGGCGTCCGGCGGCCGCCGACATCTCCACGAGCAGTTCGATCTCGTCGTCGGAGAACTGGTCGAGACAGCCCGCGACGATCGCTTCGATCTGGGTGCCCTCGTGGTCGGCCACCGCCCGGGAGAGCGCGAGCAGTTCCTCGGGGCGGGCGTGGCGCGAGGCGACCGGTGCGCCGTCGCCGTCGGAGTGGGTGGCGGACTGGGTCGTGGACAGGCCCCAGGCCCCGGCGTCCATGGCGTCGTGGAAGAGCCGCAGCATCTGCGCCATCTGCTCGGGCGTCGGCTGTCCGCCGATCGCGTCCGCGCCCATGACGTACCGGCGGAGCGCGCAATGGCCCACCATGAAGCCGGCGTTGACGGCGATCCTGCCTTCGAGCGCGTCCAGATAGTCGCCGAAGCCGTGCCAGTTCCAGGGCGCGCCCTCCTCCAGGGCGACCAGGGACATGCCCTCGACCTTGCTCATCATCCGCCGGGTGTAGTCGGCGTCCTGGGGGCGGTCGGGGTGCAGCGGGGCGAGGGTGAATCCGCAGTTGCCGCCCGCGACGGTGGTCACGCCGTGGTTGAGCGAGGGCGTGGCGTACGGGTCCCAGAACAGCTGGGCGTCGTAGTGCGTATGCGGGTCGACGAAGCCGGGGGCGAGGACGAGGCCCTGGGCGTCCTCGTGTGTACGGGCCGGTTCGGCGACCGTTCCGGGTTTCGCGATGATCGCGATGCGCCCGTCGCGGATGCCGAGGTCGGCGGGGTAGGAGGGCGCACCGGTCCCGTCCACGACGGTCGCGCCCTTGATGAGGTGGTCGAGCATGGCAGGGATCCCTTTCTGGTGCGGTTCTTGGGGCACCGGCCGGGCCGCGTCCTACCGGCGGCGGCCCGGCCCGGTGCGGTTCATGGGGCGCGGCGCCGCGGCCCTACCGGCGGCGGCCCGCCCCCTGCCCCGTCGTCACGCTCCCGCCTGCCGGAAGCGTGTCGTCCGGTGCACCGGGTCGGTGTCGATCTTCGGGATGACGTGCTCGCCCATGAGCTTGATGGTGTTGAGGGTGTCCTGGTAGCTCACCCCGATCGGCAGCCCGAAGGAGAGCTGGTCGGCGCCGGCCTGTTCCCACCGCTTGCACTGCCGCAGCACCTCGTCCGGATCGCCGCAGATCATCAGCTCCTCGGCGATCAGCAGCTCGATGATCTCCTCGGTGTACTCGGGGAGCAGCTCGGGCCATTCCGGTATGCCTTCGGGCCGCGGGAAGGTGTCGTGGTAGCGGAAGAGCAGCGACTGAAGGTAGTTGAGCCCGCCGCCGACGGCGATCTCCACCGCCTTCTTGTGCGTCTCCGCACAGATGGCCGTCGAGGTCACCATGACGTTGTCATTGACGAAGTCCCCGACCGCTTCGGCCTCCTTGAC
Source organism: Streptomyces natalensis ATCC 27448 (assembly GCF_000935125.1). Classification (GTDB taxonomy): domain Bacteria; phylum Actinomycetota; class Actinomycetes; order Streptomycetales; family Streptomycetaceae; genus Streptomyces; species Streptomyces natalensis. The sequence continues at coordinate 296,620 of NZ_JRKI01000063.1, read as the reverse complement.
GGCGGTTTTGTACGAGTCGACGACCCATTCCATGTCGGAGACCTTCTGCACGCTGAAGCCGAGGACGCCCAGCCCCTTTTTGCCCGCCATCGCGTACGAGGACGGCGACCCGGCGGCGTACCACATCGCCGGATGGGACCTCCCGTACGGCTTGGGCAGCACCTTGCGCGGCGGCAGCTGCCAATGCTTGCCGCGGAAGCCGGGGTATTCGTCCTGGAGCCACATCTTGGGAAATTCCGCGATGGTCTCTTCCCAGATCTCCTTGGTGTGGTTCATATCCGTCACACCCGGCATGAACCCCAGTATTTCGTGGCTCCCCGCACCGCGACCGGACCCGAACTCGAAGCGCCCGCCGGAGAGATGGTCGAGCATGGCGACCTTCTCGGCGACCTTCACCGGGTGGTTGACCGGGGCGAGGGGGTTGAAGATGCCGGAGCCGAGGTGGATGCGCTCGGTGGCGTGGGCGAGATAGCCGAGGAAGACGTCGTTCGCGGAGAGGTGGGAGTACTCCTCCAGGAAGTGGTGCTCGGAGGCCCAGGCGTATTTGAAGCCGGACCTGTCCGCCTGGATGACGTACTCGGTCTCCTCCATCAGCGCGTGATGCTCGGCCTCGGGGTCGGTCTTCGCCCGCGCCGCCGGCACATATCCCTGCACAAAGAGCCCGAATTCCAAGGGAGTTCACTCCTTCGGGGTGCGGGGGTCGCCCCCCGGAAGATTACCGTCCGTCTGCTTACGTTCCGCCGAATACCGCAACACTCTCCGTCACGTCTTCGACGGTACCCCGCCCCACTGACAATCCGTCCGGCACGGGCGAGCGGGGCCCTCGCGACCCGCGAACGGGCACCCCGGAGGGCCGTACGCCCGCCGTACACCCGCCCTACGCCCGCCGCGCACCCGCCGCGCATTCGCTGCACATTCGACAATCTGACGGATCGTCAGCTCGCGACCCGACCGACTCTGACAGCGCCCGCACCCACCGTCAATACCTGACGCCCCGTCAGGCAACCCATCGGAGCCCGGCGCCCTCAGAACACCGAGACCCCCGCCATCCACCCCCCGTCGATCACAAACGGCTGCCCCGTGATGTACGACGAGTCCTCGCACGACAGGAAGAGCGCCAGCCGGGCCACCTCCTCCGGCCGCCCGATCCGCCCCATCGGGACGACCTTCCCGTAGAACTCGTCCAGTGCCGCACTGCCCGCCTCGTCGGCCGCCTTGGGCCCGCCGTCCGCCGCCACCCGGTCCGGGTTGGTCATCGGCGTATCGACGGCCCCCGGGCACATCGCATTGACCCGGATCCCCTTGCCCGCCAGCTCCATCGCCGCCACCCGCGTCATCCCGACGATCGCGGCCTTGGTCGCGGCGTACGAGGTCAGAAAGGCCATCCCGGTCAGCGCGGTGTACGAGGCGGTGTTCACGATCGTCCCGCCGCCGGCCGCCACCAGCTCGGGCGTCACCGCCTTCATCCCCAGGAACGCGCCGACCTGGTTGACCTGCACCACCTGCTGGAACTCCGCCAACGGCGTGCTGACCAGCTCGTTGAAGCGCAGTATCCCGGCGTTGTTGACCAGCCCGTCGATCGTCCCGTACGCCGCCTTCGCCGCGGCCACCGCCGCCGTCCAGTCCGCCTCCTGGCTCACGTCCAGATGGACATACCGCGCCCGGTCCTCCCCCAGCTCCTTGGCCAGCGCCTCCCCCGGTCCGTCCAGTACGTCACCGAGGATCACCCGCGCCCCTTCCGCCACAAAGAGCCGCGCCTCCTGCTCGCCCTGCCCGCGCGCCGCGCCCGTGATGAGGACGACCCGGTCCGTCAGCTTTCCCATGCCTGCCTCCCAGCGTTGTGCGTGTGTGTGCCGGGGGTACGGCGCCCCCGCCCGCCCGGCCCACCCGACTCACGACCCACCGGCCCACCGGCCCACCGGCCACTCAACCGCTCAGCCGCTCAACCACTAGACCGCTCAGCCGCTCAGCCATTCAGCCGTTCAACCACTCAGCCACTCGGCCGCTCAGTCGCCGAAATGCACCGCGACCTCACTCCCGAACGCGGCCATCTGGTCCGCCAGTTCGCTTCGGCTCCGGCTGCGGAACCGCACCTGTATCTGATCCACCCCCATCGCCCGGTACGCGCGCAGCGACTCCGCGATCCGCTCCGGGGCCCCCGACAAGGTCCACCGCCCGACCTCCCACCCCGGCTCGCCCACATACAGCGGTTCGGCGATCGTCCCCACGGTGATCGGCTCCTCGATCCCGGCCGCCTCCCGTAGGGCCAGCAGCCTGTCTATCTGGCCGGGCAGCTGCTCCCGGCGGTCGCCCTGCGGCAGCCATCCGTCGCCGCGCACCGCGGCCCGCCGTACGGCGGCGGGCGAGGAGCCGCCCACCCAGAGGGGCGGCCGCGGCGTCTGCACCGGCCGCGGCGCCTGCCCCAGCCCCGCGAACGCGAACCGCACACCCTTGAACTCGGCGAACTCCTCGGGCCCCAGCGCCGCCTTGAGCGCGTCGATGCTCTCGTCCAGCACGGCACCGCGCCGCCCGAAGTCCACCCCCAGCGCCTCGAACTCCTCCCGTACGTGCCCGGCGCCGACCCCCAGGATCAGCCGCCCGCCGGAGAGCCGGTCCAGCGTCGCGTACTGCTTGGCGGTGATCAGCGGATGTTTGAGCCCCACTACGGCGACATGGCTGAGCAGCCGTACCCGCTCGGTCACGGCCGCCAGATGGGCGAGCGTGGCCACCGGGTCGTACCAGGTCGTGCCCATCGCCGCGGCCAGCCGCTGCGGAATCGCGAGGTGCTCGCAGCAGGCGATGTACGCGAAACCGTGCCGGTCGGCGGCCCGCGCGATCTCCACCAGGTCGGCGGGCCCGGCCGCCGCCTCCCAGCTCTCCGCGTACAGGGTGCTCTGCGACTGCACCGGAAGCTGCATCCCGTACACCAGTCGTCCCTCGGGCAGTGTCCGCACCATCTGGACGGCTCCTCACGGCTCCATTGGGCAGATATCTGACGCATCGTCAATTTGGCGAACGCCGAGCCATCGTCCTGACTGTTGCCACATCAGGCAAGGGGTGTGCACGGCACATACCGGGACCGCTTCGGATGTGCCACAGACTGCCGTGGGTGCGCCGCGGCTCTGCGCACCCGGGCCACCCCGTCCACCTGTCGTCGCTCCTGGATGGGCGGTGTGACCGGACTGTGGGCGGCCGCACTGACCTACGGCCTGGAGGGCGCGAACACCGTCGACGTCGCCATCCGCTGGAACCTCAAGGACCGCGCCGCGGCCGATTCGGTGGAGTGGGCACGTGCGCGAGGTGTTGGGGGCTTCCACGGGGAGCACTCGGCGAGCGGCACAGCGTCCCCTGACTGGAACCTGGTGGCCACGGCGGTGGCGCTGCTACGGAATCCCGCGGACCGGCCTGAGCAGGACGGACCAGTCGAAACGTGGTGCGGCCGGAACGGCCGCGTACAGCCGGGGGTCTGCAGCCCCCCGGCGCCGTGCGCGCGGTCAGCCCGATGGCGCCGCGCCGTGCGCATGCGGTCAGCTCAGCCGTGCATCGGCGTAGACGACCATCGCATCGCGCTGGTAGACGGCCAGACCGTCGGCGATCTTGTCGAAGTTGGCCCGCATCTGCGGGTCGTCGACATAGGTCTGGCCCACTCCCTTGTACGCGGCCGCGGTCGGGGTCCAGAACCGGCAGATGCCCTGGTAGTTGACGTCCACCTCGTCCTGTACCGCGGGGTCGTCAACCGGCGTGCCGGCCACCATGAACTCCGCCATGCGGATCATCTGCGCCGTCACCTCACGCTGCCAGCGCTCCGTGTCCTCGGCGGTCATCGCCTCGACGGCCTGCCGGGACTGCTCCCACTGCTGCGGCCACCGCTCCCGTACCTCGGCCTCGGCCTCGGACGGGGGCTGGAACCCCTCGAACAGGTTCTCCGGCCTGTTGATCTTCGTCATCTCTCCGTTGTCCCTGCCTTCTTCCAGTTCGGCGATGGTGCGGCCGACCGTACGGGCCAGCGTCTCCAGCCGGTCCCGTTCCGCGAGCAGCCGCTGGTGGTGCTCGCGGAGCACGGCCACCTGGTCGAGCTGGCTGTCCAGGACCGCCTGGATCTCGCGCAGCCCCAGGTCCAGCTCCCGCATCAGCAGGATCTGCTGCAACCGCAGCAGATCGGCCTCCTCGTAGTAGCGGTGCCCGTTGCTCCCGATCCATGCGGGCGGCAACAGGCCGATCTCGTCGTAGTGCCGCAGCGTCCGCGATGTCACCTTGGACATCCGCGCCACCTCCGCGATCGACCAGGCCATTGCCGGTGCCTCCCTCGCCGGGCCGGTCTCTCCGGCCACACACATGACCGTAGAAGTTGCCGCAGCGGAAAGCGCAAGCCGGAACGGCGGGCAAGTCGCCGCGGGGCGTACCCGCCCCGTCGAAACGGGCGTGGCCGGTGGCACCCACATGCTTCAGGTACCGGTCTGAGCCTCATCAGGACAGGGTGTGTCGACGCAGAATCCGAGCAGTGACGTCATAGACGACTCCCCAGTACACCCTGCGCCGCCTCAGCGAGCACTCTCTTGGGCGGAGTCTGTAGATGCTGCGGTCATGCCCGTTGATCGGATTCGGTCGCCCAAGTCGAGCACCACTTCGTCAAAGATGGCTGCCAACAGGGCTTCTTCGCACCGCTGAACGATGCACCGGCGTAGCTGCGTGGCGAACTCGGCAGCGAAGACCGGATCGACAGCCAGCGCGTCCAACTCCCGCTGCAACTGGCGTCTATGCCGGAGTGACGCCTGCTTTGGCTGCGTGAGCTGGGCACGGCGGTGCCACCAATCAGCCGACCAGCGACCGCCCTTCACCGCTTCCCCATCGTTTTCTTGCTCTGGTCGTTCGCCTTCTTGACCTTCTCCGAAAGGTCCCCAGTGTCGCCCTGAGGCCGCTCGCCCTTCTGCGTCGCGCTGTCGGCGATCAAGACGTCACCTCCACACCGTGAATCCAGTGCGGCCCCGCGTCGTATCCGTGCACGGCCAGCCATAGCGTCCGTCGCCGACCGCGTTGGGCCCGTCGTTCCTGCCGTTCCTCGGGGGTGAGGACGTACGGGCGGATCAGGTACGAGTCCTCGCCACGCAGCAGCTCAAGCGGCCGGACGGGCACGCGGGGAGACACGCGAGTCGTTGCGGCCTCACACAGGGTGGCGGCGCCGGGGCCGGCTGCGCGGTGGCAGCCCCTGGAGGGCAGTAACCGACACAGCAGCAATTCAAAGAGCGTTCCGATAGCGTGAAGCACTGTCGTCAACCTCCAGAGGGTTGAAGGCCACGCCCCCGGACGTCCACAGCGTCGCGGGGGTCTTGCACGTGGCCAGTCGGGTAGGGAACCCCGCCCCTGCACTGGGGCGTTCGGGTTCGGCTGAGCGTGAATCAAGAATTGCGCTGCCGTTCACCAATGGCGAGGACTTCTGAAGGACATTTCCTCGCGTCAATAAGGACTCTTGGCACCCCATACGAGTGATCTGTAGCCACAGCAAGGACTTTGGAGGGACACTGCCCAGAGACCCCACGACGGAGGTGCAATGTGACGCGGCCTGTAGGAAACGTTCGACTCAAGTCGGCTCGCATGGCGGCCGGTTACCTTACCCAGCAGGCTTTCGCCGAAGCGCTCGGCGTCGACGTACGCCAGGTCCGCCGATGGGAATCCGACAAGCCGCCCTGGCCGCACCCAGACATGCAGCAACGTCTCACGCAACTCACCGGCCAGGACTTAGAAGCACTTGGGTTTGTCATCCCCACGGGCCGCGACCGCCCGGCCGCGAAGCGAAACGTCCCGGTGTCACCACGCGGTGCGGCGGCCCACCTACCTGCCGTACCTTCACAGTCCGGCGCACCCATGCAGCCCGCATCGGTGGCATCCGACTATGAGAGCATCACCCGCTCCCATCGACACCTGTACTGGTCCGTGGCTCCCGCCACCCTCCATCCAGCTGTCCGCGCTCACGCGGACCTGGGGTGTGCCCTGCTCGCCGAGACTGCTGGGCGGACTCGCCACTCCGTGGCGGCGGCCCTCGCCGAGACCTGGCTGCTCGCGGGGCGCATCGAATTCTTCGATCTTCGCGAGCCTGATGACGCCGGCCCCACTTTGCTCCGCGCTCTTCAAGCCGCGGGCGAAGCAGACGATTCCCTGCTGGGGGCCGCGATCCTCGCCCACAGCGCCTTCATCCCTGGTTGGGCAGGTGACCATGAGAAGGTCGTGGAACGCATTGCGGCGGCCCGGACGTACGCCCGGCGGGGACCTGCCTCTGCGGAGTTGCTGGCGTGGCTGGACGCCGTCGAGGCGGAGTGCGAAAGCAGGTGCGGGAACACGCGCACCGCACTACACCTGATCGGACACGGCGAGGAAACCCTCACGCACGGCTCCAAGTACCCCACCCCGGAATGGATGGACTGGTTCACTCCGGTACGTCTGGCCGCATTCAAGGGGAACACTCAGCTGAAGGCCGGGCACCTGCCGCAGGCGCGCACCACACTGCTGGATGCCCTTGATCAGATGCCAACCACGGAGTACAAGCAACGCACCGTGATCTACGGCGATTTGGCCGCCGTGGAGGCGGCCGCCGGACAACCAGAGGAAGCGTGCCGGTACGCCTGCCTCGCGCTCGATCAGCTGGAGATCACCTGGTACGCGACAGGCATGGAGCGCATCCGGGAAGTTCGCCGTGCACTCACCCCGCACCAACACGATCAGTGCGTGCGGGACCTCGATGAGCGCCTCTACGGCTGGGCAACGACCGTCAGCGCGCTGTCGCGTTGAACTTCGCGATCGCCTCCGGAAGTTCCGAAAGCGACTCGATCCGGAATGTCGGCAGTTCGCGCGCCTCGGGGGTGTTCCACTGGATGGTGGCCCAAGGCCCGCGGTGGACGAGAGCGGTGTGCATTCCGGCAGCCGCACCGGGCCGTAGGTCATTGTCCACACGGTCACCGACGTAGAGGATCTCTTCCGCCCGGAAGGGGACTGCTGCGGCGACACGGGCGAAGAATTCGGGATCCGGCTTGCCGGCCCCCCAGTCGTCCGATGTGCCGATGAGGTCGACGTCGTCCGCGAAGAGACTGCGCAGGATGCGCCCCGCTCGTACGGTCTGGTTCCCGGCGATGCCGAGCCACAGCCCCTCGCTGCGCAGCTGTGCCAGCGCAGGCCGGACGTCCGGGTACAGGTCCGATTCGGCGAAGTGCTCCGGCTGCCCGGCAGCGGCGCGCGCCTCACGCTGCTCGTACAGGTCGAAGCCGGGCCGGAACTCCTGGAATACGTCCCGGTAGTCCCGCCCCTGCGCGATCACCGCCCCGAACATCGCTGCGAAAGTGTGCCGCGGCACGTCGAGCCAATCAGCCCATGTGCCGTACTCCCGCGTTTCATCGACCAGGCACTCGCCGACATCGAAGACCACAGCGCGAATCATGCGGACACCATACTGACGGCCGGACCAAGCGGCCGCCCGCGCACTACCGTCGCGGGCCTGGCTGTCACGACCGACTGGGCCGACTTCAAGGCCGCCTCGCGGTGCTCCGTCGCGGTGGGCACCTGAAGGAAGTTCAGTCAGCCATGGGGCGAGCCTGGCCCCCCGCCCCCCAGAGCCCCTCCCCCGTGAGCCCCAGCAGTTCGATCGCGTTGCCCCGTACGACGCGTTCCACCACGTCCGGGGCCAGGTGCCCCATCTGCGACTCCCCGACCTCCCTCGACTTGGGCCAGGTCGAGTCCGAGTGCGGGTAGTCCGTCTCGTACAGGACGTTGCCGACCCCGATGGCGTCCAGGTTCTTCAGGCCGAAGGCGTCGTCGAAGAAGCAGCCGTACACGTGGTCGGCGAAGAGTTCGGACGGCGGGCGCAGGACCTTGTCGGCGACGCCGCCCCAGGCGCGGTTCTCCTCCCAGACGACGTCGGCGCGTTCCAGGATGTAGGGGATCCAGCCGACCTGGCCCTCGGCGTACATGATCCTCAGGTGGGGGAAGCGGTCGAAGGCGCCGCTCATCAGCCAGTCGACCATCGAGAAACAGCAGTTCGCGAAGGTGATGGTGGAGCCGACGGCGGGCGGGGCGTCGGGGGAGGTGGAGGGCATCTTCGAGGACGAGCCGATGTGCATGGCGATGACGGTGCCGGTCTCGTCGCAGGCGCGCAGGAACGGGTCCCAGTGGTCGGTGTGGATGCTGGGCAGGCCCAGATGCGGGGGGATTTCGCTGAAGCAGACGGCGCGGACGCCGCGGGCCGCGTTGCGCCGTACTTCCGTGGCGGCGAGTTCCGGGTCCCACAAGGGGATGAGCGTCAGGGGAATGAGCCGGCCGTGCGCCCGCGGGCCGCACCACTCCTCCACCATCCAGTCGTTGTACGCGCGCACGGACAGCAGGGCCAGCTCGCGGTCCTTGGCCTCGGTGAAGGTCTGGCCGCAGAAGCGGGGGAAGGTGGGGAAGCAGAGGGCGGACTGGACGTGGTTGACGTCCATGTCGGCCAGCCGCTCGGGCACGCTGAAGGAGCCGGGGCGCATCTGCTCGTAGGTGATGCCCTCCAGCCGGATCTCGTCACGGGAGTGGCCGACGGCGGTGTCGAGGCGGGTCAGCGGGCGGTGCAGATCCTCATAGACCCACCAGTCGGCTATCGGGCCGTCGTCGCCCGGGGCGCCCATCTCGGGGGCGAATTTCCCGCCCACGAAGCTCATGGACCTCACGGGGGCGCGGAGGATGCGCGGGCCGATGTCCTGGTACTTCGAGGGGAGTCGGTCGCGCCAGACGTGGGGTGGTTCCACCGTGTGGTCGTCCACCGAAATGATCCGGGGGAAGGTCGGGGAGGTCTCCGTGGCGTCCATGGTCTCCGTGGTCTCCATGGCGCCACGGTAGCGTCGATCTGACGATCCGTCAGCAATCGCTGCGCCGGCGATCGCGCCCGCAAACCGCGCGGTACGGGAACCGACCGGCGGCTCATCCGCGTACAGATGCCCGGGGAGCGAACCCCGGGAACGAACACCGGGGAACACCAAGGGACTTCAGGGTGCTGACACCAAGGGAAACCCAGGAGGCGCACACAGGGGGCGCACGGAATACGGGCCTCCGCGCCCCCTCGTGCGCCTCCCTGTCGGCGCCCATGAACACCCGGGGAGGCTTTGTGGACGCTCCGGACCCCTACTGACGCAAGGGGCCCTGACAAGGCAGACTGACCGTTGCGCACAGCGGATGCGCGCGAACAGCGCGTAGACGATCGGACAGGGCAGGGGGAGACGATGGACGACGGTACGGGGCAGCGGCAGGAGCGGCTCCGCTTCACCGTGCTCGGTCCCGTACGGGCCTGGCGCGGCGAAACGCCCCTGGTGGCGGGCTCCCCGCAGCAGCGGGCGCTGCTGGCCGCACTGCTGCTGCGCGGCGGGCACACCGCCACCGCGGCCGAACTGGTCGACGCCCTGTGGGGCGACGAGCCGCCGCACGCCGCGCTGGCCGCGCTGCGCACCTACGCCTCCCGGATCCGCAAGGCGCTCGGCGCGGACGCCGATGCGCTGGTCAGCGAGTCCGGCGGCTATGCGATCCGGTCGACGGACGGCCACCCCCTCGACCTCGACCACGACCACGCCGAACAGCACGCGGCGGAGGCGGAGAAGGCGCGCGCCGCCGGGGACCGCGGCCGCGCCCGGGCGCTGCTGGACTCCGCGCTGACCCTGTGGGACGGCGAACCGCTGGCCGGCCTCGCGGGCCCGTACGTCGAGACCCAGCGCACCCGGCTGGAGGAGTGGCGCCTGTCCCTCCTGGAGACCCGGCTCGAACTGGAGCTGGAACTGGGCTGCCACGCCGAAGCCGTCTCCGAACTGACCGCCCTGACCGCCGCCCACCCGCTGCGCGAGCGGCTGCGCGAGCTGCTGATGCTGGCGCTGTACCGCAGCGGGCGGCAGGCCGAGGCGCTGGCGGTCTACACCGACACCCGCAAGCTGCTCGACGACGAACTCGGCGTCGAGCCCCGCGCCTCGCTCTCCGATCTCCAGCAGCGCATCCTGCGCGCCGACACCGATCTGGACGCGCCGGCCGTCGTCCCGGACGGCCCGGACGCCGCCGACCGCGTCGTGCTGCGCCCCAAGCAACTTCCCGCCACCGTCGCCGACTTCACCGGCCGCGCCTCCTTCGTCGCCGAGCTCGGCGATCAACTCGCCACCGCCGAGGGCAGCGTGATGGCCGTCTCCGCGCTCACCGGCATCGGCGGCGTCGGCAAGACGACGCTGGCCGTGCATGTCGCCCACGCCGCCCGCGAGCACTTCCCCGACGGGCAGCTCTACGTCGACCTCCAGGGCGCCGGCCACACCCCGTCCGAACCCGAGGCCGTCCTCGGCGCCTTCCTGCGCTCCCTGGGCACCCCGGACTCCGCCATCCCCGACGGGCTGGCCGAGCGCTCCGCCCTCTACCGCTCCACGCTCGCCGGCCGGCGCGTCCTGGCCCTCCTGGACAACGCCCGCGACGCCGCCCAGGTCCGGCCGCTGCTGCCCGGTACGGAGGGGTGCGCCGCCCTGATCACCAGCCGCGCCCGCATGATCGATCTGGCGGGCGCCCACCTCATCGACCTCGATGTGATGAGCCCCGAGGAGGCGCTGGCCCTCTTCACCCGGATCGTCGGCGAGGAACGCGTCACCTCCGAACGCCAGGCCGCCATGGCCGTCGTGGGCGCCTGCGGCTTCCTGCCCCTGGCCATCCGCATCGCCGCCTCCCGCCTGGCCGCCCGCCGCACCTGGACCGTCTCCACCCTGGCCCGCAAACTCGCCGACGAACGACGCCGCCTGGACGAACTGCGCGCCGGCGACCTGGCCGTCAAGGCGACCTTCGAGTTGGGCTACGGCCAGCTGGAGCCGCAGCAGGCACGGGCGTTCCGGCTGCTGGGGCTGGCGGACGGGCCGGATATCTCGTTGGCGGCGGCTGCGGCGATGCTGGATCTGGATATTGATGAGGCCGAGGAGCTCATCGAGTCCCTCGTCGACGCCTCCCTCCTGGAGTCGGCGGCCCCCGGCCGGTACCGCTTCCACGACCTGGTGCGGCTGTACGCGCGGGCGTGCGCCGAACGGGACGAACAGCCGCCGTCGGAACGGGATGCGGCGCTGTCGCGGCTGCTGGACTTCTATCTGGCCACGGCGGCCCACATGTACGCGCTGGAGCGGCCGGGCGACCGTCTCATCGACCACATGGAACGGCCCGGCTATCCGGGCCTGGAGTTCGCCGACCGCCCCGAGGCGCTCCAGTGGCTGTTCGGGGAGGCGCGCTGCCTGCTCGCCTGCGCCCAGCAGTCGGCCACACCGCAGACCCTGCGACGCTCCGTCGATCTGCTGCTGCTCACACTGGACCTCGCCGAGTCCAGCGCCGACTCGCATCAGTACGAGCAGGCCAATATGACCCTGCTGGCCGCCGCCCGGGGCATCGGCGACGAGCGTGCACAGGCTCGTCTGCACACCTCGCTGACGAATGTGCACACCCTGGCGGGGCGGCTCGACGAGGCGGACGCGCATGCGCAGTCGGCCATGCTGCTGGGGCTGGCCACCGGGGATGCGTTCTCGTCGTCCAACGCGCCCAATGACCGGGGCATCATCGCCGGCATCCAGCAGCGTTACGAGGACGCCGAGCTCTACCTCAGCCAGGCGCGCACGGCGTTCCGTGACGACCACAACGAGCAGTCCGAGGCGAGCGCGCTCTGCAACCTGGCCCGCGTGCACCTGGGGGTCGGCCGGGTGGACAGCGCCATCCGGCTCGCCGAGGAGGGCATCGGCATCTACCGGCGGCTCGGCGCCACCCGGCGGCTGGCCAACGGCATGTACTCACTGGGCCTGGCGCTCACCCGCGCCGGACGGCTCAACGACGCCCTTCAGCAGCTGACCGAGGCCCTGACCATCTTCCAGGACAACCGCCAGCGCTTCTGGGAAGGGATGACGCTGCTCAGGCTGGGCGAGATAGAGCTCGGCAACGGGCGTCCGGCCGTGGCCGCCGAACACGCCGAACAGGCGCTCAAGGCCCTGCGCGCGGTGGGCGGCGAGCGGTGGCGCGCCAATGCCCTGACGCTGCTGGGGCGCGCCCTCGACGCCATAGGGCACCGCGGCCGCGCACGGGTGTGCTGGCAGGAAGCCCTGCCCATCTATGAACAGCTGGGTTCGCCCGAAGGCCGCGAAGTGCAGGCCCTGCTCACCCCGGCGCACGTAGTGTGACGCTGCGCCGCGCAACATCGCAGGTGGGGACGCTCATCGCGGGCGTTTATCGATCGTTCATCGCTGCGGGCCACTCTCTCTAGTGTCGATCCGCCGCCTCGGGGGGCAAGCGGCTCGGCAGCCAGGCCCCACCGCTAGGGTGAGCGGCTCTGAAGTGCCCGTCCGGCGGCCCACGGGGGAGTCGCCGGCCGGGCACTTCCAAAGCGCCCACACACAGGAGTTGATCACAGTGAGCAACGAACAGGTACCGCCCGCGGGTGACCGCGACATCATCAAGCCACTGGACAAACACATGCCCATCGGCGCACCCCGTGTGCCGAAGAAGAAGCCCGTCAAGCCGGTGACCGGGGACGGTGGCCCGGCCCCGACGGTGGCTGCCGCCGATAAGCACATGCCCATCGGCGAGCCGCAGTAAGCCAGCACGTATCGGGGGATCGCAGGGGCCGGATTCGATGGCTTGGAGGGGGGCCATCGACACCGGTCCCTGCGGCGTGTTCGCGCCGCATTCCGGCCTCCTGCCACCGCGGTCGCCTTTCCGTGCGTCTTCTGGTTCGTCTTTCCGTTCGTCTTTTGACGCACACCACTCATTCACCTTCGTCGAGGAGTCGATATGCACCGCCGCACACACGCCATAGCCGTTCTCGCACTCGCGGCCGCGCTCGCCGGCGCCATCGGCGCCCCCGCGGCGGCCGGCCGGATCCGGGCCGCCGCTCCGAACGTCGCCCCTCTGGACCGCCACATGCCCGTCAGCGCGGCCCTCGGCGCCCAGGAGTGGCACCAGTCCTGACGCATCGCCACCGCTGCGGCGGAGCGGCCGGAGTCGCAGGAGTCGCCGCCTCACCCGCGTAGCGACCGCATACTGACGCACCGTCAGATTCGCTGCTACAGTCACGCCACCCGCGACCCGCGAGGAGGCGCCATGTTCGACCCCGCCCGCATGCACACCCTCTGGGATCTGGTCGAGTACCGGGCGCGGGCCTCGGCCGGGCGGCCGATGTTCTTCGAGGAGGACGGGCGCAGCGTCACCTTTGACGAGGTGCGGGACGAGGCGGTGCGGGCGGCGGCCGGGTTCCGGGGGCTCGGGATCGGAGCCGGGACGCGGGTGGTGTGGCAGTTGCCGACGCGGATCGAGACGGTGGTGGCCTCGCTGGCGCTGGCCCGGCTGGGGGCCGTACAGACGCCCGTCCTTCATCTGCACCGCGAGCGGGAGGTCGGGTTCATCCTGGCCGAATCGGCGGCGGAATTCGTTCTCGTGCCCGGGGTGTGGCGGGGGTTCGACTACGGGGCGATGGCGCGGAAGCTGGCCGGGGACGGGGTGCGGGTCGTCTCACTGGCGGGCGGACTGCCGGCGGGGGATCCGGCCACGGTGCCCGATCCGGCCGGCGAGGACGGCGAAGACGGCGGCGGCAGGATTGGCAGCAGCAGGGATGGCGGCAGCAGCGGCAGCAGCGACCGCGGGGCCGACGGCCGTGGGGCCGACGGCCGTGGGGCCGACGGCCGTGGGCGTACCGCCTGGGTCTACTACACCTCCGGTACGACCGCCTCCCCCAAGGGCGTCGAGCACACGGACGCCTCGCTGATCGCCGGTGGCGTGGGGCTGGCCACCGCGCTTGGGATGTCGGCGGACGACATCGGCTCGATCGCGTTCCCGTACGCGCATGTCGCCGGTCCGGATTACGTCATCGCGATGCTGGTCAGCGGCTTTCCCGCGGTGGTGCTGGAGACCTTCGAGGCGGGGCGCGCGGCCGCGGTCTACCGGCGGCGCGGGGTGACCATGGCCGGCGGGAGCACGGCGTTCTATCAGGCGTTCCTGACGGAGTCGCGGCGCTACCGGGCGCAGTCGCCGGGCGCGGGACGGCTGATTCCGTCGTTGCGGCTGCTGTCGGGCGGCGGGGCGCCCCTGCCGCCGGAGCTGTACGCGGAGGCCGCGCGGGAGCTGGACTGCGCGATCGTGCACGGGTACGGGATGACGGAGTGCCCGATGATCGCGATGGGGACGCCGTACGACAGCGACGAACAGCTGGGGCGGACGGTGGGGCGTCCCGTGGCCGGGGCCGAGGTGCGGATCGTCCGGGCGGACGGGAGCGCGGCGGCGACCGGGGAGCCGGGCGAGGTGACGCTCAAGGGGACGATGCTCTTCCGCCGGTACACGGATCCGGCGCTGACCGCCCGGGCGTTCGACGAGGACGGCTACTTCCACACCGGTGACCTGGGGTATCTGCGGCCCGACGGGCATCTGGTGCTCACCGGGCGGCTGAAGGACATCATCATCCGCAAGGGCGAGAACATCTCCGCCCAGGAGATCGAGGACCTGCTGCGCACACATCCGGCGGTGGGCGAGGTCGCGGTCATCGGACTGCCGGACCGCGAGCGGGGGGAGCGGGTGTGTGCGGTGGTGACGCCCGCGGGGGCGGATGGCGGTGCGGGCGGCGGTACGAGCGACGGTGCGGACAGTGGTGCGGGCGACGGTGCGGACGGTGGCGCGGGCGGTGGGCCGCTGACGCTGGACGCACTGACCGCTCATCTGCGGGCCGCCGGGCTGATGACGCAGAAGCTGCCGGAGCAGCTGGAGATCACCGATGAGCTGCCGCGCGGCGGGCCGCTGAACAAGGTGCTCAAGACGGTCCTACGGGCGCGCTACGCGGGGCGGGGGCCGGAGGCGGGCCCGGCGGCCGGTGGGAAGGCGGCCCCGGCGGCCGAGCGGGACGCGGGCCCGGCGGCGTCCTGAGATTCCATCCGGTGTTAGGTCCGGTGTTCCGTTCCCACCGGTGTTCCGACCGGTGTTCTGTTCCGTCCGGTGTGGCGATGACTTCCGGGGGCCGGACAAGTCTTCACTGGGTAGGGGCCCCGCGGGGAGCCTTCTGGACGGGCTCTCCTCTCGGCGGCTCTCCCGACACATCGGCAGTACGGAAGGACGGACCGGACCATGACCGACCCGATCGACCCGATCGACTTCGCGGCGCAGGCCCAGCTGGTGCGGCGGCTGGCGCAACACACCGGGGAGGAGCAGCTGGACGCCCCCACACCGTGCGGGGAGTACGCCGTACGGCATCTGCTGGGCCATCTCGTCGGGCTGACCGGCGCCTTCCGGGACGCGGCACGCAAGCACCTCGGGCCGACGACCAGCACGCCGCCGACGGAGACGCTGCCGGAGGTGACGGCCGGCTGGCGCGAGGACCTGTCCCGGAATCTGGACGAGATGGCGGCCGCCTGGCGCGAACCGGCGGCCTGGACGGGCGAGACCCAGGCGGGCGGGGTCACCCTGCCCGGGGCCATCGCCGGGCGGATCGCGCTCAATGAGCTGGTCCTGCACGGCTGGGACCTGGCGCGCGCCACGGGCCAGGACTATGCGCCCGCCCCGGAGACGCTGGGCGTTGTGTACGACCTGCTCTCCTCCTGGGTCGAGGAGTCGGGAGGCACCCCGGGCTCCATCTTCGCCCCGCCCGTCCCCGTCGCGGACGACGCGTCGCAGCTCGACCGGGTGGTGGCCCTCAGCGGCCGCCGCCCCAACTGGACGCCGCAGGACGGGTGATCACCGGACCCTGGCCCCGCCACCTGGTCCCGGCCGCGCCGCCCGCGCCCCTCACCCGGCCTCCGTAACGGCCGCCGCCCCGCCCCCTTCCCGCAGCCGCCGCTTGACCACCTTCCCGCTCGCGTTGCGCGGCAGTTCCGTGACGAACTCGACGTCCCTGGGCACCTTGTAGTTGGCCATCTCGCGGCGCGACCAGGCGATCAGGTCGTCGGCGGTGAGCGACGAGCCGGGGCGGCGGACGGCGTACGCCTTGCCGACCTCGCCCAGGCGGGGATCGGGTATGCCGATGACGGCGATCTCGGCGATGTCCGGGTGGCGGCCCAGGAGTTGCTCGATCTCGGCGGGATAGGCGTTGAAGCCGCCGACGATGAACATGTCCTTGATGCGGTCGGTGATACGGAGGTTGCCGTCGGCGTCGAGGATGCCGACATCGCCGGTGCGCAGCCAGCCGTCGGGGGTCAGGGCGCGGGCCGTACCGGCGGGGTCCTCGAAGTAGCCGGACATGACGGTGTAGCCGCGGACCAGGACCTCGCCGGGGTCGCCGGGCGCGGCCGGGCGGCCCGCGGCGTCCACGACGCGGACCTCGGTGCCGGGTATGGCGCGGCCGGAGGTCGCGGCGATGACGTCGGGCGGATCGCCGCGGCGGCACATGGTGACCAGGCCGGAGCTCTCCGAAAGGCCGTAGGCCGTCAGCACGGTGGAGATCTTCAGCTCGCTGCGCAGCCGCTCGACCAGCTCCAGCGGGACCACCGCGGCGCCGGTGACGACGAGGCGGAGCGCGGACAGGTCGTGCAGGGCGCGGGCGGGGTGGTCGAGGATCTGCTGATGGAGGGTGGGCGGGCCGGGGAGGACGGAGATGTGCTCGGCGGCGATCTTGGCGAGCGCGGTCTCCACGCTGAAGACCGGCTGGGGGACCATCGTCGCGCCGCGCAGCAGGCAGGCGATGATGCCGGCCTTGTAGCCGAAGGTGTGGAAGAAGGGGTTGACGATCAGATAGCGGTCACCCTCCCGGAGGCCGGCGAGGTCGCTCCAGACGGCGTAGGCGCGCAGGGTCTGGGCATGGGTGATCACCGCGCCCTTGGGGTGGCCGGTGGTGCCGGAGGTGAAGACGATGTCGGAGGGGGCATCCGGGCGGATGCCGTCCGCGCGGGTGGCGACCGTCGCGGCGGGCACGGCGGCGCCGGCGGCGAGGAAGTCCTTCCAGGTGGTGAAGTCGGCGGGGGCGTCGTCGGCGAGGACCACCACCCGCTCCAGATGCGGCAGTCCGGGCAGCGGGCCGCCGCCGGTGCCGTCCCGGGCGGCGCGGCGCAGCGAGGCGACGTAGGACGTGCCGAGGAAGGTGCCGGTGACGAAGAGGAGCTTGGCGCGGGTGCGCCGCAGGACATAGGCGGTTTCGGCGCCCTTGAAGCGGGTGTTGACGGGGACGAGCACGGCACCGGCCATGACGGCGCCGAGTGCGGAGACGATCCAGTCCAGGGTGTTGGGCGCCCAGACGGCGACGCGGTCGCCGGGGGCGACGCCGGAGGCGATGCAGGCAGCGGCGGCCCGTTCCACCCGCGCGCCCAGCTCGCCGTACGAGAGGCGGGTGCGGCCCTCGACCACCGCCTCCCGGGGGCCGTGGCGCTGCGCGGCCGCGCGCACCAGATGGGGGATGGAGCCGTATTCCAGGTCCGCCCGCGGATCCGGGTCCTCGCGCATCGCACTGCCTCCTCCGCATCGTTCCCCTGCACCCGATAGCTGACTGTCCGTCAGATTAGCGGTAGCCTCCTCGGCTGTCAGCACTGACCGCCGACCACGGAGGTGGCGATGGGGGCGACCCTCAAGGACGCTACGGCGATAGCCGGCATCGGACAGACTCCTTTTGCCAAACAACTCCCGGGATCCGAAAAGACCTTGGCGTGCCGGGCGATCGTGGCGGCGCTGGACGACGCCGGGATCGCCCCGTCGGAGGTGGACGCGTTCGCCTCGTACACCATGGAGGAGACGGACGAGGTCGAGATCGCCAAGGCCATCGGCGCCGGGGACGTCACCCACTTCTCCAAGGTCGGTTACGGCGGGGGCGGTTCGTGCGCGACCGTGGCGCATCTGGCCGCGGCCATCGCCACCGGGCAGGCGAGCGTCGGCGTCGCCTGGCGCTCGCGCAAACGCGGCTCCGGGCCGCGGCCCTGGAAGAACACCCAGGTCCAGCTGCCGACCCCGGCGCAGTGGACCCGCCCCTTCGGACTGCTGCGCCCGGCCGACGAGATCGGCCTGCTGGCCCGCCGCTATATGCACGAATACGGCGCCACCCGCGACCATCTCTTCAACGTCGCGCTCGCCTGCCGCAACCGGGCCAACCAGAACCCGGCCGCGATGATGTACGACCGCCCGCTGACCCGCGAGATGTATATGACCGCGCGCTGGATCAGCGAGCCGCTCTGCCTCTTCGACAACTGCCTGGAGACGGACGGGGCGCTGGCCTGCGTCGTGGTAGCCGCCGAGCGCGCCCGCGACTGCCGCCACCGGCCCGTCTACGTCCACTCCGCCGCCCAGGGCCTGCCCGCCCAGCACCACGGCATGGTCAACTACTGGAACGACGACCCGCTCACCGGCCCCGCCTGGACCGCCGCCCGCCAGCTGTGGAAGGGCGCCGACCTCGGGCCGCAGGACGTCGACGTGGCACAGATCTATGACGCGTTCACCCCCCTCATCCCGCTCTCCCTGGAGGGCTACGGCTTCTGCGGCCGCGGCGAGGGCGCGGCGTTCACGGAAGGCGGTGCGCTGGAGATCGGCGGCCGGCTCCCCCTCAACACCGGCGGCGGGGGCCTGTCCGAGGCGTATGTGCACGGTTTCAACCTGATCACCGAAGGCGTCAAGCAGCTGCGCGGCACCAGCACCGCGCAGGTCCCGGACGCCGCCACCTGCCTGGTCACCGCGGGCGAGGGAGTCCCGACCTCCGCCCTGCTGCTGAGGAGTTGACGGCCGATGAGCTCTGGAGAGTCGCTGCGTGCATCCGTTCGTGAAGTCATGTCACCCAGCGTGACACCCCCCACTGACAATCGCCCCGACCCCGCCGCTGACCTGCTGCTTCCCGTTCCCGACGACGACGGCGCACCCTTCTGGGACTACGCCGCCCGCGGCGAACTGCGCGTCCAGTCCTGCGCCGACTGCGACGAGTTGCGCTTCCCGCCGCGCCCCTGCTGCCCGCACTGCCAGTCCTTCGCCGCCCGCTGGCAGAAGATGAGCGGCCGCGGCCGCATCTGGTCGTATGTGCTGCCGCACCCCCCGCTGCTGCCCGCCTACGCGGCCCGGCCCGGCTACAACGCGGTCGTGGTGGAACTGGCCGAGGCCCCCCGTATCCGTCTCGTCGGCAACCTCGTCGCCGCCGCCGACGCGCCCCTCAACTCCGTCGATCCGGCCCGGCTGCGCATCGGCGCCCCGGTGAAGGCCGCCTTCCACACCCTGCCCGGCGGCGTGACCGTACCCCGCTGGCTCCTGGAGCGACCGTGACCGGCCCCGACGGCACGACCAACGGCGCCGACCTCACCGGCCGCACCGCCTCCACTCCCCCCGCCGCCCCCACCGTCCGCGTCGAGACCCCCGGCGACGACGGCGTCGCGCTGGTGACGATCGACCGGCCCGAACGGCACAACGCGATCGACCTGGAAACCGCCGCCGCCCTCGCCGCCACCTGGCGCGCGATCCGCCGCGACGACACGATCCGTGCGGTGGTCCTGACCGGAGCGGGCCGACGCGCCTTCTGCACCGGCATCGACCGGTCCGTCAGCGTGCCCCAGCCCGCTTCCCCGTACGCGATCGACGATCCGCTGCTGACGATCGGCCCGAAGGCGAACGACCTGTGGAAGCCGGTCATCGCGGCCGTCGGCGGTATGGCCTGCGGCGGCGCGTTCTATCTGCTGGGCGAGTGCGAATTCCTCATCGCCGCCGAGTCGGCCACCTTCTTCGATCCCCATACGACCTACGGCATGGTCAGCGCCTACGAGGCGATCGGCATGGCGCAGCGGATGCCGTTCGGCGAGGTGGCGCGGATGGCGCTGATGGGGACGGCGGAGCGGCTCTCGGCGGCGCGGGCGCACGAGACCGGGCTGGTCTCGGAGGTCGTCCCGGACGGTGCGGCGGTGGCGGCCGCACTGCGGGCGGCCGCGGTCATCGCCGGCTACCCGACGGCGGCCGTCCAGGGGACCGTACGGGCGGTGTGGTCGGCGCGCGAGGCCGCCCGTGCGCAGGCGCTGGCGGCGGCGCCGCAACTGATCGCGCTCGGCAATGCGGCGCCGGAACTCCAGGCCCGGCTGTTCACGGCCCGTACCCGGGACCACAGGGTGCGCTGACCCCCAAGGCCGTATCAGAGCTTGGTCTTCTCCGCCCGCGTGATCTGGCAGCTGTACGAGAACGGCCCGTAGTTGTTGCCCCAGTTGACGGAGTACTTGGCGGTGTAGGTCTCGGTGTCGCCGGGGCCGACGGTGATGCTGCGCTGGTGGACGCCCCACGCCTTGCCGTCGGCCGGCTTCTCCTTCATCCAGTTGACCACCATGTCGTAGGAGTAGGTGTTCTCGCTGGACGGGTTGGTGATCGAGACCGTGTACGTGAACTGGCCCAGCGACCGGGAGAAGTCACAGTTCCTGCCGGTGACATCGTCGCGGCCGTCCGGGTCGAAGGTCTCCTCGGTGTTCTCGGGCTCGGGCGAGTAGGTGTCCTCGTCCGTGGGGGTCTCCGAGGGGGTCGGGTCGTTCGGGTTGTAGCTGTCCAAGGGGCTGAGGGTGGGCGCCGGCACCTTGATGTCCGCTCCGGGCAGGGCGCAGCCGCCGACCGTCGTGACGGTGGCCAGTGCCATTCCCGCGGCGGCGAACATCCGGGTGCCCGTACGCCGCCCGCTCGCTATGCCCTGGGTACCTCGTGTGCGCATGCGCAGCTTCATGCCTTTTGCCCATCCCCCTGAAGACGTGATGACGGCGCCATGCGTTGCCTGACGCGTGCACGGCACCCTAGCAAGGGCCGGTGACAGTCCGACGGAGGCCCGAAAGGGGCCGGCGAGATAGCGAGCACGGACGGTCAGGCGTAGCGTCGGTCCCGAGGACCTCAGGACGATGCGAAGCGAGGCGACGCCAGTGGTGCGCAACGTGAGCGGATCCCTGATCGCCCTCATCGGAGCGACGGCCGCCGTCTGGAGCCCCTTCCGTCCCTGGTACGACGGCCGTCACGGAAGCAGCTTCCGTATCGAGGACCTCTTCAACGGCATCAGCGACAACCGTGCCTCCCTGTACGGCTCCCTCTTTCTGCCGCTGGCCTTCGCGGGCCTGATGACCCTGGCCGGCGTGGCGCTGCGCTCACGGCTGCTGGTCGCGCTCGCGGGGATCGTCGTGCTGGGCTTCACCGTCGTGTGGATGGTCCGCCAGGGGCAGGCGGCGGGCGAACTGACCGCGGGCGCCCGCGGCCTGGGCGTGGGCGTGCCCAACGCCCTCGGCGGCGGTGCGCTGATGCTGCTCGGCGCCCTGGTGATGAGCGGCCGCGGCAGCCGGGTCGCCGGCCGCGGGGCCGGGCCGCGCTACGGCCAGGGGTACGACGACGGGTACGGCCGCGACGACGAGCGGGCGGCTCCCCCGCCTCCTCCCCCCACGGCGGCCGAACCCTGGGACCCGGGGCGCCCGGTGACGCATGACCCGGCGCACCAGGAATGGACCCCGGAGCAGCACGCCGATGACCAGTACGGCGGCGACCGGTACACCCAGGACCGGTATGCGCACGACCAGTACGGCTACGAGAGCGAGCCGCCGGACGAGGGGCCGGACACCCGGCCGCTGCCCCGGCCCGGTTACGGCGGCGGGCGCCCGCCCCATGAGCCGTCCACCGAACCGTGGCCCCGCCCGACTCCTCCCCCGCCTCCGCCGCCCCCGACCCGGACGACGCAGCGCCGGCCGCCCACGCCGCCGGTGGAGTGGGGCAGGGAACAGCGGCGGCCCGACGCCCAACGGCCGCCGGAGGAAGGGCAGTAGCCCCGCGCACCCCGGCGGATCCACGCGCCCCGAGGGGCGTTACGCGGGGCGGCGCGCCTGCCCCGTCCCCTTCGCCGCGTCCAGCGCGTACACACAGCGGTCCTTGCTGCACGCGTAGACCACGCCGCCGACCGCCACCGGCGAGCCGGTGATCTCACCTCCGGTCGCCAGCTTCCAGCGCAGCTGGCCGCCCATCGCATCCAGCGTGTACAGGCAGTGGTCGGCGGAGCCGAAGTGCACCCGGCCCTCGGCGACGACCGGTGCGCCGACGACCTCCGCACCGGCCTGGAACCGCCAGCGCGGGGTGCCGGTCACCGCATCCAGGGTGTAGAGCGCCTTGCCGCTGCCCAGGTGGACGGCACCGTGGGCCACCAGCACCGGCTCGGTGGACTGGCGCGCCTCGGTGGCGATCCGCCAGCGGTCGCGGCCGTCGGACGGATCCAGGGCGTAGACCGTGCCGAGGTAGTCCGCCAGGTAGATCCCGCCGCCGGTGACGGCGGGACCGGGGGCGAAGGCGGGCGGGCTGAGGAACACCGCGGGCGCCTCGAAGTGCCAGCGCACCTCGCCGCGGGCGCTGTCCAGCGCCAGCACCCGCGTCCCGGCGACCACATAGACCACGCCGTCGGGCGCGGGCAGCAGCCGCATCGGCACCCCGCCGCAGGACGCGGCGTCGCCCACCGGGTACGACCAGCGCTCGGCGCCCGTACGCGCCTCCAGCGCCTTGAGCCGGGCGTCGGCCCAGACGTACACCGTGCCGTCGTGCAGTACGGGCCCGGCCTCGGCGGTCTCGAAGTCGGTCTGGGCGCCGGCGGTCTCCCACAACCTCTCGCCGGTGCCCGCCTCCCACGCCTGTACGCCGCCGCCGCGGGTGCTGGTGACGACCGTGCCGCGCTCGACCTGGAGGGCGTAGACCCAGCCGTCGGTGGCGATCCGCCAGCGCTCGGAGCCGTCGTCGGCGTCCAGCGCATACAGGCTCGGGCCGTCGGAGGCATGGATGCGTCCGTCGGCGACGGCCATCGCCCAGGCCACGTCGCGGGTCTTGAACTTCCGCCGCCCGCTGGCCACATCGAGGGCGTGCACCTCGAAGGAGGTGACGTAGAGCAGATCTCCGGAGACCTCCGGGGTGCCCCAGACGTCGTTGGACATCCGGAAGCGCCAGGGGCGCCAGCGGCCCGGCTCGGCGGTCGGCTGCTCGGGCGGCGGGGGCGGCGCGGCCTCGGCGCCGTTGCCCTGGTGGGGCAGGGCGGCGGACGGTGCACCGCCGGGCGGCCGCACCCAGTTCGTGGCGGCACCGGCCTGGGCGTGCGGCTGCGGTTCGCGTGCCTCGGCGGCGCGCGGGCCGGGCCCTATCGGGGCGGGCGAGCCCGCGAGACGGACCGGGCCGCCCTCCGGGGACGCGGCGGGCGGCGGGGCCGCGGAGACCGGGGTCACCCGGGCGGTCGAGGCGTCCCGGCCCAGCGGGGCGGACGGCGGCATCGGGCCGGGGCCGCCGGAGCGGGGGTCGCCGCGGTGCGCGCCGGGGCCCGCGCCGAGCCGGCCCGAGGGCGGAGCGGCCGCCGCGGCGCTGCTCGATGAGGGCCACCGCGCCCGGCGGCAGCCAGGCCGAGGCCGTACCGCTGTCGTCGCTGCCGGAGCTGAAGAGGTGGGGCGCGAGCTGGGACTGGAGATCGGCGGGGGACGGCCGGTGGGCCGCCTCCATCTGCATACAGGACTCCATCAGGGGCCGCAGCTCCGCCGGCAGCCCCGTCAGGTCCGGGCCCTCGCGCAGCAGCATGAAGACCGTCTCGACGGGGTTGGCGCCGTGGAAGGGCGCATGCCCGGTGGCGGCGAAGACCAGCGTCGAGCCCAGGGAGAAGACATCGCTGGCACCCGTCACGCTGCGTGAGTCGCGGGCCTGCTCGGGCGACATGTACGCCGGGGTGCCGACGGCCACGTTGGTCATGGTCAGCCGGGTGTTGGACACCCCGGAGGCGATACCGAAGTCGATGACCCGGGGGCCGTCCTCGACCACCAGGACGTTCGACGGCTTCAGGTCGCGGTGCACCAGGCCCGCGCCGTGGATCGACTGGAGCGCCTCGGCGATACCGGCCGCCAGCCAGCGCACCGCCTGGGCCGGCAGCGGACCGCACTCATTGACTATTTCCTCCAGGGAGGGCGCGGGGACGTACGCCGTCGCCAGCCACGGCACCGCCGCCCGCGGATCGGCGTCCACCACCGCCGCGGTGTAGAAACCGCTGACCGCGCGGGCCGCCTCGACCTCGCGTGTGAAGCGGACCCGGAACAGCTGGTCCTCGGCGAGCTCGGTACGCACCGTCTTGATCGCGACGCGCCGGCCGGACGCCGAGCGCGCCAGATAGACCAGCCCCATGCCGCCGGCCCCGAGACGGCCGAGCACCTCGAACGGCCCGATCCGCCGGGGATCGTGCTGCGTCAGCTGCTTCAGCTGCTCCACCACTTGCCTGCCACCTCCCCGTGGGGCGTAAAAAGAGACTCTCCAGAGCCACGAGCCGCCGAGAGCCACTGCCCCGTGCAGCGTCTCACCGCATGGCCGAAACGGCCGTACGCGTGGTGATTCTTCCTGGCCGGGCCGATCGGTGCGAACCCGGGGCTGGGCGTCGTGTCACGGATCACGCCCCGTCACATCCGCCGCGACCGTTACCCGGCGTTATCGCCACCCATGTGACGTGCGCCGATACGTCCGATGACGACGGGCCACCGGGAGGGTTACCCGCCGGTCACCTGCCTGCCGTTGCCGGTATCGCGCCGTCCCGCACTCCGCCCCGTATTCCGCGCCGCAGCGGCCCCGACGCGATGCCCGCCCTCCCCCAGCTACCGCCGGGCGGCACCCCCAGCCCGGCCCCCGCGCTCCTGCACGCCCGCCCCCTGCCGGTCATACCGCCCCCGTCCCGACCACCGCCGCTGTCGCCGGCTGCCGCCCTCCCGTACGCCGTGCGCCCGTACGGCACGACGCTTCTGGGTGCAGCACCGCGCGCACCCTGCGTATTCCCCCGCGCTCCCACCCTTTTCCACCTCCGTGCCCGCCGGTCCGCACCGGCCCCGTCCACAGACCCCGTCCACCGGCCCTCGTCCGTCAACCCGCATCCACCGGCCCAATTCTGCTGCCCCGAGGGCCACTTCACCTCAGACCTATGACGCCGAACCCGGCGCCTTGGTTGTCGCAGAACACGGCGAACGGGCCGCCCGGCGTCGGCTGCGGCCGGATGACCACGCTGCCGCCGAGGCCGGTCGCGGTGCGCACCGCGGCGTCCATCGCGTCGACGAGGAAGCAGACGAGGACATGCGCCGGCGCCTCCTGCGGGTAGGTCGCGTCCATCTCGACCCGGCAGCCGATCTCGCGGGCCTGGCCGGGCAGCCGCCACGGCAGGAAGCCGGGGCGCGCCATCGGGCTGTCGGTGACGCCCTCGAAGCCGAAGACCGTGCCGTAGAAGGCGTCGGCCGCCGCGGCATCCCGGGTGTGCAGCCCCATCCAGAGGTACGCGCCGGGCTCCCGGCCGGTCTCGAAGCCGCGGTGCGCGCCGGCCTGCCAGGCGCCGAACACCGCACCGGAGGGATCGGCCGCTATCAGCATCGTGCCGAGCGCGCCGACCTCCATGGGCGCGGTGAGGATCCGCCCGCCCGCGCCCCGGATCAGGGCTGCGGTGCGCTCGATGTCGCCGGTCGCGAAGTAGAGCCCCCAGGCCGTGGGGGCGCGGTCACCCTGCCGGGGCATCAGCCCGGCGGCCCTCTTGCCGTTGCGCAGGGCCTGGGTGTAGCCGCCGGACGCGGGGGCACTCTCGGAGAACGTCCAGCCCAGGAGGCCGCCGTAGAAGCGCTTGCCCCGTTCGAGATCGGGCAGCATGACGTCCGCCCAGCAGGGAGCGCCGTCCGCGAGTGCAGTCATAAGTCCACGCTAACGGCGGTACGGGCGCCCCGCCCGACGAGCACTCGAACGTGTGGACGATTCATTGACGGGTTGACGCAGGTCATCGGCGTACGGACACACAACGGGCCATACGCTGCGCGCACTTGCCACCGACACCCCTTGCGCTTGTCCACCAAAGTTGTCCACAGCCTGTTGATAAGACCATTCACCGGTTCGGATCAAGCGCCGCCCTGCGGATTCGCGGCCGGGCAGGAGGCCGCAACCGGGGCGGCAGGAGGGGTCGGGCACCGTTAACTCCCGCGTCCCCATTTGCAGGCAGCCAAATCGCGCTCCGATCACCCCTCGGTAAGCTGACGGCATGACAGGACAAGTGCGAACCGTCGACGGCAGAGTTGCCGGCCGCCGTGGTCAGGCGACGCGGCAGAAGCTGCTCGACTGCCTCAGTGAAATGCTCAGTTCGTCCCCCTACCGGGACGTCAAAGTCATCGATGTGGCCCGAAAAGCGGGGACTTCACCCGCAACGTTCTATCAGTACTTCCCGGACGTGGAGGGCGCCGTCCTCGAAATCGCCGAGGAGATGGCCAAAGAAGGCGCAAGTCTGACCGGTCTTGTCGCCGGACGCCCCTGGGTGGGCAAGTCCGGCTGGCAGACGGCGGAGGAGCTCGTCGACGGCTTTCTCTCCTTCTGGCGCAAGAACGATGCGATTCTGCGCGTCGTGGATCTGGGCGCGGCCGAGGGCGACAAGCGGTTCTACAAGATCCGCATGAAGATCCTCAATGCCGTCACCAACTCCCTTACGGAGTCCATCGAGGAGCTCCAGAGCAAGAACAAGGTCGACAAGGACGTGAGCGCGGCGGCCATGGCCGGCTCGATCGTCGCGATGCTGGCGGCGGTCGCCGGCCACCAGAAGGGCTTCCAGAGCTGGGGCGTCAAACAGGCCGAGCTCAAGCCCAATCTGGCACTGCTGGTCCACCTCGGCGTCACGGGCAAGAAGCCGACGAAATAGGCGGCGCAACAACCGACGCCGCCTACGCGCCTCACCGGGCGAACGCCGGTTTCGCACGCCATCGACGCCGACCGAGGAGCCGTCACGAGCAGCCGCCATCCGTCCTGTAGCCGTCCTGCCATAGCTGCACCGCCGCAGCGGGTGCCGTGCGGCCCTTGAGAGGGCCGGGCGGCACCCGCTGCGCCATAGCGCCGCCCCGGCGCCAAGACCCGCCCGCCGCCCGTTCAGCGCCGTTCGAGGCGGAAGAGCCGGATCTCCCGCTCCACGCGCGCCTGATAGGCGGCATACGGCGGCCAGAAGGCGAGCGCCGCCCGCCAGGCCCGCTCCCGCTCCGCCCCCGTCAGCAGCCGGGCCCGTACGGGAATGTCCCGGCCCCGCCAACTCACCTCCGCATCCGGGCACTTGAGCAGATTCCCGGTCCAGGCGGGGTGGCCGGGCCGCCCGAAGTTGCTGCCGACCAGCACCCAGGTCCCGCCCTCCTCCGGCATGCACGCCAGTGGGGTACGCCGCACCAGCCCGCTTCTGGCGCCGGTCGCGCTGAGGATCACGCCGGGCAGCATCTGCGCGCTGAGCAGCACCTTTCCGCGGGTCAGCCGGTGGACGGCGCGGTCCAGCGCGGGGATGACATGCGGTGCGCACCGGGCGAACGCACGGGTCGAGGAGATCTTCTGCACCAGCCGCTCCCCCGGGGGCATCAGGCGTCGACCGCCTCTCGCGCACCGGGTGCGTCGGGCTCGCCGACCGCCACTCGCCCACCATCCGTACGCCGCTCCCCGGCCGCCCCTCCCCCGCCGGGCGCCTCCGATGGCCCGTCGGCCGCCGCCGCAAACAGCCCGGCCTCCTCGGCCGCCTGTGCGCGCAGCCGGTGCACCGGCCCCAGCAGCAGCTCGTCGCAGGCCGCGCGCTTGAAGTAGAGATGCGCCTCGTGCTCCCAGGTGAAGCCGATGCCGCCGTGCAGCTGGACCGCCTCGCCGGCCACCCTGCGCAGCGCCTCCAGCGCCTGCGCCAGCGCCAGCCCGGCCGCCCCCGGCTCGGCCGTACGGCGCCCCCCGGGGCCGCCCGCCACCCAGGCCGCGTACGAGGCCGCCGAGCGCGCCGCCTGCGCCGCCACGTACAGATCGGCGAGCCGGTGCTGCACCGCCTGGAAGGACCCGATCGGCCGGCCGAACTGCTCGCGCGCCCGGACGTACTCGACGGTACGGACGAGCGCGGCATCGGCCGCGCCGACCGCCTCGGCGGCGAACGCGGCGGCCGCCCCCACCCCGGTGGCGGCAAGCGCACCCGCCACCGCGTCCCCGCCCTCGTCGCCGCCACCGTCGCCCAGCAACTCGGCTGCCACGTCCCGCAGTTCGATGCGCGCCTGCGGCCGGGTCTCGTCCATCGCGGTCTGCCGGGTCCGTACGAGTCCGGGGGCGTCGGCCCGTACGAGAAAGACCAGGGTGCGGCTGTGCGCAAAACCTCCGGCGTGCGCGGCCACCAGGAGGACGTCGGCGCTGTGACCGTCGAGGACCTGCCCGGCCTCCCCGTACAGCCGCCAGGCGCCGTCCTGAGCGCGCGCCTGGATGCCGCCCGCGCGGCCGCCGCCCGCCCAGTCCCCGCCGTTCGGGCCGGTCAGCGCCAGTGCGGTGGCCAGTCGTCCGCCCGGTACGGCGAGGGTCGCGGTCAGCTCCCCGGTGGCCAGCGCCGGCAGCAGCCCGGCGCGCTGCGGCTCGCTGCCCAGGGCCAGGATCAGCGGCGCGGCGAGCACGGCGGTGGCGATCAGCGGCGAGGGCAGCAGGGCGCGGCCAGTCTCCTCGCAGGCCAGGGCGAGTTCGGTGGGCCCGCAGCCCACCCCGCCGTACGCCGCGGGCAGCGCCAGCCCCGGCAGCCCCAGCTGCTGCGCCAACTGCCGCCACAGCGCCTCGTCGTACCCGCGCGGGGTCCGCACCGCCGCCTTGACCTCGTCCGGCCCGCAGCGCTTGTGCAGCAGCCCGCGCAGAGTGCGGCGGATCTCGTCCTGCTCCTCGGTGAACGCGGCATCCATCGGCGGGCTCCTCCCGGCCGTACGACGACACCCGCCCGGTCGGGGCGGGCCCCGGTCATGGAATCTGACGGAGCGTCATAGTAGGGACGGGGGGTGCGATTTCCTAGACGGGCGGCGGCGGGGTTACCGGGGAGGCCCCCCGCACTCACCCTGCCCGAGGCCATGAATCTGATGTACCGTCAGATTCATGACTTCAGGGCCCGCACGCGCCTCAGGAAGCAACCGCCCCAGCGGAAACCGCAAGGCGGCCGCCGGAAACCGCAAGGTGGCCATCGCCGGAGTGGCCCTGTCCGACTGCGGGCGCGTGGACGAGGCCACCCCCTACGCCCTGCACGCCCAGGCCGCCCGCCGGGCGCTCGCCGACAGCGGCCTGGACCGGTCGGTGATCGACGGCTTCGCCTCGGCCGGACTGGGCACCCTCGCGCCCGTGGAGGTCGCCGAGTACCTGGGCCTGCGCCCCACCTGGGTCGACTCGACCTCGGTCGGCGGCGCCACCTGGGAGGTCATGGCCGCCCACGCCGCCGACGCGATCGCCGCCGGCCACGCCGACGCCGTACTCCTGGTCTACGGATCCACCGCCCGCGCCGACCTCAAGGCCGGCCGGCGCACCGCGAACCTCTCGTTCGGCGCCCGCGGCCCGCTCCAGTTCGAGGTCCCCTACGGGCACACGCTGATCGCCAAGTACGCCATGGCCGCCCGCCGCCATATGCACCAGTACGGCACCACCCTGGAGCAGCTGGCCGAGATCGCCGTCCAGGCCCGGGCCAACGCCGCGGCCAACCCGGAGGCGATGTACCGCGAGCCGATCACCGTCGACGACGTCCTCGGCGGCCCGATGATCGCCGACCCGTTCACCAAACTGCACTGCTGCATCCGCTCCGACGGCGGCTGCGCGGTCCTTCTCGTCGCCGAGGACCACGTCCCCGACCTGGCCGCACCCCCGGTCTGGGTGCTCGGCTGCGGGACCGCGGTCTCGCACACCACCATGTCGGAGTGGGACGACTTCACCGTCTCCCCGGCCGCGGTCTCCGGCCGCCTCGCCTTCGAGCGCGCCGGAGTCCGCCCGGACGAGATCGACCTCGCCGAGATCTACGACGCCTTCACCTACATGACCCTGGTGACGCTGGAGGACCTGGGCTTCTGCGCCAAGGGCGAGGGCGGCGCGTTCGTCGGGAAGGGGCGTCTGCTGCGGGACGGCGCGCTGCCGGTCAACACCGACGGCGGCGGCCTGGCCGCCTGCCACCCGGGCATGCGCGGCCTGTTCCTGCTGGTCGAGGCCGTACGCCAGCTCCGCGGCGAGTACGCCCCCGACCGCCAGGTCCGCAAGCCCGACGGCCGCCCGCCCCAGCTCGCGGTCGCCTCCGGCACGGGGGGATGGTTCTGCTCGTCGGGGACGGTGGTGCTGGGTAGGGGGTAGCGGGGGCGCGCGGACGGCAGCCGGGGGGTGCCCCTCAGCGGGTCGGCCGTACCGTCGGCAGCAACGGCGCGCTCCACCAGCTCGTCCCTGCCCGCCACCCCGTACGCTGCCTGGCATGGCCGATCCCACCGCCCGCCAGGACGCCCCGCCCGCCTCGGATTCCCCGGATTCCCCGGATGCCTCGGAGTCCCCGGACGCCTCGGATTCCCTGGACTCCCCGGATTCCCTGGACGACGACGCGTCTCCCGCCGCCGCCTCCCTCGCGTTCCGCGAACTGCTGCGTGGGCTGCGGGTCTGGGACACCGAACTCCCGTCGTTCGACCCCGCACAGGCCCCGGCCGAGCCGCTGCCCCTCTTCCGGCAGTGGCTGCGGGAGGCCGCCGAGGCCGGTGTGCCCGAGCCGCACACCATGACGCTGGCCACGGCGGATGCGGCCGGCGCCCCGTCCGTACGGACCCTGATGCTGCACGACGCGGACGAGCGCGGCTGGCATTTCGGCACCCACCGCGGCAGCCGTAAGGGCCGCGAGCTGGCCGCCCGGCCGCGGGCCGCGCTGGGCTTCTACTGGGCGGCGGTCGGGCGCCAGATCCGTATCCGGGGAACGGTGACCGCGGCGGACCCCGCGGAGAGCGCGGCCGATCTGCACCGCCGTTCACCGGGCGCGCTGGCCGCGGCGCTGGTCGGCCACCAGAGCGAGGTCCTCGGCTCCCTGGAGGAGCTGGCCCACGCCTCGGACGCCGCCTGGGAGCGCGCCCGACGCGAACCGGACGCCCCCGTCCCCAGTTGGACCCTCTACGTCCTGCGGGCCGAGGAGATCGAGTTCTTCCAGGGGGATGCGCGACGCCGTCACGTACGGCTCAACTACCGGTATGAGGGCGGGCATTGGGAGAAAGAGCTGCTCTGGCCGTAGCGAGTCACGCGGGCCGGAAGACGGGGACCGCGACGGCACACCCGCCGTCGCCGGTCCCGTTCCCCTGGGTTGCCATCTGCCGGAATGCCACCATCAGCGGCATCCCGATC
Source organism: Streptomyces natalensis ATCC 27448 (assembly GCF_000935125.1). GTDB lineage: Bacteria > Actinomycetota > Actinomycetes > Streptomycetales > Streptomycetaceae > Streptomyces > Streptomyces natalensis. The sequence goes on along the minus strand of NZ_JRKI01000063.1, from coordinate 265,573 downwards.
CGCAACGCATCCTCCCCCTCCCCGCACCCCACGACCTCGGTCATCATCCGGGGCCCCTCCGCAAGCTCGACCACGGCCGCGACATACGGCACCCGGCCACCGAACGGCGGCAGGTCATTGCGGTGCACCACGGACCAGGTGTACAGGGTGGCGCGGCCACTGGCCGGTATCCACTCGACGTCCTCGCCCCAGCAGTACGGGCAGAACTGGCGCGGATAGTGGTGCACGACCCCGCATCCGCCCCCTTCCGTACGGCAGCGGCGCAGCAGCAGCCGCCCCTCGGCGGCGGCGTCCCAGTACGGCCGGGTGAAGGCATCCACCTCCGGCACGTCCCCGCGCGACACCGCTCCGGCCCGCGCCCCCGCCATCACCGCAACATCCCTGACATCGCTGCACCATCCCCACGATCGCACGACAGTTGGCTGACGCTACGTCAGTTCAACGGATGACGGGATCGCGCGCAAGACCCCCGGGGTCACACCCCTCGGCCACCCCTCCCAAGAGCCTTCCTCGCACTTCCCCGCACTTCCCCGCGCTTCCCCACACTTCCCACGCTCACCCATGCTTCCCTGCGCAGCCCCGTGCAGCCCCATTCCTGACAGGCCGTCAGTTCGGTAATCTCATAACTGACTAGGCGTCAGGTATGGAATGGATGCACTCCTGCCCGGCGCCATGAGAGCCGTCACACAGGAGCGGGCGTCTGCGATGCTTGGATCGACTCACGGCACCCTCACCACGCACTCCCGGCCGGCCCGCGTCGTGGCCTGTGGGGAGCAACCACCACCCACTGTCCACGGCGTGCCCGAGCCGCGCGGGGGCGACGGCGGGGAGCGGGACGGCGCGGCGGTCGACCGGGACGTCAGCGGGCGGCCGCTGTACGCCGAGGTGCCCGACCTGGGCCGTTTCTTCCGGCCCCGGGCCGTGGCCGTCATCGGCGCCTCGGACGGCGAGGGACGGCCGAACACCGGTATCACCCGGCAGCTGATCGCCTGGGCGGAACGGGTCGGCGCCCGGCTCCATCTCGTCAACCCGGGGCGTGAGAAGGTCTTCGGACGGCCCTGCCATGCCTCCGTGGCCGACCTGGCCGACCTCACCGACCGCACTGGCTCCACTGGCTCCACTGGCTCCACTGGCTCCACTGGGCACTCCGAACCCATCGATCTCGCCGTCCTCCTGGTCGCCGACCCCGTCCCGGTCATCGAGCAGCTGGGCGACGCCAAGGTGACGTTCGCGGTGGCCTTCGCCTCCGGCTTCGCCGAGACCGGCGCGGATGGTGCGGCGGCGCAGGACCGGCTCGCCGAGGCCGTCGACCGCGCCGGACTGCGGCTGCTGGGCCCGAACACCAACCTCAACGCGTTCGAGACCTTCCGCGAGGACCTCGACGGCCCGGCCATCGCGCTCATCACCCAGTCCGGTCACCAGGGCCGCCCCGTCTTCACCCTCCAGGAGCTGGGCATCCGCCTCTCGCACTGGGCCCCCACCGGCAACGAGGCCGATCTGGAGGTCGCCGACTTCCTCTCGTACTTCGCCTCCCGTCCCGAGGTCGGCGCCATCGCCGCGTATGTGGAGGGGCTCAAGGACGGCCGCAGCTTTCTGCTCGCCGCCGACCGCGCGGCCCGTCACAAGGTGCCGGTCGTCGCCGTGAAGGTCGGCCGCACCGAGACCGGGGCCCGGATGGCCGCCTCGCACACCGGCAAGCTCACCGGCGCGGACGAGGTCGTGGACGCCGCGATGCGGCAGTTCGGCGTGATCCGGGTGGACGGGCTCGACGAGCTCCAGGACACCGCTGCGCTGCTGGCCCGCGCCAGGAAACCCCTCGCCGAGGGAGTGGCGGTCTATTCGATCTCCGGCGGCACCGGCGCCCACTTCTCCGATCTGGCGACCGCGGCGGGACTCCACCTGCCCGCCCTGCCCCGGGCCAAGCAGGACGAGCTGCACCGGTGGATACCGGACTATCTGAGCGTCGCCAATCCCATCGACAACGGCGGGCATCCGGTCGGCGACTGGCGCGGCCGCAAGATCATCGACGCGATCCTCGCCGACCCGTCGATCGGCGTGCTCATCTGCCCGATCACCGGGCCGTTCCCGCCGATGAGCGACACGCTCGCGCAGGACCTGGTGGACGCGGCGGAGCGGACGGACAAGCTGGTGTGCGTGGTGTGGGGCTCCCCGGTCGGCACCGAGGACGCCTACCGCCGCACCCTCCTCGGCTCCTCGCGCGTGGCGACCTTCCGCACCTTCGCCAACTGCATCACCGCCGTACGCGCCTACCTCGACCACCACCGCTTCGTCGAGGGCTACCGCTCGCCGTTCGACGACGCCCCGCGGGTGCTCTCCCCCTCCGCCCGCAAGGCTCAGGCCCTGCTGCGGCCGGGCCGGCAGCTCAGCGAGCACGCGGCCAAGCAGCTGCTGCGCGCCTACGGCATCCGCGTACCGCGCGAACAGCTGGTGACCAGCGCGGCGGCGGCCGTGCGGGCGGCGAGCCAGGTCGGCTATCCCGTCGTCATGAAGGCGTCCGGGCCGCAGCTGGCCCACAAGACCGAACTCGGTCTGGTCAAGGTCGGGTTGACCTCGGCCAGCCAGGTGCGGGACGCGTATCGCGAGCTCACGGACATCGCCCGTTACGAGGACGTGCCGCTGGACGGCATGCTGGTCTGCCAGATGATCGAGCGGGGCGTGGAGATGGTCGTCGGGGTCACCCATGACAGCCTCTTCGGGCCCACGGTGACGGTGGGGCTGGGCGGAGTGCTGGTGGAGGTGCTGCGGGACGTCGCGGTGGGCGTGCCGCCGTTCGGGGAGGACCGGGCGCGCGCCATGCTCGGCGAGCTGCGCGGCCATGCCCTGCTGGACGGCGTACGGGGCGCGCCGCCCGCGGATATCGATGCACTGGTGGAGGTCGTCCTGCGGGCGCAGCGGATGGCGCTCGAACTGGGCTCGGAACTCGCCGAGTTGGACATCAACCCACTGGTCGTCCTCCCGCGGGGGCAGGGCGCCGTGGCCCTGGATGCGCTCGCGGTGTGCCACGGGACCGACGGCGAGAGCCCGGCCCGAGGATCGTAAGCCAGCCCCACACCCGGCCCCGGACCCACACCCACACCCACACCCACACCCGCAGCCCCCACCTGGAGCCGTCCCCATGGCAACCTCCCCGGATTCCCTCGCCTCTGATTCCTCTGATTCCTCTGACGCCTCTGACGCCTCTGACGCCTCTGACGCCTCTGATCCCGTCTCGCGTGATTCCGGCCCGCGCGATTCCGACCCGCGTGATTCCTTGATACTCCACGCCACTGACAACGGCGTCTCATGGATCACCCTCAACCGGCCCGCGGCCATGAACGCCCTCACCTGGGACCAGCGCGAACACCTCATGGAACTGCTCGCGGACGCATCGGCGGACCCGGAGGTACGGGCGGTGGTGATCACCGCGACCGGCAAGGGATTCTGCGCCGGGGCAGATTTGCGAGGGTCACCGTCGGCGGAGGGCGAGCGGGTCGCGGGTGATGTCGCGCGGATGATCCGGTGCGGGGCACAGCGGTTCATCGGCGCGGTCCTGGACTGCGAGAAGCCGGTGATCGCCGCCGTCAACGGCACCGCGGCAGGAATCGGGGCGCATCTCGCGTTCGCCTGCGACCTGGTGCTGGCCGCCGAATCGGCCCGGTTCCTGGAGGTGTTCGTACGGCGGGGACTGGTCCCGGACGGCGGCGGCGCCTATCTGCTGCCGCGGCTGATCGGTCCGCAGCGCGCCAAGGAGCTGATGTTCTTCGGCGACGCCGTGCCGGCCGCGGAGGCCGAGCGGCTGGGGCTGGTCAACCGGGTGGTGACGGACGGTGAGTTGACGAAGACGGCGCGGGAGTGGGCCGAACGGCTGGCCGCCGGCCCGACCCGCGCGCTGACCCTGACCAAACAGCTGGTCAACGCCTCGCTCGACGCCGACCGGACCGCGGCCTTCGCCGCCGAGGCCGCCGCCCAGGAAATCAACATGACGACGGCCGACGCCCGGGAAGGGGTCGCGTCCTTCGTGGAACGTCGCACCCCCAGGTATCGGGGGAGGTAGGGGAGACAGCCGCGCCAACATGACGCGCTGCGGATGAGGTCCCAGTGGATGACGTCCCGGTGGATGAGGTCCCAGTGGGTGAGGTCCGGTGGATGACGTCCCGGCCGATCACGTCCCAGCCGATGACGCCCCACGGGATCACGTCCCACCCGACGGCCGCCTCTCTCCCGGCGAACACACCGGAATCTCCTGGGTATTGCGGGTCCGCACCCCCGGCAGCCACCCCGTCATGCCCTTCCTGGCCGTCACCAGATACCAGCGGGTCGACGTCACCCCGGCCTCGTCCCGGATCAGACGGCCATCGGTGACCACGCAGTGCGCGGACAGGACATCGCCGTGCCAGACCCGGCCCACGAAGTTTCCCGGCTCGGAGTAGGGGACGTACGGGTCCTTGGCCAGGCGCAGGGCGCACTCCAGGGAGCGGAGGTGGCGGCAGGCGGACTCGCTGTTGTAGACGGCTATCGGTACGGAGCGGACGGCGGCGGCCGGAGGCGGTCCGGTGCCGGCCGTCCGCAGCAGCCACCACGCGCCCAGCACCACCGCGGCCACGGTGGCCGCGACGCTGAGCACGACGGCGTAAGCCCGACGACGCGACGACCCGAGCGCAACGGATCCACCGGCTGGGACAGGAGCCCCGGCTGTCATGGGAGTTGCGGGTGTTACGGAAGTCGTGGGAGTAACGGACGCCGTGGGAGTTACGCGAGGCGCCCGACTCGTCGACGTCACGGGAGCCGCCGGCGCCGGGACCGTGCCCGACTCCTTGATGCGGGCCCACAGCCCGGCCGGTACCTCGATCTGCTGGTCCGCGCGGTGCAGCCGCTCGCGCAGCAGCGCCTCGACGTCGTCCCCGTCGCTCATCGTGCCGCTCACCTCCCGCCCCGTCCGTGCCGCGTGTCCACAAGGTGGGCGCGCAGTCGGTCCAGTGCACGGGCGCGGTGCCGGGCGGCCGTACCGCGGTGCACCTTCATGATCTGTGCTGCCTGGTCGATGGTGTAGCCGTCGAGGTCGACGAGGATGACGATCCCGGCCTGGCGGTGCGACAACCGCCCCAGCAGGCGCACCGCTTCGAGTTCGGCATGCCGTTGCTCCATCCCGCCGTCCCAGGCCCCGGCCCCGGCCGCCCCGCCGAGGCCCGCCGTGGCGCCGCCTGCCCCGGCCGCCTCGACGCCCTCCATGGCATCGACCGGCACCTGACGCCGGTCCCTGCGGTGTGCGTCGCGGGCGATGTTGAGCACCGTGGTGAAGGCATAGGCGTACGGCTCCGGATGCGCGAGGAAACGCTGCGGGCGGGCGGCCAGTTTGAGGTACGCCTCATGCACCACGTCCTCCGCGGAATGTCTCGATCCGGCCAGCATCACCGCACGACGGTAGAGCCGCGGCAACAGCCCGCAGAAGACCTCGTCGAAGGTGGGTGATGTGGTGGACGAGGGTGAGGACGGCGTCGCATCGGCCATGTGGTGGTACTCCCCCGTGCTGGGCTCCGGGCGGCGACCGTGGTGGAAGCTACCCGTGCAGGCCGTAGCCAATCAGGCCGCACCACACGAACTCGGCCGAATACCCGCCACGTCACCCGTGCGTTGCCGCAAACCACCCTTGGGTGTGGATGCCCCTCCGGAGGCTTCCTTTCTGACGCTGCATCAGATTCAATGAACGCATGATGGGACATGCGGGAATGGCGGCCACGGCGGTGCGGTATCTGCGCTCGGTGGGCGCTCCGACCACCGCCACCGCCACCGCCACCGCCACAAGCGTCCCGTCACCGCGCCCCGCCCACCGCCCGGCACCCCGCCCCGCGCTGCGCGCGGTCCGCGACGACGAACGGGCGCCGCTCGACCCGGCCGAATTCCGCTCCGTCCTGGGCCACTTCGCCAGCGGGGTCACGATCATCACGGCCCCGGGGGACGACGGCCCGGCCGGTTTCGCCTGCCAGTCGTTCGCTTCGCTCTCGCTCGATCCGCCGCTGGTCACGTTCATGGTGGCGCGTACGTCGACCACCTGGCCGCGGATCTCCCGCGCCGGGGTCTTCTGCGTCAACATCCTGGGCGCCGGGCAGGGCGAGCTGTGCCGCGGGTTCGCGGTCAGCGGCGCCGACAAGTTCGCGGGGGTGGCGTACACGGCGGCTCCGGCAACCGGTTCGCCGCGGCTGACGGACGTCCCGGCCTGGATCGACTGCACGATCCAGGCCGTGCACACCGGCGGCGACCATCTGATCGTGGTCGGCCGGGTGGAGGCCCTCGCCGCCGACCCGTCCGCCGCCGCAACCGGCCCTCTGCTCTTCCACCGGGGCACCTTCGGGCGCCTCGGTCCCTCCCTTTAGGCGGCTCCCTCCAGGGCGACTCCCCCGCCCCGTCGCCGGATGACCAGCGCCATCATTTCACGGTGGGGTCCTCGCACAGGAGGGACACGAACCACCGGCCGGCCGCGTCCTGGGACACCGTCACTGTGGACGGCTCCGCACCTTCGGGCAGCCGCCGGGACCACACGATGTCCCCGCTACACGTGAGTGGCCATAGCTCACATGCCCATGCATCAACTTGTGGCCTACCACGGGCCATTGAGGGCGGAACGAGTGGCCGAAGGGCCAGCCTTCACCAGGATCGGGCCACCGCTCCGGTGCCTAGGTGAAGGTCAACACCCCCCGCGCCACCCGCCCATGATGCGCATCGTCCGCCGCCTTGGCGAAGTCCTCGACCGGATAGGTCTCGCTCACCAGCTCGTCCAGCAGCAGCCGCCCCTCCCGGTACATCCGGGCGTAGAGCGCGATATCCCGCTGCGGGCGCGACGACCCGTAACGGCACCCGAGAATCGACTTGTCGAGATACAGCGACGAGACCTGGAACGACGCCTCCGCACCGGCCGGCGGCACGCCGAGCAGCACCGCCTGGCCGTGCCGGTCCAGCAGATCGATCGCCTGCCGGATCAGCCGCGTACTGCCCACGCACTCGAAGGCGTGATCGGCCCCGGTCGGCAGGATTTCCTTGACGGCCTTGACGCCGTCCGCCACCGCCGACGCATCGATGAAGTGCGTGGCCCCGAACTGCCGCGCCATCGCCTCCTTCGCCGGATTGGCGTCCACCGCGACGATCACCGACGCCCCGGCGATCCGCGCCCCTTGCAGCACATTGAGCCCGATCCCGCCGGCCCCGATCACCACGACCGCCTCGCCGCGGTCCACCTTGGCCCGGTTGAGCACGGCCCCGACACCGGTCAGCACCCCGCATCCGAGCAGTGCGGCAGACGTCAGCGGAATGTCCTCGGGGATCTTCACGGCCTGCACCGCCTTGACGACCGTACGCTCCGCAAACGCCGAGTTCGAGGCGAAGTTGAAAAGCTCCGTGGCCCCGCGCCGGAACGGTCTGCCCGGCATGCCGATCGCCTTGCGGCACATCGTCGGCCGTCCCCGGTCGCACTCCGCGCAGGCCCCACAGTTGGCCAGCGTCGACAGCGCCACATGATCACCGGGCGCCACATGCTGCACTCCGGCCCCTACGGCCTCGACCACTCCCGCCCCTTCGTGCCCCAGCACCACCGGCACCGGAAACGGAATGGTCCCGTCGACCACCGACAGATCGCTGTGGCACAGCCCCGCGGCCCGGATCCCCACCAGCACCTCACCGGGCCCCGGATCCCGGACCTCCAGATCGTCCACGACCCGGGTCTGCTCGCCGTCGAAAATGACGCCTCTCATCACCGCTCCGCTCTGGGCAGGCCGAGCACGCGCTCGGCGATGATGTTGCGCTGGATCTCATCCGAACCGCCGTAAATGGTGTCGGCCCGGGTGAACAGAAACAACCGCTGGAGCGCATCGAGTGCATACGGCGCCTCCGCCGACCACGCCGCGGGCCCCACGGCCGCCGCGGCGCCCCGTACCCGTATCGCCAGCTCTCCCAGCCGCTGATGCCAGCCGCCCCACAGCAGTTTGGCCACGCTGGGGGCGCCCGCGTCCCCGGCCGCCCCCAGGGTTCGCAGCGCATTCCACCGCATGACCTTCAACTCGGCCCACTGCCGTACGAGTTGATCCCGCAGGACGGGGTCGCGGACGGCGCCGGAGGCCACCGCGTCGGCGACCATCGCCGTCAGTTCCGCGGCGAAGCCGATCTGCTGGACCAGTGTCGAGACGCCGCGTTCCCGGGCCAGCAGGCCCATGGCGACCCGCCAGCCGTTGCCCGCCCCGCCCACCACGTGGCCGGTCCGCGCCAGCGCCCCGTCGAAGAACACCTCGTTGAATTCCGCGGTCCCCGACATCTGCCGGATCGGCCGGACCTCTATCCGCCCCGGCTGGTCCATCGGGACGAGAAGAAAGGACAGCCCCCGGTGCCGCGTCTCCCGCATATCGGTGCGCGCCAGCACAAAGCACCAATCGGCCTCTGTGGCCAGCGAGGTCCAGATCTTCTGCCCGCTGATGCGATAGCCGTCCCGGCCCTTTACGGCCACCGTACGCAGTCCGGCGAGATCCGATCCCGCTTCCGGCTCGCTGTATCCCTGGCACCACAATTCCTCGCCGCGCGCAATGGGCGGCAGAAACCGGCGCCGCTGCGCATCGTCGCCGTGGGCGATCAGCGTGGGCGCCAGCAAATTCTCCCCGATGTGGCCCATCCGTCCCGGCGCCCGCGCCCGCGCGTATTCCTCGGCCCACACCACCTGTTGGGTCAGCGTCGCGGCCCGGTTTCCGTACCCGCCGTGCGTCCGGTCCCATGCGATCCCGATCCATCCGCCGGCGCCGAGCTCCCGCTCCCAGGCCCGCCGGACGGCAACCCCTTCGTGCTCGCTACCGGGGCCGCCGGTCCCGCCGTATGCGGCATACGCACCCACAAGATGACGCGCCAGCCACTCCCCCACCTCACCGCGGAATGCGGCGTCGTCTCCCCCGCCGCGGAATGCGGCGTCTCCCTCGCCCGCTGCGCTCTCCACGCCAACCTCCTCGGCACGCCCGGGGCTTCTACCGATTGGGCCGCGCGCCGTCCCGCGCCGCTTCGGCCATGGCCGACAGCTGCGCCAGCAGGGGCATGGGATCGCTCCCCACCGTCCCCGACACCACCTCCGCCGCCTTTTCCGGCGTCCAGCCGCCCTCGAAATAGGCCGACCGCAGTTCCCGCGGCTGCGCCCATACGGCGATCTTCGGCCCGGCGACCGTATAGACCTGCCCGGTGATGTCCCGGGCCCGTTCGCTCAGCAGATACACCACGAAGGCCGCCACATCCTCCGGTTCGCCGATCTCCTTGAGTTCCATCGGCACATTCGCCGACATCCGCGTCCGCGCCACCGGCGCCACGGCATTGGCGGTCACCCCGTATTTGTGCAGCCCCAGCGCCGCACTGCGGACCAGCGAAATGATGCCGCCCTTCGCCGATGCATAATTCGCCTGCGCCACCGACCCCTGGTGATTTCCGCTGGTGAACCCCACCAGCGTGCCCGTCCCCTGGCGGCGCATCACGGCGGCCGCCGCCCGGAAAACGGTGAACGTGCCCTTGAGATGGGTCGCGACAACCGGGTCCCATTCCTCTTCGGACATATTGAAGAGCATCCGCTCGCGCAGAATTCCGGCCACGCAGACGACGCCGTCGATCCGCCCGTACTGCGCCAGCGCGGTGTCCACGATCCGCTGCCCGCCGGCCATGGTGGAGACATCGTCGGCGACCGCCGTGGCCACCCCGCCCGCCGCCTCGATCTCCTTCACCACCGCCTCGGCGACCTCGCTGCTCGGCGCGGCGCCGTCGATGGCGACCCCGTAGTCGTTGACGACGACCTTCGCGCCCTCCGCCGCGCAGGCCAGCGCCACCGCCCGCCCGATACCGCGCCCGGCGCCCGTGACGGCGACCACCTTGCCGGCCAAGAAGTTCCCCATGCCGCGCCCCTTCCGAGTTTCTGACGGACCGTTAGATTTTTGAGCAGACGCGGTACGAACACAAGACCCCGCGTACGAACGCCGGTCCCGGCCCGCACCGGACCGGCCGCCTTGAGGAGTCCGTCATGCCCCTGCCGCAGGAGTTCCACGACCTCGCCCGGCGCGTCAACAACTGGGGCCGCTGGGGCGCCGACGACGAGATCGGCACCCTCAACCTGATCACCGACGAGGTGGTACGGGCGGCCGCCGCCGGCATCCGTACCGGCCGCCGCATACCCCTCGCCCTCCCCCTCCGGCACGACGGCGTCCAGACCGGCATGATCCCCGGCCGGGTCAACCCGCTGCACACCATGACCGCGATCAACCAGGAGCTCTTCGGCCCCCATACGGTCGCCACCTCCGACGACGCGGTCACCATGGGCCTCCAGGCCGCCACCCACTGGGACGGCCTGACCCATGTCTCGCACTCCGGGCGGCTCTACAACGACCGTCCCGCCGACAGCATCACCGCGCACGCCGGCGCCACCCTGCTCGGCCTCGAAAAGGCCCCGCCGATCGTCTCCCGCGGCGTCCTCCTGGACATCGCCCGCGTCCATGGCACCGACCGGCTACCGGGCGGGCACGCCGTCACTCCCGAAGACCTCGACGCCGCCGAGGAGTTGGCCCGTACCACGGTCCGCTCCGGCGACATCGTGCTGATCCGTACGGGCCAGATCCGGCACTACCTCGCGGGCGACCGGGAGGCGTACGCCTTCCCCTCCCCCGGGCTGTCGATCCGCACCCCGGAGTGGTTCCATGCCCGCGATGTGGCCGCCGTCGCCAATGACACCCTCACGTTTGAGATCTTCCCGCCGGAGATCGAGAACCTCTGGCTGCCCGTGCACGCCCTCGATCTGGTGGAGATGGGCATGCTCCAAGGCCAGAACTGGAATCTGGAGGAGCTGAGCGAATCCTGCGCCGCGGCGGACCGCTTCACCTTCCTGCTGTCGGCGATGGCCGAGCCGTTCGTCGGCGCCTCCGGGGCTCCCGTGGCACCCGTGGCGATCCTCTGAGGCCGTACCGGGCCCGACGGCTCCGGCCAGGTGGCGGTGCGCCCCTGCGCGCCCCGAGCGCGGCACCGCGGACCGCCACCCGACTCCGAGTCGCGACCCGCACTCGCCAAGACCCCGGACCGGCTGCCCGGCTCCCCCCAAGACCTCGGCGTCCCCTCGCGGCGAATCGCTCCACCCAAGGGTGATCAACCCGGCACGCCACGTCAACACCTGGTCTGGACTAATTGTGTTGCACCCGATTTACTCGGATCCGATTTACTGATGCGCGGTTTACTGAGGTTCGGTTCGCGGGGGCGCGGTTCACTGGGGCGCGATTTACGTGGACGCGGTTCATTCGGGCACGACTCACTGGGGCACGGTTCATTCGGGGCGCGATTCGCGTGGGCACGGCTCACCGTGCCGCGTGCGCCGACCGGCGACGGCTACGCTCTGTGCGGCAGGGCGCAGTGGGTTTCGTACGAGGCCCCCAGCTCGCCCCCCGTCGCCATCAGCAGCGACTGACCGCGGTCCACCTCGCACCAGATCCGCTTGCCGGCGCCTTCCTGCTGCCAGCCCCAGCGGTCCGCCAGGCCGTCGACCAGCTCCAGGCCGCGGCCGTTGGTGTCGTCGCCGTCCGCGTGCCGCTGGCGCGGCGGGCGGGCGCTGGCATCCACCACTTCGACCCGCACGGTCCCCACCACCGCGCCCGAGCTCGTGAAGCACATCCGCAGCTTGGCGGCCGTGCCGGTGTGCACCACGGCATTGGTGACGAGTTCGGAGATCAGCAGGATCAGCGTCTCCGCGAGCGGCTCGTCGGCCCCTATGCCGGACCCCAGCAGCCGCGACCGGGCCCATCGCCTGGCTCGCCCCACCTCTGCGGGGTCGGGCCGTACCTCCAACTGCACCTGAAGCACCTGCACCGCTCACACCATCCGAACCGGCGGAAACATCGCCTCGCGCCTCCACAGGATCACGGTGCGTGACCCCGGTGAGGCACAGCATGGTTGACGTTCAGTCACCCCAACAAGCGCTTCGGGCATATTCCAGCGCAAGGGAGTATGCATGCTGCATACTGTGCGACGCACTTTGCGGGGAGTCGAACAAGGGGGTTTCTCGGGCCCCCGCCCGAGGCGAGCGGCGCGCAGTCCGTACCCCGGATCCGTCATTCCGACGGCTCCGCGAACGTTGCGCCACCAAACCACTCGCACCCAACGGAGCGTACCCGAGCGGAACGCCGACTCCCGCCTGTGACGAGTCACGCCTAGGACACAACCCGATATCGACCCTCCGTGACCGCTAGTGCGTGCGGTATCCGACATTTCGCACAGGGGGCGCCGGATTCCGGCATCGCCGCCCACGGGACACCCCGCCGACCCGTCGCCCGTCAGGCGATCAGGCCCGCCGCCAGCGCTTCCTCCGCCGCCGCGGCGCCACCCCAGCGCGCGGCGCGCAGCCAGGCGCGTTTGAGGTGCAGATGCACATCGGACTCCCATGTGAACCCCATCCCGCCATGAACCTGCAGGCACTCCCGGGCGTTACGCACCGCAGCCTCGTCGGCGAGCAGTTTGGCGGCCGTCGCGTCGAGAACACCCTCCGTGACCGATGCCGCATACACCGCACTTCGGGCGATTTCGGCTCGTACGAGCATCTGTGCGCACAGATGCTTGACCGCTTGGAAGGAGCCGATGGGTGCGCCGAATTGCTCGCGTTCGCGGGCATACGTGACCGCCATCTCGACCGTACGGGCCGCGCTGCCCAGTTGCTGTGCGGCGGTGAGCAGAGCCGCCTCGCGGTGCAGTCGGGGTACATCGAGAGCCAGTGGGGTTTTGCGCGCTATGTTCGTTATGCGAGCGAGCGGGGTCAGCGGGTCAACTGAAGCAAATGGAGCGCAGAGCACATCGGCGGCCGCACTTCGATACGCCCCGGACGCGCGCCCCTGGTCCACCGGATCCGCCCCCTTGGCACCCCCCAGCATGATCAACGCGTCGCAGTCGGCCGGGTGTTCCCACAGGGGGGCGCCTGGGTCCGGACCGGGCTCCGGGCCGGTCGCCGCGCCCGGCGGCGGGCCCGGCGCAGCCCCCGGTTCCGGACCGCCCGCCGTCTCCGCCAGCGCCACGATCCGCTCCCCCGTCGCGACCCCGTCCACCGCTCCGGCCAGGAGCTGGCAGGCGACCAGGGGGCCCGGCAGCAGAGCCCGGCCGGTCTCCTCCATGAGCAGGACGGCCTCCGGCAGACCCAGCCCCACCCCGCCGTCCGCCTCCGGCAGCCGCAGCGCGAAGAACCCCGCCTCGGCCAGCTCGCGCCACAGCACCCGGTCCAGCGCGGGCGCCTCGACCGCCGCCCGCAGCCGCTCCCGCTCGAACCGCCCGGCCAGCAGCTCCCGCATCCCGTCGCGCAACGCCCGCTGATCCGGGCCGAGTTGGAAGTCCACCGGTCGCTCACCGCCCCTTCGGCAGGCCGAGGATGCGCTCGGCGACGATGTTCTGCTGGATCTGGGAGGTGCCCGCGGCGATGGTGTACGAGAGCGACGACAGCCGGCCGGCGACCCACTCCCGGTCCGCGTCCAGCGCTCCGGCGCCCAGCACCTCCGCGGCCGCGTCGTACAGCTCCTGCCGGGCGTGCGAATAGCGCAGCTTGAAGACCGAACCGCCGGCCCCCGGCACGCCGCCGCCGCACTGCTGCGCCTCGCTCACGTTCCACTGGGTCAGCCGCCACAGCGCCGTGAACTCCGCGCTCAGCCGCCCGAGTCCGCGCCGTAGCACCGCATCGTCCCAGCGGCCGTTGGCCCGCGCCGTACGGGCCAGCGCGCCGAGCACCCGGCGGCAGGCCACCACCTCGCCGACGAAGGCGGTGCCGCGCTCGAAGGACAGGGTCACCATCGTCACCCGCCAGCCGTCGTTCTCCGCCCCGACCCGGTTGCCCACCGGCACCCGCACCTCGTCGAGGAACAGCTCGGCGAACTCCGTCGAACCGGCCAGGGTGCGCAGCGGCCGCACGGTGACCCCCGGCGCGTCCATCGGCATCGCCAGCCAGCTGATCCCGCGGTGCCGCGGCGCCCCCGGATCGGTGCGGACCAGCAGCTCGCACCAGTCGGCGACCTCGGCGTGCGAGGTCCAGATCTTCGAACCGGTGACGACGTACGCATCCCCGTCCCGTACCGCCCTCGTCCGCAGCGCCGCCAGGTCGGACCCGGCGTCCGGTTCGCTGAAGCCCTGGCACCAGATCTCGTCGCCGCGCAGGATCGGCGGCAGCCAGCGGGCGCGTTGCTCGGGGCTGCCCTCGACGGCGATGGTGGGGCCGGCGTGCAGCAGCCCCACAAAATTCGCCCCTACGTAGGGCGCGCCGGCCAGCTCCGTCTCCTCCAGGAAGATCAGGTGCTGGGTGGGCGTGGCACCCTGCCCCCCGGCGTCCCGGGGCCAGTGCAGCCCCGCGTACCCGGCGTCGTACAGCATCCGCTGCCAGGCCGCGTCATACGCCCGCCGACCGGGCCAGTCGGCCGCGGCGGGCCGGGCGGGGAGCGTGGGCAGCACCTTGGCGAGCCATGCGCGCAGCCGCGCCCGGAAGGCTTCCTCTTCCTCGGTGTACGTGAGGTCCATACCCGCACCGCCCTCCTGGTGCCCCGTGTCGGCGGGAACGGAGCCACACCATCTGGATCTGATGGGTCGTCAGAAATAGGCTAGCCCTCGGCCCTCTGGACCGGCAAGGCGGCGGCCTCTGACCTCCCGTTCAGACCTGACGTCACGTCAGGTAGCGGGCTCCGTCGGCCAGCCGGCGGACGCCCCGACCGCTACCGCGGCCGACAACTCACGCCACGGCCCGCCCCTTACGCCCCTCGCGCCCCTCGCGCCCCTCGCGCCCCTTCCACCTGCATCGGCCGAGGAGGTCCGGCCCCCCATGCCCGACACCACCACCCTCCGGGACCTGGTCGCCCGGCGCGCCGCCCGTACTCCCGACGCCCCCGCGCTCATCCAGGGCGCCGAGTCCGCGCGGGACGAGCGGCGGATCACCTTCGGGGCGCTGCGGCGGAGGGCGGAGCGGGACGCTGGAGTCCCTCCTTCACAGCCACCCGGACGTGACCGACACGGCCGTCATCGGCCTGCCGCACCGGGAGCGGGGCGAGCTGGTCCGCGCGGTCGCCGAACAGCCGCCGGGAGCACGGGAGTTGAACCTCCCCGAGGCCGCCGCGTATCTGCGCGGCCAGGGGCCGGCGCCACACAAGCTGCCCGAACGGCCGGAGGCGGTGGAGGCGCTGCCGCGCGGGGCGACGCCGGGCAAGGTGCTGATGGGGGAGCTGCGGGGGCGGTTCGGGGGCGGTTCGGGAGCGGTGCGGGGGCGGTGCGGACAGCCTCAGCGTGTAGGACGGCGCCCGTCCTACCGTCCCCGTACGGTCGTCCCATGAGCCCCTCCCGCCCCCAGATCGACACCGCCGGCCGCCGAGCGCGCCTAGGGCGGCGGCATTTGTTGGCGCCCGGGTGCCGAGCGGCCCGGGCCGAAGACGTTGCCGAGGCGGTCGTCGGGCTGCATGCGACCGATGCGGCAACCGTGCATCTGGCGGCCTGTGCGCGGCTGGTCGTGCCGGATCCCGCGGAGGTCGAGCGGGCGCTCTACGACGACCACTCGCTGGTGCGTCTGCTGTGCATGCGCCGTACGCTCTTCGCGGTCGGTGCCGCGTTCGCGCCGGTGGTGGCCTCGTCCACGGCGGGGGCCATCGCCGCCAAGGAGCGGCGCGATATGACGCGGTGGGTCATCGGTGGCCTGCCCGGCTGGGACGAGCGGCGGCTGGCGGAGGTGGAGGCGAAGACGCTTACCGCCCTGGCCGCCCGGGGGCAGGCGGCCGCGGCGGATCTCGCCGTCGACGTGCCCGATCTGCGCGACACCATCGTGCAGTCCCCCGGCAAGCCGTACGAGGCCACGGTCGCCGTCTCCAGCCGGATCCTGCGGGTGCTGGCGGCCGAGGGGAAGATCCGGCGGGGGCGGCCGCGCGGGGGCTGGACCAGCAGTTCCTTCCGCTGGATCCCCGGCACTCCGTTCGCCGAACTGCCCGCCCCGCCCCCCGCCGAGGCCCGCGCCGCACTCGCCCGCCGCTGGCTCGCCGCGTACGGGCCGGCGACCGTCGAGGACCTCAAGTGGTGGACGGGCTGGACGCTGACCGACACCCGGCGGGCGGTGGCCGCCACCGATGCCGTCGAGGTGACCTTGGAGGACGGCCGCCCCGGGCTGGCCCTCCCCGACGACCTCGCCCCCGTCGCCGCGCCCGACCCCTGGGCCGCCCTGCTGCCCGCACTCGACCCGACGGCCATGGGCTGGAAGTCCCGCGACTGGTACCTCGACCCCGGTCATGTGCCCCGCCTCTTCGACCGCAGCGGCAACATCGGCCCGACGGTGTGGTGGAACGGCCGGATCATCGGCGGCTGGGCCCAGCGCCCGGACGGCGAGATCGCCTGGCGGCTGCTGTCGGACGAGGGCGGACGGGAAGCCGCGGCGGCGGTGGAGACCGAGGCGGCGCGGCTGGCGGGGTGGGTACGGGACGTACGGGTCACGCCCCGCTTCCGGACGCCGTTGGAGCGGGAGTTGAGCCGGTAGCCCTGCCGTGGGGGCGTGGGGGCGCGGTACGGGATGGCGCAGGCCGGGCGTCTCTCGGGCTGGGCGTGGCCCGGCGCCCCCTAGGCGCGGTAGAGCCGTCGCGTGTGGGCTGGGTCGGCGGGGGCGGGGGCGGGGACCGGCAGGAAGTGCTCGACCTGCCACTTCTGCGTGGCGCGGGCCTGGCGGCTGGTGGTCATCGCCCACGGCGGGTAGACGCGAATGCCCCGCTTTCCGCCGGAACCGTTGCGCGAGACGATGTCCCGGGCCGCCAGCACCTCGCACGGGAAGACGAACTGCCCGACGTGCTCCCCCTCGCGCGTGCTGATGACGAACAGGTCGACGGGGTCCTCGATGCCGTACGGCTCGATCGGCCCGCCGTCGCGGCGCTTCCACACCGTGACGAACTGGCCGGTCTTCGTCGGCGTGGTCTTCGCCGCCCGGAACCGGACCTCCCGCCCGTCCACGGTGAAGGAGTGCGCCGCGTACTCGGCGCTCTCCGCCTCGGGCACCGGCTGCGAACAGCGCAACCCGGCCGGGTCGTACACCGAGGTCTTCGCCGCCAGCAGTTCGTCGTGCACCGGGGCCGCGGACGGCCAGGTGGTGAAGTCGGCGGCCGTCCGGGTCCGGTCCTGGGCCCGGTCCTGCGCGGTGTTCCCGGCTTCTCTCGTCATACGGGCATCGTGTCACCCCACGGGTCGCTCGGGGCGGGCGGGACACCTGGGGTGCGAGGGCCCATCCGTGGTGCGCACATCACCGCGGGTCGTAGGTGCTCGTCGCCTGTTCGTAGCGGCGGTCCACCTCGCGGCGGTCGGTGTCGGGGCCGATGACCAGGACCAGGTGGTAGCGGCCGTTGTGGATCATGGCGAGGTTGCGGACGTAGACCTTGCGGCCGCTGGAGTCGCTCCAGGTGAAGGTGCCCTCGGCCATGGCCGTCTTGCCGACGTCGACACGGCGCAGACCGGAGGACGAGGACCAGCCCGAGGCACGGGACGGGGTCAGCTCGCCCTCCTTGTCGAGCTGGTAGGCCATGGGATCCGCGCCGAAGTGGGCGGTGGTGTCGCGGCCCGGCACGATCAGCAGCTCGTAGTCGCCGTCCAGGTAACGGACCTGGCCCTGGGCGTTCTTGGCACGGCGCTGCGCGCCCTGGCGGACCGCCACCTGGAAGCCCTCGGGGTCGTTGCGGAGCGTGTAGCCCGGGGCGGCGGGCGGGGGCGGGGTGGGCTGGGGGGCCTGGGTGCCGCCCGGACCGCCGTCCTGGCCCTGGTCCTGCCCCTGGCTGGTGCCCTGACCGTCGGTGGGGGCCCGGGTGCCGCCGGATGCCGCGCCCGAGACACCCGTACTCTGCGAACCGCCCGGCCCGCCCCTGGCCTCCTCGCCCGCCTTGGGGAGGAAGACCATGGCATAGGCGAAGGCGCCCACCAGCAGAAACAGGACCAGGGCGAGCAGCAGGCGGCCGAGATGGCGCGGACCGCGGCCACCCGGGGGCCGGGCGTCGTCCTCGTCCCAGGCCGAACGCGACTGCCGGGCGGACGTCTCCATGCCCACCTGGACGAGCAACTGCTGGTCCTCGTAAAGATCGCCCCGCAACGACGGCGGACCCGAACTCCGGGCAGATCGCGGCGGCTTGGCCATGGCCGGCCGGCGCGGCGGCTTCGACGGCTTTTCCTGCTTCGGGGGACGGGGCGGGCGCGGGCGGGGTACGGGGGCGGCCTGCGGCGGCGCGGCGGGCCGGCCCGTCTGCGGACGCCACGGCTGCTGCTGCTCCTGGCGGGGACGGTCCTTCTTGCGCCGGCCCCGGCGGACCAGCTCGCCGCGGCGCCGCACGATCGGCAGCCGCCGCGGGTCGCCGCCCCGCTCCAGAGCCGGAACGGTGACCAGGCGGCGGCCGATCTCCGGCTCCGGTGCCGTACGGATCAGCGCGCGCAGCCGGTCGCGCAGCTCCTCGATACCGGGGCGCCGGGCGGGGTCCCGGCGGAGGAGCTCGGCGATCAGCAGCGGCAGGTCCTCACCGCAGACGTCGGCGGGGGCCGGGGCAGGGGGCCGCGAACGGACCAGCCGGGCCAGCTCGGCGGCACTCTCCTCGGGGAAGGGGGCGCGGCCCTGCACGGAGCGGAAGAGGAGGGCGCCGACCGCCCAGAGGTCGGTGGCGGGGCCGGGGGTGGTGCCGATGCTCCCCAACTGGTCATGCTTGTGGGCAAGTTGAGGGCCCGAGGGGTAGGGACCCGAGGGGGAGGCGTCCGGGGATTGCTGATCCGGGAGGCGGGAGTCAGGGAAGTGGGAGTCAGGAAGATGGGATTCAGGAAGGCGGGCGCCCGGGAGGTGGGAGCCCGGGAGGCGAGGCTGAGGGACGTCCGTCAGCCGCTCCTCGGCCTCGGGTTCCTCCGCCTCGGGTTCCTCGGCCTCGGGTTCCTCCGCCTCGCGCCAGTCGCCCTCGCGCCAGTCGCCCGCAGACCAGTCGCCCGCAGACCAGCCACCCCTGTCATGCGCGTCCCCGGCCCATTCCTCCCGCCCGTCAACCCGTTCCGCCCGCCCGTCGATCCACCCCGTCTGCTCCGGTGCCCACCGTTCCGTGACCGGGCCGACGATCTGGAGCCGCGTCTGCCCCGCGCGCTCGGCGGCCAGCCCCGTCGGCGCGGCCTTGGTGAGCCGCACGCCGGGCTCGCCACCGCGCTCGTCCCCGGCCTCGGCAACGGGCCCGTCCCCGGGCTCGCCCCCCGGCTCGGCACCAACGCCGCCCTCCGCGTGCGGCGCCCGGCGCGGCGCGGGCAGATCGGCCGGTTCGGGGCGCGCCGCGGCGGGGCCCTCGGGGGTGTCACTGTCAGGCGCACCGTCGCCCGGGATGACCTCGTACCCGCACAGCGCCTCCTGGGCCGCGCCCACCGCCAGGCCCGTCAGGACGGCCCGCCCGTCGTCGCAGACCAGGACCGTACGGGCGGTGATGTTGCGGTGCAGCCAGCCGTGGGCGTGCAGGGCGCGCAGGGCGGTGAGGACGTCGGCGGCGATCTCCGCGGCGCGATGCGGGCTCAGCGGTCGGTCGGCGAGCAGCGCGGACAGCGGGCGGGCGCGGATGAGTTCGCCGACGATCCACAGGCCGCCGTCCTGCGCGAAGACGTCGAAGACCTGGTCGAGGAGGGGGTGGTCGGGCAGCCGCGCGGCCGCGGTCGCGGCGTCGAGGGCGCGGCGTACGACGGGATCGCGGGGGCTGCGGTCGGCCGTCCCCGTGCCCCCGCCCGTCCCCCTGGGCGCACCGGCACCGGTGGACGCCTCGGGGCCGCCGAGGAACTCCGCCTCCACGACCTCCGGCAGCGGCACCTGACGCAGCAGCACCTCCTGCCCGCTGTAGGTGTCGAAGGCGCGGGTCTCGGCGACGTCGTCCTCACCCGGGGGCCGCAGCGGCAGGCGGTAGCGCTCGGCGAGCACTCTTCCCGCGTACTCGTCCACGACGCCTCCCCAACAGCGCGCTCAGGCGTACGGCGTTCATGCGTACGGACCGTTCTGGTGTGTCTCACGATACGGGGCGGGACTGACACCGGCCCCGCACCGTGTCGGCACATGACACATCGGCACCTGACCGGGTCGGCGCCGACGGACACCACCCGGCCTCCCGCGCCGCGTGCGTCAGTCCTTCACCGCGAAGGTCCGGAACGCCGTGTCGCGCAGCTGTCGGCACTCCTTGTCCGACCAGGCGTCGGCCCTGCACGTGATCATGATCGCGTAGCCGTGCTGGTCGTCCGCCCGGAAGCCGCGGTCGAGCACGCGCAGCTTCTGGCCGTCCTTCTCGTAGGTGAACGACCAGTCCGCGACGGTCGGATAGCCCCGCCACTCGACGGTCTTGATGCCGAGGAGGTGGTAGCCGGGGGTGGAGCGGCTCACGGCCCGCTCCAGATCGCGCCATGAGGCCGCCGCATCAGCGCCCGGCTTGGCGTTGTAGTCGATCTGGATGCGCGGGAATCCGCCGCCGGAGCTGTATATGGCGCCGGAGCCCTCGCCCGCGGTGCCGGTCTGTGTGAAGCCCTTCGGCATCGCGGCGGTGAAGTGGAAACGGCCGTTGGAGACGGGCGCGAAGCCGGCCGGCAGGGCCTTGCCGCTCTTGCCACCGTCCTTGCCGCCGTCGTCGGCACCGCCCTGGTCGCCGCCCTTGCCGTCGCCCGCGCCGGTGCCCGGCGACTGTCCTCCCGACTGGCCGGACTGTTCGTCCCCCGGATCGCCCGTGGAGGCATCCGGCGTGCCCTTGGCGTCCTTCAGGCGGGCGGTGTGGCGTGCCTTGCCGTTCTTGGTGGCGTCGGCGCCGTTGGCCGTATCGCTTCCGCTGAGCGCGAGGGCCAGGATCGTGCCGAGGATCAGCAGGGCGACGACCACGGCCGCGATGATCAGCGTGCGCCGCGGTACGACGTCGGTCACCGAGGCACGCGGAACGGGTCGGCCCCCGTCACCGGGTCTGGACTCGCTGCGGGCCGCGGCGGCGGCGTTGCGGACGGACCGGAGCGCGCCGCGCACCCGCTCCTTGGCGGCATCGGCGTCGAAACCGGAGCGGGCCGCGTTACGGTCGGCGGCCGCGGTACGGGTGCCGGAGGCGGACGCGGTGTCGGATGCGTCCGTACTGCCGGGTCCGGCGGGCGTGGGAGTACCTCCCATGCCCTTGTGGCCATGGGGGACGGTCCGGTCCGCGGGCTTGTTACCGGGGCGGGCCGCGGACTTCTCCGACGAGGCGGCCGAGCCGGAACCGGATGCCGAGGAAGAGGACGGGGAAGAGGACGGGGAAGAGGACGGGGAGGAGGTCGAAGGCGACCCCGCAGCCGAGCCCGATCCCGCGGCAGCCTTCTTGGCGGCGGCACCCGACTTCCCGGCGACCCCGGTTCCGGCCGCAGCCCCAGCCCCTCCCCCGGGCTTCTCCTTCGGCTTGCGCGTCTCCTTGGCCTTCGGCGCGGCCTTCGCCGCGGTCTTGGCGCTCTGCTTGGCCGGTGCCTTCGGCTTCGTCGCCCTGGGCTTGGCCGTCCGCTCCCCCGGGACCGTCGGCAGCGCCATCGCCCGCGTCGCATCCGCCGGCGGCTCGGTCTCCGTGGGGCCGTGCACGACCTCCAGCAGCAGCGCCCGCGCGGCCGCGTCGTCGAGCCGTCCCGCCGGGTCCTTGACCAGCAGGCCGTAGATGACGTCCTCCAGCGCACCGGCGCTCTTGGGCGGCTCGACCGGCTCGGTCATCACCGCCGTCAGCGTGGCGATCGCCGAGCCCTTGTCGTACGGCGGATGGCCCTCGACGCAGGCGTACAGCAGGCCGCCCAGCGACCACATGTCGGCGGGCGGGCCGGGCTTGTGGCCGCGGGCCCGCTCCGGGGAGATGTACGAGGGCGCGCCGACGAGCATGCCGGTGGAGGTCACGGAGGGGTCGCCCTCGACCTGGGCGATGCCGAAGTCGGTGAGGACGACGCGGCCGTCGTCGGACATCAGGACGTTGGACGGCTTCACATCGCGGTGCAGGATGCCCTCGCTGTGCGCGGCGCGCAGCACGTCGAGGATCGCCAGGCCCACCTCGGCGGCGCGGCGCGGGGCGAGCGGGCCGTCGTCGCGGACGAGCTCGGCCAGGGAGCGGCCCTCGACCAGCTCCATCACGATCCACGGCCGGTCGTCCTCGTCGACGACGTCATAGACCGTCACCGCGCCGTTGTTGCGGATCCGGGCGATCGCCTTGGCCTCGCGCAGCGTACGGGTGATCAGGCGGCGCTTCTCGTCCTCCTCGACCCCGCCGGGGAAGCGCAGTTCCTTGACCGCCACCGTACGGCCGAGGACCTCGTCGCGGGCCCGCCAGACGGTGCCCATGCCGCCCCGGCCGAGAACATCGGCGAGCCGGTACCGGCCGGCGAGCAGCCTGCCCTCCTTGCCGTCCATCTCGACCTCGTCGCCCACGGAAACCCCTCTGCAATCCGGCCGAGTTGACACCGCGACCCGGATCCGGCGCCACGCCGGCCTCCGTCGATCGTCAAACTGCCCCAACTCGGACAACCCACCCTGGCGGAGCCTTCATTCTCCCTCATCCGCGGCCATGGGGAAGGCCCGGGTGGGTGCCCGGCCGTGTTCCCCGGCCGGTTTCGCGGCCGGTTCCCCCGGCTGGTCCCCGACACCTTGACCGACGCATTGCCCGGCCCGTTGCCCGCGGCCTCCCCCAGGCCGTTCCCCGGCCGTTTCCCGGGCGCGCGTCGTGAGCGCCGTCCGGACCGGCGCCGGAACCGGCACCCGGTCCGGTGTTCGCCCTGCTCGCGAGGCGTTTTCGGATCGATTCCATGGCGCATCCGGATCGTTCCGCAGCGCCTTTGGAGCACTCACATATCGCTCACCGATCGCTCACGGTTCGGGTTCCGTTCCTTTTCCGGGGGGCGACGCGCACGCGCCATGATGGCTCCGACGAACGGGAGTCCCGCATGACGAGGCGCTCGCCCCACCGAGCCGCACCGACCGCACCGACCGCCCTGACCACCACGTCCCCCGTGTACGCCGCGCTCGCCTGGATCGCCGCACTGGCCGTCCTGGTGCCGTTCCTGACGGGGTGTGCCGGACGGATGCACGCCCGCTCCGCCCCGCCCGCGACGGTGCGTCAGCCGCCCGCCACGACGGTGCCTGCGCTGCGCGGCCTGGTGCACGACGGGGCGCCGGGCGCCGCCTCCCTCATCACCCGCGACGGCCGGTTCTGGGCCTCGCGGTTCTCCACCTCCGGCGTCGCCGATCTGCGCAGCGGCCGCCCGATGGACCGCTTCGACCACTTCCGGGCCGGCAGTCTCACCAAGACTCTGGTCGCGACGGTGGTCCTGCAACTCGTCGCCGAGCGGAAACTGTCCCTGGACGACCCCGCGAGCGCCCACCTGCCGCCCGGGACCCCGCACCGCGCACCGGGCGGGCACAGCGATCTGCGGAAGGTGACCATCCGCCAGCTGCTCGACCATACGAGTGGTTTGTTCAACTACACCCAAGACCCGCGGTTCGCCCGGCAGATGCGCGGCACGGGCTTCGGCGTCCACCGCTACGACACCCACACCCCCGTCCAGCTGCTGCGCCTCGCACTACGGCACCGTCCGGTGGCGGCACCGGGTGCCCGGTACTCGTACGCCAACACCAACTACCTGGTGCTCGGGCTGATCATCCGGGGCGTCACCGGCCACTCGTACGCCACGGAAATCCGCCGGCGCATCCTCCTGCCCGCCGGGCTCAGCGGCACCTCCTTCCCCGGCCACGACCCGGCGCTGCCGCGGCCGCACGGCCGGGCCTACTCGCGGATCGGCGGCCGGGAGGTGGACAGCACCTTCCTCGACCCGAGCCTGGCGGGTGCGGCGGGCGAGATGGTCACCACCCTCGACGATCTGAACCGCTTCTTCGCCGCCCTGCTCAGCGGCAAGTTCCTGGCGCCGCGCCAGATGGCCGAGATGCGCGACGAGCAGGGCACCGGCGGCACCTACGGCCTCGGGCTGTACGCGACCAGGCTCCCCTGCGGCGTCACCGTCTGGGGCCACAACGGCGACATCAACGGCTCCTTCGCCGAAACCGCGGGCACCGCCGACGGACGCCATCTGGTCAGCTACCGCGTCAACACCGACTCCCTGGCCCGCCCGGCGCACGGGACGGCCCTGCTGGAGGCGGAGTTCTGCCGGGCGGACGCTTAGGGGGCTTCGGGGTCGCACCGCGCCGCGCCCCGCCCTCACAACGGCACGATGTCCGGCGCCCCCAGCCGCGCCGCATCCGCCGTCAGATCGTCCGGCTGCCGCTGCGATTCGCGCTCCGCCTCGACCCGCTTCTCGTAGTGCGCGATCTCCTTCTCGATCTGGGCGCCGTCCCAGCCCAGCGCGGGAGCCATCAGCTCGGCGACCTCGCGGGCGCTGCGGGTGCCGCGGTCGAAGGTCTCGATGGAGATGCGGGTGCGGCGGGTGAGGACGTCGTCCAGATGCCGGGCGCCCTCATGGGTGCAGGCGTAGACGGCCTCGGCGCGCAGGTAGTCGTCCGCGGCGGCCAGCGGTTCGCCCAGCGAGGGGTCGGCCACCACCAGTTCCAGTACCTCCTCGGCGAGCGCGCCGTAGCGGTTCAAGAGGTGCTCGATCCGGGCGACATGGAGGCCGGTGCGGGCCGCGATCCGGGCGCGGGCGTTCCACAGCGCCCGGTAGCCCTCCGCGCCCGCCAGCGGGACGTCCTCCGTGACGCACTCCGCCACCCGCTGGTCGAGGCCGTGCACCGCCTCGTCGACGGCGTCCTTGGCCATCACCCGGTACGTCGTGTACTTGCCGCCCGCCACCACGACCAGCCCCGGCACCGGGTGCGCCACGGTGTGCTCGCGCGACAGCTTGCTGGTGGCGTCCGACTCCCCGGCCAGCAGCGGCCGCAGCCCGGCGTAGACGCCTTCCACATCGTCCCTGGTCAGCGGTATGGCCAGCACGGAGTTGACGTGTTCCAGCAGATAGTCGATATCGGCGCTGGAGGCCGCGGGATGCGCCTTGTCGAGGTCCCAGTCGGTGTCCGTCGTCCCGATGATCCAGTGCCGTCCCCAGGGGATGACGAACAGGACGCTCTTTTCCGTACGGAGGATCAGTCCGGTGGTGGAGTGGATCCGGTCCTTGGGGACGACCAGGTGAATTCCCTTCGAGGCGCGGACGTGGAACTGTCCGCGCTCACCGATCAGCGCCTGGGTGTCATCGGTCCACACCCCGGTGGCGTTGACGATCTGCCGCGCCCGGACGGCGTAGGTGCGGCCCGTCTCGACGTCCTCCACCCGCGCGCCGACCACCCGTTCGCCCTCGCGCAGAAAGCCCACCACCCGCGCCCGGTTGGCGCAGTGCGCGCCGTACGCGGAGGCGGTGCGCACGAGCGTCGCCACATAGCGGGCGTCGTCCATCTGGGCGTCGTAGTACTGGAGCGCGCCCACCAGCGCATCGCTCTTGAGGCAGGGCGCCACGCGCAGGGCCCGTTTGTGGGACAGATGACGGTGGACGGGCAGCCCGCGGCCGTGGCCGGAGGAGACCGACATGGCGTCATAGAGGGCGACGCCGGAGCCCGCGTACCAGCGCTCCCAGCCGCGGTGCTGCAACGGGTAGAGAAACGGCACGGGCTTGACCAGATGGGGCGCCAGCCGCTGGAGCAGCAGCCCCCGTTCCTTGAGCGCCTCCCGTACGAGGGCGAAGTCCAGCATCTCCAGATAGCGCAGGCCGCCGTGGATGAGCTTGCTGGAGCGGCTGGAGGTGCCCGAGGCCCAGTCGCGCGCCTCGACCAGTCCGGTGGCCAGGCCGCGGGTCGCCGCGTCCAGTGCCGTCCCCGCGCCGACGACCCCCGCGCCGACGACCAGGATGTCCAGCTCCCGCTCCGCCATTCGAGCGAGCGCCTCGGCACGCTGCGCCGGTCCCAGTGTCGCTGTCTTCACCAGTGCCTCCCGCTGTGATCGGTGCCTGCGTGATCGGTGCCCTGCCCGCCGTTCGCCGTGGCGGCGATGCGTGGACAGGTGCTCCCTGCCGGTATCCCCGCTCCGCCCGTTACGGCAACACCCCGCCCCCTTGATCCACCAATCCCTATTCTGGGTCAAATGTCGGCTTAGTCTACTTATGCGTTATTCGCAGTCGCTCGGGAAGGACGGCAGCAGACATGCCCGCGGACCTCGCCGTCATCGGACTCGGCCACCTCGGCCTCCCCCTCGCCCAAGCCGCCACCGCCGCCGGCATCAGCACCCTCGGCTACGACCCCGATCCGCACGCCGCCACTCCCTCGGGCGCCGACGGACCCCTGTCCGCCACCGAGATCCGCCGGCTCCTCGCGGCCGGCTTTTGCACCACCGCCGACCCCGCCGCCCTCGGCAAGGTCCGTACGGCCGTGATCTGCGCGGCCACCCCGCTCGGCGCGGACCGCGCGCTGGACCTGACGGGCATCGCGGACGCGGCCCGCACCCTCGCCGCGCGGCTGCGCCCGCACACCACCGTCATCCTGGAATCGGCCGCCTACCCGGGCACCACCGAGGATTTCCTGCGCCCCCTCCTCGAAGAGGGCTCCGGCCTGACCGCCGGCCGCGACTTCCACCTCGCCTGCTCCCCCAGCCGCCACGACCCCGGCAACCGCATCCACCGCTACCGCAACACCCCCAAGGTCATCGGCGGCCTCACCCCCGCCTGCACCGAGGCCGCCGCGGCCTTCTACGGCCGGATCACCGACAAGGTCGTACGGGCCCGCGGCCCCCGCGAGGCCGAGACGTCCAAACTGCTGGAGACCAACTACCGGCACGTCAACATCGCCCTGATGAACGAGATGGCGGTCTTCTGCCATGACATCGGCGTCGACCTGTGGGACGTCATCCGCTGCGCCGAGACCAAACCGTTCGGCTTCCAGACCTTCCGCCCCGGACCGGGCGTCGGCGGGCACGCCACCCCGATCGACCCCCACCACCTTTCCCACAAGGGGCGTTCACCGGGCCATCCGCTGCGCATGGTCGAACTCGCCCAGGAGGTCAACGGCCGGATGCCGGGCTATGTCATCCAACGCTGCGCCACCCTCCTGAACGAACACGGCAAATCCGCCCGCGGCGCCCGCATCCTGCTCCTCGGCGTCACCTACAAGCCCGACATCGGCGACCAGGCGGCCTCCCCGGCCCGCGAGATCGGCTCCCGCCTACGAGAACTGGGCGCCCACCTCACGTACCACGACCCCTACGTCCCCCAGTGGCGGCTCCTCGACCGCCCCGTCCCCCGAGCCGACTCCCTCTACGAGGCCGCAGCCGCCGCCGACCTGACGGTCCTCCTCCAGCCCCACCGCACCTACGACCTCCAGGGCCTGGCCGTGAAGGCCCAACTGCTGCTGGACACGCGGGGGGCCACGCCTACGGGGGCGGCGCACCGGCTGTGACGCGGATGCCCTCGGCCGACCGCCGGGCAAAGGCGAGAGCCCGGACCGCCTGAGCGGTCCGGGCTCTCCCCGTCGAACGGCCCCCTACGGGAGCCGCCCTCAGCGCTTGTGCTGCGAAGGCGCCACCGTGACCTCCACCCGCTGGAACTCCTTCAGTTCGGAGTAGCCGGTGGTGGCCATCGCCCGGCGCAGGGCGCCGAAGAAGTTCATCGAGCCGTCGGGCGTGGTCGAGGGACCGCAGAGGATCTCCTCGGTGGTGCCGACCGCGCCGAGGTCCATGCGCTTGCCACGCGGGACGTCCTCGTGGACGGCCTCCATGCCCCAGTGGTGGCCGCGGCCCGGCGCGTCCGTCGCACGGGCCAGCGGGGAGCCCATCATCACCGCGTCGGCGCCGCACGCGATGGCCTTGGGCAGGTCGCCGGACCAGCCCACGCCGCCGTCGGCGATGACGTGGACGTAGCGGCCGCCGGACTCGTCCATGTAGTCGCGGCGCGCGGCCGCGACATCGGCCACGGCGGTCGCCATCGGGACCTGGATGCCCAGGACGTTACGGGTGGTGTGCGCGGCACCGCCGCCGAAGCCGACCAGCACACCGGCCGCGCCGGTACGCATCAGGTGCAGGGCCGCGGTGTAGGTGGCACAGCCGCCGACGATGACCGGGACGTCCAGCTCGTAGATGAACTGCTTGAGGTTCAGCGGCTCGGCGGCGGAGGAGACGTGCTCCGCGGAGACCGTCGTACCCCGGATCACGAAGATGTCGACGCCCGCGTCCACGACCGCCTTGGAGAACTGGGCGGTGCGCTGCGGGGAGAGCGCGGCGGCGGTGACGACGCCGGAGTCGCGCACCTCCTTGATCCGCTGCCCGATCAGCTCTTCCTTGATCGGCGCGGCGTAGATCTCCTGGAGCCGCTTGGTGGCCGCCGCGCCGTCCAGCTCCGCGATCTCCGCGAGCAGCGGCTCGGGGTCCTCATAGCGGGTCCACAGGCCCTCAAGGTTGAGGACGCCCAGGCCGCCCAGTTCACCGATGCGGATGGCGGTCTGCGGGGAGACCACCGAGTCCATGGGAGCCGCCAGGAACGGCAGCTCGAAGCGGTAGGCATCGATCTGCCAGGCGATCGAGACCTCCTTCGGGTCGCGGGTGCGGCGAGACGGTACGACGGCGATGTCGTCGAAGCCGTATGCCCGGCGGCCGCGCTTGCCGCGTCCGATCTCGATCTCAGTCACTGTGTTTGGCCCTTCCTACGGAATACGCCCCCAGTATCCCTGACGCGGCAGGACCCGCGACCGTCCGGTCGCGGGTCCTGGAAAATCCCGGTGTCAGCCCCGGGCGTAGTTCGGCGCCTCGGTGATCATCTGGACGTCGTGCGGGTGGCTCTCCTTGAGGCCCGCGCTGGTGATGCGGACGAAGCGGCCCTTCTCCTTCAGCTCCGGGATGTCGGCCGAGCCGACGTACCCCATGGAGGCGCGCAGGCCGCCGACGAGCTGATGGGCGACCGAGGCCAGCGGGCCGCGGTAGGGCACCTGGCCCTCGATGCCCTCGGGGACGAGCTTGTCCTCGGACAGCACGTTGTCCTGGAAGTAGCGGTCCTTGGAGAAGGAACGCGCCTGGCCGCGGGACTGCATCGCGCCCAGCGAGCCCATACCGCGGTACGACTTGAACTGCTTGCCGTTGATGAAGACCATCTCGCCGGGCGACTCCTCGCAGCCGGCCAGCAGCGAGCCCAGCATGACGGTGTCCGCGCCGGCCGCGATGGCCTTGGCGATGTCGCCGGAGAACTGGAGGCCGCCGTCGCCGATCAGCGGGACGCCCGCGTCGCCGCACGCCTGCGCGGCCTCGTAGATCGCCGTCACCTGCGGCACGCCGATGCCGGCGACCACGCGGGTGGTGCAGATCGAGCCGGGGCCCACGCCGACCTTGACGCCGTCCACACCGGCGTCGATCAGCGCCTGCGCGCCGTCGCGGGTGGCGACGTTGCCGCCGACGACATCGACGGTGATGTTGGACTTGACCTTGGAGATCATGTCGAGGATGCCGCGGCTGTGGCCGTGCGCGCTGTCGATGACGAGGAAGTCCGCACCGGCCTCGACCAGCGCCTGCGCCCGGTCGTACGCCGCATCGCCGACGCCCACCGCGGCGCCGACGACCAGCCGGCCCTCGGCGTCCTTGGCGGCGTGGGGGTACTTCTCGGCCTTGACGAAGTCCTTGACGGTGATCAGGCCCTTGAGCACGCCGTTGCCGTCGACCAGCGGCAGCTTCTCGATCTTGTGGCGGCGCAGCAGCTCGATGGCGGCGTCGCCGGAGATCCCGACCTTGCCGGTGACCAGCGGCATCGGCGTCATGACCTCGCGGACCTGACGGCCGCGGTCCATCTCGAAGGCCATATCGCGGTTGGTGACGATGCCCAGCAGCTTGCCGGCCGCGTCCGTCACCGGGACGCCGCTGATGCGGAACTTGGCGCACAGCGCGTCGGCCTCGGCGAGCGTGGCGTCGGGGCGGACCGTGATCGGGTCGGTGACCATGCCGGACTCGGAGCGCTTGACCAGGTCGACCTGGTTGGCCTGGTCCTCGATGGACAGGTTGCGGTGCAGGACGCCCGCGCCGCCCTGCCGCGCCATGGCGATGGCCATCCGCGCCTCGGTGACCTTGTCCATGGCCGCCGACAGCAGCGGGATGTTGACCGTGACGTTCCGCGAGACCCGGGAGGCGGTGTTGACCGCGTTCGGCAGCACCTCCGATGCGCCGGGCAGCAGCAGGACATCGTCGTATGTCAGCCCGAGCATGGCGAATTTGGCGGGCATACCCTCGACGTTGTCACTCATGACACCTTCCCCAATGCTCTTGCCTCAGCGCGGACTCCCATGCTAACGGCCTGGAGGAGTGTCCGATTCCACGGTGGATGAGGGGCTCATCACTTGTGGATTTCTACGGCGGTATCGCGCCGAGGACCGGGGCCGGGTTACTGCTCGGCCAGCGCCCGCAGCCGGCTCAGGGCGCGGTGCTGGGCGACGCGTACGGCACCGGGCGACATCCCCAGCATCTGCCCGGTCTCCTCGGCGGTGAGCCCGACGGCGACCCGCAGCAGGACCAGCTCGCGCTGGTTCTCCGGCAGGTTGGCCAGCAGTTTCTTGGCCCACTCGGCATCGCTGCTCAGCAGCGCCCGCTCCTCGGGGCCCAGCGAATCGTCGGGCTGCTCGGGCATCTCGTCGGAGGGCACGGCCGTACTGCCGGGATGCCGCATCGCGGCCCGCTGGAGATCGGCGACCTTGTGCGCGGCGATGGCGAAGACGAACGCCTCGAAGGGCTTTCCGGTGTCGCGGTAGCGCGGCAGCGCGCACAGAACCGCGACACAGACTTCCTGGGCGAGGTCCTCGACGAAGTGCCGGGCGTCCCCCGGCAGCCGCGAGAGCCGGGTACGGCAGTAGCGCAGCGCGAGCGGATGCACATGGGCGAGAAGGTCGTGGGTGGCCCGCTGGTCACCCTCGACGGCGCGTGCGACGAGATCGCCGATCCCCTGATTCCCGTCATCGCGCATCGGTCCATGGTGCCTTGGGGCCGGACGATCAGTGGCAGCACCCCCGTCGTTGTGCCCCGAACCGTTACGAGCCGTCGTGCTAGCACTCACGTTCCACGCCTCCCCCGTTCGGGTTGTACCCATACCGACCGCGAGCCCCCGCCGGTAGCTTGGCTGCGTGCCGTACGGCGCCGGGCAAGGCTTGTCCGTCATGAGGTCTCTTCTGGCCGAGTGAGAAGCCCCGGCCTCCGCCGGGGAGGAGTCACACCTCAAGGATGCGGCATCCCGTGAGCTTTCGGCGCCGGGCGTCGACGCGGCGGGGTTACGACGGTCGCCACCCGGTCAGTGGGTGAGTGCCGTAACCCCGTTTGCACAGCAGATCACTACGTCAGATCAGTACGGCAGAGCCGTACGTCACGTTCACTACGTCACCGCCGCGTCACCGCCGCGGTGTCGGCGCGACCGCGGGTTCAGCGCACCAGTCCCCAGCGGAATCCCAGCGCCACCGCATGGGCGCGGTCCGAGGCGCCGAGCTTCTTGAACAGGCGCCGGGCGTGGGTCTTGACCGTGTCCTCCGAGAGGAACAGCTCGCGGCCGATCTCGGCGTTGGAGCGGCCGTGGCTCATTCCTTCCAGGACCTGGATCTCGCGCGCCGTCAGCGTGGGCGCGGCACCCATCTCGGCGGACCGCAGCCGGCGCGGGGCGAGCCGCCAGGTGGGGTCGGCCAGCGCCTGGGTCACCGTCGCCCGCAGCTCGGCGCGCGAGGCGTCCTTGTGCAGATAGCCGCGGGCACCGGCGGCGACCGCGAGCGCGACACCGTCGAGATCCTCGGCCACCGTGAGCATGATGATCCGGGCGCCGGGGTCGGCGGACAGCAGCCGGCGCACGGTCTCGACACCGCCGAGTCCGGGCATCCGTACGTCCATCAGAATCAGGTCCGAGCGATCGGCGCCCCAGCGGCGGAGGACTTCCTCGCCGTTGGCCGCGGTCGTCACACGCTCGACGCCGGGCACGGTCGCAACCGCCCGTCGGAGCGCCTCTCGGGCAAGCGGGGAGTCGTCGCAGACGAGGACGGATGTCATGACCGCCCTCCGCAGCTGATGCGCGTCACCTTGAGCCTCCAGGCTGGTACGTATCGTCACCTGTGCGATTGACGGCCCTCGGACATCTGCCCGACGGCTACCTCTGCCAATCGCCTCCGCACACTCAACGACGGTCACTCGAAAGAGTTACGGCTTCGCTGACCGTATTCAGCACGCTCCGTAAGGAGCCGGATACGCAGACGGCATCAGGGGCGACCGGCATCCGCGCGTGCACCCTATGCCCTATTTGGCTCTCTTGCTTCCATTTTTGAGGAGTCTGCGACTAGATTCGCAATGAGTCATATTTACATCTACTTAGACGGTAGATGTACGTTCTGAGCACCGAGCCCGAATCAGCATCGCTTCGAGGGGACAAGCAATGGCAGATTTCTCCCGCCTCCCGGGCCCGAACGCAGACCTCTGGGACTGGCAGCTCCTCGCCGCCTGCCGCGGCGTGGACAGTTCGCTCTTCTTCCACCCGGAAGGCGAGCGCGGAGCGGCCCGCAGCGCGCGTGAGACATCGGCGAAGGAGGTGTGCATGCGCTGCCCGGTGCGGGCCGAATGTGCGGCGCATGCCCTGGCGGTCCGCGAGCCCTACGGGGTCTGGGGCGGACTGACCGAGGACGAACGCGAGGAGCTCATGGGCCGGGCCCGGCACCGGCTGATCCCCGCGACCTCCATGACCGGCCCGGGCGGTATGAGCGACGTGAACGGCGGCTGACCGTCCGCGGCGCACCCATGACGACGAAACGTTCCTGCACAGAGACGCTCCCGCAGAACAGAGACACTCCCGCAGAGAGAATTCCCGCACAGGTATGACGTCCCGGGCGTGACGCCCGGACCCGACGGCCGAGCCCATGGCGGATCCGATACCCGGGCCTGAGACCCGGCCCGGACTCTTTCTTGCGCCTGCGCGCTCCCGGACGGCGCGGCTGCCGACGCCCGCTCGCCCCGCCGTGCCGCTCCCCCACCGGCCCGACGGCGCCCGTCCGCTCCCGTCAGCGCCCGTGCCCCGCGGCGTCCGCCAGCTGGTCGAGCATCGCCGCGACCGCCGGGACCCGTGCCAGATCCGGCAGGGTGAGCGCGACGATCTCCCGGTGCACGGCCGGCTCCATCCGCAGCGTGGTGGCCCCCTTGGGACGTACCGACGCCAGCGTCAGCTCGGGCAGCGCCGCAACGCCCAGGCCCGCGCCGACCAGGCCGATCACCGCGGGATAGTCGTCCGTCGCAAAGTCGATACGGGGCGTGAAGCCGGCGCTTTCGCAGACCTCCACCAGATGCCGGCGGCAGCGCGGACAGCCCGCGATCCACGGCTCGCCGGCCAGATCGGCGAAGCACGCCGACGCCGCACCGGCCAGCCGGTGGCCGTCCGGGACCAGCCCCGTCAGCCGGTCCTTGAGGATCGGCCGGACCACCAGGTCGTCCCACTCCGCCCCGGCCGCCGGATCCGCGCCGCGCACCTCCGGGTAGCGGAAGGCCAGCGCGATCTCGCAGTCGCCGTTGCGCAGCATCTCGATCGAGCGGGGCGGTTCGGCCTCGACCAGCGAAACCCTGGTGCCGGGGTGCGCGGCCCGCATCTTGGCGAGCGCGGTCGGCACCAGCGTCGAACTGCCGGACGGGAACGACACCAGCCGCACCCGGCCCGCGCGCAGGCCCGCGATGGCCGCGACCTCCTCCTCGGCGGCGGTCAGCCCCGCCAGGATGCCGGCGGCGTGCCGTACGAGGGCCTCGCCCGCCTGCGTCAGCCGGGTCTCGCGGCCCGTACGGATCAGGAGCGGGGTGCCGGCGGCCTGCTCCAGGGCCTTCATCTGCTGGCTGACGGCGGGCTGGGTGCAGCCGAGCTCGCGGGCCGCGGCGGAGAAGGAGCCGGTGTGGGCCACGGCGCGCAGGACGCGGAGATGGCGGGCCTCGATCATGGGACCAGCATAAGCGAATCTTGGATAGATGATGAGAAATTGGACGCAGTCTTTGAGGAGAAGTCCGGTGAAAGGCCCGGTGAAGGGAACGGGGGCGGCTTCCGGGTGTCTGGGCTGTGCGCGGCTGGGACTTGGGGCGCTGTCCGTGGGATGGCGGCTGGCGGGCGGTGGTGCGCGGGGACGGGGTGGCGGCTCGGACGGCGCTACGGCCGGCCGGTCGGACGGTGGTTGGTCCGGCGAGGCGGGCTGCGAAGGGGGCGGCGCATGCGCATCGGGCGGCGGCTCCGGCGGCGATCGGCACGGCGCGTGCGACGGCTCCCCGGCGCGCACCACCGCCGGCGCTTCGGTCCGTGCTTCGGTTCGCGCTTCCATCGGGGCTTCGGATGGCGCACCGCGGGAGCCTTCCGAAGCGTCAGCGCTTAGCGTGGCAAAGATGAGCATGCAGCGGCGTAAGGAGCACGACATGCAGCTGCTCACGGTGAATCTGGGGCGCCCCTTGCCCGCCGCGCATACGTCAACCGGCTGTACGGGGATCGACAAACGACCGGCCGACGGCCCGGTGGCGGTGACCGCCCCGGGGCCGAAGGGCATCGGGGCGAGCGGGCTCGCGGGCGATGCGGTGCTCGACACGCGCCACCACGGCGGGAACGACCAGGCCGTCTACGCCTACGCCCGCGAGGATCTGGACGGCTGGGAACGGGAACTGGGCCGCGAGCTGCCCAACGGGACCTTCGGCGAGAACCTCACCACCCGGGGCGTCGAGATCAGCGGCGCCCTGATCGGCGAGCGCTGGCGGGTGGGACCGCGGCTGCTGCTGGAGGTGACCTCGCCGCGTATCCCGTGCCGGCTGTTCCAGGAGTGGCTGGGCGAACACGGCTGGATCAAACGGTTCACCCGGGCCGCGGCGCCCGGCGCGTATCTGCGGGTCCTGGAGGCGGGCGAGATCCGCACCGGGGACGCCGTCGAGGTGGTGCACCGGCCCGGTCACGGGGTGACCGTCGCGCTGATGTTCCAGGCCCTGACGACCCGGCCGGAGCTGCTGCCGCGGCTGCTGGAGGCGGGGGCGGCACTGCACCCGGAGGCGCGCGCCAAGGCGGAGAAGCAGCTGGCGCGGCCGGAGGGGGCGCGGCCGGAGGGGGCACAGGCGGCGCGGGCA
Organism: Streptomyces natalensis ATCC 27448; assembly: GCF_000935125.1. Classification (GTDB taxonomy): domain Bacteria; phylum Actinomycetota; class Actinomycetes; order Streptomycetales; family Streptomycetaceae; genus Streptomyces; species Streptomyces natalensis. Next base: position 230,540 of record NZ_JRKI01000063.1, on the reverse strand, counting down.
TAGGGCCGCAGCCGCGGGTGGCACGGGCGGGGCACACGCAGGCGGCACGGACGAACGGGACGCGGCGGATGGACGGGGCGAAGCCCGTGGAGAAGCGCGCGTAGGGGGCGGGGCGGGGCCGGGCGGGGCAATCGGTGAAGCCGGTGGGGTGGGCGGGGAGTTGCGGGTCCGTTCGGGGTGGGGGTCGGGCGAGCCGGGCCGATAGCGTGCCCGTATGACGACTGCATTGATCACGGGAGCGACGGCGGGCATCGGGGCGGCGTTCGCCCGGCGGCTGGCGGGCGACGGCCACAACGTGGTGCTGGTGGCGCGCGATGAGAAGCGGCTGCGCGAGCAGGCCACCGAACTGCACGACCGGCACGGCATCGAGGCGGAGGTGCTGGTCGCCGATCTGGCGACCGAGGAGGGCATCGGCGCGATCGAGGCGCGGCTCGGGGAGTCGAAGCACCCGGTGGACGTACTGGTGAACAACGCCGGCTTCGGCAACAAGGGCGAGTATCTGGAAGTGCCGATGGCCGACGAGCTGAAGATGCTCAAGGTGCACTGCGAGGCGGTACTGCGGCTGACCTCGGCGGCGGTGCGCGGGATGCGGGAGCGCCGGCGGGGCGCGGTGGTCAATGTGGCGTCGGTGGCGGCGTTCGTGCCGCGGGGTACGTACGGGGCGAGCAAGGCGTGGGTGGTGCAGTTCACCCAGGGTGCGGCGCGGGATCTGGCGGGCAGCGGGGTGCGGCTGATGGCGCTGTGCCCGGGATTCGTACGGACCGAGTTCCACCAGCGGGCCGGGATGGGGACGGACAACATCCCCGGGTGGATGTGGCTGGACGCGGACAAGCTCGTGGATGCGGCGATGAAGGACCTGATGCGGGGGAAGTCGCTGTCGATTCCGGATCCGCGGTACAAGGCGCTGATGGGCGCGGTGAAGCTGGCGCCCCGGGGTGTGCTGGGCGGGCTGTCGTCGCGGACGGGGCGGAAGTACGGGCCGCGCTAGCGCGCCGCGCGGGGCCGCGGCGCCGGGCCCGCACGGCTTCGCCGCTACGGCCCGGCGCCTCCCGTGGGTGGGGGGTTCAGGGGCAGGTGGGTGCTGGTGCCGTCCTGCCAGGTGATGTGGAGGGTGGTGCCCGTGATGGTCGTGGTGGCCAGTTCGCTTACGGGGGCGGGGTCCGGGTCGGCCGTGAGGGAAGCCAGGGCGACGAAGAGGGTGCCCTGCGGGTCTGGTGTGGTGCAGCCCTCCAGGACGGCCGTTCGGGTCCGGGGGCCGAACGGGGTGCTGCCGGTGGGGGTTTGAGCGGCCGGTCCGCGGTAGCCGTGAGCGGGGTGGAGCTGGGCGGTGGGGCCGTCGGGGGTGGTGGCCCAGCCGGTCTGGCGTACGGGGGTGCCGGGTGGGGCGCCGGTGACCAGGTGGGCGCGGACTTCGGCGCGGCCGTGGACGGCGGTGGCGGACAGGACCCGGATGCCGGGGAGCGCGGTGCCGTCGGCCCGGTGGGGGGTCTGCGCGGAGACGGCCCAGTCGGGGCCCGAGCCGTGGGGTGCGGCGGGGCCGCGGGTGGTGGGGCGGCCGTCGAGGAGCAGGGCGAAGTGGTTGTCGGCCGGTGCGTCATCGGCCGTGGGGCCGGTGCGGGTGGAGTAGGCGAAGCGGGAGTAGTACGGATCGTGGGCGGCGAGGGGCGAGTTGCTGCCGTGGTTGTGGAGGCGGACCAGGCCGTCGGAGGCGGTGGAGTGGAGGAGCAGGCCGGTGGGGCCCAGGGGCTCGGCCGTGTCCTGCGTTTCGGCGGGGAGGGGTTCTTCGGTGTCCGTCCAGGCCGGGTGGTCGGGGGGCAGGAGCAGGCCGAGGAACCCCTTGGCCGCCCAGTAGGGGGACGCCGGGCCCGAGTAGCTCTGGAGCAGGGGGGCGTAGGGGCCGTACCAGCCCAGGGACAGCAGTCCGTTGCCGTCGATGGCGCCCCGGTCGAGGAAATGGCGCAGCGTCCCGGAGGCGAGGCGCCGGGTGGCGCCCGGGGCGAGCGGGGTGTGGCCGGTGAGGGCGCCCAGCCAGGGGGCGGCGGTGGCGGCGAAACGGTAGGTGAGGGAGCGTCCGAAGGGCAGCGGCGCGCCGGTGGCGTCGAAGAGGCGGGTGTGGTCGGCCAGATGGGCGCACAGCCGCTCGCCGTACGTGGCCAGCAGGCCCGCGTCCGAGGCGAGGTGGGCGTGCAGTACGGGGTAGAAGTGCAGAGCCCAGGCGTTGTAGTGGTCGAAGGCGCGGTTGTCGCCGTCGGAGTACCAGCCGTCGCCCAGGTACCAGTCCTCGATACGGGTCAGCGCGCGGTCGATGGCCTCCTGGGCACGTAGCGGCTCGATGTCCGCGTCCTGGAGGAAGCCGGCGACGGTGAGGCCGAAGAGCCACCAGTTGTTGTCCACGGGGGACGGGGTGAGCGCGGGCAGCAGCCAGTCGGCCAGGCGGGTACGGGCCCGCTCGTCGAGCGTGTCCCAGAGCCAGGGGCGGGTGAGGCGGAGCCCCAGAGCGATCGAGGCGGCTTCCACGCGGGCCTGGCGGATGGCGGGGACGGACGGCCAGGAGTCGGGGCGCTTGTCTCCCAACTCCCCTTCACCGGTGGGGTTTTGGGGTCCCGCGGTCAGACCCTCGGCGTAGCGGGGCAGACAGCCGTGCGGGTCGTGGCCGTCGCTGCCGGCGATCCGGAGGGCGGCCAGGAGGAACGTGCGGGCGAACCCTTCGAGGCCGTCCGAGCGGGTCCCGGAGCAGCTGGGGCGCGCGCCGGGGAGGACGATCAGCGCGTGCCGCGGGGAGGCGTACGGGAAAGCGGCACGGAGCAGGGCGTCGGCCGTGGTCTCCCAGTGGGCGCGGGTCCAGCCGGTGTACGGGCTGCGGCGACGGTCCTCGGCCGGGAGGGGGAAGGGGGCCGGCACGGCCGGCTGACACACCACCACCATCTACCACCTATATACGTGTACCCGCTGCATCCGTCGTATCTTTCGCATCCCTTTCTACCGAACGCCGCGGTGTTCAGGCCGCCAAGGCGCCATCCGGTTCGGAGCGACGCGGGAGCCGGGCCGCTCCCCAGCGCAAGGACGTCGGCGGGGCTACCTCCCCACGAGCCCGAGCGACGGCGACACTCGCGCCATGGACCCGACCACCGACATCCCCTCCCGGCCCACACTGCTGCTGTCGATGGGCCCCGGTATCGCCGACCAGCTGCTGACCACCCGTCACCGCACCCGCCTGACGGCCCTCGTCCGTACCGATCCCCGTCTCGTCGCGCACGATCTCGCCCACCCCACCCCCGAGGTCGCCGTCGCGCTCGCCGACGCCGAGGTGCTTTTGACCTGCTGGGGTGTGCCGCCCCTGACCGAGGGCGTGCTCGACGCGGCGCCGCGGCTTCGGGCCGTCGTCCACGCCGCCGGTTCCGTCAGACACCACGTCACCGACGCCTGTTGGCAGCGCGGTATCGCCGTCGCGTCGGCGGCTTCCGCCAATGCGCTGCCGGTCGCCGAATACGCCCTCGCCGCGATTCTGTTCGCCAACAAGCGTGTGCTGTATGCCGCGCACCGCTATCGCACGTCGCGCGCCCCGTACGACTGGCAGCGGGAGATGGCCGGCGTCGGTAATTACGGCCGTACCGTCGGCGTGGTCGGCGCGTCGCGCATCGGCCGGCGTCTCATCGAGCTTCTGCGGCCGTTCGACCTGCGGGTTCTGCTGCACGATCCGTACGTCGACGCGGCCGAGGCCGAGCGGCTGGGTGCGGTGGCGGTGTCCCTCGACACCCTCTGTGCCGACAGCGCCATCGTCACCGTGCACGCTCCGCAGCTGCCCGCCACCCACCATCTGGTCGGCGCGCGTGAGCTGGCCTTGATGCCGGACGGTGCCACGTTGATCAATACCGCCCGCGGCTCCCTGGTCGATGAAACGGCGCTGCTTCCTGAGCTGCTGTCCGGGCGTCTCCACGCGGTCCTTGATGTCACGGATCCCGAACTCCCGCCTGCCGACTCCCCGTTGTACGACCTCCCGAACGTCCTGCTCACCCCGCATATCGCCGGCTCCCTGGGCGGCGAACTTCACCGCCTGGCCGACTGGGCACTGGACGAGGTGGCGCGGTTCGCGGCCGGTCTGCCGTTCGCGGATCCGGTGCATCCGACGGCCCAGGATCGCTCGGCCTGATCAATAAAAACCGATAGAAAAGGGCTGTTCATCACTAAAATGGACGTGTCCCACCCACTCCGGGAGGCGCCATGAAATTCGTACAGATAATCGACTACAAGACCGAGCGGCCCGACGGCATGAACACCCTCATGGACAAGTGGGTCGAGCAGACCAAGGGCAAGCGGACCGCCACCCACAGCGTCGTCGGGCAGGACCGGACCGACGCGTCGCACTACGTCGAGATCGTCGAATTCCCCTCGCACGAGGAGGCGATGAAGAACTCCCACCTCCCGGAGACCGACCGGCTCTTCCAGGAGATGGTGGCGCTCTGCGACGGGATGCCGTCCTTCACCGATCTCGATGTCGTCCGGGATGAACAGTTGAACGCCGCAACCGCCCGCCGGGTCTTCGACGAGATCTGCGCCGCGGGCGATCTCGACGTCATCGACCAGGTGTACGCGCCCGACTACCGGGACCACGACGTCATGAAGGAAGAGGACACCGTGACCGGCTCCGAGGTCATGCGTGGTGACGTCACCCGCTGGCGCGCCGCCTTCGACTTCACCTTCACCCTCGACGACCAGATCGCCCAGGGCGACGATGTCGTCACCCGGTGGACCTGGACCGGTCTGCACAAGGGCGCGTTCATGGGCGTCCAGCCGACCGGCAAGCAGTGCACCATGACCGGGACCACGACCTTCCGGTTCCACGACGGAAAGATCCAGGAAGGCTGGTGGCACTACGACACCATGGGCCTGATGCGGCAGCTGGGCGTGATCTGACCGGGCCCGCCGCGCGAGCCTCCTCACCCTGGCCCGCCAGGCGAGCCTCTGCCCCGGGCATGCACGCCGACCGCGCAAAGGCCCCTGTTCCCGCCGCTGACGAGCGGGGACAGGGGCCTGCTGCCGGCCGTCGGCCGGCAGCACAGCCAGGCGTCAGTGCGCGTGACCGTGGCCGTGACCGGCCTCGCCCTCTTCCTCTTCCTTCTTCTCGACGACCAGGGTCTCGGTCGTCAGGAGCAGGGAGGCGATGGAGGCGGCGTTCTCCAGGGCGGAGCGGGTGACCTTGACCGGGTCGATGACGCCGGCCTTGACCAGGTCGCCGTACTCGCCGGTGGCGGCGTTGAAGCCCTGGCCCTTGTCCTGCTCGGCGACCTTGGCGGTGATCACGTAGCCCTCGAGGCCCGCGTTCTCGGCGATCCAGCGCAGCGGCTCGACGGCGGCGCGGCGGACGACGGCGACACCGGTGGCCTCGTCGCCCTCCTTGCCGAGGTTGCCGTCCAGGACCTTGACGGCGTGGACGAGCGCGGAGCCACCACCGGAGACGATGCCCTCCTCGACCGCGGCGCGGGTCGCGGAGATGGCGTCCTCCAGACGGTGCTTCTTCTCCTTGAGCTCGACCTCGGTGGCCGCACCCACGCGGATGACGCAGACGCCGCCGGCGAGCTTGGCCAGGCGCTCCTGGAGCTTCTCGCGGTCCCAGTCCGAGTCGGTGGACTCGATCTCGGCCTTGATCTGGTTGACGCGGCCGACGACGTCCTCGGAGTTGCCGCCACCGTCGACGATGGTGGTGTCGTCCTTGGTGACGGTCACACGGCGGGCGCTGCCCAGCACGTCCAGACCGGCCTGGTCGAGCTTGAGGCCGACCTCCTCGGCGATGACGGTGGCACCGGTGAGGGTGGCCATGTCGCCGAGCATCGCCTTGCGGCGGTCACCGAAGCCGGGGGCCTTGACGGCCACCGCGTTGAAGGTGCCGCGGATCTTGTTGACGACGAGGGTGGACAGGGCCTCGCCCTCGACGTCCTCGGCGATGATCAGGAGGGGCTTGGAGCCGCCCGCCTGGATGACCTTCTCCAGCAGCGGGAGCAGGTCCTGGATCGAGGCGATCTTGCCCTGGTGGATGAGGATGTAGGGGTCCTCGAGGACGGCCTCCATCCGCTCCTGGTCGGTGACCATGTAGGGCGACAGGTAACCCTTGTCGAAGGCCATGCCCTCGGTGAAGTCCAGCTCCAGACCGAAGGTGTTGGACTCCTCGACGGTGATGACACCGTCCTTGCCGACCTTGTCCATCGCCTCGGCGATCAGCTCGCCGACCTGCTTGTCCTGCGCGGACAGCGCGGCCACGGCGGCGATGTCGGACTTGTCGTCGATCGGGCGGGCGGTGGCCAGCAGCTCGTCGGAGACGGCCTTGACCGCCGCGTCGATGCCCTTCTTCAGGGCGGCCGGGGAGGCACCCGCGGCGACGTTGCGCAGGCCCTCGCGGACCAGCGCCTGGGCCAGCACCGTGGCGGTGGTGGTGCCGTCACCCGCGATGTCGTTGGTCTTGGTCGCCACCTCCTTGACGAGCTGGGCGCCCAGGTTCTCGTACGGGTCCTCGACCTCGACCTCGCGGGCGATGGTGACACCGTCGTTGGTGATGGTCGGGGCGCCGAACTTCTTGTCGATGACGACGTTGCGGCCCTTGGGGCCGATCGTCACCTTGACCGTGTCGGCAAGCTTGTTGACGCCGCGCTCAAGGGCGCGACGGGCGTCTTCGTCGAACTTCAGGATCTTCGCCATGAGTTGCTTCAAGTCCTCTCGTTGCGATCGTCGGCCTCGCCGCCGTGACCGCTATCGCTCATGTCGCTCATACGAACTGCGCCCCTGCCCCGGTCGGTGAGAACGCGGGAACCAGGGGCGCAGATCAGGGCAGAACTCGGTGAATTACTTCTCGATGATCGCGAGCACGTCGCGGGCCGAGAGGACGAGGTACTCGTCGCCGTTGTACTTCACCTCGGTGCCGCCGTACTTGCTGTAGAGAACGACGTCACCGACCTTGACGTCGAGCGGCAGGCGCTCGCCGTTCTCGAAGCGGCCCGGGCCCACGGCGAGGACAGCGCCCTCCTGGGGCTTCTCCTTCGCGGTGTCCGGGATGACCAGGCCCGAAGCCGTGGTCTGCTCGGCGTCGAGCGGCTGGACCACAATGCGGTCCTCAAGCGGCTTGATGGCAACCTTGGAGCTGGCGGTCGTCACGATCCGACCTCCCCCTTCGGAGATCTCACGGGGTTAACTGTCTGAGGTGGCGACCAGGTGGATCCGTCGTCGCGGGTGCCGGACCTGCCCGTCGCGCATAGTTGGCACTCCCCGCTGGAGAGTGCCAACGCTGACACTATGACGCGGTTAGCACTCGGTCAAGCGGAGTGCCAATCGGGGTCCCGGCCTGTCGCCCGGGCAGGGCGAATACCGGCCGCGAGGTGCAGGAAATCGGACACACCTCTCGCATCGGTGGCAACCGTACGCACCGCGCCCACGTCTCCTTCCGGGACTGCTGAACCGGAACCGGGCCCTGCCACCAGGGCCTTCGGCCGCATGCCGGACGATGTAGACCGACGACGTACCCCTTCCCCCGAGGTCTCCTGACCAGGGGAGACCCCACAGCGGAGGACTCGCGTGCGCGGACCGACCAGCGCTTTCCGGGCTGTCCGGAGAAGGGAGAGCGATGTCGAGAGCACCATGACCTTCGCCGCTCTCGCCCAGGCTCCGGACCGCCGCCGGACCGAGGCCTGGCTGCTCGCCCTCGTCGTGCTGATCGCCGTCTTCGGCTACGCCTACGCCGGGCTGTCGATGACCGGCCGGATACCGTCCGGCCTGCCCCTCTTCACCGTCGTCATGTTTTCGGTCGCCTGGCTGCCGCACCTGGTGCTGCGCCGCTTCGCGTCCCGCGCCGACCCGCTGATCCTGCCGCTGACGACGCTGCTGACCGGGCTCGGGCTGGTCCTGCTGAGCCGCCTGGACATCACCTACAAGGCACACCCCGGGCTCCGGACACCACCGGCGGCCACCGGCCAACTGGTGTGGACCGGGATCGGGGTGGCGGCCTGCGTCGGGGTGCTGATCCTGCTGCGCGACTACCGGCGGCTCCAGCGCTACCTCTATCTGACGATGGCGGTCGCCCTGGTGCTGCTGATGGCCCCGGCGTTCTCCCACGGCGACACCTACGGCGCCAAGCGCTGGATCTTCATCGGGCCGCTCTCGCTCCAGCCCGGCGAATTCGTCAAGATCGCGATCGCGGTCTTCTTCGCCGGCTATCTGACGCTCAACCGCAACGCCCTGGCGCTGACCGGCCGCCGCGTCCTGGGCGTCCAGCTGCCCCCGGGGCGGCAGCTCGGGCCGATCTTCACCATCTGGTCCATCAGCCTCCTGGTGCTGATCTTCGAACGGGACCTGGGCACCTCGCTGATCTTCTTCGGGGTGTTCGTGATCATGCTGTACGTGGCGACCGAGCGCACCAGCTGGGTGGTCTGCGGCCTGCTGATGGCCGTGGTGGGTGCGGGGGCCGTCGGCTCGCTGGAGCCGCATGTGCACGGCCGGGTCACCGCCTGGCTGGACCCCATGGCCGCCTTCACCCCCGAGGGAATGAAGGCCGGACTGTCGCAGCAACTGGGCGAAGCCCTCTTCAGCTTCGGCACCGGGGGCGTCGGCGGCACCGGGCTGGGCCAGGGCCATCCCGAACTGATCCGGTTCGCCGCCAACAGCGACTTCATCCTCACCACCGTCGGCGAGGAGCTGGGTCTGGCCGGGCTGATGGCCGTCCTGATGCTCTACGTACTGCTCGCCCAGCGCGGGCTGCGGGTGGCCCTGTCCTCCCGCGACCCCTTCGGCAAGCTGCTGGCCGTCGGCCTCGCCGGCGCGCTGATGCTCCAGGTCTTCGTCGTCTCCGGCGGCGTCACCGGTCTGATCCCGCTCACCGGCAAGGCGCTGCCCTTCCTCGCCAAGGGCGGCTCGTCGCTCGTCGCGAACTGGGTGATGGTCGGCCTGCTGCTGCGCATCAGCGACACCGCCCAGCGCCGCCGCGAGCCGGAGGGCGCGCGGCAGCGCCGGGCGGGGCGCCGGGTGTCTCAGACGTAGTCCTCCAGCTGCCCGACGGCGAAGCCCTGGTCATGGGCGGTGCGCAGGGCGCGCAGCGCGGCCGCCGCCAGCAGCGGACGGTGCTGGCCGACGTGGACGTCGAAGCGGAGCAGGACGATGTCGCCGGGGTGCAGCCGGTGGTCGTGCTCGCGGTAGGCGACCTTGCCGGGGGACGCCTCCTCGTTCCACAGCGGTACGACCTTGGCGCCGCAGGCGGCCGCCATCTTCAGGGTGTCGCGGCTGTAGGCGCCGAACGGCGGCCGGAACAGGCGCGGCCGCTCTCCGCCGCCGCCCCGCAGGGCGTCCTGCTGGCGGCAGATCGCGGTGTGCTGCTCGGCGGGGCGCAGGTGGTCCAGCGGGTGCCCGTGCGAGGTGGGCAACGCCGTGAAGGGCACGCCGAGTTCCCGCATCACCCGGACGAACGCGGGGTCCTTGGCGGCGCCGTCGTCGACCGTCAGGAACACCACCTTGGCGCGGGTCGGCACCCGGGTGATCACCGCGGGCAGGCCCTCCCCGTCGCCCCGGGCGAGCTTCGGCTCGGTCCTCAGGAACGGCTTGAAGGCCGGCGGCCGCGGTTCGCTGAACGGCGCCCCGGGCAGCCCGTAGTGCTGCGCCGCCGTCACCTGCCGCACATGGGCGTCGACCATCCTGCGGGCCTGGGAGTGCAGTGCTCGGGCGTCGGGCGCGACGACGGCGGGACCGGCCGGCACGTTGTCCAGCAGGTCCTCGCCGTGCACGCCGCAGCCGGCGGCCAGCAGTCCGAGTACGGAGAGGGCCGCCAGGCCCCGAGCCCTGGCGGCGGCCCCCGTGGCCGCACCCTCGTCCGTACCCGCGTGCACGGCGGTGCCGCGCACCGCACCGGTTCGGAAAAATCTGACAATCTGCATAACTCGGATCTTGGCATCGGGCCGACGCCGTAGGACGGCGACACAACCCGCCACGCCGGAGCGGTCAGCCGACTGGCCCACAATGGGGCAGGTGACCGACCTCGACACCTTCTCCGCGCTGCTCGCCCCCGAGGGACAGGAGCTGCTGACCGCCCTGCGCGACCATGACCCGGCCGACGACCTGGCCGTCGCGACCCGGCTGCGCCGCAGCCACCCCGCGCCCCTGGTGTCCGCCGCGCTCGGCCAGGCGCGGCTGCGGCAGCGCGCGGCGGCGAAGTTCGGGGACGACGCCCGGCGGATGTACTTCACGCCGAACGGGGTCGAGCAGTCCACCCGCGCCACGGTGGCCGCCCACCGCGCCGCCCGGCTCGCCGCGCTCGGCGTCCGTACGCTGGCCGACCTGTGCTCCGGCATCGGCGGCGACGCCCTCGCCCTGGCCCGTGCCGGGATCTGCGTTCTCGCCGTCGACCGCGACCCCCTGGCCTGCGCCGCCGCCCGCGCCAACGCCGAGGCCCTGGGGCTGGCCGACCGGATCGAGGTGCGCTGCGCGGATGTGACGGAGATCGACACCGCCGGATACGACGCGGTGTTCGTCGACCCGGCGCGGCGGAGCGGGGTGCGGGGCGGCCGGATCTTCGACCCCGAGTCCTACTCCCCGCCGCTCTCCTGGGCGGTCGAGGCGGCCCGTACGGCCCCCCATGCCGCGCTGAAGATCGCCCCCGGCGTCCCGCACGAGGCGCTCCCGGACGACGCCGAGACCGAGTGGATCTCCGACAGGGGCGACGTCAAGGAGGCGGTGGTCTGGTTCGGCCACGGCGCCCGCCCCGGCGGCCGCCGCGCCACCCTCCTGCCCGGCGGCGCCACCCTGCTCGGCGCCGCCCTGCCCGACCCGCCCGCCCGTCGCCCGACCACCACCCCGGCCGGAGGTGCTTCGCACCGCCCCCCTGTCGGCCCCGTCGGCCGCTGGCTGTACGAACCGGACGGCGCCGTCATCCGGGCCCACCTGGTGGCCGACGTGGCACAGCAGGTCGGCGGCCGCCTGATCGACCCGACCATCGCCTACATCACGGCCGACGAGCTGACGCCGACCCCGTACGCCACCGCCTACGAGATCACCGACGTCCTCCCCTTCAACGTCAAGAAGCTGCGCGCCCTGCTGCGCGAACGCGGCATCGGCATCGCGGAGATCAAGAAACGGGGGTCGGCGGTCTCCCCGGAGGAGCTCCGCAAGAAGCTCCGCCTGGAAGGGGTGAACTCCTGCACGATCATCCTCACGCGGGTGGCGGGCAGGCCGAGCATGCTGCTGGGGAGCCCGGTTCGGGCGTGATCCCGGGTGGGCGGTGAGGGAGCTCAGGGGTAGAGGTTCTGGCTGCTCAGCTCGTGCACGTGATCGTGGCCATGCCCATGGTGGCCCTCCCCCGGCACATGCGTCTCCGTGACCGGCAGCGACGAGTCCGCCGACAGCCCCCAGTCCGAGGACGGCCGGTTGCGGGCCACCATCTCCGCGCCCAGGGCCGCGACCATCGCGCCGTTGTCGGTGCACAGCTTGGGCCGCGGGACCCGCAGGGTGATACCGGCGGCCTCGCAGCGGTGCTGGGCCAGGGCGCGCAGGCGGGAGTTGGCCGCGACGCCGCCGCCGATCATCAGGTGGTCGACGCCGTGGTCCTTGCAGGCCCGTACGGCCTTGCGGGTCAGCACGTCCACCACGGCCTCCTGGAAGGACGCCGAGACATCCGCCACCGGGACGTCCTCGCCGGCCGCCCGCTTGGCCTCGATCCAGCGGGCGACCGCGGTCTTCAGGCCGGAGAAGGAGAAGTCGTAGACCGGGTCGCGGGGGCCGGTCAGCCCGCGCGGGAAGCGGATGGCGTCCGGGTCGCCCTCGCGGGCGTAGCGGTCGATGACCGGGCCGCCGGGGAAGCCGAGGTGGAGGACGCGCGCGATCTTGTCGAACGCCTCGCCGGCCGCGTCGTCGATGGTCGAGCCCAGCGGGCGGACGTCCGAGGTGATGTCGGGGGCCAGCAGGAGCGAGGAGTGGCCGCCGGAGACCAGCAGAGCCATGGTCGGCTCCGGCAGCGCGCCGTGTTCGAGCTGGTCGACGCAGATGTGCGAGGCCAGGTGGTTGACGCCGTAGAGCGGCTTGCCCAGGGCGTAGGCGTACGCCTTGGCGGCCGAGACGCCGACCAGCAGCGCGCCCGCGAGGCCGGGGCCCGCGGTGACCGCGATGCCGTCGAGGTCGCTCGCCGCCACCCCGGCGTCCTTCAGGGCCCGTTGGATGGTGGGGACCATCGCCTCCAGGTGCGCCCGCGAGGCCACCTCGGGGACGACGCCGCCGAAGCGGGCGTGTTCGTCGACGCTGGAGGCGACCGCGTCGGCCAGCAGGGTGTGGCCTCGGACGATGCCGACTCCGGTCTCGTCGCAGGAGGTCTCGATGCCGAGGACGAGCGGTTCGTCAGCCATGGGTCGGGTTTCCTTGGGTTCCTTGGACGGGATCTGCGGGGGATGCGGTCGGCTCGGCGGCCGCGGTGATCAGGCGCATGACCAGGGCGTCGACGTTGCCCGGCTGGTAGTAGCCGCGCCGGAAGCCGATCGGTTCGAAGCCGAAGCGCTCGTAGAGGCGCTGTGCGCGGAGGTTGTCCACCCGTACCTCCAGCAGCACCTCGCGGCATTCGAAGGCGGTGGCGGCCGAGAGCAGGGCGGTCAGCAGGCGGGCGCCGAGGCCGGTGCCCCACTGGTCGCGGGCCGTGGCGATGGTCTGGATGTCGCCGGTGCCGTCGATGGCGCACAGGCCGCCGTAGCCGACGAGGCGGCCGGCCAGTTCGGCGACGAGGTAGCGGCGGGTGGCGGCCGCGCCGCGCGCATGGGCCAGCTCCGACCAGAACATCCCCTCCGACCACGCGTCCTCGGGGAACAGATCGAGTTCCAGCGCCAGCACCGGTTCAATGTCCCACCAGCGCATCTCGCGCAGAACAGGAGATTGAGGGATGCCGTCGCGCAGTGACGCCGTTGAGGGGCGGTGGTCGGGCGACGGGTGGGACGTCACTTGGGGGTGACCACCTTGTAGTTGGCGGGGACCTGGGCGTCGGGGCGGCGCAGGTACAGCGGCCGGTCGGGCAGGAACTCCTCGCCGGCCGCGAGCATTTCGGCGGCGAGGGAGGCGAGCGCGCCCGCGGACTGGTGCTCGGGGCCCTCGCGCCGGACGCCGGTGAAGACCTCGTCGTAGAGCAGGGCGCCCGCGCCCACGGCCGGCACCCCGGCCATCTGGTCGGCGATATCGGCGGGGCGGTCCACGGCGGGCTCGGTCACCCTCGTGCGGGCGTTGTCGTATCTGGCCCAGTAGACCTCCTTGCGGCGGGCGTCCGTCGCCACCACGAAGGGCTCCTCCAGGCCGGAGGCGTGGGCGATGCCGTCGAGCGAGCACAGGCCGTGCACGGGGACACCGAGGACGGACCCGAAGGTCGCGGCCGTGACCAGGCCGACGCGCAGGCCGGTGTACGGGCCGGGCCCGACGCCGACCACGATGTCGCTGACCGCGTCGAGCTTCCGGCCGGCCTGGGCCAGGACCGCATCGACGGCGGGCAGCAGCAGCTCGCCGTGCCGGCGGGCGTCGACCTGGCGGGACTCGGCCAGGACACGGGAGCCGTCGTGCAGGGCGACGGTGACGGCGGGGGTGGCGGTGTCAAGAGCAAGCAGCAGCACGCCTTAAGCCTACGGCGCGGCCGGAGGGGTCAGGTGCGTCGGCCGGTGCCGCCCGCTGCGGTGCTACCGTCGGCCCGTACGTATGCCCGGCGGCGGAAAGGTGGCACAGCGGTGCCCGCTAAGAGCAGCACGATCGTCACCGCTCTGACCGCGGCCGCCCTGGCCGTGGTCGGCTTCCTCGGCTACCAGGCCTCGGCGTCCGCCCCGGACCACTTCACGGCCCGCGGCGAGAACAAGGGCGCCGGGCACACCGCGCAGCACGGCCGCTCCGCGAAGAAGGACCGCACCCCGCCCCCCGCGGCCGTCCCGGCCGCATCCGGCACCGGCCGGCGGGTGGTCTACTCCCTGGGCGCCAAGCGGGTGTGGCTGGTGAACGCGCAGGGCAAGGCGCTGCGGACGTACCAGGTCACGCCCAGCACGGTCAGCCCGGCGGCCGGGAGCTACCGGGTCACCCAGCGCTCGGTGAGCCTGACCGGCTCGGACGGCCTCGCCATCGAGCATGTGGTGCTGTTCGCCAAGACCGACGGCGTGGTGATCGGCTTCAGCGCGGTGGTCGACGGGTCCGTTCCGAAGCCGTCTCCGACCAAGCGGACCGGCGGGGTGCGGGAGTACCGGGCCGACGGCAAGGCGATGTGGGACTTCGCGCTGATCGGTACGAAGGTCGTCGTGGTCGCCTGAGGGGGCGGCCTGAGGGGCCGAGGGGGCGCCCGGCGCGTCGCCCGGCCGTTGTCCGGCTTCGCCCCTATGGGCTATGCGGCGTCGCGGCCCTTGGTGGACGCGGGGCTTTCCTTCTCGGGCTGCCGGTCGGTACGGCCCTCCGCCGCGGCATCGGGCGGTGTGGAGACGGCGCTGGCCGCGGCACACGCCGCCAGCAGCTGGTTCATCGTCGGCGGCTGGTCGGGCGCCGCACGGTCGGCGCGCCCGTCCGCCGGGCCGGGGATGCCCCCGCGCCCGTCAGGCATGGGGGAAGGCTGATGGGCCGACATGGACGCCTCCCGGGCTCCTGGAACAAGCGGCAGCGGCCAGGCCGGCAACTTAGGCTGACCTAACCGGGACTCTCCCCACCCATGTGACCACGCGCGGCACCACCGGCGCAACATCATGCCGACGCGTTGTCGGAAACTACGGGCAACGGGGCCCGCTACGGGGGTGACGGGCGTGCGCCGCGGGCCGGAGCAGCCACGAGAGGCCGGACTGCCGGGCGTCAGCCGTTCTCCAGGCGGCCCAGCCCGGCATCCGTCCAGCGCCCCCCGATCCCGGTGACCGTCACCTCGCGCACATCGTCCGCCTCGGCCTCAGGGGGCGCATCGAGGGCCGGCCCGTCAGCGCCCACCGCGCGCCCGATCACGACATGCAGCCGGTCCTCGGACAGGTCCTCGACCTTGCCGTCGCCCCATTCCACGACCACCACCGACTCCGGCAGCGAGACATCGAGGTCCAGGTCCTCCATCTCGTCGAGCCCGCCGCCCAGGCGGTAGGCGTCGACGTGCACCAGGGCGGGCCCGCCGGTCAGCGAGGGGTGCACCCGGGCGATGACGAAGGTGGGCGAGGTCACCGCGCCGCGTACGCCCAGGCCCTCGCCCAGGCCGCGGGTCAGCGTCGTCTTGCCCGCGCCCAGCTCACCGGTGAGCAGCACCAGATCGCCGGGGCGCAGCAAGGAGGCCAGCCTGCGGCCCAACTCCTGCATCTGGACGGGAGACTTGACGGTGACATGGGCAACCGCGCCGGTGGTACTCATGCCGCAAATGGTACGGCCCACACGCGCCCCGGTCCCCGACCCGGCTCTCAGGCCCGGGCCGAGCGCGATCCGCGGGCCGCCGCGCCGGCCCGTTCCACCAGCGACACCAGCTGGTCGTTGACCAGCTCGGGCCGCTCCAGCATCACCAGATGCCCGGCGCCGGGGACCTCCAGATGTTCGGCGTGCGGCAGCAGCTCGGCGATGGTGCGGCTGTGGTCGGCGGGGGTGATCAGATCCCGCTCCCCGGCGAGCACCAGCGCCGGTTTGGCGTCGTAGGACACCACCGCCTCGGTCTTGTCATGGACGGCGAAGGCCGGATAGAACTCGGCGACCACATCGATCGGGGTCGCCTCGATCAGCCGCTCGGCGAACCGTGCGACCCCCGGGTCCACCTCCTCGGGCGTCCCGAACGAATACCGCTTGATCAGCCCGGCGAACAGATCGGCGGTGGCCCGCCGCCCCCGCTCGACGATCTCGCTCTGCGAGCCCAGCGCCTTGAGCAGGCCCGGAGCCAGGGCGTGGAACGCTTTGACGCCCATCGACGGCAGCCCGTAGGACACCTCGCTCAGCCGGCCCGCCGAGGTGCCGATCAACGCCACCCCGGCCACCCGCTCCGCGACGAACTCGGGGAACTGGTCGGCCAGCGCCATCACCGTCATCCCGCCCATGGAGTGCCCGACCAGCACGATCGGCCCCTCGGGCACCGCGGCGTCCAGCACCGCCTTCAGATCCCGGCCCAGCAGATCGATGGTGACCGGATCCGTACCGTCGATCTGGCCGTGGCCGCGCGCCGAGCGGCCGTGGCTGCGCTGGTCCCAGTGGACGGTGCGGACGATGCCGCGCAGCGCGGCGCGCTGGAAGTGCCAGGAGTCCTGGGTCAGGCAGTAGCCGTGGCTGAAGACGACGGTCGGGGCCACCGCGCGGCGGCCCAGCGCCGTCAGCAGTCTTTTGCGGACGCCCTGCGTGCCCGCTCCGGCCGGCAGGGCGCGGGCGTCGTCCTTGCCGTTCCTCGCGCCCTTGGCGCCCTTGCCGTTCTTCGCGTTCTTGGCCGGCTTGCCGCCGTTGCCCGCCGCGCCCGGCAGCTCGCCCGGCTCGTCCACCTCGTAGTACAGCTCGGTGCCGTCCTCGGCGATCGCCGAGGACGGGGTGCCGCGCAGGGTGCCGTACGGGCCCTCGGCGTCCAGCGCCAGCCGGGCCCGCCGCCGCATCCCGCGGCCCACCGTCAGTCGCTCTATCGCCACCCCGGCCGCCGCACCCGCCGCGATCACGCCGATCGCCGCGCCCGCGATGCCCGCGTTCCGCCCGGCCCGCGCCCAGTTGCCCACCGAATCGGCCGCCGTCTCCAGCGCCTTGGCGGCCACGTCCTGGCCGTCGTTCATACCGCACCCCCCGTACGCGTCGGATCCCCTTCGGCATCGGTCTCCACCGCACATGTATCCATGCCGGCCGCATCCATGTCAGGTGTATTCCGCACGGGCGCCTTCGCGACCGGCACATTCACGTCACCGGTGCGCTGCGTGCCGCCGGCATCCGGAGCCGGGCCGTCCGGGGCCTCGGTGTCCACATACAGCCGCGGCACCCGCGAGCCGATCCTGGTGACGATCTCGTACCCGATGGTGCCGGCCGCAAGGGCCCAGTCCTCGGCGATCGGCTCGCCGCGGTCGCCCGGCCCGAACAGCACCGCCGTATCGCCCGGCTCGGCGCCGTCCCCGTCCAGATCGACCACGAACTGGTCCATCGCCACCCGTCCGGCGACGGTGCGCCATTTGCCCGCCACCAGCACCGGGCCGGTGCCGGAGGCGTGCCGCGGGATGCCGTCGGCATAGCCGAGCGGGACCAGCGCGAGGGTGGTCTCCCCGGGGGTCGTGTAGTGGTGCCCGTAGGAGACGCCATGGCCGCCCGGGGCGCGTTTGACCGAGGCCAGCGACGCCTCCAGGGTCATCGCGGGGCGCAGCCCGAAGTCCTGGGGGGTGCCCAGGTCGGGGCTGGGCGAGACGCCGTAGATGCCGATACCGGCGCGCACCAGGTCGTAGTGCGACTCGGGGAGGGTGAGCAGCGCCGGGGTGTTGGCCAGATGCCGTACCTCGGGGCGCAGCCCGGCGGCCTCCGCGACCGCCAGCGCGTCCTGGAAGGCGGCCAGCTGGAGCGCGATGGAGGGGTGGCCGGGCTCATCGGCGCAGGCGAAGTGGGACCACACTCCGGTGATCCGCACGGCGCCGTCGGCCTCGGCCTTGGCGGCCGCCGCGGTCAGCTCGGGCCAGTCGGCGGGCTGGCAGCCGTTGCGGCCCAGCCCGCTGTCGGTCTTGAGCTGGACGCGAGCCGTACGGCCCGAGGCGCGGGCCGCCTCGGTGACCTCGCGCAGCGCCCACATACCACTGACCGTCACATCGATGTCCTGCTCGATGGCCCGGGCCCACGGGCCGCCCGGTGTCCACAGCCAGCACAGCACCCGCCCGGCGTCACCGGCCGCGCGCAGCGCGAACGCCTCCTCGGGCAGGGCGGTGCCCAGCCAGGCCGCTCCGGCCTGACGGGCGGCGCGGGCACAGGGCACCGCGCCGTGTCCGTAGCCGTCGGACTTGACGACGGCCATCAGCTCTGCACCGGGTGCGCGGCCTCGCAGCGTACGCACATTCGACCGCACGGCGGCGAGGTCGATCACGGCGCGGGCCCGCTTCGCTGTCTCGTTCATCCCCCTCAGTGTCGCAGGCGGGCCCGCGCCGTCCCGGGCCACCGGCACGAAAAGGCGCGTCACCCGTCCCTCACACGCCGGTCTTGTGACCCCAGACGTACACGAGGTCGTTCCTGTCGAGCAGTCCCCAGAGCTTTTCCGAGTCCTCCCACTGGAGGTTGATGCAGCCGTGCGAACCGCTGCCCGCATAGACGTCGTCGTAGACGCCGTGCAGCGCCTCCCCGCCGTCGAAGAACTGCGCGAACGGCATCGGCGTGTGGTAGAGCGACGAGATGTGGTTCTTGTGGCGCCAGTAGATCCGGTACGTGCCGGTACGGGTCTCCATGGTCGGCCGGCCGGAGCGCACGGCCACCGGGCGGAAGATCACCTCGCCGTCCTGCTGCACCCACACGATCTGCCGGTTCAGGTCCACGCAGACCACCCGCACGGTGCGCTCCGGGCACCGCTGGTCGTGGTTGGGGTCCTTCTGGGCCCGCAGCAGTCGCACCATGGCGCCGGTGACCGGACCGGCGAAGCCGGTCGCGGGCTCGATCTGGTGGGCCCGCTGGAAGGAACGGATCGCCTGGCAGTCCTCGGGGGACTGCGTGCCGTCCGGCTGCCGCTCCAGGAATTCCTCGACCGCCTTCTGGGCGGGCCCGGTCGAGGTGCTGCACCGCACCTTCGCACCGCCCTCGCCCTGCACCTCGGACCGCGGCACCAGCTCGATGTGCCGGACGGGCCCCAGCGGCCGCTCCGGCTCCGGCTCCTGGGGGATATGGCCGCGCGGGATGTTCGGCGGCAGGGCGCGGTCGGGCAGCTTCTGCTGCTCCCCCTGCTGCTGGTACGGGTCGTGCTGCGGGAGGCCGGGGACCAGCCCGGAGGCGTCGTCGGCGGGCGGGTGCGGCCGGGGCGTGATGCCGTGCGGCTGCGGCAGGGGCTGCGCGTCGGCGGCGGCCGCCCGCGCGAAGCGCATACGGGACAGCGGCTGCGCGGCGCCCCGGGCCCGGGACGGCGGGAGGGCGACGGCCTGCGCCCCGGAGGCGGCCAGACGCGCCACGGACCGGCCGACGCCGGCCGGGTGCACTACGGGAGTCGGGCGCGCGGCGGCCGCGGGCACGGCGACAAACGTGAGCAGCGAGGCGCCGACCAGCAGCGCCGGGAGGGTGCGGTTCATGCACTCACCCATCCCGTGAGCCGACGCCCGCACCGCCCGCCGCCCGGCAGGTTCGCCCTGGTGGCCCGTGGCGTTCCCCCGCGGGGCGTAACGGGCCCCTCTTTCCGTCCCCCCGTCCCGCTGTCAGTCCCACACGTCCCGCCACGCCTCCCCCAGGTGGTCGGCCACCTCCGTGGCCAGGATCGGCGCGCCCGTCGGGCCGGCGGCGCGGCGGGCGGCCAGACCGTGCAGATACGCCCCCACCGAGCCCGCGTCCAGCGGCGGCAGCCCCGCGGCCAGCAGCGAGCCGGTCACCCCGGACAGCACATCGCCGCTGCCCGCCGTGGCGAGCCAGCCGGTCCCGGTCGGGTTGACCCGTACGGGGCCAAAGGCGCCCGCCACCAGGGTCGTCGAGCCCTTGAGCAGCACCGTCGCCCCGTAGCGCGCGGCCAGCTCCCGTACGGAGCGCAGCCGGGCCGCCTCGATCCGCTCGCGACCGCACCCGAGCAGCGCGGCGGCCTCCCCGGCGTGCGGGGTCAGCAAGGTGCCGGCGCTGCGGCGGCGTACCCGCTCCGGCGTCAGGAACCGCAGCCCGTCCGCGTCCACCAGCACTGGCACCTCCGCCGCCAGGACGTCGTCCAGCGCCGCCGACTCGTCCCCCAGCCCCGGCCCGATCACCCACGCCTGCACCCGCCCCGCCCGGTGCGGCGGCCCGGCGTGCACCAGCGTCTCCGGGAAGCGCGCCAGCACCGCATCGGCGGCCGGACCCACGTACCGCACCGCCCCCGCACCGCCGCGCAGGGCACCGGCCACGGCCAGCACCGCCGCCCCCGGATAGCGCGCGGAACCGGCGACGACGCCGACCACGCCCCGCCGGTACTTGTCGCTCTCGGCCGCCGGGCGCGGCAGCAGCTCCGCCACGTCCGCATGCTGCAACGCCGCCACCTCGGCGTCCCGCGGCAGCGTCAGCCCGATGTCCACCAGGCGCAGCGCCCCCGCCCGCTCCCGCGCCGGATCGATCAGCAGCCCCGGTTTGTACGCCCCGAACGTCACCGTCGCATCGGCGCTGACGGCGTCCCCGGCCACCTCGCCGCTGTCCGCGTCCACCCCGCTGGGCAGATCGACGGCCACCACAAGCGCCGACTCGCCCACCGCGTCCAGGAGTTGGGCGGCCTCGGCACGCAGTCCGCCGCGCCCCCCGATCCCCACGATCCCGTCCACCACCAGATCGGCCCGGCCCAGATCGCGCCGCGCATCGTCCGAGACCCGCCCGCCGGCCGCCCGCAGCGCGGCCAGGCCGCCCCGGTGCGCGCGTTCCGGCGACAGCAGCACGGCCACCACTCCGGCGCCGCGCCGCGCCAGCCGGGCCCCGGCGTACAGCGCGTCCCCGCCGTTGTCCCCGCTGCCCACCAGCAGCGTCACCCGGCTGCCGGACACCCTGCCCAGCAACTCCGCGCAGGCCACGGCCAGTCCGGCCGCCGCCCGCTGCATCAGGGCCCCCTCCGGCAGCCGCGCCATCAGCTCGCGCTCGGCGGCCCGTACGGTCTGAACGCTGTAGGCAGTCCTCATGGGGCCAGTCTCACACCGCGGCCACGGCGGGGCTCGTCACACGCCAGGGCCTGTCCGATGGGTGGGCGTAGCGGGCCCACGCCGACCCATCGGACAGGCCCTGGCCCCCGCACCGGGGCTCACCCCTCGGCGATCACCACCGCCGAGGCCACGCCCGCATCGTGACTGAGTGACACATGCCAGGAGCGCACGCCGAGTTCGGCCGCGCAGGCCGCGACCGTGCCGCGCACCCGCAGCCGCGGCCGGCCGCTGTCCTCGACGTAGACCTCCGCATCCGTCCAGTGCAGCCCGCCGGGCGCGCCGAGCGCCTTGGCCACCGCCTCCTTGGCCGCGAACCGCGCCGCCAGGGAGGCGACGCCCCGCCGCTCCCCGCTGGACAGCATCAACTCCGCCTCGATGAAGAGCCGTTGGGCCAGTTCCGGCGTGCGCTCCAGCGCCGCCCCGAACCGGTCGATCTCGGCGACATCGATCCCGACCCCGATAATCACCCGCGCCCCCGCCGCTCGCTCGTCCGCCCCGTCATTCCACCGTCACCGACTTGGCGAGATTGCGGGGCTGGTCGACCTCGTTGCCGCGCGCCGTGGCCAGCTCGCAGGCGAACACCTGGAGCGGTACGGAGGCCACCAGCGGCTGGAGCAGCACCGGCGTCCGCGGAATCCGTACGAGGTGATCGGCGTACGGGGCCACCGCCTCGTCGCCCTCCTCCGCGATGACGATGGTGCGCGCCCCGCGGGCCCGGATTTCCTGGATGTTCGAGACGATCTTGTCGTGGAGCACGGAACGCCCGCGCGGCGACGGCACGACCACCACGACCGGCACATCGTCCTCGATCAGCGCGATGGGCCCGTGCTTGAGCTCACCGGCCGCGAAGCCCTCCGCGTGCATATACGCGAGTTCCTTGAGCTTGAGCGCGCCTTCCAGCGCCACCGGATAGCCGACGTGCCGCCCCAGGAACAGCACGGTGTTCTTGTCGGCCAGGCCCCGTGCCAGTTCGCGCACCGGCTCCATGGTCCCCAGCACTTCCTGGACCTTCTCGCCCATGGCCGCCAGCTCGCACACCACGTCCCGGATTTCGTCGCCCCATTTGTTGCCCCGCACCTGTGCGAGGTAGAGGGCCACGAGATAGCACGCCACCAGCTGCGTCAGGAACGCCTTGGTCGACGCCACCGCGACCTCCGGACCGGCATGCGTGTAGAGCACCGCATCCGATTCCCGCGGAATGGTCGAGCCGTTCGTATTGCAGATGGCGAGCACCTTCGCGCCCTGTTCGCGGGCGTGCCGCAGCGCCATCAGCGTGTCCATCGTCTCGCCGGACTGGCTGATGGCGATCACCAGAGTCCGCCGGTCGAGAATGGGATCGCGGTAGCGGAATTCGCTCGCCAACTCCGTTTCACACGGAATCCGCGTCCAGTGCTCGATCGCGTATTTGGCGATCATTCCCGCGTGATAGGCCGTACCGCAGGCCACGATGACGACCTTGTCGACCTCCCGCAGCACCTCCCCGGAAATACGCACCTCGTCCAGGGAGAGCACCCCGGAGCCGTCGATACGGCCCAGCAGCGTGTCGGCCACGGCCTTCGGCTGCTCCGCGATCTCCTTGAGCATGAAGTAGTCATGGCCGTCCTTCTCGGCGGCCGAGGCGTCCCAGTCGACGTGATACGCCCGCACCGGCGCCGGCGCCCCCTCGAAGTCCGTCACCGTGACGCCGTCCCGGCGCAGCTCCACGACCTGGTCCTGGCCCAGTTCGATGGCCTCACGGGTGTGCGCGATGAACGCCGCGACATCGGAGGCGAGAAACGCCTCGTCCTCCCCGATCCCGACCACCAGCGGCGAGTTCCGGCGCGCCCCGACCACCAGATCCGGCGCATCCGCATGCACCGCCACCAGCGTGAACGCCCCCTCCAGCCGCCGGCACACCTGCCGCATCGCCTCGGGCAGCTCGCCGCACGACGAATACGCCTCGGCGAGCAGATGCGCCACGACCTCGGTGTCCGTCTCGGACGCCAGGACATGCCCGCGGTCGGCCAGTTCGGACCGCAGCGCGGCGAAGTTCTCGATGATCCCGTTGTGGACGACCGACACCCGCCCCGCGTTGTCCAGATGGGGATGGGCGTTCTCG
Organism: Streptomyces natalensis ATCC 27448; assembly: GCF_000935125.1. Classification (GTDB taxonomy): domain Bacteria; phylum Actinomycetota; class Actinomycetes; order Streptomycetales; family Streptomycetaceae; genus Streptomyces; species Streptomyces natalensis. The sequence continues at coordinate 207,692 of NZ_JRKI01000063.1, read as the reverse complement.
TCCGTCGGCGCGCCGTGCGTGGCCCACCGGGTGTGCCCGATCCCGGTCGACCCCGTGGGCAGCGGACGGTCCGCCAGCTCCTTCTCCAGATTGGCCAGCTTCCCCGCCTTCTTGGCCGCCGCCAGCCCTCCGTCGGCCAGCACGGCCACCCCCGCCGAGTCATACCCGCGGTACTCCAGCCGTTTCAGCCCGGCCAGCACGACGTCGAGGGCGGACTGCCCTCCCACATAACCCACGATTCCGCACATGGAGGCAGCCTACGACCGTTCCTAAAGACTGAGCATGAGTTGCACGGGCTCAGCCGGACGCTCCGAACGGTGTTGAGCGTCCTGGTCCCCCGCTTTCGCTCCGCATACAGCGCCATCGGATCGTGTCCGTGGTCCGGGAATGCGGGGGCAGGTTCCCTCACGCCCCCGGGCGCCGCCTCCGGCCTGGGCGGTCCGATGCCCACGACGATCGCTCTGGTCGTCGTGGGGCGGTGCCGTCCGTCGCCGGATACGGTGCCCGAGGGCGCGTCGTCCGATCGCGACGCTCGCCGCGTCGTGACGGGTGGTCTTCCTGGTCTTGCTGGTGAGGGGCTTACGCCAGTGCTGCGCGCCCCACTGGGAGGTGTAGGCCGGGTCGACGGCGACGATGGTGATGCCGAGTTCGGCGGCCATCGACACCAGCCGGGCCCTCAGTTTGCTCACGGGCATGCCGGAGATCAGGTTGCGGAACCGCTTGCGCCGTCCGTGCTTCTCGCGGGTCTTCTCCGCGCCGAAGTCGAGGTCTTCGATCGCGATCGACAGGTTGTGTCGCTGAGCCCAGTGCAGCAGCCGGATCAGGGCGTGCCGCACCTGGGCGTCCCGAAAGGAGGCCGCCCCATCCAGGTCGAAGAAGAACCGGCTCGGCGCGCCGCACGGGTTGCCGTGCTCGTCGAGCCGCCATGCGGCCAGGTGATCGGCGTTCGCATCGACGCCGACCATGCCGCCCTTGCGGGCCCGGGCGAGGGGCACGGTCTTGACCGGCGGGATCGTCCACGAGGCGGTGAGATACCAGCGTGAGCGCTCGACGTCGAGGTGGATGCGGTACGCGACGGCCCGGTGAGCGGACACACGGTCGGCCCACTGATCACCCCGGTGATGAAAGTGCACACGGGCGGCGAACACGTACCGGCCGTTTCGGGCGTTGGCCAGGTGAGCGAGCGGAGCGGGCAGTTTGAGAGAGACTTCGCCGTCGGGGGTAACGCGGACCGTCTCGTTCCCGAACCGCTTCCCGCTCTCGCCGTCAGCAGCGAGGAACCAGCGGGAGGCTTCCCAGCGCTGGCGCCACTGCTCTGCGGTGAGCTGGGCGGCTTCGAGATGGTGACGGCCTCGGGCCAGCTTCTTGCCGCCCCGTACGACGCGGACGCGTCCGGCTTCGCGGTCGGCCCGCTCAGCGGTCAGCTGGTCCTCCAGCACGTGCAGGCGCCGGGTCTTGGCAAACCACTCTTGCCGGCTGCGGTACCCGCCTGGAGCACGTTTCGAGCCGCGCTCGCCGACCGGCAGGGACAACCGGTGCTCGATCGTTTTCATGCCCGCTTCCAGCCCTTGGATATGGGCGAGTTGAGCCCTGCGGGACAGTGCCCACTGGTCGTGGTTGACCTTGGTGATCGATCCGGCCCAGCGGGAGGAGGACTCCCCGGTCAGGGCACGCTTGCGCTCGGCCCACGTATCGCTGGAGTGCTCCAGCCCATCGGCACACCGCCGCCTGAGGTCGCGGGAAGCAAGCAAGCCCAGGTGCGCACCCACCACACGCAAGACTCCCTCGTCCTCGGGCGTGAGGTGCTTGAGGCGGGTGCGGATGGCGACGCCGGACGACCCGAGGGCAACGAACGGCGCTGACATCTTACGCAGCACACCCACCCCGAAACCCCTCCCGCGCGGCCCGAACGTGCCCGTCACCCACGTTCAACGACCACGCCTGGAAAACGTCACGCGTTCGATCAGGGAACTTCCGTTCCCTCCCTCCAAGCCTCACACAGCCGCAACCCGAGCACGCACGCACACACGCCAGAACACACTCGTACGCACTCAACCGACAGCAGCTCCCCCCCTCTTCCGCGCGGCCCGCGGCGGGGTGCACGGGCCGTCGCCGACCCGGTGGAAGCGCCCTAGTACCCCCGCTCTATCCGCTCCAGCGCCTCCCGCACCGTCTCCAGGAACTCCTCGTCCTCATCCTCATCCGTACCGGGCCGGCTGCCGCGCTCATAGGTCGCCAGAATGTCGGCGAGGTCCTCGTCGAGGTCGTCCTCGGGGAGGTCCTCGGCCAGTTCCGCGCGGATCCGGGAGGCAAAAGCGGCCGCGGCGGCGTCGTTCGCCGCCAGGCCATGGTGCTTCTCCTCGGACCGTGCCCGAAGCCGTCCCAACAGGCGCGTGCGCACGCCGACCCCCTGTCTCACCTGTCTCGTCCTCCAGCGACCGTACCGGGCAATATCCGTCGGGTACAGGCACTCACGACAACCTCGGGACGAACCGCCCCGATCCCCGCGATACCCCCGTCCGGGCCCCGCACAGCGTGCTCAGTGAAGCGCCTCAGCGGCACGGGCCGGTAAATCCGGCATGAACTTGTGGTGCAGCGCCTGGAGGTGGCCGACCCCGGCCACGGCGGGGTGGCCTCCGCATCCGCGACACCCCTTGTCCGGCCCCCGCGCGAGACCCGGCGGCCCGGCTGCGCACAATGGGGCGCGTGCCCCTGACGACCGATGCGCAGCAGCGACGCCGCGCCGAGAGTTCCCCGTACGTCGATCTGACGCGCGCTCAGTGGAGCGCCCTGCGGGAGAAGACACCACTGCCGCTGACGGCCGATGAGGTCGAACGGCTGCGCGGCCTGGGTGACGTCATCGACCTGGAAGAGGTACGGGACGTCTATCTGCCGCTGTCGCGGCTGCTGAATCTGTACGTGGGGGCGACCAGCAATCTGCGCGGCGCCCTGAACACCTTCCTGGGCGATGCGGGCGGGGGCCCACAGCCCGGCACGCCGTTCGTCATAGGGGTCGCGGGCAGCGTGGCGGTCGGCAAGTCCACCACCGCACGGCTGTTGCAGGCGCTGCTCGCGCGCTGGCCGGAGCACCCGCGGGTCGAGCTGATCACCACGGACGGCTTCCTCTTCCCCAACGCCGAACTGCACCGGCGCGGGCTGATGTCCCGCAAGGGCTTCCCCGAGTCGTACGACCGCCGGGCGCTGACCCGCTTCGTGGCGGATGTGAAGGCGGGCAAGGCGGAGGTGACCGCCCCGGTGTACTCCCACCTCATCTACGACATCGTGCCCGGCGAGCAGCTGACCGTGCACCGCCCCGACATCCTCATCGTCGAGGGCCTCAACGTCCTCCAGCCCGCCCTGCCCGGCAAGGACGGCCGCACCCGCCTCGGGCTCGCCGACTTCTTCGACTTCTCCGTCTACGTGGACGCGCGCACCGAGGACATCGAGCAGTGGTACCTCGGCCGCTTCCGCAAACTGCGCGCAACCGCCTTCCAGAACCCGTTCTCGTACTTCCGCAAGTACACCCAGGTCTCCGAGGAGGAGGCGCTGGACTACTGCCGCATGATGTGGCGCACCATCAACAAGCCCAATCTCCAGCAGAATGTGGCTCCCACCCGCGGCCGCGCCAACCTGGTGCTGCGCAAGGGACCGGACCACAAGGTGCAGCGGCTGTCGCTGCGCAAGCTTTAGGAGTGCGCACCAGATGCTGCATCTGCGACTGATAGTTCCCGCGGACCGTACGGAGGAGGTCCTGCGGCTGCTGGACGAGACCGTCGGCACGGCCCATCTGGCGGTACTGACCGGCGCCGCCCGGGATCCGCAGGGCGATGTGGTGCTGTGCGATGTGGCCCGGGAGGCCGGGGACGGGGTGCTGGCCCGCCTGCGGGAGATGGGCCTGGACCAGCACGGGTCGATCGCCGTCGAGGACATCGATCTGTCGCTGTCGGTGCGCGCCGACCGGGCGGAGGAGGAGGCGCCGGGCGAGGGCGCCGACGCCGTGCTGTGGGAGTCGCTGACCGACGAGACCCACGAGGAGTCGACGCTTTCGGTCACCTATCTGGCATTCCTGGCCCTGGCGACGCTGATCGCGGCGTGCGGTGTGGTGCTGGACAACGCCGTCCTGATCGTGGGGGCGATGGCGGTGGGGCCGGAGTTCGGCCCGCTGGCCGGCCTGTGCACGGCGCTGGTGCAACGGGCGCCCCGGCTGGCCTGGCGCTCCCTGACCGCGCTGGCCGTCGGCTTCGCCGTCGCCATGGTGCTGACCGTCGGCTTCAGCTTCTTCATGGACGCGGTGGGGCTGTTCACGAAGCACAAGGTCGAGAGCGCCCGCCCCAACACGTCCTTCATCTGGAAGCCGGACCTGATGTCGTTCGTGGTGGCCTTCCTGGCCGGGATCGCGGGCACCCTCTCGCTGACCTCGGCGAAATCGGGCGCCCTGGTGGGCGTGGCCATCTCCGTGACGACCGTCCCGGCGGCCGCGAACGCCGCTGTCGCCTTCAGCTACGGCGACTACCCCCAGACCTGGGGATCGGCCGGTCAGCTCCTGCTGAACCTGGCCGGCATCGTGATCGCGGGCACCCTCACCCTCGCCCTCCAGAAATTCCTGTGGGCCCGGCACGACAGCGGCCCCGCCGAGCGCGCGCAGCGGCGCTAGCGGGGCCGGTCGGACATCACCGTCCCGGTGGGGACTGTCCGTCGCGGACTATCCCAGCGCGGACTTGACCACATCCGCGAGCCGGCCGGCGATGGTCCGCGCCTGCTCGATGTCGGCGGCCTCGACCATCACCCGTACCAGCGGCTCGGTGCCGGACGGGCGCAGCAGCACCCGGCCGGTGGCGCCCAGTTCGCGCTCCGCCTCGGCGACCGCGGCGGTCAGCTCCGGGGAGGTGGCCACCCGGGACTTGTCGACGTCCGGCACATTGATCAGGATCTGCGGCAGGCGCTCCATGACCCGGGCCAGCTCGGCCAGCGACCGGCCGGTGGCGGCGACCCGGGCCGCCAGCATCAGGCCGGTCAGCGTGCCGTCGCCGGTGGTGGCGTGGTCGAGGACGATGACGTGCCCGGACTGCTCGCCGCCCAGTGCCAAGCCGTGCGCCTTCATCTCCTCCAGGACGTAACGGTCGCCGACCGCCGTCTGGACGATGTCGATGCCCTCGCGCTCCAGGGCCAGCTTGAAGCCCAGGTTGGACATGACGGTGGCGACGACGGTGTTCTTGCGCAGCGTCCCGGCCTCGCGCATGCCCAGCGCGAGCACGGCCAGGATCTGGTCGCCGTCGACCTCGTTGCCGTCGCCGTCCACGGCCAGGCAGCGGTCGGCATCGCCGTCGTGTGCGACGCCCAGGTCCGCGCGGTGCTCGACGACCGCGGCCCGCAGCTTGTCGAGGTGGGTGGAGCCGCAGCCGTCGTTGATGTTCAGGCCGTCGGGTTCGGTGCCGATGGTGACGACCTCGGCGCCGGCCCGCGCGAACGCCTCGGGCGAGACCCGCGCCGCCGCGCCGTGCGCCCCGTCGATGACGATGGTCAGCCCGTCGAGGCGGTTGGGCAGCACGCCGACCAGATGCGCGACGTAGTTGTCGAAGCCCTCGTCGTAGACGGTGACCCGGCCCACGCCGTCACCGGTCGGCCGCTCCCACGGCTCGCCGGAGCTGTGCGCGCGGTAGGTCTGCTCGATGCGGTCCTCCAGCTCGTCGGCGAGCTTGTGCCCGCCGCGGGCGAAGAACTTGATGCCGTTGTCGGGCATCGGGTTGTGGCTGGCGGAGAGCATCACGCCGAGGTCCGCGCCGAGCGAGCCGGTCAGATACGCCACCGCCGGCGTCGGCAGCACCCCCACCCGCAGGACGTCCACCCCGGCGCTGGCCAGTCCGGCGACGACCGCGGCCTCCAGGAACTCCCCCGACGCCCGTGGATCGCGCCCGACCACGGCCACCGGCCGGTGCCCCTCAAAAGTCCCGGCTTCCGCCAGTACATGCGCCGCCGCGACCGACAGGCCGAGCGCCAGCTCCGCCGTCAGATCCGCATTGGCGACGCCGCGCACACCGTCCGTGCCGAAGAGTCGTCCCACTGGTGTCCTCCGAGTGTCTGAGCTTGGACCAGGGCTTTGCGTCCAGGTATACGCCCCTGGCCTCAGGGATGGGCCACAGCCGTACGCGTCCGGTCCCGGATAGCCGAACGCCCCGGCGCACGGGAGTGCCACCGGGGCGTTCGACGAGAGCTGCACGGTGCAGCGAGCGTGATTAGCGCTTGCTGTACTGCGGCGCCTTGCGGGCCTTCTTCAGACCGGCCTTCTTGCGCTCGACCGCACGGTCGTCACGCTTGAGGAACCCGGCCTTCTTCAGGGCGCCGCGGTTGTTGTCGACGTCGGCCTCGTTCAGCGCACGGGCCACGCCCAGGCGCAGCGCACCGGCCTGGCCGGAGATGCCGCCGCCGGAGATGCGGGCGATGACGTCGTAGCGGTTGTCGAGCTCGAGCACCTTGAAGGGCTCGTTGACTTCCTGCTGGTGCACCTTGTTGGGGAAGTAGCCCTCAAGGGTGCGGCCGTTGATCTTCCACTGGCCGGTGCCCGGGACGATCCGGACGCGGGCAATGGCGTTCTTGCGGCGGCCCAGGCCGGCGGCCGGCTGCGGGTCGCCGAAGCGGGACGCCATCGACTCGGAGGTGTACTCACCCTCCAGCGGCGCCTCGGACTCGCTGGTGTACTGCTCGACCTCGGCCTCTTCGAGCGGGGTCTCGGCGGTGGTCTCAGCCACGATGCTCCTCAGATTCTTTTCGTCTTAGGGGGTGGCCGGACTTACTGCGCGACCTGGGTGATCTCGAACGGGACCGGCTGCTGCGCAGCGTGCGGGTGCTCGGCGCCCGCGTAGACCTTCAGCTTCGAGAGCATCTGACGGCCCAGGGTGTTCTTGGGGAGCATGCCCTTGATGGCCTTCTCGACGGCCTTCTCGGGGTTCTTGTCGAGGAGCTCGTCGTAGCGCACCGAGCGCAGACCGCCCGGGAAGCCGGAGTGGCGGTAGGCCATCTTCTGGGTGCGCTTGTTGCCGGAGAGGTGCACCTTGTCGGCGTTGATGATGATGACGAAGTCACCGGTGTCAACGTGAGGGGCGTAAACCGGCTTGTGCTTGCCCCGCAGGAGAGAGGCGGCCTGGCTGGCCAGACGGCCCAGGACTACGTCCTGCGCGTCAATGATGTGCCACTGGCGCTGAACATCGCCGGGCTTGGGGCTGAACGTACGCACGTCTTAGCCTTCGCTTCGAAAGTGATGGGTCCTGTACTGGACACCTGGCCTGATCACACAGCAGAGCGGCACTACGGGTGACGCAACCCGATCGTCCGCCGCCGGTCATCGGCCCGGTGAGCCGGCGTAAGGGCCCCTCACGTGAGATAGAGCAAGCCAATACGCATAACGAACCAGCAGGATACCGAGACGACCCCACACGGGTCAAAACGCGTCCCGAACCAGCGTACGACCGCCCACGGCCCTACCGCTCCCGCTCCACCCTGCGCTCGTCCCACACCGGCTCCGCCGTCTCCCGCACCACCCCGTCCGCCCCGAACACCAGGAACCGGTCGAAGCCCTTCGCGAACCACCGGTCGTGCGTGACCGCGAGCACCGTCCCCTCGTACGCCTCCAGGCCCTCCTGCAACGCCTCCGCGCTCTCCAGGTCCAGGTTGTCGGTCGGTTCGTCCAGGAGCAGGGCGGTAGTGCCGGACAGCTCCAGGAGCAGGATCTGGAAGCGGGCCTGCTGGCCGCCGGAGAGGCGGTCGAAGCGCTGCTCGGCCTGTTTCTCCAGCTCGTAGCGGCGCAGCGCGGACATCGCCTGGCCCTTGTTCTTGGCGTGCTCGGTCCACAGGATGTCGAGCAGGGTGCGGCCCAGCAGCTCGGGGTGGGCGTGGGTCTGCGCGAAGTGGCCGGGGACGACGCGGGCGCCCAGCTTCCAGGCGCCCTGGTGGGCCACCGGATTGTCCGGGTCCCCGGCCAGCAGCCGCAGGAAGTGCGACTTGCCGGAGCCGTTGGAGCCCAGGACAGCCACCCGCTCGCCGTAGAAGATCTCCAGCGAGAACGGCTTCATCAGCCCGGTCAGCTCCAGGTTCTCGCAGGTCACCGCCCGTACGCCGGTACGGCCGCCGCGCAGCCGCATGGTGATCTCCTGCTCGCGCGGCGGCTCCGGCGGCGGGCCGGCCTCCTCGAACTTGCGCAGCCGGGTCTGCGCGGCGGCGTACCGCGAGGCCATCTCATGGCTGACCGAGGCCGCCTGCCGCAGCGTGACCACCAGCTTCTTGAGCTGGGCATGCTTCTCGTCCCAGCGCCGCCGCAGCTCCTCGAAACGGGCGAAGCGCTCCTTGCGCGCCTGGTGGTAGGTGGCGAAACCGCCGCCGTGCACCCAGACGTCGGAACCCGCCGGGCCCGGCTCGACGCTGATGATCTTCTCCGCGGCGCGGGCCAGCAGCTCCCGGTCGTGCGAGACGAACAGCACCGTCTTACGGGTCTGCTGGAGCTGCTCCTCCAGCCAGCGCTTGCCGGGGACGTCCAGATAGTTGTCCGGCTCGTCCAGCAGCAGCACCTCGTCCGTGCCGCGCAGCAGCGACTCCAGGACCAGCCGCTTCTGCTCGCCGCCGCTGAGCGTGCGCACCTGCCGCCACTGGGCCTTCTCGTACGGCATCCCCAGCGCCGCCATGGTGCAGATGTCCCAGACCGTCTCGGCCTCGTATCCGCGCGCCTCGGCCCAGTCGCTGAGCGCCTGGGCGTAGGCCATCTGCGCGGCCTCGTCGTCGGCCGTCATGATCGCCAGCTCGGCGGCGTCCACCGCGGCCGCGGCCTCCCGGATCCGCGGCTGGGCGACGGAGACCAGCAGGTCACGCACCGTACGGTCGTCCCGTACGGACCCCACGAACTGCGGCATCACGCCCAGCCCGCCGCTCACCGTCACCGACCCGCCGTGCGGTTCCAGCTCCCCCGCGATCAGCCGCAGCAACGTCGTCTTGCCCGCGCCGTTCGCGCCCACCAGCGCGACCGACGCCCCCTCGCCCACCCTGAAGGAGACGTCGCCCAGCAGGGCCCTCCCGTCCGGCAGGTAGTACTCCAGGTGCCCGGCTTCCAGATGTCCCATGGGCGGAATTGTCAGGGGCGTGCGGGTATTCCTCCAACTCGTTTCCGAACGTTACGAAGGGGCCACCGGAGCGCCGCCAACCCGTGCCCGGACGGTCGTTAGGATGCGCGGCATGAGCTTTGGGCAAGGGGGGCCGTTCGACGGCCCCGGGGGATCTGGGACTCCGGACTGGGCCGCACTGGCCGACGAGAGCGAATCGGCCTCCCGGCGGAAACGCTGGATGCTGATCGGCGGCGGTGCGCTGGCGGCGCTCGCCGTCGCCGGCATCGTGACCCTCGCGGTCGTCAACAGCACCGGCGGCTCGCCCGGCGGCAACCCGACCGCCAAGCCCGCGGCATCCGGCGAGGCCACCGCACCGGACGACAAGCCGTCCTTCCCCGACGTCTCGGTGCCGCCCCCGCCCAACCCGCGCGACTACATCACCGACCCCGCCAAGGACCGGGCGCCGCTCACCCCCGCCACGCTCTTCCCCGACAAGACCATGGTCATCGGCGAGCACAGCTACCCGCGGACGAACACCGCCACCAGCGGCGACTGCACCTCGGGCAGCCAGGGCGCGCTCGGCTCCCTGCTGGCCCACAACGGCTGCACCAAACTGCTGCGCGCCACCTACTCCAAGGGCGGCGTCTCCGCCACGGTCGGCGTCGCGGTCTTCGCCTCCCCGGCCAAGGCCACCAAGGTCATGAACGCGTGGAAGTCGGGCAATGTCGCCCCGCTCGCCGGCGGCGGCGTCCCCGACACGTTCTGCCAGGCCACCCGGTGCCGTACCGCGGTCAACACCAACGGCCGCTACGCCTACTTCACCATCGCCGGCTACGACAACGGCAAGGCGACGACCGCCTCCGAGACCAAGGCCCAGCAGATCGGCCGGGACACCGCCTCGTACACCTGGGCCCGGATCACCCAGCGCGGCAAGGACCAGGCCGCCAAGGTCGCCGCGCAGCAGCTCAAGGAAGCCCAGCGCAAGGCCAAGGCGCAGGGCTGACGCCGTCCGGTGGCGCCGCCGCTGCGGGCGGCGCCACTCCCCCGCGGCCGCTCAGCAGCAGCCGCCCCGCACCGGCAGCGAGCGCCGGTTGCGCGCTTCCTTGTTCCGCGCCATGAGCAGCTCGTCCGCCGGATAGCCGACCTCCTCCAAGGTCAGCCCGTGCGGCCGGACGACATGCACCGCGGAGTCCCGCACCCCCGCCGCCAGCACCTTCGCCGGCCACTCCGGCGGCCGGTGCCCGTCGCCGACGAACAGCAGCGCACCGATCAGCGAGCGCACCATGTTGTGGCAGAAGGCATCGGCCCGGACCGTGGCGGTGACGATCCCGTCCGCACCCCGCTCAAGGCTCAGCTCCTGGAGCGTACGGATGGTCGTGGCGCCCTCGCGCTTCTTGCAGTACGCCGCGAAGTCGTGCTCCCCCAGCAGCCCGCGGGCCGCCGCGTTCATGGCATCCACATCGAGCGGCCAGTCGTGCCAGAGCACATGGCCGCGCAGCAGCGGATCCACGCCCCCGTGGTGATCGGTCACCCGGTACGCATACCGCCGCCAGATCGCCGAGAAGCGCGCATTGAAGCCCTCGGGCGCCTCGGTCAGCGACCACACCCGCACATCCTTGGGCAGCCGCCCGGCCAGCCGCTTCAGCAGCTTCTCCCGGTGCTCGGCCCACAGCTCCGCCGGCAGATCCACATGCGCCACCTGCCCGCGCGCATGCACCCCGGCGTCCGTCCGCCCGGCGACCGTGAGCTCGTACGTCGTCTCCCCGGACCGGGTCACGGTCCGCAGCGCGTCCTCGATCTCCCCCTGGACGGTCCGCTGCCCCCGGGCCTGCTTGGCCCAGCCGGAGAATTCCGTGCCGTCATAGGAAAGGTCCAGCCGCACCCGGACGTACCCGGGCTCTACCTCGTCACTCACGTAAGCAATCCTCTCAGGCCCCCGGCAACGCGAAGCGGGCCCGTCCCCGAAGGAACGGACCCGCTCACAGCCAGGCAGTGCCTCAGGCGTCAGGGTCTACCTCCGCTTGCGCGGAGAAGGGCCTCAGGCGTCCTTGGACTCCTCGGCGGGAGCCTCGGCCGCGGCCTCGGACTCCTTCACCGCACGCTTGGTCGCGGCCTCGGCCTCGGCGACGGTGGCCTTCTTGGCGATCTCGCCCTCGACCAGCTCGATGACCGCCATCGGGGCGTTGTCGCCACGACGGTTACCGATCTTGGTGATACGGGTGTAGCCACCCGGACGCTCCGAGAACCGCGGGGCGATCTCGGTGAAGAGCGTGTGGACGACGCTCTTGTCCGAGATCAGCTGCATGACCTGACGGCGGTTGTGAAGGTCGCCCTTCTTCGCCTTGGTCACCAGACGCTCGGCGTACGGACGCAGACGACGGGCCTTGGCCTCGGTCGTCGTGATGCGGCCGTGCTCGAAGAGGCTGGTCGCCAGGTTGCGCAGCATCGCCTTCTCGTGCGACGCGCTGCCGCCCAGACGGGCACCCTTGGAAGGCTTCGGCATGGTGTTTCTCCTTGGTGTCTGCCCCGGCCGTATCAGGTACCGGGGTCAGTATCCGAGCAGGCGGTCGCCTGTCGGAGATCCGGGCCCCAGTGGGGCCCGGAGGGGCCGCGCCCCGTAAGGGGCGCGGGGAACTGCGCGACCAGCCACAGCCGGCCCGCAGCCAAAGACGGTCCTCGCGGAGCGCCTAGTACTGCTCGGTCTCGACGAACCCGGCATCCGCGTCGTCGTCGGCACCAAAGGCATCGGCCGCGGCGGTCGGGTCGAATCCGGGCGGGCTGTCCTTGAGCGCCAGGCCCATCCCGGCCAGCTTCGCCTTGACCTCGTCGATCGACTTCGCACCGAAGTTACGAATGTCGAGCAGGTCCGCCTCGGAGCGCGCAACGAGCTCACCCACGGAGTGGATGCCCTCGCGCTTGAGGCAGTTGTACGACCGAACGGTGAGCTCCAGCTCCTCGATCGGCAGCGCCAGATCGGCGGCCAGGGCGGCGTCCGTCGGGGACGGACCCATGTCGATGCCCTCGGCGTCGATGTTCAGCTCGCGGGCCAGGCCGAACAGCTCGACCAGGGTCTTACCGGCCGACGCCATGGCGTCACGCGGCCGCATGGCCTGCTTGGTCTCGACGTCGACGATCAGCTTGTCGAAGTCGGTGCGCTGCTCGACACGGGTCGCCTCGACCTTGTAGGTGACCTTGAGCACCGGCGAGTAGATGGAGTCGACCGGGATCCGGCCGATCTCCTGGCCCACCTGCTTGTTCTGGACGGCGGAGACGTAGCCGCGACCGCGCTCGACGGTCAGCTCCATCTCCAGCTTGCCCTTGCCGTTGAGCGTGGCGAGGACCAGGTCCGGGTTGTGCACCTCGACACCGGCCGGCGGCGCGATGTCGGCGGCGGTGACCAGACCCGGGCCCTGCTTGCGCAGGTACATCACGACCGGCTCGTCGTGCTCCGAGGAGACGACCAGCTGCTTGATGTTGAGGATCAGGTCGGTGACGTCCTCCTTGACGCCCGGCACGGTGGTGAACTCGTGCAGGACACCGTCGATGCGGATGGACGTGACCGCCGCACCCGGAATCGAGGAGAGGAGCGTACGACGCAGGGAGTTGCCGAGGGTGTAGCCGAAGCCCGGCTCCAGCGGCTCGATCACGAACCGGGAGCGGTATTCGTCGACGACCTCTTCGGTCAGAGAGGGACGCTGAGCAATCAGCATGTTCTTTGATCCTTCAGTCGTGGGCGCCCGCTATTTGACGCCCGCTGTACTTCAAAGGGTACGGGCGGTACGGCGCCATCGGCTCCGTACCGCCCACACCAATTCCGCTCAGCTCTTACTTGGAGTAGAGCTCAACGATCAGCTGCTCCTGCACCTGGGTGTCGATCACCTGGCGCTCGGGCAGGCTGTGCACGAGGACCCGCAGCTGCCCGGGGATCGCCTCCAGCCACGCCGGAACGGTCTTCTCGCCGGCCTCGGCCTGAGCCACCTGGAAGGGGGTCAGGTTCCGGGACTTCTCGCGGACCTCGATGATGTCGTTGACGGACACGCGGGCCGACGGGATGTCGGTCTTGCGGCCGTTGACGTTGACGTGTCCGTGACGGACCAGCTGACGGGCGTGGTCGCGGGACTTGGCGAAGCCGGCCCGGTAGATCACGTTGTCGAGGCGGGTCTCAAGGATGCGCAGAAGGTTCTCACCGGTCTTGCCGGACTTCTGGTTCGCTTCCTTGTAGTAGTTCACGAACTGCTTCTCAAGGACACCGTAGATACGGCTGCACTTCTGCTTCTCACGAAGCTGGAGCAGGTACTCGCTGTCCTTGGTGCGCCCGCGACCGTGCTCACCCGGGGGGTAAGGACGGATCTCGATCGGGCACTTTGCGCTCTCGCACTTGCTGCCCTTGAGGAACAGCTTCTGCTTCTCCCGACGGCAACGCTTGCAGTCGGCCCCGGTGTAACGCGCCATTGTCTAGTTTTCTCCTACTTCAGTGGGTCAGACGCGGCGGCGCTTGGGCGGGCGGCATCCGTTGTGCGGGGTGGGGGTGACGTCCTGGATCGAGCCGACCTCGAGGCCGGTGGCCTGGAGGGAGCGGATCGCGGTCTCACGGCCGGAGCCGGGACCCTTGACGAAGACGTCGACCTTGCGCATGCCGTGCTCCTGCGCGCGGCGGGCGGCCGACTCGGCGGCCATCTGCGCGGCGAAGGGGGTGGACTTGCGCGAGCCCTTGAAGCCGACGTGGCCGGCAGAGGCCCAAGAGATCACGTTGCCCGTGGGGTCCGTGATCGAAACGATCGTGTTGTTGAACGTGCTCTTGATGTGAGCGTGCCCGTGGGCGACGTTCTTCTTCTCCTTGCGGCGCACCTTCTTGGCGCCGGCCGTACGGCCCTTCGGAGGCATGAATTTCTCCCGTGGAGGTGGTCGGTCCTACAGCGAAGACCGCTGGTAAGCGTCCTGCTGAGGACTACTTCTTGCCCGGCTTCTTCTTGCCGGCGATCGCGCGACGCGGACCCTTGCGGGTACGGGCGTTCGTGCTGGTGCGCTGACCGTGCACCGGCAGACCGCGGCGGTGACGCAGACCCTGGTAGCAGCCGATCTCGACCTTGCGGCGGATGTCGGCCTGGATCTCGCGACGGAGGTCACCCTCGGTCTTGAGGTTGTTGTCGACGTACTCGCGGATCTTGACCAGGTCTTCCTCGGCCAGGTCGCGGACCCGGGTGTCCGGGTTCACGCCGGTGGCGGCGAGGGTCTGCTGCGAGAGCGTCCGCCCGATACCGAAGACGTAGGTGAGGGCGACCTCCACACGCTTTTCGCGCGGGAGATCAACGCCTGCGAGGCGTGCCATTGATGTGGCTCCTGATGGCTATTCGGAGGTCTTCCGCAGCACCGTTCCCGTAAGACTCTTCAGAATTACGAGCCGGGTCCCCGGCCTCCGAGCCGGGGGTGTCGTCCCCACGCGGTGAGGCGGGGGGTCGGGTGACTGCGTATGTACGTATGTGATTGCGTCGCGCGAACTGCGAAATTGCAGGTGGTCGGCGTGCGTCAGCCCTGGCGCTGCTTGTGGCGCAGGTTGTCGCAGATGACCATGACCCGGCCGTGGCGGCGGATCACCTTGCACTTGTCGCAGATCTTCTTGACGCTCGGCTTGACCTTCATGGGATGTGAGGTTCTCCGGGTCAGTGCCGTCACCCCACGGGAGCGGGGCGCCGACAAGATCTACTTGTAGCGGTAGACGATCCGGCCACGCGTCAGGTCGTACGGGGAAAGCTCCACCACGACCCGGTCATCCGGGAGGATACGGATGTAGTGCATCCGCATCTTGCCGCTGATGTGCGCGAGGACCTTGTGACCGTTCTGGAGCTCTACTCGGAACATCGCGTTCGGCAGAGACTCGATCACGGTGCCCTCGATCTCGATGGCACCTTGCTTCTTGGCCACGCTTCGCCTTTCGAATCGGCTACCTTGATCGACTCTCGTAATGTCCGTGACACCTTTCAACGATGTCTCCTACCTTGAAGGCAGGCATACGGATGCACGAGAGCCGACGCGTCAGTCTACGTCAGTGCCTGTGAAAAGACGAATCCAGGATTATTGCCCATCGGCGGTGATCCTTACGCCGCAAGGGCTCCATCCGGCTCAGGCCAGAGGGTCCGGCGCCGCCGTGATCCCCATCTCCGCCAGCTTGGCCTTGCCGCCGTCGGGGGCGGTCAGCACCAGCGGACCGTCCTCGGTCAGCGCGACGGAGTGCTCCCAGTGCGAGGACCAGCTGCCGTCGTTGGTCTTGACCGTCCAGTCGTCCTCGAGGACATGCGTTTTGGCCGTGCCGAGATTGACCATCGGCTCGATCGCGATGCAGAAGCCGGGCACCAGCTTGGGGCCGCGGCCGCGCTTGCGCTCGACGTAGTTCAGCAGATGCGGGTCCATGTGCATCTGCGAGCCGATGCCGTGGCCGCCGTAGTCCTCGACGATGCCGTACTTCCCGCTGGAGGGGCGCGGCTGGCGGCGGATGTAACCCTCGATCGCCTTGGAGATGTCGACGAGGCGATTGCCCTTGGTGACGGCCGCGATCCCCGCCCACATGGACTCCTCGGTCACCCGGCTGAGCTCGACCAGCTCCGCGGAGTGCCCGGAGCCGACGAAGGCGGTGTAGGCCGCGTCGCCGTGCCAGCCGTCGATGATCGCGCCGCAGTCGATGGAGATGATGTCGCCGTCCGCCAGGACGGTCTCGGTGTCGGGGATGCCGTGGACCACGACGTCGTTCACCGAGGTGCAGATCGTCGCGGGGAATCCGCCGTACCCGAGGAAGTTCGACTTCGCCCCGTGCTCGGCCAGCACCTTGCGCGACGCATCGTCCAGATCCTTGGTCGTGGCCCCCGGCACCGCGACCTGGCGGGTCGCCGCGTGAATGGCCGCGACCACCAGCCCCGCCTCGCGCATCTTCGCGATCTGCGCGGGGTTCTTGATCTCCAGCATTACGGCAACGCCTTCCTGAGCCGATGACAAAGCTTGTCCGGCCACCGTCGCGACCGCCCCATACACGATACGGCCGCGGTACCCGTCGGGGCACCGCGGCCGTATTCGGACCGTCTGTCTGCTACTCGCTCAGGGCCTTGAGCGCGGCCATCGCGCGCTCGGTGACCTCGGAGACCTTGCCGAGCGCCGGGATCGTGACGACCAGATCCTGGGCCTTGTAGTAGTCGATGATCGGCTCGGTCTGCGTGTGGTAGACCTCGAGCCGCTTGCGGACGGTGTCCTCGCTGTCGTCGTCGCGCTGGTACAGCTCGCCGCCGCAGACGTCACAGACGCCCTCGGCCTTGGGCTTGTTGTACTCCGCGTGGAAGACGTGGCTGCTGTCCTTGCGGCAGATCCGCCGGCCGGCGATCCGCTTGACGACCTCGTCCTCGGGGACCTCCAGGTCCAGCACCGCGTCCAGCTTGAGGTCGTGGCCCTTGAGGTAGTCGTCCAGCGATTCGGCCTGGCCGATGTTGCGCGGGAAGCCGTCGAGCAGGAAGCCGTTGGCCGCGTCGGCGTGGCCCATACGGTCCTCGGCCATGGCGATGGTCACCGAGTCCGGTACGAGCTGTCCCGCGTCCATGTAGGACTTGGCCTCGCGCCCCAGAGCCGTGCTCTGACTGATGTTCGCGCGGAACAGGTCCCCCGTGGAGATGTGCGGGATCGCGAGGTTCTTGGCAAGGTACGCGGCCTGCGTACCCTTACCGGCCCCCGGAGGTCCGACGAGGACGATTCGCATCAGCGGAGGAACCCTTCGTAATTGCGCTGCTGAAGCTGACTCTCGATCTGCTTCACGGTTTCCAGACCCACACCCACGATGATGAGGATGCTCGTCCCGCCGAACGGGAAGTTCTGGTTCGCGTTGAACAGCACCAACGCCACTGTTGGTACGAGTGCGATCAGCCCCAGGTACAGCGAGCCCGGCCACGTGATCCGGTTGAGCACGTAGCTGAGGTACTCAGCCGTCGGGCGACCAGCCCGGATACCCGGGATGAAGCCACCATACTTCTTCATGTTGTCCGCAACTTCTTCGGGGTTGAAGCTGATGGCGACGTAGAAGAAGGCGAAAAACACGATCAGCAGGAAGTACGTAACGATGTAAACCGGGTGATTTCCCTTGGTGAAGTTGGTGGCAATCCACGTCGCCCACGCCGCCTTCGACCCGCTGAACTGAGCGATCAGGGCCGGAATGTAGAGCAGCGATGACGCGAAGATGACGGGAATCACACCCGCCTGATTCACCTTCAGCGGGATGTACGTGGACGTACCGCCATAGGACCGGCGCCCGATCATCCGCTTCGCGTACTGCACCGGAATGCGCCGTTGCGCCTGCTCGACGAAGACCACCAGGGCGACCATCGCCAGACCCACCGCGATCACACCGAAGAACTCGATCCAGCCGTCGGCCAGCTTGCCGGTGAGCTTGATCTGCCACAACGCGCCCGGGAAGCCGGCGGCGATCGAGATGAACATCAGGATCGACATGCCGTTGCCGATACCGCGGTCGGTGACCAGCTCACCGAGCCACATGATCAGGCCCGTACCGGCGGTCATCGTGATCACCATCGTGATGGTGGTGAAGATGGAGTCGTTGGGCACGATCTCGGTGGAGACCGGGCAGTTCCGGAAGAGCGCACCGCTGCGGGCGGTGGCCACCAGGCCGGTGCCCTGCATGATGGCGAGCGCCACCGTCAGATACCGGGTGTACTGGGTGATCTTCGCCTGGCCGGACTGCCCCTCTTTCTTCAGGGCCTCCAGGCGGGGGATCACCACGGTCAGCAGCTGGAGGATGATGCTCGCCGTGATGTACGGCATGATCCCCAGCGCGAAGATCGTGATCTGGAGCAGCGCACCACCGCTGAACATGTTCACCAGGGCGAACAACCCGCTGTTTCCGCCGGCCTGCTTCATGCAGGTCTCGACGTTCGCGTAGTTCACCCCGGGGACCGGGACATGTGCGCCGATCCGGTAGAGCACGACGATGCCCAATGTGAACAGCAGCTTCTTGCGCAGGTCGGGCGTCTTGAACGCTCGGGCGAACGCGGTGAGCACGGTGCCTCCTGCGCCTCCCGCCTCATGTGCGAGAGGTGACGGTCTTGAGGATCGACGGATACTTGGCGGCCAGTACCGCACCGGACGGGCCGGTGCGGCGGGGGTCCGGGACATAGCCCCGGAAAACAACAGTGCCTGCCACCTTACCGGCGACCGTACCCCCCGTGGAACGACCAACCGGGGATGCCCCAATCAATGGGCATCCCCGGTCAGTTGAACCAACGAACTCAGATGAGCTCGGTGACGGTGCCGCCGGCGGCGGCGATCTTCTCCTTGGCGGAGCCGGAAACGGCGTCAACCGAAACCTGCAGCGCCACGGAGATCTCGCCCTGGCCCAGGACCTTGACGAGCTCGTTCTTGCGCACCGCGCCCTTGGCAACCAGGTCGGCCACCGTGACCTCGCCACCCTGCGGGTAGAGCTCGGCCAGCTTGGCCAGGTTCACGACCTGGAACTGCTTGTGGGCGGGGTTCTTGAAGCCCTTCAGCTTCGGGAGGCGCATGTGGAGGGGCATCTGCCCACCCTCGAAGCGCTCCGGAACCTGGTAACGGGCCTTCGTGCCCTTGGTACCACGACCAGCGGTCTTACCCTTGGACGCCTCACCACGACCCACACGGGTCTTGGCGGTCTTGGCGCCCGGGGCAGGACGGAGGTTGTGGACCTTCAGCGGGTTCTGCTCCGCCATGTCAGTCGACCTCCTCAACCGTCACGAGGTGGCGGACGGTGTGCACCATGCCGCGGAACTCGGGGCGGTCCTCCTTGACAACCACGTCGTGGAGCCGCTTGAGGCCCAGCGAACGAAGGGTGTCGCGGTGGTTCTGCTTGCTACCGATGTAGGACTTCGTCTGCGTGATCTTGAGGTGCGCCATTACGCGGTCACCCCAGCACGCGCCCGCAGCAGAGCGGCGGGAGCAACGTCCTCCAGCGGCAGGCCACGACGGGCCGCGATCTCCTCGGGGCGCTGAAGGCCCTGAAGCGCGGTCACCGTGGCGTGCACGATGTTGATCGGGTTCGACGAACCGAGCGACTTGCTCAGCACGTCGTGGATGCCCGCGCACTCCAGGACGGCGCGCACCGGGCCACCGGCGATCACACCGGTACCGGGGGAAGCCGGCTTGAGCAGGACGACGCCCGCAGCCTTCTCGCCCTGGATGGGGTGCGGGATGGTGCCCTGGATACGGGGGACCTTGAAGAAGTTCTTCTTGGCCTCTTCCACGCCCTTGGCGATGGCAGCCGGAACTTCCTTGGCCTTGCCGTAACCGACACCTACGGTGCCGTCACCGTCGCCCACCACGACCAGCGCGGTGAAGCTGAAACGGCGACCACCCTTGACAACCTTGGCGACGCGGTTGATCGCGACAACGCGCTCAACGTAGGCGGTCTTCTCGGCGGCAGCGCCACCGTCGCGACCCTTCCGGTCCCGCCGCTCGCCGCCACCGGCACCGCTTCCGCGGCGCTGGGGTCCAGCCATTGGATTTACCTCTCTCTGTTACGTCCGCTAGCTCCGGAACCGGGGCTTAGAACTTCAGCCCGGCCTCGCGGGCGGCGTCGGCCAGAGCGGCAATCCGCCCGGCGTACTGCTTGCCACCACGGTCGAACACGACGGCCTCGACACCGGCGGCCTTGGCACGCTCGGCAACCAGGGCGCCAACCTTCTGGGCCTGGGCGCTCTTGTCGCCCTCGCCGCCACGGATCGACGCGTCCAGGGTCGACGCCGAGGCCAGCGTGTGGCCCGCGATGTCGTCGATGACCTGGGCGACGATGCCGCGGTTGGACCGCGTCACAACCAGGCGCGGACGCTCCGCCGTACCCGAAATCCGCTTACGGATGCGGATGTGGCGACGCTTCGCGGCAGCGCGCTTGTAGGCGTCGCCCTTAGCGATCTTCACACCGTATGCCATGGCTTACTTACCAGCCTTTCCGACCTTGCGGCGGATGACCTCGCCGGCGTACTTGACGCCCTTGGCCTTGTACGGGTCAGGCTTGCGCAGCTTGCGGATGTTCGCCGCAACCTCGCCGACCTTCTGCTTGTCGATGCCCTCGACGCTGAGCTTGGTCGGGGACTCGACCTTGAAGGAGATGCCCTCAGGAGCCTCGACGACGATGGGGTGGCTGTAGCCCAGCGCGAACTCCAGGTTGGAGCCCTTCGCCTGGACGCGGTAGCCGACACCGCTGATCTCGAGCGCCTTGCTGTAGCCCTGGGTCACGCCGGTGATCATGTTCGCCACCAGCGTGCGGGACAGGCCGTGCAGGGCCTTGTTCTGACGCTCGTCGTTCGGGCGGGTGACGGCGATGACGCCGTCCTCACCCTTGGCGACCTCGATGGGCGCGGCGACGGTGTGCGAAAGGGAGCCCTTGGGACCCTTCACGTTGACCGTGCGGCCCTCGATGGTGACGTCCACACCAGCGGGAACCTGGATGGGCAGCTTGCCAATACGCGACATTAGCTTTTCCTCCGTTCCCTGGTTACCAGACGTAGGCGAGGACTTCCCCACCCACGCCCTTCTTGCTGGCCTGCTGGCCGGTCAGGAGACCGTGGGACGTGGAGATGATCGCCACGCCCAGGCCGCCGAGGACCTTCGGCAGGTTGGTGGACTTTGCGTAGACCCGCAGGCCCGGCTTCGAGATCCGCTTGATGCCGGCGATCGAGCGCTCGCGGTTCGGGCCGAACTTCAGCTCGAGGGTGAGGTTCTTGCCGACCTCGGCGTCCTCGACGTTCCAGCCGGTGATGTAACCCTCCTGCTGGAGGATCTCCGCGATGTGCGACTTGATCTTGCTGTGCGGCATCACGACGGTGTCGTGGTACGCCGAGTTCGCGTTACGCAGACGGGTCAGCATGTCTGCGATGGGATCAGTCATGGTCATGAATTGGCCTTCGGCCTCTCTCGCCGGGGTTTCCTATGTGCGCCATCCCTCTCCCCGATCAGAGTCGGGACGGGTGCGGCGCGGGGACCTACGGCGTAGTAAGCGACGTTTGCGGGCTTGGCCCGCGGTCGGTCTCGGGCGGCGGGGCGCCCAAACCCTTCCACCCTACGGGAAAAAGGGACGGGCGCCCGCCGACCGGGTGCTTACCGAGAGTCTCCAGGGAATCCCAACTGGGGGATTACCAGGAGCTCTTGGTCACGCCCGGCAGCTCGCCACGGTGAGCCATCTCACGAAGGCACACGCGGCACAGGCCGAACTTGCGGTAAACGGAGTGGGGACGGCCGCAGCGCTGGCAGCGGGTGTACGCACGCACACCGAACTTGGGCTTGCGAGCAGCCTTCGCGATCAGAGCCTTCTTCGCCATCTCGCTCACGCCTCCTTGAACGGGAAGCCGAGGTGACGAAGGAGGGCGCGGCCCTCATCGTCGTTGGTCGCCGTGGTGACCACGGTGATGTCCATACCCCGGGTGCGGTCGATCTTGTCCTGGTCGATCTCGTGGAACATGACCTGCTCCGTGAGACCGAAGGTGTAGTTGCCCCGACCGTCGAACTGCTTGGGGGACAGACCACGGAAGTCGCGGATGCGCGGCAGCGCGAGCGACAGCAGGCGGTCCAGGAACTCCCACATGCGGTCACCGCGGAGGGTGACGTGGGCACCGATCGGCTGGCCCTCACGCAGCTTGAACTGCGCGATGGACTTACGGGCCTTGGTGACGGCCGGCTTCTGACCGGTGATCGTGGTGAGGTCCTTGATGGCACCCTCGATCAGCTTGGAGTCGCGGGCGGCGTCGCCCACACCCATGTTGACCACGATCTTGGTCAGGCCGGGGATCTGCATGACGTTCTCGTAGGAGAACTCGTCCTTCAGCTTCCCGGCGATCTCTTCGCGGTAGCGCTGCTTCAGCCGCGGCGCGTTGGTGGTGGCAGTCATCAGATGTCCTCACCGGTCCGCTTGGCAACGCGGATCTTGTTGCCTTCGTCGTCGAAGCGGTACCCGACGCGGGTGACAACCTTGTTGCCGTCCTTCTCCACAACCAGCTGAACGTTGCTGACGTGGATGGGGGCCTCGGTCGTCACGATGCCGCCGGTCTTCGAGCCACGAGCCGTCTGACCGGCCTTGGTGTGCTTCTTGACCCGGTTGACACCCTCGACCAGGACGCGGTCCTCGCGGGGGAAGGCCTGGATGACCTTGCCCTGCTTGCCCTTGTCCTTACCGGTGATGACCTGGACCAGGTCGCCCTTCTTGATCTTCATCGGTTACAGCACCTCCGGCGCGAGGGAGATGATCTTCATGAACTTCTTCTCGCGCAGCTCACGGCCCACGGGGCCGAAGATACGGGTGCCGCGGGGGTCGCCATCGTTCTTGAGGATGACGGCCGCGTTCTCATCGAAGCGGATGTACGAGCCGTCGGGACGGCGGCGCTCCTTGACGGTGCGAACGATGACGGCCTTGACGACGTCACCCTTCTTCACGTTGCCACCGGGGATCGCGTCCTTCACGGTGGCGACAATGACGTCACCGATGCCCGCGTAGCGGCGACCGGAACCACCGAGAACACGGATGCAAAGGATCTCCTTCGCACCAGTGTTGTCGGCGACACGCAGTCGCGACTCCTGCTGGATCACGTCTATCTCCTGAATGTCTGCCGGTTCCCGGCAGGTGTTTCACGTGAAACACCTGCCGAGCCTGGCGGAACTGTTCCTAGGGGGTCCCCCTAGGAGGGATTACTTGGCCTTCTCGAGGATCTCGACGATGCGCCAGCGCTTGGTGGCGGACAGCGGCCGGGTCTCCATCAGGAGGACGCGGTCGCCGACACCGGCAGCGTTCTGCTCGTCGTGCGCCTTGAGCTTGTTGGTACGGCGGATGACCTTGCCGTACAGCGCGTGCTTGACACGGTCCTCGACAGCGACGACGACGGTCTTGTCCATCTTGTCGCTGACGACGAGACCCTCACGGGTCTTGCGGAAACCGCGCTCGTTCGTCTCAGTCACATTCTTCTCGCTCATCAGGCGCTCTCCACCGTCTCGATGCCCAGCTCACGCTCACGCATCAGGGTGTAGATCCGGGCGATGTCCTTGCGGACGGCCTTCAGCCGGCCGTGGTTCTCGAGCTGTCCGGTCGCCGCCTGGAAGCGGAGGTTGAACAGCTCTTCCTTGGCCTCACGGAGCTTGGCGACGAGGTCCTCGTCGTTCAGCTCGCGCAGCTCGGACGCCTTGGTAACGGCCGACATCACGATTCACCTGCCTCGCGCCGAACGATGCGGCACTTCATCGGAAGCTTGTGGGCGGCGCGGGTCAGCGCCTCCTTAGCAACCTTCTCGTTCGGGAAGGACAGCTCGAACATCACCCGACCGGGCTTGACGTTCGCGACCCACCACTCCGGAGAACCCTTACCGGAACCCATGCGGGTCTCGGCAGGCTTCTTCGTCAGCGGGCGGTCCGGGTAAATGTTGATCCAGACCTTGCCGCCACGCTTGATGTGACGGGTCATGGCAATACGAGCGGACTCGATCTGCCGGTTCGTCACGTAGGCCGGGGTGACGGCCTGGATTCCGTACTCACCGAAGGCCAGCTCGGTGCCACCCTTGGCCATGCCGTTGCGCTTCGGGTGGTGCTGCTTGCGGTGCTTGACCCTGCGAGGGATCAGCATGTCGGTCAGGCCTCCGTTCCGGGGGTCTCCGCCGGAGCAGCGGCAGCGGCCTCGGCCTTGGGGGCCTCGGCTGCGGCGCTCTGCTGCGGCTTGCGGCCGCGGCCGCCACGCTCGCCACCGCGACGGGGGCGCTCGTTGCCACCACGGGCCGGGCGGTTACCCGCACGGGCCGCGGCGTTCTCCGCGCGCACCTCGGCGATGTTCTTGACGTCGCCCTTGTAGATCCAGACCTTCACGCCGATGCGACCGAAGGTGGTCTTGGCCTCGAAGAAGCCGTAGTCGACGTTCGCGCGGAGCGTGTGCAGGGGCACACGGCCCTCGCGGTAGAACTCCGAGCGGGACATCTCGGCGCCGCCGAGACGGCCACCGCACTGGATCTTGATGCCCTTGGCGCCGGCCTTCATCGTCGACTGCATGCTCTTACGCATGGCGCGACGGAAGGAGACGCGGGAGGACAGCTGCTCGGCGACGGCCTGGGCGACCAGCTGAGCATCGGTCTCGGGGTTCTTGACCTCGAGGATGTTCAGCTGAACCTGCTTGCCGGTCAGCTTCTCCAGCTCGCCGCGGATGCGGTCGGCCTCGGCGCCGCGGCGGCCGATGACGATGCCCGGACGAGCGGTGTGGATGTCAACGCGGACGCGCTCACGGGTGCGCTCGATCTCAACCTTCGAGATACCGGCGCGCTCCATGCCCTTCGTCATCATGCGACGAATGGCGACGTCTTCCTTGACGTAGTCCTTGTACAGCTTGTCGGCGTACCAACGCGACTTGAAGTCGGTGGTGATGCCGAGCCGGAACCCGTGCGGGTTTACCTTCTGGCCCATTACCGGGTTCCTTCCTTGCTGCTGACGACCACGGTGATGTGGCTGGTCCGCTTGCGGATCCGGTAGGCACGGCCCTGAGCACGCGGACGGAACCGCTTCAGGGTCGGGCCCTCGTCGACGTACGCCTCGCTGATAACCAGCGAGGAGGCGTCCGTGTGGTCGTAGTTGTGCGCGGCGTTGGCAATGGCGCTGTCCAGCACCTTGCCAACCGGCACGCTCGCGGCCTGCGGGGCGAAACGCAGGACCGCCTGAGCCTCCGTGGCATCCATGCCACGGATAAGGTCCACCACGCGGCGGGCCTTCATGGGCGTGACGCGGATGTACCGCGCCTGGGCCCTGGCTTCCATGGTTGTCCCTTCGGTGTCAGTCATAGTCTTCGCACTCCGCCGATCAACGACGCCGCGACTTGCGGTCGTCCTTCTCGTGGCCGCGGAAGGTGCGGGTCGGCGCAAACTCGCCGAGCTTGTGGCCGACCATCGACTCGGTGACGAACACCGGGACGTGCTTGCGGCCGTCGTGCACCGCGATCGTGTGGCCGAGCATGGCCGGGACGATCATGGAGCGGCGGGACCAGGTCTTGATGACGTTCTTGGTGCCTGCATCGTTCTGAACGTCCACCTTCTTGGAAAGGTGGTCGTCGACGAAGGGCCCCTTCTTGAGACTGCGCGGCATCTAAACCCGCTCCTAGCGCTTCTTGTTCGTCTTGCGGCGGCGGACGATGTACTTGTTGCTTGCCTTCTTCGGCGAGCGAGTACGACCCTCCTTCTGGCCCCAGGGCGAGACCGGGTGGCGACCACCGGAGGTCTTGCCCTCACCACCACCGTGCGGGTGGTCGACCGGGTTCATCACGACACCACGCACGGTCGGGCGGACGCCCTTCCAGCGCATACGGCCGGCCTTGCCCCAGTTGATGTTCGACTGCTCGGCGTTGCCGACCTCGCCAACAGTGGCGCGGCAGCGGACGTCGACCAGGCGGATCTCACCGGACGGCATACGAAGGTGGGCCATTGCGCCCTCCTTCGCCAGCAGCTGCACGGAGGCACCGGCCGAGCGGGCGAACTTCGCACCGCCGCCCGGACGCAGCTCGATCGCGTGGATCGTCGTACCCACGGGGATGTGGCGCAGCGGCAGGTTGTTGCCCGGCTTGATGTCGGCGCCAGGGCCGTTCTCAATCCGAGCACCCTGGGCCAGGCCGCGGGGCGCGATGATGTAGCGCTTCTCACCGTCTGCGTAGTGCAGCAGCGCGATGCGCGCGGTGCGGTTCGGGTCGTACTCGATGTGCGCGACCTTGGCCGGCACGCCGTCCTTGTCGTGACGACGGAAGTCGATCACTCGGTAGGCGCGCTTGTGGCCACCGCCCTGGTGGCGAACGGTCACACGACCGGCGTTGTTACGGCCGCCCTTGCTGTGCAGCGGGCGGACCAGCGACTTCTCCGGCGTGGACCGCGTGATCTCGACAAAGTCGGCGACGCTGGAGCCACGACGGCCCGGGGTCGTCGGCTTGTACTTGCGGATACCCATTTCTCAGTCCTCGTCCGATTTCGGACGATCCGGACCGCCCTTAGGCGGTCGGACCGCCGAAGATGTCGATACGGTCGCCCTCGGCGAGGGTCACGATGGCACGCTTGGTGTTCGCGCGCTTACCGAAACCGGTGCGGGTGCGCTTGCGCTTGCCCTGCCGGTTGATCGTGTTGACCCCGGTGACCTTGACCGAGAAGACCGCCTCGACGGCCTGCTTGATCTGGGTCTTGTTGGCGCGCGGGTCGACGATGAACGTGTACTTGTTCTCGTCCAGCAGCGCGTAGCTCTTCTCGGACACGACGGGCTTCTTCAGCACGTCACGGGGGTCCGTGAAGGTCTTGCTGGTGACGACGGCCTCAGTCATCAGGCGTCGCTCCCTTCGGTCTCAGCGTTGGCCTTGGGGCCAGACACGAAGGACTCGAAGGCGGCCTTGGTGAAGACCACGTCGTCGGAGACGAGCACGTCGTACGTGTTCAGCTGGCCCGGCTCCAGGATGTGAACCTGGGGCAGGTTGCGGGCGGAGAGCCACGCGGCCTCGTCGGCGCGGTCGACGACCAGGAGCAGGTTCTTGCGCTCCGAGATCTTGCCGAACAGCGTCTTGGCGGCCTTGGTGGACACCGCGCCCTCCACCACGCCGGAAACGACGTGGATGCGGCTGTTGCGGGCCCGGTCGGTGAGGGCGTGGCGCAGGGCCGCGGCCTTCATCTTCTTCGGGGTCCGCTGCGAGTAGTCACGCGGCACGGGGCCGTGGACGACGCCACCGCCGGCGAACTGCGGCGCACGGGTCGAACCCTGGCGCGCGCGGCCGGTGCCCTTCTGGCGGTAAGGCTTCTTGCCACCGCCGCGGACCTCGCCGCGAGTCTTGGTCTTGTGCGTGCCCTGACGGGCAGCGGCCAGCTGTGCGACAACGACCTGGTGGATCAGCGGGATGCTGATCTTCTCGACGTCGAAGATCTCCGTGGGGAGCTCGACGGTCCCGGCCTTGTCGCCTGCCGGCGAAAGGATGTCAATGGTGCTCATCGGTTACCTCAGGCCCCCTTGGCCGCGGTACGGACCAGGACGAGGCCGCCGTTCGGACCAGGAACTGCGCCCTTGATGAGCAGCAGACCCTTCTCCGCGTCAACGGCGTGGACGGTCAGGTTCTGGGTGGTGACCCGCTCATTGCCCATACGGCCGGCCATCCGCATGCCCTTGAACACGCGGCCCGGGGTGGCGCAGCCACCGATGGAGCCAGGCTTGCGGTGCACGCGGTGGGCACCGTGCGAGGCCTTGCCGCCGTGGAAGCCATGACGCTTCATGACACCGGCGAAGCCCTTGCCCTTGCTCTTGCCGGTCACGTCCACCTTGACGCCGGACTCGAAGGTCTCGGCGGTCAGCTCCTGGCCGAGGGAGTACTCGCTGGCGTCAGCGGTACGGACCTCGACGAGGTGACGACGGGGGGTGACGTCGGCCTTGGCGAAGTGGCCCTTGAGGGGCTTGTTCACCTTGCGCGGGTCGATCTCGCCGAAGGCGATCTGGACGGAGTCGTAACCGTCCTGGTCATTGGTGCGCACCTGGGTAACGACACAGGGCCCGGCCTTGACGACGGTGACCGGAACAACACGGTTGTTCTCGTCCCACACCTGCGTCATGCCGAGCTTCTCGCCCAGGATGCCCTTGATCTGCTTAGCCATCTCTCAGATCACCGGCCTTCAGAGCTTGATCTCGATGTCGACACCGGCCGGGAGGTCGAGTCGCATCAGGGAGTCAACGGTCTTCGGCGTCGGGTCGAGGATGTCGATCAGGCGCTTGTGCGTGCGCATCTCGAAGTGCTCGCGCGAGTCCTTGTACTTGTGCGGCGACTTGATGACGCAGTACACGTTCTTTTCAGTGGGCAGCGGCACCGGGCCCGCGACCGACGCACCAGTGCGGGTCACCGTCTCGACGATCTTCTTCGCCGAAGTGTCGATGACCTCGTGGTCGTAGGCCTTGAGCCGGATGCGGATCTTCTGTCCCGCCATGGCTACTTCGTAGTCCTGTCTCTCGTAACGCTCTGGGACCCGGAAGGTTCGCGTTCTTCTCCGACCCACGCGGTCGGGCGTGTCGCGCCCCTTCTCGTAAATCTCCGCAAAGAGATCCTTCAAGAAGGAGAAAGTGGGGGAAGAACACCCGCCGGGCGCCTGGCCGAGGCACCCCGCTGACGCTTCCCGGAAGATTCCCGTACTTCCGCCCCTGAGAAGGGACGACGAATACCTGGGACTCGCTTCCGGTCCTCCCGGCGGGAGGCGCGCAGCATCGGCACTCAACCGAGCAACCTGGACAGTGTGCCATACCCGGGACGCGTAAGGCCAATCGGGGCCGAACTGTCAAGGAGCCCCGCCCACCTGATGGTGGACGGGGCTCCTTGTTGAGCTACTACCGGGTCTCCCCGATCAACAGAATTACTTGTTGATCTTGGTGACCTGGCCGGCGCCGACGGTCCGGCCACCCTCACGGATGGCGAACTTCAGGCCCTCCTCCATGGCGACCGGCTGGATCAGGCTGACCGACATCTCGGTGTTGTCGCCCGGCATGACCATCTCGGTGCCCTCGGGGAGGGTCACAACACCGGTCACGTCAGTCGTACGGAAGTAGAACTGCGGACGGTAGTTGTTGAAGAACGGCGTGTGGCGGCCACCCTCGTCCTTGGACAGGATGTAGGCCTGCGCCTCGAACTCGGTGTGCGGGGTGACCGAGCCCGGCTTGATGATGACCTGGCCGCGCTCGACGTCCTCGCGCTTGATACCGCGAAGCAGCAGACCGACGTTCTCACCGGCCTGGCCCTCGTCGAGGAGCTTCCGGAACATCTCGATACCGGTGACCGTGGTGGTGGTCTTCTCGGTCTTGATGCCGATGATGTCGACGGTCTCGTTGACCTTGAGGACACCACGCTCGATACGACCGGTGACAACGGTGCCACGGCCGGTGATCGTGAAGACGTCCTCGATCGGCATCAGGAACGGCTTGTCGACGTCACGCTCGGGCTGCGGGATCGACTCGTCGACGGCCTTCATCAGCTCGAGGACGGAGTTGCCCCACTCCTTGTCGCCCTCGAGCGCCTTGAGCGCCGAGACCTTGACGACCGGAACGTCGTCGCCCGGGAACTCGTACTCGGAGAGGAGCTCACGGACCTCGAGCTCGACGAGCTCCAGGATCTCCTCGTCGTCCACCATGTCGGCCTTGTTCAGGGCGACAACGATGTACGGAACGCCGACCTGGCGGGCCAGGAGCACGTGCTCCTTGGTCTGCGGCATCGGGCCGTCGGTGGCGGCGACCACCAGGATGGCGCCGTCCATCTGCGCCGCACCGGTGATCATGTTCTTGATGTAGTCCGCGTGACCGGGGCAGTCGACGTGGGCGTAGTGACGCGACTCGGTCTGGTACTCGACGTGCGCGATGGAGATGGTGATACCGCGCTGGCGCTCCTCAGGAGCCTTGTCGATCTGGTCGAAGGCCGAGGCCTCGTTCAGGTCCGGGTACGCGTCATGCAGCACCTTGGTAATGGCGGCCGTGAGGGTCGTCTTACCGTGGTCAATGTGACCGATGGTGCCGATGTTGACGTGCGGCTTAGTCCGCTCGAACTTCGCCTTCGCCACTGGGGTCCTCCTGTGGAGTGGTTCTGTACGCCTTACTCATCGGCGCCAGGTGATCTTTGCTGGGGTGCCGGCTGACGGGGCAATCCTCACGGATTGCGGGGATTACCCCGTCAGACGGTGTCAAGCCTAAAGCGTGTTCCGGCTCTCGGGAGACGGGACTACTCGCCCTTGGCCTTCGCGATGATCTCCTCGGCGACGTTCCGGGGAACCTCGGCGTAGGAGTCGAACTGCATCGAGTAGCTTGCGCGACCCGACGTCTTGCTGCGGAGGTCTCCGACGTAGCCGAACATCTCCGAAAGGGGAACCAGGCCCGTGACGAGCTTGGCGCCGCTGCGCTCCTCCATGGACTGGATCTGACCACGGCGGGAGTTGATGTCGCCGATCACATCGCCCATGTAGTCCTCGGGCGTGGTGACCTCGACCTTCATCATCGGCTCGAGCAGGGCCGGGGAGGCCTTGCGAGCGGCCTCCTTGAAGGCCATCGAGCCGGCGATCTTGAAGGCCATTTCCGAGGAGTCGACCTCGTGGAAGGCACCGTCGAGAAGGGTGACCTTGACGCCGGTCAGCGGGTAGCCGGCGAGAACGCCGAACTCCATGGCCTCCTGGCAGCCCGCGTCCACGGACGGGATGTACTCCCGCGGGATACGGCCACCGGTGACCTTGTTCTCGAACTCGTACCCGTCGCCCTCGAGAGGCGCGAGCGCGATCTGCACCTTCGCGAACTGACCGGAACCACCGGTCTGCTTCTTGTGCGTGTAGTCCAGACGCTCGACGGCCTTGCGCAGGGTCTCGCGGTAGGCGACCTGCGGCTTGCCGACGTTGGCCTCGACCCGGAACTCACGGCGCATACGGTCGACCAGCACGTCGAGGTGCAGCTCGCCCATACCCGCGATGATGGTCTGGCCGGTCTCCTCGTCGGTGTGCACCTGGAACGAGGGGTCCTCTTCAGCGAGGCGCTGGATCGCGACCGCCAGCTTCTCCTGGTCGCCCTTCGACTTGGGCTCGATGGCGACCTGGATGACCGGGGCCGGGAAGTCCATGGACTCCAGGATCACCGGGTGCGCGGAGTCGCAGAGGGTCTCACCGGTGGTGGTCTGCTTCAGACCCATGACGGCGACGATGTCACCGGCACCCACCGACTCGATCTCCTCACGCTTGTTCGCGTGCATCCGGTAGATCTTGCCGATGCGCTCCTTCTTGCCCTTCACCGAGTTCTGCACCTGCGAGCCGGCCTCAAGGCGGCCCGAGTACACCCGGATGAAGGTGAGCTTGCCCAGGTGGGGGTCGCTCGCAATCTTGAACGCCAGCGCCGACAGCGGCTCTTCCTCGGACGGCTTGCGCGTGACGACCTGCTCCGCGTCGTTGACGGCGTGGCCCTCGATGGCCTCGACGTCCAGCGGGGAGGGCAGGTAGCGCACCACCGCGTCGAGCAGGGGCTGGACGCCCTTGTTCTTGAACGCGGTACCGCAGAAGACCGGGGTGACGGTCGTGGTGTCGGACTTGCCGGAGGCGATGGTGATACGACGGATCGCCTCGTAGAGCTGCTCCTCGGTGGGCTCCTGGCCCTCGAGGTAGAGCTCCATCATGGCTTCGTCGTTCTCCGCGACGGCCTCGAGCAGCTTGCCGCGCCACTCGTCGGCGGCCTCGGTGTGAGTGTCGGGGATGTCGACGGTGTCGTACATCTCACCCTTGGCGGCCTCGGCGGACCACACCAGGGCCTTCATCTTCACGAGGTCGACGACGCCCTTGAAGTCCATCTCGGTGCCGATCGGCAGCTGCATGACCAGCGGCACCGCGCCGAGGCGGTCCGTGATCATGTCGACGCAGCGGTGGAACTCCGCGCCGGTCCGGTCGAGCTTGTTGACGAAGCAGATGCGGGGAACGCCGTAGCGGTCCGCCTGACGCCAAACGGTCTCGGACTGGGGCTCAACACCGGCGACGCCGTCGAACACCGTCACGGCACCGTCGAGCACGCGCAGGGAGCGCTCCACCTCGACGGTGAAGTCGACGTGACCCGGGGTGTCGATGATGTTGATGGTGTGATCGACGTCTTCCAGCGGCCAGTGGCAGGTCGTCGCGGCAGACGTGATCGTGATGCCGCGCTCCTGCTCCTGCTCCATCCAGTCCATCGTGGCAGCGCCGTCGTGGACTTCACCGATCTTGTAAGAGACACCGGTGTAGAACAGGATCCGCTCGGTGGTGGTCGTCTTGCCCGCGTCGATGTGGGCCATGATCCCGATGTTGCGGACCTTGGCCAGGTCAAGCGAAGTGGTGGCCATATCGGCTCAATCTTCTCTCGGTCTCGATGTGGGTTGCGACTACCAGCGGTAGTGCGCGAAGGCCTTGTTGGACTCGGCCATCTTGTGCGTGTCCTCGCGCTTCTTGACCGAAGCGCCGAGGCCGTTGGAGGCGTCGAGCAGTTCGTTCATGAGGCGCTCGGTCATGGTCTTCTCGCGGCGGGCGCGGGAGTAGCCCACGAGCCAGCGGAGCGACAGGGTGGCGGCGCGGCCGGGCTTGACCTCGACCGGAACCTGGTAGGTGGCGCCACCGACACGGCGGGACTTGACCTCAAGGGTCGGCTTGATGTTCTCAAGCGCGCGCTTGAGCGTGATGACCGGGTCGTTACCGGTCTTCTCGCGCAGACCCTCCATGGCGCCGTAAACGATGCGCTCGGCGGTGGAGCGCTTGCCGTTCAGCAGCACCTTGTTGATCAGGGAGGTCACCAGAGGAGAACCGTAGACCGGGTCGATGATGACCGGGCGCTTCGGGGCGGGGCCCTTACGAGGCATTCTTACTTCTCCTTCTTGGCGCCGTAGCGGCTGCGAGCCTGCTTACGGTTCTTGACGCCCTGCGTGTCGAGGGAGCCGCGGATGATCTTGTAGCGAACACCCGGCAGGTCCTTCACACGGCCACCACGCACGAGCACGATCGAGTGCTCCTGCAGGTTGTGCCCCTCACCCGGGACGTAGGCAGTGACCTCGATCCCACTGCTCAGCTTGACTCGCGCAACCTTGCGGAGGGCCGAGTTCGGCTTCTTCGGG
The DNA here is from genome assembly GCF_000935125.1 of Streptomyces natalensis ATCC 27448. Taxonomy (GTDB): domain Bacteria; phylum Actinomycetota; class Actinomycetes; order Streptomycetales; family Streptomycetaceae; genus Streptomyces; species Streptomyces natalensis. The sequence continues at coordinate 174,986 of NZ_JRKI01000063.1, read as the reverse complement.
GTGGTCGTGAACACACGAGTGCACGTACCACGACGCTGCGGCGAGCCCGCCAGTGCGGGTGTCTTGTTCTTCTCGACCTTGTCCTGGCGGCCCTTTCGGACCAGCTGCTGGATCGTAGGCACCGTTTCTCCGGTTTCTTGTCTCGGTACAACTAACCTGGAACGTCACCGACCCACGCGGTCGGGTGTGTCGAATCCTGTAGACCGGTCCCTCGCAAGCGAGAGAGGCGACAGATTGCGGTGTCGAGACCCGGCTTCCGCGCTCTCGGCACTCCCAGGATGAAACCTGAGGAGGATGCGCGCACGGCAGGCCAGGGACACCCCAGGCACAAGGTCAGAGCGTACCTACCGCATGGGCTACGGTCAAAACAAATGCATACGCGAAGGACACGCCGGACTCGTCACGGCGATGCGGCCACCGTAGTGGCATCGCACGTATTGGGGAAGAAGGCGGAACGCCGTCCGCGGACACCGCCGCCGGCCCGCGGCCGTCACGGCGGTCAGTGCCCCGCGACCCCCATCAGCACCAGCAGCAGCAGGAACAGCGCCCAGCCGCCGATGCCCAGCCAGCCGATCACGATGCCCGCGATCGCCTGACCGTCGCCGCGCTCGCCCGTACGGCGGATCTCGGCGCGCGCCTTGTGGCCGAGAATGACCGCCGGGATCGACGACAGCCCCCAGGTCATCGGCGAAAGAATCCCGCAGACCAGTGCGCCGGTCGCCGAGCTGTTGGTGTGCATCGGCATGGGCATCTGCATCGGCATCTGCACGGGCATCGGCATGAACGTCGGCGGCACCACCGGCCGCGGCTGGAACTGTGCCTGCGGCACCGGCCCCTGCGGCAGATCCGCCACCAGCATCTGGAGCTCGGCATGGGTCTGCGCCTGATACGCCCGGCCCATCCGCTGCTCGTACTCGGCCTGCTGGAGCCGCCCTTCGGCGAATCCGGCCTTGAGCACATCGACCGCACGCTCGCGATCCGCGTGCGAGGCACGCATCGCCGGCATCTGATTCGCCGGCTGGACGGGCTGCCCACCCTGCCACGGCTGGAATGCCACTTCGCGAACCTCCCCCCGCTCGACAGTTCTCCCCATCTTCTCATCACAGACGCAGAGATGGGAGGACAAGTTCCCTCGCCCGGCCGAACGCCCCACACGCCGCAGGGCGGCCACCCCACCGGGGTGACCGCCCTGTCGCTTGCCGTACGGGCGAACCGTACGGACCGGGCTTACTGGTTGTACGGACCGTAGTCGTAGTCCTCCAGCGGGACCGCCTGGCCGGAGCCGGTGCCGAAGGGCGAGTAGTCGATGTCGTCGTAACCGACGGCCGAGTACATCGCGGCCTTGGCCTCCTCGGTGGGCTCGACCCGGATGTTGCGGTAGCGGGACAGGCCCGTACCGGCCGGGATGAGCTTACCGATGATGACGTTCTCCTTGAGGCCGATGAGCGAGTCGGACTTGGCGTTGATCGCCGCGTCCGTCAGCACTCGGGTCGTCTCCTGGAAGGAGGCGGCCGACAGCCAGGATTCCGTCGCCAGCGAAGCCTTGGTGATACCCATCAGCTGCGGACGGCCGGAGGCCGGGTGGCCGCCTTCCGCCACGACGCGACGGTTCTCGCCCTCGAACTTCGTGCGCTCCACGAGCTCGCCCGGCAGCAGCTCCGCATCGCCGGACTCGATGATCGTCACGCGGCGCAGCATCTGCCGGATGATGATCTCGATGTGCTTGTCGTGGATCGCCACGCCCTGGCTGTTGTAGACCTTCTGGACCTCGCCGACCAGGTGGACCTGGACGGCACGCTGGCCGAGGATCCGCAGCACGTCGTGCGGGTTGACGGCACCCACGGTCATCGGCTGGCCGACCGTCACGTGGTCGCCCTCGCCCACCAGGAGACGGGCACGCTTGGAGACGCCGTACGCCATCTCGTCGCTGCCGTCGTCCGGGGTGACGACGACCTTCTTGGTCTTCTCGGTCTCCTCGATCCGGACGCGGCCGGCCGCCTCCGAGATCGGGGCGACACCCTTGGGCGTACGGGCCTCGAAGAGCTCGACGACACGCGGCAGACCCAGGGTGATGTCGTCACCGGCCACACCACCGGTGTGGAAGGTACGCATCGTCAGCTGGGTGCCGGGCTCACCGATGGACTGGGCGGCGATGATGCCGACCGCCTCACCGATGTCGACCAGCTTGCCGGTGGCCAGCGAACGGCCGTAGCAGTAGGCACAGGTGCCGACCGCCGACTCACAGGTCAGGACCGAGCGGGTCTTGACCTCCTCGACGCCGTTGGCGACCAGCGCGTCGATGAGCACGTCACCGAGGTCGACGTTCGCCGGGGCGACGACCTTGCCGTCGACGACGACATCCTCGGCCAGCATGCGGGCGTAGACGCTGGACTCGACGTCGTCCGCCTTGCGCAGCACGCCGGAGGCGTCCTTCGAGGCGATCCGCAGCTTGAGGCCGCGCTCGGTGCCGCAGTCCTCCTCGCGAATGATGACGTCCTGGGAGACGTCGACCAGACGACGGGTCAGGTAACCGGAGTCGGCGGTACGAAGGGCGGTGTCCGCCAGACCCTTACGGGCACCGTGGGTGGAGATGAAGTACTCCAGCACGGACAGACCCTCGCGGAACGACGCCTTGATCGGACGCGGGATGGTCTCGTTCTTCGCGTTCGACACCAGACCACGCATACCGGCGATCTGCCGCATCTGCATCATGTTTCCTCGGGCACCCGAGTCAACCATCATGAAGATGGGGTTCGTCTTGGGGAAGTTCTCGTTCATCGCCTCGGCGACCTCGTTGGTCGCCTTGGTCCAGATGTTGATCAGTTCCTGAGTGCGCTCGTCCTTGGTGATCAGACCGCGCTCGTACTGCTTCTGGACCTTCTCGTCCTGGGCCTCGTAGCCCGCGACGATGGCCTTCTTGGCCTCCGGCACGACGATGTCCGAAACGGCGACGGTGACGCCGGAACGGGTCGCCCAGTGGAAACCGGCCGCCTTCAGGTTGTCGAGCGTCGCCGCCACGATGACCTTCGGGTAGCGCTCGGCCAGGTCGTTGACGATCGCGGAGAGCTGCTTCTTGCCCACCGAGTAGTCGACGAACGGGTAGTCCTCGGGCAGCAGCTCGTTGAAGAGCGCGCGGCCCAGGGTCGTACGCAGCCGGAAGCTGTCACCCTGCTGCCACTCGGGCTCGCCCTCCTCCGGAACCGGCGGGGTCCAGCCACGGGGCGGAACCGTACCGATCGGGAAGCGGATGTCGACCTTCGCCTGGAGCGAGAGCTCCTTGGCGTCGAACGCCATGATCGCCTCGGCGGCCGAGCCGAACGCGCGGCCCTCGCCGATGACCTTGCGCTCCTCTTCATCCGTGGTGAGGAAGAAGAGGCCGAGCACCATGTCCTGGGTCGGCATGGTGACCGGACGGCCGTCGGCCGGCTTGAGGATGTTGTTCGAGGACAGCATCAGGATGCGGGCCTCGGCCTGCGCCTCCGCGGACAGCGGCAGGTGCACGGCCATCTGGTCACCGTCGAAGTCCGCGTTGAACGCGGTGCAGACGAGCGGGTGAATCTGAATGGCCTTGCCCTCGACCAGCTGCGGCTCGAAGGCCTGGATGCCGAGGCGGTGCAGGGTGGGCGCACGGTTCAGCAGCACCGGGTGCTCGGCGATGACCTCTTCGAGGACGTCGTACACGACGGTGCGGCCGCGCTCGACCATCCGCTTGGCCGACTTGATGTTCTGCGCGTGGTTGAGGTCCACCAGACGCTTCATCACGAACGGCTTGAAGAGCTCCAGCGCCATGGCCTTGGGCAGACCGCACTGGTGCAGCTTGAGCTGCGGGCCGACGACGATGACGGAACGCGCCGAGTAGTCGACTCGCTTACCGAGCAGGTTCTGACGGAAGCGGCCCTGCTTGCCCTTGAGCATGTCGGACAGCGACTTCAGCGGACGGTTGCCGGGGCCCGTCACCGGGCGGCCACGACGGCCGTTGTCGAAGAGCGCGTCGACGGCCTCCTGGAGCATGCGCTTCTCGTTGTTCACGATGATCTCGGGCGCGCCGAGGTCGAGAAGCCGCTTCAGGCGGTTGTTGCGGTTGATGACGCGGCGGTACAGGTCGTTCAGGTCGGAGGTCGCGAAGCGGCCACCGTCCAGCTGCACCATCGGACGCAGGTCCGGCGGGATCACCGGGATGCAGTCCAGCACCATGCCCTTGGGGCTGTTGCGGGTCTGCAGGAAGGCGGAGACGACCTTGAGGCGCTTGAGCGCACGGGTCTTCTTCTGGCCCTTGCCGGTACGGATGATCTCGCGGAGGCGCTCGGCCTCCTCCTCGAGGTCGAAGGTCTCCAGGCGCTTCTGCAGGGCAGCGGCACCCATCGAACCGTCGAAGTACGTGCCGAAGCGGTCCCGCAGCTCGCGGTAGAGCAGCTCGTCGCCCTCCAGGTCCTGGACCTTGAGGTTCTTGAAGCGGTTCCAGACCTCGTCGAGACGGTCGATCTCGCGCTGCGCACGGTCGCGCAGCTGCTTCATCTCACGCTCGGCGCCCTCGCGCACCTTGCGGCGCACATCGGCCTTGGCGCCCTCGGCCTCCAGCTCGGCCAGGTCGGTCTCGAGCTTCTTGGCGCGGGCCTCCAGGTCGGAGTCACGGCGCTGCTCGATCTGCTGGCGCTCGACGGAGACGTGGGCCTCCAGCGAGGGCAGATCGCGGGTGCGGCGCTCCTCGTCCACGTACGTGATCATGTACGCGGCGAAGTAGATGACCTTCTCGAGGTCCTTGGGCGCGAGGTCCAGCAGGTAGCCCAGCCGGCTCGGGACGCCCTTGAAGTACCAGATGTGGGTAACGGGAGCGGCCAGCTCGATGTGGCCCATCCGCTCACGACGCACCTTGGCGCGAGTGACCTCGACGCCGCAGCGCTCGCAGATGATGCCCTTGAAGCGGACGCGCTTGTACTTACCGCAGTAGCACTCCCAGTCCCGGGTCGGACCGAAGATCTTCTCGCAGAAGAGTCCGTCCTTTTCGGGCTTGAGGGTGCGGTAGTTGATGGTCTCGGGCTTCTTGACCTCGCCGTGGCTCCACTGACGGATGTCGTCAGCGGTGGCCAGACCGATCCGGAGCTCATCGAAGAAGTTGACGTCGAGCACTATGCGTCAATCCCTCTCAGGGTTGTAAGTCTTGGGGTCTGAAACGGGGGTCTTGGGGCCGGCCGGGGAACCCTCACGGGCTCCCCGGCCAAACTCCCGTCAGACCTCTTCGACGCTGCTCGGCTCGCGCCGGGACAGGTCGATGCCGAGCTCCTCCGCAGCGCGGAAGACGTCCTCGTCGGTGTCGCGCATCTCGATGGACATGCCGTCCGAGGACAGCACCTCCACGTTGAGGCACAGGGACTGCATCTCCTTGATGAGCACCTTGAAGGACTCGGGGATGCCGGGCTCGGGGATGTTCTCGCCCTTGACGATGGCCTCGTAGACCTTCACGCGGCCGGTGACGTCGTCGGACTTGATGGTCAGCAGCTCCTGGAGGGCGTATGCGGCGCCGTAAGCCTCCAGCGCCCACACCTCCATCTCACCGAAGCGCTGGCCACCGAACTGAGCCTTACCACCCAGCGGCTGCTGGGTGATCATCGAGTACGGACCGGTCGAGCGGGCGTGCAGCTTGTCGTCGACCAGGTGGTGGAGCTTGAGGATGTACATGTACCCGACCGAGATCGGGTCCGGGAACGGCTCGCCGGAGCGGCCGTCGAACAGCTGGGCCTTGCCGGAGGACTTGACCATCCGCTCGCCGTCGCGGTTGGGGAGCGTCGAGTCGAACAGACCCGCCAGCTCGTCCTCGCGCGCACCGTCGAAGACCGGGGTGGCGACGTTGGTGTTCGGCGCAACGTTGTCGGCGCCGATCGCCTGGAGCCGCTGCTGCCAGTCCTCGGACCCCTCGACCTTCCAGCCCTGGCTGGCGAGCCAGCCGAGGTGGATCTCCAGGACCTGCCCCGGGTTCATTCGGGACGGGACACCCAGCGGGTTGAGGATGATGTCGACCGGGGTGCCGTCCTCCAGGAACGGCATGTCCTCGACCGGCAGGATCTTCGAGATGACACCCTTGTTGCCGTGGCGGCCGGCGAGCTTGTCGCCGTCCGTGATCTTGCGCTTCTGGGCGACGTAGACGCGGACCAGCTGGTTCACGCCCGGGGGCAGCTCGTCGCCCTCCTCGCGGTCGAAGACGCGGACGCCGATGACCTTGCCGATCTCACCGTGCGGCACCTTCAGCGAGGTGTCGCGCACCTCGCGCGCCTTCTCACCGAAGATCGCGCGGAGCAGGCGCTCCTCGGGGGTCAGCTCGGTCTCACCCTTGGGCGTGACCTTGCCGACGAGGATGTCGCCGGCCACGACCTCGGCACCGATCCGGATGATGCCGCGCTCGTCGAGGTCGGAGAGGACCTCCTCGGAGACGTTCGGGATGTCCCGGGTGATCTCCTCGGGGCCGAGCTTGGTGTCACGGGCGTCGACCTCGTGCTCCTCGATGTGGATCGAGGAGAGGACGTCGTCCTGCACGAGGCGCTGCGACAGGATGATCGCGTCCTCGTAGTTGTGACCCTCCCACGGCATGAACGCCACGAGCAGGTTCTTGCCGAGGGCCATCTCGCCCTCTTCGGTGGACGGACCGTCGGCGAGGACCTGGCCCTCGATGACGCGCGCGCCCTCGTCCACGACGACCTTCTGGTTGAAGGAGGTGCCCTGGTTGGAGCGGGTGAACTTGGCGACGCGGTACGTGGTGTACGTGCCGTCGTCGTTGGCGACGGTGATGTAGTCCGCGGAGACCTCCTGGACCACACCGTCCTTCTCGGCCTTGATGACGTCGCCGGCGTCGACCGCGCAGCGGTACTCCATACCGGTGCCGACCAGCGGCGACTCCGCCTTGATCAGCGGAACGGCCTGGCGCATCATGTTCGATCCCATGAGCGCGCGGTTGGCGTCGTCGTGCTCGAGGAACGGGATCATGGCGGTCGCGGCCGACACCATCTGGCGCGGCGAGACGTCCATGAAGTCCACCTCGTCGGCGGGGACGAGGTCGACCTCGCCGCCACGACGGCGGACCAGCACACGCTGCTCGGAGAACCGCATGTCCTCGGAGAGCTTGGCGTTGGCCTGCGCGATCAGGAAGCGGTCCTCCTCATCGGCGGTGAGGTAGTCCACCTCCTCGGTGACCTGGCCGTCGACGACCTTGCGGTACGGCGTCTCGATGAAGCCGAAGACGTTGACCCGGCCGTAGGAGGCCAGCGAGCCGATCAGACCGATGTTGGGACCTTCAGGGGTCTCGATCGGGCACATGCGGCCGTAGTGCGAGGGGTGCACGTCACGGACGTCCAGGCCGGCCCGCTCACGGGAGAGACCACCGGGGCCCAGCGCCGACAGACGGCGCTTGTGGGTCAGACCCGACAGCGGGTTGGTCTGGTCCATGAACTGCGACAGCTGGCTGGTGCCGAAGAACTCCTTGATGGAGGCGACGACCGGCCGGATGTTGATCAGGGTCTGCGGCGTGATCGCCTCGACGTCCTGGGTGGTCATGCGCTCGCGCACGACGCGCTCCATACGGGCGAGACCCGTACGGACCTGGTTCTGGATGAGCTCGCCGACGTTGCGCAGACGGCGGTTGCCGAAGTGGTCGATGTCGTCGGTCTCGACGACGATCGTCCGGCCCGACTCCCCCATCGTCTCGGTCTCCCCGGCGTGCAGCTTCACCAGGTACTTGATCGTGGCGATGACGTCGTCGGTGGTGAGCACACCGGCGTCCAGCGGCTCGTCGCCGCCGAGCTTCTTGTTGACCTTGTAGCGGCCGACCTTGGCGAGGTCGTAGCGCTTGGGGTTGAAGTAGAGGTTCTCCAGCAGCGTCTGCGCGGCCTCACGCGTCGGCGGCTCGCCCGGACGCAGCTTGCGGTAGATGTCCAGCAGCGCGTCGTCCTGGCCCTGGGTGTGGTCCTTCTCCAGGGTGGCGCGCATGGACTCGTACTCGCCGAACTCCTCGAGGATCTGCTCGGTGGTCCACCCGAGCGCCTTGAGCAGGACGGTCACGGACTGCTTACGCTTGCGGTCGATGCGCACACCGACCATGTCGCGCTTGTCGATCTCCATCTCCAGCCAGGCACCCCGGGACGGGATGATCTTGGCGGAGAAGATGTCCTTGTCGGACGTCTTGTCGATGGAGCTGTCGAAGTACACACCCGGCGAGCGGACCAGCTGCGAGACGACGACACGCTCGGTGCCGTTGATGCAGAAGGTGCCCTTGTTCGTCATGAGCGGGAAGTCGCCCATGAAGACCGTCTGAGACTTGATCTCGCCGGTCTCGTTGTTGGTGAACTCGGCGGTGACGAACAGCGGAGCGGCGTACGTGAAGTCGCGCTCCTTGCACTCGTCGATCGAGTTCTTCGGGGGTTCGAAGCGGTGATCGCGGAACGTCAGCGACATCGACCCGGAGAAGTCCTCGATCGGCGAGATCTCCTCAAAGATCTCTTCGAGACCGGACTTGGTGGGGACTTCCTGCCCACTCTCCAGCGCAGCCTCGACGCGACCCTTCCATGCGGCATTGCCGAGCAGCCAGTCGAAGCTTTCGGTCTGCAGCGCAAGGAGGTTCGGAACCCCGAGGGGCTCCTTGATCTTCGCAAAAGAGATGCGCAGCGGGGCAGTGCTGTCGCCGTTGTTCGTATTGGCAGTCGAGGCGTTGCGCGAGGCGGCCAAGAGGGGGTCCTTCCGAGGGCTCGGACTCACTACGCGCGTACCGGTCCCGAACGAACAAAGTGAGAGAAACCCCAGGTCAGGGCGTATCATTCAGCAATGCTCGGGCTCGGGTATGCCCCTGGTGACGGGCAGGGAGCAGCTAACAGGCAGCGCAAAGGGTCAGTGTAGCCACTTGGCACACTGATGTCCAGAGCGAGTTTCCGGAGACCGGTTCAACGCCGTGATACCGATCTTCTCCCTCCGGGAGGGCCTGTCCTCCTCGCCGGAGCGGCCCCTCGTTGTTCATCTCTTCGCCCAATGCCCTGCGCCTGCCGAAAGCCCTGCGCCAGTGGCGCACACCGATGCTTCCCTCTTCGTCCGCGATCCATGCCTCGAACCCTGGATCGCTTCAGCGTCGCGTCCCGAGAATTGCGCGCCGCGTGCGGTTCGTCAAGGCCCCGCACCTCGGGGAGATCGTCACATGGGGCCACGTCCGGGCAACGAAGATCACCATACTCGCACTCCGGCGCGAGGCAATGCAGCCGTGGCGAGCATGCCGAAGGGCGACCACCCGCATGGGTGATCGCCCTTCGCAGTTGTCCAGGTGCGCCCTCAGGCGCTCAGGACGTGAGCCCGAGGCTCAGTGGGGTCACTTGACCTCGACGGAGGCGCCGGCGCCCTTGAGGGCCTCGGCGGCCTTCTCCGCGGCGTCCTTGGCGACCTTCTCGAGGACCGGCTTCGGGGTGCCGTCGACGAGGTCCTTGGCCTCCTTCAGACCCAGGGAGGTCAGCTCGCGCACGACCTTGATGACCTGGATCTTCTTGTCACCGGCGCCGGTGAGGATGACGTCGAACTCGTCCTGCTCCTCAGCAGCCTCGGCGGCCGGGGCACCCGGGCCGGCAACGGCAACGGCGGCCGGGGCGGCAGCGGTGACGTCGAACTTCTCCTCGAACGCCTTCACGAACTCGGAGAGCTCGATGAGGGTCATGCCTTCAAACTGCTCGAGCAGCTCGTCCTGGGTGAGCTTCGCCATGGTGGCGGTCCTTCCACTAATTCGGCTGGTGCCGGATGTACATGTGAGGCGGGCGTACGTCGGGCCCGCTGTGACCGTCGCCTAGACGGCGGCGATCAATGTGCGAGCCGAATTACTCGGCACCGCCCTGCTCGGCCTGCTTGGCACGAAGCGCCTCCGCGGTGCGGACGAACTTCGAGGGAAGCGCCTGGAAGAGCGCGGCAGCCTGGGACTGCTTGCCCTTCATGGCGCCCGCCAGCTTGGCGAGCAGAACCTCGCGGGACTCGAGGTCCGCAAGCTTCTTGATCTCGTCGGCGGACAGCGCCTTGCCTTCAAGGACACCGCCCTTGATGACGAGAGAGGGGTTGTCCTTGGCGAAGTCACGCAGACCCTTCGCCGCCTCGACCGGGTCACCGGTCACAAAGGCGACAGCCGTCGAGCCACTGAGGTGCTCGTCCAGCTGAATCCCGGCCTCATTGGCCGCGATCTTGGTCAGCGTGTTCTTCACCACACGGTACTGAGCGTTCTCGCCGAGCGAACGACGCAGCTGCTTGAGCTGCGCCACAGTCAGTCCGGTGTAAGAGGTCACAACAGCCGCGTTGGAGTTACGGAGCTTCTCCGTGATCTCCTCAACAGCTGCGATCTTGTCGGACGTCGCCATGAGCCTCGGCCTCCTTCCGGGTGATGAGGACCGCGCAGAAGGGGCTGGGCAAAACAAACGCCCCGGCGCAGGCGCACGGGGCGGACTCGAACGGCGAACCGTCTGGGAGTACTTCCACTGACACCTGCGCAGGCCGTCCGCAGCTAGCGGATCCTTCGGCCACCACACGCCCGTTATCGGACGCGCGGAGACAACCAGCGGTCTTTGGCTTCCTGCGTACGGTACGGGAGAGTCCCGCCGTCAGGCAAATCGGAAGGAGCGGGGCGCCTCGACGCCCCGCTCCCGGCCGGTCAGTGGTGTTCCATGACCTGGCTCGCGGGCGGCGGGGTCATGTCGACCTTGGTGCCGTAGCCCGTGTAGTACACCTCGCCGGTGGTGGCGCCGAACTTCTCCTGCTTCTTGACCAGCAGGTTGTTGGAGTCGATCCAGATGTCGAGCGTCTCGCTCTTCACCTTGGACTGCGCCAGCTGCTTCTTGATGGCCGCCTGGGCCTGCGGGCTCAGCCTCTTGGCCTGCACGTCCGTCGTGATCGTCCCGGTGTAGTGGGTCGCCTGGACGCCGCGGACGTCTTCCTTGCCGACGACCTTGAGGTCGCTGGCCGCGGTCATCCACTCGATCGGGCCGCTCGGGTTGGCGGTCGTGAGGGCTTCCTTCAGCAGCGAGCCGCTGGTGGTCTGCTTCGCCAGGGCGTCGTACGAGTACTTCATCCACGGCTTGCCGCCGATGGCCATGCCCATGTTCATGTACACCGCGTCCTTGGTGTACAGCATCTTCATCGGCTTTCCGGTCTTGCTGCCGGGCATGGTGGCCTCGACGCGCATCTGCGTGCCGTCGCTCCAGTCCACCCCGCCCTTGGTGGTCTGGGTGCCGTTGGCGGTCTTGGTGGTGCCGTCCAGCTTCACCGACTTCTTGGCGTCGGTCGCCGTCTGCGCGGCCTTCAGCGCGTCGATCGGGCTCTTGGACGGGTCCTGGGCCCCGCTGCCGCCGCTGCTGCCGCCACTGCTGCTGCTACCGCCGGTGCTGCCGCCGGCCTTGTCGTCGCTCTTGCCGTTACAGGCGGAGAGTCCGCCGACCAGGATGACAACCCCCGCCACGGCGGCGGTGATTCGCGTGCTGCGCACTTGAGGATCCCCCTTAGTTTTCCTCTATGGACCTCGGGGTGACTGTAGTGCAGAGCACCGACAACGCATGCGTCAGGCCCCGCTTCTCACAAGGGAGAAGCGGGGCCTGACGGTGCATACGCTCGCTAGGAGGCGCCGATCAGCGAGATCAGACGGCCTCGTCCTCGACGAGGAGGTTGCGGGTGCGGTTGGCGTCCAGCGGGATGCCGGGGCCCATCGTGGTGGTGACGGTCGCCTTCTTGATGTAGCGGCCCTTGGCGGCGGACGGCTTGAGGCGGTTGATCTCCTCGAGCGCCGCGGCGTAGTTCTCCACCAGCTTGGTGTCGTCGAAGGACACCTTGCCGATGATGAAGTGGAGGTTCGCGTGCTTGTCCACGCGGAACTCGATCTTGCCGCCCTTGATCTCGGTCACGGCCTTGGCCACGTCCGGGGTCACGGTGCCGGTCTTCGGGTTCGGCATCAGACCACGCGGACCGAGCACGCGGCCGAGGCGGCCGACCTTGCCCATGAGGTCCGGGGTGGCGACGACGGCGTCGAACTCGTTCAGGCGGTTGCCCTTGGAGATCTCGTCGATCAGTTCGTCCGAGCCGACGATGTCGGCGCCGGCGGCTTCCGCGGCCGCAGCACGGTCACCGGTCGCGAAGACCAGGACCCGGGCGGTCTTACCGGTGCCGTGCGGGAGGTTCACGGTGCCACGGACCATCTGGTCGGCCTTGCGCGGGTCGACACCCAGACGCATGGCGACCTCGACGGTCGCGTCGAACTTGACGGACGTGGTCTCCTTGGCGAGGCGGACGGCCTCGAGCGGGGCGTACAGACGCTCCCGGTCGATCTTCGCGTCCGCGTTGCGAAGAGTCTTGCTGCGCTTCACTTCTGCTCCTGATGCAGTGGGGTGGAGTCGTGGTGCGGACCAGCGCCTGGCCCTGCCACGGAATGCCGGAAAAGGCTGGGGATCAGCCCTCGACCGTGACGCCCATGGAACGGGCGGTGCCGGCGATGATCTTCTCGGCGGCGTCCAGGTCGTTGGCGTTCAGGTCGGGCATCTTGGTCGTGGCGATCTCACGGACCTGGTCGCGGGTGATCTTGGCGACCTTGGTCTTGTGCGGCTCGCCGGAGCCCTTCTCCACGCCCGCGGCCTTCAGGATGAGCTTCGCGGCCGGCGGGGTCTTGGTGACGAAGGTGAAGGAACGGTCCTCGTAGACCGTGATCTCCACCGGCACGACCATGCCACGCTGCGACTCGGTCGCGGCGTTGTAGGCCTTGCAGAACTCCATGATGTTGACGCCGTGCTGACCCAGCGCGGGGCCGACCGGCGGGGCCGGGTTTGCGGCGCCGGCACTGATCTGGAGCTTGATAAGCCCCGTGACCTTCTTCTTCTTGGGAGGCATGCTCTCTCCGGGTCCTAGTGAGAGGTGATTCGCCCCGCGATCCGGTCATCCGGATGGAGGCATACCGCACAACGATAACGGGTATGGTCGTGCGGCCAAAAACCGAGCAGGTCAGGCAGGCTCTCGCGAGCCCGCCTGACCCGGCCGGTGGCTGTTGGTGCGAATCAGTTCTTCTGGATCTGGTCGAAGCTGAGCTCGACCGGGGTCTCCCGGCCGAAGATCTCGACCAGGCCCTTGACCTTCTTCGAGTCGGCGTTGATCTCGTTGATCGTCGCCTGGAGCGTCGCGAACGGACCGTCGGTGACGGTGACGGAGTCGCCCACCTCGAAGTCCAGCACCTGGACCTCGACCTTGCGCGACGGCGCCGGCTTGCCCTCGGCCGCGGCGGCCTCCTTGGCGGCCTTCTCCTCGGCCTCCGGGGCGAGCATCTTGACGATCTCGTCCAGCGTCAGCGGGTAGGGATCGTAGGCGTTGCCGACGAAGCCGGTGACACCCGGGGTGTTGCGCACCACGCCCCAGGACTCGTTCGTCAGGTCCATGCGCACCAGCACGTAGCCGGGGAGCTTGTTCTGGCGGACGGTACGGCGCTCGCCGTTCTTGATCTGGGCGACCTCTTCCTGCGGCACCTCGGCCTGGAAGATGTAGTCCTCGACGTTCAGCGAAACGGCGCGCTGCTCGAGATTGGTCTTCACGCGGTTCTCGTAGCCCGCGTAGGTGTGGATGACGTACCACTCACCGGGGAGGCCACGCAGCTCGTCACGGAGGGCGGCCACCGGGTCGACCGGCTCCTGCTCCTCCTCGGCCTCGTCCTCGGCGGCCTCGGCGACGGCCTCGGCGTCCTCCTCGACGTGGACCGCGGACTCTTCGGCGGGCTCGCCGGCAGCAGCGTCCTCGGCGTCGATCTCATCGGCGCCGTCCGCGTTCTCGACGATCTCCAGAGCGGTGTCATCGCCCTCGACCTCGGCCGAGACGGCCTCGTCAACCTCGGCCTCTGCGGCCGCGACGGGCTTGGCGGCGTCGTTCAGGTTCGGGTCAGACACGTGGCTGCTTCTTCCTTGCTTCAAGGGGTTATACGTGCGAAGGGCCACCCGCAGAGGCACCCTCCGCGGGATCAGCCGAAGACGTACCCGACTACTCGGTTGATTCCCAAGTCAATCACGGTTACGAGACCAATGATGATGGCCACGAAGACGATCACCACGGAGGTGTACGACGACAGCTGGCTGCGCGAGGGCCACACGACCTTGCGGAGCTCCGCCACGATCTGGCGGTAGAAGAGCGCGAGACGCGCAAAAGGCCCCTTCTTGCCGCGCTTGCCGCCACGGCGGGGCTTCTTCTGGGATTCCGCGGTCTCGTCCTCGGAACGACCGCGCTCAGGCATGTCGATGGAGCCCAGGGCGTCCGTCACTCGTCCTCACCTGATCCGGGTCGTGGCCGTGCCGCGCCCGGTTGAGCCGCACGGCGGTGCATTTCATACGTACGCGTGCACGCACCTTGGTGAAGAAAGTGCGTGTAGCAGGGCCGGAGGGACTTGAACCCCCAACCGCTGGTTTTGGAGACCAGTGCTCTACCAATTGAGCTACGACCCTTTGTGGTTCCCCCAACCTACCGCATACGACCGACTGCACTATGTGCGTGCGGCGCAGCGACCCGTTGGGAGCCAACGGTCAGCGAGTGTACGTGGTCAATCGCCGGGCGTCGAACAGAAACCTCCCGGAACGCTCCCGGTGCGCCCCGGACCACGCCCGCAAACCCGTGCAACGGGCCCGGGGACGGTCTGCGACGATGCCTCCATGAGCGCTGCCACTCCTTCCGCATCGTCCCCCACCGACCGCCGGGTCTCCGCCCGCATCGGTGCGATCTCCGAGTCCGCCACCCTCGCCGTCGACGCCAAGGCCAAGGCCCTCAAGGCCGCCGGGCGCCCGGTGATCGGCTTCGGCGCCGGTGAGCCCGACTTCCCCACGCCCGACTACATCGTCGAGGCGGCCGTCGAGGCCTGCCGCAACCCGAAGTTCCACCGCTACACCCCGGCCGGCGGCCTCCCCGAGCTGAAGTCCGCGATCGTCGAGAAGACCCGCCGCGACTCCGGCTACGAGATCGAGGCCGCCAACGTCCTGGTCACCAACGGCGGCAAGCAGGCCATCTACGAGGCGTTCGCGGCCATCGTCGACCCGGGCGACGAGGTCATCATCCCGGCCCCGTACTGGACCACCTACCCCGAGTCGATCCAGCTCGCGGGCGGTGTGCCGGTCCCGGTGGTGGCCGATGAGACGACCGGCTACCGGGTGACCGTCGAGCAGCTGGAGGCCGCCCGTACGGACAAGACCAAGGTCCTGGTCTTCGTCTCGCCGTCGAACCCGACCGGCTCGGTCTACCCCCGCGAGCAGGTCGAGGCGGTCGGCCGCTGGGCCGCCGAGCACGGCCTGTGGGTACTGACCGACGAGATCTACGAGCACCTGGTCTACGGCGAGGCGCAGTTCTCCTCGCTGCCGGTGGTCGTGCCCGAGCTGCGCGACAAGTGCATCGTCGTCAACGGTGTGGCCAAGACGTATGCGATGACCGGCTGGCGGGTGGGCTGGGCGATCGGCCCCAAGGACGTCATCAAGGCCGCCGCGAACCTCCAGTCGCACGCCACCTCCAACGTCTCCAACGTCGCGCAGGCCGCGGCCATCGCGGCGGTCTCCGGTGACCTGACGGCCGTCGAGGAGA
Source organism: Streptomyces natalensis ATCC 27448 (assembly GCF_000935125.1). Classification (GTDB taxonomy): domain Bacteria; phylum Actinomycetota; class Actinomycetes; order Streptomycetales; family Streptomycetaceae; genus Streptomyces; species Streptomyces natalensis. Next base: position 159,407 of record NZ_JRKI01000063.1, on the reverse strand, counting down.
TGAAGGTGGCCTTCGACCGCCGCCGCCGCAAGATGGTGCAGATGCTCAACGAGATCGACGGTGTGTTCTGCCCCGAGCCGGAGGGCGCGTTCTACGCCTACCCGTCGGTCAAGGACCTCCTGGGCAAGGAGATCCGCGGCAGGCGCCCGCAGACCAGCGTCGAGCTGGCCGAGCTGATCCTGGAGGAGGCGGAGGTCGCCGTCGTCCCGGGCGAGGCCTTCGGTACCCCCGGCTACCTGCGGATTTCGTATGCGCTGGGCGATGAGGACCTGGTCGAGGGCATCTCGCGGGTCCAGAAGCTGCTGGCGGAGGCTGTTTCTCGCGGCTGAACCTCCCCCACGCTTAAGGCGCGGGGGGACCCCCATCGCTCTCGCGGAGGTGGTTGCTGCCGCCGTGGGTGACGCAATTGATGGTTGTTCGAGCGGGCGTCCGGAACCTTCCGGGTGCCCGCTCGCGCTTTCGGCAGACCCTTCGTTCGGGGCCGGGCCCTACCGCCGCACCGCTTCCGTACGGCAAGATCTGCCAATGGAGCGCATTCGTGATCTGCGTCAATTGCCAAAGGCCCACCTGCACCTGCACTTCACGGGTTCGATGCGGGCCACGACCCTGCTGGAGCTCGCCGACCAATACGGCGTGCATCTGCCCGACGCGCTCAAGGGCGGCGAGCCGCCGCGGCTGAGGGCCACGGACGAGCGCGGCTGGTTCCGCTTCCAGCGGCTCTACGACCTCGCCCGGTCCTGTCTGCGCAGGCCGGAGGACATCCAGCGGCTGGTGCGCGAGGCCGCCGAGGAGGACGTCCGGGACGGCTCGGAGTGGCTGGAGATCCAGGTCGACCCGACCTCGTACGCGCCGCGGCTGGGCGGGCTGATCCCGGCGCTGGAGATCATCCTGGACGCGGTCGAGCGGGCCTCGCGGGACACCGGGCTGGGCATCCGCGTCCTGGTGGCCGCGAACCGCATGAAGCACCCCCTGGAGGCGCGTACGCTCGCCCGGCTCGCGGTGCGCTACGCCGACCGGGGCGTGGTCGGTTTCGGTCTGTCCAACGATGAACGGCGCGGCTTCGCCCGGGACTTCGACCGGGCCTTCGCCATCGCGCGGGCCGGCGGTCTGCTGGCGGCGCCGCACGGCGGTGAGCTGTCGGGGCCGGCGAGCGTACGGGACTGTCTGGACGATCTGCATGCCGGGCGGGTCGGGCACGGCGTCCGGGCGGCGGAGGATCCCGCGCTGCTGCGGCGGCTGGCCGACCGCGGGGTGACCTGCGAGGTCTGCCCGGCGTCGAATGTGGCGCTGGGGGTGTACGAGAAGCCCGAGGACGTACCGCTGCGGACGCTCTTCGAGGCCGGGGTGCCGATGGCGCTGGGCGCGGACGATCCGCTGCTGTTCGGCGCGCGGCTGGCCGCGCAGTACGAGATCGCCCGCGGTGTGCACGGCTTCTCGGACACGGAGCTGGCCGAGCTGGCCCGCCAGTCCGTCCGCGCCTCCCAGGCGCCCGAGAGCGAGCGGCGACGGCTGCTGGCGGGCATCGACGCCTGGCTGGCGGCGTAGGCCGCACCGGGGCCGCGGCGGCCCCGCCACGGCCTCCAGACGTCCTCCTCGCGGCTTCCGGCGGCCTGTGTGACGTTCCCGGCGGCCGCGCTGTCTAGAGGCTGACGCCGACCGTCACGGGCTCGTTGACGAGGGTGATCCCGAAGGCCGCGCGGACGCCGTCGCGGACCTCGCGGGCCAGCGCCAGGAGGTCCTCGGTGGTGGCCGTGCCGCGGTTGGTCAGGGCGAGGGTGTGCTTGGTGGAGATACGGGCCGGGCCCTCGCCGTAGCCCTTGGTGAAGCCGGCGCGGTCGATCAGCCAGGCGGCGGAGGTCTTCACCAGGCCGTCGCCCGCCGGGAAGGCGGGCGGCGCGGCATCGGGGCCGAGGCGGTCGCGAACGCGCTCCAGGAAGGCGGTGTGCTCGGCATCGGTGAGGACCGGGTTGGTGAAGAAGGAGCCGGCCGACCAGGTGTCGTGGTCGTCCGGGTCCAGCACCATGCCCTTGCCCGCGCGCAGCGCCAGGACGGTCTTACGGGCGACGGCCGCCGGGACCCGGTCTCCGGCCTCGACGCCGAGGGTCCGGGCGGTCTCGGCGTACTTCAGCGGCGCGGACAGCCCGCCTGCGTCCTCCAGCACGAAGCGCACCCGCAGCACCACGAAGCGCTCCGGGTGCTGCTTGAAGCGGCTGTGGCGGTAGGAGAAGGCGCACTCCTCGTTGGCGAGGGTGACGGTCTCGCCGGCCCGGCGGTCGTAGGCGACGACCTCGGTGATCGTGGCGGAGACCTCCTGGCCGTAGGCGCCGACGTTCTGGATCGGGGTGGCACCGGCCGAGCCGGGGATGCCGGCCAGGCACTCGATACCGGCCAGCCCGGCCTCGACCGTACGGGCCACCGCGTCGGACCAGTTCTCGCCGGCGGCCAGCGTCAGCGTCGTGCCGTCCAGGTCGAAGCCGCTGGTGGCGATGCGCAGGGCGGTGCCCTCGAAGCCCTTGTCGCCGATGACGAGGTTGGAGCCACCGCCGATGATCAGCAGCGGGGTGCCGGCGTCGTCGGCCGCGCGGACGGCGGCGATCACCTCGTCGTCGGTGGTGGCCGTCACGAGGCGGGTCGCCGGGCCACCGAGGCGGAAGGTGGTCAGCGGGGCGAGGGGAGCGTCCTTGAGTTCCTGCACGCGCCCAAGGGTACGGGGGCGGGCCGACAATCCCTTTCCGGCCGCCCCCGCCCCGTGCCCGTACCGGCTCAGGCCAGCCGGACCACGGCGCGGGACATGCCCAGCACCTTCTGGCCCGCGCTGGTGGCGGTGAGGTCGACGCGCACCGTACGGGCGTCGTCGTCCAGCTTGGCGGCGACCTTGCCGCTGACCTCGATCAGCGCGCCGTTGTCGTCGTTGGGGACGATGACCGGCTTGGTGAAGCGCACGCCGTACTCGGCGACGGCACCGGGGTCGCCGGTCCAGTCCGTCACCACGCGGATCGCCTCGGCCATGGTGAACATGCCGTGCGCGATGACGTCGGGCAGCCCGACCTCTATGGCGAACTTCTCGTTCCAGTGGATCGGGTTGAAGTCGCCGGAGGCGCCCGCGTACTGGACGAGGGTGGCGCGGGTCACGGGAAAGGACTGCGCCGGGAGTTCGGTGCCGACCTCGACCTCGTCGTAGGAAATCTTGGCGCTCATCTCAGCCCTCCTTGGCGGCGCGGGCGACCAGCTTGGTGAAGGCGGTCACCACGTGCTCGCCCGCCTCGTCGTGCACGTCCCCGCGGATGTCGATGATGTCGTTGCCCGCCATCGTCTTGACCGCCTCGATGGTGGAGGTGACGGTCAGTCGGTCACCGGCGCGCACCGGCCGGGTGTAGGCGAACTTCTGGTCACCGTGGACCACCCGGCTGTAGTCCAGGCCCAGTTGCGGGTCCCGGACGACCGTTCCGGCCGCCTTGAAGGTGATGGCGAACACAAATGTCGGCGGGGCGATCACATCGAGATGCCCGAGCGCCTTGGCGGCTTCGGTATCGGTGTATGCCGGATTGGCGTCCCCGATCGCCTCGGCGAATTCGCGGATCTTTTCCCGGCCGACCTCGTACGGGTCGGTGGGCGGGTACGTGCGTCCGACAAAAGACGGGTCGAGCGCCATGGGGCTCGCAACCTCCCTGTACTGGTACGTGATCAACGCCGTGAGGCCGCCCCCAAATTGGGGACGGCCTCACGACAGTGCTTTACGAGAAGCGCGCCTGCTTATCGCGTCTCGCGGTGCGCGGTGTGCGAGTTGCAGCGGGGGCAGTGCTTCTTCATCTCAAGACGGTCCGGGTTGTTGCGCCGGTTCTTCTTGGTGATGTAGTTCCGCTCCTTGCACTCCACGCAGGCCAGCGTGATCTTCGGGCGGACGTCGGTGGCAGCCACGTGAGTGCTCCTTGGACGGACAGATGGTCGGACTAACGCATAAAAGAGTAGCCGATCGGAGGACCGACCCCACAATCGGCTACTGTCAGTAGCGGTGACCGGACTTGAACCGGTGACACAGCGATTATGAGCCGCTTGCTCTACCGACTGAGCTACACCGCTGCGATGCGGGGAACCCACCCGAAGGCGGGAACCTCGTCATCAGAGCCCCAATACGGAATCGAACCGTAGACCTTCTCCTTACCATGGAGACGCTCTGCCGACTGAGCTATTGGGGCGAGCGATGAAGACATTACACGGCCCGCAGCCAAAGGTGAAATCCGTATCCCGGCGGCGCACCAACGGCCCCCCGCACCACACCGGTACGACTATTTCGCGCCTGCGCGAAGCTCTCCCGGCTGCGCCCTACGCTCGGAGAACCGCTGCGTGATCTTGCACGCCGGTGCCTTCGAGGAGCGCGATGTCCGACAGCAGTTCACCGCAGCAGCCTCAGCCGGGAAAACGGGGCAAGCCGAACACCGGCCGGCAGGCCCGGTCGGACGCCGGTGCACTGGTCCTGTGCGGCGCCCGGCTGGCCGACGGCCGGACGGTGGACGTGCGGCTGGGCGGCGGACGCATCGAGGCGGTCGGGACGGCCGGCAGCCTCGCCCCGCAGGGCTCCCGCGTCGACCTCGCGGGCTATCTCCTGCTTCCCGCCCCCGCCGAACCGCACGCCCACTGCGACACCGCGCTGACCGCGGACACCGACGGACCCGCCTCCGACTCCCCCGAGGAGGTCCAGCGCCGCACGACCGAGGCGGCGCTGCTCCAGCTCGGCCACGGCGCCACCGCCTCCCGCAGCCATGTCCGCATCGGCGACGTCCAAGGGCTGCGCTCGCTCCAGGCGGTGCTCCAGGCCCGCCGGTCGCTGCGCGGGCTCGCCGATCTGGCGGCGGTCGCGGTACCGCGGGTGCTGACCGGGGTGGCCGGCGCGGACGGGCTGGCGATGCTGCGGGACGCCGTCAAGATGGGCGCCACGGTCATCGGCGGCTGCCCGGACCTCGACCCGGATCCGGCGGGGTACGTCGAGACGGTCCTGGAGGTGGCGGGCGAGCACGGCTGCCCGGTGGATCTGCACACCGACGGCGACGATCCGGCGCGGCTGTCCCGTTTCGCGGCGATGGCCGGCGGGCTGCGGCCGGGCGTGGCCCTGGGGCCGTGCGCCGGGATGGCCCGGATGCCGCGCAGCGTGGCCGCCCGGGTCGCCGAACAGCTGGCGGCCGCCGATGTCGCCGTCATCTGCCTGCCGCAGGGCGACTGCACCGGCCTGGAACGCCATGGCTCACGGGTGGCCCGCCCCGCCCCCGTACGGCTGCTGCGCGCCGCCGGGGTGCGGGTGGCGGCGGGCAGCGGCGCGCTGCGCGATGTGGCGAACCCGGTGGGGCGCGGCGATCCGTTGGAGGCCGCCTACCTCCTGGCATCCCTCGGGGAGGCCACCCCGGAGGCCGCGTACGAGACGGTGAGCGCGGCCGCGCGGGCCACGCTGGGCCTGCCCGAGGTACGCGTCGAGGCGGGCTTTCCTGCCGAGCTGTTGGCCGTACGGGGCGAGCGGATCGCCGGGGTGCTCTCCCTGGCCTACAGCCGGGTCGTGGTGCACCGGGGCCGCGTCGTGGCCCGTACCAGCGCGGTCCGCGAGTACTGCGACTCGGCGGCGGAGGTGGCGCTGGAGCTGCCGCGGCAGTCGCAGCGTCCCTAGAGCGTCCCTAGGCGCCTCTCCGCGGCCCCGGGGCCCCTCACGGCTTTGCGCCGCACCGGCCGGTCCCGCACGGTGCGCGGACGGTGCGGCGTACGGTCGGCATCATGCGCATTGTCATCGCAGGTGGACATGGTCAGATCGCGCTGCGGCTGGAGCGGTTGCTCGCCGGGCGCGGGGACGAGGTCGCGGGCATCATCCGGCGGCCGGAACAGGCCGGCGACGTGCTGGCCGCGGGCGGCGAACCGGTCGTCTGCGACCTGGAGTCGGCGACGGTCGAGGATGTCGCGCGGCATCTGGAGGGCGCGGATGCGGCGGTGTTCGCGGCGGGCGCCGGTCCGGGCAGCGGCACCGAGCGCAAGGACACCGTGGACCGCGGCGCGGCGGCGCTGTTCGCGGACGCGGCCGAGGCGGCGGGCGTACGGCGCTTCCTCGTCGTCTCCTCCATGGGCGCGGACCGCGAACCGCCGGAGGGCACCGACCCGGTCTTCGCCGCGTATCTGCGGGCCAAGGGCGCCGCGGACGCCGACGTACGGGCCCGCGCCGGGCTCGACTGGACGATCCTGCGTCCGGGCCGGCTGACCAACGACCCCGGAACGGGCCTGGTGACCCTGGCCGATGCGACCGGCCGGGGCGACGTCACCCGCGACGACGTGGCCGCCGTCCTGGCGGAACTGCTCGCCCAACCAGCCACCGCGGGGCGGACGTTGGAGCTCATCGAGGGCGATGTACCGGCGGCGGAGGCGGTGCGGAACGTGGCGGGGCACTGATGGGGCACTCATAGGGCACTGAACGGATAGGGCACTGATGAGGTGACGTCGCATCACTTGGCGGGGTGAGTGGGTGGTGCGGGTGGTGGAGTGGGGGGGCGGTGTGCGGCGGGTGTGCGGCGGGCAACGCCCCGGTCGGCTCTTCCGGGCGCAGCGTGGCGGCCGTATGGCCTTCGTCACGCAGCGTTGCCGGCCTGGCTCGGCTCGATTCCGGGGTAGGCCACATTCCTCACGGGTGGAGGCGAGGCCGCGGACGGCCCAGATGTACGACAAAGGGCCCGTGACCTGCTTGAGTGCAGGTCACGGGCCCTTTGTTCCGTGTGGCGGCGCCAGGATTCGAACCTGGGAAGGCGAAGCCGGCAGATTTACAGTCTGCTCCCTTTGGCCGCTCGGGCACACCGCCAGGGATTTGTTGTCGGGAGATCCGCTGTGGGGCGGCGCTCCGTGGCAACGACGTAAACCATACCCGATGGCTGGGGGTGGTCCGCCACTCGATTCCGAAGCGCTGGATCTTGGCCGGGTGGCTAGGCTTGGCTGGCGGTCCGGGATGGGCCGCGCCCCTGACGGATCTATGTATGAGGAGCCAACTCAAGATGGCCGACTCCAGTTTCGACATCGTCTCGAAGGTCGAGCGGCAGGAGGTCGACAACGCGCTCAACCAGGCCGCCAAGGAGATCTCGCAGCGCTACGACTTCAAGGGCGTGGGCGCCGCGATCGCCTGGTCGGGCGAGAAGATCGAGATGCGGGCCAACGCCGAGGAGCGGGTGAAGGCCGTACTCGACATCTTCGAGACCAAGCTGGTCAAGCGGGGGATCTCGCTGAAGGCGCTGGACGCCGGCGAGCCGCAGGCGTCGGGCAAGGAGTACAGGATCTCCGCCTCGATCGAGGAGGGGATCTCGCAGGAGAACGCCAAGAAGGTCGCCAAGATCATCCGCGATGAGGGCCCGAAGGGCGTCAAGGCGCAGGTGCAGGGCGACGAGCTGCGGGTCAGCTCGAAGAGCCGGGACGACCTCCAGGCGGTGCAGCAGCTGCTGAAGGGGAAGGACCTGGACTTCGCCCTTCAGTTTGTGAACTACCGGTAGGCGGTAGCTGGTCGGCGGTAGCCGGAAGCCGGTGACCGTCCGTTTTCCGGGGTTTGGGAAACGGCGTCCTGTGGAGGGGCGGTGCGCTTCGGCGTCCCGCCCCACCGGTGTGTTCGGGGCCGTTCTACGGGCGGTGCTTGACCTCGATCTTGGTTGAGGTTGCAGGGTGTCGCCATGACTTCAGAGACGTCAGGGACTTCAGAGGCTTCAGAGGCTTCAGTCAAGAACGGCCGGAGCGCGCAGGGCGGCCTTCTGGCCGATATGTTTCCCGAGGTCCGGCGGCCGGATGCCGGTGCCGTCCTGATCAGCGAGTGGGACGCGGGCGGCCCCGAGCGGCAGCGGGCCGTGGTGGACGGTGTGGCCCGCGTGTGGAGGGAGACGCCGCTTCCGGCGGGCTTCCTGTCGCGGGTGCTGTTCACCGGAACGGACGGCCGGAGCGTGCTCAATTACGGCCAGTGGACCAGTCATGCGGCGCGCCAGGAATTCGTGCGGAACGCCGGGGGGGACCGGGCTGCGGGAGCGGATCGCGGCGGTCCTGGACGGCGTGGGGGGCGTCGGCGATACGGGCCCGGAGCGCTTTCGGCTGTACCGGAGCCTGCTGGGCGGGGAGGCGCAGGGGACGCCCGGCTGCGTCGTACGGGTCGCCTTCCGGACGTCGGGGCACGAGGCGGCCCGGCGGCTCGTCGACGGCCTGATGGACCGCTTCGACGGCCGTCAGGGCGGCGCGGGCGCCTTCGCCTCGCACTTCCATCTCCGTGAGGACGGCCGGAAGGTCGTCAATTACAGCGAGTGGACGGATCCGGACGCCCATCAGCGCACGGTCGAGTCCAGCCTCCAGGAGGGCGGTGCGGTGATGCGCTTCATCGCGGGTCTGGAGGGTGTGGAACCGCTGGGGTTCAAGCGGTTCGTGGGGCCCCGGGGGCTCGTACGGGCGCGGGCGTAGAAGCCCGCGAGGGGCGGGGCCGGTCGGCGTCGCGGGCTTCGTCAGCGGGTCGCGAAGGGCTGGTCGGTGGGGACGGTCTCGCGGCCCAGGGGCAGCCACCAGCCCGCGAGGACGATCCGGATGATGTTGCCGGGAACTACGTGACCGGCGTGAACGGGGCGCGCAGCTGGACCCGGGTGCCGGGGTCCACGGCCGCGGTGGTGGGAGACCCTGCGGCGGCCTCGTCGAAGTCCGGGGGCTGGAAGGGGTCCGTCGTCGGAGGTGGCGATGTCGTCGCGGCGTGCGGGAGCACCGTTTCGGGTGCGGAGAACAGCGAAGTCGTGTCGATGGGTCGTCGTCTCTCTCGGTTGCGGTGGCAGAACCGTGCGGCGATGGGTTCCGGCGCCGGGAATGAGGAGGTTCATCCTCGGACGCCCCGACCGCCGCACGGGTCTCAGAGCTTGGTCAACTTGCCGTACGGGCTGGCGATCCGTACCTGTAGCGAACCGAAGTCGACAAGTACTGCGGTCTCGTCCTCGATACCGATGACCCGGCCGAGGCCGTGCTCATCGTGTGTGACCCGGTCGCCCATCGCAAACTGCTTGAGCGGCGGTGTGACCGGGGGCTTGAAGGGGCTGGAGGGCAGATGGCGCCGGGTTACGGCTGGCTTCGTCATTAGCGTCAGTATGCGCCCAGTGAGCGGACATCCACCCCACGCTGACGCTGCCACTCCGTGAAGGCCCAGGTCAGAAAGCGATTTCCCACGCGATTTCTCGTTGGATCACCAGCCGGTCGAGGCGGTGCCCGGAGCACCCGCCCTTCGTGGTCAGCGGGTGGCGAAGGGCTGGTCGGTAGGCACGATCTCGCGCCCGAGCGGCAGCAGGGAGATCGGGATCATCTTGAAATTGGCGATGCCGAACGGGATCCCGATGATCGTCACGCACAGCGCGACACCGGTGACGATATGCCCCAGGGCCAGCCACCAGCCCGCGAAGACGAGCCAGATGATGTTGCCGACCACCGATCCGGCGCCGGCGTCGCGCCGCTCGACGGTGGTGCGGCCGAAGGGCCACAGGGCGTAGCCGGCGATGCGGAAGGACGCGATCCCGAAGGGAATGGTGACGATCAAAATGCAGCAGATGATGCCTGCGACGACATAGCCGATCGCCAGCCAGAAGCCGCTCAGCACGAGCCAGATGAGGTTAAGGATGAGCTTCATGATCGGCAGCCTTCCACGGGCGCTTCGGAACAACGGTCTGGGCTGGTAGACGCGCTTTCCGCCGCGGACCGTTGCGGCGACGGCACCACAATCGGACCTCTTCTCACACTACCGGGGCCGGGCGTACCCGACCTTTTCGTGTCCGGGCCGTGTTCCGGGCCGTGTTCCGGGCCGTGTTCCGGGTCGCGTTCCGGGCCATGTTCCGGGTCGCGTTCTAGACGGACGCCACAACGGTTTCGAGTACCTCGACGGCCTTTTCCACCCCGTTCCGGGCGGCAATGCGGCGGCCGAACTGCTCGGCGCCTTCGGTCAATTCGCGGTCGTTCACCGCACGGTGCAATGAGGCGGCCAAACGGCCCGCAGTGAGGTCGTACTGCGCCAAAGGTGCCGGTGCCAGACCGAGGGCGTGCATTCGCTGCGCCCAGAACGGCTGGTCGAAAGTGAAAGGGCACACGACTTGCGGACGGCCCGATCGCAGGGCCGATGCGGTGGTTCCGGCGCCGCCGTGATGAACGATCGCGGCCATATGCGCAAAAAGCCGTTCGTGCGGCGCCTGGTCCACGAAGAACACCTCGTCGACGGCTCGGCCCTGCTCCTCTTCGGGAACCGTCACCCCACCCCATCCGGTGGCGATCACCGCACGGACCCCGGCCTGACGGACGGCCGCAAGAACGGCCCTGCTCCTCTCGGCGGAACGGCTCCCGGCCATACTGCCGAATCCGATGTACACCGGCCGGTTGCCCGCATCGAGAAACGAGCGCAGGTCCGCGGGCATGCGCCATTCGCCCTTGGCCGGCTGATGCCAAAAACCCGTGGTGTGTGTGGTGGGGGGATATCGGGGAGTGCCGGGCAGCACACAGGGGTCGAATGCCTGCAATACGGTGGCCGGCCTTCCGTCGGGCCGGGACAGAATGCTGAGCTTGCTCCCGCGGCCCGACAGCCCCAGCGATTCGCGGCGCAGACGGGAAAGTGCCGGGGCGTAGAGAAGACGAACCGGCCACTCGGCGCAAACGTAGGAGGCCCTGCTCAGGGACGAGGGCACCCGTCGCCCGGACAGGTGCGGATTGACCAGGTCAGGCGTGGGCACCCAACCAGGCTGAAGGCACACCGGCACCGCAGGCACCCTCAGCCACTCGGCGAGGTGATGCGCCGGCATCCAGGGTGCGAACACCACAACGTCGGGGCGAGGCTGCCCTTTGACCTTGGCCGTCAGATCTTCCAGGAGCTTCAGGTAGTGCGGCCGGTTACGCCCGAGCCACCGGACTCCCCGCACCACGCCCCGAAGCCCGCGGCGATCCTCGTTGGCTCTCTGGACGACAGGATCCGCGAGAAGCTCAAGGGGGCCATCGGCGATCGGAACGTAGGGCACCCCTGCCGAGGCGGCCAGTTCCGAGAAGGCGTACGGCCCCATCAACGTCACGTCGTGACCGGCCGCCGTCAAGCCGCCCGCCAGCGCCAGATACGGCTGGACGTCGCCGCGCGAGCCATGGGTCACCAGCAAAGCCTTCATGAGACGGCAACGGCAGGAGACGGGGCGGCGGCCAGGCCGGGTCCGGCGACAGGGGTCGATGTGTGAACGGTCATGTCACCAGCAACGAGCCCGGCCGGTCGCGGTGACGACGGGCGTCGTCAGGGGCGGTGGCCCGCCATGTCTTCGAGGCGGGCGATGCGGTCGTGCATCGGGGGGTGGGTGGAGAAGAGCCGGGAGAGGCCCTCGCCCGCGCGGAAAGGGTTGGCGATCATCATGTGGCTCGCCGTTTCGAGCCGCGGTTCCGGCGGGAGCGGCAGCTGCTGGGTGCCCACCTCCAGCTTGCGCAGGGCCGAGGCGAGGGCCAGCGGGTCGCCGGTGAGCCGGGCGCCCGAGGCGTCGGCCTGGTACTCGCGGGAGCGGCTGACGGCCAGCTGGATGAGGGAGGCCGCCACCGGGCCGAGGATCATGATCAGCAGCATGCCCAGGAGGCCGGGGCCCTCGTCGTCCTCGGACCGTCCCACCGGGATCAGCCAGGCGAAGTTGACGAGGAACATCACCACGGAGGCGAGCGCGCCGGCCACCGAGGAGATGAGGATGTCGCGGTTGTAGACATGGCTGAGCTCATGGCCGATGACGCCGCGCAGTTCGCGTTCGTCCAGGAGCTGGAGGATGCCGTCCGTACAGCAGACCGCGGCATTGCGGGGGTTGCGCCCGGTGGCGAAGGCGTTGGGGGCCTGGGTCGGGGAGATGTACAGGCGGGGCATGGGCTGCCGGGCGGCCGTGGAGAGCTCGCGGACCATGCGGTACAGCGCGGGGGCCTCGAATTCGCCGACGGGGCGGGCACGCATGGCCCGCAGGGCGAGTTTGTCGCTGTTCCAGTAGGCGTAGGCGTTGGTGGCCAGAGCCACCAGGACGGCGACGATCAGACCCGTACGGCCGAAGAGGCCGCCGATGACGATGATGAGGGCGGACAGGCCCCCGAGGAGTACGGCGGTCCTGAGCCCGTTGTGCCGGCGGTGCACCGTACGCCCTCCAAGCGGTGCGGCAGGGGAACCCTGTGCTGCGTTTCTCCACTCACCAGTGGACCCTTACGCACTGGTCAACGCGAGATGGGCGGAGGTGGTTCCCCGGCCGGCGTGGTGCCCGGTGGAGGGCTCGGGGCCTACAGGAGCGCCCCGGAGGCGAAGCGCAGGACGAGCTGCGGGGCGCCGGAGAGGACGATGCCGAGGACGGCGGCGAGGGCGATGGCGGTGGTCAGGGCGGCCGGGACGGCGGCGCGCGGGGCGTCCTCGGGTCCCTCCGGGGCCACGGCTCCCTCTGCCGCCTCGGCGCCCCGGAAGAGGACCGCCGTCCACTGGAGGTAGTAGTAGAGCGCGATCACGACGTTGACGGCCATGACCACGGCGAGCCAGGCCAGGCCCGCGTCGACGGCCGAGGAGAAGACCGTGACCTTGGCGAAGAGGCCGATGATGCCGGGCGGCAGGCCCGCCAGGCAGAGCAGGAAGAAGCCGAGGGCGAGCGCCGCCAGGGGGCGGCGGGCGTACAGGCCCCGGTAGTCGGTGATCCGGTTGGCGGGGCGGCTGCGGGCCACCAGGGCGGCGATGGCGAAGGCGCCGAGGTTCACCACGCCGTACATGAGGGCGTAGGCGACGGTGGAGCCGATGGCGTGCCCCGGGTTGTCGACGTAGCCGGCCGCCGCGACGGGGACCAGGAGGTAGCCGGCCTGGCCGACGGACGACCAGGCCAGCAGGCGTACGGCGCTGTGCGCGCGGTGCGGGTCCTGGCGCAGGGCGGCGACGTTGCCGACGGTCATGGTGAGCGCGGCCAGGACGGCCAGCGCCGGGCCCCACACGTCGGCGTACGAGGGGAAGCCCTCGACGGTGATGAGGATCAGGCCGGAGAAGCCGACCGCCTTGCCGATGACCGAGAGGTAGGCGGCGATGGGCAGCGGCGCGCCGACGTAGGTGTCGGGGACCCAGAAGTGGAAGGGGGCGGCCGCGGTCTTGAAGGCGAAGCCGACGAGGGAGAGCGCGACGCCGGCGCCGGCGAGGGTGGCCAGGCGGGGGTCGGGCAGGTGGGTGAGGGCGTGCGCCACCCGGGACAGGTGCAGGCTCCCGGTGGCGGCGTACAGGAAGCTCACGCCGAGCAGCATGACGGCGGTGGCGGCCACCGAGGAGAGGAAGAACTTCAGGGCCGCCTCGGAGGAGAGCCGGTCGCCGCGCCGCAGGCCGACCAGGGCGAAGGCGGGCAGCGAGGCCACTTCGAGGGCGATGACCAGGGTGGCGAGGTCCCGGGAGGCGGGCAGCAGGGCCGCGCCGGCCGCGGAGGACAGCAGCAGGAACCAGTACTCGCCGGCGGGCAGGTCGTGGTCCTTGAGGGTGTCGACGGACAGCAGGGCGGTCAGCAGCGCGCCGGCCAGCACCAGGAACTGGATGACCAGGGCGAACGGGTCGGCCACGTAGCTGCACACCGTGGGGTGGCCGGTGAGGCAGAAGGTGCGCCGGCCGCCGTCCAGGAGGGGCAGCAGCGACAGCGCGGCCGCCACCAGGCCGACGATGGCCACCCAGCCGAGCAGCGGCTTCCTGGTGGCGGGCACGAAGAGATCGGCGACGAGCACCGCCAGGGCGACGGCCGCGGCGATGGTGGGCGGCGCGATGGCGACCCAGTCGACGGACTGGGCCAGGGAGGCCAGCGGGTTCCCGGCGGCCAGAAGGATCGTCGGGCTCATCAGTTACCGCCTCCGAGGAGCTGCTGGACGGCCGGGTTGGTGAGGCCGAGGAGGGCCGCGGGCCACAGTCCGGCGAGGACGGTGAGGGCGGCGAGGGGGGACCAGGCCGCGTATTCGTGGCGCGCGAGGTCGGGGAGGGCGACGGCGGGGCCTTCGACGGCCAGGGGCTCCTCCCCCGGGGCCGCCTCGGCCGTCAGGTGGCCGCCCATGCAGACGCGGCGGACGACGAGCAGCAGGTAGCCGGCGGTCAGCAGGGTGCCGAGGCCGGCCAGGACCATGAACGTCAGGAAGGCGGGGCGGCTCAGGCCCGCGGCCGGGCGGAAGGCGCCGAACATGGCCAGCATCTCGCCCCAGAAGCCGGCCAGGCCCGGGATGCCCAGGGAGGCGACGGCACCGAAGGCGAGCAGTCCGCCGAAGCGGGGGGCGCGGCCGTAGAGGGCCGCGCCGGTGGTGCCCGCGAGGGCGTCGAGGTCGGTGCTGCCGGTGCGGTCCTTGAGGGCGCCGACCATGAAGAACAGCAGGCCGGTGATCAGGCCGTGGGCGATGTTGGCGAACAGCGCGCCGTTGACGCCGGTGGGGGTCATGGTCGCGATGCCGAGCAGGACGAAGCCCATGTGGCCGACGGAGCTGTAGGCGATCAGCCGCTTGAGGTCGCCGGCGGCACCCTTGCGGACGAGGGCGAGGCAGGCGAGGGATCCGTAGATGATGCCGATGGCGGCGAACGCGGCGAGGTACGGCGCGAAGGTGTGCATGCCCTCGGGCGTGATCGGCAGGGCGATGCGGACGAACCCGTAGGTGCCCATCTTCAGCAGGACGCCGGCGAGCAGGACGGAACCGACGGTGGGGGCCGCGGTGTGGGCGTCGGGCAGCCAGCTGTGCAGCGGCCACATCGGGGACTTGACGGCCAGTCCGATGCCGATCGCGAGCACGGCCAGAAGCTGGACGGTGTGGCTGAGCTGGGCTTTCGGGCCGTTGTCAGTGGCGAGTGCCACCATGTCGAACGTGCCGGATTTCACGCCGATGAGGAGGAGGCCGAGCAGCATCACGACCGAGCCGAGCAGCGTGTAGAGGATGAACTTCCAGGCCGCCGCCTGCTTTCCGGCGCCGCCCCAGCGGGCGATGAGGAAGTACATCGGGATGAGGACCATCTCGAAGGCGAGGAAGAAGAGCATCAGGTCGAGGACGGCGAAGGTGGCCAGGGTGCCGGCCTCAAGGGTGAGCAGCAGGGCGACAAATGCCTTGGGTGACGGGCCCGTTGGCATGGCGAAGTAGCTGTAGAGGGCGCAGAGGAAGGTCAGCAGCGCGGTCAGGACGAGAAGGGGGAGCGAGATGCCGTCGACGCCGAGGTGGAGGTGGATGCGGAGCGCCGGGATCCAGCTGAGGTCGGTGGTGGCCTGCATACGGGCGGGGTGGCCGCGGTCGAAGCCGACGGCCAGCGCGAGGGCGGCGGCCAGGACGACGCCGGTGACGGTCACTCCGTGGCGCAGTACGGCCTGGTCGGGGTTGCGGCCCCTCAGGCCGGGCGGGGACGGCAGCAGGGCGGCGACCGCGCCCAGGAGGGGGAGGCCGACGACCGCCGCGAGGAGGTACTGCAATGCGGTGGGGTTCACGGGGTCAGGCCCTCCTCGGGGTGGTGCTCGGGGCGGCGCTCGGCCGGCGGTGTGGGGCGTCGGCCCCGCGGGTGTGATGCGCCATCGGTCAGGCTCCCGTGCCCGTGGCGACGAGGACCGCGACGACGGCCAGCACGAGCGAGCCCGCGAGCAGGGCGCCGAGGTAGGTCTGCACATTGCCGGTCTGGGCGCGGCGGACGGCGGCGCCCAGCCAGCGCGGGGCGGCGCCCGCGCCACGGACGTAGGTGTCGACGACCTCGCGGTCCAGGAAGCGGACGAGCTGGGCGGCGGCCCGTACGGGCCGGACGAACAGCGCGGAGTAGACGGCGTCCAGGTGGAAGCCGACGGCCGCGTGGCGGTGCAGCGGGCCGAGGAGGACCCGGCCGGGGTCGGCCGGGTCCGGGGCGCCGGCGATACCGCCGTAGGCGGGGGTGTGGCTCTCGATGGCCAGTTCCTCGGCCAGGCCGGGGGCCGCGTCGGGCGCGACGGCGACGGCGCCGAGGGGGGCGCGGGCGGCGCGGGCGCTGGTGTGGCGCCAGGCCGCGTAGGTGACCAGGCCGCCGATGAGGGCGACGCCGGTGCCCACGACGGAGGTGGTGAGCGCGGGGTTCAGGGAGCGGCCGTCGAACCAGGTGGGCAGGTACGGGCCCGCCAGGCCGAGCGCGACGGTCGGGACGAAGAGGACCCACAGCATGGCGTTCATGACGACCGGCTGCTTGCCGTGGTCGGGGACCTCGGCGCCGCGGCCGTTGAAGGCGAGCAGCCACAGGCGGGTGGCATAAGCCGCGGTGAGGAGGGCGGTGAGCACTCCGGAGATCAGCACCGTCCAGCCGACCGCGCCGGGAATGCCGTGTGCCTGCCCGTGGGCGGCGTGTTCGGCGGCGCCCAGGACGGCTTCCTTGGAGAAGAAGCCGGCGAACGGCGGGATCGCGGCGAGCGCCAGCAGCGCCACGGTCACGGTCCAGTAGGCGTCGGGGATCCGCCGGGCCAGTCCGCCCATCCGGGACATCGCGGCCAGCGAGTTCGTCCCGGCGGCGTGGATGATCACGCCCGCGCCGAGGAAGAGCAGGGCCTTGAACGCACCGTGCGTCAGGAGGTGGAAGACGGCGGCGCCGCGGTCGCCGACGGCCAGCGCGCCGAGCATGTAGCCGAGCTGGCCCACCGTCGAATAGGCCAGGACGCGTTTGATGTCGTCCTGGGCGAGCGCGGCCAGACCGGAGCCGACCATGGTGATCGCGGCCATGACGGCGAGCACGACCAGCGCGGCCGCGGAGGCGGCGAAGACGGGCAGCAGCCGGGCGACGAGATAGACACCGGCGGCCACCATCGTCGCGGCGTGGATCAGCGCCGAGACGGGCGTGGGGCCGGCCATGGCGTCCGGGAGCCAGGTGTGCAGCGGGAACTGCGCCGACTTGCCCGCGACGCCGCCCAGCAGCAGCAGCGCGATCAGCGTCGGATGGTGCAGGCCGCCGTCGGCGACCTTGCCGAGGATGCCGGTGATCCGGAACGTTCCGGCGTCCGCGGCCAGCGCGAAGATGCCGAAGAGGAAGGGGACGTCGCCGAGCTTGGTGACGAGGAACGCCTTGAGGGAGGCGGCGCGGGCGGCCTCGGTCTCCCAGTAGTGGCCGACGAGGAAGTACGAGCAGATGCCCATGACTTCCCAGCCGACCAGCAGCACCATCAGGTCGCCGGTGTAGACGACGAGCAGCATCGCGGAGGTGAAGAGCGAGACCAGCGCGGCGTAGGAGGGGTAGCGCGGATCGTCGCGCAGATAGCCCGTGGAGTAGATCTGCACACAGGCCGCCACGACACCGACCAGAACGCCGATCAGCGCGGCGAAGCCGTCGATGTGCAGGGCCAGGTCGATGGGGATCGAGCCGGTCGGCGTGAGCCGGGTGGCGACGTCGGTGGCCGGACCGCCGCCCTGTCCGACGGCGACACAGACCGCGAGGGCGGCCGTGGCGAGCGTCGGCAGCACGGCCAGCGGGCGGACGAAACCGGGCGCGCGCCGCCCCAGGAGGAAGCCCGCGACGGACCCGAGGAAGGGCAGAAGGGGGACGAGCACAGCGGTGGTCGTGAGCGTCACGCGGCGGCCTCCGCCTCGGTGTCCGGCTGCGGCTGCGCGCCGTGGCCCGTGGCGTCGCCGCCGTCCGGCCGCTCCGCGAGATCGCGGAGCCGGTCGATGTCGGAGCTGCCGCGGTTGCGGTAGACGAGCAGCACGATCGCCAGGCCGATGCCGATCTCGGCGGCGGCGATGGCGATGGTGAAGAGGGTCAGCGCCTGGCCGGCGTGCAGGGTGTCGCGCAGCCAGACGTCGAAGGCGACGAGATTGAGGTTGACGGCGTTGAGCATCAGCTCGACGGACATCAGCACCAGGATCGCGTTGCGGCGCGCGAGCACGCCGTACAGACCGGTGCAGAAGAGGAGGACGGCGAGGACGGCCGGATAGGCGAGATGCATCAGTGCTGCTCCTCTCGCGGGGCGGTCCCCGTGCGGGCGGCGCCGCTGCGCAGGTCGGCGGCCGGGGCCTTGCCCTCGCCGCCCTTGCGGGACAGCACGATCGCCCCGACCAGCGCGGCGAGCAGCAGGACGGACAGCGCTTCGAAGGGCAGCACCCAGTACTGGAAGAGGGTGCGTCCCAAGGTCGCGGTGGAGCCCTGGACGGCGCCGTCGAGGTCGATCCAGGTGGCGCGGAAGGCGTCCACGACGACCCAGACCAGCGTGCCCGCGGAGGCGAGGGCCACCACGAGCGCGGCCCAGCGGTTGCCCGAATCGGCGTCCGGGGAACGGCCGATGGGCGCCTTGGTCAGCATCAGCCCGAAGAGCAGGAGGACGACCACGGAACCGACGTAGATCAGTACCTGCACCCAGGCGATGAATTCGGCGGTCAGCAGGAGGTATTCCACGGCGATCCCGCCGAGGGCGACGACCAGCCAGAGGGCTGCGTGCACCAGTTGGCGGGTGGTGACGGTGATCAGGGCCGCGCCGAGGGTCGCGATGCCGACCAGGAGGAAGGCGATCTCGACACCGGTGGGCGAAAGGAAGCCGTGCGCGGCTGCGGTGGCGGCGAGCGTCACGTTCCCTCCTCCTTGGTGTCCTGCCGGGCGTCCTGGGCCGGTTCCGGCCGGGCGGCGGCTTCGGCCTCGGCGGCCTGCTGGGCGGCGAGTTTGTCCGCGGCCTTGCGCGCGGCGGCGAGCTCCTTGGGGTCCTCGGCCGCCGGGTCGAGCGCGGGCGGCTCGGGCACCGTCCACATCCACTCGCGCAGCCGGTCGCGCTCATGCGTCAGCTCGCGGATGTCCGTCTCGGCGTACTCGAATTCCGGTGACCAGAAGAGCGCGTCGAAGGGGCAGACCTCGATGCAGATGCCGCAGTACATGCACAGCGCGAAGTCGATGGCGAAACGGTCGAGCACATTGCGGCTGCGCTCGCGGCCGCCGGGTGCGGCGGGCGGCACCGTCTCCTTGTGGGAGTCGATGTAGATGCACCAGTCCGGGCACTCGCGGGCGCACAGCATGCACACCGTGCAGTTCTCCTCGAACAGCCCGATGACGCCGCGGGTGCGCGGCGGGAGGTCGGGCTGGACGTCCGGGTACTGCGCGGTGACGGACTTCCGCGTCATCGTGCGCAGCGTGACGGCCAGGCCCTTGGCGAGGCCGCGTCCGGGGATGCCCATCAGGAGATCACCACCTTGACGACGCCGGTGAGGGCGATCTGGGCGAGGGCGAGCGGGATCAGGACCGTCCAGGCGAGCTTTTGCAGCTGGTCCTCGCGCAGCCGCGGGTAGGTGACGCGCAGCCAGATGACGCCGAAGGCGAGGACGGCGGTCTTCAGCAGCGTCCACAGCCAGCCCAGGCCGTTGAGGCCGAACGGGCCGTGCCAGCCGCCCAGGAAGAGGACGGAGGTCAGCGCGCAGAGAACGACGATGCCCGCGTACTCGGCGAGCAGGAAGAGCGCGAAACGCAGTCCGGTGTACTCGGTGTACGCGCCGAAGATGATCTCCGAGTCGGCGACCGGCATATCGAACGGCGGCCGCTGGAGCTCGGCGAGCCCCGCGGTGAAGAAGACGGCGCCGCCGACGATCTGCCACGGCACCCACCACCAGTGGAAGGCGTCCAGGATGCCGGGCAGGGAGAGCGTGCCGGCGGCCATCGCGACGGAGGCGGCGGCGAGCAGCATCGGCAGCTCGTACGCCAGCAGCTGAGCGGCCGTTCGCAGGCCGCCGAGCAGCGAGAACTTGTTCGCCGACGCCCAGCCCGCCATCAGCGAGCCGAGCACGCCGACGCCCATGACGGCGAGCACGAAGAAGATGCCCGCGTCCACGACCTGGCCCACGGCGCCGTGCGGGCCGACCGGTATGGCGATCAGGACCAGGAGGTACGGCAGCAGAGCGACGGCCGGCGCGAGCTGGAAGATCCGCCGGTCGGCGCCCGCCGGGACGATGTCCTCCTTCTGCGCGAACTTGACGCCGTCGGCCACCAACTGCGCCCAGCCGTGGAACCCGCCCGCGTACATGGGGCCGAGGCGGCCCTGCATATGGGCCATGACCTTGTGCTCGGTCTGCCCGATGACCAGCGGGAACACCAGGAACACGACGAAGACGGCGAGCAGGCGCAGCGCGATGCCGAGGGTGTCACTCATGCGGGGTCGCCTCCTGCCGGGTCTTGGGGGTGGTCCTGTTGCGGCTGCGGTGCGGGCTTCGGCTTCTCCGGCTCCGGCTCCGGCTTCTGCTCGGGCTCCGGCTTCTGCTCCGGCTCGTCGAAGGCCGGGCGGGCGTGGTGCCAGGGCGCGTCCGAGGAGCGTGGGGGCGCGGCCTCGGCAGGAGCCGCCTCGGCAGGAGCCGCCTCGGCAGGAGCCGCCTCGGCAGGAGCCGCCTTGGCGGGGGTGGCTTCCTCGGCCGGCGTCTGAGCCCCCGCGGCTTCCGTCGCCTGCTGCTGGCTCGTCGAGCCTTCGCTCACCGAGCGGGTGCGCCGTGCCGAACGCTCCGGACGTTCGGCACGCGCCGCGGCCGCCGGAGCCTCGGGGGCCTCCGCTTGCCGGCTCGCCGAGCCCGCGCCCGCCGTACGGGTACGCCGGGCCGGGCGCTCCCCCGCGGCCGCGCCCGCCGCGCGCGCGCCCCGCGCCGGTCGCGCGGGCGCAGGCGGCAGCTGGCCCTTGAGCGGGCCCCATTCGTTCGGGTCCGGGACGCCCGGGGGCAGCATCTGCCGCCGCTTGGGCCCGCCGTGCTCGGATTCGCCCGGCTCCTTCGCGCCGGGCCATGCCTTGGCGACCCGCGCCGCCAGCACGAAGTCCTTGCGCAGCGGATGCCCTTCGAAGGTGTCCGGGAGCAGCAGCGGGACGAGATGCGGGTGGCCGGTGAAGTCCACGCCGAACATCTCGTGGGTCTCGCGTTCGTGCCAGCCCGCGCCCGCGTAGACGCCCACGGCGGTGGGCAGCGTGGCGGCGTCGTGCGGCACGGTCGTCCGGACGATCAGCCGGCGTACGCCGCCGGGGTGCGCCACATCCGCGAGGTGCGCGCAGATCCGGAAGCCGGTGCCGGGCTCGTCGACGGCGCTCAGCCAGTCGAAATAGGTGCAGCCGAGGCCGTCCCGGGCGGCCGTCAGGGCGGCGATCCAGCCGTCCGCCGGAACGTCGACCGTCAGCAGCTCGTACGCCTCGTCGGCCGTGGCCCCCGCCCCGAAGATCTCGCTCGCGGGCCGCGGCAGCCACCCGACGACGGGCTCGGGGGCGGGCTCGGCAACCGGCTCAGGGGCGGCCTCGGCAACGGGCTCGGCGGCGGGCTCGCCAACCGGTTCGCCGACCGGGGCCTGCTGCTCGGGCCGCTGCTCGCTCATCGGGCCTCCTCCCCCGCCGTCTTGGAGGCGGGCGGCGCGACCAGCCCGCTGCGCAGCGCCGCGGCCGAGGGCCGGGCACCGCCGTGCCGGTAGCGCTCCCCCAGCGACTCCCGCGCGATCTTCTCCTGAAGCTTGAGGATGCCCTGGAGCAGCGCTTCCGGCCGCGGCGGGCAGCCCGGTACGTAGACGTCCACCGGGATGATCTGGTCGACGCCCTTGGTGACGGAGTACGAGTCCCAGTAGGGGCCGCCGCAGTTGGAGCAGGCGCCGAAGGAGATGACGTACTTCGGCTCCGGCATCTGCTCGTAGAGCCGCTTGACCGCGGGCGCCATCTTGTCGGTGACCGTGCCGGAGACGACCATCAGGTCGGCCTGGCGCGGGCCGGGCGCGAAGGGGATCACGCCGAGCCGGATGAAGTCGTGCCGGGCCATGGAGGCGGCGATGAACTCGATGGCGCAGCAGGCCAGCCCGAAGTTGAAGACCCACAGGCTGTAGCGGCGGCCCCAGTTGAGGACCACCTTCATCGGTTCGGGCGCGAGCCGGGCCAGCGTGCCGAGGCGACGGGGCTCGGGCAGGAACTGGGGGGCGGCGCCTTCGGACGCGGCGGCGGGGCCGGCGGATCCGGTGGCGGCGGGGGTCACGTCCATTCCAGGACGCCCTTCTTCCATGCGTAGAGCAGGCCGACGGCGAGGAAGCCGAGGAAGATGAACATCTCCACCAGCGTCACGGCGCCGAAGCCGGGGGCGGCGAAGACCGTCGCCCAGGGGAAAAGGAAGATCGAGTCAACGGCGAAGATGACGTAGAGGAAGGCGTAGACGTAGTAGCGGACCTGGGTGTGTGCCCAGCCCTCGCCGACCGGGTCGACCCCGCACTCGTACGTCAGCAGCTTCTCGGGCGTCGGCACGACGGGCCGCAGCAGCCGCCCGGCCCCGAAGGCCACGGCCACGAACAGCACCCCGACCACGGCGATGAGTCCCACGACCGCATAGCCCTGGAAATACTCCGCGGCGATGGTGGTGCGTACGGTCGTGTCCGGCACGTCCGCCCCTCGCTCCCTGACTGCGCTTGTTCAACGACTTTCGACAATCTTTACGGTCCGGAGTCTAGGCCCTGCCCCGTCCCGTTGAGCAGCCGCGTCGTCGCGGACGGTGGGCTTGTCCCCACTTCGCCCTACCTGGGTGGCCGGCAGCGTAGACGGCGGGCCGGTTTGTCTCAGGAGGTGTCTCACTCCTCGGACGCGGGGCGGGCGGCAGCGCCTCCGGCTTCGGGCCCGCCGTCCGCCGCACCGGGCGGCCGGAGATACGCCATGAGCCGCTCCAGGGCCTCCGCGCCGCCCGTGCCCAGGGGGTAGTGGAAACCGGCCGTCGCCGCCGGGCCGAGCTGCTGCGGCGGGTCCGGCAGCGGCGAACGGCGGGCGCGGGCCACCCCCGTCTCGCGGACCGCCTCGCTCCCCAGGACGAACGCCACCGGCAGCGGCGGGATCTCCAGCTGCGCCGGCACGCTCAGATCGCGGCGCGCGGCGCGCTGCTGGACGAGCAGGGATTCCAGGCCGTGCCGGACCACCAGGCGCTCGGCAAGCGCGGGCAGCTCACCCAGTGGGACGTCCGTCTCACCGGAGAAGCCGAAGGCCACCGTCACGTCCTCCTCCACGCCCTCGCTCGTCCGCCGCACCCGCAGCGTCGCCACGGCGGGCCGCTCCGGCTGCCCCACGGCCACCAGCCAGGTGGGCTCGGGCGCGCGCTCGCGGACCAGGGCCGTCAGCTCCTTGCGGGACCAGCGCGAGGCGGCCGGTTCCTCGGTGCCCCAGCCGGCCGGCGGGGCACCGGTGACGTGCTGCCAGATGTCCTCCAGCGCGCCGCCGAGCAGCAGATCGTCGTCGGCGGGGTGATGGGTGCGCAACGAGAGCAGGAGCTGGCCGCCCGGCGCGGGACCGCCCGGCCCGGCGGCCGTTTCCCCGCGCTTTGGCGCCCCTTCCGCGAACGTCCCGCGGACGAACGCGTCCGCCACCACACCGTCCGCCGTGAACTGCCCGTCCTTCCACTCCACCGCGGAGCCGGACAGGCCGTCGTAGTAGCCGCCCTCGCCGTCCTGGACGACCCAGCGGTTGGGGAGCCCGGCCAGCGCCGTGCGCACCGGAAGGGTGAGCCGCGCGCCGGGCGGGGTGACGATCTGGAGCGCGCGCTCGCCGGCCGTCGCCCGCACCGCGTCCGCCAGCCAGGCCGTCATGGCGACCACCGGCCGGTCGAGGATGATCACGGCCGCCCGGTCGGTGAGGACATCGACCGCGGGCTGCCCGGTGGGCTGCCGGTCGGTCGCGGCGACGTCGGGGACCGCCGCCCCGTACTCCTCGACGGCGGCCGTACGAGGCCACACCGCCCCGCCCAGCCGGCCCACCAGGCGGCTCGCGATGACCCCGGCGAGCCGGTCGGCGCCCCGCGCACCGGTGGCCGCCCGGATCTCCGTCCACCACAGCGGGCGCCCCTGCCCCACCGCCGCGTACTCAGGCCCGAGCAGCCGAGCGGCCTCGCCCGGTGTGTGCACCAGAAGGGGCGCCTCGATGGAGGCCAGCGGCCTGCCCTCGCCGTCCGACAGCTGGAGCACCGCGCCGTCGGCCTCGGTGGACACCTGGGAGTCGGGGCCGCCCGCCATCAGGCCGGCCGCCACCGCCCACACATCCGGCATCCGCTCGGTCAGAGCGATCACATCCGTCGTCACGCGCCGGCCCGTTCCTCTCGGTTCTTCTCGGCCGCCCGATTCCTCTCGGCCGCCCGCCCGGATTCCCCGGGGGCAGGGTCCGGCTCAGCCGCCATGGCCGTCTGGATGAGACGGCCGCGCTCGCCGCGCCGAACGAACACACCGCGCCCGGCGGGCTGGTCGGACGGGTACACGCCGGGGAACAGCTGCCCCTCCCCCCGGTCACCGGCCATCACCAGCGCCGACGTCCCGCTCTCCCGCAGCGTCATCAGGAACGGCTCGTACAGCGCACGGGACGCACCGGCGGCCCGGTGGGCGAGGACGAAGTGCAGCCCGATGTCCGCGGCGGACGGCAGATAGGGCAGGAAGGGCTCCAGCGGCTGCGCGCCCGCCGAGGCGAGGACGTCGTGGTCGTCGACGAGGACGACGATGCGCGGGCCCGTGAAGGTCGCGCCGCCCGCCGCCAGCACCTCGGGCGGCACCGCATCGTCGGGCAGCCGCTTGTGCAGTTCCTGGGTGATGGCCGAGGACAGCCCGGTCGCCAGGCGCGCGTTGTGCGCATACCCGCCGCGGTACTCCTCGGGCACCAGGCTGTGCAGTTGGCGCCGCGGATCCATCACGGCGAAGACCAGTTCGTCGTCGCCGTAGCGCTCGATCAGCCCGTGCGTCACCAGCCGCAGCACATTGGTCTTCCCGCACTCGCCGTCGCCGAAGACCAGCAGATGCTGGTCCCGGCCGAACAGGTCGAGGGCGACCGGCCGCAGCGCCGCCTGGTCGAGGCCGAGCGGGACCCGCCGCGGCTCCTCGGCCGGCAGCGGCAGCCGGGCCGCGGGCAGGTGCGCCGGCAGTACGCGTACGGGCGCCGCCTCCTCCCCGCTCCAGGCCGCGCGCACGGTCCGTACCGCCGCTTCGGCCGCCTCGCCGAGGTCGTCGACCGTGCCGAGGGCATCGATACGGGGCAGCGCGACCTGCGCGAACAGCTTGGCGTCGGTGAGCGCCCGGCCGCGTTCCTCCGGCGCGAGGGTCTCGGCCAGCTTCCGGCTGATCATGGACTCGCCGGGGTCGTTCAGCCGCAGTTCGATCTTGCTGCCGAATGCGGACTGCGCCGCGATCCGTACGTCGTTCCAGCGCAGCATCCCGGCCACCACGTGGATGCCGTATCCGCTGCCGCGTTTGAGCAGATCGCCGATGGCCTCGTCCAGCTCCTCGAACTCCTCGCGCAGCTCGCCGAAACCGTCCACGACCAGCACGATGTCGGTGGACGCGAGACCGGGCAGGCCGTCCAGGGCACCCCGGGCGCGCATCCGCCGCAGCTGCCCGACGGAGTCGATGCCGTGCGCGCGGAAGAGCTCTTCGCGGGCGGTGAGCATCGCCCGCACCTCTTCGACCGTACGGGCGGCCCGCTCCCGGTCCATCCGGCCGGCGATCCCGCCGACATGCGGCAGTCCGGCCATGCCCGGCAGCCCGCCGCCGGCCAGGTCGAGCCCGTAGATGCCGACGTCCTGCGGGGTGTGGGTGAGCGCGAGGGACAGCATGAGGGTGCGCAGCAGCGTCGTCTTGCCGCTCTGCGGGCCGCCGATGACCGCGAGATGCCCGCCCGCGGCCGTCAGATCCACGGTCCAGGGCCCCTGCCACTGCCGGGCCGGATCGTCGAGCAGGCCGAGCGGCACCTGCATCGGCTCGTGCGGGCGGCGCGCCAGCTGCATCCCGCGGGTGCCGTCCATGGCGAGCGGGCCCGCCGCGGCGTCCAGCGGAACGGCGTCCGGCAGCGGCGGCAGCCAGATCTGCGGTACCGGCGGCGCCGCGTCCGCGAGCTGACCGACCATCACCGACAGCAGGCTGGGCCCGGCGGTCCGCCGCGCGGGCACGGGCGCGGTGCCGCCCCCGGACGTCCCGGACTCCGGGACGGCGAGCGTGTTGTACGCGGGGTACGGCAGCACGGCCGGGCCCTCGTCGGCGTCGTCCTGCGCCACCGGGCCGCGGCAGGGCCCCGAGACATAGCCCGCCTTGAAGCGTTCGTAGTGACTGGTGTCGACCTTCAGATAGCCGAAGCCGGGGATGGGCGGCAGATGGAAGGCGTCGGGGGTGTCCAGCACGGTGCGCGACTCGTCCGGCGAGAACGTCCGCAGCCCCAGCCGGTAGGAGAGATAGGTGTCCAGCCCTTGCAGCTTGCCGCCCTCGATGCGCTGGCTGGACAGCAGCAGATGCACCCCGATCGACCGGCCGATCCGGCCGATGGAGAGGAACAGATCGATGAAATCGGGCTTTGCGGTGAGCAGTTCGCCGAATTCGTCGATCACGACGAACAGATGCGGCAGCGGCGGCAGTTCGGGCCGCTGCGCACGGGCGGCGCGGTAGGTGGAGATATCGGGCAGATCGCCTGCGTCCTTGAGGACCTGCTGACGGCGCCTGACCTCCCCGGCGAGGCTGGTGTGGACGCGTTCGACCAGTCCCGCGCGGTTCTCCAGGTTCGTGATCACGCCCGCGACATGCGGCAACGCGGCGAACGGTGCGAAGGTGGCACCGCCCTTGTAGTCGACCAGCACCATCGACAGGTCCTCGGGCGGATGACCGGCCACCAGGGCCAGCACCAGCGTGCGCAGCAGTTCGCTCTTCCCGGATCCGGTGGCCCCGACACACAGCCCGTGCGGCCCCATGCCCAGCTCGGCGGACTCCTTCAGATCGAGCAGCACCGGCTCGCGGTCGTCGTTCAGCCCGATCGGCACCCGCAGGAACGCCTGCTCCCCGCGCGGCTCCCAGAGCCTCGGCACATCGAGCTCGCGCGGGTCCGCCGCGCCCAGCAGTTCGGTGAAGTCCACCGGGCCGGACAGCGGGGTACCCGCGGCGGCCGACTCCGCGGAGAGCCGCAACGGGGCGAGCATCCGGGCCAGGCCGTGTGCGCCGGCGGCGGTGACGTCGTCCAGGGTGCCGTGTACGGGGGGCGTTCCCGGGTCCGCTTCCTGCCGCAGGTCCTGCACCGCAACGCCCCCGGGCCTCCCGCCCGCGACCGTCACCCGCAGCGACACCTCCCCCGGCTCCTCCACCTGCTCGGCCACCAGATGCAGCACGGTGACGCCCATGTCCTGGAGCGCCACCGCCTCATCGGGGCGCGGCAGTTCGCGCGCCGCCTCTCCATACCCGTCGCTGATGACCAGCAGCCTCTTGGTCAGCCCGAGGGCGTCCTTGCCCGCCAGCCCGCGGCGCACCTCCGCCGCGTACGTCGCGCGCTCGCGCAGCTCGGCGGCGAGAGAGGCGCCCAGCTCCGCGGTGCCGGTGGCGATACGACGGGCGCTGACCGGACCGTCCCACTCCGTCGGATCCAGCACATGCGGCAGCCACTTCGCCCACTCCCAGTCGGCCAGCCGCTCCTCGGGGCAGGCGACGGCGATCGCCACGTCATCGGGCGCATGCGAGACCGCCGCCTGCACGACGAGCGTCCGCACGGCCCGCAGCACCGCGTCCCGTTCGCCGACGACGGTGACATTGCCCGCCCGGTCGAGCGGAACCGTCAGCGGCATCTCCGACGCCGTACCGAACCGCTCCTGCAACCCGGCCGCCTCATTGAGCATGAACGGATCGGGCGGTGTGAGCACACTGCTGCCCTGCCGCTCCACCGTGAGCACGCGGACGGGCACCGAGCCGGTCCCGACGCGCACCTCCAGGAAGTCCGCGTCCGTACGCCGCCGTTCCCACCGCCGCGCCGGATCGCGCACCAGGTCGTACAGCGCCTCCGGCGGCGGGGCGAGCACCCGGGCCGCCGCCCGCCGGGCGCGGTCCTCGGCGCCCAGTTCCTCGCGTAGCCCCTCCAGATACTCCAGATACCGCTCGCGCTGGGTGCGCCGCTGCCGCTGCGCCCGCCCACGCTGCGAGAAGAGCAGTAACACGCCCCCGAGCACCGCCACCACCAGCACGATCGCGCCGAGCGCGGCGAACTGGCTGTTGCGGACGATGGTCATCATCACGACCGAACTGCACACGCCGGCCATCGGCAGCAGCGATGTCGCCACCGAACCGGACTTGCCCTCGGGAAGGTTGGGCGGCGGCTCGATCCTGCGCTCGACCGGCCCCGGCAGCGGCCGGGTGGTACGGGCCGGGCGGTGCACCATACGCGTACTCACCGGGGCGGACCGCCGTAGGGGTTGGCGGGGGTGGAGGGGGCCAAAGGGCCTGTGGGGGCCGGCGGACCTGTGGGGGCCGAGGGGCCTGACGGGCTCGACGGGCCTGACGGGGTGCCGTGCGTCGACGGGGCGCCGTGGCCCGGCGCCGGGCGGCGCTGTCCTCGGGAGACCGCGCGGTTCATCGCCTCGGCCGCGATCCGCGCGGCCGCCCGGAGCGTCCGCTCGCCGAGCAGCTCCGTACGGATCGCCCCGCCCGCCGCGAGATGGCGGTCGTACGGAAGCGGCAGCACCGCTGCGCCGCCGGCGCCCAGCAGGTCGGCGGCCTTCCGCGTATCGAGCCCGGTATCGGGTGCGATCTGGTTGAGCACCACCACCGTCGTGGGCAGCAACCCGGGGTGCACCCCGCCGACCCAGTCCAGGACCGAGCGGGTGGCGGCCACTCCCTCCGGGGTCGCCGGGGAGACCATGATCCGCGCCTGCGTCGTCACCAGGGCGGTACGCGCCACCTCGGCGGGAAGGGTCTCGCAGTCGACGACGGTGGTCGCGAAGTACCGCCGC
Source organism: Streptomyces natalensis ATCC 27448 (assembly GCF_000935125.1). GTDB lineage: Bacteria > Actinomycetota > Actinomycetes > Streptomycetales > Streptomycetaceae > Streptomyces > Streptomyces natalensis. The sequence goes on along the minus strand of NZ_JRKI01000063.1, from coordinate 130,754 downwards.
AGTGACGTCATCACGACCCGGTAGGTGTCGATCTCCAGCCTGGTGCCGATGGCGCCCTGACTCCCGGGCAGCAGCCAGCCACCGCCCGGGAACGGAATCAGATACCCCGTCAGGTCCGTGATCAGCATCGAGGGATCGACGATCCCGGCCAGGTCCGTCCCCGACCAGCGCACCTCCCGCGCACCCAGCCGGTGCGGCAGCGTGCCGAGCGCCGGATCGGCTTCGAGGGCCAGCACCGGATCGGCGCGGTAGTGCGCGTAGGTGAGGGCCAACAGCGCCGCCACCGTGGATTTGCCCGCGCCGCCCCGGATGCTCGTCACGGAGAGCTGCCGGCCGGTGGTCACCGGCTGCTGGATGGCGTACGCGGCCTGGGTGACGTCCGCGGTCTCGGCCACGGGCGACGAGGCGATCGCCCGCCGCACGGCCCGCCCCGCCCGCTGGGTTATGGAGTCTCCGTGCCGCGGTTTGTGCCGCAGGGCGTCCAGCTCGGGCGGGACGACGGGGACGGAGACGGGGGTGGGGGTGGAGCGGCGGGCGGGGGTGGTGTTGCGTGGCGGGGCGGAGCCGTGGGGTGGGGTGGGCGCGGCGGGGTGCGGGGAAGGCGCGGCGTGGGGAGCCGGAGCGGGGGCCGGTTCCCGTATGGCTTCGGGTACGGCCTGCGGTGCAGGGCGTGCGGCGGGCGCCGTTTCCCCTATGGCTTCCGGTGCGGGGCGCGCGGCCGGAACGGGGGCGGGCATGGGGTTGGGGGCAGGCATGGGGTTGGGGGCAGGCATGGGGTTGGGGGCAGGCATGGGGCCGGGGGCGGCGTGATGCGCGACCGAAACGGCGTGGTGCGCGACCGCAGGGTCCTGCTGTGGCGCGGCGGCAGGCGGCGCCGGCGGCGGAACGAAGGGCGCCGACGGCGGAACGGGGGGCGCAGGCGGGTACACCGGACCGCCCGGCGCGGACCCGGTGGTGTGCGTCGATGCCGATGCCGATGTCGGCGTCGGCGTCGGCGTCAACGGCGTGGGTCGGCCGGGTGCCGCGGCGCCGGCCGTGCCCATGACCGGCTCCGCCCTGGAGGAGGACGTGGGGCTGTCCCACACACTGGTGCCCGCAGCGGCAGGCGCCGCTCCTCCCGCTTCCGCGGTCGCTGCCCCCGCCTCCACAGTCGCTTCCGTGGTCGTTCCCGCAGCTGCGCCCCCGGTCGTTCCCGCAGCTGCGTCAGCGTTCGCGTCCGTGGTCATGTCCGCGGTCGCCAGCGCGGCCTTCATCTCCGCGGCCGACAGGTTGAGCGTCGCCGGGCCGCCCTCGCCCCCCGCTCCCGCGTTCGTCCCCGCTCCCCCACCGAGCTCGCGCAACAGATCGCGCTGCCAGTCGCCCTGCACCGGCCCGCTCCCTTCGCCAGCTCCGCGTACTCCGTCTCCGTCTGCTGCCATGCTCCCTCGCCGCCTTCCGGCTCAGAACGTGTGCAGCAGCCGGCTGTAGACCCCGAACGCCCCGAGGGCCACCGGGATCAGCGCCACCACACTGACCGACTCGACGAGATTCACCAGCCGACGCAGCCGGACCTGCACATGCTCCGGCACCCGCACCGCGAGCGCCCCGAGCGGCAGCACCGCCAGCACACACAACACGACCAGCGCGGCCGAACGATCGCCCGTCCCCGCCGCCGCCCATCGCATCACCAAACACACCCCCACGGCCGTCCCGGCGGCCAGCAGGGCGACGACCTCGACCGCCAGCGGGTAGGCACGGGCCCGCGACAGCATCACGACGCACAACAGGGCCCCGGCAGCGACCGACCAGCCGTCCCCCGGGCCGAGGGCGAGCACCCCCGCCGCACCGGCGGAGAGCGCCATGGCAACGGTGGCCAGCGCAAGCCCACGATGCGTCGCCCCGAGAGCGGTCGCCACCTGATGCCGACTCACCGGCGTACCACCGGACCGCTGATCATCAAGCCGCGTCAGCCCGGCCGCCATCAGCGCCAGCCGCGGCAGATATCCGAGCACGACCACCGACACCACGCCCAGCGCAACGCCCGTACGCGCCACGCTGGTCACCGCCAGCCCGGCCTCCCAGGCGCCCACCGCCAACGCAACCGTCGCCGCCCCGACGAGCCCACCGCGCCCCAGCTCCGTACACACCCCGAGCAACGCCAGCACCGCGGCGACGGACAGCCCGACGCCCGCCAGCCGCACCGCACCCGTCGACGCCGCCTCCCACGCGGCGAGCGCGCCGAGCGCACCCCCCACCAGCACCAACGCGGTCCCCATCGCCCGCCGCCCGAGCCACCCACTGATGGCTCCGACAGCCACGGCAAGCACACCGACCACACCCAGCCAGACCGCGGCGTCACCCGGCCCGTACCAACTGGCCGCCGCCGTCCCCGCAACCAAGGCCAGCACCACACTCGCCGCCCCAGCCGTCCAGCTCCGGCTCCGCGCCCCCCAACGCCAGCTCCGCACATCCAAGTCATCGGCAACGACATCCGTCGCGTCATGCACCACCGGCGCCGCCGGCGTCTCGTGCTCCCGCACGAGACGCAGCACCGCTCCGTCCGGCACATTCGCCGATCCCAGCGAGTCATCCTGCGACAGCACGGCCCCCTCGGCCGTCACCAACCGCCGCAACAACGGCTCCTTGCCCGGCCGGTCGCCCAGCAGCCGCAAAATATCCGGCAGCAACACGCCAATGGGCTCCTGCGCGGGCAACACCAAATCAACCCGCCGCCGCTCCCCGACCAGCGTCACCCGACTCAGTACGGTCCGCGGCACGGCTCCCGACTCCATCCCCGCCACTCCCGTACTCACACTCACCATGCCGAAGAATTCCCCGCGTTACCGCCCATGGGACCCGTCGGACTCGTCGCCCCTACCGGATTCGGACCCACCCCGGGAACCCGCGCCCCGCTCCCCATCTTGGCCGCAACGAAGGACCACCCCACACACCCGGCACACACCACGGCCGCAAGCGCAATCCCCCCGAAAACCTTCCCAAAACTCTCATCCAGACTCCGCCGAGTCCGCTGCCCCCCGAACATCAACGCATCCCGCAACCTCCGCCGCCGCACGGAAACCGACTCCAACAACTGACTGTCGTAGTCCCGCGCCACGGCGCCCCTCCTCAGCTCTCCCCTGCTCCCTGCGGGGACACGATACGGCGCGGGTGCGGCGGGGTGTCCACCACGTGGTCGGCGATCCAGCTTGGCAACGGAAGCCCTGCGGCTCAAAGGAGCCAGCCACCGGGGTCCATCTGCCCCGACGATCCCGAGGCGAGTTTCATGAACTAGACAGGCGGAGCCGGCTGGTGACTCAGCCCGCCAAACAAGTGCCGGTAGATACCATCCAGGTACTCATAAAGAGAGTCCTCATCTTCGAATTCAATAGACGTCAGACCCTCATAGTCACTCAGGGACATACTGCGTTCCCCAAGGACAGCCTCCATCTCTTTCCGGACGGCCTCCACATAGGAGGGCTTGAAGGAGTGAAGAGTGTCATGCAATCCCTCCTTTGTGTCATACGCACATTCGAGATCAAGATAGATCTGAACAAAGTTCTCGAATTCTCTACTCATCAGTACGCCAATGCTATGGATGCCGACCGGGTGCATGATTAGGATACATCGTGACGAGGTAGTACCCGTAGTCCTTCTTGTACTTGTATACCGCCTTAATCGTCCCGCCTTCGAAGTCGACGGGCAGAAATTCGCTTGGCTTTTGCGGGTTTCGGTAGAATCCAGACAGCCTCTTATGTCCATCCGGGCCCAATATGCCGGAGATAGGGATTTCGTGGCTCGGCGGGGTTCCGTGCTCCGCTATGTACTTGCGGGCATAAGCGTCTACCTTCACCAGGTCTTCCGCATTATCGAAACGCGTGGCACACCCGCCAACCCTGTGCACACCCCCCGAAACTCCGTCAGTCGTTGTTCCGGTCAGCGGATCTACGTTGTTTTCCGACTTCACGTGTCCGACATTAGGAGAGGCCGGTCCGTATAGTTTCAGATTTCCGCTTCCGTCGGCCATCGGAGTACCCAAACGCCGGATCAGGGCATCATCTTTTGGATAGAGGTGGCGACCAGGTGCGTGGCCCTCGCCACCTTGCCGATCGTCAAGCTTATTAATTTGATCTTCCACGTCTTTCGGGCCCCAGTGCCCCTCATTTGACGCCTCTACGGGCACCACGACGTCGCCATCACCGTCCGGAACGTGAGGAACGCCGCCAGGATCGGGCGTATGCCCATCCGATACAGCCGAACTTCCGCCATTTGATCCGTCGACGCTGGTTCCGCCATGTACTGGATCATGGACGCCCCCTGAACTAACAGACGAGTCCAGCGAAGAGTGCCCTCCCGAACTGTGCCCAGGAATACTCTCAGGTGCGTTGCTCTCACCCGGCCCATTCGGACTCGGCGCATCGTGCTGTGCGCTGGCCGTGGTGTCACCGGCGCCCGGCCCATTTGAAGACGGGTTTCCCAGGTCTCCTGCGCGGACCGTGGCCTCGGTCCACGCAGGCACATCGGCACCGACACGGGCCAGCTCGTGAACTGCTGGTACATCAGCCTTCTCGGGCGGGGTGCTGCCCAGAATTGCCCGGTTCTTCGCCGACAGCTCGGCCATCGCGTCGGAGCCCGTCTTGGGGATGCCGTGGGCGTCGACCACCTTGCTGTCCGGGGTGAGGAAGGTGTTGCGGTCGTACATCATCGAGCCCGGCGGGACCTTGCCGGCGCCGTCGGCGAGGTGGATGGCGGTTTTGCCGGGGGGCAGGTCCGGGAGGGGGCCGTCCAGGTGCACGGGCTGGCCGCTGGGCAGGTGTACCGCGCCTGAGGGGCTGGTTTTGGCGGTGACGGTGAAGGTCTCGCGCAGGTGGTCGAGGGCCGTGCTGGTTTTGACGGCCTTGAAGGCGCTGCCGATCGCCGCATCGAGTTTGGTGAGCTTGGCGGCGGCGCCGACGGCGTTGACGATGTGGGTGGTCGGGTCCATGTAGTGGGTGACTCTGCCGACCCGGGCGGCCGCGTTGGCGATCTTGGCGCCCGCCCCGGCCGCTTCGGCGCCCGTCTTGACGGCGCCGCTGCCGCCACGGGTGGCGATCAGGGTCCCGATGTTGAAGAACGATGCTCCCGCTGCCCGGCCCGAGTTCTTGTCCCACTGGTCCCAGGCGACCATGGACTTGCCGACCTCAACGCTCGTCTTCATGCTGTCCGTCATCCAGGACTTGACGCTGCCATCGGGGAGCAGGGGAACCAGGGGCAGCAGGAGTGGCACGGTTGTCACGGTGGCCAGGTGGCCCATGCTCTTCCACGCGGCGCCGAAGTTGTCGCCCCACGGCGTCAGCGACCACAGTCCCTTGAGGGTGCCCCACATGCCGTCGACGACGGTGCCGTCCCAGACGAAGTTCTTGACCCAGCTGACCACGGCACCGGGGTCGTACCAGTGGCGTTTTTGGTCGACGACCTTGCCCCACGGCGTATCGCCCGCCGAGGACATCGCTTCCTTGGTCAGGCCGTAGGTGTGGCCGCCCTTTTTCTTCGTACCGTCGCCAAGGGTCCAGTGGGTGCCGTGGGAAACAAGAGCGGTGATCTTGTTGGCGGCCGCCACCTCCGCCGCCCAGAACGCCTGGACGGTCGCGGAGACCTCCTGAATCAGCTGCTTGTTGACGGCGACCTTGACCGGGTCGTACTGCCAGTCCTCGTCCTGCTTGATGTCGGCGACGAAGTGGGACGCAGCTCCTTCGAGTTTGTGAAGCCTGGCGACCAGCGGGCGTACCTCGGCCGCGAAGGTGTCCAGGGCTGCGCCGACCTTCTCCAGCTCGTCGGCGAAGTGATGCGCTTTGGTGGCGACCGGCTTGGTCGAGGCGAACAGCTGCTCCGCCTCCGGCGCCGAGTAGTACGCCCGCAGCCCCTGGAAGGAAGAGTGGACATCCGCGCCCTTGTCGCGGATCGCGCCCGCTTCCTTCTTCAGCGCCTTGGCGCGCGCTTCCACCTCTTCCAAGTTGCCCGTGTAGGTGAGGATGCCGGACGGATCGATGTGGTCGGCGCTCACGTGTAAGTCCCCCTACTTTCCGCCGCCGCCATGGGCGTGAGTGCCGCCGTCGTCGTGCCGACCGCCGTGGTCGTGTGCGCTGCCGTGGCCGTGGCCGGCGTGCTTGTGCGGGTGCAGGTCGGGTGCCTTTACGGCCTGTTGCAGCACATGCGAGGCCATCCGCTCGTCGCCCTCGAGGTACTCGCGCGCCGCGTTCGCCGCGCCGTCCACCGACTTCTTCGTCCGGGCCAGCAGGAACGTCAGATCGTCCTGCGTCTTTGCGGCGAACTCGGCCAGGGCGCTGGCCAGCAGCCCGGTCGGTGCGGGCTTGCCGTCCGGGCCGGGGTGACCGGACGGCGGCTTCTCACCTGCCATCTGGAGTGTGCCCACCGCGTGGGCGGCCTTGAGAAGATCGCCCTTCGGGCCGCCGTACGCGGAGATCTGCTCACCCAGTTCGCCTGCCGTGCGGCTGGTCTTGTCCAGCACATGGTTCACGCCCGAAGGCGTGAGGTCCCACCCCGTCATCCCTACCGCTCCCATCCCCCGGGCCAGGCTCCCCCCTGCCCGTACGTGCAACCTCAACCACCGATGGACGCTCGCATGCCGCCGATGGCGTCAGCCGATGCCGTCGACCGCGGCCTTCGCCCGCTGCAACGCCGTGTGCGCCGTGCCGTCGTTCTTCTCCAGCGTCGAGCGCAGCAGATGGATGATCGAGCGCACCTCGGTCGCCGAACGGTTCCAGCGCTGCTCGGCACCGTGGTACTGCTCGGACACCCCATCGGCGGAGAAGTCCGCCATGGCCGCCTTCACCTGGCGGTCACGCTCACCGATCAGGGACTCCAGCCGGGCAATCACCGACTGCAGATTCGTCTGCGCCTCGGCCGAGGCACCCGTGTCATAGCTCCGCCGGTCCGCGCCAGCCGTCATGTCCTCATCCTCCCCGTGGAAACCGGCGGCAGCCCCACGGGCTCGCTCCCCTACCGGTTCTTGCCTTGACTGTGCCGTGTATGGGCTGTCGGCTCAGCGGCCTGAGAAACGGGCCGCGTCGAAGTTGGCCGACGACATCGACTGCCGTGCGTTGTCCGCGGCCTCGTGCTCACCGGCGACGAACGACCGGTCCATGCCCTTCTGACCGCCCAGGATCGACCGCAGAGCACCGTTCAGCGACGCCGCGATCTCGTCCGAATTGCGCTTGAAATTGTCGAAGGCGATCTTGCCCGCACCGTTGAACTTGCCCTCCAACGGCTGCGCCGCCGCCACCAGCTGCTTGACGAGCGCGCCAAGGTCCTCCGACGACCCCTGCGTCTGCCCTGACAGCGTCGACAGCGTCTGGCTGCCCATGTCGAACTTGAGCCCCATGCTGCTCACCCTCCCCGTTGACCTACGAGCCCCCTGGCCCCTCACGTTGCCGTCCTTGTCCACCACCCAACCGGCACCGCACCAGCGCACGCAAACCGATTGCGTCGGCGGACGAAGCAACACCTTCACCATGCCAGACGCCACTGACAATCCACCGGTTTCCGGTCGCTATGGGGGACGACGGCCGTCAGTCGGTACCCCGGACCCGCCCGACGAACGCCGCGAACGCGGGCGTGGGGAAGGCCAGGACGGGGCCGTCCGGGTCCTTGGAGTCGCGGACGGCGACACGGCTGAGGGCGGGGAGGTTTGCTACCTCGACGCAGTTGTCCCCACCCGAGCTGTAGCTGCTCTTGAGCCATTGGGCGGCGCTCGCACGTATCTCGATGGTCACGCTTCCTCCTTGATGAGCTTATGGATGAAGTCGCGCGAGGGAACTGTGTCGAGTGCCCGCGCACGCAGGTGGTTGAAGGTCACGTCGTAGCGCCCCACATGTGCGTCCTCCTCCAGATATTGGGAGGTGGTCAGGGATTCCACGACGACCAGCGGGTCGCCGGCGTCGAATCGGAAGACGGTGAAGGCTCCGTCGATCCCGGTGTGAGCGCCTGTGCTGAACGGCAGCACCTGCACGTTCACGCCAGCGACTTCCTCCGCGGTCTCCAGAAGATGACGCAGCTGCTCAGCCATGACCCGAGCACCTCCCATCTGCCTGCGGAGCGCCGCTTCGTCAAGGATGCACCACATCTCCAACGGCCGTTCGCGGCGCAGCACTTGCTGCCGCTGCATACGGAGTTCGACAAAGGTGCGAACCTCGCGAGCCGTATGCCACTTACCGCTGCCCTCAACAACCGCGAGAGCGTAGTCGGGGGTCTGAAGCAGGCCAGGAACCAACTGGGATGCGTACCAGTCGGCGTGAGTGGCTACTTCCTCCAGCTCCAGGTAATCGGCGAACGGATCACGAACGGCACCGCGGTACTGGTTGAACAGATTCGCACTGCGCGACGAGGACGCCATCCTGGCCAGCGTTCGGATCTCGCCCTTCCGCCGCTCGTCCGCGACGCCGTAGGTGGTGAAATATCCATCCAAGGCAGCAGGCTGCACCCGCATTTTGCCGTTCTCGATCTTGCTGAGAACCGGCGGGCCGGACATCCCCAGCCGCTCCGCCGCCTCTTGCAGGCTCAGGGCCGAACGTTGACGGAGGGCCCGGAGCGCGAGCCCCAGTCGCCTGCGCATCAGCGTCGGCTTGGCGTCCGCCATGAGTCGACCACCACCTCTCGCGAGCGACTGTACACACGTCAACTCCCTCGGCATATGCCAGCTTTCACCCTTCAGGCTCAAATTTTCACCGAAATATTGCGCCGAAAATTTTCGGCTCCCACGCTAGGAGATGTCACGGCACGGGCACATGCGACCACTGTGCGCAACCCGAACCTAGGAGTGGAGAAGATGACCGACCTCATCCACCGCACCCTCACGCGCCTCCAAACCCTCTTCGCCCCCCGCGGCCGCCACCGCGCCACATCGTCCGGACACCCACCCCGCCCCGTGCGCCCCACGCCACCGGCCTGCAACACCACCCACCGCATCCGCCGCCCCGGCCCGTACGCCGTCGACATCCCCATCGACGGCGACGCCACCGCGCTGGTCCGCCCCTACCTCCACACCCTCGTCGCGGAGGCGGCGCGATGAACGGCGACGACCCGGACGTGCGGGTGCTGCCCCGGACCACCGGAGACGGACGGCCCTGTTATCTGTCCACCGACGGCACCGGACCCGTATCGCGGCTGGCCAACCGGATCGAGGCCGTGCAGCTCGGCCTCGCGGGGAGGGTGCTCGGGCACGGGCGGAGGGTCCTCGCGGAGTGCGGGCCGGCAGCGGTCGCCGAACTCCGCTGCCTCTGCGCACAGTTGGTGGAGGCGCTGCACGATGCGCTGTTCATTGCCGAGAGCCGGGGGATCCGGCTCGCACCCGCGGATGACGACGAGTCGGGCGAGGACCTCGACGAGCCGACGGCCTCGGCGCTGGCCTCGCTGCCCGGTGGGGAGCTCGTCTCCGCGGGCGCCGCCCGTCGCTTCGTACGGGACGTGGCGCGGTCGTGGCGGCTGCCCCGGGGAGCGGCCGACGACCTGGAGGCGGTCACCGGAGAGCTGGTCGCCAATGCGCTGGAGCACAGCGACAGCCGTTTCCTCGTCGTCGAGCTGACGCGCTCGGGCCCGGTGGTGAGGGTGGGGGTGAGCGACGAGGGAGAAGGCCGGGCGGTCGTATGCGAAGGGCCGAGCGCGATGCGGGAGCGCGGGCGCGGACTGCCGATCGTCGCGGCGCTGAGCGAGCGGTGGGGACAGGACAGGACGGACGACGGGCACACCGTCTGGGCCGAGATCGCCCTCGCCGGGCTGGGCGTATGACGGGAGCCCACCTCACGGCGCGGGACACGGCCTCTACATGAGCGATCCGGACCGTTACAACAAGGAGGTGCTCGAAGGAGGTGCTCGCCTTCGCGAACGCCCTGCCCCGCTAGAGGGCCGCGCGGGCCGGTGCCGCTGCGCCCGGTCGGCGAGCGGACGAAGGGAAAATGACACGACAACCCCCGTGCGGAAGAGGAGGGTTGACGCATGTTGGATCATGTCGCCATCCAGGTACAGGACATCGCGGCCAGCGCCGCTTTCTACGACGCCGTGCTCGCTCCGTTAGGTGGCGAGCGCAAGAAGCAGTTCGGCGAGAACATCAGCTTCGGGGTCACGGGCCACCCGTTGTGGCTGGTTCCGGCGACCGACCCCGCGCCTGCACGCGAGCTGCACATAGCGTTCTCCGCGGCCGACCGCTCCGCCGTGGACGGCTTCTACGCAGCGGCTCTCTCGGCGGGCGCCGAGGTCCTGCACGCGCCCAGGCTTTGGCCGGAATACCACGAGTCCTACTACGGAGCCTTTGTCCGCGACCCCGACGGGAACAACGTCGAGGCCGTTTGCCATCGGCCGTGAGCGCCAGTCCAGGAGGCTGACCTGTCGACGGCAGGACGGCATACGGAGACCGCAGGCCGCCGCCACCGTCGACGGTCGCTTCAGAAGAAGGCGGACCGCCCAGCCATGATGGGGAAAACCCCACCCCCGGCTCCCCGGCCGCCCCATGGCAGCCGGGCCCCCGGCCGGGCAGGCTGGGCGTATGACGGAACGCTCCCCCAACAGCGCCGGTGACGGAAGAGTTGACGGCTCCTGCGACGGCACCACTGACGCCTCCTCAGGCGACGCCCCGCTTCCGCCGCCGCGCACACCGCTCAGCGGCTGGACGTGGCGGGAGATCGGTTATCTGCTGCTCAACCTGCCGCTGAACGTGCTCGCGTTCGTGGTGCTGGTGGTCTGGCTGGCGCTGGGTATCGGGCTGTCCGTCACCGTCGTGGGGCTGCCGCTGCTGGCGAGTGGCCTGGTGGCGTGCCGGTGGTACGGGAAGCTGGAACGGGCGCGGGCGCGGCGCCTGCTCGGGGTGCGCATCGAGGAGCCGAGTCGGCTGCGAGCGCGCGAGCGGGGGTTTTTCCCCTGGTTGTGGGCGGGTGTGAAGGATCCGGTGGCCTGGCGGCATGCGCTGTTCGCGTTCGTACGGCTGCCCTGGGCCGTACTCAGCTTCGTGGTCACGCTGGTCGCGCTTCTCGTGGGGTGGCCGGCGTTGCCCTGGTTGGCGCGCTGGCTGTCCAACGTGGACCGGGCGATGGTGCGTGGACTGCTGGCGCCCCCCGACGAGTGGGAGCGGCGGATCGCCGAGCTGGAGGCGGACCGGATGACGGTCAGCGACACGGCGGCGGCCGATCTGCGGCGTATCGAGCGGGATCTGCACGACGGGGCGCAGGCCCGGCTGGTGGCGCTGGCCATGGGGCTCGGCCTGGCGAAGGAGAAGCTGCTGGAGGACCCGGACGCGGCGGCGGCGATGGTCGACGAGGCGCACGGCGAGGTGAAGCTGGCGCTCCAGGAGCTGCGGGATCTGGCCCGTGGCATCCATCCGGCGATCCTGACCGACCGGGGGCTCGGCCCGGCGCTGGCCTCGCTGGCCGGGCGCTGCACGGTGCCCACCGCCGCCTCCGTGGACCTGCCCGAACGGCCCGCGCCCGCCATCGAGGGGATCATCTACTTCACCGTCTCCGAGCTGCTCCAGAACGTCTCCAAGCACAGCGCGGCGCGTAGGGCGTCGGTGGAGGTGCGGCGGGTCGGGGACCGTCTGCTGATCCGGGTGGCGGACGACGGGCGGGGCGGGGCGCGGCTGGACGGCGGGAGCGGGATGGCCGGGCTCGCCGAGCGGCTGGGGTCGGTGGACGGGCGGTTCGTACTGGACTCGCCGATGGGCGGGCCGACGCGGGTGACGGCGGAGTTGCCGTGGCGGGGGCGGGCGGGGACGGGGCGTGTGGGTATGGCGCGTACGGAAACGCGCTGAGGGGCACGCGGTGACGGGCACGCGCCGAGGGATCGGTCCGTACGGGCCGGCACAGCATTCGCCCACAGGTCCGGCGATGGTGGGGATAACCCCAGGTGAAGAGGGTGCTGAGCCTCATGGCGCGGGCGGCGCCGGCCGCGGACGCTGGTCGTAGCGGAACACCAGTCGTAGCGGAACACCAACGGACAGACGGACGGACCACCACACGATGGACCTCGCACACGCACCCTCCCCACCCCGCGGCTCCCACGTGCCCGTGGGGCTGCGCGCCCCGTTCTCCGGGTGGGCCTGGCGCGAATTCCTCTATCTGTTTCTCAGCCTGCCGATCGCCTCCCTGCTGTTTGCCTATGCGGTGGCGGTGATCGCGACCGGCGCCGGGCTGCTGATCACGTTCCTGGGCATCGTGGTGCTGGCCGGCGGGCTGGCGGGCTGCCGGGCGCTGGGGGTGGTGGAGCGCGGCCGGGCCCGTGCGCTGCTGGGGCTGGAGGTCGCCGAGCCGGCGCCGGTGCGGGCCGCCAAACCGGGGCCGCTGGGGTGGATAGGGGCCGTCCTGAAGAGCGGTGTGTCCTGGCGGCACCTGCTCTACTGCCTCTTCCACTTCCCGTGGGCGCTGTTCTCCTTCGTGCTCGCCACGGTCTTCTGGTCCGTGGGCTGGGCCCTGCTGAGCTATCCGCTGTGGCGGTGGACGTTCCCCGCGTATCTGGGAGTGCCCGGCATCCAGGTGTGGGGCGACCACGACGGCCATGGCTTCTACCTCGCTTCGCCCGGGGAGATAGGGGGCGTCAGCGCCCTCGGGCTGCTGATGGTGCTGGCCGGGCCCTGGCTGGTCCACGGGCTGACGCAGGTGGACCGGGTGATGGTGCGCGGACTGCTGGGGCCGTCCGCTCTCGCCGGGCGGGTCTCGGAGCTGGAGTCGGACCGCGGGGTGATGGTCGATACGGCGGCGGCCGATCTGCGGCGTATCGAGCGGGAACTGCACGACGGGGCGCAGGCCCGGCTGACCTCGCTGGCGAGGGACCTGGAGCTGGCGAAGGAGAAGCTGGCCCGAGAGAAGTCGGCGCACGCCCCGGAGGCCGCCGCGCGGGTGGTGGACGAGGCACACGGCGAGGTGAAGGTCGCGCTCCGGGAGCTGCGGGCGCTGGCTCGCGGCATCCATCCGGCGATCCTGACCGACCGGGGGCTCGGCCCGGCGCTGTCGGCGCTGGCCGCGCGCTGCACGGTGCCGGTCGCCGCCTCCGTCGACCTGCCCATACGGCCCGCCGCCGCGATCGAGGCCCTCGCCTACGTCACCGTCTCCGAGCTGCTGGAGAACGTCTCCCGGCATGCGCGGGCCACCCGCGCCACGGTCGACGTCTGGCGGGCGGCGGACCGGATCGTACTGCGGGTGACCGACGACGGCCAGGGCGGCGCGACCACCGACGCGGGCGGCCGCCTGGCGGGGCTGGCCGGGCGGCTCGGTTCGGTGGACGGCCTGCTGGTGGTGGATTCCCCGGACGGGGGCCCGACCTCGGTATCGGCCGAGCTGCCGTGGCGGGGACGGTAGGGGCACCCGCTCCCCTACGGGCGAGGCCGGGGCTGGGACCGCGGCCGAGACCGGGAGGGGACCGAGGCCGGGACGGACGCCTGCCCGCCGGCCTCCACCCCCGCAGCCGAGACCGGAAGCGGAAGTTATCCACAGCTCCCCCGCACCAACCCCCCTGCTGGAATGCTGGAACCTCAGCCGGGGTTGTACGAGAAGCGGGGGAACCAGAACCATGAAGAACAGGGTGCAGGTGGTCATCGCCGAGGATTCGGTGCTGCTGCGGGAGGGGCTGACGCGGTTGCTGACCGACCGCGGGCATGACGTCGTGGCCGGTATCGGAGACGCCGAAGCGCTGATCAAGGTGATCGGGGAGCTGGCGGCCGAGGATGCACTGCCCGACGTGGTGGTGGCAGACGTACGGATGCCGCCGACGCACACCGACGAAGGGGTGCGGGCGGCCATCAGGCTGCGCCGCGAGTACCCGCAGCTGGGCGTGCTGGTGCTGTCGCAGTACGTCGAGGAGCAGTACGCCACGGAGCTGCTGGCCGGCTCCACCCGGGGTATCGGCTATCTGCTCAAGGACCGGGTGGCCGAGGTCCGGGAGTTCGTCGACGCGGTGGTCCGGGTCGCCGGGGGCGGTACGGCGCTGGACCCGGAAGTGGTCGCGCAGCTGCTGGGGCGCAGTCGTAAGCAGGACGTGCTGGGGCGTCTGACGCCGAGGGAACGGGAGGTGCTGGGGCTGATGGCCGAGGGGCGGACGAATTCCGCGGTCGCCCGGCAGCTGGTGGTCAGCGACGGTGCGGTCGAGAAGCACGTCAGCAACATCTTCCTCAAGCTGGGCCTGGACCGGAGTGACGGGGATCACCGCCGGGTGCTGGCGGTGCTCACGTACCTCGGCTCCTGAATCCAGTCTTGATATACCTGACACTCTGTCAGACATGCAGGCCGCAGAGGTGCCGTAGCGGCGCCGCAGAGGGGATGCCCGGGGACCAGGACCTCGGACCTAGAACCATTGGACGAGTCCGGAGCGTCATGAAGAAGGGATGACGGGGGCGGTGATTTCATGACAAACCATGCCAGTACGGTGTCTCATTACGGCGTCCATTATGTGACCGCCCCAGGGAAGGCGACCCTTACCCACGTACGATGGAGAGGGGACGACCGGTCGGTACGACGCGTCCCGAGCCCTGCCTCCGGCGGGGAAGCCGCACCCCTCGAGGGAGGTCCGAAGCAGTGACCAGCCAGGTCAGTAGCCCAGCCGAGAAGACCGACGGTGCGCTTGTCGGCGAACAGCGCGCGCCCGGTGACGGTGGGGAGGGCAAGGAAGTCCGGCGCCTGGACCGGGTGATCATCCGCTTCGCGGGCGACTCCGGTGACGGCATGCAGCTCACCGGCGACCGGTTCACCTCCGAGACGGCATCGTTCGGCAACGACCTGTCGACGCTGCCGAACTTCCCCGCCGAGATCCGGGCGCCCGCCGGCACCCTGCCGGGCGTCTCCAGTTTCCAGCTGCACTTCGCCGACCACGACATCCTCACCCCGGGTGACGCCCCGAACGTCCTGGTGGCGATGAACCCGGCGGCGCTGAAGGCGAACATCGGCGACGTCCCCCGGGGCGCGGAGATCATCGTCAACACCGACGAGTTCACCAAGCGCCCGATGGCCAAGGTCGGTTATGCGACCAGCCCGCTGGAGGACGGCTCGCTGGAGGCGTACAACGTCCACCCGGTGCCGCTGACGACGCTGACGATCGAGGCCCTCAAGGAGTTCGGCCTCTCCCGCAAGGAGGCCGAGCGCAGCAAGAACATGTTCGCGCTGGGCCTGCTGTCGTGGATGTACCACCGGCCGACGGAGGGCACCGAGAAGTTCCTGCGGGCGAAGTTCGCCAAGAAGCCGGATATCGCGGAGGCGAACGTCACCGCCTTTAGGGCGGGCTGGAACTTCGGTGAGACGACGGAGGACTTCGCGACGTCCTACGAAGTCGCGCCGGCCACCAAGGCGTTCCCGACCGGCACGTACCGCAACATCTCCGGCAACCTCGCGCTGTCCTACGGGCTGGTCGCCGCCTCGAAGCAGGCGGATCTGCCGCTGTACCTCGGTTCGTACCCGATCACCCCGGCCTCCGACATCCTGCACGAGCTGTCCAAGCACAAGAACTTCGGTGTGCGGACGTTCCAGGCGGAGGACGAGATCGCGGGTATCGGCGCGGCGCTGGGCGCGGCGTTCGGCGGCTCGCTGGCGGTCACCACGACCTCGGGCCCCGGTGTGGCGCTGAAGTCGGAGACCATCGGGCTCGCGGTCAGCCTGGAGCTGCCGCTGCTGATCGTGGACATCCAGCGCGGCGGCCCCTCGACGGGCCTGCCCACCAAGACCGAGCAGGCCGACCTGCTCCAGGCGATGTACGGCCGCAACGGCGAGGCCCCGGTGCCGATCGTGGCGCCGAAGACGCCCGCCGACTGCTTCGACGCGGCGCTGGATGCGGCCCGTATCGCGCTGACCTACCGCACCCCCGTCTTCCTGCTCTCCGACGGCTATCTGGCCAACGGTTCCGAGCCCTGGCGGATTCCCGAGGTCGACGAACTGCCCGATCTGCGCGTCCAGTTCGCCTCCGGCCCCAACCACGAGCTGGCCGACGGCACCGAGGCGTTCTGGCCCTACAAGCGCGATGAGCGCACCCTCGCCCGACCCTGGGCCATCCCGGGCACGCCGGGCCTGGAACACCGGATCGGAGGCATCGAGAAGCAGGACGGCACGGGCAACATCTCCTACGACCCCGCCAACCACGACTTCATGGTGCGCACCCGCCAGGCCAAGATCGACGGCATCGAGGTCCCCGACCTGGAGGTCGACGACCTGTCCGGCGAGGCCAACACCCTGGTCGTGGGCTGGGGTTCGACCTACGGGCCGATCACCGCGGCGGTACGGCGCGTAAGGGGCGCGGGGGAGCGCATCGCGCAGGTGCATCTGCGCCATCTCAACCCCTTCCCGAGGAATCTCGGCGAGGTCCTGCGGCGTTACGACAAGGTGGTCGTGCCGGAGATGAACCTGGGACAGCTCAGCACCCTGCTGCGCGCCAAGTACCTCGTCGACGCGCGCTCGCACACCCAGGTCAGCGGCATGCCGTTCAAGGCCGAGCAGCTCGCGGAGGTCCTTAAGGAGGCCATCAATGACTGAGACGATCCCGGAGGAGAAGCCCGCACAGATCGAGGCGCTCTCCCTGGTGCCCAAGGCCGAGGCCAAGCAGTCCATGAAGGACTTCAAGTCCGACCAGGAAGTGCGCTGGTGCCCCGGCTGCGGTGACTACGCCGTCCTCGCCGCCGTCCAGGGCTTCATGCCCGAGCTCGGCCTGGCGAAGGAGAACATCGTCTTCGTCTCCGGCATCGGCTGCTCCTCCCGCTTCCCGTACTACATGAACACCTACGGGATGCACTCCATCCACGGCCGCGCCCCGGCCATCGCCACCGGCCTGGCCTCCTCGCGGCGCGATCTGTCCGTATGGGTCGTCACCGGTGACGGCGATGCGCTCTCCATCGGCGGCAACCACCTCATCCACGCCCTGCGGCGCAACGTCAACCTCAAGATCCTGCTGTTCAACAACCGCATCTACGGTCTGACCAAGGGCCAGTACAGCCCGACCTCCGAGCTCGGCAAGATCACCAAGTCGACGCCGATGGGCTCGCTGGACGCACCGTTCAACCCGGTCTCACTGGCCCTGGGCGCCGAGGCGTCGTTCGTGGCCCGCACCGTCGACTCCGACCGCAAGCATCTGACCTCGGTGCTGCGCGCGGCCGCCGCCCACCCCGGCACGGCGCTGGTGGAGATCTACCAGAACTGCAACATCTTCAACGACGGCGCCTTCGAGGTCCTCAAGGACAAGGACCAGGCCCTGGAGGCGGTCATCCGCCTGGAACACGGCGAGCCGATCCGCTTCGGCGCCCCGGCTCCGGACGGCCTGGGCTCCAAGGGCGTGGTCCGCGACCCGGCCACCGGCGACCTCAAGGTCATCGACGTCCTGGAGGAGGGCACCGACGGCGTGCTGGTGCACGACGCACACGCCGCCTCCCCCACCACGGCCTTCGCCCTCTCCCGGCTCGCCGACCCGGAAACCCTGCACCGCACCCCCATCGGCGTGCTGCGCAATGTCGAGCGCCCGGTCTACGACACCCTCATGTCCGACCAGCTCGACTCCGCCGTCGAGCAGAAAGGCAAGGGCGACCTCGCCGCCCTGCTCGCCGGCAACGACACCTGGACCGTGGTCGGCTGAGCCACTCTGCGCCACCTCCACGGGTGCCCGTACGCGAACGTCTTACGGCGTTGCGTACGGGCATCTGTGCGTGCTGGGTGCCCGTCTGCGGTTGGCCGTCCGCCGGGCCCCGAGGCGGCGCATTTCGCGGCGCGCGGTGTCACCGTAGGGCGGATGCGCTCGCGAAGGCGCTCGCGGGCCGCTCCCCCCGCCATGACCGTATGGCGATACGGGCATGACAGCGGCGGCGTGCGGCGCTACCTTCCTTGAGTCGTCACCGCACCACAGGGAGGGCGATATGCCGTCTCGAAACGATCAGCGCACGGGACTCGCCCTCGGCTTGGCCGCGTACACCATGTGGGGTCTGCTGCCCCTGTACTGGCATCTGCTGGACGCCGCCGCGCCGTCGGAGATCCTCGCCCACCGCATGGTGTGGTCGCTGCCCGTCGCGATCGTCCTCCTGGCCGTGCTGCGCCGCTGGGCCTGGATACCCGCGCTGCTGCGTCAGCCCAAGCGCCTCGGGCTGATCCTGGTGTGCACCCTGGTCATCTCGGCCAACTGGTTCCTCTACATCTGGTCCGTCAACGACGGGCACGTGCTCGAAGCCTCGTTGGGCTACTTCATCAACCCGCTGGTGAGCATCGCGTTCGGCGTGCTGGTGCTGCGCGAGCGGCTGCGGCCGCTCCAGTGGGCGGCGGTGGCCATCGGCGCCCTCGCCGTCGTGGTGATGACCCTGGCCTACGGCAGGATGCCGTGGATCGCACTGGGCCTGGCCTTCTCGTTCGCGACCTACGGCCTGGCCAAGAAGGGCATCAAGCTCGACGGCATCGAGGGCTTCAGCGCCGAGACGGCGCTCCAGTTGCTGCCCGCGCTCGGGTTTCTGCTCTACCTGGGCGCCCGCGGGGAGTCCGCCTTCGTCACCGGCGGCCCGGGGGAGGCACTGCTGCTCGCGGGCTGCGGAATCGCCACCGCGGTGCCGCTGATCTGCTTCGGGGCCTCGGCGATGCGGCTGCCGCTGGTCACGATCGGGATGATGCAGTACCTGGCGCCGACCTTTCAGTTCCTCCTCGGCCTGACCGTCTTCCACGAGCGGATGCCGCCCGAGCGCTGGACCGGCTTCGCCCTGGTCTGGCTGGCCCTGTGCCTCCTGACCTGGGACGCACTGCGCACGGCCCGCCGGGCGCGGATCGCCCTCGCGGCCGCGGGTGCCCGAGCGGGCGAGGCCGCCGCCCGGGGCGCCGACACCCCGTGCGTCACGCAGTGATGTCGCGCGTGGTGAACCGCGCCCACGCCGCCGAGCCGAACACCGCCACGTACAGCGCCTGAAGGCCCAGGTCCTTCTGCAACTGATCCCAGTAGACGGGGTCGCGCAGCAGGTCCGCGAAGGACAGCCAGTAGTGCGGGAAGAGATACGGCTGGATGGCGTGCAGCTGCGGGATGGTGTCGAGGATCTGCACGGTGATCAGCAGACCGACCGTGGTCGCCATCGCCGCGACACCGCTGGTGGTGAGCGTCGACAGGAACAGGCCGACGGCGGCCAGACCGGTCAGGGAGAGCGCCACCACACAGGCGATGACCAGCGCGCGCAGCAGTCCCTCGCCGAGGGATATGGAGGTGCCGGAGAGCAGGGTGACCTTGCCCAGGGGGAAGAGCAGGGCGCCGGTCGCCAGCGCCGAGCACGCCACCACCAACGTCGCCACCAGGCAGAACGTCAGCGTCGTGGCGTATTTGACCAGCAGCAGGCGGGTGCGGCCCGCGGGGGCGACGAGCAGATAGCGCAGCGTCCCGGCGTTGGCCTCGCCCGCGAGGGAGTCCCCCGCGATCACGCCGATGGCCATCGGGAGGAAGAACGGCAGCGTCACGGCCAGCGAGGTGAAGACCAGGAACAGGCCGTTGTTGGTGACCTGGGAGATGAAGGCCGGGCCGCCCTCCCCGCCGCCGGAACCGCCCGACGCGCCGCCATGGCCGGTCTCGATCTTCACCGCGATGCCGACCAGGACCGGTACGCCCGCGAGCACCGCCAGCAGTGCGAGGGTGCGCCAGCGCCTGAAGGTCGTACCGATCTCGCTGCGCAGCAGGCCCAGCGACCATCGCCGCGGCGACCGGCGCGGGGGACTGTCCGTCCCCGGCACCTCGCTCTCCGGTGCCTCAGCCTGCGACATCGAAACCCTCCCCGGTCAGCTGCACGAACACGTCCTCCAGCGAGGCCCGCGCGGCGCCGAAGCCGCGGACCCGGACGCCGGCCCGGACGAGCGCGGCATTGAGATCGGCCAGATCGAGCGCGGGACCGTCGGCGGCGGGAGGGGCGGCGGAAGCGGGGACGGGCAGGTTTCCGGTGACCCGTTCGCCGGTGACGTCGAGATCGGTCACCCCGTGCTCCTTGAGGACGCGGGCCGCATCCGCCGTATCCGGTGTCGTCACCGCCAGCCGCCCGCCGCCGGACGAGCCGAGGACGGTGGCGGACAGATCGGCGACCGTGCCCTGGACGACCAGCCGGCCGCGGGCCATCACCGCGGCATGGGTGCAGACCTGCTCGATCTCGTCGAGGAGATGCGAGGAGAGGAAGACCGTGGTGCCGTCCGCCGCCAGCTCACGGACCAGGGCCCGGATCTCCCGCATGCCCTGCGGGTCGAGGCCATTGGTCGGCTCATCGAGAACCAGCAGCTCACGGGGCTGGAGCAGGGCCGCGGCCAGCCCCAGGCGCTGCTTCATGCCCAGGGAGTACGCCCGCGCCTTCTTGCCGGCCGCGGCCGCCAGCCCCACCCGCTCCAGGGCCTGCCCGACCCGCTCGGCGCGGGTGCGCGGATCGGCGGTCGGGTCGGCCGCGTCGAAGCGCAGCAGATTGCCGCGGCCGCTGAGGAAGCCATAGAGCGCCGGTCCCTCGATCAGGGCGCCGACCTTGGGCAGCACCCGCCGTCCCGCGCCGGGCATGGGCTCGCCCAGAACCCGCGCACTGCCGGCGGTCGGCTCGATCAGCCCCATCAGCATGCGGATGGTGGTGGTCTTGCCGGAGCCGTTGGGGCCGAGGAAGCCGAAGACGCTGCCGCGCGGTACGGCGAGATCGAGGCCGTCGACGGCGAGCTGGCCGCCGCGGTAGGTCTTGGTCAGCCCCCGGGTCTCGATCACCCGCTCCCTCTCGGCCGGGACCGCGCGCCGCGGGCCCGCGGTGGGTGGCGATGGCATGGGCGGCTCCCCCAACTCATGGCGTACGGAACGGGCTGTGTACTGCGTACCGCTGGTACCGGACTGCGGAACGGCTGCGGGCCGCGCCGCGCCCCGGACGGGAGGCGCGGCGCGCCCTTGGTGCTTCCGTGGCCTGTTACTTGGCGGCGTTGGCCGCGTCGATGAGGGCCTGCTTGTCGACGGCACCGACGTAGACCGTGCCGTGGTCGGTTATCAGAGCGTTGACCAGGCGGGTGCTGAAGACCCGGCCGGAGCCGAAGGAACCGGTCGCCTTCTCACCGATGCCGTCCAGGAATGTGCCCGCGTCGCCGCCGGCGCCGTGGCTCTTGCCGGTGGGCAGGCCCGAGCCGGAGCCCTTGATCGTGGCGATGGACGTCCAGCCCTTGCCGATGACGTTCAGCCCGCCCCGGTCCTTGAAGTCCTCCAGGCCCTTGCGGTCCTTGAAGTCCTTGCCGTGCTGCCGCGCGGCCTTCGCCCGCTCCTTGTCGCCGTCGACGACCTTGGCACCCTTGGGCGGGGTGAAGGTGAAGGAGCTTGCGGCGGGCTTGGCGAAGTCGACGGCGGTGTAGCCGACGTCGATCGCGGCCGCTCCCCCGCTCTTGGGCGTCAGGGTGAACTTCAGCGGGACGCCCTTGGCGGCGTCCACCGCAATCCGGATCGACCCGATCGTCGAGGCGGACTGCTTGGGCTTGATCAGGAGCTGGTAGGCGTCCCGCCCGGCGACCCGCGCCGTGCCGTCGACCGTGACCGAGGTGGTGTCGCCGGCCGCCTTCAGGGCCTGCTGGGCGAGGTCCTGCGGGGTGGCGTTCTTCAGCCCCTTGGGCAGGTCCTTGGGCGCGTCCTTGCGGTCGTGGTGCCACCGGGCGCCCTTGTCGTGCGCGGCGGCGGTGCTGTGGACGGCGGTGTTGGTGCCGCTGTCGTACGCCCAGACCTGGTTGCCGTTGTGGATGATGCTGTATTCGGCGGCCTCGTCGACGATCGAGACCCGCTGTTTGGCGGGCCCGTCGGCGGCGACGCGCAGCGTGTGCGCACCGGACGCCAGCTCCATCAGCTTGTTCTGCGGGGACGCGGTCGCGCCGTCCTTGCCCTTCGCACCGTCGCCGTGGCCCGCGCCGCCGAAGGCTCCGGCGCCGCCGCCCGGCAGGGACGGCAGCCCGAGGTCGGTGGTGACCCGGACCGTGCCGGACAGCTGCTGGACATCGGACTTGGCGATTTTCGCTATCAGATCCTGCGCCGAGATCTTCGGCAGGTCGGGAGAACCGGAGCCGGCGAACGCCGGGACCAGCCCGATCGTGGCCGCCGCCACGCCCGCCACCGCGACCGGTACGCCGTACCGCACCGCCTTACGGCGCCTGGGCGAGCGCCCCCCGTCCCATCCGTCGGTGACCTCGGTCGGTTCGTTCCGTGGCATGTGCCTACCTCCGTCGTGTACGGCGGTTTCCGCGCGACGCACTCGTCCACCCCTGAGAGCTCATTGTGGCCCGTCCGCCGTGTTGTGGTGCTTCCCATCCCACCAAACCCCCGCGGACATGGCGTCACCCCGCGGGTCCAACTTCCCGTACTGCTGTGGGATGACGTCCGGTCACCGAACGGCGGCTCATGTACTACGCGAGGCTGATCGAACCCTGAGAAACACCCCGGAGAAACGCGGGGAGCTGCCCCGGCATCATGGAGCGTCAAACCGAGGGTTGATTACTGCCCGCACCGCGCCGCCCGGACTCAGCCGGCCCGGTGCACCACCGCGTCGCACAGGCCTTCCAGCGCCGCCTTGGCCGGGCACTGCGCCAGCGGCGCCAGCAGCGCGCGGGCCTGTTCGGCGTAGCGCACGGTGTCGCGGCGGGCCTGCTCCAGCGCCGGGTGAGCGCGCAGCTTGGTGAGCGCCTCGGCGTGGCGGGCGTCGTCGGTCAGATCGCCGGCCAGCAGCTCGCACAGCGCGCGGTCCTCGGCCGTACCGGATTCCCCCTCGGCCAGCGCGCGCAGATGCAGCACCGGCAGCGTCGCGATGCCCTCGCGCAGGTCGGTACCCGGCGTCTTGCCGGACTCGTGGGAGTCGCTGGCGATGTCCAGCACATCGTCGGCCAGCTGGAAGGCGGTGCCCAGCCGCTCGCCGTACTGGGTGAGGATGTTGACGACCGACTCCTGCGCGCCGGACATCATCGCGCCGAAGCGGCAGGCCACGGCGACCAGCGAGCCGGTCTTCCCCGCCAGGACGTCCAGGTAGTGGTCGATGGTGTCCTGGCCGTCGCGCGGTCCGGCGGTCTCCAGAATCTGGCCGGTCACCAGGCGTTCGAACGCCTCGGCCTGGATCCGGACCGCCTCGGGCCCGAGGTCGGCCAGGATGTGCGAGGCGCGGGCGAAGAGGAAGTCGCCGGTCAGTACGGCAACGGAGTTGCCCCAGCGGGCGTTGGCGCTGGCCACACCGCGGCGCACATCCGCCTCGTCCATCACGTCGTCGTGGTAGAGCGTCGCCAGATGCGTCAGCTCCACGACCACCGCCGACGGCACCACACCGGGGCTGTACGGGTCGCCGAACTGCGCGGCCAGCATCACCAGCAGCGGCCGGAACCGCTTGCCCCCGGCGCGCACCAGATGCTGCGCGGCCTCGGTGATGAACGGCACGTCGCTTTTGGTGGCCTCCAGCAGGCCCTCCTCGACAGCCGCCAACCCGGCCTGGACATCGGCCTCAAGTGCCTGGTCCCGCACGCTCAGCCCAAAAGGCTCGACGACGGTCACGAGGGGTACTCCTGTCTGCTGACGATCAAACGGAATGTCGATCTGTCGCTGTCTCCACCACTGGCCAGCGTATCCGGTCGCAGTTCGATCACCGTGAGCGCCCGCCCCTCGAAACACCCGGCCAGCACACCGGCCCACCGGGCGGTATGTTCGAAATCTCCCTTTATGCCGCATTTGCGGTGGGAGGGGAGGGGTGGCAGAGGCGGGCGCGTTCCCGAATGCCCCGGGGCACCGGCCGTGACCGCGGAGCCGAATTCCGGCGAGGACCATGGGCTCTTCGGCCATCCTCGTGGCCCGCACCCGGGCCCGTCGGCCTCCGCCATCGGGATGACACGCGAACCGGCCCCGCACGGGGCAAGGCCGTCTACCGGGTGGGGCGCTTGCTGCGCGGGGCGCTTGCTGCGCGGGGCGCTTGCTACGCACGGGGTTGCTGCGCGGAGGCCCCCTAGGCGGAGGCCCCGTCACTCGTCATGGGCGCCCGACCTCACTCGTAGTGGCACCCGACGCCCCTCACCCGTACGCCCGCACCACCGCCCGCGCCAGCCGGGAAGAGGCGAACTCCGTACCGCAGACGAACCGCATCAGCGGCCCGAACGAGGCGGCGGCCGGCGGCCCGGTGAAGTACAGCCCCGGTACGGACGAGCCGAAACCGGCGTCCAGCAGGGGCCCGCCCGCGCGCATCGCGAGGCCGGTGCGCAGGCCCTCACCGAGGAACTCCAGCGCCGCCAGCCGCACCCGATAGCCGGTGGCGGCCAGTACGTGGTCCGCGATGACCTCGCCGCCGTGCCCGTCCGCACCGCGCAGCGCCAGCACCGGGCGGCCGTCGCGGACCCGGGCGCGCACGATCCGCCGCCCCTCGGTGACCGACACGCGCCCTTGGAAGCGGTCCCGCAGCCACCACGCCCCCAGTGGGCCCAGCACCCGGCGCACCAGGAACCGTCGCATGGGCACCGGGAGATGACGGAACGCCCCGGCGTGGCGCGTGAACGCGTACAGGGACCAGGCATTGCCGAACGGCGTCCGCGGCCGCCACCGGGGCCGGCGGTTCGGCGGCGCGCCGAAGCCGACCGCCGCGCGCCCGCGCGCCACCACCCGTACGGATGCCGCGCCGCGCTCCACCAGGAGCACCGCACTCTCCAGGGCCGACTGGCCCGCGCCGACCACGACCACATGCCGCCCGGCCAGCGCCGACAGGTCGTGATGCTGGGAGCTGTGTGAGACGGGCCCCGCGGCCGACGGCCCCTCCGGGGCGGCGGCCGCCAGCTCCGGTGGCAGATGGGCGAGGTTGCTCAGCCCGGTGGCGACCACCACCGCCCGCGCCGCGGCCGACTCGCCGTCGTCCAGCTTCAGCGTGAAGCCCTCGTCCACCCGGTCCACCGACACCACCCGGACCCGCTCCAGCTGCGGGACCAGCCGCTGCTGGAGCCACTGCCCGTACCGGACGAAGGTCTCGACGGGGATGACGTCCCAGTCGGAGACATAGCTGCCCTCCCCGGTGGCGGCGCAGAAGTCGCCCAGGGTGTGCCCGGCGTGCGGGACGTGGATGCTGGACGCCTCCGGGGTCGACGTGAGCAGCATGCCCGCGGGCATCTGCGACCGCCAGCTCGCCATGGGCTCCCCGAAGACCCGCACCGGCAGGCCCCTCGCCCTCAGATGCGCCGCGGCCGACAGGCCGTACGGGCCGACCCCGATGACCGCCACCGGAGTCCTCGTATCCGTCACCTCGGCCGCCTCTCCTGTGGGTGGTGTGCCGTTGCGCCGGTCCAGGTGGCACGGCGGGTGGCGCGGTGCAGGCGCACCAGATGGCGGGCTCCGGTCCCGGTGGAGCACGCGAGCATCATGAAGACGCGAGCATCATGAAGAACGGCAGCGGATCGTCGCCCGCGAACCACGGCGCCTCGGTACCGGCCGCCCGCCGTCCGGGGCCGCCGTCCCGGCAGGCCGGCCGCGCGGGCAGATCGATGCTCTCGACGACGAAGCGGCGCCCGCGGCGCTGTGCGCCCTCCGGGACGGGCCGCCCGGTCCGATGCAGGTGCTGGGCGCGGACGACATCCACCCCGGCGGTGTTCTCGAAGAGCCGGAACTCCGGTCGACCGCGAGCCGTACGCCACTGCGAGCCACCTGCCCCCCAACGCAAACGGCCTCGCCCGGGAATCCCCGGCTCGTACCGACAACGGACGCTAGGCCCGAAATGCCCGGTGCAGCAAGGGATTTCAGGATATTGCGGGTGGCGGGAGAGGTGAACGGGGGCGCGTACGCGGCGGGGGCGGGCTGGGCGCACGCCAGCGCGATTCGAGGGGTTCGGCGGCCGGAGCGGAGTTATCCACAGGCTCCCCCGCCGCATTGCGCCCGGCCGTACCCTGATCTTCGAACCGACCGGCCCGGCCATCATCCGATACCGGACCGGCCGGCCCGCCCACCGGCGACGACGAAACGAGGAGCTGTCCATGCCCGAGCAGAGCCCGTTCGACCTGGCGGAAGGCGAACCCTTCGGCCCGCACACCCTCCCCTACGGCGTCTTCACCACGGCCGATGCGCCCGACCGGCGCAGAATCGGCGTCCGCTACGGCCACCACGTCCTCGACCTGAGCGCCCTGCCGGACGCGCTGCCTTCGGTCGTACGGCCCGCGCACACGGAGCTGCTCGCCGCACCGTCCCTCAACCCCCTGCTCGGCGCCGGGCGCACCGTCTGGCAGGAGGTCCGCGCGGCCGTCCGCGCCGCCGTCACCGCCCCCGAGCACCGCACCGCCGTGGCACCGCTCTTCCACCCCCTCGACGCGGTAACCCTGCACCTCCCCTTCGAGGTCGCCGACTACGTCGACTTCTACTCCAGCGAGCACCACGCCACCAACGTCGGCCGAATCTTCCGCCCCAACGGCGCCGCACTGCCGCCCAACTGGAAGCATCTGCCGATCGGTTACCACGGCCGCGCCGGCACCGTCGTCGTCACCGGTACCCCTGTGGTGCGCCCTAACGGCCAGCGCAAGTCCCCGGCGGACGCCGTCCCGTCCTTCGGGCCGTCCGCCCGCCTCGACATCGAGGCGGAGGTCGGCTTCGTGGTCGGCACCCCCTCCGCCCTCCATGAACCGGTGGGGCTGGACGCCTTCCGGGATCATGTCTTCGGCGTCTGCCTGGTCAACGACTGGTCCGCACGCGACATCCAGGCCTGGGAGTACCAACCGCTCGGCCCCTTCCTGGGCAAGTCGTTCGCCACCTCCGTCTCCGCGTGGGTCACCCCGCTCGACGCCTTCGACCAGGCCCGTACGCCCCCGCCCGCCCGGGACTTCCCGCTGCTGCCGTACCTGGACGACTCGGACGGGGAGCCGGGCGGTATCGACCTCCGCATCGAGGTGGCTCTCAATGGCGAGCGCCTCTCCAGTCCGCCGTTCTCCGCGATGTACTGGACGGCCGCCCAGCAGCTGGCCCATATGACGGTCAACGGCGCTTCGCTGCGCACCGGCGATCTGTTCGCCTCCGGCACGGTCTCCGGGCCCGAGCCGGACCAGCTCGGATGTCTGCTCGAAATCACCCAGGGCAAGGGCCCCTACCTCCAGGACGGCGACGAGATCACCCTCACGGCCTGGGCCCCCGGCCCCGACGGCGCCCGGATCGGCCTGGGCGAGGTCACCGGACGCATCCTGCCCGCACCCGATCTGGGCACGGTCTCGGCCATGCCACCTCAGGAGGCCCCATGACGGGCGCCGACGAGACGGCCCACGGGGCCGGCGGGGCCGCCCTCACGCTCCCCGAGGAACTGCTGCTGCTCGCCCTGGACCCCGTCCGCGGGCGTCCGATAAGCAACGCCGCGTATCTGCGGTACGGCGTGGCGGGCGCGGCGCTGGCGGAGCTGGAGGCGGCCGGGCGGATCACCGTGGAGCACGGCGACCGGGTCGCGGTGGCCAATCCGCTGCCGCTCGGCGACCCGGTCCTGGACGGCGCGCTCGCCGCGCTGCCCGCACCGGGCAAGCACCGGGGCAGCAGCGTCAAGGCCCATCGCTGGGTGCGCAGCGCCGCCCGGCCGGTCCATGAGCTGTGCCTGCGCCGCCTGGAGGAGCGTGGTGCGGTGCGCCGCGAGCCCCACCGCGCCCTGGGCCTCTTCCCGTACGACCGGTTCCCGGCCGGCCCGGTCGACCTGATAGGCCCGGTGCGCGCCCGCTTCCTGGCCGCGCTCGAAGCTCACCTCCCCGACCCCCGCACCCGCCTCCTGGCCGCCCACGTGGCAGCCGTCGACCTGGACACCAAGCTCGTGCCCGGCGGCCCCTTCTCCGCCCAGCGCCGCGACCTCAAACGCCTCGCAAAGCAGGAGTGGTCCGCCCACGCCGCGTACCAAGCCGTCCAGATGGACAAGAGCACGGCGGCGAGTTAGGGGAAGCAAGTCAGGGGACGGCAGGAGGGGCGAGGGCGGGACGGGGCGGGACGGGACGGGGCGGGACGGGGTGGGACGGGGTGGGACGGGGCGGGACGGGGTGGGACGGGGAGCCAGAGCACCATGGGTTGGGGAGTGGGGTGGGAGGGGGGCGGGGGCGGGGGGGGAGGCCCCCCGGAAGGGGACCAGCGCCGCCGATCGCGACCGCCCGTCCCGCCCGCCCCCTCCTGCTACCCTCACCCCTCCCTGTCCCACAACGGAGGAGACGTACGTGCGCAAGGCAGCACAGATCGCCGGGGCGGCCGCGGTTGCCGCGATGCTGCTCAGCGGTTGCGGAAGCAGCGGCGACAAGGGCGCAGACAAGGGCAGCGACAGTGCGCCGAGCAAGGCGCCGGAGAGCGGGGCGTCGACTCCGGGCGGGCAGTCCTCGGACGGCAAGGCGCTCGACGGGGCCTGGAAGGCCGGGTCCGCGCAGAGTCCGATGGTGCTCGTGGTCGCCCATGGCACCGTGGCGCTGGCCGACGGGCACCAGACGGCCTGTATGGGCAAGGTCCAGCAGATGGCCGGGCTGACCATGGCCGCCCTGAAGTGCACCAAGGGCGACAACACCCGCACCATGGGCACCCTCAAGCCCGGCTCGGACGGCAAGACGCTGACGGTCCACTGGAAGAACGGGCCGACCGAGCAGTACACCAAGTCCACCGACGGCAGCGTGAAGATCCCGAACATGCCGACGCTGCCGAGCATGCCCAGCAGCTGACCGTACGCCTCGCACGCAACGGCCACCGCCCGGAGCCCTCTTGGGGACTCCGGTCGGCGGCCGTACGACGCCGGTGTACCGGCCGAGCCTCGGCGTCGGCCATGCGGCGGCGCGCCGTCAGCGGACGAACACCCCGGCCTGGCCCGCCAGATCGAGGAAGTACTGCGGCGCCAGACCCAGTACCAGGGTGACCGCGACGCCGACGGCGATGGCGGTGATCGTCAGCGGGCTGGGGACCGCGACGGTGGGGCCGTCCGGCTTCGGCTCGCTGAAGAACATCAGCACGATGACGCGGATGTAGAAGAACGCGGCGATGGCGGACGAGATCACACCGACCACCACCAGCCAGCCCGCGCCGCTCTGGGCCGCCGCCTTGAAGACCGCGAACTTCCCGGCGAAACCGGACGTCAGCGGGATACCGGCGAAGGCGAGCAGGAAGACGGCGAAGACCGCCGCCACCAGGGGTGAACGGCGGCCGAGCCCGGCCCACTTGGACAGGTGGGTGGCCTCGCCGCCCGCGTCCCGTACCAGGGTGACGACGGCGAAGGCGCCGAGCGTCACGAAGGAGTACGCGCCCAGGTAGAACAGGACGGACGAGATGCCGTCCTCGCTGGTGGCGATGACACCGGCGAGGATGAAGCCGGCGTGCGCGATGGAGGAGTAGGCCAGCAGACGCTTGATGTCGGTCTGGGTGATGGCGACGATGGCGCCGCCCAGCATCGTGACGATCGCCACGCCCCACATCACCGGCCGCCAGTCCCAGCGCATGCCCGGCAGCACGACGTACAGCAGCCGCAGCAGCGCGCCGAAGGCGGCGACCTTGGTGGCGGCCGCCATGAAGCCGGTGACCGGGGTCGGGGCGCCTTGGTAGACGTCCGGGGTCCACATGTGGAACGGGACCGCGCCGACCTTGAACAGCAGGCCCATCAGCACGAGCGCCGAGCCGATCAGCAGCAGGGCGTCGTTGCCCATGGTGCCGGCCAGCGCCGGGTCGATCTGCTTGGCGCCGTCCGAGATGACCTCGGCGATTCCGGCGTAGGTGACCGTGCCCGCGTAGCCGTAGAGCAGGGCGATGCCGAACAGGAGGAACGCGGAGGAGAAGGCGCCGAGGAGGAAGTACTTGACGGCGGCTTCCTGGGAGAGGAGGCGCTGGCGGCGGGCCAGGGCGCACAGGATGTAGAGGGGGAGGGAGAAGACCTCCAGGGCGATGAAGAGGGTCAGCAGGTCGTTGGCCGCCGGGAAGACCAGCATGCCGCCGATCGCGAAGAGGACGATCGGGAAGACCTCGGTGGTGGTGAACCCGGCCTTGACCGCGGCCTGTTCGGCTGCGCCGCCGGGGACGGCGGCGGCCTGGGCAGCGAAGGAGTCCACGGGCTTGTGGTGTGCCGCGGGGTCGAGCCGGCGCTCGGCGAAGGTGAAGACGGCGACCAGGGAGACCAGCAGGATCGTGCCCTGGAGGAAGAGGGCGGGGCCGTCGACGGCGATGGCGCCCATGGCGGCGATGTGTGCCTTGGACGAGCCGAAGCCGGCGGCCGCCAGGCCGATCACCGCGGCGAACGCGGCGGCCAGCGCCACCACCGACAGCGCCAGCTGGGCGTAGTAGCGGCTCCTGCGGGGCAGCAGCGCCTCGACCAGGATGCCGAGCACCGCCGCACCGAAAACGATCAGGGTCGGCGACAGCTGAGCGTATTCGATATGCGGTGCCGGGATCCGGCCCGGCACCTCGGCCGCCACCGTCCACAGGCTGTGGACACTTGCCACGGAACTCACTTCGCGGCCTCCACGTCTTGATCAGGCGCGGCGTGGCCGTGCCGGCCTCCACCGGGCACGGCGTTCACCTGCACAGCGGGCTTGGGGTCCTTCTTGTCCACGACGGACAGGGTGTGGTGCACCGCCGGATTGACGATGTCGGTGAGCGGTTTGGGGTACACCCCGAGGAAGAGCAGCAGCGCGATCAGCGGCGCGACCACGACCAGCTCCCG
Source organism: Streptomyces natalensis ATCC 27448 (assembly GCF_000935125.1). GTDB lineage: Bacteria > Actinomycetota > Actinomycetes > Streptomycetales > Streptomycetaceae > Streptomyces > Streptomyces natalensis. The sequence continues at coordinate 100,195 of NZ_JRKI01000063.1, read as the reverse complement.
GATCCGCAGGTCGGGCATGGTGCGCACCTCCTCCCTGACCGGGCCGGTCATCGTCCGCTGGTAGAGGACCAGGACGTAGAGCGCGGCCAGGACGATGCCGAGGGTGGCGATGATGCCGATGACCGGGTAGCGGCTGAAGGTGCCGACCAGGACGAGGAATTCGCTGACGAACGGCGCCATTCCGGGCAGCGAGAGGGTGGCGAGACCGCCGACGAGGAAGGTCCCCGCGAGCACCGGGGCGACCTTCTGGACACCGCCGTAGTCCGCGATCAGACGCGAGCCGCGGCGGCTGATCAGGAAGCCGGCGGCCAGCATCAGCGCGGCGGTCGAGATGCCGTGGTTGACCATGTAGAGCGTCGCGCCGCCCTGGCCCTGGGTCGTCATGGCGAAGATGCCCAGGATGATGAAGCCGAAGTGGGAGATCGAGGCGTAGGCGATCAGGCGCTTGATGTCGCGTTGGCCGACGGCGAGCAGGGCGCCGTAGACGATGCTGATCAGGGCGAGGACGAGAATGACCGGGGTCGCCCAGCGGCTGGCCCCGGGGAAGAGCTGGAGGCAGAAGCGGAGCATCGCGAAGGTGCCGACCTTGTCGACGACCGCGGTGATCAGCACCGCCACCGGGGCGGTCGCCTCGCCCATGGCGTTGGGCAGCCAGGTGTGCAGCGGCCACAGCGGGGCCTTCACCGCGAAGGCGAAGAAGAAGCCGAGGAACAGCAGGCGTTCGGTGCCGGTGCCGAGGTCGAGCTTGCCGGCGGCCCGGGCCTCGACGATCTGCTGGAGCGAGAAGGTGCCGGTGCCGAGCTGGTCGGCGGTGGCGGCGTAGAGGCCGATGACCGCGGCCAGCATGATCAGGCCGCCGGCGAGGTTGTAGAGCAGGAACTTCACCGCGGCGTACGACCGCTGGGTGGCGGCCTGGTCCTCACCGCCCGCGTGGGCGCCGTCCCCGAAGCCGCCGATGAGGAAGTACATCGGGATGAGCATGGCTTCGAAGAAGATGTAGAAGAGGAAGACGTCGGTGGCCTCGAAGGAGAGGACGACCATCGCCTCGACGGCCAGGATCAGGGCGAAGAAGCCCTGGGTGGGCCGCCAGCGGGGATTGCCCGCGGCGGAGCCGCCATCAGATGCAGCGGTGTCTTCCAGGGGGTCGGCGTCGTGCCAGCCCGCCAGGATGACGAACGGGATCAGCAGGGTGGTCAGCGCGATCAGGGCGACGGCGATGCCGTCCACACCGAGGTCGTAGCGGACCCCGAAGTCGCGGATCCAGGCGTGTGATTCGGTGAGCTGGTAGGGGCCCTTGGCGCCCGGCACGAAGCGGAAGGCGATCACCAGGGCCAGGGCGAAGGTGGCCAGGGAGAACGCCAGCGCCAGCCATTTGGCCGCACTGCGCTTGGCGGCGGGCACCGCGGCGGTGGCGACCGCGCCGATCGCCGGGAGCGCCGCGGTGGCCGTCAGCAGGGGAAAGGACATGGCTCAGACACCCCTCATCAGCAGGGTCGCGGCGACGAGAACGGCGGCCCCGCCGAGCATCTGGACCGCGTACGAGCGGACGAACCCGCTCTGCAACTGGCGCAGCCGGCCGGAGAGTCCGCCCATCGTGGCCGCCGTGCCGTTGACCGCGCCGTCCACCACGGAGTGGTCGAGATAGACGAGCGTGCGGGTGAGGTGTTCGCCGCCGCGTACCAGGACGACGTGGTTGAAGTCGTCCTGGAGGAGGTCGCGGCGGGCGGCGCGGGTGAGCAGCGAGCCGCGCGGGGCGGTGGCCGGTACGGGCCTGCGGCCGTACATGGCCCAGGCGATGCCGACGCCGATGATCAGGACGACCATGGTGGCGGAGGTGACGGCGGTGGCGCTGAGCGGGGAGTGGCCGTGGGCGAAGGAGGTGACCGGTTCCAGCCACCTGACGAAGTTTTCGTTGACGCTGAACAGGGCGCCCGCGAAGACCGATCCGAGGGCCAGCACGATCATCGGGATCGTCATGACCTTGGGCGACTCGTGTGGATGGACTTCTTCGGGATCCCAGCGTTTTTCGCCGAAGAAGGTCATCAGCATCACCCGGGTCATGTAGAACGCGGTGATCGCGGCGCCCAGGAGGGCCGCGCCGCCCAGGATCCAGCCTTCGGTGCCGCCCTTGGCGAACGCCGCCTCGATGATCTTGTCCTTGGAGAAGAAGCCGGACAGGCCGGGGAAGCCGATGATCGCCAGATAGCCGAGGCCGAAGGTGACGAAGGTGACCGGCATGTACCGGCGCAGACCGCCGTAACGGCGCATGTCCACCTCGTCGTTCATGCCGTGCATCACGGAGCCTGCGCCGAGGAAGAGGCCCGCCTTGAAGAAGCCGTGGGTGACCAGATGCATGATCGCGAAGGCGTAGCCGATCGGACCGAGACCGGCAGCCATGATCATGTAGCCGATCTGGGACATCGTCGAGCCGGCCAGCGCCTTTTTGATGTCGTCCTTGGCGCAACCGACGATCGCACCGAAGAGCAGCGTGACCGCGCCGACGGCCACGACGGCCGCCTGGGCGTCGGGTGCGGCATTGAAGACCGCCCCGGAGCGGGTGATCAGGTAGACGCCTGCGGTGACCATGGTGGCGGCGTGGATCAGGGCCGAGACCGGGGTCGGGCCCTCCATCGCGTCGCCCAGCCAGGACTGGAGCGGCACCTGTGCCGACTTGCCGCAGGCGGCCAGCAGCAGCAACAGCCCGATGGCGGTCAGTCTCCCTTGGGAGGTCGCACCGGTGGAGGCGAGCACCGGGCCGAAGGCGAAGGTCCCGAACGTCGTGAACATCAGCATGATCGCGATGGACAGGCCCATGTCGCCGACGCGGTTGACCAGGAACGCCTTCTTGGCGGCGGTGGCCGCGCTGGGCTTGTGCTGCCAGAAGCCGATCAGGAGGTACGAGGCGAGGCCGACGCCCTCCCATCCGACGTAGAGGAGAAGGTAGTTGTCGGCGAGGACGAGCAGCAGCATCGCCGCGAGGAAGAGGTTGAGATAACCGAAGAAGCGGCGGCGCCGGTCGTCATGGGCCATATAGCCGATCGAGTAGATGTGGATCAGCGAGCCGACCCCGGTGATCAGCAGGACGAAGGTCATCGACAACTGGTCGAGCTGGAAGGCGACGTCGGCGCGGAAGCCGCCGACCGGGATCCAGCTGTACAGGTGCTGGTGCAGGGCACGGTGCTCGGGGCTCTTGCCGAGCATGTCGGCGAAGAGCGCCGCCCCGATGGCGAACGAGGCCACCGCGAACAGCGAGCCGATCCAGTGGCCGGCGCGGTCCAGGCGACTGCCGCCGCACAACAGCAGGGCCGCACCGACCAGCGGTGCCGCGACGAGCAGCGCGATCAAGTTCTCCACTTTGTGCGACCCCTTACAGCTTCATCAGGCTGGCGTCGTCGACCGAGGCCGTATGACGGGTGCGGAAGATCGACACGATGATCGCCAGGCCGACCACGACCTCGGCCGCGGCGACGACCATCGTGAAGAAGGCGATGATCTGGCCGTCGAGATTCCCGTGCATCCGCGAGAAGGTCACGAAGGCGAGATTGCAGGCGTTGAGCATCAGCTCGATGCACATGAACACCACGATGGCGTTCCGCCTGATCAGCACCCCGGCCCCGCCGATGGTGAACAACAGGGCGGCCAGATAGAGGTAGTAGACCGGATTCATTTCTTGGCCCCCTCCGTGTGCTCCTTGGGCGCCGGGCCACCGGACGGCGGGGGTTCGGGTTCGTCCGCGGACTCACGCCCCAGCCATTTCTCGGAGCGCCGCTCCAGCGCCTTCAGCTCGGCGAGCGATTCGCGCGAGACATCGCGGATCTGGCCGCGCCCGCGCAGCGTCGGATTGACCGTCAGCTCGGACGGGGTGCCGTCGGGCAGCAGGCCCGGGATGTCCACGGCGTTGTGCCGGGCGTAGACACCGGGGGCGGGCAGCGGCGGGATGTGCTTGCCCTCCTTGATGCGGGCGATGGACTGTTCGCGCTGGCTCTTGGCGCGCTCCGTACGCTCGCGGTGGGTGAGCACCATCGCGCCGACGGCCGCGGTGATCAGCAGCGCGCCGGTGATTTCGAAGGCGAAGACGTACTTGGTGAAGATGAGCGCGGCCAGGCCCTGCACATTGCCGCCGGCGTTGGCGTCCCCCAGGCCGTTGAACTGCTTGAGCGAGGCATTGCCGATACCGGCGATGAGCAGGACGCCGAAGCCGATGCCCAGGCCCGCGGCGAGCCAGCGCTGGCCCTTGAGCGTCTCCTTGAGGGAGTCCGCGGCGGTGACGCCGACCAGCATGACGACGAAGAGGAACAGCATCATGATCGCGCCGGTGTAGACGACGATCTGGACGATGCCGAGGAAATACGCGCCGTTGGCCAGATAGAAGATCGCCAGGACGATCATGGTCCCGGCCAGGGAAAGGGCGCTGTGGACCGCGCGCCTGAGCATGATCGTGCACAGCGCGCCGGCGACGGCGACGATGCCCAGGAGCCAGAACTGCACGGCCTCGCCGGTGGAGGCCGCGGCGGCGAGGACGGTCATGACCGCACCTCCTTGTCCTGCGTCGCGGCCCCTTCCGGCCGTTCGCCCTTGGAGACGGCGACCTGACGGACCGTCCCGGGCGCGGCCTCGGTCACCAGCCCCTTGTAGTAGTCCTTCTCCGTCATGCCCGGGTAGATCGCATGCGGGGAGTCGACCATGGTGTCCTCCAGGCCGACGAGCAGCTCTTCCTTGGTGTAGATGAGCGAGGTGCGGGTCTTGTCGGCGAGTTCGTACTCGTTGGTCATGGTCAGCGCGCGGGTCGGACAGGCCTCCACGCACAGACCGCACAGAATGCAGCGCAGATAGTTGATCTGGTAGACGCTGCCGTAGCGCTCGCCCGGGGAGTAACGCTCCTCGTCGGTGTTGTCGGCGCCCTCGACGTAGATGGCGTCCGCGGGGCAGGCCCAGGCGCACAGCTCGCAGCCGATGCACTTCTCCAGGCCGTCCGGATGGCGGTTGAGCTGATGGCGGCCGTGGAAGCGCGGGGCCGTCGGCTTCTTCTCCTCCGGGTACTGCTCGGTCAGCCGCTTCTTGAACATGGCCTTGAAGGTCACGCCGAAGCCGGCCACGGGGTTCTGGAACTCAGGCACCGTCGCCCCCCTTTCCGTCGATCCCATTTCCGTCACGGACAGTGTCCACCCCGCCACTGACAATCAACTCCCGCTCGGACTCCGGGCCCCAGCGCGGCCGCCTGCGCGGCACCGGCGGCAGGCTCTGTCCGGGCAGCGGCGGTACGGGGAATCCGCCGGCCATCGGGTCGAACTCCCCGTCCCCGTCCGGCTCCTCCACCGGCTCGCCGCGCCGGAAGAAGTCCACGAGCAGCGAGATCAACAGCAGGGTGAGGGCGCCTCCGGCGACGTAGAGCACGATCTGCTGGAACTGGTAGCCCTCGTTCTTCAGCGCCCGGACGGTGGCGACCAGCAGCAGCCAGACCAGCGAGACCGGGATGAGGACCTTCCAGCCCAGCTTCATCAACTGGTCGTAGCGCACCCGCGGGAGCGTGCCGCGCAGCCAGATGAAGAAGAACAGCAGCAGCTGGACCTTGATCGTGAACCAGAGCATCGGCCACCAGCCGTGGTTCGCGCCCGCCCAGAAGGAGGAGATCGGGTACGGGGCCCGCCAGCCGCCCAGGAAGAGCGTGGTCGCCACCGCCGAGACCGTCACCATGTTCACGTACTCGGCGAGCATGAACATCGCGAACTTGATGGACGAGTACTCGGTGTTGAAGCCGCCGACGAGGTCGCCCTCGGACTCGGGCATGTCGAACGGTGCGCGGTTGGTCTCGCCCACCATCGTCGCGATGTAGATGAGGAACGACACCGGCAGCAGCAGGACGTACCACCTGCTCTGCTGCGACTCCACGATCGTCGACGTCGACATCGACCCGGAGTAGAGGAAGACCGAGGCGAAGGCGGCGCCCATCGCGATCTCGTACGAGATCATCTGGGCGCAGGAGCGCAGCCCGCCGAGCAACGGATAGGTCGAGCCGGAGGACCAGCCGGCCAGCACGATGCCGTAGATGCCGACGGAGGCGGTCGCCAGGACGTAGAGGATGCCGATGGGCAGGTCGGTGAGCTGCATCGGGGTGCGGACACCGAAGATGGAGACCTCGTTGTCGGCCGGGCCGAAGGGGATCACCGCGATCGCCATGAAGGCCGGGATGGCCGCGACGATCGGCGCGAGGACGTAGACGGCCTTGTCGGCGCGCCGCACGACCAGGTCCTCCTTGAGCATCAGCTTGATGCCGTCGGCCAGGGACTGGAGCATGCCCCAGGGGCCGTGCCGGTTGGGGCCGATGCGCAGCTGCATCCAGGCGACGACCTTGCGTTCCCAGACGATGGAGAACAGCACGGTCAGCATGAGGAACGCGAAACAGAAGACCGCTTTGATGACGACCAGCCACCAGGGATCGCGGCCGAACATCGACAGGTCTTCCTGCGCCAGCGCCGTTCCTGCGGCGGTCAGTTGGTCGAGCCGCTGCATCAGACCTCCTCCTCGGCGGGCTCCGTCGTTCCGGATGCGGCGGAGACCTTCACCAGCTCACCGGGGAGCGCCCCGGTGTCGGCGGCGACGCCGCCGCCGACGGAATTCAGCGGCAGCCACACCACCCGGTCGGGCATCGGCGTCACCCGCAGCGGCAGCCGCACCGAGCCCGCCGGTCCCGTCACGGCCAGCAGATCGCCGTCCTTGACGCCGGTCTCCTCGGCGGTGGCCGGCGACATCCGGGCGAGCGCGGCGTGCCGGGTGCCGGCCAGCGCCTCGTCGCCCTCCTGGAGCAGGCCCTGGTCCAGGAGGAGGTGGTGCCCGGCCAGTACGGCCTCGCCGGTGTCGGGGCGGGGCAGCGGGCGCCCGCTCTCCACGGGCTCCCCGGCGTACGGGCCGTCCCAGCCGCCGAGCCGGTCCATCTCGCGGCGTACGGCGTGGACGTCCGGGAGCGTCAGACGGACGTCGAGAGCGTCCGCGAGCATGTGCAGCACCCGGGCGTCCGGCAGCAGATGGCGCCGGGTCATCTGGTCGGGTTTGAGCGCGGCCTCGAACGGCCGGGCCCGGCCCTCCCAGTTGAGGAACGTGCCGGCCTTCTCGACCACGGCCGCCACCGGGAGGACCACATCGGCCCGTTCGGTGACCTGTGAGGGCCGCAGTTCCAGGCTGACCAGGAAGCCGACCTCGTCCAGGGCGGTCAGCGCGCGGGCCGGGTCGGGCAGGTCGGCGACCTCGACGCCCGCCACCAGGAGCGCGCTCAGCTCTCCGGTGGCCGCGGCCTCGATGATCTGGCCGGTGTCGCGGCCGTGGCGGTGCGGGAGTTCGGCCACGCCCCAGGCGGCGGCGACCTCGTCGCGGGCCCGGGGGTCGGTGGCCGGACGGCCGCCGGGCAGCAGCCCCGGCAGCGCGCCCGCTTCCAGGGCGCCGCGCTCACCGGCCCGCCGCGGGATCCACACCAGGCGGGCGCCGGTGGCGGTGGCCGCGCGGACCGCGGCGGTCAGAGCGCCGGGCACCGCGGCCAGCCGCTCGCCGACGACGATCACCGCACCGTCTTGGCGCAGCACCTCGGCGGCCGCGCCTCCCTCGCCCTCCAGTCCGACGCCGCCGGCCAGCGCGTCGAGCCATTCGGTCTCGGTGCCGGGTGCCGCCGGGAGCAGCGTGCCGCCCGCCTTGATCAGGCCGCGCGAGGCGTACGGCGCCAGCCCGTAGGTGTGCTGACCGCTCCTGCGGTGCGCCTTGCGCAGCCGCAGGAAGACGCCGGGAGCCTCCTCCTCGGCCTCGATACCGGCCAGGAGGACGGCCGGTGCCTCCTCCAGGGCGGTGTACGTGAGGCCCCCGCCCCCGAGATCCCGGCCCCGGCCGGCGACCCGGGCCGCCAGGAAGTCGGCCTCCTCGGCGCTGTGCACCCGTGCCCGGAAGTCGATGTCGTTCGTGTCCAGCGCGACCCGGGCGAACTTGGCGTAGGCGTAGGCGTCCTCGACGGTCAGCCGGCCGCCGGTCAGGACGCCGGTGCGGCCCCTGGCGGCGGACAGCCCCCGGGCCGCGGCCTCCAGGGCGTCCGGCCAGCTCGCCGGTTCCAGTTCGCCGGACTCCCGGTTGCGTACCAACGGGTGCTCCAGCCGGTCCCTCTGCTGCGCGTAGCGGAAGGCAAACCTCCCCTTGTCGCAGATCCACTCCTCGTTGACCTCGGGGTCGTTGGCGGCCAGCCGCCGCAGGACCTTGCCGCGCCGGTGGTCCGTACGGGTCGCGCAGCCGCCCGCGCAGTGCTCGCACACCGACGGCGAGGAGACCAGGTCGAAGGGGCGGGAGCGGAAGCGGTACGCGGCCGAGGTGAGCGCGCCGACCGGGCAGATCTGGATGGTGTTGCCAGAGAAGTACGACTCGAAGGGGTCGCCCTCGCCGGTGCCGACCTGCTGGAGGGCGCCGCGCTCGACCAGCTCGATCATCGGGTCGCCGGCGATCTGGTTGCTGAAGCGGGTGCAGCGCGCGCACAGCACGCACCGCTCGCGGTCCAGCAGCACCTGGGCGGAGATCGGCACCGGTTTGGCGAAGGTGCGTTTGCGGCCCTCGAAGCGCGACTCCGGGTCGCCGACCTGCATCGCCTGGTTCTGGAGCGGACACTCGCCGCCCTTGTCGCAGACCGGGCAGTCCAGCGGGTGGTTGATCAGCAGCAGCTCCATCACGCCGCGCTGCGCCTTCTCGGCCACCGGGGAGGTCAGCTGCGTTTTGACGACCATGCCGTCGGTGCAGGTGATGGTGCACGAGGCCATCGGTTTGCGCTGGCCCTCGACCTCGACGATGCACTGGCGGCAGGCGCCGGCCGGATCCAGCAGCGGATGGTCGCAAAAACGCGGGATCTCGATGCCGAGGAGTTCGGCGGCGCGGATGACCAGCGTCCCCTTGGGGACGGAGATCTCGATGCCGTCGATCGTCAGGGTGACGAGGTCCTCGGGCGGGAGGGCCGTGGAGCCGCTGTTCGCCCCCGTGGTTGTGACGGTCATGCATTCACCCCCAGGTGAGCGTCGTTGTCGGCCCACAGGGTCGACTTGGCGGGGTCGAAGGGGCAGCCCTTGCCGGTGATGTGCTGCTCGTACTCCTCGCGGAAGTACTTCAGCGAGGAGAAGATCGGCGAGGCGGCACCGTCGCCGAGGGCGCAGAAGGACTTGCCGTTGATGTTGTCGGCGATGTCGTCGATCTTGTCGAGGTCCGCCATCCGGCCCTTGCCGGCCTCGATGTCGCGCAGCAGCTGCACCAGCCAGTAGGTGCCTTCGCGGCAGGGCGTGCACTTGCCGCAGGACTCGTGGGCGTAGAACTCGGTCCAGCGGGTGACGGCGCGCACGACGCAGGTGGTCTCGTCGAAGCACTGGAGCGCCTTGGTGCCGAGCATCGAGCCGGCCTCGCCCACGCCCTCGTAGTCCAGCGGTACGTCGAGGTGGGCGTCGGTGAACATCGGCGTGGACGAGCCGCCCGGCGTCCAGAACTTCAGCCGGTGTCCTGGGCGCATGCCGCCGCTCATGTCCAGCAGCTGGCGCAGGGTGATGCCCAACGGGGCTTCGTACTGGCCGGGGTTGGCGACATGGCCGCTGAGCGAGTAGAGCGTGAAGCCCGGGGACTTCTCGCTGCCCATCGACCTGAACCACTCTTTCCCTTTGTTCAGGATCGCGGGAACCGACGCGATGGATTCGACGTTGTTCACGACAGTGGGGCAGGCGTAGAGGCCCGCCACCGCCGGGAAAGGAGGACGCAGCCGGGGCTGTCCGCGACGGCCTTCCAGGGAATCCAGCAGCGCGGTTTCCTCACCGCAGATGTACGCGCCGGCGCCCGCGTGCACGATCACATCCACCTCGAGTCCCGAGCCGAGGATGTCCTTTCCGAGGAAGCCCGCCGCATACGCCTCCCGTACGGCCTCGTGCAGCCGGCGCAGTACGGGAACGACCTCACCGCGCAGATAGATGAAGGCGTGGTTCGACCGGATCGCATGACAGGCGATCACGATCCCCTCGATGAGGGCATGCGGGTTCGCGAAGAGGAGCGGGATGTCCTTGCAGGTCCCGGGCTCCGATTCGTCGGCGTTGACAACGAGATAGTGCGGTTTGCCGTCGCCCTGCGGGATGAACTGCCATTTCATGCCGGTGGGGAAGCCTGCGCCGCCGCGGCCGCGCAGGCCGGAGTCCTTGACGTAGGCGATGACGTCGTCGGGCGGCATGGCCAGCGCCTTGCGCAGGCCCGCGTAGCCGTCGTGGCGGCGGTAGGTCTCCAGCGTCCAGGATTCCGGCTCGTCCCAGAACGCGGACAGGACGGGCACGAGGAGCTTTTCGGGGTCGCTCCCGGCCTCGGGCCGGGTGCCCCCGTATTCGGCGGCCACGGTCATCACTCCCCCTCCTCATCGGCGTTCGGTCCGGCGGGGTGCTCGGGGTCGGAGGCCGCGGTCTGCTGCGGCGCGTCATGCGAGCTGGGGTGCCCCGAGGGCGGCGGTTCGTCGGGGTGGCCGCCATAGTTGCTGTGGGGCGTAGCCCCTCCATCTGGGGCGGTGGCGGGAGAGGGGCCGGCCTCGTCGGTGGCGCCGGTGGCCGGGGTGCGCGGGGCGATGACGTGGTCGGTGCCGCGCCCCGGGGCGCCTTCGCCCCTGGCCAGGCGCAGTCCGACGAGCGAGGCCTCGCCCGCACCGCCGGTGGCTTCGACGGCGCCCGGGCGTGCGTCGGGGAAGCCCGCCAGGATCCGGGACGTCTCCTTGAAGGTGCACAGCGGGGCGCCGCGGGTGGGTGCGACGGTGCGCCCGGCCCGCAGGTCGTCGACCAGACGCTTGGCGGTCTCCGGCGTCTGGTTGTCGAAGAACTCCCAGTTGACCATCACGACGGGAGCGAAGTCGCAGGCGGCGTTGCACTCGATGTGTTCGAGGGTGACGGCGCCGTCCTCGGTGGTCCCGCCGTTCTCGACACCGAGGTGCCGCTTGAGCTCGTCGAAGATGGCGTCGCCGCCCATCACCGCGCACAGCGTGTTGGTGCACACCCCGACCTGGTAGTCGCCGCCGTCGTCGCGGCGGTACATGGAGTAGAAGGTCGAGACGGCGGTGACCTCGGCCGTGGTCAGGTCGAGCTGCTCGGCGCAGAAGCGGATGCCGGTGCGGGTGATGTGCCCCTCCTCGGCCTGGACGAGGTGCAGCAGCGGCAGCAGCGCGGACCGCGGGCCGGGGTAGCGGGCGATCACCTCCTCGGCGTCCGCCTCCAGCCGGGCCCGTACCTCGGCGGGGTAGTCGGGAGCGGGGAGTTGGGGCATGCCCAGCTGGACGTCGTTCACCGGTCGACGCCTCCCATCACGGGGTCGATGGACGCGACGGCGACGATGACGTCGGCGACCTGGCCGCCTTCGCACATCGCCGCCATGGCCTGGAGATTGGTGAAGGACGGATCGCGGAAGTGCACGCGGTAGGGGCGGGTGCCGCCGTCGCTGACCACATGGACGCCCAGTTCGCCCTTGGGGGATTCCACGGCGCAGTACGCCTGGCCGGGCGGGACGCGGAAGCCCTCCGTCACCAGCTTGAAGTGGTGGATCAGGGCCTCCATCGAGGTGCCCATGATCTTCTTGATGTGGTCGAGGGAGTTGCCGAGGCCGTCGGGGCCCAGGGCCAGCTGTGCGGGCCAGGCGATCTTCTTGTCCTCGACCATGACCGGGCCCGGTGCGAGCCGGTCCAGGCACTGCTCGACGATCCGCAGCGACTGGCGCATCTCCTCCAGCCGGATCAGGAACCGGCCGTAGGCGTCGCAGGTGTCGGCGGTGGGCACCTCGAACTCGTAGGTCTCGTATCCGCAGTACGGCTGCGATGTGCGCAGGTCGTGGGGGAGCCCGGCGGAGCGCACGATGGGGCCGGTGGCGCCGGTGGCCAGAGCGCCGGCCAGGTCGAGATAGCCGATGCCCTCCATGCGGCCCTTGAAGACCGGGTTGCCGGTGGCGAGCTTGTCGTACTCGGGGAGGTTCTTGCGCATCTTCTTGACGAAGGCGCGCACCTGGTCGACGGCGCCCGGGGGCAGGTCCTGGGCCAGACCGCCGGGCCGGATGTAGGCGTGGTTCATGCGCAGGCCGGTGATCAGCTCGTAGAGGTCGAGGATCAGTTCCCGGTCGCGGAAGCCGTAGATCATGATCGTGGTGGCGCCCAGTTCCATCCCGCCGGTGGCGATGGCGACGAGGTGGGAGGAGAGCCGGTTGAGCTCCATCAGCATCACGCGGATGACCGAGGCCCGGTCGGGGATCCGGTCGGTGATGCCGAGCAGCTTCTCGACGGCCAGGCAGTAGGCGGTCTCGTTGAAGAACGGGGTGAGGTAATCCATCCGCGTGACGAAGGTGGTGCCCTGCGTCCAGGTCCGGTATTCGAGGTTCTTCTCGATGCCGGTGTGCAGATAGCCGATACCGCAGCGGGCCTCGGTGACGGTCTCGCCGTCGATCTCCAGGATCAGCCGGAGCACGCCGTGGGTGGAGGGGTGCTGCGGCCCCATGTTGACGATGATCCGCTCGTCGTCGGACTTCATCGCCCGCGCGGCGACCTCGTCCCAGTCGCCGCCGGTGACGGTGTAGACCGCGCCCTCGGTGGTGTCGCGGGGGGTTAGGGGTGGGGTGGTCATCAGCTGTACGACCTCCGCTGGTCCGGAGCCGGGATCTGGGCGCCCTTGTACTCGACGGGGATGCCGCCGAGCGGGTAGTCCTTGCGCTGCGGGAAGCCCTGCCAGTCGTCGGGCATCATGATCCGCGTCAGCGCGGGATGGCCGTCGAAGACGAGACCGAAGAAGTCGTAGGTCTCGCGCTCGTGCCAGTCATTGGTCGGATAGACGCTCACGAGCGAGGGCACGTGCGGGTCGGCGTCGGGGGCGGAGACCTCCAGCCGGACGAGCCGGTTGTGGGTGATCGAGCGCAGGTGGTAGACGGCGTGCAGCTCGCGGCCCGTGTCCTCGGGGTAGTGCACCCCGCTCACGCCCGTACACAGCTCGAAGCGCAGCGCCGGGTCGTCGCGCAGGATCCTGGCGACCGCCGGCAGGTACTCCCGCTCGATGTGGAAGGTCAGCTCCGCGCGGTCCACGACGGTTTTGGCGATGACGTTCTCGGGCACCAGGCCCTGCTCGTCGAGGGCGCCCGCCAGCTCGTCGGCGATCTCGTCGAACTCGCCGTAGCCTTCCGCGGCGCCGCGCGGTCCCCCGTAGGGCCGGGTGCTCGCCCCGGGCAGCCGTACGGTGCGCACCAGGCCGCCGTAACCGGAGGTGTCGCCGCCGTTGTTGGCGCCGAACATGCCGCGGCGGGTGCCGATCACCTCGCCGGTGTCGTCACGCTGGACCGGGACAGCGCCGTTGTGGTCGGCCTGGTCGCGCTCGGGGTTCTTCGGGTCACTCACCGCGGCAGCCCCTTCTGTCCGGCCGAGAGGGGCATCTCGATCAGGGGAAGCGCCTTCAGGGCCGCCTCCTCCGCCTCTCGGGCGGCCTGCTCCTGGTTGACGCCGAGCTTGGTGTCCTGGATCTTGCGGTGGAGCTTGAGGACGGCGTCCATCAGCATTTCGGGACGCGGCGGGCAGCCCGGCAGATAGATGTCGACGGGAACGATGTGATCAACGCCCTGCACGATCGCGTAATTGTTGAACATGCCGCCCGAGGAGGCGCAGACCCCCATGGAGATCACCCATTTCGGGTTCGGCATCTGGTCGTAGACCTGCCGCAGTACGGGCGCCATCTTCTGGCTGACCCGGCCGGCCACGATCATCAGATCCGCCTGCCGCGGGGAGCCGCGGAAGACCTCCATACCGAAGCGGGCCAGGTCGTAGCGCCCGGCGCCGGTGGTCATCATTTCGATGGCGCAGCAGGCCAGCCCGAAGGTCGCCGGGAAGACCGAGGATTTGCGCACCCATCCCGCGGCCTGCTCGACAGTGGTCAGCAAAAAGCCGCTCGGCAGCTTCTCTTCAAGTCCCATGGGTGACCCCTAGTCCCATTCCAGGCCGCCACGGCGCCAGACATAGGCGTAGGCGACGAAGACGGTGAGCGCGAAGAGGAGCATCTCGACGAGCCCGAAGATCCCGAGGGCGTCGAAGGTGACGGCCCAGGGGTAGAGGAAGACGATCTCGATATCGAAGACGATGAAGAGCATCGCCGTCAGGTAGTACTTGATCGGAAAGCGACCGCCGCCGGACGGCTGCGGGGTCGGCTCGATTCCGCATTCGTACGCCTCAAGCTTCGCCCGGTTGTAGCGCCTGGGTCCGACGAGCGTGGCCATCACGACCGAGAAGATCGCAAAGCCTGCCCCGAGGGCTCCCAGTACGAGGAGGGGCGCATAAGCGTTCACCGTCCTCGCTCCCTTCAGTCGACGATGACTGGATGGCGGTCCGCTCGGGCCCACTGGGCTGCCCCGGAGAGATCGTGCATATGTGAGGCAGTTCACAAGCCCGAACGCCTGCATCTTATGCCCGCCGGTCTGTGATCTGCGACACGGGTGCGACAACGACTTTGTGATCTTCACCACCTGACGAAGGATCATGAAGCCGGATCGTCGGTGATCTTCATACGCGAAGCGTGCGAGTGATCACTTGAGGTGACATTCGCCGGGGTTACCGCTGGTCAGCGACGTGGTCCCTTTATCAAGCGAGTGCCGTTTCAAGCAAATTGGCGCGAGAACCGGCCAACTGGTATATGCCGCCGAGCCCGTTGGGTGACCCGGCCGTGATGCGACCGTGATCGTCGGTACGTGCTCACGCTCACGAGCGGACCCCCGGACGGCCGGCCGGGCGACGGAGCGGGTGACGTCCGGCGGTCGCGCGAAGCGGACCCCGTCCGTCAGATCACGGGAACATAACGGACACTCAAGAGTGACCTATCCCACGTGGTTTCACGCGATAAGTCCTTGACGGCCGGGAAGCCTTGGCGTGGCGGGTGCAGAGGTGGTAAGCCCCTCCCGACGCCTCATCAGGCTGCAAATGCCATGCGTAGGAACATGATCGCGGAATCCGGACATCACGCCTCCGACTCGCCGCGCGACCAAAAGATCCCTTTTGTTCGTCGCGTACACGACAAGTGTGGTGCACACCACCTTTCTTGGCAGCAACCTCCGGCTCCTGATAGCCGTGGAGCCATGTCCCCGAACGCACTCATACCCAGCCACCGGAAGCCCCGCCGTTCCGCGTCCTCGCGGGCACTGCGTGCGGGCGTGACCGGTGGCTTCCTCACCCTCGCGGTGACCGGCGCCAGCCTGCCGGCCAATGCCGTGGAAAAGCCCGTCTCCGAAACCCAGGAGATGCCCACCATCACGACGGCGCTGGCCACCAGCGCCGCCAAGAGCGCGGACGCCGCCCAGCAGGTCGCGTTCGACTACGAGCGCCAGGCCCTCCAGGACAACGCGCTCTCCGAGGCCGCCAAGTCCGCGGAGAAGCACAAGGCCGCCGCCGTGAAGAAGGCCAAGGCCGAGGCCGAGGCCAAGAAGAAGGCCGCGGAGGCCCGCCGCGCCAAGGAGGCCGCCCAGGCCCGCGCCTCGCGCTCCGCCGACCGCACCTCGCTCTCCGCCTCCCTCGGCTCCGGCAACGCCGCCACCCTGGTCTCCTTCCTCAAGGCCCAGCTCGGCAAGGCGTACGTCCTCGGCGCCACCGGCTCCTCGTCGTACGACTGCTCCGGCCTGACGCAGGCCGCGTTCCGCCAGATCGGGATCGACCTGCCGCGCGTCTCGCAGGACCAGTCCACCCAGGGCACCCAGGTCGGCCTCGACAACCTCCAGGTCGGCGACATCCTGTACTGGGGCAGCGCGGGCAGCGCCTACCACGTCGCCGTCTACGTCGGCGACGGCAAGTTCATCGGCGCCCAGAACCCGAGCACCGGCATCGTCGAGCGCCCGCTCAGCTACGACATGCCCACCGGCGCGGTGCGCGTCCTCTAGGACCGCCGCACCCCCGGTAGCCGCGAAGGGCCGCCCCTCCCCCGGGGGCGGCCCTTCGTCGTACCGGTCCGGCGCCCGGTCACCGCTTGATGAACTCCAGCACGTCGGCGTTCAGCTGGGCGTGATGGCTGGCGTGGATGCCGTGCCCGGCGGTCGGGTACTCCTTGTACGTCGCGCCCGGGATCAGCTCGGCGGTGCGCCGCCCGGTGACCTCCACCGGCGCCGAGAAGTCGGCGGCACCGTGGACGACCAGCGCCGGGACGCCGATCTCGCGCAGCGCCGCCCGGCTGTCGGTGTGCACCGCCGCCTGCTGCGCCTGGAGGGTTGCCCACGGCGAGGCCGACAGACACTGCGAAATGGTGTGCTCCACCAGGGCGGGCGAGACGTCGTTGCCCAGGTGGGTGGCGAAGAACGCCTCCTTCTGGCCGGCCAGCCACTTCGGCCGGTCCGCCCGCAGCCGCGCCATCGACGCCTCGATCGCCTCCTGGGGCAGACCCTGCGGATTGTCGTCCGTACGCTTCAGGAACGGCAGCATCGCCGCGATGAACACCACCCGCGCCACCCGCCCCGCACCGTGCCGCGCCAGATAGCGCGCGATCTCGGCGCCGCCGAGCGAGTGCCCGATGAGGGTGACGTCCCGCAGATCGAGCTGCGTCAGCACCGCGGCCAGATCGTCGGCCGTCGAGTCGATGTCGTAGCCGGTGGACGGCCGGTCGGACCGGCCGTGCCCGCGCCGGTCGAAGGCGACGCAACGGAAGCCGCGCTCGGCGAAGAAGGGGAGCTGGTACTCCCACATCTCGGTGTTGAGCATGGCGCTCGAAACAAACACCAGCGTCTCGCCCTGGCCGTAGTCCTCGTAGGCGAGGCGGGTGCCGTCGTGGCTCTCGACGTACATGGTGTTCCCTCCCGTTTCCTGGCAGCTGCCGCGGGGGTTCCCGCTGCGTGCCCAAGGCTGCCGGGAGGGGACCTCCCGCTCAATTACGCGGGAGGTCATGGACGGGGCCCGTGGGGGCGGGCCCCGGCGCTACGCCTTCGGCGCCACCCTGCTCAGCCCGTTGATGATCCGGTCCATCGCGTCGCCGCCCGTCGGGTCGGTGAGGTTGGCCAGCATCTTGAGCGTGAAGCGCATCAGCATCGGGTGGGTCAGACCGCGCTGGGCGGCGATCTTCATGACCTTGGGGTTGCCGATGAGCTTCACGAAGGCGCGGCCCAGGGAGTAGTAGCCGCCGTAGGTGTCCTTGAGGATCTTGGGGTAGCGCTGGAGGGCCAGCTCGCGCTGGGCGTACGTGGCGCGGGCCTGGGCCTGGACGATGACCTCGGCGGCGATCGACCCGGACTCCATCGCATAGGCGATGCCCTCGCCGTTGAACGGGTTGACCAGCCCGCCCGCGTCACCGACCAGCAACAGGCCCTTGGTGTAGTGCGGCTGGCGGTTGAAGGCCATGGGCAGGGCGGCGCCGCGGATCGGGCCGGTCATGTTCTCCGGGGTGTAGCCCCAGTCGGCGGGCATCGAGGCGCACCACGCCTTGAGGATCTCGCGCCAGTCGAGCTCCTTGAAGGAGCTGGAGGTGTTCAGGACGCCGAGGCCGACGTTGCTGGTGCCGTCGCCCATGCCGAAGATCCAGCCGTAGCCCGGCAGCAGCCGGTCCTGGGCGCCGCGCCGGTCCCAGAGTTCGAGCCAGGACTCCAGGTAGTCGTCGTCGTGGCGGGGCGAGGTGAAGTACGTCCGCACGGCGACGCCCATCGGGCGGTCCTCGCGGCGGTGCAGGCCCATGGCCAGGGAGAGGCGCGTGGAGTTGCCGTCCGCGGCCACGACGATCGGGGCGTGGAAGGTGACCGGGGTCTTCTCTTCACCGAGCTTGGCGTGGACGCCGGTGATGTGGCCGGTGAGGTCGTTGATGATCGGCGCGCCGACGTTGCAGCGCTCGTGGAGGCGGGCGCCGGCCTTCTGGGCCTGGCGGGCCAGCTGCTCGTCGAAGTCGTCGCGCTTACGGACCAGTCCGTAGTTCGGGTACGAGGCCAGGTCCGGCCAGTCGAGCTGGAGGCGGGAGCCGCCGCCGATGATGCGCAGACCCTTGTTGCGCAGCCAGCCGGCCTCCTCGGAGATGTCGATACCCATCGCGACCAGCTGCTTGGTCGCCCGCGGGGTCAGGCCGTCGCCGCAGACCTTCTCGCGCGGGAACGCGGTCTTCTCCAGGAGGAGGACGTCCAGACCGGCCTTCGCCAGGTGATAGGCGGTGGTCGAGCCGGCGGGCCCGGCGCCGACGACGATCACGTCCGCGCTGTGGTCGGAGCGGGGAGTGGTCACGGACTCGGTCGAGGACGCGGACGCAGGCTCGGGCACGGGGGGTCTCCCGGAAGTCGATGGAAGCCGACGGGGCCGACGGGGTCGACGGGTCGCTATCTGGATATCTGGGCGCCTGACGGCACCGGGCAGGTGCAGTCTATGGGGGCCTTGGCGATCGGAAACTGAAGGGTTGGCCCATGAAGCCGCTGGACGCCGCGTCCCCGCTGCCCGCCGTCGAACTGCGTGTGCCCACCGAGGAGGACGCCCTGGAGTGGCACCGGGTCTTCCACGACCCCGAGGTCATGGAATTCCTCCGCGGCCACCCCGCCGAACTCTCCGTCTACGAGGAGCTGACCGCGCGCCAGCGCCGTCACCACGCGGAGCTGGGGTTCTGCCTCTACACGCTGGTGGACCCGGCGGACGCCGCGGTCATCGGGTTCACCGGCGCGCAGCCGTGGCCGCAGGAGTGGGGGCCGACGGGGGAGATCGAGATCGGATGGAGACTGGGGCGCGCGTACTGGGGCAAGGGGTACGCAACGGCGGCGGCGCGGGCCGCGCTGGAGTCCGTACGGGCGGCCGGGATACGGCGGGTGGTGGCCATGGTGGACGCGCGCAACGAGCGGTCGCTGGCGGTGACGCGGCGGCTGGGGATGCGGCGGGCGGAGACGGTGATCACGCCGGTGGGGCGGACGGCCCACTGCCTCCGGATGGAGCTGTGAGCCGTCCGCTTCCCGGTGACCGGCGGGAGGCCGCCGCGGGCCGGTCTCAGTCGACGTCCGTGGCGGACACCTGCCAGGTGTTCAGCGCGGTGCTGAACACCTTGTCGTCGTCCGGGGCGTAGAGCGCGTCGATGCACTCGTAGGAGAGGGTGTATTCGGTACCGTCCGCGGCGACATACGCCTGCTCGACGGCGTGCATGGTGGCGCCCTGGTCGTTGACGTAGGTGAACTCCCACAGGGCGCCTTCGCCGTCCCGGAAGGTGTTCTTCTCCAGCTTCACCCGCTGGTAGTTCAACGGCTTCTTGCCGCCGTCCTTCTCCGTGCGCAGGAAGGTGTCGTACGAGGCACGCGGGGCGTTGGCCCGGACGACGATGCGCAGGACCGAATCGCCCGCCTTCGGCCGGTATTCGACCTGGGTGCCCTTGGCCGTACGCTGCCAGCCGCGCGTCACCCCGAGGGAGAAGCCGTACGGATCGTCCTGTCGCTCGAAACCGGCGGGCAGGTCGGCGGAGGGGGCGGACTGCGACGGGGACGGGGAGACGGTCGGGGACGCGGACGGGGTGGGAGCGGCGCTCTTCTCCACGGCCGGCTTCCTGTCCGTCTTGTGGTCCTCGGTGCCGCCGTGGTGGCTCCGGTAGTACAGCGCACCGGCCGTCGCACCGCCGCCGATCAGGAACGCGATGAGTGCCGCAGCCACCCACTTGACGACGCGGCGGCGGGCCGGGCGCGGCTCTTCGGGGGTGGGCGCCGCGGTGACGTCGGCAGCGGGGGTCGGGGCTTCTTCGACTACGGCCACCGGGGCCGCCGGGGCCACCGGCATCGCCGCGTCGACGGCCACCGGACCGGACCCGCGCCCGGCCATCATCAGCAGATACGGGGCGAGCAGCACCGCGCCGAACGTCCACAGCAGCGCGAACAGCAGCGTCTCGGCGCCGCCCGCGGTCAATTCGCCGTGGGCATCGAGACGGGAGCCGTAGCCACCGCCGGAGTCGCCCCCGTCCCAGGAACCGCCGTCCCCGTAGCCGCCGTCGCCGTAGCCGCCGTCGCCGTACCCGCCCCCGTAACCGCCGCCCGACGCGTCATGGAAGGACGCCGCCGCGGTGGCGCCCGCCGCCCACACCACCAGCACCAGCGCGAGGACGAAGAAGCCCGCGGCCAGCAGCCGTTCGCGGCGGTCGGCGCTGCGCCGGGTGATCATGACGCCGACCAGCAGCGCACCGACCAGACCGCCGACAATGACGCCGAACAGCGTCCAGCCGCCACCGAAATGCCCCAGTTCGCCGTAGCCGAGCGACTTCCGGCCGGACTCCAGGAACGGCAGGTCGGGCAGGTTCCACTCGACGTTGACCGGCGCACCCCAGGCCATCGCCAGCGCGATGGCGCCGAGGTTGGGCAGCAGCACCAGCAGGCCGATCGCCTGAGCGGCCTCGACGTGGTCCGCCGAGGCGAGGAGGGACACATACGCGACCGCTCCGGCCGCCAGAACGACGGTCAACAGCGCGATCAGCGCGGTCCGCAGCGCGGCGAGCGTCACGCGCCACCCGGGGCGGACCGCGAGCCACTCCTGCGCCCCGTCGCGCGCCAGCACCACCCCGCTCACCAGGGCCGCCAGCGCGAAGGAGCACAGCAGCGCCAGCCAGGGGGACGAGGACAACTCCATGCCGTCGTAGGAGGGCTGGGCCAGCAGGCCGAGCGCGAACGTGCCGGCGCCGCAGAGCACCGCGATGCGCAGCACCGTCTCCGCTACGGCCGCCCCCGAGACGGCCGTACCCGGTATCGCGGCCGGAAGGGATCCCGGCGCCCCGCCCACGGCTCCCACGGCGGCCGCACGACGGGCCCGGCGGGCGGCGAGCGCCAGCAGCAGCACCCACAGCCCCGTGATCACCAGCGGCACCAGCGACAGCGACATCTCGCCGGTCAGCCCCTCGCCGAACCTGCCCAGCGGCCCGGTGGCACTGCCGGACAGCGTGATCCGGCCGCCGACGCTCTGGAGCAGCACCGCCAGCGCGCAGCGCATCCGGACGCCCCAGCCGAGCCCGGCCCCGTCGGTGTCGTGCGACGAGAAGATGCCGAGCACACAGGCCAGTACGAACGGCATCAGCGTCGGCCAGGCCGCGATCTTCAGCGCGGTACGCCAGTCGCCCCGCACCGTACGGCCGAGAAAGACGCCGACGGGAGAAGGGCCGGCGGGTACGGCGGGTACGGGGGCCGCGACGGGCGGCGGCGATCCGGGCGGCGCCGCCGGGACGGGGGGCCGCCCCGGGGGCGGCGGGGGCGGCGGCCCGTCGGGACGGGGCGGCGCGGCGGCCTGCCGCTCCCGCCCGCAGCCCATGCAGAAGCGGGCCTCGGGCGGCGAAGGGGAACCACAGTCCGGGCAGGACGCGGATCGGTCGGACACGGGCGGACTCCGGGAACTCGGCGGGCAGCGCATCGGCAGCCACGCAGCTACGGACGAATTGGCCAACGGCCGTACGCACAGGCAGGACGCACAGGCATGACGTACAGACACGGCCGCGCCACGCATGGTTCCCGCACCTGCACGCCCTGTGAAGCGGCGTTACCCAAGCGAGTCCGAAGATCCGGGAACGGGCCCGAAGATCCGGGAGTTACGGCCGGGGCCCCCGGCCACCGGCCCCAGGTCGCTCAGCCGACCGGCCTGGTCCCCCGGTGGAGCGCCACCACACCGCCGGTCAGATTGCGCCAGGCAACCTTGGTCCAGCCCACGCCCTGCATCCGGGCGGCGAGTTCGGGCTGGTTGGGCCAGGTGCGGATGGACTCGGCGAGGTAGACGTAGGCGTCCGGGTTGCTGCTGACCGCACGGGCGACCGGCGGCAGCGCACGCATCAGGTACTCGGTGTAGACGGTCCGGAACGGCGCCCAGGTCGGCTCGCTGAACTCACAGATCACCACCCGCCCGCCGGGCTTGGTGACCCGGTACAGCTCGGCCAGCGCGGCGTCGGTGTCCTGGATGTTGCGCAGCCCGAAGGAGATGGTGACCGCGTCGAAGACCTCGTCCGCGAACGGCAGCCGGGTCCCGTCGCCGGCGGTGAACGGCAGCCACGGGTGGCGCTTCTTGCCCTCCCGCAGCATCCCGACGGAGAAGTCGCACGGCACGACATGGGCCCCGGTGCGGGCGAACGGCAGCGAGGAGGTCCCCGTGCCGGCCGCGAGGTCGAGCACCCGCTCGGCGGGCCGCGCAGCCACCGCGCGCTCCACCGCCTTGCGCCACAGCCGCGCCTGCCCCAGGGAGAGCACGTCGTTGGTGAGGTCGTACCGCGCCGCCACGTCGTCGAACATCGCGGCGACTTCGTGCGGCTGCTTGTCCAGGGATGCTCGGGTCACCCGGCCATTGTCCACCGTGCCCCGGCCGGTTCCCGCACCGGGCACGACCCCGCGCCGTGCGGCTGGTCGGGGACGGCCGGATTCCCCCAAGCTCTCGACTTCGCTCGAGCAGGGGGGACCCCCACCCACACAACATCCGACCGGCCGGCGCTGCGCAGTGCCTCGTGAGCGGCCGGGCGCCCCGGCCGTCCCCGCGCCCACGATCATGCCGGGCCGGATATGTCATTCGGTTTCCGTTGATGTCCCTTTGATGGAGGGCGGGATGGCGTTGACGGCACCTTGGCGCCCCCTGGCGCCCCTTGTCGCACCGCGGCGAAGATCGCCCGGCGGGACAACCTCCCGGCTGCTCGCCCCGCCCGCCCGGCTCACCGCCGCCGATACACCAGCCGCCCGCCCAGCACCGTCGCCAGACAGCTCCCGTCCGGCGCGAACACGGCGAAATGGGCCGGTCCGCCCACCGCCAGCTCCCGCGGCGACGGGCCCGGCAGCACCACGAGCCCCGACCGCTGGACCGCCGTACGGACCGCGGGGCGGGCGAACGGCCCGGTCAGCGCCGTCGTCCCGGCCGCCAGCAGACGCTGGAGCCCCCGCCGGGCGCTCGCACCCCACCGCGCCTCGGTCATGCCGAGCGCGGCCAACGCCTCCCCCGTGAGCAGCTCCGTGCCCAGCTCGTCGGCCTCGCGCGGATCGGGATGGTAGGCCGCCTCCAGCAGCGCGGCCCCGTCCGGCTCATGGCGCCCAGGCGTCAGCACGCCGTCCCATTCCCGCACGCGCGCCGTGGCGCCGTACGCGGCGGACAGCTCCTCGTACGGCCCGATCACGGCGAGGGCGGCGCCGTCCACCACGACCGCGTCCCCGGGGGCCGCCGGACCGTCGTGGACCGTCCGGACCCCTTGGACGCGGTGAAGTGTCAGCATCCCGCGCCTACTTGGCGTCGATGAGCTTCAGCTCCGGATGCGCCGTGCCGCCCTCGATGGCCGTCGACGACAGATGCGAGACGACCTTGTCGTCCACCGGGTCGTTGGCCGGGTCGTCGTGCACGACCAGGTGCTCGTACGTCGTCGCGCGCTGCGCCGGCACCCGTTCCGCCTTGCGGATCAGATCGATGATCTCCATCCGGTTGGAGCGGTGCTTGGCGCCCGCCGAGGAGACGACGTTCTCCTCCAGCATGATCGAGCCCAGGTCGTCGGCGCCGTAGTGCAGCGACAGCTGGCCGACCTCCTTGCCGGTGGTCAGCCACGAGCCCTGGATGTGCGCGACGTTGTCGAGGAAGAGCCGGGCGATGGCGATCATCCGCAGGTACTCGAAGAGGGTGGCCTGCGTACGGCCCTTCAGATGGTTGTTCTCCGGCTGGTAGGTGTACGGAATGAAGGCCCGGAAGCCGCCGGTGCGGTCCTGGACGTCCCGGATCATCCGCAGATGCTCGATCCGCTCGGCGTTGGTCTCGCCCGTGCCCATCAGCATCGTGGACGTCGACTCCACCCCCAGCCGGTGGGCCACCTCCATGATCTCCAGCCAGCGCTCACCGGACTCCTTCAGCGGCGCAATGGCCTTACGGGGCCGGGCGGGCAGCAGCTCGGCGCCGGCGCCCGCGAAGGAGTCCAGGCCCGCAGCGTGGATCCGCGAAATCGCCTCCTCCACGGACACTCCGGAGATCCGCGCCATGTGCTCCACCTCGGACGCGCCGAGCGAGTGGATCACCAGCTGCGGGAACTCCTTCTTGATGGCCGCGAAGTGCTTCTCGTAGTACTCGACGCCGTAGTCCGGGTGGTGCCCGCCCTGGAACATGATCTGGGTGCCGCCCAGCTCGACGGTCTCCGCGCAGCGGCGCAGGATGTCGTCGAGGTCGCGCGTCCAGCCCTTGGCCGTGTCCTTCGGCGGGGCGTAGAAGGCGCAGAACTTGCAGGCCGTCACGCACACGTTGGTGTAGTTGATGTTCCGCTCGATGATGTACGTCGCGATGTGCTCGCTGCCCGCGTAACGGCGGCGGCGTACGGCGTCGGCGGCCTGGCCCAGCGCGTGCAGCGGCGCGGAACGGTAGAGGTCGAGCGCCTCCTCCGGCGTGATGCGGCCGCCCTGCGCGGCGCGGTCGAGTACGGACTGGAGGTCGGCGTTCTCGGTCACCGGGGCGTCCCTTTCGGAGGCGGGCATAACGACCGAACCAGCGTACGTCAGGGGTCTGACGGCCTCGGCCGCCGGTCCAGGGGTCGCGCGGGCGGCACCCGAGGCCGCGCCCCCCCGGCCTTCCGGCCGTCCGGTCAGCGCCTGGTGAGCGTCGACGTCGGGGTGCCGCCCGCACTGTCGTCCGACGTGAACGCGATCGTGCCGTCCTTGCGGAAGGTGTACGTCACCTGGGTCGTGTTCCCCGTGCAGCCGAACCCCTGCTTCCCGTCGGGCCGCTCCCGCAGCACCAGCCGGTTCGGCGTGGCCGACACCAGCTTCGCCTTGGCCTCGCACTGGACCACCACCACGTCGTAGGTGGTGTGGATGACGTAATCGCCCTTGCCGCCCGGCTTGATCACGCTGGTCATCGAGCCGTTGCCCATTCCCCGGGCCGTGGTGACGCTGCCGGTCCAGGTGCCGAGGAAGCGCTTGGCGACGGTGGGCCCGGTGGACCCGTCCCCGGGCGTGGTCGCCGCGCTGCCGGGCGGCGGCTCGGCCGCCGTGTCCCCTCCGCCGGGCCCGCCCGGCAGCAGCCGGAAGAACACGGCCGCGGTCGTCGCGACGGCCAGCGCACCGGCCACCGACAGCACCAGCGTGCAGCTCACCCGGCGCGGCCGCTCCTTGCCGCCGACCGCCCCGGTGAGCGCGACCCGCCGCTCCTTGGGGGCGGCGTCCGCGGTCGGCGCCTCGGCCGCCGCCACCCCGGCCACCGGCCAGGGAGCCGACGGCGGCCCCTCCGGCCGAGCGGGCGCACCGAAGGCCGCCCCGGACACCTCGGTGTCGAACGGCACCAGCCCGGAGGGGAACTCACCCCGGGGAGGAGGCGGCGTGGCCCCACCCCCACCCACGTCCCCCTCCAGACTCAGCAGCTCCACCGCCCGCCGGCTCACCTGCTCCACCACGGCCCCCGGCAGCCACCCGGCCCGCACCAGCCCCGCGGCCCCGCCGCTCGCCTCCCCCGCGAGCCGCGCCGCGAGCTCGGCCGGAGCGGGCCGCCCGGCCGGGTCCTTGGCAAGACAGGCGGCCACCAACTCCCGTACCTCACCCACGAGTTGCGGCCCCAGCACCGGCTCCTCGTGCACCACCTTGTAGAGCAGCGCGGCCGACGAGTCCCCCGCGAACGGACTGACCCCGGTCGCCGCGAACGCCAGCACCGCCCCCAGCGAGAAGACGTCCGCGGCCCCCGCCGCCCCCGTCCCCACGATCTGCTCGGGCGCCATATAGCCGGGCGATCCGACCGAGACCCCTGTGGACGTCAGCGAGACCGTCCCCGCCATCGCCCGCGCGATCCCGAAGTCGATCAGCAGCGGACCGTCCAGCGTCAGCATCACATTCGACGGTTTGACGTCCCGGTGGACGAGCCCCAGCCCGTGCACGGCGGCCAGCGCCTCGGCCAGCCCGGCGCCCAGGGCCCGTACGGAATGCTCGGCCAGCGGACCGACATCGGCGACGGCCTGGGCGAGCGAGGGTCCGGCGACGTACCCCGTGGCGACCCACGGAACGGACGCGTCCGGATCGGCGTCCAGAACGGGCGCGGTCCAGGCGCCGCCCACCCGCCGCGCCGACTCGATCTCCCGCCGGAACCGCGCCCGGAACTCGTCGTCGGCCGCGAGCTGCGCATGGACGATCTTCACCGCCACCGTACGGCCGCCCGCACTGCGCCCCAGATAGACCCGCCCCATGCCACCAGCACCGAGCCGGCCCAGCAGCCGGTATCCCCCCAGGACCCGTGGGTCGTCACCGGCCAGCGGCTCCATGACTGCCTCCCCCTCGTAAGGCCCTCGTACGGCCCCCACACACCGCACATCACCTTAGGGCCCGCGCCCGACGCAGCGCCGGGAACCCGCCCCATTGTCCGCACCGCCGGGGCCTAGGGCCGTCACGGCCGCGCTCACATCTGGAGACGGGTCCTAGCCCCTCGCCGCCCCCAGCAGGTCCACCTTCACATCGGCCGGGAAACCGGTCGTCGGCCCGACCCGGCGGGCGAATTCCGTGACGCCGCGGAGCTGCTCGGCCCCGAAGCGGAAGTCCAGCGTGGTGAAGTACCGCTCCAGCACCGCCTCGTCGAACGTCTCCCAGCGCGCCGCCTGCTCCGCGACCTTGGTGACCTCCTCCAGCGACAGATCGCGGGAGGCCAGAAACGCCTCGTGGACCTTCTCGACGACCAGCGGCTCGCGCTCCAGGTAATCGCGCCGGGTCGCCCATACGGCGAAGACGAACGGCAGACCCGTCCAGTCCTTCCACATCTGCCCGAGGTCGTGCACCTCCAGGCCGAGCTTGGGCCCGTCGTGCAGATTGGCGCGCAGCGCGGCGTCGCCGATCAGCACCGCGGCGTCCGCCTCCTGCATCATCAGCCCGAGGTCCGGCGGGCAGCTGTAGTACTCGGGCTGCACGCCGATCTTCTCCGCCAGCAGCAGCTGGGCCAGCCGTACGGAGGTCCGAGAGGTCGACCCGAGGGCGACCCGGGCGCCGTCCAGCTGCTCCAGCGGCTTCTGCGAGACGATCACGCAGGACATCACGGGCCCGTCGCAGCCGACCGCCAGGTCCGGGAACGCCACAAGATCGTCCGCCGCCCGCAGGAACTCCACCAGGGTCACCGGTGCGATATCGAGCTCACCGCGGATCAGCTGCTCGCTCAGCTTCTCCGGCGTGTCCTTGCTGAGGTCCAGATCGAGCAGCGTGCCCGTACGCGCCAGGCCCCAGTAGAGGGGCAGGCAGTTCAGGAACTGGATGTGGCCCACCCGGGGCCGGCTGCGACGGTGGTCGGCCGGAGCGCCTGCGGGTGCGTCTCCAAAGGTTGAATTGTCCACATGCGGAGGCTAGACCCGTGCCCCCTGAAGCAATGCGGCGGGGCCGCGCAGCGGCCGTACGAGTGCCGGGCACGCGTCCGCGTATGCCTCTCACCCGCCCCGAGTAAACGTGATCTTTGGCTCTTCCACCTCATGAGCGCACCGTGCTACGCTCATCGCAAGTTGCAGTTTGGTTTCCCTTGCAGTACAGAGCCTGCGGAGCATGTAACCCGCAGGCTTTTGTAGTTTTCAGACTTGTTTGCAGGTTCTGGAGCAGGGCAACCCTTTGGCCCAAGGAGGGCTTATGGCTACCGGAACCGTCAAGTGGTTCAACGCTGAAAAGGGCTTCGGCTTCATCGCCCAGGACGGCGGCGGCCCGGATGTCTTCGTCCACTACTCCGCGATCAACGCCGCTGGCTTCCGCTCCCTCGAGGAGAACCAGCAGGTCACCTTCGACGTCACGCAGGGCCCGAAGGGTCCGCAGGCGGAGAACGTAACCCCCGCGTAGTAAGTTGCCCGGCCCGGAATAAATCCTGGTCACTCTTACGCAGTACCCAAGGAGCCCCACTCCCCGCCTCGGCGGGGAACGGGGCTCCTGCCTTTTTGGGGCCATGTCCCCGCGATTGCCATTTCCGCGCCTACGGCACCGCGCGCCCTGAATGACATCCGACATCCGTATGAATTCCCGCCCTCGGTACCTCGAACAACGAGAAACGGGCAACCACGGGAAACGGGCAACCACGGGCACCGGCCACGGGCACCACCGCCGGCCGCCAACCACCGACCGCCGACAAAAACAAAGGCAAGGAACTCGACCACTCCTTGCCACTCTCAACGTATAGCGCACTGGGGGGCTTGCGGCAAGGCCCCGGTCGTGCCGCAGAATCACCGGCCGACGCCAGAATCTGCGCACATACATGGGGGTTGTGATGATCGACGTGATCATTGCCGGCGGTGGACCGACCGGCTTGATGCTCGCCGCCGAGCTGCGGCTGCACGGTGTGCACGTGCTCGTGCTGGAGAAGGAGCCGGAGCCGACCAGGGTCGTCCGCGCACTCGGCCTGCACGTGCGCAGCATCGAGGTGATGGACCAGCGCGGTCTGCTGGAGAACTTCCTCGCGCTCGGCAAGCAGTACCGGGTCGGCGGTTTCATCGCCGGCATCGACAAGCCCTGGCCCGACCGGCTGGACAGCGCCCACGGGTACGTCCTCGGCATCCCGCAGCCCGTCACCGCCCGCCTGCTGTCCGAGCACGCCACCGAGCTCGGCGCCGAGATCCGCAGCGGCTGCGAACTGGCCGGGCTGAGCCAGGACGAGGACGGGGTGACCGTCGAGCTGGCAGAGGGCACGCAGCTGCGCTCGCGCTACCTCGTCGGCTGCGACGGCGGCCGCAGCACGGTGCGCAAGCTGCTGGGCGTCGGCTTCCCCGGGGAGCCCAGCAGGGTCGAGACGCTGCTCGGCGAGATGGAGGTCGGCGTGGACCAGGAGACGCTGACCGCCGTGATGACCGAAGTCCGCAAGACGCAGAAGCGGTTCGGCTTCGGGCCCTTCGGGGAGGGGGTGTACCGCGTCGTCGTGCCCGCCGAGGGGGTGGCCGAGGACCGCACGGTCCCGCCCACGTTCGAGGAGTTCAAGCAGCAGCTGCGGGCGACCGCGGGCACCGACTTCGGCGTGCACTCGCCGCGCTGGCTGTCCCGCTTCGGCGACGCCACCCGGCAGGCCGAGCGCTACCGCGTCGGCCGGGTGCTACTGGCCGGCGACGCCGCGCACGTCCACCCGCCGACCGGCGGGCAGGGCCTCAACCTCGGCATCCAGGACGCGTTCAACCTCGGCTGGAAACTGGCCGCCGAGGTCGCCGGCTGGGCACCGGAGGGGCTGCTGGACAGCTACGAGGCCGAGCGCCACCCGGTGGCCACCGCCGTGCTGGACCACACGCGCGCCCAGATGCAGCTGATGTCCACGGAGCCGGGGCCCCAGGCGGTGCGCCGGCTGGTGGAAGAGCTGATGGACTTCGAGGAGGTGAACCGCTACCTGATCGAGAAGATCACCGCGATCAGTGTCCGCTACGACTTCGGCGAGGGGCATGACCTGCTCGGCCGACGGATGCGGGACGTGCAGCTGAAGCGCGGCCGCCTCTACGAGCTGATGCGCGCCGGACGCGGCCTGCTGCTGGATCAGACCGGCCAACTCTCGGTGGCGGGCTGGGCGGACCGGGTCGACCACGTCGCCGATGTCAGCGAGGAACTGGACGTACCCGCGGTGCTGCTACGACCGGACGGCCACGTGGCGTGGGTCGGCGCAGACCAGCAGGAACTGCTCGGCGAGCTGCCGAAGTGGTTCGGCGCCGCCGCCGGCTGAACGCGCCCGGCCTCCGCAACTACTCCCCCGGCCTGGGGGTGATGGGACTCAGACGCCGTCGCCGAGGGCCGCGAGCAGGGCCGTGGCCTCGGCGCGCAGCTGGTCGATGTGCACGTCGTCGCAGCAGATCTGCATTCCGAGAGCCGTCGTATTGAGCCGACGGGAAAACTCGTAGAACGACTGGTGGTTCAGACCCGGCCGGAGCCCGTCGGCCGGGTCCCGGAAGACCGACACGGTGGCGACGCAGGTCCGCTTCGTCTCCCCCGGGCCCGGTGCCCCCGTGTCGGCCTCCGAAAAGTCGAGCTCCACGTCGTAGTGCTCGGCCGTTTCGGGCATGTCGAGCATGGCATTAGGCGCGGAACGCGTCGTCTTTGACGGCCGTGACGAAGCGGGTCCAGGCGGCGGCCGGGATGATGACCGTCGGGCCGTTGGGGGCGGTTTTGGTGTCGCGTACGGGGACGAGGCCGGGGAGGTTGTCGGCGACCTCGATGCAGTCGCCGCCGTCGCCGTTGCTGTGGCTGCTCTTGCGCCAGTGGGCGGCGCCGGGGAAGTCCATTGCGACCTCCACGCAGTTACCGCCGTCCCCGTTGCTGTAGCTGCTCTTACGCCATATGGCTGCGCTCAAGTCACGCTGTCTGCTTGCCATTTCGATAGTCCTCTGCCGCTGCCTCGATCATGGCCAGGGACGCCTCAGGCGGCAGTGCGGCGGCCCTCAGCCGATCGTATGCCTTGCGGTACTTCTTCACGAGCGCCGGATCGTCGATGGTGACGCCGCTGTACGAGGACTCCGTATAGACCAGGGGTGGCGCGTCAGGAAAGGCCATGATCGTGACCGTGCCGAGAATCAACGGGAACGCCCCGCTGTTCATCGGCATGACCTGTGGAACGATCCGTCGCCGTCGTACCAACCCCGCGATGTGCTCCAGCTGTTCCGCCATTTCCGCGGGCGGGAGGATCGGGTGACGAAGCAGGGACTCATGCAGAATCGCCCAGTACTCAGGGGCCTTGTGGTCGCCCTCGAAGAGGCGGGCCCGCGCCAACCGTGCGTTGACCTTCTCGTCCACCTCCTCATCGGAGGCATGCGGGTGCGCCGCCAGAACCAGCGCCCGTGCGTATGCAGCGGTCTGGAGCAGGCCCGGGATGAGGGCGGGACACCACTCCTCGACGGACTCCGCGTGCTTCTCCGCCTCCAGAACCCGCTCGAAGTACCCGGCGTGCCCGGCTAGTCGCGCCTTCCGTACGTCCCCGCAGCGCCGCTCGAAGAAGCCGTCGGTCTTCAGCACCTGGTCCACATGGATAGCCATGTCCAGTGGCATGCGCCGCTGTCCGCGTTCGATCTCGCTGAGGTAGCTCGGCGAGTAGTAGATGCCCTCGGAGACCGCCTGGAGGGTGAGGCCCGCCTTTTCCCGTTTCCAGCGCAACTCGGAGCCGTAGAAGGCGGGGACACTCGCTGAGCCGTCAACGTCCTTGCGTGCGGGCATTTTTCACCGTTCCACGGATCTTGCACCGAAGGGGAAATCCCTTCCACGGTACGCCGCCCCACGGCACGCTGTGAGCAGTTCGTCACAATGCGCAAGGAGGCGCCATCCATGCTTGAGCACAGCCGTAACCACGACGACAACGTGGACGATTGCACCGAAGACCTCCGCGCCGCGCTCGCGGCCAACGGGATCACGCTGCCGTCGCTCGGGACCGAATTGCCGGCCTACGCGGGCAGCTACCGCCTCTCGCTCATCGCGCTCGGGAATTGCAACACCGCTACGGCACGCAAGCTGACGACCGCGCTGCGTAAGGCCGCGGGGGAATGAGAGGCCCCGTGCCACCTCCCCCACAGAGGTGACACGGGGGTTCCAGTCTGACGCGCCGAGCGCCCCGGCTCCATAGGAGAGGGGCAGCCATTTCTGAACGACAGCCTGAGTCACCCCCGCGACCGTGCGACCAGTCCGGGGGCAGGGCCATCAACCCCAAGAAAGTTGACGAGCATGTCTGATCTTATCCGAAGGATCTCGCTCTTGGTAGTGAGTTGGTTACTTCCGGCTCGTGGAGGGCATCGGGCGCCCGTTAGCCGCACCCCAGCCACCGGTCCGCGCCACGCCGCCCGCTCGGTGCCGCCGGTGCGCACGTTCCGTGGGCCCGCCGAGGTTCCACTGCGCGGCGAGGACAGTTGCCTGGTCAGGCCGTATTTGCTGACCGAGGAGGAGTGGCGGCTGCGGCGCGAGCGGCGGATGAAGGTGGAGGTGCCGCTGTGGTGAGCGAAAAGGAGGAAGGGGGAGCGGCAGAGAAAAGGGAAGAGCGACGGAAGGCTGCGGAACGGGGCGACGACTACGGGCGGCGGGCCGCGCTGAAGGAGAGCGTGCGGCGGTTGAACCGGTGGTCGTCGGGCGGGGGCGGGCGGCGGTGACGGCCGGGGGGCGACGGAGCCCGGCCGCAGGGCGACGGGTCATGGCTTTGCATACAGCGCCTCGATCTCGGGCGCGAAGTCGCGGGTGACCGCCGACCGCCGCAGCTTCAGGGACGGGGTGAGATGGCCGGTGTATTCGGTGAACTCCGTCGGCAGGACCGCGAAACGGCGGATGGACTCGGCGCGGGAGACCAGGCTGTTGGCGTCGTCGACGGCGTGCTGAATGTCCGTCAAGAGCTGTTTGTCGTGGGCGAGTTGCGCGAGCGGGACGTCCCGCTTCTTGGTCATCTGACGCCAGTGGGAGAGACCGTCGGGGTCGAGGGTGATCAGGGCGGTGATGTACGGGCGATTGTCACCGATGACCATGCACTGGCCGACCAGGGCGTGGGAGCGGAGGCGGTCCTCCAAGGGGGCGGGGGCGACGTTCTTGCCGCCCGTGGTGACGATGATCTCCTTCTTGCGGCCGGTGATCGTCAGATAGCCGTCGGCGTCCAGGGCGCCCAGGTCTCCCGTGGGCAGCCAGCCGTCCCGGTCGGTCATCGGGACGGCGGCGCCGCGGGCCGCGTCCCAGTAGCCGGTGAAGATCTGGCCGCCGCGGAGCAGGATCTCGCCGTCGTCGGCGATACGGACCCCGCTCCCGGGCAGGGGCCAGCCGACCGTGCCGATACGGGGGCGCAGGGGCGGGGTGACGGTGGCGGCGGCGGTGGTCTCCGTCAGGCCGTAGCCCTCGAAGATCTCGATGCCGGCGCCGGAGTAGAAGGCGGCGAGGCGGTGGCCCAGGGGGGAGCCGCCGCAGATCGCATAGCGGACCCTGCCGCCGAGCGCGGCCCGTATGCGGCGGTAGACCAGGGGGTCGTAGAGCTTGCGGGCGGCCTTGAGGGCGACGCCGGGACCGGGGCCCTGCCCGTGCTCCTGGGCCTCGACCGCTTCGCCGTAGGCGCGGGCTATCCGGGCGGCGCGGTCGAAGGAGGCGGCGCGGCCCATTTTCTCGGCGATGGCGCGGCCGGTGTTGAAGACCTTCTCCAGGACGTAGGGAATGGCCAGGAGGAAGGTGGGTTGGAAGGAGGCGAGGTCGGCGAGCAGGTCGTCCGTCTGGATGCTGGGGGCGTGGCCGAGGCGGACGCGGGCGCGGAGGCAGCCGATGGCGACCATGCGGCCGAAGACGTGGGAGAGCGGCAGAAAGAGGAGGGTGGAGGCGGGCTCCGCGCTGACGGACGTGAAGACCGGGTGGAGGAGCGCGACGGCGTTGTCGACCTCGGCGAAGAAATTGGCGTGGGTGAGCACGCAGCCTTTGGGGCGGCCGGTGGTGCCGGAGGTGTAGATGAGGGTGGCGAGGGAGGCGGGGCCGACGGTGGTGCGGCGTTCGTCGACGATGTCGTCCGGGAGGTCGCGGCCGGCGGCGACGAGCTGGGAGACGGCGCCGGTGTTGAACTGCCAGAGGTGGTCGAGGGCCGGGAGTCCGCCGCGGATGCCGCTGATCAGGCGGGTTTCCTCGACGTCTTCCACCACGCAGGCGCGGGCTCCGGAGTCGTGCAGGATCCACCGGGCCTGGTGGGCGGAGGAGGTCGGGTAAAGGGGGACGGTGACCAGGCCGACTGCCCAGGCGGCGAAGTCGATCAGCGTCCATTCATAGGTCGTACGGGCCATGATGGCGAGCCGGTCACCGGGGAAAAGGCCGTTCGCTATCAGCCCCTTGGCCACCGCCCGTACCTCCGCGGCGAATTCCGCGGCGGTGATGTCCCGCCAGGCGCCGCTGGGCTGCTTACGGGCCAGGACGATGTCGGCGGGGGCCTCGGCGGCGTTGACGAAGGGGAGGTCGCCGAGGGAGCCGCCGCGGACGGGCGGGGCGAGGGCGGGGACGAAGACCTCGCGCACGGTGCCGTCGTGGAGGGCCTTCTGCGGTTCCACGAGAGCGGGGGCTCCGGGCGCGGCGGCGGTGGCGGGGGGCGTGGCGGAGGCGGCGCTTTCCTTGCTGAACACGAGCGGCTCCTCATGTCTTCCGTATTTCGTGTGTGAAATCGGCGAACTGACGGCGCGTTCTGGTGTGAAAGGGGCGCGGGGGGTGTGGTGGGAGCGGGGCGCGCGGGAAGGGCAGGGCGGCAGCCCGGGGGAACCCCCTGACCCACCAGTAACCTTACTTCGAAGTAAATTTACGCGAGGACCAGGAGTTGGCCAATCCCCGAGCGCCGCCTTCGTTCGATACCCGTCCCGGGGAAGGGATCAGCCGCCCGGGGACCACCGTTCGCCCTCCGTCATCCGACCGAGGCCGGCCCAGGCGAGGTTCATCAGCGTGGCCGCCGTGTCCTTGGCCGAAGGCCGCACCTCTCCCCCGTAAACGTCGGTCGCCGCGGCGGAGTTGGCCCACTCGGCGAGCGATTCGGCCGCACCGACCAGCGCATGGCCGAGACCCGCCACCTCGCGGTCGGCCAATTCCCCGACACAGCCCGCCTCCTTGGCGGCCGCGCCGATCAGATCCGTCACGAACTCCACGATCTCGGCGCGCATCGCGGCCACTTCGAGCGCGAACGGCTCACCGTGCGTGCGGGCCTGCTGATGCAGTACGGCCCAGCCGTCCGGGTACGCGGCGGTGTGCGCGAAGAAACCCGTCAGCCCGCTCCACAGCTGCCGGTCGGCCGGCGCCTCCAGCTCGACGGCCGCGGTCACGGCGGCCACCAACGCGGCCGCCTCCCGCCGGATGACGGCGCTGAACAGCTCGTCCTTGGAGTTCAGATAGAGGTAGACCAACGGCTTGGACACCCCCGCGCCCTCGGCGATCTCGTCCATCGAGGCCGCCCGGTAGCCGCGCCGGGCAAAGGTGCGCACCGCCGCGTCCAGCATCTGCTGCTCCCGGACCGCCCGCGGCACCCGCTTGCTCTTCACGGCACCCATGCCGAATGTCCCTCCGTCCCGCCCCTTTAGCGCATTTACTGCCCAGTAAGTTTACGATCTTCGCCCTCCGTCCCCGATTTCTTGACAGGACTTCGCGATCAACGAGACGATACGTCTCGTCGCGCGGTCCCCGGACCACTGCTTACCGCCTACCGCCCCCCGACTACCGACCACCGACTACCGACAGGACGGCCGTGCAGCAATTCATCGAAGCCTCCACCCCCGGCATCCGCCTGTGGACCGAGCAGCGCGGGTCCGCCGACACGCCTCCGTTGTTGCTGGTCATGGGCGCCCAGGCGACCGGCGTCGGCTGGCCGGAGCCGCTGGTGGACATGCTCGCCGCGCACCACCGGGTCATCCGTTACGACCACCGCGACACCGGCCGCTCCAGCAGGCCGTTCGAGGAACGGCCGTACCGGATCGCCGATCTCGCCGAGGACGTCGTCGCCGTCCTGGACGGGCTGGGCATCGAGCGAGCGCACATCGTCGGGCTGTCGCTCGGCGGCATGCTTGCCCAGTTGGCGCTCGCCGACCACCCCGACCGGTGGATCAGCGCCACCCTCATGGGCACCAGCGCCCTCAGCACCACCCCCTACACCCGCCCCGACGGCACGACGGTCCCCGTCGACGAGCTCCCCGGGATCGCGCCCGAGGTCCTGGAGATGTGGGCCCGCCCCGTCGAGGACCACGGGCCGGAGGCCGAGGTGGAACGCCGTATCGCACAGTGGCGGGTACTCGCCGGTGACCAACTCCCCTTCGACGCCGACTTCTACCGCGCCCTCGAACACCGCGTCATCGAGCACACCGGCCACCACCGCGTCGGCACCGCGCACGGCCGCGCCGACCACAGCGGCATGCTCCGCACCGACGCGCTCGCCGGGAACGAGGTGCCCACCCTCGTCATCGCCGCCCCCGCCGAGCCGGTCTTCCCGCCCCCGCACCCCCAGCACCTGGCCCAGTCCGTCGGCAACGCCCGCCTCGTCGAGATCCCGGGCATGGGCCACGCCCTCCCGCCGGCCGTCCACACCCCGCTCACCACGGCGATCCTGCGGCATACGGGCGCGCTGCCGCCCACCACCGCGTAGCCGCCACCGCCTGGCCCCCACCGCGTAGCGACCGGCCCCGGACAACGCCGACGCCCCCGCAGCCGATCCGTACGGGACGTACTGGCTGCGGGGGCGCCGTTCGTGTGGTCAGTGGTCCGTGATCATTGGTCCGTGGTCCGTGGTCCGTGGTCCGTGATCAGTGGTCCGTGATCAGGGCTGTCCGGTCGGGGCCGGGTTTCCCGAGGTGCCGTTACGCGGGGTGAGACACAGGAGGTAGGTGTGCGTGACCCGGTGGTGGTGCACCGTCCTGTAGTACCGGCCGTGGTAGCTGAAGGCGCCAGGAACGTCCTGGCAGGTGCGGGTGCTGAACACGCCGTCGTACTCGTACCGCTTCGCGACGGTGTAGTTCGCCTTGGAATCGGAGCACTCGGTCTTGTTCGCATCGCTGCCGGGGGCGGTGCTGGTGACGTGCAGACAGTCTCCGACCTTGGCGTAGCGCGGACTGTCGCTGGAGCCGCTGAAGAAGAACTTCGCCACCAGGCCGACCACGATGAGCACGCACAGGATGACGATGCCCCAGCCGACGCAGCCGAAGTTCCAGCGGCTGCCGGTACCGGCCGGGGGCGTGGGTGCGGGCGGGGGCGGCGGGTAGGACTGCTGACCCTGACCGTACGCCGGGGGCTGCGACTGGCCGTATGCGGGCTGCTGACCGTATTGCGGCGGCGGTGGCGACGCGTCGTACGGCTGGCCCGGTTGCCCGTACGGCTGGCCCGAGTTCGGCTGTTGCGGCGGGAAGCCGTACGGCGGCTGGCCGGACGAGCCGGGCGGCGGTGGTGGTGCGGTCACGAGTCCCCCGAAAGTCGATGCGGATCCACTATGCGCGGAGGCAGCCTAGCGAGAGGGGCTCCGGGGCTGGGATGCGGGACGGGGATGCGGGCATGAGCGCGGACCAACGGACGGAGATTTGCGGCACCTTCGGGTGAGACGCACGGTGTGTTCGGTTTCTACAGTCCGATTTCTACAGTCCGATTCCGTCCTCGGAGTCTTCTTCCAGATCTGCCACGCGGACCTTGTATTCAGCCAGCGGGATCTGCCCGAGGGCCGCGAGGCGTTCCAGCTCGGCGGCCTCGGTTTCATGGGCGATTGCGCGGCTTTGCTCCACTTGCTCCCTGCTGTACTTGACGGCCTTGGCACGCTGCCTGGAGCGGCGTCGGTGCAACTCCTCGGCGATCATCCGTGCGGTCTCTTCGAAGTAGCCATCGTGTGTGCCTGACCACATCTCGCCCTTGCCCCCCCCGTTTTGATCAATAGCACCGGAAGCTCACTCGCACAGTACGGACCTGGCCGTAGCGAGACGGCACCGGCGCTGCAAATCGGCCACCCAGACGGCGACGGGCCCCAGCCAACAAGACTGGGGCCCGTCACCTGTGCGCGTCGCGGCGTCCGTAACCGCCGGCTCGGTCAGCCCGCAGCCACGGGAACCGGGGCCGTCGTCGCGTTCTGCTCGGACGGCTCGGTCGATTCGGTCGGCTCGGACAGCTCGGTCGGCTCGGTCTCGCCGATGCGGATGCTGGTCGCGCGGGCGAACGCCTCGCGGTCGAGGATCTTCTCCCTGGCCGAGACCAGGATGGGGATGACTGATTGGCCGGCAACGTTCGTAGCCGTCCGCATCATGTCCAGGATCGGGTCGATGGCCATCAGCAGGCCGACGCCCTCCAGGGGCAGGCCCAGGGTGGAGAGGGTCAGGGTCAGCATGACCGTGGCGCCCGTCAGGCCCGCGGTGGCGGCGGAGCCGATGACCGAGACGAAGGCGATCAGGACGTAGTCGGCGATGCTGAGGTGGACGTCGAAGATCTGGGCGATGAAGATCGCGGCGATGGCTGGGTAGATCGAGGCGCAGCCGTCCATCTTGGTCGTCGAGCCGAACGGCACCGCGAAGGAGGCGTACTCGCGCGGTACGCCGAGGCGTTCGGTGACCTTCTGGGTGACCGGCATGGTGCCGACCGAGGAGCGGGAGACGAAGGCCAGCTGGATGGCGGGCCAGGCGCCGCGGAAGAACTGGAGCGGGTTGACCTTGGCGACGGTCGAGAGCAGCAGCGGGTAGACGCCGAAGAGGACGAGGGCGCAGCC
This sequence comes from Streptomyces natalensis ATCC 27448, assembly GCF_000935125.1. Taxonomy (GTDB): domain Bacteria; phylum Actinomycetota; class Actinomycetes; order Streptomycetales; family Streptomycetaceae; genus Streptomyces; species Streptomyces natalensis. Next base: position 62,169 of record NZ_JRKI01000063.1, on the reverse strand, counting down.
GAGGTAGACGTCGACGGTGAAGGTCGCGTACTTGCCGATCAGGTTCCAGCCGTAGGTGGCGATGGCGTTGCCGATGAGGCCGACGGTGCCGATCGGGGCGAGGCGGATGACCCACCACAGGGCCTTCTGGAGGAGTTCGAGGGCCGAGCGGCTGATCTTCAGTATGGGTTCGGCCTTTTCGCCGAGCTGGAGGGCGGCGATACCCGCGACCGCCGCCATGAAGACGATCTGGAGGACGTTCAGTTCGGTGAACGGCGTGATGACGTCGGTGGGGACGATGCCGGTCAGGAAGTCGATCCAGGAACCGGCGTGGTCCGGGAGCTTGCCGTCCTTGGGGGTCAGGCCGGTGCCCGCGCCGGGGTGCGTGAGCAGGCCGATGGCCAGGCCGATCGCGACGGCGATCAGCGAGGTGGCCATGAACCACAGCAGGGTGCGGGTGGCGAGCCGGGCGGCGTTGTTGACCTGCCGCAGGTTGGTGATCGACACCAGGATCGCGAAGAAGACGAGGGGGGCGACGGCCAGCTTCAGCAGCTGGACGAAGAGGTCGCCGATGTGCTGGAGCGTCGAGGTGAGCCAGCCGAGGTCATTGCTCTTGGCGGCCCAGCCGAGCAGCACGCCGACGGCGAGGCCGGCCAGGATCTGGACCCAGAACGGGACCTTGGGTATGCGCGACCCCTTCGGGGCGGCCTGGGGAGACGGGGATGAGGACAACGGAAACACTCCGGTGGAGAGGAAAGGCTTGAGGGGTGTGGCGTGCGGAACGCGCCGGGAGGTCGAGCGGCTGCGAAGCAGCTGCGAATGGGGGTACCTCCCGCCCGGAGGGTGGGGGAGTTCTGTCGGGATCTCCGGCCGCCGATGACGGGAAGGTCAGACGCGGCGACAGGCCGCGGACAGACAGCGGCAAAGATCGACGTGCAGGCGCGCCACGAGCGGAACGCTCATGGGGAACGGGGGCGCGGCTGCTGTCTTCATGAGAAATACGTTAACACTCAAACTTTGAGAGACCCAAAGAGAATCTTTGGGTTGGGCAGGTCACCGGACTGCCGGAAAAGGGCCGAAAAAACCGTAGGCGCCCGGTAGTTGGGGGTTCTCCCCTACCGGGCGCCTACGGCGCAAGGCTTGGTGTGAGGCGTCTTACACGCCGCGCTGCTGTCCCTTACAGGTCGTCCAGAGGTCGTCTACAGCTCGTCCAGAGGTCGTCTAGAGGTCGTCTTCCGAGCTGCGGTTGGCCGTGAGGCGCTCGCGCTGGCGGTCGACCTTGGCCACGATCTGCTCGGACATCGCATCCCGCTGCTTGCGCAGCAGCACGAAGCTGAGCGGCGCGGAGATCACGATGGCCAGCAGCAGCAGCCAGACGAAGTTGGAGCCGGCGACGGCGATCGGGATGATCCGGAAGTAGGCCAGCACCCACACCACGGCGAAGGACGCGAGGAAGAGACCGATCCGGAGGGCGGTGTAGCGGAGCGTGGCGAACTTGGGGCTACTCACGGAGGGGACCTTCTTCTCAACGGCAACCGAAAGGGTCTCCTGCCAGTGAAGCACAGCGACGGGGGCGATCTTCTCCGGCCCCGTCGCGTCCGCCCCGCCGCCTCAGAGGCGCATCGGCTGCGGCGCCTCGCGGCGGTCCGGGTCCGGGCCCGGGTACTCGCGGATGGCCTCGTAGCGGGTGTTGCGCTCGATGGGGCGGAAGCCGGCGTCGCGGATCAGCTCCAGCAGGTCCTCGCGGGTGAGCTTGTTGGGCGTGCCGTAGTTGTCCGCGTCGTGGGTGATCTTGTACTCGACGACCGAGCCGTCCATGTCGTCCGCGCCGTGCTGGAGGGCGAGCTGGGTGGTCTGGAGACCGTGCATCACCCAGAAGCACTTGATGTGCGGGACGTTGTCGAACAGGAGCCGGGAGACGGCGAAGGTCTTGAGGGCCTCGGCGCCGCTGGCCATCGTCGTACGCGCCTGGAGGCGGTTGCGGACCTTGCCGTCCTGCATGTCGACGAAGTCGTGCTGGTAGCGCAGGGGGATGAAGACCTGGAAGCCGCCGGTCTCGTCCTGGAGTTCACGGAGACGGAGAACGTGGTCGACGCGGTGGCGGGACTCCTCGATGTGCCCGTAGAGCATGGTCGAGGGGGTCTTGAGGCCCTTTTCGTGGGCGAGGCGGTGGATGCGCGACCAGTCTTCCCAGTGGGTGCGGTGGTCGACGATGTGCTGCCGGACCTCCCAGTCGAAGATCTCGGCGCCGCCGCCGGTGAGCGACTCCAGGCCCGCGTCGATCAGCTCGTCGAGGATCTCGGAGGCGGTGAGCCCGGAGATGGTCTCGAAGTGGTGGATCTCGGTGGCGGTGAACGCCTTCAGGGAGACCGACGGGAGGGCTTCCTTGAGCGCCTTGAGGGACCGCGGGTAGTAGCGCCAGGGGAGGGTCGGGTGCAGCCCGTTGACGATGTGCAGTTCGGTGAGGTTCTCGCCCTCCATGGCCTTGGCCAGGCGGACGGCCTCCTCGATGCGCATCGTGTACGCGTCCTTCTCGCCCGGCTTGCGCTGGAAGGAGCAGTAGGCGCACGACGCGGTGCACACATTGGTCATGTTGAGGTGACGGTTGACGTTGAAGTGGACGACGTCGCCGTTCTTACGGGTGCGTACCTCGTGGGCGAGGCCGCCCAGCCATGCCAGGTCGTCGGACTCGTAGAGGGCGATACCGTCCTCGCGGGTCAGCCGTTCTCCGGCGTGGACCTTCGCCTCCAGCTCGCGCTTGAGGCCCGCATCCATAGATGCAGCCATCCCGTCGCCTCCCAGTGTCCCGGCCACGTCCGTGCCCGTATGCGTGCCGTATCCGTGCCGTTCCGGTACCGCTTCGATGCCGTTCGGTACCGAAAAATCGGCTTCGCCGAGCCTACTCCCCCGTTCTCCGGGCGACGGGAAGCCCCCGGGGTCGGGCGGAGTGGGGCCGTGTGCCCGCCCCGTCCGCCCGTGCTCCCGTACGGTTCTGGCCGCCTTACCGGTCCTCTTCGGGCAGCTCACCGACGCGGTTCTCCCACTTGGTGGAGAGCACGATCGTGGTGCGCGTACGGGAGACGCCCTTGGTGCCGGACAGCCGCCGGATGGTGCGCTCCAGGCCGTCCACATCGCCCACCCGCACCTTGAGCATGTACGAGTCGTCGCCGGCGATGAACCAGCAGTCCTCGATCTCGGCGAGGTCCTTGAGCCGGCGCGCCACGTCCTCGTGGTCGGCGGCGTCCGACAGGGAGATGCCGACCAGCGCGGTGACGCCGAGCCCGAGGGAGGCGGCGTCGACCGTGGCACGGTAGCCGGTGATCACGCCGGCCGCCTCCAGGCGGTTGATCCGGTCGGTGACGCTGGGCCCGGAGAGGCCCACCAGCCGGCCCAGCTCCGCGTATGAGGCCCGGCCGTTCTCGCGAAGTGCCTGGATGAGCTGCCTATCCACCGCGTCCATGCCCTCAAGCCTTCCAATCTTTACGCATTTTCGAGTTCTGCATGTAGAATCTAAGGCATCAGGGCTTCAAACCCTGCGAATCTGTTGGATCATTCGATTCGGATCACCGATTCCGGTAACCGGCTCGGACCTTCCCACAATCAGCGTCCACCAGCGACGACCTTCAAGACGACCTTCACAGGAGCAGTCACCGTGTACTCGATCGAGATGGCCTACGCCCGCATGCGCGAGCTTCAGGACCAGGCCAATCGTTCACGTGCCCACCGGGAAGCGGCCCCGCGGACCCGGCGCCTCTTCGGCCGCGCCGCCGCGGCAAAGAAGCGCTGACCACGGGAGCTACGACGGGTCCGCCTCCTCCTTGGAGCCTCCCCGCAGCTCCCCCTCCCAGCGCCGGTACAGCCCGTGCGGCACCTCGGCCGCATCGAGCACCCGGCCCGCGACGAAGTCCACCAGATCCTGGATGTGCGTCGCCCCCGCATAGAACGCCGGCGAGGCGGGCAGCACGACCGCGCCCGCCTCGTCCAGCATCACCAGCTGCTTCAGCGTCGGTCCGCTCAGCGGCGTCTCCCGCACCGCGACCACCAGCCGGCGGCGCTCCTTGAGCGTCACGCTCGCCACCCGCTGGAGCAGATCCTTCGAGAGCCCGAGCGCGACCCCGGCCACACACGCCGTGCTGGCCGGGACGATCAGCATCCCCTTGACGGGATACGAACCGGACGACGGGCCGGCCGCCAGATCACCGGCCGGCCAGTACCGCACATCCGCCAGATCCGCCTCGGTCACCGGGAACGCCCCCGGCTTGCCGTCCGCCCCGAGTGCCAGCCATTCCCGCAGGTCGGTGCGCCAATGCGCATCCCGGAACGCGATACCGGTCTCGTCCAGCAGCGTCAGCCGCGAGGCCCGGCTGACGACCAGGTCCACCGCCTCGCCCGCGGCGAGCAGCCCCCGCAGCACGGATGCCGCATACGGCGTTCCGGACGCGCCGGAGACTCCCACGACCCACGGACGGCGGCGGCGGCCGGGATCCGGCTTACTGGCGTTACTCATGTCGTTGTGCGGCGGCTCCACAACTTGAGCCTATCCGCAGGAACCACCGACCCCGTCACGACCGTTCTTACCTGTGCGCCCCTCGCGGGTGGGGGGACGGGAAGGGATGGCCGGACGATGACCGCACGTGCGAAGCCCGTGATCTGCCTGATGCTGATGCTGGGCTGGGTCGCGCTCCTGTGGCTGCTGGAGGGCGTCGACGTCCTGACCGGCGGCGCCCTGGACACCTTCGGCATCCAGCCGCGCGAGCCCGCCGAGCTGGTCGACATCGTCCCCGCCGCCTTCATGCACTTCGGCTTCGGGCATCTGGCCGCCAACACCCTGCCGCTGCTGCTCCTCGGCTTCGTCGCCGTACTGCGCAGCGGGATACGCCGCTTCCTCGGCGTCGTCCTGCTGGTCATCGTCGCCAGCGGCCTGGGCGTCTGGCTGACCGCGGCGCCGGGCAGCAACACCGCGGGCGCCTCGGGCGTGGTCTTCGGTCTCTTCGGCTATCTGCTGGTGCGCGGTTTCATCGAGCGCAAGGCCCTGGACATCGCCATCGGCCTGGCCGTCGCCGTCGTGTACGGCTCGATCCTCTGGGGCGCCCTGCCGACGACGGCCGGCCAGATCAGCTGGCAGGGCCATCTGTTCGGGCTGATAGGCGGGGTGGCGGCCGCGTTCGTCGTGCGGCAGCGCCCGCGTGCGGTCACTGCCCGAACCGCTGTCCGACCCGTCCCGTAGTCTCACATCGACGGAAACCGCCCGCTGCCGCGGCCAGTTGGCACCGGCGCGGCGACGGGCGACAGCAGCAGCGACACGGGGTGAGCCAGCATGTCGGACTACCACCAGCCCGGATACGGACCGTATCCCGGCGGGCCACAGCAGCCGTACGGCGCCCAGCCCGGCTGGGGCGACCCCTCGGCGGGCGGCTACGGCTATCAGGCCCCCGTTCCCGGCTATCCGGCGGGCCCCGCCTACCAGCAGCCCGGTCCCGGCTACGACCCCCAGATGTCCCCGCCCTCGAAGGGGCCCGCGATGTGGGCGCATCTGGGCGCGCTGCTGACCGTCGTCGTGGGCTCCGGGCTGTGCTGCGGCCTCGGCGGCTTCCTCGGCTGGGTCGCCCCGCTGTCCATCCGCAGCAGCGCCAAGAACCAGCACGACCCCTATGTCCGCCACCACGCCACCCAGGCGATGAACTTCGGCTTCACCCAGGCCATCGTGGTGTTCTTCGGCGTGGGCCTGTGGTTCGCCAGCGGCTTCACCTTCGAGGCCCTCTCCGGCGGCGAGAAGGCGAACAACGACGGTATTGCGGTGCCGCTCCTGACGGTGATGGGCATCATGGCCGCCTACGCCATATCCGGCATGGTCTGCGCCATCATCGGCACGGTGAAGGCCAACAGCGGCCAGCTGTGGACCTACCCGCGGCTGATCGCCTTTCCGATGGTGAAGGTCTGAGCCGTCCGGGCCCCGCTCCGAGCCGTCCCCCGGCCCCGCCGGGCCGTCCCGGCCCCGGCCGCGGGCCGGCCCGTCAGACCGTCAGCCCCCGCACCAGCAGATCCAGCAGCGCGCAGACGAACAGCGCGATGCCGATGAATCCGTTGACCGTGAAGAAGGCCCGGTTGAGCCGGGACAGGTCGTGCGGGCGGACGATGGTGTGCTCGTAGAGGAACGCGACGGCCACGATCACCAGACCGGCCCAGAAGAACACCCCGGCGCCGGTGGCCAGCGCGTACCAGACCAGCAGCGCGGTGGTGACGACATGGCTGGCGCGGGCGCCGTGCAGCGCCGCCGGGATGCCGAAGCGGGCCGGCACGGACTTCACGCCGTGCGCCCGGTCGGCCTGGACGTCCTGGCAGCCGAAGATCAGGTCGAAGCCGCCGATCCAGACGCCGACCGCCAGCCCGAGGATGACCGCGTCCCACGACCAGCTCCCGCTGATCGCGATCCAGGCGCCGACCGGCCCCATCGCCTGGGCGAGGCCGAGGATCGCATGCGGGAAGTCGGTGAAGCGCTTGCCGTACGGATAGACCACCATCGGGATCACCGCGATGGGTGCGAGGGCCAGGCACAGCGGGTTGAGCAGCGCCGCGGCACCCAGGAAGACCACCACGGCGATCAGCGCGCCGGTCCAGGCGGACTTCACGGTGACCGCGCCGGTGACCAGCTCCCGGGTCGCGGTGCGCGGGTTCCGGGCGTCGATCTCACGGTCGATGATGCGGTTGCAGGCCATCGCGAAGGTGCGCAGGCCGACCATGGCGACGGTGACCAGCAGCAGCCGGGCCCAGTGGACGGTCCGGTCCCACTGGAACATCGCGGTGAGCGAGGCGATATAGGCGAAGGGCAGCGCGAAGACCGAGTGCTCGATCATCACCAGGCGGAGAAAAGCCTTCGTCCGGCCCGGCTGCTGCGGGACCGCGGCGGCCGAGGCGGTCACAGTCCGTACTCCTTCCAGCGGCGGTCCACCAGGGCGGCCGTCCGCGGGTCGGACTCGACCATGTCGGGCCACCCCCCGTCGCGCGTATAGCCCTCCTCGGGCCACTTCTTCGTCGCGTCGATACCCGCCTTGCCGCCCCAGAACTGCTGGTAGGAGGCGTGGTCGAGATGGTCGACGGGGCCCTCGACGACGGTCAGGTCACGGGCGTAGTCGGTATTGCCGAGCGCCCGCCAGGACACCTCGTGCAGATCGTGCACATCGCAGTCGGCGTCGACGACCACGATCAACTTGGTCAGCGACATCATGTGCGCGCCCCAGATGGCGTGCATGACCTTCTGTGCGTGCTTGGGGTACTTCTTGTCGATCGAGACGATCGCGCAGTTGTGGAAACCGCCGGACTCGGGGAGGTGGTAGTCCACGATGTCCGGCACGATGATCTTGAGGAGGGGGAGGAAGAAACGCTCCGTCGCGCGGCCCAGCGGACCGTCCTCGGTCGGCGGGCGGCCCACCACGATCGACTGGAGCAGCGGCCGCCGACGCATCGTCACACAGTCGATCGTCAGCGCCGGGAACGGCTCCTGCGGCGTGTAGAAGCCCGTGTGGTCGCCGAACGGGCCCTCCGGCAGCATCTCGCCGGGCTCCAGCCACCCCTCCAGCACGACCTCCGCGTTCGCCGGGACCTGGAGCGGAACGGTCTTGCAGTCGACCATTTCGATCCGCTTGCCCTGGACGAAGCCCGCGAAGAGGTATTCGTCGATATCGCCGGGCAGCGGCGCGGTCGAGGCGTAGGTGACGGCCGGCGGGCAGCCGAAGGCGATGGCGACCGGCAGCTTCTCACCGCGCTTGGCGGCCACCTGGTAGTGGTTGCGGCTGTCCTTGTGGATCTGCCAGTGCATACCGATGGTGCGCTTGTCGTGGCGCTGGAGGCGGTAGAGGCCCAGGTTGCGCACGCCGGTCTCGGGGTGCTTGGTGTGGGTCAGGCCCAGATTGAAGAAGGAACCGCCGTCCTCGGGCCAGGTGAACAGCGCCGGGAGCCGGTCGAGATCGACCTCGTCGCCCCGCAGCACGACCTCCTGGACGGGCGCGTCGCCCTTCACCTTCTTCGGCGGGACATGCGTCATCCCGGCCAGCTTGCCGAACGCCTCCCGCACGCCGACGAAGCCCTGCGGCAGCTCCGGTTTGAGCAGTCCGGCAATCTTGTCGCTGATATCGCCGTACGCCGTGAGGCCGAGCGCCTTGAGCAGGCGGCGGTCGGTGCCGTACACGTTCATCGCGAGCGGCATCGCCGAGCCCTTGACGTTCTCGAAGAGCAGCGCCGGGCCGCCGGACTTCTGCACCCGGTCCACGATCTCGCCGACTTCCAGATACGGGTCGACCTCGGCCTTGATCCGCTTGAGGTCGCCCTCGCGTTCCAGGGCCCGCAGCAGCGCGCGAAGATCGTCGTAAGCCATGCGCTCCAGTATCCGGTACGCACTACCCTGTACGGGTCACCGGGCCCCGTCGCGGGCCCGCCGTCCAGTCGCGCCGGGGGTCGTTGCGACCATGTTCCTCCTCAGGTATCTGCCGTTCCTGCTGGTCCTGGCCCTGTGGATCTACGCCTTCATCGACTGCCTGAACACCCCCGAATCGCAGGTGCGCGGGCTGCCGAAGGTGGTGTGGGTGCTGGTCATCCTGCTCTTCGGCGAGGTGCTGGTCGGGCCGATCGCCTGGCTGGCGGCGGGCAAGCACCGCGGGCCGGTGACGGGCGGCGGCAGCACGCCCGCGGAATGGCACCGCAACCACAGCAGTGCGGATGGGGTCTCCCCTGCTCGAGCGAAGCCGAGAGCTCGGGGATGGATCGCGCCGGACGACAACCCGGAGTTCCTCAGGTCCCTCAAGGAGGAGAACAAGAAGGACGAGGCGCTGCTGAAGGACTGGGAGGCCGATCTGCGCCGCCGCGAGGAGGAACTGCGCCGCAAGCAGGAGGGCGCCCAGGACGGCACGGCGAACGGTCCCGAGGACACACCCCCGGCCGCCAAGGAGTAGGCGCGGGCCGGGGGCGAGGCCGGCGGGAGCGGGACGGCGGCGGTCAGGGGGCCGCTGCGGCAATGACGCGCCGCGCCTCCTTGCCCACGAGACCGGTCAACTTGGCGGGCGTCAGCTGCGTCGCGGGGGCGGGAAGGGTACGGCCGTTGAGCCGGATGATGGGGACGTCGCCAAGGTGCGCGTTGGCGTATTCCGACTGGGACGTTGCCACCCACCCTGTTCGCTCGTCCCTGTCAACACACAGCTTGAACGCGTCGTGTTCGATCTTCCCGGCCTTCTTCGCCAGCTTGGTGAGCAGCTCCCGGTCCTTCAGGGCGTCGTTTCCGGGAGCGGGCTGGTGCTGCCACACCTGATCCATGAACGCACTGAACCGCCCCTGGTCCTGTGCGCAGGCGGCCGCGGCCGCCGCTTCCTTGGCACCGTTTCCGCCGTACTGTGCATCGCTCTGCGTGACGAGTCGGTAGTTGATCTGGACCTGTCCGGAGGCCAGAAGCCGGGAGAACGTGGAGGCGTACTCCTGGGCGAACTTCTTGGACTGCGGGCTGCGAGGGTCCTCGAACACCGTGAGCGTCACCGGTACGGTCGGCCGCACCGGCAGTTCCAGTTTCGTGCTCCCCGTCCCCACCGCGTTGGTGGGTGCGTCCACCACACTCGCTCTGCCGGCACGCACACCATGGCCGACCGCCGCCGCCGCTCCACACACCACCGCGAGGCCGACAGCGATCACCGCGTAGTTGCTCCAGTTGCCTCGCGTCGAACGAGGTCCTCCCTGTCGAGCGGACTCGCTCTCGCGCTCCTTGGTTGCCTTTGACGTCACCATGCGCACCTCTATCCCAGGACAATCGACTTACTCGGCGACGGAGCCACTTGCACCACCGCGCCTCCGCCGCCACCACGCGGAACGAGGCACTGCTTCGGCGAAGCCACTGTGCCAGGGTTCTCGCCGCCTCCACCGATCGGGTGGCACCTGTGGCGCCGGCCAGGAGACCGGGCCGGCCATCGAGATCGACCGGGCCGGTTTCGCCGATGAGCGGACGGTGGGCATCACGGACGTCACCGGGCTCGCCCATGAGGTCCCTGCGCGGGTGCGCGCGGGCGAGCCGGCGGCGGCCGCCGCGCTGCCGCCCGTAGCGCGTCCCTACCCGGCACCCGAGGGAACTCCGGGGCTTGTCCGCGTGTCCTGACACGTGGCCGGAAACACGCAGTCCGGGCGATGTACCGTCCGCGGCGCGCTGCGGCGTGCGGCGTGGCGGACGTGGCGTTGACCAGCCAACTCGCGGCCGTTCACGGCCAGTTGAGGCAGCGTTCAGCCATCTCCCCCTGCCCGGGAAACCGGGCCGCCGCCACAGTCGCATCGGCCACCGAGGCCGTACGCGATTCAGGGAGAGTGGCACATATGCCTGATATGACCCGACGCAGACTCCTCGGCTCAGCGGCCGGAGCGATCGGCGGCGAAGCCGCGCTGTCGCTGCTGCCGCCCAGCGTCCAAAAGGCCGTCGCCGCCGGTCCGCCGCGTCGCGGTTCACTGCGGGACATCGCGCACGTCGTGATGCTCATGCAGGAGAACCGCTCGTTCGACCACTACTTCGGCACGCTGCGCGGGGTCCGCGGTTTCGCCGATCCGGACGCGCTGACACTGCCTGACGGCCGGTCGGTCTTCCACCAGCCGGACGCGCAGAATCCGGACGGCTATCTGCTGCCGTTCCACCTCGACACCCGTTCCTCCAGCGCACAGGTCATCCCCTCCACCAGCCACGCCTGGTCCGTCCAGCACGAGGCGTGGAACGGCGGGAAGATGGACCGCTGGCTGCCCGCGCACCGCAAGGCCGACGGGATCAACGGGCCCTATGTGATGGGCTATCACACCCGCGAGGACATCCCCTTCCAGTTCGCCCTCGCCGAGGCGTTCACCCTCTGCGACAACTACTTCTGCTCGGTCTTCGGCCCCACCTGGCCCAACCGCCTCTACTGGATGACCGGCACCCTCGACCCCGGCGGCACCCGCGGCGGGCCGGTCCTGAACAACACCGCGCCCAGGCCGTACCGCTGGACGACGTATGCGGAGCGGCTGGAGGCGGCCGGCATCAGCTGGAAGGTGTACCAGGAGGAGGACGACTACGGGTGCAATCTGCTGGAGCAGTTCCAGGCGTTCAGGGACGCCAAGCCGGGCGATCCGCTCCACGAGCGCGGGGTGCGGGCGCAGCCGGCCGGGACCTTCGAGGACGACGCCCGCAATGACCGGCTGCCGGCCGTCTCCTGGCTGATCCCCACCAGCACCCAGTCCGAGCACCCGGACTATCTGCCGGCCGCCGGCGCCGACTACGTCGCCAAGAAGATCGAGGCGATCGCCTCGAACCCGAAGGTATGGCGCAAAACCGTCTTCATCCTCAATTACGACGAGAACGACGGGCTGTTCGACCATGTGGCGCCGCCGGTGCCGCCACCGGGGACGAAGGACGAGTTCGTGGGGGGCCTGCCGATCGGCGGCGGCTTCCGGGTGCCGTGTGTGATCGTCTCTCCCTGGACGGTCGGCGGCTGGGCCGCGGGCGACCCGTTCGACCACACCTCGGTGCTCCAGTTCCTGGAGCGGTTCACGGGCATCCGGGAGCCCAATATCAGCGCCTGGCGGCGCTCCGCCTTCGGCGACCTGACCTCCGCCTTCGGCTTCGGCAACGCCGCGCCCCGGCCCCCGCGCCTGCCGGACGACACCGCCGAGCAGCTGGTCGAGGCGCAGTGGGAGGTGGCGCATCTGCCGCGGCCGGCGCTGCCGGGTGCGGACCAGCAGATGCCCCGCCAGGAACGGGGGCGGCGCAAGCGGCGCTGAGCCGCGGACGACGGCCGGACGGCGGAAAGACGGCGGTGCCGTACGGGGCCGGGCTCATGGCGGGCCCGGTTCCGTACGGCACCGTGGTGTGTGTGGGGGGACTCCCGCGTGGTCGGACTGCCGTGCGGTCAGACTCCCGGCGTCGTCAGACTCCCCGCGCGATCAGACTCCCGCGTAGGAGTGCAGACCGGTGACGAAGATGTTCACGCCGTAGTAGTTGAACAGGTAGCAGGCGAAGGCGATCAGGCCCAGCACGGCGGCCTTGCGGCCCTTCCAGCCGACCGTGGCGCGGGCGTGCAGGTAGCAGGCGTAGCCGACCCAGGTGATGAAGGCCCAGACCTCCTTGGGGTCCCAGCCCCAGTAGCGGCCCCAGGCGGCCTCGGCCCAGATGGCGCCCGCGATGATCGTGAACGTCCACAGCGGGAAGACGATGGCGTTGATCCGGTAGGCGAACTTGTCCAGGGAGGCGGCCGAGGGGAGCCGTTCCAGGACGGAGACGGCGAAGGCGCCGGGCTGCGGGCCGTCGGGGTCGGTGAGCTTGTCCTCGTAACGGTCGCGGAAGAGGAAGAGCAGGGTGGCGACCGCGCCGAGGTAGAGCGCAGCGCCGGAGATGATCGCGCAGCTGACGTGGATCCACAGCCAGTAGGAGTGCAGCGCGGGCACCAGCTGGTCGCTGGCGGTGTACAGGACGCTGATGGCCAGGCCCAGGTCCAGCAGGACGGTGGTGACCAGGGGCAGGCCGATCCAGCGGACGTTCTTCTTCAGGACGAGCAGCAGCAGGTAGAAGCTGACCGCGACGGCGGCGAACGTCGTGGAGAACTCGTACATGTTGCCCCAGGGGGCGCGCTGTACGGACAGGGCGCGGGTGATCACGCCGCCGACGTGCAGCGCCCAGGCCAGGACGGTCAGCGAGATCGCGATCCGGCCGTAGAGGTCGCCCTTCTCGGTGCCGCCGTGGGCGCCGGGGCCGTCGGGGACGTCACGGCTGCCGGAGACCGACCGGGTGACGATCTTGGGGCGCTCCAGTACGGCGGTGCCCCCGCCCTGCTGGGCCTTCTGAACGGTGACCGCGGCGGGCGCCGTGGCCTCGCCGGTCAGCGCCGCGGCCGTACGGCCGACCTTGCTGCGGCTGCCGAACACCCACTCCGCCATATGGGCGAGGAAGGCGAGCGTATAGACCGCCATCGCCGAATAGACCAGCACATTGCTTTGGTGGGCCAGTGTCTCGTTGGCCGCGGCAGCGAGAGTCACGCACGCGCTCCTTCGGAGGGATCAGCAGGATCGGCAGAGTCGGTGGGCTCCGTCGGGTCTTCGTCGGCGGCCTCGGCCGCGGGGGGTTCGGGGGCGAGCGGCGCGTGCGGGGCGAGCGCCTCGGCGAGGTGGCCGAGTTCGTCCGGCAGCCGGGGCGATTCGCTGCGGCCCAGGCCCGCCATCTCGACGACGGTGACGCCGACGCCGTTCTCCTCGACCCGCTCGGCCCGCACCCACACCCGGCGCCGCTGGATGAACAGCGAGCCGGCCAGGCCCAGCAGGGCGGCGACCGCACCGGTCAGCGCGAGGCCGTTGCCGGGCTGGTGGGTGATCTTGAAGCTGGCCCAGGACTTGATGCCCTCGAAGGTGATCGAGCCCTGGCCGCCGGGCAGCTGCATCGTGCTGTCGGCCGCGACGTCCTTCGCCGTCAGGCCGCCCTTGACGCCGGCGTGCTGCCGGACACCCCGCTCCAGACGGTCCTTGGGCATCAGCATCTTCTTGAAGATGTTGCCCTTGGCGTCCTTGTACTGCTTCATCCGCTTGGTGTCGAGCTGGTAGACGTTCTGCGGCAGGCCGGAGTCGACGCCCAGATCGCCGTGCCAGGCGTTGACCGCCAGGACGGGGAAGTCCGGCGCGGGGAACTGCGAGAACATCGACCCGGAGTTCTTGCCGCCGAAGGTCGGCACGAACAGCCCGTTGAATCCGAGCTGGTTGCGCTTGCCGTCCTTGGTCTGCGCACCGGGCACCTTGACGACGCCGGTCGAGGTGAAGTTCTTTGGATCCTGGGGCAGGAAGGGCACCGCGCCGTGGTAGACGACCTTGCCGCGGCCGTCCTTGACGGTGACCACCGGCGAATAGCCGTGGGAGAGCAGGAAGACCTTGTTGCCCGCGATGTCGAGGGGGCTGTTCACCTCGATCGACCTGTGGTGCTCCGTGCCGTCCGCGCCGGTGAAGTAGCTGATGTCGGCGCGGAAGATACGCGGGGTGCCCTTCTGCGGCCCGGTCCGCTCGTACGTCGCCACGAACCGCTTCAGCGAGAAGCCGAAGGGCTCCATGGTGTCGGTGTCGAAGAACGGGCCGGACTTGAAGTCGTCGTACTGGACGAGGCTGTTGGAGAAGCCGTCGCCCTCGGTGACCAGCTTGCCGCCCTCGGACTTCCACAGGCTGCCCACGGCGAACGCCACCAGCATCACGATCAGCGCGACGTGGAAGACGAGGTTGCCGACCTCGCGCAGATAGCCCTTCTCGGCGGCGACCGCGGTGCCGGCGCGGTGCGCCCTGAAGCGCCGCTTCCTCAGCATCCGCTGCGCCGCGTCCAGGACGGCCTCGGGCTCGGCGTCCGTACGCCAGGTGGTGTACGCGGGCAGCCGGGTCAGCCGGCGGGGTGCGGCCGGGGGGCGGCCGCGGAGCTGGCCGACGAACTGCCAGGTGCGCGGCACGATGCAGCCGATCAGCGAGATGAACAGCAGCAGATAGATCGCCGAGAACCACACCGAGCTGTAGACGTGGAACATCCCCAGCTTGTCGTAGATCGCGCCCAGGGTGTCGTGCTCGGACTTGAACTGCTCGACCTTGACCGGGTCGATGCTGGTCTGCGGGATCAGCGAGCCGGGGATCGCGCCGATGGAGAGCAGGAAGAGCAGCAGCAGCGCCACCCGCATGGAGGTCAGCTGGCGCCAGAACCAGCGCGCCCAGCCGATCGGGCCGAGCGAGGGGAAGGAGATGTCCTCCTTGGGGGCGGTGGAGAGCTGGGATCCGGCGGCGCCGAGATCGCCCCCCGCGTCGGAGGCGGCGGCTGCGCCGGTGTCCGGTTCGCGGGGGGTGCCGGTCGTGGTGGCCATCAGTCAGATCCCAACATTGAAGCTTCGCGTCCAGACCTGGAGATCCTGCATCAGGCTGTCCCAGACGCCGGTGACCAGGAGGACGCCGAGCGCGATCATCATGCCGCCGCCGATCCGCATGACCCACTGGTAGTGGCGCTTGACCCAGCCGAACGCGCCGAGCACCCGGCGGAAGGCCAGCGCGACGGCGATGAACGGCAGGCCCAGGCCCAGGCAGTAGGCGACGGTGAGCAGGGCGCCCCGCAGGGCGCTGGCATCGTAGAACGAAAGGGTGCCGACGGCGGCGAGGGTGGGGCCCATGCACGGCGTCCAGCCGATGCCGAAGAGGGCTCCGAGCACCGGCGCGCCCACCAGCCCCATCGTGGGCCTGATGTGGAAGCGCAGCTCGCGCTGGCCGAAGCGGGTCAGGACGCCGGCGAAGGCCAGCCCGAGCAGGATCATCAGCACGCCCAGGATGCGCGAGATGACGTCGCGGTACTCCTGGAGGGTCTGCCCGAAGTAGCCGAAGAGGGCGCCGGTGGAGACGAAGACGGCGGTGAAGCCGAGGACGAAGAGGGAGGCGCCGGCCAGCATCCGGCCGCGGCGGGCCTCGGCGAGGTCGGTGCCGGTGACGCCGGTGACGTACGACATATAGCCGGGGACCAGCGGCAGGACGCAGGGCGAGAAGAAGGAGACGAGCCCGGCGAGCAGGGCGACGGGCACGGCGGCGAGCAGGGCCCCGGAGACGATGGTGTGGTTCTCCGCGGCGGCGGCGAGCTCGATCACGCGATCACTTCTCCGCGATCAGCGGGTCGATCATCTTGTGCAGATCGGCCGCGGTGAGGGGGCCCAGCGAGCGGGCGGCGAGCTTGCCGTGCCGGTCGATGGCAAGGGTGGAGGGCACCGACTGCGGGTTGAGGCTGCCCTTGGGGAAGCGCAGCATCAGCTTCCCCTCCGGGTCGTACAGGCTCGGGTAGGGGATCTTGTGCTCTTCCTCGAAGCTGACCGCCGGCGTCTTGTCGGTGTCGCGGGTGTTGATCCCGAGGAACTGGACGCCCTTGCCCTTGGTCTCGCCCGCGACCTTGGCGAAGTTGGGCGCCTCGGCACTGCACGGCCCGCACCACGATCCCCAGACGTTGAGGACGATGACCTTGCCCTTGTAGTCGGCGAGGCTCAGCTTCTTGGTGCCGGTGGTGGTCTGCGCGGACAGCTCGGGCGCCGGCTGGCGGTCTGCCTTGGGCACGGTGGCGATGCCGTTCTTGCCCTGGACGAACCGGGTCTGGGCCGAGCCGCCGGAGGTGCCCTCACCACAGGCGCTCAGCGTCAGCGAGGCGGCCGCGGCCCCTGCGGCGAACAGGACGAGTCGGCGGCGGCCGGTGCGGCGTGGACGGCAGGCACTCATGTGAAAAGTTTCGCATGGGCCGATTCCGGATCTTCCGCACCCCCCTCGCACGGCCCCGGCACGGCACCGACCGGCGCAAAGGGGCGTGTCAGGACGTATGGGCGCGCCCCGGACGGGGGCTCAGGCCGCCGAGAGGTACGCGTTCCAGCCGCCGGCCGGGCGCTCGCCGACATCCATCCGCTGGAGCCGGTCGACCACCTCGGGGTCCTGGGCGTCGAGCCAGTCGGTGAACTGCCGGAACGAGACGAGATGCACATCCCGCTTCCGGTCGTCGGCGATCTGCTTGAGCGCTTCTTCCACGGCGTCCATGTAGATACCGCCGTTCCACTGCTCGAAGTGGTTGCCGATGAAGAACGGCGCGCGGTTGGTCTCGTAGGCCCGCTGGAATCCCTTGATATAGGCGTCGGTCGCCTGCTCCCGCCATACGGGGTAGTTGGCGGGCGGGGCCTTGGTGGAGTTCCGCGACTGATTGGCGAGCATGTTGTAGTCCATCGAGAGGACCTCGAAAGAGTGACCCGGAAAGGGAACCTGCTGGAGCGGGAAGTCCCACAGGCCGGACTTTTTCCTGGGCCACTTCTGCTGTCCGCCGGGCGAACTGGCGTCATAGCGCCAGCCCATATTCCGGGCGGTCGGCAGCAGATTCTCCTGGCCGAGCAGACAGGGGGTGCGGCCGCCGACCAATTCCTTGCGGTAGTCGAACGGCAGCGGTTCTATGTCCGTGAACCCCGTATGCGTACGCCACTTGGTGACGAATTCCATCGCCTGGTCGATCTCGGACTGCCACTGCTGCGGCGTCCAGAGCTTTACGGTGCCCGTGCCGGAGCAGAAGTGGCCGTTGAAGTGGGTGCCGATCTCATGGCCGTCCAGCCAGGCCTGGCGCACGTACTTCAGCGTCTCCTTGATGTGGTCATCGGCGAGATAGCCGATGGCGGAGGCGCCGAGCCGGTTGTTCGGCGGCTCGTAGAGGTGCCGCTGGGATTCCGGCAGGAGATACAGGCCGGAGAGAAAGAACGTCATGGCCGCGCCGTGGTCCTTGGCGAGCTTGAGGAAACGCGGGAAAAGGCCGTTGCCCACCTCTCCGGCGCCGTCCCAGGAGAAGACCACGAACTGCGGCGGGGTCTGGCCGGGCTCCAGCCGCTCGGGCCGCTCGGGCTGATGGGGCTGCGCCCCCGAATCAGCGGTGGAGCCGTCGCCTATCAGCTTCGAACGGGCCTGCACGGAATCCTTCACCCGCTGCTTGTCCGCCCCGTCGCCCTCGCCGGACGAGGAGCAGCCTGCTATGCCGAAGGCCGCCGCGGCACCAACTCCCAGGCCCAGCAGGTCCCGCCGACTCAGTGTGCGCATTCCGTGACCCCATCCGTACTCGCCGTACTCAATGTCCATATAAACGGACAACCGAGTGGAGGGCATGTCGACGGATGGGGCTCCGGATCAAGCGCTCAAATCTCTCACCTTCGCGCCATATGACGTTGCGCCAAATGAGGCGCTGTCAAGCACCAAAAGCCTTGGACTTTCCCTTGGCGGGTTTGGCGCCCGCCAGAAGATGGGAGGGAACCAGGTCGCGCGCCGGCTCGCTGTACCCCACCGAAATGATCTTTTCGCCGTGGAAGGTGAACGACGTCAGCGAGGCCAGCGTGCACTGCCGCTTCCGCGGGTCGTGCCACAGCCGCCGCCGCTCGGCGAAGCTCCGCACGATCCAGATCGGCAGCTGATGGCTGACCGCCACCGCCTCGTGCCCGCGCGCCGCATCCCGCGCCGCGCCCAGCGCCGCCATCATCCGTACGACCTGCTCGATGTACGGCTCGCCCCACGAGGGCCGGAACGGGTTGGTCAGGTACTTCCAGTTCCCCGGCTTCTTCAGCGCACCGTCGCCGACCCCGAAGGTCTTGCCCTCGAAGACATTGGCCGCCTCGATCAGCCGCTCGTCGGTGGCCAGCTCCAGGCCGTGCGCCCCCGCGATCGGCAGCGCGGTCTCCTGCGCGCGCTCCAGCGGGGAGGCCACGACATGGGTGATGTCCCGCTCCGCCAGATGCTCCGCGACCCGGTCGGCCATCTTCCGCCCCAGGTCGGAGAGGTGATAGCCGGGCCGGCGCCCGTAAAGGACACCCTCCGGGTTGTGCACCTCGCCGTGCCGCATCAGATGCACCACGGTGATGTCGTCGCCGCTCATCCCGTCGCCGTCCTTCTTCCCGAGGTCCGCCTCGTTCTTCCGGAGGTCCGCCACGTTTTCGTCCGCCCCGCTCATGCACGCGCCTCGGCGGCGGCCTGCGCGGCGGCCGGCAGCGCGGCGGCGATCTTCTCGATCGCCCGCGTGTCGTGCGTGGTCGAGACGAACCACGACTCGAAGGCCGACGGCGGAAGGTAGACGCCCTGCGCCAGCATCGAGTGGAAGAAGGCCGTGAAGCGGAAGGACTCCTGCTTCTTGGCCTCGTCGTAGTTGGTCACGTCCCGCTCGGTGAAGAAGACGGAGAACATGTTCCCCGCCACCTGGAGCCGGTGCGCCACGCCCGCCTTGGTCAGCGCCTCGCCGACCAGCGACCGCAGTTCGGCCGAGGCCGCGTCGACCTTCGCGTACGCGGCGTCGTCCAGCAGCCGCAGCTGCGCGACACCGGCCGCGGTGGCGATCGGGTTTCCGGACAGGGTGCCCGCCTGGTAGACGGGACCGGCCGGCGCCAGATGCGCCATGACGTCCGCGCGGCCGCCGAACGCCGCCGCCGGGAACCCGCCGCCCATCACCTTCCCGAAGGTCATCAGGTCCGGCACCACGCCGTCGAGCCCGAACCAGCCGGCCTTGCTGACCCGGAAGCCGGTCATGACCTCGTCGGAGATGTAGAGCGCACCGTTGGCGGCGCACAGGTCCTTCAGCCCCTGGTTGAAGCCCGGCAGCGGCGGCACCACGCCCATGTTCCCGGGCGACGCCTCCGTGATGACGCAGGCGATCTCGCCCTCGTGCGCGGCGAACGCGGCGCGCACCGCCTCCAGGTCGTTGTACGGCAGCACCAGCGTGTCGCCGGCCTGCGCACCGGTCACGCCCGGCGTGTCGGGCAGCCCGAAGGTCGCCACGCCCGAACCGGCCGCGGCCAGCAGGGCGTCGACATGCCCGTGGTAGCAGCCGGCGAACTTGACGACCTTTGCCCGGCCGGTGAACCCGCGCGCCAGCCGGATCGCCGACATCGTGGCCTCGGTGCCCGAGGAGACCAGCCGCACCTGCTCGACCGGCCCGATGCGGGCGACGATCTCTTCGGCCAGCTCGACCTCACCCTCGCCGGGCGTGCCGAACGACGTCCCGCGGGCGACCGCCTCCTGGACCGCGGCGATCACCTGCGGGTGCGAATGACCGAGGATCATCGGCCCCCACGAACACACCAGATCGACATATTCCCGCCCATCGGCGTCCGTGAGGTAGGGACCCGTACCGGACACCATGAACCGGGGCGTACCGCCCACGGCCCGGAAGGCCCGCACCGGGGAATTGACGCCGCCCGGCGTCACCACGGACGCCCGGTCGAACAGCGACTGCGAAACAGGGGCTTCATACGGAAAAGACACTGTGATCCTGACCTGCATAAACGGAGGGCGGGCAGCGACACGCGGACACGGCCCCGGGCTGACAACGGTACGGAATCCCCGGGCGGCCCTTTCGGGTGCCGTTCGGGGGCGGGTTTCTGATGGGCTCGTGGCGGGTTCGTCGAGGGCCGTCGAGGGCCTGGGGGTTCGTTGAGGGGCCGTTGCGGGGCCGCCTCGGGGGCCCGGCCGGTCTCTCCACGGCCCCTACTTCGGCCGCTGCCTCGGTCCCGGCTTCGGTCCCTGCTGCGGACCGCGCCCGCCCCCGGCCTCGGTCCTCACCGGGTCCCGCTTCGTCCCGTTCTTCGATTCCTTTTTGATTCCTCTCGCGCACGACCGGGCGTCAGCCCCCATGCGTCTGCAAAACTGGGGTCGACGTACGAGTAAGTCACGCAAGCAATGGTCTCAGAGGCGCACAGGGGCGCGTGGCCGGGCGTTTCACACGCCGGTGACGGGGGAGGTCTCTGAGACGATGATCGGGTTGCGCGGCTGGAGCTGCGAGTGGTCGGGTGGAGATATGCATCGCGGTGGCGAACTGGGTGAGGGGACCAATGACCGGGGTCCCGAGCGCGCCCAGCGCGGCCGGCACCGGCGCGAGGACGTCGCGGACATCAGGGGCGCCGAGGACACCGGGAACGTCGACGACGTCGCGGGCGGGGACATCACCGGGGGAAACAGGGGCGGCCGCATGGGGGTGACGTACAAATACTTCGGTGCGCCCAATGGCGCCACGGCGGCCCGGGTCCCGATCTCGATGCGCCCCGAGGAACTCGGCGGTGACGAGCTGGGCATGGGCGGCATGTTCTCCAAGATCAAGCCCGAGACCATGGCCGCCATGGTGCTGACCGGCATAGAGGGCATACCCCTCCACAAGGTCCCGCCGCTCGAGCTGGTGGTCCTCCACCCGGACTACGCCGTCGTCAAGCTGCCCATGACCGTGGTCGACCCGCTGCGCGGCGTCGGCGAGGAATCGGTCGGCGCGGCCGCCTTCATCTGGTCCACCGTCCCCGACCGCGGCGGCCCGCGCGACGCCTACACCGTCTACCAGCTCCTGCACGAGTGGCAGGACTTCAGCCACCGGCTGCACGAGGCGGGGCATCAGGCGTATTGCCTGGTCTGGCCCTGATCGAACCGGCGCCCGGGGTGGTACGGGCGCCGGTCCGGGGCGGTGGCTTCGGGGTGGCTGCGCATCGCCGGGCCGGCTCCGGGGTGGTTGCGCATCGTCGGGCCGGCTCGGGGACAGCCGTCCGCCGCCGGGGCGCGAGGGTGGCGCTCACCACGTAGGCCGGGCCGAGACTCCGCCGTCCACGACGAGATCGTGACCGGTGATCCAGGAGGCCATCGGCGAGGCGAGAAAGACGCAGGCATCGCCCACGTCTTCGGGCCGTCCCAACCGCCCGGTGGGCACCGCCGCTTGCCAGCGCCGTACGCCGTCGGGCCAGTCGTCCTCCAGCCCGGGGCGCGCGATCAGTCCGGGCGACACGCTGTTGACCCTGATGCCGTACGCCCCGTACTCCAGCGCCGCCGAGCGCGCATGCATCACCACCGCCGCCTTGGCCGCGCTGTAGTGGGCGTGCAGGGGCGCCGGCCGGTGCGCTTCGATGGACGCGATATGGGTCACCGAACCGCCGCCGCCCTCGCGCATCACCCGCGCCGCGGCCTGCGTGCACGCGAACACGCTGTGCACGTTGGGATCCGCCACCGCCCGCCAGTCGGCCAGCGACATGTCCGCCAGGTCCTGCGTCGGCTGCACCCCGGCGTTGTTGACCAGCGCGGTCAGCCGCCCGCGCCAGGCGGCCGCCCGCGCCACCAAGCGGTGGCACTCGTCCTCGAAGGCCAGATCGGCGGCCAGCGCCAGGGCGCTCCCGCCGCCCTCCTCGATCTGCCGGACCAGCTGCTGCGCGGCCTCGGCCGCCGTACGGTAGTGCACCGCCACGGCGGCCCCCGCGGCGGCGAAGCGCAGAGCGATGCCCCGCCCGACGGTGCCGGAGGCGCCGGTGATCAGCGCCACCTGCCCGGTGAGATCGGGGAGGCCGGTGACGTCGGGAGCGTCCGGGTGGGCAGAGGCGGCAGCGGGGCCGGCGGCAGCGGGCATCCAGGGGCGGCCTCGATGCCCCCGCTGCCCTTGGCGGCCGCCGCGCTCCCGGTGGCCGGGCGTGTCCCTACCACGTTCGGGCGTAGTTCCGTCGCCGCCGGACCTTACGGGAGCACCCCGCCCACCCACCTCGTTGAGGGCCCCAAAGGGGGGCGTCACCCCTGTCATGGCCGACTCAACTGTGCGATCCGCGCCGCCTCCTGCGGAAAGCGCTCGGCGAGTGCGACGGCGTCCCCGTGCTCGTAGTCCTCGTACGAGAAGCCCGGCGCCATGGTGCAGCCGAACAGCGACCAGGAGCCGCCCTCGGCGACCGCGGCGGCCATCCACGTACCGGCCGGGACGACGAACTGGACGTGCTGCCCGCCCAGGATGTCCGGGCCGAGGACGGCCGTACGGGTGGTGCCGTCGTCGTGCAGCAGCAACAGGGTGAGCGGATCGCCCCGGTAGAAGTGCCAGATCTCGTCGGTCGGCAGCCGGTGCAGCGCGGAGAAATCGCCGGGCTCGGCGGTCAGCAGCATGACCATCGCCGAACCTTCCGGCCGCCCATCGGCCCGCTCGGGCCCGGCCCAGGTACTCCGGAACCGCCCGCCCTCCCGGGGCAGCGGCACCAGCCCGTAGAAGTCGATCAGGGCCTCGGGCGTCGGCTGGCGCATCCACGGCCTCCCGTTCTGCTGCTCCTGGCGTGGTCCACACCCTAGGCAGCGGACCGGCCGGGGCAGGCAGAATCGGGCCATGTCCGATGACTTCTCCGGTGGCTCGTCCGATGACCTCTCCGGCGACTCGCCCGATGTCACGCCCGTCGTCACGCCTCGCGCCCCTGACGCCCGGTCCGTTACGGCCGGTCCGCTGGACGGGGCGGCCCTGTGGGACGCCGTCGAAAAGCTGGTGCGCTGGCTCGACCAGGAGAACGCGCTGCCGACCGAGCAGGCGCGGCTGCTGCGGATCCTGAAGCTCTCGGAGGAGGCGGGCGAGGTGGCGCAGGCCGTCATCGGGGCCACCGGCCAGAACCCACGCAAGGGCCGCAGCCACACCTGGGACGACGTACAGAGCGAGCTGTGCGATGTGATCGTGACGGCGATGGTGGCCCTGCGGACCCTGACACCGGACGCGCGGCGGGTGTTCGAGGGGCATGTGGGGCGGGTGGTGAGGCGGGCGGGGTCCTCCTGAGAGGCCGGCGCCGGGCGGGGGCAATGCACCCGTTGCTCAGGGGCGTTCGGCCGTCAGATAGCGCTGGACCGTGGGGGCCAGCCAGGCGATGAGGTCGTCATGGGTGAGGGCGACGGCGGGCGGCATGTGCAGGACGTAGCGGCACAGCGCCATGCCCAGGACCTGTGAGGCGATCAGTGCGGCGCGGGTGGCCGCTTCCTCGGGGGCCGGGCAGACGGCGTCGACCACCGGTCTGATCTGTTCGGCGAAGATCCCGCGCATCCGTTCCGCGCCCGCGGCATTGGTGACGCCGACGCGCATCATGCCGGTCAGCGTCTCGTCGCCCTCCCAGCGCTCGATGAAATGACGGACGAGGCGGCCGCCGATCTCGTCGGGCGGCACCTGGGTGAGGTCGGGGAAGTGAAGTTCGATCTCCGAGGCGGCCGCGAAGAGGCCCTCTTTGTTGCCGTAATAACGCATCACCATCGACGGATCGATCCCCGCGTCGCGGGCGATGGCGCGGATCGTGGCGCGCTCGTAGCCGTCGGCGGCGAAGCGGTCCCGGGCGGCGGCGAGGATCGCGGCGCGGGTGGCGTCGGAGCGGCGGGGGCGGGGGTGGGCCCCGGCGTCGGGGGCGGTGGCCGCGACGGGAAGTTCGTCGAGGTCCAGGTCAGGGGCGGGGGAAGGGGGCTGGGAGGGTCTGCGCTCGGCCATGTCCACAAATGTAGGCCAACACCTGTTGACGTGCCAGTGCTGGACGGCCTACGCTTGCCAACAAGCGTTGACCAACACACGTTGGCATTGGAGACGGTCATGACGGAGACCCACCGCAAGCCCGGCACCACCCCCGACCCGCAGACGACCCCCGACCTGGAGACGGCCACCGACCCGCAGGCGGTCGCCGAGGCCCCGGACCCTCCCGGAACCCCGGCTCCCCCGCGCAGCGACGTCATCGTCGTCGGCGCCGGCCCCACCGGACTGCTGCTCGCCGGCGATCTCGCCCAGGCCGGGCTGAGCGTCACGCTCCTGGAGCGCCGCCCCGCGACGCTCAGCAACCTCACCCGCGCCCTCGCCGTGCACGCCCGCTCGCTTGAGCAACTCGATGCCCGCGGGCTCGCCGACGAGCTGGTCGCCGGCGGTCACCGGCTCACCGAGCTCGGCCTGTTCGGCAGCGCCGTCCTCGCCCCGGCCCAGCTGCCGACCCGCTTCCCGTTCGTCCTGATCACCCCGCAGTTCGAGGTCGAGCGGCTGCTGGAGCGCCGGGCCCGGCAGGCCGGCGTCACCTTCCGGTACGACTCCGAGGTCCTCGGCCTCGATCAGGACGCGGGCGGCATGACGATACGGCTGCGCGACGGCGGCGGAATCGGCAGCGCCCGCGCCTCGTATGTCGTCGGTACGGACGGTGCCCGCAGTACGGTCCGCCAGGCCATCGGCCTGCCCTTTCCCGGCAAGACCGTCATCCGCTCCGTGCTGCTGGCCGATGTCCGGCTGGCCGAGGAGCCCCCCTCCCCCTTTACCGTGAGCGCTTCACCGGAGGCGTTCGCTCTGGTCGGCTCGTTCGGCGACGGCTGGTACCGCGTCATCGGCTGGAACCGCCACGCCCAGGCCGACGACCGCGGTGCCGTCGACTTCGCCGAGGTCCGCGAGGTGGCCCGGCTCGCCCTCGGTACCGACTACGGCATGCATGACCCCCGCTGGATGTCCCGCTTCCACAGTGACGAGCGCCAGGCCCCGCAGTACCGCGTCGGCCGCGTCTTCCTCGCCGGCGACGCCGCTCATGTCCACTCACCCGCCGGCGGCCAGGGTATGAACGTCGGCCTCCAGGACGCCGCCAACCTCAGCTGGAAGCTGGCCGCGGTGCTCAAGGGCCACTCCCCCGACACACTGCTGGACAGCTACCAGACCGAGCGGCACCCGGTCGGCAAGACGGTGCTTCGCAGCAGCGGCGCCATGGTCCGGCTCGCGCTGCTGCCCTCGGCGCCCGGCCGCGCCCTGCGCGGATTCCTCGCCCAGGTCGTCAACCATGTGCGGCCGCTCTCCCGCCGCGCGATCGGCACCGTCTCCGGTATCGCCGTCTCCTATCCGGCCGGGCGCGGCGCCCACCCGCTCGCCGGTCGTCGCGCCCCCGACATCCGCCTGGCCGACGGCAGCCGCCTGTACGAACTTCTCCGCAGGGGCACCTTCGTGCTCATAGCCCCCGCCGAGGACACCGCCGCCCTCGGCCCCGCCGCCGACCGCGTCCTTACGGTCTCCTGGGCGAGCGACCGCGGTACCGCGCTGCTCGTCCGCCCCGACGGCTATATCGCCTGGGCCACCGACGCCACCGGCCCCGCCGACCGCGGCGCGGCGCTCCGTACGGCGCTCGCCCACTGGACGGGCGCCGGGACAGCCCCGGTAGCCGCCGCGGGGCTCAACTCATCCGTCAAGCAGGCCAGTTGACGAAAGGGAGGCCACGAAGACGGCAAGTGCCAGTACAACGGCGACGACCGCCCGCATGCCCCACACGGCCCGCCCGCCCCCGCTCCTTACCCTGGCTCCATGCTCATCGCTCGCTCCATCGCCCTGTTCGTCGTCGCGGCGCTCTTCGAGATCGGCGGCGCCTGGCTGGTGTGGCAGGGGGTGCGGGAGCACCGGGGCTGGGTCTGGATCGGTGCGGGGGTGATCGCCCTCGGGCTCTACGGCTTTGTCGCGACCCTCCAGCCCAACGCCGATTTCGGGCGTGTCCTGGCCGCGTACGGCGGGGTGTTCGTCGCCGGGTCGCTGGCCTGGGGCATGGTCGCGGACGGCTACCGCCCCGACCGCTGGGATGTCATCGGCGCACTGATCTGCCTGGCCGGCATGGCGGTGATCATGTATATCCCCCGCGGCCGCTGACCCCGTCTGCCTATCCTGACCACAGGCCGCCCACACCGGCCACCACGAGCAGGCCACCAGCAGGCCACGAGGAGAGCGCATGACCAGCGCCAGCAGCGCCGACGCCGGCACCACCGAAGCCGGCACCGCCGAAGACCGCACCCCGGAGCGGAGCGCCGGCGCGGGCCGTATCGCCGTCATCACCGGAGCGAGCAGCGGCATTGGCGCCGCCACCGCGCGGCAATTGGCCGCGGCCGGTTACCGCGTCGTCCTCACCGCCCGCCGCAAGGACCGTATCGAGAAGCTCGCCGCCGAGCTGCCGCATGCCGAGGCGTACGCGCTCGACGTCACCAACCGCACCGCCGTCGACGCCTTCGCCGCCTCCCTCGACCGCTGCGACGTCCTGATCAACAACGCGGGCGGCGCCTTCGGTGCGGAACCGGTCGCGACCGGCGACCCGGAGGACTGGCGCGCGATGTACGACGTCAACGTCCTCGGCGTGCTTCATATGACCCAGGCGCTGCTGCCCGCCCTCACCGCGACCGGGGACGGCACCGTTGTCGTGCTGTCGTCCACCGCCGGCCATGCCGCGTACGAGGGCGGCGGTGGCTATGTCGCCGCCAAACACGGCGCGCATGTCCTGGCCGAGACCCTCCGCCTGGAGCTGTGCGGCGAGCCCGTACGGGTCATCGAGGTGGCGCCGGGCATGGTCAAGACCGAGGAGTTCGCCACCACCCGCTTCCGCGGTGACGCCGCCAAGGCCGCGAAGGTCTACGAGGGTGTTGCCGAACCGCTCAGCGCGGACGATGTCGCCGACACCATCGCCTGGGCCGTCACCCGCCCCTCCCACGTGAACGTCGACCTCCTGGTCGTCCGCCCCCGCGCCCAGGCATCCAACTCCAAGGTCCACCGCACCAGTTGAGCCCCGGGCCGGCGATCGGAGAGGCCCGAGACCCGGGCCCCCGGCCGGGCCCAGGCGCTCAGCCCTTCACACACACCACCTGCTTGAGGTGCGCGACGACCTCCACCAGGTCCCGCTGCTGCTCCATGACCTTCTCGATCGGCTTGTAGGCGCCCGGGATCTCATCGATCACCCCGGAGTCCTTACGGCACTCGACGCCCCGCGTCTGCTCCTCCAGGTCCCGCGTCGAGAAGCGCTTCTTGGCGGCGGTACGGCTCATCTTGCGGCCGGCGCCGTGGGAGGCCGAGTTGAAGCTGGCCGGGTTCCCCAGGCCCTTGACGATGTACGAGCCGGTGCCCATCGAGCCCGGAATGATGCCGTACTCGCCGCCGCCCGCCCGGATGGCGCCCTTACGGGTCACCAGCAGGTCCATGCCGTCGTACTGCTCCTCGGCCACATAGTTGTGGTGGCAGGAGATGACCTCGCCGAAGGTGACCCTGGCCTTCTTGAACTCCCGGCGGATGACGTCCTGGGAGAGCGCCATCATGATCTCGCGGTTGTGCTTGGCGTACTCCTGCGCCCAGAACAGATCGTTCCGGTACGCCGCCATCTGCGGGGTGTCGGAGATGAAGACGGCGAGGTCGCGGTCGACCAGCCCCTGGTTCTGCGGAAGCTTCTGCGCCACGCCCATGTGGTATTCGGCCAGTTCCTTGCCGATGTTGCGCGATCCGGAGTGCAGCATGATCCATACGGAGTCGTCGGTGTCGAGGCAGAACTCCCAGAAGTGGTTGCCGCCGCCGAGCGAGCCCATCTGCTTCACGGCCCGTTCGCGGCGGAACCTGACCGCGTCGGCCACCCCGTCGAACCGCGCCCAGAAGTCCTCCCAGCCCGCCGTCGCCAGGCCGTGCAGCCGTCCCGGGTCGACCGGGGCGTCGTGCATGCCCCGCCCGACCGGAATCGCCTGCTCGATCTTGGAGCGCAGGCGGGAGAGATCGCCGGGGAGGTCGTTGGCGGTGAGCGAGGTCCTGACGGCGCTCATTCCGCAGCCGATGTCGACACCGACCGCCGCCGGGCAGACGGCGCCGCGCATCGCGATCACCGAGCCGACGGTGGCCCCCTTGCCGTAATGCACGTCCGGCATGACGGCGAGCCCCTTGATCCACGGGAGGGTCGCGACATTGCGCAGCTGCTGCATGGCGACGCCCTCGACCGCGGCCGGATCCGTCCACATGCGGATCGGTACCTGCGCACCGGGCACTTCGGTGTACGACATAACTTTCTCATTCCCCCGAAAACAGTGAAAACGCAAAACGCGGACAAATCATCGGATCTTGGACGGTTGACCGGCATCCGCGTCGCCACGTGCGGTAGACATTGTGTCCACCGGCCGCCGCTCGGCGGCAACATATTTCCTGGGGATCTTCGCAGGCGAGGTACGCGCGAAGCACAGGCGAAGCACGGAAAGGAGCCCGCGAACGATGCGACCGAAAACGCTACGGAAGTCGTTCGTACCCGGTGCCGCAGTGGTGGCGGCCGCGGCGCTCGCCGTCGGCCTCACCGGCTGCACCGCCGGCTCCGGCAGCGACGACGGGGGCGCCGACGCCAAGGGCGGCGATGCCACCACGTCGAGCCAGAGCGCCGAGCCGGGCCGCTACCAGACCCTCCCCGAGGCCTGCCGGCTCCCCGCGCGCAGCACCGTACGCAGCCTGCTGCCCGGCGATGACCAGCAGCTTTCGCAGGAGGACGCGGACAAGATCTACGCGGGCCAGCCCGACGTCACCTATGACACCGACCGCCGCGTCGGCTGCCACTGGAAGCGCGAGACCACCGAGGGCACCCGCCACCTGGCGCTCGACATCGTGCGGGTGGTCTCGTACGACCCGTCCGTGAGCGATGACGACCGCGCGCAGGAGATCTACTCGGGCAAGGAGCTGGCCGCCGAAATCCCCTCCGACGGCTCCGCCACTCCCGCCTCACCGACACCGTCCACCAAGGGCTCCCCGGAGGCGAAGGGCGCCACCCCGGACGAGAGCACGGCCGGGAGCACCCCCAAGAGCAAGGCCACGAGCAAGGCCAAGGGCGGCAAAAAGGGCGCGGCGGACACCGCGTCGCCCTCCACGGGGGCGAGCGCGGACCCCGGCGGCTCCACCGCGCCGCGCGTCCCGGGCGGCCTCGGCGACGCGGCCTTCCTGAACGACAAACTGGCCACCGCGGACTCCGGTGTGCACCGTGATGTCACTGTGGTCTTTCGCACGTCGAATGTGATCGTGACGATCACCTACGACCAGTGGTCGACGGACAAGACCAACCTGCCGCAGAGCCAGGAACTGCAGGACAAGGCCCGTTCGCTGGCCGACGAGCTGGCGGACAGCCTGTCCGAATAGCACCACTTCACGCCGCTCACCCTCTATAGCCCTGTTAGAAGTTAAATACCACCATTCGCGCGATTGCGTGCACGGTACGAAACGGCCACCGATCCCGTTCCGCCGCGTACCGTGCCGTCTAGCGCCGCCCCTCGTACGGACCCCCGTACGACCCTCGTACGCGAGGCGGGCCGCCGCCACGACGACGAACAGCGAAGGAACCATGCACCGTTCAGCCAAGCGACTCGCCAGCCTTCTCGCCTGCGCCGCAGTCCCGGTGATGCTCGTCGCCGGCTGCTCCGGCTCGGACAGCAACGGCTCCGACGGCTCCTCCGACGCGCCCAGCACGTCGGCCAAGCCGTCGGCGACCGTTGCGGCCGCCAAGTACAAGAAGCTGCCCAACCCGTGCGAGGCGTTCTCCAAGGACACCCTGGGCAAGCTGGTGCCCAAGACGAAGAACAAGGGTGGCGAACCGGGCACCTCCGACGACGCCACCTCGCACGGCACCTGCTCCTGGGACAGCTCCGACGAGAACGGCGTCGACGGCACCCAGTTCCGCTGGCTGGACGTCGGCTTCCAGCGCTATGACTCCGACGCCAACCCGGCCGTCGGAACCGGCGAGAAGCGCGCCGCGGACTTCTACGCCAAGCAGGTCGCCAACGCGAAGGGCACCGAGGGCGCCAAGAAGGTGCAGACGGCCAAGACCGACGGCGCCGGCGACGAGTCGACCGCGATCACGTACGACATCAAGAAGGACAAGACGCCCTTCAAGAACACGACGATCGTCGCCCGGGCGGCCAACATCGTGGTCACGGTCAACTACAACGGCGCGGGCATGGCCGGAGCCGACACCCCCAAGGCCGCCAAACTGCTGAAGTCCGCCCAGGCCGCCGCCAAGGAGGCGGTCGCCGCCGCCGTCAAGGCCAACGGCTGACCGCGCACCGCCCACACCGTCCGCACCAGCCCACCGAGGGGATCTCACCCTCGGTGGGCTGGTGGGCTGGTGGGCCGGTGGGCCGGTGGGCCGGGTGTCAGTCGTCGATCGCCTGGTAGACCGTCGTCCAGAAGTCGTGGATGACCCGCGCCGAATCCGGGGTGGACATCCCGACCTGGGTGAGCAGGGTTCCGGAGAGCTGGTGGTGCGGGTCGGCGTAGGTCGTGGTGCCGGTTCCGCCGTCCCAGCCGAACTGGCCGATGGGCGCGTAGTCGCCGCGGTAGGTGCGCACCGCCATCCCGAAGCCCCAGCCGCCGTGCTGTCCTTGGCCGAACGAGATGTGGACGTTGTCGCGGGCCATGGCGCTGCGGGCGGTGTTCTGCTCGGGCGTGAGGCAGTTGGTGGTCATCAGCTCGACGGCGGGCCGGGACAGGATCCGCTCGCTCCCGTGCATCCCGCCGTTCAGCAGCATCTGGAAGTAGGCGTGGTAGTCGTCCACGGTGGAGACCAGTCCACCGCCACCTGACTGGAAGGCCGGAGGCCGGCTGTACTGCCCGCCCGCCGCCTCGTCCCACACGGTGAACTCCCCGGTCTGCGGGTCGGGGACGTAGCTGGTGGGCAGCCGGTCGATCTTGCCGGCGGGCACATGGAAACCGGTGTCGGCCATCCCCAGCGGGTCGAGGACACGTTCGCGCAGGAACGCCTCGAACGACTGGCCGGTGACGCGCTCCACCAGCACGCCGAGCACATCGTTGCTGACCTGGTACTGCCAGCGCTCTCCGGGCTGGTGCATGAGCGGGAGCGTGCCGAGGCGGCGCATCCACTCATCCGCGCCGGGCGTGTCCTGCGCACTCTGGGAGAAGACGCCCCGCTCGAAGATCGCGTCCATGATCGGGGTGCCCATCGACGTCAGATCCACGCCGAGCCCGAACGTGGAGGTCAGCAGGTCCCGTACGGTGATCGGCCGCCGCGCCGGCACGGTGTCGTCCAGCGGGCCGTCGAACCGCTTCAGCACCTGACGGTCGGCGAGCTCGGGCAGCCACGGATCCACCAGGTCGTCGAGCCGCAGCCGGCACTCGTCCAGGAGGACCATCGCCGCCGCCATGGTGACCGGCTTGGACGTCGAGGCCATCCGGAAGATCGCGTCCCGGCGCATCGGCGCGCCACCGTCATGGCGCATCGTCCCCAGCGCTTCGACGTGCGTCTCGCCGCCCCGGCTGACCAGGGCGACGAGCCCGGGAATCTTCCCGGAGTCGACATGGCGTGCCAGTACCTCGCGGATTCTGCGCAGCCCTGTTTCGGAGAAGCCGCCGTGCCGGCCGGTGAGGTTGAGGGACATATCTGTGTGCTCCTTGTGGGGTGTGCGGGTGGGTGGGTGGTTGATGGCCGGGGGCGTTGCGGGTGCTCCTTCGGAGGGAGCGGGTCAGAGGCTGTGGGCGGTGATGTCGCCGTGGGGAGTGGTTGCGTGGATGTCGAGTTCGGCGGTGCCGTCGTTCTTGAGGGCGTTGCTGATGCGGCCGTGGCTGGTGCCGGCGTCCAGGGCGGCGGAGACGCCGGCGGCGGCGCCGACCGTGATGTCGCCGGACTGGGTACGCAGCACGACCTTGCCGCCCGTGGCCTCGGTGATGCGGATGTCGCCCCGTGCGGTGCTGATCTCCGCGGGGCCGCACCGGCCGACCTCGACGTCGCCCTCGACCGCGGTGAGGCGCAGGCTCGCGGCCTCGTCCAGCTTGATCTGGCGGTAGGCGCCTTCGAAGGCGATATCGCCGAGGCGGCCGAGGGTGCGCAGTTCGGCGCCGGCCGTCTTGGCCCCGATGCGGGATCCGGCGGGCAGCTTGACCGTCACGTCGAGGGATCCGGTGGGGCCCAGGTACTGGGTCTTCGCCGCATTCACGATCCGCAGGACTCCGTCGGCGTAGGCGACCGTGGTCTGCTCCGCCGCCTTCACATCGCGGCTCTTCGAGGCGTTCGCGGGCAGGACCTCGACCGAGGTGTCGGCCCGGTCGGCGGCGATGAACTGGACGCGCCCCGCGGGGATGTCCAGGACGACGGAGATCGGGGCGGAGGTGTCGAACTTCTGCATGGTGCTCTCCCTTGCGCTTGCGGCCCGGCGTTTCCGGACGAGTGAAACGCTACGTTGCTTTCCAGATTCAGGCAACGACACTTTTGCTTAGAGATGGCATACATGCAGGTGAGAGCCTATTAATCGTTGCAACGCCCTCTCGTTTAATGCAACGACCAGACCGTCGTTCGTTGCAATACATTGAAGGTGAACGCTATGGTGGAGGCGTCAGGAACACCGAGCAGCACCACGGAGCACCCGTGGAACATGAAGGGGGCCGTGATGCCGGGAGGCAGGCTCACCCAGCAGGAGCGCCAGCAGATCGCGGTGGGGCTGGCCGACGGTCTGGCCTACGCCGAGATCGCCCGCCGTCTCGACCGTCCGACCTCCACCATCACGCGCGAGGTGATGCGCAACGGCGGCCCCGCCGGCTACCGCGCCGACCTCGCCCACCGCGCCACCCAGCAACGCACCCACAGCCGCAGGCAGACCGCGCCCCGGGCAGCGCAGGCACTTCCGCAAGCCCACGGACGCGACGCGGCGGCCGTGCGCGACTACCAAGAGACCCTCACGACCGTCTTCATGACCTCGGGTCTGCCCAAGATGATGGCCCGGGTACTGGGTTGCCTCTACACCACCGACACCGGCAGCCTCACCGCCTCCGAACTCGCCCAGCGGCTGACGGTCAGCCCGGCGTCCGTCTCCAAAGCGATCACGTTCCTCGAGGGCCTGGACCTCGTCCGCCGGGAACGCGACGAACGCCGCCGCGAGCGCTACGTCGTCGACGACGACCTCTGGTACCAGTCGATGATCCGCAGCGCCCGGGCCAACGACCAGTTCATCGAGACCGCACGGCAGGGCATCGGCATCCTCGGCCACGGCACCCCGGCCGCCACCCGCCTCGAAAACGCCGCCCGTTTCCTCGACTTCGTCAGCGAAGGACTCATCCGCGCCGCGGAACAGGGACGCGAAGTCCTCTACACCAGAACCCGAACGACCCCGGACGGCACCACCACGCCGAGTTCCGAAGCGCCACCACCGTCTGCCAGGGCGGAACGAACGGCCTGGCCGGAGAAGTAGCGCGACAGCGAGGTGTGGGAACCAGGCTGGTCCCGGGCCGCCCCCCGCCATGGAGGTCATTCATTCCGCCCGTTGTCCGCTCAGCAGCAGCACCACCTCCCCGCCCAACCACCTCAGCCGAAGAGGGCCCGCACCGACAAACGGTGCGGGCCCTCTCGTCCTTTGTGCATCGCACCACCGCGGTGCCACGCTTGTGTCAGCGGAGGCCTCTCGGGCCGACCAAGGAGGCGTCGCCGCTGATGTCGCCGCTGGCGGCCTGCTTGAGGAGGGCGAGATTCTTGTGGTTGTCGATAAGGATGGTGCAACTGCCGCTCGGGGGGAGCAGGAGGCTGAACGCCGGCGCGCACTCGGCATTCTGATGGACGCGCCCCTCGGCTCCGGCCGCGCCTGCCGCCGACGCCAGCAGCGCACCGGCCCCAAGGGTGCCCGCGACCACACGCAATGCCTTACCCATGACGGATTGTCCTCCCTGTACTGGTCCCGGTCTTGCACCGGGATCATTCGCCATAACGCGCGAGTAACGGATAAATCACGCCCTATTACTCCGTCGAGGTGACGGCACGGCGAGGTACACAGGAGGAAGACGCACAGGTTCCGTCCGAGACGAGCCCGGCCGCTTGCCAGTGCCCTATCGCCCTAGTGACCCGGCTCCCCAGTACCGCCACACGCTCTCCCGTACGCATGTGCCAGGCTGTCGCTCGCAACAGACCGACTAGGAGGGGTCCTCGGGTGGCCGCGGCACTGAAGCTGACACGCACACACCGGATACTCATCGGAGTGGTCATCACCGGCGCGGTGGTCATCGCCGGCATCGGCTTCGCCGGCTCCTACGCGGCCGTGCGTGCACTGGCCATCAAAAAGGGGTTCGGCGACTTCGCCTACTTCTTCCCCATCGGCATCGACGCGGGCATCTGCGTTCTGCTCGCCCTGGATCTGCTGCTGACCTGGATCCGCATGCCCTTCCCACTGCTGCGGCAGACGGCATGGCTGCTGACCGTCGCGACCGTGGCATTCAACGCAGCGGCGGCGACCGACCCGTTGGGCATGGGCATGCATGCCGTCATCCCGGTGCTGTTCGTCGTCACCGTCGAGGCCGCCCGGCATGCCGTCGGGCGGATCGCCGACATCACGGCGGACAGGCACATGGAGGGCGTGCGCCTCACGCGCTGGCTGCTGTCGCCCCTCCCGACGTTCCTGCTGTGGCGGCGGATGAAGCTGTGGGAGCTGCGGTCGTACGACGCGGTGATCGAGCTGGAGCAGGAACGCCTCGTGTACCAGGCGCGCCTGCGGTCGCGATTCGGGCGGGGCTGGCGGCGCAAGGCTCCCGTGGAGTCGCTGATGCCCCTGCGGCTCGCCCGGTACGGGGTGCCGCTGGCCCGGACCGCTCCCGCGGGGCTCGCCGCGGCGGGCATCGAACCGCAGTTGCTCCCGGCGGCGCCACAGCAGGCCGTGACCTCCGCCGCTCCGGCGCCCACGGCCCACGGGCCGCAGGCCCACGAGCCCGCCGAGGAACTGCCGAGCCCGTGGTTCGCGGCGCCGCAGCAGGTGACGTATCAGGGGGACTACGACCCGACGTTCGTGCCGGAGCAGGGGCAGGGGCATGAGCCCTCGCACGACGAGCACCAGGGGATCCCGGCGCACGCGGCGCACGACCAGGCCCCGGTCCCGGTCCCGGCGCCGCGTGCCCCAGAGCCCGAGCCGGAGCACGAGCCGCAGGTCCCGGTGCCGACCGGTGCGGGCGGAACCCGCCCGCTCGGCAAGGGCGTCCCGAAGCCGGACCCCCAGCCCGCCCAGGAACCCGCCGCGGCCCCGACCGTTGACGACCTCTACCTGGTGTTCCGGCGCTCACTGGAGGGCGAAGGCATGCCGACGCCGGATGCGTTCGCGGCGAACCTGGAGGCGCAGTA
Source organism: Streptomyces natalensis ATCC 27448 (assembly GCF_000935125.1). Lineage (GTDB taxonomy): Bacteria > Actinomycetota > Actinomycetes > Streptomycetales > Streptomycetaceae > Streptomyces > Streptomyces natalensis. The sequence goes on along the minus strand of NZ_JRKI01000063.1, from coordinate 27,043 downwards.
CGGGCTCCACCTGCCGCCACGCGACCTGACCCGCTTCATGGACCAGTTCACCAACCGCCTCAACACAGAGCTGATGAACGACCACATCGCCTGACGCGCACCGGGCCCGACACACCCTCTACGCGCCCGACCCCTCTCCCCCCGCCTCGCCCGCTTCGCGCTTCTTCTTGTCCCCCTCGCCCCACACGGCCAGCCCCGCGCCCGCCGCGAAGACCCCCAGGTAGGCGACCGACGGCAGGTCGGCCAAGTGGTGCAACATGCCCCAGGCGCCGCCGAAGAACACCTGGCCGATGAAGCCCAGTGCCCCCTGAAGCAGGACGAAGAACCCGAAGTAGCCGATGAACACCCTGAATCCCCTCATGGATCAAGGGTGATGCGAACGGCCCCGGGGATCCTCGTCCCCGGGGCCGAACCCGTTCTCCTACCGAAGTCGCACACCCGCCGCTGGTTCCTCCGCCTCGGCGGCAGGCGCCCTGGTCACCCGCCCAGCAGCCTGCGCCCCCGGTCGGCGCCGACCGCCAGCAGCAGCGTGGGCAGGCGCGGGCCGGTGTCCCGGCCGACCAGCAGGTTGTAGAGCAGGGCGAAGAAGGCGCGCTGGGCGACCTTGAGCTCGGGGGTCGGCTTGGCGTCCGGGTCCAGGCCGGCCTGGATCTTGGGCACGCCGTAGACCAGCGTGGTCAGACCGTCCAGCGACCAGTGCTCGTCCAGCCCGTCGAGCAGCAGCCGCAGCGAGGTACGGCCCTCCTCGTCCAGCGAGCCCAGCAGCTCCTTGTCCGGTTCGTCGCGGACGATGGTGCGCTGGTCGGTGGGGACCTGGGTGGTGATCCAGTACTCGGCCTTGTCGAGCCGCGGCCGGGCCTCGTCCAGCGAGCGGACCGGGTTGTCGGGGTCCAGTTCGCTCAGGATGCGCAGGGTCTGCTCGTCGTGGCCCGCGGTGATGTCCATGACGGACGCCAGCGTGCGGTACGGCAGCGGGCGCGGGGTGACGGGCAGCTCGCCGGCGGCGGTGCCGATGGCGCGCTTGTAGGCGGCGGCGTCGGCGGGCTGCGCGGAGCCGTCGGCGACCTTGGCGGCCAGCTTGTCCCACTCGTCGTAGAGCCGCTGGATCTCCTGGTCGAAGGCGATCTTGAAGGACTGGTTGGGCCTGCGGCGGGCGTAGAGCCAGCGCAGCAGCGGCGCCTCCATGATCTTCAGCGCATCGCCCGGGGTGGGCACGCCGCCCTTGGACGAGGACATCTTGGCCATGCCGCTGATGCCGACGAAGGCGTACATCGGGCCGATGGGCTGGTCGGCGCCGAAGACCTCGCGGACGATCTGGCCGCCGACGACGAATGACGAGCCGGGCGAGGAGTGGTCCACGCCGGACGGCTCGAAGACCACGCCCTCGTAGGCCCACCGCATCGGCCAGTCGACCTTCCACACCAGCTTGCCGTGGTCGAACTCGCGCAGCGCGACGGTCTCGGAGTGGCCGCAGGCGGTGCACTCGTAGCTGAGGTCGGTGGTCTCGTCGTCGTAGCCGGTGACCGTCGTGAGGTCCTTGTTGCAGACCGTGCAGTAGGGCTTGTACGGGTAGTAGCCCGCGCGGCCCGCGCTGCCGTCGTCCTCGCTGGCCGCGCCGGAGCCCTCGGCAGCCTCCAGCTCGGCCTCGTCGACCGGCTTCTGCTGCTTCTTCGGCTTGCCGGTGGCCTTGTCCTTGGTGCGGTAGCGGTCGAGCACGGCGTCGATGTCGCCGCGGTGCTTCATCGCGTGCAGGACCTGCTCGCGGTAGGCGCCGGAGGTGTACTGCTCGGTCTGGCTGATGCCGCGGTACTCGATGCCCAGCTCGGCCAGCGACTCCTCCATGGCGGCCTTGAAGTGCTCGGCCCAGCTGCCGTACGGGCTGCCGGGCGGGGCCGGCACGGCGGTCAGCGGCTTGCCGATGTGCTCCGCCCAGGACGGGTCGATACCGGCCGGGACCTTGCGGTAGCGGTCGTAGTCGTCCCAGCTCAGGACGTGGATGCAGGCGTGTCCGCGGCGGCGGATCTCGTCGGCGACCAGATGCGGGGTCATGACCTCGCGGAGGTTGCCCAGGTGGATGGGGCCCGACGGGCTCAGGCCCGAGGCGACGACGACCGGTTTGCCGGGGGCGCGGCGCTCCGCCTCGGCAATGACCTCGTCCGCGAACCTGGAGACCCAGTCGGTCTCGGTGCTCTGCTGAGCCACGATCGGCCCTTCCTCTTCCTGGTGCTTTCCCGTTGCGCCCTGTGGTGTGCCCGGCGGCGCGGTCCGGGCCGCCGGCGGGGTCGCTGTTTCACGTGAAACATCGACCGGCTCGGCCTGACGGCACACATACGCCGGAGGGCACACATAAGCCTGACGGTGCCATTCTCCCAGACGTCGCCCGGTCAGAAATTCAGTGGTACCGGCGTGGGATACTCACTGGCAAACCCTTTCCACTCCAACGGAACGGCTCTCTTCCATGGCCTCGGTCACTTCCCTCGCAGCTTCGGTCAATCAGCGCGTCACGGACGCCCTCTCGGCAGCCCTGCCGGAGGCCGGCGCCGCGGACCCGCTGCTGCGACGCAGCGACCGGGCCGACTTCCAGGCCAACGGCATGCTGGCGCTGGCCAAGAAGCTCAAGGGCAATCCGCGGGAGCTGGCCGCCAAGGTCGTGGACGCGATCGGCGAGAGCGACGTCCTCAAGGAGATCGAGGTCTCCGGGCCCGGCTTCCTGAACATCACCATCGCGGACGAGGCGATCGTCAAGACCCTCGCCGAGCGCGCCGCCGACGCCCGGCTGGGTGTGCCGTACGCGGCGAGCCCGGGTACGACCGTCATCGACTATGCGCAGCCGAACGTCGCCAAGGAGATGCACGTCGGTCATCTGCGGTCCGCGGTGATCGGTGCGGCGATGGTCGAGATCCTGGAGTTCACCGGCGAGAAGGTGATCCGGCGCCACCACATCGGCGACTGGGGCACCCAGTTCGGCATGCTCATCCAGTATCTGACCGAGCACCCGCACGAGCTGGACCACGAGGGCGGCGAGGGCGCCGAGGTCTCCGGCGAGGAGGCCGCGTCCAACCTCAACCGGCTCTACAAGGCCTCGCGCGCCCTGTTCGACTCCGACGAGGAGTTCAAGGAGCGGGCCCGGCGCCGGGTCGTCGACCTCCAGGCGGGCGACGAGCAGACGCTGGCCATGTGGCAGCGGTTCGTCGACGAGTCGAAGATCTACTTCTACTCGGTCTTCAACAAGCTCGACATGGACGTCCGCGACCCCGACATCGTCGGCGAGTCCGGCTACAACGCCATGCTGGAGGAGACCTGCCGGCTGCTGGAGGAGTCCGGCGTCGCGGTGCGCTCCGAGGGCGCACTGTGCGTCTTCTTCGACGATGTGAAGGGCCCGGACGGCAACCCCGTCCCGCTGATCGTCAAGAAGTCCGACGGCGGCTACGGCTATGCCGCCACCGACCTCTCCGCGATCCGCGACCGCGTCCAGAACCTCGGCGCGGACACCCTTCTGTACGTCGTGGACGTCCGCCAGTCGCTGCACTTCAAGATGGTCTTCGAGACCGCGCGGCGGGCCGGCTGGCTGGACGACAAGGCGCACGCCGTCCAGCTCGCGTTCGGCACGGTCCTGGGCAAGGACGGCAAGCCGTTCAAGACCCGGGCGGGCGAGACGGTGCGGCTGGTGGATCTTCTGGACGAGGCGATCGAGCGGGCGACGACGGTCGTGCGCGAGAAGAACAACGAGAAGATCGCCCTCACCGAGGAAGAGATCGTCGAGAACGGCACCCAGATCGGCATCGGCGCGGTCAAGTACGCCGATCTGTCGACGTCCGCGAGCCGCGACTACAAGTTCGACCTGGACCAGATGGTGTCGCTGAACGGCGACACGTCCGTCTACCTCCAGTACGCCTACGCCCGTATCCAGTCGATCAAGCGGCGGGCCGGTGAGACCCGCCCGGTCGCGCACCCGGAGCTGCCGCTGGCCCCGGCCGAGCGGGCGCTGGGCCTGCATCTCGACGGTTTCGCCGAGGTGATCGCGGAGGCGGCGGCGTCGTACGAGCCGCACCGGCTGGCCGCGTATCTGTACCAGCTGGCGTCGCATCTGACGACGTTCTACGACCAGTGCCAGGTCGTCAGCGCGGACAACCCGGCGGAGGTCGTCGAGAACCGTCTGTTCCTGTGCGATCTGACCGGCCGGACCCTGCACCAGGGCATGGCGCTGCTGGGGATCCGCACGCCCGAGCGGCTCTGAGCTTCGCGGTACGGACAGCGCATCGCGGTACGGACAGGAGCGGTGGCCCGGATCTTCCGGGCCACCGCTTCGTCGTTCCGCCGCAGGAGAACGCGCCTCGCGGTATCGGACAGGTGATCGATAGGGTTCTCCTCTGCACGCGCGGGGGCGTGCGCCGACAACCGGTCCGTCCCCCGCTGTTCGACGCCGGCGCGCTGGACGCCGACACCGAAGAGGGGGAGCCCGCCATGTCCTACCCGCCACCGCCCGGAGGCCCCGGCCAGGCCGGGCCGTACGGGCAGCCGCCCCAGCAGGGAGGCCCGCCCGGCGGATGGGCTCCCCAGGGCGCGCCGGGGATGCCGCCCGGCCCAGGGATGCCGCCTGCTCCAGGGATGCAGGCCGGACCGGGGATACCGCCCGGCCCGGGAATGGCACCGCCCCCCGGCATGCCTCCCGTCCCGGGGATGCCGGTCCCGGGAATGCCCGGCCCCGCCATGCCCGGCCCAGGAATACCCGGCATGCCGCCCGTCCCCGCCCCCGCCACGGGCGGCAGCACGGCCCGTTCCTGCCTCGCCGCCTTCCTCGGCGTCGTCGGCGTCCTCGGGCTGCTCGGCGGCGGCGGGCTGGTCGCCCACGCGTACTCCAACGCGAGCCAGGTCACGTCCAACCGCAGCGGCTACGGCGCCACGATGTGGCGCGACGAGCCCGTCGACAAGCTCTTCCCCGAGGTCCTCGGCACCGCGAAGGACACCCGGACCCTGGACACCGACCCGAAGCACGCCCAGTGGCACCGCCTCGGCATCTCCGAACAGACCGGATGTGACCAGGCGTTGAGCGGCCCCCTCGCGGCCAAGGTGCACAAGCTCGGCTGCCTGGGCGCCCTGCGGGCCACCTACGTCGATCCGACGGGCAACACCGTCGCGACGGTCGCCATGATCGCCCTGCCGAAGGGCACCGACCCCGAGGAGATGCACGCCTTCTTCAGCGACGAGGAGGACAAGGACGTCCCTCCGCAGCAGGTGAAGGCGTATGCCGTCCCGGGCTCCCTCGCGGCCCGGTGGAGCGATGCGCGCCGCAACGCCTCGGCGGGAGCGGGCAGTTCCTCGGACCTCCCCTACGTCTTCGCCGTCTCCGCCGGCGCGGTCGACGGCCGCACGGCGGGCCGGCTGCCCGGCGAGTTCGGCAGCGCCGGCGATCACGGCGAGCAGGACCGCGTGCCCTGGGAGGGCGCCGCATCGAGCCTGGTCAACCAGCTGAACCTGCACACCACCGACCTGCTGGACAAGGAGACGACGACATGAGGGTCCGGCGCATCGGATCGGCGGCGGCCGCGGCCGGGCTCGGCGCGCTGCTGTGCGTGACGGCCGCGACGCCCGCGTCCGCCACCCCCAGGAGCTGGGAGTACCAGGCGCTCGGCCTCGCCGCGGCGCAGCGGACCGCGCAGGGTGCGGGCATCACCGTCGCGGTCCTGGACAGCGGCGTCATGAAGGACCACCCGGCGGTGGCGGGCAGGGTGACCACCGGCCCCGACTACTTCAAGGACGGCCTCCACCCCGGCGATTCCCGCTGGGGCAGCCATGGCACCGCGATGGCCTCGGACGTCCTCAAGGTCGCCCCGAAGGCGCACATCCTGTCCGTCAGGGTGATCGACGACAAGAAGGAGCACAGCGGCCTGCGGCACGGGCCCAGCCCCGTCGCCGAGGGCATCAACTACGCCGTGGAGCACGGCGCCCAGATCATCTCCATGTCGCTCGGCGGCGAGCTGTTCGGCCGCGAATTCAACGAGGACGAGACCGACGCACTGGCCCGCGCGACGCAGAAGGGCATTCCGGTCATCGCCTCCGCGGGCAACGACGCCGAGGTCTTCAACGAGACGTCCTTCCCGGCCGGTTATCCGGAAGTGATCGCCGTCGCCGCCACCCAGCAGGGCGGCAACCGCGCCACGTTCTCCACCGTACGGACCTACAACGCGGTGGCCGCACCGGGCGTCGGCATCGTCAGCGCGAAGAACACCGGCGGTTACGAGCCGGTCAGCGGCACCTCTCCCGCCGCGGCGCTGACCTCCGGAACCGTGGCCCTCATGCTCTCCCGCAACCACCAGCTGACGCCCGCTCAGGTGCGGGCGGTGCTGACGAAGACGGCCCACCATCCGTCCGGCGGGTACAGCCCCCTGGTCGGCTACGGGCAGATCAACGCCGCGGCCGCGGTCCGCGCCGCCACCCATCCGCCCACCGTCGCGGCGACCCCGGCGAAGTTCCACGGCAACGAGCACCCGGCCGGGCAGGACGGCACGTCCAAGACCACCCACCCGTCCCTGGAGACGGGTATGACGACGGTCGGGTACAGCGCGGCGGGCGTGGGTCTGGTGATGGTCCTCGGCGCGATCCTGATCAGCGTCCTGGGCCGCCGCAAGACGCGGACGGACGGGGCGCCGACGGGCCCGGTGAGCCCGGTGGGCCCACCGCCCGCCTTCCCGGGCCAGGCCCCGCCCCCGGGCCCGCCGCTTTAGGAACCGCCCGGTCCGGCCGCACCCACCACCTTCTTTCCCCTAAGGAAAGAAGGTGGTACTTTCCTTAGGGGAAAATACTCGGACGGCCAGCACATCGGGGATGCTCATGACCTCTTACGACGCCCAGACCGCACTCGACGCCATACGCCACCGCCAAGCGCAGACCCGTGACGCATACGCGCACCACGCCTCCTCCAGCTACGGGATCATCGCGGCACTCACCGTGTTCGCCACGGGATCGTCCATCGATCTGCCGAGGCCCTGGAGCCTCGTCGCCCAGCTGGCAGGGGGCGTCCTGATCGCGGCCGGACTGGCCGTGCAGTACCGCCGGACCCGCGTGCACAAGAAGCGCTCCGCCGCGGGGACGCTCTTCGCGGTGTCGGTGGCGGCAGTTGCTCTCGCGGTCTTCATCGCGGCATCGATCACCGCCCGGTTGATCGACCTGCCGGTCCCCTCCGTGCCCGCCGCAGCCGTCGCCGCCCTGGTGACGCTGGTGGCCACGTACACGGCCCGCCCGATCGTCAAGAAGATCATCTCCAGGAGGGACGAGCAGGCCGATGGACCCGGACTTCGATGAATTCCTGCACGTACCGGCCCGGCTGTCGATCGTCGCGCTGCTGGCTCCGGCCGACTGGGTGGAGTTCGGCTTCGTGCGCGATGCCGTCGACACCAGCGACTCGGCCCTGTCCAAACAGGTCGCGGCGCTGACCGACGCCGGCTACGTGGAGGTGCGCAAAACCCGGAACCGCACCGGACGCCACACCCACCTCCAGCTCACCGCGCACGGGCGACGGGCACTTCAGCGGCACGCCTCGGCCCTGGAGAGAATCGTGGCAGCAGCACGGGTCACGGGAGCGGGCGACTGAGCCTCCGGGCCCGTGAGCCCCCGACACGACAGGACCCCCCACCATGACCACGACACCCACCGGATCAACCGCACCGACCGCGTTACCCCGCCGCGCCCTCCTGGCCACGGGCACGGGCCTCGCCGCCGCCGGACTCCTGGCCGCGGCCCCCGCCGCCACGGCCGCCGCGCGGCACGGCCGGACCACCGCCCGCCTCCGCCACCTGGAGCACCAACACCACGCCGTCATCGGCGCGTTCGCCCACAACCTCGCCACGGGCGCGCAGGTCCGCCACCGCGCCCACACCCGCTTCCCGATCCTCTCCGTCTTCAAAACCCTCGCCGCCGCGGCGGTCCTGCGCGACCTCGACCACCACGGCGAAACCCTCTCCCGCCGCATCCGCTACACGCGCCGGGACCTGGTCGACAACTCCCCCATCACCTCCCAGCACCTCGCCGACGGCATGACCGTCGCCGACCTGTGCGACGCGGCCCTCCGCTACAGCGACAACACCGCCGGAAACCTGCTCCTGCGGCAGCTGGGCGGCCCCACCGCGATCACCCGCTTCTGCCGCTCGCTCGGCGATCCGACCACCCGCCTGGACCGCTGGGAAACCGACCTCAACTCCGCCGAGCCCTGGCGCCGCACGGACACCACCACCCCGTACGCCATCGCCCACTGCTACGGAACTCTTCTCACAGGCAGGGCACTTGACCGGCGTGACCGCGCCCGCCTGACCGACTGGCTGCTGCACAGCACCACCAGCGGCGAACGCTTCCGGGCGGGCCTGCCCAAGGACTGGACGGTGGCCGACAAGACCGGTTCCGCCGGCCGCTACGGCGCCGCCAACGACGTCGGCATCGCCTGGGCCCCCGACGGCGCCCCGGTCGTCCTCGCCGTCCTCACCCGCAAACCCGGCCTGCCGTCGGCCCCGTACGACAACCCCCTCATCGCCGAAACGGCCAAGGTCCTGGCCTCGGCCGTCGGCTGACCACGAAAGCCGACGCGAAAGCCAACCCAAGAGACAACGCAAGAGGCCAACGCAAGAGCCCCGCCGTCCCTCCCGGGACAGCGGGGCTCAACAGCCATCAGGCAACAGGCAACAGGCACCGGTCACTTCAGCCCGCGCGCAACCTCCGTGGCCCAGTACGTCAGGATCATGTTGGCGCCCGCCCGCTTGATGCCGGTCAGGGCCTCCAGGATCGCCTTGTCCCGGTCGATCCAGCCCTTCTCCGCCGCGGCCTCGATCATCGCGTACTCACCCGAGATCTGATACGCCGCCACCGGCACCTCCACCTCGTCCGCGATCCGGGCCAGCACATCCAGATACGGCAGCGCCGGCTTGACCATGACCATGTCGGCGCCCTCGTCCAGATCGAGCGCCAGCTCGCGCAGCGACTCGCGGAGGTTGGCCGCGTCCTGCTGGTACGTCTTGCGGTCGCCCTTCAGCGACGACCCCACGGCCTCCCGGAACGGGCCGTAGAACGCCGACGAATACTTCGCCGTGTAGGCGAGGATCGACACGTCCTCATGGCCGGTCTGGTCCAGCGCATCCCGGATGACGCCGACCTGGCCGTCCATCATCCCGCTCGGGCCGACCACATGGACGCCCGCATCGGCCTGGACCTGCGCCATCTCGGCGTACCGCTCCAGCGTCGCGTCGTTGTCGACCCGTCCCTCGGCGTCCAGGACGCCGCAGTGGCCGTGGTCGGTGTACTCGTCCAGGCACAGGTCGGACATGATCACCAGGTCGTCGCCGACCTCGGCCCGTACGTCCCGGATGGCGACCTGGAGGATTCCGTCGGGGTCCGTACCCGCCGTACCGGCCGCGTCCTTCTTCTCGTCCAGCGGGACGCCGAAGAGCATGATCCCGGCGACCCCGGCCTCGACCGCCTCGACGGCCGCCTTGCGCAGCGTGTCGCGGGTGTGCTGGACCACGCCCGGCATGGCGGAGATCGGCACCGGCTCGCCGATGCCCTCCCGTACGAAGGCGGGCAGGATCAGGTCGGCGGGGTGCAGACGGTACTCGGCCACCATCCGCCGCATGGCGGGGGTGGTACGCAGGCGCCGCGGCCGCGCCCCGGGGAAGCTTCCGTACTTCGTCATACCACCCACGCTACGCCCGCCCCGCACCCGCCTTTGCCGACGCGACGTCGGCCGGAGGCCGCCTCGTTCAGGCCGCGCGGGCGGTGTCGGCGGTCGTGGGCGGTGCGGGGCGGCAGTCACGACAGCGCCCGGGCCCCAGGGCACGGAACGCGCGCTCGCAGCCGTCGCAGTCGCCTGCCGCACCGCGACCCGGCCCACCGGGTCCCGCGTTTCCGGACGCCGGTTTGTCAGCCCTGGACAGCGGCCGCGGCGGCGCGCTCCTCGCCTTTGCGCCGCGCCCGCTTGCCGTACCGGGAGGTCCACACGATGAGGGCGCCGAGGAGGCCGTAGATCAGGAGCGGGCTGACGGCCACCATGGTGTCCGTGCTCAGCGTGTACGCAAGCCCGACCCGGACCACGGCCTCCAGGCAGTAGGCCACGCCCCAGACCGTTGTCATCGTGAAGACGGTCTTGCGGAATCCTTCGAACTGCCACAGACCGTTCCACCAGGCGGTGCTCGCGGCGGTGCCGTCGGTCGCGAACTTGCGGCCGAAGTAGAACATCAGCGGGCGCGGAGCCAGCAGCGTCGCCAGACACAGCAGCCCGAACAGCCCCGTGACGGCGGAGTCCTTGAGCAGCAGGGCCCGGGCCGAATGCGCGCCCACGAGCGACATCACGGCCGTGATCACCAGGAACACCAGGGTGACGAGGGCGAACTCGTCGAGACGGCGGCGCCATACAAGGTGGACGACGCTGTCGAGCACCGGCCAGGCACTGCCCGCCAGGAGCGCGGCGAACTCGCTCCAGCCGTGGTCGTGGAGCGAGTTGTACGTGAGAATCGGGGCAACGACGTTGAGGGCGATGGTGAGGATCCAGCCGGCCGCGGCGGCACCCCCGGACCGGGCCGGCGGCATCGGGCGCTCATATGCCTGAGCCGCCCTCGCGTCCGAAGTGCTCCGGGCGCCCTGCGTGTTCGTGGTGTATTGAGCGGGCACGGTTCCCCCTGAAGGTGCCTGACAAGTGCTGTAGCGCGAACGTAAATCAGGCCCTTGGCCAGGAACCATGGCCCGCGCCCCAAATGATCGCCAAATCTGACCGGAATGGCTAATTCCGGTCACCCCATGCGCAGGCCCGTGGCGGCCCCCCACGGGCCATGACGCGAAGGGCGCCCCCAAAAGGGAGCGCCCTTCCCGCAGTTCGCCAACCGTCCCGCTCAGCTCCGAGCACGCCTCCGCGAGCCCGGCCGCCGCTCGCTCGGGCGGGTGACCGGGTCGCCCGCCTCCATGGCGGCGTCGCGGCGGGCCGCGCCGAAGTCGGCGAGGGCTTCGGCCAGTTTGTGGACCGAGGGCTCGGGCGACATGACGTCCACACGCAGCCCGTGTTCCTCGGCGGTCTTGGCGGTGGCCGGGCCGATACAGGCGATCACGGTGACGTTGTGCGGCTTGCCGGCGATGCCGACGAGGTTCCGTACGGTCGACGAGGACGTGAACAGGACCGCGTCGAAGCCGCCGCCCTTGATCGCCTCACGGGTCTCGGCCGGGGGCGGCGAGGCGCGCACGGTCCGGTAGGCCGTGACGTCGTCGACCTCCCAGCCCAGCTCGATCAGCCCGGCGACCAGCGTCTCGGTGGCGATGTCGGCACGGGGGAGGAAGACCCGGTCGATCGGGTCGAAGACGGGGTCGTACGGCGGCCAGTCCTCCAACAGGCCCGCCGCGGACTGCTCGCCGCTCGGCACCAGGTCCGGCTTGACGCCGAAGGCGACCAGGGCCTTGGCGGTCTGCTCGCCGACCGCCGCGACCTTGATCCCGGCGAACGCACGGGCGTCGAGGCCGTATTCCTCGAACTTCTCACGGACCGCCTTGACCGCGTTGACGGAGGTGAAGGCGATCCACTCGTAACGGCCGGTGACCAGGCCCTTGACCGCGCGCTCCATCTGCTGCGGGGTGCGCGGCGGCTCGACGGCGATCGTCGGGACCTCGTGCGGCACCGCGCCGTAGGAGACGAGCTGGTCGGAAAGCGACGCGGCCTGCTCCTTGGTGCGCGGTACGAGGACCCGCCAGCCGAACAGCGGCTTGGACTCGAACCAGGAGAGCTGCTCGCGCTGCGCGGCGGCGCACCGCTCACCGACCACGGCTATGACGGGCTGGCCGCCGTCCGGGGACGGCAGCACCTTGGCCGACTTGAGCACCTGGGCGACGGACCCGAGGGTCGCGGTCCAGGTGCGCTGGCGCGTGGTGGTGCCGGCGACGGTGACGCTGAGCGGGGTGTCGGGCTTGCGGCCCGCGGTGACCAGCTCGCCGGCGGCCGCGGCCACCGAGTCGAGCGTGGTGGAGACGACGGCCGTGGCGTCGCTGGCACCGACCTCGGACCAGCAGCGGTCGTCGGCCGTGCGGGCGTCGATGAACCGCACATCGGTGCCCTGGGCGTCGCGCAGCGGGACACCGGCGTACGCGGGCACGCCGACGGCCGCGGCGATACCGGGGACCACCTCGAAGACGATTCCCTCGGCGGCGCACGCCAGCATCTCCCCGGCGACGTTCCCGTCGAGACCGGGGTCGCCGGCGACCGCACGCACGACCCGCTTGCCCGCTCGGGCGGCCGCCATGACAAGATTGGCGGTGTCCCTAAGGGCAGGGACACCGGCGGGGATTGACGCCTCGTCAGCCGACGCCTGCGGTGTGTCCACGTGCGCGCGGGCATGCACGCGCACGACGTCCAGCACCGGTGGATCGGCGATCAGTACGTCCGCGGAGGCCAGCGCCTCCACGGCGCGCAGCGTCAGCAGGCCCGGGTCTCCCGGCCCGGCACCCAGGAAGGTGACCTGACCAGAGGCGGAGTGGTTTGGGGCGGTGGGGTTCAAAGTGCTCGCTCCCCCATCAGACCGGCCGCACCCTTTGCGAGCATCTCGGCGGCGAGCTCCCGGCCCATGGTGAGCCAGGTCGCGTCGTCGTCAAGAGAGGCAGGTACGTGCGCGGTGGTGGACAGCTGCACCAGCGTGCTGCCGTCGGTCGTGCCGACGACAGCGCGCAGGTGCAATTCGGTGACAGCCTGCTCGTCACGCTTGGGGCCTCCCCTGCTCGAGCGAAGTCGAGAGCTTGGGGAAAGGTCGGCCAGCGCTCCGACGGGTGCGGAACAGCCGGCCTCCAGGGCGGCGAGCAGGGATCGCTCGGCGGTCACGGCGGCCCGCGTGTACGGGTCGTCGAGTCCGGCGAGCTGGGCGGCGAGCTGCACATTTGTGGCTGCACACTCGATCGCCAGGGCCCCCTGGCCGGGGGCGGGCAAAACCATGTCGGGCGACAGCAGCTGCGTCGCCTCGCTGATACGGCCGATCCGGGTGAGCCCGGCGGCGGCCAGGACGACCGCATCGAGCTCGCCGTTGGCGACGAAGCCGATGCGGGTGTCGATGTTCCCGCGGATCGGTACGGTCTCGATGCGCTTGCCCAGCGTCCGGGCCCAGGCGTTGAGCTGGGCCATCCGCCGGGGCGAGCCGGTACCGATGCGGGCGCCCTCGGGCAGCTGCGCAAAGGTCAGCCCGCCGGCGGCGATCAGCGCATCGCGCGGGTCCTCCCGCTCGGGCACGGCCGCCAGGGTCAGCTCCTCGGGCTGCGCGGTGGGCAGGTCCTTGAGCGAGTGGACGGCGAAGTCGATGTCCCCGGCGAGCAGCGCATCGCGCAGCGCGGAGACGAAGACGCCGGTGCCCCCGATCTGTGCGAGGTGCTCGCGAGAGGTGTCGCCGTAGGTGGTGATCTCCACCAGTTCGACGGCGCGGCCGGTCAGCTCGCGCACCGCCTCGGCGATCTGCCCGGACTGGGCCATGGCGAGCTTGCTGCGCCTGGTGCCCAGTCGCAGGGGTGTGGTGCGGTCGGTCATGAGGTGCGCTCCCGTGCTGCGTCGTGCCTGTCGGCGCGCGTGTCGGCCCGGCTGACGGCGGCAACCGTCTCCGGGTCGAGATCGAAGAGTTCGCGCAACGCGTCCGCGTACCCGGCGCCGCCGGGCTCGCTGGCGAGCTGCTTGACCCGCACGGTCGGCGCGTGCAGGAGTTTGTCGACGACGCGGCGCACGGTCTGGGTGATCTCCGCGCGCTGCTTGTCGTCCAGATCGGGCAGGCGGCCGTCGAGCCGGGCGATCTCGCTCGTGACGACGTCCGCGGCCATGGTGCGCAGGGCGACCACGGTGGGGGTGATGTGCGCGGCGCGCTGGGCGGCGCCGAAGGCGGCGACCTCGTCGGAGACGATGCCGCGCACCTTGTCCACATCGGCCGCCATCGGCGCGTCCGCGGAGGCGTCGGCGAGCGTTTCGATGTCGACGAGGTGAGCGCCGTCGATCCGGTGGACCGCAGCGTCGATGTCGCGGGGCATGGCCAGGTCGAGCAGCGCCAGACCGTCCGTACGGTCCGCACGTCCGGCCAGCGCGGCGGCCACCGCGTCGGCGCCCAGCACCAGCCCGGCCGCGCCCGTACAGGAGACGACGACATCGGCCTGCGCCAGCTCGGCGCCGACGGCGTCCATGGGCACGGCGCGAGCGGTCAGGCCCCTGGCCGCCCCGGGGGCGCCCGGTTCGGTGAGGATCCCGACGAGCCGCTCGGCACGCTCGACCGTACGGTTGGCGACCGCCAGTTCGGCCACGCCGACGCGGGCGAGGGTGGTCGCGGCAAGCGAGGACATCGAGCCGGCGCCGATCACCAGCGCCCGCTTGCCGGCGGCCCAGGACTCCACGTCGGCGGACCGGGCGAGCTGCTCCAGCCCGAAGGTGACCAGCGACTGGCCGGCCTTGTCGATACCGGTCTCGCTGTGGGCGCGCTTGCCGACCCGCAGCGCCTGCTGGAAGAGGTCGTTCAGCAGCCGCCCGGCGGTGTGCTGCTCCTGGGCGACGGCGAGCGCGTCCTTGATCTGGCCGAGGATCTGGCCCTCGCCGATGACCATCGAGTCCAGGCCGCAGGCCACCGAGAAGAGGTGGTGGACGGCGCGGTCCTCGTAGTGGACGTAGAGATACGGAGTGAGCTCCTCCAGGGCGGCGCCGCCGTGGCGCGCCAGGAGGGTGGACAGCTCGGCGACACCGGCGTGGAACTTGTCCACGTCGGCGTAGAGCTCGATGCGGTTGCAGGTGGCGAGCACCGCGGACTCGGTGGCCGGCTCGGCCGACACCGCGTCCTGGAGCAGCTTGCCGCGCGCCTCCGGGCGCAGCGCGGCCCGCTCCAGCACGCTCACCGGCGCGCTGCGATGGCTCAGCCCGACAACAAGAAGACTCATGCCGGCATCACGGCGGGAACATCCCCGTCAGGTCCCTTGCGATCGGCCTCGACGGACGCGGCACGGGTCACCGCGGCCGGCGTGCCGCCTTCCTGGCCGCTTTCCTCGCCCGCCTTGCGCTGCTCGTGGAAGGCGAGGATCTGAAGCTCTATGGACAGGTCGACCTTGCGTACGTCCACCCCGTCCGGGACGGTCAGTACGGTCGGTGCGAAGTTGAGGATCGAGGTGACACCGGCGGCGACCAGGCGGTCACAGACCTGCTGGGCGGCGCCCGCGGGCGTGGCGATCACACCGATCGACACGCCGTTGCTCTCGATGATGTGTTCCAGCTCATCGGTGTGCTGGACCGGGATACCCGCGACGGGCTTGCCGGCCATGGCCGGGTCGGCGTCGATCAGAGCCGCGACGCGGAAGCCGCGGGAGGCGAAGCCGCCGTAGTTGGCCAGGGCGGCGCCGAGGTTACCGATACCGACGATGACCACGGGCCAGTCCTGGGTCAGGCCGAGCTCGCGCGAGATCTGGTAGACGAGGTACTCCACGTCGTAGCCCACGCCACGCGTGCCGTACGAGCCGAGGTAGGAGAAGTCCTTGCGCAGCTTGGCGGAGTTGACCCCCGCCGCGGCCGCGAGCTCCTCGGAGGAGACCGTGGGGACCGAGCGCTCGGAGAGCGCGGTCAGTGCACGCAGATACAGCGGAAGCCGGGCGACGGTGGCCTCGGGGATCCCTCGGCTTCGGGTCGCCGGTCGGTGAGTTCGGCCAGTTGCCACGGTGCTCCTGCGGGTAGAGCGGGGCTGCGGGCGCCGGCACGGAACCCGACCGCCCTGTCTCTCGCAGGCTATGCCTTTGTGAACGCGTGCACAAAGATGGTGTCCGGTTTGTCCGCCCAAAGTGACCGGGCTCACGCACCTTTTACCGGTGTCCGCGGAACCAACTCCCACGTCACACCGTTCACTCGCTTCCCACTGGTATCGCGGGAGAGCCGAGGGGAGCACAGGCCCTCACTCCTTGCCGCCATACCCCCGGACACTGACCAATCGCCCACCGATGGTAAGCGACCCGCCGCCACCGGAGCGCCGCCGCGAAACCGGCACAATGGCGGTATGGCCCCCTTGTTCAGCCGCAGCTCCCGCAGGAATCCCGCCGAGGCGATGGTCACCCTCATCGGCAAGCCGGGCTGCCATCTGTGCGACGACGCCCAGGCCGTCATCGAGAAGGTCTGCGCCGAGACGGGCGCCTCCTGGGAGAAGAAGGACATCACCGAGGACGCCGAGCTGCACCACAAGTACTGGGAGCAGATCCCGGTGATCCTGGTGGACGGCAAACAGCACGACTTCTGGCGCGTCGACCCCAAGCGGCTGCGCGCGGCCCTGGGCGCCTGAGACCCGGGTCATCCTGGGCAGGGCGGTACAGCACGCTCTTACCCAACCTTTTCTCACCCCAGGCCGTACAGACACGCGCCCGTAACCAGTCGCACCGAACAAACTGGCTACGCTACCGTCATGGCGCCCGCTCCCCAATGGTTCACCCGCCGCAGACGACCCGCCACGGCCCGCAGCGTGCTGGCCGGCGAGGCCGCGGCCGAGGCTGCCCGTAAGTCCTCGCAGGAGGTGCCCGAGGCCGAGGAGGCCCCGGAGGAGCCGGAGTTCCCGGTCGCCGGCGACGAGGCGGCCGCCGCCTTCTTCGACCTCGACAACACCGTCATGCAGGGCGCCGCCCTCTTCCACTTCGGCCGCGGCCTGTACAAGCGGCACTTCTTCCACAAGCGCGATCTGGCCCGCTTCGCCTGGCAGCAGGTCTACTTCCGGCTGGCCGGCTCGGAGAACCCCGAGCACATGGCGGACGTCCGCAACAGCGCGCTGTCCATCGTCCAGGGCCATCGCGTCGCCGAGTTGATGTCCATCGGCGAGGAGATCTACGACGAGTACATGGCCGAGCGCGTCTGGCCGGGCACCCGCGCGCTCGCCCAGGCCCATCTGGACGCGGGCCAGAAGGTCTGGCTGGTGACCGCGGCGCCGGTCGAGACCGCGACGATCATCGCCCGCCGGCTGGGCCTGACCGGCGCCCTGGGCACCGTCGCCGAGTCCGTCGGCGGCGTCTACACGGGCAAGTTGGTGGGCGAACCGCTGCACGGCCCGGCCAAGGCCGAGGCGGTGCGCGCGCTCGCCGCCGCCGAGGGCCTGGACCTCTCGCACTGCGCCGCCTACAGCGACTCGTCCAACGACATCCCGATGCTCTCGCTCGTCGGGCACCCCTACGCGATCAACCCCGACAGCCGGCTGCGCAAGCACGCCCACGAACAGGGCTGGCGGCTGCGCGACTACCGAACGGGCCGCAAGGCCGTCAAGATCGGCATCCCCGCCGCGGCGGGAGTCGGCGCCCTCGCCGGCGGCGCCGCGGCCGCGGTCGCGCTCCAGCGCCGCCGCCGCTGACCGCGCCCCGGCGCGCCCCTCACCGGCCGTCTCGGGCACCCACCGCTGACCGTCCTTGATCACAAGGCGATCCGGCGGACCATCCATGCTGCCTACCCGCGCCGCCGCCCCGTCAGTCCCGTTGCTGGCGGTCAACCACAACACGCCCTCCAACCAGGCAGATTGCGTCACCTTCCGATCAATAGTCGCGCAATATTCGATACTTAATCCGCCACCAACCCGACACGGACCGTAAGTAATCGATGATTTGAGCAACTGGGTGTAGCGCTGCCTGTACGAAGCGTTATTCTCCTCAGACGCAATTCGGAACCCACACGTCCCTACGACGAGTGAATGGTCCCGCACTGCACGTGATGGAAGCTCTGCCTCTGGGAGTCCCGTGTACCCACACGTCGGGGTTGACGCCTCGGGCCTGGCTACGCTGCGTACGACGCTTGTCGGCCACCTGCGCAGTTTCGTCCCCACCGCGTACGCCGTCCCCGCATTCGCCTCAGCCGTCCCCGCTGCCGGCCCCTGCTATGCCCTGGCCGACGGGAGTGCTGCGGTCGCCAAGGCCGCCGGCAGAACCCGCCGCTCGGGCGCCGGCACGACCACCGCCCGTCGTCCCGCCGACAGCGACAGCCGTCGCATGATGGATCTCGTCGAACGCGCCCAGGCCGGCGAGGCCGACGCCTTCGGCCGCCTCTACGACCAGTACGCCGACACGGTCTACCGCTACATCTATTACCGCGTGGGCGGCCGGGCCACGGCCGAGGACCTCACCAGCGAGACCTTCCTGCGCGCCCTGCGCCGTATCGGCACCTTCACCTGGCAGGGCCGCGACTTCGGCGCCTGGCTGGTGACCATCGCCCGCAATCTCGTCGCCGACCACTTCAAGTCCTCCCGCTTCCGCCTGGAAGTCACCACCGGAGAGATGCTCGACGCCAACGAGGTCGAGCGCAGCCCCGAGGACTCGGTCCTCGAATCCCTCTCCAACGCCGCCCTGTTGGAGGCGGTCCGTAAGCTCAACCCCCAACAGCAGGAATGCGTCACCCTGCGCTTCCTCCAGGGCCTCTCGGTCGCCGAGACCGCCCGCGTCATGGGCAAGAACGAGGGCGCGATCAAGACCCTCCAGTACCGGGCCGTCCGCACCCTGGCGCGGCTCCTGCCCGAAGACGCCCGCTGACGCCCGCTGACCCACCGCCCCGACCACCCGCCCTCCGTCGCATCCGCCAACTCCGCCACGCCGTACGGCACTTACGTTTGGTAGCCGCCCATCTACGGTCGGTCAGATCATCGTGAGTGCGTAACCCGAGTGCCGCGGCGCTCGTTGCACGGAATGCAGGCTCCATACGGTCACGCCATGCGCACCGCCTCTCACTCTTTCGGGTGGCAGCGATATGGCGTTCAACCGTCCGGTCCGTCTGGACAGTCAAAGCCAGTCCGGGGAGTCGAGCGGGATGACGAGAGGAGGTGCCGCAGGTGATCGCGAATGTCTCGGCGCACCGGCGGGCCAACGCCTTCGCCCAGGCCCTGGAGGAGCAGGTCCTCCAGGGCACGGCGGCCGAGGACCAGGTCGACACTCCGGCGCGGGCGCCGGACGAGGCACATCTGCTGAAGGTCACCGACGGCCTCGGCCGGCTCCCGAAGCCGGAGCTGGCCACGGAGGTCAAGACCGTACAGCGCGCCCAGCTCGTCGCCGCGATGGAGGCCGCCTTCGCCGAAGGCGCCCCGTCCGACGACGGCAAGGTGCCCGAACAGCGCACGCACAGGCGCAGCCACCGCGCAGCCCCGGCCCTCGGCAAACTGCGGCCCCGCTCCCGGCTCTCCAAGGGGCTGGCCGCCGGGGGGCTGACGGTCGGCGTCGCCGCAGGGGCCTTCAGCGGCGTCGCCGCAGCCAGCGCCGGCGCCCTGCCCGGCGACTCCCTCTACGGCTTCAAACGCGGCATGGAGGACCTCCGGCTCAACCTCGCCGGCGACGACTCCGACCGCGGCCGGCTCTACCTCGACCAGGCGGGCACCCGCATCGCGGAGGCCCGGCGCCTGATGGAGCGCGGCCGGGGCGGCGCCCACCTCGACCACGAGTCGCTCGCGGAGATCCGCAGGACGCTGGTCGGCGTCACCCATGACGCGGGCGAGGGCCACCGCCTGCTGCACGCGGCCTATGAGCGCAACGGCTCGCTGGATCCCATCCAGACGCTGAACTCCTTCAGCAAGGCCCACCACACCAGCTGGAGGGAGCTGCGCGACAGGCTCCCCGTACAGCTCGCGGACGCCGGCGACGAGGTCAGTTCGGTCTTCGACGCCATAGACCACGAGGTCGGCCCGCTGCGCTCGCTGCTGCCGCAGCCCCCGGACGAGGCCAAGCGGCCGCGCCACGGCGCGCCCGCAGCCCCGGACACCCGGTCCGCCCCCGGCGACCGTGCCACACCGTCCGGCGGCAAGCACTCCGCCGGCGCGCACGGCGACGGCTCCCATGCGCCGCGCCCGTCGGCCTCACCGTCCCAGGACGAGGGCCTGCTCGGCGGCGATACGGGCGGCCTGTTCGACCCGCCGGGCAAGACCAGCCCCGCCCCGCACACCCGCCATCACACCCCCGCCCAGCCCGGCGTCACCCTTCCGCCGCTGCTGCCCGGACTGCTTCCCGGCCTGGGCATCGACGGCGAGGACGCGTCGAAGTAGCGCGTACGGCGGGAGCGCGGACCCCGCGCTCCCGCCGTACGCGCCGCGGCGCAGCGTCAGAAGAACACCGACCGCCGCTGCACCAGCAGCTTGTACAGCGTGTGCTGAATCGTTTCCCGTACCTGATCGGTCAGGTTGAACATCAGCATCGGGTCGTCCGCCGCCTCCGGCGGATACCCCTCCGTCGAGATCGGCTCGCCGAACTGGATCGTCCACTTCGTCGGCAGCGGCACGGCACCCAGCGGCCCCAGCCAGGGGAACGTCGGCGTCACCGGGAAGTACGGCAGCCCCAGGACGCGCGCCAGCGTCTTGGCGTTCCCGATCATCGGGTAGATCTCCTCCGCCCCCACGATCGAGCACGGCACGATCGGCACCCCGGCCTTCAGCGCCGTCGAGACGAACCCGCCCCGCCCGAAGCGCTGGAGCTTGTAGCGGTCCGCGAACGGCTTGCCGATGCCCTTGAAGCCCTCCGGCATCACCCCGACGACCTCACCGCGCTCCAGCAGCCGCTGCGCGTCCTCCGCGCACGCCAGGGTGTGCCCGGCCTTGCGCGCCAGCTCGTTTATCACCGGCAGCACAAACACCAAATCGGCCGCCAGCAGCCGCAGATGACGCTCGGCCGGATGGTGGTCGTGCACCGCGACCTGGAGCATCAGCCCGTCCAGCGGCAGCGTCCCGGAGTGGTTGGCGACGATCAGCGCACCGCCGTCGGAGGGGATGTTCTCGACGCCCCTGACCTCGACCCGGAAGTACTTCTCGTAGAAGGGCCGCAGCAACGACATCAGGACCTGGTCGGTCAGCTCCTCGTCGTAGCCGAAGTCGTCGACCTCGTAGTCGCCGGTGATCCGGCGCCGCAGGAACGCCAGCCCGCCCGCGAGCATCTCGTCCAGGGACCGCCCGGCGCTCGGCCGACGGCGCACCGCCGGCTCCTCGGGCTCGCTGCGCGCTTCCGGTACGGGCGCCAGCGTCGCGCCCTGGCCCGCGCGCTCGGCCCGTCTGGCCTTTCTGCGCGCCCGAGGCTCCTCGCCGAAGGGAATGACCTTGGCGTCCGCCATCGTGGGTGAACTCCTTACTGGGTCGAGTCTCTGGCCGGGCCGCAGCGTGCGGGCAGCACACCGGCGAGCCGGTCTACGGTACGGGCGAGAGATTCGGGCGGCAGCAGCCCGGGGCCGCGGCTGCGGGCGAATTCCGCGAAGGTCTCGGCGGTGGTGTACTGCGGTTCAAAGCCGAGCGTCTCGCGCATCTGGGTCGTCTCCACCACCCGGCCGTGCGTCAGCATCCGGATCTGCTCCGGCGAGAAGTCCGTGATGCCGATGGCGCGCAGCGCCGTACCGGCCCAGGTCACCGTCGGCAGGAAGAGCGGCAGGGTGGGCCGCCCCAGCCGCCGGGAGATCTGTGAGAGCAGCAGCACACCGTCCCCGGCGATATTGAACGTCCCGCTGTTGAGGGTGCCCCGGCGCGGCGCCGAGGAGGCGATCCGCAGCACTTCGAGGGCGTCTTCCTCATGGACGAACTGAAGCCGCGGATCGTAGCCCAGGACCGTCGGCCAGACGGGCAGTGAGAAGTACTCGGCGAGCGGGGAGTCCGCGCACGGCCCGAGGATGCTGGCGAAGCGCAGCACGCACACCGCGACATCGGGCCGGCGCCGGGCGAAACCGCGGACATATCCCTCGATCTCGACGACGTCCTTGGCGAAGCCACCGCTGGGCAGCGATTTGGGCGGGGTGGTCTCGGTGAAGACGGCCGGGTCCCGGGGGGCGGAACCGTAGACACTGGCGCTGGATTTGACGACCAGGCGCTGCACTTTCGGAGCCTTCTGGCAGGCGCCGAGGAGCTGCATGGTCCCGATGACGTTGGTTTCCTTCACGGCGGTGCGGCCGCCGCGGCTGCCCAGGGGCCTGCCGTTGATGTCCATGTGGACGACGGTGTCCACACCCGTCTCGGCCAGGACCCTGGCGATGGTGGGCTGCCGGATGTCGGCCTGGAGGAATTCGGCACCGCCCAGATGGTGCTCCGGTCGTACGGCGTCCACTCCGATCACCCGGTCGATGTCCGGATCGCGCCGGATACGGCGGATGAACCGGCCCCCCAGCTGGCGTGCGGCTCCCGTGACGAGCACGACCTTGCCCAAGTTCAGCCCTTCCTTCCCGCCCTCGGCCTGCGCCTGAGTCGAGCTGTACGGGCCACGCTATCGGGTCGGTGTTGCGTGGTGATGACCGCAGGATGCCCTTCGCTCCATTTCGCGGCCAAGGCCCGCCCATACGGCCCACAGCGCACCGCGGCCCCCTGCCACAAGGAGTGGCAGGGGGCCGCGGAATCGCGATTCAGCGTCGCTTACTTCTTGTTACGACGCTGAACACGGGTGCGCTTGAGCAGCTTGCGGTGCTTCTTCTTAGCCATCCGCTTGCGCCGCTTCTTGATAACAGAGCCCACGACTACCCTCGCTCACTTCGAATCACTCGGTGCGGGGCGTCCGAGCCCACACTACCTACATCGGGCCAGCCTACCCGGCGCCGGGCGTACGGCGTAATCCGAGGGTCGCCGAGGGTCCCGTCAGGCTGATTCCACCCCCACATAGGACTCACGGAGATAGTCGTGAACGGCTTGCTCCGGCACCCGGAAAGACCTCCCCACCCGGATCGCGGGCAGATGACCGCTGTGCACCAAGCGGTACACGGTCATCTTCGACACTCGCATCACCGTGGCCACTTCGGCCACGGTAAGAAACACGACCTCGTTCAGAGGCCTCTGGTCTCCAGCCATGCCACACCTGCACCTTCCGCATAAGACGGTCACCGGCTTCCCCTCCGGTGACTCTTCGTCGCTATGCGCTCACTCCCCAGATTAGGGGCCAGTGATGCGAGTGGGGAAGAGGAGCAGCTAACGGCCGCCTATCGTGACAGACCCGATCGATTAAGGACATAACGCACCAGGGGTCGGTAGTGCCCCGACCGTACGGAGTCATCGAGCGGCACCACCACGGACACCCGCCCCTCCGCCTGTCCGACGAACGGCGCGGGGTCGTCCGTATCGGCCAGCCCGACCGCCTCGATGCCCAGCTGACCTGCTCCGCAGACCCATCCGTGGTCCCCGATCACCAGGCCCGGCAGCGGCCCTCCGGCGTCCGCCGCGGCCGCCAGAGCGGTCCGTACCGGGAGCGGCGAATGGGTGTGCACGCCCCCCGCCACGGATGCTCCCCGCGCGCCCGCCTCGCGCATCAGCGCGACTCCCCGTACGTAGGCGAGCGACCGGGTGCGTACTCCGAACCTGGTCGCCATGTCGACATGGCAGCCATACGCCGGGGTGAGGACGGGGCAGCCCGCCGACGAGAGAGCGTCTGCGAGGGCGGCGTAGAACGCCAGCAGCCGGTGCGGATGGCCGGTACCGAGCAGCACCGGCGTCCGCCGGCCGGCCGCCTCGCCCACCCGGTCCGCGAATCCGTCCAGCGCCGCGATCGTACGATCGGGATCGATCACATCGGGGCCAGAAGTGTGCGCGGGATCGGCCGAAACGCCGCACTTCTGCCCCATCAGCCGCAGCACTTCCCCCATCGGCCAGTCCCCGTCGGGGTCCAGCCCCAGCAGCACCCGCGGATCGCGCGCCGCGAAGAGCCGGTAACGCCCCAGACTCGTCTCCCGCAGGGTCGCGATCTCCCCCGCCAGCCGCGCCTCGACCAGGTGCGCCCGCAGCGCCTCGGTGCCCACGCCCCCATGCTCATCCGCCGGCCGCCCGCAGGCCGCCCCAACCGACGGGTAGTCACACATCCGTGGGGTACGGGCGCGAGTCCGGCCGTAACGGGACGGGGCCCACGTTAGATACACCGTCCGGCGGGACGGCGCCTGCAACGCCGTTACAGGCAGAGACCGGTGACGGCCCGTCGCTACGGCAGCAGGCCGTGCGCGGGAAACACCGCGCGCCGGGTCGCCAGCACCGCCTGGTCCAGCCGGTCGGCGGGGTTGTAGCCGCCCTCGGCGAAATCCCGCCATACCGGCGTGCGGCCGTCCGTCATCCGCTGCGGCGCCAACTGCCGTGTCCGGCGGAAGACTTCATGCCGCCAGGCGTCCGGAATCACCGAGGCCGGATCGATCGGCCGGCCCGCCGCGATCGCCGCCAGATGCGTCCAACTGCGCGGCACCACATCCACCACCGCATAGCCGCCACCGCCGAGCGCCACCCATCGCCCGTCGGCCACCGTGTGCGCCAGCGAGTGGCAGGATTCCGCCACCGCCCGCTGCGCATCCAGGCTCACCGCCAAATGGGCCAGCGGATCCTCGAAATGGGTGTCCGCGCCGTGCTGCGTCACCAGAACCTGCGGCCGGAAGGCCCCCAGCAGCTCCGGCACCACCGCATGAAAGGCCCGCAGCCACCCCTCGTCACCGGTCCCGGCCGGCAGCGCCACATTGACCGCGCTGCCCTCCGCACCCTCACCACCGGTCTCCTCCGGCCAGCCGGTCTGCGGAAACAGCGTCCGCGGATGCTCGTGCAGCGAGATCGTCAGCACCCGCGGGTCCTCCCAGAACGCTGCCTGGACGCCGTCCCCGTGGTGCACGTCCACATCCACATACGCCACCCGCTCGGCGCCCAGCTCCAACAGCCGGGCAATGGCCAGCGCCGCATCGTTGTAGATACAGAACCCGGACGCCCCGCCCGGCATCGCATGGTGCAGCCCGCCCGTGAAATTCACCGCATGGAGCACATTGCCCCGCCAGACGGCCTCCGCCGCCCCGACCGACTGCCCCGCGATCAGCGCCGACGCCTCATGAATCCCCGCGAACGCCGGATCGTCCTCGGTCCCCAGGCCGTACGAGACATCCGCCGCGGACGGATCGGCCGAGGCCGCCCGCACCGCCTCGATGTAATCCTCGCGATGCACCAGCCGCAGCGTCGAATCCCCGGCCGGCTTGGCCGCGACGACCTCCAGAGGCCCGCGGTCGAGCTCGTACGCCTCCACCAGGCGCATGGTCAGCGCAAGCCTGACCGGGTCCATCGGATGGCCGGGCCCGAAGTCGTAGCCCGTTACTGCCTCATCCCACATCAGCTGTGCGCGGCCGCTCATACGCGTCACCGTATCGGGCCTGCGGAGACCCGAACGAGCGGGCATACACCAACGTCACCAGGACGAGCGCCATCGGGACGAGCATCGCGCCCCGATAGCTCCAGGCGTCCCCGAGGGCGCCGACCAACAGCGACCCGATCAAAAACCCCACATAGTTGAAAATATTCAGCCGCGCGATGGCCGTGTCCGAAGACCCGGCTCCGCCCTCTCCGGACGCCTGCCGCCCCGCCGCCGCAAAGGTCTGCGGCACGATCACACACAGCCCGAGCCCCACCAGCGTGAAACCTGCCATCCCGGCCCACGCCCCCGGCGCCGCGGCCACCACGGCAAAGCCGCCCGCCGCGACCACCGTCCCGCACCGCACCACGGCAACCGCCCCGAACCGCCGCACCCCCAGATCCCCGACCGCCCGCCCGAGCAGCGTGGTGACCATATAGACGTTGTACGGAACGGTCGCCAGCTGCTCCGAGCTCCCCAGCACGTCCTGGAGATACTTGGCGCTCCAGTTCGACACCGTCGAATCCCCGATATACGCGAACGCCATCACCAGACACAGCGGCAACAGCATCCGCATCGCAACGGGGGCCGCCTTTACGGGCGCGTGCTCTCCGACGGCACCGTGCTGATCCACGAACCACCGGCCCACCACCACCGCCAACGGCACCACCACCAGCACCACCGGCCCGTACAGCACCGCCAGCGACAGATGCCAGTGCGCCCCCGCCCATGCGAGCGACGCACCGACGATCCCGCCCAGGCTGTACGCGGCGTGGAAGCCCAGCATGATGCTCCGCCCGTAAGCCCGCTGAAGGCTGACGCCCAGCATGTTCATCGACGCGTCCAGCGCCCCCACCGACAGCCCGAACACCGCCAGCGCACACGCCACCTGCGCCATCGACCCGACCGACCCCGCGGCCAGCAACGCCAGGCACACCACCGGCTGCACACACCGCAGCACCCGGCTCGGCCGCACCCGCTTCACCAGATGCTCGGTACCGACGCTGCCGACTCCGGCCAGCACCGGAACCGCCGCCAAAAAGACGGGCAACAGCGCGTCCGAAATCCCGTATCGCTCCTGAATCGCCGGAATGCGCGTCACCAGGAGCGCAAAGACCGCCCCCTGGATGAAGAAGCTGATCGCCAGCGACACCCGGCCGTGCCGCAGCCGAGCTCCTGGTACCCGTGGGGCCGTCATGGCCGCACAGCCTAGAACTCCCCGCTACTGCTGGGTAGATGGATCACACGCCCAATTCCTGCCCGCTTCCTGCCTGCGCGCCTACTGAAGCAGCGCCGGCAACTCCCCCATCGCCCCGAACAACGCGGTCGCCCCGGCCTCCGCCAACCGCTCCCCCGACGTCATCGCCGTGAACCCGTACACCTCCATCCCCGCGGCCACCGCCGCCCGCACCCCGAGAACGCTGTCCTCCACCACCGCACACCGCTCCGGCGCGACACCCATCACCCTCGCCGCATGCAGAAACAGATCCGGCGCCGGCTTCCCCCGCCCCACATCCTGCGAGGAAAAGACGCGCCCCTCGAACCGCTCCCACAGCCCGGCCTTCGTCAGCCCCACCCGGATCCGCTCATGACTCCCCGACGAGGCGACGCAGTACGGCACCCCGTCCGCCGCCAGCTTCTCCAGCACCTCGGCCACACCGTCGACGGGCTCCAACTCCCGCCGAAACGCCGTAAATACCCGCTCATGGAACGTCGCATCAAAGTCCGCCGGCAGCCGGCGCCCCGACCGCCCCAGCGCCACCTCATGATTACGGTGCATCGCCCCGCCCATGAAGTCCCGCAGCGATTCCTCATATGTGGTCGAATGCCCCACTTCCGTGAGGTAACCGGCCAGCACCCGATTAGAAATCGGCTCGCTGTCCACCAGGACGCCATCATTATCAAAAATAACCAGGTCGTAGCGCATGCCCCGAGCGTACCGACCCCCGAACCACCGGACCCTAAACGCAGAAAGGCCCCGCACCATACGGTGCGG
>NZ_JRKI01000062.1 GCF_000935125.1 Streptomyces natalensis ATCC 27448 | reverse complement strand
GGAGAGTAGGACGCCGCCGAACAATCTTTAGAAAACGCCTCGTTCCCCGAGTTTCGACTCGGGGAACGAGGCGTTTTTGCGTTAACCCCGTTTTGTGTTAACGGGGCATTGTGTATCGGGGAGTTGCGGCGCGTGCTGCGATGGCGGGCCGCGTACGGCTCAGGTCATGAGGGGCAGCGGCTGGTGGGGCCAGCGGGCGCGGGCCTGTTCCTGGGAGCGCATGGTGGCGAGGGTCAGCAGGCCGCGTGTCGGGCCGGTGGCCAGGAGGTCGGGGAGGGCCGGCAGCGGGGCGAGGGCCGCGATGTCGTCCAGGACCAGGGTGAGTGGTGGGTCGAGCCGACCGTCAGATGACCGTTCGGCCATGCGGCGGCCGTGCTCGACCACGTGCGAGAGGAGTGCGGTGAGCAGAGGCATCGCACCCGGGTTGGTACGCGGGTCCTCAAGGGGTTCGCCTACCAGGTAGAGCGTTCCCCCCTCATGAAGGAATGATTCGAGAATGAGGGAATCCGCTCGAGGAGGATTGCAGGCGTCGCGGATGTGGATCGAGGAGAGGGCGGCCAGGGTGCGGCCGATCAACTCCTTGGCCATCTCGCGGCGCTCGGGGTGGGCGGTGAGGGCGGATTCCAGCTCGCCGGCCTGACCGGCGGAAGCCTTGGGGCTGGTGCGCAGGATGCGTACGGGCTCTTGTGCGGTGCCTGTGGCGTGGGTCCAGCGGTGGAGCTGGCGGAAGGGGCGGCCGTCGATGGCGGCGGCGTGCAGCCAGCAGCGCAGGAGGGTCTGGGCGGCGTCCGCGACGGCCGAATCCAGGGTGCTCGTGGGGCGTACGGGTGCGAGCAGCGCGGCCGCGCGGGTGGTGGCGGTGGCGATCTCCTCGCAGCCGGTGGTGGGGGACCAGCGCAGCCGGGCGGGGGTGTCGAGGCGGTGGGTGGGGTCGTACGTCAGCAGGGGGCCGAGTTTGGCGCGGGCGTCCTTGGTTTGGGACCAGAGCGCGGGGTCGGTGGTGGCGACGATCAGCGGGCCCTCGGCGGCGGTGATGGCGGAGGCCGCGGCGGCGCGGGCGGCCGTGCGGTCCGCGGTGAAGTGGAGCCAGGGGAGGGCGGGTTGGGAGCGCTGAAGTGCGGTGATTGAGGTCGGTGAGAGTGCTGCGAGGGGGGCCGGGGAATCGACCGCTACGGCCTCGTTCACCCGTTCGAGCGGTTCCGCCGGATTGTGGGGAATCGGGGAATTCGGTGCAGGGGCGGGCCGTTGGGCGGGGTGTAGGTCGCCGGCGGGCGGGGCGGGAGTGCCGGTCGCGGCGGCGGGGGGTTTCTGGAGAGATGTGGGGGGTGGCGCAGGTGTGGGGATTGCCGGTGTCGATTCGTCGGGGCGTGGCGTTGCCGGCGCGGGTTCGGGGGCGGGGGCCGCCGTGGCGCGGGCGGCCTGCCGACGGGCGGCGCGTACGGCGCGATAGCGGGTGATGGTGCCCAGGGTGAAGATGGTCAGAACGAGCAGCACCATCAGCTGGCCGATGAACAGGCCCCAGAACAGGCCGTATCCGGAGAGCTGGTTTCGGGGGGTGCCGGGCCAGGCGGCGGCCAGGTCGTGTGGGGCGAGTGCGAGATGGCGCAGGGCGATCGGGGTGCCGGTGTAGGAGACACCCTGTGGCCAGGCGCCGTGGGCCAGGAGGCCGGCCAGGCCGGTCGCCGTCCACACCAGCAGGGTCAGGCCGAGCAGGAAGAGCAGCAGACCGATGAGCAGGGCGTCGGGGATGCCGCGTTCGCGGCCGCGAGCGGACCTGTCGTCGCAATCGTCCCAGCTGCCGTATCTGCCGTTTCTGCCGTAGCTGTTGCGGCCTCGGTCCGGCTCGTATCCGCGTGTCACGCCACCGTCTCGCTCGACTCGTCGCTCCATTGCCCGTTGCGCAACTGACGTTCCATCGCCATGGCTTCGGCGCGGGCCTCGGCCTCGGCGTCGGCCGCGGCTTGGAGGGCGCGGGCCTCGTCCGTCGGCATGGCGGAGGCTTCGGTCATCGCCCGGTCGGTGTAGACCAGCGGGCGTTCGGCCTCGGTGATGAGGTGTTTGACGACCTGGACGTTGCCGTTGACGTCCCAGACGGCGATACCGGGGGTGAGGGTCGGGATGATCTCGACCGCCCAGCGGGGCAGGCCGAGGACCTGGCCGGTGGCGCGGGCCTCGTCGGCCTTCTGGGCGTAGATGGTGCGGGTCGAGGCCATTTTGAGGATGGCCGCGGCCTCCTTGGCGGCCGCGCCGTCGACCACATCGCTGAGGTGGTGGACGACGGCCACGAAGGACAGGCCGAGCCGGCGGCCGAACTTGAGCAGACGCTGGAAGAGCTGGGCAACGAAGGGGGAGTTGATGATGTGCCAGGCCTCCTCGACCAGGAAGATGCGTTTCTTCCGGTCGGGACGGATCCAGGTGTGCTCCAGCCAGACGCCGACGATGGCCATCAGGATCGGCATGGCGATGGAGTTACGGTCGATGTGCGAGAGGTCGAAGACGATCAGGGGCGCATCGAGGTCGATGCCCGCGGTCGTCGGGCCGTCGAACATACCGCGCAGGTCGCCGTCGACCAGCCGGTCCAGCACCAGCGCCACGTCCAGGCCCCAGGCCCGTACATCGTCTATGTCGACGTTCATGGCCTCGGCGGATTCCGCCTGCGGGTGGCGCAGTTGCTCGACGATGTCGGTGAGGACGGGCTGGCGGCGGGAGGGGGGTTTGGTGCCGCGGTTGCCCTCTGTGGCATCGGTGCCGTCAGTGCCGTCAGTGCCGTCAGTGCCGTCGGTGGAGGGGAAGTCGCTGAGGACGGCGGCGTGCGCGACCTTGAGGGCGAAGCCGGAGCGTTCGTCCAGGCCGCGCCCCATGGCGACCTCGATGATCGTACGGAGCAGGGCCAGCTGGCCGGTGGTGGTGATGGAGGGGTCGAGGGGGTTGAGGCGGATGCCGCCGTTGAGGGCGGCGGTGGGGTCCAGGCGGATGGGGGTTATGCCCAGCTCCTGGGCGATGAGGTTCCATTCGCCGACGCCGTCCTCGCCCTGGGCGTCCAGGACGACGACCTGCCGGTCGCGGAAGCGCAGTTGGCGCAGGACGTATGTCTTCTCCAGCGCGGACTTGCCGTTGCCGGATTCGCCGAGGACCAGCCAGTGGGGTGCCGGGAGCTGTTGTCCGTACAGCTGGAAGGGGTCGTAGATATAGCCCTTGCCGCTGTAGACCTCGCGGCCGATGATCACGCCGGAGTCGCCGAGCCCCGGGGCGGCCGTGGGCAGATAGACCGCCTGGGCCTGGCCGGTGGAGGTGCGTACGGGCAGCCGTGTCGTCTCCACCTTCCCGAACAGGAAGCTGGTGAATGCGTCGGTGAGGGCACCGAGCGGGTCGAGCATGGCCATGACGTACGCGCCTCCCAGCGGCTTAGCGGCGGATCCCGGTCGCGAACGGCAGGGTGTTGACGAACGCCCGGTGGTGCTCGCGGTCGCACCATTCCAGCTTGAGGTAGGACTTGCCGGCGGAGGCGCGGATGGTGCGCTTGTCGCGGGCGAGGGCCTCCGGGGAGCGGGAGGAGACGGTGATGTAGCCGACGAGGTTGACGCCGGCGGCGCCGGAGGCCAGGTCCTCGCCGCGCTGGTCGACGCGGCCGTGATGGGCGACGTCGCGCGGGTCGACGACGCGGTTCATCTTGGCGGCGCGGCTGGCCTCGGCATCGTCGTTCGTCTTCTCCGTCAGCATCCGCTCGATGGCGATCTCGGTGGGCTCCAGGTCCATGCAGACGGCGACCGTACGGATCACGTCCGGGGTGTGCACCAGGAGCGGCGCCAGGAAGTTGACGCCCACCGGGGTCAGCGGCCACTCCTTGATCCAGGCGGTGGAGTGGCACCAGGGCGCGCGGGTGGTCGACTCGCGGGTCTTGGCCTGGAGATAGGTGGGCTCGGTGGCGTCGAGTTCGGCCGGCCAGGTGTTGCGCCTGCTCATGGCCTGGATGTGGTCGATGGGATGGTCCGGGTCGTACATGGAGTGCACGAGGGAGGCGAGGCGGCCCTGGCCGAGGGGCTGGCGGACGCGGATGTCGGCCTCGGCCAGGCGGGCGCAGATATCGGTCAGCTCGCGGGCCATGACGACGGCGAGACCGGCGTCGCGGTCCAGCTTCTTGCCGAGCAGACCGCCGCGCTGGGTGCGGGCGGCGCGCGCCATGGTGTGGGCCTCGGCGGCCAGTTCGCGGGTGTAGTGCATGCAGGCGACGAGATAGGCGCGGTGCTGTTCGGAGGAGGTGGAGACCATCGACTGGAGCTGGTCGTAGGAATCCTGGAGCCAGCGCGGGGAGCTGCGGTCGCCGCGCTGGGCGACGTCCTTGGCGTGGGCGTCGGGGTCGGCCGGGAGCGTACGGGCCAGCATCTGGAGGCGGGTGACGAAGCCGTCCCCGTTGGCGACGTGCTTGAGGAGCGTGCCGAAGCGGTCGACCAGCGCCTCCTGGTCCTCGCTGTCGCGCAGGCCGACGCCCGGTCCCTCGATCTCGATGGCGGCGGTCACGGTCCGGCGGTCGGCGTGCAGCAGGACGGCGATCTCGTCCGGGCCGAAGGGGGCGGACAGCCAGTTGATCCGGCCGATGCCGGGCGGCGGGCCGATCTCGATCTCCCGGCCGTCGAGCCGGGTGCCGGCCTCGGCGGCGGCGGAGCGGTAGACGGCGCCGCTGCGGACCGTACGGCGATAGCTGCGGTTGATCTCGAACCACCTGTAGAACGTACGGCCCCGGTACGGGATGTAGACGGCGGCGAGGCCGATCAGCGGGAAGCCGGTGAGGGTGGCGATGCGCAGGGGCAGTACGGGCACCAGGAGGCCGCACATCATGCCGAGGAACGCGCCCGCGATGATCAGGGCGATCTCGCCGGTTTCGCGGTTCTTGCCGACGATGGCGTTGGGACGGGCGCGCCCGATCAGATAGGTGCGCCGGGGCGCGATCGGGTGGGAGTGCGTACTCAACGCCCGTCACCTCCTGCTGTCTTGCCGGTGCGGGTGCTGCCGCTGGGACCGGGTTTGGGGTTCGTACGGGGGGCGGGGGCGGCGGACCGGGCGCCGCCACCGGAGCGGGTGCTGTGCGCGGCGACGCCGCCGGCCACGGCGTCGGCCGGGCGGGACTGGCCGCCGCTGCTCTGGCCGCCCCCGCCTCCGCCGTCGTCGGAGCGGCGGGCGCTGTGGGTTTTGATGCCCTGGGAGACGAGGGCGGCGGGGGAGCTGATGACGGCGGCCGCCTTGTTCTCGGCGCCCTGCATGATGCGGTTGTTGCGGGAGTTGGCGATCTCGTCGCCGAAGCCGGGGACGAAGCGGTAGATCATCGCGCTGGCGAAGATGGCGAGCAGGATGATGGCGAGGCCGGAGACGACGGCGGAGAAGGCGTTGGGGCCCTTGTCGGAGGAGAGCGCGCCGGCGATGCCGAGCACTATCACGATGACCGGTTTGACCATGATCACGGCGATCATGACGCCCGCCCAGCGGCGTACGTGCGTCCACATGTTCTTGTCGACCAGACCGGCGTAGACGACTGTGCCGAGGAGGGCGCCGACGTACAGCAGGGCGGCCCGGACGACGAGTTCCAGCCACAGGATGCCGGCGGCGAGCACGGACACCAGCGAGACGACGATCAGCATGATCGGGCCGCCGCCGATATCCGTCCCCTTGGTGAGCGCCTGGGAGAACGCGCCGAAGAACGTGTCGGTCTGGGCGCCGGTGCCCTTCGCGATGACCTCGGTGACGGCGTCGGTGGCCGAGACGACGGTGTACAGGATGAGGGGGGTGAAGGCCGAGGCGAGGACGGTCAGCCAGAGGAGCCCGACCGCTTCGCTGATGGCCTCCGTCAGCCGCACCCCGCGTACGGCGCGCTTGGCGACGGCGAGCAGCCACAGGACGAGCGTCAGAACGGTGGAGGCGGCGAAGACGACGGCGTACTGGCGCAGGAAGGCGGCGTTGGTGAAGTCGACCTGGGAGGTGGCTTTTACGGCGTCGGAGAGCTTGGTGATGATCCAGGAGGCGGCTTTGGCGCAGCCTTGGGCCAGGGAGGTGAGGGGGTCTAGGGGGTTGTTGTCGAGGGGGTTGGTGGAGGGGAGTTTGGGGGTGGTGGAGCCGACTTTGTCGCCGGATTGGCAGTAGTCCCTGGCGGGGCCGACGATGAGGTCGCACTTGTCCTTGGGGGACGGACTGGGGCTTGGCGCGGCCAGGACCCGCGTGGCCATCATGAAGGTCGTGGTCTGCACGCCGACGAGCATGGACGTGATGGAGAGGGCGCGCCTTCGCTGGTTACCGCGCATATGTGAACCCTCCGTACTGCTCAACAGCCTTGGCGATTTCGTCTGCGCCGGATGTTTTGTTGTCGCCATTTACTGGGGCGGGGCCGTCCTTCTGGGAGAAGCCCTCGACTTTCCAGTCGCCAGCTGCCCACTTGAGCTGGAGGCGCATGGTGAACCAGCCGGTGGTGACCGGAGTGGTTGACTTCGTTCCGGCTGTGCCGAAGAGCCCCGTGCACCACACCTCGAGGATTGCCGTGTCGCCCTCGAGTTTTACGAGCTTGGTCCCGACAGGGACGGTGCGCGAGACGTAGGTCATGCCCTGAGCTACATTGCCGTTCGCGTCGAGTCCGAGCCTCTTCAGGAAATCGGGCGAGTACGCAGCGTCGAGCTTCGTCTGCATCTCGTCGACCTTGTCCGGTGCGAATGCCTTCCGGACGATGGAGTGGCGCTCGTTGGGCTTGAGGATATCGGCGGAAACCAGCGCCACCGCGTAATTAGCCGCCGCCGACTGCGCCCCCTGTTCCGTTTTGGCGAAGCCCGAGGCGATGGTGCCGTTCTTGCCGGTGACGGGCTTGGTGCCAGTGGGGGCGGTGGGTTGGGTGTGGGGGGAGGCAGGGGAATCGGAGGAGCCTGAGGGGGTGGTGTCGGTGCGGTTGGCGAAGGCGATGGCTGCGATGAGGAGTACGACCACGCCTACGGCCGTGACGAGGTTGCGGCTGGAGACGCCGGCTCGGGGGCGTCGGCCCGAGCCGTAGCCGTCGCCTCCGCTGTCGGGAAGTCTTGTGCGGGTCTGCCCCGTCTCGGGGCCGCGGTTGTCCCCGTAGCCACCGTCATCGCTGAGACTCATCGCGCCTGTGCCCCCTCTGCCGCCGTCGTGGTTCCGCCCTCATATGACCGTAGCCGCGTGGGCGGCGGCTCGGGCGAACTGGTACGAGTACATCTCACGGTGACGGTTCCTCAGGTGCTGGGCGGCGGAGGCGAATGGGGCGCTTTAGGGTATTTGCGCCCCTCGTTGCCTCCCTGCCTGTCGTGGCCTTCTTCTCTCCGGAAGCACCTGTCCCCGCGTAGCGCCCCGCCCAATCGGCCCGCTGGTGGCAGGGGTGGCGCAGGAGCGGCCGGCATGGCGCCGGGCCTGGGTGAGTGGGCGTCAGCATGAGGCCTCGGCAGGGGAAGTGGGGCCAGTGGGGGCAAAAGGGGGCACGGGACGGCGGAGAGGTCGCGGACGGGGGCGCACGGGGGCACCGGGACGGGTTGTGTCCGGCAGGTGTGTGCCCGGGCAGGCGGTGGCGAGGGGTGATGAGGGCGGCAAGCCGACCGGTGACCACGGGCGGGCTTGTGGTCCTGGTGGCGGCCGACCCTCGTGGCCCGTTAGACCGCCATGCCGTAGACGATCGTGAAGAGCGTCCCCAGCGACCCGATGATGAAGACGCCGGTCAGGCCGGCCACGATCAGGCCCTTGCCCTGTTCGGCGCTGAAGGTGTCGCGCAGCGCGGTGGCGCCGATGCGCTGTTTGGCCGCGCCCCAGATCGCGATGCCCAGGCACAGCAGGATCGCGACCGCCATGACCACTTCGACCATCACGCGGGCTTCGCTGCCCAGGCTCCCGAACGGCCCCCAGTCCGGGGCGATTCCGCCGATGATGGTGCTGATGTCGCCCTTTTGGCCCGCCAGAACCATGTGTGACATGTGTGCCATGTGTGAACTCACCGCCCTTTATGGGTAGTTGGTTGACCGCCTCGGATGATGCAGTCGGTCTCTATCTTCGCCGACGAAGGCACGCCGCCAGAAGTCGACTTGGCGGCTTTCTGTGGTGGATGTAGAGACGGATCCCGCGGGGAGGTGTGCGTGGGCGCTCACACCGTCCACCGAACCCATTAGTCTCACTGTGTGTATCACGGCCGATAACCCCGAGCAATGATCAACGGGGAGGGGCCGGGGGCGCGGCCCCTCGTGCGCGCCCGGCCGCGACCGTTGTCTCAGAGACCGGCGAAGTGGTCGAACTCCCCTGCCTTTACGCCGAGGACGAAGGCGTCCCACTTGGTGCGGGTGGTGGTGACGATGTTCTCGGGGTCGGTGTTGGTGCGCAGGTGCACGGCGCCGTCGTCCGCGAAGGCGACCTCGATGTACTCCGGGGCGCTGGGGTCGTCGGTTGCCTTCTGCCAGGTGAGGGACATGGGGGTTCCTTAAGACGCGTCGTCAGAGGGAGTGGTGAGGGGGTGAGGGGGACCCCGGAGTGGGCCGCGCCCGGTCGTCCGGGGGCAGGGCGGAGACGGGGCGCCTGATGTGCACCGTGCTCGGCTCCGGCGCCGAGGGTTCAAGGACCACGAAGGGTGTGTCCATGGCATCAGGATAGGTCGCGGCCTCGAACGGCAGGATCTGGATCTGAATGCCGGGATCTCGATGCAAGATCGGGACCGGGACCGGGGCCAGGACCGGGACCGGGATCGGGACCGAGATCTGGATGTGGCCGGGCGGCAGTTCGGGACGGCCGGCCCTTGCCCGTGGCGGCCGGGCGCTACTTCGGTGCGTGGGACACGGCGAAGATCATGACGAGGGCCACCAGGTGGATCGCGAACAGGAAGTAGGCGACGCGCCACCACAGGTGCCGGTTCATCTGCTTCTCGTTGTTGCTGTCCATGGCCTGTCCTGTCTGGGGGCCTGTCCGGGGTGTCCTGTGGGCCGTCCTGTCTCCGAGTGTCCCGTTCAGTGTCGCTCATCCCGGGATGGATCAAGGGGGTGGGTGCCGCGTGCGCCCCTGTGCCGCGCGGCCGGGGCGCGGCACCATGGCCGTAATTCGTGCGCAGGTACGGAAAGCGGCGGTGAACCCGGCCCGGATGGGGGAGTGTTGAGGGGTGCGGAAATACTGGGTGGCCGGTGGGGCCGGGGTGGGGCTGGTGCTCTGCCTGCTGGCGCTGCTGGTGGTGGGGACGTATTCGGCGGCGGCCGGGCTGATGGGGGCCGGCGGGCGGGCCCTGGGGCTGGCCAAGGGGGCCGTGCCGGCCGCGTATCAGTCGTTGGTGCAGAAGTGGGGGGCGCTCTGTCCGGCGCTCAGCCCGGCGCTGCTGGCGGCGCAGCTGTACCAGGAGAGCGGGTGGAACCCGAAGGCGCAGAGTCCGGCCGCCGCACAGGGCATGGCGCAGTTCATTCCGGGGACCTGGGCGACCCATGGGGTGGACGGGAACGGGGACGGGAAGCGGGATGTATGGGATCCGGAGGATGCCATTCCGTCCGCCGCCTCGTACGACTGTGATCTGGCGAAGTATGTGAAGGGCGCGTCGGGGGACGCCACGAGCAACATGCTCGCTGCCTACAACGCGGGCGCGTACCGCGTGATTCAGTACAACGGTGTCCCGCCGTACCGCGAGACGCAGAACTATGTGAAGACGATCACGACGCTGGCGAAGAGCTTCGAGGCGCCGACCGGGCCGGTGGCGTCGTCGCGGCAGGCCGCGGCCGCCATCTACTTCGCCCAGAAGAGGCTGGGGACGAAGTATCTGTGGGGCGGGGACGGGACGGCGGACCAGGGCGGGCGGTTCGACTGTTCCGGGCTGACCAAGGCCGCGTACCACTCCGTGGGGATCGAGCTGCCGCGGGTCGCCAATGACCAGTGGAATGCCGGACCGCATCCGAGCAGGGATCAACTGCTGCCGGGGGACCTGGTGTTCTTCGCGTACGACCTGAAGGATCCGCGGACGATTCACCACGTGGGGATCTATGTGGGCGGCGGTTACATGATCAATGCGCCGTACACCGGGGCGGTGATCCGGTTCGACAAGATCGATACGCCCGACTACATCGGGGCGACCCGCGTCACCTCCGATGGCGCGAAAGCGCTGCCCAGCTCGGGCACTGCCTGACCATGGTGCACAGCGGGCCCGGGAGCGGCTTGCGGCGCGCCGCCGGCCGGGCCCGGGAACCGCGCCCTGAACTGCGGTGATGAGTCAAGCTTCGATAACGTCCTGGTGATCATCCGGTAGCGGGTGGAACGCCGGAGGGGGGCGCCGCGTTCCCCTTGCGTGGGGACGTATGGACGTATCCGGGCCGGCGCGCGGCACCGCACCGGCAGCGGGGCACGGCAGACGCTCGACGAACACGGGGGCCGGCAGCACACACAGGCGCTCGCGGGCGCGCGAAAGGTAAGGGGTCGCGGCAGATGGCTGGACTCGCACTGGAGGGGCCGAACCCCGATGTCGACGTGCTCGACGGCATCAACGGCCTCGCGAAGGACGCCCCCCACTGGGTCAACAAAGCCATGGAGTACGTCGGCGAGTACGGCATCATCGCCGGGCTCGCCGTGCTGTGTCTGATCGCGTGGTGGGGCGCCCGGCGCAGGTCCGATGCGCCCGCCGCCGTCGCCGGTCTGGTCTGGGCGCCGCTGGCGGCCGGGATCGCGCTGCTGGCCAACATCCCCATCCGGGCGTTCGTCGAGCGGCCGCGGCCGTTCAAGGACCATGCCGGGCTGGACGTCCTGATCCAGGGCAAGAGCGACTACTCGTTCGTGAGCGACCATGCGACGTTGACGATGGCGGTGGGCGTCGGCCTGTTCATCGCCAGCCGGAAGTACGGGCTCATCGGGATCGCGCTGGCGCTGGCGGAGGGTTTCTGCCGGGTGTACATGGGTGTGCACTACCCGACCGATGTGGTGGGCGGGTTCGCGCTGGGTACGGCCGTGGCGCTGCTGCTCGCGCCGCTCGCCCAGGCGCTGCTGGTACCGCTGATGACGGCGGTCGGGCGCTCGCCGGTCGGCGGGATCGCCTGGCTGGTACGGACACCGGGCGGCCCCGTCGCGCAGGCCGGTGCGCGGCGGGACGCACGCTCCGGGCGCGACGGCGAGGGCGCTGAGGGCGCCGACGGCGGGCGGCGGGCCGCCGGGGTGCCGGGGGGCCATGACGACGACCGGGCACGGGGCCGGCAGCGGGGCCGCGCCCGCGACAAGGACCTGGCGGCCTGACGGGCGCGCCCACGGCGGCCTGACAGGCCCCGCAACGGCTCACCGGCCCACAGCACGGCAATCGGCCCGGCTCCCCCGCAGGAGCCGGGCCGATTGCCGTCAGGAGCCGGTCCGTTGCCGTCTCCGTGTCCGTCGGAGCGCCTGCGGAAACGCCCCTCAGAGCACCCGCAGGAACGTTCCCCTCACAGGGCCTGCGGGAAGGTGCTGAACAGCCGCTGCGGGTCGTAGGTGTGCTTGACCTGCGCGAGGCGGTCGGCCGCGGGCCCGTAGTAGGCGGACTTCCAGTCGGTGAGCGCCGGGTCGGTGTAGTTCTGGTAGGCGGCGCCGGAGGAATGGCGGCGCATGGCGGAGTGGAAGGAATTCAGCCAGGCGGTACGGGAGGACGACGAGCCGTTGGCCGGCCAGGACGTCAAGTACTGGGCGAGGAAGCGCGATCCGCGGTGGACGAACGCGGTGTCGGTGCGGCCGACGCGGTTGACCGCACCGCCCAGCGCCGTCAGGGCGACGTTTCCGGCCACGCCCTTGCGGCCGCCGCTCTCGATCTGGGCCATCAGCGTCTGGATACCGGCCGCGGACAGCGACCGGTCGAAGAAGTCGGAGCGGGCGGCATAGGTCTCGCGGCCCAGCTGGCCGGTGCCGGTCTGGCCGGGCAGCGTACCGGGGGTGTGGCACTGCGCGGACGACTTGGACGAGCAGCCGGCGTACGCCTCCATCGCGTCCAGGTAGCCGATCGGCGTGATGTGGACGGTGGAGGCGGGGCCGGGGCCGCCGGGCTGGTCGGCGAGCTTGTCGACGGCGTTGTGCAGATCGCCCTTCGTCCCGAGGGAGAAGACGGCGACGGAGACGCCCGGGGTGCCGCCGGGCCGGGCGTCGAGATGGCAGGACGACCAGATCTCGTCGGCCTGCACCGGGCCCCACTTCTGCCAGGAGGCCAGCACCTTCGCCGC
Source organism: Streptomyces natalensis ATCC 27448 (assembly GCF_000935125.1). Taxonomy (GTDB): domain Bacteria; phylum Actinomycetota; class Actinomycetes; order Streptomycetales; family Streptomycetaceae; genus Streptomyces; species Streptomyces natalensis. The sequence goes on along the minus strand of NZ_JRKI01000062.1, from coordinate 271,390 downwards.
CTTGGACCACGGCCAGGTCAGGTACGCCATGACGGCGCGCGGTGCGGGGTGCGTACGGAAGCGCAGTTCGGTGACCACGCCGAAGTTGCCGTTGCCCGCGCCGCGCAGCGCCCAGAAGAGGTCGGAGTGCTGGGACTTGTCGCAGTCGACGGTCTTGCCGTCGGCCGTGACGAGGGTGGCGCCCACGAGGCTGTCGCAGGTCAGGCCGTATGCGCGGGAGACCACGCCATGGCCGCCGCCGAGGGTGAGGCCGGATATGCCGACGGTGGGGCACGAGCCGCCGGGTATCGTCACGCCGCGCGCGGCCAGGCCCTGGTAGACGTCGATGAGCTTGGTGCCGGCGCCGATGCGGGTGACGCCGCCGGAGGGGGCGCCGACCTTCGAGAGGGCGGAGACGTCGACGATCAGCCGGCCGTTGCCGCTGGACCAGCCGGCGTAGGAGTGGCCGCCGCTGCGGATGGCGACCGGGGTGTCGTAACGCCGGGCGAAGGCCAGGCATTCGGCGATATCGGCCGGGTGCTGGACGTAGGCGATGGCCGACGGCTTGAGGTCGTCGTAGCGGGTGTTGTACAGGCGGCGGGCCTTGGCGTAGGCGGCGTCCGAGGCCCGTATCAGCCGGCCGTCGAGGCTTTTGCCGAGTGCCGTCCAGGAGGACGGGGTGGCCCGGCTGCCGATGGCGCCCGCACCGGCGGCCGAGGCGGTCCGGGCCCCGTCGGCGCCGGCCGCCCCCGTGGTGGCCGACGCCGCGCCCGTTTTGGTGTCGCAGCCGGTGGCCCAGGCGACCGAGGTCGCCGCCAGGGTGCCGCCCGCCTGTAGGAGTGTGCGCCGCTTCACTGGGATGTCCCCCTCGATTCGTACGGTCCGGCCCCGCCCGTCGGCTGCCGGCCGATGGTCGGTGACGGGGCGCGCAGGAAGGGGAAGCGGGCATCGGGCGGCGGGCGCATGGCCGGGGCGCCCGGCCGGTGCGGAGATCCGAAGGACACGGCCGGTGTGGACCGTCATGTCCGGAAACGACGCATACCCCCCGGCCCTCGATGCCCGTGATGTCCGATGGCATCGGCTGTGACCGTAAAGTCCGCTACCGCTCGCTGCTCTTGCTTCCCTCTTACCCAGATGCCGTGCGGGCGTCGGGGGTTCCCGGTGAGGACGGGCTCATTCCGGGGGGCGTTTCGCGTCACTCTCGGACGTCGTCCGATGGCGCTCCGCGTCGGTACGTGCCTGGGAGCGGGCGCGGCGGGCCGGCCCCCGCCAGCCGCAGTCGCAGCGGGCGTGACAGAAGGCACCGCGTTCGGTGGTGGAGGTCGCGTGCGGGGCTCGGTCGGGCACCCGGCCACGCTACGCGCCCGGAGGGGGTCTGCGTGACGGGCCCCCGGTATTGGTCGTTGAACGGAGCGGTCGGCACAGGCCGTCCCGAACACAGCGGCCGAGGGGGCTCGTACGCGATGGTGGTGCAGGACAGGCGAGGCGGTGCGGTCACCCTGGCCGTGGCGTGCGGGGCGGGTCTGGCCGTGGGGCTGCTGGCGACGGGCTGTTCCCCCGACGGCGCCGCCGCCGAGGATCAGGCGCCGCCCGCCCGGGCCGCCGCCGCCTCCGAGGTCCAGCGCAGCGCCGATGCCCTGGTGCGGGCCGACTCCGCCCGGGTGCGTACGACGATGGAGACGGCCAGCGGCGGCACCCGCGTCGCCATCCGCGGCACCGGGACCTACGACTTCCGTACGGCCAGTGGACGGCTGCGCGTCATCCTGCCCGATCCGGCGGACAAGCCGGGCGAGGGCCATCAGCCGGTCACCGAGATCCTTGCGCCCGGCGCGCTGTACATGAAGAACCGCGGCGCCGGGGTGCCGGCCGACAAATGGGTACGGGTGGCCACCGCCTCGCTGGACGACGGGAACCTGGTCACCGGCGGCGTGACCGATCCGCTGACCGCCGCCGAACTCCTGCGGGGCGCACGGAAGGTGACCTACCGCGGGGAGGGGCGGCTCGGCGGGGTCCGGGTGCGGCACTACCGCGGCACGACCAACATCAAAGCGGCCGCGCGGGCGGCGTCGCGGCGCAGCAGGCCGGCGCTGGTCGCGGCGGAGAAAGGGTTCACCACCGAGGTGGTGCCGTTCGACGCCTATCTGGACGACGCGGGGCGGGTGCGCAAGGTGCGCGAGCGGTTCCAGTTCGCCAATGGTGCGCCGCAGGGGGCGTTGGTGACCTCCACCACGGAGCTGTCCGGCTTCGGGGTGCAGGTGAGGAGGGTGGCGCTGCCCGAGCGGAGCGCGATCTACGCCGGGCGGATCGCTTCTGCTACGCAGTAGGGCGGCCGGGCCGGGGTATCTGCCCGGGGCGCTTGCCGGGTGGCGGAAATGGTCCATCCGTGCCATGCGCGGAGCGTGCGGCCGTCCCTACGCTGGGCGGTAACCACCACAGGCGTGGGAAGGCGCTCGGAGGAGGAGGTGTTGTGCGTGGCTGCGCACCGCCATCCGACGGTTCAGGATCCCGTGGCCCTCGTCGAGATCGACCTCACCGCAGAGTTGATGATCGCGGCCGCGGCCGCCCCTGAGGAGCGGCTCAGCCCGGACCGTATCGACGAGGTGCTGGACGTGGACGGCGACGACGACGGGGGCAACGGGGCGGACGGCGACGACGGCGCGCATCCGGCCCCGCCGTGCGCGGGGCCGGGCGGACGCGGCCCGTGCCTGGCCTAGGGCCTGCCGGATGGGGCGGCGTGGGCCAGGCCGGCCCATCGGGCCGGCCCTAGGTCCGCAGCATGCGCTCGATGGCCTTGGTGGCTTCCTGGACCTTGGCGTCGATGGCCTCGGGGCCCTGGACGGCCGCGTCGGCGACGCAGTGGCGCAGATGCTCCTCCAGGAGCTGGAGGCCGAAGGACTGGAGGCCCTTGGTGCTGGCCGAGACCTGGGTGAGTATGTCGATGCAGTAGACGTCCTCTTCGAGCATCCGCTGGAGGCCGCGGATCTGGCCCTCGATGCGGCGCAGTCGCTTGATGTGGGCGTCCTTTTGTTTGGCGTAGCCGTGGACGCCCGTCGACGGGGTGGGCGGAGTGGGATCGGTCACCGTGCCGGGGGCGGTTTTCGGCTGCGCGGTGTGGTCGGCCGCGGCGGCTGTGGCGGTGCCGTTGGTGTCGGCGTCCGTGGTCGTCATGGCCGTCTCCCGTGGTATCTAGGCGATATCTGGCGCATGTGCGATATCGAGGCGGTCCGTTATGCGCCGTTCGCGGTGAGCGTGAGGTCGCGGTGGCTCATACGGGCTATCCATATACCCCTGGTGGGTATATTGTACCGAATTTTGCGGGCACTGAAGGTACCCCGTGCAGAGCATGCTGTCCGATGGGCGACACTGAAGGAATGCCGGTTAGCAGTGGCTGGATGATGCGCCTAGCATCAACCCGACCGAATCCGATGCACCCCGAGGATTTCACGTGCGATTTCGTCTGACCCCCAGGGAGACGAGCTTCTACGACATGTTCGCCGCATCCGCGGACAACATCGTCACGGGCTCCAAGCTCCTGATGGAACTGCTCGGGGCGGACGCCTCCGCGCGGACCGAGATCGCCGAGCGGATGCGAGCGGCCGAGCATGCGGGAGATGACGCGACGCACGCGATCTTCCATCAGCTGAACTCGTCCTTCATCACGCCGTTCGACCGCGAGGACATCTACAACCTCGCCTCGTCGCTCGACGACATCATGGACTTCATGGAGGAGGCCGTCGATCTTGTCGTTCTGTACAAGGTCGAGGAGCTCCCCAAGGGCATCGAGCAGCAGATCGAGGTGCTGGCGCGGGCGGCCGAGCTGACCGCCGAGGCGATGCCGAATCTGCGCACGATGTCGAACCTCACCGAGTACTGGATCGAGGTCAACCGCCTGGAGAACCAGGCCGACCAGATCCACCGCAAGCTGCTCGCGCACCTCTTCAACGGCAAGTACGACGCCATCGAGGTCCTCAAGCTCAAGCAGATCGTGGACATCCTGGAAGAGGCGGCGGACGCCTTCGAGCATGTCGCCAACACCGTCGAGACCATCGCGGTAAAGGAATCCTGAGCCCCGGCCATGGATACCTTTGCGCTTGTCGTGACCATTGCGGTCGCGCTCGGTTTCACCTACACCAACGGCTTCCACGACTCGGCCAACGCGATCGCGACCTCGGTCTCGACGCGGGCGCTGACCCCGCGGGCGGCGCTCGCGATGGCCGCCGTGATGAACCTCGCCGGTGCCTTCCTGGGCAGCGGGGTCGCCAAGACCGTCAGCGAAGGGCTGATCGAAACGCCCCACGGCGACCAGGGGATGGGCATCCTCTTCGCGGCGCTGCTCGGCGCGATCGTCTGGAACCTCGTCACCTGGTACTTCGGGCTGCCGTCGTCCTCGTCGCACGCACTGTTCGGCGGCATGGTCGGCGCGGCGCTGGCCGGCGGCACCAAGGTGATCTGGACCGGCGTGATCGACAAGGTCGTCCTGCCGATGTTCATCTCGCCGTTCGTCGGCCTGGTGGTCGGCTATCTGGTGATGGTCGTGATCCTGTGGCTCTTCCGTAAGGCCAACCCGCACAAGGCCAAGCGCGGCTTCCGTATAGCGCAGACGGTCTCGGCGGCGGGCATGGCGCTCGGCCACGGCCTCCAGGACGCGCAGAAGACCATGGGTGTGGTGGTGATGGCCCTGGTCATCGCCGATGTCGAAAGCCCCAACGACGCCATTCCGATCTGGGTCAAGCTGGCCTGCGCGATCACGCTCTCGCTGGGTACGTACGCGGGTGGCTGGCGCATCATGCGCACGCTCGGCCGCCGGATCATCGAGCTGGACCCGCCGCAGGGCTTCGCCGCGGAGACCACGGCCGCCTCGGTCATGTACACCGCGTCCTTCATGTTCCACGCGCCGATCTCCACGACGCATGTCATCACGGCCGGGATCATGGGCGTCGGCTCGACCAAGGGCTCGCGCGCGGTGCGCTGGGGCGTCGCCAAGAACATCGTGATGGGCTGGTTCATCACGATGCCGGCCGCGGCGGGTGTCGCGGCGCTGGCGTACTGGCTCGTCCGGCTGGCGTTCGGGTAACGCCCTCCGGCAGACGAAAAGTGGGCCCGCCCCCCGGGAAGAGGGGCGGGCCCTTCGCCTTGCGGTGGCACCGCCATGCAGCACCGCAGGACGCTTGAGGGGCGTCGGCCGGGCCTGAGCGGCTCAGCCGAAGCGGCCGGAGATGTAGTCCTCCGTGGCCTGGACCGAGGGGTTGGAGAAGATCCGCTCGGTCTCGTCGATCTCGATCAGCTTGCCGGGCTTGCCGACGGCCGCGAGGTTGAAGAACGCCGTACGGTCCGAGACGCGGGCGGCCTGCTGCATGTTGTGCGTCACGATGACGATCGTGAACCGCTCCTTGAGCTCCCCGATCAGGTCCTCGATGGCGAGGGTGGAGATCGGGTCGAGGGCGGAGCAGGGCTCGTCCATCAGCAGGACCTGCGGCTCGACCGCGATGGCGCGGGCTATGCACAGCCGCTGCTGCTGGCCGCCGGAGAGGCCCGAGCCGGGCTTGTTCAGGCGGTCCTTGACCTCGTTCCAGAGGTTGGCGCCCTTGAGGGAGCGCTCGACGATCTCCTTGAGCTCGGACTTCTTGTACGAGCCGTTCAGGCGCAGCCCGGCCGCGACATTGTCGAAGATCGACATGGTGGGGAACGGGTTGGGGCGCTGGAAGACCATGCCGACGGTGCGGCGCACGGCGACCGGGTCGACGCCGGAGCCGTAGAGGTTCTCGTCGTCCAGCATCACCTTGCCCTCGACGCGGCCGCCGGGGGTGACCTCGTGCATCCGGTTCAGGGTGCGCAGGAAGGTCGACTTGCCGCAGCCGGACGGGCCGATGAAGGCCGTCACGGAGCGCGGCTCGATGGTCATGGAGATGTCGTCGATGGCCTTGTGGCTGCCGTAGAAGGCGGAGAGGCCGCTGACGTCGATTCGCTTGGCCATGGGGATCACTGCTTCTTTCGTTCGCCGCGTGGTCAGCGGTGGGTCTTGGGAGCCTTCCAGCGGGCGATGCCGCGGGCCACCAGGTTGAGGATCATGACGAAGGCGATCAGGACGAGCGCCGCGCCCCAGGCGCGGTCGTACGCCGCGTCCGTGCCGATCTGCCACTGCTGGAACACATACAGCGGCAGCGACTGCTGGGCACCGTCGAAGGGGTTGTTGTTGATCGTCTTCGCGCCCCACACCAGGAGCAGCACCGGGGCGGTCTCACCGGTGATACGGGCGATGGCCAGCATCACACCGGTCGTGATCCCGCCGAGGGAGGTGGGCAGGACGACCTTGAGGATGGTGCGCCACTTCGGGACACCCAGGGCGAGGGACGCCTCGCGCAGCTCGTTGGGCACGAGCTTGAGCATCTCCTCGGTGGAGCGGACGACGACCGGCATCATCAGGATCGCCAGGGCCATCGCGCCGGCGAAGCCGGACGGGCCGAAGCCGAGGATCAGGATCCACACGGAGAGGATGAACAGGCCGGCCACGATGGACGGGATGCCCGTCATCACGTCGACGAAGAAGGTGACGGTCTTGGCGAACCGGCCGCGGCCGTATTCGACGAGGTAGATCGCGGTGAGCAGCCCGATCGGGGCGGCGATCAGGGTCGCCAGGCCCACCTGCTCCAGGGTGCCGATGATCGCGTGGTAGATCCCGCCGCCGGGCAGCGCGTCGGGGAGCGTGCCCATCGAGTGGGACAGGAAGTAGACGTTGAGGACCTTGATGCCGCGGGCGACGGTCTCCCACAGCAGGGAGGCCAGCGGGATCACGGCGAGCAGGAAGGACGTCCAGACCATGCTGGTGGCCAGCCGGTCCTTGGCCTGCCGGCCGCCCTCGACGGCCGCGGACAGGACGTAGGTCCCCAGCACGAAGAGCGCGGCGGCGATCAGGCCCCACTGGATCGTGCTGTCCAGTCCGGCGCCCAGGCCGATACCGCAGCCCGCACCGGCCGCGACCAGCGCGATCACCGGCGGGGCCCAGCGGGGCAGCCGGGCCTGCTTGAGGGAGACGGGGAGCGGCGCACCGCCACTGGCGACCGTGGGACGGTCCGTTACGGCGGTCATGCGGCGGCTCCCGAGTACTCCTTGCGGCGGGCGATGATCAGGCGGGCCCCGCCGTTGACGAGCAGCGTGATCACGAAGAGGACGAGACCGGAGGCGATCAGGGCGTCCTGGCCGAACTGATCGGCCTCGCTGAACTTGCTGGCGATGTTCTGGGCGAAGGTGCCGCCGCCCGGGTCCAGCAGGCTCTTGCTGATCAGGAAGCTGGGGGAGAGGACCGTGGCGACGGCCATGGTCTCGCCGAGCGCGCGGCCCAGGCCCAGCATGGAGGCGCTGATCACGCCGGAGCGGCCGAAGGGGAGCACCGACATCCGGATGACTTCCCAGCGGGTGGCGCCGAGGGCGAGGGCGGCCTCCTCGTGCATCTTGGGGGCCTGGAGGAAGACCTCGCGGCTGACGCTGGTCACGATCGGCAGGATCATGATCGCGAGCAGGATGCCGACGGTGAACAGCGAGCGGGCCGCGCCGCCGCCGTAGCTGAAGATGCCGGTCCAGCCGAGGTAGTCGTCCAGCCAGCCGTACAGGCCGGAAAGATGCGGGACGAGGAAGAGCGCGCCCCACAGGCCGTAGACGATGCTGGGCACCGCGGCGAGCAGGTCGATGACGTAGCCGAGCGGGGAGGCCAGCTTGCGCGGGGCGTAGTGCGAGATGAACAGCGCGATGCCGACCGCGACCGGGACCGCGATGACCATCGCGACCACGGAGCTGACGACCGTGCCGAACGCCAGCACCGCGATGCCGAACTTCGGCTCGGTGCCGGTGGCGTTCCAGTCGAAGGTGGTGAAGAAGTCGGCCTTGTCGCCGGTGATGGCGAGCACGGACCGGTAGGTGAGGAAGGCGGCGATGGCCGCCATGATCACCAGGAGGGCGATGCCGGAGCCACGGGAGAACCCGAGGAAGATCCGGTCACCGGGGCGGACTGCCTTGCCCGATATGGCGGCGCCGGCCGGGGAGGCCGGGGGCGGAGGCGTTTCGGATATCGAAGAGGGTGAATTCATGGTTTCTCCGGTCTGCGGAGCCGGGCGGACGGTGAGTCCAGGGCTCCTGGCGGCGGTGCACCGGACGGGCGGCGGTCGCACCGTGGGGTGCGGCCGCCGCCCGGAGGGTCAGGAGAGCGTGGCGACGGTCTTGCGGACCTTGTCGGCGATCTCGGTGGGCAGCGGGGCGTAGCCGAGCGCCTTCAGGGCGGCCTGGCCGTCCTTGCTGGAGGTGTAGGTGAGGAAGGACTTGGTGGCCGGCAGGGTGTCGGCCTTGTTGCCCTTGTCGCAGGCGATCTCGTACGTCACCAGGGTGATCGGGTAGGCGCCCTCGGCCTTGGTGGTGTAGTTGAGCTTCAGCGCCAGGTCGTTGCCCTGGCCGGCCGGCTTGGCCTCGGAGATCGCCTTGGAGGCGTTGTCGACGGTGGCCTCGACCGGGGCCTTGGCGCCGGTGTCCAGCTTGACCGTGGGGATCTTGCCGGAGGTGGCGTAGGACAGCTCGAAGTACGAGATCGCGCCGCTGGTCTGCTTGACCTGCGAGGAGACGCCGGCGGAGCCGGAGGCCGCCTGGCCGCCGCTGCCCTCCCACTTCTTGCCGGGCTCGTGCTTCCAGTCACCGGGGGCGGCGCCCTTGAGGTACTTGGTGAAGTTGTCCGTGGTGCCCGAGTCGTCGGAGCGGTGGAACGCCTGGATCTTGAGGTTCGGGAGCTTGGCGCCCGGGTTGAGCTTCTTGATCGCGGCGTCGTTCCAGTTGGTGATCTTCGAGTCGAAGATCTTCGCCAGGGTCGGGGCGTCCAGGACGAGGTTGTCCGCGCCGGGGACGTTGTAGCCGACCGCGATCGGGCCGCCGACCATGGGCAGGTCGATGGCCTGGCCGCCCTTGCAGAGCTTCTTCGACTTGGCGATCTCCTCCGGCTTGAGCGCCGAGTCGGAGCCCGCGAAGGCGGTCTGGCCCTGGAGGAAGGTGGTCACACCAGCGCCGGAGCCGGTCGGCTGGTAGTTGATCTCGGTGCCCTTGCACGCCCCGGCGTAGTTCTGCACCCAGACGTCCATGGCGTTCTTCTGCGCGGAGGAGCCGGAGGCGAGCAGCTTGCCCTTGCCCTCACACTTGATGTTCGCGGGCTTGGCCGCCGAACCGCCGGCGCCGCCGGAACCGCTGGTGTCATCGGAGCCGCACGCGGTCAGGGCCAGGGCACCGGAGACGGCGAGAGCGCCAACGGCGAGGGCGCGAACCCGGTTCTTGCGCTGAAGCTTCACTGTCGAGAGTTCCTTCCTGGTGCGCGCCGCTTCACCGGCGTGCTGGGGAGCGTTTTCGGGGGTGTGATGACCAGCGCTACATCCAGCGTCGGCCGACCGTGTCGCGCTTGCCACAGGAGCATGAGGCGCACTCGGTACGGCCGAAATTAGGCAGATCAGGTGAAGCGGCCGACTGGGCGGAGTGAACGCAAGGTGAACCTCGGCCATCGGCTGGGGGTGTGCCGCGCGCCCTGCGGGGCGTGGCCGAAAACGTACGGCTAGAGGGGTGCGGGCGATCCGGGGGCGGTCGACGTGCGGCAGGGCGGACGGCGGGTCCCCGTCCCGTCGCGCGGTGTCCGGATGCGTGCCCCGGCGGCTCCATTGTGCGGTGCTCACCGGCTCGTCGGCCTGTTGAATTACCGGCAGGTATGGCAGCATCCGCGCGGGAGATGACCACGCGAATCGGTGCGGAACGACCGGAGGTGGCTGGTGGGGAGCCAGGGGGCACGGCAGGGCGTTCGGGACGGCGGGGGCCGGGGCGTCGCACGGGGCGGCCGGGTCGTGGTGGGTACGGCCGTGGTCCTGTGCGCGATGGGGCTGCTGGGGGGCACGGCCACGGCGGCCGCCGCGGATCCCCGGCCCGGTGAACGGCGCGATACGGCGCCCAAGGCGCCGGACAACGGATCCGCCGAGGCGTCGCTCAAGCACCTCCAGGACGTACGCAAGAAGATCGACGACCTCTACCGCAAGGCGGAGCGCGCCACCGACGCCTACAACGGGGCCAAGGAACAGGTCGAGCTCCAGCAGAAGGAGATCGTGGGGCTCGCCCGGAAGATCGAGAGCACCCGCCAGAAGCTGGTCGCCCTCAAGCGCCAGGCGGGCGCGCTGGCCAGCGCCCAGTACCGCGCCAGCGGCATTCCCGCCGAGGCCCGGCTGATGCTCGGCAGCGACTCCGGCGCCTTCCTCGACGACGCCACCCTGTTCCGTAAGGCGCAGCAGGCCGCCAAGGGCGTGATCACCCAACTGTCCCGGACCAAGGCCGAGTTGGACGACTATGCGCAGGCCGCCACGGACCGCTGGGAGCGGTTGGAGGCGGACCGCAAGAAGAAGGAAAGCGCGCGCCGGGACATCAAGAAACAGATCGACGCGGCGAAGAAAATCGAATCCCGGCTGGCCGCCAAGGAAAAGGAGCGGCTACTGAAGCTGGAGGACCAGCAGGCGTTCCTGGCGCAGCAGAAATGGCTCGACTCGGGCGTACTGAAGGAGATCCACAACAAAGCGTCCAGTTATGGGGAAAAGGCCATTGCCTTCGCCACCGCGCAGATCGGCAAGGACTATGTATGGGGCGCCGAAGGGCCCGACACCTTTGACTGCTCGGGCCTGACGCTGCGCGCCTGGCAGGCCGGCGGGACGACGATTCCGCGGACCTCGCAGGAGCAGTGGCGCCGGCTGCACCGGGTCCCGCTCAAGGACATGCGTCCGGGCGACCTGATCATTTACTTCTCGGACGCCAGCCACGTGGGGATGTACCTCGGCGACGGCGCCGTCGTGCACGCCCCGCGTCCGGGCCGCCAGGTGACCATCACCGGCGCCGGCTCGATGCCGATCCTGGGGGTCGTACGGCCGGATGCCGAACGGGACGGGGACGAGGGCCAGTAGCGGGGCGGTCGCGCGCCCCCGAAATCCCGAAATCGTGATCTGAGCCACTGGTAAATGACCGGATTGATCGGTATCGGGCGGTTGGCCGCCCGTAACTGTGACCGGACAGTATTCGGTCAGGCGGGGTGATGTTCGTCATTCCGCATTCCTCCCGAGGCGCGTCAAACCGCAGCTGAGCCGCCGCATATGACAATGGCCGATTGCCATCGGCCATTCCACATCGCTTGGTTCTGGCGCTATGGTCGCCTCTCAGCGCTCGACAGCACCTCGCTCGCCCGACCGACGAGCGGCGTGAAACCGGGCACGGCGCGCCACTCGGCGTGCCATTGCACCCTCGGGGGGAGGGAAGGACCGAAGGAATGCCCGTACCCGTACCGCACCAGCGGACGGCCGTGCTGCCGCAGCAGGCAGGACCGGTGGATGACGCAAGCGCCGAGGCGCCGGCGGCCGTCGGACCGGTGGCGGGCGATGGCTCCCTCCACCCCATGGACGCCCCGATGACGGCGAACGGTTCCAGCCACGGCGCTGCGCCCCAGGGACTGACCCTCCTCCTCATAGGCGAGGACCCCAACAGTCCCGTCCCCGAGATGTGGGACTGGGCGGGCCGCCGGGTCCGCCTGCGCACCGCCCGTAACCTCACCGAGGCCGAGCGGCTGCTCACCACCGATGTGGACTGCATCCTGCTCGACCTGGCCCCGCCCGAGCACACCGACCGCGACGCGACCGACGCCGACCGCCCCGGTGACGAGCTCGGTGTGCTGCGTGAGGTGCTGCGGATGGCCCGTACGCAGGCCGTGCTGGTGCTCACCGCCGAAGCCGATGCCGAGCGGGCCGCCGATGCCGTACGCGTCGGCGCCCAGGACTATCTCTTCCGCGACGAGCTGGACGGCGCCGTGCTCAGCCGTGCCGTGCGCTACGCCGTCGAACGCAAACGGGCCGACCTCGCCCAGCGCCAGCTGACCGAATCGCGGATGCTCGCCCAGGAGAACGCCCGCCTGGAGCGCGGCCTGCTGCCCACCCCGCTGCTCGACGGCTCCGATCTGCGCTTCGCCGCCTGCTACCGCCCCGGTCGCAGCCGCGCGCTGCTCGGCGGCGACTTCTACGACACCGTCCGCACCCCGGACGGCACCGTCCACGCCATGATCGGCGACGTCTGCGGCCACGGCCCGGACGAGGCCGCCCTCGGCGTCGAACTGCGCATCGCCTGGCGGGCCCTGACCTTCGCGGGCCTGTGCGGCGACGAACTTCTCTCCACGCTCCAGAAGGTGCTGGAGCACGAACGTTCCGACGACGAGATCTTCGCGACCCTGTGCACCGTCGACATCTCCCCCGACGGCCGCCGCGCGGGCCTGTGCCTGGCCGGCCACCCCGCGCCGCTGCTGGCCCGCGCGGGACGCCCGCCGCGCCTGCTGCCGTATGAATCCGGCGGCCCGGCGCTCGGCCTGCTGCCGCACGCCCGCTGGCCGCGCCGCCAGGTCGATCTGGGCGGCTCCTGGAGCCTGATGATGTACACCGACGGCCTGATCGAGGGCCGGACCGGCGAGGGCAACCGCCGCCTGGGCCAGGACGGGATGACCGATCTCGTCAGCCGGCAGATGGCGGCCGGTCTGACCGGCGAGGAACTCCTGGATGCGTCGGTGCGGGAAGTGCGCGATCTCAACGGCGGCGAGCTGACCGACGATGTCGCGGTCCTGCTGCTGGACCGGCGGTAGGGCCGGGGCCGTTGCTACGGGCCGGGGCCTGACGTCTCACGGGGCCCGGGGCTTGCACCCGTGGGCTCGGCCGGGCGCTTACGCCCGCCCGCTCACCTACGCCCGCCCGCTCACCGTCCGCCGTTGTACGGCCCGTACGGACCGTCCGAGCTGGAACCGCCGCGGCGCGGGCCCCGGCCACCACCGGCGGCCTGGCGGAGCGCCGGGCGGACGTCCACGGTGTAGACGATCACGGCGATCAGCCCGAGGATCGGCAGGAACGCGGTGAACGGCATCAGGAACAGCAGCGCCGTGGCCAGCCCGAGGAAGATCAGCCACATGCCCTTGTTCTGCTTGTCGGCCGCCCGATAGGCGTCCTCGCGCCGCACCGCGGCATCGACCAGCATGACGGCGGCGTACACGCCCAGGGCCTTGCCGACCCAGTACAGAAGGCCCATGAAGCCGAATACCAGCACGCTGCCACCACCCGTTCGCTTTCTCGGTCTCGGTCTTGTGCGGCCTGTGCGGCCTCACCGTACCCAACCAACGGGCCGGGCACCCCAAGTGTGCCCGGCCCGGCTCCGCTCCCGCTGCTAGGTGAGCGATGTCACTTCGCGGCGGGCGGTGTGGTCTTCTTCGCCACCGGCTTGCGCGCCGCCGGGGCGGTCTTCTTCGACCCGGCCGCCTTGCCGTCCGCGGCCTTGGCCCCGTTGGCCGTCCCGGTCTCCTGCTTGCTCGCGTCGTGGTTGACGGTCGAGTGGTTCACGGTCGACTGCGACTGCGGCTCGGACTTCGCGGCCGGCTCCGGCTCGATCGCCACCGCCAGCTCCTCGAAGTGGTCGGCGGTCTGCCCGCGCCAGGTCTGCACCGCGCCGCGGCCCCGCTCGGCCAGCTCGTCATACCGCTCGCGCATCCACACAGCGGTTTCGGCGGCCCGGCCCACGCCCTGGAGCGCGGCCTCCTGCGCCTGGTCGCGCAGCCGCTTGAGGTCGCCGTCCAGCGAACCCACCAGCTCGGTCACCTTCTCCTGGACCTCCTTCGCGCCCTTGGCGAATCGGTCCTGCACTTCCTTGGGGTCGGTGGCCCGCACCGACTCGAAGCGCTTGGGAGCCTCGACGCGGATCTTCTCGACGAGGGTCGGCACCTCGCCGAGCTTCTCGGCGGCCAGGTCGACGGCACCCGCCGCGGCGTACAGCGGCGTCGCATCGGTGAGGGTCTTGCGGAGGTCATCGGTGATGGGCATGACGTTCTTCCTCCTGGAAACGAATTCGGTTGCTCAGGTGCCGTGCGGGCCGCCGTCGGCCTCTGACTCCGGGGAGTCCGTACCGCGCCCGTTCTCCTGCCCGTTCGCAGTGCGGTCCGCGCCGCTCCCGAGCCCGTTCTCCTTACGGAAGGACTCATAGATCTGCAGCAGGACCTGCTTCTGCTTCTCGTTCAACGACGGATCGGTGCGTATTGCGCTCTGCACCTCGACTCCATCGAGCCCCTGTCGCTCATCGAGGATCCCGGCCTGGACATACAGCGTCTCGGCAGAAATCCGCAGAGCCTTCGCCAGCTGCTGCAGAATCTCCGCACTCGGCTTGCGCAAGCCGCGCTCAATCTGGCTGAGATACGGGTTGGACACCCCCGCCGCATCCGCGAGCTGCCGCAGACTCAGCTGCGCCGTGCGCCGCTGCTCCCGCAGGAACTCGCCGAGATTGCCGACGTTGAGTGATGCCATGCGTACATGGTGCACGCCAGTGCTAACTATTGCAAGCAAGCGCTAGCAAAAGAGTGCGGGGCGAGTCAGGTCGGAGACCCGGCCGCTGTGGCGGTCTTCGGTCAGCGCCGCCGATCTGGTGAAGGGGAGTTGGGGTGAGCGGGCAACTGTGTGGTGAGCAGGGCGGCGAGTGCGGGCAGGGCCGCCAGGGTGAGGAGGGTGGTGCCCATCGTGACGGCGGTGGTGTGGGCGGTGAGGGTGAGCAGCATGGTCGCCGTGGCGACGCCCAGTGCCGGGCCGGTGTTCATCGCGGTCTGCTGGAGGCCGCCGGCCACCCCCGCGTCGGCCGCCGGGGCATGACGCACGATGACGGCCGTCGCGGTGACCATCACGGTGCCGAACCCCGCGCCCAGCAGCAGAAATCCGCCGCCGAGCATCGGCGTCGTCCAGGACCGGCCCGGGAGGGAGAGGGCGGCGAGGGCGAGGAGGAGGATGCCGAGGGCCAGCAGGGTCATGGCCGCGGCGGTCGTGCGCCGAGGGCCGTGGCGGCGCTGGAGGACGGCCGAGGCGGGCGCGCTCAGGACCATCATCGCGGCCAGCGGGAGGACGCGCAGACCGCTCTGGAAGGGGTCCAGTCCGAGGACGTCCTGCAAGAAGTACGTGCCGACGAAGAGCGCGCCGAACATCGCCGCGGAGGCGGCGAGGAGGAGGGCGAGCGCCGAGGCGACGGCCGCCGACCCCAGGACGCCCGGCGGCACCATGGGGGCGGCGGCCCGCCGTTCATGCCGTACGAACAGGGCGCCGGCGGCCGCCGCCACGGCGAGTCCGAGGCCGGTCGCGGCCGTCCAGCCGGATTCCGGTATGCCCACGAGGGTGTGCACCAGGGACACCAGGGCGACCGTGAGCAGGGCCGCGCCGGGGAGGTCGAGCGGGGGCCGGGCGGCGGGCGCGCTCGTGGGCGGGGCGGGCATCCGGACGAGGAGCGCCAGGACGCCGATGACGGTCGCGGGGACGACGTTGAGGAAGAAGACGGCCCGCCAGCCCAGGTGGGCGGTGAGCGCGCCGCCGATCAGCGGGCCGGCCGCGGCCGACAGGCCGATGGCGCTGGTCCGCAGCGCGAGGGGCATGCCGAGCGCGTCGGGCGGGTACGTGGCGCGCAGCATCCCCAGGGTGGCCGGCTGGAGCAGCGCGCCGAAGACGCCCTGGGCGATCCGCAGGGCGATCACCCAGCCGATCCCGGACGCCAGGCCGATGCCGGCCGAGGCGGCGCCGAAGCCCAGGATGCCGACGGAGAAGACCCGTTGGTGGCCGTAACGGTCCCCGAGCCGGCCGGCGAAGACGAGCAGACCGGCCACGGCGAGGAGATAGCCGGTGCTGGTCCACTGCACCTGGGCGAAGGAGGCGTGCAGATCATGCTGGAGGGAGGGCTGGGCGACGGTCAGTACGGTGCCGTCGAGGGCGACGATGACGGCGCCGGTGATGCTGCCGGTGAGGACGAGACGGCGGCGGCGCCGGTGCGGGGGCGGCAGGGGTTGCGGGGTCCGGGTGGGGTGCGTGAGGGCGGTCATCGGGCCGTCGCCTCCGGGCCGAGGTGGGCGTCGAGCGCGGCGCGGAGCAGCGGTTCGACCTCGTCGGTGCCCGTTGCGAGGGGGAGGCTGCCCCAGCCCCAGAGCTGGGCGATGCCGTGCAGATTGCTCCACAGCGCGCCCGCGATGACGGCCGGCTCCGCACCCCGCTCCTCGTCCGGCTGCGGCCGCGCTCGGGCGATGAGCCCGACGAGTACGCCGAAGAGCGGCAGGCTGGTTTCGCGCAGACCCAACTCGTTGCTCTCCAGCAGATCGTGACGGAACATCAGCTCGTACATGCCGCGGTGGGCGAGGGCGAAGTCCAGGTAGACGCGGGCGAGCGCACGGAGCTGCGCGCGGGCGGCGGCGCGGTCGGTGGCCTGGTCGGTGGCCTGGTGACCCCCACTGTCGCCCAGTACCTCGGCGGTCCTGGCGGCCAGGTCGGCGAAACCGCGGCGGGCGATGGCGGAGAGCAGGGCCAGATGCGTCGGGAAGTAGCGGCGCGGCGCCCCGTGCGAGACCCCGGCCCGGCGGGCGATCTCCCGTAGGGACAGCGCCTGGATGCCTTCCCGGGTGACGAGGTCGACCCCGACGTCCACCAGCCGGGCGCGCAGGCCCGCGTCCTGGGCGTCGGCGGAGCCGGAGGGGCCGGAGGGAGCAGGGGGAGTGGGGGGATGCGAGGTGGGCATAGACACTGTCTACCAGGAGAGGTAGACAGTGTCTACACCGGCTCCCGTACCGCCGTGCCGGCGTGAGAGGCTGAAGGGTAAGAACGACGAAAGAGGCTCACGATGAAACGCATCGGTGAGCGACTGCGTGCCTCCCCCACACCCGAGACGGCCGCTCAAGCACGGCCGTCGGTGTCCGCCGGTGACTGCGGCCTGCTCCTCATCCGCCTCGCCGTCGGCCTGATCATGGCGGGCCACGGCGCACAGAAACTCTTCGGGATATTCGGCGGCCCCGGCCTGGCCGCCACCGGCCGGGGATTTGCCGCGCTGGGTTACCACCCCGGCAGGGTGTACGCCGTCACCGGCGGCCTTTCCGAATTCCTCGGCGGCCTCGGTCTGGCGGCGGGGCTGTTCACACCGCTGGCGGCCGCGGCGCTGATCGGCGTCATGATCAACGCCATGGTGACCGTCACGTCCCTGCACGGACTGTGGGACTTCAACGGCGGCATGGAATACAGCATCTGCATCACGGCCGTCGCCCTCGCCGTCGCCGCGATCGGCCCCGGCCGGCTCTCCCTCGACCTTCCGTTCCGCTGGGGGAAGGGCGGCTGGCGCGAGGCGGCCTTCGCGCTGGGTCTCGGGGGCGCGGGCGCCGCGCTCGTACTGGCCCTCTAGCGTCCCGCCACCGGGCGCCCGCACGATGCGCCGTCGCCGGGACGGGTTCCTATGATCACCGTGGCGCAGAGCTCCTCGGAGACGGCGACCCGGGGCAGCAGGCCGCCGCGGGTCATGGCCTCGACGGCCCGTTCGGCCTGGCGTTCGCCGGTCTCGACGAGCAGATGGCCGCCGGGCGCCAGCCACCGGGACGCCTCTGCGGTCACCCGGCGCAGCACGTCCAGCCCGTCCGCGCCGCCGTCGAGCGCCACCAGCGGTTCGTGCTCGCGGGCCTCGGCGGGGAGCAGGCCGACCTCCTCGGACGGTACGTACGGGACGTTGGCGACCAGGATGTCGATACGGCCCCGGAGCGCGGCGGGCAGCGGGGCGAAGAGGTCCCCCTCGTACACCGTGCCGCCGACCGCGGCGACATTGCGCCGCGCGCAGCGCACCGCCGCGGGCTCGATGTCCGCCGCGTACAGCTCGACCCGCTCCAGCGCCGTACCGAGCGCCGCACCCACCGCACCGGATCCGCAGCACAGATCGACGACGACCGTGGAGCCGGGGGCGGGGCGGGCGGCGCGGCGGCCGAGGGCGACGGCCTGGCCGACGAGGAATTCCGTACGGCGGCGGGGCACGAAGACCCCGGGGTCGACGGCCACCCGCAGACCGGCGAACTCCGCCCAGCCGAGGACCTGTTCCAGGGGCAGACCGCTGACCCGCCGGTCCACCATGGCGGCCAGTGCGGCGGGCGTGCGGGCCGTGGTGAGGAGCAACTCGGCCTCGTCCTCGGCGAAGACGCAGCCGGCGGCGCGGAGCCTGGTGATGACGTCGGGGCGGGAGAGGCGCGGCGGGAAGCCGGCGCAGGAGCCGACGGGGTAGGGGCGGCACGAGGGGGACGGGCGGTGGGACGCCTGCGGGGTGGAGCGGTGGGTCGGCATACGAATCCGTGAGCCTTTCGGGGCGCCGAGCGGCGCTCCCGGGTCACCTGTGTCGCACGGTCACCTGTGTCCGGCGTATCCGGCCGACCGTACGGCGTGAGACGGGAGCACCTGCCTGATCTGGCGGGGAATCGGTCTCACCTCCTCGGACGGTCCACTGCGGGGACGGCAAGGGTACCCGATGCGGGCCTACGCCCCGAGGGTGCCGACCTCGACCGCGGGGAAAGGCAGTTGACTTGGAGTGTGCTCCAACTCCTAGCGTTTCTCACGGATCACGGGGGGAGCCCGGGATCGTTCCACGGTACGGCGCCAGGAGGCAGCAGCATGACGAACATTCCCACCCGTCACCTCGGTGAGCTGTCGGTTTCCGCGCAGGGGCTCGGCTGCATGGGGATGAGCCACGGTTACGGGGAGTCCGACGACGCGCAGTCGATCGCCACCATCAGCCGGGCGCTCGACCTGGGTGTGACCCTGCTGGACACCTCCGATTTCTACGGTGCGGGGCACAACGAGGAGCTGATCGGTCGGGCCATCGCCGGGCGGCGGGACGAGGCGGTGCTGGCGACCAAGTTCGGCTTCGCCAACCGTCTCGGCGAGCCCACCGCGATCCGTGGCGATGCCGCGTACGTCCGGGAGGCATGTGACGCCTCGCTGCGCCGTCTCGGCGTCGACCACATCGACCTCTACTACCAGCACCGTGTCGACCCCGACGTGCCGATCGAGGAGACCGTCGGCGCGATGGCCGAACTCGTCGCGGCCGGCAAGGTGCGCCACCTCGGGCTGTCCGAGGCGGGCGCCGAGACCATCCGGCGGGCGCATGCGGTGCACCCGATCGCCGCGCTCCAGAGCGAGTGGTCGCTGTGGACCCGCGATCTGGAGCAGGAGATCGCGCCGGTGTGCCGGGAGCTCGGCATCGGCCTGGTGCCCTTCTCGCCGCTCGGGCGCGGCTTCCTGACGGGGCGATACACCTCGGTGGAGGGCCTGCCGGAGTCGGATGTGCGCCGGACCCAGCCGCGGTTCGCCGACGGCAACCTGGAGCAGAACCTGGCCATCGTGGACAAGCTCAACGAACTGGCCGCCGAGAAGGGCGTCAGCGCCGGACAGCTCGCGCTGGCCTGGGTGCAGCACCGCGGCGACGATGTGGTGCCGATCCCGGGCACCCGCCGCCAGAAGTACCTGGAGGAGAACCTCGGCGCGCTCGCCGTGGACCTGACCTCCGAGGACCTCGCGGCGATCGACGCCGCCGCCCCGGCCGGGCAGGTCGCCGGTACCCGCTACGACGAGGTGAACCTGACGTTCGTGGGCCGCTGAGCCGACGGCCGTGGGGCGGGGCCGCGCCGTCGCCCGGTAGGCGCCGTCCGCCGGGCGCCGGTGCGCGCCCGGCATCCGGTATCTACACTTTTGCCCATGGACTGGAAGCTCGAACTCGTACCGGTCCCGGTGACCGACGTCGACCGGGCGAAGCGCTTCTACAGCGAGCAGATGGGGTTTGTGGTCGACCACGACACCCGCGTCGGCGAGGACGTCCGTATCGTGCAGCTGACGCCGCCGGGGTCGGGCTGTTCCATCGTCATCGCCGCGGGTGAGGGGGTCGCCGAGCCGGAGCCCGGTTCCGTGCAGGGGCTTCAGCTGGTGGTCCCCGATATCGCGGCGGCCCGCGCCCAGTTGGTGGCGCGCGGGGTGGCGGCCGGGCCGGTCCAGCACGTGGAGAACGGGGCGCTGGCCGACGGGCCGGGCGAGCCGTGGAACTCCTTCGTCTACTTCAGCGATCCGGACGGCAACGGCTGGGCCCTCCAGGAGCGGCCGGCCGACGGGGCGTGAGCGGTCACATTCTCCCCGCGGGGTTCGTCAGACCGGTGGAGGCGCCGCACCGGCGGCGCCGGATGGCCACGAACCCTGAGGTGAACAGCGATGACGGCACGTATTCAGAACCCGGCCACGGTCCTCCCCAACGCCTTGCAGCCGCTCCTGGGCGCGGTCAAGGCGGCGAAGGAGGGGGGTGTGCCGGAGGCGACGCTGGAGCTGGTGCATCTGCGCGCGAGCCAGATCAACGGGTGCAGCTTCTGCCTGGATCTGGGCGCCCGTAACGCCAAGAAGGCGGGCGAGACCGATGAGCGGCTGCATGCGGTGGCCGCCTGGCGGGAGGCGCCGTACTTCACCGACGCCGAGCGCGCCGCCCTGGCACTGGCCGAGGCGGCCACCCGGCTGGCCGACCGCCCCGACCCGGTTCCGGACGCGATCTGGGATGCCGCGGCCGAGCACTACGACGAGCGGCAACTGGCCTCCCTGGTCCTGTGGATCGGGATGACCAACCTCTTCAACCGCCTCAACGTGACGACCCGGCAGCCCGCGGGGGAGCAGACCTGGTAGCGATGTGCCGGTGGCGCTAGGGCGCTTCTGACGGATCTCCGTGGAGGAAGGAGCGGCGCCTGGTGCGTGCGATCGCAAGGCGCCGGGATGTCTTCATAGCGGAGCTATGGGGACATTTCGGCAACGCCGCGAGCGTGCGTGCCAGGCGCCGCGACGCCGCGGAGATCCATCAGAAGCGCCCTAGGCCCCGTACGGGCGAGTCAGTCGCGCCTCGCGCAGGGCCAGCGCCCACCAGGTCAGCTGCCGGAGCAGGGCGTCGGCGGCCTTGGCGGCCGGGGCGGGATCGCGCAGTTCGCCCCGGTCGTCGAAGGGGTTGCCGGGGAGCGCGAAGCTGACCGTCTCGCGGACCGTGGTGGCATGCAACTCGGCGAATACCAGGCGGAGTTGCTCGACCGCCCGCAGGCCGCCGGAGATCCCGCCGTACGAGACGAAGCCCACCGGCTTGGCCTGCCACTGGGAGTGCAGCAGATCGATCGCGTGCTTGAGCGGGGCCGGGAAGGAATGGTTGTACTCCGGGGTGATCACGACGAAGGCGTCCGCCTGGTCGACCCGCTTGGCGAAGGACTCGTACGCCTCGGTGCCGGGGCGCAGCGTGTAGGGGCGGATCGCGTCCAGGTCGATGACGTCGACGTCGAGATGGGGGTGGGTCTCGGCGTGCCGGGTGAACCAGTTCGCGATGACGGGCGCGAACCGGCCCTCCCGGGTGCTGCCGACGATCACGGCGAGGGTGTGGCGCTGCTCGGAGGGGGAGCGGTGCTCGGACATGCGGGGATCCTTCGGGTCCGGGGCGCGCACGGCTGACCGTGCGCGGCGGCGGTGTGGCCGTCGACCCAGACGCTAAAACCTCAAGCAATCTTGAGGTCAAGCCGCTCCCCGGCCGCCCCGCAGTTCCGTCCGCCCGCCCCGAACGGCAGCGCCGTCACTCCTCGCCGAACAGCTTCAGCAGCTCGGTCTTCTCGAACATCCGCGCCGTGTCGATCGCCGACGGCATCCCCGCCGCCGGATCCGCACCGTGCGCGACCAGGACCTTGATGACCTCGTCCGCGCCCTTGAAGACCGCGCCGGCCAGCGGCGTCTGCCCCCGGTCGTTGGCCCGGTCGGCGTCGCCACCGCGCTGGAGCAGGGCCTCCACGGTGTCCGCATGGCCGTGGTAGGCGGCGAGCATCACCAGGGAGTCGCCCTTGTCATTGGTCAGGTTGGCGGGTACGCCCGCGTCCACGTAGGCGGCGACGGTGTCGGTGTCACCGTGCCGCGCCAGGTCGAACACCTTGGCCGCGAGCTGGAGCACCTCGGGGTCGTGCGCGTGCTCGATCGCCTCGGGCCCCCGCGGCTCGGAATTCGCGTCGCTCATGGTCGCCGGCCTCCTGCTGTGATGGGTGGTGCCCCGGTGCGCGAGGTGCGCTGGCGCACCGGTGCACATGGTCTGTCGTCGCCACCTTATGCAGGCCGGTGGGCGCGCGGCAGCGGTCGCGGCCGCCGGGCCGAGGACGCGGCAGGCAACGCTCGCAACCGCCAGGTCAGAACATGTCCGGGCACCACGGTCGGCGCGCCGTGTGCAGCAGCGTGTCGGCGGTGGTGAGCGCGCCCGGCCGCTCCTCGCCGATCCGGCCCAGTGCGGCCAGCCGGGTGGCGGTCGCATCGCCCAGATAGAGCGCGCCCAACTCGCCCACGTCCAGGGTCAGTCCGGCGGACCGGGTGGTCGGCGTGCAGCTGGCGCCCTCCGGGCCGGCCTCCAGGAGGAAGCGGCCGCCGGCCAGTCCGGCACGGTCCTCGACCTGGAGGACGAGGCTGCCGGCCACCGGGTAGGTACGGGCCTCCAGGAGACGGGGGACGTCCAGCGGGCGCAGCCACAGATAGTCGGCGATCTCCTGGATGGCGGCCGCCCGCGGATCACCCAGGAAGTGCGGCAGCAGATCGTCGGGGGCCCGGCGGCCGGTGTCGACCCGCTGCACCCAGTCGATGGAGCACAGGAACTGCCACAGGGCCCGTTCGGCGGCGGGCGAGGTGCCGATCAGCCGCTGGACCTGCGCCGTGGCGTCCGGCCGCCCGGCCGTCCAGGTCGAGTCGTACGTGTAGCTGGCCAGGCCCTCGATCTCGCCCGACGGGGAACGGTAGACGGCGTGGTGCAGGTCCAGCTTCGGGTCGTGGGACAGGCGTATCGCGCCGGTGTTCCGCAGCCACCACCGCTCGCCCCGGGAGACCGCCCCCGGCTTCCGGGCGCGGAAGCGGTCGTGGAGGGCGGGGCCGAACCCGCGGACCTCCTCCCCGGTGGCGAAGTCGATCCGGCCGCCGCCCTCCGGGACGGCGTGCCGCGGGTCGAGCCCGGTGCGGGCGGTGTCGATGAGCCAGCCGGCGGTGTGGGTCGCCGGGCCGAAGCCGTAGCGCCCGTAGATCGGGTACTCCGCGGCGATCAAGGTGGAGACGGCGTCGCCGCGGTCCTTGGCGGCCCGCAGGTCGTTCGCCATCATCCGGGTCAGTAGCCCGCGGCGGCGGTGGGTGGGGGAGACCGTCACGGTCGAGACGGCGTCCGCGGTCACCCGCGCGCCGCCCACCACCGTCAGCTCCTGCGTGAAGCTGCGCAGGGTGGCGACGCACCGGCCGCCGTCGAACGCGCCCAAGGTCCGCTCGGGGTCGTAATTCCCCCTGCGGAATGCGACGTCCTCCTCGGTGACCGTCGGTCCCATGAGGAAGCCTGCCAGCACGGCCACGGACCAGTCGTGGAGGTCGTCGTCACCGATCGTCCGTATCTCTGAGCTCATAACGGCACGCTAGTCACACAGGCCCGGAACGTCGTGTGGATTTTGCGAGCCGCTGAGCGGGCGGCCCCGGCATTCCCGCGGACGCGGACGCCGGGGCCGCCCGCCCCGCCGTCAGAACGCCGCGCGGATCTCGCCCACGCGGGCCCCGCCGCCCAGCAGCGGCACGTCCTCGATCCGCTCCAGAACGGGGTCCTCGACGCCCATCCGGCGCAGGACGCGCGCCAGGATCGGGCCCAGGGTGCGGTTCGCCCCGTCGTCGATCTTGAACGCGAGGGCCCGGCCGTCGGGCAGGGCCAGGGCCTGCACGGCCTCGGCGCCCATCTTGGACAGCGTGCCGGGCAGCGCCTGCATCAGCCAGGTGTCCGGGCGGCGGGTGCCGGCGACGTACTCGGGGTGCGCCCGCATGGCGTCGGCGACCCGGCGCTCGGGGGTGCCGGGCGCGGCCAGGACGAAATGGCGGAAGGCGCGGGCCAGCCCCGTCAGCGACAGCGACATCAGGGGCGCGCCGCAGCCGTCCGTGCCGATGTGCACGACGTCCTCGCCGCTCGCCTCCCGCACGCCCGCCAGCACCAGCTGCTGGAGCGGATGGTCCCGGTCCAGGTACGAGTCGAGCGGCCAGCCGTTGGCGGCGCTGGCGGCCAGCATGGCGGTGTGCTTGCCGGAGCAGTTCATGGCGAGCGGGTCGCGGACGTTGCCCGCGGCCAGGTACGACTCCGCCTCCGCCGGGTCCAGCGGCAGGTCGGGCGGCGTCTGGAGCTGCTCGGGGGTCAGGCCGTGCTCGGTGAGCATGGTGCGCACGAGGTCGAGGTGGAAGGGCTCGCCGGAGTGGCTGGCCGCGCTCAGCGCCAGCCGTTCGTCCGCGAGGTCCAGACCGGCCCGCAGTACGGCCGCAGCCTGCATGGGCTTGTTCGTCGAGCGGGGGAAGACCGGGGCGGCGATATCGCCCAGCGACCACTCCACGCTCCCGTCGGCGCCCAGCACGACCAGGGACCCGCGGTGGCGGCCCTCGACGAAACCGGAGCGGACGACCTCGGCGAGGACGGGGGAGACGGGGGACTCCGGCGACTGCGAAGGTGCCGCTTCGGAAATCTCGTCCATCTCGTCGGATATCGGACGGGTCGAGGTCATCGGGCGGCCTTCCGGAGGGCTGAGGAGAACCCGCGCCCCAGGCTTGTGGCCGGTCAGGACAGCAGGTCGTCGACTTGTGCTTCACCTTCACGGTACCTGCGGGCAATCTCCCCGCTGCAATCGTCGGCCGTCCGCTGGAGTGACTGGCGGCGCCGGGAGATCTGCTGCTCGTAGCGGATCAGCCGCGCCATCGCGGTGTGCAGCTCCTCGTCCGTCCGCGCCCCCAGGTCGGACAGCTCGACCTCGCCGAGCATCTCCTCGGCCAGCCGGCGGTACTCCTCGCTGTGCGGGGTGCCCAGCGTCACATGCCGGGCCGAGGAGCGATGGCGCGACGGAACGTCCGTGAGGATCTCCGGGAGGCGGTCCAGCAGCGGGGAATGCGGGGTGGTCCGATGCGCCATCTCGGCCCGCAGGATGTCGATCCGCCCCTGGAGCAGCCGCCGCAGATAGCTCAGATCGGCCTCCTCCTGCTGCGAGTCGCGCCGCACCACCCGCAGCTCGGGCAGGCTCAGCCGGGGCAGATCGGGCGGGGCGACGGGGCTGAAGCGGTCGCGCTGCTGCGGCGGGCGGGAGTGCTGCGTCTGGCCTGCCTGGGGCATGGAGCCATCCTCGGTGCGGGCGGGCGCGGGCTCCAGGTGAGCCGTTGCCGTGGTCGTCAGGGCGGTGGGGGGCGGGGTCGGGACGGGCCCTTTGGGGGCCGCCGGTCCCAGGGCGCCCGCCGGGGACACGGGCGCGGCCGGTGCCGCCCGGCCGGCCGGAGTCGTACGGGCGGCTGGTACGGGACCGGGTGTCTGCCCGGAGTCGGCAGTGGTCATGGGTCGTTCCGTCCCCTCGTCCGGTGCGGCATCCAGGGCATGTTGTCCGTGAAAGGCACCACGTGCACGCATCGTGCCACTCTGGGCGGTCCGTGTGCAGCGCGAGGGCACCCGAACGGCCCTTGCGGGGGTACGGGCGTCCGAACGCCGCGACTCCCGGGGCATGATGGCGCGTATGCGAGCAGTGGTACAGAGGGTGGACGGGGCCCGGGTCGAGGTGGCGGGCGAGACGGTCGGCGAGATCGTCGGAGAAGGGCTGTGCGTGCTGGTGGGGGTCACGCACGAGGACACCCGCGAGAAGGCGGCCCAGCTCGCCCGCAAGCTGTGGTCCGTGCGGATCCTTCAGGGCGAGAAGTCATGTTCGGACAATGGCGCCCCGCTCCTGGTGATCAGCCAGTTCACCCTCTACGGTGACGCCCGCAAGGGTCGCCGCCCCACCTGGAACGCCGCCGCCCCCGGCCCCGTCGCCGAACCCCTCGTCGACGAGGTCGTCGACCAACTCCGCGCCCTGGGCGCCCATGTGGAGACCGGCCGCTTCGGCGCCGAGATGAAGGTGTCGCTGACGAACGACGGGCCGTTCACGGTGCTGGTGGAGGTCTAGCCGCCACGGCTGGCCGCCAGGGCCGACCGCGACGGCTGGCCGCCAGGGCCGACCGCCACGGCCGACCGTCAGGGCCGGGCCGCCGGCCAGGATCCGGCTACGGCTCGACCACGACCTCCTGG
Organism: Streptomyces natalensis ATCC 27448; assembly: GCF_000935125.1. Classification (GTDB taxonomy): domain Bacteria; phylum Actinomycetota; class Actinomycetes; order Streptomycetales; family Streptomycetaceae; genus Streptomyces; species Streptomyces natalensis. Next base: position 245,443 of record NZ_JRKI01000062.1, on the reverse strand, counting down.
GCCGCCGCCGTGTTCCCGGCCAGCAGGGCCGCGTCCACCGGCACGTTGCGCTTGACCAGGGCCAGGGCGATGGGGCCGAGTTCGTGGTGGCGGGCGGAGGTGGTGACGAAGCCGAGCTGGCGGCCCTCCTCGCCGTCGGCGGCCAGCCGGACGGGCGTGCCGTGCGGGGGCAGGTGCACCTCGCTGCCGTCCAGGTGGAGGAAGACCAGGCGGCGCGGCGGCTTGCCCAGGTTGTGGACGCGGGCGACGGTCTCCTGGCCGCGGTAGCAGCCCTTCTGGAGGTGGACGGCGGTGCCGATCCAGCCCAGCTCGTGCGGGATGGTGCGGTGGTCGGTCTCCAGGCCCAGCCGCGGCCGGTGCGCCTCGACGCGCAGCGCCTCCAGGGCCAGGATGCCGACCGCCGGCCCGGTGACCGCCGCGAAGGACTCCAGGTCGGCGCGGGGCAGGAAGAGGTCGCGGCCCTGCGGGGTCTCCCGTACGACGGTGTCCGCGGGCACCTCGGCGATCGAACCGGCCGGCAGATGGACCACGGCGAGCTCGGCGGTGCGGTCGGCGACCTCGACCCGGTAGAAGAACTTCATGCTCTCCAGGTAGGCGAGCAGCGCCCCCTGGTTGCCGGGCTCGGTGTGGATCCAGGTGGTCTCGCCGTCGTCGACCAGATAGAGAGCATGCTCGATATGGCCGTGGGCGGACAGGATCAGGGCCTCGGTGGCCTGGCCGGGCGGCAGCTCGCTGACGTGCTGGGTGATCAGCAGATGCAGCCAGCTCAGCCGCTCGGGCCCGCTGACGGCGAGCACGCCGCGGTGCGAAAGATCCACGAAGCCGGAGCCGTCGGCGAGGGCGCGTTGCTCCCGGAAGAGATCGCCGTAATGCGCGGCGACGCCTTCGTCGGGGGCCTCGGCGGGAACGGCACCGGGCAGCGACAGCAGTGGGCTCTTCATGGCAGCCAGCCTACGGCGCGCTCAGGCGTCCTTCCGAGGGGCCTCACGAGTGGTCCCACCGGTGGTCCCACCGGTGGCCTCACCAGCGGCCTCGTGCGCCGCCTTCTCGGTGCAGGACGCACAACGCCCGAAGATCGCGAAGTGCTTCATATCCGTATCGAAGCCGAACTGGCTGCGCAGTTGGGACGTGAGCGGATCGGCGACCGACACATCCGCCTCGATGACCTCGGTGCAGTCGCGGCACACCAGATGGATGTGGTGATGCCGGTCGGCCAGGTGGTACGTCGGCGCGCCATGGCCCAGGTGGGCGTGGCTGACCAGGCCGAGCTCCTCCAGCAGCTCCAGGGTCCGGTAGACGGTGGAGATGTTCACGCTGCCCGCCGTCTTGCGCACCTCGGTGAGGAGGTCGTCGGGCGTGGCGTGCTCCAGCCTGTCCACGGCCTCCAGGACGAGCTGGCGCTGTGGGGTCAGGCGGTACCCGCGCCTGCGGAGGTCGCTCTGCCAGTCGGTGGTCACCACACAGCCAGTGTAGGAGGGCGGGGGCGCGGGGCGCCCGCGCGTCAGCCACCCGCCGCCACGGTGCGCAGATAGCGGGCCAGATGGGCGATGGCGGCCGGATTGCGGGGGCTTTCCACCAGATCCGCGTAGTCCATCACATAGATCCGGTGGTGTTTGATCGCGGAGACATTGCGCAGCGGACCGTAGGACATCAAGAACGCCTTCTTCTGGGCGGCGGAGGTGTCGCCGTAGTTGTTGATGACGATGACATCGGGATCGCGGGCCACGACCGTCTCCCAGCCGACCGTCGTCCAGGAGTCCTTGAGGTCCTTCATGACGTGATCGCCGCCGGCCTTGGTGATGATGTCGTGCGGTCCGGCGTAGGCGCCCGCGGTCAGCGGTTTGTCGCGGCCGTCGTCGTAGAGGAAGACGGAGGGGCGGCGGGCGGGGGCGGGCGCCTTGGCGGCGGCGTCGGCGACCTGCTTCTTGTACCTCGCCACCAGGGCGCGGGCCCGGTCCTGCACGCCGAAGAGCCGGCCGAGGTTCTCCAGGTCGGTGTAGAGCGCCTTCAGGGGCGGCATCACCCCGCGGGCGGCGGCGTCGCGGCCGTGGTGGCAGGACTCGGTCAGGACGTAGCCGGCGATGCCGAGCTTCTTCAGGGAGGCGGGGGTCAGGCCGTTGTCCTCGCCGAAGCCGTAGTTCCAGCCCGCGATGACCAGATCGGCCTTCGCGTCCAGGGCGATTTCCTTGGTGAGGGTCTTCTTGGACAGCCAGGGGACCTCGCGGTACGCGTCCTTCCAGGGGACGGCGTCGACGTCCCCCTTGTCGTCGGGCATGACATAGCCGGCCATCCGGTCCTCCAGCCCGAGCGCGAACATCAGCTCGGTGATACCGACGTCGTTGGTGACGACCCGTCGGGGCGGGCGCGCATACGTGGTCGGCACACCGCAGTTGACGACGGTGACGGGGGAACGGCCGGCGGTGTGCCGGGAGTCGGGGGCCACCTTCGCGCCGCAGCCGGGCAGCGCGAGGGCGGCGAGGGTGGCGAGCAGGGCGGCGGCGGGGCGTCGGCGCAGGGGCAGGTGGTGCCGGATCATGTTCATGGGGCGCAGGAGGTCCTTACTCGGGGTGGTGCAGACGGTCGAACAGCAGCTGTACGGCGCCCGTTTCGGGATGCCGTACGCGATGCGCCCGGACGCCGAAGACCTCGGCCAGCAGTCCGGGGGTGAGCACCTCGTGCGGCGGTCCCGAGGCGACGAGCCGGCCCTCGGCGATCACATGGAGGTCGTCGCAGTGCACGGCGGCCAGATTGAGGTCGTGCAGCGCCGTCAGCACCGTGAGTCCGCCGCCGGACCCGCTGCCCCCCTCCCGTACGAGCGCCAGCACCTCCAACTGCTGGGCGATGTCAAGGTGGTTGGTGGGTTCGTCGAGGACCAGCACTCGCGGCTCCTGGGCCAGCGCGCGGGCGATCAGCACCCGCTGTTTCTCGCCGCCGGACAGGCTCAGAAAGCCGCGCCCGGCCAGCCGCGCCGCGCCGACCCGGATCAGCGCGCGCTCGCACACCTCCCGGTCCGCGGCGCTCGCCCGGCCCGAACCGCGCTGATGCGGCAGCCGTCCCATCGCGACGACCTCGGCCACCGTGAAGTCGAACTCCGTGCGCGCCTCCTGGGGCAGGGCGGCCAGCAGCCGGGCGCACTCCCGGGCAGCCATGGCGTGCAGGTCGGCGCCGTCCAGCCGTACGGTCCCGGCCGACGGGCGCAGCGCGCGGTAGACGCAGCGCAGCAGGGTCGATTTGCCGCTGCCGTTGGGGCCGACCAGGCCGACGACGCGGCCGCTCGCGGCCCGGAGCGTGATGTCGTGCAGGACGCGGCGCCCGGCCACGTCCACGCACAGGCCCTCGATGTCGATCCGCATCAGGCGCCGCCCCCGAAGGTGTAGCCGCGCCGCCGCATCAGCAGGACGAAGCAGGGCACGCCGAGGACGGCGGTGAGCACCCCGACCGGCAGCTCCACCGGCGCCAGCAGCACCCGCGACAGCAGGTCCACCCACACCAGCAGCACCGCGCCCAGCAGCGGCGCGACGGCCAGCACCCGGCGGTGATCGGCCCCGGTCAGCATCCGCGTCACATGCGGCACCATCAGCCCCACGAACCCGATCGCGCCGCTGACCGCGACCACCGCCCCGGTGACCGCGGCGGCCACGACGAACAGCTCGCGGCGCAGCCGGCCGGCGTCCACCCCGAGCGCGGCGGCGGTCTCATCGCCCATGGCCAGCGCGTTCAGCCGGCCGGCCGACAGCAGCAGATGGGCCAGCGCGCCGGCCACCGCGGCCGCCGCGATCGGCACCGAGCCCCAGCCGGCCCCGCTCAGGCTGCCCAGCAGCCACATCATCGCCGAGCGGGCCGCCTCGCCCCGGTCCGCGGTGAAGACCATCAACGTGGTGACCGCGGAGAATCCGTAGTACATCGCGGTGCCGGTCAGCACGAGGCGCAGCGGGGTGAGCCCGTGCGCCGTACGGGCGGCGGCGTACACCAGGGCCATGGCGACCAGCGCGGAGACGAACGCCGACACCGACAGCGCCCAGATGCCCAGCGCGCCGAGCGCCCCGAAGAGCAGGACGGCATTGGCGCCGACGGCGGCCCCGGAGGAGATGCCGAGGACGAAGGGGTCGGCGAGCGCATTGCGGACCAGCGCCTGGACGGCGACGCCGATCGCGGAGAGGCCGGCGCCGACGACGGCGGCCAGCACGGCCCGCGGGAAGCGCAGCTCCCAGACGATGGTGTACGCGGAGACCTCGTCGGCCCCGATGGTGCCGCCGGTGAGCCCGGCGCCCAGATAGCGCAGCACCTGCGGCCAGCTCACCCCGGCGGCGCCGAGGCCGACGCCGCACAGGACGGAGCCGGCGAGGAGCGCGCAGAGGGCGGCCACCAGGGCGGTGGTACGGGAGGGGGGTGCCAAGGGACGTACGCCTTCGGCTCGGGCCGCGGGCGTACGACAGCGGTACGCAAAGGCGTACGGAAACGGGGCGGCGGCCCGGAGCGTGCGGCCGCGCGGCGTCCCCTCGCAGTCCACGGCGAGTTGTCAGGATCCGGCGCCGCCGCGGGCGATCGGGCTTGCGGAAGGAAAGCTTCCGCTTACCGTTGCGGGTCAGCGCCGGACTCTCACCGGACTTCCCCCGCGGGGCGCGTCACATCTACAGGGCCGGTCAGCCCTCGTACGGGGTCCCGTCCGGGCGGAAGAAGGAGACCCCGTCGGGCATGTCGTCGGGCAGGCTCTCGGCCCACTGCTGGAGGTCGGCGACCTTCTTCAGATGCGCCGACATGTACGGCCGCAGCGGCACCTCGGGGGTGGCCTTCTCGCCGACCCACATCAGGTCGCTGTTGACATAGCCGTAGAGCCGCTTGCCGCCGCTGTACGGGCCGGCGGCGGCGGTGCGGGCGACGGCGTCGGTGGCCAGGTCGATCTGCGGCTTCTGGTCGGCCAGCTCGCCGTACCAGACCTCCACCACACCCTGGTCGCGGATCATCACGACCTCGACCTTGCGGTCCTTGTCGATGCGCCAGTAGCCGCTCTCGGTCTCCAGCGGGCGGACCTTCTTGCCCTCGCCGTCGAGCACCCAGCTGTGCGAGTGGTACTCCAGGAAGTCACGGCCGTCGTGGGTGAAGGTGACCTCCTGCCCGAAGTTGCACTTCTCGGCGCCGGGGAAGTCCGCGACGCCGGCTCCCTCCCAGGTGCCGAGGAGGAAGGCGAGCGGCACCAGGGCCGGGTTCAGGTCGGACGGGATCTCGATCATCAGCTCAGGCGATCTGTAGTGAGGGAATCGGCAGGGGCGCGCGAAGCGCTCCTACGAAGGGTGGTGGTGGGCGACGGGTGGGCGGATTCTTCAGCGCTGGCCCTGGTACAGCTTCTTCCAGGTCAGGCCGGCGAAGGCGATCACGCCGACGGCGACCAGGACGAGCAGGGTGGTGAAGACTGCCTCAAGCACGAGCGCGCTCCTGGGGAGTGAGGTGTAACGGGGACCGCCTGTGAGTCTAGTCGGCGCCGCCGACGGTGGCGCTGTGAGGTCTGCCGCCAAGGTCTTGAGGTCTGGCGCCAAGGTCTCAGGGAGCAGGGGAACCCTCTCGCACGGGGCGGCCTAGTCTTGCCGTATGGCGAAGAAGCTCGTGATCAAGGTGACGGCGGGTGCGGATGCGCCCGAGCGGTGCTCGCAGGCGTTCACGGTGGCGGCGGTGGCGGTGGCCAGCGGCGTCGAGGTGTCGCTGTGGCTGACCGGGGAGTCGTCGTGGTTCGCGCTGCCGGGGCGGGCCGCCGAGTTCGAACTGCCGCATGCGGCCCCGCTGCCGGAGCTGATGGACGGGATCCTTGAGGGCGGCGGGTCGATCACGGTGTGCACCCAGTGCGCGGCCCGGCGGGGCATCGAGCAGAAGGACCTGATCGACAAGGCGGGGATCGCGGGGGCCCAGGTCTTCGTCAGCGAGATCATGCCGGAGGGCGTGCAGGCGCTGGTGTACTGACCGCCCCGCGTGCACTGAGCACCCGGCGTGCGCTGAGCGCCCCGCGTGCACTGACCGCCCCGCGGCGCCTTACTGGGGATGCTGTTCGTCGTCCCGGTCGTCCAGCTCGTGCCACCAGCGGTCGGACTCCGGGTCGCCGGACTCGTCCCACCAGCGTTCACCGGGCTCCCGGCGGTTGCCGACGATCGCCGCGACGGGTGGAATGACCATGGCGACGACGCACATCGCCACCGCGGCCGGTACGGACCACAGCCGCACCACGCTCCACGCCAGCACGAACAGCACCAGGCACACGCCCATCAGGACGAAGTACCTGCGATGACGGCGTTGCGGCGCCGACAGCCGGCCGTGCGCGTCCATGAGTCCACGGTAAATCCGCCGGTGGGCGGTGAGAAGCCGCGCAACAAGGACGGAGGGCCGCACCCCGCCAAGGCGTCCAAACCCTGGGGTGCGGCCCTCCGGCCGTACAAGCGCGGTCTCAGACCGCGATCGCGACCTCCGCCAGGCCGCCCTTCTGGGCGACGACGGTACGGTCGGCGGTGCCGCCCGGAACCAGTGCGCGCACCGTCCAGGTGCCCTCGGCCGCGTAGAACCGGAACTGCCCGGTCGCCGAGGTGGGCACCTCGGCGGTGAACTCACCGGTGCTGTCCAGGAGGCGGACGTAACCGGTGACGGGCTCGCCGCCGCGGGTCACGCTGCCCTGGATCGTGGTCTCACCGGGCTTGATGGTCGAGGCGTCGGGGCCGCCTGCCTGTGCTCCACACATGGGGTTACTTCCTTGAGGGGTAAGGGAGAAGCTCCGGGGGGCGGAGCCGGGATTACTTGTTGGCGCCGAGCTCGATCGGCACGCCGACCAGCGAGCCGTACTCGGTCCAGGAACCGTCGTAGTTCTTGACGTTGGTCTGGCCGAGCAGCTCGTGCAGCACGAACCAGGTCAGCGCGGAGCGCTCACCGATCCGGCAGTAGGCGATGGTGTCCTTCGCCAGGTCGACGGACTCCTCCTGGTAGAGCTTCGTGAGCTCGTCGTCCGACTTGAAGGTGCCGTCGTCGTTGGCGTTCTTCGACCACGGGATGTTGCGGGCGCTGGGCACGTGGCCGGGGCGCTGCGACTGCTCCTGCGGCAGGTGCGCCGGGGCGAGCAGCTTGCCGCTGAACTCGTCGGGGGAGCGCACGTCGACCAGGTTGAGGCTGCCGATCGCGGCGACGACGTCGTCACGGAAGGCGCGGATGGAGGTGTCCTGGGCCTTGGCCTGGTACGTGGTGGCCGGGCGGTTGGGGACCTGGGAGCCGTCGACCAGGTCGCGCGAGTCCAGCTCCCACTTCTTGCGGCCGCCGTCGAGCAGCTTGACGCTGCTGTGGCCGTAGAGCTTGAAGTACCAGTAGGCGTAGGACGCGAACCAGTTGTTGTTGCCGCCGTAGAGGACGACGGTGTCGTCGTTGGCGATGCCCTTCGCCGAGAGGAGCTTCTCGAAGCCCTCCTGGTCGACGAAGTCGCGGCGCACCGGGTCCTGGAGGTCCTTCTTCCAGTCGATGCGGACCGCGTTCTTGATGTGGTTCTTGTCGTAGGCCGAGGTGTCCTCGTCGACCTCGACCAGGACGACCTTCGGGTCCTCGAGGTGGGCCTCGACCCAGTCGGCGTCTACGAGGACGTCGCTACGGCTCATGTTCTTCTCCTCCGGGGCAGTTGCGGGGGGCGGTGCAGGGGCAGGTTTGCCCGCGGGTAGGCCGGATATGCGTGGCGGCACCCCGTCTGGCGGGATATAGGTACGGCGTGGTGCGGCACGCGGCGCTGCGCGGGACGGGCGAGGGCCGGCCCGAGGGGCCGAGCCCGTGAGAAACGGGGAGCGAAAGCCCCGTCAGGCAGGGCGACAGAGCATGGCGGCGACGCGGCACAGGTCGACTGCCCGCCGCTTCGTCAGTACCGCTTGTCTCCGTGGACGGAGACCGCTCCATGCGCTCTGCATGGGACCGATCGTAGGGACGCCCGGCCGGGCGTGTCACCGGTGCCTCAAATAATGAGACGCGATTGTCCGTGATGTGGGATGGGAGGGCTCCGGCCGGGGGTTCGGGCCGGGCCGGGGGAAGCGGTGCGCAGGTGGGGGGTCTGGCCTGCGGACGGTGCCGTCTCAGTAGATGGACGGGGTGGGCGCCGGGGCCGCGCGAGGGCCCCGGCGGCGCATCAGGGTGGGCGGGGCGGTGCGGCCGGTGCGGGCCGGTGGGGCGGCCCGCACCAGGATGCCGCAGACGCCGGTCAGCCGGGAAGCTTCACATCGTGGCCGGAGGCGGTGAGGGAGATCCCGTCCGGCTGCGTCACGACCTTGTCCAGCTTGAGGTTGCCGGGCAGCTGGTCCAGCTTCCACACATGGTCGGTCTGCGAGCGCACGGTGGACTGGCAGGCGGGGAGGGCCCGGCACATCGCCGGGATCTGGTCGGCGCGCAGCCTGACGGTGTTGCCGGAGACGGTGATCGAGCCGGTCACTTCGAGGGAGTTGAGGACCGGGACGTTCGGGGAGATCTTCACCTGGCTGCGGCCGTTCTTCTCGCCCGCGTAGGCGATCTTGACGTCACCGCCGGCCGCCTTGGTCAGATCCGCGTACGAGATCCGGGCGTTGCCGGTGGCCGAGGCGGCGCTTTGGACGGAGGTGTAGTCGCTGCTCAGCGCCACGTCGTGGAACTGCGCGCTGAGCTTCTCCACCCGCAGGGTGTGGCCGTCGGCGCTGGCCGACATCCCGCCGAGCTCGGCGTCCACCTCGGTCAGGCTGCGCCCGGCGACCTGGGTCAGGAACGGGAACCCCTTGATCGAGACCTCGGGCGTCTTCTCCAGTCCCTGGCTGCTGCGGATCTTGTCCGCGGCCATGCTCTCGGCGTAACTCACCGCGACGCGGTCGCCGACCACGAACAGCACGCCGAGTATGACGACGACGAACAGCAGCCACTTCAGTGCACGCATCGAACCACTACCCCCACGCAAGGGCCGGACCCCCGGCCATGTCATCGGTGCAATTGCCGCAGACCGCCGGTCTGCGCACCGCCGACCCTAAACGAGGAGTCAGTGGCCCAGCGCCCGGCCCAGCACGTAGACCGCAGGAGCGGCCAGGGCCAGGGGAAGGGCGACGCCGGCGGTCATGTGGACGAAGCGGGAGGGGTAGTCGTAGCTGGCGACGCGCAGCCCGATCAGGGCGCAGCCGCCGGCGGCCAGGCCCAGGAACGCGCCGGCGGTGCCGAAGCCGTTCAGCTGACCGGCCGCGATACCGGCGCCCGCGGCCGCCAGCAGGGCGACAGCCACCGAGACGACGGAGGGCAGCGGCAGCGCACGGGCAAGGGTGGCCAGGGCGACCGCGGCGCCGCCGACCGTGACGGCCTGCGGGGCGGCGGCCAGATGGCCGGAGGCCAGGACCGCGAGCGCGGTCGAGGCGATGCCCGCGGTCAGCGCGTACATCCGCTCGTCGGCGCTGCTGCGGTTGCGCAGCTGGAGGACGAGGACGAACGCACACCACACGCCGAGCGTGCCGAGGGCGACCACGGGAGCTTCCGAGCGGTCGGTGGCCAGCAGGGCGACATCGGTGACCAGCCCGGCCAGGAAGGCCAGCGCGATGCCCTGGCGGGCGGGCCACATGCCGTTCAGCCGGAACCAGCCCGCGGCGGTGACCGCCTGGAGCAGCACGACCGGTACGGCGAGCACCGGGCGGGCCAGCGGCGCGGTCAGCGCGAGCAGGACGGCGAGGACGGCGGTCAGCGCGGCCGGCTGGATGCCCGGCGGGATGATCGGGGAGCGGCCCTCGGCGCGGGCGCGCTGATTCGGCGCCAGGTGCGCGATGGACGCGGGGACGGCGGGGTGCGGCCTGGCCGGCTGCGGATGCGGCCGGGCGGCCGGCTCCTCGGGCGTCAGCGTCACCTGGTGCGGCTGGGAGGGGACGTGCGACGGGTCGGCCGGGGCCGGGGCCGGGGCCGGGGCGGCGTAGGCGTCCTGGTGGCCGTAGGCATCCTGGCCGTACGCGTCCTGCGGGGCGTAGGCGTCCTGGTGGCCGTACGCGTCCTGCTGGCCGTACGCGTCCTGCTGGGCGTAGGGATTCTGCCCGTCGTGCCCGTGCCCGTAGCCGTACCCGTACTGCTGTTGCTGCTGTTGCTGCTGCGCGGCCGGGTCGTACGCGGGGTGCCCGGGGTACTGCGGCTGGTTGTCGCTCATGTCTGTGTGCTCACCCTCCGGCGAAGGGGGGCAGGACCTCGACCGTGCCGCCCTGGGTCAGTTCGACCGTCGCGTGGTCACGGGTGCCGACGGCGATGCCGTTCACCAGGAAGGAGCAGCGCACCAGGACGCGTGCGAATTCCGGGTTGGCGGCGTGTGCGGCGCGCGCCGCGTCCAGCGCCTCGGCGAGCGTGCCCGCCGCGTACGGCTCCTCGGCCGTACCGGCCGCGGCCTTGGCCGCTGCCCAGTAGCGCACGGTGCCTGTTGTTGTCACGACGGCCCCTTCTCCTTCGTTGCCGCCTCCATGATGGCGTACGCGGCGGCGGGCCCCGTCCCGCCGAGGCATTCGGGACGGCCTGCCGAATCCGGATATTCGATTGCCGAAGGCAATTTTTCCCTTAGGCTCAATCCGTGTTGGTCCGACTCGCGCGGGCGCATCTGCGGCCCTACAGGCGCTCGATATCCCTGATCGTTCTGCTCCAGCTGATACAGACCCTGGCCAATCTCTACCTCCCCACCCTGAACGCCGACATCATCGACAACGGTGTCGTCCAGGGCGACACGGGCTACATCCTCCGCTTGGGCGGCCTGATGCTCGCCGTCACCGTGCTCCAGATCGTCTGCGCCGTCGTGGCGGTCTATTTCGGCGCCCGTACGGCCATGGCGCTGGGCCGCGACATCCGCGCCGCCGTCTTCGACCGGGTGCAGTCCTTCTCCGCAAGGGAAATGGGCACCTTCGGCGCACCCTCGCTGATCACCCGCACCACCAATGACGTCCAGCAGGTCCAGATGCTGGTCCTGATGACGTTCACGATGATGGTCTCGGCGCCGATCATGTGCGTCGGCGGCGTGGCGATGGCGCTGAACCAGGACGTGACGCTGTCGGGCACGCTGCTGGTCATCGTCCCGGTCCTCGGGATCTTCGTCTCGCTGATCGTGCGCCGGATGCGTCCGCTCTTCCGCGGGGTGCAGACCCGGATCGACACCGTCAACCGTGTCCTGCGCGAGCAGATCACCGGCATCCGCGTCATCCGCGCCTTCGTCCGCGACCGGCACGAACGCGAGCGGTTCGCCGGGGCCAACACCGATCTCTTCGATGTCTCGCTGCGCGCCGGCCGGCTGATGTCGATGATGTTCCCGCTGGTCATGCTGATCGTGAACCTCTCCAGCGTGGCCGTCGTATGGTTCGGCGGGCTGCGGATCGACAGCGGCGGAATGCAGATCGGCGCGCTGACGGCGTTCCTCTCCTACCTCATGTACATCCTGATGTCGATCATGATGGCGACGTTCATGGTGATGATGCTGCCGCGCGCCGAGGTCTGCGCCGAGCGCATCCAGGAGGTGCTCGGCACGGACACCAGCGTCGTCCCGCCGCAGCACCCCGTCACCGAACTGCGCCGCCACGGCGAACTGGAGCTCCGCGGTGTCGAGTTCCGCTTCCCCGGCGCCGAGGAACCGGTCCTCAAGGACATCTCGCTGACCGCCCGCCCCGGCGAGACCACCGCCGTCATCGGCTCCACCGGCAGCGGCAAGTCCACCCTCCTCGGGCTGGTCCCCCGCCTCTTCGACGCCACCGGCGGCCAGGTCCTGGTGGACGGCGAGGACGTACGCACCCTCGACCAGGAGACGCTGGCGCGGGCCATCGGGCTGGTGCCGCAGAAGCCGTACCTCTTCTCCGGGACGGTGGCCACCAACCTGCGCTACGGCAATCCGGACGCCACCGACGAGGAGCTGTGGCACGCCCTGGAGACCGCGCAGGCGCGGGAGTTCGTCGAGCGGATGGAGGGCGGTCTGGACGCCGCCGTCGCGCAGGGCGGCTCCAATGTCTCCGGCGGCCAGCGTCAGCGGCTCGCCATCGCCCGCGCGCTGGTCCGCAAACCCGAGGTCTATCTCTTCGACGACTCCTTCTCGGCGCTCGACTACGCCACGGATGCGGCGCTGCGCGCGGCCCTGGCCCGCGAGACGGACCGGGCGACGGTGGTGATCGTCGCCCAGCGGGTCGCCACCATCCGCGGCGCCGACCGGATCGTGGTGCTGGACGAGGGCCGGATCGTCGGCACCGGCACCCACACCGAGCTGATGGCCGGCAACGAAACGTACCGGGAGATCGTGCTCTCCCAGCTCACCGAGCAGGAGGCGGCGTGACCACCGCGGACAGGAAAGCGGGCGCCGAGGCTCCCACGGCCGCCCCCCGGCGCGGCCCCGCCCCGATGGCGGGCCCCGGCCGGATGATGGGCGGCCAGCCCACCGAGAAGTCGATGGACTTCAAGGGCTCCGGCAAGCGGCTGCTGCGCCAGATGCGGCCCGAGCGCGCCGTCATCGGCCTCGGGCTGGGGCTCGGGGTGCTGAGCGTGGCGCTGACCGTGGTGGCGCCCAAGGTCCTCGGCCATGCCACCGACCTGATCGTGGCCGGTATCGTCGGCCGCCGGCTGCCCGAGGGAGTGACCAAGGCCCAGGCCGCGGCCCAGCTGCGCGCCCACGGCCAGGGCGGCCTGGCCGACATGCTCGGCACGATGCCGGTCGTGCCCGGCCACGGCATCGACTTCGGCACGGTCGGCACGGTCCTGGGGGCCACCGCGCTGCTCTACGCCGTGGCCTCCCTCTTCGGCTTCGTCCAGGCCCGTATCGCCACCCGCGTCGTCCAGCGCACCGTCTTCCGGATGCGCGAGCAGGTCGAGGAGAAGCTGGCCCGGCTGCCGCTCGCCTACTTCGACAAACAGCAGCGCGGTGAGGTCCTCTCCCGCGCCACCAACGACATCGACAACATCCAGCAGACGCTCCAGCAGACCATGAGCCAGATCGTGACGTCGCTGCTGACCATCCTCGGCGTGCTGGCCATGATGTTCTGGATCTCGCCGCTGCTGGCCGCGGTCGCGCTGCTGACCGTCCCGCTGTCGGTCCTGGTAGCCACGAAGATCGGCAAGCGGGCGCAGCCGCAGTTCGTCCAGCAGTGGAAGACCACCGGCAAGCTCAACGCGCACATCGAGGAGATGTACACCGGCCACAGCCTGGTCAAGGTCTTCGGCCGGCAGCGGGAGTCCGCCGCCCTCTTCCGCGAGCAGAACGATGCGCTCTATGCCGCGGGGTTCAAGGCCCAGTTCATCTCCGGGATCATCCAGCCCGCGATGATGTTCATCGGGAACCTCAACTACGTGCTGGTGGCGGTGGTCGGCGGCCTCCGCGTCGCCTCGGGGGCCCTGTCCATCGGCGACGTCCAGGCGTTCATCCAGTACTCCCGCCAGTTCAGCCAGCCGCTGACCCAGGTCGCCTCCATGGCCAACCTCGTCCAGTCCGGCGTCGCCTCCGCCGAGCGGGTCTTCGAACTCCTCGACGCCACGGAGCAGGACCCCGACGCGGAGCGCCCCGTGCGGCCCGAGCACATCGAAGGCCGGGTCGCCTTCGAGGACGTCTCCTTCCGCTACGACGAGGACAAGCCCCTCATCGACGGCCTCTCCCTGGCCGTCCACCCCGGCCAGACCGTCGCCATCGTCGGCCCGACCGGCGCCGGCAAGACCACCCTCGTCAACCTCCTGATGCGGTTCTACGAGGTCCGCGGCGGCCGGATCACCCTCGACGGCGTCGACATCGCCGAGATGTCCCGCGAGGACCTGCGCGCCAACATCGGCATGGTCCTCCAGGACACCTGGCTCTTCGGCGGCACCATCGCCGAGAACATCGCCTACGGCGCCCCGGAGGGCACCTCCCTCGACAAGGTCATCGAGGCCGCCAAGGCCACCCACGTCGACCGCTTCGTGCGCACCCTCCCCGAGGGCTACGACACCGTCATAGACGAAGAGGGCGCCAACGTCTCCGTCGGCGAGAAGCAGCTGATCACCATCGCCCGCGCGTTCCTCGCCGAACCGGCCATCCTCGTCCTGGACGAGGCCACCAGCTCGGTCGACACCCGCACCGAGGTCCTCATCCAGCACGCGATGGCGCAGCTGCGCACCGGCCGCACGAGCTTCGTCATCGCCCACCGGCTCTCCACCATCCGTGATGCGGACCTCATCCTCGTCATGGAATCCGGAGCGATCGTCGAACAGGGCACGCACGACGCGCTGCTGGCGGCCGAGGGGGCGTACGCGCGGCTTTACGCGGCGCAGTTCGCCGGGGCCGTTGTATAAGGCTTCCCACGTTGTCGGCCGTCCCGCCGTAGGGGTTTGCCGCCGTTGCGCCTGCGGCGGGCCCGTCCGCTGCGCTTTGCCTGAGCCGACGTTCTGGCTTTCCCGTCGTTGCGCCTGCGGCGGGCGTTGCCGCTGGCGCGGGGCTGTCCGGCAGCGGCACCGGCCCTACACGGCTCCGCCACTACGGACCGGCACCTCCCCGTTGGGGGTGGAAAAAGACGGTGGGGGTGGACCACCGGCCTTCTTCCCCCCCACTCACGGGAGGGGCCGCGCCGCAGGACGGAGTCCGGAGGCGTGGCACCGCACCCGTACAACCCACGCCCGCCGCAGGCGCAACGGCGAAACACCCCCGCGGCGGGAAAGCCGACAACGTGGGGAGAAACCCGCGACGGCGGGAAAGCCGACAACGTGGGGCCTAAGCCAAGCGCAGCGAAAACGTGGGGCCCAAGCCAAGCGCAGCGGAGGGTGATCAACGAAACACAAAAACGTGAACAATCGACCTTGGCTCTGCCGCCAGGTGAGCTATCCTGCTGGACAAGAAGGATCCGGGCAGCGTAGCCCCCGGGTCCTTTCGTGCTTTCTTAGGCCCGTAGGGCCGGGATGGTGCCCCCCGTCGCAGGGACCGAGGAGGAACCAGACGTCATGGGCAAGCGAAGCAGGCAGGGCAGGCAGGACCGTGAGCAGCCGCACAGGATGACGCTCGCCGGAAACCGGGTAGGTGGTCGTAGGTGAGTTCCCTTCTGCTGCTGACCAATGCACTCCAGCCGTCGACGGAGGTGCTCCCGGCGCTGGGCCTGCTGCTGCACAGCGTGCGGGTGGCCCCCGCCGAGGGCCCGGCCCTGATCGACACCCCCGGGGCCGACGTCATACTGATCGACGGTCGCCGCGACCTGCCGCATGTGCGGTCCCTGTGTCAGCTGCTGCGGTCCACGGGGCCCGGCTGCCCGCTGGTGCTGGTGGTGACCGAGGGCGGGCTGGCCGCCGTCACCGCCGACTGGGGCATCGACGACGTTCTGCTGGACACCGCGGGCCCCGCCGAGGTGGAGGCCCGGCTGCGGCTGGCGATGGGCCGCCAGCAGATCACCACCGACGACGGCCCGACGGAGATCCGTAACGGTGATCTTTCGGTGGACGAGGCGACGTACAGCGCCAAGCTGAAGGGGCGGGTCCTGGACCTGACCTTCAAGGAGTTCGAGCTGCTGAAGTATCTGGCGCAGCACCCGGGCCGGGTCTTCACCCGTGCCCAGCTCCTTCAGGAGGTGTGGGGCTATGACTACTTCGGCGGTACGCGGACGGTCGATGTGCATGTCCGTCGGCTGCGCGCCAAGCTCGGCCCCGAGCACGAGTCGCTGATCGGCACGGTCCGTAACGTCGGCTACCGCTTTGTCACGCCGGAGAAGGCGGAGCGGGCGGCGGACGCCCAGGCGAAGGCGACCGAGAACGCCGCGAAGGCGGCGAAGGACGGGTCGGCGGCGGACCGTGACGGTGACGGCTCCGCGAAGGCCGTCGACCCGCGTGCCCAAACCGTGGCCGGACGACCTGCCTCCCGGTAGGACCATCCGCGTAGACTGCCGCGCGTGGCCAAGGTGACGCGGGATGATGTGGCAAGACTGGCGGGGACGTCCACCGCCGTGGTCAGCTACGTCATCAACAACGGACCAAGGCCGGTCGCCCCGGCCACGCGCGAGCGGGTACTCGCCGCGATCAAGGAGCTCGGCTACCGGCCGGACCGGGTCGCGCAGGCGATGGCCTCCCGCCGCACCGACCTCATAGGTCTGATCGTGCCGGACACCCGGCAGCCGTTCTTCGCCGAGATGGCGCACGCCGTGGAACGGGCCGCGTCCGAGCGCGGCAAGATGGTGCTGGTCGGCAACGCCAACTACGAGGACGAGCGCGAGGCCCACTATCTGCGCGCCTTCCTCGGGATGCGGGTGGCCGGGCTGATCCTGATCAGCCAGGGACCGAGTGAGCACGCCGCGGCCGAGATCGACGCCTGGGATGCGCGCGTGGTGCTGCTGCACCGCCGCCCGGATGCCATCGACGACGTCGCCGTCATGACGGACGACATCTGGGGCGCGCAGCTGGCGACCCGGCATCTGCTGGAGCACGGCCATCCGTACGTCGCCTTCCTCGGCGGCACGGAGGAGACGCCCAAGTCCGGCGACCCGGTCACCGACCACGTCGAGGGCTGGCGGCGGGCCATGCAGGAGTCCGGGAAGTCCGTGGAGGGTCGCTACTTCCAGGCCCTGTACAACCGCTACGACGCCTACCAGACCGCGCTGAAGCTGCTGGCCGGGCCGGACCGGCCGCCGGCCATCATGTGCGCGACCGACGACCAGGCGATCGGTGTGCTGCGGGCCGCCCGGGAGCTGCGGATCGATGTGCCGGGCGAGCTGGCCGTGGCGGGCTTCGACGATGTGAAGGAAGCCGGGCTGACCGATCCGCCGCTGACCACCGTCGCCTCGGACCGTCAGGCGATGGCGCGGGCGGCGGTGGACCTCGTCCTGGACGACGGGCTGCGGGTGGTCGGCTCGCGCCGCGAGCGGCTGCGGCAGTTCCCGTCGCGGCTGGTGGTGCGGCGGTCCTGCGGCTGCCAGGGCTGAGCCCGGGCCCTGGTGCCCGGCGGGTCCTTATGCCGGGCATACCGACTTCTGCCGGACCTCTCAGGACGTTCTCAGACGGTTCTCATGGACCGGGCGCACAGTCAATGCCATGACCGACAGCTACCGCCGAAGCGGCGAGGACATGCCACAGGACCGGCCGTATGCGTACGGCGACCTTTACGGGCACGAGCACGGGCCCCGCGACCACGGGCACGGCGACCACGGGCAGGCCGTTCCGCCGCCGCCCCCGTACGCACCGGACTCCGTCGAGCCCGGGTCGCGCCGCCGGGCGCGGCGGCCGGTTGCGCTGCTGGCGGCGGTGGCGCTGGCGTCCGGTCTGATCGGCGGGGGGAGCGCGGCGCTGCTGGCCGGTGCCACCCATCAGGTGCAGGCGGACGGCGCCGGTACGCCGCTGGTCAACGCGGGCAAGCAGAGCGGCAGCGGGGTCTCGGGGGTGGCCAAGGCGGTCAGCCCGGCGATAGTGGAGATCAAGGCGCGGACCGGGTCCGGGGAGGCCACCGGGTCCGGCGTGGTCCTCACCCGCGGCGGCGAGATCGTCACCAACAACCATGTGGTGTCCGGTGCGCGGGCGGTCCAGGTCACCTTCGGCGACGGCAGCCGGAAGACCGCGCAGGTCGTGGGGACCGACCCCGACAAGGACCTGGCGCTGATCAAGGTCCGCGACGGCAAGAACCTGACCCCCGCCACGCTCGGCGACTCCGACGGGATCGCGGTGGGCGACGGCGTGGTCGCGATCGGCTCGCCCGAGGGCCTCACCGGCTCCGTGACCAGCGGTATCGTCTCCGCCCTCAACCGCGATGTCACCGTCCCCAAGGAGGGCGGCCGGCAGCAGCGGGACCCGGGTGACGGCTGGCCGTTCGAGTTCGGCGGCAACCAGTACAACGGCGACACCGGCTCGTCCAAGACCTCGTACAAGGCCATCCAGACCGACGCCTCGCTCAACCCGGGCAACTCCGGCGGCGCGCTGATCGATATGCAGGGCCGGGTCATCGGCATCAACTCCGCGATCTACTCGCCGAGTTCGGCCTCCAGCAGCAGCGCGGGCAGCATCGGACTGGGCTTCGCCATACCGATCAACACCGTCAAGGCCGATCTCGATTCGCTGCGCGACGGGGGGAGCGGGGGCGGCGGCAACGGCCGTATCTGACGCCGCCGTGCCACGCTGAAGGCAGCCCGTAAGGTGCCGACCGTCGATCCTCCCCCATGCCTCAAGGGCATGGGAGGTGCCCCCCATCCACCCGAGGTAACCACGCACATGAGCCCCGCCGAGCACGGTGATCAGCCCGCCCGCATCCTGATCGTCGACGACGAGCCGGCCGTCCGCGAGGCGCTCCAGCGCTCGCTCGCCTTCGAGGGCTATGCGACGGAGCAGGCGGTCGACGGTCTGGACGCGGTCGAGAAGGTCGCGACGTACCACCCCGAGCTGATCGTGCTGGATGTGCTGATGCCGCGGATGGACGGGCTGACCGCCGCCCGCCGGCTGCGGGCCAGCGGGGTGACCGTACCGGTCCTGATGCTGACCGCCCGCGACACGGTCGGCGACCGGGTCACCGGGCTGGACGCCGGGGCCGACGACTACCTGGTCAAGCCCTTCGAGCTGGACGAGCTGCTGGCGCGGATCCGCGCGCTGCTGCGGCGCAGCACGTATGCGGCGGCCGCCGGTGCGCCGGTCGACGAGAACGACACACTGTCCTTCGCCGATCTGCGGATGGATCTGTCCACCCGCGAGGTGACCCGCGGCAACCGGCCGGTCGAGCTGACCCGTACCGAATTCACCCTGCTGGAGATGTTCCTGGCCCATCCGCGGCAGGTCCTGACGCGTGAGCAGATCCTCAAGGCGGTCTGGGGCTTCGACTTCGAGCCCACCTCCAACTCCCTCGATGTGTATGTGATGTATCTGCGCCGCAAGACGGAGGCGGGCGGCGAGCCGCGGCTGGTGCACACCGTGCGCGGCGTCGGCTATGTGCTGCGGTCGGAGGGCGGCGCGGAATGACCCGTTGGTACGGCAGGCTGCCGTTGCGCTCCCGGCTGGCGATGCTGGTGGGACTGGCGGTGGCGGTGGCGGTGGCGCTCTCGGCCGCGGCGTGCTGGCTGGTCACCCGCGACCGGCTCACCGAGCAGCTGGACGAGACGCTGAGCTCGGTCAAGGTGACCGACACCTATGTGCGGGCGCTGGTCGACCACTGCAACGGCCAGCCCCTTGCGGGCAATCCCCCGCCCACTCCGTACACCGTCCGCCTGGTGTCGTCGAGCGGCTATGACTGCACCGCCCCCGGCAAGTCCTCGATCCCGGTGCAGCGGGCGGATGAGCTGGTGGCTCAGCAGCGGCTGTCCAACACCGTGCACACCACGCGGGCCAAGAACGGCACCGAGATGCGGGTCTTCACCACCCTCGGCCCGGTGACCGACGCCTCGGGCAATCCGCTCGCGATCTCGGTCGCCACCCCCATGGACCAGGTCACCCAGCCGCTCGACCAGCTCGCCCTGGTGCTGCTGGTCGTCGCCGGGATCGGGGTGCTCGGCGCCGCGTACGCCGGCCTGTGGGTCGCCCAGTCGGGTCTCAAACCCGTCGACCGGCTCACCGACGCCGTCGAGCACGTCGCCCGTACCGAGGATCTGGCCGTGCGCATCCCCGTCGACGGCGAGGACGAGATCGCCCGGCTCTCGCGCTCCTTCAACTCGATGACCAGCGCGCTGGCCGCCTCCCGCGACCTTCAGCAGCAGCTGATCGCGGACGCCGGTCACGAACTGCGCACTCCGCTGACCTCCCTGCGCACCAACATCGACCTCCTGGTCCGCAGCGAGCAGTCCGGCCGGCCGATCCCGCCCGCGGACAAGGCGGCGCTGCTGGAGTCGGTGAAGGCGCAGATGGGGGAGCTGGCGGCGCTGATCGGCGACCTTCAGGAGCTGTCGCGTCCGGCGCGCGGGCAGGCCGCCGTCGAGGTCGTCGCGCTGCACGACATCGTCGGCACGGCCCTGGCGCGCGTCCGGCTGCGCGGCCCGTCGCTGGCCCTCACCGCCGACCTCGACCCCTGGTACGTACGGGCCGAGCCCGCCGGGCTGGAGCGTGCGGTGGTCAACCTCCTCGACAACGCGGTCAAGTTCAGCCCGGCCGGCGGCTCCGTCGAGGTCCGGCTGACCGGCGGCGAGCTGACCGTGCGCGACCACGGACCGGGCATCTCCCCGGACGAACTCCCCCATGTCTTCGAGCGGTTCTGGCGTTCACCGTCCGCGCGCAGCCTGCCCGGCAGCGGGCTGGGCCTGTCGATCGTGGCCCGCACGGCGGAACAGGCCGGCGGTGCGGTACGGCTGCGGTCGGCGGAGCTCGGCGGTACGGAGGCGGTGCTGACCCTGCCGGGGGCGCCGACGCCGCCGCCGGACGTGCCTCACGCGAAGAGCCCGCAGGGGCCGCCCGAGTAGAGCGGCCCCTGCCCCTGCCACCCCCTCCGGCTAATCCTTCTTCGCCTTCTTCGCCGCGTCCCCGAACGGAAGATTCGCCCCCGTCACCTCGACATGGATGCCGTCCTGCTGGACGGTGATGGTGCGCAGCCGGACGTCACCGGGCGTCTTCGGCAGCCGGAAGGAGAGCGAGAGCCGGTCGGCGAGCTGCGGCTTGGTCAGTCCGCTCAGGGTGCCGAAGATCTTCGGGTCGATGCCGACCTTCTGGAGCAGCCAGGGGTGGTCCATCACCACATCGACGAGGTTGACCTTCATCAGCTTCTCGACGAAGCGCGGCGAACCGGTCAGATCGTGCAGCTTCTGTTCGTCGTGCAGCGCCGCGTCGATGTACTGCTGCGGAATGCCGATGCGGTGCGCGATCGCCGGAATGCTCAGCATCGCCTTCACCTTGGCCGCCTGACGGCTGAGCTCGGAGGCGGTCTTACGGGTGAGCCGGAGGCCCTCCTCCTTGCCGGTGCCGGGGCGGTAGACGGCGATATCGGCGATGTCCAGGCGCATCTGGCTGATGTCGGTGGAGACTCCGCGGTCCCCCGCCCGCCGGATGTGCGCCTCCGCCCGTACCCGCAACGGGTGGCCGGCGATCGGCAGCTCGCCGACCGCGCGCACCGCATTGGGCCCCAGCTGGCTGAACTTCACCTGGGAGGCGCCCAGTTCGCGATTCATGTCGTCGAAGGCGAGCAGCACATTGCCGTGCATGCTGCCGATGGTGGCGCCCTTGATGGAACTCGGCAGATCGCCGTCGATCCGGATGTCGTTCGCGGACGCGGAGAATTTCGCCAGCGAGACGCGGTCGGCGGCCACGTCGGGAATGGTGACGTCCACCTGCTCCAGGCGCTTGCCGAGGACCTGGGTCAGAAAGGGGAAACCCTTGATGTCGACGTCCGGAGTGGCGTTCAGATGCAGGGATTCCTTGAGCTTCTCCGCGGCCTTGCCCTGCGCGTAGAGCACCGCGAAGCGGTCGAAGAGCGTAAGGAACGCCGTGCACACCAGGACGGCCACCAGCAGTTTGATGGTGATCGGTACGGCGGCGAAGCGGCTGATGCCGCGCTTTCTGCGACGGTGGTTCGGCGGCGTCCACTGCTCGTCCTCGTCGTCCGCACGCAGCCCGAGGCCCAGCGGATCGTCGCTGTCGTCACGCTCGTTGAGATAGGTGCGACGCAGCGGCTGGTGGTACGGCTCGGGTTCCGGTTCGGGGTCCGGTTCCGGGTCGGCGAGGGCGGCCAGATCGGCGTAAGGGTTCAGCGGTGTCATCTCGCGGGTGTCGCCGGACGGGGAAAGGTCCGGCGGCGAAGAGGGGGAGGGTGAAGATATGCGTATGGGGGTGCGCATCCGTACATCCCACCACGGGTGGGACCCTCGAATGCAAGTCCTACCGGCAGTATGTGACGTACGCGAAAGATGAACGGTCCGTCTTGGCGAAAATTTGTCGTCCCGATGGGGAGCCGCAATCCGCGGCTTGTGGAACAAGTGGAGCGGCGACGGTGTTGTGGTGACGACCGCAGCGATGTCTTCTTAAGGGGTTTCCGTGATCGTCGTCACCGGCGCAACCGGCAATATCGGCCGCAGGCTTGTCGGCCGCCTTCTCCAGGACGGTGCGCAGGTCCGCGCCCTGACCCGCGACCCTTCCCGCGCCGGTCTGCCGCCCGCGGCGGAGACGGTCCGCGCGGACCTCACCGACGCCGCCGGCCTCGCACCGCTGCTGGCCGGCGCCGAGGCGCTGTTCCTCAATCTGGCCGCGGGCGGCGAGCAGTCCGCCGTCGCGGTGCTGGACGCCGCGGTCACGGCCGGTGTCCGCCGCGTCGTCCTCAACTCCTCGGTGGCGGTGACGGATTCGCCCGCCGACGAGACCAACTTCATTGCCCGTATGCATGCCGCCGTGGAGCGTGCGGTGCGCGCCTCCGGTCTGGAGTGGACCTTCGTCCGCGGCAGCAATTACGCCACCAACACCCTCGGCTGGGCCGCGTCGATCCGCGAATCCGGCGTGGTGCGCAACGCCCACCCGGGCGCGCAGGGCGTACCGGTCCACGAAGCGGATCTCGCCGATGTCGCCGCCGTCGCCCTGCTGGACCGTACGGGCGCCCATGCGGGCCAGGCGTATGTCGTCACCGGCCCGGAGGCGCTGACCGTGGCCGAGCAGGCCGCCGAGATCGGCCGGGCCATCGGGCGCGAGGTCCGGGTCGAGCAGATCTCCGAGGACGCGGCCGCCGAGGCGATCGCCGGCCCGCACATGCCGAAGGAATCCGCGCGGGAACTCATCCGGATGTTCGGCAGCACCGTGGGCCGGCCGGCGCCGCCCGTCTCGGACGCCGTCGAGCGGGTCACCGGCCATCCGGCCCGCCCCTTCGCCCAGTGGGCGCGGGAGCACGCCGCGGACTTCTCCTGACCGGGCCGGGGCGGTGCCCGTCTGACGGCCCGTCGCATGCCGACGGCGCCGCCGAAAACCCTTTGATGGGCCCGCCCCGCCCGCCCTACCGTCCGCGCATGCTGCCTCGCGTGGACACGGACGACGAGGGGGACGCGATCGTCCCCGACGAACAGATCCTGCGGCGGGGCGTCGCCGCCCTCTGCACCCGGCTCGGGCTACGGGACGCCCCCCTGGCCCGCTTTCCGGCCGGTTCGCTGCCCGTCTACGCCGTCGGCGACCGCTACGTCCTCAAGCTCTTCCCGGCCGCAAGCGCCGCCGACGCCCGCGCCGAGGCCCGGGTCCTCGCCCACCTCCAGGGCCGCCTGCCGGTCCCCACCCCGTATGTGTACGACGCGGGGGAGTACGAGAACGGCTGGCGCTATGTGCTGATGTCGCGGCTGCGCGGCAGCGATCTGGCCGTCGCCTGGCCCCGAGTCCCCCGGGCCGAACGGGACCGTATCGCCACCGAGGCCGGTGAGACGCTGGCCGCCCTGCACGCGGTGGACCCGGCCCCGCTCGCCGACGTGCTGGGCCCCGGCGACTGGCCCGCCTTCCTCGCCGCCCAACGCGCCTCGGCCGTGGACCGCCAGCGCGCCCGCGCCCTGCCCGCACCGTGGCTGGAGCAGATCCCCGCCTTCCTCGACTCCGTGGCCCTGCCCGACTCCGTAGCCCTGCCCGTATCCGTACCCGTACCTGTACCCGTTCCCGTGCCGGAGGCGGAGGCGGAGGCGGAGGCGGAGGCGGAGGCGGAAGTGGAAGTGGAAGCGGGAGCCGGTGGCGGGGCCGGGGCCGGGCCCGGTGGCGGGGCCGGGGCCGGGCCCGGTGGCGGGGCCGGGGCCGGGGTCCTCCTCCACACGGAGTTCATGCGCCAGCATCTGCTCATCGACGCCTCCGACGACTGGCGGCTCACCGGACTCATCGACTTCGAACCGGCCATGATCGGCCACCGCGCCTACGACTTCGTCGCCGTCGGCCTCTTCGTCTCCCGCGGCGATCCACGCCTCCTGGCCCGCGTCCTGCGCGCGTACGGCGAGCGCTTCGACCCCCGAGAACTCCTCGCCCTCACCCTGCTGCACGTCCACAGCGACCTCCCCTGGTACCTGCGGGAGCTGCCCGCTCCGCCGCGGCCGACGCTGGACGCCCTGGCCGAGCGGTGGTTCGGGACACACTGAGGGCGATTGCGGAGAGTATGTGCCGGATTTCGGGGAGAGCGACCGGGAATTGGCCTCCGGCACCACCATGGGGCCACAGGTCCTGTGGATACGCTTGGCAGTCCACTGTCACGGAATTGGGGAACAGCCGCTATGGCAATGCTCAAGAGCACGATCAAGGAACAGGTCTCGGCGGCGATAGCCCAGCAGAACCCCGGGGACCGGGCGCTGGTGACGTTCGAGACGGTCACGGGGCCCAGCCCGTGGCTGATGAGCATGCTCGGGTTCGTCGGGCGCATGATGGTCAAGTACTACTTCGTCACGGTGACGGACCAGGCGATCGTGGTGCACCGGGTGCACCGGGTCAACAACCGCCCGCAGGAGGTCACCCATGTGATCCCGCGTGACCAGGCCCAGAACGCGTTCTCGGACGTCAACCTGAGCACGCTGTGGAGCTCGGTCCGCCTGGCGCTCCCGGGCGAGGCGGCGCCGGTCCGGCTGAATGTCCACCGGGCGTGGCGGACCGAGCTGGAGCAGCTGCTGGCCACGGTCGGCGGCGCGCCGCAGCAGCAGTTCGCGGGCCAGCAGCCGGGGATGCCGCCGGCCCAGCAGCCCGGTATGCCACAGGCCCCGCAGCAGGGTTACGCGCCGCAGGGCATGCCCCAGCAGCAGCCGCAGGCCGCCCCGCAGCCCGGCTACCCCCAGCAGCCCCAGCCCGGCTACCAGGGCGCCCCGGCTCCCGCCCCCGGCCAGCCCCAGCAGCCCGGCTACCAGCAGGCCCCGCAGCAGCCGGTCGCCCCGCAGCAGAACCAGTACGGCTACCCGCCGGCCCAGCCCCAGCAGGCGCAGCCCGGCTACCCGCAGCAGCCGCAGCCGGGCTACCAGCAGGCCCCGCAGCAGCCCCCCTACGGCGCGCCGCAGCAGGGGAACCCGTACGGCGGCTGAGCGACGTAGGACGCGATACGAGACCGGCCCGGCGGGAGCATTCCCGCCGGGCCGTCGTCCTCTGTACGGACAACGGCATCCGGAATCCGCACCGGCAGGGTCCAGGGTTGGCCAAGTCTTGCTATGGGTCACCCCAAGGAGGCAATGCGCAGGCCAGCGCAGCGTGTTGAAGCCATTAAAGATCCTTTTCGGCATTCGCTTCCTGACGTACTCCTGGAGCTCGTACATGTTCGAGCAGAGGGAGCGGGGAAGCGGGATGAGCGGGCAGTTCGGTGTCGATCCCTCGGCGCTGACGGATCTGGCGGACAAATTCGACCGGGAAGCGGGGGATCTGACCACGCAGCTCCATGCGTTTGTGGCGACATCGTCAGAGGTCGGAGAAGCCTTCGGCATCCTGGGTGCCTGCGACGGCGCGATGGATAAGTACTGGCAGCTGCTCAACAGCACTGTCAAGGCGCTCGGACACCTTCCCGATGTGCTCAACAGCGACGCGGACCGTTTGCGGATCAACGCGTCCAGCTACCAGGACTCGGACCGGGTAGCCATCGGTCACCTGCGGTCCGTGAGCCAGGTCCGGGGCGTGTGACATGAGCATCAACGGCTGGATAGACGGCAAGGTCCTGGAGATCCTCCAGGCATTCGGCGTGGAACTCCCCGGCGGCAACGGTGACACGCTCCGCTCGATCGCCCATGCCTGGGACGCCATGGGCACCGAACTGGCCAAGGTCGTACGGGTCCTCGACAGCGCCGTGGACGGCGTCGACAAGCAGGGCTGGCACGGCGAGGCCCGGGATGCCTTCGAGAAGCACTGGCAGGGCCAGAAGAAGACCATCACCGACGTCGCGAAGAACTTCCACCATGTGGCCGACGGGCTACGGGAATTCGCCGACGAGATCGACAAGATCAACGAAGAGATCATCGACATCTGCGTCCAGATCGCCGAGATGGAGGTGCTGGGCGCCGCGCTGTCCGCGTTCACCGGCTTCCTCTCCGACCTCGTCGCCAATGCGGCTGTGGCCGCGAAGGTTGGCAAGATCTTGGACCTGGTCAAGTTGTTCACCTCGGCAGCCGAGAAGGTGGCGGCCCTGCTGGAGCGCTTCGGCGGGATGAGCGCCGAAGTTGCGGCGACGCTGGAGAAAATGCTCGTCGCGGTGGCTCGTATCGGCGGCAAGTTTGCAGAAAGCTACGCCACGAACTTCGTTGCCGACTCGGGCAGCATGATGCTCAACCAGGCACTCAACGGTCAGCCGGTGACGGTGGGCAACGATTTTCACACTGCCAACCGGGAAGCTCTGGGTACCGCCGCCTTCACTGTGGGCGGATCGGAGCTGGCGGAGGGTGCCAAGCTGACCGGCGCGTTCGGCAGGATGCTCAAAGGCGAGGGGTGGGCGGGCAGCGCCGCCAACGGTGCGCTCGGCAACATTGCCGGTGGCCTCAACGCCGACCTGGCGGACGATGACAAGGGCGGCTCGGACACTGCATGGGACGTGGGGACGAATGCCGTCACCGGTGCCCTCGGAAACCACCTCGGCGACCACCTCCTCGGGCAGATGGAGGGACACAGCCTCGGCGGCGAGGGCGGAGGTGAACAGGGCAAGCTCATCGACGGGGCGTACCGGAATGCCTTCCGCACCGGTCTCAACACGGCGATTTACGAAGGCGGTTCGGGCATTGAGACCGACCTTCAGAACCTTGACAAGGACTATGACGAAGCCAAGAAAGAGGCGAATTAGTCCGTGCCCCACGAGACCAGCACCGTGATCCTGGCGGGGGTCGCGCACCTCCCGAAACACGACCCCGGCTGGGGCCCCAGTCTTTGGGAGCTCCTCGGGATCATCGGATGCATAGTCGTCTATGCCGGTGTCGTCCTGACAAACGGCCTCTGGCGCGTCAAGGACGGCAGGGGCTGCTTCACCTACCTGTTCGGGCCGGTGATTCTCCTCATCGGCCTGGCTATGGCCATCGTGGGCTTCGGCTTCGCTTTCCACCTGCTGTAACGCTGTGCGAAGCGCACCGGCCCCGGCCGCCCGTCTCTGTGACGGACGGCCGGGGCAGGCTGCGTGAGCAGTGCCGAACGGCCCGCCCCGTCCCGCTACTTCACGACTGCTACTTCACGATCGTGATCCGGTCCGCCTTCGGCGGATCCAGCGGGCCGGATGCCGAGGAGTGGGCGGTGAGGTAGGCCGTGAAGGCGTCCAGGTCGGAGGCGCCGACGTACTTGTTCTTGCCGTCCTTGAAGGCGGGGAAGCCGTCGCCGCCGCCCGCCAGGAACTCGTTCATCGCGACGCGGTAGGTCTTGGCCGGGTCGATGGGGGTGCCGTTCAGCTTGAGCGAGTCCTTGACGACGCGGCCGGCACCGGATTTCGTCATGTCCAGGGTGTAGGTCAGGCCCTTGGAGACCTGGAGGATCTTGGGTTCGGCCGCGTTCGGGCCGCTGACCTGCTGTTGGAGGCCGGTCAGGAGCTGGCTGCCGGTGAGGTCGACGACATTCATCATGTTGGTGAAGGGCTGGACGGTGAACGCCTCCCCGTACGTCACCACGCCGTCGCCCTCCGAGCCGGCCGCCTTGTAGGCCAGGTCGGAGCGGATGCCTCCCGGATTCATCAGGGCGAGCTGGGCGCCGCCCTTGTCGGCGGCCCGGGTGGCCTCCAGTTGGGCGTCGGCGATGACGTCGCCGAGGGGAGCCTCGGGGGCCTCGGTGCCGCGGCCGTCGATGTCCGCGGAGATATGGCCGACGGGGCGGTTGGCGACCGGCGCGGCGAGCTTGTTCCAGCGGGCGATCAGGGACGTCATGTCCACGGCCTTGGGCCCCGTGCGCTCCACGACATGGTTGACCGCGCCCGGCGCCTTCACACTCGTGCGCACGATGTCATGGGTGCGCCGGTCGTAGGTGAGCGTCGTATCGGTGTAGAGCCTGCCGAAGGACGCCGCCGAGGTCACCGTGCGGGGCCGGCCGGACGGGTCCGGGATGGTGCAGGTGTAGGACTGGTGGGTGTGGCCGGTGACCAGCGCGTCGACCTGCGGGGTCACATGCTTGGCGATCTCGGTGATCGGGCCGGAGATGCCGTCGCCGGGACCGGGGCTGTCGCAGTTGTAGTTGTACGCGGTGGAGGCGGGCATACCGCCCTCGTGGATCAGGGCCACGATCGCCTTGACGCCCTGCCGGTTGAGCACCTTGGCGTACTTGTTGATGGTCGCGACCTCGTCGTGGAACTTCAGGCCCTTGACTCCGGCGGCGTTGACGATGTCCGGGGTGCCCTTCAGCGTCACGCCGATGAAGCCGATCCTGACGCCCTTGTGCTGCCACACGGTGTACGGCTTGAGCAGCGGCTTGCCGGTCTTCTCGTCCGTGACATTGGCGGCGAGGTAGGGGAAGTCGGCCCCCGCGAACTTCTTCCCCTTCTCGTAACAGCCGTCCTTGGGATGACAGCCGCCCTTCTGCATCCGCGTCAACTCGGCCCGGCCCTCGTCGAATTCATGATTGCCGACGGAGGTGACATCGAGACCCAGCTTGTTCATGGCCGCGATCGTCGGCTCGTCGTGGAAGAGGCCGGACAGCAGCGGGCTGGCACCGATGAGGTCGCCGGCCGCGGCGGTGACGGAGTACGGGTGCCCCTTACGGGCCGTACGCAGCGCCTGGGCCAGGTACTCGACGCCGCCCGCGGGGATGGCCTTCTTGCTGCCGTCGGGCTCCAGCTCCTGCACCGTGCCCGA
The DNA here is from genome assembly GCF_000935125.1 of Streptomyces natalensis ATCC 27448. Taxonomy (GTDB): domain Bacteria; phylum Actinomycetota; class Actinomycetes; order Streptomycetales; family Streptomycetaceae; genus Streptomyces; species Streptomyces natalensis. Next base: position 216,884 of record NZ_JRKI01000062.1, on the reverse strand, counting down.
CGAGCCCTGCGGCGGTTCGAGGTTGCCGTGGAAGTCGTTGAAGGAGAGCAGCTGGACGTCGACCGTACGGCCGCCACCCGGGTGCGCGGTCTCGGCCCCGGCGGGCAGGGCGGTCGCGGTGACCCCGATGGCGGCGGCCAGCACGGCGGCCGCGGCCGACAGTCTTCCCGCCAATCTCCGTGTGGCGCGGCGTGGTTGAGGCGTGGATGGCATGGGTTCCCCTCCTGGATGGTCCGAGCGGAGGGCAGCCTACGGTCGACGCGCGTAGCGCAACAGGGGGGACGGGTTACGGCTCGGCGAAGCCCGTGGCTTCGCCTCGCTCGACCCTCAACCAAGATTGAGGGTCGAGCTGACGCCATGATGACGACGCAGGACCAGGCGGGGAACCAGCTGGCTGTTCCCCACCTGCTCCCCACCTGTTCCCCAGCCGGGGGAGTGGCTCGCCGTCCTCGCCCACGTCCGGAAGATCACCCCGGTGCGTTTCCTCACGCCCGATGACCCGGCCCCCGCCCCCGGGAGAGTCGTACGCTGCACGCATGACTGACGCAGCACAGGAGATGGGCCGGTCCGGCCGCAGGGTCCGGGTGGTCGAGGAGCTGACCCCGGAGACGGCCGCGGCCGTGCTGGAGCTGATCGAGCAGGCCGCGCGGACGGACGGGCAGCCCGCGGTGTCCGAGCAGGGGCGGCTTCAGCTGCGCGGCGGGCGGCGCCCCGGGGTGCGGCATGTGCTCGTGTACACGCCGACGGAGGACGAGGAGCAGCTGGTCGCCTACGGGCAGCTGGAGGACACCGACCCGGTGGAGGCTCCGGCCGCCGAGCTGGTCGTGCACCCGGGCCACCGCGGCCGCGGGCACGGCCGGGCGCTGGGCAGCGAACTGCTGGCACAGTCCGGGCGCCGGCTGCGGGTATGGGCGCACGGCGGGCACCCGGCCGCCCGGCACCTCGCCCAGACCCTCGGCCTGACGATGTTCCGCGAGCTGCGCCAGATGCGGCGCTCCCTGGCCGATCTGACGCTGCCGGAACCCACGCTCCCCGAGGGCGTGACCGTACGGACCTTCCAGCCCGGCACCGACGACGCCGCCTGGCTGGAGGTGAACGCCGCCGCCTTCGCCCACCACCCCGAGCAGGGCTCGCTGACCCAGCGCGACCTGGACGACCGCAAGGCCGAGCCGTGGTTCGACCCGAAGGGCTTCTTCCTCGTGGAGAAGGAGGGCCGGCTGGTCGGCTTCCACTGGACGAAGGTGCACGCCGAGGAGGGCCTGGGCGAGGTCTACGTACTCGGAGTCCGCCCCGGCGCCCAGGGCGGCGGCCTGGGCAAGGCCCTGACCTCGATCGGCCTGCGGCACCTGGCGGCACAGGGGCTGCCGACGGCGATGCTGTACGTCGATGCGGACAATGTGGCGGCGGTGAGCGTGTACGAGCGACTGGGGTTCGTCACCCATGAGACGGATCTGATGTATCGGTCGGAGACCTGAGGGGTCTGGCCGGGGTGACGCGGGAGGAGTGGCAGGGACTGGTGTTGGCGGCCTTTCGGGCCACCCCCCCCCGCCACCCACCCCCGCCACCCACCCCCGATACGGGCCGCGGCCACCGGCGGTGGGCAGAAACGGCGGCGCCTCGCGTCGAGGACTGGCTCCGCGCTCTGCGTGCTGCTCAGAGCCGTACGGCGCGGCCGATCAGCGTGCCGATGTGGCCCTCGGTGGGCGCATCCAGCACGGTCACACTCGTGTCGGTCAGGTCAGCCTCGGACAGGAAACGTGCCCAGGCTTCAGGGGCGTAGCTGTACCGGTAGGTATACATCGCAGGCCCCGCGAACCCGCCCTTGTACATGCCCTGCGGCCCGTACGCGCCCGGGACTGCCGGGGGCTGGGAGAACACGATGACCCCACCAGGGTTCAGTCTGGCGGCGGCGAGAGGGAACAGCCGCTCAGGGTCGCAGAACCAGACAGCGCCGAAGATCGAGTAGATGGCGTCGTACGTCTCGCTCGTGCGCTCCAGGTAGTCGAGCACCTCCGCGCACACGAACCGCACCCCGCGCGGTCCCCACCGTTCAGTGGTGTGTTCGACCATGACCGGTGACAGATCCACACCGGTGGCCTTCGCTCCGCGCTCTGCGAGACAGGCCAGGGCACGACCGGTGCCGCAGCCGAGCTCCAACACACTCTCGGGATCTCCCAACAGCTCTGGGCCTGGCGCGGTCGGGTGGTCACGGTACTGCGTCCAGCGGAAGACCGGTTCGGAGTCGAACACTTCGCCGCGTACGGACTGGGATCCGGCGTAGATGTCCCAGAGCCGGCGCTCGTGGTCGTAGTTGTGCGGTGCAGACACGGCGGCGTCCTCGCAGAGCTGATAGGGGAGTTGGCCCCGCCGGTGTTGGGCCGGCGAGGCCAACACGCTAGTGCGGGTGGTCAGTGGCTGTCGGGCACTTGGGTGTCACACGGCGAACAGTTGGCGCCGTCCCTCGCCCACAGCTCTTCGTCCGGATGAAACCCGATCGACCGTAGGAAGGCAGCGGTACGCAGAACCATGCCGTCGTTCCGGCGCTGGATGAATGGCGCGTGGTGCTTGTACGCCCCGTTGTTGTACAGAGCGCAGAACGCGAAGTACACCGGGGTGTCGAGGATGATCTGGTGCACGCCGATATCAACGACCTTGCCTACCCCGAGGTGCACCTCGGGGTGCTCCATGGAGGCGGTCAGGTACATCACGGCGTTGCCGAGGATGCGCTCCACCAGGTCGCGGACCATCACCTCGTCGCGCAGTAGGAGTGCCACCTCGCGGTCCCAGATGGTCATGCCGCTGTCGAAGACGTTGACGGTGAGGTGCCGGATATGTGGCTGTACGGCGTTGAGCAGGGCTTGTGGGTCTCGCGTGCGCGTGCTCGTGGGGCATTCGGTTAATGCGCTCATGCGTGGTGCTCCTCTCGATGGTTTCGACTGGTGCATGGCCCCTGCCGTGGCCGGCTTGCCGTGAGCGAGCCTGGCCCTGGCAGGGGGCTGATGCGCCCCTTTGGACGGACCGGGGCGAGAGCTGGTCACGTCGACTCACGAAGGACAGGTGCTGTCCCTGCTCAGGGCTTGTCCGTCTCATGGGGCGGACGTGCATCGTCGGGATGCCCGTATTCCTCGTGCGTCGGCACAGTGCCGAGCACCTCCCACAAGGCAGGGTTGTTCTCTGCCTGGAAGAGTGTGCTCAGTTGCTCTTTCAGCAGTGCACATCCGGGGCAGCCGCGAGGGTCGGCGTGACCGGCGTGAGGCGCCCCGAGCGGATCCTGCTGCGACACGTTTTCACCGCGCCTTTGGGTGGGAGTGGCGGATCATCTCGACGTTGCAGTCGGACGCCTTCGACTTGTCCCCGGAGGCGTACGCCCTCGCGCGCTGATCGGCCAACGCCCTGCACACGTCGCATCCGGCGACCGGCACGGGCTCCGATGCCGGTTCCCCCAGGTGAACGGGGCGGCATGTTCGCGGCATCAGCCCATCACCTCCACCCCGTGAATCCAGCGTGGCCCGGTGTCGTACCCGTGTACGGCGAGCCACAGGTCCCGCCGTCGCCCGCGCTGGGCCCGTCGTTCCCGTCGTTCCTCGGGGGTGAGGACGTACGACCGGATCAGGTAAGAGTCCTCGCCATGCAGCATGTCTGGCTGCCGTACGAGGACGCGGGGAGGTACGGGCGTTGGTGCGGCCTCGCGCCGCGCAGCGGGCAGTGCGTCGGACGATCGATGGCGGCCCCGCGCGGGAAACATCAGCCGCAGCAGCAGGATTAAGAACCTCGCTGTAGCGTGGGTCATGTCGTCAACTCCTGTGTAGTTGATGGCCACGCCCCCGGACGTTCACCCGTCGCGGGGGTCCTTACGTGGCGACTGCGTATTGATCTGTCGATCGTGTGCCGGGATGACGTGGTCCCCAACCAGTTCAGCGCCTCCGCAACACCTGTGGGCGCTCGGCGACCGGACGTTTAGGCGGACGTTTTCACCGCCGAGGTACGGGCCAAGTCGCTACGGTGGGAAGAGGATCCGTGCACGCAAGGGGAAATGCATGGCGCGTAGAGATGTGAGCACGCTCGCTCGGTTGCGCAAGGAAGCCGGATACACGCAAGCGACATTTGTCTCCGCGTTCGCCCGCGAGGCTGTACGCCTGGGCATCGACGCTGCGGTGAGTACGCGCCAACTTCGGCGGTGGGAAAGCGAATCAGCGCCACCGTTACCGCACCCTGGTCAACAGAGTGTGCTGGAAGGGATGTTCGGCCTTCCACTCACTGAGCTGGGGTTCGACGTCCCTACGCACAGACGCGCAACTGTCCAGCGGATTGGTGACGATGCAGAGGTGAAACGTCGAATGTTCGTCGCCGGTACAGGGGCAGTCGCGGCAGCGGCTATTATCCCTGACCGGCACGGGCCGCGTGTCGGTGCAAGCGATGTGGCGGCGCTCCGCGCCCGCCTGGCCGACCTGTACGCCGTTGACCATAGCTCCGGTGGGATTCCTGCCAAGGCTCGTGCGAAGCAACTCGAACAGCACCTCATGCGGACGTTGAAAGACTCCGTCTATACGTCCAAGATCGGCCGGGACCTTCAGGCGATGCTGTCCGAGCTGCATAGCAACCAAGCCTGGTACGGCTACGACAGTGGACCGATCGGTAAGGCACGCGTGGCTTCGATGGAGGCTTTGACGGCTGCCCAGCTCATCGGCGACGAATTGCTGCAAATTTCAGCGCTGGAAACGCTCGTACTGATCGATATCAAGGCGAATCGGGCGTGGGAAGCCGCATCGGCAGTCGAGACGGCGTATGGCCTGGCCAGCCGGGTTGGAGCTGGACCGGCCGTTCATCTCGTGATCGCACTTCGCGAAGCCAATGTATCCATGCATGTTGGCGATACGACCGCAGTCCGTCGCGCGCTCAGCCGCGCACTTTCTTATCAGAGCCGCGACGAAGCGAGCGACGAGGTTCCCCATTGGGCACGGTTCGCCGGAACGGTGGAAATCGACTACGCCACGGCGGAAATGTACCTGAGGGCAGGGAATCCTCAGCGTGCAGTGCCATTTTTGCGTGCTGCTGTGGATGGGCTCGGGGGCGGCTATGCCCGCAACACGGCGTGGTACAGGTCCAAGCTGGCCAGCACCCTTCTCGACTCGGGGGAGGTGGAGGAGGCGGGTGCTGAGATGGCGGGAGTAATCGAATCGTATGGAGAGATCGCCTCCCATCGTCTCGCCGACCGCATCAGGAATTTTCACAAGACCATCAGCTCCATTGAAACCACCGCGGCGCGCGACACTTCGGAGAGGATCCAAGAAACTATGAGAGGAGGTCGCTCATGACCAGCCCAGAGAAGATCGCCATTGAGTGCTTGGACGGCCCGTCTGCTGCACAGTCGGAGCCCGCATTCAGGCTCGTCTACGCCGAAGTGTTCGCGGAGGAACCGTATGAGGAGACCCCGGAGTCGGTAGAGGCGACCTTCCGTCGCTTCCGCTCTCAGGTTCGCAAAGCCACGTTCCGCGGCGCGATGGCACGTACGGGCGGCGGTGAACCAGTGGGTATCGCATACGGATATCCGCTCAGTCCCAGGACCGGTTGGTGGGATCGCCTGATCGCCCCTGTCCCGGCCGACATCAGCCGAGAAGACGGGCAACGCACTTTCGGGCTTATGGAATTCGCAGTACGGGCGCCTTGGCGCCGACTCGGGGTCGGTCGGCGGCTGCACGAGGCGCTACTAACAGGAGGCAACGAAGAACGCGTGCTGCTTAACGCGCTACCTGACGCGGAGGCAGCTCAAGCTGCTTACCGGTCGTGGGGATACCGCAAGGTGGGTGAGGCTCATCCCTGGGAGGACGCGGATCTCCATGATGTGATGGTTCTCAACCTCCGGTGAGTATTCAGCACCCCACGACACAACAAAGTCACCGACGGCTCGTCTTACCACCATGGTCACTCCGCAACCGCACCCCGCCGCCACTCCCGCGCCAGCATCGCGTAGATGACCTCGTCGGCCCACTCCCCGTCCAGGAACTCGTTCTCTCGTAGACGGCCCTCGCGGCGCATCCCCAGGCGCTCCAGCAGGCGGGCCGAGGCGGTGTTGCGGCCGTCCAACTCGGCTTGGATGCGGTGGAGTTGCAGGTCCTCGAAGCCCAGTTTCAGCAGGGCGCGGCTCGCCTCGGTGGCGTAGCCGTGGCCGCCGTGGTCGGGGTGGAAGACATAGCCGATGCCGCCCTGGCGGTGCTCGGCGCGGGGCAGGGCGAAGGTGACGTCGCCGATCACCTGCCCGGCCAGCGGGCCGGTCTCCCGGATGGCGACGGCCAGGCTCAGGAAGTCGCCGCTCTCGCGCAGGGTGGTGCGGGTCGCCTTGATGGCGAGGTCGGCGCGTAGCTCGTCCTCCTCGTAGGGGCCCGTGTAGAGATAGCGGCAGACCTCGGGGAGGCTTCGGTAGGCGTATATCGCCGCGAAGTCGTCGTCGGCGCGGACCGGGCGCAGCTCCAGGCGCTCGGTGCGTATCGGGTAGGCGGGGGTGTACGGGAGCGGCAGGGCGAGCGTGGCGGAGGCGTCGGGTGGGAGCATGCGGCCCAGCGTAGGCAGGGGAGTTGACGGGCGCAGTTGAGTTAGGACAGGTCGATCCGCTCGGCGGTCGGCGCGGTGGAGGCGTGACCGCCGTATGCCCATGCTTCGAGGGCGTGGCCGTCTCCGCGCATGTCCTCGATGTGCACGGCGGCGTTCCCGAGGTGCCACAGCACCCTGCCGGGCCGGTCCTGGGGCTGCGGGGCCGCTGTCGCGGATCCGGTGAGGCCGAGCACCACGGTGGCGGCGAGTCCTGACAGCAGGGCCGTCCGCAAGTTGCCCTTCATTTACGCCGGTTCTCCCCACGTGAGGCGACAATCCACCGTCCGCCGATGCGCTCTCCCGTTACGCATCGGCGAACGTTCCTCCAGGATGCCGGGGTGTGGCGGTGGTGTCGTGAGCGCTGAGTGCACACCTGTGTTGGCAATGAGTTCACTCGTGGCCGTGGAGGGCCTGGTGCCGGTGGTCGGTGGGTGTGGCGCCGTAGGCAGTGCGGTAGGCGCGGCTGAAGTCGGTGGCGCGGGGGAAGCCCCAGCGGGCGGCGATGGTGTGGACCGGGGTGGCCTGAAGGGCCGGGTCCGTGAGGTCGCGGCGGGCGGCCTCCAGGCGCAGGCGCCGGATCCGTGCGGCGACCGTGGTGTCTTCGTCGCGGAAGAGGCGGTGCAGATAGCTGGTGGAGATGTGGTGCGCGGCGGCGATCGTGGCCGGGGTGAGGTGCGGGTCGGGTAAGCGCTCCCGGATGAACGCCTTGATGCGCAGGGTGAGGGTGCGCTGGTGGGTCTCCGGTGGGAGGGAATCGCCGGCTTCGAGTATGTGGGCGAAGAGCCCGGCGACCAGATCGGTCAGGACCGTGCCCAGCCGGGGCCCGTCGGAGGGCAGGTACGGGGCCGTGTCCGCGGTCAGGTGAGTGAGGAACCGCGCCAGCAGGGCACCCACCCCTTCCCGGGCCGACACCGGAGCCCCGACCACCTGGTCGGCCGCGTCGCGAGGCAGCGGCAGCAGCGCCCTGGGAACCTCCAGCCCCACCATCGTGACCGAGTTCCCGGAGCTGTGGACGTCGTACGCCAGTGAGGAAGAGTTGATGTGCAGGTCGTACGGCTTGTACTCGGTTTCCCGGTGCCCCCACACGCCTGCCCCGCTCCCGCGCACGATGAGTGAGAGATGGTAGGTCTCGGGATCGGACCGTCGGATCAGCTTCGGTGTGCGCCGAAACGTGAGCGGCTGGAAAGTGGCAGGCCACACGGTGACGGCACCGAGGTCCAGCACACGCTGGGAAGCCCGGAAGTCGTCGGCGCAGTCGCTCCGCAAGTCCATCGGCGCATGCGTACGGCCCAACAGCTCGACCCAGTAGTCGAAGCGGTCCGCCGGCGGCACGTCCTCACTCCGGAACACCTTCTCGTCCAACAACCGCTTCTTCCTCGTCTGCTCGGGATTCGATGGCTGCGCATTTCCATTCTGTGATGCGGGGACACCTGTTCGGAGGCGATTCCCCAAGTACTGCGGGCAGCCGAGGCAGCGTAGGGCGGCAGCTCGCCGAGGATCGGGCCGCCGGAGAGGGCGCGTCGTGGCCGTACAGGCGGGCGTAGGTGCCGGCGTGGGCGAGGAGTTCGTCGTGGCGGCCGGATTCCGTCAGGCGCCCCTGGTCGAGGACGAGGATGTGGTCGGCGTCCGGGGCCAGTTGGAGGTCGTGGGTGATCAGGAGGGTGGTACGGCCCGCCATCAGGCGGCGCAGCGGGGTGATCACCCGGCGGGCGGAGAGTGCGTCGAGACCGGCGGTCGGCTCGTCCAGGACGAGGACCGGGGCGTCGCGCAGCAGGGCGCGGGCGATGGCGATGCGCTGGAGCTGGCCGCCGGACAACTGGGCGGTGCCGGGGGAGATGTGGGTGTCGTAGCCGTCGGGGAGGGCTTCGATGAAGTCGTGGGCGGCGGCGTCCCGGGCCGCCCGTACGATCTCGGCGTCGGTGGCGCCCGGCCGTCCGCAGGCGATGTTCTCCCGGATGCTGCCGTGCAGGACCAGGGTCTGCTGTGGCAGGAGGGTGACGCGCTCGCGCAGGAATTCCAGGGGGAGGGCGTCGAGGCGGGTTCCGTCGAGGCGGATGTGACCGGCGGTCGGGTCGTAGAAGCGGGGCAGGAGCCTGGCGACCGTCGACTTGCCGGCTCCGCTGGGGCCGGTGATGAGCACCAGCTCTCCGGGGCGGGCGGTGAAGGAGAGGTCGCGCAGGGCGTACGGGGCGGGGGCGCATGAAGCCGGGCCCGGTTCCGGGCCGGCGTCCGCTGCCTCCGGATAGCGGAACCACACATGCGCGAAGTCCACGACCCCGCGCACCCGTTCGGGCACGCGAGCCGACGGAGGGTCGGTGACCGCGGGCCGGGCGGCGAGGATCTCCAGCAGTCGTTCGGCGCCCGCGGTGGCCGCGGTGACGGTCAGTCCGAGCTGGCCCAGCGCCCGCACCGGCGGATAGAGAGAGCCGAGGAAGGCGGCGAAGGAGAGCAGCTGTCCGAGGGTCATCCGGCCCCGGGAGATCTCCCAGGCGCCGAGCCCGATGACGGCCAGCACACACACCGTCTCGATCACCTCGACCAGCTGCGCGTACACCTCGCCCAGCTGCGCGTACACCTCGCCCAGCCGCGCCCCGCGCACCGACGCCCGCATCCAGGCGCGCGCCTCGGTGCGCAGCCGCCGCTCCTCGTCCCGCCGCCGGTTGTACGCCTGGGTCAGCACGATGTTGCCCAGCGACTCCTCGACGACGGAGGTGATCGCCCCGTCGGCGATCCGTTCCTGGCGCGCCGCGGCCTTGATCCGGGTGGCGAACTGCCGGGCGGCCAGCCAGAACAGCGGCGCCAGGACGAAGGTCGCCAGCGCCAGGTCCCAGCGCAGGACGAGCGCGGCGGCGAAGAAGAAGACCGTGCTGAACAGCGCGGACACCGTTCTGACCAGGCCGGAGACGACCAGCTGCTCGATGGCCTCCACATCCCCCGTGAGGCGTTCGACCAGATCGCCCTGCCGGTGGCGCTGGAAGAAATGCGGCGGCAGGTCCTGGACATGTCCGAAGACGCGGGCCCGTAGTCGCATGACGAACCGCTCCGCCACCCATACGGCGGTGGAGTTTCCCAGGTAGCCGACGAGCGCCGCGAAGACCGCCGCCCCCAGCCACTGCGCGGCCGGCAGCCAGAAAGCGTTGAGCGACCCTTTCTGGAGGGCGTGGTCGGTCAATTCACCGAAGAGGAGAATGCCGCCGGTCTCGGCGAGGGCGGCAATCACCACACAGATGCATATCAGCGCCAGCCGGTGCCGGTCGCCCTTGGTCAGCGGCCAGAAACTTCGGAAAGCGTGCCGGGTGGATGCGGATGCGGATGCCGTCGCGCTCCAGGATTCCTCGTCGGTCGGGGTTTCCTTTTCCTTGCGGCCGGTGAATTCCGGTGCCGGGATTTCGGTGAATTTCGCTACGGGCTCGAAGGCTCGCAGTCGTACCGTCGGCCGATCGTCGTACGGAGGCATCCGCCGCCGCCCCTCTTCCGTGGATGTCCGTCCGTGCGCCCCTCAGTGCGCCCCTCCGTGCGCCCCGCCGTACGTCCCTCCGCACGGGAAGCCCGGAGGCGGGCCCCGGCCCCACGCCGGGCCCCGGCCCCACACCGGGGCCCGGCTCCGGAAGTGCGGGCGTCAGCCGCCGATCACCCGGCGGGCCGGGCGCACGATGACGACGCTGCCACCGGCCGGCGCCGGACGCGTGGTGACCGTGCCGCCGCGGTGGGCGGGAACGCCGCGATGGGCAGGCTCGCAGCGGTGCGCCGGAATGGCGGGGATGATCTTTCGGAAGGTCATGGATTTCTCCGATGCTCGATGGGTTCTCTGTGAATCAGCTATGCATTGTCAGTGCATTGGCGGTGCATTGTCGGTGCGTTGATGGTGCAATGGCAATGCATTTCTTGTCGCCGTCACTTTTCGGTCGGTGGCGACGAAAGAAACGTTACGGTAGGAAGCCGAGCCGGCGATGCCGTTTTCCGTGAGGTCTCGCTTAATTAAAGATGAGGGATTTCTCATGCATGGCGGGCTGCTTTATGTGGGCCTTATGATGGCGCCCGACGGACCCCGCGACGGACCCCGCGACGGCCCCAGGGTCGCCCCCTGCCCGCGCTCCAACCCCCGGGAGTAGCCCCCCGCTTGCCTGTCCGCCATATCCGCGTTACCGGCGATTCAATATCGCTTGCGAGCATCGCTGAATGCAGCCCGCTGTGCCGAACGCCCCGACCCCGCGGCTCCGCGTCGCGCCGCCTCCCGGCAGCGACGAGCCGGGTTCCGGCGCGCCTGGAGTCCCCGGAGCGCGGAAGAATGAAGGCATGAACCAGCACCCGCGCCCTCAGGCCCAGGGTCGGCCCGAGACGCAGTCCCCGAAGCCGTCGCCGTCCGAGGCCGCCGGGCCCTCGGCCCAGCCGTCGGTGGGCTCCATCGCCGCGCACCGCCCCAACGCGGTCCGTGGCACGCTGCCCGAACTGGAGCCCGAGATGGACGCCGATCTCGACGGGTACGTCGAGACGGGCGTGCCGGGCGCCGACGGCCAGGAGCTGCCCACCGGCCGTTTCCTGGACCGTGAGCGCAGCTGGCTGGCGTTCAACGAGCGGGTCCTGGAGCTGGCCGAGGACCCGGCGACCCCGCTGCTCGAACGGGCGAACTTCCTGGCGATCTTCGCCAGCAACCTGGACGAGTTCTTCATGGTCCGGGTGGCCGGCCTCAAGCGCCGCATAGCCACAGGCGTCGCCACCCGGTCCGCCTCCGGCCTCCAGCCCCGCGAGGTGCTGGAACTGATCTGGACGCGCTCGCGCGAGCTCATGGCACGGCATGCCGCCTGCTTCCAGCAGGACATCGTCCCCGAGCTCGCCGACCAGGGCATTCACCTCATCCGCTGGCCCGACCTGACGGAAAAGGAGCAGGCCCGCCTGTTCACGCTCTTCCGGCAGCAGATCTTCCCGGTGCTGACGCCGCTGGCGGTGGACCCGGCGCATCCGTTCCCGTACATCTCCGGCCTGTCCCTGAACCTCGCCGTCGTCGTACGCAACCCGGTCAGCGGCCACGACCACTTCGCGCGGGTCAAGGTGCCGCCGCTGCTCTCCCGCCTCCTGGAGGCCGGCCCGCAGCGCTACGTCCCCATCGAGGACGTCATCGCCGCCCACCTGGAGGAGCTGTTCCCCGGCATGGAGGTGCGCGCGCACCACATGTTCCGGGTCACCCGCAACGAAGACCTGGAGGTCGAGGAGGACGACGCGGAGAACCTCCTCCAGGCGCTGGAGAAGGAGCTGATGCGGCGGCGCTTCGGGCCGGGGGTGCGCCTGGAGGTCGAGGAGTCCATCGATCCGTCCGTGCTCGATCTGCTCGTCCAGGAGCTGAAGGTCTCCGACGCCGAGGTCTATCCGCTGCCCGGCCCGCTCGACCTGACCGGACTCTTCGGCATCGGCGCCCTGGACCGCCCCGAGCTGAAGTACCCCAAGTTCGTCGCCGGCACCCACCGCGACCTCGCCGAGGTGGAGTCGGCGACGGCCCCCGACATCTTCGCGGCCCTGCGCGCCCGCGACGTCCTGCTCCACCACCCGTACGACTCCTTCTCCACCTCCGTCCAGGCATTCCTGGAGCAGGCCGCCGCCGACCCCAACGTCCTGGCCATCAAGCAGACGCTCTACCGCACCTCCGGCGAGGACTCCCCGATCGTCGACGCCCTGATAGACGCCGCGGAATCCGGCAAACAGGTCCTCGTCCTGGTGGAGATCAAGGCCCGTTTCGACGAACAGGCCAACATCAAGTGGGCGCGCAAGCTGGAGGAGTCCGGCTGTCATGTCGTCTACGGCCTGGTCGGCCTCAAGACCCACTGCAAGCTCTCGCTCGTCGTCCGTCAGGAAGGCGAGATGCTGCGCCGCTACTCCCACGTGGGGACCGGCAACTACCACCCCAAGACCGCCCGGCTGTACGAGGACCTGGGACTGCTGACCGCCGACCCGCAGGTCGGAGCCGACCTCTCCGACCTGTTCAACCGGCTGTCGGGCTACTCCCGCCGCGAGACCTACCGCCGCCTCCTGGTGGCGCCCAAGTCCCTGCGGGACGGCCTGATACAGCGCATCACCAAGGAGATCGCCCACCAGAAGGCCGGCCGCCCGGCCTACGTCCGTATCAAGGTCAACTCCATGGTGGACGAGGCCGTCATCGACGCCCTCTACCGCGCCTCCCAGGCGGGTGTGCCGGTCGACATCTGGGTCCGCGGCATCTGCGCGCTGCGCCCGGGCGTCCCCGGCCTGAGCGAGAACGTCCGCGTCCGCAGCGTCCTCGGGCGCTTCCTGGAGCACTCCCGGGTGTTCGTCTTCGGCAACGGCGGCGAGCCGGAGGTCTGGCTGGGCAGCGCGGACATGATGCACCGCAACCTCGACCGGCGCATCGAGGCGCTGGTCCGGGTGACCGACCCGGCGCACCGCGCCGCCCTCAACAACCTTCTGGAGACCGGGAATTCGGACGCCACCTCGTCCTGGCACCTGGGCCCGGACGGCGACTGGACCCGACGCGCGGTGGACGCGGACGGTGCGCCGCTGCGCAACGTACAGGAAATGCTCATTGACGCCCGGAGGCGCCGGCGTGGCCCAGCGACATGACCAGCCGGCCGGGGGGCCGCCCGGTCTCCTCGGCATCGGATACGAGCCCGGCGGGGTGCCCGGAGCCCGTGCCGCGGTGGTGGACGGGCCGGAGGGGGAGCGCTACCGGCCGTACGAGTTCGGGGAACCGGGGGACTGGGGGGAGACGGGGGACAGGGACATGGGCGGCTCGACGGCACTGAGGGATCCGGGCACGGCGACGGACACGGGGGCGCGGTCCGGGCCCGGGAGGGACGCCGGTACGGACACGGGGGCGCGGTCCGGGCCCGGGCTGGATGCCCGTACGGCCGCGGAGGTGCTGGCCGCCTACCTCCACCGCCAGTCCGCGGACTTCCTGCGCAGCCTGCGGCTGCACCGCGAGAGCGGCTCGGACGCCCAGGGCGCGGGCGAGGCGGCCGACCAGCTGCGCGCCGCCGCCCGCCGGATCAGCGCCACCTTGCACACCTTCGGCCCGCTCACCGACGAGACCTGGGCCGGCCACCTCCTGTCCGAACTGGGCTGGCTGGCGGGCGCCCTGGCCCGCGAACACGCCTGCGCCGCCCGCCGCGGCCGCCTCCTGACGGCCCTGCAACGCCTGTCGGCCCCGCCCGCGGGCGAGACCGACCCCGACACCGCCCTGTCGGCCGGGGCCGCGCGGGCCGGTGCGCTGCTCGACCGGCAGCTCACCCTCGCCCGCACCCGCGCCCACTCGGCCGCGCTCCAGGCGCTGGGCTCCTCCCGCTTCCACGCCGTCGCCGACTCCGTCGCGGTGCTCGCCTCCGAGGCCCCGCCGACCCTCGCGGCCGCCGACGTACCGGCCTCCGAGGCGCTGCCCCGGCTCGCCGACGAGGCCCACCGCCGCCTCGCCGAGGCCGCCGCCGCCCTCCCGCTGGCCCGCGCCGGCCACCCGTACAACGCCGACGCCCTGGCCGCCGACCACCGCCAGGACGCGCCCTGGCACCAGGTACGGATGCTGGTACGGCTCAGCCGCTACGCCCGGGAAGTGACCGCCCCGGGCGCCCCCGACCCGCGTCTGACCACCGCCGGCCGGGCCCTGGAACAGCACCGCGACGCCGCCGAGGCCGCCACCGCGGCCGCCGCGGCCGCCCGCACCCCCCGCATCGCCCCCGCCACCGCCTACGCCCTCGGCGTCCTGCACGCCGACCAGCGCCACGAGGTCGAAGCGGCCCGCTTCGCCTTCGGCCGCGCCTGGCTGGCCCGCTTCAAGGGGGGCGAGGCCGATGCCTGACGCCATGCCTAACGGGGCGGCGCGCGGGTCTGGCGACGCGCCGAACGGGGCGGCACGCGGGGCTGCCGGTGCGCCGATCCGGGCCGCCGGGTGCGTGCTGTGGCGCCGTTCCGCCGCCTCCTCCGTCCCCTCCGCCTCCGGCGGCGACGGCCTGGAGATCGCCCTCGTCCACCGGCCCAAGTACGACGACTGGTCGCACCCCAAGGGCAAACTGAAGCGCGCCGAGGACGCCCTCTCCGGCGCCGTCCGCGAGGTCGCCGAGGAAACCGGTATGACCTGCACCGTCGGCCCCGAACTCCCCACCGTCCGCTACCTGGTCGGCGACCGCCCCAAGGAGGTCCGCTACTGGGCCGCGGAGGCAACCGGCGGCGCCTTCACCCCGAACCGGGAGGTCGACCGCCTGCTGTGGGCCGCCCCCGACACCGCCCGCCGCTATCTCACCCAGGACCGGGACAAGGACCTGGTCGCGGCCCTCCTGAGCGCGCTCCCCAGGATGGGGGACGGGCGCTGACCGGGGGCGCTGACGTGTCGTCTGTGTCGACTGTGTCGGTCTCATGAACAGTGCCGCCCGCGGGCCGGCAATGCGCCCCGCCCGTACGGCCGTTCGCATACAAAGGACCGGTGACCACGCGCAGCCGCCAGGCGACGAGCCCTCAGGCGCTCACCGACCCCGTCCCGCCCCTGCTCGACATCCCCGCCGGACGGATCGTCCTGCGCGACGAGGGCACGAGAACCAGCTGGACGGCCGAGGTCGGGGCCTTCCGCCTGGCGCCGCACCCGGTGACCCGCGAGCTGTACCGCACCGTCCTGGGCGAGGCTCCCGAGAGCACAGCGGGCCCGCACACACCCGTGACCGAGGTGTCCTGGAAGGACGCCTTGCACTTCTGCAACCGGCTCTCCGAGGCAACGGGGCTCACCCCCTGCTACTCCCTCCCCGCTGACCTCACCGACCCCGCCGACCCGGACGCCCTGGCCGTGCTCTGCGACGGGGCGGCCGACGGCTACCGCCTCCCCACCGAGGCGGAATGGGAGTACGCCTGCCGCGCGGGCACCTCCGGCGTCCGCCACGGCGAGCTGGATGACATCGCCTGGTACCGCGGCAACTCCGGCTACGTGCTCCACGACGTCGCCACCCGGAGCCCCAATGCCTGGGGCCTGCACGACATGATCGGCAACGTATGGGAGTGGTGCTGGGACCTCTACGACCCCGCCGTCTACGGCCCGTACCGCATCTTCCGCGGCGGCGGTGCCTACGACCCGCCCCGCTCCTGCCGTGCCTCCTGCCGCCGCAAGAGCCATCCGACGCTGCGGATCGACGACTTGGGGTTCCGGGTGGCGCGGTCGGGAGCGTCCTGAAGCCGGCGCCCTCCGGCCGGCCGGCACTCCGCCGCTACGCGTTTCCGTCCTTGTCCGGCCGGAGCATGGTGTTCACGGTGAGCGCGGCCGCCATGACCAGGGTGCGCAGGGGTTCTGCCATCGGGCGGAAGACCTGGAGGTAGTAGTAGTCGGAGCCGCCGACGATATCCAGGACGACGTCGACCAGCGTCCGGCCGATCCGGGCCACCTCGGCGCCGGTGTGGTCGGTGATGGTGAAGGTGAAGGCGTACCAGCCCTCCGCCTTGATCTGCCCGACGGTGTAGCCGTTGGCGACCAGGTCGAAGCTGACATAGCCGACCACCGAGTCCTGGTTGATCTCGCCGACCGGTGTGCCGTCGGGGCGTTCGACGGTCACCCGGGATTTGACGACCTTGACGCCCCGGCTCAGCACGAGGAAGGGGACGCCGGCGGCATCCCGGATCTCGAAGCGCCGGGAGAGGTAGCGGTCCATGGTGCTGACGAAGCGCAGCGCCTTGCGGGCGGCGTTCTGGCCGGTCTCGGCAACCGAGCCGACTTCGTTGCCGTTGCGGTCGCGGACCGAGTAACTGGTGGTGATGTCGACCCATTTGAAATCCTGGTCGACCTTGAGAACCTCCGCCGAAAGCAGCGCCTCGGCGCCCCCGACACCGGCCGCCTGCGGGTGGGGCTGCTGGGGCTGGGCCTGCGGCTGTTGTGGGACCTGCGGGTAAGCCTGTTGAGGCTGATACGGCTGCTGGACCTGGGCCTGGACCGGATGGGGCTGGGCCGGCTGGTGCTGCTGGCCCTGCGGGTACGGCTGTTGGGCCGCCGCCTGCGGGTAGGGCTGCTGTGGCACCGCCGCCTGCGGGTAAGCCTGCTGCGGTACCGCCGCCTGCACCGGGGCGGGTGCGGGCGCAGGGGTCGCCTGAGGTGGGTGCGGCTGGGTGTGCTCGGTCCAGCGGTATCCGTCCCACCAGCGCAAAACCGGCGTGCCGTAAGGGTCCTGGTACCAGCCTTGCGGCACCGCGTTCTGCGTCATGGCAGCAACCCTAGCCAGCGCCGCTTCCGCGGGTGCGACGGGGCCACGGAATCAGCGCGGGGACGCGGGCGCGGTAGGCGTCATAGGCGGCACCGAACTGATGGGCCATCAGGTCGTCCTCGACCCGGACCCGGCGCAGGAGCCAGGGGACGGCGACGACCAGGAAGGCTGTCCAGACGCCGAAGCCGCAGGCCAGCATGCCACCGATGATCAGGCCCAGCAGGCCGGTGTATATGGGGTGGCGGACCAGCCGGTAGGGGCCGTCGGTGCGCAGTTCGTGGTGCTCCCGGACCATCGGGACGCTGGCCCACATCGTGCCCAGCACCCAGCGCGCCCACAGCAGCAACGCCGTGGAGGCGACGGCCAGGAGGGCGCCCAGCAGCGCGAGCACGGGCTGCCAGTACTGGAGGCGGTGCCAGAACTGGGGAAACTGCCGGACCAGGACGGAAAAGGCATAGGCGCCCGCGATCAGCAGGAGCCGGCGGGGCAGGGTGCGGCGCACTCCCCGCATCCATTCGCCCGGACCGGCCTGGCTCTTCACGCCGAAGTAGACGGCGCCCGCGATCCAGGCGGCGACGAAGATCAGAACGCAGACGGCGATGAGAGCGACCAGTGCGGAGTGAAGCGAGCCCATGGCTCAAGGCTGCTCCGAGGCGGCGTGGGGCGCGACCACCCACGGGTTGATTGTGGGGCCTCCACCCACGGGTGGAGGCCCCACAAAGCCGCAGGTCCACGGCCGCAGCCCCACAGCCGCGGCACAGAGGGCTCAGCGCCGCCGCAGCGACGCGTCTCCCACGGCGGGCGGGACGTAGTAGCTGTCGGCGCGGTTGAGATCCGTGCCCGGCGGGACGATCGCGTCGATGCGGTCCAGGACGTCCGCCCCCAGGGTGACGTCGGCGCCGTCCAGGAGGCTGTCGAGCTGGTCGAGGGTGCGCGGGCCGATGATGACGGAGGTCACCGCGGGGTGTGCGCGGACGAAGGCGGTCGCCAGGTGGGGGAGGGGGAGGCCGGACTCGGCGGCGAGCTCGGCGAGGGCGGCGACGGCCTCGGCCTTGCGGGCGTTCTCGGGGACGGAGAGGTCGAACTTCGACGTCTCCAGGCCGGCCCGGGAGCTGGCCGACAGATCGCGCCCCGAGAGCCAGCCCGCGCTGAGCGGGCCCCAGGTCAGCACGCCCATGCCGTAGCGCTGCGCGGTCGGCAGCACCGCGTTCTCCGCGCCGCGCGCCAGTATCGAGTACGGCGGCTGCTCGGTACGGAAGCGGGCGTGGCCGCGGCGTTCGGCGGTCCACTGGGCCTCGACGATCAGCTCGGCGGGGAAGGTGGAGGTGCCGATGGCCCGTACCTTGCCGGAGCGCACGAGATCCGAGAGCGCCCCGAGCGTCTCGTCGATGTCGGTGGTGGGGTCGGGGCGGTGCACCTGGTAGAGGTCGATGTGGTCGGTGCCGAGCCGGCGCAGGCTGTCCTCGACCGCGCGCATGATCCAACGGCGGGAGTTTCCACCGTGGTTGGCGTCCGGGCCCATCGGGTTGAAGAACTTCGTGGCCAGGACGACGTCGTCGCGGCGCCCCTTGAGCGCCTTTCCGACGATCTCCTCGGACTCGCCGGCGGCGTAGACGTCGGCGGTGTCGACGAAGTTGATGCCGGCGTCGAGCGCGCGGTGCACGATCCGTACGCCGTCGTCGTGATCGGTGTTGCCCCAGGCGCCGAGCATCATCGTGCCCAGTGCGTACTCGCTGACCGAGATGCCGGTGCCGCCGAGGATCCTGCGCTGCATGAGCCGCTCCTTGTACGAGAAGGGGTCGAGGGCACCACCCTGCTGCCCCTGTACGGAGCGGACCAGGCCCGTCACAGCCTGGGTCCGGTGGAACCACCCAACCGGCGGTGCGTCGCATACTGGATGGATGCTGCACGCGGAAATCGAGATCGGCTCGTTCCTCAAGGCCCGCCGGGCGGGGCTGAACCCGGAGGACCTCGGCCTGCCCGACGGGGTCAACCGCCGCCGGGTGCGGGGCCTGCGGCGCGAGGAGGTCGCCCAGCTCGCCGGTATCAGCGTCGACTACTACACCCGGATCGAGCAGGGGCGGGCGCACGCGATCTCCGACAGCGTCCTGGACGCCATCGCGCGGGCGCTGCGGCTGTCCGGCGGCGAGGTGACGTATCTGCGCAATATCGCGGCGCCCCGGCGGCGCACGCCGGGCGCCTGCCTCCCCGGTGCGGTCTCCGGGCAGACGGTACGGCCGGAGATCCAGCAGCTGCTGGACGCCATGGAGGCCACCGTCCCGGCCATGGTCATGGGCCGCGGCCTGGACGTACTGGCCTGGAACGCGCTCGGCGGCCGGGTCGCCTTCGACCTGGAGGCGCTCGATGCGGACCGGCGTAACACCGCACTGCTGGTCTTCCTCGACCCGGTGGCGCGCACCCTGTTCCCGGACTGGCAGGCCAAGGCCGTGGAGGTGGTCGGCAATCTGCGGGCCGACAGTGGCCGGCATCCGGACGACCCGCGGATCTGCGAGGTCGTCAACGAACTGCTGGCGCGGAGTGCGGACTTCCGCAGGGTCTGGGAGACCCAGTCGGTGCACGAGTGCCTGCGCGGCACCAAGCGCATCCGGCACCCGGAGGTGGGTCAGCTGGACGTCACCTTCGAGAGCTTCCGGCTGAGCACCGACCCGGACCAGGCGCTGGTGACGTACACGGCCCCGCGCGGGTCGGAGACGGAGCGGCGGCTGCGGGAGCTGGGGGAGCGCGTGCAGCCGGTGCTCGCCCGGTAGGCCCCGGGCCGAAGTCCTCAGGCCTGGGCCGAAGCCCCTCAGGGGGCCCGGGTGGGACCCCGTAGGGCCCGGCGCGCCGGCTCACGCCCTGGGCGCCAGTGCCTCCCATCGCACCGTGACCTCCCCCTGGCGTCGCCGCCGCGGATCCCCGGTGAGCGGCCAGTCCGCCGCCAGCGCGTGGACGGCGGCGAGCCAGCGCTGACGGGCGCCCAGCGCGCCGAGCGGGGCGGCCGCCGCCCAGGCGTGGTCGAAGTCCCGCAGGAAGGCGTGCACCGGCTCGCCCGGGACGTTCCGGTGGATGAGCGCCTTCGGGAGGCGTTCGGCCAGGTCAGAGGGGGTGTGAAGGGAGCCGAGCCGGGTGGCGAAGGTGACCGTGCGCGGGCCCTCGGGCCCCAGCGCGACCCAGACGTGCCGCCGCCCGATCTCATCGCAGGTGCCCTCGACCAGCAGCCCGCCGGGCGCCAGCCGCGCGCACAGCCGCCGCCAGACGGCGGCCACCTCCTCCTCGTCGTACTGCCGCAGCACATTCGCGGCCCGGATCAGCACCGGCGCCCGCCCCTGCCCGCCCGGCAGCGGCACCTCGAAGCCCCCGTGGACGAAATCCAGCCCCGGCCCCCCGTACGGCTGGGCGGCCGCCACCCGCTCCGGTTCGATCTCGATGCCGACCACCTGGGCGTCCGGCCGGACCGTGCGCAGCCTGCCCAGCAGTTCCACCGCGGTCCAGGGGGCGGCGCCGTAGCCGAGGTCGACGGCGACCGGGTCGGCGGTGCGGCGCAGCTCGGCGCCGTGCTCGGCGGCTATCCAGCGGTCCATCCGGCGCAGCCGGTTGGGGTTGGTGGTGCCGCGGGTGACCGTGCCGACGGGGCGGGAGGCGGCGGGGACGGAGGTGCGGCGGGCCATGCCATCGAGAGTACGGGCCAGGGGGCGGCCGTCCGCCCAAAGGTCACTCTTTGGCAAAGTGCGAGCGCGGGCCGCCGTACGGAAATGGATGGGCGGCCCGCATTGTTGGAGGGGGTCGGAGGCGCGCCGAACGCCCGGCCAAGGAGGGAGCTCGCAGTGAGCCAATACGTGTCCCGGCTCCGCAGTCGTCCCCACGGCCCGTTCCCGGGGTCGGCGCGGCTGCGGCTGCCCGGCGTACCGCGCCGTCCGCGCCGGGTGGCGATGCTCAGCGTGCACACCTCCCCGCTGCACCAGCCCGGCACCGGCGACGCCGGCGGGATGAACGTCTACATCGTCGAGCTGGCCAAGAAGCTCGCCGCCCTGGGCATCGAGGTCGAGATCTTCACCCGGGCGACGACGGGCACCCTGCCGCCCACCGTGGAGCTGGCCCCGGGCGTCCTCGTACGGCATGTGGACGCCGGTCCGTACGAGGGCCTGGCCAAGGAGGAGCTGCCCGCCCAGCTTTGCGCCTTCACCCACGGCGTGATGCGGGCCTGGGCCGGCCACCGCCCCGGCTACTACGACCTGGTCCACTCCCACTACTGGCTCTCCGGCCATGTCGGCTGGCTCGCCGCCGAGCGCTGGGGCGTCCCCCTGGTGCACGCCATGCACACCATGGCCAAGGTCAAGAACGCCGCGCTCGCCGCCGGTGACACCCCCGAGCCCGCCGCCCGGGTGATCGGCGAGACCCAGATCGTGCGTGCCGCGGACCGGCTGATCGCCAACACCGCCGAGGAGGCGGAAGAGCTGGTACGGCACTACGCCGCGGAGCGGGACAAGGTGGCCGTGGTGCACCCGGGGGTCAACCTGGAGCGCTTCCGGCCGCTGACGGCGGGTGGCGCGGCGGGCGCGGCCGCTGGGGCGGACGTGACCGGTGCGGCGGGTGCCGGGGCCGAAAGCCAAAGCCGCGCCGTCGCCGAGAGCCGGGCCGCCGCCCGCGCCCGGCTCGGCCTGCCGCAAGACGCCGTCATCCCGCTCTTCGCCGGCCGGATACAGCCGCTCAAGGCCCCCGACATCCTGCTGCACGCCGCGGCCGCCCTCCTGGAGCAGGACCCGACCCTGCGCTCCCGCCTGGTCGTCCCGGTGGTCGGCGGGCCCAGCGGCAGCGGCCTGGCCAAACCGGAGGGCCTTCAAAAGCTGGCCGCCCGGCTCGGCATCGCGGATATCGTCCGGTTCCGCCCGCCGGTCGGCCAAGAACAGCTCGCCGACTGGTACCGCGCGGCATCGGTGCTGGTCATGCCCTCGTACAGCGAGTCCTTCGGGCTGGTCGCGATCGAGGCCCAGGCGTGCGGCACCCCCGTCGTCGCGGCCGCGGTCGGCGGCCTCCCGGTGGCCGTACGCGACGGCGCCAGCGGCTTCCTCGTCGCCGGACACGACCCCGCCGACTACGCCCGCGCGCTCGGCCGCTTCGTGGCGGACCCGGGGCTCTCGGCCCGGATGGGCGCCGCGGCCGCCCGGCACGCCCAGTCCTTCGGCTGGGGCACCGCCGCCGCCGCGACCGCCGAGGTGTACACCGCGGCCCTCCAGGAACACCGGCGTCACCTACGATCCCTGCATGGCTGAGATGACGGGTGAGGCCGGCCGGGGCCGGGAGCACGGTGCGGCGGCGCAGACGGCCGGCGCGGCGATGGCCCCGGCCGAGGTGATCGAGAGCACGCTGCGGGACGCGGAGCTGGAGTGGGAGTCGCCGTCCGACGGCACCTACGTCATCAAGCTCCCCGGCACCCGCAAGCTGTCGACGACCTGCTCGCTGATCGTCGGCAAACACTCCCTCTCCATCAACGCCTTCGTCGTCCGCCATCCCGATGAGAACCACGAAGCGGTCCACCGCTGGCTCCTGGAACGCAACACCCGCCTCTACGGCGTCAGTTACGCCCTCGACCACCTCGGCGACATCTACCTCGTCGGCAAACTCCCGCTGGCCGCCGTCACCCCCGACGAACTCGACCGCATCCTCGGCACGGTCCTGGAGAACGCCGACGGCAGCTTCAACACCCTGCTGGAGATGGGCTTCGCGACGGCGATCCGCAAGGAGTACGCCTGGCGGGTGGCGCGCGGGGAGTCCACCCGCAATCTGGCCGCGTTCGCGCATCTGACGGGCCGGTCGGCGTCAGCGTAGGCGCCCGGCCGAGCGGGAAACCGGCGCCGGTCAGCGCGCCCAGGCCGCGCTCCACCGCGTCCAGTCCGGCGGGCGTCGCCATGGGGTGACGGCTTCCGTCAACAGCTGGCCGCCTTCGGCGAGTTCACCGCGGTGGCCGAGCAGCTGATCGCGGAGGGCGAGACCGTGGTGGCGCGGCTGACCGTCAGCGGCCGGCACACCGGCGCCCATCCCCGTATGCCGCGCCCCATCCACCGCACCTGCTCCGTCGAGCAGATCTGGATCTTCACCGTGCGGGAGGGCAGGATCGCCGAGATCCGTGCGGTGAGCGACCGGCTCGGAATGTTCCTCCAGCTGGGCTGGGACTGGCCTGCGTAGCCTGCCGATCATGTGGCGGGAAGCGCCGAAGATCACGCCGCGGCCCAGGTCATGGACGGGTTCCGGGCCCCGTCCGGGATTCGATTACGCTCAAGGCCATGGCCGACGCGACGCACAAGCTGATCCTCCTCCGCCACGGCGAGAGCGAGTGGAATGCGAAGAACCTGTTCACCGGCTGGGTGGACGTCAACCTGAACGAGAAGGGTGAGAAGGAGGCGGTCCGCGGCGGAGAGCTGCTCAAGGACGCCGGCCTGCTCCCCGACGTAGTGCACACCTCCCTCCAGAAGCGCGCCATCCGCACCGCGCAGCTCGCCCTGGAGTCCGCCGACCGGCACTGGATCCCGGTGCACCGCAGCTGGCGGCTGAACGAGCGCCACTACGGCGCGCTCCAGGGCAAGGACAAGGCGCAGACCCTGGCCGAGTTCGGCGAGGAGCAGTTCATGCTCTGGCGCCGCTCGTACGACACCCCGCCGCCCGCCCTGGAGGACGGCGCCGAGTTCTCGCAGAGCGACGACCCGCGCTACGCCGCCATCCCCAGCGAGCTGCGCCCGCGCACCGAGTGCCTCAAGGACGTCGTCACGCGCATGCTGCCGTACTGGTACGACGGCATCGTCCCGGACCTCGTCGCCGGCCGTACGGTCCTGGTCGCCGCCCACGGCAACAGCCTGCGCGCGCTGGTCAAGCACCTCGACGGGATCTCCGACGCGGACATCGCCGGCCTGAACATCCCCACCGGCATCCCGCTCTCCTACGAGCTGGACGCCGACTTCCGCCCGCTCAACCCGGGCGGCACCTACCTCGACCCGGAGGCCGCCAAGGCCGCCATCGAGGCCGTGAAGAACCAGGGGAAGAAGAAGTAAAACTCTGTGATCATGCCCCCTACCAGCAGCTTTCTCGCTGATAGGGGGCATGATTCATAGCCGGGGCCGTCCGTGGGCCGTCACGTCGATTTCCGGGCCTTGTCGTAGATGGTGGCGATGGCCTTCTTGGTGCGCTCCTGGCTGCTCGGCATTAGGTGTGCGTACACCCTGAGTGTCAGCCCGGGGTCACTGTGCCCCAGATACTCGCTCACAGCCTTGATGTTCTCCCCGCCGTCCAGCAGCGCTGACGCGTAGAAGTGCCGCAGAGCGTGCATCCCGTGCTCGCGGGCAGCGGCGTAGCTCTCCGCCCTGCTCTGGCGGTCGGGTATGACTCCGGCAGCCACAAGGGCAGGCTTCCATGCCTCCTCGTTCAGGGAAGTGCGCCAGACGTGGTTACCCATCGGCCCCGTGAAGATCAGGCGCTCCGTGACCTTCGGCCCGTCTACCGTCCTCCAGGGCAACGTGATCTTGACCGGTGGGAACTGCTTCATGTGGGATCGAAGCACGTCAGCCACGGGGCCCGGGAGCGGCACATCCCGTAGCTTTCCACCCTTCGGCGGGGCGAATACGGGCTTGCTCCGGCTGAGCTTCAGCTGACGCACGACGTGCAGGGTCTGGGTCTCGAAGTCGAGGGCGCTCACGGCCACCCCGAGGATCTCCCCCTGTCGGAGTCCGCAGCCGCCCCCCAAGTCGACCATCGGTTGATAGCGCTCTGGCATGGCAGCACGTACGGCGAAGACACGTGCCGGCGTCCATGGCATGACGCGTTTGGGCTCCACCTCCGGCGGCTTCACTGAGCGGGCAGCACAAGGGTTGCGCGTCAGGTACTCGTCATCGACGGCCGCGCTCAGCACCCCTCGCACGTTGGAGTAGATGGTCCGGGCGTACGAACCCGCCACGCCGTTCTTCTTCATTTCCAGCTGCCAGTTCCGGATGTGCTCCGGCCGGAACGAGCCAAGAGGACGAGAGCCGATGTACGGAAAGGCGTGCAGCCTGAGCTGCGAAGTCATGGACGCCTCGGTATTCGGGTCGTCGGCCGCGGCGGGCAACCACTTCTCGGCGTACTCCTGGAACGTGGTCTTGGACTTAAGGGGGTCAACGTACTGGCCTCGGGACATGTCCGCCTCGATATGCAGGAGCCACTGCTCAGCGAGGCGCTTCTTGCCGTCGGGGAAACTCTTCGACTTCTCGGTGCCATCGGGGCCGATGTAGCGGGCGCGGTAGCGCATGCCGGTGCCGTAGCGGTCGGTCTTGATACGGCGGCTCTTGCCGTCGGGCCCAGGTTCGGTCTTGTACCAGCGGTCTTGGATGTGGCCTGCCATGCGGTGGCCCTTCGGGCATGGTGCGGGGCGGGGCCCTTTAGGCCCCGCCCCGCTGGTGGGTGGCGTTGGGTTGTG
Source organism: Streptomyces natalensis ATCC 27448 (assembly GCF_000935125.1). Classification (GTDB taxonomy): domain Bacteria; phylum Actinomycetota; class Actinomycetes; order Streptomycetales; family Streptomycetaceae; genus Streptomyces; species Streptomyces natalensis. The sequence goes on along the minus strand of NZ_JRKI01000062.1, from coordinate 191,666 downwards.
GGTCAGGCGGCTTCGTCGTCGGCCATGCGCTGCTCGGCCCAGGCGCTGACGGCGGCGGGGTCGTAGCGGAGGTGCTTGCCGACGCGGAACGCGGGAGGGCCGGTGCGCTTCTTGCGCCAGGCGTAGACGGTCTCGACGCTGTCCAGCTGGAACAGATCGACCAGGTCTTCGGGCTTGAGGTAGCGGTCCGGGAGGCCACCTCGGAGGGTGGCTATTGCACTGGCCATACGGGCCTCCATCGATTACGCATCGTGAAGATGCAGCGGAGCGCGGATTGCTGCGCGGACTCGCGCTGCGGCTACGGATGCCGCCGCAGAAACCGCAGAATCCGCAAAAATGCCCGGAGATGCGGTGTGACCTGCGGCAATGACGGTGCGGGGGTGGCTGCCGCAAAAATCGCGGGAATTGCCGCAAAAATCAGCGGCGGGGTCGTGGCTCATGCCTTGGGCTCCCGTACCTGGGGGTGGATGAGGTAGCGGGGGGCCGGGGGCCGGCCGCGCTTGCCAGTGCGGGGCGGGGTGTCGGTGCGGAGGTAGCCGTGTTCTTCCAGGAGCGCCATGACGGGCTCCAGGTCGCCGACGGAGGGGAATTCGGAGCGGGAGAGCTTGGCGAACAGGTCGCGTCGGCTGACGCTCTCCCAGCCGTTGTCCTCCAGGACGGCCAGGAGGATGCGGGCGCGGGCCAGGGTGGTGTCGGCGCCCATCAGGTCGAAGACGGTCAGGGCGTGGGTGGTGAAGTAGTCGCCGATTTCGATGGCGGCGTCCATGGTGTCGCCGCTGATGGGCTGGGTGTAGCCGTCTTCGAGGTGCTGGCCGAGGTGGAGGAGTCCGGCGATGCGGGCGCTGGCGCCGACCAGTTTGCTGGCCCAGTTGGTGATGTGCGCCAGCCGCCCACCGCGGGCGCGGAGCTGGGGTTCGAGGCGCTGGTCAAAGGCGCGGAGGGCCTGGTGGGCCTCAGGGGTGAGCCGGAGGACGGCGGGATCGGTCCACTCGGCTAGCGAGAGCGTCAGGGCCGTGATGGTGCGGTCGTAGCGCGCTGCGACGTGGTCGGGGATGGGGTCAGGGTCGGACTTGCGGTAGCCGACCAGGGATTCGGGCAGCGCGTACAGGAAGCGGGCGAGCAGGCCGCGGCCGTCGAAGCTGCGGTTTTGGCCGATGTCTTTGAGGACGTCGGGCTGGACGGCCAGGCCCATGGTCAGGGCCGGTTCGTCGATGTTCTCGTCCCTGGTGCGGCGGTCGACGCGGAGCCAGTCCCCGGCGTGGCCTTTGAGGAAGACTTCCATGTTGGGGGTGCCGGAGTAGCGGCCGGCGATGATGTCGAAGATGCCGCCCTCAGCGGACATCACCGACAGGCGCCCGCCCTGTTCGCTCATGAGGGTGGTGAGGGTTTCGGGTGTGGAGTCGTCGGCCAGCAGGCGCGGTTTGACCGGGACTTCGAGGCTTTCGGCGGCTTGGGCCAGGGCGATGGCCTCGGCGGTCAGCCCGTCGCGTTCGGCGCCCTCGGCCTTGGATGCCTGAGCGGCGGCCTTGTCGGCGGCCTCGCGGGCCATCTTGGCGGTCACCTCGGCTTCGGCGATGCGCCCGGCTGCCTCGGACATGAGCAGCTTCTCGGCCGCGTGCAGCGGGGCGGTCATGGCCGAGAAGACGGCCGACTTGCGGTTGCCCGGGGGCAGGGCGACGACCGTGAACAGGTTCGTCGGTTCGCGCCAGCGCCCGCGGAGCTGGACGACGACGCGGCCGCCGGCGGCGGTGGCGAGGACGGCGAGGGACAGGGTTCCGGCGAGGCCGGGCGGGGTCTGGGTCTCCTCGGTCAGGGCCTCCACGAAGTCCCGCAGCCAGTCGGGGAGGACCCAGGTGGGGAAGGCGGGCAGCTTGGGCTGGTGGTTGAGCGGGATCGGCTCCTGCCATGTGGTGGGCAGAGTCTCGGCGCCCAGGGCCAGGGCCTGGCGCAGGTCCTCGGCCGTGGTGTCGGGGGAGAGGCTGGCCTGGACGATGCGGGTGCCTGCCTCGATGCTGCGGCGGCGCTGAGCCAGGTCGCGGACGATCTCGGCGTAGTACCCCGCGTTGGCGGTGGTGGGGACGGCCTGGATGAGGGTGATCAGGTAGCTGCGTCCGCCGACGCGGTGGAGGTCACCGGCCTGTTCGAGGTGGTGGCCGACGGTGATCGGGTCCACGCCCTGGCTTTGGGCGTGCAGGTGGAGGATGGCGCGGTGGATGGTCTCGTGGGCCGGACGGTAGTGGTCGCCCGGGTCCATGGTCGCGCTGACCTCGGCGATGACGTCCGTGGAGAGCATGAGGGCGCCGACGACGGCCTGTTCGGCATCCAGGTCGTTGGGCGGGATGCGGGTGAAGTCATCGCCGGTGTGGCCGGGCATGGGTGGCTCGGAGACGTGCTGCCCATGTGCGGGTGGAGGTGTCATGCTGAGGGTTCTCCTGTTTCTTCGAAGGGACGGAGAGCCGGGGCGGTCGCGGTCTTGTGGTGAGAGGCAACCGCCCCGGGCGTATCTACTGGGTGTCGGTGTTCCGGCCGCGGTGCCACAGGACGTATTCCTGGCGGACGTAGCCGCGGGGGTTGGCTTCCGCCGCTGGATGCTCGGGCCAGTACGGTTGGCCGCCGTAGTCGCCGTCTCCGGCCTTGTCGCAGTCCAGCAGGAAGGTGGCCGTTGCCTGGGCTTCCTCCGCGGCGATGCCCGGCTCTTCGGGGTCGTTGCGCAGGGCGATGCGGTCGAGGAACGCAGCCTGTCGCAGGTACCACTCGCGGTCGAGCTCGTCGTGCCAGTCGGCCGCGGTCCGGTAGAGCCAGGTGAACTCGTCGGCGATGCTCGGGGCACCGACGTACGCCTCATCGGGCGTCGGCCACCCAGAGGCCTCCTCGTCGTCGGTGTCGGCGGCCATGGTGTCGAGCTGGAGGAGCAATTCGCCAAGCTGGTGGCGGGTGATGTCGCGGGTGTAGGGCTGGTGCCAGCCGACGCAGTCCAGCTTGATGGTCACGAAGTTGTTGGGGTTGAAGCCCACGTCAGCGGTCCTTTCCTGCGTACTGGGCGAGCTGGGATTCGAAGTTGTCGTCATCGCAGCTATCGCGGTAGCGGCCGTAGGGCCCGCCCTGCGGGCCGGGGATCTTCGCGACGACCGTGCGGGCCTCGGCGGCCATCTCGTCGGGGGTGGGGAGCACTCCGGTGGACAGGTCGATGACCCAGTCGAGGCCGTTTTGCGGGACGGAATCTTTGTCGCCCCAGCCGACCATCCAGCCCCTCTCCTCCGTCCACAGAAGGCTGACCTCGGTCTCGATGCCGTAGGCGGGGGCCGTGATCGCGCGGTCGAACTCGATGTAGGCGTCGCGAGGGTCGTCGTCGCTGCCGCCCCAGTCGGCGACGGTCAGGCCGGCCGCGTCCAGGGCATCGGCGACGGCCTGGATGTAGGGCTCGTGGGACACGTATTCGGTGCTGTCAGCCACTCGGGATCTCCTTGTCGATGCCGGTGCCGGGCAGTTCTGGCAGTCCGGCGCGGGTGAGCTGTGCGTGGTCAAAGCCGGGCAGTCCTTCGCGTGCCGCGCGGGCATCGGAGAGCTGGACGGCATAGGCCAGGGATTCGATCTGGGTGCGGGATCGGATGAGTTCGAGGTGCTCGGTGTGGCGGTGGTCCTCGCGCACGGCCTCCATGCGCTGCTGGTGCGCGGTGGCCTCGCGGCGGTCCTGGCGCCAGTAGCGGGCGGCCAGGACGTAGCCGAGGATCGTGGCGACCGCCCACAGGACCAGGGCAGGGGCGAGGGGTTCGGCGTAGGCGGCCACCCCGGCCACGGCAAGGGCGCCGGAGGTGGCGAACGCGGTAGCGGTGAGTTCGCCGTTGCCGTGCCGTCCAGTGGCCGCCACGGTGCCGGCCAGCGCTGCGGCACCGGCGAGGGTGCCCATCAACCAGGCGTCGCCAACGGAGTGTTCGGCGCCATTGGCGTTCCAGATCCGGGCCAGGATCAGCACGGTGGAGGTGGCGACGGCCGGCGCTGCTTTCGGGGCCGCGGCGGCGAGCCGGTGTCGCGCGGTGAGGTGGTCGTTCACGGCCGGCCCTACAGGTGCCGCACGGAGTCGACAACGGCGTGGGTGAGCTGGTTGATCGGGCCCGACGCTCCGGTGGAGGCGAGCAAGAAGCCGAACATGATGGCCACGAACGCGGAGCCGTAGCCGAGGGTCTTGGAGCGGAGCAGGAAGAACAGGACGAGGCCGAACAGGGCGACGAGGGAGATGGTCACGGCCATGCCGGGATTCCTTTCTGGGTGGTGGGGTTGGGCTTCGGGGCGGGGTGGTGGGCGGGGCAGGAGGCTGCCGCGAGACCGAGCAGGACGATGGCGGCGGCGGTGCGCAGTGCGCTGCGCATCAGCGGGTGCCGTCGCGGTGGAGGCGGGCGGCGACGTTGAACAGGTGGCGGCCGACGCGGATGCGCTTGCGGTCGCCGTGGCAGCGGCGGCAGGTCTTGCCGGGGCTGAGGCGTCCGCGGCGGTCTTTCTTGAGCGCGTAGCCGAAGCCGCGGCACTTGCGGCAGTTGCCGAACGGGCTGACCGCACACAGAGCTACGTAACAGAAAGTAACTATGAGTGGGAAGGTGATAGCGAGGGCGGTGGGGGTCATGAACGGCCTCCAGGGCGGTTTTCTGGGGTTTCCGCAGGTGGGCCGCTATCCGCTAGCGGCCTGATCAGATGTGGTGCGGGGCGCTAGCGGGGCCGCTAACGTTAGCGAGGGTTACTGCTAGCGATAGCGGCCCCGCGGGCTCATCCGGCGTCGCGCTTTCCGTCACGCTCTGCTACTGCAGCGGTGATGTGGGCGCGCTCGATGCCGCGCCGGTTGACGACCTTGCCGTTGATGCGGCGGCCGATCTGGACGGTCTCGATGCCGTAGGGCTTGAGGGCGGTGGTGAGCTGTTCGGCGGCCCATTCGCCGTAGACCTCGGGCCGCAGCTCGGCCAGGCGGGCCACGACGGTTTCGTTCCAGACCTTGGCCTCTTCGGCCGGGATCACGCCGAGGAGGTCCCGCAGCAGGTCATACGCTGCCGATGCGTCCGCCTCGGGCTCCTCGCCGAGCGCGTGGCCGGAGAGGGTGCCGGCGTCCTCGCGGGCCGTTCGGGCCCGCAGCGCGATGGCGTCGGCGCCGACGCCATCGACGTAGACGGAGCCGACGATCCGGGCGTCGGAGCCTTCGCCGACGAAGTAGTGGATGCCCTTGTCGGCCCAGGAAAACATCGTGGCGCGCACCCCGCGCTTGTAGGCGGAGGTGCCCAGGACCATGTCGTTCTCCAGCTGGCCCATGACCTTCAGGCACCAACGGGCCGAGGCGTTCGCGGAGATGCCGGTGGGCAGCGCCTTGGCGTCCGGCCGCTGGGTGGCCAGCAGCAGCACGATCCCGGTGGCCGGGCCGCGCTTGACCAGGTCGGTGGCGATCTCCTCGAACTCGTCCTTGTACTTGGGGTGTTCGAAGAGGACCTGGCACTCGTCCACCCCGATCACGATCGGGTGCAGCCCGAGTTCCTTCTTGCTGGCCAGCTCGGACGTCACCTTCGACTCTGGGCAGATGTCGCGGGGCAGGGAGCGGATCATCTTGGTGCGGCGCCGCAGCTCGTTGCGCAGCTCGCGGAAGTCCCGGATGACGTACTCGATGGCTTCGTCGTCATCGCCGGCGGCGTGCCGGTGGGAGACGGCGTTGCCGACGGGGTCCAGGTCGCCGGTGCCCTTCATGTCGTAGGTGTGCAGCTCGGCCCTCGGGTCCAGGGCAGCGATGAGCAGCAGCAGCCGCAGCAGGAAGGTCTTACCCATGCGGGGGATGGCGCCGATGATGCCCGCGATGTACATCAGCGTGACGCTGACCCAGCGTCCCCGCTGGTCGGTGCCGAACGGCACCGGCTTGAACAGGTCCACCGTCCCGGACTTGGCCAGCGGCCACGCAGGCTTCTTGGCCTTGGACATGTCCTGGTCGCCCACCCACAGCACCAGGCGGCCGGTGTGCTCGTCAGGCACTGCCTCGGGCCACACGCAGCCCAGCGGCCGACGCAGACCTGAGGCCAGCTTGTCGCGGCGCTCGATGACGTCGGTGACGGTCACGCCGTAGGGCAGGTCGCCTTCAGCGCGCCAGCCGGGGCCGTCGCGGGTGATGGGCGCGGTGAAGGTGAATCCCTCGCGGCCCTTGGACTGGGCCTGGTTGATCGCCGGGATACCCAGCGCGCCCAGCGCCCTCAGGACGATGTCCGAGGTGAGCTTCTGGGCCTTGGGCAGCTCCACGGCCCGGTTGATGACGGGGGCATCGGCCGCGTCCCCTGCCCAGCCCAGGGCCAGGACGATCGTGCTGACCGACAGGGTCATGAGCCAGGCCGGGGCGAGCACGTACAGGGCGAGCGCGGCTCCCAGTCCGATGAAGGAAGCCAGGACCACCACCAGCGTGCGCAGCCGCACGCGGCCGTCGCGCTGGCGGGAGAGCTTGAGGTAGGTGGCAGCGTCCTCCTTGGCCACCATGGCGCGGCGCACCGGGTCGCCTTCCCCGTCAGAGGCCCAGCGCATCGTGCCGCCCAGGAACCTCGCTGCCCCTCGCGGTGCCTGGAAGGCCAGGCGTGCGGCGTAGACCGGGGAGCGCAGCGCGTGGTACCCGGCCATGTGGCCATAGTGGCCGGCGACCCAGGTGGCGGCTGTCTTCAGCTCGTCAGTGGACTTCAGCCACTCCGGGACGATCGCCCGGCGCTTGGCCCCCATCAGCCTGCCCAGGTAACCCGGGCCCTTGATGTCGGGGCCGTCCACCAGCACCCGGGCGGATAGATCCGTTTGCGCGGGGCGGCCGGTGGTCGGCTCCGGGTTGGGCGATTCGTCGGCTGCCTCGCGGGCGGAGCGGGCCTTGTTCAGGTCCACCACCTCCGCGCCCTCCTGGCGGGCGGCGTCGGCGGCCATATCGGCTTCAAGCCGGTTGAACAGTTCGCGGTCGTCGTCGTGATTCACTGCTGCTTCCTTCCGGAAACGGGAGGTGGAAGGGGCCCGGACGGCGCTTTGGCCGGCAGACGTCCGGGCCCCGTGAGAACGGGGACGGGGCAGGTCAGAGCTGGTTGGGCTCCAGGGAGAAGAAGACGACGTTGGCGCGCGCCATGTCGGGGTCCTCCGCGGCGATCTCGGCCTTGATGTCCAGGAACACGTCGTGGCGGGTGGTGCCCTGCGGCGGGGTCCAGGTTCCGTAGAGCGTCTGCATTGCCCGGCCCGGCAGTTCCACGGTCATGACCCAGTGGTGGGAGCCCTGCGTCTTGGCGGTCTGGGTGGTCACGGTGCATCTCCTCGGTCGATCGTCTGTTGATCAGTCAGGCGTGGTCTGGGGTATTGGCGGCGCCCGGCCGCTGTCTTGCCGGTCTTGTGGGGTGCGCTGGCCAGCGGTAGATGGGGAGGGTGGCCATCACGCAGCCGCCGTATCTGCCCCGTCCCCCACAGCCCGCAACTGCGGCCGGGAGGTCTCGTCATCGCGGACGGCGAGGATCTGCTTGCGTCCCCACGACTCGCTCATGCCGTACGCCTCACCCAGCGCGCGGGCACTGAGCACCAGGCCGGCCTGTGCGGATTCGAGGTACGTACGGCGTGCTTCCTGTCGCAGCCGCTCCAGCTCCGCCTCTTCGTACTGCGCCCGCAACAGCGCCTCATCAGCCGCCTGGAACTGATCCGCGCGGGGGGTGTGCGGATCGGTATCCCGCACACCCCCCGCACGGTGTGTGACCTGTGCGAACGACTCATCATCCGCATCGCCCTGCGGGGCGTCGGCGGGTTCTTCGGCGGACGGGAGGACGTGGTGTGCGGGGGTGTGCGGAAGGGCAACCGAGTCGGTCTCGTCCGGCCCGCACACCTGCCGTGCGGCGGGTGGTGCGGTGACCGTGAACATGGCAGCCAGGGCGGCGTCCGCGCCTTCGGTGACGCGCTCCCGCTGGATGTCCAGCAGCTGCCCGCCCAGGGACGCATCCCCCAGGCCGACCTTCCGCGCCAGCTTCCACGACGTGCGCTGCGACCGCCTCTTGACCCGCGCGTCGGGGTGGTTGGCAGCGCGCGCCTGGTGGTAGGCCAGCGCCCGCACCACCGCGGCGGCCTTCACCTCAGCTTCGGCATCGCGTCCGTCCTGGTGCACCACGATGCGGCGCGCCAGGAACGCCATGCCCTCCGCGGAGACGCACATGCCCATCGGGGTAACCGCGTAGATCACGGTCCGGCCCGGATCATCAGCGGCCATGGCCGCCATCGCCGAGGCAGCAGCAGGAAGAGCCCACAAGCCCGCCCGGACGATCAGCGGCGAGGACTGCCCCAGCATTGTCAGACCAAGCAGCACCAGCGCCAGAACGGCGGTTGCTCCCTCGCCGGCCGCCACTGCGCCCAGCGCCGTACCGGTGCCGTAGGCGCGGCTGATGTTGCTGAACGTCCCCGCCCCGCCCGCGATGCCGGTGGCGAGCATGGGCACGAACGCGGCGGTCAGAACGACCTTCTGTGTCTTGGTCAGTGGCCTGCGAGAGGTCATCAGGCCACCTCCTGAGAGGTTCCGCGGCGACCCGCGCGCCGACCGTTAACCGTGCGGTGGGCAGCTTGGGAGCCGTCGGCGATGCGCCAGCCGCCCCCGCACTGCTTGGCCTCGTACATGGCCTCATCGGCCCGCCGCTTCCAGGTGGAGAGGTCTCCGGACCCCCGCGGGGCGACAACGGCGCCGACCGAGGCACCCAACGGCACCTCACGGCCCTCGATGGTGACCGGCTCGCACAGCTTCGCGTGCAGGATCCACAGCTGGCGTTCCAGGCCCTTCCAGCGCCCTGCCAGTTCTCCGGCGGGCGGGCGGTGAATCACGGCGGCAAACTCATCCCCACCGAGCCGTCCCGCGATCCCCCGGGCGTGGGCCCACAGCGCCAGGCACTTGCCCGTGGCGCGGATCGCCTCATCCCCGGCCGCATGGCCGAAGGTGTCGTTGAGGGTCTTCAGGCCGTCCAGGTCGATGACCACGACCGCCGTGGTCCGCTGGCGCAGCAGGCGACTGGCCCGAGGGTCGAATCCGTCGCGCCGCAGCAGGCCGGTCAGCGGATCCTGGCGTGCGGCGCGCAGTTGGTGGCGCATCCACAGGGTGTGTGCACCCCAGGCACCTGCCAGGGGCCCGGAGGCAGCGGCGAAGGTCAGCAGCTCACTCATCAGGCCGCCGCCTTCCGGTTCACGCGCCCCTTGTCCTTGGCCGGCCGCGCCAGCGGCACGACGGCGGTCAAGGCGTCGGCGTAGAGGGCGTCCCAGGCGGCGATCTCGTCGCCCGCCTCGGCCTGTTCCCGCAGGTCTGCGAGCACGTCGCGGGCGGCGTCCAGGCGGGCCTGGTGCTCGTCGGGCTTCTCGACGTCCAGCGGGCCGCGGAACAGGTCGCGGTCGATACCGAGGGGCTGCTCGGTGAAACCGAAGGCCAGTTCCTCGAACTCGGCCTGACTGCCGATCTCATGATGGTCGATGTACGAACGCATGGTGGGTCGTCGTCTCCTGTGTCGAAGGGACGGAGGCCGGGGCGGTCGCGGTCTTGTGGTGAGAGGCGACCGCCCCGGCAGGAACGCGGATCAGGCGGTGACGCGGGCGGAGATTCGGCTACTTGCGTCCGCGCCAGGCGCTGGCCGCGGCGTTGCCGTGGCTGCGGGCGTGCCCGGCTTGCTCACGGGCTGCCGCCTGGTTCTCCGGGCTGTTGTGGGTCCGGTAGTCCTCGCGGGCCTGAGCTTGCAGCTCCTGAATCTCGCTGCTCTGTGCATCGCTGCGGGAGCGGAATATGCTCACCTTCGATCCTTTCTGGGATCACAGGGCGCGCCCGTTAGCTGCCAGGCGAGGGGGCGTGCCCTGCTTCGTGTCGTGGGCTTGGAGCCGAGCTGAGCGGCTCCCCTCACCGCCCGTACGAGACGGGCGGATCGGGCAACGCGTCAACGGCGGTACCAGGGGACGTTCTTCTCGGTCTCCGCCACGCGGGCGTTCAGCTCCAGGTAGGTGTCGGACTCCTCGCGGATGCCGGCCTTCTTCTCCTGACGCTGGTTGTCTTCCAGAGCCCGCTTCGCGGCCTGGTACTCAGCGATCGCCTGAGTGTCGGTCTTGCGTCCGAACATGTCTGCTCCTCGATTCGGAGATGGAGCCCAGCGCTCCCCACCGCCCCCGGCCGCGAACGGCCCGGAGCGTCTGGGCAACACGGGGTTGCGAGGTGCAGGCGCGGCTCGTAGCCGCGCGACCGCCTTTTCGACTCGGGGAGGCGGGGCCCACCTATTCAGTTCTCAAGGAACGGTCGCTTCCGACGAGCGTGGTAACCCCTGGTCAGGGGCACCCGTCTTCACGGCGCACGCCGGAGCACTGCGAGTGGGTTACCTAGGTAACTCCTCACGCAGAGAAAGTTACCTAGGTTGCTTTCGCGAGGTCAAGCCCCTTCGGTGGAGTGAAGGAAATGACCTAGGTTGGATAGGCTCTAGGCATGGATTGGAAGCCCGAGAAGCCCCCGACAGCCAAAGAGATCGCCGCCAAGTTCCGGGGCGACATCGCCGACGGCTCGTACGGGCCCGGCGCCCGGCTGCCCGGCGCCCAGGGCCTTGCCAAGAAGCTGGGCGTGGCGCTCATGACGGTGCAGAGCGCCTACAGGCAGCTGGCGGAAGACGGGCTAGTCGAGGGCCGTCAGGGCAGCGGGACGTACGTGATCGACCCGGTTAAGGGCGAGCCCACGGCTCAGCAGGCTGCCGCGAGCCTGCGAGACCTTCAGGAACAGCTGAAGCATGTCACCTCCCAGTTCTCTGACCTCCGCGACCGGGTTGAGAGGCTGGAAGCCGGCCGCTCCGGTCGCGCTGACGAGAACCAGTAAGCCTCATGTCGCGCTGGTTGACAGTGGACAGGGGTTAACACCCCTGCCGTGATAACTGTTAACTCCCCACGTCAACGGTGGTATTGGGACATCATGAGAGTCCGCCGCATCGCCTGACCCTGGGGGAGCGATGAAGACGAAGTTGCAGGCCATCCGCAAAGCCCATGGATGGTCACAGGCCGAGTTGATGGACGCGGTAGTGGACGCTGCCGAACGACTTGGGATTGACCTGCCATCGCGGTCCAGCCTGAAAACCCAGATCTCGATGTTCGAAAACGGCCGCCGGTCGCCCGGAGATGATTACCAGGCGATCTTCTGCGAGGTCTATCAGACGACCAGGCTGGAGCTTGGCTTCACCTTGGAGACTGCCCCGTCGCAGCTCGATGCCTTGCCCGTGCTGCCAACTCCACGCATTACGGCTCCTGCGGTCACCCCCGAGGTGCTGGCCTACCTCAAATCGGTGTTCGTCCAGCACGCGCAGGCGGAGCCGCTGGTCGGCCCGCGCTTTCTCGCGCCGGCGGTCCAGAGTCAAGTGCCCCTGATTGAGCAACTGTGCTCGGACGCAGCCGGACCACTCCGGGGCGACGTACTCCGCGTGGGGGCGCGCTACTCGGAGTTCCTGGGGTGGTTGTACCAGGACACAGGGGATTCCCAGTCGGCGATGCTGTGGACGAACCGGGCCCTTGACTACGCGTACGAACTCGACGACCCGACGCTGAGTGCCTACGTTCTCCAGCGGCGCAGCAATATCGCGAGTGAGGCGGGGCAAGCCGGTTACGCGCAGGGGCTCGCCAACGCCGCGTTGAAGCACGCAAGCAAGATCCCCAGCCAAGTGCAGGCGGTTGCCCTGCGGGCCCGGGCCAATTCGCTGGCCCTGCTGGGAGACCGGGAGGGCAGTGCCCGTGCACTGGATGAGGCTCGCGTTTTCGCGGATAGGACGCCCGAAGAGGACGGGGGCCTGGCTACGTACGTCTCGGTCTCGTACATCGACATGGAGGCGGCCAACTGCGCCATCGCCCTCAACCGTCCGCAGGACGCAGTGAAGACCTAGAAGAGAGCCTGACGCGGTGGCCGGCTCAGCAGCAACGCGATCGAGGACTCTGCCTCGCCCGTTTGGCCACTGCATACGCGCAGCTCGGGGACCTGGAAGGCGCCATCAACGCTGCCTCTCAGGCCGTGAGCATCGCGCAGACGACCGGCTCAGCGCGTATTTTGGCGGAGCTGTCTCGCCTGCAAACGCACCTCGAACCCTTCCGGAAGCTCGTGGAGATTGCGGAGTTCAACCGCGTCGTGGGCACTATGAAGGGAACCTGACCGGACTAAGGAGAACCGTGAGCCTGCTTCCCACGATCACCACCACCGACGTTCAGGAACAGTCGCCCCGAGTCGCCGTTCTTCCGATCGGTTCGTACGAGCAACATGGCGCGCATCTGCCGCTCGTCACGGACACGGCGATTGCCTGTGTCATCACCCGCGAGCTGGCTTCCGCGTACCCCGTGCTCGCATTGCCGCCCATATCGATCGCGTGCAGCCACGAGCACGGAACGTGGGCGGGAACGGTGAGCATCAGCGCCCGTACGCTGCACCTGCTCGTTACGGACATCGCTGCGTCGCTGGAAGCCAGTGGCGTCCGCAAGCTCGTGCTCGTCAACGCGCATGGCGGGAACTACGTACTCTCCAACATCGTCCAGGAAGCCAACCTGACCGAAGCACGGATGTCGCTCTTCCCGCAGAAGTACGAATGGAGCCGGGCCCGCGAGCGCGCCGGCCTGGTCTCGGATTCGTTCGGCGACATGCATGCGGGAGAGATCGAGACCTCGATCCTTCTGCACGCGGAACCTGATCTGGTCCGTCCCGGCTTCGAGACCGCGGATCACGATGGAGGCGACCGGCGCTTTCTCCTGACGCAGGGCATGAAGGCGTACACCGAGTCGGGGGTTATCGGTTTCCCGTCGTATGCCACGGCGGACAAGGGAAAGGCCATCCTCGCGAGCCTCGTTGAGGACTTCGCCGAACATCTTCGCGTGCTGGGCGAGTGATCGTGGCCGGGTGCTCCCACGATTGCGGCAAGCACCGTGGGAGCACCCAAGGGCCGCCGCATCTATTTCTGCGGAAATTCTGGTGATTTTTGCGGCAACTGCCGCCGTGCTTCATTGCCGCAGGTCAGAGCGCAGATTCAGGAATTCTGCGTATTCTGCGGTTTCTGCGGCGGGGAGTCCTGCAGACTTGACCGGTGCAGGGGTCGGCGAAGCTGGTCCTCGCCAGCCGACCTTGAAGCTCAAGCCCGTGAACATGAGCGCTCCAGATGGCGGAACCGCAAAGTGAAGCGCTCAGTCACTGACGTTCAGCGATAGCTGGCCATGTGCATCGGTGGTTGGCCACCCGAGGGCTGGTTCCGCAAGGTGGTACGTGCACCGGGGCCGGGAGGATCCGGCAGGATGCCATGAATTAACCGCAGCGTGATGATGGCTGTATGGCCGACCCCGTTGCGGGCAATCAGCGAGCCAGCCGCACCGTGGACAGCGCCTTCGAGCATGGATGGCTAGGCAGGGCTTCATCGCAGCTTGCCGAGTTGCAGGCCATGGCTGATGCACTCGCAAGGCACCGCGCCCTCTCCGCTGACGAGCGCGAGCTTCTGATGGAAGCGTCTGAGCATCTGCAGGCCGCAGCCGCCATGCGTGCCCGGAGCTTGCGCACGGCAGAGCGCGTCGTGGCGAACACCGGAGCCGCCGAGACTGCGCTGCTTCAGCTGGCACCGGAAGAGATGATCCGTGACGCACTGCCTGGCATCACCGACCGCGTCAGCGCTCACTTGCCGCCCGATGACCCGAGGCGTCGGCGCTTCGACAGCATGCTTTACAACGAGGCCGGTCCCGAGGGGCGGGGGCTCGATCGCAAGATCATCGTGGCGGCATCCCGGGGCGCTACTCAAGTCGAGCTGGTCCGCCTCAGTCGGGTCCACAGTTTCCGAACGATCCTGCTGGCAACGGACCTATTTCTACTTCTGGCCGTTGGTGCAATCACCGTGGTGGGTGCGATGGATCCCGGAGTGATCCCGCTTTGCTTTGGCGCGGGGCGCCAGAGGGTTTGCCCACTCGGCCGTGCGCCGACAGCGGCTGACGTCGTGGTCATCGAGGCCGTGGGCTCCTGTGGCGCTTTGCTGCTGGCCACTCGGTCGATTCGCGTCATGCCTCTCGGTCTGGCACTGCCCTTGCTGATAACAAAGCTGGCCTGCGGCATGCTCACGTCAGTCGTCGGGGTGGTGATATTGGTTGGCGAATTCGTGCCTGGGATGGGCGGCCTCGACGCACCGCTGCAGATCATCGTGTGGGCGGTCATCTTCGGTAGCGCGTCACACCTGGTGACCAGGACAACCGACCAGCAGGGCCAATCCCTCCTGCAACAAGAGGGGCTGCAGGAGACGGCGTCGGTCACCGTGAACAGTGAGCTAGTGGACTTGCTGGATAAACGTCTGGCGAGGGAAGGACAGGTCCTCTCGAAACGTATGGGCGCGGTTGTCTCCCGCACGCTAGAGGAATCCCTTCGCGGCCCCGAACTCATCTCCTTCTCTGGGCTCATCCGGGTCGTCTGGCATCAGCAGCAGGGGGGCGCTGTGGGCGCTGAAGGGGGAACGGCGCTGGCTCCGGACGGGCGTTATGTCATGACGGTGGTGATCCGGCCGGGAGAGCCGACTGTGGCCGGCTCGGAGGAGCTGTCCGTAGCTGGCGTGGCGGGCGAGATCGTAACGTTCCGCCTAGTCGCTGAAAGTGACGGACTCTGCTTCGCTCCTGGTTCTCAGGAGGTTGATGTCCGCACCTCGGGGGGAACCGAGCACGTCGACTTCGCCGTGCGCACACGTTCCACCCCTGGCCCCATCCCAGTATGGGTGTCTGTGTATCAATACACGCGACTGGTGCACGTTCTACAGGCGCAAGTCACCGTTTCCGCAATCCCCGGCGAGGACTGAGCGATGCACCCGCCGAAGGGACCCTCCTTGTCCTTGGAGGTGGTCGGCAGGGATCAGCCGCGGCTCGTCCTGCGCCGAAGCGTGGGACGGGAGGAAGTCGAGGTGAGCATTGAACTCGCACAGGGCGGCATCCAGCGTGCCCGCAGAGGTGCCCAGGCCGCTGTGGATGGGCTGAGGCGGAGTCTGCAACTCACCTTGGAGCAGCCGGCGGACGACTGGGATGGTGTCGAGCGCGGCTTGCGCGAGCTGTACGTCAGGGGCACTGCGATGCTGCACCAGCTCTTCCGAGACCCTGACCTGATTCGGTTCATCAACACTCTGCACGACTTTCTGCCTGGGCTGAACGGCACCGCAAGTGGGCTGCCGGACATACAGTTCATCGCCGACGCTGACACTGTCCTGCCCATCGAGCTTCTCCCCGCGCTGATGATGGCAAAAGACCGCCGCCCGATCAAGGATTATCTCACGCTGGAAGAATCCGCCTCCCGATTTCTGGGATTCTCCGCGAACATTCGGCGGCACATTAGGGGAGGGATCGTTCCGCATCCGCCGTTGGCGCAGATCATGGACTCCTGGGTCAGCGCGATCCCAAATGCGAGAGGATTTGCGGTAGAGGTGTTCCAGAACGCTGCGCTCGGGAGCGTCTCCACGGAGGTCGGCAATCTGCAACGCTACGGCGAGCCGCACATTTTCGTACTCGGCCCCTGGCCGGGATCGGAAGATAGAGAATCCGACTCGGCTGAAATTATTGAGAAGATCCTTTGCGAGCACCCCGAGCGGCCGGGCGAATTTTGGCCACATGTCCTACATTTCGCCTGCCACTGCCGAGTCAGCCAGGATCCTACAGAAATCACCCTGCTGCTCCAGGGGGGTCAGTCCACGTCATGCGTCGAGGTGCGCCTCGTAGAAATGGAATCCCAGTCCGCAATTATCGTGAGCCGATCTCCTTTGGGTGGAGTCCCTACTCCGCGGCTTCCGCTGGTGTTCCTCAATGCCTGCTCCAGCGCGGAATCCGAGCCTCTCACCGGCGCATCGTTGCCAGAATTCTTCCTACGGAAGGGCTATCTCGGCTTCATTGGAACAGAGACTGCCATACCCGATGTGGTGGCCGCCGAGATCTCGTCGAAGTTCTACGACAACTTCCTCAGCGGTCGGTCACTGGGCGAATCGATCTGGCTGAGCAAGTGGAGCTTGCTTCGCCGCTATCGCAACCCTCTTGGGCTCCTATACACCACCTATGCCGACGGAGACCTCTACGTCGAGCATGCACTGGAAGGTAATCTTGATCATGACAGCTGAAGACGTAATCTCCATTATGGGACTCGTCACGGGTGAGGAGCGCGGCTTCATGCGTTGGCGGCGCGATGAGGTGGAGTTTTCTCGTGACGATGTGACGGTCGGGAACTTTCGGCAGCGGGTTGACCAATTCACACAGGTCATGACCGAAGTGCTGGCATCGATCCCCCTGGCTCCCAGCGGATACCAGCTGAGCGAAGTCACCGTCGCGACGGAGATCAGCGCGAAGGGAACGATCAGTGTTCTAGGTTGCGGAGGCGAGATTGGCGGCAGTGGAGGCCTGACGTTCAAGTTCGTGCGGGCTAACAAGGGCACCACAGCGGAATAGATCTGCCGCCCGCCAGCGTTTATACGCGGCTTGATGGAGTGCTGAAACTGCCAACTATCCCTGAGTGTGCTCATAGCGCCGAGCGCAGCCGCCCATCAGGAATGCTCTCACCCTCGCTGGCCATCTATCGCCGAGCGTTACAGCGTGCTGGTCGACGGCGCGCCCGGCTCCGACGGCCCGGCGATCCACAGGTCAGCCGCGGGTAAGCCGCGAGGACGGGCTGGCCTTGTCGCACAGTGCTGGGAGCGGATTGGTGAAAGTCTGGGTGGTGCGCCGCCATCTTCGCTGTGATTGAGTGACCACTCGCCCGGCCTGGGACGTGTGGCGGGTATGTGCGAGTGGATCTTGAATGTGTCGCTCGCCATGGCTTCGCCCTCGTGGTGGGGAACTATAAGAGGGCCGAATACGTGGGCGTCGTGGCCCAGGTGCCAAACCAATAGGGCGCATGGGCGGGGCACGCCCCAGGCCCCCGGTGGGGGTGCGGCGGCACTGTTCTGGCCAGCCTATGGACGACACGTGGACGGCGAGCAGCGCCGCGAGCGTGGTCCGATCCTGCGCCGCAGGTCAGGCGGCATACGAAGCTGTCGCGGGCGGGGGACTGTAAATCTGCCCGTTCCGTGCATGGTGGACGGTGCTCTCCAGGTGAGGGCTGACATGCCGCAGTGAGCGCACCTCATGGGCCATCTGTGGGCCAGAGGGTCAGCCGAGCGACTAGGACGTCGTTCGGCAGGTCACATGGGGTGTGGACGCGGTCAGAGCGACGCTCTTGAAATCTGCCAGGGACCGTGCTGGGCGCTGTCTGAGGTAGCCAACACCACGCCCCCCGGGAGCCCTTGTCCGGCAAGGCTGTTCGATCGAGGGAGACCAACCGGGCGGATTCGTGTTGCGGAACCGTAGCGGATGGTTTCGGCGTTTGCGCTCGCCGGGTGTCGTGTGTTCCTACGCTTGGGTTCCACTAGTCCAGGTATCGGGGTGTCAGGGGGCAGTTGTGAGTGCGGAGATCGTTCAGCTGGTGGAGCAGGCCGAGCCATATCTGACAGCGGCGGTCGGTGCGTACGGGGCGGCGGTGCTCAGCCGTACCGAGAGTGCGGCGGTGGACGCGACTGCGAACGTCGGTCGGCGGCTTTTGCAGGCGGTGTGGCACCGCAGGGACGCCCAGAGCCGTGCCGCCCTGGAAGCGGCGGTAGGGGAGGCTGCGGACGAGCCTGATGACGCGGATGCGGCCGGGGCGTTGCGGCAGCAGATCAAGCGGGCGCTGAAAGAGGACGCGGGGTTGTTCAGCGAGGTAGCCGCACTGCTGCGTGCCGCGGGCGGGGTGTCGGTGAACGTGTCCGGGACGCGGGCGATCGGTGCGCAGCACATCGGTATCGCGGTGTCCGGCGACCACGCCGCGATCCACCCTCCGCAGTCGTGACTTCGGGGGAGCCGGTGCGAATGGAGGTCGCGGGTGAGCGGCCGATCGGTGCCGGGACGATCGCGGTGGCAATCAGCGGGGACAACGCCCGGGTGGTAACGCTGCCTGCGGAGGCGGTCCACTGGGCCCGGGAAGTACCGGCTCCTCCCAGCGCAGGAAATCTGCCGGGAGGGGCCTCGGGGGTTTTCGTGGGCCGCGAAGAGGACCTGGACCGGGTCCGGGGCCTGCTGTGTACTGCCGCGCCCGGCGGGGATGCGAGCGGCGGGGTGGTGGTGACTCAGACCGGGGCGGTCCACGGGCTGGGCGGGGTCGGCAAGTCCACGCTGGCGTTGCACTACGCGCACCAGTTCCGGTCCGAGTATGGCCTGGTGTGGTGGATCACGTCGGATACGCCGGAAGCGATCGTGTCCGGGCTTGCGGCCTTGGCGCTGAGACTGTGCCCGCAGTGGGCGGGTACAGCCGGGGTGGACGAGCAGGCGGCATGGGCGATCACGTGGCTGGGATGGCATCCGGGCTGGCTGCTGATCTTCGACAACGTCGAGGAACCGACCCAATTGCATCCATACCTGGGCGCGCTGACTGGCGGGCACGTACTGGCGACCAGCCGACGCGCCACTGGCTGGCACAGGATCGGCCCGTCGATGCCCCTGGACCTACTGACCCCGCAGGCGGCAGCAGACCTGCTGTGCCGACTGGCGTTCGGCGGACAGGAACCGACCCGCACGGAGCGCGCCCAATCCGAGGCGCTGGCACGAGATCTGGGGTTCCTGCCGCTGGCACTGGAACAGGCCGGCGCATACGCCTACGAGACCGGCTGCGAACTGGGCGAGTACCGGGAGTCCCTCGGGCTGATGCTGGACGAGACAGCGAGCGACAGTGACCCGGAACGCACCATCGCCCGCATCTGGTCGCGCACCCTCATCGCGATCGAGGAACGTAACCCACTGGCGGTAGAGCTGTTGTACGCGATGGCCTGGCTGGCCCCCGACGACATCCCCCGCACCCTGCTCGAACCCCTCGCGCCGGACACTCTCACCCTGGGCAAGGCCTTGGGCGTGCTGCACGCTTACAACATGGTCACCTTCACCAGTGGCCAGGGTGTGAGTGTGCACCGTCTGGTCCAGACCGTCCTGCGCGCTAACCACGAAACCGATCCCACTGCGGGACCCCGAGGCTTGCACGAGGCCGAGCGGGCTGTCTGTCACGCACTTCCGTCGGATCAGAATGCCGAAGCTGCGCAAGCCGGGCCTTGGGAACGGCTGATACCTCACCTCACGGCTCTCGCGGAGTCCACGCCGTCCGGGCATTCCACGTCGTCTGACCTCAGTGACGTGTACTACGGCGCTGCGCAGCATCTCTTCCGGCAGGGACGCGATGGCCAGAGCTTGGTCTTACGCAAAGCCATCCTCGCCCAAAGGGTGCAGACCCTGGGCGACACCCACCCTGAGACGTTGATCTCCCGCAACAACCTCGCCCTGGCCTACCAGAGTGCGGGGGATCTGGAACGCGCGGCCCCACTGTTCGCGGCCACTCTCGCCCAGCAGGTGCAGGTCCTGGGGGACAACCACCCTGAGACGCTGACCACTCGCCACAACCTTGCACTCACCTTGCGGACGGCGAGGGATCTGGAGCGGGCGGTCCCGTTGTTCGAGGCCACTCTCGCCCAGGAGATGCAGGTTCTGGGCGACACCCACCGCAGCACCCTGAGGACTCGCAGCAACCTCGCCGTCGCCTACATGGAGGCGGGGGATCTGGAGCGGGCGGTCCCGTTGTTCGAGGCCGCTCTCGCCCAGCAGGCGCACGTCCTAGGTGACAGTCACCCCGAGACGCTGGAAACCCGCGGCAACCTCGCCCTGGCCTACCAGAGAGCGGGGGATCTGGAGCGCGCGGTCCCGCTGGTCGAGGCCACCATCGCCCAGCAGGTGAAGGTTCTGGGCGACAGTCACCCCGCGACGCTGTCGTCCCGCAACAACCTCGCCACTGCCTACGTGGAGGTGGGGGATCTGGAGCGCGCGGCCCAGCTGCTCGAGGCCAATCTCGCCCAGCATGTGCAGGTCCTAGGAGACAGCCACATCAGCACGCTGATCACCCGCCACAACCTCGCCAGCGTCTACATGGAGGCGGGGGATCTGGAGCGCGTGGCCCCGTTGTTCGAGGCCAATGTCGCCCAGCAGGTGAAGGTTCTGGGCGACCGTCCCCCCGAGACGCTGGCCTCCCGCCACAACCTCGCCGTGGCCTATCAGAGAGCGGGGGATCTGGAGCGCGCCGTCCCTCTGTGCGAGGCCAATGTCGCCCAGCAGGTGAAGGTTCTGGGGGACAGTCACCCCGAGACGCTGGCCTCCCGCCACAACCTCGCCGTGGCCTATCAGAGAGCGGGGGATCTGGAGCGCGCCGTCCCTCTGTGCGAGGCCAATGTCGCCCAGAGGGTGAAGGTTCTGGGCGACAGTCACCCCGAGACGCTGGCCTCCCGCAACAACCTCGCCCTGGCCTACGAGAGTGCGGGGGATCTGGAGCGCGCGGTCCTGCTGTTCGAGAAGGCCCTGACGGACGCCATACAGGCGCTTGGTGAGGAGCATCCGTTGACGGCAACGGTCCGTGGCAATCTCGCTTCTGCGCTCGTCGACCATGGCGTCGATGGCTCCAAACGGATGTGAGCCGGGTGTGTCATAAGCATGGATTCGGTACGCGCAGGAAGCGATCGAACAGCTCCGCGCCGAGTGCCGACCACCTCTCGGACGCTGACTGTGGCGCGGGCTTGGTGCGACCAGTTGGGCGGTCTCAGTTGTGGTCTCGCTTGGCGTTGGTTCTGGTGCAGGTCCGGGACTGTCCGTGGAGGTCTGCCACGGCCCTGAACTGCGGCGCAGCGAGCGCCGCGGACGACAATGGACGATGTTGGAACAAGATCGGACAACTCGTAATGTGTAGTTCCGGCCGATGGGGTAGCGCAAATGAAGCCCCGGGCCACCAAGCGCGGCAGGGCTTCATCGACCGGGTTTACATGGCCAACGTGACGGTGATCGGGGTGTTCGGGCGGCAGCTCAGTGGGGCTGGGCCGTCCCTGGGCCGTCTGGCACTGGCCAGGGACGGCCGACAACGACCAAGAACCACGGCTCGATCGCAGACCATACGCGGCTTCCCGCGTGTCTTTCGAGGTGCGCAACGC
Organism: Streptomyces natalensis ATCC 27448; assembly: GCF_000935125.1. Classification (GTDB taxonomy): domain Bacteria; phylum Actinomycetota; class Actinomycetes; order Streptomycetales; family Streptomycetaceae; genus Streptomyces; species Streptomyces natalensis. The sequence continues at coordinate 170,664 of NZ_JRKI01000062.1, read as the reverse complement.
AGGGGTACAGACCCAGGGGAAGAAGAAGTAGCACCGCGCGGCCGAGCCGCCCTGGGCAAGCCCTCTACCTGCGGGTATTCCGCGGGTGGGGGGCTTGTGCCGTGCCGCGGCCGGATTCGGAGGCGGCCAGTTCGCGGCACCACGGGCAGTCCGCGGCCACATGGTCGCGGTCGGGGGTGTCGAGCCAGTACGCGCCGAGCAGCTCGGGATTGACGCCGGCGCGGTATTCGTCCTGGGCGGGCGGCAGCCGGTGGTCGTGCGCGGAGTTCTTTGAGGGCTTCATGCTCGGGCCAACGCTTTGGAGGCGGTGACCGCTATGGGGTGCGGCCGCTTCGCGATGCATTTGTGACAAAAAGGACCGATAGCGAATTTTCGAGCGGGGAACGAGTGCACGGATGATCCCGCCCGCCCCGGCAGACGCAGCGACCCTTCCCGGCGAAGGCCCCGGCAGACGCAGCGGCCCCGCCCGACGGAACGCCGGACGGGGCCGCGGTGCGCATCGCGGTGGCTAACCGCACGAACCGCCGCACTGGCAGGAGCCGCCGCTCTGGCAGCCGCAGCTGCAGCCGGGGCCGCACTGGCAGCCGCTCAGCAGCGGAAGCGGCGGGTATGTGACGGGTGCCGCGGCGTCCCGCGCCGGAGCGGTGTGGGTGGAGTCCGCCATGAGTGCCATGCATTGCCTCCTAGGGGTCACCTTGGTGCCCATTGCAAGCCCGGGCCAGGAGGCGCGTCAACGGCGCGTGGAGGCACGCGTCAATGGCGCGCGAGGGTGGCGGACGGCTCCCGAAGGCCCCTATGCGCCCTCAACCTGCGTCGGCGGAGCGATTTCATCGGCGTGCTCGCCGGTGACCAGATAGACCACCCGCTTGGCCACCGACACGGCGTGGTCCGCGAAGCGCTCGTAGTAGCGGCCCAGCAGGGTCACGTCCACGGCGGTCTCGATGCCGTGCTTCCAGCGGTCGTCCATCAGGTGCTGGAAGAGGGCGCGGTGCAGCAGGTCCATCGCGTCGTCGTCGTGCTCCAGCTGGAGCGCCAGATCGACATCCTTGGTGATGATGACCTCGGCGGCCTTGGCCATCAGGCGCTGCGCCAGCTGCCCCATCTCCAGGATGGTCGCATGCAGATCGCCCGGTACGGCGGTGTGCGGGAAGCGCAGCCGCGCCAGCTTGGCCACATGCTGGGCCAGGTCGCCCGAGCGCTCCAGGTCGGCGCTCATCCGCAGCGAGGTGACGACTATCCGCAGGTCGGTGGCGACCGGCTGCTGCCGCGCCAGCAGGGCTATCGCCCGCGCCTCGAGCTCGCGCTGAAGATCGTCGACCTTCTCGTCCGCGGCGATCACGCTCTCGGCCAGCTTGAGGTCCGCGTCGAGTATCGCCGTGGTGGCGCGCCCGATCGCGGAGCCGACGAGCCGGGCCATCTCGACCAGGCCCTCGCCGATCGAATCAAGCTCCTCGTGGTACGCGTCCCGCATCAGTGACCTTCTCTCGCATCAAGTGGTTCGAGTGGTGTCAGGTGGTGGGTGGGAGCCGTGGGGAACGGATGTCCGATGCGCCCGGTTCCCACGTTCCCACGCTCCGTGCCCGTACGTCCCGCGCTCCGCCCAGAGGCCCATGGAGCCCGGCCGTCGCGCGCCCGGTGCGGGACCGACTCCTGCGCCCGCACCCTCACCGTGCGGGGACATCGCGACCGGCACTCCCACCCGGGGTGAACCATCACCGACATGAAGGTGAACTCTGGGCGACATGACCGCTGCCCCGGACCCTCGCCGGCCTGCGGCCCGGCCTCCGGAGTGAACCGGTACCGACGTAAGGGTGAACTCTGGGCGACGGCTGTTTGAGCAGATCTGCGCAGCGCTGGGGGAGTGTCCGACCTGCCGCATACGCTGGAGTCATGAACGTGGACGCGGCGGTTGCCGCAGTGGCAGCGATCGCCGGACTGTGCACCGGCGTCTTCGCCATGCTGGCGTTCCGCTGGAGTGAACGCGACCAGGCCAAGCCCACGCGGACGTCCCTGCACACCGATGCCGTGCTGCCGCCCGGCGTCGACACCGTCCTGTCGGTACTGCGCTCCTCCGCCGTCGTCCTCGACGAGGCCGACTCCGTCGTCAAGGCCAGCTCCGCCGCGTACGCCCTCGGGCTGGTCCGCGGCGGCAAGCTCGCCGTCGAACCGATGATGCAGATGGCCCGCGACACCCGCCGGGACGGCGAGATACGCCAGGTCGAGCTGGATCTGCCGCGCCGTGGCACGGGCCGCGGGGACGCCCTCGCCGTCTCCGCCCGGGTCGCCCCGCTCGGCTCCCGCCTCGTCCTCCTGCTGGTCGAGGACCTCACCGAGGCCCGACGGATAGAGGCGGTCCGGCGCGACTTCGTGGCCAACGTCAGCCATGAGCTCAAGACCCCCGTCGGCGCCCTCTCCCTGCTGTCCGAGGCGGTGATGGACGCCAGCGACGACCCCGAGGCAGTCACCCGCTTCGCCGGCCGGATGCAGAACGAAGCCACCCGCCTGACCAGCCTCGTCCAGGAGCTGATCGACCTCTCCCGGGTCCAGAACGACGACCCGCTGGAGGACGCCGAGCCGGTCCGCGTCGACGAACTGGTCGCCGAGGCGATCGACCGCTGCCGCCAGCAGGCCGGTACGAAGCAGATCACCATGGCCGCCGGAGGCGCCGCCGACCTGCATGTATGGGGAAATCGCGGCCAGCTCGCCGCGGCCCTCGGCAACCTCGTCGAGAACGCCGTCAACTACTCCCCGGCCCGCACCCGGGTCGGGATCGCCGGGCGCCGGATCTCCGCGCCCGGAGGAGACCTGATCGAGATCGCCGTGACCGACCAGGGCATCGGGATCTCCGAGAAGGACCGGGACCGCATCTTCGAGCGGTTCTACCGAGTGGACCCGGCGCGCTCGCGCGCCACCGGCGGGACCGGCCTCGGCCTCGCCATCGTCAAACACGTGGCCGCCTCCCACGGCGGAGAGGTCACGGTGTGGAGCGCTGAGGGACAGGGCTCCACCTTCACCCTGCGTCTCCCGGAAGCCGGTGCCGTCCGCGACCGCGAACGGCCCGCCGGCCTCACCCCGGAGGGCCTCGACGACGAGGACCGCCCGGATGAGGACCGCCCGTACGAGACCTTCAACGATCCGCTGCCAGCACACCCTGCCCCGGAGGTCCTTCCGTGACCCGAGTGCTCGTTGTCGAGGACGAGGAATCGTTCAGCGACGCACTGTCGTACATGCTCCGCAAGGAGGGTTTCGAGGTCGCCATCGCGGCTACGGGCCCTGACGGTCTGGACGAGTTCGAGCGCAACGGTGCCGACCTCGTCCTCCTGGACCTGATGCTGCCGGGCCTGCCCGGCACTGAGGTCTGCCGCCAGCTGCGTGGCCGTTCCAATGTCCCGGTCATCATGGTGACCGCCAAGGACAGCGAGATCGACAAGGTCGTCGGCCTGGAAATAGGAGCCGACGACTACGTCACCAAGCCCTTCTCCTCCCGCGAACTGGTCGCTCGCATCCGTGCCGTGCTGCGCCGCCGCGGCGAGCCGGAGGAGGTCGCCCCGCAGGCCCTGGAGGCCGGCCCGGTCCGGATGGACGTGGACCGCCATGTCGTCACGGTCTCCGGCGGCAAGGTCGATCTGCCCCTCAAGGAGTTCGACCTCCTGGAGATGCTGCTGCGCAACGCCGGCCGGGTGCTGACCCGTATGCAGCTGATCGACCGCGTCTGGGGTGCCGACTACGTGGGCGACACCAAGACCCTCGACGTCCACGTCAAGCGCCTGCGCGCCAAGATCGAGCCCGACCCGGGCGCGCCGCGCTATCTGGTCACGGTCCGCGGCCTGGGCTACAAGTTCGAGCCGTAGGCCGGCCGCGGCCAGGGCCGGTGGCCGGCCACAGCAGGACGCGCGCGTACAGACGCGTGCAGACGCGTCAGGGCGCCCCTCCCGGCCGGAGGGGCGCCCTGACGCGTCTGTGTGTGTCCCGGAAGTCCCGGAGGGGGGCTCAGTGCCCCTGGTGGGCCGACTGGGAGGCCGTGCCGGACGGGGTGGCCGACGCCGTCGGCTTGCCCGACGTGGACGGGCTGGCGGAGCCGGACGGCTTGCCGGAGGCGGACGGCGAGCCGGAGGGCTGCGGCATCTGGGTGGGCCCGAAGCCCACGAAGTAGTTCTTCGCCGGGACGACGTAGGCGCCCAGCTGCACCTTGCCGGTGGAGCTGAAGGCGAATGTCAGGGGCTGGATGTCGCCGTCCTTGACGGCCTCGCGCCCGCTGGCCAGGACGGCCGAGGCGTTGCCCTTGCCGCCGATGACGACGGAGCCGCCGGCCGGCACGGTGATCGTGCCCGAACCGGAGGCCGCCTTGAGCGTGGCCGACGCGCCGGTCCCGTTGACGGTGATCGCGGTCAGCTTCTGGTCCTTGGTGCCGCTGTTGAAGACCGTCGCGCTGATCACGGCCGGGCCCTTGGCGGTCAGCTCGGGCTGGGTGATCACATTGGCGTTCTGGATCTTGATGTCGCCGACGGAGGTCGCGGCGTTGTCCGGCTTGACCTGCAGCGTCTGCGCGTCTCCACCGGCCCCGCAGGCGGACAGCGAGACGACGGAGAGCGAAAGGACGGTGGCGGCGAGGACGCCGCGTCGAAGGCTGCGGCTCACGGCGGCGGCATCTCCTTGACGAGCTACGGCGGCCGAACTTCTTGCCCGGTCGCGGATGGGCAGCGGCGGTCTTGCGTACGCGTCATGGCGACGGGCACGTAAAGCCGCCCTAAGGGTGTGTCAGCGCCGCTAGGTTACCGAGCCGTCCTCACGCCGCCGCACCCGACCCGCCCCCAGCCCGGTCCGCGGCCCCGTGGGGCGAGCGGGGCGGGGGTGAACGGGGGCGACGGCGGGTCTCCCCGGCCGCCCGGCGCGACACCCCACCACCGCCACGCCGACACCCCTCCTGCGTCGCCCCGGCGTCACCTCCGCGCCTCGTCGGTCACCCGGAACAACAATCCCCGGACGGGTCCAGAAGTCGTTCCGGCGTGTCCCGAGAAGCCGGTTTGAATAATCCCCAGGAGTGTGTGTTCCGGCGAGAACACTCCGGCCCGGTCGGCGGTCGGCGCGTTTCCCCCGGTGAAAAGCAGTATTCGCGGGGAATGCGCGCGTCGCGAGGAATTGATCAACATGCTCGGAGAGCGGTCGTTGATCAATTCGAGAAACGGACCGAAGGGGCTGCGAGCAACCGAACGGAGTAGCTGAAGTCGCTCATACGGATCTCCGCAAAACGGGACTTTCGCCCCGTTGATCTACGGCTTCCGGGTGTGTGACGGCCACGTTTCCGCTCACCTGTGAAGCCCCTCCGACCTGCGAATACCCGCATTGCGAGACCCCTCGCAGCACGTTCGCACCGCTGTTGTCAAGCCCCGAGATATGCCCTGACCTGCGAAAACGCCATTCAGAACGGCCCCGTCCCGTGTTAGCGTGGATAGCCACGGAAGGGGTACCTGTCACATGACGTTCAAGGTTGGCGACACCGTGGTCTATCCCCATCACGGGGCCGCGCTGATCGAGGCCATCGAAACTCGCCAGATCAAAGGCGTGGACAAGACCTACTTGGTGCTGAAGGTCGCCCAGGGCGACTTGACTGTTCGTGTGCCAGCGGACAATGCGGAGTTCGTCGGCGTACGCGACGTGGTTGGTCAGGACGGGCTGGACCGGGTCTTCGAGGTGCTGCGTGCACCGTATGCCGAAGAGCCCACGAACTGGTCCCGTCGCTACAAGGCAAATCTCGAGAAGCTCGCCTCTGGCGATGTCATCAAGGTCGCCGAGGTAGTGCGTGACCTGTGGCGTCGTGAGCGCGAGCGCGGACTCTCCGCCGGTGAGAAGAGGATGCTGGCCAAGGCCCGCCAGATCCTGGTGAGCGAGCTCGCCCTCGCGGAGAACACCAACGAAGACAAGGCCGAGACCCTGCTCGACGAGGTCCTCGCGTCCTGACGGCGCAACCGACGTACGCCACGACGCGCAGTGTCAGCAAGCAGCACAGCAACGTCAGTCAAGAACCGCTTGAGCTTGATATGACGTGATGCGACGTAGCAATGCCGCGGTGCCCGAGTGACGACCGCCTCCGACGGAGGGGTCTGTTGCCGGGCGCTGCGGCATATCTACGCTGCGACACATCTACTGCGTGTCGGCTGCGTGTCGGCGACGCCGGATGTGATGGACGTCCGTCGTACGCACCTGTGGTGTGCCGGGCCCGGGCAGCCGACTCGACCGATGTCACGGAAGGGTCCGGTCAAGACGTCGCGCCCGGCACTCCCCCGGCTCTGCGAGCAGGGGGTACGCCCAGGCCATACCCACCTCGGACGAGGAAACAAACCTGTCTGCGCCAATTCCGGGCCAGCCCCGGACTCCGGAGCCTTCGATGTCAGATCCCTCCCGCCCCACCAGTCCGATCCGCACCGCCGCCGTGATCCCCGCCGCCGGCCGCGGCGTCCGGCTCGGCCCCGGTGCCCCCAAGGCGCTGCGTGCCCTGGGCGGCACCCCCATGCTGGTGCACGCCGTCCGCGCGATGGCCGCGTCGCGCGCCGTGTCCCTCGTCGTGGTGGTAGCCCCGCCCGACGGCGCCCCCGAGGTCCGCCACCATCTCGACGAGCATCCGCTCGGCGACCGCACCGACCTGGTCGTCGTCCCCGGTGGCGCGACCCGCCAGGAGTCCGTTCGGCTCGGGCTCGCGGCGCTGCCGGAGGCCATCGACGTGGTGCTGGTGCACGACGCGGCCCGCCCGCTGGTCCCCGTCGACACCGTCGACGCGGTGATCGCCGCCGTACGGGCCGGTGCGCCCGCCGTCGTCCCGGCGCTGCCGCTGGCCGACACCGTCAAGCAGGTCGCACCGCAGCCGCAGGGCACCCCGGAGCCGGTCGTCGGCACCCCGGAGCGGGCGCTGCTGCGCGCCGTACAGACGCCGCAGGGCTTCGACCGCGAGACCCTGCTCAAGGCGCATGACACCGTCGTCGAGGGCGAGGGCGCCACCGACGACGCCGGGCTGGTCGAACGGCTCGGGCAGCCGGTCGTGGTCGTGCCCGGCCACGAGGAAGCGTTCAAGGTGACCCGGCCGCTGGACCTGGTCCTGGCCGAGGCCGTACTCGCCCGTAGGAGGGCCACCGATGGCTATGTCTGAGCCGAGCCCCGCCGGCGGTCTCCCCGGCATCCCCCTCGTCGGCATCGGCACGGACGTGCACGCCTTCGAGCGCGGCCGCGAGCTGTGGTGCGCCGGGCTGCTGTGGGAGGACGAGGAATACGGCCTGGCCGGGCACAGCGACGGCGATGTGGCCGCGCACGCCGCCTGTGACGCGCTGTTCTCCGCCGCCGGCGTCGGCGACCTCGGCGCGCACTTCGGCACCGGTCGCCCCGAGTGGTCCGGCGCCTCCGGAGTGACGCTGCTGGCCGAGGCCGCGCGCATCGTACGGGCCGAAGGGTTCGCCATCGGCAATGTCGCGGTGCAGGTCATCGGCGTACGGCCCAAGGTCGGCAAGCGGCGCGACGAGGCGCAGAAGGCGCTGTCGGCGGCGGTCGGCGCGCCGGTCTCGGTGTCCGGGACGACGACGGACGGGCTCGGGCTGACCGGTCGGGCCGAGGGACTGGCTGCGGTGGCCACGGCGCTGGTGGTCCGTACCGTCTGAACCGGCGGACGCACCGGATCCCGGCGCGTACAACGCGGGAATGCCGGACGCCGTGCGGGTGTTGAGGAACCATTCGGAGCGCATGTGTCCGCAGGTATGGCCCGCAGGAAGGATCCCCCGTGACCGCCGCACTGTCCGACGACCTCAAGCAACTGCTCGACAGCCCCGTCTTCGTGACGCTGACGACCGTCCAGCCCGACGGCAGCCCCCAAGCCTCCCCGGTCTGGGTGAAGCGGGACGGCGACGACCTGCTGATCTCGACGACCGTGGACCGCCGCAAGGCCGCCAACCTGCGTCGCGACCCGCGGGTGTCGGTCGTCGTCCAGCCCTTCGACGCCCCGTACTCCTACGCCGAGATCCGTGGCTCCGTCTCGCTCACCACCGAGGGCGGCCAGGAGTTGATCAATGAGCTGTCCCATAAGTACACGGGCAAGCCGTACGCGGAGTTCAACCCGGCGGCCAAGGACGATGCCCAGCGGCTGGTCGTGCGGATCACACCGCGCAAGGTGGTCGGCAGGATCTGACGGCGTCGCCCGGGCGTATCCGGCGAATCGGGCGAGTGTCACGGTTGTGTGACCCCGCGGCCCACGGGTCACGGGGCACTGCCTGCTTCCGACTACCCTGGTTCCGTGACCATTCGCCTGTACGACACCAGCGCCCGGCAGATTCGCGATTTCATCCCGCTCACGCCGGGCTGTGTCTCGATCTACCTGTGTGGTGCCACCGTGCAGGCCGCCCCGCACATCGGGCACATCCGGTCCGGACTGAACTTCGACATCATGCGCCGGTGGTTCGCCCACCGCGGCCACGACGTGACGTTCGTGCGCAATGTGACGGACATCGACGACAAGATCATCGCGAAGTCGGCCGAGCAGGGCCGCCCGTGGTGGTCGCTCGGCTACGAGAACGAGGTCGCCTTCAACACCGCGTACGACGCGCTGGGCTGCCTGCGTCCGACGTACGAACCGCGCGCCACCGGCCACGTCCCCGAGATGATCGAGATGATGCGCGGCCTGATCGAGCGCGGGCATGCGTACGCCGCCGACGGCAACGTCTACTTCGACGTGCGGTCCTTCCCCGGCTATCTGTCGCTGTCCAACCAGGATCTGGACCACCTCAAGCAGCCGTCCGGCGAGGGCGAGAGCGGCAAGCGGGACCCGCGCGACTTCGCGATGTGGAAGGCGGCCAAGGAGGGCGAACCCAGCTGGGAGACCCCCTGGGGCCGCGGCCGGCCCGGCTGGCACCTGGAGTGCTCGGCGATGGCCCACAAGTACCTGGGCGAGGCGTTCGACATCCACGGCGGCGGCATCGACCTGATCTTCCCGCACCACGAGAACGAGATCGCGCAGGCCAAGGCGTTCGGCGACGGGTTCGCGCAGTACTGGACGCACAACGCCTGGGTGACCATGAGCGGCGAGAAGATGTCCAAGTCGCTGGGCAACTCCCTGCTGGTCAGCGAGATGGTCAAGCAGTGGCGCCCCATCGTGCTGCGCTACTACCTCGGCACCCCGCACTACCGCTCGATGATCGAGTACAGCGAGGAGGCGCTGCGCGAGGCGGAGGCGGCCTTCGCGCGGATCGAGGGCTTCATCCAGCGGGTCGTCGAGAAGGCCGGCATGGTCGAGCCCGCGGCCGAGGTGCCCCCGGCGTTCGCCGAGGCGATGGACGACGACCTGGGCGTGCCGCAGGCGATGGCGATCGTGCACACCACCGTCCGGCAGGGCAATTCCGCGCTCACCGCCGACGACAAGGAAGCGGCGGTGGCCCGCCTCGCCGAGCTGCGGGCGATGCTCGGGGTGCTGGGCCTGGACCCGCTCGACGAGCTCTGGTCGGGCGGCGGCACGGACCGAAGCCAGGATCTGCACGGCGTCGTGGATTCGCTCGTACGCCTCGTCCTGGACCAGCGGCAGTCGGCCCGTGCACGCAAGGACTACGCCACCGCCGACGCCATCCGCGACCAGCTCCAGCAGTCCGGCCTCGCCATCGAGGACACCCCGTCCGGCCCGCGCTGGTCGCTGTCCTGACCCCGCTCGCGCCCGTGCCCGGCCACCCGGATTCGCCCTTCCCGGTGGCCGCGGGCGACACTCAGTCCATACGTACGTATCCACTCCACGTCGCGAGACGTCGAGAGCAGTGAAGAAACAGGTGACCCATGGCCGGCAACAGCCAGCGCAGGAACCGCCGCACGTCCAACAAGAAGGGCGCCCAGGTCGGCAGTGGCGGTAAGCGGCGCCGGAGCCTGGAGGGCAAGGGCCCCACCCCGCCCGCCTCCGCGCGCAAGGGACACGTCAAGAACCGCGTGGCCAGCGCCAAGGCCAAGCAGGAGGCCAAGCGCCCGGCCCCGCGCCGCGGCGGCGCCAAGGGCACCGCGGAGCTGGTCGTCGGCCGCAACCCGGTCGTCGAGGCGCTGCGCGAGGGCGTACCGGCCACGACGCTGTACGTCCAGCAGTTCATCGACAGCGACGAGCGCGTGCGCGAGGCGCTCCAGCTCGCCGCCGACCGCGGGATGAACCTCATGGAGGCGCCGCGTCCCGAGCTGGACCGGATGACCAACGGGCTCAACCACCAGGGCCTGGTCGCCCAGATCCCGCCGTACGACTACGCGCACCCCGAGGACCTCGCCGCGGCCGCCTTCGATGCCGGCGAGGACCCGCTGATCGTCGCGCTGGACGGCGTCACCGACCCGCGCAACCTCGGCGCCGTCGTCCGCTCCGTCTCCGCCTTCGGCGGCCACGGTGTGGTCGTGCCCGAGCGCCGTGCCGCCGGGATGACGGCCGGCGCCTGGAAGACCTCGGCGGGCACCGCCGCCCGTACGCCGGTGGCCCGCGCCACCAACCTGACCCGCGCCCTGGAGTCGTACCAGAAGGCCGGCCTCACGGTCGTCGGCCTGGCCGCGGACGGCGACACGGAGCTTCAGGACCTGGAGGTCCTGGACGGTCCGGTCGTCATCGTCGTCGGCAGCGAGGGCAAGGGCCTGTCGCGGCTGGTCGGCGAGACCTGCGATCTGCGCGTACGGATCCCGATGCCGGGCGGCGCGGAGTCGCTGAACGCCGGTGTCGCGGCCGGTGTCGTCCTGTGGGAGGCGGCGCGCCGCCGCGCCTGACCCCGCGCCCGCCCCGGGCGGCGGCCGAGCGGCCGCAGTCCGGGGCCCGGGGCCTGGGGCCTGGGGCCTGGGGCAGAGCCTGACCCTGCGTACGCCGTTCACCGGTTCGGCGCAGCAGCCGCACGCCGCGCGCGCCCACCACCCGGTCTTTTGACGCGTCTCGGACAGAGAGGACCGGTCAAGGCAGTGTCTTAACCGCGGGTCACTCGGTTAGATGAGCGTGGACACCAGAACACCCCGCACGCCTACGGGGGGACGCTCGCCGGGCTTCGATGACGAGCCCATCCTGAGCTCGGTCAAGGTGCCGTGCGATCCCGCGCAGGTCATTGTCAACCACGCCAGCTTCCGTGTGCAGCTCGCCGCGCCCGTGGCGGACGATGCCATGGTCGATACCACCCGCATCCCCGTCATCCGGGGATCGGCCGCCCCCGCCAGACGACGGGCGCCCGTGGTGTGGAGCGGCCGTACGGCACCGGGCGGCACGGCAGGCGCCACCACCCAACTCCTGCACGCGGTGCGCAACGCGGGCGTCGGCCTGGACAGCGGCCCGGCCGAGGACGTCGGCACGACCCAGGTGCTGCCGCGGATCCGCGTCGACGAGGGCCGTGCCTCGACCGTGGTCGGCCAGCGCAGCCCCCTCGATTCCGACACCGCCCTGCTGCGCGGCGTCCGCCCCGTCGGCAGTGCCTACGCCGACAAGGATCACGGCGACGGCGACCGCACCGACGACCACGGCGACGATCACTACGACGACGGCTACGACGACGGGCACGACGACGGCCGCTTCGAGGCCCGCAACTCCTACGACACCCGGCGGCGCGGCGCCGAATCGGTACGCCACGCCTACTACCCCGGCCGCCGGATGAACCTCGGCGTCGTCCTCCTGCCACTGCGCATCTTCCTCGGCCTCATCTCGGTCTACGCCGGGATGGGCAAGCTCTGCGACCCCGTCTACTTCGACGGCGGGGAGCGGGGCTCGATGGTCAAGTGGCTGCTGTCACTTGACCCGTGGGAGCTGGCGGTGCCGCTGCGCGACTTCGCCGTCTCGCACCCCGTCGGCGCCGGTCTGACCGTCGCCTTCCTCCAGGTCGTCGTCGGCGTCCTGACCATCTGCGGACTGTGGCAGCGCCTCGCAGCCTCGATCGGCGCGCTGCTCTCGGCGGCGCTGCTGATGACCGTCAGCTGGCGCACGGTCCCGGCGTACGACGCCCCCGACATCATCTACCTCGCCGCCTGGAGCCCGCTGATCATTGCGGGCGCCCCGGTGTACTCGATGGACGGGCGGCTGGCCGGCGAGGCATGGAGGCGCCTCGGCCCGCGGGTCGAGGTCGGTGAGCTGCGGCGCCGGGTGCTGCGGCGCGGCGCCGTGATGACTGCCGTCGTGGCCGGGCTGACCCTGCTGATCGGGTCGCTGCTCGGCGGCGCCGTACGGTCCACGACGGTCGCTCCGGTACCGCGGCCCGGCGAGCCCGCGATCAACAACCTGCCCGGTTCGCCGCTGCCACGCCCCGGCAAGAAGACCACCCGGCCCCGCCACCACTTCGGCAACGGTCTCCTCCACCGCCGTGGCACGCCCTCCGCCGACGCCTCGAAGCGGGCGGGCCACGGCCGGCCGTCCGCCTCGACCTCGCCCACGGCGGGCACGACCAGCGGTGCCGCCCAGCCCGGCGGCGCGACCACCAGCGGCTCGCCGCAGCGGTCCACCCCGTCCCGCTCCTCGTCGCCCAGCCACAGCACGCCGAGTTCCGGCGGCACGGGCGGCGGCACCAACGGCGGGACGGACAGCGGCTCCGCGGACACCCAGAGCGACTCCGGCCGCGGCAGCACGCTGGGCGGCCTGCTGGGCTGACCCCGTCCGGGCCGTACCGCTGTCCCCGATCACCCGCGACATGGGGGTCGGGGACAGTCGCGTGTACCGGGACAGTCATGACGTACAGGGATAGTCGCGGATGCACCGGGACAATCGTGTGTGCGGGTGCGGGTGCGGGTGCGGGTGCCGAACAGGCGGTACCGGATGGCCGGAGAGTGGGCAGCCGCGGGCGCTCCGAGGGCTCAACGCCCGTGCGTACCCAGCTCCTTGGCGGCCTCGATGAGGTCCTTGGCAGTGTCGATGGCACGCCAGTAGGCGCCGTGCGGCAGCGGGTAGCCGGCCAGGCGGCGTTCGCGGGCCAGCCGCGGGAAGGTGGTGCGCTCGTGGTCGCCACGGGCGGGCAGCAGGTCCCGGAAGGCCGCGGAGAAGGCGTAGACGCCCGCATTGATGAGATACGGGGACGGCGGGGCCTCGATGAAGTCCAGGACGTGTCCGAAGGCGTCGGTCTCCACGACGCCCCAGGGGATCCGCGGACGGGCCAGTGCGAGGGTGGCCTCGGCGTCGCGCTCGTGGTGGAAGGCGGCCATCTCGCGGAGCGGGAAGCGGGTCCAGATGTCGCCGTTGGTGGCGTACCAGGGCTCTTCGGGGCGGGGGAGGGAGGCGGCGGCGTATTTGAGTCCGCCGCCGCGGCCCAGCGGTTCGGTCTCGACAACGGTCGTGACGCGCAAGGGCAGTCGGGCGCTCGCCAGCCAGTCCTGGAGCACCTCGGCGAAATGGCCGCAAGAGATGACGACGTCGGTGACGCCCTCTTCGGCCAGCCAGTTCAGCTGATGGCCGATGATCGGGCTCCCGGTCCCGGGAATCTCGACCATCGGCTTGGGCCGGTCGTCGGTATACGGGCGCAGACGCGAACCCTGGCCGCCGGCCAGGACCACGGCCTGCGTGGGGTACGGGTGCGGGGCGTCTGCCATGGTGCGCACCCTATGCGGTGCGGGCCGAGATCACTGGCCGGCGGCGACACCGTCGAGCACACCCGTGGCGTAGGAGGTGTCGCAGACAGGGCGGGAGTATTTCTGAGCGAGGTGCGGGGCTCCGAACTTGTCCTCGTACTTGGCGGCCGCGGCCCGGCCGAGGGCCCGGGCGATGGACGCACAGTGCTTGGCCAATGAGGGCCGGGCGTTGACTGCCTCCTGGAGGTGGGTGAGGGCGACACTGGGGTTCTCGTCCTGGAGGTCCTCCAGGAGGCGGTCGCGAAGGGCGTCCTGCGGTGCCTTACGGGCCAGCGGGCCGGCCTTGGTGGTGGCCTTCCCGGTGGACGCGGTCAGCATCTGCGAGCCGGTCGACGTCGACGCCCACGGGACGCGGGTGACCGCGAGAGTCCCGGAGAGTACGAGGACGACGGGCAGGACAAGGGCGAGGGTTCGGCCGATGCGGCGGGCTGCGGAGTTCACGGTCGCGATGGTAGCGAGGAGTGATGATTTGGCGACATTTGGTCACCCTATCGAGGGATGAAATGGCTCGTCGGGGCTGTCATGGGGTTGACGCATCGGTCCGAAAAGCCCGTTCTGCCGGGTTATTTGAGGGCAGTTGACGGCGTGGCGGGTGTAGCGAGCCGGGCTGCGGGGCAGAGGCGCCGGTTCGTCACGCTCCGGTACGGAGGGGCGGCGGGGTGTAGGCGGTCTGCGTCGCCCTCCGGTACGGGGGCGCGGCTTGGGGCGCAGGCGGCATGCGTCGCCCCCCTACGGGAGCGCGGCGGCGGGGCGAAGGCGCCCGTCCGTCGCTCGTCGGCACGGACAACGGCGGCGCTACCGGGGTGCGCCCCCGGCGTCGCCGCCGTCGCCTCGTTCACCGGTTCCGGTCAGTCGCTGAGCCGCTCCCCGGACGAGGTGGAGAACACATGCGTCTCACCCGGCATCGGCACGACGTGCAGCTGGGTGCCCTTCTCCGGGACCTGGCGGCCGTTGACCCGTACGACCAGGTCCTTGACCTCGCCGCCGACCTCCGCGGTGCCGTAGACATAGCCGTCCGCGCCGAGTTCCTCGACGACGTTGACCGTGATGGCCAGGCCCGCCGGGGCGTCCGCCGCCTCCTTGGACAGCGACTTCGCCGCGGCCCCGTTCTGCTCGACGATCTCGAAGTGCTCGGGCCGCACGCCCACGGTCACCGTACGGTCGCCCTTGTCGGCGGCCGCGGTCAGCGCCTCCCGGCCCACCGGGACCACGCTGTTGCCGAACTTCACCCCGCCGTCGGTGATCGGCACCTCGACCAGGTTCATCGCCGGCGAGCCGATGAATCCGGCCACGAACAGGTTCGCCGGCCGGTCGTACATGTTCCGCGGCGAGTCGATCTGCTGGAGCAGCCCGTCCTTGAGCACGGCCACCCGGTCGCCCATCGTCATGGCCTCGACCTGGTCGTGCGTGACGTACACCGTCGTGATCCCCAGGCGCCGCTGGAGCCCCGCGATCTGCGTACGGGTCTGCACGCGCAGTTTGGCGTCCAGGTTGGACAGCGGCTCGTCCATCAGGAACACCTGCGGCTCCCGGACGATGGCCCGGCCCATGGCGACCCGCTGCCGCTGGCCACCGGAGAGCGCCTTGGGCTTGCGCCCCAGGTACTCCGTAAGATCCAAAATCTTCGCCGCGTCCTCGACCTTCTGCCGGATCTCCGCCTTCGGTACACCGGCGATCTTGAGCGCAAAGCCCATGTTGTCGGCGACCGTCATATGCGGGTACAGGGCGTAGTTCTGGAACACCATCGCGATGTCCCGGTCCTTGGGCGGCAGGTGGGTGACATCGCGGTCCCCGATGCGGATGGCGCCTCCGTCGACGTCCTCCAGCCCCGCGAGCATCCGCAGCGAGGTGGACTTGCCGCATCCGGAGGGGCCGACGAGGACGAGGAATTCGCCGTCCTCGATGGAGATGTCGAGCTTGTCGACGGCGGGCTTGTCGGAACCCGGGTAAATGCGGGTTGCCTGGTCGTAGGTGACCGTAGCCATGGTGATATGTCCCTTCACCGGCAGGAACGTGCCGGACGATCCGAGTAAAAGGAGTGGTGTAGTCCACCACGGGTGGACTTGCCGTGACGCTACCCGCGACACGGCCCGGTGTCAGTAGCCTGCGGCCACGAATATTCTCCGCCCTCCCGACGATCATGGCCGCGACCGGCGTCCCGGCTCACGGATATAGGGCGACGGGCATCCGCAACGCCTGGGTACACTGCTTCACGCACGCCTCCTTAGCTCAGCTGGTCAGAGCGCCGCTCTTGTAAAGCGAAGGTCGTCGGTTCGAATCCGACAGGGGGCTCTGCGCGTTAAGTCGCTGACCTGGGGTTTCTCCCCAGGGAGGCGTCTTCTTCGGCCTCGGGCTCTTCGTCCGGGGCCGTTTGCGTGCGCGCGGTGCGTGAGCGGATGGGGCACCAGGGCCGGGTTCGGCTGCGGATTCACCGGCACCATCCGCTACGGCTACGGCTACGGCTTCGGGTTCCTCGTTCGATTCGAGGTCCGCGTCGTCTGCGGCGGCCTGTTCCGTCCGGCGGGCGCGAGGAAAGAGGCGGGCGGCGGCCTCGGGGATCGCCCGGTCGGTCTCTGGCAGGAAGCTCGGGTACGTGTCCGCCGTGATCGTGATCGAGGAGTGACCGAGCACCTCCTGGATGTCCTTCAGGTCGGCTCCGGCCGCGTGGGCGCGCGTTGCGGAATGCGCCGAGCCTCCTCTTGCCCCTGGCCACGTTCCCGGCATCTCCGACAGCGCGTTCCCTGCGCCACCGTCCAGGCCCCCGCCGCCTCCCCCCAGCCCCTCGCGGGACTCAGCTGCATCAACACCCTTCTTGGCGCGGTCGTTGTGCAAACAGCCTCGCCGCACGAGAGTCCGTGCGGTGTCGGTGAGTTCGCGTCGGAGGAGTGGGGCTTACGCCCAGGGGCTCACTTAGCGCCGATGAGTTCGAGGATCTTGTTGATGGCCTCGACGGTCGGTACGCCGAGCGCGCCGACGGTCGCGGCGATGCCCGCGACGGAGAGCAGTGCGCGGTGCCGCTCCTGCGGTTGGACGTTCGACTCGGCACGGAGTGCCGGCAGCGCGTCGTCGAGGGCGTCGGCGCTGGCCGGCGGGACCTGGGCGCGCAGCTCCTGGACCAGGGTCAGGAGCTCATGGAGGGCCTCTTGAACGGCTTGGGGCACCTCTTGGGCTGGAGTGATGCGCTTGTCGATGCCGACGTTGCCCGAGCCGCCATGCATGGTGACGTGGTCGCCGCCGCCGAAGTAGTAGTGCTGGTCTCCGCCGCTCATCAGCTCGCCATCCCTACGTTGCCGGTGCCGCCGTACATGTTGACGTTGTCTCCGAAGTAATAGTGCTTGGGGCTGATCGTGACGGTGTCCACCCGCACCTCGAACTCCGCCTTCGGGTTCTCGATCGCGTCGGCGATCTGCTGGGTGAGCCGCCTCAGTTGGTCCTGGTCGGGGCTGGTCACCACTGCGGTGGAGGGGCCGGACGTCTCGACGGCCATGACAAAGTGCGACGGCGCGCCGAGTACATTCACCATCTCCACGAGGGAATAGATCAGCGCCGCAACCGCGACGACCACGACAAGGGCGGTGAGCCCGGGGGAACCGCCGCTGCTGGACGAGCCCATCAGGGCAGCGAGCAGCCCAAGGAGTGTCGTCGCGGCCCCGATGATCAGCAGCCGCTTCGCAAAGAGCAGGACGGCGTCCCTGCGCCGGGGGTGGATAGTGAGCGTGTACACCCGGGCGATGTTCTGGAGCGGGTAATAGGCGTCACCGACCCAGAGCAATCGTCCGCTGACCCGCAGGCTGACCCCGATGATCGACTGTGCCGAGGCCGCCGGTGGCACATCGGGATAGGGGTCGGCGGCAGGCAGTGGCGCGACCGATGGTTGCGGCGGGAGGGCGGGCGGTGGCGGCCCCTCGGGTGTGGGCAAGGCATCGGCAGTCGTGTTCCACGCCTGTCCTGTCGGGTCTGCTGACGTCACGCGAGTCCCCCTTGGCCAACCTTGCCGAGTGAAGTCCATTCACCGCTTCGCGTCTCGCTGACGCGACGCGCATCTGCCAGTAAAAGTGTTACCACAGAGAGGAGTTGAGGCACTCGGGGGTTGGCGGAGGCCCTGTGCGTTGACTTCAGCCGCCGGTTGAGGCTGGTGTCGGGTGTCATGATCGGTGAGGCCGCGCCATGGCTTGCGGGGATTGACCAACTCCGTTTTGCAGAGGCCGATCTGGACTCCACGAGTGCGTTGTCCAGGGCGTCACCGGCGGTGTCGATCGAGGCGTGGATGCCGGCGTCGAGGATGAGTTTGGCTCGCTTGCTGGTGGCTGTGGATGCTGGTGGCGGCGGACCAGCCGACGATCGCCCCGGAGAGTACGTGGACGACGAACGCACTGCGCCTCCCTGGGCGGCCTGGCCGAACCGCAAGCCTCCATCCCGTGTTTCGGCGAACGCCTGCTGATCGTGGACATCGCCATGGCGCTGCTGCGGTTCCGCGGCACCCGCTTCGGCACCCGGCTGCCGGTCCGCCCCGGCCGGACCCAGCACGTCCGCGACCACGGACAGGCGCGTCGTCGTGGTCGGCCTGGACCCGCTGCCGCGTGGCGTCGACCTCACCCGCGTCGATGCCTCCCTCGATGTCGGCCTCGCCGCCGGGTGCTCCTGCTCGGCCTCACCCGCCCCGCCGGAACCCCCACCGTCCGCATCCGTCCGCATACCGCTGAACACGGCATCCACGGCGGAGTGGGCGCGGCCTTCTTCATCGAAGAGCATTTGCCAGAGCCCTGGAGACTAACTACTGTTCCACGCCTGGCAGTTGGAGGCACAATACTTCGGCCGTCGGGCGTCATCGGCCTGGTCGGGATATCCCGGCAGTTCCTGCACTGCTGTGTGCGGCTCGTAACGGATCGAGGGGGACCGTGACCGACATCGCCGGCGTCCAGATGGACCTGGAAGACGCACTTGAGGAAGCCGAGCAGTGGCTCACATCGCTGGGGGCGCTCTCGGCGGATAGCGGCATCGCTGTGGATGCTCTCGCTGCCGCTCTGAAACGGGTCGAGGCGCTGCGAGCACGAGCGTCCTCGGTCCTGATGAATGTGGCGTTGCTGGGTGCCTTCTCTTCCGGAAAGAGTTTCCTGCTGAGCGGCCTTCAAGGTGGCTTGCAGCTCGAAATCGTAGGGAACGCCAGGAAATACATCGGGCTGCTGCCTTCCGATACCCGGCCGACGAGCACCTGCCCGGCTACGGTGGAACCTGTCGCCCAGCGGCAGGCCGTCGAGGGCCGGGACTGTTCGGGCCGTGGATTTCTCAGGGTGCGCTTCTCCGGTTCCTGGAGCTGGGAAGACATTGGCCCCTCTCCCACTCCGGCCACGGTGGCCTCGTACGCGTCAAGTCTGCGTACCAACACCCACAGCGGCCGTCTCGACGGGCACCGCAACCGTGAGGTCGACGAAATCCAGCTGCTCGTCAGCAGTTTCACGTTGCAGGCGAAACTCTACGATCTGCCAGGGCACGGTTCGACGAACAAGGCGCACGATGCGATTGTGCGTGCTCGCATGCAGGACGCCGACTGCTTCCTCTATGTCGCCACTTCGACGCGCACGCTCGATGACTCCGATCTGTCGTTGATCCGTTTTCTCTACGACCATCACAAGCAAACGGGCAAGAAAGTCATCTGGGTCGTCACCGCGATCGACAAGGCGGCGGATCTCGGTCTGGACGACAAGCCCGCGTGGCAGGCAACCGTCGAGGAGAACGAACGGTTTCTCGCTGACAACTTCCGGCTGCCAGACGGCCGCCCCGACGCGGGATTCATTGGTTCGGGCTTCATGGCCGTGTCGCCGGCGCTGGAGGCGCGTGGGCAGCTCGCGCTGGACCCGGACGGTGGCCATTACGACCCGGCTGCGGGGGCCGCTCTCGTCGGTGAAAGCCATATGGAAGACCTTCGTGAGCGGCTGCGGAAGGTGATTGAGCAGGACAGTGGGCGCAAGCACCTGCAGCAGATCGTCGAAGAAGCTCGTGCTGTCGTACGTCCGCACTCTCGCGCGCTCGTACGCGCGCTGGAAGCCGAACGCGCTCCGCACAATGCGCTGAAAGGCAATCTTTCGGCCCTGACGACACTCCAGCAAGAACTCAACAGCGCCATTGAGGGGTTGAGTTCGGAGCTGGAAAGGATGCTCCAGAGGCGTATCCACGCAGCGGATCTCGCATTCGACCGTAGCCCCACCTTGGCCTCCCATCTGCATGACGTCCTGGACGACCAGATCCGGCAGGGCGATATCCGGAAACCCGCTGTCGACAACGAGATCGAAGTGCGGAAGATCCAGGAGATGCGGGGCTGGATGACTGAGCCTGCCGGTCCGGCGACACGGTGGGACATGCAGTTCGACGCGTTCAAGACCGACGTTCTCAGGCTTCTGGACCAGCACTTGCGGGATGAGGTCATGGCCGGCGATCTGGGGCAGCTGCGCTCGCTGGACGTCGCGGACCTGATCGTGCCGCGCGATGCCAAAGAGCGGCACAGCCATGCCAGGGACGTTCTGAAGCGGATCACGGCAGTGACCGGTGCCGCGGGCGCGATGGGGGGAGCCGCCACGTCGCTCGGGCTGGCCAGTGGAGGCACTCTGCTGCCGGTGGGAGCGGCCATTCTGGGCGGCATGGCGCTTTTCGAAGCCGTCCACTACCGCAAGACCAGAGGCTCGTCACTCGACCTCCAGCGGCAAGAACTGATTGGCCATCTCGACAACGCCGCGCAGGGGGCGAGGGAACGGTTCCAGGCTACGGCGGCGGCTGTCGGCAGCGATGTGATTGCCAACGCGTTGGGCATCCTGACCGAACGCAGGAACGAGTTGAGCCAGCAGATCACCAGGATCCGCCAGCGACTTTCCGCTCAGGAGAACCTCGACCGCCAAACGCGAATCAGCCAGCTGGAACCGGTCTCCCAACGAGGCGTGAGCATCGTGAGGACGCTGACCGCGCTGGCTCGATAGACGGCTCAAGGCGCCCGACCGGGGAGTCCGCTGGTCAGGCCGATTGCCGGTGTCCCTCCCAGCAGGAGACGAAGACGCCGCTGACCCAGCTGCGCGAGCAGCTGACGCCCTGTCCGTCAGGTGCCTGCGCGGAACGTATGCAGCACACCGTCGGGGGCGGTCGACGTCGGCGAACGTCTGCGGCCGCCGCGGGCGGCCGTCGCCTCCCGGATCGCTTCGGCGGGCGTCCTGGATGGTCACCGGCCGTCAAGGTCGTCCGCTGACGCCCCACTGAACGGGGCCGTGCCGAGTCCGAGTCCGAGTCCGAGTCCGAGCCGTCGATGGGCCCCATGCGCTCGTCCGTGAGCACCTTCTCGTGCCCAGGTCCCTCACCAGGTCCCTCATCAGGTTCGCTGGGGGTGGCTGGCCGGTGCGGGGACCGTAGCCGGGGCCGGGACGATGTCAGATGAGGGCGTATCAGACAAGGCCATGTTGGTAGGCGTAGGCGACGGCCTGGGCGCGGTCGCGGGCCTCGATTTTGGGGAGGAGGCGGTTGATGTGGCTTTTGACCGTGCCTTCGCTGACGATGAGGCGGTCGGCGATCTCGGTGTTGGACAGGCCGGCGGCTATGAGGGACAGCACCTCGGCCTCCCTGGGAGTGAGTCCGGCGGGGAGTTGGGGGCGGGACAGCGGGCGGGGCGCCGGGGGTGCGCCGGCGATGGCGTCGATGAGGTGGTGTTGGACGGCCGGATCGATCGCCGCCTGGTCGTCGAGGACGCGCCGGAGGGCCTGGCGGATCTCCGCCCCGCCGGTGTCCTTGGTGAGATAGCCGCGGGCGCCGGCGCGGAGCGCGTCGATCACGGAACGGTCGTCGGAGTAGGTGGTGAGGACGACGACCCTGGTGCCGGGGGCGCGTTCGTGCAGCAGACGGGTGGCCTCGACACCGTCACGGCGGGGCATCCGGAGGTCCATCAGGACGATATCGGGGTGCAGGTCCTCGGCGAGGGCGACGGCCTCGGCCCCGTCGGAGGCGGCACCGACGACATCGACATCGGGCAGGAGCCCGAGCACCAGCGTCAGTCCCTCCCGGACCACGCGCTGGTCATCGGCGATCAGGACACGGATCGGGCGGCTCATCGGGGCACCTCCAGCTCGACACGGAAGCCACGGTCGGTGGCCGCGGTGGTCAGCGTGCCGCCGAGGAGTTCGGCCCGCTCGCGCATGCCGGTCAGGCCGTACCCGCCACCGTCCTTGGGGGCTCGGACCGGGGCCGGGGCGCAGGCCGGGCCCGGCCGTGCGCCCCCGGCCGTGAAGTCCTCGACGGTCAGACGGGCGGCGGCCGGTGCGTAGGCGAGGTGCACCTCGACCCACTCCGGATGCGCATGCTTGCCGATATTGGTCAGGGCTTCCTGGGCGACCCGGTACAGCGCGAGG
This sequence comes from Streptomyces natalensis ATCC 27448, assembly GCF_000935125.1. Classification (GTDB taxonomy): domain Bacteria; phylum Actinomycetota; class Actinomycetes; order Streptomycetales; family Streptomycetaceae; genus Streptomyces; species Streptomyces natalensis. The sequence continues at coordinate 148,717 of NZ_JRKI01000062.1, read as the reverse complement.
CGCGCCTCTGAGCCGAGTTCGTATGCCTCTCCGGTGACGGTGAGGCGGCAGGGTATGTCCCGGTCCTGCTGGAACTGCGCCGCCAGTCCGGCGAGCCGTTCGGGCCCGGGAAGTGCGTCGTCGCGGAGCATGCCGATCGCTCGACGGGCCTCTTCCAGCCCGGACTTGCCCAGGTGGTGCGCGCGGTCGACGGCCTCGGGCAGGCGGGGGTCACCCGGGTCCTCGGCCGCCAGCATCCGGGCGGCCTCGAGTTGGAGCATCAGCCCGGAGAGGGAGTGCGCGAGTACGTCGTGCATCTCACGGGCGAGCCGCTGGCGCTCGGCCAGCCCCGCTGCCCGCGCCTCCGCCGCCCGGCTCTGCTCCAGCTCGGAAAGCAGCTGTCCGGCAAGCCGGTTGGCCTCGCCGAGCCGCAGAGCCAGGAACAGCATCCCGTAGAAGGCGCCGAGCATGATGGCGTTGAGGAGCGCGGAGGCGACCGAGCCGGCGTGGCCTGCCGCCATGGTCACGCCCAGGAACACGAGGGTGACGACGGTCAGCGGTACCCAGAGGTGTCCGCGCACGACGGGCGCGAGGAGGGACACGCCGACGAAGATTCCGGCGACGCCTGCCCCGTCGGGTTGCAGCCACACCAGCGCCGTCGAAGCGGCGATCAGGACGCCGACGAACGCGAGGTGGATTCGGCGGGCGCGCCGCAGCGTGGCCAGCGACCCCAGCCCGCCGAGGACGAACCCGCCCAGGACACCCGAGACGGCCAGCCCGCGACCCTCAACTCCCGGGCCCGGGTGGGCGTGGAAGGCGGCCCAGGCCACCACGGCCATGACGAACGGCGCCAGCGGACGCAGCCAGCGCAGCACCGTCTCCTGCCGCGCCCGCGTGGTGCGCAGCGTGGCGAGGGTCGCGGTGGTCACAGGTGTGGTGGTCATGTGACGAACGGTATGGCCGCGGGTCCCGTCCGGCGTCGTCCCAGGGGTTGAAGAGTCCCGTCAAACCCAGGGTGGACAAGGTTCCAACCCTGGTGAGAGACGACGGTCCTGACGCAGTTCCAACCCCACGGCGATGCGGTGCGGGGCCCTGCTCCCGCACGCTTCAGGCACCGGTCCGCAGATCCGAAGCGACCGGCGGACCCGACACGGCTGACAGACGCGACGGGACCGGCGCACCCGAAGCGACCGGCGCATGTCCGCGTCTGCCGCCCCACCGCGGTCGGTATCCCGACGCGCTCGGCACCCCGCCGCGGTCGCCCACCCGACATCGACGAAAGAGGCTTCCCATGCAGCACACCCCCGGTCTGGACCATCCGCGCAGCCGGACGGCGCTCCGCAGCGTGCAGCGGCTGGTCTCCGGCTATTTCGGCCTCAGCGTGCTCACCCTCGTGGCCATCGTCCTGTTGCGCGGCGATGCCGCCGCGGTGAACGACGCCGTCTGGATCCGTGGCACCCTCGTCGTCGTCAGCGCGGTCGTGATGTTCGTGTGTGCCGTCCGCGCGGCCCGCGGCTCCCGCCCGGCGTATCGCCGGATGCGGATCATCTCGACGGTGATGGTGCTGGTCATCGCGGTGATCATCGCGCTCCCCGGCACCTTCCCCCTGTGGATGAAGATAGAACAGGGCGTCTGCGGCCTGTTCCTGACAGGCGTCGTCGCGATCCTCAACGGCAGGCATCTGCGCACGCTGTTCGCCGACCGGTAGACCGCGCTTCCTCCCCTGCCCCCTGAGGAGGCGTTCCGGGCGGCGGTGGAGGAGCGTCCGTGCCGATCTCCGGCACCCGCCTCGGCGCTTGGGTGATGGGGTGGCGAAGGGGTGGCGGCGGACGGGATATGGACGGGATGTGAGAGGCGTGGCGGCGTAGATTCGCCGCCATGGTGACTTCTATGACGCGGGACGACCACGAGCGGCGCATGGAGCGGGCGGCAGCGGCCGCCGCCCATTTCGGACTGGCGGGGCTGATCGTGACGCCGGGCCCGGATCTGGTGTGGCTGTGCGGTTATCAGCCCCCGGCGGCCACAGAGCGGCTGACCGCCCTGGTGATCGCCCCGGGGCGGCGGCCGCGGCTGCTGGTGCCCGTACTGGAGCAGCCCGATGCGGAGCGGGCGGCCGGGGCGGACGCGATGGATGTGGCGGGATGGACGGACGGTGCGAACCCGTACGAGGCACTGGCCAAGTGGCTGGAGCCGGAGGGGCGTTACGGGGTGTCGGACGCGACCTGGTCGCTGCATCTGCTGGGACTCCAGCGGTCGCTTCCCGATAGCGCTTACCGGGCGCTGACGGAGGTGCTGCCGATGCTGCGCGCCGTCAAGGATGCGCACGAGGTGGCGCGGCTGGCGGCGGCCGGGGCGGCCGCGGATGCGACGTACGAGAAGATCCTGGGCGTACGGTTCGCCGGCCGCCCGGAGAGCGAGGTGGCGGAGGATCTCGCGCGGCTGCTGATCGAGCACGGGCACAGCCAGGTGGACTTCACGGTCGTGGGGTCCGGCCCCAATGGCGCCAATCCGCACCATGAGGCGGGGGAGCGCATCATCGAGGACGGCGACATGGTGGTGCTGGACTTCGGCGGCCTCAAGGACGGGTACGGGTCGGACACCACGCGGACCGTGCACGTGGGGGAGCCGGGCGCCGAGGAGCGCAAGGTGCACGACATCGTGCGCGAGGCGCAGCAGGCGGCGTTCGAGGCGGTGCGGCCCGGGGTCGCGTGCCAAGAGATCGACCGGGTGGCCAGGAGGGTCATCAAGGCGGCGGGGTACGGCGAGTACTTCATCCACCGCACCGGGCACGGCATCGGAGTGACCACCCATGAACCGCCGTACCTGGTGGAGGGCGAGCATCTGCCCCTGGTGGCCGGGATGTGCTTCTCGATCGAACCGGGCATCTATCTGCCGGGGCGGTTCGGGGTGCGGATCGAGGACATCGTGACGTGCACGGAGTCGGGCGGACGGCGGCTGAACGACACGGACCGGGCACTGGCAGTGGTGCGGTAGAGGCCCTCGGCCCCGGGGCCGCCGTACTTCGGGCCGCGCCCCGGGGGCACGGACGGGCCCATAGCCGCGCGGCGCCCCTCGGTCTGCGCTACGCGGCGGCCACCGGACCCCGCTACGGCACCAGGACCATCTTGCCCATCGTGGCGCGGGTCTCCAGGGCGCGGTGGGCGGCGGCCGCCTCGGCCAGGGGGAAGCGCTGGACGGATGGGACGAGCCGGCCGGCCGCCGCCTCGGCGAGGGCCTCGGTCTCCAGGGTGCGGATCGGGTCGTCGCCGCCCACCCTGGCCGGCTTGGCCGGGCCCAGGACCTGCTGCGAGGTGATGCCGCGGGTGGCGAGCTCGCCATGCGCGAACTCCATCGGGCCGCCGGTGAGCAGGCCGCCCGCGGACCAGCCGGAGACCAGATGGCGGCCACCGGGGGCCACCGGGGGCCAGGAGGTCGAGGGCGGCGCGGCCCAGGGCGCCGCCTACCGAGTCGAAGAGCAGGGTGGCACCCGCGGCGCGGCGGTCGTCGAGGAAGGCGCGTACCAGGGCCGGCCAGTAGTCCTCGGTGTAGTCGACGCCGAGGTCGGCGCCCAGGTCACGGACGCGCGCCATCTTGGCCGGGCCGCCGGCCAGGCCGATGGCCATGGCGACCGTGTGCCGGGCGTGCTGGACGAGGAGCGAGCCGATGCCGCCGGCGGCCGCCGGGATGATCGCGATGTCGTCGGCGGTCAGACCGGGGAAGCGTCGGATGCCCAAGGTGGGGCGGCCGGTGCCGATCACGGCGACGGCCTGGCCCGCGTCGAGCCCGTCGGGAATCGGATGCAGCCGGTCGTCGGCGGCCACCGCGAGTTCGGCGTAGCCACCGGGGCCGTGCCCAAGTGGGCGACGACGCGTCGGCCGAGCCAGGTGGGGTCGGTGCCGGGGCCGAGGGCCTCGACGGTGCCGGCGACCTCGCGGCCGGGCACGGTCGGCAGCTCGGGAAGCGGCACCGGCCCGGAAGACGGGCGCCGGGGCCGGGCCGCGGCGGCTGATCGCACCCTGCTGCCTCAGGTTTGGCTGAGGTCAACTCCTCATCGCTCGGGTTGCCTGGGCTCAACTTCTCGCCGGGGCGCGAGGGTTTTCCACAGGCCGGGGCGACTGTCAGTGGCGTGGTTCACGATGGGTGTGCAGGCGTGATGAGCAGTGACGCAACGAATGGTGACGTGACGCGTGGTGAGGCGACGCGGCTGACGTGACCGACGACGAGAGGTGGTGATCGCATGGCAGGGCGCGGTAAGGGGACGACGGTACGGGCGGTGCGGCGGCCCGAGGTGCGGCTGCCGGAGCTGCGGCCGTACGACGGCGGGCCGCTGGAGTCCGAAGGGGACTACGACGGGCTGGAGTTCCTCGAAACCGACTGGGCGGGGCAGACGGCGCATGGTGCGAGATTCCTGGACTGCGCCCTGCGGCGGTGTGCGCTGGACGAGACGGTGCTGAGTCGGGCCCGGTTCATCGACAGCGTGCTGAGCGGAGTGCGCGGCGTCGGCACCGACCTCTCGCAGGCGTCACTGCGCGATGTGGAGCTGACCGACGCCCGGCTCGGCGGGGCGCAGCTGCACGGGGCGGTGCTGGAGCGGGTCGTGGTGCGCGGTGGGAAGATCGACTTCCCGAATCTGCGCGGGGCGAAGCTGCGGGATGTCTCCTTCGAGGGGTGCGTGGTGGTCGAGGCGGATTTCTCGGGCGCGGAGCTGGAGCGGGTGTCGTTCGACGACTGCACCCTCGCGCGGTTGGATCTCACCGCGGTGCGAATGAAGGACGTCGACCTGCGGGGCGCGGCCGCGGTGGACATCGCGCGGGGCATCGACCGGCTGTCGGGCGCGGTGATCAGCGCGGCCCAACTGCTCGATCTGGCACCGGCGTTCGCGGCACAGATAGGCGTACGGGTGGAGTAGCCGGGGGCGCGGCCCCGTGTGCGGTGGCGGTCAGATGCGGGGGAAGCGGGCCTGGAGGTCCCAGATGGCCGGATTGTCGCCGAGGCCGTCATGCAGATCGATGAGATCGGCGATCAGATCGTGCAGAAAGTCGCGGGCCTCGCGGCGCAGTGCGGCGTGGTTGACGGTGAGCGGTGCCTCGTCGGCCGGCATCCAGTCGGCGGCGATGTCCACCCACCCGAAGCGGCGCTCGAAGAGCATCCGGTCGGTGGATTCGGTGAAGTCCAGTTCGGCGTGGATCGGACGGGCCGAGCGACTGCCGCGCGGGTCGCTGTCGAGCCGCTCGACGATGTCGCACAGCGCCCAGGCGAAGTCGAGCACAGGCACCCAGCCCCAGGCCGTCGACACCTCGCGGTCCGTCGAGGTGTCGGCGATATAGACGTCACCGCAGAAGAGGTCGTGGCGCAGGGCGCGCACATCCGCCGTCCGGTAGTCCAGCTGTGGGGGGTCCGGAAAACGACGGGAGAGGGAGTAGCCGAGGTCGATCACGCCATTGATGGTGTCACGCCCGTCGGGAGGGCTGGAGGGACGGGCTCGACCGATGGCCCGGACGACCGGGCCGGACGGACGGGCCGGACGGACGGGCGGGATCAGCAGGCCAGCTCCGACCTGACGGCGCGTGCTGGGAGGAGCAGCTGGAGGACGGGCTCTGCCGCCGTGCCCGCCGGCAGGGACGAGCGGGCGAAGGGGGACGCGTCCCGCCGCCGCGCCCGCCGGACAGGGAGCAACGGGTGACGGGCGTGCCCGCCGTGTCCCGCCGACAGGTGGAGGGCCCGCCCTCACGGCATTGTCAGCACGCGTGGTCCGTCCTCCGTGATCGCGACGGTGTGCTCGAAGTGCGCGGCGCGGCTGCCGTCCGATGTGCGTAGCGTCCAGCCGTCCTCCGCCACGTAGTACGCGTTCCGGCCGCCGGCCAGCAGCATGGGCTCGATGGCGAGTGCCATGCCCTGGCGCAGGACGAGGCCCCGGCCGGGGCGGCCGTCGTTGGGGACGGGCGGGTCCTCGTGCATGCGGCGGCCGATGCCGTGGCCGCCGAAGTCTTCCGGGATGCCGTATCCGGCCGCCCGTCCGACGCTGCCGATGGCGTGCGAGATGTCGCCTATCCGTGCGCCGGGCACGGCCGCGGCGATGCCCGCCTCCAGTGCGCGCCGGGTGACGTCCATCAGCCGGACGTCCTCGGGGCGGGCGGTGCCGACGCAGAAGCTGACCGCCGCGTCGCCCGCCCAGCCCTCCACCACCGCGCCGCAGTCGATGCTCACCAGGTCGCCGTCGCTCAGTCGGTAGCCGTCCGGGATGCCGTGCACGATCGCGTCGTTGACGGAGGCGCAGATGACGGCGGGAAACGGCGTGCTCGCGAAGGAGGGGCGATAGCCGAGGAACGGGGAGGTGGCCCCGGCCTCGCGCAGGACCGTGCGGGCGACCTCGTCCAGCTCGCACAGCCGCACCCCGGGGGCGGCCGCCGCGCGTGCCGCCGCCAGCGCATCGGCGACGACGCGTCCGGCCACACGCATCGCGTCCAGCGAGGCATCCGTTTTGATCTCCACCATGAGCAGTGCAACCTCCGGGCAACGGCGCCCCAAGGGCAGGGGCGGCCGGTCAAGGGGAAAGGGGCGTACGGGTGGGCACGCCGAGCGCCATACCGGTAAACTAATACCGGTATTTGTTTACCGGTATTAGTATCACGGGCATGGTGCGAACTCCACTGACCCCCTGGGAACGCGAACGCGGCGAGCGGCTGGGCGCGCTGCTGCGGGCGGCGCGCGGCGAGCGGAGCATGGTCGAGGTGGCGGCGGGTGCGGGGCTGTCCGCCGAGACGCTGCGCAAGATCGAGACCGGCCGGGCTCCGACACCGGCGTTCTTCACGGTCGCCGCGCTGGCCGGGACGCTCGGGCTCTCGCTGGACGAGGTCGCGACGCTGGCCACACCCCCGGAAGCGGCCGCGGACGCGGTGGCTTGACGACGGCGGATGTGGTGGCCCTGAGGACGGCTCCCGGATATGCCGGGCCCCGGAACGCACCGAGGGCCGGCCCCCCGAAGGGAGCCGGCCCTCGATCGGCCGCTCAACGCCGCCCGAGCCCGGAGACGTTGCCCGCCGGAGCCGGAGCCGGAGCCGGAGCCGGAGCCGGAGCCGGAGCCGCCGACCGTCCGTACGGCGAACGTGGCGGCCCGAGCTCGCAGCCGTCGACCGTCAGAAATCGCCGCCGTCAACCGTCAGCGATCCCGGACGTCGGCCAACCGCAACCGTCGCCGAACCTCAGACGTTGACGCCGAAGTCCTTCGCGATGCCCGCCAGGCCCGAGGCGTAACCCTGGCCCACCGCGCGGAACTTCCACTCCGCGCCGTTGCGGTAGAGCTCGCCGAAGACCATGGCGGTCTCGGTCGCCGCGTCCTCGCTGAGGTCGTAGCGGGCGATCTCGGCGCCGCCGGCCTGGTTGACGATGCGGATGTAGGCGTTGCGCACCTGGCCGAAGTTCTGGCTGCGGCTCTCGGCGTCGTAGATGGAGACCGGGAAGGCGATCTTGTCGATGTCGGCCGGCAGGGCCGCCAGGTTGACGTTGATGCGCTCGTCATCGCCCTCGCCCTGGCCGTCGACGTTGTCACCGGTGTGGACGATGGACTGGTCCGGCGTCGCCTTGTTGTTGAAGAAGACGAAGTGCTGGTCCGAGAAGACCTTGCCACCGCCGTTGACCGCGATCGCGCTCGCGTCCAGGTCGAAGTCCGAGCCGGTGGTGGTGCGGACGTCCCAGCCGAGGCCGACCGTGACGGCGGTCAGGCCCGGCGCCTCCTTGGTGAGGGAGACGTTGCCGCCCTTGGACAGGCTTACAGCCATGGGAAGTCCCTTTCCTGTTCAGTCTGAGTCTCGAGCCGCCGGAGCCGGACCTCGCACTTCGGGCTCCGCATGCCGGCTTCGTCCTGCGGTTTTGCCCTACGGGTTCGTACTGCCGACGACGCTACCGTCACCCACAACAACGCCGTCAGGGGTCCGGGAGGTTCCAGCTGGCTTTACTTACTTTGCCGAATCCTGATCCGGATGCCCGGCCCGGGAGCGGAAAAGAGGGTGACGGGGGGACGGAAAGCGCGGGATCATAGGAGGCATGTCCGGGCCTTATGTCATCCGCGGTTCGGTTGTCCTTCCAGAGGCCGAGCTCGTATGGCGTTTCTCGCGGTCCTCCGGTCCGGGCGGCCAGCATGTGAACACCAGCGACAGCCAAGTCGAGCTGCGCTTCGACCTCGTCAAAACGCAGGCGCTGCCCGAGGTGTGGCAGCAGCGCGCCCTGGAGCGGCTGGCCGGCCGGCTGGTCGACGGGGTCCTTTCCGTACGGGCCTCCGAGCACCGCTCCCAGTGGCGCAACCGCGAGACCGCGGCCGTCCGCCTGGCTGCGCTGCTCGCCGAGGCCAGCGCCCCGCCGCCCAAGCCGCGCCGCAAGTCGCGTATCCCACGGGGCATCAACGAGCGGCGGCTGCGCGAGAAGAAGCAGCGCGGCGAGACCAAGCGCGGCCGTTCGGGCCGCGATTGGGGCTGAGGATCCGCCTCCCCAGGCACGAAGCCCCCGCCGCTTCCGGGCGAGCCCCGGCGGCCTCAGCCCAGATGCCGGTACTTCCCGCGGAAGTAGGTGAGCGGTCCGGCGTCCTCGGTCGGCGCCGAGGCGGTCAGGACGCGGCCGATGACGAGCGTGTGATCGCCGGCCAGCACCCGCTGCTCGGTCCGGCACTCCAGGGTCGCCAGCGCACCCGCGATGAGCGGCGCGTCCGCCGCTTCGCCGCGTACGTGCGGGATGTCCGCAAAGAGCAGACGGTCGCTGATGCGGCCCTTCATCGCGAATCTCCCGGCAACGTGCCGCTGGCCCTCCGCGAGCACCGAAACGGCCCAGAGTGGCTGGTGTGCCAGCAGGTCATCCATGCGGGAGTCATTGCGAACGCTCACCATCACCAGCGGCGGTTCGAGCGAGACGGAGAGGAAGGCGGTGGCGGTCATGCCGACGTCCTCGCCGCGCGGCCCGTCGTCCGGGTCGTGGGCGGTGATCAGCACCACGCCGGCGGCGAGACGGGAAAGGGCGGCGCGGAATTCGTCGTCACTCACCCCCACAGCATGCGGGATCGGCGTGCCGCCCGGCACGGAGGCGAGGGCGACGGACGGGGCGGCCGGAGCGGCCGGAACGGAGGTCGTCGCGTCGGCAGGGGTTTTCGTGAACACGCCATGAACGCTAACGTCGCCCGCCATCGCTTCGCATCGGGCCCTGGAACCACCCGCGTCCTAGGTCCGATGACCCAGGCCGCGCAGAAACGCGCAGCGCCGCACGGAAAGGCCGAGGTGAGCGGGGAGGGCGCCCGGATTTGCGTTCCGGAAGAATGTGCCCGGTGAAACGAGGAGGTGAAAGGCGGCCTCGACGGACCCGTTTGAAGATCATCAATGCGCCTTTCGAACTTGTGACTTGAGTCACAGCGGGCGGTAATTGTTGACCCTGTGTACCGAGTGAACAGCTCACTGTGATTCAGTGAGCGAAGAAAGAGCGTGGAATCGGGCGATCGAAGAATTCTGGAGTTGCTGTCGAGGTCTCAGGGAGAGCGAGCGATGGAGACCGAGTCGGAGCCTTACGTCCGTCTTGCGACCCTGCGGCAGCTGCACCAAGTGGTCGCCGAACTGAACACCGCACGCAGCCTTGCGGACACCTTGCAGTCGGTTGCCGACGGCGTGATCGCGGGGCTGGGCTTCGAGCTGTCGGCCGTCAATCTGGTCCGTCCGGACGGCGATCTCGTCGTCGCCGCGGTGGCCGGTAGTGCGGGCGCCGAGGCGCTGATGGCCGGGCGGGTCGGATCCCGCTCGTCGTGGGAGCGCCGGCTGTCGATGGGGGAGCGCTGGGGCAACCTGTGCTTCATTCCGTACACCGAGGGCTGGGTGCTGGACGACGATGACGTCCCGCAGTGGCACACCGCCGGGCCCGCGCCGCGGTTCCCCGACGAGTGGCACCCCATGGACCGCCTCTTCGCGCCGATGTACTCGCAGGCCAACGGCGGCGGCGAGCTGCTCGGCGTGATCTCCGTGGACCGGCCGCGCAACGGCCGGCGCCCCGGTGCCTGGGGGCAGGAAGCGCTCCAGATGTACGCGTTCCAATCCGCCATCGCGATCAGCAATGCCCGGCTGCGGGCCAATATGCAGCGCGCCCTGGTCCGCCTGGAGCGCGAGCAGCAGGCCCTGCGCGCCAGCGAGGAGAGCTTCCGGCAGGCATTCGAATACGCGCCGAGCGGGATGGCCGTCGCCGAAATGGGCGGTGACCAGCACGGACGACTGCTACGCACCAATGACGCGCTGTGCCGGCTGCTGGGCCGCCCGGCCTCCGCGATGCGCCGCTACTCCTTCTCCGACCTGGTCCACCCCGAGGACATCGGGACCCTGCTGCGGACCTCGGCCGAGGGCGGCCGCGCCGAGCTGCGGCTGGCCCGGCGCGACGGCACCTACGTATGGGTCTCGCTGCGCAATTCCGTGGTCGCCGACACCGCCGACGGACCCCGTTTCCTGCTCACCCACGTCGAGGACATCGAGGAGCGCAAGCGCCATGAGCTTCAGCTTGCGCACCGCGCCAGCCATGACTCGCTGACCGGGCTGCCCAACAGCGCCGAGCTGCGGGCCCGGCTCGGCGCCCGGCTGTGCTCCCGCCCGCCGGGCTCGGCCGCCGACGCCTATGCCTCCTCGGCGACCATTGCCGCGGGCCCGGGGGGTGCGCACGGCTACCGGCCCGAGGGCAAGGAGCCGTTCGACAGCGCCCCCGGCGGCTATGACCACCACGTGCACACCGTCGCGCCCGCGGAGGGCGCGGAGGACGACGGCTCCAAGGGGCTTGCGGTCCTGTTCTGCGATCTCGACGGCTTCAAGTCGATCAACGACCGCTTCGGGCACCACACGGGCGATGCGGTGCTGATCGAGGTCGCCCGCCGCCTGACCAGCGGCGTTCGGGACGGCGATACGGTCGCCCGGCTCGGCGGCGATGAGTTCGTGGTGCTGGCCGACGGCCTGGGCACCGCCGACGCCCAGGACCTCGCGGCACGGCTGCGCAACGCGATCATCCCGCCGATCCGGGTGGACGGCCGGGCGGTGCGGGTCGGCGCCAGCTTCGGCATCGGCTGGGCCAGCTGCGGGATGACCGCCGAGGAGGTCCTGGCCTCGGCCGACCAGCGGATGTACATCGAGAAGCGGTCCCGCTCGAAGGCCGGTCGCCGGGCGGGCTGAGCCGCGACCGGGGCAGGCTCGGCCGGATCACCCGGCGGGTTGCCGCGTATCTCACACCGGCGGCCGTCCGCGCTGCCCACCGGCCGTTCACCGATCTGTAGCGATCTTGTGGTGGTGCGGGCACGGTGTGGCCCGGCCGCGAAGGGGTAGGCTGCGCCGATGCGGCGCGCTGCCGACGGGGGCCTGGAGAGACGGTTTCGAGCAGCCGCGCGCACGCGGACCTACGCAGGCAGAGGCGTACACATCGCTTGGGAGTGACACGGAATGACGGCCGGCAACAACGGCGCGGACACGCCGGAGAACGACGACCCGTTCGGCTACCTCTACCGCTCGGAAGGCGGTGAGGGCGCCACAGCGGGCTCGGCGTCCAACGGTGCGGCGCGGCAGCCGGGGGTTCCGAGAACCTCCTACAACCAGGTGCGCGCGGTCGGCGAGCGCCAGTACGGCGGCCAGCAGGCCCAGCAGCCGGCGTACGGGCGGCAGAACGCCCACTACGCGGCGCCGGAGACCCTGCCGGGCAATGAGCGCACGCGCTCGGTCCCGTCCCAGGGCTACGACCAGGAGCCCCGGCGCGGCCGCAACGGGCTGCTGATCGGTGCCGTCGCCGTGGTCGCGGTGGTGTGCATAGGCATCGGCGTCGCCATGTTCACCAACAACCAGGACAAGAACGACACCGCGAACAAGCCCGGCCCGACGGCCGGCGACTCGGTCGCCCCCAGCAAGGAACCGTCCACCAAGCCCTCCGCCGGTGCGCTCCCCAAGCAGGACGCGGGCAGCCTGCGGCTCGACGGCGGCGCCGTCACCGCCAAGGACGTCCCGGGCGCACGCTCGGCGAACGGCACCTATGTCGGGGGGATGAACACCCCCGGCGCCTCGGCCACTTGGACGGTGAATGTCGACAAGGCCGGCCCCTACCGGCTGAATGTCGACTACGGCGTGCCCGGCAAGGACGCCAACCTCACGCTCACGGTGAACGGCAAGGCCGACCCCCGGCCCATATCCCTGAAGAACTTCGCGCATGCCCCAGAGGGGGCCTGGGACAAGGGCTGGACCCAGTCCTGGTCGATCGTGAACCTCAACCAGGGCGCCAACGCCATCAAGATGTCGTGCGAGAGCGGCAACCAGTGCGACGTCAACCTCGACAAGGTGTGGCTGTCGCCGCCGAAGTAAGTCGAAGTAAGTCGAAGCGGAAGCAAGACGAAGCAGGCGTAACTCGCCCTCCGGGGGCGGTGTTTCACGTGAAACCATGTTTCACGTGAAACATCCGGTTCAGGCCGGGTTCAGGCTGCCGTCGGGTGATCCGTCACCACGACACGGGGCAGCAATTCCTCGTACGTCCCGGGGTCGAACTCCCCCGCGGCCGCGGCCCGTACGGTCGCCGCCGACAGGGCCACCGCGCGGATCAGCCGGTCCGGCCAGGGCAGATCCTCGACCAGGCCCGACAGCAGACCCGCCACCGCCGAGTCTCCGGCACCGGTCGGATTGCCGGCGATCGGCCACGGCGGGGCGGCCTGCCAGATGCCGTCCGCGGTGACCGCGAGTATGCCCTTCGCGCCCAGTGAGGCGGCCACCGTATGGGCGCCCCGGCGGCGGGCGTCACGAGCGGCGCGCAGCGGTTCGGTGCTGCCGGTGAGGGCGGCGAGTTCCTCGGCGTTGGGCTTGGCCAGGTCGGGCCGGGCGGCCAGGCCCCGGCGCAGCGGTTCGCCGCTGGTGTCCAGCAGAACCGGCACTCCGGCGGTCCGGGCGGCGCGGGTGAGCCGGGCGTAGACATCGACCGGGACACCCGGCGGCAGGCTGCCGCACAGGGCCACCGCCCGTGCCTCGCCGAGCAGTTCGCGGTAGGTGCCGAGGAAGGCGTCCCATTCGGCGGGGGAGACCATCGGGCCCGGTTCGTTGAGCTGGGTGGTGTCGCCGGTGGTCTCGTCGACGACGGCGATGGTGCGGCGGGTGGCGCCGCCGACCGGGACCAGCGCGTCGGTGACGTCGGACTCCTGGGCGAGCAGGGCGCGCAGCGCCTCGCCGGTGCCGCCGCCCGCGAAGCCGGTGGCGATCGCGCGGTGGCCGAGCGCGGCCAGGACCCGGGCGACGTTCAGGCCCTTGCCGCCTGGGCGTTCGGTGACCTCGGCGACCCGGTTGGTGGTGTGGGCATGCAGCCGGGGCAGCCGGTAGGTGATGTCCAGGGCGGCGTTCAGCGTGACCGTGAGGATCATGGTTCCCCCTCCCGCACCGTGCTCGGACGGCTGTGCCGGTGGGCGCAGCCGTTGGCCGGGCAGTCGTGGGCCGTGGGACGGCCCCAAGTCGGCCAACCGCGTTCGGCGGTGGCATGCGGACAAGTGCGCGAGCGATCATGCCATCGCCGACAGGGGTAGGCCCAGACCCGGGGTAACCACCGGTCACCGGGGAACCGGCCCTGACGAGTCCGCCGGCCGGTCCTCCCACCTGCGGCCTGCCCCGGAGTGCGGCACCGGGCCGACCGCTCGCCCCCGCGTGCACGCCGTGCCCGTCAGCCCTTCCCGGGACGTACCAGCCATTCCCCTTGGCGCATCACGCCGACCAGGTCGTATGCGGCGTCCAGCACCACCAGGTCGGCGTCCTTGCCGGCCGCCAGGCCGCCCGTACGGTCGTCGATACCGAGCAGCCGGGCCGGGACCGCGGACAGCACCTCGACGGCCTGATCCACGCTCAGGCCGTCGATGGTGACGGCCCGTTTGAAGGCCCGGTCCAGGGTGAGGGTGGACCCGGCGATCGAACCGGCCGTCGGCCCCTCGCTGATCCGCGCGACGCCGTCCGTCACCTCGACCTGCATCGGCCCGAGCGGATACCTCCCGTCGCTCATCCCGGCCGCGCCCATCGCGTCGGTGATGAAGGCGACGCGGTCGGCGCCGGCGCTGCGGAAGGCCAGCTGGAGGACGGCGGGGTGCAGATGGGTGCCGTCGTTGATCAGCTCGACGGTGATCCGCTCGTCCTCCAGGAGGGCCGTGACCGGGCCGGGCGCGCGGTGGCCCAGGCCCGGCATCGCATTGAAGAGATGGGTGGCCACGGAGGCGCCCGCGTCGATGGCCTCGCGGGTGGCGTCGTAGGTGGCGTCGGTGTGCCCGATGGCGGCGATGATGCCGGCGTCGGCCAGCAGCCGTACGGACTCCAGACCGCCGGGCAGCTCCGGGGCAACGGTCATCATCCGCGCGGTGCCGTGCGCGGCGTCGATCAGGGTGCGCACCGCGGCCGGGTCCGGATCGCGCAGCAGCTCGGGCTGGTGGGCGCCGCAGCGGCCGGGGGAGATGAACGGGCCCTCGAAGTGGATGCCGGCCAGATCGCCCTGTTGGACGAGTTCGGCGAGCACACCGGCCTGCCGGGCGAGGTCGTCCAGGGTGCCGGTGACGGTGGAAGCGGTCATCGAGGTGGTGCCGTGGCGCCGGTGGGTGTCGATGGCCCGCAGACATTCCTCGGGGTCGGCGGAGGAGAAGGAGCCGCCGCCTCCGCCGTGGACGTGCAGATCGACGAAGCCGGGTACGACGAGATGGCCCGGCAGGTCGATGACCTCGGTGTCCCGCTCGGGGGCGCCCGAAGGGGGCGGGCCGCCGGCGTCCCGGTCGCGGCTGCGGATCTCGCTGATCCGGGTGCCCTCGACGGTGATCCGGCCGCCGTCGACGGTGCCGCTCGGGCGGGCGATGCGGGCGCCGGAGAGGACGGTGCGCCGGGGCTGCGCCGACCGGGCCGGGGACTGGTGCGGTGCCATTACGCGGTTACCTCCGTGGAGAGAAGATCCCAGGCGAGCAGTCCTGCGCCCAGGCACCCGGCCGCGTCCCCCAGGGCCGCCGGAACGATCGAGGGGAGGGGCTGGAACGTCACGCGCCGGCGGACCGCTTCCCGCAGCGGCACGAACAGCGTGTCGCCCGCCTCGGCGAGCCCGCCACCGATGATCAGCATCTCGGGGTCGAGCAGGGTGAGCCCGGTGACCAGGCCGTCGGCCAGGGCGTCCACGGCGGCCTGCCATACGGCGCGGGCGCGGGCATCGCCCGACGCCACGGCCTTGGCCGCATCCGCCGCGCCGGCCTGCGGATCGCCGCAGACCGCCGCCCAGTCGCGGCCCACCGCGGCGGCCGAGGCCAGCGTCTCCAGACAGCCGCGCTGCCCGCAGCCGCACTCGCGCCCGCCGGGCCGTACGACGATGTGGCCGATCTCGCCGGCGCTGCCGTGCGCGCCCGCCTCGATCCGGCCGCCGGATCCGATCGCGCCCGCGATACCCGTGCCCAGCGGCACGAACAGAAACCGGCCGATGCCCTTGCCCGCGCCGATCCGGCCCTCCGCCAGCCCGCCGGCGCGCACGTCGTGCCCGAGCGCGACCGGCACCCCGCCGAGCTGCTCGGACAGCAGGGCCCGCATCGGGACGTCCCGCCACCCGAGGTTGGCGGCATAGACGGCGGTGCCTGAGGCTTCGTCAACGATGCCGGGGACCGCGACCCCGGCGGCGTCCGCCGGTGCCCCGAACCGCTCCCGGCCGAGGGCGTGCAGCTCGGCGGCGAAGCTCAGGACGGTCTCGATGACCGCCTCGGGCCCGCGCTCGCGGCCGGTCGGGCGCCGCGCCTCATGGAGCAGGGTGCCGTCCGCCCCGACGAGGGCGGCTTTCATCCCGGTGCCGCCCACATCCAGGGCGATGACGTTTCTCACGCCACCAGTTTTGCCCGATCCCGCATAAAAGGTCTAGTCCACTCACCGATTCCTTGACTCCTTGCGCCTGTTTGGCCTGGTCGGCGCACGGCCTCGTGATCTTTGCGTGGGGAGGGCGATATCGAACAGAGACTTCCGGTGGTGTAGACCTTGTGTAGACGCGCGAGTAACACTCGCGGTTCATGCCGGTGGAGGGGGACCCCCGACGCCGAGCTGGACCCGGCAGAACACAATTCGGGACAAGGGCGGTAATCAACGGTGCAGCGGCGGTACTTGAGCCTGGCGGCGGCGGGACTTGCCACCGTCATGACCCTCACTCTCACCGGCTGCGGCAGCGGCCCGGGCGACGGCGATGTCACGCTCAAGCTGGTCGCGGCGGATTACGGAGACAGTGCGGCCAACAGCTCCCAGCACTACTGGGACGATCTCACCCGCGAGTTCGAGAAGAAGCACCCCGGCATCAAGATCGACGTCGATGTCTACAGCTGGACGGACGTCGACAAGAAGGTCGAGGACATGGTCAAGGCCGGCAAGGCCCCCGACCTGGCGCAGATCGGCGCCTACGCCGACTACGCCGCCCGCGGACAGCTCTACAGCGTCGACAAGCTGCTCTCCATACCCACCGAGGCCGACTTCACCCAGTCCCTCGCGGACGCCGGCGAATACCAGCGCGTGCCGTACGGCATGCCGTTCGGCGCCAGCACCAGGCGGCTCTTCTACAACAAGAAGCTCTTCGCCCAGGCGGGCATCACCAGCCCCCCGAAGACCTGGGACGACATCGCCCACGACGCCAAGCTGCTCAAGGACCACGGCGTCAAGATGCCCTTCGCGCTTCCGCTGGGCCCGGAGGAGACCCAGGCCGAGACCCTGATGTGGATGCTCGGCGGGGGCGGCGGCTACACCGACAGCATCGGCAAGTACACGCTCGACTCGCCGCAGAACGTCAAGACCTTCGAGTGGCTCCAGAAGAACCTCGTCACCAAGGGCCTGACCGGCGGCGACCCCGCCAAGGTCAACCGCGCCGACGCCTTCCAGGGCTTCGCCGACGGCGAGGTGGGCATGCTCAACGGCCATCCCACACTGATGAAGCAGGCCGGGGCCAAGGGCATCGACTACGGCACCACGGAACTGCCCGGCATCAACGGCAAGGCCAAGGCCACCATGGGCGTCGCCGACTGGATGATGGCCTTCAAGCAGCCGGGCCACCGCGCCCAGGTGGGCCAGTTCCTCGACTTCGTCTACAGCAAGAAGAACGTGCTGAAGTTCTCCAGCACCTACGGACTGCTGCCGGTCACCGCCTCGGCCTCCCAGGAGATGATGGCCGACGACAGGTACAGCAAGCTGCACGGCTTCCTCGAACAGCTCGCCGGCGCCGAGTTCTACCCGGCCGACAAAACCACCTGGCCGCTGGTCTCCAAGACCCTCAAGGCCAAGATGGGCGCGGCCGTCGAGCCCGACGGCAACCCGTCCGCCGTCCTCAGCAACATCCAGAACACGGCGGACGCGGCCGACAACGCCGCCGGGGGATGACCGCGCCCGGGGCGCCCGGCCGGGCCTTGTCCGGCCGGGCCTTGTCCGGCCGGGCGTTGTCCGATCGGGCGTTGTCAGACCCGGGGCTTATCGTGGAAACGTGATGAGGGACGGTACGCAGACGACCGACGGCGACGAGGGCGCGGGCGGCACGGCCGGCGCGGACGACGCCGCGGACCGTACGGTGCCGGACGCCGCGCCCGCGGACCGTACGACGCCGGACGCCGCGCTCGCAGAAGGCCCGGCCGCCGCCCCCCTCTCCGACCGTGACGAAGCGGTGCTCGCCGTGGAGCGCCGCTCCTGGCCCGGCCCCGGCGCCAAGGAGCGGGTCATCCGCGAGCGCCTCGGCATCTCCCCGACCCGCTACTACCAGCTCCTGAACGCCCTGTTGGACGACCCCCGCGCCCTCGCCCACGACCCGGTCACCGTCAACCGCCTGCGCCGGATACGCGACGCCCGCCGCGCCCGCCGCTGACCCGGCGGCCCGACGGCGCCCGGCGGGTCGCCCGGATGCTCCCGTACACCCGGCATGCGCCCACGCCCCGCCGGTAGGGTCGGCGCCATGGGCAGCCCCGGGAACGCCGCGCCGAATTCCGAACCGACCCCGTCGTCCGCACCGCCACCGGACACCGCGCCGCCGCGCGCTCTGCCCACCCCCCGCACCGCCGCCGGCCGCGACGGACTCGCCGCCCTCCTGGCCCGTCCCGAACGCGCCGTCATCGCCCTCGACTTCGACGGCACCCTCGCCGATATCGTCCCCGACCCGGAAAAGGCCCGCGCCCATGACGGCGCCGTCGCCGCCCTGGGCCGCCTCGTACCGCGCCTGAAGGCCGCCGCCGTGATCACCGGCCGCCCGGCCACCGTTGCCGTCCGCCTCGGCGGCTTCGACTCCGTCCCGGGCCTGGACCACCTCACCGTCCTCGGCCACTACGGCGCCGAGCGCTGGGAAGCGGCCACCGGCACCGTCCACGCCCCGCCCCCGCACCCCGGCATCGCCGCCATACAGGCCGAACTCCCCGGCGTACTGGACGCCTCCGGCGTCTGGCGCGGCACCTGGGTCGAGACCGCCATCGAGCGCAAGGGCGGCCACGCCATCGCCATCCACACCCGCCGCGCCACCGACCCGCAGGGCGCCTTCGAACGGCTCCGCGGCCCGCTCGCCGCCCTCGCTGAACGCCACGGCCTGATCGTCGAACCCGGCCGGTTCGTCCTGGAACTGCGCCCGCCCGGTATGGACAAGGGCGTGGCCCTGGCCGACTGGATCCACGAAACCGGCGCCGCCACCGTGCTCTACGCCGGCGACGACCTCGGTGACCTCGCCGCCTTCGGAGCCGTCGAGAAGCTCCGCTCCGAGGGCCTGACCGGCATCCTGGTGTGCAGCGGCAGCGAGGAGGTCACCGAACTGGCCGACCGCGCCGACCTGGTGGTGGACGGCCCCAAGGGCGTGGTCGGCCTCCTGGGCACCCTGGCGGACCACCTCACCGAGCGCTGAGCCGAGCACTGAGCCGCGCTCACCCCTCCAAGGCCCGGCTCATGCCTTCAACGCCCGCAGCTGGTCCAGGAACCACCGCGCAGGCGGCAGCGCGGTGGCGGCCGCGGCCAGCCGCTCGGTGCGCGCGCTGCGCTCGGCATCGTCCATCGACAGCGCCTCGTGCAGCGCCTGCGCCGTGGCCGTCACGTCGTACGGATTGACGCCGAGGGCGTCCTCGCCGAGCTCCTGATAGGCGCCCGCCTCCCGGGAGAGCACCAGCGCACAGCCGCGCTCGGAGACCACCGGCACCTCCTTGGCGACGAGGTTCATCCCGTCCCGGATCGGATTGACCAGCGCCACGTCCGCCAGCCGGTACGCCGCCAGCGACCGCGCGAAATCGTCCTTGACATGCAGGACGACCGGCTGCCAACCCGCCGTCCCGTAGGCGGCGTTGATCTCCTCGGCCAGCCGGCCCACCTGCGCGGTGTACTCGCGGTAGACGGCCAGATCCTGCCGCGAGGGATAGGCGAAGGCGAGGTGCACCACCCGCTCGCGCCACTGGGGCCGGTCGGCCAGGAGGCGGCGGTAGGCCAGCAGCCCGCGCACGATGTTCTTGGACAGCTCCGTACGGTCCACCCGGACGATGGTCTTGCGGTCCGGCCCGCCGATCTGCTCGCGCAGCGCCGCCAGCCGCTCCTCGACATCCGGCCGAAAGGCCCGCTCGCGCAGGAATTCCGCGTCCGCGCCGAGGCCGTATACGCCGATCGACGTTCGGCGCGCCGTGAGCCCCGGCGGAAAGGTCCGCAGATACGGCTCCTCGTCCCGCGGCCAGAGCGCCTCGCAATCGTTCCCCAGCGCCTGCTGACAGCAGCCCATGAACGCCCGTGCCCACCGCTGGGTCAGGAAATTCGCCTGATCCGCACCGAGCAGGCCCATCACCAGCTTTTGCTGGATGTCGTCGGGCAGCATCGCGAAGTACTCCGCGGGCGCCCACGGGGTGTGCGAGAAATGCGCAATCCGCAGGTCAGGGCGGCTCTCGCGAAGCATTCCGGGCACCAGCGCCAGGTGATAGTCCTGCACGAGAACGGCCGCCCCGGGCGCCGCGGCGGCGGCCAGCGCCTCCGCAAAGGCGGTGTTGTACGCCTCGTACGACGCCCATTGCGCCCGGAATTCCGTGTCGAATACCGGCTCCAGAGGCGTCTGGTAGAGCATGTGATGGACGAACCACAGCACGGAATTCGCAATTCCGTTGTAGGCGGCGGCATGCACCTCCGCCGGAATGTCCAGCATCCGGACCCGCTGCCCGCCCGTCTCCGCCACATCCAGCAGACCCCCGGTGCGCCGTACGGCCTCCCGGTCACCCTCCCCGAGCGCCGCACACACCCACACCGCGTCAGTGTCCGGCCCAATGGCGGACAGCCCCGACACCAGCCCCCCGCCACCCCGCTTGGCGGTCAGCGCACCGCCTTCCTCCACGGTGTACGACACCGGACCGCGATTGGACGCGACGAGAACGTCGGCACCTGGCTGGACCGCGCTGCGCTCGGAGACCGTCTCGGAGACCATGTCGCGACATTAACCCGCCACCGATCCGCTCAAACGTACGGAAACCAGCCGCGGCGCGCGCAACGGGAAACGCGTCGGCGGCTCCGGCCACGGCACGGCTCAGGCCGCCTGCCGCTCCGCGTACTCCGGTATCTCCGCCATCGGCGGCCGCTCCTCCGTGTCGACCGCCGTCGTCCGCGGCACGAAGCCGTTCTCGCCCCGCTCGAACTGGGTCAGCCGCGGCCGGATCAGATGGCCGCGGGTCAGCCGCAGCTGGGCCGTGCGGTAGATGGCGGCGGCCATCCGGCCCAGCGCCTGGCCGTCCTGATGGCGGTGCTTGCGCACACCGACGTCCACCTGGGCCAGACCGTCCAGGCCGACCGTGTGCAGCGCATCGACCAGGAGCCCCAGCTCGACGCCGTAGCCCACCGGGAAGGGCAGGCGCTCCAGCAGGGAGCGGCGGGCCGCGTACTCACCGCCCAGCGGCTGGACGAAACCGGCCAGCTGCGGCCAGTGGAGATTGAGCAGCGGCCGGGCGACCAGTTCGGTGACGCGGCCGCCCTGACCTGCGCCGGAGCCCTCGCCGCCGATCTCCAGCGGACGGTCGTACATCGCCTTGACGAAATGGATGTCCGGGTCGGTCAGCAGCGGGCCGACGATGCCGGAGACAAAGGTGGCCGAGAATTCGCGCAGATCGGCGTCGATGAAGCAGACGATGTCGCCGCTGGTGGCGAGCAGCGAGCGCCACAGGACCTCGCCCTTGCCGGGCAGCGCGGGAATACGGGGCAGCACGCTGTCCCGGTGGACGACCGTGGCGCCGGCCGCCGCCGCGACCTCGGCCGTACGGTCGGAGGAGCCCGAATCCAGCACCACCAGCTCGTCGACCAGCGAAACGGCATCGGTCATCAGCTCGGCGCGTATCGTGGCCACGATCGCGCCGACCGTGGCCTCCTCGTCCAGCGCCGGCAGGACGACGCTGACCGTACGGCCGCTCTGGCGCTTCGCCTCCAGCAGCCGCCCCAGTGGGCGGTCGGCCGCGGACCAGGAACGGCTGCCCAGCCAGCGCTCCACCTCTTCCAGCACGTCTACGACTCCTCGGTGACCGCCGGACCGGCGGCAGGTGGGTGATCCATCGTGTGATCCATCTCGCGGTTCGGACGACTATCTCAACTGTCAGAGCCTTCGGTTACAGTCTTGAACAACGCGGATGACCGTCGCATGTCGGGGTCGCCGCAAAAAACGCCTGGGTTTCGGCCCAGCGCCATACCGCTCATCCAGAGGGGCAGAGGGATACGGCCCGTTGAAGCCCCGGCAACCCTCCAGCCGGTCTCCGCCGCGATCAGCGCGCGCGAGGCTCCCGGCTAGGGAAGGTGCCAAATCCGTCTCGTGGCGAGATGCGTCGCGAGGAAGATGAGGAGAAAGGGCCTCGCCTCCATGGCTGTGCAAGTCACCGAAACCGCAACCGCTCCCGTTGCTCTGGGCCCCGCCGTCGCGCTCTCCTGCCGCGAGTGCGGGCAGCGTTTCCCGCTCGGCCCCATTTTCGCCTGCCAGGAATGTTTCGGGCCGCTCGAAGTGGCTTACGACCTGCCGAGCGGCGACCCCGAGGGGCTGAAGAAGCGGATCGAGGCCGGTCCCAACAACATCTGGCGCTACGCCCCGCTGCTGCCCGTCCCCGTCGACGTGGCCGAAAAGCCGAACCTCAACCCCGGCTTCACCAAGCTGGTCAAGGCCGACCGCCTTGCCGCCGAGCTGGGCGTCACGGGCGGCCTGTACGTCAAGGACGACTCCGGCAACCCGACGCACTCCTTCAAGGACCGCGTCGTCGCGATCGCCGTCGAGGCCGCCCGCGCCTTCGGCTTCACCACCCTGTCCTGCTCCTCCACCGGCAACCTGGCCGGTGCGGTCGGCGCCGCCGCCCGCCGGGCCGGGTTCAAGTCCTGCGTCTTCATCCCGCACGACCTGGAGGCCGGCAAGGTCGTCATGGCCGCGGTCTACGGCGGCGACCTGGTCGGCATCGAGGGCAACTACGACGACGTCAACCGCTTCTGCTCCGAGCTCATCGGCGACCCGCTGGGCGAGGGCTGGGGCTTTGTGAACGTCAACCTGCGCCCGTACTACGGCGAGGGGTCCAAGACCCTGGCGTACGAGATCTGCGAGCAGCTGGGCTGGCAGCTGCCGGACCAGATCGTCATCCCGATCGCCTCCGGCTCCCAGCTGACCAAGATCGACAAGGGGCTCAAGGAGCTGATCGCCCTGGGTCTGGTCGAGGACAAGCCGTACAAGATCTTCGGCGCCCAGGCGGAGGGCTGCTCGCCGGTCTCCGCGGCCTTCAAGGCCGGGCACGAGGTCGTACGCCCCCAGAAGCCGAACACCATCGCCAAGTCGCTGGCCATCGGCAACCCGGCCGACGGGCCGTACGTCCTGGACATCGCGCGGCGTACGGGCGGTGCGGTGGAGGATGTCAACGACGAGCAGATCGTGGACGCCATCAGGCTGCTGGCGCGGACGGAAGGGATCTTCGCGGAGACCGCGGGCGGCGTCACCGTCGGTGTCACCAAGAAGCTCATCGAGGACGGTCTGCTCGACCCGGCCCTGACCACCGTCGTCCTGAACACCGGTGACGGCCTCAAGACCCTGGATGCCGTCGCCGCCGGCCCCACGGCCACCATCCGTCCGGACCTGGACGCGTTCCGCGCGGCCGGCCTGGCCGGCTGAGCCCCGGCCGGAATCCCCGAACCCGTACCCCGCAGTCGCTGGAAGGCAGAACCATGAGCGTCAAGGTCCGCATCCCCACCATCCTCCGCACCTACACCGACGGCCAAGCCGAGGTCGCCGCCGAGGGCGCGACCCTCTCCGAGGTGATCGCCGACCTGGAGAAGAACCACACCGGCATCGCGGCGCGGGTGCTGGACGACGCGGGCAAGCTGCGCCGCTTCGTGAACGTCTATGTCAATGACGACGACGTCCGCTTCGAGCAGGGCCTGGAGACGCCGACGCCGGACGGGGCGGGCGTGTCCATCATTCCTGCCGTAGCGGGAGGCTGCTGACCGGCGGCCTCTGAAGACGCGGTGACGCGGCGTTCAATTTGCGCCATCTCGCGCCCCGCGTGACGGAAATTGCCCCATCCGCCCAAAAGCGGATGGGGCAATTCCATGTCCGGAAAGGCGATACGATGGGGCCGATCTCTTTCGTGCGATCGCGTACAACCCCTCGTACCACCTATGCGCCCCCCTCGCATGGCCCTCGTACCGCTTTCGCACAGCTCCCGCGCATGCCCAACGCATATGTGATCGCACCGAGTTGTGCTCAAAGTGTGTGCAGCATTTGTCGGAAAACGGAGCTATGCCCGGCCCGACTTGCCCTGGCGTAATGCGACTTAGCGGCATAATTGCGGATTCTCCGGTGCCAGAATTCTCGTCCAATTGACCTGTTGCGCTGGGCATTGGTGCAGATACATTCAGCGGCGGTCGACGCGTTCCGGCGCACACCCCACGGGCCTTTCGAGGGGTGAGGTCTGACCCGGGTCCGCGGAGTGCGGTCCTGCGCAAGGGCCAGTAATAGGGGAGTTAGGCATGGCTCAGGGCACCGTCAAGTGGTTCAACGCGGAGAAGGGCTACGGCTTCATCGCGGTCGACGGTGGTGCGGATGTATTCGTCCACTACAGCGCGATTCAGATGGACGGCTACCGCACCCTTGAGGAGGGTCAGCGGGTCGAGTTCGAGATCTCGCAGGGCCAGAAGGGGCCGCAGGCGGACATGGTCCGGGTGGCCGGCTGAGGCGCCGACCGACTGCAGCGTCGCGAAGGCCCGCACCCCTGTAGGGGCGCGGGCCTTCTGCATGCCGTATCCACGCCCGCGCCCGCACCCGTATCGATGCGCGCGTCCACACCCGCTTGCGCCCTCCCGTCACCCGACCACCACCCCCCAACGAGCCCGCTTCGCAGGCGCGCCTTGTGCACTCCCGTCACCCGACCACCACCCCCAACGAGCCCGCTTCGCGGGCGCGTCTTGCACTCGGTGGGCCCGAGTGCTAATCATTGGCGTTAGCACTCTCCGGGTGAGAGTGACAATCAAGGATCGGGTCGGCGAGGTCCGCGGGCCGGGTGGGGCAAGGAACCACACGGTGTGCAGACCGTCCGTCGCGGGCGCCAGCGCGGTCCGGAGCAATCCACCCCGATGTCCGGGAGGACCACTTCACATGGCCAAGATCATCGCGTTCGACGAGGAGGCACGGCGCGGTCTCGAGCGCGGGATGAACCAGCTCGCCGACGCCGTCAAGGTCACCCTCGGCCCCAAGGGCCGCAACGTCGTCCTCGAGAAGAAGTGGGGCGCCCCCACGATCACCAACGATGGTGTTTCCATCGCCAAGGAGATCGAGCTCGAGGACCCGTACGAGAAGATCGGCGCCGAGCTGGTCAAGGAGGTCGCGAAGAAGACGGACGACGTCGCCGGTGACGGCACGACGACCGCGACCGTCCTGGCCCAGGCCCTGGTCCGCGAGGGCCTGCGCAACGTCGCCGCCGGTGCCAACCCGATGGCTCTGAAGCGCGGCATCGAGAAGGCCGTCGAGTCCGTCTCCGCCGCCCTGCTGGAGCAGGCGAAGGACGTCGAGACCAAGGAGCAGATCGCCTCCACCGCGTCCATCTCCGCCGCCGACACCCAGATCGGCGAGCTCATCGCCGAGGCCATGGACAAGGTCGGCAAGGAAGGCGTCATCACCGTCGAGGAGTCCCAGACCTTCGGTCTGGAGCTGGAGCTCACCGAGGGTATGCGCTTCGACAAGGGCTACATCTCGGCGTACTTCGCCACCGACATGGAGCGTATGGAGGCGTCGCTCGACGACCCGTACATCCTCATCGTCAACTCCAAGATCGGCAACGTGAAGGACCTCCTTCCGCTGCTCGAGAAGGTCATGCAGTCCGGCAAGCCGCTGCTGATCATCGCCGAGGACGTCGAGGGCGAGGCCCTGTCGACCCTGGTCGTCAACAAGATCCGTGGCACCTTCAAGTCCGTCGCCGTCAAGGCCCCGGGCTTCGGTGACCGCCGCAAGGCCATGCTCGGCGACATCGCCATCCTCACCGGTGGCACCGTCATCTCCGAGGAGGTCGGCCTCAAGCTGGAGAACGCCGGTCTCGACCTGCTCGGCCGCGCCCGCAAGGTCGTCATCACCAAGGACGAGACCACCATCGTCGACGGTGCCGGTGACAGCGACCAGGTCCAGGGCCGCGTCAACCAGATCCGCGCCGAGATCGAGAACAGCGACTCGGACTACGACCGCGAGAAGCTCCAGGAGCGTCTGGCGAAGCTGGCCGGCGGCGTGGCCGTCATCAAGGCCGGTGCCGCCACCGAGGTCGAGCTCAAGGAGCGCAAGCACCGCATCGAGGACGCCGTTCGCAACGCGAAGGCGGCCGTCGAGGAGGGCATCGTCGCCGGCGGCGGCGTGGCCCTGCTCCAGGCCACCCAGGTCTTCGAGAAGCTGGAGCTCGAGGGCGACGAGGCCACCGGTGCCGCCGCTGTGAAGCTGGCCCTGGAGGCCCCGCTGAAGCAGATCTCGGTGAACGCCGGCCTGGAGGGTGGCGTCATCGTGGAGAAGGTGCGCAACCTGACCCCGGGCCACGGCCTCAACGCCGCGACCGGCGAGTACGTCGACATGATCGCCGAGGGCATCATCGACCCGGCGAAGGTGACCCGTTCCGCTCTGCAGAACGCCGCCTCCATCGCCGCGCTGTTCCTGACCACCGAGGCCGTCATCGCCGACAAGCCGGAGAAGGCCGCCGCGGCCGCTCCGGGCGGCATGCCGGGCGGTGACATGGACTTCTGATCCGGCCACCGGATCAGACCGCCGGTCCCTCGCGGCCGCGGGTCCACACGTTCGCCGGGGCGGCACCCTTCGTACGAGGGGTGCCGCCCCGGCGGCGTTTCTGCCCGGAGACCTGCGCGGGACCGCCGGCCGGATCCGTCAGAAGGGCTTGGTGGGCAGGTACTTGCCGTCGAGGGTGATGACAGCGCGTTCGCCGCCCTCGGGGTCGGCGACCTTCTTCACATCGAGCCGGAAGTTGATCGCGCTGATGATGCCGTCCCCGAACTGCTCGTGGACCAGCGCCTTGAGCGTGGTGCCGTAGACCTGGAGCATCTCGTAGAAGCGGTAGACGGTGGGGTCGGTGGGGATGCCGCCGGGGATCGAGCCGCGGGTCGGGACGGTCTGCAACAGCCGCGCGCCGTCGGCGTCGAGGCCGAGCAGTTCGGCCACGGCCTCGGCGGACTTCTCCGGCAGGGGATGCTGACCGAGGACGGCGGCGGTGGTGAAGGCCACCGACAGTCCGGCGGCGTCGGCGATCTGCTGCCAGGTGAGGTTCTTACGGGTCTTGGCCTCGACGGCGGCGTTCGCCAGGGCCTGGCGGGCGGTGGGGTCGAACTGGGCGTGCATCATGGTCGGTTGGTCCTTCTCGCTTGGGGTTGGGGTTGGGTTTGGGGGTTCGGGAGGGGGATTAGGGGTGCGGGGGAGGGTCAGGCCGCGGTCGCGGTGTCAGGGCCCGCGGCGGAGAGGTTCTCCACGCCGCCGGTGGCGATGTCGTAGACCCAGCCGTGGAGGGTGAGCCGGTTCTCGGCGCGGGCGCGGGCCACCGAAGGGTGGGTGGCCAGGTTCGCCAGCTGGGCGAGCACGTTCTGCCGTATCAGCGCGGCCACGTCCCCGGTGGCGGCGGTGCGGGCCTGCGCGGCGTCCGCGTGCCGCAGCCAGCCGGCGACCGCCGGAGCGTCGCTCATGTCGTGGCGCCCGGCGAGGGCGGTCATCGCGCCGCACCCGGAGTGGCCGCACACCACGACGTCCGACACGCCCAGCGCGGATACGGCGTACTCGACGCTCGCCGCCACTCCGTCGCCGCCGGGGCGGTAGGCGGGGACGAGGTTGCCGGCGGTGCGGATGACGAACAGCTCGCCCGGCTCGCTGCCCGTGATCAGTTCGGGCACGACACGCGCGTCGGAGCAGCCGATGAACAGCGTCCGCGGGGTGTGATGGGCGGCCAGGTGGGCGAACAGCTCCGCCTTGGCCGGGAAGACGTCCCGCTGGAAACGGGCGACGCCCTCGGCGAGGTCCTGCATGGGGCGCACGGGGCACATGGGGCACTCCCTTCGGTGGCGACCGACCGCGGTGGCCGGTGAAATCCACCCTGCATGACCTGTGCCTATAGCGTCCAAGACGCAGTACGCATGCAAGCTATTGGTGTCATCTATAGACGCATCTACACTGCCGCCCATGGCCCTGGAACTGCGTCATGTGCGCTACCTGCTCGCC
This sequence comes from Streptomyces natalensis ATCC 27448, assembly GCF_000935125.1. GTDB lineage: Bacteria > Actinomycetota > Actinomycetes > Streptomycetales > Streptomycetaceae > Streptomyces > Streptomyces natalensis. Next base: position 121,057 of record NZ_JRKI01000062.1, on the reverse strand, counting down.
GTCGCCGAGCACGGCAACTTCACCCGTGCCGCCGAAGAGCTGCACATCTCCCAGCCCACCCTGTCCCAGCAGATCAAACAGCTCGAACGTGCTCTGGGCGTACAGCTGCTGGACCGTACGGGGCGCGCCGTACGTCTCACCGACGCCGGCGAGGTCTACACCCGCCACGCCCGGCGCGCGCTACGCGACCTGGCCGCCGCCGAACGCGCCGTCCACGACGTCCAGGACCTCTCCCGCGGGCACCTGCGCCTGGGCGTCACCCCCACCTTCACCGCCTACCTCGTCGGCCCGCTCACCGCCGAATTCCACACCCGCCACCCCGGTGTCACCCTGACCGTGCGGGAGACGACCCAGGACCGCATCGAGTCCGCCCTGCTCGCCGACGACCTCGACGTCGGCATCGCGTTCACCGGCCCCCATCTGCCCGGCATCACCACCATCGCGCTGTTCACGGAAACCCTCAGCCTCGTCACCGGTGCCGGGCGCGCCCTCCCGACGCCCCACCCTCCGCTCCCGGTCCAGGCTCTCCACGGCCGCGATGTGGCCCTGCTGAGCAGCGACTTCGTCACCCGCAGCCATATCGACGCCTACTTCGCCCGCCATCGCATCGCGCCCCGTATCGCGGTCGAAGCCAATTCCATCCAGGCCCTCACCGAAATCGTCCGGCGCACCGAGCTGGCCACGGTCCTGCCCGACGCCGTCACCGACGACCACCCGCACCTCGGCACCGTCCCCCTCGACCCGCCCCTGCCCGCCCGTACCGTCGGCCTCCTCCGTCGCGAAGGCGCCTACCTCAGCGCCGCGTCCCACGCCTTCACGCAACAGGCGCACGACCTCGTGCGCTCCCGCGGCTACCCGTCGGCGGGGTGACCCCCTGGCGCCTGATTGCCCCTTAGTGTCGACAATCGCCCCTTACCGTCGACGTTCGGTGGAATCCCATGCCTTTCGCCCCCTGCATCAGCGTCCAGGACACCGCCGCCAGCCTCGCCTTCTACAACGAGAGGGCGGCGCTGGAGCGCAGCGAGCTGGGGAAGTACGCATGAGCCGTCACCGCCCGCCGAAGCGCGGAGGAGCCGTCACCTCCCGCTGAAGTGCGCCGTGGCAAGGGCGCTGCCGTCGGCCGCGGTCAGGCGGACGCCGGAGACGGTGGAGAGGTTCACGGAGGCCGGGGCACCCCAGTAGGCGTCCCCGCCGCGCATGTGGAAGGTGCCGAGCCGGACGGTGGTGCCGTTGCTGCGCTGAAGGAGACAGATGACCTTCCCGCTGTACTTGATCCCGGCGTCGGCGAGATCGACGGACATGAACACCAGGCCCGGTGAGCCGGGAGGTGACCCGGGGTGGGCATAGATCTCACCGGCAGCCTCCCGGTGCCCAGCAACGGCCCCGGTGAGGTCCGCACGCAGCATGTTCGGCACGGTCTGGGCGGGCCGTGCCGGTCCGGCCGCCACGTTCTCGATGGCCATGCCGACGGCCCAGCCGCCGGCCCCGAGGCCGAGCGCGAGGACGGCCGCCGCCGACGCGATCCGCAGCCGTATGCCCCTACGGGACCGTTCGCGCCGCTTCCCGACACCGCGGGCGACCACATGTCCGTCGCGCGCCGCCGCGGCCTGGCTCAGCCGGCGCGCCACCCGGGTTTCGAAGCCGGCGGGCGGTTCGGTGCCCGGCAGGAGGCCGAGCAGCCCGTCGCCGACCAGGGCCAGCTGCTCGATGTACTCCCGGCATTCCGCGCACCGGTCCAGATGGGCGGTCGCCTCGGCCCGCTCCCGGCCCGCGAGCACGCCCAGCGCCAGCTCGGCACCGGTGTCGCGCAGCTCTTCACAGGTCAGGTTCCTAGTCATGGCCGCCTCGCTTCGGAGACGTGGGGTCGGGGCGTGGGGGGTCGGGGGTGGGGGCGGCGGGGTCGGGGGGTGGGTGGTCGGGAGGTTCATGGTCAGGTGCATGGTCCGGACGCGCCGGGCCCGTCCGCGTCGGTCCCGGCGCGGCAAGCGTGGCCCGCAGCTTCCCCATCGCCGTCCTGATCCGCGTCTTCGCCGTGCCCAGCGGGATGTTCTCCCAGTCGGCGATCTGCTGAGCGGTCATCCCGTAGATGCCGGCCATCGCCAGCGCGCGGCCCTGCTCGCGCGGCAGGGCCGCCACCGCGGCCCGCAGCGCGGCCGACGCCTCGTCGGCGAGCGCCCGCTGCTCGGGCGTCTCGGTGACCACGTCCAGCAGCGCATCGAGGTCCTCGGGCGCCACCGGCTCCGGCCGACGCGAACGCACCGCGTCGATGGCCAGATTGTGTGCAATGGTCGTCAGCCAGGTCGTCACCGATCCGCGGCGTGCGTCGTAGACCTGTGCATGCCGCCACGCGCGCTCGAACGTCTGCTGGGCGATGTCCTCGGCGAGCTGCGCATCGCGCGTGACGGCGATGGCCACGCCGAAGACGGTGTGCTGGAAGCGCCGTACGAACGTGACGGCGAGCTCGGGGTCACCCGTGGCCAGACCAGCCAGCAGCGCCTCGTCCGGGATGCGTCCGACCGGGAGCTGCAACCTCTGCATGCCCTTATATACGGTTCGCCCCGGCCAGGGGATTGCCTGGCGGTTACGGAAGACCACGCCTCCATTCTCCTCCGCCTCCCGCGGAACGGCGGCGCTCACCGTACGCGCAGGGACGTCGCCGGGCGGGTGACCTGCGGCGGCGACGGACGCGGCTTCCCCGCGCCGTACCAGGTGGCGAACGCGGCGAGGAACGCGACCTCGGAGGCGATGGACAGAGCCCCGTACGGAAGGTCCCATTCCGTTTCGTGGTAGCCCGGCAGCCCGACCGTACGGGACAGCGCGAAGCCGAGAATCATGCCGCCGTTGACCAGCGCCCCCAGCCACCACCCCGGCAGGGGATTGCGTCGCACGAGCCCTGCGGCGGCGATGAGCAGAGCAACGCTGCCGACCAGGAACAGGACTCCTATGTAGGTCTTCTCCTCAAGATGTTCGGGAGCGATCACGATATGAACGACCGCGCTGAGGAGGGCGCAGACACCGGCGGCCCCCCTCAGCGACACGTCGGCAGCTCTGGAAGGCATCGGGGGCCTCCTGGCATTCGACGGGATTTCGCAGGTCGGATCCATCTGGGATACGTATGAGCCCGCGGAATGGTTTTTGATCGCCCCGGCGCGGCGAGGTGATGGGCCGTCAGGGGCGTATGTGCGGCTGCGGCCGCCCGGGGCGGGCGGGCGCGGGCGTCAGGCGGAGACGGGGGCCTTGTCGGGCGGCGAGTCGTCGGCCTGGGTGGGCGGTGCGGCGCAGGCACCGGCGGGCGCATCGGGGTCGGCATTCAGATCGCGGCGCATCTGCTTGCTGAAGCCGAAGAAGTACGTGGCGAGGAAGCCGGCGACGTATCCGACCAGCAGGCCGAGGGCGTAGACGGCGGCCGTGACGCCGATGCCGTGGTTGCCCTTGACCAGGGGGAACAGGGCCCAGCCGGAGGGGCCGATGGCGGTGGAGCCGACGGTGTCGCCGAGTTGGTGGGCGAGACCGAGGAAGCCGCCGCCGAAGGCGCCGCCGAGGCAGGCGGTGATGAAGGGGCGGCCGAGGGGGAGCGAGACGCCGTAGATCAGGGGCTCGCCGACGCCCAGGAAGCCCGCGGGGAGGGCGGATTTGATGGTCGTACGGATCGAGCCGTTGCGGGGCAGGCGCAGATAGACGGCGAGTGCGGCGCCGACCTGGCCCGCGCCCGCCATGGCGAGGATGGGCAGCAGGACGGTGTAGCCCTGTTGCTCGATGAGGGTGGTGTGCAGGGGGATGAGGGCCTGGTGGAGGCCCAGCATGACCAGGGGGAGGAAGAGGCCGCCGAGGACGAAACCGGCGAGGGCGCCGCCGTGGGCGAGCAGCCCGTCGGCGAAGGTGGCGAAGGCGGCGGAGATCTCGCCGGCGACGTACATCAGGCCGAAGAGCGTGACCAGGCCGGTGAGCAGGACCGTCAGGGTGGGGGTCACGAGGACGTCCAGCGCCTGGGGGACCAGTCTGCGGCAGCGCTTTTCCACCTGGACCGCGAGGAGGGCGGCGGCCAGGGCGCCGAGGACGCCGCCCTGGCCGGGGGCGAGGGGATGGCCGAAGGCGGAGATATGGGCGACACCGGGGAAGACGACGACGGCGGCGACCGCGCCGCCGAGGACCGGGGTGCCGCCGAATTCCCGGGCGGTGTGGAAGCCGACGAAGACGGCGATGAGCGACATGAAGCCGGAGGCGATGGCGGTCAGCGCGGGGACCAGCGTCGGCAGCCAGCCCAGGTTGGTCAGCAGGCCGTTGATGCCCGCGACGATGCCGCAGCCGATCAGGGCGGGGATCAGCGGGACGAAGATATTGGCGATCCGGCGCAGGAAGAGTTTGGCCGGAGTGGCGTTCTTGGCCTTCTGGCGCGCCTTGAGGGCCGCGCCCTGGGCGGCGAGGTCGGCGGCGGAGGTGACCTTCCGGGGCGCCGCCGGTGCTGCCGGTGCCGCGTCGGGGGCGGCCGTGGTCGGCGTTTCCCCGGCCGGGGACGCCGTGGCGGCCGCGGCGCGCGCCTCCTCGGCCAGGCGCTCGAACTCGGGGGCGACCCGGGCGACCGTCCCGGGGCCCAGCACGATCTGGTACGTGTCGTCCTCGACCACGCCCATGACGCCCGGCACCGCCTTGAGGGCGTCGTCCTGGACCAGCGCGCGGTCCCGGATGCCGAGGCGCAGGCGGGTCATGCAGTGGGCGACGGAGGTGAGGTTCCCGGCGCCGCCGACGAGGGGGAGCAGCGCGGCGGCGAGCGCCTGGTGCTTGTCGGCGTGCGGGGTCTGGCGGGCGCGGTCGTCGGCGTTCCTCTTGGCGTTCTGGTTCGCGTTCTGGTTCGCGGACTGGTTCGTGTTCCGGTTCTGGTTCCTGTCCGGGAGGGGTTCCCGGGTCGTGTCTTCGGGCATGTGGGGTGCCTTGCTGTGCGGGCTACGAGGAGGCGGCGGTTTCCAGGGCGGTGCGGAGGTGGCCGTGGGAGGTTTCGAGGAGGCGGGCGGCGGTGGGGGCGTCGACCTTGCCGAGGAGGGTGAGGATGGCGTTCTTGACCTCGCCGTCCGTGGCGGCGAGCGCGGCCTCGATCTCCTCGTCCGACGCGCCGGTGGCCAGCGCGACGATCCGGCGCGAGCGGGCCCGCAGCTTGTCGTTGGAGGCGCGGACGTCGACCATCAGGTTTCCGTAGGTCTTGCCCAGGCGGATCATGGTGATCGTCGAGAGCATGTTGAGGACGAGCTTCTGCGCCGTACCGGCCTTGAGGCGGGTGGAGCCGGTCAGCAGCTCGGGGCCGACGACGACCTCGATGCCGTGCTCGGCGGCCGCCGCCAGCGCGGATCCGGCGTTGCAGGACAGGCCGACGGTGAGCGCGCCGAGGCGGCGGGCGTGCTCGACGGCGCCTATGGCGTACGGGGTGCGGCCGGAGGCGGAGATGCCGACGACGGTGTCCTGGGGCGTGAGGTCGATGGCGGTCAGGTCGGCGACCGCCAGTTCCCTGCTGTCCTCGGCGCCCTCGACGGCGCTGACCAGGGCGGACGGGCCGCCCGCGATCAGTCCGAGGACCTCGGCGGGGTCGGTGTTGAACGTCGGCGGGCACTCGCTGGCGTCCAGCACGCCGAGCCGGCCCGCAGTACCGGCGCCCGCATAGACCAGCCGTCCGCCGCGGGCCATCCGCTCGGCCGTGGCGTCGATGGCGGCGGCGATCTGCGGGAGGCGGGCGGCGACGGCGGCCGGGACGGTGGCGTCCTCGGCGTTCATCGTGCGGGCGATCTCCAGGGTGGAGCAGCGGTCGATCTCGGCCAGCTCGGGGCGGAACGCCTCGGTGGTCAGGGTCTCCAGCTCGGCGCGGAGGCGGGCGGGGTCGGCGGTGGCAGTCATGGCGTGGTGGCTCTTTCCGGGGGCGGGCTGCTGCCCACAGCGGAGGGCATCGGGCGTATCAGGGCTGGTGGCGGTGGGCCAGGGCCTCGTAGGAGGCGGACAGCGCGGGCGCGGCGGTCTCGTACGTCCGCTGGGCGACCCCTATGAACAGGCAGTCCACGACGAGGAGTTGGCTCGTCCGGGACGACATCGCGGCCGGCCTCAGCTCGCTCTCGCGGGCCGTGGAGGTGGTCAGGATGTGGTCGGCGTACGCGGCGACCTCGCCGTCCGGGCGGCCGGTGATCGCGATGGTCGTGGCGCCGTTGTCGAACGCCACCCGCAGCGGCTCTATGACATCGGTGGTCCGGCCGGAGTGGGTGATCGCCAGGGCGACGTCCCCGGTACGCAGCTGCACGGCATTGGTCACCGCCAGGTGCGGGTCGGAGTGCGCCTGCGCGATCAGACCGATGCGCAGCAGCTTCTGCGCGAGGTCCTGCCCGACGAGATGGGAGGCGCCGTTGCCGTAGACATCGATCCGGCGGGCCCCGCACAGCGCGGCGACGGCCGCCTCCAGCTGGCTGACGTCCAGTCCGTCGGCGGTGTCGGCCAGACACTGCTGCTCTTCCTGGGCGAGCTTGGCGACGACGTCGATCAGGGAGTCGTCGACCGCTATGTCCGCGGTCACGGCGGGCGCGCCGCCGGCCTCCTGTTGCGCGGCGAGCGCGGCGAGGGCCAGGCGCAGATCGCGGTAGCCCGGGTAGCCGAGCAGGCGCGAGGTGCGCACGACGGTGGCCTCGCTGGTGCCGGTGCGCTCGGCGAGGCCGGTGACGGTCAGGGCGGCGCAGCCGGCCGGATCGCCCGCGACGGCTTCGGCGACGCGCTGCATGGAGCGGGTCATCGTCGGGCCGAGGGTGCGGACCTTGGCGGCCAGCGCCGCGGGCGCGGGCGGCGCCGGGGCCGGCCGCTTGGCAGGTTCGTCGGCGGTTTCGTTGACGGCTTCGTGGACGGTCTCGGGGGCCGTCTTCCTGTTCCTGAAAGTTTCCTTCACGATGCTGCTCACGTGTGAAAAGTAATTTCATCCGCGTACCGCGTCAACACTCGCCGTGCCGGGCTGTGGAAAAGTCGCGCGACGCGAGAGGGGCTGTGGACGACGAGCGGTCCGCACCGGCCGTCCGCGCGACAATGGACGGCATGGAGCTGGAACAGGCATTGCATGCCGCGCGGGCGCTGGTGCTCGCCGACCTGGTCGCGGACGAAGTGGCCGACGCCGAGATCGTCTCGCTCGTCGAGGATGCGGTCTCCCACCGCCGGTGGTGGGTGGAGCAGTGGCCTGAGGGCGCGGAATTCGTCGCCGGACTGATAGCCCAGGACGTGCAGGACGCGCTGCTCGAACGCTACGGCCGTTGGCCGCTGTGCCCGGTGTGCACCACCTCCGGCGACCCGCATGCCCTCGACGTCGAGCCGGAGTTGGGGCCCGATCCGCACTGGGTCTGCCCCAAGACGGCCGTCGCGGTGGCGCGCGTGGGGCGGCTGCGGGCGCCGCTGGAGACCTGAGGTGGCGATCTATATCGATCCGCCCACCTGGCCGGGGCACGGCCGGATGTGGTCGCACCTGGTCAGCGACACCTCGTACGACGAGCTGCATGCGTTCGCGGCGGCGATAGGCGCACCGCCGCGGGCGTTCGAGCGCGACCACTACGACCTGCCCGCGGAGTGCTACGCCGACGCGGTGCGGGCCGGGGCGCTGGAGGTCGGCTGCAAGGAACTGCTGCGCCGGCTGACGGCGGCGGGGCTGCGGCGGCCCAAGAACCGGCAGGCGTGAGGCGCTGCCCGCCCGGGGTGTGCGGCGTTACCCGCCCGACGTTGCGCCGGGGGGCTGCGCGACGGCGCCCACGGCGTCGCCGATGACCGGATCGAGATAGCGGAACAGGGCGTTCTTCAGCTCCGTGACGTAGCCGTCCCGCTCGGCGCCCTCGTGCGCCAGGATCAGTTCCAGCCCCGCCTTGAAGAGGCCGAAGCACATTTCCGCGATGCGGGCGGTCGCGGCCCTCGGCGCGTCGGGCGCGTAGAAGGCGATCAGGTCCTGGAGGCGCGCCAGCAGAGCCGCATGCAGCGCGTCGTGCGCCTCGGCCATCCGGCCCGGGACGTCCGGGCCGTGCATCAGCGCGAAGAAGGCCGGGTGCTGGCAGTTGAAGTCGATGAACCGGTCCACGATGCCGTCCAGCAGCTCGCGCAGCGGGGCGGCCGTGTCGGCGGGGGTGAGCACCTCGCCGTAGGTGTCGCGCATCTTGTGGATGAGCCGGTCGCCCAGCTCGATGGCGATGGCCTCCTTGTTCGGGAAGAACTGGTACAGCGTGCCGGGCGAGACGCCGGCCTCGCGGGCGATGGCGTTGGTGGAGGCGGCCGTGTAGCCGCTCGTGCAGAAAACGGTCGCCGCGGCGTCGAGGAGCTGGGCGATACGGCGTTCGCCCCGCGCCTGGCGGCGGCGCGGCTTCTCGTCCCGCCCGTCCTCGGGCGCAGAGGCCTGCGTCCGCCCGTCCTCCGTCTGCTGCTTGTCGACCACGGTTTTCCCCAACTCCCGAACGCGATTGACAAACGCGAGTGCCCGCTCGCATTCTTGAAAAACGCGAGCGGCCGCTCGTGTTTGCCAGTCTATGGCAATGACCGACCCATGCTGCCTGCGCGGACGTACGGACGCACGGATGCACAGGCGCACGGATCACGGTGAAGGGGACACCGCATCATGACCGAAGTCAACAGCCCGCCGGACGACCCGAAGCCGGGCGGCTGGACCCGTTTCGTGACCGCCCGGCCACGCCTTTCCTTGCTGGTGGCGCTGGTGCTGACCGCGCTGGCCGTCTTCGCCGGCAGCGGCGTCGAGAAGCGCCTGGGCGCCGGCGGCTGGGAGGACCCGGCCGCACAGTCCACCCATGCGACCAAGGCGCTGGAGCGGGAATTCCCCGGTTCGCAGCCCAATCTGCTGCTCCTCGTGGACAGCGGGCGGGCATCCGTCGACGATCGCGCGGTCGCCGCCGAGGCCGCGCGGCTGACGGCCCGGCTCGCGGACGAGCGGGGCGTGACGGGCGTCGGCTCGTACTGGCAGACGCGCTCCCCGCAGCTGCGCGCAAAGGACGGACACCAGGCCCTGATCGCCGCTCGGATCACCGGCGACGACACGACCGCGGGCGAGACCCTCGACCGCATCACACCGTCACTGCGCGGTGAGCACGGCCCGGTGCGGGTCTCGGTGGGCGGCCCGGTCGCCGTGCGGCACGAGATCCAGACGACGATCCAGGAGGACCTGGTCCGCGCCGAGACCATCGCCCTGCCCATCACCCTCGTACTGCTCGTGATGGTCTTCGGCAGCGCGGTCGCCGCCCTGCTCCCGCTCGGCATCGGCATCGTCGCCATCCTCGGGACGAACGCGGTCCTGCGCTGCCTCACCGAGTTCACCGACGTATCGGTCTTCGCCCTGAACCTCACGACGGCCCTGGGGCTGGGCCTCGCCATCGACTACGCCCTGTTCATCGTCCGCCGCTTCCGCGAGGAACTGTCCACGGGCGCCGAGCCGTTGGCGGCGGTCGGGACCACGCTGCGCACCGCCGGCCGCACCGTCCTCTTCTCCGCGCTGACCGTCGCCGTCTCGCTCGCCGCGATGATGGTCTTCCCGCAGTACTTCCTGCGCTCCTTCGCCTACGCCGGCATCGCTGTCGTCCTGCTCGCCGCGGCCGCCGCGCTGATCCTTCTCCCGGCCGCGCTCGCCCTGCTCGGCCACCGCGTCAACGCCCTGGACCTGCGACGGCTCCTGCGCCGCGGCGCACCCGGCCGCGCGTCGCCGGGCACCGGCTGGGCCCGCGTCGCCTCCCTGGTGATGCGGCGCGCCCCGGTCTTCGCCCTCGCCACCACCGTCGGCCTCGTCCTTCTCGGACTCCCCTTCCTCGGCGTGAAGTTCGGCACCGCCGACGACCGCCAGCTGCCGACGACCGCCGAGTCCCATACCGTCCAGCAGCACATCCGCGACGGCTTCCCCGGCAGCCCCGGCGGCGGCCTCGACGTCCTCGCCGAGGGCAGGGCGACCCGCGCCCAGTACGCCGACTACCGCACGCGGCTCGCCGGCCTGCCCGGCGTGACGAGGGTGGACGGACCGCTGGTGAAGGGCGACTCGGCCTACTTCACGGTGCTCCCCAAAGGCGAGGCCGTCGACCAGAACACCCAGCACCTGGTCCGCGAAGTGCGCGCCACCCACGCCCCGTTCCGCACCTCGGTCACCGGCACGGCGGCCGTCCTGGTGGACTCCCAGCACGCCATCGGCGAACGGCTGCCCTGGGCCGCGGGCATCATCGCCGTGGTGACCCTGCTGCTGGTCTTCCTGCTCACCGGGAGCGTGCTCATACCGGTCCAGGCGGTGGTGCTCAACGCCCTCAGTCTCACCGCGATGTTCGGCGCCGTCGTCTGGGTCTTCCAGGAGGGCCATCTCTCCGGCGTCCTGGACTTCACCAGCACCGGAGACATCGAGACCACGCTCCCCGTGCTGATGTTCTGCGTCGCCTTCGGCCTCTCCATGGACTACGGCGTCTTCCTGCTCTCCCGGATCAAGGAGGAGTACGACCACACGGGCGACCACCCGCACGCCGTGCGGTACGGACTCCAGCGCACCGGCGGACTGATCACCGCGGCCGCCGTGATCCTCGCCGTGGTGATGGTCGCGATCGGCACCTCCCGGGTGACCAACACCAAGATGCTGGGCCTGGGCATCGCGCTGGCGGTCCTCATGGACGCCATGATCGTCCGCAGTCTGCTGGTCCCCGCCGTCATGCGCCTGACGGGCCGCGCCACCTGGTGGGCCCCGGGGCCGCTGCGCCGCTTCCACGAACGGTTCGGCATATCGGAGGGCGAGCCGGCCCCGGCCCCCGTGGCGGCAAAGCCCCGGGAACCGCAGCCCGTGCCCTAGATGCGCGGTCCGGGCGCGCCTCAGTGCTGTTCGGCCGGTGCGCTCTCCTTTGCGAGGGGGACACCGGCCGAGGAGGCGATCAGCTTGGAGCGGTGAGCCGCCGAGCGGTGGAGACGGAAGGCGACGGCCGTCACGGCGACGGCCACCGCCGCCAGCGCCGAACCGGTCCAGGCCACGGACGGATAACCCCAGTGCGCGCCGATGGCCAGGCCGCCCAGCCAGGGACCAAGGGTGTTGCCGATGTTGAAGGCCGCGGTGGTGGTCGCGCCCGCCAGCGTCGGGGCGGCATTGGCCACGTTGAACATCCGGGCGTTGAGCGCCGGGGCCGTGGTGAAGGCCGTCACGCCGAGCATCAGGGAGAGTGCGACGGCGGCGACCGGGCTGTGGGCGGTCAGGGCCAGCAGGGCCAGGACGGCCGTGGAGGCGGAGATGCCGATGAACATCGTGCCGAAGGGGCGTGCGTCGGCGATCCGGCCACCGATGAACGTACCGATCAGCGCGCCGACGCCGAAGAGGGCGAGCACCGTGGGCACCCAGCTCTCGGCCAGCCCGGCGGTATCGGTCAGCAGCGGCGAGAGATAGGAGAAGAGTGCGAAGACGGCCGCGCCGTTCATGGCCGTGGCGGTCAGGGCCAGCCAGACCTGCTTGTCCTTGTAGATGGTCAGCTCGCGACGCAGCCGGGGACGCTCGTCACCGGTCGGCACGGGCGTGCTCGGCACCAGCGTGATCACCCCGACCAGACCGATCACGGCCAGCACGGCCACCGCCCAGAAGGCCGAGCGCCACCCGGCGTGCTGCCCCAGCAGGGCGCCGGCCGGGACGCCCGCGATATTCGCGATGCTCAGCCCGCCGACCATCACGGCCATCGCACGGGCGCGTGCGGTCACCGGCACCAGCGAGACGGCGACCGCCGCCCCGACCGCCCAGAAACCGGCGCAGGCCAGCGCGCTCACCACGCGCGAGGCGAACAGCACGCCATACGTCGGCGCCAGCGCACCGGCCACCTGGCCCAGCCCGAAGAGGCCGAGCAGGGTTATCAGGGTCGTACGCCGCGGCAGCCGCAGCGTCGCCGCGGCGAGGACGGGCGCACCGACCACCATGCCGATCGCGAACGCGGAGACCAGCAACCCGGCCTGCGGAATGGAGACCTTCAGATCACGGGCGAGCGGCTGGAGGATGCCGGAGAGCATGAATTCGGACGTCCCCAGGGCGAATACGGACAGCCCGAGGACGTAGACGGCGATGGGCATACGGGCGCGGTCGGCGCGATCGGACGGGCTGCGGTTCTCGGGCGGGCTGGACACAGTGCGTTCGGGTCGAGCTGGCATGACAGGTACTAACAGCGGTAGCACAGCTGACATTCCCGGTGTCCGATATGTCGTTCGAGGGCGTGATCCCACCCGTGCCTCCGGCCGTCCGCCCGTAGGCTGCCGCGATGGGGCCGAAACGGGAATGCGAGCGGTGCGGGGCCGAGCGGCGGCCGGTGGCGGAGATCAACGAGCGGGGAGTGCCGCACGGGGCCGGGCCGGAACATCGCCAGGTGCACGACTATGTGCGGATCCTGGAATGCCCGGGGTGCGGGCACGGCGTGCTGTACTCCTTCAGCCACGACTGTTATCTCCAGCCGTGGGAGACGGACGAGCCCTGGGACATGGACTGGACATGGCGGCTGGAGCCGGAGGATCTCGCCCGGCTGCGGCAGGGGCTCGCCGACTGCCCGGATCCGCTGTCCCACCGCTGCCAGTGCCCCGCACATGGCGTCCTGCGCAACGAGCGGCATGCAGCGGTGGACCAGGACGAGGCGCGGGTGGTGCTGGGGGAGGACGGACTGCCGAGGCTGCGACGGCGCACCGGCCAGCAGTGACGCGCGCCGTCAGCGGCCGAGCACCCGTTGGCAGCCGATCACCCGCCGGCCGTCGACCACCCGCCGGCCGTCGACCACCCGTCGGCCGTCGACCACCCGGCCGACGGCTGATCCCCCCGCCGACGGTCGATCACCCCGTCAGCAGCTCCAGCTCCGTCGTCAGATTCCGCCGCGCGGTGTGTTCCCACCGGTCGTAGCCCATCGGCGTCCGGAACAGCCTCGGCAGGGCGAGGAGTTGGCGCAGCACGGCGGCGCGGCCCGCGGCGAAATCGGCGTCGGGAACGAAGCCGTACTCCTCACGGACGGCGGCGGCATACGCCGCATAGTCGTCCGGGGCGCCGGCCAGTACGGCCAGGTCGGCGTCGCACAGCACCTCGCCGTCCGGGTCGTCCGGGGACGGGTCATGGGTGACCGTGAGCCGTACCAGCCGGGCCACCTCGGCCGTACGGGCCACGCCGACGCCGAGTTCGGGCAGGGCGCGTTCGGCGAGGGCGGCGCTGCGCTCCTCGTTCTCGGAGCGGTCCGGGCGGTAGACCGCGTCGTGGAACCAGGCCGCCAACTGGACGACGGGCAGATCGTCGGCGTGCTCGGCCAGTTCGTCGATGCGCTCCAGGACGGCGGCCAGATGGGCGACGGTGTGATAGCGGCGTTGCGGCTCGGCCCACCGGGACAGGAGGTTGTCCGCGTACGGGGCCGGGTCGGGGCCCCCGGCGGCGTGCGGGCCGCGGGCCTCGGCGACGGCGAGGGCCCAGCGGCGGGCCAGCTCCGCCGGGGCGGTCGGGTGCGCCATGGGGAACTCGGGGCTCATGGCAGTCATTGTGCCCCGTGGGTCAAGATCCCTGGCGGTGTGGGCATCGTCGGCGGTACCGGGAATCGTCGCCGGCGGGGCGGGGGCCCCACCCGCATGACGGCACGTCAGGCCAGGCGCACGTCAGGCCAGGCGCACGTCAGGCCGGGCGCACGTCAGGCCGGGCGCACGTCAGGCCGGGCGCACGTCAGGCCGGGCCGCACGTCACATAAGGTCACGTCGCATCAGGTCACGTCACATCAGGTCAGGACATCAGGCCACGTCACATCAGGTCCCGGGCCGATCGCGGCAGGACAGCGAGTCGACCGTCTCCAGCCGGGGCTTGAAGTCGGTCTCCCAGGTGGCGTCGGCCTTCGGTATCGACGGCAGGGAGGTCGCGAAGTCCTGGCTCCAGGCATTGTCGCCGAGGTAGTTCCGCAGGGCGTCCCGCAACTTCAGGCAGTCCTGGCGGTGTCCCTTGGCCATCGCGATGCCGTACTGGTTGGCGGAGCCGTAGGTGATGTCGGGGACGACCTTGAGATCGGGGTTCTCCTGGGTGAAGCCGTAGAGGATCATCTGGTCGATGGAGACCGCGTCGGCCGTCTTCTTGACCTTGAGATCGTTGATGCAGGTGGAGGCGTCCGGCGCCTCGTAGACCTGGATGCGGTTGTACCGCGGGCTCTCCAGGGTGTTGGCGGCGGTTGTCCCCGGCCAGGTGCAGACCCGCTTGCCGTTGACGTCGTCGGGCTTCTTGATCCGGTTGTCGCGCTTGCGGACCATCAGGCCCTCGTAGGTGGTTGCGTACGGTCCCACGAAGTCCAGGTCCTTCATCCGGTCGACGGTTATCGAATAGGTCGCCACGACCAGGTCCTTCGTCTTGTCGGTGAGCACCGCGCGACGGTCCTCGGACGGCACGATCCCGAAGTCCGGTTTGGCGTCGACCGCCTTGAGGACCTGGCGGGCGACGGCGGTGTCGAAGCCGGAGAACTTGTAGTTGCGGACGACGGCCGTGCCGGGCTGGTCGTTCTTGGTGCCCACCTGGACCGTGCCGTCCGCGAAGAGCGAGGGCGGCTGGTCGGCGCCGCAGGCGGTCGCCGAGAGGGCGAGCAGGGCGAGGAGCGCGCCGGCGGCGAGGGCGGGGCGGCCGGGCCCGGCGGTTCCGGTCGTGATTCTGGGCCTGACCGTTCTGGTGGTCCTGACGGTCTTGACGGCCCTGGTGGTCCTGGTGGTCCTGACAGTCATGCGGGTCCCCCGTTCATATGCGGTACGGCGGTACAGGTTCGTGCGAGGTACGGCGGTACGGGTTCGTGCGAGGTACGGGTTTGTGCGAGGTACGGCGGTACGGGTTCGTGCGCAGTACGGGTTCATGCGCGGTACGGCGGCGGCCGCCCGGCGGCTGCCGTCACATGTCGTGCAGTACGGCGCCGGTCGCCCGTACGTCCATCCGGCAGCCGTGGGCGGTGTGCAGCAGCAGATCGATCCGTACGGAGCGGGCCCGCGCGCCCAGGGTGAAGTCGACGGTGTCACCGGGGCGGACGGTCCTGGTCTGGGCGGCAACGCCCGAGGTGAGCAGCGAGACGGTGGCGCTGGTGTCGGGGAGGCAGGTGGGCCCGGCCGGGTCGTGATCGTCGATGGCCAGCGTCAGGCGCAGGGCATTGCGCGGCTCCCGGAGGGCGGGGGCGTCCAGGAGGAGGGAGAGGGTGCGGTGCCCGGTGTCGTCCAGGGGCTGCACGCCCCGGGTGTGGACCTGCCCGGTGACATCGACCTCGCCGTGGGTGACCACGTGCTGGAACGCGAGCCAGGCGCCGACCGTTGCCAGCACGGAGAACAGCGAGAGGATGCCGACCACCCGGACATGCCGCGAATCTGCGGTGCCCTGCTGCGGTTTTCCGTGGAGCACACGGGCGGCGGCGGAGGCGACCGAGAGACCGGCGAGCGTGCCCCACAGGGCGTACTGGCTCGCGGGCCCGTCCGGCCAGGTGCTGCCGGCGATCACCAGGCCCGTGCAGGCCGCCAGGAGGGGCGCCCAGCGTGCGCTGGGGTGCATCACCCACTTGATGATCACGTTCCTGATGGCGTTGGCGGCGACGAAGTGACTGCCGCGCCCGTCCACGTGGCTGTTTTCGGTGCCGGTGGCCCCGGGGCCGGTCATGAGCCGTCCTGCGGGGCGCTGCCGTCATTGAGGGTGACGGCGCCGTGGATCTCGTTGGCGGCGACGATGTGATGGCCGTGCACCGTCACGGTGTTGTTCTTCGTGACGGTGGCCGGGGCCTGCCGGGATATGTGGGCCAGCAGGCGTTCGGCGTCTCGCGGGCCGTCGGAGTCGTCCAGCCAGGTGGCCACTGCGCCGAACAGTCGCCGCCACTGCTCGTCGTCGAGGCCCGCCAGCAGCTGGTCGAGGGCGTCCGCGCGGCGGGTGTCGAGGACCGGCTCGCCGTTGCCGCCGCCGAGCCGGCCGCGACCGTGCAGCAGCCGCCGGAAGAAGCCCTCTCCGGCCGTCACCGTGCGGTCGGCGATCCGCTGCTGGGCGGTGGCGATCACGGCGGTCCCCAGGCTGTTCGCGGCCAGGGTGAGATACGGCGCAATCTCGGCGGATACGGTCACCAGGTCGGACATCGATTCCCCCCACGCTCATCGGACTCGGCCGCAACAGCCTTATCGGGAAGGCGTGTTACCCATGTGCGGGCTGTTCCATACCCGCACCAATGAGGGGTTTCGTGCCGGGTTTGTAACGGATGTTCCGGGCGCGTACGGGTGGTTGCCGGGCGCGTTCGGCGGCGCTGTGACCACCGGGGCGCCGACCAGGCCGTACGCTACTTATTGGACTAGACCTGTCCTCGGCCTCGGTGTGGTCCCGTTGCCGTCGTCATCGCCTGGATTGGGGTCATATGAGCAAGCGCGCGCTCCTGGAGGTCATCGCGCTCGGTCCGGAGGACGCGATCGCGGCGCAGGCCGGTGGTGCCGACCGTCTGGAGCTGGTCACCGATATGGCGGCCGACGGGCTCACTCCGACCCTGACCACGTTTACGCAGGTCCGAGCGGCCGTCGACATCCCGGTACGGGTGATGCTGCGGGCCGCCGACGGCTTCGCGGCCGGGGATGTGGCGGCGCTGTGCACGCAGGCGGCGGCGCTGCGGGCGGCGGGCGCGGAGGAATTCGTCCTGGGCTTCCTGGCCCCGGACGGCCGGCCCGACCTCGTGGCCGTACGGGCCGTCGCGGCGGCGATCGACGGCTGCCGCTGGACGTTCCACCGGGCCCTCGACCACGCCGCCGACCGCGACGCGCTGCGCAAGGAGCTGGCGCAGCTCCCCGGGGGCGGGCGCCCGGACACCTACCTGACGGCCGGTTCCGCCCAGGGCGTGGACGCGGGCCTGGAGACGCTGGTCGCCGAGCAGGCCCGTACGGCGGCGGGCGAGGCCGGATACGCGCCGCGCATCCTGGTGGGCGGCGGGCTCACCCTCGGGCATCTGTCCCGGCTGCGGGCGGCGGGCCTGGACGCCTTCCACATCGGCGGCGCCGCCCGCCCCGCCGGCTGGTCCGCCCCGGTGGACGCGGCAGCCGTACGGGAGTGGCGGGATGCGCTCGACGGGGTGCTGGACGGGGTGGGCGTCCAGGGCCCTTCTGGGCCCTAGGGGGCTTCTGACGGGGCGGGGGGAGCGGCCGACGGGCCCTGGCGCGGCCAACGGGCGACGGCGCGGCCAACAGGCGGCGGGCGGACCGGCCAGTAGGGCCGCTACCTGGTGGCGGCCGACGCGGCCCCCAGCAGTTCCGGCAGGTCCGTGGCATGGATGACGGTCAGGCCGGACACCGGGCGGGTCAGGCAGACGTACAGGCGGCGCAGGCCGGTGCGTTCGTCCGGTTCGCCGTCGATGATGGCGGCGGGCTCGTCCAGGACCACGTAGTCGTACTCCAGGCCCTTGGCGAGGGTGGCGGGCACCAGGGTCAGGCGGGACTCGGCGGAGGTTTCCTCGCCGGGGGCCAGGCAGGCCGTGCCCGCCGCCTCCAGGGCCGAACGCAACGCCGGAATGCGCGCCTCCGCCGCGATCAGGCCGATCGACCCCTCGTTCGCCAGCGCCCGGTCGCACGCCGCCAGGACGGTCGCGTCCAGGTCCTCGGTCGCGACCCGGCGGACCTCGAAATCGCCTGCGGACTCGCGGATCGAGGTGGCCGGCGTCAGATCGGGGGCGATGGCCGGAAGCAGCCGGGAGGCGTACGCGATGACCTCGCGCGGCACACGGAAGCCCTGGGTCAGCTCTTCCACGGCCGACCCCGGCTTCCCCAGGTGGGCCAGCGCCTCCTCCCAGGTGTCGGTCGCCCAAGGAGTCGTCCCCTGGGCGATATCGCCGAGGATCGTCGCCGAGCCCGTCGTACAGCGGCGCCCGACCGCGCGGTACTGCATCGGGGAGAGGTCCTGCGCCTCGTCCAGGACCACATGGCCGAGCGACGGCGTGCGCTCCACCAGGTCCGTCGCCTCGTCGATCAACACCGCATCCGCGGCGGACCACTTGGCGCTCTTCACGCTGCGGGCCGGCCTGGCCCACAGGATGGCCTTCTGCTCCTCGGGCGTGAGGATGCCGTCCGCCTGCTCGGCGAGGAACTCCGCGTCGCCCAGCAGCCGCAGCACCAGCTTGGCCGGATCCACCGGCGGCCAGACCGCCTTGACCGTGGCCTTCACGGTGGCGTTACGGGCCACCGCATCCTGCACCCGGTCGTCCGGCGCCTCGCCCGCCTGCTCCATCCGCACCAGCACGGCATGCGCGATCCGCTGCGGCAGCGCCTCGCGGGCCGCGCCGTAGCGGATGTCCCGTTCCATCAACTCCCGCACGATGTCCTCAAGTTCATACGCCGGTACGCGCCAGCGGCGGGAGCCGCGCACGACCACGCACGGCTCGGTGGGCGGGGTGATGCCCGCACGGACGGCCCGCCGCAGCACCTGCGCCATCCGGGCATCGCCCTTGACCGTCGCCGCGGCCGCCTCGTCCGTGCCGCGCACCTCCACATGGGCCACCAGGTCGTCGACCGTGGCCTGTTTGACCTCCAGCTCGCCCAGGGCGGGCAGTACCTGCTCGATGTAGTGCAGGAACGAGCGGTTCGGGCCGATGACGAGGGTGCCGGAGCGCGCCAGCCGCTCCCGGTGCGCGTAGAGGAGGTAGGCGACCCGGTGCAGGCCCACCGCCGTCTTCC
This sequence comes from Streptomyces natalensis ATCC 27448, assembly GCF_000935125.1. Classification (GTDB taxonomy): domain Bacteria; phylum Actinomycetota; class Actinomycetes; order Streptomycetales; family Streptomycetaceae; genus Streptomyces; species Streptomyces natalensis. The sequence goes on along the minus strand of NZ_JRKI01000062.1, from coordinate 102,412 downwards.
CCGTACCGGGCGCCCCCTGGACGCAGACCGAGCCGCCGATCCCGGCCCGTACGATCTCGTCCTGCTCCGGCTGGATGGTGGCGACGATGTCCCGCATGGGGCCGACGCGCGGCCGCTCGATCTCCGACTGGAGCAGCGCACTGGTCCGGTCCGCTTCCGCCGGGTCGGTGAGGTGCTCGTCCTCGTACGCCGTCAACTCGCCCCCGGTGTAGCCGAATCGGCGGCGCAGCTTCAGGTCCATCGGGTCCTTCGTGGAGGCCCGGTAGAACGGCTGTGAGACGGGGGCGCGCCAGTCGATGACCATGGGATCGCCGTCGGCGTCGTGGACATGGCGGCGGCCGATGTAGAAGTTCTCCCCGGCGGCGCCCTCGGCGAGGTCGACGCCGGGTGCGTGCAGATAGTCGAGGCGGCCGAAGAACAGCGGGGTGTGGGAGAGATCGGCGAGGGCCTTGATACGGGCCTCGATCTCGCCCTGGAGCACCTTCGCGTTGACCCAGTTCGCGGCGACGTCCGCGATGTTGAGCTCCTCGGCGTCCTTGCGCATGGCGCGCAGGGCGGAGCGGGAGGCGGCGAGGTGGGCGCGCTCGCGGGCCAGCGGATCGGACGGGTCGTTCGGGGACGGGTGGGCAGGCGAGGGCACGGCGTTGCCTCCGGTGGGAAGTGTCCGGTGGACGTACTGCGGCGGGCGCGCGTGCGCGCGGTGAGCGGGCACGGCGGGGCCGGCCGGTTTCCGTCCGGTCGGCGGCGCTCCTCGACGGGAGGCGGGGCAGACGCGCGATTGTAGCCAGCACCTATCTGGGGCGCCAACGGAATATCCCGCGGTCCCGCGGTCCCGCGGCCCGGCGGCCCGGCGGTCGGGTTGTCCGGCGCTGACGCGTCGGCACGGGCCGGTCCGGACCGGCCCGTGCCGGGTAGTACCTGGGATGGACGGCGCCTGGACCCGTGGGTCTCCCTCAGGGGCCGTATGGCACCAGAGGCTGACGTCCGGCCGCAGAAGGATGGACCCATGGACCGATGTGCGGCAATCGCGTGAAATTCATCATTGAGGCATGAGCAGCGCAGCGATTCACTCCGCATCCGTCCACCCGCCGTCCCTGTACCCGGTCAAGGGCGCCACCGCCCTCGGCCCCGACCCCGTGCACCCCGCGGACCGCGTCCACGACAGCCGCCATGTGATAGGCAACGCCCTCCGCGCGGTCCGGGTCTTCGTCGCGGCGGCCTTCAGCGTCGCGGTCCTGGGGGAGTACGGCGAGGACTGAGGCCGCCCGGTCCACCGCACCGACCACCGCCCGGACCACGGCGTCCGGCCCGCCTCGTCCCGCCCCACCCCGTCCTGACATCCGGATGACCGGAAAACCGTTACGGGCCGTCGGCCTCGGTCCGCTAGCGTCGCCGCCAAGGGCGCGCTCGGGTCTATGACGGAGGGGTCGAGGGGTGTCTGCCGCGGACGGGACGGGGACCTGGACGGCAATACGTACCTGGGCGCAGGGCATCGCGGCCCGCCGCAAGCTGGTGATCGCGGCCGCACTGCTCCTGGTGTCGTTCGCCGGGCTGTGGGTGCTCTACGAGGTCCAGCCGCTCCCGATGTCCGACATAGCCGTCTACCGCGCGGAGGGCGATGCCGCCGCGACCGGCAGTGACCTCTATGGGTTCACGGTCACCAAATGGCACCTTCCGGCCACCTACCCGCCCTTTGCCGCCCTGCTGTTCATCCCCACCAGCTGGCTCCCGCTCGCCACCCTCAAGGTCGTCTGCGTACTCGTCAACGCGGTCCTGCTCGCCCTGCTGATCCACCTCTCCGTCAAGGCCGCCGGCCTGCGCAAGGCCGCCGGCGCCGCGCCCGCCCTGCTGACCGCCACCGCCCTCGGCCTCTGGCTCGAACCGGTCTTCCAGACCTTCGTCTTCGGCCAGGTCAACCTCGCCCTCGCCTGCCTGGTCCTGTGGGACCTCTCCCGCCCGGACGGCGCCCGCTTCAAGGGCTTCGCCACCGGCCTCGCGGCAGGCATCAAACTCACCCCCGCGATCTTCCCCGTCTATCTCCTGATCACCGGCCGGGTGAAGGCCGCCGCCACCGCCCTCGCCGGGTTCGCCATATCGGTGCTGGCCGGGCTGCTGTTCCTGCCCCACGCCAGCGTCGAGTTCTGGACCCGGCGGATGTTCGAGACCGGCCGGGTCGGCACGGCATGGATCGTCGACAACCAGTCGCTCCAGGGCATGATCGCCAGGGTGCTGCACAACCCGGAGCCCGGTCTCATCTGGGCCGTGGCGGCGCTGCTCACCGCCGTCGCCGGCCTCTGGGCCGCCCGCCGGGTCTATCTGCGCCGTGGCCTGGACACCTGGGGCGTCCTGGTCACCGCCGTCACGGCCCTGCTGGTCTCGCCGATCAGCTGGTCCCACCACTGGGTGTGGTGCGTGCCCCTGCTGGCCGTCCTGGCCTCGCACACCCGCGGCATCCCCTGGCGCCGGGCGCTGCTGGCCGCCGTCACCCTGGTCTTCACCGCCCGCACCCTGTGGATCGTGCCGCACACCGGCGACCTCGATCTCCACCTCTCCTGGTGGCAGCAGCCGCTCACCTCGCCCTACCCGGCGCTCGGCCTGGCGCTGCTGGCCGCCCTGGTGTGGTGGACCCGGCGCTCCCCGGGCCACCCCGCGACCCCCGGCCGGATCCCACCGCCCCGTACGGGCGCCGAGCCGCTGGACACCCACACCCGTACGGGCTGAGCGCACCCGCACCCACACCCGTACGGGCTGAGCGCGGCAGCCCGGCGGCCCGTCCAGCCGCGCGCCCGCCTCAGGGACGGGCCGGGCCCCTGCGCCTCACCACTCCTCCTCCGTCGCCAGCAGCTCATCGGAGTCCACGATCCGGTACGCATACCCCTGTTCGGCCAGGAAGCGCTGGCGGTGCGCGGCGAAGTCCTGGTCGATGGTGTCGCGGGCGACGACCGAATAGAACCGCGCCTCGTGCCCGTCCGCCTTGGGCCGCAGCACCCGCCCCAGCCGCTGCGCCTCCTCCTGACGCGACCCGAACGTGCCGGACACCTGGATCGCCACCGTGGCCTCGGGAAGGTCGATCGAGAAGTTCGCCACCTTCGAGACCACCAGCACCGAGATCTCGCCCTCCCGGAACGCATCGAAGAGCTTCTCCCGCTGCGCGTTGGTGGTCTCCCCCTTGATCACCGGCGCGTCCAGATGCTCCCCCAGCTCATCGAGCTGGTCGATGTACTGCCCGATGACCAGGGTCTGTTCGCCCTGATGACGCCGCACCAGCGCCTCGGTCACATACTGCTTGCTGGCCGTCGTCGCGCAGTAACGGTACTTCTCCTCGGTCTCCGCCATCGCATACGTCAGCCGCTCCGACTCGGTCAGATTGACCCGCACCTCGACACAGTCGGCCGGGGCGATATAGCCCTGCGCCTCGATCTCCTTCCACGGCGCATCGAACCGCTTCGGCCCGATGAGCGAGAAGACGTCCGACTCCCGCCCGTCCTCCCGCACGAGCGTCGCCGTCAGCCCCAGCCGCCGCCGCGCCTGGAGATCGGCCGTGAACTTGAAGACCGGCGCGGGCAGCAGATGCACCTCGTCATAGACGATCAGGCCCCAGTCCCGGGAATCGAAGAGCTCCAGATGCGGATAGACGCCCTTCCGCTTCGTGGTCAGCACCTGGTAGGTGGCGATGGTGACCGGCCGGATCTCCTTGCGCGTCCCGCTGTACTCGCCGATCTCGTCCGCGCTCAGCGAGGTCCGCTTCACCAGCTCGTGCTTCCACTGCCGTGCCGAGACCGTATTCGTGACGAGAATCAGCGTGGTGGCCTTCGCCTCGGCCATCGCACCGGCCCCCACCAGCGTCTTTCCCGCACCGCACGGCAGGACGACGACACCCGAGCCGCCGTGCCAGAAGCCCTCCACGGCCTGCTGCTGATACGGCCGCAGCGCCCAGCCGTCCTCGCGCAGCTCGATGGGATGCGCCTCGCCGTCGACGTAACCCGCCAGGTCCTCGGCCGGCCAGCCCAGCTTGAGCAGCGTCTGCTTGATCTGCCCCCGCTCGGAGGGGTGCACGGCCACGCTGTCCCGGTCGATCCGCGCCCCGACCAGCGGCTGCACCTTCTTCGACCGCAGGATCTCTTCGAGGACCGGCCGGTCGGTGGTGGTCAGCATCAGCCCGTGCGTCGGGTGCTTGACCAGCGTCAGCCGCCCGTAACGCGACATCGTCTCGGCGATGTCGACCAGCAGGGCATGCGGCACCGGATACCGCGAGAACTGCACCAGCGCATCGACGACCTGCTCGGCGTCGTGCCCGGCCGCCCGCGCATTCCACAGCCCCAGCGGCGTCACCCGGTAGGTATGGATGTGCTCCGGCGCCCGCTCCAGCTCGGCAAAGGGCGCGATGGCCCGCCGGCAGGCGTCCGCCAGCTCATGGTCCACCTCCAGGAGCAGCGTTTTGTCGCTCTGGACGATGAGAGGTCCGTTCACGCGCCTCGCCTTTCGCTTCCCGGCCGCCGGACGCAGGGACCGGCCGCAGCCATCGGCCGTACATACGGCCAAACGTCCAGTCTGCCGCATGGGCGCACCGACCCGTTAGCGATGGACGGCCGGAGGCCGGGCGGCATACGAGGAACGGGCTGCTCAGGACGCGGATTCGTCCGCCAGTTCGGCCACGCCCGTGATCCGGTGGAGCGGATACGTGCGGACCTCGTCGGCGGTGTGGTCGTAGGCCGTCACGAAGCCGCCCTCGACCCGTACGGGGGCGATCACCCGCTGGCTGGCGGCGCCGTCGGCGTTGACGTAGCCGATCCACAGGGCCGAGCTGGTGAGCACCGCGGCCTGCATCGTGGCGAGGGTCTCGGCGGAGGTGGTGCGGGGCAGGCCGCCGGGGGCCGGGGAGGGGGCGGCGTGGACGGGTTTGCGTTCGGCGGTTGCGGCGAGGTCGCCGGCGCGGATGGCGCGGACGGCCGCCGTCAGGAGGGTGGCGTCGGGGGCGGGCGGGCCCTCGGGGACCGGGACGGGGGCCGTGCGGGGCGGGGTGCGGTAGGTGTCGCTGCGGGCGATCAGGACATCGCCGGTGGCGGACTCGGCGGCGGGGGCGTAGCCCATGGCCCGCAGCCCTTCGAGGAGCTGGTCGGGGGCGGTCTGCGCGGCCAGCACGGTGGGGGCCAGCCGGCGCAGGCGCAGGGCGACGGCGCGGCGGTCGGCGAGGATCTCGGACAGCAGCGCATCGTCGTCGCAGCGCAGATAGGCGGCGGCCGCGCCGACCCGCAACCGGCCGTGCTTACGGGCCACATCGTCGACGAGATAGCTGAGCGGCTGCGGGACCGGCGTACGGGAGTGGGCGGCCAGGAACTCCTGGAGCTCGGCGGCGGAGCGCCCGGCGTCCAGGGCGCGGCGTACGGAGGCCGGGGTGAAGCGGTACACCGTCGCGCCGCCCTTGGACTCGACGTCGGCCAGGACGCCCAGCGCCTCGGCCAGCGGGCGGTGCAGCGGCCCTGGGGCGACGGCGGTCAGGTCCGCCTGGAGCAGGACGTGGTCGAGGGGCTCGGGCAGGAGCGGGGCGAGCAGGGCGGCGGCGCGGCCCGCGGCGGCCGTGGCCTCGGCGGGGGTGGGGACGGGCGCCGGAGCGTCATCCTCCGGTTCGCTGCCGAGCAGTGCGCGGCCGTGGGTGGCGAGCGCACCGCGGCCGGTCACGCCCAGCAACTCGGCCTCGTTGAGCGTCCATTGGGCGAGCCGGGTCCGCAGATCGACCTCCACCGGGGCCGCCGCCCCCTCCTCCGGTTTCGCCGCGGCCGCCCCCGTGTGCGCCGCCCCGCGCAGCGGCCGCTCCCACTGGAGCCGGGCGAGCACCGCCGCGGACGGTACGGACGTCCCGGGCGGGAGAGCGGCCAGGAGGGCGAGGGTGCGCCGGCGGACCTCAGGGGCCGGGGAGCGGTCCACGTTCGGCCCCAGCGCGGCGAGGGTGCGGCCCTTGGCGTCGGCGGCGCCGACCACCCCCGGCGTACGGGTCGCGGGCAGCCAGGCGGCCGCCAGCACCGCCCAGCGCTCGTGGTCGGGCAGTTGCAGCCACTCCTCGGCGGCCGGGGTGGCCGCATACCGCTCATCGGCCTCGCCGTCGGAGGCGATCAGCCCGGCCCCGTAGGCCAGTTCCAGCCAGAAGGCGGCCAGCTGCTCGGTGGTGTCCAGGGCGGTCGCGGTCCGCTTGAGGTCGCGCACGCTCAGGCCCCCGGCACGCAGGACGGACGGGCCGCCCAGGTCCCACTCCTTGAGCAGCTCCTCGACGGTCGCCAGCGCGGTGAACGCCGCGCTCGCGGCGGCGTTGTCCACAAGGTGGGGATCGCGCTCGGTGGCGGGTGCCAGCTTGGGCGGCAGCGGTTCCGGGGTGTGGTGCGCGCGGCCCGCCCGCAGATGCAGGGCGGCCTCCCGGGGCAGCACGACATTGCGCCCGCCCGCCGGGAGCAGCAGCCCGCGGTCGAGCAGCCACTGGAGATGCGCGGCCGGGCGGTCCGTGACACCGCCGTACGCAGGCCCCCACAGCAGCTTGTCGAGCACCGCGACGGACTCGGCCGGGGCGGTGTCCAGCAGCCGTGCCATTCGGGGGCGATCGGAGAAGAGGGAGGTCAGCGCGGCGACGGCGGTGACCGGATCGTGGGTGGCGGGCAGCTCGGCCGCGGCGAGGATCTCCTGGAGCCGACCCGGCGACATCCCCGCGGTGGCCTCCGCGACGGTCGGGCCGAGCCCGGTGGGCGAGGGATGGGTGGCGCTCGGTGTGAGCAGCTCACGGGCCGTACGCACCAGCCGCAGCCGCTCGTCCGGCCCCCACACCAGCGCCTGCGCCCGCAGCGTGGCCACCGCCCGGGGCAGCTCCGCGGCGACCGCCGGGTCCCCGGCGTCCCCGCACATCAGCGAGTCGAGCGCCGCATACGGACAGGGGTCGGGCGCCACGGCCAGCGCCTCGGCGGCTTGCAGCGCGAAGCGGTCCAGCCGCTCGACCGCCCGCGCCACCGAGGCGCGGGTGCCGGCCCTGGTGGCGAGCTGGGTGACGTCCCCCGGCACCGGGGAGAGCAGATCGGGCCGGGCCCGCAGCAGGCCGGCGAGCCCGCTGTCGGTGCGGGTTCTGAGCTCCTCGGCCAGGGTGCGGGGTGTATCGGTCATTCGTCTTACGTTAGCCGGGCCATGGATCCCAGGGCACCGTCCGGCGGCCACGACGCCGAGGGGCGCACGCCCGGCGCGCCCGTCGGGGGCGGCGGGCCGGGCCGGGCGGCGGTACGGTCGGAGGCGCAACCGGCGGGCGCCGCAGGGGACTTCGTGGGGTTATTGGGGTTATGCCGTGGGGATCGAAAGCGATCAGCTGGTCTTCGACTATCTGAGCCGGGTCGGCGACCTGGCACAGCAGCGCGGACTGCCGGCCGCCGCACGGATGCAGCTGGTGGCCGGGCTGCGGGCCCGGATCGACGCCCAGAAACCCGACACCGTCCCCGGAGTGAAGCGGATGCTGGCGCGGCTGGGCACGCCGGAGGCGGTGGTGACGGCCGCGCGCACCGGGGACGCGCCCCCGGAGGCGGAGGCCGCCGGCAGCCGCCCAGGTTGGCGCACCGGTCTCCTCGGCAAGATCCCCGGGCCACGGGACGGCGCGCCGCGCCCCGGCTTTCTGCGCAAGCCCGCCCGGCCCGCACCGGAGCCGGATCCGGGCGGCGCGCCGCCGCATCTGGCGGGCGCCGACGAGCTGGGCGAGGCGGACGATCCGCCGGACTGGTGGCGGGTGGAGGCGTCGCCGTACGCGGCGCAGGAGAGCGTGCCCGGGTTCATCGGCGGCATCGAGCTCCCGGAGGTCTGGGAGCGGCCCAAGGCCGCGGAGGCCGCCGAGGCGGCCGGTTCAGCCGATGAGCCGGAGGGCGCCGACGATGCCGACCCGGAGGACGGCAGGCGGCGCCTCCCGCGACTCCTGCGGCGTGCACTCGCGCGCCGTGGTGGCGCGCCCGATCCCGATACCCCGGCCGCCGAGGCGACCGATGACCCGGAGGACGCCCCCGAGGAGCCCCCGGCGTCCCCCTGGGCGTGGCTCAGCCCCGTCCCCGCGCTGGCCGTGGTGCTGCTGCTCGCCGGCGCCGTGGTCGGCTCCTGGCTCGCGCTGGCGGGCGGCTGGGGGCTGCTGTACGTGTCGCGGCGGCTGACCCGCGCCGAGGTCAAGTTCGCGGTCCTGGGCGTGCCGGGGGTCGCCCTGTGCGGCCTGCTGGTGTGGCTCTGGGGGCGTGCGGGTGGTCGCTGGGGCGACCGGGTTGCCCCCGGTGCGGTCGGGCAGGCCCTTTTGGACGGCCTGCCCGGGGTGGCTCGGGTCGCGGCCGTCTTGTCGTCGGGGTACGTGCTGTGGCGCCTGCGCCTGCGCCGGTCGGCTTAGGCCCCACGTTGCCGGGTGCGGCGCCGTTTTTGGTTCTGTGGTTTTGTGCCCGCCTGGCGGCGGGATCGGGGTGGGTTTCGGGGTTGGTCGCCGGGTGTGTGGTGTGGGTGCGGGGCCGGTCTTCCACGACTTCGTCGCTCCAGCCCGGCCCCTCCCGCCCGGTTCGGCGGCCACCCCGGGGTGGGGGTACCTGGCGGGTTGCGGTGGACGCTGACCCGGCGGCCGTCGTCCGTACCTTCCTCCCCTGGCCGGAGGTCGACGACGGTGGGGAGGCGGCAGGCTGTAGGGACGAAGTCCTGGAAGCCTGACGCCGCACCCATGGCAACGGATGGTCGACCGCGGCGGCCGACCCAACCCCCGCCCGCCGAAGGCGGGCACCGCAACCCCTACGACGCCGCAGAAAACAACGTGGGGAGAATAGCCCCATGCGCACCTTCGGCTTCGATCTTGATATGACGCTGATCGACTCCCGGGCCGGTATCAAGGCCACCTACGAGGAGCTGTCGGCCAGGACCGGCACCTATGTGGATGCCGAGGCGGCGATCGGTCGGCTGGGGCCGCCGTTGGAGGAGGAGATCCGGCGGTGGTTCCCGGCGGAGCGGGTGGTGGAGATGTGTGCGGTCTACCGCGGGCTGTATCCGGATCACGCGATCGCGCCGACGCGGGCCATGCCCGGTGCCCGGGAGGCACTGGCCGCGGTGCGCGCGGCGGGCGGGCGCGCGATAGTCGTCACCGCCAAGTACGAGCCCAGCGCCAAGCTGCATCTGGCCCATCTGGGCATCGACGCGGACGCGGTCATCGGCTCGCTGTGGGCGGAGGCCAAGGCCGAGGCGCTGCGCGAGCACGGCGCGGCGGTCTACGTCGGCGACCACACCGGCGACGTACGGGGCGCGCGCACCGCACAGGCGCTGTCGGTGGCCGTCGCGACCGGGCCGTGCACGGCCGAGGAGCTGCGCGCGGCCGGAGCCGATGTGGTGCTGGGCGATCTGACGGAGTTCGCCGGGTGGCTGGATCGCTACGTCGCCGAAGGGGCGGACGGGGAGGGCGCGGCGTCGGCTTCCGTATGACGCCGCTGGGCCCTGGCGGTCCGGATCACGCCCGCCGCGGCCACCGCGAAACCGGCGCCCATCAGCATGCAGACCCAGTAGAAGACGGACGGCAGCGGCTCGGTCCCCAGGAACAGCGGCGCCACCGTGGCGAGAGTGGCCACTGCGCCAACTAGGAACATGATCGCGCCGATTCGGACCAGCAGATCCCCGGCCTGGGGCGTTTCATCAGACACCTGACCAGGGTAAGTGCCGGGCCAGAAGTTCCGAGGATCCCCCCTGGGACGTCTTGTCACCAGGCACCGGACCATTAGCCTTGGTGGTGGCGGGTCAGGTGACCCGCTGCACTGCTATCCAGAGCCGTTTATCCATCCAGACCGCGTCTGCTGCGGATGCGCAGCGGACGCCCAGTATTTTTTCCCAGCACTTCCCGACGAGTACGAGGACGAGGACAGACGTGCCTACCGGCAAGGTCAAGTGGTTCAACAGTGAGAAGGGCTTCGGCTTTCTCTCCCGCGACGACGGCGGTGACGTCTTTGTGCACTCGTCGGTGCTTCCCGACGGGGTGGACGCACTCAAGCCCGGCCAGCGCGTCGAGTTCGGCGTGGTCGCCGGCCAGCGCGGCGACCAGGCGCTGTCCGTGACGCTCCTCGACCCCGCGCCTTCCGTGGCGGCCGCTCAGCGCCGTAAGCCGGATGAACTCGCCTCGATCGTGCAGGACCTCACCACCCTGCTGGAGAACGTCACCCAGCAGCTGGAGCGCGGCCGCTACCCCGACAAGGCCCATGGCGCCAAGATCGCCGGCATGCTGCGGGCGGTCGCCGACCAGCTGGACGTCTGACGGGTCAGTCCACGAAACGCAGCGCATCGCGGCCGAGGGGCGGTACGAGCCCCTCGGCCGCGGCGCGATCGAGCAGTCCGCGCACCGCGGCCAGGCCGTCCGCGCCCAGGTCGGCGGTGAATTCATTGACGTACAGGGCGATATGCCGGTCGGCGACGGCCGGATCCATCTCCTGGGCGTGCTCCAGGACGTAGGGGCGCGAGGCTTGCGGGTCGTCCCAGGCCATCCGGACGGACGTTCGGACGGCGTCCGCCAGCTTGCGCAGTGCCGGGGCGCCCAGCGACCGCTTGGCGACGATCGCGCCGAGCGGGATCGGCAGACCGGTGGTGGTCTCCCAGTGCTCGCCCATGTCGGCCAGACAGGTCAGCCCGTGGTCCTGGTAGGTGAACCGCGCCTCGTGGATGACCAGGCCCGCGTCCACCGTGCCGTTGCGCACCGCCGGCATGATCTCGTGGAACGGCAGCACCACGATCTCGCCGACGCCGCCCGGCACTTCGGCGGCCGCCCACAGCCGGAACAGCAGATAGGCGGTGGAGCGCTCGCTGGGCACCGCGACCGTCCGGCCCTTGAGGTCCGCGGCCGTCGCCTGCTCCCGGGTCAGCACCAGCGGGCCGCAGCCGCGCCCCAGCGCCCCGCCGCAGGGCAGCAGCGCATAGTCGTCGAGGATCCACGGCAGCACCGCGTACGACACCTTCAGCACATCGAACTCGCCGCGCTCGGCCATACCGTTGGTCACGTCGATATCGGCGTAGGTGACCGCCAGCTCCGGCGCGTTTGGGACCCGGCCGTGCGCCAGGGCGTCGAAGACGAAGGTGTCGTTCGGGCACGGCGAGTACGCGATGTCCAGGGGCCGGGTCGTGGTCACGGGGTCCTCCTCAAGGCGGGCGGGAGCGCTGCGGGCAGCGCGCGGAAGGCGTCGGTCAGCGCCGCCAGCGCCTCGCCGATCCGCCAGGCGGCGCGGTCACGGGGGCCGACGGCGTTGGAGACCGTACGGATTTCGAGCACCGGCACTCCGTGCGCGGCGGCCGCCTCGGCGACGCCGAAGCCCTCCATGGCCTCGGCCAGCACGCCCGGGTGACGGTCCGCCAGCGCGGCGGCGCGGGCGGCGCTGCCGGTGACGGTGGAGACGGTCACGATGGTGCCGGACGCACCGCCGGTCGCCTCGGTGACGGCGTGCACCAGCGCCGGATCGGGGCGGTGGGCGACGGTTCCGAAGCCGAGGTCGGTGACCGGCAGGAACCCGTCGGGGGTCTCGGCGCCCAGGTCGGCCGCGACGATCGCGTCCGCGACCACCACCGATCCCAGGGGCGCGTGCGCGGGGGTTCCCCCCGGTCGGGCGGAGCCGGGACCGGGGGCGAAGCCGCCGCCGATCCCCGCGGAGACCACCAGGCCGTACGGCGCGTCCGCGAGCGCGGCGGCGGTCAGCGCGGTGGCCGCACCGGCAGCCGCCGCGGCCGGGCCGACACCGGCGGCGAGCACATCGAAGGCGCCGGTGCGGTGCAGCACCTGGCCGCCGGGCAGCGCCCGGACCTCGTACGGTCCCGCCGCGGCACAGACCGCATCCCGCTCGGCGCCCACCGCCGTGACGACGAGGACCCGCGCGGGCCCGTCGGCGGCCGGCGGCCGTGCGGTCAGTCCTTCGCCTTGAGCTGGAAGTGCCACATGGTCTCCGTGCCCTGGCCCTGCCCCTTGGCGAGCTTGCCGATCAGCAGCGTGACCTCCTTGAGGTAGGAGACCTGGCCGGTCTGCGGGTTCGTCCGCTGGAAGAGCTTGTCTCCGTCGAAGGTGCGGTAGGTGTCGTTGCTGGGCGCCCGCAGGACCGGGTCGCCGGCGACGACGTACCAGCCGGCCTTGGCGATGGCCGGGTCGACGCCGATGCGGACCTTCTCGCCGGCGTGCACCTCGACGCTCTTGCCGCCGTTCTGCGACACACAGCTCGCGATCTGCTTCTCGGACAGCGCCTTGCCGTCGCCGTCGCAGCCGGGAATGGCCTCCGACGTCAGCGTCGTCGAGCCGACCGTCACGGTCGTGAGTTCGGTCGGCTTCTCACAGGCGGAGAGGGTGAGCAGGCCCAAGGACACGGCACCGATGGCGGCAGCGGCGCGGCGGCCCTTCGCCCGGGAGATCAACGCAGCGGTCATACGGGCAGGCTATCGGGCGCCTGCGCCCACGCCACGCGCGGGTACGGCGCGCCGCCCCGGACGGGCCACCGGGGGCCGCCGGTCGGGCCACCCGGCGTCCGCGCCCGGCCACCGGCGGCCCCAGGTCAGGCCACCCGGGCGCGCGGGCCGCCGACGTGCCGGGCGGAGTGCAGCAGCCCCCGTACAGCCAGCGCCGCACCCAGCGCCACCAGCCCCGACGCCACCGCCATGCCCACCACGCCGATCAGCGGCAGCGAGATGCCCAGGGCGCCGCCGACCACCCACGACAGCTGCAACGCCGTCTCCGACCGGGCGAACGCCGAGGTCCGTACGGCCTCGGGCACATCGCGCTGGATCGTCGCGTCCAGCGACAGTTTCGCCAGCGCCTGGCACAGCCCGGCACAGGCGGCCGCCGCCGTCACCACGACGGGCGCCATCACCTCGTAGAAGACCGCCGCGAGCACCATCACCGACAGCGCCAGCCCCAGCACCCCGGCGATGATCGCCTCCGGGTCGCGGGCCTTGAGCCAGGCCCCCACCGCCGTACCCAGCGCATTGCCCGTACCGGCCGCCACCGCCACCAGCCCCAGCGAGGCCGCCGGGCCCAGACCGCCCAGCGGATGCTCCCGCAGCAGGAACGCCAGGAAGAACGTCAGAAAGCCGGACAGCGCCCGTAGCGCGGCATTGGCCTGGAGCCCGTGCAGCACCGACGGGCCGACCGTACGCAGCCCCGGCTTGGGCGGTGTGCCGCCCGAGACCGCCGCCGCCTCCCGCGCCGCCAGCCGCGCCCGCCCCTCGCCCTTGGCGGAATCCACCTTGTGCGGCAACGAGAACGACAGGAACGTCCCCGTCGCGAACACCACGAACGCCCCGTACAGCGGCCAGCTCGGCCCGATCAGATGCAGCCCGCCGCCGGCCGGCGCCGCCACGCCGGTCGCCAGCAGCCCCGCAAGCGTCACCCGGGAATTGGCCTTGACCAGCGAGATCTGCGGGGGCAGCAGCCGCGGCACCACTGCGCTGCGCACCACCCCGTACGCCTTGGAAGCCACCAGCACCCCCAGCGCCACCGGATACAGCTGGAGCCCCCCGGTCGCCACCGCGTCCGCCATCGTCAGTGCCAGCAGCGCCCGTGCCAGCATCGCGCCCGCCATCGCCGCCCGCCGCCCGTGCGGCACCCGGTCCAGCAGCGGCCCGACCACCGGCGCCAGCAGCGCGAACGGCGCCATGGTCACCGCCAGATACAGCGCCACCCGGCCCCGTGCCTGGTCCGTCGGCACCGAGAAGAACACCGTCGAGGCCAGCGCGATCGTGATCATCATGTCGCCCGCGGAGTTCACCGCGTGCAGTTCGATCAGCTTGCTCAGCCCCGACTCGCCCGCGCCGTGCGCATGCGTCACCCGGTGCAGGCCCCGGCCCGCCGCGGTGAACGGCACCCGCAGTGCACGCCCGGCCACCCGGCCCGCCCGGCGGGCCCGGTCACCTTCGTACCGTGCGGCAGCCACCTGGCCATATTGCCCCAACTCGCCCGGTAGATTGCGCTTTCTCGGGCCTGGCGCGCGAGGCGCACCGGGCCTGTCGGGCCGCCGCTCACATTTGCCGCTCCCGCGAGGGGTCGTACACCGTTGAAGGGGTAGCGTGTGTAGCGCGCCACCGGCGGTCGTTTTTGGCCGCGTGCCTCGTCGTTATCCCGCAGAATGGGACGTAAGAGGTGCGCTCGACCGAAACCGATCGGGCGCGGACGTCGACGCGGTCCTCAGGTCCGCTCCGCCCGCCCCGGCCCCGCCGGTCGTCCGGACAGACAGGACAGCCTTGGCTGGCGCACTCGTGAGACGGCGTGGAAGAGAGAATCGATTCTTGTGAGTGCTGCGATGCGAAGCCGTACCCCTGACCGCCTGTGCGCCGAGGCGGTCGACCTTGCGCGGGCGGCGGCGGAGGAGACCGCGCTCCCCGGCACGGTCGGCGAGCACATCGGAGCGGTCGCCGACGCGGACCGGGTCGTCACCCACCTCTTCGCCTGCAAGGAACCCGGCTACCGGGGCTGGCGCTGGGCCGTGACCGTCGCCCGCGCCTCCCGCGCCAAGGTCGTCACCCTCGACGAATCCGTCCTGCTGCCCGGCCCCGACGCCCTGCTCGCGCCCGAGTGGGTGCCCTGGAGCGAGCGGCTGCGCCCCGGCGACATGGGCCCCGGCGATCTGCTGCCCACCGAGGCCGAGGACCTCCGCCTCGAACCGGGCTACTCCGGCGAGGAGGCCCCGCCGCCCAACTCCGTGGTCGCCGAGGGCATGGCCGCCGACGTCGCCGACTCCGAGGAGGCGGACGTCGTCCCCGGCTCGCCCGCCGCCCAGCCGGTCCCCGCCCGGGGCGGCATCGCCGACATCGCCGAGGAACTCGGCATGCGCCGCGCCCGTGTCCTGTCCCGCTACGGCCTGCACGCCGCGGCCGACCGCTGGGAGGAGGCGTACGGCGCCAAGACCCCCATGGCTCAGGCGGCCCCCGCCACCTGCATGACCTGCGGCTTCCTGTCCCCGCTCACGGGCTCCCTGCGGCAGGCCTTCGGCGTGTGCGCCAACGAGTTCTCCCCGGCGGACGGCCGGGTCGTCTCCCTCGCCTACGGCTGCGGGGCCCACTCCGAGGCCGCCGTCATGCCGGCGCCTCCGCGGCCGGCGCCGCCGGTGGTCGACGAGACGGTCGTCGAGCCGCTGTCTTTGCGGCCGGAGGAGGGGGGCTCCGTCTCCGAGACGGCCCCGGCCGAGGAACTGGGTCATAGCTGAGCCCTACGTTGTTTTCTGCGGCGTCGTAGGGGTTGCGGTGCCCGCCTTCGGCGGGCGGGGGTTGGGTCGGCCGCCGCGGTCGACTGTCCGTTGCTGTGGGTGCGGCGTCAGGCTTCCAGGACTTCGTCCCTACAGCCTGCCGCCTCCCCGCCGTCGTCGACCTCCGGCCAGGGGAGGAAGGTACAAACGACGACGGCCGCCGGACGAAGGCCCTGCGCAACCCACCAGGCACCCCACCCACCACCCCGGGGTGGCCGCCGAACCGGGCGGGAGGGGCCGGGCTGGAGCGACGAAGTCGTGGAAGACCGGCCCCGCACCCACACCACACACCCGGCGACCAACCCCGAAACCCACCCCGATCCCGCCGCCAGGCGGGCACAAAACCACCGCAACGAGCACGGCGCCCCACCCGGCAACGTACGGCCCAAAAACGGGGGCGGTAACGTCAGGACAGGGACCACCAAGAGGGAGACGGACACGTGGCTGGTAGGTCGTGGGTGCGAGGCGCAGCCGAAGGCAGCGACCCGTTTGGGACCGTGCGGCTGCGCCGCGGCGTACTGGATGCGTGGGCCGCGTCGCCCGCCCGGTTCCGGGAGGACGCCAACGCGGAGGAGGACCTCGCGCTGGGCGGCTACCGCGACCGCCTCGTGGTCGAGCTGGCGCAGAACGCCGCCGACGCCGCGGCGCGCGCCAAGGTTCCCGGCCGGCTGCGCCTGACCCTGCACCCGGCCGACGACACCGGCTCCGCCGTTCTCGTCTCCTCCAACACCGGCGCCCCCCTGGACGCCACCGGCGTCGAGTCGCTCTCCACGCTGCGCGCCTCCGCGAAGCGGGAGGCGAGCGCGGCGGTCGGCGCGGTGGGCCGGTTCGGTGTCGGGTTCGCCGCGGTGCTGTCCGTCAGCGACGAGCCGGCGCTGGTGGGGCGTACCGGCGGTGTGCGCTGGTCGCTGGCCGAGGCGCGGGCGATGACCGAGGCGGTGGCGGCGCACAGCCCCGGCCTGGGCGGCGAGCTGCGCCGCCGCGACGGCCACGTACCGCTGCTGCGGCTGCCGCTGCCCGCGGAGGGCGGCGCGCCCGAGGGCTATGACACCGCCGTCGTGCTGCCGCTGCGCGACGGCGCCGCGCTGGACCTCACCGAGCGGCTGCTGGCCGGGATCGACGCGGCGCTGCTGCTGACGCTGCCGGGCCTGGCCGAGGTGGTCATCGAGTCTCCCGCGGGTGTACGGGAGTTGAGGCGCCGTCAAGAGGACGGGTACGTCCTGATCGAGGACAGCGAGCGGGGGGCCACCCGGTGGCGGGTGGCCGGCGACGGCGGCTCGCTGGATGCGGCCCTGCTCGCCGACCGGCCCATCGAGGAGCGGCTGCGGCCCCATTGGTCGGTGACCTGGGCGGTGCCGGTGGGCGAGGAGGGCGCGCCGGTACGGCCCGCCACCGCGGCCGTCGTGCATGCGCCGACGCCGACGGACGAGGCCCTGGGCCTGCCCGCGCTGCTGATCGCGACGTTCCCGCTCGACCCGACCCGCCGCCATGTCGCGCCGGGTCCGCTGACCGACTTCCTGGTGGCACGCGCGGCCGAGACCTACACCGCGCTGCTGCGCGACTGGCAGCCGGTGTCCGTCGGCACGCTCGACCTGGTGCCCGGCCCCCTGGGCAAGGGCGGCCTGGACGGTGAACTGCGCCGCCGGGTGCTGGAGCTGCTGCCCCGGGTGCGCTTCCTGCCCAGCGCCGCCGCGCCCGCAGAGGCCGGGACGCAGGCGGAGGCGGCGGACGGGGCGGCGGACCCGTGGGACGAGGACGAGGGCACCGTCTCGCCGTATGTGCTGCGCCCGGTGGACGCCGAACTGCTGGAGGGCGGGGGCGCGGCGACCGTCGGCGTGCTGGCCGAGCTGTTCCCCAGCCTGCTGCCGGCCGGTCTGGAGCGCCGCCCTGAGCTGCGGGCGCTGGGCGTGGCGCGGGTGCCGCTGGGGGAGATGGTCGACCGGCTGGCGGGCGTCGAGCGGACGCCCGCATGGTGGTGGCGGCTGTACGACGCGCTGGCCGGCACGGACCCGGACCGGCTGAGCGGGCTGCCGGTGCCGCTCGCCGGATCGGGCGGGAGCCGGGAGCCGGGTGCCTCGGGCGGCGTCCGGACCACGATCGGGCCCCGTCAGGTGCTGCTGCCGCTCCCGGACGGCGGGCCGTACGAGGACGGCGACACCGAGGACCGGCACCGCACCCTCGCCCGGCTCGGCCTGAAGGTCGCGCACCCGGATGCCGTGCACCCGCTGCTGGAGAAGCTCGGCGCCACCCCCGCCTCGCCGCGGGCGGTGCTCACCACCCCCCAGGTCCGGGCCGCGGTGGAGAATTCGCTGGATGCGGACGAGGACGCCTACGACCTCTTCGCGGACGAGCTGGGCGGCGGGCTGGGTGCCCCGCTCGGCGCCGAGGAGCTGGCCGAGGCGGTCCTCGGCCTGGTCCGCGATGCCAACCTGGCCCCCGGTGACGAGCCCTGGCTCGCCGCCCTCGCCCTGCCGGACGAGGAGGGCGAGCTGGCCCCCGCCGGTGAGCTGGTGTATCCGGGCAGCCCCTTCCAGCGGGTCATCCGGGAAGACGAACTCGCCGCCTGCGACGCCGAGTTGGCCGCCCGCTGGGGCGAGCAGCCGCTGACCGCGGTGGGCGTGCTGGCCGACTTCGCCCTGGTCCGCGCCGCCGACGTCGTCCTGGACCCCGATGAACTAGAGCCGCGCGACGGGGACTTCGCCGAGCCGGACGACCCGGGTCTGCTGGATGCCGTGGACGTCTGGTGCGAGGACATCCTCGACGCGCTGCCCGACACCCCCGTACCGCCCGTGGTCACGGAACTGCTCGCGGTCCGCGATCTCGACCTGGTCGACGACGACTGCTGGCCGCAGGTCCTCGCCATGCTTTCCCGGCCGCCGCTGCGCGACGCCCTCACCACCCCCGTACGGGTCCTGCTGCCCGACGGCACCACGGAGTCCGTGCGCCCCTACACCGCCTGGTGGCTGCGCGGCCACCCCGTACTCGACGGCCGCCGCCCCGCCGGCCTCCGCTCCGCCGGCGGCGACCCTCTCCTCTCCGGCCTGTACGAGTCCGCTGACGCAGGCGAGGTCGACGCCCAGGTGCTGCGTGCCCTCGGCGTGCGGACGTCGGTTGCCGCGCTCCTGGACGAGCCGGGCGGCGCGGCCGAACTCCTCACCCGCCTCGCCGACCCGGACGTGACCGTCGGACCGGCTCAACTCCACGCCCTCTACGGCGCGTTGACCGATCTCGACCCCGACGACGTCACCCTGCCCGACGAACTGCGGGCCGTGGTCGGCGGCGAGATCGAGGTGGTGGACGCCGGTACCGCGCTGGTCGCCGACGCCCCCGATCTGATGCCGCTCGCCGTCCGCCACCCCCTCCTCCCGGTCCGCCCGTCGCGCGCCGCCGAGCTGGCCGAGCTGCTCCAGGTCCGCCGCCTGAGTGAGACCGTCACCGCCGAGGTCCGTTCCGAGGGCGTACGCCATGAAGTCCCCGACGAGGTACGGGTGCTGCTCGGCCCCGCCACCCCCGACACGTACTTCGAGCACGAGTCCCTCGTCCTGGACGACGGCACCGAGCTGGACTGGCGCCTGACCCCGGACGGCACGCTCCACGCCGCCACCCTGGAGGGTGTCGCGGCGGGCCTCGCCTGGGCCGCCGCCCAGTGGCCCCGCCGCTTCGAGGTCGCGGCGCTCCTGGAGGATCCGGAGCGGGGGGAGGAGTTGGCGGAGGCGCGGTGGTTCGACTAGCCCGCCGTTTGGGGGTTTCTCCCCACGTTGCCGGGTGCGGCGCCGTTTTTTGGTGCGGTGGTTTTGTGCCCGCCTGGCGGCGGGATCGGGGTGGGTTTCGGGGTTGGCCGCCGGCTGTGTCTGGTGGGTGCGGGGCCGGTCTTCCACGACTTCGTCGCTCCAGCCCGGCCCCTCCCGGCGGTTTTGCGGCCACCCCGGGGTGGGGGGTTGGGGGTCCGTGGTGGGTTGCGCCATGCCTCTACCCGGCGGCCGTGGGTCGTGGCGCACGTCGGCCCCCGCTGTTGTGTTGCGGGGGCCGGTGGTGGACTAGTTCGTGAGCTTCTTGACCCAGCTCCAGATCAGGGCGACGGCGCCGAGGCCGAGGATCGCCCACATCCACCACTGCATGGGGCCGCTGCTGCCGTGGCTGCTGCCGTAGTGGCTGTAGTGGTGATGGTGGCCTCGGGCCAGGATCTCGTACGTCAGGTTCCCCGTTGAAAATGTCATGGGCATGCACGGTACGGGGAGGGGCGCGGGAGCGCCAAATTTTCAGGCGGGGAAGCGGCGGGCGACCCAGCGCCAGGTGAACTCCAGCGCCACGGAGGCGATTGCGGCGATGCCGACGGCGGCCCAGGGCAGGGTGGTGCCGACCAGGCGGAGGTCGAAGAAGCGTTGCAGCCAGGGGGTGGCCAGGACGATCAGGAAGCCGAGGGCCATGGCCAGGACGAGGGCGATACGCCACCAGGTGTAGGGGCGGGCAATGATCGCCAGGACCCAGAGGGCGGTGAGGAACAGGGTCAGGGTGGCGGCGCTGGTTTGGGCGGGGAGGGCGCCGGGGCCGGTGTAGTAGCTGCGGGCCAGGAGGTAGGTGGTGAAGGCGGCGGCGCCGGTGATGAGGCCGGAGGGGATGGCGTAGCGCATGACGCGGCGGACGAAGTGGGGGCGGGCGCGTTCGGTGTTGGGGGCCAGGGCGAGGAAGAAGGCGGGGATGCCGATGGTGAGGGTGGAGAGAAGCGTGAGGTGGCGGGGGAGGTAGGGGTAGGGGATCTGCCAGCAGGAGACCAGGATGGCGAGGAGGACCGAGTAGACGGTTTTGGTGAGGAAGAGGGTGGCGACCCGGGTGATGTTGCCGATGACGCGGCGGCCCTCGGCGACGACCGCGGGGAGGGTGGCGAAGCTGTTGTTCAGCAGGACGATCTGGGCGACGGCGCGGGTGGCCTCGGAGCCGGCGCCCATGGAGACGCCGATGTCCGCGTCCTTGAGGGCGAGGACGTCGTTGACGCCGTCGCCGGTCATCGCGACGTTGTGGCCGTGGGACTGGAGGGCGGCCACCATGTCGCGTTTCTGCCGGGGGGTGACCCGGCCGAAGACGGTGCCCCGGGAGAGGGCGGCGGTCATGGCGTCGGGGTCTGAGGGGAGCGTGCGGGCGTCGACGGGATCGGCGGCGCCCGGCAGGTCCAGTTCGGCGGCCACCGCGCCGACCGAGACCGCGTTGTCGCCCGAGATGACCTTGGCCTGGACGTCCTGGTCGGCGAAGTAGCGCAGGGTCGCGGAGGCTTCGGGGCGCAGCCGCTGTTCGAGGACGACCAGGGCGGTGGGGCGGACCGTCTCGGTGACCCGGGGGTCGTCCGGCGCGCGGTCGGTGGCGGCCAGCAGCAGGACGCGCAGGCCCTGGGCGTTGAGCGCGTCGGTTTCGGTGAGGGCCCCGTCGCCCGGCGGCAGCAGGACGTCGGGGGCGCCCAGGAGCCAGGTGGTGTGCGTACCGTCGGGGGAGGTCAGGCGGGCGCCGCTGTATTTGCGGGCGGAGGAGAAGGGGAGGGCTGCCGTGCAGTCCCAGGTCCCGTCGGCGGGTGCGGGGTAGGCGTCGATGATGGCCTGGAGGGAGGCGTTGGGGCGCGGGTCGGCGGTGCCCAGGGCGGCCAGGACGCGTTCGGTACGGGAGCGCTCCGCGCCGTTTTGGGGGCGGAGTTCGCGGACGTCCATCCCGCCCTCGGTGAGCGTGCCGGTCTTGTCGAGGCAGACCACATCGACCCGGGCCAGGCCCTCGATGGCGGGCAGTTCCTGGACCAGGCACTGCTGGCGCCCCAGGCGGACGACGCCGATGGCGAAGGCCACGGAGGTCAGCAGGACCAGGCCCTCGGGGATCATCGGGACGATGCCGGCGACCATCCGGCGGATGGACTCGTCGCCGGGGAGGCCGAGGGTGAGGAGGTGGCTGAAGACGAGTCCCAGGGCGGTGGGGATCATCATCCAGGTCACGTACTTGAGGATCAGGCTGATACCGCTGCGCAGTTCGGAGTGGACGAGGGTGAAGCGGCTGGCCTCCTCGGCGAGCTGGGCGGCGTAGGCCGCGCGGCCGACCTTGGTGGCGGTGAAGGCGCCGCCGCCCGCGACCACGAAGCTGCCCGACATCATCGGGTCGCCGGGCTTCTTGAGGACCGGGTCGGCCTCACCGGTCAGCAGGGATTCGTCGACCTCCAGGCCGTCGGCCTCCAGGACCTCGCCGTCGACGATGACCTTGTCGCCCGGCCCGAGTTCGAGGACGTCGGACAGCACCACCGCGGAGGTGGGGATCTGGGCCGCCACCCCGTCGCGGCGCACGGTCGGGCGGGCCTCGCCGATCACCGCGAGGTTGTCCAGGGTCCGTTTGGCGCGCAGCTCCTGGACGATGCCGATGCCGGTGTTGGCGACGATGACGAAGCCGAAGAGGCCGTCCTGGATCGGGCCGACGACCAGGATGATCGCGAAGAGGACGCCGATGATGGCGTTGAAGCGGGTGAAGACGTTGGCCCGGACGATGTCGGCCGTCGAGCGCGAGGAGCGTACGGGGACGTCGTTGACCTCGCCCCGGGCCACCCGCTCGGCGACCTCGGCCGCGGTCAGACCGGGGTGGGCCGCGGGCCGGCCGTTGCCCGGTCCGGGGGCCGTGACATCCGTCCGCGCCCGCTCGGTCATGTCATCGACGGTACGGGGGGCGGGCCCGGTTCACCCGTTGGCGGATGACCCGGGGGCGGGCTCGGGCCGGTGGTTCAGGCGGGGTCGTCCGCGGTGGCGCGTTCGGCGGCAGCCGCGCGCTTGATGGCCGCATCGCGCTTGCGTACGTACCAGATGCCGACCAGGCCGAGGCCGCCGCCGGCCAGACAGGTCCACACCCACCAGGCGTGACCGTGGTCGGCGAACCAGCCGTAGAAGGGCAGCTGGCCGAGGAAGAGCAGGAACCAGAGGATGGTGCCGCCGGTGATCGTGCCGACGACGGGACCTTCGAGCGGCGCCGGGGCCTCGCGCAGTTCGGACTTCTTCCACATGGGGGTCAGCTTACGGGGGCGGCGCAGGCGGCCCGGTGCGGGCCGGTGCGGCTCCGGCCGGGCCGGGCGCGCCAAGGCTCTACGCGCGGAGATAGCGATCAACGGATTGTTTATTCATACTGAACCTTTCTGGATCTGACCGGATCGGATCGTTGATTCATCCAAGGTGATCCGTCCATGCTGATCCGGTCCCTTCCGTTCCGCTTCTCCTTCCGTGCTTTCCGTCCGTGTTCGTCTCCGGGCCCTTGGGCCCTGCGCCTGCCCAAGGCCCGTACGACTGAGGTCCCGCATGCCCCCCTCGGCCACCACGCCGGTCGATGTCCTCGAGAACCCGGCTCCGCAGCCTCCCAAGAACGGCTTCGACCGCTTCTTCAAGATTTCCGAACGGGGATCGACGGTCAGCCGCGAACTCCGCGGCGGCCTGGCGACCTTCTTCGCGATGGCCTACATCATCGTGCTGAACCCGATCATCCTGGGCTCCGGCGTCGACAAGTACCACCACCATCTCGACAACGGCCAGCTGGTCACCGCCACCGCGCTGATGGCGGGGCTGACCACCGTCCTGATGGGCCTGATGGGCAACGTCCCCATCGCCGTCGCCGCCGGCCTGGGCATCAACGCCGTCGTCTCCCTCCAGCTCGCCCCCAAGATGAGCTGGCCGGATGCGATGGGCATGGTCGTGCTCGCCGGTCTGGTGCTGATGGTCCTGGTCGCCTCGGGGCTGCGGCAGCGGGTGATGGACGCGATTCCCAACGGGCTGCGGCGGGCCATCGCCATCGGCATCGGCCTGTTCATCTCGCTGGTCGGCCTCGTCGACGCGGGCTTCGTCACCCGTAATCCGGATGCCGCGCACACCACCGTGCCGATGGGCCTGGGGCAGCACGGTCAGCTTCAGGGGTGGCCGGTGCTGGTGTTCGTCCTCGGCCTGATGCTGATGTTCGTGCTGACCGTCCGCAAGACCAAGGGCGCGATCCTCATCGGCATGGTGACCATGGCCGTGGTCGCGATCATCATCAACGCCCTCGTCACGATCCCGGACGCGGCATGGGGCCTGGCCGTCCCCGACATCCCGCACAAGATCGTCGGCGCCCCGGACTTCGGGCTGATCGGCCACATCAGCCTCTTCGGCGGCTTCAAGGAAGTCGGCCCGCTGACCGGCTGTCTGTTCGTCTTCACCGTGCTGCTGTCCGGCTTCTTCGACGCGATGGGCACCATCATCGGCGTCGGCGAGGAGGCCGGGCTGCTGAACAACGAGACGGGGCAGCTGCCGAACATGGGCCGGATCCTGATGGCCGACGGCATCGCGGTCGCCGGCGGCGGCTTCGGCTCCGCCTCCGCCAACACCTGCTTCGTGGAATCCACCGCGGGCGTGGGCGAGGGGGCGCGTACGGGCCTGGCGAACCTGATGACCGGCGGGCTGTTCCTGCTCGCGCTGATCTTCACCCCGCTGGCGACGGTCGTCCCGTCCCAGGCCGCCACGCCCGCGCTGCTCGTCGTCGGCTTCCTGATCCTGGCGTCGAACGTCAAGGACATCGACTGGGGCGACTTCACCGTCGGCATCCCGGCGTTCCTGACGATGATCTCGATGCCGTTCACGTACAGCATCACCAACGGCATCGGCATCGGCGTGCTGTCGTACATCCTGCTGCGCACGGCGACCGGGCGGTTCCGGCAGATTCCGTGGCTGCTGAACGCGGTCGGGCTGTGCTTCCTCGTCTACTTCCTGCTGCATCCGATCGAGCAGGCGCTGGGTGTGAAGTGACCGGGCGGGCGGACTGACCGGCGGCGGCCCGCTCGCGGGCCGCTACAACGGCGGAGCGTCGTAGAAGCGCTCCGTCTCGTCGACCGACGTTTGGAAGCGTTCGTCGAAGTCATCGCGGATGAGCGTCCGGACCACATAGTCCTGGACGCTCATTCCGCGTTTTGCCGCGTGCTGCCGAATGCGCTCCAGCAGCTCCCCGTCCACGCGCAGGCTGAGCACTCGCGATCCCATAGGGACACCGTCCCGGTAGAAGCCGCTCAGGTGGGCCGATTTCGGCTGCGTCCTCACCCATATGGGTGAGCGATAAGGAATCTCTCCGGCGGATCGGGGAAGCGCCGCACTCCCGCTTTACTTAGAAAAGGTAATGAGTTATGCTAACGACCATGCCGGAACTGTCCCACGGCGACGACGCCGTGAACGCTCTGCGGTCCGCGGTCATGCGCCTGTCCCGCCGCCTCAAGCACCAGCGGGTCGACGAATCGCTGAGCCCCACCGAGATGTCGGTGCTCGGCACCCTCGCCCGGTGCGGTCGCGCCACCCCGGGCGAACTGGCCCGCAAAGAGCATGTCCAGCCGCCGTCGATGACGCGCATCGTGGCCATGCTGGAGGCCAAGGGACTGGTCCGGCTCGAACCGCACCCCGACGACCGCCGCCAGAAGGTCGTCACCCAGACCGAACAGGCCGAGGCGATGCTCGAAGAGAGCCGCCGCAAGCGCAATGCCTGGCTCGCCGAGCTGGCCTCCGGGCTGGACGACGACGAATGGGCCAAGGTCCGGGCCGCGGCGCCCGTTCTGGAGAAACTCGCACAGTTGTAGAACCCCAACGCCAAGGAGGCGAACCCACGTTGAGTACGGGATCCGGAGCACACTCCGCCCCCGCACCGCACTCCGACCACGACACGGCTCCCGACGGCGCACCACCCGTCGCCGGACGCGGCGCCGCGCGGCGCACGGGCACCTTCAGTTCGCTGCGCATCCGCAACTACCGCCTCTTCGCCACCGGCCAGGTGGTGTCCAACACCGGCACCTGGATGCAGCGAATAGCCCAGGACTGGCTGGTCCTGAGCCTGACCGGCTCCTCCGGTGCCGTCGGCATCACCACCGCGCTGCAATTCCTGCCCATGCTGCTCTTCGGGCTCTACGGCGGGGTGATCGCCGACCGCTTCCCCAAGCGCAAGCTGCTGCTCGTCACCCAGTCCGCGATGGGCCTGACCGGCCTGGCACTCGCCGTCCTCACGCTCAGCGGCCACGTCCAGGTCTGGCACGTCTACCTGGTGGCCTTCCTGCTCGGCCTGGTCACCGTCGTCGACAACCCCTCCCGCCAGGCGTTCGTCTCCGAGATGGTCGGCCAGGAGGACCTGCGCAACGCCGTCAGCCTGAACTCCGCCAACTTCCAGTCCGCCCGCCTGATCGGCCCGGCCGTCGCCGGTGTGCTGATCACCGCGTTCGGCAGCGGCTGGGCGTTCCTCTTCAACGGCCTGTCCTTCCTGGCGCCGGTCATCGGCCTGCTGATGATGCGCCCCGCCGAACTCCACAAGGTCACCACCGTCCCGCGCAGCAAGGGACAGCTACGGGAGGGCCTGCGCTATGTGTCCGGGCGCCCCGAGCTGATCTGGCCCATCGTTCTGGTCGGGTTCATCGGCACCTTCGGCTTCAACTTCCCGATCTGGCTGACCGCCTTCGTCTACCAGGTCTTCCATGCCGGCGCCGGCACGTACGCGCTGTTCAACGGGCTGATGGCGGCCGGTTCGCTGATCGGCGCGCTGCTCGCGGCCCGCCGGGCCGGCTCCCGGCTGCGGCTGCTGGTCGGCGCCGCGCTGCTCTTCGGCGCCCTGGAGATCGCCGCCGCGCTGTCCCCCTCCTTCTGGATCTTCGCGGCGCTGCTCGCACCCATCGGCATGGCCGGCCTGACGATCAACGTCACCGCCAACTCCAGCGTCCAGATGGCCACCGACCCGCTGATGCGCGGCCGGGTGATGAGCCTGTTCATGATGGTCTTCATGGGCGGCACCCCGCTGGGCGCGCCGCTGGTCGGCTGGGTCACGGACACCTTCGGCGCCCGTATCGGCTTCGTCACGGGCGGCGTGGTCTCGGCCGGCGCCGCGGCGGTCATCGGCCTGATCCTGGCCCGGGTGGGCGGGCTGCGCCTGAAGATAGACCTGCGGCGGGGGCGGCAGCATGTGACCTTCGTGGCCCGCGGCGGCCCGGCGCAACCGGCCGCGCCCTCCGTCGACGGCGTTGCCGTCCCGTCGGTCCCGTCGGCCCAGTCGGCCCCGTCCGCCGCGCCCGCGGAGGCTTCCGCCCCCACCGCGGATCCGGCCGCGCCCGCGGAGTGCGACCCCCGGCGGCTGGCGGCGACACCATGACCCGGGCGGGAATCCCTGCGCCGGTCTCGCCCCCTGGGTGAGACTGGCCGTATGAGACTCTTCGCCGCGGTGCTGCCGCCCGGCTCCGTCCTCACCGAACTGTCCGCCGCGGTGGCGCGGTTGAAGGCGCTGCCGGCGGCGGACCGGCTGCGCTGGACCGGCCACGAAGGGTGGCATTTCACCCTCGCCTTCTACGGGGAGGTGGCCGAAGATCTGCTGCCCGAGCTGGCGGAACGCCTGGCGCGGGCCGCGCGGCGGCATGCCCCGTACGAGCTGCGGATCATGGACGGCGGCCGGTTCGACGACCGGGTGGTGTGGATGGGCGCCGAGGGCGAGCTGGAGGTGATGCGGAAGCTGGCGGACTCGGCGGAGGCGGCCGGCCGCCGGGCCGGTGTGACGCGGGACCCGCACCGTACGCACCGTCCGTACCACCCGCACCTCACGATCGCCCGCAACCGCATCGAGCGCCTGCACCTCGCCCCGTTCGCGGACGCTCTGGACGGCTTCGAGAGCAGCCCGTGGACCGTCCGGGAGCTGGCGCTGATGCGCAGCCATCCACCGGCGCCGGGCGTCCGGGGCAGCCAGCCGCACTACGAGAAGCTGGCGTCGTGGCCGCTGGGCCACTGACCGGAGCCGGACCGGGAGCTGGGCCGCCGCTGCGCCCGGATCCGGTCCGGTTACGCTCATTGGGTGGACCCTAAAACCCGTAACCGGATCGTCTCCGGTCTCCTCGCCGTGCTGCTCATCGTGGTGATCGTGGCGGCGGCACTGCGCTGACCTGCGCATCCTTGGGTTCCGGTCATGCGGTGACGGACAGCACGATCTTTCCGGTGGTGCGCCCGGTCTCTCCCCGCCGGTGTGCGGCGGCCTCCTCCAGCGGGAAGACGGCGTCCGTGACCCGCAGCCGGCCGGTCTCGACCAGGGTGCCGATCTCGCGCAGCCCGGTCCGGTCCGGTTCGACAGCATGAACACCGCCCGCACCCCGGTCGCCTCGGCCTGCGCGCGCGGGAAGGTGTCGTCCAGCGGCAGCCGCGAGACCAGCGTTCCGCCCGGTCGCAGGGTGCGCAGGGAACGGGCCCAGTTCGGGCCGCCGAGGCCGTCGAGGACCACATCCACGTCGCGGACGGTCTCGGCGACGTCGCCCCGGACGTCTGACGATCCGTCCGGGGCCGTGGGGCGCCGTCGTTCACCAGGCGAATGCCTCCGGGGACGGGCCGGGGCCCGGGAAGATGTCGTCCAGGGCGGTCAGCAGCTCCTCGGGCAGGGTCAGTTCGACCGCGCGCAGGGCGGAGGCGAGCTGGTCGCCGGTGCGGGGGCCGACGATCGGGCCGGTGACCGCGGGACGGGTCAGGAGCCAGGCCAGGGCCACTTCGCCGGGTTGCAGACCGTGCCGCTCGACCAGGTCCTCGTACGCCTGGATCCGGGCGCGGACCGCGGAGTCGGCCAGGGCGTCGGCGGCGCGTCCCGAGGTCGAACGGGCGCCACCGCCCTCCCGCTCCTTGCGCAGGGCGCCGCCGAGCAGCCCGCCGTGCAGCGGCGACCAGGGGACGATCCCGAGACCGTAGCCCTCGGCGGCCGGGATGACCTCCATCTCCGCGCGCCGTTCGGCGAGGTTGTACAGGCACTGCTCGCTGACCAGGCCGTATGAACCGCGCCGCCGGGCCGTCTCGTTGGCCTGCGCGATATGCCATCCGGCGTGGTTGGACGACCCGGCGTAGAGGATCTTGCCCTGCTGGACGAGGACGTCGATGGCCTGCCAGATCTCGTCCCAGGGCGTGGCACGGTCCACGTGGTGGAACTGGTAGAGGTCGATGTGGTCGGTGCCCAGCCGCTTGAGGCTGGCGTCGACCGCGCGGCGGATGTTGAGCGCGGAGAGCTTGTGGTGGTTGGGCCAGACCGGGTCGCCGTCGGTGCCCATATGGCCGTAGACCTTGGTGGCCAGTACGGTCTTGTCGCGCCGGCCGCCGCCCTTGGCGAACCAGGAGCCGAGGATCTCTTCCGTACGGCCCTTCTCCGCGCCCCAGCCGTAGACATTGGCGGTGTCGAAGAAGTTCACGCCCGCTTCGAGGGCGCTGTCCATGATCGCGTGGCTGTCGGCCTCGTCCGTCTGGGGACCGAAGTTCATGGTGCCGAGGACGAGTCGGCTGACCTGGAGTCCGGTGCGTCCGAGTTGTGTGTACTTCATGATTGCCCAGCCAACGCCTTGGAGGGCATTCGAATCAAGCGGCACCGGCGGGAGTCGGGGAGCCATTGCGGTGCGGGCCCGTCCCGGTATGCGTATCGGGATACGCATACCGCCCCCCGATGCCCCACCCCTGCTGCATCGCCTCCGCGAACGCACCCGCCAGCAGATGCTCGCCCAGGGCCGACGGATGCGTCCCGTCGTATGTGGCGGTCTCGATGCTCCAGGCGGGCGGCTCGGAGGCCAGCAGCAACGGCGAGGAGGGGGTGGAGAGATCGGCGACGGCCTTGGCCAGCAGCTCGTTGAACCGCTCGCGCTGCGCCGCGAACGCCGCGTCCGTTGCCGCGCGCACATTGCGTATCACGGGCATCAGCACCGCCCGGACATGCGGCTCGGCCTCCCGCGCCGCCGCCACGAAGCGCCGCACGTTCTCCGCGGTCTGCTCGGCGTTCGTGTAGAACCCGAGGTCTATCAGGCCGAGCGACACCAGCAGCGTGTCCGCCTCATGGTCCCGTATGGCGTCCTCTATGAGCGGCGCCATGTGCAGCCAGCCCTCGCCCCAGCCGGCGAGATGCCCCCGTGCGTCCTCGGGGAAGTCCGGGTCGCCGTAGTCGTACGAGCTGGGCGTGTCCTGGAGGATGTCATGCAGCGCGCGGCGCGGGCCGACGAAACGGTAAGGGCTCTCGTACGTCGCCCTCAGGTGCTGCCACAGACGAAAGCGCCACGTGACAGCGCCGGCGGTGCCGATCGTCATCGAGTCGCCGACGCACATGATCCTCATCGGGCCATCATGGCGGAGAATCCGCGGCGAGACCCTACTCGCGGGTACGTGACGCTGGCCACGCCCGCACGGAGACGCTGCGGCGGCGCCCCGGGATGGCACGCTGTCCCCATGCGTTCGCTTCTGTGCGCGGCCGGTGCCGCGGGGATCCTGTGGGCCGCCGTACCCGCCGCGGCCGATGAACCCGACGGCTTCACCATCGGCGACTCCCGAATCACCGAGTCCAGCGGACTGGCCGCCAGCCGTTCGCACCCCGGCATCTACTGGACCCACAACGACAGCGACGACGGCCCCTACGTCTATGGCGTCGACGGCAGGACCGGCCGTACGGTCGCCAAGATCACGCTGCGCGGCATCGGCACCCCGCGCGATGCCGAGGCCATCTCCCTCGGCCCCGACGGCAACATCTACCTCGGCGACATCGGCGACAACATGGGTGGCGCCTGGGACCACGTCTGGATCTACCGCTTCCCCGAACCCAAGAGGCTGCACGACGCCACCGTCACCGCCACCCAGTTCACCGTGAAGTACGCCGACGGGCCGCGCGACGCCGAGGCGCTGATGGTGCACCCCAAGACCGGCCGGGTCTATATCGCCAGCAAGAAGCAGGACGGCAGCGGCGCGCTCTACGAGGGCCCGCGGCGGTTGACGACCGGCGGCACCAACCTCTTCCGCAAGGTCGCGCCGGTCGACCTGTGGGTGACCGACGGCGCCTTCTCACCGGACGGGACCCGGCTCCTGCTGCGCAGCTACTTCGGCGCGCGGATGTACCACTGGCGCAACGGGCGGCCGAAGGACGACATCGGCAGCGTGGGCGTGCCGGTCGAGGAGCAGGGGGAGTCGGTGACCTTCACCCCCGACGGCCGGACGCTGCTGTACGGGTCGGAGGGCCACGACAGCCAGGTCGAACCGGTCGGGCTGAGCGGCGACCAGCTGCCGGACGCGGCGAAGCGCGACCGCCCGGCCGGCAGCGGGGCGGGCGACAACAAGGGTGCGGCGAGCGGGAGTCCGGCGGCTCCCGGGAGCCCGGGTGGCTCCCTCACACCGAAGGCCACGTTCGTCAGGAGCGTGCTGGTACTGGGGCTGGCCGCGGCGGCGGTGGTCGGGGTGCGGCGGATGCGCCGTAAGGACTGAGCGGTGGCGACGGGCGGTCGGGCGGCGGCTACGGTGCCCCTCCGGGCACCGGTCCCGGGGCCGCGTCGCTCTCCACCAACCGCAGCTCGTAATGGAGCGTCCGCTCCTTCTTGAGCCGATGGGCCAACGGCACCAGCAGCCCGTGGATCAGCGGGTACTTCCGGGTCAGCGAGCGGTCGGCGCGCCGGTATTCGCGGGTCTGCGGGTCGAGCAGCCGCACCCGCCCCTTGCGGGCGGGCCCGGTCGGACGGCCGCGCCAGGTGGCGGCGCAGATCTCCACCTCGGGGAAGTTCCGCATCCGCTTGGCCTTCCAGGAGCTGCCGTAGGTGCGGATATAGGCGTGGTCACCGTCGACGGCGATATTGACCGGGGTGCCGACGCCGGTGCCGTCCCGCTTGTACGTGGTGAGCAGGATCGCCCCCTGACGTTCGAACTCGGCGAGACCGGGGCTCGGTGGAGTCGTCATGCCTCCATCAGACTTCCAGCGAGGGGACCTCGCCTTCAGGAGAGGGGCAATCGGGTCTCTCAACTGCTCTGACCTCGACTTTTTTCATGGATCTGCGCTGTTGTCAGTGGGGGCACGTACGGTTGGTCATGTTGTGCGAAGGGGGGAACGACCGTGCGCCGCGCTGACAAGTTCGTGTTGCGGCCGACGGCGCGGCAGGAAGCCGCGCTGCATGCGATGCTGCGGGATCACTGCATGCTCTACAACGCCGCGCCTCAGGAGCGCCGTGATGCCTACCGGCACGCTTCGCGTACGACGGTGCGGTACGGGGAGCAGTCCGCGCAGTTGAAGGAGATTCGCGCCGTCGATCCGGACCAGGCCCGCTGGTCGTTCTCCTCGCAGCAGGCCACGCTGCGGCGGTTGAACAAGGCGTTCGCCGCGTTCTTCCGGCGCGTCAAGGCTGGGCAGACCCCTGGGTATCCGCGCTTCAAGGGAATCGGGCACTTCGACACCGTCGAGTTCCCCAAGGACGGCGACGGCTGCCGCTGGGACTCCACACCGCACAACGGGCAGACCCGCGTGCGTCTGCAAGGTCTCGGGCACGTCCGCGTCCACCAGCACCGGCCCGTGCGCGGCCGGGTCAAAACGATCTCGGTCAAGCGCGAGGGGCGCCGCTGGTACGTCGTCCTGGCCTGTGACGAGGTGCCTGCCGAGCCTCTGCCCGCCACCGGCAGCAGCATCGGCATCGACATGGGCACCACGCACTTCTTCACCGATTCCAACGGCGTGCACGTCGCCAACCCTCGCTTCCTGGAGTCGATGGCCGAAGGGCTGGCAGCCGCCCAGCAGCGCCTTTCGACGTTCCCCCAGCGCACGCGGTGCCGCACGAAGAAGCACCGTGCCGCCGCCCGCAAGGTCTCCAGGATCCACGCGAAGATCCGGCGTCAGCGGCTCGACCACCACCACAAGACCGCTCTCACCCTGGTCCGCGGGCATGACGTGATCGGGCACGAGAAGCTGAACGCAGCGGGTATGACCCAGACGCCCGCACCCAAGCCCGACCCCCGGCAACCCGGCGTGTTCCTCCCCAACCGGGCTGCTGCCAAGGCCGGGCTCAACCGCAGCATCCTTGATGCGGGTTGGGGGCTCTTCCTGGGAATCCTGGCGCAGAAGGCTGAGAGTGCCGCTCGCCGCGTGATCCCGGTGGACGCCCGCAACACTTCCTGCACGTGCCCTGAATGTGGGCATGTTGCCAAGGAGAACCGCGTCACTCAGTCGAAGTTCGAGTGCGTCAAGTGCGGCCATGTCGCCAATGCCGACCGCGTCGGCGCGCTCAACGTACTCAACAGGGCCGGGCTGGCCCTCTGCGCGGCGGCTTAGCCGCCGACGCAGGAAGCCCGCGACTTCAGTCACGGGTGGAGTCACACAGGCATATCCGGCCCCATTGCATTCGTCATGCCGCGATGCGCCCGTTCCCGTGATGCGTCCGTTCAGGCGTCCTTTCGGCCACCCGTTCGGAGGGTAAGGGGCGGCGATGGCCTGACGCGAAGCCGTCCAGGTGCCGTAGTCACCTCGGCCTGGTGGCCCCTGTCCGGCACCGCTGCCACCAGCCCCGCCGTAACGGCCAGTCCCCACGGCCGCGACCGCACACACCGCGGCGAAACCGTTGCCGTGGGGGCCCGCATCCGGAAACCCCGGAAACCCCGGGAAAAGGAAGAGGCCCCGGCGGTCGCCCGCCGGGGCCCGGAGCCTGAGCCCGATTCCTGAGCCTGAGCCAGATTCCTGGGACTGAGCCCGAATCCGGTTACAGCTTCTCGATGACGTAGTCGATGCAGTCCGTCAGCGCCGCGACATCCTCCGGGGCGATGGCCGGGAACATCGCGACCCGCAGCTGGTTGCGGCCGAGCTTGCGGTACGGCTCGGTGTCGACGATGCCGTTGGCGCGCAGGGCCTTGGCGATCGCGGCGGCGTCGATGTCGTCGTTGAAGTCGATCGTGCCGATGACCTGCGAGCGCTTGGCCGGGTCGGCGACGAACGGGGTGGCGTACTTGGACTCCTCGGCCCAGCCGTAGAGGGTGCGCGCGGAGGTGGCGGTGCGGCGGACCGCCCAGTCCAGGCCGCCCTGGCCGTTGAGCCACTCCAGCTGCTCGTTGAGCAGGAAGAGGGTGGAGAGGGACGGGGTGTTGTACGTCTGGTTCTTGCGGGAGTTGTCGATCGCCGTCGGCAGCGAGAAGAACTCCGGGATGTGGCGGCCGGAGGCGTGGACGCGCTCGGCGCGCTCGATCGCGGCGGGGGAGAAGATGCCGAGCCACAGACCGCCGTCGGAGGCGAAGGACTTCTGCGGGGCGAAGTAGTACACGTCGGTCTCGGCGATGTCGACGGGCAGACCGCCGGCGCCGGAGGTGGCATCGACCAGGACGAGCGAGCCGGTGTCGGCGCCCGCGACGCGCCGGATGGGCGCGGCGACACCGGTCGAGGTCTCGTTGTGGGTGAAGGCGTAGACGTCCACG
Organism: Streptomyces natalensis ATCC 27448; assembly: GCF_000935125.1. Lineage (GTDB taxonomy): Bacteria > Actinomycetota > Actinomycetes > Streptomycetales > Streptomycetaceae > Streptomyces > Streptomyces natalensis. Next base: position 68,997 of record NZ_JRKI01000062.1, on the reverse strand, counting down.
CCCTCCTCGGCCCGCGGCTCGGGGTGGTCGCCCGGGTCGGCGGAGACGACGGTGGGCTCGGCCAGCCACGGCGCCAGCTTGGCGGCCTTGGCGAACTTGGAGGAGAACTCGCCGAAGGACAGGTGCTGGGACTTGTTCTCGATCAAACCGTGCGTCGCGATGTCCCAGAACGCGGTGGAACCGCCGTTGCCGAGGACGACCTCGTAGCCCTCGGGCAGCTGGAACAGCTCGCCGATGCCGTCGCGCACCTTGCCGACCAGGTTCTTGACCGGGGGCTGGCGGTGGGACGTACCGAGAAGGGAGGTACCGGTGGCGGCCAGGGCGCTGAGCGCCTCCGTACGCACCTTGGAGGGGCCCGCGCCGAAGCGTCCGTCGGCGGGCTTGATGTCAGCGGGAATCTGGATATCAGCCACGGAGGAAGCCTAAAGGGTCGCGGTGGGCCGTCCTGCGGCGCGTCCACCGGATGAGATGACGGAGAGTCGTGCGGTGAGACGGGTCCGGTGCGGGAGGTTTCTCGGTGTCTCGTCCTACGCGCCCGTCCCCTCGCCCCCGTAGATCTCGCCGAGGGAAGCCGCCGCCCGCGCCAGCACCCGGCGGGCCTCCGGCGGGTGCATGACCTCCAGCGAGTCGCTGAACTGGAGCAGCTGGCGGACGCCCTCGTACGGGAGGTCCACGGCCCCGTCCTGCTCCCCGGCGACGACGGCTACGACGCCGAACGCTCCGGCTTCCAGACCGCCCACCGCCACCGCCCGGCCGTCATCGTCGGTGCGGCGCACGCCGACGACGTGGTCGCCGCCGTCGCCTTCGCCCGCGCCCACGGCCTCCCGGTCGCCGTCCAGGCCACCGGCCACGGCCTGTCCGCGGCCACCGACGGCGGGCTGCTGATCAGCACCCGGCGGATGTCCGGCGTCCGGATGGATGCGGCGGCCCGCACCGGCGCGCAGCGTGCACGACGCCCGCGAACACGGACTGCTGGCCGCGCTGAAGGCCCGCCACGACCCGGACAACGTGTTCCGCTTCCACCCGGCCGCGGCCGCCACGCCGGTGCCCGAACCGGCCGTCGCATGACCGCGCCCCAGTGGGCAGGCTTGGGGACATGGCTGAGCGCAACGAGACCGAGCAGCGGCAACTGGAGAAGGAACTGACGGCGGCGGTGCGCGGGGAGGTCTCGTTTGCCGCCGCCGACCGGGCGCTGATGACGATGGACGCGTCCAACTACCGCAGGGTGCCCGAGGCGGTGGTCGCGCCCCGGGACGCCGAGGACGTCGCGGCGGCGCTGCGGGTGTGCCGGGAGTACGGCGTCCCGGTCGTACCGCGCGGCGGCGGGACCAGCATCGCCGGACAGGCGACCGGCACCGGCGTGGTTCTCGACTTCACCCGCCATATGCGTCGCATCACCTCGCTGGACCCCGGCACCCGTACTGCCGTCGTCCAGCCGGGCGTCATCCTGGACGATCTGCGGGCCGCCGCGGCACCCCACGGCCTGACCTTCGGCCCCGACCCCTCCACCCACAGCCGCTGCACCCTCGGCGGCATGATCGGCAACAACTCCTGCGGCTCCCACTCCGTGGCCTGGGGCACCACCGCCGACAACGTCCGCGCGCTGGACCTGCTGACCTACGGCGGCGAACGGGTACGGGCCGGCCGCGGCACCGACCCCACCGGCGCCCCCACCGGGCTGCCGCCCCGCCTCCGGGACGGCGTCAAGGCCCTGGTGGACGCCGAGTTGGCGCTGCTGCGCACCGGCTACCCCCAGGACCTGCCCCGCCGGATCTCCGGCTACGCCCTGGACGCCCTGCTCCCGGAGGCCGGCACCGACCTCGCCCGCGCCCTCACCGGCAGCGAGGGCACCCTCGGCGTGCTGACCGAGGCGACCGTACGGCTGGTGGAGACCCCGGCGGCCCGGGTGCTCGCCGTCCTCGCCTACCCCGACGAGAGCGCCGCGGCCGAGGCCGCCCACACCCTCCTGCCGCACGACCCGATGACGGTCGAGGGAATGGCCGCCGACCTGGTGGGCGCCGCCACCGGGCTGCCCAAGGGCGGCGCCTGGCTGTTCGTGGAGATGGGCGGCGCGAGCACCCAGGAGGCCGCCGCCCGTGCCGAGGCGCTGTGCCGGGCCGCGGCGGACGGCACCACGGACCACGCCCTGGTCACCGACCCGGCCGGGCAGCGGGCCCTGTGGCGCATCCGCGAGGACGCGTCCGGGACGGCGACCCGGCTGACGGACGGGTCCGAAGCCTGGCCCGGCTGGGAGGACTGCGCCGTCCCGCCCGCTCAACTCGGGCCCTACCTGAGGGACTTCCGCGGCCTCCTGACCCAGCACGGCCTGCGCGGCACCCCGTACGGCCACTTCGGCGACGGCTGCATCCACATCCGTATCGACTTCGACCTCCTCACCGCCCCCGGCATCCGCCGCTTCCGCGACTTCTCCCGCGACCTCGCCGACCTGGTCGTCTCCCACGGCGGCTCGCTCTCCGGCGAACACGGCGACGGACAGGCCCGCGCCGAACTCCTGCCCGCGATGTACGGGCAGGAACTGGTCGACCTGTTCGGACGTTTCAAGGACGTCTGGGACCCGGCGGGCGGCCTCAACCCCGGCATGCTCGTCCGCCCCGCCCGCCTCGACGACAACCTCCGCTTCGACGTCCTGCCCAGGCGCCCCGTCCCGGTCGAATTCGGCTATCCGCACGACAACGGCGACTTCACGGCGGCCGTTCGGCGCTGCGTCGGCGTGGCCAAATGCCGGGTGCCGCAGTCGAGTCCGTCCTCTCCGGACGTCATGTGCCCGTCCTTCCGCGCCACCGGCGAGGAACAGCACTCCACCCGCGGCCGGGCCCGCCTCCTGCACGAGATGCTGGCCGGCGAGGTGATCACCGACGGCTGGCGCTCGCCCGAGGTACACGACGCCCTCGACCTGTGCCTGTCCTGCAAGGGCTGCCGCAGCGACTGCCCCGTAGGCGTCGACATGGCCACCTACAAGGCGGAGTTCCTCCACCACCACTACGCGGGCCGCCTCCGCCCCGCCGCCCACTACTCCATGGGCCGTCTGCCCCAATGGCTGCACACCGCCGCCCCGGCCGCCCCGGTCCTCAACCTGCTCGCCCGCGGCCCCGCGGCCGCCGTCGCCAAACGCCTCGCCGGGATCGCCGCCGAGCGCACCATTCCGCCGCTGGCCGTGGAGCCGTTCACCCGCTGGTGGTGGCGCCGCGGGGCCCCGACGGCCGGCCGCACCGTGATCCTCTGGCCCGACACCTTCACCAACTTCCTCGCCCCCGAGGTGGGCCGCGCGGCGGTACGCGTCCTGGAGGCAGCCGGCCTGCGCCCCCTCCTCCCCCCGACCGCGCCGCTGCGCCGCACCGGCCTCCTGCCCCGCCGCCACCGCCCCCTGTGCTGCGGCCTCACCTATGTCTCCACCGGCCAGCTCGACCGTGCCCGCGCCGTGATGCGCCGTACGGTGGACGTCCTGGCCCCCCTGCTCCGGGACGGCCACCCCCTCGTCGTCCTCGAACCCAGCTGCGCCGCCGCACTGCGCACCGACCTCCCCGAACTCCTCTCCGGCGACCCCCGCGCCGCCACCCTGGCCTCCTCCGTCCTGACCTTCGCCGAGGCCCTGGTCACCCTCGCCCCCGACTGGCAGCCGCCCCGCATCGACCGCCCGGTCACCGGCCAGACGCACTGCCACCAGCACGCGGTCCTCGGCGACGCCGCCGACCGCCGGCTCCGCGAACGGGCCGGTCTGACCGGGCAGTTGCAGGGCGGCTGCTGCGGCCTGGCCGGCAACTTCGGCTTCGAACGCGGCCACTACGACGTCTCCGTGGCCTGCGCCGAGGACCAACTCCTGCCCGCCGTAAGGGAGTCGGGGCCCGAGGTGGAGATCCTCGCGGACGGTTTCTCCTGCCGTACGCAGCTGGAGCAGTTGGGGCAGGAGGGGCGGCTCGGGCCGCTGGGCGGACGCCGGGGGCGGCATATGGCGGAGGTACTGGCGGCGGCGTTGGGGAATTCGCCTTCGCCGGGAAATGCAGGGGGTAATGCCGGTGCCGAGGAGATGACCTGACCTCTCCTTAGACCCTCTCCTAAGACCCTCTCCTTAGACAGGGATCAGCAGATCTGCTGGGGCAGATCTGCTGAAGGCGAATAATTCCGAAGCCCGACGGCATCGAATTCAGTTTCTGGGCGAGTGGACGAGTGGACGAGCGGACGAGCGGATGGGCGGGTGCGTGGGGCCAGGCGAAGGGGAAATCACACGGGTATGTCTCCCCTCCGCCTGGCCCGCGCCTATGCGGGATCATCGGTCACAGGCAGAGGAGGCTGAGGAGCCCGGCGTTGCAGTCCCCGCCGCCCCAGCCTTCGCCGCCGAGCGGGCGCGAATGGTCGACCTTGGCCTTGGCGGGCGCCGTCGCGGCCTCGGCGGATGCGGCTGTCGCCGTCCCTGCCGCAAGGGCGATCCCCAGGGTCGCGCTCACCGCGAGTATGCGAGTAACGGATTTCTTCGGGCGCTTCTGGTGCTTCTGGTGTGTGGTGTTCATGGAATCACCTTGCACGCCCGGGTGGCCCGTTTCGCCCCGAACGGGGCCGATCGAGTGACGCACGGGAATCCGACACCTGGTTTTACGGCATCCGGTTCGCGCGTCCCGCTTTCCTCATTGCTGCCCGTAGCGCTGATTTCGTCCAACCTGCCGCTGATTCGTCCCCATGCCACTGAAACGCAGTGAGATGAATCCAGGCCGGGCGTACGGCATGGGGGCGCCGAAGCCCGCTCCACCGCGCGCTGATGCACGAGGGGGCGCGCACCACGGTGGTGACATCAACCGGCCGCCCGAGCACGGTGATCGACCACATGAGACGACGCCGACGTTGGAAGACTGGCGGACCGAAGCCGTTTCCGATCCGACGAGGGTGAGTCATGGCAAGGATGCTCACGGGCACCGGCCGCGTAACCGTCTTCCCGCTGCTGCATCTGTGGCCCGATATCTATGGGGCCGTCGCCTACACCACGACAGGTCATTTCGGCGTCGAGGCCGTGGTGGGGTACATCCCCGTCCCGGAGGTGCCGGACGTCCATCTCATGGACGCGGCGGCGCGCCATACCGCGCACACCACCGAGTGGGTTCTCTGCACCGGCTGGAGCAGCCGTGTCGTGCCCAAACCGGGAACGCTGGACCTCCGGGACACGGATTGGGCGCTGGAGGTCGACGGAAGCAGTAAGCCGGAGAAGGTGGTCTACGGGCACCAGCAGCTGCACGTGGGCCGGATGACCCTCAAGGACCCGGAGCTCATGCCGCGGGTGCGCAGCCTCCTTGAGGCGCGGATCGGCGATCTGGCCACAACGGCGTCCCGCCCATGACGTGGAACCTCCCTCGTTGGATATGGATGCTATCCATGCTTGAGTAGTGCCACTATCCAAGGGGAAGGTGCAAGAGCATGCGGCTGGCGGAGCTGAGCGAGCGCAGTGGTGTGTCCACCGCCACGATCAAGTACTACCTGCGCGAAGGACTGCTCCAGCCCGGGCGCCGGGTCTCCGCGACCCAGGCCGAGTACGGGGAGGGCCACCTGCGGCGGCTGCGCCTGGTGCGGGCGCTGATCCAGATCGGCGGGGTTCCGGTGGCCGCCGCGCGCGAGGTGATCGCTGCCGCGGAGGACGAGTCGCTGGACCACCACCTGCGGCTGGGCGCGGCGACCCGCGCGCTGCCCTCCGCCGGGGCGCCGGCCGAGGACGACCCGGCGGTGGCGACCGCCCGCCGCTCGGTGGAGGCGCTGCTCGAACGGCTGGGCTGGTCCTCCGGTGGCGGCCTGGACATGCACAATCCCGCCCACCGGCGGCTCATCGACTCGGTCGCCGCGCTGGCCCGGCTCGGCTACCCGTGCGACACCGAGCAATTGCTGCCGTACGGGCAGCTGGCGGCGCAACTGGCAGTCACCGACCTGGACATGGTCGAGGAACAGCCGACCCCGACCGGCCAGATCGAGGCGGCCGTCGCACTGACGGTGCTGTACGAACCGGTACTGCTGAGCCTGCGACGCATGGCCCACGCGGAGGAGTCGGCCCGGCGGTTCTGAGGGGCCTCGGCCCCGTCCGCGACGACCCCGCCGCCCGCGTCGGTCAGCCCGCGGTGCGTATCACGTCGGGCGGAAATCTCGCCTGACTGATGGCTCCGTCGCCTTCGCAGCGCTTCGAGGGCGAGCCGAATCCCGCCCCAGAGCGCTCGCCCGGGAGAGGGCAAGGCGACTCCGCGCAAGCGACGAGAGGCAGAACGGGGAGGAAGAGGACCGGTCTGGCCGACCATTCGATCCAGGTCCCACCGCAGTTGAGAGCCAGACGGCAGGAGTCGTTGCGCTCGAGCGCAGCCATGGCGTCCACCTGCCCCAGGCTGTTCACCCGTCCCACCACGCGCTCTCGCTCGTACTCGGGGAGGCCCGAGGCCATGGATCGCGCGTCCGCGCTGATGAGCCGGACCGCACGTACTGGGCTGTGCGTGACAACGGTCGCCCAGGAAGCCACAACATCCGCGTCCGCCGAGTGGTACACGAACCGCTCGCACCAGAAACCGGGGGTGGCAAGGGCAGCGGCCCCTGCTACTCCGCGCGCCATGCAGCCCCCTGACCACATGGGACCCGAACGGTATCCGCCACTGTACGGACGACATCCACATCCGGTCGGGCGACGAAGGCATACGTACAGCCCTCCCCGTCAACTGCCCTGAGGACGAACGGAATCCCGGCCGTCAACCCGTCCACCGCCCAGCGATATTCGGCTGCCTCGTCCAACCATGCGCGCACCACCCGGTCGTACGGGGCACCTAACTGCTGCGCCACCTGCTCCGCCCGCTTGCGGATCCAGCCCAGGGCGCCACCCGGTGAGTACGACATCCAGCCGCCGAGGCTGATCGGAGCCGCGTCCGGACAACGGACCGTGGCCTCCGCTCGGAACGCCAGGTGCCCCGCGGCCTTCGCGGCCGGTGTCGCACTCAGAGTGACGGCGGGCGCAGCACCAAGGCGTCGCAAACGGTCAATTCGACCTCGGCCCACACGGTCTTTCCGATGACGTCCCGATCGACGCCCCAGCAACTGGCCAAGGCGTCCACCAACACCACACCACGCCCGCATTCTTCGTCCTCCTCGGCTTGATCCATCACGGGTACTTCGTCGCTCGCGTCGTGCACCTCCAGGCGCAGCCGACCGTCCGCCAACGCAAACCGGACGCCAACCGTCTGGGCTCTGCACGCCTGAGCTTGCACGGCGCTGGTGATCAGCTCGGACAGCAACAGCTCGGCAGTCCAGGCCAGTTCGCCCTGCACGCGCCAGATCCGCAGATGCCGGCGCAGTTCCTTACGGGCCCACCCGACGCTCCGCGCGTCGCCGGGTAAGCGGTACGCCACGGCTGGCGGCAGGGTGAGGGTGGGGCGGGTTGACGGGGGCCGGGCGCGTGTGGACATTGCTATCCCCTTGGGGCGCATGGCGATGCATGGGTGTCACTCATGGCTCTTGGATAGAGACTCTCAGTGACGCATTCCTAGAGTGCTTGGAGATTGCTCGTTTGGCAAGTGAGCATTTAGCACAAGTGCCAAGATCTTTTATGGCGGCTAGTGTTCAGCCAACAGGCGTGAAAGAAGGGGGTACTTCATGGCAGGAACGCGTCCCACGGTCCGACGTCGGCGCCTCGCTGCGAAGCTTGTTGAGTTTCGTGAGCGCGCGGAGAAGACCCCGCAGGATGCGGCCGAGCGCATCGGGTGCCATCGGACGAAGATCAACAAGATCGAGAACGCGCGACTCGGGATCTCGCTCGGCGAGCTGCGCGACCTGTTGCGGTTCTACGGGGTTGATGACCCTGATGTGGTCGAAGACATGATCTCGCTCGCACAGCGCAGTCGTGAGGCCGGTTGGGTGCAGCGTGTGGGATTGGCGCGCCCCTCGTTCACGGACTTCATCGATTACGAGCAAACCGCTGGCTACATCCGGTCGTACGAGAGCAATCTCATCGCGGGGTTGTTGCAGACTGCCGACTACGCGCGGGCTGTGCTCTCGGCTTCACCGTCGACGTTGGGCCACGAAGAGGTCGAGGCCTTGGTGGAGTCACGGATAAAGCGTCAGGAGCTCCTGGAACGCACGGATCCGCCTCGCCTGTGTGTCATCGAGACGGAAGCTGCGCTTCGGCTCCAGGTGGGCGGCCGCGAGGCGATGCTGCGGCAACTGGCCCATCTGGAAGCGGTGGCCGGCCATCCCTCCGTTGAGTTGCAAGTCATCCCTGACCGGGCGGGCGCGCACGCAGGGCTCCACGGTTCGTTCGTGCTGTTCAGCTTCCCGAACCCCACCTATTCCGATGTGGTGTGCGTAGAGCACCGCACTGGGACGCTCTACATGGAGACGCCGGAAGAGGCTGCGGAATATACGCTCATCTTTGACTCTCTCCGGTCAATTGCCTTGAGTCCCGGGGACAGCCTTGAGCTGATCGCCCAGGTGAGGCAGGACTTGGAGGACCAGTGAGGTTGAGAGGGAATGAGCGATGGCGAACCTGAATCTTCACTCTGCCACTTGGCGTAAGAGCAGCTACAGCGGCACAGGAGGCAACTGTGTGGAGGTCGCGGATGGCTTGCCTGGCGTCATACCTGTGCGTGACAGCAAGCACGGTGACGGTCCTGTCCTCCGCTTCAGAAGCGAGACGTGGTACGTGTTCATCGACATGCTCAAGGCGTCCGATACCGCGACTTCCTGAGTGCCACGATCGTGCGTGAGCCGGGGACGGGGGATACGTCGGAAATGGCTCGTGCCGCACGGTGATCGCAGCGGTTGGACGATGCAGGACCCCGCCGTGGGCGGCTCGTGCGATCCCGAGTGACACACGGAAGACCGCCGGCCGTAAAGCTGGTAGTGCAAGTGGACTGCCATGGCGTCCATGTCTCCGATGCTGTAGTACAGCACTGCTTCTTCGGCGAGCGGTACGAACTCATGGCTCGCCTCGTGGAAGACAGGGGACGCTCGCCAGAGGTGTCCGTCATGCGCTCGGACTACCCGACCGGGCAGCCGAGTTCCGGTACGGCTCTGTTCGGGGAGCAGGTCACCAGGGCCAGTGACAGGAACGAGGGGCGTTGGAGATAGAAGCCGAGGGACACGTCGCCGCCCCACTGGAGCCGATCCGCTGCGGAACTGACCAGGAGGTCCAAGGAGGCGGTGTGCGGACGGGCGTCGGGGTCGAAGCGAGGGGCGAGTTCGGTCAGCCTTTCCCCGAGCCAGGTCGCTGCTTGCCTCGGCTCGTCCCACGTCCCCAGGACACATGTTGCCGGCTTCATAAGCCAATGCGCCGTTTCGATGGGTGGCAGATCAGATGTCGAAAATTCCCTGGCTGCTTCCCGGTAACGCTCTTGGAGCCGCCCCCCTTGCCCTTCGCCCGCCAATCCCGCCGGGGGTGGCACGGGGTGGGGAGGTCGACGCAATCCTTCGTCGTCGAAGCGTTGTTTCGCGCCGGTCCACAGATAGCCATGGTGGTGCAACGGTCATCCCGTTCGGCTCAGAGGGCAGGGGGAAGAGAGGTGGCCCCGGCCTCGGAAAGAGGCCGGGGCCGGCAGAGGGGATCAGGCCGGGAGACCGAACCGCTCCGGGTTGGTGCCCGCTGCGTTCAGCTCCCCCGTGGTAAAGCGCAGGGGTTCAATTCCCGGGCGCTTGCTGTCTCCCAGGGCCCACGCGTCTGCACCGATCCGGGCCAGGGTCACGCAGGACTCGCCATCCGGGTGGCTGCTGCCTCCGCATGCTGCGGCAAACGTAACTCCGTCGATGTCAAGCGTGTACAGGTCGGTTTTGTGCTGCATCGATGTGCCTTCCTACTCGCGGAACTCGGACACGAAAGGGAAGCCAGGGCCATTGGTCATTGCGTGCGCGGGTACGCCTGCCTGATCGACCGTGAACCGCCCAAGGCTTCCGTCAGCTGCTCACTGAGGATTCTCGGCGGCTCGGCGCGGCCACTCCAGCGTTATTCCCGTTGTGGGGTAGACGATCACGAATGGCAGGCAGTGGCCCATTCTCCGAGGCGTTCCCTGGCCTCTTCGCCGAACAGCGCATGACCTTCATACAGGCCGAAGACCTCAAGATGTTCCGCGATATCCCTGGGATCTTGGAAGACGATGCGCCCGGTGAAAGTCTCCACGGTTGCCAGTCGCTGGTCATAAACCGTGAAGGTGTTCATGGGGCCGCGTCCGGTCACTTCTCCCAACGGCATGATGCCGATACGTACGTTGGGGAGGTGGGAGATCGAAATCAGCCGGTCAATCTGCACTGCCATTGCCGCATGGGGAAGCACAGTCCAACGGACGGCCTGTTCCGTCAGCAAGAACGTGAACCGCTTCGTGATGTCATAGAGGACCGCTTGCCGTTCCAGCTTCCGTGCCACCGTCTTGGAGATGTCCACCGGTGAGTGGCCAAGGCTGGCCCTGATGTATTCGGGCGTCGCCAGCAGGGCGGTCACCATCGCGGGCAGGAAGTAACGGAGCGTCGTGGCTTCCGCTTCGAGGCTTGCTAGCTCGGCTTGCCTCTTTTCCAAACCACGTCGCCATGACGCCCGTTTGCCTTGCCATTCCGTATGGGCGAGCCGTGCGAGGGCCGTGACCTCAGCAACGAGTTCCGGTGGAGCGTCAAGGACCTTGAGGATCAGCTCGACGTCCACCAAGCTCGGGGTGACCCGGCCCGTTTCCACGTTGCTGAGCTTGGTTTGCGACATGTTGCAACGCCGAGCGAGCCAGACTTGCGTACGACTGGCTCGCTTGCGCAGCGCGCGGAGGGTTTCTGCCAGGTCGGCTTTCGACTGGCCCATCTGCCGCGGATCAAGCGTCAAGGAGCTTCACGTACTCCTTGAAGGGCACGGCATTTTCCAGGGCAATTCGTTTCCACTCCCGATAAGGGGCGGGGTCACCCTCGTACGCCTCGCGGTTGATCTGCGTACCGTCGGGCCGGAAGTTCAGGTGAGCGATGCGGGTTTCGTCGAACATCCACCAGTCCTGACCGGAGAGCGGCAAGCCGTAATCGTACTCCGTGACGTCCAAGACGCGGATGTCCTCTCCGGCCGCGATATTTCCGGGTATCCCCCAGGAAAATTGGTACCGCTGGTAGTCGGTGAGCGGCCGGCGCACGATGCGGACCCGTCCGACGCTCCGGCCAGACCCGACATACTCGGCTACTCGCTCATGCCAGCGTGCGTTGTGGTCGGTGGGTTTGTCTTCGCCCCGGAGAAAACGGGCTACGTTGGCCTGCTCCTTGAGCATGGTGTAGGTGGGCTGCGCCTCGAACCGCCATGCCTCCCGCTCGAAGGAGTCGAAGAACGTACGCCAGCTCTCACCATCCAAGAGCACCGAATGCCTCCCTCAGGACGTGCTCAGGAATCTCCACCAGGCCCTCACCGCTGGGCGGCGAGAAGGCGTCGCACACGTATCCCTGAATAATGAATGAACCGCTCTCGGCCCGGTAGACGTTCGGGCAGTCATCATCGTCGCAGTTAGGTCCGCCGACGTTGCCGGTAAGGCGGATGAGTTCTTGTCGCGCCATGTGCCCCCTCCTTCGGCGTAGGGCCGACCCCTGCCGCCGGGAGGACCGTAGGGCGACGGCACTTGCCTGGTCCATGGGACATCGCCGATATTCGCGTTGTCGGGTAGATGATCTTCGTCCTCCCGGCGGGGGTCGCGGGATCGAGCTTTGGCCTGCACGCCGGAGGAAGAGGTGGGCGGCATGTGCGTTAACCGAGGGTGCGTGCTGCTGTACCTCAAGACCCCAGGACCTCCCGCGCCAGCCGCACCAACTCCGGGATCCGCGGATGCCCCGGGCCCTCGCGCCAGGCGAGGAGCACGGGGACGGGTGGGGCGTCGGTGAGGGGGACGTAGGCCAGGGCGGGGTGGGGGTGCATGCCGGGGGTGGCGGAGGTGGTGACGCCGACCGCGCGGCCTGCGGTGATGGTGGCGATCCAGTCGTCGGTGTTGCCGATGGGGAGGGTGGCGGCGGGGCGGGCCCCGGGGGGCCAGAGGTCGAGGGTGGTGGTGCCGGAGACCGTGTTCAGGGCGAGGGTGCGGTCGGCCAGGTCGGTGAGCGTGAGGGTGCGGCGGTGGGCCAGGGGGTCGTCGGCGGGGAGGCCGGCGACGCGGGGTTCGGTGGTGAGCTGCTCGGTGCGCAGACCGGGAATGCGGACCTCACCGCGGAGCAGGGCTGCGTCCACATCGCCGCGGGTCAGGCCCGCCGTGCGGTCGTCGATGCGGAGGAGTTCCAGGGGCGTCTCCGGGTACGCCTCGTGCCAGCGGCGCAGCAGCGCGGGGGTCTTCGCACCGGCGGCCGACCAGGCGTGGCCCAGGCGGAGCGGCCGGCTGGTGTCGTGAGGGTGGGCGAGCGCGCGGTCGAAGGCGGTGACGGCGAGGGCCGCGCGGTCGCGGAAGGCGATGCCGTCGGGGGTGAGCGCGAGGTGGTGGGTGGAGCGGTCGACGAGGCGGACGCCCAGTTCCTGTTCCAGCTGGCGGAGCGTTCGGGAGACGGCGGGCTGGGTGAGGTGGAGGCGTGCGGCGGCGCGGGTGATGTTGAGCGTGTCGGCGATGGCGAGAAAACAGCGGAAGTGGCGGAGCTCGATGCTCATGCGTGCGGAGCATAACAACGGGGGAAACGGCATTTCACGGACCGGAAGGGCGGGCCTTAGCGTGGTGGGGTGAACGCATCGCCCACCGGCCCCGACGGCCGTATATCGGCCGAATCCGGTAGCCCGGCCGCACCCGCCACCTCCGTCACCTCAGCCGCTTCCGCCGACGCCATGCCCCTGGGCGGCGACGGGATTCCGCAGCCCGTGCCGCCGTCGCCGGAGGTGCTGACGGCCGAGGCCGCGGCCGGGGCCCCCGGGGCGGCGGGCGCGCGCGGGCGGCTCGCGTCGGTGGCGCTGGTGATCGGCGGCATCGTCTCGTTGCAGTTCGGCTCGTCGGTCGCGGTGATGCTGTTCCCGCGGGCCGGTGCGCTCGGGGTCGTCACGCTGCGGCTGGTCGTCGCCTCTCTGGTGCTGCTGATCGTCTGCCGGCCGAAGCTGCGCGGCAGGGGATATACGCGGGGCGACTGGGGGACGGTGCTGGCCTTCGGGGTGGCCCTGGTCGGGATGAATTCGCTCTTCTATCAGGCCATCGACCGGATTCCGCTGGGCGCGGCGGTGACCTTGGAGTTCCTGGGGCCGCTGATCCTTTCCGTCGCCACTTCGCGGCGGCTGTTGAGTCTCGTATGGGCGGCGCTGGCACTGGTCGGCGTGGGGCTGCTGGGACGCGAGGGGCTCGACGGGCTCAACCTGGTCGGCGCGGGGTGCGCGCTGGCGGCCGGCGGGCTGTGGGCCGCGTACATCCTGCTCTCGGCCCGTACGGGGCAGCGCTTCCCGCAGGCGGACGGGCTGGCGCTGGCCATGACGGTCGCGGCGGTGCTCAGCCTGCCGTTCGGCATCGTCAGTGCCGGGGCGGCGCTGATCGACCCGGTCACCGTGGGGCTCGGCGCGGCCGTCGCGCTGATGTCGTCCGTGCTGCCGTACACCTTGGAACTGCTAGCCCTGCGCAAGCTGCCGGCCTCCGGCTTCGCGATCATGATGAGCCTGGAGCCGGCCGTGGCGGCCACCGCCGGATTCCTCGTCCTGCACCAGGCGCTGGGCTGGGCCGAGGTGCTGGCCATCGGGCTGGTCGTGGTGGCGAGCGTGGGGGCGGTGCGCAGCGCGGGGGCGAAGAGGTAGGCGGTAGGGGCGATGGCCCCGGCCTCCGCCCCGGGCAGAAAATCATGCAGGCATGCTTGATTGTTTCTGCCCCCGCTGCCACTCTCGGAGCGCACCAGCACCAGCACCCGTATCGCATCGCCTCCGCGTACTCGTACGCGGAGGCCAACGCGCCCTGCCGTCCCCCATGGCAGTCGGCGCCCGAGGGGAGTGTCGCGTGTCCGATCCCGGCGCCGTACTGGCGGACCTCAGGGACGAGAGCGAGGAGCTGGACGCCCTGGTCGCCAAGCTCCCGGCCGAGCGGTGGGCGGTCCCGACACCGGCCGAAGGCTGGACCCTGGCCCATCAGATCGCGCATCTGGCCTGGACCGACCGCAAGGCGCTGCTCGCCGCCTCCGACCCGGAACGCTTCACCCGGGAGGCCGTGCCGGAGGCCCTCGCCGCACCGCTGACCTTCGTCGACGAGGGGGCCGAGGCCGGGGCGAAGGCGCCGCCCGCCGAGCTGCTCGCCGACTGGCGCACCGGGCGCGAGGCGCTGTGGCGGGCGCTGGAGCGGTGGCCGGCGGGCGAGAAACTGCCCTGGTACGGGCCGCCGATGAGCGTGGCGTCGATGGCGTCCGCGCGCCTGATGGAGACCTGGGCGCACGGCCAGGACGTCGCCGATGCGCTCGGGGTGGCGCGGATCCCCACCGGCCGGCTGCGGCATATCGCCCGGATCGGCGTCCGCACCAGGAACTTCGCCTACTCCGTCCATCAACTCGCCCCGCCCGACGAGGAGTTCCGGGTGGAGCTGCGGGCCCCGGGAGGGCGGGGTGTCTGGGCGTACGGACCTGCGGACGCGGCGCAGCGGGTGACCGGTGACGCGCTGGAGTTCTGTCTGCTGGTGACCCAGCGGGCCGCTCGCGCCGATCTGCCGGGGCTGCGCGCCGAAGGGCCGGACGCGGAGCGGTGGCTGGGCATCGCGCAGGCTTTCGCCGGGCCGCCGGGCAAGGGGCGCGCGCCCCGGTCCCGGGGCGGCGCGGCATGACCGGCGCCGCACCGCTGCGCATCGGCAACGCCTCCGGGTTCTACGGGGACCGCTTCGACGCCCTGCGCGAGATGCTCACCGGCGGCCCCCTCGACGTCCTGACCGGCGACTATCTCGCCGAACTGACCATGCTGATCCTCGGCCGGGAGCGCCTGAAGGACCCCACCCGCGGCTATGCCCGGACCTTTCTGCGGCAGCTGGAGGAAGGGCTGGGGCTGGCCGCCGAGCGCGGGGTGCGGATCGTCGCCAATGCCGGTGGGCTGAATCCGGCAGGACTGGCCGAGGCCGTAAGGGAGTTGGCGGCGAAGGTCGGGGTGCGCGTGCGGGTGGCGCATGTCGAGGGGGACGATCTCATCCGGCGGCGGCAGTGGGGCGAGGGCGTGCTGACCGCCCATGCCTATCTGGGCGGCGGAGGGATCGCGGAGTGTCTGCGCGGCGGGGCCGATGTCGTGGTGACCGGACGGGTCACGGACGCGGCGCTGGTCAGCGGGGCCGCGGCGGCGCATTTCGGCTGGCGCGGCGACGACTGGGACCGGCTGGCGGGCGCGGTGGTCGCCGGGCACGTCCTGGAGTGCGGCACCCAGGCCACCGGCGGCAACTACGCCTTCTTCACGGAGAACGAGGCCGGGGACGAGGCCTGGGCCGACGACGGCGCCCGCAGCGCCGGCCGCGACGGGACCTTCGACGGCACCCCCGGGGGCGACCACACCCCCGCCCCGCTCCACCCCGGTTTCCCCCTCGCCGAGATCGCCGAGGACGGCACCGCCGTCATCACCAAACACCCCGGCACCGGCGGCGCGGTCACCACCGGCACGGTCACCGCGCAGCTGCTGTACGAGACGGCCGGTGCGCGCTACCCCGGCCCGGACGTGACGGCCCGCCTCGATACCGTACGGCTCAGCCAGGACGGGCCGGACCGGGTCAGGATCGACGGCGTCCGCGGAGAGGCCCCGCCGCCGACGCTCAAGGTGGGGCTGACCCGGCTCGGCGGCTGGCGCAACGAGGTCACCTTCGTGCTGACCGGGCTGGCTGTGCCGGCCAAGGCCGCGCTGGTCCGGGCGCAGATGGAGGCGGCCCTGGACGCCACCGGCCGCCGCCCCGCCGAGGTGCGCTGGACGCTGGCCCGTACGGACCGGGAGGACGCCGACGTCCAGGAGGAGGCGAGCGCGCTGCTGCGGCTGGTGGTGCGCGACGCCGACCAGGACGCGGTGGGGCGGGCCGTCAGCGGCGCGGCGGTCGAGCTGGCGCTGGGCAGTTACCCCGGCTTCCATGTCACCGCCCCACCCGGGAAGGGCGCCCCGTACGGCGTCTTCGAGGCGGTGGCGGTGGACGCGGACGAGGTGCCGCACACGGCCGTACTGCCGGACGGGACGACTCGGATCACCGTCCGGCACGCCATCCGGACAAGGGAGTTGGAGCGGATCCCGGACCCGGAGCTGCCCGCGCCGCTCCCGGCGGGCGCGACCCGCCGCGCACCCCTCGGCCGGATCGCCGGTGCCCGCAGCGGCGACAAGGGCGGTTCGGCGAACCTCGGCGTGTGGGTCCGTACGGAGACGGCCTGGCGCTGGCTGGCCCACACGCTGACCGTCGGCAGACTGCGCGAACTCCTCCCCGAATGCGCCGACCTGCCCATCGACCGCCATGTCCTGCCCGGCCTGCGCGCCCTGAACTTCGTCATCGAGGGTCTGCTCGGCGAGGGCGTCGCGGCGCAGGCGCGGTTCGATCCGCAGGCGAAGGCGCTGGGGGAGTGGCTGCGTTCGCGGCACCTGGAGATACCGGAGGTTTTGCTTTGACCGTGCTGACCACTGCCCTCGATCCGACGGACGCCGCGTACGCGGAGCGCCGTGAAGCGATGCTCGGCAAGCTCGCGGAGGTCGAGGCGGCACACGCCGAGGCGGTCGCGGGCGGCGGTGAGAAGTACGTCGCCCGGCACCGTGAACGCGGCAAACTCCTCGCCCGCGAGCGCATCGAACTCCTCCTGGACCCTGACAGCCCCTTCCTCGAACTCTCGCCGCTCGCCGCCTGGGGCAGCGATTACGCGGTCGGGGCCTCCCTCGTCACCGGCATCGGGGTGATCGAGGGCGTGGAGTGCCTGATCACGGCCAATGACCCGACGGTACGGGGCGGGGCCAGCAACCCCTGGACGCTGAAGAAGGCCCTCCGGGCGAACGAGATCGCGTATGCCAACCGGCTGCCGGTGGTCTCGCTCGTGGAATCCGGCGGCGCCGATCTGCCCAGCCAGAAAGAGATCTTCATTCCGGGCGGGGCGCTGTTCAAGGACCTCACCCGGCTGTCGGCGGCGGGCATTCCGACGGTGGCCGTGGTCTTCGGCAATTCGACGGCGGGCGGCGCCTACGTCCCCGGAATGTCCGACCACGTCATCATGGTCAAGGAGCGGGCCAAGGTGTTTCTCGGCGGGCCGCCGCTGGTGAAGATGGCGACCGGCGAGGAAAGCGACGACGAATCGCTGGGCGGCGCCGATATGCACGCCCGTACCTCCGGGCTCGCGGACTACTTCGCCCTCGACGAACCGGATGCGCTGCGGCAGGCCCGGCGGGTCGTCGCCCGCCTCAACTGGCGTAAGGCGCACGCCGATCCGGGCCCCGCCGCGCCGCCCGCACACGACGACGAGGAACTGCTGGGCATCGTCCCCGGCGACCTCAGGGCGCCGTTCGACCCCCGCGAGGTCATCGCCCGGATCGTGGACGGCTCCGACTTCGACGAATTCAAACCGCTCTACGGGCCGAGCCTGGTCACCGGCTGGGCCGAGCTGCACGGCTATCCGGTCGGCATCCTCGCCAATGCGCAGGGCGTACTCTTCAGCGCCGAATCCCAAAAGGCCGCGCAATTCATCCAGTTGGCGAACCAGCGCGATATTCCGCTGCTCTTCCTCCACAACACCACCGGCTACATGGTCGGCAAGGAGTACGAGCAGGGCGGCATCATCAAACACGGCGCGATGATGATCAATGCGGTGTCGAATTCCACCGTCCCGCATCTGTCCGTCCTGATGGGGGCCTCGTACGGCGCCGGGCACTACGGCATGTGCGGCCGGGCCTACGATCCCCGGTTCCTGTTCGCCTGGCCGAGCGCCAAGTCCGCCGTGATGGGCCCCCAGCAGCTCGCCGGCGTCCTCTCGATCGTCGCCCGGCAGTCCGCCGCCAAGGGACAGCCGTACGACGAGGACGCGGACGCCGCCCTGCGCGCCATGGTGGAGCAGCAGATCGAGTCCGAATCGCTGCCGATGTTCCTGTCCGGGCGGCTCTACGACGACGGCGTCATCGACCCGCGCGACACCCGCACCGTCCTCGGCCTGTGTCTGTCCGCCGTGCACACCGCGCCGGTCGAGGGCGCGCGGGGCGGCTTCGGCGTCTTTCGGATGTGAGGGATCACGTGCTTTCGACCCTGCTCGTCGCCAACCGCGGCGAAATCGCCCGCCGGATCATCCGCACCTGCCGTGAGCTGGGCATCTCCACCGTCGCGGTGTACTCGGACGCGGACGCCGGCGCGCCCCACGTCCGCGAGGCCGACACCGCCGTACGCCTTCCCGGGAACACCCCGGCCGAGACCTATCTGCGCGGCGAGGCGCTGGTGGCGGCCGCGCGGGCGGCGGGCGCGGACGCCGTCCACCCCGGCTATGGCTTCCTGTCCGAGAACGCCTCCTTCGCCGCCGCCGTCGCCGGGGCGGGCCTGGTCTGGATCGGGCCGCCGCCCGCCGCCATCGAGGCCATGGCGTCCAAGACGCGGGCCAAGGAGCTGATGGGGGCGGCCGGGGTGCCGCTGCCGGCACCCGTCGATCCGGTCACCGCCACCGAGGCCGATCTGCCGCTGCTGGTGAAGGCGGCGGCGGGCGGCGGCGGGCGCGGTATGCGCCTCGTCACCGAACTGACCGACCTGCCCGGCGAGTTGAAGGCCGCCGAGGCGGAGGCGGCCGCGGCGTTCGGCGACGGCGAGGTCTTCGTCGAGCCCTATGTCGTCGGCGGACGCCATGTCGAGGTGCAGATCCTCGCCGACGCCCACGGCACGGTCTGGACGCTCGGCACCCGCGACTGCTCCCTCCAGCGACGCCACCAGAAGGTCATCGAGGAGGCCCCCGCCCCCGGGCTGACCGATGCGCTGCGCGAGAGCCTGCACACGGCCGCCGCGCGGGCGGCCCGCGCCATCGACTACCGGGGCGCGGGCACCGTAGAGTTCCTGGTGACCCGCGACGGCCGGGCGTACTTCCTGGAGATGAACACCCGCCTCCAGGTCGAACACCCGGTCACCGAGGCCGTTCACCGCCTCGACCTGGTCGCCCTCCAGATACGCATCGCCGAGGGCCGGGCCCTGGACCCCGCACCGCCCGCCCCCTTGGGCCATGCCGTGGAAGCCCGCCTCTACGCCGAGGACCCGGCCGCCGGCTGGCGCCCGCAGACCGGTGTGATCCACCGGCTGTCGGTGCCCGACGGCGTACGCCTCGACTCCGGCGTCACCGACGGCGACCCCGTCACCGTCCACTACGACCCCATGCTGGCCAAGGTCATCGCCTGGGCGCCGACCCGCGACGAGGCGATCCGCAAACTGGCGGGCGCCCTGGAGCACACCCGCCTGCACGGCCCCGTCACCAACCGCGAACTGCTCGTCCGCTCCCTGCGCCACCCGGAGTTCGCGGCGGCCACCGGACTGGACACCGGCTTCTACGACCGCAACCTCGCCGCACTGACCCCGCCCGCCGCCCCCTCGGCGGTCCGGACGGCCGCCCTGGCCGCGGCCCTCGCCGAGGCGCAGGGCCGCTCCCGCTTCGGCGGCTTCCGCAACGTCCCCTCGGGCCCCCAGCGCAAGACGTACGAGCACGCCGGCACCCCGTACGAGATCCGCTACCGCCTGACGCGCGACGGCCTGCACGCCGAGGACTTCCCCGGCGTCCGCCTGCTCGCCGCGGGCCCCGACCGCGTCGTCCTCGAAGTGGACGGGCTGCGGCGCGCGTTCACCCTCGCCCGCTACGGCGACCAGGTCCACGTCGACACCCCGCAGGGCTCCTGCGCCCTGACCGCCCTGCCCCGCTTCCCCGACCCGGCGGCCCGCACCGAACCGGGCTCCCTGCTGGCGCCCATGCCCGGCACGGTGGTCCGGATCGCCGACGGGCTTGCCGAGGGCGCCCGGGTCGAGCCGGGGCAGCCCCTCCTCTGGCTGGAGGCGATGAAGATGGAACACCAGATCACCGCGCCCGCCGCCGGAACCCTCACCTCCCTGCCCGTCCACCCCGGCCGACAGGTCGAGGTGGGCGCGCTGCTGGCCGTCGTCACGGCCTGAATTCCGGGTGTCTGCCCGGACCCCTCCCACAGAAGGAGCCACTGTGCGCAACCCTGTGATCGAGACCGAGGAACACCGCGCGCTGCGCGAGGCAGTGGCAGCCCTGGGCCGCCGCTACGGCCGCGACTACTTCGCCACCGTCGTCGACGAGGGCCGGCACACCGACGACCTGTGGACCGAGGCCGCCAAACTCGGCTACCTCGGCGTCAACCTCCCCGAGGAATACGGCGGCGGGGGCGGCGGCATCGCCGAACTCTCCCTCGTACTGGAGGAGTTGGGCGCGGCCGGCTGCCCGCTGCTGATGCTGGTCGTCTCGCCCGCCATCTGCGGCACGGTCATCGCCCGCTTCGGCACCGAGGGCCAAAAACGCACCTGGCTGCCGGGCCTGGCCGACGGCTCCCGCAAGATGGCCTTCGGCATCACCGAACCCGACGCCGGATCCAACTCCCACCGCATCACCACCACCGCCCGGCGCGAGGGCACGGTCTGGGTCCTCAACGGCCGCAAGGTGTTCGTCTCCGGCGTCGACATCGCCGAGGCCACGCTGATCGTCGGCCGTACGGAGGACGCCCGGACCGGACGCCTCAAGCCCTGCCTCTTCATGGTGCCCCGGGACACACCGGGCTTCTCGCGCAGCCCGATCCGTATGGAACTGGCCGCCCCGGAGAAGCAGTTCGAGCTGACCCTGGACGAGGTACGGCTGCCGGCCGACGCCCTGGTCGGCGACGAGGACGCCGGCCTCCTCCAGCTCTTCGCCGGCCTCAACCCCGAGCGCATCATGACCGCCGCGTTCGCCCTCGGCATGGGCCGTTACGCGCTGGACCGGGCCGTCGACTACGCCCGCACCCGCCAGGTCTGGAAGGACCCCATCGGCGCCCACCAGGCCCTCGCCCACCCCCTCGCCCAGGCCCATATCGAGCTCGAACTGGCCCGGCTGATGATGCAGAAGGCCGCCCACCTCTACGACGCCGGCGACGACATGGGCGCGGGCGAGGCCGCCAACATGGCCAAATACGCCGCCGCCGAGGCCGCCGTGCACGCCGTCGACCAGGCCGTCCACACCCTCGGCGGCAACGGCCTCACCCACGAATACGGCCTCGCCTCCATGATCACGGCCGCCCGCGTGGCCCGTATCGCCCCCGTCAGCCGCGAGATGATCCTCAACTTCGTCTCGCACCAGTCGCTGGGCCTGCCGAAGTCGTACTGAGGCGTCGGCCCGAGCCCTGCACACCGTCCGCGCGGCCGCCCGCCACACCGGCGGCCGCCTCGCGAGGGGCCGCGCCGAGCGAAGCGGCGGCCATCGCGTACGTTGCCGACCACCACCGGCAAGAATCTGCGGCGCGAACCGCGCGCCAGGGAAAGGAGTTGGAGCCCCGATGACCGACGTCCCGTCCACCGACGTCCCGCCCGCCGCACCGCTCGTCGTACGCACCCACGAGCGTGGCATCGCCACCCTCACCCTCGACTCGCCGCACCACCGCAACGCGCTCTCCGCCCGGCTGGTCGCCGAACTCCACCAGGCGCTCGCCGAGGCCGCGGCCGACGACGCCGTGCGAGCCGTGGTGCTGGCACATACGGGCACCACCTTCTGCGCCGGGGCGGACCTGTCCGAGGCGACCTCGGGAGCGGCGACGGACGGGCCGCTGGGGCTCGCACGGCTGCTGCGCGCCCTGGTGGAGCTGCCGCTGCCGGTGGTCGCGCGGGTCACCGGGCACGTCCGGGCCGGGGGCCTGGGGCTGCTCGGCGCCTGCGATATCGCGGTGGCCGGGCCCAAGGCCACGTTCGCCTTCACCGAGGCGCGGCTCGGCCTCGCGCCCGCCGTCATCTCGATGCCGCTGCTGCCCCGGCTCGATGCGCGGGCGGCCGCCCGCTACTACCTCACCGGGGAGACGTTCGGCCCGGCGGAGGCGGCCCGGATCGGGCTGGTGACGCTGGCGTCGAAGGACGTGGACGCCGGGCTCGGGCCCGTACTGGAGGGACTGCGCAAAGGCTCTCCGCAGGGCCTGGCCGCATCGAAGAAGCTGGTGACGGCGGAGGTGCTGCGCGCCTTCGACCGCGATACGCAGGCGCTCGCCGAGCAGTCGGCGCGGCTGTTCGGCTCCGCCGAGGCGCGCGAGGGCATGACCGCCTTCCTGGAGCGACGGGCCCCGGCATGGACGCGCTGACCCCGGCCCGCGGCGGCAGGACGCCCCAGCAGGAGCGCAGCCGGGCCACCCGGCTCAGGCTCCTGGAGGCGGCCGTCTCCTGCCTGGCGGAGCGCGGCTGGAGCGGCAGTACGGTCTCGGTGGTGGCCGAACGCGCGGGCGTTTCGCGCGGCGCGGCCCAGCACCATTTCCGTACCCGCGAGGACCTGTTCACCGCGGCCGTCGAGCACGTCGCGGAAAAGCGCCAGGGCGCGCTGAAGGCGGTGGCGCACAATCTGCCGCCGGCCGGGTCGATCGCCCGCACCTGGATCATCGTCGAGGAACTGGTGGGCCTCTACACGGGGCCGCTGTTCCGGGCCGCGCTGCACCTGTGGGTCGCGGCCTCCGACGAGGAGCAGCTACGCCGGCGGGTCACGGCCCTGGAGGCCCGGGTCGGCCGGGAGGCCCACCGTACGGCGGTGGCCCTCCTGGAGGCCGACGAGTCGGTACCGGGCATCCGGGAGACCGTGCAGGGGCTGCTCGACATGGCCCGCGGGCTGGGCCTGGCCAACCTGCTCACGGATGACTCGGCGCGGCGGGACCGGGTCGTTGAGCAGTGGGCGCGGATCATCGACTCCGTCTTGAACCCGTAGAGGCTTCCGTCGCCCGCTGTGTCTGGTGGGTGCGGGGCCGGTCTTCCACGACTTCGTCGCTCCAGCCCGGCCCCTCCCACCCCGGTTTGGCGGCCACCCCGGGGTGGGGGTACCTGGCGGGTTGCGGTGGACGCTGACCCGGCGGCCGTCGTCTGTACCTTCCTCCCCCTGGCCGGAGGTCGACGACGGCGGGGAGGCGGCAGGCTGTAGGGACGAAGTCCTGGAAGCCTGACGCCGCACCCATGGCAACGGACAGTCGACCGCGGCGGCCGACCCAACCCCCGCCCGCCGAAGGCGGGCACCGCAACCCCTACGGCGCCGCAGAGGACAACGTGGGGAGAAACCCTCAAACCCTCAGAGCCCCTCGAAGCCCTCGATCTCGCGGGGGCTGCGGCCCGCAGGGCCCACGTACCGGGCCGACGGCCGGACCAGTCGGCCCGTCCGCTTCTGTTCCAGGATGTGCGCGCTCCACCCGGCCGTACGGGCGCACGTGAACATCGACGTGAACATGTGCGCCGGCACCTCGGCGAAGTCCAGCGTGATGGCGGCCCAGAACTCGACGTTGGTGGCCAGCACACGGTCGGGGCGGCGGTTGTGCAGCTCCTCCAGGGCGGCCTTCTCCAGCGCCTCGGCGACCTCGTAGCGCGGGGCGCCCAGCTCCTTGGCGGTGCGCCGCAGCACGCGGGCGCGCGGGTCCTCGGCGCGGTAGACGCGGTGGCCGAAGCCCATCAGCCGCTCGCCGCGGTCCAGGGCCCGCTTGACGTAGGCGGTGGCGTCACCGGTGCGCTCGATCTCCTCGATCATGCCCAGGACGCGGGACGGCGCACCGCCGTGCAGCGGTCCGGACATCGCCCCGACCGCCCCGGAGAGCGCGGCCGCCACATCTGCACCGGTGGACGCGATGACGCGGGCGGTGAAGGTGGAGGCGTTCATGCCGTGCTCGGCGGCCGAGGTCCAGTAGGCGTCGACGGCCTTGACGTGCTTGGGGTCGGGCTCGCCGCGCCAGCGCTTCATGAAGCGCTCCACGACGGTCTCGGCCTTGTCGATCTCCTTCTGCGGCACCATCGGCAGGCCCTGTCCGCGCGCCGACTGGGCGACGTACGAAAGCGCCATCACGGCGGCGCGGGCGAGGTTGTCGCGGGCCTCCGCCTCGTCGATGTCCAGCAGCGGTTTCAGGCCCCATACGGGCGCGAGCATGGCCAGCGCGGACTGCACATCGACGCGGATGTCACCCGAGTGCACGGGAATCGGGAACGGCTCGGCCGGCGGCAGACCGGGATTGAACGCCCCGTCGACCAGCAGGCCCCACACGTTCCCGAAGGACACATGACCCACCAGGTCCTCGATGTCGACGCCGCGATAGCGCAGCGCACCGCCTTCCTTGTCCGGTTCTGCGATCTCCGTCTCGAACGCTACGACTCCCTCAAGTCCGGGTACGAAGTCGGACATCAGGCGGCTCCTCGATGAATGGGGACGGCATTCGGCCGGGGACCGGATGCCGTGCAGTCGACTCTGGTGCGGGCGCCGTTGCGGTTCCACGGCTGCGCGGGCAGCTCGCGGTCCGCACCGGTCGCCCTGGTGATGCCCCGCCAGGGCATGGGTCACGCGACGGTGCCGTGCGCGGAGGGTCGAGCCGCGCTCTGACACGGTGCGTTGTGGTGCGTCGGTGTGATGCTTCGGTGTGGTGCGTGGTGCTGGGCCTCGTCAGGGCGCACGGTGCATGGGCGTGCGTCCCTTCAGGCCGGACACGATAGCTCGCGATGTTCACAGGCCACAGTGGGCGGGCCCGCGATTTTGGGGGGTTCGTCACCTGCGCGGCGGGTGACATCCGGCACACCGGTCGATTCGCTGACGAGAGGGTTACGTCCGGTCGACGGCGGGCAGACTTCCGCCCCTCCCGGCTGCCCCGGGCGGACCCGATGCTGCAAGATGAGCCCGTGCACCCTGCCGACGCGCCCTATTACGAGACCCCCGATCCGTCACCCATGCGCGCGCACTACCGCGCCGAGGGACTCGCCGAGGCCGATCTCGCGGCCGATCCCTACGAGCAGTTCGCGCGCTGGTTCAAGGAAGCGGTGGCGGCCGGCCTGCACGAGCCGAATGCGATGGTCGTCTCGACGGTGGGCCCCGACGGGCGCCCGAGCTCAAGGACCGTGCTCCTGAAGGCGTTCACCGGCCGCGGTTTCGTCTTCTACACCAACTACACCAGCCGCAAGGGCCGCGAACTGGCCGAAAACCCCCGCGTCTCGCTGCTCTTCCCCTGGCATCCGCTCGCCCGCCAGGTCATCGTCAACGGCACCGCCGAACGCATCGGCCGGGACGAGACCGCCGCCTACTTCCGTACCCGCCCGCACGGCTCCCAACTGGGCGCCTGGGCCAGCGACCAGTCCGCGGTCATCGGCTCGCGCGACGAACTGGAGCGCGCCTACGAGGAGTTGGCCGACCGCTACCCGGAGGGCGAGCAGGTCCCGGCGCCGCCGCACTGGGGCGGCTACCGCGTCGTGGCCGAGGAAGTGGAGTTCTGGCAGGGGCGGCTCAACCGGCTGCACGACCGGCTGCGCTACGCGTCCGCCGAGCCCGGCGAGGGCTGGCGGGTGGAGCGGCTGGCGCCCTGAGGCGGCACGCAGACGGCCCACGGGCTGGTTCCTTCGCGCTCGGTGGCGCAAAGGGCCGGTCGGACGAACCGGCAGCCCGCGGGCCGGGTGACTGCTGGGATTTGGGCCGGCTGCGCATCTGCAGCATGCGCGGGTCCGGCGCTGCACTTCGGTGAAACGACGGGCCGCTAGCCCGCAGTCACCTCACGCGTCCGGTTCTTGATCATTTCCGGAACCACCTCCCTTCTCGTGTGCTCCACACGTTAGGCAGCCGCCCGGTCCCGGACAACCGAATTTCCCAGCGCAACGATTTCCGCGAATCGGGTGTGTGCTGAGTCACGTTCCAGTTGAATAAAGCCAGGTGCAGCACGTGCGACGGTGATCTTGGCGGCGTTCTTAAGGGGTGCCAGTGACTGCTTCGTCGGCTTCGTCGGCTTCTTCCGCCTCGTCCGCGTCCTCGTCCCCGTCCGGCCGCCCCGCCCCCGATACGGACGGCCGGGCACCCGCTGCCACCGGCCTCGCCGACGACTCCGCGCTGCTCGCCGCCCTCCTGGACGGCATGGACGCCGCCCTCGCCGCCTTCGGGGCCGACGGCACGGTCACCCACTGGAACCGCGAGGCCGAGCGCATCCTGGGCTGGACCGCGGCCGAGGCCGTCGGCCGCAGTGGCCTCGCGGGCTGGGCCGCCCGCAGCGAGGACGCCGAGGAGATCCGTACGGTGCTCGCCGCCGCGCGGCGCTCCCCGGGCCGCCAGGTACAGGAATTCGCGCTGCTGACCAAGGACGGCCACCGGGTCCTCGTCCGCACCCAGGTCTCGGCCGTCCGCGGCCCCGGAGGCCGGGTGCACGGGGTCTACTGCGCCTTCAGCGAGGTGCACGCCCAGCTCGACCTGGAGCGGTCCATCGCGCTCAGCGAGGCGCTCTTCGACGACGGATCGTGGGGCGTGGTCCTGGTGGACGCCGATCTGCGGCTCGCCCTGCTGAACGCGCCCGCCGCCCGCGCCCTGGGGGTGGGCCGTACGGCGCTGCTGGGGTGCCCGCTGGGCGATCTGCTGACGCAGGGCGTGGAGGAGGTGGAGGGCGCGCTCCAGCACGTCCTCGCCGAGGGCGCGCCGCCGGCGGCCGCCGAGCTGTGGGTGACGCTGCGCTCCGAGGAGGCCGAAGCGCCGCGCCGGTGCTGGCGCAGCGGCTTCGTCCGGCTGGCCTCGCCGCTGGCCGAGGAGCCGGTACCGCTCGGCGTCGCCTGGCTCTTCCAGGACGTGACGGACGCCAAGCGGGCCGAACAGGACGGTTCCCTGCTGCGCTTCCGCGCCCATCAGCTGCACCGTGCCGGCCGGGCGGCCGCCGAGTGCCCGGACCCCTGCGAGGCCGCCGCCGTCCACCTGGACTTCGCGCTGGCCGGCTTCGCCGATCACGGCCTGGTCGACCTCGCCCCGGCCCCCGCGCCGGCCCCGTGCGGAGCGCTGGACGAGGCCGCGGACGACGGCGACCGCGGTGATCTGACGGCCGCGCCCGGGGCCGCGCGGGCGCCGCGGCTGGTGCGGGCGCTGGCCTCTCCGGCCGGGGCGCCGGGGCCGGCCGAGGCGTTCGCGGCGACCGGTATCCCGATGGCGTATCCGGCGGGCCATCCGGCGGCCCAGGCGTACGAGCGGCGCGGTTCGGTGCGCGCCAGCGCGGGCCCGGACGCGGCCGACGGCTGGGCGGCCGCCCGTAAATGGCCGGACGGCACGGTGCACGGGCTGTGCGTGGTGCTGCGCAGCCGCGGCCGCACGCTGGGCGTCGCCACCTTCCTGCGGGCGCCCTCGCGCCGCCCGTTCGACCGCGCGGACGCGGACTACGCCGAGGAGGTCGCGGCCCGGATCGCCGCGGCACTGGACCTGGCGGGGGCGACGGGCGGCTGAGGGGCCGCGGCCCACCGGGGGCGCACCGGGCCGTACCGGCGGGCGTCATTCCCGGAAGACAGCGTCACGCCCGGAAGACGGCGTCACGCCCAGAAGATGCGGTCCGCGTACGCGGCGATCACCCGGGCGTTCCACTCGTGCCCGCCGTCGACGTTTCCTGATCGTAGTAGCGGCGGTTCGAGGCCCCGTTCGGCCAGCGCCCCCGCGGCGGTGGCCACCACGGCCTGCATGATCGCGCTGGTGACGACCGTGGAGGCCGGGGCGAACGGCGCGCCGATGCCCGGCGTGGTCAACTCCGCGTCGCCGACCGTGATCGCGCTGTCCAGGACGAGGTCGCAGTGGTCTTTGAGGAAGCCGCCCGAGACATGCCGGGACGTCGTCTCCGCCGCGTACGCCACCGAGGTCACGCCGATGACCCTGATGCCGCGCTCCCGTGCGCTCAACGCCATCTCCACCGGCAGCGCATTGCGCCCGGACAGCGAGACGATCACCAGGACGTCGCCGGCCTCCAGCGGGCTGGTGTCCAGGACGGCCGCGGCGAGCCCGTCCACCCGCTCCAGGGCGCTGCCGAGCGTGGCGGGCCGTACGTCCACACCGATGACCCCGGGGACGCACAGCAGATTCATCACCGCCAGGCCGCCCGCCCGGTAGACGGTGTCCTGGGCGGGCAGCGAGGAGTGGCCGGCGCCGAAGGAGAACACCCGCCCGCCCGCCTCGACGGTGTCGGCGATCAGCCGCCCCGCCGCGGTGATCGCGCCGCCGCTGTCCTCCTGCACCCGCCGCAGCAGCGCAATCGCCGCATCGAAGTACTCCCCGGCCAGGTGGTCACTCCGGTCGGTGTCGGCCATTGCCGCGGTCCCCTCTCGATCGCCCCGGATCCTTGCGCAGCCGCACACGGCACGCTCCGCGGCGGCTCGTTCGGCTGGTACGCCGGGCGCGACAGTCGTGGCGCGGATCACGGTGGGGTCCGGACCGGCACGCTGTCAACACGGAGCGCACCCGGTGCGTCGCGTCCGGCGCATCGAGTCCGGTGCGTCGAGTCCGGTGTAGGGAGTCCGGTGTACGGACGACGGGGCCCCGTTGTCGGTGGGATGCGTCAGAATTGAGTCCAGGGCCACCGCACGACACATGAGGGGCACGCATGTCCGGACTGATCGACACCACGGAGATGTATCTCCGCACCATCCTCGAACTGGAAGAGGAAGGTGTGGTCCCCATGCGCGCCCGCATCGCGGAGCGGCTCGAACAGAGCGGCCCCACGGTCAGCCAGACCGTGGCGCGCATGGAGCGAGACGGCCTGCTGACGGTCGCGGGCGACCGTCATCTGGAGCTGACGGAAGAGGGCCGGCGGCTGGCGACCCGGGTGATGCGCAAGCACCGCCTCGCCGAATGTCTGCTCGTCGACGTCATCGGGCTGGAGTGGGAGCAGGTGCACGCCGAGGCCTGCCGCTGGGAGCACGTGATGAGCGAGGCGGTCGAGCGCCGCGTCGTGGAGCTGCTGCGGCACCCGACGGAATCGCCGTACGGCAACCCCATCCCGGGCCTGGAGGAGCTGGGCGAGAAGTCCGAGGCCGACCCGTTCCTGGACGCCGGCATGGTGAGCCTGATGGATCTGGATCCGGGGGCCGACGGCAAGACGGTCGTGGTGCGCCGCATCGGCGAGCCGATCCAGGCCGACGCCCAGCTGATGTACACCCTGCGGCGGGCCGGTGTGCAGCCGGGCGCCGTGGTGAGCGTGACGGAGTCGGCGGGCGGGGTGCTGGTCGGCAGCAGCGGCGAGGCCGCCGAACTGCATTCCGAGATCGCCTCGCATGTGTTCGTCGCGAAGCGCTGAGGTCGTCGCCGGCATCCCTTTCTTTTCCGCTGCTTTTCCGCTGATTTCCCGCGAGCCCGCTGAGCTGCGCCGATGCGCTGCCGGCGGGCTCGCTCAGTGATTTCTCATTGAACGAACTTGTGGGAACCCGTGCGATTCCGGCGGTGTCGTGCCACCCTGGCGCTGACGCG
Organism: Streptomyces natalensis ATCC 27448; assembly: GCF_000935125.1. Classification (GTDB taxonomy): domain Bacteria; phylum Actinomycetota; class Actinomycetes; order Streptomycetales; family Streptomycetaceae; genus Streptomyces; species Streptomyces natalensis. Next base: position 39,714 of record NZ_JRKI01000062.1, on the reverse strand, counting down.
GTGGCATATGTCGGCACGAGGCGCGGTGCTCAGGTACGCGGGCCTCACTTGTGGGGTGTCGGCTCTCCGGGGTGGGGAGGGGGCTGTGATCCGTCCGCTGGCTGTGCCGTGGCCGGCCGTGCACCGACACGGTCAGGGCCCCGGTGCTGCGAGCAGCCGGGGCCCTGCCTCCCCATGTCCCCCCGCCAAGACCCGGAGCCCCGAGCTCCCAGGGTCTTTCCCCACGGGCCCCCTTCCCGGTAGGGCCCGCCTCCCGGCACATGTCTCCCCCTGCCGGACCCGGTCAATCCTTGCGCGAGGTCACTCGAACGAGGGGTGTTGTGGCCGAGGACGGTGCGTTCGAATAGAGGTTCGATAGTGTGGTGAGGGGCGTGGGGCTGGCCATGGACGATTGGGGGTGGCGGGGCACATGGTGCGGCGCATCGATGTGACAGGGGCCGGCGGGGCGCGGCTCGCGGCCTGGGAATTCACCGATCCGCCCAAGAGCGGCGGCGGGACGGGCGCGGCCGGTCGCGGTCCGGGCGTGCTGATGCTCCACGGTCTGATGGGGCGCGCTTCGCACTGGGCGGACACCGCACGGCGGCTCAGCGCGCGGCACCGCCCGGTCGGGCTCGACCAGCGCGGCCACGGCCGCAGCGAGAAGCCCGCGGACGGGCCGTACGACCGCGAGGCATACGTCGATGACGCCATCGCGGCCATCGAGCAGCTCGGTCTCGCCCCGGCCGCCCTGATCGGGCACGCCATGGGCGCCCTGACGGCATGGCAGGTCGCGGCCCGGCGGCCGGATCTGGTGAGCGCGCTGGTCATCTGCGATATGCGGGCCTCGGCGCTGGGCGCGGCCTCGCAGCGCGAATGGACCGAATGGTTCCGTTCCTGGCCGGTGCCGTTCGCGACGCTCGCCGACGTCCGCAAATGGTTCGGCGAGGACGATCCGACGCTGGAGCGCCCCCGGCCGGTCCGGGGCGAGTTCTTCGCCGAGGTGATGGCCGAGCGGGCCGACGGCTGGCGGCCGGTCTTCTCGCGCCGTCAGATGCTGCGGGCGCGCGAGACCTGGGTCTATGACGCGCACTGGGAAGAGCTGGCCCAGGTGCAGTGCCCGGCGCTGGTCGTACGCGGCCTGGACGCCGAACTGGGCCGCGCCGAGGCCCAGGAGATGGTCCGCGTGCTGCCCCGCGGCGAGTACGCCGAAATTCCCGACGCGGGCCATCTGCTGCCCTGGGAGGCGCCCGACGCCTGGTACCACGCCATCGATCCGTTCCTGCGTACGGCCACGACGCCGGGCTGAGGCGCGCGGGCGCGGCCCGCCCCGGGCTGAGGTGTGCGGCCACGACGCCCGGTTGAGGCGTGCGGCCCGGCGGTACGGCCCGGCGGCGACGCGGCTCGGCGGGACGCTGCGGCGCGCGGTGGGGCGCGGAGCTGAACCCCCGTCAGCTCCGTGCCCCTCCGGTTTCCGGAGTGCACCGGCTTCCCGGATGCCCACGTTCCGTGGGCATCCGGGCGGGCCGGGTTCCGGCGTCTGTCAGCCCTGCTGGGCGAACTTCCAGATGAGCGGGTCCTCGTCGGCGTCGTCCGCCGCCCAGTGGACCTCCATGGACTTCGCGCCCTTGGGGATCATGAAGGTCTGGCAGATGACATGGCTCTGGCCGGTCTTCCAGCTGTCGATGTCGACCGGGTCCTCACAGCCGGGAAGGCTCTCGGCGGCACCGATGAGCAGACCGCCCCGGCGGCCGTCCGCGTAGATCTCCGCCTGATTGTCCACATGCGGCAGACCCGTGACCTCTCCGCCGCCCTTGTTCGTGTACTTCACAAATGCGGTCGCGGCGACCAGGCCCTTGGCATCCTTGGGATCGGAGACCAATTTCTGGGCGTCGGCCTCGGTGCCCACATATACCTTCTGGGCGGCAATCTCATAGGTGACGGTCAGTTTCCCGGAACCTTCCCGGAACTTCCGGGTCCCGCTCTGCCCCGGCTTCAGCCCGCTGCTCACCGCCCGGTCCGCCGAAGTCTTCTGCGCCGTCTTCCCGGAGCCCGACCTCGCCGCGTCGGCCTTGGCGCCGGAGGCGTCCTTCTTGCCGCCGCAGGCGGTCAACGTCAGGGCCAGGGGCAGGGCCAGCACGGCGACGGGGGCGTCCGCGCGCAGCCAGGCGGACTTGGTGTGCAGCAAAACTGTTCTCCTCGCAGATCCCCCGTCTCGCACCACAGTTGGCGATGCCATGTGCGCAGGCGAACGGCTGTGAGCGGAGCATAGGAGCACCCTTTCGCCTTTGTCGAAACGGCGTCGCGGACCTCGCCACGCCATTCGGAGCGGATTCGCGGTAATTCGCCCTGAACGCTTGCCGGGCACCGTCAATACACCCGCCCCATTGCGGATGAATTCAACGGCATTGGTCCCCGGGCAATGCTCGGGCAATAAAATTCGAGAAAGGGGAACCGGGCGGCAAGCGGCCGCCACGGCCACGACGTTGCGAGGCGCACCCCGGCCACACCGCGGCCCCCGCCCTACGTCACCGTCCGCGTGAAATCCCCCCGCTGGACCCGGGCCGCCAGCGAGTCGTCGCCCAGGAGGGAGCCGTAACCGGTGGCCGCCCAGAGGCTGTTCGCTGCGGGCACCTCGAAGTACGGGACGGGGCGGCCGTCGTGGCGGTCGAGGAGGACCTCCGGTGCGCTGTGGGTGCGGATGGCCCGTATGCAGGTCTCGCAGGCGGCCACCCGCAGCTGCTCGCGGCGGCCGAGAGGGCGCCAGGCGACACGGCGGGCGGCGGGGCCGTGCAGGGGGTGGAAGAAGCACAGGGGGAGTGCGGGACGGGTGCCGGACAGGGCCGCGTGACCCTCGGCGACCAGGGCGAACACGCCCGCCAGGTCGGGGATTCCGCGGGCGCGGTCCAGGACCGTGCCGGCCGCGGCATAGGCGTCCAGGGCGCGCTCGATGGCCGTCGGGTCGCCCTGCGCGGCGCGGGCCTCCTCGCCGAGCCGTACGACCTCCTCGCCCGCGCGCTCGCGGAGCCCGGTCTCATCGGCGCTGTGGGCGGCGGCGAAGACCGCGCGCGGCAGCGCGAAGGGAGTGGCGAGCCCGCCGCGCAGCCGGGCGCGGCGGCGCAACAGCAGGCCCGCGGCGGCGAGCAGCAGCAGCGGCCCGACGGCGAGGGCCAGCATCCGCGGCAACGGCGAACCCGACCCCGTACCCGACGGCTTGGGCCTGCCGGTGTGTGTGGCGGGGCCGTTGACATCGGCGGTGACCTTCTTGAACTCCGCGTCGCCCGTCCCGGCCTTGATGATCTTGATGGCGCGGGCGATCCGCCGGGCCGGACCGGCGTCCTTCATATCGTCCTGGAGAGAGACCGCGGCCGCGGCCTTCCACGCCTGGTGGGCGCCGTCCGGCCATTCGGCGGCGGCGATGCCTTCGCCGTTCGTCCCGAGCGTGATCAGGATGGCCGGGCCGCCGCCAATCCGGTCGTGCACCACCTCGGCGAGCTGCTGCGGCTCGCCGTTCCAGCTGTCCCCCTCGACCAGCGGCACCAGGGCCACCCGGATCGGCAGACGGGTCTGCCGGATCTGGGCGACGAGCTTGCGCTGCTGGGCCACGTCGACGGCCGTGGCGAGGGACGGATCGACGTAAACGGATGACGTACGCAGCGCGTTGGCGATCTTCTGCCCGGGGCTCTCGGCGGCCGCGCCCGGAGCCGCGGCGCAGACGAGCAGCGCCAGGGACGCTACGGCGATCGCAAGGGCGCGCCCCAGGGCGCTCCGCACCGGGCGGCGGGGATCAGTGGACACCGTAGTGCTCCCGTATCTCGCGGGTGAGTTGATCGATTCCGGCGCCGTCGCCCAGCGCAGCCAGCGGCCCGGGGAGGGTCGGGTAGGGGACGGCGGAGCCGGACCCGGAGGAGGCCGTGGGCCGCAGCCGGAGCACGGCCCCCGGGGCCGCCCGGCACGCCTCGCACACCGGAGACCCGCGCCCCTTGCGGCCCGAGGGCCGCACCTTGCCGGCGGGGCCGTGCAGGGGATTGCGATGGCAGACGTGCTGCGTCGGCAACGCGTCCCGGACGGCGGCGAGTCCGGCGCGGGCCAGCACAATCGCGCAGACCAGGTCGGCCGGGGAGGCGTCGGCGTCGATCCGGGCGTCGCTGTCGCCGTCGAGCAGCATCACGGCGGCGTCCAGGCACTCCCACGCCCGGCGCTCCTGTTTCGCGGACGGTGCGGCGGCCGGGTCCACGGCCTTTCCCAGGGCGTCGAGTTCCCTGGTGGCCGTCTGCCGCAGCCACGACCGCGAGGGCAGGTCGGGGGCGTCCACCTGGTGCCCGCCCCGTCGCCGTATGCGGCGGATGAGCGCGGCGACCGCCGCCACCAGCCCGAACAGCAGCACGGCGAGCAGGGTGCCGATGAACAGGCCGGGCTCGAAGTCCCCGGTGAAGAGACCGGGCAGCGTCTGTTCCTGCTTCGGGTCGGGCGCCGGGGTGGGGGCGACCTCGCTGCCCGGTTTGGCCGGCGGGGTCTTGGCGATATAGCCGAGCAGCTTGTCCAGACGGGAGCCGAGGTCGGTGGCGGGGTGGGCGGACGACTCGGCATAGGAGAGGTCGTGCGGACGCTCGAAGAGATACTCGCTGTCGATCCGGGCGCCGTAATTGAAGGTGTCGATCCTGTCGTTCGCCGGATCGGCCAGCACGATCAGGGCATTGCGGTGCAGCTTGTCGTGCAGCGACTTGGCCAGCAGGTCGGCGCTGCCGCCGGATTCGTCGTCCATCGGGGTGGGCAGTGCGGCGATCACCACCGGAAGGTGCAGCGCGGCGAGCCGTTTGCGCAGCCGGGCCCGGGCGGCGGCGTCCAGCACCGGCGGGCTCTCCGGATCGACGTAGAGGGGGTCGCGGCGCAGACCGGCGGCCACCCGGTCGGTACGGGCCCGCATATCGGCGGCCGTCGGATACGAGCCGTCGCCGCTGCTGGTGTCGTCGAAAATCTGCGAGGCGGTGAAGGCGAGAACCCCGGACAGGGCGAGGGCGGCCGCGGCGACCGTGAGCCGCCGGGTGTGGCGGTGGCGCCGCAGAAAGACCGTGACCAGGAGCGCGAGGAGCGGAACCCCGGCGACGACCACGCCCGTCCCGAAGCTCTGGTCCTCGCGGTCCGTCCGGGTGGTGTGCCAGTTCGCCGGTTCGTGCGCGGGGTAGGCGCCGCCGTATTCCTTCTCGGCTTCCTTGGCCCGCTGCGCTGCATGCCCGGATGTGAGGACATCGACGAAATACCGGAATTCCTCGTGGGCGGTCGCGTCGTACGGCGACTCGTACATCGTCGTCCAGCGGGCATCGTGGGCGCCCGGCACGCTCACGCCGTAGGTCTGCACATCCGTCAGGCCCGATTCGTCCAGCGAGACATAGAGGCCCTTGCGGCCCAGCCGGTCGTGCACCCCGGCGAGCAGCGCATCGGAGCCCATATCGGCCTCGCTCGGCAGGACGATGACATACGTGGGAACGCCCAGGCGCCGGGCCTCTTCGGCGAATGCGGGGGCCGTGGAGCGCGGCACCGCACGCGGCAGCTGGTCGGTCACATAGACCGGGTTCTCCCGCAGCCGCTCGGCGAGATAGGCGGTCCGGGTCGGCGTATCACCGCCCGCGGGCGCCGCATGTGCCACCCCGGCGGTGAACAGCACCGCCAGCCACCCTGCCACCAGCACCCATCCGATGCGCCGCACCGCTCCGCCCCCTCTCGTTCATCCGTTCCCATGACGCTATCTCCTCGCCGATTCCCCCGCCGAAGCCTGTGGACAACTCCGGCGAGGCCGCGTGGCCGTGCGGGACCCGGAATACCGGTGACGGGGGCGACCGGTACCCTGCACCGGTCAACATCGCATTGACCTTCGTCCGCGGAGTCAACCCGCAGCCAGCCAACAGCCATCCATGGGGGAGCAAAGTCGTGTCCGCACCGCCGCCTTACCAGAACCAGCCGCAGCAGCCGTACGGGTACCAGCAGCAGCCGCAGGCTCCGTACGGGCAGCCGCAGCAGCCGTATGGACAGCCGCAACAGCCGCAACAGGCGTACGGACAGCCGCAGCCGCCGCGCCGGCCGCAGCCGCAGCGCAGCCCCCTGCGCGGGCTGATCACCGCCGTCATCATGCTGGCCCTCTTCGGCGGCGTCGGCTATTACGTCTACGACTACAACACCAATCCGAACGGCGGTAAGGCCAAGAAGGAGGCGGACCGGAAGGCGTACGACAGGAAGCACAACCCGCAGGTCGGCGACTGCGTCAAGATCACCGGCCCCAAGGACGACTCCCAGATGACCGTCGTCGCCTGTGACTCCTCGGACGCCCAGTACAAGACGGGCGAGACGCACGTGGACGGCAAGGCGTGCGGTTCGGAGTACACGACGGTCATCCACCAGCGCAGTCGCCTCGGCCTCGGCACCACCTGGTGCTTCACCAAGGTCTGACCCTCGGAACTTCCGGCCGCCGCCCACCTCAGGGCGGCGGCCGATGCCGTGGGGCCGGCCCACCGGCCAGGCCCCACGCCCCTCACCCCTTGCTGACCGCCACCAGAATCTCCGGCAGCCGCGCCGCCACCCGGGGCGCCGCCACGCGCAGCCCCAGTTCCGCGACGCCGGTCCCGTAGGCGGCGCCCACCGGCAGCAGCACCCACAACAGGCCGTGCAGCCCGGCGACATGCAGCCAGATCGTCAGCCCCAGCATCGGCGCGCTCAGCACCGCGCCCACCAGGAGCCCGCCGAAGAGGCTGAACCAGGCGATCGCGCCCTGCCCCGGGGCGATGTTCTTGTTGCCCTCGGAGGGGATGGAATACGGGAAGAGCGCCGAGGACAGCGCTCCGGTGGCCAGCAGCGCGCCCAGCAGGGCCAGCGACAGGCCGTACACCTCGAGGAAGTCCGACCACGGGCCGATGAGCGCCGCGGTGCCGATGACGACCAGGGTGACGTACGGGACGGCCACCAGGGCCAGCGTCATTGCGCGGGCCCGGAGCTCCTCGTACGCATCGCGCGGTGTGGCGATGGTCGAGGCGACCATCCAGAAGGCCGAAGTGTCCTGGCCGAACTGGTTGTACATCTGCATGCCGAGCAGGGCGGACGCCGAGAAGGCGGTGTAGATGCTGCCCCGGCCCTGGAGGGACGAGACGACCGGGACCAGGAGGCCGACGCCCAGGGCGGTGGCCCAGCCCATCTTGGACTTCGGGTCGCGCCAGGCGTAGCGCAGCGTACGGAGCATGACCGTGCCCGTGCGCCCATCCGGGAGGAGACGCGCAAGCCCCCGCTCCCCGCCGCCGGACCGGCGTGCGCTGTCCTTCTCGACCGCCTGGAGGGTGGAGGAGTCCGGCGAGGTCATCAGGGCGGTGAGGGTGCGCTGCCACCACCACAGGAGCAGGGCCAGGGCGAGCGCGGTCAGGGCCAGGCCCACCGCCGCGCTCCCGTAGGACCCCCGGCCCGCGTCGTCCACCGCTGCCATCGCGGACGCCGGGGGCACCCAGCGCAGCACCGCACCCAGCGGTTCCAGGACGGTCAGGCCGTCGGGGCGGCCGAGCTTCTGGGCGGCGATGTTGACGCCCTGGGAGCCGAGCGCGATGAACAGCCCGCTCAGCACGGCCAGATCGCGGCCGCGACGGCTGGTCAGCAGGCGTACGGAGGCGGTGGCGACGGCACGCGCCAGCGTGACGCAGACCAGCACCACCAGGACGAGCGCCACGACGCCGACGGCCGCGGCGGCCGCCCCCTGGGCCAGCATGATCACCGTGCCCGTCACCAGGGCCAGGGTGAACACCGGGCCGACGCCGACCAGCGAGGCCACCAGGAGCGAGACGATCAGCGGCCGCGGCCGCAGCGGCAGCATCACCAGCCGCGTCGGATCCAGGGTCTCGTCACCGGAGGGAAAAAACAGCGGCATCACCGCCCAGCCCAGGGTGAGCAGGCCCGTGAGCAGCACGGCCAGGGCACCGGCATGGGCGTTGCCGCGCAGCGCGGTCAGGCCCAGGACGACACCGGCCGCGGCCAGCAGGCCGACGACGAGGGAGGCGACATAGGCGACGGCGCGCCCCGGCGACTGACGCAGGCCGTTGCGCAGCAGCGACAGTTTGAGCCGGACGAAGACGCCGGTCAGGGAGGGGGCTCTCGTGGAGGGGGCGGTCGGGGACGGCGCGGCGAGGGCTTCGTCGGTCATCGGGCGCCGCCGCCCAGCCAGTCCAGGTTCTGGCCCGCGCCGCGGCCGCTCGCGCCGACGAGGCCGAGGAACGCCTCATGGAGGGAGGGCGCCTCGCCCCGTACGCGCTCCAGCGGACCGTCCGCGCGGATCTTGCCGGCGGCGATCACCGCGACCCAGTCGCACAGCGATTCCACCAGCTCCATCACATGGCTGGAGAAGATGACCGTCGCCCCGGAGGCGGTGTAGCGCTCCAGGACGCCCCGGATGGTCTGGGCCGACACCGGGTCGACGCCCTCGAACGGCTCGTCCAGGAAGAGTATTTCGGGGTTGTGCAGCAGCGCCGCGGCCAGGCCGATCTTCTTGCGCATACCGGTGGAGTAGTCGACGACCAGTTTGTGCTGGGCGCCGGAGAGGTCCAGCACCTCCAGCAGCTGACCGGCCCGCTTGTCGACCTCGTCGCCCGGCAGACCGCGCAGCCGCCCTGTATAGCCGAGAAGCTCGCGCCCGGAGAGGCGCTCGAAGAGGCGCAGGCCCTCGGGCAGGACGCCGATACGGGACTTGACGGCCACCGGGTCCCGCCAGACGTCATGGCCGCCGATCTCGACCTGCCCGGCATCCGGCCGCAGCAGCCCCGTCACCATCGACAAGGTGGTGGTCTTGCCCGCGCCGTTGGGCCCGACCAGCCCGATGAAGCGGCCCGCGGGCAGCGTCAGATCGATACCGGAGACGGCGGTCTGCTCGCCGAACTTCTTCCACAGGCCCTGGATGCGGACGGCGGGCGGCCGACCGCCGTCGGGGGAGGCGTCGGCCGCCCCCTCCGCGCCGTCGCCCCGCCCTACAGGCCCGCTCTGCTCCGGTTCACTGTCCACCGGTCCCGCCCCTCCGACGTCCCCGCAGGGGCCCGGTCATGGCCCCCGTCCGACGCCGTCCACGATACGGGCGGCCACTGACACCACCGGCCCGCACCGCGCGTGCGGCTCAGGACCGCGGCTCAGGGCCGGCGCCCCGCACCGCGGGAGGCGGGCCCTCAGCGCCCCCGGAGCGCCGCCGCGTCCCGCCCGCACGCGTACGCCAGCGGACTGATCAGGTCCTCCGCGTCCGGCAGCCAGCGGTTGGTGGCGGTGGGCCGGCGCACCCACTGCACCGAACCGTGCGGCGCCATACGGGTCGGCGGCGCGGCGATGTATTCGCCCTCGCCGCGGCAGATCAGGTCCAGGGCCGCCGGCACCCAGCCCAGGTTCCGTACCAGCTCGGGCACCTTGGCCGAGGCGCCGGGCAGGACGAGGAAGAGCATCCGGCCGTGCGGGGTACGGGTGACCGGGCCGAGCGGCACCTCCATCCGCTCCATACGGGCCAGCGCCAGACAGCCCGCCATCTCCGGCACCTCAAGCGCCTCGAAGGCGCGGCCGGTCGGCAGCAGGATCGAGGCACGCGGCTGCTTGCTCCACATCCGGCGCACGGCCGACGCGCTGCCGCTGGCCAGCCCGGTCCAGCCGGGCCCGGTGGGGTGCGCGCCCGGCGCGGGGCAGGCGTCGGCGTTGCACGAGCAGCGCGGTGTATCACCGTCGTGCTCCAGCGATGCGCCGGGGAACACATCCCAATGCCGCTCCTCGGCGTAACGCACCGCGGTCTCGATCAGCTGCTCGCCGCGCTGCTGGGGGATCGGCGGGGCTCCTGTGACTCCGATGGTCTCTTCCACGCAGAAAACAACTTCGCCCCTCACCAACGGTTACGGCCGAATGGGGGACACCCCCCGGCGCATCGTTCCTCCGCCCGGGGCGCATGGGTGCACGGGCGGGGGCGCATATGCGGCCATCCACCAATGAGCGGGTAGCCACCAGCGTGACGGGCGGAGAGGCCGCCCACGCGGCGGTCCGCGGTGCGCACCGGAGGGTCCGGGCCATGGCGGCGCCGCGCTCACGGGCACCGCGCGCCACGCTCCTTCTCGGGATCACCCCATGGTCCGGCCCCGCGCCGCCCGTGGACCGCTCCGCGCACCGGCATCGCACATCCGGATGCCACCGGTATCGCCCGTATTCGCGCCCGTACTGCGCGCATTCGGGAAGGCATCGCCCGTATCCGGGACGACATCACCGGTATCCGGGATGTCTCGGATATCCGGCATATGTGCGGGGCATTGATCACGGGGAACGGCGTTCGACGGTGAACGCGCAGCAGTACAGGGGGTACAGCATGGCCGCCAGGCCACTCGTCGCACGGCAGCCCAACGAACGGTTGCAGGCGCTGATCCAGGAAGCCGCGTGCTCCAACGCGGGGCTCGCCCGCCGCGTCAACATGTGCGGCGCCGAGCACGGACTCGACCTGCGGTACGACAAGACCTCGGTGGCCCGGTGGCTGCGCGGCCAGCAGCCGCGCGGCCGCGCCCCGGCCATCATCGCGGAGGCCCTGGGCCGGAAGCTGGGGCGCACGGTCACCATCGACGAGATCGGGATGGCCGACGGCAAGAACCTCGCATCCGGGGTGGGGCTCCAGTTCTCCCCGACCGTCCTGGGGGCGATCGAGCAGGTCTGCGAGCTGTGGCGCAGCGACGTCGGGCGGCGCGACTTCCTCAGCGGCTCCACGGTGGCGGCCTCCGCCCTGGTGGAGCCGAGCCGCGACTGGCTGATCACCGGGGCGGACACCCAGGTCGCGCGCAACGCCGGCGCCCGGGTCGGCGCGGCGGACGTCGAGGCCGTACGGGCCATGACCGCGGCGCTCAGCGAACTCGACCACCGCTTCGGGGCCGGGCATGTGCGGCCGGTCGTGGTGCACTACCTCAACAGCGTCGTCTCCGGGCTGCTCGCCGGTTCGTACCGCGAGTCCGTCGGGCGCGAACTGTTCGCCGCCGTCGCCCGGTTGACGGAACTCGGCGGCTATATGGCCGTCGACACCGGGCAGCCGGGGCTGGCGCAGCGCTACTACATCCAGGCGCTGCGGCTGGCCCAGGCGGCCGGCGACCGCGGCTACGGCGGCTACGTACTGGCCGCGAGCATGAGCCATCTCGCCGCCTCGCTGGGCAATCCGCGGGAGATCTCCCAGCTCGCGCGGGCCGCGCAGGAGGGCGCGCGCGGGCATGTCACCCCACGGGCGGAGGCGATGTTCTTCGCCGCGGAGGCGCGTGGGCACGCCCTGATGGGCGACGGCCGCGCCTTCCAGACGGTGGCGGGCCGGGCGCTTTCGGCCATGGAACGGGCCGAGGCGGCCGCCGACGCGGGCGACGACCCGGCCTGGATCAGCCATTTCGACCAGGCATATCTCGCCGATGAACTCGCCCACTGCCACCGGGATCTGGGCCAGCCCGGCCCGGCCGCCCAGCGGGCCCAGGAGGCGCTGGACGGCCATCCCGAGGGCCGGGCGCGGCGCCGCGCCATCGGGATGGTGCTGCTGGCCGGTGCGCAGGTGCAGCAGCGCGAGATCGAAGCGGCCTGCCATACGGGCACCCAGGCCGTGGAGTTGCTCGGCGGGCTGCGGTCCGACCGGGGCGCGGAGTACCTGGAGGACCTTCAGCTGCGTTTGGAGCCGTATCGGGAGGAACCGGTCGTACGGGAATTCAGCGCACGGATGGAACTGCGGGCCGCGGCGGCCTGACGGGGCATCGGTGCGGGGCCGGACAGGACGGCCCCGCCCGGTGCCACCAGGGGCGGAAGGGGTGGTGACCAGGGCTCGTGGTCGAACGCAGCTGCGACCCGGTAGCGTGAGCCGACGGTCCCGTAGGCAGCACGATGGCAGGAGTTCCGGTGACGCAGAGCGGACAGGGCCCCGACCCGCAGAATGCTGCGGCCGGCCCCGCGCGAGAGGGCATTGTGCTGCCCGCCAACGGTGAGCCGTATGTCCCTGACCAGCAGGCCGCGCCGCCGGCCGGCCAGCCGTGGGGCCAGCCCTGGGGCCCCGGCCAGCAGGCCGGTCCGCCGCCCCCGGGGCAGCCGGGATACGGCCAGGGACAGGGCTACGGAGCCCAGCCGCCCCAGGCCCCCGGCCAGCTCCCGCCGCAGGGCGAGGGCTTCCCGCCGCCGCCCCAGGGGCAGCCGCCGGTCCCGCCGCAGCAGGCCCCCGCGCCGCTGTCACCCGAGGGCCCGTCGTACGCGACCGGGCAGCCGCAGCAGCCCCAGCAGCCGCAGCAGCCGTACGGCCAGCAGGCCCCGCAGGCGCAGCCCCAGCCGTACGGCCAGCTGCCCCAGGACCCCCAGCAGCCGGTCTCCCAGCCCCAGCCCGAGCCGCAGCCCTACGACCCGCAGCAGCAGGCGCCGCACCCGGAGCCGTACCGCCAGCAGCCCCCGCAGCCCCAGCCGGAGCGGGCCGGCGAGCTGGTGCGCGCGACCCCGCAGACCGGTGCCCCGCTGCCGCCCACCACGGGCGATGCGGCGACCGCGCTGATACGCGCGATACCCGACGGGTCCGGCGCCGCGCTCCCGCCCGAGGAGGGCGGGCGGCCCGAGACCCCCGGCGAGTCCACCACCATGCTGCGGGTGATCAAGCCGTCCCAGGGCCAGGGCGGCCCCGCCCAGCCCATGCCGCAGCCGCAGTACCAGCCGATGCCCGGGGCCGCCCCGGCGGCCGACTCCGAGGCCACCCAGCTGATCTCCCCGGTCGGCGCGGGGACGCCCGCCCCGCCGCCCGGCGCGCCCTACGGGGTCCGTCCCGGTGGGCCCGGGGACCGTCCGACGCCCGCCGAGTTCGAGGGCCTGTTCCGCGACGGGCCGGGCACGCCGGGCGCCGCGGGCGCGCCGGACGCCACCGCGCAGCTCCCCCGCTTCCAGGACCAGGGCCAGCCCCCGTACGGGCAGCAGCCGGGATTCGCCCAGCCGGGATTCGGCCAGCAGGGTTTCGGTCAGCAGGGCTATGACCAGCAGGGTTATGACCAGCAGCCGTACGACGACGAGGGCGGCCGCCGCCGGGTGCCCACCGCCGCGATCGTCGGCGTCGTCGTGGTCGTCCTGGCGGGCGCCGGCCTCGGCCTCGGCTGGCTGCTGAGCGGCGGCAGCGACGACTCCGCGAAGACGAAGGGCGCCGGCACCAGCAGCTCCAAGCCGGCGAAGGACAAGACGCAGCCGACGCCGTCCGCCGACCCGGCCGAGCCGCAGGCCAAGGGCCTGGACGCGCTGCTCGGCGACAGCGGTGACAGCCGTACGTCCGTGGTCAACGCCGTCCGCAGCATCGGGTCCTGCGACAACCTGGGCGGCGCGGCCAAGGATCTGCGGGCCGCGGCCAACCAGCGCGCCCAGCTGGTGACGCGGCTCAAGCAGCTGTCCGTCGACAAGATCCCGGAGCATGACCAGCTGACCGCCGCGCTGACCAAGGCATGGCAGTCCTCGGCCGCCGCCGACAACCATTTCGCGGCCTGGGCCGGTCAGGTGCACTCGAAGAAGGGCTGCCACAAGGGCAAGGCCCGCAACACCAGGCAGTATGCGCAGGGTGTCGCGGCCAGCGGCGAGGCGACCAAGGCCAAGCAGCAGGCTGCGGCGATCTGGAACCCGATCGCGAAGAAGTACGGCCTGACGCAGCGCCCGCCGATCAATCTGTGAGCCCGCGGCCGGCGTGGTGAGTGCCGGAACGGCGGTGCGCCGTCCGGCACCCGCTCACTCGTCGTCCGTGACTCCCCGCTCCATCGTCTGGGTCACGTTCACGAACCCGTCCTGCGCGGCGACCAGTTCCCCGTCCCGGACGACCTGGTAGGTGACCATGCCGTTCACTATGCGCGGGAAGTTCTGGACGGCGAGCATGTCGGTCTCGCGCCAGCGCAGTTTGGGGGTCAGGCCCCCGGTGTCGATGGCGTGGTCGCCGTCGGCGAGGGTGGTTTGCAGGGCGTGCCGGGTGATGTCCTCGACGCCCGCGTCGTCGAGCTGCTCGATCAGCGCGCGCAGCACCGTGTAGGCGATCCAGGTCGTCTGGACGCCCTGATCGGCCGGGTCGATGCGGTTGTCGTTGAAGGCGAAGTCGTCGACGACCTTGCGCATCGGCCCCCAGCGGGCATCGCTCGAAACCGGGTACCAGCCGGTGAGATACGCCCCTTCCAGCGGGCCCGACGAGCCGCCCGTGCGGTTGACCAGCGCCTGGCCGACGCTGCCGAGGACGGAGGCGACGTGGACCCGGGGACCGTCCTCCTGGAGCCGCCGGAAGGCGTCGAAGAAGGTGTCGGTGTGGTCGCCGAGCGAGGCGGTCACACAGGAGCCGGTCGCCTTGCCGCCGTTGGCCGCGGTGCCGTAGACCGACGGGTCCGCGCCGACGCGGTCCAGCGCGCGGGCGACCTGGGGCGAGTAGTCGGTGCCGTCCTCGGGTGCCTTGATGTCCTCGGCGGGCGGCCGATGGCCGTTGTGCAGACCGGAGTTGAGCAGCGAGGGCATCTGGTCGCCCTGGATGGTGTCCGGCCGCACCAGGGCGACGCGCCGGCACTTGCCCGCCAACTGCCGTCCGTTTCCGGCGAGCAGGGACGCCGGGCCCCCGTTGACCGGATACGACAGCGGGCTCTGGAACTCCTCGTCCGAAGCGCCGTATCCGCCGATGAACGGAATGCCCTTGATCTCCAGTGGCGACATGAACGAGCGGCCGAACTGGCTGTAGGAGCCGACCACCGCGACCGCGCCCTCGTCCACCGCGCGCTGGGCGCACCGCGCGGCCGCGACCGTGTCGTTGCGCTCGTTGCAGGTCAGGACCCTGAGGTGATGGCCGCGGATACCGCCCCGGGAGTTGACCCACCGGGCGTACGCCTCCGCCATGGCCGGCATGCCCGGCATATTGGTCGCCCTGGTACCCTCCGGCGCCCAGGTCATCACCGTGACCGGCTCCTTCTCCCCGGAGTCTCCCGAGGCCCCGGGGAGGGAGCCACAGCCCGAGAGCAGCGACGCGATGACCGCCGTGCATGCCACCGCGGAAGCGAGCGCGGGAGCATAGGAAAAGGGGCGGGGGGAGGAGCGTCGCCGACCGGTCATGGCGCACCACCCTGGCGTCCTGCCGTCAACGGGCGAGTGACGCGAGGGTAACGGACAGTGACGTGGAGGTGAACTCCGGGGGTCCCCGGGAGATCATCTCCAAGGAACGTACGATCGAATACTGTGCAAGGTTCGGAGAAGTCTTCCCGTCGCGGCCGCCGCTCTACCACCATGGGCGGTATGCCACTGACCGACATGCCGTGGTGGCGCTGGCGCAGCAATGTGCGCTCCGCGCTGCACATGCTCTCCGACCCCGCCTTCCAGCAGGAGACCTGGCTGGCGGGGCATCCCGGCTACGGGGATGTCACCGACGCCGTCTACCGCCTCGTCGAGGACACCTGGCTGGACAACTGGTCCGCCGACAAATACCTGGGCACGATCTTCCGCGACGCCCAGGAGGCGCAGCTGGTGGACGCCGCCGTGCTGAACGTCCTGCGGATCATGCACGAGGTCGGCGCGGACGCCCCGGTCGCCGCCTACATGGAGCATCCGGCCTGGCCGGATGCCGTACGGGCGGCCCGCGAGGCGCATGTCCGGCTGGCGACGGCGGACGGCGAGGACCCGGACACGCCGCCGTGTTCGCTGGAGGTGCTGGCCCTGATGACGGGTGCGCCGGGCGCCCCGGCCTGAGCATCCCCGCAGGTGTGCGACCCTATGAGGTCATGAGAGAGCGTAGCGAGCGAATCATTGAAGGGTGCGCGTCGAGCGAATGCGAGACCGAGCGCAGCGAGGTTTCGGCATGAGCGAGTCCCAGCCCTCCACCAAGCAGACCGGCCGTCGCGACCGGAGTGATCAGTACGTCCTCACGCTGTCCTGCCCGGACAAGCAGGGGATCGTGCACGCCGTGTCCAGCTACCTCTTCATCACCGGCTGCAACATCGAGGACAGTCAGCAGTTCGGCGACCGCGACACCGGACTGTTCTTCATGCGGGTGCACTTCGGCGCGGACGCCCCGGTGGACCTGGAGAAGCTGCGGGCCAGCTTCTCCGCGGTGGGCGACTCCTTCGACATGGACTGGCAGATCCACCGGGCCGAAGAGAAGATGCGGATCGTCCTGATGGTGTCCAAGTTCGGGCACTGCCTCAACGACCTGCTCTTCCGTTCCCGGATCGGGGCGCTGCCGGTCGAGATCGCGGCCGTGGTCTCCAACCACACCGATTTCGCCGAGCTGGTCGGCTCGTACGACATCCCCTTCCACCACATCCCGGTCAGCCGCGAGAACAAGGCGGAAGCCGAGGCGCAGCTGCTGGAGCTGGTGCGCGCGGAGCGGGTGGAGCTGGTGGTGCTGGCGCGCTATATGCAGGTCCTCTCCGACGACCTGTGCAAGGCGCTCTCCGGGCGGATCATCAACATCCACCACTCCTTCCTGCCGAGCTTCAAGGGCGCCAAGCCCTACCACCAGGCGCATGTCCGCGGTGTGAAGCTCATCGGGGCCACCGCCCACTACGTGACCGCCGACCTCGACGAGGGCCCGATCATCGAGCAGGAGGTCGAGCGCGTCGGGCACGACGTCACGCCCGACCAGCTCGTGGCGATCGGGCGGGACGTGGAGTGCCAGGCGCTGGCCCGCGCCGTGAAGTGGCACAGCGAGCACCGGGTGCTGCTGAACGGCAGCCGGACGGTCGTCTTCGCCTAGGGCGTCTTCGCCCAGGACCGTTTCGCTACGGCCTCACAGCCGCGACAGCGACGCGGTCGCGAACAGCACATCGCGGATCGCCTCGCGCTCGCCGTCCTGGCCCGCGGCGGCCTCCTCCGGGGAGACATGTCCCGCGGCCAGCTGGCAGAACTCCGCGCTGTCCAGGGCGATATGGGCGACGGTGAGCTCCTTGGCGCCCAGGGCCGCCGGGGAGTCCAGCGGTATGTACCAGTGCCCGCCGCCGCTGCCCTCGACCTCCAGGTGGAGGGTACGGCCCGGGGCGCCCGCCTCGACCAGCTTCTGCGGCTGCGCGGCGAGCCCGGCCCGGCGGCGGTGGGCCAGTGCGGTGGGCAGCAGCCGGGTGGCCAGATCGATCAGCTGGTGGACATGGCCGGCGGCCGGCGGCTCGTAGGGATAGTCCACCGCATCCGCGATGTCCCCGGCGTGCACCCAGCACCCGAAGGCGCGGTCCAGGAGCGCATCGCACATCGGCAGCTGCAACCGGCCGTAGGGCACGGCCAGTTCGCCGACGCCGCCGCCCGCGAAGGAGACCGTTCTGATCAGCGCATAGCTCTGCTCGCGCCACGGGCCGTGGGTGGCGAGCCGGCCGGGCTCCTCGCCGGCCATCCGCCAGTACGCCTCCGTACGGGTCGTGGGGCCCGGGGCGCCCTGCGGGGCCCGGTCGCCGAGCGGATCGGGCAGCCCGAGCGACGTCGCCACCAGGCCGTCGACGGTCAGCAGATGGCCGATGACACCGGCGACGGTGGTCGCCCGCTCGACCGGCCGCTCGCTCTCGAACCACCGCAGCCGTACCGGGGCGCGCCACTCCGCCTCGCCCATGTCGTGCAGCAGCGCATCGAGCTTCGCGGTCTCCGCGTCGTACGGCGTCGCCCACTCCGGCACCGGGATACGGGGCGGACGCCGGCCCAGACAGCCCTCCAGGACGCGGGAGCGCAGCAGCGGATCGAGGTCGAGGCTGTCGGCGGGATGCAGCAGACCGACGGCGTCGCGCAGCCGCAGCGCCTCGTCCGCGCAGGAGGCGCAGTCGGTCAGATGGCTCTCCACGGCGGCGGTCTCCTCGGCGCTGCACGCGGCGAGCGCCCAGGCGCCGAGCAGCGATTTGAGGACCGTATGCGGCGGGGCGGGCTGCGAGGGCGGCGCGCCCCCGGGAACGGCGTCGGCCGGGAACCCGGGGCCCGCTCCGGTGGTGTCGGTCATGGCTTCCGGTTTCGTTTCCGGCGCTGCGGTGCGGTCGGTGGGGGGTTGGGCTGGAGGGTGGGCTTCCGGCGGGGTTCCGGCCCGGGCTCCCGATCGGGCTCCTGGTCGGGCCGCCCGCGGGGCTGCCGGTGGGGCGTCCCGCTGGTCTCCCGGACGGGCTTCCCCTCCGGGTTCCGAGGCTGTTTCCGGCACGGCTTCCGGTGCGGCTCCTGGCCGCGTTTCCCGTCCGGCCTCCGGTTCCGTTTCCCGTCCGGTTTCCCGTCCGGTTTCCCGTCCGGCTTCCGGGTCCGGTGCGGGGCGGATGTCCGGCAGGGGGCCGCGGTCCTCGGCGGCGGTGCGGGGGGCCGGTATGCGGGGACGCTCACCGGGGCCGTCGGGCCGCTCGGGGCCCTCCCATTTGTCCGGGCCGTTCACAGCGACCGTCCGTGGCCGGTGCCGGGCGGGGCGCTGCCCGGACCGGGGTGCCGTGGCGGAAGCGGTGCGCGCGGGGCATGGGGGGCGTGCGGCGCCTGGGGCGTATGCGGTGCCGGGGGTGTGTGTGAGGGCGTACGGGTACCGGGCGTGCTGCGCGACAGAGGGGAGCGGGGCGGGGACGGGGGCAGGGTCGGGTGGTTGTGGGCGGTGGACAGCAGCTGGAGCCCCAGGCGGAGCCGGCGGCGGGCCTCGTCCTCCGTGACGCCCAGGTCGGCGGCGGTCTGGCGGTAGTCCCGGCGCTGGAAGTAGGCCAGCTCCAGGGCGGCGCGCAATGGCGCGGGCATGGAGGTGACGATGTAGTCGGCGCGGGCGGCCGCGGAGGCCTCGCGGATTTTCTGCTCCATCTCGGCCGGCGCGGGAGCATCCGACCCGCCCCCCGCCGAGGCGGCCTCGGTCTGGCGCAGTCGCTGGACGGCCTGGTGGCGGGTGACCGCGGCGACCCATGAGCGCAGCGAGCCCTGTTTGGGGTCGTAGGAGTGCGGGTGCTCCCAGATGTAGGCGAAGACCTCGCGGGTGATGCGGTCGGCGGCGTCCTCGTCGTCCAGGACGCGGTGCGCGAGGCTGTGCACGAGCGAAGCGAAGCGGTCGTAGAGCTCGCCGAGGGCGGCGGCCTCACCTCGGGCGAGCCGCTGCTGCATCCGCCTGTCCCAGCGCGGGGGTGTGTCGTTTCCCATCGGACCCCTATCCCTGTCCGTCGTCGCCGTGCTCACACCTCGGTCGTGCCCACATCGAATGTAATGCGAGGGTCTGACACTGCATGCTCCTTTGCCCCAAACCACCTTCTTCAGAGGTTGCGGATGGTAGGGGAGCGGATAGTAAGGGCGTTGTCACCATGGGGTGGTATCCCCGATCGAAGGCGAGGAAAAGCGACCGGTAGACGCGCGATGAGCGATTCAATGTGCTTCGTTCGTGCCCGTATCGGCCGATGTGTTATCCGTGTGTGACCGGACACCGAAGAAGTGGTGCTCCGCGCTGGGCATAGCCTTGGGGGGAACGGCCTGTTGCGCCAAGGATTCGGAAGAGTTTCAGGGGAGAGAGGCCGGGCAGTCGAGCCGGGGAAGGGTGCACTCCGGACAGATCCGCGGTGCATCCGGTCCGAAAGCGAGCGAAAGGCTTCGAGCGCGTGTCGTTGAAGGTGGCAGAGGGCGAACAGGGCCGGTGGGCGGTACTTCAGGTTTCCGGCGAAATGGACCTGGTCACGTCGCCCGCGGTGCGCCAGCATGTGCACGACGCGGTGGCCGACGGCCGGCGGAGTCTGGTCCTCGATCTCTCCGAGGTCCGGTTCTGTGACTCCAGCGGCGTCGGCGTGCTGATCGCCGCCCGCCGTCTGATGCGTTCCTGTCAGGGGCGGCTGCGGCTGATCCTGCCCGCCCAGGGCGCCGTCGACGGCTCCCACGTCAACCGCGTCCTCGCGGCGCTGGGCGTGCGCCGGCTCTTCGAGGTCTACCCGGATCTGCACACGGCCGTGGACGAGGCGGCGGCGCCGCTCTCGGCCTGACACCGGGGCACGCGCCACCGGACACGAGGGCCCGACCGGACATGAGGCCCCCACCGGACGCGAGGGGACCCATCCCCCCGGCCTTCACGCCGCCCCTCCCGGCCTCACCCCGCCCCCGCGGCCGCCGCCCCCGTCCCCCCGTACGGAAACACCGCCCGCACCACGAACCCCCCGTCGGACGTGGGCCGGGCCTCCAGCGTCCCGCCCAGGCTCTGGGCCCGCTCGCGCAGCCCCACCAGCCCGTGCCCGCCGCCGGGCAGCGCGGGCGCCATGGCCGTCTCGTCCGGCGGCCCGTTGCGTATCTCGACCCGCAGGCTCTCGCCCTCCCCGGAACCGCCGGCCCCGACCCGGACCCGCACCTGCGCCCCCGGTGCGTGCTTGCGCACATTGGTGAGCGCCTCCTGGACGGTACGGAACGCCGCCCGCTCCACCGTCTTGGCGCCCGTCGCCCCCGCCACCGCACCCCCCTCGTACGTCACATCCAGCGCGCTCATCTCGATCAGCCGCGGCAGCTCCTCCAGGTCCGGCTGCGGCGCCAGGCCCTGGGCGCCGCCCCCGCCGCCGTCCGCCCGCAGCACGCCCACCATGTGCCGCAGCTCCTCCAGCGTCCGTACGGACAGCTCCCGGATGGTCCGCGCACCCGCCCGTGCCGCCTCGTCCTCCGTGCTGACCTGCACCGCCCCCGCCTGAAGGCTGATCAGGCTCACCTGATGGGCCACGACGTCATGCATCTCCCGGGCGAGCCGGGCCCGTTCGGTGGTCTTGACCCGGTCCGCCAGCAGCCGGTCCTCACGGACCAGGCTGCGGGTCAGATCCTCCACCCGTTGGGCCAGCTCCCCGCGGGTGCGCACCAGCAGCCCCATGGCGATCGGCGCTGCCGAGGTGACGCAGGCGTCGATCAGCACCAGGGTGTTCTCCCGGTAGTGGGTCGGCTCGAAGTCCGAGATGGGATACGGGAGGAAGTGCGCGGCGATCAGCAGGACGGCGCAGATCCCCAGCCGTACCCGGCCCGGCCGGCGGACGGCCAGCGTATAGAGCCCGATCATCGGCGCGAACCAGATGTAGCCGATGTACAGACCCGGCAGCGTGACCAGGAAGACAAGCAGCGGAAACCGCCGGCGCAGCAGCAACGCCGTCGCCGCGACCACCGAGACCCCCAGCTCCAGGGCCAGTTTCAGCCCGTTGACCAGCACCGCGTCGGCGACGGCGAGCAGCACCGGCACGACCACCGGGGCGATCCGCCGCACCCGCTGCCCCCACGCCCCCCGCGCGAGCACCCGCCACCGGGCCGCCGCCCGCTCCCGTATGCGCCCCGCTCTCCCCGGGGCGCTCATATCGCGCCCCGGGGGACGCCGGTCACCAGTCCGGCCCGGTCCGCCACGATCGCGGCCTGTACCCGGTTGATCCCGCCCAATTTCCCCAGCAGCGCCCGCACATGGTCCTTGACCGTGCTGGGCGCCAGCCCCATCCGCTCCGCTATCTGGGCATTGCCCAGCCCCTCGCCGAGCAGCGCCAGCACCTGTGACTCGCGCGGCGTGAGCCCGCTGACCGCCCGCGCCGCGGCCGCCTGGTCCTCGGCCGTCAGATAGCCGCCGATCACCGCCCGCGTCACCCCGGGGTCCAGCACGCTGCCGCCCGCCGCCAACGTCCGTACGGCCCGTACGAGCTGCTCCGGATCCGAGTCCTTCAGCAGAAAGCCCGCCGCCCCTTCCCGGAGAGCCGCGGTCAGATACTCCTGCGCGTCGAAGGTCGTCAGCATCGCCACCGCGGGCGGCTCCGGCGCGGCCCGCAGCCGCCGCAGTACGGTCAGCCCGTCCACGTCCGGCATCCGGATGTCCAGCAGCACGACGTCCGCGCCGCTGCCCAGCACGGTGTCCACGGCCTCGGCGCCGCCGCAGTCCGCGACCATCTCGATGTCCGGGGCGGTCCCCAGAATCATCCGCAACCCGGACCTGACCAGCCGTTCGTCGTCCACCACAGCGACACGGATCACCGGCCGCCCCTTTCTCCTTCGCACCCATCCGAGCTCACGGAACCACCCGGCGCTGCGCGACTCCGTACCCCTGTCCCGGAGCCCCGCCACCAGGCGGTCCCGCACCCCCGCCGACCGGCGGGGGTGATCCCGCGACCTGCGAAGGATGCCGCGGGAGGGTCCCCGCGGGCAGAGTTGTCCACATGCTGCACCACTGAAGAGGCCACAAGCCCACGACGCGTTGCAGTTCACATCGGCGGCCGCCGCGACCCCCACACGCGGCGGCCGTCGCTGGCGTGCGGGGGCGGTTCGGAGGGGGATCTCCCCCGCACCGCCACGGGGCCTCTGGGCGCCCCTCAGGGCCCGCCAGAGGCCACTCAGCGCCCCGCCACCGCCCTCCAGCCGGGGTTCCCTGCCTGGACCCCTACTCAGGCGGTTCCGCCCCCTCCCCGGCTCTCCGCGATCCGTACGGCGTCCCGCAGCGCCGCCCCGAGCTGCACCGACAAAAACCGCAACTGCCGCGCATCGGTCGCCGGATCCTCGACCATCTCCTGAGCGTGCTCCAGCAGACCCTTCCCCATCCTTAGCTGCACCGCCTCCATCCGGTCGGCCCGGTCGGAGAGATAGCCGCCCTCGGCATCGGTGAGCAGATAGCAGGGTTTGTCCCCGTCGGGGGTGGTCCAGGGGAGGAGACGAGGGACGGGGGGAGTGGAGGGCGTGGAGGAGGGGGTGGTCATGGGGCGGCTCCCTGTCGGCGCTCGGTTGCGAGGTCCGTCATGGTGGACGGACGGGCAACGCTAGGCAGCGGCCCGCGCGCCGGACAGGGACGCTCTGGGCCACTTTCCGGGCCCACTGGGACGACCTGTCCTACCCGTCGACGTCCAGCCGGTCCGCGAGTTCGGCGAGGGGCGACGTACGGCGTCGCTCCCGGCTTCGGAGGTCCGCCACCAGGCGGCGGCTCGTGGAGTGGTAGCGCATCCACTCCGGCGCGGTGCGCTCCGCCGTGAGCAGGGCCCCGAGCGCGCCGTCGTCCTTCTTCAGGTCGGCGAAGGCCAGGGCGCGGTCGACATGGAAGCGGGCGCGCCAGGTCGGGGGCAGTGTGTGCAGCTCCGGGATCGTGCGGGCGGTGCGCAGGGCCGTGGCGCTGTCGGCCATTTCCACCTGGAAGTTGACCTTCGCGACACCGACGTTCGTGGGGCCGAAGGGTGTGGCGTAGTCGAGACGGTCGGTGCCGATGCGTGCCGCGGCGGCACTTGCCAGGGCGAGGTGTTCGCGTACGGCATCCCGGCGTTCCAGGCGGACCGCTGCCGTCGCCGCGCGCAGCAGGAGGATGCCCCACAGGGCCAGTTCGAGGGGCTGGGAACGGAAGCCGGGTTCGATGCGTTCGGCGGCGGTCAGTGCCACCCGCTCGGCATCGGCCAGCCGGCCCTGCTTGGTGAGGACCCAGGCGAGGCTGGAGTAACCCACCGTCTCCAGATGGGGGTCGTCCCCCTTGGCGGCGGCCGCCATCGAGCGTTCCAGGGCGGTGAAGGCGGCGTCCTCCTTGCCGAGTGCGGTGAGCGTGGTCGCGGCGACCTGATACGCCTCGGCGAGGACGGCGTGGGCCGCGGCCGCCCGGCTCCCGGTGGTGGCGCGCGCCGCGGCCCGGGCGTCGCGGATCAACTGCGGCAGCAGCGCGCCGATCTCGGACATCCGGCCGTCGCGGCGGATGCGTTCCGTCGAGCGGAGGGCGGCCTGAAGCGCCGCGATGCCGGGCGGGTCCTCGGGGTCCCGTTCCTCGCCCAGGAAGTCGGACACCGGCGCGACCGCCTGGCGCAGCGCCAGAACGGACGGCTGCTCGCCCTCGCCGCGCACCTCGAAGGTGGCGGGCTGCCCGACGAGTACGGACGGCTCCACATCGAGGGCTCTGGCCAACGCGTTGAGCGTGGCCAGCCGGGCCGTTCGGCGGACGCCCTGCTCCAGTTTGCGGACGATGTCGACGGACAGCCCCGCCCGCTCGGCGAGTCGCTCCTGCGTCAGGTCCCGGCGTCTGCGCAGCCGGGCGATGCGGTCGCCGATGCCGGATTCCTCGTGGAACAACTCCATGGCCACTCCAGAGAGAAGGACGTACCGACCACGCTACGCCCGCTCGCCCCACCCCCGCCTCACTCCGACGAAGGCACCCCCGGCCCGAGCGCCCCCCGTACCCCGCCGTACGGCCCGTAGCCACGCCCGGTGGCCAGGACCACCACCGACGTCATCGCCGCCAGCGCATACGCCGTCGTGGCCATCGACAGCGTGCCCTCCGTAGTCTCGGAGGAGAGGCTGAAGAAGTCCGTGATGGTCAGCAAGACCACGGTCCGTACGGTCAGATAGAGCTCGACGGCGGCGAAGACGAGGAGCGCGCCGCGGACGTCCCGGCGGCCGCGGAGGGCGATCACGCCGAGGATCACCAGGACGAGGACCGAGCTGACGGTGGTGAACTCCGCGGAGGCGGAGAGGTCGAGGGTGCCGAGGACGGAGCCGTCGACCGCGCCGCGCAGATAGCGGGTGGTGGGCATCCTGAGGGAGCTCAGATCGCGGACGGTCCAGATGACGCGGACGGCGGCGGTGATCAGGAACAGGACGCCGCAGATACGGGAGTGGCGGCGCCGGCGCGCGGACATGGGGGATACGGCGTCGGGGTCTTCCTTGCGGATGGGGGTCCCCCCGCGCATGGGGGTCCCCCCTGCTTGAGCGGAGTCGAGAGCCTGGGGGAAAAGCCGGGAGTGGGGGAGTGGTTGAGAGCTCGGGGGAGCGTCCGCGGGGCGCTCGGTGGCGGAACGCAGCACGGCCAGGACGACCAGCGCGGTCACCAGGCCCAGGCCGCGGGTGGCGAGGGCCCAGCCGCCCAGCGGGTCGTTGCTGTACTGGTCGCGGTAGGCGGTGTTGAACAGGCCGACGCCCTCGCGCAGGGAGACGGCCAGGAGCAGGAAGGCGCACAGGAGGGCCGCGCTGCGGGCCGTGCGGCGCTGCGCCAGGGTGAGGCCGCCGACGGCCAGGAACGCGACGGTGAAGGCCCATTCGTACGGGCCGAGCACCTGGGGGGCAGGGGTAGCGCCCGGATTGAACAGGCCCTCGACGAAGTCCCAGGCGGTGGTGTCGGCCTGGCCGAGTCCGTAGACCGTCCAGGCCAGCAGCGCGGCGCCGTACAGGACCAGGCACAGCCCGCTCGCCAGATAGGCACCGCTGTGCTCCGGGGCGGCCCGGCCCGGGTCGGAACCCGGACGGACATCCACCGTTCCGCCGTCCTGCATCACCATGGCCGACCCCCGTTCCGCCGTACCGGCCGCCGTATGCCCCGGCCGCCGCTCCCGTACGACGGCCTCATTGGCCTCACTGTGTCAAGGACGGCACGAGGGGCGGGGGAGGTTCCCTCCCGTGTGTCGTGAGACGGGCGGAGGACCGGGAGCCGGAATCCGGCAGTGTGCATATGACGGACACGAGGCTTGCCACAACTGCCCCCAGGGGGCGGTGCACCACAGGATTCCTGTGGATCAAGGGGCACCCAGGTCAGAGGGGGCGTGCGCTCAACTGGCCGCGGGGGAAGGGGGACTGCCCCCTACGGGCCGGGCGTGGTGCGGCAAGATGGCCCCATGGGGATCTTCGGGGGCGAGGGCCGGCTGGTGGGCGGGCGCTACCGCTTGGAACTACGTCTGGGCCGTGGCGGAATGGGAACGGTCTGGCGGGCCACGGACGAACTGTTGGGCCGTCATATCGCGGTAAAAGAACTGCACTTGGACGAAACGACGGTCGAGTCCGAGGCGCGCGTGCAGCGGGATCGGGCGATGCGCGAGGCCCGGACCGTCGCCCAGGTCAAGCATCCGCAGGTGATCGTGGTGCATGACGTGGTCGAGCAGGACGGCCGGCCGTGGATCGTGATGGAGCTGGTGGACGGCCCGTCGCTGGCCGACCGGCTCTACACCGGCGGCCCGCTCGCCCCGCGCGAGGCGGCCCGGATCGGGCTCGCGCTGCTGGGCGCGCTGCGGGCGGCGCACGCCCGCGGGGTGCTGCACCGCGACATCAAACCGGCCAATGTGCTGATCGAGTCCGCGACGAACCGGGTGGTGCTGACCGACTTCGGCATCGCCCAGGTTCCGGGCGCGACGACGCTCACCGAGGCCGGCGGGTTCGTCGGCTCGCCCGAATACACCGCGCCGGAGCGGATGGCCGGGCGCGGCACCGGCCCCGAGGCCGACCTGTGGTCGCTCGGGGTGCTGCTGTGCGCCACGCTCAGCGGGGAATCGCCGTTCCGCCGCGATTCGATCGGCGGGGTGCTGCACGCCGTCGTGTACGACGAGATCGAGATCCCGGAGGCGGCCCGGCCGCTGCTCGCCGTCGTCGAGGGGCTGCTGGAGCGGGACCCGGAGCGCCGGATGGACATCGCGGAGGCCGAACGGCTGCTGCGCGGCTATCTACGGACCGGGCGCATCCCGCAGCGCGGCGCTCGGGGCCACTGGGGGCGCGGCCGGTCCGCGGGCTTCGACGGCCGGTCCGCGGGCTTCGACGAGCCGGCCGCGGCGGGCGTGGCCCCCCGGCGGCCCGGCATCGGCGCGCCCGATCCGTTCTCGGACGGCCCCTCGGACGGCCCCGATCCGTTCTCCGGTGCGGGCGATCCGTTCGCCGACGGGCACGATGATGTTCACGGCGGGGAGATCCACGGCGGGGAGCCGCACGGTGGCGTCCTCCCCGGGGGCGTCCTCCCCGGTACCGGCCTCCCAGGCGAGCACCCGTCGAGTGAGGGGCCGCCCTCGCCAGCCGGCACACCGCTGTCGGCAGCCAACACGCCGCCCCCGCCGGGCAACGAACCGCCCCCGCCCACCGGCACCCCGCTGCCCGGGGCCCCGCTCCCCGCACCCCCGCCCGCCGCAGGCCGCCCGCCCCAGGCCCGTACCCCCGGCCGCACCCCCGTCGCCCCCACCGGCTACGACCCCGCCTACGGCACCGGATACGGCCCCGCCCACGCCCCCCATACGCCCGCAGGAGCCGCCCCCGGTCACCCCCGCAGCCACCCCCGCACCCCCATCGCCCTGCTCATCGCGCTCGCGGTGGTCGTCCTCGGCGGGTCGGGCGCGGGCCTCACGGCCCTGTTCATGAGCGGGAACGGCGATCCCGGCGCCCAGGGCGCCCAGGGCAAGGGCGCCCCCGTCGCGTCCCGGCACGGCGGGCACTCCCCGTCCCGTGCGGAGGCGGGTGCGGAGTCCGGCACGCCCGCGAGCGGTACGCCGAAACCGGGTGCGACCGTCGCCATCACCTCCAGGCCCTCCGGCTCCAACACCCCCAAAATTCCCACCGGTTACGTCCTCGTCCACGATCCGGCCGGTTTCTCCATGGCCGTACCGGACGGCTTCACCCGCTCCTACGAGAAAGACCGCGTCTACTACTACTCCCAGGGCAAGCGCTTCCGGATCGGCGTCCAGCTACAGAAGCCGGTGCCCGAGGGCCCGATCGGCGCGATGCACACGGCGGACGCGCACGGCCCCCGCAACTACGCCGGTTACCGCCAGGGCCAGGTCACCGAGACCACGCACAACGGGCTCCAGGCCGGGCTCTGGACGTTCGTCTGGAGCGGTAGCACCCAGGACGGCGGTTCGCGCTACACCTACGACCTGAGCTGGACGGAGAGCGGCAAGATGATCGACGTATGGATCTCCGCGCCCGTAGGCTCCCGCGCGGAGGCCAAACGCCACTTCGACACCGCCGTGAACGCGTTCCGGCTCACCGGCTCCTAGGGCAGCCCTGGCCGCCGAATGGAGATCCGTATCCAGCTCCCGCACCCGGCCCCCGCGCATACCCGCTGACCAGAACCTTTACGGCCAGCAATCACTGGCACGTTTGTGGGCGCGGCGTGAAAACCTATTACTCCCGGGTACACAAAGCGCCCGGGGAGGAATACGCTCCCCCGCATGACGGACTCGCAAGGCACCAAGGACAGCGCCCAGGAAAGCCCCGCAAGCCCCGCCGGGAACCCCGTGGCGCCCGCCGCCCCCGGTACCCGTACCGCCGCCGACGTGGTCACCCCCGAGGTGGTCGCCCGGCTGACCCGCGGCGTGGTCGGCACCGGCAAGACCGCCAACCACACGCCCTTCACCGGCGAGAAGCTCGCGGACCTGCCCGAGTCCACCCCCGAGGACGTCGCCACCGCCTTCGAGCGGGCCCGCGCCGCCCAGGAGAGCTGGGCGCGCGTCCCCGTGCGCAAGCGCGCCGCCGTCCTTCTCCGCTTTCACGACCTGGTCCTCCAGCGTCAGGCCGAGGTCCTCGACCTGATCCAGCTGGAGACCGGCAAGGCCCGGCTGCACGCCCATGAAGAGGTCCAGGCGGTCGCCGTCGCCGCCCGCCACTACGGCCGCAAGGCCCCCGCCTACCTCCGTCCCAAGGGCCACACCGGCGTCGTACCGACCCTCACCAAGGTCACCGAACTGCGCCAGCCCCGGGGCGTGGTGGGCCAGATCGCGCCCTGGAACTACCCCTTCGAGCTCTCCGTCGGCGACGCCCTCCCGGCCTTTGTCGCGGGCAACGCCGTCGTCATGAAGCCCGACACGGAGACCGCGCTGACCGCGCTGTGGGCGCGCGAGCAGCTCATCGAGGCCGGACTGCCGCCGGAGGTGTGGCAGGTCGTCCTCGGCGACGGCCCGGTCGTCGGCCCCGAGGTCGTGCAGCACGCCGACTACGTCTCGTTCACCGGCTCGACCCGCACCGGCCGCGAGGTCGCCCAGGGCGCCGCGGCCCGTCTGGTGGGCTGCTCCCTCGAACTGGGCGGCAAGAACGCCATGTTGGTGCTGCACGACGCCGATGTGGAGAAGGCCGCCTCCGGCGCCGTCCGCGGCTGCTTCTCCTCCGCGGGCCAGCTGTGCATCTCGATCGAGCGGCTGTACGTCCACGAGTCCGTCGCCGACGACTTCGTCCAGCGCTTCGCCGCCCGTACGAAGGCCATGCGCCTGGGCAACGCCCTCGCCTACGGGGCGGACATGGGCTCCCTGGTGGGCGAGCGGCAGCTGGAGACCGTCACCCGCCATGTCGAGGAGGCCGTCGCCAAGGGCGCCACGCTCGTCGCGGGCGGCCGCCCCCGCCCCGATATCGGCCCTCTCTTCTACGAGCCCACCATCCTGGACGGCGTCGCCGCCCCCATGGCCGTGTGCAGCGAGGAGACCTTTGGCCCGGTCGTCTCGATCTACCGCTTCCGCGACGAGGACGAGGTGATCGCGCTCGCCAACGCCACGCCCTACGGCCTCAATTCCAGCGTCTGGACCAAGGACGGACGCCGCGGCCGGGCGGTCGCCGCGCGACTGCGCACCGGCACGGTCAACGTCAACGAGTCCTACGCCGCGGGCTACGGCAGCGTGCAGTCCCCGATGGGCGGCATGGGCGACTCCGGACTCGGCCGCCGCCACGGCTCCGAGGGCATCCTCAAGTACACGGAGGCCCAGACCGTCGCCCACCAGCGGATCATGCCGCTCGCGCCGTCCTTCGGGATGACGGACGAGAAGTACGCGCAGTTCATGACCCGCAGCCTGCGCGCGATGAAGGCGTTCCGGCTCCGGTAGATCCGCCCCCGACAAGCAGCCCCCCGACCATCCGCCTCCGGCAACCCGGATATATCAGAAATATCACCAGGGAGGGCCAGTGCCCCAGGAGAACTCTGCCCAGAACCAGGCCCCGGAGGCCACAGCGGACGGCGCCGGTGCCGAGGAGCGCGGCGCCGACGAGCACGGCAGCCACGCCTACGGAGCCGACGAGCACGGCAGCGACCCCTGCGACTCCGGCGGCTACGACTACGACGTCCTCGTCATCGGATCCGGCTTCGGCGGATCGGTCTCCGCGCTCCGCCTGACCGAAAAGGGCTACCGCGTGGGCGTCCTCGAAGCGGGCCGCCGCTTCACCCGCGAAACGCTGCCCAAGAACTCCTGGGACCTCAAGAACTACCTCTGGGCCCCCGCACTCGGCCTCTACGGCATCCAGCGCATCCACCTCCTCGGCAATGTGATGGTCCTGGCCGGTGCGGGCGTCGGCGGCGGCTCCCTCAACTACGCCAACACCCTCTACGTCCCGCCGAAGCCGTTCTTCGACGATCCCCAGTGGAAGGACATCACCGACTGGCAGGAGGAGCTGAAGCCGTACTACGACCAGGCCCGGCGGATGCTGGGGGTGCGGCTCAACCCGACCATGACGCCCTCCGACGTCCATCTGAAGGCGACCGCGCAGGCCATGGGCGTCGGCGACACCTTCCACATGGCGCCGGTCGGGGTGTTCTTCGGGGACGGACAGGACGCGGACGGGGCGGCGAAGGCCGCGCCCGGAGCGACGGTGGCCGACCCGTACTTCGGCGGCGCGGGCCCCTCCCGCGCGGCGTGCACCGAATGCGGCGAGTGCATGACGGGCTGCCGCCACGGCGCCAAGAACACCCTCAACGAGAACTACCTCTACCTCGCCGAGCAGGCGGGCGCGGTCATCCACCCCATGACCTCCGTCGTCACCCTCACCGAGGACTCCCGCGGCGGTTTCGCCGTCGGCACCCTGCCGACCGACAACAAGAAGAAGGGCACCGGGCGCACGTTCACCGCCCGCCGCGTCGTCATCGCGGCCGGGACCTACGGCACCCAGACCCTGCTCCACCGCATGAAGGACAGCGGTCTGCTCCCTTACGTCTCCAGCCGGCTGGGCTCGCTCACCCGCACCAACTCCGAGGCCCTGGTGGGCGCGCAGAGCGACAACCGCCGCTACCGCGCACGGCACGGCGCGCCGAAGGTCGACTTCACCAAGGGCGTGGCGATCACCTCGTCGATCCACCCCAACGAGAACACCCACATCGAGCCGGTCCGCTACGGCAAGGGATCCAACTCCATGGGCGGCCTGACGATCCTTCAGGTCCCGTACCGGCCGACGGGCCGCGTCGTGGGCTGGCTCGCCAACGTGGCCCGCCACCCCTGGCTGGCCGTCCGCTCGCTCTCCAACCGCCGCTGGTCGGAGCGGACCATCATCGGCCTGGTCATGCAGTCGCTCGACAACTCCCTGACGACGTACCGCAAGCCGAACGGGCTGGGCAAGGGCCTGCTCACCGCCCGCCAGGGCCACGGCGCGCCGAACCCGAACCAGATCCCCGAGGCCACGCAGGCGGCGACCCTGCTCGCCGAGGAGATCAACGGCTTCGCCGGTTCCAACGTCGGCGAACTGATGGGCACTCCGCTCACCGCGCACTTCCTGGGCGGCTGCCCGATAGGCGATTCACCCGACTCCGGCGTCATCGACCCGTACCACCGCCTCTACGGCCACCCGGGCATCTCGGTCGTCGACGGCGCCGCGGTCTCCGCCAACCTGGGCGTCAACCCGTCCCTCACCATCACCGCCCAGGCCGAACGCGCCATGTCCCTCTGGCCCAACAACGGCGACCCCGACCCCCGCCCCACCCCCGGCCACCCCTACGAACGCATCCCCCCGGTCACCCCCACCCACCCCACGGTCCCCCCACATGCCTTCGGCGCCCTGAACCTGCCGTTCGTACCGGTACCTACGGTCCCGCCGAAGAAGTAGCCCCGGGGCGAGGCCGCACCCTCCAGCCGGGTGCGGCCCTTCGCCATGCGCTGCTACGCGGGCGCGCCGCCGTCCATGCCGGCCGTCCTACGGCGCCGGACGACGAAGACGGCGCCCGCGCCGACGGCCAGGGCGACGCCGCCCACCAGGGCGATGGTCGGCAGCATGGAGGACGAGCCGGTCTCGGCGAGGTTGCCGGTCACCGGGACCTTCTTCATGTCGCCCTCGGGCTGGGTGTGCTTGATCGGCTTCTCGGTGCCCTGCGCGCCGGGGTGGTTGCCGGGCGCGCCGGGCTTGGCCGGCGGGACCGTGCCCGGCGTGCTGTCGGCGGCCAGGACGGTGAAGTCGTACCACTGCTCCGGGGCCCAGCCGCAGGAGCCGTCCTCGTTGTAGTAGTCGCTGGTCACCAGCGCGAAACCGGCGCCTGCCTGGGCGCTCTTGTCGGCGTGGATGCGCAGCTTGAGCGAGGTGGTGGTGTGCGGGTCCATCTCGTACGCGAGGAAGTACTCGCCGTCGGTCCACTCGTCGAACGAGGTCCACTTACCGGTGTCCGGGTCCTGGTACTCCAGGTCCAGGAGGGACTTGGGGTGGTCGATGTTCTCGGCCGGCGCCGCGGCGACGACCGGGAGGACCTCGTTCAGCGTCTTGCCGGTGGTGTTGGCCAGCTTCACCGAGAAACGGGACCAGCCGGCGCCCGCGACGAGCTTGGAGGGCAGGTCGACGACGGTGACCTTGACGGCCTTGTCGTCGACCTTGCAGTCGGGCTCGTCCGTGGGGCCGTCGGACGGGGCGGCCGATGCGGTGGGCTTGGCCGAGGCGGAGGACGTGGGGGAGCCGTTGGGCTTGGTGTCGCCGCTCGGGGAGGCGGAGGCGGTCGCCCCGGCCTCGTCGCCGGTGCCGGTGCCGGTGCCGGTGCCGGTCTGGTCACCGGTTGCCGTCCCGGTCCCGTCGTTGTTGCCGGCGGGCTGAGTGGCGTCGCCGGCGGTGGGGGTCTCGGTCGGTGTGGAGGTGTCGTCGCTCTGCTCCGGACCGGGGGTGGCCGGCGCCGGGTCCGCGCTCACGCTGGACTCGGTGTCGGCACCGGTCGCATACGCGGCGGGGGCCGCCATCAGGGCGGCGGGGGCGATAACGGCCGCAGCGGCAGCGGTCGTCAGGGCACGGCGAAGCTTCATCGAGAAGACCTCTCGGGGTCCAAAGTGCCATGGGGTCCGGCACATGAGGGTGCGGGCCGTCGCGGTGGGGCGCGGGGTGGCCGTGCGATTGCAGGTACATGACCAGTCATGGCTGAAAATGGTTGTTCGGCGGAGGGGCGATTGACGGTGATGCTCGTCACACGGCTCACATAGCTCACATGGCTCACAGGGATCGCACAGATCACGCACAGGTCATGCACGGCCCATGCAGAGGTCCCGCATGGGCCGTGTGATGAGCCGCGGACGGGCGGGTGGCGCACGCCGGCGCGTGGACGACCGGCCGATGCATGGTCGAGGGCCCTGGCTCGACCGTGACCTGGTGAGGCACGGGCGCCACACGGTCCGGGCCCGGCAACGGCACGGCGGACGCACCACGAAGGCAAGGCGGAGGCACCGAAAAAGCAAGGCGGAGGCACAGCAAAGGCATAGCGAAGGGCCCCGGAGGCCGTCCGCGAGGGGGGGATGCGGACGGCCACGGGGCCCTTTGCTTTCGGTGCCGGCGTCAGGGCAGCGCCGGCACCGACGGGCGGCGCTGGGGGGGGGGTAGCGCCGCTGGCTATGGGGTGGTGCGGTGTGGTTCAGGTGGTGCGGGCCGCGCGGTGGTTGGACCAATGACAATGCCGAAGGCCGTACCGGGCGCGGAAAGCGGTACGTCGAGCATCGTCCTGGATGCGCCTCACTCGGCGCAACCGTTTCGACCGGATGCGGTCGGTCCCGGGCGTCCCCAGGACCGACCACCCCATCGGATGTGACCGGGCTGCTGTCCCCTGCTGACCGGCCACGGCACCGAAGCGAGGTCCCACGACGTGGACCGCGGCAAGCGGTCGGCGTCTCATCGCTCCGGCTTTCCGCCCGTGGGGCGGCGTCTACGCGTAGTCCTGCAGGCCGCGCCTGGCTGACGTGGCACCGGGAACAACGAACCCCCTCGGCGGCCGGTCACGCGCCGTACGGGTGAGTCGGCAACCGAACTCAGATCCGGCCGCTGAGCCGCGCGCGCCGCCTCGTCTCGCGCCCTCGCCGGGGCCTTGAAGCCGACGATTTCCGGCCATGCGGGGCCTTGGTCCGTCCCCGTCCTCCGGGCCCGCCTCCTGCCTCCCGAGCGGGCCCCTCCCGGCCCCTCTCAGACCTGCCCGCGCGACAGCTCCAGCAGGGTCATCGCCAGCGCCGTGCCCGGCCTGCCGAGCTGGTTGCGGTAGTGGGCCAGGATCTCCATCTCGCGGGCGAGGTTCACCCGGCGCCCACCGGAGGCGAGCCGTTCGCGCTGGATGACGGCGGAGACGGCCATCCGTTCCTGTACGAGGCCGATGATGCGGCCGTCGAGATCGTCGATGCGGCTGCGCGCATCGCTGATCAGCCCGGCCGCCTCCGGGGTGCGGGCGCCGGTGTCGGGCGCGGTGGCGGGGGCGGCGGTCGCGGTGTCGGTGCTCATATCCGTATCTCCTGGGGTACGGGCCCCGGAGCCGACGTGGTCCCGAATGCAGAACGCCCCGGACCTTGTCGGCCCGGGGCGCCTGGGGAAGTCGCTTGTCAGTCGATCAAGCAGCACGACCATGGCAGCCGGACGGGCCGGTGCCATAGGTAAAGACGAAGGTCTGCTGCGTGGACATGGCGCCAAGTATGAGCCCGTTAGAATCGAAAGTCCAACCCCCTCGTTCCACCGCCGGAAGGCCGCGAAGTGTCATCAGGACCCCCTGCCGCCGCCCCGGACGTCGTCCTCGTGGTCGACTTCGGCGCCCAGTACGCCCAGCTCATCGCCCGCCGCGTCCGCGAGGCCAGGGTCTACAGCGAGATCGTGCCGTCCACCATGCCGGTGGCCGAAATGCTCGCCAAGAACCCGAAGGCGATCATCCTCTCCGGCGGTCCTTCGTCGGTCTACGCGGAGGGCGCCCCGCGCCTGGACCGCTCCCTGTTCGAGGCCGGCGTCCCGGTCTTCGGCATGTGCTACGGCTTCCAGCTGATGGCCACCACCCTCGGCGGCACGGTCGACAACACCGGCGCCCGCGAGTACGGCCGTACGCCGCTGGCCGTCTCCAGGCCCGGCTCGACCCTCTTCGAGGGCACCCCGGCCGAGCAGTCCGTCTGGATGTCGCACGGCGACGCCTGCTCGGCCGCGCCCGAGGGCTTCACGGTCAGCGCGTCCACGGACGTGGTGCCGGTCGCCGCTTTCGAGAACGACGAGAAGCGGCTGTACGGCGTCCAGTACCACCCCGAGGTGCTGCACTCCACCCACGGTCAGCAGGTCCTGGAGCACTTCCTCTACCGCGGCGCGGGCATCGAGCCCAGCTGGACGATGGGGAGCATCATCGAGGAGCAGATCGCCGCGATCCGCGAGCAGGTCGGCAACAAGCGCGCGATCTGCGGGCTGTCGGGCGGTGTGGACTCCGCGGTCGCCGCCGCCCTCGTTCAGAAGGCCATCGGCGACCAGCTGACCTGTGTGTACGTCGACCACGGCCTGATGCGCAAGGGCGAGTCGGAGCAGGTCGAGAAGGACTTCGTGGCCGCCACCGGCGTCCAGCTGAAGGTCGTCGACGCCCAGGAGCGCTTCCTTGCCGCGCTGGCCGGGGTGTCCGAGCCCGAGGCCAAGCGGAAGATCATCGGCCGCGAGTTCATCCGCGTCTTCGAGCAGGCCCAGGCCGAGATCGTGGCCGAGGCGCCGAACGACCACCCGGTGGCGTTCCTGGTGCAGGGCACGCTCTACCCGGACATCGTCGAGTCCGGCGGCGGCACCGGCACCGCCAACATCAAGTCGCACCACAACGTCGGCGGGCTGCCCGACGACATCGAGTTCGAGCTGGTCGAGCCGCTGCGGCAGCTGTTCAAGGACGAGGTCCGGATGGTCGGCAGCGAGCTGGGCCTGCCGGACGAGATCGTCCACCGCCAGCCGTTCCCCGGCCCCGGCCTGGGCATCCGCATCGTCGGCGAGGTCACCAAGGACCGCCTGGACCTGCTGCGCGAGGCCGACGCCATCGCCCGCGAGGAGCTGACCGCGGCCGGCCTGGACCGCGAGATCTGGCAGTGCCCGGTGGTCCTGCTCGCCGACGTCCGCTCGGTCGGCGTCCAGGGCGACGGCCGCACCTACGGCCACCCGATCGTGCTGCGCCCGGTCTCCTCCGAGGACGCCATGACGGCGGACTGGACGCGGATGCCCTACGACGTCCTCGCCCGTATCTCGACCCGCATCACGAACGAGGTCGCGGACGTGAACCGGGTGGTGCTGGATGTGACCAGCAAGCCGCCGGGGACGATCGAGTGGGAGTGATCCTTCGGTAGGCCCCCTCTCCTGTCAACGCCGGCGCCGTCGCTCATTCGTTTGAGTGGCGGCGTTGTCGTACCCGGTGGGTACGCTCGGTGGTACGGCCCAGAATCCCGTCTATGGGAGGAACCATGACTGCCGAGCCCCTGCAGACCACGCCCACGACCTCGTGGCCGGTGCCGCCGAGGAACGGCTACACCGTGAACGACCTGTTCGCACTGCCTGACCTCCCGCCGCACACCGAGCTGATCGACGGGAGTCTGGTCTTCGTGAGTCTGCAGCGGGATTTCCACACGCTGGTGATGTATCTCTTGGAGCGTGGTCTGCGTGCCACGGTCCCGGATGAATTCCGCGTGCGGCGGGAGATGACGGTGATGATCGACAAGCGCAATGGCCCGGAACCGGATATCTCGGTGGTGCGTGCCACTGCGGTGGGCAGCCGCCTTCAGACCTATTTCGAGGTCAAGGACGTGGTCCTCGCCGTGGAGGTCGTCTCGCCCGATTCCGAGTCCCGTGACCGTGACACCAAGCCGCACAAGTATGCCAATGCAGGTATCCCGCACTTCTGGCTGGTTGAGATGACCGGCGTAGACGAACGCCCAGTCATCTACACGTTCGAGCTCGACACAGAGGCGCGCTCCTATGCCCCCACAGGCATCCACCACAACCACCTCAAGCTCTCCGCCCCCTTCGACATCGACATCGACCTGACCGCCATCGACGAGCTCTGACGGTTGACGCTCCGCCCCGCGCCACACATCATGGATTTCGAATAGCGATAGTTTGATTCCGTTATGCGGAAGTTAGTGGGTGTGGGGCAATGAGCACCATCGGCTTCATCGGCCTCGGCATCATGGGCAGCCCCATGGCCGTGAACCTCGCCAAGGCCGGACACACCGTCCGCGGCTGGAACCGCAGCCCCGGGCGGGCGGAAGCGCTGGTCGCGGCGGGCGGCACGGAAGCGGGCTCGATCGCTGAGGCGGTCCGCGACGCCGACGTCGTGATCACCATGGTCCCGGCGTCCCCACAGGTCGAGGCCGTGGCGTACGGCCCCGACGGCATCCTGGCGAACGCCCGCCGCGGCGCGCTGCTGATCGACAACTCCTCCATCACCCCGCAGACCTCCATCGACCTGGCCAGGGCCGCCGCCGACAAGGGCATCCGGGTGCTGGACGCCCCCGTCTCGGGCGGTGAGGCGGGCGCCGTCGAGGGTTTGCTGTCGATCATGGTCGGCGGCGACAAGGCGGACTTCGACGCGGCCCGGCCCGTCCTCGAAGCGGTCGGCCGGACGGTGGTGCACTGCGGCCCGCACGGTGCCGGGCAGACCGTCAAGGCCGCCAACCAGCTGATCGTCGCCGTCAATCTGGAGGCCGTCGCGGAGGCCGTGGTCTTCCTGGAGAAATCCGGTGTCGACCTCGCCGCCGCGCTGGAGGTCCTGGGCGGCGGACTGGCCGGCTCCACCGTGCTGGCCCGTAAGAAGGACGGCCTCCTGGCCCGCGACTACACCCCGGGCTTCAAACTGGAGCTGCACCACAAGGACATGGGCAACGCCCTCGACGCCGCCCGCACCGTCGGCGTCCCGCTCCCCGTCGGCGCCGTCGCGGCCCAGCTCATCGCCTCCGCCGTGGCCCGCGGTGACGGAGCCCTCGACCACTCGGCGCTGCTGCGCGGGGTGGAGCTGCTGAGCGGATACGGGGTGGAGTGAGCCGCCGGCCGCTCGTGGTGCCGGCGGTGCGGGACGGGCGTTGGGCATCGATGCCCGTCGCAGCCCTGGCTCTTGCAAGTACCGGAGAGTAGCTTCCGCCCTGGGGGGAGCGCTGTGAGCCGTACGTGCCGAAGGAGAGCCCGATGCCCGAGCCGACGCCGATACCCACCGAGCTGCTGCAGTTCGCGATGCCGCCCACGCATGAGACCGCCGAGGACGAGCGGCGGTACCGCAAGGAACGCCTGGTCGCGGCGCTGCGGCTGTTCGGGCGCTTCGGGTTCGAGGAAGGCGTGGCGGGCCATATCACCGCCCGGGACCCGGAGTTCACCGACTGCTTCTGGGTCAACCCCTTCGGGATGTCCTTCAAACACATCACGGTCGGCGATCTGATCCTGGTCAATGCGCAGGGCCAGGTGGTCGAGGGCCGCTACCACGTCAACCAGGCCGCGTTCGCCATCCATTCCCAGGTCCACCAGGCCCGCCCGGACGTGATCGCCGCGGCCCACAGCCACTCCACCTACGGCCGGGCGCTGTCCTCGCTGGGCGAGCTGCTGGACCCGATCACCCAGGACGTCTGTGCCTTCTACGAGGACCACGCCCTGTTCGACGACTACACGGGCGTGGTCGTGGACGAGGAGGAGGGCCGCCGGATCGCCGTCGCCCTCGGGCCGCACAAGGCCGTGATCCTGCGCAACCACGGGCTGTTGACGGTCGGCGACTCGGTGGACGCGGCGGCCTGGTGGTTCATCACCATGGAGCGGTCCTGCCAGGTGCAGCTGACCGCGCGGGCGGCCGGCAAACCGGTGCTGATCGACCACCACAATGCGGTGCACACGCGGGAGCAGCTGGGCAACGACCTCGTCGCGTGGATCAACTACCAGCCGCTGTACCAGCAGATCGCGCGGAGCGAGCCGGATCTGTTCAACTGACCGGCTGGTTGGGGGCGGGTGTTCGGTCGATTGGGGCAGGCGGCCAAAGGGGGCAGGCAGCCGGTACGGCGGCGCCCTGCGGCCGGGTGCGGACCGCAGGGCGCCGGTGCATGGCCCGCGCGTCGTTCTACGTACGGGTGCCGGAACGTCCTACACGTGCGGGAAGAGGTCGGTGAACGCCCCCGATCCGGTCGAGATCGCCCTGCTGAACGGCGCGTCGAAGTCCCACACCAGGAACAGCAGGAAGGCGATCAGTGCGCTGAAGACTGCCGCCATCAGTAGCTCGCGCGCCGAACGCCGGATCTGCAGGGTGAAGATGAGGCCGATGGTGACGGCGGCCCCGGCGATCAGCCCGAACCACACCACCCCCGGCAGCGTCGAACCGGCCGCATCCGCACGGCTGTTGCGGGCATCGTCGGCCACCGCGACCTGGTCCACGAGGGGCTGGTAGGACTGCCCTTCGTAGTCGTTGCGGGGGTGGTAGCCGATGACGTCGGAGCGGACCTTGGCCAGCAGATTCGTACCGTGCTGGGTGAGCCGCTGCTGCTCGGTCATCACCGGCCATTCCTTGTGGACGACGTAGCCGACATAGGCGTCGACGTCCGACCGGAGACGGTCCCGCACCGGCGGCGGATACGCCGCCGCCCGCGTGCTGACCTCGTGCAACGCCTGCGCCTCGGTCCGTACGGTGTCCTCGGCGGCGCTACGGGCCTCCCAGACCCCGGCGATGGCCAGGCCCAGGACGATGGCGTAGACCACGCCCACCATCATCGTCATGTACTCGATGACGTCGGGCGTTTCGGACGGGTCGTCGTCCGCGCCGATCCGGCGCTGTTTGAGGACCGTGATGGCCAGGACGACGCCGCAGACGGCGGCCATGGCGATGGTCAGTACCAGCCATTGCGACATGGAAACCTCCTACGAGGAGCGGCGTCCGGAGGAACCGGACGAGGTGCTCGAACGGGGACGGAGCGCGGCGCCGGCCAGCACGGCCGGGGTGGTGACCAGCAGGGTCCGGGTCACCATCGAGTGCCTGGGGTGGGGTTTGTGGGCCACCGCGGGGCGGGTGTGCGGCAGTACGGGCTTGGGCGGCGCCGGGGCCCGCTCGGGCTTCGGCCTGGGGGGCGGCGGGGGGCTGTGCCGCGGGGGCGGGGGCGTCGGCCGCGGGGGTGGGGGCGGCTTCGGCTTGGGGGTCGGCCTGGGCGCCGGGGGTGGGGCGGGGCGTGGCCGGGG
>NZ_JRKI01000061.1 GCF_000935125.1 Streptomyces natalensis ATCC 27448 | reverse complement strand
GGGCGTCGGGGTGGCCTTCGTACAGGGGAAGTGCCAGCCGCGCGGCATCGGCCAGGCGGTCGGTACGTCGATGTTCGGGCCGGTCCCGGCGTAGGCACAGGTGTCGCCGTTGGCGTTGACGTGGGCTGCGACGTAGGTGTCATGGGTGGGGTGGATGGGGCTGACGGTGTTGTCGTGGTGAGCGAGGAGGTGGTGACTGTGGCGGTCGTGAGCGCTGGCTGAGGGTGCCGGGATCGCCAGTACGGCGATCCCGAAGGGCACGGTGAACGCGGCGGCCGCGAGAGCTGCGGCGAACCGGCGTGATCGTTCTATTTCCCACACGACGGAGAGCCTGCACGTCCGGGGCGTGGCTCAGGCGTCAGTGGGCTCCGGTTCCCTCGAAGGGGGTAAGTGCGGCATATGCGGCCGTAGTTGGACGTGCTCGACGGAAGGGAGGGTGGAGGGGATTCCGGTGTGTACGGGGCGACTGCGGGACTTGGGGGCCTCTGCGGGGCTGAGGGGCGTCTGCGGGGCTCGCGTAGCGGTCGCGTACGGGTCGCGTACGGGGGCGGGTGCGGGGTGGATACGCGCTCCGTGCGGGCCGTGTGCGCGTCTCACGCAGGTCTCGTGCGCCGTCCCGCTCCGGCGTCAACCTCTGGCGGGCCGTGCCACCCCGGCCCCAACTGGCCGTTTGGCGGGCGCCCCCGCCATCTGGGGCACAATTCCCCTTCAGGAATGACAAGTTGATGATGACCCCGGCCGGTTGGCGCACCGGGCGCGGGTCATGACGATCACGATCACGACGGTGATGACGATGGTGCGGGGCGGTAGCGGACGTGTCTGTTGAGGCGGCGGGCAGAGTGGCCGGAACGGGCGGGCCGGAAGGGGGCGGGGCCTGTCTGTGCGGGCAGTGCCCGCACGGCGCCCGCGCGGGGCACCGGCAGGCGGTCGCCGCGTTTGTCGCGCTGCGCGAGGAATTCGCCGCCGGGCGCGGCGTACCGGCCGGACTCGCGCATTCCGCGGGCGCGGCCCGCCAGTGGGTCTCCGATGAACTCTCCCTTTCTGCACGGACGTTGGCCGAACGTGCCGCCGCCGAGGGGGTCGCCTGGCTGGCGGTCGTCCAGCGGCGGACCGTGCCGGTGCTGTGGGCCGCGGTGGCCGCGCTGCTGCTCGGGCAGGCGCTGACCGCTGTCGGGTCGGGCTGGACCTCGGCCCGTACGGCGGGGCTGATCGCCGCGGTACTGCTCGCCCTCGCCCTGACGGTCGCGGCCTGGCGGCACGGCGCGCACGGCGGCGTGCTGGCCCCGCTGATCGGCGAGGACCGGCGGCTGTCGGCCTCGCGTGCGGTCGCGGCGGGGTGGGTGGTCGTGGTGCTGTACGCGGTGCTGACGGCGGCCGTCCAGCTGGCGGTGGCGGGCCCCGGAGCGCGCCGCCGCGCCGTCCGGCTCCTCGAACTCCCGTATGGCGCCGGGCTGTTGGCGGCCCTGTTCCTCGGGTGCGCGGTGGCGGTGCTGGCGCACGCCCTGGTGACCGTACGGGTGCGGGCGGGGCGGTTGCAGAAGGTCCCCGCCGACCGGCCGCGGGCGGTCGATCTGCTGGCGGACGACGCGGGGCGCGGCAGCTTCCCCGGCGCGCAGTATGTGCTGGTCAATGCGGCGGTGGCGGCGTATGCGCTGGTATGCCTGGCGCGGCAGCCCGGTCGGCTGCCGGATCTGCCCTGGGGGTTGGTGGTACTGCTGCTGCTCTCCGGTGTCACCTATCTGGCCGGGACGGCGGTGCCGGGCGGCCGGCCGGTCATTCTGTCGGTCGTCCGCTCCCGGGAACTCGGCGCTCTCGCGGCGCCCATCCGTACCGGTGAGGACATCGAGATCCGCGGCACCGGCTTCGTCCCGCCGGGCGCCGGGACGCCGGACCGGCTGGCCCGTACCGTCGTACGGATCGGGGCGGTGCATGTGCCGGTGCCCCTGGTCCCGGTGGCGGGCGGTTTCGCCAATCCGTCGGACGGCGTGCTGACCGTGCCGGTGCCGGTGGATGTGGAACCGGGGCGGGTGGAGGTGCGGGTGGTGACGGCCGCGGGGGTGGAGACCGAGGGGTACCTGATCGAGGTGCAGGAGTAGACGGCGATCGGGGGCCGGGCGGCGGTGGGCCGGGTCGGGTCAGGCCGGTCCGGGAGCCGGCGCGCCGACCCGGGTCCGTGACGCGGCCGGGTCGCCGCCAGGTCATCCGCAAGCCATCGGTTGCATCCGATACGTATGTGCGTACGTACCTCCCCAGGAGGCGTGGGCGCAGGCACAATCGTCT
This sequence comes from Streptomyces natalensis ATCC 27448, assembly GCF_000935125.1. GTDB lineage: Bacteria > Actinomycetota > Actinomycetes > Streptomycetales > Streptomycetaceae > Streptomyces > Streptomyces natalensis. The sequence continues at coordinate 986,531 of NZ_JRKI01000061.1, read as the reverse complement.
GCGCTCGGTGCCAACGGAGAGGCGGACGTCATGGTGCATGCGAATCGTACGGTCGGTGCCGATCTGGGCGCTGTGGGCGGCTCCGGTACCGGGGCGCGGGGGATGCTCGCGCGCCATGCGCTGCTTCCGTTGCGGCTCTTCCTGGGCGTCACCTTCGTCTATGCGGGAGTGGACAAGCTGACGGACTCCGGCTTCCTGGCGGCCCGCGGGCCGGGCTCGCTCGGGGCGCTGCTGGCCCAGGTGCACGACACGGCGGCGCTGCCGCTGCTGGTGGATCTGGCCCAGAAGAGCCCGGTCGGCTTCGGCTATGCCATCGCCATCGGGGAGCTGGCGGTGGGAGTCGGGACGCTCGTCGGGCTGCTGGGGCGGCTGGCGGCCTGCGGTGGCGCGCTGATCTCGCTGACGCTGTGGCTCACCGTCAGCTGGTCGACCGTGCCGTACTACTACGGCAATGACCTCGCCTACCTCATGGCCTGGATCCCGCTGGTGCTGGCGGGCACGCCGAGGTTCTCGCTGGATGCGGCGCTGCGGAACCGGCGTCATCGGCACGGGGCCCAGTTGTTCGGGTGAGGTGAGCGGTGAGTCGTCCGGGTCAGCCGTCCCGGTCGGTGGGGGAGGCCGCGCGGCGGATGCGGTGGGTGCGACGGCCATCAGGTGTCCTCCGGCCTGCGGTAGCGGGCGGCGGCCCGCACGGCGGCGGTGATGCCGGAGAGGAACAGGCCCGCGGGGACCGCGAGGAGGAGCCAGGGGCCGGGGGCGTGCCAGATGCCGAGGGCGTCGAGGCCGTAGCCCGCGCCTACGGAGAGGGCGGCGACGCCCGAGATCAGCCGGGCCGGTTCGAAGGGGTGGTGCTTCATGAGGCGGCTCCCCGCGGGGCGGTCGGGGTCGGCACCGTCGACGGAACGGCGGTGGGGGCGGCGTTGCGCAGCTCGACCTGGCCGGCGCCCATGGAGAGCTCCAGGTCCAGCCTGCCGTGCGGCTTCTCGCCCTTTTTCAGGCCGGTGGCGGGCAGGGTGATCGTGCGCTGCTGACCGCCGAGGGAGATATGCGTCTGGTGCGGGCCATCGCCGGGCAGATGGAGGTTGCCCAGGCCCATCGACACACGGGCGGTCGTGGTGACACCCGGCGGCAGCGTCACCTGGAGCCGGCCGGCGCCGACGTCCGCGCTCGCGTAGACGGTGCGCCCGCCCTTGAGCGACAGGCCGCTGAGGTCCAGCCGCGCGTCGCCGGAGCCGACGTGGTAGACCGGCTGGATGGCGGCGGCGCTGGTGGGAGCCCAAGTGCGCCGCTGCCACTCGGCGGTGAGGGTGTTGGGCAGGACGGTCGCGGCCGCGAGCATCAGGGTCGTGACGACGACCATGAAGACCGTGCCGCCGCCCGTCCGCCCGAACCAGGCGCTGAGCACCAGGCCGAGGCCGAAGACGACCAGCGCGCAGCTCAGTCCGGCTTGGAGGGAGTGGGTGAAGGTTTCGTGCCGGACGGTGGCGGCGTAGGCGCCCGCGCCCGCGACCATTGCCAGCAGGAACGTCCAGCCGCCTATCGACGGTCCCTTACGGGCGGCGCGGCGCGGGGTGCGGTCGGGGGCGGCCGCGGGCGGGCGGGCCCCGGCGGACCACTCGTCGCGCGGTCCGGGCTTTGTGATCCGGTCGTGCTCGAAGTCGTAGGTGAGATCGAGCGGGAGGGTCTCGGGGCCCCACAGGTAGGGCGGCCGTGAGGTCTCTGCGGAGCGCGGGTCGCGCCACCAGGACGGGCTGTTCGGCGCGGGGGGCGCCTGGGTCTCGGGCGGGGCGTCGGCCACGGCCTGGGCGGTCGCGGCGTCCATCGACCCCGGGCCCGCGGCCTCCGCCCGGTGCCGCTGGCGCGACCAGTAGGCCGAACCGGCCACCGCCAGCGTCAGCATGATGACGAAGGACAGCACGCTGCCCTTGCCGACGGTCGTCAGGAAGAGCCCGCAGCCGACCAGCGCGAACAACAGCGCCGTCAGGGCGCTGCCCTCGACCCGGCCGGAGAGCAGCCGGCGGCCCTCGTTCTCGTCCTCGCCGTCGAGGGGGATGAGCAGCCAGGCGAAGCCGTAGGCGATCAGGCCGATGCCGCCGGAGACGGTGAGGACGGCCAGCACGATACGGAAGATCACCGGGTCGAGATCCCACTGGCGGCCCAGCCCGCCGCACACCCCGGCGACCACCTTGTGCCGCCGGCTGCGGCGCAGCGGCGGAGGCGGCGGGGTGAGGCCGGCGGGGTCGGAGGGCGCGGAGGCCGTCGGCTCCTCGGCGGGGGCTGCTTCGTTCATGGACACATGGTGACAAGGGCAGGGGAGTCCCGGCATCCGTGGAAACCCTTGCTGATCCCTGAGATCGACCCTGAGGTCTGCCCTGAGACAGGCCCTGAGGTCTGCCCGCGCCCCACAACACCGGCCCGCGGGTCGGTTTTTCCGGGCCGTTCGTGCCGTCCCAATACTAGTAAATCCCCCGAGACCCCCCGCGCAGCGGAAATTGAGCCGCCGACGGGCGGCAGGCGGGGGCCGATTCACTGCCGCCGGAGACTATCGTTGCGCCCGGGATGGGTACGGGTTTCCGAAGGGGCGTACGGTGACGGAGGCGGCGTCGGTGGACGAGGGGCGACTGGTCGCCGGGAGATATCGACTGGTCGAACGGATAGGCCGAGGCGGGATGGGCACCGTCTGGCGAGCCAGGGACGAACTCCTCGGGCGCCAGGTCGCGGTCAAGCGTCTGCATGTCTCGCCCCAGCTGGACCAGGACGAACTCGCCACCCGGTACGAACGCACCACCCGCGAGGCGCAGGCCGCGGCCCGTATCAACCATCCGAACGTGGTGGGCGTGCACGACGTCGTCGACGACGCCGGGCTGCCGTGCATCGTCATGGAGTACGTCCCCTCCTCGACGCTCGGCGACGCCATCAAGGAGGAGGCGCAGGCGAGCCGTTCGCTGTCTCCCAGGGAGGCCGCACGCATCGGGCGCGGCATGATCGCGGCGCTGCGGGCCGCGCACTCGGCCGGGGTGCTGCACCGCGACGTCAAACCGGGCAATGTGCTGCTCGGCGAGGACGGCCGGGTCGTGCTCACCGACTTCGGGATCGCCGTCGCCTCCGGGACGTCCACGCTCACCAAGACCGGCGAGCTGGTGGGCTCCATCGACTACTTGGCGCCCGAGCGGGTCAAGGGAGGCACCCCGGGGCCCGCGTCGGACCTGTGGGCGCTGGGGGCGACGCTCTATCAGGCTGTCGAGGGGCGGCCCCCTTTCCGTAAGAACACCGCGGTGGAGACGGCGTATTCCATTGCCATGGATCCGCTGGAGCCGCCGCGCAATGCGGGGGCGCTGGCGTCGCTGATCGAGGCGCTGCTGGCCAAGGAGCCGGAGGACCGGCCGTCGGCCGAGGTCGTCGAGCAGGCGCTGCGGGCGGCGGAGTCGGAAGTGGAGACGGCGCTGCTGGGGCGCGGGGCGCTCTACCCCGGTGCCGTGGCCGGTGACGGGGCCGTTGGCGGCTCCGGTCGCGGTGCGGTGACGGCGGCCGACGGGATGCGGGTGTCCACCCGTCAGGCGTCGTGGCCCCGCGAGGACGCCGTGCCCACCGGGTCAACGGCCGTACCGGACGCCCCTACGGGTGCGGTGGTCCGGTCTCCTACGGGACGCCGCCGCGCCGTCGTCTGGGGCGTGGCGAGCGCCCTTGCCGTCATGGCCCTTGCGGGCGGCGTGCTCTACGCGACGGGTCAGCTGGGTCCGTCGAAGGACCAGGCTGCGGACACTCCGGCTCCCGCGCACCAGGGCGCCTCCGTAAAGCCGAAGCCAAAGCCGAAGCCGAGCCCCGCCCCGGTCAAACTGCCGCCCACCCCGGCGGGGTATCACCGGGTCACGGAAAAGGCGCTCGGTGTCTCCTTTCCCGTGCCCGACGGATGGCGGCGACTCTCCAAGCCGCCCAACGAGGTCGACTACATCGACCCCTCCGGGCTGGCCAACGTGAAGATCAGCGTGCTGGACTTCGCGAGCCCGGACCAGGTCCGGCATTTCGAGCAGGTCGAGCAGCAGTTCCAGGCGAAGCAGGCCAAGGACGGCCACAGCTACGAGCGGATGCGGCTCCAGGAAACCACCTTCCGTGGTGAACCGGCAGCCATCTGGGAACTGCGGTTCCAGGGCTCGGTGCGCGAATTCCGTGCCGCGGACCTCGGGTTCGGGCGTGAGGGCAGTAACGAGTACGCCATCTATGTGTCCGCACCCGATGCCAGGTGGCCGCAGTACCAGCCCGTCTTCACCGCCGTGCGCGACGGATTCAGTCACACGTAGCCCCACGCGGGCCCCAGCACCCCCACGCGGCCCCCGGCAACCCTGATGAACCCTGACGCGATTTCCGGGTCTGATCAGGGTCGACCCTGATGTCGTAGGCCCGCGCGGCGTGTGAACATCAAGGACATGACCACCGCACCGCCCCGCGCCGGGACGCACCACGCCCCGGCGCCGGACCCCGAAGAACCGCCCGTGCGCAGGCTCTACCGCAGCGCCGACGGGCGACTGCTCGGTGGCGTGGCGCGCGGCCTCGCCGGGCATCTGGGACTGCCGGTCTCCTGGGTGCGGATCGTGTTCGTGGCGCTCTTCATGGCCGACGGCCTGGGCGCGCTGCTCTATGCCGCGTTCTGGTTCTTCGTGCCGCTGGGCGTCGGAGGAGTCGAGGCGCGGCGGCCCGCGGCCGGCGAGGCCAAACGCCGGCGGGCGATCCGCCGGCCCGACAAGGGCCAGGTCTTCGCGCTGATCGCGCTGCTGGCCGGCGCCTCGATCGTGGCCTCCCGATTCCAGCTGGGCCGCGCCAACGGCTATCTCTGGCCGGTGCTGCTCATCGGCGCCGGCGTCGCCCTGGTATGGCGTCAGGCGGACAACGCCCGCCGCGCCCAGTGGCTGGAGATCGGCCGCCGCAAGGGCGTGCTGCCGATGCTGCGCGGCGCGGCCGGAGTGGCGCTGGTCGGCCTGGGCGTGACGGGCATCGTCGTGCTCCAGGGCTCGGTGCGGCATCTCGGCTCGGTGCTCCAGGCCGCGCTCGCCGTCGTCGTCGGCATAGCGCTGCTGGCCGGGCCCTATCTCGTACGGATCATGCAGGACCTCTCCGAGGAACGGCTGATGCGCATCCGCGCCCAGGAGCGCGCCGAGGTCGCCGCCCACGTCCATGACTCCGTCCTGCACACCCTCACGCTGATCCAGCGCAGCGCCGACGACCCCCGCGAGGTGGCCCGCCTCGCCCGCGCCCAGGAGCGCGAGCTGCGCGCCTGGCTCTACAAGCCCGAGGGCCGTGGCAAGGAGGAGGACGAGGAACCGCAGACGGTGGCGGAGGCGGTGCGCAAGGCCGCCGCCAAGGTGGAGGACCATCACGGCGTCCCGATAGAGGTCGTGATCGTCGGCGACTGCCCGCTCGACGAAGGGCTGACCGCCCAGATGCAGGCCGCACGCGAGGCGATGGTCAATGCCGCCAAGTACGGTGGCGAGGGCGGCGCGGTGCAGGTGTTTGCCGAGGTGGAGGGCCGTACGGTCTTCGTCTCGGTGCGCGACCGCGGCCCCGGATTCGACCTCGACGCGGTCCCCACCGACCGGATGGGCGTACGGGAATCCATCATCGGCCGGATGGAGCGCAACGGCGGGACCGCCCGGCTGCGCTCGGCGCCCGAGGGCGGCACGGTCGTCGAGCTGGAGATGGAGCGCAGGGAAACCAAGGACAGCAAGGACGGCAGGGAAAGCAAGGGCAGCAGTGGGGAAGGCGGGGAGCGCAAGGAGGGCGGGGGCGGGTGAGGGACGGGGAAGAGCCGGGAGCGACAGGGCGGCGCCCGTGGGCCCCTGCGGTGGCCGCCGGGCACACCGGGCGCGAGATCATGACGATGCGGGACCGAGCAGACATCGAGGGACGGACGGACACCATATGAGCAGCGACGACGCCCAGCAGGGGCAGGCACCGCAGAGCGGTACGGATCAGCCCGGTGCGGCGGACGAGGAGCGGACCGTACGGGTCGTGCTGGTCGACGACCACCGGATGTTCCGTACGGGCGTCCAGGCCGAGATCGGTGTGACCGAGCGCACCCGCGTCGAGGTGGTCGGTGAGGCCGCCGATGTCGACCAGGCCGTCACCGTCATCACCGCCACCCGCCCCGAGGTTGTCCTGCTGGACGTCCACCTCCCGGGCGGCGGCGGCGTCGAGGTGCTGCGCCGCAGCGCCACGATGATGACCGACCCCGAGCGCCCGGTGCGCTTTCTCGCCCTGTCCGTCTCCGACGCGGCCGAGGACGTCATCGGCGTCATCCGGGGCGGTGCCCGCGGGTATGTCACCAAGACGATCACCGGTACGGACCTGGTCAACGCCATCTTCCGGGTCGCCGACGGCGATGCGGTCTTCTCCCCGCGGCTGGCCGGATTCGTCCTGGACGCCTTCGCCTCCACGGACGCCCCACCGGTCGACGAGGCCCTGGACTGCCTCACCCAGCGCGAACGCGAGGTGCTGCGGCTGATCGCGCGGGGCTATGCGTACAAGGAGGTCGGCAAGCAGCTGTTCATCTCCGTGAAGACGGTCGAATCGCATGTGTCGGCGGTGCTGCGCAAGCTCCAGCTGTCCAACCGGAGCGAGCTGACGCGCTGGGCGGCGGCCCGCCGCCTGGTCTGAGAGCCGACGGGCCGGGGGACCGGGACGACGGGACGGGACGGGGCGTGCCGAGGCGCCGTCCGGAGTGACACACCGAGACGGCGTACCGAGATGTCGTACCGAGACGGCGTACCGAGATGCCGTACCGAGATGCCGTACCGAGACGCCCTGCCGAGTCGCCGTGCCGAGATATCGATATGAGTGGCAACGAGAGGACGTAAGGAGAGGTGTCGTAAAGAAGGACCAAAGACGGGCAACCAGGACGGCGCAGATCGCCATCTAAGGGCGCGGAGAGGCTCACTGCCGGAGGCGGGGCCAGAACCACGGGGTCGCAACAGGCGCCCCATCCCCAGTCCTTCGTGTCACTGTCCTGGAAGCGAGTTCTTGATGAGCCTGACGGGCACGCCCTTCTTCCTCACTGCCCTCGTGCTTCTGATAGTCGCTGTCGTCCTGCCGCTCGGCGTATGGGGACGGATATCCGGGCCGCCGCTGGTCCGCACCCTGGTCCGCCTGCTGATGGTGCTGTTCGCCCAGGTCACCGCCATCACCGTGGTCTTCGTCCTGGTCAACAACGCCAACAACCTCTACGACAACTGGGGCGATCTGCTCGGCACCGACAATCACGTCCAGGTGGCGAAGGACCTCGGCCCGGACGGTATGGGCGGCCAGAAGATCAAGAACCAGCCCAAGCAGATCCAGCAGTTCCGCCCGGCGGACGATCCGCGGGTGGGCCCCGGCGTGAAGATGACCGATCTGAACGGCCGGATATCCGGCGTCAGCGGCGAGGTCTATGTCTGGCTGCCGCCGCAGTACGACGACCCCGCCTACCGGCACAAGAAGTTCCCGGTGGTCGAGGTGCTGCCCGGCTACCCCGGCTCGGCGAAGGCATGGTTCGGCGCACTGCACGTCGGCGAGCAGCTGCGCCCCCTGATGCAGCGCGGCGAGATCAAACCGTTCATCCTGGTGGCCCCGCGGACGACGATCCTGACGGGCGCCGACACCGGATGCGCCAACATCCCCGGCAAGGTCAACGCCGACAGCTGGCTGAGCGTCGACGTACGCCAGATGGTCATCGACAACTTCCGCGCCGGCGACAAGGCGCACTCCTGGTCGCTGGCGGGCTATTCGGCGGGCGCGCACTGCGCGGCCAAACTCGCCCTCGCCCACCCGGACCGCTATCGCGCCGCCGTCGCCATGTCCGGCTACAACGACCCGAAGCTGGAGCCCGATTCGCTCGCCGGCAAGGACCCGAAACTGCGCGCCGAGAACAACCCGCTGAACATCCTCAAGGCCGCCAACGCCGCCGGGCACCCGCCCCGTACCGCCCTGTACGTCTCGGGCGCGGCGGGCGACGGCTACCAGGCCGGCATCGGGCTGAAGCAGCTGGCGAAGCGGCCGACGACGGTGACGGTGCAGCTGATCCCCTCGAACGCGGGCGGCCACACCACGGCCGTGTGGCGCACCCAAGTGCCGGAGATCTTCCGGTGGTTGGGTAGGGAGGTCAGGGCGTAGGCACGCCCTGCGGCCGGGGACGCGGCGCGCGTTCCCGGTTACGCGGGGCGGGTGGCCGCCGCGAACGGCATCTCGTCGATGGGGGCGATACGCACCGGCGCGCCCGGGTGCGGCGCGTGGATCATCTTGCCGTCGCCGACGTAGAGGCCCACATGGCTGATGCCGGAGTAGAAGAACACCAGGTCACCGGGGGCGAGTTCGGAGCGGTCGATGCGTCGGCCGGAGCCGATCTGGGTGTAGGTCGTCCGGGGCAGCGCGACGCCGCCGGACTTCCAGGCGGCCTGGGTCAGGCCCGAGCAGTCGAACGCGGCGGGGCCGGTCGCGCCCCAGACGTACGGCTTGCCCAGCGCGGCGTAGGCGAAGGAGACGGCGCGGGCGGCGCGGGAGCCGGAGGCCCGGGTGCCCGCCGGGGCGCCGTCGCCGGCCAACAGGGCCGACGCGTCGTCCTGTGACGGGTCCGTTGGCGACATCTGTCGCCGCTGTTCCTCCGTCAGCCGGTCGAGCAGCGCCTCGGCGGCGTCCAGCTTCCGCACGATGGTGATCCGCTCCCGTCGCAGCGTGCCCTCGGTACGCTCCAGCCGCTCCGCGGTGACATGGGCGCGGTCGCGGACCTGGCGGATGCTGCCGAGCCGGCGTGCGAATCCGGCCACCGCGTTCGCCTGGTGGCTGCCCGCGCGCTCCAGGACCGTGGCGCCGTCCAGATAGCGCTGCGGATCGGCGGACAGCATCAGCCGTACGGTCGGGTCCACGCCACCGGAGCGGTACTGGTTCGCGGCCATGGTGCCCAGCTCGGCCTTGGCGGTGTTGAGTTTCCGGGTCCGGCGGGCGGCCTCGTCCTGGAGCCGGGACAGCTCCGCGCGGGCGGCGTTGGCCTCTTCCTTGGCGCCGTTGTAGTGCTGCGTGGCCACCTCTGCCTCCTGGTACAGCGCGTCGATCCGGCCCTTGACCTGGGCGGGGGTGGGGCGGGCAGCGGCCTGGCCGGTGCCGTTGAAGAGGCCGACCCCGGCGGCGCCGGCCAGGGCCAGCGCGGCGGCCCGGCGGGCTCTGGGGTGCTGTCTGGTCTTGCGGTGCGACCGATGCTGTCTGGTCTTGCGGTGCGACGCCACTGTGGCCGTCACTTCCTTCCGTACCAACCGGGTGTCGACGCGAGGACGTTAAACCTGCACGTCACGGGGGTGCGTCCAGTTGGCAGGAAGTGGTTGATTTCGATCAGGAGTGACGGCTCGATGACCGCATGCCCGCCATCGGCCGGTCCTGGACCGGCCCGGCCTGACCGATGCGGTGATTACGGGCGCCCTGCCGGAAGGCGCGTGATATGCGGCGGATACGATCCCGCACTATGGACGTAGTAACCAATATCTTCGTCGGCCTGCACATCATCGGTATCGCCTCCCTCCTGGGCGGCTTCCTGACCCAGATGAAGGCGATGGGCGCGGGGACGGCCCGCTTTGTGCCGGCCATGCTGCACGGTGCGCTGACGATGCTGGTCACCGGCATCGTCCTGGTCGGGCTGAACCAGGCCCAGGACCACCCCCTCAACAACATCAAGATCGGCATCAAGATGGCCGTCCTGGTGGTGATCCTCGCGCTGGTCTACGTCAAGCGGGACGACGAGCAGATCGCCAAGCCGCTCTTCGGCGCGGTCGGCGGGCTCACGATGGCGAACATCTTCATCGCGGTGCTCTGGACCTGAGCCTCGGGCCATGGCCCCGGGTGCTCCCGCACCCGCCCCGTATACGGCCGTTCAAACGGCTCACCGCGCGGTCGTCGCCGACAGGACGACCGCGCGGTGCTGTGTGTGGCGGGGGTACCCGCCCCGGTCAGGACGGCCGCACGCTGCCGTAGATCGGGTTCACATAGATCGACTCGATGCGGACGCTCGCGCCCGGGTGCGGCGCGTGGACCATCATCCCGTTGCCGATGTACATCCCGACGTGGCTGATGTCGTCGAAGAAGAACACCAGGTCGCCGGGCTGGAGGTCACTGGTGGCCACCCGCTGGCCGACCTTGACCTGATCCCAGGTCGTACGGGGCAGATCGACCCCGGCCGCCTTGTACGCCGCCTGGGTCAGGCCGGAGCAGTCGTACGACGAGGGGCCCGTCGCGCCCCAGACGTACGGCTTGCCTATCTGGGCGCGGGCGAAGGCGAGAGCCTTGGCGGCCTTCGAGGACTGCGTGCTCCCGCCGGTGGACCCGCCGGTCTGGCCCCCGGTGGTGCCGCCGCCGTTCTGCTGCTGCTGGCGCTCGCGCTCCTGCTGCTGCCGCGCCGCCTCCTCGGCCTTGCGCTTGGCCGCCGCCTCCTTCTGGCGCTCCAGCTCCGCCAGTCGCGCCTTCTCCTGCGCGGTCAGCCGGGACAGCAGCCGCTGGGTTGCGGCCAGTTTGGTCTGGACGGAGCGCTTGGACGCCTGGAGCGACGTCTGTGTCGTCTGCAACTGCTCCAGGCTCCGGCTCGCCTCGGCCCGCTGCCGGGCGGCGGTCGCGGCCTGGTGCTCGTAGTCGGTGACCGCCTGCTGCTGGCGGCTGGTCAGCCGGTCCATCAGATGCGTGCGGTCGAAGAACTCCTGCGGGTCCTTGGCGAGCATCAGCTGCGCCGTGGGGTCCATCCCGCCGGTGCGGTACTGCGCCGAGGCGAAGGTGCCCAGCTCGCGCCGGGACTGGTTCATCTGCTCCGCGCGCTTGGCCGCGGCGTCGAGGAGATGGTTGACGGTGGTGCGCTGGTGGTCGACGCGCTCCTTGGCCGCGTTGTACTTCTGGGTGGCCACTTCGGCCTGCCGGTAGAGCCCGTCGACCTTCTGCTTGACCTCTTCGATGCCGGGCCGCGGCGCGCTGGGGGCGGCCTGGGCGGACTGCGAGAGCAGGGTGACCGACGCGAGCGCGGCGGTGGTGAGCCCGGCCGCCGTACGGCTTTGGGATGTACTGAGAACGCGGGTGCGCGGCTTGCGGTGCGACGCCAAGGCCGGCGACTCCTTCCGTGGACCGCCTACCGGGTTAGCTGTCGGGTTCGGGCGGTGACGCTGACGGAAGGCTTGCCCTACGGTCGCTGCGTCCGCCGCTGGCGGCCGCACCGACCGATTCACCCCGGTGGTACGTGTGGGTCCCCGGCTCCGGCCAGGGACCCAGGGATCTCAGGGTCGTCCGGCGCGACTGGACTCGGCGGAGGCGGCCCGTGCCGGTGCTTTCACCGACGGCGTACAGGCTGCCCGAGCGAGCACGGTAGCCAACTCGTGTGGCTTCTGTGAAGGCTGATGTTCGATATGCCCGAAACCTTTTTGTGACCTCTGCGCGGGAGGCCGTTACCTACGGGTGGGGACCGTCGTTTCGCGCGAGCGGGGACCGCCGACCCGTATCGGCGATGACGCTCTCTCCGACAGGGGATTCAGGGGGCATTCCGGCAGGGCATTCCGGCAGCGAAACGGGGCCGGAATCCGCGCCCGCACCCCGCTTCGAGCTCCGGATCCGCGGACGCGGCGGCGCGCTGTCAGTGCGGCGGCCTAGACTCGGTGGGCGATGAGCAGCCTCTTTGACGACAGCTTCCTGGCGGATCTCGGCCCCAAGGGCGAGGACGAGCACCCTCCGCCCCCCGAGGACGAGCACGGCCCGGCCCCGGAGGAGATCCCCGCCGACCTCTTCGGCGGGAAATACGACGTGCCGGTGCCCCATGAGGCGTACTACCGCGACGGCGCCGCCCGTCCCGCCGTCGACCCGGCCGCGCTGCTCGAAGGGCTCAACGACGAGCAGAAGGCCGCCGTGGTGCATCACGGCAGCCCGCTGCTGATCGTCGCCGGCGCCGGGTCCGGCAAGACCCGGGTGCTCACCCACCGCATCGCCCATCTGCTCGCCGAGCGCCATGTCCACCCCGGCCAGATCCTCGCGATCACCTTCACCAACAAGGCCGCGGGCGAGATGAAGGAGCGAGTGGAGGACCTGGTCGGCCCGCGCGCCCACGCCATGTGGGTCTCCACCTTCCACAGCGCCTGCGTCCGCATCCTGCGCCGCGAGTCCAAGAAGCTGGGCTTCACGTCCTCCTTCTCGATCTACGACGCCGCCGACTCCAAGCGCCTGATGGCCCTGGTCTGCCGCGACCTCGACCTGGACCCCAAGCGCTTCCCGCCCAAGTCCTTCAGCGCCAAGATCTCCAACCTCAAGAACGAGCTCATCGACGAGGAGACCTTCGCCGGGACGGCGGCTGGGGGCACCTCCCAGACGGAGTCTGGGGGAGGTTTCGAGAAGACGCTCGCCGAGGCGTATGCGATGTACCAGGCGCGGCTGCGCGAGGCCAACGCCCTGGACTTCGACGACATCATCATGACGACGGTCAACCTGCTCCAGGCCTTCCCGGACGTCGCCGAGCACTACCGCCGCCGCTTCCGCCACGTCCTGGTGGACGAGTACCAGGACACCAACCACGCCCAGTACACCCTCGTCCGCGAACTGGTCGGCCCGGGGACGGCCGAGATGCCCGCCGCCGAGCTGTGCGTGGTGGGCGACGCCGACCAGTCGATCTACGCCTTCCGCGGTGCCACCATCCGTAACATCCTCCGGTTCGAGGAGGACTACCCGGACGCGACCACGATCCTCCTGGAGCAGAACTACCGCTCCAGCCAGACGATCCTGTCGGCCGCCAACGCCGTCATCGAGCGCAACGAGAACCGCCGCCCCAAGAACCTCTGGACCGACGCCGGCGCCGGCCCCAAGATCACCGGCTATGTCGCGGACACCGAGCACGACGAGGCGCAGTTCGTCGCCGACGAGATCGACCGGCTGACGGACGCGAGCAGCGCCAAGGCCGGCGATGTCGCCGTCTTCTACCGCACCAACGCCCAGTCCCGTGTCTTCGAAGAGATCTTCATCCGGGTCGGGCTGCCCTACAAGGTCGTCGGCGGTGTGCGCTTCTACGAGCGCAAGGAGGTCCGCGACGTCCTCGCGTATCTGCGGGTGCTCGCCAACCCCGAGGACAGCGTCCCGCTGCGCCGGATCCTCAACGTCCCCAAGCGCGGCATCGGCGAGCGCGCCGAGGCCATGATCGACGCCCTCTCCTCCCGCGAGAAGATCACCTTCCCGCAGGCGCTGCGCCGCGTGGACGAGGCATACGGCATGGCCGCCCGCTCCGCCAACGCCGTCAAGCGCTTCAACGTCCTGATGGAGGAGCTGCGGACGATCGTCGAGTCCGGCGCCGGGCCCGCCACCATCCTGGAAGCCGTCCTGGAGCGCACCGGCTATCTCGCCGAGCTCCAGTCCTCCACCGACCCGCAGGACGAGACCCGGATCGAGAACCTCCAGGAACTCGCCTCGGTGGCCCTGGAGTTCGAGCAGGAGCGTGGAGAAGAGAACCCCGGCACGCTCTCCGACTTCCTGGAGCAGGTCGCGCTGGTCGCCGACTCCGACCAGATCCCCGACGAGGACGATGAGGGCACCGGCGTCATCACGCTCATGACCCTCCACACCGCCAAGGGCCTGGAATTCCCGGTGGTCTTCCTGACCGGTATGGAGGACGGCGTCTTCCCGCATATGCGCGCACTGGGCCAGACCAAGGAGCTGGAGGAGGAGCGCCGGCTTGCCTATGTGGGCATCACCCGCGCCCGCGAGCGGCTCTACATCACCCGTTCCACGATGCGCAGCGCCTGGGGCCAGCCCTCGTACAACCCGCCCTCGCGGTTCCTGGAGGAGATCCCGGACGACTTCGTGGAGTGGAAGCGTACGGGTCCGGCGACGCCGTCCGCCTCGATGGGCGGGCTGTCGTCGCGCGGCGGCGGCACGGGTGGCGGCTTCGGTGGGGGCATCGGCTCCTCGCTGTCCTCGTCGCGCGCCAAGGGCCCGAGCGGCTTCGCCACCCGTCGTGCCGCGGACCGTCAGGTGGTCTCGCTGGCCGTGGGCGACCGCGTCACCCACGACAGCTTCGGCCTGGGCACGGTCGTCGGCGTCAAGGGCAGCGGCGACAACGCCGAGGCGACCATCGACTTCGGCGGTGAGAAGCCCAAGCGGCTGCTGCTGCGGTATGCGCCGGTGGAGAAGCTGTAACGGGCGGGCCCGTTGAGCGCGCGGGCGCCGGGGCGGGTGCCGGTCGATTCGGGTTGCCCGCCGGTCAGTTCGGGTTGAGGCCGTGGCTGCGCAGCCACGGGAGCGGGTCTATGGCCGCGTCCCCGTCGGGCCGCACCTCGAAGTGCAGATGCGGTCCGGTGGTATTGCCGGAGTTGCCGGAATAGGCGATGGTCTCGCCCGCCTTGACCGATCCGGAACGGATCTTGGCGCTGCTCAGATGGCAGTACCACGTCTCCGTGCCGTCGGGCGCGGTCACGATTGCCATATTGCCGTAGGCGGAGTTCCACTGGGTGCGGACGGTGCCGTCGGTGACGGACATGACCGGGGTGCCATAGCTGACCGGGAAGTCGATGCCGGTGTGGACGGACATCCAGTTCACGCCGGCCTGGCCGAAGAGCGCGCTCAGACCGTGCTCGGTGACGGGCAGCACGAACTTGGGCCGCAGCGCCTCCTTGCGGGCCGCCTCCGCCGCCGCCCGCTTGCGCTCCAGGGCCTGGCGCTGCTTGAGGTCGAGCCGCTCCTGGGTGCGGTTCGCGCGGTCGCCGAAGTCCCGGGCGTCCGCGCTGAGTCCGGCGAGCTGGGAGTCGAGCTTCTTGTTGGCGGCGGCCGCCTTGACCGTGACCGATCCGGTGTCGTCGGCGGCCTGGGTGGTCTTGTCGTCCTTGCCGTCGTCCCCGACGAAGCCGGTGACGGTGGCGGCCGCGGCCGCGCACACCCCCATGGCGGCGACGGACGGCACCGCGACGGTCAGCAGCGCCGAACGCTTGGCGGTACGGCGCCGCCCCCGGCCCCGTACGGCCTTTCCGGCCTCCGGACCGACGACCCGCCGCGCGGCGGGTGCGGGGGTGGTGACCGGCATGGCCTGGGTCATCGCCTCGGCCACGGAGGCGGCGTCCGGCGCGGGCGCCGGTTCGCCGGGCGGGTCGGCGGGGGAGCCGGCCTCGCGCTCGGCGTTCTCGTACGCGACGGTCCCGAAGGCGGCGGTCTCGAAGGCGGCGGTCTCGAACGTGGCGGTCTCGAAACCGGCCGTGTCATAGGCAGCGGTCTCGAAGGCAGCGGTCTCGAAGGCGGCGTTCTCGTACGGGGACGGGCCGGGCTGTGCGGGGATGTCGCCGATCAGGGCCTGGTCCGCGGTGGACCAGATCGCGGTGGCGTCGTGGCCGGCGGTGTCATAGGCGCCGGTGGCGTACGGACCGGTGTCGTAACTGCCGGTGTCGTAGGCGGCGGTGTCGTACGCGTGCTGCTCGTGGTGCGCGAGCTGTTCGTGCTGCTGGTGCGCGAGCTGTTCGTGCTGCCCGTAGTGCTCTTGCCCGCCGTGCTGCCCGTGCTGCCCGTAGGGCGGGTACTGCTCGGGTTCGGCGTTCTCGTAGGCGGTGTGGGCGTACGGGTCATACCCGTCATAGGCGGCGGTGGCGGTGCCGTAGGCCGTCGTGGGGTAGCTGCCCGTGTCGTAGGCCGCGCCGTGGATGCCGCCGTCGTAGGGGCCGGTGGCGTAGGCACCCGTCTCATAGCCGCCGGTGGCATACGCACCGGTGCCGTAGGCGTGGCCGCCCGTGTCGTACGGGGCCGCGTCGTACGCGCCGGCTGCGTGCTGTCCGGTTTCGTATGTGCCGGGAAGCGAGCCGAAGAGGGGGTCTCCGTCGCCGTACTCGAGGTGGGCGGACGCGGAATGCTGCTGCCCGTAGGAGTCGTAGGCCGGGTAGCCCGATGGGTGACGGTCGTTCACCAACTTCTCTTTCGCCTCGGCAGCAGGAGAATTAGCGGCGACTGTACCCGGCGGTACGCGACGGCGACAATCTTCTCCAGGTTTCTGAGTCGACGAGAACGGGCATTTGGCCGCCTTTCGGGAGCCCACATGCGCGTTCTTGGCGCGTCGTTCGACGCATGTTCGAGTAAATATCAAGATCGGGTCGGGAAACGCGGCCGCCCGCGGCGTTGCGTGCGATGCATTCAGGCCACCGAAATGGCGTTTTCCCTTCCCTCCAGGCCGTGCGCCGAGGTCAGGGCCCGGCGTATTCCGGCCGCCACGGTGCCGTTGACCGGCAGCGAGAGGTGTCCGACGCCGGGGACATGGACGTTGTCCGCGAGCAAATCCGGGTGATCGATTCGGGCGGCGCCGGCCGGCACCATCACCTGGTCCGCCTCGCTCCAGAAAGCGACGAACCGCGTCCGGCAATTCGGCGCGGGCAGCGACAACTCCGCTATCACCGGGGAATCCGGCCGCATCTGGCGCACCAGCGGATGGGCCGACATCAGGGGCGCGATACGGGTGCCCGCGTGCGGGGTGCCGAGGGTGATCAGGGTGCGGACGCGGGCGTCGCCGCCGAGGCGCTGGACGTAATAGCGGGCGATCAGTCCGCCGAGACTGTGGCCCACGAGATCCACCCGGCGGTGGCCGGTGCGGGCGCACACCTCCTCCACATGGCGCGCGAGCAGCTCGGCCGCCCTGCGCAGATCGCAGGTCAGCGGGGAGTAGTTGAGCGCCTCGAGATGGCGCCAGCCGTGCCGGCGCAGCGAGCGGCGGAGCAGGACGAAGACCGAGCGGTTGTCGATGAAGCCGTGGAGCAGCAGGACGGGTGGGTGGGCGCGGCCTTCCGTCGGCAGGACGCAGAGCGAATCGGCGCCGGTGGCGGTGGCGGGGGCGGGGAGCGGAATGGGCTGCTCCTGGGAGATGCCGGTGGGGTAGAGGAACAGATGGCCGACGAGGACCAGCAGGTCCACGGCGGTGCTGCGCACCAGATCCGGTAGGGAGGCAAGGCGGGTGGGCAGAAGGGCCTGCATGGTCGACCTCCCGGAGGGCATGCGGGAGGCGCGCTCAAGGGCGCGATGGCGCGGCTGCGGCTTCCCGTGCGTCCGTCCCCGTGCGCACGATGCCGTCCCGTGGCGGTGCAACACGCGGGACGTGGCGCCTGGCGGATGTGTCCCTTGTGTGATTTCCCCCTCGGGGCATGTCACGAAACTGCAGGGTGCGCGATGCTGGAGATAACGTTCGTTCACGCTCGTGGCCGCCGATCGTGGCCGCGCGATCGATTGTCGGCTCGGCGGCCCCGCACGTCGGGTGCCGTACTTGGCTTGGAGGCAGTGATGAGTGTGGCTCGGCACGACGGAGCACAAGCGCAGAGCCAGGGCGCGGCGGGCAGGCCGGGGCCGATCCGGGTGGTCGTGGCCAAGCCGGGGCTCGACGGCCACGACCGGGGGGCCAAGGTGATCGCGCGGGCGCTGCGCGACGCCGGTATGGAGGTCATCTACACCGGGCTGCACCAGACCCCCGAGCAGATCGTCGACACCGCCATCCAGGAGGACGCCGACGCGATCGGGCTGTCGATCCTCTCCGGCGCGCACAACACGCTGTTCGCGAAGGTCATCGAGCTGCTGCGGGAGCGGGACGCGGCGGACATCAAGGTCTTCGGCGGCGGCATCATCCCGGAGGCGGACATCGCTCCGCTCAAGGAGCAGGGCGTCGCGGAGATCTTCACGCCCGGTGCGACGACCGCCTCCATCGTGGAGTGGGTCAACGCCAACGTGCGGCCGCCGGCGGTCTGACCGGGCGGTCATGACCCGGCCCCGCCGGAGAGCTCGGCGTGCATCGTGGCGCGCAGCCGCAGCGTGCCGACCAGCCGGACGAACGCCTCGGACCAGTAGCCGCCGGAGCCGGGGGAGGCGCCTTCCGGCTCTTCGGTGACGGCCGTGAGCATGTCGAGGCGGTCCGCGGCGGCCGGGTCCAGACAGCGCTCGGCCAGGCCCATCACCCCGCTGAAGCTCCAGGGGTAGCTGCCCGCGTCCCGGGCGATGTCCAGGGCGTCGACCACCGACCGGCCCAGCGGCTCGGCCCAGGGGACGCCGCACACCCCCAGCATCCGGAAGGCGTCCGACAGGCCGTGGGCGGCGATGAACTGCGCCACCCACGCGGCGCGTTCGTCCTCGGGCAGGACGGTCAGCAGCTTGGCCACATCGCGGGAGGAGCCGGTCGGCGCCGCCTCCGTGGCCTGCGCGGGGGCGGCGGGCGTGCCCAACAGGGCCCGCGCCCAGGTGGCGTCGCGCTGGCGTACGGCGGCGCGGCACCAGGCGTCGTGCAGCTCCGTCCGCCAGTCGTCGGCCACCGGCAGGGCGAGGATCTCCGCCGGGCCGCGGCCCTCGAACACCGCGCGCCAGCCGTGCAGGGGCGCCGCCTCCAGCAGCTGGCCCAGCCACCAGGCGCCCCGGCCCCGCCCGGAGGGCGGTTTGGGCGCCACGCCGTCCCGCTCCATTCCCGCATCGCACTCCCGGGGCGGTTCGACGGTGATCACCGGGCCGGGGCCGTGCCCCAGGCCGAGGCAGGCGGTGGCGCGCCGTGCCATCCGGGCGGCGAGCGCGGAGCCGGGCAGCGCCGAGAGCAGCTCGGCGGCCGTGGCGCGGACGTTGCGGCTGCGGTCGGACAGCGCCTGTTCCAGGAACGGCTCATCGGCCGACGAGAGGCACTCGCGTAGCGCATCGAGGAACATCAGGCGGTCCTCGGCGCGCTCGGCGGCCCAGGTGGTGGCCAGCAGGCCGAGACCGGCGGCCGCGTCGCGGCGGCGCAGCGCCGTCAGCAGGCTGACCCGCTCGGCGAACAGGCCCTCCTCCCACAGGCGCCGCACGCCCTCCGGGGCTTCGGGACCGGGCACCGCGGCCGTACCGCCGAAGCCGCGCAGAGCGAACTTCCAGTCGTCGTTCAGCCGGGCCAGCCACAGGGCGCGCGGGCCCGCCAGGGCGAGCGCCGCGGGCCGCAGATCCGTACGGGCACGGGCGGCGTCCAGCAGGGCGGGCAGCAGCGCCCCGGGGGCGCGATAGCCGTGATCCTGGGCGGCGGCGAGCCACTGGGGCAGCAGTTCGGTGAGGTCGGGGGTGGTGCCGCGACGGCTGCCGCCGCCCCCGCCGCGGTCGGCGAGCAGCAGGGACAGCCGGCGCCGCGCGGCGGGCGGCAGCGGGGGCCGCGGGTCGGCCGGCGCCGGGGCGGGCCGCTCCCCGGCCGGGGCCGGGCGCAGGGCGGCGCGGCGGCGGACCGTGCTCACGGCGGCCGCGTCCAGCAGGGCGGCCGACGGGCTCTGGCCGGGGCGCAACGGCACCGGCGGAGTGCGCCGATCCGTTCCGAGCAGGGCGGCGCTGACCAGCTCCTCCCAGGCGGGCGCGGGCGGTGCCTTGGGCGCAGCGGCAGCGGCAGCGGGCGTGGTCGGCGGGGCGGTCCGTGGGGTGGTCGACGAGGTGGTCCGTGGGGTGGTGGGTGTGGTGGTCATCGGCTCTCTCCCAAGGTCGGGTGGCGGGGTTCGGGCGGTGGCGTGGCCGGGCCGGGGCGGCGGGTCACAGGGACACCGGGGTCGGGTCCCAGACGGTCAGCGGCACGAAGCCGCGGTGGCCGCATTCGCCGAAGACCGTGACCGGCGCGCCGCCGGATATGGCGGCCAGCTGCCACAGGCCCGCACGGCCCAGGAACCGCGGGTCCAGCGGGAGCGCCGACTCCCCGTCCGCATCGGCCAGTTGCCAGCCCGATCCGTCCCTGGCCGGGACCGGGGTGACGTCGGCGAGCACCACCGGCCAGGACTCCAGCCAGGGGTCGTCGCGCAGCGCATCGCCGTACGCGGCCAGGGCGGCGTCGACACCGCAGCCGGGCGGCACCGGGCCGGGGGCGGCCGGGGCGTGCCGCTCGCCCAGGGCGGCGCGCAGCGGGCGGGCGCCCGGGTAGTAGGCCAGATCCGCGTCCAGGACGAGACCGGGCGGCAGGGCCAGGTCCAGGGGCCGGCCCCCGCCCCCGAAGGACAGATGCAGCGCCATCCGGCCCGTCCGCTCGCCGCGCAGGAAGATACGGCGGGTGGTCAACCGGCCGTCGTCGCTGTCCTGTTGGGCGAGCACCAGCCAGCGGTCCCGGACCGTGGCCGCCTCGGGCCCGGTGAGCAGCTCCGCCGCGTCCGTGGTCAGCCCGATGCGGGCGCGCACGGTCGCGGCGAGCGGGGCCGGCAGCCGCTCCCGCCCCAGGAACCCCTGGTCGAGGAGGTGGAGCAGGGCGCACTCCGCCAGCAGCCGGGCCGGCCAGTCCGCTGCCCCGGAGGCCGCCACCGAGCCCAACTCCCGTACCCGGGAGGCAAGTCCGGGCGCCTGCGCGTCGACCATCCGCGCGGCCGTCTCGTCCCACTGGCGGTAACTGCCGCCCTCGGCCGCCGTCAGGCCCGTACGCAGCAGGTCCTCCAGGCGCTGCTCCAACTCCGTGGCGCCGGAGGCGATCCGCTCCAGCCGGCGCTCCGCCCGCCGCCTGGCCGCCTCCGGATCGGACGGTGTACGCGCCGCGCCGCCGCCCCCGGCGGGCGTGGCCGCCGCCCGCTCGGCCTTCTCCCGGCGGCCCGCCAGCCACGGGCCCGCCCACTCCGGCGGCGCCCCGGCCGGCACCGTCTCCCCCTCGCCGGCCCAGAGCAGCAGCAGACCCAGCGCATGCTTGCACGGGAATTTGCGGCTCGGGCAACTGCACGTGAACGCGGGCCCGGTGACGTCGATGACGGTCTGATACGGCTTCTTTCCGCTGCCCTTGCACAGCCCCCACACCGCGCCGCCGTCCGCGCCGGTCTCCGACCACGGTCCGGGCGCGGCGAGCTTGCCGCCCGCCTTGCGTGAGGCATCGTCAGGCGCCAGCGCCAGCACCTGATCCGTCGTCCAGCGTTCCCCCTGCGGATTCATGTCTTCGACGCTACGACCCGCCACTGACAATCGCCCTCGTGAAGAATGAAACAGCAGGTCAGGTGCGGTTTTCGGGGCGTTGTCAGTGGGGTGGTGCAGGCTGGATTCCAGCACGCGGCCGACGCATCGAGCGGCGGGTCGCAGGCGTTGTCACGGCATTTCTGCGACGAGGGGGAGTCATGTCCGAGACCAAGACGGAGACCCAGTCAGGGACCACGTCCGAGAGCAGCATCGACGCACCGCACGAGCAGGCGCTGCGACCCCACGCGGAGGACTCCTTCGCGCACGAACTCAAGGCCCTGGATGCGGCCGACGACCGTCCGCGGCCCGAGCGCTGGCGTCTCTCGCCGTGGGCGGTCGCCACCTATCTCCTCGGCGGCACCCTCGCCGACGGCACGGTCATCACCCCCAAATACGTCGGTCCCCGGCGGATCGTCGAGGTCGCCGTGACCACCCTCGCCACGGACCGCGCACTGCTGCTGCTGGGCGTGCCGGGCACCGCCAAAACCTGGGTGTCGGAGCATCTGGCCGCCGCGGTCAGCGGCGACTCCACCCTTCTGGTGCAGGGCACCGCCGGCACTCCGGAGGAGGCCATCCGCTACGGCTGGAACTACGCCCAGCTGCTCGCCAACGGCCCCAGCCGCGAGGCGCTGGTGCCCGGTCCCGTGATGCGGGCGATGTCCCAGGGCATGACCGCCCGGGTGGAGGAGCTCACCCGTATCCCGGCCGACGTCCAGGACAGCCTCATCACGATCCTGTCGGAAAAGACCCTGCCCGTCCCGGAGTTGGGGCAGGAGGTGCAGGCCGTCCGCGGCTTCAACCTGATCGCCACCGCCAACGACCGCGACCGCGGGGTCAACGACCTCTCCAGTGCCCTGCGCCGCCGCTTCAACACCGTGGTGCTGCCGCTGCCCGCGACACCGGAGGAAGAGGTGGACATCGTCTCGCGGCGGGTCGAGCAGATAGGGCGTTCGCTGGACCTGCCGGCCGCCCCGGAGGGCCTGGACGAGATCCGGCGCGTCGTCACGGTCTTCCGCGAGCTGCGCGACGGCCTGACCGCCGACGGCCGCACCAAGGTCAAGTCGCCGTCGGGCACGCTGTCCACGGCCGAGGCCATCTCCGTCGTCACCAACGGCCTGGCGCTGGCGGCCCACTTCGGGGACGGCGTCCTGCGGCCCGGCGATGTGGCCGCCGGCATCCTGGGCGCGGTCGTCCGCGACCCGGCCGCCGACCGTGTCGTCTGGCAGGAGTATCTGGAGGCCGTGGTGCGCGAGCGCGACGGCTGGAAGGACTTCTACCGCGCCTGCCGCGAGGTGAGCGCATGACCACCGGGACGACGGCGAAGCCGGTGCTGCTCGGGGTACGGCACCACGGCCCCGGGTCGGCGCGTGCGGTGCGGGCCGCGCTGGAGGCGACCGCGCCGGCCGCGGTGCTGATAGAGGGCCCGCCCGAGGCGGATGCCCTGCTGCCGTTGACCCTGCATGCCGACATGCGGCCACCGGTGGCGCTGCTCGCCCACATCGTGGACGACCCGGGGCGCGCGGCGTTCTGGCCGCTGGCCGAGTTCTCCCCGGAGTGGGTGGCGCTGCGCTGGGCCCTGGAGCGCGAGGTCCCGGTCCGTTTCATCGATCTGCCCGCGGTGCATTCCCTGGCCATGGCGGCGGAGGAGGCCGAGGGGGAGGGGGAAGCCGAGGCGGCGGAGGCGCTTGGCCGGGCGTCGGCCGACGCCCCTGATGCACCCGGCATCCCCGGCATCCCCGGCATCCCCGACACCCCCGACGTTCGGATCGACCCCATCGGCGTGCTCGCCGAGACGGCCGGTTACGACGACCCCGAGCGCTGGTGGGAGGACGTCGTCGAGCACCGCGGGGCGGCCTCGGGGGCAGCGGGCGCGGACGCGCTGGCGCCGTTCGCGGCGCTGGCCGAGGCGATGGGGGCGCTGCGCGAGGCGTACGGCGACGGCGGCCACGACCGAGACCTGGTGCGCGAGGCCCATATGCGGCTTCGACTGCACGAGGCGCGGCGGGAGTTCGGCGACAACGTCGCCGTGGTGTGCGGCGCCTGGCACGTCCCGGCGCTGGCCCGCCGCAGCACCGTGACCGCCGACCGGCGGCTGCTCAAGGGCCTGCCCAAGGCGAAGGCCGCGCTGACCTGGGTGCCCTGGACCCACCGCCGGCTCTCCCGGCGCAGCGGCTACGGCGCCGGAATCGCCTCGCCCGGCTGGTACGGCCATCTCTTCGCCTCTCCCGACCGCCCCCTCGAACGCTGGATGACCAAGGTCGCCGGGCTGCTGCGGGACGAGGACTACGCCACCTCGTCGGCGCATGTCATCGAGGCGGTGCGGCTCGCCGAGGGCCTGGCCACGGTGCGCGGCCGCCCGCTGGCCGGGCTCACGGAGGCCGATGACGCGATCCGCGCCGTCATGGGCGGCGGCTCCGACGCCCCGTCCGCACTGATCCACGACCGCCTCGTGGTCGGCGATGTGCTGGGCGAGGTCCCCGAGGACGCACCCGCCGTCCCCCTGCAACGCGACCTCGCCCGCGGCCAACGGGCGCTGCGGCTCAAGCCGGAGGCCCGGGAGCGGGAGCTGGAGCTGGACCTGCGCAAGGAGACCGACGCCGCGCGCAGCCGGCTGCTGCACCGGCTGGCGCTCCTCGGCATCCCCTGGGGCGAGCCCGCCCGCTCCCGGGGCAGTACGGGCACTTTCCGGGAGACCTGGCAGCTGCGCTGGGAGCCCGAGCTGTCCGTACGGGTCGCCGAGGCCGGTATCTGGGGCACCACCGTGCTGTCGGCGGCCACCGCCAAGGCGGCCTCGCAGGCGGTGGGCGCCGCCACGCTCGCCGAGGTGACGGCGCTCGCCGAGCGTTGCCTGCTGGCCGAACTCCCCGATGCGCTGCCGGTGGTGATGCGCGCCCTGTCGGACCGCGCGGCGCTGGACGCCGATGTGGGCCAGCTGGCCCAGGCGCTGCCCGCCCTCGTCCGGTCCGTGCGCTACGGCGATGTCCGCGGTACGGACGGTGCGGCGCTGCGCGAGGTGGCGCTGGGCCTGGCCGAGCGGGTCTTCGTCGGTCTGCCGCCCGCCTGCGCCGGCCTGGACGACGACGGCGCCGCCCAGATGCGCGGCCCGCTCGACGCCACCCACCAGGCCGTCGGCCTCCTGGACCGGCTGCCGGACGGGCCGACCGGCTCCGCGGCCGGGACCGCGGATCTGCGGACCCGCTGGGCCGGTGTGCTGCGCACGCTGAGCGCACGGGACGCCGTACCGGGGCCGCTTCGCGGCCGGGCCACCCGGCTGCTGCTGGACGACGGGCAGTTGGGCGACGGAGAAGCCGAGCGCCTGATGGGCCTCGCCCTGTCCCCGGGCGCGGCGCCGGCCGATGCCGCCGGATGGATCGAGGGCTTCGTCGGCGGCGGGGACGGCGGCATGCTGCTGGTCCACGACGAACGGCTGCTCGCGCTGGTCGACGGCTGGCTGACCGGCGTCCCGGCCACCGCCTTCTCGGGCGTCCTGCCGCTGCTGCGCCGTACGTTCGCCGCCTACGAGTCCGGGGTGCGGCGCACCCTGGGCGAGCTGGTGCGCCGCGGGCCCGCGGCCTCCCGCCGCGACCCGGCCGCCGCCGCCTCCGGAGCCGCGGCCCCCGGCTTCGGCCCCGGCCTGGACCGCGACCGCGCCGCGGCCGTCCTGCCCACCCTCCGCCTCCTGCTGGGGACCGACCAGGACGGCGACCCGCCCCCTCACCTCACCCCTCATCCCACCCGTCACCCCACCCCTCACCCCACCCCACGACCGGAAACCGACCTCACAGGGGCGCGGACATGACCACCACAGCAACGGACCCCACGGCAACGGATCCCACGGCAACGGATCCCACGGCAACGGATCCCACGGCAACGGATCCCACGGCAACGGATCCCACGGCAACCGACCCCGCAGCAACGGACCGCGTGGCAACGCCCCCCGACGCCACCACACCCCCCGATGCCACCGCCCCATCCTCCGCCCTCCCCCCATCCGAACGCCTGCGCCGCTGGCGGCTGGTGCTCGGGGACGGCGGGGCCGACGGCACCGGATGCGGGCTGACGGGCCGGGACGCCGCGATGGACGGGGCGCTGGAGGCGCTCTACGGCAAGGGCAGCGACGGCAAGGGGGCCGAGGGCGGGCGGCGTTCGGCGGGGCTGGGCGCCTCGGCGCCCTCCGTGGCCCGCTGGCTCGGTGATATCCGCACGTACTTCCCCTCCTCCGTGGTGCAGGTGATGCAGCGCGACGCCATCGACCGGCTCGGCCTGAACTCCCTCCTGCTGGAGCCGGAGATGCTGGCGGCCGTCGAGGCGGACGTCCACCTGGTGGGCACCCTGCTCTCGCTCAACAAGGTCATGCCCGAGACCACCAAGGAGACCGCGCGGGCCGTGGTCCGCAAGGTCGTCGCGGAGCTGGAGAAGCGGCTGGCGACCCGCACCCGCGCCACCCTCACCGGTGCCCTGGACCGCTCCGCGCGCATCCACCGCCCCCGCCACCGCGATATCGACTGGGACCGCACGATCCGGGCCAACCTCAAGAACTACCTGCCCGAGTACCGCACGGTCGTCCCCGAGCGGCTCATCGGCTACGGCCGAGCCGCCCAGTCGGTGAAGAAGGAAGTGGTGCTCTGCATCGACCAGTCCGGGTCGATGGCCGCCTCCGTCGTCTACGCCTCGGTGTTCGGCGCCGTACTGGCCTCGATGCGGGCCATCGACACCCGCCTGGTCGTCTTCGACACCTCCGTGGTCGATCTGACGGACCAGATGGACGACCCGGTCGACGTCCTCTTCGGCACCCAGCTCGGCGGCGGCACGGACATCAACCGCGCCCTGGCCTACTGCCAGTCCCGTATCACCCGACCCGCCGAGACCGTCGTCGTCCTCATCAGCGACCTCTACGAGGGCGGCATCCGCAACGAGATGCTCAAACGGGTCGCCGCGATGAAGGCGGCCGGGGTGCAGTTCGTCACGCTGCTCGCGCTGTCCGACGAAGGCGCGCCGGCCTACGACCGGGAGCATGCCGCGGCGCTCGCGGCCCTGGGCGCACCGGCGTTCGCCTGTACGCCGGATCTCTTTCCGGACGTGATGGCCGCCGCTCTTGAGAAACGGCCGCTGCCCATACCGGACATGGCGGAGCAACGGTGACAGGAGCACCAAGGGGGCTTGCCAGACACCTGGCCGGTCATGCAAGGATCAGCTCATCGCTCGATCGCCCGCGACGGGAGTGACACCGATGAAGCGCGTCCGCGCGCTGGTGTGTCCCCGTCCGTATGGGAAGGTCCCCTCCTTGTCCGCTGTGTTCGCTCCGCCTGCCGCCGTGCGCCTGCCGCGCACCGTGGCCGCGCGGCGTGCGCTGCTGGCGGGGCTCTTCCTGGTGGGCTTCGTCGCCCTCGGCTTCGCCTTCGGCCCCGGCGCACACGCCGCCGACCGTACGGGCGCGCAGGCCCTGACCGGGGCATCGACCCCGGCCGGGGCGGCCGACGGGGACGGGGCCGAGCGGCTGTCGGACTCCCGGGAGGCGTTCGCCCAGCAGGGCGAGGCGGCCCGCGACCAGCTCGCACAGCACACGGACACTGCCTCCACGGCGGTCACCGAGGCCGTACGGCCCGCCGCCGACCGGTTCGCTCCGGTCACGGACCAGGTCACCGACCCGGTCACCGGTGTGGTGCACGAGATCGGCACCACCGTCGGCGGCACGCTGCCCGTGCACGTCCCCTCCGGGGACCACGCGGGACGGCCCGGCGACGGTTCCGCGCCGCAGCACGGCAAGGCGCCGGCCGGCGCCCGTCGGGCCGGTCCGCACGGCGTCGGCCCGGCCGCCATCCCGGCGGCCGCGCTGCACCCGG
The DNA here is from genome assembly GCF_000935125.1 of Streptomyces natalensis ATCC 27448. Taxonomy (GTDB): domain Bacteria; phylum Actinomycetota; class Actinomycetes; order Streptomycetales; family Streptomycetaceae; genus Streptomyces; species Streptomyces natalensis. The sequence goes on along the minus strand of NZ_JRKI01000061.1, from coordinate 959,808 downwards.
CGCACTGCACCGGTGCGCACCAGGCCGCACCGCACGCCCGTCCCGCCCTGCACACGCAGCGGGACGCGGGCCACCACGGCCTTCCCGGGCAGGCCCCGCAGGGCCCCGTGGCGCCCTCCTCGCAGACCGCGGGCAACGGCCACGGCCCCCGTGGCGGGGACCACCACGCCGCCGCTGCGGCTGCCCCGGCACGCTTCCGGCTGCTGCCCGGTGGCGTCCGTACGGCCGATGGCGCCCCGACGCGCCGCCGCGCCGAAGACATCCTCGAATTCCCCGGCTAGGGCAGACCGCTCCGCGTCTGCATCACCGACCTGCCGCGCGGGGGCGGGACAGGTCTGCCCTAACACCCCCTGAATTCGAAGGACTTTCACCACCATGCGCTCGAACATCCGCCGTTCCATCGTCGTCGCCGCTGCCGCCACCGGTCTGTGGGCCCTGGGCTCCGTCGCGGCCAACGCCGCCGAGCTGCCCGCCGCCCCGCACCTGCCGGCCGCCGGTACGGTGACCGACGCCACCGGGAAGCTGCCCACCGGCGACGTGACCGGCACCGTCACCAAGACCGTCGACGGCGCGACCCAGACGGTGAAGAAGACGACCGGCGACGTGACCGGCGGCGGCCTGCCGACCGGCAAGCTGGGCGACGTCACCGGTGCCGTCGGCGGCGTGCAGAAGCTGGTCGGCAACGCCGGTCTGCCCGGCGCCAACGCCGGTGACCTGCACAAGGCCGCCGATGTGAAGAACGCTCAGAAGACCGCGAAGAAGGCCCTCAAGAAGGCCAAGCTCGGCAAGGCCGGTCAGCTGCCCAACGTCGCGCTGCCCGGCGTCCCGGCCGTGCCCGCCGTCCCGGCCCTGCCCGGCGTCCCGTCGCTGCCCGCCGCCCCGGGCGTGCCGGCCGCGGACCTCGGCGGTCTGACCAAGGGCCTGCCCAAGCTCCCCGCGCTGCCCAAGGCCCCCGGTTCGGCCAACCTGCTGGCCGCCCTCGCCGGTGCCGGTGTGCGTCCCGAGCAGCTGACGAACCAGGCCAAGACGGCGCTGGCCGGCGCCCGCCCGATCGTCGACAACACCGCCGCCGATGTGCTCCCGCCCGTCGCGCAGCGCATCGTCGTCAAGGTCGTCCCGGTCGCCCAGAACGCCGTCGGCAACGCCGGTGTGCTCGCCGGTGACGCGGCCGCCAAGGCCACCCCGTTCGCCACCGCCGTGGACGGCCGTGCGCAGGTCCTCGCGCAGGGTGTGGGCGCCCAGGCCACCCCGTTCGCGCAGGGTGTCGCCACCGACGCGACCCCGTTCGCGCAGGGCCTGGCCACCGTCGCCACCACCGACGGCACGCACCTCGCCACCAACGCCGCCGCCGGCGCCAAGGGCATGGCCCCCGCGCAGGCCGGCAACCTGGCCGACGCCGCCAACATCCCGGCCCTCCCGGCCCTGCCCGGCGCGGCCACCCTCCCGGCCGTCCCGTCGCTGCCCGGTACCGCCACCCTGCCGGCCGTCCCGGCCGTCCCGTCGCTGCCCGGCGTCGCCACCCTGCCCGTTCAGGGCCTCTGAAACCCGCCGGCCGGTGATCCCGGCCGGTAGGCAGCCCGGTCCGCCCTCGCGGCGGAGTGGAAGGACCGGGCACCGCCGTCCCCCGCGGGACGGTGTGGATCGCGTCGGCTGACCCCGGCGCCCCGGAACGGCCGGGCGGTTCTCTGTGGGGGAGAGCCGCCCGGCCTCCGTGTTTTTCGCGGCCGGAACGCCACGAGCCGTGGCAGCACTGCGAGTTGGACACCCGCAGCAGCTCCCGGCTCATCCGCCCCGGCACCCCGTCCGCGCGCCTGCCGGAGAAGCCGAGCCCATCGCCGAGCCCATCGCCGCGATCACCGCGCCGCGATCACCGCGCCGCGCTCGCCGGAGCGGAAGAAGAAGCCGCCGCCGGGGCGCCTGCGCAAACCGCCGCTCGGGCGGCCCACGACTCAGGCCCGCGACTCAGGCTCGCGACTCCAGCCCGCGACTCCGGCTCGTGACTTCTGATGCGTAACTGCTCAATTTCTCAACGCATACTCCGCTGTGGGGAGTTGAGCGGTCCAGAGGGCTTTCCGGGCGCCGCTTGAGGGGCTGTTGCGCGCGGCGCTTTCCGATTCTTCTCCAGCGGAATGCGACGGAAAGGCGGAAAGCGGAGGCGGAGGGCGGGATGCCCGGCCCCGCCGCCGAAAATCATCCCGGAACGGGCGCACACGGGGGTAACGGACCCGTGATGCAGACGGCGCCCGGGTGTCGCCTCCGGTTCGGCGAAACGATCTGTGACCGTAATCTCTGTGACCGTAATCACCGCCGGAGTGTGATCCCTGATTTAGGAGGTCAAGCGACGCGGCGATAACCTGCGAGACGGACATGCCGCGTATCCGGACTCCGTGTACGCCTCCCCTGTGACAGCGCCGTCACGTTGCCCTTCGCGGCACGCCCATATGCATCGCAGACAACGAACCGCGATCACTACGGCGATTCTGAGAAGACAAGGGACGGACGCGCGTGGACCTGTTCGAGTACCAGGCGAGGGACCTCTTCGCCAAGCACGGTGTACCGGTGCTGGCCGGTGAAGTCATCGACACGCCTGAGGGGGCGCGCGCGGCGACCGAGCGGCTGGGGGGCCGTTCCGTCGTCAAGGCGCAGGTGAAGGTCGGCGGCCGCGGCAAGGCCGGCGGCGTGAAGCTGGCCTCCAGCCCCGACGAGGCGGTCGCCCGCGCGACCGACATCCTCGGCATGGACATCAAGGGCCACACGGTCCACAAGGTGATGATCGCCGAGACGGCTCCGGAGATCGCGGACGAGTACTACGTCTCGTACCTCCTCGACCGCACCAACCGCACCTTCCTGGCCATGGCCTCGGTCGAGGGCGGCGTGGAGATCGAGGTAGTCGCGGCGGAGACGCCCGAGAAGCTCGCGAAGGTCCCGGTCGACGCCAACGAGGGCGTCTCGATCGAGAAGGCCCGCGAGATCGTGGCGCAGGCGCAGTTCCCGGCCGACGTCGCCGAGCAGGTCGCCGAGATCATGGTGACCCTGTGGGAGACCTTCATCAAGGAGGACGCCCTCCTGGTCGAGGTCAACCCGCTCGCCAAGGTCGCCGACGGCCGCGTCATCGCGCTCGACGGCAAGGTCTCCCTCGACGAGAACGCCGAGTTCCGCCAGGCGGACCACGCGGCCCTCGAGGACAAGGACGCGGCCAACCCGCTCGAGGCCGCGGCCAAGGCGAAGAACCTCAACTACGTCAAGCTCGACGGCCAGGTCGGCATCATCGGCAACGGCGCGGGCCTCGTCATGAGCACCCTGGACGTCGTCGCCTACGCCGGCGAGAACCACAACAACGTCAAGCCCGCCAACTTCCTCGACATCGGTGGCGGCGCCTCCGCCGAGGTCATGGCGAACGGCCTGGAGATCATCCTCGGCGACCCGGACGTCAAGTCCGTGTTCGTCAACGTCTTCGGCGGCATCACCGCCTGCGACGAGGTCGCCAAGGGCATCGTCCAGGCGCTGGAGCTGCTCAAGTCCAAGGGCGAGGACGTCAGCAAGCCGCTGGTCGTGCGCCTCGACGGCAACAACGCCGAGCTCGGCCGCCAGATCCTCTCGGAGGCCAACCACCCGCTGGTGCAGCGCGTGGACACCATGGACGGCGCGGCCGACAAGGCCGCCGAGCTGGCCGCTAAGTAAGAAGGACGAGGACTTACACAACCATGGCTATCTTCCTCAAGAAGGACAGCAAGGTCATCGTCCAGGGGATGACCGGCGCCACCGGCATGAAGCACACCAAGCTGATGCTCGGTGACGGCACCAACATCGTCGGTGGCGTGAACCCCCGCAAGGCCGGTACCTCCGTCGACTTCGACGGCACCGAGGTCCCCGTCTTCGGCTCCGTCAAGGAGGCGATGGAGAAGACCGGCGCGAACGTCTCGGTCCTCTTCGTGCCGCCGGCCTTCGCCAAGGCCGCCGTCGTCGAGGCGATCGACGCCGAGATCCCGCTCGCCGTCGTCATCACCGAGGGCATCGCCGTCCACGACTCCGCCGCCTTCTGGGCGTACGCGAAGTCCAAGGGCAACAAGACCCGCATCATCGGCCCGAACTGCCCCGGCCTGATCACGCCGGGTCAGTCGAACGCCGGCATCATCCCGGGCGACATCACCAAGCCCGGCCGCATCGGCCTGGTCTCGAAGTCCGGCACGCTCACGTACCAGATGATGTACGAGCTGCGTGACATCGGCTTCTCCTCCGCCGTCGGCATCGGTGGCGACCCGGTCATCGGCACCACGCACATCGACGCGCTCGCCGAGTTCGAGGCCGACCCCGACACCGACCTGATCGTCATGATCGGCGAGATCGGCGGCGACGCCGAGGAGCGTGCGGCCGACTTCATCAAGGCCAACGTCACCAAGCCGGTCGTCGGCTACGTCGCGGGCTTCACCGCGCCCGAGGGCAAGACCATGGGCCACGCCGGCGCCATCGTCTCCGGCTCCTCCGGCACCGCCCAGGCGAAGAAGGAGGCCCTGGAGGCCGCCGGCGTCAAGGTCGGCAAGACCCCCTCGGAGACCGCGCGTCTGGCCCGCGAGATCCTCGTCGGCTGACCGCGCCACCCGGCACCACGGGCCCGCATCCCCAGGGATGCGGGCCCGTGGCCGTTCCGGCTACCGCAGCGCGGGCGTCAGCCGGGCCTCAGCGGGCGCAAAGCGGGCGCCGCGCCCCTTCCGCGGGCCCGCGGACGGTGTGCTGACGGCGTCCGGCTCGGCCCCCGACGCCTCGGGCCGCGCCCTGTCGTCGGACCCGTCCGATACGTCACCGGGCGCACCGGGCTGCGGGCCCGAGGTGGCCGCGGGCCGCTGCGGGGGCGGGGCATAGCGGTCCGGGGCGGTGAGCACCGTGACCGCGGTGGCCGCCGCGACCAGCCCCGTCAGACCGATCGCGGCGCCGGTCGTCCAGCGGGCGGTGCGGGTGCCCTTGGTCCGTACGGCCCGCGGCGCGGGCACCCTGACCTCCTGTGCGGCGGCCAGCTCGCCGAGCCGGACCCGCAGCATCTCGCCCTGCCGGACCGGCGACCGGCCGGCCAGTCCCAGCTCGGGCAGCCGCTGGGCGAGCCGCTCCCGCGCATGCATCAGGCGCCCGGCCGCCGCCCGGCTGCTCGCCTCCACCTCTGCCGCCGTCTCGTACAGCCCGAGCCCGACCCCGTCGTGCAGCAGCAGGGTGCGCCGGTAGGAGGCGGGCAGCTCCAGGAACGCCCGCAGCAGCGCGCGGTCCTCGGGCGTGGCTCCCTTGGCGGCGAGCGGGCGCCGCGGGCGGAACCGGTGCCAGGGCGCCAGCGCGTGCTCGTACGCCACCGCCCGCACCCACCCCGCCGGATCCGCGTCCGCCGCCACCTCCGGCCACCGCTGCCACGCCAGCTGGAACGCCCGCACGACGGCCCGCCGCGCGAGCCGGGGCCGCCCGGTGAGCAGGAACGCCTGACGGACGAGGGTGTCGGCGTGCCGGGCGCACAGCTCGTCGAAGACGGTGGCGGGGGACGCTGCGGGATCCACCGACGTGGGGTCGACGGGCGCGGGGTCCGGGGGCGGCTGCCGTTTGCGCTTGCTCATGCGTGCAGTGTGGAAAACGCGCATAAGCATACGCATGACGACACGTCGGACATTCGGCCACTGCCGTGAGGAAAGTGCGGCAAGCGAGGCAGTGAGGTGAGGTGGTGACGCCCTACTGCTGCGCGTCCAGCAGGGGGCGCAGCTCCTTCGGGAGCAGACGTTCGCAGGACTTGCCGGCCTGCTGCGTCAGGGCGTCGTCGACACAGGTGAAGTAGTCGCGGTAGACGATCTGCACGGTGAAGGTGGCGGCCACCATCATCAGCGCCAGCGCACCGGTGACCAGTCCGGCGATGGCCGCGGTGGTCTGCGGTCGGGTCGAGGCCGGACCGGACGGCCCGTCGGCCGGGCCGGGCCGGGGTGCCGGGCGGCCCTCCATCGCCGCGGTGGTCGCCGCCGCGGTCTGCTTCGCGGCGCCCGGTTTGGCGCGCAGCGAGCTGATGCCCCAGTACAGCGCCAGCGCGCCCAGCAGCAGCGCGACCTCCGGCAGGCTGAACAGCACGAAGAAGAACGACCACAGGCCCGAGAGCAGGGCGTAGCGCGCCCGGCGCTGGGCCGGGTCGGTGGGGTCCCAGCGCAGCCCGGCCGGCCCGCCCTGGCCACCGGGCCCGCCCTGGCCCCGGCCGCCCGGCCGGGACCCGAAACCGCCGCTCTGCCGCCCGGGCTGCCTGCTGCTCCACTGGCTGCCCCACACCGGCGGCCCGTTCTGCGGCTGCTCCTGATCGTCGGGTCGGTCCTGACCCTGCGGATGGCGCGGTTGCCACTCCTGGTCGGGGGTGCCGGCCGGCGGGGCCGCGAAGGGGTTGTCCTTGTCCGGGGTGTGCGCACGGCGCCGCTTGCCGGAGCCCGGAGAGTCGGCGGAGGGGTCCGACGAGGAGTCGGGGGAGGAAGAGTCCGGGGAAGGGGCCTGGGGGGAGCCGGGGGCGGAGTCGGGGGAGTCCTTGTCCGTACCGGACCGGTCCGGGCCTCCGGATGCCTGTGAGGCCCCGGAGGGCGACGGCTTGTGCTCGCGCAGCAGGAACGCCCCCGGGGTGGTGGCGGGCAGCGGAAGGAGGGCCGCGCGGCGGCGTCGGTCCGTCATCTGGAGTGTGTCTTCCCCTTGTCTCATCGGTACGCAGGCCGGCCGGCCACAGCGCCCCGTTACCACGAACTGCATGCAGTCTCTGCCCTGACGCTACCTCCCGTGCTCGCCCCCGTCCCGCGGGGGCCGCTCGGTGTGCCGGTATCGTTGCTGACGGTCGGCGCCTTCGTAGGGTTCCCCGGATCTGCGGTACCCACGGCTTTGTGCGACCACACAAACGATGTGCCGGCACGTGAGACCAGCACGTGAGAAGAGAGAAAGAGACCCGCCGTGGCCTCCTCCCCAGCCCCCGCTCCGTCCGCCCCCCTCGCGCGACCGGGCCGTCCGGCGCGTCTGGTCGTCCTGGTCTCCGGCTCCGGTACGAACCTTCAGGCGCTGCTGGACGCCATCGCCGAGCAGGGCCCGGAGGCGTACGGCGCCGAGATCGTGGCCGTCGGCGCGGACCGGGGGGCCATCGCCGGGCTGGAGCGTGCGGAACGGGCCGGTCTGCCGACGTACATCTGCCGGGTCAAGGACCACGAGAGCCGCGAGGCATGGGACCGGGCGCTGACCGAGGCGACCGCGGCCCATGAGCCCGACCTCGTGGTCTCGGCCGGCTTCATGAAGATCCTCGGCAAGGAGTTCCTCGCCCGCTTCGGCGGCCGGACCGTCAACACCCACCCCGCGCTGCTGCCGAGTTTCCCCGGTGCCCACGGCGTACGCGATGCGCTCGCGTACGGCGCGAAGGTCACCGGCTGCACCGTCCACTTCGTCGACGACGGCGTCGACACCGGCCCGATCATCGCCCAGGGCGTGGTCGAGGTCCGGGACGAGGACGGCGAATCCGCGCTGCATGAGCGCATCAAGGAAGTCGAGCGATCGCTGCTCGTCGAGGTCGTGGGGCGTCTGGCCCGGCACGGCTACCGCATTGAGGGACGAAAGGTACGTATCTCGTGACCGCCACCGAAGGCACCCGGCGCCCCATCCGGCGCGCGCTGGTCAGCGTCTATGACAAGTCCGGCCTGGAGGAGCTGGCGCAGGGGCTGCACGCGGCCGGCGTCCAGCTCGTCTCGACCGGTTCGACGGCGGGGAAGATCGCCGCTGCCGGGGTGCCGGTCACCAAGGTCGAGGAGCTCACCGGCTTCCCGGAGTGCCTCGACGGCCGGGTCAAGACCCTGCACCCCAAGGTGCACGCGGGCATCCTTGCCGACCTGCGGCTGCCGGCCCACCAGCAGCAGCTGGCCGACCTGGGCGTCGAGCCGTTCGACCTGGTGATCGTGAACCTCTACCCGTTCCGGGAGACGGTGGCCTCCGGCGCGACCCCCGACGAGTGCGTCGAGCAGATCGACATCGGCGGCCCCTCGATGGTCCGCGCCGCCGCCAAGAACCACCCGTCGGTGGCCGTCGTCGTCAACCCCGCCCGCTACGGCGATGTGCTCGCGGCCGTCTCCGCGGGCGGCTTCGACCTCACCGCCCGCAAGCGGCTGGCCGCCGAGGCGTTCCAGCACACCGCGGCCTACGACGTGGCCGTGGCCTCCTGGTTCACCCATGCCTACGCCCCGGAGGACGGCTACAACGGCCTCACCGAGTTCGTCGGCGAGACCCTGGAGCGCAAGAACGGCCTGCGCTACGGCGAGAACCCGCACCAGGCCGCCGCGCTCTACACCAACGGACAGCCGGGCGGGCTCGCCAACGCCGAGCAGCTGCACGGCAAGGAGATGTCCTTCAACAACTATGTGGACACCGAGGCCGCGCGGCGCGCCGCCTTCGACCACGAGGCGCCGTGCGTGGCGATCATCAAGCACGCCAACCCCTGCGGTATCGCGATCGGCGCGGACGTCGCCGAGGCCCACCGCAAGGCGCACGACTGCGACCCGGTCTCGGCGTTCGGCGGCGTGATCGCCGTCAACCGCCCGGTGACCGTCGCGCTGGCCGAGCAGGTCGCGGGCATCTTCACCGAGGTCATCGCGGCCCCGGCGTACGAGGACGGCGCACTCGAGATCCTCGCCAAGAAGAAGAACATCCGCGTCCTGAAGGTCGATGGCACCCCGGCTCAGCCCGGCGACGTCAAGTTCATCTCCGGCGGCGCGGTCGTCCAGCACACCGATGTGTTCCAGGCCGAGGGCGACGACCCGGCCAACTGGACCCTGGTCACCGGCGAGGCGCTGCCCGCCGAGGAGCTCGCGCAGCTCGCCTTCGCCTGGAAGTCCTGCCGCGCCGTCAAGTCCAACGCGATCCTGCTCGCCAAGGACGGTGCCTCGGTCGGTGTCGGCATGGGCCAGGTCAACCGCGTCGACTCCGCGAAGCTCGCGGTCGAGCGCGCGGGCGAGGAGCGCGCGCGGGGCTCGTACGCCGCCTCGGACGCCTTCTTCCCCTTCCCCGACGGCCTGGAGATCCTCACGGCGGCGGGCATCAAGGCCGTGGCCCAGCCCGGCGGTTCGGTGCGCGACGAACTCGTCGTCGAGGCCGCGAAGAAGGCCGGCGTGACGATGTACTTCACCGGGACGCGGCACTTCTTCCACTGAGCCGCGGCGGGACAACGCCGAAGGGCCGCACCCTCGTTGAGGGGGTGCGGCCCTTCGGCGTCGTCGTCCGCGTCACATCAGTAACGCGGGCGCTTGAACCACATCTCGCCGTCGTCCTTCGAGACCATGACAATGATCATGATGCCGAGGACGGTGTGCACCAGCCCGACCGGGAAAGCGAAAAAGCTGACCAGGGTGTTGATGACACCGAAGACGATGGTGGCGACGCGGACGCCGGTGCCGCCCTTGCCGAACTGTGTGGCGCAGGTGATCGCGAGCACCGTCAGCGCCACGATCAGCACGATCGCGAAGATCAGGAAGCCCTTGCCGACGTTCAGTGCGGTCATCGAGTCGGAAGTGGCGTACTCCGAGGCGTTCTTGGAGGCCTTGCTGAGGCTGCCGAGGCCCATCACGGCGAGCACGAGACCGATCAGGTTCAGACCGGCCAGCACGAACAGCATCACGCGGGCGGCCTTGACGCCGCCCGGCATCCCGTTCGGCACCGGCCCACCCGGCATTCCCGGACCTGGCATTCCCGGACCCGGCATCCCGGGACCAGGCATTGCCGGCCCTGGCATCCCGGCGCCCGGGTAGGGCCCGTACGGCGAGGGCTGCGGGGGCTGCTGGGGATAGCCGTAGCCGGGCTGCTGGCCCGGCGGCGGACCGTAGGGATTCTGATTCGGGTAGCTCACGGGCAAAGTCCTTCAGACGTCTGGAGCGGGACGGCGCCGCGAAGGCCCCTGTCGCGGCGATGCGAGGGGGCCTTCGGGCGGTGGAGCCGGCCGTGGTCGGCCGGCGAACCGGCTTACTGCGCGCGCACGACCACCGTGCCGACGACCTTGTCCGCGAAGGTCTGGTTCTTCTCGTCCCACAGCGGCCACCAGTAGCCCAGACCGCACAGCGGGGTGTCCAGGAAGTGGCAGAAGCGGCGGCCCAGCGCCAGACCGAAGCCGGGCACCTGGCCGTTCATCTCGCGGACGAGCCGGATGCCCAGGGCCTTCTTGCCCGGGGTCTGGCCGGTCTTGCCCTCCTTGACGAGGATGACGATCCCGCCGGCGATGGCGCACGCCCAGGCGACCAGGCTGAGGATGATGACGATGCCGGCGCTGCCCTGCGCCGAGGACTGCGCGTCCTGAAGGCAGTTGATGTCGCTGCCGCAGCTGCTGACGGCGCTGTGCGCATCGCTGTTCGCGCTCGCCCCGATGATGATCGAGATGATGCCGACGATGAGCGGCACCGCACCCACGATCAGCCCGTCGAGCAGGGCCGCACCCACGCGCGCCCCCCAGCTCGCGAACGCCGTCGGCATGCCCGCCATACCGACCTGGCCGTAGCCGTAACCCGGCGCCGCCTGCTGCTGCGGGTAGCCGCCGTACTGGGCGGGCTGCTGCGGCGCGCCGTAGGGCTGCTGCTGGGGCGCCTGCTGCGGGTAGCCGTAGCCCGGCTGGCCGCCCTGCGGGGCCGCGCCGTACGGGCCCTGCGGCGGCTGCTGGCCGTAAGGGTTGTTCGGGTCGCCGAAACTCATCTGCTGTTTTCCTCCGTTGTGTCAGTGGGGGACGACGCGGCGTGACTCGGAGGAAAAACAGGTTTCACTGGCCACCCCCCGACGAAGCCTGCGGCACTGAACGACAATCCTTCTAGTTACCACTTGGCTCTGTCCAGTCAAGGCCCTAAGGCGTTGTCCAAGCGCAATGATCAATTTCGGCCACCGTCGTCCCGCTGCCGTCCGGCCGCCGCCCCGCCGCCGCCCCGCACGGCCGCTTGCGCGCCCTGATTGGTATGCGGCCGCCCTCATCCGGGAGGATGGGGGTATGACTGCCCAGATTCTCGATGGCAAGGCCACCGCCGCAGCGATCAAGTCCGAGCTCTCCGCCCGCGTCGAGGCGCTGAAGGCCAAGGGCGTCCAGCCCGGCCTGGGTACCGTCCTGGTTGGCGACGACCCCGGCAGCCGCTGGTACGTCAACGGCAAGCACCGCGACTGCGCCCAGGTCGGTATCGCCTCCCTCCAGCGCGAACTGCCGGAGACGGCCACCCAGGAGGAGATCGAGGCGGTCGTACGGGAGCTCAACGAGAACCCCGAGTGCACCGGGTACATCGTCCAACTCCCGCTCCCCAAGGGCATCGACGCCAACCGCATCCTGGAGCTGATGGATCCGGCCAAGGACGCCGACGGCCTGCACCCGACGAATCTGGGCCGGCTGGTGCTGGGCGTCGAGGGTCCGCTGCCGTGCACCCCGTACGGCATCGTCGAGCTGCTGCGCCGGCACGGTGTGGAGATCAAGGGCGCGGACGTGGTCGTCGTCGGCCGCGGCATCACCATCGGCCGCCCGATGCCGCTGGTGCTGACCAGGAAGTCCGAGAACGCCACGGTCACCCAGTGCCACACCGGCACCCGGGACCTGTCCGCGCACCTCAAGCAGGCCGACATCATCGTCGCCGCGGCGGGTGTGCCGCACATCATCAAGCCCGAGGACGTCAAGCCGGGCGCGGCCGTCCTGGACGTCGGCGTCAGCCGCGACGAGGCGGGCAAGATCGTCGGCGATGTGCACCCGGGCGTCGCCGAGGTGGCCGGCTGGGTCGCCCCCAACCCGGGCGGCGTCGGTCCGATGACCCGCGCCCAGCTGCTGGTCAACGTGGTCGAGGCCGCCGAGCGCGCGGCCGGCCTGCGCTGATCCGCAGCCGTCCCCGTATCCCGTACGCACCGTGTCCGCACCCGATCCGAAGGGAGTGCCCCGTATGGCCGCCGAAGCGCATTCGGAACAGGCATCGGAGCCGCAGCGCCCCTCGCGCCGCTTCCCGATGCTGACCCGGGACACCGCCCGGCCGGAAGGCGGCGGCCGGGCCGCCTCCGGCGAGCACCCGGCGCCCGCCCGGCAGTGGCCGCTGCTGGCCGTCATCTCCGGTGTCGCGGCCGGGCTGCTGCTGGTGGCGGTCGACGCCTTCCGCATCGGGACGCTGGTGATCGGGCTGTCCCTGCTGGCGGGGGCGGCGCTGCGCTGGGCGCTCCCGTCGGTGGGGATGCTGGCCGTCCGCTCCCGCTTCACCGATCTGCTGACGTACGGGGTGCTGGGGGCGGTGATCGTGCTGCTGTCGATGATGGTGCAGCCCAGGCCGTGGATCCATCTCCCGTTCCTGGACGACATCGTGCACTTCACGGTGCGGTAGGGGCCTCGGCGGCGGCCACCGGCGAGACGCCCGGCACCGCCCGGACCGTGCGCCCGGCACCGCCCGGACCGTGCGCCCGGCACCGCCCGCCCCGCGCGCCCGGCACCGCCCGGACCGTGCGCCCGGCACCGCCCGCCCCGCGCGCCCGGCACCGCCCGGACCGTGCGCCCGGCACCGCCCGCCCCGCGCGCCCGGCGTCCGGCCGCGCGGGCCCCGGCGTGAGTACCGTGGCGGCATGGCCAAGATCAAGGTAGCCACCCCCGTCGTCGAGCTCGACGGCGACGAGATGAGCCGCATCCTGTGGTCCTTCATCAGGGACAAGCTGATCCTGCCCCACCTCGATGTCGACCTGGAGTACTTCGATCTCGGCATCGAACACCGCGATGCGACCCACGACCAGGTGACCGTCGACGCCGCCCGCGCCGTCCGGCGCCACGGCGTCGGCGTCAAATGCGCCACCCTCACCCCGGACGAGGCGCGCGTCGAGGAATTCGGCCTCAAGGCGATGTACCCCTCGCCCAACGCCACCCTGCGCGCCGCCCTCGGCGGCGTGATCTTCCGCGAGCCGGTCCTCCTGGCCAATGTGCCGCGGCGGGTCCCGGGCTGGACCCGGCCCCTGGTCATCGCCCGCCACGCCTTCGGCGACCAGTACGGCGCCACCGACCTGCGCATCCCCGGCCCCGGCACGCTCACCTTGGCCTTCACCCCGAAGGACGGCTCCGAGCCGGTCGAGCTGGAGGTCCATGACTTCCCGGACTCCGGCGTGGCGCTGGCGATGTACAACCACGACGCGTCGCTCCGCGACTTCGCCCGCGCCGTCTTCCGCTACGGGCTCACCCACGGCCTCCCCGTCTTCCTCTCCACCAAGAACACCGTCCTGAAGAAATACGACGGCCGCTTCAAGGAGCTGTTCCAGGAGGTCTTCGACGCCGAGTTCGCCGAGGACTTCCGGGCCGCGGAGCTGACGTACGAGCACCGGCTGATCGACGAGATGGCCGCCGCCGCCCTCCGGTCCGCCGGCGGCTTCGTCTGGGCCTGCAAGAACTACGACGGCGACGTCCAGTCCGCCCTCGTGGCGCAGGGCTTCGGCTCGCCCGGCGTGATGACGTCCGTGCTGATGTCCCCCGACGGCCGCACCGTGCTGGCCGAGACCGCGCACGGCACCGTCACCCGCCACTACCGCCGCCGCCAGCAGGGCAAGGTCACCTCGACCAACCCCCTTGCGTCCGTTTTCGCCTGGACCCGGGGCCTGGCCCACCGGGGCCGGCTGGACGACACCCCCGAGGTCACCCGCTTCGCCGGGACGCTGGAGCGGGTGTGCACGGAGACGGTCGAGGGCGGGCGCATGACCAGGGATCTGGCGCTGCTCATCTCGCCGGACGCGCCATGGCTGACCACCGGGCAGTTCCTGGACGCGCTGGAGGTCACCTTGCGGGCGAGGATGGCCGATTGAGCCGCGTCCCGGCCCCGTAGCGAGGTGTGCCCCCGGGGCCCACCGGTACGCCCCGGGGCACAACCGGCGCACAAGAGCCCTGGCCGGAGGCGTCCATGCCTCGGTGCGCCCTGGCCGGACGGGGCCGTATCCGATATGGCCGAAAGCGGAGGGCATGCCGGTGGGGATCCCGGGCAGGCGAACGAGTACCCCCCACGGGTGCGGCACAACCTGGCGGTCGCCTGCTTCCCCCCTCCTTGAGTGGGCGACCGCCGCCCCCTCCGCGTCCCCGTACCGGGTCAGCGACACCCGGCCTCGACACCGGTCCCGACACCCGGTGAGGTGTCCCACACCGGCCCGTCGCCTGTGCCGGGCGGGGGTCCGATAGCCTGACGGGCGGGTCTCTCGACACCAAGAGACCTCGATGAGACCTCGATAACCGGGCAGGGACACCCACCGCCACCCCTGGTGGTCCGGGGGCTTGCCCCCAGAAAACGTCGCGCAGGAGATCGCCATGACCCGCACTCCCGTCAATGTCACCGTGACCGGCGCCGCCGGCCAGATCGGTTACGCCCTCCTCTTCCGCATCGCTTCCGGTCACCTCCTCGGCGCGGACGTCCCGGTCAAGCTGCGCCTCCTGGAGATCCCGCAGGGCCTCAAGGCCGCCGAGGGCACCGCCATGGAGCTCGACGACTGCGCCTTCCCGCTGCTGCGCGGCATCGACATCTCCGACGACCCGAACGTGGCCTTCGACGGCGCGAACGTCGCCCTGCTCGTCGGCGCCCGCCCCCGTACCAAGGGCATGGAGCGCGGCGACCTGCTGGAGGCCAACGGCGGCATCTTCAAGCCGCAGGGCGCCGCCATCAACGCGCACGCCGCGGACGACATCAAGGTCCTGGTCGTCGGCAACCCCGCCAACACCAACGCCCTGATCGCCCAGGCCGCCGCCCCGGACGTACCGCGCGAGCGCTTCACCGCGATGACCCGCCTGGACCACAACCGCGCCGTCTCGCAGCTCGCGCAGAAGACCGGCACCCCGGTCAGCGAGATCCGCAAGCTCACGATCTGGGGCAACCACTCCGCCACCCAGTACCCCGACATCTTCCACGCCGAGGTCGCCGGCAAGAACGCCGCCGAGGTCGTGAACGACGAGAAGTGGCTGGCCGACACCTTCATCCCGACCGTCGCCAAGCGCGGCGCGGCCATCATCGAGGCCCGCGGCGCCTCCTCGGCCGCCTCCGCCGCCAACGCCGCCATCGACCACGTCCACACCTGGGTCAACGGCACCGCCGCCGGCGACTGGACCTCGATGGGCATCCCCTCGGACGGCTCCTACGGCGTCCCGGAGGGCCTGATCTCCTCCTTCCCCGTCACCACCAAGGACGGCAAGTACGAGATCGTCCAGGGCCTGGAGATCAACGACTTCTCCCGCGAGCGCATCGACGCCTCCGTCAAGGAGCTGTCGGAGGAGCGCGAGGCGGTCCGCGGCCTCGGCCTCATCTGAGCCACCGCATCTGAGCCACCGCGCTTCCGCGCCGAGCCCGCACTGCCTGCAACGGCCGTGCGGGCTCGGCCGTTTCCGGCGCGGAACGGGGCGTGGTCGGCAACCTTGGGTTATCACGCTGACACGGAGCGGTCCGCTCGCCTATGCTGCGGCTTCCGTATCGCCGCGGCCGGTGGTTCCCAGCCAACTCGCCGGTTGCGGCAGTTCGTTGGCGTTTTTGGGGGAGGCCGATGGCCCGGACGGATGTGCCCGCGCAGCCCGGGGAGCCGGAGGGCGGCGGGCGGTTACGGAAGACGCCCGCCGATCCTGCCGGGTCCGTGGAACCCATCGGCCGGGAGGCCCCGCCCCCGCTGCTGCCGACCCCGCCAGGGGCCAGTGAAACCACCCGGCTGCTGTGCGCCGGGACGTATCTGGACGAGACGTTCCGCGATGAGGTCATCGACGAGCTCTACGTCCACGAGGAGCGGTTCGCCGCCCCCTCCTCCGGGATCGACGCCGCCCGCGTCCTCGCCCATGCGCTGCGCGCCCGCCGCCTCCAGCTGGCCTGGGCGGGGGCGATCCTGCTCCTGTGGATCGTCGCCCTCCCGCTGTCGTCCTGGCTGGCGGCGCTCTACTTCTTCCCGATCGCCCTGATGGCGCTCGGCCGCTTCATGCGGAAGCTGTCCTTCCTTCCGCCGTGGCTGGCCGTGGTCGGTTCCTTCGTGCTGCGCTGGTACGGGCGGATCTCCCTGCTGCTGTTCGTCGTGGCGCTGCTGGTGGGGGCCTTCGGCGGCGGGCTGGCCGGGATCGGGCGCCTGCCGTTGCCGAGCCTGCCGAGCCTGCCGACCTCGGACTCCGGCTACTCGACCTTCTCGACCGCTTCGACCGCCTCGACCGATGCGGCCGTGGGCGCCGACGACCCGTACACCGGTTCGTACGACGTGCCGGACACGGGCGGCGCGCTCAGCAACGCCTTCCCCCTGTGGGTCGCGCTGCTGCTGTTGCCCGCGGTGGCCCTCCTGGTCGCCCTGCAACGCGGCCAGTTCGCCCGCGCCCTGCACAGCGAACTGTCCGAACAGCGCTTCCCCGATGTGATGTCCGACCCCGCCGAACGCTTCGAGGGCCTCCGTTTCCAGCGGCTGCGCGACCTGGTGCGCGCCGAGCAGCACGGGCCGCTGGTGATGTACCGCGACACCAACCCCTTCTGCGGCGCCGGCCAGCCGTTCAAGATCTGGTCGCTGACGGTGGAGCTCAACCCGCGCACCGACCGTACGGCCGAACCGCTCGACAACGGCGCCATCCTGGAGCGCATCGTCCCGCTCGTGGCCGCACTGCGGGTGCCGACCCCGCACGGCTCGCCCGAGGTGGCGGCCGCGGTGCGCGACCGGCTGCGCGCGCTGGAGATCGAGGAGTGCGTCTTTCTGCCGGCCCAGGGGCTCAAGGCCCGTACGCATGCGCCGTACGCCCCGCCCGATTTCGCGCACCACCGGGCCGAGGCGGTCGAGGAGGGCGGCGAGCGGCGCCGCCATCTGCTGCGTATCCGGGTGGGCGGCTGGCGCGAGGGCGTCGTGGTCACGGTGTTCGTCCGGGTCCACACCCAGGGCGGCATGCTGATGCTGGAGGTCGCCCCGCATGTGCTGTGGCCGCTGCGGCAGCTCTTCCAGGACGCCGACCGGATCGCCCACCAGTACCGTCACCACCACCACTTCGGCAAGGCCGTCTGGGCGCTGGCCGGCACCCCGCGCTCCGCGGGCGCGGCCGTCCTGACCCTGCTGCGCGGGCTGGCGTCGGTGTGGCGGCTGGCCACCGACGGCCACGGCTCGGCGCTGCCGGAGGGCCCGGCCGTGTCCGTACGCGAACTGGGCTCCTACGGCGAGTCCTCGCTCTTCCAGGACATGGACGTCGCCCGCTATCTGGAGACCATCCAGCAGCGGGTGGCGGCCGGGGTGACCACGGCGCTGCGCGCGGCCGGTTACCAGACCGACGAATTCGAGCAGCGGATCGTCAATGTCGCCAAGGGCGGCGTCTACGTCGAGTCCGCGCAGGGCGCCGTCGGCATCGGCGACCACAACACCATCACCCACAACACCGGCACGGCGCGCAGCGGCACCGACGGGAAGGGACCGAAATAGCATGGCAACGGCTGACGAGCGCGGGAACGGCATCCATATCGGCAGCGTCCAGGGGGCGTTCGCCATCGGCGACCACAACACCGTCACCCACAACGAGGGCGTCGCCGCACCGGCCGTCGACCCCGCGCACGAGGAACTGCTGCGTGCCGTACGGGAGTTGCGCGACGATCTGGGGCGCGCGGTGCCCGGTCCGCAGGTCGCGGCCCTGACCGTCGAACTCACCGACACCGAGACGGAGATCACCGGTACCGGCGCGGCCGGACCCGGGCGGCTGGCCCGGCTCCGCACGGCCCTCGCCGAGGCCGGTGCCGTCGTCGGGCTGCTGTCCTCGGGGGCGGCCGTCGTCCAGGCGGTCGCGGCCCTGGTGGGCGGATGACGACGCCGAGCGGGCGCGCCGCCCACTGGAACCGCGTAAGACAGGGCTGGGACTACGGCACCCCGCCACCCGCCCGCTATACGGGCCCGATGCCGCCGCGCCCGGTCTTCGTCCCGATGGGCGGCGCGGAACCGCTCCCGGGCCCGGCGACCGGCCCCACCGTCCCGCCCGCGACGGCCGGCCCCGGCGCGCTGCGCGGCGACTTCCTCGCGCCGGACGGCTTCGCCGACGCTTCCGCGCCGCTGGGCCCCGTGCCCGGCAGCTTCCCTCCGCCGGACGGCTTCGCCGACATCCCCGCGCCGCCGGGCCCGGTGCCCGGTCCGCGCCGCCGGAGGCAGGCGCTGGTGGCCGGCGGGGCGGTGGCCGTGCTCGCGGCGGCCGCGGGCGGCAGCTACTTGCTCTGGGGCGGCGACAAACCCGCTCCGGCCCACGCCGCGCACCACGCCACCTCCTCGTCGGCCCACCCCACCGCCCCGTCCACCGCCACCGATGCCACCACGGGCCCGACCGCGGTCACCGATGTGCCCACCGACTATCGCCTCGTCCACGACCAGGCGGGCTTCACCCTCGCCGTCCCCCGTGACTGGCAGCGCACCGAGCGCACCAACGGCGTCTTCTACAGCGCGCCCGACCAGCACGGCCTGGTCCAGATCTTCCAGGTCCAGCACCCGACCGAGACCCCGCGCGAGGCCCTGGAGAAAACGTCGCAGCAGCTCTCCCACTCCGCCGCCAACCCGAGCTACGAGGAGATCTCCCTGGCCCCCCTGACCGACCCGGCGCCCGGAGCCGACGCCGTCCAGCTGATCTACGCCTACGACAGCAAGGACGTCGGCGAACGCGTCAAGATCGTCGACTGCGCCTTCACCGCCGCCGACGGCCGCCAGTTCGCCGTCCTCGTCCGCGGCACCGACACCGAATGGCCCCACCAGCAGGACATCCAGCGGATCGCCCTGCGCACCTTCACGGCGACGGGCTGAGCCCGCGACGGACTGGGCCTGCCACGGGCTGAGCCTGCCACGGGCTGAGCCCGCGGCGGCGCGGCGGCGTCCGCCGACCCGCCGCGCTACCCCGGCAGTTCGGTGCGCTCCCACCACTCGTAGACCGGCAGCGTGCCCTCCGCGGTCTCCTCGCTCCGGCCGGTGGCCTGGAAGTGCTCGTAGCCGGCCAGATACGGGATCTTCAGCTCGCGGGTGCCCGGGGGATCGATCGCCACGATGCGGCCGGGGAAGTCACCGGGACCGCCCTCCAGCACCGCCTTGTCCGCCGTCCCGCTCGCGCCGCCTGTCGCGTTAGCCTTTTGCTGAGCCATGTCCGAATTGTCGTCCGGGTGGACGGGCGGGAGGGAGGCGGCTCGCCGACGGACGACGATCGGCCGCCCGCCCGGCGCCCGGCGCGGCCGCACCCGGCGTACGCGGCCCGTCCGGGGCCATCGGCCCCGCCGTGTCACATTCGCCGGGGCCGCGTCGTCCTACGCAGTGTCGTCCTCCGCCATGAGGACACCCGCCGTACGAGGAGGCACCGCCATGACCGCTGACACGACCCGCACCGCACGGATCTCCCTCAGCCCGCCCCGCACCCTCACCCTGCGGCTGGCCGAGTGGTACTCCCGGCGCACCTACGGCAAGCTCCTGGAGCCCGCCCTGGTCTTCGGCCACCACCCCCGGCTGCTGCGCGCCTATTTCGCCTTCGAGGCGAAGACGGGGCGGTGGCGGGCCCTGGATCCGACGCTCAAGCATCTGGCCCAGATGGTCCCGGCGGCGCGGATCGGCTGCTCGTGGTGCATGGACTTCGGCCACTGGGAGGCCGACCGGCTCGGGCTGCCGATGGAGAAGATCAGCAAGGTGCCGGAGTGGCGGGCGCACCAGGAGTCGTTCACCGAGCTGGAACGGCTGGTCATGGAGTACGCCGAGGCCATGACCGACACCCCGCCGACGGTCACCGACGAGCTGGCCGAGCGGCTGCGCAGCCGCCTGGGCGAGAGGGCCTTCGTCGAGCTGACCGCCATGGTCGCGCTGGAGAACTTCCGCTCCCGCGTGAACGGGGCCATGGGGCTGCGCAGCCAGGGTTTCTCCGACAGCTGCGCCATTCCGCCGGGCGGGCGGCGCCCGTAGGGCGCACTGGTACGTCAGTCCCTGGGGAACTCGTCGGTGGTGATGGTGAATCCGGGAAAGAGTTCCCTGAGGTCGATGGGCTTGCCGTACGCCAGGGTGAGGTCGCTCTTGTACTCGCCGTCCTGCGGGTGCGTGAAGACCCGGCACCGGCCGATGTAGGGGTCGGCGATGACGTAGACGGGCACTTCGGCGGTGGCGTAGACATCCCGTTTCGGTCCGTAGTCGTTGGCCGAGGTGCCCTTGGAGATGACTTCGGCGATGAATTCGATGTCTTGGTAGCACCAGCGGCCCTGTTTGTTCTTCTTCGCGCCGTCGGCGATTTTGGCGACGTCCGGGCAGAGGCCGTTCAACTCGCCGGGAAAGTCGATCCGGACGTCCGATGTCACCAGCACATCCATGCCGAACCGGTCTTCCAGCGCCCGCACGATCCGGCGGATGGTCTGCCAGTGGATATCCCGCTGCGGCACCATGAACACGGCCCCCTCGACGATCTCGATCTTGTAGCCCTCGGGGACAGGCGACCGCTCCAGCCATTCGAACAACGCGTCCAGCGCGTTCGGGCTCGGCTCAAGGGGCTGCTCGCTGGGCTCGTCCATCTCGATCCCGTCGGTCTCGACCGTCGCGGTCCGTTCTTCGGTGATGGTCATCGTGCCGCTCCCTCCCCGCCGCCACGCGCATGCGGGCAGCCGCACGGTCCAACGATCGTACGTACGAAGAGTTACCTCCGCACGAGTCCCTACACCGCCTCCGCCCCCTGCGCCCCCTGCAACAGGTTCTCCAGTACCGAGATGTCCACCGTCTTGCCCCGCGGCGGCGGCTTGAACGGCACCGGCTTGTCGTAGTTGCTCAGCAGGACCGTGCCGGTCTGGTGGTTGGCCTCGGCGGTGAGTTTGCGGGGGTAGTGCTTGCCGCTGATGGTCACGTAGAGGGTCTGGATGACGCCGTCGGTCTTCTTGATGACCGGCAGGACGCGGGTGCCCTCCTGGACGGTCGCTTTGCCCTTGGTCAGGTGGGGAGCGGGGTGGCCGGGCCGTGGCGGGGAGGTGGGGGCGGTGGCGGACTTCTGGAAGGCGGTGAGGTTGCAGGCGGTGGCCAGGCTCCTGAGGAAGGAGTCGGCGGTGGTGCCGTGCAGATAGCGGCCGTGGTACCGGCGGGCGGCCGCGTCGCCCTCCTTGCCCGGCACCTGGGTCTTCCAGAAGGCGGTGTCCGGTCTCATCCAGACGTTCTTGCCGCGTTTGACGAGGTCGACGTGGCCGTAGGAGCCCTTGCTGATGGTGCCGGTGCAGTTGCCCGCCCGGTCGAGGGTGAGGTCGATCCGGCCGGGGTCGGCGGTGGCGGAGGTCCGCAGCCGCAGTGAGGTGGCGCCCGCGAGCGCGTGCAGGGCGGTGTCGTTGACCTGCTGGGCCGTCTTGCCGGCGAGATCGCCCTCGCCGCCGTCCCGGCCCGCCGCGGCCGCCGCGGCCGTCCCGAAGGAGCTGGCGAGAAGCGCTGCGCCGCAGGTCAACGCGGTGATCGCGGTCGCTGGGCGGCGTCTGCTGGCCATCGCGGTACCTCCGGTTCCCAAGGGCGTGCGGGTCGGGCATACGGCTATTCAGGGTACGTTCCGGAATTTTCGGGCGCACATTGGGCGCAGGGCGGGCCAATGGGGCGGCCGCCGAGTGACTCGCCTCACTTTCCGTTGAGGTTTGGGCATAGGTAGGGGGCTTTCGGATAGGGGTCCCCGTTGCTGAGTGCGCGAGTGGTTGCACCAGTGGAAACACGATCCAGTAAGCGGAAGGCAGAACACACGTGTCGGCAAGCGAGACCATTCACGTAGACGGGGTGTGGCTCCCCGCCGCATCCGGCGCCACGCGGGAGGTCCTCGACCCCGCCGATGCGACGGTGCTGGCCGTGGTCGCCGAGGGCGGCGCCGACGACACGGACGCGGCGGTCGCCGCGGCCAAGCGGGCCTTCGACGGCGGCGCCGGCGCCTGGCCGCGTACGGCCGTGGCCGACCGCGCCGCCCTGCTGCGCAAGGTCGCCGAGCTGCTCCAGCGCGACCGCGAGGAGATCGCCCTCATCGAGAGCCGGGACACCGGCAAGACGCTCGAAGAGGGCCGGATCGACGTCGACTGCGTCACCGACGCCTTCCGCTACTTCGCCGACCTGGTGATGAACGAGAGCGGCGGGCGGGTCGTGGACGCCGGGTCGCCGGACGTGCACAGCGTGGTCGTGCACGAGCCGGTCGGCGTCTGCGCGCTGATCACGCCGTGGAACTACCCGCTGCTCCAGGCCAGCTGGAAGATCGCCCCGGCCGTCGCGGCCGGCAACACCTTTGTGATCAAGCCCAGTGAGGTCACCCCGCTCTCCACCGTCCACCTGATCAAGCTGCTGGTGGAGGCCGGGCTGCCGGCCGGTGTCGCCAATATCGTCACCGGTGCGGGCCTGCCCGTCGGCCAGCGGCTGGCCGAGCACCCGGACGTGGATCTGTTCTCCTTCACCGGCGGCCTGGCCAGCGGGACGAAGGCGGGCGCGGCAGCGGTCTCCGATGCCAAGAAGATCGCGCTGGAGCTGGGCGGCAAGAACCCCAATGTCGTCTTCGCGGATGCGTGCGCGACGGAGGAAGGCTTCGACACCGCCGTCGACCAGGCGCTGAATGCCGCGTTCATCCACAGCGGCCAGGTCTGCTCGGCCGGTGCCCGGCTGATCATCGAGGAGTCGGTGCGCGACCGCTTCGTGGCCGAGCTGGCCCGCCGCGCCGAGCGGATCAAGCTGGGCCGGGGCACGGCGGACGGCGTGGAGTGCGGGCCGCTGGTCTCCCAGCAGCAGCTCGACAAGGTCGAGGCGTACGTCGCCTCCGCGCTCACCGAGGGTGCGCAGCTGCGCTGCGGCGGCGCCCGGCCCGAGCCGTCGGACGTGCGGCCCGCCACCGGCTACTTCTACCTGCCGACCGTGCTCGACGGCTGCCACCGCGAGATGAAGGTCGTCCGCGAGGAGACCTTCGGCCCGATCCTGACGGTCGAGACCTTCACGACCGAGGACGAGGCCGTCGCGCTGGCCAACGACACCGAGTACGGGCTGGCCGGTGCCGTCTTCTCCGCCGACACCGCCCGCGCCCGCCGCATCGCCGCCCGGCTGCGGCACGGCACCGTATGGATCAACGACTTCCACCCCTACCTCCCGCAGGCGGAGTGGGGCGGCTTCGGCAAGTCCGGCATCGGCCGGGAATTGGGCCCCACGGGTCTGGACGAGTACCGCGAGAGCAAGCACGTTTACGAGAACCTCCGGCCGGCGCCGGTCCGGTGGTTCGCGGGCTGACGGCCGTCCCGAACCGTACCTCCCAGGCCACGCACGCACTTTGCAGTAAAGGAGCACCCCTCATGCCCGTGTACGACTATGTCGTTGTCGGCGGTGGAACCGCCGGTTCCGTCATCGCCTCGCGACTCGTCGAGGACCCGGACGTCACCGTCGCCGTCATCGAAGGCGGACCCTCCGACATCGACCGCGAGGACGTCCTGACGCTGCGCAAGTGGCTCGGTCTGCTCGGCGGCGAGCTGGACTACGAGTACACGACCACCGAGCAGCCGCGCGGCAACTCGCACATCCTGCACAGCCGCGCCAAGGTCCTCGGCGGCTGCTCCTCGCACAACACCCTGATCTCCTTCAAGCCGCTGCCCTCCGACTGGGACGAGTGGGAAGAGGCGGGCGCGGCCGGCTGGGGCGCCAAGGCGATGGACCCCTACTTCGGCAAGCTGCGCAACAACATCGTGCGGGTGGCCAAGAAGGACCAGAACCAGATCGCCACGGACTGGATCGAGGCCGCCAAGAGCGCCCTCGGCGTCCCGGAGGTCGTCGGCTTCAACGACAAGCCCTTCGAGGAGGGCGTCGGCTTCTTCGACCTCTCCTACCACCCGGAGAACAACAAGCGCTCCTCCGCTTCCGTCGCCTACCTCCACCCGCACATGGAGGCCGGCGACCGCCCGAACCTCACGCTGATGCTGGAGACCTGGGCGCACAAGCTGGAGCTGGACGGCACCCGCGCCAAGGGCGTGCACGTCCGCACCAAGGACGGCGCGGAGGTCTACGTCGAGGCCGCGCGTGAGGTGCTGGTCTGCGCCGGTGCGGTGGACACCCCGCGGCTGCTGATGCACTCGGGCATCGGGCCGAAGAAGGACCTGGAAGCGCTGGGTCTGCCCTGTGTGCTGGACCTGCCGGGCGTCGGGGAGAACTTGATCGACCACCCGGAGTCGGTGATCGTCTGGGAGACCGACGGGCCGATCCCGGACAACTCCGCGATGGACTCCGACGCGGGTCTGTTCGTCAAGCGGGACCCGCAGCACAAGGGCCCCGACCTGATGTTCCACTTCTACCAGATCCCCTTCACCGACAACCCCGAGCGGCTGGGCTACGAGCGCCCCGAGCACGGGGTGTCGATGACTCCGAACATCCCCAAGTCCCGCTCCCGCGGCCGCCTCTACCTCACCTCCGCGGACCCCGAGGCCAAGCCCGCCCTCGACTTCCGGTACTTCGAGGACGAGGGCGACTACGACGGGCAGACGCTCGTCGACGGCATCAAGCTGGCCCGCAAGGTCGCCCAGGCCGAGCCGTTCCGGAAGTGGCTCAAGCGCGAGGTCTTCCCCGGTCCCGACGTGACCGACGACGCGGAGATCAGCGAGCTGGTGCGCAAAGCAGCGCACACCGTCTACCACCCCGCCGGCACCTGCAAGATGGGCGCCGCCGATGATCAACTGGCTGTCGTGGACCCGGAGTTGAGGATCCGGGGCCTGGACGGCGTCCGGATCGCCGACGCCTCCGTCTTCCCGACGATGCCCGCCGTCAACCCGATGCTGGGCGTGCTCATGGTGGGGGAGAAGTGCGCCGAACTGCTCAAGCAAGCCACTGCCCAAGGAGGTGATGCGTGATGGCCAGCACCGCCACCGGCGCATCCGCTGCAAACCCGTCCAAGAAGACCGCTGCCACGGAGGACCGCGAGGTCGTCTTCTCCGTCCGACACCTGTGGAAGGTCTTCGGCCCGAAGGCCGACAGGATCCCCGATGACGCCTCCGTCACCGGGCTCTCCGCCCAGGAACTGCGCGAGCAGACCGGCTGCACCGCCGCCGTCCGCGATGTCTCCTTCGACGTCCACAAGGGCGAGGTCTTCGTCGTCATGGGCCTGTCCGGCTCCGGCAAGTCCACCCTCGTCCGCTGTCTGACCCGGCTGATCGAGCCGACCAGCGGCGACCTGGAGATGGACGGCGAGGACGTGCGCGCCATGGACCGCGGCACCCTGCGCGAACTGCGCCGCCGCCGCGCCTCGATGGTCTTCCAGCACTTCGGCCTGCTGCCGCACCGCAGCGTCGTCGACAACGTCGCCTACGGCCTGGAGATCCAGGGCATGGGCAAGAGCGAACGGCGCGAGCGGGCCAACGAGATGGTGGAGAAGGTGGGCCTGGGCGGGCTGGAGAAGCGCCGCCCCGGACAGCTCTCCGGCGGTCAGCAGCAGCGCGTCGGCCTGGCCCGCGCCCTCGCCGTCGACCCCGAGGTCCTCCTCTTCGACGAGCCGTTCAGCGCCCTGGACCCGCTCATCCGCCGCGATATGCAGGAAGAGGTCGTCCGCCTGCACCGCGAGGAGGGCCGCACGATGGTCTTCATCACCCACGACCTCGCCGAGGCGCTGCGCCTGGGCGACCGCATCGCGCTGATGCGCGACGGCGAGATCGTCCAGCTCGGCACCCCCGAGGAGATCGTCGGCTCCCCGGCCGACGACTACGTCCGCGACTTCGTCCGCGACGTCCCGCGCGAGCAGGTGCTCACCGTCCGCAAGGCGATGCGCCCGGTGCAGGACGGCGAGGCCGACCAGGGCCCGGCGCTGGGCCCCGACACCCTGATCTCCGACGCCATCGAGGCGGTCGCCCGCTCCGGCGGCGCCGCCCGCGTCGTCGACGACGGCCGCTGCCTGGGCATCGTCGACCACGCCTGCCTGCTCAACGTGGTCGCCCGGGTCGATCACCGGCCGGAGGAGGTGGCCGCCTGATGTACGCCACCGCCACCCACCGCACGGCGCCCCTGCGCGCCGTCGGCTCCCGCGCCCCCGTCGCGACGCGCCGCTCCCGCCTGCGCACGGCCCTGCTGCACCGCTGGCGCGAGGCCCAGCGCGCCGCCGCGATGAATGTGGTCGCCGGCACCGTGAAGCGGGGGCGCGCATGAGTACCGCGACCCCGGTTTCTCCGCGCGGCACCCTCGGCGTCGACACCCCCAAGGGCCCGGCCCAGATCCTGGCGAACCGCCGCGGCCTGGCCAAGCTGCTGCTGCTCGCCGTCGTCGCGGCCGTCGTCGTCCCGCTGCTGAGCGCGAAGTACGGCGCCGCCTGGCCGCACGCGCTGACCGTCGACGTCTCCGGTCCGCTCGACAAGACCAGTAGCTGGATCATCGACAACCGCGACAGCCACTGGCTGTTCGTCTACTTCCTCGGCCACCTCAGCAACGCCGTGGTGCTCTCCGTCCGCGGCGTCTACCTGCTGCTGCTCGCGCTCGGCTGGACCGGCGTGACGGCCGGCGTCACCCTCCTCGCCTGGCGCGTGGCCGGCTGGCGCATCGCCCTGACCGCCCTGCTGTCCTTCGTCGTCAGCGGCCTGCTGGGGATGTGGGTCCCCACCATGCAGACCCTCGCCCTGATGGTGGTGGCGGTCGTGGTCTCGGTCGCCGTCGGCGCCCTGCTCGGCCTGGCCGCGGGCCTGTCCGACCGGCTGTTCAGGATCCTGCGCCCGGTCCTCGACACCATGCAGGTCCTGCCGGCCTTCGCCTACCTCCTGCCCGTCGTGCTGGTCTTCGGCATCGGCGTACCGGCCGCCCTGCTGGCCACCGTCATCTACGCGGCGCCGCCGATGGCCCGCCTGACCGCGCTCGGCCTGCGCGGCGCGGACGCCGGTGTGCTGGAGGCCTCCGCCTCGCTCGGCGCCACCGGACGGCAGCGACTGCTGACCGCCCGGCTGCCGCTGGCCCGCAAGGAACTCCTGCTCGGCGTCAACCAGACGATCATGATGGCGCTGTCCATGGCCGTGATCGCCTCCGTGATCGGCGCGGCCGGTCTCGGTGACCGCGTCTACCAGGCGCTCGCCTCGGTCGACGTCGGCGCCGCGCTGGCGGCCGCCATCCCGATCGTGCTGCTGGCCATCGTCATGGACCGCACCACCGCTGCCGCGGGCGAGAAGATCGGTGCGGACACCTCCGCCGCCGGTCCCGCCTTCCTGCGCGGCTGGCGGGCCTGGACCGGCGTCGCCGTGGTCACCGCCGCGCTCGCCCTCCTGGGTCGGCTCTCCGGCTCCCTGGTCTGGCCGACCGGCTGGGCCGTGGACATCGCCCACCCCGTCAACGACTTCAAGGAGTGGATGGTCAACCACCTCTACTCCGGAGTCCCCGTGGTCGGCGGCACCGCCGACTGGGCCGCCCACTTCACCAACTGGGTGCTCAACCCGCTGCGCGACGGCCTGACCGCACTGCCCTGGTACGGCACGCTGCTTCTCGTCGCCGCCCTGGCCTGGCTGATCGGCACCTGGCGCACCGCCCTGACCGCCGTCCTCGCGATGGCCGCCATCGGTGTGCTGGGCGTGTGGAAGCCGTCCATGAACACCCTCTCCCAGGTCCTCGCCGCCCTGGTGGTGACCCTGGTGCTGGGCTTCGCCATCGGCATCCTCGCGGCCGGCAGCAAGCGCCTGGAGGCGATCCTGCGCCCGGTCCTGGACGTCATGCAGACCATGCCGCAGTTCGTCTACCTCATTCCGGTGGTGGCCCTCTTCGCCGTGGGCCGCGCCCCGGCCGCCGCCGCTGCCGTGGTCTACGCCCTGCCGGCCGTCATCCGCATCACCACCCAGGGCCTGCGCCAGGTGGACCCGGCCGCCATGGAGTCCGCCCGTTCCCTGGGCGCCACCCGCTGGCAGATCCTGCGCCAGGTCCAGCTCCCGCTGGCCCGGCCCGCGCTGCTGCTGGCCGTCAACCAGGGTGTGGTCCTCGTCCTCGCCGTCGTCATCATCGGCGGTCTGGTCGGCGGTGGCGCCCTCGGCTACGACGTCGTCACCGGCCTGGCCACCGGAGACCTGGGCCTCGGCCTGGTCGCGGGTGTCGCCATCGTCTGCCTGGGCCTGATGCTCGACCGCGTCACCCAGCCGACGGAACGCCGCACTACGGGGAAGGGAGCCTGACCATGTCCCGTACTCGTACTCGTACTCTCGCCAAGCTCATCGGTACGTCGGCGGTGGCCGGAGCGGTGCTGCTGTCGCTCTCCGGCTGTGGCAAGGCGGACATGACCAAGCAGGGCTCGCCGTTCGCGGCGGCCAAGGGCTCCAAGTCCGTCACCCTGTCCGTCCAGACCTGGGTCGGCGCGCAGTCCAACGTCGCCGTGGCCAAGTACCTCCTGGAACACCAGCTGGGCTATCACGTCGACACCGTCCAGGTGGACGAGATCCCCGCCTGGGACGCGCTCAGCCAGGGCCGCGTCGACGCGATCCTGGAGGACTGGGGCCACCCCGACCAGGAACAGCGCTACGTCAAGGACAAGAAGACGATCACCGCGGCCGGCGGCAACGGCGTCACCGGGCACATCGGCTGGTACGTCCCCAAGTACTGGGCCGACAAGCACCCCGAGGTCACCAACTGGAAGAACCTCAACAAGGTCGCCCAGCAGCTGCGTACCTCGGAGAGCGGCAACAAGGGCCAGCTGATGGACGGTTCGCCGTCCTACGTCACCAACGACAAGGCCCTGGTGAAGAACCTGAACCTCAACTACGAGGTCGTCTTCGCCGGTTCCGAGGCGGCGCAGATCACCCAGATCCAGCAGTTCGCCAAGCAGAAGAAGCCGTTCCTCACCTACTGGTACGAGCCGCAGTGGCTCTTCAACCAGGTGCCGATGGTGGAGGTCAAGCTCCCCAAGTACACCGACGCCTGCGCGGCCAAGGGCACCAAGGACCCGACGTCCATCGACTGCGCGTACCCGACCACCCCGCTCCAGAAGTTCTTCAACACGGAGTTCGCCAAGCACGGCGGCAGCGCCGCGGCGTTCCTGAAGAAGTTCAGCTGGACCAAGGACGACCAGAACGAGGTCTCCGAGTCGATCGCCTCCAGCGGTCTGTCCGCGGACGAGGCGGCCAAGCGCTGGGTGGACAAGCACCCGGACGTCTGGAAGAAGTGGCTGCCCAAGAAGTAGCGCAGCAGAAGTAGCGCAGCGCCCTTCATCAGAGGCGGGCGGCCGTACGCGAAGGCGTGCGGCCGCCCGCCTCTTTGGGTGGCTCCCGTGGCGTACGGGTCCTTCTGCGGGCCCCGTGGCGTACGGGTCACACCGCAGTCACCCGTCCGGATGGCCGCGGGGCCAACCTCCGCGCGGCGCGGCGGCGGGCGCAGCAGTGTGGGGCCGCCTGCCGCCGACGAAGGGCCTCCCGTCATGCTGCTGCCGCCGAAGTGCCCCACCCCGGACTGTGACGACTGGCTGTGGAAGGACACCACCACCACCGACACCGACTGGGACAACTGGCGCTGGTGGTGTCGCCGCTGCGACCGGCGGTGGTATCCGACGGCGCAGCAGCTGCGGGACTTCCGCCGCGGCTCCACGGGCGGCGGCCGGCACCGCACGGGTCCGGCGTACGGGGACCCGCGGGTGGCCCCGCGCTGAGGGGCCGGGCGGGCCCCGGCCTGTCCGCCCGCGGCGCAGGACGGCATAGTGGAGCGCGGCCCCCGTCACAGGGGGCATGACAATCCGGCGCCTCGCGTACGGCGATGCGCCCGTGTACGCGTGTACCAGGGGGACCGCACATGCCGCCCACACCCATATCCACCGAGCCTTCCGAGCCGTCCAGGCCGCACATATCGCGGCGGCGGTCCGTCCGCCGAACCGCCGCCGCCTCCGCGGTACTCGCCGCCCTTCTCGCGGTCACCGTCACCGCCTGCGGCCCCAGCGACGACAAGGCCGGCAGTTCGGCCTCCGCCGAGCACGGCACCGGGGGCCTCAAGCTCCCCAAGGGCATACCGACCAGCCTCGACGACCTGAAGAAGTGGAAGGACGGCGGCTGGAAGAACTGGGACAACTGGGCGCGTAAGGCGAAGGACTTCGCCAACCCGGTCATCAAGGGCCACTGGAACAGGGAGAGCCTGTCGCAGGCGAAGGCCGCCCCCGATCTCAGCGTGAAGGCCACCGATGCGGGCAGCGGGCTCGACGGCACCGACGCCGAGCCGCGGCCGGTCAACGCCCAGCAGATCCCCCGGCCGTACCACCAGAACATGGCGCCGGTCGGCAAGGTCTTCTTCAACAGCCCGCAGGGCCCCATGGTCTGCTCCGGCACGATCGTCAGCGACCCGGCGCACCCGGGCAAGTCCAACCTGGTGTGGACCGCGGGCCACTGCGTGCATTCCGGCAAGAAGGGCGGCTGGATGCGCAACATCATCTTCGTGCCGTCCTACAACGACTACGGCGCGCCGATGAACCAGGTCAACAGCGCGCCGCAGCAGCAGGTCACGCCGTACGGCCGCTTCTGGGCCGACTGGATCAGCACGTCCGGTGAATGGATGAACATGGGGGACCAGGAGCACGGCAGCGCGGGTTCCGCCTACGACTTCGCGGTGCTGCACGTGAAGCCGGAGAACGGCAGCGGCAAGTCCCTGGAGGAGACCGTGGGCACGTCCGTCCCGATCTGGTTCAACGCCCCCGACGCCCACCAAATCAGCGGCATGAAGGCCGTCGGCTACCCGGCCGGCCCCCCGTACGACGGCGCGCGGATGATGAACTGCCTGGACCGCCCCGGCCGCTTCACCATGCAGCAGGGCACGCCGCCCATGGACCGGATCGGCTGCACGATGACCGGCGGTTCGTCCGGCGGCGGCTGGTTCGCCAACCGCGGCGGCAAGCTGGCGCTGGTGTCCAACACGTCCATCAGCTCCGCCCAGCACACCTGGCTGGCGGGCCCCCGCCTGGGACCGGAGGCGCAGCGCGTCTTCGACGGGATGAGCCGGAAGTTCGCCGGGCAGTAGCCGCCGGGCCGGGGCGCCTCTCCCGTAGGCGCCCCGGCCTGCCCTTACCTCCCTACCTCCCCAGCTCCTTGCGCAGCCCCGCCGCCATCTCCGCCACCGCCGCCGTCGCGCGCCGCTGGAGCCCCGGCCCGAAGGTGATGCGGGAGGCGCCGAGGGCGCCCAGTTCGCGCGGGGAGGGGCCGTCCGGGGTGACCACGGCGTTGACCGGGACACCGACGGCGGCGGCGATATCGGCCAGCCGCGGCGGCGGGGCCAGCAACGGATAGACGCAGTCCGCGCCCGCCTCGGCGTACAGCCGGCCGCGGTGGATCGCGTCCTCCACCGCACCCTCGCCCCTGGCACCCCGCAGGAACGTATCGATCCGGGCATTGATCACCAGCCCGTCACCGGCCTCGGCCCGCACCCGCGCCAGCCAGTCCGCCTGCTCCCGCGGATCCCGCAGCGCGCCGGACGCATGATCGCTGTCCTCCAGGTTGCAGCCCACCGCCCCAGCATCCGCGAGCCGCCCCACCAACTCCTTCGCGGACAGCCCGTATCCGGCCTCCACATCCGCCGATACGGGGATGTCCACGGCCCGCACGATCCGTGCGACGGCCGCGAACATCTCCTCGGCCGGCGTCTTCCCGTCCTCGTAACCGAGCGAGGCCGCCACCCCCGCGCTGGGCGTGGCGAGCGCCGGAAAGCCCGCATCCGCGAACACCCTGGCGCTGCCCGCGTCCCAGGGACCCGGCAGCACCAGCGGCAGATCGGGGCCGTGGTGCAGTGCGCGCAGGGTCTCGGCGGGGGTCACAGCTCCACCCCCGGAGGCTGGCGGATGGTGACATTGACCCGGTTCCAGTTGTTGATCGCGACGATCACCGCGATGAGGTGGGCCAGTTCGCGCTCGTCGAAGTGCGCGGCGGCCCGGTCGTAGACCGCGTCGGGAACGAATCCCCCGGTGAGCAGGGTGACGGCCTCGGTGAGCGCGAGGGCCGCCCGCTCCCGCTCGGAGTAGAGCGCGCCCGCCTCCTCCCAGGCCGCCAGCAGATCGATCCGCTGCTGTGCCACGCCCGCCTGGCGCAGGTTCGTGACGTGCATATCGATGCAGAACGCACACCGGTTGAGCTGCGAGGCGCGCAGGACGACCAGCTCGCCCAGGACCGGATCGCCCAGCCCCTTCTTGGCGGCCGTCGTCAGCCGCAGCTGGGCCTCGTAGAACGCGCGCTGCCGGCCCCAGAACTTCATACGGTGGGTGTGGATACGGTCGTGGGTGTGGATGCGGTCGGCCATCTCTGCCATCTCTGCCATCTCTGTCATCTCGGTCAGCCCTGCCCCGGTGCCCTGCGCGTCGACACGGCGAAGCGGTTCCAGGCGTTGATGGTGGTGATCGTGGCGATCAGCTGGGCGAGTTCGTCGTCGTCGAAGTGCGCGGCGGCCCGGCCGTAGACCGCGTCGGGAACGAATCCCTCGGTGAGGACGGTGACCGCCTCGGTAAGGGCGAGCGCCGCCCGCTCTTTCTCCGTGTAGAAACCGGCCGCCTCCTCCCAGGCGGCGAGAAGAGCGATCCGCTCCTCGCTCTCCCCGGCCTTCCGCGCCTCCGTGATGTGCATGTCCAGGCAGAACGCGCAGTGG
Organism: Streptomyces natalensis ATCC 27448; assembly: GCF_000935125.1. Lineage (GTDB taxonomy): Bacteria > Actinomycetota > Actinomycetes > Streptomycetales > Streptomycetaceae > Streptomyces > Streptomyces natalensis. Next base: position 927,333 of record NZ_JRKI01000061.1, on the reverse strand, counting down.
TTGATCTGCGACGCCCGGATCCTGACCAGCTCGACCAGCACCGGGTCCAGCCCCCGCTTCGCCGCCGCGTCCAGCGCGATCATCGCCTTGAACACCTCGGGCGCATGCTGCGCCCAGAGCATCCGGGGGCCGTGTTCGTGTCCGTGCCCGTGTTCGTGCCCGCGGGTCTCGCTCTTGGCTGCCTCTGTCGTCATGGCTATGACGCTACGGGGTCAGTGGCGCAGGGGTATGGTCCACTTCTATGGGTGATTCGTGGGCCAATCAAGGGCGCAATCCAGGGGCGGACCCGGGCAGTAATCCGGGAGCCGACCCGGGGGCGGGCCCGGAAGCCGATTCCTGTGCCGACCCGGGGACCGGCCCGGGGACGAGTCCAGGCGCTGACCCGGGGGCCGGCCCGGGGACGGGCCCAGGCACCGACCCAGGCACCGACCCAGGCACCGACCCAGGCACCGACCCAGGCACCGACCCAGGCACCGACCCAGGCACCGACCCAGGCACCGACCCAGGCACCGACCCAGGCACCGACCCAGGCACCGACCCAGGCACCGACCCAGGCACCGACCCAGGCACCGACCCAGGCACCGACCCAGGCACCGACCCAGGCACCGACCCAGGCACCGACCCAGGCACCGACCCAGGCACCGACCCAGGCACCGACCCAGGCACCGACCCAGGCACCGACCCAGGCACCGACCCAGGCACCGACCCAGGCACCGACCCAGGCACCGACCCAGGCACCGACCCAGGCACCGACCCAGGCACCGACCCAGGCACCGACCCAGGCACCGACCCAGGCACCGACCCAGGCACCGACCCAGGCACCGACCCAGGCACCGACCCAGGCACCGACCCAGGCACCGACCCAGGCACCGACCCAGGCACCGACCCAGGCACCGACCCAGGCACCGACCCAGGCACCGACCCAGGCACCGACCCAGGCACCGACCCAGGCACCGACCCAGGCACCGACCCAGGCACCGACCCAGGCACCGACCCAGGCACCGACCCAGGCACCGACCCAGGCACCGACCCAGGCACCGACCCAGGCACCGACCCAGGCACCGACCCAGGCACCGACCCAGGCACCGACCCAGGCACCGACCCAGGCACCGACCCAGGCACCGACCCAGGCACCGACCCAGGCACCGACCCAGGCACCGACCCGGGGACGGGCCCAGGCACCGATCCGGAAGCCGATTCCTGGGCCGCTTTCGGGCGTGACCTGCACCTGGACCTCACCGGCCCCGGCGGGCTGCGGGCCGCCCTGATGCGCGCGCTGCGCGAGGCCGTACGGAGCGGGCGGCTGGTCCCCGGGACCCGTCTGCCGTCCTCCCGCTCCCTCGCCGCCGACCTCGGCATCGCCCGCAATACGGTCGCCGACGCATACGCCGAGCTGGTCGCCGAGGGCTGGCTCAGCGCCCGCCAGGGCTCCGGTACCCGCGTCGCCGAGAGGACCCTGCCGCGCGCCGCCCCCGCGGCCCGCCGCACCCCGGCCCGGGCGCCCCGGCAGCCCGACCGGCCCCGCTTCGACCTCACCCCCGGCACCCCCGACGTCTCCTCCTTCCCCCGCACCGCCTGGCTGGCCGCCGCCCGCCGCGCCCTGACCGCCGCCCCCAACGAGGCGTTCGGCTACGGCCCCCCGAACGGCCGCCCCGAACTCCGCACCGTCCTCGCCGACTACCTGGCCCGCGCCCGCGGCGTACGCGCCGACCCGGACCGGATCATCGTCTGCTCCGGCTTCATGCAGGGCCTGGGCCTGCTCAGCCGTGCGCTACGGGGGGAGGACGGGGGGCCGGTGGGGTGGCCGGACCCGGGACGGCCGGATCCCGCAGGGACGGACGCGGGCCGCCCCGGCGAAGGCCGGCGCCCCGCCGAAGGCTGGCGCCAAGGCGACGGCCAGATCGCCGTCGAGTCCTACGGCCTCCACTTCCACCGCAACGTCATCACCCGCGCCGGCCTGCGCACCGTCCCCCTCGCCGTCGATGAACACGGCGCGCAGACAAGCCAGTTGGCCTCCCTCGACGACGTCCGCGCGGCATTGCTCACCCCGGCCCACCAGTTCCCCACCGGTGTCCCCCTGCACCCCGACCGCCGCGCCGCCGCCGTCAACTGGGCGCGCTCCACCGGGGGTTACGTCCTGGAGGACGACTACGACGGCGAACTCCGCTACGACCGCCAGCCGGTCGGCGCCCTCCAGGGCCTGGACCCCGACCACGTCGTCTACATGGGCACCGCCAGCAAAAGCCTCGCCCCGGCCCTGCGACTGGCCTGGATGGTCCTCCCGGACCGCCTCGTCGACCGCGTCCTCGCCATCAAACGCTCCGGCGAATGGCAGTCCGGCATGCTGGACCAGCTCACCCTCGCCGAATTCCTCTCCTCCGGCGCCTACGACCGCCACCTCCGCGGTATGCGCCTGCGCTACCGCCGCCGCCGCGACCAGCTCGTGGCCGCCCTGGCCGAACGCGCCCCCCACGTCCACATCTCCGGCATCGCCGCCGGCCTGCACGCCATCCTCGAACTCCCACCCGGCACCGAACAGTCCATCCTCCAGGCCGCCCACTGGCAGGGCCTTGCCCTCCACGGCCTGACCACCTTCACCGACCCGTCCGCCACGGCCGTCTCCCGCGACGCCCTGGTCGTCGCTTACGGGAGGCCGCCGGACCATGCGTTCGGGGGCGTGCTGGAGGCGCTGCTGAGCGTGCTGCCGGAGGCTTAGGGATGGGCTGGCTGCTCTTCCCTCCGCACGGGAAGCACCGTGCCGTCGCCACGCCCACACCGCTACCCTGCTGGCCCTTCCGGAGCCCGCGCCCGCGCGAAGGACTGTCGTCCGCACCCGGCGTCCAATGGCTCAGATCAGATCAGATCGACACGGCACGCACCGTTGTCAGGCTCGTCCGCGACATGCCGGACGGCACGAAGGCCGCGCCGCCGGACGACGTGCGTTTCGCAGCGGTCAGGCAGAACGAATGCCTGACAGACATGCTGAGGGTCGTCGAAGGCCGGCCTTCTCCTGGCGTCTCGTCATAGATCCCCTGGGGGAAATCGGCTTGACCGTAAGGCGTTTCCATCGCCTCAAGGCATCGGTTTCTCCGGTTCGAGCGGGTTACCCGTTACCGAGGCCAGGGTGTTCTCCCAGGTCTGACGTAGCCGCAGACCAGGGGGCGATCAGCACGCACCATCAGATTCAAGGCGTCTTCTACCGATTCTCCAAGTCGCCAGACAAGCCCGCCGAGGTACCCCACGACACGCCCTGAGTCTTCCATGAAGACATAGGAACTGCTGAGCCACCACCCCAGAGGAACGTAGTTCCCGCCGAGTTCCTTTTGGATCAACTCGGCTGCGCTCCTATGTCTGCGGCACAGCTCGGGTTTGAGAATCAGCGGATCGTCATTGATGAATTCTCCGGACTCCGTGTCCACCGGGTGAACGCGGAGCCCATAGAGCGTGGAGATGACGGACTCCGCGTGTGCATTGAAGGAGAAACCTGCCTCCTTCAGGGTCTCCAGCGGCAGTTCAACATCCATCATGCGGTCCGTCGTCCACCCTGCCGCTTTCAACGCCTGTAGCGTTTGTGGATGAAGTTTCGCGATGTCGAGATATTGCGACTTGTTACTCAATTCCGAGTCCTTTTTGGAGTCGCCGACACCTGCCGCACGCGCCAGCCCCTCTCGTCCCCCCTGCGCCCTGGATATCTTTGCCGCCATGACTGCCACTTCCCACGACCATCCCGCCTCGTACGGTTTCGACGCCCCATACGCGCTGATAGGCATCACCGGCACCGGGCTCTCCGCGGTGATGCTGGCGGTCGTCGCGTTCGCTTCCGGCTGGCCGACCGGCTGGTTCTTCTCCCTCCTCGCGCTGTACTTCCTTGCCAGTGCGGCGAGTTATGCGTACGCGACCCGCTACGGCAAATTCCGTGTGTGGACGCAGGAGTTGGAGGGACTGGGGCTCCACGGAACGGAGCGCGTACTCGACCTCGGCTGCGGACGCGGCGCCGTTCTGCTGCATGTCGCCAAGCACCTGGACACCGGCCGCGCCACCGGTGTCGATCTCTGGCGTACACAGGACCAGTCGGGCAACGCCGAGGCGGTGACCCGGTCCAACGCCGAGGCGGAGGGGGTCTCCGACCGCGTCGATCTGGCCACCGGCGACCTGCGTGCGTTGCCCTTCGAGGATGCGGATTTCGACCTCGTCGTATCGAGCCTTGCCCTGCACAACATCCCCGGCGCCGATGCCCGCGAGCGCGCGATCACCGAGGCGTACCGCGTCCTCGCCCCGGGAGGACGCCTCCTCCTCGCCGACATCCGGCACGCGTCCGCCTACGCCGCCACACTGCGCCGCCTCGGCGCGGAGGACGTCACCGTCCGCGGCCTCGGACCCCGCTTCTGGTTCGGCGGCCCGCTGTACGCCACGCGGATGGTCAGCGCGCACAAGCCCGTGTGAGGGCGCAGGTCTCAGGGACGGTCCTGTTTCCATGCCGTCAGCTGGAACAGCCGAGCGGTGTGCATATAGGGCGGACGCGCGGTCGCGGCGAGTTCCAGTTCTTCGAGGTCGGCGTAGAACGCCGGATCGTACTTTCGCGCGTCGTCGGTGAGGTAGTCGCAGAAGCTGCGGATGCCGTAGTGGCGCACGTCCTGGCAGCCGAGGCTGAGGAGGACTGGGGTGATCTCCTCGGCCGTGTGGAGCGTCAGCACGGAATCGAACGTCTGGGTCCGGGCCCGGTCCGAGTCCAGCGCGGTCAGTGCGGTGGCGGGGTCCATTTCCCGCACCGCGATGTTCAAGGCGGCCGAGTGCCGGTTGATCGCCATCACGGAGAGCAGGCCGCCGCGCTTCAACGGGGCGAGGGCCGCGGCGAGAGTGCCCGGCACGTCGTCCACGTACGGGAGGAGGTTGTGGCACAGCACCACATCGAACTCTCCGTCGGCGATGTCGGCGGGCAGCGCAGTCACATCGGCCTCTACGCAGGTGATCAGCTCTGCCAGGCCGGCCGACGAGGCCCGCTCGGCCGCGGCGGCGAGCATGGCCGGGGCGTAGTCGACGACGGTGACGTGGTGCGCGCGAGCTGCGAGGCGCAGGGCATCGCCGCCGTCACCGCCGGCCAGGTCGAGGATGCGCAACGGCCCGTCCTCGGCGTCGAGATGGCGGACCAGATTCGTCTCGGCGATCGTGTAGCGCAGACGTCCCCAGGGGGCTTCCTGCCATTCCTGCCAGGCGGTCATTGCGGTGTCGAACTTATCGGCTGCGTCGGACATCTGGTGACGGTAGCTCACACATGCCTCAAGATGCTTCATTTACTTGGGAGTTCGGTGTACGGCAACCACAGTCCGGGTGGCTATTCGTCCCTCCTTCGCGCCCTCCCGAGAACTCCCTTCACCGCGCCCCAGGACTCCTCGGTGAAATCCTGGAGTCGCAACAGGCGTCCCTCAACGGTATCGCGTACCGACAGCCACAGGTCCAATCTCCGCATCCACCACGGCAATTGCCGGAAGGGGATGAACGTCAGCGTGTCCCTGATGGCGGAGTCGGCCACACCGCCGAGCCCTTCCGCGCGCAGCACGGCATAAATTCCTGGACTGAGCGTGGTGTACAGGCGGGCCATGTCGCCCGCGGCGACGCATCCCAGCTGGCGCACATAGGGGTCCGGCGAGCGCATCGCGCGTTCCACCCGGGGCGCGAGCACGGCGATGTCCTCGCCGTGCAGCACCATTCCGATGACGGCCGTGCCCACATGACGTTCGCCCCGGTCGAAGGCGGCGTCGATCTCGTCCGGATCGCGGATGTCGATCACCCCGTCACCGGTCTCCCAGTCCGGCTCATTCGGCATGCGGGTAATAATCCTCGGCGTCCTGAAGCTTCCCGGTGGACAGGCTGGTGATTACTTCATGAATACCCACGCCCGCGAAGTAGATACCGGAGTGATGAATATAAAACATTCGCTGAGCTGGATCCATGACTACTAGCCCGGCTTCAACTTTGTCCCATCCGACGGGGAACACGGGGCGTTGCAGCTCATCGGCAAGTTCCGAGATGTCTCCCGCCCGGTCGTTACAAAATCTCGCGCAGGTGTTGAAGTGGTCCGTGCGCTCCTCGTCGTAGGGGAAGGACACGTCAAGAAATCCATAGGAGCGCAGGAAAGCTTCCGCCTCCGAAAAAAGCGATACTTGACAACCGTGCGCCGCCAGGTCGGCCACCACAAATTCCGCCAGTTCTGAAACCCTGTCGCCGACGTCACGGCCTGGATGCCATCCGGCATCCGTCAAGAGCTGATCGATCTCTTTACGCGTCAGACCGGCCGTCATGGGAACCTCCTCCGTGCACCGCGCATCTCAACTCGTGCTCAGACGCTTTGAAAATTCCCCCTCAACCAGTTGCCGAAGGCTTCATATTCATCAGCCCCGATATAAGATGCGCCGGTGTGATGGATGTAGTAGAAGCAACCGTCTTCGGCCAAGGCGAAGAGGCCTCCTTCCGGCAGGTCATAGCCGACCCGAAACAGGCTCTTTCCGATTTCCTGCGCAAGCTCGGCGATCTCCTCGAAGTCTCCCTCGTAGCCGCCGGTCGGATTGGTGACGAGCTTCTCATCCGGAGCGCCGGGGTGTCTGAGCTGTAGCAGCCCGTAAGTGCGAACGAACCTCTCTGCTGCTTCCGAAGGGATTAGCGGGAAACCCTCCGCCACCGAATCCGCTACAGCGTCGTCAATGAATTCACGTGCCTTGTCGGCAATATCCCTGTCCGGGCTCCATCCGTTCGTGGACAGCCATTGCAGAATTTCTTCCCTCGACACTTCGGGGTTCATGGCAGACCTCATCGCTCAGACCACCGCCGAACTGCCCTCAAGTATCGCCGACCGACCTCGTGCTCCGCCCCTCCCGTTCACCCGCCGAAGACGGCTCACTCCCCGCCTCCGCCGGCGCCTCCCCGAACCGCGCCAGTGCCAGCGCCCCGGCCACCGCGAGCGCGAAGCCCAGGGCGGTCAGCGGGGTCAGCCCCGGCCGGGTGCGGTCGCCGAGCCAGGCGATGCCGACCAGGGCGGGGCCGATGGTTTCGCCGATGACCATGGCGGCGGTGGCGGTGGTCACCGAGCCGCGCTGGAAGGCGGAGGTCAGCAGGAGGAAGGCGGCGCCGCCGCCGATGAGGAGGGCGTAGCAGGCGGGGTTGGTGAGGAGGGAGGGGAGGGGGAAATCGTCGATGAGGCGGACGGCCACCTCGACGACGCCGAAGCCGAGGCCGGCGCCCAGGCCGAGGGTGGCGGCGCGGGCGCGGTCCGGGAGGCGGCCGGCCAGCGCGCCGGAGGCGAGGACGGCGAGGGCGAAGGCCAGTACGCCGATGCGGAGTTCGGGGGTGCCCCGTAGGTGCCCCTGTGCGCCGGAGGAGAGCGCCAGCAGCGCCAGGCCGCCGCAGACCACCCCCACCGCGCCCCATTCGGCGGGGCGCAGCCGGGTGTGCAGGACGGGCGCCGCGACCACCGCCGTCACCGCGAGAGTGGCCGCCAGGGCCGCCCCCACCGCGTAGATCGGCAGGACCCGGAGCGCCACCAGCTCCAGTACGAAGCCCACACCGTCCAGGGCGAGGCCGAGCAGGTAGCGCCATTGCGACAGCACCCGCAGGAGCAGCCGGGGGTCCACGCCCGAGTCGGTGCCGGGTGTGGTGGTCCGGGCCGCCACGGCCTGGAAGACGGAGGCGGTGCCGAAGCAGACGGCCGAGCCGAGGGCGCAGATCATCCCGAGGATCACGAGGCGACTGTACGGCGCGGGGGGCCGCCGCCGCGCCCCGGCTGCCGACCCTGGCTACCTCTCCCGCACCCCGCCGCCAGAACCGGCCTGATGCACGGCTCCCCGTGCCCCTCCAACACCCCGCCCCCATTGCTCGCCTACCCCTCCAACACCCCCGCCCCCATTGCTCGTCTATCCCTCCAACACCACCCGCAACTGCTCCAGCCCCCAGTCCAGGTCCTCCTTGCTGATCACCAGCGGCGGTGCGATCCGGATCGTGGCGCCGTGGGTGTCCTTGACCAGGACGCCGCGTGCCATCAGCCGTTCCGCGATCTCCCGCCCGGTGCCGCGCGAGGGGTTGATGTCCAGGCCCGCCCACAGCCCCCGGCCGCGTACCGCGTCCACCGCGCCGTCGCCCACCAGCAGCCGCAGCTCGCCGAGCAGATGCCGGCCCAACTCCGTTGCACGGGACTGGTATTCGCCGGTGCGGAGCATCGCGATGACTTCCAGGGCCACCGCGCAGGCGAGCGGGTTTCCGCCAAAGGTGGAGCCGTGCTCGCCGGGGGAGAAGACGCCCAGCACCGCGCGGGAGGAGACGACGGCGGACACCGGTATCACGCCGCCGCCCAGCGCCTTGCCCAGGACGTACATGTCGGGCACCACGCCCTCGTGCTCGCAGGCGAAGGTGCGGCCGGTGCGGCCCAGGCCGGACTGGATCTCGTCGGCGATGAACAGGACGTTCCGGCTGCGGGTCAGCTCCTGTACGCCCGCCAGATAGCCCGGCGGCGGGACGAGGACGCCCGCCTCGCCCTGGATCGGCTCCAGGAGGACCGCGACGGTGTCGTCGTCGATCGCCGCCTCCAGCGCGGCCAGATCGCCGTACCGGACGATCTCGAAGCCGGGGGTGTAGGGGCCGAAGTCGGCGCGGGCCTCGGGGTCGGTGGAGAAGGAGATGACGGTGGTCGTGCGGCCGTGGAAGTTGTTGCCGGCGACGATGATCTTCGCCCGGCCGCCGGGGACGCCCTTGATCTTGTAGCCCCATTTACGGGCCGTTTTCACGGCCGTCTCGACCGCTTCGGCGCCGGTGTTCATCGGCAGGACCATTTCCATTCCGCACAGGTCGGCCAGCTGCGTACAGAAGTCGGCGAAACGGTCGTGGTGGAAGGCGCGGGAGGTGAGGGTGACGCGTTCCAGCTGGTTCTTCGCGGCGTCGAGGAGGCGGCGGTTGCCGTGTCCGAAGTTCAGCGCGGAGTACCCGGCGAGCAGGTCCAGATAGCGCCGCCCCTCCACGTCCGTCATCCAGGCACCTTCGGCGGTGGCCACGACGACGGGGAGCGGGTGGTAGTTGTGGGCGCTGTGGGCATCGGCGGCGGCGATGCAGCGTTCCGTGGTCGTCACCGGGGACTCCGATCGGTAGGCCATGGGGGCGCGGGGCTGCCGCACCCCTCTTCATTGTTGCTCTGGCCTGGCGGTATTGCGTCGGCCAGGCATACGGCGACGGACGTGCGGGCCAGGCTGGCCCCCAAGCGCGGCGACTGGCGTACGAGGCTGTGTCCTCCCGGGGGACAACCCCCGGACCCCCGGCCGACGAGCCAGCTAGGCTGTCTACCCAGACAGCACGGCGACTGGCGTACGGGGAGACAACCTCGGGGAAGCCGCGCGAAGCCACACCTTCGAGGTGCCGCCCGCCTGGGCACCCCGGGACCACGACCGGACCACCGATCGACCGCCCCGGAGAACGCCATGACACAGTCCCTTCCGCATCCCGCGCTGGCCGCCGCCGACCCCGAACTCGCCGCGCTCGTCGGCGCCGAGGAGCGGCTCCAGGCCGATACGCTGCGGCTGATTCCCAGCGAGAACTACGTCTCCACCGCCGTTCTGGAAGCCACCGGAACGGTCCTTCAGAACAAGTACAGCGAGGGGTACGCGGGCCGTCGCTACTACGAAGGCCAGCAGAACATCGACCTCGTCGAGACGCTGGCCGTCGAGCGCGCCAAGGCCGTCTTCGGCGTCGAGCACGCCAACGTCCAGCCGTACTCCGGCTCGCCCGCCAACCTCGCCGCCTATCTCGCGTTCGCCCGGCCCGGCGACACCGTCATGGGCATGTCGCTGCCGATGGGCGGCCATCTCACCCACGGCTGGGGCGTCTCGGCGACCGGCACGTGGTTCAACGGTGTGCAGTACGGCGTACGGCACGACACCGCGCGGATCGACTTCGACGAGGTGCGGGATCTCGCCCGCAAGGAACGCCCGAAGATCATTTTCTGTGGTGGGACGGCCGTGCCGCGCACCATCGATTTCGCGGCGTTCGGGGAGATCGCGCGCGAGGTCGACGCCGTACTCGTCGCGGATATCGCGCATATCGCCGGGCTGGTCGCGGGCGGGGCCCACCCGTCCCCGGTGCCGCACGCCGATGTCATCTCCACGACCACCCACAAGACCCTGCGCGGGCCGCGCGGCGCCATGCTGATGTCGCGTGCCACGCACGCCAAGGCCATCGACAAGGCCGTCTTCCCCGGTCTCCAGGGCGGTCCGCACAACCACACCACCGCCGCCATCGCGCTCGCGCTGCACGAGGCCGCCGCGCCGTCCTTCCGCGACTACGCGCACGCCGTCGTCGCCAACGCCAAGGCGCTCGCCGAGGCGCTGCTGGCGCGCGGCTTCGATCTGGTCTCCGGCGGTACGGACAACCACCTGGTGCTGATCGACCTGACGAACAAGGACGTACCGGGCAAGGTCGCCGCCAAGGCCCTGGACCGCGCCGGGATCGTCGTCAACTACAACACCGTGCCGTTCGACCCGCGCAAGCCCTTCGACCCGTCGGGCATCCGGATCGGCACGCCCTCGCTCACCTCCCGCGGGCTGGGTACGGACCTGATGCCGCAGATCGCGGAGTGGATCGACCGGGGCGTGACGGCCGCCGGGAAGGGCGACGAGGAGGCGCTGGCGGCGGTACGGGGCGAGGTCGCCGAGCTGATGGCCCGCTACCCGGCGCCGGGACTGCCGATCGCCGGGTGAGTCCGGGGGAGGGCCGGCCGCCGCCACGGGGCCGGCCCTCGCCCGTCCGCCCCGTCCGCACCCCGACCATGCGCCGTCCACACCCCGACCACACGCCGGCCGCCCGTCGCGGACCTGAGACAATCGGTGGCATGGCTCTCGTACCTCGTGTGCTCTCCGGCATCCAGCCCACCGCCGGCTCCTTCCACCTCGGCAACTACCTCGGCGCGGTCCGCCAGTGGGTGGCGCTCCAGGAGTCCCACGACGCCTTCTACATGGTCGTCGACCTGCATGCGATCACCGTTCCGCAGGACCCGGCCGAACTGCGCGCCAACACCCGGATCGCCGCCGCCCAGCTGCTGGCCGCCGGCCTCGACCCGGAGCGCTGCACGCTGTTCGTGCAGAGCCATGTGCCCGAGCATGCCCAGCTGGCCTGGGTGATGAACTGCCTCACCGGCTTCGGCGAGGCGGGCCGGATGACCCAGTTCAAGGACAAGTCCGCCAAGCAGGGCACCGACCGCACCTCCGTCGGCCTGTTCACCTACCCGATCCTCCAGGTCGCCGACATCCTGCTCTACCAGGCCCACCAGGTCCCGGTCGGCGAGGACCAGCGCCAGCACGTCGAGCTGACCCGCGATCTGGCCGAACGCTTCAACGGCCGCTACGGCGAGACCTTCACGATCCCGGCTCCGTACATCCTCAAGGAGACGGCGAAGATCTACGACCTCCAGGACCCGTCGATCAAGATGAGCAAATCGGCCTCCAGCCCCAAGGGCCTGATCAATCTGCTCGACGAGCCCAAGTCCTCCGCGAAGAAGATCAAGAGCGCGGTCACCGACACCGACACCGTCATCCGCTTCGACGCGGAGAACAAGCCGGGCGTCTCCAACCTCCTGACGATCTACTCCACGCTCACCGGCGCCTCCATCGCCGAGCTGGAACAGAAGTACGAGGGCAAGATGTACGGCGCGCTCAAGACGGACCTGGCCGACGTGATGGTCGAATTCGTCACACCCTTCCGGGACCGTACGCAGTCCTACCTCGACGACCCCGAGTCACTGGACGCCGTCCTCGCCAAGGGCGCCGAGAAGGCCCGCGCGGTGGCGGCCGAGACCCTCGCCACCACCTATGACCGGCTCGGATTCCTGCCGGCCAAGCACTGAGCACCCGGCCCGCGGATCCGGCAGCCGCCGGAGCCGCGGGCGGCCCGGGACCGGGCGCCCGTACCGCCCGGCGGATGTGTCCGCCGGTAACGGGACCGAGGACACACCGCGCCACGGGCCCGCACCCGGCACACTGATAGCCGGCGCGTGCGAGCGCGCCGCCCGGGGACCGGCCGCGGCGGGCCGGTCGTGGACCTGTCGTGAGTGCAGCTGCCGCTTTTGGACTTCAGGAGGGAGAACGCCGTGGGGACCGTAACGCTGGGCGTTTCGATCGCGGTCCCGGAGCCTTACGGCAGCTTCCTCCAGGGGAAGCGCGCGGGCTACGGGGACCCCGCGGCACACGGCATCCCCACCCACATCACCCTCCTGCCCCCGACGGAGGCCGATGCCGGGGCGCTGCCCGCCGTCGAGGCCCATCTGGCCGAGGTCGCCGCCGCCTTCCGGTCCTTTCCGCTCCGCCTGGAGGGCACGGACACCTTCCGCCCGCTCTCCCCGGTCGTCTTCGTGAAGGTCGCCGAGGGCGAGGCCGGCTGCACGGCGCTCCAGGCCGCCATCCGCGCCGACTCCGGCCCCTGCGCCCGCGAGCTGGCCTTCCCGTACCACCCGCATGTCACGGTCGCGCACGGCATCGCCGACGAGGCCATGGACCGCGCCCAGACCGGGCTGAAGGACTTCCGCGCCACCTGGACGGTCGGCGGCTTCGGGCTCTACCAGCAGGGCGACGACGCGGTGTGGCGACTGGAGCGGGAGTATCCGTTCGGCCGGCAGACGACGGCCGTGCCACGGCAGGCCGATCTCTCGCGGCCCCCGGCGCCGACGTCCTAGCCGCCGCCCCATCGGAAGCTAAGGTTCCGGATAACCGGCCGGGGTATACGGGCGGGGTATCCGGCCGTGAGACGCGGCCGGCGGACGGCACCGGGGCGAGCGAGGGGGAGCGACCACACCATGGACTGGCTGACCCGACTGCCGGTGATCGGCCCGGCGCTGCGCCCGGTCGTACGGTGGCTGCTCGCCACCCGCCTGTGGGGCGCCTACACGCGCATGCTGCGGGTGCACTGGACCCGGCTCGCCGCCGCCATCACCTTCACCAGCTTCATCGCGCTCTTCCCGCTGCTCACCGTCGCCGCCGCGATCGGCGCCGCGTTCCTCAGCGACAGCCGCCTGCACCAGCTCCAGGCCAAGATCGCCGAACAGATCCCCGGCATCTCCGGGCAGATCGATCTGGCCGGACTGGTCAACAACGCCGCCACCGTCGGCCTGATCGCCGGCGCGCTCCTCCTCCTCACCGGCATCAGCTGGGTCGACTCGCTGCGCGACTGTCTGAGCGCGGTGTGGGAGAAGGAGGACGAGGACATCAACTTCTTCGTCGGCAAGCTCCGCGACGCCGCGCTGCTGCTCGGCCTCGGCGGAGTGGCCCTGCTCTCCGGCGCCTGCTCGGTCTTCGCGACCGCCGCGGTGGGCAAGGCGGCCGACGCGATCGGCCTTCCGGAGGGCGGCATCGGCGCCGCTCTGCTCTCCGCCGCCGGTTTCTGCATCGCCGTCCTCGCGGACTTCGTGCTGCTGGTCTACGTCCTGACCAAACTGCCCGCCGTCCACCCTCCCCGGCGCGCCGTCGTGATCGCCGGACTCATCGGCGCCATCGGCTTCGAACTGCTCAAGCTGCTGCTCAGCGGCTACCTCCGGGGCGTCGCCTCGCGGAGCATGTACGGGGCGTTCGGCACCCCGATCGCGCTGCTGCTGTGGATCAACTTCACGGCGAAACTGCTGGTGTTCTGCGCGGCGTGGACGGCGACGCCCGCGGCCGGGTCCGGGGCGGAAGCGCAGGAGGCGGAGCCGGCTCCCGCCGCGCCCCGCCCCCGTACCTGATCCCTACGCGCCCGCTACGTCACGAGCCCGCCCGCCGACGGCGCAGCACCAGCGCCGCCCCCAGGCCCACCAGCGCCAGCGCGCCGCCGCCGATGCCGACCGCCGTCAGGACCGAGCCCGAGCCGTCCGGGGACCCGTGCATGCCCATCTGCGCATCGTTCTTGCCGTCGGCGCCCCGCTTGGCCGCGCGGTCCCCGCTCTGGGGCCCGACCAGCTGCCCGACCGGCTCCACCTTCCCGGCCGCCGCGAAGCCCCAGTCCAGGAGCCGGGCGGCCTCCCGGTAGCCCTCGTTGTGCTCCTTCTTCTGCGGGTTCATGACCGTGACCAACAGCTTGCGGCCGTTGCGCTCGGCGAGCCCGGTGAACGTCGACCCGGCGTTCGTGGTGGAGCCGTTCTTCACCCCTTCGATACCGGGGTAGGGCCGGATGTCGAAGTCACCGCTCAGCAGCCGGTTGGTGTTCTGGATGCCGAACGTCTTGCGCTTGCCGTGCTTCGCCTCGTCGCCCGGGAACTGGGCGCTCGCCGTCGAGCAGTACTCGCGGAAGTCGGCGTTCTGAAGCCCCGCGCGGGCGAACAGGCTCAGGTCGTACGCGCTGGAGACCTGGCCCGGCGCGTCATAGCCGTCCGGGGTGACGACATGGGTGTCGGTGGCGTTCAGTTCCTTCGCGCGCTTCTGCATCTCCTTGACGGTGGCCTCCGTACCGCCGTTCATCGCCGACAGCGCATGCACCGCGTCGTTGCCGGAGCGCAGGAACACCCCCAGCCACAGATCGTGGACCGTGTAGGTGAGGTTCTCCTTTATCCCCACCATGCTGCTGCCGATGCCCATCCCCGCCAGGTCGGCCGCCTTGACCTTGCGCTTCTCGTTCTTGGGGAACTTCGGCAGCACGGTGTCGGCGAACAGCATCTTCAGCGTGCTGGCCGGTGCGAGCCGCCAGTGCGGGTTCTTGGCGGCCAGCACCTGGCCCGAGTCGGCATCCGAGATGATCCAGGAACGGGCGGTGAGTGCATCGGGGCCGGGCAGCTGGGGCGCACCGGCCTTCAGCCGCCCCACCTGGACGCCCGGCAGGCCCAGCCGTTCCCCGCCGACCTGCGACATCTTGGCGGGCGGCGCCGGGGCCTTGGGTTGCTTGTCGCCCTTGGGGACGGCGAATGCGGCGCCGGCCGGCAGCGCGGAGGCCAGCGCCGTGGCGAGGGCCAGCGCGGTCAGGGTCCGCGCGGGGCGGCGCCGGGGCCCGGTGCCGCCGGGGGCGGTCGAAGGGGTCACAGCCGTGGAGTCAGCAAAGGTCATCGGCACGTCGCAGAACGTACCCGGCCCGCGGCCCTCCTTGGCCCCCACCCCTCGGAAGAGTGCCCCACCCGGCCGCCGGATGGAGCCGCTGCCCATACTGGATCCCATGCTGCGATCCTCGGATGACACTGCGCCCGAAAGTGGCTCCGCCACGGGCCGCACCCCCGCGACCCTCTCCCGCCCCGTGTCCTGGTTCCTGCTCGCCTTCGGGGTCTGGAGCTGGTTCATCTGGATCACCTTTCACAAGTAACTAACCTTCACGACCGGGACTAGGCGAAAGAGCAGGTCAGAGGCATGACGCCGTTGACGTTGCCCAGCAGCGAGCACAGGGACACGATTCGCGTCGCCGTGTACGCAAGGCAATCCAAAGCACGCCCCGACGCCTCCGAAGCGTCGCCCGAAGCGCAGGTTGCTGCCGGGGAGGCGCTGGCCAGCAGTCGGGGTTGGCAGGTAGTCCACAGGTTCAAAGACGTCGGTCGGTCCGGTTGGGATCCCAAAGCCGTCCGACCAGGATTTGAATCACTCATGGACGCCGTGCGCGCCGGCGAAGTGGACGTGGTGGTGGTCAATGAGCTATCCCGCCTCACACGCAAGGGCGCGCATGATGCGCTGGACATCGACCGGGAGTTCAAGGAACACGGCGTGCGGTTCGTGTCCGTACTTGAACCGTTCCTCGACACGTCCAACCCCATCGGCGTTGCCATCTTCGCGCTCATCGCTGCTCTCGCGAAGCAGGACAGCGACATCAAGGCGGAGCGACTCAAGGGCGCCAAAGAAGAGATCAAGGCCGTTGGCGGCCGGCACTCCTCCTCTGCGCCGTACGGCATGCGCGCGGTACGAGAGAAGATCGGCAATCTCGTGGTGTCGGTGCTTGAACCGGATGAGGACAACCCGGAACACGTAGCACTCGTTGAACGCATGATCGAGATGAGCTGGGGTGGCATCTCCGACAATGCCATTGCCCGCACGTTCGCCAGCGAAGAGATCCCCGCCCCGGGTAACGCTGAGCGTCGGGCCACGGAGAAGCGCATGGCTTCCATCAAGGCACGTCGGGTGTCTTCGGAAGACTCGCCCATCCGCTGGCGAGCGCAAACTGTCCGATGGATTCTCAATCACCCCGCCATCGGAGGGTTCGCCAGCGAGCGCGTGAAGCGGGGTAAGGCGCACGTCAACGTCATTGCCCGGGATGAGTCCGGCGCTCCCGTCACACCGCATCGCGGGATCATCCCTGGCGCCAAGTGGCTTGAGCTTCAGGAGCGACGGAAGAAGCGGACCAAGACCAACCGTCAGCCAGGCGGAGAAGGGACAACGCCAACGCTCCTTTCAGGGTGGCGATTCTGCCGCTGCGGCATCGAAATCTGTCAGGGCTCAATGGGGCAGTCAAAGAACAACGGCGGACAGGACTACTACATGTGCGCCAACCCCAAGGGCCACGGCGGACTCTCCATCAAGCGCCACGACGCCGACAACTACGTTGCACGACGCGTGTGGGCACGTCTCGCGAACGCCGACATGGACGACGAGGCAGACCGGGAATGGGTAGCCGCTGCCGCAATGCGGTTCGCGGCACAGAGGAACTTGGCTGGCGTCCAGGAAGAGCGTCGGGAAACCGCAGCCCACCTTGAACACGTACGGCAGTCAATCGCAGAGCTTCAGGCAGACCGAAAGGCAGGTCTATACCGGGGGCGCCACGAGTTGGCCACGTGGCGAGCCACCATGGAGCAGTACCGGGCATACGAGGATGATTGCACCGCCCGGCTAGCTGAGTTGGACACCAAGACCGCGCAGGCCGTACAGGTTCCGTCTGAATGGTCCGAAGGGGGAGAAGACCCGTTGGGGCCAGACACGCCGTGGGGCAGGTGGGACGTGTTCAAGCGGCGGGAGTTCCTGGACCTGTTCCTTGAGGGCGTATCAGTCGGCCCCGGCAGGGACCCGGAGACGAAGAAGTTCATCCCAGTCGAAGAACGGATTTCTCTGGACTGGCGTCCACTACCTACAGACGACACTGAGGAAGACGCGGAGGTCACTGCGTGACCGTCCAGCAACTTGGACCGACAGCATGACGCAGCAGTAGACGCAGGCGCCCCCGGCCGGATCATGCCGACTGGGGGCGCCTGTGCATGTCCCGACCCAGCTCAGGAGGACGCGTTCCCACGCCAAGGGATAGCACCTCTGCCGAGACGACTGTCTCTTTCCCAGACGTTGGATGACCCACAGTCGCGGATCGTCACCGTGGGTGGGAGGTGATGCAAAAAAACTGCATCACCGAACTACTTTCTTGGGAGATCCCTATAGGAAGTATCTCGGTGATGCAGTTTTTTTGCATCACCCCTCACGAGCGAAGCTGAGACGACTAGTTGGGCTGTAACCGTCCCCAGACAACTAAGACGTGAGCGGGAGCGTTCCACGCACCAGCGCGTAGACGTGGACGTGAGAGTGAACCCGTTCCCGCCCCGTCCGCGGTGTGGCCTCCCAGGTATCTCCTGGTTGAGTTGGCCCCCGGACGGGGCCCTTGTTCGACCCGGTCGCCGCCGGGTCAGTGTCTGTCGTCCAGTGGTAGGACTATTCCCCTTGGCGAGAGGGGATTACCCCGGTTCGATTCCGGGCGGACACACTTTGGGCTCCCATGGGATCCCTTGGCGTGGTGGGTAGCTCCTACGGAATCGCCTAAAGCGTCTGTAGTTCAGCGGACTAGAACAGCTCCGTGGAGGAGCCAACCCCGGTTCGAATCCGGGCGGACGCAAGCTAGCCTTCGTAGCTCAAACGGGAGAGCGGCCGTAAAACGGAACGGCGGCATGGTGGGACGGTTGCGGATGCACCGGGGCCGGACCCAGCGCTCAAAAGGCGTTGGGTTGGGGAACCTTAGCCCTCGGCAGGGAAGCGCGTTATCCAAGCCCACTTACTTTGGTGCGGGTTCGAGTCCCGCCGAAGGCACCTATTGGTTGGCGAGAGCGCCCGATTGTCGATCGGGAGGACGCCGGTTCAAGTCCGGTTGGGGCCGCTCTCTCCCGCCGGCGGGGGTGTGTGATGACATACGAAGAGATCTGTAAGCGGTTCGACCATCACCCTCCGCGGTGTGAGCAGACCGCGGAGCTTCACGCGCTTGTACGCGCGGAGGTCAAGCGGTTGGCCCTGGCGCTGAACGAACAGCTCCCGGACGACCGGGAAAAGTCGGTGGTCTTCATGAAGCTGGAGGAGACCCTGATGTGGGCCAACGCCGCCATTGCGCGCGGGTGTTGTCTGTGCGTACAGCCCACGCTGCCGCCGAATGCTTGCTAGTCCCGTCCAGGTAGCTCATGACCGGAACATGTTCCGGTCTCACGGACGACATAGGGAGACAGTTTGTCTATGTGGTCCGTGGCCTGGCTGGGATGGATCGCTGCCTTTGTGGCACTGGAAACCCCGGCCCTCCTCAATAAGAGCGCTGGTGACACCTTCAGCGCGCACGTGTGGAAGTGGGCTGGCATCAAAGGCCGGGGCCCGCTGGTGAAGGTGCGGCGTACTGCCCTGTTGCTGGGGCTGGCCTGGCTGGTGACCCACTTCCTGACAGGGGGCTGGGTGTAGCCAGCGCGAGAGGGGAGGCGCCATGGTGTGGGGCACGAGCAACCGCCGGCAGCGTCTCCCCTCGAACTGGGCAGCCCTGCGAGCGCTGGTGCTACAGCGAGACGGATATCAGTGCGTTGCTCGCTCGCTCGATGGGGTGCGGTGCACTGAGCCGGCCACTGATGTGGACCACATCAAGGCCGGTGATGATCACAACCTCATCAACCTTCAGGCCCTGTGCTCATGGCATCACGCACGTAAGAGCGCGCGTGAAGGTCATGAGGCGAACAGGGCGAAGGCGCGACCCATGCGCCGGCGGCCGGAGGCTTCACACCCTGCGGGGCTGTGACCTGGGGGTATGCCCCCTTGGCTTTGGCTTCCGGATCGCAAGCGTATAGCAGCTCAGATCGTGTACGGGTTCCAAGGCCGTCAGACCTCGGTCCGCGCGGCGGCGCCGATCGGTTCACCGGCTCGTCCACCAGGCGGCACCAGTGCCGGCGGCAGTAGTCACCAGAGTCAGCAGCCACACCGGGATGCGTTGGATGGTTAAGTGCATTCCTCCACATCGCAGTTCGAACTGTGGAGCGCTTGAGGTGCTGTCAGTTCTCGATGCCATGACTTCATCGGAACACGCGGGCGGCATCGCTGCTTGACGCTGTGGATAACTGCGTTGTTGTCGCTCGTTCGGCAGGCCGACATCGGACCACGCTCCAAGGGGAAGAGCCATAGGAGAGCGGGAGTCCCGCGGGAGTCCCGCCCCAACAGCAGCGCCATCGGCTCGCTCACCTTTCGGTTCTTGCCTGTCGTATGTCATGTCCCCAGCTCATACGGAATGGGCGCGCGGAGCCAGAGCCTTCGCCGTGAACTTCGTGAATCTCAGCCGCTAAGCGTGAAAAGGCGTGAAATCCCAGTGGGCGGCCCCATACCTCGATCTGTGGTCAAACTTCTTGGATATCTGCTGTAGGGGGTGACACCATGCCGGGCCCCGTCCCGAAGCGCAGTGACCAGCGTCGCCGGCGCAACAAGGGCGACGGTCCCGACGTGGTGAAGGCGCCCGGCGGAGTCGCCCCAGACGTTCCGCCGGCGGACGAGGAGTGGCACCCGATCGCTGGTCGCTGGTACGCGTCGCTTGTCCAGTCTGGACAGGCACAGTTCTACGAGGCCAGCGATTGGGCCACTGCCCTTTATCTGGCGGAGGCCATGAGTCGGAACCTCAACTCCGGCAAGTTCTCCGCCCAGTTGCTCCAGGCGGTGCTATCCGGCATGACCGACCTCCTGACCACAGAGGGCGCCCGACGACGGGCCCGGGTGGAGTTGGAGCGCGAGAGCGGTGCTGACGACCCGCGAGAGGCCGCCCGCGTGACGCTTATGGATTCCTACCGCAAGGCCGCCGGCTCTTCGGACGGTTGATGCCGGCCGCCACTCACGAGCGGTGACGTTCGGAGGTGGGCCAATGACTGCTGTCGCGCTTGAGCCTGTACGTACATGGCCGGACAGCGTGCCGCCGGAGAACCGCACGTTGGGTTGGGACGTCCTGGAATGGACTTCGCGCTACCTGTTGCAGCCGGACGGTCCTGATGCCGGTCAGCCGTGGAAGTACACCCCGGAGCAAGTCCGCATTGTGCTCCGCTGGTTCGAGATCAACGAGGCTGGTGTGTTCGTGCGCCGGCAGGGCACGATCCGGCGCCTGAAGGGCTGGGGTAAGGACCCGTTCCTTGCGAGCTTGGCCCTGGTGGAGTTCTGCGGTCCCTCCCGCTTCGGCGGCTGGCGGCCGGACGGGACTCCGTACGCGGTGCCACATCAGGCTCCGTGGGTCCAGGTGGCGGCCGTCTCTCGGGACCAGACCCGCAACACCATGCGCTTGTTCTCCCCGATGTGCTCCCCGGAGCTGATCGAGGAGCACGGCGTAGACCTGGGCAAGGAGATCATCTACTCCGCCCGGGGCGGTGTGATCGAGGCGGTTACCTCCTCTCCGCGAACGCTGGAGGGTGGCCGCGCCACCTTCGTGATCTTGAACGAGACGCACCACTGGATAGCCGCGAACCAGGGCCACGAGATGGCCCAGACGATCGCCGGCAACGTCGGCAAGAGCCGTGGTGGCGGCGCTCGAACCATGGAGATCACTAACGCCCCGTTGCCCGGTGAGGACAGCGTGGCGGAACAGACCTGGCATGCCTGGAGCAAGGTAGCCGAAGGCAAAGCCCGGGACTCTGGCGTCTACTACGACAGCGTGGAGTCCCCGCCGGTTGATCTGGCGGACCCGGACCAGCTCCGCGCCGGCATCATCGCGGCCCGCGGGGATGCCACATGGCTGGACGTGGATTGGATCGTCTCCACGATCTACAGCGGCGTGATGCCGCGCGCCCGGTCACAGCGCATGTTCCTTAACCAGCTGGTGACCGCGGAGGACCAGCTCATAGCCCCGGCGGACTGGGACGCCTGCGCGGGTGATGAGGCGCTACAGGCCGGGGACGAGATCACACTTGGATTCGACGGGGGCAAGAGCGACGACGCCACATGTCTCGTCGCGGTCCGCGTACGGGACCGGCTGATCCAGCCCCTGGGGGCCTGGGAGCGCCCGGACGGCCCGGCCGGCGACGGCTGGGAGGTGGACCGCTACGAAGTGGACGGAGCGGTCCGCAACGCCTTGGAGCGGTACGCCGTGTCCGCGTTCTTCGCGGACGTGGCCCTGTGGGAATCGACCATCGACGCATGGTCGGAGGACTACCGGGACCGCCTCCTGGTCCGAGCTTCCACCCACTCCGCGGTGGGACGCGACATGCGCGGCGGCCTCCAAGAGCTGACGGCCGCCAATGAGCGCCTGGTATCCGCGATCGAGAACGGCCAGGTACGACATGGCGGAGCTTCGTCTCCGCTTGGCCGCACTCTGCGCCGGCACGTTTTGAACGCCCGGCGCCGGCCCAACCGATTCGGTCTCAGCTTCGGCAAGGAGAGCCGGGAGAGCGGCCGGAAGGTGGACGCCTACGCGGCCACCCTGCTGGCGGATCTCGCCCGCCACCGACTTCTTGAGTCCGGAAAGCAACGGCCCCGCGAACGTTCCGGGGCCGTGTTCTTCTTCTAGACGCTGTGGATGCCGCCAGTGAAGTTGGCCCAGGCTTCGTAGCGTAGTCGGCGGGCGGCGTCGTTGTAGGCGCTGAGATGCGTGAAGATCTTCTTCGCGGGTTGCCAAGTCTCTTCACTTGCCCGGCGCTGCTCGACGTCGGCGAGGACACCATCTATCAGCTTCTCAAGTGCCTGCTTTGTCGTGATGACGTACTCCTCCACGTCTGGGCTCACCACGAGTTGGAGGGTGTCGAACGCCTTCGTGATCTTGCTGCTGGTTTCTTCGTGGTACTTCATGAATTCTTCAGCCGTCACCACTGTGTCGTCGTCGTCGGACGCGAGGAAACGCCCGGCGTGATCTGAGGCGTCCTCGCAGACTTGGAGGAAGGCGACGAGCGCCGCATGCTCCTTTTCCATCAGAGCCGCAGCGAAGGCGGTTCGGGCCTGGGTGACAGCTACCTTCCGTGTGGTCTTCATGCTCAGCATGGCGGCACACAGGGCTGTTATGGCCGTCAGGGACGAACCGATGACGGTGGCGATGGGAACCCAGTTGTTGGTCTGACTCATACGGCCACGATGGCCGTACGCCGCGCGAAAGCGGGTGTGTTTGAGGAAGGCGAGAGCCTTCTCCGGTGTCAGCAGGACCCCGGCGGATTCATTAGCACCCGGGAGGGGTGAACTTGGTCGTATCGGAGATCACCCCGCTTGAGGCGACGGATACGGGGCTTGCTGGGCTTATGGCGGACCGGGAGCGGCTGGACCGTATTCACCGGTACCTGAAGGGCGATCACGACGGCCCGTACATGCCGCGCAATGCGTCAGAGGAGTACAAGCTTCTGGCCAAGCGCGCGGTGTCCAACTGGCTGCCCTTGCTGGTGAAGACGCCGGCCCAAGCACTGGCCGTTGAGGGCTACCGCCGCGCCGGTCAGGCCGGCGACCCGGCGGCCACGTCGGTGGAGTGGGAGGCATGGCAGGCCAACCGGATGGATGGCCGGCAGATGGCCGTACACCGGGCGGCGTTGGCCTACGGGCAGGCATTCGTCACGGTCCTGCCCGATCTGGCGGACCCTTCGCGGGCGATCATCCGCGGGGTATCGCCCCGGCTGATGTACGCGGCGTACGAGGACCCTGCCGCTGATGAAACCCCGCTGTGGGCCATCCAGTTGGAGGACCACCCGCAGGAGGGTGAGGAACAGCGGGCGTGGCTGTACGACGCGGAGGGCGTCACAGAGCTGGTGATTGGGGGCAAGAACGGCCCGCAGGTGGCCGGCTTCCGCGCCCACAACCTGGGTGTGTGTCCCGTGATCCGCTTCGCTCCGGACATTGACCTGGAGGGCGTGGTCACGGGCGTGGTGGAGCCCATGATGCCGATCCAGGATCGGGTAAATCAGACTACTTTTGATCTTCTCGTGGCCCAGTCGTTCGGCTCGTTCAAGGTGCGAACCATCAGCGGCATGGCGCCGGAGTTCGAGCGCGACCCGGAAACCGGGGAGATCGTCTACGACCCCCGCACAGGCAAGCCGCGTGTGGTGCCTATCCAGGCGGACGCGTCGCGTTTCCTGGTGGCTCCTGACCCGGACACGAAGTTTCAACAGCTCGATGAAACCCCGCTGGCGGGGTTCCTTGAGGCGATTGAGGCCGCTGTCCGCGCGCTGGCCGCCGTGAGCCAGACCCCACCCCACTACCTCCTTGGCTCCCTGATCAACTTGTCCGCGGAGGCGTTGGCCGCCGCGGAGGCGGCACTGACCCGGGCCGTGGACGAGTACAAGCATGTGTTCGGCGAATCTTGGGAGTTGGCCCTCCGCCTGTGCGGGCGGATTGCTGGCGTGGGCGAGGATGACAAGGCCCAAGTCCTGTGGAAGGACGCCGAATCTCGCTCGCTGTCCCAGACCGTGGACGCGCTGGGTAAGGCCGTGCAAATGCTGAACGTTCCGGCCCGCGCGCTGTGGTCCCGCATTCCCGGGGCGACTGCCACGGACGTGGAGCAGTGGGCGCAGATGCAAGAAGACGATGACCCAGCCCTCCGTCTGGCTGACTCCTTGACCCGCGCCAGTGCGCCGGCTCCAGCGCCGGCCCTGCCTGATGGGGAGGAGTCGTCCAACGATGCCGCAGCAGCGTGAGGTATCGCGGCTCCTTGAGGATCACCAGCGCGTCCAGGCCCGCATCGGCGCGGGAGTCTCTGCCCAGGCCCTGGCGGCGTGGTCGCGAGTCTCGCCCACGTCGCTGACCGCATCGGCTACCGCGTGGCTGGCCTCCATCCTGACCGTGATCCGCCGGGAGCGGACACGATCGAGGGAGGCCGCCGCATCGGTCTATCGACTGCACCGGGCCCTTGAGACTGGCTACACCCTGCCTCCGCTGGCCGGCGACGGTGCCGGCGACAGTGTGACGCTCGGGGAGCTGCGGGAGGACTGGGCGCAGTACACCGATGCCCCGCATGTGGAGCGGCCAGACGATGAGGAGGCCGTCCAGGTCGAGGAGATCGAATGGCCGGAGGAGGACACCGCCGGCCAGGATGCGGCGGCCCAAACGTCGCTGGTCGTCACGGGCCCGGTCCGCGCTCAGCAGGGCATTGAGCGGGTTTCCGGTGGTGACCAGCGCGGCCGACTGGATGACGCGGATTTCCTGGAGGAGCTGGAGAGCGTCATGGGCGACGCCGGCACCGGTTCGGCGGGAGCCGCGGACCGCGAAGCGCTGCGGGGTGGGCGGGACTTGCTCCGCGATGCTTCCCGCGCGGATCCGCGGGTGATCGGCTGGGCGCGCGTCACGGATGGCGACCCGTGCTCCTGGTGCGCGATGTTGGCCAGTCGTGGAGCGGTCTACCGCTCTCGCGAGATTGCTGGCATCCGGGGCCGAACGGGACGCGGCATGGCGCCTGTTGAAGATCCAGAAGACCTCCAGAAGTACCACGATCAATGCCATTGCCAAACGGTCCCGGTCTACTCGCGGACCGCCTTCCTCCCAGACGCCTCCGCGCAGTACGCGCAGGACTGGCGCCGGGTGACGCAGGGGCTCGCAGGCGCTGAAGCCCGCGCCGCATGGCGCCGGCACATCGACAGCCAACGTCGCGAACGTCGCCGCACTATCTGACCACTTCGTTGCAGCCTGGCCCGGTGGCGGGCTGCCTGGCCCCAGGAGGCTTTTCCTTGGATGAGCAGAACGCGCCCTCTGCCGAGACGGACGAGACGCCGGAACATGTTCCGGACCCCACGGCAGAAGACGCCGGCCTGGGCCAGGAGCCTGCCGCGGAGAGCCCGGGGGGCGACTCCGAGCGGGACGAGGCTGGGCTTCCCGACTGGGCACGCACCGAACTGGCCGACGTCCGCAAGGAGGCCGCCAAGTACCGCGTGGCTGCCAAGGAACTGCGGGAGTCGCTGGCGAAGGCCAAGAGCCCGGAGGACTTCGCGGCGGCCACAGCGCGCGTGGCGGAGCTGGAGACCGAACTCCACCGTGAGCGCCTGGCCCGTACCTACCGGCTCCCGGACGTGCTGGCGGCCCGCGTCACCGGCGACACCGAAGAGGTCCGGGAGGCGGACGCCAAGGCCATGGCGGAGGCATTCCACACGCGGGCGGTCGGTCTGGGCCGTGGCGGGCTGGACCCCAGCGAGAAGACCACACCGAAGGACCCGGCCGCTCTGGCGGGATTGATCCCGCGCCGCCGGCGCTGATCGACCCGCGCGCCGCGCTCACACCTGCACGGCCCCTTGACCGGGGCTTTTTCTATGCCCTAGGGGGACGCCGCAATGGCGAATCGTTTTCTTAAGCCTGAAGTCATCGCATCCGCGGCCTTGGGACTGCTGGAGCGGGATCTTGTCCTGACCAACCTGGTGTGGACGGACGGGGCGTTCGACTTCACCGGCGCCAAGAACGACACAGTGACCATCCGCATCCCGGCCCGGCTCAAGGCTCGTGAATACGGCTGGCGCAACGATCGGTCTGAGGCCATCGTCATGGACGAGCTGCACGAGGACCGAATAGACGTCAGCCTCCACAAGGACATTTACAGCGCGGTCCCGGTGACAGACGAGGAACTGACGCTGGATATCGCGGACTTCGGGGAGAAGATCCTCGCTCCGCAGACCCGCGCGATCGCGGAGGCCGTAGACGACAACGTGGCCGCGCTGATCGAGAACGCGCCCTACCGCACGACCCTGCCCCTGGACGGCCGCGATCCGTATGTGTCCGTGGTCGCCGCTCGCAAGACCCTGAACCGGTCCTTCGTTCCGAAGGGCGGCCGGTACCTCCTGGTGGGTTCCGACGTGGAGGAGAAGATCCTTCTCTCCGAACGGTTCAACCGGATGGACTCCACAGGGGAGGGTGCGGCGGTCTCGGCGCTTCAGGAGGCCACCGTGGGCCGGATCGCTGGCTTCACGGTCGTGACCAGCGAGGCGATTGACCCGGAGGCCGCTTACGCCTTCGTGCCCTCTGCCTTCGCAGTCGCCACCCGGGCGCCGGCGATCCCGGACGGGGCTGCCTTTGGCTCCTCACAGAGCTACAACGGCCTGGCCATGCGCTGGATTCGTGACTACGACTCCGCCCGACTCCGGGATCGAAGCGTGGTCAACATCTTCGGCGGGTTCAACGTGATGCGCGATCCCGTTGGGGATGAGCGCCCGGACGGGACGCGGGAGAAGGGCCTTGTTCGCGCGGTGAAGCTGGATCTCAACGCCACGCCGGCCCCGGCTCCGACCCCGCGCCGATCCACCTCGAAGTAAGGCGGCCCGCATGACGGAGCCGCTGGCGAGCGTGGAGGAACTAACCGCCCGCCTGGGCTACGGGCTGGAAGGCGAAGAGCGTGTGATGGCGGAGGCCGCCCTTGCGGATGTCTCCGCCACAGTGCGCGCGTATGGGCTGCCCTGGCCGACCCGAGCCATGGCGCCGGCGGTGGTTGTTGCGGTGGTGTTGGCGGTCGCTGAACGTCGTGTCCGGAACCCTGAGGGGTACCGGGCGGAGAGTCAGGGCGGCTATCAGTACCAGCTGCCGGCCACTGCCCCCACGGGCGTGGAACTGACACCCGTAGAGATCCAGCTCATCCGCTCACAAGCTGGCATGGGCGGGCTGTATGCCGTTCCGGTTGAGCGGTACGGAGGCACACTGTGAGCCTCCTCGACCATGGGCCGGACCAGATCACTGTCTATCCCGCCGTACTCGAAGACGACGGATACGGCGGCACGCAGCCGGCCGCCGGGGAGCCCATCCGCCTCCAGGCCCGCGTCATGCCTATGCACAGTGACGGGGCGGGAGAGGCGGGCTACCTGACACAGACCACGTACCGGGTCACAGCCCGCACGCTCCCCGCTGGCCCGTGGTCACGGGTGGAGTGGCGGGGCGAGACCTGGACTGTTGTCGGTGACGTAGAGCGGTATGGCGGTAGCCGCCCCATTGCTTTCGCCGCGGCGACGATCCGTAAACGGGGGTGACCGTGGCGTACGTAGACCCGCGCCTAAGCGCTATCGCGGCCCATCTGCCCGAAGTGAAGACGCAAGTACGGGCGGAGCTGAGCCGGAGGGCTAGTCATGTGCAGGCAGTCGTATCGGCGCATGTGGCTACGGGCGCACTGGCCCGTTCGCTGGACGTGGAGACCAACACAACGGACAGCACCGTGAGCATCGCAGACCCGGCCGTTGAAGCCATCAATTACGGGCACTGGACTGCCGGAGAGAACCCCGCCTATGTGGAGGGCATTCACGCGATTGAGGCAGGTCTTACGTGATTCCAGTCCTGCCCGACATTGACGAGCTGGTCACCAGTGCCCTGCGGGAGGGACTGCCGGGCGTCACGGTGCGGGTGCTGTGGCCCGAGGACTGGCAGCATGCGCTGCCCCTGGTGGTGGCTCGTCGTGTCGCTGGCGCGGCAATCAGTCCCGTTGGCCTGGACGCTGCCGTGATTGACGTGCAGTGCGCGGCCAGTACCCGGCGTGAGGCGTCCGCCCTGGCCCGTACAGCGCGGGCGGTACTGCTGAGAGCCTGCGTGGCCCAATATCACGGCGTAGACGGCTACTTGAGCCACGGCGAAGACATTGCGGGCCCTTTCGAAATCCGCACGGGAATGCCCGAGCCGGGAACGGACCTCTTCCGCTTCCAGGCCAGCTACCGCGTGACCGCGCGCCCTCTCTAACTCCCTGACCTTTCCCTTGTCGTCTCCGGGCGGCTTTCTATGTCTTGCTGGAGGCTCCTATATGCCCATGAATGACAATGCTGTCATTGTGCCGGGGAATGGATACATTTACTTCGCCGAACCCAACACTCCGAAACCCACACACATTACCGACCCGCTGAAGCCAGGTCCGGAGTGGACAAACATTGGTCATACTTCACGCGATGACCTACCGGAATTCGACCGTGACGGCAAAGACGCAGAAGCCATCGGATCTTGGCAGAACTCCACGCTCCGTATGACTACGCCGGACATTACCTACACGGTCACATTTAAGGCTCTCCAGGCAAGTGCCGACACCTACCGGGCCTACTTCGGGGCGGATGAAGACGCCGTTCAGCCGGATGGTTCCATCCGCATTCCCGCCACTCCGGTTCCCCAGGTGAGGGCTTTGCTGGTCATCCTCGTGGACGGAAAGCAATTTGTGCCGCTGTGGCACCCGAGGGTTTCCCTCCTGGGCTCGGACAAAATCGAGATGAAGGAAAAGGAACTCGTTGCCTTCCCGATCAAGGGAACTTTCCTCAGTTCGCCGCTGATTGGCGGCGCCATTGGGGAATGGGCACAGATCCTTCCCCGCCAGACCTTCCGTCTGGATGGCGCTCCTTCCTCAGGCCCTATGCAGGACGGTTCAGTCGGCGCCTCGTAGGCCCGCCCGGCATACAGACACACGCCACCTCCTCACGTGTGGGGGTGGCCTCCGAATTCGATGCGACGAGGTAAACCCGGATATGAGTGCTGTCCTTTCCTGCGCTGACCTGATGGCGGAGGCGCAGACCGAGTACGCGGCGATGCCGTTGGAAACCCGAACAGGCCACGTTGTCCAGCTCCGCAATCTGCTGATGCTGTCACGAGAGGCCCTGAAGACGGCCCGTGTCCTTCTGGAGAAGCTCGAGAAGAACGCGGGCAACCTGGATGAGCTGGAGCCCATGCTCCGGGACCTTCTCCTGGTGATTGCGAGCGACCCCAAGGTTATGTCTGATGAAATGAAGGGCTGGCCTCTTGGAGTTTTCGTGCGTGTCGTGAACCTCTGGCAGGAGGCGACGCAGGCGGGGGAAGCGCAGGACTCGGGCAACTAATTGAGGACGGGCACGGCAGCGCACTACGGGCAGATCTACAGCGCTATTACGGCCTGGACCTGGCCGATATCTGGCGCGGTCTCCTCGCACCCCGCCGTGTCTGGCAGTTGACCGAGCATCTACCGGACGGATCCGAACTACCCGCGGCTCTGGCAGGCGACTCCGACCACCGAGGCTGGACGCTTCAAACGCATTTGATGGCGCATCTCCTGGACGCTGTGCGTCTGGCAGACGCCCACAACATCCGCGTAAACGGCGGCAAGTTGAAGCGTGATCCCAAACCAATTCCAAAGCCCGGAGCAGTGCCCGCGCGGGGTCCGCTGAACCTTTCCGCTCATCCACTCGCGCAGCCACTACCAGATCACTACAGACGGGGGTGACGTATGGCCGGACCTGGCGGGCGGGAGGTAGGGCGGCTCTCTATTCGGGTTCTGCCCGACACCTCGAATTTCGCCACATCTCTACAGGGGTACTTGGATCGCATCGAGTCTCGCGCCCGGGTCCAGGTCAAAGTCCTTGCCGACACACGGGAATTCTCGTCCGACCTACGTGCACGTCTGAGTCGCTCACGGGAACAGACCAGTGTCCCCGTCACCCCGGACCTCTCTCGATTCGCGGCTGATCTGCGGGCGGGACTGTCCACAGGTGGCGCGCGAATGCCGGTCCGCCTGGAGGTGGCGGACGGCGAGATAACCCGGCTGCGTGCGGAGCTGGCGCACGTAACTCCGCCACTGACCATTTCGGCCCGGGTGGACGCCGACCGCTCCGGGCTGGACTCCTTGAGGTCCGAGATGTCCTCGCTGGGCAAATCGGGTGGCGGAGCCTCCGGGGGCGGGATCATGGAATCCCTCACGAATTGGCGTCGGCTCGCAGCCGCAGCATCGCCACAACTCGCCGCCCTCTCAACCTCGCTGGCACACATGGCGCCGGCTGCCGGTCTCGCGGCCCCGGCACTGCTCGCGATGGGGAGCGCCGGAGCGGTGCTAAAAATCGGCCTGTCCGGCGTCGATAAGGCGCTGATGGGGAATGCCAAGGCGTTCGCCAAACTAACTCCTGCCGCACAACAATTCGTCATCCAGTTGCGGGCTCTCTCCCCGGCGTGGAAAGAGGTTAAGTCGTCAATCACCACGGCCCTGTTCAAGGGCATGGGCGACTCCTTGAGTAAAACGGCGACGTCGGTTTTGCCTGTCCTTAGGTCAGGGCTCACGGGGACAGCTGGGGCACTAAATCAGATGGCCCGTAACGCTATGGGCATGCTCAAGGCATTGGCCGATACCGGAACGCTGAAAACTGCGCTGTCTGGCGCTACGGCCGGTCTTAAGAACATGTCGAGCCTTCCGGCTGTCATCATCCAAGGTCTGACCCAGATAGGTGCGGCAGCGGCTCCCGCATTCCAGAGGCTAACGGCTGCCGCGGCAAATGCGCTTACTAATCTCTCCGCTCGTATGACGCTGGCTTTTAACTTCGGCACCATGGAAGGCGCCATCAATCGCGCGCTGGTCATTGCGCGAACATTGTTCGGTACGCTGCTCAATCTGGGCCGGACGCTGTCAAATGTTTTCGGACCGGCCGCACAAGCGGGCGCGGGATTCTTGGGTATCCTTTCTCGAATAGCCGCGACGGCCGCGAAGATCACAGCAGCACCGCAGGCTCAGGCTACATTCACCGCGCTCTTCCAGACGCTTTCGGCACTGGGCGGTGTAATTTCTGGCACGCTTGGCGCGGCACTTCGGGTCGTTATGAGTCTGCTGAGTTCGTTGGTCGCGAAAGTGGCCGGACCGCTCCAGAATTTGGCGGCCACGCTCGGCCCGATTTTGGCGAAATTGGCCGGACAATTGGGTGCAGCGCTCAAGCCTGTCGTCACGTCTCTCGCCTCCGCCCTTGGCGTGATATTGCCGGTTGTCGGCAAATTGGCTGGCCAGTTGGCAGGAGTTTTGGGGCCCACCCTGATTCGCGTGGGTGCACTCATAGGCAAACTTGCAGGCACCGTTCTGGGGACGCTAAAGCCAGTCCTTTCCGCCCTCCCCGCGGTTCTTGGCCCCATCCTGAAAATTGCTGGCTCGCTTTTCGGGATCGTCTTTAAAATCGCCGGACAACTCATTTCAGCCTTGAAGCCATCTCTCGTCAGCATCGGAAAATCACTAGGTCAACTGATGGTCGCCCTCGGGCCACTGGTCCGGATTTTGGGCTCGGTGCTGATGGCTGCACTAAAGGCACTTATGCCTGTGATCCGCCCCATTATTGGCATCATCGGTAAGCTGGCTCAAATTTTCGCCAAAGTGCTCGCATCTCAGATCACAAATATCGTGGTGCCTGCTATTCATCTGATTACCAGTCTCCTGCGCGGCGATTTCTCCGGAGCGATACAAGCGACGAAACGGCTACTCACAGGAATCAAAAACCACTTCGGGGTCATCTTCAAGGCGATTGGCCAAATCGTTCTTTTGGGAATCACAAAGCTCCTGCCGATTTTCGCTAGGCTGGCGCTCCAGGCGCCTGTCTACATTGCGAAAATGGGGGCAAGGCTTGTCCTCCATATCGGAACGGCGATGAGGCGAATGGGCGCATCGCTGCGGGCGCATGCTCCGCAAATTCTCGCCTTTTTCGCGAGCCTTCCGAGTAGGGCTGTGAGGGCTATGGGGAATCTCGGTGGCTATCTGGTCAATGCTGGTAGTCAACTCCTAAGCGGGTTCATCCGGGGTATTGCCTCTCGGATTTCTGGAGTGAAAAGCGTTCTTCAGGGAATCACGCACAGCCTGACATCCTGGAAGGGACCGGCGTCTCTGGACCGGCGAATCCTGACACCCAACGGCCGTTTGGTCATGGATGGATTCATGTCCGGGATTTCGGACCAAGTTCCGGCTCTGCGGCGGGAGTTGGGAGGCATCACCGACAACCTTTCTATGTGGGTCGGAGGATCCGCAGCGATGGGGCCGGAACATGTTCCGGTCGGTTCCGGCCTGGGCCTCATGGGCCCGGCGGGTGGGGGTGCATCGGTGCAGATCGAGCACTTTCACGCGGGCGGTATTTCGCCCCAGCAAGTTGCCCGCGAATTGGAATGGCGCATGAAGGCACGGGGGTGACGTGGACGACCTGATAACCCAGGACGGCCAAATGCAGTGGGGCGGCCTCCTGTTGGGAGAAAGGACTTCCTACGTAGGAGTGCAGCTCACCGGCTGGGATGACTTGCCGGACATGGAGAACGGGACCGTGGCCATGCCTACCCAACACGGGGCATGGCCCGGCCCGCTGCTGGCCGGTACCCGAGCCCTTACGTGGGACTTCCGCATCCTGCCGTCCCGTCGCCAGGACTTCCCCCTCCTGCTGGATCGGCTCCGCCGGGTCACTGGCGTCCGCCAGGAGGAACAGCCCCTTGTGATCCAACTCGCCGGCGCCCGCCGGCTGATGTGGGCCCGCGTCACGAAGCGCGCCCTCACTGCGGATCGGACGTACACCCGCGGGGAGCCCACCGGCTCCCTGGTGTGGGAGGCGTCCGACCCCCGGCGCTACGAAGTGACCCAGCGTGTGGCAAAGACGAGGCTCCCGCGGGCGGAACCTGGCCTTGCCTGGCCGCTGACCTGGCCCCTGGACTGGGACAGCACCAAGGCAGGGGACGGCTGGCTGGAGGCAGAGAACACCGGGGAAGCCGCTACTCACCCGGTGGTGGTCTTCCACGGTCCCCTCAAGCTGCCCGCCCTCATCGATGAGGAGAGCGGCCGGGCCCTGGAGTACGCCGTGGCCCTGGGGCCGGACGACACGCTCACGGTCGATTGTGCGGCCGGAACCGCCGTCCTCAACTGGAGCGCTTCCCGTCTCGACACCGCGACGGCCCGCAGTGCGCCGGAGCGGACATTCACCTTGGAGCCGGGCCTCACGCGGCTCCGATTCAGCGCGGAGCCCGGTCCGTACGACCCCCGCGCTTCCGTCTCGATCTTTTGGCGTTCTGCCTTTTGGTAAGGAGAAACAGTTGACGGTACGTAGTGGCTGGCTTGTCACACGCTCCGAGTGCGGCGCCGGCCAGAGCCGTGAGGACACGCGGCTGGTCCCCGTGGGCAGCATGACGCCCACCGGCGAGATGACCACACGTGGCGGCGTGATCCCAGGTGGCGACCCGTTCGCCCTGGCCCGCGTCAGCGACATGCAAGCGGCCATCGGCGTGGGTCGGGCGATCGTCCAGGGCCGGGCCGGACAGGGCGCCTACCCCGTAGCCGTCACAGCCCCGGAGGTGCTGGCCTTCGCGGATGGCGACCCCCAGAACCCACGCATTGACGCCGTGGTGATCCGTGTCCTGGACGCGCAGTACGACGCCGCGGGCTACGACGTCGCCCGCCTGGAGGTCATCCAGGGCACCGCCTCCGCCCACCCTGTGGCGCCGGTCGTGGCGGGCACCGCGGAACTTCTGTATGAGGTGACGATCCCGGCTGGCGCGTCCCAGTGGACCGGTGGCCTGGACTGGGCCACAGCAGTGACCGACCGGCGCCGGAGCACAGCCTCTGTCGGTGGCATCAACCCGCCCGGCTGGTCCGATAGCTGGTCCGGCTCCTACGTCGGCCAGTACCGCGACAGCGCCGGTGGCCTGGAGCGCTGGGACGGCTCCGCCTGGACGCCGTACCCCTCCCCGGAGGCGCCGGCGGCCTGGGTGCCCGTCGCGCTGGCGGAAGGCTTCAACAACGACGGCAACAACGCCGGGCCGCTCCGGTACCGGCGCATCACGATTGCCGGCGTTCCACACATGCAATGGCGGGGCGGTATCAGCTGGTCCACCAAGGGCCAACCGCCCAACGACGGCAGCCTTTTGGCCAAGCCGCTGCCTGACGGCTTCCGCCCCGAACGGCACAGCCCGGTTGCTGCGGCTGCCGGCGGCGTCCCGATGAAGATCGATTTCACCAAGGCGGGCCAAGTCCGGCTGATCGTCCCGGAGGGCGTCACCACCTGGGCGGCCATTACCGGAATCACGTATCCGTTGGACAAGTAGAGGGGGTGGTGGAGGGTGCCGGAACATGTTCCGGACCTACCGTTCCGCCTCCTGTTCACGGACCTGGGAACGGACCGGCTCTTGGACGCCTTGCCGGTCAAGGGGCTGAAGTTCGATGACTACATAGGCAAGGCCGGATCACTGGCAGGAACCATCCCGATCCCGGACCGCTCCATGTCCGCCCGCGTGCAACAGGCCATACGGCCTGGCCGTACGGCGGTGTGGGTGGAGCGGGGCCGCGAACTGTGGTGGGGCGGAATCGTGTGGACGCTCACGCCCCAGGTGGACGACCACGGATTTGTGACCGCAGACCTTCAGGCGGCCACCTGGGACAGCGCCCTGGACCACCGCATCATTTACGACCGGCAGACCGCCACCAACCTTGATCAACTGGCTATCGCGCGCCAGCTCGTGGACTACGCCCAGATGCAGCCGGCCGGAGACCTGGGGATCGTCATGGACTCGGCGCAGACCTCCGGCGTACGCCGGAACCGCAAGGTGGGCGGTGATGAAGTACCGAAGGTCCGGGAGGCCCTGGATGACCTGGCCAAGGTGGACAACGGCTTTGAGTGGCGGATCAGGGTCTCCCGCTCGGAGGCCGGCGCACGCATCAAGGAATTGCAGCTCGGATTCCCGGTGATCCGTACCGGTCAGCGCCCGCTGATGCTGACCTACCCGGGCAACGTCCTGGCCTACTCGTGGCCGCAGGACGCCACCAACGTGGCGACCGTGTGGCAGTCGCGCGGGGCCACCACCAACAAGAACCAGGCGCGGGGCACCACGCCGCTTCTGTCGGAACGCCTGGAAGCCGCGAAGGAGCTGGCGGCAGGCTGGCCCCGGCTGGATGGCAGCAGCGACTACAACACCGTGCGCGACGCCAAGACACTTAACGAACACGCCCGCGCGGACCTGGACGCCGCAAGGCAGCCGGTCACCATCCCCACTCTGCGCGTGAGGCTCGATGACCAGATCACCCCCGACTTGATCGGGGCAACCGTGCGCCTGCGCATCGCGGACACCTGGCATTACGAGGGCCTGGACGCCTCCTACCGGGTGGTGGGTTGGCAGGCAACGCCAGCTGAACGCGGAGCCGGCGCCAGCCTGGAACTGTATTTGGAGGAGAACGTTGGCCAACGTGCCGCAGGACATAACGGATCGACTCAAGAGGGTGGAGCGGCAGCTTAGAGACCTGACCAGCGCCGCGAACAAGGCCCCGGCCCTGGACGAGATCCAGCGCGGTGACGTGGTGATCGGCGAAGGCGGTCAGCTCCGCGCCGAAACCCCGGACGGCAAGCGGGTTCTCGCGGTTGGCCAGACTCCACGGGAGGACTGGGGCACCATCCTTGGCCGGCAGGACGGCACACAGGCTCTCGCGGTGGGGGTGGATCGCACCGCGCATGACGCCCAGATGATCCGGCTGTTCAGCCGGAGCGGTGAGGCGATCGTCATGGATGATCCGTGGGCGGACGGCTACCTGGGCCGGCCGGCCCTGCCCATCCCGTGGCAGCCCACCCCGGGATGGACCACCGCGAGCAAGGCGAAGAGTGGAACCGTCAGTTGGTACGCGGCCACCCGCATCCAGTGCCCGGTCCTCCACCTCATCACTGAGACGCACGCGCCGGCTGGAGCTACAGCGAGCGTGGTCCTGGAGTGCTCCACCGGGGACGGCTACGAGGAGTGGGAGACCTGGACGGCTGTAGGCGGCCGTGCCGGCGCGTGGACCACGCACACCGTGACACGACCCATGCACGGGATCAGCCACTTCACCCACGTGACGTGGCGCATCCGGCACCGCGTCAGCAAGGGCGCCGGCCGGATCACCACCCACGTCATCGGCGCTTACCAGCGCAACACGCTGGCCAAGGACGAGGTGCCGAAGGCGCCAGGAGAGGAGGGAGAGGGCGGTGAGCCCAAGTGACCAGGACGGGGACCGGCTGGAGGTGACGATCTCTGCGCGGGAGATCTACGACCAGGTAACGGGCGCGCGCCACGACCTCCACGACATGCGCCAGGACCTGGAGGCGGTGATCCACACCCAGGAAGCACAGGGCCACCGGGTGGATCGGCTGGAGCGGTGGATGGCGGCCCTGCCCCTGACCGTGCTGGGCACGCTCGGGGCGCTCTACCTGGCGGCCACCAAGGGCGCTTAACAGAAACGGAGAACAGATGATCGAGGCAATACGGGCATGGCTGCGGGCCAACCCCGTGAGGGTGCACGCGGCGGTTGCGGCCCTGGTCGGGTGGCTCAGCCACCAGTACCCCCAGATCAACACAGCCATCGGCAGTAAGGAGCTGGTGGCGGTCCTGATGGGACTGGTCACGCTCGCACTGGGTGAGGCTGCGTCCCGGCAGGTGGCCAAAGCCAAGGCGGCAGCCAAGACGTACGACGGCAGCAAGCTCAGGGAGTGAACGCAGGCCCGGACGGGCCGGACTCAGGTCCGGTCGGTCCGGGCCTTTCTTAATCCAGCCTTAAATACGGAACACCCCCGTACGGGGTCAAGTTAGTGATACCTTACCTACCCGTCAGCACCCGACGGGAAGGCTTCCCATGACCGACAACAGCCCCGCGATTCTCGCCGCTCTAGAAACCGCGTGGGAGGTTATCCAGAGTCGGCACCCGGACCTACCGGCGGTGACGATCACCACAGGTATGGCCGTGAAGCGGGACGGGCTGAACTGGAGCTTGCGCGACGCGGTGGCAGCCCAGGAGGCCACAGCGGTGGTCTCGACAGAACCGCCGGAGCTGCGACTTTCCGGGGAAACGCTCCAGGCCGGCCCGGTGGCGGCACTTACCGCGATGCTTCACCAAGCCACACATGCACAGTGCGCCCTGCGTGGAGTGCGAGACTCAACCAACCGAGGTAAGTGGCACAACAGGCGGTTTCGCGAAACCGCCGCAGAATTCGACCTTGCGTGGCCTGAGGGGCAGCCCCGGGACATGAAACGGGGGTTCGCGGACGTTCACTTGACCAAGGAAGGGCAAGACGCGTACGCGCCCCTCCTCGATGCACTGGACGGCGTGCTCAAGACGTGGAAGCGCACGGCGAAGAAGGCGGCAGCCGCAGCACCGAAGGCCACAGGGCGCACGGACTCCCGACTGGTCCTGACCTGCGGATGTGGGCGCAAGGCGTACATGGCCAAGACCAGCTATGCCCAGGGCGGAGTCACCTGCGACGTGTGCGGGGAGAAGTTCACGGTTCGCTGACACAACACAACCCGTACGAGGGTGTGTTGTGTTACGGTTCTCTTGCTCAACCACCGGAGAAGGCAAGACTCCGGTGGTGGCACTCCAGCACGGCACTGAAGACCAGAACCCAGGAGGGGGCCACTATGGCGGCCAAGGAGACAAACGCCAGCAAGCAAGCGCCGGCCAAGGACACCAAGAAGACCGCGGGGCGGCGTGCGCCTGCCAAGCCCGCACAGACCAAGGCCCCGGCTCGCCCTTCGGCCGACGCGGCGAAGAACGCAGAGATGCGTGAGTGGGCTAAGTCGGTCGGTTACGAGAACGTAGGCTCTGGACGGGTTCGGGCGGCGATCCGAGAGGCGTTCGAGAAGGCCCATCAGACGGCAGCGGCAGCCCCGGCGACGCCTTCAACAGACGAGATCACCGCGCGCATGGCGGAGAAGACCGTGGAGAAGGAGAAGGCCGCGGACAAGGCGGCGGCCCTTGCTCGCCGCGTGGTGGAGGGAAACATCGTCGGCGGTCCGAGCCCGACCGCTCTCACGGCGCTGAAAGACCCGAAGGTCTCCGAGATCTACAACGCCACCAAGCCTCTGGTGACGGAGTATGGCCAGGTGGAGGGGCGGGCGACGGAACTTCTTCGGGCGATCTCCCACAAGCTCATGGACCTTCGGAGCCTCTTCAAGGACGACGCCGGTCGCACCGACTGGAACGGCGGCTCCGCGCAGTACCGGGCGGTGGCTGATGCCCTCCTGAGGGAGGCCGGTATCCCCGCTGACAGTGAAGGCAGTACTCGGCGGGCCATCGGCCACCACATCGAGGACCGTAAGCGGGAGCGCATCCCGGCGAAGGAGCATGCCTACTACGGGGTGCAGGCTCTCACGCGGGGACAGCGCCAGGGTCTCGCGCAGAAGCAGGCCAAGGCCCTGGTGGAGGTGGACAAGGGTGTGAAGGACGCCAAGAAGGCCAAGGGTTCGGCAGATGGCGCCCAGATGGTGGTCCTTGCCCGCAAGATCGACGCCGGCATTTCGGCTTACCATGAGGCACAGCTTTCGGCCCTGAGCCCGGCACAGCGCAAGACCTTCCGCCAGACGCTTGAGGAGACTCGCGCCAAGGCGGACGCCCTCTTGGCCAAGCTCCAGGAACTCGAATCGCCTGCCGCTGGCGATACCGCCTGACCGTCCTGCAGAACGCTCAACAAGCCCCCGCTCCACGCCCGGAGCGGGGGCTTTGCGCTGTCTGTTCCGGAGCCGCGTAACCCTTCCCAGACAACTCCCCCGGAAGCCGCAAGCGGCCTTAGAAGGCCCTGTAGTAGGGGAGTTGGGCATTGGGAGCCCTTAGCACCATCACGCGCGGCGGGAGCCGCTTCTACGTCGATAGCGACTCCGGAGCCAAGGCCCCGGGCGTGACCTCCATTCTGTCAATGCAGCCAAAGCCCTTCTTGCAATTCTGGGCGGCCAAGACCGTGGCTCAGGCAGCAGTGACCAACGTCGGCTCTCTGGTGGGTCTGGCTATGCAGGACCCGGCCGGCGCAGTCGATTACCTCAAGGGCGCCCCGAGGCGCATCACCAAAGAGGCCGCGGAAACCGGCACCGCCGCTCATGACCTCTTCGAGCGTCTGGCACGGGGCCAGAACCCGGGCCGCGTCCACCCCGAACTTGAGCCTTTTGTAAGGCACTTCCGGGAGTTCCTTGAGACGGTGAAACCCCGCTTCCTCTACATCGAAGACGCCATTTGGAGTGACAGCCACAACTACGCCGGTTCTTTCGATGCGATCTGCGAAATCGCTGGCGAAGTCGTGATGTTGGACTTCAAGACCACGCGCTCCGGCGTCCATGAGGACGTGGCCCTCCAGCTTGCTGCCTACAGCAATGCGGACCGCATCATCCGCGCCGACACCGGCGAGTCCGAGCCCCTGCCTGTCATCGAGGCGGCGGCCGTCCTCCACGTCCGCCCGGAGGGCTGGAAGCTCGTGCCCGTGCGCCACGCACCGGAGCTGTTCGACGTGTTCTTGCACCTTAGGGCGGTCTTCGACTGGGACCGAGAGATCAAGCGCGGAGTGATCGGCCGACCGGTCGCCTCCGGCGGTGAGGCAGAGACCGGCAGCCAGCGCCGCAAGTAGCCGGCGTGGGGCTGTAACGGCCCCCAGACAACGACACCGAGCCAAGGCCCCGGGGCGGCTGTTCCTACGCCCCCGGGGTCTTGCGCTGCCCACACCGTCAAGCGAATTCAAGTGAGGCCGCGTGTCCCTGCGCATTTTCGAGACCGACCCCAATGCTCTGCCGAAGACCTTCAGCTCCGATTTCGTGGGCCGCTTCCGAGCCGGTCAGCTTCTCAACAACAGGCCCGTGGCCCTGCCTGCCTGGCGGATCACCACCGGAGATCCGGAAGTGGCCGATGCCGTGGCCGGCCTCTACGGCGGCACCCCGCAGGAGTGGGAGACCACCAAGGAAGACAACCGCGAAGTCCTGACCACCGCGGACAGCGTGCGCGTCATCGTGGAGGGCGCGGAGGCGATCTCCTCCCGCATGGCCTTGTACGGCATGCAGGGCGTCATCCATGCCTGTGACGGCGTCAGCTTCCTGGAGCCGGAGGAGGACCGCGGGAAGCCGTGCGGCTGCCCGACCGACTTCAAGGAGCGCCGGGCCCTGGCGAAGAGCGGCCGTGGCCCTAAGCCGGATATCCGAATCAGCTACCGCCTGGCTGACGCTCCCCACCTGGGGGTCTTCCGGCTGGTGACCTCGTCCTGGGACTTCACCCGGTCTCTGCCGGCTACTCTGACCGCGCTGGACAAGGTGCAAGGGCCGGCCCTGTGTGACCTGTACCTGGAGCTGGTGGAGTTCACGACCTCCGCTGGCGTGGACGTGACCTACCGCCACCCCCTCCTCAAGGTCCGCGGGCCGGCTCCGGCAGACGTGGAGGCGGCGCTGCCGTCGCTGAGCAAGTCCCTTGATGAGCCCCCGTTCTAGTTCTGGGCCGTCACTTTCTCAAGCGGGACCACTGCAACGCCCCGTAACCACGCTCAGCATGAGGAGAGTTCGCTTGAGCAAGAGAGGTCATATCCACGACTTCACCGGAGCCCCGATCGTCGTGGGGGACACCGTGGTCTACGCGACCCGCCAGGCCAACCGCGTGAGGATGACGGAGGCCGTGATCCTCAAGACCACCTCCGCCATCATCGGTGGGCGCGTCGTGCCCCTGCTCAAGGTGAAGCCCACCGGCCAGGAGTCCGGGTTCGTTCGCCGGCGGAGCTTCCGTGTGGAGACCATCGCGGCTGAACACGTCGCGGTCACGATCCCCGGTGACGACATTTAGAACCCTCGTCCGTACCGGCCCCCGTCGCACTACGGCGGGGGCCTTGTCGTGACCGGAACATGTTCCGGTCAGAAGGAGCGACATTGAACGCCCTGGAGATCAGGGGAAGTCAGGCCCCGCCGCTGGGGGAGATCCGCGCCCTGGCAGGCGGGGAGGTCCACCTCTTCGCGTCCGCACGGGAGCGGGAGGACTGGCCCCGGTACATCGACGCCTTGGCCTCTGCCATCGCGCGTGGCGTGAGCGTGAAGTGGGTGAGGCTCTGATGGCGCGCACCATTGCAGTAGACGCGGACCGGGTGTACCGCGCCGTGATCGTTCAGACCTACGCGGCCAACGCTGAACAGCCCGAGCGCACGATTCGGCACGCGGAAGGGCCGTATGGCGCAGAGGCTGTCGCGCGTCGGCGAGCCACACACTGGAAGAACTTCGCGCAGGAACACGCAGGTTGGGGCCCATCTCGAATTGAGGCGTATGTGGAGAGCGCAGCTCTCGCCTGGGAGCGGGTGGAGTGAGCAACCCGAACAAGGCACGGGGAACCGCCTGGGAGACAGCCATAGTCCGGTACCTGAATGAGGTGTTGGGTGTTCCGCTGACTGAGAGCGGGGCGCCGAAATTCGGTGCCCGTCACCTGTTGCCGATCCGCAGAAAGGTGCAGACCGGCCGACACGACACAGGCGACATCGACGCTTACCCGTTCGTGCTGGAGGCCAAGGACGAGAAAGCGCACCGCCTCTCGGCGTACGTGGAGCAAGCCAACCAAGAGGCGGTTAACGCCGAAGTGCCTTACGGGGCAGCCGTGGTCAAACGCCGCGGGAAGAACGTTCGTCACGGGTATGTCGTGATGGACCTGGAAACCTTCGGTCGAATACTGCGGGATGGGCGCGGGCGGTAGTTATTTGCGCCGCC
Source organism: Streptomyces natalensis ATCC 27448 (assembly GCF_000935125.1). GTDB lineage: Bacteria > Actinomycetota > Actinomycetes > Streptomycetales > Streptomycetaceae > Streptomyces > Streptomyces natalensis. The sequence continues at coordinate 886,090 of NZ_JRKI01000061.1, read as the reverse complement.
AGAAGCTCATCAGATCGGCTAGGGCCCGGATGATCTCCGGCCGATGCTCTGCCTCGGTCTTCCGCAGGGTAATGACCAAAGCCAGCAACAGCATGAGGGCAAGAAGCGCCACAAAATAGATCAGCGCCTGGGGTGCTGACATCGCGAGTTCCTGCATAACGGCCCACATAACGCCCTCCGAGGCGGGTTGGCCGTCGCCTTCGAGAGGGTGCGTCGAAACGCGAACCTCAACGAAGACAGACGGATGTCTGTCAAGACACAGCGCCCGTCGACTGTGCGCCGCCATGGTCGGCAGCTATTCGTTGAGGTCTGTCGCAAAGACCGTCAAAGCAATATTGGGATTACGGGCTGGGCAATTTGCATCAGGCAAGAGTAGGTCGCGCCCAAGGCAAGACTCCTTCGCTTCATTCCACCCACATGATTTAGGGGCAGTCTGAGCGTCGGTTCCTAGGCCGTGGTCGTTACCGCAAAGCAAGCCTACAGAGAGCCCGTGGCGCGCGCCAACTGCCCAGCTCAAGCGGCCTCGTTGAACGCCGAAGGGCGGGCGTGTAACCGGTCCCAGACAACGGTCTGGACCGGTGCACGCCCGTCTTTTTGCGTTGGAGGGGATCTTGAAAAGTCTCGCGGAGTTCCTGGGCCGCTTCCCACAGGTTGTGGAGGAGCGCGGGGAGTACGGCGTCCAGTGCCCCGCCCACCAGGACACCCGCCCCTCCCTGTGGTTTCGACTCAAGGAGGACGGGAGCCTCCTGGTCAATTGCTGGGTGTGCCAGGACCGTGCCAAGGTGCTGGCCGCGCTGGACTGGAGCCCGGCAGACCTCTACGACTGGGCGCCGGGGGAGGGCGTCACGGTCTCCTCCAAGCCCGTTCCGGAAGACCTCAGTCCTGGGCATATTGCGAGCCTGGCCACCTACGTGGACACCACGAACCTGGCCTTCATGGGGGAGAGCGACGAGGCCGCGCGGGCGCGGACGTACGTCTGGCAGCGCTTCGGCCTCGACGCGGAGAAGGCCGCGGACCTGGGCCTGGGCGTGGACGCTCTGGGGGTAGACGAGGCGTTCCTGCACCGGTCGCCGGCCTACCAGCGCTACCCCCGCGTCACGGTCCCGCTCGTGGACTTCCACGGCGTCCCCAAAGGGCTCCAGGGCCGTGACCTGACCGGCGACTGTCCAGCACGTTGGGCCAGCCTTTCCAACCCCGATGGAGCCGAGTGGGCCAAGTACGGCGTGCTGCGTGCCGACAACACCGGGCCCGTGTTCATCACCGAAGGCCCCGGCGACGGGCTTACAGCCGTGGCTGCCGGCTATGACGCTGTGGCCATCCGGGGCGCCACATTGGCCGGCAATGCCGTGCTGGTGGAGGAGCTGACGGCCGGCCTGGGGGACAGAGAGGTGATCCTTGCCGGCGACCGTGACGCGGGCGGCGCCGGCTTTAACACCGCACTCGCTGACGCCCTCACCCGCGCTGGCCTCGTTGTCCGCCTTCTGGAGATACCCCACCAGGGGGACGACCTGACCGACTGGCGGGCCCGGGACGCCGACGCCTTCCCGGTCGAGTTGCGGACGACCGTCCGGCGAGCCGCTGTGCACGTCGTAGACGTCGCGACAGAGGAACCGGAACATGTTCCGGACCTCATCACGGAGATAGACGGGCCCCCGCTGCCCCTCACAGACCTGGGCAACGCGGAACGGCTGTACCGCCAACTGGGCGGCCATATCAGGATGGTGCCGGGCGTCGGCGTTTCCAAGTGGACCGGCCGACACTGGCGGACCATTCCACAAGAGGCCCTGTACGCGGACGTGCGGGCCGTGATTCAGGCCATGCCCCACGAGAGGGGCCAGGACCCGGTACAGCTGGCCAAACACGTGCTTGAGAGCCAGAACGCCAGCCGGGTCAAGGCCATGGTGTCCATGTTGGCGTCCATCCCCGGCGTCTACGCTGCCGCGGACGAGTTTGACGCCTTCCCTCACTTGCTGGCGTTCCGCAATGCGGTGGTGGACCTGCGTAGTGGCGCGATGCGTGAGCATGCTCCGCAGGACATGAACACCTACTTCGTGAACCTGGACTACGACGCGACCGCCCAGGCACCACGCTGGGAGCGCTTCCTTGCGGAGTGCCACCCCACAAGCCCGCAGACACCGGATTTCCTACGGATGTTGACCGGCTACGGCATCACAGGCCACGCCGTGGAACGGATCTTCGTCATGCACGTGGGGGAGACCACGAACGGGAAGACGACGTTCACGGACAGCCTGGAGAACGTGTTCCGGGAAATGATCAAGCGGGCGGACCCCTCGCTGTTCGAACGCCGGCGGGAGAATGGTGGACCCCGGGCGGACATTGTGGGCCTTCGTGGAAAGCGGCTGGTCCTCTCCAGTGAGTGGCCGGCCGGCATGAAATTGGACCAAGCCCTGATGAAGTCGCTGACCGGCGACCAGTCGATTACAGCCCGCGGCGTCTACGCCCGGTCGGAGATCACGTTCCGGCCCACGGCTCTGGTCCAGGTGGACACGAACTATCCGCCGGATGTGGACGCAACGGATGCCGCGCTGTGGCAACGCGTCCGTGTCGTGCCCTGGCTGGAGGACTTCCGCGGGCGGGAAGACCGACACCTCAAGTCGGCACTTGCCCAGGAGAGCGCCGGGATAGCCGCCTGGGCAGTGCGGGGGGCTATCGAGTGGTACGCCCAGTACAAGGCCGGCAAGGGCCTGACCTTCCCGGCAGCCGTGGAAAAGGCCACTGCCCGATACCGCGACGCCTCCCACCCTCTGAGCGGGTTCATTGAGGCCGGCGGAGACGAATTCGAAGTAGTGGAGGGGGAGTTCACGACCCGGACGGAGGTCTGGGAGCGCTACCAGACGTGGTGTGAAGACTCCGGCATCCGGCACCGCATGACCAAGCCACGGGTGTTCGCGGCTGTGCGCTCCTTCCCCGGCGTGGCTGAAGGGGCCGGCAGCGGCGTGCACAGAGGCATACGGGGGTTCCGCCACCTGCGCGACTGCCGGGCCGTGAAACCGGCCCCAGACAACACCGGTGACATCTTCGGCCAGCCGAAGTAAGAACCGCGACACCACCGAAAAGGGGGTCGGCCTGCGGGCCGGCCCCCTTTCGCATGCCGCGACGCAGGCCGGCACCGCCTCACGGCTGCCGGCGGCTGGCCCCGCACCGGGGAGCAACCTTGCGCACGTACCGCCACCACATAGCCGGCACGGAGACCACCATCCACGCTGTGGAGACCCAGGAGGACGGACAAGAGGCCGTCCAGTGGCTCAAGCGCCACAACCCGCGGTCCCTGGCACTGGACACCGAGACCTCCGGCCTGAACATCTACAGCCCAGACCACCAGCTCCGGACAGTCCAGTTCGGCACTGGTAACACCGCCTGGGTCATCCCTGTGGAACGCGGCCCCTACTTCCAGGCCCTGGCGCGTGGCGTCGTGCTCAAGGCTCCAGAGCTGGTGATCCACAACGCGGCCTACGACCTCTTGGTGTTGGATCGCCACGGCATCGCACCACTGGAAGAGCTAGCTCCGAAGGTCGTGGACACCAAGATCCTGGCTCACCTGTGCGACTCCCGGCAGGACTATGAAGGCGGAGTGGGAATCAGCCTCAAGCCCCTGGCGGCCCACTACGTGGACCCAACCGCCCCTGACACTCAGGCTGGCCTGAAGAGCGCTTTTCGCGTCTACGGACTTACAGAACAGACCGGATGGTCTGGAATTCCGTACGAGGACGAGACGTACCAGCGATACGCGGGACTGGATGTGTTGATCACTTTCCGCCTTCTCCCAAAGCTGAATGTGGAGATTCACCGGCTGGCTATCCCGGATCGACTCGTGGAGTTCGAACACCGCTTGATGGCGATATGCGCACGAATGCAGCGCACAGGAATGCGCCTGGACGTCGAGTACACCCGCGGACTTCTAGACCGCCTGGAGCGGGACGCCGAACACCATGCCCGCCGTGCCGCTCGCTATGGCGTGCAAAACGTCAACAGCACATCGCAAGTCGCCAGCGCTCTGACGGGGATGGGCGAGATGCTTACCGAAGTCACCGCGTCAGGGTCCCTCCGCGTGGATAAGGCTGTCCTCCTAGACCTGGCGGACCTTGACGACCAATGGAACCCGCGCGCCAGCCGGCGCCCAAACCCGCTGGCTGATGCGGTTCTTCATGCCAAGCGAGCGTCCCGCTGGCGCACGTCATACGCGCTGGCCATGTTGGAAGGCCGCGACGCCAACGACCGCGTACACCCCAGTATCAACACGCTTGGAGCCCGCACCGCCCGCGCCAGTGTCTCCGGCCCGCCTCTGCAACAGCTCCCATCCAGGGACTGGACGATCCGCCGCGCGATCGTGGCGGAGCCAGGGCGGACGTACTTCTCCGTGGACCAATCCAGCGTGGAGCTAGTGGTGTTGGCCGCTTTGTCACAGGAATCACGCATGTGTGAGGCAATTAGGCAAGGGCGTAACCTACACGACTTCACCGCAAAATTGATGTTTGGTGAAGGATTTACGAAGGAACAACGCAATCTGGCCAAGGTCGCCGGCCTGGGTACGAGCTATCAAGGAGGGCCGCAGGCTCTCGCGCGACAGACCGGCCTGCCTGTTTCTGTCATGCGCGACACCCTCAACCGGTACGCCCGCGCCTACCCCGGCATCAAGCGATGGGCCGGGGCTATGCAGCGCCACGCCCTGGCCAACGGGTGCGAAGTCCGGACGCCTTCGGGCCGCCGGCTGGTTTTGGACCGGGATAAAACCTTTCGAGTGGTCGCCTACCTGTGCCAGTCCACGGCCCGGGACACGATGGGTCAGGCGCTCATCGACCTTGAGGCCAAGGGGCTGACGGACTACCTCAACCTTTGGATTCATGACGAGGTACTGGGCACTGCACCGGAAGCGGAAGCGGCAGATATCGCCGCTGAAGTCGCGGAAACCGTGCGTATGTCGCTCTTCGGAGTGCCCATTGATGCCGAAGCAGATGTATACGGCCGAACATGGGCAGGTGGTTACGGACTGCCAGATGAATGGCAAGTCCCGGACGCTCAGGGCGTTTAACCCGACTGCCAGCCCTGAAACGCACGGTTGTGTGAAGGTTGCTTTGGGTGACAGTCGAATGTCCTTGATCCCCGTACGGGTCAATGACAGGTTGGCATATGCGCCACGGGGGAGTGGCGCACGAACTGGGGGTTCTTCATGCACGACCGTCCACGGTCCCGCACAAGCGGCAGCCGGACAAAACTCTGGGCCATCGCCACCGCCTACCGGAAGCTACGGCAGTCCAAGCCCTCCAACTCCGCTCGCCAGCAAGCCGCGAAGGTGTATTCCTACGTGGCGTCGCACGGCGGAGGCATCACCCGCGATGCAACCGATGCGGCAGCCGTGCGAGCCACCTCACTGCACGATTACGAACGGTTCGCAGACCTGGCCAGCGATGCTGCATACGCACTGGCCAACCTCTCCGCCAGCATGGCGAAGCACGCCGCCCGGGGCTGAGCCCCGGACGGAGTCGTTAGCGTACGCACGCTAACCAGCTAGCCGCTTAGCGGCTTTCAAGCCCCGCCCGGTTCCCCCAAGCCGGTCGGGGCTTTTCCGTCTCTTGAGCCACCACGGCCCCGCGTTCGCGGCCCCGTGACGCTTGCTCATTCCCTGACGCCAGTACGGCCCACCTTTCCCGGGCCCTGCGTCGATCCCGCGCATTCATGTGCTGTCCGGAACATGTTCCGGACCCCTTAGAGACGGGATCTTTGCACCCTTTCATTCGAACATTTCTTCGAATTCCTAGGGATCGGGCTGGGCCGTAACCGCCCCCAGACAACGCCGGCAAGCGCCGCGCGGGGCGGCCCTTTCGCCCAGGAGATCCCACCTTGCTCTCACATGCCTTGATTTGTGCTGCCCAAAATCAGGACGCGGACGCTGTAGCGGCCGTTCTGGAGGCCGCAGAGCCCTACGTCCGAGAGGCCGCAGCCCGACATGTGGGGACGGCGGCCGTGTCATCTGCCGGCCACGCTGACCTCTTCGAAGAGCTGTGCCAGGAGGGCCGGCTTGCGGCACTGGAAGCGCTGGGGACCTACAACTCCGACAAGGGCGCGCAGTACACCACGCACGCGTACCGGCGCATCCACATGCGCATTTACGAGGCTGCCAACGGAGGCGCAGACAACGGAGCCTCCGCTGATCAGCGCGCCACCTTCCTGCGTTGTCTGGGCGTGGTCGGAGGCGACTGGGAGGCAGCCGAGTACCTGTGCACGGTGCTGCCAGGGGACGGGCACCGCATGTCAGCGGAGACCGCCGGCCACGTCCGCCGCGTCATGCAAGGAACGGACTCCTTGGACGCGCCTGCTGGACGCGGAGCGGAAGGAGAAACGATTCCCCTCGTGGAGTCTCTGGCCGATCCCTACGGCCTGGGCCTGCCGGATGACCTCATAGAGGCTCGGGACCTGGACAGGCGCCAGCGTGCCCAGCGAATCGCCCTGGCACATGCCCTGTTGGCCACCGTGGATGACCGTAAGGCTCAAGTTCTCCGGCTCACCTACGGGATAGCCCCGGACCCGCACTTGGCGAACGAGGACGGCAGCCCGGACAACGCGGCGATAGCCGAAGTGATGGGCATCGACCGGGCCAACACGGTGGCAGTGATGCGCACCCGCACTCTTGCCAAGCTTCGGTCCGTGGCCGAACGCGTCGCGGAGGAGCTGGAGGACAAAGCGGCGTGACGCCGGCTGCCCGTCGCCGGCTCGTAAACCAGCGCCGGCCCGTGCGCAGCGTGCCTGAACTCTCCCCGCGAGCCGCACGCAGGCGGCGCCGGCCCCGGCCCGACCCCTACAACCGCGCGGAGATCCTGGCCCGCTGGGCCGGGTGCTGCTACTGCGACGGCCCCGCGGAGGAGCTGGACCACGTTGTCCCCCTTGCCCACGGCGGGCCAGATATTGCGGCCAACATCGTGGCCGCCTGCCGTGACTGCAATTCCAACAAACACGCCAAGTCGCTTGCCCAGTGGGCGGCAGAGCGCTGAAACGGAGTGCCCAAATGCAGCCCCGAAACCTGACTCCGGAGGACGCGGCCCTCATGGGCCTGCCGGTCCTGGACCACGGCGAAACCAGCCAATGGGACACCGCAGAGCTTGAATCCATATCCCTTGGAGTTCTCTTTCTCGCGAGTGACGAAGAGGGCGAACGCGAATTTGACGAGTGGTGATCGAGACTCCCGATCACACCATGCCCACTAAGGAGAACGAACGTGCCTCTTCATGAGACCCGGGAACACCGCGCAGATCTCACCAGCCGCACCGGCCGGGTTCGCGCCTGGACCACTGAGAAGGAACCCGGCCACATCTCGATAGCTGTTCCGAATGACCGATGCCAGATGACTCCGGCTGACGCCCGAGCACTGGCCGCTTGGCTGAGCGCTCGGGCAGCAGAAGAGGAGACTCCACAGCAGCGCCGCACGGGCCTGACGACACCGGCTCCTCGCAGCTGGCCCGTGTGGTCGTGACGCTCGCCAGGGCGCAGCACGGCGTAGCGAGAAAGGCGAACTACTAGGCCCTGACGGGCCATTCATGCCGGGGGCGTGGCCATGGTGCCAGACGTGCAGGCAGGCCGCCCCTACGGGCCCTAGCGGGCCCTACGGGGTGAATCGCGGGCGCCTTCGGCGCGTTCACCGCGATTCAGTCCGCGCAAGCGCGGACCGCTTTTCCGGGCGCCTTCGGCGCGTTCACCGGAAAAGTAATAGTCCGGGCGCCTTCGGCGCGTTCACCGGACTATTAGCCAGCCTTTACGTCCGGCCTCATGGACACGCCCCCGGCAACCGCGGGGCTGGAACTAGGAGGCAAAGTGCGCGTATTCGGTACTTGGCATGGTGGCAGTAACTACGGATTGGGCGACGTGTTCGCCGACATGGAAACGTGGCCGTCTCTCAAGGCGGCCAAGCTCGCACTCTGGCTCCGCGCCGACAGTAACGGGTATCCGGTGGACGACGGTGCCCATGTTGTGGACTTTGACGAGGACGGCAACGCCACCGTGGGGCTTGCACAGGGCGGTATCGCTTACCCGTGCGTGGACGCTGAGGCGTCCTACCTGGACCTGTTCCCGGCCCGCCGGGATGGGGACGGCTGGACCATTGATGTGGACTACCCGATGACCCGGCTGAAGTTGGGTCCGCGCGGGGGCGTCCAGGTGGAGAACGTCTAGCACAAACGCAAGGGGCGGGTGGCAAGGCAAGTGCCACCCGCCCCTCTTCGCCGCCGAAATCGACAGCCCTACGGGCTGGGTCGCCCCTATGTGGCCTGCGGCCACGGCGACCAAAGCGGACGGGCCTACGGCCCGGGTGCCTTTCAAGCGGCCTTCGGCCGCGCGGCACCCAAAACAACCCGCCCTCCGGGCGGGGCGCTTCGCGCCGGGCCCCCTCAAGGCGCTTCGCGCCAGGGCCCGCCCCTGCGGGGCAAAGGAACCGGCCTGCGGCCGGCCCGCCCTGTACCTATGGGTGAGCGTCAACCAGCCAGGCCCCCACCGGAGTTCCCGGTGGGGGCCTTCCTGTGTCAGGGTCCGGAACATGTTCCGGATCTCGCTTCACACCCCCGTACGGGTTGTGTATTGTTCTGGGTGTCGGGAGGAAACGCCTCCCGGCGGCACATTGATAAATCAACAGGGGAAACGCCAGGTCAGAGATCTGACCTGGTAACCGCGAGAGGTCCCGCCGAAGGCAAGTCGGCGGGCCTCCCGTCCCCCTGTAGCCGGGATGCGTCCCGGCTCTACCCAGGGAGAAGCACCGAATGGCGAAACGCTGCGACGGGTTCAACGTGTTCATGCACCAGTGCCCGGATGGTGCCAAGTGGATGGTCAAGCGCAGGGACATGGTCTTCAGCTGGTTCTACGCGTGCAGCGAGCACCTTGATCAGGTCTGCGCAGAGCAGGAGGACAACTCCGGCCAGAAGCTGGAACTCGTCCGACTGAGCGCCTAAGCGCCCATTACGTGGGCTCCCGCCACAGGCAAGGTGGCGGGAGCCCACGCCCCAGGATCGCACACAGCCAAGATCAGCAGGAAAGGGCGAAGGAGCATGAGCAATACGACCCGATACCACGTGGGCCACAACGTGCCCGGCCACGATCCCGTATGGCCGGCGCAATGCATAGCCGACGCGATCGACGCCGCGGATTGGCAGGCATACGACGCGGAGTCGGTAGCCACCTACTACAAGGGTCGGCACGACGAAGAGTGCAGCGCAGTCCTGGATCAAGACCGTCCCTGCGGCCACGACCACTACCTTGCATTCCTCCAGGCTCAGGAGCTTACGGAGCGATGCGAGCGGGGCGAGATAGTCTCATCCTTCATGATCGACGGAGAAGAGTGGTGGATCCGTCGCGTGGACGACTGCGGATGCCCCTGCAACTGTGACGACCCGTGCAACGGGGAACACATCCACACCGCCGTCAACAAGATCACCGGCTGATGAACTAAGAGCCGGCCCCACGTAATCGAGAGCCCCCCGCCGTTGCTGGCGGGGGGCTCTTCTGAGTTCCACGGGCCGCCAAGAAGGGGCTAGCGCAACCCCCTCCCGAACGTGCCACGAGGGCAGGGAGAGGCCGCACAGGGCCACCAGGACGGAGTCTAGGGCGGCATGGCCTCAGCCGGGGTGGCTCAGATGGTGCCGAACTTGCCGGCCTTCGCGGCCGACACGAATGCAGACCACGCCGATGACTCAAAGGTGAGCGCCGGGCCATGCGGGTCCTTACTGTCCCGGACGGGGACGACGCCGGACACTGCGAAGGCGGGGGCCCATTCGATGCAGTCTCCGCCGTTCCCCTGGCTGTAGCTGCTCTTGATCCACTCCACGGCGGAGAGGTCGGGGGTGGTGCTCATGGGCGTACTCCTTCATCGCGCGCTGAATGAGGGCTAGTGATTCTTCGCGTGATAGTGCGTCGGCGCGTAGGCGGTCGTATGCCGCTCGTGCTGCGGTCACTACTTCCGCTGAGTCGTCCACCTGCCCTCGCTCGTAAGTCTCCTCGTACAGGACTTCGGTGCCGTCCTGCCGCGTGAGCACCTTAAACGGTGTTGCGCGTGCCGGGCTTCCTGCGCTGAACGGAAAGACCTGGATCGTGATGTGTGGTGACTCGGAGGCTGCCACCAGGTGCTGTAGCTGCTCCCGCATGACGTCGGCGCCGCCTACTTCGGTCCGTAAGGCTGACTCGTGCAGCACAACCCACAAGGACGGCGGGGTAAGGGTGTCGAACACCTCGCGGCGGCGCATGCGTTTTTCTACCTGCGCCTTGATCTGGTCTGTTGTGTCCTCGGGACGGGCGGACCGGTAGACCGCCTCCGCATACCGCGGGGTTTGCAGTATGCCTGCCACCAAGGTGGGCGAGTAGTCGCAGATCGCCGACGCCTCACGCTCCAACTGGAGGTACGGAATGAACCACAGGGGGTTGCCCGCGTCGGCCGCCCGCTGGCGCATCCGGGCGTAGGTGCCGGGGGTGCCGAACACCTTGTCGCACTGCTCGGCGAACGGAGCACTTGCCAGCTGCTGCCCTCTCTCCACCTTGCTCACGTAGGGCTGTTGGCAACAGAGCTTTTCGGCAAGCACAGTTTGCGACCATCCGCGCGCCTCACGGGCGCACTTGATCTCGTTGCCGAATGCCTCGGCAGGGGACTCGGGGGCATCGCTCATACGTCCAACTCCCAATATTCCAAAGCCGCTTGGAATGGCTAAAGCACTGGTCAGCGTACTCCTGCGGGCGCAGGGTTGGACCACCCCCGAAACAGGACAAGGGAGAGTAGGCCATGACTGGCACAGTCCGAACACCACATCAGGCAGCGACCGATGTACGCCAACGACTCGAAGAAGCGTTGCGCGGCGCTGGACTCGATGCAGGTTCCCCGATCGTGGTGTCGGACAAGGTGGAAGGCATCAAGGTCAGCCGAATTCGCTTCTCCCCTCTGACGCTAGATCAGGCACGCTCGCTGACGGCCAAGCTGGGAGGACAGGTCAGCTCGTGGGGCAAGCACCTTGGCGCGAAGGAAGTTGGGCGGGACCTGGACACGGCACTACGTGCAGCCAAGATCATTGCAAACCCGTCTTTGATCGTCGTGAGCAGCGTGAACGGCCTGATGACGAACGAACTCCTCCCGCCCTCCCTGACGCTGATCCACGCTGAACGACTTGTGCGCATTCTGGAGGAGGTATCGCAGTGAGCAGCAACCGGCACCAGGGGCGCCCCGTGTCGCTCGGCGAGCCGTACCCCGATCTCACCCCAAGCCCTGTTGCCGGCTGCGCCGAGTGCAGTGAGCTGGACAAGAAGCGCTACGAGGCCCGGAAGCTTCGGAAGTTTGCAGACGCTGTCGTGGCAAGCCAACGGATCAGAAACCACGGGCGTGGTCATGGTGCCTGAGCAGCACATGCGGTGCCCTCGCGGAGGGCATGAGATCACGCAGGTGGGCAGTTGGATGTACCGCTGTGACGACCACGGGGTAACGGTGGTCACCACCAGCACGGCTCCTGAGCGCCAACCTCAGTTGGATCAAGCCATCCGTGAACAGAGGTGGGACGGGTGATCAGAGCGGCGATATCGCTCCTGCTGCACCCCATCCAAAAGCGGCTGAGGCGCGCCCTCGCTGCCATCGGACGATGGTTCGGCCTCCTTTTCGTGATCTTCCTGAGTATGGCCACAGGAGCAGTAATTGCCCTGGCCATTGTCACCAACACCCCATAGTCCCCGGCGCAAGACCAGCCGCCGGGCGCGCTTCTCCCAGAGGGCCCAACCAATTCCCCGGCCCCCATCTCGTCTATCACCAAGAGTCCGAGATGAAGGGGGGAGCGCGAGCGGCTGCCCAGCGCTGAGGGGTCTGGGCAGCCGCCATAAGCCCCCGACTTCCAACACCTCTCCGAGGCAGGGAGTCGGGTCACTCACCACCACCTCAACAACAAGAGAAAGCATGACTGTGACTGCACTACAGGAAGTTCCCGTACAGGATGCGACGGACGCGCGGGGGCTCATCAGTGAGGACGCCTTCCGCGACGTTGCCGACGCTGTGCAACGCAGCAACCCGGACATGAACTACAACAGCGCGTCCCGAATCGTTGTAGAAGCACTGAAATTCGTTGCCACAGCTGCCAAGTTCCCCGACTGTCAAATGCGCCCTTCGAAGCTCGTAGATAAGGGATGGCATTCGCTCGTACTGAACACCCGTGTGTACGAGACGCTGTGCTCCGATCTCGGGCGTTTTGTTCACCACACGCCGGACCAGCCGGCGTCGGATCCTGCCCGCACCGTCGCATTGGACCTGACGCAGGACCTGATGACCGAGGCGGGGTATCAGCCTGATCTGACGCTGTGGCTCGAATCCGGTGCTGCGATGTGCTGCAACACCTGCGGGCCGAAGAAGCCGGGCAACTAGCCCCAGGGTCCGCGCCCTGTCAGTTCGCCAGGGCGCGGACGCCGCCCATAACCCATGCACGCTGAGGGGCCTGAGATGCAAGGACACGTACGCACAGAGTTGGAGACTCCCTGATGAGGCGTAGGCGGTGCTCTTCCAAGGCGCGCGTCTTGCACGCGCATGACTCTGACTCTTCAGGCGAACGAGGCTCGAAGTGGGTTAGGTGCGACCTCTCCCACGGTCACAAGGACGTGCACCTGGTGAAATTCCCGGGAGGGGGCTGGAAGTGGTGGCCCCGTAAACACGCACGAATGCCGCGGTGGTACCCATTGATTTAGTGACCCCCGGCGTACAGGCTCGCCGGGCGCGCTCCCCGTGGAGGGCCCAAAAACATTTCACGGCCCCCGTCTCGTTTATTCCAAGGGTCCGAGACGAAATGAGGAGCGCGTGAAGCGGTCGCCCGGTCACTCGATTGGCCAGCGCCGGGCGACCGCCATAATCTCCGCCCCCTGCCGGAAGTTGCCGAAAGAGGTTCCCCCACCGCCTTTCGGAATCCTGGCAGGGGCGGGCACCACCCCCGCCCGACTGTCTCTACGGACAGCGGCAGTTGGGCGGGTAGAGTCGCCGCCCCGGCTTACCTGGGGAGGTCTGCCGGGACGGGGGAACCGCCCAATAGACGTCTCTGCGACGGGGGCATCCCCGCCAAGCAACTGCCCCCGCAGTTCGGGGCTTCCGTCGCAGAGCACAAGACAGCTCGTGTGACCTGGGGAAGCGGGATGGGCTATGCCCGCCGTCCTAGACTGCGTGGGTTCCTAGGAGGAGACACCAGATATGCGCCCCACCCGCTTCCCCACGTACCTCGCCGACGTGATCAGGCAATCCCCGGGCCCCATGGTCAAGGACGTTCGAACGTTCCAAGAGTCCGGCTTCACCAAGGTTCCGTACGGCCTGATCGTCACCTTCGCGACCGGCGCCGAAGCGTACATCCACGCCGTTGGAGCGTCCGAGACAAAGGACAATTTCGATAAGCCGGAGCAGATCGTCGAGGGCGAAGCGGCGATCGAGCCGTGGCCCTATCCGGAGGGTCTGGGGGCCAGCGGGAAGATCAAATTGGCGGACGTCGAGGCGTGGCTAGCTGCCGTCTTCACGTCCAGCGGCAGCCGAGAAATCAGCCGCATCGAAGCTTGGTCGCAACGGGAAGACGGCCGCCCGGATCACGCTGGAGTGACTGCGTACTTCCACTCCGGGGCAAGGATCTTTGCAGCCGTGGCGCACCTCGTTGGGCCAGGACAAAGCACCGACCGACAGCAGTGGTACGAGCCATCTCAGGAGGTCTAAATGCGATTCGACCCCGGTCTCTTATGGGGCTTCTGTGGCAGTTGCGGTCAAGGCGTTGGCGCAGAACCCGGCCAGCCCACGGCGCAACACCAGAAGCCGGACGACAGTCGCGAGATGTGCCCAGGCAGCGGGCAGCCAGCCCAATAGGTCATCAGGTATGGAGTTGCGCTACGGGCTCTACGATGAAACCAGTGACCTGACGGACGGAGCTGTCAGGTAGTCAGGGACCCGCCAGCGTGGGGCTGGCGGGTCCTCTCGCCGCTCGCGGCCAAGGAGCGGCCCGTACCCTGACCGACGAACAGGGCCATGTCTAGGTGGTGTGTGAGCTGCGGATCGCGTTACGCGGGTCGCCTCGCCTGAAACACCTTGCCCGCCCCGTCCGTGCGCTGCCCCCGTGGTGCATGGGCGGGGCTCTCTCATGCGTCCTCGATGGTCTCTGCCGGCGGACTCTCAGCCACGAAGGTTCCCCGCCCGTGCACCGTGACGATCAGGCCGCGCTCACGCAACACTGCCGTCGCCCGGCGCATCGTGACGTAGGAAACGCCGTATTCCACGGCTAGGTCACGTTCGGCCGGCAGACGCGCGCCGACCTTGAGATCACCCGAAGCGATCCGCGCTGCTACGTGGTCAGCCACGGCGACATAGAGCACCTGGGACGGCTGCGGGGCGAACTCCGGTACGCGCATAAACCCAAGCTAGAACACTGCGAAACTCCCAAAAGCTCTGTAGAGCTATACATAGCTCTACAGAGCTATGTACGATCGTGGACACCAAAAACCCCCGCGACCTGGCCGGGTCCGGGGGCATGGCCCATCAGCGCTAGGAGCTGACGAACATGTGCGACTTTACCGCGCGCTTCCTCATGACACTGCTCTCGTGGCTCTTTCCCACGACCGGCAGGCATCGCGCCACCCCCACCACCCCCCAGCCCGCAATGCCCCCCATGCCGGACGAGGCGCCCGAAGTGCTGCCCCCGCACGTCCAGGAGCGCTACCAAACCATCTGGGGCGAAGAAAGCGGCGCCGTCCGCCTCTACCTCGTGCACCACGAAGCGCGTGAGCATAAGCGCCGGACCATGGGCAAGCTGGCGCGGGCCTCATGGAGGCTGAAGCAGCACGCGGAAGACATGCGCCGGGCCGACCGGTGCCTTGCCGTCGCGCTGGCCACAGTGGGCATTGACTACACCGGCCCCGGCGTCCGGGACTACGCAACAGAGGGCCGGGCGGAGTACGCAGAGCGGTACGAGAACGGGGCATGGGGGCTTCGGCCCTGGGTGCCTCAATGGACGGCTCAGGCGGCCTGAACGCCCACCTGAGCCCCTACGAGCCCCGCCCGGACCCCAAACCGGGCGGGGCTTTCTGTTGCGCTATAGGGCTGGACGGAGCTTCCTCTCCTACCTGTTGCTACGGGACGCGCGAACGCCCCGGAAGCCGATCACCCCAATGATTGTTCCCAGGATGAACGAGACGATGGCAAGGGTGAGGTGCACCCACAGGTACCCCGTGGGCTTGCCGTGATCGAAAGCGAGCCCGCTTGCATCCTTGATCAAGTTCTTCGCGAAGGTTGTCCAGATCACCCAAGACCAGACACCGAAGGCGAGTAGGAACCAGGAGACGGGGCGGCTTAGCTTCATGGCGCGGTGTCCTCTGCTGCGGGGGAGCCTTGCCTTGCCAGTATCCGGCCGGCGGCCCTATGCCCTATCATCGGGGTGAGTAGTGGTTAGTTGAGTGTGGATCACTTTCGTCAAGAATCTGGTCAAGGACGGCAGCGGCCTCGCCTTCACTGCGGCAGGCGACCCGACGGCCTATTTCTGGGTCCACCTGGTGCTCGCGGTGACGTCCTTTCTCTTGGGGACGGCGATCGGGGTCATCGGGTTCCGCGGAGTGCGGGCCCTGCGGCGCGCGGCGGCGTCGCCCGCGCAAGAGGGGTAGCACCGGGCCGGCGGGCGGGACCCCACGGCATGGGCGGTCCGGAGGGGACCGGCTCCCAGATGTGGCCCCTGACATCCTCCCGGGTCCGAAGGCCCGGGGTTCCTTCCACGGTCGGCTGACCGTCCAGGCGGGTTCCTGTTTCATCGAGCGCCGCGGCCGCTAGGGGCCGTCTTACGTGCTCTCCGCAGGCGTTTTACCTCTCCGCTCGTCCAGCGGCGAGGAGACGCTTCCCTTCGCGTCTGATGTTGATCTCCGCGTTCACATCCCGGTCGTGGACCGCTCCGCACGAGCAGGTCCACGACCGCACGCGCAGCCCTTCGAGACCCTTGGGTCCCTCGATGGAGCCGCACGCGGAGCACATCTGCGTGGACGGGAAGAAGCGGTCGACCTTGGCGAAGCCGCGCCCGTACCGGGCGCACTTGGCTTCGAGGGCGCGGGCGAACATGCCCAGCGACCGGTCGTGGACGGACTTGGCCCGCTTGCCCTTCTTCGATCCCATGCCCTTCACGTTCAGGTCCTCCAGATAGACCGCTTGGCTTTCGCGGACGATCCGGGTGGTTTCCTGCTCGATGAAGTCGCGGCGCTTGTCCGCGATCCTGGCGTGGATCTTCGCTACGGCGAGCTTGGCCTTCCTGCGGTTGCTGGAGCCCTTCTCACAGCGGGACAGCTTGCGCTGCGCCCGCTTGAGCTTCTTCTCCTGGCGGCGGAAGAACTTCGGCGAAGCGATCTTCCGGCCCCGCAGCACCGCATAGGTGGACAGGCCCAGGTCGATACCGGTTTCGGTCTCTTCCCAGTTCAGTTCGGGGACCGCAGGTGCGGGTGGGTGCGCCGCCGGATGTGACGGTCGTGGAACTCGCTTCCTTGCGGGCGTAGTTCGTGCCCCGTTTCCGGTCTCTTCCGGTCCCCGTCGGCCGTCTTGATCTCTCCCTGGAAGGGGTAAAAGACGAGCCGCCCGGGTACTTGATAACGGACCGCTGACAAAGTGCGGTCGCATTACGCCTCGAACCGGGCGGATCGCGACCTGCGATCTTGCTGTTTCGGTCGCAAACTCCCTATTCTTTTAGTGTCTTTACGCTGCCCATAACCCCTCTGCCGCGGCGGCCGCCGGACGGCGGCTCGGCGGGCGGCGCACCGGGGGCGAGCGGGGTGTGCGCGTCACGGGGAGAGTGATCATGAACAAGGACTTCAGGGTCGACCTCGATGAGCTGGACGGGGTGGTGCGCCAGCTCAGGCACCTTCAGGGCGATATGGATGAGACCAGCCAGAAGGTGAAGTACAGCACGAACATCCCGAAGTCGTCATTCGGGGTCAACTTCCTCGAAGTGGATGACATTTCGCAGGCCCACGACAAAATGCAGGGCTATTTGTCGGACGTCGTCCACGCACTCCAGGACCTTATGCACACCTTCGGCGAGAAGACCGAGGCCAGCCGGGGCGCGTACGAGGACCAGGAGCACCAGACCAAGGTCTCGATGAACGGCTGAACACGGCCGGGGGCCGCAACGGCGGCACGGGGACGAGAACCGGGACCGGGACGCGGACGGGGACGAGGATGCGAGGGATGACGACCAAGGGGGACCGGCGTGGTTGATGCCAGGCAGGAACACGACAGTGCCCAGCAGATGGCGAAGCAGCGCCAGGACCAGGAGCGCGAAAAGCGGCTGAAGTCGTTCAAGGGGCAGCGCCTGACCCCGCATTCCCCGTCCGACTTCCATCACCACGGCATCAACTCCCTCCGCGCCATGGTCGCGCACGCCAATCCCGGCACCATCGAGACCGCCGGCACCCACTGGCGCGCCTCCGCCGACCTGCTGGGCGGCAGCGACGGACACGGCGGCGTCCGCAAGAAGTTCATGGACGCCATCGACCATGCGTCGAAGCACTGGTCGGGGGCGGCGGCCGAGGCGTTCCGCCGGGAGGCCGTGAAGGTCCTCAGCAAGATCGACCGGACCTATCAGCACGCCCGGAACATGGAGTCCTCGCTGATCGGCACGCGCGAGTCGGGCCCCGAGATCGGCCTCGCCCACAATGTGCGCGAGGCCATGAAGGCCATGGCGAAAATCCATGACCCGGGCACGGTGGACAGCGCCATGGACTCCAGCGGCGACGACAGCCAGTTCCACCGCGACATGGCCGACCCGCACATGGACGCCCGCCAGGCGCTGGAGCTCAACCGGGACAGCCTGTCCCTGAGCAAGGAGCGCCAGGTCGAGGCGGTCATCGTGATGGATGAGCTGGCCGACCACTACACGACCCATTCCCAGGGGTGGGTCCAGAACGCCGACGACGGTGTGCACGGCGACTGGCCGACGCACCCCACCAGGACCCAGCCGCCGCCTCCCGTACGGATGCCGACGACGGGCGATGCCCACCCCCATCCGTCCTCGACCGGCACGCATCAGCCCAACGGCGTGGCCGGCGGCGCCGTCCCGGACGGCTTCGACGGACCCAAGGCCCACCGGCCCGAACTGCCCGTCACCACCGGACTCGACAGCGTGCAGGGCGGCACCATGACGCCGACCTCCGCCACCGGCATCCCCAGTACCGGCGGTCCCGGTGTCGGGCACGGTGTGTCCGGCGGCCCCGGGGGCTTCCCCGGCGGCATGCCGCCGGGCGTCTTCGGCGTACCCGGCGGCCCGGGCTCCGGCGGCGGACGCGGCCCGTCCGGTGCCGGCGGTCTGCGCGGTGGCGGTATGCCGGGCGCGGGCGGCGTCAAGGGCGGTAAGTCGGGCGAGGGCGCGCTGGGCCGCGGCGGTGCGCAGGCGCGTACCCGGGGCGGCGTGGCAGGTAAGCCGGGCGGTCCCGCGGGCGGCGCCAAGCAGGGCGGCTCCGGGCTGCACCGCAGCCGCGGCGGCCAGCAGGCGGGGGGCGCCGCCGGGGCCAGGGGCAAGGACCAGAAGAAGGAGAAGGGCGGCAGTCAGCGCCCCGACTACCTGGTCGAGGACGAGGAGACCTGGACCGCGGAGCGCCAGGTGGCGCCGCGGGTCATCGAGTAGTACGGCGATCGTGCGGACGGCGGCCGGGCGCCATGCGGCCGGCATCGAATGGCCCCGTGCCCGAGGGTGCGGGGCTTCTCCTCGGATGGAACACTGCCGTCCGGACGGCACACCGACAAGGAGCCAAGGATGAGGGTCACCCGAACACTGCGCGCGACGGTGGGTGCGGCGCTGACCGGCGCGCTGCTCCTCACCGCGGGCGCCACCGCCTCCGCGGACCAGGTACGCAAGGAACAGTGGCCGCTGGAGGCGTTCGGGGCCGAGCAGTTGTGGAAGGAGGCCACCGGAAAAGGCGTGACGGTGGCCGTGCTCGACAGCGGCTTCCGGGAGACCCACCAGGACCTGAAGGGCCAGTTCCTCCCCGAACCGGACTTCGGGAAGCGGAACGAGGCCGAGGCCGCGAAACACCTCAAGCCCGGTGAACACGACGTCCGTGACCACGGCACCGCAATGGCCTCGATCATCGCGGGACACGGCCACGGCCCGGGCGGCTCCGAGGGCGTCAAGGGCCTGGCCCCCGACGCCAAGATCCTCCCCGTCCCGGAATACGGGAGCAGCGGCCAGGCCACCCGCTGGGCCGTGGACCACGGCGCCGACGTCATCAACATGTCCTACGGCGGCGCAGGGCAGGCCGGCGACGAGTGCGCCTCCATCGCCTACGCCCTCTCGAAGGGCGTCGTGGTCGTGGCCGGAGTGGGCAACGACGCCACCACCGGCAGGACCTATCCGGTGGGCTGCCCCGGGGCGATCGGCGTCGGCGCGGTCGACCAGTACGGTGCGGCGGCCGAATTCAACAACTACAACTCCGACACGGACCTGCTCGCCCCCGGCGTGAAGATCACGGTCGCGTCGGGCACCAGCGACACCGGCTACGACCGCGCCGCGGAAGGCAGCTCCGACGCGACCGCCTACGTCTCCGCCACCGCCGCCCTCCTCAAGCAGAAGTTCCCCGGCCTCACCCCCGGCCAGATCGCCAACCGCCTGGTGAAGACCGCCGGACTGGCCCAGCCCCAAAAGGCCAAGCACCTCAACCTCCCCGACCCCCACTACGGCTACGGCTTCCTCCAGCCCGGCCCCGCCCTCCGCAAAACCCTCGCGGCAGGCCCGAAAGAGGGCCCGCTGCCCATGCCCAAGGGGGCCGACACCGCAACGCCCTCCGGCGCGAACCAGGGCGAGGACGCCGGCCAGTCGTCGGACAACGCCACGCACAACGCCCTCCTCTACGGCGGCATCGGCGTCGGCGCACTGGTCGTCGTGGGCGCCGTCGTCGCCCTCGTGGCGTCGGCTCGCCGCCGTAAGAACGCCGGTGGACAGGCCCGGGGCTGAACCAGCAGCCATGGCGTACGACGCGCGCACCCCAGCACCACCGAAGGCTCCCGACACGGCGCAGGTACGGAAGGCCAACCGCCGTGCCCTGGCCGGTCTCCTTGCCGTGCGTGTGCTGATCACTGCGCTTCTTATGGCAGTCCCGCTGGCGTTGTCCCGTATAACCGGGTCGACCTCGGTTTTTCTTGCTCTGCCCATTGTTGCCGGTATGTTCGTGCTCATCCTCACGATGTACCGCGTCATTCACGGTCTCCGTGTCATCCAGTGCGGGAGAGTGCTCCGTGAGTATCCGCTGGAGTTCCATCCCCGGGTGATCAAGAAGCGTGCGAGGTGGACCCGGTACGGCGACGTGTTCGAGGTCCGCGTGACGACGCGTGGGCAGCACGGGGCGCCGCTGATGCTGGCGGTTCCTGCGACGGGGCGTCGGCGTTGGCCGGAAGGTGCGGAAGAAGGCGCGTGGGTCGCCGGTGACCTGCCGTTCGGTGGCGTCCTGGTAGTGCCGGGGAGTAACGCGATGTTGTTCCTCAAGCCCGCGGACTGGGACAAGACCGCCCGGAAGCGGGAAGAGGCCGACGCCGAGCGCAGGGCAAGGGCGCAGCGGGCGAGGCTCATGGACGGAACGAAACGCGCGGTGATGATGCGGCCGGGCGCCTGAGGCCGCCGGGGGTGCCCAACTCGCCGTAGGATCCGGGCCGTCCGGGGGCCTCACCTCACCTCGCCTCACCTCGGCTCAGGGGTTCTGGAAGCCCACCTCTGGATTCGCAGCCGTCGGCCCATCCAGCGACGGCTGTGGATTCCGCGTAGTTGCTGGTCGATCGCCGCGGCGGGCCGTGGCCGCCGGGAGCAGGAACTCGCCCAGGACATCGGTCACTTCGCGCACCAGCGGGCGCAGTACGCGAAAGCGCGAGGCGGCGAGGGCGCGGGCGACCAGGGGCGAGGTGCGTTCCACCAGGGCGCGGCTGCGGGCGCAGTTCTCCGAGCGGTCGTAGACCCAGTACAGGACCAGGCCCATCTGCTGGAGCCAGAGCAACCGGGGCAGCAGTTCGGCGAGTTCGGCGTCCACCGTGATGTCGGCGTCGTCCACGAGGCGGCGGTGCAGGGCGATGACCGCCTCGCGGGGGCCCTCGGACTCGTCGGAGAACGGGCTGAGCGGGCTGGCCGGGTCGGCGGCGTTCTTGAAGAACTGGGCGGCGAATTCGTGGTACGGCTCGGCGATGTCCAGCCATGCCAGCAGTACCCCGCGCAGCCGCCGCGCCAGTTTGGTCTCCGTGTCGAGAACGTCCTGGGCGGCGGCCGCGTGCTCCTCGGCCATCTGGTCGTAGAAGCCCTGGACCAGGTGTTCCTTGGAGGCGAAGTAGTAGTACGCGTTGCCGACGGAGACCCCGGCCTCCTGGGCGATGGCCCGCATGGTGGTCTTGTCGTAACCGCGCTCCCGGAACAGGCGCAGCGCGGTCTCCAGGATCAGCCGCCGGGTCTGCTCGCTCTTCCCGCCGCGCCCGCCCGCCACCTGCTTGCCGAGGCTGCCCGCGGACCGGCCACCACCGTCCGCGGACCGGCCGCCACCGTCGGGGGACCGGCCGGGGTCGCCCGCCGCCCGCCCGCCGGACCCGCCCGTCGGCGTACCGGATCCGCCCCTCGGCATGCCGGATCCGCCCCCCGCCTCAGGCATGCTCTCCCCGCTCCTGGTCGCGTCGTCATCCACGCGACGACCCTATGCGGGGCCGCGGCGGGCGGTGCGCCCGGGAGTCAGAGGCCGTGCTCGGCCAGGAAGTCCGCCACCAGCGCCCGCCACTCCTCCGGGCGCTCCAGCATCGGCAGATGGCCGGTCGCGATCTCCGCGTAGGCGGCGCCGGGGATGTGGTCGGCCAGATAGCGCGAGTGGTGGGGGTGCAGCAGCGAGTCCAGCGTCGTGGCGATGACCAGCGTCGGGACCGCTATGCCCGGCAGGTCGGCGGTGGTGTCCAGGGTCTGGACGAGCGCGGCCTGTTCGGCGGAACCGCGGGGCGGCAGGGACGGGTCGGGGTCCAGTGCGGCCGTCAGTTCCTGCGGGGACAGGGCGTTGAGGTAGTCGGGCGAGAGCCCGCCGAGCGTCCGGGCCTGGGCGAAGCCCGCGTAGTCGCCGCGCTCCAGGAGGCGCAGCCACAGGTCCACCCAGAGGGAGGCCCGCGCGTCGGCACGGGCGAGCCCGGCGGTCAGGACGAGGCCGCGGACCTTCTCCGGGTGGCGGGCGGCGGCCCGTACGGAGACCGCCGTCCCCATGGAGAAGCCGATCAGGGTGAAGGTGTCGAGCCCGGCGGCGGTGGCCTCCGCGACCAGGGCGTCGGCGAGGGCGTCCAGGGACAAGGGGCCGTCGGCGCGCGGGGTGTCGCCCGAGCCGGGATAGTCGGGGGCCACGATGCGGTGCCCGGAGCCGGCCAGTACGGGGATCAGCTCCCCGTAGTTGCTCTGCACGCTGCCGGTCGCCCCGTGGGCCAGCAGGATGCCGGGCCCGTCGGACGGACCGGCGACGGTGGTCGACAGGCGCGGGAGCGAGGAGCCGGGTGCCTGGGACGGAATGCGGTCGGCTGCGGGAGCGTTGGGAATGTTCGTCATGAGGAAGAGCGTGCAGCTTGACGCCGGTGTGAAGGTCAAGCCGCCCGCGGGAGACCTGGGTCACAGGGGAGGACGGGCCGTCATGGAGGAGCGGGACCGGATGCGGATCGGGGAGCTGGCGCGGCGCACGGGGGTCAGCACGCGCTCGCTGCGCTATTACGAGCAGCGGGGCCTGCTCCGCGCCCACCGGGACACCAATGGCTATCGCGCCTATGACGCCGAATGCGTCGAGACCGTGGGCCGGATACGGGAGCTCCTCGCCACGGGCCTGGGCACGGACGACATCCGCGAACTGCTGCCCTGCTCCCAAGGCGGCCCGGCCCTGATGCCCTGCGCGCTCTCCTGGGGCGCCATCGAACGCCAGAAGGCCCAACTGGACGCGGAAATAGCCGAGTTGGAGCGACGCCGCACCGCGCTCGGCACGTATGCGCAGATCATGCGGGAACGACGGACCCAGGACGAGGCACTGGCGGCGAGGGCCCTGCGGTCGGCCTGACGCGCCGCCCGCCGACGCCTGACGCGCCGCCCGTCAACCACCCGCCGACAGCCCGTCAACTCCCCGCGCTCACCGGCGTGTCCGGCTTGCGGCGCCCGCCCGCCGGACGGATCCTCGTGTGCACGCCGCTCGGGGGAGCGGCGTCCCCGGAGCCCCGGGGTTCCCGAACCCCGGGAGACGATGTGCTGCGCATCCACTTCACCCCGCAGGATCTGTCCCGTACGACCGTGGCCGACGGGGCCGACCCGCTGTGGGAGACCGTTCTGAGCCTGCACGCCCTGCGGGAGAGCCGGGCCGATCCGGCGCTGGCCGCCTGGCGGCGGCATGCCGTACGGCACGGCCCGGGACCGCTGCGCACCCTGTTCCCGCTGGTCCCGCCGCGCGGCTACTTCCCCGACTTCCTCACCCCGCCCGCCGCCGCGAACGGCGTCGAACCGGGGCTGGAGGCCGTGATGAGCACCCCGCGCACCCGGCTGCGCGCCGAACTCGCCGCACTGGCGGGCGGCATCCACACCACCGGGCAGCGGGCGCTGCCGGGCTGGACGGCGGACATCGCGGCGGGCGAACCGGCCGCGCTGCGCCACCTGGCCCGCAGCCTGCGCACCTACCACCATCACGCGATAGCCCCGGGCTGGCCGCGGATCGCCGAACAGGTCGGCAGGGACCGGGCGTTACGACGGCACGCGCTGGGCGCGGCGGGCGCGGAGGCGATGCTGCGGACGTTCGGGCCGGCGATGCGGTGGCGGCCGCCGGTGCTGGAGGTCGGCTATCCGGTGGAGCGGGAGCTGCACCTTCAGGGGCGGGGGCTGGTCTTCGTCCCGTCGTACTTCTGCCGCGACGCCCCGGTGGCGCTGGCCGACGACGCGCTGCCGCCGGTCCTGGTCTACCCGGCGGCCGCGAACGGCACGACGGCCCGGGGGACGCCGAAGGGCCCCGCCTCCGTACGTACGGAAGCGGGGCCCTCAGGGACGTCCGGCCCGGCTAGGGGCCCTCGTTCCTAGAAACGCCGCGTGATCAGCGCTCGCTTCACTTCCTGAATCGCCTTGGTGACCTCAATACCGCGCGGGCAGGCGTCCGTGCAGTTGAAGGTCGTCCGGCAGCGCCAGACGCCGTCCTTGTCGTTGAGGATCTCCAGCCGCTGCTCACCGGCCTCGTCGCGCGAGTCGAAGATGAAGCGGTGCGCGTTGACGATCGCCGCCGGCCCGAAGTACTGGCCGTCGTTCCAGAACACCGGGCACGAGGACGTGCACGCGGCGCACAGGATGCACTTGGTGGTGTCGTCGAAGCGCTCGCGGTCCTCGGCCGTCTGGAGCCGCTCGCGGGTGGGCTCGTTCCCCTTGGTGATCAGGAACGGCATCACATCGCGGTAGGCCTGGAAGAACGGGTCCATGTCCACGACCAGGTCCTTGAGGACCGTCAGGCCCTTGATGGCCTCGACCGTGATCGGCTTCTCGGGGTTGATGTCCTTGATCAGCGTCTTGCAGGCGAGCCGGTTCT
Organism: Streptomyces natalensis ATCC 27448; assembly: GCF_000935125.1. GTDB lineage: Bacteria > Actinomycetota > Actinomycetes > Streptomycetales > Streptomycetaceae > Streptomyces > Streptomyces natalensis. Next base: position 861,553 of record NZ_JRKI01000061.1, on the reverse strand, counting down.
TGCCGTTGATCCGCATGGCGTCCGAGCCGCAGATGCCGTGCGCGCAGGAGCGGCGGAAGGTCAGCGTGCCGTCCTGCTCCCACTTGATCTTGTGCAGACCGTCGAGCACCCGCTCCTTGGGGTCCAGCTCCAGCTGGAAGTCCTCCCAGGTCGCCTCGGCCGCGACCTCCGGGTTGAACCGGCGGATGCGGAAGGTGACGGTGATCGTGTGCGAGTCGCTGTCCTCGGCCGCGTCCAGGGCCGCGGAATGCTTGTCAAGCGTGGGGGTGCTCATCAGTACTTACGCTCCATCGGCTGGTAGCGGGTCTGCACGACCGGCTTGTAGTCGAGCCGGATCGACTCGGCGCCGTCTGCGCCCACCTCGCGGTACGCCATGGTGTGCCGCATGAAGTTGACGTCGTCGCGGTTGGGGTAGTCCTCGCGGTAGTGGCCGCCGCGGGACTCCTTGCGGGCCAGCGCGGAGACCGCCATGACCTCGGCCAGGTCGAGCAGGTTGCCCAGCTCGATGGCCTCCAGCAGGTCGGTGTTGAAGCGCCGGCCCTTGTCCTGCACCGAGACGTTCCTGTACCGCTCGCGGAGCTCGCCGATCTTCTCGACGGCCTCCTTGATGGTCTGCTCGGTACGGAAGACCATGACGTTCTTGTCCATGGTCTCCTGGAGCTCCTTGCGGATCTCGGTGATCCGCTCGCCGCCGGTGGCGCCGCGCAGCCGCTCGACCTGCTCCTCGACCAGCTTCGCCGGCTCCTCGGGCAGCTCGACGAACTCGGCGGTGGCGGCGTACTCCGCCGCCGCGATGCCGGCCCGGCGCCCGAAGACGTTGATGTCCAGCAGCGAGTTGGTGCCCAGGCGGTTGGCGCCGTGGACGGACACACACGCCACCTCACCGGCCGCGTACAGGCCCGGCACGACGGTGGTGTTGTCCGACAGGACCTCGCCCTGGACGTTGGTCGGGATGCCGCCCATCGCGTAGTGCGCGGTCGGCTGGATCGGGATCGGGTCGGTGTACGGCTCGATGCCCAGGTACGTCCGCGCGAACTCGGTGATGTCGGGCAGCTTGGCGTCCAGCTGCTCCGGCGGCAGGTGCGTCAGGTCCAGGTAGACGTGGTCGCCCTCGGGACCGCAGCCGCGGCCCTCGCGGATCTCCGTGTAGATGGAGCGCGAGACGACGTCACGGGAGGCGAGGTCCTTCATGACCGGCGCGTACTTCTCCATGAAGCGCTCGCCGTCCTTGTTGCGGAGGATGCCGCCCTCACCGCGGGCGCCCTCCGTCAGCAGGATGCCCATCCGCCAGATGCCGGTCGGGTGGAACTGGAAGAACTCCATGTCCTCCAGCGGCAGCCCGCGCCGGTAGCAGGCCGCCTGGCCGTCACCGGTGAGGGTGTGCGCGTTGGAGGTCACCTTGAAGAACTTGCCGTTGCCGCCGGAGGCGTAGATGACGGCCTTGGCCTGGAAGACGTGGAGCTCGCCGGTGGCCAGCTCGTAGGCGACCACACCGGCGGACTTCTTGACCCCGTCGACCTCGGTGATCAGCTGGTCGAGGACGTAGAACTCGTTGAAGAACTCCACGCCCTCCTTGACGCAGTTCTGGTACAGCGTCTGGAGGATCATGTGGCCGGTGCGGTCCGCGGCGTAGCAGGACCGGCGGACCGGGGCCTCGCCGTGGTTACGGGAGTGACCGCCGAAGCGGCGCTGGTCGATGGTGCCGTTCGGGGTGCGGTTGAACGGCAGGCCCATCTTCTCGAGGTCGAGGACCGCGTCGATGGCCTCCTTCGCCAGGATCTCGGCGGCGTCCTGGTCGACCAGGTAGTCGCCGCCCTTGATCGTGTCGAAGGTGTGCCACTCCCAGTTGTCCTCCTCGACGTTCGCGAGGGCGGCGGCCATACCGCCCTGGGCGGCGCCGGTGTGGGAGCGGGTCGGGTAGAGCTTGGTCAGCACCGCGGTGCGGCTGCGCTTCGTCGCCTCGATGGCGGCGCGCATGCCCGCGCCGCCGGCGCCGACGATGACGGTGTCGTACTTGTGGATCTTCATGGGTCGGTTACCTCAGCCCCGGCGTCTAGCGGATGTTCGGGTCGAAGGTGAAGATCACCAGCGTGCCCAGAAGGACGGTGAACACCGTGGCGGTGTACAGCAGCATCTTCAGCCAGAAGCGGGTGTTGTCCCGCTGCGCGTAGTCGTTGATGACGGTGCGCAGGCCGTTGGCGCCGTGCAGCATGGCCAGCCACAGCATGATCAGGTCCCACGCCTGCCAGAACGGCGAGGCCCAGCGGCCGGCGACGAACGCGAAGCCGATCTTGGAGACACCGCCGTCCAGCATCAGCTGGATCAGCAGATGGCCGAGGACCAGGACGACCAGCACGATGCCGGACAGCCGCATGAACAGCCAGCCGTACAGCTCGAAGTTGGTCCGGGTCGTCTTGGGGGTCTTGCCGGTGCGCTTGCGCGGCGCCTCGATGACCGGGGCCGGGTTGTCCGCGTCGTACAGGGACGTCGCGTCGTTCACCGGAGTCGTTTCAGCAGACATCTCGCGTCATCAGCTCCCGAACAGGGTGCGCAGCGTGTGCTGGAGCACGGGGTAGAAGGCACCGGCCATCAGGACGACCCAGACACCGACGACCGTCCACAGCATCTGCTTCTGGTACTTCGGGCCCTTGGACCAGAAGTCCACCGCGATGACCCGCAGGCCGTTGAGCGCGTGGAAGAGGATGGCGGCCACCAGGCCGTACTCCATCACGTTGACGATCGGTGTCTTGTAGGTCGCAACGACGTTGTCGTACGCCTCAGGAGAGACGCGTACGAGAGCGGTGTCGAGGACGTGTACGAACAGGAAGAAGAAGATGAGGACGCCGGTGACTCGATGAGCCACCCAGGACCACATACCTTCCCGGCCGCGGTACAGCGTTCCAGCCGGCACGGAAAAACCCTCCGGGAGCGGGGATTGGGGCCGCGCCGGCTTCTGTGTCGGTCGGGCCCGGCCGGGTACGGTCCACCGGCCTTCGACATCGTAGCGACGCGCTGTCGGTTCCTGGCGCCCGGGTCCTTAGGTGTGATCAAACAGCCACCAACGGGCTATCGCACAGGCATCAAATGGGACGTTACGGGAGATGTGCCGCGATTCACCGGTGGGCGGCGGCGAGTCGCGCCAGCCTGCCGCGGGTCAGCCGGCGCAGTTCGTCGGCGGTGACCACGCGCTCCTCGTCCACGTCGTTGCCCAGCCGCTGGCGGATGGCGGCCAGCACCTGGTCGAGCTGCTCGTCCTCGCGGAAGCCGTCCAGGCAGATGACGAAGACATGGCGGAAACGCCGCTCGTACTCGGCGTGCGCGGCCCGCAGGGCAGTGTGCGCGGCGAGCGTCCCGGGGCCGCGGGCACCGGCGAGCGGATGCGGTGAGACCGACTCGCGGGCCAGCGCCTCGTCGATCTCGGCCGGCGCCAGGTCGTAACTGGCCTCGTCGGAGGCGGCCAGCAGCGATTCGAGATCCGGGTACGGGCGGTGCGCGGCGATCCGCTGGGCCCACCGGGTGCATCCGCAGCACGTCAGCAGCGTGGCCTCGGCGTCGTCGCGGGCCGCGGTGTTGAAACGGTCGAGCCCGGCGCCGGCCATCCGGCTCTGCGGCAGCACGGCCCGGCTTTCGGGACGTATGCCGCACGAAGCGGTGAACGGGGGCAGCGTCGTCGGCCGGACGGCCGATGTGTCACCGGACAGCGTGGGCTCCTCGGACGGATGGCGGACGGACATTTCCCCGAGCTCTCAACTCCGTTCGAGCAGGGGAGACCCCAAGGGCGGGGGGCTGGACAGCGGGAGCACCGGGCGGGTCGGATGGCCTGCGCGGTCCCCAGTGATCTTCCGGAGGGCGCGATACGGAACCTTTCGACGGGTGCGGGAGGGACGGCTGACGGAAGCTGGAGGGAAACCGGACGGGATCCGGCGGCGTTCGGAAGTGGAGACGGGTGTGGTGGCGGTGCTGAGGCGACACGACACTCCGGCGGAAGGGCCGGCGGTCCGGGGCCCCTGGGACGGAGGGCGACGGACTAGATGTCGCCACGCTAACGACGCTTGTCGACCGCTGTCCGGTGGATGCGCGAATTTCACCCGGATGAGAGAGCTTTCGCGCACTTAGTGGACGGCGACCCCGCACACCTGGCAATGCCTTCGCCCCGAAAAGTGAGGATTGCACGATGTCGAACCCGACCCACCCGAGGTCCCGCACAACCCCGGTGGCCCGGTCGGCCGGGCTACTGGCCCCGGCCCTGGTCATGGCGCTGGCGCTGACCGCCTGCTCCGGCGCCGCGGACTCCCGGCCCCCGGGCAGTACGGGCACCCAGGCGGCCCCCGCACCCACGCCGACCTGGGCCGCGGTCACCGGCACGCCACGCGTGATCCCGACTGTGCGGAAATTCACCCCGGCCGACGGACGCGGCTGGCGCCCCTCGAAGGGGGCCCGGATCGTGGTGCCGGCCGGGGAGAAGAGCACCCTCGCCGACGAGGCGCAACTCATGGCCCAAGATCTTGGCGGGCTTCCGGTGGTGTGGGGTGACAAGACCGTACGTCCAGGTGATATCGAGCTGAAGCTCACCGGCACCCAGGGGACGTCCCGGCCCGACGACGCGGCCGCCCGCAGCACCGCCGACGAGGCGTACACCCTCACCGCCCGCGGCACCCGGCTCACTCTGACGGCCCCGACCGACGCCGGAATTTTCTACGGCACCCGCACCGTCAGGCAGGCCGTGCACACCGCCGGGGGCCTGCCCGAGGGCACCATCAAGGACCGGCCGGACCGCCCGCAGCGCGGCATGTCCCTGGACAACGCCCGCAAGCCCTTCAGCGCGAACTGGATCGAGGCCCGCATCAAGGAGCTGAGCGACCTCAAGCTCAACCAGCTCCAGCTGCACTTCTCCGACGACCAGGGCTTCCGTATCGAGAGCGACACCCACCCCGAGATCGTCTCCCCGGACCATCTGACCAAGGACCAGGTCCGGCATCTGATCAAGGTCGCGCAGAGCCGGCACGTCTCCCTCATCCCCGAGCTCGACTCGCCGGGCCACCTGGGCGCCGTCCTCGACCACTATCCCGACCTCGTCCTGCGCAATGCCGAGGGCCGGACGGTCAAGGGCGCCATCGACATCTCCAACCCCAAGTCCGCCCGGCTGGTCGACTCGCTGCTGCGCGAGTACGCGGCGCTGTTCACCAATCCCAAGGGCGCCGATGCGTACTGGCACCTGGGCGGCGACGAGTACCAGGCGCTGATGGCGAGCAACCCGGAGTCCTCCTATCCGCAGCTGGCGCAGGCCGCACAGCAGAAGTACGGGTCCGGCGCCACCATCGAGGACCTGGCGACCGGCTGGCTCAACGACCGGGAGAAGACCGTGAAGGCCGCGGGCAAGAACCGCATCGAGGCATGGAACGACGGCTTCTTCTCCGACGGGAAGGTCACCGCCGACAAGGACCGCACGGTCGCCTACTGGACCGGCAAGGAGATCGGCAAGCGCGACCCCTCGGCCTTCCTGCACGAGGGCCGCAACGTCCTGAACGTCAACGACGAGTACCTCTACTACGTGCTCGGCGAGCCGAACGACTTCACCTACCCGACCGGCGAACGGATCTACCGCAGCTGGTCCCCGTCGGTGCTGCGCGACACCGCACCGGTGGCCGTGCCGCAGAAGCAGACGACACCGGACCGGATCCCCGGCGGCCGCTTCGCCATCTGGGCCGACCAGTCCCAGGCCCAGACGGCGCAGCAGATCGCGGCCGGAATCCGGCTGCCGCTGGCGGCGCTGGCGCAGAAGACATGGAACCCGGGGACACCCACGATGTCCTGGCAGAACTTCAAGGCGCTGGCCGACCGGATGTGATCCGGCGGAGCCTCCAGGGGGCGCGCGCCACAGGGTGGGCGCCGGGTATGAGTTCCGTATGAATCGAGGGACGGCCGGGGCCGCCACCCCCCACAGGAGAGGCCCCGGCCGTCGTTCTCGGAGAGGCCCTCACGGGCCTCTAATCGATACAGCGCCAGGCGGCGCGAAAGCGTCACACAGGCGTCACGCGCGGTATGGGCCGGGCGGGTACAAGTGGTCTGGACGCGGGCCGCTCAGGGCCCGTAACGTGCGGGTTCGCGCCGGTAGGCGCACTGGCCGGGGCCGGCGCCCACGGCCGGCGAACGGCCGTGTTCCCGGGAGTCCCAGATGGATCGGTGCGCACCGCACACGGCGGCCACCGCGGCGGATGCGGGCCCCCTCGGGCACCGCGGCGCCCGACCCGCCGCCTCCGTTTTCGTCGCTCCATGCGCAGGTCCCGGTTCGGAGCGTGCGGTTGAACGCGTTACGGTCTCCTGGAGCAGCCGGGTTACCCGGAGTCGGTGAAGGGGCTCGGCGGACCGGCGCGGCCGACAGAACGCAAAGCAGCAAGGACCGGGCGGCGGACATTCCACGTGCGACAGGATGGACCCGTGCGAGGGGACGACATTCAGCCGGACGACAGCCGGCTGACGGTTGCCGTACAGGCGGCACAGGACGGCGACGAGACGGCGTTCCGTACCGTCTACCGCGCCGTGCATCCCCGACTTCTCGGATATGTACGGACCTTGGTGGGCGAACCGGACGCGGAGGACGTCGCCTCCGAGGCGTGGCTCCAGATCACCCGCGACCTCGCCCGCTTCAGCGGCGACGCGGACCGCTTCCGGGGCTGGGCCGCCCGCATCGCCCGTAACCGTGCCCTGGACCACATACGGATGCGTGGCCGCCGCCCGGCCATCGGCGGCGACGAGAGCGAACTGGCCGACACCCCCGCGCTGTCCGACACCGCCAAGGAGGCGCTGGAAGCCCTGGGCACCGGCCGCACCATGCGGCTCATAGCCAGGCTGCCGCAGGACCAGGCCGAGGCCGTGGTGCTGCGGGCGGTCGTCGGACTCGACGCCAAGAGCGCCGCGCAGGTGCTCGGCAAGCGGCCCGGAGCGGTGCGCACCGCCGCACACCGCGGGCTTCGCAAACTCGCCGAACTGATCGGGGACCCGTCGGGCGACGCCTTCGGGGAGGCCGCCGACCAGGACGAAGACACATCCGTCGGCCCGCCCGCCCGGGGCGCGCGCAGGGGCGGCGGCAGCGCGGGGGAGGTGCCCCCGCAGGGACGATGCCGCAGCGACGGCGCGACGGAATCGTCCGTACCAGGTGTGACGGAATCGGCCGCACAGACGCAGAAGGACATGTGATGGCCGACGACCCGTACGACTGGCTCGACAAGGACGCCGCGGAGCAATTGCTGCGTGGCGATTCGGTCAGTGCCACCGGCGGCGACGGCGCCCGGGAACTCCAGCAGCTGCTCAAGGCCGCCGCGGCCCTCGGCGCGGGTCCGGCCCAGGGCACCGAGCTGCCCGGCGAGGCGGCCGCGGTGGCCGCGTTCCGCCGCGCGCAGCACGGCTCCGGTGCGCGACCGCGCCGCCGCGCCGCGGCCGGCCAGGGCCCCACCCGCACCACTCGCTCCGGCGGCCTCGTCGAGCGCACCCGTCTCGCGCGCCCCTTCCGGCGCGGCTTCGCCGTCGCCCTGGCGGTCTGCGCGATCAGCGGCGTCGCGGTCGCGGCCGGTACGGGCGTCCTGCCGACCCCTTTCCAGGGCGGCGGCCCCGAGCCCGCCGCCACGGTCTCCGCCGCCGAGACCCCCAGCACCTTCGCTTCCCGCGGCCCCGGCACGGAGACCGACGGCGCCACCACCTCCTCGCCCTCCGGCAGCCCCGGCTCCGGCAACCCCAGCGACACCCCGTCACCGGGCGCCTCGCACGGCCGCGGCAAGCCGGGCGGCGGCAAGGGCGGCAAGGGCCACGGTGACGACGGCGGCGACCTCCCCGCCCAGGACGTCCGTAAGAAGATCCTCCTGACGCTGTGCCTCGCCTACCAGCGCGGCGACCTCGACGCGTCCGCCGAGCGCCGCCTGACGCACACCGCCGGCGGCGCCGACAAGGTGCACGCCTTCTGTCGCCCCTACCTCGCCGGCGGGGGCAGCGGCCAAGGTGACAACGATGGCGGGACCGCCGGCGACATCGCCGGCCTCACCGACGGCGGGGCCGGCGGCGGTGCCACCGGCAGTGAGGACAGCGGCGGCGAAGGCAACGGCCAGGGCGGCCAGGGCGACAACTCCCACCCGCACGCCTCCCTGAGAGCCGCCACACCCACCGGCGCCACCACCCCCGCGCCCACGCCCACCACCGGCGCCCCGGCCCCCTCAACCACCCCGAGCGCCGCGGCCACCGGCCAGGTGTGACGTTTTCTGCGCCAGTGACGCAGTACTGATTGAAGCCGACTGGTCATCGGCTGCGCGCGAGCCGGGGTCCCCCCCGTACCCACGGCTACCGCGCCAACGGCGCGGGCGGGGCACGTTCCCCCGGCCCTGCCCGCGCCCCCCCCGCCGCCCTTTGCGCCTAAGCCGGCGCCGCCCCTTTTTGCGCCTAAGCCGGCGCCGCTCTCGCGTAGGTGGTTGGTGTTCGTGGGGGTTGCTCAATTATCGCTTCGGTCACTACGCCGACGTGGGTGCGGGGCGGGTGCATCGTTGGCGGCTTTCCCTCTTGCCGTAGCGCCGTAGCGCCGTAGCGCCGTAGCGCCGTAGCGCCGTAGCGCCGTAGCGCCGTAGCGCCGTGCCGCCTTGCTCCCGTGCGCCCTGCTTCCCTGCTCGTCTGCTTCCGTGCTCCCGGGGTGCCGTGCTGCGGTGCGGCGTGGGGGCGGGCATCCTGGGCAGAAGCCGGAAACAGGCGTAAACCGGGTGCGGGTGACCTTGGGAGGCGGACGGTCATGGCGGGCGAATCGGGTGGTGTCCGGCGCAGTGAGAGCGGGCTTCCCATCGAGGCCGTGTACGGGCCGCAGGCGCTGGACGGCTGGGATCCCGAGCGGCGGCTCGGTGCGCCCGGCGCCTATCCCTACACCCGTGGCGTGTACTCGACCATGTACACCGGCCGGCCCTGGACGATGCGTCAGTACGCCGGATTCGGCACCGCCCGCGAGTCCAACGCCCGCTACCGGCAGCTGATCGCCCACGGCACGACCGGACTGTCCGTCGCCTTCGACCTGCCGACCCAGATGGGCCACGACTCCGACACGCCGATCGCCTCCGGCGAGGTCGGCAAGGTCGGGGTGGCCATCGACTCCGTCGAGGACATGCGGGTGCTGTTCGGCGGCATTCCGCTGGACCGGGTCTCGACGTCCATGACCATCAACGCGCCCGCGGCCCTGCTGCTCCTGGCCTACCAACTCGTCGGCGAGGAAGAGGGCGTGAAGCCCCATCACCTCACCGGCACCATCCAGAACGACATCCTCAAGGAGTACATCGCGCGGGGGACGTACATCTTCCCGCCGCAGCCCTCCCTCCGGCTGGTCGCCGACACCTTCCGCTACTGCCGGGCCGAGATCCCCAAGTGGAACACCATCTCCATCTCCGGCTACCACATGGCCGAGGCCGGCGCCTCGCCCGCCCAGGAGATCGCCTTCACCCTCGCCAACGGCATCGCCTACGTCCGTACCGCCCTCGCCGCCGGAATGGACGTCGACGACTTCGCCCCCCGGCTGTCCTTCTTCTTCGTCTCCCGTACGACGCTCCTTGAGGAGGTCGCCAAATTCCGTGCCGCACGCCGCATCTGGGCCCGCGTCATGCGCGAGGAATTCGGCGCCCGCAACCCCAAATCCCTCATGCTGCGCTTCCACACCCAGACCGCCGGGGTGCAGCTCACCGCCCAGCAGCCCGAGGTGAATCTCGCCCGCGTCACCCTCCAGGGCCTGGCCGCGGTGCTCGGCGGCACCCAGTCCCTGCACACCAACTCCTTCGACGAGGCCATCGCCCTGCCCACCGACAAAGCGGCCCGGCTCGCCCTGCGCACGCAACAGGTGCTGGCGCACGAGACCGATGTCACCGCCACCGTGGACCCCTTCGCCGGTTCCTACGCCATCGAGTCGATGACCGACGAGGTGGAGGCCGCGGCGGTGGACCTGATGCGGCGCATCGAGGACCTGGGCGGCGCGGTGGCCGCCATCGAACGCGGCTTCCAGAAGGAGGAGATCGAGCGGAACGCGTACCGCATCGCCCGGGAGACGGAGGACGGCGACCGGATCGTGGTCGGCGTCAACCGCTTCCAGCTGGACGAGGAGGAGCCGTACGAACCGCTGCGCCTCGACCCGGCGATCGAGGCCCAGCAGGTGGAGCGCCTGGCCGCGCTGCGCGCGGGCCGCAACCGCCGTACCGTCACCGCCGCCCTCGACGGCCTGCGGAAGGCGGCCGAGGGGACGGAGAACGTGCTCTACCCGATGCGGGAGGCACTGCGGGCGCGGGCGACGGTGGGGGAGATCTGCGAGGCGCTGCGGGGGGTGTGGGGGACGTATGTGCCTACGGATGCGTTCTGAGGCTGCGTGGGTTTCGGTCCACCAGGGTCGTGGAGTCGCCCCGCCCGGCCCGCAGGTTCATTCCACCCGGGCCGCGAAGCCGTAGAACAGATCCCGTCCCGGGACCGGGAGGCCGGGCGGCAGCGGTGCGCCGGGCAGGGGAGGAAAGGCGCAGTCGGTCCAGACCATGCGCCCGTCGTCGAAGTGCTCGGCGAGGTCGACGACGCTCACCTGCTCGCCGTACGCGTAGCCGCTGAGGGTCGCCGAGCCGCTCAGGCCGCAGCCCTCGGTGAGCCGGAACCACTGGTCGCAGGCCCAGCGGAGCTCATCGGGGCGGGCCGCGACGATGGTGGTGCGGTGGATGACCGATCCGCTCCACGCGTCGTCCTCCAGCACGTAGAAGCTGTGGGCGCCGCCGCTGTCGTGCGGGGGCTCGGGCGCGGACTCTCCGGACGGGGTGGGCAGTTCGAGCATGGCGGCCAGCTCGGCCAGACCGGGACGGGTGAGGCGATGGCCGGGATCGGAGCCGGAGCCGGGGGCGAGGTCGGGGCCGGGGGCGGCCGCGCGTATCCGGGCCAGCAGATCCGCAGCCTCGGCGCGCCGCCGCCCGATCGTGGCCTCGTCCTCCCCGAACTCCTCGGCGTCCGAGGGGTTGAGCTCGGTCATGTTCTCCCAGTAGTCGATCTGCTGGGCCAGGCGTCCGGCCAGCAGCGTCATCGCGGGGACGTCGCGGGGACGCCTGCGCAGTACGGCGCGCAGCCAGGGCTCCTCCGGCCAGGTCTGCCCCTCCGCCCCGTCCGCCGCGGTGCCCGCCGGACCGGCCGCCGTCAGGCACAGCAGCCGCCCCCATGCGAGCGCGGCCTGGGTATCGCCGGCCGCCGCCGCGGTGCGCAGACGCTCGATCGCCTCGTCGTTGATTGCCGTGGTTGCCATGAACGGAGGCTAGCGAGAGGCACTGACAACCGGTCCGTCAGACTGTCTTCCATGTCGTCACCCCGCCGCGCGTGCCCCGTCTGCACCCGAGAGATCGCCGTCGTCGGCGGCCGCTACGCCCGTCATGACCCTCCGGGCCGTCGTTCGGGCATCGAGTTGATCTCCTGCCCCGGCTCGCGGCGGACGGCGCCGATGATGGCGCCGGCGGAGAAGCTGTTCGACCCGGAGGAGCCGCCGATGCCGGGCCAGCAGCCGCTGTTCTGAGGGGTGCGCGGGCGATTGTTCGGGTCCAACTACGGTGCCAGGACGTCCAGTTCGGCCATCGCGCCGGTCGTGATCTCCCGTGTCAGCGCCTCCGCCCGCGCCGCGTCGCCCACCCGTACCGCCTCCGCCACCTGGACGTGCAGGGTGACGGCCGCCGGGTCGGGGTCGGTGAACATGACGTGATGCTGGGTGCGGCCGGTCAGGACAGCGGCCACGACATCGGCGAGCCGGGCGAACATCTCGTTGCCGGAGGCGGTGAGGATGACGCGGTGGAAGGCCGTGTCGTGCACGAGGTAGGCGTCGAGCTGCTGGCCGCGTGAGGTGGCGACCATGCCCATCGCGTGCCCGGTGAGCTCGGCGCACTGGTCGGGGGTGGCGTGGGCGGCGGCCAGGCCCGCGGCGACCGGTTCGACGGCGGAGCGCAGCACGGTCAGCGAGCGCAGCTGCCGGGGGCGGTCGCGGCCGGCCAGCCGCCAGCCGATGACCCGGGGGTCGTAGACGTTCCACTCCTCGGTGGGCCGGACGGTCACGCCCACACGCCGCCGGGAGACCACCAGCTGCATGGATTCCAGCACCCGGATCACCTCGCGGACGACCGTGCGGGAGACGTCGAAGCGCTCCGCCAGTTCGTCCGTGCGCAGGACCGTGCCCGGAGGGAAGTCGCCCGCGGTGATCTCGGGCCCGAGGGTCTCCAGCACGCGGGCGTGCGGCCCCTTCCCCTGCCCCTCGTTTTCCATGAACCAAGCCTACGGTCCCCCTCGGCAGCCAATTAAGTATGACTTTTACATCACAGACTCTTGAATACGTCGTACCCAATGGGTTTCAGTGGGGCCGGTCAATGAGGACGGCGCGAGCACCGCACGCGGCGCGAACAGCGCAAGCGGTGCGAGCGGCGCGCGTAGTGCAGTGCGAACAGCGAGGTAGAGCGGCATGAGCACCCCCCAGGTGATCGTCGTGATGGGCGTGGCCGGCACCGGCAAGACGACGATCGGGCCGCTGGTGGCCGCGGCTCTGGGCGTCCCGTACGCCGAGGGCGACGACTTCCACCCGCCGGCCAACATCGCCAAGATGTCGGCCGGCATCCCGCTGGACGACGCCGACCGGTGGCCGTGGCTGGACGCCCTCGGCGCCTGGGCCCACGACCGCACCGGCCACGGCGGGGTGGTCAGCAGCTCCGCCCTCAAACGCGCCTACCGCGACCGGCTGCGCGCCGCCGCCCCCGGGATCGCCTTCCTCCACCTCACCGGGGACCGTGCGCTCGTCGAGTCACGGATGACGGGACGCACCGGCCACTTCATGCCCACCGCACTGCTGGACTCCCAGTTCGCCACCCTCGAACCGCTCGGCGCGGACGAGGCGGGCGTCGAGGTCGACGTCTCCGGTACGCCGGAGCAGATCGCGGACCGCGCGGTGGCGGCCCTGCGCCACCTGGAACCGGTCGCCTGATCCACCCCCCCGTCCCTCTCCTCCCTCCTCACCAAGGGAACCCCTGCCCTCCACCAAGGGAACCCCCGACCCTAGGGAATCGCCGTGACACATCTCAGCGTCGAGATGCTCGCAGCGGACGCGACGATCGAGCCGATCACCTCGGCCGGTCACGCGCAGCTGGGCATCGCCGTCCTGGCCGGTATAGCCGTCATCGTCCTGCTCATCACCCGCTTCAAGCTGCATGCCTTTCTGTCGCTGATCATCGGCTCGCTGGCGCTGGGCGCGGTGGCCGGTGCGCCGCTCGACAAGGCCATAGCCAGCTTCTCGACGGGGCTGGGCACGACGGTCGCGGGCACCGGCGTCCTGATCGCGCTCGGCGCCGTCCTGGGCAGGCTGCTCGCCGACTCCGGCGGCGCGGACCGGATCGTCGACACGATCCTGGCGAAGGCGGGCGGGAAGGCCATGCCCTGGGCGATGGTGCTGATCGCCGGCATCATCGGCCTGCCGATCTTCTTCGAGGTCGGCATCGTGCTCCTGATCCCGGTCGTGTTGCTGGTCGCCAAACGCGGCAACTTCTCGCTCATGCGCATCGGCATCCCGGCGCTCGCGGGCCTCTCCGTCATGCACGGCCTGATTCCCCCGCACCCCGGCCCGCTGGCCGCCATCGACGCGGTCCATGCGAACCTCGGCATCACCCTGGCCCTCGGCATCGTGGTGGCCGTCCCCACGGCGATCGTTGCGGGCCCGCTCTTCTCCCGTTACGCGGCCCGCTGGGTCGACATCCGCCCGCCCGAGACCATGGTCCCCGAGCGCGCCTCCGACGACGTGGAAAAGCGCGCCTCCGACGACCTGGAGAAGCACCCCGGCTTCGCCGTCACCGTCGCCACCGTCCTCCTCCCCGTGGCGATGATGCTGGCCAAGGCCCTGACCGACATCGTCATCGACAACCCGGAGGACGCCGTCCAGCGCGCCCTCGACGTCATCGGCTCCCCGCTCATCGCGCTCCTCACCGCCGTCCTCGTCGCGATGTTCACGCTGGGCCGCGCGGCCGGCTTCACCCGCGGCCGGATCGCCACCACGGTCGAGAAGTCCCTCGCCCCGATCGCCGGCGTCCTGCTGATCGTCGGCGCCGGCGGGGGCTTCAAGCAGACACTCGTGGACGCGGGCGTCGGCCAGATGATCCTGGACGCCTCCAAGGGCTGGCACGTCTCGGCCCTGCTCCTGGCCTGGTTGATCGCCGTCACCATCCGTCTGGCCACCGGCTCCGCCACCGTCGCCACCATCTCCGCCGCCGGCCTGGCCGCCCCGCTGGCGGCCGACATGTCCACCACCCACAGCGCCCTGCTGGTCCTGGCCATCGGCTGCGGCTCGCTCTTCTTCAGCCATGTCAACGACGCCGGGTTCTGGATGGTCAAGGAGTACTTCGGGATGAGCGTCGGCCAGACCCTCAAGACCTGGTCGGTGATGGAGACGCTGATCTCGGTGGTGGGGATCGGGTGCGTGATGGGGTTGTCGGTGGTCGTTTAAGCCTTCGGGGCCCTGGGTTCTCCGGTTCCCCTGGATCCTCCGGTTCCGGTGGCTTCCCAACTCTTCTCCTCCCCAACTCCTCTCCTCCCACCCTGTGTGCCATCCGGGCGGATTCCGCCCCGGGCGCCGCACCCCCTCCGGCGCCCGTCCCCGTCACGAGGCCGCAGAGGCGGATTTCCCGCCTCTGCGGCCTCGTGGCACGTCGGCCTCCGGCTGGCGTTGGCTAGCATCGGCCGCCGCTTGTTTGAATACCGACATGATCTTTCCCGCAGGCGCGCGGGATGAAGAGTAGGGGGATGAGGGGGCATGTCGGCAGACATGGCGGCCTGGGTGCCGGCGACGGACGTGGAAGTCGGGCTGTGCGAGGCGCGGGCTCGGGGGGACTGGGCGGCCTATTTCGATGTGCTGGCCGCCACGCATGTGTTCTTGGCGGATGGACGGCGTGAAGTGGACGCCGGTTACGGGGAATCGGAGATAGGTGCGCCGTGGTGGAATCCGGCGATCGGGCAATGGTGTCTGACCGTCGTGACCGAGGGGATGTTGCCCGTACCGAGCGCCGATATCGTGTTCCACAGCCCGTATCTGCATCAGGTCGGGGAATTGCTCGCTGAGGGAGGCCAGTGGCTCGCGGTCAATCCGGGGACACCGTGTGAGGGGTACTTTCCGCCGAACCCGCAGCTGTGGCGTATGCATGAGCAGCGCGTGAAGACACCTGACCAGACGAAGCGACTGAGGGCCATCCGTACGGGGCCGACGCGCGGACCGCTGGCGCAAGGACTCGCCTGCGGTGCGCAGTTGTGCATCAACAACGGGTTCCCGTGGAACATGGTCAATTGGCATGGCGCGGGATATCAGAATGAGCGGAGGACGCTCAAGGAATGGTGGGGCATCGAGAGCCGGGCGGACTGGCTGGAGCAGCAGGAAACATTGCTCAGCCCCAATGTGGGGGCCTCCTATTGGGAGTTCGTACTCATGGTGCGGAAGGGAGTCACTCAGGCTGTGGGGCGTCCGGCGGATGCCATGACGTGGCGGTCCGCGACGGAACAGGTTCTGCGGGCGGAAGGTGAGAGCGAGAAGACCATCAAGAAGGCCGGCGGGATCATTGGAAAGATCCTGCGGTACGAGGCGCGGTTCCGGGCCGATGGGATCTTGGCGGAGGACCAGTGCGTGTCGTCGGTGCGGGCCTGGTATCTGGGGCGCGCTTCGAATATGGCGCGATGGGGATTGGGCGCTCGGTTCTGTGATGCCGGGGAAACGGAACAGAGGCTTGTGCAGACCGCGGAGCTGAGCCGCGCCGCCTACAGCTCCTGGGCGGATTTCGGGCTGGGATTCGTACTCGGCCGGTGTCTGCATTTCGATGAGGAGCGGTTCGGCAGCTGGTTCACCGACATGGTGGACGTGTATCGGACGTTGATGTCGGATTCGGGCAGCCCCTGGCTCAACATCCCTTGGTTCGGGGAGCGGGGGGAGACGGCCGAGAGGGGCGTGGCCGGCTACTGAGCGTGCGGTCCGTTCATGGTCCGTCCGTGGTCCGTTCGTCGCGTTCACGCCGCCAGGGCGGGTGGTGGCGGCGGTGGCGTCGAGGGCTTCAGCGCCAGCTCGAACCACACGGTCTTCCCGCCCGGCCCGAGCAACGAGTCCCCGAGCGCACACCCACCCCACTCGTCGGAGACGAGATCGAGGATGAACAGCCCCCGGCCGTCTTCTGCTTCTGCCGCGGGTGGCGCCGACAGGAGGGGCAGGTGGGGACAGGTGTCCGTCACGCTGACCCGCAGTACGGGGTGCGTCCAACGGACGCGTACGGAGGCGGGCCCTTTGGAGTGCTGGACGGAATTGGTGGCCAGCTCGGAGGTCAACAGCTCTGCCCGGTCGGCAAGTTCGAGCAGATCATGCGCGTCCAGCACCGCCCGGAGGGTCGTTCGCGCGATGCCGGGGCCGCGGGGATCGCGGGGGAAGGCGAGTTCGTATTCCCAGGGTTCGGTGAAGGGGAGGGGGGTGGGGTCTTCCGGGACGTACGGGTTCAGGTTCACGCGGGCACCTCCGTGTGCGGCGCGACGGTGTACGGACCTTCGGGCCAGTCGCTCTCCTGGTGCCGTGCGGTGGCATTGCCGCTTTCAGAGTGCGGTGCGCTTCCGCGAGTGCAGGACCGTGAGCGAGTGGCGTGGGCCACACCGTAGCCGCTCGCTACATAACCGTTCTACCAACTCACTAGAACGGGTTAACTGCTGGATCCCTCGTGGACCAGAACCACCGGTGTCGGCACACTGTGCGCAAGCGAGGAGAGAACACATGGCACCGAGGCATGCTCCGACGATCCGTCAACGCCGGTTCGGCGCAGAGCTGCGCCGCCTTCGAGAGGCGGCAGAGATGTCTGCACCTACGGCGGCCAGCCTGATTGGGACGGACCGCACGGTGATTTCCAACGTCGAGGCGGGGCGCTTCGGCATCAGCGAGGAGAGGCTGCGTCGCCTGGCCAGCGTCTACGAGTGCGACAACGATGCGCTGATTGATGCCCTGGCCGAGATGACCGGAGTCCGCAAAGGCGGCTGGTGGGAGGAGTACCGGGGCAAAATCCCGCCAGGCTTCCTCGACGTCGCCGAGCTTGAGCACCATGCGGTGCGGCTGCGTACCGTCCAGACCGCGCATCTGCCTGGGCTGTTCCAGACAGAGGACCATGCGCGAGCCATCTTCGAGCTCTTTACGCCCCCGATTCCTCGCCTTGAGGTCGAGCTACGGGTGGCACACCGGCTCAGCAGGCAGTCGGTGATCACGCGTGCCGATGCCGTTTCGTACATTGGCGTCATCCACGAGGCGGCCCTGCGCATGCAGCTCGGTGGCAGAGATGTGGCGAGGGCCCAGCTCAACCACCTTCTGGTTGCCGGAGAGTGGGAGAACGTGACACTCCTCGTGATCCCCTTCTCCGCCGGAGGGTTCCCTCTGATGGGCGAGAGCGCTGTCCTCTACGCCGAAGCGGCGAATCCGCACTTGGATACGGTTCACATGGACTCCCCGACTGGCGCGGTGTTCATCGATGCGCCAACCCAGTTGGCCCACTTTCGCACCCGGCTGGATCTGGCCGAGAAGAAGGCGCTGTCTCCGGAGGAGTCTGCTGACCTTATCCATAGGATCGCCAGAGAGTTGTAGGGGTAGCTGCCTTGTCCGAGCTGATATGGCACAAGTCATCGTTCTCCGACGCCGGAGGCAACAACTGCATCGAGGTCGCGGCCAATGGCGACGACATCGCTCTACGGGAGGGCGAGGCCCCAGCGCGGGTCATCGTGACCGGTCGGGGTGTGTTGCGGGGGCTGATCGTCGGGGTGAAGGCCGGAGCGATGGTGGGGGCTTCGAGCCGCTGAGCCTCCTACCCGCCAAATCGACTGTAAGGGAGTCGTCTTGACCGAGTGGAAATGGCGCAAGTCCTCGTTCTCCGAGGCTGCCGGCAACGCCTGCGTCGAGGTCGCCGCGACCGGCGACGGGGTGGCGCTCCGGGAGAGCGATGCCCCGACCGAGGTCCTCGTGGTCGGCGAGAGCGCGATGCGTGGGCTGATCGCCGGGGTGAAGGCCGAGTCGCCTGGCGCACCGCGCCGCTGACCGCCGGTCCGGACGACGACGCGGCCAGCGGCGCGGACCACGAAGCTCAACTCGGCGCGTCAGCCGGGTCGTCGGCATTGCTGCATGCCCTCATCAATCCCCCAACAAGCGGTCACGGCCCGGCAGGTGAGCTGCTCCGCCGCGACGGAAGCCGATTTCTCTTGAACCCAAAAGAACTGTAGGGCCGGTTTTGTCGCTGGCGTGTTCGACTCGTAGCGTCAGTGTCACGTGTCATGGCTGCGTCACGCATCAGGGGAATCAAGGGAGGGGCTCGCCGTGCCATTGGCCGACGAGGTAGCAGCAGTTCACGCAGGACAGCCAAATCCAGCCGCGCTGATCGGGGAATTCCGGCGCACGTCAGTACTTGTCCCCCTCGTCAACGACTCCCTCATGTCAGCCGAGTTGGGCGGCATCCGCTGGGTCTACGCATTCACCGACGAGGACGCGCTGTCGCGCTTCGCCGCCGCCCGTGGCAGTGAGCCCGGCACCGAGTGGCGCTACGTGACCGCAGCTGGCGCCCGCCTTCTTGACGTGCTGATTCCCGCTATGGACGGTCCCGCAGGCGTGGCTTTGGACGCGGGCAGTGAACAGGGGGCACTCTTCCCGCCGGTGGCCGGCATCGTGCCGGACCGCGCAGCCGTGGACATACCCGGAGACGTAGAGATACGGGACGCAGCACCAGGGGGAAATATCTTGCAAGGGGGGAACGTCTAAATGGGCCTGATAGGCGGAGACGGGTACAAGGTCGAGCCGGAGGCCCTCGAGCAACTCACCAAGGGCATCAAGGCCGCCACAGCCGAACTCAAGGAGCTTGGTTTTGACGTAGAAGCCGAACTCGGCCGTGGTTTCGGCAATTTGTCCCTGGATAGCCTGGAGTGCGGCGATGACGGACTCGCTGCCGCTATCGGCTCGTTCTGCGAACGCTGGGGCTGGGGCGTCCGCACCCTCATGCAGGACGCCAACGAATTCTCCAGAAAACTGGACATCACGGCCGGCATGTATCACGAAGAGGAGCAGTACGTCTCCGACGTACTCAAGATGGGGGTGAATGCCTCTATCGGCGACCCCACACTCTCGGGTGAGGAGCTCCATAAGAAGTCATGGAGCCAGATCGGCGCTGACAACCCGCTGACCAGCTGGGACTGGAACCCGAACTCCAAGGAGACAAACGAGGCCAGGCAGAGGTCGTCCGAGGCGCTCTCCCACGCCAAGGACGACATCACGTCCATACCCGACCGCATCACGGGCAGCGGCGATTGGGGTGACGGCAAGTGAGCTGGTTCGGTGATGCCGTAAACGCCGTCGGCGACGGCGCGGAAAAATTGACGAACGCCGTCGAGCGCGGTGCTGGCGAGGTCGTTGAAAAGGGTTCCGAGGTAACAAGCGATGCACTGGAGTGGGTCGGCGCGGACAAGGCAGCCCACGCCGTACGCACTGCCGGCGCCGACGTTGCGGGAGCCCTGGGTGCGCACGTCGATGAGCGCCAACTGGGCGAGACCGAGGATCCCAAGGAACTCATCCACGGCGATGTCGCGAAAATCCATGAATCCGCTTCCCATCTGAAGGACTTCTCCGCCGCCTTCGACCGCGTCGCGGACGGTATGCGCAAGATCGGCTCCCAGAGTCATTGGAGCGGTAAGGCCGCGGACGCCTTCCGGGAGAAATTCGATATGCATCCCAAGCAGTGGATGCACGCCGCGGACGCCTGCGACGCCACCTCAAAGGCCCTGAATTCCTATGCCCATACGGTCTCCTGGGCGCAGGACAAGGCCGCGGACGCCATTGAGAAATACCGCAAGGCACAGCAAGCCGCCGAGCACGCCCAGAGCGAGTACGAGTCCCAGTACGACAGCTATCGGGAACGCCACTCAGCCTACGAGTACCTCGTCTCACAGGGCAGCAGCGACGCCGGCTCCGAACCGCAGGCCCCCGACGAGCCTGGAGACGTGGGCAAGGAGGACCGCAAGGCCGCCGAGAGCATTCTCAAGAACGCCCGCCACCAGCGCGACGAAGCCGCACAGCGGGCTCGTCACGCGTTCACAGAAGCCCTGGCACACGCCCCGGCGAAGCCAGAGTTCACCGAACTGGCGGGCGCCAATCTCAAGGACTTCGGCACCGGCTACGTCGTTGAAAACGTGCATCTCGCCGGCGGCTTTCTGAAGGCGGCGGCCGAAACCAGCAAACTCGCCCGCACCGTCAACCCGATGGACCCCTACTACATCACCCACCCCTTCAAATACGGCCCCAACGTCACTACCACCCTCGCCGGCCTGACGAGCGCTGCCACCCATCCGAAGCAACTCGTGACGGGGATGCTCGGCACGGGCTGGGGCAGCGACCCGGCAGACGCCACCGGTGCCTTCATCTTCAACCTCATCGGCGGAAAGGGCGCCGGCGGGCTGGGCAAAGCCGCTGCGCGGGCGGGGGCGAAGGAGGCGGTCAAAAGCGCCGGGCGCAATGCGCTGAAGCGCTCCGCGGATGGCATGCGCAACTTCGCCCGCACGTTCAAGTGCAAGGTCCTGCGTCGCGAGCCAGTGGACGTGGGCACGGGCCGGATGATCCTCCCGCAGACTGATATCGCCTTGCCGGCCGGTCTTCCCCTGACCTTCACTCGTACCTTCGAGTCGTCCTACCGGGCCGGGCGGTGGTTCGGCCCGACGTGGTCGAGCACCGCCGACCAGCGACTGGAGATCGACGCGGAGGGCGTCGTCCTCATCACCGATGAAGGCCAGCTGCTCGCCTACCCTCACCCGGCCGTAGGGGTTCCTACCCTCCCCGCTGACGGCCCCGGGCGGCCGCTGGAGCGAACGCCGGACGGCGACTACCTGCTCACCGACCCCACCAGCGGCATGCGCTGGTACTTCACCACCCACACCGAAGACCTCGCCCTCCTCGACGAGATATCCGACCGCCACGGCAATCACCTCACCTACGACTACGACGAACAGGGCGCTCCGACCGCAATCACCCACAGCGCGGGCTACCGCCTCCTGCTCACCACCGAGGCCAGCCGTATCACCGCCCTCCACCTGGCCGGCGCGGCCCCGGGCGGTACCGATCAGCTCGTCCTCACCTACGGCTACGACGAGTGGGGCAACCTCGCCACCGTCACCAACTCCTCCGGCGTTCCCCTCCGCTTTGGCTACGACACCGAAGGCCGGATGACGTCCTGGACCGACACCAACGACAGCCACTTCACCTTCGAGTACGACGACGAAGACCGCTGCACCTGGCAGAGCGGCGGGGACGGGCATCTACGCTCCCGCCTCGTCTACGGCGACCCGGACCCCGAAACGGGACTACGCACCACCCTCGAGTACGACTCGCACGACCGGCTGACCCGCTACCAGATCAACGACCGCCTCCAAGTGGTCGCGGAAACGGACCCCACCGGCGCCACGACATACACCCAGCGCGACGCCCAGGACCGGGTCGTTTCCACAACTGACCCCCTCGGCCGTACGACTCACCTCACGTACGACGACGAGGGCCGCCCCGCGCAGATCACTCTTCCGGACGGCACCACTTCCTCCACCACCTACGACGCCGACGGCCACCCCATCTCCACCATCGGCCCCGACGGCACCATCTGGACTCACACCTACGACACCCACGGCAACCGCACCTCCACCACCGACCCCACCGGCGCCACCACCACCTACACCCACGACTCCCGAGGCCACCTCGCCTCCGTCACCGACGCCCTCGGCAACACCACCCGCCTCTACTGCAACGAGGCTGGCCTACCGCTCAGCGTCACCGACCCCCTTGGCGCCACCACCCACTACCGCCGCGACGCCTTCGGCCGCGTCACCTCCACCACCGACCCCCTCGGCGAAACCACCCACATGCTGTGGACGGTCGAAGGAAAACCGGCCGCGCGCATCGACCCCACCGGTGCCACCGAGGAGTGGACCTACGACGCCGAAGGCAACCGCCTCACCCACACCAACGCCGTCGGTCAGACCACTCACTTCGAATACGGCCACTTCGACCTGCTCACGGCCCAGACCGGTCCGGATGGTGTCCGGCACGAGT
The DNA here is from genome assembly GCF_000935125.1 of Streptomyces natalensis ATCC 27448. Taxonomy (GTDB): domain Bacteria; phylum Actinomycetota; class Actinomycetes; order Streptomycetales; family Streptomycetaceae; genus Streptomyces; species Streptomyces natalensis. The sequence goes on along the minus strand of NZ_JRKI01000061.1, from coordinate 839,427 downwards.
TCAGCCACGACACAGAGCTCCGCCTCACCTCGGTCACGAACCCCCAGGGTCTGACCTGGAGCTATCAGTACGACCCAGCCGGCCACCTGATGTCAGAGACGGACTTCGACAACCGCACCTTCACCTACACCCGCAATGCGGCCGGACAGCTCACGGCCCGCACGAACACCCTCGGCCGAACGATCACCTACACCCGTGATCTGCTCGGCCAGATCGTGGAGAAGAACGCCGACGGCAAGATCACCAGCTATCAGCGCGACACTGCGGGTCGCCTCCTTCAGGCGATCAGCCCCGACGCGACGCTCTCTTACCAGCGCGACCGCCTCGGCCGCATCACCGCCAAAATGGTGAATGGCCGCACGGTCTCGTACGTCTACGACGCCCTCGGTCGTCGCACGCACCGCACCACCCCCACCGGGGCTACCAGCACCTGGTCCTACGACGCGGCGGGTAATCGGACCACTCTCACAACCTCGGGACACACTTTTGACTTCGAGCACGACGCCGCAGGCCGCGAGATCACCCGTCAGCTGGGCAACATCCTCACCCTGGCCAACACCTGGAACGCCCCCGGACGCCTCATCGAACAATCCGCAACTGATGCCCATTCCCGCACCATCCAGCGCCGCGAGTACAGCTACCGGAGGGACGGCAACCTCCTCGGCATAGACGACCACCTCAATGGCCCGCGCACCTTCGGCCTCGACGCTGCGGGCCGCGTCACCACCGTCCAGGCGCAGGGCTGGACCGAAACCTACGCCTACGATGAGGCAGGAAATCAGTCCGAAGCCACCTGGTCGGATAGCCACCCCAGCTCAGAGGCTCGAGGCACCCGCACCTACACCGGCACCCGAATAGTCAATGCTGGCCGGGTCCGTTACGAACACGATGCCCAGGGCCGCATCACCCTCCGCCAGAAGACCCGCCTGTCTCGCAGACCCGACACCTGGCGCTACACCTGGGACGCCGAAGACCGCCTCACCACCGTCATTACCCCCGACGGCCAAACCTGGCGCTACCTCTACGACCCCCTCGGCCGCCGCATCGCAAAGCAGTACGTAGCGGCTGACGGATCGATTCTCGAACAGATCGACTTTACCTGGGACGGCACCAACCTCGCTGAACAGACAAGCAGTACACCAGGCTCCTCTACCCCCATCACGATCACCTGGGACCACGACGGCCTCCGTCCCATCGCCCAAACCGAGCGAAAAACCCTCGTCGACGCGCCCCAACAAGTAATTGACCAGCGCTTCTTCGCGATCATCACCGACCTCGTCGGCACCCCCACCGAACTCGTCGACGAAACCGGCGACATAGCCTGGCGCACTCGCAGCACCCTGTGGGGCGCCACCACCTGGACCCGAACCAGCACGGCCTACACCCCGCTCCGATTCCCCGGTCAATACTTCGACCCCGAAACCGAGCTCCACTACAACTTCCACCGCTACTACGACCCCGAGACAGCTCGCTACGCCAGCCCAGACCCTCTTGGTCTCGATGCAGGCCCCAACGCCTCCGCCTATGTCCACAACCCCCACACCCGGGCTGATCCTCTCGGGCTCATGGATTGCACGACCAGAGGAGGTGTCCTGCAAACTGGCGGTGAACTCCGTCGCGTGCGCGGGGACTCCGACTTCTACAACGATTGGGCAGAGGAAGCCTACAATTCAATTCGAACAGCTGACGATGTGGATGCTATTGCCGCAACTGCCGCGAACCACGGATTCTCACGCCCTGACATCGCACAAATCAAAAGCCATCTCTTCGAAGAAGAACACCTGCTCGACGGCTATGGGGAATCCTACACAAGTAGGTTCGATGCCAATCCCAGGATCGCCGAAGCCTGGATGCGGCTGAAGAACGGCGACCCGCACCCCGCAGATATTGACCTGCTCCGCCACGAGCGCTACGAATCCAACTACATGCGAAACACCGGAAACCCAAGCTACCAGCAGGCCCATCAAGCCACTCTCGACGCCGGCCATACATGGGATCAAGAGGCTGCTTCCCGCGATGGTTTCGGTCGCCGAATCTGAAAGGAGCCACTTCAAATGGCACTCTCTTTTCATGCCTTGCTCGTCGAGAGCACGGATTCAGTGCATCTCTATAAGGTAACTTGCGATGGCGATAGAGTCGCACATGTGATCCTCGACGAGGGCAGCAAGAAGATTATGCCCGCCTCCTCGGCTGGAGAGGCATCCGGAGAGATGAGCATGTCGCTGGAAAGTGGAAATGTGGTATCCCTGGATAATGGCGATTGGACTCGGGAAGAGTTCGCGCTTGTGGCATCGCACATCAGGTCCCATTGGGCGAAGACCGGATTGCCCCCGAATAGCATCAGAAAGTACTTCGGATGACAGGCGGCAGCCCACGTCGGCGGGCCCTGCGCAACGCTCACACGTCAAACGTTTTCTGGCACGTGTCACACCATGCGGACTTGCCGCCATATGCCAGCCTGCCGAGGCGCCAGCGATAGGGCACATGGGCGTTCACCCCCTCTCATCTCGTGTCCAGTCATGGAGGATTGCAGCGTCCTATCCGGGGGACGCTGCGCCGTTATGGTGAGCGCTCGCCCGAGCGAAGTTCAGTGTCTTTGGCTGCGACGTGCCGTCACTCCGTACCGTCCGTGTGGCTCAGAATGGGGCGGCCGAGATGAACTTCATTATCAAAAATTTGAGAAGTTGAATAGAGCGCAGGGAGGGGGGAATGGCGGATCTGGACTTGTATGTTGAGGCCGTGACCCGTGCGGAAATTCTCGGAGCTGCCTTGGGTGTTGATGTATCCAAGTGGAGCGAGGCTTTTGGCGATGACTGTGTGGAAGATGTGCGGAAGTCGCGCATGCGCAGAGACTATGGATTGATCGAGATTTTCTTCGAGCGGCGTGCGGCGTCATGCTGTTCTGGAAATTTCTCTTCAATTCACCGCCTCGGGCAGGGGGAGCACGTGGTGCCTCGAGTGCTGGCTCGCCGATACGGAGAGTTCCGTAGCCGAGCAAAATTCGAGGATCTGCGTGATTCGATTCTTCATTAGGGGGTCGGTATCGAAGAATTGGAGCTCCTGGGAGCTCACCGTCATTACAAGCTCACTCAAAACAACGTCTCTATTTACGTGGTGGAGGCAGCTGACGCGGAATTGCCGGTTGCGTGTGGAGACATCTGGTCTATCAACGTGCTTCTAGCTCGCTGAGCGCTGGACACGTATCTGCATCAGGTCGGGGAGATGTTGCCGGGTTGGTCGGCCGGGGTCCCTGTGTTTGCAGGCCCCGGCCGCGTGCTGGTGCGGGGCGGTGAAGTCCGCTCCTACCTCCCGACGGTCGCCCGTTCCGCAGCCGCGGGCGAGCATCGTTCCATGCGCCGTACTCAGCGCAGCGGCTCTGCCGCCAGTGCCGCACCCGCGCCGATGAACGTCTCCAGGGCTTCGGTGAGGCGCTCCGTGGCCTTCTCGGGCGGTGTTGCGACGGCGATGTAGCCGTCGGGGCGGATGAGGAAGACGGCGGGGTCGGAGCCATACGCGTCGCGGATGTGTCCGTCCGAATCGACGAGGTCCGGGGATGAGCCACCCACACGATACGTACGGACCAACTCCTCGTCCAAAGGCAGGAGTTCGACGTCACCCAGCGCCAGCACAGTGAACTGCGCCCCCCGATAAGCCTCGAAAAGCCGGAACGGCCGCCCATCAGCCGTCGTGCACGGCGCATCCGGTGCCCGATCCCCCGCCCGCAGTCCGTCCTCGGGAACATCCGGCCGCAGTTCCTGCGTCAGCGGGCTCTCCCGGTACCCGATGTCCAGCTGATGCAGATCCCGCCCGCGTCGCATCGTGCGGGAGCGGAAGAGGCGGGTGCTGATGTCGAGGATGTGGGCGGCGATGGGGCGGCGTTCGGATTCGTAGGTGTCCAGGAGGGTGTCGGGGGCGCCGTGGCGGAGGACCTGGCCGAGTTTCCAGCCGAGGTTGTAGGCGTCCTGGACGCTGGTGTTGAGGCCCTGGCCGCCGGCCGGGGTGTGGACGTGGGCCGCGTCGCCCGCGAGGAAGATCCGGCCGACGCGGAAGCGGTCGACCATGCCGACGCGCGGGCGGAAGACGGAGGACCAGCGCACCTCGCGGATCTGGTCTGCGGTCAGGTGGGTGTGGGCGGCGATCAGGGCGCGGACGGCGTCGGGTGAGGTGTCCGGCGTGCCCTCGGGGGATACCGCGACGAAGCACTGGAACAGGTCCGTGCGGGCCAGCGGCAGCATCATGGTGAAGCCGCCGCCCGGCGGCATCCAGCGGTGCCAGTGGTCCCGGTCGAGCCCGTCCACCCGGATGTCGGCGAGCACCGCGGCGCCCTCCTCCAGCTCCGGACCGCTCATCCCGATGTCGAGCCCCCGGCGTACGGTGCTGCGTCCGCCGTCCGCGGCGACCAGATAGCGGGAGACGACGGTCCGGGTGCCGCCGTCGGGGAGGGTGAGGTGGGCCCGTACGGTCTCCGCGTCCTGGTCGAAGGCGGTCAGTTCGGTGCCCAAGAGGACGCTGCCGCCCAGGTTCTGGAGGTGCGCGTGGAGGATTTCGATGTTGCGCCACTGGGGGACCATCAGGACGTTGGAGTACGGGGCGGACGGTGTGGGCTCGACGTGTTCGAGCAACTGTTCGCGGGAGGTGATCCGGCCGTCCTCCCAGAGGCCCACGGGGGGATATTCGCCGCCGGCCGCCTGTATCTCCTCCAGCACGCCGAGGTCCTCGTAGACCTCCTGCGTACGCGGCTGGAGGCCGGTGCCGCGGGCGCCGGGGGAGAGGTGGTCCTGGCACTCGACGACCAGGGCGGACACGCCGCGTCGGGTGAGGTCGATGGCGAGGGCGAGGCCGGTGGGGCCGGCACCCGCAATCAGAACGTCGACGGTCGTTGCGGCTGTAGCGGCTGTAGCGGCTGTAGCGGCTGTAGCGGCTGTAGCGGCCGTAGCAGTCATAGCGGTCGTAACGGATTCCGCGGCAGCTTCCTCACGGGCTTCCTTAACGTTGTTAAGTTCCATGTCACACAGCATCCGCTTAACGGTGTTAAGTTGTCAACATGGTTTCGCGCATCGACCGGAAGCAAGTGGTGGAGACCGCCCTGCGCCTGCTGAACGAGGTGGGGCTCGAAGGGCTCACCCTGCGCCGCATCGCGAAGGAGCTGAACGTCCAGGCCCCCGCCCTGTACTGGCACTTCAAGAACAAGCAGGAGCTGCTGGACGAGATGGCCACCGAGATGTTCCGGCGGATGACCGCACCGCTGATGGCGGGGACCGGCCCGTGGGACGACAGCCTCGGTTACAGCTGGCAGGACGCCGCGCTCACCGCCGCCCGCCAGCTCCGCCGCGAACTCCTCAGCTACCGCGACGGTGGCAAGGTCTTCAGCGGTACGCGGATGACCGATGAGAGCTCAGCCGGGCCGTTGGAGACCCACCTGGGCCGGATCGTCGCGGCGGGTTTCACGCCGCGCGAGGCGGTGCGGGCCTGGTTCACCATGTACAACTTCACCGTCGGCCTGGTCATCGAGGAACAGTCGGTCCACCCGGACCCGGACGACCCGGCCCACCGCGATCCGGCTTACGACTTCGACGCCCGCCGGCGCCGCCTCGGGGACAGCCATCCGCTGGCGGCCGAGGCGGCGCCGCAGATGTTCGGCGATATGGAGGCGTCGTTCGAGGCGGGTCTGCGGATCATCGTCGCGGGGATCGAGGCGACGCGCGGGAAGGGGTAGCGGGGACGTCCCGCAGGGGAGCGCTCCTCGGGGCAGTCCTCGTCAGGCGGCGCCGGTCAGTGCAGTGCTCCTCGGGCCAGCGCTCCTCAGGACGGCGCCCCTCAGGACGGCACCCCTCAGGGCAACGCCTCTCATGGCAGCGCCTGTCATGGAAGCGCTCCTCAGGCCGGCGCTACTCAGCGCAACCCCCCTCACCCCCGCCCCGCGATCCACCCCTTCAGCCGCGGCGTCAACGGCCGTTCCACCCACCGGTGCATCGCCCACGCCAGTGCCAGCATCAGCCCCACCGTCAGCGCCAACGTCGCGTACGAGGGGAGCCCGGCGTCCCGGTGCAGGACGCGGACCACGACCCAGCCCAGGTGTTCGTGGACGAGGTAGAAGGGGTAGGTCAGCGCGCCGGCCACGGTCAGCCAGCGCCAGTTCAGGCGGTGCAGGCCGCCCAGGGCGACGGCCGCGACCAGGGCGAAGCCGAGGGTGACGACGGCGATGATGCCGGCCGTGGAGCGGTAGGAGAAGGCGTGGACGGTGGGGGCGTGCCAGAGTCCGGCGACCGCGTAGTGCTGGCCGATCAGCCAGCTGACCACGACGATCGCCCAGGCTATGGGGTCGCGCGCCCCGTAGCGGTGCAGCAGGTACAGGCCCACGCCGCCGATGAAGAACGGGGCGTACTCGGGCATCAGGACGACGTTCAGGAACGGCTGGTGGGCGGCCTGGGCCAGCGCCGCGGCCAGGGTCCAGCCGGCGCAGAAGAGGACGACGCGGCCGCGGGTGGCGCCGGGCAGGACGATGCACAGGGCGAACAGGGCGTAGAAGCGCATCTCGGCCCACAGCGTCCAGCAGACGCCGAGGACGCGGTGTACCCCGAGCGGCTGCTGAAGCATCGTCAGATTGGTGAGGACCTCGCTGGGGGCCAGGGCCTTGTAGGCGACCCAGGGGAGCGCGAAGACGAGCGTGACGAGCAGGATCGCGGCCCAGTACGCCGGGTAGAGGCGCGAGATGCGGGAGGCGGTGAAGGCCCGCAGGGTGCGGCCCCAGCCGCTGAGGCAGATGACGAAGCCGCTGATGACGAAGAAGATCTGGACGCCGAGGCATCCGTAGGCGAAGTAGGGCGCCAGGGTGGGGAATTGGTGGGCGGGCGAGCCGCCCCAGGCCGCGGATATCTCGCCGCTGCGCCCCCCGTAGTGGTATGCCGCGACCATCAGCGCGGCCAGCAGTCGCAGCCCGTCCAGTGCGCGCAGTCGGGAGGAGCCGCTCTCCCGGCTGCGCACCCGTATGGAGCGGGGGGCGGGGACCGGCGCCGCGGAAGGGGCGCCCGACGTCAGCTCCGTGGTCGTCATCCGAATGCGGCCCGCTTCTTCAGCCGTCGCTGGACGGCCCGCGCCCGCCGCGCGACCTTGCGCACGGTGGCATTGCGCGGGATGAACGCCAGCTGCGAGGGGATCGCGCCGGGCAGCGCCAGCGCGGTCAGGCGGCGGCGTTTGAAGTAGCGCCAGGTGTGCTGGTCCAGGCGCGTGGCCAGATAGCGCTCGGTGGCCGGGCGGAGGTTCGGGTAGATCTGGTGCTGCATGGCGTAGCCGACGGCGGTGACCAGGCCGGCGATGTCCCCGGGGGCGGTGTTCGGCGTCGCGCTGCGGTCGGCGAGGTCGGGGACCAGCGCGTCGACGATCGTGACGGGGATGCGGTTGCTGTTCTGGTACGGGGAGAGCCGCTCCAGCAGCAGGCCGGTGCCGGTGCGCGCGGTCGGCAGATCGTAGAAGGCCGAGGCCGTCAGCAGCGCGGTGGAGAAGCAGCCGACGACGAGCGCGGGCCGCATCCGCTGGTAGAGGACCTCGGCGAGCACCGGGGTGTCCAGGACGGTCAGGGTGAGGTCGAGCTTCTCGGCCTCCCGTTCCAGCAGGCGCGACCAGCGGGCCGGTGCGGACGGATGGGGTTTGAAGACGATCTCCTGATGGCCGCGCTCGGCCGCGCCCCGCAGCATCTGGACGTGCAGCCCTTCCTCCTCCTCGGGGGTGAGGATGCCGAGCGCGGAGAGGTACTGGCCGAGGAGCAGGGCGGCGCCGTGCGGTACGTCCAACTCGGGTGTGGTGTCGGACAGTTCGTCCAGCACCTTCAGGAAGGCGTCGGTCGGTACGGTCTCGGTCGGCACCTCGAACTCGGTGAGCAGCAGCGGCGTCAGCCCCGGCACCAGGTCCAGGTGCAGCAGCCGGCCGATCCGGGTGCCGATCAGCGGGTCGAGCTTGTTGCGGGTGGGGCCGTAGCTCATCAGGCCGTCGGCGTAGACGTCGAGGGGCGCGCCCGGGAAGACCTGGGCCAGCGCGAGGGCCGGGTTGACCTGGATGGATTCCACGATCAGCTCGACGTGCGAGTCGCCCAGGCCCCACAGCAGCCGCAGATACCGCTCCCACAGCGGGGCGTCGTCGGCGCGCGGGGACCAGCCGCCGGGGTGGAACGGGCTGATCGTCTCGTTCCAGGACAGCACGCGGTCGAAGCGGGTGCGCAGCCGGTCGAAGCCGGGCATGGTGTCCAGCGACGCGGTGGTCTCCGGGGTCGCGGCGTTGTTGCTGAGCAGCAGCAGACGGCGGTCGGCCGGTGCGAAGCGGTCGGCGTCCAGGGCGGCGGCGAGGGTGGCCGCGCCGTAGAGGGTGGACGCCATGAAGATCTGGGTACGGGGCCGGTTGAGCATCAGGCGGCGACCTCCGCGGGGACCGGGCGGCGACGCAGCCGCCGCAGCCGGGACGCACGCTGTACATCCATCGAATCCAGGGCTTCCTTCAGTACGTCCTGCGGCATGCGTTTCATGGCCGCGGCACTCATGGATCGCAATTTACGGGCGACCTGCGGTTCGAAACGTTCGATCGAACCGAGGTGGTGGGAAATGATCGCGCAATAGGTGCGCACGGCCTTCGGGAGAAGAAGATCCGCCTCGCGGTCCTGCGCGGTTTCTTCGATCACCTGGTCGAATGCGCGAATAAAGTCCAATTGTCGTACGTCGCCGATCTGGGTCAGCGAGGAGGCGACACCGCGCCGGTAGAAAACGCCGAGGAGGCCCACCACGGCCATGGATTTCGCCTCGCGGTGCAGCCGCCAGATCCACGGCCGGTCCTCCGCGGTGCGCAGCCCGTGGCGGAAATGCAGCACCCCGTCGTCCAGCAGCCTGCGGTGATAGATGCCGGCCCAGGCGTAGGCGTAGTCGACGGAGGTGGAGCGGTCGGACGGCAGGATCAGCGCGCGCGGGTCCATGACGACACCGCGCCGGCCGTGCGGGACGCGGTGGACGGTGCGGGCGCGGTTGGTGCACTGGACGTGGTCGGTGCGCAGGAAGTCGCAGCCCAACTCCTCGATGGCGGCGAGGAGTTCGGGGTAGTAGCCGGGGGCCAGCCAGTCGTCGCCGTCCAGGAAGGCGACGTATTCGCCCCGCGCCTCGTCCAGGCCGGTGTTACGGGCGGTGGCCAGCCCGCCGTTCTTCTCGTGCCGCAGCACTCTGGCGCCCGGGAGCTCGCGCTCGGCGCGCGCAAGGATGTCGGGGGTCTCGTCGCGTGAACAGTCGTCGACGAGCAAAAACTCAAAGTCCTCGCGGGCGTTCGCCGCCAGGCTTTTCAGGGTGTCGGGCGCGTATGTCTGCACGTTGTAGAACGGCACGATGACGGAGAGCTTAACCACCCGGGTGACATTAGGTGGCTGCCCGGCATTCGTCTTTACGCGGTCCGGACGTCAGGGTGAACGAAGAATGTCGGGATGGTTAACCAGGCAGATAATCGACCGGGTTCGCCATTCGTCGACCCGCTGTTAACCCTTTGTTGCGGCCCAGTTGGCCCGACAAACGGAATGCCTTCCTAGCGTCTTCAACGTGCCATCACGTACCGCTTCCACGCCGCGCGTCGCCGTACTCGCCGACTCGGACACCCGGTGGAAATGGGGCGCTTTGACAGCGTACCGAATCCAATCGGACATCCAGCTCGACGGTTTTTTGCTGCGCGGCCGCGCCACGCCCACGGTCCGCCAGCTCGACGAGGTCGGCGCCCGTGCGGACTCGCTGCGCGAAATCCGCGGCATCGACTTCCTGAACGAAATGAAACGCAGCGTACGGAAGATCGACCGTGCCGCCGACGGTAGTGGATACGACGTCGTGGTGCTCGCCTGTGTAGGCGGTGCGGTGCAAGCGGTGCTGCACGGGCTCGCCCGCGCCTGGCAGGGAGCGGACCGCCGCCCCGTCGTCGTCACCGGCTATGTCGGCGTCGTCTACGAAAAACTCGCCGACGGACTGCTGCTGCGGCACGGCGCGGACGTCGTCCTCGCCAACTCCCGTCACGACGCGGACCGGTTCCGCGCGGTCTACCGCGGCGTCGGCGCCGACGACTCCAGCGTCGTCGAATGCGCCCTCCCCTTCCTCGGCGGGGAGAGCTACACCGGCGAACACGACCCCTACACCGTGGTGTTCGCCGCCCAGCCCTCCGTCCCGGACAGCCGCGCCGACCGCACGTATCTGCTGCGCCGCGCCGTGGAACACGCCCGCAAGCACCCCGAACGCGAGGTGCTGATCAAGCTGCGCAGCAAGCCCGGCGAGCACACCACGCACATCGAGGAACTCCCGTACCAGAAGCTCGCCGCCAAGGCCCCCGGCGGACTGCCCGCCAACTGCCGCCTGGTGTACGGGAACATGGGCGAGGTCCTCGACCGCACCGACCTGCTGGTCACCGTCAGCTCCACCGCCGCCCTGGAGTCGCTGCACCGCGGCATCCCCACCGCCGTCCTCACCGACCTCGGCGTACGGGAAGTCCTCGGCAACCACCACTTCCTCGGCTCCGGCTGCCTGGCCTCCTGGGACGAGCTGGACGCCGGACACCGCCCGGAGCCCGACGCGGACTGGCTGGCCCGGCAGGGCGTCGCCTCCGACGGTCCGTACGAGAAAGCCTTCGACGCGGCCCGCGACCGCGTCACCGCACTGCGCGAGGCCGACCGGCTGCCGCCCCTGGCCCCGTACTACACACCGCGCACCGCCCCCGGCTACCTCCCCGGCATGCTCGCCCGGCACGGCCTGGACCCCCGGGGCGAGCCGCTCGCCGGCCATACGGAGGCCCCCGAGGAGGCCGGCGGGCTGCGCAGGATCGCCCGCGAGACGGTCCGCGAGGCCGCCCGCGGTGCCTACCGCCACGGCGTCCAGCGCGTCGCCCCCGCCATCCGCCGATGGGGCCAGCTGTGAGCGCCCCCGACACCCCACCCGCCAAGGAGCCCGCAATGCCACCGACTGTTGTGGTCGTCATCCCCGCCCGCGGCGGATCCAAGGGCGTCCCCGCCAAGAACCTCGCCGCCGTCGGGGGAGTGCCGCTGGTCGCCCGTGCGATCCGCGAATGCCGGGCCGCCCGCCTGGTGACCGACGTCGTCGTCTCCACCGACGACGCCGGGATCGCGGCCGCCGCCCGCAGCGCCGGAGCGGTCGTCGTACGGCGCCCCGGCGAGATCGCGGGCGACACCGCCACCAGCGAGGCCGCGGTGCTGCACGCCATGGACGCCTACGAGGCGGAGCACGGCGCCCGGGTCGATGCGGTGCTCCTGGTCCAGTGCACCAGCCCGTTCATCGTCCGTGAGGACATCGACGGGGTCGCCGCGGCGGTCGTCGAGGGCGGCGCCGACAGCGCGCTGACCGTCGCGCCCTTCCACGGCTTCGTCTGGCGCGACGCCGAACCGGAGGCCCACACGACCGACGGCGGCCACGGCGTCAACCACGACAAGTCCTTCCGGCCGCGCCGCCAGGACCGCCCCCAGGACCTGCTGGAGACCGGCGCCGCCTACGCCATGGACGCGGCCGGCTTCCGCACCGCCGGCCACCGCTTCTTCGGCCGTACCGAACTCATCCGCACCGACCCCGCCCGGGTGCTGGAGATCGACGATCCGCACGACCTGGCCCGCGCCCGCGCCCTCGCGCCGCTCTTCGACGCGGACCGCCCCGGCGCGCTGCCCACCACCGACGACATCGACGCGGTCGTCCTGGACTTCGACGGCACCCAGACCGACGACCGGGTGCTGATCGACGCCGACGGCCGGGAGATCGTCGCCGTCCACCGCGGCGACGGCCTGGGCATCGCCGCGCTGCGCAAGGCGGAGCTGAAACTGCTGATCCTGTCCACCGAGCAGAACCCGGTGGTCGCCGCCCGCGCCCGCAAGCTCCAGGTGCCCGTCCTGCACGGCATCGACCGTAAGGACCTGGCCCTCAAGCAGTGGTGCGAGGAGACCGGCACCGACCCCGAGCGGGTCCTCTACGTCGGCAACGACGTCAACGACCTGCCGTGCTTCGACCTCGTCGGCTGGCCGGTGGCGGTCGCCTCGGCACACGACGTGGTGCGCGGTGCGGCCCGCGCGGTCACCGCGACCCCCGGAGGCAGCGGCGCGATCCGCGAGATCGCCGGCTGGCTCCTGGGCCCGTCCCTGTAACCCCGTTACACGCCCCGTACCTCCCCGAACCCCACCAACAGACCCCCCGATCCACCCCCCCAACACACACCCCTTATCCACACGAAGGAATCCTCCCCATGAGCAGCACCTCCCGCCTCCGCACCCTCGGCACCCGCGAGGCCGGTCCCGGCCGCCCCGTCTACATCACCGGCGAGATCGGCATCAACCACAACGGCGACCTGGAGAACGCCTTCGCCCTGATCGACGCCGCCGCCGACGCCGGCTGCGACGCCGTCAAGTTCCAGAAGCGGACCCCGGAGATCTGCACCCCGCGCGACCAGTGGGACATCGAGCGCGACACCCCCTGGGGCCGGATGACCTACATCGACTACCGCCACCGCGTGGAGTTCGACGAGGACGGCTACCGCGCCATCGACGAGTACTGCAAGAAGCGCGGCATCGCGTGGTTCGCCTCCCCGTGGGACGTCGAGTCCGTCGCCTTCCTGGAGAAGTTCGAGGTGCCCTGCTACAAGGTCGCCTCCGCCTCCCTCACCGACGACGAGCTGCTGCGCGCCATGCGCGCCACCGGCCGCACCGTCATCCTCTCCACCGGCATGTCCACCCCGAAGCAGATCCGCCACGCGGTCGAGGTCCTGGGCAGCGACAACATCCTGCTCTGCCACGCCACCAGCACCTACCCGGCCAAGGCCGAGGAGCTCAACCTGCGCATGATCAACACCCTTCAGGACGAGTACCCCAACGTCCCGATCGGCTACAGCGGCCACGAGACCGGCCTCCAGACCACCCTCGCCGCCGTCGCCCTCGGCGCCACCTTCGTCGAGCGCCACATCACCCTCGACCGCGCCATGTGGGGCTCCGACCAGGCCGCCTCCGTCGAGCCCGGCGGCCTGGCCCGCCTGGTCCGCGACATCCGCACCATCGAGGACTCCCTCGGCGACGGCGTCAAGAAGGTCTACGAGTCCGAGCTCGGCCCGATGAAGAAGCTGCGCCGCGTCGCCGGTGTGGTGGCCGAGGCCGAGGCCGACCGTGAGCCGGCCGCCGTCTGACCGCCCGGCAGACAGGAGTTCCGCGAGTGAGCTCACCCGAAGGGACCCGCGCACCCGGCGCCGGCGTCCCGCCCGAGGAGACGACGGGTACTCCCGCCCGTCGTCTCCTCGGCGTGCCCCGGCAGCGCAACCGGACCGAATCCAGCGGTGACGACATGAGCACGGCCCCCGTGGAACCGCCCACCGGAACCCTCGCCTTCGTCGAGAGCCCGGTCCAGCTGCTGAACGTCCTCGAATGGGCCCACACCGCCGAGGCCGCCGCCCTCACCGTCGTCGTGCTCTCCCCGCACGACCCGATGACCCGCGGCCAGCTGCGCCGGATGGCCGAACTCGCCCGCGACGAGGGCCATACGGTCCGCTGGGAAGAGGCCCGCGGCGGCCCGACGGCACCCCTGCGCACCGTCGGCGGCCTCACCCCTCTCCTGCGCCGCGCCCGTCGCATCGTCCTCGGTGACCCCTTCTCCCGCTACGTGCAACTGCTCCTCACCCTCACCAAGGCACGCGATCTCGTCGTCGTCGACGACGGCACCGCCACCATGGAGTTCATCGGCCAACTCGCCCGCGGCGAACGGCTGGTGCGCTGGCACCGGCACGGCAGCGGACGCGGCGCCCGCGATCTGCTCTTCGCCCCCTTCGCGAACACCGCCCGCCGGCGCCTGACCCCGGCCCCCGAGGGCGCCCGCCGCGCCCGCGCCATCGGCCTGTTCAGCTCCATGCCCGTCGAGGTCCCGCCCGGCGTCCAGGTCACCACCAACGACTTCGCCTGGACCCGCGCCCGCTTCGGCCCGCCCCTGCTGACCCGCGGCACCGACATCGTCGGCACCTCGCTGGTGGAGACCGGCGTGGTCGACGCCGACCGCTATCTGGAAGCCGTACGGACCCTGGCCCGCGCCCACGGCGCCACCCGCTACTTCGCCCACCGTCGCGAAAGCACCGACAAGCTCCGCCGGCTCGCCGCCGAGACCGGCCTGGAGATCGTCCGCCCCGACCTCCCCCTGGAGCTCATCGCCCGCCGCGGCCCCATAGGACGCCTCATCCTCAGCTTCCCCTCCACCGTCGTGCACACGCTGCCGCTCGCGCTGCGCGGCACCGAGGTGGAGGTCGCCGTCTGCGATATCGACCCCACCTGGCTGACGGATCACGCCTCGCCGCGCGCCCAGGGCTTCCTCGACGGGGTCACCGGCACCGCACGCGAGGTACGACGGCTCCAGGGCGCGGCCGAGCCCAAGGGGCTGGCCGCGGGGTGACACGGTGCGGCCGAGGGGACCCCGGGGCGCCCGGGGCCCTGCGGCACGCCCCCCGGGAGAAACTCACGTTCATACCCGCCGTGCACTCCATCCATGCACCACCCAGGCTGATTTTCTTCCCCTATCGGGCTGAACTTTTGTTGATCGAGGGACAGTTGCCCCCTTGGGGCCCGTAACCTTCAACGGGTGAACGAACTGATGTCGCTCCCCGGTACCCTCCCCGAGGCCCTCCTGCCCGAACTCATCGACTTCCGCCGCGACTTGCACATGCACCCCGAGCTCGGCAACCAGGAGCTCCGCACCACCGCGGCGATCAAGGAGCGCCTGGAGCAGGCCGGTCTGCACCCGCAGGTCCTGGCCACCGGCACCGGCCTCATCTGTGACATCGGTACGGACGCCGCAACGGGTACGGCCGCCGGCGCCGGTACGGCCGACGGCGCCGACGGCCCCGGGCTCCTGGCCCTGCGCGCGGACATCGACGCCCTGCCCATCCCCGACATCAAGACCGTCCCCTACGCCTCCACGGTCCCCGGCCGCGCCCACGCCTGCGGCCACGACGTCCACACCACCGCGGTCCTCGGCACCGGCCTGGTGCTGGCCGATCTGGCCCGCGAGGGACGGCTGCCCCGCCCCGTACGCCTGCTGTTCCAGCCCGCGGAGGAAGTCCTGCCGGGCGGCGCCTCCGACGCGATCGAGTCCGGCGTCCTGGAGGGCGTCTCCCGCATCCTGGCCGTCCACTGCGATCCGCGCGTCGACGCCGGGCGGATCGGCCTGCGCACCGGAGCGATCACCTCGGCCTGCGACCGCCTCGAAATCGATCTCGAAGGCCCCGGCGGCCACACCGCCCGCCCCCACCTGACCACCGATATGGTCACCGCCGCCGCCCGTATCGCCATCGACGTCCCGGCGCTGCTCGCCCGCCGGGTCGACTCCCGGGCGGGTCTGGCCATCACCTGGGGCCGCCTGGAATCCGGCCACGCCGCCAATGTGATCCCCCAGCGCGCCGGCCTCTCCGGCACGGTCCGCTGCCTCGATCTCGACGCCTGGCACCAGGCCGCCGACCTCGTCCACGCCGCCATCGACGAGGTCGCCACCCTGTACGGCGCCAAGTCCCAGATCACCTACGTCCGCGGCGTCCCGCCCGTCGTCAACGAGACCACCAGCGTCGAGCTGCTCCAGGACGCCATGACCGCCCGCCGCGGTCTGCACTCCGTCGAGAACACCGAACAGTCCCTCGGCGGCGAGGACTTCTCCTGGTACCTCGAACACGTCCCCGGCGCCATGGCCCGCCTCGGCGTCCGCCCGCCCGGCGCCCACCACCAGTACGACCTGCACCGCGGCGACTTCGACGTGGACGAGGAGGCCATCCGCGTGGGCATCGAACTCTTCACGGCCGCGGCGCTGCTCGACGGGGCTCGCGCGGACTGACCGCCCGGCCCGCTCGATGCGATCTTGAACGCGAGCCGGTCGGCCCCCACCCCGACCGGCCCTCCACCGCCACATCGCCGATGGTGGCCATCCGGTCACGCTGAGTCCCTTCGCGACGAATCGATAACGTCCACACGGCGAAGGGTTTTGCGCCAGGTCTACGCGCGTTAATCTCCCGACAGTCGGCGCCAAGGGTGGCGCTACGAGTCGAAGGGGCCCTCGTGCACCGGGTATCCAAGATCGTTGCCGCGGGCATAGCCACCGCGGCCCTCACACTCTCGCTGAGCGCCTGCGGCGAGTCGTCCACCGAAGCCGGCGGCAAGGACAAGGGCGTCGGGCTCGCCTTCGACGTCGGCGGCCGGGACGACCACTCGTTCAACGAGGCGGCGGCTCGTGGCGTGGACAAGGCCCAGAAGGACTTCGGCGTGAAGTCCAAGATGATGACCGCCAAGAACGGCGAGACCGAGGCGGACCGCGAGCAGCGCCTGTCCTCGCTGGCCGAGGCGGGCTACAACCCCGTCATCGGCGTCGGCTTCAACTACGGCAAGTCCGTCAACAAGGTCGCCAAGCAGTTCCCGAAGACCACCTTCGGCGTCGTCGACTCCCCCTCCCAGGCCAAGAACGTCTACGGCATGGTCTTCGCCGAGAACGAGGCCTCCTACCTGGCCGGTGTCGCCGCCGCGCTGAAGAGCAAGACCCACAAGGTCGGCTTCATCGGCGGAGTGAACAACGCGCTGATCCAGAAGTTCCAGGCCGGCTTCGAGCAGGGCGTCAAGGAGACCGACCCCAAGGCGAAGGTCACCTCCGAGTACCTCTACGCCAACGACGACAAGGGCTTCAACGACCCGGCCGCCGCGAAGGGCAAGGCCAAGGGCATGCTCGACGCCGGTATCGACGTGATCTACACCGCGGCCGGCCAGTCCGGCAACGGTTCGATCGAGACGGTCGCCGGCAAGAAGGGCACCTGGGCGATCGGCGTCGACTCCGACCAGTACCTCCAGCCGGGCCTGGCCCAGTACAAGAACTCGATCCTCACGTCGGTCATGAAGAACGTCGACGTGGCGGTGTACGACCTGGTCCAGAGCGTGCACGACAAGAAGCCGCTGACCGGCAACAAGAGCTACACGCTCAAGGACAACGGCGTGCGGCTGTCCACCTCGGGCGGCTTCATCAAGGACATCCAGGCCAAGATCGACGCGGCGAAGAAGAAGATCGCGTCGGGCCAGGTGAAGGTCAGCGACACCCCCGCCAAGCAGTAGGGTCTCTCCGCCCGGCGCGACGGCAGCACGCCGCCGCGCCGGGCCGTTCGCCGGAGCGATCCGGCAGGTTTTTCGGCTTTTTTCGGCGTCAACACTACGCGCGTAGCGGGGAGTTGGCGCGATATCTTCGCCTCCCCGCTCCTCTGTACCACTCCCTGTCCCCCAAGGAGAGTGCGCCATCAAAGCGTCCAGCAGCACCCAGGCAGACAGCGCCCCCGCCGCCGCACCGGCGGTGGAACTCCGCGGGATCACCAAGCGGTTCCCGGGAGTAGTCGCCAACCACGACATCGACATCACCATCCGCCGCGGCACCGTGCACGCGCTGGTCGGCGAGAACGGCGCGGGCAAGTCCACGCTGATGAAGATCCTCTACGGCATGCAGAAGCCGGACGAGGGCACCATCGGCATCGACGGCGAACGGGTGAGCTTCCACAGCCCGGCCGACGCCATCGCCCGCGGCATCGGCATGGTGCACCAGCACTTCATGCTCGCCGACAACCTCACCGTTCTGGAGAACGTCGTTCTCGGCGGCGAGAAGCTGCACGGCATCGGCGGCAAGGCCCGCACCGAGATCCTCAAGATCTCCGAGCGCTACGGCCTCGGTGTCCGCCCCGACGTCCTCGTCGAGGACCTCGGCGTCGCCGACCGCCAGCGGGTGGAGATCCTCAAGGTTCTCTACCGCGGCGCCCGTACGCTCATCCTCGACGAGCCGACCGCCGTCCTGGTCCCGCAGGAGGTCGATGCGCTCTTCGACAACCTGCGTGAGCTCAAGGCCGAGGGCCTGACCGTCATCTTCATCTCCCACAAGCTGGGAGAGGTGCTCTCGGTCGCCGATGACATCACCGTCATCCGGCGCGGCACCACCGTCGCCTCCGTCGTCCCCGGCGAGACCACGCCCAAGCAGCTCGCCGAGCTGATGGTCGGCAGCGAACTGCCCTCTCCGCAGACCCGCGAGTCCACCGTCACGGATGTGGAGATGCTGAAGGCCGAAGGGCTGCGGCTGAGCACCGCCGACGCCGAGGGAGTCGAGCGCATCGTCCTGGACGATGTGTCGCTGACCATCCACAAGGGCGAGGTCCTGGGCATCGCGGGTGTGGAGGGCAACGGCCAGGCCGAACTGGTCGAGGCCATCATGGGCATGCGCGACCCCGACAGCGGCACCATCACGCTGGACGGCAGCGACATCAGCCGTCTGCCCACCCGCACCCGGCGTGAGGACGGCATCGGCTACATCCCCGAGGACCGCCACCGGCACGGCCTGCTGCTGGAGGCCCCCCTGTGGGAGAACCGCATCCTGGGCCATGTCACCGAGAAGCCCAACGCCAAGGGCCTGCTGCTCGACCTGAAGGCCGCCCGCGCCGACACCGAGCGGATCGTCGCCGAGTACGACGTCCGTACCCCCGGCATCGAGGTCACCGCGGCCTCGCTCTCCGGCGGCAACCAGCAGAAGCTGATCGTCGGCCGTGAGATGAGCCATCACCCCAAGCTGCTGATCGCCGCGCACCCCACCCGGGGCGTGGACGTCGGCGCCCAGGCACAGATCTGGGACCAGATACGCGAGGCCCGCCGCGAAGGGCTGGCCGTCCTGCTGATCTCCGCCGACCTGGACGAACTCATCGGGCTGTCCGACACCCTGCGGGTGATGTACCGCGGCCGCCTGGTCGCGGACGCGGACCCCGCCACCATCACCCCGGAGGAGTTGGGCTCGGCCATGACCGGCGCCGCTACCGGCCACCTGACCGTGTCCGAGGACGGCCCCGCCGAGGGCCGCACGGAGGAAGGTGGGTCCGAGTGAAGAAGTCCGCCAGGTTCGACAAGAACAAGGTGATCCTCGGGATCGCCGCCCCCGTACTCGCCATCGTGGCCGCCCTGCTGATCACCTCGGTGATCATCCTGGCCACCGGCAAGGACCCGCTGCACGCCTACGCGGTGATGCTCGACTTCGGCTCCAAGAGCGACAGCCAGGTCTGGATCATCAACAAGGCGGTTCCGTACTACCTGTCCGCGCTGGCCGTCGCCATCGGCTTCCGGATGAACCTCTTCAACATCGGCGTCGACGGCCAGTACCGCATCGCGGCGTTCTTCGCCGCCGTGGTCGGCGGTGCGCTGACGCTCCCCGGCTTCCTCCAGATCCCGCTGATCATCCTCGTCGCGATGCTGGTCGGCTCGGTCTGGGCGGGCATCGCGGGCCTGCTGAAGACCACGCGCGGCGTCAGCGAGGTGATCACCACGATCATGCTGAACGCCATCGCGGCCGCGGTCATCGGCTACTTCCTCCAGGACGGCCGGCTCGCGGTCAAGGACGGCAACCTCTTCCACACGCCGAGCCTCCCGGCCTCCAGCCATTTCTTCAGCATCCCCACCCAGCCCGCTCCCCTCGACGGCTTCCTCGTCGTCGCCGTCGTCGTCGGCTTCGCGTACTGGTTCGTGCTCAACCGCACCCGCTTCGGCTTCGACCTCCGCACGGTCGGCCAGTCCGAGTCCGCGGCCGAGGCGGGCGGTGTCGGCGTCAAGCGGATGATCGTCACCTCCATGCTGCTGTCCGGCGCCGCAGCCGGCCTGATCGGCATGCCGACGCTGCTCGGCGAGTCGTACAACTACGGCACCGACTTCCCCATCGGCATCGGCTTCACCGGCATCGCCATCGCGCTGCTGGGCCGCAACCACCCGGTCGGAATGGCCGCCGCCGCGCTGCTGTGGGGCTTCCTCGAACGGACCGGCACCCAGCTCGAATTCGAGGACTACCAGCAGGAGATCGTCGGCGTGATGCAGGGCGTCATCGTCCTGTGCGTCGTCGTCGCCTACGAACTCGTGCGGCGCTACGGCCTCAGACTCCAGCAGCGGCAGGTCGGCGCGGAGCTCGCCGCCCAGGCCCGTAAGACCGAGAAGGCGGAGGTGTCCTCGTGAGTACGAACCTCACGGCTCCGGTCGACCAGAGCCCCCAGCACCACAAGCCCAAGACCCCCCGGGCCAAGCTCAGCTACCCCAAGGTCCTGCTGATCGTCTCGGGCAGCCTGATCCTGCTGTCCCTGCTGCGGGTGATCACCGGCGCCACCAACCTGACCGAATCCGGCCAGTACACCGCCGCGCTCAACGCCGCCGTACCGATCGGCCTGGCCGGCCTGGGCGGTCTGTGGGCCGAGCGGTCCGGGGTCATCAACATCGGCCTCGAAGGCATGATGATGCTCGGCGCCTTCTCCGCGGGCGCGGTCGGCTGGCAGCACGGCCCGTGGGCCGCGGCGGCGGCCGGTATTCTCGGCGGCGCGCTCGGCGGACTGCTGCACGCCGTCGTCACCGTCACCTTCGGCGTCGACCACATCATCTCCGGCGTCGCCATCAACATCATGGCGCTCGGCCTGACCCAGTTCCTCGCCAAGCTGTGGTTCGGCGCGGACGGCAGCGCGGCGGCGGCCGCCGGCGGCAACGACAAGCAGTCGCCACCGATGCCCGATATGCCGACGTTCACCGTCCCCGGCCTGTCCCACTGGCTCTCCGCCGTCGAGCAGCACCACTGGTTCCTGGTCTCCGACGTGGCCGGCATCGCCGGCTCCCTGGTCACCAACGTCTCCTGGCTGACCGTGGCGACCGCCGTCGTCTTCGTGCTCACCTTCTTCGTCCTGTGGCGCTCCCCCTTCGGCCTGCGGCTGCGCTCCTGCGGCGAGGGCCCGATCGCGGCCGAGTCGCTGGGCGTCAACGTCTACCGCTACAAGTACGCGGCGGTGGTCGTCTCCGGTGCGCTGGCCGGCCTCGGCGGCGCGTTCCTGGCGATCTACGTCCACATCTACCAGGACGGCCAGACCGGCGGCCGCGGCTACATCGGTCTCGCCACCATGATCTTCGGCAACTGGCGGCCGGGTGGTGTCGCCATGGGCGCCGGTCTGTTCGGCTTCATGGACGCGCTCCAGCTGCGCGGCGGCGGCCCCACCGTCCACGCCCTGCTGCTCCTGCTCGCCGTGCTGCTGGTCGGCCTGGCGCTGTGGAAGCTGCGCGGCGGGCAGCGCATCCAGGCCGCGATCAGCCTGGCCGCCGCCGCCCTGCTCGCCGTCTGGTACGCCACCACCGACACGGTCCCCCTGGAGATCGTCGGTGTCGCCCCGTACATCGCTACGCTGCTGGTGCTCTCGCTGGCCGCGCAGCGGCTGCGGCCGCCGAAGGCCATCGGCAAGATCTACCGGAGAGGCCAGGGCAAGTGATCACAGCTCCCGACTGGGAGTCACTGCGGACGCAGGCCCGGGACGCGATGTCCCGGGCCTACGCCCCGTATTCCGGCTACCCCGTCGGCGCCGCCGCCCTTGTGGACGACGGCCGCACCGTCACCGGCTGCAACGTCGAGAACGCCTCCTACGGCCTGGCGCTGTGCGCCGAATGCGGCCTGGTCTCCGCCCTGTTCGCGGGCGGCGGCGGCCGGCTGACGGCCTTCACCTGCGTCGACGGCGCGGGCGAACTCCTCGTTCCCTGCGGCCGCTGCCGCCAGCTGCTGTACGAGCACGGCGGCCCGGACCTCCTGGTCGACACGGCCGCCGGCGTCCGGCCGCTGTCCGACCTCCTGCCGGATGCGTTCGGGCCGGGGCATCTGGCCTCCTGACGCACGAGGGTGGCCGGATCCCGTCCGGTCTGGCCACCCTCGTGTCTATGCGTGTAGAACGTAGGCGTAGAGAACGGGAGCCACCCGTGCGAAAGGAACCGTCCATGGACGTCATCTCCGTCATCCGCACCAAGCGCGACCGCGGCGAGCTGACCGGCGAGCAGATCGACTGGGTCATCGACGCCTACACCCGCGGCGAGGTCGCCCACGAACAGATGTCGTCGCTGGCCATGGCCATCTTCCTCAACGGCATGAACCGCACGGAGATCGCCCGCTGGACCGCCGCCATGATCGCCTCCGGCGAGCGCATGGACTTCTCCGCCCTCACCCGCCCCACCACCGACAAACACTCCACGGGCGGCGTCGGCGACAAGATCACCCTCCCCCTCGCCCCCCTCGTCGCCGCCTGCGGCGCCGCCGTCCCCCAGCTCTCCGGCCGCGGCCTGGGCCACACCGGCGGCACCCTCGACAAGCTCGAATCCCTTCCCGGCTGGCGCGCCCACCTCTCCAACACCGAGATGCTGGACGTCCTGCGCTCCGCCGGCGCCGTCATCTGCGCCGCGGGTGACGGCCTCGCCCCCGCCGACAAAAAGCTCTACGCCCTCCGGGATGTCACCGGCACCGTCGAGTCCATCCCCCTCATCGCCTCCTCGATCATGTCCAAGAAGATCGCCGAGGGCACCGGCTCCCTCGTCCTGGACGTCAAGGTCGGCTCCGGCGCCTTCATGAAGAACCTCGACGACGCCCGTGAACTCGCCGCCACCATGGTCGAGTTGGGCACCGACCACGGCGTTCGGACCACGGCCCTGCTCACCGACATGGCCACCCCCCTCGGCCGGACCGTCGGCAACGCCCTCGAAGTCCGCGAATCCGTCGAGGTCCTGGCCGGCGGCGGCCCCGCCGACGTCGTGGAACTGACCCTCGCCCTCGCCCGCGAGATGCTCGACGCGGCGGGCCTGAAGGACACCGACCCCGCCAAGGCCCTCGCCGACGGCACCGCCATGGACCACTGGCGCCGCATGATCACCGCCCAGGGCGGCGACCCCGACGCCCCCCTCCCGGTGGCCCGCGGGCAGCACGTCATCACCGCCCCGTCCTCCGGCGTCCTCACCACCCTCGACGCCTACGCCATCGGCCTCGCCGCCTGGCGCCTGGGCGCCGGCCGCGCCCGCAAGGAGGACCCGGTCCAGGCAGGCGCGGGCGTAGAACTCCACGCCAAACCGGGGGACGCGGTCGTGGCGGGCCAGCCGCTCCTGACCCTTCACACGGACACGCCGGAGAAGATCCCGTATGCGGTGGAGGCGCTGGAGGGCGGGGTCGTGGTCGGGGCGGCGGGTGCAGGCTTCGCCGCCTCGCCCGTGGTGCTGGAACGTATCGGCTGACCTGCGACTTTCTCATTCGGGTGAACGGGATCGGCGGAACGGCGCCGGTCCCGTTCGGCATGGTGGAGTCGACTGCGCCTCGACGACGGGAGACTGCCGTGAAAGAACTCACCGTCGACCACTACGACGAAGGCCCCCGCGATCACGGGGGCCTCTCACTTTGAACTCTGGGAGGGTGCCTAGGCTCGGAACTTCTCGCGCTTCACGGCGGAGACAAACGAAGACCAGGCGTCCGCCGATATGGTCAGCGCAGTTCCAGATGGGTCCTTCGAATCCCTGACAGGAACCAGACCGGATACTGCGAAGCTTCGAGAGAACTCCACACACTCGCCGCCCGACGATGAGCTGTAAGACGACTTGATCCAATCAGCAGATGTCAGTTCCCAGTCAGGGCTCATGGCGTGTACTCCTCGCGCACAGTCTTGATGAAGGCCAGCGACTCGTCAGGGGGCATTGCGTGTGCCCGCAGCCGATCGTAGTTTTGCACGGCGGCCGCAACGGGCGTTGCCCTGCGGCACAGCCTCCCTCCCTGCGGATCATCCGCGTACAACACCGTGGGCACGTCGTTGAAGGTGAGCAACGTGAACGCCACCGAGTGTGCAGCAGCCGCCCCCGCCGCAAAGGGGATCACCTGGAGATCAATGCCGGGGCGAGCGGCTAACTCCACCAGGTACTCGAGCTGACCGGCCATGACCGATGGACCGCCTACGTGAGTGCGCAAACACGCCTCGTGCAGTACGGTCCACAGCGTCGGCGGCCGGTCCTGGCTGAGGACATCACGTCGCCTTATGCGCGCGGCTACCTTGCCCTCGATCGCCTCTTCCGGCAGGCACGGATGCCCGGCGCGGAAGATGGCACGTGCGTACTCCTTCGTCTGAAGCAGTCCCATGACCCTGGTCGTCGAGAAGCCGAGGATGCCCGAAGCCTTCCGCTCCAACTGGACGTACGGCACGAACTGTGAGGGGTGGTCCCCCTCCTCGATGCGATGGAGCAAGCCCGCGAACAGCCCGTTCGTCCCGAACATGAGGTCACAGGCGTTGGCGAACTTCTCGCTCGGCAGAAGCTTCCCGGACTCGACCTGGCTGATGTACGACTCTGAGTAACCCGACGTTCTGCCCAGCTGCTTCTGTGTGATCTTGCGGCCCAGGCGCACACGTCTGACGTCCGCCCCGAAGCGCTGAAGCGGGCTTACCGGCTGATTGAAGTCTTCGGATGTGCTCGTCTCGTCCAACGCTGTGACCTCTCGTCATGCGATCACGGACGGGGAAGCCGTATGAGTGGCGACTTCAGTTTTCCGCGCTGAAGTATCCCGATCCTACGGGAAGTTGCGTTGTTCTGGTGACCAACGAACTACACCCGGTATCCGCCTGGGTGGGTCCGGACAACGACTGATCGCCACGCGAAACCCCCGCGACGGGCAAGCGTCCGGGGGCGTGGCCAACCTGAGAGAGCAGGTCGACATGCGGAACTGTATCGCCCGTCTCGCCGAGGCACTGTTGGAGTGGTTACTGCCAGCGGCAGGCCGCCATCGGTCGGTCGGCACACCGCCCGCGGCAAGGCGCGAGGGCGCACCGACGTTCGTCCTTCCACGACGTGTGTCCGTCCGGGATTCGGGGCTGCTGCGTGGCGAGGACTCGTCCCTGGTCCGCCCGTACATCCTCACTCTTGAGGAATGGCAGGAGCGGCGAGAGCGGCGAGAGCGGCGATTGCAGCGTGGGCGGCGGCGGGCGCTGTGGCTTGCCGTGCACGGTATCGATGCCGGACCGCGGTGGATTCATGGGGTGGAGGTGGTGGGCTGATGCCCCGCAGGTGCCGCCAAGTCCACCTGATGGAACCGACGTCGGATCCGGATCCGGAGCCCGGGTGCGATGTGTGCGGGGCCCTCGCCGAGCAGCGCGCGCAAGCCTACGCCGTAGATCCACTCGCTGTGCCTCGTTCCGGTCTCGCCGAGCCCGGCCACTGTCCTGGATGCGCTCTGCTGAAACGGCAATTGAGCGAGGTCCTTCAGGCAGAGAGCGGCCTCGCCTTGTGGGAAATTCTCGGCGATATGAAGGCGCGCAAGGAAAACGGGCACCCGGAGGATGCCCGCCCGACCCAGTAGACCCAGCGGGCCAACGCGCCGGTCCCTCGCCTGCCTAACGTCCCCGACCAGAAGGCCTTGAGCAGGGGCAGGACGGCCCGGCTCTCTCGCCCCCCCCGAGAGAGCCGGGCCGTCCACACACAAAGCCCCGGCGGGCAGTGTCCGTTTCCCAGGGGCAGGGCCCTGCGAACCCAGCTGTCCCTCAGTCGACGAAGTAGTGCGGGTAGTAGGTGTACTTCATCGAGACCTGCTCGGGCGTGAGATCGGGCACGGCCATGTTGCCCGTGATCAGTGCATCGTGGTTCGACCAACCGCAGACATCGATCCGGTGCCCGCCTCCATCTATGTGCCAGTCGGCATCGGGCAGTTTCGTCACAAGGTCAGCGTGCATGATGAAAGCGCGAGTTGCCTGAGTTGTGATCCACTGCGCCTTCTCCCGGTCCTGCGCTGAGTCGCGACAGCATCGCGCTGCCATCTGCCAGAGCTTCGGCCACTGAACGCCCGGCGTCAGCGGGCCGACGTACGCAATCTGCTGGTCGTCCACGAGTTCCGACGTGTAGCCGAAGACTGGGCCGAACACGCTGAAGGCAGTGACCCGACCTTTGCCCTTATGGGCGGGTTCCGGCATGAAGATTCTCCTGGAATTGGCTGGCGTCCGGGCTGACGATCCCGGACGCCAGCGGTCAGCTGCCTAGCAGCAGGGGCCGTCTCCACAGCACGCCGGAGGGTTGCACTCGGCTGGGGCACCCCACAGCCGCTCGTCTGCCTCGAAACCTTGCGCCTTGATACGCCCGACGACGTCGGCCATCAGGCCCTTGGTGCGAATCTTGCTGTTCGGCCTGTGATGCAGGAAGTAACCGAAGCTCTCCTGGCACCACTCGGCGTATTCCTGGGTGTGCAACATGAAGGTGTGCCAGCCGACGTCCACCTGCTTGCTCGGAGCCATGCTGTCTCCGGCATTGGTGATGCCCATGACGTAGCACATGGCGATGGCCTCGCTCTGGACGCGCTCAGCGACACAGCGCTCAAGGCCGTATTCGTCGGCGCAGAAATCCGCCAATCGATCAAACAACTCCGGCGAGACGAGGTCACGACCTTGCCGGACCTTGACCGACTGCTCTAAAGCGACTGTCATGGTGTTTCTTCCCTTCTACGGTAGGGATGTTGGGCCCGACTTCGGCATCAAACGCGACGTTCCGAGGCGCCGAGGCCGGGCCCCTATACGGCCGCCGTGGGCGGGGTGAGCACCTCAACGGCCCCGTCGTTGGGGAGCCGAGGAGGGCATCTATCGGGCCTCCGCGCGCATGTAGCGGAGAGTCCAGGTAAGGGCGTTGAGTTTGATTGGTCTGTGGACGAGCGTCAGTCCACCGTCGGCGAACGGCTCGATGACGGCTGGCCCCTCCCACGCTTTACTGATTACGGCTCGTATTCAGTCAACGGCTGGGGGCTCTCGGGCCTCAACGGGTGTGCCCAAACTTGCCCACGTTCACCCGAGCGCCTCAATCGCCTTTGTGATGAGGGCTCGCGCCCCCGCACCGTATTCGGCTTGCTCGGATAGGGCTGCGAAGGTCTCTGCGTACAGGCCGATTTCGTGGCGTTGCACGATGGTCAGGTGAGCGGAGACCAATTCGACGTTCGCTTGGACGTCGTCGAAGAGGAAGAAGCCCTCTACGGGCCAGAGGCCGGAGCGGTCGGCCGTGAGCGGGATGATACCCAAGCTCACCGAAGGTAGCTTGGCCACGGCAAGCAGGTGGCCAAGCTGACCCGCCATGGTCTCGACGCCGCCGATCCGGTAGCGGAGGGCGCTCTCTTCCAAGATGATCGAGAACCGGTGATTGCCCTCATGCACGATGCGCTGCTTTGCGACGCGAACGCGTACTGCATCTTCAACGTCATCGACGAGACGCCGTCGGTCGCGGATCGACGTGAGGACCGCTCGAATGTACGCCGCTGTCTGCACGGGGCCTGGGACAAGCCATGATGAGTAGATGCGGTAGCGGAGCGTGCGCTCCCAGATCGGGAGTACCGACTCCTGGACCCGGCGGAGCCCTGACCGCTCTAGTTGGCGCCACTCGACGTACATGCCGTCGATGCCGCGTGCTGTGTCAATCAGATCGTTTGCAAGGTGCGGAACTCCGCAATGCTCTGCGTAGGAGCGAATGTCATCATAGGAAGGCGCCCTGGAGCCGTTTTCAATCCTCGAGCATTTGGATTCGTGCCAACCTGCAAGTACGGCCAGCGCCCGTGCGGTGAGTCCCGAGTCTTTTCGGATCTCACGCAGACGCCGGCCGAAGGAAACCCTCGCCTCCTTGACAGTGGAGGAAGAAGGTGGAGTGTGCACCGCGCTTCAGCCTGTCCCGTAGTCAGACCACCCGGTACTGAACATGTGGGACAGCTTTCTGCCAAACGGTCTCAAAGGTCGATGAGAGGAAGGACACCAGGCGACGCTCCTCGGTGTACTCGTGCTGCAGTGATTCTCCCTCTCCGTCGAAGTGGTTGATCAGCGCTTCCTTGTCGTCGAAGACCCAGAAGTCGTTTCCTGGCAGCGCCAAGCCCGTTGCCTGGCGGCGTGGCAGCCAGCTGACTTCTTCTCCTGCGTTGATGTTGAGTCCGTCGGTGACGGAGTGCTCGAAGCGGATGTAGTCGGAAACGGGTTCCGAGACGATGCGAGCGCGGCGTACTTTCACGCCTCTTTTTGTTGTCTCCTTCACGATGTTGAGCCAGTCCTGCCAGCGTTCGGCAGGATCAAGGGGCTTTCCCGCAGCCCAGTCGATGAAGGCGGGGTCTGATCGCATGTAGCCGTCGCGCATTTCCAAGTGGACTGCCGAGCCATGGCAGTTGCGGAAGAGCTCCTCAAACGTCGGGACCTTCGTCACCCTTCACCTCCAAGAAGAACTGCACCATGCGCCGGGGAATCTCAACCACCGTCTCGTGCCCAGGAATGTCCATGTTGGACAGACGCTCCTCGTCTTCGACCTTTACCCCCTGGACGAGATAGGTGTTCTTCATGTCGTCGAGGTAGATGGTGGGTGACCCGCCGCTGGGGCTTTCGGGGTCTTTGCCGAGCTTGTGCAAGGCCATGGTGTCCTCCGAGCGGGGAGCTGACGATCTGTGGCGAGCCTTTCACTGAACTGACCTCGAACGACAGCAACTTGCCCGAACTTGCCCCGGTCGACGCCCTGCTCCTCCCCCGGTGGCCCGCCGGCCCGCCCATGTCTCGTTCTGTCCCCCCGACTGGACAGCGCCTGTCCGGGTGACTTAAATTTTGGCCGACCGGTCAGAAAATGGTCCGGACGGCCAGTTGTCGGCCGGGCCAGGGAGAGGTGGAGCAGCACGTGGGGGAGCAGCCCGAGCGCTCGTTCATTGAGAAGGCGCGGCGCGCGCAGATCGTCGATGCGGCTGTCGAGACCATCGCGGCACGGGGGTTCGCGAAGGCCTCGCTGGCGCAGATCGCCGAGCGGGCAGGGATCAGCAAGGGCGTGATCTCGTACCACTTCGCCGGTAAGGACGAGCTGATCGAGCTGGTCGTCGAGCAGGTCTACGAGCGCATCGGCGCGTTCGTGGGCCCCCGGATGGAGGAGCAGAAGGAACGGGAGGGCGGAGGCGGCTGGCTGCGCGTCTACATCCAGTCCGTCGCCGAGTACATGGCGGGGCATCGCGTCCAGCTCACCGCGCTCGGTGAGATCTTCGGCAACTTCCGCAAGGGGGACGGGGCTCCGCGCTACGACGTTGTCACCAGCGAATCGCTGTATGTCGCGCTGGAGGAGGGGTTCCGCGAGGGCCAGGAGCGCGGTGACTTCCGGCCGTTCGACGTCCGGACGATGGCCGTGAGCCTCCAGTCCGGGATCGATGCGATGTTCGCGTACTGGAGCGCCTACCCCGAGCACGACCTGGCCGCGCACGCCCGCGAACTGGCCGATCTCTTCGAGCACGCCACCCGCGCCGAGGGCCGTCCCGCCGAGGCCCGCCCCACCGCGGACCACCGGCCGCGAGAGCACTGATCACTTCGCCGCGGCTGAGCAGAGCAGCGGCTGAGCAGAGCTGAGCAGAGCTGAGCA
Source organism: Streptomyces natalensis ATCC 27448 (assembly GCF_000935125.1). Classification (GTDB taxonomy): domain Bacteria; phylum Actinomycetota; class Actinomycetes; order Streptomycetales; family Streptomycetaceae; genus Streptomyces; species Streptomyces natalensis. The sequence continues at coordinate 810,215 of NZ_JRKI01000061.1, read as the reverse complement.
GCACCGAGCACAACCAACGAATCGAAAACGGGGGAACGAACGATCATGACAACGGACGGATTGAGGCAGGCGGCCTCGGGCAACGAGGCGGTCCCGCCGGCCGCCGCGCGCCCTCAGCGGGCGCGGCTCCTGTACATCGACAACCTGCGAATCGCGCTGACGGCGCTGGTGGTGCTGCACCACACCGCCGTCACCTACGGCAACATCCCGGCCTGGTACTACACCGAGCCCGCCAAGGACGGCTCCGGGCTGCTCCTGGACGCCTTCGTCATGTTCAACCAGGCGTTCTTCATGGGGTTCTTCTTCATGATCGCCGGGTACTTCACCCCGCCCTCCTACGACCGCAAGGGCGGGCGCTTCTTCTACCGCGACCGGCTCAGGCGCCTGGGCATCCCGCTGCTCGTCTTCATCCTGCTGATCCGGCCCATGGTGAACTTCGTCGGGTTCGAGCAGTTCCGCGACCGCCTGCCCTACTGGCTCTACTACTTCGTGAGCTGGGACGCGGGGCCGATGTGGTTCGTCGAGGTGCTGTTGGTGCTCGCGGGGGTGTATGCGCTGATCCGGCGCCGTACGGACCGCCGGGCGGGTGGCCAGGCAGACGGCGGTGCGTTCGCCGCGGAGGCCGGTCACCAGGCGGCGTACGGACCGCGGCGCGCGCAGGAGCACAGGCCCCTTCGGCCGGGCGCCATCATCGCCTTCACTGCGGCCCTCGCCCTCGCCACGTACCTGTGGCGCATCCTCGTGCCGACCGGCATGACCTTCCCCGTCGTCGGGCTGCCGACCCCCGACTTCCTTCCGCAGTACGCGAGTTTCTTCGTCATCGGCGTCCTCGCCTTCCGGCGCGGCTGGCCGCAGACGCTCTCCCGTACCGCCGGCCGGGTCGGCTTCAGCGTCACCGCCGTGGCGACGCTCGCGTACGTGCCGGTGCTCCTCACGTCAGCGGACGCGGTCGACGGGCACGGCACCTGGCAGTCGCTGGCCAACGCGGCCTGGGAGTCGGCGTTCGCCGTCGGCATGGTCATCGGGCTGACGGTCTTCTTCCGCGAGCACCTCAACCGGCAGGGCCGCGCCGCCGGATTCCTCTCCCGGCACGCCTTCGCCGTCTACCTCATCCACCCGCCGGTGCTCGTCGCGCTCGGCTTCGCCTTCCGCTGGCTGCACGCCCCGGCCGCCGCCAAATTCGCGCTGGTCGCCGCCCTGGCGCTGCCGCTGTGCTGGGCGGTGGGGTACGCCGTACGTTCCTTGCCCCGGGCCGACCGGGTGTTGTAGGGACATCGGCGGCGTAAGGCATCGGTGGCATAAGGCATCAGTGGCGTACGACATCAGCGGCGTACGACGAAGGGACCGCCCCACCAGGACAGGTGGCGGGACGGCCCCTTCGGCTCACTAGGGGGTCGGCGGGTCAGGCCGCCTTCCCCAGGCGCAGCAGGCGCTGCTCGACGACCGCCTTGCGGGTGGCGTACAGGGTGATCGACGCGGCGGCGGCCAGGGCCACCAGGCCGAGGGCGACGGTGCCCGGCCAGCCGGAGGCGCGGAAGGCCGCCGCGCCGAGGGCGCCGCCCAGGCTGCTGCCGATGTAGTAGGAGCACTGGTAGAGGGCCGATGCCTGGGCGCGGGCCGTGGTGGCGGTGCGGCTGACCGCGGAGGAGGCGACCGCATGGCCGGCGAAGAAGCCGGCGGTGATCAGGATCAGGCCCGCCAGGACCGCGGCGACCGTGTCGGTCAGCGACAGCAGCAGTCCGGTCGCGGTGGCGCCGACGGCCAGGTAGAGGGCGCCGCGGCGGCCCATCCGGGCGACCAGCTTGCCGGCCGCGGCCGAGGAGACCGTACCGACCAGATAGACGACGAAGATCGAGCCGACGATGCCCTGCGGGAGGTTGAACGGCTCGGCGACCAGGCGGTAGCCGATGACGGTGTAGACCGCGCCGAAGACCGTCATGAACAGGGCGCCGATGGCGTACAGACGGCGCAGGAGCGGGTTGCCGAGATGGCCGGTCAGGGTGCGGACGAGGGCCCGCGGGCCGACCGAACGGGGCACGAAGTGGCGCGCCTTGGGGACCAGCAGCCGGAAGGCCACCGCGCACACCACCGCCATCAGGCCGACCGCGCCGAGCGCCGCCCGCCAGCCCCAGCCCTGCGCGACCCAGCCGGTCACGATCCGGCCGGACATCCCGCCGATGCTGTTGCCCGCCACGAACAGCCCGATGGCCGCCACCAGGGCCTTGGCCCGTACCTCCTCGGCCAGGAACGCCATCGCCGAGGCCGGCAGACCCGCCAGCGCGATGCCCTGGACGGTGCGCAGCGCGATCAGGACGCCCAGGGACGGCGCGAACGGCACCAGCAGCGCGATCAGGGCCGCGACGGCCAGCGAGCCGGTCATCAGGGTGCGGCGGCCGAGGCGTTCGGAGACCGCGCTGAGCGGGATCACGCCGAGCGCCAGGCCGAAGGTGGCCGCCGAAACCGTCCAACTCGCCTGGTCCGGCGAGACGTTGAGGTCACTGGAGATCGCGGGCAGCAGGGCCTGGGTGGAGTACAGGAGCGCGAAGGTGGCGACTCCGGCGGCGAAGAGGGCGAAGCTCATCCGGCGGTAGCCGGGGCCGCCCGGGTGCAGCTTGCCGGACTCGGGGTCCTGGGCGGCGGCCGCGGGGGAAGACGTGTCGGTGGACGACTGGGGAGAGGCGGCCGCACGGATGGTGACGGACGCCCCGGTATCAGCGGGAGGCATACGTCGAAGGTAGAGGTGGGCGCCTCATGCGTCCAATGCATGGAAACTGCATAATTGATTCCGTGAAGCATGATCGCAGTTCACGAGCCCCACTGTCGCAACCTCGCAACAGAAAAGACGGCCCGGAAGTGGCGGAGGCCACTGATCTTGGGGCGGATTCCTGGGCCTGGGCGCTCGCCCCGCGCCTGGCGCAGTTCACCGCGGTGGCCCGGCACGAGCATGTCACCCGCGCCGCACAGGAACTCGGCATGCCCCAGCCGACCCTCAGCCGCGCCCTCGTCCGCCTGGAGGAGGACCTTGGCGTCGCCCTCTTCGCCCGGCACGGCCGCACCCTCTCGCTCACCCCGGCCGGACACGCCTTCCGCGCGAGCGCCGAACGGATGCTGACGGACCTCGACCGAGCCACCGAGTCCCTGCGCGCCGATGCCGACCCCAGCGCCGGCAAGGTCGCCTTCGGCTTTCTACACACCCTCGGCTCCGAGACCGTCCCCGGCCTCATCCGCACCTTTCGCACCGATCACCCCCGGGTCCGCTTCCAGCTCGTCCAGAACTACGGCGAGGCGATGATCGAACGGCTGCGGGCCGGGGACCTCGATCTGTGCCTGACCTCGCCGGTGCCGGACTCCCCGGACCTCGTCGCCCGGCGCCTCGACGAGCAGAAGCTGCGGCTCGTCGTCCCCGACGACCATCCGCTCGCCCGCCGCAAGCGGATCCGGCTGGCGGAGGCGGCGGGCGAGCTGTTCGTGACCCTGGAGCCGGGGTTCGGGCTGCGCCGGATCACCGACGCGCTGTGCGCCGAGGCCGGGTTCACGCCGCGGGTCGCCTTCGAGGGGGAGGAGGCCGAAACGCTGCGGGGCCTGGTCGCGGCCGGGCTGGGCGTGGCCCTGCTGCCGCCGCCCGCGGTGCCGCGCCCCGGCGTCGCGGAGCTGACGGTGACCGCGCCGCGTGCGGTCCGCGAGATCGGCGTGGCCTGGGTGGACGGACACCAGGACACGCCGCCGGTGGCCGCGTTCAAGAAGTTCCTGCTGAGCCGGCGGGGGGTGCTGTTGCCTCGGTGACGTGCGTCGGTGTGACGTGCCTCGGTGACGGCGGCCCGCAGATGCGGCAGCACCCCCCGCCGGCTCAATGCCGCAGCGACGCCCCGAACCCCGACGCCAGCGGCATCCGCAGGCCCAGGGGCGGGGGCGCGGCCAGCGCGTCCCGGACCGGGCGGGCGTAGTCGCGGGTGAACAGGGACCCGAGCAGGAAGTCGGTGGCCAGGGCGTGGACTTCGGCGCGGTGCTGGTGGAGGGCGTGGCCGTCGGAGTGCACCTCGAAGCGGCAGATGTCGCGGTTGATCTTCTTGGCGCGTTCGGCGTAGCGGTAGGAGAGGTCGGGGTCGGTGCGTTCGTCGTTGGTGCCGTGGACGAGCAGCACCTGACGGCCGATGAGCTGTTTCACCGGATCGGGGGCGGTTTCGGGCACGGGGTCGGGGAACCAGGGGGCGAGGGCGAGAACGGAGTGGACGGCCGGATGGCCCGCGGCGTGCAGGGCGGCGCGGCCGCCCATGCCCGTGCCGACCAGACAGACCGGCACATCGCCGTAGCGGCGGACGATCTCGTCCAGCGCCCAGGCGGCGTCCCGTGCGGGGTGGGCGGAGGAGCCGTTCCAGCCCCGGCAGCGATAGCGCAGAACATGGGCGGCCAGGCCCTCGGGGCGGCCCGCCCGCGCCAGCCGTACGGCGAGCGGGCGCACCGCCAGGGCCGACAGCGGCGACGGCCGCCGCACCCCGGTCGCGCCCCCCGACGGCAGTAACAGGGCGACCCCGTTCACCGTCCGGTCCGCACCCGCCGTACCCCGCGGTCTTCCCAGCCGGGCCTCGCGCACCGGCAGCGCTTGCTGAGACATGACCAGAACGATGGCAGAAGGCAGCGCACCGGCCACCCTGCGGACGGGTCACTGTTACGTATCGTTCGGTGATATCTACGCGCGTAGGGGCTACAGTGCCGAGATGACGAGCGAGACCACCACCCTCCCCAGCAGTGAACAGATCCGGCGCGCCCCCAAGGTGCTGCTGCACGATCACCTCGACGGCGGGCTGCGTCCCGGTACCGTCGTCGACCTGGCCCGCGAGACCGGCTACGACGGCCTGCCCGAGTCCGACCCCGACAAGCTGGGGATCTGGTTCCGCGAGGCGGCCGACTCCGGTTCTCTGGAGCGCTATCTGGAGACCTTCGCGCACACCTGCGCCGTCATGCAGACCCGCGACGCACTGATGCGGGTCGCCGCCGAGTGCGCCGAGGACCTGGCCGCGGACGGTGTGGTCTACGCCGAGATCCGCTACGCCCCCGAGCAGCACCTGGAGAAGGGGCTGAGCCTCGAAGAGGTCGTCGAGGCGGTCAACGAGGGCTTCCGCGAGGGCGAGCGACGGGCCCGCGCGAACGGTCACCGCATCCGCGTCGGCGCCCTGCTGACCGCCATGCGGCACGCCGCCCGCGCCCTGGAGATCGCCGAACTCGCCAACCGCTACCGCGACACCGGCGTCGTCGGCTTCGACATCGCGGGCGCCGAGGCCGGCTACCCGCCCACCCGGCACCTCGACGCCTTCGAGTACCTCAAGCGCGAGAACAACCACTTCACCATCCACGCCGGTGAGGCCTTCGGCCTGCCGTCCATCTGGCAGGCGCTCCAGTGGTGCGGCGCCGACCGGCTCGGCCACGGCGTGCGCATCATCGACGACATCGAGGTCGACGACGACGGCGCGGTCACGCTCGGCCGGCTCGCCTCGTACGTCCGCGACAAGCGCATCCCGCTGGAGATGTGCCCCACCTCCAACCTCCAGACCGGCGCCGCCTCCTCCTACGCCGAGCACCCCATCGGGCTGCTGCGCCGGCTCCAGTTCCGCCTCACGGTCAACACCGACAACCGGCTGATGAGCGGCACGAGCATGTCCCGGGAATTCGAGCACCTGGTCAAGACATTCCGATACACGCTCGATGACATGCAGTGGTTTACAGTCAATGCGATGAAATCAGCATTCATTCCTTTCGATGAACGTCTGGCGATGATCAATGACGTCATCAAGCCCGGATACGCGGAACTCCGGGCCGAATGGCTCTTCCGTCAGGCGGGCACAACACCCGGTACGAGCAGGGGTTCTGACGCTGTGTAACGAGCGTTCTGCGGGATGGCGCGCGATGTAGCAAAAACGGCCGGTGCCTGTCCACCGGCCGTTTTTGCCGGGCCTTGGGTGTTTGCGGCGGCGGTAATTGCCTCACTAGGTTGATTGGCCGGTCGAGCCCCGATCACCATCCCCATCACAAGGACGTATTTCGATGAAGCAGGGAACCATCAAGACTCTCGGTGCCGCCGCTCTGGGTGCCGCTTTCGTCGTCACCGCGGCAGGCGCGGCCTCTGCGGCCTCCGTGGCCCCGTCGGTGCCCGTGGGCAGCGACGGTCTGGTCAAGTCGGCCACCGACAAGCTGCCGGTTCACTCGGCCACCGAGAAGCTCCAGGGGGCCACCCGCACCGTTGCGGGGACCGCCCACGTCCTCAAGCCGGCCGGCGTCACGACGCACACCAACTCCAAGGGCAACTCGCTCGGCCCCGTCCCGATCGACGGCGCCCTCCACAGCCTGCCGCTGAGCACCAGCAACAACTGATCCAGCCGACGCCTTCCGGGCCCGGGCGTGCCCCGGCAGCCGCGCCGCAGTGCGCAGCCGCCGGGGCACGGCCCTTTCCGGGCCCCGGCCACGCACCGCCCGCGGCCCGTCCGTCGCACGGCCGCGGCGGGGCCCGGCTGCCGGCCGGTCTACCAGGCGGCGGCGCCGGTGGCGCGGTCCTCCGAAGGGAGGAGTATCCACAGCGCCAGATAGACGAGGAACTGCGGACCCGGCAGCAGACACGACAGCAGGAAGATCACGCGCATCGTCGCGGGGGTCGTACCGAAGCGACGGGCCAGGCCCGCGCACACTCCGGCGATCATTCGGTTGTTGCGGGGGCGGACCAGTGCGGCGGCCATGAGGAACTACTCCTTTGCGACTCGGCGGGGCGGCTGCCCCGATGTCTCAAAGGTAGGTACGGCTGCCGGACAGCACGTCAGCCTGTGGGGCCAGACCGACCCTGGAAATTCTCGGGGTCGTACCCCTGAGACGCTCCCTCCGGCGGCGGAGCTTGTAGCGGTACCCGGGGACGACGGCGAGATGAGCCACCGCCACCCCCGCCGTGCCCAGCAGCACCGAATCCACATCGGGGACCTGCCCCGGCACCCCGGTCTGGAGCAGTTCGATGGCCAGCGCGATCATCGCGCCCGCGAAGACCGTACGGGTCAGGGACACCAGCGGCGACACATCCAGCCGCCCGGCCGCCATGGGCAGCAGCACCCCCAGCGGCGCCAGCAGCAGCACCTGGCCGCTCAGGCTCTGCACCGCATGCCAGGGCCCGCGGGCCAGCTCGGCGCTGATCGACGCCAGCGGCTGGAGATTGGGCGCGGGAACCCAGGGCACCGTACGGGGACGCAGCGTCAGCCAGCCGACGATCAGCAGATGCGCCACCAGCAGCAGAAGTCCGGTGGCGCGCATACGGAGGGCGGCGTTGTCGCCGGAACCATGACGCTGCACACTGGCCAGGACGCCGGTAGCGGGGGCCGCGGTTCCGCCCTGTTGCGCCCGTCTTGGCCGGATGCCGCGCCACGGGAACGGCCGCCCCGCCATCCCGCGTTGCGGCCCGTCCGGGCCCGGAAGCCGGCCGGTCCCGGCCCGTCCGCCCTTTTGCGCCCGGCCCATCAGAAGGGCCCTAGCCCTCCGCCGCCAGCGGATCGCCCCACCCGGCGTTCTGCGCGATGTCCGGATTGGCGAGCACATCGGCCGAGCAGTCGTAGCGGTGCGGCGCGTCCTTGCCGGGGCCGCCCAGGACCGCCGCATGGGTACGGCCCAGCGCCGGGGCGGCGCCGTAGGTGCACACCAGTTGGGCCAGCGCGAAGGACGGCAGGTCCTCCGGCCGGATGCTCAGCCGCAGCGCCTCGGCCGGATCGCCGGCGCGCGGACCGCTCACCCGCAGGTCCTCGGGGACCGCGCTGCTGAACCCGGCTCCGTCCTCCGCGGGCGAGGGCTGCCGCCGCAGCTCCGCCAGCAGTGCCCGCGCGGCGGCCAGCCGGGTGGCGGCCGCCGAAGTGCCCTTCGGCCGCGGCACCGACCGCTCCACCTGCGCCAGCGTGGAGCTGCACACCAGATAGACGGAGACCTGCACGCCACCGGGCGCGGCCGTCTCCGAATCCCGCGCCGGGGCCTTGCAGCTCACCCGCGAGGGCGCACCGCCCGCATCCACCGGCACCGACGTCCCCCGGATACCGCAGCCCGCCGCGGCCAACGCCACCGCGGCCACCAGGGCGAGCCGGGGCAACCACCCGGACCGCGTCATCGCTCCCCCTCCGTGCCCTGTTCCGCGGTGCCGTCGTCCGTGCGGCCCTCGCGCCGCTCGGCCCGTCCGCCGTCCGCCAGCCGCGAGGCGTCCCTCGGCAGCCGCAGCGTGAAGACCGCGCCGCCCTCGGGCCGGTTGGCCGCGGTGATCTGCCCGCCGTGGATGTGTGCGTTCTCCATCGCGATCGACAGGCCCAGCCCGCTGCCCTCCGACCGCGGCCGCGAGGCGCTCGCCTTGTAGAAGCGGTCGAAGACGTGCGGCAGCACCTCCTCGGGAATGCCGGGCCCGTTGTCCTGCACGCGGATGACCAGCTCACCCGCCCTGGCAGCCGCCTCCGAAGCGCCCTCCGCCACGGAAGCCTCCGCCAAGGAAGTCTCCGCCACGGAAGCCGCCGCCGCAGAAGCCTCTTCCGAGGGCGGCTCCTCCGTGCGGACGGACACCCGTACCGGCGACCCGCCGTGCTTGAGGGCGTTGCCGATCAGATTCGCCAGGATGACGTCGAGACGCCGCGGGTCCAGCCGGGCCACGATGCCCCGGTCCGCGTCCAGATCGACCGCGTCCAGCCAGGCCCGCGCATCGATACAGGCCGTCACCTGGTCGGCGACGTCCACATCGTCCAGCACCAGCCGGGCCGTCCCCGCATCGAAGCGGGTGACCTCCATCAGGTTCTCCACCAGGTCGTTCAGCCGCCGCGTCTCGCTGACCACCAGCTGGACGGCGGGCGCGATCATCGGATCGAGGGAGTCGGCCTCCTCCTCCAGCACCTCCGAGACCGCGGTGATCGCCGTCAGCGGCGTGCGCAGCTCGTGCGACATATCGGCGACGAAGCGCCGCGAGGCCGCCTCACGGCCGCTCAGCTCCTCGACCCGCTGCTCCAGCCGCTCCGCCGTACGGTTGAACGTCCGCGACAGATCCGCCAGTTCGTCGGTGCCGGTCACCCGCAGCCGGGTGTCCAGCCGCCCCTCGCCCAGCTGCCGCGCCGCATACCCCAGCCGCTGTACGGGCCGCAGCACCGTCGTCGCTGCGGCCTGTGCCAGCAGCGCCGAGCCGACCAGCGCCAGCGCGGTGGCGATCCCCAGCGACCAGGCCAGCGAATTGAGGTCCTGCCCCTCGGTGGCCAGCGACTTGATCATGTAGCCGGTGGGCCCGCCGCCGATCACCTTCGCCCCGGCGACCAGATAGGGGACGTCCCCCACCTCCTGGCGCTGCCAGTACAGATGGTGCGCATACGGGTTGGACTCGTCGACCGGACGCACCTCGTTGACGGCCTTGCGCAGCGCCGTCGGCACCCGCGCCAGCGACAGCAGGTCCTTGTCCGTGGTCGCCGCGCAGGGCTTGCCCTCGTGGTCCGTGGCGATCAGCAGCACCGTGTAGTTCTGCGGACCGGCTGCCATCTGCCGTGCCGCGTCCTGGAGTTCGGTGCACCGCGGCCGCAGCGGCAACGACCGCGTACTGTCCTCCAGCGACTTGCGGAAGTCCTTGAGCACCGCATTCTGCGTACGGTCGAGCACCGTGTTGCGGTTGAGCCAGTACGCGATGCCGGACGCGGAGACCGCCGCGGTCAGCGCCACCAGCGCGAAGACCACGACCAGCCGCAGCCGCAGGCTCGTCCAGCGCAGCAGCCCCGAGGCGCGCCGCAGCAGCCGGGCGGGCCGGCCGCCGGGCTTGGCCGCCGCGGTGTCCTCGATCGCCTCCTCGCCGCCGCCGTCCTCGGTCCGTCCCCTCACTGCGGGGAGTCCAGCCGGTAGCCGACGCCACGGACCGTACGGATCAGGGTCGGCGAGGACGGGACGTCCTCCACCTTCGCGCGCAGCCGCTGGACGCACGCGTCCACCAGGCGCGAGTCGCCCAGGTAGTCGTGCTCCCACACCAGCCGCAGCAGCTGCTGCCGCGACAGCGCCTGCCCGGGCCGGCGGCTCAGCTCCAGCAGCAACCGCAGCTCGGTCGGCGTCAGTTGCAGATCCTCGCCGTTCTTGGTGACCGTCATCGCCGACCGGTCGATCACCAGCGAACCGAACGTCGCCGAATCGCTCGACTCCCGCTCGCCGCGCCGCAGTACGGCCCGGATCCGGGCGTCCAGCACCCGCCCCTGGACCGGCTTGACGACATAGTCGTCCGCTCCGGACTCCAGCCCCACCACGACGTCGATGTCGTCGTTGCGCGCGGTGAGCAGAATGATGGGCAACTGGTCCGTACGCCTGATCCGCCGGCACACCTCGAAACCGTCGATGCCCGGCAGCATCACATCCAGCACGATCAGGTCCGGCCGCTGCTCGCGCAGCAGCTTCAGGCCGTCCTCGCCCGACGCCGCGGTCACCACACGGTGACCTTGGCGCGACAACGAGAGTTCGAGGGCCGTGCGGATGGCGTCGTCGTCCTCGATCAGCAACAGGAAAGGCACGTCAGACATTCTGGCCCATGGGACGGCGGCACATCGACCGGCGGCCCCCTCTCACAGGCGGGGCGGTCGGGTGGGGCTCCCGCGCCGGGGCGCTCGAACCCCTGTGACAGGGCTGTGACAGTCGGCGGACAACGTCATGAAACTGGGTTGGCAGTCTTTTGGGCACCGGGGAGAGATCAACACCCGGGACACACCGAACGAGCTGGCTCTTTGACGGGGGGCGCACGATGAACACGCTGCACGGCACCACTTCCAGCGCAGTGATCACGCGACTCCACGACGTCGTACGGGCCGGGGAGAAGTCCGGTGCCGTGAGCGGGCGGGGGTGCGCTCGCGGCACCGGGCGTCAGCGGCCGCCGTACATGGTGGCCATTGACGCGACATCGGTGGGACTCCCCGCGGCCAACGGGGGAAACGAGGGCCGCGGGGCAGTCAACGGGGGAACGCACGGGGGAAACCACGGGGGAACGGAGTACAGGGAGGGCACGGGGGAACGGCGCTCCGCGTCGGAGGCGGCCGAGGCCGAAGCGGCCTTCACCGCCTACGTCCAGGAGCGCCGCGCCTCCCTGTACGCCACCGCGTACCACCTGACCGGTGACCGCTACGAGGCCGAGGACCTGCTCCAGAGCGCGCTGTTCTCGACCTACCGGGCCTGGGACCGGATCAGCGACAAGGCCGCGCTCGGCGGCTACCTGCGGCGCACCATGACCAATCTGCACATCAGCGCCTGGCGCCGCCGCAAGCTCAACGAATACCCGACCGAGGAACTGCCCGAGACGGCCGCCGACGCGGACGCGATGCGCGGCACCGAACTGCGCGCCGTCCTGTGGCAGGCGCTGGTCCGGCTGCCCGAGGCGCAGCGCACCATGCTGGTGCTGCGCTACTACGAGGGCCGTACGGACCCGGAGATCGCGGACATCCTCGGCATCAGCGTCGGCACGGTGAAGTCGAGCATCTGGCGCTCCCTGCGCCGGCTGCGCGAGGACGAGGTCCTCAGCTTCGGCCGTGACGAGGAGGAGTCCTTCGGCGAACTGGTCGCCTGAGGACGGGGGAAACCAGGGGGGACACGGGGGAACACGGGGGGACGTGCCCGAGGGGTAACGGGGTACGGGGGAAACCGGCCGAACGCGGCGGAGCGATCCGCCGGGCCGGACGTATCGGGGGATACGGGGGAGACGGGGGAAGGGAAGCGGGTTCGGACGGCCGGGGGGGGCTGTCCGAGCCCGCTTCCCGCGTTTCGCGTTGGGGCCGTGAGCGGTGAGCCGCGGGCCCGTACGGCCTCAGGAACGGACGACGCCCGCCCCGACCGCGTCCCCCACCCGCGCCGCCGCGATACGGGCCAGCGCCTCCGGCTGCGCGCACGGGTGGGCGCCCAGCGCGCAGTGCCGGGCGACGACCGAGCGTTCCCGGCGCAGCAGCCGCAGTCCCCGCCGCACCAGATACACCGGCGGTTTACGGCCCTCGCGCAGATCCCTGGCCAGCCGCCGGCGAAAGGTGGTGGTGGGCCGGCCGCGCAGACACAGTGCATCGGCCAGCAGCCCCGCGTCGCGGCACTGCGCTATGACGTCGGCGGCGAAGATGCCCTCCGCGAGGAACAGCGGCGCACCGCCGAGCTCCAGCCGCGAGGCGCCGACCCGGGCGCTGGCCGCGATGTCGTACACCGGCACGGCCGTCGTCCCCGTACGGCACAGCGCCTCGATCGCGGCGACCGCGGCCGCGGCGTCCCAGGACAGCGGCGAATCCCAGTCGGCGCCGCCGCCGTTGGGCAGCTGCGGCAGCGTCGGGTCCGTCCCCTCCTTGTAGAAGTCGTCGAGATTGAGGACGGGCAGACCGGTCAGCGCGGCGAGCGAGGTCTTGCCGGAGCCGGAGGGACCGGTCAGCAGGACGACGCGGGCGGGTGGCCGGGACGGGGACTGGGAGCTCACGGGCACCCATTGTCCGGCATTGGGCCGTTGGGAGTACCCCGGCATGCGAGACGGATCCTCAGCTGGATCCGTCGGCGCACCCTCGCCTACCCTACGTAGCCGATTGACTACTCCGAGGCGCCATCCGCAGGATCGCGCAGTCAGGTGGCACCGCATATGGCCTCTCACGCACGCCCCACGCCCCGCCGCATCCCCCGCAGCCTGCTGCGTACCGCGCTCGCCGTCTCCGCGGCCGGTGCCGCCCTCGCGGCCGGCAGCTCGGCGGTGGCGAGCGCGGCACCCTCGCCCGAGCGCGGCCCCGGACATCCCGCGACCGGGTCCGAACATCCCGCGACCAGGTCAGAACATCCCGCGACCGGGTCCGGACACCCAGCGACCGGGTCCGAACATCCCGCGACCGCCTCCGAACACCTCGCAACCGGCTCCGGACACCCCGCGACCGGCTCCGGACACCCCGCGACCGGGTCCGAACACCCCGCAACCAGGTCAGAACACCCCGCAACCGGCTCCGAACACGCCGCGGCCCGCGCCGACCGCCCCGTGGGCATGCCCGTCCACAACCCGGACCGCAGCCCCGACCGCCCCGTATCCCGCCCCCACCGCCCCGCGAGCAGTACCGACGCGACCGCCAAGGGCGCGACCTCCGGCGTGCGGAATTCGGTCGTCGGCGCCACCGGCACGCTCAAGAACCTCCAGCTCAACCCCATGGCCAACACCGGGGTCGACCCGCTGGACAACTCGGTCGACACGAAGATCGCCGACTTCAGGCCCGTGAGCACCAAGATCGTGACCGGCCCCCTCTCAAGCGGCGCCGCCCCCAAGGACCTGCCGCTGGTGGGCAGGGCGACGCGGCTCCTGCCGGGCTGAGCACCCGCCGGGCCGAGCAGCGGAAACGGCGCGGGGCCCCGTCCGTGTGGACGAGGCCCCGCGCCGCCAGCTCCCGGTCGTCAGACACCCATCGGGTGCCACACCGTCTTCGTCTCCAGGAAGGCGAGCAGCCGCTCCGTGCCCGGATCGGCGCTCCAGTCGGCCGCCCCCGGGCGCACCACGCGCTTGAGGTTGTCGGCCGCCGCCGTCTCCAGCTCCTTGGCCAGACCGGCGTCCGCGCCCGCGAGATCGAGGGCGTTGACGTCCTGGTGGGCGGCGAGCGGGGCCGCGATCTCCGCCGTACGGCCGGAGAGCAGATTGACCACGCCGCCCGGCAGGTCGGAGGTGGCCAGCACCTCGGCCAGGGACAGCGCGGGCAGCGGGGCGTTCTGGGACGCCACCACGACCACCGTGCTGCCGCAGACGATCACCGGGGCGATCACCGACACCAGGCCCAGGAACGACGACTCCTGGGGCGCCAGGACCGCGACCACGCCCGTCGGCTCGGGGGAGGACAGGTTGAAGTACGGGCCCGCCACCGGGTTGGCGCCGCCGGCGATCTGGGCGATCTTGTCGGACCAGCCCGCGTACCAGACCCAGCGGTCGATCGCCGCGTCCACCTGGGCGGCGGCCTTGGCCTTCGACAGCCCCTCGGCGTCCGCCACCTCGGCGACGAACTGGTCGCGCCGGCCCTCCAGCATCTCCGCGATGCGGTAGAGGACCTGGCCGCGGTTGTAGGCCGTGGCCCCCGACCAGCCGCCGAACGCCTTACGGGCGGCGACCACCGCGTCCCTGGCGTCCTTGCGGGACGCCAGCGGGGCGTTGGCCAGCCAGTTGCCCTTCGAGTCCGTCACCTCGTACACCCGCCCGCTCTCGGACCGGGGGAACTTCCCCCCGACGTACAGCTTGTAGGTCTTCAGGACGCTGAGTCGGTCAGACATTGAGGTACGCCTCCAGACCGTGACGGCCGCCCTCGCGGCCGTAGCCCGACTCCTTGTAGCCGCCGAACGGCGAGGCGGGGTCGAACTTGTTGAACGTGTTGGACCAGATGACGCCCGCACGGAGCTTGTTCGCCATCCACAGGATGCGCGAGCCCTTCTCCGTCCAGATGCCCGCCGACAGCCCGTAGGGCGTGTTGTTGGCCTTGGCGACGGCCTCCTCCGGCGTGCGGAAGGTCAGCACGGACAGCACCGGGCCGAAGATCTCCTCGCGGGCGATGCGGTGCGCCTGGGTGACCCCGGTGAACAGGGTCGGGGCGAACCAGTAGCCGGAGGTGGGCAGTTCGCAGGCCGGGGCCCAGCGCTCGGCGCCCTCGGCCTCGCCCGCATCGACGAGCGCCGTGATCCGGGCCAGCTGCTCGGCGGAGTTGATCGCGCCGATGTCGGTGTTCTTGTCGAGGGGGTCGCCCACCCGCAGGGTCTGCATCCGGCGCTTGAGCGCGTCCAGCAGCTCGTCCTGGACCGACTCCTGGACCAGGAGGCGCGAACCCGCGCAGCACACATGTCCCTGGTTGAAGAAGATCCCGTTGACGATGCCCTCGACGGCCTGGTCGATCGGCGCGTCGTCGAAGACGATGTTCGCCGCCTTGCCGCCCAGCTCCAGGGTGACCTTCTTGTCGGTGCCGGCGACCGTCCGGGCGATGGCCTTGCCGACCCCGGTGGAGCCGGTGAAGGCCACCTTGTTGACGTCGGGGTGGGCCACCAGGGCGGCACCCGTGGAGCCGTCGCCCGTCAGGATGTTGACGACGCCCTTGGGCAGCCCCGCCTGACGGCAGATGTCCGCGAAGAACAGGGCGGAGAGCGGGGTGGTCTCGGCCGGCTTCAGCACGACCGTGTTGCCGGTCGCCAGCGCCGGGGCGATCTTCCAGGCCAGCATCAGCAGGGGGAAGTTCCACGGGATGACCTGGCCGGCGACGCCCAGGGGGCGCGGGTTGGGGCCGTAGCCCGCGTGGTCGAGCTTGTCGGCCCAGCCCGCGTAGTAGAAGAAGTGCGCGGCGACGAGGGGGAGGTCGGCGTCGCGGGACTCGCGGATCGGCTTGCCGTTGTCCAGCGACTCCAGGACGGCCAGCTCGCGCGAGCGCTCCTGGATGATCCGGGCGATCCGGAAGAGGTACTTGGCGCGCTCGGCGCCCGGCAGCGCCGACCACTTCTCGAACGCCTTGCGGGCGGCCTTCACGGCGCGGTCGACGTCGTCCCCGCTCGCCTGGGCGACCTCGGAGAGGACCTCCTCGGACGACGGGGAGACGGTCTTGAAGACCTTGCCGTCGGAGGCGGGGGCGAACTCGCCGTCGACGAACAGCCCGTAGGACGGCGCGATGTCGACGACCGCGCGGGACTCGGGTGCGGGTGCGTAATCGAAGGTCATGACTGCCTCAGTCCACCGTGACGTAGTCGGGGCCGGAGTACCGGCCGGTGCCGAGCTTCTGACGCTGCATCAGCAGGTCGTTGAGCAGGCTGGACGCGCCGAAGCGGAACCAGTCGGCGGTCAGCCAGGGCTCGCCCAGCGTCTCGTTGACCATCACCAGGTACTTGATGGCGTCCTTGGTCGTACGGATCCCGCCGGCGGGCTTGACGCCCACCTGGATGCCGGTGGCGGTGTGGAAGTCCCGTACGGCCTCCAGCATCAGCAGTGTGACCGGCGGGGTGGCGTTGACGGCCACCTTGCCGGTCGAGGTCTTGATGAAGTCGGCACCGGCCAGCATCGCCAGCCAGGAGACCCGGCGGACGTTGTCGTACGTCTCCAGCTCACCGGTCTCGAAGATCACCTTGAGGTGCGCGGCGCTGCCGTCGGGGCGGACGCACGCCTCCTTCACCTGCTTGATCTCCTCGAAGACCGACAGATAACGCCCGGAGAGGAAGGCCCCCCGGTCGATCACCATGTCGATCTCGTCGGCGCCGGCCGCGACCGCGTCACGGGTGTCGGCCAGCTTGACCGGCAGCGCGGCGCGCCCGGCCGGGAAGGCGGTGGCGACGGAGGCGACATGAATGCCGGAGCCGGCCAGCGCCTCCTTGGCGGTGGCCACCATGTCGGGGTAGACGCAGATCGCCGCGACCTTGGGGGCGGTGCGGTCCGTCGGATCGGGATGGACCCCCTTGGCGCACAGCGCCCGGACCTTGCCGGGGGTGTCCGCGCCTTCGAGGGTCGTCAGGTCGATCATGGAGATGGCGAGGTCGATGGCGTACGCCTTCGCCGTGGTCTTGATCGAGCGGGTGCCGAGAGTGGCGGCGCGGGCCTGGAGCCCCACCGCGTCGACGCCCGGGAGGCCGTGCAGAAAGCGGCGCAGCGCTCCGTCGTCGGCGGTGACATCCGCCATTGACGCCAGACGCCCCGCGGCTTCCTTGCCGTATGCGGGAACAGTGATGGGCATGGTCACGAGGGGAGCATATCTACGCGCGTAGCAACATGTCAGCCCCTGGGGCGGGGCCGAGGCGCGAATGATGCCGTAACGCAATGTCCGGCATCCGGACGGTCGGGCAGAATCGGCACATGACGAGCCCGCGCCCCGCCACCACGCCACAGCAGCAGTACGCCGACCGCAGCTATCGCTCCCCCGCGGCCCTGGCGGGCGGCGCCCTGCTCCTCCTGCTCGGCCTCTGGCTCGCCGGCGATGCGCTGCTGCGCGGCACCGGGCACACCCGGCTCACGGCCGCCTTCGCCCTGCTGCTCGGCGTTCCGCTGGTGTACGCCTTCACGCTGCGGCCCGTGGTGCGGGCGGGTGAGGACCGGCTGACGGTGCGCAATCCCTTCCGTACGATCACGCTGCCCTGGGGGGCCGTCGAGGACCTGCGGGCGACCTTCTCCGCCGAGGTGCTCACCGCCTCCGCGAAGTACCAGATGTGGGCCATCCCCGTCTCCCTGCGCCAGCGCAAGAAGTCCGACCGCCAGGCCACCCGCGCCGCCGCCGGCCTCCGCTCCGCCCGCACCGCCGACCCCGGCCCCGTCCCCCGCGCCACGGCCGACCGCACCCTCGCCGAACTCCGCGACCTCAAGGACCGCGCCACCACCCGCGCGACCGCCCAGGGCGAGGTGACGGTGCGGTGGGCGTATGAGGTCATCGGGCCGTGTGTGGTGGGGGTTGTGGGGCTGGGCGTGGTGGTGGGGCTTTAGGGGCGCCCCCGGGGACCGGTACGTCTACGGCCCGCACCTTCGAGGTGCGGGCCGTAGACGTGGGGGCTGGACGGTTACCGCGCCTTCTCGATCGCCTCGAAGATGTCCGTGTCGGTCGCCTTCTGCCAGTCCGAGAGGTCTGGCCAGTCCGCCACATACCCCGGTTTCGGGTCCTCGAAATGCTTGAACATCTGCGCTGTCCAGCACGTAGCGACGAACCGGCCCTTCTGTTCGGGTGTCAGCCGCGACGCGTGACCGGCGCTCAGGGCGAGCAACTGGCGCACCTGCTCGTACACCGCCCCCGCGGCCTCGCGCTCCCACTCCGGGGTGTCCTCCCACGGAGTCACGTAGCCGGGCTTGGGCTCGCCCGGGAAGTGCTGGCGAACGCCGGCAATCCACGCTTCCCTGAACAGCCGCGCGCCTTCCATCTGCGACATGCCACGCCCTCGCGTCACGTCGTGCACAATGCGTCGATCTCCGCGGTCAGCTCAGCCATACCGGCTTCCTTGGCCAGGGGGCCGAACTGGGCCCGTAGCCCGTGGAGTCTACGGGCGACGTACCCAGACGCCGACTCCCGAGCGAGCTGAACGGCCTGGCGGCCGAAGGCGCCGATCGTTGGTCAAGGCCCCTGTTCAGTGACGCCAGTTGGTCACAGACGATTGGTTGGACCGTCCCCTTAGCGGGTCGGTACCTATTCCCCTCGTCGCGCCGCGGTGGCGCGGCATCCCTCAGGGAAGCGCCCCAGAAGCTGGGACGGGCCGAGGGCTGAACCCGTCGGCACAGTCAGGCACTCCGGCCCCAGGCTGCGGCCCGTCACAGTCGTCCCCGCCGTCCATGTCTCGATCGTCGTCAAGCAGGCGCAAGCGGGCGCCCCGGCTCTGCGACACCCGGTGCACTTTGGTCAGGTGGTCGTTCAACTCGACGGCCAGCAGATGGAGTTCGCCCGGTGTCCACGTCCGGCCGGCGAGGATGCGGCAGGCTTCTTCGATGAGTTCGGCGGCCGAGCTCATCTGCTCCGCTTCCATTTCGTCGGCGAGGCGGGCGACGTAGCCGGTGCCGTCGCTCGCGAGGAGGTAGCAGGGTTTTCCGTCCGGGCTTGTCCAAGGCAGCAGTCGTGCATCGTCCAAGGGGCTCATCGAGCGGCCACCGCCGCCCCATGGAGTAGGCGCAGACCCTCGTCGATGCCGTGCACCGCCAGCCACAGCACGCGTCGCTGCCCAGGCTGCTGGGTGGGCACGTGGGGAGGTACGAGCCTCGGTGCCGCCTTGCGCGAGGTGACGGGACGAGGGCCGGCCGCGCGGTGGCGGCCTCGGCCAGGCAGTAACCGGCACAACAGCGCCACGAAGATCATTCCGATGGGGTGAATCAAGTCGTCAACCTCCGTGCGGTTGAGGGGTTCGTCCTGGACGCGGGTGCCGTCCGTGACGTGACCAAGTGAAGCGCGTCCTCTCTAGAGATGTCAATATTTCTCTAGAGATCTCACGGATGGGCAGGCGCTGCACGGGCGAACAAACGGACTAGGGTGTCTAGAGATCAGAGAGGAGGGCGGATGACCGCCAAGGGCAACGGCCGTCAGCCGAAGTACCAGCGCATTGCCGAGGCGCTGAAGGCGGCGATCAAGGCTGGCGAGTACGGCCCTGGTGATCGGCTGCCCGGTGAGAACGACCTCATGGCCACGTACCAGGTCGCCCGGATGACGGCCCGGCAAGCGCTGGGCGTTCTGCAGAACGAAGGGGTCGCTGAGGCACGCAAGGGCGCGGGCGTCTTCGTCCGCGACTTCCAGCCTTTGAGGCGGCGCGGTATTCAGCGACTCGCGCGGGAGCAGTGGGGAGAGGGCCGGTCCATCTGGTCGGCCGACATCGGCGACCGGGAATTGGTCGTCGATCAGGTCACCGTCACCGAAGCGCCGGCGCCCGCGGCCATCGCGGCCGTTCTCGGAATCGAGCCGGACGAGCGGGTGTGCGTGCGCAGCCGCCGTTTTGTCCTCGAAGGCAAGCCGGTGCTGCTGGCCACGAGCTTCCTTCGTGCTGACCTGGCGGCAGGCTCGGCGATCACTCAAGAGGGCACCGGCCCTGGCGGCATTTACGCACGCCTGGCCGAACTGGGCCATACACCCGTGCACTTCCGGGAGGAAATCCGCTGCCGGATGCCATCCCCGGATGAGGTAAACCGGCTCAGCCTCAGCACGGGCACACCCGTGATCATCATCGTCCGCACCGCCTTTGAGGACGGCGGCCGCCCTGTGGAAGTCAACGAGATGATCCTGGACTCGGCCGCGTACGTGCTCGAATACGACGTCGACGCATAGTCGATGCACAGCGGAGGCGGCGAGCGTCCGAGGGAACCGTTCGCCATCTGACTCACCTCCGGCTACAGCGGTACCGCCTCATTCCACTTCCGCAACACCAAGGGCCGGGCTCCGAAGAGCCCGGCCCTGGTGTATGCGGGTGCGTCCGACGTTCCGTCAGATCCCGGCCACCGCCGACAGATCCCGCTTGACGGCGGCCAGCGTCGCCGTGGCCTTGTCGCGGGCCGCCGGGAGGGCGGCGGCGTCGGGGGCCGGTACCACGACCTCCAGATAGCACTTCAGCTTCGGCTCGGTGCCGCTGGGGCGGACCACGATGCGGGCCGCTTCGATGCCGGCCTCCGGGGAGCCCGCCAGGTAGTAGCGCAGCCCGTCGGTCGGCGGGAGGGAGTCGGTTCCCTTGGTCAGGTCTTCCGAGGACGTCACCGTCAGGCCCGCCAGTGTGGTCGGCGGGGTCTCGCGGAGTCGGCGCATGGCGTCGGCGATCAGCGACAGGTCCTCGACGCGGACCGAGAGCTGGTCGGTGGCGTGCAGGCCGAACTCCAGGGCGAGGTCGTCCAGGAGGTCGCTGAGGGTGCGGCCCGCGTGCTTCAGTTCGGCGGCCAGTTCGGCGATCAGCAGGGCGGCGGTGATGCCGTCCTTGTCGCGTACGCCCTCCGGGTCGACGCAGTAGCCCAGCGCCTCCTCGAAGGCGTACCGCAGCCCGTCCACCCGCGCCAGCCACTTGAAGCCGGTCAGTGTCTCCTCGTAGGGGAGGGACGAGGCGGCGGCGATCCGGGACATGAGGGAGGACGAGACGATCGTGGTCGCGAAGGTGCCGGACGCCTGCTTGCTGACCAGGTGGGCGGCGAGCAGCGCGCCGACCTCGTCGCCGCGCAGCATCCGCCAGCCGTCCTGCGTGCCCGGGGCAGGTACGGCGACGGCGCAGCGGTCCGCGTCCGGGTCGTTGGCGATGACGATGTCCGGCCCGACGGACTGCGCGGTGGCGAAGGCGAGGTCCATCGCGCCGGGCTCTTCCGGGTTGGGGAAGGCGACGGTGGGGAAGTCGGGATCCGGCTCGGCCTGCTCGGCGACGACCGTCGGGGCGGGGAATCCGGCCCGCGCGAAGGCGGCGACGAGGGTGTCCCGCCCGACGCCGTGCAGGGGCGTGTAGACGACCTGGAGGTCGCGCGGGGAGCCGGGGGTCAGCACGGCGTCCGTACGCGCCAGATACGCCCGCAGAACCTCGTCGTCGAGGGTCTCCCAGCCGGACTCGGGCCGCGGTACGTCGGCCAGCGAGCGCACCGCGGCGATCTCGGCGGCGATCTCGCCGTCCGCGGGCGGCACGATCTGCGAGCCGTCGCCCAGATAGACCTTGTAGCCGTTGTCGCGCGGCGGGTTGTGGCTGGCGGTGACCTCGACGCCGGCCACCGCACCCAGGTGGCGGATCGCGAAGGCCAGCACGGGGGTGGGCAGCGGACGTGGCAGCAGCGCGGCGCGCAGGCCCGCACCGACCATCACCGCTGCCGTGTCACGGGCGAAGTCGGCGCTCTTGTGGCGCGCGTCGTAGCCGATGACGACCAGCCCCGAGCCCTCGCCCTTCGCCTTCAGGTACGCGGCAAGCCCGGCCGCGGCCCGGATGACCACCGAGCGGTTCATCCGCATCGGGCCCGCGCCCAGCTCACCGCGCAGTCCGGCCGTGCCGAACTGGAGCGTGCCGGCGAACCGGGCGGCCAGCTCGTCGGTGTCCCCGCCGGCGAGGAGCCCGGCCAGCTCGGTGCGCGTCTCGGGGTCGGGGTCCTCGGCCAGCCATGCCTCGGCCCGGGTGATCAGCTCCGTGCGATCGGAAGCCACGTGATGCTCCTGCCTGTGGGTGCGGGGTGGGTGGGTGCGGTGGGTTGCGTACGGGGCGGGCGTACGGGGTCGGCGGGCGCACGCCCCGATGCGTACTTCCGTGCCCCGCGCGCTCCCGGGACGGGCCGAGCCAACCGGCCACCGAACGGCCCTGCCCGCGGCCCGGCCCCCGGGTCGGACGGGACCCGGGGACCGCGCCTCGGGCAGGGCCTCGGCCTCGCCCGGTTCCGGCTTGCGCCGCGGCTAGATCTTGCTGAGGACCTGTCCGAGCAGGGCACCCATCCGGGTCGCCGAGTCGCGGCCCGCCTGGAGCACCTCCTCGTGGTTGAGCGGCTCGCCCGTCATGCCCGCGGCGAGGTTGGTCACCAGGGACAGCCCGAGGACCTCGGCGCCCGCCTCACGGGCGGCGATGGCCTCCAGGACCGTGGACATGCCGACCAGGTCCGCGCCCAGGGTGCGGATCATCCGGATCTCGGCGGGGGTCTCGTAGTGCGGGCCGGGGAACTGGGCGTAGACGCCCTCCTCCAGGCTCGGGTCGATCTCCTTGCACAGCGCGCGCAGCCGCGGCGAGTACAGGTCCGTCAGGTCGACGAAGTTCGCGCCGATGATCGGGGAGGTGGCGGTGAGGTTGAGGTGGTCGTTGATCAGGACCGGCTGGCCGGGGCGCATGCCGTCGCGCAGACCGCCGCACCCGTTGGTGAGCACCACGGTCTTGCAGCCGGCCGCGACGGCGGTACGGACACCGTGCGCGACCGCGGCAACGCCTCGGCCCTCGTAGTAATGGGTACGGCCCAGGAAGACCAGCGCGCGCTTCTCGCCGACGCGGTACGAGCGGACCTTGCCGCCGTGACCGGCCACGGCGGGCGGCGGGAAACCGGGCAGCTCGGTGACCGGGAACTCGTGCTCGGGCGCGCCCAGGGCCTCGGCGGCCGGGGCCCAGCCCGAGCCCATGACCAGGGCGACGTCGTGGGTCTCGGCGCCGGTGAGTTCGCGCAGTCGCGAGGCGGCGGCGTCGGCGGCGGCCTGCGGGTCGCGGGCGATGTCGGGAGTAACAGATGCGTTCACGCGGACGAGGGTAGCCGCAAATCTCCTACGCGCGTAGATGTCGCTGCCCACACGGCTGGGACCGATCGCTTGTGTCTTCCCACGAACCGGCGGGCCGGGCGTGGCGCGCGAGCCGCCCCGGGCCGGGCGAAACCCGCACCTCCCGGGCCGCCGCTCTCAGCAGGGCCGCTTGCGCAGCTCCATCACATAGTCGTGCGGGGCGCCCGCCGATTCCGCCGCGTCGGCGATCTCGCCCAGGTAGCGGGCGGAGGGGAGGCCGCCCTCGTAGCCGTTGAGGACATAGACCCAGGCCGGCTCGTCGCCGTCCAGCGTGTGCACCCGCACCCGCATCCGGCGGTAGATGTCCAGGCCCACGCCCTCCCACCGGTCCATGGACTCCTCGTCCATCGGGGCGATGTCGTAGAGCGCGACGAAGACCTGCGAGCGGGGGGCCTCGACGATCGTCGCCAGCGCGCCTTCCCAGCCCATCTGCTCGCCGCCGAAGGTCAGCCGCCAGCCGTTCAGCCAGCCCGTGCCGCGCAGCGGGGAGTGCGGTGCGCGGCGGGACATCAGCCGCGCGTCGAGGTTGCCGGCGTACGCGGCGTAGAGCGACATGGTTCTGAGGGTACGGGAGGTTGCCGGGTCGGCTCTTGATACCGGATTGCTACCGGAGATTCGTACAAAGCGGCGGGACCGCCCGCGCCGGGCCGGTCGCTACGCGCGCAGACCGCCCCCGAGGAGAGCGTCGGCGAGCCGTGCGGGACAATGGAGGGCGTGACTCGGATCGTGATCATCGGTGGCGGACCCGGCGGATACGAGGCGGCCCTGGTGGGCGCCTCTCTCGGCGCGGAGGTGACCGTCGTCGACTGCGACGGTCTGGGCGGGGCGTCGGTGCTCACCGACTGCGTACCGTCGAAGACTTTGATCGCGACGGCCGAGGTGATGACCACCTTCGACTCCTCCTACGAGGAGCTGGGCATCATCGTCGAGGACGACACGCCGCATATCGACCGCCCGGCGCGCGTCGTGGGCGTCGACCTCGGCAAGGTCAACCGCCGTGTCAAACGCCTCGCGCTCGCCCAGTCGCATGACATCACCGCCTCGGTGACCCGCGCCGGCGGCCGGGTGATGCGCGGCCGCGGCCGCCTGGAGCCGGGCCAGTCGCCCGACGGTGCGCGCCGGGTGACGGTGACCGCCGCCGACGGCACCGAGGAGACCCTGGTCGCCGATGCGGTGCTGGTCGCCACCGGCGCCCACCCCCGCGAGATCCCCGACGCGCTGCCCGACGGCGAGCGGATCCTGAACTGGACGCAGGTCTACGACCTGACCGAGCTCCCCGAGGAGCTCATCGTGGTCGGCTCCGGCGTCACCGGCGCCGAGTTCGCCGGCGCCTACCAGGCACTCGGCTCCCGCGTCACCCTCGTCTCCTCCCGCGACCGCGTCCTGCCCGGCGAGGACCCCGATGCCGCCGCCGTCCTGGAGGACGTCTTCCGCCGCCGCGGGATGAACGTCATGGCCCGCTCGCGCGCCGCCGCCGTCAAGCGTGTCGGCGACCGCGTCGAGGTCACCCTGGCCGACGGCCGGACCATCTCCGGTACGCACTGCCTGGTGGCCGTCGGCTCCATCCCCAACACCGCGGGCATCGGCCTGGAGGAGGCCGGCGTCAAGCTCAAGGACTCCGGCCACATCTGGACCGACAAGGTCTCGCGCACCAGCGCCCCCGGCGTCTATGCGGCCGGCGACTGCACCGGCGTCTTCGCGCTCGCCTCCGTCGCCGCCATGCAGGGCCGGATCGCGATGTACCACTTCCTGGGCGACGCGGTGACGCCGCTCAACCTCAAGACCGTCTCCGCGAACGTCTTCACCGACCCGGAGATCGCCACCGTCGGCTACTCCCAGGCCGATGTCGACAACGGCAGGATCGACGCCCGGGTGGTCAAGCTGCCGCTGCTGCGCAACCCGCGCGCCAAGATGCAGGGCATCCGCGACGGCTTCGTCAAGCTCTTCTGCCGCCCCGGTACGGGCATCGTGGTCGGCGGCGTGGTGGTCTCCCCACGCGCCAGCGAGCTGATCCACCCCATATCGCTCGCGGTCGACAACAATCTGACCGTCGAGCAGATCGCCAGCGCCTTCACGGTCTACCCGTCACTCTCCGGATCCCTCGCCGAGGTCGCGCGCCAGCTGCACACCCGTAAGGCGGCCAACGACTAGGTCGACCCGGCGCGCGCCCGGCGGGCCGTCGAGCGCGCGCCGTGCGCACGGGTTAATTACCTGACCAGCAGTCAAACCGTATTGCGCACCCATGAGTTCGCGCGCGGCGCACGCCGTATATCACGGCGGCGCATGCGCCGTGCGCAACTTCCGGTATTTGGTGCAACCTGCTGAAAACAGACGGTCGTTGGCGTTACTGTCAGTTTCGTGTTCGCTGCAGAACGTCGCCAATTGATCCTTGAAATGGTGCGTGCCAACGGAGCGGTGTCGCTCCGGGAGCTCGCCCGTGTCGTCCAGACCTCCGAAGTGACCGTACGGCGGGATGTGCGGGCGCTGGAGGCGGAAGGGCTGCTCGACCGCCGCCACGGCGGGGCGGTCCTGCCGGGAGGTTTTACCCGGGAGTCCGGATTCCCGCAGAAATCCCATCTAGCGACCGCCGAGAAGACGGCCATCGCCGATCTCGCCGCGGGTTTCGTCGACGAGGGCGAGGCCATCGTCGTCGGCGCCGGGACCACCACCCAGGAGCTGGCCCGCCGGCTGGCCCGGGTGCCCGGCCTGACCGTGGTCACCAACTCGCTGCTGGTCGCCCAGGCCCTGGCCCATGCCAACCGCGTCGAGGTCGTCATGACCGGAGGCACCCTGCGCGGTTCCAACTACGCGCTGGTCGGCAGCGGTGCCGAACAGTCCCTCCAGGGGCTGCGGGTCTCCCGCGCCTTCCTGTCGGGCAGCGGTCTGACCGCCGAGCGGGGCCTGTCCACCTCCAACATGCTCTCCGCCAGCGTCGACCGGGCGCTGGTGCAGGCGGCGGGGGAGGTGGTGGTGCTCGCCGACCACACCAAGCTCGGCTCCGACACGATGTTCCAGACCGTGCCCACGGACGTGATCACCCGGCTGGTCACCGACGAGCCGCCGGCCCACGACGACCGCGCCGCCACCGAACTCCAGGCCCTGGCCGATCAGGGCGTGCAGATCGCGGTCGCGAGCGGGCCGGGCGCCGGGCAGGGACCGGACCGTCCGGGCGCCGCGGACGGCGCGGTGGGGGAGCGCAGGGCCTCCCGGCGGGACGTGCCGCTGCCCGGCCAGCGCCGTAACCTCCCCCCGGGAAACGGCGGTTCCCCCCTGCGCCCGGCGCCGTCGCTGGCGGAGGGGCCGGGCGGCCGGGTGGCGGATCTGGCGCCGAGACGCCGCTGATAATCACGTGCGTCGTGGTGGGCCGGGGCCGGAGCCGTTGGTGGTTGCTGTTCACGTTGTGGTGGCGGTGGTGATCACGTGCGTCGTGGTGGGTCGGGGCCGGGGCCGTTGGTGGTTGCCGTTCACGTTGTGGTGGCGGTGGTTGTTCGGCGGATTTCCGGGGTGCCGGTGGCCGGGTACGGCGTGGTGAACAGCTCCGCCCTGGGACCGCCCCTCAGCGCCCCGCCGAGAGCCCGCTGAGGGTGAGCGTGAGCAGGCGGTCGGCCAGGCCCGGGTCGTCGGGGGACTCCTCGACGGCCAGGGCGATGCCGTTGGTCAGCTGGAGCAGGTCGCCGATGGCCACATCGGGGCGGACGGCGCCGGCCCGCTGCGCGCGGCCGAGCAGGGCCTCGCCGGCCTCGCGCATCGGTACGCTGCACCGCGCCATCGCCGAGCTGTCGTCCGCCGACGCCGCCATCAGGGCGCGGGACAGCCCGCGGTAGGTGCTGGCGTGGGTGATGACCGCGCGCAGCCAGTCGACCAGCGCGCGGCACGGCTGCGGCGCATCGGCCAGCTCCCTGGCGTAGGCCAGCAGGGCATCCACCTCGCCCTGGAAGACGGCGCCCATCAGGGCCGTACGGCTGGGGAAGTGGCGGTAGAGGGTGCCGATGCCGACGCCGGCACGGCGCGCGATGTCCTCCAGCGAGGTGTCCGTGCCATGCTCCGTGAAGGCCGTACGGGCCTGGGTCAGCAGCCGTTCGTAGTTACGGCGCGCATCCGCCCGCATCGGGCGCGCGCCCGCCGTCTCGGTCCCCATCGCCGTCCTCCCTCGCCCCGGCCGGTCCCGGCCCGGTGGGTCCAGGATGCCACTGCGGGTCCGCCGGGCGGTCCGGGCCGGGTGGCCGCGGTGGCTCCGGCCTGCGGAATGACTCCCCGGCAGACATCCGGTGAACCGGCGGCGTCCCCGCGCCGACGTCTGGCCGAACACCTCGCGTGTACGGCAACGCCGGCGGCCCGGTGGTCATCAAACCTGGCGCAATGAGGTTTTCCGGGGCATCCGGGGGCCTGCGGAAAGACGTCGTGCACGCCGGGCGTGCCCCTCATGTGGTGACACGGACACGAGGGCGCGCGACCGGGACACGGCAGGCGAAATCTGGGGACGAACGTCATGGGGCTGACCAGCCGGCCGCTGTTGTACGCCATGGGGGCACTCGCCGTGGCCTGTGTGGGGCTGACTCTGAGGCTGTGGCCCCGGTACGCCGGACGGGGGCCACGGGCGCTCCTGGGACGGTTCGGGGCCATCGCGGTCACCCAGCTGGCGATCGTGGCCACGCTCGGGCTCGCGGTCAACGCCAACTTCGAGTTCTACGCCTCCTGGCACGAGCTGCTCGGCCTCTACGACGGCGCCCCGGCCGCCGTCGGCAAATGGGGCAAGGGCGGGACGACCGGGCCCGTCGGCGACCCGTCCAAGGGCCTCGTCCAGCCCTCCGGGCCCGACGGGCTCGACAAGGTGCACGGCCTGCCGAAGGGGCGCCCGGACCGGGCCGGCCGGGTGGAGTCCGTACGGATCGTGGGGAAGCGGACCCGGGTGGTGGACGGGGCGTACGTGTATCTGCCGCCGCAGTACTTCCAGCGGCAGTACGCGCGCCAGCGCTTCCCCGTCGTCGTCGCGCTCAGCGGCTACCCGGGCGGCACCTTCCTGCTCGGCCAGCATCTGCGGCTGCCGCAGACCGCCGCCGGGCTGATTCGCTCCGGACGGATGCAGCCGACCGTCATCGTCATGATGCGGCCCACCATCGCCCCGCCGCGCGACACCCAGTGCATGGACGTGCCCGGTGGCCCGCAGGCCGAGACCTTCTTCGCCCGGGACGTCCCGGACGCGCTCAGATCCCACTACCGCGTCGGCCACGACCCGGGCGGCTGGGGCGTCCTCGGCTACTCCTCGGGCGGCAGCTGCGCCCTCCAGCTGGTCATGCGGCACGACCGGACCTACACCGCGGCGGCCGCCCTCTCGCCCGACTACAAGGTCAGCAACGACCCGACCACCGGCAATCTCTTCGGCGGCGGCAAGGACCGGATACGGCGCCGTCAGGAGCACGATCTGATGTGGCGGCTGGCTCATCTGCCCGCGCCCGGGGTCAACGTCCTGGTGGGCACGAGCCGTACGGGCGAGAAGAACTACCCGGCGGCCAAGGCGTTCCTGGACGCCGTGCGGCCCCCGATGACGGCGGACTCGATCGTCCTCGGCCACGGCAGCCACAACTTCGCCACCTGGCGCCGCGAACTGCCCGCCGCGCTCCAGTGGATGAGCAAGTCGCTGACGTTCCCGGAGGACCTGGTGGGGAACTCGTAGCGGCGCGCGCCACCGAACGCGAGGGGCTCCCGGTCGGGAAGACCGGGAGCCCCTCGCGTCGTGTGGCTGCGTCGCGTCAGTCCTTGATCTCGCAGATCACCGCGCCGGAGGTGAGGGCGGCGCCGACCTCGGCGGACAGGCCCTTGATGGTGCCGGAGCGGTGGGCGTTGAGGGGCTGTTCCATCTTCATGGCCTCTAGGACGACGACCAGTTCGCCCTCGACGACCTGCTGGCCCTCCTCGACGGCCACCTTGACGATGGTGCCCTGCATCGGGGAGGCCAGGGCGTCGCCCGAGGCGGCGCCGGCGGACTTCTTGGTGGCCTTGCGCTTGGGCTTGGCGCCGCCGGCGACCGCGGCGCGGGCCAGGGGCATGCCCAGCGACGAGGGCAGCGAGACCTCCAGGCGCTTGCCGCCGACCTCGACCACGACCGTCTCACGGCTGTCGGTCTCGGACTCGTCGGCGCCGGGAGCGGCGAACGGGGGGATCTCGTTGACGAACTCGGTCTCGATCCAGCGGGTGTGGACCGTGAACGGTTCGGCCGAACCGCCAAGTTCGGGCGCGAAGGCCGGGTCCTTGACGACCGCGCGGTGGAAGGGGATGGCGGTGGCCATGCCCTCGACGGTGAATTCGTTCAGGGCGCGGGCGGCGCGCTGGAGGGCCTGTTCGCGGGTGGCGCCGGTGATGATCAGCTTGGCCAGGAGGGAGTCCCAGGCCGGGCCGATGACCGAGCCGGACTCCACACCCGCGTCCAGGCGGACGCCGGGGCCGGCGGGCGCGTCGAACTTGGTGACCGTGCCGGGGGCGGGCAGGAAGTTGCGCCCCGGGTCCTCGCCGTTGATGCGGAACTCGAAGGAATGGCCGCGCACGGCGGGGTCGTCGTAGCCGAGCTCCTCGCCGTCGGCGATGCGGAACATCTCGCGGACGAGGTCGAGGCCGGTGACCTCTTCGGTGACCGGGTGCTCGACCTGGAGGCGGGTGTTGACCTCCAGGAAGGAGATGGTGCCGTCCTGGCCGACGAGGAACTCGCAGGTGCCGGCGCCTTCGTAGCCGGCCTCCTTGAGGATGGCCTTGGAGGCGCGGTAGAGCTCGGCGTTCTGCTCCGCGGAGAGGAACGGCGCCGGGGCCTCCTCGACCAGCTTCTGGTGACGGCGCTGGAGCGAGCAGTCACGGGTGGAGACGACCACGACGTTGCCGTGCTTGTCGGCCAGGCACTGGGTCTCGACGTGGCGGGGGCGGTCGAGGTAGCGCTCGACGAAGCATTCGCCGCGGCCGAAGGCGGCGACGGCCTCGCGCACGGCGGAGTCGTAGAGCTCGGGTACCTCTTCGAGGGTGCGGGCGACCTTCAGGCCGCGGCCGCCGCCGCCGAACGCCGCCTTGATGGCGATGGGCAGGCCGTGTTCCTCGGCGAACGCGACGACCTCGTCGGATCCGGAGACCGGGTCGGGGGTGCCGGCGACCAGCGGCGCACCGGCGCGCTGGGCGATGTGCCGGGCCGCGACCTTGTCACCGAGGTCGCGGATGGCGTGCGGGGGCGGGCCGATCCAGGTCAGCCCGGCGTCCAGGACGGCCTGGGCGAATTCGGCGTTCTCGGAGAGAAAGCCGTAGCCGGGGTGGATGGCGTCCGCGCCGGAGTCGGCGGCGGCCTGGAGCACCTTGGTGATGTCGAGGTAGCTGGTGGCCGGGGTGTCACCGCCCAGGGCGTAGGCCTCGTCTGCCGCACGGACATGCAGGGCGTCGCGGTCGGGGTCGGCGTAGACCGCTACGCTCCCGATCCCGGCATCCCGGCAGGCACGGGCAACCCGAACAGCGATCTCGCCACGGTTCGCGATGAGCACCTTGCGCACGATGGGTCCTTCCTTGGCGCTACTCCGCAACTAATTAACGTCGCGAGTTTAGGGACTGGCGACACCGCGTGCCGAGTCGCTCCCAGGGGTGAGCTTGCCCACACGGAGCGTGCCGGGGGCGCCAGTAGGGGTCCGAACTCCCCTGATAGCCCAGGGTAGGACGGGAATCGGCGCTCGGTCATCCACCCTTGGTGTGGTCTAGGTCTCTGGCGGGCTGTGTTCGGCGGGTCGTCAATTCTTTGTGGAGTCCCTACGAATGGGCGAAGGAAACTTTGCGCCCCGCTCGCCCGGCGGGAGGGTGAACGCCCGTCGGCCCGCAGACCACCCGTGCAGACCCCTTGCCCCAGCTATTACCCGGCAGTAGCGTGCGCGATGTCTCGATACTCGCGGTAACGGCGATGACGGCGGAAGTGGGTGGGCGGGGTGGTGGCGCGCAGACCGGTGGCACTGGTGGCGGCGGTGGTGCTGATCCTGGAGGCGCTCGGGTTCGTGCTCCTCAACTGGATCCTGAGCATTGTGGTGGATCATCAGCAGATGTCGCTGGCGGGGCTGAAGCCCGGCGCGATGTCCGTGGGGGCGTGGGCCGGCGGCATCTTCTTCGGGCTCTATCTCGCCTTCTGCGCCGTCCTCCTGGCCCGCACCGCACTGCGCGACCGCGCACCCGGCGGTTTCACCCGGATCGTCCTGATCACCTGCGCGGTGGTGCACGGACTGCTCGGCGCCTTCGCCGTCGGACTGGTGGGCTGGCCCGCGTTCGCCCTGATGATGGTGGTGCTGGCGATGATCGTGCTGACCCTGGTGGCGTACGGGGAGCCGAAGGACGCGGCGGCGGACGGGCCGACGGGCGGCGGGCCCGGCGGCGAGGCGATCGGCACGGCGGCCGGACCGGCCTGACCGCCGGAACGCCCCACCGGGCCATCGGGCCCGGTGCGGCTGTCCCCGGGCCCGTGGGTGCTCAGCCCTTCACCGGCGCATGCTCCCGCAGCACCGCCACGAAGGCCCGCATCCACTCCGGCTGGTCGGGCCAGGCGCGGGCCGAGACCATCTTGCCGTCCACGACCGCGGGGCCGTCGACGAAGTCGGCTCCGGCCAGCTCCACGTCCGGGGCACAGGCGGGATAGGCGGAGGTGCGGCGGCCCTTGAGGACGCCGAGGGGGCCCAGGGCGATGGCGGCGTGGCAGATGTGCGCGACGGGCTTGTCGGCGTCGAAGAAGTGGGTGACGACGCGGCGGAAGTCGGGGTCGCCCCGCAGGTACTCGGGCGCCCGGCCGCCGGGCAGCACCAGGGCGGCGTACCCGGCCGGGTCGACCTCGGACAGTGCGAGGTCGGCGGGCCAGGAGTGGCCCTGGCGCTCGGTGTAGGTGTCGTAGCCCTCGATGAAGTCATGGGTGACGAACGACAGTTTCTTGCGGGACGGCGCCGCGACCCGGACGTCGTAGCCCTCCTCCAGCAGCCGCTGGTAGGGGTAGAAGAACTCGAGGTCCTCGGTGGCGTCGCCGGCGACGAGCAGGATCTTGGGCATGGACGGACTCCTCGGGATCGTGGCGGAACCGGTGTGGTGCTCCGGTTCCGCCACGATGCGCACAGCCGCCCGCCGACGGGGAGTGGCCGGGGCCGGATTCCGGCCATCGGGTGAATCCGGCGGGACTACGTCCACAGGTCGGTGATGGCGATGCCCAGATCGGCGAGCAGGCGGCGCAGCAGCGGGAGGGAGAGGCCGATGACGTTGCCGGGGTCGCCGTCGATGCCGTCGATGAAGGGGGCCGAGCGGCCGTCGAGGGTGAAGGCGCCGGCGACGAAGAGGGGTTCGCCGCTGGCGACGTAGGCGGCGATCTCGGTGTCGGTGGGGTCGCCGAAGCGGACGGTGGTGGCGGCGGTGGCGGAGGTCTCGCGGCCGGTGGCCGTGTCGATGACGCAGTGGCCGGTCTGGAGGATGCCGGAGCGGCCGCGCATGGACTTCCAGCGGGCGGCGGCGTCCTCCGCGTCGGCGGGCTTGCCCAGGGCGCGGCCGTCCAGCTCCAGGACCGAATCGCAGCCGATGACCAGGGCGCCCGCGGCCTCCGGCCGGGCGGCGACCGCGGCGGCCTTCGCCTCGGCCAGCACGCGGGCCAGCTCGCCCGGCGTGGCGGCGGTCAGCGCGTCCTCGTCGACCCCGCTGACGATGACCTCGGGCGCCAGACCCGCCTGCTGGAGCAGCCCCAGACGGGCCGGGGACTGGGAGGCGAGCACGAGGCGGCGGGCGCCGGGGGCGGGCTCGGGGAGGTGGTGGGCACGGTGCGCTGCGGTCATGCCCGTCATCGTACGGAGGCCGCGGCGGGCGGTGCGCGGGGCTCCGCCCGGCACCCGGCACCGGCCCGCGGCCACCCGGCCCGCGGCCACCCGGCCCGCGCCCGCCCCGCCCGCGCCCCTCCCGGCTACTTCCGCAGCACCGCCTCCATCACCGACTTGGCGATCGGGCCGCCCAGCTTGCCGCCGGCGATCTCCGAACGGGGGATGTCCATGTCCTTGGGATCGACGAAGACGGCCACCGCGACCGGGGAGGAGCCGTCGGCCTGCTTGGCGTAGGAGACGAACCAGGCATAGGGCCGCTCGTCGTTGACGTTGGCGCCGTGCTGGGCGGTGCCGGTCTTGCCGCCGACCGTCACCCCGTCGATCGCCGCCTTGTCCGCGGTGCCGTCCGAGACGGTGTACTCCATCATCTCCTGCACCTTCTTGGCGGTGTCCGCGGAGACGGCCTGCGGGTCGTCGGGGTGCAGCGGCGCCGGCTTGGCCTTCTCGATGGTGGTCATCCCCGGGCCCTGGAGCTCGTCGACCAGATACGGCTTCATCACCTTGCCGTTGTTGGCGATCCCGGCGACGACCATGGCCATCTGGAGCGGCGTGCTGGTCACACTGCCCTGACCCATACCGGTCAGCGCGGTCTGCGGCTGGTCGAGCTTGGCGGGATAGCCGCCGGCGTTCGCCCGCACGGGGATGAACTGCTCCTTGTTGAAGCCGAACTTCTCGGCCGTCTCGCGCATCTTGTCCGTCCCCAGCCTGTGGGCCGCGTCCAGGAAGACGTTGTTGCACGACCACTGCATCCCGGTCTTCAGCGACGCCTTGTCGCAGGGCGCGCCGGCCACGTCGTTGCCGACCTGGGTGCGGGTCTGGGGAAGGGTGTACGGGGCGGGGGCGCCGGAGGAGGCGTTGATGTCGGTGACCGTGCCGTGCTCCAGGGCCGCGGCCGCGGTGAGGATCTTGAAGGTGGAGCCGGGCGGGTAGATCTCGCGCAGCGCCCGGTTGTTCATCGGCTTGCTCTTGTCGGCGTCCAGCGCCTGGTACTTGCGGCTCTCGGCCAGGCTCAGCCCGGCGAAGGACGACGGATCGTAGGACGGCGTGCTGGCCAGCGCGAGGATCTTGCCGCTGCGCGGGTCGAGGGCGACCACCGCGCCGCGGGCGTGCAGATCGGTCAGGCCCTTGTAGGCGGCCTTCTGCGCCTTCTCGTCGATGGTGGTGATCACATCGCCGCCGCGCGGCTTCTCCCCGGTCAGCACGGCCTTGGCGCGGTTGAAGAAGAGCCGGTCGTCCTTGCCGCTGAGGATCTTCTTGTAGACGCCCTCCAGCATGCTCTCGCCCTGCGCCTGCGAGGCGTAGCCGGTGATCGGCGCGTACATCGGACCGTTCTTGTAGGTCCGCTTGTACTTGAAGTCGCCGTCGGTGGCCGCCGATCCGGTGACCGGTCTGCCGCCGACGATGATGTTGCCGCGGGGATAGGAGTACGCCTCGATCTTGACCCGGCGGTTGTTCGGGTCATTGGCGAGCTTGTCGCCGGTGACGAACTGGACCCAGGTCACCCGCACCAGCAGCGCGAGGACCAGCACCCCGCAGAAGACGGCTATGTGCCGCAGCGGTCGGTTCATCGCGTCGCACTCCCACTCCCCAGGGGTGCCACGGATCGAAATACCACCCGCCCACCCGAATTGCGCTCTTCGGGAGGTAAAGATGCGACGAGAGGGACAAAGGTTGCGTTTAGCGCCGGAAGGCCGCGTGTGCCGCCGGGCGGCGCCTCACCGCCAGACGAGGAGGAACGTCAGCACCACGGTGGCCGTGGCCAGCACGACGCCCATCCGGCGGAGCTTGTTCTGCGCTTCGCGCAGCTCCTCGGGCGGCTCATCGGGCGGATCGGACCACAGCATGCGACCGATGCTGCGCCCGTCGTGGCGGTGGCGCCTGAGTACGCGTACTCAGGCGCCACCGTCCGAAGGACTAGTCAGTGCACGATGCACCGATCCGTCGGGGGCCGGCGGGGGTGCGAGATGCGTCACACCCCGTGAACGGCAACCGGCAACGGCTCCTGCCCCGGCTCGCCTAGTGCGGCCAGAAACTGGTCCGCCACGCCCGCGGCCCCGGGTGCGGCACCCGGCGGGCCGGGACCGTGGAGGCCGGGTCCGACCATTCGTTGCCGCGTTCCGGTCCTCCCGGCACGACGGCAGCGGCGGCCGCCGCTCGGGCCTGTACCACCGCCAGTGCGGCGGCCAGCTCCTCCGGGGTCGGGTTGCCCCGTACGACCTTGATCATCAGCGAACGACCTCCTCGGGGGCTGTGGGTCAGAGCGGAATGTTGCCGTGCTTCTTCGGCGGCAGCGCCTCGCGCTTGTTGCGCAGCGTGCGCAGCCCGCGGACGATGTGGCGCCGCGTCTCGGACGGCATGATCACCGCGTCGACATAGCCGCGCTCGGCCGCGATGTACGGGTTGAGCAGCGTGTTCTCGTACTCCTGGATCAGCTCCTGGCGCCGGGCCTCCTGCTCCGCCGGGTCCTCGATCGCGGCGAGGGTGCGGCGGTGCAGGATGTTGACCGCACCCTGCGCGCCCATGACGGCGATCTGCGCGGTCGGCCAGGCCAGGTTGAGGTCGGCGCCCAGGTGCTTGGAGCCCATGACGTCGTACGCGCCGCCGAACGCCTTGCGGGTGATGACCGTGATCAGCGGGACGGTCGCCTCGGCGTAGGCGTAGATCAGCTTGGCGCCGCGCCGGATGATGCCGTCGTACTCCTGGTCCGTGCCCGGCAGGAAGCCCGGGACGTCCACGAAGGTGACGACCGGGATGTTGTACGCGTCGCAGGTGCGCACGAAGCGGGCGGCCTTCTCGGACGCCTTGATGTCGAGGATGCCGGCGAACTGCATCGGCTGGTTGGCGACGATGCCCACCGAGTGGCCCTCGACCCGTCCGTAGCCGGTGAGGATGTTCGGCGCGAACAGCGCCTGGGTCTCCAGGAACTCGCCGTCGTCCAGCACATGCTCGATCGCGGTGTGCATGTCGTAGGGCTGGTTCGCGGAGTCCGGGATCAGAACGTCCAGCTCGCGGTCGTGGTCCGAGGTCTCCAGGTCCGCCTCCTCGGGGAAGGACGGCGGCTCGGAGAGATTGTTGGACGGCAGGTAGGACAGCAGCGCCTTGACGTACTCGACGGCGTCCTTCTCGTCGCCCGCCATGTGGTGGGCCACACCGGAGGTGGTGTTGTGCGTCCGCGCGCCGCCCAGCTCCTCGAAGCCGACGTCCTCGCCGGTGACGGTCTTGATGACGTCGGGTCCGGTGATGAACATGTGCGAGGTCTGGTCGACCATGACCGTGAAGTCCGTGATGGCGGGGGAGTAGACCGCGCCGCCCGCACACGGACCGACGATCAGCGAGATCTGCGGGATCACGCCGGAGGCATGGGTGTTACGGCGGAAGATCTCGCCGTACGCGCCGAGCGAGACCACGCCCTCCTGGATACGGGCGCCGCCGGAGTCGTTGATGCCGATCACCGGGCAGCCGTTCTTCAGCGCGAAGTCCATGACCTTGACGATCTTCTCGCCGAAGACACCGCCGAGCGCACCGCCGAAGACCGTGAAGTCCTGGGAGAAGACCGCCACCGGGCGGCCGTCGACCGTGCCGTAGCCCGTGACCACACCGTCGCCGTACGGCCGGTTCTGCTCCATGCCGAAGTCGGTGGAGCGGTGCCGCGCGAACTCGTCGAGCTCGACGAACGAGCCCTCGTCCAGCAGCAGACCGATGCGCTCACGCGCCGTCAGCTTCCCCTTCGCATGCTGCTTTTCCACCGCGCGGGCGGAACCGGCATGCGTGGCCTCTTCGACCCGTCGCTGAAGATCCGCCAGTTTGCCCGCGGTGGTGTTGCTGCCTGAAGTGTTCAAAGCGGTTGCTTCCGGTTCGGACATCGGGATGCGGCTCCTGCTCGTCCTGGACTGGTGCTCGTACTGAGGGGTGGTACGGGTCCCGTACGCATGCGGTCCGCGTGTCGTACGGGTGTGGCTACCGACTCGTAGCGTATCGGCGGGACTGCTCTGCGGCACTGCGTCGTTGACCACACCTAGGCTGGCCCCATGACGCCTCAACCACCGGGAAACCAGGACAAAGACGCAGGCCGCTGGTCCGATCTGGACCGCCCGCCGCTGAGCGGACCGGCGCTGCGCCGGGCCCTGGTGCACCCCGGGTCGCTGTGGACCTCCCTCGACGTCGTCGCCGCCACCGGCTCCACCAACAGCGACCTCGCCGCCCGCGCCGCGAAGGGCGAGGTCACCGAGGGTGCCGTCCTGGTCGCCGAGGAACAGTCGGCCGGCCGCGGCCGCCTCGACCGCCGCTGGTCGGCGCCGCCCCGCTCCGGGCTCTTCTTCTCCGTCTATCTCACCCCCCGCGTCCCGATGGCGCGCTGGGGCTGGCTGCCGCTGCTGACCGGAGTGGCCACCGCCGCCGCCCTGGCCCGCAGCGCCGGCGTCGACACCCTCCTCAAGTGGCCCAACGACCTCCTGGTCACGGTCGACGGCGAGGAACGCAAAACCGGCGGCATCCTCGCCGAACGCGCAGGTGACGGCGTCGTCATCGGCATCGGCCTGAACGTCTCCCTGCGCGCCGACGAACTCCCCGTCCCCACCGCCGGCTCCCTCGCGCTGGCCGGCGCCCGCGGCACCGACCGCGACCCCCTGCTGCGCGCCGTCCTGCGCTCCCTGGAGGACTGGTACGCCAGGTGGCAGGACGCCATCGGTGACCCCGCCGCCAGCCGCCTCCAGGAGACCTATGCGGCCGGCTGCGCCACCCTGGGCCGCACCGTCCGCGCCGAACTCCCCGGCGACGCCGAACTGCTCGGCGAGGCCGTGGCCATCGACGGCGAGGGCCGCCTGATCGTGGCCACCGAGGGCGGCGGCCGGCAGCCGGTGGCGGCCGGCGACATCGTGCATCTGCGGGCGGCGGGAGGGGGGTACTCGGGGAAGACGGGGTGAGGTGCGCCGCCCCCGGAGCACCCCGGCGCGCCGGGGCACCACCACTTCTTCCATGGTCAGCGGTGACATATGAGAGTGAGCCAGAGCACACCTGCCGTATCGTTGGGGCGGTCCGCCGGGGAGCGGGCCTCGGGCGAGAAGTGATCGGAAGGGCAGTGCGCAGGGACCGGACAGGGAGCAGGCGGTGACCGCGGACGACCCGGGCGCCGCCCCGGCGAGGGACGAGGACACCGGCCCGGACGACGAGGCGGCCGCCGCACCGGACGGGCCCCTCGCCATCCGCCTCGAACAACTCATCCTCGGCGCCGACCGCCGCTACACGCCGTTCCAGGCGGCCCGCGCCGCCGGTGTGTCGATGGATCTCGCGGCCCGCTTCTGGCGCGCCATGGGCTTCGCCGACATCGGCCAGGTCAAGGCGCTGACCGAGGCCGACGTCCTGGCGCTGCGGCGGCTGGCGGGTCTGGTCGAGGCGGGTCTGCTGAGCGAGGCGATGGCCGTACAGGTCGCCCGGTCCACCGGCCAGACCACCGCCCGCCTCGCCGACTGGCAGATCGACTCCTTCCTGGAGGGCCTGACCGAACCGGCCGACACCGGCCTGACCCGCACGGAGATCACCTACCCCCTGGTCGAGCTGCTCCTGCCCGAGCTGGAGGAGTTCCTGGTCTACGTCTGGCGGCGCCAGCTGGCCGCGGCCACCGGCCGGGTCGTGCAGGCCCAGGACGACGCGGAGATGGTCGACCGCCGCCTGGCCGTGGGCTTCGCCGACCTGGTGGGCTTCACCCGGCTGACCCGCCGCCTGGAGGAGGAGGAACTGGGCGAGCTGGTGGAGGCGTTCGAGACCACCTGCGCCGACCTGGTGGCGGCCCACGGCGGCCGGCTGATCAAGACGCTCGGCGACGAGGTCCTCTTCTCCGCCGATGACGCGGGTATCGCCGCCGAGATCGGACTGCGGCTGATCGAGACCATGACGCACGACGAGACGATGCCGGAGTTGCGGGTCGGCATCGCCTTCGGCACGGTCACGACCCGGATGGGCGACGTCTTCGGCACCACCGTCAATCTGGCCAGCCGGCTGACCTCGATAGCGCCCAAGGACACCGTTCTGGTGGACGAGGCGTTCGCCGAGGAACTGGGCCGTACCGGCGAGGCGCCGGTCTCCGAGGCCGACGCCGCGGCCGCCCAGAAGGCCGCCGACGAAGGGACCGGCGAGCCGCCGCCCTCCTACCGCTTCGCCCTCCAGCCGATGTGGCAGCGCCCGGTCCGCGGCCTGGGCGTCATCGAACCGTGGCTGCTCAGCCGCCGCGGCTGACGGGGACGCCGGAGAGCCGGCCCTGAGCCCCCTCCTGTTCGCCGCGCCCGGTACCTGAAATGATCCTGCCGGATCACTGAGGTCAACGGTCGTTAACCGGGAGGGCGCATGCAGCGGTTCGGTGAAGAGGGCTGGGTCGGGATCGAGCGGCACGGTTTCGTGGCGGAGCTGGTCATGGACCGCCCCAAGGCCATGAACGCGGTCTCCACGGCGATGGCCGACGCGCTGGCGCAGGCGTGCGCCGAGCTGGCCGGCGACCGCTCCGTACGGGCCGTGGTGCTCACCTCCACCCATGAGCGGGCGTTCTGTGTGGGCGCCGACCTCAAGGAGCGCAACTCCTTCACGGACGCCGACCTCAGGCGCCAGCGGCCGCACACCCGCGCCGCCTACACCGGGGTGCTGGAGCTGCCCGTGCCCACCATCGCCGCCGTCCACGGCTTCGCCCTCGGCGGCGGCTTCGAGCTGGCGCTGGCCTGCGATCTGATCGTGGCGGACGGCAGTGCGGTGGTCGGGCTGCCGGAGGTGTCGGTGGGGGTGATCCCCGGCGGCGGGGGCACCCAGCTGCTGCCGCGCCGGGTGGGTGCGGCGCGGGCCGCGGAGCTGATCTTCACCGCGCGCCGGGTGCCGGCCGCCGAGGCCGTCGGGCTGGGCCTGGTGGACCAGCTGGCCGACGACGGACAGGACCGGGCCCAGGCGCTGGCGCTGGCGGCCCGGATCGCCCGCAATTCGCCGGTCGGACTGCGCGCCGCGAAGCGGGCCCTGCGCCTGGGGCACGGCCTCGACCTGCGCGCGGGGCTGGAGCTGGAGGACGGCGCCTGGCAGCGCGTCGCCTTCTCCGGCGACCGGGCCGAGGGCGTCGCCGCGTTCAACGAGAAGCGGGACCCGGACTGGCCGGGGGAGTGATCCGGGGCCACCGGGCGCAGCCACCGACGGCCCCGGCCCCGGCTCGCCACGATGCAGGTTGCCTGGAATGCCTCCCGAAAGGCGCGAATAGGGTTAAACATTCCTACGCTGGAGTACAAGGGTGTGCTCACGGTTACGGAATGTGAGGATCCGGTGACGCGCGAGGCCGACGGCGATACGAGGCTGCGGGCAGTGGTGGAACTGGCGCAGGCGATGGCGGCCGCGCACACTCCGTGCGAGTCGGCGCGAGCGGCCGCCCTGGGGGCGCAGCGGGCCCTGGGCGGCTCGTTCGCGGCGGTCTCCCAGTGGGAGCGCGAGCTGGGCAAACTGCGGGTGCTGGTCAACGTCGGCGAACTGGCCGAAGGCGAGCAGGAGTTCCCCGTGGACGAGTCCTACCCCGTGCACGAGTTCCCCGAGATCGTCGGATTCCTGCACGAGCGGTGGGCCGGCGGCGGCGAGTGGGGGCACCTCCCGGCGGTAGCTGGGGGAGGGTGGGTGGAGAGCGCCGAAGAGCCCTGTTCATCGGACCGGGCGGGCGGCGGCCGCTACAACCATCAGAGGGTGGCCGCGCTGCGCCGCCGGGGCCGCGGCTGCTGCGTGGTGGCGCCGATCGTCCTGGACGGGCGGGCCTGGGGCGAACTGTATGTCGCACGGCGCCCGGGGGAGCCGGCCTTCGCCCGCCCGGACGCCGATTTCGCCACCGTCCTCGCCGCCGTCGCGGCCGCCGGGATCGCCCAGACCGAGCGCCTCGCCGAGGCCCGCCGGCTCGCGTTCACCGATGCGCTGACGGGGCTGGCCAACCGCCGCGCCGTGGACCGCCGGCTGGACGAGGCGCTGGAGCTGCACCGCCGCGACGGCGCAGTGGTCAGCCTGGTGGTGTGCGACCTCAACGGCCTCAAGGCGGTGAACGACTCGCGCGGCCACGCCGTCGGCGACCGGCTGCTGGAGCGCTTCGGCTCGGTGCTCTCGCTGTGCGGCGCCATACTGCCCGGCACCCTCGCGGCCCGGCTCGGCGGCGACGAGTTCTGCCTGCTGGCGGTCGGCCCGTCGGCCGAGGAAGTGGTCAAGG
This sequence comes from Streptomyces natalensis ATCC 27448, assembly GCF_000935125.1. Lineage (GTDB taxonomy): Bacteria > Actinomycetota > Actinomycetes > Streptomycetales > Streptomycetaceae > Streptomyces > Streptomyces natalensis. Next base: position 769,497 of record NZ_JRKI01000061.1, on the reverse strand, counting down.
TGGCGGGCGAACTGTGCGCGCGGGCAGCGGAGTTGGACCTGGGCGACGGGGTCGCGGTCGGGGTCGCCTCGACCGGCGACCCGATCGGCCCGGTGTACTCCGCCCGCCGCCTGTTCCGGCTCGCGGATGCCGCGCAGTACCGCGCCAAGGCCGCCCGCTCCGGCGAACCGGTGGTCGCCGGAGCGCACGGCGGCCCGGACGATCCCGTCGTACGGCTCGCGGATTCCCCCGAACCGCGCCAGGGTCCCGAACGCCGGCGGTTCAGGAGGTGAGGCGGGGTGCGCCGAGGCGACGGGCGAGGCGGCGGGTAAGGGGCGGGCCCGTAATCCAGTAGTGACAGATCCGGTGGTGACATCCGGCGATTCAGTCTCTAGGGTGCCTGAATATGGATATGCACACTGTGGTGCTGGGGACGTCCGGCACGACCGCACAGGACGTCATCGCGGTGGCCCGCGGCGCGGCCCGCATCGAGCTGCCCGAAGAGACGCTCACGGCCGTCGCGGCCTCCCGTGCCTTCATCGACGACCTCGCCGCCAAACCCGAACCCGTCTACGGCGTCTCCACCGGCTTCGGCGCCCTCGCCGTCCGCCACATCAGCCCCGAGCTGCGCGCCCAGCTCCAGCGCAACATCGTGCGCTCGCACGCCGCCGGCATGGGCCCGCGCGTCGAGCGAGAGGTCGTCCGCGCGCTGATGTTCCTGCGCCTGAAGACCCTCGCCTCGGGCCGCACCGGCGTCCGCCCGCTCGTCGTCGAGACCATGGCCGCCATACTCAACGCCGGGATCACGCCCGTCGTCCACGAATACGGCTCCCTCGGCTGCTCCGGCGACCTCGCCCCCCTCTCGCACTGCGCGCTGACCCTGATGGGCGAGGGCGAGGCCGAGGGTCCCGACGGCGTCGTACGGCCCTCCGGCGAGCTGCTGGCCGCCCACGGCATCGCCCCCGTCGTCCTGCGCGAGAAGGAGGGCCTGGCCCTCCTCAACGGCACCGACGGCATGCTCGGCATGCTCGTGATGGCCTGCGCCGACCTCGCCCGCCTGTTCACCTCCGCCGACATCACCGCCGCCCTCTCCCTGGAGGCGCTGCTCGGCACGGACAAGGTCCTCGCCCCCGAGCTGCACACCATCCGCCCGCACCCGGGCCAGGCCGCCTCGGCCGCCAACATGCTCAAGGTGCTGGCCGGTTCCGGCTTCACCGGCCACCACCAGGACGACGCCCCGCGCGTCCAGGACGCCTACTCCATCCGCTGCGCCCCCCAGGTCGCCGGCGCCGGCCGCGACACCCTCGACCACGCCCGTCTGGTCGCCGACCGCGAACTGGCCGCCGCCGTCGACAACCCCGTCGTCCTGCCCGACGGCCGCGTCGAGTCCAACGGCAACTTCCACGGCGCCCCCGTCGCCTACGTCCTGGACTTCCTGGCCATCGCCGCCGCCGACCTCGGCTCCATCGCCGAGCGCCGCACCGACCGCCTCCTGGACAAGAACCGCTCGCACGGCCTGCCCGCCTTCCTGGCCGGCGACCCGGGCGTCGACTCGGGCCTGATGATCGCCCAGTACACCCAGGCAGCCCTGGTCAGCGAGCTCAAGCGACTGGCCGCACCCGCCTCCGTGGACTCCATCCCGTCCTCCGCCATGCAGGAGGACCACGTCTCCATGGGCTGGTCCGCGGCCCGCAAGCTGCGCACCGCCGTCGACAACCTCACCCGCATCGTCGCCGTCGAGCTCTACGCCGCCACCCGCGCCATCGAGATGCGCGACGGCCTGACGGCGGCCCCCGCCACCCTCGCGGTGCTCGACGCGGTGCGCGCCGCGGGCATCGAGGGGCCGGGCGAGGACCGCTTCCTGGCACCCGACCTGGAGGGCGCCTACGCCTTCGTACGGGACGGGAAGCTGGTCGAGGCCGCCGAGTCGGTCACCGGCGAGCTGGCCTGACGCGGGGCCCGTCCGAGGTGGACGCGGGGCCGTCGCCCGGACGGCCTCGCGGTGGCTCGTGCGCCTCGGCGTCGCTCATGCGGGCCGGGCGTGACGCACGGGGCCTCTCCATGCTTCATGCGGCCTCGCCGTGGCCCGGACGGCCCGGCCGTGACTCATGTGGCCTCGCCGTGGCTCCGGCGGACGGAGTGGGCCACCAGCCCGGCGCCGAGGGCGAGCAGCACGCTGCCGCCGAGGGCGTAGGGCGTGACATCGGGGCCGCCGCTGGCGGCGAGCCCGGGGCCGGTGGCGCCCGCGGCGCCGGCCGCCGCGGCGCGGGGGACCGCAGGGGCCGTCCGCGCACTGGTGGCCGGGGGCCCGTCCTCGTCCGCGCTCGCATGCGCGGACGGCACGAACCACAGGGCGCCCAGCACCGAGGCCGCGGCGACGGCGGTCAGCAGCGGCCGCCGCGCGGAGCCCGAACGATCCTCCACGATCCTCCTAGCGGGCCCGGTGCACCCGGCAGTGCGGACGGGCCGTCGAGAGCCGTCGATATCGGCCGCTGTAGGGGCCGTTGACCGCAGATGTTAGTGACCGCCGCGGGTCGCGGGGAAGTCGGGCGCCCGGGTGCTTACCCTCCGTCCCATGAGCAATGGTGAGACATCACGTTTTGTGCGGCTTCATGTGGAGCTGGTCATGGAGGTGACCGACGCCGCCCGGCTGACCGGCGCCGCCCTCGACCACATCGGCGGCGACCCGTCCCTCCCCGACGACCAGCGCCGCCAGGCCCTGGACACCGTCCGGGAGGACCCCGCGGAGGCGCTGGCCCACCTCGTCGACCCGTTCGACCTCGTCACGGCGGTGCCGGGCACCGAGCTCGCCCACGCCTCCTGGAGCAGTGAGGAGATGACCGACTACGACCCGGACGCCGAATGGGACGCGGCGGAATGGGACCTGGCCGACGACGCCCCCGCCGAGGCCTGACCGGCCGACCCCACCCGCCGAGACCCGGCCGGTCTCGCCTCCCCGGCCCCCGCAGGAGAGCTTCCCGTACGGCCTCCCCCCTGCGGGGGCCTCCGATGCGCCGATAAGCACCCTTTACGTCCGTTTTGAGTGGCATCCCCCACAAACCCTTTTCTTTTCCGTGGACGTGCCACACGGTCGATAAAGCACATACGTCCAAAGCTCGACCCATCGGATCGGGAGTTCTGTCGCAAGCGCTGTCGGGAGTTCTGGGTTCGGTAGCAATGGAGAAACGCGTGATAACGCACAGCAATCGCCGCACCGGCCTCATCGCCGGCGCCGTCCTCCTGGGCGGCGTACTGACCGTCACGGCGTGCGGCGGCGCCCACGGTGACAGCGGCCCCGCTGCGTCCGGCGCCCACGGTGGCAACGGACCCACCGCGTCCAGCGCCCCCACGCCGCGCCACGAGAACGCGCAGCAGGTCGATGCGGCGGCCGCCCAGGACGCTTCGCAGGCACAGATCCAGATCGCCCCCGCCGACGGCTCGACCGGCGTCGGCGTCAACAGCGATGCCCGGGTCACGGTCAGCGGCGGCAAGCTCACCGACGTCACCATGACCTCCGTGAACGCCCGCACCACCGTCGCCGGCACCCTCTCCGCCGACGGCACCTCCTGGAAGCCGGACACCGCGCTGGCCCGCTCCACGACCTACAAGGTCACCGCACACGCCGTCGACGACCAGGGCCGCAAGGCGGTGGAGAACTCCACCTTCACCACCGTCTCCCCGGACCCCCACACCTTCGTCGGCAACTTCACCCCGGAGGACGGCTCCACGGTCGGCGTCGGCATGCCGGTGTCGATCAACTTCGACAAGCCGGTGGTCAACAAGACCCGCGTGGAATCCGCGATCGAGGTCGCCTCCAGCAGCAACCAGCAGGTCGTCGGCCACTGGTTCGGCAACAAGCGGCTGGACTTCCGCCCCCGTACGTACTGGAAGCCCAATTCCGAGGTCTCCGTCAAGCTCGGCCTGACCGGCGTCGAGGCGTCCCCCGGCGTCTGGGGCGTCCAGAACAAGACCGTCCACTTCGCCGTCGGCCACTCCCAGATCAGCACCGTCGACGCCAAGACCCACACCATGACCGTGGTCCGCGACGGCCGCACCCTCCGCACCATCCCGATCTCCTCGGGCGCCAAGGACCACCCGACCTACAACGGCCAGATGGTCATCTCCGAGCGCTTCAAGCAGACCCGGATGAACGGCTCCACGGTCGGCTTCGCCAAGAAGAACGGCAAGGGCGAGTACGACATCCCCGACGTCCCGCACGCCATGCGCCTGTCGGCGTCCGGCACCTTCATCCACGGCAACTACTGGGGCAAGGGCATCTTCGGCCACGCCAACACCAGCCACGGCTGCATCGGCCTCCAGGACGTCCGCGGCGCCGGCGACCCCACCACCGACGGCGCCTGGTTCTTCCAGCACTCCCGCATCGGTGACGTCGTCAAGGTCATCAACTCCGGCGACCGCACCATCCAGCCCGACAACGGCCTCAACGGCTGGAACATGGCCTGGTCCCAGTGGGTCGCGGGCAGCGCGGTGAGCTGACGCACCCGCGCACCGCACACGGAGACCGACCGCGACCGACGCCCGGCGCACCGCACAGACGGCGCGCCGGGCGTCGGCGCGTGCGCACGGCCGCCGCCCCGCCTCCGGGGAGCGGCGCCGGGACCACCGTCCGTACCCTGGCCAGGTGAGCAGGCACGGCGAGAACGGCAGCAGCGGACGCGAGGAACGCGATGGACGTGGCGGACGTCGCGAGCGCGGCGGACGCACCGAACGAACCCGGAGCACCGAATACCCCGATTCCGGTCCCGCGGCCGACCAACCGCTTGCCGACGAGCTGGTCGCCGACGTCCTCGGCCAGGTCCGTTACGCGGCGGACGGGGCCGCGGCCGAGGACGCCGTCGAGGCGGGGGCCTCCCTGCTGGCCGCGGCCCCCGCAGGCTGGGAGGCGGTGAGCGCCGCCGTGATCGCGGCCGCCGCGGCGGGCGTGGCGCAGTGCTGGACGGGCGGCTGGCAGCCCGCCGACCTGGAGCGCTTCCTACGGCGCGAGGCGGACGGGGCGACGCGCGCCGAACTGGCCGTGGACGCCATGGCCGCCGACGCGGCCCGCAACCCGGCCACCCGCACCCCGCGCGGCCCCCGCTGGGCCGACCAGCTGCAACGACTCGGCGCCGACGTCTGGTGGGAGGCCGACCGCGGCTACCTCGACGCCCTGGCCCGGCGCCGCCGCACCACCCGCTTCGAAACCGCCTACGACGTCCTGGCGGCCCTGCGCGCCCTCGCCCGGGTCCCGCGCATCACCCCGCTGCCCTCCCCCAAGCCCTCAAGGAGCACGGCGGTACCCCCATCGTCCGCACCCCCCGCCGCGAACGCCCGCAGCGCCGCCGCCTCCCGCGCCCTCGGACGCATCCGCGGCCTGCTCGCCAAGGCCGAGGCGACGACCTTCGCCGAGGAGGCGGAGGCCCTGTCCGCCAAGGCCCAGGAGCTGATGGCCCGGCACAGCATCGACGAGGCCCTCCTGGACAGCGCGGCCGGCTCCCCGCAGGGCGCGGCGGGCGGCCCGTCGGCGATCCGTATCGGCATCGAGGGCCCCTACGAACAGGCCAAGGCCCTCCTCCTGGACGCCGTCGCCACCGCCAACCGCTGCCAAGCCGTATGGGCCGCCGACATCGGCTTCTCCACCCTCATCGGCTTCGCACCCGACCTGGAGGCCACCGAGCTCCTCTACACCTCGCTCCTCCTCCAGTCCACCACCGCCATGCACCGCGCCGGCGACGCCCACGCCCGCACGAAGGGCGACGCCCACGCCCGCACGAAGGGCGAGTCCCCCGCCCGCAAGAGGCAGGACAACGCACCCCTCACCCGCGGCCGCTCCCGCCGCACCCGCGACTTCCGCCAGACCTTCCTCGTCGCCTACGCCGACCGCATCCGCACCCGCCTCACCACAGCCACCGAAGCCGCCACCACCGCAGCCACCACCGACTCCCCGGCCCCCGACCTGCTCCCCGTCCTCGCCGCCCGCGAACTGGCCGTGGAAGAAACCACCGAATCCCTCTTCCCCAACACCGCCCCCGTCCGCCTCCGCGGCCTCCACGACCCCGCCGGCTGGCACGCGGGCAACCAAGCAGCCGACCGCGCCCACCTGGGAGACGCCACCTCCTGAACCCGGCCTGCCGGGCCTCCTGAACCCGGCCTGCCGGGCCCCCGAACCCTGCCTACCCAGCCCCCCGAACCACCAACTGACCAGCCGTCACCGCCGCCTGACCGCCACCCGTCCCGCTGCCTGGTCAGCCGTCACCGCGACCTGATCACCCGTCGGCAGGTGCCACACCGACGGGGCATGAGACCCCGGTCCGCCGAGTCCGCAGCAGCCGTTTGTGTTGCGCGAAAGGCACTGCTGGTATCAGCCCTCGATCGGTGAGGAGTGGCAGTGCCGAACCGGTCAACGAGCTGTCCGCGCCCACGACCTGCGCGGGTCGCAGTCGGGAGCCGGGGCCCTGGGGTGTTGTCGGCCTGGCCTTGTAGGCTTCCCGCATGTCACAGTCCGTCGAACCGCACATGCTGGTGAGCGGGAGCCATGTGCGCCAGGCCGTCGCCTACTGTGCGGATACCCTCACCGGCGTCCCCGCGGCCCAATGGCGGGGGAGGGCCGGCAGCCTGCAGTGGACATGCTGGGAGACCCTGGAACACCTCGCGGACGATCTGCTCACCTACGCACTGCGGTTCGGTCTCGCGCAGCCGATGAACGTGCCACGCGTGCCACTGCGCGTCTCCCGTGACCGCCCGCACGGGCCGGCCAATGTCATCTTCGGCGACGAGGACGCAGGACCTGAGGGACTCCTGACCGTCGTGGCGGCTTGCGGCGGACTGCTTGCAACCGCCGTCGACACCGCACCTCCTGCCTGCTTGGCCCCGCACGTCTTCGGTGCCTCCGACCCGGAGGGATTCGCGGCGATGGGCGTCGTCGAGACACTCGTCCACACCCACGACATTGCTCAGGGCGTGCACCGCGTGTGCGAGCCCCCGCAGGACTTGAGCGAGCGAGCTCTTGCACGGCTCTTCCCCGACGTACCCGTCACCGGTACTCCGTGGTCAACCCTGCTGTGGGCCACCGGCCGCCTGGAAACGCCCGATCGCCCCCGCCGGACGGACTGGCGTTGGTACGGCGCACCGCGTGGCAGCAGCTGACCGCGTCACGCAGATGCATGTCCGCGTTGCCGAACTCGTCGACGGCCTGCGGGACGGCCACCATGGGTGTGGCGGTGGCCAGGCCCTCCTGGCTGCCTCCTGCGCCGTGCGGTCGCCCTGGCAGGCGCCGGCAAAGGAGTGGACGTTTTCGTCGACCCGGTCGGCGTGCGGTTGCAGCGCCTTGGGGAGGAGTACGACCGACCGGCCGGGGCGGCCGACGAACGGGTCGGGGTGCTGGGTGATCCCGTTCTCCGCAAGCCAGTTGGTGAACTTCTCGTAGTACGCCCTGCCGCGCTCGGTCGCCCCCGTCGGCCGCGTTCATCAGGCGCTGCCGACCATGGTGTCTGTGTCGCGCGCCTTTCCGCGTTGGTCAGTGGATGACCAGACCGGGGACCAGTGCGACCAACCCTGATGCAAAGCTGCCGATTCCCGCGAGGGTGACGATGGTGGCTTTGCCGTCCGAGAACAGTCCTGAGCAGAAGGCCCGGACTTGGCGGCGGACGATCAGCATCTTGAGCTTCTGCCAGCGGTGCTGCCGGATATGGCAGCCCAGGAGGAGGCCCGATGCGTTGTTACGGCAGCCGCCCTCGCGCCCTCGTACCGGAGCGCCACATGTGACCGGTGCTTGGAAGGCGCACCAGAGCAGGACGACGGCTGAGAGTGCGATCACCACTGCTGGCCCGGCTGCCTTGTTGATCCAGGCCGCGATCAGCAGGGCCCCAGCCAGAACTCCCCACCACTGCCCCAAGCCGCCAAGATTCCTGCTTCTTGCCCCCGAAGTCGCCATGCCTTGAATCGTGGCGACTTGCGGGCCAGGGCATGCTTCGAGGCGGTCCATTGACCGAAATGGATCTCAGGGCGGCTGAGAGTCGACGGCGCCGGGTCCGGCCGTGTGTCTGCCTCGGCCTCGTCCGAGCCGCTCGTGGGACAGCCGATGGCGTGGGCCACGCGCACGATCACAGGCGCCAGCCGAAACAGGCCGTTCTCCCCGAAGCGGATCAGCTCCGCCCCTCTTTCGTCGAGCCCCGCAGCCTGGACGCGGCAGCCATCACCCGTGCCGTCCCCGCCGACGTGAACCCCTCTTCCGAACCCTGAGCAGCGTCACCCGCCATGTCCGAACCAGCGCCCTAGTTGCGCGCGATCAACCGGCGCACGCCATGGCGATCGACCCACATGCGCCGGACACCACCACGACCGTACCGAGGGAAGCCCGCTTGGAACGAGGGGGCTCAGTGGATCTGGGATGTGGTCGCTCATCACCACCGGCAGGTCCACAGCACGGCCCCGGCGAGGCCGCAGCCACTCCTGAACGAATGCGCACCCGGTGTCTCGGCTGAAATTAGCGCATCATTAACGCCTCAATGCTGGCATCAAATACCGACTTGGCCTACCACCTGACGCCAAAAGGTCTGAACGGGAGTTTCCAGTTCCGTGCACCGCCGGAGCCAGGGTTAGGCGTCTCCGCTCCTCCATGCCCGGCAACTGTTAGGCTCCCCCCTATGTCTCATTTCGCCACCGAGGCAGGAGGGGATAGTTCGTGTCTATGCCGGGAACATTTCAAGTTGACGTGCACGAGCTGAGTGGAATTTCGCAGAAGCTTGACGAAAGCGTCTCCGGGATGCGCACCGTAACAGGAAGAATGGATGAGGCAACAGCTGGTCAGCTCGGCCATGAATCCTTGGATTCTGCTTGCGCGGACTTCCAGTCCAAGTGGAAGTACGGTATCGGTCAGGTCTCCGAGCTTGCGAATGCAGTCCGAGGTTCAATCGACGCAACTGCCGAGTCATATCGGACTTGCGAGGCAGGTATTCAGCAAGCCTTCGCACGCGGGCAGCATTCAGATGCCTCAACTGTCTCTTCATCCAGTTCACAGGCTTCCGTTTTCGGCTAGGGGTGCATGTTCGTGAGCGGCGGAAAGATACCCGCGGAGGCTGCAGGTTTTCCCGGTCTGGGATTTGATCCGACACCGGGGAATCTGGCGGCAGTACGCACTCTGGTAGATGAAACATTTACTGCACACAGAAATCTAGAGTCCGTCTGGGAGACTCTGAATTCCATTACGCGCCACGGAAAAGAGTGGCGCGGCTTAGCGGCTGACGCCTTTTCCATGAGGGTCAAGAAATTACCTGAACTTGTTGACGCTGCAACACAAAGCTTCTATGACTGTGGATTTCAGCTCAACGAGTGGTCCGCGAAGTTGGACACCATGAAGTCTCGGTCACGGGACCTGGAAGGCCGGGCGGTCACTGCACGTTCACGAATGCGTGACGCCGAAGAGAACCCGGACCTTGGCCTGGCCGGCAAGACCTTCGAGACAGACGAAGAACTGCACAACGCCGAGCAGCGATTGAACAACGCGGTCACGGAACTGGACTCGGCCCGAAACGCACTCAACACTCTCATCGAAGACGCCCAGCGCCTTAAGCATCAGCACGACGAGGCTGCAGAGACAGTGGCAGAGGCCATCCGCCGTGCCTCGGAAGAAGCGCCGGACGAGCCTGGACTGCTCGACAAGCTCGGCGATGCCATCAAGTCACTGGCGGAAGCACAGTCCCTCATTGCTCACCAGATGTGGGACTGGGTGAAGAACCACGCCAACGCCATCGCAGCGGTCGGCGACGTGCTGTCAACCGTCAGCGCAGTAGTGGGCGCCGCAGGAGTCGGACTGGCCGCGATCGGCATGGCTTTCCCCCCGGCTGAAGTGGTACTGGCGCCCACCGCGGGTGTCTTGGAAATCGCCTCGTCGGGATTCGCGGCCGGTGCGCTTGTCCTGCACGGCACCGCACGGATGGCCGGAGGCGAAGATGTCGTCTCCAACCGGACGCTCGCACAGGATGTGCTGGGAACGATTCCCTTTGGAGCAGCGACGCGTGTCGGAGGCAAGCTCGGCACGGCTTTGCTCAAGAGCCGTGCGGCCGAAGGAGCCTCGAACTTCGGCCTCGTGGACTCCTGGGCAAGCCTGTTCGGGGACTCTTCGGTGTTCGAGAACTTCAAGCCGAAGGACAGGCGCCAGATGATGGAGATGGGGGGCATACCAGGCGGGGGCGGTGCTTTGGTGGTTGCGATAGAAAACGCGTGGAACAAGGGAAGTGCCAAGGACCGCGCCGCCACCGACGGAGGGTGACAGCACACCATGCGTGACGCGGCCATTGTGGCTCACTTCGACGGGCGGCCCACGGCCGAGCTGGTCTTCACCGGTTGGGGTTCAGCTCAAGTCGACTACGCCATTTGGATCGGCGCTGAATTCGGTTACAAGTTCAGCTCGTCCGAACCTTATGGGCGTGGTCAGTACCGGTTGATCCTCACCCGCGACGACAGTCCGGCGGCCCGGCTCCGGGCAGCGGCAACACTGGCTCGCATGCAGTCCACCGGCAGCTGGAAGCCGATGGCGCAACCTGGTTCCTCAGCGCCGCATGACCCTTCGGCGATCCATCCAGAGCGTGCTGCGCAGGCACGCAGGAACATCGTTACGTACGAGCGATGGCACCCGGCTCAACTGGTCATTCCGTGCTGCGTCGTCAGCGCCGGACTCTTTTCGCTGGCGTGGGCGGCCCGCGGGTCGGCGATAGCCGCTGTGGCTGCGGGGCTCGGCGGCATTCTGTGCATGACGGCGGCCATCATGGGGCCCCGCTACACAAGGAAATGGCATCAAAGAAACCTGGAGCTCCTGGAACGGTTTCGCCGCCAGCAGGCTGCACGGTTTCCTGTTTCCCCGCCTACGCCCCCGCCTGCCTGGCCGCACCGTGATCAGATGGGACACTAGCCATGGAATTTACGGTACCCGCCGGTTACACCGCCATCCCGATAGGGATCACCCCAGAAGAAGCGGAACGGGACATCACCTCACGTATCTCCGTAGAGGTTCTGAAATCGAAGCCTGCCATGTTCCGGCACATGGTGGGAAAACTCCATCAGGCATCACAAGCCCTCGAAAGAACTGGCGCTCTCTATGCCGGAACCTGCATGCGTGCACATGAGGGAGAACTGTCCCTGGGGACACTGCTGGTGACGGTTCACCCCTTCTCGTACGGAGATGCTGAAGTGGCAGCCAAGGGAATGGTCCACGCACTCATTACCGCACGCGGAAATTCATGGTCCGGCACCGTACTCGAAACGTCCAGTGGCCCCGTCGCGGTAGTGTCAGGGACACGAGAAGTTGCCGTTCCCGCCAAGGAATCTCCCTCCGGAGAGGAGGCGATGATTCCCATGGCAGAAATGCAGGCGTTCATGCCCGTGCCGCCGGGTATAGAAACTCAGGAACAGTGCCTTGTGTCGATTGATTTCTCAACTCCTTGCGAAGAACACTGGGATGATTACTGTGCCGACATCGTGGAGCTCTTGCACAGCGTAAGTTTTGACCAGGATGACGGTCCCGCTTCACCCGAGGTGGCAGCCCATACGAATGCGCCTACTTCTCCCAAGGCCGTACCGGGCCCAGCCGCAGGCCCGACGGGCAGCGGAATACCGACAACTCCGTTCGGCTGAAACAGGGAGTTCGAGGAGCCTTCAGGCAGCGGCGAGCTCAGACCCACCCCACCTCGGATACGATTTGCGAGGCGCCCTCCAGGGCCTGGCAACGGCGTCGGGGAAGGTACCGGCGGTGCTGGCTGACGAGAAGCCCCGACGGCCTCAGACCCACTTCGCGCCTCGGGCTGGACGTCCGAGAGGCCGCCCTGTGCCGGCGGAAGCGTCCGGGGTGCCTCTGCCGCGACGGATCGCCGACGCTCCGAGACGACGACGCCGAACGCCTTCAGCACGTCACCCAACTCGTCTTCTGTCACATCCGTCACGGCGTCGGCGATGTGCCGTAAGGCATCGCTCACGTCACATGCCCTTCGCTGGTCACAGAGTTGGTGACGGTCGAGGGCAGGAGCTTCTTACCGGTCGGACCTGCTTGTACCCGCGTATCTGTCTGCGGACACACGCCGCAGTCGAAGCGAGATCAGCCGCTCGCTCTGTTCGCCCCAGCCGCCTAATCTTCGCTCGGGGCAGGGGTGATGCCCGTCGGACAGGAGACGCCCGGTTCGTTTCGAAGGGGTCACATAGCTTGCCCCCCGTCCCGGCGATGCCGCAGTACCCGTTCGAGTTTTTGGTGTCCGAAAGGTACTGCTGGTGCCCTTACTCGGCGGGCAATTCGGCCTCGATGAGGTCAGCCGCTTGCCGGGTGCCGCCCTCGGTGGCCATCTCCCGCTGGATGGCTGTGAGGCGGCGTCCCACTTCCGGGTCGGTGACGAGCGCGAGCACCGCCGCACGGAGGGTGGCGGCGTCCGCCTGGTCCATCGGGAGGTGGCGGGCCACGCCGAGTGCCTGGAGCATGTCCGCGTTGCCGAACTGGTCGACGGCCTGCGGGACGGCCACCATGGGTGTGGCGGTGGCCAGGCCCTCCTGGCTGCCTCCTGCGCCGGCGTGCGTGATGAAGGCGTCGGCCTTCTTCAGGATCGCCAACTGCGGTACCCAGTGGTGTACTTCGACGTTCCCGGGGATCTCCCCGAGGTCTTCGGTGGTGACGTGCTTACCTACCTGGAGCACGACGTGCCAGTCCGGCAGGCCGCCGAACGCCTTGATGCACTCGCGGTAGAAACCGGGCTGCTTGGTGAAGGACGAGCCGAGCGAGACGAGTAGCACGCGCTCGGCGTCCGCGGGCCGCTCCCAGCCGCCCTGCGCCGTGCGGTCGCCCTGGCAGGCGCCGACGAAGGAGTGGACGTTCTCGTCGACCCGGTCGGCGTGCGGTTGCAGCGCCTTGGGGATGAGCACGACCGACCGGCCGGGGCGGCCGACGAACGGGTCGGGGTGCTGCGTGATCCCGTTCTCCGCAAGCCAGTTGGCGAACTTCTCGTAGTACGCCCTGCCGCGCTCGGTCGCCCTGGCCTCCGCCCACATCGGCTCGGCGACCTCCTCCTCGTACCCCTCCCATGCGACGAGGTTCGGCGAGAGGGAGATCGCGGGCACGCCCCAGCGGTGAGCGAGGACGCGCGCCGGATACGAGGTGATGTCATGCAGCACGAGGTCCGGCTCGTCCCCTTGATACGCCTCGATGAGTTGCGGCAGCGCCTGGATCGCGTCGTCCAGGAACGGCTCGACGTTGTCGAGGAGCGTGGTCCCCCATGCCGACGGGTCGCTGTCGGGCGACGGCAGTGTCGTGCCGTACAGGACCGGCTCGGCACCGGTCTCGGTGACCTCCTCCTCTAAGCGGGGAGGAATTGCGTAGGTGACGCGGTGCCCTCGGGCGACGAGCTCCCGGATCACTTCGAGGCTCGGGTTCACATGCCCGTAGGCGGCGATGGAGAACATGGCGATATGGGCGCGCTTGCCGTGCTTGTGGGTCGTCATGCCCTCACACTAAACGAGACGAGACGTCTCGTTCAATTTCTTTTCGGGCCGCCGCTTCGTGGAACGCCAGTCGCCTTCGGCCGGAGCCACGCCCACCGGGCAACTCACACCCCTCCCTACGAGGGCGCGCCGGCAGGTGACCGTCCTCGTAGTGGGCGGTGGATGGGGCCGCTTGGGCGGTGGACGGGTCCGCCTACAAGTCCTGGAACGGCGGCACAATGCGGACGATCACGATCAGGCTGTCTCTTGGCGCCACCAAGAAGGAGAACCAGCCGTCTGCCGCGTCCATGCGACGCAGGCCGCCCGGTCGGGGGCCGTTGCCGAAGTCGCTGACGTCGACCCCCATCCCGGCCAGCTCGATCAGCTGCCCTGCCAGACGCTCCACTTCGGTCACCACGTGAGCGGGGATGCCGCCTGCCACATGAGCATGATCCGGGTCGTACTCCCAGCGCCAGTCGGTGCTCACCGCGGCGGGAGGGCGAGCGCGGCGTGTGCGTCGTCAAGGATCTTGCCGATCGCGGACGCGGCGTGCCGAGCCTGCGTCGCGTCACCTGTCTCGGCGGTGTCCTCCCAGTGACGGAGTTCTTTCGCGAGGTTCGGCTGCCGCTGAATGTGCACGTATACGGCCCACTGGGCGATGAACCGCTGGAGCGGGGCCAGGTCGGAAGCCTGGCGGGAGTGATCGGCGGCCTGGTCCAGTTCTTGGGTGAAGGCAGGCAGGGCGGCGGGTGCGATCTGCACGACGGCCTGGCGGAGGGCCGTGACGGTGGCAGGCGGCTGAGGGATGAGTGGCTGCCCGGCGGCGGAGGTGGTCATTGCTGCTCCCATGGGCGAGATTCTGATCCCTGGGAGCAGCGTATCGAGTGCGGGTCCGACCACATCGCCCGAACGTGTGAGGACCAAGCGATTCAGGTTCCAGCGGGGGCGATGTCGAGGGGTGGGAACGTCACCCGACGGGTCACCGAACTTGACCCCCGTCCCGCTCAGCCCGCAGTACCCGTTCGGGTTTTCGGCGCCCGAAAGGTACTGCCGGTGCCCTTGCTCAATCGTCAAGAGGGGCCGCTGCGGCGTACGCGACGAGGTCCGCGAAGCGCAGCCATGGGAGCACGTGCATGTTCAGAGGCGCGTAGCCCGGACGAGTAAGGCCGCGGATGCCGTGGATGGTGTCGACCAGTTCCTCTTTTGCCGGGACGTCGAGGCGGCCGAGGGCTCTGAGGTACGAAGAGGCGCAGGCGTCGAGCCGGGCATGCAGGTCGGCGAGCGCTCGCGCCTGGGCGTCAGAGGAGAGTGACTCGTCGGGGTACGGGAAGCGTTGGAACGCCGAGTGACGGTCTGCGACGGCGGCGATCAGCCCCAGTCTGGAAGGTGCCGTTTCACTCGGCCAGCGAGGTCCACGCAGGTTGGCTGTGCCGGAGGCTCGCGGAGTTCGTCGGCCGGCCGACTTCTCCGTATGACGGCGAGCAGCGAAGTTCGCCACGTCATTGAGCTGGACTGCTCGGCTCTCCTCCAACGTCTCCAGTGCGCGCAGCAGAGCCGCAGGGTCCCTGCGGAGATCGGGGGAGGGGCGTGCCGTCGCAGCCAGGTAGGCCCAGGTCGCGTTGAAGCCGAGCGGGCAGTAGTGCCCGACGGCACACCTCAGCGCAGTGTGTCGTCGGGCGAGTGGCAACTGCTCGTTGCGCACCCTGCGCGCGTAAGTCCTGAAGCCCACGGGTGATGTCAGTCGTCAGTCTTGGCCACGCCGATCGGGCAAGAGACCCCCGTCCCCCCGATCCCGCAGTAACCAGCCGGGTTCTTGTCCAAGTACTGCTGGTGGTACCCCTCCGCCGGATAGAACGGCCGCCCCTCCGCGGGAAGGATTTCGGTGGTGATGTCGCCGTAGCCGGACTTCTGGAGGATGGTGCGGTAGGCGTCGCGGGAGGTCTCGGCGGTCTGTTGTTGGGCGGGGGAGTGGGTGTAGATGGCG
Organism: Streptomyces natalensis ATCC 27448; assembly: GCF_000935125.1. Taxonomy (GTDB): domain Bacteria; phylum Actinomycetota; class Actinomycetes; order Streptomycetales; family Streptomycetaceae; genus Streptomyces; species Streptomyces natalensis. Next base: position 754,082 of record NZ_JRKI01000061.1, on the reverse strand, counting down.
GAGCGGTACTGGGTGCCCACGTCGTTGCCCTGGCGGAAGCCCTGGGTGGGGTCGTGGGATTCCCAGAACAGCTTCAGCAGGGACGTGTACGGGACGATCGCGGGGTCGTAGACGACGCGGACGGCCTCGGTGTGGCCGGTGTGGCCGGTGCAGACCTCTTCGTAGGTGGGGTGGGGGGTATGGCCGCCCTGGTAGCCGACGAGGGTGGTCCACACGCCGTCGGTCTGCCAGAACTTGCGCTCGGCGCCCCAGAAGCAGCCCAGGCCGAAGTCGGCGGTCTCCAGGCCCTCGGGGTACGGGCCGAGCAGCGGGTTGCCCAGGACCGTGTGCCGGTCGGGGACGGTGAAGTCCCGCTCGGGGCGGCCCTTCAGCGCTTCCTCGGGGGTGGGGAGGTGGGTCTTGAAGCGGGAGAACAGCATCGGGATCAGGCTCCAGGGGCGGGGATGTGGACCGGGGAGGGAGGGGACCTTGGGTGCTGGGTGCTGGGGACGTGGACGGGAGTGGGGAGGTGGAAGGGCAGTGAGGGCGTGGCTATCGGGGCAACGCCCCGGCGCCGGGGCGCATTCCGTCCATGCGCATTCCGTCCGTGCGTGGTCCGTCCGTGCGGGTCTGTCCGTGCGGGGCCCCGTAGCGCCCCGCACACGGGCCACTCAGTGCCCCTCCGGCGGGAGGTCCGCCGGCGTGCCGCCCATCTGTTCCCAGCCCGCGATGGCCAGCGCCCGATAGGCCGCGTACTCGGCGGCGGGGCTGCGCCCGTAGGACCACGGGACGGCGCCCACATGGCCGTCGACCAGGCGCAGCTGCTCCATGGCCTCCGCGTAGCGTTCCGCGCGGACCAGGAACCAGACCAGGAGATGGCGGACATGCGGGGCCATCGGGTGGTCGGCGGGAGCCTCCCGCAGCGCGTAGTGGGCGCCCTCGACGGCCCGCTCGATCACCGCGCTCTGATACAGGCCACGGACCAGATTCGCCTCGGGAAGATGCTCGTACACCGCGAACAGCGGCAGCGCGGGCAGCAGACTCCCGGCCGGCGCACCCGCCGCCGCCCGCTCCGCGAACGCCTCCGCCTCCTTGCGGGACCCGTGCCACTTCTCCGACCAGTACGGCAGCGCCGCCAGATGCGCCCCCATGTGGTGCGGCGCGCGCTGGACGACCTCGGACCACAGCTCCTCGTAGTCGGCACGGCGCTCGCCCAGGCCACGCGCGACCGCCAGCTCGGTGAGGTACGGAATCGGGCTGCCGGGCGCCAGCAGCGCCGCCTCCCGGCAGACCGTACGGGCCTCCTCCAGGATCATGCGGAAGTCCTGCGAGCCGGGATCGCGCAGCGCCTGGAGGACGAGGAACTGGGCGTGCGTCTGGGCACCACCGGGATCCTTGGGGGACTCCAGCCGCCACGTACGCAGCCAGATGCCGCCGGTCCGCGGCCCCGCGCCGGGCGAGGCGTCCGGCGCCCCCTCCCGTACGCCCTCATGCGCCAGCTCGAACGCCGCCGACCCCGCCAGCGTCTGCACCCGCTGCCAGCGCAGCTCCCAGTTGTCGCCGGTGGCCTTCAGCAGCTCGGCCGCCGGCCGCCAGTCGCGGGTACGCCGTACCTCGGCCAGCGCCTCGTCCAGCTCCTGGTCGGGGCCCGGCAGGCGTACGTCGAGCTCGTCCAGCGGCACGAAGCCGTAGCCGGCCATGGGGTCGGTGGCCACTACCAGCCCCTGCCGGGACTGTGCCACGGACCGCCGACGTCGCATCCAGGGCAGAAAGACGAAACCGCCGAGCGTGATCGCGGCGAGGAGCACGAGCAGAGCGTCCATGTGGGGTGTCCTGGTCGGAGGGAGGAGGGAGGAGGGGGGAGGGAGGAGGGAGGGGGAAGTGGGGATCGAGGGGATCGGAGGGATCGGAGGGATCGGGGGGATCGGAGGCAGACGGTCGTATGTATCACTCTCCAGCCAACCAGAAAGTTCCGGAAACACGGACCGTGGAGCCGACTACCCTCGGCAGACATGAGCGATCTGCGCGACCAGCGCCCCCAACATTTCGAAACCCTTGCCATCCACGCAGGTCAGGAGCCCGACCAGGCGACCGGCGCGGTGGTACCGCCCATCTACCAGGTGTCCACTTACAAGCAGGACGGCGTAGGCGGGCTCCGCGGCGGCTACGAGTACAGCCGCAGCGCGAACCCCACCCGTACCGCCCTGGAGGAGAACCTCGCCGCCCTCGACGGCGGCCGCCGCGGCCTCGCCTTCGCCTCCGGCCTGGCCGCCGAGGACTGCCTGCTGCGCACCCTGCTGTCCCCCGGCGACCACGTCGTCATCCCCAATGACGCCTACGGCGGAACGTTCCGCCTCTTCGCCAAGGTCGTCGAGCGGTGGGGCGTCGAGTGGTCGGTGGCCGACACCTCCGACCCGCAGGCCGTCCGCGCGGCGCTGCGGCCCCGTACGAAGCTGATCTGGGTGGAGACGCCCAGCAACCCGCTGCTCGGCATCAGCGACATCGCGGCCCTGGCCGGCGTCGCCCACGACGCCGGCGTCCGGCTCGTCGTCGACAACACCTTCGCCAGCCCCTACCTCCAGCAGCCGCTCGCCCTCGGCGCCGACGTGGTCGTCTACTCCACGACCAAGTACATGGGCGGACACTCGGACGTCGTCGGCGGCGCCCTGGTCGTCAACGACGACACCCTCGGCGAGGAACTCGCCTACCACCAGAACGCCATGGGCGCCGTCGCCGGCCCCTTCGACGCTTGGCTGGTGATGCGCGGCATCAAGACCCTCGCCGTACGGATGGACCGGCACAGCGCCAACGCGGCGCGCATCGCGGAACTGCTGACCTCCCACAAGAAGGTCACGCGCGTCTACTACCCGGGCCTGTCCGAGCACGCCGGCCACGAGGTCGCCGCCAAGCAGATGCGGTCCTTCGGCGGCATGGTGTCCTTCCAGGTGGCCGGCGGTGAGCAGGCGGCCGTCGAGGTCTGCAACCGGGCCAAGCTGTTCACCCTGGGCGAGTCCCTGGGCGGCGTGGAATCCCTGATCGAGCACCCGGGCCGGATGACCCACGCCTCCACGGCCGGGTCCGCCCTGGAGGTCCCGGGCGACCTGGTGCGTCTGTCGGTCGGCATCGAGTCGGTCGAGGACCTGCTGGCGGACCTTACGGAGGCGCTCGGGTAGGGCCCTCGGGTACCGCCCTCTCGGGGCGGGGAGGGTACGGCTCGGGGCCGTGCTCACCCCGCCCCTGCCGCCCTGCTCCTCAAGAGCTCGGGGGAGGGGGAGGGCGGTGAGCTCCTCGGCCGGCCCGCTCGTACGGGTCCCCGCCGCGCGACCGGTTCCAGGCCGCGTACGTCCGCGGCAGCGCGCCGATGAGCAACTGCCCGGCGGAGCAACTCCCCGGCGGCCGGGGCCGGTTGGCCGTCGGGCTCGCCGGTCAGCAGGACGGCGGCACGCAGCAGCGGCCCCGCCGCGCCGGCCTTCGGCGCCCGACGCAGGCCCGCACGCGCGTCAGGAAGTCGGACCCGCCGGTGTGAGGGACGAGGTGAGCGTGGCGAGGGAGGCGTTGAAGCGGGTCAGGAGCGCGCAGAAGGCATCGCGGTCGCCCTCGGACCAGTCCTCCGTCACCAGGGCCATCAGCGCGCGGCGCGAGGCCCGTACCTCCTCCAGGCGGGTGTGGCCGCGCTCGGACAGTTCGAGCACCACGGCCCGCCCGTCCTCGGGGTGCGTCGCCCGGCTGACCAGCCCGGAGTCCACCAGGGGCGCCACCTGCCGGGTGACCGTCGAGGAGTCGATGCCCATCCCGGCGGCCAGGGCCTTGACCCCCATCGGGCCCTCCTGGTCGAGACGGTTGAGCAGCAGATAGGCGGCGCGGTCCATGGAGTTGCGCGCCTGCCCGACGCCACCCAGCCGGCTCTGCTCGGCGCGGCGGGCGAAGACGGCCACTTGGTGCTGGAGCGCGTCCAGGAGAGCGGTGTCGGGGTGGGTCGTCATGTCCGGAGGGGTGGGCATGGCCGGGAGCTCGCTTCATGGAGGTGCGTACGGATGGGAGGACAGCGTACGCGGACCCGGCCGGGACGGTACCGGCCCTGCCGTACCGATAGCAGGCCGTGAGACGGCCGAGACCGTTCCGCGCCGTACGGGGCGAGGTACGGCGCCCTGGCGAAGCATCACCCGGGCTGCACCCTGCACCTCACCCGCACCTCACCCGCACCTCACCCGCACCTCACCGGCGCAGCGCCCCAACGGCGGTCTCGCCATCCGGTCGAAAAGGCCCGGAGCAGGCCGAACTGCAAGACTGACGACATGGCCGATCACCCGCCTCGTGAGCCTCGTACGACTCGTACGCCTCGTGCGCGACGTACGCCGCAGGACGCCCCCGCCGCCGAAGCCCCCGCCGACGCCGCGGCCACCGGCGGACCGGACGCCGAGGACCCGATTGCCGCGATTACGGTCGATGACGTACGCGCGGCGCACAAGCTGCTCTCCGGCGTCTCCCGCGCCACCCCCCTGGAAGGCAGCCGCTACCTCTCCGGCCTGGTCGGCTCCCCCGTCCACCTCAAGTGCGAAAACCTCCAGCGCACCGGCTCCTTCAAGATCCGCGGCGCCTACGTACGCATCTCCGGCCTCTCCCCGCAGGAACGCGAGGCCGGCGTGGTGGCGGCCAGCGCGGGCAACCACGCGCAGGGCGTGGCGCTGGCGGCGTCCCTGCTGGGGGTGCGTTCGACCGTCTACATGCCGGTGGGCGCGCCGCTGCCGAAGGTCGCCGCGACCCGCGAGTACGGCGCCGAGGTGCGGCTGCACGGCCAGGTGGTGGACGAGACGCTGGCCGCCGCCCAGGAGTACGCACGCGAGACCGGGGCGGTGTTCATCCACCCCTTCGACCACCCGGACATCATCGCCGGCCAGGGCACCCTCGGCCTGGAGATCCTCGAACAGTGCCCGGAGGTGCGCTCCATCGTCCTGGGCATCGGCGGCGGCGGGCTGGCCGCCGGGGTCGCGCTGGCGGTCAAGACGCTGCGGCCGGACGTGAAGGTGATCGGGGTGCAGGCGGCGGGCGCGGCCTGCTACCCGCCGTCGCTGGAGGCCGGGCACCCGGTGGCCATCGAGAGCCTCACCACGATGGCCGACGGGATCAAGGTCGGACGGCCCGGCGATGTGCCGTTCCGGATCGTCCACGAGCTGGTGGACGAGGTCCGTACGGTCACCGAGGACGAACTCTCCAGTGCGCTGCTGCTGTGCCTGGAACGGGCGAAGCAGGTCGTGGAACCGGCCGGTGCGAGCCCGGTGGCGGCGCTGCTGTCGCACCCGGAGACGTTCGAGGGGCCGGTCGTCGCGGTGCTCTCCGGCGGCAACGTCGACCCGCTGCTGATGCAGCGCGTCCTGCGCCACGGCATGGCCGCCGCCGGTCGCTACCTCTCGCTCCGGCTCCGCCTGACGGACCGCCCCGGCGCACTGGCGACCCTCCTGGGCGTGCTCTCGGAGGCCGACGCCAACGTCCTTGACGTGGGCCACGTACGGCTCGACCCGCGCCTCGGCCTGACCGAGGTCGAGGTCGAGATCCAGGTGGAGGCCAAGGGCCCCGAACACTGCGCCGAGGTCAGCGCGGCCCTGCGGGCGGCGGGGTATTACGTGATCGCGTAACGGGACGTGATTTCCCGATTTCCCGGTAGCCCTATCGCGATGTATCGCGTTCGGAGTACAGTCCAGCCTTGCAGTCCAGCCTTGCCTCGTGCCACGCATCGTCGGTTCGGATTGGCTCGGCTCGGGGTCGGCTCGGGTCGGTTCGGTCGGTTCGAGTCGGTTCGAGTCGGTTCAAGTCGGTTCGGTTCGAGGTCGGCTTGGGGTCCGCTTGGGTCGACTCGGGGTGGCGTAAATGCCCATAGGGCGCACAAAGGATCAAAACCATAACATTCGACGCATTCGCTAGGTTCGACGCGTCCAGCACCTGCACGATATTCAGCAGATTCGATCCGAAACATACGCAATACGGAAACTGGAACGCACCCAAACCATGGGGGTACCCACATGCCAGGCGCCATTTACGCCGAAGGTCTGGTGAAAACATTCGGTGACGTACGGGCTCTGGACGGCGTCGACCTCGATGTACCCGAAGGCACCGTGCTGGGGATGCTCGGTCCGAACGGTGCAGGCAAAACCACCGCCGTACGGGTCCTGACGACCCTGATCCGCCCCGACCGCGGCAGGGCCGAGGTCGCCGGGATCGACGTGCTCGCACACCCCGACCGCGTGCGCCGGTCCATCGGGCTGTCCGGTCAATTCGCCGCCGTGGACGAGTACTTGACCGGCCGAGAGAACCTCACGATGGTCGGCCGACTCTACCAGATGAGCGCCCGGGACGCGAAGCGGCGGGCCGCCGAACTGCTGGAGCGCTTCCACCTCGCCGACGCCGCCGACCGCACGGCCAAGACCTATTCCGGCGGGATGCGCCGCCGCCTCGACCTCGCGGCCGCGCTGGTCGTCAGCCCGCCCGTGATGTTCATGGACGAGCCGACCACCGGCCTGGACCCGCGCAACCGCCAGCAGCTGTGGGACGTGATCCAGGAGCTGGTCGCGGGCGGTACGACCCTGCTGCTGACCACGCAGTACCTGGAGGAGGCCGACCGCCTCGCCCACGACATCTGCGTCGTCGACCACGGGCGGGTCATCGCCCGCGGCACTTCCGACCAGCTCAAGGCGCGTACGGGCGGCGAACGGGTCGAGATCGTGGTGCACGCCGCCGAGCACATCACCGTCACCGAGCAGGTCCTGCGCGGCTTCGGCAAGGGCGAGAGCGCGGTCGATCCGCACACCCGCAAGATCACCGTCCCGGTCGCCGGCGGCGCCAAACTGCTCGCCGAGATCATCCGCGAACTCGACAGCCGCGGCGTGGAGATCGACGACATCGGCCTGCGCCGCCCCACCCTGGACGACGTCTTCATCTCGCTGACCGGCCATGTCGCCGAGGCCACGGACGGGAGCCGCGAGGCCGGAGGGGACGGGGAAGGCGGGACAGGCGATAAAGGCGGGAAGGCGGCCGGTGCGGGCGCATCGGCCGCCGCTCAGGAAAGGGCCGGAGGGGAAACGGCCGCCCTACGGGAAACGGCCGCGCGGGAGACGACCGTGGCCCGAGAGGCGGCCGACGGGGATTCGGCCGACGCCGGCAAGGAGGGTGTGAAGTGACGACAACGACCTCGACGGCCCACCCCGAGCCCCGGGCGCCGCGACCGGCCCCCGGCCCGCGGCCGCGCGGCGGAATCGGCCGGTCCGTACGCGACTCCCTGGTCGTGGGCAAGCGCAACCTCATCCGGATGAGGCGCATCCCGAATCGTATTCGCCCAAGTGGGCTAGGTTTCAGCTCGCCGCACAGCCGAGGCATGCAGGTCAGTGGGCTGAGAGCCCAGAAGGGGCAGGCGACATGAGCGGCATGAGCGATTCCCTGGTCATCGCCCGACGGAACGTGACTCGCATGGTCCGGATCCCCGAGGTGCTCGTTTTTGGGCTCATCCAGCCGATCATGTTCGTGGTGTTGTTCAGCTATGTGTTCGGTGGCTCCATCAACATCCCAGGTGGGGGCCACGGCCCCTCCGGATACCGCGAGTTCCTGATGGCGGGCATCTTCGCGCAGACCGTCACGTTTGCCACGGCCGGAGCGGGCGCGGGCATCGCCGACGACATGCACAAGGGGCTGATCGACCGGTTCCGGTCGCTGCCCATGTCCCGGGGCGCCGTGCTCACCGGCCGGACCCTGGCCGACCTCGTACAGACCGCTCTGACGCTGGTGGTGCTGGCCGTGGTCGCCGTGCTGGTCGGCTGGCGTACCCACGAAAACGTCGCCAGCGTACTGGCAGGATTCGCACTGCTGCTCCTGCTCGGCTACGCCTTCTCCTGGATCGGCGCGCTGATCGGCCTCACGGTCCGTACACCCGAGGCCGCCACCTCCGGCGGGCTGATCTGGCTCTTCCCGCTCACCTTCATCTCCAACGCCTTCGTGGCGGTCAAGGGCATGCCGACGTTCCTTCAGCACATCGCCGAGTGGAACCCGTTCAGCGCAACTGTGGCCGCGTCCCGGGAGCTGTTCGGCAACACCAACGGACAGGCCGTGAAGTCGGTGACCGGCGCCTGGCCCATGGAGCACCCGGTGATCGCCTCGATCCTCTGGTCGGTACTGATCATCGTGGTCTTCCACACCCTCGCGGTGCGCAAGTATCGGTCGGCCACCGCCTGATGACGAAGAGGGCCGCTGTCCGACCGGACAGCGGCCCTCTTCTCAGCTGCGATCCATACGACCTATTCGGGGCAGTAGGGACCCTTCGTGGAGGAGCGATACAGACTGTCGATCGCCTTGTTGTTCTTGTCGTAGGCCCAGACCGTCGCGTAGTACAGGGCGTAACCGCACTTGACCGACCCCGTCATGACCCCACCGCTTCCGATGGTGTCGGTACAGGCGCCCCCCATCGGCTTGGTGCCGGTCATGGTGCTCAGCCATATGTTGACGCAGATCTTCTTCATCGCCGCCCCGGAGAGGGCTTTGTAGTCCGCTGTTGCGTAGAGGTAGTACTGGCCGTTCTTCTTTTGCTGCGTGAGCTTCGGCGTGTACGTGAAGCTCTTCTGACCGGCAGCCCCTGCCTCGGCCTGTATGGCCGATATCGCGGAAGCCGTAACGGTCCTGGCGTCCTGCGCGGCGCTTGCGGGAGAGGTACTGACTCCCAGCGTACCGAGGGCGAGACAGGCGGCCGCGGCCGCCGAGGTGCCCAGGCGGCGGGAGCGGCGAGGTCGGTTGATGGTGCCAGACATCTTGTGTCCTCCTGTCGTGGTCAGCGACGGGGATGAGTGATGGGCACAAGGGATCTTTCTGGGTACTCCGGGCCGTGTCAACGCATTTTTAACCGCTACCTTGGCCCCTTGCCCGACTCTCTTCGGGCAGGAGCAGCAGGAAGGATCAGTACGGAGGCCAGCAGTTCAGGCCGTGCCGCCCACCGACAGCCGGGGGCACCAATTTCACCGTCTGCTTCGGTGGCGGCTGGAAGGCCATTGTCGAGCAGTACGGCGTCTCAGAGGTCGAAGCCAAGAAGGCCGTCAAGGCGTTCTGGGAGACCTACCCCGGCGTCAAGCGCCTCGCCGAGCGCCTTCAGCGTGAGGCCCGCCGCACCGGTTACATCTACACCGGCACGGGCCGGCGTCTCCCAGTGGATCGCGACCGGATCTACGCCGCCCTGAACTACTTCATCCAAAGCACATCGAGAGACATCACGGCCCGAGCCCTGATCGAACTCGATCGGGCTGGATACACCGAGTACATCCGCCTCCCGATCCACGACGAGCTGGTTTTCAGCTTCCCCAGGGAGCAGGCAGCGGAGTTGGCCGAAAAGACAGCCCGAATCATGGAGATGACGGTCAAGGGCCTCCTCGTCCCGGTTGATGCCGAGGTCGGCGAACGGAGCTGGGGAGGCGATAGCGGCCGGTGTCCCCCACACCCTCGCTCAGGAGATGGCCACGGACTACTGGGTCAAGGAAATGCATCCAGAGGTCGCTGCCGTTGGCGACGACTCGGACGACGAGTGACCCCGGGGGAGGCGCAAGAAGGCTGCGAGCCCGCTCCCGGCGATGTGGTGGCTCGTTGGCGGGCAACTGAGGGACGGAAGCTCAGGAGATGTGCCTAGCCCGCCTGTTGTTTGGACGCCTTACCGATGATGCGCCCTGAGAAGTCGAGTTGACATCTGGCCACTCGACCAGCAATCCGTTACCTGTACGCTTCAGGCATCACATGGGTGACCCCGGCGGTGCTACCAACACCCCGGGGTCTGGCCAGTCACGAGAGGACTGACATGGGCAAGGGTACCCTTGCGCGCCGTCGCACGGTGCGTGGACTGATTCGTGTAGCTGTATACCTTCGCGTCTCCACCGCGAAGCAGGTCGACGGGTTCGGCCTGGACACCCAGGACAACATGTGCAACGCCTGGCTGAACTACAAGATCGGTCCGGGCAAGTACAAGATCGTCAAGGTCTACTCCGACGGTGGCGTCTCCGGAAAGAAGTCCTCCCGCCCTGCTCTGGACGAGATGACCTCCGACATGGAGAAGGGCCTTATCGACCTGGTCGTATTCGGCAAGCTCGACCGAATCGGCCGGACCATGGAGGACATCCACCTGTGGGTGTTCAACGCGACCAAGCACCTGAACGTGCGTGTCGCCACCGCTGACGGACGTATCGACAGCGACGACGAGCTGTTCGGCATCATGCTGAGTCTCCTCTCGTACATGGCCGAGCTGGAGCACACGCTGATCCTGGAGCGAACGGCCGGCGGCCGGGACCAGAAGCTCGCCGCAGGCGGCTGGCCGCTGGGCCAGCCTCCGTACGGCGTGCGCCTGGTCGGTAAGGGCAGGAAGGCTGTCCCTGCACTCTCCGAGGACGAGTGCACTGTCATCGCCATCGTTGAACACCTCATGGTGGATCTCGGGTACAGCCGCGATGAGGCTGCCGAGCACCTGAACGGCCTGGGCAAGCTCAGCCGGAACGGAAAGGAGTGGACCGGCAGCAACCTCGCCCAGCGCGTTGACTCCACCGCTCTGGACGGCTACGTCGAGTTCAAGATTTCCCGCACCTCCGAGGACGATGAGGAAGAGCAGTTTGAGATCTTCCGCATCGAGGTCCCGCGCCCGATCAGCGACCCGAAGCGGGTCGCCGCCCTGCGTAAGGCGCTCAACCGGCGGACGTTCAAGAAGAAGAACCAGAACCAGTACCTCTTCACGGGCCGGATGCACTCGGTGTGCGGGGGTTACTACACCGGGGGCAAGTCCGCGGAGTCACCCATCGGCTACTACCGGTGCATGGGCAAGCCTCTGGGACTGGACTGCCAGTGCCACGAGCTTCCCGCCCCTGACGTGGAGAAGCGGATCTGGACCGAGGTCGAAGCGCTGCTGTCCGACACTGCGAAGTTCCGCGACCTGGCCGCCAAGTGGCTCGGCTCCATCCCGGCCCGCGCTGAGTCCTACCGCAAGCGCCTCGCGGAGCTGGACGCAGAGATTGCGAAGAAGAAGGCCAGCCGCAAGAGCCAGCTCCTCGCGAAGATCACGGCCCTCTTCGAGGAGGAGCTTGGCGAGGGGGCCGGAGACGCCCTTGATGAGGACACCATCGCGGAGGTGAAGCAGGCACTCCAGCAGAAGGAGGACGAGCTGCACCAGGAGCGCGAGCGGGTTGCCCGCTGGCTGGAGGAAGCAGAGCAGCAGCAGAAGCGGGCCGACGAGATCATTCAGATCGTTGAGACCCAGGCTCCGTCGATGGAGTCCTTCACCGTCGAGCAGCGCCGTGAGCTGCTGGACCTGCTGGATATCCGGATCAAGGTGACCGGCAAGGGCCAGCCTCGCCGGAAGGGCATCGCTGATCCGTTGGCCGAGTGGCACCGCGAGACCGGGACGTTGATCCCTCTTGACATTACCGACGAGGACTGGGCGCGGGTGGATGACCTGCTTCCCGGATCCCGGCAGCAGCGGGCCCCGAAGCGCGAGATGTTCGCGGCGATCTTGTGGAAGCTGCGGACGGCCTCTCGGTGGAACGAGGTCGAGGTCTCTGGGAACTCGTGGAGCGCCGTGAGGCGGCGTGCTGAAGCGTGGCGGACTGAAGGTCACTGGGAAGCCGCCATGGAGGCTCTGAAGAGCTGCGAGGGCGTTCCTGCGCCTCCGTTGCTGGTACTCCCGCCGATGGAGGTGACCGGCAGCATCGACCCGAGGTTCGCGGCCATGGAGATGGAGGCCGAAGGCATGGGCTGCGGCCACGATCACTACGGGGAGGCGAGGAGCTGCGAGCACGGAACGGAGCGCAATCAGAACCAGATCCTCGAACACTCTTCCCCGAGGTGGTGATCTTTGGGCTCATCCAGCCGATCATGTTCGTGGTGCTGTTCACCTACGTGTTCGGCGGCTCCATCGTCATCTCGGGTGCCCCCTCGGGCGACGCCCAGGCGTACCGCGAATTCCTCATGGCGGGCATCTTCGCGCAGACCGTACCTTCGCCACGGCGGGCGCCGGCGCGGGCATCGCCGACGACATGCACAAGGGGCTGATCGACCGGTTCCGGTCGCTGCCGATGTCCCGCGGCGCCGTGCTCACCGGGCGCACCCTCGCCGACCTCGTCCAGACCGCGCTGACCCTGGTGGTGCTGGCCGTCGTGGCGCTGCTGATCGGCTGGCAGACGCACGAGAGCATCCTCTCGGTGCTGGCCGGTTTCGGCCTCCTGCTGCTGCTCGGCTACGCCTTCTCCTGGATCGGCGCGCTGATCGGCCTCACGGTCCGTACACCCGAGGCGGCCACCTCCGGCGGGCTGATCTGGCTCTTCCCGCTCACTTTCATCTCCAACGCCTTCGTGCCGGTCAACGGCATGCCGACGGTGCTCCAGCACATCGCGGAGTGGAACCCGTTCAGCGCGACGGTGGCCGCGGCCCGGGACCTGTTCGGCAACACCATCGCGGGCGTCCCGAAGTCGGTGACCGGCGCCTGGCCGATGGAGCATCCGGTGCTGGCGTCGGTGATCTGGTCGCTGCTGATCATCGCTGTCTTCCGAACGCTGGCGGTCCGCAGGTACCGGTCGGCGACTGCTTGAGCCAGGTACCGGCGGAGCCGGTCGCCGGCCGGCGGGGCCGGGTATCGGCCCGCGGGGCCAGGTATCGGTCGGCGACCGCGCCCCTGTTCTTCTCACAGCGAAGCGGCCCGGAGCGCTCCTCAGGCTCCGGGCCGCTTCATGCCCTGCGGGCGGCGGGGTGTGCCGCGGGCGTCAGCCGTTGTACGGCTTGGCCTCCATGATCTTCACGGTGGCCCTCTTGCCGTTGGGGAGTTCGTACTCCGCGGTTTCGCCGATCTTCTTGCCGTTCACGCCCGAGCCCAGCGGGGACTGCGGGGAGTAGGTCTCGATCTCCGAGCTTGCGTACTCGCGCGAGGCAAGAAGGAACTCAAGGGTGTCGTCCGGGTCTCCGTCGAACGCGATGGTGACGACCATGCCGGGAGCAACGACGCCGTTGGCGGCAGGGGCCTCGCCGACCTTCGCGGTCTGCAGCAGCTGAGTGAGCTGGCGTACGCGAAGCTCCTGCTTGCCCTGCTCTTCCTTGGCCGCGTGGTACCCGGCGTTCTCCTTCAGGTCACCTTCCTCGCGGGCCGCCTGGATCTTCTCGGTGATCTCGGCGCGGGCGGGACCAGACAGGTACTCCAGCTCGGCCTTGAGCTGGTCATACGCCTCCTGGGTAAGCCAGGTGACGTTCTCGCTGGTCTGGGTCACAGGTGCTCCTCGTCGGTACTGGGGATAAATCAAACGCCCTACCAGGAAGGTTTGCGCCTTCACAGGTGGGCGAAACCACGAGCCTAACAATTCCGGCACAAAACGGGGAGGGGGAATTCCACAGCGCACTCACAGCGACGCATCGTCGCTGCTCAGCGGCGGTCCGCCCGCGCGGCGCCCGCCCCCGTCGCCGGGCATGCCGGATGCGCGGCGTGAGTGACGTAGGGGGTGGGGTGGGAGGGGAGGGGGGAAGAGTCAGGTCCCGGGGCGGGGGGCGGCGGTCGGCAGGTGGTCGTGGAGGTCAGAGGTCGGTGGGTGTGGCCGGGGCGACCGGGGTAGCCGTGACGGTCAGCAGGTGGACGGGTCGGTCGGCGCGTGGCCTGCTCGGTCGGCGGGTGGCCTGGTCGGTCGGTCGGCGGGTGGGTGCCAGGAGGCCGTCCGGCGGGTGGGGCAGGCGCCCGTCAGTGGGTGCTCGATGCCTGGCAGCCGACCAGGAGGGCGTTGGTGGCCCGCTTGGTGGTGCGGATGGTGATGTCGGTGTTCACCTGGTCCGTGCGCTGGGCGATGGTGACGTCCTTGCGGCCCACCTCGGAGCCGTCCGCCGCCTGTGACCGCAGGGTGCACACGCCCCGGGCGTCCTTGTCCTTGATCACTTCGAGGTGGACCTTGACGGCGCTGTCGGACACCGCGTCCCAGGTGATGATGCGGCCGCTGAGGTCCTGCCCGGCGATGTACGAGGCGCCGGCCCAGCCGACGACACCGAGCAGGGCGACGCCCAGCACCCCGCCGATGATCTTGAGTTTGCGGTCCGTGTGCCGGTCCGCGGAGCGGCCGTAGCGTCCGTCCGGGAGCCCGTCGCGCACCGCCGTCATGGTCATTCCTCCTGGTACGGGGAGCGGGGCCGCCGGCGCCTCGACGGCTCTGGGCCCCATGGGAATACAGCGCCCCCTCGCTTCGGTCACTATAGGAGGCAACTTTCTGAGCCTGTCACCCAGCCTTTCACTGAGGATCGAGTCTTGACTGAGCAGCTGCGTTTGATGGCGGTCCACGCCCACCCCGACGACGAGTCGAGCAAGGGTGCGGCCACCATGGCCAAGTACGTGTCCGAGGGGGTGGACGTGCTGGTCGCCACCTGCACGGGAGGCGAGCGAGGTTCCATCCTCAACCCCAAGCTCCAGGGCGACCCGTACATCGAGGAGCACATCCACGAGGTGCGCAGGAAGGAGATGGACGAGGCCCGGGAGATCCTCGGGGTCACGCAGGAGTGGCTGGGCTTCGTCGACTCGGGGCTGCCCGAGGGCGACCCGCTGCCGCCGCTGCCCGAGGGCTGCTTCGCGCTCCAGGACGTCGAGGAGGCGGCGGGGCGGCTGGTCAAGCTGATCCGCGCGTTCAAGCCGCAGGTCATCACGACCTACGACGAGAACGGCGGCTATCCGCACCCGGACCACATCATGACCCACAAGATCACGATGGTGGCCTTCGAGGCGGCCGGCGACCCGGAGCGCTACCCGGAGGCCGGTGAGCCCTGGCAGCCGCTGAAGCTCTACTACAACCAGGGCTTCAACAAGCCGCGGACGATCGCGCTGCACGAGGCGCTGCTGGAGCGGGGCATGGACTCGCCCTACGGCGAGTGGCTGGAGCGCTGGAAGCAGTTCGAGCAGCGTGAGCGCACTCTGACCACCTACATTCCGTGTGCCGACTTCTTCGAGATCCGGGACAAGGCGCTGATCGCGCACGCCACCCAGATCGACCCCGACGGCGGATGGTTCCGGGTCCCGATGGACATCCAGCGCGAGGTCTGGCCGACGGAGGAGTACGAGCTGGCGAAGTCGCTCGTGGACACTTCCCTCCCCGAGGAAGACCTCTTCGCGGGCATCCGCAACAATTGACACCATGATGAGCGCGACCAGCACCCTCGCCCTGACGCACTTCGTCACCCTTGCCGACAGCTTCGACAAGGACAAGGTGACCCCCGGCGTCCTCGGCTTCATCGTCTTCGCACTCATCGGCGGCGCCGTGTGGCTGCTGATGAAGTCCATGAACAAGCAGATGAAGAAGGTGGACTTCGAGGAGGCTCCGGAGGCGGGCGAGGCGGCCGCCTCCGCCGCCCCGACGGTGCCCGCACCGAAGGCCGGCTGAGCCGAACCGGCTGACCGGCTTCCGGGCGCGCCCGGACGGGCGCGGCCGATGACCGGGTGGCGGTCGACGGCCGGCCGATGGGTTACGGCCGGCTGACCGGCCCGGCGGCTCGCTGACCCGAGCGGTCAGCGAGCCGTACCGGCGCGCTCGCACGGCGCCGCCCGCCGCCCGCGGTGTCATTCGGTGGCGGCCGGCGCGACGGCTATGCCCATGACCTCGCGGGCATGCCGGCTGGGCAGGACGCCGAGCCGCCATGCCTGCCATCCCGTTTCCGGCTCCACCCCGCGCTCCAGCAGCAGCGCGTACGCCTCGGCGCACTCCGTCAGCTTGGCGTCGCGCCAGTCATGCGTCTGCTGTACGAGCTGCGCCAGCTCCTCCTGTGCCACGGCCGTGCCCACCACCGAGCCGCCCGGCGAGGCGAAGGGCAGCAGTGTGCAGCGCAGGAAACGGGCCCAGTCCTCGCCGCGCCGGTCGCCGTATCCGGCGAAGATCCCCGCCGCCTCGTCGGCCAGCTCCAGCGCCTGCGCAACCCGCCCGTTGCCCGCGTCGATGATCACCAGCTCCAGGCACGACCACGCCTCGCCGTGCGGCACCGCGATCTGCTGGAAGTCCTTGCGGGCGTCGTGCAGCAGCTGCCGGGCGAAGCCGCTGTTGCGCAGCGAACCGGTCTGCGCGGCCCGCAGGTCCCGCGTCACCCGGCCCGAGTGGTGCCGGGCGCAGGCCAGGCCGTAGGCGTCGTGCATCCGGCTGAACATCGTCCGCGAACGCTCCAGCTGGCGCAGCGCCGCGTCCTGTTCGCCGAGTTCTTCCAGGGCCTGGCCCAGGTAGTACATCGTCCATGCCTCGCCGCGGGCGTCCTCGTGCCGTTGGTGCAGGGTGAGCGCCTGGCGCAGCCGGTCCGCGGCCGGGCCCGGGTCGCCGGCGACCAGCCGGGCGCGCGCCAGCTGCGTCATCGCCCACGCCTCACCGCGCTCGTCCTGCGTCCGCCCGTACAGCGTCATCGCGGCGCCCAGGGCCTCCTCCGCCTGCGGTACCTCGCCCCTGCGCAGATACACCTGGCCCAGCTGGAAGTGCGCCCATGCCTGGCCGTGCACGCTCTCGCTCGCCTCGTGCAGCTCCAGTGCCTCGCGGAGCATCGTCAGCGCCTCGGCGAGGTGCGCCCGGTCCCGCTCGACCGCCGCCAGGGCATGCAGCGTCCAGGCCCGGTCACCGTCCAGGTCCGGGCCGGACTGCATGGCGAGGGCCTCGCGCAGCTTGGCCGCGGCCTCGGTCAGATTGCCCTGCTGCTGGAGGGTGATGCCCAGATCGCGCAGCGCGCGGGCGGCGCCCGCCGGATGCTGGGCCTCGAAGTACAGGTCGACCACGGACGACAGCGTGGTGCGGGCCTTGTCCAGCTCGCCCAGCTGGCGGGCGGCGATTCCCGTACGCCACTGCACCGAGCGCATCAGCAGGCCCTGGCCGACCGCCCGGGTCAGCTCGTTCAGCTCGCCGAGGCGGTAGAGGTCGCCGCGCAGCAGGCAGTAGTCGGCGAGTGCGCCCAGCAGATGCGAGACCGTCGCCTGGTCGACGTCCTGGTCGGCGTGTGCCAGCGCGGAGGTGATGAAGCTGGACTCGTCGTCCAGCCATTGCAGGGCCGCGTCCAGCGAGGTGAAGCCGTGTGAGCCGAAGCGGTCGGCGCGGGTGGAGGTGCGGCCGTCGACCAGCCGGATGACGGAGTCGGCCAGCTCCGCATAGCCGCGGATCAGCCGCTCCTGGGCCGCGGTGCGCTCCTGTGGGGCCTCCTCCGCCGACAGCCGGGCGGAGGCGAAGCGGTGCACCAGGGTGTGCAGGCGGTAGCGCTTGCCCCGTACGTGCTCGATCAGGCCGGTCTCGGCCAGCGCCGTCAACTGCCGTTCGGCTTCGGTGTTCTCCACGCCGAGCAGGGCGGCCGCGGCGGCGGCGCCCAGGGACGCCCGCCCCACCAGCGCCAGGCGGCGCAGCAGCCGCCGGGACTGTTCGGGCTGGTCGGCGTAGCGCAGCGACAGGGCCCGCTCCACCGGGGTCGCCGAGGCGTACGAGGACAGCTCCGCCGCCAGCTCGGAGGGGGTGCGCGAGCCGAGCGAGGAGCCCGCCACCCGCAGTGCCAGCGGCAGGCCGGCGCACTGCTCGACGATCCGCTCGATCGCCTGCGCGTCGTACGGCTCCGCCTCCTTCGCCGGTTCGTCGGTCGCGGCCGACGCCCGCAGCAGCTCCTCCGTGGCCGCCGCGTCCAGCGCTTCCACCGGCAGCTGATGCAGCCGCGCGTCGAGGTCGTCGGGCAGCTCCATCGGCGCGCGGGAGGTGACCAGCACCAGGCTGTCGGAACGGTCCGGCACCAGGGTGCGCACCTGCTCCGGGTCCGAGGCGTCGTCCAGCAGGACCGTCACCGGCAGGCCCGCCACATGCTGGTGATACAGCTCGGTGAGCCGTTTGACGTGCTGGTCGGGGGAGGTCCGCTCGCGGAACAGCAGCTGTTCGCGGGGCGCGCCGAGCCGGTTGAGCAGATGCAGCAGGGCGTTACGGGTCGGCAGCGGCGTCTCGTCGGGGGTGTCCCCGCGCAGGTCGACCACGCACGCGCCGCGGAACTGATCGCGCAGCTGGTGGGCCGCCCGCACCGCCAGCGCGGTACGTCCCGAGCCCGGTTCACCGTGCAGGACCACCACCGTCGGCCTGGTCTCCGTGCTCGCCCGGCCCGCGTGCACCCACTGCGCGATCTGCGCCAGCTCCGTCCGGCGTCCCGCGAACGGGCCGTCAGGTCGGGGGAGTTGGGAGAAGGAGTGCTCCAGTACGGACCGCTGCCGGGCCGCCGCGCTCCGGTCCCCGCCCCGCAGCTGCGGTCCCCGGGAGCCCTTCGTCCCGCCCTTCTTGGACGTGGCGTCGCTCCGGGCCGCCGCCAGCATCCGCTGCTGGTCCAGGAACGGCCGGATGCCGCCGACCTCCAGCGCCGTGAGCCACTGGAGGCGCAGTTCCTCCGGGGCGGCGGACCGGCCCCGTTCGCCGGCCTGCTCGTGTGCCGCCGGCCGATGGCCCGCGGTCAGCTTCACCACCGTGGCCACGGCCCCCGCCACCGCCGCGGCGGCCCCGGCACCCAGCGCCGCGCCGGTGTCCGTGCCGTACGCCAGATCCGCCCCGAAGGCCGCCAGCGCCGCCACGGCCGTCACCGTCGCCGGAGTGCCCAGGCGGTTGCGCGACAGCCGCTCGGCCAGCGGTCGTTGGGCGGCCCCCGCCGCGTCCAGCGCCCGCAGATACGCGGTGTACTCCTCCGCCGCAGCGGCGGCGATCTCGTCCAGCGCGGCGCGCGCCCTGCCGAGCAGCGCGCCGCCGTCGAGCCGCCCGCCCGAACGCCGTACCTCTTCCTCCACGGTCCGTGTCAACAGCTCGTCCGCCTCCGCACGGTGTCCGTCCCGCAGCACGGTCCGTGAGCCCGTCATGGAGCCCGTCATGCGAATCCCCCTCCAGCAGGTGCAGCAGTTGCAGCAGTAGTTGTCGCTTTGCCGGTTGCGCCAGGTGTAGTCGTTGCAGCGATGGTTCGGATGGGCCGGATGTGGCCCTGGCGGTGATCGTCGCCGTACGCACAGTGTTCCGCGTCCGCGCGAATTCCGGCAGGGCTGTGGATAACCGTCCTGTGGACAGCGTCCGGACAGCTGCCTGCGCTCCCGGCGCACGGTGCCGCGGCGGGAGGGGGGATCCATGTCAACGGGGCGCGGGTTTCCTGGAGTTCACCGGAAATCCAGGCGCCCGACAGGTCGGCAACCCGCGACCGGCGTCATGTCGCACGCATTTCTCGCCATGTGAGACGACCTCCAAGTGGCCTGTTGGATACGGCAGTTGAGGGGTGGACGAAAGGGGAGCAAGCGGAGGGTTTGCGTCCGGAGCCGGGCGTGATGCGGTCGGTGTGTGCGCGGCAGTGGCCTCAGCAGCGCGTTTGCGGGCCACGGGGAGGCGGGCCGGTGGAGAAGCGTGACCGCCGGCAGCTCGGATACGGGCTGTCAGGCGCTCAACCTCGCTACGGTCGTGACGTGTCCTGAAGTCGACTGCGCATATGTGCGATTGGTTTTAAGATCGGTGACGTACCGGCGGGCTGCGGCGCAAGGCGGGCCACAGCGCGACTGCGTTGCCCGGCCCGGCCGGTTCGTAGACCACTTGGCTGACGGAAATGATCACTTGCCGTTCAGTGCACACATTCTTGGTTCAGATCAGATCGATAGTCGTTACTCAGACGTCCAGTTGACGATTTCGCGGATCGGCGCCACCCGTGCCGGGCGAACGTCGACTTCTGGTTGACAGGAAAAAAATCCATGCCCGCAGTGTTAGCTCGATGCACGATTCGTTCATTGGTCGACGGGGGAGCGTCGAACCTGCACAGCCCGGCGGGAGTTCCCGTTGACCCACCCACTCCTTCCGCACCTTCCGTGCTGAGCATGCCCGGCACCCGTCTGCGACCTGCTCGCATACGCCCTGAGCGAGGCGCTCTGCCGGCCCGCGGCCGCCCCACCGGGGAGGCGGATTCCCGGCAGTGGCCGATGTAGCACAGCGCCCCGGTCTTCGGGGCGCTGCCTTCCGCTGACACCTGCCGGATCCGTCCCGGACGCCTCCGCCTCACGTGAGCGCGCCGTCTGAATTCCTCCGGATCCTCATCTCCGCCATTCCTCCAGGTCTCGCGCCGTCATCACCTTTCGCGTGGTGCTGCCCTCGCGGCAACACGCTGTGCCGGCGCACCGGACCGGCCTGCTTCCGAAAACGCGCACTCTTTCTCCGTGCCCTTATCCGTGCGCGCCGGTCGGCATTCCGTCGAGGTTTGTGCATGACTCCCGAGCAAAAGTGCCCTGCCCTCCTGACTTCCGTGCATTCGGTTCGGTGACGAAGATCCGTACGGTAAAGATCCGTACGCCAACATGCCTATGGCAAACATGCCAACGGCAAAGATCCGTACGACGCCGATATGCACGGCAAAGCTGCCGAACGGAGCAAGTGAGTGCTGATCGTCCAGAAGTACGGTGGGTCCTCCCTGCAAGATGCGGACCGCATAAAACGTATTGCCGAGCGCATTCTGAAGACCCATGGAAGCGGTCATGAAGTCGTGGTCGTCTGTTCCGCGATGGGTGACACCAGTGATGATCTGATCGACCTGGCGAACAAGGTGAGCACCGCTCCGCCGGTGCGTGAAATGGATATGCTGCTCACCTCCGGGGAGCGTGTTTCCAACGCCCTGATGGCCATGGCCATCCATGAACGGGGAGGCAGCGCCCACTCGTTGTCCGGGGCGCAGGCGGGGGTGTTCACGGACTCCGATCACGGCCGGGCCCGTATCGTCGACGTGGTGCCGAGCCGGGTCCGCCAGGTGCTCGATCAGGGATCGATCGCCCTGGTCGCGGGGTTCCAAGGGGTCAGCAGGGACACCGGTGACACGACGACCCTGGGGCGCGGCGGGTCGGATGTGACGGCGGTTGCGCTGGCCGCGGCGCTCAAGGCGGACGTCTGCGAGATCTACACGGACGTCGACGGCGTTTTCTCCGCCGACCCTCGCATCGTCGACAGTGCACGACTCATCGAGACCATCAGTTACGCGGAAATGCTGGAAATGTCGGCCACCGGGGCGAAGGTACTCATGTCGCGCTGCGTGGAATACGGCCGCCGGCACGACGTGGACATCTGCGTTCGCTCTTCGTTTACCGACCGTCCCGGGACACTCGTTTCACATTCGGTGGAGGATACTGCTGTGGAGGGCTTCTGCGTCACGGGTGTGACCCACACCCGGTCGATTTCCAAGATTGTGGTGGAGGACATCCCCGCCGAACTGTCGGCGGTGGCGCACATCTTCGAAGCGATGGCCTCGGCCGGCATATCCATCGATATGCTCCAGAACCTGGGCGCCCCGCAGCGGACCGAATTGACGTTCACCGTCGCGGGCGAGGACGGCCCGCGGGCCCAGGAACTCCTGGAGCAGCACCGCACCCGCATCGGTTACGGGTCGGTGCGGTGCGACGCGGGAATGGGCCAGGTCTCCCTGGTCGGAGCCGGAATCCGCAGCGAACCCGGCATCGTGGCGACGCTGTGCCGGACGCTGGCCGGTATCGGCATCGGTGTTCCGCTGATCTCGGTCTCGGAGATCCGCGTCTCGGCCCTGTGCCGCGCCGATCAACTCGATGAAGCCGTCCGCGCGTTGCACCGCAGCTTCGGCCTCGACAGCGCCGTTCCGGCCGTCGTCTACGCAGGAACGGGGCGCTGACCATGACACCTGGTGGTACGGGTTCCGACACGCTCATCCGCCCGACTCCCTCACCGCCCGTTCCCTTACGGCAGGGCATCGGTATCGGCGAGGGAACGGCGCTCTACGTCGGCGCCGTCCTCGGGGGCGGGTTGCTGGCCCTTCCGGCGCTCGCCGCACGCGTCGCCGGGCCCGCTTCGCTGATCGCCTGGGCGGCGATCGTCCTGCTCTGCATCCCGGTGGCGAGTGCCTTCACGGCGCTGGGAACGAGATATCCGGACGGGGGCGGCATCGCCACCTTCGTCACCAAGGCCTTCGGCAGGCGGGCCGCCACACCGGTCGGCTGGAGTTTCTATTTCACGGTGCCGGTGGCGAACTGCTGCGCCTCCATCATCGGCGGCGAGTACGTGGCCGGTGCGCTGGGCGGCGGCCGTGCCACGGCCATGGTGTCGGCGGCCGTGATCCTCGTCGTGGCCTATGGCGGCAACTGGTTCGGGCTGCGGATGTCCGGGCGGATGCAGCTGGCGATGGTCGGGCTGCTCATGCTGGTGCTGCTGACAGCGGTGTTCACCACACTGCCGCAGGCCCGCACCGAGAACCTGGAGCCGTTCGCGCCGCACGGCTGGCTCGCGGTGGGCGGCGCCGTGACCCTGCTCTTCTACTCGTTCGCGGGGTGGGAGGCCGTCACCCACCTGTCCCACGAGTTCTCCGACCCCAGGCGTCAACTGCCCAGGATCGCGGCACTGTCGGTGGCCGTGGTCGCGGTGGTCTACCTCGGTCTCGCCGTCGCCTGCGTCGCTGTGCTGGGGCCGGCCATGAACGGTTCCGCGGTCCCGTTGACGATGCTCATGGAGCGCAGCATCGGAGGCGCGGCACAGGCCCTCACCGTCACCGTGGCGATCTTCCTCTCCTTCGGCACGGTGAACGCCTACGCCGCGAGCGGAGCCCGGCTGGGCGCCGCGCTGGGGCGGGACGGGGCGCTCCCCAAGTGGTTCGCCAAGGGCAGCGCCGCCGACGAGGTGCCCCGCCGCAGCCTCGCCGTACTGGCCGCGATCGCCACGCTGGTCATGCTGGTGCTCTCGTTCGCGCCGGTCGGCGTCGATGCGCTGATGACGGCGGCATCCGTCCTGTTCGTCACGGTGTATGTGGCCGGTCTGGCCGCGGCGGTGCGGCTGCTGCGACGGATGTCCGCGGCCTGGTGCGGCGCCGTGATCGGGCTGATCGCCCTGGTCGGCTCGCTCGTCTTCTTCCGCTACTTCCTCCTCCTGCCGGTGCTGTTGGTCGCTCTCGCCGAAGTGTTCCGGTTGTTTCAGCGGCGCCGTGCCCCCGAAAGGTCTGTGCGATGAACAACCAACCCCTGAAAGTGGCCGTGCTCGGTTGCGGAGTCGTGGGCACGGAAGTCGTACGGCGGCTGCGCGCGTCACATGCGGCGCTGGCCGACCGCATCGGTGCGCCCGTCGAGATCGCCGGCATCGCGGTGCGCGACCCCAGGCGGCCGAGGGGTCTGGACATCGATCCGGCGCTGTTCACCAATGACCCGCTGGAGCTGGTCAAACGGGACGACGTCGACATCGTCGTCGAGCTGCTCGGCGGCATCGAGCCCACCCACTCGCTGGTGGCCGCGGCGATGGAGCACGGCGCTTCGGTGGTGAGCGCCAACAAGGCGCTGGTGGCCGCGTACGGGCCGGAGCTCCACGGGGCCGCCGCACGCGCGGGTGTCGACCTGCTCTACGAGGCGGCCGTGGCCGGTGCGGTACCCCTGCTGAGACCACTGCGCGATTCGCTCGGTGGTGACGAGGTCACGCGGATCGTCGGCATCGTCAACGGAACCACCAACTACATCCTGGACCGCATGACGCAGAAGGGCAGCGCCTTCGACGCGGAACTGCGCCAGGCCATCGAGCGCGGGTACGCCGAGGCCGACCCCACCGCCGATGTCGAGGGGGCGGACGCGGCGGCCAAGGCCGTGATCCTGGCCTCGCTCGCCTTCCACACCTGGGTGCCCCCGGCGGAGGTGTACCGCGAGGGCATCACCGGCGTGACGGTGCAGGACGTGGCCGACGCCCGCGCCCACGACTGCGTGGTCAAGTTGCTCGCCGTGCTGGAGCGGACGGCCGGGGAGGACGACGTCATGGTCCGGGTCCACCCGGCGATGGTGCCGCGTACGCACCCGCTGGCCGATGTGGGGGGCGCGGACAACGCCGTGGTCGTCGAGGCGGCCGGCGCGGGCCGGTTGCTGTTCCGCGGTGCCGGCGCCGGGGGTACCCCCACCGCCAGCGCGGTGGTGGGCGATCTGGTCACAGCGGCGCGCAGGAGGCTGCTCGGGCATCGCGAGACCGCCTCACCGGCCACCGTCACGGGCCGGGTCCGTGCCATGAGCGATGTACGCAGCCGCTATCACCTCAGCGTGCCCGTCACCGATTCCGTCGTGGCGCTCGACGACATCGCCGCCGTGCTGCGTGCGCACGACGTGCGGGTCGACTCCGTACAGCGGCGGCGAACGGCGGGGCCGGACGCGTGGGTTCTGGTCACCGAGGTCTCCGGGGAGTCGGCCCTGCGCGCGGCCGTGCAGGCCATCGCCGGCCTTCCCTCGGTGGGTGCCGCGCCGCGGTTCCTGCGCATGCTGGAGCCTGTTGAAGAAGAGGCGGCCGTCGGGTAGATATCGATGGCTCGCGGGAACCATCGGGACGCACACGGGAGACTCATTGAGTACTTCGGGCAATTCTGCGTTGGGACTGACAGAGAGTGCGGTGGTGGACTCTTTCGCCCTCTATCGCATCGTCGATGCGCATACTCCGGCCGCCGCCGCCATTCGGGAGGCCGCATTAGGAGGCACCCTCAGACTTTCCGCTCCGGCGGTGGCGGTAGCGGTATCTGCAAGCATGCGTTCATGCTGGGACGACGAATGCATCGAGCGGCACGAGTTTCTGGGAAGTAAGCTGTCCGGATTCTGTGACCGGATCGGTCTGGAAATAGGCGCGACGGGGCCCGATGCGGCTGTCACGGCCGGGCGTCTGTATGCGGCGTCGACCGCCCTGCATATCGAGGGACCGGAGGTCCTGGCGGCGTGTCACGCCGCCCAGATGGCCTCGGAAAGGAATGACGAGCTGCTGACCGTGAGCCGCGCGGCCTACTGCTATCGGGCAGTCCATTCCGCCGGAATTCGGGTTCCCGTGCGCTCGATCTGACCGGCCACCACGGCTTCACCGAGCACGCGAGAGGGGACTGAGAACCCAAGGAAGGCAATCTCGCACACCGCGGGATTGCCGCTTTGGCCTGCCCGGAAATATCCGGGAAAAGCGATCCTCTTGTTTAACGGAAGATCCCCTTGTGGTTGCCTCGCATTCAGGTCATGATTGTGTCACTCAAGGAATCAGGGACGGTCCGTGTGCGGCCCCTGAAAAGCGCATAAAAGACGGGGGTCTCTGCTGTGAGTTCCATTGCACCGGGCAACTCCGCCGAAGTCGTGATGCAGTCGTTCCTTGACCGTGGATTCACGCACTTCACCGGCGTTCCGTGCTCTTTGCTCAAAGGGTTGTTCCGGATACTCGAGTCCCCGCAGTGTCCGGCCCGCTATCTGCCGGCGCCCAGGGAGGACACCGCGGTCGGCGTCGCCTCGGGGCTGACGCTGGCCGGCTCCAAAGCAGTTGTGCTCATGCAGAACTCCGGCCTGGGCTATTCGCTCAACGTCCTCACCTCGTTCACGCTCATCTACGACGTGCACCTGCCCCTGGTGGTGAGCTGGCGGGGACACGACGGCAACGACGCGGTCGAACACGACGTCATCGGACGTGAACTGACGCACCTTCTGGACGTGTTCGACCTGCCGTGGACGGTCCTGGACCCGCAGGCGCCGCAGCAGTCCGTCGACGCCTTCCTGAAGCAGCACGACGGCGGTCGGCGCACCGCGGTTCTCATCGTCAAGGAAGGCGTGTGACCATGCTCGACATCCGTGACGCGATCAAGGCCGTACAGGCCCGTGAGCCGTCCGCACTGTACGTCACGACCTGCGGATACATCACCCGCGACGTGTACAACATCGCCGACCGGGAGAACAACTTCTACCTCGTCGGCTCCATGGGCATGGCCGGGCCGATCGGCCTCGGTGTCGCCCTGGCGGACGTCGCCCGACGGGTGGTGGTGCTCGACGGGGACGGCTCCTTCGCCATGAACCTCGGCTGCCTCCCGATGATCGCCGAACACCGGCCGGATCTGGTGCACGTGGTGCTGGACAACGGGGCCCACGAGAGCACCGGCGGCCAGCGGACCGCGGCGCTCGGCGACCCGGCGGCCCTGGCCCTCGCCGCCGGCTACGCCGCCGCCTGCACGGTGGACAGCCTCGAAGAGCTGGCCGCCCTCGATCTCACCCACACCCCGGCACTGGTGCACATCCGGTGCCTGCCGCGCACCCACAAGGCGGGAGACCGGGTCGCTCTGACGCCGCAGGAACTCGTCTCCCGCTTCCGAGCGGGTCTCGGTGCCCCGGCGCATGCCTGAAGGAGGATGGCGTGAAACCCGTATTACTCGACTGCACCCTGCGTGACGGGGGCAATCAGAACGACTGGCAGTTCACCCCCACCGACGTACGGACCATCGTCAGCACGCTCGACGCGGCCCGCGTCGACGTCATCGAGGTGGGCTACCGCGGAGGCTCGGGAAGCGCCAACAGCGCGACCGCCGGGCCCACCGCGCACTGCACCCCCGAGTTCCTCGCGGCGCTGCCGCCCACCCGCCACGCCGAACTGGCCGTCATGGTCGTCCCCACGGTCTGCCCCGTCGGAGCCATGGACGACCTGCCCGACAGCCCGGTCTCCCTGGTCCGTATCGCCGCCTATCCGTGGAACATCGACGGCGTGCCCGAGTACGTCCGGGCGGCGCGCTCCCTGGGGCTGCGCACCACCGTCAACCTGATGGCCGTGAGCTATGCCGGCCTTCCGGAACTGGCCGGCATCGCGGAAACGGTCCGCTCGGAGCTTCCCGACGTGATGTACGTGGCCGACTCCTTCGGCTCGCTCACACCGGACGGCGTGCGCGAGCGCATCGAGCTCCTCGCCGGGCGGCTGGACTGCCCGATCGGCATCCACGCGCACAACAACCTGGGACTGGCCGCCGCCAACGCGCTGGCCGCCATGGACGCCGGCGCGGGCTGGCTGGACGCGTCGCTGTGCGCCATGGCCCGAGGGGCCGGCAACCTCGCCACGGAGCAGGCCGCCGCCTTCCTGACGGCATGGCCCGCGTACGAGACGCACACCGATCTGCCCGCGGTCTGCGAGGCCGCCGAGTACGTCGCCGAGCAGGTGCTGCCCCGCCCGATGACCGTGCGCCGCGCGGAGATCGCGGCCGGTATCAACGATCACCACTACTACTACCAGGACCGTCTTGAGAAGGCCGCGGCCCGTTACGGCCTGGACCCGTGGGAGGTGGGCCGCCGGATCGGCGCCGCCCGCCCGCGCAAGGTGCTCGACGAGGTGCTGGAGAACGTGTGCCGCGAAATGAGTGGAGGACTCCCCGCATGACCGCCAGACAACCGGCCGCACAGACCGGTGCCGCGCACGCGCTGCGCGCCGCCCTTGAGTCCCCGGGCCTGGCCCGCGCCATGGGAGCCCACAGCCCGTTGAGCGCGCGCCTGGCCGAAGAAGCCGGATTCGATGTCATCTGGTCCAGCGGCCTGGAGATCTCCGCCGCCGCAGGCGTGCCCGACGCCAACATCCTCGCGATGCCCGAGTGCCTCGAAGCGGCGGCCGGCCTGGCGGACGCCGTCGAACTACCGGTGCTGGCGGACTGCGACTCCGGATTCGGCAACGTCAACAACGTCATCCACATGGTGCGGACCTACGAGAGGCGCGGGCTCGCCGGAGTCTGCATCGAGGACAAGCAGTTCCCCAAGCTCAACAGCTTCATCGAGGGAAACCAGGACCTCGCTCCGCTGGACGACTTCGCGGGCAAGATCCGGGCCGCGACGGAGGTGCGCGAGGACCTCGTCGTCGTCGCCCGCCTGGAGGCGCTGATCTCCGGCAAGGGGATGGACGAGGCGCTGCGCCGGGCCGAGGTCTACGAACGCGCGGGCGCCGACGCGCTGTTGATCCACTCGAAGCTGACCGAACCGGACGAGGTCTTCGCCTTCCGCGCGGCGTACACCGGTGACCTCCCGGTGATCGTCGTCCCGACCACCTACAACCAGGTCACCGTCGCCGAGCTTCAGGAGCGCGGCTTCGCCATGGCCATCTACGCCAACCACGCGCTGCGCAGCTCCCTGCGTGCCATGCGCGAGACGCTGGTGAAGATCATGCAGGACGGCACCACCCTGCACGT
This sequence comes from Streptomyces natalensis ATCC 27448, assembly GCF_000935125.1. Classification (GTDB taxonomy): domain Bacteria; phylum Actinomycetota; class Actinomycetes; order Streptomycetales; family Streptomycetaceae; genus Streptomyces; species Streptomyces natalensis. Next base: position 726,170 of record NZ_JRKI01000061.1, on the reverse strand, counting down.
GGAGGAGGATCTGGCCTCGCTCAAGGAGATCTTCGACCTCCAGCGGGTGCCGCAGATGCTGGAACGGCAGGCCCACTACGAAGCGCTGGGCCGCGATCTGGCGGAGGCCGCACGATGAGCGCGATCGCCGGGGCCGAGGTGCGCAGCCTGACCTTCGACCACACCCGCCTGGACCTGGAGACGGCGCCCGGCGCCGACATCGGCGAGGCGCTGGACTTCCTCGGGACCCATCTGGCCGCCGCTCCGCACGATGCCGCAGCGCGGCCGGCCGAGGCCCTCGCCACGCTGCGCATCGCGGCCGCGGCGTCGGACCGGCATGTGCCGCCGTCCGGCACGCCCTGGGAGGACATCTACGTCCGCAAGAGCGCCAGCGACTTCTTCACCATCCCCGCCCGGCGCGCCCAAGCACTCGGACGCGAGTACCTGGAGTGCACCAAAACCGGTACCCGGTTCGCCTTCGACCGCGCCGCACGGACCATCGACGTGCTGATCGGACCGGGCGGCGCCATGGACCTGGTCGAGCTGATCCGCGACCTCGTCCTCAAGGACCAGGAGAACGCCGGGGCGGCCGTGCTGCACGCGACGGCCGCGTACCGCGACGGATCCGCCGTCCTGATCACCGGGGCGAAGGGCGCGGGCAAGAGCACGATCCTGCTGGAGCTGGTGGAGAAGTTCGGCTACCAGATCATGAGTGGCGACAAGACCGTGCTGCACGAGCAGGCGGACGGCTCGGTGCTCGCCTCGGGCTGGCCCGACTACCCCCATCTCGGCTACGGCACCATCGCCAAGTACGCCGGTCTGAAGGAGATCGCCGGGATCGCGGACGGCTACGAGCCCGCCCCCGGCCACGCGTTCTCGCCGGTGGGCAAGTTCGCGGTGGACCCCGTCCGGTTCCGGGAACGCTTCCCCAGCGCGCCCCGCGGCACCCGCGTCCCCGTCTCCGCGATCATCCACCCGGCGATCGGGCCCGGCGACCGTACCGTCCTGGAACCCTGCCCGCCCGCACCGGACGCGCTCGCGGCCTCCCTCGACGCCAATGTGGAATCGGCGTTCGACGGCGCCAACGCCGGATGGCACCACTATCTGACGGACGGCCGCGCCGCTCAGGCGGACCGGCGGAGCCGGATCACGGCCGCCTTGGCGACGGTCCCGGCGTGGCTGCTGACCGGCCCCGGCGACCTGGCGGACGACAACTTCCCGCTGTCCGTGGCGGAGGCGACCGTCGCATGATCGAGCTGACGATTCCCAGCTCCGGCCTCAACTCCCACTACGACCTCACCGATGAGCTCACCGAGCGGCTGCGCGAGCACGGCGCGGGCGACGGGCTGGCGGGGGTCTTCGCCCACGGCAGCACGGTGGGCCTGACCATCATGCGCTACGAACCGGGCGCCATTGCGGACCTGCTGCGGCTCCTGGAGCGGCTGGCGCCCGATGACGGCAACCGCTATCTGCACGAGCTGACCACCGAGGACCCCAACGGCTTCTCGCACCTGAAGTCGTCCCTGCTCGGCACCAGTGTGCTGGTGCCCTTCCGGGACGGCGGACTGGGCATGTCGCCTTCCCACCGTGTGGTGCTCATCGACTTCGACCTGAAGCCGGCCACCCGACGCGTTCTGATCGACCCGCCCCGTGCGGCCAAGGAGGAAACCCAGTGAAGCTGCGTCTGGCCACCCCCGGCCCGACCGAGGTACCCCAGCGGCTCCTGCTGGCCGGTGCCCGGGAGATCATCCATCACCGCTCGGCGGAGATGGAAGAGCTGATCCACGAGATCAACGAGGGGCTCCCGCCGCTCTTCGGCACCTCCCGTCCCGTCTACACCATCGCGACGTCCGGCACCGGTGCCATGGAGGCGGCCGTTGCCAACTGCTTCTCCGCCGAGGACGAGGTCCTCGTCGTCTCGAACGGCTATTTCGGTGAGCGCTTCCAGGCGATCTGCCGCAACTACGGGCTCACCGTGCACGTGGTGGAGAGCGACTGGGGCACCAGCGTCGACCCGCAGCGGGTGGCCGAGGCATACGCTCAGCACCCGCAGATCCGGGGCGCCTTCGTCGTCTACAGCGAGACCTCCACCGGCGCCCTGAACGACGTCGAAGCCATCGGGCGGATCTTCCGCGACACCGATGTGGTCGTCGTGGTGGACGCCATCAGCGGACTGCTGGTGCACCCGCTCGACATGGACGACTGGGGCCTGGACGTCGTGCTCGCGGCCTCGCACAAGGGCTTCATGCTGCCGCCGGGCCTCGCCTTCATCGCCCTGTCGGACAAGGCGTGGACGGCCGTGGAGAGTTCCTCCGGCCCGGCCTACTACTGGTCGTTCGAGCGGCTGCGCCACTTCTACCCCATGTCCTCCTCGTCCCCCGCGGTCTCGCTGCTGCTCGGCCTGCACGAATCCTTGAAGATGCTGGGCGAGGAAGGGCTGCCGGACTTCCGGAAACGGCACGCCACCCTGGGCCGCGCGGCCGAACGAGCGCTGCGGGAACTGGGCTTTTGCACGTTCATCCAGGAACCCCACCGCCGCAGCCATGTCATCACCTCGGCGCTCGCGCCCGAAGGCATCGACACGTCCCAGCTGCTGAAGACCCTGTCCACCCAGTACGGTCTGACCATGACGGGGGGACAGGCCCATCTCAAGGGCAAGTTGATCCGGGTGGGACATGTGGGCGCGGCCGATGCGCTCGACCTGTGTGCGGTCTTCGGGGCCCTGGAGATGTCCCTGCTCACCCTCGGGCACCGTTTCACGCCGGGCTCCGGCGTCGGCGAAGTCGTCCGTACCTTCCACACCTTCCATGAAGAGGTGAAGTGATGCTCGTCCTGTTCCAGCGGGAGACCTGCCCGGACTGCAAGCCCGTACGGGAGCTGCTGACCAAGCTCCAGATCTCGTACATCAACATCAACGTCCCCAAGCCGCGTGAGGAGCGGCACGAGCTGATCAGAGCGACCGGCAGCAAGTTCATCCCCGCCCTGGTCGACGGGGCGACCGTGATCCCGGGCAAGTTACGGGAGAACGCCGACCTCGTCGCCTATCTCAAGGAGCGGTTCGGCGAGCCGCGTGCCGACGCGGCCGGGGAGCCGCAGCCGGAGTCCGTGGCATGACGAACGGCTCCGGACCGGTCCTCGCGATTGTCGCCGGAACCCCTCAACTGGTCGATGCGGCACGCGTCTTGGGCGTGCGGACGGTCTTCGTGCACGCCGCGGACGCACCGCGTCCGAAGGCGGCGGAGGCGGCCGACCATGCGGTCGCCGCGGATCTCGACGACGCCGGAGCGGTCCTCGCGGCGCTGGCCCCGTTCCACGAGCGGCAGCCGCTGGCACGCGTGCTGTCCCTGACCGAACGAGGGCTGCTGCCCGCCGCCGCGGCGGCGGGCGGGCTCGGCCTCCCCGGCAACTCCCTGCACACCGTGCGCCTGCTCCAGGACAAGCGGCGGATGCGGGGGCTGCTCGCCGACCGGGGGCTCAGCCCCGTCCGGAGCCGTTCACTGTCGTCACCCGCCGGCCTCGCCGACTTCTGCCGGGAGGTCGGCGGGCCGGTGATCCTCAAACCGGCCGGCGGATCGTCCAGCCGGGCCGTGGGCCGGGTGGACGGGCCCCGGGACGCGGACGCCGCCTGGCGGCGGTTCACCGCGGCCGGCGGCACGGACCCCGTCGCGGAGGAGTTCCTCGACGGCCCGGAGATCAGCGTGGAGGGGTTCTCCCACCAGGGGCGGCACACCATCGTCGCGATCACCGACAAGCAGGTGCTGCCGTCCTTCGTGGAGGTCGGGCACACCATGCCCAGCGCCCTGCCGCCGGCGGTGCTGGAGGAGGCCGCGGCGCTGACCGTGGCGTTCCTGGACGCCGTGGGCCTGCACGAAGGGCCCTCCCACACCGAGGTGAAGGTGACCGGGCACGGGCCCCGGATCATCGAGTCCCACAACCGCATCGGCGGCGACAAGATCCGTGAACTGGTGCGCCGCACCTACGGCGTCGACCTGGTCGCTCTCACGGTGGCCTGCCCGCTCGGGCTGCGTCCCGCGCCGACGCGCCGGCCGGTGGCCCGCGGCGGCGCCGCCATCCGGTTCCTGACCCCGCCCCCCGGCACCGTCCGGCACATCCGCACCCCGGACACCGCGGGCGGAGGGGCCGTCATCACGCTCGATGTCGGCGTCGGCGACACGATCGGCCCGGTGCGCCGCTCCCAGGACCGCGCGGGGTACGTACTGACCGACGGCATCGACGCGACGGACGCCGCCCGGCGCTGCGAACTCCTCGCGGAACAGGTGCAGATCGAGGTGGCGGCGGCCGCGGCGCCGACGGACCGACCGGTGAAGGACTGAAACGATGCGCTACGCCGTCGTCACCGACATCCACGGCAACACCGCGGGCCTGCGCGCGGTGCTCGCCCGCGTCCGCGGCCAGCAGGTGCGCCAGGTCATCTGTCTGGGCGATGTCTTCGAGTGCCACATCAGCAAACGGGACGTCGCCGGCCACGCCTTCACGCGCGTCGACGAGATCTTCGACCAGGACCCCGAGCTGGTCGGGCTGCTGGACGGTGCGCGGGTGGTACGAGGCAACCAGGAAGAGCGCATCGCCGCACTGGTCCCCGGCAGGGCCCGCCCGGCCTGGGCGACGCCGGTGCTCGACGCGCCGCTCACGCTGCACACGGACTTCGCCACGTACTGCCACGGCCACGCGCTGCCGCCCTGGCAGGAGGTGGAACCGGACCTGTGGTGCCCGCTGGACGCCGAGTTCAGCGGGCGGGCCCTCTTCCACGGCCACCACCACCGCAGCGCCGTGCACCGGCTGCCGGACGCCGGACGCAGCTGGGCGGACGTGGAGAGCGTTCCGCTGCGCTTCGGCGAAGCCGTGCACCTCACCCCGGGCAGCCGGTACCTCGTCAACGTCGGCCCCGTCCGGGGGCCGAGCCCGGCCTGGGCCGTCGTCGACGAAGCGGAGGCGACCGTCACGTACCACCGAATCGAGGAGTCCGGATGACCCGGCAGGTCCTGCTGCTCAACTCCGACAAACCCGAGGTCCTGCGCGCCCTGGCGGACCGCACCGACCTGCGGATCCGGGTGATCACCCGCAAGGCGTACGCCGGGCTCTACACCGGCTGGGAGACCGCCTTCGTCGACAGCTTCGAAGACCTCTCACAGGTCGAGCACGCCGCGTACGAACTCCTCCGCGGCGGACCGTTCGACCATGTCGTCGCCACCACGGAGAAGAGCATCGTCCCGGCCGGGCTCATCCGGTCCCTGCTGGGCCTGCCCGGGGCGACCTTCGACCAGTCCCTGTGGGCGGCCCACAAACGCGCCATGAAGGCGCGGCTGCGCTCCGCCGGTCTGCCGGTCGCGGACTTCGAGCAGGCCGCGACCGTGGACGGGATCCCGCACGCCGCGCGGCGGATCGGCTGGCCGGTGATGGTCAAGCCGGTGTTCGGCTCCGGGTCGAAGTGCACCTACCGTCTGGACACCGAGGCGGAGTTCACCGACCGGCAACGCTCGGGCGGCTTCGACGACCTCGCAGCGCGCCGCGTGCCCATCCAGGTCGAGCGCCTCGTGGACTTCCTCGGTGAGTACCACTGCGACGGCGTCGTGCGCGGCGGCCGGGTGGAACTGGCCGCGGTTTCCCGCTACTTCATCCCCCCGCTGCACACCCCCGCGGCGTACAACAGCGGCTACGTCATCGCCCAGGACAGCCCGTTCGCCGAAAAGGTCCTGGCCCTGCACGCCGAAGCGGCCCGCGCCCTCGAACTCGCCGACGGCGTGACCCACTTGGAGGTCTTCGAGACCGCTGACGGGCCCGTGATCGGAGAGGTGGCCATCAGGCCCGGAGGGCTGGGCATCTCCGGTATGTGGCGGCACGCGTTCGGCGTCGACCTGTGGGAGCAGTTCGTGCGGGCCGCCCTCGACGAGCCGTCCGGGCTGGCCGCCCGCCCCCACCGGCAAGGGACCGTCGGCCGCACCCAGTTGCCGGCCCGGGAGGGGGTACGGGAGCGGGCCCTCGCGATGCCCGGCGTCATCGAGGCACTGTCTGCGGAGCAGAGCGGAACCGGCAACGTCGAGGTGTACTTCGCCGCCCCCGGCCCCGAGGAGGCCCACCGGATGATCGACCGGCTGCACACGCTCGGGGAGCCGCAGTGAGCCGCCCGTCCGCCAGGCGTCTGCTGCCCGGCCCGGGAGCGCCGCGGCTGCTCACCGCCTCATGGCTGATCAAGACGGTGGGAAGCGGCCTCTACCTGCCGACCAGCGTCCTCTTCTTCACCCGTGTCGCGGGCCTGTCCACCGGCCGGGTCGCCTTCGGCCTCAGCCTCGCCGGTCTGATATCCCTCGCCGGAGCGGTGCCGCTCGGCGGCCTGGCGGACCGCTACGGCCCGCGCCGTACCTATGCCGTACTGCTCACCGTGCAGTTCGTGACAATGACGGCGCTCGCGCTCGTCCACGCATACCCGCTGTTCCTGGGGCTCATCACCGTCTTCACCCTGGCCGAACAGGGCAGCAGCGCGGCCCGCGGGGCGCTGATCGCCGCGGTCGGCGAGGGGGCCGAGCGGGTACGGCTGCGGGCGTATCTGCGGGTCGTGACCAATGTGGGGGTGGCCATCGGCGCGGGACTGGCGGCCATCGCCATCGACGTGGGCACCACCACCGCCTACACCGCGCTGCTGCTGGGCACGGCGCTGACGTTCCCGGCCGCCGCCGTGCCCTTGTACCGGCTGGCCACGGACTCGGTCATGACCGGCGGCAAGACGCCCGCGCAGACGTCGCGCTGGCAGGTCTTCCGCGATGTCCGCTACGTATGGGTCACCGTCATCTGCGGTGTGCTCAGCCTCCAGGCGCAGGTGCTCTCCTTCGCCGTGCCGCTCTGGGTCGTCGACCATACGTCCGCCCCCAAGCTGACCGTCTCGGCCATCGTCGTGATCAACGCGGGCCTGGTCATCCTGTTGCAGATGCGCGCGAGCCGCGGCGCGGAGGACGACGCGCGGGCGGCCCGGCTGTGCCGGCGCGCCGGGCTGGCCCTGCTGGCCGCGTGTGCGGTCGTCGTCTTCACGAGTTCGACGCCGCCATGGCTGGCCGTGCTGCTGCTCATCGCCTTTGCGGCGCTGCTGACGGCGGGCGAACTCTGGACCTCCGCAGGGTCGTTCGGGCTGAGCTTCTCCCTCGCACCGGACGGCGCCCACGGCCAGTACCAGGGCTTCTTCTCGCTCGGCCGCGGACTGGCGACGGCCGTCGCGCCCTGGCTGCTCTCCGCCCTGTGCCTGTCCGACGACGGCGGGCGCGGCTGGCTGGCGCTCGGCGCGCTGTTCGCCGTCGTCGGGCTGCTGATGCCCACCGCCGTACGGCGCTCTCCCGAGCGGGTCGCGGCCTAGGGCGGCGACAGCACCAGCACCGCCCGCACCGAGCTCAGCGGGCCCTGTAGCGGGTGGCGAGTGCGTGGAACGCCTGCTTCGGTTCCCAGGGCATGTCGGGGTAGGCGCGCTTGCCGGCGGGACAGCCGCTGTGCTCGTCCAGGACTTTGACGATGCCGTAGGAGGCGAGGTCCTCGTCCGGTCCGGATGTCCGGTGGGGTGTGCTGAAACCGGCGAAGCTGAACCAGAAGACGGAATCGACGCCCTCCTCCTCGAAGACGGTCATGAGATCTTCGAGGTAGCGGACCTGCTCGCCCTCGTCGCGCACCAGGCCGGGTTTGAGGGTGACGCCGTCGGCCTCCCTCGCCAGGTACCAGCCGGCGCCGCCGTGCTCTCCCGCTCCCCGGTAGGTGCAGCAGCCGGCCTCCATGATGGCGACGGGCTTGCCGTGGCCGCATTCCTCGCGCAGGTCGGTGCGGTAGGTGGCCGCGTTGCGCAGGCTACGGAAGGCGTCCAGGCCGACGACGTCGAACGGGGCCCAGTCCACGCCGTCCAGAGGGCAGGAGGCGTAGCTCACGCGGCCGCCGAAGAGGGGCCGCACGGCGTCGACGACCTCCCCCAGAAAGGCGTTGACCTTGTCAGGGATGCCCTGGAGCGCGGCTTCGCGGCCGGGGCCCGCCAGGACCGGAATGCGCTCGTTCAGTGTGTCCCCGGGCAGGTAGCCGCGGGCGAACACGCTGAGCTCGCAGCCGGTGACGAGGACGACCTCGGCGCCGTCGCGCCGCAGCCGCTCCGCCCGCTCGGCGCAGTCGGTGAACAGCGGCAGCATCTCGGCGTTCGACAGCTCGCAGGGAAACGGCGAGAACCAGACCTCCAGGCCCGCCTCCGCCGCGTACCGCGCCGTGGTCTCGATACGGTCCGGATCGCCCCCGGTGATACGGACAGCGGTGCAGTGCAGGTCCTCCGCGATGACACGCATGTCCCGTTCGGCGTCCCGGACGTCGAAGACGGGGCGCGATGTGTCGCCGTTGGGAAAGGTGCCGGTGTCGTAGTGGATGCCCTTGCCGCGCAACATGACGAATGCCTCCGGTGGGGTGATCGTGTCTGCCGTACGGAGTCATCGTCCAAGCTGCCGCTGCGTCAGCTTCAAGGCCGCACCGCGGCCGGCCCGTAGTCGAGTTGAGGAGCCGACTGTGCCCGGGACCGCGGGGCGGCCGTCATACGAGCTGCCAGGCACGGTTGAGCTGCGTGTCGGTACGGCGGCCGGGCAGGCCCGCGAGGACGTGGGTGAGCACCTCGTAGACGGTGCGGGCACCGCTGAGCGGCGCCTCGCTCTTCGCCAGGGACTTCTGCATGCGGTACAGGTGGGTGAACGCCTGCTCGATGTGGCGTTGCCGCAGCGCCGACTTGATCTGGGCGGCGGCCTTCAGCGTCGCCCTGTCGGCCTCGCCCGGCGTCTCCTGGGCCGATTCGACGAGTTCGGTGTGGGTGTGCAGGAATCGCTGCGCGGGCTCGGTCTGCTGAGCCTTGAGGGGCAGCGGCTCCCGGGGGTCGGCGCCGGTCAGCACGGCCAGTGCTCCGGGGCCTCCTCCCGGCCGGCCGGGAGGAGGGCGAAGCGTACGGGCAGTCCGACCTCGCGGGCGAACGCCAGGTCGGTCGCGTCATGGCCGGGGTTGACCAGGACGGCCCCGGTCCCGAACTCCGGCGCGACCCAGCTCGCGGTCCACACCGGCAGCAGGTCCCCGGTCAGCGGATGGCGGCAGTAGCGGCCCGTGAAGGCGGATGTGTGCCCGGCAGGCAGCCCGAGCGGCAACCCCGTCCGGCGACGGCGAGCAAGACAGCCGGGCGGGGCCTTCGCCGCCCCGTCCATGCGCCCCCCCGTGGCGCATGGGCGGGCGTCCGCGGGTGCGCAAGGATGGGGGTATGCCCAATCGACTTGCCCAGGCCACGTCCCCGTACCTCCTCCAGCACGCGGACAATCCCGTTGACTGGTGGCCATGGGAGACAGACGCGTTCGAAGAAGCTCGGCGGCGCGATGTCCCCGTGTTCTTGAGCGTCGGCTACAGCGCTTGCCACTGGTGCCACGTCATGGCGCACGAGTCCTTCGAGGACAACGACACCGCGGCATACATGAACGAGCACTTCGTGTCCGTCAAGGTGGACCGTGAGGAGCGGCCCGACGTGGACGCCGTCTACATGGAGGCTGTGCAAGCCGCCACCGGGCAGGGCGGCTGGCCCATGTCCGTGTTCATGACGCCGGACGGGGAGCCCTTCTACTTCGGCACCTACTTCCCGCCCGAGCCCCGCCACGGCATGCCGTCCTTCCGGCAGGTACTCGAAGGAGTGCACAACGCCTGGACGAGCCGACGGGACGAGGTGGGAGAAGTCGCAGGGAAGATCACTCGGGACCTTGCCGAGCGGGAGCTGAGCACTGGGGATGCCGGGACGCCCACCGAGGAGACCCAGGCTCTGGCCCTCCTCCAACTGACCCGGGACATCGACCCCGCGAGCGGTTGGTTCAAGGGAGACACCAAGTTCCCGCCGTCGATGGTGATCGAGTTCCTGTTGCGCCACCACGCGCGGGCCGGTTCCGTGGCGGCGCTGGAGATGGCCGAAGGGCTGAGTGGCGCGATGGCTCGTTCGAGCCTGTACGACCAGGTGGGAGGCGGGTTCCACCGGTACGTTCTCACACCTCGGCCAGGTGGGCCTTTGGTACCCCACTTCGAGAAGATGCTCTACGACAACGCGCTGCTGTGCCGGGTGTACGCCCACCTGTGGCGCACCACCGGCTCGGATCCGGCCCGTCGGGTGGCCCTGGAGACCGCCGACTTCATGGTCCGCGAACTGCGCACCGAACAGGGCGGATTCGCCTCCGCGCTGGACGCGGACAGCGACGACGGCAGCGGCTCGGGCCGGCACGTCGAGGGCGCCTACTACGTATGGACGCCGGATCAGCTGCGCGACGTCCTGGGCGAGAAGGACGCGGAATTCGCCGCCGCCCACTTCGGGGTGACCGAGGAGGGCACCTTCGAGGAGGGCGCCTCGGTGCTCCAGCTGCCGGATGCGGCCGACGGCTCGGACGACGCCGAGCGGGTGGCGTCCGTCCGGCAGCGGCTGCTGGCGGCGCGGGCGCAGCGGCCCCGGCCCGGCCGGGACGACAAGGTCGTCGCCTCCTGGAACGGCCTGGCGATCGCCGCGCTCGCCGAGACCGGCGCCTATTTCGACCGCCCCGATCTGGTCCAGGCCGCCACCGACGCCGCCGACCTCCTGGTCCGTGTCCACATGGACTGGCAGGCCCGGCTGCACCGCACCTCCCGCGACGGCGTCGCCGGAGCCAACTCCGGCGTCCTGGAGGACTACGCCAATGTCGCCGAGGGCTTCCTGGCGCTGGCCTCGGTCACCGGGGAGGGCGTCTGGGGCGAGTTCGCCGGCTTCTTCCTGGACACCGTCCTGGTCCAGTTCACCGCCGAGGACGGCGCGCTCTACGACACCGCCGCCGACGCCGAAACGCTGATCCGCCGCCCCCAGGACCCCACCGACAACGCCACCCCCTCCGGCTGGACCGCCGCCGCCGGGGCCCTGCTCTCGTATGCGGCGCTGACCGGCAGCGACCTCCACCGGGACGCCGCCGGGGCGGCCCTGGGCATCGTCACCGCGCTCGGGGGCCGCGCGCCGCGGTTCATCGGCTGGGGCCTGGCGGTCGGCGAGGCGGCCCTGGCCGGGCCCCGCGAGGTCGCGGTCGTCGGCCCCGCGGACGATCCCGCCACCGCCGCGCTGCACCGTGCCGCCCTGCTCGGCACGGCCCCCGGCACGGTGGTCGCGCTGGGCGCCCCCGGGTCGGACGATGCGGAGGAGGTCCCGCTGCTGAAGGACCGGCCCCTGGTCGACGGCCGCCCGGCGGCGTATGTCTGCCGCCACTTCACCTGCGAGCGGCCGACGACGGACCCGCAGGAGCTGGCGGAGCGGCTACGGGGGTGAGGGCCGGCCGCCCCGGGGCGCGCCCGCCTGGGCCTCCGGCCGCCCCGGGGCGCGCCCGGCCCCGGCCCCTCCCCAAGTCCCGGCCCCGGCACCCCGGTTTGACCTTGACGTGCGCGTCACGTTCTAGCCTCCGGCCATGACGAACCGCACCTACCGTGAAGTCCACCTGGCCGCCCGCCCCAAGGGGCCGGTCACCGACGACCTCTTCGAGATCGTGGAGGTACCGCTGCCCGAACCGGGGCCCGGCCAGGTGCTGGTACGCACCACCCATATGGGCGTCGCCGCCGTCATGCGCACCCTGATGGACGAGACCAGCGTCGTGCCCATGCCGTCCTACGAGATCGGGGCGCCGCTGCACGGGGCCGCGGTCGGCGAGGTGGTGGCCGCCCCCGGCAGCGATCTGCGCCCCGGTGACCTGGTGGAACACCGCCTGGGCTGGCGCGAGTACGCCCTGCTCGATGCGGCGCAGGTCCAGCGCCTGGACCCGGACCTGCTGCCCGATCCGGCCGCCTACCTCTCCCAGGGGCCCACCGCCCTGATGGGCATCGCCCGGGGCGCCGAAGTGCGCCCCGGGGACACGGTGTTCGTCACCGGGGCGGCGGGCGGGGTGGGCTCCCTGGCCGGGCAGATCGCCCGGCAGTTCGGCGCCGCCCGGGTCATCGGCAGCACCGGCTCGCAGCAGAAGGCCGACCGGCTGGTCGAGGAGTTCGGCTACGACGCCGCGGTGATCCGTGGCGCGGGCCCGATCGAGGAACAGCTGCGCCGGGCCGCCCCGGAGGGCATCGACGCGGTCTTCGACAACGTGGGCGGCGAACAGCTCCAGGCCGCTCTCGCGCTGGCCAACAAGGGCGCCCGGGTGGCGATCGTGGGCGCGCTGGCCAGCCAGCTCTCCGAGGGCGGCCCGGCCCTGACGTCCTTCGACACGCTCTCGCTGCTCGCCCACGGCATCACGCTGCGCGGCGTTGCCCTCTACGACAACCTGGACCTGATCCCCGAGTGGAACCGCCGGTTCGCCGAGGGGCTGCGCGACGGCTCCCTGACCTTCCCGCACTCCCGGCTGCACGGCATCGAGCAGGCGCCGCGGGCGCTGCGCGAGCTGACCGAAGGACGCCATCTCGGCGCCGTGATCGTGGAGTTGTGAGCCGTTGCGGGTGAGCGGGGCGGCGGCGGGCGCCCGCCGCGGGAGTGTCAGTGGGCGGTTGTAGCCTGCAAAGCGTGGAGACCTTGCTGAGGTACCGACCCCTCGTGGCGGAAGCCGCGGCGCTGCGGTCCGGCGCGGACGACCCCGTCGCCGCGGCGGCGCGCACCTGCGACCGTATCGACGCGGTCGACGGGCGGCTGCGGGCCTTCGTGCCCGAACCGCGACGGCGTACGCGGCTGTTGGCGGCGGCGCGGCAGCTGGCGGACGGCGGCTCGCCACGGCCCGCCGACCGGCCGCCGCTGTACGGCATAACGGTCGGTGTGAAGGACATCGTGCACGTCGACGGCCTGCCGACGCGGGCGGGGTCGGCGCTGCCGCCCGAGGCGCTGGCCGGCCCGCAGGCCACCGTCGTGGACCAGCTGCTCGCCGCCGGGGCCCTGATGGCAGGCAAGACCGTCACGGCCGAGTTCGCCGTCACGGCGCCCGGTCCGACCCGTAACCCGCACAACTCGGCGCATACGCCCGGGGGTTCGAGCAGCGGGTCGGCCGCCGCGGTGGCTGCCGGGATGGTGCCGCTGGCCATCGGGACGCAGACCGTCGGCTCGATGATCCGCCCCGCCGCGTACTGCGGGATCGTCGGCTTCAAACCGACCTACGGACGGATCCCGGCCGGCGGGGTGATCCCCAACGCCGCCGGTTTCGACACCCTCGGGTGCTATGCGGCCGATGTGGCGGGCGTGACGCTTGCCGCCTCGGTGCTCTGCGACGGATGGCGCGATGACGCGGGGGGCGAGGAGGCCGCGGCCCGGCGCCCGGTGCTCGGCACACCGGTGGGGCCGTATCTGGAGCGCGCCGACGCCGAGGCCCTGCGCGCCTTCCGGGAGCAGACGGAGCGGTTACGGACGGCCGGTTACGTCGTCCGCGAGGTGCCGGTGATGGACGACTTCGAGGAGGTCGTCGAGCAGCTCTTCACCATGAACCGCTACGAGGTCGCCCGCGCCCACGCCGAGTGGTTCCCCCGGTTCGGGGACCGGTACCGGGAACAGACCGTGGCGGCCATCCGCCAGGGTCACACGATCGGGGACGCCGCGTACGAGGAGGCCCGCGACCGTCGGGCCGCCTTTTGCGAACGGCTCGCGCGGGCCGCCGCCGCGGCCGGAATCGACCTGTGGACGGCTCCCTCGGCCACCGGCCCCGCGCCCGCGGGGCTCGGCAGTACCGGATCGTCGGTCATGTGCCTGCCGTGGAGCAACGCCGGGCTGCCCTCGCTCAGCCTGCCGGCGGGCCGCGCCGCGGACGGGCTGCCGCTGGGTCTCCAGGTCGTCGGCGCACGGGGCGCGGACGAGGACCTGCTGCGGGCGGCCGTGGGGCTGGAGCGGGCGCTGGCCGGGGAGGACGCCCATGCGGATAGGTGAGGCCGCGGCCGCCGCCGGGCTGACGCCGCGGACGGTGCGCTACTACGAGCAGCAGGGGCTGCTGACGGCCCGCAGGACGACGTCGGGGCACCGGGAGTACGACGCGGAGGACATCCGCAGGCTGAAGGCCGTCCGCGAGCTGCGTGACGCGGGCCTGACGGTCGGCGACGTCCGGGCGTTCGCGCACCTCCTGGCCACGCTGCCGGCCGACGGGATGCCGGAGGTGATACCCAAGCACCCCGGTGCGGCCCGCTGCGCGGTCGCTGAGGCGGTCGCCCGGCGCCGGCTCGCCGACCTCGACGCCCGTATAGCGCGGCTGTCGCAGCTGCGGGGGCGGCTCGCGGCCCGGCTGGGGGAGCCCGGGGCGGCGCCGGAGGACACCGCACCGGCCGCCGCGGCGCGGGCCGGCGCGGACAGCGGGCCGATCTTCTGGCTGGACGCCGCACCGGCCCCGGAGCCCGGAGACGCGGCCCCGGACGGCACCCCGCCGTAACCGGACGCGGACGGCACCCCGCCGTAACCGGCCCACGACGGCACCCCGCAGTAACCGGACGACGTGCTCTCCGGGCTCTCTGGACCCGGCGTTCAGAGGGCCAGAGGGATTTAGGGTCGGCCAGAGGGCCAGAGGGCCAGAGGGCCAGAGGGTCAGAGAGTTGTTCAGAGGGTGAGGCCGCGAGCCAGGACATCCATCGTGCGGTTCACCAGCGCCGCCAGATCGGCCTGCGGCCCCGCCTCCACCCAGTGCAGCATGGCCTCCTGAAGAGCCGCCAGAACGGCCGCGCTGATGACCCGTACCTCCAGGTCGTCGGCCGGACGGCCGCAGCGTTCGGCGAGCACGGCGGCGATCATCTCGGCGTCCCGGGCGATGTTCTCCGCCGTACGGCCCCGGATGGCGGGCACCTCGCGCACCAGCCGCATGCGCTGGACGAGTTCGGCGCGCTCGGCCTCCGCGATGGCCCCGAGAGCCTCCACGGTGACCTGCCGCAGCGATTCGACGAGGGGCTCGTCCGCCGGGCGGGCCCGCAGGCCGTCCTCCAGGACGGCGTCGTACTCGTCGGTCAGCACGATGTCTTCCTTGGTGGGGAAGTAGCGGAACACCGTGCTGGGCGAGACCTCCGCGGCCTCGGCGATCTGGTCGATGGGCGTCGCGTCGTACCCCTGCTCCTGGAACAGCCGGTAGGCGGCCCGGCGGATCGCCTGCCGGGTCTGCATCTTCTTGCGTTCCCGAAGGCCGGGCCTGGGCGTCCCCGGGGATGTCGCGGCTGAAGCGGAGCTACGTGCGGTGACCATGGCCCTCATTCTCGGGCATGCGATGTTCCGGTGGCCATGGCCGTGCCGGTACGGGGGTGGCCCGTGGTGCCAGGGTGGCTCCCACCCCGGGGATTGGGCAGAAACACCGCCGTCAGCACCCCCGCCACCAGGGCCGCGACCCCGCACACCACCAGGGCCAGCCCCATCCCGTGCAGATAGGCGCGGTCCGCGGAGGCGGCCAGCCGGTGGACGCCCAGCCGTTCGGCCACCAGGTGGGCGGCGACCACCGAGTCCCCGGCGGCGTCGGCGGCGCGGGCGGGCAGCCCGGCGGTGTCGATCCGGTCGCCGTACGCCCCCGCGAGCACGCTGCCGAGCACCGCCACCCCGAGTGCCCCGCCGATCTGCCGCACCGTCATCAGCAGCCCGGACCCGTTCCCCGCCCGCTCGGCGGGCAGCGCTCCCAGCGCCGCATCCATCGCCGGGACCATGGCGAACCCGAAGCCGACGCCGGCGAGGGACAGCCACCGGGCGGTGGCGCCGTAGCCGTCGTGCACCTCGGTGGTGGCGCCGAGGAAGGCGGCGCAGGCCAGGACGGCCAGGCCGCCGGTGACGACCGGGCGCGGCCCGAACCGCGCGGCGAGCGCCCCGCTGCCCTTGGCGGCGAGCAGCAGCCCGCCCATCATCGGCAGCATCCGCAGCCCGGTGCCGAAGGCGTCGTACCCCAGGACGGCCTGGAGGTACTGCGGCAGCAGGAACATCAGGCCCGACAGCACGAGCGTGCCGAGCGCCGCGGCGACCGTGTTCCACAAGAACCCGCGCGAGCGCAGCAGCCGCAGATCGAGCATCGGCCGCTCCTGGCCGCGGCCGCGCAGCACCAGAGCGGCGATCAGGACGACGGACGCCGTAAGTGAGGTCAGGACCAGCGGATCGCGCCAGCCACGCGCCGGACCCTCGATGATGGCGAGGATCAGGGCGCCCAGGCCCGTGACGGTGAGCAGCGCCGAGCGGGTGTCGACCGGTGGCGCGGCCGGATCGGAGGTTTCCGGCAGCAGGAAGACGCAGGCGGCGATGCCGATCAGCACCAGCGGAACGTTGACGAGAAACACCGAGCCCCACCAGAAGTGGTCCAGCAGCCAGCCGCCGACCAGGGGGCCGAGCGGCAGCCCCAGCGCCGAGGCGGCGGAGATCGCGCCGACGGCGGTGGAGCGTTCGCCGGGCCCGAAGAGCGAGGGCAGGACGGACATCGCCAGCGGCATGATCAGCGCGGCGCCGGTCCCCATCACCGCGCGGGCGCCGATGACGAGCGGGGCGCTGTCGGCGAGGGTGCCGAACAGGGAGCCGGCGAGGAAGATGCCGAGGCCGCAGAGGAGCATCCGGCGGCGGCCGAACCTGTCGCCGAGGAGCCCGGCCGGGAGCATCAGACCGGCGAAGACGACGGCGTAGGCATCGGCGATCCACTGCTGCTGGCCGGTTCCGGCGCCCAGTTGGGCGGCCAGGGTCGGCAGCGCGACGTTCAGGATCGTGGTGTCGAAACCGAGGACGAGCAGCGCGGCGACGAGCGCGCCCAGCGCCCACCAGCGGCGGGGGTCGGGCGGCGGCGCGGAGGTCGAGGGACCGGTCGGCGAGGTCATGGCACACCCCTTGACGTAGGGAACGCGAGAGTCGGCGTCGCGCAGGCGAAAGCGAGACACATAGATGTGAGAGTTGGCAGCAAAAGAAAGTAACTCTCAAAAGATGCGCACTGTCAATCTCCGTGCCCGATGACGGCATCGAAAAGGCCGCGACCCCAGGGGTCGCGGCCGGCCGTTCTGGCTGCCCGGCTCAGGCGTGCGTATACGCCACCAGGGAAATCCC
Source organism: Streptomyces natalensis ATCC 27448 (assembly GCF_000935125.1). GTDB lineage: Bacteria > Actinomycetota > Actinomycetes > Streptomycetales > Streptomycetaceae > Streptomyces > Streptomyces natalensis. The sequence goes on along the minus strand of NZ_JRKI01000061.1, from coordinate 709,210 downwards.
GACGTAGTGCACGACGAACGCCGCCAGCGTGAACGAGTGGAAGACCTCGTGGAAGCCGAACCAGCGCGGTGAGGGATTGGGGCGCTTGATCCCGTAGATCACGCCGCCCGCGCTGTAGAGGAGGCCGCCGACGATGACGAGTACCAGCACCGCGATCCCGCCCGTGCGCAGGAAGTCCGGGAGGAAGAAGACCGCGGCCCAGCCCATGGCGATATAGCAGGGGGTGTAGAGCCAGCGGGGGGCGCCGACCCAGAAGACGCGGAAGGCGATACCGGCCAGCGCGGCCGCCCAGACCGCCCACAGGAGCACCTGTCCGCGGGTGCCCGGTACGAGCAGCATGGTGAGCGGCGTATAGGTGCCGGCGATGATCAGGAAGATGTTGGCGTGATCGAGGCGGCGCAGGATGCCGTCGGTGCGGGCGCTCCAGTTGCCGCGGTGGTACAGCGCGCTGATGCCGAACAGCAGGCATGCGGTCAGCGTGTAGATGGCGCAGGCCAGGCGGCCGCGGGGGCTGTCGGCGAGCGCGGTGAGCAGCACGCCGGAGAGCAGCACGGCGGGAAACATTCCGGCGTGCAGCCAGCCGCGGAGTCGGGGCTTGAGCGGGGCGGCGACGGAGGTGACGGCGGAGACCGCGCCGGCCGCGGAGGGCGCGGGGGGAGTGGGGCTCTCGGCTGCGTCGGACGCGGAAGTCATGGCCGTCATGCTACCTACGCGACCGTAGGTTACCCCTCTGTCGAGAAGTGGCGACGGTCACGAAAATGCCCTCTGGACAGATCTGTGCGAGGGTCGGATGATCAAATGAGTGCGGTCGGCACCGGATGAGCGGTCACGAAGCATCCGGGTCGCGGCCCCCAAGGGGCAGACAACAGCAGAGAACCCCAACACGGCGGATTCTCCCGGCATACCGGCGCAACCCGGCAGACGGGGCGGGATCCGACCCCACCCTCATCTAGGAGCGATCGTGGCGCGCGACAACGCGGCTCCCTCCCCCCAGCACTCCGACCTGCCCAGCGGAGGAGGGGACCCCCTCCCGACCCGTCACCAGGACCTGATCTCCTGGGTCGACGAGATCGCAGCGCTCACCCAGCCCGACCGGGTCGTCTGGTGTGACGGCTCGGAGGCGGAGTACGAGCGGCTGTGCGAAGAGCTCGTCGACAAGGGCACGTTCAAGAAGCTCGACCCGATCAAGCGCCCCAACTCGTACTACGCCGCCTCCGACCTCTCGGACGTGGCCCGGGTCGAGGACCGCACCTTCATCTGCTCCCGGAGGGAGGAGGACGCCGGGCCGACCAACCACTGGAAGGCCCCGGCGGAGATGCGGAAGATCTTCACCGGCGCGAACGGGGAGGGCGGCATCTTCCGCGGCGCGATGAAGGGCCGGACGATGTACGTCGTCCCGTTCTGCATGGGCCCGCTGGGCTCCGACCTCTCCGCCATCGGCGTGGAGATCACCGACTCCGCCTATGTCGCGGTCTCGATGCGCACCATGACCCGCATGGGGCAGCCCGTGCTGGACGAGCTCGGCGAGGACGGCTTCTTCGTCAAGGCCGTCCACACCCTCGGCGCCCCGCTGGCCCCGGGCGAGGCCGACGTCCCGTGGCCCTGCAACTCCACGAAGTACATCTCGCACTTCCCCGAGGACCGCGAGATCTGGTCCTACGGCTCCGGCTACGGCGGCAACGCCCTGCTCGGCAAGAAGTGTTACGCGCTGCGCATCGCCTCCGTCATGGCGCGGGACGAGGGCTGGCTCGCCGAGCACATGCTGATCCTCAAGCTGACGCCGCCCAGCGGTGAGTCCAAGTACGTCGCTGCCGCGTTCCCGTCCGCCTGCGGCAAGACCAACCTGGCCATGCTGGAACCGACCGTCCCGGGCTGGACCGTCGAGACCATCGGCGACGACATCGCCTGGATGCGCTTCGGCGAGGACGGCCGGCTCTACGCGATCAACCCCGAGGCGGGCTTCTTCGGGGTTGCGCCCGGCACCGGTGAGCACACCAACGCCAACGCCATGAAGACCCTGTGGGGCAACTCCGTCTTCACCAATGTCGCGCTGACCGACGACGGCGATGTGTGGTGGGAGGGCATGACGGAGGAGACTCCGGCCCACCTCACGGACTGGAAGGGCAACGACTGGACCCCCGAGACGGGCGTCCCGGCCGCGCACCCCAACGCCCGCTTCACCGTCCCGGCCGCCCAGTGCCCCACCATCGCGCCCGAGTGGGAGGACCCCAGGGGCGTGCCGATCTCGGCGATCCTCTTCGGCGGCCGCCGCGCCAGCGCCGTACCGCTGGTGACCGAGTCCTTCGACTGGAACCACGGTGTCTTCCTCGGCGCGAACGTGGCGTCCGAGAAGACCGCCGCGGCCGAGGGCAAGGTCGGCGAACTGCGCCGCGACCCCTTCGCCATGCTGCCGTTCTGCGGCTACAACATGGGCGACTACATGGGGCACTGGATCAAGGTCGGTGCGGCCGCGGAAGCCAAGGGGGACCGGTCCAAGCTGCCGAAGATCTACTACGTCAACTGGTTCCGCAAGGACGCCAAGGGCCGCTTCGTCTGGCCGGGCTTCGGCGAGAACAGCCGGGTGCTCAAGTGGATCGTGGAGCGGTTGGAGGGCAAGGCCGAGGGTGTCGAGACGCCCATCGGCGTGCTGCCCGCCAAGGGCGCCCTGCACACCGAGGGTCTCGGTCTCGACGACGCGGACCTGGACTTCCTGCTCACCGTCGACAAGGACGTCTGGCGCGAGGAGGCGGCGCTGATCCCCGAGCACCTCAACACCTTCGGTGACCACACGCCGAAGGAACTGTGGGACCAGTACCGGGCGCTGGTGCAGCGGCTGGGCTAGCGGCCGTTACGCCCGAAGGACCGTCCGGGGCCCCGCATCCAGCGCATCGGGGTGCGGGGCCCCGCACCGATTACGCCGTGGCCAGATCCCCCACGCCCGCGGCTGCTTCGTGCGCCGTCATCCGCTCGGCCGCCAGCGCCATCACCGCGGTGTCGTGCCGACTGGTGGCCACCGCCAGGGCGTTTGCGGCGAGGGTGTGCGCCCGCTGCCGCAGGGCCGGTATCCGGGACGGGTCGCCGCCGTCGCTGGGCTCGGCGCGCAGCGGGTAGTGCCCGCTCAGCCGCGCCACCTGGGCGGCGATGCGGTCGGCGGCGTCGGCCAGCGCGGGGCCGCTGCGGCCGTGGCGGTCGTCGGGGGCCGCCAGTGCGCGGAGCTCATCGGTGACGGTGAGCAGCGCGGTGAGCTGTCCGGCGAGCCGGTTGTCCAGCTCCTCCTCGCGGGTGCGGTGCGGAAGCTCCGGGGCGGCGGCCATGGTGTGGACCGACTTGGTGCGGATCGGTTCGTACATGGGATGGCCTCCTGGCAACGTCAGGAGACCATCCTACATTGGACTCTGTCTAAAGTTGAGTGCCGTACAGAAGGCGTTGTCCTCGGTGCTGTCCGTAGCCGTCGGCGCAGTCCGTGGCCGCCGGGCTGTCCGTGGCCGTCAGTGCTGGCCGTAGCCGTCGAGGAAGGTGCCGATCCGGGTGACGGCGTCCGTCAGATCGTCCGCGCTGGGCAGGGTGACCAGGCGGAAGTGGTCCGGCTCCGGCCAGTTGAAGCCGGTGCCGTGCACGATCATGATCTTCTCGGCACGTAGCAGGTCCAGCACCATCTGACGGTCGTCCTTGATCTTGTAGACCTTGGGGTCGAGCCGCGGGAAGGCGTAGAGCGCGCCCCTCGGCTTGACGCAGCTGACGCCCGGGATCTGCGTGAGCAGCTCGTAGGCGGTGTCGCGCTGCTCGCGCAGCCGGCCGCCGGGCAGCACCAGATCGTTGATCGACTGCCGTCCGCCGAGCGCGGTGGCGACCGCGTGCTGGGCCGGCATATTGGCGCACAGCCGCATATTGGCCAGGATCGTCAGGCCCTCGATGTACGAGGAGGCGTGCGCCTTGGGGCCGCAGACCGCCATCCAGCCGCTGCGGTAGCCCGCGACGCGGTACGACTTGGACAGCCCGTTGAAGGTCAGCGTCAGCAGGTCAGGGGCGAGCGAGGCGAACGGGGTGTGGGTGGCGTCCTCGTAGAGGATCTTGTCGTAGATCTCGTCGGCGCAGACGATCAGGTTGTGGCGGCGGGCGATCTCGGCGATTCCGCGCAGCAGTTCGTCGTCGTACACCGCGCCCGTGGGGTTGTTGGGGTTGATGACGACGATGGCCTTGGTGCGGTCGGTGACCTTGCGCTCGATATCGGCCAGGTCGGGCATCCAGTCGGCCTGCTCGTCGCAGCGGTAGTGCACGGCCGTACCGCCGGAGAGGGAGACCGAGGCCGTCCACAGCGGGTAGTCCGGGGCCGGTACGAGGACCTCGTCGCCGTCGTCCAGCAGCGCCTGCATCGACATCTGGATCAGCTCGGAGACACCGTTGCCCAGATAGATGTCGTCGACCGACAGCTCGATGCCCTTGGTCTGGTAGTGCTGCATCACCGCGCGGCGGGCGGAGAGCAGCCCCTTGGCGTCGCCGTAGCCGTGCGCCGTGCCGACCGAACGGAGGATGTCCTCGAGGATCTCGGGCGGGCACTCGAAGCCGAACGCCGCCGGATTGCCCGTATTGAGCTTGAGGATGCGGTGACCCGCCGCCTCCAGCCGCATGGCCTCCTCCAGCACCGGGCCACGGATTTCGTAGCAGACGCCTGCGAGCTTGGTTGACTGGATCACCTGCATGTCCGCCACTTTACGGGCGCATTTCGGCGGCCGCCCGGTGTTTTTCCCCACGTCGATCAGCGGACGGTGTGGGGTTCCTCACGCGTGGTGACGCTCCCCGGCCGCTGATTTCGCGGAAGGCCCCCGGGCGGGCACCCCTCGCCGGTACGCTCCGGGCGCATGCCCACCTCGGCGCCGCTGCCCCCGCCCGCCACGCCCGGCTTAACCTCGCCCGCGTCCGCGCGGTCCGCACCGCACGGCCTCTTCGCGCTGCTCAACGACGAACCGGTCGCCGAGCCCGGCGCGGACCTCCTCGGTGCCGGCCGGGCCGCCCGCCAGCTGGCCGGACTGCTGGTCGCCTCCCGCGTCTCCACCCCCTTCACCCTCGCCGTCGACGCCGGCTGGGGCATGGGCAAGAGCAGCCTGATGCGGCTGGTCGACGCGGAGCTGGCGCACGCCCCCGAGGTGCAGACGGTCTGGTACAACGCCTGGACCTCGACCGGCGCCGACGCCCTGGAAGGGCTGATCAAATCCGTCCTGATGCGCTTCGACCGGCGGGTGCTGCGCCGCGGACTGCGGCGGGTCACCGAGCAGCGGGCACTGCTGCGGGCGGTACGCGCCCTGACCACGGTGGTGGCAGGACCGCTCGGCCTGGCCGGTCTGGTCGACGAGCTGTGGAAGAGCCTCTCGGTCAACTCCCAGGCCCGCAACGAGATGCGCGCCGCCATCGGCGACCTCGTCAAGGAGTGGTCCGAGACCGCCGAACTCCGGCCCGGCCGGCTCCTGGTGGTCTTCATCGACGACCTGGACCGCTGCTCGGAGGAGACCGTGCTCGCGGTCTGTGAGGCGGTGAAGGTCTATCTGGACGTGCCCGGGCTGGCGTTCATGATCGGCTGCGACCGCTCGGCGCTGGGGCCGAACGGGCTGCTGCGCGATCTGTCGCCGGCCGGCTCGGCGTTCATGGAAAAGATCTTCCAGACCAGCTACCGGATTCCGGCCGCCGACAACCATGGCGTCAAGGAGTACATCCGCTGGTGCGCCCGCACCGCCGGTATCGAGCCGCTGCTCGACGACGCCCTGGTGGACCTGCTGGTGCAGCGCTCGGACCGCAACCCGCGCCGTATCAAGCGCCTGGTGAACGGCTTCGTCCTGGAGGCCACCCTCAACCCCGTCTGGCGCGACTTCGGTCCCGGCGCGGTGATCAGGACGCTGCTGCTCCAGTACTTCTACCCCGACTTCTACCGGATGATGACCGGCCCGTCCGGCACCGTGGACGGCGATGTGGTGGCGGAGTTCCGGACGTACCGCGCGGTGCGGCGGATGCTGCTGGCGGCCGGGGGCGGGCTGACCGAGGCGCAGCTCGTGTCCGTACGGGAGTTCCTCGCGCCGTACGACCTGCTGCCGCCGGACGCGCGCATCGGTTCCGGCGAGGCGGTGCTGACCGCGCTGGAACGCCAACTGCCCAGCGACTTCCCGGGCCTGGTGGCCAACCCTGCCTTCACCTCGCTGGTCGACGAGCTGACCGCCCTTCCGGACGCCGAGCGGCTGTTGCTGCGGCTGCGCGAGGGCCCGCTGGGCGCCGGTGGTGAGCCGACCCGGATGTCCCAGGAGTGGGCCCCGGTCTGGCGGGAGCTGCCGGGGGCACGCAGGGACGGCTACGCCACCGGGTTCGGGCCGCCGCTGGCCTGGCAGGGGAACGAACCGCCCCTGGGGACCGGCGGGTACGGCGCTGCGCCTGCGCCGCAGCCCATGCCGCAGCAGTCCGCCCCCCAGCCGCAGGGTTCGTACCCCGTCCCGGGTTCGTACCCCGTCCCGTCCCCCGCCCCGCAGCCACCGGCCCCGTACCGGCCCGTCCCGGCCCACGTGCTCTGGGTCGACGACCAGCCGGAGCGCAAGGCCGTGGTGCGCGAGGTCCTGGAGGGCCTTGGGGTGAGAGTGACGCATGTGTCCGGGACCCCCGAGGCCGTCCAGGAGCTCCGCCGCAGCACTCCCGACCTGCTGATCTCCGATATCAGCCGGGGGTCGCGGCACGCCGAGGGCTTCCGGATGCTGGAACAGCTCAAGGAGGACGGGAGCTACACCGGTCCGGCCGTGTTCTTCACCATCCGCCGCACCACCGAACGCGAGGAGCGGGCCGCCGCCCTCGGCGCCTCGCTCACCAACAACGAGCAGGAACTGGGGGAACTGGTGCTGGCCGCCGTGCGGGACGTGGTCCGGGGGCGCCTCTCGGCGGCACCCCAGGCCCCGCCCGCGCAGCGCGCCGACCCCGAGCCGCCCGATGACTACGGGGGGTCTGTCACCTGGGACGGGACGTTCCCCCACTAATAGGGGCTCGTACTACGCGCTCGTACTAGGCGCCCGTCCGCCGCACCGCCCGCCCCGCCAGGACGTCCGTCCGTCGCCCGTCCTCGATCACGAAGCGGCCGTCGATCAGGACATGCGGAATGCCGGTGGGCAGGGTGCGCGGCGCCTGGAACGTGGCGCCGGCCGCGACCGTGGCCGGGTCGAAGAGGACCAGGTCGGCGCGGTGGCCTTCGCGGACCAGGCCGCGGTCGGGGAGGCGGAGGCGGGCGGCGGGGCGGGAGGTCAGGTGCGCGATGCACTCCTCCAGGGACAGCACGCCCAGATCGCGGACGTAGGTGCCGAGATACTCGGGAAAGGTGCCGTACGCGCGCGGGTGCGGCTTGGCGCCCTGGAGGATGCCGTCGCTGCCGCCGGTGTGGACCCGGTGGCGCATGATCCGGCGGACGTTCTCCTCGTGGCCGACGTGGTGGAGGATCGTCGAGCCGAGGCGGTCGTCGATCAGGAGGCGGCGGGCGGTGGCCCAGGGCTCCTCGCCGTGTTCGGCGGCGCTGCGGGCGAGGGTCCTACCCACGTGGCCGGCGAGTCGGGGGTCGCTCACCCCCGAGATCTCGACGGTGTCCCAGGCGATCGGCACGCCGTGGCAGCCGTCGGCGCCCTCGACCTCCATGACGTGCCGGATGCGGTCGGCCGTCGCATCGTTGCGGAGGCGGGCCAGGGTCGCCTCCGGGCCGCCCTCGCTCGCCCAACTGGGCAGCATCGCCACCAGGGTGGTGCATCCCGGGGTGTACGGATACGTGTCGAGCGAGATGTCGGCGCCGTCGTCGAGGGCCCGGTCCAGGAGGGCCAGCAGCTCGGGGGCGCGGCCCTTGTTGACGCCGAAGTTCATGGTGGCGTGGGCGAGATGGAGGGCGCAGCCGGCCGCGCGGGTGAGCGTGATCATCTCCTCGTACGCCGTCAGGGCGCCCGCCCCGTAGGAGCGGTGGTGCGGACAGTAGTAGCCGTCGTAGCGGGCCACCACCCGGCACAGTTCGGTCAGTTCGGCATCGGACGCGTACATGCCGGGGGTGTAGGTCAGGCCGGAGGAGAGGCCGACGGCGCCCTGTTCCATGCCCTCGGCGACGAGCCGCCGCATCCGGGCCAGCTCGTCGGGGGTGGCCTCGCGGTCGTCCCAGCCCATGGCGAGCATCCGGACGGTGCCCTGGGGAATCAGACAGGCCGCGTTGACGGCGATGCCGTGGCCGTCGAAGCCGTGGTCGAGGCGGTCGAGGTACGCGCCGACCGTGCGCCAGCCGACGCCGCTGTCCGCAGGTCCGTTCCAGCCGGCGATCTGGGTGCGGACCTCGGCCAGGGTGCGGTCGTCGACCGGCGCGTACGACAGGCCGTCCTGGCCGAGGACTTCGAGGGTGACGCCCTGGGCGGCCTTCGCCTCGTGCGCCGGGTCGCGCAGCAGGGCGAGGTCGCTGTGGGCGTGCATATCGATGAAGCCGGGGGAGAGGGCCAGCCCGTCCGCGTCCAGCATGCGCGCGGCGGACGGGCGCCGGGTGCCGTCCGCCTCCCGCACGATCCCGGCGATCCGGCCGCCGGCCAGGGCGACATCCGCGCGGTAGGACGGCCCGCCGGACCCGTCGATGACGCGGACGTCGCGGAACACGGTGTCCATGGGGGGCCTTTCTCGCGGCTACGGAAGGCGGCTGGAGGAACGTGCGGCCGGCCGAGGCCGCGGCGGGAACACGGTGCGGCCAGGGCCTGTCCGGTGGGTCAGGGTCGGAAAGGCACTGAAGGCCCTAACTGAAGGCCCTAGAAGAAGGTGCGGATGTAGTCGGTGACCGTGCCGTCCGCCTCGACCAGCGGGATCAGCTGCCACTTGTCGAAGGAGGTGCACGGGTGGGACAGGCCCAGGCCGACCCAGTCGCCGACCTCCACATCGCCGGCGTGCTCGGTCGCCAGCCAGGCGTGCTGGTCGGACAGGCCCGTGACCGTCACCCCGTCCGCGCGCCGCTCGCTGCCGTCCCGGCCGGACCGTACGACCTGGGCCTGCGGCAGATCGAGGTCGTAGGCCGCATCCCGCTTGCCCGCGTTGAGGAACGCCTGCTGCGGGGTGGGCCGCGAGACCACCTGCGCCCAGAGGCGGAAGGCGGGGTGCAGGGCGCCCTCTTCCGGGACGCGGTTGAAGGGGGTCAGGCGGCGGTAGTGGCCGTTGTCGTGCGAGACGTACGCGCCCGAGCGCAGCAGCTTGAGGACCGGCGCGGACAGCTCCGGGATCTCCGCGAAGACCTCGGCGACGGTGTCGAACCAGGCGCTGCCGCCCGCGCTGACGATGATCTGGTCGAGGTCGGCGAACCGTCCCGCCTTGTCGAACTCCACGGCCAGCGCGACCAGCCGGCGCAGCCAGGCGGCCACCCGCTCGTAGCTCGCCTCGGGCACCTCGCCCTCGTAACCGGCCACGCCGACCAGGCGCAGGGTGTCCACGCCCGCGATGGCATCGGCCAGTTCGAGGCATTCGGTCTCGCTGCGCACGCCGGTACGGGCCCCTTCACCGGCGCCCAGCTCGATGACCACGTCCACCGGGCGGGTGGCCCCGGCCTGCCGCAGCGCGGCGTCCATCAGCTCGATGCCGCGCAGCGAGTCGACGTAACAGACGAAGCGGAAGCCGGGGTCGGCGGCCAGTTCGGCGGCGAGCCAGCGCAGCGCGGCCGCGTCCACCAGCTGATTGGCCAGGAAGATCCGCTGGATTCCGTAACGGCGGTAGACGCGCGCCTGATGGGGGACGGCTGCGGTGATGCCCCAGGCGCCGTACTCCAGTTGGCGGGCGAAGAGCTGCGGGGCCATGCAGGTCTTGCCGTGCGGGGCGAAGGCGAGGTGGTGCCGGTCGGCGTAGGTCTCCATCAGCGCGAGGTTGTGCTCGACCGACTCGGCGGACAGCGCCAGGACCGGGGTGGTGAAGCCGCCGCTGAACAGATTGCGGCGCTCGGCGGCCAGTTCGCCGATGGTGCGGCCCTCGGCGTCCGGGGGGAGCGCCTTGAAACGGTGGTCGACGCGTTCGGCGGCGAGTTCCCGGAGTGCCTGCGTGAGCCGCTCGTCGGCCATCTCGTCGGCCATGGGGTTCTCCTCAAGATCGGGTAGCAGTGGCCGTTGCATTCTGACCGGTGCGGGCGGGGCGGGGCCCGGTGCGGGCGGGGCAGGGCGTTGTCTTCTCCGCGCGGCATTCTTTGCGTTGCGTAGTCTGCAACGTCCGTTGCGCAGAGCGCTCATGGCTGTCTAGCATCCGGGCCAACACCGGGTCAATGGCGGCCCGGACGCCGCACGGAAGGAGCGCCACCGCTCGTGACCAGGCCCCCGGACGTCGTCTGCCTCGGCGAGTCCATGGTCACGTTCCTGCCCGCCGCACCGGGGCGGCTCGCCGACGTCCCCGCCTTCGCGCGCGCCATCGGCGGCGCCGAGTCCAACGTGGCCTGCGGGCTGGCCGCCGCCGGGCACCGCACGGCATGGGTCAGCCGGGTGGGCGCCGACGGATTCGGCGAGCATCTCGTGGCCGCCATCGGCGCCTACGGGGTCGACACCACGGGTGTACGCCGCGACCCCGTCCGCCCCACCGGCATCTACTTCCGTACGGCCGGTGACCGCGCCACCACCACCCATGAAGTCGCCTACTACCGGGCCGGGTCCGCCGCCTCCGCGATGACCACGACCACCATGGACCTGGCGGCGATCCGGTCGGGCCGGATCCTGCATCTGTCCGGGATCACCGCCGCGCTCTCCGCCGGCTGCCGCGGCCTGATGCGAGCCCTGACCGCGCCGTCGCCGGGCCGCCCCCTGGTCTCCTTCGACGTCAACCACCGGCCCGGCCTGTGGCGCGGCTCCGCCGGGGGCCGGGTGCTGCTCGACCTCGCCCGCGGCGCCGACCTCGTCTTCGTCGGCGAGGACGAGGCGGCCCACGCCTGGGGCCTGACCGGCGGCCCGGACGCCGTCCGCGCGGCCCTGCCCGAACCCGGTCTGCTCGTCGTCAAACGGGGAGCCGGCGGGGCCGTTGCCTACGACGCACACGGCGGCCGGTACGCCGAAGCCGCCCCGCGCGTCGAGGTCGCCGCCGCCGTCGGCGCGGGCGATGCCTTCGCCGCCGGGTTCCTCTCCGCCACCCTCCGCAGCCTGCCGCTGCCCGCCCGGCTCCGGCACGGCCATCTGTGGGCCGCCGCCGCCCTCACCGTCCCCGGCGACCTCGCACCCCCTCCGGGCCGCGCCCTCGCCGACCGCCTTGCGGGCCTCGGCGCCGCGGACTGGGGGAGACTGCACCTCGGCCCCGGCTGGACGGAAGACACCACGGCGGCCGCGGACCAGGAGGTACGGACACCGTGAACGAGCGTACGGACACAGCGAACGAGCGCAGCGAGGTACCGGCGTGAACGAGCGTAGTGAGAGAGCCATTGAGAGGTGCGCGCCTGGCGAAGGCAGGGCCGAGCGTAGCGAGGTACCGGCATGAGCCAGACCGTCGACCGCGCGCTGAGCATCCTGCCGCTGCTCGCCGAGGGGCCCGCCGACCTCGGGCGGGTCGCCGACCGCCTCGGCGTCCACAAGTCCACCGCGCTGCGGCTGCTGCGCACCCTCCACGAACACGGCCTCGTCCACCGCCAGTCCGACCAGCGCTACCGCCTCGGCGCCCGGCTCTTCGCGCTCGCCCAACAGGCCGTCGAGAGCCTCGACATCCGCGAGATCGCCCACCCCCACCTCGTCGCGCTCAACGAACAGTGCGGCCACACCGTCCATCTCGCGGTCCACGAGGAGCACGAGGTCGTCTACATCGACAAGGTCGACAGCCGCTACCCGGTGCGGATGTACTCCCGGATCGGCAAGCCCGTCGCCCTCACCGTCGCCGCCGTCGCCAAACTGCTCCTCGCCGACCTGCCCGAACCCGAGCGCCGCGGCCTGGCGGAAAAGCTCGACTACCCCCCGTACACGGCCCGTTCGACCCCCCACGCCACGGCCTTCCTCGCCGAACTGGCCACGGTCCGCGAACAGGGCTGGGCCACCGACCTCGGTGGCCACGAGGAGTCCATCAACTGCGTCGCCGCCCCCATCCGCGGCACGGACGGGCGGGTCGTCGCCGCCATGTCGGTCTCCGCGCCGAATGTCGTCGTCACCGCCGATGAACTCCTCACCCTCCTCCCGCTGGTACGCCGCACCGCCGACGCCATCAGCCGGGAGTACTCCGGAAAACCTCCGACGAAAGAAGCCTGAGCATGAGCGAGAAGACCGCCCTCACCCCGGCCACCCACACCACCCCGCCCGCCGCGTTCTCCCACGGCGTCAAGAAGGGCAACCTCCTTCAGGTCGCCGGGCAGGTCGGTTTCCTGCCAGCCGTCGAGGGCCAGGCTCCCACCCCGGCCGGCCCCACCCTGCGCGAGCAGACGCTCCAGACCCTCGCCAACGTGAAAGCGGTCCTCGACGAGGGTGGCGCGACCTGGGACGACGCGATGATGATCCGCGTCTACCTCACCGACGTCGGCCACTTCGCCGAGATGAACGAGATCTACAACGCCTACTTCGCCGAGCAGGGCCTGAAGGAGGCCCCCGCCGCCCGCACGACCGTCTACGTCGGCCTGCCCAAGGGCCTGCTCATCGAGATCGACGCCCTCGCGGTGCTGGGCTGACCGCGCCCGACGACGGAGCCGTCGCATGGCCCCCGCCGCGCCCCCGCCGCCCCACAGTGGCGGGCTGCTCGCCCTCATACCGGGCACTCCGGGCCTGCTGACGGTCGCCGCCCTCGGCATCGCCCTGCTCCTCGTCCTGATCACCAAGGCCCGGTTGCAGCCGTTCGTGGCGCTGCTCGTCGTCTCCCTCGCCGTCGGCCTGGCAGCGGGACTCTCCGTCACCGAACTCTTGGGTACGGTCCAGAAATCCGACGCCGTATCGCTGGTCGAGACCGGCATGGGCGGCATCCTCGGCCATATCGCCCTCATCATCGGCCTGGGCACCCTGCTCGGCGCGATCCTCGAAGCCTCCGGCGGCGCCGAGGTCCTGAGCTCCCGTCTGCTGCGCCGCTTCGGCGAGCGGCGGGCGCCGCTGGCCATGGGCCTGACCGGCCTGCTCTTCGGCATCCCGGTCTTCTTCGACGTGGGCATCTTCGTCCTGGCCCCGCTGGTCCACGCGGCCGCCAAGCGCAGTGGCGCATCCCTCCTGCTGTACTGCATGCCGCTCCTCGCGGGGCTGTCCATGACCCACGCCTTCCTGCCGCCGCACCCCGGACCCGTCGCCGCCGCCGGGCTGTTCAAGGTCGATCTCGGCTGGGTCATCCTCATGGGCGCCGTCTGCGGTCTGCCTGCCGTCCTGGCGGCCTGGGGCTATGCCGCCTGGATCGGCAGGCGGCTCTTCGTCCCCGTACCGCAGGACATGCTGGCGGCCGCCGAGGAGGCCAGGGCCGCGGTCGCCGCCGAGAAGGCTGCGGACGGCGGCGCGGATGGCGGTGCGCCCCGTGAGGAGCCGGTTTCCCTCGCCACCGTCCTCACCGTCATCGGCACCCCTCTTCTCCTCATCCTCCTGGCGACGTTCTCCTCCATAGCCCTGGCCCCTTCCGCAGGCCGCTCGGTCATCGAGTTCGCCGGCCACCCCTTCGTCGCCCTGACGATCGCGCTGCTCCTGGCGTACTACCTGCTGGGCGTCCGCCGCGGCTGGTCGCGTACGTCCCTGGAGGCCGTCTCCACCGCGTCGTTGAAGCCGGTGGGCAACATCCTGCTGGTGGTCGGCGCCGGCGGCGTCTTCGGCGCCGTGCTCAAGGGCAGTGGGGTGGCCACCGCCCTGTCCGGCGTCTTCCAGGGCCTCGGCCTGCCGGTCATCGTGCTGGCCTATCTGCTGGCGCTGGTGCTGCGGGTGGCCCAGGGATCGGCGACGGTCGCGATCGTGACGACGGCCGGGATCGTGCTGCCGCTGGTGGAGGGGCGGGGGATGCCCCAGGCGAGCCTGGCGCTGGTCATCACGGCGATCTCGGCCGGGTCGGTCTTCGCCTCGCACGTGAACGACGGCGGGTTCTGGATGGTGGCGAAATACTTCGGGATCTCCGAGCGGGACACCCTCGCGTCCTGGACGGTGCTGGAATCGGTGCTCTCGCTGGCAGGGTTCGCGGTTGCGGCGCTGGTGAGCCTGGTGGTCTAGGGCTCCGCGAGCTGCGTACACCTTCGAAATTTGATGTGCTCCTTGCCTGGAATGGCGAGGATTCCGGCCACTCACGCGACGTGGGTGGCCGGTGCTGCACGCAACCGAGTGACGGTTTCCCGACCCCTCGCCCCGCGAGCGGGACTACGCGTGCTTTTGGTGACCGTGTCGCCCATCCGGCGTGCACGGGCCTCGATTTCGATCGAGGCGGTTTTATCGGCATGGTCGGTGTGTCCGCAGTGTACGCACGCGAACTCCCGCCCACATCCGACGCGACTTCTCGGATCTCGTTTCCCGCACTCAGGGCAGGTCTGTGATGTGCCATGCGGTGCCACGGGCCGCAGCTGCGAGCCGTACATAGGTGCCTTGTAGGCCAGTTGACGCCTGCGTTCGCCGGGGATGTGGTCGTAGATAGCCCGATTGAGGCCAGACTTGCGCCCCACTCCTCTGCCGGGTGCAGCCACTGTTCCTTTGGCGCTCTTCGTCATGTTCAACACGCGCAGATCCTCGATTCCGACGAAGCCGTGGTTCTTGGCGAGATCGGTGGTGAGTTTGTGCGTGAAATCGAGACGGCGCCTGGCTTGCCGTGCCTTCAGCGCGGCGATCTGAGCAATGGTCTTGCGCAGGCGGTTGCTGTACGTCCCTCCGTTCTGCTTTTTCGCGTACGTGAGCTGGCGGGCCTTGCGACGCTCCAGCGTCCTCAGTCGCTGTTGTTCGCCGTCGGTCAGAGACGACGGCATCAGGCGTGGAGCCGTCTCGGTGGATACCCATGCCGAGACGTGAACGCCGAAGTCAACGCCACAGCCAGGCTTTCCATTCGGAGGAGCGGACTTGGCTCCCGTGTGCACTCCGAACGCCACATGCCAACCCAGGCCATTGCGGGACAGGGTGCATGACCGAACGGTGCCGCCGAGGGCGCGCGACAGTCGGAATCGGAGCCAGCCGAGCTTGGGAATCCGCACCGATGCCCAGTGGCGATTGAGCTTGCGAACTTTCAGCCTCTGGGCTGGGAAGGTGAGGTGTGCGCCACAGTTCCGACGCTTGAACTTCGGGTTCCTTGCCCGAAGTTTCGGGTTGGCTATGCGCTTGAAAGCTTCGTCCATCTGCCTCAGTACCTGCTGCGCAGCGGAGGCTGGCAGGTCCCGGATCCAATTAATAGATTCATCAGGGTCGTTGCGGATCTCGGTGAGCAGCACACATTGTTCCGCGGACCAGACCCACGACCTCCCGTCGTGCTTGCGCCTCACCATCATCCGGTGTTCCAGCGCAAGGTTCCACAACGCCCGCGCATGGTGCCCCCACCTCGTCAGGATCTCGTCCTGTTCCGGTGTGGGATACGCGCGGTACTTCCGCCCCATGTCCGCCTTCATGCTTCCCCCTCGACATCCCCTTGCTCGAACTAACGAGCCGAAGTCGAATGGGTTACGCAGGGAAATCGGCAGGGCGCCCCGCCAGTGCGGGGCGCCCTGGCTGTGTCGGAAGCGTCAATGCTTGTTCTTGCAGTACTGCTGCTCCTTCCCGATCGCCCGATACGGGCAGTCCGCCGTCTCCAGCAGCTGGAGCACCGGGTCCTTGTTGCGCGCCGTCTCCTTCGGGATCACCGAGTCCTTCGGGTAGAAACCGCCGGCGCCGTTTGACGACGGAAACAGCTCAAAGGTGTACGCGAAGACCTTCTGGTCCCCCCACAGCCAGTCGTCGATCGCCCCGTCGGTGATGTAGAGCTGGCTGGACTGCTCGGGGGTGTAGCCGTTGCCGGCGGCCATCTTCTTGCCGATGGCGGCGAAGGTGTCGTGGTCGTCCTGGGTCATGCCGGGGCCGGTTTGGTCGTTGGTGAAGCCGAAGGGCCACAGGACGAGTTCGCTGTAGGTGTGGAAGTCGATGGCGGCCTTGATCTGCTGCTTTCCGCCGACGATACGGCTGCGGACGAATGTGGAGACGACCTGGACCTCGGGGGCCGAGGCGGCGGAGGGGCCGCGGTAGGTCTCGTCGCCCGGGTCGTCGGAGGAGCCGCCGCAGCAGCCCCATTTGAAGTCCCAGTTGCGGTTGAGGTCGGTGCCGACCTCCTTGGTCCCGGCGTTGGGCTGACGGTTCTTGCGCCAGCTCTGGAACTTTCCGGTGGCGATGTCGTAGACGCCGCCGTCCGGGTTCAGATCCGGGATGATCCAGATCTCGCGGGAGTCGAGCATCTTGGTGATGCGGTCGTCCGAGCCGTACTTCGAGGTGAACTCGTTGAGGAGGTAGAGGGCCATCTCGACGGTGAGGTGTTCCCGGGCGTGCTGGTGTGCGGTGAAGAGCACCTCGGGCTCGTTCTCGTCCTTGGAGACGTTCTTGCTGAGCTTGAGGGCCAGGATGTCGCGGCCTTCCTGCGACTTGCCGATGACCTGCTTCGAGAGGATCTGCGGGTACTTGGCGACGAGGGCGTCGATCTCCTTCGTCATCTCCTCGTAGGTGTGGTAGCCGGTGTACCCGGGCGGGAAGTCCTTGATCCGGCCGGACGTCCTCGCGGGGGCGGGCGGATCGGGCAACTGCCGCAGCGCATAGCCGAGATGGCGTACCCGGGCGGCCTGGGTGCGGTCGGCGGTGATGACGACGGCGCGGGCGTGGACCTCGTCGACGGAGGCACCGGTTGCCGTGAGGGCGGTGCGTTCGGCGGGGGTGGCGGGACCGGTCACCTCGTACTGGTGGGCGCGGTCGGCGTCCGGTGCGCCATGGGGTGCGGGGGTGGTGGCGGGGGCGTCCTGGGCCGCGGCGATCGGTGCGGCAAGGGCGAGGGAGAGGACGGCGGCGAGGACGGTGGCCCGTCCGCCGCGTATACGTCGGGGTCGCATGCGGTCTCCTGTGGGGGGTGGTGAGGCGAGCGACGGCGTCAGTGTCGAGGCTTGGCATGGGCGGGTCAAGGCGTGGAACGGCCAGATGTGGACGCGCGGCGAACCGGGCGGGAGCCGTGGCCGGAACCGTGGCGCGAACCGGGGTACGAACCGGGCCGAGGGGCGCGGGCGAAGGGCTGATATTGCGGCAACTTGCCATCGGTTTCCGGAAATTCATTGCCCGGGAGCCGTCCGCGGCCAACAATGCGCACGACAAAACCGGAGGGCCACGACGGACCTCCGGTGACACAGCTGAGAGGACCCCCACAATGAACCGACCTCTCGTCGGCGCCCTGGCCACGGCCGTTCTGGGAGCCGCAGCCCTGGTGGGCAGTGCCGGCAGCGCCGGTGCCGCGACCCAGGACCACCCCACCCACGCCCGGCACCACGGCAAGCACAAGACCCGGACCGTCGACTTCGCCGGCACCGTCGCGCTGGACGACTGCTCCGGCTCGCTGGTCAAGATGCCGACCTCGCAGGAGAACGACAAGGCCCTGGTGATGTCCAACGGGCACTGTCTGGAGAGCGGGATGCCGGGCGCGGGCCAGGTCATCGTCGACCAGCCGTCCAGCCGCAGCTTCACCCTGCTGGACAAGTCCGCCGGCGACCTGGGCACGATCCACGCCACCAAGATCACGTACGCGACGATGACCAACACCGACGTCTCGCTGTACGAGACGAGCTCGACCTACGCCGAGATCGAGCAGAAGTACGGCATCAAGCCGCTGGAACTGGCCACCGACCACCCGGCCAAGGGCGCGGGCATCAGCGTCGTCTCCGGCTACTGGAAGAAGATCTACAGCTGCAACATCGACGGGTTCGTGCCCCAGCTCAAGGAGGGCGACTGGACCTGGAAGGACTCGGTCCGCTACACGCCGGAGTGCAAGACCATCGGCGGGACCTCGGGATCGCCGGTGCTGGACACCTCGACCGGCAAGATCGCCGCGATCAACAACACGGGTAACGAGAACGGCGAGAAGTGCACCGTCAACAACCCGTGCGAGGTCGACGAGAACGGCAAGGTGACGGTGCACAAGGGCACCAACTACGCCGAGGAGACCTACGGGATACCGAAGTGCTTCGCGGCCGGCAACAAGCTGGACCTCGAAGCGGCGGGCTGCGAGCTGCCCAAGCCGTCGGGCGCCCGCCGGTGAGCCGGACCCCCGGGGCGTAAGCGGCGTCAGTACAGGACGCCAGGTCCCGTGCATGCCGTGCACGGGACCTGGCGGTGGGGGGTGGCGCAGGAGGAGCTGCCGCGGCGCGTCAACCGAGCCCGTGGACGTGCCCGCCCACCGACTTCGCGAAGGCGTTGCCGCCCGCGGCATCCCAGTTGGTGGACCAGGTCATCGCGCCGCGCAGCCCGGGGTAGGTCCTGGACGGTTTGAACGAGCCGCAGTTGCTGCCCTTGGTGAGGCAGTCCAGGGCGGCGTTGACGACGTCCGGGGAGACATAGCCGCTGCCGGCCGCGCGGGAGGAGGCCGGTACGCCGATGCCGACCTGGGACGGATCGAGCCCGCCCTCCAGCTGGATACAGGCGAGCGACGTCAGGAAGTCCACCGAGCCCTGGGCGTGGACCTTGCCGTCGCAGCCGTTCATCGAACCGCTGTTGTAGTACTGCATGTTGACGACGGTCAGGAAGTCCTTGATGCCCAGGGCCGTCTTGAAGTACTCGTTCTGCGGTGACTGCATGTCGACGGTCTGCGGGGCCATGGTCACCACGACGTCGCTGTGCGCGGCGTGCAGGGCCTTGAGGGCCTGCGTCATATACGTCGAGTTGAGGCCGTTTTCCAGGTCGATGTCGACACCGTTGAAGCCGTAGGCGTCCATCAGCTTGCCGACCGAGTCGGCGAAGTTCTTGGCGGAGGCGTCGTCGCTGACCGAGACCGCGCCCTTCTCGCCGCCGATGGACAGCACGACCGACTTCCCGGCCGCCTGCTTGGCCTTGATGTCCGCCGTGAAGTCGTCGACGGAGCCGTAGCCGACGGCCGGGTCGAGGTGGAAGTCGACGGCGCCCGGCCGGCCGGTGGCGTCGGCGAAGGAGACCGCGATGATGTCGTAGGCGTCGTCGACGTCCTTGAGCTTTTGCACCGTGGCGCCGTTGTCGAAGTTCTGCCAGTAGCCGGTGACGGCGTGCTTCGGTACGGCTTTCGGTACGGCGGCGGTGTGCGCGGCGGGTGCGGCCGCGGGCCGGTGGACCTCGGATGCTCCGGCGGTGCCGGTGGCGAGGACGCCGGCGGACAGTGCCGCCGCGGCGCCGAGCGCGGCCAGTCGTCCGCGGGCTTTTCCTGAACGTGCGCGTACCACGACTGCCTCCGTGTGGGGGGGGGAGTTGAGGGGGTGGTGCCACAACGCGCTCAGGGGCCCCTGGGCTTGCCCCCAACGTGGTCCAGACCATTGAGCCTGTCAAGAGTTCGTGCGGAAGCGGAAGTTCCCGCATCGGTTGCCCGGCCGGTATGTACCGTTTCCCTGCCGGACCGTCGCGACGACGAGTAGCCCGGAACATGTTCTCTGGGGCGTATCTCGTGGATAAAGTGCTGAGCGTATGGCGCCGATGGCGCAGAGCTGTGCCGATCCGCGGTCCCGGACCCCCGGCGGCCGCTGGGAGTGGGGGAGCGACGTGCCGACCGCGATTGCAGTCACCAGCCCTGACCTCGCGCTGCCCGCCGATCCGCAGACCCCCGCCGCGGTCGTCCTGCGGGCCCCGCAACTCCAGCCGCTGGACGAGGCCCTGACGGAGACCGCCGCCGTCCTCGAACACCACGGCCATCTCGTCGTGCTCTACTCCTCGGCCTGTCCGCCCGACCACATCCGCCGGCTGCACACCCTGCGCTCCGTCCTGGAAAGCGACCGGATCGCGATCGTGCCGCTGTCCCTGCCGCCCCTGGGGGTGGCGGTGCTCGCCCACCAGCTGCGGCAGCTGACGCTGGGCGGCTTCGGCCCGGGGGTGCTCGCCTGCGCGGCGCGGCTGCTGGCGCACTACGTCCACGCGGGCGCCCTGCTGGGCAGCGTCAGCGGGCTGGACCGCGTCGAGGTCGATCTGCGCTCCCATATGAAGTCCTGGCTGCCCGGTGCGCATTTCGCGGTACTGGCCAGCCCGCAGCCGCATCTGGAGCATCTCGACCGGCACAGCCAACGGGCCGGGCTGCCCGCCCCCGGGTTCGCCACCCAGCTCGCGGTCGCCCGCGGAGCGCTGGCCGCGGAGTGGGTGGACGGCGTGCTGGCCCCGGCCTGGCAGGTGCAGGGCGCCTACGAGGCCCGGCTGCCGGCCGAGTCCGCCCGGTGGTGGGGCACCCAGAAGCTGATCGAATTCGCCGCAGCTATCCCCGATCCCTCCGTGCTGCACCGGCTGGTGTCGTCCGTACGGCGCGAGGAGTGCCGCTGGTGCGGCCTGGAACTGATCGGCGAGCGCTGCGCGTTCTGCGCCACGCCGGTGGCGCGCGAACGGTCGGCGGGCGGCGCGGGGGCGTCACCCGCAGCCATAGCCGGGCCGGACGCCGCTGGGGCCACCGGGGCACCCGGCACCGCGGCGACCGGCCCCACCCCGCCCATGCCCCCGCCGCCCGCCGCCCCGCCGTCACCCCCCTCCCCGCTGCGCCGCCGCGGCCTGTCCCCCGTGGCACCGTCGGGCGTACCGGGCGCAGGCGGCGGCGCCCCCGGACAGCCCGACGTCCGCGGACCCGGTGCCGCCGCGGAACCGTCCGCCCCCGGCCGATGGGACCCGCCCGGCCTCCCCGGCACCGCACGGACGGTGGCCCACGTGCGCTGACCCACCTGTCGCCGGCCCCGACCGTGCCCCGTCCGCCCGTCTCCCCGTCCCCGAACGAGGTCCAACCCCCATGAACTCTCGCCAGCGCCGCGGAGTGATCCTGCTGCTCCTGTCGGCCCTCTGTGCGGTCGGCGCGTTCCTCGGCGTCCTGTCGGTGATCAAGAACGTCGAGTCCAAGGTCGGGCCGGAGAGGGCGGCCTACCGGCTGAAGGCGGATGTCGCGGCCTACAAGCCGCTGGATCCCGGGCAGTTCGAAAAGGTGGCGATGCCGAAGCGGTGGCTGCCGACCACCGCGGTGACCAACCTGGACCAGGTGCGCGGAAAGATCGCGGTGACGCCCCTGAAGAAGGGCTCGCTGCTCCAGGAGGACATGGTCGTCGAGCGGCCCGCGCTGAAGCCGGGGCAGCAGGAGATCGCCATCATGATCGACGCCTCCACCGGTGTGGCCGGCAAGATCAACCCCGGGGCCCGGGTGAACATCTACGCCACCTTCGAGGGCAAACGCCCCGAGGACAAGCCGGTCTCCAAGGTCATCGTCGCCGGCGCCCAGGTCATCGACGTCGGCAAGCTGACGCCCCTGGAGACCAGGGACCCGGGCGACACCACCGGCACCAACCGCCAGGCCGGCGAGGCCGTCCCGATCACCTTCGCCCTGGACACCCAGGACGCCCAGCGGGTCGCCTACGCCGAGTCCTTCGCCTCCCACGTCCGGCTCGCCCTCCTCGCCCCGGGCGGCCCGGCCACCATCCCGCCCGGCGAGCGCACCTACACCCTCGACGGCGACAAGTGACCCGGAGGCCCAGGTGACCATCCGCATCCTGCCCGCAGTGGGCGACCCGGACGCCGCCCGCGTGCTGTCCTCGCTGCTCAGCCAGCTGCCGGACGCCGAGCCCGCACCGGCGGTCGCCGACTCCGGTGCGCTGCTGGCAGCCCTGGCCCAGGCCGCCGCGCCGTCCGCCCGGCCGCCCGCCGATCCCACCGGCGGCCGCGGCCCGGCGCCCGCCGTCGACGCGCTGCCCGAGGTCGTCCTCGTCCACGAACGGATCGGCCCGCTGCCCGCCCTTGAGCTGATCCGCGAGGTGGCGCTGCGCTTCCCTGCCGTGGGCGTCGTCCTGATCACCCAGGACGCGGGGCCCGCGCTGTTCTCCGCGGCGATGGACGCCGGCGCCCGCGGCATCGTCGGACTGCCCCTGGGCTACGAGGAACTGGCCGCGCGGGTGCAGGCGGCCGCCCAGTGGTCGGCGGGTGTACGGGTCCACCTGGGCGGCGGCCCGGACGCGGCCCCCGGGCCCGCCGGGACGCTGGTGACGGTGACCGGCGCCAAGGGCGGTGTCGGCACCACGGTCACCGCCGTCCAGCTGGCGCTCGCCGCCCGCGCCGCGGGCCGCAGCGTCGCGCTGGTGGACATGGACCTCCAGTCCGGCGATGTCGCCTCCTATTTGGACGTCCAGTTCCGCCGCTCGCTGGTGGACCTCGCCGGCATCGAGGACCTGTCCGTACGGGTCCTCCAGGACGCGGTGCACGACCACCCCACCGGCCTGGGGCTGCTGCTGGCCCCGGAGGAGGGCGAGCGTGGCGAGGAGGTGGACGACCGGGCCGCCCGGCACATCGTGGCCGCGCTGCGCTCCCGTTACGAGGTGGTGGTCGTCGACTGCGGCGCCCAGATGCAGTCCGCGAACGCCGCGGCCGTCGAACTCGCCGATGTGGCGCTGCTGGTGACCACCCCGGACGTGGTGGCCGTACGCGCCGCCAAACGCCAGGTGCGGCTGTGGGACCGCCTCCAGATCCGCAAGGCCGCGGACACCACGACCCTGGTCAACCGCCTCAGCCGCAGCACCGAGATCCAGCCGCCGCTGGTGGCGAAGGCCACCGGCACCCTGATGGCCAGGACCTCGATCCCGGCCGCCTTCAAGGAACTTCAGCCCTGTGTCGACGCGGGCCGGATGCAGGACCTGGACGCCCGCTCGACGGTCAAGCAGGCGCTGTGGGCGCTGGCGGGCGAGCTGGGTCTGGTCGAGGCGCCCGCCGCCCGCCAGGGTCGCGGCGGCCCCCGGGCGCGTACGGCGCTGACCGTGCGCATGCGCAAGGCGATAACCGCCGGGGCGGCTCCCGGACCGGGGACGGCTCAGGGTCCGGCCCCGGGGGCATCCGGGTTCGGCCCGGCCCCGAGGTTCGGCGCCCGGCGCGGTGCCCCGGCGGCGACCGGCCCGGCGGGACCGATGGGACCGACCGGATCGACCGGCACGACGGGTCCGTTCGGCGCGCCCGGTCCGTACGAGGAGCGCTGAGCCGTGCGGCGCCCGCTGGGCGGCAGCGACCGCGGCCAGGTCTCCGTCGAATTCCTCGGTCTGCTCCCGCTGATCGCGCTGGTGCTGATCCTGCTGTGGCAGTTCGTCCTGACCGGCTACACGTACGCGCTCGCGGCCAACTCCGCCGACCGCGGCGCACGGGCCGCCACCGCCCTGGACACCGGCGGCCCGGGCGCCTGCCACGCCGCCGCCCTGCGCGATCTGCCCGGCGCCTGGCGCCGCGGCACCACCACCGACTGCCACACCGAGGCCGGGCTGTGGAAGGCGACGGTCCGCATCAAGGTCCCGGTGCTGTTCCCCGGCGCCGCCAGCTTCCCCTGGACGGTGTCCGGTTCGGCCGGCGCGGCGAAGGAGGCCCGGGACTGATGGCCCCCTTCCCGCTCCCCGCCCGGCTGCGCGGCCGCCCCCGCGACCGCGGCCAGGTCTCGATCGAATTCCTCGGCTTCCTGCCCGTCCTGCTGGCCGTGGCGCTGGCCGTGATCCAGCTGGGCCTGGGCGCCTACGCCGTCCAGCAGGCCGGTACGGGCGCCCGCGCCGCGGCCCGTACCGCCTCCCTGGACGCGGCCGACCGCGAGACCGATCCCGCCGGCGCGGGCAAGGCCGCGATGAGCGGCTGGATCGCGAAGGGCGCCACCGTCTCGGTGGGCGGGGGCGGGGACGCGGTGCAGGCCACCGCGACCGTCCACATCCCCTCGATCGTCCCCGGCGTCGACTTCGGCTCCGCCCGCCGCAGCGCCACCATGCCCCGCCCCGCGCACGACGGCCAGGCCGCGGCGGGACCGTACGAAGGAGCCCGGGAAGTGCCGGCGCAGGGAACCCAACGAGCAGCAGGAGCACCGCCGCGATGAGCCTCAAAGCACGGATCGTCGCCCCCGAACCGCCGGCGGAGGCGCGCCACGACAACCATCTGGTCGCCGTCTACCGCGCCAAGCTGCTCGAAGAGATCGACCTCGCCGAGATGTCCGCGCTCAGCGCCGCCGAGCGCCGCTCGCGTCTGGAACGCGTCCTGGGCCACATCATCAGCCGCGAGGGCCCGGTGCTGTCCACCGCCGAACGCGCCCAGCTCATCCGCCGGGTGGTCGACGAGGCGCTGGGCCTGGGCGTCCTCGAACCGCTCCTGGAGGACGCCTCCATCACCGAAATCATGGTCAACGGCCCCGACCAGGTGTATGTCGAGCGCTCCGGCCGGGTCGAGCTGGTGCCCGTCCGCTTCGCCTCGCACGAGCAGCTGATGCAGACCATCGAGCGGATCGTCTCGACGGTCAACCGCCGGGTGGACGAGTCCAATCCGATGGTCGACGCCCGTCTTCCCTCCGGCGAACGCGTCAACGTCATCATCCCGCCGCTCGCCCTCAACGGCGCCACCCTCACCATCCGCCGCTTCCCGCGCGCCTACACCCTCGCCGAACTCATCGGCATGGGCACCCTCGACGAGCAGATGCTGGTGCTGCTGGCGGGCCTGGTGCGCGCCAAGTTCAACGTCGTGGTCTCCGGGGCCACCGGCGCCGGCAAGACCACCCTGCTCAACGCCCTCTCCGGGCTGATCCCCGACGGGGAGCGGATCATCACGGTCGAGGACGCGGCCGAACTCCAGCTCCAGCAGACCCATGTGATCCGCCTGGAGTCCCGCCCGCCCAACGTCGAGGGCAAGGGCCGGATCACCATCCGCGACCTGGTCCGCAACTCCCTGCGCATGCGCCCCGACCGCATCATCGTCGGC
The DNA here is from genome assembly GCF_000935125.1 of Streptomyces natalensis ATCC 27448. GTDB lineage: Bacteria > Actinomycetota > Actinomycetes > Streptomycetales > Streptomycetaceae > Streptomyces > Streptomyces natalensis. The sequence goes on along the minus strand of NZ_JRKI01000061.1, from coordinate 684,422 downwards.
GAGGTACGCGGCGGCGAGACCCTCGACATGCTCCAGGCCATGTCCACCGGCCACGACGGTTCGCTGGCCACCGTCCACGCCAACAGCGCCGAGGACGCCCTGATGCGGCTCCAGACCCTGGCCTCGATGTCGGATGTCAAGGTCCCCTTCGAGGCGCTGCGGGACCAGATCAACAGCGCCGTCGACTGCCTGGTCCAGCTCACCCGGCACGCCGACGGCTCCCGCCGGATCAGTGAGATCGCCCTGCTCGACTCCCGCGGCCACGAGGACTACCGGCTCGCCACCGTCTGCCGCTTCGACGCCGAACCGATGGGCGCCGACCGCGTCGTCCACGGCCGCTTCCGCTACTTCCCGCTGCCACGCCGGGTCGCCGAACGCCTCGTCATGGCCGGCGAGCCCACCCCGCCCGCCTTCGGCGTGGCGGTCACCGACGACCAGCTCGCCCTCCGGAAGGCCCACTCATGACCGGCGGCACCGCGCTGCTTCCCGTGCTCGCCCTCGTCGCCACCGTGCTGTGCGGAGTGCTGGCGGTCCTCGGCGTACGGGCCTACGTCAGCGGGCGCGACCGCCGCCAGGCCATCGTCGACCGCCTTGCCGACGAGCACGGACTGCCCCCGGCCGCGCGCCGCCGCCGCTTCCCCTCCGTCGACCGCACGCTGCGCGGCACCCGCCTCGGCCGCCACCTAGAACGGCGGCTGACCGCCACCGGACTGGACCTGACCCCCGGTGAGTTCCTGGTCTCCCTGCTGGCCGCGATGGCCGCCCTGTGGCTGATCGCCCAGGCCACCCTCGCCCCGTTCTTCGGCCCGATCGCCGCGCTGGTGGCCGTCTGGTCGGCCGCCGCCTTCCTCAACTGGCAGCGCCAGAAGCGCATCGAGAAGTTCATCAACCAGCTCCCCGAACTCTCCCGGATCCTGGCCAACGCCACCCAGGCGGGCCTGGCCCTGCGCACCGCCCTGGGCATGGCCGCCGAGGAACTGGAGGCCCCCGCGGGCGAGGAACTGGCCAGGGTCTCCGACAAACTCGCCGTCGGCCACTCCGTCGACGAGGCCCTCGGGGAGCTCGCCGAACGCCTGCCCTCGCGCGAACTGGTCGTGCTGGTCACCACCTTGGTGCTCGCCAACCGCGCGGGCGGCACCGTCGTCGGCTCCCTGCGCAACCTCACCAAGACCCTGGAGGAGCGCAAGGAGACCCGCCGCGAGGTCCGCACCCAGCTCTCCCAGGTGGTCATCACGGCGTATGTCGTCCCGCTGCTGGGCATCGGCACCCTGCTGCTGATGAACCGCATCGCCCCCGGCGCCATCGACCGGATGACCTCCACCTTCCTCGGCCAGGCGGCGGTCGTGGTGGCGTTCGTCCTCTACGCCCTCGGCTTCTGGTTCATCCGCCGCTTCTCCAAGATCGACGTCTAGCGCGCCGCCCGCACCCCACCGTCCCCGTACCTCACCGCCCACCCACACCGCCCAGGAGCCTCGGACACACGCATGGGAAGCATGGGAATCGGAATCCTCCTGGCCCTCGCCTTCGCCCTCTCGGTCGCCGGCATCTGCTGCGGCATCGCCCTCTACCGCCGCGAGGCCAGACTCCCGCCCGACCTGGCGCTGTCCCTGGAGGTCGGCGCGACCCGGACGACGGTCGTCGGCTCGGCGGTCGACCGCCTGGGTATGCGCCATGCGCCCCTGGTCCTGCGCCTGATGGGCGAGAGACGCGTCGCCCGGGTCCGCCGCCGTATCGACCAGGCCGGCAACCCCGCCGGCCTCACCGTCGACCGCTACGCCGCCCGCCGCGCCGTCTATGGTGCGCTCGGCCTCGTCGCCGCCCTGGTGATGGTGCTGCGCGGCCAGCCCCTCCTCGCCGTCCTGATGGTCCTCTTCGCGCTCTTCTGGACCGAAGTGGGCATCTGGGCCGCGATCCGCCAGCGCAGGGACACCATCGAACGGACCCTCCCCGACTTCCTGGACGTCCTCGCCGTCGTCGTCAGCGCGGGGCTCGGTTTCCGCCAGGCTCTGGACCGCGTCGCCGAGAAATACGAAGGCCCCTGGGCCGACGAACTGCGCATCACCCTGCGGCAGATGGACATGGGCGTCAGCCGCCGCGTGGCCTTCGACGAACTGCGCAAACGCAACGACTCCGAACAGGTCGCCCAGTTCGTCACGGCCCTTCAGCAGGGCGAGGAACTCGGCTCCCCCATCGTGGACACCCTCATCCAGATCGCCAACGACATGCGCCGCACCGACGCCCAGAACGCCCGCCGCCGCGCCACCCGCGCCGTCCCCAAAGCCACCATGGTGATCACCACCTTCATGGTCCCGGCCACCATGATCCTGCTGGTCGCCGGCTTCTTCCTGGGCTCGGGCACCAACTTCGGCTCCCTGATGGGCAAATGACCACGCACGGTCGCACGCGGCCGCCGCGCGGTGGGCCCGTCCGGCGGCACCGGCCTGCTGGCCCCGGCGCGGCCCTTTGTCGCGGTGGCATCGTACGCGGCCGGATGAGTACGCTACGGACCCCGCTTCGCGCCAATGCCTTCGCAGGAGCAACGAGTTGTGCCACAGTGGATGCCGCCGCGTCGCCCCTCGTACCCCGGCACGAGCGGGCCGGTCAGTTCCAGTGGTGTCGAAGAATCCCGGGAGGATCCGGGTGATCCGGGCGATCCGGAGGATCCCGGAGGGGGAGCGGGGGTGGTCAAGGTGCGGCTGAGTGGCCGAAACGCGCCGTTGCACCGCCCGTTCGGTTTCCCCGCCGAGGAAGGGGTTCGCAATCCCTGTTCCGGGAACGCTCTTCCGGCGTACTTTTCAAGTGTTTTTCCGAGCGCGGACAAGCGCGCCGGCACCACGGGGGCAGACCAGCCGGACCAGAGCGGGCCGGCCGCCCATGAAGGGGAAGACGATGGCGAAGTGGTTTGTGGGGAACGACCGGGGACAGACCTCGGTCGAATACCTGGGCATCATCGCGGTGGTCGTGGCGATCGTCATCGCGATCGCCGGTACGGACATCGGCCAGTCCATCTACGACGCCATCACCTCGAAGATCTCGCAGCTCACCGGCTGACGGAAGCGGTGCGGCACGGCGTACGACGCGACGCAGGGCAGGCCTTCCCCATCTACCTCGTGGCCGTGGCGGGCCTGCTCTTTCTCGCGTTCGCGTTTTTCGCCGTGGGCCAGGCCGCCGCCACCCGCAACGGCGCGCAGACCGCCGCCGACGCCGCGGCGCTGGGCGCGGCCCAGAGCTACCGCGACGACCTCCACCGCGCGCTGCGCAAGGCGATCGAGGGCGAGGACTCCTGGAGCGATCTGCTCAAGGCGATGGGCGCCCCCACCGACACCGCCTGCCGCAGCGCCCAGTGGTTCGCCGGCAAGAACGACGCCGATGTCACCGCCTGCACCCCCGACTCCTGGCCGACCTCGTTCGCCGTGGCGGTCACCACCCGTGGCACGGTGGGCCGTTCGATCGTCCCCGGTACGGAGAACACCCATGCGTCGGCGCACGCCCAGGCGGTCGTCACCCCGCGCTGCACCGTACGGCCCGGCAAGGACAAGCCCGGCAAGGACAAGCCCGGCAAGGACAAGCCCGGCAAGGACAAGCCCGGCACGGGGAAGATCCAGCTCCTCTGCGACGGCCGGCCGCTGACCCTCGACCCCGGGCACCTCGACTCCTTCCCCGGACCGGCCGCCTTCTTCGCCGTACGGCTCGCCCGATGACTGCCCCGCGCCCCCGCCCGCAACCCGCCGAATCAAGCCTCTGACCAGCAAAGGAATCTCGCCCATGAGCATGCAACGCACCGCGCGGCGCCGTACGGCGGCGGCCGCGCTCGTGCTTGCCGCCGGCTTGGCCTTCGGCGCGGTCGGCTGCGGCAGCGACAGCGGACCGGCGACGGGCACCGCGAAGAAGCCCCAGCCGCCCGCCGGTTCGCACAGTTCCCCGGCGACCGCGCCGGCCGCGGATTCCAGCAAGGTCATCGCCGTCCTCAGAGGCAAGAAGGGCATGGTGCTGACCCTCAACTCCGCGGTGCGTGACTCCGGCGGATTCGTCACCGTGCAGGGGGTGCTGAAGAACACCAGCTCCGAGCCGTTCAGCGAATCGTCCGCCTGGCGCGGCGACGAGACGGAGATGCAGCAGCACGGCAACCACCTGGGCGGGGCGACGCTGATCGACATCAAGGAGCGCAAGCGGTACTACGTCCTGCGCGACACCGAAGGGCGCCCGCTGGCGACGACCGGCATCCGGATCATCAAGCCCGGGGAGACCCTGCCGGTCTTCATGCAGTTCCCCTCGCCGGCGGCCAGCACCACCGATGTGGAATTCCAGCTGCCGACCTTCCCCCTTGCCGACATCGAGATCACCGGGTGAGTGACCATGTCCCCAGGCCGCACCGTCCCCAGGGCCGCAGTGGCCGCCGCCTGCGCCGTCCTTGCCGCCGCCCTGCTGACGCAGTCGGCCCGGGCGGACGGTCCGCCCGGCACCCGTGAGGACTCCACCGCACCCGTCCGGATCGACCCCCACGACCCCGACCTGCGGATGGTCCAGGGCGCCACGCTCGCGCCCGCCAAGGTGCTCAACATCAAGTCCATCGTGGAGAGCGACGACGGTTCCGAGCGCCGTCAGGACACCAACGACAACGTCACCTTCTCGCTCCAGGCCGAGGTCCTCTTCGGCAAGGACAGCGCCAAGCTCTCACCGGACGCGCTCTCCCGGATCGACACCATCGCCTCCGAGGCCAAGAAGCAGAACGCCACCCGGCTGCGGGTCTTCGGCTTCACCGACAACCTCGGATCGGCCGCACACGGCCTGACGCTGTCCAAACAGCGCGCCGATGCCGTCCAGCAGGAACTGGCGGGCGAGCTGGGCTCGTCGGTGACGTTCGACATCCGCGGTTACGGCGAGCAGTACCCGATCGCCGACAACGCCACCGAGGCGGGCCGCAAGAAGAACCGCCGGGTCGAGGTCAGCTTCCCGCGGGCCGGGGAGTAGGGAGCAGCCGCCGCGGACGGGCCCGCCCAGGACCGGTGTGCCTCGGCGCCTAGGGCGCCGCGTCCGGGCCGCACGCTTCCACCGCGAGGCGACGGCCCGGACGCAGGCCCCACTTCGCCATCGCCCCCGCCTCCGCCTCCAGGACGTGCCGGGCGCGCAGGCGCGGGCGTCCGAAGCGGCCGGGGGGCATGGTGCGTACGGCCAGGACGGTCAGGTCCCGGCTCAGATAGGCGACATCGATCGCGAACCGCATCCGGACGGTGTGCACCCCGCTCGCCGGGGTGAGCAGCAGCGCCCCCTCGATACCGTCGCGGCCCAACAGGCCGCGGGTGCGGGCCCGGTAGGACGCGGCGATCTCCAACGGGACGCCGGCGACGGGCCAGGAGCCCGTGCCCTCGCCGGGGCCCGAGTCCGCCATGAGGAGTACTCCGGGGCCGTTCCGCCAGCGCGCCATGTCCGTCGTTCTATCAGCCGGACGGCCCTAAGGTCGACGCATGTCGGTGATGCTGATGGTTCTCGCCGCCGCCTACGGGGCCGCGGCCGGGCTGCTGATACCGCGGCCCGCCCACCGGATGTCCGTCGGCTCCGAGGAGGAGTGGCGCAGCGCCTGCCCCGGCGGGCATGCGATCGGCGGCCGGGCGCGGGGCTGGCTGGGGCGGGGGCGGTGCCCGGAGCCGGGATGCGGGGCGTACGGGCCGGGGGCGGCGGCGACGGCCGCGGTCACCGCGCTGTCCTGTACGGCGCTCGCGGCGGCCACCGGGGCCCGGCCCGAGCTCGCCGTCTGGCTGCTGATGGCCCCGGTGGCCGTCCTGCTGACCGTCGTCGACTGGCGGGTGCACCGGCTGCCCGACGTCCTGACCCTGCCGCTGGCGGCCGCGGCGGCCGGGGCGCTGGGCCTGGTCGCCCCGCTGACGGGGGAGGGCGGCGCCTTCTCGCGGGCGCTGCTGGGCGGGCTCGCGCTGGGCGCCTGCTACCTCCTGCTGTTCGTCGTCAACCCGGCGGGGATCGGCCTGGGTGACGTCAAGCTGGCGATCGGGCTGGGGATCGCCCTTGGGTGGTACGGCTGGGACGCCGTCGCCACCGGGGGCGCGGCCGGTGTGCTGACCGGGGCGCTCTACGGGGTCGGGCTGATGTGCGTCCGAAGGGGCGGGGCGAAGGTCATGCCGCTGGGACCATTCATGATCATTGGGGCGTTCGGCGCGCTGCTCCTGGGGGCGGCCGCGGCCTGAAAGCCGCCCGTGGCATCCGTCCCCGTCCGCCCGCCCGACAGGCCGAGCCACGCCGCGCCGCAACGCGATGCACGCAGCACCCCCCTGTCGGGGTTATGGTGGAAGCCCCCCCTCGGGCCGGTCCGTATTCCCCCCCACGGACCGGCCCGCTTTTTTTGTCCGGCCGAAACGGCCCCCCCGGGGGGCCTGTGCGGCGACTCGGTGTCTAGTTCCGGCGCGCCCAGATGTTCACGCCCTCCGTGGAGACCGCGTACCGATCGATCTCGGCCACTTCCTCCGCGGTGAGGGCGGGACCCTGGAGGGCCGCGACATTGGCCTCCAGCTGGGCCACGCTGCTGGCGCCGATCAGCGCGGCGGTCATCCGCTCGTCGCGCAGCACCCAGCGCAGGGCCATCTGGGCCAGCGACTGGCCGCGCCGGGCGGCGATGTCGTTCAGCCCGCGCAGCCGGCCGACCACGTCCTCGGACAGCAGCTGCGGGTCCAGGGACTTGCCCTGCGAGGCCCGCGACCCTTCGGGGACGCCCCGGAGGTACTTGTCGGTGAGCAGTCCCTGGGCCAGCGGCGCGAAGGAGATACAGCCCATGCCCTCGGCCTCAAGGGTGTCCAGCAGCGCATCGTCCTCGGTCCAGCGGTTGATCATCGAGTACGAGGGCTGGTGGATCAGCGCCGGAACACCCATTTCGCGCAGAATGCCCGCCGCCTCGCGGGTCTGCTCGGCGGAGTAAGAGGAGATACCGGCGTAAAGCGCCTTCCCCTGATGAACCGCGGAGGCCAGTGCGCCCATCGTCTCCTGGAGCGGCGTGTGCGGATCGAAGCGGTGCGAGTAGAAGATATCGACGTAATCGACACCCATCCGCTTCAGTGACGCATCCAGCGACGACAGGAGATATTTGCGCGAACCCCATTCTCCGTACGGACCGGGGTGCATCAGATATCCGGCCTTCGTGGAGAGAATCATCTCGTCACGGTAGGGCCGGAAGTCCTGGGCGAAGATCTTGCCGAAGTTCAGCTCGGCGGACCCGGGCGGCGGGCCGTAGTTGTTGGCCAGATCGAAGTGGGTGATGCCCAGGTCGAAGGCGCGGCGCAGGATCGCCCGCTGGGACGCCAGGGTGCGGTCGTCCCCGAAGTTGTGCCACAGTCCGAGAGAGATGGCGGGGAGTTTCAGACCGCTGCGGCCGGTACGCCGGTACTCCATGGAGTCGTAGCGCGATTCCACGGCGTGGTAGTCAGATGTGCCAGTCATGCTCATCTCCCTATCACGTACTTGTGACACACCTGATTGGGCTCTCGTGACACCCGACACGTAAAGTTGCCCCCTTGAGGCGACGGGGCGAGGGCCATTTCGGCACGGAGGGGCTGGACCACATATGACGCGATCTTCCGGGGTGCGCATCCCTTATCCGCCCGCACTGCGCAATCTGGTCTACCGGCTGTATGCGCGCCGGGTGGAGGGCCGCCTGGACCACGCCCAGGTGCCCAAGCACATCGGCGTCATCCTCGACGGCAACCGGCGCTGGGCGCGGGCCGACGGGCGGACCCCCGAGCAGGGCCACCAGGCGGGCGCGGCCAAGATCAGCGAGCTGCTGGGGTGGTGCGCGGAGACCGATGTGGAGGTCCTCACGCTCTGGCTGCTGTCGACGGACAACCTCGACCGGCCCGCGGTCGAGCTGAAGCCGCTGCTGGGCATCATCGAGAACACCGTGCGCGACCTGGCCGCCGACGGCCGCTGGCGCGTCCACCACGTCGGCAACCGCGATCTCCTCCCGGAGGCCACCCAGACGGTCCTCAAGGAGGCCGAGACGGCCACCGCCGACAACAAGGGCATTCTGGTGAACGTCGCGGTCGGCTACGGCGGCCGCCAGGAGATCGCCGATGCCGTGCGCTCGCTGCTGCTGGAGCACGCCGAGCGCGGCACCTCCCTGGAGGAGATCGCCGAGACCGTCGACATCGACCTGATCTCCGAGCACCTCTACACCCGCGGCCAGCCGGACCCGGACCTGGTGATCCGTACGAGCGGCGAGCAGCGGCTGTCGGGCTTCATGCTCTGGCAGAGCGCGCACTCCGAGTTCTTCTTCTGCGAGGTCTTCTGGCCGGCCTTCCGCAAGGTGGACTTCCTGCGCGCGTTGCGCGACTACGCGGCCCGGCACCGGCGCTACGGCGGCTGAAGCGGGTTTTCCGGCGAGGAGTTCGGGGGTTATCCCCCGGAATGTGCAGTTTGTGCGCGCTGAGTCGGCGGTCCGGGTGCGCCACGCCGGCGATCTTGTGTAACCAAAGGTTCATCAACCGTGCGTCATATGCCATGGCATGGGGGCGCGGGTTCGCGGGAATATCCCTGGCAGGTCGGCGTCCGGAATCAGACATCGGGCGCCGGTTCTCAGCGGGCGGCATGGGGCCGTCCGCCCGGGAGGCCCTTTGCACATCACGGACGATCGTGCGGATCGCACGGACGACGCGGAGGGCCGGCGTTCGGCCCGTGCAGCGTGGCCTGAACCCGGTCCCGTGCCCGGCGACGCCGTCGCACCCCGACCTCATCCGAGGGGGTTCGTCCACCCGTGGTGAACAGCAAAAAGCGCCGTGAGAACGGCCGGCGCACCTACGTCCTCGACACCAGCGTCCTGCTGGCGGATCCAGGCTCCATGTCCCGCTTCGAGGAGCACGAAGTCGTCCTCCCGGTCGTCGTCGTCACGGAGTTGGAGGCCAAGCGGCACCACCCCGAGCTCGGCTACTTCGCCCGGCAGGCGCTCCGGCTGCTGGACGAATACCGCGTCCAGTACGGAAGGCTGGACGCCCCCATCCCCATCGGAGGTCTCGGCGGCACCCTCCGCGTCGAGCTCAACCACTCCGACCCGGGCATCCTGCCGGCGGCCTTCCTCAACGGCCACAGCCGTCCGGGCGACAACGACTCCCGCATCCTCGCGGTCGCCCGCAACCTTCAGGCCGAGGGGTACGACGTCACGGTCGTCTCGAAGGACCTGCCGATGCGCATCAAGGCGTCCTCGGTGGGTCTGCTGGCCGAGGAGTACCGCGCCGAGCTGGCCATCACCGACTCCGGCTGGACGGGCATGGCCGAACTGGCCGTCTCCGCGGAACAGGTGGACGACCTGTTCGCCGCCGAGAGCGCCCAGCTGCCGGGCGCCGCGGAGTTCCCGGTGCACACCGGACTGGTCCTCCAGTCCGAACGCGGCAAGGCGCTGGGCCGGGTCACCGCGGACGGCGGGGTGCGGCTGGTGCGCGGCGACCGGGAGGCGTTCGGGATCCACGGCCGCAGCGCCGAACAGCGCATCGCGCTGGACCTGCTGCTCGACCCGGACGTCGGCATCGTGTCCATGGGCGGGCGGGCCGGTACGGGCAAGTCGGCGCTGGCGCTGTGCGCGGGTCTGGAGGCCGTGCTGGAGCGCCGGCAGCACCGCAAGGTGATGGTCTTCCGGCCGCTGTACGCGGTCGGCGGGCAGGAGCTGGGCTATCTGCCCGGCAGCGAGGCCGAGAAGATGAGCCCCTGGGCGCAGGCGGTCTTCGACACCCTGTCCGCGGTGACCACCAAGGACGTCATCGAAGAGGTGGTCGGGCGCGGCATGCTGGAGGTGCTGCCGCTCACCCATATCCGCGGCCGCTCGCTGCACGATGCGTTCGTCATCGTCGACGAGGCCCAGTCGCTGGAACGGAACGTCCTTCTGACGGTTCTGTCCCGTATCGGCGCCAACTCCCGGGTCGTCCTGACCCATGACGTGGCACAGCGGGACAATCTGCGCGTAGGGCGCTACGACGGCGTGGTCGCGGTCGTCGAGAAGCTGAAGGGCCATCCGCTTTTCGCGCATGTCACGCTCACGCGGTCCGAGCGCTCCCCGATCGCCGCCCTGGTGACCGAAATGCTGGAGGACGGCAGGATCTGACCCGTTGTGAACCACCGCGCCGCCCGGAGAAGCGAGGGAGCTTAGCCGGGCGGCGCGCGTGTCCGCGCGGATATCCGAAAATCCTGGGGAGTAAACGAGGTGTGAGCTTTCACACCCGGCCGGGAATTGATTCGCGGTGCCCGGTTCGGGCAGAGTCTGGGTCCTGTCAGGCCCCGCATACGGCACCACCAGCATCCCCAGAGGTGCGGAACAACCGAACTTCATAGCGAGTCGCCGTATGCCGCCCGAGCACCACGCGGACCCCCTTGGGGGACGTACCGGGCCAGTGCCTCCCGTGACCAGCCGGTCCCGCCCGCTCAACTGGGTCCGGAACAAGGGGAGACCAGCGCCAGGGGCACGATTGCGCCCGCGAGGTCACCTATGCGGGCGACGCTGGAAGGAATTCGTGTGAGCCGGATCTCGGTCCGGGGATTCGCAGTGGCCTCCGCCACCGCGGTCACCACCGTCGGCGCTGTCGTCGGCGTCGCCGCAGGGCAGCCCGCCTCGGTCAACGCCGAGGCCACCGCCGCCGATGCGACGATCGCCGACATCCCCGCGGGCGCACAGGCCCAGGTGCAGACGGCTTCCCTGACGCAGCAGGCGGACGACGCGTCCAGCCAGGCGGACGCGGCAGCCCTGAAGTCGGCACAGGAAGCAGCCCGTAAGGCAGCCGCGGAGACCGCGCAGTCCAAGAAGGACGCCGCGGACCAGGCCAAGGCGAAGAAGGACGCCGACGCGCGCAAGAAGCAGGAGGCGGCCGCCTCCCGCTCCGCATCGCGCGATGTGGGCGACCTTCTCGGCAAGAGCTCCTACACGATCGCCGAGACGCAGGCCATCGCCCATCAGATGATGGCGAGCGACCAGTTCCAGTGCTTCAGCAACATAGTGGACCACGAGTCCGGCTGGAACTACCGCGCCACCAACGCCTCCTCGGGCGCCTACGGCCTCGTCCAGGCCCTGCCGGGCTCCAAGATGTCCTCGGCCGGTTCCGACTGGCAGACCAACCCGGCGACCCAGATCAAGTGGGGCCTGAACTACATGAACGACCGCTACGGCAGCCCCTGTGGTGCCTGGTCGTTCTGGCAGGCCAACAGCTGGTACTAGGCCGTATCGGCCGCCACCGGGACATACCGGCGGCAACCGGCACTTGTGAAACCCCCGACCGCGTCAGCGTCGGGGGTTTCGTGCATCCGCGTGTCCCGCGCGCCGCGGAAGCCGGCGCCGCGGGGCGGCCGTACTCAGCCCGCGCGCCCCGGCACAGGTAACGTCGTGCCGACAGATGTGGCGTCAGGGAGGGGAAGAGAAGCGACATGTCCAGATTGCCTCAGTGGGTCGGCGGCGCCGGCGCCGGTCTGACGCGGCTCGCGCAGCGGCTGGAGGAACAGCGCCGCCGGGCGGAGGCCGCGGAGGCCGCGGCCGCCGACCAGGATGACCTGAGGCGTGCGGAGGATCCGCCCGACGGCCTCGCGCCGCCGCCCGCCCGTGCGGCCGAACCGCCGGCGGTCGTCGACGGCGTGCCGCATGCGGCCTCGCCGGACGGATCCCGGCCTGTCGCCACCGCCCCGCCGCCCGAATCCGTTCCCGCCCCGCCCGCCTATGCGCCCGCCGTCGCCGCCCGCCCGGACCCGGTCGCGGCGGTGCCGTGGGGCGTACGGGTCGCCGCCGAGGCCGGCTGGCGGCTGCTCGTCCTGGCCGGAACGCTGTGGGTGCTGGCGAAGGTCATCACCACCATCCAGCTGGTCGTCCTCTCCTTCATCGCCGCGCTGCTGATCACCGCGATGCTCCAGCCCACCGTGGCCTGGCTGCGTCACCGCGGACTGGCACGCGGGCTGGCCACCGCGCTGACCTTCATCGGCGGCTTCGTGGTGATGGGCCTGGTCGGCTGGTTCGTTGTCTGGCAGGTTCAGGACAACATCGACTCGGTGGCCGGTCAGATCCAGAAGGGCATCGCCGAGCTGAAGGGCTGGCTGCTCAAGGGCCCCTTCCATGTGACCGAGAGTCAGATCAACCAGATCGCCAAGAACCTCCAGGACGCGGTCGGTCACAACACCGAGGCGATCACCTCGGCCGGGCTGGAAGGCGTCACCGTCGTCATCGAGGTGTTCACCGGCATCCTGCTGTCGATGTTCACCACGCTCTTCCTGCTCTACGACGGCCGCCGCATCTGGACCTGGCTGCTCAAGCTGATGCCCGGCGCGGCCCGCGAGGGCGTGGCGGGCGCCGGGCCGCGGGCCTGGCGGACGCTGACCGCCTATGTCCGCGGCACGGTGATAGTGGCCCTGATCGACGCGATAGTCATCGGCATCGGCCTGTGGATCCTCGACGTCCCGCTGGCCCTCCCGCTGGCCGTCTTCATCTTCCTCTTCGCCTTCATCCCGCTGGTGGGCGCGGTGGTCTCCGGCGCGCTGGCCTGCGTGGTCTCGCTGGTCACCCAGGGCGTCTTCACGGCCCTGATCGTGCTGGCGATCGTCCTGGCGGTCAATCAGATCGAGGGCCATGTCCTCCAGCCCTTCATCCTGGGCCGCGCGGTGCGGGTCCACCCGCTCGCCGTGATCCTCTCGGTCGCCTCCGGCAGCCTGATCGCCGGCATCGGCGGCGCGGTCGTCGCCGTCCCGCTGGTGGCCGTCACCAACACGGTCGTCAGTTATCTGCGCAAGTACTCCAAGGAACAGGCGCTGCGCATGATGCCCACACCGCACGGGGCGACGGCGCTGTCGGCGGCACCGCAGCAGCCGCGTACGGAGGTGGCGGAGGCGGGGTCGTAACGGCCACCGGGTCGCAACGGCCGCAGGCTCTTCGCGTACGGCTCGCCCACGGCACCGGGCCCGAACGACCCGAAACCGCACCGGAACACGCAAAGACCCCGCAGAATCAGCATTCTGCGGGGTCTTTGCGCAATGATCCGGCGCGCTGCCGACGGGAGTTACTCCGCCAGCGCGTCCTCGGCGTCCAGCGTGGCGCCCACGGCCTGGAGGACCGAGGCGATCTTGACGGCTTCCTGGATCGTCTCGCGGTCCACACCGGCCTTGCGGAGCACCTGCTCGTGCGAGTCCAGGCACATGCCGCAGCCGTTGATGGCGGAGACGGCCAGCGACCACAGTTCGAAGTCGACCTTGTCCACGCCCGGGTTGCCGATGACGTTCATCCGCAGACCGGCACGGAGGTTGCCGTACTCCGGGTCCGACAGCAGGTGCCGGGTGCGGTAGAAGACGTTGTTCATCGCCATGATGGCGGCGGCGGACTTGGCCGCCTGGTACGCCTCGGGGGAGAGGTTGGCCTTCGCCTCCGGCTCCAGCTCCCGCAGCACCTTGGGCGAGCGCGAGGCGATCGCGCAGGCCAGCACCGTGCCCCACAGCTGCTGCTGCGGCAGGTCGCTGTTGCCGATGACCGAGCCGAGGTTCAGCTTCAGGTCCTTGGCGAAGTCCGGTACGGCGGACTTGAGCTCGTCGAGAGCCATGTCGATCGGCCTTCCCTTCAGTGGTGCGTTCTCAGAGGTGCGTTCACTCGCCCGACAGGAGGGCGACCGGGTCGAGGGTGTCGTCGCCCTTGGACCAGTTGCAGGGGCACAGCTCGTCGGTCTGGAGGGCGTCCAGAACCCGCAGGACCTCCTTGGGGTTACGGCCGACGGAACCGGCGGTCACCATGGTGAACTGGATCTCGTTGTTCTGGTCGACGATGAAGACGGCGCGCTGCGCGAAGCCGTCCTCGCCCTCGATGCCCAGGGCGCGCATGAGCTCGTGCTTGGAGTCGGCGAGCATCGGGAAGGGCAGGTCGGTCAGGTCCGGGTGGTCCTTGCGCCAGGCGTGGTGCACGAACTCGGAGTCACCGGAGAAGCCGAGGACCTGCGCATCGCGGTCGGCGAACTCGTCGTTCAGCTTGCCGAACGCGGCGATCTCGGTGGGGCACACGAAGGTGAAGTCCTTGGGCCACGCGAAGACGATCTTCCACTTGCCCTCGTAGGTCTTGTGGTTGATCTGCTCGAACTCCTCGCCCTTCTCCAGCGAGACACAGGCAGTCAGGTCGAACTCGGGGAACTTGTCACCGACAGTGAGCACGCGCTCTCCTTGCAGCGAAAGAAAAACCTGCGGGGGCCCTTTTTGAGGTGACCCGCGGCTTTCTTGTGGGGCTTGGACGGGTCAAACAGTGCCACACGACGCATTGATCAGTGAAATAGCTAGACTGGTGAATGTTGATCGGAGGTGGTTATCAGTGGTCTCACCGGTAAGCCCGGGCGGCCGGCCCCGCCAGCCCAGCCTGGCCCAGCTCCGCGCCTTCGCCGCGGTGGCCGAGCATCTGCACTTCCGCGAGGCGGCCGCGGACATCGGGATGAGCCAGCCGGCGCTCTCGGGCGCGGTCTCCGCGCTGGAGGAGGCGCTGGGAGTGCAGCTCCTGGAGCGTACGACGCGCAAGGTGCTGCTCTCACCGGCGGGGGAGCGGGTGGCGGCGCGCGCCCGTACGGTCCTGGAGGCGGTCGGCGATCTCCTGGAGGAGGCGGAGGCGGCCCGCGCCCCCTTCACCGGCGCCCTGCGCCTCGGTGTCATCCCCACCGTCGCGCCCTACCTCCTGCCGACGGTCCTGCGGCTCACCCACGGCTCGTACCCCGACCTGGACCTCCAGGTCCACGAGGAACAGACCGCCTCCCTGCTGGAGGGGCTCGCGGCCGGCCGCCTCGACCTCCTCCTGCTCGCCGTCCCCCTCGGCGTCCCGAACATCACCGAACTCCCGCTCTTCGACGAGGACTTCGTGCTGGTCGCCCCCAAGGACCACTGGCTCGGCGGCCGCGCCGACATTCCGCGGGAAGCGCTGAAGGAACTCGATCTCCTGCTGCTGGACGAGGGCCACTGCCTGCGCGACCAGGCCCTGGACATCTGCCGCGAGGCGGGCCGTGAGGAGGGGGCACCGGTGACGACCAGCGCGGCCGGTCTGTCCACCCTGGTCCAACTCGTGGCCGGCGGCCTCGGGGTGACCCTGCTTCCCCGTACGGCCCTACGGGTGGAGACGGCCCGCAACGACCTGCTGACCACCGGCTATTTCGCCGACCCCCAGCCGTCCCGCACCGTCGCCCTCGCCATGCGCACGGGCACCGCCCGAGCGGCGGAATTCGAGGAGTTCGCGGGGGCGTTGCGGGGGGCCATGCGGTTGTTGCCGGTGCGGGTGGTGGGGGGTTAGGGGCGCGGGGGGCGGCGCCGGCAGTCGTCGAGGATCTGCGTGACGTCCAGAATGACTTCGGCGCCGATGGACTCCGGAAGGGTGACCTTCTCTCCGGCTGCATGGACGCTGTGTAGACCGTATCCGTCCTCCATGGGCTGGGTGAGGACGTGGAGGCGTTCATGTTTGCGGTCGACGATCACATAGACAGGCACCTTTGCTGCACTGTAGGCGGCGACCTTTGTGCGCAGGTCGTTGGCGTAGTTCCCGGACGTGACCTCAAGGACCATCCGGAACACCGCCGGGTCGCCGCACTCGAAATCGATGATGTGTTCCCCGGCGTCGGCGTCCACCACGGACAGGTCGGGAATCGCGAAGTTCTCTGGGCCGTCCGGCAGCCACACGCCGAAACCTTCGACGACTTCCGTCTCGCCACGGTTCAATCCGGCCGCGGCGAAGGTGTCCCGGATGCGGGACAGCCCCTTCGCATGGGCCCAGTCCGAAGGTGGGGTCACGGTGAGTACGCCTCCGAGGATCTCGACGCGGTAGCCCGGGAGCTGTTCCGAGAGCTGGTCAGCCTGCTCGAGGAGCGTCAGCGGCTTGCGGTCACGCGCGTAGGGACGCTCGACAGCTGCTGCGGACATTGCATGCCTCCCGTTGACTGGTGCCGAGGCCATAATCGTAGGCCCGGCCACCCGCACGCGTCTCGTATGACCACGTTCACCCGTTCGAGGAGTCAGAGACGGGCGACTTCGAGAATCGCCGCCACGTCGATTTTGACCTCCGCGCCGATGGAGGCGGGCAGTGTGACGCGCTCGCCAGGGGCGTGGACGCGAT
Organism: Streptomyces natalensis ATCC 27448; assembly: GCF_000935125.1. GTDB lineage: Bacteria > Actinomycetota > Actinomycetes > Streptomycetales > Streptomycetaceae > Streptomyces > Streptomyces natalensis. The sequence continues at coordinate 668,347 of NZ_JRKI01000061.1, read as the reverse complement.
GGCTGCGGTACGTGCCGTCGGACGGATCGGTGAGGAGGTGGATGCGGTCGTCGCGGCGGTTGACGATCATGTAGACGGGGATCCGGGCGTCGGCGTACGCGGCGACCTTCGACCGCAGCTCGTTTCCGTAATTGTTCGAGGTCACCTCCAGGACCAGGCGGAAGATCGCCGGGTCGTAGCAGTTGAACTCGACCTCGTGACCCTCGAAGTCGTCGATGACGGAGAGATCGGGGATGGCGAAGTCATACGGGCCGCTGGGCAGCCACACCGCGAGCTTCTGGAGGACGCGCGTCGCCTCATCGTGCAGTCCTGCCTCCGCGAGGAGAAACATGAGGTCGCTGAGTACCTCCGCATGGGCCCCATCCGGTAACGGCGTCACACAGATCTCACCCCCCATCACCTCGAACCGGGCGCCCGGCACCCGCTCCATCAGCCAGTCGACTTCGTCCAACAGGGTTCGTGCAGGGGCGGTCATACCGGGCCAACGAGCCTGCCCCGAAGAGGTGTTGGGCGAGGTGCGGTCACTCCGTCCGCAGGCCGTCGGGGCGCATCATGCGCCACAGTGGCGGCAGGCTCAGTGCCGTGACGAAGAGGAGGTTCTCGCGGGCCTTCTCCCGGCCGTGCCAGGCGCTGGTCAGCGACGGTACGGACGCGCCGAGCAGCAGGACGGCCACGCCCAGGGCGACGCCGAGTGCGGTCAAGGCTGGGGGCACCGCCCAGCGGTAGCTGGGGGAGGATCCAGCCCCGCGCCCGCCGCCGGCCGCGAACCGCATGCCCATGGCCAGGTCCCGGGCCCAGACCGCGGGGCCGCTTCGGGCTCCGTTGGCAGGGGCGTTCATGCGGACGGCCGGCTCATCTCGGTCCCGGTCATCTCAGTCCGGCCAGCATGTCCTTGACCTTGCCGTCGCGGACGACGATCTCGCGGTCGGAGTACGCGGCGACCCGGGACTCGTGGGTGACCAGCACCACCGCGGCGCTGGTGTCGCGGGCGGCGTCGGTCAGCAGGGTCAGTACCCGCTCGCCGTTGAGGGAGTCCAGGGCGCCGGTCGGCTCGTCGGCGAAGATCACCCGCGGGCGGGTGGCGAGCGCGCGGGCGACCGCGATGCGCTGGCCCTGGCCGCCGGAGAGCTCACCGGGCCGCTGACCGGACGCCGCGTCGACCTCCAGCCGCTCCAGCCACTCCCGGGCCTGCCGTTCGGCCTCCTTGCGCTTGGTGCCGTTCAGTCGCAGCGGCAGCGCGACATTCTCCAGCGCGGTCAACTCCGGTACCAGCTGGCCGAATTGGAAGACGAAGCCGAAGTCGGAACGGCGCAGGGCGCTGCGCTGGGCATCGCCGAGCCCGGTCAGCTCGTACGGGCCGTAGCGCACCGTGCCGGAGTCCGGGGCGATGATTCCGGCCAGGCAGTGCAGCAGGGTGGATTTGCCGGAGCCGGACGGGCCCATCACGGCGACCACCTCGCCGGGGTGGATGGAGAAGTCGGCGCCGTCCAGCGCGGGCGTGGGCCCGTACGCCTTGCGCAGCCCCTCCGCCGCGAGCTGGGGGCACCCCCGGCGGTAGCTGGGGGAGGAACCCTCCGGCGTCATGCCGCAACCGTCTCTGCCAGCTTGTCCAGCCGCGCCGCGGTCAGTTCCAGCCAGCGCAGATCGGCGTCGAGGTGGAACAGCGCATGGTCGCAGATCAGCTGGTCGGCGAGGTCGCCGCCGCGTTTGCGCTCGGTCAGCCCGCGCATCAGCCGAAGATGTTCGGCGCGCTGGGTGTCCAGCAGCTCGGCGGCGTTGCGGCCGGTCATCAGGGCCAGGACGACCTTGGTGTAGAGCGTGGACTGGAGATAGGGCTCGGGCTTCTCGGGGCGGGCCAGCCACTGGGCGACGTCGGTGACACCGGCGTCCGTGATGGCGTACCGCTTGCGCTCCGGGCCCGCGCCGGTCTCCACGGCGTCCACCTCGACCAGGCCGTTCTTCAGCAGCCGGGACATCGTGGAGTAGACCTGGCCGTAATGCAGCGGCCGGTCGTGCCCGAAGTGTTCGTCGAAGGCCCGCTTGAGGTCGTAGCCATGGCGGGGGCCGGACTCCAGCAGGCCCAGCAGCGTATGACCGATTGACATGCCGACCACCTTACGTCGTGGTGTATCGCTCGTGTATACGCGGTGCGTATAGCGGCTTTTCGAAGGGCCCCGGGGCCGCCCCCCGTACGGCCCCGGGGCGGCCGCTCACTCCGTACGCAGCCCGTCCGGCCGCATCATCCGCCACAGCGGCGGCAGGCTGAGCGCGGTGACCAGCACGACCAGCGCCGCTCCGGCCGCGACCGGCGGCCAGATGACCGACCAGGTGAGGACGGGCCTGCCCACCAGCCGCAGCAGGACGATCCCCAGCCCGATACCGCCCACCACCGACAGCGCCAGCCCCAGCGCCACCGGGACCGCGGTCTGCCACAGCACCGACCAGGCGAGCGTGGCGCGCCGGGTGCCGAACGCCATCAGGACCGACAGCAGCCGCCGCCGCTCGCGCAGCTGCTCCAGGGTGGAGACCAGCATGCTGGCGGCGATCAGCGCCAGCGTCACGGTGGAGCCGACCAGCAGTCCGGTGCGCACGCTCGCGAACTGGCTGTCGCGCGAGAAGTCCTGCAAGGCGTGGACGTCGGCCATCGGGTCGAGGCGGGCCGCGGTGTTGCGGACGTGTTCCGCCGCGTCGGGGACGCGCGGGTCGACCCGGATCAGAGCACGGGCGCTCGGGTCGGCCAGGGCGGCCGGGTCCAGGGCGCCGGGGGTGGCGAAGATGCCGAAGTCCGGGCGGCCCATGGGGTCCGGGCGGGAGCGGACCTCGCGGGCCGACTCCGGCACGGTCCACGGGCGCGTCCGGCCGGCCGGCTCCCCGGTCGCCGCGTCGATGTGGAACACCACCCGGGCGCCGGGCCGCGCGGAACTCCCGGCGTCGGCGCCCACCACCATGCCGCTGCCCTCCTTGGCGACGAAGACGTCGCCCGCCCGGCAGGGGCCGGTGTGCGCCAGCTCGCGCAGGGCGGCGCAGTCGCCGACGGTGACCGGGGTGGTGGGGATGTGGCCCTCGTCGCGCTGGGATCCGGGCCCGTAGGCCGTACCGTTGATGGTCGCGATCACGCCGCGTACGCCCTGGGTCGCGCGGAACTCCCCGGTCATCCGGCGCAGCGTGGCGACGTCCTTCGCCGGCAGGCTGACGTCCAGCTGTGCCCGGCCGGAGTCCTGGCCGGTCGACCACACGAACTCGCCCTGGACGGCGGCGAAGAACAGCTGGAGGGCGATCGCGCCGGCGACCGCGACGGTGATGCCGCTGACCGCGCGCACGGCCGCGCCGCTGCTCAACTGGAGGCGCCGGGTGGCCAGTTGCCAGGGCACCGGCCCGCCCCGCAGTCGCGCGACGGCCGCCTCGACGAGCCACGGCAGCAGCACGGTGATCCCGATGAGGAACAGCACCGCACCGCCGGTGATCCAGTTCGTGTGCGGCAGCGTGCCGTCGGCCTGCGGTCCGCCGCTGAGCAGCAGCAGCGCCGCCCCGGCGAACGGCAGTGGCAGCCGCCACCACAGCCGGCGCCGCCGCCCCTCGGCGTTCCGTACGACGCCCAGCGGCTCGATCGCGACCCCGCGCAGGGCGACGAAGGTGACCGCGACGGCCAGCACCGGTACGGCCGTCAGCACCAGCGCCGCCAGCGCCGGGACGGGCGTCACATCGGCGGGGAAGGCGTTGATGTCCCAGACGGTGACCAGACCGGCCAGCTGCCGCAGGGCCAGGAACAGCGCCCCGCCCAGCGCCAGCCCGCACAGCGCGCCGAACAGCGCCTCCCCGGCGGCCATCCGGCGGGCCATGGCGCTGTCGGCGCCGACCAGGCGCAGTGCGGCCAGCCGCCGGTCGCGCCGCTCGCCGCCGAACCGTACGGCGGTGGCGATGAAGATGGCCACCGGCATCAGCAGCACCACACACGCCACGATGATCAGCAGAACGAGCAGCGGCGGCATCGGATCGGTCCCGGTGTTCTGGCCGAAGCCGGTGATGCGGTCGCCGGTGTGGCCTGCGGGGAACGCGGTGCGGCCCGCGTAGTACACCAGCTCGCCGGGGCCGCGCAGGCCCGGTGCGCCGATCGTGCCCACCGTCTTGAACGGCAGCCGCTCGCGCAGCAGCGCGCCCTCCGGGGAGCCGAGCAGGTCCTTCAGGGCGGGGGAGACCACCATCTCGCCCGGCCCCGGCACCTCGGCCACACCGGGCGGCCGCGCCGGGGCGGGGCCGTCGGGGCGCAGCGTCAGGCCCGAGATGTGGTCGCCGCGGTAGGTGGTGTCCGTGGCGGTCACGACCAGGGTCCGGGCGGACGGCGCGGGCTGTGCGCTGGAACCCGCCGGCAGCCGGGCGTCCGACCGCTGCTGCCGGTTTTCCATGATGTGCGGAACGGACGCGGCGCCGAGCAGCAGCACCACCCCCAGCCCGACGCCGAGTGCCGTCAGGGCCGTACGGATCCAGCCCTCCCGCCCGCCCCCGGCCGCGAAGCGGACGCCCATGGCCAGGTCCCGTACCCAGGACGCACGGCGTCCGGTGCCGTATGCGCTCATGCCGCCGCCGCCACTTCCCGCGCCACGCCGTCGCGCACCACGACCTCCCGGTCGGAGTACGCCGCGACCCGGGCCTCGTGCGTGACCAGCACCACCGCGGTGCCGCTCGCGCGCGCCGCATCCGTGAGCAGGTCCATCACCCGCTCCCCGTTGAGCGAGTCCAGCGCACCGGTCGGCTCATCGGCGAAGACCACCCGCGGCCGGCTCACCAGCGCCCGCGCCACCGCGACCCGCTGTCCCTGCCCGCCGGACACCTCCCCGGGCCGCTTGCCCGCGACCTCGTCCACCTCCAGCCGCTCCAGCCACTCCTGCGCCTGCCGCTCGGCCTCCGTACGCCTGACGCCGTTCAGCCGCAGCGGCAGCGCGACATTCTCGGCGCAGGTCAACTCCGGTACCAGCTGCCCGAATTGGAAGACGAACCCGAACTCCGCGCGGCGCAGCGCACTGCGTTCGCCGTCCCTCAGCACGGTCAGGTCGCGGCCGTCGTACCGGATGGTCCCGGAATCCGGGCCGATGATCCCGGCGAGACAGTGCAGCAGGGTGGATTTGCCGGAGCCGGACGGGCCCATCACGGCGACCACCTCGCCGGGGTGGATGGAGAAGTCGGCGCCGTCCAGCGCGGGCGTGGGCCCGTACGCCTTGCGCAGCGCGCTCGCTTCGATCAGTGCACCGGGCGGGGTCATACGCGGGCCTCCGGGGGTGCGGGCAGGGGGCGTTCCATGAACATGCCACGCACTCTACACGAGGTGTATACGCATGTTGTATAGATCCGGTGTTCAGCTGTCGCCCGAGGTCTCGGGCGCCCCCGCCGCCCCTTTCGGCGGCCGCCCCCGCCGCGGAATCGCCCCCGCCCCGCGTGGCATCCGTCCCGCGTCCGACAGGGCCTTGCGCAGCAGGAACTCGATCTGGGCGTTGGTGCTGCGCAGGTCGTCGCCGGCCCAGCGGGCCAGGGCGTCGTGGATCAGGGGGTCCAGCCGCAGCAGCACCTGCTTGCGCTGCTGCGGCCGTCGCGGGGCCGGGCGCTCGTCCTGGGGGGCGGGGCCCTCCGGGGTGTCCGCGCTCATAAGAGGCCCTTCGCCGGTTCGGTGCTCACAGGAGGGCCCTCACTGGTAGAGCGAGCCCGTGTTCAGGACCGGCTGGGCGGCACGGTCGCCGCACAGGACCACCATGAGGTTGCTGACCATGGCGGCCTTGCGCTCCTCGTCCAGTTCGACGATGCCCTGCTCGCTGATGCGGACCAGGGCGGACTCGACCATGCCGACCGCGCCCTCGACGATCTGCTGGCGGGCCGCGACGACCGCGCCGGCCTGCTGGCGCTGGAGCATGGCGGAGGCGATCTCGGGGGCGTAGGCGAGGTGGCTGAAGCGGGTCTCGATGATCTGGACGCCGGCGGCGTCGACGCGGGCGGTCAGTTCCACGGCGAGCTTCTCGGTGATCTCCTCGGCGTTGCCGCGCAGCGAGAGGCCGTCCTCGTCGTGGGCGTCATAGGGGTACTCGATCGCGATGTGCCGGACGGCGGCCTCGGTCTGGGTGGCGACGAACTCCAGGAAGTCGTCGACCTCGAAGAGGGCCTGGGCGGTGTCCGCCACTTTCCAGACCACGATCGCGGCGAGCTCGATCGGGTTGCCGTAGGCGTCGTTGACCTTCAGGACGGAGGTCTCGTGGTTGCGCACCCGGGTGGAGATCTTCCGGGCGGAGGTCAGCGGGTTGACCCAGCGCAGACCGTCGGTGCGGATGGTGCCGACGTACCGCCCGAAGAGCTGGATGACCCGGGCCTCGCCGGGCGCGACCATCTTCACGCCGGTCATGAAGAAGAAGGAGCCGATAAGGAGGACGGCGCCGGCGATGGCGAAGGGGGCGGTCAGGGAGCGGTTGTCGCCGGAGCTGAGGGTGCCGCCGACGGCGATCGAGGCGATGCCGAGCCCGACGCCGATCACCGTCAGCAGCAGGGCCAGGCCGCCCGGGATGCTGTGCGCCGCGGTCTCGCGGACCTGGGGCTCGGGCATCTCGGGGGCGTCGGCGGCCGGCTCGGCCTTCGGCGGGACGGGCGGTGTGGAGTGGTCGGACATGGTTCCCCGTTTCCCGACGCGGCGCGTGATGTCCGCCGCATCGCATGATGTCACTGGTCTAGCAAAGTGATAGCAGATTAGCGTGCTGGCCTGCCAGTGCGCCAGGGCGATGACCGAAACCCCCCGCTTGGTTCCCGCACTCCCCGTGCTGTTTGTCACGCCCGGAAAAGCCGGGATCGATGAGCATCTGTTGACAGCTGCGGTGTTAGCTTCAACAGCTGAATGACCTGGGGGCGGAACCGACTGGAGTTGCTGGAGCGATGGGCCGAGCGGATGCGAGGCGGGAGCGGCAGGGGAGCTCCCGCCGGGCCAAGCCGAGTAAGAGAACATCGAAGCAGGACAAGAGCTTCATACGCCGTCTGTTCGGCTGGAAGAAGATCCTCGGGGCCTTCCTCGGGGTGTGCCTGCTGGGCATCCTCGCCTTCATCGGCCTGTACCTGTACGTGCAGATTCCCCAGAAGGGCAATCTCGACGCCAGCAAGCAGGCCAATGTCTTCAAGTACACCGACGGCAAGGTCATCGCCCGCGGCGGCACCGTCAACCGCGAGACCGTGGGCCTCGCCCACATCCCCTTGAAGGTGCAGCGCACCTTCATCGCCGCCGAGAACAAGACCTTCTACCACGACTCCGGCGTCGACCTGTGGGGCACCGCCCGCGGCATCCTCAACACCCTGATGGGCCACGGCAAGCAGGGCGGCTCGACGATCACCCAGCAGTACGTGAAGAACTACTACCTGAGCGACGAGCAGACGGTCAGCCGCAAGCTCCAGGAGATCATCATCTCCCTCAAGGTGGACGACAAGCTCTCCAAGAACCAGATCCTCGAGGGCTACATCAACACCAGCTACTACGGCCGCGGCGCCTACGGCATCCAGGCCGCCGCCCAGGCGTACTACCACAAGGACGCCGACAAGCTGTCCGTCTCCCAGGGCGCCTATCTCGCCTCGCTGCTCCAGGCGCCCAGCCAGTACGACTGGCAGGCGGCGACCCCGACCGGCCGGAAGCTGGTCCAGAACCGCTGGGCCTATGCGCTCGACAACATGGTCGAGATGCACTGGCTCAGCCCGCAGGAGCGCGCACAGCAGAAGTTCGAGAGGCCCAAGCCGCCCAAGCCGCTGGCGGGTGTGACCGGACAGAAGAGCTACATCATCGACGCGGCGAAGAAGGAGCTCTTCGCCCAGGGCGTCGACCCGAAGGAATTCGAGCGCGGCGGCTGGACCGTCACGGTCGGCATCGACCCGGCCAAGCAGAAGGCGCTGGAGCGGTCCGTCAAGCGCAAGCTCACCGACGACCTCGACCCCAAGAGGCGCAAGGTGGACGCGGACGCCCAGCTCGGCGCCGTCTCGGTGGACCCGAAGACCGGCCACGTCCTCGCGATGTACGGCGGCGCGGGCTACCCGAAGCACTACACCGACAACGCCACCCGTGAGGACTACCAGGCGGCCTCCACCTTCAAGCCGCTGATCCTCGCCGCCGCGCTGGACAAGGAGTCCCAGACCCAGGACGGCCTGCCGATCACCCCGAACACGATCTACGACGGCCACAACCGCCGTCCGGTCAAGGGCGGCACCAGCCCCTTCGCACCGCCGAACGAGGACGAGCACGAGTACGGCAATATCTCCGTCCAGACGGCCACCAACAACTCCGTCAACGCCGTCTTCGCGCAGATGGGCGCGGACGTCGGGCTGGACAACGTCAAGGACACCGCGGTCAAGCTCGGCCTGAACGGCAAGCGGATGGACGTCCAGCCCGCCATGACGCTGGGCACCATGGGCGCCAGCCCGCTCCAGATGGCCGGGGCGTACGCGACCCTCGACAACCACGGCATCAAGGTCAACCCGACGCTGGTCGTCAAGGCCACGCACGGCGAGGAGAACTTCCCGCTGCGCAAGCCGATCGGCGAGAAGGTCATCTCCCGGACGACCGCCGACACCGTCACCAAGGTGCTCACGGGCGTGGTCAACGACGGCACCGCCACGCAGGAGGTCAAGAACACCGCGTACAAGGCGGCGGGCAAGACCGGCACCTCCGACGACAACAAGTCGGCCTGGTTCGTGGGCTACACGCCCAAGCTGGTCACCGCGGTCGGCATGTTCGGCGAGTCCCCCCAGGGCGGCGCCCAGGTCACCCTCAAGGGGACCGGTGGCGGCGGCCGGGTCAACGGCGGCACCTACCCGGCGCGGGTGTGGGCGGACTACACCCAGGCCGCGCTGGACGGCAACACCGCAGCGGACTTCGACCTGGTCACCGACTACGGCAACGAGGTGCCGCCGACCCCGACGCCGACGCCGAGCTCCACCCCGTCCGCGACGCCCAGCCCGTCCGGTACGCCGAGCCAGACCCCGTCGCACAGCCCGACCCCGAGCGGCCCGCCGACCCCGACCGGCCGCCCGACGGGCGTGCCCACCGGGCCGACGCCGAGCGGTTCGGGCTTCCCGGACGGCGGCACCACCGGCGGCCCGGGCGGCACCACCGGCGGCAACGACAACGGGACGGGCGGCACCACCCCCAACGACGCCAAGAACGACGGACTGTCGGGCTTCAACTGATCCCCGGCACCCGCCACACGTAGCAGGCACGGCGCCCGGAGCATCCACCGCTCCGGGCGCCGTGCCGTGTCCGGGCGCCGTGCCGTTCCTTCGGCACTCGGCCGCGGTGGGTCACAAGAGGGGACCCCGTCCGGTTCCGGACGGGGTCCCAGGTGAAGCAGATGGCCGTACGGGGCCCGGCTACCGGTCCAGGCACCGTACGGCGTCAGGCGCGAGCGGCCGACGGCATCGACAGCTCGAACCACACCACCTTGCCCATACTCAGCCGGGTTGCGCCCCACCGGCGGGCCATTCGGTTGACGAGGTACAACCCCCGCCCGCCCTCATCGGACGGCCGGGCCTGCCGCAGCCGCGGCAACTGGGGGACATCGTCGCCCACCTCGCAGCGCAGCACATCGGTCCGCAGCAGCCGCAGCGTGATCGGCCGCTCCGCGTACCGCACCGCATTGGTGACCACCTCGCTGACCAGCAGCTCCAGCTGGTCGGTCAGCTCGTCCAGCCCCCAGCGGGCCAGCGCCCGCCGGGCCAGCCGGCGCGCCTGCCCGGCCGTCTGCGCCTTCGGGTCCAGATACCAGTACGCGACATCGCTGGGCGCTATCCCGTCGAACCGCGCGGCCAGCAGCGCGATGTCGTCATCGCGGTCGCCGGGTCCGAGCATGTCCAGCACCTCGTCGCACAGCGGCTCCAGCGGCGGCGGATTGGGGCCGGTCAGCCGGGCCGTCTCGGTCAGCCGCTCCCGCAGCTGCTCGATCCCCGTCCACACGTCCCGGATCCGCGACTCGACCAGACCGTCGGTGTAGAGCACCAGGGTCGCCCCGGCCGGCGCATCCAGCTCCACCGCCTCGAAGTCCACCCCGCCGACGCCGATGGGCGCGCCCGGCGGCACCTTCAGCACCTCCGCACGCCCGCCGCGGTGCAGCATCACCGGCGGCGGATGCCCCGCGTTCGCAATGATGATCCGGTGCGCGACCGGGTCGTAGACCGCGTACAGGCACGTCGCCATGCGGTCCGAGCCCAGCCGCTGCGCCTGCTCGTCGAGATGGTGCAGCACCTCCTGCGGCGGCAGATCCAGCCCGGCGAGGGTCTGCGCGGTCGTCCGCAGCTGGCCCATGATCGCCGCCGAGGTCATCGAATGCCCCATGACATCGCCGACCACCAGCGCCACTCGGCTGCCCGGCAGCGGAATCGCGTCGTACCAGTCGCCGCCCACCCGCGCCGTCTCCGCCGCGGGCAGATAGCGGCTGGCCAGCCGCACGCCCGTCGGCTGCGGCAGCGAGTCGGGCAGCATCGTGCGCTGGAGGGCGTCGGCGATATACGCCTCGCGGCCGTAGAGCACCGCCTTGTCCACGCCCAGCGCGGTGTGCGTCGCCAGCTGCGCCGCCACCAGCAGATCGTCCGGCTCGAACGCGGGCCGGTCCGGGCGGCGCAGGAACACCGCCGCACCGATCACCCGCCGCCGCCCGCGCAGCGGCGCCAGAATCACCCGGTGCCCGGCCGGCAGCCGCGGATCGGGCCCCAGCAGCTCCGGCAGCGCCGTCCGCGCCGCCTGCGCCTCCCCGAACAGCGGCCGCACCCCCCGCAGCACCTCCGCCAGCGGACCGCCCGGACGCACCTCGGCCAGCTCGGCCGCGCTGCCGCCCATCGCGGGCCCCAGGTCCGGCTGCGCGGGCATCACCGGCAGCCGGACGCCGCCGGTGTCCGGCTCCTCCGGAATCCGGTCCGTACGCCGCAGCCGCAGCACCACCGGCCCGGTCGGCCGCTCATCGCCCACCGGCAGCGGATCGCGCAGATACACCAGGATCGCGTCGGCGAACGTCGGCACCGTCGCCCGGCACGGCCCCAGCACGATCTCGTCGAGGTCTATGCCGCGGGCGATCCGCCGCGTCGCCGCCCCGATGAACCGCAGCCGGTCGCCGCCCGCCTGCCGGGCCGCCGCCGCCTCCAGGCTCTCGCCCGGATGCGCCGAGCGGGCCGGGGGAGCGGGCGGCGGCAGAGCCCCGTCCCCCTCCCCGGAGGCGAAACCGACGGTCTCGCCCTCCCGCTGCCGCCCGATGCTGTCGCCGACGGGGCGCGGCTCCTGGCCCGTGCGCGGCTCCTCGCCCGGCTCGGGCGCCTGGGCACGGCCCACCGCGCCCGCTCCCGCCGCCTGCACGGCGCGGGCCGCGGTTGTCTCCTCCGGCACGCCGGCCGGCCGCCCGGCCACGGGCATCGCCACCTCCCTGTACGAATCCGGGTACGCCTCGCCGTATGCACTGCCGTACGGCGAGGCAGCGCCCCGCGCCGCGGCGTGACCGGCCGCGTGGTCAGTCACATGATGACCGGTCAGCCGCCCCGCCGTGTGCTCAGTGGCATAACGTTCCGCATCGCCCGCCGTGTCCCGATCCGCCGGACCGTGATCCGCGTTCGGCTCGTCCTGCGCGCCACCGCACACGCCGCCACCACTCCTGCCGATGCCCGTCACCGTGGCCGCGGCGCAGTCCCCGCCGACGCCCCTGCCCGTGCCGTCCCTGCCGGCGGGCCGTGCGGCCTCCGTACCGGCGTCCATTGCGATGTCGTCCCCGCCGCGCACCGCGAAACCGGCGCCGGGATGCGGCACCAGCAAGGCCGCCGCGGGCTGTTGCAGGCCGCTGCGCGGATCGGGCAGCGCGACCGGCGGCGCCGCCGCGGCCGTCCCCCGGAAAGGGGACGCCGAGGGCGCGGCGGTCCGGTCCGGCCGCCGCGATTCATGGGAGGTGGGGTGCTCCGTCACGCGTGGGATTCCATCCGTCCGGGGCTGCTTACCTGATACCTGACGCGTCACGTATCAGGCGCGTCAGACGCGTCGCAGGTGCAAAAAGAGCTGGATTTCGGGTGGTACGTCCGTACTCGACGGGGCATACGCATAAGCATCCTCCCCGAGGACCTCGAAACCCGCGTCGCCAACGACCCGGCGCAGGTCATCCCGCAGGTATCCCGATACCCGGACCGAGGTGCCCAGGAACGGAATCGTGAAGTCGTCGACATCGCCTTCGACCATCGACAGGGCCAACAGCCCGTCAGACCGTAGGAGATCATGCAGCAGGCCCAGTGCGTAAGGGATTTCGGCACGCGGCAGCATGAGAAGGGAGAAAAAGGCCGCAATTCCGTCGAAGGAACCCGGGCCGCCGAGCCGGCCGCCGCGCAGATCGGCGATGTCCAGCCGGTGGAATTCCGCGTCCGGGACGTTGTCCCGGGCCAGTTTGACCATCGAAGGGGAGAGGTCGATGCCGACGACGCGATGCCCGGCATCGGACAGCTGACGGGCGCTCGGCACCCCCGTACCGCAGCCGACGTCCAGGATCCGCGAACCGGCCGGCAGCGCCCCGGCGAGCCAGGCGCCCGAGGCGAGCTGGCCCTCCTTGTGCGGAAAGGCGTCGTCGTACCGCTCACCGATCATGTCGAACGCCTCGGCCTGGCCCGCCCGGTCCAGTGCTAACCGGTTCAGCCCCTCATATTCGTCGTAGCTTGTCGCGCTCACGACCTTGCCCCTCCTGCGACCGCGGTCAAGTTCGTTTTCCCGTTCTGGAGTTGCGCCTGCAGCCTTGCGGAGGACGATCCTACGGTTGCCGACCCCCGGCACAGCAAGGGGGCTCGGCCCGGCTTCTTCCCGCGCAAGAAAAGGCGGTGTCCTTAAGCGCGTCTTTCCACCTTCGCCCACTTCACTCACCCCGCGTCCCTTTACGTCCGCACGGGCGCAAACGGTCCGCGGGGCGGTCCCAGTTCTCCGGAAGCCGCGGCACCGCCCACCCCGGATCGGGCCGCCAATTCTCCCAGCCGTCGGCGAACGGGCTGCCCCACGCCCCGATCCGGGCGATCGCCGCCCGCCCCGCCGAACGCACCTCGGCCACCTGCGCGTCGCTCATCAGCCCGTCCCGCTGCGCCTGTGCGAACTCGTCCTCGTCCCGCCACTCCCAGTGCCGGTCCGGATAGACGCAGATGTCGAGAAAATGGTCCTGGGAGTCCACCCCGCCGCTCCAACGGTGCCGCGGTTCCTCCAAATTGACGTACCAGTTCTTGAAGTGCCAGTTCCGTTCCCAGAACAGCCACACGGACCAGGGGTCACCCGGGTGCGCCAGCTTCAGCACACCGGTACCGAACCACTGGTCGCGGGAGGTGCGGCGCGCCTTGGTGTAACGGGTCGCCAGCGGCTCGCGGTGCACGGGGGTGCCGTCGGCGAGCACCGGCTTGATCACGGCGGTCCCCGGCGCCATCCACACCGCCAGCAGATCCTCGGTGTCCTGGACGACGGTCACCGGACGGGCGATATGGAAGCGGCGCGGATCGGCGTTGTCCCGGTAGCGCCACAGAATCTGCTCCCCGGCCGTCCACCGCGCCGCCCGCCCCCGTGCCCCCGCGCGAGCCGTCTCGCCTTCCGTCGTCCCCACCATGTCCGCTGTCATGACCAGAGCTTAGGACCACGGCGTGCGGCGCGCCGTGATGTGAGACGCACTGCATGTGACGGATGGGGAGGGCGGGGATGCCGGGGACGGGCGTGCCGAGGGGAGGGTGCCGAGGAGGAGGGGGTTGAGGACGAGGGTGCCGTTACGGGTGCCTCATCCGCAGGACGAGGGCGCCGTTACGGGTGCGTCATCGGCAGGACGAGGGTGCCGCTACGGGTGCGTCATCCGCAGCACATCCAGCGCCGCATCCAACTGCTCCTCGCTCAGCACCCCGCGCTCCACATACCCCTCCTCGATCACCACCTGGCGAATCGTCTTCCGCTCGGCGAGGGACTTCTTCGCGACCTTCGCCGCCTCCTCGTAGCCGAGGTACTTGTTGAGCGGTGTGACCACCGACGGCGACGACTCCGCATACTCCCGGGCCCGTTCCGTATGGGCCGTGATCCCGTCCACCGTCCGGTCCGCGAGCAGCCGCGCCACATTCGCCACCAGCCGCACCGACTCCAGTACATTCCGAGCCATCACCGGAAGCATCACATTCAGCTCGAAATTGCCGGCCGCACCCGCCGCCGCCACCGTCGCGTCATTGCCGGTGACCTGTGCCGCAACCATCAAGACCGCCTCGGGAATCACCGGATTCACCTTCCCCGGCATGATCGACGACCCCGGCTGCAAATCCGGCAGCGCAATCTCCGCCAGCCCCGTCCGCGGACCCGACGCCATCCACCGCAGATCGTTGGCGATTTTCGTCAGCCCGACCCCGATGGTCCGCAGCTGCCCGCTGATCTCGACGATGCCGTCCCGGGCCCCCTGCGCCTCGAAGTGATTACGCGCCTCGGTCAACGGAAGTCCCGTGGCCAGCGCCACCTCCGCAAGCACCGCGACCGGGAATCCCGGCGGGGTGTTGATCCCCGTCCCTACCGCCGTACCGCCCAGCGGCAGCTCCGCCAGCCGCGGCACGGACGCCCGCAGCCGCTCGACCCCGTACCGGACCTGCGCCGCATACCCCCCGAATTCCTGCCCCAGCGTGACCGGCGTGGCATCCATCAAATGCGTCCGGCCCGCCTTCACCACCTTCTCGAACTCCACCGATTTGCGCTCCAGCGCCACCGCCAGATGCTCCAGCGCCGGAATCAGATCGCGCAGCACGGCCGCCGTCGCCGCAATATGAATCGACGACGGAAACACATCGTTCGACGACTGACTGGCATTGACGTGATCGTTGGGATGCACTTCCCGGCCGCCGCCCAGCCGTTCGGTCGCCAGCGTCGCAATGACCTCGTTGGCGTTCATGTTGGACGACGTCCCCGACCCGGTCTGGAACACATCGACGGGGAAATGCGCATCCCAGCGCCCCGCCGCCACCTCCGCGGCCGCCTCCTGAATGGCCGTCGCGATGTCCCCGTCGAGCACCCCCAGCTCGGCATTCACCTTCGCCGCCGCCGCCTTGATCCGCGCCAGCGCCTCGATGTGCGCCCGCTCCAGCCGCTGCCCCGAAATCGGGAAGTTCTCCACCGCCCGCTGCGTCTGCGCCCGCCATTTCGCCCGCGCGGGCACCCGGACCTCCCCCATGGAGTCGTGCTCGATACGGAACCCCTCGGCCTCGCCGAACGCGTCGCTCCCGCCGCCGAACCCGTCGTGTGCGCTGTTTTCGCTCATACCTGTTTCAGTACCCGAGCCCGCGATTCTGTTCCCGGATACGGGCATCGGCTCGCCGATCGGCGTACGTACGGGTGAGGGCCCGGCTCCGGGGCGGAGCCGGGCCCTCGGGCGTCACCGGTCAGCGGCAGCGCCGTACGTCGGCCGGAGCTCAGGCCCTCTTGCACTTGTGGTAATCCTCCTTGAGCGCCTCGGCCTGCCGGTACTCCTTCTGCACTATCGTCCGGTACATGGCGATCTTCGTCTGGTCCGGGTTTCCCGGCCTGACGTCATGCCGGATGACGGGCCGTCATATGCGAACGGCCACCGCCCGCTTGATGCGAGAGGTGGCCGTTCGCCCTGCGGACGAGTGCCGCGGGTCAGTTCGCGTTACGCACCGGAATGCTCGTGAACGTAGGCGCCGGCGCCGGGTCCTGGAAGAAGTCGTTGCCCTTGTCGTCGACGACGATGAAGGCCGGGAAGTCCTCGACCTCGATCTTCCAGACGGCCTCCATGCCGAGCTCCTCGTACTCCAGGACCTCGACCTTCTTGATGCAGTCCTGGGCCAGGCGGGCGGCCGGGCCGCCGATGGAGCCCAGGTAGAAGCCGCCGTGCGCGGCGCAGGCGTCGGTGACCTGCTGGGAGCGGTTGCCCTTGGCCAGCATGATCTTGGAGCCGCCGGCCGCCTGGAACTGCTCGACGTAGGCGTCCATCCGGCCCGCGGTGGTCGGGCCGAACGAGCCGGAGGCGTAGCCCTCGGGGGTCTTGGCCGGGCCCGCGTAGTACACCGGGTGGTTCTTGAGGTACTCCGGCATCTCCTCGCCCGCGTCCAGCCGCTCCTTGATCTTCGCGTGCGCGATGTCGCGGGCGACGACCAGCGTGCCGGTCAGGGAGAGCCGGGTCTTGACCGGGTGCTGGGTCAGCTCGGCGAGGACGTCGGCCATGGGGCGGTTGAGGTCGATGCGTACGGCATCGAGATCGGCGCCCGCGCCCTCGGTCAGCTCCTCGTCCGTCGTCTCCGGCAGGAAGCGCGCCGGGTCGGTCTCCAGCTGCTCCAGGAAGACGCCCTCGGCGGTGATCTTCGCGACGGCCTGGCGGTCGGCGGAGCAGGAGACGGCGATGGCGACAGGGCAGGACGCGCCGTGGCGGGGGAGGCGGACGACGCGGACGTCGTGGCAGAAGTACTTGCCGCCGAACTGCGCGCCGATGCCGATCTTCTGCGTCAGCTCGAAGACCTTCTCCTCCAGCTCCTTGTCACGGAAGCCGTGGCCGGTCGGCGAGCCCTCGGCCGGCAGCTCGTCCAGGTAGTGCGCGGAGGCGTACTTGGCGGTCTTGAGGGCGTACTCGGCCGAGGTGCCGCCGACGACGATCGCGAGGTGGTACGGCGGGCAGGCCGCCGTGCCCAGCGAGCGGATCTTCTGCTCCAGGAACTTCATCATGGAGGTCTCGTTGAGGACCGCCTTGGTTTCCTGGAAGAGGAAGGACTTGTTGGCCGAGCCGCCGCCCTTGGCCATGAAGAGGAACTTGTACGCATCCCCGTCATTCGCGTAGAGCTCGATCTGCGCGGGGAGGTTGGAGCCCGTGTTCTTCTCGTCCCACATGGTCAGCGGGGCCATCTGCGAATACCGCAGATTCAGCTCCGTGTACGCGTCGTAGATGCCGCGCGAAAGGGCCTCCTCGTCCCGCCCCTGCGTCAGCACGTTCTGTCCGCGCTTGCCCATCACGATCGCCGTGCCGGTGTCCTGGCACATCGGCAGCACGCCCGCCGCGGCGATATTGGCGTTCTTGAGCAGATCGAGCGCGACGAAGCGGTCGTTGGCGCTGGCCTCGGGGTCGTCCAGGATCTTGCGGAGCTGAGCGAGGTGCGCCGGGCGCAGATAGTGCGAAATGTCGTGCATCGCCTCGGCGGCCAGCTTGCGCAGCGCCTCCGGCTCGACCTTGAGGAACGTCCGGCCGTCGGCCTCGAAGGTGCTCACACCCTCCGAAGTGACCAGGCGGTAGGGGGTGTGGTCCTCGCCGGTGGGCAGCAGGTCGGTATAGGCGAATTCCGGCATTTCGAGATAATTCCTTACTCGGAGGGGTCCGGCTGGCATCTACGGCAGCGCCCCAACAGCGTAGAACCCCGACGCACGGGGGTGGTTGTGAGGTAGGGCTCAGTAGCCGCCGGGCGGCTCCGTTCGAATTGCGCAAAAGGTAGTCGCGATCTATCGCGTTTCGCTACGCTGCACAGGTGGACGCACAGGATGACGCAGCAGCAGACGACAGGGGCTCACGGCCCGCCGAGCCGGTGAAGCTGACCAAGCCCGCCCCGGCGGCCAAGCCTGCCCCCGCCCCGACCGCCGACGCGGACATCCGGGCCTCCGACGCGGACCGCGACCGGGTCGCGGCGATCCTGCGCGAGGCGCTGGCCGAGGGCCGGCTGGACCCGGAGGAGCACGCCGAGCGGATCGACGTGGTCTACCGGGCCAAGACCATGGGCGAGCTGGAGCCCGTACTGCGGGATCTGCCCGCCCCGGCCGACGGCGCCCGTACGACGCCTTCGGCCGGGGCGTACGAATACGGGCCCGCCGCCCCCATACCGGACCAGAACCTGGTGGCGATCTTCAGCGCCTCGACCCGCAAGGGGCGGTGGCGGGTTCCCGCGCGGATCAACGCCGTCGCGATCTTCGGCAGCGTGGAGATCGATCTGACCGAGGCGGTCTTTCCGCAGCAGCAGGTGACCATCAATGCCACCTCCCTCCTCGGCAGCGTGGAGATCCGCGTTCCGGAGAATGTGACGTTGCGCAGCAGCGGCTCCGGCGTGCTGGGCGCCTTCGAGATCGAGACGCACGAGGCGGACGACGACAACGCCCCGCAGGTGCAGGTCAACGGCTATGCGGTGCTGGGAAGCGTGGAGGCCAAGCCGAAGCGGGGCGCCTGGATCCGGGATCTGCGCGACCGGCTGCGCGAGGACCGGCTGGACCGGCACGAGCGGCCCTCGGGCGAGCGGCGCGAGAAGTATGAGCGGCACATCGAGGAGCGGCTGGAGCGGCACGGCCGGATGCTGGAGGAGCGGCTGGAGCGTCATGAGCGGCGGCGGGCCGAACGGCGCGAGCGCCGGGAGGGCCGGTTCCGCTAGGCCCCTCCGATGGGCCGGCGCGGGCCCGCGAACCCGTGTTGTGCTTTTCTGCTTTCCGCACGATCGCCACGGTGTGCATAAGAGTGCGTACAGCGGGTAGGGCTGGTGCATCGTCTCTCGTACGGCTGCGGGGTGCGAAAAGCCGTGCGCAGCGAGGCGGGCAAGGGTGAATTCTTCGCCGAAGCCGTCGTCAGGAGTAGACCGTGCTGCTACCGCATCAGCCCCTGCAGGATGCCGTTGTCGTTCCGCCTCAGCGAGTGCCCGATGCTCGCGACGAGGCCGGTCCCTGGCATTCGGAGGCGGTGTGCCGCCGGGATGAAGCCGGGCTGTTCTTCGCCCCGTCCAAGGAGCCGACCGCCGCGCGGCTGGCCAGGGAGGAAGCCGCGAAGCGGGTCTGCGCCCGCTGTCCCGTGATGGTCGAGTGCCGGGAGCACGCACTGCTCCAGCCGGAGCCGTACGGCGTCTGGGGCGGGCTGACGGCCGCCGAGCGACGGGTCGTCCTGGCCCGCCGTCGGCGCCGCGAAGCCGATCTCCAGCGCGCGGCCCGGATGCCGGCGGCGGGCTGAGCCCGCGGCAGACGCGACCGGCACGGGATGAGCGGCTTCGGCTCGTAGGCACCGCCCCGTACGCGTACCCGCAACGCCCGCACCAACCGCAACACCCTGGTATCCGTACGCACTTCGCCCCCGCCGGAGGATCTTTCGGGACCTCCGGCGGGGGCGAAGCGTTGGTGCAGGGCGCTAGCTGGGGCGCTCGAAGTCGACCGAGCTGTACGCGCGCAGCTTCGCCAGGCGGTGCTGGGAGTCGATCTGGCGGATGGTGCCGGACTTGGAGCGCATCACCAGGGACTGGGTGTAGGCGGTCTCGGCGCGGTAGCGGACGCCGCGCAGCAGCTCGCCGTCGGTGATGCCGGTGGCGACGAAGAAGACGTTGTCGCCGCGGACCAGGTCGTCGATGTGGAGGACCTTGTCGAGGTCGTGGCCGGCGTCGAGCGCGCGCTGGCGCTCCTCGTCGTCCTTGGGCCACAGCTTGCCCTGGAAGGAGCCGCCCAGACACTTCAGCGCGCAGGCCGCGATGATGCCCTCGGGCGTACCGCCGATGCCGAGCAGCAGATCGACGCCGGTGCCCTCGCGGGCCGCCATGATCGCGCCGGCGACGTCGCCGTCGGCGATGAACTTGATCCGGGCGCCGGCCTCGCGGACCTCCTTGACCAGGCCGTCGTGGCGGGGCCGGTCCAGGATGACGACGGTGACGTCCTCCACCGCGGACTTCTTCGCCTTGGCGATCCGCTTGATGTTCACCGCCACCGGGGCCGTGATGTCGACGAAGTCCGCCGCCTCAGGGCCGGTGGCGAGCTTGTCCATGTAGAAGACCGCGGACGGATCGAACATCGAGCCGCGCTCGGCGACCGCCATCACGGAGACCGCGTTGGCCATGCCCTTGGCGGTCAGCGTCGTCCCGTCCACCGGGTCCACGGCCACATCGCACTCCGGGCCGGTGCCGTCGCCGACGCGCTCGCCGTTGTAGAGCATCGGGGCGTTGTCCTTCTCGCCCTCCCCGATGACCACGACGCCGTTCATCGAGACGGTGTGGATCAGGGCGCGCATGGCCTTGACCGCCGCGCCGTCCGCGCCGTTCTTGTCACCTCGGCCCACCCAGCGGCCCGACGCCATGGCACCGGCCTCGGTGACCCGGACGAGCTCCAGGGCGAGGTTGCGGTCCGGGGCCTCGGGGCTGACCTCGAGTTGGGACGGGAGATGATGCTCGGTCATCGAGCGCACCTTTCTGTACGGCGACGGCCGTGAAGGATGAGGGTGATACCGACCTTATCCGTAGGTCGCCAAAATGAGCAGAGGGCCCTACGCATGAGCAGCGTCAAGAGCGCCCGCCGTGCCGTGTTTGCGCTGGTCGTGGCCGAGACCGGGGGGCCTGTCCGGATCGTTTCGGCCATGGGGGACCATAGGGAGGTGGCAGGTATGCGAGGCAGGCAAACGGTGCGGGACATGATCCTGTCGCTGGCGGTGATCGGCGTCGTGGTCGCGGCGGTGTATTTCTTCATTCCGCACGACGACAGCCAGACCGCTCAGCAGAACGCGGTCAAGACGGTCGACTACCGGGTCGAGGTCGCCACCGCCCGGCGGGCCGCGCCCTACGCGGTCGCCGCTCCCGAGGGTCTGCCGAAGACCTGGCGCGCCACCTCGGTCTCGTACCGCGCGAGCGAGGACGGCAAGGGCGGCGCCTGGCATCTGGGCATGCTGGACCCGGAGCGGCAGTACGCGTCCATCGAGCAGAGCGATGCGCCGGCCCGCAAGTTCATCCAGGACGTCACGCTGGGCGCCGGCAAGGTCCAGGGCGAGCAGGCCGTCGGCAGCAAGAAGTGGGACCGGTACCAGGGGGACACCTACCGCGCCCTGGTACGCACGGAGCCCGGTGTGACCACGGTGATCACGGGGACCGCGCCGTACGGGCGGCTGGCGGATCTGGCCGCCGCCCTGGTGGCGAAGAAGGGCTGAGCGCCTGCGGGGCGGGGTCGAGAGGCCGCCCGTAACGCCGAGGCCGTGACGACGAGCGCGTAACGACGAGCGTAACGACGAGGCCGCCGCACCGGGAGGGCGCGGCGGCCTCGTCGTCGGCCGGGTGCCCGGCTCAGACCGTGGTGGCGGCCTCGTCGAAGGCCAGGCGCGGGGAGCGCGGGTAGAAGGCGTCCGGGCCCGGCTTGCCGACGTTGACGACCAGGAAGGACTTCTGCTTGCCGTCGCCGAAGAACTCCTTGTCGACGCCGGTGAAGTCGAAGCCGGTCATCGGGCCGGCGGCCAGCCCGGCGGCGCGGATGCCGACGATGAGGTAACCGGCCTGGAGGGTGGCGTTCTGCGTGCCTGCGGCCTCGCGGGCGGCGGCCTCGGAGAAGAAGGCGTCCTTGACCCCGGGCATGGCCGGGAAGAGGTGCGGAAGCTTCTCGTGGAAGTCCAGGTCGACGGAGAGGACCAGGGTCAGCGGCGCGCTCAGCGTCTTGGGGCCGTTGGCGCCCATGGCGTGGGTGACCAGGCGCCGACGGGCCTCCTCGGAACGGACCAGGGTGATCCGCAGCGGCGACTGGTTGAAGGCGGTCGGGGCGTACTTCACCAGGTCGTAGATCGCCTGGACCTGCTCGTCGGTGACCGGCTCGTCCGTGAACGTATTGGCGGTCCGGGCCTCGCGGAACAGGAGGTCCTGAGCGGCGGCGTCAAGGGCGAGAGTCATAAGGGCACCTCGGTGGGGTCGGCTGGGTTTTCAGGTCAACGGATACCACTGTAAAGGAGATATGTTAACTTTCAACTAAATTCGTGGAGGTTGTGACGGGGTTCACATGGCGTCGCTTGACGGGCTCGCGCGGAACGTGGCGCCGGTCCCGCCTCAGGACTCCCCGGACTCCTCCGCCAGCGCCGCGTCCAGCCGGGCCCGCGCACCCTCCAGCCAGTGGCGGCAGACCTTGGCCAGCTCCTCGCCGCGCTCCCACAGCGCCAGCGACTCCTCCAGCGTGGTGCCGCCCGCCTCCAGGCTGCGGACGACCTCGATCAGCTCGTCCCGCGCCTGCTCGTAGCCGAGGACGGACGCCACCTCGGGCTCGGCCGCCGCCCCCTGCCCGGCGTCCGTCGCGCCGTCCGCCGCCTCGCCCGTGCTGCCGCCGGTGATGTCGTCCGTCATGTCCTCGGTTTTCGCCTTCGCCATGTCTTCCTCGTCTCCCACCCTATGAGTCGGTCTGCCGCACCGGGCCGGTGCGAGCGGTGCCTGCGGTACGTGTGCTGTGCGGTACGTGTGCCGGGCGGTGCCGGGCCCGCGCTACGCCTCCACCCGGACCCCGAAGTCGCCCTCGGCCACCCGGGCCCGCAGCGCCTCGTCCGCGGCCACTTCGTCCGGTGAGCGCACGGCCGTCCCGTCGGCCCTCTGGAGCACCGCATAGCCGCGCTCCAGCGTCGCCTTGGGGGAGAGCGCGACCACCCGGGCCAGGGTGTGCGTCAGCTCCGAGTCGGCGCGGTCCAGCAGATGGCCGAGGGTGCGCCGGCCGCGCTCCAGGAGGGCGGTGATCTGCTCCTCGCGCTCCTCCACCATGCGGTGCGGCCGCTCTATACAGGGCCGGTGCAGCGCCGCCGCCAGCCCCCGCTCCTCCCGTTCGACGAAGCCGCTGACCGCGCGATAGGCGCGCTGCCGCAGCTGACGGACCCGGGTCAGCTCCTCGCCCACGTCCGGGACGACCTTCTTCGCCGCGTCCGTGGGAGTGGAGGCCCGCAGATCGGCGACCAGATCCAGCAGCGGGCTGTCCGGCTCATGGCCGATGGCGGAGACGACCGGGGTGCGGGCCGCGCTCACGGCCCGTACGAGCTGCTCGTCGGAGAACGGCAGCAGATCCTCCACGCTGCCGCCGCCCCGCGCCACGATGATCACGTCCACCTCGGGCAGCGCATCGAGCTCCTGGACCGCCTCGATCACCTTCGGCACGGCATGCACCCCCTGGACGGGGACGTTGCGCACCTCGAAGCGGACGGCGGGCCAGCGGTGCCGGGCGTTCTCCAGGACGTCGCGCTCGGCGGCGCTGGCCCGGCCGCAGACCAGCCCGATCAGCTGCGGGAGGAAGGGCAGCGGCCGCTTGCGGTCGGCCGCGAACAGGCCCTCCGCGGCCAGCGACTTCTTCAACTGCTCCAGCCGGGCGAGGAGTTCACCCACCCCCACCGGTCTGATCTCGGCGGCCCGCAGCGACAGCTGGCCCCGCGGCGCGTACCACTCCGGTTTGGCGTGCACCACCACCCGGGCGCCCTCGCTGATGACGTCGGCCACCTTGTCGAAGACCTGGCGGTAGCACGTCACGCTCAGCGAGATGTCGTACGAGGGGTCGCGCAGCGTCAGGAACACCACCCCCGCGCCGGGCCGCCGCGAGAGCTGGGTGATCTGACCCTCGACCCAGACGGCGCCGAGGCGGTCGATCCACCCGCCGATGAGCCGGGAGACCTCGCCGACGGGGATCGGCGCTTCCGCAGACGTTGAGACAGCCATACGAGCGAGAGTAGCGGCGGCCACTGACAGTGACCCCCGCCCGCGGTCACCGCGGCCCGTCCCGCCCGTCAGTCCCGGCGTCCGCCCGCCGCCGGGCCCCGTACCGCACCGCAAGCACCACCAGCCCCACCGCCAGCCACACCCCGCCCACGATCTGCGCCGTCGCCGATGCCTCGACGATCACCGCGAGCACCACCGCCAGGCCCAGCAGCGGCACCACCACATGCCGCAGCACGCTCGGCGTCCCCGCCCGCCCCCGCACCGCGAACCAGCCGATCACCGACGCGTGCAGCAGCGCGAACGCGGTCAGCGCGCCCACGTTCACGATCGAGGACAGCTGGTCGAGCCCGTCGGCCCGGCGCGCCGCCCACACCGCCGCCACCAGCGTCACCTGGGCCGCCCCGAGCAGCGCCCGGCGCGGCACCCCGCTGCCCGTGTCCACCTTCGACATCGCCCCCGGCAGCCGCCGGTCCCGTGCCATCGCGAACAGCAGCCGGCCCGCCGCGGCCTGTCCCGCCAGCGCCGCGAACGCCGCACCGACCGCCTTGCTCACCGCCACCAGATCGTGCAGCCAGCCGCCGACCGCCGCATCGACCGTGGCGTAGAAGGCCGCGCCCTGCTCACCGGGCCTCGCCGCCAGCCCGGCGGCGGACATCGGAGCCAGCAGCGCCGCCAGATACGTCTGGACGGCGAACAGCACCCCCGCCACCACCAGGCACGCGAGCACCGCCCGCGCCACCCGTTTCGGGCCTCCGGCGGCCTCCTCCGCGAACGACGCGATCGCATCGAAGCCCAGATAGGACAGCACCGCCACGGACACCGCCGACAGCACCGCGGTCACCGAGAACCCGTCCTCGCCCGTGAGTGGCACCGCCCAGCCGCGCTGCGCACCGTGCACGGCCAGCTCCACCACGGCCGCCCCCACGAACACCGCCAGCACCGCGATCTCCAGCGCCAGCACCGCGAACCCGACCACCGCCGCGACCCGTACCCCCCACAGGTTCAGCAGCGTCGTCACGGCCACCGCCAGCGCCGTCCACGCCCACTGGGGCACCGCCGGCACCAGGGCATGCATCGCGATCCCGGAGAAGAGATACGCCACCGCCGGGATCAGCAGATAGTCCAGCATCGCCATCCACCCGGCGACGAACCCCGCGCCCTCGCCCAGCCCCACCCGGGCGTACGTATAGACCGATCCGGCCCGCGGCGCGACCTGCACCATCTGCGCGTACGAGTACGCGGTGAACGCCATCGCGACGGTGGCCACCAGATAGACGGCGGTGATCGCACCGTGCGAGGCGGCCTGGAGCGTGCCGAAGATCCCCACCGGCGCCATCGGGGCGATGAACAGCAGCCCGTAGACGATCAGATCCCGGAACGTCAGCGTCCGCCGCAGGCCCCCGCCCGCGGCGCCGGTGCTCCCGCCCGCCTCATCGCCCGTGGTGAGGCCGATCGCGCCCGGCATCCGTCCTCCTTCGTACGTCCTTGCCCAGTGTGGGCCCCCGGGGCGATCGGACGTCGGCGGCGCACGCCCTACGATGGTCAGCATGACTTCTCGCCCGTCGCCCGCCGCCGCCCCAAGTGGAGACGCTTCGCGTCGCAGTGACAACCGCCGCAAAGTTCTGCTCGCCGCCCCCCGTGGCTACTGCGCGGGCGTGGACCGTGCCGTGATCGCCGTCGAGAAGGCCCTCGAGCAGTACGGCGCGCCCGTCTACGTACGCCACGAGATCGTCCACAACAAGTACGTCGTCAAGACCCTGGAGAAGAAGGGCGCGATCTTCGTCGACGAGACGGAGGAGGTGCCCGAGGGAAACATCGTCATCTTCTCCGCGCACGGCGTCGCGCCCGTCGTCCACGAAGAGGCCGCCCGCGGCAAGCTCGCCACCATCGACGCCACCTGCCCGCTGGTCACCAAGGTCCACAAGGAAGCCGTCCGGTTCGCCAACGAGGACTACGACATCCTCCTGATCGGCCACGAGGGCCACGAGGAAGTCATCGGCACCAGCGGCGAGGCGCCCGAGCACATCACGCTGGTCGACGGCCCCGAGGACGTCGCCAACGTCGAGGTCCGTGACCCGGACAAGGTCGTCTGGCTCTCCCAGACCACCCTCTCCGTGGACGAGACCATGGAGACCGTCGACGCCCTCAAGGGCCGCTTCCCCAACCTGCTCTCCCCGCCCAGCGACGACATCTGCTACGCCACCCAGAACCGCCAGATCGCGGTCAAGCAGATGGGCGCCGAGGCCGACCTCGTCATCGTCGTCGGCTCCAAGAACTCCTCGAACTCCGTCCGCCTGGTCGAGGTGGCGCTGGGCGCCGGCGCCCGCGCCGCGCACCTGGTCGACTACGCCGAGGAGATCGACGAGGCGTGGCTGGACGGCGTGAGCACGGTCGGCGTCACCTCCGGCGCCTCCGTCCCCGAGATCCTCGTCCACGGCGTCCTGGACTGGCTCGCCCAGCGCGGCTACGAGGACGTCGAGACGGTCAAGGCCGCCGAGGAGTCCATCGCCTTCTCGCTGCCCAAGGAGCTGCGCCGCGATCTGCGGGCCGAGGCGAAGGCCGCCACCGAGGGCTGAGCGCCCCGGGACCGGCACCGGAGCCCGTAGCCGATTCGAGGGGTGGGCGGCCGTCCGCGCGCCTAGCCTTTTCCCATGAGGGTCTTCGGTGTGGACATCGGCGGATCGGGCATCAAGGGTGCCCCGGTGGATCTCGGACGCGGCGATCTGGCCGCCGAGCGCTACAAGGTACTGACCCCGCATCCGGCCACCCCGGAGGCGGTCGCGGACTGCGTCCAGCAGGTCGTCGACCACTTCGGCTGGTCGGGCCCGGTCGGCGCGACCTTCCCCGGTGTGGTCACCGGCGGCACGACCCGTACCGCCGCCAATGTCGACAAGGGCTGGATCGGCCTGGACGCCGCCGCCCTGCTCACCGGCCGCCTGGGCGCCGGCCGCCCGGTCACCCTCCTCAACGACGCGGACGCGGCCGGCCTGGCCGAAATGCGCTACGGCGCCGGACGCGGCCGGAGCAACGGCACGGTCATCGTCCTCACCCTCGGCACCGGCATCGGCAGCGCCGTCTTCACCGGCGGCCGGCTTCTCGCCAACACCGAGCTCGGCCATCTGGAGCTGCACGGCCACGAGGCCGAGAAACGCGCCTCGACCAAGGCCAAGGAAGACCAGGAACTGAGCTGGGAGCGCTGGGCGCGCCGGGTGCAGAAGTACCTCGCCCATCTGGAGATGCTGTTCTCGCCCGAGCTGTTCGTGATCGGCGGCGGGGTGAGCCGTAAGGCGGAGAAATTCCTGCCGCTGATCGAGGGCATCAAGGCCGAGATCGCGCCGGCCCTGCTTCAGAACAATGCGGGGATTGTGGGCGCCGCGATGGCTGCCCATGCCGGTCGGGCTGCGGTGCCACCTCGCGCGGACGGTGCCCCTTCCCCCGCCCCACCGGCCCGGACGGCAGTGGACTCACCGGTCGGCTGGCCCGACGCTGCGCGATGAGCATCGCCTTGCGGAACAGCGCCACCAGCGCGCAGATCAGGGTGCCGGCGTAGAGCCAGGGCGCATCGAGCGCGAGGACCGTGAAGATCCCCATCACCGTCCCGCCGAAGCCGTCCGGCCCGCGCTCGATCGGCAGCGCCCCCAGCGCGAACGCGATCGGCAGCGCGACCGGCGCGGCGATCAGGTCGTACGGCCGCACCCACACCGACGCACACACGCTGACCAGCACGAAGAACACGCCGTAGGGGGTCTGCTCGGAGTCCAGGAGCAGCTGGTCGAGGAAGGCGACGACGAGCAGCGCCACGGTGGCCAGCAGCCAGCAGCCGAGACCGGTGAGCATCGGCCGCGGCATCCGGCGCGACAGCCGCGCCACGGGCGCGGGCGGAGGGGGGCGCCGGGGCCGGACGCGGTAGACGGTCGCGGTCTCGCCGGTGGGGGGAGGAGGGGGTGGGGGAGCGGGGGATCCGGAGGGCCCGGAGGGGCCGCTGGGGGCACCGGGCCTGCTGGGGGCGCCGGGTCTGCTCGGGGCGGCGGGGCGGCCGGTGCGGCTGGGGCCGTTCGGGCCGGTGGGTCCGCGGGTGCGGCTGGGGGCACTCGGGCTGCCGGTGCCACCGGTGCGGCTAGGGCTGTTCGGGCTGGTGGGTCCACCAGTGCGGCTGGGGCCGTTCGGGCCGTTGGGTCCACCAGTGCGGCTGGGGCCGTTCGGGCCGCTGGGGCCGCCGGCGCGGCTGGTGCCACCGGTACCGCCGGTTCCGCCCGGCCCCACCGGCCCGCCAGCCCCCACCCCTGCGGTTCCTGTGGTTCCTGCGGTTCCTGCCGTCCCCGAGGTTCCTGGCGAGTCAGCCGGCCCGTTGGCTTCCGAGGGGCGGGGCAGCCGGGCATCGCGGCCCACGGCGGCGGCCCGGCCGCCCCGCTGCGGACGGTCCTGATACCTGCGCGCTTTGCGTTGCTCCACCCGCCAACGGTAGGCCGCTAAGTGGGATTAATCGGTCGCAGGACACGCGCTTTGACCGAGCTTGGCGGTCCTTTCACCACACGCTCGGGCGCGGCGGCCGGACGGGCCCGGGCGTGTCCGGCCGCCGCCGGACGGTGCGCGACGGACGGCGGGCGCTTCCGGTGGCGGACGCGGGCCCGCGGCCCCGCCCCGTAGACTGGTGGATCGGCCCTCCCAGGATCCGTATCCGCTCCAGGACGTCGTCCGACGGGCGCCGTCGTCCCCGTGGACGCCGTCGTCACCTCGTCGTCGCGCCGCCGTCCCACGGACCGGGACCCGGAGCGGCTGCCCACCCACCACCACCCGCGGAAGTCGAGTCGCCACCGTGTCGCTCACGATCGGAATCGTCGGTCTGCCGAATGTCGGCAAGTCGACCATGTTCAACGCCCTGACCAAGAACGACGTGCTGGCGGCCAACTACCCGTTCGCCACCATCGAGCCCAACGTCGGTGTCGTCGGCGTCCCCGACCCCCGCCTCGCCAAGCTGGCGGAGATCTTCTCCTCCCAGAAGATCCTCCCGGCCACCGTCGACTTCGTCGACATCGCCGGTATCGTCCGCGGCGCCTCCGAGGGCGAGGGCCTGGGCAACAAGTTCCTGGCGAACATCCGCGAGTCCGACGCGATCTGCCAGGTCATCCGCGCCTTCAAGGACGAGAACGTCGTCCACGTCGACGGCAAGGTCTCGCCCAAGGACGACATCGAGACCATCAACACCGAGCTGATCCTGGCCGACCTCCAGACCATCGAGAAGGTGCTGCCGCGCCTGGTCAAGGAGTCCCGGATCAAGAAGGACGTGGCCCCCAAGGTCAAGGCCGTCGAGGAGGCCAAGGCCATCCTGGAGAAGGGCGACACCCTCTTCTCCCAGGGCATCGTCCAGGGCTCCGGCAGGGAGGAGCTGCTGCACGACCTCCACCTCCTGACCACCAAGCCCTTCCTCTACGTCTTCAACGTCGACGAGGACGAGCTCACCGACGAGGACTTCAAGAACGAGCAGCGCGCCCTCGTCGCCCCCGCCGAGGCCATCTTCCTCAACGCCAAGCTGGAGGCCGACCTCGCCGAGCTGGACGAGGACGAGGCCCTCGAACTCCTCCAGTCCGTCGGCCAGGACGAGCCCGGCCTCGCCACCCTCGCCCACGTCGGCTTCGGCACCCTCGGCCTCCAGACGTACCTGACGGCCGGCCCCAAGGAAACCCGCGCCTGGACCATCAAGAAGGGCGCCACCGCCCCCGAGGCCGCCGGCGTCATCCACACCGACTTCCAAAAGGGCTTCATCAAGGCCGAGGTCATCTCCTTCGCCGACCTGGTCGAAACCGGCTCGGTAGCCGAGGCCCGCGCAGCGGGCAAGGCCCGCATGGAGGGCAAGGAGTACGTGATGCAGGACGGGGACGTGGTGGAGTTCCGCTTCAACGTCTGAATTCCACCACGCCGCTGACGCGCTGGAATTGCCTGCACAAGGACAAGTTGCCGACGGGGCTGGGGCGATCTCGCCCCAGCCCCGTCGGCAATCCACACCGTCATTGATGGTGGCCTTGCACACGAGGTTCTCGCGGGGGGCGATGTGACGTGGGCGGGGCAGGGCTCCCCGGTTTCTGTTCGGCCTGATCGTTTCGCCGGTTGGTGTGGACGGGGATACAGTCCGGCCAGGTACCGGACCGACGGAGCCGAGGACCAGGGGAGGGGCCGGCGTGTTCGAGATCGTGACGGTGGGGGCGCTCACCGCGTTTCTCACCGCGGTGGGGAACGGCGCCGCGGGGGAGATGGGGAAGCAGCTGCTCGTGACGACGGGTGCGCTGGTGCGGCGGACCCTGGGGCGAGAGGCGCCGCTGCCGGCGGGTCCGGCCGGGCGGGATGTGCTCGCGCGGGAACTGCACGCACGGCTGAGCGGGGATCAGCAGCAGAACGGGGAGTGGGCTCAGCTGTTGCGGAGCATGCCGGTGCCCGCGGTGCCGTTGGGCACAGGGGTGGGACTGCCGCCCGCCACCAGGAACTTCACCGACCGTCAGCGGGTACTGAAGCAGCTGACACAGGAGGCGGTCCGGCCGGCAGCGGGGCGGCCACGGGTCGCCCTGCTGTACGGGCCGCCGGGAATCGGCACCACCGCGGTGGGTCTGTACTGGGGTGCCGCGCAGAATGCCCGGTACCCCGACGGACAGTTCTACCTCGACCTCCGCGACGCAGCCGCGGAGAACGGTCCCGGGCCGTCGGAGGTCCTGCTGCGCCTGTTGTTGAAGATGGGGGTCGAGCGGGGACGGATTCCGCCCACGGAGGCCGGGCGTGAGGAGCTGTACCGGCGGCTGACGGCCGGTCGCAGGGTGCTGGTGGTGATCGATCACGCCTCGGCCGTGGCGCAGGTCCGCAACCTCATCCCCGCCGCCCCGGAGGTCTTCCTCCTGGTGATCGCGTCCGGTCCGGCTTTCGCACTGGAGGCGGAGCGTATCCCCGTACCGCGGTTGGGGGACCGGGATGCGGTGAAGATGCTGAGGAAGGTTGCCGGCCCGGAGAAGGTCGCGCTCGCCAAGTCGCAGCTGCCGGCGCTGCTGGGTCGCTGCGCGGGCAACGCCTTCGCGTTGAAGGCGGCGGCGATGCGCCTGTTGACCGAGGAACTGCCGTCTGCCGACCCGGCGGACGGTCCCACCGGGCACTCTCCGGTGCGCGGCATGGCCCAGGCCGCGTGCCGGGGGCTCGGCCCGGAGACGGCGAGGTTGTGCAGGCTGGTGGCGGTGGGCGGCTGGCCCGCGTTCGACGCCGGCCTGGCCGGGGCCGCCGCGGGCGTCGCTGCGGAGGATGCCGCCCGGATGCTCACCGAAGCGGTGAATGTGCAGTTGGTGGAGCCGCTGCATGAAGGGCGCCACCGTTTCCGTCCCGAGGTGCGGCGTCTCCTGGCGGACGCCGCGGGCCCGGAGCACGGCATCGCGGAGTCCTCCGCGGCGGTGTTCCGCGTACTCGATCGCCTGCTGGACCGGGCGCTGCACGCCGCACACGCCGCGCTGCCGCGGAGCTGGCGGGTCGAGCCCGCTCCGGTGGACGGCACGCCGTACGGCGACGAGGCCGCGGGCATGGCGGCGTTGCGGGCCGAGGCCGCGAATGTGATCCGGGCGGTCTCCGTGGCCCACGAATACGGCCGTCTCGATGTGGCGCAGCGTCTCGCCCGCACGCTGTGGCCGCTTCAGCTGAAGGCCGGGTACTGGGACGAGGTGCTGCCTGCGCTCCAGCTCGCGGCCCGGTGCGCCGACGAGCACGACCCGGATTCCCCCACGGCGGCGGCACTCCACTTCCAGCTCGGGCACTGTCTGGGGGAACTGCGGCGATGGGAGGAGGCCGACCGCGAGACGCAGCTCGCCGTCGTGGGCGAGCGCGCGGCGGGCCATGTGCGGGGAGAGGCATCGTCCGTGGAGCTGCTGGGCCTGCTGTTGCTGAGCCAGTGGCAGTACGGAGCGGCGTACGAGCGGTTCGTCGAGGCGGAGCAGCTGTACCGGCGGATCTCCTCCGGGCAGGCCGGTGCGGAGGACCTGCCACGCGCCCTCGCCCTGGCCGAGCGCCACCAGGGGCGTGCCCTGCGCGGCTTGGGGCGGCTGGCGGAATCCCGTATCCGCCTGGAGAGCGCGCGGGACTTCTTCGTGGCACAGAGCGAGGCGTACAACCAGGGCCGCGTGCTCACCGACCTCGCCGAGACGCTGCACGACGCCGGCGACGACGCCTCGGCACTGGCCGGTATCGCCGAGGCGGAACGCCTGCTCAGGCCGGAGGGGGCGACTCCGCACCTGGAGTACCTCGCTGGTCTTCGGCGGCGGTGCGAAGCCGCGCAGTAGCAGCCGTCACCGGGTGCACACCACCGGGTGCACGCCGCCGGCGGCATGCACCCGGAGCGTCGCCCCGCCCGGCGGCACCTCGCCGCCGTGCACCAGCCACGCGTGCAGCGCAGAGGCATACGCAGCCGGGTCGGCGTCCGCCCCCGGGCCCGCCGACAGCCGGAACACACCGAGGTGCCGGGTGCGCACGGTGCAGCGGTCCGGCCCGCTGACGTACGCGGCGAGCGCGCAGTGCGGATGACGGTGCAGGATCTCCGCGGTCCACTCGTCCGGGCCGCCCAAGCGGGGGTCGTCCGGCGGTCCGTCACGCCAGATCACGTCGGCCGTCGCCAGGTCTCCGGGATCGCGGGTGTCCTCGTGCACGGCGCGGTGTGTTTCGCCGGCGGCGTCGTACGGATGGCCCGTGGATCGCTCGATCATGACCTCCGCACCGCGGACCCGCGTGCGGACATCCAGCGGGTTGGTACGTCGCGGGGGATCGTACGGTGGCAGCGGCAGCGGCTCCAGCAGCGCGGGAGTTGCCGGCTGGGGGAGGTCCATCAGCATGTAGAAGTGCCGTCGCAGCAGTTCGGCCGAGGCTCCCGGAGCCGAGGTGGTGAACTCCGCCGGCCCGGGGATCGGCCGGTGCCGCGCCAGCAGGTCCGCCAGCTGATCGCGCAAGGGGCCCTGCGGGTCGAGCCGCGGGGCGTCGCGGACGAACGCCGCGAGCGGCGCCTCCGGGTCCAGCCTGTCCGCCCCGGCGGCTGCCAGCAGCACCGGGGTGCCCAGCGCCGCGGCATAGTAGGAGACCGCACCGAAGTCCCCCAGCACGACATCCGCAGCCAGGAGGGCCTGCCGCCAGGCGTGCACCGGATCGATCAGAGCCAGCCCGCTGCGACGGGCCCGGTCGAGCCATATGCGGATCTGGCCCGGGCCGTGCCCGTACCAGACGTTCGGATGCAGGACGGCTGCCAGCCGGTAGTCGTCGGCCGGCAGTTCGGCGGCGATCCGGGGCAGCAGACTGGGCAAGACGTCCTGGTCACCGCCGTTCCCGAAGAAACCCTCGGGGTTCCAGGTCGAGTTCAGCACGATGAGCCGTTGTCCGCGGCGCACGCCCAGGGCTTGCCGGAACCGCTCCCGGTACGGGCGGGCGGCCAGCATGCGGTCGAAGCAGGGGTCGCCGGCGAGGACGGCTGCCTTCTCGGCTTCGGGGCATACGCGGCGCAACCGTTCCAGCTGCTCCGGATGCGACAGTACGAGCCCCTCCACGAACGGCTTCCCGTCCGACAGCAGCCACTCCGCCGACAGCCCGAAGGTCGGCTCCCGGCTCCCGGCTCCCGGCTCCCGGCTCCCGGCTCCCGGCTCCCGGCTCCCGGCTCCCGGCTCCCGGCTCCCGGCTCCCGGCTCCCGGCTCAGCGAGCCTTTTAGTATATCCAACTCCGTGTGACAGAACGCTCAATCTGCCCTGAAGCTGGTGGAGTTGACCCCCGAAACTCGCAGAAACAGCCAGGTCCACCGGCGTCACCAGTGCCTGCTCCCACGGCAGCACCGGCAGGTCCAACTCCGCGAACAGTTCCCGCAGGCCGCTTTGGAACACGGACGATTCCGTCGAGGTGACCAGCAGTTGCAGCCGGAAGTCGTCGTGGAAGAGCGGCAGTACGTCCAGCAGGCGCCCGGCGGACGTGACGTTGTGCACCACGAGCAGGACCCGGCGACGCGTTGCCCGGCTGACCCAACGATCGGCGCCCTCCCCGACCGGCACGCGTATCACCGGGGGATTGGATTGCCCCACCTGTCACCTCCTGCTGGCTGCACGGTTTCCGCGGTGCTTTCCGATCACCCTAGCTGGGCACTTGCCGCCGAAACCCTTCGCCCCGGCCAGCGGCATCACCCCTCTGCAACGGCGCCTGGAGTACAAGCGATGCGTTCGCCGGCTGACCCAGACCCTGCGCACACGGTCCCGTGAAGACCCGTGTGTGATCGCCCTTGCGGAAGCCGAAACAGCGACTGGCCACCTCCTCATCGAAAGGCATCCGGCCGAGTACGCCTACGTCCGCGCCGAGCTACGCGCCCACGAAGAGCGCGACGGCTTTCTCCCCGGAGCGCTTGCCACCAGCCCGCTGCGCGCCGAGATCAAGCGCCGCGTCCTGGCAGCTCTGGCAGACGGCACATGGGCGCATTCCACACCGCCGGAAGTGTCCAGGGGTCCTTCGGATGTGTCTACGTCGGGCCGGGCACGCCCCCCTCACCGTGCCCCGGTCACTGCCAAGAGCCCGCCGTCTCCGAGCCGGAGCCGGCCCTGGCCAGGCGGCAACCGCCGACATGCGCGACCGCGGCGATCGCCGGCTGCTGGATACGTGCGGGACCGGGCGCTACGACGGGACGTTCCCGCAGGTCACTGAGGCTTCGCCGGCATTCCGCTGCAACGTCCGGTCGAACAGTTCAGATGGGGCCGGGCTCTGGCGAGCCCGGCCCCATCCGCGTCCCAGTACTGCCCGGGCCGTCGCGTTCAGGTCTCGTAGACGGCGGAACGGTGGCCGACGTGGACGACCCATACGACCAGTTCGCCGTTGTCGAGGGTGTAGATGACGCGGTAGTCGCCGACCCGCAGGCGGCGGCGCTCCGGCTGGGAGACGAGTGCGGTGGTTTTGAAGCCGTACGGATCCTTCTCCAGCTCCGTCAGCTTCGCCAGGATGCGCAACGCGGCGTCCCGTGGGATTTTGCGGAGTTCGGCCTGGGCCTCGGGACGGAAGACGGTGCGGTATTCACTCACTGCGCGCCAGCGTCTCCTTCATGACGTCCTCGATGGGGATGCCGGCCGAGCGGTTGGCCATGCGCTCGTCGATGATGCGGTTGATCTCGCGCTCTTCCCACTGCTGGTACTTGCGCAGGACCTCTATCGAGACCACGGCCGCGACTTCCTTGCCGCGCCGGGTGATGACGGTGGGGAGATCGTCACGGTCGGCCCGCTCGACGACCTCAGCCAGGTGCGCGCGGACGTCGCGGATGGACTCTATGGGCATCTGGGTCATGAGTCCAAGGGTACCGGGTGTGCCATGTGTACACAATGGAGCGGTCGTGCGGATGGGGGTGGGGAGGGGTGGTGACGGTTGGCGCATCGCGACTCGGACGAGAAAGAGAAAGTTCGATGCCAAGGGTCGATGCCAAAGGTCGATGCCAAGGGTCGATACCAGGGGCCGATACCAGGGGTCGATCCCCTCCCTTTCGGGGATTCCCTCCCCAGGGATTCCCCTCGTCTTATCTACGGGCATTTCGTCTACGGGCATTTCGGCTGGCCCGACGATCAACAATTCCGAATTGGAATTCGGATGCATAAACGAATGCATCTGATCGCGTGGAAATTTCCGGATGCCGGATCGATTCGGGTCCCGCGGCGCCCGCGCTCCCGCCTCGCCGCGGTCGGAGCGACCGGGGAGAAGTACGGGAAGTCGGGACACCGCATCTGCCGACGCACGAACCGGCCGGAGGCCAGTCGGAAGCGACCGGGTTGTACCTCGCCGCCCGGCCACGGGCGTCGGCGTTTGGGCTCTGTCCATTATGGCCCGGGTGGGGCGGTGAAGTCATCGTTCGCGCAGGGGATTTCGGTCACTTTTTACGGGCCTAGCGTGGACGCATGACTGAAGGAATGACGGAAGAATCGCCCCGGGAAGGGCGCCGGGAAACGACCCAAGTGGCGGTGGAAGGCGTCTGCGTTGCGGGTGACGGCGTATCGCTGGCCGTACGCGATTACGGCGGCGACGGGCCCACCGTCCTGCTGCTGCACGGCGCGGGGCGGACGCTGGCGGACTGGGAGCCGGTGGCGCCGCTGCTGGCCGTACGGCATCGGGTCGTGGCGATGGATCTGCGGGCCCATGGGCGGTCGGGGGACGGCACGCGTCCTTGGACGTTCGAGACGGCGACCGGGGATGCGGCGGCGGTGCTGGACTCCTACGGGACGGCGATGGCGGACGCCGTGGTCGTCGGGCATTCGATGGGCGGGATGGTGGCCGCGCTGTGTCTGGAACGGGGCGCTCGGGCGGCGGTGAATCTGGACGGTCACGGGATGGGGCGGCCCGAGCAGTACGTGGGGCTGGATGCCGGGTACGTGACGCAACGGCTCGCCGAGGCACGGAAGTTCGCCGACGAGGCGGGCGGGCGGCCCTTCCCGGCCGAGGCGTTGGCCGGGGTGCTCGGCTATCAGGCCTCTATGGCAGGTCAGTTGGGGATCGCGTACGCGTTGCTGGAGGCGGGGGTGCGGCGGTCGCTGGGGGAGACGCCGGACGGGCAGTTGTTCCTGCGGCCGGGGCGTGAACGGGCGCGGGAGGCACAGGAGGCGATGGCGGGGCTCGATCTGTTCGCGCTCTACCGGCGAATCACCCGGCCGCTGCTCATCGCCCGCGCCCTGCGGCCGAACCCACCGGTGCCGGGCGTACCGCCGTGGTTCGACGCGCTGATGGCGGCCTACACGGAGGGCCTGCGACGCGATCTGGACGAGCTGGCACGGACGCAGGAGCGAGTGACGGTGGCGGGGGTCGACGCCACCCACGCGATGCTGCTCGAACGGCCCGCCGAGATCGCCGCGTTGGTGACGCGCTTCGTGGCGGCGAGCGCCTGACGGAGGGACGGAGGCGGAGGCGGAGGGGTGACGGGGGTGACGGGGCGAGGCGCGGGCGAGGCGGGACGCCACGGCACACCCCCGCCCGATACGCCCCGCCGCCTCCCCGCTGGGCCCCCGCCAGATCCCCGCCCCCGCTCCATCTGCCTAATGGGCCTGACGGGTGCGGCGGCCGGACAGGGCCTGGCCGATGACTTTGGCCACGACCGTGGGATGGAACAACGCGGTGGGCGGGGCCACCATGTTGGCCACCCGCGCGAAGCGGGACCACACCCGTGCGTCGCGGACCGACACCTCGAAGAGGTGCTTGTTGTACCAGTGGGCGATCCTCGCCGTGAGGGGCTGGCCGTGCGGGCTCCACATCAGGTCCGAGCTGCTCGACAGGGTCCACGGCGTCAGCACGATGCGTGCCACCGCGCGCTGGTAGCCCCTGCTCAGACCGTCCAGGCCACCGGACCTGAGCTTCTTGCGGTCGGTCAGCATGCGATGAAGGAGCTCGGCTTCCATCGCGGCGACGGTCAGGCCCTGCCCGTAGACGGGGTTGAACACGCAGACCGCGTCGCCCAGGGCGATGAGGCGGTCCGGCCAGTCCTTGAGCTTGTGGTAGAGCCGCCACTGATTGTTGACATTGGTGTAGCGATAGGTCGGCTCCTCGGTGGTGCGGCCTTCGATCTGCTCGGCCAGCAGGGGGTTCTTCAGGCTCTTCGCGAAATCCAGATAGGCGGCGTTCTCGGTGGGCGGCAGCTGGTCCTCGAATCCGAACAACGAGCACATCCAGCGGTTGCGCTCCACTGCCAGGAGGACACCGCCCCGAGGGGTGTGGGGGGCGAACGTCATCTGGTAGGCGATGTTGAAGTCCGGCCGGTTCTTCTCCGGCCGTTCGAACTGTGTCGAGGTGTAGGTGATCTTCGCCTTGACGACGCGTTTCTCGGGCGCGGGCAGGCCCATCTCCGCGAGCCAGTCGTCCAAAGCGCCTGCCCGTCCGGAGGTGTTGACCACCAGGTCCGCCGCGAGCTCCGTGGGTTTCTCGTCGCCGTCGGTACGGTAGAGCACCCGGTCCACCGTCCCGGGGCCGCTCATTTTCAGACCGTGGCACCGGGTGGCCGGAAGCAGCGTCACCTGGGGCAGCGCGAGCACCTTGCTGCGCAGGCGCCGCTCCAGTTCGTCCCGGGTGAACGTCTGGACCTTCACGCCCGTGCGCCGGCGCGGGGCGAACCCGGCGGGCAGGAGGAAACTGATGTGTTCGCCGTAGTCGAACACCGGGGCTCCGATGTCCTTGAGTTCCGCGCGGAGCCCCGGGAACAACGTCTCCAGGACCTCTGCGCCCTTGGCCAGCAGGGCGTGGGCGTGGTAGCCCTGCGGCACATGCGGGTGGGTGCCGGTGTGTTCGTCGAGCGGGTCCTGTTCGAGGATGACCACTTCGGCGAAATGGTCGGCCAGTACGCGGGCCGTCACGAGACCTGAGTAGCCTCCGCCGATGACGACGGCCTTCCCCCATGTGTCACCGTGCCTGACGGCTCTGACCTTCATGAGTGCACCCCTCCTTGAGCGCCGGCGGAGCCCGGCAATCCTGGTGAGGTACCCCTCTGCGCATCGCCTCGTCCATCGCCGCCGGGGCGCACGGCGGCACGCCGGGGGTGTTCGGCACCCGCCGTGCGCCCCGGCGGCGACGTAACAGGCGAGGGATTCCGGCCAACCGCATCCCGGCCAACCACATCCCGGCCAACCGGATTCCGGCCAACCACATCCCCGCCTACCCCGGCAACAGCGCCCTACCGCGGAAACACCTGAAACAGCGTCGCCGGGCGTCCCCGATAGCGTTCACCGCCCATGCGGAGCATCTGCTCGATGAAGGTGCGGGCGTAGGCCGCGGGGTCCTGCTCGGTGCCGACGAGGCCCTTGATGTACGCCTCGTGGGCGGCGAGCGAGGCGACCGCGCGCTCGATGCCGGGGCCGACCTCCGCGGCATGGGTGGGGTACGGGGAGCCCGCCACGGCCACCCAGCGCACGCCCGTCCACGGGGCGAGGCCCTGTTCGTCCTTGAGCTCGGGGAAGATCCAGCGGTTGCCCGCATCGCCCGCCGCGTCCAGGACGGCGCGGCCCACCACCCGGTGGTCGGGGGTGTTCCACTGGACACCGCCCCAGGTGTCGTGGTGGTTGAGGGTGATCAGCAGCTCCGGGCGGTGGCGGCGGATGGCCGCGGCCAGATCGCGGCGCAGTGCCGTGCCGCCCTCTATGACGCCGTCGGGGTGGTCGAGGAACTCGACGGTGTCCACCCCCACGAGCGCGGCGCCGGCGCGCTGTTCGGCCTCGCGGAGCGCGGCGCATTTCTCCGGCGCGATCCCGTCGATCCCGGCCTCGCCCCGGGTGGCCAGCAGATAGGTGATCTCCCGTCCGGCCGCGGTCCATTCGGCGATGGCGGCCGCGGCGCCGTATTCGAGGTCGTCGGGGTGGGCGACGACGGCCAGGGCGCGCTGCCAGTTGTCGGGCATGGGGGAGAGCCGGAGTTCCTCGCCCGTACGGAGCGGGACGGGTGGCGATCCGGGCTCGATGGGCATCGCGGATCCCTTTCCTCGGATTTCTTCGGAGCGTGCGGTCAAAAGCGTGCGATCAAAGCGTGCGATCAACCTGTGAGGCGGCCGGGCCGTGAGGTGATCGTGTCATGTCCGGGGGCGCGTGGGCGTGCATTTGGGGAGTGCGGTGCCGGGGATGCGCGTGGTTCACGGGATGGGAGGGGCGTGTGCTGCACGATGGGCCGATGGCGGGGCGCATCGCAAGCCGGTTGAGCTGCAATGCATCGCTTTACGCCATGCTTTGGCCCTGGGTTGCGATGATGAACACGCGGTTGCCACGCTGTTGCTGACTGTCAAGCTGTTGGGAGGGGCACGTGCCTTTCGGTGAGCAGCCCGCGTACCTCCGCGTCGCAGGCGACCTGCGCCAGAAGATCGTCAACGGGTTGCTGCCGCCGCACACCCGCCTCCCCTCCCAGGCCCGTATCCGCGAGGAGTACGGCGTCTCGGACACCGTCGCCCTGGAGGCGCGCAAGGTCCTGATGGCCGAGGGGCTGGTCGAGGGCCGCTCGGGATCGGGCACATACGTACGCGAGCAGCCCGTGCCGCGCCGTATCGCCCGCGCAGGTTTTCAGACGGGCTCGTGCACCTCGCCCTTCCGTCAGGAGCAGACCGATGAACGGGTGAAGGGGACCTGGGAGTCCAGCAGTCGCCAGGAGGGCGCCGGTACGGCGGTCGCGGCGCGGCTGCGGATCCCGGCGGGCGGCAGGGTGATGCGGACCCGCTATCTCTTCCGGGCCGAGGGGGAGCCGTCGATGCTCTCCACCTCCTGGGAGCCGCTGGAAGTGACCGGGCGCACCCCCGTGATGCTGCCGGAGGAGGGGCCGCTGGCCGGGCGCGGGGTGGTCGAGCGGATGGCGGCCATCGACGTCGTGGTGGACAACGTCATCGAGGAGGTCGGGGCGCGGCCGGGGCTGGCGGAGGAGGCCATGGCGCTGGGCGGGGTGCCCGGGCATGCCGTTCTGGTCATCTCCCGTACGTACTTCGCCGGCGGCCGCCCGGTCGAAACGGCCGATGTGGTCACCCTCGCGGACCGCCACCGGGTCACCTATCACCTGCCGGTGCGCTAGCGGGCCTTCCTGGCGCCTCCCTGACGCTTTCCCGGGCCTCCCTGGCGCCTCCCGTACGCCCGGACAACGAATCCCGAACGCCGCCCCGCGGTCCGCAATACCTCAACCGGTCATCCGGTATGCCCGGATTTCTCCGCACCTGGGGTCCGTATATCGGTGTTGGAAACCTCACACCGCCTCAACTCAGCGCGTCTTTTTACTGCCTTCGGGAACCCGATCTTCGAATTCGCTCTTACGATGGCGAAGTTTGTGCACGGCACGGGGGAAGACCAGGAGACCAGCACGTGACCACGACGAAGACACCGAGCGCGGAGCAGGGCTCGCGCTCGAACTACCGTCGGTCCCTCGGGACCATTGCCCTGACCGCCACTGGTCTCGGGTCCATCATCGGTTCGGGCTGGCTCTTCGGAGCCCAGCGGGCCGCCGCCATCGCCGGACCGGCCGCGATCCTGGCCTGGGTCATCGGAGCGCTCGTGGCGCTCACGATCGCGCTCACCTACTCCGAGCTCGGCGCGATGTTCCCGAAGGCGGGCGGCATGGTCCGCTACGGCCAGTACTCGCACGGTTCGCTCGCCGGCTATCTGGCGGCCTGGGCCAACTGGATCGCCATCGTCTCGGTCATTCCGGGCGAGGCGACCGCCTCCGTCCAGTACATGAGCTCGTGGAAGTACGACTGGGCGCACGCGCTCTACGACGGCAAGGAGCTGACCGGCACCGGCGTCGGGCTCGCCAGCGTCCTGCTGATCTTCTACTTCTTCATGAACTGGTTCGCGATCTCGCTGTTCGCGAAGACGAACACCGCGATCACGGTCTTCAAGGTCGTCGTGCCGGTGCTGACCGCCAGCGCCCTGATGTACGCGCACTTCGACACGCACAACATGGCGCGGCAGGGCGGCTTCACCCCCAACGGCTGGAGCTCGGTCTTCACCGCCGTCGCCGTCTCCGGCATCGTCTGGGCCTACAACGGCTTCCAGTCCCCGCTGAACCTCGCCGGTGAGGCCCGCAACCCGGGCAAGTCGCTGCCCAAGGCCGTCATCTCCTCGATCATCATCGCGCTGGTGATCTACGTCGCCCTCCAGGTGGCGTTCCTGATGGCGGTGCCCGGCGACAAGCTCGGCGCCGACGGCTGGTCCGCCCTCAACTACAACTCCCCGCTGGCCGACCTCGCCGTCACCTGGGGCCTGAACTGGCTGGCGCTGCTGCTGTACGCGGACGCCTTCATCTCGCCGTCCGGTACGGGCATGATCTACGCCGCCACCACCTCGCGCATGATCCAGGGCGTGCAGGAGAACGGCCATCTGCCCGGCGTCTTCGGCAAGGTGGACAAGAAGACCGGTGTGCCGCGCCCGGCGCTGCTGCTCAACCTCGTGATCGCCTTCCTCTTCCTCGCGGTCTTCCGCGGCTGGGGCTCGCTGGCCGAGATCGTCTCCATCGCCACGGTCATCTCGTACATCACCGGCCCCGTGGCCGTGATGGCGCTGCGCCGGATCTCGCCGGATCTGGTGCGCCCGGTCAAGCTGCGGGCGATGCCGGTCATCGCGCCGATCGCGATGATCTTCGGCTCGCTGGTGCTCTACTGGGGCCGTTGGCCGCTGACCGGCAAGGTCATCCTGATCATGGCCGTGGGTCTGCCGGTGTGGGCCTGGTACGAGATCGGCAAGCCGCTCACCCAGGGCCGCAAGCCGTGGGCCGAGCTGGCCCCGCACCTGAAGGCCGGCGCCTGGATGGTGGCGTATCTGCTGGTCATGGCCACCGTGTCGTTCTTCGGCGGCAAGGAGTTCGGCGGCAAGGGCTACATCCCCGAGGGTGTGGACCTCGCCCTGGTCGCGGCGCTGGGCCTGGCCTTCTACTACTGGGGTGTGCGCAGCGCCTGGCGCAACCCGACGCTGGTCGCGACCGAGGCGGAGCTCGCCGCCGAGGCCGCCGAGGCCGCGGCGGAGGGCGACAAGGACAAGGCCCCCGTGGGCGCCTGATTCCGTCCCCGTACGTCGCGTACGGCTCCCGTCTCTCACCGGCCACTTGCGGGCCGCTCCCGGTCCCCGGGGGCCCGCGGGTGGCCGGTTCGGTATCTCTTTGTGCCAATTCGAATGCGGTGCGTAAAGGTCGGGCGTACGCTCGGGCATATGCGGATTGCGATTTCGGCATCAGCACAGGAGGGGCGCATGACGGC
Source organism: Streptomyces natalensis ATCC 27448 (assembly GCF_000935125.1). GTDB lineage: Bacteria > Actinomycetota > Actinomycetes > Streptomycetales > Streptomycetaceae > Streptomyces > Streptomyces natalensis. Next base: position 626,249 of record NZ_JRKI01000061.1, on the reverse strand, counting down.
GCAGCGTGCGGCGGACGGAGGGGCGCAATGAACGACACTGGGGCCGTGCTGCCCTGGCTCGTCATCCGCCAGGACGAAGGCGGCAACCGCTATCGCGTCGGCCGTTATGCCACCCGGGCGGAGGCCGAGCGGGTCGCCGACCGGCTGGACACCAGGGGGCGCCGCCAGCTCTACGTGGTCGAGCGGGTGGGCCGGGCGACCACCTGAGGGGACGGGAGCAGGGGCGGGACGGCGACGGGGGACGTAGGCTGCGGCGCATGACGACCGTGCGCGTAGTGGTGGGTGCAGCGGTGTGCGACCGCGGGCGGCTGCTGGCCGCGCGGCGCAGCGCACCGCCCGCCCTGGCGGGCCGCTGGGAGCTGCCCGGCGGCAAGGTGGAGGACGGCGAGACGCCCGAGCAGGCGCTGGTGCGTGAGCTGCGCGAGGAGCTGGGTGTCGAGGCGGTGGCGCAGGACCGGATCCCCGGCGAGTGGGTGCTGCGGCCCGGCTTCGTGCTCCGGGTGTGGACGGCCCGGCTGCTCTCCGGCCGACCGCGCCCGCTCCAGGATCATGACGAGCTGCGCTGGCTGCTGCCCGGCGAGGAGCAGCAGGTCGACTGGCTCGACCAGGACCGCCCGGCCGTCGCCGAGGCGATGCGCCGGCTGTCCGCGGTGCCCGTACAGCAGCGCGGCGCGCTGTCGTAACGGCGCCGGGGCCGCGGCCGTGCCCCTGGCCGCCCGCGGCGTCCCGTGGCGCGGCGTGCCGCCCTGCCGCTGGACGCGCCGTTCTGCTGCACGCGCCGCCCCGCTCGGCGTGCGCGACCGCAAACCCGGCGTGCGGCCGCGGCAGCGTACCGGCGGGGGGTGGAGCGCGCGACGATACCCACCGGAACCCGCCGGTCCGCTCGCCGCGCGAAGATGCGCCATTTGTGCCACAGTGCACGGTTGAAGGCGATACTTAGGTCCCGATACCGGGTATGTCCTGATTAACCCCGGCAGAGCAGGCGAATGTGCCAGGCGCGCACTCAGCAGCCGTACCGAGCCGGCCCGTCGACGGGGGCCCATCGGCGTGGGAAGTGATCGGCGTGAGCGACAGCGCAGCGGCAGGGGCCCCCGAGCCGTCCTCCCCGCACGCCCGCCGGCGCACCATGGCCTCCGGTTCACCGATCGCCGAATGGAGCTTCCCCGCCGACCCGGGAGCGGTACGCACCGCCCGCACCAAGGTCCGCGAAACCCTCGACGACTGGGGCCTGAACGGCGCCGTGGACGTGGCCGTCCTCCTCGTCAGCGAACTGGTCACCAACTCCCTGCGCCATGCCACCGGCCCCATCGGCGTCCGCATGGTGCTGCTCAGCTCCGGCGCGCTCCTCGTCGAGGTCTCCGACCCGCTGCCCGACCCCCCACGGGAACGCACCGCCACCCCCGACGACGAAGGCGGCCGCGGACTGCAGCTGGTCGCGTGCAGTTCCAAGCGCTGGGGCACCCGGCGGGGAAAGACTGGCAAGACAGTGTGGTTCGAGCTGTCGGTGGCTGGTTAGGAGACATGTGGAGTCCTGATCGTTGCCATTTCATCGACATTCTGTGGATGGCCTGCGATCGAGACTGTGCTGTGATCGTGAAGACCGTGTTCCGGATAGCCGAGGTGCTGGATACTCGGCCTGGTCCGGTCCGGGCACGATGAGCTGGAGGGGACGGGGCTCGTGAGCGAGATGTCACGTGGTGGGGCGAAGGCCGCGCAGACCGAGAGCCGGGGCGAGGTGGACGGTCCGGGCGATCCAGGCGGACACCTGCCTGCGCACGGCGCGCAACGCCTGCCGGTCTGGCAGAGCAGCCGGCCCGGATCCCTCTACGACTACATCCGCGTCGCCTCCTTCTCCCTGGGGCCCGACGGCCGCATCGAGCAGTGGAGCGAACGCGCCGCCGACATGCTCGGCATCCCCGCCCGCCACGCCGTGGGCCAGGACCCCATCGAGGCGTTCGTCCCCCCGGAGCTGCACGAGGGCGGCCGCCGCAAGGTGTCCGAGATCCTCGACGGCCGCGAATGGACCGGCCTGGTGCCTTACCGCCGCAGTCAGGGCGGCGACGCCGACGGACTCGCCGAGATCTATCTGATGCCGTCACGGAACGCGGCCGGCGAGCGCGCCGCGGTCTGCCTGGTCGTCGACGTCCGGGCGATGCGCGGCATCGAGACCGACCTCGCCGCCTCGCAGGCCGTTTTCGGTCAATCTCCCATGGGCTTCACCCTGTTCAGTACGGACCTGAAGCTGCTGCGCGTCAACGAACGCTTCGCCACCGTCTTCGGCGGACCGGCCGGAAAGTACCGCGGCCTGACCCCGCACGACTTCCTGCCCCGCCCCGAGGCCGAGCGGATGACCGCCGCCCTGCGCCGCGTCCTGGAGACCGGCGAACCGGTCGCCGAAATGCAGTTCGTCGGCGCGGTGCCCGGCGAGGAGGAACGCCGCCGCTGGTCGGTCTCCCTCTACCGTCTGCACGGCGCCAGCGGCCGCCCCATCGGCGTCGCCGCCCTCGCCGCCGACGTCACCGGCCGCCGCCGCGCCGAACGCGAGGCCGCCAACGCCCGCCGCAACCTCGCCCTGCTCAACGAAGCCGGGTCCCGGATAGGCAATTCGCTCGACCTGGAGACCACCGCACGCACCCTCCTGGACGTCGCCGTCCCGCAGTTCTGCGATCTGGCCTCCGTCGACCTCTACCAGGGCCTGCTCGCGGGCGACGAGACCCCGCCCGGCATGAGCGACGGCAGCGCCGAACTGCGCCGCGTCGCCTTCTCCAGCGCGGTCTCCGACGCCCCGCTGGCCACCGCCGGCCGCCGCACCCCCGAGGACGGCTCCCCCGACGGCCCGGTCGCCGTCGGCGCCGTCCACCGTTACCCCTTCAACTCCCCCTGCGCGGCCGCCCTGCGCACCGGCCAGGCGCAGATCGTCCCCGGCCGCGAGAGCGACGACGGCCCCGAACTGGGCGCGGTGGTCCACTCCACCCTCGCCGTCCCGATGGTCGCCCGCGACACCGTCGTCGGACTGGTGCAGTTCTCCCGTACGAAGGGCAGCGAACCCTTCGGCGAACGCGACACCGCCCTGGCCGTCGAACTGGCCGCACGCGCCGCGGTCTGCATCGACAACGCCCGCCTCTACCGCCGCGAACACGAGCGCGCCCTGATCCTCCAGCGCAGCCTGCTGCCCCCGGGCGACCCGGAGGCCGCCGGCCTGGACATCGCCTGCCGCTATCTGCCCGGCACCACCGCCACCGAGGTCGGCGGCGACTGGTTCGACGTCATCGAACTCCCCGGCCACCGCACCGCCCTGGTCGTCGGCGACGTCATGGGCCGCGGCCTGCGCGCCGCGGTCGCCATGGGCGAACTGCGCACCGCCGTAAGGACGCTGGCGCTCCTCGACCTCGAACCGGCCGAGGTTCTCTCCGCCCTCGACGAGATCGCCCGCGGGCTCGGCGGCACCGGCGACGGCCGCACCAGCGCCAGAGCGCCGCGCAGCCGCTCCGGAGCGGCCGCCGGAATGCCCGAGCACGGCGCCCTGACCCCCGCCGCCGACCTGTCCGAGGTCTACCTCGCCACCTGCGTCTACGCCGTCTACGACCCGATCACCCGGCGCTGCACCTTCGCCAACGCCGGCCATCTGCCGCCGGTCCTCGTCGAGGACGGCGAGGACGCCCTGCTGCTCGACGTACCGCCGGGCATGCCGCTGGGCGTCGGCGGCGAACCGTTCGAGGAGATCGAGGTCGAGCTGCCGGACGGCGCGCTGCTCGCGCTCTACACCGACGGCCTGGTCGAATCCCGCCACCACCCGCTGGACGAGGGGCTCCAGGCATTCCGCCGGGCCCTGTCGGACGCCGGCCGCCCGCTGGAGGACGTCTGCGACCACGTCCTGAGCGCCCTGGACACCTCGCACGGCGAGGACGACATCGCCCTGCTGATGGCCCGGGTGCACGGGCTGCCCAAGGACGCGGTGGGCGACTGGAGCCTGGCACCGGAGGCCCGCTCGGTGGCCCGCGCCCGCGAACTGGCCCGCGACCAGCTCACCGACTGGGGCCTGCAAGACCTGGTCGACACCACCGAGCTGCTGGTCAGCGAGCTGGTGACCAATGCGCTACGGCACGGCCACGGCGAGATCCGGGTGCGGCTGCTGCTGGACCGCACCCTGGTCTGCGAGGTCTGGGACGCCGACCTCGCCCAGCCGCGCCGCCGCCGCGCCCGCGACACCGACGAGGGCGGCCGCGGCCTCCAGCTGGTCGGCCTCCTGAGCACCGGCTGGGGCAGCCGCCGCACCCCCCGCGGCAAAACCGTCTGGTTCGAACTGCCCCTCCCCGACGGCGACTCGGCCCCGGCGGACCCGACGGAGGCGCTGCTGAGCCTGTTCTGAGGCGGCGGGCCGGCCCACGCCTCCCGGAGCCCGGCCCACGCCTCCCCGAGCCCGGCTCACGCCTCCCCGAGCCCGGCTCACGCCTCCCCGAGCCCGGCTCACGCCTCCCCGAGCCCGGCTCACGCCTCCCCGAGCCCGGCTCACGCCTCCCCGAGCCCGGCTCACGCCTCCCCGAGCCCGGCTCACGCCTCCCCGAGCCCGGCTCACGCCTCCCCGAGCCCGGCTCACGCCTCCCCGAGCCCGGCTCACGCCTCCCCGAGCCCGGCTCACGCCTCCCCGAGCCCGGCTCACGCCTCCCCGAGCCCGGCTCACGCCTCCCCGAGCCCGGCTCACGCCTCCCCGAGCCCGGCTCACGCCTCCCCGAGCCCGGCTCACGCCTCCCCGAGCCCGGCTCACGCCTCCCCGAGCCCGGCTCACGCCTCCCCGAGCCCGGCTCACGCCTCCCCGAGCCCGGCTCACGCCTCCCCGAGCCCGGCTCACGCCTCCCCGAGCCCGGCTCACGCCTCCCCGAGCCCGGCTCACGCCTCCCCGAGCCCGGCTCACGCCTCCCCGAGCCCGGCTCACGCCTCCCCGAGCCCGGCTCACGCCTCCCCGAGCCCGGCTCACGCCTCCCCGAGCCCGGCTCACGCCTCCCGGAGGCCGGCTCACGCCTCCCCGAGCCCGGCTCACGCCTCCCGGACGTGGGCCGCCGCCCGTTCCGCCTCCCGGACCACCCGCGCGGTGTCCACGTCCACCAGCTCGCCCGCCGCCTTGCGCAGATGCCCGTCGACGAAGACGTAACTGACGTTCGGCGGCTGGCCGTTGAGCACGATCTGGCTGGTCCAGTCGAAACGCGGGGCGAAGTTCAGGGTGGCGGGGTCCAGGACCAGCACATCGGCGCGTTTGCCGGGCGTCAGCGAGCCGATCCGGTCGGCCATGCCCAGACACTCCGCGCCGCCCAGCGTCGCCATCCGCAGCACGGCCGGGATCGTCGGATGGATCCCGGCGTCCTCGTGCCGCGCCCGCTGGAGCCCGACCGCCGCCTTCATCACACCGAACATGTCGGAGGTGTCATTGGTGCCGCCGTCGTGCCCGAGCCCGGCGCGTACACCGCACCGGTGCAGCGCGGGCAGCGGCATGATGCCGGACGCCAGGCGCATATTGCTCAGCGGACAGTGCGCGACCCGCACCTCGTGCTCGCCGCTCAGCGCGATCTCCTCGTCGGTGAGGTGGACCGCATGGTTCATCAGCAGGTCCGGCCCGAAGACGCCGCTCTCGCGCAGCGAGCGGATCGGCTCGTCCTTGCGGTCCCTGCGGTTTTCGAGGACATGCGCGTTGACCATCACACCGAGGTCCCGGGCGACCTCGCGGAACTGCCGCAGCTCCGTCAGCGCCGGCATCCCCGCACGCACCGCCACCTGCGCCGACGCCAGCGGCAGCGGGTCGAGAAGGTCCTTCTTGACCTTCGGCACGAGGGCGATGGCGTCCGGGCCCTGCGCCGCGGCGTAGACGAACCGCAGCCCGGCGTCGTCCAGCGCGCGCACATAGCGCTCGCTGGTGTCGTACGGGATCGGGTGCACCCAGTCGACGACGGTGGTCACGCCCGTCGCCAGGGCGTCGAGGGCCGCCAGATGGACGAAGCGGTACATGTCCCGGGGGCCGATCCGGGGCAGGGTGATGCGCTCGCAGCCGGCCATCCAGCCGTAGAGGTCCTGGGTGGCGCAGCCGCCGCGGATGCTGGACTGCCACAGATGGTTGTGGAGGTCGACGCCGCCGGGCAGCACCAGCTGCCCGGCGGCGTCCACCACCCGCGCACCGCGCGGTACGGGAAGGCCCCTGCCCAGGGCGGCGATCCGGCCGTCGTGCAGCAGGACGTCGGTGCCGCCGTCGAGCTCGCCCAGCTCGCCGCTGCCGATCCCGGGGTCCATGGTCAGCACCAGCTCCGCGCCGCGCAGCACGGTGGTGCGCCTCTCGCCCCGCAGCCGCGGCGGCCCTCCCGGGGCCCTCGGGCGCTCCTGGCGGCCGCCGTCGGGCGTCCCGGCGGCCGCCGCCAGCGGGACGCCGCCGAGACCCGCCAGCAGCCCGCGCCGGCTCAGCTGCGCGGCGTCCGTGCCGTTTTGCGGTCCGGTACGTAAACCGGTCACTGGCCGCGGCGCCGGATCTTGTTGCCCAGCCACACCAGCGGGTCGTACTTGCGGTCCGCGACCCGCTCCTTCAGCGGGATCAGCGCATTGTCGGTGATCTTGATGTTCTCCGGGCAGACCTCGGTACAGCATTTGGTGATGTTGCAGTAGCCCAGGCCGTGCTCGTCCTGCGCGGTGCCCTTACGGTCCAGACCGGCCTCCGGGGCCGCGTCCAGGGGATGCATGTCCAGCTCGGCGATCCGCATCAGGAAGCGCGGCCCGGCGAACGCGGCCTTGTTCTCCTCGTGGTCGCGCACCACATGGCAGGTGTTCTGGCACAGGAAGCACTCGATGCACTTACGGAACTCCTGCGAGCGGTTCACATCCTCCTGCTGCATGCGGTACTCGCCGGGCCCCAGCTCCGCCGGCGGCACGAACGCGGGTACCTCGCGGGCCTTGGCGTAGTTGAACGACACATCGGTGACCAGGTCCCGCACGACCGGAAAGGCCCGCATCGGGGTGACCGTCACCGTCTCCGTACGGTCGAACACCGACATCCGTGTCATGCACATCAGCCGCGGCCGGCCGTTGATCTCCGCGCTGCACGAACCGCATTTGCCCGCCTTGCAGTTCCAGCGGACCGCCAGATCGGACGCCTGCGTCGCCTGGAGCCGGTGGATGATGTCCAGCACCACCTCGCCCTCGTGCACCTCGACCCGGAAGTCCTCCAGCCCGCCGCCGTCCGCATCGCCGCGCCACACCCGGAAATGCGCCAGATACGCGCCGGACTGCCCGCCCTGCGCCTGCCCCGGCCCGTTCGCCGGCCGCGCCTCCCCGCGCTGCCCGGCCACGCCGTGCCCGCCCGTTCCGTCCGTCCCGTCCGTCTCCCGGCCGCCCACGTTCTGCACGCTCACCGGCTCAGCTCCTCGTCCGTCAGATACTTCACCAGCTCCTCCTTCTCGAAGAGTCCGAGGAGATCGGGGCGGATCGGCGGGGTCTCCCGGCGGCTCAGCCGGATCTGGCCCAGCGCCGGGTCCGCCTCCGTCCGGCCGTCGGCCAGCTCGCAGACCAGGTTGATGTTGCGCCAGCGCCGGTCCATCGTCGGGTGGTCGTCGCGGGTGTGCCCGCCGCGGCTCTCCTCGCGCTCCAGCGCGGCCCGCGCCACACACTCGCTGACCAGCAGCATGTTGCGCAGATCGATCGCCAGGTGCCAGCCGGGGTTGTACTGCCGGTGCCCCTCGACGCCCGCCCGCCGGGCCCGTACCCGCAGCCCGGCCAGCCGCTTGAGCGCCTCGGCCATCTCGCCCTCCCGGCGGATGATCCCCACCAGGTCGTTCATCGCCTGCTGGAGTTCCTGGTGGAGGGTGTACGGATTCTCCGCCGGGCCCCCGTCGTGGACGGCGCCCGGCTGCTCGTCCTCGGCGCTGAAGGGCCGCAGCGCCTCCGCCTCGGCCGCGTCCACCTCCCGCTCGTCGGGCACCGGCCGCGCGGCCGTCGCCGCGGCGTACTCGGCGGCGTACAGCCCCGCCCGCCGCCCGAAGACCAGCAGGTCGGACAGGGAGTTGCCGCCCAGCCGGTTGGAGCCGTGCATCCCGCCGGCCACCTCACCGGCCGCGAACAGTCCGGGCACGCCGTTGGCCGCCGCGGTGTCCGGGTCGACCTCCACCCCGCCCATCACGTAATGGCAGGTCGGCCCGACCTCCATCGGCTCGGCGGTGATGTCCACGTCCGCCAGTTCCTTGAACTGATGGTGCATCGACGGCAGCCGCCGTTTGATCACCTCGGCCGGCATCCGCGTCGAGACGTCCAGGAAGACCCCGCCGTGCGGGGAGCCGCGGCCCGCCTTGACCTCGGCGTTGATGGCGCGGGCGACCTCGTCGCGGGGGAGCAGCTCGGGCGGCCGGCGGTTGTTGTCGGGGTCGTCGTACCAGCGGTCGCCCTCGGCCTCCGTCTGCGCGTACTTCTCCTTGAAGACGTCCGGGATGTAGTCGAACATGAAGCGCCGGCCCTCGCTGTTGCGCAGCACCCCGCCGTCACCCCGGACGGACTCGGTGACGAGGATCCCCTTGACCGACGGCGGCCAGACCATCCCCGTCGGATGGAACTGCACGAACTCCATGTTGATCAGCGAGGCCCCGGCCAGCAGCGCCAGGGCGTGCCCGTCGCCCGTGTACTCCCACGAATTCGACGTCACCTTGAAGGACTTGCCGATCCCGCCGGTGGCCAGCACCACGGCCGGCGCCTCCAGGACGAAGAAGCGGCCGGACTCGCGCTCGTAGCAGAAGGCGCCCGCGACCTTGCCGGACCCCGCGGCGGAGCCGCTCGTCGACGCTTTCAGGACGCGGGTGACCGTGCACTCCTGGAAAACCTTCAACCGGGCGTCGTACGCGCCGAATTCCTGCTCGTCGGCCTGCTGCAACGAGACGATCTTCTGCTGGAGGGTACGGATCAGCTCCAGCCCCGTACGGTCGCCGACGTGCGCCAGCCGCGGGTATTCATGGCCGCCGAAGTTGCGCTGGGAGATCCGGCCGTCGGGCGTACGGTCGAAGAGCGCGCCCCAGGTCTCCAGCTCCCAGACCCGGTCGGGGGCCTCCCGGGCGTGGAGTTCGGCCATCCGCCAGTGGTTGAGGAACTTGCCGCCGCGCATGGTGTCGCGGAAGTGCACCTGCCAGTTGTCGCCCTCGTTGACATTGCCCATGCTGGCCGCGATACCGCCCTCGGCCATCACCGTATGGGCCTTGCCGAACAGGGACTTGCAGATCACGGCCGTGCGCATACCCGCCTCGCGGGCCTCGATCGCGGCGCGCAGTCCGGCCCCGCCGGCGCCCACCACGACCACGTCCCATGCCTGCCGGTCCACGTGCGCCATCAGACGCCACACCTTTCGTTACGGATTTGAATGGGGGGCCGCCGCGATGCGGCCGCGGCTCAGAAGAACCGCGGGTCGGCGAAGGCCCCGGTGGCCAGCAGATACACGTACAGATCGGCGAATCCGACGCTGAACAGCGAGCACCAGGCCAGCAGCATGTGCCGCTCGTTGAGCTTGCCGACCCAGCCCCACAGCCGGTAGCGGACGGGGTGCTTGGAGAAGTGCCGCAGCCGGCCGCCGACGATGTGCCGGCAGGAGTGGCAGGAGAGGGTGTACGCCCAGATCAGCACGATGTTCGCCAGGAAGACCAGGGTGCCCAGGCCCATATGGCCCCAGCGGTGGTGCTCGTCGCGGAAGGCCAGCACGGTGTCGAACGTCAGGACACAGGCCACCAGCACCGCGAAGTAGAAGAAGTAGCGGTGGATGTTCTGGAGGATCAGCGGGAAGCGGGTCTCGCCGGTGTACTTCTTGTGCGGTTCGGCGACCGCGCAGGCCGGCGGCGAGGCCCAGAAGCCGCGGTAGTAGGCCTTGCGGTAGTAGTAGCAGGTCAGCCGGAAGCCCAGCGGGAAGATCAGGATCAGCAGGGCGGGGGACAGGCCCCACCAGGGCCCGAAGATCTCCCAGTTGGGGCCGCCGTGCATGGTCTGGCAGTTCTGGGCCAGGCACGGCGAGTAGAACGGCGACACATAGGGCGCGTGGTAGTAGTCCGCGTTCGCGAAGGCCCGCCAGGTCGAGTAGACGACGAACGCGAGCAGCCCGGCGGCGGTGCAGGCCGGGGCCAGCCACCATCTGTCGGTCCGCAGATGACGGGCGGGAATCGCGGCCCGCGAGGCGGCATGCACGCCGCTCGCGCCCGCTTGCGATGAGGGTTCGGTACCAGTGGCCAACGTCGGTCTCCGTGGTGGGTACTTCCGGTGGGTACTTCCGGTGGGTGGGCGGTGCAAGGCGAGCGGTGCCCGGCCCCTAAGGCGCATGCCGGTCCTTGGCGCCGAGCCCCTCGTCCTCGGCGTCCGTCCACAGCTTGGCGTCGTACGGCGCATCCGGGATCGGCACCATCTCGTCCCCGGTTCCGGGCCGGGCCGGCTTCGCGCCCGTCGCGCTCTCCTTGAGCAGGCCGAGGCTTTCGCGCAGATGATTGGCGTCGCTGCGCACCCGTCGCATGTCCAGCCCGGTGCCGACCTGTTCCTCCAGCCGCGCCACGGACCGGATCAGCTCGGTCAGATGGCGTTCCACCGCCGTCAATGCGTCCTGAAGGGACATACGTGCCCTCACCTCCGAAGGGTGTGCTGGGCGATCTCATGCGCCCGCGAGTGTCGCGCGTCACAGTAGGCGTTGGGAAGGGGGCAGGCGCGATTACGACTCGAACCGGTGCGTTTCGGCAATCCTGCTCCGCGACACCCCTCGAACGCCGGTACGGCGGCGGGTCGTACGCGGCGGCGCGCAAGGCACCGAAGTGGCCGGTGACACACCGCCGTTCGGGTCGCGTTTCCCGTTCCTCCGGGCCTCTTGAGGGGCCGGACGGGTGAGGTTGTTACGGCAGACGACGTGTCCTGCGGCCGCGCCGGGACCGGTCGCCTTCAGTAGGGGAGCCATAGATGTGATGAGCCGCAAAGTCGGCCGGACGTGTTGGCGCGACGCGGGCGAGCCTCGGAGGTAACGACCATGACCGACCAAGTCAGCTCAGCGTGCCGCACGCGCCGCTGTGCCGCACTGATCGCGGCCGGGGTCCTGCTCCCGCTGCCGGTCCTGGCCGGATGCAGCGGCGACGACGGGTCGGACGCGGCGGCCGCCGCCTCCCAGGACATCGCCCCGGCCGCCCGGGAACGGCTGAAGGACGGCGGCACCCTCCGGTGGGCCGTTGACAGCATGCCCGGCACCTTCAACGCCTTCCAGGCCGACGCCGACGCCACCACCACCCGGATCACCGGCGCGGTGCTGCCCACTCTCTTCACCCTCGACGAGCGCGGCCGCCCGCAGCGCAATGCCGACTACCTGGACGCCGCCGACATCACCGCCCGCGACCCCAAGCAGGTCGTCACCTACAAGATCAACCCCAAGGCGCGCTGGAGCGACGGCCGCCGGATCGGCGCCGCCGACTTCCTCGCCCAGTGGAAGGCGCTCCGCGGCAAGGACAACGCCTTCTGGACCGCCCGCAATGCCGGGTACGACCGGATCGCCAAGGTCGCCCAGGGCGCGCACCGGGGCGAGGTCAAGGTCACCTTCGCCCGCCCCTATGCCGACTGGCGCTCCCTGTTCACCCCCCTCTACCCGCAGAGCGTGATGGGCGACGCGGACGCCTTCAACGACGGCACCCGCGAGCGGCTCAAGGTCGCGGCCGGGCCGTTCATGATGGCCGAGCGGGCGGCGCACGGCGACCGCCTCACCCTGGTCCGCAACCCCAGGTGGTGGGGCGCCCGTGCCAAGCTCGACCGGATCGTCTTCACCGAGCTGCCGCGCGAGCGCCGGGCCGCCGCCCTCGCCGCCGGGGCCGTCGACGTCGCCGAGGTCGACCAGGCCGCCGCCCGCAAGGTCGCCTCGGCAGGCCACCCTGCGGGCTCGGGATCCAGGGCCCGTACGGACGTGAAACCGGCGGCCCGCACCGCCCTGCGCGGCTACACCGTCCGCAGGGCCCTGGAGCCCGCCTACACCCAGCTCGCCCTCAACGGCAGCACCGGCCCGCTCAGCGACGAACGCGTCCGCCGCGCCGTGGCCCGCGCCATCGACCGCCAGGCGCTCGCCGACACCGTCCTCAAGCCGCTCAGCCTGCCCGCCGGCCCGCTCGGCAGCCATCTGCTGATGGCCGGGCAGGAGGGCTATGAGGACCACAGCGACGCGGTCGGCGGGCCGGACGCCGACGCGGCCCGGTCGCTGCTGGCCGACGCGGGCTGGAAGCCGGGCGGCCTCACGGAGCAGGCCAAGCAGAAGCCGCACGCGGCCGCGCCCAGCACCTCGGGCGCCGCGAGGGAGCCGTCCCGCAAGCGGGGCACCACGGACGGCCGCAACCCGGAGCGCCCCGGGCACGCCGACCGGGCCGCCGCTCCCGGCGCCGTCACGCAGGACTACGGCCCCGGTGCCCGGCCCGCCGCCGCCGAGGCCCCGCTCTCCGCCGCCGGCGCGGTCGGCGCCGAGGTCCAGCGCTCCGCGCTGCTGCACCAGAGCGCCGCCCTCTACAAGGCCGAGGCCGCCGCCCAGGAGCAGGCCGGCGCCGGCACGACCTCCCGGGCCTACCAGCGGCGCGCCGCGCGGGCGCTGGGCGCCGCCGAGCGGATCGAGACCGGCCAGGACACCGGCCCCGCCGAGGCCCGCCCGATGAGCGCTGAGCAGGCCCGCGAGGCCCGCGCCGACGAGGAGCCGGCGCGCCCGGTGGCCGCCGCGCAGTTGCCCGCCGACGACGACTCCCGGGCCAAGGGCGCGGACTCCCGGGCCAAGGGCGGGCCGCGCAAGAAGACGACCGTCGTCCCCGCCCTGCGCAAGAACGGCAAACCGCTCACCCTGCGCTTCGTCCTCCCCGACGGCGCGGGCTCCGAGCAGCTGCGCACCGTGGGGGAGCGCATCTCGGCCATGCTCGCCAAGGTCGGCATCCAGACCTCCGTCCAGCAGGTCGCCGACGCCAGTTACTTCCAGGACCACATCGCCGCCGGCGACTACGACCTGGCGCTGTACTCCTGGCCGGGCACCGCCTATCCGGCCACCGACGCCCGCCCCATCTACGCCAAGCCCGAACCCGCCGCCGACGGCTCGCTGACCGTCGAAGAGAACTACACCCGCGTCGGCACCGACCACATCGACCAGCTCTTCGACCAGGCGGCCTCCGAGCTGGACGAGGACGCGGCGGAGCATCTGATGGCGCAGGCCGACGCCCGGATCTGGGCGGTGGCCGGATCCATCCCCCTCTATCAGCGCCCGGAGCTCGTGGCGACCAGAAAGGGCCTCGCCAACATCGGCGCGTTCGGTTTCGCCTCGCCGCGCTTCCAAGACATCGGCTACACGAAGTAAAGGTGCAGCCAGAGCTAACAACCGGTGAGAAATCGCAGGTCAGCGTGGGTGGAAACGGGCTGCGGCGGCCGTTGTCGCCGCAGCCCCGTACCATGGGGTGAGGCCGTGGCGTCATCCAAGCCCGGCGGGCGCGCGTACCGGTCCGTACGCGTAGCCAACCACGATTCCGGGAGAAGCACCGCTAGTGCCCACGCGCCATGACATTCGCAACGTAGCCATCGTCGCCCACGTCGACCACGGCAAGACGACCATCGTCGACGCCATGCTCAAGCAGGCCGGCGCGTTCGCCGCCCACCAGCTGGAGTCCGTCGACGACCGCGTCATGGACTCGAACGACCTGGAGCGTGAGAAGGGCATCACGATCCTGGCCAAGAACACCGCCGTCAAGTACCACCCCAAGGACGGCGGGGACGTGATCACGATCAACATCATCGACACCCCCGGCCACGCCGACTTCGGTGGCGAGGTCGAGCGCGGTCTGTCGATGGTCGACGCGGTCGTCCTGCTGGTGGACGCCTCCGAGGGTCCGCTCCCGCAGACCCGCTTCGTGCTGCGCAAGGCCCTCCAGCAGCGGCTGCCCGTCATCCTGTGCATCAACAAGACGGACCGCCCGGACTCCCGGATCGACGAGGTCGTCAACGAGACCTACGACCTCTTCCTCGACCTGGACGCGGACGAGGAGCAGATCGAGTTCCCGATCGTCTACGCCTGCGGCCGTGACGGCATCGCCTCGCTGACCAAGCCGGAGGACGGCACCGTCCCGGCGGACAGCACCAACCTGGAGCCGTTCTTCTCCACGATCCTGGAGCACGTCCCGGCCCCCGAGTACGACGAGACGGCCCCCCTCCAGGCCCACGTCACCAACCTCGACGCCGACAACTTCCTCGGCCGTATCGCGCTGCTCCGCGTCGAGCAGGGCGAGCTGAAGAAGGGCCAGACCGTCGCCTGGATCAAGCGCGACGGCACGGTCGCCAACGTCCGCATCAGCGAGCTGATGATGACCGAGGCGCTCACCCGCAAGCCCGCCGAGAAGGCCGGCCCGGGCGACATCTGCGCGGTCGCGGGTATCCCCGACATCATGATCGGCGAGACCCTGGCCGACCCGGAGAACCCCATCGCCCTCCCCCTGATCACGGTGGACGAGCCGGCCATCTCCATGACCATCGGCACCAACACCTCCCCGCTGGTCGGCCGCGGCGGCACGGGCAAGGGCGCGGACGCCAAGTCCGCGATAAAGGATCGCAAGGTCACCGCCCGCCAGGTCAAGGACCGCCTGGAGCGCGAGCTGATCGGTAACGTCTCGCTGCGCGTCCTGGACACCGAGCGCCCCGACGCCTGGGAGGTGCAGGGCCGCGGTGAGCTGGCGCTGGCCATCCTGGTCGAGCAGATGCGCCGCGAGGGCTTCGAGATGACCATCGGCAAGCCGCAGGTGGTCACCAAGGAGGTCGACGGCAAGACCTACGAGCCCGTCGAGCGTATGACGATCGACGTGCCCGAGGAGCACATGGGCGCCGTCACCCAGCTCATGGGCACCCGCAAGGGCCGCATGGACAACATGTCCAACCACGGCTCCGGCTGGGTCCGCATGGAGTTCGTCGTCCCCTCCCGCGGTCTGATCGGCTTCCGTACGGAGTTCCTGACCAACACCCGCGGTACGGGCATCGCGCACTCCATCCACGAGGGCCACGAGCCCTGGTTCGGCACCCTCCAGACCCGCAACAACGGCTCCCTGGTCGCCGACCGCTCCGGCGCGGTCACCGCCTTCGCGATGACCAACCTCCAGGAGCGCGGCGTGCTCTTCACCGAGCCGGGCACCGAGGTGTACGAGGGCATGATCGTCGGCGAGAACTCCCGCTCCGACGACATGGACGTCAACATCACCAAGGAGAAGAAGCTCACCAACATGCGGTCGTCCTCGGCCGACTCGTTCGAGGCCATCGTCCCGCCGCGCAAGCTCTCCCTGGAGCAGTCCCTGGAGTTCTGCCGCGATGACGAGTGCGTCGAGGTGACCCCCGAGGCGGTCCGCATCCGCAAGGTCAACCTGGACGCCCGCGAGCGCGCCCGCGCGGCGTCGCGTGCGAAGCACGGCTGATCTTCTGCCTGTTGTGTGACGGGGCGCCCCTCCTCCGGGAGGGGCGCCCCGTCGCCGTTTCTCTGCCTGTTGTCGCCGTTCCTCTGCCTGTTTCTGTGCCTGTTTCTATGCCTGCGGGGCCAACGTGAACCACACCGACTTCCCGTTGGGGTAGTCCCGCACGCCCCACGAGTCGGCACAGGCATCGACGATGCCGAGGCCGCGCCCGGTCTCGTCGTCGGGCGCGGCCTTTTGTTGTTCCGGGGTGCCGGTTCCGGTGTCCCAGACGGCGATGGTGAGGTCGTGGGGCGATCGGTCGACGCTCACGTACGCGTCTGTTTTGGTGTAGCGGTAGGCGTTGGTCACCAGCTCCGACACCATCAACTCCGCGGTGTCGGCTAGGCAGTTGAGCTTCGCCCCGGCGAGGATGTGGCGTAGCGCCGCTCGTACGACGCCGACTGCTCGGGGATCGTGGGGGATGAAGAGTCCGTAGGACCAGGTCTCGCTGGGCGTGCTCATGTGGCAGCCTCCAGGTAGTTGCCTGCTGTGACTGGCGCCGCACTTACGGTAGCGGCTAGCGTTGGGTTTTCACAACCGAACCTTCAGGGGAGCGAGTTATGGGGCTCAGGGTCAACCCCACATACCGTCAGCGACGGTTTGGGGCAGAGGTTCGTAAGTTGCGCGAGCGTGCGGGCTTGACTGTGGGTCAGGGTGCAGCGGTGATGGGGATGCGCCAAGGGCACATCAGCGCCGTCGAGTCCGGTCGCACGGGTCTATCGCCGGAGCGGCTGCGTGCCCTCTCGCGCGAAGTGGATGGGGTAAACCCAACGTATGTAGACGCGCTGGTGGAGATGGGGCAGGACCCAGGTAAGGGGTGGTGGAGCGCCTACCAAGGGCGAGTCAGGCCGTCGTTGCTGGATGTGGCCGGGCTGGAGGCTGGCGCGGCGCGACTGGTCACATACGAGCCGACGTTCGTCCCGGTTCTGCTTCAGACTCAGGCGTACGCGACGGCCGCCTTCAGGCGTGGCTACGCCCGTGTGTCACCCGAAGAGCAGGATCTCGACGTCGAGTTCCGCATGCGACGGCAAGAAATACTGACCGACGAGCGCCCGCCTCAATTTCACGCGATCATCCACGAAGCCGCTCTCCACGTGACCTTGGGGAGCCCAGGGGTCATGCGCAACCAGTTGTTGCGGCTGATCGAGGCGTCCCGGCGGCCAAACGTGACGATTCAGATCTTGCCGTTCGACGGTCCGTCGCCATTCGGTACACCCTTCACGCTGATCGAGCCAGCAGTGGCCGAGTTGGGCACCGTCGTCGTGCCTCACATCGAGAAGTCGCTGAACCTGGGAGACGAGGACTCACTGGCTCGGTACAACGGTTGGTTCGCTAGCCTGAGCGAAACGGCCTTGCCTCCGGTAGACGCTGCTGTCCAACCTGAGGCGCACCTGGCGAAGGACTCGCTGGGGCTGATCCAGCGGCTCTTGTACCCCCTGCTCTAGGAAGGCGCAGATGTCTCAACTCATCTGGCAGAAGTCCAGCTTCAGCGAACCGGGGTCCGACCAATGCGTCGAGGTTGCCGCCGCCCCGTCCGGCGCCCGCCACCTCCGCGAAAGCGACGCCCCCGCGACCGTGATGGCCACCAGCGCCGCCGCCCTCCGGGGCCTCGTGCGGTCCCTGAAGGGCGGGACCGTAATGCGCATGCAGTGAGTGGGTGGCGCGGGTACCGTCTGGGCGCATGAGCGCTTATGTGATCGCGGATGTCCAACTGACCGGCGACGTCGGCGAGGTGGAGCAGTACCGCGCAGGGGTCCAGGCGACGCTCGAACCCTACGGTGGGCGGTTTCTCGTGCGTGGGGGAGCGTATGAGGTCATCGAAGGCGACTGGCAGCCCGGCCGGATAGTCGTGCTCGAATTCCCGAGTGCCGAGGCCGCGCACGAATGGAACGACTCGGCGGCCTATCAGGCGATTGCGCCTCTGCGTACGCGGAACATGGACAGCAAGCGGCTGATCGTCGAGGGGGCGACGGGCGACACGGGCGCCACGGGCGCGGAAAGCTGACCCGGCATCCGGCATGGCCATTTCCTACGATCTTGATATGGCGACGGCGATGTCCGCGGAGGAGGTCGCCGGGGCGCTGTGCGACGTCGGGCGGTCCGCCGGGCTGTTCGGCGTGGCGGCCGGCGCCGAGCTGGTACTCGGTGACGGCGTGGTGACCACGGGGGGAACCTGGATCCGTGTGGGCGAAGAGAAGGTGCACGACTGGCCGCGGTCGTGGGATCCGGTGGTCGGCGACCTCGGGATCTTGACGACGGTGTGGGCGTTCTTCCGGCTCGGTCGGGGGAGCTCGTTGCTCGACCAGCAGGACGACATGGTCCGGCTGGTGGACGGCCTGTTGAGCCGGGTCGGCGGGGACGCCGTACTGCACTTCCAGTCCGAGCAGATCTGGTTGCTGCGGCGCGGAGGCGAGTTGAGCCTCAGCGATGACGACGACCTGTGGAGCCCGCACCGCCTGGCCGCCGTCGCGCAGCCGTACCGCCGAGCCTCGCTCGCCTTTTCCGACGAGTAGGGCGAGGGGCGCGAGCAACCGCGCCCGACCCGCCCATGCCGCCACATTGAGGGCAATTCATCGCTCCCCATTCACACCGGAAATCGCAACAACTCCTACCTCCCTCTTACCTCTTTCGTGACGAGCCGGGGGATGATCGTCCGGCGAATTCGGTATGCCATCCTTGCCGACCATGACGACAGGCCAACTCCAGCAGGATCGGCCCGTAATGGCCCCTGCGCGGAATGCGATGAGCAAGGTTCCGGAAGTCACGGTGTACTTCTGGATCATCAAGTTGCTGACCACGGGAATGGGTGAAACGCTTTCTGATTACCTGGCGCATCTGCTCGACCCCGTGACGGCGGTCGGGGTCGCGGGCGTCGCGCTGCTGGTCGCCGTGGTGGTGCAGTTCTGGGTGCGGCGGTATGTGGCCTGGATCTACTGGACCGCCATCGTGATGGTGAGCGTGTTCGGGACGATGGCCGCCGATGTGGCCCATGTGGGACTGGGGGTTCCGTATCTCACGTCCACTCTTATATTCCTGGGCGTTCTGGCCGCTGTTTTCGCGATCTGGTACGCGAGTGAGAAAACGCTGTCGATTCACAGCATTTACACCCGGCGCCGGGAAGGCTTTTACTGGGCCACGGTGCTGGCAACCTTCGCGCTCGGCACGGCCGCCGGAGATATGACGGCCGGCACCATGGCGCTGGGATATCTCGGATCCATCGGAATGTTCGCCGCGGTGATGGCCGTTCCGGCGCTGGGGCGGTGGAAGTTCGGGCTGGGTGCCATTCCGGCCTTCTGGTTCGCGTATGTCGTGACCCGGCCGCTGGGTGCCTCGATCGCGGACTGGATGGCGGTGTCGGCCCGTCACGGCGGGCTGGGGCTGGGGACCGGGCCGGTCAGCCTCTACTGGCTGATCGCGATCGTGGGGTTCGTCTCCTATGTGGCGGTGTCGCGCAGGGACGTCGCCTGAGGCGACGACGACAGCAGACCTGCGACAGTGACGGGTGGGTTATCAACTCGCCTTCCGCTGAAGGGAGATGCTGGCCCGTGCGCGGGCCCGGATTCCGGACGGATCGCAGCGGGGCGCCGTCCACGTGGCCGAGGACAGCGCCCCGCGCCCCCGGTAGCGCCGCATGACGTCGACATGCGGCGGCCAGGCGACGAACCCCCGTAGGGCGGCCTCGTCGCGCCACACGGCGACCGCGCCGCAGCGGCGGGCGCCCGGGGACGCCCATAGCCATACGCCGACCGCCCCTTCGAGGTCCGGCCACCCGGCAGTGAGACGGCGGGCCGCGCGATAGACGCCCGGCAGATCGAGGCGCCGGGGGAGCGTGAGATCGGTGAGGCTGACGAGGACCGGGCCGGGGTGGGCATGGGCCGGGCCGGGCGTCCAGGCGGACCTCAGGAGGGGCATGCCGGGCTCCACGACGGGGAGCGGCCCAGGGTGGTCAGGATCCGGTCGAGAAGACTTCCCCCGTCGCCGGCCTGGAGGGGCGGGGCGAAGGCGCTGCCCGGGGCCAGCCGGTAGTCGTCGCCCGAGGGGACGGCGTGGGCGATCGGAAGGGCGGCTTCCAGGAGCGCCGGGTCGGGGGCGTACGGGAGATCCAGGGTGCGGGCGACGTCCCAGCCGTGGACGACGTAGTCGATGAAGTGGAAGCCGATCGCGTGCAGGGCCGGGAACGTCTGGGCGGCCTTGAACTCGGGGAGGGCGAAGGGGCGGTCGGGGCGGTCCACGGAGGCGAACGCCGCGAGGACGTCGTCGGCCGCGTCGGCGTAGTCCGCAACGGGGTCCTTGGCGAGGGGGCGTTGCGCCCAGTGCGCCAGATCCTGCCCGTCTCCGCGTGCGGCGGCCGCGAACCCCCGGTGCTGGACGGTCATATGGGCGAGCAGATCCGCCAGGGTCCAGTCGGCGCAGGGCGTGGGACGGGACAGGTCGGCGGGGGTGAGACGGCGTACGACGGCAACGCTGCCGCGCACGGCCTCGGCGTTCAGGCCGTTGAGGCCGTTGAGGCCGTTCAGGGCTTTCGGAGTGCTCAAAGCGCCGAGATTCGTATTCACGTGCTTACGATCTGCTCGTGCTTATGATCTGTCAAGGGGTATTTTCTGGGGCATGGGCACGGGCGTGAGCAAGAACGCAGGCAAGGGCGGCGGAGACCGGGACCGGGCGGCGGCGGAAGCGGTGGCGGCCGGAGCGGAACGACGCCCCGATCTTGCGGCGATGATGGTGCCGTTGTCCCGGTCCCTGATCGCCGCCGAGCTGCCCGTCCTGGAGGCGCACGGCCTGGCCATGTGGGCGTATTCCGTGCTGCTGCGGCTCGACGAGGAGACCCCGGTCCGGTCGCAGGCGGCGCTGGCCGAGGCCATCGGGGCGGACAAGACGCGGATCATCGCCGTGCTGGACGATCTGGACGAGCGGGGGCTGATCCGTCGCCGGCCCGATCCGGCGGACCGGCGGGTACGGCTGCTGTCGATCACCCCGGAGGGGCGGCGGCTGCGGGACGCCGTTCAGGCGGACATCCAGCGGGGCGAGGAGGAGCTGCTGGCCTCCTTCCCGGTCGCTGAGCGGGAGAGTTTTGTACGGGTGCTCCGGGCGCTGTCCGCTTCCGTGGCGAGTGCTCCCGCGCGGTCCGCCGCGCCGGTCAGGCCGAAGGGAAGAGCCAGCGGATGACGGAGCCGGCCAGCACCAGCCCCGGCACCGCGAGCCACCAGCGGCTGCGCAGCCATTGCGTCGCCAGGATGAACAGCGTCAGCAGGGCGACGGCGAGGGCCAGTGCGCCGGACAGCAGGGACACGACCTGGACGGTGGCCGCGGATTCGGCCTCGTCCCAGGGGCCGTCGGGTGAGGCGGCGACGGCCAGGAAGAGCAGGTAGCCGAGGGCCAGGTTCGACGGCAGCAGGAGCGCGGCGCTGACCAGACTCCCGGCGCGGGGCATACGGAACCGGGGGCGCTCAAGCCCCGGCCCAAGTGCCCGTCGCATCGGGCGGTTTGTGGGGGCCGCCCCGTAACCGTCGCTCATTCTCCCCCGATCGGTCCCGGCCGATCATGGTCAGTGGGGACGGGGGCGTCAAGCGGACGGCCGGTCGGCGCCCCCTCGCGTCGACCGGTCCAATCACCGACCGGTCCAATCACCGACCGGCCCATTCGTCGGTCGGCCCCTTCGTCGGCTGGCCCATTCGGGTCATCGGCCCCGCCCCCTCTGAGGCAGACGAGGGTTTTCTCGGGTTTTCGAAGCGCTGGGGTTCGGTGCTGGGTGAATTATCACTCCTTTTGCGCTCTTATATGGCCTAGGCGTCTCGGGAAATCTGAGGAGGCAGCACCCCATGCGTGGAGCCACCCGTGCGAAATGGGCCGTATGCGCCATCGCCGTCGCCCTCGCGGCCGCGGCCTGCGGCGGCGGGGGCGGCGGGACGAAGGGTTCCGGGGTGCTCAGCTCGTCCTGGGGGGATCCGCAGAATCCGCTGGAGCCCGCGAACACCAATGAGGTGCAGGGCGGCAAGGTCATGGAGATGCTCTTCCGGGGGCTCAAGCGCTACAACCCCAAGACCGGCGCCGCGGAGAATGTGCTCGCGGACAGGATCGAAACGAAGGACTCACAGCATTTCACCGTGACGCTGAAGGGCGGCTGGACCTTCAGCAACGGGCAGCCGGTCACCGCCAATTCCTTTGTGGATGCATGGAATTACGGTGCACTGCTCACCAACAAGCAGAAGAACGCGTCCTTCTTCCAGTACATCGACGGGTTCGACAAGGTGCACCCCCAAAGCGGCACACCGACCGCCAAAACGCTGTCGGGGCTGGCCGTGAAGGACGACAGGACCTTTACCGTCACGCTCAACCAGAAGTTCGCCAGCTGGCCCGACACCCTGGGCTACTCCGCCTTCATGCCGCTGCCGAAGGCGTTCTTTACCGACCACGACGCCTATGTGAAGAAGCCGATCGGCGACGGCCCGTACACGGTGGAGTCGTACACCAAGGGCAGCGTGATGAAGATGCGGAAGTGGGACGGGTACAAGGGGCCCGATCCCGCGGAGAACGCCGGTATCGATCTGCGGGTCTACACGGACAACAACACCGCCTACACCGACCTCCAGGCGGGGAATCTGGATCTGGTCGACGACATCCCGGCGGCGCAGCTCAAGAACGTCAAACGGGATCTGGGAAACCGCTACATCAACCAGCCGGCCGGGATCATCCAGACCCTCACCTTCCCGATGTACGACAACAACTGGGGCGGCACGGGGAAGGAAAAGCTGCGCCAGGGCATCTCGATGGCGATCAACCGGGACCAGATCACCAAGGAGATCTTCCAGAAGACCCGGACGCCCGCGACGGACTGGACCTCGCCCGTGCTGGGGGAGAAGGGCGGTTACCAGGCGGGAGTGTGCGGCCCGGCCTGCGAGTACGACCCCGCCAAGGCCAAGAAGCTGATCCAGGAGGGCGGCGGGCTGCCCGGCGGGAAGATGGCGCTCGCCTACAACGCGGACACCGGGTCGCACAAGGACTGGATCGACGCGATCTGCAACAGCATCAACAACACGCTGGACACCGACAGCGCATGTGTCGGTGCGCCGGTCGGGACGTTCGCGGACTTCCGCAACAAGATCACGGCGAAGCAGATGACCGGGCCGTTCCGGACCGGCTGGCAGATGGACTATCCGCTGATCCAGAACTTCCTTCAGCCGCTGTATTACACCGATGCGGCCTCCAACGACGGGAAGTTCAGCAATGCCGGCTTCGACAAGCTGGTGAACGAGGCGAATGCACAGGCCGGCACCGGCGAGGCGGTGGCGAAGTTCCAGGACGCGGAGAAGATCCTGGCCCAGCAGATGCCGGCCATTCCGCTGTGGTACCAGAACGGCAGCGCCGGCTATTCCCCACGCCTCTCCCATGTAGCGCTGAATCCGTTCAGCGTGCCGGTGTTCAACGAGATCAAGGTGCAGTGAGACCGCGGTGGGACGTTATGTGCTCCGGCGGCTGCTCCAGATGATCCCGGTGTTCATCGGCAGCACCTTCCTGATCTTCTTCATGGTGTACGCGCTCGGCGACCCGGTCGCCGCGCTCTTCGGGGACCGGGCGCCCGACCCCGCCACCGCCGCCCGTATCCGCGCCGATCTCTATCTCGACCAGCCGCTGTACAAGCAGTATCTGCACTACATGGGGCAGATCTTCCAGGGGAATTTCGGCACCGCGTTCAACGGCCAGTCGGTGACCGAACTGATGAAGGACGCCTTTCCGGTCACCGTCCGCCTCACGCTCGTCGCCATCGTCATCGAGATGATCGTGGGCATTGTGCTGGGGGTGTTCAGCGGGCTGCGGCGCGGCCGGAGCGTGGACACCTCGGTGCTGCTGCTCACGCTGGTCGTCGTCTCCATCCCCACCTTCGTCAGCGGCTATGTGCTCCAGTTCCTTTTCGGGGTGCAGTGGGGATGGGCGGCGCCCACCGTGTCCCCCGAAGCCCCGCTCAATGAACTCCTGTTGCCGGGTCTGGTACTGGCGCTGGTCTCGCTCGCCTATGTCACCCGGCTGACCCGTACCTCCCTCGCGGAGAACGCCCGCGCCGATTACGTCCGTACGGCCATCGCCAAGGGACTTCCCCGGCGCCGCGTCATCACCCGCCATCTGCTGCGCAATTCGCTGATCCCCGTCGTCACCTTCATCGGCACCGATATCGGGGCGCTGATGGGCGGCGCCATCGTCACCGAGCGCATCTTCAACATCCACGGGGTCGGATTCCAGCTCTACCAGGGAATCCTGCGGCAGAATTCGCCGACCGTGGTCGGCTTCGTCACGATTCTGGTGATGGTCTTCCTGATCGCCAATCTCCTCGTCGATCTGCTCTACGCCGTCCTCGACCCGAGGATCCGCTATGCCTGAGCCCCTCGAACCGTACGAGTCCTACGCCGCCAGGGAAGCCATCGGGCACGGCGACGGCGGCTCCGCCGCGCTGGCCATCGGCGAGGCCGAATCGCTGGAACGGGTCCCGGGCGCCGGACCGCCCGGCGGCGAACCCGCCGGCAAACCGCGCAGCCTGTGGAGCGACGCCTGGCACGATCTGCGCCGCAACCCCGTCTTCGTCCTCTCCGCGCTGGTCATCGTCTTCCTGGTGCTCATCGCGATCTGGCCGCAGCTGATCGCGAGCGGCAACCCCTACCGCGCCGACCTCGCCAAGGCCCAGCAGGGCGCCGAACCCGGCCACCCCTTCGGCTTCGACACCCAGGGCCGGGACGTCTACACCCGCGTGGTCTACGGGGCCCGCGCCTCCATCACCGTCGGCGTCTGCGCCACCACCGGCGCCGCCCTGCTGGGCAGTCTGCTGGGCGGGCTGGCCGGATTCTTCGGCAGCTGGTGGGACGGCCTGCTCTCGCGGATCGCCGACATCTTCTTCGGCATCCCGGTGATCCTCGGCGGCCTGGTCTTCCTCTCCGTCATCACCAGCAGCACGGTGTGGCCGGTGGTCGGTTTCATCGTGCTGCTCGGCTGGCCGCAGATCTCCCGGATCGCCCGCGGCGCGGTGGTCACCGCCAAACAGAACGACTACGTCCAGGCGGCACGCGCCCTGGGCGCCGGCAACGGCCGCCTCCTGCTACGGCACATCACACCGAACGCCGTCGCGCCCGTCATCGTCGTCGCGACCATCGCCCTGGGGACGTACATCGCCCTGGAGGCCACGCTGTCGTACCTGGGCGCGGGCCTGAAGCCGCCGACCGTCTCCTGGGGCATCGACATCTCCGCGGCCTCCACCTACATCCGCAACGCCCCGCACATGCTGCTGTGGCCCGCGGGCGCGCTGAGCATCACGGTGCTGGCGTTCATCATGCTCGGCGACGCCGTACGCGACGCCCTCGACCCCAAGCTGCGCTGAGGAGCGGGCCGATGACCGATACGGACGAGCCGGCGCCGGCCGGCACCGGCCAGGAGGCCGCGCCGCTGCTGGAGGTGCGCGATCTGCGGGTGGAGTTCCGTACCCGCGACGGCATCGCCAAGGCCGTCAACGGCGTCAGCTACCGGGTGGCGGCGGGCCAGACGCTGGCCGTACTGGGGGAGTCCGGCTCCGGAAAGTCCGTCACCGCACAGGCCGTCATGGGCATTCTCGACTCCCCGCCGGGTTTCGTCACCGGTGGCGAGGTCCTCTTCCAGGGCCGCGATCTGCTCACCCTGGGCCGCGAGGAGCGGCGCAAGGTGCGCGGCGCCAAGATGGCGATGATCTTCCAGGACGCGCTGTCCTCGCTGAACCCGGTGCTCAGCGTCGGGGCCCAGCTGGGGGAGATGTTCCAGGTCCACGAGGGGATGTCGCGCAAGGAGGCGCGGGGCAGGTCCGTCGAGCTGATGGAGCGGGTGGGCATCCCTGCGGCCCGGGCGCGGGTGGGCGACTATCCGCACCAGTTCTCCGGCGGGATGCGCCAGCGCATCATGATCGCGATGGCGCTGGCCCTGGCCCCCGACCTGATCATCGCCGACGAGCCGACCACCGCCCTCGACGTCACCGTCCAGGCCCAGGTGATGGACCTGCTCGCCGAGCTCCAGCGCGAATACCGCATGGGCCTGATCCTGATCACCCACGATCTGGGGGTGGTCGCCGATGTCGCCGACACCATCGCCGTGATGTACGCGGGCCGGATCGTGGAGACCGCCCCGGTCCACCAGCTCTACAAGGCGCCCGCCCACCCGTACACCCGCGGCCTGCTGGAATCCATCCCGCGTCTGGACCACAAGGGCCAGGAGCTGTACGCGATCAAGGGCCTGCCGCCCAACCTGACCGCCATCCCGCCCGGCTGCCCCTTCAACCCGCGCTGTCCGCTCGCCCGCGACATCTGCGTGACCGACCGCCCGCCGCTGTACGACGTGGGCCCTGGCCGGGCCAGCGCCTGCCACTTCTGGAAGGAGACCCTCGATGGCGCCCGATGACCGGCCCGACGGCACCCCCGGTGTCCTCGCCGACCCCGGCCGGCCGGCGCTCGGTGAGCCCGTGCTGGAGATCCGGGATCTGGTCAAGCACTATCCGCTGACCCGGGGCGTGCTCTTCAAGAAGCAGATCGGTGCGGTCAAGGCCGTCGACGGGGTCTCCTTCGATCTGCGCAAGGGCGAGACGCTGGGCATCGTGGGGGAGTCGGGGTGCGGGAAGTCGACCCTCGCCAAGATGCTGGTGGGGCTGGAGCGGCCGACGTCCGGTCAGATCCGTTATCAGGGGCAGGACATCGCCACCCTGTCCGGGCGTGCGCTGAAGGCCGTACGGCGCAACATCCAGATGGTGTTCCAGGATCCGTACACCTCCCTCAACCCCCGGATGACGGTCGGGGACATCATCGGCGAGCCCTACGAGATCCACCCCGAGGCGGCGCCCAAGGGGGACCGCCGCAAGAAGGTGCAGGACCTGCTGGATGTGGTGGGGCTCAACCCGGAGTACATCAACCGCTATCCGCATCAGTTCTCCGGCGGCCAGCGGCAGCGCATCGGCATCGCCCGCGGGCTGGCGCTGCGGCCGGAGATCATCGTCGCCGACGAACCGGTCTCCGCGCTGGATGTGTCCGTCCAGGCGCAGGTCGTCAACCTCCTGGAGGCCCTCCAGGACGAGTTCGACCTCTCCTATGTCTTCATCGCCCACGATCTGTCCGTCGTCCGGCACATCTCCGACCGGGTCGCGGTGATGTACCTGGGACGGCTCGCCGAGACCGGTACGGACGAGCAGATCTACGAGCATCCGACGCACCCCTACACCCAGGCGCTGCTGTCGGCCGTGCCCGTACCCGACCCGGAGGCTCGCGAGCACCGTGAGCGCATTCTGCTGACCGGTGACGTCCCCTCGCCCGCGGATCCGCCGTCCGGCTGCCGTTTCCGCACCCGGTGCTGGAAGGCCCAGCCGCTGTGCGCCGAGGTGGTGCCGCCGCTGGAGGTGCCCGAGGCGTTCCGGGAGGAGGGCCCGGCCCGGCATCCGTCGGCGTGTCATTTCGCGGAGGAGCGGCACGTGGTGCCCGGCGAGTAGGGAGCCGGACGCGGACGGGGGCCCGGCCGCCGTGGCCGGGCCCCCGTCGTACGCGGTGTCGGAGTGCGGGACGTCAGAGCGTCTTGCCGGACGCGCCGTCGCCGTCGCCTTCCGGGGCGCGCTCCGCGGCCGTCTCCTCGATGGCCGCCAGCGCCGGGTCCAGGACGATGTCCTCGTCGCGCGCCGCGGTCGTCGGCTCCTCCGGGAAGTGGCATGCCGTCAGATGCCCGCCCGCGTTGCCCGAGAGCTGCACCAGCGGCGGCTCCTCGGATGCGCATTTGTCCTGCGCCTTCCAGCACCGCGTGCGGAAGCGGCAGCCCGAGGGCGGGTTGACGGGGGAGGGGACGTCACCGGCGAGGCGGATGCGCTCGCGGCGCTCCTCGTCGTCCTCGACCAGCTTGGCCTCGGGCACGGCGGAGAGCAGGGCGTGGGTGTACGGGTGCCGCGGCCGCAGATAGATCTCGTCGCGGGTGCCCACCTCCACGATCTTGCCGAGGTACATCACCGCGACCCGCTCGCTGAAGTGGCGCACGATCGCCAGGTCGTGGGCGATGAACAGGAACGCGATGCCCAGTTCGCGCTGGAGCTTCTGGAGCAGGTTGACGACCTGCGCCTGGATGGAGACGTCCAGCGCCGAGACCGGTTCGTCGGCGACGATCAGCTTCGGTTCCAGGGCCAGGGCGCGCGCGACGCCGATGCGCTGGCGCTGGCCGCCGGAGAATTCGTGCGGGAAGCGGTTGTAGTGCTCGGGGTTGAGGCCCACGGTCGCCAGGAGCTCACGGATCCGCTTCTCCCGGCCGCCGGGCGGGTTGATCCCGTTGATCTCCATCGGGCCGCCGATGATGGTGCCCACCGTCTGCCGCGGGTTCAGCGAGGCGTACGGGTCCTGGAAGATCATCTGGATCTCGGAGCGGACCGGGGCCAGCTGCTTGCGGCCCGCGTGGGTGATGTCCTGCCCGGCGTAGGTGATCTTGCCGGCGGTCGGCTCCATCAGCCGGGTCAGCAGCCGCCCGGTCGTCGACTTGCCGCAGCCCGACTCGCCGACCAGGCCGAAGCTTTCGCCGGCGTGCACGGTCAGATCGAGGCCGTCGACGGCCTGCACCGCGCCGACCTTCCGCTTGAACGGGAAGCCGCCGTAGATGGGGAAGTGCTTGGTCAGCCCCTCGGCGGTGAGCAGCGGCTCGCCCAGGGCGGGCGCGGTGTCGCGGGGCGTGGGGAGGGTGACGTTGTCGGTCATGGTGATGGCTCCCTAGCCCAGCCGGGGCTTGATCTGCTCGGTGAAGAAGGTCTGCTTCTGCTCGGCGTTCAGATGACACGCGGCGGCGCGGCCGAGCGCCAGCGGCGGCCGCTCGCTGGTGCAGCTCGCGCCGCCGACCTGGTCGACGAAGCCACAGCGCGGGTGGAAGGCGCAGCCGGTGGGCGGGTCGAGCAGGCTCGGCGGGGCGCCGGGGATCGGGTTGAGGGCCTCGTTGACGTCCGAGGACAGTCGCGGCATCGAGCTGAGCAGGCCCCAGGTGTAGGGGTGCTGGGGCTGGGTGAGGATCTCCTTGACCGAGCCGCGCTCGACCGCCCGGCCCGCGTACATCACCAGCAGATCGTCCGCGGTGTCGGCGACCACGCCCAGGTCGTGGGTGATCAGGATGATCGCGGAGCCGAACTCCTGCTGGAGGTCCTTGAGCAGGTCGAGGATCTGCGCCTGGACGGTGACGTCCAGCGCGGTGGTCGGCTCGTCCGCGATCAGCAGCGCGGGGTTGCACACCAGCGCCATGGCGATCATCGCGCGCTGGCGCATACCGCCGGAGAACTGGTGCGGATAGTCGTCCACCCGCAGATTCGGCTGCGGAATGCCGACCTTGGTCAGCATCTCGATCGCCCGCTGCCGGCCCTCGCGCTTGGAGGCGCCGGTGTGCTTGATGAACGGCTCCGCGATCTGCCGGCCCACCGTGTAGTACGGCGAGAGCGCGGCGAGCGCGTCCTGGAAGATCATGGCCATCTTGTTGCCGCGGAGCTTTTCCAGGGTCTTCTCCCGGGCCCCGGTCAGCTCCTGGCCGTCCAGCGTGATCTCGCCGGTGATCTCGGCCGACTTGGGGTTGTGCAGGCCCAGGACGGCGAGGTTGGTGACGGACTTGCCGGAGCCGGACTCGCCGACGATGCCGAGCGTCTTGCCGCGTTCGAGGTCGAAGGAGAGGCCGTCGACGGCCTTGACGATGCCGTCCTCGGTGGAGAACCGCACATGCAGGTCACGGACGGAGAGGAAGGGGTCCGGTCCGGCCGGGACCGGTGCGTCCTCGGTCTTGGTCAGTGTGGTCACGTCAGGCTCTCCTAGGCGAGGCGCACGCGCGGGTCGATGAGGGCGTACGCCGCGTCCACGATGATGTTGAACAGGATGATGAACGTGGCCGC
The DNA here is from genome assembly GCF_000935125.1 of Streptomyces natalensis ATCC 27448. Classification (GTDB taxonomy): domain Bacteria; phylum Actinomycetota; class Actinomycetes; order Streptomycetales; family Streptomycetaceae; genus Streptomyces; species Streptomyces natalensis. The sequence continues at coordinate 596,903 of NZ_JRKI01000061.1, read as the reverse complement.
GAAGAGCATCACGCCCATGACCGTGGGCAGATCGGTCCTGAGCACCGACTCGATCGACAGGGTGCCCAGACCCGGCAGCGCGAACGTCACCTCGGTGATCATGGCGCCGCCGAAGAGGGTGCCCAGGTCGATGCCGAAGATGGTGACGATGGGGATCAGCGAGCCCCGCCAGGCGTAGCGGAAGAAGACCGTGGCGGCCGACATGCCCTTGGCGCGGGCCGTGCGCACGTGTTCCTCCTGGAGCTGCTCGATCATCGCGGAGCGCGCCATACGGGTGTACTGGGCGGTGAAGATGATCGACAGCACACACCAGGGGATCAGCAGGCCCATGAACCAGCCCACCGGATCCTCGGTGATGGGTACGTATTTGGGCTGCCCCAGCAGATTGGTGTTGTAGACGAGCAGCGTCAGCACGATCGGGCCGATGAAATAGATCTGCATCGAGCTGAGCACCAGCGAGGCCGAGCTGAAGAGCTTGTCGAGCAGGGTGCCCTGCTTCCAGGCGGCGAGCATGCCGGTGGCCAGGCCCACGAAGAGGAAGACCGCGGCGGCGCCGATGGTCAGCGACAGCGTGATCGGGAAGCGGTCGACGATGGTGTTCCACACCGCGTCACCGGTGGCGAAGGAGTAGCCGAAGCAGGGGGCGGGGCACGGGCCCTGGGCGAAGTCGCGGCCGGTGAAGATGCCGGCCATGAAGTGCCAGTACTGCACCGGGACCGGCTGGTCGAGCCCCATGTTCTTGTGGATGATCGCGAGTGCGTCGGGGCCGCAGTTCCGTCCGCAGGCCAGCAGCGCGGGGTCCCTTGGGGCGGCGAAGAAAAGGAAGAACGTGAAGGCGCTGATGAGCAGCAAGATCACGATCGCGCCGAGAGACCGGCGGACGAGGAATCGAAGCATGGCAGATCGCAGCTCTCGTGGGGCAGCGGAAGTGTGGAGGGTGGGGGCGGGGCACGGTGTGCCCGTCGGATGCGACGGGCACACCGTGCCGGGGGCCGCTCGGGGTGCGCGGCCGGACGACTACTTCTTCACGTACAGCTTGGTCGGGTCGATGGCGCTGAGGATGTTGTTGTTGACCGCGCCGCCGATCTTGGAGCCGTGCAGCTGGACCTGCTTGTAGTAGAAGGTCGGGATCTGCGGGAGGTCATCCTTGAGGATCTTCTCGCCCAGGGTGAACCAGTCGGCCGCCGCCTTCTTCGGGTCGGTCTCCTGGGAGATCCGGTCGATCTCCTTGTTGGTCTCCGGGCTGTTGTACAGCGCGTAGTTGGTGCCGCCGTCCTGGATCTGCCGGCCGTCGTAGACCGGGGGAAGCACCGTCAGCGCACTCGGCCAGTCCGCGCCCCACGCCGAGGGGTAGACATCGAACTGGTTGTCCGTCTTGCCGATGATGTCGTAGTAGGTGTCCGAGGGCAGTTCCTTGTTCTGGACGTCGAAGCCGGCCTTCTTGAGGTTGTCGGCCACCGCGACGGAGTACTTCAGGGGCTCGACCGCCGTGTTGTGGGCGTAGGTCAGCTTCATGCCGAGCTTGCCGGCCTTCTTCAGGATCGCCTTGGCCTTGGCGACATCGCCCAGCGGGTTCTTGAGCTTGCCGTAGGGGTCGATGTTCTTGTAGCCGGTCAGCGTCGGGCTGATGTAGCTGCCCGCCAGCTCACCGCCGCCCGGGGTGCCGTACGCGTCGAGGACGGACTGGATCGGCATCGCGTAGGCGATGGCCTCGCGGATCCGCTTGTCCTTCAGGCGGCGCATGTTGAAGTTCATCACGCCGACGTAGGGCTGGTAGCCCGAGGTCGAGCGCGCCTTGATCTTCGGGTCGTTGGCGACCCGCTGGAGGCTGGCCGCGTCCACCTGGTTGTTGAAGCTGATCGCCGTCTGGTTGTCCGTGTTGTCGGCCATCAGACGCTGGGTGGAGTCGATGTAGGACACGCTGAACTGGATGTCGAACTTGTCCGCGTACTGGTGACGCGAGATGTCCGTGTTCGGGTCCCACTGGGTGTTCTTGACCAGCGTGATGCCCTTGCCGTTCTTGAACGACCCGGGCTGGATCTTGTACGGGCCCGAGGCGACCGGGGCCTTGTCGTACTTCTCCTTGGTGTCCTTGGCCTTCTCGACGACGCCGTAGCCCGCCAGCGCCAGGGCGTAGGGCAGGTCACCGACCGGCTTCTTGAAGTGGAAGACGATGGTTTTGTCGTCCGGCGTGTCCAGGACGCTCTTGGGCAGGTGCTTGCCGCCGTAGGGGCCGCCCGGCAGGAGCTTGCGGTAGCCGGCGGTCGAGTTGGAGTCGGCCAGCCAGCGCTGGACGTAGGTCGGGCCGCTGGTGATGAAGTCCGCGAACTGCCGCTCGAAGGTGTGCCGCAGGTCCGTCGAGGTGATCGGCTTGCCGTCCTCGAACTTGACGCCGTCCTTGAGCTTGTACGTCCAGGTCTTGCCGCCGTCGGACTTCTGGCCGCTGTCCGTGGCCAGGTCGCCGACGACGTTGTACTTGCCCTTGTTGTCCAGGTTGAACGCCGTCAGCCTGCGGAACAGCAGGGTCGAGAGGCTGCCCTGGTCGGAGACGTAGAGCTGGGCCGGGTCCAGGTGGGCGTAGGTGTCGCGCTGGTAGACCTTGATCGTGCCGCCCGGGGTGGCACCGGGTATCGGCGCGGCCGGGCCCTTGGAGGCGGCCGCGTCGGCGAAGGCGATCTGCCCGCGCATCTTCTCGGCATCCTTGCGCGACTGGTCGTCGGCCGCGCCCTGCTTGGCGCCGCTGCTGCACGCGGTCAGGGCCAGCGCTCCGGCGGTGAGGGCCACGATCGCGGCCTGGGCTCTGCGCATACGGACATTGCTCATGGTTGTGAATGCACCTGCCTGTCGTTGATCCGTTGCTGCTGCCTGACTGATGCGGCACCGGGGTGGCAGCACCCCCTGTGGAACGGATTCACCGAGCCCTCTTCGGGTCGAAGGCGTCCCGGACCGAGTCCCCGAGCAGGTTGAACGCGACGATGAAGAGGACCATCGCGACGCCGGGGAAGAACAGATATGTGATGTCGTTGTGGTAGTAGTCGGCCGCGTTGGCGAACATCCGGCCCCAGTCCGGGGTGGGCTCGACGAGACCGACGCCGAGGAACGACAGACCCGCGATCGAGGTCACGAAGTTCGGCAGCATGTAGGTCGTCTGGACCAGGATCGGCGTCATCACATTGGGCACCAGCTCGCGCCGGATGATCCGCCAGGGAGAGGCGCCGCTGATCTTGGCCGCCTCGATGAACTCCCGCTCGCGCAGCGACAGCACCTGGCCGCGCAGCAGCCGGGCCAGGCTCATCCAGCCCAGGAACCACAGCACCAGGATCAGGATCGTGCAGCGCATCCAGAACGGAATCTCGTCTTCCGGGGCGACGAAGATGGCGGTGACGACCGGGACGAACGCGACATAGAACAGCTGGTTGGGGAAGGCCATCAGCAGGTCGATGAGCCGGCCGATGAAGTAGTCCGTGCGGCCGCCGAAGTAGCCGGCCGCCACGCCCAGCACGATCGCGGTGAGCACCGAGACGATCGTGACGGCCACCGCCAGCCCCAGCGTGTTGCGGATGCCGTAGAGCAGCTGCATGAACACATCGCGGCCCAGGCCCGGCTCCAGTCCGAACCAGAAGTCCGAGGAGATACCGCCGTTGGGACCTGCCGGGTACTGGTTGACCAGCAGGCCCGGGGTGGTCTGTCCGTACCGGGTCCAGGGGTCCTTGCCGTAGAACTTGGAGATCAGCGGCGCGAACGCGCCGAGGGCGAAGAAGGACAGCACGATGAAGGCGCTGATCACGCCCGTGCGGTCACGTTTGAAGCGCGCCCACATCAGCTGGCCCGGTGAGCGCCCCGCGAGCGCGCCGTTTTTGCCCTTTTTCGAGGTCGCACTGTCGGGACCCAGACCTGGGGTGTCGGTCTTGGTCACCGCGGTCTGGGATGGACTAGTCATCGCGAAGTGCCCCCGCGCCGAGTTCTCTTGGAACATGAAGCGGCGCGAGTCGCGCCGTTGGATGGCGCGACTTTCGCAAGTTGTTTACTGCCGAGTCAAGGGTGTGCGGTGTGCAGTTGTGCAGGTCGTCTGCATCTTGAGCGAAGATTACGCAGATCGACGCATAGGCGTGCTTGACAGGCCCCGGTCATGTACGGCATGGGGGATATATCGCGCCCAACCGCTTTAACAAGAAGGCAATATTGCCGCAGCAACTCCGATATACGAACGCGGAATGCTGAACAACGTACGGCCGTGCGGGTGCCGTAGACCGGCCGGGGGCGCCGAGAGGAGCCCCCGGCCGGTCACCGTTTTCACCGGTATGCCCAGCACCGCTCCGGCGTATGTGCGGTCCCGGTGTGTTGTCCCCGCCCCGCGGGTGCAGTAGACCTGCACCAGGCGTGCGCACACCGGCGGCGCCACGGACGACACAGCGCATCGACGCGGACGGGGGCGGCCGTGTCCACCAGACGGAACACCGGTCTCAGCGCGGGCGCGCGGGGCACCGCGGCCCTGCTGTGTGTGCTGATGGCGCTGACCGATATCGGCTGGATCATCCGGGACCTGAACATCGCCCAGCACCCCGCCGACCTGTGGTGGACCTGGCTGGGCGAGGTGCGCCGGCCCGGCGAGTTCACCGCCTGGGCCACCAGCGCCCTCGATCCGCTGCTGGTGCTCGGTGCGCTCGCCGCCGCGGCCGCCGCGCTGCGCGCCGCCTCCTCCATCGCCACCGGCGCGCTGCTCGCCCTGGCGTCCGCCACGGCGCTGCTGCGGCTCCCGCTGCTGTGGGTGCTGGGCGCGGGCTGGTTGCAGGGGCTGCAGAGCGGGCTGACCGGACGGGCCCGGCTGACCGCCGGCGCCCAGCTCGCCCTCGCCGTGGTCCTGGCCGTCGTGGTCGCCGCGGGCCGCCGTCCCGACGACAGCGCCGATGAGGATCTGCGCGGGGTGACCCGGCGCGCGTACGGAGTGGTCCACCGGCTGCCGGACGACGAGCCCGACGACGCCCCCGGCCGCCCGTACAAGGGGCAGGCCGGTGCGCTCGCCGCCCTCCTGGGAACCGCCGGGCCGGCGCTCGCCGCCTGGGAGGTCCACTGGGTGCTGCGGCTGGGCTGGGACGTCTACCGCAAGGGACTGCTCGGCGACGCCTCCGCCTTCCGGGCGCTGCTCCAGCCCCCGGTGCACTGGCAGATGACGGCGTGCGCGCTGCTGTCCCTGGGGGCCGCCGTCGCCGCGCTGCGGCGGGCGTCCTGGGCCCGGCCCGCGGCCCTGGCGGCCGGGGCGCTGCTGGCCGTCCAGGGGGCCGGGGTGCTGGTCTTCGCCGCCGGGACCGGGCAGCTGGGCCAGTTCCCGCTGCTGCCCGGCCAGGCCCAACTGGAGCTGGGCACCGCGGTGGTGGTGGCCCTCGCCGGGGCCGCAGCGGCGGTGGTGGCGGCCCGGCCCGGAGTGCCGGACAGCCGCCCGGAGGCGGGCGGGGCGCTGGCCTACGACGCCTCCCCGGAGGCGGAGCGGCCGCCGCATGCCCCGCCCCCGCCGTCCAGGCTCCCGCCGGGCTGGTAACGGGGCGGGCCGGTAACCGGGCGGTTCACGCTCCCCTCGCCCACGGAGCGCTCAGGTCATCCCCAAGGACCGCTTGAGGAAGTCCACCTGGAGCAGCAGCAGGTTTTCGGCCACCTGCTCCTGGGGCGTCATATGGGTCACCCCGCTCAGCGGCAGCCCCTCGTGCGGCCGGCCCGCCGCGAGCAGCGCCGCCGACAGCCGCAGCGCATGCGCCACCACCACATTGTCGTCCGCCAGCCCGTGCACGATCATCAGCGGCCGGTGCGGCTCCACCGCCCCCGACAGACCCTCGTCCGTGACCAGCGAGTTCTCGGCGTAGACGGCCGGCTCCTGGTCCGGGTGCCCGAGGTACCGCTCCTGGTAGTGGGTGTCGTACAGCCGCAGATCGGTCACCGGCGCGCCCACCACCGCCGCATGGAAGACATCGGGACGGCGCAGCGCGGCGAGGGCGGCCAGATAGCCGCCGAACGACCAGCCGCGGATCGCGACCCGCTCCAGGTCGAAGGGAAAGGATCCGGCCAGTGCCCGGAGGGCGTCGACCTGGTCCTCCAAGGCGACCGCGGCCAGCTCCCGCGAGATCGCCTTCTCCCAGCCGGGGGACCGGCCCGGGGTGCCCCGGCCGTCCGCCACCAGCACCGCGAACCCCTGGTCCGCGAACCACTGCGACGTCAGATGCGCGTGGTGCGCGGCGACCACCCGCTGCCCGTGCGGGCCGCCGTACGGATCGAGCAGCACCGGCAGCGGGCCGTCGGCCTCCGTATAGCCGGTGGGCAGCAGCACCGCGCACGGAATCTCCCGCTCCCCGGCGAGCACGAAGCGCGGACGGGCGGTCAGCTGCGGCTCCTCGGCGTACGAGGCGAGCGTGGCCAGCGTCTTCTCCCCGCCGTCCGCATCCAGCCGCAGGACCTCCACCCGGGCCCCGGGCCACTCGGCCGACGCCTGGGAGAGCACCACCAGCTCCCCGCTGCGCACGGCCGAGGACACCGTCGGATGCGGCCGCGCGCCCACCCGCTCCCAGCCGCCCTGGTCACCGCTGCCGCGGAACCAGGCGCGGTAGACCCCGATGTCCTTCATGTCCGTACCGCTCGCGGAGAACAGGACATCGTCCTCCCCGACGTCCAGTACGGCGCGCACATGCAGCGGCGCACCCGTCAACGGCCGGTCGCCGACGAACAGTTTGCGGGCGCCGCCCTCGTCCGCGATCCGTACGAGCCGTCCGTCCGGAGTCCAGGCGGGCGCCCCGGGGAACGGCTCGACCCACACCTCGTCCTCGTCGTCGTGCACCGTACGGGTCGCGCCGGTCTCCGTGTCGACGGTCAGATAGCGCTGTTCGCGCTGGTCGCGGGATTGCACCAGCAGCAGCGGCGGACCGCCCGCGGACCAGTGCACGCGCGCCAGATAGGGGTAGCGGACATGGTCCCAGGTGACCTCCGTACGGGAGCCGTCCAGCCCCAACAGGGCCAGCGTCACCACGGCGTTGGCGGTGCCGGCCGCGGGGTAGGCGACCGCTGCCGGCTCGCGGTCGGGGTGGGCGGGGTCGGCGATCCACCAGCGCCGCACCGGGGACTCGTCGACCCGGGCGGCCAGCAGCCGGTCGCTGTCGGGCGACCACCAGAAGCCCCGGTGGCGGCCCATCTCCTCCGCGGCGATGAACTCCGCCAGGCCCCAGGTGACCTGCGGACCGTCCGGCGCGGCGAGGATCCGGTCGGCGGTAGGGCCGTTGCCCGTGCCGTCACCGGGCGCGCCCGCGCCGTCGGAGGTGGCCGCGCCGTCCACCGCGACCACCCGCAGTCCGCCCTGTGCCACGAACGCCACCTGCCGCCCGTCCGGTGACGGCCGCGGGTCCACCACGGGCCCCTGGACCGGGAGTTCGCGTGTGGTGCCGGCCCGCAGCTCCGAGACGAACAGCCGTCCGGAGAGGGTGAACGCCGCCAACTCCACGGCCTCGTCCACCGCGTAGCCGACCACGCCCGCCGAACCTTCCCGGGTACGCTCGCGGCGGGCCTGCTCCTCGGGGGAGAGTTCCTCGTCCGCCCCGGCCAGCAGCGTCAAGGGGTCGGCGGCGGTGAACTCCCGTCCCTCGTCCAGGTCGAGGACCCACAGCCGCTGGGCGCGGTCGGTGCCCGACGCGGAGCGGAGGAAGACGACGCGGGCGCCGTCCGGCGAGAGGGCGTAGCCACGCGGGGCGCCCAGGGTGAAGCGCTGTGTACGGGCGTACTGCCGGGGGAAGGAAGGCTGTCCGGTCGTCATGGGCCCGAGCCTAAAGGGGCGCGGGCCACAGGTGGTCGCACTCGTGAAGATCGCGTGCGCCCCTCCTCTGCATCCGTGCACCGACTTATGCGCTCGGACGGAAAGTTATGATCCCTTGCGCGTCATGGGTACGGGGTAAAGAGCCCATGGCATACCCCGGTGTGCGGGTCGCCGAGGCGTCCCGTGCACCACCAACTCTGTCCGGTCCGTGCGTACTTGGAGGTGAGCCGCCGTGGCACTCTCGATTTCGGCGGTGGTGCTGCTGGCGATCATCGTCTTCTTGCTTGTCAAGAAGTCCGGGCTGAAGGCCGCGCATGCGTTTGTCTGCATGCTGCTGGGCTTCTATCTGGCCAGCTCGTCCATCGCCCCGACGGTCAAGCAGGTGACGACGAACGTGGCCAGCATGCTCGGCAACATCAAGTTCTGAGCCACCGCACCATCTGATCGGGTCCGGGCGTCCGGGGCGGCCGTCACAGGGCGCCGCCCCGGACGCCCGTCCCCCGATCGGGTGCAGGGACGGCGGCCGGGATCGCCTGCTGAGGGCCCGGAGGGCGGCTCGTAGGCTGTCCGTATGACCGCCCACCCTCCCCCAGCTACCGCTGGGAGGTACCCCCAGCCCACCACCGCCCCCGGCGGAGATGCCGCCCACCGCAGTGACATCCCCTCCCGCCGTCTCCTGCTGGTCCATGCGCACCCCGACGACGAGTCGATCAACAACGGCGTGACCATGGCCAAGTACGCCGCCGAGGGCGCCCAGGTCACCCTGGTGACCTGCACACTCGGCGAAGAAGGCGAGGTCATCCCGGCCGAGCTCGCCCATCTGGCACCCGACCGCGAGGACGCCCTCGGTGCGCACCGCGTCGGCGAGCTGGCCGCCGCCATGGCCGCGCTGGGCGTCACCGACCACCGCTTCCTCGGCGGCACGGGCCGCTACCGCGACTCCGGAATGATGGGCGCGCCCCAGAACGACCGGCCGCAGGCGTTCTGGCAGGCCGATCTCGACGAGGCCGCCGCCCATCTGGTGGCCGTCATCCGTGAGGTCCGTCCCCAGGTCCTGGTGACATATGACCCGAACGGCGGATACGGACACCCCGATCACATCCAGGCGCACCGTGTCGCGATGCGCGGCGCGGAGCTCGCCGGGCGGGCGGATTTCCGCCCGGATCTGGGCCCCGCGTACGCGATCGAGAAGATCTACTGGAACTGCAACGCCCGCTCGGACGTCGAGAAGGGCTTCGCCAGGCTGACGGCCGCCGGGGTCTCCTTCCCCGGGATCGCCTCCGTGGACGACGTCCCGGGCGTGGTGCCGGACGCCGAGGTCACGGCATCGATCGGCGGCGGCCCGGTGTACGCGGCGGCCAAGGCGGCGGCGATGCGCGCCCATTACACCCAGATTGCGGTCGACGGCCCGTTCTTCGCGCTCTCCAATGATCTGGGCCAGCCGCTGTTCGGCAGCGAGCACTATCGGCTGGTGCACGGCGAGGCGGGCGCCTTGGAGGGCGAGCGGGAGGACGACCTGTTCGCCGGGATCGCGGCAGGCTCGGGGAGCGGCGTCGGGGTGGCGGACCGGACGGAGGACCGGACGGAGGACCGGGTGGCGGACCGGATGGAGGAGGCGACGGAATGAGCACCGGAAACGGACCCGGAAAGGGCTCTGGCAAGGGGCCCGGCAAGGCTGACGGCAAAGGCGTGGGAAAGGCTGCGGGCAAGGGCGGTGCCGCGGGCGGCAAGGGCAACGGATCCGGCGCACCGCAGCGGTCGCGGGCGGGCGGCGGCGCCTCCGCCGCACGCCCCGTGCCCCCCGCGCCGCCCCGCCCCGCCGCCGGGCCGTCGGCCCCGGTGACGCCGGGCCGGATCGGCCTGTACGTGCTGCTGCTGGTCACGGGGGTCCTGGTCGCCGTGGCCGGGACGCTCGTCCAAGCGGCGTGGTTCCCGGGCGGATTGCTGCTGGCGCTGGCCGCCGCGGCCGGCCTCTTCCACGGCGGCGCCACCGCGACCGGCACCCTGGCCGGTGCGCTGATCCCGGGCGCGGGCTGGCTGGTGGCCGTGTTCATCCTGCTCAGTCAGGTCCGGCCGGAGGGAGACTTCCTGTTCGGCGCCGGGACCAGCTCGTATCTCTTCCTGGCCGGCGGCCTGGCGGTCGCTGTGATCTGCGCCACCGTTGCCCAGCGGCGTGCTGTTGGTGTACCGCACGGCCGAGTTGGCGGATGACATGGTCCATAGCAGGACCAAACCGGCGGCGAGCCCGCTAAACGGGTTGTGTCCAGGGGGTTCGCCCATGGCGGCGGTGTTCGTACGCTCTTCGGGTGTCCGTCGGCGGCGGCCAGTATGGTGGTGCGCGCCGCCGCGCCGCCCTGGGGGCACACCCCCGGCTCACGCCGGGAGCTCCCCCACCTGGCCTGTGGCCGGGGATCATCTCTGACGAGCGGCGGAGCCAACCGGGAGAACCTGCTTTGAGTCGTGAATCTGACAGTTCGTCCTCCGGCCCCCAGGGCCGTGGCGCAGCCGCGTACCCCTCGGGCACGCAGCCGTACGGCTCGCCCGGGGGAAACGCCGACGAGGCCGCGGCCCGGCCGGAGGAGCCGAAGACCGAGACCACGCTGACGACGCGGATCAAGATCAACATTCCGGGGTCCCGCCCCATCCCGCCGGTCGTCGTGCGCAAGCCCGTCGGCGAGGAGTCCGGCATGACTGGACCGGCCGGGCCCGGCGGCTCCGCCGGGTCCCCGGGCACGTCCGTTCCCGCACGTGGCGCCGAGCGCAGCGGCGAGCGCACCGCGAACACCCCGCGGCCCGAGGCGGCCGCGGACGCGCCGACCACCGGTGGCCCCGGCGACAAGACCAGCGACTGGTTCGCCCCGCGCAAGGCGGGCGCCGGCCCCGGTGGCGGGTCCTCGTCCACCGGCTCGCACCAGGTCCCGCCCGCCCCCTCGGGTGCGACGCCGCCGCGCGGTACGTCCGGCGCCAAGCCTCCGCACCGTCCTGACCTGCCGTACTTCTCCGACGGCCAGGGCGGGCCCGGCGGCGGTTCGCCGTACGACACCGGGGCGGGGCGGACGAGCACGCCGTTCGACACCGGGGCGCCCACGGGCGGCTCGCCCTTCGAGAGCACCCCGTTCGACGGCGGCGGTGCGCGTGGCGGCTCGCCGTTCGACGCACCCGCCGCGCCCGCCCGCCCGCGCAGCCCCTTCGACTCCCCGCTGGGCGACCCCGCGGGCCCCAGTGGCCCGACGACCGGCCCGGCGCGCGGCGACAGCGCGCTGAACCTCCCGCCCGGCTTCAGCGAGCCGGAGGCGCCGGGTGTGCCCGGCCGGCCCGACGACACCGCCGAGCTCACCCCGCAGCCGCCGGCGCCCCCGCTGGCCGGTCCGGGCCGCGGCATGGGCGTCACCGGAGGCATCTCGGGCGGCCTGCCCGGCAGCGCCGCGGCGGGTCCCGGTGCCCCCGGTGGCGCGCCCGCGGGGCCCGGCACCCGGAAGAAGGGCGGCCGTCCCGGCGGCGTCCCCGGTGCGGACGACACCGCCCGCGGCTCCGCCCCCGGCGGCCGGGTCTCCGGCGACACCCTGGTCAGCGGCATCCCGACGACGTCCGACGGCCCGTCGTCCCCCTCGCCGTTCGCCTCCGGGCCGGCCGGGCCGGCCGGCCCGGCCGACGCGGACGACTCCGCCGCCCCGCCGTCGCGGCGGGCGATCCCGGAGCCGATCAAGCCGCCCAAGAAGGGCCGCAACAAGATCGTGCTGGCGGGTGTCGGCCTCGTGGCCCTGGCCGGTGTCGCCTACGGCGCCGGTCTGCTGCTCGACCACGCCGATGTGCCCAACGGCACCACCGCGCTCGGCATCGACATCGGCGGTACGAGCAAGGACGAGGCCGTCAAGAAGCTGGAGAAGGGCCTGGGCGACCGCCTCACCGCGCCGCTCAAGCTCACCGTCGGCGGCAAGTCCGTCACCCTCCAGCCCGCCAAGGCCGGCCTCTCCATCGACCTTCAGGCCACCGTCCGCAACGCCGCGGGCCGCGACTACAACCCCGTCTCCGTCATCGGCTCGCTCTTCGGCGGCACCCGCGTCGCCAAGCCCGCGGTGGTCGTCGACAACGAGAAGCTGGGTGTGGCCCTCCAGAACCTCGCCGGTCCGGCGGCCGCCGCCAAGGACGGCGGGATCTCCTTCGTCAACGGCAAGGCGGTGCCGCACTACGGCGTGCCGTACAAGTCGATCGACACCGGGGCGTCCCAGACCAAACTCGCCGACGCCTACCGCGACCGCGCCTCCACCGGCAGCGACTCCGCCGTCGTGCTGGCGGCCACCACCCAGCAGCCCAAGGTCGGCAAGGCGGCGGTGGACAAGGCGATGAAGCTGTTCGCCGAGCCCGCGATGGCGGGCCTGGTCACGGTGCGGACGGACGCGGGGCACGGGGTCTCCTTCAGCCCGCAGAAGTCCATCCCCAAGTTCCTGTCCTTCACACCGACCGCCGACGGCCAGCTGACGATGCGCTACAACCTGCCGGTCCTCGAAAAGCTCTACGGCGACACCTTCAACGGCCAGACGGTCACCACGGGCAGCGGCGCCAAGAAGCCGGTCACCCCGAACATGGTGGCGAGCGCGGTGAGCAAGGCGTTGCAGGGCCGGACGCCCGCGGAGCGGGTCCAGACGATCGGCGTGGACGCACCGTGACGGAGTCCGTGACCGGCCGGTGACCGCTTCCGGCCGTCGCACGGAGCAGAACCGCAGGTGGAGGCCCTCTCGGGTGATTCCTCAGGGAATTCCCCCAGGGGGCCTCACCCATGACAGATGTCATGCCAAGGTCCGTACACACGACACTGCCGGGCGACCCCGCGGATGCCGGAAGCTGAATGCCATGACGACGACAGCAACCACCACCGCCACCGCCGCGCAGTCCGCCGGCCCGGCGCCCGTGGTCAGCTTCCGGGGGGTCAGCAAGAGCTACGGCGCGGTGCGCGCGGTGGCCGATCTGGACCTGGAACTGCATCCGGGCGAGACCGTGGCCCTCCTCGGGCCCAACGGCGCGGGCAAGTCCTCCACCCTCGACCTCCTCCTCGGACTGCGCACCCCCGACTCCGGCAGCCTCTCGCTGTTCGGGACGACCCCGCAGTGCGCCATAGAAGACGGCAGGGTCGGCGCCATGCTGCAAAGCGGCGGCCTGATGGAGGGCGTCAAGGTCAAGGAGCTGGTCGGGCTCGCCCGCGATCTGCATCCGCGCGCCTACCCCCTCGACCAGATCCTGGAGACCGCCGGCATCACCGACATCGCCGAGCGCATGGTCGGCAAGCTCTCCGGCGGACAGGAGCAGCGGGTGCGCTTCGCCCTGGCCACGGCCGGCGCCAACGACCTGATCGTGCTGGACGAACCGACCACCGGTATGGACGTCTCGGCCCGGCAGACCTTCTGGGGTGCGATGCGGGAGCAGGCCCTCCAGGGCCGCACCGTCCTGTTCGCCACGCACTACCTCGAAGAGGCCGACGCCATAGCGGACCGGGTGATCGTGCTGCACCGCGGCCGGGTCCTCGCCGACGGCACCGCCGCCGAGATCAAGGCCAGGGCCGGCGCCCGCCGGATCAGCTTCGACCTCGACGCACCGGTCGACCGCGACGCGCTGTCCGCCCTGCCGTTCCTGACCTCCCTGTCGGTGTCCGACAACGGCTCCGCCGCCGACAGCGGCCGCCGCACCGTGCGCATCCAGTCCCAGGACGCCGACGCCACCGTGCACGCCCTCTACGGCCTGGGGGCCTACCCCCGCAACCTGGAGGTCTCCGGCCTCGGCCTGGAACAGGCCTTCATCGCCCTGACCACCGCATCCGACGCGACGTCCGCCACCGCCGAGGAGGCGGCCCGATGACCACCCTGATCAAGCTCGAGATCATCCGCGCCCTGCGCAACAAGAAGTTCATGTTCTTCTCGGTGATCTATCCGCCGGCGCTGTATCTGATCATCGCGGGCGGCGCGGACAGCAAGCCGATACGGGGCATGCAGCTGGACATGGGGCTGTACTTCATGGTCTCCATGGCAGCATTCGGTGCCATGACGGCCGTCCTGCTGGGCAACAGCGAGCGCATCGCCAAGGAGCGCGAAAGCGGCTGGGTGCGCCAGCTGCGGCTGACCGCCCTGCCCGCCCGCGGCTATGTCGCGGCCAAGATGGGTGCCGCCGCCACGGTCAGCCTGCCCTCGATCGTGCTGGTCATGATCGTCGCCGCCACGGTCAAGGGCGTACGGCTCGAAGCCTGGCAGTGGCTCGCCATCGCCGGCGGCACCTGGCTCGGCAGCTTCGTCTTCGCCGCCCTGGGCGTCGCCATCGGCTATCTGGCCACCGGCGACGCGGTCCGCCCGATCGCCATGCTGATCTACTTCGCGCTGGCCTTCCTCGGCGGCCTGTGGATGCCCCTGACGATCCTGCCCCAGTGGGTGCAGAACATCGCAGAATGGCTGCCGACCCACGCCTACACCGCACTCGGCACCGCCGTCGAGGCCGGCAACGCCCCCCATGTGAAGGACATGGCCGTCCTGGCCGGGTATTTGCTGCTCTTCACCGCCGGTGCGGCATGGCTGTACCGCAAGGACACCCGGAAGGCATAGACCGGTGGAGACGACGTGCGCGCCCGAGGACCGCAACCCGGTGATGATCGGGCAGGCGGCCAGAACCCGCCGCCAGGCCCTCAGCAAGACGGTGTGGGTGGGCGTCTGGCTGCTGTATCTGGCCGCTCCCGTCGGCCAGCTGATGCAGCCCCACACCACCATCGCCGAGCGGATCTGGGGATTCATCGGGCTCGTACTCTTCGTCGTCTCCTACTTCGTCCTGGTCTTCCGGCACATGTGGCGCGCCCTGACCGGCCCGGTGGGCTACGCGGCGCTCGCCGTGATGCTGGTGCTGTCCATCGCGCTCTCCTGGACGCTGGACTTCTCCTGGCTGGTGCTGTTCATCTTCACCAGCGTCGCCGCCGGCGTGGTCCTGCCCTGGAAGCTGTCGCGCTGGCTCATCCCGCTGATCACCCTCCTGGCGATCGCCGTCGGGGCGCGCTACCCCGAGATCCGCACCTACTACCTCTTCGCCTACGGCCTGCCCGCGCTGGGCAGCGGTTTCATGATGGTCGGGGTGCAGTATCTGATCCGCACGACCAAGGAGCTGCGCTTCGCCCGTGAGGAGGTCGCCCGCCTCGCCGCCAACGACGAACGGCTGCGCTTGGCACGCGACTTGCACGACCTCCTCGGCCACTCGCTCTCCCTGATCACCCTCAAAAGCGAGCTGGCCGGCCGGATGCTCCCCGACAAGCCCGAGGACGCCGCCCGTCAGGTCGCCGACATCGAACGGGTCAGCCGCCAGGCGCTGGTCGACGTCCGCGAGGCGGTCACCGGATACCGCCGCCCCCGGCTCGCCGTCGAACTGGCCGGTGTGCGCGCCGCGCTGCGCACGGCCGGCATCGAGGTCACCGTCGATCCGGCCCTGGAGAGCGAGCGGCCCGGACTCGCCTCCGACGAGGAGGGCGCGCTGGCCTGGGCCTTGCGCGAGGCGGCCACCAATGTCGTACGGCACAGCGGCGCCCACCGCTGCGAGCTGCTGCTCACCGAGGAGTGGGAGTCCGACGAACGCCGCTATCTGTGCCTGACCGTGCTCGACGACGGCACCGGCCCGCCCCGCGCCTTCCACGACGGCAACGGCCTGTCCGGCCTGCGTGAGCGCCTGGTCCTGGCCGACGGCCGCCTGGAGACCGGCCCCGCGCCGCGCGGCCGGGGCTTCGCCCTGCGGGCCTATGTCCCGCTCGGCGGCTCTGTGCCCTCCGGCGGCGACATCCCCGCGGCACCCTCCGAAAGCGTTAGGCCACCCGGCTGAACATTGCCGACAAGGGTTTGAGTTCCTGCGGTTCGGCGGCGTGGCGTGCGGACAACGGCAGCACGATATGTCTGACACCCGTGAGGACAGAGGCTAGGAGCGCCGTGAGAAGACTTGTGCAGGCGGGAAGCGTCATCGGGGCGTGCGGCGTGATGCTGCTCGGCGCCGGTTCCGCCGAGGCCCAGACGGAACCCTCCTTGCTCGGGGCCACGGTGGGTGCCGATCTCGCTGACGTGACCGGCATGATTTCCAACGTCACCTGCAACAACCGGCTGGCCGATTTCAATTACAAATCACCGCAGGTCAAGTCGCCGCACCCCTGTGTCAACGGTCCGGTGCACAGCGGCAACAGCGTACACAGCGGGAACTTCATCAATCATGGAAACCCGAATAACAGCGGCAATCTCAAGAGCACGAACGGTTCCACCAACAGCGAAAATTCCGCTTCGGGGAACTCGGCGGGCAGCTCAAACAATATTCAGCGGCTCCTCGGGGGCCTGCCGCACTGACACATGAAGCAGGGAGATCGCCCGGCGAAACCGCCGGGCGATCTCTTTTTGCCGCCTCACCGCGGTACTGCGGATTTCCTCAGCGGGCCTTCTGCGTGTTGTTCTCGCTGTCGTTCTCGTTGCCTTTTCCGGTGTTGTCGGACTCGGAAGCTCCGTTGATGGCGGTCGGACTTCCGCTGTTGCTGATGGTGCCGGAAAGGTAGACGTTCTGCGAGTTCTTGAGATTTCCGCTGTTCAACGGCCCGTTGACGCAGATTTTGGCCCGGTGCTTGCATACGAGAATCGAGTCCATCTCGACCCAGGTGTCGCCGTTCCCCGACCCGCCCCATACGTCGTATCCGTCCGACGCCAAGGCAGGCGACACCCCACCCATGGCCAAAAGCACGCCGCAAGCACCTGCGATCAAGGATTTGGCACGTGCCGAATTCATCACTGTGTGGTCCTGCCCCTCGCGCGGTTGGTACGCCGCAGTCTTGCTACCGGGCAAGCCCCCGGCCGCCAAGCCTGAACCCCGGTCCGTTGCGGTATTCACCCGCTCCGCCCGCCGGATTCACCATGACGGCTCTCTCGGACGTCAACATCCGGCCTCCGCACCACGCTGGCTACCCTGGGCGCATGACCGATCCGGACGGCGAGCGGCCCGCGCCCTGTGTACGACTCCTCCTCGCCGAGGACCAGTCGATGGTCCGCGAGGCCCTCGCCGCGCTGCTGTCCCTCGAACCCGATCTGGAGGTCGTCGCCCAGGCGGCCCGCGGCGACGAGGTCCTCCCGGCGGCCCGCGCCCATCCGGTCGACGTCGCCCTCCTGGACATCGAGATGCCCGGCGGCAACGGACTGGACGCCGCGGCCGCCCTGCGCGCGGAGTTCCCCGGCCTCAAGCTCGTCATCCTCACCACCTTCGGCCGCCCCGGCTATCTGCGCCGCGCCATGGAGGCCGGCGCCGACGCCTTCCTGGTCAAGGACGCCCCCGCGGCCCGGCTCGCCGACGCCATCCGCCGCGTCCTGCGCGGCGAACGGGTCATCGACCCGGCCCTGGCCGCCACCGCGCTCGCCGATGGCGCCAGCCCCCTGACCGAGCGCGAACGCGACGTACTGCGCCTCGCCGACGGCGCCACCAACGCCGAGATCGCCGCCGCCCTGCACCTCTCCCAGGGCACCGTCCGCAACTACCTCTCCCTCGCCATCCAGAAGACCGGCGTCCGCAACCGCGCCGAGGCGGTCCGCACGGCCCGCGACAAGGGCTGGTTGTAGGGCCTGTCCCCAAGGTCCGGCCGCCCGGGGACCTTCGTCCCTGTGCGCCGCTGCCGCACGTCTTGCAGGCTTGAACTGTTATGCCTGCCACCCGCCCGCCGGACAGCGGCGCCCGCGCCGCCGCGGTGCTGATCCTGCTCGTCGTGACCGTCGTGGTGCTGGACGCCACGACCGGCCCCGAGCTGCACATCTCCTCCTTCATGGGCATCGCCCCCCTGGTGGCCGCGCTGCGCTGCTCGTACCGCTGGACGCTGGTCGTGGCCGCCGTCTACCTCGGCTGCCTGACGTTCGTCGACATCCTCACCGTGCCCGACTGGGCCCCCGCCAGCCGCGTCGTCGGCGTCTTCGGCGCGGCCCTGGTGGCCGTCTTCGCCCTGGTGCTGTGCCGTACGCGGCTGCAACGCGAGGCACTGCACGCCCGTACGAGCCTGGTCGCCGACACCGTGCAGCGGGCCGTCCTGCGTGAGCTGCCGCTGCGCGCCGGGCCGGTCGAGGCGTACGGCTTCTATGTCTCGGCCCAGGAGGGCGCCCGGGTCGGCGGCGACATCTTCGAGGCCGTCGAAACCCCGCACGGGCTGCGGCTGATGATCGGCGACGTCCAGGGCAAGGGCATGCCCGCCATCGGCGCGGGCCTGGACGTCCTGGCCTCCTTCCGGGAGGCCGCCCACTACCAGGAGTCCCTGGAGTCCATCGCCGAACGCATGGAGCAGGCGCTGGCCCGCTACAACACCCGCTCGGCCGCGCAGGGCACCGACGAGCGCTTCGTGACCGCGCTGCTGATGGAGGTACGCGGCACCGACGAGGGCCGGGTCCTGTCCTGCGGCCATATCCCGTACTACCTGGTGCGCCGGGGCGTCGTCCACGAACGCCACGACGGTGAGGGTGGCCTCCCGCTCGGCCTGGGCACCCTCACCGGCGAACGGCGCCGCAGCGCACACGTACGCCCCGAACCCGACGACTGGGTCGTCCTGTGCACGGACGGCGTCACCGAGGCCCGCGGTAAGGACGGCACCTTCTACCCCCTGCGCGACCGCCTGTCCGCCTGGACCGACCTGCCTCCCGCCGACCTCGCCCGCACCCTCCGCGCCGACCTCGAAGCCTTCACCCGGGGAGACCTCAAGGACGATGCCACCGTCCTGATCGTCGGCCCCACGTAGTCGGGTTTCTCCCCACGTTGTCGGCTGTCCCGCCGTAGGGGTTTGTCGCCGTTGCCCGTCCGCTGCGCTTTGCCTGGGCCGACGGTTTCGGCTGTCTCGCCGTTGCGCCTGCGGCGGGCGGGGGGGGGGTGGCGGCCGCGGTGCCGCCCCTGCGGACTTCGTCCTCCGGTGCGGCCCCTCCCGACGGTGGGGGGAATGGGGGCCGGTGGGGGCGCGCGTCGAGTGTCCCGTTCCCCTGACGCGCGCCTGACCGAGTACGCACGCCCCCACCGTCTTTCCCCACCCTCAACGGGGAGGTGCCGGTCCGTAGCGGCGGAGCCGTGTAGGGCCGGTACCGCTGCCGGACAGCCCCGCGCAGCGGCAACCGCCCGCCGCAGGCGTTACGGCGGGAAAGCCAGAACGTCGGCTCAGGCAAAGCGCAGCGAACGGGCCGCAGGCGCAACGGCGGCAAACCCCTACGGCGGGACGGCCGACAACGTGGGGAGAAACCCGAAGCGCAGCGGACCGTCAATTCAACATGGCCCGCGCCGCCGCCGCCTCGCGGCGGAGGGCGGTGGCGGCGGTGGGGTCGACGGTTTCGAGGACCCGGGCGTATTCCTCCAGCTCGTCGGCGCCCTTCAGGAACTCGCCGCGCCGGACGAGCAGTTGGGCGCGTTCATGGCGCAGCCGGGCCGGATGGCTGGGGAGGAGCAGGGACAGGTCCAGGGCCCACAGCTGGACGGCGCTGTGTTCGGGGCGTGCCTGCGCCCAGGCGCGGATGTTGTTGAGGATGCGCAGCACGATCTCCCGCGGGTCGGCGGGCGTGAGCATCGGCGCGGTCAGCTCCCCGCCGGTGGTGCCCCGTACCAGCAGCGCCGTGTCCGTCCCGTCCAGCAGCCGCCCGCCCGCGAACGGGTCCACCAGCACATGCGCGCCGACGGGATCGCCGAGGCCCACGACGAAATGGCCCGGCAGCGCCACCCCGTACACCGGCGCCCCGGCGCGCCGCGCGACCTCCAGCCACACCACCGACAGCAGGATCGGCAGGCCCCGGCGCCGCCGCAGCACCTGGTGCAGCAGCGACGACTCCAGCCGCTGGTAGTCGGCGGGGGAGCCGCCGAAGCCGCACCGGGTGCCGAGCAGCTCGGCGAGATTACGGGCCCAGGCGCCGGGGTCGCCTCGATAGGGGTGGCCCGTAGCGCCTCCTTGAGGGGCGGTGGTCGGGCTGGGGGCACCTCCCGGCGGTAGCTGGGGGAGGGTGGGCGCGTACGGCAGCAGCCCGGCCAGCCGGTCCAGTTCGATCTGGGCCTCGTCCATACCCTTCTCGTCCAGCTCCGGATCGGCCTCCGCGCCGATCAGCAGGCACAGCAGGGCGAGATCGGGTTTCTCCTCGCGGGCGGCCTCGGCGAACTGCCGCCGCCGCGCGGCGCGGCCGCCGTCCGCCTCCGCCCCGAAATCCTTGGCCATAGCAGGGGGATACCCGTTCAGTCGGCGGAGCCCGGCAGGGCCCGCCGGTAGTGGTAGCGGTGGTGGTCGGCGAACCCGAGCCCGTCGTAGAGCGCGCGGGCGCCCTCGTTGTCCGCCTCCACCTGGAGGTACGCGGCCGAGGCGCCCTCCGAGAGGGCCCGTTCGGCGAGCGCCGCCATCACCCGTGTGGCCAGCCCACGACGCCGCTGCGCCGGGGCCACCTCGATCGCCGCGAAGCCCGCCCATCGCCCGTCGACCACCACCCGGCCGATCGCCGCGGGGTGTCCGTCCGGCCCCGGTACGGACGCGAACCACACCGAGGGGCCGCCGGTCAGCACCTTCCGCGCGGCCGTGGTGTCCGCGGCCCCGCCGGCCCGGTGATACAGCGCGAGCCACTCCGCGTCCGGTTCCCGGGCCAGGGCGATGCGAGGGGGGTTGCCCTCGGCGGACCCGGGTGAGGTGTCGGCGAGCGGTGCCAGGGCGCCGGTCCGTACGACCGTCTCCGCCTCCGCGGCCCAGCCCCGCTCCGCCAGGGCGTCCGCCAGCGCATCGGCGGCGTCCGCCCGGCCGGTGGGGACCGTGATCAGTGCGGGCAGCCCGCGCTCGCCGTACCACTGCCGGATCCGCTCCAGCGCGGTGTCCAGCGGCAGCCCGGGGTCGCCGAGGGCCACCACGGAATTCGCCCGCCGCGTGAAGCCCCCGGAGGCGCGCAGCGTCCAGTCCCCGAGGCGTTCGGTCTCCAGGGCCGGCCAGCCGCGTGCGGCGACCTCCTGGAGCTCGCGGGTATCGGCCGCCGGGCCCCTTCTACGAGCCGGGGTGGCGGGCACGACCTTGGCCGCGACCAGCGCGGACTCCTCGATCCGTACGGTCGCTCCCTTGCGCCGTGTGATGCTCAGCACACCATCGTTCCAGGATGTGAGAACGCCGACCGCGTCGGTGAACGCCGCCTCCCCCGCCGCGCCCCCGGTCAGACGGCGAACAGATACCCTTTTGCCCACGTCAGCATGGGTGATCCGGACTTCCGCGCGGCCGCGGGCCATGAATTCCATCGCTCTTCCCGCCCCTCTTGTTCGTCTCGTGCCAGGGAACGGAGATACTAGGTGGCGGGCATCGACGACGCCGCGCTCCCGCGCGCCCAGCGGCGGTACTGCCTATCGGACCGCCGGCCCTACCGAGGAGGAACGACAGCGTGACCTACGTCATCGCGCAGCCTTGTGTCGACGTCAAGGACAAGGCATGCATCGAGGAGTGCCCCGTCGACTGCATCTACGAGGGTTCCCGGTCCTTGTACATCCACCCGGACGAATGTGTCGACTGTGGTGCGTGTGAGCCGGTGTGCCCCGTCGAGGCGATCTTCTACGAGGACGACACTCCGGAAGAGTGGAAGGACTACTACAAGGCGAATGTGGAGTTCTTCGACGAGCTCGGTTCGCCCGGTGGCGCCAGCAAGCTCGGCCTGATCGAGCGCGACCACCCCTTCATCGCAGCGCTGCCGCCGCAGAACCAGTAACAGCCCGGGGACCGGGAGGGCGCCCGTCCGTTCCCTCCCGCCTCCGCGGTCACCAGCGGGTCGCTCGGCGCCACCCGGTCCCGTACGGCCCCGATGCCGTACGGGACCGCGGTTTTTTGCGCGCCGCCGGCCCCCGCGCCACCCCGCCTGAGAAAGTGAGCACCGATCGTGGGCGCAGTATCCTCACGCCTTCCCGTCTTCCCCTGGGACCGGCTGGAGCCGTACAAGACCACCGCCGCCGCACACGCCGACGGCATCGTCGATCTCTCCGTCGGCACCCCGGTCGACCCGGTGCCCGCGGTGATCCAGAAGGCCCTGGCCGACGCGGCGAACAGCCCCGGGTATCCGACGGTGTGGGGGACGGCCGCGCTGCGCGACGCGCTGACCGGCTGGGCGGGCGAGCGGCTGGGCGCCCGCGGTCTGGCGCACACCAATGTGCTGCCGGTGGTCGGCTCCAAGGAACTGGTGGCCTGGCTGCCGACCCAGCTGGGCCTGGGCCCCGGCGACAAGGTGGCCTACCCGCGGCTGGCCTACCCCACCTACGAGGTCGGCGCCCGGCTGGCGGGCGCCGAGCCGGTCGTCTACGACGAGCCGACCGCACTGGATCCCACGGGCCTGAAGCTGCTGTGGCTGAACTCCCCGTCCAACCCCACCGGCCGGGTGCTGGGCGCGCAGGAGCTGCGCCGCACCGTGGCCTGGGCCCGCGAGCACGGTGTCCTGGTCTTCAGCGACGAGTGCTACCTGGAGCTGGGCTGGGAGGCCGACCCGGTCTCGGTGCTGCACCCGGACGTCTGCGGCGGCTCGTACGACGGGATCGTCGCCGTCCATTCGCTGTCCAAGCGCTCCAACCTGGCCGGCTACCGCGCCGCCTTCCTGGCCGGTGACGCCGCCGTCCTCGGCGAGCTGCTCCAGATCCGCAAGCACGGCGGCATGATGGTCGCCGCGCCCGTCCAGGCCGCCACCGTCGCCGCGCTGGGCGACACCGCGCACGTCGCCGAGCAGCGCGAGCGCTACGCCCGCCGCCGCGCCGCGCTGCGCACCGCCTTCGAGGCGGCCGGCTTCCGCATCGAGCACAGCGAGGCCTCGCTCTACCTGTGGGCGACCCGGGACGAGCCCTGCTGGGACACCGTCGGCGATCTCGCCAAGCGCGGCATCCTGGTGGCGCCCGGCGAGTTCTACGGGTCCGCGGGCGAGCGGTTCGTACGGATCGCCTTCACCGCCTCCGACGAGCGGGTGGACGCCGCGGTGCGCCGCCTGGCGGAGTGAGCCACAGCCACAGCCACAGCCGCTGACGCAGCCGAACGCGCCGGGGCCCGGGGAGAGCGGATCTCCCCGGGCCCCGGCGCGCGGTGCGGACGGTCAGTTGCCCAGGCCCGGCAGGTTGACCGCGTTGGTCGGCAGACCACCGAGCAGACTCGCCTGCGCGGGCACACCCTGGACCTTGGTGCCCTTGGGGGCCTTGGCCTTCTGGGCCTTCTTGGCCAGCGCCTCGGGCGACACGCTGTGCTTGGCAGCAAAGGCGGCGGCCTCGGTCGCCTTCTTGGCGCCGTACGCCGAAGCCGGCTGGACCTCCGAAACCACCGGGGAAACGGCGCCGACCGCCGTCGGGACCGCGGTCATCGCGGTCTGCTTGCCCGCCTCGTTCACCAGGCCGGCGCCCGTCACGGCACCCTGCTTCAGGGGCTGGCTGACGCCCGCGGTGTCCAGGGCGGAGAAGCTCCCGACGCCGGGTGCCTGGGGCAGGGCTACGGCCTCGGCGGAGCCGGCCGCGGCCACCACGGGAGCGGCGCCTGCGGCTACGAGCAGGGCGGCTCGGGCGATCCGACGCGTAACGGGGAGGGACATGGTGCTCCTTTTACGGAGAGGGACTCGTACTTCGGACTCGTGCTACTGAGACTCGTGAGACTCGTATGTCTGGCGATGTGCCAGGCCCGCCGGGCGGACGCCCTGACTACCGCGTCAGATCTCCGAAGGTTGCGGTGAACTCAGGTAAAGAGTTGGTAACCCGTCACATCATCGGACCTGCGGGACGCGTGCTGATATGCCCATGGGCCGCGAGAATGCGGAAACGTCACGCCTCTTGCGGGGCAAGGGAATTGCTGGACGGGAGATGCGCTTTGCGGGCAACACGCCGTCCATGAAAGGGAGTTGAGGGGACGCCCCCGATCGGGGGATGCGGCGGACTATTGCGCGGTGACCAGGCGCACGCCGTCGGCGCCCGCCCCCGCGGGGTCCGGCTTCGCCTGCCAGCCCTTCCCCGCATCGGCCGCCGACCACATACGGCCCGCGTAGGAGATCTGTTCGATCCGCAGCTCCGCGGAGTGGGCCATCGCCCAGGACGCCAGCTCCCAGCCGCGCCGCACGCGGTCGCCGTCCCCGGCAGGCTGCACCGGCACCGTGAGGCTGCGCTCCCCGGCCGCCGACTTGCCTCCGGTGCCCTCGGTCCGCGGCAGCACCTCGGGCCCGAACTCCCGCACCAGCTGCTCGCGCACCTTGGCGACCCCGCCGGCCTTGCCGTCCACCGGGGGGCTCTGGCTGCACACCAGCGCCGCCCCGTCCCGGCCGGTCAGCGCCCCGGTCAGCCGCGCCGCATTCGCCTCGTGCTTCGCATACGCCTGGGGATAGCCGCTGCGCTGCACCTTCTGCGCGGCGACCGTCAGCGGCAGCCGCGAGTAGCCGGGCACCTTCGCCAGATGGTGGTAGAACTCACCGGCCGAATAGACCGGGTCCAGGATCTGCTGCACCGTGCCCCAGTCCTGCGACGGGCGCTGCTGGAAGAGGCCGACCGAGTCCCGGTCGCCGAAGTCGATGTTGCGCAGCCCCGACTCCTGCATCGCGGTCGCCAGCGCGATGGTCACCGCCCGCTCCGGCAGCCCCCGGGCGGACGCCACCGCCGCGATCGTCGCCGCGTTCGCGGCCTGTTCCGGGGTCAGCTCGTACGGGGTCCCGTCGCCCTCGGCCTGCACCGTGCAGTGCGGCGCACCGGGGCCGCCGGTGACGTACTGCACGACGAGATAGGCGGCCAGCCCGAGCAGCACGGCGATGGCCGCGGTGATACGCCACAGGCGCTTACGGGAGGCGGGGGCTTTGGACGGGACGGACACGGGCCCACCGTACTGGAGTGCTGCCGATAGGGTCGGATCCATGGAGAGCTCCGCACACCGCCCCGCCCTCGACCTGTCGCTCGACGCCGCGCAGCTCACCGCGCAGCTCGTCGACATGCCCTCCGTCAGCGGCACGGAGAAGGACCTGGCCGACGCCGTCGAGCACGCCCTGCGCGCGCTGCCGCACCTGACCGTCGACCGCTACGGCAACAACGTCGTCGCCCGTACGCACCTGGGCCGCGACGAGCGGGTGGTGCTCGCCGGACACCTCGACACCGTCCCCATCGCCGACAACGTCCCCTCCCGGCTGGACGAGGACGGCGTCCTGTGGGGCTGCGGCACCTGCGACATGAAGTCCGGCGTCGCCGTCCAGCTGCGGATGGCCGCCACCGTGCCGGCGCCCAACCGCGACCTGACCTTCGTCTTCTACGACCAGGAAGAGGTCGCCGCCCACCTCAACGGCCTCGGCCGGGTCGCCGAGGCCCACCCCGAATGGCTCGCGGGCGACTTCGCCGTCATCCTGGAGCCCTCCGACGGCCAGGTGGAGGGCGGCTGCCAGGGCACCCTGCGGGTCCTGCTGCGCACCACCGGGGAGCGCGCGCACTCCGCCCGCAGCTGGATGGGCGCCAACGCCATCCACGCCGCCGCCCCGATCCTGGCCAAGCTCGCCGCGTACGCACCGCGCCGCCCCGTCATCGACGGCCTCGAATACCGCGAGGGCCTCAACGCCGTGGCCATCGAGGGCGGCGTCGCCAACAACGTCATCCCCGACGCCTGCACGGTCACCGTCAACTTCCGCTATGCGCCCGACCGCAGCCCCGAGGAGGCGCTGGCGCACGTCAAGGAGGTGTTCGCGGACTGCCCGGTGGACGAGTTCGTCATCGACGACCACTCCCCGGGGGCGCTGCCGGGCCTGTCCCACCCGGCGGCCAAGGCGTTCATGGAGTCGGTCGGCGGCAGCGCGCTGCCCAAGTTCGGCTGGACCGACGTCTCCCGCTTCAGCGCGCTCGGCGTCCCGGCCGTCAACTACGGACCCGGCTACGCCCTGCTCGCGCACAAGAAGGACGAACGGGTCGAGGTCGACCGCATCCTGCACTGCGAGGAGCGGCTGCGCGCCTGGCTGACGAGCTGAGCCCCCTTCGCCGTACCGGTCCCGGGCCCGCCGCAGGGCCCCGGGACCGCCCACCGCCTGCACTTATACCGGCGGAATTCCCCTCCGCGTAACATCGGTGGATCTACGCTGAAGCGGCAACGATCGCCCAGCGGAGGGAGAACGTCATGGCCAACCCTGAGGGAGCACCGGCCCCCGAGGAGCAGCGGCTGGGTCCCGTACTGCGCCGTCACGACCAGGTGCAGCCCGGTACGACGGACCAGCGGCTGCTGGACTCCGAAGGCCCCTCCGAGTGGGTGCACACCGACCCCTGGCGGGTGATGCGCATCCAGTCGGAGTTCGTGGAGGGCTTCGGCGCGCTGGCCGAGCTCGGCCCGGCCGTCAGCGTCTTCGGCTCCGCCCGCACCCCCCGCGAGTCCACCGAGTACGACGCCGCCGTCCGCATCGGCGCGGCCCTGGTCAAGGCCGGTTTCGCGGTGATCACCGGTGGCGGGCCGGGCGCCATGGAGGCGGCCAACAAGGGCGCCGCCGAGGCGGGCGGGATCTCCGTGGGCCTGGGCATCGAGCTGCCCTTCGAGCAGGGCATGAACCCGTACGTGAACCTCGGCGTGGACTTCCGCTACTTCTTCGTCCGCAAGACCTGCTTCGTGAAGTACGCCCGCGGCTTCGTCGTCCTCCCCGGCGGGCTGGGCACCCTCGACGAGCTGTTCGAGGCGCTCACCCTCGTCCAGACCCGCAAGGTCACCCGCTTCCCCATCGTGCTGTTCGGCGCGGCCTACTGGAGCGGCCTGATCGACTGGCTGCGCGGCACCCTCATCGCCCAGGGCAAGGCATCCCCGCACGACCTCGAACTCTTCCACGTCTCCGACGACGTGGAAGAGGCCGTCGCGCTGGTCACCAAGGAGGCCGGGATCTGAGGCCCGTCCGGATGGGGGCGCGGTCCCGCGGGACCGCGCCGCCGTCCTACGCCAGTCCCCGGCGAGCCACCGCCGGTGGCCGGTGGCCGGCGATGGAGGCCACCATGTCCAGCACCTGACGGGTCTCGGCGACCTCGTGGACCCGGTAGACCTGCGCGCCCAGCCAGGCCGAAACGGCGGTGGTCGCCAGGGTGCCCAGCACCCGGTCCTTGACCGGCTTGTCGAGGGTCTCGCCGACGAAGTCCTTGTTGGACAGGGAGACCAGCACCGGCCAGCCCGTCGCGGTCATCTCGCCCAGCCGGCGGGTCGCCTCCAGGCTGTGCCGGGTGTTCTTGCCGAAGTCGTGCCCCGGGTCGATCAGGATCCCGTCGCGCCGTACGCCCAGCTCCACGGCCCGCTCCGCCAGCCCCAGGGTCACCCGCAGGATGTCGGCCATCACGTCCTCGTAGGTCACCCGGTGCGGACGGGTACGCGGTTCGACGCCACCCGCGTGCGTGCACACCAGGCCCACGCCGTGGCGCGCGGCCACCTCGGCGAGCCCCGGGTCCACCCCGCCCCAGGCGTCGTTGAGGAGATCCGCCCCGGCCTCGCAGACCGCCTCGGCGACGTCGTGCCGCCAGGTGTCGACGCTGATCACCACATCGGGGAACCGCCTGCGCACCTCGCCGACGAACCCGACCGTGCGGCGGGCCTCCTCCTCCGCCGTCACCTCCTCGCCGGGACCGGCTTTGACCCCGCCGATGTCGATGATCGCGGCGCCGTCGGCCACCGCCTGCGCCACCCGGGCGAGCGCGGGCTCGTCGTGGAAGGTGGCCCCCTGGTCGTAGAAGGAATCCGGGGTTCTGTTGACGATGGCCATGATCACCGGCTCATGCGCACCGAACTCGCGATTTCCCAGCCGCAGCATTCCCTGACTCCCTCTCCGTGGTCCGGGAGCGACACTAACTGTCAGACCCGCATGGCACGATCGGTGGCAGGCACAAGTCCGGGGAGTTGGTCGTGTTCTGGTTCTTGCTGATCGCGATGGTCGTGGTGGTGGCCGCGGTCGCCCTCGTCGTCGTGGGCGGGGGAGACGGCGTCGTGGGCGGTGGCCTGCGGGACGCCGAGCCGCAGCGGCTGCACGACCCGCTGCCCGCCGACCGTCCGCTCGCCCGCGCGGACGTGGACGCCGTCCGCTTCGCGGTGACCGTCCGCGGCTACCGGATGGACGACGTCGACGACGCCCTGGACCGCCTCGGCGCCGAGCTCGCCGAGCGCGACGCCCGGATCGCCGAGCTGGAAGCGGCGCTGGCCGGGGCGCATGCCGCCGCGATGGGCGGCCAGGAGCTGATACGGGGGACGGGCGCGGGCGCGGGCGCGCGGTCCGCCGCAGCGTCCGCCGGTGCCGATGGCGCGGAGACGGGGCCTGCCGGTGCCGGCGGCGGGGACATCGGGCCCGCCGGTGGCGAGGGCGACGAAGGCGACGACAAGGGCGACGAGAAGAACGGGGGCCGGGCATGAGTGGTGTGGTGACGGCTCCGGACGGGATTCCGCGCTGTCCGTGGGGGATGGAGTCGGAGCAGATGGCCGACTACCGCGCCTACCACGACACCGAATGGGGCCTGCCGGTCCACGGCGACGACGCGCTCTTCGAGCGGATGAGCCTGGAGGCGTTCCAGTCCGGGCTCTCCTGGATCACGATCCTGCGCCGCCGCCCCGGGTTCCGGGCCGCCTTCGCCGGTTTCGAGATCGCCGCGGTGGCGCGGTTCACCGACGAGGACGCCGCGCGGCTGCTCACCGACCCCGGCATCATCCGCAACCGCCTCAAGATCGCCGCGACGATCCACAACGCCAAGCTCGCCGCCGCACTGGCCCCCGGCGAGCTGGACGCCCTGATCTGGTCCTACGCCCCCGACCGGGCCGGCCGCCCCGTGCCGCACACCGTCGGCGATGTGCAGCCGGTGACCCCGGAGTCGACGGCGCTCGCCAAAGACCTCAAAAAGCGCGGCTTCCGCTTCGTCGGACCGACCACCGCCTACGCGATGATGCAGGCATGCGGCCTGGTCAACGACCATCTGGCGGACTGTCATGCACGGGCGACGGCGGAGGCGGCGGCGACCGGCTGAGCCGGGCCGGCGGCAGCGGGACCGGTGGCAGACGGACCGGCGGCCGGGGGACCGATGGCCGAGGGGCCG
Source organism: Streptomyces natalensis ATCC 27448 (assembly GCF_000935125.1). Classification (GTDB taxonomy): domain Bacteria; phylum Actinomycetota; class Actinomycetes; order Streptomycetales; family Streptomycetaceae; genus Streptomyces; species Streptomyces natalensis. The sequence goes on along the minus strand of NZ_JRKI01000061.1, from coordinate 568,102 downwards.
GGTGCCGGGTCAGCGGCCCAGGAAGACCGGCTTCTCCTTCTTCACGAATGCCTCCACCGCGATGTGGTGGTCCTCCGACGCCCCGGCCCGGACCTGGAGTTCGTCCTCCTTGCCGAGGGTCTCGGCGAGCGAGTGCCCGGCCCCGTAGGCCAGCGATTCCTTGATCGCGGCGTAGGCGGCGGTCGGGCCCTCGGCCAGCCGGCGGGCGACGGCCGCGGCCTCGGCCGCCAGCTCCTCCGCCGGGACGACCTTGTTGGCGATGCCCAGCTCATACGCCTCCTGGGCGCCGATGCTGCGCGGGAAGAGCAGCAGATCGGCGGCCCGGCCGTGGCCGATCAGCCGGGGCAGCGTCCAGGACACCCCGGAGTCGGCGGTCAGCGCCACGCCCGCGAACGAGGTGTTGAACGACGCGGTCTCGGCGACGACCCGGTAGTCGGCGGCCAGTGCAAAGCCCGCCCCCGCGCCCGCCGCGACGCCGTTGACGCCCGCGACCACCGGCTTGGGCATCCCGGCCAGCGCCGTCACGATGGGGTTGTAGTGCTCGCGCACGGTGTGCATGGTGCCGCCCGACCCCGTCGCCCGGTCCTCGGCCAGCAGCCCGATGTGCTCCTTGAGGTCCTGGCCCACGCAGAAGGCGCGCCCGGTGGCGGTCAGCAGTACCGCCCGTACGGCAGTGTCGGCGGCGGCCTCCCGGAGGGTGTCGCGCAGCGCGACCTTCGCCTCGATGTTCATCGCGTTCATCGCGTCGGGGCGGTTGAGCGTGATCGTCGCGAGTCCGTCGGTCACGTCATAGAGCACGGTGTCGGCCATGGTGGGGTCCCCTCCGTCGCGGTTCGCACTGCCCGGCAGTGGCAGCCAGCGCTCAGGATGCCGGAGATCATCGGCGGCCGGCATGTGACGTACGTCAAACAACCGGGGCGCGTCGGATGGCTGCGAGTGGCGAAGTATCGCAGCCCCCTCCCCGAATTGGGTGGTTTTGGCCGAGCGCGTTGCACAAGCGATGCTCCCCGATGTTGGTCATCGGGTCGTTCGATGCGGGATAATGGCCTGGAAGCAATGTGTTCGATGCCGGTGACACGCGCCTATCGAGGCCGTCGGCTGACGATGAGCTGGTTTCAGGAAGGGGAACGAGCATGGCGGCCATGAAGCCGCGGACGGGCGACGGCCCGCTCGAGGTGACCAAGGAGGGGCGGGGCATCGTCATGCGCGTTCCGCTCGAAGGCGGCGGGCGGCTCGTCGTCGAGCTGACCCCGGACGAGGCCAAGGCGCTTGGCGAGGCCCTGGAGAAGGTCACCGTCTGACGAGGGCGGAACCGCTGCGGTGTCCTGGGCCCCGGCCCCGGTACCGTCGGCCCACTACCCCGGCCCCGGCAGGCGGCGCGCTGATGCGGCGCGCCGCCTGCCGGGGCCGTTTTGGTTGCCTTCGGCCGGCCGCGGCCGCACTCCTGTCCCACTGACCGGGCCCGGCTTCTGTTCCCTGCCCGGCCCCGTCGTCCGCCTCAGGCGCGCTTGACCGCGCAGAGCAGCCCGTCGCCCACCGGCAGCAGGGCCGGCGCCAGCGCACTGCTCTCCCGTATGGCCCGCAGCAGTTCCCGCAGCCGCAGGACCTCCGCGGGCTGCACCCCGGAGTCGACGGTGCGGCCGTCCGCGAAGACGCCCGCGAAACACACCAGGCCGCCGGGCCGTAGCAGGCGCAACGATTCAGCGAGATATTCCAGGCACTCCATCAGGTCCCCGTCGCAGAAGACGAGGTCGTATCCGCCGTCCGCGAGCCGGGGCAGCACATCCAGCGCCCGGCCGGGGATGAACCGGGCGCGGTTGCCGGCGAAGCCCGCCTCGCGGAACGCCTGCTTGGCGAAGGTCTGCCGCTCCGGTTCCAGGTCGACGGTGGTCAGCACGCCGTCCGGCCGCATGCCGTGCAGGAGGTAGATGCCCGAAACGCCGGTGCCGGTGCCGATCTCGGCGACCGCCTTGGCGTCGGCGGTGGCGGCGAGCATCCGCAGCGCCGCACCGGTGCCGGTGGTCACCGTACGGATGCCGGTCTGGCGCGCCCGCTCCCGGCACCAGCCGAGGGCGGCCTCGGTCGTCTCGTCGAGGGTCCCGGCGCCGTACGCCTCGGCGAATGCCAAGTTCGTCTGCCGGTTGCCGGTAATGGCCCTCTCCTGTCCCCGTAGTTGACGCAACCGTGACTGTATCCGCTGTGTGCGGGAACCCGCAGATGGGACCGGGCGTTAATAAAGGGCAGGGAGGAAAGCGGCGGAAAAGCGGGGGGATGCGCCGGTGAGGACCACACGGGATGTGCCACAGGACGGCAGGCAAGGGCGGAAGCAGGACCAAATGCAGGTCAAAACTGCTTATCCGGAGCTAACGGGCGAGGTGGATATGGTAGGGGCCCTACTGGACACCACCAGAGCCACCAGGGGAGGTGCGGCTGCGACAGGTGACCGAAAGGTGCGAAGGCGCTGGAAGAGGTCGTCTGCCGAGCCGAAATCCGTGACACACACCGCTGCAGGTCTCCGTACCGCCGATTCCGCACCCACCGCGACTTTCGCCCAGGACAGGGATGCGCAGGCGTGGGCCCCGCCCACCTGGGAGGAGATCGTCAGCACCCACAGCGCACGGGTCTATCGCCTCGCCTACCGCCTCTCGGGCAACCAGCACGACGCCGAGGACATCACCCAGGAGGTGTTCGTCCGCGTCTTCCGCTCGCTGTCGTCGTACACCCCCGGCACCTTCGAGGGCTGGCTGCACCGCATCACCACCAACCTCTTCCTCGACATGGTCCGCCGCCGGCAGCGCATCCGCTTCGACTCGCTCGGCGACGACGCCGACGAGCGGCTGCCGAGCAACGAGCCCGCGCCGCAGCAGCACTTCGACGACACCCACTTCGACGCCGACGTCCAGCACGCGCTGGACACCCTCGCGCCCGAGTTCCGCGCCGCCGTCGTTCTGTGCGACATCGAGGGCCTCTCCTACGAGGAGATCGCCGCGACCCTGGGCGTCAAGCTCGGCACGGTCCGCAGCCGGATCCACCGCGGCCGGTCGCATCTGCGCAAGGCGCTGTCGCACCGCTCCCCGGCGGCGCGTGCCGAAGAGCGCCGGCGGCAGCTGGCGCCGGCCGGGGTCTCCACCGAGGAGGTCGGGATCGCGTGAGCCTCAGTGGCGGTCCGTCCCCCGCCGAGCAGCATCTCGGCGACCGCCTCGCGGCCCTGGTCGACGGCGAGTTGGGGCACGATGCGCGCGAGCGGGTGCTCGCGCATCTTGCGACGTGCGCACAGTGCAAGGCCGAGGCCGACGCCCAGCGCCGGCTGAAGAACGTTTTCGCCCAAGCGGCGCTCCCCGGCCCCTCCGAGGGGCTGCTGGCGCGCCTCCAGGGCTTGCCGGGCGGCGATCATCCGGGCGGCCCCGGAAGCCGGCTCGGCAGCGGGGGCCTCGGGCGCGGTGACGTCGTCCGCGGCGGCGGTTCCTTCGGCTATGTCCCCGCCTCCGGACACGGCCGGGGGGCCGACCGGGCGCTGGCCGGTATCTCCGGGCAGTCGCGGCAGCGCGGCTTCCGGGTCCATGAGCCGGAGCGGCCCGCGCCGCAGCGCCGCCGGTTCGCCTTCGCGGCGGCCGGTGCGGTCTCGCTGGCGGCGTTGGCGCTCGGCGGTGTCCTCCCGCTGGAGGCGGCCGTCGACCTCCCCGGCACCCGCACCGACGGCGGCGGTACGGCCGTCACCCCGTTCAGCGCGACCCCGGTGGCGGGCAGCGGCGATCTGGCGCACAACGGCGCCTTCCTCGCGACGGGGGATTCCGGCGACGGCACCGCCCGGTCCGGCGGCCCCACCGTGGCCCCGGCCCCCAGCGCGATGCGCCTGTACACCCCCGGCACGGCCTTCGCGCATGCCGCGCTCCCGGGCCCTACGGGCGGCTTCGACCCCTCGCCGCTGGTCACCGCGACCGGCCCGGCCGACCCGTACCACCTCGCCCCGGTGGCCTACGGACCCGGCCCGGTGCCCGCCCGCGCCTACCCCCCGCTCACGCCCCTGGAGCCCCGGCACAGCCTGGCCGGCTCCGCCGCTCCCGCGACAACTCCCGACCGGCACTGACCGCACCCTGCGCAGCCTTGCGCGGAACTGGTTGAATCCCTGTTGGCCGGCGCACCCCTGCACGGGGCGCGGGCCGCGAGTGGCGGTGGTCCGCACGCAGGCGGGCGAAAAATGGGGAGAACATGGACGACGGTAAGGCCGCCGGGTCGAAGCTGAAGTGGTGGAGCCGCCCGGGACGCCCGGTCCCGCCGGCATCCGCCCAGGCCGGACCGCAGGCACCGGCCCCCTCCGCCGACCGCACGGCGAAGGCGGCCGGTGACGCCGCGGCGGCCGCGGGGGACGAGGAGTGGACGCTCCCGGCACCGGACCGGGCGCCGGCAGCGCCTGCGGACTCCGGCGCTGCCACGGCCGAGGCGCCGGGCGTCCCCGGACCGGCCGCTACGACGGAAGCGAAAAGCGAAGCCGCAGCGGACGACGCGGCCGCAGCCGCAACGGAAGCCGAAGCCGCGGCCGTAGCGAATGCCGGAGCCGCAGCGAAGGCCGAAGCCGAAACCGCAGCGGCAGCCCCGGCCGAAGCCCCCGCCCCCGAGCCCGCCGCCACCCCCGATGCCGGCACACCCGACACCGCGGCGCCCGGCCGGGAGCGATCCGGGGCCTCGACCGTGACGCTCGGCCGGGTGAGCGCCGACGGGCGGGACGAGACGGCGGCCGCCGCGACGGCCGCGCCGCAGGGTGCGCCGGAGCGCCCGCGCCCGCTGCACGCCGAGGACCCGTACGGCACGCCCCCGTACGGCGGGCCCGGCCCCTGGGCGCCCGCGCCGCCGGTCCAGCGCCCGATGGCGACCCCGCCGCAGGGCACCCCGCTTCCCGCGTACGCGACCGCCGCCCAGACCCCGGCTCCCGGCGCGGCCTACCCCGGCCCGCAGCCACAGCCGCCCGTCCCCCCGGGCCCCGACGGCCCCTCGCTGACGAAGCCCGCGCCCGCCGGCCAGGAGCCCGCGGCGCCCGACGCCGCCGAGACCACCGCCTTCGTCCCGCACCCCGGCGACGGCGGGCCCCGCTCCGCCGCGAGCCGCGCGGCCCTGGCCACCGGCCCCGTCCCGGCCCCCGTTCCCGCGCCCGCCCCGGCCCCCACCGGCGCCTGGCAGCAGTACGACCCCTGGAGCGCGCCCCACCACGGCGGCCCGGCCGCACCGGTGCCGCCCGCCGGCCGCCGCGGCCGCCGGGCGCCGCTGGTGATCGGCGCGGTGGCGCTGGCGCTGCTCGCGGGCGGTGTCGGCGGCGGCGTCGGCGCCTATGTCGAGCGCTACGGCGGCATCAACGACATCAAGCTCCCGCAGGCCGCGGACGACAGCGGCAGCCGTAACCCCGACAGCGTCGCGGGAATCGCCCAGCGGGCGCTGCCCGGGGTCGTCACCCTCCACGTACGGGGCGACGTCGAACAGGGCACCGGCACCGGCTTCGTCCTCGACCACGAGGGCCACATCCTGACCAACAACCACGTCGTCGAGCCGGCCGGGAGCCACGGCGAGATATCGGTGACCTTCAGCGGCGGCCAGACCGCCCGGGCGAAGGTCGTCGGGCAGGACGGCGGCTACGACCTCGCGGTGGTGCAGGTCGAGGGCGTCACGGGACTGCGGCCGCTCACCCTCGGCGACTCCGACTCGGTGCGGGTCGGCGACCCGGTCGTCGCCATCGGTGCCCCGTACGACCTGGCCAACACCGTGACCTCCGGCATCATCAGCGCCAAACAGCGCCCGATCACCGCGGGCGGCCAGAAGGGCGACGGCAGCGATGTCTCCTACGTCGACGCGCTCCAGACCGACGCCCCCATCAACCCCGGCAACTCCGGCGGCCCCCTGGTGGACGCCGAGGCGCACGTCATCGGGATCAACAGCGCCATCCGGGCGGCCGACACCACCGGCGGCCCGGACGCCGGAGCCCAGGGCGGCAGCATCGGGCTGGGCTTCGCCATACCGATCAACCAGGCCAAGCGGGTCGCCGAGGAGCTGATCAACACCGGCCGGGCGACACACCCGGTGATCGGCGTGACGCTGGAGATGGAGTACGCCGGGGACGGCGCGCGGGTCAGCGACCGCAGCAAGGACGGCCGGGCGCCGGTCGTCGCGGGCGGCCCCGGCGCCAAGGCCGGCATCCGGGCGGGCGATGTGATCACCCAGGTGGACGGCATCCCGGTGCACAGCGGCCAGGAGCTGATCGTCAAGGTCCGCAGCCACCGGCCGGGCGACACGCTGACGCTGAGCGTCCAAAGGGGCGGAAAGCAGCGGACCGTTCGGCTGACGCTGGGCTCCTCCAGCGGCAGCTGATCGTTTGCACCGTGTTGGCGCGGGCGACTCCCGTCCGACGCGGCGGGCCAGGTACCGTGATAGTCGGCCCGGCCCCTGTCCGGCCCCGGGCCATCGAAGGCCGCGGATTGACCCAAGGAGCTGCAAGGTGTTCTTCGACATAGGACCCCTCGAGCTGGTGGCGCTCGTGATCCTTGCGGTGCTGATCTTCGGGCCGGACAAGCTGCCCAAGGTCATCCAGGACGTCATGGGGTTCATCCGCAAGGTGCGGGCGTTCTCCGACAGCGCCAAGGAGGACATCCGCAGCGAGCTCGGCCCGGAGTTCAAGGACTTCGAGTTCGAGGACCTCAAGCCGAAGAACTTCGTGCGCAAACACGTCCTGGAGAAGGACGAATACGGGCTGAAGGAGTTGCAGGAGATCCGCAACGGCTTCGACTTCCGGTCGGAGATGGCCGACCTCGGCGACGTCGTGAACGCCCGCGACAGCGCCCCGGATGCCCCGACGCGCCCCTCGAACGGCGCACCCGCCGACCTCACGAAGAAACCGGCCGCCGCCGCCCGTCCCGACCTGGTCAAGAGGACCGGAGCGGCCCCGGCGCAGGAGCGTCCGCCTTTCGACGCCGACGCCACCTAGTATGCCCGTATGCCCGGCTGTGTTGACGCCTATGGCTATGCTCCCGGTGTCCGGGGTGAGGTCGCCTGAGGGGGGCGGGCCGCCCACGACGCAGGGCAACAAGGAGGCGCCGCGCAGTGGAGACGACGAGTCCGACACCGACCGATGAGGTGTCCGCCGACGTCGGCCGGAAGGTCGACGGCTATCTGCTGGCCGCGTTCCCGTGGTACGGCCTCGACGAGGCGTTCACCGGGCCACGCTGGCTGATGCAGGTCGGCGCGGCAGCGGACGGCACCGTCGAGCACGGGGCCACCGGGCACGGCCACGAGCCGACCATAAGGGCGGAGATCGGCAAGGACGAGGACCGGTTCGCGGTCGTCGTGACCGTCGCCAGCCGCCCCGTACGCCGCAGCGCCGACGGCACCGGCACCCTGGAGGCCACCTCGGTCTCCACGGCCGCCTGGCTCGCCGGCTCGGGGCTGCTCGCCCGCACCTGGCCCTCCCAGATGGACCGCGCGCTGCGCCAGGACTGGCTCGACCAGCAGACCATGCTCGCCTGGGAACTGGCCGACGACCTCGACGGCGAGAGCTGGAGCGAACTGACGCTGCCGGTCGACGGCGTGCCGATGCCGTTCCGCTACCGCGAGTCCGAGTACGGCTGGGTCCTGGCCGGCTCCTCGGGCGACGGCCCCGCCGGGGTGCACATCGGCGCGTACGGGCGCGGGATGAGCGCCTACGGCCTGGGCTTCTCCGTCGTCAAGGACATCACGGAGTACGACAGCTGACGGGCGCCGCCGGCCGACCGGGCGGGCGCGCGCCGAAGCGCAAAGGGGCGGACCCGTACAGGCCCGCCCCTTCGGCATCGGGCGGGAAGCCTCCCGCCCGGCCTCAGAACTTGTTGCGCGGGGTGATCCCCAGCGACATCCCCGACAGACCGCGCTGACGGCCGCCCAGCTTGCCCGCGATGGCGCGGATGGCGGAGCCGGCGGGGGAGTCGGGATCGGTCAGCACGACCGGCTTGCCCTCGTCGCCGCCCTCGCGCAGCCGCACGTCGATGGGGATGGCGCCGAGCACCGGCACCTGCGCACCGGTCGTCCGCGTCAGCCCCTCGGCGACCCGCTCGCCGCCGCCGGTGCCGAACACATCGACCATCTCGTCGCAGTGCGGGCAGGGCAGCCCGGACATGTTCTCCACCACGCCGACGATCTTCTGGTGCGTCTGCACCGCGATCGAACCGGCCCGCTCGGCGACCTCGGCGGCGGCCTGCTGCGGGGTGGTGACCACCAGGATCTCGGCGTTCGGTACGAGCTGCGCCACCGAGATGGCGATATCGCCGGTGCCCGGGGGAAGGTCCAGCAGCAGCACGTCCAGATCGCCCCAGTAGACATCGGCGAGGAACTGCTGGAGGGCGCGGTGCAGCATCGGGCCGCGCCAGACCACCGGGGCGTTGCCCGGGGTGAACATGCCGATGGAGATGACCTTCACGCCGTTCGCCGACGGCGGCATGATCATGTTCTCGACCTGGGTGGGCTTGCCGTCGGCGCCCAGCATCCGGGGCACGGAGTGGCCGTAGATGTCGGCGTCCACGACACCGACCTTCAGTCCGTCCGCCGCCATCGCCGCGGCGAGGTTGACCGTCACCGACGACTTGCCGACGCCGCCCTTTCCGGAGGCGACCGCATAGACCCGGGTCAGCGACCCGGGCTGGGCGAACGGCACCTCGCGCTCGGCCGTACCGCCGCGCAGCGACGCAGCCAGCTCCTTGCGCTGCTCGTCGCTCATCACCTCGAGCTCGACACTGACGCCGGTGACGCCCTCGACCCCGGCGACGGCGTCGCGCACGTTGTTGGTGATCGTCTCGCGCATCGGGCAGCCGGAGACGGTGAGGTAGACCACGACGGCCACCGCGCCGTCGGCCGCGATCTCCACCGATTTGACCATCCCCAGGTCGGTGATGGGTCGGTGGATCTCGGGGTCGTTCACCGTCGCGAGCGCGTCGCGGATCGCGTCCTCGCTCGGTGCGCCTGTGGTCTCGGTAGCCATGCCCCGATGGTACGGCGCAGGAGCTCGCCTCCGGTAAGGCCGTCAGCGGTCGCGTTCGTCACTCTCCGCCTCGACCATCTGCCGCAGCTCCAGGTCCCGCAGCAGGTCCTGGAGCTCGTCGCGGATCCAGTCGCGGGTGGCCACCTCGCCCAGGCCCAGCCGCAGCGCCGCGATCTCCCGGGTCAGATATTCCGTGTCGGCGATGGAGCGCTCGTTCTGCTTGCGGTCCTGCTCCTGGGTGATCCGGTCCCGGTCGGCCTGGCGGTTCTGCGCCAGCAGGATCAGCGGCGCCGCGTACGAGGCCTGGAGCGACAGCGCCAGGGTCAGGAAGATGAACGGGTAGTCGTCGAAGCGCAGCTTGCCGGGCACGGCGATGTTCCAGGTGATCCACACGATGATGGCGACGGTCATCCAGACGATGAACCGGCCGGTCCCCAGGAAGCGGGCGATCTTCTCCGACAGCCGCCCGAACGCCTCCGGGTCGTACTCCGGAAGGAACGTCCGGCGCGGTGCGCGCGGCACGTCCAGGCGCACCCGGGAGCGCTCGGCGGTGCCCCGCCGCACCGCCGAGGCGCCGTTCGCCCGCGTACGGTCCCTGGACTCCCGCTCCTCAGCGCCCATCGGCCGCCTTCCCCAGGTGCCCGGCGCCGGTCAGCCCGGCCGGGCCCGAGCCGTGCAGGCCGTCCTCGCGCCAGTCCTCCGGCAGCAGATGGTCCAGCACGTCGTCGACCGTGACCGCGCCCAGCAGGGCGCCGCTCTCGTCCACGACCGGCGCGGCCACCATGTTGTACGCGGCCAGATAGCTGGTCACCTGCGGCAGCGGGGTGTCCGGCGGCAGAGGCGGCAGATCGGTGTCGGCGATCGAGCTGACGAGGGTGAACGGCGGGTCGCGCAGCAGCCGTTGGAAGTGGACCAGGCCCAGGTACTTGCCGGTGGGCGTCTCGTCCGGCGGCCGGCACACATAGACCTGGGCGGCCAGCGCGGGGGAGAGATCCGGGTCGCGCACCCGGGCCAGCGCCTCGGCGACGGTCGAGGCCGGCCGCAGCACGATCGGATCGGTGGTCATCAGCCCGCCCGCGGTGCGCTCCTCGTACGACATCAGCCGCCGCACATCCGCGGCCTCCTCCGGCCGCATCAGGCCCAGCAGCCGCTCCTTCTCCTCCTCCGGCAGCTCGGAGAGCAGATCGGCGGCGTCGTCCGGGTCCATCGCCTCCAGGACGTCGGCGGCGCGCTCCTCCTTCAGCTTGCCGAGGATCTCGACCTGGTCGTCCTCCGGCAGCTCCTCCAGGACGTCGGCGAGCCGGTCGTCGTCGAGCGCCGCGGCGACCTCGGAGCGGCGTTTGGGGGAGAGGTGGTGCAGTACGCCCGCGAGGTCGGCCGGGCGCAGCTGCTCGAAGGTCGCCAGCAGGCTCTCCGCGCCCTGCCCGTGCTCCTCCCGCGAGAAGCCGGTCACCGCCGACCACTCGACGGTCAGCGCCTCCCCCTTGCGGCGCAGCGCCCCGCCCTTCCCCTTGCGGACGAAGATCTTCTCGATCTCCCAGTCGCGGCGGGCCGGCAGCCGGGTGATGCCGATGTCCAGGACGGTGACGTCCTCGCCGGTCTCCACCAGCCGCACCCGTCGGTCCAGCAGTTCACCGAGCACCAGCGTCTCCGATGTGCGCTGTTCGAAGCGCCGCATGTTGATCACGCCGGTGATGACGATCTGGCCGGACTCCACACCCGTCACCCGCGTCATGGGGACGAAGATCCGGCGCCGGCTGATCACCTCGACGACCAGCCCGAGCAGCCGCGGCGGGCGCGCGCCGATGCGAAGCAGCGCGACGAGGTCCCGCAGTCGGCCGACGGGGTCGCCGTTGGGGTCGAAGACGGCGATGCCGGAGAGATGGGAGACAAAGACCCGGGGAGTGACCACCGCCATGCGCAGCGCCTCCCTTGCTCCCGTTTTCTCCCGTTACGTCACCTCGCGGAGGCTTCAGGCTAACGCGCCCGGATCGTCGGTGCCCCGCGGAGAACGGCCGGATGGCGGCCGCTCACCGCGACCGCGCACACCGCCCGCACGGCCGTACGGGTGTGCGGTGCGCACCCCGCCGAAATCCGCGCACGGCCCAGGTACGCTGCCGTTCTGCTGTCGAGGTCACCCGTATCAGGAGGCAGAGCCGACGTGACTGCAACCGCCCCGGGCCCGCGCCCCCGATCGCTGACTGGCCGCCGTCGCACGGGACGGGCGGCGCTCGTCGGCGCGGCGTGCGCGGCACTGGCCGCGGCGCTCGCGGGCTGCGGCGGCGAGGACCCGGATGCCGGCACCAACGGCGTCGGCAAGCTGCCCGCCGCCACGATCCAGGCCAAGGCGCGGGCGGCCGCCGGCCGGGCCGATACGGTCCATCTCTCCGGCACCGTCGGCTCCCAGGGCCGCACCTACACGCTCGATATGCGGCTCGCCTCCAACGGCGCGAAGGGCGAGCTGGGGACCAAGGGGGCGTCCTTCTCGCTGCTTCGGGTCGGCAATGCGCTCTACCTCAAGGCGGACTCCGCCTTCTGGGCCGGCGAGAAGAACGGCAAGTCCGCCTCGGGCGGCGCGTCCGCGGCGGCGAAACTCGGCGGCAAGTACGTCAAGGTGCCCGCCGCCGACCCGGTCTACAAGCGCTTCAGCGGCTTCACCGACAAGGACACCCTGCTGGCCGGCCTGCTCGGGCTGCACGGCAAGCTCGCCACCGGGGACCACGGCGACGTCGACGGCGTCCGCACCGTACGCCTGACCGCGGCCGCGGGCTCCGGCGGCACCCTGGACGTCTCCCTGGAAGGGACGCCGTATCCCCTGCGCATGCGCCGCGCGGGTGGCGCGGGCGTGCTCCGCCTGTCCGACTGGGGCAAGAAGGTCGACCTCGCCCTGCCGCCCAAGGACCAGGTCGTCGACTACGGTTCGCGGATCTCGGGCCGCGGCTGAGCGCCCCGGTCCCCGTCCACCGCCGACGTCCCGTCCACCGTCTACCCCTTACGCCCCCGCCGCAGCAGCTTGGGCAGGGCCGCCGGGACGGGGCGGCGGGTGAGAGCGGGAGAGGCCAGCGGGCGCGCGGCGTGCGACTCCTCGGGCATGCGGCCGGGGCGCTGGAGGGCCTCCCCCTCGGCGGGCTCCAGGCGCAGCACCCGGCATTCGCGGGCCCAGCGTTCGGTGATCGTGTCCGCGTCGGGGGCGTTGAGCCGCTTGCCCTTGAGCTCCTCGACCACGGCCCGCCAGGGCTCGCTGTCCGGGGCGAGCTCCACGACCCGCGCCTGCCAGGCGATCAGCCTGCCGCCCTTGTCCTTGCTGCGTACGGTGACCGTGGCCGGGCCGCCGTCGGCCAGACCGAGGTCCGCCAGCGGCTGCTCGCCGGGGCCGTCCCCCACCAGGCAGGCGGCGCCGTCGTGCCACAGATGCCACAGCGCCCGCGCCGGGCCGGTCGTGCCGCGCACCCAGAGCAGGCCGGACTTCTTGGTGGCCTCTTCGATGAGCGCCCGATCCTGGAGGGCCTGCGACACGGTCTGAGTCATACGGCTCAGCCTAATGGGCGGCCCCGGCGCCGTCCGGGCCCGCCCAGGCGCTGAGACGCACCGCCCGGCCCGCGCGGGCGCGCCCCTCAGAGCCAGCCGTTGCGCTTGAAGCCCCGGTGGATGCCGAAGCAGAGGGCCACCGTCACCAGCATCATCGCCGGGTAGCCGTACTTCCAGTGGAGCTCGGGCATGTAGTCGAAGTTCATGCCGTAGATCCCGGCGATCATCGTCGGTACGGCGAAGATCGCCGCCCAGGCCGTGATCTTGCGCATGTCCTCGTTCTGCGCGACGGCCGCCTGCGCGAGATTGGCCTGGAGGATGGAGTTGAGCAGGTCGTCGAAGGACAGCACCTGCTCGTTGACGCGGGCCAGGTGGTCGGCCACATCGCGGAAGTACTTCTGGATGTCCGCGTCGACCAGCCGCATCGGCCGCTCGCTCAGCAGCTGCATCGGGCGCAGCAGCGGCGATACGGCGCGCTTGAACTCCAGTACCTCACGCTTGAGTTGGTAGATCCGCCCGGCGTCGCCGCCCTTGGCGGTCGAGCCCTTGCCGTTGGTGCCCGAGCTGAAGACGTCGATCTCCACCTCGTCGATGTCGTCCTGCACCGCCCCCGCGACCGCCATGTAGCCGTCGACCACCTGGTCGGCGATGGCGTGCAGGACCGCCGACGGCCCCTTGGCCAGCAGCTCCGGGTCGTCCTGGAGCCGGTGGCGCAGCGCGCGCAGCGAGCCCTGCCCGCCGTGCCGGACGGTCACGATGAAGTCCCGCCCGGTGAAGCACATCACCTCGCCGGTCTCCACGACCTCGCTGGTCGCGGTCAGTTCGGCGTGCTCCACGTAGTGGACCGTCTTGAAGACGGTGAACAGGGTGTCGTCGTAGCGCTCCAGCTTGGGCCGCTGGTGGGCGTGGACGGCGTCCTCGACGGCCAGGGGGTGCAGCCCGAACTCCTGGGCGATATCGGCGAATTCGGCCTCGGTGGGCTCGTGCAGCCCGATCCAGGCGAAGCCGCCGCCGTCGCGCACCGACGCCATGGCCTGGGCGGGGGTGACGGGCTCGCTCACCCGGCGGCCCTCGCGGTAGACGCCGCAGTCGACGACGGCGCTGTTGGGGCAGGCCGGGGCGGCGGTCTCGTAGCGGTAGGGGGTCTCGTCGCGGCGCCGGGTGGGACGGACGGCGGCACGCAGGTCACGGATCATCGACATGGCAGGCTCCTTCACGGGCCGGCCGCCAGAGAGGGGCGCGGGGCGCAACGCTGCCCGGAACGTGGACGTACGAGGCATCTTCGGCTGTACGTCCGCAAAGCGGGCGGCGCTCCGTGCGGTGACACTGACGGCAGTTCGCAGAACACGGAAATGAAGAGTCGGAGGCGCTCTTCCGTCATGTACATCCGGCGCGAAGGAAAATCCGTGTTTCACCGCTGAGCGGGTGGGTACGGAAGCTCTCGGATCAGGAGATTCGCTGCGCGAGCGGGACGACGGGAGAACTATCGGTACTGCACGGTCGACTCGGATCCACCGCAGCCCCACCTCCTCCGGCCGGTCCCCGTTGGGGGACGACGTCATTCCCTGACCAGACGGCAAGGCTATCAGCCGTCTGAAGCGTTACGGCGCCGCTTTGCCTCTTCCATACGAAGAACGGACGAGCCGCAGTGACGCCTGCGCACACGGAGTCCGGGGCGCTCCGTGCGGGAGCCCCGACCTATGCTCGCCGCATGTCTGACGTTCTTGAGCTGGTCGAGGCCCGGTTGCGCACGGCCCTGGGTGCACCGGACGCGCGTGCCGCCGTCACCTTCCTCGGCACCGACCGTATCGAGGTGCTCCGCTTCGTGGACGACGGGGTGGTGCGCTACGCCACGCTCGGCATGTCCGCGCAGCCCATGTCCGACCCCACCGACGTGGTCGCCGACCCGCTGCGCGGCCCCCGCGCCGAGCTCGTCCTGACCGTACGCGGCGGCCGCGCCGACACCGACAAGGTCCTCCGCCCGCTCGCCGTGCTCGCCGCGTCCCCGCAGGTCGAAGGGGTGATCGTGGCGCCGGGCGCGTCGCTGGACGTGGGGGATCCGCTGTGGCCCGGCGCGCCCTTCACCTCGGTCCTGGTCGCCGAGCCCGGAGGGCTGGTCGAGGACCTGGAGCTGGACGAGCCGCTCGACCCGGTGCGGTTCCTGCCCCTGCTGCCGATGACACCGAACGAGGCCGCCTGGAAGCGGGTGCACGGCGCCGACGCCCTCCAGGAGCGCTGGCTGCGGCACGGCACGGACCTGCGCGACCCGCTGCGCAGCGGCGTACCGCTGGACGACTGAGCAGGGCGGAACCGGCGGCGGGCCGGGCGGGGGCCGTTCGGCCGTACGGATCTGACGCCCGGTCGGAATCCGACGGGGCGTCCGGGACGTACGGCAGCCCCGGTGGACCGAAGCGGCGCCGGAGCCACGCCGGAGCCGCGGCGCGGCCGGTGCGTGACGCAGGCGGATGCGCCGCCCTCGCCGGACGCCGGGCCCCGGCGCGGCGGCGGCCGGAACGGTCCCTGGGCAGGTGATGGCGGGCACACCGGACGGGTGATCGTCCTTGACGCGGACGCGGCCCTGGAGGACCGTTGGTCCTTATGAGGGGCGAACCCAGTTGCCCGAAGTGCGGAGGCCGGGTGCGGGCGCCCGGTCTTTTCTCCGACTCCTGGCAGTGCGGCGTGCACGGCATCGTGCATCCGCTCCAGCCGGTCGTTCCGCCCAGCGTCGAGGCGCTCGGCGTCGTCGTGCACCGCGCACAGGTACCCGTCTGGATGCCCTGGCCCCTCCCCGTGGGCTGGCTGTTCACGGGCGTCGCCTGCGCCGGGGACGACCGCAGCGGCGGCCGGGCGACCGCGGTGGCCTGCTCGGGGCCCGGACCGCTGGGCGGCCCCGGTGAACTCCTGCTGATCGCCGAGGAGCTCGGCGTCGGCCTCGGCGCCCGCTACGCCGGGATAGACGGCCCTGACCCCGGCCTCCGTCTGGCCGTCGACAAACCCCCCAACGCCAAGGTGCTGGCCGCCGGCCGCCCGACCCCGATGTGGCAGGTCGACGGCTCGCCCGACGACCGCGCGGTCTTCGCCGGCGAGGCGCGCGGGCTGTGGCTGTGGGCCATCGCCTGGCCCGAGAGCTCGGGCCTGCTGATGTACGACGAACTGGTGCTGACCGATCTGCGCGAGGCGGGCGCCGAGGTGGACCTGCTGCCGTGCGGCGCGCTCTCGCCGCGCATCCTGAGCTGACCGCGCCCCGGGCCGGCCGGGCCGGTCCGTATCCCGCCCGACAGGGACATGTCCGGGCGGCCGGTATCCTTCTGGGGGCACCGCCCTGCGCTCTCGCCGAGCCACCGAGCCGCCCCGTGATCCCCGTCCGTCCCGCAAGCAGTCTGGAGTCCGCGTCGTGCGCATCGATCTGCACACCCACTCCACCGCCTCCGACGGTACGGACACCCCCGCCCAGCTGGTGCGCGAGGCCGCGGCGGCCGGGCTCGACGTCGTCGCGCTGACCGATCACGACACCGTCGCCGGCCATGCCGAGGCGCGCGCCGCGCTGCCCGAGGGGCTGACGCTGGTCACCGGGGCCGAGCTCTCCTGCCGGATCGACGGGGTGAGCCTGCACATGCTCGCCTACCTCTTCGACCCCGAGGAGCCCGAGCTGGCCCGCGAGCGGGAGCTCGTCCGCGACGACCGCGTACCGCGGGCCCGCGCCATGGTCGGCAAGCTGCGCGAGCTCGGCGTGCCCGTCACCTGGGAGCGGGTGGCGGAGATAGCCGGTGACGGCGCGGTCGGGCGGCCGCATCTCGCCACCGCGCTGATGGAACTGGGCCTGATCGACACCGTCTCCGACGCCTTCACCTCCGAGTGGCTCGGAAGCGACGGCCGGGCCTATGTCGAGAAGCACGAGCTGGATCCGTTCGAGGCGATCCGGCTGGTCAAGGCCGCCGGCGGCGTCACCGTCTTCGCGCACCCGCTGGCCGTCAAGCGCGGCAGCTGCGTACCGGAGCAGGTGATCGGCGAACTGGCCGCGGCCGGTCTCGACGGCATCGAGGTCGACCACATGGACCACGACGCGCCCACCCGTGCCCGGCTGCGCGGCCTGGCTGCCGAGCTGGGACTGCTGCCCACCGGCTCCAGCGACTACCACGGCAGCCGCAAGACCTGCCGCCTCGGTGACCACACCACCGACCCCGAGATCTACGGCGAGATCGTGCGCCGTGCGACCGGCGCCTTCCCGGTGCCCGGCGCGGGCGGCTGAGCCCCCGAGCCCACCGCCGTACCCCCCCGACACCCCGCACGGGCCCGTCGCGCGCCGCGTCCGCCCGTGATCCGCTCGTAGCACCACCCCCTTACCCCGCAAGGCCATCACCGTGTTCGACGTCGCCGTCTTCAGTACGCTCTTTGTCACCCTGTTCGTCATCATGGATCCCCCTGGGATCACCCCGATCTTTCTGGCCCTGACCTCCGGGCGCCCGGCCAAGGTGCAGCGCCGGATGGCCTGGCAGGCGGCCGCCGTCGCCTTCTGCGTCATCGCCGTCTTCGGCCTCTTCGGCCGGCAGATCCTGGGCCGGCTGCACATCTCCACCCCCGCGCTGATGATCGCGGGCGGCCTGCTGCTCCTGCTGGTCGCGCTGGACCTGCTCACCGGCAAGTCCGAGGAGCCGACCCAGACCAAGGACGTCAATGTGGCGCTGGTGCCGCTGGGCATGCCGCTGCTGGCCGGGCCCGGTGCGATCGTGTCGGTGATCCTGGCCGTACAGCATGCGCACGGCCTCGCGGCGCAGGTGTCGGTCTGGGCGGCGATCGCCGCGATCCATGTGGTGCTCTACCTGGTCATGCGGTTCTCGCTGGTGATCATCCGGGTGATCAAGGACGGCGGTGTGGTCCTGGTGACGCGGCTGGCGGGCATGATGCTCTCCGCGCTGGCCGTGCAGCAGATCATCAACGGCGTGACCCAGGTGATCCAGGCGTCCTGATCCCCGCAGGGACCGCAGACGCACGACGCCCCCGTACGGACCGTCCGTACGGGGGCGCAACAGCTACGGCGTCACCGGGCGGCGGTGTCGGCCGGGCGGATGTAAATGCGCTGGCCGATTGCGGCGGCCTGCTGCACGATCCGGTTGACGGAGGCGGCGTCCACGACGGTGCTGTCCACGGCGGAGCCGTCCGCATCGTCCAGGCGCATGATCTCGAAGCGCATCAAGGCTTCTCCCTTCGTCTGATCCTCCTGCGGAGAACGTGAGTGGTGCGGATTGCGCGGCTTCGTTGCCAGGCGCTCCGTACGGGTACAACGACCCGCACCCTGCAATCATTCCCTACGCTAAAGAAAATTTTCGAGGAACTAAGTACCTGCTCGGGGGAGCGGTTGTGCCCATCGAGTGACGGCCCGGACAATGAGTCCGGTATGAACGACATACGGCCCCCGGCCCCCGCCGACCTCGCCGCGCTCGCCTCCGGTATCGAGCGCACCAACGAGCTGCTCACCCGGGTGCTCGCCAAGGTCTCCACGACCCCGTCCACCCATGGGGTCTTCGTGGACGCGGGCTATGTCTACGCCGCCGCGGGGCGGCTGGTCGCCCAAACGGAGGATCGCCGGGCCATCGAACTCGACGCCGAAGGGATCATCGAAGCCTTCATCGACAAGGCGCGGACGATCTTCCCGGACAGCCGGCTGCTGCGCGTCTACTGGTACGACGGCGCCCGTAGGCGGATACACACCCAGGAGCAGCAGCACATCGCCGAGCTGCCCGACGTCAAGGTCCGGCTGGGCAACCTCAACGCCAACAACCAGCAAAAGGGCGTCGACTCCCTGATCCGCACCGATCTGGAGTCGCTGGCCCGGCACCGCGCCATCAGCGATGCAGTGCTCATAGGGGGCGACGAGGACCTGGTCTCGGCGGTGGAGGCGGCGCAGGGATACGGCGCGCGGGTGCACCTGTGGGGCATCGAGGCCGCGGGCGGCCGCAACCAGGCCGAGCCGCTGCTGTGGGAGGTCGACAGCCAGCGCACCTTCGACCTGGACTTCTGCAAGCCGTACGTGACCCGCCGGGCCGGGGTGGAGGGCGACGGCCCGGCACTGTGCGAGACGCCGGTGCCGGCCCGCGAGGACGTCCGCTTCGTCGGGGCACGGGTGGCCGCCCAGTGGCTCTCCGAGCGCGGCCGCGACTGGGTGGCGACGCTGCTGCCCGGCCATCCGTATCTGCCCGGCGCCGTCGACCAGGAACTCCTGACGACCGCGGAGGCCCTCTTGCGGCACTCGCTGCGCGGCCATGCCGACCTGCGGCGGGTCTTGCGGGAGGGCTTCTGGGACCACGTGCAGGGGCAGTACTAGCCGCTGCGCTTTGGCTGGGCCCCACGTTGTCGGCTTTCCCGCCGTAGGGGTTCGCCGCCGTTTCGCCTGAGGCCCGTTCGCTGCGTTTTGCCTGGGCCGACGTTTAGGCTTTCCCGCCGTTTCGCCTGCGGCGGGCGGTGCCGCTGGCGCGGGGCTGTTCGGCAGCGGCACCGGCCCTACACGGCTCCGCCGCTACGGACCGGCACCTCCCCGTTGGGGGTGGAAAAAGACGGTGGGAGTGGACCCCCGGCCTCTTTCCCCCCCACTCCCGGGAGGGGCCGCGCCGCAGGACGAAGTCCGGAGGCGTGGCACCGCACCCGTACAACCCACGCCCGCCGCAGGCGCAACGGCGACAAACCCCCACGGCGGGACGGCCGACAACGTGGGGAGAAAACCCCGACTACGTGGGGAGCCAAAAACGGGTCAGCTCGGCTGCCGTAGCAGCCGAGCGTTCCGCATTGGGGGAGTGGCCGGCGCCCTCGATGACCGTGCGACGGGCGGAGAGGCGACGGGCCATATCGTCCATCAGCGGCACCGGCCAGGCGTCGTCGGTGGTCCCCGAGACCACGTGCTTGGGCAGCGGTATCGCCGCCAGTTCCGCCACCCGGTCGGGTTCCGACAGCATCTGACGGCCCGTCACCATCAGCTGCTCGGGGACGGTATTGAGCCAACGACGGCGCAGGAATGCGTCGATCTCAGGGGGGTTGGGCGCCTCCGGCGCATCCGCCGCGCGCATCGCCTCCCAGATGTCCGCCATCTCCATCGTGCCGAGCGCCTCGATCAGCATCCGTACGCGCGTCTGCTGGGCCTCGGTGATGGCGGCCGGGCCCGAGCTGAGGAGGGTGAACGAGCGGAACGGGGACGGGTCGAGGAGGATCGCCGCGCGGGTGATCAGGCCGCCGAGGGAATGACCCAGCAGATGGGCCGGGCCGCCGAGGGCCCGGGCCTGGGCGAGGACGTCGAGGGCCAACTCGCGCTGGGCGTAAGGGGATTCCTCGCGCGGTCCGGGGGACTCGTGCTGCCCCCGGCCGTCCACCGCGACCACCCGGAAGCCGGCCGCCGCCAGCGGTTCGAGCAGCGCGATGAAGTCCTCTTTGCTCCCGGTGAACCCCGGCACGAGCAGGGCGGTCCCGGCCGGGGCGGCCTCGGGCCGGGCGTCGTGGACGGCGAAGACCCCGCGCTCGGTGTCGAGCCGGAGTGCGCGGGCGCACGGGGGGAGCTTCAGGAGGGGCGGCGTGCTCATGGCGCGAGGCTAACGGACGGGCCGGTCCGGGCGACACGGCGGCCCGGGACGCACCACGGCCCGGCTCCCGCGGGGTGCGGGGCCGGGCCGTGGTGGCGGATGCGTCAGCTCTCCGGGGTGGCCGCGGCGGCCTTGCGGGTCCGCTTCGGCTTCGCCTCGGCCCCGGCGTCGGCCGTCTTGGCGGCGGCGGTCTTCCGGGTCCGCTTCGGCTTGGCCTCCGCGCCGTCGGCGGCGTCCGCGGCCGGCTTCGCCGCGGCGGCCTTGCGGGTCCGCTTCGGCTTCGCCTCCGCCTCGGATTCGGCCGTCTTGGCGGCGGCGGTCTTGCGGGTCCGCTTGGGCTTGGCCGGTGCGGCGTCGGTGCCTTCGGCGGTGTCGACGGCGGCCTCGGCGGCTGCGTCCGTGGCGGCCTTGGTGGCGCTGCGGGTGCGGCGGCGCGGCGTGGCCTCGGCGGGCGCCTCCGCGGCGGCCGCGCCCTCGGCCGCGTCCACGGCCTTGGTGGCGGCGGTCTTGCGGGTCCGCTTGGGCTTGGCCGGTGCGGCGTCGGTGCCTTCGGCGGTGTCGACGGCGGCCTCGGCGGCTGCGTCCGTGGCGGCCTTGGCGGCGCTGCGGGTGCGGCGGCGCGGCGTGGCCTCGGCGGGCGCCTCCGCGGCGGCCGCGCCCTCGGCCGCGTCCACGGCCTTGGTGGCGGCGGTCTTGCGGGTCCGCTTGGGCTTGGCCGGTGCGGCGTCGGTGCCTTCGGCGGTGTCGACGGCGGCCTCGGCGGCTGCGTCCGTGGCGGCCTTGGCGGCGCTGCGGGTGCGGCGGCGCGGCGTGGCCGGGGCGGCCTCCGCGCCTTCGGAGGTGTCGGCGACGACGTCCGCGGCAACCTCGGCGGGCGCCTCCGCGGCGGCCTTCGCCGCGCCACGGGTGCGCCTGCGCGGCGCGGCCGGTGCGACGGCCTCGGCCGCGGCGGTCCCCTCGGCCGTCTCCACGGCTTCGGCGGCCGCCTGTGCCGCCGGGCGGGCGGCCCGGGTGCGGCGGCGGCGCGGCTTGGCGGGGGCCTCGGCCGGAGCCTCGGCGACCGAGGTGGCCACCGCGGCCTCGGCGACGGCCTCGGCGGCCTCGGGGGCCGTCACGGCCGCGGGCTGCGCGGCGCCGACGCGGGTCCGGCGGCGGCGCCGCGGCTGCCGCCGCTCGCCGCCCTCGGCCGCCTGCTCGCCGTCGGTGGGCTCACCGGCGGACGTCGGCGCGCCGGAGGGGTCCAGCGTGGCCCCGCCACGAGTGCGGCGGCGCTGCCTCGGCGTCCGCGTGCGCTGCGGCTGCTCCTCTTCCACGGCGGGGCGGCGGCCGCCCCGGCCCCGGCCGCCGGTCTCGCCGAGGTCCTCGACCTCTTCGGCGGCGAGCCCGGCGCGGGTGCGCTCGGCGCGCGGGAGGATGCCCTTGGTGCCCGCGGGGATGTTCAGCTGCTCGTAGAGGTGCGGCGAGGTGGAGTAGGTCTCCTCCGGCTCGTCGAACGCCAGGTCCAGCGCCTTGTTGATCAGCTTCCAGCGCGGGATGTCGTCCCAGTCGACGAGGGTGACCGCGGTGCCCTTGTTGCCCGCGCGGCCGGTGCGGCCGATGCGGTGCAGATAGGTCTTCTCGTCCTCGGGGGACTGGTAGTTGATGACATGCGTCACACCCTCGACGTCGATGCCGCGGGCGGCGACGTCGGTGCAGACCAGGACGTCGACCTTGCCGTTGCGGAAGGCGCGCAGCGCCTGCTCGCGGGCGCCCTGGCCGAGGTCGCCGTGCACCGCGCCGGACGCGAAGCCGCGCCGGGCGAGCTGGTCGGCGATGTCGGCGGCGGTCCGCTTCGTACGGCAGAACACCATCGCCAGGCCCCGGCCCTCGGCCTGGAGGATGCGCGCGACCATCTCCGGCTTGTCCATGGAGTGCGCGCGGAAGACGTGCTGGGTGGTGTTGGCGACGGTCTGGCCCTCGTCGTCCGGCGCGGTGGCGCGGATGTGCGTGGGCTGCGACATGTAGCGGCGGGCCAGGGAGATGACCTGGCCGGGCATGGTCGCGGAGAACAGCATCGTCTGCCGCTTGGCCGGCAGCAGCTGGATGATCTTCTCGACGTCGGGCAGGAAGCCCAGGTCGAGCATCTCGTCGGCCTCGTCCAGCACCAGGCTCTTGACCCGCGAGAGGTCGAGCTTCTTCTGGCCGGCGAGGTCCAGCAGACGCCCGGGGGTGCCGACGACGACGTCGACGCCCTTCTTCAGCGCCTCGACCTGCGGCTCGTAGGCCCGGCCGCCGTAGATCGCCAGGACCCGTACGTTACGGACCTTGCCCGCGGTGAGCAGGTCGTTGGTGACCTGGGTGCACAGCTCGCGGGTGGGGACCACGACCAGGGCCTGCGGGGCCTCGGTCAGCTGCTCCGGCCGGGAGCGTCCGGCCTCGACGTCGGCGGGGACGGTCACGCGCTCCAGGAGCGGCAGACCGAAGCCGAGCGTCTTGCCGGTGCCGGTCTTGGCCTGGCCGATGACGTCGCTGCCGGAGAGGGCGACGGGGAGGGTGAGCTCCTGGATGGGAAAGGGGGAAACGATGCCGACGGCTTCAAGGGCCTCAGCGGTCTCGGGGAAAATCCCGAGCTCTCGGAACGTAGACAGAATCTTGCCTCTTCTGTGAGACGCGGCATGAGGCGGCGAAGGGGGTCGTACCGTGCCGTCGTACCTGTTCGTACGGGGGCCGACCTGAGAGAGCCGGATGGCGCGGGACCACTGCCAACGCTCAGGCATTCGTGCCGCGAGCGGGTGTGCCTCCTGCTGTGCGTACCTCTCGTACGCGCCGCGGGGGAGGGCGGTCGGTTGGAGCCGATCGGGCCACCGACCGGGCATCCGCTTTCGTGGAGAGACCCACCGACTCCTCGGCAGGTCCTTTATCACTCTACCCCGGATATCGCTCCGGATCCGAAGGCTTGTATGAGTGAGAAATAGGTCACCCGCCGGCGCACCCCGGCGCGCGGGCCGTGCGGCCCGCTCGTACGCGCCTGCACTCGGTGGCTGACCAGGGCCTTACCGGAGCCGCCGGGCGGGCTATTGTGCCGGTCATGGAGACGCCTGACACCGCCGACGCGCACGCACTCACCGGGATCGCCGCCCAGGACTGGGAGCAGGCATCCGCCGACCCGCAGTACCGGGCCGCCGTGATCGATCTGCTCGGCGCGCTCGCTTACGGCGAGCTGTCCGCCTTCGAGCGCCTGGCCGAGGACGCCAAGCTCGCCCCGACGATGGACGACAAGGCCGAACTGGCCAAGATGGCCTCGGCCGAATTCCACCATTTCGAGCGGTTGCGGGACCGCCTCGCGCAGATCGAGGCGGAGCCGAACGAAGCCATGGAGCCGTTCGCCGCGGCGCTGGACGAGTTCCACCGCCAGACCGCGCCGTCGGACTGGCTGGAGGGCCTGGTCAAGGCGTACGTCGGCGATTCGATCGCCAGTGACTTCTACCGCGAGGTCGCCGCCCGCCTGGACACCGACACCCGCGATCTGGTGCTGGCCGTGCTCGACGACACCGGGCACGCCACCTTCGCCGTGGAGAAGGTGCGCGCGGCGATCGAGGCCGATCCGCGGGTCGGCGGGCGGCTGGCGCTGTGGGCGCGGCGGCTGATGGGCGAGGCCCTCTCGCAGGCGCAGCGGGTCGTCGCGGACCGCGATGCGCTCTCGACGATGCTGGTCGGGGGCGTGGCCGACGGATTCGACCTGGCCGAGGTGGGCCGGATGTTCTCCCGGATCACCGAGGCGCACACCAAGCGGATGTCGGCACTGGGCCTCGCGGCGTAGCGAACGGCCCTGGGGAATGCGCCCCGCGGGTACGTGCCATCCGGTCACCGCCGGCCCGCGGGATCCGGTCACCACCGGCCTCCGGGGCCGCGTCAGGCCGTCCGGTGCCCCTTGAGGGGCGCGGCCGGCCGGCTCACCCGGCGGCGCGGCGGGCGCGGGCGCAGCAGCAGCGAGAGCAGCGCCGCGCCCATGGCCAGCGCGGCGAGAAACACCAGGACGGGATACCCCGGGCCCAGGATGGCGCGGGTCAGCAGCGCGCCGAGCAGCGCGGCGACCGGGCCCGTGGCCAGCGTCAGGGTGCGTGAGGGGAACCGGTCGGCGAGCCAGTGTGTGGCGGCCAGAGCGATGACGAGTCCGATGAGGACGGCGCCGAGCGCTTCCCAGATCATGGAGTCCCCTCCCGCGTGACAAGCCCGACAAGCGTGATGTCGCCGACCGGACGAACAATCCGGACGAACACGTCGGTTGTCAACCGTCGTACCCATCGGGCGGAACCGGCAACCCTCCCGCGCGGCCATGCGCGCGGGCCGGAAGAACGGCGAAGGGCGGCGCCCGGAGAGAAAGATCTCCGGGCGCCGCCCTCGTGCGTCCGTCGGCGCCGCAGCGCGGCGCCCGCAGGCTCAGAGCTGGCCGAAACCGACCTTACGGGCGGTCGGCTCGCCGATCTCCACGTATGCCAGCCGCTCCGACGGGACCAGAACCTTGCGGCCGTGGTCGTCCACCAGGCTCAGCAGCGTCGCCTTGCCGCTGAGCGCATCGGCCACCGCGTTCTCGACCTCTTCGGCGGACTGCCCGCTCTCCAGAACGATCTCGCGGGGTGCGTGCTGCACGCCGATCTTGACCTCCACGGCTTATGTCCCTCCGACGGTCTGGGGGTCCCCCCGGCCTCGGAGGGACATGGTGCGCGGCCGTCCGCGCGGTACGCAGCACACATTAGCCCGGTCCGGGGACGTTCAGGACGCCGTGGAACACGCCCGCAGCGAACATCATCGCCGCGTGGCGCCCGCCGGTCAGTGCGACGGCGCCTCCATGCCGTGCAGCGGGAAACCGGCGATGCCCTTCCAGGCGAGCGAGGTCAGCAGCTGCACCGCGGTCTCGCGCGGCACCGTGCTCGCCGATGACAGCCAGTAGCGCGCCACCACCTGGGAGACCCCGCCCAGGCCCACCGCCAGCAGCATCGCCTCGTTGCGCGCCAGACCCGTGTCCTCCGCGATCACCGCGCTTATCGCCTCGGCGCACTCCAGCGAGACCTTGTCCACCCGCTCGCGCACGGCCGGCTCATTGGTCAGGTCCGACTCGAAGACCAGCCGGAAGGCGCCGCCCGGGTCCTCGACGTAGGCGAAGTACGCGTCCATCGTGGCCGCGACCCGCTGCTTGTTGTCGGTCGTCGACGCCAGCGCGGTGCGCACCCCGTGGAGCAGCGCCTCGCAGTGCTGGTCCAGCAGGGCGAGGTACAGGTCCAGCTTGCCCGGGAAGTGCTGGTAGAGCACCGGCTTGCTGACGCCCGCCCGCTCGGCGATGTCGTCCATGGCGGCCGCGTGGTAGCCCTGCGCGACGAACACCTCCTGGGCGGCGCCCAGAAGCTGATTGCGCCGGGCACGGCGTGGCAGGCGTGTGCCCCGCGGTCGCGCCGCCTCGGTCTGCTCGATGGCGCTCACGCTGCCTCCCAGAAGTTGTTCCGTACGCGGCCGGCACAAGAGGGTGCACCGCGCCCGCCATCGTACTTTTGGGTAACGCGGCTGTGCGTGGTCCCAGGCCAGAATTTCTGCACCGGACCGCCGGCCGAAGCCGACATAACGGCCCAGGTCATCGGTATTCGTCTTCGTTGAATTCCACCACACGAGCCTGTTCGGCGAGATCTGCCTCATTGGCGGCGGCACGGTCGGCGCCGGTCAGGGGTTCGTCGTGCTGCGGTGCGAGCTCGGCGTGCTGTTCGGCGGCGTCGTTCTCGGGCGCTTCCACGTCGAATTCCGTCATGTCGCTGTCGTCCTCAAACGTGTCCGGTTCGGTCGGATCCGCGGGCATGGTGGCTCCCTTTCTCCCACAGGGGCCGGGGCGGCTGCCCTTGATACGAGCCTAGGAGAGGGGCGCCGGCAGCGCGATGCGGTGTGTGACCGCGAACACACAATCGGGGGCGTGATCGTCTCGTAACATCGACTGCATGTCTTCGACCGACTCGCCGGACACCCGTGCCGCCGCTCCTACGGTGCCCCCGGCCGGGCCCGGGTCCCGGGCGGGCGCGGCGGAGACGGTGCGCTGCGTGACCCTGTCGGGGCTCTCCCTGTCCGTGCGCGCGCCCGCTCCCGACGGCGAGGCGGCACCCGACGGGCGCGAGCCCGCCCTCTACGTCCACGGGCTCGGCGGGTCCTCGCAGAACTGGTCCGCGCTGATGCCGCTGCTCGCCGACCGGCTCGACGGCGAGGCGCTCGATCTGCCCGGCTTCGGCCACTCGCCGCCCCCGGACGACGGCAACTACTCCGTCCCGGCGCAGGCCCGGGCGGTCGTCCGCTATCTGGACGCCACCGGCCGCGGCCCGGTCCACCTCATCGGCAATTCCATGGGTGGCGCCGCCACGGCCCGGGTGGCCGCCGCCCGCCCGGACCTGGTGCGCACCCTCACCCTGATCTCACCGGCGCTGCCCGAGCTGCGGCCGCAGCTGACGGCGGTGCCCACCGCGCTGCTCGCGGTGCCCGGCGTGGCCCGGCTCTTCTCCCGCCTCACCCGCGACTGGAGCCCCGAGCGCCGCACCCGCGAGGTGCTGGCCCTGTGCTACGGCGACCCGGCGCGGGTCACCCCCGAGGGGCTGCGCAACGCCGTCGACGAATATGCGCGGCGGCTCCAACTCCCGTATTTCTGGGAGGTGATGGAGCGCTCCGCCCGCGGGCTGGTCAACTCCTACACCCTCGGCGGGCAGCACAATCCATGGCGTCAGGCCGAACGGGTACTGGCCCCGACGCTTCTCGTCTACGGTGGGCGCGACCGCCTGGTCGCGCCCCGGATGGCGCGGCGGGCGGCCGCCGCGTTCCGCGGTTCGCGGCTGCTGACACTGCCGGAGGCGGGGCACGTGGCGATGATGGAGTACCCGGAAGCGGTGGCGCGGGCGGTGCGCGAACTGCTCGATGCCCACCCCGACGAGACCGCCGATGCGGGCAGGAGCTGACACGCGCCGTGGGACGCCATAGCCGCCGGGGCCGGCCGGAGGCCGCAGACGACTTTCCGGGGACGTCCGGCCCCCCGGGCCCGCCGCACGGCACGGCCCCCGCGCCGGGCTCCGGACCCGGCCGCCGTCGCCGCCAGGAGCTCGCCGGCGACCCGGCCGCCGAGGTCCGCAGCGGCCACCCCGAACAGCGCGAGCCCGGCGGCGGCTGGGGCGATGTCCCGGCGCCGGACGCACCGCGTATCCCCCGCCCGCGGACGGCCCGGGCGCCGGGCGCTCCGATGGGCGGCCGCGCCGCGCCGGGCGCCGTCCAGGGCGTGGTCGGCGGGCCGTACGGCGCACCGGGGCCGCGGCCGGAGTACCTCGACGCCTTCGACGACGACGTCTTCCGGGCCGGCGCCCCCGCCCCCGCGGCGGGCGCACCGGCCGACGGGATACCCCCCGGCGGCCGTTTCACCGGACGGTCGGTGGTCTTCGACCGCGACGAGATCGATGTGCTGGACGCGGAGCCCGGCGCCGAAGGGGACGAGGCGGACGATCCGGCGGACCCCGGGGCGCCGGACCGCGCCCGTCCGGGCACCAAGGGCCGCACCGTCACCGGCGCGGCCGCCGCGGCGGTGACGACCGTGCTCGCCGTGGTCATCGCGGGCCAGGTCGCCGACCGGCACAAGGACGAGGGAACGCCGCAGCATCCGGTCGGCACGGACCACGGCGACGGGGCCGACGGCGAGGCCTCCCGTTCGCACGACCGGCCCGCCCAGGACGCCAAGGCCGCCTCGTACGCGACGCAGATGACGCAGCGCTTCCCGCTGGATGCCCGGCTGACGGCCAGTGGGAAGTTCAAGCCGGTGGGCGGGGACGCCAAGGCGCCCGGCCGTGGCAAGGTGCTGCGCTACCGCGTCGATATGGAGGAGGGGATGCCGCTGGACGGCGACCTCTTCGCCGAGGCGGTGCACAAGACCCTCAACGACGACCGCAGTTGGGCACACGGCGGGGTGCGGACCTTCCAGCGGGTGGCCTCCGGCCCCGCCGACTTCGTGATCACGCTGGCCAGCCCCGGGACGACGGCCAAGTGGTGCGCCAAATCAGGTCTGGACACCGCCGAGGAGAACGTCTCCTGCGATTCGGCGGCCACCAACCGGGTCATGATCAACGCCTACCGGTGGGCACAGGGCGCCCAGACCTACGGCCCCGACAAGATGCTCGCCTACCGTCAGATGCTCATCAACCACGAGGTCGGCCACCGCCTCGGGCACAACCACGAGGCGTGCCGCAAACAGGGCGCGCTCGCGCCGGTGATGATGCAGCAGACGAAGTTCCTGACGACCGACGGGGTGACCTGCCGGCCCAACTCCTGGCCGTATCCGGTCGCCAGGTGAGCCCCGGCGCGGCGATGCACGCCGGGTGCCGGGTGCAGCAGACCCCGGTCGACACCGTGTACGAGCGTCCCGAACACCCCTGCACCCAGGGGTCGTCGGCGGCCGTGCCGGTGCTCGATGCCCGCCTCGCCGCAGATCGGCGCGCACTGCGGGCCGCCGCCCGACAGGCACATAGCGCGGCGAAACGCCCCTAGGGGTGGAAAGTCACGCGCGTTCACCCCTTCCGGTGGCGCGATGGACAACCGTCCATCACGCCACCGGGCCGGTTGCATAGCTTCTTCCTGCAGGTGACGGCCATGCCGTCGGCCCAGTGACACCGACAGGAAGGGCGGGGTGCACTCGTGCGCATCGCACTGCTCACCGAGGGTGGCTACCCGTATGCGACCGGTGCGCCGCACGCGTGGTGCGACCGGCTCGTGCGCGGGCTCACCGGCCATGACTTCGCGGTGTACGCCCTGACCACCCACCCCCGCCAGGAGACCGGACACCCGCCCGCGCTGCCCGCCCACGCGCGCCTGGCGCACACCGCGCCGCTGTGGGGTGCCTTCCCCGAGGCGCACCGCCGCGCCGCCGAGGAACGCCGCGGCCGCCTCTGCAAACGCCGCGAACGGCGGCTGTTTGCCGAGCACTTCGGCGCCCTCGCCGCGGCGCTGACCTGGGACCGTCCGCCCGGAACCGGCCCCGGAGACGGTCCCATGATCGACAAGGCGGACCGTTTCGCCGCCGGCCTCTACGGCCTCGCCGACCTCGCCCGCAGCCACGGCCGGCTGCCCCGCCTGCTGCGCTCCGAGGACGCCGTACGCATCCTGCAGGCCGCCTGCCGCGGCCCCCGCGCCCTGCCCGCCGCCCACGGCGCCCCGCTGCGCGATCTGCTCACCGTCACCGAACACCTCGAACGCGCCCTGCGCCCGCTCTCCCTGGACTGGTACGGACCGGCCCCCGGCGGCCTGGACGGCGCCGACCTGTGCCACGCCGCCTCCGGCGGAGCGGCCGCCCTCCCCGGACTGCTGGCCAAACGCTTCTTCGGCACCCCGCTGCTGGTCACCGAATACGGCGTACGGCTGCGCGAGCACTACCTCGCACGCGCCACAGCCCCCCTGACCGCGCCGGTGCGCGCCCTGCTCGCCGCCTTCCAACGGGCGCTGGCCGCCGAGATCTACGCCCAGGCGGCGCTGATCACCCCCGGCAACACCCACGCCCGCCGCTGGCAGCTGCGCTGCGGCGCCGACCCCGCCCGGCTGCGCACCGTCTACGACGGCATGGACGCCACCGCCTTCGCCGCCGTCGGGGACACCGCGGACCGCGACTCCAAGACCCTGGTGTGGGTCGGCGCCCTCACCCCCGACAAGGACATCGTCGGCCTGCTGCACGCCTTCGCCGACATCCGCCGGGCCGAGCCGGAGGCCGCCTTGCGCATCATCGGCACCACCGGCGGCCCCCGCTCGCCCGGCTACCGCGCCCAGTGCCAGGCGCTGGCCGCCCAGCTCTTCCCCGACGAGGCCGCCGACGACCGCACCGCCGGCGAGAACCCGGTCAGCTTCGAGGAGATCGGCGAGCCCGACGTGCCCACCCTGGCGGACGCCTACGCCGCCGGTGCCGTCCTGGTGCTCTCCAGCGTCGTCGAGGGCTTCCCGCGCTCCCTGGTGGAGGCGATGCTCTCCGGCCGCGCCACGGTCTCCACCGACGCCGGCGCGGTCTGCGAGGTGATCGGCGGCACCGGCCTGGTGGTCCCGCCGCGCAATCCGCGCGCCCTGGCCGAAGCCTGCCGCGCCCTGCTCGCCGACCCCGGCAGACGCGCCCGGCTGGGCGCGGCGGCGCGTGCGCGGGCGCTCGAACTGTTCACCGTGGAGCAGAACATCGCGGCATTTCGTGGCATCTACCTGGAGCTGATCTCCCACGCCCCGGGCCGCCCGGCCGCCGCCGAAGGCGCGCCGCGGCCGTTCGACAGCCCCGCCGAATCCCATGTCCCCGGCCGCTGGGCCGCGGCCACCGTGGGACACACGCCCAGCTGGGCGGCGGGGGAGGAACGGACCGACGACGAGGCGATGGCCGGGGCGGCCGCCGCTCCGGCCGCAGGGAGAGGAGAGGGATCATGACCGTGCCCACCCGCAAGGAGGCCGTCGCGCGCCCCGGGCGCCGGGGCCCCGCCGACCCCGTACGGGCCCTGATGCACCGCCACCGGGAGCTGTGCGAACACGCCGTGGACCCGCTGGAGATCGCCGCCGCCCTGGAGGCCAGCGGCGTCACCGACCGCTCCGCCGCCCGCTTCCGCCACCGCGACGTCTTCTCCCTTGCCGAGGAGCTCTACGCCCGCGTACCGCGCGTCGAGACCGGCCCGTGCCCGGCCGCCGCCGGACCCGTTCCCGTACCGCGCTCCCGGGGCGTGCGCACCGCGCTCCAGCTGCTGCCCGGCGCGGTGTGCGCCGCGGCCCTCGCCGCGTTCGGCGCCGCCGCCCCCACAACTCCCCTGGTCCGCCCGGCCGTCGAGGCGGCCGGTGTGCTGCTCGTCGCCCTCGCCCTGCGGCTGGCCCTGCGCACCGGCCCGCTGCGGGTGCGCGACAAGGGCCTGCCGGCGCTGCTGGTCTGCTGGACCACCGGCCAGGCGGTCTACGGCCATTGGCTGCTGACCGAACTGCTCGGCGGCGGCCCTGACCTGCCGCTGCACCCCCGGGCCGCCGCCGCGAGCGTCCTGGGCCTGGTCTGCGCCGTCGTGCCCGCCACCGGGTGCGCCCGCTGGTTCGCGGTGCGCGGCCGGCGCGGCCTGGCCGCCAGCCGCGACCTGGCCGAACTCGCCTCCCGGGTACGTCCGTTGCTCCTCGGCGCCACCGCCGCCTTCCTGGTCGCCCAAGTGGCGCTGCTGGCCGCCGCCCGAGCCGTCCTCGGCGGTACGGGAGCGACGGATCTGGCCGCGGCCGCCGCCCTGGGAACGCTGCTGTTCCTCGCCCGGCTGCTGGCCGTCCACGGCTTCCCCCGCGCCGCCGCGACGGGCCTGGCCACCGCCGCCGTCCTGGAGGCGCTCGCCTGCGCCCTGGTGCTGCTGGCCCGGCTCCCCCGTCTGAGCCCGGCCGGCTCCCCGGTGGAGACGCTGATCCGCCACGCCGGACCCGCCGCCGTCCCCGCCCTCGCCTGCACCGCCGCGGCCGCCGGCCTGCTCGTGTACGGCCTGCGCGCACTGACCGGAGCCTGGGCGCACTCGCCCGCCGCAGCCGCCGAGGCGGACCGGCCGTGACCCTCCCGACGCCCCCCGGCCCGCACCTCCAAGCCCCCTCGCCCCACGCACCACGCCCGGAGCGGCACCCCGACACGGCCGCCCG
This sequence comes from Streptomyces natalensis ATCC 27448, assembly GCF_000935125.1. Classification (GTDB taxonomy): domain Bacteria; phylum Actinomycetota; class Actinomycetes; order Streptomycetales; family Streptomycetaceae; genus Streptomyces; species Streptomyces natalensis. Next base: position 536,371 of record NZ_JRKI01000061.1, on the reverse strand, counting down.
GTCCTCTTCGCCGCACACCCCCACCCCCACGTGGCCCCCGCCCGGCGGGCGGACGCCGACCCCGCGGCCGAAGCCGGTTCACTTCCCTCGATCCGCCTTAGGAGCACGACCATGAACCTCCAGCCCACCGCACACCACGGGCACCGGGGGGCCGCACGATGAGGGTGCTGCTCATCGGCGCCAACGGCTACCTCGGCCGTTTCGTCGCCGACCGTCTGCTCGCCGACCCCGCCGTCCAGCTCACCGCGCTGGGCCGCGGCGACGACGCCGACGTCCGCTTCGACCTGGCCACCGGCAGCCCCGGGGCGCTCACCCGCTTCCTCGACGCGGTCCACCCCGGCGTGATCGTCAACTGCGCGGGCGCCACCCGCGGCGGCGCCCGCGAACTGACCCGGCACAACACCGTCGCGGTCGCCACCATCTGCGAATCCCTGCGCCGCAGCGGCTGCGGCGCCCGCCTGGTCCAGCTGGGCTGCGCCTCCGAGTACGGGCCCTCCCAGCCCGGCTCCTCCACCGCCGAGGACGCGGTGCCGCGCCCCGGAGGCCCCTACGGCGTGAGCAAACTGGCCGCCACCGAACTGGTCCTGGGCTCCGGCCTGGACGCCGTCGTCCTGCGGATCTTCTCGCCGGTCGGCCCCGGCACCCCGGCCGGCTCCCCGCTCGGCCGGCTCGCCGAGGCGATGCGCCGCGCCATGCAGGCCGGCGACAGCGAGCTCAAACTGGGCGGACTCGGCGTCCAGCGGGACTTCGTCGACGTCCGCGACATCGCCCGCGCCGTGCACGCCGCCTCGCTGTCCGCCGCCCAGGGCGTGGTCAACATCGGCACCGGCCGCGCCGTACGGCTGCGCGAGGCCGCCTCCGTCCTGGCCCGGGTCGCCGGCTTCGGCGGCGCCCTGCACGAACTGGACTCCCCGCCCGCGCGCCTGGTCATCCCCGGCCCCCAGGGCGGCGCCGACCACCCGATGGAGCGGCCGCCGGCCACCTACCCCTACCCCGACGGCTGCGGCACCTGGCAGCAGGCCGATGTGCGCACCGCCCGCGACCGGCTCGGCTGGCGCCCGCGGATCGGGCTGGAGGAGTCCCTCGCCGACATCTGGATGGAGGCCGCATGTCGTATCTGACCACCCCCACCGGCCTCACCCGCGCCCCCACCGGGCCCGCCCCGCTCGGCGTCGGCGTCCCCGGCTTCGCCCATCCGCTGCTCGCGCCCACCGAATGGGCCGAGCTGCTGCGCTGCTGCCGGGGCGCCGGGACCCGGGGCGTCGCGCCCGTCCACTGGGCGGTGCTCGATGTCGCCAACGGCCCCGGGGCCCGGCCCGACCCGCACTGCATGCCCGCCGTCGCGCGCCTGCGGGAAACCGGCGTCCGGGTGCTCGGCCATCTGGACACCGGGCGCGGCGCCCGGCCCTTCAGTGAGCTGATCTCCGATGCGCACCGCTTCCTGGAGTGGTACCGGGTCGACGGCTTCTGGCTGGACCGCTGTCCCACGGACCGGACACTGCTGCCCGCCGTCCGGAAGGCCGCCACCTGTCTGCGGACCCTGCGCGAGGACACCTACCTGGTCTTCGCCCACGGCAGCCACCCCTGCCCCGGCTACGCCGAGTCCGCCGACCAGCTCGTCACCTTCGCCGGCGGCTGGTCGGACTACCGCTTTTCGCAGGTCGCCGAGTGGACCGCCGACTATCCGCCCGAGCGGTTCTGCCACCTGGTGCACGGGGTACCCCGTAGCCATCTGGACGAGGCGCTGCGCATCGCCCGCTGGCAGGGCGCGGGCACCGTGTACCTCACCGACCGCCGGGCCGCCGTGGCCACGGGCACCGCCGGGGACGCCTGGGAGTCACTGCCCGGCCACTGGGACGCATTTGTCTCGCGCATCGGAACAGGTGTCTCGGAATGAAGAAGCGCGTGGCAGTGTTACAGGGATGCTCCCCGCATCGGCGGGGACGGTCCCCGTACCGAAATACCGACCAACCCCTTTGATGAGGTCTCCGTGTCGCTGCCACCCCTGGTCGAGCCCGCAGCCGAGCTCACCGTAGACGAGGTCCGCAGGTACTCCCGCCACCTGATCATCCCCGACGTGGGGATGGCCGGGCAGAAGCGGCTGAAGAACGCCAAGGTGCTGTGTGTCGGCGCCGGCGGCCTGGGCTCGCCGGCGCTGATGTACCTCGCCGCGGCCGGCGTGGGCACCCTGGGCATCGTGGAGTTCGACGAGGTCGACGAGTCGAACCTCCAGCGCCAGATCATCCACAGCCAGGCGGACATCGGCCGCTCCAAGGCCGCGTCCGCCAAGGACACCGTCCTGGGCATCAACCCGTACGTCACGGTCAACCTGCACGAAGAGCGCCTGGACTCCACCAATGTCATGGAGCTCTTCGCCCAGTACGACCTGATCGTCGACGGCACGGACAACTTCGCCACCCGCTACCTGGTCAACGACGCCTGCGTGCTGCTGAACAAGCCGTACGTCTGGGGTTCGATCTACCGCTTCGACGGCCAGGCCTCGGTCTTCTGGTCCGAGCACGGTCCCTGCTACCGCTGCCTGTACCCCGAGCCCCCGCCGCCGGGCATGGTCCCCTCCTGCGCCGAGGGCGGCGTCCTGGGCGTGCTGTGCGCCTCCATCGGCTCCATCCAGGTCAACGAGGCCATCAAGCTGCTGGCCGGGATCGGCGACCCGCTGGTCGGCCGCCTGATGATCTACGACGCGCTGGAGATGACCTACCGCCAGGTCAAGGTCCGCAAGGACCCGAACTGCGCGGTGTGCGGGGAGAACCCCACCGTCACCGAGCTGATCGACTACGAGGCCTTCTGCGGCGTCGTCTCCGAGGAGGCCCAGCAGGCGGCGGCCGGCTCCACGATCACTCCGGCGCAGCTCAAGGAGTGGATCGACGCCGACGAGAAGATCGACATCATCGACGTCCGCGAGCCGAACGAGTACGAGATCGTCTCCATCCCCGGCGCCCGGCTGATCCCGAAGAACGAGTTCCTGATGGGCACCGCCCTCCAGGACCTGCCGCAGGACAAGAAGATCGTCCTGCACTGCAAGACGGGCGTCCGTTCGGCGGAGGTGCTGGCGGTCCTGAAGTCCGCGGGCTTCGCCGACGCCGTCCACGTCGGCGGCGGCGTCATCGGCTGGGTCAACACCGTCGAGCCGGAGAAGCCGGTCTACTAGGCGACGGTGCGGCGTACGACGCGGTGGCGCGTGCACCGCGGTGATGCGTAAGGCGCCGGTCCTGTGCGGACCGGCGCCTTTGCGTATCCGGATGTCGGCGGGCCGGGCGGGTGGGGCGGTCCGGGCGGGGCACCCCCGGCTCAGATCTCGCCCTTGTGCGTCAGGTAGTTGAACGCCAGCCAGCCCGGCAGCACCGGCAGCCAGAAGGTCATCAGGCGGAACAGCAGGACGGCGGGCAGTGCCGTGTCGGCGGCCAGCCCCGAGAACGTCAGCGCACCCCACAGCGCACCCTCGACGGCGCCCACACCGCCCGGCGTCGGAGCGGCCGAGCCCAGCGCGTTACCGGCGAGGAAGGCCACCGCGACGCTCGCATAGCTGAGCTTGTCGCCGCCGCCGAACGCCCGGATCGAGGCGTCCAGGCACATCACGTTCGCCGCCGTCAGCAGCAGCATCCCGCCGATACCCATGATCAGCTTCCGCGGCCGCTGGAGAATGTCCAGCATCCGCGGCACCACGCCCGCGAACAGCGACCGCAGCCGGGTGGAGACGAATTTGCGCAGCGCCGGGACGGCCGTCACCACCAGCACCAGCACGGCCACCGTCAGCAGCCCCGCGATGACCGTTCGCGACGGCGAGATCTGCGGCGCGTGCTCGGTGCCGGTCAGATAGCCGAAGGCCAGCAGCAGCAGGATGTGGCTGCCCAGCCCGAACAGCTGGGAGGCGCCGACGCTGGCCACCGCCAGGCCCGACCGCACCCCGGCACGCTGGAGGAAGCGGGTGTTGAGCGCCACCCCGCCGATCGCCGCGGGCGCCACCAGCTTCACGAAGTTGCCCGCGATCTGCGCGATGACCGTCCTGACGAACGAGACCTTCTCCGTGACGAAGCCCAGCAGACTCATCGCCGCCGCGATATAGGTCAGCGCGGAGAAGAACACCGCCACCAGGACCCACATCCACTGGGCCCGGCTGATCACATCGCCGAGGTTGAAGTTGGTCAGCTGCGACAGCAGCAGATAGACCGCGAACGCCCCGGCGATCCAGCTGATCAGGATGCGCGGGCTCAGCCGCTCCAGCTTCGCCGGTTCGATCACCGCCGTCGGCCGCATCAGCAGCACCTGGCGGCGGATCTGGGCCAGCAGATCCTCCTCGCGGGCCTCCTCCGACGCCTCTTCCAGGGCGCGTTTCTCGGCGTTCTTCGCGGCGTGCCGCTCGGCCCGCAGCGTCCTGCGGTCCCGGGGGCCCGCCGTCTCCCGGGCCTCGCGGGCCTCCTTGGCGGCCTGCGAGGCGGCCAGGACGGCCTCCCGCTCCCGCTTGGCGCGCTCGCGGGCCCGCTGGCGCAGGGTCGCGCGGGTGGTGCGGCTGAGCGCGATCGGCTGGAGCAGCGGGAGGCTGTCGGCGACCGCGTCCGGGCCGAGGACCTCCACGGCCGCCGCGACCGCCCGCTCGGCGCCCACCCGCAGTCCGCAGGTGGCCAGCAGCTGGGCGATGTCCATCCGCAGCACGAGATCACCGGCGGCGATCTCCCCGCCGCGCAGCTCGGTCAGAACGATATTGCCGGAACGATCCACCAGCAGCGCATCGCCCACCAGCCGCCGGTGCGCGATCCGCCGCGACTGGAGCGCCTTGACCTGCCGCCAGGCGCTGTGCATCAGCGCGTCGGTGATCTCCTCGTCGGCCAGCTGGTCGAAGCTGCGGCCGCCGATGTGCTCGTAGACCAGCATCACCGCGTCCGGGCCGAGCTCGGAGGTGGCGATCAGCTTGGGTGCGGCCGCGCCCGCCGCGATCGCCGCATACGCCAGCAGCGCCTCCTGTTCGAGGGCCTGGCGCAGCGACTGGAGGCTGCGGCGCTGGTTGATGCCGCGCAGCGACAGCCGCCGCCACACCCGGTAGAAGAAGCCGTGGGCCTGCTGCTCGCGGTCGACGACGGTGACGTCGATGGGCGGGCCGTCCTCCAGCGCGACCAGATAGCGGCGGCCGCGGTCGGGCTGCTCGGGGGTGGCCATGTCCTCGGCCCGCATCGCGCTGACCGGGTGGAAGCCGACCCGGCGCAGCCCCGCCAGCAGGTTCTGGCCGGTGGGGCGGACATTGGGGGAGCCGACGGCGTAGAGGGTGCCGTAGGCGACGGTCCAGCCGATCAGGACGGTGGTGGCGATGGCGAACGGCGTGGTGTAGCGCCCGACCAGCACCGCGAAGGCGTCCAGCAGCAGAACGGCCCACATCGCCACCCGCCAGCGCGGCCGACGCGACATGCCCACGGCCGTCATATAGGCGATCACGGGCGCCAGATAGCTGTGCACCGGCGCCGACAGGGAGCCGTTCTCCAGCGGCTGGGTGAGCGCGGCCCGGATGGACGGCGGCGCCGCCTCGGCCACCCACAGGTCGGTGCCCAGCGATACGCCGTGCGCCAGGACGGCCGCCAGCACACCGTCCGCGATCCGCAGCCCGTCCCGTTTGATCAGCCGCTCCACGGCGAACGCCACCGGGACGATCAGCACCGCGACGCCGGCCGTCAGCCCCGCCAGGTTGATCAGCAGCTCCGGGGCGGCCCCGAAGCCCTTGCCGATGTCGTTCTTCAGACCCTGGGTGGTGCCGTGGGCGAAGGTGGCCAGGCCCAGGACCAGCGCGATCCCGACGATGCCCAGCAGCAGCCGCAGCAGGTCGGGGGGGCGGTGCACCCGCGCGGGCAGCAGCGGCTCGTCACCGAAGACCTGGTCGGCGTGGAACTCGCCGTGTTCGTCGGGGTGCACCTCGGCGCGGTGCGAGCCGGTACGGGGAGCGCCTGTACGGGGCGCGCCGCCGGGCTGCTTCGTGTCGTCGGTGCGCTTGTCGTCCGTGCGCGCGTCGTGCCTGGGCTCCTCGTCCCCGGTCCGCGGCTCCTCCTCGTGCCGCGTGCGGGGCTCGGGGTCCGCGGCCGCCGCGGGTCTCTCGGACACCTGGGGTGGTTCGGCCTTCTTGATCGTGCTCGCCTTTTCCGTCGGCTGTGGGGCGCCGGCAGCCAGCGCGTCAGGGGCGCCCGCCTCCCGCGGAGGCGCCGCACCCTGCTGCTCGGCCGTCTCTTCTTGATCTCGTATCACCAGTCACCGTCCGGAAGATGGTGGCACGACCGACCGCCGGCGGAGGGCATCAGGGTGCATTCCGGGGGTGCGGAAAGCGGAACCTTCTCCCTCACACCGCGTCGGCACCGCCGTGGCCGGGGGCCTCCACGGCGGTCCGGGACCATGCGTCCGCTCCCATTGTCGGTGCCGTGCGGCAGTATGGACCGAATGAGTGGGACGGCAGACACGGGGGCGGACGAAACCGGCATCCCGGCGGCCGCCGAGCCGCCCGAGGCGGCCGCGCTTCCCGCGTACGCGGAGCGGGTGCTCGACGTCGCCGAGCTGATTCCCCCCGGGCGGGTGATGACGTACGGGGATGTGGCCGAGTGGCTGGAAGAGGGAGGCCCCAGGCAGGTGGGGCGGGTGATGGCCCTCTACGGCGGGGTGGTGCCCTGGTGGCGGGTGGTGCGGGCGGACGGCGCCCTGCTGCCCGGCAGCGAGCTGCGGGCGCTGGCGCACTACCGCGAGGAGGGCACACCGCTGCGGGAGGCGTCGCGCGCGGGCGGGCACATACCCCGCATCGATATGCGACGGGCCCGCTGGGACGGCTCGTGAGCCGCCTGGCGTAGCGTCGCCTGGCACTGCCCGCATCCCCCACCCCACCCCGATCAGCAACCCCACCAGGACCGGCGATCCACGTGAGCTCCTCCTCCTCGGCCGTCCCCGCGACGCCGCCGCACCGTGCGGCGCGGCGGGCGGCCCCCGGCGCGTACCGGCTGGTGCGTACACCGCCGGTGCCGGTGGACCCTCCTGCCTTGGACGCCGCCCAGCGCGCCGTGGTTGACCACCGCCACGGCCCGCTCCTGGTGCTCGCCGGACCCGGCACCGGCAAGACCACGACCCTGGTGGAGTCGGTCGCCCGCCGGGTGGACGACGGCACCGACCCCGAGCGGATCCTCGTCCTCACCTTCAGCCGCAAGGCCGCCGTGGACCTGCGCGACCGCCTCGCCGCCCGCACGGGCAATCCAGAGGGGCAGCCCGAAGGGCTTCCGGCGAAGGGTGGTGGTGGGCGACGGGTGGGCACGCCGCAGGCCACGACCTTCCACTCCTTCGCCTACGCCCTGGTGCGCGCCCACCAGGACGCCGAGCTCTTCGCCGACCCGCTGCGGCTGCTGTCCGGCCCCGAACAGGACCTCGTCGTGCGCGAGCTCCTTCAGGGCCAGGCCGAACTGGCCGGCGCCGGCCGCGCCCGGGCCGGCTGGCCCGACGAACTGCGCGCCTGCCTGACCACCCGCGGCTTCGCCGACGAGGTCCGCGCCGTGCTCGCCCGCAGCCGCGAACTGGGCCTGGGCCCCGACGCCCTGGGCGCCTTCGCCCGGCGCACCGGCCGCCCCGACTGGAGCGCCGCCGCCGCCTTCCTGGCCGAATACCTCGACGTCCTGGACGCCCAGGGCGTGCTGGACTACGCCGAACTGATGCACCGCGCCGTCCTGCTCGCCGAGGAACCTCCCGTCGCCGCCCGGCTGGCCGCCGCCTACGACGCCGTCTACGTCGACGAGTACCAGGACACCGACGTCGCCCAGATACGGCTGCTGCGCGCGCTCGCCGGCCATCGGGGCGCGCCCGGCGCCCCGGGCACCCCGGGCCGTACGCTCCTGGCCTTCGGCGACCCCGACCAGTCGATCTACGCCTTCCGCGGCGCCGACGTGAACGGCATCCTCGGCTTCCCCGAGGACTTCCGGCGCGCCGACGGCACCCCCGCCCCGGTGGAGGTCCTGCGCACCTCCCGGCGCTCGGGCGCCGCCCTGCTGGCCGCCACCCGGCTGCTCACCCACCGCATGCCGCTCACCCGCCTCCCGGCCGCGAAGGTACGGGCCCACCGCGAGCTGACCGCGTCGCGCGAGGGCGGCCGCGTCGAGGTGTACACCTACCCGACCCCCGGCACCGAACTGGACAACATCGCCGACATCCTGCGCCGCGCCCACCTGGAGGACGGCGTGCCCTGGCGCGAGATGGCCGTCCTCGTACGCGCCGGAGGGCGCTCGATCCCCGCCGTGCGCCGCGCCCTCACCTCCGCCGGTGTGCCCCTCGACATCGACGGCGACGACCTCCCGCTGCGCCATGAACCGGCCGTGGCCCCGCTGCTGACCGCGCTGCGGGTGGCGGCCCGCGGGGTGCTGGAGGCGGATGCGGCCGCCGCCCTCGACACCGAGACCGCCCTCGATCTGCTGACCTCCCCCCTGGGCGGGATGGACGCCACCGACCTGCGCCGTCTGGGCCGCGCCCTGCGTGACGAGGAACGGGCCGCCGGCGAGGCCGTACCCCGCCCCTCCGACGAGCTGATCGCCCGCGCCCTGGCCGAACCGGAGCGCCTCGTCGCGCACGATCCGGCGTACGCCCGCGGCGCCCAGCGGCTCGGCCGGCTGCTCCGTACGGCCCGCGAACTGCTCGCCGGCGGCGGCACCGCCGAAGAGGCCCTGTGGCAGCTGTGGGACCACACCCCCTGGCCCGGCCGCCTGGAGCGCGCCGCCCGCCGCGGCGGTCCGGCCGGCCGCAACGCCGACCGCGACCTGGACGCCGTCGTCGCCCTCTTCGAGACCGCCGCCCGCGCCGAGGAGCGCACCGGCGGCCGCGGCGCCCTGAACTTCCTGGAGGAGCTGGCCGCCCAGGACATCGCCGCCGACACCCTCACCCGCCGCACCGTCCGCCCCGACGCCGTACGCCTGATGACCGCCCACCGCGCCAAGGGCCTGGAATGGCGCCTCGTGGTCGTCGCCGGCGTCCAGGAGGGCCTGTGGCCCGATCTGCGCCGCCGCGGCTCCCTCCTGGAGGCCGACCGCATCGGCCGCGACGGCCTGGCCGAACCGCTCACCCCGGGCGCGCTCCTCGCCGAGGAACGCCGGCTGTTCTACGTGGCCGCCACCCGCGCCCGCGAGCGCCTCGTGGTCACCGCCGTCAAGGCCGCCGCCGACGACGGCGAGACGCCCTCCCGCTTCCTGACCGAACTCGGCGTCACCCCCCAGGACGTCACCGGCCGCCCCCGCCGCCCGCTGTCCGTCGCCGCCCTGGTCGCCGAACTGCGCGCCACCACCGTCGACCCGGCCGCCGGCGAGGCGCTGCGCGACGCCGCCGCCCGCCGCCTGGCCAAGCTCGCCGCGCTGACCGACGACGACGGCCACCCGCTGGTCCCCGCCGCCGACCCCGACACCTGGTGGGGCCTGGCCGAACCGACCCACAACACCGTCCCGCTGCGTGACCGCGACCGGCCCGTGGTGCTCTCCGGCAGCGCCCTCGACCAGCTCGCCAACACCTGCTCCCTCCAGTGGTTCCTGGGCCGCGAGGTCAAGGCCGAGCCGCCCGCCACCGCCGCCCAGGGCTTCGGCAACGTCGTCCACGTCCTCGCCGACGAGGTCGCCTCCGGGCGCAGCCCCGCCGATCTCGGCGTCCTGATGGAGCGCCTGGACTCCGTCTGGGACGCCCTCGCCTTCGACGCCCCCTGGAAGTCCCGCCAGGAAAAGGACACCGCCCGCGCCGCCCTGGAACGCTTTCTGCGCTGGCACGTCATGGAACGCGACACCCTCGGCCGCGCCCCCGTCGCCAGCGAGCACGGCTTCGACGTCACCCTCGCCGCCGGCGCCTACGAGGTCCGCATCCGCGGCACCATGGACCGCGTCGAGCGCGACGCCCACGGCCGCGCCTACGTCGTCGACTTCAAGACCGGCAAGCAGAAGCCCACCGGCCCCGAGGTCGCCCGCCACCCCCAGCTCGCCGTCTACCAGCTCGCGGTGCGCGAGGGCGCCGTCGACGACGCCTTCGACGGGCAGACGCCCGATCCCGGCGGCGCCGAACTGGTCCACCTGCGTCTCGGCGCGCCCCAGAAGGAGGGCGGCGACGCCCTGCCCGCCGTCCAGACCCAGCCGCCGCCCGACGGGGAATGGATCGGCGAACTGCTCGCCACCGCCGCCGGCCGCGTCCTGGAGGAGCGCTTCACCCCCACCTCCGGCACGCACTGCACCCACTGCGCCTTCCGCGCCGCGTGCAGCGCCCAGCCGGAGGGGCGGCACCTCGTGGAATGAGCCCGGCCCGCGGCGCCCGTCCGCCGGGCCGCCGCCCGGCGCGGGCCGGGGGAGGGACCCGGCCCGCCGCGATTGTCAGTGCCGCCGGTTACGGTTTTCGACGTGCCCCACCTCAGCGACCCCGAGCAGCTCAAGGAGCTCCTCGGCATCCCGTTCACGCCGGAGCAGACGGAGTGCATCACCGCCCCGCCCGCCCCGCAGGTCATCGTGGCCGGAGCCGGCTCCGGCAAGACGACGGTGATGGCCGCCCGCGTGGTGTGGCTGGTGGGCACGGGGCAGGTCGCCCCGGAACAGGTCCTCGGGCTGACCTTCACCAACAAGGCCGCCGGCGAGCTCGCCGAGCGCGTCCGCGCCGCCCTGCTCAAGGCCGGCGTCACCGACCCCGACCCGCTCCCGCCCGGCGCCCCCGGGGCCGACGGGCCCCCCGGCGAGCCCCGCATCGCCACCTACCACGCCTTCGCCGGGCAGCTCCTCAAGGACCACGGCCTGCGCATCGGCCTCGAACCGAGCGCCCGCCTGCTCGCCGACGCCACCCGCTTCCAGCTCGCCGCCCGCGTCCTGCGCGCCGCCCCCGGCCCCTATCCGGCGCTCACCAAATCCCTGCCGTCCCTGGTCGAAGACCTCCTCGCGCTCGACGCCGAGCTCGCCGAACACCTCGTGGACCCCGCCCGCCTGCACACCCACGACGGCGACCTCCTCGCCGCCCTCGACGGCATCCGGCTCACCAACGCCGACCTGCGCAAGGTCCCCGAAACCGCCCGCGCCCGCCGCGAACTCCTCGGCCTCGTCGGCGCCTACCGCGACGAAAAACGCCGCCGCGACCTCCTCGACTTCGGCGACCAGATCGCCGCGTCCGCCACCCTCGCCACCACCCGCCCCGAGGTCGGCACGGCCCTGCGCGAGGAGTTCCGCGTCGTCCTCCTCGACGAATACCAGGACACCTCCGTCGCCCAACGCCTGCTGCTCTCCGGCCTGTTCGGCCAGGGCGCCGGCCACGCCGTCACCGCCGTCGGCGACCCCTGCCAGGCCATCTACGGCTGGCGCGGCGCCTCCGTCGCCAACCTCGACGACTTCCCCCACCACTTCCCCTTCCGCGACGGCACCCCCGCCCGCCGCTTCGCCCTCAGCGAGAACCGCCGCAGCGGCGGCCGCCTCCTGGACCTCGCCAACACCCTCGCCGCCCCCCTGCGCGCCCGCCACCACGGCGTCGAGGCCCTGCGCCCCGCCCCCGGAGCCGCACACGACGGCATCGTCCGCTGCGCCCTGCTGCCCACCCACGCCGAGGAGCTGACCTGGCTCGCCGACTCCCTGGCCCATCTCGTCCGTACGGGCACCCCGCCCGGCGAGATCGCCGTCCTGTGCCGCACCGCGGGCGATTTCGCACGCATCCAGGGCGAGCTCGTCGCCCGTGACATCCCGGTCGAGGTCGTGGGCCTGTCCGGGCTGCTCCACCTCCCCGAGATCGCCGACCTGGTCGCCGTCTGCGAGGTCCTCCAGGACCCCACCGCCAATGCCTGCCTCGTCCGCCTGCTGACCGGCCCCCGCTGGCGCATCGGCCCCCGCGACCTCGCCCTCCTGGGCCGCCGCGCCCGCACCCTCGTCCACCACACCGGCGCCCCGGGCGACCCGGCCGACGACCCCGACCGTCGCCTCGCCCAGGCCGTCGAGGGCACCGACCCGGCCGAAACCATCTCCCTGGCCGACGCCCTCGACACCTTCCTGGAGCCCGACGGCCCCGACGACGGCCTGCCCTTCTCCACCGAGGCCCGCATCCGCTTCGCCCGCCTCGCCACCGAGCTGCGCGATCTGCGCCGCGGCCTCGGCGACCCGCTGATGGACGTCCTGCACCGCGTCCTCGCCGCCACCGGCCTGGAAGTCGAACTCTCCGCGTCCCCCCATGCCCTCGCCGCCCGCCGCCGCGAAACCCTCGGCACCTTCCTCGACATCGCGGCCGGTTTCGCCGCCAAACAGGGCGGCGAAGCCCTCGACGGCGACGCCTCGCTCCTCGCCTTCCTCGGCTTCCTGCGCACCGCCGTCCAGTACGAAAAGGGCCTCGACAGCTCCCTGCCCGGAGGAGACAACACCGTCAAGGTCCTCACCGCCCACAAGTCCAAGGGCCTGGAATGGGACGTCGTCGCCGTCCCCGGCCTGGTCACCAAGCAGTTCCCCAGCCAGCAGGCCCGCGAGTCCTGGATCACCCAGCCCAAGGTCCTCCCGCACGCCCTGCGCGGCGACGCCGCCACCCTCCCCGACGTCGGGGAATGGGACGCCCGCGGCCTGAAAACGTTCAAGGAGGCGATGAAGGACCACCAGGAGACCGAGGAACTCCGCCTGGGCTACGTCACGTTCACCCGCCCCCGCTCCCTCCTGCTGGGTTCCGGCCACTGGTGGGGCCCTCACCAGAAGCGCCCCCGCGGCCCGTCCGCCTTCCTCACCGCCCTGCGCGCGCACTGTGAGGCCGGGCACGGCGAGATCGAAGCCTGGGCCGACGCCCCCGAGAAGGACGCCGAGAACCCCGCCCTCGCCGAATCCGCCACCGAACTGGCCTGGCCGCTCCCCCTTGACCCCGAGGCCACCGCCCGCCGCCGCGCTGCCGCGGCCAGGGTCCGGGGGCATCTGGCGCGGCCCACGGACCCGGCCTCGACTCCGGCCGCCGCTGCGGAGTGGCCGCCGCCCCCGGAGGACGAGACGGCGGGGGAGCCGTATGACGAGCCCGTTGCGTACGGCCCGTACGCCGAGCCCGATCCGTATGACGAGCCCGAACCGTACGGACCGTTCGACGAACCCGATCCGTTCGACGGCGCCTATGAGGGCCCGTACGAGGACCCGTACGAAGCCCCCTTCGAGGGCCCCCGTGACGCCCCGCCGCCCCCGCCGCCCGCCTCCCGCATCATCGCCCAGCGCGCCGCCCCGCCCGCCGCCCTGGAGGAGGCCCCGCGCGGCCTCCTCCCAGAGGAGCGCCGCGCCGTGGCCTCCTGGGACCGCGATCTCGACGCCCTCGCCGACGAACTGCGCCGCGCCCGCCGGACGGTCCGTGACGTCCCGCTCCCGCCCTCCCTCAGCGCCACCCAGCTGCTCCACCTCGCCGCCGACCCCGACGGCTTCGCCCGCGAGCTGGCCCGCCCCATGCCCCGCCCGCCGCAGCCCGCGGCCCGCCGCGGCACCCGCTTCCACGCCTGGGTCGAATCCCGCTTCGAGGAGCTGACCCTGCCGCTGCTCGGCCCCGACGAACTCCCCGGCGCCGAACCGGACGAGACGGACATCGCCGATGAACGCGACCTGGAGGACCTCAAGGCGGCCTTCGCCCGCACCCCGTACGCCCACCGCACCCCCCACCGGGTCGAGGCCCCCTTCCAGCTCACCCTCGCCGGACGGGTGATCCGCGGCCGTATCGACGCCGTCTACAAGGAACGCGGCCCCCAGGGCGACCGCTTCGAGATCGTCGACTGGAAGACCACCCGCGCCCTGGCCCGCGGCCCGGGCGGCACCCTGCGCATCCCCGACGCGAACCCCCTCCAGCTGGCCGTCTACCGCCTCGCCTGGGCCGAGCGCCACGGTCTGCGCCCGTCCGCCGTGGGCGCCGCCTTCGTCCACATCCGCAGCGGCGAGATCATCCGCCCCCGCCGGCTGCCCGGCCGCGCCGGGCTCGAACGCATCCTGCTCGGTGAGACCGCCGACCGGCACCACCCGGAGGGCCGATAGGCTCGGCCATATGAGCACCACCCCGGACAACGCCGTCCGCGCCTATGTCGCAGATCACCGCGGGACGTTCCTCGACGACCTCGCCGACTGGCTGCGCATTCCCTCCGTGTCCGCCGACCCGGAGCGCGCAGGCGACGTCCGCCGCAGCGCCGAATGGCTCGCCGCCAAGCTCACCGACACCGGCTTCCCCACCGCCGAGATCTGGGAGACCGAGGGCGACGGCCTGCCCGCCGTCTTCGCCGAGTGGCCCTCCGGTGATCCCGCCGCGCCGACCGTGCTCGTCTACGGCCACCACGACGTCCAGCCCGCCGCCCGCGAGGACGGCTGGCACACCGACCCGTTCGAGCCGCAGACCGTCGACGGCAGGCTCTACGCCCGCGGCGCCGCCGACGACAAGGGCCAGGTGTTCTTCCACACCCTCGGCGTCCGCGCCCACCTGGCCGCCACCGGGCGCACCGCCCCCGCCGTCAACCTCAAGCTCCTGATCGAGGGCGAGGAGGAGTCCGGCTCCCCGAACTTCCCGGCCCTGGTCCGCACCCGCGCCGACCGCCTGGCCTGCGACGCCGTCATCGTCTCCGACACCGGCATGTGGGCCGCGGACACTCCCACCGTCTGTACCGGCATGCGCGGACTGACGGATTGTCAGGTCGATCTCTTCGGCCCCGACCAGGACATCCACTCCGGCTCCTTCGGCGGTGCGGTCCCCAACCCCGCCACCGAGGCCGCCCGGCTCGCCGCCGCCCTGCACGACGACGACCGCCGCGTGGCGATCCCCGGCTTCTACGACGGCGTCATCGAGCTGACCGACCGCGAACGTGAGCTCTTCGCCGAGCTGCCCTTCGACGAGGCCGCCTGGCTGCGCACCGCCCACTCCCACGCCGCCCTCGGCGAGGCCGGCAGCACCACCCTCGAACGCATCTGGGCCCGCCCCACCGCCGAGGTCAACGGCATCTCCGGCGGCTATCAGGGCCCCGGCGGCAAGACCATCGTCCCGGCCGCCGCGCAGCTCAAGCTCTCCTTCCGCCTCGTCGCCGGCCAGGACGCGGCCGCCGTCCAGAAGTCCGTACGCGAGTGGGTCGCCGCCCGCCTGCCGGCCGGCATCCGCCACGAGATCACCTTCTGGGGCGCCACCCGACCCTGTCTGACCCCGCTCGACCACCCCGCGCTGCGGTCCGTCGTCCGTGCCATGGAACGGGCCTTCGGCAAGACGATCCGCTTCACCCGGGAAGGCGGCTCCGGCCCCGCCGCGGACCTCCAGGACATCCTCGACGTCCCCGTCCTCTTCCTCGGCATCTCCGTCCCCTCCGACGGCTGGCACGCACCGAACGAAAAGGTCGAGCTCGACCTGCTGATGAAGGGCGTCGAAACCGCCGCCCACCTGTGGGGCGACCTGGCGGAGAACTGGCGGCCCGGCACGGCCTGACCCCACGGGCCCCGCCCGTCCCGCGCGACCGCCGCCCCGGTCCGCGCCCGTACGCAGCAATCACCCACGCCACAGGGGGAGTTGGAAACAGCAGTGACCACCTGGACCAACCACCACACCGCCGACCGGCCCATCACCTTCAGCGCGCCGAGCGGAATCGACCGCTCCGCCCACCACCGCCTCGACGAGGCATGGCTCGCGGCCGCCTGGAGCCATCCGACGACGCGCGTCTTCGTGGTGTCCGGCGGCCAGGCACTGATCGACGACACCCCCGACGGCCGCACCGAACTGATCATGACGCCGTCCTTCGAGGCGCCGCTGACCGAGGCCCACCGCTACTACCTCGGCACCGACGACGAGGGCGTCAGCTATTTCGCGCTCCAGAAGGACGCCCTCCCCGGCCGCATGGACCAGTCCGCCCGCCCCGCCGGGCTGCGCGAGGCCGGCCTGCTCCTCTCGCCCCGGGACGCCGGACTCCTCGTCCACGCCGTCGCCCTCGAAAACTGGCAGCGCCTGCACCGCTTCTGCTCCCGCTGCGGCGAACGCACCGTCATCGCGGCCGCCGGCCACATCCGCCGCTGCCCCGCCTGCGGCGCCGAGCACTACCCCCGCACCGACCCGGCCGTCATCATGCTCGTCACCGACGAGGAGGACCGCGCCCTGCTCGGCCGCCAGGTCCACTGGCCCGAAGGCCGCTTCTCCACCCTCGCCGGTTTCGTCGAGCCCGGCGAGTCCATCGAGCAGTCGGTCGCCCGTGAGGTCTTCGAGGAGGCCGGCGTCGTCGTCGGTGACGTGGAGTACATCGCCAGCCAGCCCTGGCCCTTCCCCTCCAGCCTGATGCTCGGCTTCATGGCGCGCGCCACGTCCTCCGAGATCCAGGTGGACGGCGAGGAGATCGAGGAGGCCCGCTGGTTCTCCCGCGAGGACCTGCGCGCCGCCTTCGAAGCCGGCGAGGTCCTCCCGCCCTACGGCATCTCCATCGCCGCGCGCCTCATCGAGCTCTGGTACGGCAAGCCGCTTCCCAAGCCCTGACCCCACGGCGTCGAAGGCCGGGCCCCGTCACCGGGCCCGGCCCCCGACCGCATGCGGCGACGTGAGTCGTCTCACAGCCCGATCTTCTGCTTGACCTGCGCCAGGGACGGATTGGTCAGCGTGGATCCGTCCGGGAAGCGCACGGTCGGCACCGTCTGGTTGCCCCCGTTGGCCTGCTCCACGAACGCCGCCGACTCCGGGTCCTGCTCGATGTTGATCTCGGTGTACGCGATCCCCTCGCGGTCCATCTGCCCCTTCAGCCGACGGCAGTACCCGCACCAGGTCGTGCTGTACATCGTCACAGTTCCCGCCATGCGCCCCGCGCTCCTTACGTCTCGATGTCCCGGTGTCCCGGGGTCCTGGTTTCCCAACCGTCCCGGCACCGTGTGCGCCGGGACGACCAGTGGGTGAACGCACCGGCCCCCCGGACCATTCCCGCCTCCTCCACAGCATCGCCCCGCGGTGGGACCGGCCGCGGCGCCTGTGGACAACTTTCCCGGGCGTCTCCGCGGACCTGGCAGCATGGCGGGGTGACAGCAGCAACGCACTCCCCTCTCTTCCCGCGGGTCCCCGAGTCGGCCGATGCGGTGCTCGACGGGCTCGACCCCGAGCAGCGCGAGGTCGCGACGGCCCTGCACGGCCCGGTGTGTGTGCTGGCCGGCGCCGGGACGGGGAAGACCCGCGCGATCACGCACCGGATCGCGTACGGCGTGCGGGCCGGGATCCTTCAGCCGGCCAGTGTGCTCGCCGTCACCTTCACCGCGCGGGCGGCCGGCGAGATGCGGGGCCGGCTGCGGCAGCTCGGCGCGGGAGGCGTCCAGGCCAGGACGTTCCACTCCGCGGCCCTGCGGCAGCTCCAGTTCTTCTGGCCGAAGGCGGTCGGCGGCGAGCTGCCGCGGCTGCTGGAGCGCAAGGTCCAGTTCGTCTCCGAGGCCGCCGCCCGCTGCCGTATCCGGCTCGACCGCAACGAGCTGCGGGACGTCACGGGCGAGATCGAATGGTCCAAGGTCACCCAGACCGTCCCGGCCGACTACCCGGCCGCCCTGGTCAAGGCCGGGCGCCAGCCACCGCGCGACCCGGCCGAGACCGGCCAGATCTACGCGATGTACGAGCAGCTCAAACGCGACCGGGGCGCCATCGACTTCGAGGATGTGCTGCTCCTCACGGTCGGTGTGCTCCAGGACCGCCACGACATCGCCGACCAGGTCCGGGCGCAGTACCAGCACTTCGTGGTGGACGAGTACCAGGACGTCAGCCCGCTTCAGCAGCGGCTGCTGGAGCTGTGGCTGGGGGACCGCGACAGTCTGTGCGTGGTCGGCGACGCCAGCCAGACGATCTACAGCTTCACCGGCGCCACCCCCGACCATCTGCTCACCTTCCGTACCCGCCATCCGCAGGCCACCGTCGTCCGGCTGGTGCGCGACTACCGCTCCACCCCGCAGGTCGTCCACCTCGCCAACGGGCTGCTCACCCAGGCCCGGGGCCGCGCCGCCGAGCACCGCCTGGAGCTGGTCTCGCAGCGCGAGCCCGGCCCCGAGCCCGGCTATGCGGAGTACGCCGACGAGCCGGCCGAGGCGGAGGGCACGGCCCGGCGGATCCGGGAGCTGATCGCCTCCGGGGTGCCCGCCAGTGAGATCGCGGTCCTCTTCCGTATCAACGCCCAGTCCGAGGTCTACGAGCAGGCGCTGGCCGATGCCGGGGTGCCCTACCAGCTGCGCGGGGCCGAGCGGTTCTTCGAACGGCCCGAGGTCCGCGAGGCCGGCGTCAAGCTGCGCGGGGCCGCCCGCTTCGGCGGCAACGACGCCCTGCTCGACGACGCGGTCGGCCTGCCGTCCGAGGTGCGGGCGGTGCTCAGCGACATGGGCTGGAGCAGCGAGCCGCCGGCCGGCTCCGGCGCGGTGCGCGACCGCTGGGAATCCCTGGCGGCGCTGGTGCGGCTGGCCGAGGAGTTCGCCGCGGCCCGCCCCGGCGCCACCCTCGCCGACCTGGTCGCCGAACTGGACGAACGGGCCGGCGCCCAGCACGCCCCCACGGTCGACGGCGTCACCCTCGCCTCGTTGCACGCCGCCAAGGGCCTGGAGTGGGACGCCGTGTTCCTCGTCGGGCTCACCGAGGGCATGATGCCGATCACCCATGCCAGGACCGACGAGGAGATAGAGGAGGAGCGCCGGCTGCTGTACGTGGGGGTGACGCGTGCCCGGCGCCATCTGGGGCTGTCGTGGTCGCTGGCCCGCTCGCCCGGCGGCCGCCCCTCCCGGCGCCCCAGCCGCTTCCTCAACGGGCTGCGGCCCGGGTCCGGGGCGGCCGCCGGGCGCCCCGCGGCCGGTGCGGCCACGGGCGGTGTCGAGCGCGGTGGCGCGGCGCCCGGGGCGAGCCGGCGCCGGGACCGCCGCCCGGCCCGCTGCCGGGTCTGCAACAAGACCCTGACGGACGCGGGCGAGATGAAGCTGATGCGCTGTGAGGACTGCCCCTCGGATATGAACGAGGCGCTCTACGAGCGGCTGCGGGACTGGCGCGCCGGCGAGGCCGCGCGCACCCGCCAGCCGGCCTACTGCGTTTTCACCGACAAGACGTTGATGGCGATTGCCGAGGCGGTTCCGGGAACCGAACCGGACCTCGCGCGCATCTCAGGAGTGGGACGGCGAAAGCTGGACCGCTACGGGGCGGATGTACTGGCACTCTGCGCCGGTGAGGACCCCGCGGAGGGGCCGGAGGAGGCATCCGAAGGCGCCGCGGAAAACTCGTCGGAAAAATAGTTTGCGTGTGTGGAGCACAGCCCCATAGCCTTCACAAGCAACGGAGACAACGGAATCTTCCGGAATCCGATGGATCCGTGCTGTACTTGAACACCCTGGAACGGGATTTCCCGGTCCACCGAGACGCCGAGAGGAGGCGAGCCCAGTGATCAGCTTCATCGAGACCAACAAAATGACCGATCTCTCGGTCGTCGCCACCTGCACCCTCGGCTCCTCGCTCCTGGGCACCGGTCTGTCCGGCTTCGGCCGCCTCTCCGGTTCCCCGGCCGCGCGCCCCGAGTCCCTCGCTGTGCTGACGCGCAGTGAGCGCACCGCGCGACCGACCGAGGCACCCGAGGTAGCGGCAACGGGGGCAGTGGCGAATGCCTTTGCCTGCGCGGCGGCGGCCAACGGTGCCGAATCCCGGAAGCAGTACCAGTCGCAGCATGACATGTGGGCCTACCGCGGCCTCGAACCCTGGAGAGATCCAGCCTGATCGGCAGATCAGGTCGGCACCTTCCAGGGCCGCGGAACCCACACCGGGATCCGCGGCCCTTTTGTTTGCCCCACAGGCCCGCCACCAGCGGGCCGAAACAGACGAGGAACACACACCGTGCAACTGCAGACGCACACCCCGTCCGTAGCCACCGACCTGATCCCTCCGCCCGACCCCCAGGAGAACGCCTTGCTGCCCCTCACCGAGCTCGACGACGAGATCGACCGTCTCGGCGCCGCCGTTCCGTGCCGCACCTACGACCCGGAGGTCTTCTTCGCCGAGTCCCCGGCCGACGTCGAGTACGCCAAGACGCTGTGCCAGAGCTGTCCGGTCCGTGAGGCCTGCCTCGCCGGCGCCAAGGACCGCCGTGAGCCGTGGGGCGTGTGGGGCGGAGAGCTCTTCGTCCAGGGCGTTGTCGTGCCCCGCAAGCGTCCGCGTGGCCGTCCGCGCAAGAACCCGGTCTCGGCATGACCACCACCGGCACAGGAACGATCGACCGTCCCGGTACCCGGGATCCCAAGAAGCAGGACCCCACGATGAATCCCACCCTCACCGACACCCCCGTCCCCGTGAACGCCGATGCGATCGAGTCGCGTCAGAACAGGAACCACGCCATGCAACTCATTCCAGAAGCCCTGGCGCGTGCGCATATGCATGAACGCCTGCGGGAGGCCGAGTCCGAACGCAGGGCGCACCGGCTCGCCACCGCGCGGCGTATGCAGCGGCGCGCCGAGCGTGCATCGCTGCGGGCCCGCCGCGCGCTGGCCATGGCCGTGATGCAGTAACGGTCTGATGCAGAACGGGGGTCTGCATCGCGTGCACGGGGGTCCGTCCGACAAGGGCGGGCCCCCGTGCGGCGTTGTGTCCCGGTTGATGCCGTCCACGGGGATATCGTCGGATGGTGGAACAGCAGACGCATGGACAGCACACCGAGCACCAGGCGGAGTTGAACGGCGACCACACCGTATGTGCCGGCTGTGGCGCAATCGCCCAGGGCCCGCCGCCGACCTGGACCTGCTCCGTCGAGAACGGCGAGCGCCGCTACTTCTGCGAGACCTGCGCGCGGGAGAACATCCGGGCCATCGAGGGACGCCTGGACTCCAGCTGGTGGTGAGCGCCGGTGCCGCCCGCCGGCCGGGCGGCGCTCAGGCCGGGCTTTCCTCGGCGGCCTCCTCGGTGTCCTCCTCCGCCACGAACCCGGGCAGCCATGCCTCCAGCTCGTCCCGCAGCCGCACCGTCGCTCCCAGCTGGCACAGCACCCCGATCGTGCTCAAGCTCACACGGTGGATCAGCAGATAGGACGGCGGCAGATTGAGCCGCTTGCCCAACTGGTGGGCGGGGGAGCGGGGGTCGCCGATCCTGGTCGCCTGATGGCGCATCCAGTCGCGGGTGAAGGTGAATTCCTCGGCCTGCGCCGGTTCGATGATCGGCACCAGATAGTCCAGCACCGCGTCCGGGTCCAGCTCGATGGTCTCCTTGACGAAGCCCTCCTCGCACAGCAGCCGGTAGACCGCGTCCGCCTCGCCGTCCAGCGTCATCCGCAGCGAGGTGCCGATGGTCGGCGGCAGGCCCTCGGGCAGCCGGTCGACGGTGCCGAAGTCCAGAACCCCCAGCCGCCACCGGTCGGCGGGACCGTCCGGGGCGCCCCCGGACAGCAGCCGGAAGTTGCCAGGGTGCGGGTCGGCGTGCAGCAGGCCCGTGCGGGCGGGCCCGGAGAACAGGAACCGCGCCAGCAGCTGCCCGGCCCGGTCCCGCTGCTCCTGGGTGCCGTCCGTGATCACCTCCGAGAGCGGTACGCCCTCCAGCCACTCCGTCACCAGTACCTGGTCGCTCTGGTGGACGACGGCCGGGACGACCACATCCGGGTCGTCGGCGAACTCCTCCGCATGGGCCTGCTGGGCCTCGGCCTCCAGGGCGTAGTCCAGCTCCTCCGCGACCCGGTCGCGCAGCTCGGTGATCAGCGGCTTGATGTCCATACCGGGGATCAGCGGCCCCAGCAGCCGCGCGAACCGGCTCAGCTGGGTCAGATCGGACAGCAGCGCCTGGCCCGCCCCCGGGTACTGCACCTTGACGGCCACCTCCCGGCCGTCGTGCCACACCGCCCGGTGCACCTGCCCGATGGACGCCGCCGCCGACGGTTTGTCCTCGAACTCCTCGAACAGCTCCCGCCAGTCGTCACCCAGCCGCTCGGCCAGTACGGCGTGCACGGTGCTGGTCGGCATCGGGGGCGCCGCTTCCTGGAGCTTCGTCAGCGCCGCGCGGTAGGGCCCGGCGATCTCCTCCGGCAGCGCCGATTCGAACACCGACAGGGCCTGTCCGAACTTCATCGCGCCGCCCTTGAGCTCGCCGAGCACCTTGAAGAGCTGCTCGGCGGTGCGCTGTTGCAGCTCCCGTCCGACGATCTCGGCGGATCGTCCCCCTATCCGTTTGCCCAGGCTCCAGGTGGCGCGGCCGGCGAACCCCAGCGGCAGCGCGGCCAGCTTGGCGGTGCGGGTGACCGCCTTGCGGGGAAGATCAGACATGCGCCCCTCCAACTCACACTGTCCCCTACCGGGGTTACTCCGTCATTGTGGCGTCTTGCAATCGAGTATCCGAGGTGCCGGCCGCAACCGAAGAGGCGGCGGCGCCGCAGCCGCATCCGGGATGCGGCTCGATCGCTGCCGTATGCAGCTGCCCGCACGGCAGCGCACACTCCATCCGTGCCCCGGTGCACGGCGGCAGTTCGCCGTCCAGAAACGTCAGTGCCTGTACGGCGGCGAGCCCGGCGACCGTCGCGGCCAGCGCCGTGTCACAGGCCGGCACCGCCCGCGAGGCCCGCCCCGACCGCCACTGCGCCAGCAGCCGCGGCCAGGCCGGCTCCGCCTCCGTACGCCGCAGCTCATCGCAGCGCGCGCACGCCGAACTTCCCGGCAGCACCAACGGCCCCACCACACCCGTGCCCTCGACCACCCCGGCGTAAAGATGCGGAATACCGGCCGTCATCAGCGGCTCGGACAGGACCGGGTCGGGGGCGTATGCGGCGAGGCCGTCGCGCGGGGTGAGCACCACCAGGGACAACCCCGGCTCGCCGGCCTCGCTGACCGGGACCCGCGGCCGCGGGGCGCGGGTCCAGGGGGAGGACTGCCGCACCAGCCGCCGCGCCGAGGCATCGCGCCGCTCGCCGATCCGCTCGGCGCTCAGCCCGCCCGGTGTGACGTCCCCCGGCGCGACCGTGCCGCCGTCCAGCACCTCCACCCTGCCGATGCCCGCGGCCGAGAGCTGCGCGGCCACCGCGGCGCCCACCCGGCCCGACCCCCGCACCCGCGCCCGCACACTGCGGCGCGCCCCTATCCGCCCCATTGCGCCCGTCGCTTCGGGATGCCGTACCGACAGCGACGCCAGATCCGGCCGCAGCCGCTCCAGTGCCGGACCGTCCGCCCGCACCGCCTCGGCCGCCGCGCCGCCCGCGGCGGGGGCCTCCAGCAGCCCGGCCGCGCCGAGGCGTGCGACCACGCCGCGCGCCCGCCCGAGCCGCAGATCCAGCGACCGCGCGGCCGCGTCCAGCTGCCGCATGCTGCGCGTACCGTCGATCATTTCCAGGAAGCAGCCGGTCGCCGTATCGACCGGGCCCACATCCTTCGCATGGGCCGGTGCCACGCCGAACCGCACCGTCTCCCGGTCCCGCCAGCCGCGCCGCAGCGCGGGCTTGAGCATCGGATACATGATCCGCCCCCCGTCGTCCGTCGTCCCGCCGTTCGTCGTCGGCTCCCAGCATGCGGCAGCGCCGACGGCCGTGGGAGTTGTCCACAGGCTGCCCGGTCCGGTGTCGCCGAGGTTGTCCACAGGCCCGGGTGCGGGGCGGACGCATGGTGCACGCCATGGAGTGGTTCGGTGGTGAACCGTCGGGCGGGCGGGACGTCGCGCGGCGCCAGCGGGTAACGTCGGGCGCGTGCCCGCCGATCCTTCCGCACGCGGCTCCGGAGAGACGCCCCTGCGCCGCGCCGCAGACACCCCGCGCGGGGATGCCGCGAGCCCGAAGGGCGGTGGTGCGCGGACGCGAGCGGTCGAAGTGCGCCGCAGTTCACGGCGGCGCCGGACGGTCTCGGCCTATCGCGAGGGCGACCGTACGGTGGTGCTGATCCCGGCCCGGATGTCCGAGGCGGAGGAACAGCGCTGGGTCACCGTCATGCTGGACAAGCTCGCCGCCCAGGAGAGCAAGCGGATGCTGGGTGACGGCGATCTCGCCGAGCGGGCCGGGCGGCTGGCCGGCCAGTTCCTCGGGGGCCGGGCGCACCCCGCCTCGGTGCGCTGGGTGACCAACCAGAACACCCGCTGGGGCTCGTGCACCCCGGCCGAGGGCAGCATCCGGCTGTCGCACCGTTTGCAGGGCATGCCGGAGTACGTCATCGACTACGTCCTGCTGCACGAACTCGCCCATCTCCTGGTGCCCGGCCACGGCCCGGAGTTCTGGCAGCTGCTGGAGTCGTATCCGCGGACCGAACGCGCCCGCGGTTATCTCGAAGGCGTGGTCGCGGCCGACAGATTGCCGCATTTGCCCGCTGCGCGCCGTGAATAACGGCCGTACCGGGCGGTTTTGGCCTTGCCCTGCCATCGCCGCATGTCAGCGGCAGCGGTTAGCCTGGCGCGTGACGAACTCACAGCCGGGAGCGGGGGACGGTCGTAACGTATGGCCAGGGAATTCCAGCGCGGCCACAAGGCCAGGATCAGTGATCTGACGGCGGGGACGGATCTGTACGTCGGCGTGCAGATCGCCGGCCCCGGCCTGACCTTCGACATCAGCTGCTTCGGCCTGGACGCCGACGAACGGCTCTCCGACGACCGGTACTTCGTCTTCTTCAACCAGCCCAAGTCGCCCGAGGAGTCCATCCAGCTGCTCGGCGCGCAGGCCGGCGACGCCGAGTCCTTCCGGGTCACCCTCGACAAGATCCCGCCGCACATCCAGAAGCTGTCCTTCACCGCGGCGCTCGACGGCCCCGGCCAGGTCTCCCGGATCGGCCCCGGCCACATCCGCATCGTGGCCGGCGGCGAGGAGGTCGCCCGCTACTCCTTCAACGGCAGCGAGTTCAGCACCGAACGCGCCGTCATGCTGGGCGACTTCTACCTCAAGGACGTCTGGCGGTTCGCCGCGGTCGGCCAGGGCTTCGACGGCGGCCTGGAGGCGCTGCTGAAGAACTTCGGTGGCGAGGTCCTCGAAGAGGAGCAGGAGCAGCCGCAGCCGCCCGCCCAGGCCCAGCAGGCGCCCGGTTTCGCACTCCCGGCCGGTCCGGCCGCCGCCCCCGCCCCCTCCTTCGCACCCCCGGCGGCCCCCGCTCCGGCCCCGCCCGCCCCTGCGGCTCCCGCTCCGTCCGCCCCCGCACCCGTACCGCCGCCCGCGCCCGGCTTCGGCCCGCCCCAGGGCGCGCCCCCGGCCGCCCCGCAGCCCCCGCCGCTGCCCCCACAGCCGACCGCGCCCCAGGTGCACAACGCGCCGACCATCGCCGCGCCCCTGGTCCCGCCCGGTGGTTCCGTCCCGCCGCCCCCAGGCGCGCCCGGCGTGCCCGGACAGCCCTACGGCCGGCCCGCGCCCGGTGGTTACCCGGGCCAGCCGGCCCCGCAGGCGCCCCCGTACGGCCAGCCGGCCCCGGGCCAGGCCCCGTATGGCCAGCCCGCCCCGGGCGAGCCCGCCCCCTACGGCCAGCCGGCCCCGGGCCGGCCCGCGCCCTACGGACAGCCCGGCCAGGCTCCCGCCGTCCCCCAGGGCGCGGGCCTCGGCGTCGTGCTGGACAAGTACAAGGAAGCGCCCAACGGCGGGCGCTGGACGCCGCAGAACGCCAAGCTGATCCGCGCCGACCTCGGCGTCGACGGCCGGCCGGTGCTCGCCAAACAGGGCAGCATGGTGCTCTACCAGGGCAAGGTCGACTTCGGCTACAGGGGCGCCGGATTCCGCGGCCGGATCACCGGCAACGCCACCGGCCAGGAGATGCAGCTGATGCGCTGCACCGGCCAGGGCCAGGTGTTCTTCGCCGAGAACGGCGCCCATGTCCACCCCATCGAGCTCCAGGGCGACGCCCTCTGCGTCTCCGCCGACAACGTCCTCGCCTTCGACGAATCGCTCCAGTACGAGGTCCGCCGCATCGAGGGCCACAGCATTCCCGGCGGCGCGCTGTTCACCATGCTCTTCCAGGGCACCGGCACCCTCGTCGTCAAGACCGACGGCACCCCCGTCGTGCTGCCGGTCACCCCGACCACCTTCGCCGACGCCAACGCCGTCGTGGCCTGGTCCGCCGGCTCCCAGGTGATCATCTCCAGCCAGGTGAGCGTCCGCCGGCACGCCTATCCGGGACACTCCGGCGAGGCCGTGAACCTCCAGTTCCGCGGCGCGCCCGGCAACTTCATCGTCGTCCAGCCCTACGAGGTCTGAGGGAGCCCGTCACATGACCCAGCAGCAGCTTTCGGGATACGCCCCGACCCCGCCCGCCGCCCGTATGGAGAACCACGGCAGCCGCATGGTGAAGATTGCCATGCAGACCGGCCAGGACGTCTTCGCCCGCACCGGCTCGATGGTCGCCTACGAAGGCTTCGTCCAGTACGAGCCCAACCCGCCCGCCGTGCGCCAGATGGCCTCCCAGTGGCTCACCGGCGAGGGCGCCCCGCTGATGAAGTGCTCCGGCGACGGACTGCTCTTCCTCGCCGACTACGGCGCCGACGTGGTCTGCATCAACCTCAACGACGAGGCGCTCTCCGTCAACGGCACCAACATCCTCGCCTTCGACGCGCACCTCCAGTGGGGCGTGCAGCGGGTCAAGGGGATGGCCAAGTTCGCCGGCCAGGGCCTGTTCAATGTCGGCATATCCGGCACCGGCTGGGTCGCGCTGACCTCCCGGGGCACGCCCATCGTGGTCGACTGCGGCCGTGGCGAGGACGAGACGTTCGTGGACCCGGACGCTCTCGTCGCCTGGTCCACCAACCTGAAGATGAAGGGCAGGAGCAGCTTCAAGGCGTCCTCCCTGATCGGGCGCGGCAGCGGCGAGGCCTACCAACTGGCCTTCTCCGGCCAGGGCTTCGTCGTCGTCCAGCCCAGCGAGGACAGCACCGACCGGCTCCGGGCCCGGGGCTGAGGGGGAGGACCGAAACCGCCATGCAGAGTCCGCTTTTCGCCTTCACCGAGGCACAGACCGAGGACCGCTACGCCCTGCAGAACAAGCAGATGCTGCGGGTCTCCCTCACGGGCCATGACGACCTCCTCGCCCGTAAGGGCGCGATGGTCGCCTACCAGGGACTGCTCGAATTCGAGGGCAACTACCAGACACAGGGCCAGCAGCGGGCCCGCGCCGTGTCCGGCGAGGGCCTGGACCTGATGCGGGTCTCCGGGCAGGGCACGGTCTATCTGGCCAACCTCGCCCAGCACGTCCATGTCGTCGACGTCGACCACCAGGGGCTGACCGTCGACAGCAGCTACGTCCTGGCGCTGGACTCCAACCTCCACTGGGACGTCGTCTCCATCGACAGTCAGTACGGCATCTCCGGCACCGGCAAGTACCAGCTCCACATCTCCGGGCAGGGCAAGGTCGTGCTGATGACCTCCGGGCAGCCGCTGATGCTGGAGGTCACGCCCGACAAATACGTCAACGCCGACGCGGACGCGGTGGTCGCCTGGTCCAGCTCGCTGCGGGTGCAGATGCAGGCGCAGACGCACTCCTCCGGGGTGTGGCGGCGCCGGGGCAACACCGGCGAGGGCTGGGAGCTCAGCTTCCTCGGCCAGGGCTATGCGCTGGTCCAGCCCAGCGAGCTGCTGCCGCCGCAGAACGCCGCGATCGGCTCCGGGCTCGCCGCCCAGTTCGGCATGGGCCAGCAGGGCGCCCACGGCGCCAACCAGGGCAACATCTTCACCAACTGACGCACGGCAGACGGGCATCCGCCGCCCGTCCCGGGAAGGGGCGGGCGCCGGACGCGTCAGGCCGCTGCCGTCTACAGGAGCGCGCGGGTGCGCTCCACCAGGCGCACCACCGACGCATCGGCGACGGCGGCCACCTCGTCGTACGGGAACCAGCGCACGTCCAGCGACTCGTCGCTGACCGTCGGCACCGCGCCCGCGGGCGCCACGGCGGCGTACTGGACGTCCAGATGCCGGGCGCAGGGCGTGTGATGGCGGTCCAGACGCACCGGGCCGCCGGGCAGCAGCGTCAGCCCCTGCGCGATCCCGGACTCCTCACGCGCCTCGCGCAGCGCCGCGTCCGCCAGGGTCGCGTCCTCCGGCTCGCAGTGGCCGCCCATCTGGAGCCACATCTCCAGCTTGCGGTGCAGCGTCAGCAGCACCCGCTCGCCCGCCGGATCGACCACCAGCGCGCTCGCGGTGATATGCCCGTCCTTGCAGGGCTTCCACATGCCGTCCTGATGGGCGGCGAGGTGATCGAGATACGTCAGCCGCAGCCGCTCCTGCTCCTGCGACGGCGCGGGCCACTCCTTGAGCACCCGCGCCGCGTCCTCGCGCAGCCTCACTTGTCGCCGTCCGCCTTGTCGTCGCCGGGGGCCTGGTCGTCGCCGCCCGTGGTGCCCTCGGCGGGCTTGGACAGATCCGGCTTGCCGCCGCTCGCGGCCTCGCCCAGCATCTTGTCGAGCTCGGAGAAGTCCGGCTGCTCGTGGTGGACAAAGGCGTCCGGGTCGTCCAGATCGGCCGCCGTCGGCAGCATGTCCGGGTGCGCCCACAGGCCGTCGCGGCCCTCCAGGCCCCGGGCGTCGGTCAGCAGCGCCCACAGCCGCGAGGCGTCGCGCAGACGCCGCGGGCGCAGCTGGAGACCGATCAGCGTGGAGAAGGTCTGCTCGGCCGGGCCGCCGCTCGCCCGGCGGCGCCGCAGCGTCTCGCGCAGCTTGTCGGCCGACGGCAGATGCGGTGCGGCGGCGGCGTGCACCACCGCGTCCACCCAGCCCTCGACCAGCGCCAGCGCGGTCTCCAGCCGGGCCAGCGCGGCCTTCTGCTCCGGGGTGTCCTCGGGCTGGAACATGCCCTGCTGCAAGGCGTTCTGCAGCTCCTCGGGATGCTGCGGGTCGATCTGGCCGACCACGTCCTCCAGCTTGGTCGTATCGACCTTGATGCCGCGCGCATAGCCCTCGACGGCACCGAACAGATGCGAGCGCAGCCACGGCACATGCGCGAACAGCCGCTGATGGGCGGCCTCCCGCAGCGCCAGGTACAGCCGCACCTCCTCCTCGGGGACGCCCAGGCCCTCGCCGAACCTGGCCATGTTCCCCGGCAGCAGCGCCGCCTTGCCGGACGGCCCCAGCGGCAGCCCGATGTCCGTCGACCCGACGACCTCACCGGCCAGCACGCCCAGCGCCTGCCCGATCTGGGTGCCGAACATCGCGCCGCCCATGGAGCGCATCATCCCCAGCAGCGGGCCCGCCATGGCCTGCATCTCGCCGGGCAGCACATCGCCCATGGCCGCCCCGACGCGCTCGGCGAGCGGGTTGACCAGGTCCTTCCACACCGGCAGGGTCTCCTCGACCCATTCCGCGCGGCTCCAGGCCACCACCGACCCCGACCCCGACGGCAGCGACGTCACCCCGTCCAGCCACAGGTCCGCCAGTCGTACGGCCTCCTCGACGGCGGACCGCTCGCCAGTCGACAGGCTCGCGTCCTTGCTGCCGTCCTCGGCGCCCTGCGCGACGGTCTGCCGCGCGATGTCCTTGGCCATCTCCCAGTTCACCGGGCCGCCCTCGTAGGAGAGCATCTGCCCGAGCTTCTGGAAGGCGGCGCCCAGGTCGCCAGGGTTCATCTCGCCGCCGGGGCCGCCCATGCCGCCGAAGAGCGCCGCGAACGGATTGTCCGCGCCGCCGCTCCCGCCGCCGAACCCGAGCGGGTTTGCGGGGCCCTGGCTACCTCCCTGGCCGCCCTTCTGCTTGCCGTTGTCGCCGTCCTCCGGCTCCTCCGGCGGAAGGCCGAATCCGAATGGGGTGTCACTCACGGGTTTCCTCGGCTCGTAGGGCCACCGGCACGTGCCGACGGCGGTTGCCCGACATTCCTCTCCAGCGTAGGGCCTGGCCGGTGGATCAAGGCGGGCCTTGATCATCGGCCGGACCCCGGACACCGCACCCGCTTACGGGCTCGGTGCTTCGCCGGAGCGGTGCCTGCGGCAGGATGGACGGCACCTGGTACGTACGCGTCATCCGCGTACGTACTGAATTCAACCGCTGGAGACGCCCGGTGAGTTCCCCAGATCCGACCGTTCGCGCAGCGCGAAACGCTGCGGCCCAGGCCGAGCCGGCAGGAGGCGGCGCGGGCGGCGCCCGCGACCGGCCGCTGCGCCGCCCCGTCGTGGCCGTCACCGGAGCCGCCTCCGGGGTCGGCGCGCTGCTCACCCGTGCCCTGGTGGCATCCGACGAGATCAAACAGGTCGTGGCCATCGACGAGCGGCGCGGCGACATCGCCGAGGCCCACTGGCACGTCCTGGACGTCCGCGACCCGGCCATCGCCGACAAACTGCGCGGTGCCGACGTCGTCGTCCACCTGGCCATCGATCTCGACCTGGAGACCGACGACGCCGCCCGCACCGCCTACAACGTGCGCGGCACCCAGACCGTCCTGACCGCCGCCGCGGCGGCGGGTGTGCACCGGGTGGTGCTGTGCACCTCCGCCATGGTCTACGGGGCGCTGCCCGACAACGATGTTCCGCTGGCCGAGGACGCCGAACTGCGGGCCACCGCGGACGCGACCGGCGTGGGCGACCTCCTGGAGATCGAGGACCTCGCCCGCCGCGCGCCCCGCGCACACCCGGGCCTGAACGTCACGGTGGTGCGCCCCACGGTCCTGGTGGGCGGCACCGACACCGCCCTGACCCGCTATTTCGAGTCGCCCCGCCTCCTGGTGGTGGCCGGATCCCGCCCCGCCTGGCAGTTCTGCCATGTCGACGACCTGGTCGGCGCCCTGGAGTACGCCGCCCTGGAGAAGGTCGACGGCGAGCTGGCGGTGGGCTGCGACGGCTGGCTGGAACAGGAGGAGGTCGAGGAGCTGTCCGGGATCCGGCGGATGGAGCTGCCGTCCTCGGTGGCCCTGGGCGCCGCCGCCCGGCTGCACCGCATCGGGCTGACGCCGTCGCCCGCCGGGGACCTCGCGTACACCATGCACCCCTGGGTGGTCAGCGGCAGCCGGCTGCACGAGGCGGGCTGGCGGCCGAAGTGGACCAACGAGGAGGTGCTGGCCGAGCTCCTGGAGGAGGTCGCCGGCCGGCACACCGTCGCGGGCCGCCGCCTGGGCCGCAAGGACGCCACCGCCGCCGGCGCGGCCGGCGCCACCGTCGCCCTGCTGGGTACCGCCGCCCTGGTCCGCCGCGCCCGCAAGGCCCGCCGCCGCATCTGACCTGCGGCGGGCCCGGGCAGGCCGCGCGGCCCGTGCGAACCGTGTGATCCGTCCGGCCGGGCCGGGCCCGCGGGCTGTACGAGCCTCCATACCGCGGCCCGGACCACCGGTGGAATCGGCCATTTCCCGGTGCGGCTCCGGTACGGCACGATGGGACCATGCCAGCCGACGTCTCCCGCCCCCGCCCCGACCGCTCCGACCACCCCGGAGAGCAGGCCGCCGCGGACCCGATCCGCCTCCTCGCGATCCGGGAGTCCGCGCTGTCCGTGGACGAGGTCTTCGCGGCCGTCGGGGACGCCGCGGCCGGCGGCACCGCGCTGTTCGTCGGCACGGTCCGTTCGCACGACGGCGGTGCGGATGTCGAGGGGCTCGGCTACTCTGCGCACCCCTCGGCCGAGGCCGAGATGCGGCGCATCGCCGAGAAGGTGGCCGCCGACTACCCCGTACGGGCGCTGGCGGCGATACACCGAGTGGGTGATCTGGCGATCGGAGATCTCGCGGTCGTCGTCGCCGTCTCCTGCCCGCACCGGGCCGAGGCGTTCGAGGCGTGTCGCAGGCTGATCGACGACCTCAAACACCAGGTTCCCATCTGGAAGCACCAATCGTTCACCGATGGTGCAGAGGAGTGGGTAGGGGTTTAAAGGGGGCCGCACAAGCGCCGCGGCACCGTTTGCCCGGTTGCGTAACCCGCCCCCTGGCGTAAGCGTTGACCTATCGGATGGTTAATCTGCTAATCGTCGATTGCGGTCGTACAAGGGGTTGGGAGGTCACTGTGGGTGCGCTCCTGTGGTTGCTGGTTCCGGTTCTTGCCGCGCTCGTGGCCACGGTGTGGAGCACCTGGACCCAGCGCAGCCGCAAGTCGGGGGACGGCGCGGAGCTCGCGGGCTATGCCCGGTTCCGCGAGGCGATGGAGCGGGAGCGTTCCGCTTCCGATGCCGCCTCGGACGTCGCCTGACCCTCACCGGCATACGCAGCAGCAACGGCCGGATCCCCTCGTCCCCCAACGGCTGGCCCCGCGGGCCGGTTGTCATACCCGTCCCGTACTGTCGTTCCATGCCACGCCGCCTCGCGACGCTTCTCGCCTCGACCCTGATGCTGATCGCGCTGCTGATCGCCGGGGTGCTGATCCCCGTGCCGTACTCCGAGATGTCCCCGGGGCCGACGGTCAACACCCTCGGTGACCACGCCGGTGCGCCGGTGCTGCAGATCTCCGGGCGTAAGACGTACCAGCCGACCGGTCATCTCAACATGACCACGGTCCGGGTCACCGGCCCCGACTACAGGATGAACGCCTTCGAGGCGTTCATCGGCTGGCTGGGCCATGACAGCACGGTGGTGCCGCACAAGACGCTCTACCCGGAGGGGCAGACGGCCGAGCAGGCCGATCAGGAGAACGCCGAGGAGTTCAGCCAGTCCCAGGAGAGCGCCAAGGTCGCGGCGTTGGGGCAGCTGCACATCCCGGTCGCGAGCCAGACGGTGGTGGCCTCCGTCATGAAGGACAAGCCGGCCGACGGAAAGCTGCACGCGGGCGATGTGATCAAGGCGGTCGACGGCAAGCCGGTGCGGACGTACGGCGACGTCGCCAAGCTCGTCACCCGGCACAAGCCCGGCGAGAAGACGGTCTTCACGGTCATCCCCGCCAAGGTGGCCGCCGCCGCGGAGAAGCAGGGCAAGAGGCCCGCGGGGGATCAGAAGCAGGTCGCCCTCACCACGACGAAGGCGGACAACGGACGGGCCGTCGTGGGCATCCAGGCCGGGGTGGACCACATATTCCCGTTCCCCATCGACATCAAGCTGGCCGACGTCGGCGGGCCCAGCGCGGGGCTGATGTTCGCCCTCGGCATCGTCGACAAGCTCACCCCCGGGAACATGACCGGCGGCAGGTTCGTGGCCGGTACGGGCACGATCGACGACAAGGGGAAGGTCGGGCCCATCGGTGGCATCTCGATGAAGACGGTCGGTGCGCGGGCCAAGGGCGCCCAGTTCTTCCTGACGCCGAAGGAGAACTGCGCGGCCGCCGCCAAGGACACCCCCGAGGGCCTGACCCTGGTCAAGGTCGGCACGATAGGCGACGCCGTCAAGGCACTCGACAAGATCAGCACGGGGCACACCGCCGGCCTGCCGAGCTGTAGCCCGGCAGGCCGTTCGTAGGGCGTGCCCCGGGGGCTGCCGCAGGCCCCCGCAGGTCCTATGCCTCGAAGGTGGCGGCCAGTGCCTCCGCGAGGCCCGGTACGAGTGCGGAGCCGGTGAGGACCTCGGAGGTGGAGTCCTTCTCGCGCAGCCGCAGCGCCGATTCCCGCTTGCCGTCGCGCAGCACGGCCACCGTCATCCGCACCTCCTGGCGGTCGGGGTGCTCGGCGACCCAGCCGGCCAGCTGCTTCTCGTCCATGCCCTCGGGCACGGAGTCCTCGGCGGACGGCGGCAGCATCAGGCGCTCGACGGTCAGCGCGCAGCCGGTGACGGCGTCGGGCCAGGCGATGGTGGCGAGGAACTCGTCCAGCGGGGCGCCGGCCGGGATCTCGTCCTGCTCGACGGGGGTCAGCGAGGCGGTGGTGGAGTCGTCGATGCCCAGCTGCGCGGCGAGCGAGGGCTCCTGCGCGCGCAGCTTGGCGGTGTCGACGAGGGCGAACAGTCGGGCGGGCTGGTCCCAGCCGAGCCCGGCGGCGTACTCGTCGATCTCGAGTACCGCGCGGGTCAGTGGGTCGCCGGCGAGGGGGGTGCCGTCAACGGGGAGGTTGCTCATGCTTCACATCGTGCCTTGTCCGTCGCCGAAATCGGGAACTGGGTAAAGCCTTCGTAAGTTGCCTTACTGGGTCCTACTATCGCCGGGCCTGTTCCACACAACAGCGAACTTCGAGGTGCGCACCTTGGCTTTCCAGATGCCGGACCGCGGCTCAGGCCCCTCCGGGCCACGGATCAGAGTCGGCCGACCGTCCCGGCGGGCGAGGACCCTTTTGATGACGTTGGGCGCATTGGCCGTGCTGGCCATGCTCTTCGTGATGTTCTCGGGGTTCTGGACCGACTGGCTCTGGTACCGCTCGGTCCATTACTCCTCGGTCTTCACCACGACCCTGTGGACCAAGATCGGCCTGTTCTTCGCCTTCGGTGCCGTCATGGCGCTGGCCGTCGGGATCAACATCTGGCTGGCGCACCGGCTGCGGCCGCCGCTGAGTGCGATGTCCGTGGAACAGCAGAGCCTGGACCGCTACCGGATGAGCATCGCACCCTTCAAGAAGTGGGCGCTGATCGCGGTCACGGCGGTGATCGGGCTGATCTCGGGCGCCTCCGCGTCCGGCGAGTGGCGGACCTGGCTTCAATGGGTCAATGGCGTGCAATTCGGGCAAAAGGACCCACAGTTCGGGATGGACGTGGCGTTCTACGCCTTCGACCTGCCGTGGTACCGCTTCCTGCTCAGCTTCGGCTTCGCCTGCGCGGTCCTGTGCCTGGTCGCCGCGGCGCTGACGCACTACCTCTACGGCGGGCTGCGGCTGACCAGCCCGGGCTCGCGCGCCACCGCCGCCGCGACCGGTCATCTGTCGGTGCTGCTGGGCCTGTTCGTCTCGCTCAAGGCCGTCGCCTACTGGCTCGACCGCTACGGCCTGGCGGTCAAGTCCAGCGGTCTGCGCTCGGCGGACAACTGGACCGGGCTGCGCTATGTCGACGCCCACGCCTATCTCCCGGCGAAGACCATCCTGTTCTTCATCGCGGCGATCTGCGCGGTGCTGTTCTTCGCGACCCTGTGGCGCCGGACCTGGCAGCTGCCGGTGATCGGCTTCGGCCTGATGGTGCTCTCGGCGGTCCTGATCGGCGGGCTGTATCCGGCGATCGTGCAGAAGTTCCAGGTGCAGCCCAACGAGGCCAGCAAGGAAGCCCCGTACATCAAGCAGAACATCAAGGCGACCCGGGACGCGTACGGCATCCAGGGCTCCGAGGTCACCCCGTACAAGGGCAACTACAAGCCGGTCGGCAAGGACGACAGCCAGCGGCTGCGGGACGAGGCCGACACCACCGCCAGCATGCGGCTGCTCGACCCCAACGTGGTCTCGCCGGCCTTCCAGCAACAGCAGCAGGTGCGGGCGTACTACCAGTTCCCCGCCACCCTGGACGTCGACCGCTACAAGGACAAGAACGGCGCCGAGCAGGACACCGTCATCGGTCTGCGCGAGCTGAACATCGCCGGTATCCCGGACCACAACTGGATCAACGACCACTTCAAGTACACCCACGGCTACGGCGCGGTCGCCGCCAAGGGCACCGAGACCGACTCCGGCGGCGGACCGGACTACACCGAGTCGGATCTGCCGTCCAAGGGGCAGCTCGGCCGCTACGAGCAGCGTGTGTACTACGGCGAGAAGACCACGCAGTACTCCATCGTCGGCGGTCCCCAAAAGGAGCTGGACTACTCCGACGACACCGGTGAGAAGAGCTACCGCTACACCGGCAAGAGCGGGGTGAACCTCGCCAACCCGGTCAACCGCGCCGCGTACGCGGTGGCGTTCGGGGAGCCGCAGATCCTCTACTCCGGTGCCATCGGCGACGGTTCGCGGATCCTGTACAACCGCACCCCCAAGGAGCGGGTCGAGGCGGTCGCCCCCTGGCTGACCATCGATGGCGACGCCTATCCGGCGGTGATCAACCACCGGCTCCAGTGGATCGTGGACGCCTACACCACCAGCAACGGCTACCCGTACGCCTCGCGCACCACCCTCGGGGACACCACCGCCGACTCGCTCACCGACGGACAGCGTGCGGTGGTCGCCCAGCAGAACCAGGTCAACTACATCCGCAACTCCGTCAAGGCGACGGTCGACGCCTACGACGGCTCGGTCAAGCTCTACCAGTGGGACACCAAGGACCCGGTCCTCAAGACCTGGATGAAGTCCTTCCCCGGGACGGTCAAGAAGAAGTCCGACATCAGCCCCGAGCTCAAGGAGCATCTGCGCTACCCGCAGGACCTGTTCAAGGTGCAGCGCCAGCTGCTGACCACCTACCACGTCACCGACCCGGGGACCTTCTACTCCGGTTCGGAGCGCTGGCAGGTGCCCAGCGACCCGACGACCAAGTCGGGCAACGCCGTACCGCCGTACTACCTGAGCATGAAGATGCCGGACCAGAAGGACCAGGCGTTCTCGCTGACGACGACCTTCACGCCCAACAAGAAGGACAACCTGGGCGCGTTCATGGCCGTCGACGCCAATGCGACCAGCCCCGACTACGGACGGATCCGGCTGCTGAAACTGCCCGCGCAGACACCGGTGCCCGGACCGAAACTCGCTCAGTCGAAGTTCAACTCCGACCCGACGATCGCCAACGAGCTCAACATCCTCAAGCGCGGCGATTCGGAGATCGAGTACGGCAACCTGCTGACCGTGCCGCTCGGCGGCGGGCTGCTGTACGTCGAACCGGTCTATCTGCGCGGCGCCGGCACCAACTACCCGCTGCTGAAGAAGGTGTTGGTCAGCTACGGCGACAGCAAGCCGGTCCTGGAGGACTCCCTCGGGGACGCGCTGAACGTCGTCTTCGGCAAGAAGGCGCCCAGTACGGGCACCAAGCCGCCGGGCGGTGGGACCGGCCAGCAGCCACCGGCCAACCAGACCGTCCAACAGGCCCTCAACGACGCCGAGAAGGCGTACGACGAGGGCGAGAAGGCCCTTGAGAGCAAGGACTTGGCCGGTTACGACGCGGCGAAGAAGAAGCTCAAGGCGGCCCTGGACCGGGCGGCGAAGGCGTCCCAGGAGGCCAAGGCGTCCGGCAAGGGCGGCGCCTCGGGCGGCTGAGCCGTCCCGCATCAACTGCGGTGCCTGCGGCCGCCGGTGGTCTTTGCCGGCGGCCGTACGGCTGCACGGGTGAAAGAACAGGGTGAAAAGCCGGGAGAAACCGGGTGAGAGCCCGCACCGGCCCCGTGGTAACGTGGAGTGCACAACGGCGCGGGGTGGAGCAGCTCGGTAGCTCGCTGGGCTCATAACCCAGAGGTCGCAGGTTCAAATCCTGTCCCCGCTACTGAAGATGAAGGCCCGGATCTCAGGATCCGGGCCTTCGTCATGCGTGTTGTGTGCTGTCGGTCGGTGCCGGTCAAGGCTGCGTCGAACGCCCGATGTGGCGAACCTGTGTGCTTGAGTTTGACAAGTCGCCGTGTCGGGAAGTCGACAAACCGCTGAAGTGACCTCACTGGCTGCGGTATACCAGGTGTACGCGGGTTTCAGGTGATGCGACGATGGCGGTTATGGGGGACAAGGCAAGGTTGTTGGAGACGGACCGGTTTGTGCATGCGCCCGACGACGGGCGCGAACCCGAGCTGCCGATGGACGCGATGGAGGCTGCCGAAGCCGCCGAGGCGTCCGAGGCGGTCACCGAGTCCGGCCACCGCCGGGCCGCCGAGGCGGGCGACACCGCCGCGATGAGCGCGCTCGGCGCGATGCTGCTGCGCCGCGGGGACCTGGACGGCGCCGAGCCGCATCTGCGCTCCGCCGCCGCGGCCGGCGACCGTGCCGCGGCCAACAACCTCGGCGTCCTGCTCCACCAGCGCGGCTACGTGGACGAGGCCACCGGCTGGTGGCGGATCGCCGCCGTCGCCGGCTCCGCGGCCGCCGCCCACGCCATCGGCCGCCACTACCGCGAACGCGGCGACGAACCCGCCGCCGAGTACTGGCTGCGCCAGGCCGCCGAATCCGGCCACTGCCTGGGCGCCTACGCCCTCGCCGACCTGCTGGAGCACCGCGGCGACATCGGCGCCGAACGCTGGTTCCGCGCCGCCGCCGAGCGCGGCCACCGCGAGGCCGCCTACCGCGTCGCCCGCATCATCGAGGACGGCCACGACAACGACCGCCAGGCGGTCCCCGCCTACGGGGAGTTGACCCGCCACGCCGAGGCCGAGCAGTGGTACCGCCAGGCCGCCGCCCGCGGGCACCGCCGGGCGGCGCTCCAGCTGGGCGTGCTCCTGGAGGACCGCGGCGACGTCCAGGAGGCGGGCCGGTGGTACCTGTCCGCCGCCAAGGACGGCGAGGCCCGGGCCGCCTGCGCGCTGGGCTTCCTGCTGCGCGACGCCGGGGACGAGGAGAGCGCCGCCGAATGGTGGCGCCGGGCCGCCCAGGACGGCGACGGCAACGCCGCCAACGCCCTGGGCGCACTCCACGCCGACCGCGGCGAACTCCAGACCGCCGAGCGCTGGTACCGCGTCGCGCTGGACGCCGGTGACGTCAACGGCGCGTACAACATCGGCCTGCTGTGCGCCGAACAGGGCCGCGCCGAGGGCGGCGAGCAGTGGTACCGCCGCGCCGCCTACGCCGGGCACCGCGAGGCCGCCAACGCCCTGGCGATCCTGCTGCTCCAGAGGGGAGACGCCGCCGGCGCCGAGCCGTGGTTCTCCAAGGCGGCCGAGGCCGGCAGCGTGGACGCCGCCTTCAACCTCGGCATCCTGTTCGCCGGACGCGGCGAGGAGCGCACCGCACACGCCTGGTACGAGCGGGCCGCGGCCGCCGGGCACACCGAGGCGGCGCTGCAAGTGGCCATCGTGCAGCTGCGCGACGGCGAGTTGCAGGACGCCGAGCGCAATCTGCGCTGTGCGGCGGGCGGCGGCAGCGCGGAGGCGGCCTTCCGGCTCGCGGACCTGCTCGACCGCAGGGCCGCGGCGGCGGGCGAGGGGCTGGTCGACAGCGAACGGACCGCGGACGACGAGAGCATCCAGTGGTACGAACGCGCCGCCCGCCAGGGGCACCGCCGGGCCCAGGTCCGGATGGGCATGTTCTCGGCGGCCCAGGGCGATGTCGTCGAGGCCGCCTCCTGGTACCGCGCCGCGGCCGAGGCCGGCAGCCGTAACGGCGCCTTCAACCTCGGGCTGCTGCTGGCCCGCGAGGGCAGCCTCCCCGAGGCCGCCCTGTGGTGGGAGAAGGCCGCCCGGGACGGACACGGCCGCGCCGCGCTGCGCCTGGCCCTGCTCGCCGCCCGGCGCGGTGCGCTCGCGGAGGCGCAGGGCTGGTGTGCCCGCGCGGTCGAACTGGGCCCGCCCGAGGTCGCCGAGCGGGCGGCCCGGCTGCGGGCGGCCCTCCAGGAGGAGCTCAGCGCGTAACGAGGACCCGGGGGCGGCCCGTGAACGGGGGCCGCTGCCGGGGCCCCGGGGGTAACGGGGAAGGGATTTGCACCCGTCGTCGGCTGGGGGTTAAAGTAAAGCCACAACGACGCGGGGTGGAGCAGCTCGGTAGCTCGCTGGGCTCATAACCCAGAGGTCGCAGGTTCAAATCCTGTCCCCGCTACTGAAGGGCAAGGGCCCGGATTCCTTGAGAATCCGGGCCCTTGTCGTGTTTCCGGTGCCATGGACGCGCCGGCCGGCCGCCGCCGCGTACGGCCCCTGGGGGCGGGCCGGACGCGGGACGCCGACCGCGGTCAGGCGTGGTGGCCGCTACAGGTGGGGCACAGGCCCCGGTAGGTGACCGTGACCTCGGAGACCTCGAAGCCGTAGCGCTCCGGTTCGGGCAGCGCGGAGAGCGGGTCGCCCTGGAGATGGACGTCGCGAATCGTGCCGCAGCGCGAGCAGACCAGATGCTGGTGGTCGTGGTGGGCGTTGGGGTCGTAGCGCTTGGCCCGGCCGTCCGTGCTCACCTCGAGCACCTCGCCGAGCGAGACCAGCTCGCCCAGCGTGTTGTAGACCGTGGCGCGGGAGATCTCGGGGAGCCGCTCCGTCGCCAGGGCGTGGACCTCGTCGGCCGTGTAGTGGACGTGGTCCCCGTCGAGGACCTCGGCGACGACGCGTCGCTGTGCGGTCAGCCGCCAGCCGCGTCCCCGAAGCCGTTCCAGCAGGTCACTCATGCCAATCACCTATCAGTCAGATACAGCCCAGGGTACCAGCGGCCGGTCCATCACCGGATCAGGTATGAGTTTCGGGTGCTTCTTGACTTAGACAATGTCCAATGTAGGATCGGCTACGGCGCAAGCCAAGGGACAGGTGGAGATCACTTCAGGAGGCGCACGTGTCGGTAGACAGCAGCACCGGACCGCTGACCACGGAGACCGGAGCTCCGGTCGCGGACAACCAGAACAGCGAAGCGGCAGGCGTCGGCGGCCCCGGTCTGATCCAGGACCAGCTTCTGATCGAGAAGCTCGCCCACTTCAACCGCGAGCGCATCCCGGAGCGCATCGTCCATGCCCGCGGCGCCGGCGCGTACGGCACCTTCACGGTGACCGCGGACGTCAGCCGCTACACCCGCGCCGCGTTCCTCTCCGAGGTCGGCAAGCAGACCGAGACGTTCCTGCGCTTCTCCACGGTCGCGGGCAACCTCGGTGCCGCCGACGCGGTGCGCGACCCGCGCGGCTTCGCGCTGAAGTTCTACACCGAAGAGGGCAACTACGACCTCGTCGGCAACAACACCCCGGTGTTCTTCATCAAGGACGCCATCAAGTTCCCCGACTTCATCCACACCCAGAAGCGCGACCCGTACACCGGCTCCCAGGAGGCGGACAACGTCTGGGACTTCTGGGGCCTGTCGCCCGAGGCCACCCACCAGGTCACCTGGCTGTTCGGCGACCGCGGCATCCCCGCCTCGTACCGCCACATGAACGGCTACGGCTCGCACACCTTCCAGTGGAACAACGAGGCGGGCGAGGTCTTCTGGGTCAAGTACCACTTCAAGACCGACCAGGGCATCAAGAACCTCACCCAGGACGAGGCCAACACGCTCGCCGGTGAGGACCCCGACAGCCACCAGCGCGACCTGCGCGAGTCCATCGAGCGCGGCGACTTCCCGACCTGGACCGTGCAGGTGCAGATCATGCCCGCGGCCGAGGCGGCGAACTACCGCTTCAACCCGTTCGACCTGACCAAGGTCTGGCCGCACGAGGACTACCCGCCGATCGAGATCGGCAAGCTGGAGCTCAACCGCAACCCGCAGAACATCTTCGCCGAGGTCGAGCAGTCGATCTTCTCCCCGCACCACTTCGTGCCGGGCATCGGCCCGTCGCCCGACAAGATGCTCCAGGGCCGCCTTTTCGCCTACGGCGACGCCCACCGCTACCGCGTCGGCATCAACGCCGACCACCTGCCGGTCAACCGCCCGCATGCCACCGAGGCGCGCACCCACGGCCGCGACGGTGCGCTCTACGACGGCCGCCACGCGGGCCGGAAGAACTACGAGCCCAACAGCTTCGGCGGCCCCGTCCAGACCGGCCGGCCGCTGTGGGTCTCCGCCGCGGTCACCGGTGCCACCGGTGAGCACGCCGCGCCCTCGCACGCCAAGGACAACGACTTCGTCCAGGCCGGCAATCTCTACCGTCTGCTGGCGGACGACGAGAAGGAGCGCCTGATCAACAACCTGGCGGGCTTCATAGCCAAGGTCTCGCGCGACGACATCGCCCAGCGCGCGATCGAGAACTTCCGCAAGGCGGATGCGGACTACGGCAAGCGGCTGGAAGCTGCGGTCCAGGCCCTGCGCGGCTAGCACGCCTCTTTGCGGCTAAACCGCCGCGCGCTCTCGCGGAGGTGGTTGCTCGCTCTGGGGGTTGCTCAATTGTCGCTGCCGTAAAAGCGGAGAGGCCGGATGCCGATGGGCTCCGGCCTCTCCGTGCTGCCCGGCCGGCCGGCCGACGGACCGGTGCCGGTCCGTTCCGGCCGGGGCCTCAGGCCAGTATCGGGTTGCCCCGCTCCGGCACCCTCGAGCGGCAGCGCATGATGTCGCGTACGGAGACGACGCCGACCGGTTCGCGGTCGTCCAGCACGATCAGATGGCGGAAGCCGCCGCGCACCATGGCGTCCGCGGCGTCGTCGAGCGTCCAGTCCGGCGCGGCGAAGACCACATCGGAAGTGGTGTGCATCTGGGCGGTCTCCCGGTCGGGATTCTCGCCCGCGCCGAGGGAATTGAGGATGTCGCGCTCGGTGAGAATGCCGAGGCCGCTGGTATCGGTGTCGAGGACGACGGCCGCGCCGACCCGGCGGGCCGCCATCAGCTGTGCGGCCTGGCGGAGGGTGTGAGCGGGCCCGATGGTGAGGACCACCGTGCTCATGGCGTCTTTGACGAACATGGGCATGAAGCGGAGCCACCTCCTTGGTGCATGTGCCTTGCGAACGGATTCACAAGTTCACAAACGGGGGGATTCTCATGTTCACATGCCAGGCCCGGCTCAACAAGGTCTCACAAGGGCCATATGTGGGACGCCTGTCCGAAGGCTCGCCCCTGCGCAGGTGGGCGGCGGACCGGTGCCGAACGGCCGCCCGCGGACCTCGGCTCAGTCGCCGATATACGTCAGCAGATCCTCGTGCAGCAGTCCGTTGGACGCCGCCGCATTGCCGCTGTGCGGGCCCGTCCTGCCGTCCAGACCGGTGAACCGTCCGCCCGCCTCCTCGACGACCACCGCACAGGCCGCCATGTCCCACAGCGACAGCTCCGGCTCGGCACAGATGTCCACCGAACCCTCGGCGACCATCATGTAAGGCCAGAAGTCGCCATAGGCCCGGGTGCGCCAGCAGTCCCGGCTCAGATCGAGGAAGCCGGGCAGCTTGCCGCGCTCCTCCCAGCCGGTCAGCGAGGAGTACGCGAACGACGCGTCCTGGATGCGGCCGACCCGTGAGACCGCCAGTCGGCTGGCGGAGGTCAGACTGCGGCCCGTGAAGGCGCCCAGGTCCTTGGCGGCCCACCAGCGGCGGTTGAGGGCCGGCGCGGAGACGATGCCGACCACCGGGCGGTCGCCGCCCTCGCCGCGCTCCATCAGGGCGATCAGGGTGGCCCAGACCGGGACCCCGCGCACATAGTTCTTCGTCCCGTCGATCGGATCGATGATCCAGCGGCGCGGTCCGGCGCCCTCGCTGCCGAATTCCTCGCCCAGCACCGCATCGCGCGGCCGGGCCCGCTGGAGCTGGCCGCGGATCAGCTCCTCGGCGGACTTGTCCGCCTCGCTCACCGGCGTCATGTCCGGCTTGGTCTCGACCTTGAGGTCGAGGGCCTTGAACCGCTCCATGGTGGCGGCGTCGGCGGCGTCCGCGAGGACATGGCCGAGGCGGAGATCATCGTGATAGTCGGGCATGTGCGAACAGTATCCACTGCCATGGGCGGGATCCACCTGGCCATGCCCGGCCCGCGCACGGGTCATTCCACTGGCCGCGTCGGCGGCGGCGCACGGCCCGCACCGGGCGCCCGGACGGCCCCTGCCGGGACCCTTGACAGCCCCTGGTGCCCCGTCAATTCTGTGCGCACCACGGCCATTTGGGCCATCGGCAGGGGAGGCGACGGATGCCCGCTGCGCGCGAGAGCTTGCTGGACGCCGCGTATACGGCGCTGACGCGACGGGCCTGGGCCGATGTCCGCATGGTGGACGTCGCGGCCGCCGCCGGGGTCTCCCG
The DNA here is from genome assembly GCF_000935125.1 of Streptomyces natalensis ATCC 27448. Classification (GTDB taxonomy): domain Bacteria; phylum Actinomycetota; class Actinomycetes; order Streptomycetales; family Streptomycetaceae; genus Streptomyces; species Streptomyces natalensis. The sequence continues at coordinate 493,049 of NZ_JRKI01000061.1, read as the reverse complement.
GCAGACCCTCTACAACGAGTTCGGCACCAAGGAGGGGCTGGCCCGCGCGCTCGTACGGCGGGAGACCGACAGCTATCTGGCCGGCGTCGAACGGGCACTGACCCGGCGCCCGGCGGCCGGACCGGGCGGCGACGCGGCCGGCCGCGTGGTGGCCGCGGCCGCCTGGACACTCCGTACCGCACGGACGAACCCGCTGGTCAGGGCCGCTTTGACGGGCTGCTGGAACGACCGGCTGCCGCTCGCCCCACCACCGGCTCCCGCCGACCTGGTCGGCCGCTTCTGCGACTGCGCCGTCGCCGCCCTGGAGCCCGACTGGCCCGAGGAGGAACTCCCCGCCCTGGGCACCGCCTGCGAAACCGCCGCCCGGCTGACCCTGTCCTGCGTGGTGGCCCCGGCAGAAACCCCGGACCGCACCGGCCCCGAGGCGGTGGCACTGCTGGTGCGGGGCGCGTTCATCCGGGTGGGGGAGCGGGGGCGGGGGGCGGTGACCCTTAGGGGGTAATCGAACGGATCCCCTAGGGGGTGCGAGCGCCCCTTGCAGGCCACAACGCGGGGGGCCAAGGGCGGTGTTCCCGGGGAGGCGTGCTCAAGGGGGTGAAAGCGCGCGGGGTGAAAACAAGCGGGGGTGAAAAGGGCGCGGGGTGAAAGGGCGCGGGGTGAAAACAAGCGGGGGTGAAAGCGCGCGGGGTGAAAACAAGCGAGGTGAAAACCATCGGGGACACAAGGAGGTGAAAGAGTGCGGCGTTTGCCGCGGACGGTGGGTCGGAGGCAGGTCGCTCAGCGACATGAGTGTCCGCGAGCCGCTGCCGGCAGTTCGGGTCAGTGGGCCGAGCCCGAGAGTTGGAGGCCGATGATGCCGATGATGACCAGGGTGATGGAGACCAGTTTGAGGGTGGAGACCACGTCGCCCAGGAAGATCATGCCGTAGATCGCGGTGCCGGCCGCGCCGATGCCCGTCCATACGGCATAGGCCGGGCCGACGTCGAGGCGGCGCAGGGCCAGGGTCAGCAGGCCGAAGCTGCCCAGGGCGAACGCGGCGAAGGCGATGGTGGGGAAGAGGCGGGTGAAGCCGTGGGAGAGCTTGAGGCAGACGGCGAAACCGGTCTCCAGGACTCCCGCCACCACCACCAGCAGCCACGCCATGTCCCATTGCCTCCGTCAGGTCGACGACCGCTTCGGCCCGGTGACGCCCCATGGCCCGCCCCTCGGCGGCCGCCATTGGCGTGCCCCTCGTCTGCCTCGGTGCGATTATGCAGTTGCCCCGGACGGGCGGCAGGGGATTCGCACGATCAGTCGCCCTCGCGTCGCTCCCGGGTGGCGAGCAGCCGGCGCAGCGAGTAGAGGCGGGCCGGGTCGGCGTGGCCGTCGGCGACCCAGGCGTCCAGGGCGCAGTCCGGTTCGTCATGGCTACAGGCGCGCGGACAGCCGTCGGTGCCCGGCCCCAGGTCGGGGAAGGCGTGGATGACGCGGGACGGGTCGATATGGGCCAGCCCGAAGGAGCGGACGCCCGGGGTGTCGATGACCCAGCCCGAGCCGCCGGGGAGCGGCAGGGCCAGCGCCGAGGTGGTGGTGTGGCGGCCGCGGCCGGTGACCGCGTTGACATGGCCGGTGGCCCGGCGGCGCTCCGGGACGAGCGCGTTGACCAGGGTGGTCTTGCCCACTCCGGAGTGCCCGACGAACGCTGTCATACGGTCCGTCAGATATTCCCGGACCCGCTCGGCGGCGCCGCCCTCGGCCAGTTCGTCGCGGTTGGTGACGATGTAGGGGACACCGAGGGTGCCGTAGGACTCCAGCAGGGCGTCGGCGGACGCCAGATCGGATTTGGTCAGCACCAGGAGCGGGTCCAGGCCCGCGTCGTAGGCGGCGACCAGGCAGCGGTCGATCAGCCGGGGGCGCGGTTCGGGGTCGGCGAGCGCGGTGACGATGGCCAGCTGGTCGGCGTTGGCGACCACCACGCGCTCGAAGGGGTCGTCGTCGTCGGCCGTACGGCGCAGCGTCGAGGTGCGCGCCTCGACCCGGACGATGCGGGCCAGGGTGTCCTTGGCGCCGGACAGATCGCCGACGACGGCGACCCGGTCGCCGACCACCGCGCTCTTGCGGCCCAGTTCGCGGGCCTTCATCGCGGTGACCGTGCGGCTGTCGATCAGACAGGTCAGCCGGCCGCGGTCGACGGTCAGGACCAGGCCCTCGGCCGCGTCCTCGTGCTTGGGCCGGATGTTGGTACGGGGACGGTTGCCCTTGCGGTTGGGGCGGACGCGGACGTCGTCCTCATCGGGGTTCTTGCCGTAGCGGCGCATGACGGCCGTATCCCTCAGGCTCTCCGGGCGGGCGCGGCCGACGGGTCGAGCATCTCGGTCCACATCGCCGGGAAGTCGGGCAGGGTCTTGCCGGTGGTGGCGACGTTCTCCACCTCCACGCCCTCGACCGCCAGGCCGATGACGGCCGCGGCGGTGGCCAGCCGGTGGTCCTCGTAGGTGTGGAAGATCCCGCCGTGCAGCGGCCGCGGGCGGATGTGCAGTCCGTCGGCGGTCTCGGTGACATCGCCGCCCAGCTCGTTGAGCTCCTTGGTCAGGGCCGCCAGCCGGTCGGTCTCGTGGAGGCGCAGATGGGCGACGCCGCGCAGGGTGGAGGGGGAGTCGGCCAGGGCGGCGACGGCGGCGATGCCCGGGGTCAGTTCGCCGACCTCGCTCAGGTCGACGTCGATGCCGTGGATCTTTCCATTGCCGGTGAAGGTCAGACCGTGGTCGGTCAGCTCGCAGGAGCCGCCCATGGCCGTGAAGATCTCGCGCAGCGCGTCACCGGGCTGCGTGGTGTGCTCGGGCCAGTCCGGAATGGTGACCCTGCCGCCGGTCACCAGGGCGGCGGCCAGGAACGGCTGGGCGTTGGAGAGGTCGGGCTCGACGACCAGATCGCGGCCGAGCAGGGCACCGGGTGTGACCCGCCAGACGTTGGGCTCGCCGCCCGCCTCGGGGGTGTCGACCTGCGCGCCGACGCTGCGCAGCATGTCGACGGTCATCCGGATGTGCGGCATGGACGGCAGCGCCGCGCCCACATGGCGGACCTCGACGCCCTGGTTGAAGCGCGGGGCGGACAGCAGCAGGGCGCTGACGAACTGCGAGGACGAGGAGGCGTCGATCTCGACCGCGCCGCCCTCGACGGCGCCGCCGCCGAAGACCGTCATCGGCAGCGCGCCGCGGCCGTCGTCGTCGATCCGGGCGCCCAGGACGCGCAGCGCGTCGATGACACCGTCCAGCGGACGCTCGTAGGAGCGGGGGTCGCCGTCGAAGCGGATGGGGCCGTCGGCCAGGGCGGCGACCGGCGGCAGGAAGCGCATGACCGTTCCGGCATTGCCGACGTCGACGGTGGCCGGGCCGTGCAGGCCCGCCGGGATGATCCGCCATGCCTCGCCGCCGCCGGGCAGCGCGTCGGCGCCCGCCGAGCCGGCGGAGCTGGAGGAGGCGGTCTCCTCGATGCCGACGCCCAGGGTGCGCAGCGCCTCGGCCATCAGCAGGGTGTCGCGCGAGCGCAGCGGGCGGCGCAGCCAGCCGGGCTCGGAGGACAGGGCGGCCAGGACCAGGCCGCGGTTGGTGACCGATTTGGACCCGGGCACGGTGACGGTTGCATCGACGGTCCCCGGGGCGACGGGGGCGGGCCACGGGGCGGGGAGTGCGGGGCTGTCGGTCATGCCCTTACTTTAATGGCTGGGCAAGAGTGCCGATCTTGATCAAAAGTGGCGCGAAGCATCGCAACATTGGGGAAACACGGCGCTGGTAGTGCGCCCCGGTGACACGGGAGCGGATACGGCCCGCCCGCCGGGCGCCTCACAGGCCGAGCATCCAGCGGCCGCCGCCCATCAGGGAGCACAGCGTCACCACGTGGAAGAAGCCGAGCCACACGCCGGCCGGGACGTGGGTGAGCCGGGCCAGCTGGTCGGGGTCGGAGTCCGCGGGTCCTCCCCGGCGCCGCTTGCCCATCAGCTCGAACGGCGGACGCACACCGCCCAGCAGCAGGAACCACACCACCGCATACGCGAACGCCGCCTGGACATACGGCGTGGTCAGCCAGGAGACGAGAAGGAAGGCGGCGCCGGCCAGGACGACGGTGAGGACCCCGTAGGCGTTACGGATCATGATCAGCATGGCGACGAGCAGTGCGGTGGCGCCCCACAGCAGCGCCGTGATGTGCCCGGCGGCCAGCAGCGCGGCGCCCGCCAGGCCCAGCAGCGACGGGGCGGTGTAGCCGGCCGCGGCGGTCAGCACCATGCCCGGTCCGGTCGGTTTGCCGCGCGAGACGGTCAGGCCCGAGGTGTCCGAGTGCAGCCGTATGCCTTGCAGGCGGCGGCCGGTCAGCAGCGCGACCAGCCCGTGCCCGCCCTCGTGCGCGATCGTGACGGCGTTGCGCGACAGCCGCCATATGGAGTGCGGGACGACGGCGCCCAGCGCCAGCACTGCGGTGGCGATCACCAGCCAGAGGGACGGGTCCGGCTGGACCCCCACGACCCGGTCCCAGATATCCGTGATGTGGTCGGTCTGCATGTCTCCCCTTCGTGTGGCATGGCAGTGTGGCATGCATGTGCGGTAGGTATGCGGCCAGTCGTGGCGCCGAGGAACTGGTGGGGGCGTTCGGCGTGCGGCAGTGGGAGGCGAGCGAGACGCTGGCACCCAGCTGGAACGTCGCTCCCACGGCCCGGGTGCACGCGGTGCTGGAGCGGCCGGTCAAGGGCGGGCCGGCCGCCGCCTTCCCGCCGGGGCCGGTGCGGCAGTTGCGCGCGCTGCGCTGGGGGCTGGTCCCGTCGTGGGCCAAGTCACCCGAGGGCGCCGCGAAGATGATCAACGCGCGGTCCGAGACGCTGCACGAGAAGCCGTCGTTCCGGGCCGCCTTCGCCGCCCGCCGGTGTCTGCTGCCCGGTGACGGCTACTTCGAGTGGGTCACTGCGGCCGCCGAGCGGCAGCTGGAGGAGCAGGGCAGGAAGAAGCGGCCCCGTAAGCAGCCGTACTTCGTCACGCCCGCCGACGGGTCGGTGATGGCGATGGCCGGGCTGTACGAGTTCTGGCGCGATCCGACACTGCCGCCCGACCATCCGGAGGCGTGGTGGGTGACCTGCACGGTCGTCACCACGGACGCCGAGACCACCCCGCTGGCCGGGGCCACCGGGGGCGAGGGCCCGCAGTCGCTGGCCGACATCCACCCCCGTATGCCGCTGGTGCTCACCCCCGACCGCTGGGACGCCTGGCTCGACCCGGCCCGTACGGATGCCGACGACCTGCGCGCACTGCTGGAGCCGCCGCCCGCCGGAATGATGCGGGCCCATCCCGTCCCCACGGAGGTCAGCAACGTCCGCAACAACGGGCCCGAGCTGCTCAAGGAGCTCGCCGCACCCGAGGTCGGCACGCTGTTCTAGGGCCTGTCCGGTGGGGCGGCGGCCCGGCCGGGGCAGGATGGACGTATGAGGACGAGGGCGAACGAGAGCGAGACGGTCGCGACGCCGGCGGGCGACGCCCGGATCACCTGGTACCGCGAGGAGACGCCGGCGCGGGCAGTGGTGGCCGTCGGGCACGGCGCGGGCGGCGGTATCGAGGCACGCGATCTGCGGGCGCTGGCCGCGGCGCTGCCCGCGCGCGGCTACACCGTGGCCCTGGTCGAGCAGCCGTGGCGGGTGGCCGGGAAGAAGGTGGCGCCCGCGCCCCGGACCCTGGACACCGCCTGGACGGCGCTGTGGCCCGCCCTGGAGAAGCCGGGCCTGCCGGTGGTGGCGGGCGGCCGCAGCGCCGGCGCCCGGGTCGCCTGCCGCACCGCCCGCGAACTGGGCGCCCACGCCGTCCTGGCCCTGAGCTTCCCGCTGCATCCGCCGGGCAAGCCGGAGAAGTCCCGTGCGGACGAGCTGACCGGCGCCGGGGTGCCCACGCTGGTCGTCCAGGGCGGCCGCGACCCCTTCGGCCGGCCCGCGGAGTTCCCGCCGGGGACCACGCTGGCCGAGGTCGTCCACGGTGACCACGGGTTCGCGGTGCCGAAGTCGGCGGGGATCGGCGAGGCGGAGTCGATGGCCGGGCTCACCGATGCCGTGACGGGGTGGCTGGACGGGATGTTCGGCTGAGCGCGCGCCGGGGCCCGGCCCGCACGGACGGCCCCGGACACCCTCCTCCCGCACGGACCTTCCGCACGGACGGCGCAGTCCGCGAAATCACCTCGCCGCCCGGGAATGCCGTGCCGCCCGCGGCTGTTGTGCCAGGCGTGGGGAACACGTCCGCCGCGCACACCGCACGAGAAATGGGAGTCCGCCGCATGGGAATCGCTTGCCCGGCCCGCTCGGTCGCCGACCTGCCGTGGTCGCAGATGCAGGTGGCGCAGCCCGCCCTGGCTGGTGCGGCGGCAGCACCGGATCGTCGTCTATTCTCCGATTCACGGGGGTCCGCATCCGGATCCGCGACGCTGCTGGAGGAGGTGGGTCCGGTCACCGGCACCGACGCAGGGGGGACCGACGGCACGGCCGAGGAGACCGCGGGCCGACGGGAGAGCGACGCCGAGCGCGCCTTGCGCTTCGAGCGGGATGCGCTGGTCTTCCTCGACCAGATGTACTCCGCCGCGCTGCGCATGACGCGCAACCCGGCCGATGCGGAGGACCTGGTGCAGGAGACCTATGCCAAGGCGTATGCGTCCTTCCACCAGTTCCGGGAGGGCACCAACCTCAAGGCGTGGATGTACCGCATCCTCACGAACACCTTCATCAACTCCTACCGCAAGAAGCAGCGGGAGCCGCAGCGCAGCGCCGCCGACGAGATCGAGGACTGGCAGCTGGCGCGCGCCGAGTCGCATATGTCGACCGGGCTCCAGTCCGCCGAGTCCCAGGCGCTCGACCACCTTCCCGACTCGGATGTGAAGGCCGCACTCCAGGCGATTCCGGAGGAATTCCGTATCGCGGTCTATCTCGCGGACGTGGAGGGCTTTGCGTACAAGGAGATCGCGGACATCATGGGGACACCCATCGGCACGGTGATGTCCCGTCTGCACCGCGGCCGCCGCCAGTTGCGCGGCATGCTGGAGGATTACGCCCGTGAACGCGGGCTGGTCCCCGCGGGTGCGACGGCCGCGGATCCGCAGGCCGCGCGGACGTCTCAGTCGCACGACCGGAAAGGCTCGGGATCATGAGCTGCGGAGATCCGCACGAGAAGGACTGCTCCGAGGTCCTTGATCACCTCTATGAGTATCTCGACCGGGAGATGCCCGCAGGGGAGTGCGCGGACTTCCAGGTGCATCTGGACGAATGCTCCCCGTGCCTGGAGAAGTACGGGCTCGAACAGGCCGTCAAGAAGCTGGTCAAGCGCTGCTGCGGCCATGACGACGTGCCCACCGACCTGCGTTCCAAGGTCATGGGCCGGATCGATCTGATCCGTGCCGGGGAGGCCGTGCCGGAGGTCAGCGTGCTCGACCAGGCCCGGCACGAGCAGGCCCAGGCGGAGAAGGCGCAGGCCGAGAAGGCCGCGCAGGAGCAGCGGGCCGAGGCCGCGGGCTCCGACGCCTCGGGTTCCTGACCGCCCGCACCGCCCGGGCGCGGCCGATGCATCTATCGCGGATGCACATATCGGGGCCACGCGGGCGGAGTTGACCACGGCATCACCCCAAGGGGTGAGCGACGGGGCGATTCGTCCCGTCCGGTCCGCCGATGCGCCTTCTGCGGCGCCCCGGCCCCTCTATCCTCACCAACCCCAGCGCGCCGCGGAGACGGCGCACAAGGCGGGCTGTCCCCTGCTCACTGCGAGCACCGGGGGAGTGGGAGGAGGGCGCGATGCGGACAATTCCGGCGGCCGCGCGAGGGTTCATCGGCTGCGCCGCACTGGCCGCGGTGCTGTGCGCCGCCCCCGCCCTGCGGCTCGGCGCCGCCGCCCCCTGGGCCGACGCCCTGGCCCTGGCCGCCCTGTACGCGCTGTGCGAGCGGCTGCGCCCCGGCTGGGCCGGCCCCGTCCTGCTGGCCGCGGCCCTGCTGCTGCCGCCCCCGCTGGCCGCACTGACCGCCCTGCCGGGCGCGCTGACCGCCCTGCCGGGCGCGCTGACCGCCCCGGCCGAGGCCCCGGCCGCCGCCCGACGCATCTGGCACGCCGCCGAACTCGCCCTGGCCTGCTGCGCGGCCGGCCGCCTCGCCGGTCTCCTGGCCGCCGCCCTCGGCCACCGCCCGCTGCGTGCCCCGGACTTCCCCGCCGCCCTGCTGACCGCCGCGGCCGCCGCCCTCGCCTTCTGTGCCGTACTCGCCGCACTCGACGGCGCCATCCTGATCGCTGCCGAACGCCGTCCGCCCCGCTCCGCCTGGCGCGGACTGCTCGTGCCCGCCCTGGGGCCCTGCCTCGTGCACGGGGCGGCCGGGCTGATGACGGCGGTCCTGTGGCGCAGCGCGTACGGGCCGCCGGCCGCGCTGCTGGTCCTGCTGCCGATGTATCTCTCGCGCTGGGTCTTCGCCCAGTACCACCGCGAACGCGCCGCCCACCAGGCCACCATCCGCGCCCTGGTGCAGGCCGTGGACCTCAAGGACCACTACACCCGCGGGCACAGCGAACGCGTCGGCCGGGCCTCGGCGATGATCGCCCGGGAACTGGGCATGACCGAGCGGCGGCTGGAGGTCCTGCGCTTCGCCGGAATCCTGCACGACGTCGGCAAACTCGGCGTCCCCACCCGGCTGTTGCGCAAGGACGGACCGCTCACGCCGCAGGAGCGCGCGGTGATCGAACTGCACCCCGAGTACGGCCACGAGATCGTCCGCGGTATCGGCTTCCTCGGCGAGGCGCGGGCGGCGGTGCTGCACCACCACGAGCGGCTGGACGGCAGCGGCTATCCGTACGGACTGGCCGGCCACCGCATCCCCGAGGCCGCCCGGGTCGTGGCCGTCGCCGACGCCTTCGACGCGATGACCTCCACCCGCTCCTACCGCCGCGCCCGCCCCGTCCCGGCCGCCGTCGCCGAGCTGCGCCGCTGCGCCGGGACGCAGTTCGACCCGCGGATGGTCGCCGCGCTCGCCACGGCGCTGGAGCGCGACGGCTGGCAGCCCGGCCTGGCGACGGCGGCCCAGGCGGCACCGCCCCCGTGCGGAAACGTCCCTCCTGACCTTGCCGACCACCCCTCGAATGCGGCCGACGAACCCCCGAGAGCGACCGTGCCGCACCGCACCGCGGCGGCCGAGGACGGCGCCCCGTGACGACCCCCGCGGGCGGGAGCGCCCCCCTCGTCGCGGCCGTCCACGGCGCCGCCGCCGTCCTCGCCGTCTGGAGCCTGGGCCGGACCCTGTGGGACGGCTTGGACCGGCCCGGTACGGCGCTGGCCTTCGGGGTGCTGATCGCCGCCGGCGAGCTGCTGCGCCTGGGGCCCGGCGAGCGGGAGAGCGCACCCCTGGGGGCGGCCGGAGCGCTGGCCTACGCCCTGCTCGGCGAAACCGGCGCCCGGCCCGCCGCCCACGGCCCGGCGCAGACCGTGTCCGTCGTCCTGGCGGCCGCCCTGGTGGGCCTCGTCCGGCCGCTCGCCCTCGGCCGGGACCGCACCCTCGACCACCTCGCCCGCCGACTGCTGACCGCCGGATTCGCCGCCACCTGCTTCCAACCCCTCTACCACACCGGCGCGTTGGCGCCCTGGGGCGCCGACGGTCCGCTGCGCGCCCCGCTCCTGGTCGCCCTGCTCGCGCTGACCGCGCTGTGCGATGCGGTGCTGGCCGCCGCGCTCGCTCGCGCCCGCACCGGCTGGCCGTACGGACCGCTGCTGCGCGACGAGTTGCGGGCACTGCCCGGTATCGGCTCGGCGATCTGTGCCACCGGGGTGGTGATCTCGCTCGCCACCGCCGTCGCCGGGCTGTGGGCGCTGCCGGTGTGTGCGCTGCCGCTGCTGCTGACCCAGTTCGCCTTCCGCCGCTTCGCCGCCGTACGCACCACCTACCGCCAGACCGTCGCCTCGCTGGCCCGGGCCACCGAGATCGCCGGCTGCACCCCGCCCGGCCACGCCCGCCGGGTGGCCGCGCTCGGCCGCGCCGTGGGCCGCGAACTGGGCCTGGGCGCAACGGACCTGGACATCCTCGAACACGCCGCGCTGCTGCACGACATCGGCCGCCTCTCGCTGCCCGACCCGCTCCCCGCCGGGTCCGCAGCCCCGCTGCCGCCCGACGGACAGCGCCGGATCGCGCTGCTGGGCGGCGCCGTTGTCCGCCAGACCGGCGCACCGCCCCAGGTCGCGGCGATCGTCGAACGGCAGGCGGATCCGTACCGCGACCAGCCGGTCACCGCCCGTATTCTGCGCACCGTCACCGCCTACGACGACCTGGCCCGGCAGACCGCGCCGCCCGGTGGCGCGCTGCGCGCCCTGGAACGGCTGCGGCTGTCCACCGCCCACGACCACGACCCCCGCGTGGTCGAGGCGCTCGCCCGCGTCCTGGCCGCGGCCGGCGGGCAAAAAACCCGGGAAAACCAGGGAAACCAGGGGGCTCGGCGGGGTGTAACGCGGCGGCTGCGACGGCATCACTCAAGGTGAGAGCGCACGGCGGCCGGGCCGTCCGCGACCGCGGAACCCATGGGTAATGAGCGGCCCGTGACAGGGGCATGGTTGGATGCGAAGGAAGCCTCGAAGGACAGGCCCGGAGGCTTTTGGGGTTTCAGGGGATTGAGGGATCCGGCACAAGGCAAGGAGCCGCAGGGGCCGCGGCAATCGGGCTGAGTCCGGCGGCAATCTGTGGCAGGTTGTCGAGTGGGACCCCCAGCAGGTCCCGGGAGCCGCCCCGGCAGCGGAATCGAGAGCAACCAGCAGGCGGGAATCGTGAGGATCTTCGGCAAGGTACGGCACCGGCCCTCCGCCTCGTGGCGGCAGGCGACCGACCGCGCTTTCACGCTGATCGGCGACGGCCGTTACGAGGACGCGGGGGCGCTGCTGACCCGCGCCGCGGACATGGAGCCGTGGCTGTCGGAGTCCTGGTTCAACCTCGCCCTGCTGCACAAGTTCCGCCACGACTGGGAGCAGGCCAGGGCCGCCGGACTGCGCGCGGTGGCCCTGCTCGACCGCGAGACCGGCGCGCCCGACTGGTGGAACGTCGGCATCGCGGCCACCGCCCTCCAGGACTGGCCGCTGGCCCGCCGCGCCTGGCAGGCGTACGGCCTGAAGGTCCCCGGTGAGGGCTCCCCGTCCGGAGAGCCGGTCGGGATGGCCCTGGGCAGCGCCGCGGTGCGGCTCTCCCCGGAGGGCGAGGCCGAGGTGGTCTGGGGCCGCCGGCTGGACCCGGCCCGTATCGAGGTGCTGTCCATCCCGCTGCCGTCCTCCGGGCGCCGCTGGGGCGAGGTCGTCCTGCACGACGGCGTCCCGCACGGCGAGCGGACCACCGCCGCCGGTGCCGCCTACCCGGTCTTCGACGAGATCGAGCTGTGGGCGCCCTCCCCGGTCCCCACCTGGGTGGTCCTCCTGGAGGCCGCCACCGAGGCCGACCGTGACGCCCTGGAGCGGCTGGCGGCCGATGCGGGCTTCGCCGCCGAGGACTGGTCCTCGTCGGTGCGCCTGCTGTGCCGTACGTGCTCCGAGAGCCGGATGCCCAGCGACGAGGGCGACGGCGAGCACCTCGACCCCCACGACCACAGCGAACCGGGCCACCCCGGCCCCCTGGGCCACCGCACCGCGGGCTCCGGCTCCCTGTGGGTCCCCGAGCGGGAATGCGGTATCGCGGCCCCCGCCGCCCTGGTGCGCGGTCTCCTGGACGGCTGGGTCGCCGACAGCCCGGACACCCGCGAATGGCGCGATCTTGAAGAGGTCTGCTGATCGGCCGCCCGGCTCCCCGTAGGCTGTAAGGCGACTCATCAGGGTTTTCAGGGTTTCAGGGTTTTTCAGGAAGGCATACGGCGGACATGGCGCAGCAGCCGGGGTTTGACCAGGACGGTGACCAGCAGGTGGACGGGGAGTTCCTCGACGATGTGACCGGTGCGGAGGAGCGCGAGGTCGCGCACCGCGAGCGCGGCACCTCGCGGCCGATCACGGTCGTCGGCAACCCGGTGCTCCACCGGGAGTGCAAGGACGTCACCGCGTTCGACGACGAGCTCGCCCGGCTCATCGACGACATGTTCGCCAGCCAGCGCACCGCCGAGGGCGTGGGCCTGGCCGCCAACCAGATCGGCGTGGACCTGAAGGTCTTCGTCTACGACTGCATGGACGACCAAGGCGTGCGGCACGTCGGCGCGGTCTGCAACCCGGTCCTGGACGAGCTGCCCGCCGAGCGCCGGGTGCTGGACGACTCCAACGAGGGCTGCCTTTCGGTGCCCGGCGCCTACGCCGAGCTGCCCCGCCCCGACTACGCCGTCGTCCGCGGCCAGGACGCCACCGGCAAGCCGATCGCCATCCAGGGCACCGGCTACTTCGCCCGCTGCCTCCAGCACGAGACCGACCACCTCAACGGCTACCTCTACATCGACCGGCTCTCCAAGCGCGACCGCAAGGACGCGCTCAAGCAGATGGCCGAGAAGGAGCCGCGCTACCCCGTCGTCGCCAACGACTGACGGAGCGGCCCGCGGACGCAGCGGTCCGCGGCGGGCCTCAGGACGCTTCCTGGTAGGCGGTCCAGATCCGGGGCGGAAGGGCCGTGCCCAGCCCCGTGTCCGGGCCGCCCACGCCGTTCATCGGCAGCAGCTGCGGGGCGCCCGGCTTGTTGCGGAACATGGTGATCGCGGTGGTCGGCTCATTGCCGGACTCCAGGCCCTTGGCGAAGCCGCCGTCCGTGCCCGGTGAGGGGCTCGCGGTGGCGCCCGTCACCGGACCCTGGTCCGCCGGGAAGGCGGCGCCGGACGGACTGCCGACGAACCACGCCGACTTCATCCGGTCACCGGGCTCGCTGACGCCCGCCGCGACCGGACGGCCGGCGGCCGCGCCCTGCGGAGCGCCCAGGACGCGCCAGCCCAGCCCCTGAAGGATCCCGGTCATCCGCTGGGCGACCTCCGCATCCAGCACCCGCTCGGGCTCCGGCCGGTCCAACCCCTCCACCGGCTTGCCGTCGACGGTCATCCTGGACACCGCGTACGGATCGGCGTGCAGTCCCCCGTTGGCGAAGGTGGTGTACGCGCTCGCCATCCGGATCGCGCTGGGCGCCGAGGTGCCGAGCGGGAACGTCGGCTCCAGCTGCGCCAGGCTCTCCTCGCGCAGCCCCGCGGCCACCACCAGATCCCTGATCCGCTCCAGCCCGATCTGCTGCCCGGCCTGCACGAACGGCGGACTCTGGGCGGACATCAGGGCCTCGCGCAGCGTCTCCGTGTCGCGCTGGTCGTCCTCCGGAAGCGTTTCGCCGGCCCAGGCGTCGGACTGCTGCTGGAGCGAGGCCGCCAGGACGAACGGCTTGAACGTCGAGCCGGCCGGGACGGCGCCGGTGTCGGCGTTGTTGCTGAAATGCCGGGTGGCGTCCGCGCCCCCGTACAGCGCCACGATCGCCCCGTCCTTGGGACGGACCGACGCCGCGCCGAATTCCACATAGGTGTCGGCGCTCCGCTTCTTCGGATCGATGGCCCGTTTACGGACGCCGGTGACCGCCTTCTCCAGCCGCTGGGTGAGCTTCTTGTCGAAGGTGGTGTGAATGCGGTAGCCGCCGCGCGCCAGATCCTTGTCGGTCAGCCCCGTCCTGCTCTGGATGAACTTGTTGGCCACATCGACGAGATACCCGATCTGACCGGCCTGGCTGGTGGGTTTCGCCAGCGCCCGGGGCTCGGGGAACTTCGTGTACCCGGCGCGCTCCTGCTTGCTCATCATGCCGAGGGTGACCTGCCGGTCGAGTATCCATTTCCAGCGCGCCACCGCCCGCTGGTGATTGGCCTTGTTCAGCGACGGGTCGTACTGCTCGGACCCCTTCAGCAGCGCGGCCAGCAGCGCCCCCTGGCTCGGGTTGAGGCGCTCGGCGTCGATGCCGTAATAGGCGTGCGCGGCCGCCTGGATACCGTTGGAACTCCGGCCGAACCAGCTGGTGTTGAGATATCCGCGCAGAATATCCCGTTTCGACTTCTGGTTGCTCACCTTCAGCGAGATGATGAATTCCTTCGCCTTACGGGTGACCGTCTGGTCCTGCGAGAGATAGGTGTTCTTCACATACTGCTGGGTGATGGTGGAGCCGCCCTGGGTGTCCTCACCGGAGAGCATGTTCACCACCGCCCGGCCGATTCCCTGGAGCGAGACGCCGGAATCGGAGTAGAAGGTGGCGTTCTCCGCGGCTATCACGGCGTGCTCGACGGAATCGGGGACCTTGTCGAGGGTGACGTTCTGCCGGTTGACGGCGCCGACGCTGACCATCTGACTGCCGTCCGCCCAGTAGTAGACGGAGGCTTCCTGGGCGGCCAGCTCGTTCTCGTTGGGGACGTCGACGGTGACGTAGACGACGGCGAACAGCGCCGCCAGGCCGCCGAGGGCAAACCCGAAGGCGCCCAGCAGCAGCTTCCACGACGGCAGCCAGCGCCGCAGCCCCACTCGCCCCCGGCGCGGATAGTCGATGAACCGGCGCCACGGCAGGCCGCGCACCGTCTTCCTCAGCCCCTTCATATCTCCGTAGACAGTACGGAACGGCAGGCCGGTTGCCGTTCCGGCCGCCCGCTCACAGGATGCTCATAATCGGCGGGCGGCCGGAATGCGTCAGGTCCGGAACCCGGCGTCTAGAACTCGTCGTCGAAGGAGACCGAGCCTTCCACGGCGACCTGGTAGGCCGAGGCCCGCCGCTCGAAGAAATTGGTCAGCTCCTGGACGTTCTGCAACTCCATGAAGGAGAACGGGTTCTCCGAGCCGTAGACGGGAGCGAAACCGAGGCGCTGGAGCCGCTGGTCGGCCACGCACTGGAGGTACTCGCGCATCGACTCGGTGTTCATCCCCGGCAGGCCCTCACCGCACAGATCCCGGCCGAACTGGAGCTCCGCCTCGACGGCCTCCTGGAGCATCTCGGTGACCTGCTGCTCCAGCTTGTCGTCGAAGAGGTCGGGCTCCTCCTCGCGGACCGTGTCGACCACCGAGAACGCGAACTCCATGTGCATGGACTCGTCCCGGAAGACCCAGTTGGTGCCGGTGGCCAGGCCGTGCAGCAGGCCCCGCGACCGGAACCAGTACACGTACGCGAAGGCGCCGTAGAAGAACAGGCCCTCGATGCAGGCCGCGAAGCAGATCAGATTCAGCAGGAAGCGGCGGCGGTCGGCCTTGGACTCCAGCCGGTCGATGCTCTCGACCGAGTCCATCCACTTGAAGCAGAATTCGGCCTTCTCCCGGATCGACGGGATGTTCTCCACGGCCGCGAAGGCGGCGGCGCGGTCCTCCGGGTCGGGCAGATAGGTGTCCAGCAGCGTCAGATAGAACTGGACGTGCACCGCCTCCTCGAAGAGCTGACGGCTCAAGTACAGCCGCGCCTCGGGGGAGTTGATGTGCTTGTAGAGCGTCAGCACGAGGTTGTTGGCGACGATCGAGTCACCGGTCGCGAAGAAGGCGACCAGCCGGCCGATCATGTGCTGCTCGCCCGGCGAGAGCTTGGCGAGGTCGGCGACGTCGGAGTGGAGGTCGACCTCCTCGACGGTCCAGGTGTTCTTGATCGCGTCGCGGTAGCGGTCGTAGAAGTCCGGGTACCGCATCGGCCGCAGGGTCAGCTCGAAGCCGGGGTCGAGGAGGTTCTTGGTGCCGGTGGTGGCGGTGTGCGCGGCAGCGGCGTTGGTGCTCTCGGTCGTCATTACTGGCAGGCCTCGCAGGACTCGGGGTTTTCCAGGGAGCAGGCGACCGCCTCGGGGTCGGCGGCCTGCTGCGGTACGGGGACGGAGGCGCGGGCCGACTGGGCGATCCGGGTCGCCGGCCGGGAGCGCAGGTAGTACGTCGTCTTGATGCCGCGCTTCCAGGCATAGGCGTACATCGAGCTGAGCTTGCCGATGGTCGGCGACGCCATGAAGAGGTTCAGCGACTGGCTCTGGTCGAGGTAGGGCGTACGGGCCGCGGCCATGTCGATCAGCGCGCGCTGCGGGATCTCCCAGGCGGTGCGGTACCGGGCCCGGACGTCCTCGGGGATCCAGCCGAGGTCCGCAATGGAGCCGTTGGCCTCGCGCAGCGCGTCACGGGTCCGCGCGTCCCACAGCCCCAGCGCCTTGAGTTCCTCGATCAGATACGCGTTGACCTGCAAGAACTCGCCCGACAGGGTTTCGCGCTTGAAGAGGTTGGACACCTGCGGCTCGATGCACTCGTACACCCCCGCGATGGAGGCGATGGTGGCGGTCGGCGCGATGGCCAGGAGGAGGGAGTTGCGCATCCCGGTCTTCGCGATACGGGCGCGCAGCGCGGCCCAGCGGTCGGCCCAGCGGGGCTCGGCGGCCGGGTAGTGGTCGGGATGCAGCACCCCGCGCGCGGTACGCGTCGCCGACCAGGCCGGATGCGGGCCGTGCCGTTCGGCGAGATCGGCCGACGCCTCGTAGGCGGCGAGCATGATCCGCTCGGAGATACGGGTCGACAGCTCCGTCGCCTCGGGCGAGTCGAAGGGCAGCCGCAGCCGGAAGAAGACGTCCTGGAGACCCATCAGGCCCAGACCGACCGGCCGCCAGCGGGAGTTGGAGGCCCCGGCCTGCTCGGTCGGGTAGAAGTTGATGTCCACGACGCGGTCGAGGAAGGTGACGGCCGTACGGACGGTGGCGTCCAGCTTCTCCCAGTCCATGTCGCCGTCCGCACCCAGGTGTGCGGCGAGGTTGACCGATCCGAGGTTGCAGACCGCGGTCTCCCCGTCGTTCGTCACCTCCAGGATCTCGGTGCACAGGTTGGAGGAGTGCACGACCTGGCCGGGCTCGGCGGTCTGGTTGGCGGTGCGGTTGGCGGCGTCCTTGAAGGTCATCCAGCCGTTGCCGGTCTGCGCCAGGGTGCGCATCATCCGGGCGTAGAGCACCCGGGCCGGGATCTGCTTGAGCGCCCGGCCCTCGGCCTCGGCCCTGCGGTACGCGGCGTCGAACTCGTCGCCCCACAGGTCCACCAGCTCCGGCGCGTCCGACGGCGAGAACAGCGACCAGTCGGCGTCCGCCTCCACCCGGCGCATGAACTCGTCCGGGATCCAGTGCGCGATGTTCAGGTTGTGCGTCCGGCGGGCCTCCTCGCCGGTGTTGTCGCGCAGCTCCAGGAACTCCTCGATGTCGGCGTGCCAGGTCTCCAGATAGACGCAGGCCGCGCCCTTGCGCCGGCCGCCCTGGTTCACGGCAGCGACCGAGGCGTCCAGGGTGCGCAGGAACGGCACGATGCCGTTCGAGTGCCCGTTGGTGCCGCGGATCAGCGAACCGCGGGCGCGGATACGGGAGTAGGACAGGCCGATGCCGCCGGCGTGCTTGGACAGCCGCGCCACCTGGTGGTAGCGGTCGTAGATCGAGTCCAGCTCGTCCAGCGGGGAGTCCAGCAGATAGCACGACGACATCTGCGGGTGGCGGGTGCCGGAGTTGAAGAGGGTGGGGGAGGAGGGGAGGTAGGACAGCGAGCTGGTCAGACGGTAGAGCTCGGCCACCTCGCCCAGGGCCCGCTCGCTGTGGTCCTCCGCGAGGCCGCAGGCCACCCGCAGCAGGAAGTGCTGCGGGGTCTCGATGACCTGACGGGTGGTGGGGTGGCGCAGCAGATAGCGCGAGTGCAGCGTGCGCAGCCCGAAGTACCCGAACCGGTCGTCGGCGCCTTCCGCGAGCGCGTTGTCGACCAGGGCGTCCAGCCGCTCGGCATGCGTCCGTACGAACTCCGCGGTCTCGTCGGCGATCAGCCCCTCGCGGTGGCCGACCTCCACGGAGGCGGAGAAGGCGACCGCCCCCTGTCCGGCGGCCTCCTCCGAGATCGCGAGGGTGAGCAGCCGCGCGGCGAGCTTGGAGTACTGCGGCTCGTCGCCGATCAGCCCGGCCGCGGCCTCGGTGGCCAGCGCGCGCAACTCGGACTCGTCCGACCCCCGGTGACGGCCGCGCAGCGCGGCGGCGGCCACCTTGCCGGGGTCGGTCGCGGTGAGGTCCACGGTCAGCTCGGTCAGCGTGCGCAGCAGCGCAACGCCCGGACCATCCTGCCCGTCCTCGCCCGGCCCGCCGGCGGCGGGGGCGGCAGGCGTGGTCACCGCAGGCGGCACGACCTCGGCGTCTGACGCGGGCTCCGTTGGCGCGATGGTCACGTGATGCTCTCCCTCACTCGGCGGGGGCCTGGAGGGAGGCGCGACGGGCGCACGCGGGCATACGGCACCCCATGACGCTCAGGGGTGCGCGGGCATACCGCGCGGCGTCCACCGGCCCAGCCCTCGGGGCCCGGACGTGTCGACGTCCGCACCCATGGCGGCACGGACGTACTGTCGGCAGGTCCTCGGACTTCAGGGCGCGGGATGGCCGTAGGGGGCATCGGGCGCACTCGTACACCGTTGCGGGACAGTTCCGGATTCGCACCGGATTCCCCTGCGGCGACAGCGAGCACGAGCATACATGTGGGGGTGGCTCCTCGCGTGCACCCCCACATCTAGTGTGTCCTCGGTGATCAAGCGGTGCCTGTCAGTGGCCTGGGCTATCGTCGGTTCTACGTTTCCGCTCCTCCCGTGGAAGAAGGGGAAGGTCTCATGACCGCGCTCGCTGACCGGCCACACATCATGGACACCGAGCACTTCGAAGAGGCCGCCCGGATACTCAGCCGCTTGGAAGAAGGCGCGCGGCTGGAGCTTATCGACGGGAAGGTCAGGAGCAAGGCGATGCCGGACGGGGACCACGGGCTGATCATCGAGTGGCTGACGCGTATCTGCATCCAGTCGCGCCCCGAGCTGTGGCTCTATCCGGACCAAGGAATCAAGGTGCAGACCTATCGGCGCGGCCGCGCCCGCCCGGATGGTGCGCTTGTCCCCAGCGGCGCCATCGGAGGCCAGGGCGAATGGGTAGACCCGGACCCGGTGTTGATGGCCGTCGAGGTGACCTCTCACGACTCGGACACCGACCAGCGTGACCGGGTGGAGAAGCCCCGTGCGTATGCGGAATCCGGCATCCCGCTCTACTTGCTGATCGACCGTGAAAAGGGTCAGGTGTCCGTCTTCAGTGAGCCCGACGGCGCCTGCTATGAGAACGTCCACACCGTTCCGTTCGGCAAGACGCTCCACCTCCCGGACCCCGTGGACATCACCCTCGAAACCGAGCCGCTCAAGGACTGGGTGAACTGAGGTAACGCCTCCGGGCCACGGCGAAGGGCCGCCGCATCCCCAAAGGACGCGGCGGCCCTCAGCCGTGGTGGAGCGTCAGTGCCCGGCCGGTGCCTTTGCCGTCGCCGGGGGCAGGTCGGTGGTGGTGGCGTCCGCGTCGCCGAGGTCTGCCGTGTAGTCGGCGGGGCTGGTCTCGTCGGTGCCCTCGGGGGCCTTGGCGGCCTTCAGGGCGAAGGTGAAGACGACGGCGACCGCGACGTTCAGGACGAACGCGGTGAGGCCGATGTAGCCGATCTCGCCGATGCCGGGGATCTCGGCGCTGGAGCCGCCGAAGTGGGCCTGGGTGGGGCTGGCGACGCCGTATGCCGCGAGGGTGCCGTAGATCATGCCGACGGCCCAGCCGAGCAGCAGGGCCCAGCGGTGGAACCACCGGGTGAACAGTCCGCCGACCAGCGCCGGCATGGTCTGGAGGATCCAGATGCCGCCCAGCAGCTGGAAGTTGATGGCGACGGTTTTGTCCATGGTCAGGACGAAGGCCAGCGCACCGAACTTGAGCAGCAGGGAGACGAGCTTGGCGACCTTGTGCTCCTGTTCGGCGGTCGCCTCGGGCCGCAGGAAGTCCTTGTAGACGTTACGGGTGAAGAGGTTGGCCGCGGCGATGGACATGATGGCGGCGGGCACCAGCGCGCCGATACCGATCGCGGCGAACGCGACGCCGGCGAACCAGCTCGGGAACATGTCCTCGAACAGCTGCGGAACCGCCAGCTGCGGATTGCCCTGGATGTCCGTACCGGCCTTGATGGCCATGAAGCCGAGCAGCGCCAGGAACCCCAGCATCAGGGAGTAGAGCGGGAGGATGGTGGTGTTGCGGCGGATGACGTTGCGGCTGCGGGAGGACAGCGTGGCGGTGATGGAGTGCGGGTACATGAACAGCGCCAGCGCCGAGCCCAGTGCCAGCGTGGCATAGGCCCACTGGTTGTGGGGGCCGCTGGCCAGCTCGCCGCGCGGTTTGCCGGGGACGGCGCCCGGCTGGGCCAGCGCCTTGCCCGCCGCGTCGAAGATGTGGCCGAAACCGCCGAGTTTGACGGGTATGTAGATGATCGCGACGGCCAGGACCAGATAGATCAGGCCGTCCTTGACGAAGGCGATCAGGGCGGGCGCCCGCAGCCCCGAGGAGTAGGTGTAGGCCGCCAGCACCGCGAACGCGATCAGCAGCGGCAGGTCCTTGACGAACCAGTTGGTGTGCTCACCGCCGCCGACGCCCATCACGTCCAGGACGGCCTGGATGCCGACCAGTTGGAGGGCGATGTACGGCATCGTGGCGAGGATGCCGGTGAGCGCCATGGCCAGCGACAGGCCCTTGGAGCCGAAGCGGCCGCGCACGAAGTCGGAGGTGGTGACGTAGCCGTGCTTGTGCGAGACCGACCAGAGGCGGGGCAGGAAGGTGAAGATCAGCGGGTAGACGAGGATCGTGTACGGCACGGCGAAGAAGCCGGAGGCGCCCGCCGCGTAGATGGCCGCCGGGACCGCGACGAAGGTGTACGCGGTGTAGAGGTCGCCGCCGAGCAGGAACCACGTGATCCAGGTGCCGAAACTGCGGCCGCCCAGACCCCATTCGTCGAGGCTGGCGGACTGTTCGGCCTTGCGCCAGCGCGCGGCCAAAAAGCCCATGACCGTCACGGCCAGGAAGAAGAAGACGAAGACGGCCAGGGTGACGCCGTTGACGCCGCCATGGGCGCCGGCGGCGAGGGCCGCGGGGGAGGCGAGGCGGCTCACTGGGCCACACCCCCCTTGCGGGCGCGCTGTTCACGCCGCACCAGCATGTACGCGACCGCCGTCAGCGCCGTCGAGACGGGCACCCACAGCATCTGGTACCAGTAGAAGAACGGGACCCCGGCGAGCCTCGGCTCGATCCTCGCGTACGAGCTCACCCACAGCATCGCCACGAACGGAGCGACCAGACACACCGCGGCCACCACCCGGGTGGGCGTGACGAGGGGTCTGCGCTCCGGGGAGGAGGCTGGCGACTCCGGCTCTGGCATGGGGGCTCCGTCCGTGGCGTGATCTCCTGGGCAACCGGCTGGAAATCTAAGCCAGAGGAGTGGCGCGCGTCACCAGCTTTCCGTATATCGGTATGGCATACGTGAGTTGCGGACGTGCACGTTCCCGGCGGTCGGGGGCCGGTCGGCCGCGCAGCGTGGTGAGCCGGCGCCGCAGTCGGCCGCCGCGGTCGGCCGCCGCCGCGGTCAGTCGGCGGGGCGCCGCAGCCGGGCGACGAACTTGTAGCGGTCGCCGCGGTAGACCGAGCGCACCCACTCCACCGGCCGCCCCTGGGCGTCGAGGGAGTGCCGGGAGAGCATCAGCATCGGCAGCCCGACATCCGTGCCCAGCAGCCCGGCCTCGCGCGGGGTGGCCAGCGAGGTCTCGATGGTCTCCTCGGCCTCGGCCAGCCGCACGTCATAGACCTCGGCCAGCGCGGTGTAGAGCGAGGTGTATTTGACGAGGTTGCGCCGGAGCGCGGGGAAGCGCTTGGCCGACAGATGGGTGATCTCGATGGCCATGGGCTCGCCGCTGGCCAGCCGCAGCCGTTCGATGCGCAGCACCCGGCCGCCGGCGGTGATGTCCAGCAGCCCGGCGAGCCGGTCGTCGGCCGTGACGTAGCCGATGTCCAGCAGCTGGGAGGTGGGCTCCAGCCCCTGGGCGCGCATGTCCTCCGTATAGGAGGTCAGTTGCAGCGCCTGGGAGACCTTGGGCTTGGCGACGAAGGTGCCCTTGCCCTGGATGCGCTCCAGCCGGCCTTCGACGACGAGCTCCTGGAGGGCCTGACGGACCGTCGTACGGGAGGTGTCGAATTCCGCGGCGAGGGTGCGCTCGGGCGGTACCGGGGTGCCGGGCGGCAGCGTCTCGGTGATCTCCAGCAAGTGCCGCTTGAGGCGGTAGTACTTGGGCACCCGAGCGGTGCGCGCGCCGCCGCTGTCGGCACTGCCGCCTTCGGTCTCCATGACCCGCCTCTCCGACTCCTGTCGCGCTGCCGTCACCGGCTCCTCCGTACGTAGCGGCTCACATGGTGGCACGAGTGCTTCCCCGCGCTTCCTCGCAGGTCCCGGCCCGCCAGATGTCGGTCCGGTAACGGACCTGACAGCGACTCTTATACACCCTTGACACCCCTAAAGGTCTAGGCCAAGCTGCGATCACTGGTCTAAACCATTCGGACAACTCTATTAAAGACCACACCCGGCCTTTAGGGGAGAGCGCGATGAAGCGTGGGCTCATAGCGGCGACGGCGGTCGCGGGAATGCTGGTGGGAGTCGCTGCCTGTGGCTCAGGCGACGGCAATGCGGGCGCGGACGGCTTCCAGGGGAAAAAGCTGACCGTTTGGGTGATGAGCGGATCGAATCCGGCGCAGTGGACCAAACAGGTCTCCGCGCAATTCAAGAAGAAGACCGGCGCCACCGTCGAGTTCAAGGTCCAGCAGTGGAACGGCATTCAGCAGAAGCTGAGCACCGCACTGTCCGAGGACACCCCGCCCGACGTCGTCGAAATCGGCAACACCCAGACCGCCGCCTACGCCAAGGCGGGCGCCCTGGCCGACCTCGGCGATCTGAAGAAGCAGATCGGCGCCGACTGGAACGACGCCTTCAACAAGGCCGCGACGGTCGACGGAAAGCAGTACGCGCTTCCGTGGTACGCCGGAAACCGCGTCGTCATGTACAACAAGAAGATCTGGGCCCAGGCGGGCCTCAAGGACACCCCGAAGACACGCGGCGAACTCTTCAAGGACCTTTCCGCCATCAAGAAGAAGACCGACGCCGAACCGCTCTATCTCCCGGGCCAGAACTGGTACTTCTTCGACGGGCTGACCATCGGTACCGGCGCTGACCTGGTCAGGAAGCAGGGCGGTAAATGGGTCTCCAACCTCGGTGACCCCAAGGTCGCCAAGGCCATGGACGTCTACAAGCAGTACCGGTCCTTCAGCACCGCGCCCAGGAACAAGGACGAGGCCACCCCGCAGCAGGCCGATGTCTTCGCCAAGGGGAAGACCGGCGCGATCATCGCCATGGGGTACGAGGCGGCCGAAGCCGTCAAGACCAACCCGTCCATCAAGCAGGACATCGGCTACTTCACCATTCCCGGGGAAACCGCCGACAAGCCCGAGGGCGTCTTCCTCGGCGGCTCCAACTTCGCGGTCGCCGGAATGGGCAGGAACCAGGAACTCGCCAAGGAATTCCTGAAGATCGCCCTGTCGAAGCAGAACGACGCCCAGATGGTCAAGGAATCCGGCTGGACGCCGAAATCCCCGGCCGTGGCCGCGGCCGCAAAGGAGAATCCCGCCGCGGCCGCCGCCGCACCCGCCGCGGCCAAGTCCGGCGGCACCACCCCGCTGATTCCCCAATGGGCCGCGGTGGAGAACGTACCGAATCCGATCAAGAGCTATATGACGGCAGTGCTCGGTGGAAAGTCGCCGGCCGCGGCCGCCAAGGACGTCGAGGCGGACATCAACGCCCGGCTCGCCAAGGAATAACGACCACCCATGTGTACGGGGCCGGCCGTCCCCGGTCCCGTACGCCTGTGGCACGGGTGCATCCGAGGGGAACGAGGGGATCAGGGGCCCATGGCAGTGCAGCTCGACGGCGCGAAGGCCGCGACCGACCGGCGCGTGCGACGGACCGGCGCCCCAGGCGCACCACCCGGCCGCCACGGCCCCCGCCGATGGCGCGGCACGCCGTATCTGCTGCTGCTCCCCGCCCTGCTGGCCACCGTGGTCTTCCTCGGCTGGCCGATGGTGCGCAACCTGCTGCTCTCCTTCCAGAACCTCAATATGAAGGAGCTGATCCAGCACCTCGCCGAATGGCGCGGAATCGGCAACTACCAGGAGATCCTGGGCAGCGAGCAGTTCTGGCGGGTGACCGGGCGCACCCTCGTCTTCACCGCCGTCAACGTGGTACTGATCATGGTGCTGGGCACGCTGATCGGACTGCTGCTGGCCCGTCTCGGCAAGAAGATGCGCCTGACCCTCTCCCTGGCACTGGTGCTGGCCTGGGCGATGCCGGTGATCGCCGCCACCACCGTCTTCCAGTGGCTCTTCGACTCCCGCTACGGCGTCGTCAACTGGGTGCTGGACCGGCTCGGCTGGCACGCCATGGCGCACTACGACTGGGTGGGCACCCAGCTGTCCACCTTCTTCGTCATCACCGTACTGATCGTCTGGCAGTCGCTGCCCTTCGTGGCGCTCAACCTCTACGCCGCCACCACGACCATCCCCCAGGAGCTCTACGAGGCGGCCCGGATGGACGGCGCCGGCACCTGGCAGGTCTTCGCCCGCGTCACCTTCCCCTTTCTGCGGCCCTTCTTCCTCGCCACGGCCTTCCTTGAGGTCATCTGGGTGTTCGGGGCGTTCCCGCAGATCTTCGCGATCAACCAGGGCGGCCCGGACCGGCTCACCGAGACCCTGCCGATCTACGCCTTCACCGAGGGCGTGGGCAATCTCCACTTCGGTATGGGTGCCGCGATCTCGCTGCTGACCATCGCCGTGCTGCTGGCCGTGACCGCCTACTACCTGCGGCTGACGCTGAAGCAGGAAGCCCAGGAGGAACAAGAGGAGGCTGCGCTGTGAAGCGCTCGCTCGCCGGCCGCATCTGGCCCAACGCCACGGCGCTCGTCCTGGCCGCCGGTTTCGTCTTCCCCGTGTACTGGATGTTCAACACGGCCTTCAAGCCGACCCGGGACATCATCAGCGAGGACCCGGTGTGGTTCCCGTTCCACGGCACCTTCGCACACTTCGCGACGGCCGTGCACGCGCCCTACTTCTGGACCCTGGCCCGGAACTCGGCCGTCGTGACCGTCCTCGCCGTCGTCCTGTCCCTGGCCATCGCGCTGTGCGGGGCGTTCGCCCTGACCCGGATGCGCTTCAGGGGCCGCCGGGGCATCCTGCTGACCTTCATGGTCGCGCAGATGGCGCCCTGGCAGGTCATGGTGATCTCGGTCTATCTGATCGTCCGCGACGCCGACATGCTCAACAGCCTCCTGCCGCTGACCTTCTTCTACATGCTGATGGTGCTGCCCTTCACCCTGCTGACGCTGCGCGGCTATGTTGCCGCGGTGCCCAGGGAACTGGAGGAGTCGGCGATGGTCGACGGCTGCACACGCCGTCAGGCCTTCCTCAAGGTCGTCTTCCCGCTCCTCGCCCCCGGGCTGATGGCCACCTCCCTCTTCGGCTTCATCACGGCCTGGAACGAATTCCCGCTCGTCCTGGTTCTCAACAAGGAGCCCGACGCGGGCACGCTGCCGCTGTGGCTCTCGCAGTTCCAGAGCCAGTTCGGGGACGACTGGGGGGCCACCATGGCCGCGGCCTCCCTCTTCGCCGTCCCGATTCTGCTCCTCTTCCTGTTCCTGCAACGCAAGGCGGTCGGCGGTCTCACCTCCGGCGCAGTGAAGGGATAACGCATGGTCACCCCCGTTCGTGCCACCGACACTCTCACCCGCGACGCCCTCGCCGTCCTGCAACCCGGCTTCACCGGCACCAGCGCCCCCGACTGGCTGCTCCACCGCCTCGACCAGGGCCTGGCCGCCGTCGGCCTCTTCGGCCGCAATGTGCACGATGCCGACCAACTCGCCGCGCTGTGCGCACAGTTGAAGGGCGTACGGGACGATCTCCTCATCGCCGTCGACGAGGAGGGCGGCGACGTCACCCGCCTCGACGTACGCGGCGGCTCCTCCTTCCCCGGCAACCTCGCGCTCGGTGCCGTCGACGACACCGCCCTGACCCGTGCGGTGGCCCGCGAACTCGGCCGCCGCCTGGCCGACTGCGGTATCACCCTCAACTGGGCGCCCTCCGCCGATGTCAACTCCAACCCCGACAACCCGGTCATCGGCGTACGCTCCTTCGGCGCCGACCCACAGCTCGTGGCCCGGCACACCGCCGCCTACGTCGAAGGACTCCAGTCCGCGGGCGTCGCCGCCTGCACCAAGCACTTCCCCGGCCACGGCGACACCGCCGTCGACTCCCACCACGACCTGCCCCGTATCACCGCTGACCTGACCACCCTTCAGGAACGCGAACTGGTCCCTTTCCGGGCCGCCATCGCCGCCGGCACCAAGGCCGTGATGAGCGCCCACATCCTGCTGCCCGCCCTGGACGGCGACCACCCGGCCACGCTCAGCCCGGCCGCCCTGCACGGCCTGCTGCGCGCACCCGTCACCGAGGGCGGACTCGGCTTCGACGGGCTGATCGTCACCGACGGCATGGAGATGCGGGCGATCTCCGCCACCTACGGCATCGAACGCGGCAGCGTGCGGGCCCTCGCGGCCGGCGCGGACGCCATCTGCGTCGGCGGCGGACTGGCCGACGAGGACACCGTGCTGCGGCTTCGCGATGCCCTGGTACGGGCGGTACGCGACGGCGAACTGGCCGAGCAGCGGCTCGCCGACGCCGCGGCACGGGTGCGCACCCTGGCCCGCTGGACCCGGAGCGCGGGCGCGGCGAGGACCGCGCCCGCACCCGGCATCGGCCTGACCGCCGCCCGCCGTGCCCTGCGTATCACCGCCGCCGGCCCCTGCACACCGCTGGCCGGACCCGCCTACGTCGCCGCCTTCACCCCCCTCGCCAATATCGCCGTGGGCGACGACACCCCCTGGGGCATCGCCGCCGAACTCACCCGTCTTCTGCCCGGCACCCGTACCGCCACCTACGGCGCCCCCACAGCCGCCTCCCTCGGTACCCGCGCCCTGGTCGACGCCCTGCTGACCGAGGCCGTCGGCCGCCCCCTGGTCGTCGTCGTCCGCGACGCCCACCGCCACCCGTGGATGGCCGACGCCCTTCGCACCCTCACCGCCGCCCGCCCCGACACCGCCGTGGTGGAAATGGGCGTCCCGCAGTCGCCGCCCACCGGCGCCGTCCACATCGCCACCCACGGCGCGGCCCGCGTCTGCGCCCGCGCCGCGGCGGAGGCCCTGACGGGCGGGGCGTGAGCCCCTGACGGGCGGGGAGCGCGCGAGCCCGACCGGCGGGCAGCACGAGAGCCCGACCGGCGAGGGCGCGCGGCCCTGACACGCGGCGGGGCGGTGGCCGACGGGCGCCCGATGGGCCCACCCGTCCGCCCCCGCCCCGCCGAGCGCCCGCGTCCCCTGGAGTCAGATCCCCTGCCACTCCGGCTTGGCCGCATACGTGGCCCGGAAGTAGTCGGCGAGCTTCAGCTTGGAGGCCGCGGCCTCGTCGACGACGACCGTCGCATGCCGGTGGAGCTGGAGGGCCGAGGCCGGCACCAGCGCGGCGACCGGCCCCTCGACCGCATGGGCCACCGCATCGGACTTGCCCTCGCCGGTGGCCAGCAGCACCAGATGCCGGGCCTCCAGGATGGTGCCGATGCCCTGGGTCATGACGTGGTGCGGGACCTCGTCGAGGCTGTCGAAGAAGCGGGCGTTGTCCTCCCGGGTCTGCCGGGTGAGCGTCTTGATACGGGTACGCGAAGCGAGCGACGAACACGGCTCGTTGAAGCCGATGTGCCCGTCGGTGCCGATGCCGAGCAGCTGGAGATCCACGCCCCCCGCGTCGCTGAGCGCCGTGTCGTACGCCGCGCACGCGGCCTGGACGTCCGGTGCCGTACCGTCCGGTCCCATGAAGGAGTCCTCGCCCAGACCCAGCGGCTCCACCACCTCCCGCAGCACCACCGAACGGTAGGACTCCGGGTGCCCGGCCGGCAGGCCCACATATTCATCGAGCTGGCAGATACGGGCCCGTGAGGCGTCCACCTCACCGGCCCGGACCTTCGCCGCCAGCGCCTGATAGATGGGCAACGGGGTCGAGCCGGTGGCCACGCCGAGCAGCGCGTCGGGCTTGCGGCGCATCAGGGTGGCCATGGCCTCCGCGATGAGCTCGCCGGCTGCCGTGGCGTCCGGGACGATGACAACTTCCACGCTTGGCCTGCCGTTCTGGAGAATGGGCTATGTGGTATAGACCAATCTAGCAGAGGGAGGCCGACGCGACGGGGTGCCGTAAGGGAATGGCGGGGGGCGTTTCACCGTCGTACCGGTGGCCTTCGCCGACGCCGCCCCAGGGCGGCGCCGCGCCCCCGGCCGCGCGGCGTCAGAGCAGCGCACCTCCCGTCGCATCGATCCACTGCCCCGTCACCCAACGGCTGTCATCGGAGGCGAGAAACGCCACCACGTCACCGATATCGGCGGGCTGCCCCACCCGCCCGAGCGGCGATATCGCCCGCAGCGCCGCACGCGCCTGGGAGTTGTCCTCCCCGCGCAGCCACCCGGCGTTCATATCCGTGTCGACCGCGCCGGGCGCCACGGCGTTGACCGTGATTCCGCGCGGGCCCAGGTCCTTGGCGAGCGTCGAGGTGAAGACGTCGACCGCCCCCTTGCTCATGGCGTAGGCGATCAGCTCCGGCTTGGCCACGCCGCGCGTCAGCCCCGTCGAGGTGGTGATGATCCGCCCGCCGTCCCGCATCCGGCGCAGCCCCTGCTGGGCGATGAAGAACGGTGCCTTGGCGTTGACCGCGAAGAGGCGGTCGAAGTCCTCCTCCGTCACCTCGCCGATCCGCTTGAGCGTGCCGTCCACCGCTGTGTTGATGCCGGCGTTGTTGACCAGGATGTCCAGCCCCTCGGCCTGCTCGTCGAACGCGGCCCACAGCGTCGCGGCGTCCCCCGGCACCCCCAGCTCGGCCCGGACCGTGAAGGCCCGGCCGCCCTCGGCACCGATCGCCGCGACCGTCTCCTTCGCCGCGGCCTCGTCGCGCCCGTAATGCACGGCGACCCGGGCCCCGTCCCGCGCCAGCCGCTCCGAAATCGCCCGGCCGATTCCCCTGCTGCCGCCCGTCACCAGCGCCGTCCTGCCGCTGAGCGTCCCCATGGCCTGCCCCTCCCGATTCCGTGTGCGCCGCTCGGCGCGCACCGCATGCGCACGCCCGTCCGGCGGCGAGCGCTTTCTGTATCGCTCGCTACAGAAAAACCGTAGCACGCCTCCGTCGACTTCCCTACCGCCCGCTATAAAATTCACCCCATGGCGACCAAGGAGACGAAACGGCGCGGCCGGCCCCGGTCCTTCGACCGGGAGACGGCGCTGGAGCAGGCGATGCGGTCCTTCTGGGAGCAGGGCTATGAGGCCACGTCCATCTCCGACCTCACCCGCACCATGGGCATCAGCGCCCCCAGCCTCTACGCCGCCTTCGGCGACAAACGGGCGCTGTTCGGCGAGGTCGTGACCGAGTACGGGCGGGTCTACGGCGGCTTCCTCTCCCGCGCCGTGGCCGAGGAACCGACCGCCCGCCGCGGCGTCGAACGGGCGCTGCGCGAGGCCGCGGCCGAATACACCCTGCCCGGCCGCCCCCGCGGCTGCCTCGTCATCAGCGCGGCCCTGAACACCGCCCCGGCCTCCGCCGAAGTCGCCGAGTCCCTGCGGGAGATGAGGCTGGCGAACGTCCGCGACATCCAGCGCGCGATCGCCGCGGACGTCGCCTCCGGCGCACTCCCCGCCACCACGGACGCGGCCGCGCTCGCCCACTACGTAGGGGCGGTGATGCAGGGCATGTCGCAGCAGGCACGCGACGGCGCGGACCGGGCCACGCTGGAGGCCATCGCGGAACTGGCGATGCGGGCCTGGCCGCGGACGGCGGGGGAGAAGCGGACGGGCGGGGGAGAAGGGGAGGGCGTGCGGGAGAAGAGGAAGAAGGAGACCGGCCCGCGGCCGGGCGCCTGAACCACCTGGGGCCCTGAACCACCTGGGGCCCTGAAACACCTGGGGCCCTGAACCACCTGGGGCCCTGAACCACCTGGGGCCCTGAAACACCCGAGTGCCGAAATCGCCCCCGGCCCCCGAAACACCCGCGGGCCGCGGCGCCGGGACAGGACCCTCAACCTGTCCGGCACCGCAGCCCGGAGCTGACATCAACCGACCCCGTGTACCGGCCGGGAAGTGCCCCACGTGCGGTAGGAGCAAGCCCCGGCCCGAAGCCGGTCGATCGGAGGCCCGGCGCAGTCAGGGCAGAGAGCGCCTCGGGCCTCGTTCCGCCCTCCTGTGCGGGGAGAGCGGAGGTTCACGGTCTGGGGCGGGCCCCAGAAGGTGTGGTGCACCCGACATTCTGGACTAGACCATTCTCGGTTGTCCATGCCCTTGCAAGGTACCCGAATACGCGCGAAGCGGCCCCAGAAGGGCGGCGGGCGACGGGGCGAACAAGGGACCGGCCACGAGACGGGACGAGCCAGATGTGCGGGCAGCAGGTACACCGTACGCCGGTAGGCTCCAAGATGTGCCCTCCATGAACGATCTCGTACGCCAGCACACCGCTCTGAGCGACTCCGACCTCGAGTGGCTGCATCTGCTGGTCTCGGAGTGGCAGCTGCTCTCCGACCTGTCCTTCGCCGATCTCGTGCTGTGGGTCCCCACCCTGGACGGCACCCGTTATGTCTCCGTCGCCCAGATGCGGCCCAATACCGGGCCCACCTCCTACCAGGACGACATGGTCGGCCATCTCGTTCCCCGAGGCCGCCGCCCGATGCTGGACTCCGCCCTGGACGAGGGTCGGATCGTCCGCGAGGGCGACCCGGAGTGGCGCGAGGAGGTGCCGGTACGGGTCGAGTCGATCCCGGTGCGCCGCGAGGGCCGGGTGCTCGGCGTGATCGCCCGCAACACGAATCTGCTGACCGTACGCACGCCCAGCCGCCTGGAGCTCACCTACCTCCAGAGCGCCTCGGACCTCGCCCAGATGATCGCCGCAGGATCGTTTCCCTTCCCCGGTCAGCAGGTCGACATGGACGCCTCGCCGCGCGCCGGCGACGGGCTGATCCGGCTCGACGCCGACGGGGTCGTCCAGTACGCCAGCCCCAATGCCCTCTCCGCCTACCACCGGCTCGGCCTCGCCGCCGACCTGGTGGGCCACCACCTGGGGCAGGCCACCGCCGAACTGGCGCCCGCCCGTGGCCCGGTGGACGAGGCCCTGGTCAAACTGGCCAGCGGCTGGGCCCCCAGGGAATTCGAGGTCGAGGGCAGTGACGGTGTGATCCAGTTGCGCGCCATCCCGCTCAAGCCCAAGGGAACGCATATCGGCTCCCTGGTGCTGCTGCGCGATGTCACCGAACTGCGCCGCCGCGAGCGGGAACTGATCACCAAGGACGCCACCATCCGGGAAATCCACCACCGGGTGAAGAACAATCTCCAGACCGTTGCCGCATTGTTGCGCCTTCAGGCCCGCCGGATGGATTCCGTACAGGGCCGCGAGGCGCTCAACGAGGCGGTCCGCCGGGTGGGTTCGATCGCGATCGTGCACGAGACGCTCTCGCAGAATCTCGACGAGCGGGTCGAGTTCGACGACATCGCCGACCGGGTGCTGGCCATGGTCGCCGAAATCTCCCCCGGAAAGGTGACCACCCGGCGCACCGGCCGCTTCGGCATCCTGGATGCCGAGGTCGCCACGCCGCTGTCGATGGTCCTCACCGAGATCCTGCAAAACGCCCTGGAGCACGCCTTCGGCCAGGCGGAAGGCGGCGTCGTGGAGGTCGGCGCGGTACGCGGCGGCAGCCGCAGCGAGCCGCGGCTGCTGGTCACCGTCCAGGACAACGGCCGCGGTCTGCCCGAGGGGTTCGATCCGCAGCGCGCCGGAAACCTGGGACTCCAGATCGTACGGACCCTGGTGGAGGGGGAGTTGGGCGGAACGTTCGACATGCTGCCGGCACCCGAGCGCGGCACCCAGGTCGTCCTCGACATTCCCGTACGGGCCGAGAAGCAGCACTGAGCGCCCGTACGGCACCCGGGCCGCAGGGAATCGAAGCGGTAACGATTCCGGGCGAAGACCACCGAGAACAGCAACAAGCCCCGGACCCATCCGGTCCGGGGCTCAAAGCTATTGCGATGCGATAACGACCTGGCTTCAGTGCCGGGGCTGCATCGGGGGTACTGCGCGCTGCGGCTCGGGGGCCACGGGGCTACTGGCTCAGGCGCTGGCGTTGCGCGCCCGGTTGCGAGCTGCACGGCGCTTCATCGCGCGGCGCTCGTCCTCGCTCAGACCACCCCAGACGCCGGAGTCCTGGCCGGACTCGAGCGCCCACTGCAGGCACTGCTCCATGACGGGGCAGCGGCGGCAGACGGCCTTGGCTTCCTCGATCTGCAGCAGCGCGGGACCGGTGTTGCCGATGGGGAAGAAGAGCTCGGGGTCTTCCTCGCGGCAAACGGCGCGGTGACGCCAGTCCATGGCTGCTCCATCTCCTCGTGTGACAAGAACGTTGCTTGTGAATGTGAACGCTTTCACGAATCCCTCCACAAGGGAAGGGCCGAAAACCAGTCGTGAACTGGTGCGGTCCTGTGGAATGAGGAGGAGGATTCGGGCTCTCAAGGGGGCCTGTGGAGGCCGTCCCGATCGCCATGAAGAGACTCGCAAACCTCGGCTGCGGATACAACCCCTTCCGGAAACTTTTTTTTGATTCCTTGGTGTCGCCTCGGTCACAGCCGTCATTCCAGGGGGTGGAAGACAGTCTAAACGTTCGAGTGAAAGGACTTTAGGCCCTACTGCTCACACAATCACACGCAGTGCACGGCGAACGCCTGTGAACGTCACACTCGTACGCAGTCCCAGGTGGTCCCCGTCCATCTGAAAGGGCAGTGGAGCCTGCGAATGCAAGGTGAACTCGGTGAGGTCGTGGAGCGAGACCGCGTGCTTGCCCTGGGGGCCGCGATGCGGTGTTGACGTCAGCAGCTGAGTGCCGTACCGGGCCACCGCCGAGGCCGAGAGCCTGCCCAGTGCGAACAGATCCAGACCGGTGTCGAACGAGGCGCGGGGGGACGGGTAGATCGGGCGATTGCCCAGGTAGGTCCAGGGGGCGGTGTTGCAGATTATGGACATCACGAGGTCCTCGACGACCTCCGGGGCGCCGTCCGCACCGCCCGGGAGTTCGAGGGTGACGGAGCCGTGCCGGCGGTTCTGCTCGCCCAGGTACTGGCGTACGAACTGGCGCACATACAGGGCATGCGTCGAACGCTTGCCGCGTTCGCGCTGCTGCTCCACCCGGCCCACCACGCCCGCATCGAAGCCGAAGCCCGCGCAGAAGGTGAACCACCGGGGCGGCGCGCCCTCGTCCTTGCTGCCCGGGGTGCCGGAGGCCAGGCCCAGGCCGACGGTGCGTTCGCTGCGGTCGCGCAGCGCGTCCAGGAGGGCGCCGGTCGCCTCCACGACGTCATTGGGCAGGCCGAGCGCGCGGGCGAAGACATTGGTCGATCCGCCGGGGACGACCGCCAGCCGGGGGTGCGAGTCCGGGTCGGGGCCGCTGGTCAGCAGGCCGTTGACGACCTCGTTGACGGTGCCGTCGCCGCCGAGGGCCACGACCAGCTCCGTCTCGCCGCCCTCGGTCGCCTGCCGGGCCAGGTCACGGGCGTGCCCGCGGTACTTCGTCTCGGCGACCTCCAGCTTGAGATCGCTGGCCAGGGCGTGGGCGAGCACTTCACGGGTGCGGGCACTGGTGGTGGTTGCTGCGGGATTGACCACAAGGAGTGCGCGCATAGGAAGCAGCGTACCTACCTGTAGGTACCCGCCTCACGCCCGTCCCGGGGTGCGGGCCCCCGGGCACCGGCACCGCCGGCGCTACCCTGCTGGGGTGAGCAGTCAGCCGAAACAGTCCGCCGCCCGTGCCGCCGAGTCCCCCACGACGCCCGGACCGCGGCCCGCCCGGATCACCGCCGCCGCGGCGCTGACCGGCGTCGAGGGCCTGGCGCTGGCCGCCCTGGGCGCGTACATGCTGGTCATGGGGCTGGCCGGGGCTCCGGACAGTGCGCAGCAGGCGGAGATGGGCGGGGTGACCGTGCTCGCCCTCGCCGTGCTGCCGCTGGTCGCAGCCCGCGGGCTGTGGCTGTTGCGCCGCTGGAGCCGCGGCCCCTCGCTGATCACCCAGATCGTGGCGCTGCCGGTCGCCTGGATGCTGATCAAGGGCGGCGGGGCGCTGGTCGCCGCCGGGTCCGCGCTGGCCGCCGCGGCGGTCGTGGTGCTCGCCCTGCTGGTCAACCCGACGGCGACCGTGGCGCTGGGCATCGGCCCCCGCGAGACGCCGTAGCGTCGCCGGGAGACGACACGGCGGTGGGCGGGCCCGTACGGACCCGCCCACCGCCGTTTTCGCGCCGCGCCCCGGCGCGGCTCGTTCACCCGCGCGTGCTCACTCCTCCACCAGGAGCTTGTCCCGCAGCTGCGCGAGCGTACGGGCCAGCAGGCGCGAGACATGCATCTGGGAGATGCCGACCTCCTGGGCGATCTGCGACTGGGTCATATTGCCGAAGAAGCGGAGCAGCAGGATCTTCTTCTCCCGCGGCGGCAGGTCCTCCAGCAGCGGTTTGAGCGACTCGCGGTACTCCACCCCCTCCAGCGCCTCGTCCTCGGCGCCGAGGGTGTCGGCGACGGCCGGGGACTCGTCGTCCGTGTCCGGCACGTCCAGGGACAGCGTGCTGTAGGCGTTCGCCGACTCCAGGCCCTCCAGGACCTCTTCCTCGGAGATCGCAAGATGCTCGGCCAGCTCATGGACGGTCGGGGCCCGGCCGTGGCGCTGGGAGAGCTCGGCGGTCGCCGTCGTCAGCGACAGCCGCAGCTCCTGGAGGCGGCGCGGGACGCGGACCGCCCAGCCCTTGTCGCGGAAGTGCCGCTTGATCTCGCCGACCACGGTGGGCGTGGCGTACGTGGAGAACTCCACACCGCGCTCCGGGTCGAAACGGTCCACGGACTTGATCAGACCGATGGTGGCGACCTGGGTCAGATCGTCCAGCGGCTCACCGCGGTTGCGGAACCGCCGGGCCAGATGCTCGACGAGCGGCAGATGCATCCGTACGAGGGTGTTGCGCAGCTCCGCGCGCTCCGGGGAGCCGTCGGGGAGC
Source organism: Streptomyces natalensis ATCC 27448 (assembly GCF_000935125.1). Taxonomy (GTDB): domain Bacteria; phylum Actinomycetota; class Actinomycetes; order Streptomycetales; family Streptomycetaceae; genus Streptomyces; species Streptomyces natalensis. Next base: position 458,097 of record NZ_JRKI01000061.1, on the reverse strand, counting down.
TTGCGCAGCTCGTGGAACATCGCCCGCGCACCGCTGCGGTCCTGGGGATCGTGCGGTGTGCGGGGGTGCTGTTCGTCGTGGGGCTCTGGCGCGGCGGCCGGCGGATCATGCCGGTCCGCCTGCTGCCCCTGCTGCTCGCTGTGGTCCATGTGGTCCGCCCGCTCTGCCTGCTCCGCCGCGTCCAACCGGCCGCCGTGGTCGTCCGTGCCCACCGGATGCGGCCGGGCCTGTTGCCCGGGGATGGCCACAGGCGCCATCCGCGTGCCGCGTTCGAGATCTTTCACGGGGCCCCCTGTTCGGTCATGACGGTCCGGGACCGGCGCCGCGCTCCTTGTACAGGCTGATGGTGACCGTACGGTCCTCGGAGACGGTGGACTCGACCTTGCCGGCCAGTGCGGAGAGCACCGTCCAGGCGAAGGTGTCGCGCTCCGGGGCACGGCCGTCGGTCGTCGGGGCCGACACGGTCACCGCCAGCGCGTCGTCGATCAGGCGGAAGACGCAGCTGAGCACGCTGCCGGGGACGGCCTGTTGCAGGAGGATCGCGCACGCTTCGTCGACCGCGATGCGCAGATCCTCGATCTCGTCGAGGGTGAAGTCCAAGCGGGCTGCGAGCCCGGCCGTGGCCGTACGCAGCACGGACAGGTAGGCACCCGCAGCGGGCAGACGGACTTCCACGAAGTCCTGAGTCCCGGGCTCGCCTGCGATCTGGGACACCCTCACCTCCAAGGTGGCACAAGCTGGTTGAGCTGGAATGCTGGACGCTCCGAGGGCCTCGGGACATCCACGCCGGCCGCATTCTCCCGTCGGGTGAAAGGAGAACGATCCGGCGCAGCACATGGTTCGGCTGTGACGCTATCGCGATCTGTGGGCCGGTGTCGCCCGGAAGGAGCACGACTGCTGTCCGGGCGGCACTGCGGCTCGCGGTCGCGGCGCGCCGTAGTCGTCACTCGCTGTTACCTATTGTACGGCCATGAGTACGGACCGTGGCTAGAGGGCTGCACGGCCAAATCCATCCCGATTACGCTCCGTTGGCAGATGAGGCGGCGGCGAGTTCGTGGAGCGCGTCCCCGGTGAGGCGGTGGACCGTCCACTCGTCCATGGGCTCGGCGCCGATCGACCGGTAGAAACCGATGGACGGCTCGTTCCAGTCCAGCACGGACCATTCGAAACGCTGATAGCCGCGGGCCACGCATATCTCGGCCAGGGCCGCGAGCAGCGCCTTGCCGTGGCCGCCGCCGCGCGCCTCGGGCCGTACGTAGAGGTCCTCCAGATAGATACCGTGCGTGCCCGTCCAGGTGGAGAAGTTCCTGAACCACAGGGCAAAGCCCACCGGGGTGCCGGCCGCCTCCGCGATCAGGGCGAAGGCCGCCGGGTGGGCGCCGAAGAGCGCCTCCTTCAGCTGCGGCTCGGTGGCCCGCGCCTCGTGCGGGACGCGCTCATAGGCGGCCAGCTCGCGGATCATGGCCAGGATCACGGGAATGTCGTCGGGCGTCGCTTCGCGGATCATTCCGTCAGGCTACGGCCAAAGGTCATGCGCATGGGGCGGCCGCCGGCGCTCAAACCAGGAGCTGGTCGACGAAGCACCAGCGCCAGTCGTCGCCCGGCTCGAACGACCGCATCACCGGATGGCCGGTTTCCTCGTAGTGCGCGGTCGCATGCCGGTACGGCGAGGAATCGCAGCAGCCGACATGGCCGCAGACCAGGCACAGCCGCAGCTGCACCGGGTGGCTGCCGACCGCCAGGCATTCCGGGCAGGTGACGCTCAGCGGAGCCGGTTCGGCGCGCGGCAGTTCTGGAACATGCGTGCACTCAGTCATGGTGGCCAGGTTAGATCGCCGGTACGGCCGCCGAGGCCGCCACCGGAGAGCCGCGGGGACGGGACGGGGACCATGGATGTGATGCCGCTGCTGTTGCTGGTCGCGGGGAGCGCGGCGGTCGCCGGACTGGCGCGGCGCACCCCCGTCGCGGCGCCCCTGCTGCTCGTCGCTGCCGGGCTCGCGGCCTCGTACATCCCCGGCATCCCCGACTACACCCTCGACCCGCACATCGTGCTGCCGCTGCTGCTGCCCCCGCTGCTGCACACCGCGGCACTCGACAGCTCGTACCTCGACCTGCGGGCCAACCTGCGTCCGGTCGCGCTGCTGTCCTTCGGGTACGTCCTCTTCGCGACCCTGGTGGTGGGCTGGGCCGCCTACCTGCTCATCCCGGGCCTTCCGCTGACCGCCGCGATGGTGCTGGGCGCGGTCGTCGCACCGCCGGACGCCGTGGCGGCCACCGCCATCGCCCGCAGACTCGGGCTGCCGAGCCGGATCACCACGATTCTCCAGGGCGAATCGCTGGTCAACGACGCCACCGCGATCACCGCCTACAAGGTGGCACTGGCCGCGGCCGTCGGGGTCGGCGCCACCTGGGGCGACGGCATCCGGGAATTCGCCGTCGCCTCCCTGGGCGGCATCGGCATCGGCGTCGTCCTGATGGTGCCGCTGCACTGGCTGCGCTGCCGGCTGCGGGACGAGGCGCTGCTGGAGAACACCCTCTCGCTGCTCATCCCGTTCACCGCGTACGCGGCCGCCGAACAGGTCGGCGCCTCCGGGGTGCTGGCCGTCGTCGTGGTCGGCCTCTACCTGGGCCACCGCTCCTGGCAGGTCGACTTCGAGACCAGGCTCCAGGAGGAGGCCGTCTGGAAGGTCGTCTCCTTCGTGCTGGAGTCCGCGGTCTTCGCGCTGATCGGGCTCCAGCTGCCGGTCGTGCTGCGCGGCCTGGGGGAGTTCGGGACGGGCCGGGCCCTCGGGTACGCGGCCGCGGTCTTCGCCGTCGTGGTCGTCGCGCGCTACGTGTGGGTCTTTCCCGCCACGTATCTGCCGCGCGCCCTGTCCGCCCGGATCCGTGCCCGCGAACCCGATACGCACTGGACCGCGCCGGTCATCGTCGGCTGGGCCGGGATGCGCGGCGTGGTGTCGCTGGCCATCGCCTTCTCCGTCCCGGCCGTGGTGCACGGCGGCGGGCCCTTCCCGGCCCGCAACCTCGTGCTGTTCCTGACCTTCACCACCGTCCTGGCCACCCTCGTCGTCCAGGGCCTGACGCTGCCGCCGCTGATCCGCGCGCTGCGGCTGCCCGGCCGCGATCCGCAGGCCGAGACGCTCGTCGAGGCGCAGGCGCAGAACGACGCCTCACGGGCCGCGGAGGCGCGGCTGGATGAACTCCTCGAAGATCCCCGCAACGCGCTTCCAGGGCCCCTTTCCGGCCGTCTGCGGACCGTTCTGGAGCGGCGCCGCAACGCCGTCTGGGAACGGCTCGGCACGGTCAACGCGGAAACCGGCGAATCCGCCGACGAGACCTACCGCCGCCTCGCCCGCGACATGATCGACGCCGAACGCCGGGTCTTCGTCGAGCTGCGCGACGCACGCCGCATCGACGACGAGATGCTGCGCACGCTGCTGCGCCGGCTCGACCTGGAGGAGGCGGCGGCCTACCGCGAGCGGGCGTAGGGGCGGCTACGGGGTGCCGGTGATGACGGCTGCCACGGTGGTGCCCCGGGGGAAGGCGTCCTCCTCGGCCAGGGTGGTCAGGCCGTACAGGAGCTTGGCGACGTAGGTGCGTTCCACCGGGAGGGCGTGGCGGGCTTCGAAGGCGGCGGCGAAGGCGTCCAGTTCGGGGGTGCTGCGGGCGTAGCCGCCGAAGTGGAAGCGGGGGTCCAGGTGCCAGCTGCCGCGCGGCCCGCCGAAGGCCGCGCGCTGGAGGTCCTCGACGGTCTGCTGGAGGAAGTGCGGGGCGCCGGTGCCGCCCTTGAGGACGGGGATGCCGAGGGCGCGCTGCCTTGGGGCGAGCCCCGCGGCCAGGCCGGCCAGGGTGCCGCCCGTACCGCAGGCCACCGCCACCGTGTCCGCGGCCCCGCGCAGCTCCCGGCCCAGCTCCGTACACCCCTGCGCGGCAAGGGAGTTGCTGCCGCCCTCCGGTATCACGCGGAAGGCGCCGAAGCGGTCGTGCAGGCCGGCGAGCACGTCCGGGTCGGTCTTGCGGCGGTAGCGGGTCCGGTCGATGAAGTGCAGTCGCATGCCGTCGGCGGCGCACCGGGCCAGGGACGGGTTGAGCGGCGCACGGGCCAGCTCGTCGCCGCGGACCACGCCGATGGTGGCGAAGCCGAGGAGCCGGCCGGCCGCGGCGGTGGCGCGCAGATGGTTGGAGTACGCGCCGCCGAAGGTCAGCAGCGCGCGCTCCCCGGCCGCCGCCGCGGCCCGCAGATTCGGTGCGAGCTTGCGCCACTTGTTGCCCGGCAGATCGGGGTGGATCAGATCGTCCCGTTTGAGCAGCAGCCGCACGCCGCGGCGGGCGAACGGGGCGTCCTCGATCTCCTGGAGGGGGGAGGGGAGGCGGGGGCGCAGGGCGGCGGCCGGGTCGGGGCGGGGCATACCGCCATTGTCCCCGGGTGCGGCGCGGCGCGGTGCGGCCGCCGGGCCCGCGGGGTCACTTCAGGCGTTCGCGGATCCGCTCGCGCAGCGCGTCCATGGTGAAGCCCCGGGGATCGACCTTGCCCGGCTGCCACTCCAGATGGCCGATCACCGAGCGTTCGTTCCAGCCGTGCGCCCGGCACAGGGCCGCCGCGGCCTTCTCCAGGGCCGCCGTCTGGGCCGGCGGCCAGGGGTCCGTGCCGTCGCCGAGGTTCTCGCACTCGAAGCCGTAGAAGACCTGATTGCCGTCGGTGTCGGTGGCGCTGTCCGGTGGCAGCCGCTTCTCGGCGATCACCGCGCGCAGCACGTCGCCGTCACCGAGCCCGGCGTGGTTGGCGCGGCCGCAGCCGACCAGATGCACCGTCCCGTCCTTGGCGATCAGGCCGTGGCACAGGGGGCCCGGGAGGTCGGCGTGGCCGTTGTAGCAGAGCCGTACGGTGCTTTCGGTGCCGGATGTCGCGGTGTGGTGCACCATGACGCCGTGCACCGGGCCCCAGGGCCCCATGTGCGCGCGGTTGTGCGTCTTCCAGTCGCCCACCTCGACGACCCTCAGCCCCTCGGCCTTCAGGGCCTCAAGAAAGCGGGCGGCGGACAGCGGTACGGCCATGACCGGCTCCGATCCATGTGCGGCGGCCGCCGACCGCGCACCGCCTCATGCCTCGCTTCTACGGGATGGGTCGGGACCGATGCTGTGGAACGACATAAAACGGACCGGTTGTTCGGGGGTGTGCGAGCGATTCCGGCCGCGCCCCGCACGCCCTCATGCATCAGCCGCTCAGGAACGCGTCCCCGTGGGCGTTGATATGGGCCTCCACCGCGCCGAGCGCTTCCCGGGTCGCCTCCGGCGAACCGCTGCCGCTGCGCTCGGCGTAGTACGCGGAGCCCAGCTTCTTCAGCAGCTCCGACCCGGCGCGGTGGGCCTGGACTTCGTCGACCTTCTTCTTGCCCTCCGCCAGTCCGCGCTGCGCCTGCTCCTTGGCCCGGTCGAGAAACCCTGACATCTGCTGCCTCCGTGAACTCGGTGCCGTAGCCGCCGTACGGGTACGGGATGAAAGCGATCAATGGGATCAACGGCGCGGACGGCCGTGGGGTTCCCGTGCCAGGCTGGCGGACCTGGGGCCGGCGCGCGACGGCGGGTGGGCCGCACGGCGCAAGCGGTTACCGCGACGGGGCGGAACGGGGCGGAACGGCGCGGCGCGGCGCACCGGGTGCGGCCGCGGGCGGGGGCTCCGATGGGAGGCGCGGCGGCGCCGGGTTAGCGTGTGCGTCATGGACTACCAGGCCGTGATCGACGAGGTAGCGGCCCATGCCCGGCCCTACGTGGGACGGGGACAGGTCGCCGACTACATACCCGCGCTGGAGCGGGTGCGTGCGGACCGCTTCGGGATCGCGGTGGCCGATATCCACGGCGAGGTCTACGGGGCCGGCGACTGGGAGGTGCCGTTCTCCGTCCAGTCCATCTCCAAGACCTTCTCGCTGGCGCTGGTGATGTCCCAGGGGCACGGCAGCCCCGGGGGCCCAGGGGGCAGCGCCGGGTACCACGAGGACGAGATCTGGCGGCGGGTGGGCCGCGAGCCGTCCGGTACGCCGTTCAATTCGCTGGTCCAGCTGGAGGCGGAGAACGGCATCCCGCGCAACCCGTTCATCAACGCCGGCGCCCTGGTGGTCACCGACCGCCTGCTGACCCTCACCGGTGACGCCAGCACCGCGCTGCTGCACTTCCTGCGCGAGGAGAGCGGCAATCCGGACCTGGCCTTCGACCAGGCGGTGGCCGACTCCGAGGCCGAGCACGGCGACCGCAATGCGGCGCTGGCGCACTTCATGGCGTCCTTCGGCAACCTGGAGAACCCCGTTCCCCGCGTCATCGAGCACTACTTCTGGCAGTGCTCCGTCGAGATGAGCTGCCGCGACCTGGCTGTCGCCGGCGGCTTCCTGGCCCGCCACGGGCTGCGGGCCGACGGCAGCCGCCTCCTGGAGGCCCGCGAGGCCAAGCGGATCAACGCGGTGATGCTGACCTGCGGGACGTATGACGCGGCGGGGGAGTTCGCCTACCGGGTGGGGCTGCCCGCCAAGAGCGGCGTCGGCGGCGGGATCGTGGCCGTGGTGCCGGGGCGCTGCACGCTGTGCGTCTGGAGTCCGGGCCTGGACGCCCGGGGCAACTCGGTCGCGGGCGCGGCGGCGCTGGACCACTTCACCACGTTGACCGGGTGGTCGGTGTTCTAGCGCCTGTCCGATGGGCCAGCGGGGCCCGCGAAGGCCCCCGCATGCGCTCGTCTGCGTTGTGGGCCGTCCCTGCGCGGCGCATCGTTGGGCTAGGAGGTGCACCGCCATGGACCACGAGATCCGTGCCGAATACGACGAAGGCGTCCTGCCGCACGAGGACACGCCGGTCAAGCTCTGGCACATGTGCCGGATCGGCGCCACCACGGCCATGTGCGGCCGGCAGCTGGCCCCGGCGGCCGCCACGCTCCCGCCCGACACCTGGGGCACGCCCAAGGCCGAGCCGTTCTGCTTCCTGTGCGGTGCGCACTATCTGCGCGAACAGCCGTGAGCGGCGGCGGGCGCCGCGCGCCGCCCGTCACGGGCAGCGGATGACCTGCCCGGCGTAGGAGAGGTTGCCGCCGAAGGCGAAGAGGAGGACGGGCGAGCCGGAGGGGACCTCGCGGCGTTCGACCAGCTTGGACAGGGCCAGCGGGACCGAGGCGGCCGAGGTGTTGCCGGAGTCGACGACGTCCTTGGCGACCACCGCGTTGACCGCGCCGATCCGCTCCGCGACCGGCTCGATGATCCGCAGATTGGCCTGGTGGAGGACGACGCCGGCCAGGTCCTCGGGCAGGATCCCGGAGCGTTCGCAGACCCGGCGGGCGATGGCCGGGAGCTGGGTGGTCGCCCAGCGGTAGACGGTCTGGCCCTCCTGGGCGAACCGGGCCGGCTCGCCCTCGATCCGTACCGCGCCGCCCATCTGCGGCACCGAGCCCCACAGCACCGGGCCGATGCCCGGCTCCGGGTCCTCGGAGGCGGTGACGACCGCGGCCCCGGCGCCGTCGCCGACCAGCACACAGGTCGTACGGTCGCTCCAGTCGACCACGTCGGTGAACTTCTCCGCCCCGATGACCAGCGCGTTCTTCGCCGAACCGGCCCGGATGGCGTGGTCGGCGGTGGCCAGCGCATGGGTGAAGCCGGAGCAGACCACGTTGATGTCCATCGTGGCGGGTGCGTCCAGGCCGAGCCGGGCGGCGACCCGGGCCGCGGCGTTCGGGCTGCGGTCGGTGGCCGTGCAGGTGGCGACCAGGACCAGGTCGATGTCCTGCGGGTCCAGCCCGCTCGTCGCGAGCGCCTTGCCCGCCGCCTCGGCCGCCATCGCGTCGACCGTCTCGTCCGGCGCCGCGATGTGCCGGGTACGGATGCCCACCCGGCTGCGGATCCAGGCGTCGTCGGTCTCGACCAGGCGGGCGAGGTCGTCGTTGGTGAGCACGCGGGACGGCTGGTAGTGGCCGAGCGCCAGGACGCGTGACCCCGTCATGGAATCCCCTGTAGGTACGTGGGTGGGCGGGTGCCCGACCAGTCTCACCTCTCGGTGGCGGCGGGCGGTTGCGAGATCCGCCAATGTTCCGCCGTCAGAACTGGAGAGATCCGACCGCGCCCCCGATTCCGCGGGGGTGCGCCCGGGGCCCGGCGGCGCGCCGCCACCGGGTTGCGGGCCGCCCCGGCCGGGTCAGCCGCGGGCCGGCTCCCCGGTCAGCGCCGCGAAGCGCCGCAGTCGCAGGCTGTTGCCGACCACGAAGACCGACGAGAAGGCCATCGCGGCGCCCGCGATCATCGGGTTGAGCAGCCCGGCGGCGGCCAGCGGCAGCGCCGCGACGTTGTAGCCGAAGGCCCAGAAGAGGTTGGTGCGGATGGTGGCGAGGGTGGCGCGGGCCAGGCGGATGGCGTCGGCCGCGGCGCGCAGATCGCCCCGTACCAGGGTCAGGTCGCCGGCCTCGATGGCGGCGTCGGTGCCGGTGCCCATCGCCAGCCCCAGATCGGCGCGGGCCAGGGCGGCCGCGTCGTTGACGCCGTCGCCGACCATCGCGACCGAGCGGCCCTCGTCCTGGAGGCGCGCGATGACCGCCACCTTGTCCTCGGGCAGCACCTCGGCGATCACCTCGTCGATCCCGACCTCCTTGGCGACCGATGCGGCCACCGCCTTGTTGTCGCCGGTGAGCAGCACCGGGGTCAGGCCCAGGTCGCGCAGCCGGCGGACGGCCTCGGCACTGGTGGGCTTGACGGCGTCGGAGACGACCAGCACCGCGCGGGCCGCGCCGTCCCAGCCCACGGCTACCGCGGTCCGGCCGGCCGCCTCCGCCTCGGCCTTGGCCGCCGCCAGCGCGGGCGGCAGCTCAAGGCTCCAGTCGGTCAGCAGCCGCTCGCGGCCCACCAGGACGGCGTGCCCCTCGACGATCCCCTGGACGCCGAGGCCGGGGACGTTCGCGAAGTCCTCCGGGGTGGGCAGCGCCCCGGCCGCCTCCTCGGCGGCGGTGGCGATGGCGCGGGCGATCGGGTGCTCGGAGGAGTGCTCCAGGGCGCCGGCCAGCCGCAGGGCCTCCTCGCGGGAGACGCCCTCGGCGAGGTGGACGCCGGTCAGCGTCATCACGCCGGTGGTGACCGTGCCGGTCTTGTCCAGGACGATGGTGTCGACCTTGCGGGTGGACTCCAGGACCTCGGGCCCCTTCAGGAGGATGCCCAGCTGGGCGCCCCGGCCGGTGCCGACCATCAGCGCGGTCGGGGTGGCCAGGCCCAGGGCGCACGGGCAGGCGATGATCAGTACGGCCACGGCGGCGGTGAAGGCGGTCACCGCGCCCGCGCCGGTGGCCAGCCAGTAGCCCAGGGTGCCGAGGGCCAGCGCGATGACGATCGGGACGAAGACCGCGGAGATCCTGTCGGCGAGCCGCTGGGCCGCGGCCTTGCCGTTCTGCGCGTCCTCCACCAGGCGCGCCATCCGGGCGAGCTGGGTGTCCGTGCCGATCCGGGTGGCCTCGACGACGAGCCGGCCGCCGGCGTTGACGGTCGCCCCGGTGACCCCGTCGCCGGGCGCGACCTCCACCGGCACGGACTCGCCGGTGAGCATGGACGCGTCCACGGCGGAAGCGCCCTCCACCACCTGCCCGTCGGTGGCGATCTTCTCCCCGGGCCGTACGACGAACCGGTCCCCGACGCGCAGCCCGGAGACGGGGATGCGCACCTCACGGCTGTCCCGTAGTACGGCGACATCCTTGGCGCCCAGTTCGAGCAGCGCCCGCAGCGCCGCGCCCGCCCTGCGCTTCGACCGGGCCTCGAAGTAGCGGCCCGCCAGGATGAAGGTGGTCACCCCGGCCGCCGCCTCCAGATAGATGCTGCCGCTGCCGTCCGTCCGCGCGATGGTCAGCTCGAAGGGGTGCGTCATCCCGGGCATCCCCGCGGTCCCGAAGAACAGCGCCCACAGCGACCAGCCGAACGCCGCCAGGGTGCCCATCGAGATGAGGGTGTCCATCGTCGCGGCGCCGTGCCGCAGATTCGTCCACGCGGCCCGGTGGAAGGGCCAGGCGCCGTACGCCACCACCGGGGCGGCCAGGGTGAGCGAGAGCCACTGCCAGTTGGTGAACTGGAGCGGCGGGACCATCGCCATCAGGACGACGGGGACGGACAGGGCCAGGGAGACGAGCAGGCGACGGCGCAGCGGGACGAGGGCGTCCTCGTCGGCGGGCCGGGCCGCGGCGTCCTCGCCGGGGGAGGGGACGGGGGCCGGCGGTGCGGGGACGGCGGCGGTGTAGCCGGTCCTCTCCACCGTGGCGATCAGGTCCGCGGTCGCCACGCTGCTGCCCTCCGCGACGGCCACCTGCGCCTTCTCGCTGGCGTAGTTGACGGTGGCGGTGACCCCCTCCATCCGGTTGAGCTTCTTCTCGATCCGGGCCGCGCAGGAGGCGCAGGTCATCCCGCCGATCTCCAGCTCGACGCGGTGGTCCCTGGCCGTGGTCGTCATGACTGCTCCTCTCGCGACGACGCGGCACCGACCGCGTCAGTACGGGGAACCATATACCCCCCCAGGGTATTCCGCCATGCTTCGTCGAACTCCGTCACGCCTCCCCGGCCTCCCCCTCCCCGCCCTCCGTCGCCCGCAGTGCCCGCTCGCCCATCGCCCGCAGATACCGGGCCAGCTCCGGCGGACCGTGCACCGTGAACTCCCGGCCGAGCATGGTCAGCCGTATCGCCAGCCACGCCAGCGAGTCCGGTGCGCTGTGCCACCGGCAGGACCCCTCGTCGAGCGCTGTCACCTCGCCCGCCCGGCCGCCCAGCCGCGCGGCCACCTCTTTGGCCGGCGCATGCACCGTCACCACCGCCCGCTGCGGGTTCGCGCCCATCCCCTGCATCCGCTCCTGCACATAGGCGGCGGCGTCGGCGGCGGGCAGCTCGCGCGGCGCGGTCCGTGCGCCCGTCGCGAAGGCGTCGGAAAGCCGGTCCACCCGGAAGGTCCGCCAGTCCTCGCGGTCGTTGTCGTAGGCGACGAGGTACCAGCGCCGCCCGGACGCCACCAGGCGGTGCGGTTCCACCAGGCGCCGGGTGCGCTCGCCCGCGCCGGTCCGGTAACCGAAGCGCACCCGCTCGTGGTTGGTGATCGCCGCGGCGAGGACGGTCAGCTGCTCGGGGTCCACCGTCGGCTCGTCGCCGGCCGGCATCGGGACGGTGGCGCTGCCCAGGGTGCCCACCCGCCGCCGCAGCCGGGCCGGCAGCACCTGTTCCAGTTTGGCCAGCGCCCGTACGGACGCCTCCTCGACGCCGTCGACGGTCTGCCCGGCGGTCGAGCGCAGGCCCACCGCGATGGCCACCGCCTCGTCGTCGTCCAGCAGCAGCGGCGGCATGGCCGCACCCGCGGCCAGCCGGTAGCCGCCCTCCGCGCCCATCGTCGCGTGCACCGGATACCCCAGCTCGCGCAGCCGCTCGATATCGCGGCGGATGGTCCGGGAGGTGACCCCCAGCCGCCCGGCCAGCTCGCTGCCGGGCCAGTCTCGCGGGGTCTGGAGCAGGGACAGCAGATTCAGCAGTCGCGCCGATGTCGCACTCATGCGTTGATGATGCGGGACGGGGAAGGGGCGGAGCCTTCCGGTACGGGCCGTCCGGTACGGGCCTGCGGAACGCCGCCGCATTATGGGGTATATCGCCCCACCCGGACGTAAAAACCGTCCCACGGCCGTACCGTTCCCGGCCCGCCGCGCGCCATACTGGCCGGGTGTCGATGATCAGCAACCTCCGCAAGGCCGTCCGGCTGCCGCAGCCGCGCACCCGGGGAGTCGACCTCAGTCACCCGGCGCGTTCGCCGCTGGGCACCGCCGTGGTCAACTGCGCGGTGTACATCGACGGCGTACGACAGGACGGCAACCAGCCGGCGGACGTGGCGCTGCGCCAGGTCCGCCGGTCCGGCAGCGGCTTCGTCTGGATCGGGCTGCACGAGCCGTCCGAGCGGGAATTCGCCGGAATCGTCGAGTTGTTCGGACTGCATCCGCTCGCCGTCGAGGACGCGGTGCAGGCCCATCAGCGCCCCAAGCTGGAGCATTACGACGATTCGCTGTTCACCGTCTTCAAGACGGTCCGCTATGTCGAGCACGACCGGCTCACCGACACCAGCGAGGTGGTGGAGACCGGCGAGATCATGCTCTTCACCGGCGCCGACTTCGTGATCACCGTACGGCACGGCGGCCATGGCTCACTCGGCCCGCTGCGCGAAGCGCTGGAGTCCACGCCGGAGCAGCTGGCGATCGGCCCGTCCGCCGTCCTGCACGCCATCGCCGACCTCGTCGTGGACGACTATCTCGACGTCACGGCCGCCGTCCAGGTGGACATCGACGACGTCGAGAGCGAGGTCTTCTCCGAACGGGGCAGCGGCGGGGCCGGCCGGATCTACCAGCTCAAACGCGAACTGCTGGAGCTGAAGCGGGCGGTGGCCCCGCTGGACGGGCCGATGCGGGAGCTGGCGACGCGGCCGGTGCGGCAGGTCGACTCGCGGATCACGGCCTACTTCCGGGACGTCGCCGACCATCTCGACCGGGTCACCGAGCAGATCACGGCCTTCGACGAACTGCTCAACTCCATACTCCAGGCCCATCTCGCCCAGGTCGCCGTCGCCCAGAACGAGGACATGCGCCGGATCAGCGCCTGGGTCGCGATCCTCGCGGTGCCGACCATGGTGTGCGGGGTGTACGGGATGAATTTCCGCTATATGCCGGAAAAGAACTGGACGTTCGGGTATCCGCTGGTGATGGTGCTGATCGTGGTGGCGTGCTGGGTGATCCACCGAGGCTTCAAACGGAACGGCTGGCTCTAGCCGGACGCGCGGCCGCCCGCCCGGCTCCCGCTACCGCCCGGCCACCTGCCGGGGACGCGACGCACCCCAGCCCACCGCGATCTGCGGGAGCAGCAGTGCCAGCAGGACGGCCAGCGGAACGGTCCAGCTGCCGGACAGGTCGTGCACGGCGCCCAGGACGGCCGGGCCGGTGGCGGCCAGGATGTAGCCGAAGCACTGGGCCATGCTGGAGAGCTGGGCCGTGTGCCGGGCGTCCGGGGCGCGCTGCACGATGAACAGCAGCGCCAGGCTGATGGCCGCGCCCTGGCCGAGGCCCAGCAGCGTCATCCATACGTAGGCCCCGGCGGCCGGAGCGGCCAGCATGCCCCCGAAGGCCGTCGCGCACAGCGCCGCCCCCAGCGCCGCCAGCACCCCGGCACGCAGTCTGCGGCCGACGAGGACGGGGGCCAGGAACGAGCCCGCGATGCCCAGCAGGGAGGAGTAGGAGAGCAGCCATCCGGCGTCGCCCGCGCTCGTCCCGGCGTCCTCCAGCATCGTCGGCAGCCAGGCGGCGGCCGCGTAGTAACTCAGCGACTGAAGGCCCATGTAGCCGGTGACCTGCCAGGCCAGCGGATCGCGCCACAGACCGCGGACGGGCCGGGCCGCCCGGTGGGCGGTGGCCGCGGCTCCGGCGCCGGAGCGCACCTGCGGCAGCCAGACGAGCAGCGCGAGCGCCGCGAGCGCACCCCAACAGGCCAGCGTGGCCTGCCAGTTGAGGCCGGTGGCCCGCTGGACGGGAACCGTGACACCGGCCGCCAGGGCCGCGCCGCCGAACAGCGACATCGAGTACAGGCCGGTCATCAGCCCCGCGCGGGCCGGGAAGTCCCGCTTGATGAGGCCGGGCAGCAGGACGTTGGCGACGGCGATGCCCGCGCCGATCACGACCGTCCCGGCGAACAGCGCGGCGACCGAATCCAGCAGCCGCAGCGCGGTGCCCGCGCAGATCAGCACCATGGTGGCCAGCAGCGCCCGCTCCGTCCCCAGACGCCGCCCGAGCCGCGGCGCGAGGGGCGCCAGCAGCCCGAAGCAGAGCAGCGGCAGGGCGGTGAGCAGGCTGGTGGCCGCGGCCGACATCCCGCTCTCGGCGCGGATGGTCCCGGCGAGCGGCGAGACGGCGACCAGCGCCGGGCGCAGATTGAGCGCCAGGAGGACGACGCCGACGGCGAGCCACAGGGCGCGGCGGCCGGTGGCGGAGGGGGCGGGGGGAGCGGGGGAGGGGGTCGGGGGCGGCGGTGCGGCGGGTGCTTGGCGGGTGGCCGTCGGTCCGTCGTCAGGCATGGCTGTCGTCTTCCGGTATCTCGTCTGTCTCGTCGGTCCCGCGCAGGGCGTCCATGGCTTCGGTCAGATGTGCCAGCGCCGCCCGCTCGGCGGCCTCGGCGTCCCGGGCCTCGATGGCGTCGACGATGGCCGCGTGGGAGGCGTACTGGTTGCGTACGGAATCGGGGACGGGGGCGCCGACGACCGACCGGAGCGTCGAGCGCAGGGCGTCGCTGAGGTGGTCGTACAGCTCGGCCAGGACGCTGTTGTGGGCCGCGGCGGCAATGGTGCGGTGGAAGTCGAGGTCCGCGTCGATGAAGGCCGGCAGATCGCCGCCGTGCCAGGCGCGGTCGCGTTCGGCCAGGGCGGCGCGCAGCGCGGTGAGGTCCTCGGCGGTGCGGCGCAGCGCGGCATGGCGGGCGGCGTCGCGTTCCAGACAGGCGCGTACCTCGTAGGTCTCCAGGTCGCCGGCCCGGCGCAGTCTGCGCTGGACGGCGGCGCCGAAGCCGCTGCTGGCGCGGACGTAGGTGCCGTCGCCCTGCCGCGGTTCGAGCATCCCGGTGTGCACCAGGGCGCGCACCGCCTCGCGGACGGTGTTGCGGCCGACGTCGAGCTGCTCGACGAGCAGCGGCTCGGCGGGGATCTTCGTCCCGACCGGCCATTCGCCGTCGGCGATCAGGCTCTCCATCTGCTCGATGACCAGGTCCACCAGGCTGGTACGGGCGGTGCTGCGCAGCGGCATGGGTCGTCCTCCGTGTGATTCCACCGGTGATGGGAACATCCCATGTTTCGCGCTGTCAAACGGGCGGGGCTAGCCTGAGGGCGCCGATGATCTCGGGAAACGCGTCGGCACACGCGTCGGCAGCAGGCGGAACGACGCGGTGAACGCCTGGGAGAGGGCCAAAGGACCATGGACATGCGCGCCCGGCGGGCGGCGCCCTGGAAGGGCCAGTGGCCGGTGATCGGCGTGGTCGCGGCGGGCGGCGCGATCGGTGCCGTGGCGCGCTACGGCGCCACGCAGCTGTGGCCGACGGCCGCCGGCGCCTTCCCCTGGACGATCCTGGCCGTCAACGTCGCCGGCTGTGCGCTGATGGGCGTGCTGATGGTGCTGATCACCGAGCTGTCCTCGCCGCACCGGCTGGTGCGGCCCTTCCTGGGCACCGGCATCCTCGGCGGGTTCACCACCTTCTCGACCTACGCGGTGGACATCCAGAGCCTGGTGGACGCCCGGCGGGCGCCCCTGGCGCTGGCCTATCTGGCGGGCACCCTCCTCGCCGCGCTGGCGGCCGTATGGGGTGCGAGTGCCGCCACCCGCGAACTTCTGGCAGTCCTCGAACGGAAGGAGCGCGCAGCATGAGTGGGTCCGGCACTCCGGCGCTGCGGCTGACGGCGATCGTCGGCGAACACGAGGTATGGCACCACCGGCCGCTGTACGCGGAGATCGTGCACCGCGCGCATGCGGCCGGGCTGAGCGGCGCCAGCGTCTTCCGCGGTATCGAGGGCTTCGGCGCCTCGTCGGTCATCCACACCCAGCGGCTGCTGTCCCTGAGCGAGGACCTGCCCGTCGCGGTCGTGGTCGTGGACACCGAGGAACGGGTGCGGGGCCTGCTGCCGCAGCTGGCCGAACTGGTCGGGGACCGGGGCCTGGTCACCGTCGACCGGTGCGAGATCATCGCGTACGGGGCCGGGGACGAGAGCGGTACGGGCGGCGGCGGGACGGGCGGGCGCGGGTGAACTGGTTGCTGGTGGTGGCCGGTGCGGCGGTCGGGGCGCCGCTGCGGTATCTCACCGACCGCCTGGTGCAGTCCCGGCACGACAGCGTCTTCCCCTGGGGGACGTTCACCGTCAACACCGTCGGCTCGTGGATCCTCGGCCTGCTGACCGGCGCCGTCACCCTCGGCGCCGCCTCCTCGAACCTCCAGCTCCTGCTCGGCACCGGACTGTGCGGCGCCCTGACGACATACTCGACCTTCTCCTACGAGACGCTGCGCCTGGCGGTGGACGGCGCCCGCCTGTACGCCGTGGCCAACGCGGTGGCGAGCGTGGCCGCCGGTCTGGGCGCGGCGTTCGCCGGGGTGCTCTGCGCACGGGTGCTGTGGGGCTGACCGGCAGGTCCGGCCCGCCACCGCCCGGTACATTCCCGCCAACCGTGGGTATCCTCCGGCGTATCCGGCATGGCCGGCGGACCGGGACCGGGGGAGTGGACCGTGGCAGAGGTGTTCCTGCGGCGTCTGACCAGGTGGCAGGCGGAGACCCAGCGGGAGGCGGTCGCCGGTCTGTACGTCGCGGCGCACCGCGATCCGCCCGCCGCCGCACACGCGCTGCAACGGGAGGACTTCCTGCGGCGGTTCACCGGGCACGACATCCAGCGCCCCGGTTTCGAGATGGTCATCGGCAGCGATCCGGCGCCGGCCGGCTGCGGTTACGGCTATCCGGCCGACCGGGAGGGCGAGTGGTGCCGGACGTATGCCGCCGGGCCGTGGGGCGACCGGGTGCCGCCGGGTGAGGTGGGGGAGGCGGCCGCGGTGGGAAGGCTGTTCCTGGTCGCGGGGCTGATGGTGCTGCCCGCGCACCGGCGTACCGGCGTCGCGACCCGCCTGATGCGGACGCTGCTGCTGCGCAGCACCGCCACCCTCGCCCTCGCCGTCATCGCGGCGGACAACGCCCCCGCCCGGGCCGCGTTCCGCTCCTGGGGCTGGCGCCCGTGGGACGGCGGCCCGTCCGGCGACGGCCGCGCGGGCCCGCAACCGGAGGCGTGGATCCGCCCGTTGCCGTAGGACGCACGCACCCGCCGTACGGGCGCAAGCGCTGGGGCCCGGGAGATATACCTCACCGGGCCCCACCGCTGTCATCGCGAACGCGTGGGAGGTACGCGATCGTTGCCGGCGGCGCCTTTGCCGTCGGCGGTGACCGCGTACCGGCGTCGCTGGGGTGCCGAAGACCGACCGCCAGGTACCGGCCCTCGGCGGGCCACGCCGCAGTCGTGGCCGCGGCCGCACAGGCGGCCGGTCAGAGGGGTGGATCAGTGGATCAGTGCGTCAGGCCGTTGGCCCACAGCTGGTCCACCTTGGCGCGCTCGTTCTGGTCGGGCTGGGTGTTCTGGCAGGACGGGCCGGGCCCGCCGCCGGACATCAGCTCGCTGCACGGACCCTCGTAGTGGTCCGCCAGTCCCAGCACATGGCCGGTCTCGTGGGCGACCACCCGGGTGGAGTTGTACTCCTGGGACTGCTTGTGGTCGATGAAGACGAAGCCCTTGCCGTGCCCGTCGGTGCTGGCGTACGAACCGCGCGCGTCGTCGCCCTCCTTGTACTGGAAGTCGCCGCCGCTGCCTTCCTGGAGCTTGACGTTCTGCACGGCGCCGTTCCATATGGACGCGCTCTGGGCTATCTGGCTCTTGTACGTCGGCGCCGCACTCGCGTCGTACGTCACGGTGACCGTCTTCAGGCCCGGGTGGGCCTTCATCTTCGCCAGGGCCGACTTCATGACGGCCTGGAAGAACGCCTTGCTGTCGGCCTTCTCGGCCGCCGATCCGGCGTAGGCCGCGATGGAGGCCGGCGTGCTCCGGTGGGAGGAGGGGGAGGGAGAGGGGGACACTGCCGAAACCGGCGCCGCCGCGGCGAACACGGCAGCGAGGCCCAGTCCTAGCGCTGCCGACAGCGCCGTCTTGGGAGAGCTCATGTGGGGGGCTCCTTAATCTCCGAGGGCCGCGGTCGCCGTGTGGGGCGGCGACCGGGGCCCTGCGGATTTCTTGGTGCCGTTGAGTCTGGACGGAGTTCACCCGTGCGGCGGAGATGTTAACTAGCGATAGCACCAGGCAATACCCTTGTGACGCGCAGCCGAACACCATCCGAAAAAGACCGAGTTCGCGAGGTTTAAGACTCTGGTGTGTCCGTTGCCGACGTTTTATGCTCCGAAGTGTGGAGCTCGAGGTAAGGCATCTTCGCGCAGTGTGTGCCATCGCCGACGCCGGCAGCGTACGCAGAGCGGCCCGGGAGTTGGGGATGACTCAGCCTTCCCTCACGACGCAGCTGCGACGCATCGAAAAGGCCCTCGGCGGCCAGCTGTTCTTCCGCGGCGCCACCGGCAGCCGCCCCACGCCGCTGGGCCATTCCGTGCTGTGCAGGGCCCGCCCGATTGTGGCCGAAATGCGCGCATTGATCGACGAGATAGCCTCCGCCTCCGTTCGTGAACGGGGCGCGCGGCTGCGCATCGGCAGCACCAACAGCCGCGCCGTCGCCGGCTGGCTGCGCCGGCTGCGCGTGCGCCTCCCGGACACGGACACCACCATCAGGACCGATGTCTCCGCCAATGCGCTGCTGCACATGGTCGCGACGGGCCAGCTCGACGTCGCGTTCGTGCACGAGGTCGAGGGCGCGCCGCTACGGGTCCCCGACGGCCTGGCGGCACATGAAGTCATCGCCCGCGAACCGCAGTTCATCGCCCTGTCCGACGCCCACCCCGCGGCCGCCCGCGACGTCGTCCACCTCCGCGACCTCGCCGACGACCAGTGGATGGTCGACCCGTCCGTCGACGGCGAATGGGCGGGCCTGCGCCGCATCTGGACCGCCGCGGGCATCAGCCCCCGGGTCGTCCACGGCGACTACCTCACCACCGTCGACCTGGTCACGGCCGGCGAGGTGGTCACCCCCTGCCAGCCCACCGCCCGTTCCCGCCCCGGGATGGCCGTCCGCCCCCTGCACGGCGATCCGCTGGCCGTACGTCTCTTCATGGCCGTCCGCCCCGAGGGCACCCTGGCCGCCCCCGCCGACGCCCTGTTCGCCGATCTGACCGCGTCCTACATGGAGATCGCCTGGTCCAGCGAGACCTATCGCGAGTGGCTGATGCGGCAGGAGGGGCCGCTGCCGCTGCCGGTCCCGGCTGCGACTCCGTAGGGGCCCACTCCCCGTCGCCAACCTCCCCGCCGCAGCACTCCGCGAGTGCCGGGCGGTGGGAAGTCGCTGATTTCTGCCCGATTCCGGGCAGAAAAGTGGATGTTCGGCGACCCCCGGCTTATGGTGACGGTCCATGATCGCCATGAACGCATTGTGGACTTTCTCCCTGATGGTGGGACTTCTCACCCTTACTCCCGGGCTGGACACCGCCCTCGTTCTGCGCACCGCCGCGCTCGGGCACCGCCGTCGTGCCTGGGGTGTGGTCCTCGGCATCCAGAGCGGCACACTGATCTGGGGCGCGCTCACCTCGCTCGGTGTCACCGCGCTGCTGACCGCGTCCCACCTCGCGTACGAGATCCTCCGCTGGGCCGGGGCCGCGTATCTGGTGTGGATGGGGGCCAGGATGCTGTGGGCCACGTGGCGCACCTCGGGGGACGAGGGGGCGACCGGGGCCGGGGCGGAGGCCGAGGTCGGGACCGGCGCGAGCAACACCCTGTTCGGCGGCTGGCGTCAGGGGATCGCGACCAATCTCCTCAACCCGAAGATGGGCGCCTTCTATGTCGCGGTGCTCCCGCAGTTCCTCCCCGCCCATGCCTCGCACCTCGCCGCGGGCGTGCTCCTGACCGGTGTGCACATCGCGCTGGCCGTCCTCTGGGCCTGCGCGCTGATCGCCCTCGCCCATGTGCTCCGCGACCGCCTGCAACGGCCCTCGATGCGCCGCCGTCTCGACCGCATCACCGGTACGGTCATCGCCGCCTTCGGCCTCCGGCTCGCACTGGGGGAGTGAGGACGCGCTCCGGCGGACGGCATCGCCCGCTGAGCATCTGACCGGGGCGCTCGCGGCGCGAGACGATCGGACATGTGAGCAAGACTGTGGGCTATTCAGCGGCTCATTCGATCTTCCTACGGTGGAGAGCACCACAGCGAATCGACACCGACTCGCCACCGAACAGACAGGGGAGATCCCGATGCGCGCAGTTGTCCAGAAGACCTTCGGCGGCCCGGAGGTCCTTGAGGTCACCGAGGTCGAACGCCCCCGCCCGCTGGCCGGCGAGGTACTCATCCGGGTCCACGCCAGCGCGGTCAACCCGGTTGACGCCGCCGTCAGGTCCGGCGCGTTCCCGCTCCTGGGCGAGCCGCCGTTCGGCGTCGGCTGGGACGTCTCGGGCGTCGTCGAGGAGGCGGGACCCGGGGCCCGGTTCGCGGTCGGCGACGAGGTCTACGGGATGCCGTTCTTCCCTCGCGCGGCCACCGGGTACGCCGAGTACGTCGCCGTCCCGTCGCGGCAGGTCGCCCGCAAGCCCGCCACCCTCGATCACGTCCACGCCGCGGCCCTGCCGCTCGCCGCGCTGACCGCCTGGCAGGGGCTGGTGGACGCGGCCGGGATCAAGGAAGGCGACCGGGTGCTGATCCACCGCGCCGCCGGCGGCGTCGGCCACCTCGCGGTGCAGATCGCCAAGGCCCGCGGCGCCCACGTGATCGCCCTCGCAAGCGCCGCCCGGCACGAGTTCCTGACCGGCCTGGGGGCGGACGAGGTGATCGACTACCGGACCACCGACTTCACCGAGGTGGTGCAGAACGCGGACGTGGTCTTCGACTCGAACGCCCAGGGCACGCGTTCGCTGCGCGTGCTGCGCCCCGGAGGCGTACTGGTCAGCATCCTCGAACACGGCGACGCCGAGCTCGCGGCCACGGTCGCGGCGGCCGGGCGGCGCTTCGCCGGGATCTCCGTGGAGCCGGACTACGCGAGCCTGGAGGCGATCGCCGAACTCGTCGACGCCGGCCGGATCCGCCCCTACGTCGAGGAGACCTTCCCGCTGGCCGAGGTCGGCAAGGCGCATGAGCTGATCGAGTCGGGGCGGGTGCAGGGCAAGATCGTGCTGACGGTCTGACGGCGACGGATCTGACGGCGACTGTCTGACGGCGACTGTCTGACGGCGACTGTCTGACGACGACGGTCCGATACGGACGGTCCGATACGGATACCGGCCGCCCTCCTCCGCGGGGGCGGCCCGTATCGTTTCGTCATCGGAGAGGGGAACGGCGATGGACATCCTTACCGAGGCGCTGGCCTCTATGCGCACCGGCAGCCCGGCGTCCGTCCGTACCGACGGCTGCGCGCCGTGGGGGCTGCGGCTGCCGCCGGTCGCGGGCGCGGGATTCCATGTGGTGCTCCACGGAACGTGCTGGCTCCTCCCGTTGGACGACACCCCGCCGATCCCGCTCGCCCCCGGCGACGTGATCTTCGTCCGCGACGGCCGCGGCCACGTCCTCGCCGACCACCCCTCGACACCGGCCGAGGTCCCCCGCCCCGAGCAGTACGGACTCGGCGACGATATGCCCATCGGCTCCCTCTCGCTGGGCGGTGACGGCCCGCGCACCAGCCTCCTGTGCGGCAACTACCATCTGGACCAGGGTCGTCCGCACCCCCTGGTCATGCGGCTGCCCGAGATCATCCACCTGCCCACCCGGCACGGCCGCCACCCCGAACTCAGCGCCGCCGTCCAGCTGCTGGGCGCCGAGCTGGACAATCCGCGCATCGGCTCCGAAGGCATCGTGCCCAGCCTGATCGACGCGCTGCTGCTCTACATCCTGCGCGCCTGGCTGGACGACCAGCCCGCCGATACCGCACAGGGCTGGGCCGCCGCCCTGCGCGACACCGCCGTCGCCCCCGCACTGGCGGCGATCCACCAAACCCCCGCGACGCAGTGGACCGTGGAGTCCCTGGCCGCCCGGTCCGGCCTGTCCCGCGCGGCCTTCGCCCGTCGCTTCAACGCGCTGGTCGGCGAGCCGCCGATGGCCTATCTGACCCGCTGGCGCATGACGACCGCCGCGCAGCTGTTGCAGGAGTCCGACGCACCGCTGACGACCGTGGCGGCACGGACGGGATACGGGTCGGAATTCGCCTTCGCCAAGGCATTCAAGCGGGAATTCGGGCTCGCCCCGGGAATGTACCGACGCCAGGCACGCGCCGCCGCGTGACGTTCCCGCCCCAACGCACAGCGCGGAAAGGCACCTTCGAGCACAAAGAAGACCGCACCCGTACCGTCACGGCCGCCGTGGTCGGCGCATACAGGCCGCGTTGCTGACCTGGCCTTTTGCTGATCGCTGGCGACGGGGCGCGACGGTCGTGGGCGGGTGTCCTGCGGACTGCGTGCGGACTTGAGGTGCTGCCTCGCAAGGTGGGCGAGGTGCTTGAGGGAGATGTTCGGTCGCCACTTGAGGATCGCATGCCGGGAGAAGGCTGCTGGGTCGCCCAGTAGCCGATGCGGGGGGCAGGCCGCCCCGCCACCAAACAAGTTGATTTAGTAAATCAACTAGATTACGGTGGTGGCATGCGACCAAGCAGAGATGACGTGGCGCGGCTGGCGTTCGCGGTGAACACGGTGGCCGCCGGTCTGGAGCGCGCCCGGCGCAGGATTCCGGAGGCGGCCGCCCTGACCGTCCTCCAGGTGCTCGGCTGGGCGGAGCGGGAGGTCCCGGACAAGGCGGTGCACCCGTCGGACATCGCCTCCGCCCTGGACGTGCACCGATCGGCCGTCACCCACCAACTGCGGACGCTTCAGCAGGCCGGCCACGTGACACTGACGACCGACCCGGCGGACCGCCGCTCCAGCATCGTCACGCTCACCGACTCCGGGCGGCGCGAGCTCGATCGGCTGAACCAACAGGGCCTCGACCGTTTCACGGCCTTTCTCGCCGACTGGGACACCGCGGACGTACGAACCCTGACCGAGCTGCTGACCAGGTTCGAGGAATCCCGGGCAAACGTGGGCCATCCCCACCTGGACCGGTGACCACTCGGCGGAACAGCGGAACACACGACCAAGAGCAAACCGTCAAAAGCGCATCACCACGGGGGAGACAGCGTGACATTACGGGTACTGATCGCCGGTGCGGGCGTGGGTGGCCTCGCCCTCGCCCAGGCCCTGCACCAAGCCGGCGTGGCCGTAACGGTCTTCGAGCGGACACCGTCGGTCCGGGCGGGCCAACGGGGATACCGGATCAACATCAACCGCGCGGGCGGCGACGCCCTCGCTGCCTGTTTGCCGCCCGAACTGTTCCGGCTGTACCTGGCCACCTCCCACGACGAGGCGCGGGCCCGGGTCGGCGTCTTCGACCACCGCATGCACCCGCTGTACGCCACCGATGTCGGCGTCGACGGCACCGGCGCCCCTCGGGACCACACCGGGGTCAACCGGCTGACGCTGCGCCAGATCATGCTGGCCGGTCTGGAACACGAGGTGCGCCTCGGGCAGCGGGTGGTCGGCTTCGAGCAGACTCCCGACCGGGTGCAGGTCCGCCTCGCCGACGGCTCGACCGCCGAAGGCGACCTGCTGGTCGGAGCCGACGGCGTGGGCTCGGCCGTGCGCGCCGGGCTCCTGCCCCACATGCGGATCCGCGACACCGGCGTCCGCTGCCTGTGGGGACGCACTCCACTGCGCCCGGCACTGCGGGACCAGCTGCCGGCGCCGCTCTTCGACCGGGTCGCGGTGGCGGTCGCCCCGAGCGGCCACATCGGGATCCTGGGGGCCTACCGCACCCGACGACCGCACCTGGAAGCCGCCGCCGCGGTGACGCCGACGGTGTCGCTGGACCCGGAACCCGACTACCTGATGTGGGTGCTCAGCAAGGAATCGTCCGGCAGCGAGGAGCCGTGGCGCACCGCGTCCTCGGCCGAGCTGCACCGGTACGCCGTCGCCGCGACCGCCGAGTGGCACCCCGCAGTGCACCAGGCGGTGCGGGAGGCCGATCCCGAGGACTGCTTCGTCCAGAACGTACGCGTCGCCGACCAACCGCCCCCCTGGCCGGCCGGCCGGGTCACCCTGCTCGGCGACGCGATCCATCCGATGTCGCCGGCCGGCGGCACCGGCGCCAACACCGCGCTGCGCGACGCGGCCGTGCTCGCGGACAAACTCACCGACGTACGCCATCCCGCCCGTCTGATACCGGCGGTGGCCGCGTACGAGACCGAAATGCGCCAGTACGGCTTCGCCGCCGTAGCCGAGTCGCTGCGCTACGGCGAGCGGTTCGCCGAGACGATCCGCCGGGCCGAGAAGGAGAACCACTGATGCTCAGGACACTGCGGGCCCTGCTGCCCACCCTGTTCGACCTGATTGTTCCGACCGTCGTCTACTACCTGCTGCACTGGTTCGGCGTCGCCGATGCCCCCGCGCTGATCGCCGCCTGCGCGGCAACCGCCGGGTACGCCGTTCCCCGCATGATCCGCAGACGGCGTATGGACGCGCTCGGCCTCCTCGTCATCGCCGAACTCGCAGCTACAGTCGCCTTGTTGACCGCCACCGGCGACGCCCGGCTGGCGCTGCTGCGCCCCACCGTCTACCTCACCGTCGCCGCCGCCGTCTTCCTGCTCTCCTGCCGGTGCGGCCGCCCGCTCACCTACACCGGAGCCACGCCGATGGCCACCAAGGGAGACCCGGAGCGGGCCGCGGCGTACGAACGCAGCTGGCACAACTCCCCGCAGATGCGGTCCACCCACCGCCGGCTCAGCGCCGCGATCGCTGCGGCGATGTTCGGCTACGCCGTACTGAACGTCGTGATCGTCTACTCGTTCCCGGTGAGCCAGGCCGACGGGCTGCAGAAGGTGCCGGGGGGCGCTCTGATCCTTGTGGTCATGGTGTTGCTCCGGTCCCGCGTACCGCGGCTGTCCCGGATCGTCGACGCCGAGCAGCGACGCTCCACCGAGGCGCCCCAGCCGACCACCGCCCCATGCGCCTAGCGGCACGCGCTTGGTGATCGCCTGGTCGTGCCCGATCGGGCGGTGGGTGGTAGCCGGGGAATGGCGGGGGAGGCCGCTCAGGCGCGGTGGTACGGAGGGGGCGCCACCACATCTGGGTCCAGTCGCGGGCGTACGGTCCCGGTCGGTGAGGTCGTCACGGACGCGCTCCTCGCGCATCTCGCCGCGCGGCCCTCAAAGGAGTGGCTGTTCACCATGGAGGAGTACGAACGACTCAACTACCGCCGCTGGAAGAACGAATGGAACTGCGCCCGCAAGGTCCAGCTCGTCCTCGGCCACGCGTCCGCGGTCATCACCCTGCGGACCTGCGCATACCTCTGGCCGGGAGAAGAAGACCGCACCCGGTCCGTCATGGACGCCGTGCTCGGCGGCTTGCGGACCAGGTGCGGACAGGTAGGCGATACGACCCGAGAAAACGCAGGTCAGATGGCCTAGGCAAGGCTCAAGCCTTCTTGGTCTCCCAGAAGATCCGGTCGATCTCGGAGATGAGCTCCAGGGCCTTCTCGCCGGTCTTCGGGTCGTTGGAACCCTTGGCGGCGCTCAGGGCCTTGAGGGTGTCGTTGACCAGCTGGTGCAGCTGCGGGTACTTCTCGAAGTGCGGGGGCTTGAAGTAGTCGCTCCACAGCACCGAGACGTGGTGCTTGGCCAGCTCCGCGCGCTGCTCCTTGATCGTGACGGCGCGGGTGCGGAAGTCGGCGTCCTCGTTGGCCTGGTACTTCTCCTGGACGGCCTTGACCGACTCGGCCTCGATGCGGGCCTGGGCCGGGTCGTACACGCCGCAGGGCAGGTCGCAGTGGGCGCTGACCTTGACCTTGGGGGCGAACAGGCGGGAAAGCATGTTCAGTCCTTCCTCGTGATCGTCTTCTCAGGTGCGAGATTACTCGGTGCGGGAAGGCTTTTCTCGGGCGCCCCGGGGGTCTTAGGGCAAAAGTCCAGTGTCACGCCGGGGCTGATGGAGGATGGACCGGTGAGCGAAGCGAGACGGGGGTGCCCCCGGACGGAGTCCGGGGGAGGGTCGGACCGGGGCGAGGCCGGGAGGTACGGGATGCCGGAGCGGGTGCAGGAGTGCGGGCCGGGGCGGGAGCGGGGTCCGCGGGCGCAGGGCGCGTCCGGCGGGTGGCTGCGGGCGTTCGGGCTCGCCGAGGTCTACAACCCGTCGATGGTGCCCACCTTGCGGCCGGGCGACCAGTTGGTGGTGCAGTACGGCGCGGTGGTGCGGCCCGGCGCGGTGGTGGTGCTGCGGCATCCGTTCCGTCAGGACCTGCTGATCGTCAAGCGTGCGGTGGAGCGGCGGGACGGCGGGTGGTGGGTGCGCGGGGACAATCCGTACGTCGAGAACGACAGCCGGGAATTCGGGGTGGTCCCGGACGAACTGGTCATCGCCCGCGCCTGGCTGCGGGTGCGGCCGCCGCGCGGGATTCACTCCCCGGCGGCCGCGCTGTCCTGGGCGGTCTCGGCGGTGCGGCCGCTGCCCTCGGAGCGTTCGCTTTCGCGGCGTTTGCGGGCGCGGTAGGCGGCGACGTTGGCGCGGGTGGCGCAGCGGTCGGAGCAGTAGCGCCGGGAGCGGTTGGTGGAGGTGTCGAGGTAGGCGTTGCGGCACGGTTTGGCCTCGCAGATGCCCAGCCGGTCGACGCCGAGTTCGGTCAGATGGAACGCCAGGCCCATGCAGGCGGTGGCGGTGTAGCTCGCCGTGGCGTTGGCGGCGTGGTCGGCGATGTGCATGTGCCAGTTGGGGCGGCCGTCGTGGTCTCGGAATTCGTGCCCGGAGATCTGCGGGCTGACCGGGAACTCCATCATCAGGGCGTTGAGCAGGTCCACGGCCCGCACCTCGTCGCCGGTGTCGGCGGCCTCGAAGACGGCGCGCAGCCGGGCTCGGACCGTCCGCAGCCGGGTGACGTCGCTGTCCGTCGCCCGCCGGGCGGACTGCTGTGCCGGGCCGAACAGCTCCCGGACCGCCTCGACCGTGGTCAGGCTGTCGCCGCCGCGCTCGGGCTGCTCGGTGTTGACCAGTCGCACGGCGAAATCCGAGTAATAGGCCAGTTCCACGTGTAGTCCTTACGGCATGGGAATAAGGTGCGGGTGCGGGCCCCTTGTAAGAGGCGTTGCGGCTACCTGGGTATTACCAGGGTAGGGCATGCCCAAAGTAAGGCCACGAAAGCCCGCGGCGGCGCTCTCCGGCCGGAGAACGCCGCCGCAGCATCATGACCCCGCCGCAGCGCTACAGCACCTTCGAGAGGAACGACTTCGTCCGCTCGTGCTGCGGATTGCCGAGCACCTCGCGCGGATGCCCGGACTCCACCACCACACCGTCGTCCATGAAGACCAGCGAATCGCCGACCTCCCGGGCGAAGCCCATCTCATGGGTGACGACGATCATCGTCATCCCGTCGGCGGCCAGGCCCTTCATCACGTCCAGGACATCGCCGACCAGCTCCGGGTCGAGGGCCGAGGTCGGCTCGTCGAAGAGCATCAGCTTGGGCTCCATGGCCAGGGCGCGGGCGATGGCCCCCCGCTGCTGCTGGCCGCCGGAGAGCTGCGAGGGGTAGTTGCCGGCCTTGTCGGCCAGGCCCACCCGGTCCAGCAGCCTGCCCGCGCGCTCCCGGGCGTTCGCCTTGGACTCGCCCTTGACCTGGACCGGGGCCTCCATGACGTTCTCGATCGCCGTCATGTGCGGGAAGAGGTTGAAGCGCTGGAAGACCATGCCGATGTCGCGGCGGCGGGCGGCGACCTCCTTGTCGCGCAGCTCGTAGAGCTTGCCCTTGTGCTCGCGGTAGCCGACCAGTTCGCCGTCGACGGACAGCCGGCCGGCGTTGATCTGCTCCAGGTGATTGATGCACCGCAGGAACGTCGACTTGCCCGACCCGGACGGGCCGATCAGACAGAAGACCTCCCGGGGCGCGACCTCCAGGTCGATGCCCTTGAGGATGTGCGCCGCGCCGAAGGACTTGTGCACGCCCTCGGCCCTGACCATGGGGCCGCCGCTGGTGCCCGCGGCCTTGCTCGTCGTGATCTTGTCGGTCATGCGGCACCTCCGGGGCGCTTGAAGCCGCCGGCCAGCTGCGCCCTGATGCGCTGGAGCGGGGTGGGCGGCAGCTGGCGGCTGGAGCCGCGGGCGTAGTAGCGCTCCAGGTAGTACTGGCCGATGCTCAGGACGGTGGTGGCGATCAGGTACCAGGCGGCGGCGAGGATCAGCATCTCCACGACGACACCCGAGTCGCGTCCGACGTTCTGCGCCGCTTGCAGCAGGTCGTAGTACTGGACGGCGATCACCAGCGAGGAGGTCTTCAGCATGTTGATGACCTCGTTGCCGGTCGGCGGCACGATCACCCGCATCGCCTGCGGCACGATGATCCGGCGCAGCGTCCTGCCGTGGCTCATGCCCAGCGCGTGCGCCGCCTCGGTCTGGCCCTCGTCGACCGCGTTCAGACCGGCGCGGCAGATCTCCGCCATGTACGCGGCCTCGTTCAGGCCCAGGCCCAGCAGCGCGGACAGGAACGGGGTCATGAAGTCCGACCACTCGTCCTTGTAGATCGGCATGATGTCGATGTAGTGGAAGACCAGGCCGAGGTTGAACCACAGGAACAGCTGGACGTAGACCGGCGTCCCGCGGAAGAACCAGACGTAGAACCACGCGACGGACGACGTCACCGGGTTCTTGGACTGGCGCATCACGGCCAGGATCACGCCGCCCACGATGCCGATGACCATCGACAGGAAGGTGATCAGCAGGGTGTTGCGCAGGCCCTTGAGGATGTCCCCGTTGAACATGTACTGGGGAATGGCGTTCCAGTTGACGTCCCCGGAGGCGAACGCGCGGAACAGCAGGGCGACCAGCCCGAGGACGACGACGGCCGCGACCCAGCGTCCGTAATGGCGGACCGGAATGGCTTTGATCGGCTCGGGGTGCGGAGGCGGGGCGTCCGCCGGCGGCTGGGTCGACTGGTCGACGTCTGACACGGGTGTGGCCTTTCAGCGTGTGGCGGGAGGTGCGGGCAGGCGCGGCCGGGGCTCAGGAGCCGCCGTTGAGCTGTACTTCCTTGACCGCGGCATCCTTGACGTCCCACTTCTTGAGGACCTCGGCGTACGAGCCGTTCTTGATCGTGAGCTCCACCGCGGCCTTGAGGGCGTCCCGCAGCTCGGCCTGGCCCTTGGGCACCGCGATGCCGTACGGCGCGGCCTTGAGCGGCGCGCCGCCGACCATCTGGAAGTCCTTGCCGCCGCCGGAGACGTTCACGGCGTACGCGGCGACCGGATAGTCGCTGGAGACCGCGTCCACCCCGCCGGTGCGCAGCCGCGTCTGGGCCTCGGAGTCGTTGTCGAACGCCTCGATGGAGATGGGCTGCGAGCCGCTCTTCCGGCATGCCTTGGACTTCGCGTTGGCCAGATCGTGCGAGACCGTTCCGCGCTGTACGGCGAGCTTCTTGCCGCACATCGTGTCCCAGCCGTCGATGCCCTGGGTCTTGCCCTTCTGGGTGTAGAGCGAGACGCCGACATTGAGGTAGTCGACGAAGTCGACGCCCGCGCCGATCTTCTTGCCGGTGGTGGAGTCGATGCCCTCCTGGCGGTCCTTGGTGTCCGTCATCGCCGACATCGCGATGTCGTACCGCTGGGACTTCAGACCGCCCATGAGGGTGTCGAAGGTGGCGTTGTTGAAGTCGAGCTTGATGCCCAGGGTCTTCTCCATCGCCCGCGCCAGATCCGGGTCGATGCCCGCGATCTGCCCGTTGGTGCGGAACTCCACCGGCTTGTACGTCATATCCGAGCCGACCTGGAGGAAGCCCTTGTCCTGGACGTCCTTGGGCAGCATCTTGAACAGCGGGGCATGCACGTTGCGGTGCTTCTGCGCCTCGCGGCGGGCGATGGCCTCGTTGGTCTGGTCGCCACAGGCGCTGAGCACCAGCATCGAGGCGATGACCGCGGCCACCGAGGCCAGGGCCGTACGCGCCGTTCGCGACCTGCCGACGGCCGGGCGGCTGGTACCTGCGGTCATGCTGATCCTCCTGCGGATGTCGGAATCCGGGTACGACAAGTCTCCGGCGAACGGGGCCGGAACGGCAGGGGCCGGACACACACCGTTGCGACGCGACCTCGGGTTGCGTCGGATCTTCCCATCCGGCTCCGGTATTCGGACTGTTGCTCAGGTCAAAATCGGATAACGGACGGGCGGGCCCTCCGTATGGCCCGGATGACGCGGGAGTGAACGGTTTCGGGCGCCGTGTCCGCTCGGCCCCCGTCTCACCTGCGCGTCTCGGGATCCGGACGCAGCTGGGTGGCACTTCGGCGGCTTTATATATTTCGCCGCCAATGTCGGTTCTCCCTACCGGAGGGTAATGAATCTGACTCGTCGGCGCCCGCGCCCGTCCGGTAGAAAGGTTCGTTACACCCCTCATCC
The DNA here is from genome assembly GCF_000935125.1 of Streptomyces natalensis ATCC 27448. GTDB lineage: Bacteria > Actinomycetota > Actinomycetes > Streptomycetales > Streptomycetaceae > Streptomyces > Streptomyces natalensis. The sequence goes on along the minus strand of NZ_JRKI01000061.1, from coordinate 427,997 downwards.
GGGGCTCAGGGCGCGTGTGCGGCGCGCCCGGCGTCCGACCTCCCCCCGCGCGGCGGCCATCCGCCGCGCAGGGACCGGACGCGGTGCCCGCCCACCCCTCGACCAGGGAGTGGACACCCTCAACTGATGTACGAAGAAATAAAGGGGTTGGAACAAGTGGCAGCGGAGATCGTCAATCCTCGCAGCGACAGCACGGGCGCGGACGCCGGTTCGGACGGCGTTTCGGGCAGTACGGACGAAGGCTTCTTCGATCCGGCCTTTGCGCTCCACCGCGGCGGCAAGATGGCCGTCCAGGCGACCGTGCCGGTCCGCAACAAGGACGACCTGTCCCTCGCGTACACACCGGGCGTCGCCAAGGTGTGCAGCGCAATCGCCGAGCATCCCGAGCTCGTGCACGACTACACCTGGAAGTCCCAGGTCGTGGCCGTCGTCACGGACGGCACCGCGGTGCTGGGCCTGGGCGACATCGGCCCGGAGGCCTCCCTCCCCGTGATGGAGGGCAAGGCCATCCTCTTCAAGCAGTTCGGCGGCGTGGACGCGGTCCCGATCGCGCTCGCCACCACCGACACCGACGAGATCGTGGACACCGTCGTGCGGATGGCGCCCTCCTTCGGCGGCGTCAACCTGGAAGACATCTCCGCCCCGCGGTGCTTCGAGATCGAGGCCAAGCTCAAGGAGCGCCTCGACATCCCGGTCTTCCACGACGACCAGCACGGCACGGCCGTCGTCACCCTCGCCGCGCTGCGCAATGCCGCCAAGCTGACCGACCGTGCACTCGGTCAGCTGCGTGCGGTCATCTCCGGCGCCGGTGCGGCCGGTGTCGCCATCGCCAAGATCCTCATCGAGGCCGGCATCGGCGATGTCGCGGTCTGCGACCGCAAGGGCATCGTCTCCGCCGACCGCGGCGACCTGACCGACGTCAAGCGCGAGCTGGCCGGCTTCACCAACAAGGCGAAGCTGACCGGATCGCTGGAGGACGCGCTGGACGGGGCCGATGTCTTCATCGGCGTCTCCGGCGGCACGGTCCCGGAGGCGGCGGTGGCGAAGATGGCGAAGAACTCGTTCGTCTTCGCGATGGCCAACCCCACCCCGGAGATCCACCCGGACGTCGCGCACAAGTACGCGGCCGTGGTCGCCACCGGCCGCAGCGACTACCCGAACCAGATCAACAACGTGCTGGCCTTCCCCGGCATCTTCGCGGGCGCCATGCAGGTGCGCGCCTCGCAGATCACCGAGGGCATGAAGCTCGCCGCCGCCGAGGCGCTCGCCGCCGTCGTCGCCGACGAGCTCAGCGCGGACAAGGTCATCCCCTCCCCGTTCGACGAGCGCGTCGCGCCGGCGGTCACCGCCGCGGTCGCGGCCGCCGCCCGCGCGGAGGGCGTCGCCCGCCGCTGACCGGGCGGGCGCACGGACGCCAACGGGCCGGGCCCGCACCTGTCATGGGTGCGGGCCCGGCCCGTTTCGCCGCGGTGCCCGGCCGCGGTGCCCGGCCCGCCCGGTGACGGCGCGGACGCGGTGCGTGTCACACCCGTACGCGCTACCGCGCCGCCCGCCCGCGCTCTACGTTGGGATCATGTTTGCTGCCTACGCCGCGCGCATCGACCGCGACCAGCCCCTCAACGGCCTCGAACTGGGCGACCGTCCCGCCCCCCAGGCCCGCCCCGGCTGGACCACCGTCACCGTCAAGGCCGCCTCCCTCAACCACCACGACCTGTGGACGCTGCGCGGGGTGGGCATCACCGAGGACACGCTGCCGATGATCCTCGGCTGTGACGCCGCCGGCCTGGACGCGGACGGCAACGAGGTCGTCCTGCACTCCGTCATCGGCCAGACCGGCCACGGCGTCGGCCCCGGCGAGCCCCGCTCCATCCTCACCGAGCGCTACCAGGGCACCTTCGCCGAACAGGTCACCGTCCCCACCTGGAACGTCCTGCCCAAGCCGAAGGAGCTCTCCTTCGAGGAGGCCGCCTGTCTGCCCACCGCCTGGCTGACCGCGTACCGGATGCTCTTCACCAACGCCGGCGTACGGCCCGGCGACAGCGTCCTGGTCCAGGGCGCGGGCGGCGGGGTGGCCACCGCCGCGATCGTCCTCGGCGCCGCGGCGGGCCTGCGGGTCTTCGCCACCAGCCGCGACGAGACCAAGCGCAAGCGCGCGCTGGAACTGGGCGCCGAGGCGGTGTTCGCCGCGGGCGAGCGGCTGCCGCAGCGGGTCGACGCGGTCATCGAGACGGTCGGCGCCGCCACCTGGTCCCACTCCGTCAAGTCCCTGCGCCCCGGCGGCACCCTCGTCATCTCCGGCGCCACCAGCGGCTTCACCCCCAAGAGCGGGGAGCTCAACCGGATCTTCTTCCTGGAGCTGAAGATCGTCGGCTCGACGATGGGCACCAAGGAGGAGCTGGCCGGTCTGCTCAGCTTCTGCGCCGCCAAGGGCATCCGCCCGGTCATCGACTCGACGCTGCCGCTGGACCGGGCGCGCGAGGGCTTCGAGAAGATGGCGCAGGGGGAGCTGTTCGGGAAGGTCGTCCTTACGGTTTAGGGTTTCTCCCCACGTTTTTGTCTGCGGCGCCGCGGGTGGTTTCTCGCCGTTTCGCCTGCGGCCCGTTCGCTGCGCTTTGCCTGGGCCGACGGTTTGGCTTTCCCCCGTTGCGCCTGCGGCGGGCGGGGGTTGTTCGTCGGCCGCGGTGCCGCCCCTGCGGACTTCGTCCTCCGGTGCGGCCCCTCCCGACGGTGGGGGGTGAAAAGGCCGGTGGTCCACCCCACCGTTTTTCCCCACCCCCAACGGGGAGGTGCCGGGCCGTAGCGGCGGAGCCGTGTAGGTCCGGTGCCGCTGCCGGACAGCCCCGCGCAGCGGCAACCGCCCGCCGCAGGCGTCACGGTGGGAAAGTCAAAACGTCGGCTCAGGCAAAGCGCAGCGAACGGGCCGCAGGCGCAACGGCGGGAAAGCCAGAACGTCGGTCCAGGCAAAGCGCAGCGAACGGGCCGCAGGCGAAACGGCGAGGAACCCTCACGGCGGGAAAGCCAAAACAGTCGGCCCAGGCAAAGCGCAGCGGATGGGCTTGAGCAGATGCGCGAGGCGTTCGGCGCGGCAGTGGCCGAGGGCGCGCCAGGGGCCGGCGGCCAGACGGTCCGTCAGATTCTCGATGGCCTGGCGTTCCTGGCGGCCGCGGTCGGTGGCGGCGCCGTCCGGGGTGATGCAGCCGCGGGCGACGAGGCGGTGGCGGGCCTCGCCCCACTCCTGGGCGCTCCAGCCGCGCCCCGCGAAGTCGTCGGCCGGCGCGGCGCCGATCGCGGCGAACGACACCAGCGCCTCGCACGGGTCGAGACCGAAGGTCAGCAGCGCCGTCAGATGGCCGTCGCCGCGGTGCTCGCGCAGCACCGTCGCGGCCTGCCAGAGCACCAGATGCGGTGCGTCGGGCCAGGGCAGATCGCGGTTGGCGGCGGCCAGCGGACGGGCCGCGATCCCGGCGTTCTCGGCGGCCTGGCGGGCCAGCCGGGCCGCCTCGGCCAGCTGGCCGCAGGTCAGCCGGTCGCCGATCAGGGCCCGTAGCGTGCGGTCCATGGCCAGCAGCCTCGCGTCCAGCACCTTGGCCGGGTCGGCGGTGGTCCAGATCGCCGGGACATGACGGGAGATCAGCCGCGGGCTGAGACTGTAGTGCGTCGCGGCCACCAGCTGCGGTCCGGCGGCGCCCAGCGGGGCCGTACGCCAGGCGAAATAGCTGGGCCAGCGCGAGCCGACGTCATAACCGAGGTCCGCGGCCACCTGGCGGGCCTCGGGGGCGAAGTAGAGCGTGGCGTGCAGCGGCTCGATCTGATGCCACATCCGGCGGGCGACCGAAAGGTAATCCGACATCGCTGTACCTCTGGGCCTTCACGATGCGAACGGACAGGGGGAGGGGGGTGACGGAGGGCGCCGTGGACGGCGAATGCGCGAGGACTATGCGATGAAAGGAATTCCCCGATTACGCGCCGTGAATCCCGAGCGGGATAACTAACTCTGGGTGAGGGGCCCCGTCCCTGCCTCTGCGTCCCGGCCCTTATGCCTCCGCCACGATCCCCCCGCCCCTACGCCTCCGGGTCCGCCGACGGCCCGGAGGGCTCCGCACCGCGCAGCAGCGCGCCGATCCGGGCGGCCGTCGTGGACAACTGGCGGCGCGACTCCCGGAGTTGGTCGGCCGTGACGCCGTGGTCGCGAGCCGCATCGCGCAGGTCGTCGCGGAAGCGGTCCAGCAGGCGGTCGAAGTCGCGCGCCGGATCGCCGGTCCCCGGCTCGCCCGCCCACTCGGGGGCCGGCGGAGCCTTGGTCGCCGCGCCGGCGTCCCCCTCGCCGTCGTACCGGCCGGCGCCGGTGAAGCGGCCGACCTCGCGGGAGACCTCGGACAGCGCCTCGCGCACCGCACCCGACCAGTCCCCGGACCGTACGTGCTCCTGAGCCTGCTCCTGGACCCGCCGCAGGACCTGCTGGACCTCCTCGCGGGCGGACGCCTGCGCGTCCCTGGCCTGCTTACGGGCGCGCTGCGCGTCCTGCTTGGCGCGGCGGCTCTCCTCCTTGGCGCGGCGGGCCTGTTCCCGCCACTCCTCCTTGGCACGCCGGAACTCCTCCCTGGCCTGCCGCCAGGACTCCTTGTCGCCGGACGTGCCGTCGGCGTGGTCGGCGGGACCCGGGGGTGACCCGGTGCCCGCGTCCGCGGCGCCCGGCGTCCGGGACTCGCGCGCGCCCGTCCGGGCCTGCCGCGCGGCCTCCCGCATCTCACGGCGAAGATCCCGCGCCGAACCGCTCACGTCCTCGCGGATGTCGGAGGCCAGCGAGGCGACCGACTCGCGGATCTCCAGTTCCAGATCGGCCAACTCGCCGCCCCGGTCGGCCAGTTCGGCGCGTCCGGTGTCGGTGAGGGAGTAGACCTTGCGGCCTCCCTCGGTGGCATGGGTGACCAGGCCCTCGGCCTCCAGCTTGGCCAGCCGCGGGTAGACCGTGCCGGCCGACGGTGCGTACAGGCCCTGGAAGCGTTCCTCCAGGAGGCGGATGATCTCGTAGCCGTGCCGCGGGGCCTCGTCGAGCACCTTGAGGAGGTAGAGGCGCAGGCGGCCATGGGCGAAGACGGGGGGCATGCTCAGAGCACCTTCTTCCCGGTGTCCTCGAACGCGGGGCGGCGCAGCAGCGCCAGCCCGCCCGAGACGGTGGAGGCCCGCAGCGTGCCGCCGCCCGCGCCCAGCGTGCCGGTGATCTGCCGCGGGCCCCAGCCGCTGACCCGCAGATCGTCGAAGGCGTTGGCGACCGAGCCGGTCGTGGTGTTGACCGCCACATGGGCGTCGGCCGGGTCGGGCAGCCGGATGGCGATCTCGCCGGAGACGGTCGTCAGCTGGACGTCCGCGTCCTTGGCCACACGGTCCAGATCCAGTGTCATATCGCCGCTGACGGAATCGGCGCGCACTCCGGCGCCGCCGCCATCGATCACCGTGAGATCGCCCGAAACGGTGTGGAAGCGCAGGTCACCGGTGACGCCCTGAGCCTCGACGGCGCCCGAGACGGTCTCCGCCCGCACCGCACCGGTCAGCCCGACGAGGGTGCAGCCGCCGGAGACGCCGCGCAGGTCCGTACGTCCGGAGATGCCGGAGACCACCGCGCTCGCGCCGACCACGCCGACCTCGACCCGGGTGTCCGCCGGGACGGTCACCGAAACCACGGCCCGGCGGCGCCAGGCGGTGCGGTCGAAGAACTTCAGGAAGCCCTTCCAGGGGAGGTCCTCGTAGGCGACGGTCAGCGTGCCGCCGTCGTACGAGACGGTCAGCGGCTCCCCGTCGATCTCGCTGACCTCCAGGCGGTGCGGGCCGCCGTCCGAGGTGCCCACGACATTCACGGTGCCGCCGGCCGTGCGCACGTTCAGGGCTCTGACCGGCTCGGTGAACTCCAGCGTGCGTGGCGCGGAGACCGACCACTCGGACCGGGCTGACATACCGGGCCTCCCCTGCATAGGCGCGCACACGGGCAGCCGTGCAACGCAACATATCGTGTCTTCGATAGACACGATATATCGCGGTCGGGTGAAGTCAAGCGAGGGGGTCGCGAGGGGAGAGGGGATCGCGAGGGGATACGGAGCGGGGCCCCGGCCGCATCCGGCAGGGGCCCCGCGTTCACTCCTCGTCGTCCTCGTCGTCCAGCCGCGCCAGCCAGGTGGCCAGGCGCTCCACCGGGACCTCGAAGTCCGGGTTCAGATCGACGAAGGTGCGCAGCTGATCGGCCACCCAGCCCAGGGTGACCTCCTCCTCGCCGCGCCGGTTCTCCAGCTCCTCGATGCCACGGTCAGTGAAATACACGCGCTCTCCACCAGGGGTCATACAGGGTCAGGGGACATTCCCGGCCAGGATAGGCAGGCCCGCGGGCCGAAGGGCCCGCCCCCACCGGTGTGGGAACGGGCCCTTCGGCCGTACGGCGAGCGGGGGTGACGCCTAGGCGTCGAAGACCTCCGCCAGCAGCTGCGCCTGCTCGGCCTGGTGCCGCTTGGCGGAGCCGACCGCCGGCGAGGAGCCGTGCGGCCGCGAGATGCGGCGCAGGCGCTCACCGTGCGGGACGTCGGCGCCGACCGCCAGGTCCAGGGCATCGATCAGGTTGAGACCGAGGAACGGCCAGGCGCCCTGGTTGGCCGGCTCCTCCTGGGCCCACAGGTACTTCTCGGCGTTCGGGAACTTGGCGATCTCCGCCTGGAGTTCCTTGCCGGGCAGCGGGTAGAGCCGCTCCAGACGCACGATCGCGGTGTCGTGCGCGCCGCGCTTCTCCCGCTCCGCCTCCAGGTCGTAGTAGAGCTTGCCGGAGCAGAAGACGATCTTGCGGACGTCCTCGGGCTTCACCGTCGAGTCGCCGATGACCGGACGGAAACCGCCCGAGGTGAACTCCTCCGCCTTCGACGCCGCCGCCTTCAGCCGCAGCATCGACTTCGGGGTGAAGACGACCAGCGGCTTGTGGTGCGGGTTGTGCACCTGCCAGCGCAGCAGGTGGAAGTAGTTGGAGGGGAGCGTCGGCATCGCGACGGTCATGTTGTTCTGCGCGCACAGCTGGAGGAAGCGCTCGATCCGGGCCGAGGAGTGGTCCGGGCCCTGGCCCTCGTAACCGTGCGGCAGCAGCAGGGTGACGCCGGAGGTCTGGCCCCACTTCTGCTCCGCCGAGGAGATGAACTCGTCGACGATGGTCTGCGCGCCGTTGACGAAGTCACCGAACTGCGCCTCCCACATGACCAGCGCCTCCGGGCGGGCCAGCGAGTAGCCGTACTCGAAGCCCATCGCCGCGTATTCGCTCAGCAGCGAGTCGTAGACGTTGTAGCGGGCCTGGTCCTCGGAGAGGTAGAGCAGCGGGGTGTAGTCCTCGCCGTTCACGCGGTCGATCAGCACCGCATGGCGCTGGCCGAACGTGCCGCGGCGGGAGTCCTGGCCGGCGAGCCGGACCGGGGTGCCCTCCATCAGCAGCGAACCGATGGCGAGGGTCTCGCCCATGCCCCAGTCGATCGAGCCGTCCTCGACCTGGGCCGCGCGGCGCTGGAGCTGCGGCAGCAGACGCGGGTGAACGGTGACCCGCTCGGGGATGTTGACCTGCGACTCGGCGATCCGCTTGACGACCTCCTGGGAGATCGCGGTGTCCACGAAGACCGGGAACTCGGCCTTGGGCTGCGGCACCTCGGGCACGGCCGGGGTCGTCGTGGCGTCCCGGACCTCGGTGAAGACCTTCTCCAGCTGGCCCTGGAAGTCCTGGAGCGCCTGCTCCGCCTCTTCGAGGGTGATGTCGCCCCGGCCGATCAGCGATTCGGTGTACAGCTTGCGCACCGAGCGCTTCTTGTCGATCAGGTCGTACATCAGCGGCTGGGTGAAGGCCGGGTTGTCCGACTCGTTGTGGCCGCGGCGGCGGTAGCAGATCAGGTCGATGACCACGTCCTTGTTGAACGCCTGGCGGAACTCGAAGGCCAGACGCGCAACGCGGACGACGGCCTCGGGGTCGTCGCCGTTGACGTGGAAGATCGGCGCCTCGATCATGCGGGCCACGTCCGTGGCGTACATGGAGGAGCGCGACGACTCCGGGGCGGCGGTGAAGCCGACCTGGTTGTTGATGACCACATGCACCGTGCCGCCGGTGCGGTAGCCGCGCAGCTGGGACATGTTCAGCGTCTCGGCGACCACGCCCTGGCCGGCGAACGCCGCGTCACCGTGCAGCTGGATCGGCAGGACCGTGAAGTCCGTACCGCCCTTGCCGATGATGTCCTGCTTGGCGCGGGCGACGCCCTCGACGACCGGGTCCACGGCCTCCAGGTGGGAGGGGTTGGCGGTCAGCGAGACCTTGATCTGCTCGCCGTCCAGGCCGGTGAAGGTGCCCTCGGCGCCCAGGTGGTACTTCACGTCGCCGGAGCCGTGCATCGACTTCGGGTCGAGGTTGCCCTCGAACTCGCGGAAGATCTGCGCGTACGACTTGCCGACGATGTTCGCCAGGACGTTCAGCCGGCCGCGGTGGGCCATGCCGATGACGACCTCGTCCAGGCGCGACTCGGCCGCGGAGTCGATGACCGCGTCCAGCAGCGGGATGACGGACTCGCCGCCCTCCAGCGAGAAGCGCTTCTGGCCGACGTACTTGGTCTGGAGGAACGTCTCGAACGCCTCGGCGGAGTTCAGCCGGCGCAGGATGCGCAGCTGCTCGTCGCGCTCGGGGCTGTTGTGGGTGCGCTCGACGCGGTCCTGGATCCACTTGCGCTGCTTGGGGTCCTGGATGTGCATGAACTCGATGCCGGTGGTGCGGCAGTACGAGTCGCGCAGCACGCCCAGGATGTCGCGCAGCTTCATCATCGACTTGCCCGAGAACCCGCCGACCGCGAACTCGCGCTCCAGGTCCCACAGGGTCAGGCCGTGCTCGATGATGTCGAGGTCGGGGTGCTTGCGCTGGCGGTACTCCAGCGGGTCGGTGTCGGCCATGACGTGGCCGCGCACCCGGTAGGAGTGGATCAGGTCGAAGACCCGGGCCGCCTTGGTGACGTCGTCCTCGTGGGAGACGTCGATGTCGCGCATCCAGCGGACCGGCTCGTAGGGGATCCGCAGCGACTTGAAGATGTCGTCGAAGAAGCCGTTGTCACCGAGCAGCAGCTGGCTCATGATCCGCAGGAACTCGCCGGAGGCGGCGCCCTGGATCACGCGGTGGTCATAGGTGCTGGTCAGCGTCATGACCTTGGAGACGCCCATCTTGTTCAGGGCGTCCTGCGAGGTGCCCTGGAACTCGGCGGGGTAGTCCATCGAGCCGACGCCCATGATCATGGACTGGCCGGGCATCAGACGCGGCACGGAGTGCACGGTGCCGATGCCGCCCGGGTTGGTCAGCGACGCGGTGACCCCGGTGAAGTCGTCCATCGTCAGCTTGTTGTCGCGCGCCCGGCGGACGATGTCCTCGTATGCCTGCCAGAACTCGAAGAAGGTCATCGTCTCGGCCTTCTTGATGGCCGCGACGACGAGCTGGCGCTCCCCCTTGGCCTTGACCAGGTCGATGGCCAGGCCGAGGTTGATGTGCGGGGGCTTGACCAGGGTCGGCTTGCCGTCCTTGACCGCGAACGAGTTGTTCATCGACGGCATGGCCTTGAGGGCCTGCACCATCGCGTACCCGATCAGATGCGTGAAGGAGACCTTCCCGCCGCGGGCGCGCTTGAGGTGGTTGTTGATGACGATGCGGTTGTCGAACAGCAGCTTCACCGGGACCGCGCGCACGGACGTGGCCGTCGGCAGCTCCAGGGAGGCGCTCATGTTCTTCGCGACGGCGGCGGACGGGCCGCGCAGGGTGACGAACTCGGGGCCGCCCTGAGGGGCCGTCTCCGTCTTGGCCGCGGGCTTGGCGGCGGGCTTCTCGGCCGGCTTGGCCGGGGCCGCGGGGGCCTTCGCGGCCGGCTTCTCGGCGGCCGGAGCGGCCGGGGTCACCGGCTTCTCGGCGGGAGCCGGCGGGGCCACGGGGGCGGCCGGCGCAGCCGGGACCGACGGGGCCGGGGCGGCCGCGGCGGGGGCGGAGCCCTCCGCCGACTGGCCCGGAGCGGTGGCACCGCCCGGCTTGTAGTCGGCGAAGAAGTCCCACCAGGCTCGGTCTACCGAGTTCGGGTCCTGGAGGTACTGCTGGTAGATCTCGTCGACGAGCCACTCATTCGGACCGAACGCGGCAGCAGGGTTCTTGCCCTGCCCCTCTTGGTCAGTCGAGATGCTCGCACTGTTGGGGGACTGTAGCGACACGGCGGCAACCGCCCTCTTCCGCTTCCTAAAGGTGGTGGACAGCGGGAATAAAGGCTACGCCTGTTGTGACCTTCGGTGCAGTCTGAGAGGGCCACTCGTCGTGCACGTCACATTCCCCGGAGGGTTTCAGCGCATGACTTGGCGGGAAACACACGGGGTTTACCTGCGTGCGGGTAGCGCTCACCGCCGTCGCGCCCCCTGTGCGGAGGCCCGGCCGGGCCCGTAATGAGCCCCGGACGGGTGCGTCCACCACCGACCCTACGTCAGCGGCGACCGGCGGCCGTCAGCTTCGCGACGACTCCAGCCCCGGAAGGGTGACGCGGATCCGGCAGCCACGTGGGGATTCGGCCACTCCGATCCGTCCGCCGTGCAGATCCACCGCCCAGCGGGCGATGGCCAGGCCCAGCCCCGTACCGCCGTCGGTCCCCGGACCGGACGTGCCCGGCCCGCCGCGGTTGAACCGCTCGAAGACCCGGTAGCGCTCCGACTCCGGAATCCCGGGCCCCTCGTCCTGCACATCCAGCTCCAGGCTCCCGGGCCCCTCCCCGCGCCGGGCGTGCACGGTGACCCGGCCGTGGCGGGGGCTGTGCTTGATCGCGTTGTCGATGAGATTCGCCACGACCTGGTGCAGCCGCTCGGCATCGGCGTGCGCGGTCAGCTCCGGCGGTGAGACGTCCAGATGCAGATGGACGTCCGTACGGGTGTGGGTGCCCGAGCCGGCCAGCGTCGAGGCGCCCCGGCTCATATTGGCCTCCTTGAGCACCCCCGACAGATACGGCCACACCTCGAAGCGGCGGGCGTGCAGCGGCACCACGCCGTTGTCCAGCCGGGACAGGTCCAGCAGCTGCTCGACCAGCCGGCCCAGCCGCTCGCACTGCTTGAGCGCCGTGCGCATCGTTTCCGGATCCGGCTCGCTGACCCCGTCGACGACGTTCTCCAGGACGGCGCGCAGCGCGGCGATGGGGGTGCGCAGCTCGTGGGAGACGTTGGCGACCAGTTCCTTGCGGTGGGTGTCCACCGCCTCCAGATCGGCCGCCATCCGGTTGAAGGCGTTCGCCAGATCACCGAACTCGTCCCGGCGTCCGGAGCGCACCCGCCGCGAATAGTCACCGTGCGCCATCGACCGGGTGACATCGGTCATCTCGCCGAGCGGCGCGGTCAGGCTGTTCGCCACGAACTGGGTGACCAGCAGCGAGGCGATGATCGAGAAGACCGTGATCACCCGCAGCTCGGTGGCCGAGGCGATCGCCATGAACACCAGCAGGGTGGTGATGATCACCGAGACGATGACCAGCGCACCGAGCGCCGCCTTGACGGAGCGGTACGGGTCCAGCGGCCGCAGCGCCTCCCAGACCCGCTGCCACAGCTCCTGGGCGGCCGTCCGCCACCCGCGGCGCCGTCTCATGCGGCCGGGGTCTCCAGGGCGTAGCCGACGCCGTGGACCGTGCGGATCCGCTCGGCGCCGATCTTGCGGCGCAGCGCCTTGATGTGGCTGTCGACCGTACGGGTCCCGGAGGCGTCCGCCCAGTCCCACACCTCGGCCAGCAGCTGCTCGCGGGAGAGCACCGCACGCGGGGTGTTCGCCAGGCAGACCAGCAGATCGAACTCGGTCGGGGTCAGATGGACGTCCGCGCCGCGCACCCGCACCCGGCGCTGGGCGTGGTCGATCTCCAGCTCGCCCAGGCGCAGGATGCCGCTGCGCGGGGTGTGCGCGGCCAGCGCGGCGCGCTCGACGCGGCGCAGCAGGACATGCACCCGGGCGGCCAGCTCGCGCATCGAGAACGGTTTGGTCATGTAGTCGTCGGCGCCCACCCCGAGGCCGACCAGCATGTCGGTCTCGTCGTCGCGGGCCGTGAGCATCATCACCGGCACCGGCCGCTGGGCCTGGACCCGGCGGCACACCTCCAGGCCGTCGAAGCCCGGCAGCATCACGTCCAGGACCAGCAGATCGGGCTGCCATGCCTCGGCGGTCTCCACGGCGGCCGGGCCGTCGGTGGCCGTCTGCACCTGGAATCCCTCGGCGCGCAGCCGGGCCGCGATGGCCTCGACGATCGTCGGGTCGTCCTCCACGACCAGGACCCGGCGCTGGGCGCCCGGCGTGGCCGCGGCGGCGCCGCCCTGCGTTGTCTGAGTCTGGTCCATCGCCCGCCCCTGCATTGCCCCTGCGTGGTCGCCTGTGCTGGGCAGCAGCGTAAAGCCATGCCGTGACTGTCGGCTACGCGCCCTTGCACGCGAGATGCACCACGTCGGGGACACCCCGGGCAACGGGGATCTCTTCCGTACGCACCCCATGGAATCCGGCAATTCGCAGGGCTTGCTCGAACGCGGACGACGGCTGGGCGGACCAGACGGCGAGCACTCCGCCCGGTGTCAGCGCCCGGTGGCAGGCGGCCAGACCGGCGGGCGAGTACAGCCCGCAGTTGTCGTCGGTGACCGTCCAGTCGGGGCCGTTGTCGATGTCCAGGCAGAGCGCGTCGTAGCGCCCGTCGCCGGGGGCGCGCAGGTGGGCGACCAGGTCGGTGTGCACGATCTCGGTACGGGGATCGGCCAGGGCGCCCGCCGAGACGGCCGACAGGGGGCCGCTGCGGTGCCAGTCGATGACCGCCTCCTCGCGCTCGACGACGGCGATCCGGCCCCAGCGCGGCTCGGCCGCGGCCCGTGCCAGCGAGAAGCCGACGCCCAGGCCGCCGATCAGCACGGCGGGCCGCTCCCGTCCGGCCGGGAGCTCCGCCAGTGCGGCGTCCATCAGCAGCCGCTCGGAGCGGCCGTCGGAGGTGTCCATCAGGAAGCAGCCGTTGGCGATGATCTCGTAGACCGCGGGCGCCCCGGACGGCTCGTCCGTCCCGCCCCGCTGCCGCAGCACCACCTCTCCGTACGGGCCCTCGCGGCGGTCGAGGGTGCGCGGGGGTGCGGCCTCCTGGAGGCCGGCCGTCTGATGGGGCGGGAGTACGGGAGCCATGCGGCCATCCTGGGCGACACGGGCCGCGGGGGTCCAACTCCTTTCGGGGACCGGGGCGGCCCCGTCCCCGAACCGGATATGACGCCGCTGACGTGGCGTATCTCATAAAGGTTGAGTGCTGTGAGGCATCTCACGTCCACAGCTGACTCATGGGTTGAGCGTGCAGGGTGGTCGCCAACGTAGTCCGGGACGGCGAGGCAGTCCGGGACAACAAGCCCTGGACGGAAGGGGGCCCGGGTCATGAGCTGGGTGGACACCGCCGACGGCACACCGGCCGACAGCACACGGGCCGGCGCCGCACGGCCGGGCACCGCAGTGCCGGGCACCCTCGCCGGGGTGCCGCGGCAGCGCGGGGGCGCATCGCTCCCCGCGGCCCCGGCCGAGGCGGCTCCGGCTGCGGCGGCGCCGGCCGCTGTGCCCCCGGCTTCGGTGCCACCTGCCGGGCGGCCCGGCCCCCGGCACGTGGCGGCCTGGCGGCTGATGGCCCGGCGGCTACGGGCATGGCAGGTGCGACCCTGGCGGCTGCTGCCCACCCCCGCCGGGACCCCCTTCACCTTCGGCTACGCCCTCCTGCTCACCGTCACCTCACTCTTCGCCGAACACGCCGACCCCGCCCTCGTCGACCAACTGCTGCGCGGCTCCAGCACCGACATCGTCCACCTGGCCCAGGCCCCGCTCCTGGTGCTGTGCGCCTCCGCCCTGTGGATCGCGGGCGGGCTGACCTCCGGCTTCGCCATCGCCTTCCTCTTCACCCTCACCGCACTTGAACGCCGGATCGGCGCCCTGCGCACCGCGGCCGTCTTCTTTTGCGGCCACGCCCTGGCCACGCTGGCCACCGAACTCCCCGTCGGCTTCACCGTCGCCGCCGGCGGCCTGCCCGACAGCTCCCTGGTCCGCCTCGACTACGGCATCAGCTTCGGCGTGATGACCTGCATCGGCGCCCTCGCCGGAGTGCTCCCGGCGTGGTGCCGCTGGCCGCTGTTCGTCCTTGCCGTCCAACAGGCCGTCACCGGACTGATCGACTACACCGACCCGATGACCGACTGGGGCCATCTGCTGTCCCTGTCGCTGGGCGTGGCGGCCTGGCCCCCGCTGCGCCGCTGGCACGCCGCACGCGGCTGCCCGCCGGCTCAGCCGAGCCAGATCAGCATCCCCTCCCTCTGGGCCGCCGCCGTCCGGAAGAACGCCCGCAGCTCGTTGTAGTGGTCGCGCACATGGTCCAGGGACTCGCCGCGCTCCCAGACGATCACCGGATAGACCTCGGCCGCCGCCAGATCGGCCGGACGGGCACCGGCGGTCAGCCGCTCACCGGTCAGCTCCGCCATCGCCTCGGCGGCGGCCGCCACCCGCTCGGGGGTCAGACAGCGCGGCGGCCCGTATCCCCAGTCGTCGGCGCCCGGTATGGGCTCCTCGCCGTGCACCACGTCCACCGGGAAGCCCGTACGGCGCAGCAGGAAGCCGAGGGCGTCCCAGCTCTTGTCGATGTCCAGGCACCGCGCCTCGGCGGCCGGCGGGAGGGTGTCCGCCTCCTCCTCCATCCAGCCCGTGACCAGCTTCAGCGCCCCTTCGGGATCGCGGACGGCCCGGTCGAGCTCGGCGGCCGTGACCCGTGCGTACTCTCCGATCATGCTCATGGTCCGGATGCTAGGGGCCGCCACTGACAACGGCGGGGCGGGCGGCGGGGAAGGCGTGTACGGCCCGTTGGCGCACGGCCGTAAAGGCGCGCGGGCGGCCGCCGCTGCCTGGGACAATGGCCGCCCCAGCGACCCCTTTCCGCACCAGGAGCCGACCCGCCGTGTCCCGCGCCGCCGACCGCCCCGCACCGGGCCCCGCCGAACTGAACCTGCTGTCCGACTGCGGCAGCTGCTTCGGACTGTGCTGTGTGGCGCTGCCGTTCGCCGCCTCGTCGGACTTCGCCGAGGACAAGGAGGCGGGGCGCCCCTGCCGAAACCTCCGGGCGGACTTCCGCTGCGGGATCCATGCGGAACTGCGCGAGCGCGGCTTCTCTGGCTGCACGGTCTTCGACTGCTTCGGGGCCGGCCAGAAGGTCTCGCAGGTCACCTTCGACGGGCAGGACTGGCGGCGGGCCCCGGGCACCGCCCGCCAGATGTTCGACGTCTTCCCCGTGATGCGGCAGCTGCACGAACTCCTGTGGTACCTGGCCGAGGCGCTGGCGCTGCCGGACGCCCGCCCGGTGCACCCCGCGCTGCGGTCCGCCTTGGAGGAGACCGAACGCCTCACCCGGGGCACCCCGGACGAACTCCTCGCGCTGGACGTCCCCGCCCACCGGGACGAGGCCAACGCGCTGCTCCTGCGCGCGAGCGAGCGCGTACGGGCCGCGGTGCCGGGCAAGAAGAAGGACCGGCGTGGTGCGGACCTCTTCGGGGCGCGGCTGAAGGGCGCGGCTCTGCGGGGCGCGAGCCTGCGCGGGGCCTGTCTGATCGCCGCCGACCTCCGGGGCGCCGATCTGCGCACGGCCGATCTGATCGGCGCCGATCTGCGCGACGCCGATCTCGCCGGTGCCGACCTCACCGGCAGCTTCTTCCTGACCCAGGCCCAGCTGAACGCGGCCCGCGGCGATGCCGCCACCCGGCTGCCGGCCGGGCTGACCCGGCCCGCGCACTGGTAGCGGCCCCGGGCGCCGGCCCCGGGCACCGTCCCCGATCGCTGACAGCGAACACACTCCGGGGAACATCTCCCCGCCCCTCCGCATTGAGTGAGTACAGCTCAACTTGCTTGCCGAAGGGGAGATCATGGCATCGACGCCCACATCGCTCACTCTGCCCGTGCTGCCCCTCGATGACGAGGTCGTCCTGCCCGGCATGGTGGTGCCCTTGGACCTGTCCGACGCGGAGGTGCGGGCGGCCGTGGAGGCCGCGCAGGCCGCCGCGGGCTCGGGCGCCAAGCCCAAGGTGCTGCTGGTGCCCCGGGTTGACGGGACGTACACGGCCATCGGCACGCTCGGCCGGATCGAGCAGGTCGGACGGCTGTCCGACGGCGACCCGGGCGCGCTGATCCGGGGTCTGGGCCGGGTGCGCATCGGTTCCGGCACCACCGGCCCCGGCGCCGCACTGTGGGTGGAGGGGACCACCGTCGCCGAGGACGTGCCCTCCCCGCTGCCGGGCGCCGTCACCGACCTCGTCACCGAGTACAAGGCCCTGGCCACCAACTGGCTGAAGAAGCGCGGGGCATGGCAGGTCGTCGACCGCGTCCAGAGCATCGACGACCTCTCCACCCTCGCCGACAACGCCGGCTATCTGCCGTTCCTGACCCTCCAGCAGAAGGTCGGCCTGCTGGAGACCGCCGACCCGGTCGCCCGCCTGCGGACCGCGACCGAGGCCCTGCGCGCCCATCTGGCCGAGCAGGACGTCGCCGAGTCCATCGCCAAGGACGTCCAGGAGGGCGTCGACAAACAGCAGCGGGAATTCCTGCTGCGGCGGCAGCTGGAGGCGGTGCGCAAGGAGCTCGCCGAGCTGAACGGCGAGCCCGGGGACGAGGGCGACGACTACCGCGCCCGCGTCGAGGCCGCCGACCTGCCCGAGGACGTCCGCACGGCCGCCCTCAAGGAGGTCGACAAGCTGGAACGTGCCAGCGACCAGAGCCCCGAGGGCTCCTGGATCCGCACCTGGCTGGACACCGTCCTCGAACTGCCCTGGAACGAACGCACCGAGGACGCCTACGACATCGCCGGCGCCAAGGAGGTCCTGGACGCGGACCACGCCGGGCTGGAGGACGTCAAGGAGCGCATCACCGAGTATCTGGCGGTGCGCAAGCGCCGCTCGGAGCGTGGGCTGGGGCTGGTCGGGGGCCGCCGGGGAGGGGCGGTGCTCGCGCTCGTCGGGCCGCCCGGCGTCGGCAAGACCTCGCTGGGGGAGTCCGTCGCCCGCGCCATGGGCCGCACCTTCGTCCGGGTCGCGCTCGGCGGCGTACGGGACGAGGCGGAGATCCGCGGCCACCGGCGGACGTACGTCGGCGCACTGCCCGGCCGTATCGTCCGCGCCCTCAAGGAAGCCGGCTCGATGAACCCGGTCGTCCTCCTGGACGAGATCGACAAGGTCGGCTCCGACTTCCGGGGCGACCCGGCCGCCGCCTTGCTGGAGGTCCTGGACCCGGCGCAGAACCACACCTTCCGCGACCACTACCTGGAGGTCGAACTCGACCTCAGCGACGTGGTCTTCCTGGCCACCGCCAACGTCCTCGAAGCCATCCCCGAGCCGCTGCTCGACCGGATGGAGCTGGTCCGCCTCGACGGCTACACCGAGGACGAGAAGGTCACCATCGCCCGCGACCATCTGCTGCCGCGCCAGCTGGAGCGGGCGGGCCTGGAGCGCGGCGAGGTGACCCTTCAGGACGGTGCGCTGCGCAAACTGGCGGGCGAGTACACCCGCGAGGCGGGCGTACGGAATCTGGAACGGGCCCTCGCCCGGCTGCTGCGCAAGGTGGCGGCCCGGCACGAACTGGGCGAGCAGGAGCTGCCGTTCACCGTCGGGGCCGAGCAGCTGCGCCCCCTGATCGGACGCCCGCACCACACCCCGGAGTCGGCGCAGGACCCGGCCGGGCGGCGGACGGCGGTGCCCGGTGTGGTCACCGGCCTGGCCGTCACCGGAGCGGGCGGCGACGTCCTGTACGTCGAGGCGTCGCTGGCCGACCCGGAGACGGGGGCCTCGGGCCTCCAGCTGACCGGACAGCTCGGTGACGTCATGAAGGAGTCCGCACACATCGCCCTGTCCTTCCTGCGTTCGCACGGCGCGGAGCTGGAGCTGCCGGTCGGCGATCTGAAGGAGCGCGGGGTCCATCTGCACGTACCGGCGGGCGCGGTGCCCAAGGACGGTCCGAGCGCGGGCATCACCATGACCACCGCGCTGGCCTCCCTGCTCTCGGGCCGTCAGGTCCGCCCGGACGTGGCGATGACCGGCGAGGTCTCCCTCACCGGCCGGGTGCTGCCCATCGGCGGCGTCAAGCAGAAGCTGCTCGCCGCGCACCGGGCGGGGATCACCACGGTGGTCATCCCCCAGCGCAACGAGCCCGACCTGGACGACGTGCCCGACGAGATCCTCCAGGACCTCACCGTCCACCCGGTGGCGGACGTCCGCCAGGTGCTGGAACTGGCGCTGACCCCGGCGTCCGACGGGGCCACGCCCGAGATGCCGCTGGCGGTGTGAGACCGGCCGCGGACGGCGGTGACCGGCCCGTCCCTCCCACCGGGGACGGGCCGGCCGCCAGGGGAGCGGCCCGGCGGTGCCGGGCCGCCCGAGCCGGCCCGCTCAGCCGTTGGCGAGGGCCTTGAGCCGGTCCAGCGAGCCGTTGAAGCGGTTGTGGTCCCCGACCGTGGCACCGCTGGAGGTGTACTGCCAGAAGGTGTGGAAGCCCCAGCCGTTGGGCAGTTCGCCGACCGAGGAGCCGTAGCGCGGAAGCCACAGCGGGTGGACGGCGCCGAACGCGGACGAATTGCCCGTGCACTGCTTCCACCAGGCGGTGGAGGTGTAGAGGACGGCATCGCGGCCGGTGCGCGCCTTGTAGGTGGCGAACCAGTCCTTCATCCAGTTGACCAGCCCGGCCGCGCTCAGCCCGTAACAGGTCGAGCCGTAGGGGTTGTACTCCATGTCGAGCGCCCCGGGCAGCGTCTTGCCGTCCTTGGACCAGCCGCCGCCGTGCGAGGCGAAGTAGAGCGCCTGGGCCGCGCCGCTGGAGGTGTCGGGCGTCGCGAAGTGATACGCCCCACGGATCAGGCCGGCGCTGTAGGACCCGTTGTACTGCTGAGCGAAGGACGGGTTGGTGTAGCTGGTGGACTCGGTCGCCTTGACGTAGGCGAACCGCGCGCCGCCGTTCCAGAGCGTCGACCAGGCGACGTTGCCGTTGTGGCTGCTGACGTCCACACCCTCGACGGACGACGCGAGCGAGGCCGGTGGCGCGATACCGGCCGCATGGCCCTCGTGCCGGGCGATCTGGGAACCGGCCCAGTCCTGGCCGGGGTGGGTCGGTTCCGGCGCGTACCGGGGGGCCGCGGCACCGGCGGCGCCGGGCAGTCCCACCAGCAGCGAGACGGCCGCGAGAAGCACTGCGGCCGCGGCCGCCAGGCAGCGCGAGAGGGGGGAGGAGGGGGAGTGGGGGGAGCCGGATCTGAGCACGGGCATACGTGCCTCCGTAGATCTCGAAGGATCTCGGTGAGTGACTGAGGGGGGAGGCCCGGGGTCTGAGGGGGGCCTGACTACTTGTGTACCCACGTGGTGCGGCCCTGTCACAAGGACGGTACGCGCGTAGACCAACGGGACAAAAGAGGGAGGCGGGGCTGCCGTTGGTCTATCCCTGCGAAATACTGGCTCAGCTGCGGTTTCGGCCGCACGCAACGGAATTCTTTCAGGCCGGGGAAAGCGGGAAAGGGCGCTGACGTGCACAACACCGGAGCCGACGGAATGGCGGCGGACGGCGGACAACCGGGTGCGGACCACGCATTTCTCTCCCTGGAACGCGAGTTGACGGTCTTTCTCCGTCGCGCCCGCGCCTCGTCCGGGGAGCTGGCGCGCGAGGTCCACCCCGATCTGGAGTCGGCCGCGTACGGACTGCTCCTCCGGCTGGCGGACGCCGGCGCCCAGCGCGCCACCGAACTCGCCGGCTTCTTCGGCGTCGGCAAGGCGACCATGAGCCGCCAGCTGCACACCCTGGAGAAACTCGGCCTGGTCGCCCGTGAACCCGACCCCGCCGACGGCCGCGCCGTCCTCGTCCGCATCACCGACGAGGGCCGCACCCGCTTCTCCCGCGTCCGCGACGCCCGCCGCGCCCGCTACGCCCGCCGCCTCGCCTCCTGGGACCGCGCCGAGGTCGCCGAACTCGCCCGCCTCCTGCACCGCCTGAACGAGGGCGACGAGGCGTAGGGCCGGCCCGAGACCGTCCCGCCGGCCCCGGGCGCTTTTGTCACGGGGCCACAAAAATCACCGCGGCGTCGTCGCGTGCCTTGCCCCGCGGATGCGTCCGGCACTCCGGGTCCGCCGCCTCGGCCGCCCGCACCCGGTCGATCAGGGCCTGGGGCCCCTGCTCGGCGACGAGGGCCGCACAGCGCGACCAGTCGCCCTCGTGGAAGACCTCGACCCACCGGGCCGCGCCGTCGCTCAGGGCCGTCAGGGAGCGGACCCGGGAGCGGGGTGTGGTGCCCGTGACGGCGCGGGCGGCCACCGAAGGGTCCGCGGCGGCGGTGAAGAAGCCGTCCTCGGCGTTGCGCAGCGATTCGACCAGCCGGGCGTACTCGCGCCCCGCGGCGGACCGTTCGGCCGAGCCGCGGGGCAGCGCGCGGACGGCCTCGCGCCGGGCGCGGACGTGGGTCGGCAATGTGTCCAGACGGGAGTCGAGCACCGGTTGTACGGATCCGTCCGGCTGCTCCAGAAGGAGGACGGAATCGGACAGCACCAGATACTCGACGGCGTCCCCGGACCAGCGCGCGGCGACGACAGTTGCCTGCGGAGTGCGGACGTGAGAAAGGTCACACGACGAGCGATGGGCTTCGGCCGTCCGGGAGATGGCCTCCGCCAGAGCCTCAGCGAGCGTCATATCCCGGTGTGAACCCGACAGTTCGAGCATTGCGCCGCCGAGCCGGGCGGTGAACCACGGCACGGAGTGGACGCAGCCGTAGTCGCCCTCCGGCGGCGTCACGCCGTCCAGGAGGACCAGAACGCCGCCCTGACCGGAGGCGGGCAGCGCGACGGATGCGTAGTCCTCGTTTGGGCGTTGGGGATCGCCGGGCTCCGTGGCGAGTTCGATGCGCATACGGGAAAGTCTGCCGGAGGGGGCGCCTCCGGACCGGCCGCCCGGCCTGGGCGGGGCCGCCGGGGCGGGACGCGGCGGGTGCCGCAGGGGCGGCGGGAACCCGGGGCCGGCCGGATGCGGGCGCGCATCCTGCCAGGAGCGGCACGCATCTCCAAACTTGTCTCAGGGTTGCCCCCCGTTGCAACCGCAACTGCCGGTGCACGGAAGTTGATGGCCAAACTCCGATTGTTGTTCACTCCTTCGGGTGGCCGGGCATGTGTTCCCGCGCCACTGCGCGGCGCCGGTGGAATGGTCGTTGCCCGGATCACCGGGTGGGGCCAGGACGTTCGTCGCGGCGCGCAGAGCCGGGCCGTTTTCCCTTCGCGGAAGTGTGCGCTGCTGCGGATTTCGCGCAGGCCCCGTCCGCGGGCGGAGGGCGAGCCGGGTCGGCGCCGCCAACACGGCGTGCGCAGGCGAGACGAGAATGCGAGCAGCGGTGCGGATGAAGCGGCTTCGGGGCGGCGCAGGGAAGCCGGGAACACCGGCGAATTCGGTCTCGGGACCGGGTTCGGGCACATCGGAGGGCACGGGCGGGCGTCCCGCGCGGGTCCGCAACCGGCTGGTCGGAGCCGTGGCGGTGGTGGCCGCGGCCGTCCTCGGGGCCGGTGCCCCCGCCGTCGCCACCGCGGCCGACAACGCCCAGACCTCCCAGCAACTGGTCGACCTGGCCGAGTTGAACGCCCGCGCCATCACCCTGGCGCACTCCCTGGCCGACGAGCGCGATGCGATGACGGCCTACGTGGCGACGGGCCGCGGCGGGCAGGCGGCCGCCCGGCGCACCGGCGTCCCGCAGGGGACCGTGAACGGCGCGCTCGGCAACGCCGCACCCGCATCCGCCAAGAGCCCCGACTCCGCCGCCCAGCGCGACCGGGTGGACCAGCAGATCCGCGATCTGCGCCAGGAGGCCAACGACGCCTCCGGCGACACCGCCGTCTTCGCCACCGCCGACAAACTGCTGCGCGGCCTCGACCGGACCCGCCGTCAGGCGCTGACCGGCCCCGGGACGCCCGAGGAGACCCACGCCTCCTACACCGAGGTCATCCAGGCGCTCGGCGCGATCGGCGACGACATCGCGCGCGGGCTGCCCGCCCGCGCGGCGGCGGCCGACGGCGACACCCGCGCGCTGCCCTTCCTCGGCCGCGCCGCCGACCAGGCCGCCGGCACCCGCGGTCTGCTGCTCGCCGCCCTCCAGGCGGGCGGCCCGCAGCCCCGGCTGACGGCCGCCGCCCAGGTGGCGCATCTGCGCGAACAGGGCGCGCTGGACGACTTCCAGCAGTCCGCGGGCCAGGGCGCCCGCGACCGCTACGACCGCACCGTGACCGGCGGCGACGTCACCACCGCCGAGCGCTATCTGACCCGCCTGACCGACCAGCCCCGCCTGGACGCCGTCGATCTGCGGCTGAACCGCGGGCGGGTGGCCGCCACCCTCACCGCCCGGATCTCCCTGATGCGCGGGGTGGAATCCGCGATGGCCACCGCCGACACCGCCCGGCTCGCCGCCCTGCGCGACGACGACGTGACGGCGCTGGAGATCCGCATCGGGCTGGAGGGGCTGTGCCTGCTGCTGGCCGTGGGCGCCGGCGTCTGGGCCGCGCGCACCATGACCCAGCCGCTGGCCGCGCTGCGGCTCGGCGCCAAGCGGATCGCCGCCGACCCCGGCAACGAGGAGTCCATCTCCTACAAGGGCCGCAACGACGAATTCGCCGCCGCCGTACGGTCCGTCAACGCGCTGCACGCCCAGGTCTCCGACCTGGCCCGGCAGAACGAGGAGTGGACCGGCGAACGCAAGCGGCTGATCGGCAGCCGGCAGCGGCTGGCCGCCGAGCGCGAGGTGCTCCAGGACCAGGCCAAGGAGTTCAAGGCGGAGATCGCCGAACTCCACGAGCGGCTGGTCGTCCTGCGCTCGGGGGTGCACGGCCGGTTCGTCAGCCTCTCGCTGCGCACCCTCGGCCTGGTCGAGCGCCAGCTCGGCGTCATCGAGTCGCTGGAGGAGGGCGAGCAGGACCCGGACCGGCTGGAGACCCTCTTCAAACTGGACCACTTCGCCGCCCGGATGCGCCGCAACAGCGAGAACCTCCTCGTGCTGGCGGGCGCCGAACAGCACGGCAACACCCACCCCGGCCCGGTACCGCTGCTGGACGTGCTGCGCGCCGCCATCAGCGAGATCGAGCGCTACGAGCGGGTGCGCATCCAGTCGCTGCCGCCGCACTCCCAGGTCGCCGGGTTCGCCGCGGACGACCTGAGCCACCTGGTCGCCGAACTCCTGGAGAACGCCACCGCGTTCTCGCCGCCGGACGCCCATGTCGAGCTGTCCGGCTGGCTGCTGGAGAGCGGCGAGGTGATGCTCTCCGTGCGGGACGAGGGCATCGGGATGACCGCCGACAAGCTGACGGAGCTCAACGAGCGGCTCTCCGACGTCGAGGCGGCCTCCTCCTCCGAGACCGTCGACGAGGCGCTAGGGCTCGGCCTGTACGTCGTGGTGCGGCTGGCCGCCCGGCACGGCGTGCGGGTCTCGCTGCGCGACCAGAAGCAGGGCGGCATCACGGCCGTCGTCGTCCTGCCCAAGTCGATCCTGCCGACCCGCCCGGCACCGGCCGGCGCCGCGCCCTCGACCGTGCCGCAGGACCTGACGCACACCCCGAGCCTGCCCGGCTCGGTCGCCGAGGCGAACTCCAATGCGCTGCCGACTCGGGTGGCGCGGAGCGAACCGGCGGCGCGCACGGCGCAGGACGGGGCGGCGGAGCCGGAGCCGGACGGCGCGCCCGAGGCGGCGGACCCGCTGGTGGCCGCCGCCGAGCGGGTCGTCGAAGCGGCGGCGGACGAGACAGCCGGCGCTGCCGGGGACGCGGCCGACGACGAGACCCCGGGCGACGGGACCGAGGGCGACACCGCCGCCGAGCACACCCGCCCGGCGGACGTCTCGCACCCCCGGCCGCAGGAGCCCGCCGCGGCCCCGGCCGCCTCTCAGGACCCGTACGCCATCGGCCCGGACGCGCACACCGGCCCGGCCGAGGAGCCGGCGCCGGAAGCGTCCGACGGGCCCACGGCCGCAGCGGCCACCGAACCGGCCACCGCGCAGGCCAGCGAAGAAGCCACGCAGGACACCACCGACGACACGGCGCGGGACACCGCCCACGACACCACCGACACCCCGGAACCCCGCCGTACCGCCCTGGGCCTGCCCAAGCGCACGCCCAAGGTGGTGGCCCAGCAGCAGGCGTCCGCCGCCCCGCGCAAGAGCGGCGCGGCCGGTGCCGAGGCGCTGCGGCGCCGGCTGGGCGGGTTCCAGCAGGGGGCGCAGGACGGCCGCCGCGAGGTCGAGGCCGAACTCGCGGAACGTACGGCGGAGCAGCACCTTCCACATCACGACACCGACGGAGCGGGGGCCCCGGGACACAGTCACGTCATCGAGGAGGCACGCGAGTGAATGCGCAAGCGCCCACGGGTACCCAGGCGCCCACCGGTCACGGATGCGGATCGAGCAGCCAGGCCAGGAATCTGCACTGGCTGCTGACCAACCTGGTCGACGAGGTGCCGGGCATCCGCTCGGTCGCGGTGGTCTCCTCCGACGGACTGCTGCTGCTGGCCTCCGACCCCGGCCTGGCCGCCGAGGATGCCGGGGACCGAACCACCGGCCCCCGGGGGTCCAGCGCCGATCTGGCCACCCTGGTCTCGGGGCTGGGCAGCCTCACCAACGGCGCGGCGAAGCTGATGGACGGCGGCGCCGTCAAGCAGACGATGGTCGCGATGGACGAGGGCAGCCTGTTCGTGATGTCGATCAGCGACGGCTCGCTGCTCGGCGTGTACGCCACCCCCGACTGCGATATGAGCGTCATCGCCTACCACATGGCGCTGTTCGTCGGCCGGGCCGGCCATGTCCTGACCCCCGAACTCCGCACCGAACTGCGCCAGTCGATGGAGAACGCCCAGTGACAAGCTCTTCGAAACTTCCGATACGTGGCGCGGACCGCAAACCCGCGCGGGTGCGCCCGTACTCGCTCACCGGCGGCCGCACGCGCTTCGGCCACGTCCTCCTCGTCGAGACCTTCGTGGCCGCGCTGGAGGCCCCCGAGGAGCGCCGCGAGCTGACCTCCGGCGGCTGGGGCGAGCGCGTGATGCCCGAGATGCGGGCGATCGTCGAACTGTGCCGCCGGATGCGCTCCGTCGCGGAGATCTCCGCACTGCTCAAGATGCCGCTGGGCGTGGTCCGGGTACTGCTCAGCGACCTCGCCGACCAGGGAAAGATCCGCGTCTACGGCACCGGGCACGGCTCCGGCCGGCCGAACCGCGCGCTGCTCGAAAGGGTGCTCGGTGGACTTCACAAGCTCTGACGCGACAACGGCCGGACCGGCGGTGAGCGGCGGATCCCTGGACGGCGGCCGGACCCCGGACACCGACGGCGGGCTCCAGGGCTGGCAGACCGACCGCAGCCGGGCCCCGGTCGCCACCAAGATCGTGGTCGCGGGCGGTTTCGGCGTCGGCAAGACCACCTTCGTCGGCTCCGTCTCGGAGATCACCCCGCTCCGGACCGAGGCGGTGATGACCCAGGCCAGCGAGGACACCGACGATCTGACCGCGACCCCGGACAAGACCACCACGACGGTCGCGATGGACTTCGGGCGGATCACCCTCGACGCGGACCTGGTGCTCTATCTGTTCGGCACGCCCGGCCAGCAGCGCTTCTGGTTCATGTGGGACGACCTCGTCCGCGGTGCGATCGGCGCGGTGGTGATGGCCGACACCCGGCGGCTGGAGGACTCCTTCCCGGCGCTGGACTACTTCGAGAGCTGCGGACTGCCGTACATCGTGGCCGTCAACCACTTCGAGGGCACCCGGTCCTACGCCGTGGACGACGTCCGCGAGGCGCTGACCGTGCCCGACCACGTCCCTGTCGTGATCATGGACGCACGGGAGCGGACCACCGTCGTGGCCTCGCTGCTGTCCCTGGTCGGCCATGCGCTGGAGACCGCCGCCGAATAGGCGGGTGCCGCCCCCCGTCACCCTCCCCTCACCGCAGTAACAGAGAAGAGCACCGCCATGCGGAAGATCCTTATCGTCGGAGCCGGCCAGTCCGGCCTCCAGCTCGCCCTCGGCCTCCAGGACAAGGGCTACGAGGTCACCCTCATGTCCAACCGCACCGCCGACGAGATCCGCTCCGGCCGGGTCATGTCGACGCAGTGCATGTTCGACACCGCCCTCCAGCACGAGCGCGATCTGGGGATCAACTTCTGGGAGAGCCAGGCCCCGCGCATCGAGGGCCTGGGCGTCTCGGTCGCCGCCCCCGGCAGCCACGAGGGGCCCGACGGCTCGCAGCGCGCCATCGACTGGGTCGGCCGGCTCGACGGCTACGCCCAGTCCGTCGACCAGCGGGTGAAGATGGCCGGCTGGATGGAGACCTTCGCCCAGCGCGGCGGTCAGCTGGTCATCCACGGCGCCGCCGTCTCCGACCTGGACTTCTTCGCCGGCCGCTACGACCTGACGCTGGTCTCGGCCGGCAAGGGCGAGCTGGTGTCCATGTTCGGCCGGGACGCGTCCCGTTCGCCGTACGACGCCCCGCAGCGCGCGCTGGCCGTCTCCTACGTCCACGGGATGGGCCCGCGCCCCGAGCACCCCGACGTCGAGGCGGTCCGCTGCAACCTCGTCCCCGGCGTCGGCGAGCTGTTCGTCATGCCGACCCTCACCACCTCCGGCCGGGCCGACATCCTCTTCTGGGAGGGCATCCCGGGCGGCCCGCTGGACGTCTTCCGGTCCGTCAAGGACCCCGAGGAGCACCTGGCCACCACGCTGGAGCTGATGAAGACGTTCCTGCCGTGGGAGTACGCGCGCTGCACCAAGGCCGAACTGACCGATGCGGGCGGCACGCTGGCCGGCCGCTACGCCCCGACCGTACGCAACCCCGTCGGCAAGCTGCCCTCCGGCGGCCTGGTCCTGGGCGTCGCGGACGTCGTCGTCGCCAATGACCCGATCACCGGCCAGGGCTCCAACTCGGCCGCCAAATGCGCCGCTTCGTATCTGACCTCCATCGTCGAGCGCGGCGAGGAGCCGTTCGACGAGGACTGGATGCAGGCCGCCTTCGACCGCTACTGGAAGACCGCGCAGCACGTCACCAAGTGGACCAACGCGATGCTGGCCCCGCCCCCGGAGCACGTCCTGAACATCATCGGCGCGGCCGGCCAGATCCAGCCGATCGCCGACCGTTTCGCCAACGGCTTCGACGACCCGTCCGACTTCGAGAACTTCTTCTACGACCCGGACAAGGCGAACGCCTACCTCGCCTCGCTCACGGGCTGAACCGGCCCCACCGGCTCACCCTGCCGTCAGGCCGGGCAGCCGGGCACAGGCCCTCCCGGCCGGCGGACTCCCGAAGACGGTCCGCCGGCCGGGTTCCTTGCCTTCAGGCCTCCGCCGGCAGATCACGTCGCACGCCGTCGGATGCCTGAACCTCCAGCCGCCGCAGGTCGGCCAGTTGCTCGGGGGACAGCCCCGCGAGCAGCCGCTCGACCTCCTTGAGCTTGCCCGCCGCCGTCTCGCGCTGGGAACATGCCCGGTCGGTGAGCGCCTGCTGCGCCTCCAGCGCGGCCCGCGCCCGGGTGGCCAGCACATCGGCCGTCTTCTCGTCGCCGGTCAGGCGCAGCACCGCGGCGCGCTGGCTGCGGGCCGCTTCCCGGATCAGATGCCGGGTGTCCATGGCCTGCTGGGGATTCTTCGCCAGCAGCACCCGCAGATACGACGCGACCGGCGAGGCCGCCCCCTGGTACTGGAGCCGCGCCAGCCGCCCCGCATCGGCCCGCCCGCCGGCCAGCTGCGTACGGGCCCGCGCCAGCTGCGCGGACAGGTCCTCGGAGTGCCGGCGGGCCGCCCGCAGATCCTGCTCCGTCGCGCGGTAGGCCGCGGTGGCGTCCTCGGACTCCCGGTAGAGCGTCTGGAGCTGCCGGAGCAGGGCGGCCGGGCTGCGGCGGTCGGTGGAGGGTTCGGCGGTCGCGCCCGTGGGGCCGCTGTCGGCCGGTTCGTCGGAGCCGCCGGTCCCGTCGGGCGTCCCGTCCGGCCCGGCGGGATCGCCGTTCATGCCTTCGGTGACCCTCCCCAGCTCGCCTTCGCCGGTGTCGGGGATCCAGGTGTCGGCCGTACCCGAGTCGGTGGTGGTGAGGGGGGTCGGCCCGGCCGACGGCTTGCCGGGCGAGGGCGAGGCGGCGGCCGGGGACCGGGTGTCCCGGGGCCGGGAGTCCGACGGTTTGGTGTCCTCCCACCCGGCGGACGCCGGGCCGCGCCGCGCGGGTCCCGCCGGGGCCGGCTCCCCTGCGGGTCCCGGATCGGCCAGGACGGACGAGGGCAGGGTCAGCGCCGCCGCGCCGAGGACCGCCAGGGTGCAGGCCCAGGGCAGAAAGCGCCGTGACACACGTCGGGTCGACACCGTTCCCACCTCCGCCGGAAGCATGCAAGCGCCCGGAGAGGCCCGGGCGATTCGGATGCTGTCACGACAGTCATACATTTCGGATGTACGGGCGTCGGTGGCGTCGCCCGGTCCACTCGATCAGCCGCCGGAACGGTCCCGCCGGAACAGCCGCCGCAGCCCGCCGCCGTCCTGCGGCGTGCCCTCGGGGTCGTACTCGTAGCGCCACCCGCTCGGCAGCCCCAGGCGCCCCACCCGTCCCGGAACCCGCCGGTAGACATGGACGGTCGGCGGCCGCCCGTCGTCGTTCGGCACCGGGATCTCATAGCTCTTCGGCGGCTGCCCGGTCGCGCCGACCAGCACGGGCAGGACCCGGCCGTCCAGGGGGCCGCCGACGAAGGGGGTGTTCTCACTGCGCACGCCCCCAGTGTCACATCCGCGCCGCCGGGCGGCCGATCACAGCAGGTGTGCGGCGCCGTGCGCGACCGGCAGGACCCGCCGGGCCAGATCGCCGACCGGCCCTGCGGCGGTCTCCAGCGCCAGCGCGGCCCGGGTGATCCGCGCGGTCTGCTCGTCCCGGGCCGCGGTGGCGGTCAGCAGTGCCACGAAATGGTCGACCAGCCAGTCGCGCAGTTCGTCGAGCGGCGGCCGCTTGCCCTCGTCGAGCCAGATCAGCGAGGCCGCCTCGACCGCCGTGATCCACATCCGCACCGTCATCCGCAGCCGCAGTCCCGGCTCCGGCTCGCCCAGATGCCGCAGGATCTGCTCGGCGGCCGCGCGCCGCACCTCGTCGACGATCGCGGTGGTGCGGGAGGTCTCCACGACGCTGCCGCCCTGGAGCAGCGCGCTGAACCCGGCGTCGTGCTCGTCGACGAACGCCAGATAGCGGTCCAGCGCGTGCGACAGCCGGTGGGTGAGCGGACCGGACTCCGGTTCGGCGAAACACCGCTCCAGCTGGTCGGCGGCGCTGCGCAGCGCCGCCTCGTACAACTGCTGTTTGCCGCCGGGGAAGTAGCGGTAGACCAGCGGCCGCGAGACCTCGGCGGCGGTGGCGACGTCGTCCAGCGAGACGTCCTCGGGAGCGCGCTGGGCGAACAGGCCCAGTGCGGCGGCGAGCAGTTGGCTGCGGCGTTGCTCGACGCTCAGCCTGCGGTAGGCGGGTCGGGGTACTGCTGGGGCGGTGCCGCTGCCGTTCATGAGCAGCAGCGTAACCGCCCCGTATTGCGCGTCGTACACCTGCTCGTGCCGAGGGGGCCGCATGCGCGTGCTTCACGCCAGCAGTCCGGAGCTGCGCCACAACCGGCGCCCCACACCCCGCAGTACGCCGATCTCGTCGAGGAAGTCGGTCAGCCGCAGGGCGCCGGACTGCATCACCTCGCGGCGGTGGCCGCTGGCCCTGACCTGTGCGACGGCCTCCCGCCGGTCGAGCCCGACGTTGGTGTAGACCTGCGGGTTGACGAAGGCGAGGGAGAAGACCCGGGCCGCCTCACCGCAGCTGACCCGGGTCAACTCCCGCTCCCAGCGCGGCGCGGTGACCATCTGGCGGCGCAGCTCCTCGCGGGCGTACCGGACGTGCCGGGCCTCCTCGACGACATGGATACGGGTCACGCCGCGCACCAGCGGCTGCACCCGCTCGTCGGGGAAGGTCAGCCGCTGCATCCAGTCGAGGATCTCCTCGCCGAGCAGGGTGCAGGCGAAGGAGCCGGGGGTGGTGGAGACCGTTTTGAGGATGCGGGCGAGGTTGTGGTTGAGGCGGGAGACGGGGTAAGTGGGCGCTTTGGAGCGCTGGATCATCCGCGCGAACATCTTGGAGTGCCGGCATTCGTCGGCGATCTCCGTGAGGGCGTAACGGACATGGGCGCTGGTGACCGGCTTGTCGTAGATGTGCCGGACCAGCAGCTGCATCAGGATGATCTCGAACCAGATGCCCAGCGAGGCGAGCGAGGCGGCCTCGTGCCGGGAGAGGTCCTGCTGCTGCTCGACGGACATCTTGTGCCACAGCGGGGTGCCGTAGAGCGAGAGGAGCTCCGGCGGCCAGAACCACTTGCCCTCTTCGAGGGGCGCGTCCCAGTCGAGTTCGGTGTCGGGGTCGAAGGAGTGCTTGGCGGAGGAGTCGAGCAGGCGCTCGGCGACCTGTTCCCGGTCCTTGAGCAGGCCGAGGGCGTCGCGCAGGACGTCGGTGTCCGTCATGGTCATTGCGGCTGGCGCGCTCGTCATGGCGTGGCTACCTCACTCATGGGTTTCTCGCTCATGCGGTACCGGAATCACGGGAGTTACCGGCGGTCACGCCGGAACGTCTCTTATGAGACTGCGTGTCAGTAAGCCCGTCAATCCCCCCTGCGCGACTTATTGACTCGCCAGTAAGAAACGTGTGAGCCTGCCAACGACTGCCCTCGGTGGCGCGTTTGATAAGCGTGTGTCGACTGAATCCGGTGTGTGTGCGATGAGTGTGAACAGCTGAGGAGGCGTCCGTGTCGAGCCGCGATCTGTACGTTCAGAACCCGGGCGAGGACCCGTGGGCGGTGCCCGCGACCGGGGCCGCCCGCTTCAGCTGGGAGTACGACGACGGCCGCGACCGGCTGCTCGCCCTCTACCAGAAGGGCAAGGACAAGCAGTGGGACGCCAATCTGCGCATCGACTGGGACCTGGAGGTCGACCCCAAGGACCCGCTCGGCACCCCGGATGAGTCCATGTCCCTGTACGGCACCAAGTACTGGGACAAGCTGACCGAAAAGGACCGCGGCGACCTCCGCCAGCACTACACCTCCTGGCAGTTCAGCCAGTTCCTGCACGGCGAGCAGGGCGCGATGGTGTGCGCTGCGCGCATCGTGGAGTCCGTCCCCGACATGGACGCGAAGTTCTACTCCGCCACCCAGACCATGGACGAGGCCCGGCACGCGGAGATCTACGCCCGCTTCCTGAAGGAAAAGATCGGGATGCTCTACCCGGTCAACGACAATCTCCAGTCGCTGCTCGCCGACACCCTGGGCGACTCCCGCTGGGACATGCCCTACCTCGGCATGCAGGTCCTGATAGAGGGCCTGGCGCTGGCCGCCTTCGGCATGATCCGCGACACCACCACCAAACCGCTGCCCAAGCAGATCCTCGCCTACGTCATGCAGGACGAGGCCCGCCACGTCGCTTTTGGCCGGATGGCGCTGCGCGACTACTACAAGCAGCTCACCGACGCCGAACTGCGCGAACGCGAGGACTTCGTCATCGAGGGCTGCTATCTGATGCGCGACCGGCTGCGCGGCCTGGAGGTGCTGGAGAACTTCGGCATACCCAAGCAGGAGGCCGCCGAGTTCACCGAGCGCTCCGAATTCCTGCACCTCTTCCGCAAGCTGCTCTTCAGCCGCATCGTGCCCTGCGTCAAGGACATCGGCCTGTGGGGCGAACGCCTCCAGCGCGCCTACGTGGACATGGGCGTCTTCGAGATGGGCGACTCCAACCTCGATCTGCTGATGGCCGAGGACGAGGAACTCGCCGAAAGACTGGACGCGGAACGCTTCGCCGCCGAGGAGGCGGCCCGTACGGCCGAGGTGGCCGAGGCCATCGCGCAGGGGACGCAGAACTGAGCGCGCGGCCCGCGGCGATCCCCGTCCGCGGCCCGCGGCCCCGGCGATTCATCGGACAGGTCCTACCGCCGCCCCGACCGCGCCAGCCAGCGGCCCTCGTGCCGGGACACCTCGATCGGCCGGCCGAAGCACGCGGTCATCCGTTCCCCGGTCAGCACCTCGGCCACCGGACCGCGCGCCTGCACCCGCCCATCGCGCAGCAGCAGGGCGTGGCCGATGGCCGGGGAGAGCTCCTCCAGGTGGTGGGTGACCGTGACGGTCGCCAACTCCGGCCGTCCCAGGGCCAGTTGGTGCAGGGTGTCGATCAGGTCCTCGCGCGAGGGCAGATCGAGGGCGTTGAACGGCTCGTCCAGGAGCAGCAGCGAGGGCTGTGACATCAACGCGCGGGCGATCAGGATCCGGGCCCGCTGGCCCCCCGAACACACCCCGTACGGCCGGTCCGCCAGCTCCTTGCAGTCCAGTTCGGCCAGCAGCTCGTGCGCGCGCTCGCGGACCTCCGCGTCGTATGTGCGCCACAGCGGCTGCACGGTGCCACTCGCACCGGTCAGCACGACCGTATGGCCCGTCGCGTCCTGCGGCACCTTCTGCGCGCCGGAGACCAGCCCGATGACGGCCCGCAGCTCGCGCACATCGACACGGCCGAGCCGGTGCCCCAGCACCTCGACACTCCCCACGGTCGGGAACATCAGCGCGCCGATGAGCCGCAGGATCGTCGTCTTGCCCGCGCCGTTGGCACCGAGCAGCGCCCAGTGCTCACCGGCGCGTACGGACCAGTCGATGCCGTCGAGGATGATCTGGTCGGTGGTGAAGCGGCGGACGCCCACGCCGTCCAGCGCGGCGATCACACGGGCGGGCCGGGGGGGCGAAGGCGGTGCGACGCTCGTCGGAAGGGTCATCGCCGCACAGTAGCTGCATACGGCAGCTTTCTGCGGGGCCGTCCGGCGTATGGACTCCCGCGGCGGCTACCGCAGGCCCAACAGGGCCCGTACCTTTGCGTACTTGGCCGTCAGCCGTTCCCGCGTCGCGCCGTCCAGGGCGGCCAGCCGGACCGGATCCGCGTTGTGCGCCAGATCCGCCTCCTTGACGAGCAGCGCACCGGGCGTGGCCAGGATGCGGGCGGTGTACGCCTCGACCCCTTCGCCCGCCCGCTTGGTGACGGCCAGGACCATCTCCTTGGTCGCCGGGCTCAGCGGAGCCCCCGCCAGCCACTCCTCGCTCAGCGCCGCATCCTCGACGGCGTCGTGCAGCCAGGCCGCCGCGATCTGCTCCGCGGTGCCGCCCCGCTCCCGTACGCACGCCGCCACCGCGGCCAGATGCTCGGCGTACGGGCGGCCGGCCTTGTCGGTCTGACCCGCGTGCGCCTGCCGCGCCAGCTCCTCGACCTCGGTGAGCGACAGCGGGCGGGCGGGTGTCGTTTCCGTCATACGGTCATTGTGACGGCGGCACGGTGTGCCCGTCGCGCCGCAGTGCGGCCGCCATCACCGCGCGGGCCACGGGCGCCGCGACGCTGCCGCCGCTGATGTCCGACCGGTCCGCCGAGGCATCCTCGACCACCACGGCCACCGCCACCGACGGCTCGGCGCTGTCCTCGGCCCGCGCCCAGGAGACGAACCAGGCGTACGGCACCCCTTCGTTGCGCACACCGTGCTGCGCGGTACCGGTCTTCCCGCCCACCGTCGCACCGTCGAGCGCGGCCTGCCGGCCGCTCCCGTGCGCCACCGCGTCGACCATCAGCTCCTGGAGCTGCCCGGCGACGGCCGGGGACATCACCTGGCGCGCGGGCCGCTGCGGACCGGTGTCGAGGGTGGTCCCGCGGGCATTGGTCACCGCGTCCACCAGATACGGCGGCGTGAGGATCCCCCCGTTGGCGACCGCCGATGCGACCATCGCCATCTGGAGCGGGGTGGCGGTGGTGTCGAACTGCCCGATCGCCGACTGCGCGACCTGCGAGGCGTCCATCGTCGTACCGAAGGTGCTGGCCGCCACGGGGAAGGGGATCCGCAGCCGGCGGTCGTTGAAGCCGAACCGCTCGGCGACCTGGGCCATGGTGTGCAGCCCGATCCGGGCTCCCAGCCGCGCGAAGACGGTGTTGCAGGAGAGCCGGAAGGCGTCCCTGAGGCTTGCGTTGCGGCAGCCGGGCACGGAGTTGCCCAGCCGGGTGGCGGTGCCGGGCAGGGTGTAGGGGTCGGGGGTGTCCGTGGGGGCGTCGATGTCGGTCACCGTACGGCTCTCCAGCGCCGCCACCGCGGTGACGACCTTGAAGACCGAACCGGGCGGATAGGCCCGCTCGACCGCCCGGTCGAGCATCGGCCGGTGGGCCGCACCGGTCAGCCGCCGCCAGTCGGCGGCGACCGACGTGCCGTTGCCGGAGAGGGCGGTGGGGTCGTACGACGGGGTGCTGGCCAGCGCCAGGATCCGTCCGCTGCGCGGTTCCAGCGCGACCACCGCGCCCTTCCTGCGGCCCAGCGCCCCGAACGCGGCGCGCTGGAGGGCGGGGTCGATGCTGGTGGCGACGCTGCCGGGGGGCCGGTGGCCGCGGATGATCCGGTCCCACCAGGGGAAGGTGGCCAGCCGGTCGTCGGTGCCGGCCAGGATGCCGTCCTCGGCGCGCTCCAGCAGGGAGGTGCCGTAGAGCTGCGAGGCATAGCCGGTGACCGGCGCGTACAGGGGGCCGTCGGTATACGTGCGCTCGTACCGCAGCCGCCCGCCGCTGTCCCGGGAGCCGGTGACGGGCCGGCCCGCCACGAGCACGGGCCCCCGCGGCTGCGCGTAACGGGCCAGTGCGGCACGGCGGTTGGCGGCATTGGCGCTGTAGGACCCGGCCTCCCACAGCTGCACCCGCGCGGCGTTGACC
Organism: Streptomyces natalensis ATCC 27448; assembly: GCF_000935125.1. Lineage (GTDB taxonomy): Bacteria > Actinomycetota > Actinomycetes > Streptomycetales > Streptomycetaceae > Streptomyces > Streptomyces natalensis. Next base: position 393,186 of record NZ_JRKI01000061.1, on the reverse strand, counting down.
AGCAGCGCGACCAGGAGCAGGGCGCACAGCGCGGCGGTCTGCCGGATGCAGCGGGTCATGGGCGGGACTCCGGGGCGGAGCGGGGTTCGGGGGGCGGGCTGTGTTCCGGGACGGGGTGGTGTGCCGTTTCGTCCCTCCGCTCACCCGCCCCCTCCGGCGCCCGTGCCCGGTCGCTGATCCGCGCCAGCAGCGCCACGATGATCCAGTTCGTCACCACCGACGACCCGCCCTGCGCCAGGAACGGCATCGCCATCCCCGTGAGCGGAATCAGCCCCATCACCCCGCCCGCGATGACGAAGACCTGGACGGCGGGCAGCGCGGCCAGCCCCACGGCCAGCAGCCCGCCGAACGGCTCGCGGATGCCCAGCGCGGCGCGGAAGCCGCACCCCACCAGCAGCGCGTAGAGCACGAAGAGCGCGGTCAGCCCCGCCAGACCCAGCTCCTCGCCGACCGTCGCCAGCACGAAGTCGGACTTCATGGCGAATCCGATCAGCTGGGAGTCGCCCTGGCCGAGCCCCGTCCCCAGCAGTCCGCCCGCCGCGAACGCGAACAGCGACTGCGCCAGCTGCCCCGGCCCCCGGCCCGCCGCGATCCCCGCGAACGGATGCAGCCAGTCCGTCACCCGCCCGTGCACATGCGGCTCCAGCGTCGCCACCGCCGTCGCCCCGCCCGCCGCCAGCAGCAGCCCGACCGCCAGCCACCCGACCCGCCCGGTGGCCACGTACAGCAGCACCACGAAGATCCCGAAGAACAGCAGCGAGGTCCCCAGATCCCGCTCCAGCACCAGGACACCCACACTGACCAGCCAGATCGCCACCACCGGCCCCAGCACCCGGCCGGGCGGCAGCCGCCCGCTCCACCCCGCGTGCCCGATGTCGGCCAGCACCTCGCGGTTCGCCGCCAGATACGCCGCGAAGAAAACGGTGATCAGCACCTTGGCGAACTCCCCGGGCTGGAACGAGAACCCCGCCACCCGGATCCAGATCTTGGCGCCGTTGACGGCCGGGAACAGGATCGGCGCCACCATCAGCAGCAGGGCGAGCGCGGCACAGGGGTAGGCGAACCGCTGGAGCGTGCGGTGGTCGCGCAGCAGCACCACCACGGCGGTGAACAGCCCGACGCCCACCGTCGACCACACCAGCTGCGCGGGCGCGGCCCGGTCGCCGGGCGTCTCCAGATCGAGCCGGAAGATCAGCACCAGGCCGAGACCGTTGAGCAGCACGGCGATGGGCAGCAGCAGCGGATCGGCGTACGGGGCGCGCAGCCGTACGGCGAGATGCGCGAGCAGGGCGAGCGCGGCCAGTCCGGCGCCGTAGGTGACCGCTCCGGCCGGCAGCGCGTGCCCGGTGGCGGCGCCCACCGTCAGATAGCCGCAGATGCTGATGAGTACGGCGCCCACCAGGAGGCCCAGTTCGACGCCCCGCCGCTTCGGGGGCAGCGGCAAGGGTGGGGGAGTGTCCGCGGGTCGCGCGGGAGCCGCCGATGCCGTTGCCGTCATGCCAGGCAACGTAGCAAGCGGTGAGCCATATATCCGTTATGTCGCACCCGGTGTTCGGGGCGGCGGCCGCTTCCAGGATCGCGCGCCGTCGCCCGCGCCCCCACCCGCGACGCACCCGGCACCAACTCCGCCCCTCGCGTCGTGCCGTTGGCCACCGTCGGTGCGGGTGTCGGTGTCGGTGTCGCTGTCACCGGCCCGTCGTACGGATCGCGGGGACCGCCCGATCGGGGCATGAGGCGTTCGCCACGCCCCGCACCCGCCGCCGGCGCCGCCCGGAAGGCGCCGGGCTGCCGGCCGGGACGACGGCACCCGGCATCCCGACGCCGTCCCGGCCTACTGGCAGGCCCAGTTCGCGACGGCAAGGCGGCGCGCAGGGGGGTACGACGGCCGGGGTACCTCCCTGACATCCCGCCGTCCCCTTCTTCGTTACGCCCTCGTTCCGTCAACGCCCCCAAGGGCACTTTGTAAACTCGTCCGGACCGACCGGACAACCTGAACGCTCCGACCGGCGTCAAGGAACTCGACGCACCGCCGCGCCGAACTCCCTCGACGGCCGCCGACCGAACGCAGCACCCGAAGAAGACGCGAAGAACACCCGAAGAACGCCCGCAGAACACCCCGAAAAGCCCCACCGCACCGCAGCACCGACCGCACCACCGCCGAAAAGACCCACCAGCCCACCAGGCAACCAAGCCCCTCAGCCCCCAGCCCTCACCGACCCCACAGACCGAAACCACACCGAACCACGAGGCCGAGCCGACACGCTGCTGCGGCCGACCGGGACACCGGTCGAGGGCATGGACCCCGCGCCATGACCCGCCGCCGCCGAGCGAGGGGCTATGGCGTACGTCTCATCCGTGCACGCCGAGTGGAGGTCCCGTGCCGTCTCGGCCCCGATGGGCCGCGGAGTGCGGGTGACCGACCCCCTCGACGAAAGGCAGTATTAGCGTCATGACGACTCTCCGTTCCCGGATCATCGCCTGGGCCGGCCGCATGTATCTGGCGAGAACGCGCAGGAAAGGCTTCGACCTGTCTCGAATGTCTTTCTTGCCCGAGTCCGTTCTGATGCCGCTGCGGCGCGAGGGGCTCGACCCCGTGGGCGAATTGGGTGCGGTCCGGGAGAAGGAGCCGATCTCCCAGCTTCCGGTGCCGATAGCCGCCAACGTCTGGCTGGTCACCGGCTATGACGAGGTCAAGCAGGTCCTCGGGAAGGTCAATGCCTTCAGTTCGGACTTCACCAACCTCGTCGGCAAGGCGGGTGCCGGCGCCGAACAGAACCCCGGCGGCCTGGGATTCGCCGACCCGCCGGTCCATACGCGCCTCCGCCGCCTCCTCACCCCCGAATTCACGATGCGCCGCCTCGGCCGCCTCACCCCCCGTATCCACGAGATCGTCGAAGAGCGTCTCGACGCCATGGAAGCGGCGGGCAAAAACGGCGACCCCGTCGATATCGTCCATTCCTTCGCCCTGCCCATCCCCTCCCTCGTCATCTGCGAACTCCTCGGCGTCCCTTACGAGGACCGAGTCGACTTCGAACGCCTCAGCGCCGCCCGCTTCGACCTGTTCAGCGGGGCGAACGCCTCCTTCGGCGCCATATCCGAATCCCTCTCCTATTTCCGGGACATCGTCAAGAAGCAGCGGGAGAACCCGGGCGACGGCCTGCTCGGCATGATCGTCAAGGAACACGGCGACTCGGTCAGCGACGAAGAACTCGCGGGCCTCGCCGACGGCGTGCTGACCGGCGGCTTCGAAACCACCGCCAGCATGCTCGCCCTCGGCGCCCTGGTCCTCCTCCAGGACCCGAAGCATTTCGACGCCCTCAAGAACGACGACACCGACTCCGACACCATCGAGCGCTACGTCGAAGAACTCCTCCGCTATCTCACCGTCGTCCAGGTCGCTTTCCCCCGCTTCGCCCGCGAGGACCTCGAAATCGGCGGCGTACAGATCTCTTCCGGAGACGTCGTCCTCTGCTCCCTCAGCGGCGCCGACCGCGATGGCAAACTCGGCCCGGAAATGGAGCAGTTCGACCCCTCCCGCAATGTTCCCTCCCACCTCGCCTTCGGCTACGGAATACACCGCTGCGTCGGCGCGGAACTCGCCCGTATGGAACTGCGGGCCGCCTATCCCGCCCTGGTCCGCCGCTTTCCCGCCATGCGCCTGGCCGCCCGGCCCGAGGACCTCGAATTCCGCAAGCTCTCCATCGTCTACGGAATCGAGTCCCTCCCGGTCCACCTCAACGGCTGACCGGCCACCACCCCGCTCCGCGCCGACCGCCGGGGGCCACGGGCGCGCAGCATGCGGCCGCGTGCGGCGCCCCGGGCCCGCAGCCGGGGCAGCGCGTCGGCCTCCCCGCGCCGCCACCGCCGTACGCAAAGGCCCCACGGGCAAAGGACGTCGCCGCCGGCGCACTCAAGCGCATCCACGGCTCCAGGCGCCCCCGCGGCCCGCTCCGCCATGCCAAGGGGCCGGACCACAAGAACGGCAAAGGGCGGGACCCACGAGAAACGCCAAAGGGCCGGGCCCATGAAACTGGGACCGACCCTTTGATTTTCGGCACTCGCGCAGATACCCGGCATGATCACGCTGGTTTCTGCGAAGTGCCCCCGGCAGGATTCGAACCTGCGCACACGGCTCCGGAGGCCGTTGCTCTATCCCCTGAGCTACGGGGGCGTTGTCGCCGGTGTTCTCTCGGCGACGGGTAGAACACTACCAGCTCTGATGGGGTGTTCAGGAACAGGGTTTTGCGGGGCCGCGGGGAGGGGCCCGGAGGCGGTCGTAGCGCATGGCGAGGGTGCCGTGGCGGGGGTCGGGGAAAGGTCCCCCGCATGGGGGCGGAAGTGGGCAAAACCGGGACGCAGCCGCAGGTGGGCCCCTAGTCTCATGGTGTGCCTGGCTTGTCCGGTCGGATCCTTGTTGTCGATGACAACAAGGTGATCCGCCAGTTGATCAGAGTCAATCTCGAGCTGGAGGGCTTCGAGGTGGTGACCGCGGCTGATGGTGCCGAATGTCTGGATGTCGTGCACGAGGTCAGACCGGATGTCGTCACCCTCGATGTCGTGATGCCGCGGCTGAACGGCCTGCGCACCGCCGCGCGGCTGCGGTCCGATCCCCGCACATGGGACATCCCCATCGCCATCGTCAGCGCCTGCACCCAGGGCGAGGTGGACAACGGCGAGTGGGTGGGCGTCGATGCCTTCCTGGCGAAGCCGTTCGAGCCGGGGGAGCTGGTACGGACCGTGGGGATGCTGGCTCGCGAGGGGCGGCAGCGGGAGCGCGGGGCCGAGGGGGACGGTGGGCGTACGGTCCAGCGGGGCGAGGGGGCCCCGGGGGACGCCGGGCGGGGCGGCGGATGCGAGGAGCTGCCCGGGCTCGGGGAAACGGGTGTGCGGGATCAGCGGCCGCCTGCCGCCTGAGGGTGTCCACAGGGCGAAACCGGTGGGCTGACCCGGACCCTTCTCCCATACGCTTGTCTCGTGACCCCCGCCGAGCTCTCCCGTACCGTCCTGCGCTCCGTGCGCGGTGCCGTGGACGATGAGGAGCTCTCCGTGCCGGTGCCGGCCCGGATCGTGGTGCGGCCGCCGCGGCGGGCCGGATGCGGGGACTACGCCTCGAATGTGGCGCTCCAGCTCGCCAAGGACGCCGGGCGGCCGGCCCGGGAGGTCGCCGAGATTCTGCGCAGGCGGCTGGCGGGGAGCGCCGGGATCGACCGGGTCGAGATCGCCGGGCCGGGGTTCTTGAACTTCACGCTGGGCGGCGGGGCGCGGGGCGCGCTGGTACGGGAGGTACGGGCCGCCGGCGCCCGTTACGGGGAGCAGCAGCGGAGAGCGGGGGAGGCCGCAACCAGTGCGCCGGTTGCCGGTGCGCCCGTTTCCCGCGGCCCGGTCCCCGACGCCCCCCTTCACCGCGGCGCCCGTGGCCTCGTCGTCGCCGAGGCCCTGGGGCGGATCGTGGCGGCGGCCGGGGGCGGGCGGCCGCGCGACGTGGCCGCGGCGCCGGAGGCCGCCCGGGAGTGTGCCGGGATGGTTGCCCGGCTGGGGGAGGACGAGGCGCGCTGGGCGCTGCTGCGGCCTGCGGCGCGGGATGCCGTACGCCTGCCGGAGCGGCCGGAGCAGCGGGAAGAGAATCCGCGGTTCCGGGTGCAGTACGCCTACGCCAGGACGCGGGCCCTGGTACGGCAGGGCCATGACCTCGGGTTCGCGCCCGAGGGCGGGGAAACGGTGACGTCCACAGGGACGCCCACGGGCACGGGTACGGACGCGGCCGCCGCCGAGCCCGCGGCTCAGGAGCTGCTCACCCTCCTGGCCACCTATCCCGCCGCCGTCGAGTCCGCCGCCCGGCTCCGCGCGCCGGACCGGCTGGTGCGGCATCTGGAGGCGACGGCGGATGCGTTGCCCGGGTGGTGCGAGGAGTGCCCGCCGCTGCCCGTCGGGGAGGGCAAACCCCTGGCCGTGCACCGCGGCCGGCTGGCTCTTGCCGAGGCCACCGGGACGGTGCTCGCCAACGGCCTGCGTCTGCTCGGCATCTCCACGCCCGACTACCTTTGATGTGTACTGAGAATTTGAGGGGATCCCCGCTGTCATGAGTCGTTCCGCGCACCCTGCCGGGCCCCGGCATGCCGATGTACTGCCCGAGGGGCACTACGCCGGGCCGCCCGCCGATCTCAATACCCTTGACCCGCAGATCTGGTCCCGTACCGTCCGGCGCAATGCCGACGGCGTGGTGACGGTCGGCGGGCTGGACGTCCGCGCGCTGGCCGAGGAATTCGGTACGCCGGCGTATTTCCTGGACGAGGACGATTTCCGGGCGCGCTGCCGGGCCTGGAAGGACGCCTTCGGATCGGACGCCGATGTCTTCTACGCCGGAAAGGCGTTCCTGTCCCGCGCCATCGTGCGGTGGCTGAACGAGGAAGGGCTGCATCTCGACGTCTGTTCCGGAGGAGAGCTCGCCACGGCGCTCGATGCGGGTATGCCGGCCGAGCGGATCGCCCTGCACGGCAACAACAAGAGCGTCGAGGAAATCACCCGGGCCGTGGAAGCGGGCATCGGGCGGATCGTGCTGGATTCGTTCCAGGAAATCGTGCGGGTCGCGCATATCGCCGAGAAGCTCGGCAAGCGGCAGCGGGTGCAGATCCGCGTCACGGTCGGTGTCGAGGCGCATACGCATGAATTCATTGCGACCGCCCACGAGGACCAGAAGTTCGGCATTGCGCTGGCCGAGGGGCAGGCCGCGGAGGCCGTACGGCGGGCGCTGAAGCTGGACGGGCTGGAACTGATCGGAATTCACAGCCACATCGGGTCGCAGATCTTCGATATGGCCGGTTTCGAGGTGTCCGCCCGCCGGGTCGTGCAGCTGCTCACCGAGGTGCGCGACGAGCACGGCATCGAGCTGCCGGAGATCGATCTCGGCGGCGGTCTGGGCATCGCCTACACCTCGGCGGACGATCCGCGCGAGCCGCACGAGATCGCCAAGGCGCTCGGCGAGATCGTGACCAAGGAGTGCGAGGCGGCCGGCCTCGGGGTACCGCGGCTGTCCGTCGAGCCGGGCCGGGCGATCGTGGGGCCGACGGCCTTCACGCTCTACGAGGTCGGCACGGTCAAGGAGCTGGAGGGCCTGCGGACGTACGTGTCCGTGGACGGCGGGATGTCGGACAACATCCGCACCGCTCTGTACGACGCGGAGTACAGCGTGGCCCTGGTCTCGCGTACCTCCGACGCCGAGCCGATGCTCTCGCGGGTGGTCGGCAAGCACTGCGAGAGCGGGGACATCGTCGTGCGCGATGCGTTCCTGCCGAGCGATGTGGCGCCGGGCGACCTCCTCGCGGTGCCCGCCACCGGCGCGTACTGCCGGTCCATGGCGAGCAACTACAACCACGCACTGCGGCCCCCCGTCGTGGCGGTCAGGGACGGTGCGGCCAGGGTGATCGTCCGCAGGGAGACGGAGGAAGATCTTCTGCGGTTGGATGTCGGGTAGGGCCGGATCCACGGGGCCGGGCCCCGGATGAAATAAATGTCTCGGAATCCGGACGACTGACGGAAACTGCCGTCCGGTGCGTGAGACTGGTGCATGAGCACGCTGCTGCGTGCCGGGGCGAGCTGCCGGTGCACCGGCCAACGAACAATCGCTGATCGATGAGAAGCAGGGGTCGAATGATGCGTACGCGTCCGCTGAAGGTGGCGCTGCTGGGCTGTGGTGTGGTCGGCTCAGAGGTGACGCGCATCATGACGACGCACGCCGACGACCTCGCTGCCCGTATCGGCGCGCCCGTGGAGCTCGCCGGAATCGCCGTCCGCCGTCCCGACAGGGTCCGCGCCGGCGTCCCGGCCGAGCTGGTCACCACCGATGCGACCGCGCTGGTCAAACGCGGTGACATCGACGTGGTCATCGAGGTCATCGGCGGCATCGAGCCGGCCCGTACGCTGATCACCACCGCGTTCGAGCACGGCGCGAGCGTCGTCTCGGCCAACAAGGCGCTGGTGGCGGCCGACGGCGCGGCGCTGCATGCGGCGGCCGAGGCCAATGGCGCGGACCTGTACTACGAGGCGGCCGTCGCGGGCGCCATCCCGCTGGTGCGGCCGCTGCGCGAGTCGCTGGCCGGCGACAAGGTCAACCGCGTGCTCGGCATCGTCAACGGCACCACCAACTTCATCCTCGACAAGATGGATTCGACCGGCGCCGGCTACAGCGAGGCGCTGGACGAGGCGACCGCGCTGGGCTACGCCGAGGCCGACCCGACCGCCGACGTCGAGGGCTTCGACGCCGCCGCCAAGGCCGCGATCCTGGCCGGTATCGCCTTCCACACCCGCGTGACCATCGACGATGTGCACCGCGAGGGACTGACGGAGGTCACGGCGGCCGATATCGCCTCCGCCAAGCGGATGGGCTGCACGGTCAAGCTGCTCGCCATCTGCGAGCGGGCGGCGGACGGGGCGTCGGTGACGGCCCGGGTGCACCCCGCGATGATTCCGCTGACCCATCCGCTCGCCTCGGTGCGCGAGGCATACAACGCGGTGTTCGTGGAGTCCGACGCGGCCGGGCAGCTGATGTTCTACGGGCCCGGAGCGGGCGGTGCGCCGACCGCCTCCGCGGTCCTGGGCGATCTGGTCGCGGTGTGCCGTAACAAGCTCGCCGGGGCCACCGGACCGGGCGAGTCCGCCTATACGCGGCTGCCCGTCAGCCCCATGGGCGAGGTCGTCACGCGCTACCACATCAGTCTCGATGTGGCCGACAAACCCGGCGTTCTCGCGCAGGTCGCCACCATTTTCGCCGAACACGGCGTATCCATCGATACGGTCCGTCAGCAGGGCAAGGACGGAGAGGCCTCCCTCGTCGTCGTCACCCACCGGGCGGCCGACGCGGCCCTGTCGTCGACCGTCGGGGCACTGCGCGAGCTGGACACCGTCCGCGGCGTCGCCAGCATCATGCGGGTCGAAGGGGAGTAAAGGAACCCATGTCTGCCAATTCCACCGCGTCCTCCGCCAACGGTCAGTGGCGCGGCATCATCGAGGAATACCGCGACCGGCTGCCGGTCAGCGACACGACCGAGGTCATCACCCTCCGGGAGGGCGGCACCCCCCTCGTACCGGCCCAGGTGCTCTCCGAGCGCACCGGCTGTGAGGTGCATCTCAAGGTCGAGGGCGCCAACCCCACCGGCTCCTTCAAGGACCGCGGGATGACGATGGCCATCACCCGGGCCAAGGAGGAGGGCGCCAAGGCCGTCATCTGCGCCTCCACCGGCAACACCTCCGCCTCGGCCGCCGCCTACGCGGTGCGCGCCGGCATGGTCTGCGCCGTGCTCGTCCCCCAGGGCAAGATCGCCCTCGGCAAGATGGGCCAGGCGCTGGTGCACGGCGCGAAGATTCTCCAGATCGACGGGAATTTCGACGACTGTCTGACGCTGGCCCGCGGCCTGTCCGACAACTACCCGGTCGCACTTGTGAACTCCGTGAACCCGGTGCGCATCGAGGGCCAGAAGACCGCGGCCTTCGAGATCGTCGACATGCTGGGCGACGCGCCCGACATCCACGTCCTGCCCGTCGGCAACGCCGGCAACATCACCGCGTACTGGAAGGGCTACCAGGAGTACGCGGCGGACGGTATTGCCACCCACAACCCGCGGATGTGGGGCTTCCAGGCTTCCGGCAGCGCCCCGATCGTGCGCGGCGAGGTCGTCAAGGACCCGCACACCATCGCCACCGCGATCCGTATCGGCAACCCCGCCTCCTGGCAGTTCGCGGAGCGGGCGCGGGACGAGTCCGGCGGCTTCATCGATGAGGTGACCGACCGTCAGATCCTGGCCGCCTACCGCCTGTTGGCCTCCCAGGAGGGCGTCTTCGTCGAGCCCGCCTCGGCCGCGTCGGTCGCCGGTCTGCTCAAGGCCGCCGAGGAGGGCCGGGTCGATCCGGGCCAGAAGATCGTCTGCACGGTCACCGGTAACGGCCTCAAGGACCCGGACTGGGCGGTGGCCGGTGCGCCGCAGCCGGTGACGGTCCCCATCGACGCGGACGCCGCCGCCGAGAAGCTGGGCCTGGCCTGACGGCCCCGGGTGCGGGCCCGCAGCCGTCCCGCACCCGTCCAGCACCGCACGAAAAGCAAAGAGTGCAAAGGCTGCAAAGCCCGAAGAGGCCGACGTCGGGGCACGGGAAGGCGCGCGACACGCTTCGTGCGCCTCCTGTGCGCCCTATGTCGTCACAGAACCTTCCTTCGATAGGCTGGCAGCCAACTCCCCTCCCCACGGCATAACGCAGTGGTGTGCAGGGCAGGTCAGAACAGACCCCATGAGCCGTCCGGGCGCTCCGGCGCCGGAGTTCTGGGGCAGTACCGCAGCATCAATCAAGGAGAGTCATCGAGCGATGGCCGGTCCCGCGTTCCGCGCCGCCGCCGTCCGGGTGCGCACCCCCGCTTCCAGCGCCAATCTCGGTCCCGGCTTCGACGCCCTCGGCCTGTCCCTGGGCCTGTACGACGATGTCGTGGTGCGGGTCGCCGATTCCGGTCTGCACGTCGATATCGCAGGTGAGGGCGCCGAGACGCTCCCGCGAGACGAGAGCCATCTGCTCGTGAAGTCGATGCGCGCCGCCTTCGACCGGCTCGGCGGGCAGCCGCGCGGCCTGGAAATCGTGTGCGCCAACCGCATCCCGCACGGCCGCGGTCTGGGCTCCTCGTCGGCGGCCATCTGCGCAGGCATCGTCGCCGCCCGCGCCGTGACGATAGGCGGCGAGCAAAAGCTCGACGACATCGCGCTGCTGGAGCTGGCCACCGAGCTGGAGGGCCATCCCGACAACGTCGCCGCGTGCCTGATGGGCGGTTTCACGCTCGCCTGGATGGAGACCGGGACCGCCACCGCGCGGGCGATCCGGATGGATCCCGCCGATTCCATCGTTCCGGTGGTCTTCGTGCCCGGAAAACCGGTGCTGACCGAGACCGCCCGCGGACTGCTGCCGCGTACCGTCCCGCACGGGGACGCCGCGGCCAACGCCGGCCGCGCCGCACTGCTCGTCGAGGCCCTGACCAGGCGCCCCGAGCTGCTGCTGGCCGCGACCGAGGACCGACTTCACCAGGAATACCGCGCCCCGGCGATGCCGGAGAGCCTGGCCCTGGTGAGCCGACTGCGCGCGGACGGCGTCCCCGCAGTCGTCTCCGGTGCGGGCCCCACGGTGCTCGCACTGGTCGAGGATGCGACGGCCGACAAGGTTGCCGCGCTGGCGGGTGAGGGGTGGGCGGCCAACCGGCTGACCCTCGATGTGGCGGGCACATGTGTGCTGCCGCTCGCCGGGTGATCACGCGTGTGATCGACTGATTGCCGGTCTTGGAGAGGGGGAATGTTTGTTGGATCCGGTAGTGTTAACCTCAAGTCAGTACCCGACACCTATGGGGTGCGGTGCTTGGTGTCCCCAGTTGGGACCACTTTCTTCCGGGAGCCTCCCAAACTGCTTGGAGCAATGGCCTGAGCAGGAGTGAGCACGCTCCGGAATTCGGCGTGACGTCATGAGTCACTCTGCATCTCTTCACGCCGGAACCATGAATTGATCTTTCCGCCGTATCCGGCGGGACCACCGCCCCGGCCAGGTCCGCAAGACCCGAGGACATCGAGCCGGACAGCACAACCCGGTCGCCGAGCCAGACAGGCCGACGCCCGCTCCAGGGAAGGACCCTTCGTGAGCGACACCACCGATCTGATGGGCGTGCGCGCCGATGGCGGTGCCACCGCGCCCGCCACGGACGCTCCTGCCGCGCCTGCAACCACGCGTCGCCGCCGTTCCGGCACCGGCCTTGAGGGCATGGTCCTGGCGGAGCTCCAGCAGGTTGCCTCCGGCCTCGGCATCAAGGGCACCGCGCGGATGCGCAAGAGCCAGCTGATCGAGGTCATCAAGGAGAAGCAGGCCGGAGGCAGTGCCCCGGCCAGGGCCGACGCGCCCGCCGCCGAGACCAAGCCCAAGCGCCGTACGACCTCCAAGGCCCGTACGGGTGAGGACACGGCCGCCAAGAGCGCCGACAAGGCCCCCAAGGGCGACAAGGCCGCCGAGCAGCCCGCGGCCGCCCAGCAGCAGATCGAGATCCCCGGCCAGCCGGTCAGCGACGAGCAGCCGGCCGGTGAGCGCCGCCGGCGGCGCGCCACCGCCGCCGCGGGCGCCCCCGAGGCCGCCGCGGGCGACGTCAAGACCGACACGAAGGTTGAGGCGAAGGCCGAGACCAAGGCCGAGCCGAAGGCCGAGACGGCGGTGGACACCGCCGAGGGCCGTCCGGGCAAGGACCGCCAGGACCGCGGCGACCGCCAGCAGAAGGGTGACCGCGAGGGCCGCGGCCAGCGTCAGCGCGACCGCCGCAAGGGCGAGACCGGCGACGGCGGACAGGGCGGCCAGGGCGGACAGGCCGGCCAGCGCCAGCGCGACCGCCGGGACGACCGCCGTGATGACGACGACGACTTCGAGGGCGGACGCCGGGGCCGTCGCGGCCGCTACCGCGACCGCCGGGGCCGTCGCGGCGGCCGCGAGGACTTCGGCAACGAGCCGCAGGTCACCGAGGACGACGTCCTGATCCCCGTCGCGGGCATCCTCGACATCCTCGACAACTACGCCTTCATCCGGACCTCCGGCTACCTGCCCGGCCCGAACGACGTGTACGTCTCCCTCGCCCAGGTCCGCAAGAACGGCCTGCGCAAGGGCGACCACGTCACCGGTGCGGTGCGCCAGCCCAAGGACGGCGAGCGGCGCGAGAAGTTCAACGCGCTGGTGCGCCTGGACACCGTCAACAGCATGGCGCCCGAACAGGGCCGCCAGCGGCCGGAGTTCGGCAAGCTGACGCCCCTTTACCCGCAGGAGCGGCTGCGCCTGGAGGGTGAGTCGGGCGGTCTGACGACCCGGATCATCGATCTGGTCACGCCCATCGGCAAGGGGCAGCGCGGTCTGATCGTGGCCCCGCCGAAGACCGGCAAGACCATGATCATGCAGGCGATCGCCAACTCGATCACCCGCAACAACCCCGAGTGCCACCTGATGGTCGTCCTGGTCGACGAGCGTCCCGAAGAGGTCACCGACATGCAGCGGTCGGTCAAGGGCGAGGTCATCTCCTCGACCTTCGACCGTCCGGCCGAGGACCACACCACCGTCGCCGAGCTCGCCATCGAGCGCGCCAAGCGGCTGGTGGAGCTGGGCCACGACGTCGTCGTCCTGCTGGACTCCATCACCCGTCTGGGCCGCGCGTACAACCTCGCGGCGCCCGCCTCCGGCCGCATCCTGTCCGGTGGTGTCGACTCGACCGCGCTCTACCCGCCGAAGCGCTTCTTCGGTGCCGCGCGCAACATCGAGGACGGCGGTTCGCTGACCATCCTGGCCACCGCGCTGGTCGAGACCGGTTCGCGAATGGACGAGGTGATCTTCGAGGAGTTCAAGGGCACCGGCAACCTCGAGCTCAAGCTCGACCGCAAGCTCTCGGACAAGCGCATCTTCCCGGCGGTGGACGTGGACGCGTCCAGCACCCGTAAGGAAGAGATCCTGATGGGCAGCGACGAGCTGTCCGTCGTCTGGAAGCTGCGCCGGGTGCTGCACGCCCTGGACCAGCAGCAGGCCATCGAGCTGCTGCTGGACAAGATGAAGCAGACGAAGTCCAACGCGGAGTTCCTGCTCCAGATCCAGAAGACGACGCCGGGTATGGGCGGCAACGGCAACGACTGACGCCCTTAGCGACGCCGCACACCGAGCCCTTCTCACCCCTGTGGGTGGGGAGGGCTTCGTGCTGCGCGCTCAACGGTGTGATGTGCACCGCGCCGCCGCCGCGCGCCGCTGAGACGTTCCGCACAGGGCACAGCGCCGTACACCCGTTCACACAATGTCCGGAAACAGCCTGTAAGCGCAGGTGAGAAGGACGAAAGTCCCGGCGCACGAGGCGCGGGCCGGCGCGTTTTCTAAGAAAGGGCTCATACGGCGCTGTGCAACCCTTCCCGTCTGCCCCCCGTCTGACACGACAGGCCGTGAGGTACGGAGCGACGTACGCAGCACGGTGCGGCGAGGGCCAGCCGAGCGACCAAGGACTGAGGAACACATGGCGGACAGCAACGGGACCGCGATGGCGGCCAAGAGCCGTGCCCGCGGCATACGTGCCACCGGCCGCCGGCGCAAGGGCCGGACCCGGCGCCGCCGGGCCCTGACCATCACCCTGTGTGCGCTGGTCAGCGCCGTACTGCTCGGCGGTGCCGGGCTCGGATACGTCTACTTCAAGCTCAACGGCAACCTCAAGGGCGTCGACATCAACGCCGCCCTGGGGCACGACCGGCCGCAGAACTTCGACAACGGCTCGATGGACATCCTGGTGATGGGCTCGGACTCCCGGGCGGGCAAGAACGGCGCCTACGGCCGGGACGAGGGCGGCGCCCGCTCCGACACCGCGATGGTCGTGCACGTCTACAAGGGCCACAAGAAGGCCAGCGTGGTGAGCATCCCCCGCGACACCATGGTCAAGCGGCCCGACTGCACCACCGGCAACGGCCACACCGTGCCCGGTGCGCAGCGCGCGATGTTCAACACCGCCTACGAGGTCGGCGGCCCGGCCTGCGCCGTCAAGACCGTCGAGTCGATCAGCGGCATCCGGATGGACCACTTCCTCGAGGTGGACTTCACCGGCTTCAAGAAGCTCATCGACGCGCTGGGCGGGGTGGACCTCACCACCACCCGGCCGATCAACGACAAGGACAGCCATCTGCACCTGCCCGCCGGCAAGCACACGCTCAACGGCGAGCAGTCGCTGGGCCTGGTGCGCACCCGGCACGGTGTCCCCGGCGGCGACGGCAGCGACCTGGGCCGCATCCAGCTCCAGCAGACCTTCGTCAAGGCGCTGATGAACCAGGTCCGCAACGTCGGGGTGCTGACCAATCCCGCCAAGCTGTACGACATCGCGGACACCGCGACCAAGGCCGTGACCACCGACACCGACCTCAACTCCGTCGGCGAGCTGACCGGCCTGGCCAAGAGCCTGGGCGCCATCGGCTCGGACCACATCGACATGATGACGCTGCCGGTGACCTACGACCCGGCCGACCCCGAGCGCGTGGTGCCGCTGACCCGGAAGAGCGCGCAGGTCTGGGACGCCCTGCGGCAGGACAAGGCCATCCCGAAGGCCGCGACCAAGGGCTCGGCCGGTGACCAGGGCGGCACGGGCCGGTACGTGAAGTAGCCGTCCGACGCCGGTACGGGGCCGCGCGGGGTCCCGTACCGGCGGGGGAATAGCGGCGGACGTCCCCCCGTTTTGGGAGATACGGCTAGTCCTGGCAGACTGGACCGTCGGCCCCGGTTCACGTGACGCAACCCGCGACACGACCCGGTGCACTCCCGAACCTAGGAGAATCCCTTGAAGCGCGACATCCACCCGGAGTACGTCGAGACCCAGGTCAGCTGCACCTGTGGCGCGTCGTTCACCACCCGTAGCACCGTTGCCGGCGGCAGCATCCGCGCCGACATCTGCTCCGAGTGCCACCCGTTCTACACGGGCAAGCAGAAGATCATGGACACCGGCGGCCGCGTGGCCCGCTTCGAGGCCCGCTTCGGCAAGTCCGCCGCAGCCGCCAAGAAGTAGCGACCCGCAAGGCGCCGGTTCGCGGTCGCCCCTCGATGGGGCGACCGGACCGGCGTCTTTGTCGTCCTGCCCCGCAGCCCACCGGCCGGGGCCCCGGAAGTCCAGTCAGCAGAGGAACACACGATGTTCGAGGCGGTCGAGGAACTGGTCGGCGAGCACGCCGATCTTGAGAAGCGGCTGGCCGACCCCGCGGTCCATGCCGACCAGCGCGAGGCCATGCGGCTCAACAAGCGCTACTCCGAGCTGACCCCGATCATCACCACCTACCGCTCCTGGCGGCAGACCGGCGAGGACATGGAGACGGCCCGCGAACTGGCCGCGGACGACCCGGACTTCGCCGACGAGGTCAAGGAGCTCGACGCCCGGCGCGAGGAGCTCACCGAGAAGCTGCGGCTGCTGCTCGTCCCGCGTGACCCCAGCGACGACAAGGACGTCATCCTGGAGATCAAGGCGGGCGCGGGCGGCGACGAATCCGCGCTGTTCGCCGGCGATCTGCTGCGGATGTATCTGCGCTACGCCGAGCGCATCGGCTGGAAGACCGAGATCATCGACTCCACCGAGTCCGAGCTCGGCGGCTACAAGGACGTCCAGGTCGCCGTGAAGACCAAGGGCGGTCAGGGCGCGACCGAACCCGGCCAGGGCGTCTGGGCGCGGCTGAAGTACGAGGGCGGGGTGCACCGCGTCCAGCGGGTGCCCGCCACCGAGTCGCAGGGCCGCATCCACACCTCGGCGGCCGGCGTGCTGGTCACCCCCGAGGCCGAAGAGGTCGACGTCGAGATCAACATGAACGATCTGCGCATCGACGTCTACCGCTCCTCGGGCCCCGGCGGCCAGTCCGTCAACACCACCGACTCCGCGGTGCGCATCACCCACCTGCCCACCGGTGTCGTCGCCTCCTGTCAGAACGAGAAGAGCCAGCTCCAGAACAAGGAGCAGGCCCTGCGCATCCTGCGCTCGCGGCTGCTGGCCGCCGCCCAGGAGGCCGCCGAGCAGGAGGCCGCCGACGCCCGCCGCAGCCAGGTGCGCACCGTCGACCGCTCCGAGAAGATCCGCACCTACAACTTCCCGGAAAACCGCCTCTCGGACCACCGGGTCGGCTTCAAGGCGTACAACTTGGACCAGGTGCTCGACGGCGAACTGGACGCGGTCATCCAGGCGTGCGTCGACGCCGACTCGGCGGCCAAGCTCGCCGCCGCCCAGTAAGCCGCACCGACCCGCAGCACACCCGCAGCACACCCGCACGACCCTGTACGTACCGGCTGGAGGACTCCCCGTGAACCTGCTGCTCGCAGAGGTGGCTCAGGCCACCCAGCGGCTGGCCGACGCCGGCGTGCCCTCACCACGGTTCGACGCCGAGGAGCTCGCCGCGCATGTGCACGGCGTCAAGCGGAGCCAGCTGCACACGGTCGCCGACGCGGACTTCGACGCCCGCTACTGGGAGGCGATCGCCCGCCGCGAGGCCCGCGAGCCGCTTCAGCACATCACCGGCCGCGCCTTCTTCCGCTACCTCGAACTCGCCGTCGGGCCGGGGGTGTTCGTGCCCCGCCCGGAGACCGAGTCGGTGGTCGGCTGGGCGATAGACGCGGTGCGCGCCATGGACGTCGTCGAACCGCTGATCGTCGACCTGTGCACGGGCTCCGGCGCCATCGCCCTGGCCCTGGCGCAGGAGGTGCCGCGCTCGCGGGTGCACGCCGTGGAGCTGTCCGAGGAGGCGCTGGGCTACGCCCGCAAGAACGTCGCCGGCACCCGCGTCAACCTCCACCACGGCGACGCCCTCACCGCGCTGCCCGAGCTGGACGGACAGGTCGATCTGGTCGTCTCCAACCCGCCGTACATCCCGCTGACCGAATGGGAGTACGTCGCGCCCGAGGCCCGCGACCACGACCCGCAGCTGGCGCTGTTCTCCGGGGAGGACGGCCTGGACACCATCCGCGGCATCGAGCGCACCGCCCACCGCCTGCTGCGGCCCGGCGGTGTGGTCGTCGTCGAGCACGCCGACACCCAGGGTGGCCAGGTGCCGTGGATCTTCACCGAGGAGAAGGGCTGGGCGGACGCCGCCGACCACCCCGACCTCAACAACCGTCCCCGCTTCGCCACCGCGCGCCGGGCGATGCCATGACGTATCCGGACCCGACGCCCGATGCAGCCGGTGCCGAGGTGGCCTGCGCTGTATCCGCTGTAACCGCTGTATCCGTTCCGCACGAGGAGGTCCGCTAAATGGCCCGGCGTTACGACTGCACCGACGCGACCGACCGCGCGACCGGTCTGCGCGAGGCCGCCTCGGCCGTCCGCCGCGGCGAACTGGTCGTGCTGCCGACCGACACCGTCTACGGCATCGGCGCGGACGCCTTCAGCGCCGAGGCGGTCAGCGATCTGCTGCAGGCCAAGGGCCGCGGCCGGGGAATGCCCACGCCCGTGCTGGTCGGCTCGCCCAACACCCTGCACGGCCTGGTCACCGACTTCTCCGAGCAGGCATGGGAGCTGGTCGACGCCTTCTGGCCCGGCGCGCTCACCCTCGTCGCCCACCACCAGCCGTCGCTGACCTGGGACCTCGGCGAGACCGGCGGTACGGTCGCGGTGCGGATGCCGCTGCACCCGGTCGCCATCGAGCTGCTGACCGAATTCGGCCCAATGGCCGTCTCCAGCGCCAATCTCACCGGCCACCCCTCGCCGCAGGACTGCGACGCCGCCCAGGAAATGCTGGGCGATGCGGTCTCCGTCTACCTCGACGGCGGCCCCACCCCCGCCGCCGTGCCGTCCTCGATCGTCGATGTCACCGGCAAGGTCCCGGTGCTGCTGCGCCAGGGTGCGATCAGCGCCGACGAGCTGCGCAAGGTGGTACCCGAGTTCGAGGTGGCCAATTGATGGCGCCCCTGGGGCGTGGCATAGCGGGACCCGGCGACGACCTCCTTCCTCCTGCGGTACGCCCCTTCCGCATCCTTCACGTCAGCACCGGCAACGTCTGCCGCTCGCCGATCACCGAACGGCTGCACCGGCGTGCCCTGGAGCTGCGGCTCGGCCCGGAGTGCAGCACCGGGCTGCTGGTGGAGAGCGCCGGCACCTGGGGGCACGAAGGCGCCCCGATGGAGGCGCACGCCGCCACCGTGTGCAGCGACTACGGCGCGGACCCGGGCGGCTTCATCGGCCGTGAGCTGCTCGACGAGCACGTCATCCGCGCCGACCTGGTGCTCACCGCCACCCGCGACCACCGCGCCCAGGTCATCTCCATGGGCCACTCCGCGGGGCTGCGCACCTTCACGCTCAAGGAGTTCAACCGGCTGGTACGGGCGATAGACCCCGCCACGCTGCCCGAACCCGACCCGGACCTGCCCGACGGCGGGCTGATCGAGCGGGCCCGCGCGCTGGTCGGCGCCGCCGCGGCGCTGCGCGGCTGGCTGCTGGCGCCCGACCCGGAGTCCGACGAGGTCCACGACCCCTACGGCGCGCCCATCACCTTCTTCCGCTCCATCGGGGACGAGATCAACCAGGCGCTGGACCCGGTCGTCACGGCCCTGACGGGCGTCCCGGAACGCGCCTAGGACCCCTGGCCGCGCCACCGAAGGGCCCCGACGCGGCACCGGAGGCGCCCGCCGCGCCACCGGCGGCCCCGCACGCCGCGCCCGATCGCCCCGCCGCGCCTACATTGGACGTACGTCCCCGTACGAGGCCCGGAGCCAGCGATGTCCGCCACCACCGCGTCAGCCCGTAGCGCCGGCAAGGCCGCCGAGGAGAGGGCCCGGGCCGCCGTCCGCGACGGCGGTGCCCCGCCGGCCGGCGCCCCCGACTTCGCCGCGCTGCTGGCCCAGGACCCCGAGATCGCCGGGGTGCTGCTCGGCGAGGGCGCCCGGCAGGCCGACGGCCTCCAGCTGATCGCCGCGGAGAACTTCACCTCGCCCGCGGTGCTCGCCGCCCTCGGCTCCCCGCTCGGCAACAAATACGCCGAGGGCTATCCCGGCGCCCGCCACCACGGCGGCTGCGAGATCGTCGACCTCGCCGAGCGGATCGCCGTGGAGCGCGCCAAGGCCCTCTTCGGTGCCGAACACGCCAACGTCCAGCCGCACAGCGGCTCTTCGGCCGTCCTGGCCGCCTACGCCGCCCTGCTGCGCCCCGGGGACACCGTCCTGGCGATGTCCCTGCCGCACGGCGGCCATCTCACCCACGGCTCGCCCGCGAACTTCTCCGGCCGGTGGTTCGACTTCGCCGGCTACGGCCTCGACGAGGAGAGCGGGCTGCTCGATTACGACGCGGTGCGCGCGCTGGCCCTGGAACGTCGTCCCAAGGCGATCGTGTGCGGCTCGATCTCCTATCCCCGCCATGTCGACTATGCGGCCTTCCGCGATATCGCCGATGAGGTGGGCGCGTACCTGATCGCCGATGTGGCGCACCCGATGGGGCTGATCGCGGGCGGTGTGGCGCCCAGCCCGGTCCCGTACGCCGATGTGGTGTGCGCCACCACCCACAAGGTGCTGCGCGGGCCGCGCGGCGGGATGGTGCTGTGCGGGGCGCGGCTGGCCGAGCGGATCGACCGGGCGGTGTTCCCGTTCACCCAGGGGGGTGCTCAGATGAACGCGGTCGCGGCCAAGGCCGTCGCCTTCGCGGAGGCCGCCACGCCCGCGTTCGGCGCGTACGCCCACCAGGTGGTCGCCAATGCCCGCCGGCTGGCCGCGGCGCTGGCCGAACGGGGCCTGACGATCGGCACCGGCGGGACGGACACTCATCTGATCACCGCGGATCCCGCGCCGCTGGGGGTGGACGCGCGCACGGCCCGGGGCCGGCTGGCCGCCGCCGGGATCGTCCTGGACACCTGCGCGCTGCCGTGCGCAGAGACGTCCGGCAAGGAGGCGGCTGCCAAGGAGGCTCCCCCGAGCGCTCAACTCCGTTCGAGCAGGGAGGGGCCCCCAGGCAAGCGCGCGCCGCGCCGTAACGGGCTGCGGCTGGGCACCGCGGCGGTGACCACCCAGGGGATGGGCGAGACGGAGATGGAGCGGATCGCCGACCTGATCGTGGCGGCGCTGCGGGAGGACGGCGCGGCGCGTGCGCAGACGGCCGGGCTGGTCCACCGTTTCCCGCCGTATCCGGATCGCGCCTGATCCGTCGGGCGGCGGGAACCATTCTGCGGCCGGATACGTCTTCACCTGTATTCACGGCCAGGGGGCGGACACGCATAAGGTGTGGGGCTGTGATGGCCAGCGATACCAATGGGGCAGCCCGTGCGTGAATACCTGCTGACGCTGTGCGTCACGGCCGCGGTGACCTACCTGCTGACCGGGCCGGTGCGGAAGTTCGCGATCGCCGCCGGTGCGATGCCGGAGATCCGTGCCCGTGACGTGCACCGCGAACCGACACCCCGGCTCGGCGGGATCGCGATGTTCGGCGGGCTGTGCGCGGGGCTGCTGGTCGCCTCGCATCTGACGAACATCAAGAGCGTCTTCGACACCAATGAGCCGCGGGCGCTGCTGTCGGGTGCCGCGCTGATCTGGGTGCTCGGGGTGCTGGACGACAAGTGGGGCGTGGACGCGCTGGTCAAACTGGGCGGCCAGATGATCGCCGCGGGCGTGATGGTCCTCCAGGGCCTGACGATCCTGTGGATCCCGGTGCCCGGCGTCGGCACGGTCTCGCTGACACCGATGCAGGGCACGCTGCTGACCGTCGCGCTGGTCGTCGTCACCATCAACGCCGTCAACTTCGTCGACGGTCTGGACGGCCTGGCCTCCGGCATGGTGTGCATCGCCGCCGCGGCGTTCTTCATGTACGCCTACCGGATGTGGTTCGGCTACGGGATCGAGGCGGCCGCGCCGGCCACGCTGTTCTCGGTCGTGCTGATGGGGATGTGCCTGGGCTTCCTGCCGCACAACATGCACCCGGCGCGCATCTTCATGGGGGACTCCGGCTCGATGCTGATCGGGCTGGTGATGGCGGCCGGTGCGGTGTCGGTGACCGGTCAGGTGGACCCGGATCTGCTGGGGCAGAAGGCCGGTGGTCTGCGCGAGGCCACGCACGCGATGGTGCCGGTCTACATTCCGCTGCTGCTGCCGCTGACGGTGATCGCGGTGCCGGTCGCGGACCTGATTCTGGCCATTGTGCGGCGCACCTGGAAGGGCCAGTCGCCGTTCGCCGCGGACCGCGGGCATCTGCACCACCGGCTGCTGGAGATCGGTCATTCGCACAGCCGCGCGGTGCTGATCATGTACTTCTGGTCGGCGCTGATCGCCTTCGGCGCGGTGGCGTACTCGGCGAACAACGCCAGCATGTGGATCGTCCTGGGCATCGTCCTGCTGAGCGCGGTGGGCCTGGTGCTGCTTCTGCTGCCGAGGTTCACGCCGCGGGCGCCGCGCTGGGCGGAGTGGATGGTTCCGCCGCGGTACCGCAGCAGCCTGCGCACCGCCGTCGCGGTGGTGGACGACGAGGGAGCCGGCGACGGTGGGGAGGAGCGCGAGCCGGTGCCGGCCGGACTGCACGGAGCCACCGCGATCGGGGACCGTTCACGCTTCGTGGATCGCCGGAAGGCGGGAAGTAACCGCTGACAGGGTGACCGGCGTCCCCCGGAGGGGGTCAAAAATCGCCATGGTTGACCCCATACCAGACATTTACCTGGCTGTCAGTGCACCAACGCGCGGGTTCACGCTCAGGTGTGACAGGGTCCACACGGACCAGGTAAAGACCTCATCAAATAGTTTGTGATACCGTTCACGAAACCCGGCGGCAGAGCCGAAGGGCCGTAGTGCGACGGCTCTTTGGCCTCAGTTGCATACCCAGGCCGGGTCTACGCTCGTCCTTGACGACACACCCCCACCTTTTGCCGGAGCGCCGCCATGCAGTCGAATGACGCCCGACTACTTCTGTCCGCCGTTGTGCCCACCCTCGCCACCGGCGTCCTCGCCGTTGCCGTGAGCGCCGTGGCCGTCGGCGGGACGGCAGTGATCGGCGCCGTCATCGGCACCGTGCTGACCGTGCTCGTCATGGGCGTGGGGCTCGTCGTCCTGCAGCAGACCGCCAGGAAGCTTCCGCAGCTGTTCCAGATGATGGGCCTGCTGCTGTACACCGTGCAGATCCTGCTCGTCGCGGTCTTCGTGATCGCGTTCAAGGACACAACGCTCTTCGACACCAAGGCATTTGCGTTCACGCTGCTCGGCGCCACCCTCGTATGGATCGCGGCCCAGACCCGCGGTCATATGAAGGAGAAGATTCTGTACGTGAATCCCGACTCCGCTCAGACCAAGAACGCGGAGACGGCGGGGTCGCCGACGTGAGACGTAGGGCCGGGATAAATGCCCTCATGCGGGCCTGCTATCGTCCGGTGCCAACTGCGGCGCAGAGGGCGCAGGCGGCTGAGCTTCCAGATTCCACGGAATCCGACGGGCAGTTCTCGCGGCCGATGCCTGTGATCCGGTCCGGCCCAGCGCCGACCAGCCGCCCCCCAATCCGTAAGACCAGTCCAGTGCCGCTCCGTGGCTCAACGCCGCGCCGACACAACGAGGTTGCCGTACCCATGCGCCACGCTGAAGGAGCCCGCGGTGAGTGCTGAAACGATGCTCGCCTTCGACACTCAGTGCCACCTCTTTATTCCGGGGTGTGGCTTTGAGGCCCCGGGCCTTCATTCCTTCGTCTTCGAGCCGCTCTTCACCATCGGTGGCTACGAGTTCAACAAGCCGATGCTGCTCGCCCTGCTCAGCACCGTCGTGGTCGTGTGGTTCTTCTGGGCCGCATTCGGCCGGGCCAAGGTGGTCCCCGGCAAGCTGCAGATGGTCGGCGAGGCGGGATACGACTTCGTGCGCCGCGGGCTCGTCTACGACGCGCTCGGCAAGAAGGAGGGCGACAAGTACGTCCCCTTCATGGTCTCGCTGTTCTTCTTCGTGTGGATCATGAACCTCTGGTCCATCATTCCGCTCGCCGCCTTCCCGGTCACGTCGGTCATCTCCTTCCCCATCGGGCTGGCGCTGATCGTCTACATCATCTGGATGTCGCTGACCTTCAAGAAGCACGGCTTCGTCGGCGCCTGGAAGAACCTCTCCGGCTACGACAAGTCGCTCGGCTGGGTGCTCCCGCTGATCATGGTGCTGGAGCTGCTCCAGCACCTGATCATCCGGCCCTTCACCCACGCGGTCCGGCTCTTCGCGAACATGTTCGCGGGCCACATGCTGATCCTGATGTTCACCATCGGCAGCTGGTACCTGCTGAACGGCATCGGCGTCGTCTACGCCGGCGCATCGTTCGTGATGACCGTGGTGATGACCGCCTTCGAGCTGTTCATCCAGGCCGTCCAGGCGTACATCTTCGTGCTCCTGGCCTGCAACTACATCCAGGGCGCGCTCGCCGAGAACCACTGAGCACCCCGGCTCCCCGCAAACCGCTAGTCGTCCGGTGGCCAACCCCCACCGGTCCGTGAAACTGAGAAGGAAGTAACGGCATGTCCGCTGCTCTCGAGACTGTCAACCTCGCCGCCGGCCTCACCGGCAACATCGCCTCGGTCGGTTACGGCCTCGCGGCCATCGGCCCCGGCGTCGGCGTCGGCATCATTTTCGGTAACGGCACCCAGGCCCTGGCCCGTCAGCCCGAGGCGGCCGGTCTGATCCGCACCAACCAGATCATGGGTTTCGCCTTCTGTGAGGCGCTCGCCCTCATCGGCATCGTCATGGGCTACGCGTACAAGTAAGCGCACCCTTCGACGACGCCCCATTAGACGGAAGGCATTGATGTGAACGCCGACGCCCTGGTGAACATGGCGGTGGAGGTTCCCGAGAACCCCCTGATCCCGCCGATTCCCGAGCTGGTCATCGGTCTGGTCGCCTTCTTCATCGTCTTCGCCATCCTGGCCAAGAAGCTCCTCCCGAACATCAACCGTGTTCTGGAAGAGCGCCGCAGCCAGATCGAAGGCCGTATGGAAGAGGCCGAGGCGCTCCAGGCCGAGGCCCAGCAGGTGCTCGCCGACTACCGGGCACAGCTGGCCGACGCCCGCCACGAGGCGGCCCGCCTGCGCCAGGAGGCGCAGGAGCAGGGCGCGACTCTCATCGCCGAGATGCGCGCCGAGGGCCAGCGGCAGCGTGAGGAGATCATCGCTGCCGGTCACGCCCAGATCGCGGCGGACCGCAAGGCTGCCGCGCAGTCGCTGCGTCAGGACGTGGGCAAGCTCGCCACCGACCTGGCCGGCAAGCTCGTCGGCGAGTCCCTTGAGGACGCCGCCCGGCAGAGCCGGACCATCGACCGCTTCCTCGACGAGATCGAGGCCCAGGCGGCGGACACGACGAAGGCTGAGGCCGGCCGATGAACGGAGCGAGCCGCGAGGCACTCGCCTCCGCACGCGAGCAGCTCGACGCGCTGACGGACAACACGTCCGTCGACGCCGCGAAGCTCGCCGAGGAGCTGGCTGCCGTCACCGCTCTGCTCGACCGCGAGGTGTCGCTGCGTCGGGTCCTGACCGACCCGGCGCAGGGCGGCGAGGCACGCGCCGAGCTGGCCCAGCGGCTGCTCGGCAGCCAGGTCGGCGGCCCGACCGCCGAGCTGGTGTCCGGCATGGTCCGCTCCCGCTGGTCGCGCTCGCGCGATCTGACGGATGCGATGGAGGAGCTGGCCTACAGCGCGGACCTGGCCGCGGCGCAGCGCTCCGGCGCGCTCGACGACGTCGAGGACGAGCTGTTCCGGTTCGGCCGGATCATCGCCTCGGCCCCCGAGCTGCGCAGCGCGCTGACGAGCGGCATCGCGACGACCTCGGCCAAGACGGAGCTGCTGCACTCGCTGCTGGGCGGCCGGGCCAACCCGGTCACCGAGCGGCTGGTGGTCCGTCTCGTGGGCGCGCCGCGAGGCCGTAGCCTGGAGGCAGGGCTCGATGCCCTCTCCAAGCTGGCCGCGCACCGCCGGGACCGCGTGGTCGCGGTGGTCACCTCCGCGGTGCCCCTCAGCGAAGGGCAGCGGCAGCGCCTCGGCGCCGCGCTGGCCACCGTGTACGGACGGCAGATCCACCTGAACCTCGACGTGGACCCTGAGGTCCTCGGCGGCGTCCAGGTCCGGATCGGCGACGAGGTCATCAACGGGACCATCGCGGAGCGCCTCGACGAGGCGAACCGGCGGATGGCCGGCTGACCCGGCCACCAACTCAACAGCTGCGACGCAGCACAAGCAGGACGGCGGCCCGAGTTGGGCCGTAAGCGGAAACCCACCGAGGGGACAAGCCCCTCGGCAACCCGCAAGAAACTTCGGGCCCAACAAGGAGAGCAGGGAACCCAGATGGCGGAGCTCACGATCCGGCCGGAGGAGATCCGGGACGCGCTGGAGAACTTCGTCCAGGCGTACAAGCCGGACGCGGCCTCGCGCGAAGAGGTCGGCACGGTCAGCGAGGCCGGTGACGGCATCGCGAAGGTCGAGGGCCTTCCCTCGGCGATGGCGAACGAACTGCTGAAGTTCGAGGACGGCACGCTCGGTCTTGCGCTGAACCTGGAAGAGCGCGAGATCGGTGCGGTCATCCTCGGTGAGTTCAGCGGTATCGAGCAGGGCCAGCCGGTGCAGCGCACCGGTGAGGTGCTCTCGGTCGCCGTGGGCGAGGGCTACCTCGGCCGCGTCGTCGACCCGCTGGGCAACCCGATCGACGGTCTCGGCGAGATCGAGTCCGAGGGCCGCCGCGCCCTGGAGCTTCAGGCCCCGGGCGTCATGGTCCGTAAGTCGGTGCACGAGCCCATGGAGACCGGCTACAAGGCCGTCGACTCGATGGTGCCGATCGGCCGTGGCCAGCGTCAGCTGATCATCGGCGACCGCCAGACCGGCAAGACCGCCCTGGCCGTCGACACGATCATCAACCAGCGCGACAACTGGCGCTCGGGCGACCCGAAGAAGCAGGTCCGCTGCATCTACGTCGCCATCGGCCAGAAGGGCTCCACCATCGCGTCCGTGCGCGGCGCGCTGGAGGAGGCCGGTGCCCTGGAGTACACCACCATCGTCGCCGCCCCGGCGTCCGACCCGGCGGGCTTCAAGTACCTGGCGCCCTACACCGGCTCGGCCATCGGCCAGCACTGGATGTACCAGGGCAAGCACGTCCTGATCATCTTCGACGACCTCTCGAAGCAGGCCGACGCCTACCGCGCCGTCTCCCTGCTGCTGCGCCGCCCGCCGGGCCGCGAGGCCTACCCGGGCGACGTCTTCTACCTGCACTCGCGTCTGCTGGAGCGCTGCGCCAAGCTCTCCGACGAGATGGGCGCCGGTTCGATGACGGGCCTGCCGATCGTCGAGACCAAGGCGAACGACGTGTCGGCGTTCATCCCGACCAACGTCATCTCCATCACCGACGGCCAGTGCTTCCTGGAGTCGGACCTCTTCAACGCCAACCAGCGTCCGGCGCTGAACGTGGGTATCTCCGTCTCCCGTGTCGGTGGCTCGGCCCAGCACAAGGCCATGCGCCAGGTCTCCGGCCGACTGCGCGTCGACCTCGCCCAGTACCGCGAGCTGGAGGCGTTCGCCGCCTTCGGTTCCGACCTGGACGCGGCCTCGAAGGCGCAGCTGGAGCGCGGTAAGCGGATGACCGAGCTGCTCAAGCAGGCTCAGTACTCCCCGTACGCGACCGAGGACCAGGTCGTCTCCATCTGGGCCGGCACCAACGGCAAGATGGACGACGTCCCGGTCGAGGACATCCGCCGCTTCGAGCGCGAGCTCCTCGACCACCTCCACCGGGAGAAGAAGGACCTGCTGACCAGCATCCGCGAGGGCGCCAAGATGTCCGACGACACCATCGGTGCGATCGCCGAGGCCGTCGACGGCTTCAAGCGGCAGTTCGAGACCTCGGACGGCAAGCTGCTCGGCGAGGACGCCCCGGCCGGCACCTCCAAGTGACGACGGAAGGGACCTGATCCATGGGAGCCAAGCTCCGGGTCTACAAGCGTCGCATCCGCTCCGTCACCGCGACCAAGAAGATCACCAAGGCGATGGAGATGATCGCCGCCTCGCGCGTCGTCAAGGCGCAGCGCCAGGTGGCGGCGTCGACGCCGTACGCGAGTGAACTGACCCGCGCGGTGACGGCGGTTGCCACGGGCTCGAACACCCAGCACCCGCTGACGACCGAGGTCGACAAGCCGACCCGGGCCGCGCTGCTGCTCATCACGAGCGACCGCGGTCTGGCCGGCGGCTACTCCTCCAACGTCATCAAGGCCGCGGAGCAGCTCACCGAGCGGCTCAGGGCCGAGGGCAAGGAGGTCGACGTCTACATCGTCGGGCGCAAGGGGGTGTCGTACTACGGCTTCCGCGAGCGCACGATCGTGGAGTCGTGGACCGGCTTCACCGACAACCCGACGTACGGGGACGCGAAGACGATCGCCGCACCGCTGATCGAGGCCGTCCAGAAGGACACCGCCGAGGGCGGCGTGGACGAACTCCACATCGTCTTCACCGAGTTCATCTCGATGATGACGCAGACGGCGCTCGACGACCGGCTGCTGCCGCTGTCCCTCGACAGGACCGCGGCCGAGTCGGCGGAGACGTCCAAGGGCGAGATCCTTCCGCTCTTCGACTTCGAGCCGTCGGCCGAGGACGTCCTCGACGCCCTGCTGCCGCGCTACGTCGAGTCGCGGATCTACAACGCTCTCCTGCAGGCCGCCGCCTCCAAGCACGCCGCCACGCGGCGCGCGATGAAGTCGGCGACCGACAATGCAGAAGATCTCATCAAGTCGCTCTCGCGGCTTGCCAACGCGGCCCGCCAGGCCGAAATCACCCAGGAAATCAGCGAGATCGTCGGTGGCAGTGCCGCACTGGCCGACGCGACCGCGGGGAGTGACTGACAACTATGACCACCACTGTTGAGACGGCCACGGCGACGGGCCGCGTCGCGCGGGTCATCGGCCCGGTCGTCGACGTGGAGTTCCCCGTCGACGCGATGCCGGACATCTACAACGCGCTGACCGTCGAGGTCGCGGACCCGGCCCAGGCCGGTGCCAAGAAGACCCTGACCCTCGAGGTCGCCCAGCACCTGGGCGAGGGTCTGGTCCGTGCGATCTCCATGCAGCCCACCGACGGCCTGGTCCGCCAGGCCACGGTCACCAACACCGGCAGCGGCATCACCGTTCCGGTCGGTGACATCACCAAGGGCAAGGTGTTCAACACCCTTGGTGAGATCCTGAACAAGCCGGAGGCCGAGTCCGAGGTCACCGAGCGCTGGCCGATCCACCGCAAGGCCCCGAACTTCGACCAGCTCGAGTCGAAGACCGAGATGTTCGAGACCGGCGTCAAGGTCATCGACCTGCTGACCCCGTACGTCAAGGGCGGCAAGATCGGTCTGTTCGGCGGCGCCGGCGTCGGCAAGACGGTGCTCATCCAGGAGATGATCTACCGTGTCGCCAACAACCACGACGGTGTCTCCGTGTTCGCCGGTGTCGGCGAGCGCACCCGTGAGGGCAACGACCTGATCGAGGAGATGGCGGACTCCGGCGTCATCGACAAGACCGCGCTGGTCTTCGGCCAGATGGACGAGCCCCCGGGCACCCGTCTGCGCGTCGCGCTGGCCGGCCTGACCATGGCCGAGTACTTCCGTGACGTCCAGAAGCAGGACGTGCTGTTCTTCATCGACAACATCTTCCGCTTCACCCAGGCCGGTTCCGAGGTCTCGACCCTGCTCGGCCGGATGCCCTCCGCGGTGGGTTACCAGCCGAACCTGGCCGACGAGATGGGTCTCCTCCAGGAGCGCATCACCTCGACCCGCGGTCACTCGATCACCTCGATGCAGGCGATCTACGTCCCCGCGGACGACCTGACCGACCCGGCGCCGGCGACGACCTTCGCGCACCTCGACGCGACGACGGTCCTCTCCCGTCCGATCTCGGAGAAGGGCATCTACCCGGCGGTCGACCCGCTGGACTCGACGTCCCGGATCCTGGACCCCCGCTACATCTCGCAGGACCACTACGACTGCGCCTCGCGCGTCAAGAAGATCCTGCAGAAGTACAAGGACCTCCAGGACATCATCGCGATTCTGGGTATCGACGAGCTCGGCGAGGAGGACAAGCTCACCGTCTTCCGCGCCCGTCGTATCGAGCGGTTCCTGTCGCAGAACACCCACGTGGCGAAGCAGTTCACCGGTGTTGACGGCTCGGACGTCTCGCTGGACGAGTCGATCACCGCGTTCAACGCGATCGCGGACGGCGAGTACGACCACTTCCCCGAGCAGGCGTTCTTCATGTGCGGTGGCATCGAGGACCTGAAGGCCAATGCCAAGGAGCTGGGCGTCTCCTGACCCCGGCACCGGTCCCGGGGGCGGCCCTGGCCGCCCCCGGCCCGTACGACCACTAGTATTTGACCCAACATCTGCCACGCCAGGCAGGTGGAGACCCGAGGAGCCATCGTGGCTGAGCTGCACGTCGAGTTGGTCGCCGCGGACCGTCAGGTCTGGTCGGGCAAGGCCAGCCTGGTCGTCGCGCGCACCTCGTCGGGCGACATCGGCGTCATGCCCGGACACCAGCCGCTGCTCGGCGTGCTGCAGTCGGGCCCGGTGACGATTCGTACGACCGGCGAGAGCGGGGACGGCACCGTCGTCGCCGCGGTGCACGGCGGCTTCATCTCGTTCGCCGACAACAAGCTGTCTCTGCTCGCGGAGATCGCGGAACTGTCGGACGAGATCGATGTCCAGCGCGCGGAGCGGGCCCTGGAGCGAGCGAAGTCGGACGCTGACGCGGCCGCCGAGCGTCGCGCCGATGTCCGCCTGCGCGCGGTGACGGGCGTCCACTGAGCCCCGTCACCGACGAGATCGATCCTCAGCCGCGGGCTGCCCGGAATCCTCCGGAGCGGCCCGCGGCTGAGGCAATGCAGGTGCGTTTCCCTGCCTCCGGACTCCACCCGGGGGTACACCCAACGAAGCGAGGAGGTCGGTCGAGATGGTCCTCGCTCTGCTTGTGAGCGGCATCGTCCTGGTCCTGGTGCTACTGGGACTGTTCGTCTTCGGACTGCGCCGGCGGCTCATCCAGCGCTCCGGCGGCACCTTCGACTGCAGCCTGCGCTGGAACGTTCCGGAGGGCCAGGACACGGCCGCCGACCCCAGCGGCAAGGGCTGGATCTACGGCGTCGCCCGCTACAACGGCGACCGCATCGAATGGTTCCGGGTGTTCTCCTACGCCCCCCGCCCCCGCCGGATCCTGGAGCGCGACGCCATCGAGGTGCTGCACCGCCGCACCCCCCAGGGCGAGGAGGAACTCGCCCTCCTGTCCGACTCCCTCGTGCTGGCCTGTCGCCACCGCGGCACCCGCCTGGAACTGGCCATGAGCGAGGACGCCCTCACGGGCTTCCTGGCCTGGCTGGAGGCGGCGCCGCCCGGTCAGAGGGTGAACGTGGCCTGACGGCTGCCCGGGCCTGACGACCACTGGGTCTGTGGGCCGCCCAAGGGGCCGCCACCCCCAACTCCTGTGCCGGCGCGGCCGCTTGCACCCGGCTGCGCAGCCCCCGCTTCCCCAGCAGCCGGCCCATATGCGTTTTGACGGTGGCCTCCGCCATCGCCGGCCGCAGCGCGATCTCCGCGTTGGACAGCCCCTGTCCCAGACAGCCCAGCACCTCCCGTTCGCGCGGCGCCGGCCCGTCCAGGACGGAGAGATCCATCAGGACGGGGTCGGGTCGCAGCTCGCGGGCGAGCCGTACCGCCTCCTCGCCGTCCGCCGCCTCCCCCGGCCGCCTCGATGGTGAACGAGGGGGACGGCCCGAACAGCGGGGGACCGCCGTGCGGATGCAGCGTCCTCAGCACCAGTCCGCACAGCAGCCCGCCGCCCGTGAGCAGCACATCGTGCCGGTGCGGGCGGCGGGGCGCGGCGGGAAGGCGGGTCTCAGCGCTCGCCGCCCGGCACCCACAGCACGTCACCGACCTCCTTGTTGGCCGTACGGGCCAGGATGAACAGCAGGTCCGACAGCCGGTTGAGATAGGTGGCGGTCAGCGGATTCATGGTCCCGCCGTGCTCCTCGAACGCCGCCCAGGTGGCGCGTTCCGCGCGGCGGACGACCGTGCACGCCTGGTGGAGGAGGGCGGCGCCCGGGGTGCCGCCCGGGAGGATGAAGCTGCGGAGCTTTTCCAGCTCGGCCAGGAAGCGGTCGCAGTCGGCCTCCAGCTTGTCGATATAGGTCTGTTCGACGCGCAGCGGCGGGAACTCCGGGTTCTGCACCACCGGCGTCGACAGATCCGCACCGACATCGAAGAGGTCGTTCTGTACGCGCAGCAGCACCGCGGCGACCTCGTCCGGCAGCGAGCCGAGGGCGAGGGCCACGCCGATGGCGGCATTGGCCTCGTTGGCGTCCGCGTAGGCCGCGATCCGCGAATCGGTCTTGGCGGTGCGGCTCATGTCACCGAGGGCGGTGGTGCCCTTGTCCCCGGTGCGGGTGTAGATGCGCGTCAGATTCACCATACGGGCGAGCCTACGCCGCGGCCCTGCGGAATGCCCGGGTGCGCAGGGCCATGGACAGGGCGGCGAAGGCGACCGCGACCAGTGCGCCGTAGAGCAGGGCCGAGGAGGCGTACGCGCCGACGTACGCCGACCGGACCGCGTCGACGAGATAGCGCAGCGGCATGACATGCGAGAGCACATCGAGCCAGGTGGGCCCCAGCGTCATCGGCAGCATCAGCCCGGACAGCAGCATCGACGGCATGGTGACGGCGTTGATGACGGGGGCCGAACTCCTGGGGTGTGTGCGCGTCATTCGTTCGAGGGTCATACGGGCGGCCACACCCCGGCTGGCCGGGTAACGGGAGCGCGATTGGTCCGGGAGCCGGACGGCTGGTATGTGGCGTTCCGCTGCGCGTTGCAACGAGAAAGCCCCGTGCAGGGAACTCACAGTGGGCCTGCTGTGGGACTGGACCGTGGCGTAGTGGTGCCACTCGCCACCTCTGCACCCGATATGCCGTATGTGAGTCACGGGCCGTGGCTGCACCCGAAGGAAAGGGAGCGGCTGCGCCGTTTCGAGCGCAAGGCCGCCCGGCAGCGGCGGTCGGCTCGGCGTGGTCGGCCCGTTTCGGGGAGGCTCCAGCGTACGTACACGCACATCGCAGAGCTGCGAGGCCGGGAGAAGCGACGTAGGGCGGACTGGCACCACAAGGTGACCACTGTGCTCGCTGATCGCTATGCCCTGATCGGCGTGGAGCAGTTGAACGTCCGCGCGATGACAGCCCGCGTCCGGGGCAGCGTCGATCGACCGAGCAGGGCCGTGGCGCAGAAGACCGGATTGAACCGGGCGATTCTCGGTGAAGGGCGGTCGCGCATCCTCGCATTGTTGGACTACAAGGCTGCCGAGCGCGGTGGTGTCGTAGTACGGGTGCCGACCGGAGCCGCGGACGACGACCCGCTGCCCGGTCTGATGGCCGGACAGATCAACTGGGTCCACCAGGCCCTGATGACCACCGTCACCGAGGAGATGATCGCCGGCCGCAAGCCCGCGGAGGTCTCGCGCGAGGCGCTGGTGCTCCTGGACGACATGGAGGAGCTGCTGAGCGAAAAGGTCCTCAACTACGCCGTACGGGCGGCGCGCTGACGGCTCGGCGCACGGCCCGGTGCACGGCCCGTGGGGCCATGTGGGTGTGACGTCCGTCATGGCGGAGGCGGCTGTGGGCCGTAACGGCCTCACCGCGGCGCGACGGGCGGAGTGACGCGCATCTCTTACCCGCCAAAGGATCGTGCTCGCCCGCTAACGTCAGCCTGACCGACAACTTTCAAGTGCACAGGGCGTTAGGGGACAGCAGTGGCAAGGAAGCTCGCCGTCATCGGGGCCGGACTCATGGGGTCCGGTATCGCGCAGGTCTCCGCCCAGGCGGGGTGGGACGTCGTGCTGCGCGATGTGACGGACGAGGCGCTGGCCCGTGGCAGGGGCGGCATCGAGGCCTCGTACGAGAAGTTCGTCGCCAAGGGCAAGCTGGAGGCGGCCGCCGCCGAGCAGGCGCTGGCGCGGATCACCACCACGACCGACCTGGAAGCCGTCGCCGACGCCGATGTCGTGGTCGAGGCGGTCTTCGAGAAGATCGAGGTCAAGCGCGAGATCTTCCAGTCGCTGGACAAGATCGCCAAGGACGGGGCGGTGCTGGCCTCCAACACCTCCGCCATCCCGATCACCAAGATCGCCGCGGCCACCTCCCGCCCCGAGCGGGTCGTGGGCACCCACTTCTTCTCGCCGGTGCCGATGATGCAGCTGTGCGAGCTGGTACGCGGCTACAAGACCAGCGACGAAACCCTCGCCGCCGCCCGGGAATTCGCCGAGTCGGTCGGCAAGACCTGCATCGTCGTCAATCGCGATGTGGCCGGCTTCGTCACCACCCGGCTGATCTCGGCGCTCGTCGTCGAGGCCGCCAAGCTCTACGAGTCCG
Organism: Streptomyces natalensis ATCC 27448; assembly: GCF_000935125.1. Classification (GTDB taxonomy): domain Bacteria; phylum Actinomycetota; class Actinomycetes; order Streptomycetales; family Streptomycetaceae; genus Streptomyces; species Streptomyces natalensis. Next base: position 359,329 of record NZ_JRKI01000061.1, on the reverse strand, counting down.
GCGTGGCCACCGCCGAGGACATCGACATCGCCTGCAAGCTGGGCTTCGGTCACGCCATGGGGCCGCTGGCCACCGCCGACCTGACGGGCATCGACATCCTGATGCACGCCACCGAGAACATCTACACCGAAACCCAGGACGAGAAGTTCGCACCGCCGGAGAGCATGCGGCGGATGGTGGATGCGGGCGATATCGGCCGCAAGAGTGGGCAGGGGTTCTACGAGCACTGATCCCGCCGTTACCGCATCGGGCCGGCAGCCGGCAAGGTACCGGCCCGATGCACTCACCCTTCGGGGTGAATTCGGTATCGGTTCGCTTACAGGCGGCAACTTCGCCGCATGAGAGGCCATACCGAGCGAGAAGCCCTTGGTGCGCTTCCTGGCCACCGAGGTCAGCCCCACCGTGTCCAGCACCTCGGCGACCCGGGCGCGCGGGATGCCGTTGCTCTGCGCCAGACACAGCAGATGGTGGTAGGCGCGGCGGCCGCCGTGTGTCGCCTTGGCGTCCAGCAGCGCACCGACATACGTCAGCGGATCCCTCAGCTGCCGGTAGTGCCTGCCGTCGATACGGACCGTACCCTCGGTCGGATTGTCCAGATCGAGCATCATCCGCATGGTGGTCGACTTGCCCGCGCCGTTGGGACCGAGAAAGCCGGTGACGATGCCGGGGCGCACCGTGCACGTCAGATGGTCGACCGCCACCTTGTCGCCGTAGTGCTTGGTCAGCCCGTCCAGCTCGATCATGTACAGCACGCTAAGGGCGCCCCCGGGCCCCCGCCACCGCGCCGCGCGGGCCGCGCGCGTCCGCGCCCCCGCACCGCCACAGCGGCGGTACGAGGGCGCGGACGGCGGACCGGGAGCCCGTCAGCGGGACTGCTGGGCGGGCACGCCGCGGGAGATCTCGTCCTCGCCGGGCGCGCCGGCCGCGGCCACCGCCGCACCGGTGAGCGTCGCCAGCATCTCGCGGACGTTGGTCAGCTGCGCGTTGATGGAATCGCGACGGTTGGTCAGCGCCGCCAGCTCGCGCTCCGATTCGCTGCGGATCCGGTCGGCCTTGGCATTGGCGTCGGCGACGATGTCCTCGGCCTGGCGCTGAGCGGTCTCCACCGTCTGGCGGGCCCGGCGCTCGGCGTCCGTCCGCAGCTTCTCGGCCTCCAGGCGCAGCTGCTCGGCGCGGTGCTCGATCTCGGCCAAACGCTTCTCCGCCTTGGCCTGACGCGAGGCCAGATCCCGCTCGGACTGCTCGCGGCGCTTGGCGAGGTTCGTCTCGAAATCCGCGGCGGCCTGTGCGGCCTTGGCGCGGGTCTCCTCGAAGAGGGAGTCGGCCTCCTCGCGCTTGGACTGCGCGTCCTTCTGCGCCTCGGCCCGCAGCGTGGCGGCCTCGCCCTTGGCCTTCTCGACGATCCGGGCGCCCTCGTCCTCGGCCTTCGCCTTGCGCTCCACGGCGAACTGCTCGGCGTCGTTACGGACCTGCTGGGCGGCCGACTCGGCCAGCTCACGGTGCTGCTCGGCGGCCCGGCGGGCCTCCTCGCGCAGGTCCTTGGCCTCCTCCTCGGCGAGGCGGAGGATCTTCTCGACGCGCGCACCGAGACCTGCGTAGGACGGTTCGGCGTCATTGACCTGAGCCTGGGCGTTCTGCGTCTCGAGGTGCAGCTCCTCGATGCGCTTTTCCAGTGACGTGATACGGGCAAGGGCGCTGTCGCGGTCGGCGACGAGCTTGCTGATGCGGTCGTCCACCTGACCGCGGTCGTACCCACGTCGCACGAGCTCGAAGCCGTAGGGGGAGGATGTGTCGCTCATGGGGTTCCTGTCGAAAGAGACCGGTGGAGGTGATAAGGGGAATCCTAGGGGGCTTAACGGCGTGTCATCGAGTCATTGCGCGTTTGAAGTGGAGAATGACCCCTCATTTGAGTGGCTACCCTTCAGACTGCTTGCCACTCGAACGAGTTGCACCGGCTCCCGCGCCCGCCTTGACGCCCCCTTTGCCCTCCCCGCCGCCGGCGGGCGACTCAAAGGACTCCAGAGCCTCCAAAACGTCCTGAACCCGGGAGATTTCGGCGTTGATGTCCTCGCGCCGGCGCACCAGGACCTCCAGCTCGCGCTTACCCTCCTCCACGATGCGGCCGGCCTCCGCCTCCGCCTCGCTGCGCATCCGCTCGGCGTTGCGTACGGCTTCGGCCTTTTTGTTCTCGGCCTCCTTGATGAGCCCCTCGGCCTTCTTGACCGCCGCGATCCGCACCTTGCTCGCCTCGCTGCCGGCGTCCGACAGCAGCCGGTCGGCCTTCTCCCTGGCCTCCACCTGCTGCGCGGTGGCCTGCGCGATCAGCTTGTCGACCCGCTCGCCGGCGTTCTTCATCGCCTCCGCCGACTCCCGGCGGGCCCGGTCGTGCAGCTCCTCGACCTCGGACTCGACACGCGTGCGCAGCTCCTCGGCGCGCTCCCGTATGGCGGTGGCGTCCCCGCGGGCCTCCTCCAGCAGTGTGTTGGCGTCCGTACGGGCCTTCTCCACCCGCCCATTGGCCTCCGTCGTCGCCTCCGTGACGAGCCGGTCGGCCTCCTTGCGGGCCGCGCCGACCATCGTGTCGGCCTGCTCCTCCGCGGACGTGGCCGTCTTGAGCGCCTCTTCCTGCGCCTTGGCGATGAGCTGGTCGGCCTGCTCGGCGGCGTCCCCGCGGCGCTTGGCGGCGTCCTTGCGGGCCTCGTCCAGCAGCCGGTCGGCCTCCTGCTGGGCGTCGGTGCGCAGCCGCTCCGCCTCGGCCTCCGCGTCCTCCCTGACCTTGGCGGACTCGCTGCGGGTGCGGTTGGCGTGCTCCTGTGCGGCGGTGATCGTCTCGGCCGCCTCCGTCCGCAGCCGGTCCGCCTCGACGGTGGCCGCGGCCAGCATCTGGTCGGCCTGCTCGCGGGCCTCGGCCCGGGTGCCGTCCGCCTCCCGCTCGGCACCGGCGACGGTCTCCGCCGCCTCGGCGCGCAGCCGCTCGGCCTCCGTACCGGCCTCCGAGACCAGCTCGTCGGCCTGCTGCGCGGCGTCCGAGCGGGCCTTGTTGGCCGCCGTGCGCGCCTCGTCGCCGGTCCGCTCCGCGTCCGCCCGCGCCTTCTCCAGCGTCTCGGCCGCCTCGGTGCGCAGCCGCTCCGCGGTCGCCGACGCCTCGGCGAGGGCGGCGTGCGCCTGCTGCTCGGCCTCCGCCCGCAGCCGGTCGGCCTCCTGCCGGGCCTCCTGGACCATGCGGTCGGCGTCGTCCTGCGCCGAAGACGTCAGCTCGGTGGCCTCGGTGACGATCCGTTCGGCCTCCGTACGGGCCTCGGTGATCAGCGCATCGGCCTGCCCGGCGGCGTCCGACCGCATCCGGTTGGCGTCCTCGCGCGCCTCCGCACGGGCCCGTGCCGCGTCCTGCTCGCCCGCCGCCAGCGCATCGGACGCCTCCGTACGCAGCTGCTGCGCCCGCGCACTGGCGTCCGCGACCAGCTTCTCGGCCTGCGCGCTCGCCTCCGACACCAGCCGGTCGGCCTGCTCCGCGGCCTCCGACCGCGCCGCATTGGCGTCGCGCCGTGCCTCGTCCAGGACGCCGGCCGCCTCGTCGCGCAGCCGGTCGCCCTCCTCGATGGCCTCCGCCACCGTCCGCTCCGCCAGCGACTTCGCCGCCTCCGAGGCAGCCTGCGCCTCGCTGCGCACCCGCGTCGCGTCCTGCGAGGCCCGCTCGCGCTCGTCGTAGGCGTCCGTGCGGACCCGGTCGGCCTCCTCCTGCGCCTCGGTCTTCGTCCGCTCCGCGGCATGCTCGGCCGCCGACCGCAGCCCGGCGATCTCCTCCTCGGCCTGCTCGTGCAGACCCGCGACCGAATCGCGCACCTGCTGCGCGGTCTGCTCGGCCGCCGCGACCAGCTCGGCCGCCCGCCGGTCGGCCTCCTCGACCAGCCGCTCGGCCTCCGCCTGCGCCTCGCTCACCCGCGTACGGGCCGACGCCAGCAGCTCCTCGGACTGCTCGCGCGCCGCCGTGCGCTCCTGGTGGGCCTCCTCGCGGGCCTCGCCCAGCAGTTGCTCGGCCTCCCGGCGCCGCCGCGCGGCCTCCTCCTGGGCCTCGGCCAGCGCCTGCGCCGCCTCCGTACCCGTCCGCTCCGCGGCCGCCGCGGCCTCCGCGCGCACCCGGTCCGCGGTCTCCTGCGCCTCCGCCTTGAGCCGCTCGGCCTCGGCCGCCGCCTCGCCGCGCAGCCGTACGGCCGCCGCCTCCGCCTCCGAACGGGCCGTCGACGCATCCGTGGCGGCCTCCGTCCGCAGCCGCTCGGCCTCCTCCTCGGCCGCCTGCTGGAGCGAGCGCCGCCGGTCGGCGGCCTCCGCCTTGAGCCGGGCCGCCTCCTCCTGGGTCTCGCGGCGCAGCCGCTCCGCCTCGGCGCGCGCCTCGCGCAGCGCCTCCTCGGCGGCGGTGACCCTGCCCTCCGCCTCGTCGCGCAGCCGGTCCAGCTCGGCCTGCGCCTCGGTCCGCTTCTCCTCGGCGGCCCGCTCGGCCTCCGCGCGCAGCTCCTGGGCGCCCGCCTCCGCCGCCGACGTCAGCTCCTCCGCGGCCTGGGTGCCCTCCAGCAGCAGCTGCTCGGCCTCCGTACGGGCCTTCTCCAGCGCCTCCTCGGCCTGCCGGCGCAGCGCCGAGGCCCGCTCGATGGCCTCGGTACGGACCCGCTCGCTCTCCGCGACGGCACCCGAACGGGTCTCCTCCGCATCCGCCTTGGCCTTGCCCAGCAGCTCCTCGGCGGACCCGGCCGCCTCCTCGATCTGCTGGAGCGCCTCCCGGCGCGCCTCGCTGCGGATCCGCTCGCCCTCGGCGACCGCGTCCGCCCGCAGCGTCTCCGCCTCGCCGCGCAGCCGCCGCGCCTCCTCCTGGAGTTCGACGGTCTTGGCGCGGTACTCCTTGGTGTCGTCCTTCGCCGCGCCCTTGAGCTGGGCGGCGATGTCGTGCGCCTCCTCGCGCAGCCGGTCCGCCTCGGACTCGGCGTCCTTGCGCAGCCGTTCGGCCTCCTCGGCCGCCGCCTTGGTGGTCGCCTTGGCGTCCTCGGACGCCTTGGTCAGCACCTCCTCGGCCGACCGCGCCGCCTTCGCCAGCTGCGCCGCGGTGTCCTCCGCCGCCTGGCTCCGCGCGCTCTCCTGCGCCTCGGCGACCAGCCGCTCGGCCTCTGTACGGGCGTCCGCGCGCAGTTGCTCGGCCTCGGCCTTGAGCGCCTCGGCGTCCTTGGTGGCCTCACCGACCAGGCGCGCGATCTCCGCCTTGGCCGTACGGGTGCGCTGCTCGTTCTCCGACTCGGCCGCCGACAGCCGCTTGCCCGCGGTCTGCTGGGCCTCCTCGACCAGCTTCTCGGCCTCGGCGCGCGCCTCGCGCAGCGCCGTGTCCGCCTCCTGGATCCGCGCCTCGGCACTGCGGGTCAGCTCCGCCGCCGCGCGGCGCGCCTCCTCCGACTCGGTACCGGCCGTCGTCCGCAGCTGCTCGGCCTGATCGGTGGCCTCCTGCGCCTGGTTGGACGCGGCGGTCAGCAGCCGCTCGGCGTCCGTACGCGCCCGGCGCAGGATGGATTCCGCTTCGGCGCGGGCCTCTTCGGCCGCCGTCCCCAGCCGCTCCCGCGCCTGCTCGGTCAGCCGCTGCGCCTCGGCCCGCGCTGCCGCCAGCGACTGTTCGGCCTCGGCCCGCGACTCCTCCATGAGCCGGCGCGCCTGGGATTCGGTACGGGCGCGGAGCTGTTCGGCCCACGCCACGTTCTCGTTGACATGCGATTCGACGGTCTGGCGGCGCTCATTGAGCTCTTCGTCCAGCCGCTGGCGGCGGGTGACCGCCTCGGCGTGCAGGTCGGCCTCCAGCCGGGCCTGCCGCTCGGCCTGCTCCTGGAGCAGCCGCTGGGTCTGCGCCCGTGCCTCGCGCAGCTCCCGCTCCGCGTCCGTGCGCAGCTGGTCCGCCTGGATCTGCGCATTGCGCAGCAGCTGTTCGGCCTGGTGACTGACGTTGTCGTAGGCAGGGCGGGTCGCGAGGTTGCGGCGCGCCTCATGCAGCTTGGCGCGCAACACCTCGACCTGGTAGCCGAGGTCGTCGGCGTGCTGGACGGCCTTGTCCCGCTCGGTCTTCAGCCGCTCCATCTCGGCCTCGAACTGCGAGAGGTGGTCGTCAGCCTCGTAGCGGTCGTTGCCCCGCACTGCGCGGTCCCATCCGTCCCCTGGTCATGGTGGCGGCCGACTCCGTCCTGCGGAAGCTCGTCCCGTACACGTCACGTCGTACCGGACTCGCGCCCATCGGAGCTGACCCTTCCGAAGAAATGGTGTCAGATCATCGGCAGAGTACGGGCCGGGCCCCACTCCCGTACCCCGGCCGAAGGTGCACTCTACCGGCCGGGGAAGGGGAAGGTCAGTGCTCCGTCGGGGAGGAAGGCGCAGCGGTGACGAGTTCGGTGAGCACTCCGTGACAGTCCTTGGGGTGCAGGAAGGTGATCCGGGACCCCATCGACCCGGTCCGCGGCTCCTCGTAGAGCACCCGTACGCCCTTGTCCCGGATGGCCTCGGAGTCGGTGTCCACATCGGCCGTGCCGAAGGCGATGTGGTGCACGCCCTCACCGTTCTTCTTCAGCCACTTGCCCACCGCGGAGTCCTCCCGCGTCGGCTCCAGGAGCTGGAGATACGAGGCGCCGCCGTCGGAGGTCCCGTTGATTTTGAGCATCGCCTCACGGACGCCCTGCTCTTCGTTGACCTCGGAGTGGAACACCTCGAACCCGTACGTGGCACGGTAGAACTCGACAGTCTTGTCGAGGTCGAAACAGGCGATCCCGATGTGATCGATTCGCGTCAGCATGGCTCCAGTGCACCGCTCGCACGGCTGGTTACGCAACGTGCCAGCCATCACACCCGCTTCCCGGTGACCCCGGGCCTACCGCTCAGTACATTGACGGGAACCCTCGTTAACTTCCCTGCAAAGGAAGGCCGGATCGCATGTCTGCAACCAACGGCACCACCTCCGTCATCGTGGCGGGAGCACGCACCCCCATGGGCCGGCTCCTGGGTTCCCTGCGCACCTTCTCCGGTGCCGACCTGGGCGGCTTCGCCATCAAGGCCGCCCTGGACCGGGCCGGTATCGGCGGTGACCAGGTGCAGTACGTGATCATGGGCCAGGTCCTCCAGGCCGGCGCCGGGCAGATCCCCGCCCGCCAGGCCGCCGTCAAGGCCGGCATCCCGATGAACGTTCCCGCGCTGACCGTCAACAAGGTCTGCCTCTCGGGTCTGGACGCCGTCGCCCTGGCCGACCAGCTCATTCGCGCCGGCGAATTCGACGTGATCGTCGCCGGTGGCCAGGAGTCGATGACCAACGCCCCGCATCTGCTGCCCAAGTCCCGCGAGGGCTACAAGTACGGCGCGGTCGAGATGCTCGACGCGATGGCCCACGACGGTCTGACCGACTCCTTCGAGGGCATCGCCATGGGCGAGTCCACCGAGAAGCACAACACCCGCCTGGGCATCGCCCGCCCCGAGCAGGACGAGGTCGCCGCCCGCTCCCACCAGCGGGCCGCCGCCGCCCAGAAGAACGGCCTGTTCGCGGCCGAGATCACCCCCGTCGAGATCCCGCAGCGCAAGGGCGACCCGGTCCTGTTCAGCGAGGACGAGGGCATCCGCGGCGAGACCACCGCCGAGTCCCTCGGCAAGCTGCGCCCGGCCTTCGCCAAGGACGGCACGATCACCGCGGGCACCTCCTCGCAGATCTCCGACGGCGCGGCCGCGGTGGTCGTGATGAGCAAGGCCAAGGCCCAGGAGCTGGGCCTGGAGTGGATCGCGGAGATCGGCGCCCACGGCAACGTCGCCGGCCCCGACAACTCCCTCCAGTCGCAGCCGTCCAACGCCATCGACCACGCCCTGAAGAAGGAGGGCCTGGCCGTCGAAGATCTTGACCTGATCGAGATCAACGAGGCGTTCGCGGCGGTCGCCGTGCAGTCAATGAAGGACCTGGGAGTATCCCCGGAAAAGGTGAATGTCAACGGCGGGGCGATCGCCCTCGGCCACCCGATCGGCATGTCCGGCGCCCGTATCGTGCTCCACCTCGCGCTGGAGCTGCGCCGCCGGGGCGGGGGCGTGGGCGCCGCCGCGCTGTGCGGTGGCGGCGGTCAGGGCGATGCGCTGATCATCCGCGTACCGGGAAACAACTCGGGCAAGTAACCGGGCAACACGTACGCGAGCGAGCCGAAGGAGACGGGCAGCGATGGTGGACGTCCCGCAGCTGGTGGAGCAGGCCCGCGAGGGCCGGCCGAGGGCGGTGGCCCGGCTGATCTCCCTCGTGGAGGGGGCGGCCCCGGAGCTGCGCGAGGTGATGGCGACGCTCGCGCCGCTCACCGGCAACGCCTATGTGGTCGGGCTGACCGGCTCACCCGGGGTCGGGAAGTCCACCACCACCTCCGCGCTGGTGACGGCCTACCGCAAGGCGGGCAAACGGGTCGGGGTGCTCGCCGTCGACCCGTCCTCGCCGTTCTCCGGCGGGGCGCTGCTCGGCGACCGCGTCCGGATGTCGGACCACGCCTCCGACCCCGGCGTCTACATCCGCTCCATGGCCACCCGCGGCCATCTGGGCGGCCTGGCCTGGGCGGCGCCGCAGGCGATCCGTGTCCTGGACGCGGCCGGCTGCGACATCGTCCTCGTCGAGACGGTCGGCGTCGGGCAGTCCGAGGTGGAGATCGCCTCGCAGGCCGATACGAGCGTGGTGCTGCTCGCGCCCGGTATGGGCGACGGGATCCAGGCCGCGAAGGCGGGCATTCTGGAGATCGGCGACGTCTACGTCGTCAACAAGGCCGACCGGGACGGAGCGGACGCCACCGCCCGCGAGCTCAACCACATGCTCGGCCTGGGCGAATCGCGGGCGCCGGGCGACTGGCGCCCGCCGATCGTCAAGACGGTCGCGGCGCGGTCCGAGGGCGTCGACGAGGTGGTCGAGGCCCTGGAGAAGCACCGCGCGTGGATGGAGGAGCACGGCGTGCTGTCCGCCCGGCGCCGGGCCCGCGCCGCGCGGGAGGTCGAGACGATCGCCGTCACGGCGCTGCGCGAGCGGATCGGCGACCTGAGCGGAGACCGCCGGCTGGACGCGCTGGCCGAACGCATCGTGGTCGGCGAGACCGACCCCTATCGGGCGGCGGACGAACTGGTGGAGGGGTTGACGAACGGGGGCTGAGCCCGTTTCGGGCCGGTTCGGCCGGGCGGGGCGGCGCCGGCCTGCGGCGGCGCCGGCCGCATCCGGCTCCGGGGTCGGTGCGGCGCCCGCGGCCGGGGAAGTGGCCGATTCTCGCCGTCAGTTGGGCCGTATGGCGGCGCCTGCCCCGGCCCGCCCCCGACGGCTGCGCCTCACACGCCCCCGCGGTGCGCGCGCAGATGCTCGGCCACCGGGGCCAGCGAGGCTCGCAGCACTTCGAGGTCCTCGGCGGAGAACAGGTCGATGAAGTGCCGGCGCACCGAGGCGACGTGGTGCGGGGCGACCCGGCGCATGGTGTCCCAGCCCTCGTCGGTCAGCACCGCGTACAGGCCCCGGCGGTCCGACTCGCAGCTCTCGCGGCGCACCAGACCGGCGTTCTCCATCCGGGTGATCTGGTGCGAGAGCCGGCTCTTGGACTGGAGGGTGGCGGTCGCCAGGTCGCTCATCCGCAGCCGGTGGTCGGCGGCCTCGGAGAGGTTGACGAGGATCTCGTAGTCGTTGTTCGTCAGGCCGAACGGCTGGAGATCGCGTTCCAGCTGGTGCATCAGCAGCCGGCTGACGTCCAGATGTGTACGCCAGGCACGCTGCTCCTGGTTGGTCAGCCAGGGGGTGTCGTCGGTCGTCTCGGTCGTCATGGGGGAATTCTATCCGTAAAAGTTGAATACTGAATTAAGTTGGCAGGGGTGGGCCGGGTGTGCGGTGAGCCGCGGCGGATGCCCGCCGGCCCCCGCGCCGGCCGGTGAGACGCCGGCGTGACCTCGGGCGATGGGTCAGGCGTTCGAGGTCACCGTCCGCAGACTACCGCTCACAGCCCGAAGCGGCGCTGGAGCCCCCCGAGGCCACCGGGCAACTGGGGCAATTGTGAGCCACTTTGCGCCGCCTGCCCACCACCGCCCGGAACGCCCGCCTCGTCCGGCACCGCGCCCGTCTCCAGCTCCGGCATCAGCGCCTCCGTCGACTGGAGCAGGACCGTACCGGCCCCCACGAACTCGAACTGGTGCTCCTCGCCGGAGACCCCGCCGATCCCGGTGTGCGCCCGCAGCCCGCCGAGGAATCCCCGCAGGTACTGATGGTCGTAGTGATGGCACGGCGAGGGGCAGTCGGCCCAGCCGACCAGCGCCTGCGGGTCCACCCGGATGGGCGGCTCGACGAACACCACCGGACCGTTGGAGGCGGCCACGAACTTCCCCGTACCGATCAGGGTGAGAAAGCCGGGAATGATCGACTGCTTCAGCGACAGAGATGGCTGAAAGGCGAGCAGATTGCCGGAACGAATGGTGAGGTTGCCGTCCTCCAGGTCAAAGGAATTGACGTCGAAGGCGCGGTCGGCGAGCAGCATCTTGCCGCGGCCCTCGGCGACGACCCAGTCCGTGGCATGCAGCGGCGAATGAAAACTGCCCGCGATCAGCCGGTCGAGCCGACCGTGCCCGATGCCCTGGAAGTCGATCTGCCCGTAATAGGCGATCATCTTCCCCTTCTGGAGGAACCACTGCCCGTCCAGCGCCACGCTGAAGGCGTACGGATTGACGTTGTCGTCGGCCGGCAGCGTCTGGACGTCATGAATGACGGGACCGGTCACAGCTTTTCCTCCGACGCCTGGACGTAGACGGTGCCCTGGCCCGACAGCTCCAGCTGGAAGGCCTCCCCCGAGCCGCGGCCGACGAATTCGCGCCAGCCGAGCGCCGCGGACAGTTTGTTGCGGATCTCGCCGCGGTGCGCCACGTACGCCTGCGGGTCGACGTGCACCGGGCGCTGCGGGGTGACCGGCAGCTCGATCACCCCTCCGTGTGCCATCACCGCCGCCGAGCCGTGGCCCCTGAGCGTGGTGGTGAACAGGCCCTGCCCGGTGACCTGACCGCGCACCATGCCCATCACCCCGCCCTGCGAGCCCATGAACATCGTGCCCTGCTCCAGCGAACCGTCGAAGGCCAGCAGCCGGTCGGCCTCGACGAACAGCGTCTCGCCCGTCAGATCGACGACATGGACGTGATGGCCGCCGTGGCCGAACATCACCGTGCCACTGCCCTCCACCGTCATCAGCGGCGTCGCCTCGCCCGCGATCCGCCGCCCGATCATCGAGCCGATACCGCCCTGCCCGCCCTGGATGTTCGGCGTGAAGGACACCTCGCCCCGGTAGGCGAGCATCGCCCCGCGCTGGCTGAACATCCGCTGCCCCGGGGTGATGTGCGCCTCCACCATGCGGGAGTTGAGCGCCGTGAACGGCATCAGACGTCACCCCCCACGGTGTTGCGCTCGCTGGGCTGGACGTACACCAGGCCCTCCCCCTCGAACCGGATCTGGAACGCCTCGCCCGAGCCCTCCCCCATGAACGTCCGGAAGTTCACCCCGGACTGGAAGTGCTGCTTGAGGTTCCCGGTGTGCGCGATGTACGCCCCGGGGTCCACCTGGAGCGGATACTGCTTGGTCACCCGCAGCACCACCGCCGGCCCGTCCGAGGTGAGCGCCGCCTGGCCGTGGCCCTCGACCGTGGTGGTGAACAGGCCGTTGCCCTGGGAGGCGCCGCGCAGCCCGGTGAAGGTGGTGCCGGTGCGCAGCGCGGCATCCGTGCACAGCAGGTTGCTCGCCTCGACATAGAGCTTCTCGCCGGTCAGCTGCACCAGGTTGATCTCGCTCGCACGGTCCGCGAAGTAGCAGGTGCCGTGCCCCTTCACCTCCATCACGGTCATCTGCTCGCCCGTCAGCCGACGGGTGACCATGCCGCGCAGACCGTCGCCGCCCCCGGTCATCTTCTTGAACGACATCTGGCCGTCGTACGCGACCATCGCGCCGTTTTTCGCCTTGACGGCGTCGCCCGTCATATCGACGGCGAGCACCTTGCTCCCCTGGAGCCGAAACTGAGCCACGGATCAGACCGTAGTCGGCCCGCACGGCATGCGGCAGGCCCTTTTGGCCGTGCGAGGGCGATCTGTCCGGGTCCGGAGGGCCGGGTGGCGTCGGAGCCGGGCTTGCCGGACCCGCCCGCGGTGATCGTCCGGACGGCTGTCACAATGGACCGGCGCTTGTGAACTCTTGCACAAGCCGTTTGCCGCCTCCGCCCGCCGTACTGACGAGGTTCCCGTGGACATCAAGACCGCCGCCGCCCTGCACCGACTGCGCCTGGCATCCATCCCGGAGGCCATCTCCTTCCCGGCGCTGCTGATCTTCGGTACCGGATTCCGTCTGGCCTTCGGCTACGACGCCCTGGTGATGCCGCTCGGCCTGGTCCACGGCGTGCTGTTCATCACGTACGTGGTGCTGCTGCTCGACCTGTGGAACCGCACCAAGTGGCCCTTCAAGCGCGTCGCCTTCTTCTTCGTCCTCGCGATCGTGCCGTTCGGCGGGCTCTACGGGGACCGGGTGCTGCGGCGCGAGGAGGAGGCGGGCGTGATCGCGGCCCGGGCGCGCAAGGAAGGCGTCGTCGCTTCGCTCTAGGTTTCTCCCCACGTTGTCGGCTTTCCCGCCGTGGGGGGTGTTCGCCGTTGCGCCTGCGGCGGGCGTGGGTTGTACGGGTGCGGTGCCACGCCTCCGGACTTCGTCCTGCGGCGCGGCCCCTCCCGACGGTGGGGGGTAAAAGGCCGGTGGTCCGCCCCCACCGTCTGTTTCCACCCCCAACGGGGAGGTGCCGGTCCGTAGCGGCGGAGCCGTGTAGGTCCGGTGCCGCTGCCGGACAGCCCCGCGCCAGCGGCAACGCCCGCCGCAGGCGCAACGACGGGAAAGCCGAACCGTCGGCTCAGGTAAAGCGCAGCGAACGGGCCGCAGGCGCAACGGCGACAAACCCCCACGGCGGGGAAGCCGAAAACGTGGGGCCCAAGCCAAGCGCAGCGGACCCGTGATTCGGGGGGACCGAAAAATGAGACAGGGCTGCCCACGATATGACCGACCGGTAGGGTCGCAGACGTGTCGAAGCCGCTCAGCCTTGCCTTTGACCCCATCGCGCGTGCCGACGAGTTGTGGCGGCAGCGATGGGGTGCCGTGCCCTCGATGGCCGCGATCACCTCGATCATGCGGGCCCAACAGATTCTGCTGTCCGAGGTGGACGCCGTGGTCAAGCCGTACGGCCTGACCTTCGCGCGGTATGAGGCGCTGGTGCTGCTGACCTTCTCCAAGGCCGGTGAGCTGCCGATGTCCAAGATCGGCGAGCGGCTGATGGTGCACCCGACCTCGGTGACCAACACCGTCGACCGCCTGGTGAAGTCCGGTCTGGTGGCCAAGCGCCCCAACCCCAACGACGGCCGCGGCACCCTCGCCTCCATCACCGAAAAGGGCCGCAAGGTGTGCGATGCGGCCACCCATGACCTGATGGCCATGGACTTCGGGCTCGGTGCGTACGACGCCGAGGAGTGCGCCGAGATCTTCGCGATGCTGCGGCCGCTGCGGGTGGCGGCGGCGGACTTCACGGAGGGCCAGGGCGAGGAGTAGCGGGGCCGTGCCCGGGGCGGGGGGTGGCGAAGATCGCCCCGGAACGGGCGGTTACGCTCGGGGCATGAAGCGAAGTGTCCTGACCCGATACCGGGCGATGGCCTACATCACCGCCGTGATGCTCCTCGTGCTCTGCACCTGCATGGTTTTCAAGTACGGCTTCGGGATGGGCAAGGACCTGACCCTCGTCGTCTCCCAGATCCACGGCGTGCTCTACATCATCTACCTGGTGTTCGCCTTCGACCTGGGCTCCAAGGCCAAGTGGCCGTTCGGCAAGCTGCTGTGGGTGCTGGTCGCCGGGACGATCCCGACGGCCGCCTTCTTCGTCGAGCGCCAGGTCGTCCGCGAGGTCGAGCCGCAGCTCGCCGAGGCCGCGCCGCAGCCGGTCAAGGCCTGAGGCCGGCCGCCTTCCGCTTCCGCTCTCGTCCGACGCGCCCGCCCCTGTGGGGGACGGGCGCGTTTGCGTTGCGTAGTCGTCCGATCACCCTCGCAGACTCGTCGCCCGCTCCCATCGACAATTACTAGGACGTCCTAGTAAATTCGAAGGTATGGACGCTCACGCGATCGATGAGGGCCGCCGCCGCTGGCAGGCTCGGTACGACTCCGCACGGAAGCGCGATGCGGACTTCAGCACGCTCTCCGGCGATCCGGTCGAGCCGGTCTACGGCCCCCGGCCCGGCGACAGCGTCGAAGGCTTCGAGCGGATCGGCTGGCCCGGTGAGTACCCCTTCACCCGCGGGCTGTACCCGACCGGCTACCGCGGCCGTACGTGGACGATCCGCCAGTTCGCGGGCTTCGGCAACGCCGAGCAGACCAACGAGCGCTACAAGATGATCCTCAAGGCGGGCGGCGGCGGCCTGTCCGTCGCCTTCGACATGCCGACGCTGATGGGGCGGGACTCCGACGACCCGCGCTCGCTCGGCGAGGTCGGCCACTGCGGGGTCGCCATCGACTCCGCCGCCGATATGGAGGTCCTCTTCAAGGACATCCCGCTGGGCGAGGTCACCACGTCCATGACGATCTCCGGGCCGGCCGTCCCGGTCTTCTGCATGTACCTGGTGGCGGCGGAGCGGCAGGGCGTGGACCCGGCGGTCCTCAACGGCACCCTCCAGACGGACATCTTCAAGGAGTACATCGCGCAGAAGGAGTGGCTCTTCCAGCCCGAGCCCCATCTGCGTCTGATCGGCGACCTGATGGAGCACTGCGCGCGCGACATCCCCGCGTACAAGCCGCTTTCGGTCTCCGGCTATCACATCCGTGAGGCGGGGGCGACGGCCGCGCAGGAGCTGGCGTACACCCTCGCGGACGGGTTCGGCTATGTGGAGCTGGGGCTGTCGCGCGGGCTCGATGTCGATGTCTTCGCGCCGGGGCTGAGCTTCTTCTTCGATGCGCATCTCGATTTCTTCGAGGAGATCGCCAAGTTCCGCGCCGCGCGCCGGATCTGGGCCCGCTGGATGAAGGAGGTGTACGGCGCCACGACGGACAAGGCGCAGTGGCTGCGGTTCCACACACAGACCGCGGGTGTCTCGCTGACCGCGCAGCAGCCGTACAACAACGTCGTCCGTACGGCCGTCGAGGCCCTCGCGGCCGTGCTCGGCGGGACCAACTCGCTGCACACCAACGCGCTGGACGAGACCCTCGCGCTGCCCTCCGAGCAGGCCGCGGAGATCGCGCTGCGTACGCAGCAGGTGCTGATGGAGGAGACCGGGGTCGCCAATGTGGCCGATCCGCTGGGCGGTTCGTGGTTCATCGAGCAGCTGACGGACCGGATCGAGGCCGACGCCGAGAAGATCTTCGACCGGATCAGGGAACGCGGCGCCCGGGCGGTGCCGGACGGCCGGCATCCGATCGGTCCGATCACCTCCGGGATCCTGCGCGGCATCGAGGACGGCTGGTTCACCGGCGAGATCGCCGAATCCGCCTTCCGGTATCAGCAGGCGCTGGAAAAGGGCGACAAGCGGGTCGTGGGCGTCAACTGCCACCATGGTTCGGTCACCGGCGACCTGGAGATCCTGCGGGTCAGCCATGAGGTCGAGCGCGAGCAGGTACGCGTCCTGGCGGACCGCAAGTCGGCCCGCGACGACGCCCGGGTGCGCTCCGCCCTGGACGGCATGCTGGCCGCCGCCCGCAACGGCGGCAACATGATCGAGCCGATGCTGGACGCGGTCCGCGCGGAGGCCACCCTGGGCGAGATCTGCGGGGTGCTGCGGGACGAGTGGGGCGTGTACACGGAACCGGCCGGGTTCTGACCGGGTTCTGACCGGGGTCAGGCCGGATTCTGAAGGGCCCCGTTGCGCGCTACGGCTGCGCCACCGGCACCCGCAGCCGGAACAGCGCCCCGCCCCCGGGCGCCCGTTCCGCGGTGAGTTCGGCGCCGTGGGCACGGGCGATCTGGCGGGCCATGGCCAGGCCCAGGCCGGAGCCGGGCAGGGCGCGGGCCGCCTCGGCGCGGTAGAAGCGGTCGAAGACATGGGGGAGGTCCTCGGCCGCGATGCCGGGGCCGTGGTCGCGTACGGTCAGGTCCAACGCGCCTGAGGTGAGGGCGAGTTCGGTGTCGACAGAGGCGCCCGGCGGGGAGAACTTCGCGGCGTTGTCGAGCAGGTTGGACAGCAGCCGGGCGAGGCGGGGCGGGACGCCGGGGACGGCCACGGCGGCCGCGGCCGGGTCGATGCGGGCGGAGAAGGCGATCTGCGGCCAGTGTTCGCGGGCCGCGGCGAGGGCGTGTTCCAGGAGGGCGGCCGGGCGTACCTGTTCCACCAGGGGCTGCGGTTCCTCGTCGCGGGCGAGTTCGATCAGGTCGTTGACCAGGGTGGTGACCTCGCGCAGCTGACGGCCCAGTGCCCCGGCGGCGCGGTCGCGCTGGGCGTCGGTCAGCCGGTCGGCGCGGGCCAGGAGTTCGGCGTTCGTGCGCAGGGCGGTCAGTGGGGTGCGCAGCTCGTGGGAGGCGTCGGCGACCAGGCGGCGCTGGGCGGTGACGGACTGCTCCAGGGCGGTGAGCATGGTGTTGAAGGTGGCGGCGAGGCGGGTGACCTCGTCCTCGCGGGCCGGGGGTCCGGCCGGGAGCTCGATGCGGTGGCGTGGGTCGCGGGTGGCGGCGATGCGTTCGGCGGTGGCGGTCAGGCGGGCGACCGGGGCCAGGCCGGTACGGGACACGCCGTAGCCGAGCGCGGCGGCCAGCAGGACACCGGCGGCGCCGACCGCGGACAGCGCCCAGGCCGCCTGTGTCACGCTGCGCTCGACGGTGTCCGAGCGCAGCGCCACCTGGAGCGCCTCGCGTTCGCCGGGGACGCGGCTGGTGTACATCCGGACGGGCTGTCCGGCGACCGTGAGTTTGCTGTAGTACGCGGTGCGCCGGCCGGCGGCGACCCCGCGGGTGGCGGGGGTGACCGGCAGGACACGGTAGCCGTCGCGGGGGTCCTTGGTGGCGTCGGCGGGGACGATCTGGACGCAGGAGGTGGCCTGGTACTGGCAGGAGGCGTCGGCCGGGGTCGGGCCCCAGCCGCGGGTGTGCCGGGCCTCCTGGGCGGCCGTCTGGACCAGACTGCGGTCGAGCTGGCGGGTCATCTCGTAGCGGATGATGACGAAGGCCGCGGCGCAGGCACCGAGCGCGACCAGCGCCACGGCCGCGGAGGCGGCCAGCGCCAGCCGGGTACGCAACGGCCGACGGCGCACCCAGCGTCCGCCGAGCCCGCGCCGGCCCGTCATGCCTCCTCCGCCCGGTCCAGGCGGTAGCCGATGCCGTGGACGGTGTGGACGATGCGGGGCTCGCCGCCCGCTTCGAGTTTGCGGCGCAGATAACCGATGTAGACGGCCAGCGAGTTGGAGTCGGGCCCGAAGTCGTGCCCCCAGACGCGTTCCAGGATCACCTCGCGCGGCATGATCTGGCCCGGGTGGAGCAGCAGCAGTTCCAGCAGCGCCCACTCGGTGCGGCTGAACTCCAGGGGGCGGCCCGCCCGGTGGCCGCTGCGGGTGCGCGGGTCGACCACCAGATCGCCGAAGGCCAGGGTGGCGTCGTCGGCGACGGGGGCGGCGGCCCGGCGCAGCAGGGCCCGTAGCCGGGCGAGGAGTTCGTCCAGCGCGAAGGGCTTGACCAGATAGTCGTCGGCCCCGGCATCCAGGCCGTCGACGCGTTCGCTGACCGAATCCAGCGCGGTCAGGACGAGGATGGGCGTACGGTCGTCCAGCGCGCGCAGCCGGCGGCAGACGGCCAGACCGTCCAGGACCGGCATCATGACGTCCAGGACGAGGGCGTCCGGCTGCCAGGCGGCGACCTCGGACAGCGCCGCCAGGCCGTCGGCGGCGCCGCGTACCTCGTAGCCTTCGACGGCGAGTCCGTCCTCGACGGCGGCGCGCACCTCCGGCTCGTCATCGACGACGAGGATCCGGGGCGCGGGGGACGGGGGCGCCGGGGGACGGGGCGCGGGGGACCGGGGTGTGGACGGCATGGACACAGGCTGCCAAACACCTCTCTTAGAAGCTTCTTAGGGCACTTCGCGAGCGTGGCGGCCATGCGCACACCACTCTCCGTCGTGATCGGTGCGGGCGGCACCGGCGGCCACATCTACCCGGGGCTCGCCCTCGCCGACGCGCTGCGTCGCGCGGTGCCCGATGCGGTGATCTCGTTCGTCGGGACCGAACGGGGCCTGGAGACCCGGCTGATACCGCAGGCCGGTTACCGGCTGCACACCGTCGACATGATCCCCTTCGATCCGGCGCTCGGCGCCCGGCGCTATCTGCTGCCGGCCGCGCTGCTGCGTGCGGGCGCCCAGTGCCGGGCCATCCTCAAGGACCAGCGCGCCCAGGTGGCCGTCGGCATGGGCGGCTACCCGAGCGCGCCGGTGATCGTCGGGGCGCGGCTGGCCGGGCTGCCGAGCCTGATCCATGAATCCAATGCGGTGCCCGGCCGGGCCAACAAGTTCGCCTCCCGGCTCACCCCGCATATCGCGGTCGCCTTCGACACCGGCCATCTGCCCGGCGCGGTCACCACCGGGATGCCGGTCGCCGCGGCCCTGGCCGGGCTCGACCGCAGCGCGCTGCGCGACGCGGCCCGCCGCGCGCTGCGGGTGCCCGACGGCGCCCGGCTCGTCCTGGTCAACGGCGGCAGCCTGGGCGCCGCCCGGCTCACCGAGGCCGCGATCGGGCTCTCCCACCGCTGGGCCGCCCGCGCCGACGTCCATCTGCTGGTCAAGACCGGGCCGGCGGCCCTGGAGGAGACCGAGCGGCGGCTGGCGGCGAACGCCCGTGCCGTGCCGTATCTCGACCGGATGGACCTGGCCTACGCGGCCGCCGATCTGGTCGTGTGCCGGGCCGGTTCGGCGACCGTCGCGGAGCTGGCCACCGTCGGTGTGCCCGCCGTGCTGGTCCCGTATCCGCACGCCCCCGGCGACCACCAGACCCATAACGCCCGGGTGCTGACGGATGCCGGCGCCGGGCTGCTCCTCGCCGACGCCGAGACCACCGCCGACCGGCTCGCCGCGCTCGTCGAGCCGCTGCTCGCCGACCCGGCCCGCCTGACGGCCATGGGCGCGGCCGCCGACCCCGGCCCGCACGCCCGCGCCGCCGAACTGCTCGCCGAGCGCACCCTGCGGCTCGCCGCACACCCGTACACCACAGCCCTCAAGGAGGCAGCATGACTGCGACAACGAACTGGTCCGGCCGCAAGGTTCTGGTCACCGGGGCCGAGGGGTTCATCGGCTCCACCCTGGTCGATCTGCTCGTCGAGCGCGGCGCGCAGGTCCGCGCCCTGGTCCACTACAAGCCGTATGCCGAGAAGGGATATCTCGCCCACCGGATGCACGAGGTCGAGATGCTCGCGGGCGACGTCCGCGACGCGGGCCGGGTGAGCGACGCCGTTGCCGGCTGTGACACCGTCTTTCATCTGGCGGCGCTGATCGGGATTCCGTACAGCTACGACTCGCCCGGCGCCTACGTCCAGACGAATGTCGTCGGTACGGAGAACGTCGCCGAGGCCTGCCGCCGGCACGCCGTCCGCCGCCTGGTGCACACCTCCACCAGCGAGGTCTACGGGACCGCGCGGACCGCGCCGATCGGCGAGGACCATCCGTTGCAGCCCCAGTCGCCGTACTCCGCCTCGAAGATCGGCGCCGACATGATGGCGCTGTCGCACTGGCACGCCTTCGAGCTGCCGGTGACGGTCGTGCGGCCGTTCAACACCTACGGCCCGCGGCAGTCGGCGCGCGCCGTGATCCCCACGATCCTGGCCCAACTGCACTCCGGAGCCCGGCAGATCAGGCTCGGCTCGCTCACCCCGACCCGGGACTTCACCTATGTCACGGACACGGCCGCGGGCTTCTTGGCGATGGCGGAGTGCGACCGGGCGCTGGGCGAGGTGGTCAATCTCGGCACCGGGCGGGAGATCGCGATCGGGGCGCTGGCCGAGGCGCTGATCGCGGCTTCCGGACGGGAGGCGGAGGTGGTCGTCGATCCGGCGCGGCTGCGGCCCTCGGGCAGCGAGGTGGAGCGGCTGCTTTCGGACAACTCCCGGGCGCGCCGGTGGGCCGGGTGGGAGCCGGAGGTGTCGCTGGAGGAGGGGCTGAAGCGGACGTCGGAGTGGGTGGCCGAGAATCTCCGGCTGTTTTCGGCCGACCGGTACCAGGTCTGATCCGCGGGGCCGCCCCGCCTCGGCCACCGGGCCGGGCAGCCCCGCCTCGGCCACCGGGCCCGGACGCCCCTCAGCCCAGCCCCACCAGCCCCGTCAGCAGCAGCGTCGCGAAGTTCTGCGCCCAGGCCGGGTCCACCGGCTCGGAGGAGACCAGGGTGCGGTGGATGATCGCGCCGGCGATCACGTCGAAGATCAGGCCGATGGCCTGGCCGGCGGCCAGCGCGCCCTCGGTACCGGGGCTGTCGGGCGGCAGTTCCCCGCGCTGCTGGGCGCGTTCGCGGCCCAGGACGACCAGCCGCTTCTGGCGGTCGACGATCGCCGAGCGGATCCGTTCGCGCAGCGCGTCGTCGGTGGTGGACTCGGCGACCACGGCCATCAGCGCCGTTTTGGTCTCGGGCCGGGCGAGCAGCGCGCCGAACTGGAGCACCACGCCCTCGATATCGGCTTTCAGACAGCCCCGGTCGGGCAGTTCGAGCTCGTCGAAGAGGACTGCCACGGCGTCCACGACGAGTTCGTTCTTGTTGGCCCAGCGGCGGTAGAGGGTGGTTTTGGCGACGCCGGCGCGGGCCGCCACCTCGCCCATGGTCAGTTTTCCCCAGCCCACGTCGACGAGCGCGGCGCGGGTCGCGTCCAGGATGGCGCGGTCGGCCTCGGCGCTGCGCGGGCGGCCGGGGCGGCCTTTCCGGGGGCTGGTGGAGTCGGGCATGCGGGCGACCATACCGGCCGGTAGGGGGCCGGGCGGCGCGCCTCGTGAGCCAGATCACGTCCGGCGGGGCCGGATATCGGTGCCGGACGGGGGTCGTGGCCAGTTACGCTACGGGTCGTAGCGTAAGAGCTCGCACGATACGGGCTCGCGCAGCGACAACCACCGGCCGTGGGTGGGGACCCATGGCCACGCAGCAGTAGCGGTCCTCCTCGGGACCGTACGCCGGTTCTCCTCGGGACCGGCTCCGGGTACGGCCCGGGCGTACGTCGGCAAGCCGGCGGGGCGTACGCAGGGTGCAGGCATTCCGGACCGCTTTCCGGATCGCTTTTCGGAACAAGGCGCCCAGGGGGGAGGATGGACCCATGCAGCCACGCAACATGTCCATGAGTGGAGTCGTCGACCTCGCAGCGGTGAAGTCGGCCGGGGAAGCGAAGCAGAAGGCCGAACAGGCACGCGCCGAGGCGGCCCGCACGGGCGCGCCCGCGGGCGGGGCCCAGCTGGTGTTCGACGTCGACGAGGCGGGGTTCCAGCAGGACGTCCTCCAGCGCTCCACCGAGGTTCCGGTCGTCATCGACTTCTGGGCCGAGTGGTGCGAGCCGTGCAAGCAGCTGGGTCCGCTGCTGGAGCGCCTCGCCACCGAGTACGCCGGCAAGTTCGTGCTGGCCAAGATCGACGTCGACGCCAACCAGATGCTCTTCCAGCAGTTCGGGGTGCAGGGCATCCCGGCCGTCTTCGCGGTGGTCGCCGGCCAGCCCATCCCGCTGTTCCAGGGCGCGGCCCCGGAGGCGCAGATCCGCCAGGTGCTCGACCAGCTGGTCCAGGCCGCCGAGCAGCAGTTCGGCATCGTGGGCGCCCCGGTGGACGCCTCGGCCGCGGACGAGCAGCCGGCCGAGCAGCCCAAGCCGGCCGGCCCCTACGACGCGCTGCTGGAGGCGGCGGGTACGGCGCTGGACGCCGGTGATCTGGGCGGCGCGATCCAGGCGTACAAGAACGTCCTGTCCGACGACCCGGCCAACCCGGAGGCGAAGCTGGGTCTGGCACAGGCCGAGCTGCTGCGCCGGGTGCAGGACCTGGACCCGCAGGCGGTGCGCAAGGAAGCCGCCGACGCCCCGGCCGATGTGGCGGCGCAGATCCGCGCCGCCGATCTCGACCTGGTCGGCGGGCATGTCGAGGACGCCTTCGGGCGGCTGGTCGACACGGTCCGGCGGACCGCGGGCGAGGACCGGGAGGCCGCGCGGGTGCGGCTGCTGGAGCTTTTCGAGGTGATCGGCGCGGAGGACCCGAGGGTCACCGCGGCGCGTACGGCACTGGCCCGCGTACTGTTCTGACACCTCTTCGAGGGCTACGGGTTATTCCGCCCCGTACGACCTCCACACACCTCCCACGAGGTGTCTCGGCAAACGGAATGGCGCCTACGCTTTACCAAATCTTGGTAATCGTAGGCGCTGTTACTTGGAGTAAGCCAGGCCACCGGCTTCGCGGTGATGTGCCCGCAAATGCCCGATGTCCCGTCACGGTCAGTACGACGGTGTGTGGCCGTTCGGTATCAGCGGGTCGCGGCTAGTTTATCGGTCCGTTACCCGCAAGTAACGAGCCCCTTGTGCGGCGGCTCCGAATGCACGACGATCGGCCACGCTCGGTCCCTTCCCGCAGCCCGGCATCCGGTTGGCGCCGCGGGGTACTTGGGTCCCCACCGAGTGGTCGGCGACGGTGAGCGCCGGCCGTGGACAGGGGGGTCTCTGCCCCACCCGGCAGGGCCTGTCCAGTGCGGTTGCGCGTGAGCGTGGCCAGTGGTTGTCGCTCGGGGGTGATCGCCGGTAATCGGAACGCGAAGCGCCTCCGAGGACAGGCGCTCTCCTTCCCGAGGACGTAGCACTTCTCCCATCCCAGGTGCGGCTGCTCTCAACTGAGAGGGCGGGTACCGGAGATGTACGTCCGAGAAGGAGGAAAGTCATGGAGTCCCTGGCTCGTGGCGGGACCAGATGGAAGCGGTTCGCCGTCGTCATGGTGCCGAGCGTTGCCGCGACGGCCGCGATAGGTGTCGCCCTCTCGCAGGGTGCGCTCGCGGCGTCGTTCAGCGTTTCCGGCCAGCAGTTCAAGGTCGCTACCGACCGCCTGGACGGCACCGGGTTCGTTCAGTACGGAGCCGTTGACACGCAGAAGGGCGGCAAGAACGTCCCGGTTGCGGTCTCGGGGTTCTCGAACGCCAAGATCCACAACCTGTGCCAGTCCGTCGTGGTGCCGGTTCCGGTCTTCGGCGATGTCTCGATGAAGCTCCAGGCCGGTGGCGGCAGCACGCCGGTGGAGGCCAAGAACCTCTACATCGACCTGGATCAGCTCAGCGCGGACGCGACCTTCAACAACATCAACATCGGTGTTGCTGCGGGCTCGACGTCCAAGGGCCCGGGCATGCACAAGGGCGACAAGGCCGACCCCGGCTCGTTCGCCCAGGAAGCCGACTCGGCCACGCTGACCCACGTCAAGCAGCGCGCCTGGGCCACCACGGCCGGCACGTTCAAGCTCAGCGGCCTCAAGATGAGCGTCAGCCAGGGCAAGAACGAGTGCTACTGACGCACTGAGCGTGCGGGCGCGGGGCGAGCTGTGCGGCGGTATTTCGCCGTGCCCCGTGCCCGTATGCCCCGTGCGCAGAGCGGCACTCCAGCTCAGTACCACCGATTTGCCAGTCCCGAGGAGCTGTACATCATGAGCGCCGACACGCGACCCCGGCTGATCGAGTCCATCGGCCAGAAGCGCCGTTCGTTCGGGGAGTGGCGCGGCCGCCGCCCGTTCTGGGGCGGCATGCTGACGCTGCTCGCCGGCGTCCCGATCATGTACTTCCCCTACGCGCACCTCTCGCTCGGCGGGATGACCCTCAGCATGGCCACCACCGCCGGCGCCGGCTCGCTGATCATCGGCGTACTGCTCGTCGTGCTCGGTCTGACCATGTGGTTCCAGCCCGTTTCGCGGGTGTTCGCGGGTGTGGCGGCGATCCTGCTCTCCCTCGTCTCCTTCGTCGTCTCGAACTTCGGCGGCTTCGTGGTCGGTCTGCTCCTGGGGCTGATCGGCGGTGCGCTGGCGGTCGCCTGGGCGCCGGGCAAGCCGCTTGCGGAGGGTGATGACGGCGAGCAGGACCGCAAGGTGATCGCCGGGCCGGTGGTCGCCACCAATCCCGCGCCGGCTACCGGTGGCGGGTCCGGGTTGGGCTTCGGACTGGGCGACCTGTCAGGAACGAGCCCGAACGACGGATTGAACGGGAGGCACCGTGCCGGGTGATGAGCTGCACGAGAACGCAGCCGCCGGGCAGAGAACCGGGCCGCGGCACGCTGCGCCGAGGAAGCCGCTGCTGACTCGGCTCCACATGCCCGCGGGCAAGGCAATCGCCATCGCCGCCATGCCGTCCGCCGTGCTCATGGGCATGGGGCTCACGCCCCAGATGGCGATTGCCAAGACTGCGCCCAAGAGCCCGTTCAAGGACGGCCCGTGCGTCACCGCCCCGGACAAGGCGGGCGGGGACACCAAGGCCAAGCAGGACACGAAGGACCAGCCGAAGAAGGACGCCACCCAGCCGTCCGCGAAGCCGTCCGCCAAGCCCTCGCCGTCGCCCTCGGCCGGCAAGGACGCGGGCAGCACGCCCGCACCCGCGCCGTCCGCGTCCCAGAAGACCGATGAGCCCTCCGGCTCCGCGACCCCGTCGCCGTCGGCCTCCTCGGACACGAAGGACGACGGCGGTCTGCTCGGCGGCATCGGCGATGCGCTCGGCGGTCTCTTCGGCGGGAAGTCGTCCGACGACTCCTCCAGCAGTCAGCCGTCGTCGTCGCCGAGCCCGTCGGCGGCCAAGACGGCCTCGCCGAGCCCTTCGCCGTCCGCGTCCAAGGACACCTCGTCCGCGGACACCTCGTCCTCGTCCAAGGACTCCGGATCCGGGACCAACCAGCTCTCGGAGACGGTCAACGGCCTCAAGGACGGCGCCACCAGAGCCGTCCAGGACCCGTCGAAGGCGGCCAACGACACCGTCCACGGTGCCGTCGGCACGGCGGACAACGCCCTGCCCGGCGGCGGGCTCGACGGCAAGGACGCCAGCGGCAAGCAGTCCTACCCCTGCGTCGTCGAGAACAAGCAGAAGGGCAAGGACGAGCAGACGCCCGTCACCCTGCCCGACGAGCCCTGGCACCTGGAGTCCAGCGGGCTCACCCTGCGCGGTCTGAACTACGAGGGTGTCGTCAACGTCACCACGCAGAACGGCCACACCAAGCAGGTGCTGAAGTTCACCGCCGACAGCATCGACATCGGCGACCTGCACCAGATCGTGGACGACAAGGCGACCGGCAAGAAGTACCACGTCCAGTCGACGCCCGGGTCCACCTCCACGATCCGCGGCGGCAAGGTGACGATGTACACCGAGCGGCTCCAGGGCAATCTGTTCGGGCTGATCCCGATCGTCTTCGATCCGGAGCACCCGCCGCCGCTCAATGTCTCGTACGCCTATTTCACCAAGGTGAAGCTCGACCAGGCGGGCCAGTTCGGCGGCAATCTCCACGTCCCCGGTATGAACGTGTCCATCAAGGACTCGTGACCATCAGGGACTGAAACCCCCGAGCCCCTCCGGGAGCCGCACAAGGAAGGCCCCGTTCCTCCGAGGAGGAACGGGGCCTTCCGCATGCCGGGGGGAGCCTCAGGCGCGGCCGCCGCCCAGGTGGTGCACCCGCACCATGTTGGTGGTGCCGGGAACGCCGGGGGGCGAACCGGCGGTGATCAGCATGGTGTCGCCCTCGCTGTAGCGCTGGAGCTTGAGCAGCTCGGCGTCCACCAGGTCGACCATCGCGTCGGTGTTGTCCACGTACGGCACGACGAAGGGGTCCACGCCCCAGCTGAGCGCCAGCTGGTTACGGGTGGCGACCTCCGTGGTGAAGGCCAGGATCGGCTGCGCGGCCCGGTAGCGGGACAGCCGGCGGGCGGTGTCGCCGGACTGGGTGAAGGCCACCAGCGCCTTGCCGTTGAGGAAGTCGGCCATCTCGCAGGCCGCACGGGCCACCGCGCCGCCCTGGGTACGCGGCTTCTTGCCCGGCACCAGCGGCTGGAGGCCCTTGGACAGCAGCTCCTCCTCGGCCGCCTCGACGATCTTCGACATCGTCTTGACGGTCTCGATCGGGTACTGGCCCACCGACGACTCCGCGGAGAGCATGACCGCGTCCGCGCCGTCGAGGATGGCGTTGGCGACGTCGGACGCCTCGGCGCGGGTCGGCCGGGAGTTGGTGATCATCGACTCCATCATCTGGGTCGCCACGATCACCGGCTTGGCATTGCGCCGGCACATCTCCACCAGGCGCTTCTGCACCATCGGGACCTTCTCCAGCGGATACTCCACCGCCAGGTCACCACGCGCCACCATGACCGCGTCGAAGGCCATCACGACGTCCTGCATGTTGGCCACCGCCTGCGGCTTCTCCACCTTGGCGATGACCGGGACGCGGCGGCCGACCTCGTCCATGACGCGGTGCACGTCCTGGACGTCCTTCGCATCGCGGACGAAGGACAGCGCGACCATGTCGCAGCCCATGCGCAGCGCGAACTTGAGGTCCTCGATGTCCTTCTCGGACAGCGCGGGGACGTTCACCGCGGCGCCCGGCAGGTTGATGCCCTTGTGGTCGGAGATGACCCCGCCCTCGATGACGATGGTGCGCACCCGCGGGCCGTCGACCTCGACGACCTGGAGGGCGACGTTGCCGTCGTTGATCAGGACCGGGTCGCCCTTGGAGACATCGCCGGGCAGGCCTTTGTAGGTCGTGCCGCAGATGGTCTTGTCGCCGGGCACGTCCTCGGTGGTGATGACGAACTCGTCACCGCGTACCAGCTCCACCGGGCCCTCGGCGAAGGTCTCCAGACGGATCTTGGGGCCCTGGAGGTCGGCCAGCACGCCGATGGCGCGGCCGGTCTCCTCCTGAGCCTTGCGGAGGCGGTGGTACCGCTCCTCGTGCTCCGAGTGGGTCCCGTGGCTCATATTGAAACGGGCCACATTCATACCGGCCTCGATCAGCGTCTTCAGCTGCTCGAAGGAGTCGACGGCGGGGCCCAGGGTGCAGACGATTTTGGAACGGCGCATGGCTTGGATCCTATCGGTTTGTTTCTGAGCGGAATATTCCGGTAGGTGGAAACACCAACGTCTAGGCGTTGACCAGGGCGTATGTCTGCTGGGCGATCTCCAGTTCCTCGTCGGTGGGGACGACGGCGACCGCGACCCGGGCGTAGTCGGGCGAGATCAGCCGGGGCTCGCCGGACCGCAGCGCGTTCAGCGAGGCGTCCACCGCCATGCCCATCTCCTCCAGGCCGGCGATGGCGGCCTCGCGCACCGGGGCGGCGTTCTCGCCGACGCCCGCGGTGAAGGCCACCGCGTCGACCCGGCCGAGCACCGCGCTGTAGGCGCCGATGTACTTCTTCAGCCGGTGGATGTAGATGTCGAAGGCCAGCTGCGCGCGCTCGTCGCCCTCGTCGATCCGGCGGCGGATCTCGCGCATGTCGTTGTCGCCGCACAGCCCGATCAGCCCGCTCTTCTTGTTGAGCAGGGTGTCGACCTCGTCCTCGTCCATCCCCGCCACCCGCTTGAGGTGGAAGGTGACGGCCGGGTCGATGTCGCCGGAGCGGGTGCCCATGACCAGGCCCTCCAGCGGCGTCAGGCCCATGGAGGTGTCCACGCAGCGGCCGCCGCGGACGGCCGACGCGGAGGCGCCGTTGCCCAGGTGCAGCACGATCACATTGACCTCCTCCGGCGCCTTGCCCAGCAGCTCGGCCGTCTTGCGGGACACATAGGCGTGCGAGGTGCCGTGGAAGCCGTAGCGGCGGATGCGGTGGGCGTCGGCGGTGGCCACGTCGATGGCGTAGCGGGCCGCGTACTCCGGCATCGTGGTGTGGAAGGCGGTGTCGAAGACCGCGACCTGCGGCAGGTCCGGGCGCAGCGCCTGGGCGGTCCGGATGCCGGTGATGTTGGCCGGGTTGTGCAGCGGGGCGACCGGTATCAGCCGCTCGATCTCCTTGAGGACCGCGTCGTCGATGACGGTCGGCTCGGTGAACTTCAGCCCGCCGTGCACCACCCGGTGCCCGATCGCCGCCAGCTCGGGCGAGTCCAGCCCCAGCCCGTCGGCGGCCAGCTCCTTCGCGACGGCCTTGAGAGCGGCCGTGTGGTCGGCTATCGGGCCCTCGGTCTCGCGCCGCTCGCCGCCGGTGGCCAGCGGGGTGTGCGCCAGGCGCGAGGTCTCCTCCCCGATCCGCTCCACCAGGCCGACGGCGAGACGTGCGCCGTCGGTCATGTCGAGCAGCTGGTACTTCACCGACGAGGAGCCGGAGTTGAGGACGAGGACACGGGTGGCAGTGGCAGACATGTACGGCTTTCCGGTGAGAGGTGACGAGTTCAGGCGGTCTGTCCGGCGCCGGGCTGCGCGCCCTGCGCCTGGATGGCCGTGATGGCGACGGTGGTCACGATGTCCTGCACCAGCGCACCGCGCGAGAGGTCGTTGACGGGCTTGCGCAGACCTTGGAGGACGGGGCCGACGGCGACCGCTCCGGCCGAGCGCTGGACGGCCTTGTAGGTGTTGTTGCCGGTGTTGAGGTCCGGGAAGATCAGCACGGTGGCCTTGCCGGCGACGTCGGAGCCGGGCAGCTTGGTCTCGGCGACCGCGGCGTCCACCGCCGCGTCGTACTGGATCGGCCCCTCGACCAGCAGATCCGGGCGCCGCTCACGGACGATCTCGGTGGCCTTGCGGACCTTGTCGACATCGGCGCCGGAGCCGGAGGTGCCGGTGGAGTACGACAGCATCGCGATCCGCGGCTCGACGCCGAACTGCGCCGCGGTGGTCGCCGACTGGATGGCGATGTCCGCCAGCTGCTCGGCGTCCGGGTCCGGGTTGACCGCGCAGTCGCCGTAGACCAGGACCCGGTCGGCCAGGCACATGAAGAAGACCGACGACACGATCTGCGCGCCCGGCTTCGTCTTGATGATCTCGAAGGCGGGGCGGATGGTGGCGGCGGTGGAGTGCACGGCACCGGACACCATGCCGTCGGCCAGCCCCTCCTGCACCATCAGCGTCCCGAAGTACGAGACGTCCGCGACCACGTCGTGGGCCAGCTCGAAGGAGACGCCCTTGTGGGCGCGCAGCTGCGCATACAGCTCGGCGAACCGCTCGCGCAGCTCGGAGGTCTGCGGGTCGATGATCTGGGCGCCGGCCAGGTCGATGGCCAGATCGGCGGCGCGCTTGCGGATCGCCTCCTCCTCGCCCAGGAGGGTCAGATCGCAGACATCGCGGCGCAGCAGCACATCGGCGGCGCGCAGCACCCGCTCCTCGCCGCCCTCGGGCAGCACGACCCGGCGGCGGCCGGAGCGGGAGCGTTCGATCAGCTCGTGCTCGAACATCATCGGGGTGACCCGGCCGGAACGGGCGACGGAGATACGGTTCGTCAGCTCGGCGGTGTCCACATGCCGCTCGAACAGGCCCAGCGCGGTCTCCGCCTTGCGCGGCGAGGCGGCGTTGAGCTTGCCCTCGATGGCGAACAGCTCGCCGGCGGTCGGGAAGGACCCGCCCGGTACGGACACGACCGGGGTGCCCGGGGCGAGCCGTTCGGCCAGCGCCATGATGTCGGGGCCGGGCCGCTCGTCGAGGGTGAGCACCACACCGGCGATCGGCGGGGCGCCGGCGCTGTGCGCGGCCAGCGAGCCGATGACCAGGTCGGCCCGGTCCCCGGGGGTGATCACCAGGCAGCCGGGGGTCAGCGCCTTGAGGAACGTCGGCAGCATGGCGCCGCCGAAGACGAAGTCCCGGGCGTCGCGGGCGAGCCCGGAGTCGTCGCCGAGCAGCACCTCGGCGCCCAGGGTGTGCACGATCTGGCGGACGGTCGGCGCCGAGAGC
Organism: Streptomyces natalensis ATCC 27448; assembly: GCF_000935125.1. Lineage (GTDB taxonomy): Bacteria > Actinomycetota > Actinomycetes > Streptomycetales > Streptomycetaceae > Streptomyces > Streptomyces natalensis. The sequence continues at coordinate 329,504 of NZ_JRKI01000061.1, read as the reverse complement.
GAACCGTCCTCGGGCAGCGCGTAACAGGGCACGGGCAGCCGGGCGGCGAGCCGCTCGACGACGGCGGTGCGCAGTTCGGGGGCCACCCGGTTGGCGACCATGGCGACGACGTCGCAGCCCAGCGAGTGGTAGGCGCGGTAGGCGTTGCGGACCTCGGCCCGTACGGACTCCGCGTCCTGGCCCTGGCCGCCGACCACCGGCAGCACCGCGGCGCCGAATTCATTGGCGAGACGGGCGTTGAGCGCCAGCTCGGCCGGGAGGTTGGTGTCGGCGAAGTCCGAGCCGAGGACCAGGACGTACTCGTATTCCTTCGCCACCGCGTGGAAGCGGTTGACCAGCCGGGAGACCAGCTCGTCGTCGCCGCGCTCGGCCTGGAGCGTGGCGGCCTCGGTGTAACCGATGCCGTATACGGTGTCGGGGGACTGCGAGAGCCGGTAGCGCGACCGCAGCAGATCGAAGAGCCGGTCGGGTCCGTCGTCGTGGACCAGCGGGCGGAAGACGCCCACCCGGTCGACATGGCGGGTCAGCAGTTCCATGACCCCCAGCTCGATGACCTGGCGGCCGTCGCCGCGGTCGATCCCGGTCACGTACACGCTGCGCGTCACGCGTGCTCTCCGTCCGTCGCATTGTTCGAGCCATTGTGTGGCTCACAAGGTCAAATTACCCGTTATGGTGGGCTTGCCCCTCTTGACAATACCTGCGCAGAGGGATAGGTCGCTCTCCTAGTGTCCCCGAGGGGGCCGGTACCCAGGACGGCAGGGTGGGACGCGGGGTGAGCACGGGCACGGTGCGACCGTGAAACAATCGGACCGGCTCACAAGAACCCACCGCGAGCACAGGAGACACAGCACGATGCGTATCGGAGTCCTCACCGCAGGCGGCGACTGCCCCGGACTGAATGCTGTGATCCGGTCTGTTGTCCACCGGGCCCTGACCGGCCACGGCGATGAGGTCATCGGTTTCGAGGACGGCTTCGCCGGACTGCTCGACGGCCGCTTCCGCAAGCTCGACCTGGAGGCGGTCAGCGGCATCCTCGCCCGCGGCGGCACCATCCTCGGCTCCTCCCGGCTCGAACGCGCCCGGCTGCGCGAGGCCTGCGAGGACGCCAAGGACCACTCCAAGGACTACGGCATCGACGTCCTGATCCCCATCGGCGGCGAGGGCACCCTCACCGCCGCCCGGATGCTCTCGGACGCCGGGCTGCCCGTCGTCGGTGTCCCCAAGACCATCGACAACGACATCTCCTCCACCGACCGCACCTTCGGCTTCGACACCGCCGTGGGCGTGGCGACCGAGGCGATCGACCGCCTCAAGACCACCGCGGAATCGCATCAGCGGGTCATGGTCGTGGAGGTCATGGGCCGGCACGCGGGCTGGATCGCGCTGGAGTCCGGGATGGCCGGCGGCGCCCACGGCATCTGCCTGCCGGAGCGGGAGTTCGACGTCAGCGATCTGGTCGAGATGGTCGAGGAGCGCTTCGCCCGCGGCAAGAAGTTCGCCGTGATCTGCGTCGCCGAGGGCGCCCACCCGGCCCCCGGCACCATGGACTACAAGAAGGGTGCCATCGACCAGTACGGCCACGAGCGGTTCTCCGGCATCGGCACCGCCCTCGCCCATGAGCTGGAGCGGCGGCTGGGCAAGGAGGCCCGCCCGGTCATCCTCGGCCATGTGCAGCGCGGCGGCCCCCCCACCGCCTACGACCGCGTCCTGGCCACCCGCTTCGGCTGGCACGCCGTCGAGGCCGCCCACCGCGGGGACTTCGGCAAGATGACCGCCCTGCGCGGTACGGACATCACGATGGTGCCGCTCGCGGAGGCCGTCACCGAGCTCAAGACCGTCCCCGCGAACCGTATGGACGAGGCCGAGTCGGTCTTCTGACCGCCCGTCAATACCATCCGTCAACAGCCGGGAGGCGGCGCGCCGTTGGGCGCGCCGCCTCCCGTTCTTCTACGGGCCCGCTACTGCGCGCCGATGGCCTGGAGCATGTTCAGCCGGGCGGCGCGGCGGGCCGGCCACAGCGCGGCCAGAACGCCCACGACCAGCGCGATCAGCAGGAACAGGCCGAGCCGGCCCCAGGGCAGGACCATCGCGTACGTCGGGAAGGACGAGCCGACCAGGCTGCCGCCCGCCCAGGCCAGGAAGACGCCCAGGCCCATCCCGAGCACCGCGCCGAACAGCGAGATGACCACCGACTCCAGCCGGACCATCTGCTTGATGCCGCTGCGCGCCAGCCCGATGGCGCGCAGCATGCCGATCTCCCGGGTCCGCTCGAACACCGACATCGCCAGGGTGTTGACCACGCCGACCACCGCGATGACGACGGCCATGCCCAGCAGCCCGTAGACCATGTTCACCACGGTGTCGATCTGCCCCGCGGCCTCCTTGCGCAGATCGTCACGGCTCTGGATCTTCAGCAGCGGGCTGTCGCCCAGGGCGTGCCGGATCTCCCCGGCCACTGCCTCGGATCCGCCGCCGGCGGCCTTGACCAGCAGCGTCTCGTCCTTGGCACGTTCCGCGTGCGGGGCGACCAGGGACATATCGGCGAAGGCATCGCCCAGCGTCTCGTTGTCCGCGTAGACCGCGGCTATCTTCAGCTTCGCCTTCTTCTTGTCGGTGAACTCGGCAGGTATCACCTCACCGGCATGCCAGCCGCGCTGCTTGGCCCAGGTCTGCGAGACGGCGATGCTGTCGCCCCGGACGGCGTCCAACGAGCCGTGGGTGAAGGTGAGTTGGGCGACCTTGCCGAGCTGCGGGACATCGGTGCCGCGCAGATACCCGAAGCCGCCGCCGCTGCCGATGCCCGTCCCGCGGAACGGGACCGCCGCCTCGACGCCCGGTATCTTCGCCACCTTCTTGGACAGTTCGGGGTCCAGTCCGGTGAAGGTCGAGGTCTCGATCTTGTAGTCGGCGGTGAGGCCGTTGGCCGCCATCTTGTCCATGGCCACCTGTGCGGAGTGCCCCACGACCGTCATTCCGGTGATCATGGTGAGGCCGATCATCAGCGCGGAGGCGGTGGCGGCCGTACGGCGCGGATTGCGCAGCGCGTTCTCCTTGGCCAGCTTGCCGCCGATGCCGAACAGCCGGGTGGTGACCAGCCCCGCCAGCGAGACCACCGGCCGGGACAGCAGCGGCGCCAGAATGATCACGCCGGTCAGCGTCAGCATCGAGCCCGCCATGGCGATCGGCAGATCGTCGCCGGACTTCAGGGTCGAGACATACAGCATGACGGCCACACCGGCGCCGGTGACCACCGCGCCGATCGCGTTGCGCACCACCAGACTCCGCGGTGCGGGCGGCGCCTCAACGCTGCTCAGCGCCTCCACCGGGGCGATCCTGGCGGCCTTGCGGGACGGCAGCCAGGCGGCCAGGACGGTCACCACCACCCCCACGGCCAGCGCGGCCAGCACCGTGGACGGGCTGATGACGACCGGTCCGTCCGGGAAGCCCGCGCCGTTGGCGTCCAGCACCGCGCGCAGCCCCACCGCGATGCCCGCGCCCAGCGCGAACCCGATGACCGAGGAGATCAGGCCCAGCAGCGCCGCCTCGGCCAGCACCGAGCGGACGACCTGCCGGCGCGCGGCGCCCACCGCGCGCAGCAGCGCGATCTCGCGGCTGCGCTGCGATATCAGCATCGTGAAGGCGTTGGCGATGATGAACACCCCGACGAACAGGGCGATCCCGGCGAAGGTCAGCAGGGTCTTGCTCAGCGCGCTGTTCTGCTGGGCGATCATCTTGGCCTGCTCGGCGGCCAGTTCACTGCCGCTGGTCGCCAGGGCGCGGCCCTTGGGCAGCAGCTCGCGGACCTTGGCGGTCAGCGCCTGCTGGTCGGTGCCGGGGGTGGCACTCACCACCAGCTCGTCGAACTGCCCCGGGTGCAGATACAGCCGCTGCGCGGTGGCGGTGTCGAACAGCGCCAGACTGCCGCCCGCGGTGACCTGCGGATCGTCCGTCGCCACCGTCCCGACCAGCTTCTTCGTCAGCACCGGCCCATCCGTGGCGAACCGCACGGTGTCCCCGATGCGGTACCCGGCGGCCTTGGCCGTGCTCTCGGCCAGTGCCATCTCCTTGCCGTTGGCCGGGCCGCGCCCCGCCGCCAGCGGATAGCGGCTGTCCTTGCCGTCCTTGCCCGGCTGGTAGTTGACGGCGCGGTTCTGCCAGCCGTTGCCGACGGGTTGGCCGTTCGTGCCCGCGAGGGTCGCCTTGCCGGTGACATCGGACCGTACGGAGGCCACGCCGGGCAGCGCCCGGATCCGGTCCGCCAGCCGGTCGTCGAGGGCGGTGGCTCGCTTGCCGTCCTTGTCCGCCTTGCCGGCGTCGGGTGCTTCGGGGTCGTCGTTGGTCGCCTGGACGGAGACGGCGACATCCTTGAGGTTCTTGGCGGAGGCGTTCTTGACCGCCTCGCCGACGGTGTCGCTGAAGATCAGGGTGCCGGCGACGAAGGCGACGCCGAGCAGGACCGCGAGCGCGGTCATCATCAAACGGGCTTTGTGCGCAAGGACGTTGCGCAAGGCGGTTCGCAGCATGGTGGTGTGTCAGTCCTGAGGTGAAGGAGCCCTGAGGTGAGGGGCCCGGGTGCGGGGAGGCCGGGTGCAGCCGGTGCGTGGGGCGGCCTTGCGCCGCCTCAGCTCGTACGGCCCTTGGCGTCGAACAGCCGCATCCGGTCCAGGACGGCGTCGGCGGTGGGCTCGTAGAGCTCCTCGACTATCCGGCCGTCGGCGAGGAAGACCACCCGGTCCGCGAAGCTCGCGGCGACCGGGTCATGGGTGACCATCACCACCGTCTGCTGCATGGCCTGTACCGACTCGCGCAGAAAGCCCAGCACCTCGGCGCCGGAGCGGGAGTCGAGATTGCCGGTCGGCTCGTCCGCGAAGATGATCTCCGGCTGGGCGGCCAGCGCCCGGGCCACCGCCACCCGCTGCTGCTGACCGCCCGACAGCTGCGCCGGCCGGTGCGCCAGCCGCTCGGACAGGCCCACCGTCTCGATGACGCGGCTGACCCACTCGCGGTCCGGCTTACGGCCCGCGATGTCCATCGGCAGGGTGATGTTCTCCAGCGCGGTCAGGGTGGGCAGCAGGTTGAACGCCTGGAAGATGAAGCCGATCTTGTCCCGGCGCAGCCGGGTCAGCTGCCGCTCGCTGAGCGAGGCGAGCTCGACGTCTCCGATCCGGGCGGAACCGGCGGAGATGCCGTCCAGCCCCGCCATGCAGTGCATCAGCGTGGACTTGCCCGAGCCGGACGGGCCCATGATCGCGGTGAAGCGGGCCCGGCCGAACTCGACGGAGACCGAGTCCAGCGCGACCACGCGGGTCTCGCCCTCGCCGTAGACCTTGGTCAGATCCGTGGCGCGGGCGGCGACGGCCGCGGCGGCGCGGTCGGGGGTAGCGGACGAACCGGAAAATCCGGGGTAGGCGGCGGCCGCATGGGACACGGGGACTCCTGAAGACTATGCGGGACGGGGGACGGTCGAATCTCGATGTCCCTATTCTCGAATCCGCAGGTCAGCCCGGTCGTCAACCCGAGGGACCGAATGCCGCACCGGCCTGGAGTGCCACACCGCACCCCCACGTCATACCGTGGGTGGACCCGTCTCCGACCTCCGGCCGACGGACCGGGTCAGGGTCCGCGGACCCCCGCCGACCGCCCCGGGACCCCGACCGCCCCGGAACCCCCGACCGCCCCGGAACCCCTGGCAGCTTCAGGCCCCCTGCCGGTCGACCCGCTCCCAGAAGGCGTCCAGGATCCCGTCGAGGAAGGCCCGCCCGGCCTTGCCGGACTCGTCCGCGCCGCCCCCGCCGCCCCAGTTCAGCGTCCCGGTCATGCCCGCCTGATAGTCCTCGTGCAGCTCTTGCAGCACGTCCTGGACGCGCTCCTTGGGCAGCGCCGCGAGCTTGCCGATCGGCCGCACATACGCCTGCCACCGCGTGGTGACCGCACTGGTCAGCATGTCGGTCAGGGCGCCGTCCTGCCCGGTGAACCGCACCAGCGCGGGCGCCGGCAGCCGCAGTGCCTCGCCCAGCGCCGCCGCCTGCCGGTCGTTCCCGGTCCACTTCCCGCCGTTCTCCAGCTGCTCGTAGGCCCGCCGGTTCATCCCGAGGCGCAGCGCCAGATCCTCCACCGCGATCCCGAGCGCCAGCCGGTATTCGCGCAGGGTGCGCGGTGCGCTCAGCAGCTCGCCGGGCGCGCACCACAGCGCGCCCGCCAGCGCGGTCAGTTCCTCGGCCGTGGGCGTGGTCTCGCCCAGCTCCCATGACGCCACCGCGGCGGGCGCGATCCGCAGCCCGTAGGCGGCCGCCATGCCGTACGCGACATGGGCGGGCGTCATACCGAGGGCCTCGCGCAGCCGGCGGGCGGCCTCGGCGTTGAAAGGGGGCCTGCGGGCGTCCCCGACGTGCGTGTTCACCGGGCCACGGTAGGTGAGCAGGGGCTTTCGCACCTATTGGGCAGATGAACAAGGTGTTAACTCGTAGATTCATACGGAGGAACGAACCCATGAGTTGTCCACCCATACCGTCCGTACGGTACGGACCGTACGGACGGTATGGCACACCGCTAGGCCCGCGGGCAGGTCGCACCGCCGGTCAGTGTCCCGACCAGCGATAGCGCAGCTCCGGACGGCCCACCTGGCCGTACTGGGGGGCGCGGGCGGCCCGGCCGGTCTCCACGAGGTGTTCCAGATAGCGGCGGGCGGTGATCCGGGAGATCCCCACGCCGGCGGCCGTCTGCGCCGCCGTCAGCCCGCCCTGCGCGGCCCGCAGCGCATCGGTCACCGCCGTCAGCGTGGCGGCGGTCAGCCCCTTGGGCGGCGCGGCCGGCCACGGGGCGCGCAGCGCGGCGATCGCCCGGTCCACCTCGTCCTGCCCGCCGGCCTCGCCCGCGGTGGCGCGGAACGCCGCGTAACGGGTGAGCCGGTCGCGCAAGGTGGCGAAGGTGAAGGGCTTCAGCACGTACTGCACCACGCCCAGCGAGACGCCCTCGCGCACCCTCGCCAGATCACGGGCCGAGGTGACGGCGATGATGTCCGCGCCGTGCCCGGCCGCGCGCAGGGTCCGTACCAGCTGGAGCCCGTGGCCGTCGGGCAGGTACAGATCGAGCAGCAGCAGATCGACGGGGTGCTGGTCGAGGTGGCGGCGGGCGTCGCCCATGGAGTGCACGGTGCCCGAGACGGCGAAGCCGGGCACCCGGCCGACGTACAGGGCGTGGGCGGCGGCCGCGACCGGATCGTCCTCGACGACCAGGACCCGGATGACGGGGGCGCTCACCGCACGCCTCCATCCGCGGCCGGCCCGCCCGGGGACGCGGCGTGCAGCGGCAGCCGTACGGTGAACCGCGCGCCGCCCTCCGGTGCCCGGTCCACGGTGAGCGTGCCGCGGTGACGGCGCACGGCCTGGTCCACCAGGGCCAGCCCCAGACCGCGGCCCGGACCGGCCTTGGTGGACCAGCCGCGCCGGAAGATCTCCTCCATGGCGTCGTCGGCCACCCCGGGGCCGTTGTCCGCGACGCACAGCAGCAGTGCGCCGCCGTCCGCCCGGGCGGTGACCCGTACGGCCGCGGCGGGTATCGGCGGGGCGGCCGCATCGAGGGCGTTGTCGATCAGATTGCCCAGTACCGTCACCAGATCGCGGGCGGGCAGCCCGGGCGGCAGCAGCCCGTCGTCGATCCGGCTGTCCGGCGTCAGAATCAGCTCCACGCCCCGCTCATGGGCCTGCGCCGCCTTGCCGAGCAGCAGCGCGGCCAGCACCGGCTCGGCGACCGCGCCGACGACCTGGTCGGTCAGCGCCTGCGCCAGCTCCAGTTCGGCGGTCGCGAAGTCCACCGCCTCCTCCGCCCGGCCCAGTTCGATCAGCGAGACGACGGTGTGCAGCCGGTTGGCCGCCTCGTGCGCCTGCGAACGCAGCGCCTCGGCGAAACCCCGTACCGAGTCCAACTCCCCGGACAGCGCCTGGAGTTCGGTGTGATCGCGCAGGGTCACCACACTGCCCCGGCGCTCTCCGTCCGAGACCGGGGAGGAGTTGACGACCAGCACCCGCTCGGCCGTCAGATGCAGTTCGTCCACCCGCGGACCGCCCGCCAGCAGCGCCCCGGTCAGCGGATCCGGCAGCCCCAGCTCCGTCACCGGCCGGCCCACCGCATCACCCGACAGCCCCAGCAACTCCCGCCCGCCGTCATTGATCAGGGCGACCCGGCGCTCGCCGTCGAGCAGCAACAGCCCCTCGCGCACGGCGTGCAGCGCAGCCTGGTGGTAGTCGTACATCCGGCTCAGCCCGGCCGCGTCCAGCCCATGGGTGTGCCGCCGCAGCCGCGCATTGACCACATACGTCCCCAGCCCGCCCAGCGCCAGCGCACCCGCCGCCACCGCGAGGACCGCCAGCACCTGGTCGCGCAGATGCGCGCTGATCGTCTCGATGGTGATCCCGGCGCTGACCAGCGCGATGATCCGCCCGCCCCGCCGCGGATCGCGCACCGGCGCGACCACCCGTACCGACGGCCCCAGCGTCCCCTGATACGTCTCGGGAACGATCCGGCCGCGCAGGGCGGGCCCGATGTGCCCCAGGTACTTCCTGCCGATCGCCGACGGGTCCGGATGCGTCCAGCGGGTCTTGTCCGGCGCCATCACCACCACGAAGTCGACGCCCGCGGCGCGCCGCACCCGCTCGGCGTACGGCTGGAGCGCGGCCGTCGGATCCTTCGTACGGGCCGCCGCCACCACCGCCGGGGAATCGGCGACGGCACTCACCACGGCGGTCGTCTTCTGCCGCGCGGCCGCCTCCGCCTGCCGCTGCGCGCTCAGATACGCGAACAGCGCGCAGCCGGCCACCACCGCCGCCATCAGCACCACCTGCATGGCGAAGAGCTGCCCGGCCAGACTGCGCGGGCCGCGCGGCCGCCGGGACGGCCGGGGACGGGGGAGGGGCATGGACAACAGTCTGCACGCTCTCCCCGGGAACCGGCCCTGCGGTCACTTTCCTTCGTGGTTCCCGTGAACGAAATGCACGTAAGGGTGACGGGCGCCACAGCGCCGTGCATAGTCGCCGGAGCCCGTCGTGCACCGGAGCCGCAGATCAGCGCACGACCGTTACCCGAGGAGGCAGCCGTGGCTGCACAGACCCCGCCGTCCGGGGACATCGCCGAGGAGACCGCGCCCGCCGCGGAACCGGCACCGAAGAAGCGGGACCGGACCCACTATCTCTATCTCGCCGTGATCGGCGCCGTGCTGCTCGGCATCGTCGTGGGCTTCGCCGCCCCCGGTGTCGCCGTCCAGCTCAAACCGCTCGGCGCCGGGTTCGTGAACCTCATCAAGATGATGATCTCGCCCGTCATCTTCTGCACCATCGTGCTGGGCGTCGGCTCGGTCCGTAAGGCTGCCAAGGTCGGCGCCGTCGGCGGGCTGGCGCTGGCCTACTTCATGGTGATGTCCACCGTCGCGCTGGCCATCGGGCTGGTCGTCGGAAATGTGCTGGAACCCGGTTCGGGCCTGCATCTGACCGAGGCCGTACGGCATGCGGGCCAGGCGCAGACCACCGGCAGCGCCGAATCGCTCTCCGGCTTCCTGATGGGCATGATCCCCACCACGCTGGTCTCCGCCTTCACCCAGGGCGAGGTGCTCCAGACGCTGCTGGTGGCGCTGCTGGTCGGCTTCGCCCTCCAGGCGCTGGGCACCGCGGGCGAGCCGGTGCTGCGCGGCGTCGGGCACCTTCAGAAGCTGGTCTTCCGGGTGCTCGCCATGATCATGTGGGCGGCTCCGGTAGGGGCGTTCGGGGCGATGGCGGCGGTGGTCGGCGAAACCGGGCTGGGCGCGCTCAAGGATCTCGCGCTCCTCATGGCCGGCTTCTACCTCACCTGTCTGCTGTTCGTGATCGTGGTCCTCGGCACGCTGCTGCGCCTCGTCGCCGGGGTGAACATCTTCGCCCTGCTTCGCTATCTGGGCCGGGAGTTCCTGCTCATCCTGTCCACCTCGTCCTCCGAGTCGGCGCTGCCGCGGCTGATCGCGAAGATGGAACACCTGGGCGTGAGCCGCTCGGTGGTCGGCATCACCGTCCCCACCGGCTACTCCTTCAACCTCGACGGCACCGCCATCTATCTGACGATGGCCTCGCTGTTCGTCGCCGACGCGATGGACAAGCCGCTGAGCCTCGGCCAGCAGCTCTCCCTCCTCGTCTTCATGATCATCGCGTCCAAGGGCGCGGCCGGCGTCACCGGCGCGGGCCTGGCCACACTGGCCGGCGGCCTCCAGTCCCACCGGCCCGAACTCGTCGACGGCGTCGGCCTCATCGTCGGCATCGACCGCTTCATGAGCGAGGCCCGGGCGCTGACGAATTTCGCCGGCAATGCGGTCGCCACGGTCCTGGTGGGGACCTGGACCCGGGAGATCGATCGCGGCCGGGTGGCCGACGTGCTGGGCGGCCGCCGACCGTTTGTTGGCTGATACCGCACGTTGTCGGCTTTCCCGCCGTGGGGGTTCTTCGCCGTTGCGCCTGCGGCGGGCGTTGCCGCTGGCGCGGGGCTGTTCGGCAGCGGGACCGGGCCTCCGGACTTCGTCCTGCGGCCCGGCCCCTCCCCGTTGGGGGTGGGAGAAAACCAGTGGGGGATCCGTGGGCGGTCGGGTGCCGCTTGTCCATCGAGTCGTACGGCAGTGGACGCACAACGCCCGCCCCCACCGGCCCCTTCCCCCCACCCACGGGAGGGGCCGCGCCGCAGGACGAAGTCCGGAGGCGTGGCACCGCACCCGAAAACACCACGCCCGCCGCTGGGGGTACCTCCCAGCGTTAGCTGGGGGAGCAACGGCGAACAACACCCGCGGCGAGAAAGCCGACAACGTGGGGAGAAACCCGCGATGGCGGGACGGCCGACTACGTGGGGAGAAACCACACCGTGGCAAGCGGCGGCAGTGTCGCCGCCACCGACACCTCCCGCCCGTTCCACGGCGTCGGCTCCGGCGAAAGGGGCTCGGGGTTGCCAACCCCGCTACCCCCATAACGGACCGCATCCGTATTGAGGGCCTCGCGCCACGCGGACACACCCCCGGGAACGCCGAGGCGGTAGGAGTGACGGACGACCGGGGAGAAGTTGGTGACCGAGACCAGCGGGGTCCCATCGGCCGCGTGGCGGACGAACGAGAAGACGTTGTCCTCCGCGGCGCCGCCGTCGATCCAGGCGAAACCGGCCGGATCGGTATCGCGCTCCCACAGCGCCGGCGCCCCCGCATAGGTGTGGTTGAGATCGCGGACCAGATCGCGCACGCCCCGGTGGTCCGCCTCCGCCCCGTACGACGGGTCCAGCAGCCACCAGTCCGGGCCATGGCTCTCCGCCCACTCGGCGCCCTGGGCGAACTCCTGGCCCATGAAGAGGAGTTGCTTGCCGGGATGGGCCCACATGTAGGCGAGGTAGGCACGGTGGGTCGCGCGCTGCTGCCACCAGTCGCCGGGCATCTTCGAGACCAGTGCGCGCTTGCCGTGCACGACCTCGTCGTGGGAGATCGGCAGCACATAGTTCTCGGAATAGGCGTAGATCATGGAGAAGGTCATCTCGCCGTGGTGGTACTTGCGGTGCACCGGCTCCTTGGAGACGTAGACCAGGGAGTCGTGCATCCAGCCCATGTTCCACTTCAGCCCGAAGCCCAGCCCGCCGAAGCCGCCCGGCCCCACATGGTGGGTGGCGCGGGTGACGCCGTCCCAGGCGGTGGACTCCTCGGCGATGGTCACGACGCCGGGGCAGCGGCGGTAGACCGTGGCGTTCATCTCCTGGAGGAAGGCGACGGCATCGAGGTTCTCCCGGCCGCCGTGGACGTTCGGGGTCCAGTCGCCGTCCTCGCGCGAGTAGTCGAGGTAGAGCATGGACGCGACGGCGTCCACGCGCAGGCCGTCGATGTGGAACTCCTCGCACCAGTAGACGGCGTTGGCCACCAGGAAGTTGCGGACCTCGGCACGGCCGTAGTCGAACTCCAGGGTGCCCCAGTCCGGGTGCGCGGCCCGCGCCGGGTCCTCGGGCTCGTAGAGGGGGCGGCCGTCGAACTGCGCCAGCGCCCAGTCGTCCCGCGGGAAGTGGGCCGGCACCCAGTCCATCAGCACGCCGATACCGGCCCGGTGCAGCGCGTCGACGAGGTGACGGAAGTCGTCCGGGGTGCCCATCCGGGCGGTGGGCGCGTAGAAGCCGGTGACCTGATAGCCCCACGAACCGCCGAAGGGGTGCTCGGCGACCGGCATGAACTCCACATGGGTGAAGCCCAGGTCCTTGATGTAGGAAGGAAGTTGCTCGGCCAGCTGGCGGTAGGTGAGGCCGGGGCGCCAGGAGGCCAGGTGGACCTCGTAGACGGAGAACGGCGCCTGGTGGACGGGCCGCTCGCCGCGCCGCGCCATCCAGTCGGCGTCCTTCCACCGGTGGTGCGACTCCTCCACCACCGAGGCGGTGGCCGGCGGGCACTCCGTGCGCCGGGCCATCGGGTCCGCGCGGACGGTCTTCGAGCCGTCGGGCCGGGTGATCTCGAACTTGTACAGCTCGCCCTCGCCGACGCCCGGGACGAACAGCTCCCAGATCCCCGACGACCCCAGCGAACGCATCGGATGGGCGGTGCCGTCCCAGAAGTTGAAACCGCCGACGACCCGCACGCCCCGGGCATGCGGCGCCCAGACGCCAAAGCGCGTCCCGGTCACCCCCTGGTGGTCCATGGTCCGCGCACCGAGCGCCCGCCACAGCTGCTCGTGCCGGCCCTCGGCGAACAGATGCAGATCGAGTTCGCCGAGCGCGGGGAGGAAGCGGTAGGGGTCCTTGACGGTCACCGTGGCGTCGTCGTAGTCGACCAGCAGCTCGTACTCGGGAATCGTGCGCAGCGGCAGCACCCCCGCGAACAGCCCGTCGCCCTCGGGGTGCAGCCCGGCGCGCAGTCCCTTCGCCAGGACCGTGACGCTGCGGGCGTACGGCCGCAGCGCCCGTACGAGGACCCCGCCGCGCACCGGATGCGCGCCGAGCAGCGCATGCGGATCGTGATGGGCGCCGTCCAGCAGCCGGCCCCGGTCCTCGTCGCCGAGCGGGGCGGCGGCCCGTACCCCGCGGGTCGCGGCCTTCCCATCGCCGGTGCGGGAGGCGGCGGACTGCCGGGCGTTACGGGCCGGTGCGGCGGCCGCCGGGTCGGGGGCGGTACGCCGGGACGGCGGTGACCCGGAGGCGCCGCGCGAGGCGTTGGTGTCCGGAGCGGCGGCGGGTGACGAGGAGGTGTATCGCGGAGCGATTCCGGCCGGGGTGGTGGGCGACGGGCGGGCGGTCACGGAGGGTGCCTCCTCGGGGCGGGGCAGGACGTCGGGTGGAGCACGGGCAACGGAACAGGGGTCACGGGACGTACGGGGGCACGGGGGTCACGGGTCAGTCGCCCGCCGCCAGCCGACGGACCGCGGCCATCGGGACGGCCAGCCAGTCGGGCCGGTGCCGGGCCTCGTACAGCACCTCGTAGACGGCCTTGTCGGTCTCGTAGGCGCGCATCAGCTCGGGCGCCGCGTGCGGATCGAGGCCGCCCGCCTCGGCATAGCCGAGGCAGTAGGCGTCGCGGGTGCGCTGCGCCCACTCCAGCGACCAGGCGTCGCCGCCGGACGGACCGCTGCGCGCCGCATAGTCGAAGGACCGCAGCATCGCGGCGACATCGCGCAGCGCCGGCTGGAGGCGGCGGCGTTCCGCCAGCGGCCGGGCCGGTTCCCCCTCGAAGTCGATCAGCGACCAGCGGCCCTCGCCGGCGGTGCGCAGCGTCTGGCCCAGATGCAGATCGCCGTGGATGCGCTGGGCGGCCCAGCCCCGCCCGTCGTGGCCGAGGGCGGCCAGCGCGTCGAACGCCGTCCGCAGCCGCGGCCGGTAGGGCTCCAGCAGGGGCACGGCCCGGGCGGTGGCCTCCAGCCGTGCGTGCATCCGGGCGGCGATCTCGGCCAGCTGCGGCCGGTGCAGCGAGGTGGTCGGCAGCGCGCCGGCGAGCGCGGTGTGCACCTCGGCGGTGGCATGGCCCAGCGCCCGCGCCGGGCCGGTGAAGTCGGACCGTACGGACAGGGCGTGGAGCGCCAGCTGCCAGCCGTCCGCCGAGTCCGGCAGATAGGGCTGGAGCACGCCCAGGGTGGTCGGCTCGCCGCCCTCCTCAGGGGCCTCCGACTCGAACCACGCCACCGGCGCGGGCACCCGCGGGCAGTGGGCTCCGGCCAGCGCTCGCGGCAGTTCCAGGTCCGGGTTGAGACCGGGCGCGATCCGCCGGAAGACCTTCAGGATGAACGTATCTCCGTACACCACCGAGGAGTTGGACTGCTCGGTGGTGACCGGCCGGGCCGGCAGCCCAGAGGGCAGCTCCATGCCCGGCTCGCGGCAGAAGCGCAGCGCGCCGATCCGGCCGGGCACCCGCAGCCGTTCCAGCAGCAGCCCGCACAGCCGGTTGTCGAGGAGCGCGTCATAGACGGTACGGCCGCGCAGCGGGCCGCCGGCGGGACGGCCGAGCGCGGCCGGTGCCAGCCGCGGCGGCAGTGCGGCGTGCACCCCGAGCAGCAGCTGGTAGCAGTCGCCCGCGACGGTGGCCCGGTTCGGCGGCGCGGCCTGCTGGGCGCGTACCAGCAGCTGCACCATCCCCGGCGCGGTGCCGTCGCCGGTGCACGGCAGCAGTTCGGTCGCCGAGACCAGCGAGAAGCCGGTGATCAGCCGTCCCTTGCCGGCGAACCAGCGCTGGCGGGGCACCCAGGCGGCGAGCAGCGGCGCGAGCGAGGACAGCAGATCGGGGGCGGCGTGCAGCGGACGGTCAGGGGTCTTTCGGGTGGCACGGGTCGAGGCGGTCTCCGACATGGCGTCGCGTCCTTTCCCCGGGCACACGACAGTTAGCGCAAAGTGTCCCGGAATGCGGCCTTGACTGTGCGGCGGCGCGGTGGGGGTACCCCCAGACGGAGGTCCGGGGGAGATGTGCCCGAGCGAAAGGTCAAAAAACGCCCGTACGCGCATACGGTCGCGTACGGGCGGATTTCTGGGAGCTCGCGCCCGGTGGGGCGGCTCCGGTCGGTCGGCGCCCGTGCGGGGCTCAGGCTGCGGGGTTCTTGCGCAGCCGGAACCAGTAGAACCCGTGACCCGCGAGGGTGAGCAGGTACGGCAGTTCGCCGATCGACGGGAAGCGGACGCCACCGATCAGTTCGACCGGATGGCGGCCGCTGAAGGCCGTGAGGTCCAGCTCCGTCGGCTGCGCAAAGCGCGAGAAGTTGTTCACGCACAGGACGAGGTCGTCGTCCGCGCCGCCGGTGCCGGGCGATTCCCGCAGGTAAGCGAGGACCGCCGGGTTGCTGGAGGGGAGTTCGGTGTAGCTGCCGAGGCCGAACGCCGGGTTCTGCTTACGGATCTCGATCATCCGGCGCGTCCAGTGCAGCAGCGAGGAGGGCGAACACATCGCCGCCTCCACATTGGTGACCTGGTAGCCGTAGACCGGATCCATGATCGTCGGCAGCGAGAGCCGGCCCGGGTCGCAGGAGGAGAATCCGGCGTTGCGGTCCGGCGTCCACTGCATCGGGGTGCGCACCGCATCGCGGTCCCCGAGCCAGATGTTGTCGCCCATGCCGATCTCGTCGCCGTAATAGAGAATCGGCGAACCGGGCAGCGACAGCAGCAGCGCCGTGAACAGCTCGATCTGGTTGCGGTCGTTGTCGAGCAGCGGGGCGAGCCGGCGGCGGATGCCGATGTTGGCGCGCATCCGCGGGTCCTTCGCATATTCCGCGTACATATAGTCGCGCTCTTCGTCCGTGACCATTTCGAGGGTCAGCTCGTCGTGGTTGCGAAGGAAGATGCCCCACTGGCAGCCGGACGGAATCGCCGGGGTCTTGGCGAGGATCTCCGACACCGGGTAACGCGATTCCCGGCGGACCGCCATGAAGATCCGCGGCATGACCGGGAAGTGGAACGCCATATGGCATTCGTCGCCGCCGACCGCGTAATCACCGAAGTAGTCGACGACGTCCTCCGGCCACTGGTTGGCCTCGGCCAGCAGCACGGTGTCCGGATAGTGCGCATCGATCTCGGCGCGCACCCGCTTGAGAAAGGCGTGCGAGGCGGGCAGGTTCTCGCAGTTGGTGCCCTCCTCGGCGTAGAGATACGGCACCGCATCCAGCCGGAAACCGTCGATGCCCAGATCGAGCCAGAACCGCAGGGCGGAGATCATCTCCTCCTGCACCGCCGGGTTCTCGTAATTGAGATCCGGCTGATGGGAGAAGAAACGGTGCCAGTAGTACTGCTTGCGCACCGGGTCGAAGGTCCAGTTGGACGCCTCGGTGTCGACGAAGATGATCCGGGCGTCGCCGTACTGCTTGTCGTCGTCCGCCCAGACGTAGTAGTCGCCGTACGGGCCTTCCGGGTCGGTGCGCGACTCCTGGAACCACGGGTGCTGATCGCTGGTGTGGTTCATCACCATATCGATGATGACCCGCATACCGCGCTGGTGTGCGGCGTCCACGAATTCCACGAAGTCGGCCAGATCACCGAATTCGGGCAGCACCGAGGTGTAATCGGAGACATCGTATCCGCCGTCCCGCAGCGGTGATTTGAAGAACGGCGGCAGCCACAGGCAGTCCACCCCCAGCCATTGCAGATAGTCGAGCTTCGATGTGATGCCCTTGAGATCCCCGACGCCGTCGCCGTTGCTGTCCTGGAACGACCGCACCAGGACTTCGTAGAAGACGGCCCGTTTGAACCAGTCGGGATCACGGTCCTTCGCCGGTGTGTCCTCGAATGTGTCGGGGACGGGCTCATTGACGATCAATTGGGTGACCCTCCGATCGGTGAGGACGGTCGCAGTGACAGCACATGAGCGGGTGCGGGCGCACGACCCGGCTCCAGGCGCACATAGTTGTCCCTGCCCCAGTGGTAGGTGTCGCCGGTGAGCTCGTCGCGCACCGGCAAGGAATCGTGCCGGCCGAGGCCGAGTTCCGGCATGTCCAACGACACCGTCGCCTCGTGGGTGTGGTGCGGATCGAGGTTGACCACTGTGAGCACCGTGTCGGCTCCGTCCCCGTGGCCCGACCG
Source organism: Streptomyces natalensis ATCC 27448 (assembly GCF_000935125.1). Classification (GTDB taxonomy): domain Bacteria; phylum Actinomycetota; class Actinomycetes; order Streptomycetales; family Streptomycetaceae; genus Streptomyces; species Streptomyces natalensis. Next base: position 312,494 of record NZ_JRKI01000061.1, on the reverse strand, counting down.
CTTGGAGTAGGCGATCACGGAATCGTTGTCGACGTGGTGGAAGTGCAGGTTGCGCAGCTGCTGGAGCGCCGGATGGCGGCGGCGGATGCGGTTGAGCGCGGTGATGAGGGGGGCGATGGTACGCCCTTCGCGGGCCGCCGACTCCCAGTCGCGGGGGCGCAGTTGGTACTTCTCGGAGTCGAGGTACTCCTCGCTGCCCGCTCGCAGCGCGGTCCCCTCGCACAGCTCGTAGCCTGCGTAGACGCCCCAGGTGGGAGAGAGCGTGGCGGCCAGTACGGCGCGCACCTCGAAGGCCGTGCGGCCGCCGTTTTGAAGGTAGGCGTGCAGGATGTCCGGGGTGTTGACGAAGAAATTCGGCCGCAGATAGTCCGCGCTGACGCGGGACAGCTCGGTGAGGTATTCGGTCAGCTCCTGCTTGGTGTTGCGCCAGGTGAAGTAGGTGTACGACTGGTGGAAACCGATCTGCGCGAGGGTGTGCACCATCGCGGGACGGGTGAACGCCTCGGCCAGGAACAGGACATCGGGGTCGGTGCGGTTGATGTCGGCCAGCACCTTCTCCCAGAACGCCACCGGTTTGGTGTGCGGATTGTCGACGCGGAAGATCCGTACGCCCTTGGCCATCCAGAAGCGCAGCAGCCGCTCCGTCTCGCGCACCAGCCCCCGGAAGTCCGTGTCGAAGGCGAGGGGGTAGATGTCCTGGTACTTCTTCGGCGGGTTCTCGGCGTAGGCGATGGAGCCGTCGGCGCGGTGGTGGAACCACTGCGGGCGCTGCTCGACCCAGGGGTGGTCGGGGGAGCACTGGAGGGCGAGGTCCAGGGCCACCTCCATCCGCAGATCGCGGGCGGTGCGCACGAAGTGGTCGAAGTCCTCGAAGGTGCCCAGGTCCGGGTGGAGGGCGTCGTGGCCGCCGTCGGCGGAGCCGATCGCCCAGGGGGAGCCGACGTCGTCCGGCCCGGCGGACAGCGCGTTGTTGCGGCCCTTGCGGAAGGCGGTGCCGATGGGGTGGACGGGCGGGAGGTAGACCACGTCGAAGCCCATCGCGGCGACGGCGGGCAGCCGTTCGGCGGCGGTGCGCAGGGTGCCGGAGACGACGCTGCCGTCCGGGGCCGTGACCGCGCCCTCGGAGCGCGGGAAGAGCTCGTACCACGAGCCGTACAGGGCGCGTTGGCGCTCGACGACCAGCGGCATCGGGCGGGAGACGGTGAGCAGTTCGCGCAGCGGATGGCGACTCAGGGCCGCGGTGACCTCGGGGACGAGGGCGGCGGCGAGCCGGGCGGCGGCGGGGAGTTCGGTGTTGCGCAGCGCGTCGACGGCGTCCAGCACCGCCTCGCGGCCGTCGCTCTTGGGGACGTCGGCGGCGGCCCGTTCGTACAGCTCGGCGCCCTCGGTGAAGGTGAGTTCGGTGTCCATGCCCGCGGGGATCTTGACGGCGGCGTGCCGGCGCCAGGTGGTGAGCGGGTCGGACCAGGCCTCGACGGTGTACGTCCAGCGGCCTTCGAGGCCGGGGGTGACCTCGGCCCGCCAGCGGTCGGTGCCGGGGGCGGCCTCGTGCATCGGGGTCCAGGGGCCGCAGCGGCCGGCGGGGTTGCGGAGGACGACATTCGCCGCGACCGCGTCGTGGCCTTCGCGGAAGACGGTGGCCGAAACCTCCAGCGTCTCGCCGACCACCGCCTTCGCCGGGCGGCGGCCGCAGTCGATCTGCGGGCGGATGTCCAGTACAGGGATGCGACCGATCATGGGCTCACCTGGGCTAGTGATGCTCTGCGCGATTTTGTCCTTTCTATCCGCTCCACGGTAGGGGGGCGGGGTCCGGGCATCGGCGCTCCTGTCCGCTTTCACTCGGTTGGCGGCGACCGCGGCGGGCGACGGCCCTACGGGAGAGCCTGCCCGCGGCGCGCCGCCGGGCAATCCGGTGCGCAGGTGAACTACTCGTTCGTAACCCTGGGCCGGCCGTGGACCGTCGGGCATCCGTCAGAACTCCCGCGGGGCGGGGCACAAAAGCGCTGACACGAGGGGGTCGCCTCCTCAACTCCGGTGCATCACAAGAGATTTGAATCACAAGCGAGGTGCGTTTGCGCAAGTCCGGTGCCGCACCGGGCCCGTCGGCGCCACACCGCAGCCTCTCGCCAGGAGAGGGTCCGTACAAGAGCGCCTGAGGGGGTGGAATCGGCCATATCGACGTACGCGGTAGTACGGGCGGAGGGGGGCCAGGGTGACGGGGGATGCCGAGGGGGTGTCGTCGCTTTGCGTCACGACGCGCGAAGGCGGTGCCCGGAGGATCTCCGGACACCGCCCGCTCCGGGGTGCTTCACCCCGGGCCGATCAGCGCATTCGCACGCAGTGCGGTACGTGACCGCGCCGTGTTGCCTGATCGCGATGTGCTACTTGACGATGTGTTACTTGACCGCGACGCCGACCCAGGCCGATTCGACGCCCTTGACCTCGGCGCTGTCCTTGCCGTAGAGGTCCGTGGCGGCCTTGACGGTCGCCTCGCGGGCACCCTTGTAGTCGGTGTTGGACGTCATGTACGCGGTCAGGGCCTTGAACCAGATCTTCTCGGCCTTGTCCCGGCCGATGCCGGTGACCTTGGAGCCGTCCGCCGTCGGGCTGTCGTACTTGACGCCGTTGATCTCCTTCGCGCCGCTGCCCTCGGACAGCAGGTAGAAGAAGTGGTTGGCGACGCCCGAGGAGTAGTGCGGGTCGAGGCCACCGGTGCTGGAGTCCCAGAAGTCCTTCGACTGGCCGTCCTTGCTGGGCTTGTCCATGTAGCGCAGCGGCTTGCCGTCACCGTTGATGTCGATCTTCTCGCCGATGAGGTAGTCGCCCGGGTCCTTGGCGTTCTTGGCGTAGAACTCGACCGAGGTGCCGAAGATGTCCGAGGTGCCCTCGTTGAGGCCGCCGGACTCGCCGCTGTACTCCAGGTTGGCGGTCGCGGCGGTGACACCGTGCGACATCTCGTGCGCCGCCACGTCCAGCGCGGTGAGCGGCTTCTTGTCGCCCTGGCCGTCGCCGTAGGTCATGCAGAAGCAGCTGTCGTCCCAGAAGGCGTTGACGTAGCCCTTGCCGTAGTGGACGCGGGACGTGGCGCCCTTGCCGTCGCCCTTGATGCCGCTGCGGCCCTGCACGTTCTTGTAGTAGTCCCAGGTCTCGGCCGCACCGTAGTGCGCGTCGACGGCGGCGGTCTGGGGGTCGTCGGGCTTGCCCGTGCCCCAGTTGTCGTCATCGTCCGAGAACGGCTTGCCGTCGCCGCTCTCGCTGTTCCCGAGGTCGAGGGTCTTGTGGCCGCCGCGCCCGTCGTCGGTCAGCGTGAACTTGTTGCCGTCCTTCTTGGTGCCGAGCTCGACGCTGCCGCTGTACTCGCTCTCGCCCTTGCCGGTGTGGATCTCGTCGTACTGGAAGAGCTTCTTGCCGGTGTTGGCGTCGGTGATGACGTGCAGCTTGCTGGGCGTGCCGTCCTTGGCGACGCTGGTGACGACGGTGTCGTAGGCGAGGGTCGGGGTGCCGGAGGCGGCCCAGACGACCTTGCGCGCGCTCTTCGCCGCGGGCGACTTGGCGCCGAGGGTCTTGGCGGCGACGCCCTGCGCCGACTGCTGGGCGGCCGACGGCGCGATCTTCGCCGTGGTGGAGGCGACCGCGATGCGCTTGCCGGTCGCCTTGGTGGTGCTCTTGATGGCGCCGCCCGGGGCCGTGTGGACGACCATGTCGCCGCCGAGGACCGGCAGTCCGCCGTAGGTGCGCTCGTAGCGGGTGTGCGTGGTGCCGTCGACGTCCTTGATGACGTCCTTGACGTGCAGCTTCTCCTGCGAGCCGAGGCCGAGGGCGGCCGCGGTGTGCGCCTTGGTGGCGTCCGCGTCGCGCAGCAGTTCGGCGCGGTGCGAGGCGCTGAGCACCAGCGGGGAGCCGCCCAGTGGGGTGGGCTGCTTCGGGGCCGGCGAGGCGCCGGCCGTGCCAACCGTGATGCCGGCGGCCAGAAGGGCCGCCGCCGCGAGGGCGGTACCGGTCACACGGGTCTTACGGGATATGCGGGGGGTCACGCGGACTCCTTCAACTTTGCCAAGTGGTGGGGGTGCAAAGCGATGCGGGTGTGACGTGCGTTCGGGAAGACTGCCATTCGAACGCGTGCATGTCAGGAGTCTGTTAAAGGTTTGGCCGAAATTCGTCCGTTGAGTGGATCCCGCCGTCCGTTTAACGGAAAGGGGGCGTCGCCCCAGCACTCCCCGGGGCAACGCCCAACTCGCCTCCCTCACTGGTCAGTTGAGGTGCAACCCGCCTCCCGGCCCATCCGCCGCCCCCTTGAACACATCAAGATGAAGCGAAGATGAAGACCGACGAGGCCGCACCGTCAGAACGTGAGCTTCCAGTCGTTGATGTAGCCCGAGTCCTCCGAGTAGACGTCCTGGACCCGCAGCTTCCAGGTCCCGCTCGCCGTCTCGGTCGAGGCGTTGACGGTGTACGTCGTCTTCACGTTCGCCGCGGAGTCGTACGGGTCGGATTTCTTCAGCCGGTACGCCGTGCCGTCCGGGGCGATCAGGTCGATGACCAGGTCACCGCGGTAGGTGTGCACGATGTCCACCCCGACCTTCAGCGTGCTCGGCGCCTTGCCGCTGCGGCTGACGGTGATCGGCGAGGTGACCGCCGCGCCCGCGTCCGGGATTGCCACGTCGTCGGAGTTCTCGAAGACGCTGCCGCCGCCTGCCGCGTTGACGGTCCAGGTGAAGGAGGCCGTACCGGTCTTCTTCGCGGAATCGGTCACCGTCACGTTGACGGTGCTGGTTCCGGCCGTGGTCGGCGTCCCGGAGATCAGACCGGTGCTCGCATTGAGCGACAGCCCGGCCGGCAGCCCGCCGGCGGCGTACGTCAGCGCGCCCGCCGTCCCGCTGCTGGCCTTGATCTGGAGGCTCGCCGCCTGGCCCACGGTGCTGGTCTGGTTGCCCGGGTTGGTGACGGTGACCCCGCCGCCGTCCGGGACGCGCGAGCCGACATTGACCGCCGCCCAGGTGTTGGCGACCGTGTTGTACGAGGCGCTGCCCTGGCCGAAGAGGTCCGCCGCGGCCTGAAGCGTGGCGGTACGGGCGCCCGCGTAGTCGGTGTTGGCGTTCATGTACTGGGTGAGCGCCTTGAACCACACCTTCTCGGCGTTGGCCCGGCCGATGCCCGGAACGGGCAGGCCGTCGTAGGTCGGGCTGTCGTAGTGGACGCCGTTGATGTCCTTCGCGCCGCTGCCCTCGGACAGCAGGTAGAAGAAGTGGTTGGCGACGCCGGAGGAGTAGTGCACGTCCTTGTCGCCGACGTTGCTCGACCAGTAGTCCGCCGAGGAGCCGTCCTTGGAGGGTTTGTCCATGTAGCGCAGCGGGGTGCCGTCGCCGTTGATGTTGATCTTCTCGCCGATGAGGTAGTCACCGGGGTCGGCGGGGTTGTTGGCGTAGAACTCGACCGAGGTGCCGAAGATGTCCGAGGTCGCCTCGTTGAGGCCGCCGGACTCGCCGCTGTACTCCAGGGCTGCGGTGGCCGCGGTGACACCGTGCGACATCTCGTGGCCGGCCACGTCCAGCGAGGTCAGCGGGTCGTTGTTGCCGCTGCCGTCGCCGTATGTCATGCAGAAGCAGCTGTCGTCCCAGAAGGCGTTGACGTAGCTGTCGCCGTAGTGGACACGCGAGTACGCGCCGACGCCGTCGCCCTTGATGCCGCTGCGGCCGTGCACGTTCTTGTAGTAGTCCCAGGTCTCCTGCGCGCCGTAGGCGGCGTCCACACCGGCGGTCTGGGCGTTGTGCGTCGTCCCGTCGCCCCAGGTGTCATCGGCGTCGGTGAACAGCGAACCCGTCCCCGACGAGCCGTGCTTGAGGTCGTAGGTCTTGTGGTTGCCGCGGGTGGGGTCGGTCATCGAGAAGTTCGGCGCCGAGCCGGACGTCCCGATGGTGACCTTGCCGCTGTACTCGCTGTTGCCGACGCCGTTCTCGATGCCCTGGTACTGGAAGATCCGGGCGCCGGTGGTGGCGTCGGTGATGACATGCAGCTGGTTGGGCGTGCCGTCGTCCTGAAGTCCGCCGACGACCGTTTCGTACGCGAGGACCGGCTTGCCGTCGGCGACCCAGACCACCTTGCGCGGTGCCTTGGCCGCCGCGGTCTTCTTCGACCCGAGCGCCTGCGCCGCCTTGACGGCCTTCGCCGCGGCCGCGGCCGGATGCACCGTGGCGGTGGTGCTCGCCACCCTGATCTGCGAGCGGACGGCCTTGGTGACGCCCTTGAGCGCGCCGTTGCGGCTCTGGTGCACGACGAGATCGCCGCCGAGCACCGGCAGTCCGTCGTAGGTGCGGGCATAGCGGGTGTGGACGGTGCCGTCGACGTCCTTCGAGACGTCCTTGACGATCAGCTGCTCCTTCCCGCCCAGCTTCAGCAGCTTGGCGGTGCGGGCGGTGGTCGCGCCGGCCTGCCGTATCAGCTCCGCACGCTGGGACGGGGACAGCTTGGCCGGCAGGGCGCCGGGGCGGGGTACGGCGTGTGTGGTGCCGTGCCGCGGGGCGGCCGCCGTGCCGGTGCCGGCCTGGATTCCGACGCCGAGCATTGCAGTGACGGCGACGAGCGCGCCGGTCGCAACGGCGCGTCCATGGGGGGTGCGTCTCACACTGACTCCTTCTGCGGTGGCCGCGACATGACGGTGCGGCCGAGGGGGACCGGGCGGCCTGTCGGCCGTCCGGGCAGAGCGAGGCAGAACTCTTGGAGCGTGTGGGGGGAGACGTACGGTGGTGCGCGGGTGGAGGTGCACGCGTGCACACGCGGACACGTGCCTGGTGTGCGGACGTGACTGTCGTGCAGACGGTGCAGGCAGTGCAGGTGGTGCCGGTGGTACGGCGGCCGGGCGGGCGTGGTGCTGTGGGGGCCCGTGCGGCGGTTGCGGGGAAGAGTCCCACCACGGATGGCCGGTTGTCAGGGTCCGTTCAACTAATTGGCCGGAAAACGTCCGTTGGGCGGAATCGGTGTCCGGAAGCCGGACGAGGCGGGCCGGGGCGGCCGTGCCGCGCTCCGGCCCCGGCCGGGTCGCCCGGCTACCCCACGCTCTCCCGCCAGGCGCGGTGCAGGCGGGCGAAGTGGCCGTGACCGGTGGCCAGTTCGGCGGGCGGGCCGTCCTCGACGATCCGGCCGGCGGACATGACCAGGACGCGGTCGGCGGTTTCGACCGTGGACAGGCGGTGGGCGATGATCACCGCGGTGCGGCCGCGCAGCACGGTGTCCATGGCGCGCTGCACGGCCCGTTCGCCGGGGATGTCCAGGGAACTGGTGGCCTCGTCCAGGATGAGCACGGACGGGTCGGCGAGCAGCGCCCGGGCGAAGCCGACGAGCTGCCGCTGGCCTGCGGAGATGCGGCCGCCGCGCTTGCGGACGTCGGTGTCGTAGCCGTCCGGCAGGGCGGCTATGAAGTCATGGGCGCCGATGGCCTTCGCGGCCCGTTCGATCTCCTCGCGGGAGGCGTCCGGGCGGCCGAGGGCGATGTTGTCGGCGACCGTGCCGGAGAAGAGGAACGCCTCCTGGGTGACCATCACCACGCCGCGGCGCAGTTCGGCGGTGGACAGCTCGCGCAGATCGACGCCGTCGAGCAGGATCCGGCCCTCGGTGGGGTCGTAGAAGCGGGCCAGCAGCTTGGCGAGGGTGGACTTGCCCGCCCCGGTGGAGCCCACCACGGCGGTGGTCGTGCCGGCCGCGAGGGTCAGTCCGAAGCGGGGCAGCACCTCGCCGCCGGTGCGGTAGGCGAAGCGTACGCCGTCGAACTCCACCTCCCGGCCGGGCCGGCCGGCCGCGGCGGCGGGCAGCGCACGCGGTGCGGCGGGCTCGGGGACGGTGGGCCGCTGGGCGAGCAGCCCGGCGATCTTTTCCAGCGAAGCCGCCGCCGCCTCATAGGAGTTGAGGAACATACCGAGCCGGTCGATGGGGTCGTACAGGCGGCGCAGGTAGAGCACCGCCGCGGCCAGCACGCCGAGCGCGAGGCCGCCGACGGCGACGCGGTAGGCGCCCCACAGGACGAGCGCGGCCACCGCGACGTTGGCCACCAGCCGGGAGGAGACGACGTAGCGGGCCATCTCCAGGATGGCGTCGCCGTTGATCCGCTCATGGCGGTGGTTCAGCCGGGCGAAGGCGGCGTCGTTGGGCCGCTCGCGGCGGAACGCCTTGACCGGGCGGATGCCGTTCATGGTCTCGGTGAACTTCACGATGAAGGACGCGGTGGCGGTGGACTTGGCGCCGTAGACGCGGCGCGAGCGGCGCTGGAAGGAGCGGACGAGGAGGTAGAGCGGCCCGGCGGAGACGACGGCCGCGGCGCCCAGGCCCACATCCAGCCAGAGCAGCGTCGCGGTGATGTAGAGGGTCTGGAGGACGATGACGATCAGTTCCTGGAGGCCCTCGTCGAGGAGTTCGCGCAGCGACTCGACGTCGGTGGTGGCCCGGGATATCAGCCGGCCGGAGGTGTAGCGCTCGTGGAAGTCCAGGCTCAGGGCCTGGCCGTGGCCGAAGATCCGGCCGCGCAGATCGCGCAGCACGTCCTGGCTGACCCGGGCGGAGAGGCCGATGAAGGCGAACTGGAGGCCCCCGGACAGGGCGGCGCAGAGCGCGGCCGTCACCGCCACCGCGATCAGTGGCCCTCTCTCGCCCGCCCGCAGCGCCGGTACGGCACGGTCGAGGGCGTACGCCACGAGCAGCGGGCCCGCCTGCACGGCGGCCTGCTGGACCAGCAGCACCGCGGCCGTCAGCCAGACCCGGGCCCGGTACGGCGCCAGCAGGGACCGCAGCAGGGTGCGCGAGGCGTGCGGGGGAGCGGGCAGCACATCCCGTTCGAAGGCGTCGGGCCCGTGCTCCTCGGCGCCCTGGGGCGGGCCGGTCTCCTCGTGGTCGCCGTCGGCCGGCGCATGGGCCGCGGTGGTCGTCATCGGGCGTCCTCCCTGTCCTGGCGGCCGGGCTCGCCGGACATCAGCGCGGCGTATTCGGCGTTGTCCCGCAGCAGTTCGTGATGGGTGCCGACGGCGGTTATCCGGCCACCGGAGAGCAGTGCCACCCGGTCGGCGAGCAGGACCGTGGACGGCCGGTGGGCGACGACCAGGGCGGTGGTGGTGGCCAGCACCCGGCGCAGGGCGGCCTCCACCAGGGCCTCGGTGTGCACATCGAGTGCGGAGAGCGGATCGTCCAGGATCAGGAAGCGGGGGCGGCCCACCACCGCGCGGGCGAGCGCGAGCCGCTGGCGCTGACCGCCGGACAGGCTCAGGCCCTGCTCGCCCACCTGGGTGGTGGTGCCCTGGGGCAGGGCGCGGACGAATCCGTCGGCCTGGGCCACCTCCAACGCCCGTAAGAGATCGGCCTCCTGGGAGTCCGTGGCACCGGAGGGGGCGGGGGCGCCGGGGTGGGCCATCAGGACGTTGTCCGCCACCGTGGCCGAGAACAGGGTGGGCTCCTCGAAGGCGACCGACACCAGCGCGCGGGCCTCCTCCCTCTCCAGGGTCGCCAGATCGCGGCCGTCGAGGGTGATCCGCCCCGCGGTGGGGTCGTAGAGCCGCGGCACCAGCGCCGTCAGGGTCGTCTTCCCGCTGCCGGTCGCGCCCACCAGGGCCATCGTCTCGCCGGAGCGGATGTGCAGGTCCACGCCCCGGAGGGTGGGCGGGCCGTCCGCCGGGGCGTCGGGGTAGGAGAACTCCACGCCCTCGAAGCGCAGCCCGTCGACGGGGCGTTCGCGTTCGCAGGTGTCGGCAGCGTCCGGCGCTTCACCAGCTTCACCAGCTTCGCCCGCTTCGCCCGCGTCGGCCGTCCCGTTGGCGGGCCCGTTCCGTACGCCGTTCCCGCCCGCCGCCCCTTCGTCGTCCACGGCCGGCACGTCCAGGACCTCGAAGTACCGGTCCGTGGCCGTCGCCGCCTCGTTGCTCATGGCCAGCAGGAAGCCGATGGAGTCCACCGGCCAGCGCAGCGCCAGCGCCGTCGAGAGGAAGGCGACCAGGGTGCCCGGGGACAGCGCGCCGTCGGCCACCTGGAGCGTGCCCAGCACCAGGGCCGTGGCGATGGCCAGCTCCGGGAGCAGGGTGATCACGCCCCAGATCCAGGCCAGCAGCCGGGCCTTGTGCAGCTCGGTCGTGCGGATCTGCCGCGTCAGCCGCTCGAAGGCGCGGGCCTGGCTGCGGTGGCGGCCGAACCCCTTGATGATCCGGATGCCGAGCACTGACTCCTCGACCACCGTCGTCAGATCGCCCAGCTGGTCCTGGGCCCGCCGGGCGGCGAGCGCATACCGGGACTCCAGCACCGAACACATCACCATCAGCGGCAGCAACGGCCCCAGCAGCACCAGCCCCAGCGACCAGCGCTGCACCATCAGCAGCACGCAGCCCACCACGATCGTCGTGCCGTTGACCAGCAGGAACGTCAGCGGAAAGGCGAGGAAGAGGCGCAGCAGGGTCAGATCGGTGGTGGCGCGGGAGAGCAGCTGGCCCGAGGCCCAGCGGTCGTGGAAGGCGACCGGCAGCCGCTGGAGATGGTGGTAGAGCGCCTCGCGCATGGCGGCCTCGACGCTCGCCAGCGGCCGCGCCACCAGCCAGCGCCGCAGCCCGAACAGCCCCGCCTCGGCCACCCCGAGCAGCAGCAGACAGCCGCCGCCCAGCCACACCTCGCCCGGATCGCGCACCGCCACCGGCCCGTCCACCAGCCACTTGAGGACCAGCGGGATGACCAGCCCGAGGCACGAGGCGACCACCGCCACGAACGCCGCCGTGAACAACCGCGCGCGCACCGGCCGCACGAACGGCCACAGCCGCAGCAGCGAACGGACGGCGGAGTGCCGCGGGGCGGCGGCCGCAGCGGCCGGTAACGGCGCCGGGTCCGCTGCCGGGGCCGGGGTCGGGTCGGTGGATGTCTGTCCGGACGTCGTCTGTGCATTCGCGGTGGGGGCCACACTCGCGAGCGTAAGGCGCACCACTGACAATGCTCATGTGGTTTTCGCCGCACGGAAGTTGGCGCGGACGAGACCGCGCCGGCCGTGACATCCCCGGCGACGCCTCAGCCCGGTACGGCGCGGAACAGCAGCACCGACCGCCCCGGCAGACCCACCTCGCCCCCGGCCGGATACGGCGCCTCGGCCGCCCCCGGCTGCTCCTCGCGCGCCGTGTCGACCAGCAGCTCGTACGCCCTTGCCCACGGCGGGCCGGGCAGGACGAAGGGCCGGGGGTGGGCCTCGGCGTGCAGCACCGCGAGGAAGCTGTCGTCGACGATGCGGTCGCCGAGGGCGTCGCGCTGGGAGATGTCGTTGCCGGAGAGGTACATGCCCAGGGTGGCCCCGGGGGCGTACCAGTCCGCCTCGGTCATCTCCGTGCCGCCCGCGGTGAACCAGGCCAGATCGCGCAGTCCGCCCCGCCCCTGGGGGCGGCCGGAGAAGAAGGCGCGGCGGCGCAGTACGGGATGGGCGCGGCGCAGCGCGATCAGCCGGGCGGCGAGGTCGGCCAGCGGGCGCCACCGGGGGTCCGTGAGCAGCGACCAGTCGACCCACCCGGTGGGGTTGTCCTGGCAGTAGGCGTTGTTGTTGCCGTGCTGGGTGCGCCCCATCTCGTCGCCCGCGACGAGCATCGGGACCCCGGTGGACAGCAGGAGGGTGGTCAGGAAGTTGCGCAGCTGGCGGTGGCGCAGGGCGGTGACAGCGGGGTCGTCGGTCTCGCCCTCGGTGCCGCAGTTCCACGACCGGTTGTCGTGGGTCCCGTCCCGGTTGCCCTCCCCGTTGTCGCCGTTGCGCTTGTGCTCGTAGGTGACCAGGTCGCGCAGGGTGAAACCGTCGTGGGCGGTGATGAAGTTGACCGAGGCGTACGGGCGGCGGCCGCCCCAGGCGTACAGGTCGCTGGACCCCGACAGGCGGTAGCCCAGATCGCGCACATCGTGCTGGGCGCCGCGCCAGAAGTCGCGGACGGTGTCGCGGTAGCGGTCGTTCCACTCCGTCCACAGGGGCGGGAAGGCGCCGACCTGATAGCCGCCGGAGCCGACGTCCCAGGGCTCGGCGATGAGTTTGACCCGGCGCAGCACGGGGTCCTGGGCGATGACGGCGAGGAACGGGGAGAGCATGTCGACGTCGTGCAGGGAGCGGGCCAGGGCGGCGGCGAGGTCGAAGCGGAAGCCGTCGACGCCCATTTCGGTGACCCAGTAGCGCAGCGAGTCGGTGATCAGCCGCAGGACGTGCGGCTGGACGACGTGCAGGGTGTTGCCGCAGCCGGTGTAGTCGGCGTAGCGGCGGGCGTCACCCGACAGGCGGTAGTAGCCGCGGTTGTCGATGCCGCGCAGACTCAGGGTCGGGCCCCGTTCGCCCGCCTCGGCGGTGTGGTTGTAGACGACGTCCAGGATGACCTCGATGCCGGCGTCGTGCAGCGCCCGCACCATCCGCTGGAACTCACCGACCTGCTGGCCGCGGGTGCCGGTGGCGGCGTAACCGGCGTGTGGCGCGAAATAGCCGATGGAGTTGTAGCCCCAGTAGTTGCGCAGCCCCCGGCGGACGAGATGGTCCTCGTGGGCGAACTGATGGACCGGCAGCAGCTCGACCGCGGTGATCCCGAGCCGGACGAGATGGTCCAGGGCAGCGGGGTGGGCCAGTCCCGCATACGTACCGCGCAGCCGCTCCGGGATCCCCGGGTGCCGCATGGTGAAACCGCGCACATGCAGCTCGTAGAGGATGGAATCCGGCCATGGGGTCTTGGGCCGGCGGTCGTCGCGCCATGCGTCGTCGTCCTCGCCCCCGTCGGCCCCGGTGCCGCCGACCACCACCCCTTTGGGGACGTACGGCGCCGAATCGCGGTCGTCGCGCACGGTGTCGGCGACCCGCTGTTCGGGCCAGTCGCGGACATGCCCGTAGAGCTGGGCGGGCAGTGCGCGCCCGGCGCCCACCGACTCCGTTCGGGTGCCGAAGTCGCCGTCCACGGCCCTGGCGTACGGGTCGAGCAGCAGTTTGGCCGGATTCCAGCGGGCGCCGGTCCAGGGGTCCCAGCGGCCGTGCACCCGGTAGCCGTAGCGCTGTCCGGGGTGCACACCGGGCAGGAAGCCGTGCCAGATCTCATGGGTCAGTTCGGTCAGCGGATGGCGGCTCTCGCGGTCCTCGTCGTCGAAGAGACAGACCTCCACGGCCTCGGCACCGCCCGCCCACAGGGCGAAGTTGGTGCCCGTGACGCCGTCGGGTCCGGTGCGGTAATGGGCCCCCAGGGGGGTGGGGCTGCCGGGGCGGACAGCGGCGGGCGGGGCGAGCGCCCCGCCCTGGACCGCCTCCTGCTCGGGTGCGCTCGACACGTGCCGGCCTCCTGCGGCTCGGGGCTCGGTCGGGCGGCGGCCCGTGCCCGGGTGTCCGGCCCCGCGCCTGTCCCCGCCCTCCCCGTTGTTCTGCCCGCAACCGGGCGTTGCCTCACGCTTCGGGCCGGAGCCTCGTCGGTGTTCCCGGCGCCTCGTGACATTCAAGGGCATGGCATTCCCGCTCGTTTCGTCCTGATCCGTCACAATGCGATCCATGACCGGCGGTACGCAGCGCTCAGTGAAGGATCCGGCAGAACCGGCGCCCGGCCGCGGGCGCCCCCGGGCGCGCCGACGGCGCATCCGCTTCGCCGCCCTGGCCGCGCTGGCCGCCCTGCTGCTGCCCGCCGGCTGCTCCTCCTCGGAGGGCTTCGACGGGGACAAACCGCGCTCCCTGAAGGAAGCGATCCGGATCGTCCCGCACGACGGCGCACGCGGCGTACGGGCCGGCGGGCGCTTCGAGGTGGAGGTGCGCACCGGGCACCTGGAGCGTGTCGAGGTCGTGCGCACCGGGGACGCGGGCCGGCAGCGGGTGGCCGGCCGGATCTCACCGGACGGCCGGGTCTGGCGCCCGGCACCGGGCGGGCTCGCCCCCGGTGTGCGCTACACCGTCGACGTGGTGGCCCGCGACGACGCCGGCCACCGCGCCGTCCGGCACGTCACCTTCACCACGTCCGTGCCCCCCGGCGCGTTCGTGGGCGTCTTCCACCCCGAGGACCGCACCACCGTCGGCGCCGGCCTGATCGTCTCGCTGGAGTTCAGCCGGCCGATCGCCGACCGGGCGGCCGTCCAGCGCGCCATCAGTGTCACCGCCCGCCCGTCCGTCGAGATCGCCCCCCACTGGTTCGGCAACCGGAGGCTGGACTTCCGTCCCCGTAAGCACTGGCGGTCCGGCACCGATATCGCCGTCCGGCTGCGGCTGCGCGGGATCCGGGGCGGGCCGCACACGTACGGCATCCAGAGCAAGACGGTCCATTACCACGTCGGCCGCGACCAGACCGCCACCGTGGACGCCGCCCGGCACACCCTGACGGTGCGCCGCAACGGCCGGGTGCTGGCCACCTACCCCGTCACCGCGGGCGACGCCAAGAACCCCACCTACAACGGCACGATGGTGATCCTGGAACGCCGTACGGTGACCCGGATGAACGGGCACACCGTCGGCTTCGGCGGCGCCTACGACATCAAGGACGTCCCGCACGCGATGCGGCTGACCCGGTCCGGGACCTTTGTGCACGGCAACTACTGGGCGGGGGCCCGGGTCTTCGGCACCCGCAACACCAGCCACGGCTGTGTCGGCCTCAGGGACACCAGGGGCGGCGGCCGTGGGACCCCGGCCGACCGGCTCTTCCGACAGTCGATCGTCGGCGACATCGTGCAGGTGCGCCACTCCCGGGGCCGGGGCCCGGCAGGCACCGTCGCTCCGGACAACGGGCTCGGCGGCTGGAACATGACGTGGCAGCAGTGGAAGCGGGGCAGCGCGCTGCGCTGATCTCCGCCCTCGCCCGCGCGCACTTGGGACTGAACGGTGACCTCGGCGGGGAGTTCACTGTCAGTGCGATGTGGTTGTCTGACGACAGGCGCGCGGTGCGTGCGCGCGCGGGAGACCGCAGGTCCGCGCGGGGGCGACGAGGGGAAAAGGGGCCAGGAGTGACAGTGCAGCCGATTGCGGGGGAGCCGGCTCGCCGGCGGCGGCCACACGGGAGCGGCGGTGTGCTGGCACTGCTGCTCGGCTCGATGCTGCTGCTGGTGACCGCGTGCGGTGGTGACGAAGCCGACGGCGGGAAGGCGTCCGGGAAGGCGGGGAGCGACCGGGCCGCCTCGCAGGCCGCGGTGACGATCGCGCCCAAGGACGGCGCGGACGGCGTCGCCACCAGCGGTGCGCTGGCGGTGACCGCCAAGAAGGGCAGGCTGAAGTCCGTCAAGGTCACCGACCCGAAGGGCAATGAGGTGGCCGGGAAGATATCCGGCGGCGGTGCGTCGTGGCGGCCCAGCGGCCATCTGGGCGCCTCGACGGAGTACACCGTCGACGCGGTGGCGGTGGACGCCAAGGGCCGCGAGGCCGCCGAGCACGCGAAGTTCACCACCCTCGTCCCCAAGAACACCTTCATAGGCCAGTACACCCCCGAGAACGGCCGGCAGGTCGGCGTCGGGATGCCGGTCTCGATCCGCTTCAGTCGCGGTATCACCCACCCCGAGGCCGTCCAGGACGCCATCAAGGTCACCGCCGAGCCGTCGGTGCCGATAGCGGGCCACTGGTTCGGCAACGACCGCCTCGACCTCCGCCCCGAGAAGTACTGGGCGGCGGGCACCAGGGTCACCGTCCGCCTCGACCTCGACGGCGTCGAGGGCCGCCCCGGTGTCTACGGCACCCAGGCCAAGACGGTCGCGTTCACCATCGGCCGCAGCCAGGTGAGCACCGTCGACGCCGGGACGAAGATGATGACCGTGGTCCGCGACGGCAAGAAGATCAAGACCATTCCGATCACCTCCGGCGCGCCGGGCACCGAGACGTACAACGGCCAGATGGTGATCAGCGAGAAGCATCCGGTGACGCGGATGAACGGCGACACCGTCGGCTTCGGCGGCCAGTACGACATCAAGGACGTCCCGCACGCGATGCGGCTGAGCACGTCCGGCACCTTCATCCACGGCAACTACTGGTCCGGCCGGGACGCCTTCGGCACCCGCAACGCCAGCCACGGCTGTGTGGGCCTGTTCGACGAGCGCGGCGGCGGGGACCCGTCGACCCCGGCGGCGTGGTTCTTCGACCACTCCCGGATCGGCGATGTGGTGATCGTCAAGAACGCGCACGACGAAACGATCCAGCCGGACAACGGCTTCGGTGACTGGAACCTCTCCTGGGAGAAGTGGAAGGCGGGGCGCCGGCCGCGGACCGGGCTGTGACCCAGGGCACTGTGCCCCGGTGCACCGGGCGCCGCGCCGTTAACGGCGACTAACCTTCCCCCATGACTGTGAACCTCGAGGTCGCCGACCGCGTCGGCACCATCCGCCTGGACCGCCCGCCGATGAACGCGCTGGACATCGCCACCCAGGACCGGCTCCGCGAACTGGCCGCGGAGGCCGCCGGCCGCGACGATGTGCGCGCCGTGGTGATCTGGGGCGGCGAGAAGGTGTTCGCGGCCGGTGCGGACATCAAGGAGATGCAGGCCATGGACCACCCGGCCATGGTCGCCCGCTCCAAGCACCTTCAGGATGCGTTCACCGCCGTCGCCCGCATCCCCAAGCCGGTGGTCGCCGCGGTCAACGGCTATGCGCTGGGCGGCGGCTGCGAGCTGGCGCTGTGCGCCGACTTCCGGATCGCGGCCGACAACGCCAAGCTCGGCCAGCCCGAGATCCTGCTCGGCCTGATCCCGGGCGCCGGCGGCACCCAGCGGCTGGCCCGCCTGGTGGGCCCGTCCAAGGCCAAGGACCTGATCTTCACCGGGCGCCATGTGAAGGCCGATGAGGCGCTGGCCCTCGGGCTGGTCGACCGGGTGGTGCCGGCCGCCGAGGTCTACGAGCAGGCGCACGCCTGGGCGGCCCGGCTCGCGGCGGGGCCGGCGATGGCGCTGCGGGCCGCCAAGGAGTCCGTCGACGCGGGCCTGGAGACGGATATCGACACCGGTCTGGCCATCGAACGCAACTGGTTCGCGGGCCTCTTCGCCACCGAGGACCGGGAGACCGGAATGCGCAGCTTTGTCGAGGAGGGGCCGGGCAAGGCCACCTTCCGCTGAAACGGCCGGGGCTGACGGGGCGCATGGTGCCTGGCCGGGACCCGATGCCTCGTGTGGGCGAATTGCGGAAAACTTAATCCGGACTTAAGGGCACCTTGTCCACGGCCGGACCGCTTCGCCCGACGGCCGTTCAGCCGCGGCGCGTTGACGCAGGTCAGCCCGTAGGTGGCGGCGGCCCGGCTGCCGTTGGCATATGTCGCGCCGGGTGGAGGAATCGACGATTCCGGTCATGGGATTCCGTTGGTTCCTCCACCCCGACCGCCAAGTAGCGGCCATGATGGGAGACATGGCGGGCCTCGAAGGTATGGAGCAGCCGCGGCCGGAAAGCGACCCGGCCGCCGCGGGCTGGGGGACCCCGGACGGGGACGCGGACACGGCGGTGCCGAGGCAGGCGACCGGACCGGCCCGCCCGCTGTCCGGGCTCGATCTCGTCGGCGACCCCACCCTGGACGAGGTACGGCTGCCCTCGCGCCCCCAGTCCGCCCGGATCGCCCGCCGGCTGACCGGCTGCGCCCTGCTCAAACAGTGGTCCCTGACCCCGCAGCTCGCCGAGCACGCCGTCCTGCTCGTCTCGGAACTGGTCGGCAACGCCGTACGCCACACCGGCGCCCGCTCCTTCGGACTGCGGATGCTGCGCCGCCGTGGCTGGATCCGTATCGAGGTGCGTGACCCGTCCCGCGGGCTGCCCTGTCTGATGCCGGTGCACGAGCTGGACACCAGCGGCCGTGGCCTCTTCCTCGTCGACAAGCTCTCCGACCGCTGGGGCGTCGATCTGCTGCCGCGCGGC
Source organism: Streptomyces natalensis ATCC 27448 (assembly GCF_000935125.1). Lineage (GTDB taxonomy): Bacteria > Actinomycetota > Actinomycetes > Streptomycetales > Streptomycetaceae > Streptomyces > Streptomyces natalensis. Next base: position 294,695 of record NZ_JRKI01000061.1, on the reverse strand, counting down.
AAGACGACCTGGTTCGAGATGCGGGTCGGTGACCGCTGATACGGGGCCAGGGTCTGTCCGATGGATGGGCCCACGCCGGCCCGTCGGACGGACCCCGGGGCCCCGGGCGAGGCGGCGGGCGGCCGGCGGTCCGTAGGATGGGACGTTCACGCTCGCGCCAGGAACGCCGGAGGAGGGACATGTCCGGGCAGCTATCCGCGCACCGGCTGCGCCGGTCGCCGGCGATGCTCCTGCTGCTCCTCCTGGCGGTCGCCTTCGGCCCGATGCTGTGCCGGATCGGCGGCGACCAGGCAGGACCGGCGGCCCGCCCGGCGACGGCGTCCGCCCCGTCCGCGGCCACCGCCCCGTCCGCCGCAACCGCCGCAACCGCGGCATCCGGTGCGTCCGGGCCGTCGGCGCCGTCCGTCCACCGCCCGGCCGCTGCGACCCCCGCGGTCGCCGACGCCGGGGGAAAGCGCTGCTCGAAGGGCCACGCCCCGGCGTCCGACGAATCCGCCCCGCTGCCCTCGCCGCACCGCGCCGAACCCCTGGCCCCCGCCACCACGGGCCCCGCCCCGCTCTGTACCGACCCCGCCGCCCAGTGGGCCCTCGCCCGCCCGCCGACCGGCGCCGTCCGCACCACCGACCCCACCGCGCTCCTGCCCGTACTGCGGATTTAGGCCCTTCTGACGGATCTCCGCGGCGTCGCGCCGTCCGGCACGCCCTCTCGCCGCACCGCACGAAAGCCCAAGTAGCGCCTCCCCCACGCTCGGCTCCGCTCGCGCGGGGACACCCCCATCGAGGACTTCCGCGCGGCACTCCCCCAGCCTTCGGCCGGGGGGACCCCCAGAGCACGCACCGGACGCCGCTCCTTCTCCCACGGAGATCCACCAGAAGGGCCCTGGGCTCTTCTGCCGCGTCGCCGGCCGGCGCACCCGGCCTCAGATCCCCGCCGCACGCCTCCCTGCGCAGGCGTGGGCACCCGTACGCACCACTGGAGCTTTCGCATGCCCAAGTCCGCACCGCCCGCATCAGCCGTCACCCCCGCCCGCAAACTGGCCGCCGTCGGCGCGGTCATCGCCCTGGTCGTGGCCGTCCTCGCGGTCGCCGTCGCGGTCGGCAAGGCCGTCGAGAGCGGCGACCGCACCGGCGAGCCCGAGGCGGCGGCCTCGGTGCACACCGAGGAGGACCCGGCGCAGCAGAAGGCGTTCGACGACCTGGCCCGGCGCGCCAGCCGTCGCGAGGCCGGCGATCCGCTGGCCGTCGGCAGGAAGGACGCCCCGGTGGTCCTGGTCGAATACGCCGACTACCAGTGCTCGTTCTGCGGCCGCTTCGCCCGCGAGACCCAGCCCGAGCTGATCAAGAAGTTCGTGGACGCGGGCACCCTGCGCATCGAGTTCCGCAACTTCACCCTCTTCGGCGATGCCTCCGAGCGCGCCGCCCGCGCCTCCTGGGCCGCGGGCCGTCAGGGCAGGTTCTGGCAGCTGCACGATGCGCTGTACGCCACGACCCGCAAGGGCGATGCGCTGGCCGAGGGCAAGCTGGTGGACCTGGCGCGGCAGAGCGGCGTGCCGGACCTGGAGAAGTTCCGTACGGACATGAGCAGTGCGGCCGCCAAGCGCGCCCTGAAGCGCGACCAGGACGAGGGCTACCAGATAGGCGTGCAGTCCACCCCGTCGTTCCTGATCAACGGGCGGCCGGTGTCGGGCGCCCAGCCCACCGACGTCTTCGCGCAGGCGGTCAAGGACGCCGCGGCACGGGCCCACAAGGCGGCCGCCGAATGACCGACATCGGATTCCTCGCGGCGTTCCTGGGCGGCGCGCTCGCCCTGCTCAGCCCGTGCAGCGCGCTGTTGCTGCCGGCCTTCTTCGCCTATTCGCTGGCCCACCCCGGCCGGCTGCTGGCCCGTACCGGGGTCTTCTATCTGGGGCTGGCCACCACGCTGGTCCCGCTCGGCGCGGCCAGCACCGCGGTCAGCCGGCTCTTCAACGGCCACCGCGATCTGCTGATCACCCTCGGGGGCTGGGCCGTCATCGCCATGGGCCTCGCCCAGATCCTGGGCCTGGGCTTCGCCTCCCGGCGCGCCCAGGCCGCCGCGGCCAGGATCACCCCGCGCTCGGCCGTCTCCACCTTTCTGCTCGGCTGCGTCTACGGCCTCGCGGGCTTCTGCGCGGGCCCGATCCTGGGCGCGGTGCTGACGGTGACGGCGGTCAGCGGCTCGCCGCTGTACGGCGCCGCGATGCTCGCCGTCTACGCGCTGGGCATGGCCCTGCCGCTGTTCGTGCTGGCGCTGCTGTGGGACCGCTTCCGCCTGGGCACCCGCACCTGGCTGCGCGGCCGCGAGATCACCCTCGGCAGGCTGCGGCTGCACACCACATCCCTGCTGTCCGGTGCCTTCTTCCTCGGCATCGGCGTCCTCTTCCTGCGCTTCCGGGGGACCAGTTCGCTGCCCGGCATCCTCGACGCGGACGACGAATTCGGCCTGGAGGAGTGGGCGGCGAAGATCGGCAACGGCGTACCCGACGCCGTTCTGATCGCGGTGGCCGCGCTGGTCGTGGCAGCCGTACTGGGCCGGATCGCCCTGCGGCCGGGCAAGAAGGCGGACGGCGGCAAGGAATAGCCCTGCCGAGGGGCGGCCCGGCCGGCGGACGGCCGGGCCGCCGCCCTACGCCGTCTGCCGCGGCCGCCCGTGCAGCTTCAGATGCGGGCGGCGCGGGCGCAGATGCGGATGCGGGTGGTGGGCGTCGGCCCGGCGCCGGCGGTCGTTGCACAGCAGGCATTTGCCGTAACCCGGCGGAAGCGGATCCTCCCGGTCGCCGTACAGGGGGTCGACGGCGCCGTGCGGATGCTCGGCGCAGCCGGTCGGGCCCGTTTCGGCGCCCAGCGCGTCGGCGACGCTCAGGGCGCGCCGCAGGACGTCGACGAGCCGGGCGGCGTCGTGCCGGGTCGGGGCCTGCTGGAGAGTGGAGGCGAGGTCGGAGGCGGTGGTCAGCGCGGTCTGGAGTTCGCGCAGCTCTGCGTAACCCATGCCTTGGAGCGTAGGTGCCCCCACTGACAGTTGATCTTGAGATCGCACTTCACGGCTTCCCATGACCGTATGCATGCCCGTCCGGGCCCACGGCCCGGCACCGCAGCGGTGACCGTAGCCTGGACGGGCGATGACGGTTATGTCCGAGGGGCCCCGGCGCCTCAGGGGGCGATCGGCAGTTCCCGCTTGTGGGCGGTCAGGCGGTAGCGGCGCACGATCGCCTCGAAGGCGCGCTCGTCGACCGGCTGCCCCTCCAGGAAGTCGTCGATCTGGTCGTAGCTCACGCCGAGCGCGTCCTCGTCGGGCTTGCCCGGATCCAGCGTCTCCAGATCGGCCGTCGGGACCTTCCACACCAGCTCCGCCGGGGCGCCCAGGGCCTGCCCCACGGCGCGCACCCGGCGCTTGGTCAGACCGGTGAGCGGGACGACATCGGCCGCGCCGTCGCCGAACTTGGTGAAGAAGCCGGAGACCGCCTCGGCCGCGTGGTCGGTGCCCACGACCAGGCCGTCATGGGCACCGGCGACCGCATACTGCGCGATCATGCGCTGCCGGGCCTTGATGTTGCCCTGCACGAAGTCCTGGTGACGGGCATCACGGAAGACCACACCGGAGTCCACCGCCGCCGCCAGCGCCGCATCGCTCGCCGGCCGGATGTCGACGGTCAGCTCCTTGTCGGCGCGGATGAACTCCAGCGCCCGCTGGGCGTCCTTCTCGTCCGCCTGGACGCCGTAGGGCAGCCGCATCGCGAAGAACGTCGCCTCGTGGCCGGCGGCCCGGGCCCGCTCCACGGCGAGCTGGCACAGCCGGCCCGTGGTCGTCGAGTCGATCCCCCCGCTGATGCCCAGGACCAGCGACCGCAGCCCCGTGGACGTCAGCCGCTGCGTGAGGAAACTCACCCGGCGCTCGATCTCCCGCTCCGCCTCGAAGGACGCGCTCACCTGGAGATCCCGGGCGATCTCCTCCTGAAGGGCCTTGGCCGCCGGGTCACTCACGGCTGCTCCTTGGGTCTCGTACGTGCGCCGGTGGCGCGCGTGGTGCCGGTCGTACGCATGCCGTACGACGCCGTACGGAACCATGCCGGAGGAATTATGCCGGGTGCGCCCATTTCTTGAGCTCGGCCCTGCTCCCGAAGGCGGCGACGTCCTTGTCCAGGGGGCTGTCGGTGTACTGGTGGATCCGCCACTTCGCCTTGATCCGCGGATGGCCGGCGGTGACGTAGTCGGCGATCCACAGTCCGTCCGCGGCATAGGACGTGGTGTCGTGGTGGAGCCAGAAATCGCGGTTGCAGTAGAGCATCACGCGATGTGTGGGCCGCAGCCTCTTGACCTCCCGCAGAAACTGGTCCTTCTGCGCATTGCTCGCATGCGTCCCCGCGCCGGTGCTCTCCCAGTCGGCGGCCAGGAGGTCGCCGTGCACCGAGGCGCACTTCTCGACGAAGTACTCGGCCTGCGCGGTGATGTTCCCCGGCCACAGGAAGTGGTAGAAGCCGACCACACAGCCCGCCTCACGGGCCCTCGCCGCCTGCGCCGACTGGTTCGGATTGATGTAGGAGCGGCCCTCGGTGGCCTTCACGAAGACGAAGTCCAGCCCCTTGGTGGAAAACGAGGAGTTGTACGAACTGACATCGACACCATGCAGCATGCGCGGCCTCCTGCCGATCGGACCTGCCGTGTGAACCGCCATCCCGGCGTCATGGGCATCAACTGCCGAACTGCCGGACAGGTTCCAGCAGTTCAGCACCTTTACGGTCCGGGACGCCAGATTGCGGCACCGAAGTTCCCTGCGGCGACGGAGCGATGGCCCGGCGGCGGGCCGGTGCGGCCGCTCAGCCCGCCGCGCCGACCGTACGCTTCAGCCGCCGCAGCCCGCCCCGCACCAGCCCGCCCAGACGCCGCCGGGCGCCGCCCAGTGCACGCCGCAGCGCCCGGCTGTGCCGGGTGCCCCGCAGCTGTGCGAAGAGGTCGCGGTAGCGGTCGGCGATCGGCTCGGGGTCGTAGCGGCGGGCGCTCTCCAGCGCGGCCGCCGCCATCTGCCGGCGCCGCGCGGGATCCTCGATCAGCTCCAGCAGCCCGCCGGCCAGCGCCCGACCGTCACCGGGCGGCACCAGCAGCCCGTCGTGGCCGCTGTCGATGATCTCGGCCGGGCCCAGCGGGCAGTCGGTGCTGACGACCGGTACGCCGCAGCGCATCGCCTCGACGAGGGTCATCCCGAACGACTCGGCGTCCGAGGCCGACGCCACGATCGACGCCTTGGCGAACTCCGCCTCTATCGGCGAGACCGGCCCGGTCAGCTCGGCCCGCCCGGTGAGCCCGAGCCCGTCGATCAGCCCCTGGAGCGCCTCCCGCTCGGCGCCGCCGCCGTGGATCCGCAGCCGCCACTCGGGGTGCTTGGCGGCGACCGCGGAGAACGCCTCTATCAGCAGGTCGAAGCGTTTGCCGCGGACCAGCCGGCCGGCCGCGGCGATCAGCGGCGCATCGCCGTCGGAGGGCGTCCGGTCGGGTGCGGGCACGATGTTGGGCACGGCCAGCACGCGGACGCCCGGCAGCGGCATCCGCCTGCGGTAGACCGCGGCATCCGCCTCGGTGGTGGTGACCAGGGCGTCCAGGTGCCGGTAGTGGCGGGCGAGCTCGGCCCGCAGCCGCTTGGCGTGCGCATCGTGGCGCAGATGCTCCTGGGCGATCCGCAGGGCCCGGCGCGGCCCGAAGCGGGCGAGATAGACATTGATCCCCGGCCGCGTCCCGATCAGCACCTCGGCATCGGTCGTGCGCAGGAACTCCGCGACCCGGACGTCGATCAGCCGGCTGTACTGATGGTGCCGCTTCTCCGCGGCGGGAAAGTCGCGGGCCGGTTCGGCGAAGAGCGGATCGGCCATGTCGTCGCTGCCGACCCGGGTGTCCACCAGGGGCACCAGGCGCACCCGCGGGTCCAGGGTGAACCGTGGGACCTCGCGGTGCCGCATCATCGAGACGATCTCCACCTCGTGGTGCGCGGCGAGGGCCGCGGCGAGGTTGAAGGTCGTGCGGACGGTGCCGCCGATGGCGTACGCGTTGTGCAGCAGCAGGGTGATCTTCATCCGGAGTCTTCCCATGGCCCTTTTCCGGCGGGGCCATCGCCGTTGCCGGGCGGTCCGGCACCGGGCCCACGGTTCCCGCAAGGGGTAAGCCGGCGGCGTGCTCATGGTGAGAGTCCGGAGTGGTGGCGGTGAGAGCCCGGTAAGAACCCCGGGTGAGAGCCCGGTAAGAAAGCCGCCTCCCGGCTGCCCGCCCTCCGTCGCCCCGCCGTGACCTTGGCATGCTTGCCGGGTGACCCATTTGGTACTGCTCGCCGAGGACGACCGCCCCATCCGCACCGCGCTGGAGCGGGCGCTGACCCTGGAGGGCTACCGCGTCATCGCCGTCGCCGACGGCATCCAGGCGCTGGCCGCCGCCCACCGCGAGCGGCCGGATGTGATCCTGCTGGACGTGATGATGCCGGGCATCGACGGTCTCCAGGTCTGCCAGGTGCTGCGCGCCGAGGCGGACCGCACCCCGGTCCTGATGCTCACCGCCCGCGTGGAGACCGCCGACCGGATCGCCGGTCTGGACGCCGGCGCGGACGACTATGTCGTCAAGCCCTTCGAGGTCGAGGAGGTCTTCGCCCGGCTGCGGGCGCTGCTGCGCCGCACCGCCCCGGTGGCCGGCGACGGCGGTGCGGAGGGCGACCGGGACGGTGAGGGGCAGCAGGACGCGACCGCGGACGCCGGCGTCGTCGAAGCGGCGGACCTGCGGATCGACGGCCCCTCACGGCGGGCCTGGCGCGGCGACCGCGAGCTGGAGCTGACCCGTACCGAGTTCGAACTGCTGGAGCTCCTTGCCCGCAATGCCGGAATCGTGCTGGATCACTCCACGATCTACGACCGCATCTGGGGCTACGACTTCGGCCCCGGCTCCAAGAACCTCGCGGTCTACGTCGGCTATCTGCGCCGCAAGGTCGATGTGCCCGGCAGCCGCCCGCTGATCCACACCGTGCGGGGCGTCGGCTACGTCCTCAGGGAGGACTGAGATGCCCGGGTCCGGCGGCCGCCGGACCGCCGCCGGTGTGCGCCGCCTGGTGGCCCGGCTGCGCGCCTGGCTGCGCACCCGTAAACCGGCCAGTCTGCGCACCACCTTCGCGCTCGCCTTCGCAGCCGGGGCCGCCGCGGTGACCGTCCTGGTCGGCTTCCTGAGCTACGACGCCGCGGCCCGGCTGGTGCGGGTGGACGAGAAGTCGGTGTTCTCCGGGGTCGTGGGGGATCTGCGGACCCAGGTCCAGGAGCGGCCGTTCGGGCCCCGCGACTACCTGACCGCCGACCCCGACCACGACGGACCGCGCGACGAACTCACCCGTCCCACCCGCGTCGGCGTCCAGGTGCTGGGCGCCGACGGCCGCATCGTGGACCCGGGCCATCCGGTGCTGCCCGTCGGCTCCGCGGAGCGCACGATCGCCGGATACGGCGGGGCCGGACGGTACGCCGAGCGGGAGGCGACCGTGGGCGACGACGAGTACCACGTGGCGACCGTCGCGCTCGGCGGCGGGCGTGGCGCGGTGCAGGTCGCGCAGAAGTTCAGCGGGACCGAGGACCTGCTCGCCGAGCTCCAGCAGCGCACCGCCCTGCTTGCCGCCGTGGTGATCGCCTGCTCCGGGGCGGCCGGCTGGTGGCTGGCCCGCCGGATCACCGGCCGGCTGGTCCGGCTCACCTCCGTCGCCGAGAGCGTGGCCGAGGACGGGCGCCTGGACGTCCCGGTCCCGGTGGCGGGCCGCGACGAGGTCGCCCGGCTGGGGCGGGCCTTCGACGACATGCTCGGGCGGCTGGCCAGCTCCGTCGAGGACCAGCAGCGGCTCGTCCAGGACGCGGGCCACGAACTGCGCACCCCGCTGACCTCGCTGCGTACCAACATCTCACTGCTGCGGCGGTTCGAGGACCTGCCGCCCGAGGCCCGCGAGGAACTCCTGGCCGACCTGGCGGGCGAGGCCCGCGAACTGTCCGACCTGGTCAACGAGCTGGTCGGGCTCGCGGCCGGCCGCCGGGACGACGATCCGCTCGCCGATGTGCGCCTGGCCGACGTCGCCGAGAAGGCCGCCGCCTCCGCCCGCCGCCGAACCGGCCGCGACATCACCGTCCACACCGTCCGGCCCGCCGAGGTCGAGGGCCGCCCTGACGCCCTCCACCGCGCCCTGACCAACCTCCTGGAGAACGCCGCCAAATTCGACGCCGGCGGCACCGAACCCATCGAGGTCCATGTCACCGGCACCCGCATCGAGGTCCTGGACCGCGGCCCCGGCCTCGCCGCCTCCGACCTCACCCGGGTCTTCGACCGTTTCTACCGCGCCCCGGCGGCCCGCGGACTGCCGGGCTCGGGCCTGGGCCTGGCCATCGTCCGCGAAATCGCCGCCGCCCACGGGGGCCACGCCTTCGCCGCCCATCGGGCCGGGGGCGGTGCGGTGCTCGGCTTCACCGTGGGCCGCGGGCCGGGCCACGATCCGGCCGGGGCCCGCTGACCCCGCTCACCAGCGACCCCGCTCACCAGCGCTTCTGCGCCTGCGCGGCCTCCACCGACTGATGCAGATCGGCCGCGGCGTCCAGTGCGGCCGCCGCCGAGAACGCCACACAGCACAGCAGTGCCGCACCGACCAGGCGGCGGCCGGCCCGCCGCGGACGGGCCGGCGGCCGCCCGGGGGTGAGCAGCGCGGCGACCCGGCGGGGGACCGGTCCGGCGGTGGCGGCGAGGGCGACGCCGGGACGGTGGGCCCCGGGGCGGGAGGCCAGGGCCGCGCGTCCGATGGCGCGGGCCGTCAGGGCCCGGTCGCCCACCTCGGCGGCGGCACATTCGTCGGCCCAGCGCTCCAGCGCGTACGCCAGGGGCGCGCGCAGCCCGCGCAGCAGCGGGTGGCAGGCCGCGGCCAGCGTGGCGGTGAGCAGGAAGAGGTGGTGGCGCCCGGCCAGATGGGCCCGCTCGTGCGCGAAGAGCGCCTCGCGTTCGGCCGGGGCCAGGGCGCGCAGCATCCCCGCGGTCACCACGATCCGGCCCGGCCGGCCCGGCCGGCCCGGCAGCGCGAAGGCGTCGGGCCCGGCATCGGGCAGGACGCACAGATCACCGGCCGCGGCATGGGCCGCGACGGCGCGGCGGGCGGTGCGCAGATCGGCGCGGTGGGCCAGCGCGCGGCGGCCGGCCACGAGCGCGCACCCGGCCAGCAGGGCGCCCGCGGCGCAGCCCACCGGGACGGTCACGTCCGGATCGGTGCCGGGCAGCGGCAGCACCAGATGCCCGAGCGCGGCGACGGCGGGCAGCCGCAGCGCCCCGGCGGCGGCCAGCACCCCCAGCGCCGCGGTCGCACAGGCGGCCAGCGCGGCGGCACAGCCGGCCAGCAGCCAGGCGGCGGCGCGCGGCGGCAGCCAGGCCGCGAGCCGCCGGGCGGCCGGTACGGCGAGCAGCGGCATCAGCAGCGGGATCCAGACGGCGACCATCACGGGGCGGCCCCGTCCCCGCCGTCCGCGGCGGCCCCGTCCCCGCCGTCCGCGGCGGCCCCGTCCCCGCCGTCCGCGGCGGCCCCGGAGCCGCTCTCCCTCCCCCAGCTAACGCTGGGAGGTGCCCCCAGCCCGTCCACCTCGTCCAGCAAGGAGCGCAGCAGCCGCTCGTCCTCGCTGGTCAGCTGCGAGACGAAACGGGCCAGCGCGGTACCCCGGTCGTCCTGCTTGTCCAGTTCGCTGCGCATCCGGCGCGCGGTCAGCCCGGCCGAGTCCTGTATCGGCGAGTACGCATAGCCCCGCCCCGCCCGGGTGCGCGTCACTGCCCCCTTGCCGTGCAGCCGGGTGAGGATCGTCGTGACGGTCGTACGGGCCAGCCGCCCGCCCAGTGCGCCCTGCACCTCGGCGGGGCTCAGCGGACCCGCGGCCGCCCACAGCGCGGCCAGTACACCGGCCTCCAGCTCGCCGGCGGGGCGCCGGGGCGCGGGTGGTGACCCGGGGGCCTGTGGTGTGTGAGGTGTCTCCGGCATGGAACGCCCTTCACCCTGTCGTCGTCTACAGTTTCGTAGACCGATACCGTCTACGTGACTGTAGTCGCTCGGTCCGGCCGCATGAGCCGCTCCCGTGAATCCACCCGCACCCGGTCCCGTGACCGCTGCCCGGTGCGCGCCCGTTCCGCCCTCCGCCGCCAAGGAGAATCCCCATGCACGACCTCGCCCTGGGCGGAGCCTCGATAGACGGCGGGCTGTACACCTGGATCACCGGACTGGCCCAGCGAGCCCCGCACGCGTGGAACACCGTCATCTCCTACGGGACCGACTACGGCCTGGGCCTCTTCGCCGTGCTGATGCTGCTCGCCTGGTGGCACGCCCGCCGCGGCGAGGCCCGCCGGATGGCCCTGGTGCTGGCCACCCCGGTGGTGGTGGTCGCCGCCTACCTGGCCAACGACGTGATCAAGTCCCTTTTCGACGAACAGCGCCCCTGCCGGACGCTGCACACCGTCACCGTCGAAGCCTGCCCCGGCATCGGTGACTGGTCCTTCCCCAGCAACCACTCCGCCGTCGCCGCGGCCGCCGCCGTCGCCCTGATCCTGTGCGGCAGCCGGCTCGGCCGGATCGCGGTCCCCGCCGCCCTCCTGATGGCGGCCTCCCGCGTCTGGGTCGGCGCCCACTACCCGCACGACGTCGTCGCCGGTCTGCTGACCGGAGCGCTGGTCGCCTGGGCGCTGATGCGCCTCGCCCACCGGGCGGCACCGGCCGTCGAACGGGTCCGTGCCACCCGGCTGCGCCCCCTGGTGGCAGTCCGGTGACCCCCGCGGGGCCGCACCGTCCGGGCCGCCTGCTCGCGCTGGCCGCCCTCACCGCAGCCCTGTTCGCCGCCGCGGCCGTCATCGTCGCCCTGCGCCACGGCACGCCCCTCGCCCCCGAACTCGCCGCCCACCACTGGGCCAGGACGCACCAGGGTGAACCGCTGCGTTCCCTCGCCCGCGCCCTCACCGCGACCGGCACCGGCCCCGTCCCGTACCTCATGGCGGTGCTCGCCGGTCTGCTGGCCGGATCCGACGTCTCCGGCCGGCTGCGCGCGGTGGCCGCCGCGGTGGCCGTCCTGGCCGTGGGCCAGTCGCTGCGCTACGGCCTGATGGAACTCCTCGCGCGCCCCCGCCCGCCCGTCGTCGACTGGGCCGGACACGCCTCCGACTACGCCTTCCCCTCGGGCCACGCCACCACCTCCGCCCTCGCGGCCGGCCTCCTGGCCTGGGGCATCGCCCGCCGCGCCCGCCCGGCGACGGCCCGCACCTGGTACGTCGTGCTCGCGCTGTGGGCCCTCGGCGTCGGCACCACCCGCGTCCTGCTGGGCGTCCACTGGCCCGGCGACGTCCTCGGCGGCTGGCTGCTGGCCGCCACCGTGCTGACCCTCGCCCTCCTGGCGGAGCCCGCCCTCCTCGGGCCCCCGGCCCGCCGCACGCCTCGCGACATCCACCACTCGCATGCCACGCGTCACGCACCACGCCATGACTAGCTGACGATAGGGCCAGTTCTTCGCCAAGCCGGCATGGACCGTCCCCCCGCCGAGCAGCACTGTCCTGGGCGCCGTCAGGCACCCGGCACAGCGATCACGGCACCACCAGGGGGACGCCATGAACCGACGACTCGATCACGCCCCGAACGCCGCGGCGGCCGCGGCCCCCAGGCCGCCCGCCCCCCGCCCCCGCTGCGCGGCCGCCGCCGCCGAGGACCCCACCCCGTGCGGGGGCCCGCACGACGCCGCCACCCTCATCGACCGCCACGGCCGCGAAATCCCGGGTTGCCTCCACCACTGCGCCCGCCTCCTGGCCACCCTCGACGGCGCCCGTGTCCACCCCTTCGTCCCCACGGCCCACGCCCTGGAGATCTACTACCGGGCCCGCGAACTCCCGCCGTTCGCCTGGGAGATCGGCCGATAGCGAGGGTCCGCCACGGCGCTCCTGCGCAGGCGCCCGACGAAACTGCCTAGCCGGAGGCCGAGGCCGAGGCCGAGGCCGGGGTGGCCGGGGATGTCCGGAACGCCACGGTCGGCCCGTAGGAGCCGTCCTCCTCGTCGCTCACCTCGACGGTGATGTCCCGGCCGGGGTAGCGCGCGGACAGGACTCCCTGCCAGCACTCCCCCAGAGCCAGCGCGAGGTGGGGCAGTTCCTCCCCGAGCCGATCGTCGCCCGTCAAAGGGGTGTTGCTGAAAACGTCCCACAACTCGACGTGGTTGACGACGAGTTCGATACGGCGCCGATCGTCCTCCAGGTTCGTGAACCAGTCGTCGACAGTGCCCTGATGGAAGCGCTCCTTGAGGAACACGCAACCGCGGTACTCGACCGTCTCGGGGCAGAACAGCCACGCCGCGGCCAGGACGAAACGCAGACCGCCCTCGAAGTCCAGGTAGTGGTACGGGGAGAGCTCCTCGTCCTTCCAGTCGTTTCGCCATTGCCTGAAGAACGCCGGCAGCTCGCGCCGGGACCACGCCGGTTCACTGCTGCTCACGAGAGCTCCCAGGGGATTGCAGGGACAGGCCACCCCGTGGGCAGGAAAGGCCCTGACCGCGCCGAAAGAATCGAACGCGCTGGTCAGGGCCTACCACAGGCCTACGCTCTCAGCACTCGATGATGTTGACCGCGAGCCCGCCGCGCGCCGTCTCCTTGTACTTGACGCTCATGTCGGCGCCGGTCTCCTTCATGGTCTTGATGACCTTGTCGAGGGAGACGTGGTGGCGGCCGTCGCCGCGCAGGGCCATGCGGGCGGCGGTGACGGCCTTGGCGGAGGCCATGCCGTTGCGTTCGATGCAGGGGATCTGGACGAGGCCGCCGACCGGGTCGCAGGTCAGGCCCAGGTTGTGTTCCATGCCGATCTCGGCGGCGTTCTCGACCTGCTCGGGGGAGCCGCCGAGCACCTCGGCCAGGCCGCCGGCGGCCATGGAGCAGGCCGAGCCGACCTCGCCCTGGCAGCCGACCTCGGCGCCGGAGATGGAGGCGTTCTCCTTGAAGAGCATGCCGATGGCGCCGGCGGCCAGCAGGAAGCGGACGACACCGTCCTCGTCGGCCCCGGGCACGAAGTTGACGTAGTAGTGCAGGACGGCGGGGATGATGCCGGCCGCGCCGTTGGTGGGGGCGGTCACCACCCGGCCGCCGGCCGCGTTCTCCTCGTTGACGGCCATGGCGTAGAGGGTGACCCATTCCATGGCGTGGGCGGCCGGGTTGCCCTCGGAGCGCAGGGCGCGGGCGGCGTTGGCGGCCCGGCGGCGGACCTTGAGCCCGCCCGGCAGGATGCCCTCGCGCGCCATCCCGCGCTCCACGCACCCCTGCATGACCCGCCAGATCTCCAGCAGCCCGGCCCGGATCTCCTCCTCCGTGCGCCACGCCTTCTCGTTCTCCAGCATCAGCGCGGAGATCGACAGGCCCGTCTCGTGGGACATGCGCAGCAGCTCGTCGCCGGTGCGGAAGGGGTGCGTCAGGACGGTGTCGTCGAGCTTGATGCGGTCCTCGCCCACCGCGTCCTCGTCGACGACGAAGCCGCCGCCGACGGAGTAGTAGGTCTTCTCCAGGAGGGGCGCGCCGTCGGCGTCGTAGGCGAAGAGGGTCATGCCGTTGGCGTGGTACGGCAGGGAGCGGCGGCGGTGCAGGATCAGCTCGCGGCTCTCGTCGAAGGCGATCTCGTGGGTGGCGCCTATTTCGGCGCCCAGCAGCCGCAGCCGGCCGGTGGTGCGGATGCGCTCGACCTCGTCGTCGGCGGTCTCCACGTCGACGGTGCGGGGGGAGTGGCCCTCCAGGCCGAGCAGTACGGCCTTGGGGGTGCCGTGGCCGTGGCCGGTGGCGCCGAGGGAGCCGAAGAGCTCGGCGCGTACCGAGGTCGTCTGGGCGAGCAGACCGTCCTTCTTCAGCCGGCCGACGAACATCCGGGCGGCGCGCATCGGGCCGACGGTGTGGGAGCTGGAGGGGCCGATGCCGATGGAGAAGAGGTCGAAGACGGAGATGGCCATGGCGGCGGACTCCCTTGTCTGCTCGGGGTGGGTGGTGGAGCGGTGAAGCGGGGGACGGGGCGGGGCGGGGTGGGCCCCGGTCGGCGGCAGGCACGTTTCTGCGTTTCTGTGCCGATTGTCGAGCGTAACCCGGATGGGGGCATGCGCCCATGGACGAGAGGCGTCGGGTGGCCGTCGTCACGGACAACGACGACGGTGACGGGCCAGGACGGCAGTCAGGACCACGGGGAGGGCGCGGAGGGCGGCACGCCAGGCGGCATACGGGCCGGGGCCGGGCCCGAGGGGGCCGGGAGGCCGGGAAGTGAGGCCGTCCCCGGGGCGCGCGGCGAGTGCGGTGCGGGTATCCGGGGCGCGTACGCGTACGGCCGCGGATACCCGCATCACGTCACAGCGACGGGTACAGCGGGTGCTTCTCGGCCAGGGCCGTCACACGGGCCTTGAGGGCGTCCGTGTCGTACGACGGCTTGAGGGCCTCGGCGATGATGTCGGCGACCTCGCGGAAGTCCTCGGCGGTGAAGCCGCGGGTGGCCAGGGCCGGGGTGCCGATGCGCAGACCCGAGGTGACCATCGGGGGCCGCGGGTCGTTCGGGATGGCGTTGCGGTTGACCGTGATGCCGACCTCGTGGAGGCGGTCCTCGGCCTGCTGCCCGTCCAGCTCGCTGTTGCGCAGGTCGACCAGGACGAGGTGGACGTCCGTGCCGCCGGACAGGACGGAGACGCCGACCTCGGTGACGTCCGGCTGGATCAGCCGCTCGGCGAGGATCCGGGCGCCGTCCAGGGTGCGCTGCTGGCGCTCCTTGAACTCCTCGGTCGCCGCGACCTTGAAGGAGACCGCCTTGGCCGCGATGACATGCTCCAGCGGGCCGCCCTGCTGACCCGGGAAGACCGCCGAGTTGATCTTCTTGGCGAGCTCCTGGGTGGAGAGGATGACGCCGCCGCGCGGGCCGCCCAGGGTCTTGTGGGTGGTGGTGGTCACCACGTGGGCGTGCGGGACGGGGGAGGGGTGCAGGCCCGCGGCCACCAGGCCGGCGAAGTGGGCCATGTCCACCATCAGGTACGCACCGACCTCGTCGGCGATCCGGCGGAAGGCGGCGAAGTCCAGCTGGCGCGGGTAGGCGGACCAGCCGGCCACGATCAGCTTGGGGCGGTGCTCCTTGGCCAGGCGCTCGACCTCTTCCATGTCGACCAGGTTGGTCTTCTCGTCGACGTGGTAGGGGACGACGTTGTACAGCTTGCCGCTGAAGTTGATCTTCATACCGTGGGTCAGGTGCCCGCCGTGCGCGAGGTTGAGACCCAGGATGGTGTCGCCCGGCTTGATCAGCGCGAACATCGCGGCGGCGTTGGCCTGCGCACCGGAGTGCGGCTGGACGTTGGCGGCCTCGGCGCCGAAGAGCGCCTTGATGCGGTCGATGGCGATCTGCTCGACGACGTCGACGTGCTCACAGCCGCCGTAGTAGCGGCGGCCGGGGTAGCCCTCGGCGTACTTGTTGGTCAGGACGGAGCCCTGGGCCTCCATGACGGCGACGGGGGCGAAGTTCTCCGACGCGATCATTTCGAGGGTGGACTGCTGGCGGTGGAGCTCGGCGTCGACGGCGGCGGCGACGTCGGGGTCGAGCTCATGGAGGGAGCTGTTGAGAAGAGACATGGAGTCTTCCTGGGGAGAGAGGTGCGGGCTTCAGCTCTGGATGAAGGCGGCGTACTCGTCGGCCGTCAGCAGCTCGCCCGGCTCGCCGCTGATCTTCACCTTGAACAGCCAACCGCCCTCGAAGGGGGCGGAGTTCACCAGCGAGGGGTCGGCCACGACGTCCTCGTTGACCGCGGTGATCTCGCCGTTGACGGGGGCGTAGAGATCGCTGACCGACTTGGTCGACTCCAGCTCACCGCAGGTCTCGCCCGCCGTGATCTCCGTGCCGACCTCGGGAAGGTCCACGTAGACCACGTCACCGAGCGCATTTGCGGCGTGCTCGGTGATACCGACCGTCGAGACGCCGTCCTCGGCGGCCGACAGCCACTCGTGCTCCTTGCTGTAGCGCAGCTGCTGGGGGTTGCTCATGGGTCGATTCTCCTGTACGCGAAAGGGTGATCGTGAAGGGGCCCCTGGAAGCCAAGGGGAGGGTCTTACGCAGTGAGACGGCGAGGGCGTGCGCCGCCGCCGGTCCGCCGCGGACGAACCGTTACTTCTGGCGCTTGTAGAAGGGCAGCGCGACGACCTCGTACGGCTCATGGGTTCCACGGATGTCCACCGCGACACCCTCGGTGCCCGGCGTGGCGTACGCCGCGTCCACATACGCGATGGCGATCGGCTTGCCGAGGGTGGGGGAGGGGGCCCCGGAGGTGACCTCGCCGATGACCGTGCCGTCGGCGGCGACGACCGGGTAGCCGGCCCGGGGGATCCGGCGGCCCTGGGCGATCAGGCCGACCAGCTTGCGCGGCGGGGCGGTCTCGGCGCGGGCGGCGGCCGCCTCCAGCGCGGTCCGGCCCACGAAGTCACCGTCGTTCGTCGTCTTCTCGAACTTCACGACCCGGCCCAGGCCCGCGTCGAACGGCGTGGTGGCGCGGGTCAGCTCGTGCCCGTACAGCGGCATCCCCGCCTCCAGGCGCAGCGTGTCGCGGCAGGAGAGGCCGCACGGGACCAGCCCGGCGTCCTTGCCGGCCTCGGTCAGCGCCTCCCAGAGGGTGACGGCGTGCTCGGGCCGGACGAACAGCTCGAAGCCGTCCTCGCCGGTGTAGCCGGTACGGGCGATCAGCGCGTCCACCCCGGCGACGGTGCCGGGCAGGCCCGCGTAGTACTTCAGGCCGTCCAGGTCGGCGTCCGTAAGGCGCTTGAGGATGCCGGGGGACTCCGGGCCCTGGACCGCGAGCAGTGCATAGGCGTCGCGGTCGTCGCGGACCGCGGCGTCGAAGCCCGCGGCGCGCTCGGTCAGCGCGTCCAGCACCACCTGGGCGTTGGAGGCATTGGCGACGACCATGTACTCCTGGTCGGCCAGACGGTAGACGATCAGGTCGTCGAGGATGCCGCCCTCGGCGTCGCAGATCATGGTGTAGCGGGCGCGGCCGGTCTTCACCCCGCCGATGTTGCCCACCAGCGCATGGTCGAGGAGGTCGGCGGCCTGCGCGCCGGTGACGGTGATCTCGCCCATGTGGGAGAGGTCGAAGAGGCCGGCACGGGTGCGGACCGCGACGTGCTCGTCGCGCTCGCTGCCGTAGCGCAGCGGCATGTCCCAGCCGGCGAAGTCGGTCATGGTCGCGCCGAGCGCGCGATGCGTGGCATCGAGTGCGGTGCGGCGGGGGGCATCAGTCATGGTTCTGGGCTCCCAGGCAGGGTGACAAAACTTGTCTCCCCATCTGTCATCGGAACCTGAGAGGTTCACCGGGATCCCGCGAACGGACCCGGTTTGCACCTTGGGTGGAGCCGCCCCTTCGGGCAGCGGCTCGCTTTTCAGATCTGCCTCGCCCGCGCGGTATAGGGGCCTGAGAGATTCAAGGGAGGACTTGCTCCTTCGGCGCCCCGCCGTGGCGGCCGGGGACTCTCCCGCGCGGATTCAAGCGGCCGGTATGCAGTTGGCCCGTGCGAGGACTGTGCCCGAGGGAACACAGGTGCGCACGTGGCGCCGACATCATTGCACGGGAATGCCGGATCGAGGAGGGGCGGCCGTCACGTGGTGCACGACCCGGGCGGATCCCACGAGCACCTTGATGCGCATTACCGTTTCTTGACACTCTGCGCGGGGGAGGGTGCCGCACCGGCGCCGAACCGGACCGGGAGGGGGCGATCACGGTGCACCGCGAAGCCGCAGGCATGACGACGACGGAGGTCGCCTCCCGGGAAACGGGAGTGGCCTCCCGTGACACCGGGGCCGCCTCCAGGGGAACGGGAGCCGCCGCCCGGCGCGCCGTACCGCGGACTTACGTACGGCCCGGCCGCGGCACCGATGTCGTCGACCTCAGGGACGGCGCCCGCCCCGCGGCCGGACTGCGCTTCCCGGCCGGCGATCTGGTGGTCGTCTCGGGGCTGCCCGGCGGCGGCAAGAGCACCCTGATGCACCGCATCGTGCCGGCGCTGGACGCCGGCGGCGGCGCGGTGCACCGCATCGACTCGCAGGACGTCCGCGAACGCTGGGAGCGCGGCAGGCTGCGCCGCCTGCCGTACGCCGTCTACCGGCCGCTGGTCCGCGTGGCCCACTATCTGGCGCTGCGCCGCGCGCTGCGCTCCGGCAGCAGCGTGGTGGTGCACGACTGCGGCACGCTCTCCTGGGTGCGGCGCTGGCTGGCGCTCTCGGCCCGGCGCGGCGGCCGCGGGCTGCATCTGGTGCTGCTGGACGTGCCGGCCGCGGTGGCGCGCTCGGGGCAGGCGGCGCGGGGGCGCGGGGTGTCGGAATACGCCTTCGCCCGGCACCGGCGTGCGGTCGGGCGGCTGGTCGGAGCGGCGGAAGCGGGGCGGCCGCCCCGGGGATTCGGCTCGGTGGTGCTGCTGGACCGCCGGTCGTCGGCGGCGCTGGAGACCCTCCGCTTCGGCTGACCGCCCGCAGCATCACCATCACGCCTGCCCCCGTAAGAAGCCCCAACCCACGGAAGGCGCCGGGTCGTAGCGGCGAAGCAGTGGAGACCCGGTGCTGCTGCCGTACGGCCCCGCGCGGCGGACGACAGCGCCGTGGCCGGCAAGGCGGGAAAGCCGACCACGTAGGGTTGAGGCCGAGCGCAGCGCACGGCGGAACGGGTGGATGCAGATGACTTTTCCGGAGCAGGGGAGCTACCCGCAGGGGGACATTCCGGGGCACGGGACCTATCCGGGGCATGGGGGCATTCCGGGGCACGGGGACTTCCCCGGCCAGGGGATACCCCAGCTGTCCTGGCCCGCGAACGAGCTCGAAGAGGTGCTTTCGGCCGCGGTCGGGCATCCGGGCGCGGGCGGCCGGATCGTGGAGGTCCTGGGCCGCAGCCGGCTGTGGGTCCCGCTGCCCAACGGCGGCGGACCGGACTCGGCGGGGCCCGGCACCCGCGGACTGGACCTGCCCACCGTCGACATCGAGGGCCTCGCCTACGTCCCCGTCTTCAGCTCCGAGCAGGAGTTCCTCCGGGTCGTCGGCTCGCATATGCCCTTCACCGTCGCCCCCGCCCGGGAGTTCGCCCGCGGACTGCCGCCGAACATGGGCATCGCGGTCAATCCGGACGGCGCCGTCGGCGTCCCGCTGCCGCCGCCCGCGGTGGCCGAACTGTGCCGGGCCGGGCGCGGGGAGGACGATGCCGCCCTGCCCAGCGGCGGCCGGGTGCGGCTGTTCGAACCGGACTGGCAGGACGAGCCGGTGGACTTTCTCGCCGCCGCCGGACTGGAGTTCTCCGCCGCCGGAATTGTCCTGACTGCCCGGCGTGCCCTGGCAAGTGTCGAGGGCGACACGCCCGCACTGTTCGTCGGTGTTCAGGTCGGGGCCGCGCCCGCCGCGCTCCAGGACGGCAGCGCCAGAGACGCGGTGCTCAACGCCCTGGGACGGGCGCTCGGTACGGTGCCGGTGCCCTGGCCCGTCCAGTTGGTGATGCTCGATATCGCCCAGGGTGACCCGGTCGCCGACTGGATGCTTGAGCGCGTGCGGCCCTTCTACGCGCGGGACCACTCGTAAGCTGGTGGGGCGACGGCGCGGGCGGACCCCCACGCGCCCGGCCACTAGGAAGGGACGGACCACGTGAGCGCGGGTGCGCATCAGGGAGCGGCGGCGGCCGGCCAGGTCGAGCAGATGCTGGCGCAGGTCTCGCCCGGTCGCTACGACGCCTACGAGGCGCTGCTGCACGCCCTGGCGGCCGGCCAGGTGTGGATGCTGCTGTGGCAGGGCCGCGCCGGCCTGCCCGATGCGCAGTACGGCAACATGGAGGTCGACGGCCTGGGCTATGCGCCCTGTGTGACCTCCGCGGCCGAACTCGCCGCCTCCGGCTGGAACCGCGACCACGAACTCGTCACCGGACCCGAGATCGCCGCCTCGCTCTTCCCGGACCGCTGGGGCCTGTGGCTCAACCCGCACGCCCCCGGCGGCGGCGTCGGCATCCCCTGGCTCGACCTGCGCCGGATCGCCGGCGGCCTGGAGCGGCTGCCCGCCGGACCGCTGCGGATCAGCGAACCGGTCATCGACATCCCGCAGTTCTACGCCCTGCTCGCCCAGAACGCCCACCGCACCCCCGCCGTACGGTCGTTGCGCCGCGCCTGGGTGCAACCCGCCCTCGGCGCGCCCTATCTGGCGATCGGCCTGGATCTGTACGACACCGGACAGCAGGCGGTGGACTCGGTGCGGATGATGATCCAGCAGTCCATCGGCGCCGTTCCCGACGGTCTGCCGGTCTCGACGGTCGCGATGAACGACGAGTACGACCCCGTCGGCATGTGGATGCGCGCCAGCGCCCGGCCCTTCTTCGACCGCGACGGCTACGGCCAGGTGCCCGGGCAGATGCCGGGCCAGTTGCCCGGTCAGCCGCCCGCCCCGGCGCCCGTGCAGGGCTACGGCTACCCGCGCCCGTACTGACATCCCCCTCGGCGGCGGACGTCGCCGCCGCCCGGCGCTCTTGCGGCGAATTCGCCCGGTGCGCCCCACGGAGTTACCTCCCTTTTCCCGGTATTCGCTCCGCTCAGCCACTTCTGGCGTCCGTATAACGGAACGCCGCGGACCACATCACAGTTGCGCATCCTTTCCCCGCCAGGTCTGGTGAGTGATCGCGAATCGGATGAAGACTCCCGCCACGGAGAGCACCGGCTCTTTGTACGAGGACCATCCCGACCGACGTCACGTGAATTCCCCCTGGTATTCCCCCGGGTGACCTACGGCGACGTCCGCTCGGTCTGTCGCGGCCGCACCGTTGCGGCTGTTGCACCAGTGAGGTGAACCGCGCCGCGCCCGCGGCGGGCATGGGCCGTCCACCAACGGCCGAGAGGGGGCAAAAGCACCGTGACCGCACCGATCGAGACCACCGGGGCCGCTGCCGAGGCGCAGCCGGAAGCGGTGCTCAAGGGCGTCCCGGCGCAGCGCATCGAAGGGCGCTCGCTCGGCCGGATCGCGCTGCTGCGTTTCCGCCGCGACAAGGTTGCGGTGGCGGGCGCCATCGTTGTCATCCTGCTCGTCGTCCTGGCGGCGTTCTCGCGTCCCCTCCAGGCCCTGCTCGGACTGGACCCGGACAGCCCCCACCAGGACCTGATCGACGCCAACACCACCCTGCCCAAGGCCGGTTTCGGCGGCATGAGCGCCGCACACCCCCTGGGCGTGGACCCCAAGTTCGGCCGGGACCTGCTCGCCCGCATCATCGAGGGCTCCTGGGTCTCGCTGCTGGTGGCCTTCGGCGCGACGATGCTGTCGGTCGCCATCGGCACCGTCCTCGGTGTGGTCGCCGGTTTCTACCGCGGCCGGGTGGACGCGTTCATCAGCCGCATGATGGATGTGTTCCTGGCTTTTCCGCTGCTGCTGTTCGCGATTGCCATCTCCGCCTCGCTTCAGGGCGGTGCATTCGGCATGGAAGGGCTGCCGCTGCACATCTGCGTCCTGATTTTCGTGATCGGCTTCTTCAACTGGCCGTATATGGGGCGGATTGTGCGCGCGCAGACGCTGTCGCTGCGGGAGCGGGAATTCGTGGACGCCGCCCGCGGTATGGGCGCCCGCGGCCCGTTCATCCTCTTCCGTGAACTGCTGCCCAATCTGGTGGGCCCGATCATCGTCTACTCGACGCTGCTGATCCCCTCCAACATCCTCTTCGAGGCGGCGCTGAGCTTCCTGGGCGTCGGCATCCAGCCGCCGCAGGCGTCCTGGGGCGGCATGCTCAACCAGGCGGTCAAGTACTACGAGGTCGACCCCCAGTACATGATCGTCCCCGGCCTCGCGATCTTCGTCACCGTGCTCGCGTTCAACCTGCTCGGCGACGGTCTGAGGGACGCGCTGGATCCGCGCAGCCGCTGATCCCCGCCCCCCATCCGGCCCCCCTCCCGCCCCTCCCGCCCATCCGGCCCGTCCGGCCCAGAATCCTCATCCGCGCTTTCGACGTCCGACGTTGCTGACGTTTCGACCTATCCGACGAACGAAGGGGACACCGACCACCATGAGAAGGTCACATCCGGTCGCCGCGATAGCGGCCCTCACCAGCGCGGGCCTGCTGCTCGCCGGCTGCGGCGGCGGCGCCTCCGACAGCGGCGACAGCAAGGCCAACGCCGCCACCACGGGCGTCGTCAACGCCTCGGACGCGAAGGGCGGCACGGTCACCTACGCGATGGCCGACGCCCCCGAGTCGTTCGACCCGGGCAACACCTACTACGCCTTCATCTGGAACTTCAGCCGCCTTTACGCCCGCCCGCTCACCACCTTCCAGCCGGGCCCCGGCAAGAAGGGCAACAAGCTGGTCCCGGACCTGGCCGCGTCGATGGGCAAGTCGTCCGACGGCGGCAAGACCTGGACGTACACGATCCGCAAGGGTCTGAAGTACGAGGACGGCTCCCCGATCACCTCGCAGGACGTCAAGTACGGCGTCGAGCGCAGCAACTTCGCACGCGACGTCCTCTCACTGGGCCCGAACTACTTCCAGCAGTTCCTCCAGGACAACGACGGCGGCTACAAGGGCCCCTACAAGGACAAGTCCAAGGCCGGGCTGAAGTCCATCGAGACCCCCGACGACAACACGATCGTCTTCCACCTCAAGAAGCCGTTCGCCGAGTTCGACTACCTGGTCAGCTCCCCGCAGACCGCCCCGGTCCCGCAGGCCAAGGACAAGGGCGCGGACTACACCAAGTCCGTGGTCTCCTCCGGCTCGTACAAGTTCCAGAGCTACCAGGAGGGCAAGCAGCTCACCCTGGTCCGCAACCCGCAGTGGTCCGCCAAGACCGACCCGCTGCGCAAGCAGCTGCCCGCCAAGATCGTCCTGAACCTCAAGGTCGCCCAGTCGACCATCGACAAGGACCTCCAGGCCGGCAACACCCAGATCGACCTGAACGGCCGGGGAGTCGACGGCCAGACCCAGGCCCAGCTGCTGACGGACCCCAAGCAGAAGGCCAACACCGACAACGCGCTCGGCCAGCGGCTCATCTACACGGCGATCAACACCAAGGTGAAGCCGTTCGACAACGTCGAGTGCCGCAAGGCCGTCGAGTACGCGCTCGACAAGAAGGCCGTCCAGGGCGCGCTCGGCGGCCCGATCCGCGGCGGCCTGGCCACCACGATCCTGCCGACCGACCTCAACGGCTACCAGAAGTACGACCTGTACCCGCAGAAGTACAAGGGCGACAAGCTGGATCTGACCCAGGCCAAGCAGCACTGGGACAAGTGCGGTGCGGGCAAGGTCAGCACCACCATTCTGGCGCGCAGCGACCGCCAGGAAGAGGTGGACGGCGCGACCTCGGTCATCGAATCGCTCAAGAAGATCGGCATCAACGCCAAGATCCAGACCTACCCGTCGAGCAAGTACTTCTCGGACTACGCCGGTGTGCCGAAGTTCACCGAGAAGAACAACGTCGGTCTGATGATGATGCAGTGGGGCGCGGACTTCCCCACCGGCTACGGCTATCTCCAGCAGATCCTGCACGGCAAGGCGATCAGCCAGTCCGGTAACTCCAACCTTTCCCAGCTGGACGACCCGGGGATCAACAACCTGCTCGACACGGCCATCGCCAACCCCGACCAGGCCGCCCGCGAAAAGGCGTACGCCCAGATCGACCGGAAGACGATGGAGCAGGCCGTGATCGTCCCGCTCACCTACTTCAAGGTCCTGAACTACCGCTCTCCCAAGGCCACCAACGTGGTGTCGACCTCGGCCTACAGCGGCGAATACGACTACCTCAACATCGGCGTCAAGCAGTAGCAGCCCTGGAAGGCAGGTGAAGGCATTGGTGTCCGCGGGCCGTCTCCGACCGGCCCGCGGCACCGACGCCGCATCCCGTGTTCTCGTACCTCATCCGCAGGTTGATCAGCGCAGTGATCCTGCTGCTGATCGTCAGCGCGGTCACCTTCGGCATCTTCTTCCTGCTGCCGAAGATGGCCGGGCAGACCACCGACCAGCTTGCCCAGCAGTACATCGGAAAGGCCCCCACGGCCGCGGACATCGTCGCGGTGAAGCGGAATCTCGGCCTGGACAAGCCCGTGTACGAGCAGTACTGGGACTTCCTCAAGGGCATTTTCGTCGGCGTCGACTACAAATTCGGACCGGACGCGGCCACCTGCCATGTGCCGTGCTTCGGCTATTCCTTCAAAACCCATATCGAGGTCTGGCCCGAAATCCAGGACCGCCTTCCGGTGACGGTCTCGCTGGCCGCCGGCGCGGCCGTGCTGTGGGTCGTCTCCGGTGTCGCCACCGGCGTGCTCTCCGCGCTGCGGCCCGGCTCGCTCTTCGACCGGATGGCCATGGGCGTGGCCCTGGCCGGTGTCTCGCTGCCCATGTTCTTCACCGGCGCCCTGGCGCTGGCCCTGTTCACCTACCAGTGGCCGATATTCGAGGCCCATGAGTATGTGAATCTGACGGACGACCCGGCGGGCTGGGCGAGCAACCTGGTCCTGCCCTGGGTGACACTGGCATTCCTCTACTCCGCGCTCTACGCCCGCCTGACCAGGGCGGGCATGCTCGAAACGCTGGGCGAGGACTACATCCGTACCGCCCGCGCCAAGGGCCTGCGCGAACGCAAGGTCGTGCTGCGGCACGGTCTGCGGGCCGCGCTCACCCCGATCATCACCGTCTTCGGCATGGACCTGGGCCTGCTGCTCGGCGGGGCGCTCATCACCGAACAGGTCTTCTCGCTCAAGGGAGTCGGCGCCTTCGCGGTGGAGGCGATCAACGCCAACGACCTGCCGAACATCCTCGGCGTCACCCTGCTCGCCGCGTTCTTCATCGTTCTGTGCAATCTGGTGGTGGACATCCTGTACGCCGCCGTCGACCCGCGGGTGAGGCTCTCGTGACCGACTCCTCCGACGACAAGGCCGGCGCGGCCGAGGCCGCCAAGGCGCCGTCCGCCTTCCTCGAAGTGCGCGATCTCAAGGTGCACTTCCCCACCGACGACGGCCTGGTCAAGTCCGTCGACGGGCTCACCTTCAGCCTGGAGAAGGGCAAAACGCTCGGCATCGTCGGCGAGTCCGGCTCCGGCAAGTCGGTGACCTCGCTCGCCGTCATGGGCCTGCACCGCGCCGCGCGCCGGGAGCGCAACAAGGTGCGGATGTCCGGTGAGATCTGGCTGGACGGCAAGGAGCTGGTGGGCGCCGATCCGGACGAGGTGCGCCGGCTGCGCGGCCGCCGGATGGCGATGATCTTCCAGGATCCGCTGTCCGCGCTGCACCCCTTCTACACGGTCGGCAACCAGATCGTGGAGGCCTACCGCGTCCACCACGACGTCAGCAGGAAGACCGCGCGCAAGCGGGCGGTCGAGATGCTCGACCGGGTCGGCATCCCGCAGCCCGACAAACGCGTCGACGACCATCCGCACCAGTTCTCCGGCGGCATGCGCCAGCGCGCGATGATCGCGATGGCGCTGGTCAACAACCCCGAACTGCTCATCGCGGACGAGCCGACCACCGCCCTGGACGTCACCGTCCAGGCGCAGATCCTGGACCTGATCCGCGATCTTCAGAAGGAGTTCGGCTCGGCGGTCATCCTCATCACCCACGACCTGGGCGTGGTCGCCGAGCTCGCCGACGACCTGCTGGTGATGTACGGCGGCCGGTGCGTGGAGCGCGGCCCCTCCGAGAAGGTCTTCTCCCGCCCCCAGCACCCCTACACCTGGGGCCTGCTCGGCTCCATGCCACGGATCGACCGTGACCAGACCGACCGGCTGATCCCCGTCAAGGGCTCGCCGCCCAGCCTGATCAACGTGCCGTCCGGCTGTGCCTTCAACCCCCGTTGCCCCTACGCGGACGTCCCCGCGGACGACCTCACCCGTACGGTGCGCCCCGAACTGCGCGAGGCCGCGGACGGGCACTTCTCCGCCTGCCACATGGCACCGGAGGAGCGGGAGCGTATCTGGACCGAAGAGATTGCGCCGAAGCTGTGACCGAGACGACCGAGACGACCAAGACGGCCGAGACGTCCGAGACGACCAAGACGACCAAGACGGCCGAGACGTCCGAGACGACAGAGACGACCGGGACCGCCGACGACACGACGCAGGTAGAGCCGTTGCTGCGGGTGCGCGGTCTGGTCCGCCACTTCCCGATCACCAAGGGCCTGCTCAAGCGCAAGGTCGGGGCCGTCCAGGCGGTCGACGGCATCGACTTCGACGTACGGCCCGGCGAAACCCTCGGCGTCGTCGGCGAGTCCGGCTGCGGCAAGTCCACGACGGGCCGGCTGATCACCCGGCTCGACGAGCCGACCGGCGGATCGATCGAGTTCCAGGGCACGGACATCACGCACCTTTCCCAGGGAAAGCTGCGGCCGATGCGCCGCGACATCCAGATGATCTTCCAGGATCCCTACGGTTCGCTGAACCCGCGGCACACCATCGGCGCCATCGTCTCCACCCCCTTCCGCCTCCAGGGCGTCGAGCCCGAGGGCGGGGTCAAGAAGGAGGTGCAGCGGCTGCTGGAGCTGGTGGGCCTGAGCCCGGAGCACTACAACCGCTATCCGCACGAATTCTCCGGCGGACAGCGCCAGCGCATCGGCATCGCCCGCGCGCTGGCCCTCAAACCCAAGCTGGTGGTCGCCGACGAGCCGGTCTCCGCGCTGGACGTCTCGATCCAGGCCCAGGTCGTCAACCTCATGGACGACCTCCAGGAGGAACTGGGCCTGACCTACGTCATCATCGCCCACGACCTGTCGGTCATCCGGCACGTCTCGGACCGGATCGCGGTGATGTACCTCGGCAAGATCGTGGAGCTGGCCGACCGTGCGTCGCTGTACGAGACGCCGATGCATCCGTACACCACGGCGCTGCTGTCCGCCGTGCCGGTGCCCGACCCCAGGCGGCGTACCCAGCGCGAGAGGATTCTGCTCAAGGGCGATGTGCCCTCCCCGATCAACCCGCCCTCCGGCTGCCGGTTCCGTACCCGCTGCTGGAAGGCGACCGAGGAGTGCGCCACCACCGAACCGCCGCTGGTCGCCCTGCGCACCGGCCACCAGGTGGCCTGCCACCACCCGGAGAACGCCCCGCAGGAGCGGCCCGTCGACGCGACCTGACGGAGGGCCTGTCCGAGGGGCCGGGGCGCCAACGGCCGGTAACGGCTGAGGAATTGGCAAAGTCCCGGGCAAAGCGGGGCGCTAGGGTGCAGAGTCTGCACGGTTGTTCGATACCTGTCGTGTGTTCCCCACGGTCCGAAAGGACGGCTCATGGCACTCTCCCGCTCTGCTCGTCGCACCTCCCGCTGGCTGGCCCTGGCCACCGCGGTCGCCTCCGCGGCCACCATCGCCGCCGCCCCCGCGGCCTCGCCCGGAGCCCCCGGCGTCGGCGACCCGTATTTCCCCGATATGGGCAACGGCGGTTTCGACGCGCTCCATTACGACCTGGGCGTCAGCTACCACCCCGACTCCGGCCGCCTCGACGGCCGTACGACCCTGACCGCCCGGGCCACCCAGAACCTGTCCGCCTTCGACCTCGATCTCCAGAAGCTGACGGTCGATGCGGTCCGTGTGAACGGCCGGCGGGCGCACTTCACCAGGTCCGGCGACGAACTCACCGTGACCCCCGACTTCAGCCTGTCCAAGGGGCACCGGTTCACCGTCACCGTCGCCTATCACGGCGTGCCCAAGCCGCTGAACGGCCCGATCGTCTTCGGCTCCGACTACGGCTGGATGAAGACCAAGGACGGCGTCTTCGTCGCCTGCGAGCCCAACGCCGCCTCGACGTGGTTCCCCTCCAGCGACCACCCCTCCGACAAGGCCACCTACGACATCCGCATCGACGCCCCCAAGGGGCTGACCGGCGTCTCCAACGGGCGGCTGATCGCCTCCGGCGAGAAGCACAACCGCTCCTACGCCCACTGGCGCGAGTCCCGCCCGATGGCGACGTATCTGGCCACCGCCACCATCGGGAAGTTCGACGTCCGCACCGGCACCACCCCCGGTGGCACCCCGATCTACGTCGCCACCGACCCGACCCTGCCCACCGGCAAGGTCGACGTCTACGGCGTCACCGCTGCGGCCACCGACTACTGGTCCCAGATCTTCGGGCCGTACCCCTTCGAGGAGACCGGCGCGGTCGTCGACGACATGCCGCAGGCCGGGTTCTCGCTGGAGGTGCAGTCCAAGCCGGTCTATTCGGCCGGCCGCAGCGAGTCCACCATCGTCCACGAGCTGGCCCACCAGTGGTTCGGCGACTCGGTCTCGGTCCGGCAGTGGAAGGACATCTGGCTCAACGAGGGCTTCGCCAGCTACGCGCAGTGGCTGTGGGACGAGCACAAGGGCACCCGCACCGCCCATGACGCCTTCCGCAAGGAGTATGCGTCCGTCCCTGAAAGCGACAACTTCTGGAAGATCACGGTCGCCGACCCGCAGCGCGACACCATGTTCTCCGACGCGGTCTACATGCGGGGTGCGATGACCCTCCAGGCGCTGCGCGAGCGGATCGGCGACAAGGCGTTCTTCGAGCTGCTGCCGGCCTGGACCGCCGCGCACCGCTACGGCAACGCCTCGACGTCCCAGTTCATCGCGCTCGCCGAGAAGATATCCGGGAAGCGGCTGGCCGGTCTGTTCAACACCTGGCTCTACACGGACCACCGGCCCGCCCTGTCCGGGAAGTGAGGCGCTAGCCGGCGTCCGGTCCGCCGCGGTCGGCCAGTTGGTGCGGCCGCGGCAGATGCACCCCGAAGTACACCGCGCCCATCCGCAGGGCGAAGACCACCCCCGCCGAGACCGCGGCGGCGGGGGTGGCCCCCACGCCGAGGTGGGACAGGGCCAGAAGGCAGCAGGCGCCCGCCAGGGCCGCAAGGGCGTAGACGTCCTCGCGCAGCAGCAGCGGAGGGAACTCCCCGCACAGCACATCGCGGATGACCTCGCCGGTGACCCCGGTCAGCACGGCGAGAATGATCACGGCCAGCGGTGTGACGCCCGCCTGAATGGCGGTCCGCGCTCCGATGACGGTGACCACGGAGAGCCCCACCGCGTCCACGACCAGCAGTGATTTCTGCGGGAGCTGCCAGAACCGCAGATAGATGATGGTGCCGACGCCGACGCAGATGATCAGTGTGAGCAGGACCCAGTCATGGGGCCAGTGCGGCGCCCGGTTGAGGATGGTGTCGCGCAGCGTGCCGCCGGAGACCGAGGCGGCGAAGGCGAGGACCAGGCCGCCGAAGGGGTCCATATTGGCCCGGTAGGCGGCCAGCACGCCGCTCGCGGCGAAGGCGGCGACGCCGACCAGGTAGAGCACATACAGCATGGCGGCATCATCGCAGGCCCGGAATGCGAGCCTCCGCCCGAGGTCGTCAAATCTGGCACTACCGGTCGGTAACTTTTCCGTGTAGCGTGCCGCCATGGCAACGGCGACCATCGGTAACAGCGAATTCGACCGCGATACGGCGGTCGTCCGCCGCGCCCCCGGCGTCTACGACGCCCACCTCTCGGCCGGCTGGACGATCATCCAGGCGGTCAACGGCGGCTATCTGCTGGCCCTGATGGGCCGCGCCCTGGGCGACGCCCTCCCGCACCCCGACCCCTTCTCGGTCACCGCCCACTACCTGACCGCCTCCGTCCCGGGCCCCGCCGTCATCCGCACCGAGGTGGTGCGCACCGGCCGCACCATGTCCACCGGCACCGCCCGCCTGATCCAGTTCGCCGAGGACGGCACCGAGATCGAGCGGCTGCGGGTGCTCGCCGCGTACGGCGACCTCGGCGCCCTCCCCGACGACGTCCGCACCGCCGCCAAACCGCCCGCCATCCCCCCGTACGAACACTGCCTGGGCCCCGAGGCCGCACCCGGCGGGCGCCCGGCGATCTCCGGCAGCACGGCCATCACCGAACGCCTCGCCCTCCGCCTCGACCCGGCGACCGCCGGCTGGGCCGTCGGCGCGCCCTCCGGCAAGGGCGAGATGCGCGCCTGGTTCGGCCTCGCCGACGGCCGCGAGCCCGACCCGCTCTCCCTCCTGCTGACGGTCGACGCCCTGCCGCCCACCGCCTTCGACCTGGGCCTGTCCGGCTGGGTCCCCACCGTCGAACTCACCGCCCACATCCGCCACCGCCCGGCCCCCGGCCCGCTCCGCGTCGCCATCACCACCCGCAACCTGGCGGGCGGCTTCCTGGAGGAGGACGCCGAGGTCTGGGACTCCCAGGACCGACTGGTCGCCCAGTCACGGCAGTTGGCGCGCACCGTGCTGCACGGCTGACCCACCCGCCGCACCCGTGCTGCGCGGCTGCCCCTTTGTGCAGGTGGCCCCCGGTACGCGAGCGGAAAATGTGAGGCGAAAGAGCGCGCGGTGCCGGTGCGGCTCATGTCAGACTGAGGGCCATGGGGGACCTGGCGCTGAAGATGGAAGACGGAACCGTCGTATGGCTGCGGGCCGAGGCACCGCCCGCCGACGGGCAGACGGGCACGGTCCCCGGCCAGGCTCCCGCCCCCGACGGTGAGTTGGAGCTGCCCGACGGCTACGGCAGCGCCGCGCCCGTCAGCGTCCCGGGCCGCATGAGCCGCGCGCTGACCCACGGTGGCGAGGCCCTGGAGGAGGCCCTGCGCCCGCTCGGCGGCGTCCTCGGCCAGATCCACCGCTCGATCTCCAGTGGCAGCCACCGCCCCGACGAGGTCACCGTCGAGTTCGGCGTCACCCTCGGCTCCGATCTGCGTCTGGGTGTCTTCGCCGGCAAGGGCGACGCCAGCTTCAAGGTCTCCGCGAAGTGGAACCTCTCCGGCGGCGCCGCCGAACCGGGCGGGACCACACCGTGAACCCCGCCGCCGGCCCCGACGCCCCGCTCCAGTCGGCCTTCGCCTCCCTCCGGGACGGCGAACGGCCCGTCGGAGCGGGTGTGCTGGTTGCCGAGCGGCTGGTGCTGACCTGCGCCCATGTCGTCAACAGCGCACTGGGGCGCGGCCGGTTCGAACAGTCCACCCCCGCCGGCGGCGACACCGTCACCCTCCGGCTGCCCCATATCGCGCCCGCCCGCGACCTGACCGCCCGGGTCCTGCGCGAGCTGTGGGTGCCGCCCCGGGCCCACGCCGCCGGATGCGTGCCGGTGGAGCCGGGGCGGGTGCCCTACCACGGAGATCTGGCCGTACTGGAACTGACCGACGCCCCGCCCGAGGGAGCCGAGCCCGCGCCGTTCCTCCAGCACTCCCACGCGGGCGAGGTCATCGCCTTATGGGCCAGCGGCAATCCGCTGCCCACCGTGCGGGCCGTGCCCCGCGTCTCGGCACCGCCCTGGATCGCCCTGGACGTGCTCGGCGGCGCCCAGGTCACCGAGGGTTTCAGCGGGGGACCGCTGTGGGACCGCGAACGCCAGGCCGTCGTCGGCCTGGTGGCGGCCGTGCACCGCGCCCCCGAGACGGCGCCGCCCGGCGCACAGCCCACCACGATGTACGCCATCAGCGTCCCCGCGATCGAAGCCGAACTCCCCGCCCTGCCGCCCTCGGCGGTGCCGACCGCCCGGCGCGGCGTACAGCAGCTGCTGACCGCACTGGAGCGCGTCCTCAAGGGCCGCGAGGCCGTCCTGGCCTGCGAGCAGCGCCTCGCCGCCCGGCTCGGCAGACCCTCGGCGGGCCCGGCCGCCGACCTCGACCGGCTGGTCGGCCTCGCCGTCGGCGTCCGCCGCGGACTGCCCGAACTCCTCGACCTGGTACGGGACTACGAACCCACGGCGGCCGCCGCCCCGTACGACCACCCCGCCCACTACGGCGCCCGCGAGGACTGGGAACGGCTGCGCCGCGCCGCGCGGACGGTCCGCCCCGGCGAATACCTGACCACCCGTCAGCGTCGCGATCTGGCCGGACTGCTGGCCCACTGCACCCGCACCGACCCCGGCACCCTTCTGGAACGCGTCCTGCCGCACGCCCCCGAACTCCCCGCCGTCACCGGCCTCGCCGACGCCGTCGACGCCCTGGAGGGCTTCGGCCCCGCGACCGCCGCACCGGTCCCGCCGCTGCTGCAAGGCGTGGTGCGCATCGCCGTGGAGGAGCGGGCGGGCGGGCCTTATCCGGCCGAGGACCTGGACGCCTGGGCCGAGCGGGTGGCCGCCCGCTCGGGGGTGGACGAGGCGGCGGTCAGCCAGTTCCGCGCCGACATCGAGGCGGCCGCCGCCCCCGCCCCGCCGCCGGGCGCCGGACCCCGCGCGGCCACCGCCCCGCGCGTCCAGGTCGAGCTGCTGCCCACCCCCACCGGACGCCGCTTCACCTACCAGATCTGGACCTTCGCCGACGGCCACGCCCACCGCCTCGCGCTGGTCCATGACGCGGAGGCAGGCAGCGAGCAGGTCGTCGACGACATCCGCCGGGTGCTGCGCACCGAGGTACGCGAGGACCCGGAGACCGCGCTGGTGGAGTACTTCCTGCCGGCCGCCTGGCTCGGCCTGGACGTCGACGCCTGGGAGTCACCCGACAGCGACGAGGACGGCCCGTTCGCCCCCGGCCTCACCCGCCGCGTGGTCGTCCGCACCACCGAACGCTCCCGGGAGAGCTACGCCGGCTGGAAACAGCGCACCGCCGCCCTGCCGCACGCCAAACGCCTCGTCCTCGACCACCGGCACACCGACCGCAAGGTCGCCCGCGCCCAGCTGGAGATCCACCGCGACGCCGGGACGGTGATCGTCTGCTGCGCACCGCACCACCACGGCACCCTGCTGCGCCAGTGCGTCCAGGCGGGCGTGCACACCGTGCTGTGGCACCGCGCCGACCACGGAGAGCATCTCGCCCAGGACCTGCTGGCGCTGGTGGACGGCACGGACCACACCGAGGTCCCCGAGGCGGTCCGCCTGGAGCGGGCCAAGGCGATGGCCGAGCCCGAGAGCGCCGGCCATCCCGGCCGCAAACTGTCCCTGCTCTACGACGCGCCTGACCACCGCCCCCCGCAACTGGCCCCCGACGCCTGGGTCCTGACCCAGCCCTGACCGCTCCCGTGCGGGCAGGCACTGCCCGTGCAGCATCGACCCCCTGATCGACCCCCTGATCGACCCCCTGATCAACCCCCGTGTGCAGCAAGGAACGAGGAGAAGCAGCGGTGACCGGACAGAGCACCGGACCAAGCGCGGCGGACGCCCCCACCAGCGACCCGGCGGCACGGCCCGAGGACTGGTGGGTCTTCCGCGGCCCGTCGGACCTGCCCGCCCCGCCGCCCTGGCGGCGCCTCCCGGCCGCCCGTGCCGCGGGCCCCCGCGCCCCCTACCTCCTGGAGCGCAACGAGATCTCCGTCGTCAACGCCGCCCTGCATCTGCACCGCCCGCTGCTGGTCACCGGCCGCCCCGGCGCCGGGAAGAGCTCCCTGGCCCGCGCCGTGGCCGAGGAGCTGGGCCTGGGCGACGTCCTGCGCTGGTCGGTCAACAGCCGCTCCACCCTCCAGGACGCCCTCTACCGCTACGACGCCGTGGGCCGGCTGCGCGAGGCGTCGCTGCGCCGCGAACACGAGACGCCGCGCGGCTCCGCCCGCCGCCCCCGGGCCCGGCACACCGCCGCGGCCGGCGACATCGGCCAGTATCTGCGCCTGGGCCCGCTCGGCAGCGCCCTGGCCGACGACCGCCCCCGGGTGCTGCTCGTCGACGAACTCGACAAGGCCGACATCGATCTGCCCAACGACCTCCTGGTCGTCCTGGAGGAGGGCGAGTTCGAGATCCCCGAGCTCGCCCGGCTGCCCGAACACCAGCAGGAGGTCCAGGTCCTGCTCAGCGGCAGCCGCGAGCGGGTCACCGTCCGCCGCGGCGTGGTCCGCTGCACCCACTTCCCGATCGTGGTCATGACCAGCAACGGCGAACGGGACTTCCCGCCCGCCTTCATGCGCCGCTGCGTACGGCTCGACCTGCCCGAACCGACCGGCGACCGGCTGCGGAAGATCATCGAACACAACCTGGGCGAGGAGGCCGTCGCGGCCGCCGAGGACCTCATCGAGGTCTTCCACCAGCGGGCGAAGACCCAGACCCTGGCCACCGACCAGCTGCTGGCCGCCGTCCATCTGCGCATCAGCGGCGCCGACCTGAGCAAGGAAGAGCTGCTCGCCGCCGTTCTGCACCGCCTCGACGAGCCCCTGTCGCCATGATCGAGCGACTGCGACAGGCGATCTCGGCGGCCGGCCACGAGCTGGGGGCCGCCGAACTCCTCGATGTGCTGTGGCTGGCGCGGGTGATGGAGGGGGAGACAGAGAAACGGCCGTCCCGTGAGGCCGACGGGGGCGGTGATGCCGCCGACGGTGCAGGGGACGGCGGGGTGACGGAGGCGGCCGAGGCGGCGGGGGCCCGGGAGGCGGAACAGCCGTCCGCTGATTCCCGGGAGGGCCCGGAGGCCGACGGGAGCGACGGGAACGGACCGTATGCCGATCCCGCCCGCGCCATCGACGGCACCGCCCCCGGCGACCACGTGGGCGAGGCCCCGGGCGACCCCGGTGACCCCAACAGCCCCGCCGGCCCCGAGGATCCCGACGCCCCCGCCGGTCCGCCCCGCCGCGCCCTGTACGCCATGGGCAGCCAGGGCGGCGGCCCGGCCGCCGACCGCGCCCGCCCCGCCCGGGTCCCCGGTGGCCGCGCGCTGCCCGACGCCCAGCAACTGGGCCGCGCACTGCGGCCGTTGCGCCGCTCCCGCGACCATCCGCACCGCACCGCCATCGACATCGAGTCCACCGTCCGGCTCGCCGCCGAGACCGGCTTCCTCGACGCCGTCTGCCGCCCCGAACAGGAACGCCGCTGGTCGGCCGTGCTCCTGGTGGACCGCTCCCCGTCCATGCAGGTGTGGGGGCCGCTCGCCGCCGAGCTGCGCGCCCTGCTCGCCCGCAGTACGGTCTTCCGCTCCGTCGAGGTCCACCTCCTCGACCCCGAGGACCCGGCCGGGCCCCTGTACGGACGGCAGCCCGCCAAGGCGGCGCTGACCTTCCTGCTGACCGACGGCACGAGCCCCGGCTGGCGCAGCCCGCAGGCCGTACGGGCGCTCGCCGCCTGGGCCCGCGGCGGCCCGGTGGCCGCACTGAACCCGCTGCCCCGGCGGCTGTGGCGCGGTACGGCCCTGGACGCCCGCCCCCGGCTGCTGGCCGCACCGGGTGCGTTCGACCCCGTGGGCCGCCTGAGCGTCTGCGACGGACTGAGCGGGGAGCGCGACCCGGACGCGGACGGCCTGCTCGCGCTGCCCGTCCTGCACCCCACCGCCTCCGCCCTGGAGCAGTGGGCCGGACTGCTCACCCGCCCCGGCGTCCCGCATCTGATCGACACGGCACTGCTCGACGACGCACCGGTCCACACCCCGCCGCCCCGGCCGCACGGCACCGCCGAGGAACTCCTCACCCACTTCCGCGGCGCCTTCTCGCCCGAGTCCTACCGCCTCGCCGTCCGCCTCTCCGCCATCCGCCCGCTGACCACCCCGCTGATGCAGCTGGTGCGCGCCGCCACGATGCGGCAGGCCGGGCCCACCCATGTCGCCGAGATCCTCCTCGGCGGCCTCCTGGAACGCACCGACCACGCCCCCGACGCGGCCGCCGCCCAGACCCTGGGCCGCGCCCTGGGCCCGCCGCCACCGGGCCAACGGGCCGAGCCCGTCTACGACTTCCGCCCCGGCGTGCGCGAACTGCTCTTCAGCGGCCTCGGCGCCGAAGCGGCCATGGAGGTCGTCGAGGCGGTCGGCCGCTCCCTGGAGCCGTACATGGGGCGGCTGCCGGACTTCCCCGTCCTGATGGGGGACGCCGCGGGGGAGCTGCGGCTGCACGCCTCGGCGCGGGCCTTCGCCGTCCTGGCCAGCCCGGTGCTGGAACGGATGGGGGGCACGGTGACGGAGCGGCCGGGGGGCAGTGCCCCGGAGGGCACCGGCGGCACGCTGCCCGAGCAGCGCACCGGCACGCTGCCGCAGCAGCGCCGTCCCGCAGCCACGCCCCCGTCGCGGGACGGCGCCCCGGCCCTGCCCCCGACCCCGTCCGCAGCTCTGCCCCCGCCCCCCGAGCCCTTCTTCGGCCGTACGGACGAGATCTCCCACCTGGTGGCGGAACTGACGCGGACGGACGGCCCGCCGCCCTGCTGGGCCGTCACGGGACCGCCCGGCGCCGGGAAGACGGCGCTGGCGCTGCACGTCGCGCACGCGGTGGCGGACCACTTCCCGGACGGGCAGGTCTTCGTGGACCTGAGCGAACGGCTCCCACCCGGCCAAGCCGCCGCCCACCGCGCGCTGTTGGCGCGGCGCCGCGTCCTGGTGGTCCTGGACGGCCTGCCCGACGACGTCACCACGGGCCGGGAGACGCTGGCCGCCCTGCTCCCCGGGCCGGGCGACCGGACCGGCGCCGTCCTGCTCACCGCCCGGCGCCCCCCGCACCTCGACGGGCCGGCCGGCCACACCGCGCTGACCCGGCTGCCCGCGACCGAGGCGCACGCCGCGCTGCCCGAGCACCGGCTGCTCCAGTGGCTCGACGCCCAGCTCACCCCGCCCGCGCGGCGCGCCTTCTGCCTCCTGGCCGTTCCGGAGGGCGACGGGCTCTCGCTCCCGGCCGTCTCCGCGCTGCTGGCCACGCCGCCGGACCGGGCCCGTGCGCATCTGGACGAGCTGGTGACGACCGGCGCACTGGAGCGGACGGCCGACGGCCGCTACCGCTACGCCGGCGACCTCGGGTCCGTCGCCCGGGGCATCGCCGAGGCCGAACTGCCCCGCGAGCGCCGCGAGGCCGCGCTGTCCCGGCTGCTGGACTTCTCCCTCGCCGCCGGCCGCCGCCTGCACGACGCCCGGTATCCGGGGGAGTGGTGGCCCGGCCGCCTCACCCGCGTGTCCTCACCCGCCGTTCCCGAGGTGCCGGACGCCACGGCGGCCCTCGCCGACTGGGCCGACGAGACACCCGCGCTCCTCGCGCTCGTCCGCCGGACGGCGCTACGGGCACCGCGGCTGCTGCGTCCGGCCGCCGACCTCCTCCTGTTCGCGCAGGTCACAGCGGATTCCGCGGCGCTCTCCGCCGCCTTCGAGGCGGCCGCGCGGACCGTGGCGGTGCGGGCGGCCGAGGAGGGCGACGACCGGGCGGAGGGCCGGGCGCGCGCCGCGCTCGCCGAGACCTACGCCGCCCTGGGCACGTTCGCCGTGGCCGAACCCGAGGCGCGGCGCGCGGACCGACTGGCCGAACGCTCCGGCGATCCCGTCACGCGCCTCCGCGCCCCGTACACGCGCGGCATCATCGCCCTCCACCAGGGGCGGCACGATACGGCGGAACGGCATCTCACCCTGGCCTGGGAGCGCTGCCGCGACCACAAGGACGGGCCGGGCGAGGCCGCCGCGCTCGCCGCGCTGGCACGGCTGTGGGCGGCGACCGGCAACGGCGCCGAGGCCGTGCTGTTCGCCGAGCGGAGCGTGAGCCTCTTCCGCCGGGCGGCCGACGGCTCCCCGCGCCGCGCGCTCGGCCTGTACGCCCTGTCCGAGGCCCTGTCGTCGGCCGGTCGGCACAACGAAGCGCTCCGCGTGGCCTACGAGGCACTGCCCCTCTTCGAGGAGGACCGGCAGCGCCTGTGGGCGGGCCGCGTCCGCTCCCGTGCGGCCGAGGCGATGGTCGGCCTGATCCGGCCCAACGAGGCCGCCTTGGCCGCCCAGGACGCGGCGCAGCGGCTGCTGGTGCCGGGCGGCGAGCGGTGGCGCGCCGATGCACTGACCGCACTGGGGCACGCCGAGACCGCCCTGGGCCGCAAACAGGGCGCACAGGCCCACTGGCGCGAAGCGCTCGCCGTCTACGAGGAGTTCGGCGCCCCGAAGGCGGCGGGGCTGCGCGCACTGCTGGGCGACGAGCCGGGCCCGCCGACGGCCGGTACGCACCCGTCGGGCGTCTCGCGTACGGGTGCCACCGCGGCCACCGGCACGGTGCTGCGCGACCTGACGGCGGCCGTCGCCGCCCTCCGCGACCGCCTGCGCCTCACCTCCGCCCCC
Organism: Streptomyces natalensis ATCC 27448; assembly: GCF_000935125.1. Lineage (GTDB taxonomy): Bacteria > Actinomycetota > Actinomycetes > Streptomycetales > Streptomycetaceae > Streptomyces > Streptomyces natalensis. Next base: position 256,781 of record NZ_JRKI01000061.1, on the reverse strand, counting down.
GGGGACGCCCCTCTCGCCTCCCTGGAAGCCGAACTCACCGCCCTGCTGGGCGACTTCCCGCCCTGCGGCGGCCCCTCGCGCCGCGACTTCTTCCGCCTGGCCACCGCCTTGGACGAGGCGGTCGCACCGTACACGGCAGGGCGGCCGCCGGGCGACGTACACGAGGCGGCCCGCATCCGCCACCTCACCCGCCGCCTGGCGCCGTAGGGGCGGCGGTCCGGGGGCGGACCGGCCCCCGCCCCCCGCCCCTCACCCGCCCCCGCCCCTCACCCCTCATCCGTCACCCGCCCCCACGAACCGCGCCAGCTCCGCCGTCAGCTCCGCCGGTGCGTCCTCCTGCACCAGATGCCCCGCCCCCTCGACGACCGCCAGCCGCGCGCCCGGAATCCGGGAGACCAGCTCGCGGCCCTTGCCGACCGGGATCCAGGTGTCCTGCGCACCCCAGCACACCAGCGTCGGCACCCGGATCTCCCCGTACCGCCCCGCCACCTCGTCCGTGAACCGCTGGTCGTTCTGCTCGATCTGCCGGTAAAAGGCCGCCTGCCCCTCCGGCGTGCACCAGGGCGCGACCAGGCGGTCGAGGATGTCCGGGTGGAGGACTGGGTGGGCCTGCGGCCGGTCAGGCTGCCCGCCCGATGTGGATGACGATGACCGTGACCGTTGAGTCGCTGATCTCGTAGAGCGCGCGGTATCTGCCGCAATGGATGCGGCGGACATCCGGTGAACCGTAGGGAATGGAGCCCGCAGGGCGTGGGGAGTCCGCCAAGAGGTCAATGGACGCAAAAAGTTGACGTAAGCCCTCGGGGTCGTCTTTGAGGAACCGAGCCGCCGTGTCCAGGGCCGCCTCGTCCCAGATGATGGTGTGGCTCATTCAGGCTCCAGGCCAAGTCGCTCGCGTGCCACGTCGTGCGGGATGCCGTGGAACGATCCCGCGGCTTGGCGTGCGCGGTGCTCGTAGAGCGCCAGGGCGTCCTCCAAGTCCGCCAACTCCTGGGGGTTTATCAAGACGGCCGCGGCCTGGCCATGGTCGGTGATGGTGATGCGCTCTCGTGCGAGTGCGGTCCTTCGGACCAGTGATCCGAAGCGCGTTCTGGCCTCTGTCATGGACACCGTGTCACTCATGCAAAGAAGTGTACACTTCGCGCGCCTTGTGTTGACAGGGCACGGCGCCCAGCGGATGCGCCACCGCGCCCGACATGCGCCCCCAACCCCTCCCGCGCCTGCTCGTAGAATCGTGCGCACCATGGTTTACCTCGACCACGCCGCCACCACCCCGATGCTTCCGGAGGCGGTGCAGGCGATGACCGCCCAGCTGACCGTCACCGGCAACGCGTCCTCCCTGCACGCCGCCGGCCGGCGGGCCCGGCGTACCGTCGAGGAGGCGCGGGAATCGCTCGCCGCCTCGCTCGGCGCGCGCCCCAGTGAAGTCGTCTTCACGGCGGGCGGCACCGAGGCCGACAACCTCGCGGTCAAGGGCCTGTACTGGGCCCGCCGGGCCGCCGACCCGGCCCGCACCCGGGTCCTGGCCAGCCCCGTCGAGCACCACGCCGTCCTGGACGCCGTCGAGTGGCTCGCCGAGCACGAGGGCGCCACCGTCGAGTGGCTGCCGGTCGACAGCTACGGCCGGGTGCACCCCGACGCCCTGCGCGAGGCCATTGCCCGCAACCCCGGCGATGTCGCGCTGGCCACCGTCATGTGGGCCAACAACGAGATCGGCACCATCCAGCCGGTCCACGAACTGTCCGCGGTGGCAACGGAGTTCGACGTCCCGTTGCACGCCGACGCGGTCCAGGCGTTCGGCCAGCTCGACGTCGACTTCGGTGCCTCCGGCCTCGCCGCGATGACCGTCTCCGCGCACAAGATCGGCGGGCCCTACGGCATCGGCGCCCTGCTCCTGGGCCGCGCGTACGCGCCCGTGCCGGTGCTGCACGGCGGCGGCCAGGAGCGCCACGTCCGCTCCGGCACCCTCGACACCCCCGCCATCGCCGCCTTCGCCGCGGCGGGCCGGTACGCCGTCGCCCACCGCGAGGAATTCGACCGCGACATCGGAGCCCTGCGCGACGACCTGATAAAGGCCGTCCGAGCCGCCGCCCCCGACGCCGTCCTCGGCGGCGACCCGGACCCCGCGGGCCGCCTCCCCGCCAACGCCCACTTCTCCTTCCCCGGCTGCGAGGGCGACTCCCTCCTGCTCCTCCTGGACGCCCAGGGCATCGAATGCTCCACGGGCTCCGCCTGCACCGCCGGCGTCGCCCAGCCCAGCCACGTCCTCCTCGCCACCGGTATGTCCCCCGCCCTCGCCCGGGGCACCCTGCGCTTCTCCCTCGGCCACACCTCCACCGCCCAGGACGTGTCGGCCGTCGCCGACGCCATCGGCCCGGTGGTCGAACGGGCCCGCAGCGCGGGGCTGAGCTAGGTCCTGCCCTGCCCTGCCCTGCCCTGCCCTGGCGGGGCGGGGCAGGGGGCCCCTATGGGCCGGCGGGGGCCGGGCCGGGCGCCCGCGGTTTTCCACAGCTTTCCGCCCCGGCGGGACTTCCGCTTACCCTGGACGGGCTATGACTGATGACGCCCCCCGGACCGATGACGCCCCCCGCCGCCTCCGCGTACTCGCCGCCATGTCCGGCGGTGTCGACTCCGCCGTCGCCGCCGCCCGCGCCGCCGAGGCGGGCCACGATGTGACCGGCGTGCATCTCGCGCTCTCCGAGAACCCCAAATCGTTCCGTACGGGCGCGCGCGGCTGCTGCACCATCGAGGACTCCCACGACGCGCGCCGCGCCGCCGACGTCATCGGCATCCCCTTCTACGTCTGGGACCTGGCCGAACGCTTCCGCGAGGACGTCGTCGACGACTTCATCGCCGAGTACGAGGCCGGGCGCACCCCCAACCCCTGCCTGCGCTGCAACGAGAAGATCAAGTTCGCCGCCCTCCTGGACAAGGCCCTCGCCCTCGGCTTCGACGCCGTGTGCACCGGCCATTACGCCACGGTCGTGACGAACCCGGACGGAAGCCGCGAACTCCACCGCGCCTCCGACATGGCCAAGGACCAGTCCTACGTCCTCGGCGTCCTGGACGACCGCCAGCTGGCGCACGCCATGTTCCCGCTGGGCGACACCCGCACCACCAAGGCCGAAATCCGCGAAGAGGCCGCCCGCCGCGGCCTGTTCGTCGCCAAGAAGCCCGACAGTCACGACATCTGCTTCATCGCCGACGGCGACACCCAGGGCTTCCTCGCCAAGCGCCTGGGCGCCGCCGAGGGCGACATCGTCGACGAGTCCGGCACGGTCGTCGGCAGCCACGAGGGCGCGTACGGCTTCACCATCGGCCAGCGCAAGGGTCTGCGCATCGGCCGCCCCGCCCCGGACGGCAAACCGCGCTACGTCCTGGACATCTCCCCGGTCACCAACACCGTGACCGTCGGCCCCGCCGCCTCCCTCGACGTCACCGCCCTCACCGCCATCCGCCCCCGCTGGTGCGGCCGCCCCCCGACATCCGGCCCGGCCGCCTACACCGCCCAGCTCCGCGCCCACGGCGACGAAACCGAGGTCACCGCCGAGCTCGTCGACGGCACCGAACTGCGGGTCTCCTTCACCACCCCCGCCCGCGGCGTCGCCCCCGGCCAGGCCATCGTCCTCTACGACGGCACCCGCGTGGTCGGCTCGGCCACCATCGCGACGACGGAGCGGCGGGTGGGGGCGGGGGCGTAGCGCGCCGGTTCCTCTGCGCCGTCGGCGGCGGGCAGCCCGGCGCAGATCGGCTCATGCGGCATGGTGCCCCCTCTCCGGCGCCCGGCAGCTCAGGCAGCACCCGGGGCGATCGGCGCGGAAGGCGCGATCGCAGCCGTCGCAGTTCTGTAGCGGGACGACGGGCGAGCGGCCGGTCCCCGGCGGCGGGCCCATGGGGGCGGGTGGCCGCAGTACGGCCAGACGATGCGCGAGGAGCCGGGCCGGCCGGCGGTTGATACGGGGAGGGAGACCGTCGGTCAGGGCGGCGGTGATCGCCTGCGGGGCGATGCCCCGGTCGAGCCACTCCGCGACGGCCGGGGCCAGCGCGGCGATCTCCCGCTCGGAGAGAAGGAGCCGACGATCGCGGTGGCGGAGGCGCACGAGCAGGTCGGCGGCCGGGGGCGCGGGCGCGCCGGCCGGCTCCGCTTCTGTCGCCGTCTCCGTTTCCCGGCTGCCTGCCGCCTCTTGGACGTAGGCCGCTTCCTGGACCCCGGCCGTCTCCTCCGTCTCCTCCGTTTTCTCCGGCACGGCCCCCGGCAGGTCGTAGGCGAAGGTCCGCGTCACGATCCGCCCGCCCGGCCCCCGCTCGACGCGGCGCTCCAGCCATCCCCCGTCCTCCAGCTCCCGCAACGCCGCCGAGATCACGACCTTGCCCTCGGCGAAGTGCGCACAGAGCGCCTGAATGGTGACCGGCGACCCATCGGGCAGCGACAGGATGTACGCGGCGACGCCGACCGTGACCGCGCTACCGGCGCGCTGCGCAAGGCGGTTGGCGAGGACGGTGAAGTGCGAGGTCTGGCGGGCACGGATGTGTGTGACGCCGCCGGCGGCGCGCGACGGCGCGCTAGAATGACGTGAAGTCATCGGGAAGGTCTCCTCTTCCTCGTGATCAGGCCCTCGGGTCGGGATGGCAGTCCCGCCGGGGGCCGTTTCTGTGTCCGGTTGTGGTGGTCAGCAGCGCTGACGCGCTGTCGGGGCGAGCGTAACCGCATTCCGGACGCTTTCCTGCCCAAGTCACCCGATAGGGTGAGGAGTTGGGGCGGCGGTAGGTGAGTCGGGTTCTCTGCCCGGGTTCTTTGGTTGGTCGGCCGACGCACCGCCGTCCGGCGGGCCGGAACCTGGTACCGCCCCACCGGCTTCCGGCCGGACGGCTCCCGGCGCCACCGCTGACAAATGTCACCGATGTCTCGGGACAGGCGTGACTGTTGCGAAGCGCAGCCGTGACCGAAGATTTAGACGTCAGAAGAACGAAGAAGCAGCAGCAACCGTCCATGGCCCAACTCGGGGGAGTCCACAGTGAGCCGCACCCAGCCCCAGCCCAAGTCTGATCCCCAGCCCAAGTCTGATCCTCAGCCCAAGTCTCATCCCCAACCCCAGACCGACACCCATAGCCAGGCCCCCGCCGCCCCCGAACCCCCCAATCCGCTGCTGAAGAGCCTGGTGCCGCTGATCGTGGATGCCGGCATCCCGATGGCCTCGTACTACCTCCTCAGCAACGGCTTCGGGCTGAGCACGGTGGCCGCGCTGGGCTGGAGCAGTGTCGTGCCTGCGCTGCGCACGGTATGGGGACTGATCAGCAGCCGGACCGTCAACGGCCTGGCACTGCTGATACTGATCGTCAACGCCGTCGGGCTGGTGATGAGTACGGTGGCCGGCGATCCGCGCCTGATGCTCGCCAAGGACAGCGCCGTGAGCAGCGTGGTCGGGATAGCGATCCTGCTCTCCGTGCGGATGAAGCGTCCGCTGATGACCGCGGGGCTCAAGCCGTGGGTGACGAAGGGCAGCGCGGCCGGCGACGCCGCGTGGGACCGGCTGATAGCGGGATCCGAGCGGTTCCGGCGGGCCGAGCGGAGGTTCTCGGCGATATGGGGGAGTGCGCTGCTGACCGAGTGCGTACTCAAGGTGATCGGCGCCTACACCGTGCCGGTGGACACGATGGTCTGGCTGGGCACGGTGCTGACCGTGGTGGCCATCCTGGTGGCGATGGTCGTCGCGGGGGCAGGCGCCGCCGAGCCGATGGAGAAGATGGTCAAGGCCGAGATCGAGCGCACCGCCGATGAGGGCACCGCTGACACAAGCCACGCCGACACAAGCCACGCCGACACGGCAGCAGTTGCTTCCGCGACCCAGCCGACCGCAACCGCAAGCTGACATCGATGCCGAACGGCCGGGCCGCCGCACCGCACGGCCGTCACGGCTGCCACGAGGCCGTTACGGGCCGCCCTTCCGGTGATCCTCCGGTCAGCACAGCCAGGGCGTGTCCCACGGGTCGGTTCCGTTCCGGCGGACACGCCCCAAGGACCTCGGCCGTTCAGGTGTGGGCCGGCGGAACCCGGGCAGGGGGTGGTGAAGAACGGATCACGAACAAACGGGGTGAACACCATGCACGGCGGCGGAGGATTCAGCGGGGGCGGCCACCACGGGGGTGGATTCAGCGGGCACCATCACAGCGGTGGGTTGGGCCACCACGGCCACCACGGCAACCACCACCATCACACCGGGGATTCGCAGGGCTTCGTCTGGATCCCCGGCCTCCGGCGTCGTGGTTCTTCAGGCCATTCCACGGGAGTGGATCCCAAGCGCGTGACACTGGCCTTCGGTGTGGTGCTGGCCGTGTGCATCGTTGTGGGGCTGCTGACGGCCCACTAGCTGAGCCCTGTCGCGGAGGTGGCCGTGCTAGGCGACCTTGGGGCCGCAGCGCATGCCGATGTAGACGCAGGCCGTGCCGTCCTCCAGTGTGGAGAAGACCACGGGCATATAGTCCTCGCTGAACGCCGCGCCCACCCCGGTACCCGCGAAGACCGTTTCCGTCACCGGGACCAGGTCTATTTCCAGGGGCTCGGAGAAGTCCTTCATGCCGTCGACGAACTCGTACACCGCGTGGCCCGCACCGTCCCGCTCGGTCACGGTGATGACCACGCCCTCGCGCCGGTACGTGCCGACGAACGGTGCGAAGTCGACCACGGGCGGCTGGGCCGGCGGGGCGAAGGGCTCCGGCATCGTCACCCCGGCCAACTCGGCGAGGAGTTCCCGGTAGAGCGCCGCGTACAGCTCGCGCGCACCGCCGCCGTTGGTGAGCAGTGCGACCGCGACACCCGCCGACGGCACCACACGCAGATAGCCGTACTGCCCGATCGAGGCGCCGTCGTGTCCGTATCCCCGGACACCGTTCCAGTCGTACAGCGTCCAACCGAGGCCCCAACCGTCCGCACTGACGGTCCACTTGTCGGGGGAGTCGACCACGCGCTGCTGCATCAGTGCGACCGTCTCCTCGGAGAGCACGCGCGTGCCGTCCTGCGCCACACCGCCGTTGAGGTGCATCTGCGCGAGCCGCGCGACGTCCCCGGCCGTGGCGATGACCCTGCCGTACGGGCCCGCCGAGCGCGGCATCAGGTCCCAGGACGGTGCGGGGTCCGGGTCCTGACCCGCCTCGCCGAGGTGCCCCATCGCCGCGCGGAACCGTAGCGCCTCCTCGGGAAGCGTCATCGTGTGGGTGAGGCCGAGCGGGGTGAGGAGCAGGTCCTTGAGGGCCTCGTCCCAGACCTGGCCCGTGACCACCTCGATGATCCGGCCGAGCACGTTGTACCCGATGCCGCTGTAGGAAATCGCGGTGCCGGGCGGGCAGTCGAGCGCCACGTCCTTGGCGGCCTCGACGTACTTGGCGAGGCAGTCGTCGCCGCGCCCGCTGTCGTAGGTGAAGTCGCAGGTGAGACCGCTTGTGTGGCTGAGCAGTTGGCGCGTGGTGATGGTCCTGGTCGCCTCGGGGTCGGCGACCGAGAACTCCGGCAGCACGTCCACGACCGGTGCGTCCAGGTCCAGTCGGCCTGAATCGACGAGCCGCATGATCAGGGTGGAGGTGTAGATCTTGGCGATCGAGCCCATCTGGTAGACCGAGTCGGTCGTCGCCGTGACGCCCGTGCCGCGGTGGAGCACGCCGCTGGCCAACTCGTGGACGGTCCCGTCCACCAGGATCGCGAGAGAAGCGGCCGGAACGTGGTGCTCGGCGCGCAGTGCGTCGAGACGGCTCTGCCAGTGGGCGAGGTCCAGCTTCTTGCCCGCCGAATTCCTGGCCCCCCAGCCGCCCTTGGCCTCCCAGTTGCCCTGCTCGTCCCAGCTCACGTTCTCGGACATGTCAGCTCCCCTTCGATGCGTACGACGTTCTCTCGATGTGAACACTGTACGCACGACGTAACGCTGTACGCAAGGTGCGTACAGCGTGCGCTAACGTGAGGGGTGATGGGCGTGGGACGACGCGGGACGAACAGGGACGAGGGCCGCATGCCGAACGACGAGAAGCCGACCACCTCGGTGTGGACCCGGCCGCGCCCCCGGCAGCGGGAACACCTGACCCGCGAGCAGATCGTCGCCGAAGCGATCCGTCTGCTGGACGCGGAGGGCGTCGAGGAGCTCAGCATGCGCAAGCTCGGCACCCGCTTGGGGACGGCTGCCACCTCCTTGTACCGGCACGTGGCCAACAAGGACGAGCTGATCGAGCTGGTCGTGGACGACGTCTACGGCGAACCGGACGTACCGACGGTCGTCGACGGGACCCGGTGGCGGGCGGCCGTCACCCACACCGCCACCGAGCTGCGGGCAATGACCCTGCGCCACCCGTGGATCGCCCCCGCACTGGGCCAGGTCGGCCTCGTCCACATCGGCCCGAACGCCATGCGGATGTCGTCGGCGCTGCTCGCGCAGTTCGAGGCGGCGGGCTTCCCCGCGGACGAGATGGACCAGGCCATGGCCACGCTCATGGCGTACGTCATCGGGATCGCGACCGCCGAGGCCGCGTACCTCTCGCTGATCGCCCGCAGCGGCCAGACCGAGCAGGAGTGGGTGGCGGGCCTGCGACCGGCCTTCGACGAGGCCACTCGGGAGCACCCCCGGCTGCGCGCGGGAAGCTCCGCCCAGCAGGACGTGCATCCGCAGCGGATCCGTGACGACAACTTCGCGTACGGGCTCGACCGGGTCCTCGATGGTCTGGCGGCGCGACTCACGCCCTAGTTGTTGCGGTTGCAGTAACCAGGACGTGTCCCATAGGCCGAGTCGGCGTCAAGGGCCGCCACCGTCACTACTTCGACGACAGGACGATGACGGACTCTCGGAACCTCAACCTCCGGGGTTCTTCACCATCAGGACGATGAACACGATCAAGAGCAACGCCACACGGCCCAGGCCCTTCAGAACGCGGTGAGCCTCTTGGCCCGGCGCCTTCCTCCGCGCTGCGGCGCGCCGCGCGTCGTTACGGGGTACCTGGCGCACTCCGGCAGACACGGCTCAAGCCGCGCCCACCCGCCGGCGCACGGACCACCACGCCACCGGCTGGGCCCGGAACGAGTCAGACATGGCGGGTCAGCCGCACGACTCGTCGGCCACGCCCCGGTCCGCACCGCGCCGTAGTCCCTGGGCCGCGCCGGCGACCGCGAGTGCCGTTGTGACCAGCAAGGCGCTGACCCCGAGGGGCGCGCGGTAGTCGAGGCCGACGGTGAGGGGGAGGCCGCCGAGCCAGGGCCCGAGCGCGCCGCCGACATTGAAGGCGGCGGTGGCAAAGCCGCCGGCCAGGGTGGGGGCGTCGGCCGCCGTGTAGAGGACCTGAGAGATCAGTGTGGAGCCGACGGCGAAGGAGAGGGTGCCCTGGACAAGGGTGAGCGCGGCCGTCGCCGCCGGGACGGTGGCCGTGAGAGCGAACACGGCCCAGCCGACGAGTAGGGCCGGCCCGCCGGTGACGAGCAGGGCAAGCGGCCGCGCGTCGGCGAATCGGCCGCCGAGCGTGACGCCGAGAAACGAGCCCAGACCGAAGAGCGCCAGCACGGCGGGCACCCAGGCCGGGGCGAGGCCGGTGACGGTGGTGACCAGCGGGGCGAGATAGGTGTAGGCGCAGAAGGTAGCGCCGTTGACCAGAGCGCCCAGGGCCAGGGTGACGAGGAGGCGCGGGTTACGCAACGAGCGCAGTTCCGCACGGGCACCCGCCGCCAAGGAAGAGGCGCAAGGGGAAGAAGACGGGGAACTGAGGGAGGGGACGGAGGAGGCGGTGGGGGTGGCGGTGCGGGGGGAGGGGAGGGAGCGGAGGAGGGCGATCAGGGGCGGCAGGGACACGAGGGCCACGGCCCAGAACGCCGAGCGCCAGCCCCACAGTTGACCGAGCCAGGCGCCGGCCGGGACGCCCACGATGCAGGCGAGGGTGACGCCGCCCAGCAGGACGGAGGTGGCGCGGCCCTTGGTGTCCGGCGTGGCCATACCGGCCGCGGTCGCCACCGCCACCGCCAGGAACCCGGCGTTGGCCAATGCCGCCCCTACCCGGGTGACCAGCAGAAGCGCGAAGCTGGTGGTGACCGCGCCGACGACGTGAACGATCAGGAAAGCGGCCAGGAAGGTCAGCAGCGCGCGACGGCGTGGCCAGCGCAGGCTCAGGACAGCCATCAGCGGGGCGCCGATGACCATTCCGATGGCGAATGCCGAGGTCAGGGCGCCCGCGGTGGGGATGGACACATGGAGGTCATGGGCGATGTCCCAGACCAGGCCGGACAGCATGAACTCGGAGGTGCCCTGGGCGAACACCGCCAGGGCGAGCACATGGACGGTGAAGGGCACAGCACGGACGAAAGACATGGCGAGACTCCAAGACTCCGCAGCCACGGGAGGGACCGGTGAAAAGCGATCGGCTGATGCGATCGGCACGGCGGTCGGTGATCCGGCGGCGGCAGGTGCGCGGGCGCGCAGACGCAGGCATGGGGGCACTGCGGCGCGACGGCGCAGGAAGGCAGGCCACCGGACAACCGGTGGCTAGCGTCTTGAGGCCTCGGGGGTGGACACGGACGCACGGTAATCAGCCGGGCGCCGCCACGTCCACGGATTTACGACCCGGTTCACGGCCCGGCGGCAGACCGCCGAGCGCCACCAGGCCGCACAGCGGCACCGGACCACCCGGCGCCACAAGACCACCCCGCGCTACCCACCCAGCGCCAACCACCTCCCGCGCAGCGGGATCCGCCTCGCGCTGAGCGGCGCGTGGGCAACCAAATCCGCCCGGCCGGGGTTCCACTGAGTGAACGAACCGAGGCACGGAACCACCCCGGGTCGTGCGGTCGATCGGCCATGGTCGGCAAGTAAGGTCCCGAAGCGACGGGACGTCTACGGCCGATGCGCCCGAGGGTTCGTCAGAACCCTTACCACGGACGGCTTTTCGTGCGGCCATGAAGGGAACGCAAGTCATGTCGAGTGTTCACACCGAGGTCAGGCCCGGCGTCCATACGGCCGGGCCGGCCTCCCTGCACGCGGGGCTGGTACGGCGGAATCCCGGGGAGCCGGAATTCCACCAGGCCACCCTGGAGGTGCTGGAGACGCTGGCCCCGGTGCTGGCGGCCCGTCCCGAGTTCGTCGAGGCGAGGGTGCTGGAGCGGCTCTGCGAGCCGGAGCGCCAGATCATCTTCCGGGTGCCCTGGCAGGACGATTCCGGAGCGATTCACATCAACCGCGGCTTCCGCGTGGAGTTCAACAGCGCGCTCGGCCCGTACAAGGGGGGTCTGCGCTTCCATGCGTCGGTGAATCTGGGGATCGTGAAGTTCCTCGGCTTCGAGCAGATCTTCAAGAATTCCCTCACCGGTCTGAACATCGGCGGCGGCAAGGGCGGCAGCGACTTCGATCCGCACGGCAAGTCGGACGCCGAGGTGATGCGGTTCTGCCAGTCGTTCATGACCGAGTTGCACCGCCATCTCGGCGAGCACACCGATGTCCCGGCGGGCGACATCGGCGTCGGGGGCCGGGAGATCGGCTATCTCTTCGGCCAGTACCGGCGGATCACCAACCGCTGGGAGGCCGGCGTCCTGACCGGCAAGGGCCTCCAGTGGGGCGGCTCCAGGGCCCGTACGGAAGCCACCGGTTACGGCAATGTGCTCTTCACCCAGGAGATGCTCAAGCGGCGCGGCGAGGAGCTCGACGGGCAGCAGGTCGTGGTCTCCGGTTCCGGCAATGTCGCGATCCATACGATCGAGAAGGCGCAGGCGCTCGGCGCGCAGGTGCTGACCTGTTCCGACTCGGGCGGCTATGTCGTCGACGAGAAGGGCATCGACCTGGCCCTGCTCAGGCAGATCAAGGAGGTCGAGCGCGGGCGGGTCGGCGAGTACGCCGAGCGGCGCGGGCTGTCGGCCACTTATGTGCCCGGCGGACGGGTCTGGGACGTCGCCTGCGATGTGGCCCTGCCGTCGGCGACCCAGAACGAGCTGGACGCCGACGCCGCCCGGATCCTGATCCGTCATGGCGTCAAGGCGGTCTCCGAGGGCGCGAACATGCCGACGGCCCCGGAGGCGGTGGCGCTGCTGAAGGAGGCGGGCGTGGCCTTCGGGCCGGGGAAGGCGGCCAACGCCGGCGGGGTGGCGACCAGCGCGCTGGAGATGCGGCAGAACTCCTCCCGTGAGGCGTGGACATTCGAGCGGACCGAGGCGGAGCTTGCGGCCATCATGCGGGGGATCCATGACACCTGTGCCGAGACGGCGGAGCGGTTCGGAAGGCCCGGCGACTATGTCGCGGGCGCGAACATCGCCGGATTCGAACGAGTCGCGGAGGCGATGCTGGACCAGGGCCTGATCTGATGCCCGACCAGGGCCTGACCTGATGCCCGACCGGGGCCGGACCCGATGCGGGACCGGGGCCTGACCGGGGCCTGGACCGTACCCGTCGGGGCGAGACCGTCGGACCCGACCCGACCCGCCCCGCCCACCCGCGCCCCGGTCCGTATCGTGGCTCCATGAACATCTGCGTCTTCTGCTCCGCCGCCGACCTGGACGACCGCTATGTCGTCCCGGCCCGCCGGTTCGCCGAGCTGATCGGCAAGGGCGGCCATGCGCTGGTCTGGGGCGGCTCGGACGCCGGGCTGATGAAGGTCATGGCCGACGGCGTGCGCGGGGCCGGCGGGAAGCTGATCGGGATCTCGGTGGAGTTCCTGGAGCACGCGGCGTACGAGGGCGCTGACGAGATGGTCGTCACCAAGGACCTCGCCGAGCGCAAGGCGCAGCTGCTGGCGCGCGCCGACGCGATCGTCATCATGGTCGGCGGTACGGGCACCCTGGACGAGGCCACCGAGATTCTGGAGCTGCGCAAGCACGGACTGCACACCAAACCGGTGGTGCTGCTGAACACCGCTGGTTTCTATGACGGGTTGAAGGAGCAGTTCCTGCGGATGGAGGCGGAGGGATTCCTGCCGCTGCCGCTCGCCGAGCTGGTCTTCTTCGCGGAGGACGGTGTGGGCGCGCTCGCGTACCTGGAGGAGCAGGCGGGCATTCAGGGCTGACCGCACCGGCCCCTCCCGTACCAGCCCTCCCGCACCGGCCCTCTGGGCCTTTCCGCACGGGCCCTGCCCGGCCCTCGTTAGGATCGCCCCATGGGTACGCATGTGATCACGGGCGCAGGGTCGGGCATCGGAGCGGCGGTCGCGAGGCGGCTCGCGGAGCGCGGGGAGGACCTGTGGCTGCTGGCGCGGGACGCCGTACGGGCCAAGGAGCTGGCCGGGCAGTTCCCCGGTGCCCGCACGTTCGTCGGTGACCTCGCCAACCCCGAGAAGCTCGCCTGGGCCTTCGGCCACCAGCCGCTGCCGGACCGTATCGACTCCCTCCAGCACATCGCGGGCGTCGTGGAGCTGGGCGCGGTCGGCGACCTGCCGGCCAAGGCGTGGCAGCGTCAGCTCGCCGTCAACCTGGTCGCACCGGCCGAGATCACCCGGCTGCTGCTGCCGATGGTGCGGATCGCCAAGGGGCATGTGGTCTTCGTCAACTCCGGTGCGGGCCTCAACGCGCATGCCCAGTGGGGCGGGTACGCCGCCAGCAAGCACGGCCTCAAGGCGCTGGCCGATTCGCTGCGGGCGGAGGAGCACGGCAACGGCGTGCGGGTGACGTCGGTCTACCCGGGGCGTACGGCGACGCCCATGCAGGGCAGCGTCCACCAGCAGGAGGGCAAGGAGTACGACCCGTCCCGGTGGATCGACCCGGAGTCGGTGGCGTCGACCATCCTCACCGCCATCGATCTGCCGCGGGACGCGGAGATCAACGACGTATCGGTGCGGCCGGGCCGCTGAATCCCTTGGCCAAACCGCCCCATCCCTTGGCCAAACCGCCCCGGCCCGCTTTCCCACCGCCCGGCGTACGCTGCACGGGTGACCAAAGATGCGAAGGCGACCGCGGCGGCGGGGTGCGGGTTCCGGGAGATCCGGGGGCTCGTCACGGAACTGGGCCGCCGGCTGGATGCCCATCAGCGCAGCCGGATCGCCGAGCTGGATCTGACGCCGACGCAGGCCAAGGCGCTGGAGGAGCTCGGCGAGCCGCGGACCGCGCGGGAGCTGGCCGGGATGCTGTGCTGTGAGCCGCCCAATGTCACCTATGTCATCTCCAAGCTGGAGAAGCAGGGCATGGTGGAGCGCCGGCCGCATCCGCAGGACCGGCGGGCCAAGCAGCTCGTACTGACCGAGGCGGGGCGGGAGTTGCGGCTGGATCTGCTGCGGCGGATGGGTACGGAATCGCCGCTGGATCACCTCTCGCATGAGGAGCGGTTCGCGTTGCGCGAGGGTCTGCTGAAGGCGCTGGGGCGGGACGGCGCGGCGTAGCCCCCGATGGTGGAAGTGGGAGCCCCGGGATGTCCCCGGGGCTCCTTTCGTATGCGTTCGGTAAAGTTATAGCTGTAATCATTGCGCTGCCAATAGGTACAGCTTTAACTAAATCCATGATCACTCAGACAGCGGTGCCGCACGTGACGTCGAGTGCGGCACGCCCCGCAACGCGCCCCCCGGCGCAGCCCCGCGGCGGGCTCCAACTCCTCGTCCTGGCACTCGGGTTCGTGATGGCGAGCCTGGACACCGGCATCATGAACGTCGCCGCGAACGACCTGCGGGCCCGGCTCGGCCTGACCATGTCGGGCCTGACCTGGGTCGTCGACGGCTATGTGCTGGCCTTCGCCGCGCTGCTGCTGCTCGCCGGGTCGCTGGCCAAGCGGTACGGGGCCCGCCGGATCTATCTGATCGGGCTCGCGGTGTTCACCGGCGCGTCCCTGCTGGGGGCCGCCGCGCCGGACGGCGGCGCCCTGGTGGCGGCCCGCTTCGCCCAAGGGGCGGGCGCGGCGCTGTTCATGCCCAGTTCGCTGTCCCTGCTGATGAACGCGTTCCCCGAGCCGGCCCGCCGGGCGAAGATCCTCGGTATCTGGTCGGCGATCGTCTCGACGTCCATCGGGCTGGCCCCGTCCCTCGGCGGCCTCCTGGTCGGCACCCTCGGCTGGCGCAGCATCTTCCTGGTCAACCTCCCCATCGGCCTCGTCGCGCTGCTGCTCACCCCGCGCGTCATCGCGGCCGTACCGGGGCGCGGCTCCGCGCTCGGCGCCGGCGGGCACGTCCTGGGGCTGCTGGCGCTCGGCTCGCTCAGCTACGGGCTCATCGAGGGGCCCGCCAAGGGCTGGACCTCGGCCGCGGTCCTGGCGGCGTTCGCGGTGACCGTGCCGGCCGCGGCCGGATTCGCCGTACGGGAACGCCGGGCGCGCACCGCGATCCTGCCCGTCGCACTCTTCGCGGACGGCCGCTTCGCCGCCGCCAACGCCATCGGCTTCCTCTTCAACTTCGCTTTCTACGGGGCGCTGTTCGTCCTGGGGCTCTTCCTCCAGACCGCGCGCGGCGCCGGTCCGGTCGCGGCGGGACTCCAGATGTTGCCGGCCGTCCTGATCATCCCGCTCGGCAACATGCTCTACGCGCGGTTCGGTCCGCGCCTGGGCAACCGGGCGGCCCTCGCCGGCTCCCTTGCGCTGGCCGCGGTGGGCTATGCCGTCCTCTTCCTGATCCTGTCCCCGGCCCTGCCGTACGGGGTGATCGCGGTGGTCCTCGCCGTCACCAACATCGGCAGCGGGATCGCCTCCCCGGCGATGACCGGCGTCCTGATGGCCGCCGCGGGCCGAGAGCACGCCGATATCGCCGGTGCGACCCTGAACGCCAACCGCCAGGTGGGCTCCCTCGTCGGCATCGCCGGGATGGGTGCGGTCCTCACCGCGGCGGGCGGCGGCCACCAGGGCGCGACCGTCGCGTTCGGCCTGACCGCCCTCGCCCTGGCGGCCGCGGCGGTCATCGGGTGGGTGGGGGTGCGCGGGCGGGCGTGAGCGCCCCCGGCGCCGCCGCATACCCTCTCCGGGTGAGTACGAACAGCACGCACAAGTGGGCCGCGGGCGTGGCGACCGGCATCGGGTCGATGCCGGGCGGCGATGCGCGGGAAGCGGCCAAGACCGTCACCGGGTCGCTGGAGTCCTTCCCGTATCTGCCGGAGCTGCCGGCCCGGGGGCCCGGCGCCGACATGATCGGCCGGACCATCGGGATGCTGGTCGAGGTCTGGGCCCATGTGGAGCCCAGCGGCTGGCGGATCAGCGACCGGCCGGGGCGCGACACCCGGCGCGCCCGCGCCTGGCTGGGCGAGGACCTCGACGCCCTGGAGGAGTTCACCCAGGGGTACCAGGGGCCGCTGAAGGTCTCGGCGGTCGGGCCCTGGACCCTGGCGGCCGCCCTGGAACTGCGGGGCGGCGAGGCCGCGCTGAGCGACGCCGGGGCCTGCCGGGACCTGGCGGCGTCGCTCGCCGAGGGGCTGCGCGGGCATCTGGCGGACGTACGGCGGCGGGTGCCCGGCGCCGAGGTGGTGCTCCAGCTGGACGAGCCGTCGCTGACCGCGGTGCTCCAGGGGCGGGTGAAGACCGCCAGCGGCTACCGCACCCACCGGGCCGTGGACCGGGCGGTGGTCGAGGGCGCGCTGCGCGATCTCGTCGCGGTGGCGGACGGCGGGCCCGTGGTCGTCCACTCGTGCGCGCCCCAGGTGCCGTTCGGGCTGCTGAGGCGGGCCGGGGTCGCGGGCGTCTCGTTCGATTTCTCGCTGCTCACCGAGCGTGAGGAGGAGGCGATCGGGGAGGCCGTCGAGGGCGGTACGGCGCTGTTCGCGGGCGTGGTGCCGGGCGTGGACGGTCCATTGTCAGACCCTGCCGGTAGCGTCATGGGTGTCAGGACGCTGTGGCGCAGGCTGGGGCTGACACCGGGGATTCTCGCCGAGTCCGTGGTCGTCACTCCCTCGTGCGGACTGGCGGGCGCTTCGCCCGCATATGCCCGTACGGCCCTCGCCCACTGTGTCCGGGCGGCGAGATCGCTCGCAGACAACCCTGAGTGACCGCACTCACGGACCACGGGAGGACAAGACGGTGGCTGGCGAACAGCACGCAGCGGTATCCGATGTGCCCGCAGCGGCGCGGGAGCAGCATGCGCAGCTCGCTGAGCAGATCGAGGAGCACCGCTTCCGGTATTACGTGAAGGACGCCCCGGTCATCAGCGACGCGGAGTTCGACAAGCTGCTGCGCTCCCTGGAGGCCCTGGAGGACGAGCATCCGGCGCTGCGCACCCCGGATTCCCCGACGCAGAAGGTGGCCGGCCCCTACGCCACGGAGTTCACCGAGGTCGCGCACCGTGAGCGGATGCTCTCCCTGGACAACGCCTTCGACAACGACGAGTTGGCGGCCTGGGCCGAGCGGATCGCGACCGAGCTGGGCGGCGATCCCAAGAGCGCCGGCTACCACTTCCTGTGCGAGCTGAAGGTCGACGGCCTCGCCGTCAATCTCACCTACGAGCACGGCCGCCTCACCCGCGCCGCCACCCGGGGCGACGGCCGCACCGGCGAGGACATCACCCCCAACGTCCGCACCATCGCCGAGATCCCGCACCGCCTGGCGGGCGGGCGGATCCCCGAGCTGGTCGAGGTCCGCGGCGAGGTCTACTTCCCGATGGAGAAGTTCCTAGAGCTCAACGAACGCCTGGTGGCCGACGGCAAACCGCCGTTCGCCAACCCCCGTAACGCCGCGGCCGGTTCGCTGCGCCAGAAGGACCCCAAGGTCACCGCGACCCGCCCGCTGCACATGGTCGTGCACGGCGTCGGCGCCCGCGAGGGCTTCGCCATCGACCGTCAGTCGCAGGCCTACGACCTGCTGCACGAATGGGGTCTGCCGACGGCGGCGCACGCCCAGGTGGTCGACTCCCTGGAGGCGGTGCGCGCGTTCATCGCCCACTACGGCGACCCCGTCACCCGCCGCACGGCCGTCGAGCACGAGATCGACGGCGTGGTCGTCAAGCTGGACGAGACCCGGCTCCAGGGCCGCCTCGGCTCCACGGCGCGCGCGCCGCGCTGGGCGATCGCCTGGAAGTATCCGCCGGAGGAGGTCAACACCAAGCTGGTCGACATCAAGGTGGGGGTCGGCCGCACCGGCCGCGTGACGCCGTACGCACAGGTGGAACCGATCACCGTCGCCGGCTCCGAGGTCGAGTTCGCCACGCTGCACAACCAGGAGGTCGTCAAGGCCAAGGGCGTGCTCATCGGGGACACCGTGGTGCTGCGCAAGGCCGGTGACGTGATCCCGGAGATCCTCGGCCCGGTCGTCGACCTGCGGGACGGCAGCGAGCGCGAGTTCGTGATGCCCGCCGAATGCCCCGAGTGCGGTACGCCGCTGCGGGCCATGAAGGAGGGCGATATCGACCTGCGCTGCCCGAACGCGCGTACCTGTCCTGCCCAGTTGAGGGAGCGGGTCTCCTATCTGGCCGGCCGGGAGTGCCTGGACATCGAGAACTTCGGCGAGGTCGCCGCCGCGGCGCTCACCGGACCGCTGGAGCCCGCCACCCCTCCGCTGGCCGACGAGGGCGACCTGTTCGACCTGACCATCGAGGACCTGCTGCCCATCAAGGCGTACGTCCTCGACAAGGACAGCGGACTGCCCAAGCGCGACCCCAAGACGGGCAACGAGAAGGTCGTCACGGTCTTCGCCAACCAGAAGGGCGAACCGAAGAAGAACGCCCTCGCGATGCTGGAGAACATCGCGAAGGCCAAGGACAGGCCCCTGGCCCGGATCATCAACGGCCTGTCGATCCGTCATGTCGGCCCGGTCGCCGCCCAGGCCCTCGCCCGTGAATTCCGTTCCCTGGAACGGATCGAGCAGGCCACCGAGGAGGAGCTGGCCAACACCGAGGGCGTCGGGCCGACGATCGCGGCCGCGCTCAAGGAATGGTTCGCCGAGGAATGGCACCAGCAGATCATCGAGAAGTGGCGGGCGTCCGGCGTCCGGATGGAGGAGGAGCAAACGGGTGAGGAAGGCCCGCGTCCGCTCGAAGGCGTCACCGTCGTGGTGACGGGCACACTTCAGTCACACACCAGAGATGGCGCGAAAGAATCCCTCCAGACTCTCGGAGCGAAGGTGACCGGTTCCGTTTCGAAGAAGACCGGTTTCGTAGTGGTGGGGGATAACCCGGGTTCGAAGTACGACAAGGCCATGCAGCTGAAGGTGCCTGTCCTGGACGAGGACGGCTTCGCGGTGCTGCTGGAAAGGGGTCCCGAGGCGGCACGGGCGGTAGCGGTCACTCCGCCTGAGGGGGAGTGAGAATTCACCCAGCTGGCGCATACCAGATTGGCCAGGGACGCCAGGTCGCATTCGGGCAACCGCTGCGGATAGCTGCCCGTTGTGGCCCTGGGCGGCCTACTGTTGATGGTGTGCGCCTGCCGTGGCGCGGGCTCAGCCGGCTGTGAGAGGGATCGGAATGAAACCGACCGACAGCGCCGCTCCGGCGTCGCGGCTCCAGCGGTTCGCCGTGCCCGCGCTGCCCGCGACCATTCTGGCCGCGGCGGGCCTGGCGCTCGCCGCGGGCGTCGTCCACACCCTCGGCGACGGCGATGCGCTCTTTCCGGGAGGACCCGTCGGCTGGTCGCTGGCGATCCTCACCGGCATCATCGTCGGCCATCTCGTCGCCCTGGGCCGCGACCGCTGGTGGGGCGGCACGGGCTCGGGCGCCGCCCTCGCCCTCGCCGTCCTGCTCCTGTACGGCTGGGTGCCCGCCACCCTGGTCAGCCTCGCCGTCGTCGTCCTGGTGGGCGCCGCCCGCAGACACCGCTGGCGCCAGGCCGTCCTGCACGGCGCCGTCGACGTCCTCGGCATCGGCGCCGCCGCCCTGGGCCTGGCGTTCTTCGGCATCGACGCCTCCGTCCACCACCCCTGGACCCCGCAGGACTGGGACCTGGCCGTCCTGCCCGAAGTCCTCACCGCCGCCGGGGTCTATCTCGTCGTCAGCCGCGCCCTGCTGTGGTTGACGCTGGCCCCGCGCACCGGCCAGCTGCGCACCGTCGCCCGTACGGCCGTGGCGCGCCAGGTCCTCGTCGGCATCGCGCTGCTGGGCATCTCCCCGCTGATCGCCGTCTGCGCCGTCCACGCGCCGCTGCTGCTGCCGCTGTTCGCCGTCCCGCTCATCGCGCTGGACTCCACCTTGTGGATCGCCCGCGCCCGCGCCGAGGAGCAGCTGCGCGATCCGCTCACCGGACTGCCCAACCGCCAGTGGCTGCTGGAGCGCACCTGGAGCGCGCTGGACGACGCCGAGCGGGTCGGCGCCCGTTCCGCCCTGGTCCTGATCGACCTCGACCGTTTCCGTTCCGTCAACGACACCCTCGGCCATCTCGCCGGCGACCGCCTGCTGCTCCAGATCGCCGACCGGCTGCGGCACGCCCTGCCGCGCGGCGCCGAGGCGGCCCGCCTCGGCGGCGACGAATTCGCCGTCCTCCTGCCCACCACCGACTCCCTCACCAGCTCCCAGCGGGTGGCGCGCAACCTCGTCGCCGCCCTGGGCTCCCCGCTCGATCTCGACGGTCTGACCCTCGTCCTGGAAGCCAGCGCGGGGGTCGCCGTCTTCCCCGACCACGCCCTGGACGCCGAAGGGCTGCTGCGCCGCGCCGATGTGGCGATGTACCAGGCCAAGCGCGACCGCAGCGGCGTCGAGCTCTACGAGGCCAAGCGCGACGGCAACACCCCCGACCGGCTCGGCCTGCTGGGCGATCTGCGCCGCGCCCTGGACGCCGGCGACGTCGAACTGCACTACCAGCCCAAGGTCGGCTTCGACGGGCATGTGGCCGGGCTGGAGGCGCTGGTCCGCTGGGTACACCCGGACCGCGGCAGAGTCCCGCCGGACGAGTTCATCGCCATCGCCGAGTCCTCCGGGCTGATGCCGCGGCTGACGGAATACGTCCTGGAGACGGCCCTGGCCCAGGTGGCGCGCTGGCGCGCGATGGGACTGGAGGTGCCGGTCGCGGTCAATGTCTCCCCACGCGATGTGCACTCGCCCGGCTTCGCCGGCGCCGTCGCCGCCCGCCTGGCCCGACATCGCGTCCCACCGGGCGCCCTGCAACTGGAGATAACCGAACACGTCCTCCTGGAGGATCCGCAGCGCGCCGCCGACACCCTCGCCGGGCTCACCGCCCACGGCGTGAAGATGTCCCTCGACGACTTCGGTACCGGCTACTCCTCCCTCGTCCATCTGCGCCGCCTCCCGGTCAGCGAGCTCAAGATCGACCGTTCCTTCGTGGCCCGGCTGGCGGTGGACAACGAGGACGCCGAGATCGTGCGCTGCACGCTCGACCTCGCCCACTCCCTGGGCCTGCTGGTCGTCGCCGAGGGCGTCGAGGACGACGAGACCTGGGAGCGGCTGCGCGACCTGGGCTGCGACGCCGTACAGGGCTGGCTGGTGGCCGCCGCGATGCCACCGGACGAGACCACGGCTTGGTTGCGGGCCCGCGGCGAGCGCGGCTGGCAGCGCGAATCGGAGACGGCCGCCCTGCCGGCGGCGGAGAAGGCAGCCCCAAGCCCTTCGGGACAGGTCCTGAACTGACGACCCGGCCATCGGCCGTCCCGTGTCCCCGCTCCGAGGAAACATCGCCCGACCGGTCACCGCAGCCCTCGTCCGACCAGCCACCGCAGACCCCCGAGGACGCCCCCGCGCCCCCGGACACCCCGCCCCAGGACCCGCCCGGCGGATCCGGCACGCCCGCATCCGGGGCGCCCGGCCCCGGCACCGCCCCCGGACCCACCGCCCCCGGCCCCGCCACCGCCCCAGAGGCCGAGGACCCGCAGCCCGACTAGCCCGCACCGCCCCGCACCGCCCGTACCGCCCCGCTCCGTCCCGCACCCTCCTGCACCGCTTCGCGGAA
This sequence comes from Streptomyces natalensis ATCC 27448, assembly GCF_000935125.1. Lineage (GTDB taxonomy): Bacteria > Actinomycetota > Actinomycetes > Streptomycetales > Streptomycetaceae > Streptomyces > Streptomyces natalensis. The sequence goes on along the minus strand of NZ_JRKI01000061.1, from coordinate 235,060 downwards.
TGCGTTTCGGCCCGGTGTTCCGCACGCCATAGGATTGGGCCGGAAAACGTTCACAGGAGGTACGGAACACGGGAGCACTCGCCCGCACACTCCGTCATGCTCCGCCGGGAACACCCGCCCAGAAAACTCCGCCCAGAACACCAGAGGATCGCTGCATGCCTGGCATCACGCGCGAGGAGGTCGCCCACCTCGCCCGGCTGGCACGTCTGGAGCTGCAGGACGAAGAGCTCGACCACTTCGCCACGCAGCTCGACGACATCATCGGCGCGGTCGCCCGCGTCTCCGAGGTCGCCGACCAAGACGTTCCGCCGACCTCCCACCCGCTGCCGCTGACCAACGTCATGCGCCCGGACGAGGTCCGTCCGTCGCTGACCCCCGAGCAGGCGCTCTCCGGCGCCCCGGCCCAGGAGCAGCAGCGTTTCAAGGTGCCGCAGATCCTGGGCGAGGAGTGACCGACATGGCAGACCTGATCAAGCTCACCGCCGCCGAGATCGCGGCGAAGATCGCCTCCGGCGAGCTCACCGCCGTCGAGGTGACCGAGGCCCACCTGGCCCGCATCGAGGCCGTCGACGAGAAGGTGCACGCCTTCCTCCACATCGACCGCGAGGGCGCGCTGGCCCAGGCCCGCGCCGTGGACGAGAAGAAGGCCCGCGGCGAGAAGCTCGGCCCGCTGGCCGGCGTCCCGCTCGCGCTCAAGGACATCTTCACCACCCAGGGCGTGCCGACCACCGTCGGCTCCAAGATCCTCGAAGGCTGGCTGCCGCCGTACGACGCGACGGTGACCAAGAGGCTCAAGGACGCCGACGTCGTCATCCTCGGCAAGACCAACATGGACGAGTTCGCCATGGGGTCCTCCACCGAGAACAGCGCCTACGGCCCGACCGGCAACCCCTGGGACCTGACCAAGATCCCCGGCGGTTCGGGCGGCGGATCGAGCGCCGCGCTGGCCTCCTTCCAGGCCCCGCTCGCCATCGGCACGGACACCGGCGGCTCCATCCGCCAGCCCGCCGCCGTCACCGGCACCGTCGGCGTCAAGCCCACCTACGGCGGCGTCTCCCGCTACGGCATGGTCGCCTTCTCGTCCTCCCTCGACCAGGGCGGCCCCTGCGCCCGTACGGTCCTGGACGCGGCGCTGCTCCACGAGGCCATCGCCGGGCACGACCCGCTGGACTCCACCTCCATCGACGCGCCCGTCCCGCAGGTCGTCGAGGCGGCCCGCAACGGCAGCGTCGAGGGCATGCGCGTCGGCGTCGTCAAGCAGTTCCGCGGCGAGGGCTACCAGGCCGGTGTCCTCCAGCGCTTCGACGAGTCGGTCGCGCTGATGAAGGAGCTGGGCGCCGAGATCGTCGAACTGGACTGCCCGTCCTTCGACCTGGCGCTCGCGGCGTACTACCTGATCGCGCCGTCCGAGTGCTCCTCCAACCTCGCCCGCTTCGACGCCATGCGCTACGGCCTGCGGGTCGGCGACGACGGCACGAAGTCCGCCGAGGACGTCACCGCCCTGACCCGCGAGGCCGGCTTCGGCCCCGAGGTCAAGCGCCGCATCATGCTCGGTACGTACGCGCTCAGCTCCGGCTACTACGACGCGTACTACGGCAGCGCGCAGAAGGTCCGCACGCTGATCACCCGCGACTTCGAGAAGGCCTTTGAGCAGGTCGACGTGATCGTCTCCCCGACGACGCCGACCACCGCCTTCCCGATCGGTGAGCGTGCCGACGACCCGATGGCGATGTACCTCGCCGATGTGTGCACGCTCCCGATCAACCTTGCGGGCAACGCCGCCATGTCGCTGCCGTGCGGTCTGGCACCCGAGGACGGCCTGCCGGTCGGCCTCCAGATCGTCGCCCCCGCCATGAAGGACGACCGGCTCTACAAGGTCGGTGCCGCGGTCGAGGCCGCGTTCGCCGCCAAGTGGGGTCACCCGCTGCTCGAGGAGGCACCAGCACTGTGAGTGGAAAGCTTGCGAAGGCCAAGGGCTTCAAGAAGTCCAGGCCCGGCACGTACCTGTCCATCGGCACCACGCTGTTCGGCGCGGTGAGCATCGTCAAGCAGGCGAAGAAGGCCAAGACGGAGCAGGACACGCTCCAGATGATCGACGCCGTCGTCTCCGCCGCCGCCATCGTCACCGGTGTCGCCCTGCTCGTCCGCGAACTGCGCCGTCTCAACGACGACGACGTCCTCGCGGGCTGACCGGCGCCGGACTGAGAGGTTAGTTTCACCGTGACTGTCACCGACCTGGTGTCGTACGAGGACGCGCTGGCCGCCTACGACCCCGTCATGGGGCTCGAGGTGCACGTCGAACTCGGCACCAAGACCAAGATGTTCTGCGGGTGCTCGACCGCCCTGGGCGCCGACGCCAACTCGCAGACCTGCCCCACCTGCCTGGGCCTGCCCGGCTCGCTGCCGGTCGTCAACGCGACCGGCGTCGAGTCCGCCATCAAGATCGGCCTGGCCCTGAACTGCTCCATCGCCGAATGGTGCCGCTTCGCCCGGAAGAACTACTTCTATCCGGACATGCCGAAGAACTTCCAGACCTCCCAGTACGACGAGCCGATCGCCTTCGACGGCTACCTCGACGTACAGCTGGAGGACGGCGAGGTCTTCCGCGTCGAGATCGAGCGCGCCCACATGGAGGAGGACACCGGCAAGTCGACGCACGTCGGCGGCGCCACCGGCCGCATCCACGGCGCCCGGCACTCCCTCCTGGACTACAACCGCGCCGGCATCCCGCTCATCGAGATCGTCACCAAGCCCATCGAGGGCGCGGGCGAGCGGGCCCCCGAGGTCGCCAAGGCGTACGTCGCCGAGCTGCGCGAGCTCATCAAGGCGCTCGACGTCTCCGAGGCCCGCATGGAGCAGGGCCAGATGCGCTGCGACGTGAACCTCTCGCTGCGCCCCAACGGCACCGAGAAGTTCGGCACCCGTTCGGAGACCAAGAACGTCAACTCGCTGCGCTCCGTTGAGCGCGCGGTCCGCTTCGAGGTCCAGCGGCACGCCGCGGTGCTCTCCTCCGGCGGCACGATCCTCCAGGAGACCCGCCACTTCCACGAGGAGGACGGCTCCACGACCTCCGGCCGGATCAAGGAAGAGGCCGAGGACTACCGCTACTTCCCCGAGCCGGACCTGGTGCCGGTGGCCCCCTCCCGCGAGTGGGTCGAGGAACTGCGGGCGACCCTGCCCGAGCTGCCGCGGGTCCGCCGCAACCGCCTCCGCGAGGAGTGGGGGATCAGCGAGCACGACATGCAGTCCATCCTCAACGCCGGCGCGGTCGACCTGATCGTCGCCACCGTCGAGGCCGGTGCGGATGCCGCCGCGGCCCGTAAGTGGTGGATGGGCGAGCTGGCCCGCCGCGCCAACGAGGACGGCGTGGACCTGGTTGCCCTGCCGATCACCCCCGCCCAGGTCGCCCGGGTCACCGCCCTGGTCGCCGACGGCTCGCTCAACGACAAGCTGGCCCGCCAGACCATCGAGGGCGTCCTGGCCGGCGAGGGCGACCCGGACACCGTCGTCGACAAGCGCGGCCTGAAGGTCGTCTCCGACGAGGGCGCCCTGGGCACCGCCGTCGACGAGGCCATCGCCGCCAACGCCGCCATCGCCGACAAGATCCGCGGCGGCAAGGTGGCCGCGGCCGGTGCGCTGGTCGGCGCGGTCATGAAGGCCACGCGCGGCCAGGCGGACGCGGCGCGCGTGCGCGAGCTGATCCTGGAGAAGCTGGGCGTCGAGGGCTGACCCTCTTCCCCGTTGCCTCTTGCGCTGAGCGGCCGTCCCTCCTCGGAGGGGCGGCCGCTTCGGCGTACGGGAATGCCGCGGCCGCGGCCGACGCTGTGCCAGTCGTACGGATCTTCATCCCTGGGACAGTGGAGGAACGGTGCAGCAGCACGCTCTCGCTTTGCAGATCGGCCGGGTCGGCGTCTGGCACGGCGCACTCGGCCGGGCCTCGGCCGCCACGGCACGCCAAGCCGCCGCCGAGATCGAGCAGTTGGGCTACGGGGCGCTGTGGTTCGGCGAGGCGCAGTCCACCAAGGAGGCGTTCAGCCACGCCGGTCTGCTCCTGGCGGCCACCGAGCGGATCACCGTCGCCACGGGGATCGCCAACATCTGGGTACGGGACGCCACGGCGATGAACGCCGCCGCGCACACCCTGGCCGAGGCGTACGACGGCCGCTTCCTGCTCGGCCTCGGGGCCAGCCACGCCCCGCAGGTGAACGGACGCGGCCATACGTACACCAAGCCGCTCGCCGCGATGCGGGACTATCTCGATGCGATGGACGCGGCCCCGTACGACGCCCCCGTGGGCGAGCGGCCGTTCGCCCGGGTCCTGGCGGCGCTCGGCCCCAAGATGCTGGAACTGGCCGCCGAACGGGCCGCGGGCGTGCACCCGTACTTCGTGACCCCGGAGCACACCGCCAAGGCCCGCGAGACCCTCGGCGAGGGTCCGCTGCTCGCCCCCGAACAGGCCGTCCTGCTGGAGCCCGACCCGGCGGCCGCCCGTGCGCTGGCCCGGGAACACCACCTCGGCTTCTACCTCGCCCTGCCCAACTACGTGAACAGCTTGCGCCGACTCGGCTTCGAGGACGACGACTTCACCGGCGGCGGCAGCGACCGGCTGGTCGACGCGATCGTGGCCTGGGGTGACGCGGACGCGATCCGGCGACGGGTCCAGGAACACCACGATGCGGGCGCCGACCACGTGGCTATCCAGCCGGTGGCAGCGGACCGCGGCCTGGGCCTTGACCAACTGCGGGAGCTTGCACCGGCGTTGCTAGAGGGGTGACGGGCGCCCTCAGCCGACCACATCCGCGACGAAGGCGGCCCAGGCGGCGGCGCTCACGTTGAGCGCCGGGCCGCCGGGGGTCTTGGAGTCGCGGACGTGGACGGTGGCGTGGGGGGAGGCGGCGACCTCGATGCAGTCGCCCCCCTCGCTACCGCTGTAGCTGGACTTGCGCCAGTCGTAGGCGACTTCGATGCAGTTGCCGCCCTCGTCACCGCTGTAGCTGGACTTGAACCAGGCCAGGTTGCCGATTGCTGGGCTGCTCATGCCTCTCCTGCCAGTTGGTCAAGCAGTCTGATGCTGTCCTCGGGGGTGAGGGCCTGCGAGCGCAGCATCCCATATTTGAGTTGGAGGAGACTCACCTCCTCGGGGTCATCCACGAGGAAGCTCACTAGCTGGCCTTCGATATAGGCCAGTTGACCGTGATCCGGAGTTTCCAGCAGCACCAGGGGTCCGTTTAGCCCTGCGTGGTTCGTGCGGGAAGTCGGCATGATCTGGAACCCGACAAAGGGCAACTCTGCGCACCGTCGCAGATGCCTGATCTGCTGCCGCAACACCTCCGGGCTGCCGATCGGCCGGTGCAGGATCACCTCCTCCACGACGAAGTGCAAGACAGGCTGCGGATCACGCTGCAACAGCTGCTGTCGATCGAGGCGACCGGAGAGCCGGTCGGTGGCCTCGTCCTTGCTGATGGGCGGGAACAGGCACGAGAACACGGCCCGTGCGTAGTCCTCGGTCTGCAAAAGACCTGGCATGACGTGGTTCTCGTACGACAGCAGCGACAGCGCCTCCGCTTCGTACTCGACGAAGTCCTGCACGAAGGCGGGAAAACGCTCCTTGTCCGGCACGTTCGACACCGCAACCGCCAACACCCCTTTCGTGTCGAGGAGTTCATCGAGCGTCTCGGCCAGATCGATCTTCAGAGGTCTACGCCCCTGCTCGATCGAGCCAATGGTGTCCTCGTGCAGGCCCACCGCCTCGGCCAGCGCCGGTTGTGTCAGCCGGGCCGCCCTCCGGAAGTGACTCATCTGGGCTCCGATCACATGCCAGGACGTGATCCGCTTCGGTTTGCTCACCGGGTGCATGCGCGTTGCCTTCCCCCCGTCGCGACTGCCTGATGCGGCGTGAGGTCGTACAACGAATCTGTACGACTTCACGCTGTGGCTCAGTCTAGTAACGCACTGTGACAGTGACGTCATGCAAAGGGAGATTCAGGCCGTCCGGGTCCGTACCGCCGCCTACCGGCGCGAGCGCCGGTCCGTGCGGCTGGCCAGGGAGTTCGCCCGCAGTGCGCTCGCCGAGTGGGGCGTGCGGCGACGGGGGGACGACGTCGTGCTCTGCGTGAGCGAACTGGCGACCAATGCCGTGCTGCATGGTGTGCCTCCGGGGCGTGGCTACCGGCTGTGGCTGGCGCTGGGGGCGGAGGACGGAGTGCTGCGCGTCGAGGTGCACGACAGCGGTGACGGGGAGCCGAGGGTGCCGGAGCGGGGCGGTGCGGCCGACGAGGAGTCCGGGCGGGGGCTGTGGCTGGTGTCCGTGCTCGCGGACAAGTGGGGGGTCGACGAGCGTCGGCCGGGGAAGATCGTGTGGTGCGAGTGGTGGCCGGAAAGTGGCGAAAAGTTCGTTACGGCATGAAATAAAGGCAGTTCGCACGCGCGGCCGCTTTGTGGGGAAGTCCACAAAGCGGCCTATGGATCTTTTCGGGCTGCCACCCTGCACCACGGCATGCCCGCCGGAACCTGGCGGTCCGCCCGTACCCGTATATCCGCGCGCTCGGCACCACCCGTCACCCGGGAGTTATCGACGCCCAACCCGGGAAGCAGACGACGAAGTCCGTGACCGCTCTGGCTCGGTGGTGCCTGAGGCACCGCATCGTGGTGATCGTCCTCTGGCTCGCCGCCTTCGCGGGGGTTGCCACCGCGGCAGGGTCGATGGGCTCGGCGTACTCGACCGACTACGAGGTCCCGGGGACCGAGTCCGGGCAGGCCGCGGCCCTGCTGACGAAGGCGTTCCCCGGGCAGTCCGGGGACAGCGACACCCTCGTGTGGCACACGGATACGGGGTCGGTGCGGGCCAAGGCCGTCAAGAAGCGGATGACGCATGCGCTGCGGGAGGTCGCCCGGCTGCCGGGCGTCTCCGAGGTGCACGGCCCCTACGGGCGCACGGCCGACGCGGCGCACCATGAGCGGCAGATCAGCGCGGACGGGCACACCGCCTACGCCTCCCTCGTCTTCGACCGGCCGACGGACGAGCTGCACGCGGGCCAGGTCAAGAAGGTGGTGGAGACGGCGCAGGCCGCCGCACGGGACGGGCTCCACGTGGAGCTGGGCGGCGCCGGGATCGCGCTGACCGAGGCGCCCCGTGCGCAGCTGCCGGAAGTCATCGGGCTGGGGGTGGCGGCCGTGGTGCTCTTCCTCGCCTTCGGCTCGTTCGCCGCGACCCTTCTTCCGATCGTCACCGCGCTGGTCGCCGTCGGCACCGCCTCGGCCGGGATCAGCCTGCTCGGCCATGCCATGACCGTCGCCGACTTCGCCCCCATGCTGGGCATGCTCATCGGCCTCGGCGTCGGCATCGACTATGCGCTGTTCATCGTCACCCGCCACCGGAGGGGCCTGCGGGCGGGACTGTCCGTCGAGGAGGCCGCCGAGCGTGCCGTCTCGGTGTCCGGGCGGGCGGTCGTCTTCGCCGGTGCCACGGTGTGTATCGCGCTGCTGGGCATGCTGGTCCTGCGGCTGGGCTTCCTCAACGGTGTCGCCCTCGCCGCCTCGCTCACCGTCGTCCTGACCGTCGCCGCCTCCGTCACCCTGCTGCCCGCGCTGCTCGGGCTGATCAAGATGCGGGCGCTCGGCCGCCGCGAGCGCCGTCGGCTGGCCGAGGAGGGGCCGCGGCCCGAAGAGCCCGCCGGCCTCGCCGTGCGCTGGTCCTCCTTCGTCGAACGGCACCCCAAACTGCTGGGCCTGATCGCGGCCGTCGTCATGGCCGTCCTCGCGCTGCCCACCCTGGGGCTGCATCTGGGCACCTCCGACCAGGGCAACAATCCGGCCACGTCGACGACCCGTAAGGCATACGACCTCCTGGCGCGCGGCGGGCCAGGGGACGGCCACGGCGGCGGCTTCGGGCCCGGTTTCAACGGCCCGCTCACCCTCGTCGGCAGCCTGGACGGCCCCGAGGACCGGATCGCCTTCGAGAAGCTGCCGCACCGGCTGCGCGAGACCCCCGGCGTCGCCCAGGCCGGCGCTCCCGAGTTCGACGGCAGCCGCAGCACCGGCGTGATCACCGTGGTACCGGACGGCTCCCCGCAGTCCCGGCAGACCTCCGACCTGGTGCAGCGGCTGCGCGGCAAGGTCCTGCCGCGCGCCGAGGCGGGCACGACGATGAGGGTGCACATCGGCGGCATCACCGCGAGCTACGACGACTTCGCCTCCGTCATCATCGGCAAACTGCCGCTGTTCGTCGGCACCGTCATCGCGCTCGGCTCGCTCCTCCTGTTGCTGGCCTTCCGCAGCATCGGCATCCCGCTCAAGGCCGCCCTGATGAACGTCGCGGCCGTCGCCTCGTCCTTCGGGATCGTCGTCGCGGTCTTCCAGTGGGGGTGGGGGAGCGAGCTGCTGGGGCTGGGCAGCGCCGGGCCGATCGAGCCGTTCCTGCCGGTGATCATGGTCTCGGTGCTCTTCGGGCTGTCCATGGACTACCAGGTCTTCCTGGTGTCCCGGATGTACGAGGAATGGCAGCTCACCGGTGACAACCGGCGGGCCGTACGGGTCGGCCTGGCCGAAACCAGCCGGGTGATCAACTCCGCGGCGGTCATCATGATCGCGGTGTTCGCGGCGTTCATCCTCAGCGGCGACCGGATCATCGCGATGTTCGGCATCGGGCTGGCCTCGGCCGTCGCCCTGGACGCCTTCGTACTCCGTACGCTGCTGGTCCCCGCCCTGATGCACATGCTCGGCGGCGCCAACTGGTGGCTGCCCTCCTGGCTGGAGCGCCGGCTGCCCCGGCTCAGTATCGAACCGCCTGTGGAGGAGCATCCGCCGGTCACCCTGCCCGGTCCGCGGGACGGGGAGAGTCCGCTGGTCAGGGCGTAGGGCGGGGACCGGCCCGCGCCCCGGGCCGCGGCTCCCGCCGGACGCTCTCAGCTGCGCTCATCCGACGCTCTCATCTGACTCTCAGACGCGGCACCTACGGTCGCGCCCATGGGAACGAGGACCACGGACACCACGGCCACGGACACGACGACCCCGGAGGCGGAGGCCCCGGACAAGACGACCCCGGAGGCGAAGGCTCCGGATGTGACGGCCCCGGACACGACGAGCAAGGACGCGACGGCCCCGGACGACGCGGCGGCCACGGACGATGCGGCTGCCACGGACCTCATGGAGGGCCTGCCCGAGGAGGACGCACCCGGGTCCGCCAACGGCGTCGCCACCGGTGCCGGGGCCGTGGTGGCCGCGGGGCTGGGCCTCGCCTCCGTCACCGGGACCTGGCTGGGCACCCTGATGGCCGAGCGGCAGACCCTGCTGGGCCAGATCAAGCTCCAGACGGGCAAGACGAGCGACCAGATCGCCGCCGTTTACGGCACCCCCTGGCACACCACCGCCCTGGTCAACGGCGTCTTCGCGGCGCTCGGCATGCTCGTGGCCGCGGTCACGCTGACCCGGGCGCGCGCCACCTGGGCACGGGCCCTGGCCTGGGGCGGACTGGCCCTCGGCGTGCTCGGCCTCCTCATCGCGGCGGGCATGTACCTCGACCTGTTCGCGGCCATGCCGAGCATGCCCAGCACGCCCCAGCCCGGCGGGCAGCCCCCGATGGGGCACTGAGGCGTACGGCGCCGGTTCCTGAGTTCCTTACGGACGGATCCGGCGGTTTCTAAGGCCCCTACGAGGCGTCCCGCGGGTTTCTAAGGCCCCCGCGGGACGCCCCGCGCATTTCTGAGGCCCGTAGGGGGGTGGAGATCAGGAACTCTCCCGATGTGGTGGACCCCCCTCGGGGACGAAGGTGGAGGACGTCAGCACATCGTTCCCCATCCTCATCAGGAGAGACGCCATGTACCACTCCGAGCTGGAGCTCCGGGTCCGTTACGAGGAACTGCGCCGCGAGGCCGACCGCGAGCGCCTGGTACGCCAGGCCGTCGAGGGCCGGCTCGGCGCGGGCCGGTCCGGGGAGCACGATCCCGAAGGGCGGGTGAGCACGCGGCGGGGCCGGTGGGCGCGCTTTCGGCGCGCCGCCGCCTGACCGGCCGTTCGTGCCCGGCCCGGTCCGGACCCCGAAGTGGAGATCCGCACTGCCGGACTGTCAGACCTCTGTGCGATGCTCGGCAGCGTGGAGACCAGGTCCGTCAGTCCCGTGTTCGTCGGCCGCGCGGCCGAGCTGGCCGCGCTGCGCGAGGCGCTCGCCCGTATCGAGAAGTCCGGTGAGCCGCAGGCGATCCTCATCGGCGGTGAGGCCGGGGTCGGCAAGACCCGGCTGATCGAGGAGTTCACCGAATCCGCCCGTGCCCAGGGGGCGTTGGTCGCGCTCGGCGGCTGCATCGAGATCGGCTCCGAGGGCCTGCCCTACGCCCCCTTCTCCGCGGTGCTGCACACCCTCAACGCGCGGCTGCCGGAGGATCTGGCGGCCGCCGTCGCCGGCCAGGAAGGGGAACTCGCCCGCATTCTGCCCGAATTGGGCGAGACCGCCGGCGAGAGCCATGACGAGGAGGTGGGCCGCGCCCGCCTCTTCGAGCTCACCGCCCGCCTCCTGGAGCGGATCGCCGCGCACCGCAGCCTCGTCCTGGTCATCGAGGACCTCCACTGGGCCGACCGCTCCACCCGAGAACTGCTCGCCTACCTCCTGCGGGCGCTGCACGACGCCAACGTCCTCCTGGTGGCCACCTACCGCTCCGACGACATCCACCGCCGCCATCCGCTGCGCCCGTTCCTGGCGGAGATCGACCGCACGCGGACGGTCCACAGGGTGGAACTGGCCCGCTTCACCCGCGCCGAGGTCCGCTCCCAGCTCGCCGGGATCACCGGCAGCGAGCCCGAAGAGACCACCGTCGACCGGGTCTTCAAGCGTTCCGAGGGCAATGCCTTCTTCGTCGAGGAGCTGGCCCGCAGCCTCGCCGACGGCTGTCTGCACGGCCTGAGCGACCCCCTGCGCGATCTGCTGCTGGTGCGCGTCGAGGCGCTGCCCGAGGACGCCCAGCGGGTGGTGCGCATCGCCTCCGAGGGCGGCTCCACGGTCGAGTACGAACTCCTCGCCGCCGTCAGCCAGATGCCCGAGGACACCCTCTTCGAGGCGCTGCGCGCGGCCGTCGGCAGCAACACCCTGGTGCCCACCATGGACGGCACGGGCTACCGCTTCCGCCACGCCCTGGTCCGCGAGGCCGTCGTCGACGATCTGCTGCCCGGTGAGCGCACCCGCCTCAACCGCCGCTACGCCCAGGCCCTGGAGGCCGACCGCTCCCTGGTCCCCGCCGACGCCTGCACCACCCGCCTGGCCAGCTACTGGTACAAGGCCCACGACGCCGCCAAGGCGCTGCCCGCGGTCCTCGCCGCCTCCGTCGAGGCCCGCCGCCGCCATGCCTACGCCGAGCAGCTGCGGCTGCTGGACCGCGCCCTGGAGCTGTGGGACGACGCGCCCGTGGAGGTGCGCCACGGGGTCCGCCCGGTGGACTACGCCGAGGCGTACCCGGCCTGCGGCTGCGACGACGAGGCGCTGCGCTTCCTCGATCTGCTCGCCGAGATCGCGGTGGCCGCCCGGCTCTCCGGCGACGCCGAGCGGGCCTTCACCATCACCAAGCGCGCCCTGCGGACCCTGCGCGACGGAAACGACCCTCCCCCAAGCTCTCAACACAGTTCGAGCAGCGGGGACCCCCACCGCGAGGCATGGTTCCTGCTCCAGCGCTCCAAGCTCGTCCAGCGCACCGGCCGCGGCGACGGATGGGCGGAGCTGGGCAGGGCGGAGGAGCTGATGCGCGGGCTGCCGCCGTCCTCGGTGCACGCCGCGGTGATGGCCGCCGTCGCCAGCTGGCAGATCCTGCACGAACCGGGTCCGGGCACCTTCGAGACGGCCGAACGGGCCGTGGAGATGGCCCGGTTGGTCGGCGACGAAGAGGCCGAGCTGAACTCCCGGCTGACGCTGGCCGGACTGCGGGTCGACGCGGGCGAGGTCGAGGGCGGCCTCGCCGACTTCCGCAGCGCCCTCGAACAGTCCGTGGACCGCAAGCACTTCTCCGTCATCGGCCGCGGCCACATCAACCTCTCCTCCACCCTGGAGGGCGTCGGCCGCTCCCGTGAGGCCGCCGAGGTCGCCGCCCGGGGCGTCGAACTGAACCTGCGCTACGGCCTGAAGGACACCGCCAGCTGGGTCTCGGGCAACCTCGCCGAAGCGCTGCACGCGCTGGGCCGCTGGGAGGAGGCCGCCGAGGCCGCCGAGAAGGCCGCCTGCCTGTCCCAGAGCCCGCGGCCCCGGGCGCTGGCCGTCCACCGCCGCGCCGACCTCGCCCTGGACCGCGGCGATCTCGACGTCGCCGCACGCGAACTGGCCCTCGCCCGGGAGAACTACGGCACCCACGACCCCCAGCCGCAGCACGCCATCCCGATGGCGCGGCAGGCCCTGCGCCTCGCCGCGGGCCGCGGCCGGGCCCTCGACGCCCGGAGCATCCTCGAAGGGGCCCTGGACGCCGGTTTCCCGCCCGGCACCGCCCGCTACGCCTGGCCGCTGCTGTGGTCGGCCACCGCCGTCGAGTCCGACGCCCGCGGGCTGCCCGCCGCCGAGCCCGGCCGTCCGGCGCTCCTCGCCCGTATCCGGGACGCCGCCAAGGCGCTGCCCCGGCTCTCCCCGGTCTGGGCCGCCCACGCCCTCGCCGTCGAGGCCGAACTACGCCGCGCCGAGGGCCGGGAGGCGCCCGACGCCTGGGCCGCGGCGGTCGATGCCTTCGCCCCTCTGGAGCGCCCGCACCAACTGGCCCGCGCCTGCTACCGCTGGGCCGAATCGCTGCTGCACGGCACGGCCGCCCGCGCCACCGCCGGCCTGGACGGCCGCACCCCGCGCGAGGCCGCCGCCGAGCTCCTCGCCCGCTCCCACATCGCCGCCGCCTCCATGGGCGCCCGCCCCCTCGCCGACGAGATCGCCCTCCTCGCCCAGCGCGCCCGCATCCCCCTGCACGGCCTGAACGGCACCGCCATGGCGGCACCGGAGCCCGCCCCGTCCGGCGCCGATGCCGCCCCCGTGGCGTCTCTGGGCCTCACCCCGCGTGAACGGGACGTCCTGCGGCTGGTGGCCGACGGCCGCAGCAACCGCCAGATAGCCGACGCCCTGTTCATCTCGCCGAAGACCGCCAGCGTCCATGTCTCCAACATCCTCGCCAAGCTGGGCGTCTCCGGCCGAGGCGAGGCGGGCGCCGTCGCCCACCGGCTCCGGCTCTTCGGCGAACCATCGGTCAGCTGACGCCCCCGGCCGACCGCCCCCGGCTGCGCACCCCGCCCCCGAGTCCAGGCAGGCCGTTCGAAAAGGGGATCAGTATTCCCGGACGGGAGCCAGATCGCGCTAGCTCACCTTCAGCCGGAGAATCCGGTCATCTCCCTTACGGGGCTTGCCCCGCCCGTCGGTGTTGCTCGTGACCAGCCACAACGACCCGTCCCCGGCTGCCACGACGGTGCGCAGCCGCCCGTAGGTGCCCTTGAGGAACGCCTGCGGGGCCGCCACCGGCTCGGTGCCGTTCAGGGCGATCCGCCACAGCCGTTCGCCGCGCAGCGACGCCATCCAGATCGAGCCCTTGGCGTAGGCGATCCCGCTGGGCGAGGCGTCCTTCGTCTTCCACTGCTCGACCGGATCGGTGTACCCGGAGCCGCTCTGCGCGCCCTTGGCCTTGCCCTCCACCTCGGGCCAGCCGTAGTTCTTGCCCGGCTCGACGAGGTTGAGCTCGTCCCAGGTGTTCTGCCCGAACTCCGAGGCCCACAGCCGTTTGCCGTCGTCCCAGGCCAGGCCCTGGACATTGCGGTGACCGTAGTCGTAGATCACCGAATCGGCCCGGGGGTTGCCGTGCACCGGCTCGCCGTCCGGCGTCATCCGCAGGATCTTGCCGCCCAGCGACTCCTTGTCCTGCGCGAGCCCGGTGTCGCCGGTCTCGCCCGTACCGGCGTAGAGCATCTTGTCCGGGCCGAAGGCGATCCGCCCGCCGTTGTGGATCTCCCCCTTGGGGATGCCCCGCAGAATCGTGTCGGGGGCGCCGAGCTGGTCGCCCGGGGCGCGCTTCTCGTCGTAGATCATGCGCGCGATGCGGTTGTCGGAGGCGGTGGTGAAGTACGCGTACACCTCGCGGTCGGCGCCGAACGTCGGGGACACCGCGAGCCCCAGCATCCCGCCCTCACCGCCCGGGTCCACGCCCGGCACCGACCCCACCTTCGTGGTCTTCCCGTTCTCCGCCGACACCCGCACGATCGTCCCGGTGTCGCGCGAGGCGACCAGCAGATCGCCGCCCGGCAGGACGGCCACGCCCCAGGGTGACTTCAGCCCGGTGGTCAGCGTGCCGACCACCTTGACCGAGCCCTTGGCGGGCGGTGCGGTGGCGGAGGGAGCGGCGCTCGGCGACGCCGTCGCGCCGGGGGCCGTGCCCTTCGGTGCGGCCGAGCCGCCCCCCGTGGCGGCCGGCCCGCCACCGGAGGAACAGCCGGCCGCCAGGAGCAGCGAGGCGGCGGCCAACACGGCGGTACGGGAACGGCGTTGCACGGCAGGGGTCCTCTCGTCGGCGGGGCGCCACAAGGAGACCACATTGAGGTGGCGGGACGGGGCGGCGGCGCGCCTGAGGTGCCGCGGCGCGGCCCACCGCGCGCCAGCGGGTCACGCCGTCAGTACCACGACTCCCGCGCCGGCGGCAGCGCCGCGATCTCCGCCAGGTCCTCCCGGTCCAGGACCAGGTCCGCCGCCTTCGCGTTCTGCGCCGCCCAGCGCTCCTTCTTCGTCCCCGGTACGGGAACCACATGGCGCCCCTGGGCCAGCACCCACGCCAGCGCCACCTGTCCGGGCGTCGCGCCGTGGCGGGCGCCGATCCGCCGCAGCCCCGCGACCACCGGCTGGTTGGCCGCCATCATCTCGGCGGTGAACCGCGGGTGACGGGCCCGCAGGTCCTCCGGTTCGAAGCCCTGGCCCGGGGTGAGGGTGCCGGTCAGATAGCCGTTGCCCAGCGGCATCGCCGCCAGGAAGCCCACGCCCCGGGACTCGCACCACGGCAGCAGCTCCTCCAGGGCCTGTCGCGACCACACCGACAGCTCGGCCTGCACACTGCTGACCGGGAACACCTGCTGGATGCGCTCCAGTTGGCGCAGTGTGCCGTCGTGCATCCGGGACCCGGGGCGGCGCCCGGTGCCCGTACGGCGCACGGAACGGGCCGCGCGGGGCGGCCGTACCGCCCGCGCCCCCACCGCGCACAGCCCCAGGGACCGCACCTTCCCCGCGGCCACCAGCTCCGCCATCGCGCCCCAGGTCTCCTCGATGGGCACCTCGGGGTCGGCGCGGTGCAACTGGTAGAGGTCGATGCGGTCGGTCCCCAGCCGGCGCAGCGAGGCGTCACAGGCGCGTTTGACATAGCCGGGGCGCCCGTTGGCGACGACATGCTGCTCGCCGACCAGCAGCCCGCATTTGGTCGACACGAACGCGTCCTCGCGCCGCTCCTTGAGCGCCCGGCCGACCAGGAGTTCATTGGTGAAGGGCCCGTACATATCGGCGGTGTCCAGCAGGCTGCACCCCCGGTCGAGCGCGGTGTGCACGGCCCGCAGCGAACCCTCCCCGCTGCGCTGCGAGGCGGTGTACCCCCAGCTCATCGGCATACAGCCCAGTCCGACGGCGCCCACTTCGAGGGCCGCCGCACCGATTGTCCTGCGCTCCACCTGGTCGTGCCTCCGTCCCCTCGCCCCCGATCAAGGGCCCTTAGGGCGCTTCTGATGGATCTCCGTGGCGTCGCGGCGCCTGGCACGCACGCTCGCGGCGTTGCCGAAAGATCCCCATAGCTCCGCTATGAAGACATCCCGGCGCCTTGCGATCGCACGCACCAGGCGCCGCTCCTTCCTCCACGGAGATCCGTCAGAAGCGCCCTGACCAAACTAACGTCTGTACCAAACGCCTTTTCGCATAGCCTGCGGCCATGGCATCAACGCACCACCGCGCCGGCACCGGGGACGTCTGGCTCCCCCTCGCGCCCGACCTGATCGAGGGCCTGCCCGAGGGTCCGCGCTACCTCCACTGGGATGCCGGCCCGGCCTACCCCGGCGATCCCGCCGACTGCGTCTTCTACGTCGTGCCCTACATGAAGGACGCCGCGGTCTGCCTGCGGCCGCTGCCGCTGATGCGCCGGGTCGAGGCCGTGCAGACCCTGACCGCCGGGGTCGACGCCGTGCTGCCGGGCCTGCCCTCGATGCCGCCCGGCGCCCGGCTGTGCAACGCCCGCGGGCTGCACGACGCCAGTACGGCCGAGCTGGCACTCACCCTGACGCTCGCCTCGCTGCGCGGAATTCCCGAGTTCGTACGGGGCCAGGACGCCGAGGAATGGCGGGCGGGCTTCCAGCCGGCGCTGGCCGACAAGTCCGTCCTCATTGTGGGCTATGGTTCGATCGGCAGTGCCATCGAAGACCGGCTCACGCCCTTTGAGTGCGCGCGGGTTTCGCGCATCGCGCGCACCGCACGTGAGACCGTGCGCGGCCCCGTGCATCCACTCTCCGCGCTGTCCGCCCTCGTGCCCTCCGCGGACGTCGTCATCCTCGCCACTCCGCTCACCGACGAGACCCGTGGCCTGGTCGGACGCGATGTCCTGGCACGGATGAAGGACGGCGCACTTCTGGTGAACGTCGCCCGCGGCCCGATCGTCGACACCGCCGCGCTGCTGCCCGAAGTGACGTCCGGACGGTTGCGCGCGGCACTCGATGTGACGGATCCGGAACCCCTGCCCGCCGGGCATCCGCTGTGGCACGCTCCCGGCGTGCTCATCACTCCACACGTCGGGGGCCCCAGCTCTGCCTTTCTGCCCCGTGCGAAGCGGCTTCTGCGCGAGCAGTTGACGCTTTTCGCGGCCGGGAAGCCGCTGCGCAATGTGGTCGCCACCGCCGGCGAGGACGCTTGCGCGTAGCACTACGAGGCCGTACGACTGCACAGTGTGTCGACCACCCCCGGGCCAGTCACACTCCGTAGATACCCTATGTCCCTGAGTGACGGATCTGGTGTATCGTCCGGATCGGGGACAGCGCCCAACTGAACGGCGCGAGCGAAGGATCCGGAACTCGAGGGGGGCGACGGGCGATGCACGGTCGATGGATGAATCGCGTCACGCGCGATCCACGAGCGCCCGAGGCGATACTGCACGATCTGCGGGCACCCCGGTCGCGGCGGCGCCGCGCACGGGCCGGCAGGAGGCCGCGGTGAGCGCCCCGGGGGCGGTGCTCTCCCGGCCGTCGGCCCCCGCCGGCGGCCCGCCGAGCGTGGTACCGCAAGTTGCCTTGGCCGTGGTCTGCGGCGGCTACGCGCTCGGCGCGGCCCTGGGCTGGGGGTCGCACGAAATCGCGCTGTTCATGGGCGACTTCGGCCTCAGCGCCGCCGCCCTGGTGGCCGCCGTCTCCTGCGGTCTGTACGCCCGCCGCCACCGCACCAGCCGCTTCCGCCCCGCCTGGATGCTCTTCGCCGCCTCCTCCGCGATGGCCGGCCTCGGCAACGGCGTATGGGGCTGGTACGAAGTCGTGCTGCGCGCCCAGGTGCCCAGCCCCTCCCTCGCCGACTTCTGCTTCCTGCTGTTCGCCCCGCCGGCCATCGTCGGCCTGCTGGTGCTCGCCAAGAGACCGGTCAGCCGCGCCGGCTGGGTCTGCCTGGGCCTGGACGCCTGGCTGATCGCCGGCTCCCTGGTCACCCTCTCCTGGAGCCTCGCCCTCGCCCACACCACCCGCTTCGAGGGCACCAGCGTCGCCCAGAGCGCGCTCTCGCTGGCCTATCCGCTGCTGGACATCGTGCTGGTGAGCATGGTGCTGGTGCTGCACTTCCGGCGCTCCTCGGTGCACCGCTCGGCCATCAACACCGCGGTGGCCGCCCTGGCGCTCACGGTGCTGTGCGACGCCCTGTTCAGCTCGCCGCTGCTGCGCGACCACTACCGCTCCGGCCAGATCCTGGACGCCGGCTGGTTCGCCGGGTCGATACTGCTCGCCTACGCGCCCTGGGTCGCCCGCCGTACGCCCGGGGAGCCGGCCGTCGACGACCTCCAGCGCACCGCCCGCCGCCCCCAGCCGCCCGGCAGCCGCCCCATCGCCGGCTCGCTCGCCGCCCTGACCCCGTATCTGGCCGCCGCCGTCTGCACGTTGGGCATCCTCACCAACGTCCTGGACGGGCGGCGGATCGACAAGGTGGTGCTCTTCACCGGCTGCACGGTCGTCCTGGCGCTCGTCGTGCGCCAGGGCATCATGCTGCTCGACAACATCACCCTCACCCAGGAACTGGCCCAGAAGGAGAACCACTTCCGCTCCCTGGTGCAGGGCTCCAGCGACGTCATCATGATCGCCGCCCCGACCGGCGTCCTGCGCTACGTCAGCCCCGCAGCGGCCGGGGTCTACGGCCGCGACGCCGAGGAGCTGGTCGGCTCCGAACTGGCCTCGCTGATCCACCCCGAGGACCTGGGGCGCGTGGTGCACGAGGTCCGCCGGTTCCTCGCCGCCCCGCCCGAGAAGGAGCCCACCACCCGTATCGAATGCCGCTTCCGGGCCGGGGACCGGCGGGTGGGCGGCGACGGCTGGCTGAACGTCGAGTCCACCGTCAACCGCCACCACGGCGGCCTGATCTTCAACTCCCGCGACGTCACCGAACGGGTCCGTCTCCAGGCCCAGCTCCAGCACAACGCCTCCCACGACGCCCTCACCGACCTGCCCAACCGCGCGCTGTTCACCGAACGGGTCAGCCAGGCCGTCACCGGCCGCCGCGCCAGCGATCACGACACCGCCGTGCTCTACATCGACCTCGACGGCTTCAAACAGGTCAACGACACCATCGGCCACCAGGCGGGCGACGAACTGCTGGTGCAGGCCGCCCGCAGGCTGGGCGAATCGGTGCGCTCGGGGGACATAGCGGCGCGGCTCGGCGGCGACGAGTTCGCCGCGCTGATCACCGGCGACGGCACCCGCGACCACACCGCCCGTGAACTGCGCGTCCACGAGATCGCCGACCGGCTGCGCATCAAACTCTCCGAGCCGTACCGCATCGACGGCCGCGACGTCCGCGTCGCCGCCAGCATCGGCGTCGCCTTCGCCGACCCGGGCGTCACCCCGTCCGCGCTGCTGCGCAACGCCGATATGGCGATGTACCGCGCCAAACAGGCCGGCAAGGGCCGGGTGGAGATGTACGCCCCGCAGATGCAGGCCGAGGTGGTGCAGCGCGCCGAGCTCGTCGGCAAACTGCGCACCGCCCTGCACGACGGCGAGTTCACGCTGCTGCACCAGCCGGTGGTCGAGCTCTCCAGCGGCAAGGTCACCGCCCTCGCCGCCCACGCCCGCTGGCGCTCCGCCGAGGGCATCCTGTTCACCCCCCACGAATTCCTGCGGGTCGGCGACCGCGGCCGGCGTACCGAGGACGGCGCCCGGGCCGCGGAGCTCAGCCGCTGGCAGCTGGAGGAGGCCCTGGAGCAGGCCGGGGCCCGGCACCGCGCCGGCCACCCGGTCCCCGTCGCCGTCCGCCTCTCCGCCCGCCGTCTGATGGACCGCGCGATGCCGCCCAGGACCGTCGAGACGCTGCTGGACCGGCACGGCCTGCCGCCCGGTTCGCTGGTGCTGGAACTGTCCGACAGCGACCCGCGCATCCCCCTGGACGAACTGGAGCGCCGCCTGGTCGCCCTGCGCCGGCTGGGCGTGCGGATCGCCCTGGACGGCTTCGGCAGCGGATACGCCGCGATGGCGCTGCGCCGCCTGCCCGTCGACGTCCTGCGCCTGGACCGCGGCATGATCGACGGCGTCGTGGAGTCCCCCCGGCTGCACAAGATCACCGCCGGCCTGTTGCGGATCGCCGCCGACCTGGGCATGCAGTCCGTCGCGGACGGCGTCGATCTGCCCGAACAGGTCCTGGCGCTGCACTCCATGGGCTGCACCCACGGCCAGGGCCTGGCGTTCTCCGGACCGCTGGACGAGCACCGGCTGCGGTGCGCGCTGGCCCGCGGCGCCTACCCGGTGCCCGACCTGGCCGGGGAGGGCCGCGCGGTGGTGCTCAGCGGCAGTGCGGTGCCCGCGCGGCGGGGGGCCGCCGCGGCCCCGGAATCGCTCGTGCATCCGCCATTGCGCTCAAATAGTGAGACCTCCGTCCCACCCACTTGACACTCGGTGCACGACAGGGGGAGGGTCAGTGCCATGCGCACCCGAATTCTCGTACTTGGACAGCGCGTCGGCTGAAGCCAGGGCCCGAAGATGCCCGGCGAACCGCTCCGACGCGCTCCCCTCGCTTGCCACTAGGCACGGGGGGTTTTTTGTTGCACCGCAACCGCACAAATCCCGCCAAATCCCGTCAAAACCCTCAGCTTCGAGAAGAGACGCAGATGACCGAGCAGGCCTCCGGGGCCCACCATCCGCAGCCGCGGGCCCGTAACGCCGGCGGACCGCAGCAGCCCGCCACCGTTGAGCACGTCACGGGCGCGCAGTCCCTCATCCGTTCGCTTGAGGAGGTCGGGGCCGACACCGTGTTCGGCATTCCCGGCGGTGCGATCCTGCCTGCGTACGACCCGATGATGGACTCCTCGAAGGTCCGGCACATCCTGGTCCGGCACGAGCAGGGCGCCGGACACGCCGCCACGGGATACGCCCAGGCCACCGGCAAGGTCGGCGTGTGCATGGCGACCTCGGGGCCGGGCGCGACCAACCTCGTCACCCCGATCGCCGACGCCCACATGGACTCCGTCCCGCTGGTCGCGATCACCGGTCAGGTCGCCTCCAAGGCGATCGGCACGGACGCCTTCCAGGAGGCGGACATCTGCGGCATCACCATGCCGATCACCAAGCACAACTTCCTGGTCACCGACCCCGCCGACATCCCCCGCACGATCGCCGAGGCGTTCCACATCGCCTCCACCGGCCGCCCCGGCCCGGTCCTGGTCGACATCGCCAAGGACGCCCTGCAGGCGCAGACCGTCTTCAGCTGGCCGCCGCACACCGAGCTGCCCGGCTACCGCCCGGTGACCAAGCCGCACGCCAAGCAGATCCGCGAGGCCGCCCGGCTGATCGCCGAGTCCAAGCGCCCGGTGCTCTACGTCGGCGGCGGCGTCCTCAAGGCCGGCGCCACCGCCGAACTGAAGGTCCTCGCCGAGCTGACCGGCGCGCCCGTCACCACCACCCTGATGGCGCTGGGCGCCTTCCCCGACAGCCACCCCCAGCACGTCGGCATGCCTGGTATGCACGGCGCGGTCACCGCCGTCACCGCCCTCCAGAAGTCCGACCTGCTGATCACCCTCGGCGCCCGCTTCGACGACCGCGTCACCGGCAAGCTGGACTCCTTCGCCCCGTACGCCAAGGTCGTCCACGCCGACATCGACCCGGCCGAGATCGGCAAGAACCGCGCCGCGGACGTGCCGATCGTGGGCGACGCCCGCGAGGTCATCGCCGATCTGATCGTCGCCGTCCAGGCCGAGCACGCGGCCGGGCACAAGGGCGACTACAGCGCCTGGTGGAAGGACCTCAACCGCTGGCGCGAGACCTACCCGCTCGGCTACGACCTGCCGGAGGACGGCACCCTCTCCCCGCAGCAGGTCATCGAGCGGATCGGCAGGCTCGCCCCCGCCGACACCATCTACGCCGCGGGCGTCGGCCAGCACCAGATGTGGGCCGCCCACTTCATCAACTACGAGCAGCCCGCCACCTGGCTGAACTCCGGCGGCGCCGGGACGATGGGCTACGCCGTCCCCGCCGCGATGGGCGCCAAGGCCGGACAGCCCGGCCGTACGGTCTGGGCGATCGACGGCGACGGCTGCTTCCAGATGACCAATCAGGAGCTGGTCACCTGCGCGCTGAACAACATCCCGATCAAGGTCGCGATCATCAACAACGGCGCGCTGGGCATGGTCCGTCAGTGGCAGACCCTCTTCTACAACCAGCGCTACTCCAACACCGTGCTGCACTCCGGCCCCGCTGAGTCGACCAGCGGCTCCGCCGCGGGGGCCGGCAAGCAGCCCTCGACGGGCACCCGTGTCCCGGACTTCGTCAAGCTGTCCGAGGCGATGGGCTGTGTCGCGATGCGCTGTGAGAGCGCGGACGAACTCGACGCGGTCATCGCCAAGGCCAATGCCATCAACGACCGCCCGGTCGTGATCGACTTCATCGTCCACGAGGACGCCCAGGTGTGGCCGATGGTCGCCGCAGGCACCTCCAACGACGAGGTCATGGCCGCCCGGGGCGTGCGTCCGGACTTCGGCGACAGCGAAGACGACTGAGCCCGCCGCGACACGGACGCACGGAAGAAGAGAGAAGACGAATGTCCAAGCACACGCTCTCCGTCCTGGTGGAGAACACCCCCGGCATCCTCGCCCGGATCGCCGCCCTGTTCTCCCGCCGCGGCTTCAACATCGACTCCCTCGCGGTCGGTGTCACCGAGCACCCCGACATCTCCCGCATCACCATCGTCGTCAGCGTCGAATCGCTGCCGCTGGAGCAGGTCACCAAGCAGCTCAACAAGCTCGTCAACGTCCTCAAGATCGTCGAGCTGGAGCCGGGCACCGCCGTCCAGCGCGAACTGGTCCTGGTCAAGGTCCGCGCCGACAACGAGACCCGCTCGCAGATCGTCGAGATCGTCCAGCTCTTCCGCGCCAAGACCGTGGACGTCTCCCCGGAGGCCGTCACCATCGAGGCCACCGGATCCAGCGACAAGCTGGAAGCGATGCTCAAGATGCTCGAACCGTTCGGCATCAAGGAACTGGTCCAGTCCGGCACCATCGCCATAGGCCGCGGCGCCCGCTCCATCACGGACCGTTCGCTGCGCGCCCTGGACCGTACGGCCTGACACCGCGGTCCGGCCGGTCCGTACACCGGACCGGACCGTATGGCGAGACCCCCGAACCTTCCCCACCCCGCCCGCGTACTGTGTGGGCAACCAGCTAGATCCAAGGAGATACCCGAAGTGGCCGAGCTGTTCTACGACGACGACGCCGACCTGTCCCTCATCCAGAACCGCAAGGTCGCGGTGATCGGATACGGAAGCCAGGGCCACGCCCATGCGCTGTCCCTGCGCGACTCGGGCGTCGACGTGCGCGTCGGTCTGCACGAGGGCTCCAAGTCCAAGGCCAAGGCCGAGGAGCAGGGCCTGCGCGTGGTCACGCCCGCCGAGGCGGCCGAAGAGGCCGACGTCATCATGATCCTGGTGCCGGACCCGATCCAGGCCAAGGTCTACGAGGAGTCCATCAAGGACCACCTCAAGGACGGCGACGCGCTGTTCTTCGGCCACGGTCTGAACATCCGTTACGGCTTCATCAAGGCCCCGGCCGGCGTCGACGTCTGCATGGTCGCCCCCAAGGGCCCGGGCCACCTGGTGCGCCGCCAGTACGAGGAGGGCCGCGGCGTGCCGTGCATCGCGGCCGTCGAGCAGGACGCCACCGGAGGCGCCTTCGACCTGGCGCTGTCGTACGCCAAGGGCATCGGCGGTACCCGCGCCGGCGTCATCAAGACCACCTTCACCGAGGAGACCGAGACCGACCTCTTCGGCGAGCAGGCCGTGCTCTGCGGCGGCACCGCCGCCCTGGTCAAGGCCGGCTTCGAGACCCTGGTCGAGGCGGGCTACCAGCCGGAGATCGCCTACTTCGAGTGCCTCCACGAGCTGAAGCTGATCGTGGACCTGATGTACGAGGGCGGCCTGGAGAAGATGCGCTGGTCGGTCTCCGAGACCGCCGAGTGGGGCGACTACATCACCGGCCCCCGCATCATCACCGACGTCACCAAGGCCGAGATGAAGAAGGTCCTCGCCGAGATCCAGGACGGCACCTTCGCCAACAACTGGATGGCGGAGTACGAGGCCGGTCTGCCGAAGTACAACGAGTACAAGAAGGCCGACGAGGACCACCTGCTGGAGACCACCGGCAAGAAGCTGCGCAAGCTGATGAGCTGGGTGGACGACCAGGCGTGAGCCCACCGGACAAGGGGTCGCGGCGAAGGCCGCGGCCCCTTCGTCCGTACCCGGCGCGGCGCCTGCGCAAGGACGGCGGCGCCGCATTGTCCACCGCGTAGAACCCCGCACGGGTGATCCTTACGCTTCGGCGCGAGCCGTATCCCCCCGCGCCACTACACTCAAACCCAATAAGCGCGTCAGGCTCACAACGTCGTGCGTCTTCCACGCGGCTTTCCCCCTTCACCGCCTTCGGCCGTCGGGACGGCCGTCCGCGAAGGACTAGTGAGGACTGAAGACCACGTGAGCACTGCCTCAGCCAGCAAACCCGTCGTACTCATCGCCGAAGAGCTGTCGCCCGCCACCGTCGACGCCCTCGGCCCGGACTTCGAGATCCGCCACTGCAACGGTGCGGACCGCGCCGAGCTGCTGCCCGCCATCGCCGATGTCGACGCCATCCTCGTGCGCAGCGCGACGAAGGTGGATGCCGAGGCGATCGCCGCCGCCCGGAAGCTGAAGGTCGTCGCCCGCGCCGGTGTGGGCCTGGACAACGTCGATGTCTCCGCCGCCACCAAGGCCGGCGTGATGGTCGTCAACGCGCCGACCTCCAACATCGTCACCGCCGCCGAGCTCGCCTGCGGTCTGCTGGTCGCCACGGCCCGCAACATCCCCCAGGCCAACACCGCCCTGAAGAACGGCGAGTGGAAGCGCAGCAAGTACACCGGCGTCGAGCTCAGCGAGAAGACGCTCGGTGTGGTCGGCCTCGGCCGGATCGGCGTGCTGGTGGCCCAGCGGATGTCGGCGTTCGGCATGAAGGTCGTCGCCTACGACCCCTACGTCCAGCCGGCCCGCGCCGCGCAGATGGGTGTGAAGCTGCTGACGCTGGACGAGCTGCTGGAGGTCTCCGACTTCATCACCGTCCACCTCCCCAAGACTCCCGAGACGGTCGGCCTGATCGGCGACGACGCGCTGCACAAGGTCAAGCCCTCCGTCCGGATCGTCAACGCCGCACGCGGCGGGATCGTCGACGAGGCGGCGCTGGCCAGCGCCCTCAAGGAGGGCCGGGTCGCGGGCGCCGGCCTGGACGTCTACGCCGTCGAGCCGTGCACCGACTCCCCGCTGTTCGAGTACGACCAGGTCGTCGCCACCCCGCACCTGGGCGCCTCCACGGGCGAGGCGCAGGAGAAGGCCGGTATCGCGGTCGCCAAGTCGGTGCGCCTGGCGCTCGCCGGTGAGCTGGTGCCGGACGCGGTCAACGTGCAGGGCGGCGTGATCGCCGAGGACGTCAAGCCGGGGCTGCCGCTGGCCGAGCGGCTGGGCCGGATCTTCACCGCGCTGGCCGGCGAGGTCGCGCTGCGGCTCGACGTCGAGGTGTACGGCGAGATCACCCAGCACGATGTCAAGGTGCTCGAACTCTCCGCGCTCAAGGGCGTGTTCGAGGACGTCGTGGACGAGACGGTCTCGTACGTCAACGCCCCGCTGTTCGCGCAGGAGCGCGGCGTGGAGGTGCGGCTGACGACCAGCAGCGAATCGCCCGAGCACCGCAATGTGGTCACCGTGCGCGGCACCCTCGCGGGCGGCGACGAGGTGTCCATCTCCGGCACCCTCTCCGGCCACAAGAACGTCCAGAAGGTCGTGGCGGTCGGTGAGCACGCCATAGACCTCACGCTCGCCGACCACATGGCGTTCCTGCGCTACACCGACCGCCCCGGCGTCGTCGGCACGGTCGGCAAGATCCTGGGCGAGGCGGGCATCAACATCGGCAACATGCAGGTCTCCCGCGAGACCGTCGGCGGCGAGGCGCTGGTCGCGCTGACCGTCGACGACACCATCCCCGCCTCCGTGCTCGCCGAGATCGGGCAGGAGATCGGCGCGACGTCCGTGCGCGCGGTCAACCTCGGCTGAGCCACCGGGCCACGCCGGGCGAGGGGCCGGGTTCCGCTGCGGCGGGCCCGGCCCCTTCGTATGCACCGATTCGTATGCACCGACCCCTTCGTTTTCACTCGAATGGCGCAGTGCGGCTCTCCTGACTCGCTGCCGGAGTCCTCGCGGCGCGCAATGGGAACTGCGCGTGCCCCCGGCGGCGCGTGCGGAAGGAGAGGAGGCGCCATGAACGCACCGCTGGGTGAGACCCCGCAGCATCTGACCGGTCTGACCGTGGTCGACAGCCAGGGCTCCAAGGTGGGCACCGTCCAGCAGGTCTACCGTGACGACGCCACCAACGCCCCCGAGTGGATCACCGTGCGCACCGGGCTGTTCGGCATGAAGGAGACCTTCGTCCCGCTGGCCGGGGCCCGGCGGACCGGCGGCGAACTGCACGTGCCGTACGCCAAGGACACCATCAAGCACGCCCCGCGGATCGACGCCAACGGCCATCTCGACCCCTCCGAGGAAGCGGTCCTCTACCGCCACTACGGCCTGGTCCGGCCCCCTGACCCGGCGCCGCCGGTCCCGCCTCCGCCCCCGGACCCGCCGGCCGCGTAGCCGGCGGGGGAGGGGTGACGGAGAGCGGCGGACCGGTAGGGATCACAGCCGCGCCGCCTTGAGCGCGATGTGCAGCAGCAGCCGGTCCTCGCCCTCGTCCAGGTCCAGGCCGGTCAGTTTCTCCACCCGGCCCAGGCGGTAGTAGAGGGTCTGCCGGTGGATGCCCAGGGCTTGGGCGGCGCGCCCGGCCTGGCCCGCGCAGTCCAGGAACACCTCGGCGGTACGGGCGAGTTCGGTGTGCGCGGGGGCCAGCAGCGCCGCGACGGCCGGGTCCGGGCCGGGGGCGGGCAGCGCGGTCAGCAGCCGGTAGGCGCCGATGGCGTCCCACTGGCCGACCGGGCCCAGCCGGGG
Organism: Streptomyces natalensis ATCC 27448; assembly: GCF_000935125.1. Taxonomy (GTDB): domain Bacteria; phylum Actinomycetota; class Actinomycetes; order Streptomycetales; family Streptomycetaceae; genus Streptomyces; species Streptomyces natalensis. The sequence goes on along the minus strand of NZ_JRKI01000061.1, from coordinate 208,383 downwards.
TTCGGCGCGGGCGGCGCGGGCCGCGGCCAGGGCCTGCCGCCAGGCGGCCGGGAGTTCGGACAGCTCCTCGGTGCCGGTGGCGATACCGGCGGCGCGGGGGCGGGGCGCGCGCGTACGGCCCCCGGCGGCCCCGCCTGCTCCTCCGGCCCCGGCCGCCCCTCCGGCCCCGGCCGCCCCTCCGGCCCCGCCCGCCCCTCCGGCTCCGGCGCGCGGCGAGCGCAGCAGATGCTCGGCCACCGTACGGGCCGGGGTGAGCGCGCCCGGTGAGCGCAGCCGTACCAGGCCCGCCAGGGCGCCGTCCGCCGGGAGCGTGCACGCCGCCAGCAGCCCCGGCAGGCTCGGCAGCGGCGCCCCGTCGGCCTCCGTCGCCGCCCACGGCAGCACCGCCACCAGCGTCAGCGGCGACCCCGGCGGGAAGCGCAGGGTCTCGCGCAGCGCCTCGCGCAGCGCGGCCCCGGCGGCCCGCCGCTCATCGGCCGGGCAGGTCAGCAACTCCCGCAGCAGATCGCCCAGTTCGGCCCCGGCGCGGGCCTCGTCGGCCAGCAGGGCGCCGATCCGGGCGGCGGTCTCCATGGCCTGGGCGATCCGCGGATCCGGGGGATTGCCCCGGCCGCCCAGCTCCAGATCCGTCAGATGCCCGTCGTCCAGCAGCCAGACGTAGCCGTGCACGATCCCGCCATGGCGGACCGGCAGACAGATCCGGCCGCGGAAGACACCGGCCGCCGGGTCCGGCGGAATGCGCAGCGGCGTGGTGGCGCGGGTGATCCCGAACGCCTCGAACCAGGTCCGTACGGCCGCCGACGACCGCCGCTGGAGGATCGACCGGGTCCGCACCGGGTCCATGACCTCGTCGTCCTCGCCCTCGTGCGCGCCGAACGCGATCAGCCCGAAGTCCCGGTCCTCCAGTGTCGCCGGTGCGCCGAGCGCCGCCGAGATCTCGTCCACGAGCTGCTGGTAATCGCCCCGCATCCGCCGCCCGGCCCCTTTCACCGCATCCGCCGTCACTGCTGCCACTCACCCCCCATTCTCATACATCTGTCTGAGATCCCGGCCACGAAGGCGTGACAGCTGTCGATGGCCGGAAGATGGCGCGATCCTTAAGTTTCAGGTGGCTCATGTTGCTGCCGCGCGCTGCCGCCAAGGCGTCCGCCCCGGCATTTGTCATCCTGAACGTGGAGGTGCCCCATGCTGGGTCCCGTGCTTCTCGCCGCCTCGCGCAGCGACAGCATCCGCCGCCTCGTCGCGGCCGCTCCGGTCACCCGCCCTGTGGTGGACCGCTTCGTCGCAGGTGAGCGGCTGGCCGAGTCCATGACGGTGGTCCGGTCGCTGGCCGCCCGCGGCCTGGAGGTCACCCTGGACTTCCTCGGCGAGGACATCACCGACCCGGCCGAGGCGCTGCGCAACCGCGACGCCTACCTCCAGCTGGCCGAGGCCCTCAAGGAGCAGGGGCTCGGCACCAAGGCCGAGATGTCCGTCAAGCTGTCCGCCTTCGGCCAGGCCCTGCCCGGCGGCCACGAGCTGGCGCTGAAGAACATCACTCCGGTGGTCGAAGCCGCCGCCGAGGCAGGTACGACGGTGACCCTCGACATGGAGGACCACACCACCGTCGACTCCACCCTCGCCATCCTCGCCGAGCTGCGTGAGCGCTTCCCCCAGACGGGCGCCGTGGTGCAGTCCTATCTCTTCCGCACCGAGGACGACTGCCACGCCCTCGCCGGGGAAGGCTCCCGGGTGCGGCTGGTCAAGGGCGCGTACAAGGAGCCCGCGACCGTCGCCTACCAGGACAAACGCGAGGTCGACAAGGCGTATGTCCGCTGCCTGAAGATCCTGATGGCGGGCCAGGGCTACCCCATGATCGGCTCGCACGACCCGCGGATGGTCGCCATCGGCCAGGAGCTGGCGCTCCGCAACGGCCGCAAGCCCGGCGACTTCGAATTCCAGATGCTCTACGGCATCCGCGAGGCCGAGCAGCAGCGGCTGGTCGCCGAGGACCACCGCATGCGGGTCTACATCCCCTACGGCACCGACTGGTACGGCTACTTCATGCGCCGTCTGGCCGAGCGCCCCGCGAACCTGGCGTTCTTCTTGCGGTCCCTGGCGACCCGCGGCTGAACCGCCCCGAAACGTCCGGTCCGGGTGGATCCTGGAACCCCGGGCCGCACCACAGACCCCCCGTACGACGCCGTACGGAAACCGCCGATCGCTACAGCGAACGACCGCGAACTACAGCGAACGACTGCGAAGGAGACATGGCCGCCATGGACGCTGTGACCCAGGTCCCCGTGCCGGTGAACGAGCCGGTGCACACCTACGCCCCCGGCAGCCCCGAGCGGCAGCGGCTGGAGGCCAAGCTCAAGGAGCTGGCCGACAACCCGATCGAGCTGCCCATGACCATCGGCGGCGAGCGGCGGATGGGTGGCGGCGAGCGCTTCGACGTCGTCCAGCCGCACAACCACTCCGCCCGGCTCGGCACGTACGCCAACGCCACCGTCCAGGACGCCCAGGACGCGGTCGACGCCGCGCTGGCCGCCGCCCCCGCATGGCGTGCGCTGTCCTTCGACGACCGCGCCGCGATCATCCTGCGGGCCGCCGATCTGCTCTCCGGCCCCTGGCGCGAGACGATGGCCGCCGCCACCATGCTGGGTCAGTCCAAGACCGCCCAGCAGGCCGAGATCGACACCCCCTGCGAGCTGATCGACTTCTGGCGCTTCAATGTGCACTTCGCGCGCCAGATCCTCGCCGAGCAGCCGATGACCAACTCTCCCGGCGTGTGGAACCGCTCCGACCACCGCCCCCTGGAGGGCTTCGTCTACGCGATCACGCCCTTCAACTTCACTGCGATCGCCGGCAACCTCCCCACCGCCCCCGCCCTGATGGGCAACGTCGTGGTGTGGAAGCCCTCCCCGACCCAGACCTTCGCCGCGGTCCTGCTCATGCAGCTGCTGGAGGAGGCCGGGCTCCCCAAGGGCGTCATCAACCTCGTCACCGGTGACGGCAAGGACGTCTCCGAGGTGGCCCTGACCCACCCCGACCTGGCGGGCATCCACTTCACCGGTTCGACCAGGACCTTCCAGTACCTGTGGAAAACGGTCGGCACCCACATCGAGAACTACAAGACCTACCCGCGCCTCGTCGGCGAGACCGGCGGCAAGGACTTCATCGTCGCCCACCCGAGCGCCGACCGCGCCGTGCTCAAGACCGCCATGACCCGTGGCGCCTTCGAGTTCCAGGGCCAGAAGTGTTCCGCGGCCTCCCGCGCCTACGTCCCGGCCTCCCTGTGGAACGCGGGCTTCAAGGAGGAGTTCGCCGCCGAGGTCAACTCCCTGACCATGGGCGACGTCTCGGACCTGGCGAACTTCATGGGCGCCGTCATCGACGACCGCTCGTTCGCCAAGAACAAGGCGGCGATCGACCGGGCCCAGGCCGACCCGACCATCGAGGTCGTGGCCGGCGGCACCTACGACGACTCCGAGGGCTACTTCGTCCGCCCGACGGTCCTGGTCTCCACCGACCCGGAGAACGAGATCTTCAAGGACGAGTACTTCGGCCCGATCCTGGGCGTCTACGTCTACGACGACGCCGACTACGACGCCATGCTGGAGCAGATGGAGTCCGCCTCGGCCTACGGCCTGACCGGCTGCGTCATCGCCCAGGACCGCGCCGCGGCCGCCGCCACCTGCGAAAAGCTCCGCTTCGCGGCCGGCAACTTCTACATCAACGACAAGCCCACCGGCGCCGTCGTCGGCCAGCAGCCCTTCGGCGGCGGCCGCGCCTCCGGCACCAACGACAAGGCCGGCGCCAAGCAGAACCTGATGCGCTGGACGTCCACCCGCTCCATCAAGGAGACGCTGGTGCCGCCGACGGACTACCGCTACCCGCACATGGGCTGACGGCCCGTAGGCCCATGGCGGCCGGTGGCCCGGCACCTCACGGGGGTGCCGGGCCACCGGCTTTCGCGTCAGCGGGCGTGGCGGGGCAGGCCGGTGATGGACTCGCCGATGGTGAAGCCCTTGGCGGGGCCTTCGGGGATGGTGATGTCGGTGCCGTACGGCCGCCGCATCGAGTCGCCGTAGGTAGCTACTTCAGGCAAGGGGGAGGTGAGCACGGTGACGTGGCCATGGTCGTCGTAGTCGTCGATGATGACGTAGACGGGGATGCCGGCGCGGGCGTAGGCGCTGCGCTTGCGGACACGGTCGCGCAGCTTGTCGTCGTTACCGGGTGAGACGACCTCGACGATGAGCGGTACGGCGGATGCCTTGACTCCGATGCCGTCGTCGTTCATGTGCTCATCTGCACCTTCGAGCGTGATGAAAAGATCGGGGATCCAGATCTTGCGCTCGTGGACGACGTTCATGTCCTGGCGCGCGACGTACTCACTGTCGGCGAGGAACACCACCAGCCTGTCCCGCAGCAGGTTGGCGATCTGGCCGCGCGCATAGCGACCTGTGGGCGACACCTCGATGGACCCCTCGATGATCTCGGCGTGAAGGCCCTCGGGGAGTTCCATGGCTTTCCATGTCTCCCACAGATACTCGTCCCGGTCAGATTCAGGCATCGTGGCCTCCGGCGCCTCGTATGCGAGAGCGGTCATGGTGCAGCACCTCCTCCTTAAGTGTGGGCGGGCTCGGCCCCGTGGCACAAGCGACGCCGCCACGCTAGAGCCGGCATATGCCGCCAGCCTGCGAAAGCTCGACCGTTCACCCGTTCGTATGACGATTAGCTCCAGCTCGCAACGATCACTCCCAGCCCCACCGCGAACCCACCCCCCAACAGCGCCAGATACCCCGCGTACCACCGCCGCCACGGCCGCCCCACCGCTCCCAGTGCCGCGAACGCGAGGCCCACCGTCAGCGTCCGGCTGCCGCGGGCCTCGGCGGAGGCCAGGAACCAGTCGGGGGCGGGGACGTGGGCGCGGCCCGCCTCTGCCGCGTACACCTTGTACGGGATGCCGTCCCACGGCTGGTGGCTCACGGCCGAGGCGCCCTCGTGCGCGAGCTGACGGGTGACCTCGGCGCGCATCCGGTCCGTGGTGAGCGGGGCGGGCAAGTGGGTCCCGGTGGCGGCGAGTTGGAGGGCCAGGAGGCCGCCCGCGAGGCTGCCGGCCAGGGCTGTGAGGGTGAGGCGCAGCCCGGTGCGGGGTGCCGCCACGCAGGCGACGGCGAGGAAGAGTTCGGGCATCAGCGGCCAGCTGAGCGCCTCGGCGAAGGCCCAGGCGAAGGCGAGGGGGAGGCCGCATCGAGAGGCGACGACGGCGGCGGTGCGGCGGCGGAGACGGGAGTCGGGCAGCGGAGCGGCGGCCGCGCGGGAGGCCAGTAACCGGACGGCGTCGCGGGCGGCGGCCGGAGTGACCGGGCCGTACTGGGGCGCGCCGATGTGGACGCGCAGGTGGGTGCGGCGGAGCCTGCCGTGTTTGGGCAGGAGGCGGTCGGTGCCCGCCAGGCCCACCGGGACGACCGGGACGCCGGCCCGTTCGGCCAGCAGCAGGGCGCCCCGGCGGAAGTCGCCCACCGCGCCCTCGCGGCCGCGGGTGCCCTCGGGGAAGAGGACCACCGCGTGGCCCGCCCGCAGCGCGTCGGCCGTGCCCAGCAGGTCGTCGAACCCGCCGCCGGTACGCCGTACGGGAAAGCCCGCGGCCAGGCGGCGGCAGATGCGGCTGCGCCACGGGGTGGCGAACCAGTAGTCGGCGGCCGCGCCGATCAGCGGGGCGTGCCGGGCGTCGAGGGCGGCGAGCAGGGCCGCGGTGTCGCCGTGGGAGGAGTGGTTGGCGACGACCACGCAGCCGCCGCGGGGCAGTTGGCCGTGCCGGGTGACGCCGCCGGTGAGGGTGAGCGCGACGGTCCACAGGGCGCGGCGCAGCCAGGCGGCGGAGGTGGCGCGGCTTCCCGGGCCGCCCGGGTGCAGTCCTGCGCGGACGTCGGCGCGGACCGCGGCGCGGGCCCGGCGTCCCGTAGGCAGCGGGCGGCGACCGGTGAGCAGCGCGCGTCGCCCCGTGCGCACCTCACGGCGCCCGGCTCGCAGTCCGCGCCCGGCCCGCACCCCCTGGCGGCGGCCGCGGCCGAGCGGGCGCGTGGTGCGCCGCGCGCGCCGTCGGGACGTGCGGTGCGTCGGTCCGGTCATCAAAGCGTCACCACCATCGCCAGCGGCACCGCCACCAGCAGCGAGTCGATACGGTCCAGCAGCCCGCCGAAGCCGGGCAGCCAGCTGCCCGCGTCCTTCACCCCGGCCTCCCGCTTGACCATGGATTCGAGGAGATCGCCCAGGACGCAGCCGGCCAGCACGGCGCCCCACAGGGCGGGGGTGAACGCGCCGACGGCGGCCAGCGCACCGGCCGTTGCCGCCGCGGAGCCGAGCACCCCGGCCCAGGTCTTGTTCGGGGAGAGCGGCGAGAGCGGGCGGGCCAGGGCGCCGCGGCGGCCGAGCGCCGTACCGCCGCACCAGGCGCCCACATCGCCGAGCGCCACCGCGACGCCGACCGCGACGGCGGTGCCGCCGAGCAGGACGAGGCCGGTGAGGGCGAGCGGGATCCACAGCAGGCCGAAGGCGGCGCGGGCGGCACGGGCCGCGCCCGCGGTGTGGTCGCCGGAGAGCAGCGCGGGAAGCGCGGCGGCGAGCAGCAGCACCGGCATCAGCCGCAGATCCAGCGACTGCGGGCGCAGCCAGGCCAGCAGCGGGAGGGCGACGGCCGCGGCGGCGAGCACCCGGCGCTCGGCGCCCGCCGTGCCGCCGGGGGCCATCCGCCCGTACTCGGTCACGGCGACCAGCCCCAGCCCGGCCGCCAGCATCGCCGCGCCGGCCTCGCCGAAGAACAGCGGGCCCAGGAAGACGGGGGCGGCCAGCGCCCAGGTGCGCCAGCGGCGGCGCAGTTCGCGGCGCATCCGTACCCGGGCGGGCAGCGCGGCGACGGCCACCCCGCCCAGCCCCAGCACCCCGCCGACCACGGGCGCAACCCGGCCGACGGCCTCGCCGCCGGTCAGCAGGAGGCCGGGGGCCGGGCCGCCGAACGGGCCCAGGAGCGCGCTCATCGTCCGGCCCCGGCGGTGTCCCGGGCGCCCAACTCGCGCCACAGCCAGGCCAGTCGGAGGGCGGCCGTCAGGGCCGAACCGGCCGCGACGACGACCAGGACCGGGACCGCCCAGCCGGTCGCGGCGGCCACCGCCGCGAGCAGACAGCGTTCGGTCTTGCCCACCGGTCCGCCGTTACGGCGCGGCGCACCGGCCGCCGCGCCCGCCAGCGCCACCCAGGACGGCAGCGTCGCGGCGAGCGCGGCGAGCGCCACCAGCCACAGGGGGGCCAGGGGCAGAAAGCCGGCGAGGACCAGGAGGTCGGCGGCGCGGTCGCCGAGTTCGTTGAGGACCGTGCCGCGGCGGGTGCAGCGGCCGGTGTCGCGGGCCAGCGCGCCGTCGAGGTTCGCGAAGGCGAGCCGGGCCGCCAGCAGGGCGGTGACCGGGAGCGCGGCGAGCGGGGCCGGCAGCCAGGCGAGGGCCGCGGCGGCGCCGGCGGCGGCGAGGACACCGGCGGCCGTCAGCGCGTCGGGCGAGATCTCCCGGCGGGCCAGCGCGCCGCGGATGCCGCCGAGCCGGGCCGCGTACCAGGGCTTGAGTGCGTACAGGCCGTTCATGCCGCCACTTTGGCCGTGCAACCTCCGGCCGCGGGACGGTGTTCGTACTTATGTGCGGCACCTGGTGGTACTCAAACGGCGTAGACGGCGGCTGAGTATCCCTCAGCTCGTCCGCGCCGCCCCGTCGCCGCCCGCTCGCTGCGGGGCCGCGGCGTGGCGTCCGTCTCAGATAGTAGGAAGGCCAAGTAATTGTGCAGACATCACCGCCGAGCTGTCCTAGCTTTGTAGAAGCCGAACGTAGCGCTCCATCGAGCGCGGCGGATGCGGCCCGGTGCGTTCGTGCAGGTGACCCCTGCCGCGCCGCGGCCCCCGCCCCTTCCGGCCGTGTCTGCTTCGACGCACCCCTCAGGGCGCCGCGCGTGCCCATGGGGCCTTGGTATGGGAGACGTGAATCATGGCCGAGACCGCCGTCCGCAGGACCCGCCGCTCTGCCCGTACGACCAATGACGCCGACCGCCGCAACGCCGCGGCCGCCCTCCAGCGCGCCCTCGACCGCCGCGACAACGGCGGCGCCACCGGCCACTGAGCCCCCGGGCGCGCCTGGGCGCGCCCGGGGCCCGGCTCGCCGCTCAGGCCCGGCCGGCCGGGCGGGTGACCTCGAAGTGGTCGATGCGCTCGCCCGATTCGGCGAGCGCGCTGACCTTCATCCGGGGGCGGTGCCCCGGCTCCACCTCGACCGCGAGGAAGGAGAAGCCGGTGTAGCGCACCCGCGACCACTCCACCGTGTCCACGGCCTTGGTGCGGTCCTTGGTCCAGTGGTACGTCGTCACCTCGTCGAGGTCCTTGACGTGGCCCTCGTAGCTGTCCGGCGCGGGGAAGTCGTACAGCGCCTTGCCCGCGCCGCCGGCGGTGACGTAGACGATGCCGTCGCGCGAGGAGTCCACCCGCTCGCCGATGGGGACCTTCTTGGCCACCCGGCCGCCCTTGAGGGCGTCGGTGCGCTCATAGATGTGGTTGTGGCCGTTGATCACCAGGTCCACCTGGTGCTTGTCGAACAGCGGCAGCCAGGCGTCGCGCACCCCGCCGTCCGAGGCATGGGCGTTGGTGGTGGAGAAGGCGCAGTGGTGGAAGAAGACGACGAGGAAGTCGATGCCGTCCGTGGCGCGCAGTTCGCCCAGGCGGCGGTCCAGCCAGCGGGTCTGCCGGCCGCCGGTGTAGCCCTGGTTGGCCGGGATCTCGTAGGAGACGTCATTGGCGTCGAGGGCGATCACCGCGACATTGCCGTAGGTGAAGGAGTAGACCCCGGGGGCGTTCTCGGCGTCGGGGCCGTTGCCCGGCAGCGTCCAGCGGGCGTTCTGGCCGCCGTAGCCGTTGGGGGAGTACCACGCCTCCATGTCGTGGTTGCCGGTCGTCACCATCCACGGGACGGACTTGGCCACCGATTCGGTCTGCGCCAGGAACTGGTCCCAGACCCGGGCGTCATAGGTGTCGTGTTCGGTGCCCGAGCCGTCCGGGTCGGCGTAGCAGATGTCGCCCGCGTGCAGGTGGAAGGAGGGGTCCTGGCCGAGGATCAGCTGGTCGTTGGCGAGCGCGTGATAGCTGACGCCCTGATCGCCGAAGGCGGTGAAGACGAACGTCCCGGCGCGGGCCGGGGCCGTACGGAAGGTGCCGACGGTGCCGAAGTGGCGCGGGTCGGCCGGGTCGAAGCCGTCGTGGCCGACGCCGTAGTAGTACGTCGTCCCCGGGTTCAGCCCGTCGAGGGCGGCGTGCAGGTAGTACTGGTCGACGGCCGGCAGCTTCGCGGACAGCGCCGGGGTGTGCAGATCGCGCACCTCGGCCCCGATCTTGCGCCCCAGGTCCCAGGGCTTGAGGCCCACCCGCAGATACGGCCGCCGGACCGCGAACGGCACCTGCCAGGCCACCCGCATCTGGGTCCTGGGGTCGGCGCCGAAGGAGAGATGGCGGCCGAAGGGGGCGACCAGCGAGCCGTCGACGGCCGCGGTGGCCGGCGAGGAGAGCAGGGCGGGGGAGGCGGCCGCCGAACCGGCCGGCAGAGAGGCGCCCGCGATCGCGCCCGCGGTGGCGGCCGAGGTGCGCAGCAGACCGCGCCGGGTCAGCTTGGTCCGCAGATAGGCGTGCTGTTCGGGCATGCTCATCCGGGACGCGAGATGCTCCGGTATCCCCACGCGCGGCAGGTGCGAGGGCAGGGGGCCGGTGCCCTGGGAAGATCGGGAAGACGCTGTCATGGCGCCGACGGTCGCAGCGCCGGCCGTCCGGAACGGGTCGTACTGGTGAACGACAGCTGACCGGCTCCCCCTGCGGCTTCCCCGTTGTCCGCATGACGGACGTTACGTGTCAATCAATGGGACGGAGAGTAGGGTCCAGGCATGTCTCGCAGCATTCGCCTCGCAGTGATCCCCGGTGACGGTATCGGCCAGGAGGTCGTGGCCCAGGGCCTGAAGGTCCTGACCTCGGTACTCCCGCAGGACGTCAAGCTGGAAACCCAGGAGTACGACCTGGGGGCCAAGCGCTGGCACGCGACCGGCGAAACGCTTCCGGACGCGGAGCTGGAGTCGCTCAAGCAGCACGACGCGATCCTGCTCGGCGCGATCGGCGACCCGTCCGTCCCCTCCGGTGTGCTTGAGCGCGGTCTGCTGCTGAAGCTCCGCTTCGCCTTCGACCACTTCGTCAACCTGCGCCCCTCGAAGCTCTTCCCGAACACGAGCACCCCGCTCGCCGGCCGCCCCGACATCGACTTCGTCGTCGTCCGCGAGGGCACCGAGGGCCCCTACACCGGCAACGGCGGCTCGCTGCGCACCGGCACCCCCGCCGAGGTCGCCACCGAGGTCAGCCTGAACACCGCCTACGGTGTCGAGCGCGTGGTCCGCGACGCCTTCGAGCGCGCCAACGCCCGCCCCCGCAAGAAGCTGACGCTGGTCCACAAGAACAACGTGCTCGTGTACGCGGGCCACATGTGGAAGAACATCTTCGACCGGGTCGGCCGGGAGTACCCCGAGGTCACCACCGACTATCTGCACGTCGACGCCGCGACGATCTTCTTCGTCACCCAGCCCGAGCGCTTCGACGTGATCGTCACCGACAACCTCTTCGGCGACATCCTCACCGACCTCGCCGCGGCCGTCACCGGCGGCATCGGCCTGGCCGCCTCCGGGAACATCAACCCGACCGGCGAGTTCCCCTCGATGTTCGAGCCGGTGCACGGCTCCGCCCCGGACATCGCCGGCACCGGCAAGGCCGACCCGACGGCGACGATCCTGTCCGTGGCCCTGCTGCTGCGCCACCTCGGCTACGAGACCGAGGCCGCCCGTATCGAGCAGGCCGTGGCCGCCGACCTGGAGGCCCGGGACGGCAGCGCCCGCAGCACGGACGAGATCGGCGACGCCCTCGCCGCGCGAGTAGCGGGCTGAGGCCCGCGCACGCATCACGCAGCACCGACAGCGCCGGGCCCCGCAAGGGTCCGGCGCTGTCCGTTTTTCCCGGCCGCCCTCCCGCCCGGCCCGGTGCCCTGTGCTACCGCCGGGTTGGATGCGACCATCGGACCCATCGACCGCACACCCCTGGACGGCGGCGGACACCCCCGGGCGATAATCGGACGTGGGATCGCCGTCCGCGCGGAAACTCGGACGTCCCAGTAACGACCGGTACGTCAACATCACGCTCGTAAGCGGCCGGCCACCCACCGCACGGTGCGGAACACGCAGTGAAGGACACGCATTCATGACGACGCCCACGATCGAGCTCAAGCCCTCCGCCCATCCGCTCTCCGAAGCGGAGCGGCAGAAGATCCTCGCCGCCCCCGGCTTCGGCCGCCACTTCACCGACCACATGGTGACGATCAAGTGGACCGAGGGCCGCGGCTGGCACGACGGACAGCTCGTGCCGTACGGGCCGCTCTCCCTCGACCCGGCGACCAACGTCCTGCACTACGCGCAGGAGATCTTCGAGGGGCTCAAGGCCTACCGTCAGCCCGACGGCTCGGTCGCGATGTTCCGGCCGGACGCCAACGCCCGCCGCTTCCAGGCGTCCGCGCGCCGGCTGGCCATGCCGGAGCTGCCCGTCGAGACCTTCATCGAAGCCTGTGACGTGCTGGTTGAGCAGGACAAGGACTGGGTGCCGGCGCACGGCGGCGAGGAGTCGCTCTACCTGCGCCCGTTCATGATCGCGACCGAGGTGGGCCTGGGCGTGAAGCCCGCCAACGAGTACCTCTTCGTCGTCATCGCCTCGCCCGCCGGCGCCTACTTCGCCGGCGGCGTCCGGCCGGTCTCCATCTGGCTGTCCGAGAACCGCGTGCGCGCCGTCCCCGGCGGCATGGGCGACGCCAAGACCGGCGGCAACTACGCCGCCTCCCTGCTGGCCCAGGCCGAGGCCGCGGTGCACGGCTGCGACCAGGTCGCCTACCTCGACGCGGTGGAGCACAAGTGGGTCGAGGAACTCGGCGGGATGAACCTCTACTTCGTCTACGAGGACGCCGCGAACGGCACCACCAGGATCGTCACGCCCACCCTGACCGGCTCCCTGCTCGCCGGTGTCACCCGTGACTCGCTGCTCTCCGTCGCCCGCGACCTGGGCTACGCCTCGCAGGAGGCCCGCGTCTCCATCGACCAGTGGCGCGCCGACACCGGGAACGGCACCCTCACCGAGGTCTTCGCCTGCGGTACGGCCGCCGTGATCACCCCGGTCGGCACGGTCAAGAGCGCCGGCGGCGAGTGGACCCAGTCCGGCGGCGAGCCCGGCAAGGTCACGCTGCGGCTGCGCGAGGCGCTGCTGGACATCCAGCGGGGCATCGCCGAGGACACCCACGGCTGGATGCACCGCCTGGGCTGAGCCCCGGCGCCCCCGGACACGACGAAGGCCGCCCCCGACATCGCGTCGGGGGCGGCCTTCGGCCATGCCTGCGGCGGGTCAGCCGACCTCGGCCGGTGCCTCCGCGGGTGCGGCACCCGCGGTGGCGCGCAGCGCCGGGACCGGGCGCGGCTGCCGGGCGACGAGCGCCAGGTAGACGACGGCGGCCACGGCGGCGGCGAGCAGGAAGCTACAGTCGATACCGCCCGTGTAGGGCAGCAGCGGCCCGTTGTAGAAGGGCACGTCCACCGCCATCAGGCCGACCACGGAGCCGACCGCCCAGGCGACGGTGGCCTGGACGTTCCAGCCGGCCCGGAACCAGTACACGCCGCCGACCGTGCCGCGGTTGTAGACCTGGAGCGAGTCCGGGTCGTAGGTGCCGCGGCAGCGTACGAAGCCGATCACGGTGATGACCGCCCAGGGCGTGCCGATGGCGGTCATCAGCAGGACGAAGGACGTCATCGCGTCCTGCGCCTCCCACAGGAAGTGACCGGCGAAGACCAGCAGGGTCGAGAGCGCGGCGACGACATAGGTCGCCTGGGTGCGGGTGGCGCGCGGCAGGATCGCGTCCAGGTCCAGGCCCATGCTGTAGAGCATCAGACCGGAGTTGCCGACCGAGCCGGCCGAGGCGTTGACCAGCAGCAGCGCGAGGTACCAGAACGGCGCGCCGGCCACCAGCGGGCCCGCGTAGTCGGTGCCCGCGCCGACCGCGAGTGCGCTGAAGGTGCCGAAGAGCTGCGGCACCAGCAGGCCGAGCACCAGGCCGACATAGGTGGCGCCGAAGACCTTCTTCGAGCTGTGGCGGCGCGGCGAGATGTAGCGGCTGTAGTCGCCGAGCAGGGTGATGAAGGCGATCGGGCCGCTCAGGCCCGCGGAGACGGCGGACAGCAGCCAGGTCTGCCAGTAGCCGCCGAGCGCGTAGGGCACACCGTGCACGGCGGCGGCGCTGAAGTGGGGCAGGTAGGCGATCACACCGACCGCGAGCAGGATCGTCAGGCCGACGGTGAGCAGCTTGCTCAGCCGCAGCAGCACCTTGTAGCCGTAGACCGCGCCCACCGCGGTGGAGCCGGCCAGCACCGCGTAGACGACGGCGTACGAGGCGCCGCCGGTCGGCAGGCCGATGAGCCGGTGCAGTCCGCCGACCATCGCATCGCCGCCGACCCACAGGGTCAGCGCGGTGTAGCCGAGCGACAGCAGCAGGCCGATGACCGAGCCGATGAGCCGGCCGCGTACGCCGAAGAAGGCGCCGCTGCTGGTGGACAGGTTGGTCGCGCTGCGCAGCGAGACGAGCGCGAGCGGGGCCGTCAGCACGGCGCCGACGAGCGTGCCGGCGGCCAGGGAGGTGACCGAGCCCCAGAAGTCCAGACCGAAGGAGACGGGTAGCCAGCCGAAGATCACCACGCCGAGCGCGAGGTTCGAACCGAGCAGGATGGAGATGAGGTCGCGAGGTCCGCTGGTGCGTTCCTCGTCGGGAATCGTGTCGACTCCGCGTTGTTCGATCGGCATGAGGGCTCCCCTGAGAGGCCGGAACAGTGTGATTTCGGTGCTCGATGGCTGCGTGGTGCAGGGCTCCGTGAGCGGCGTACGCCCGGGGGTACGGGCGGTATCTGGTGATGTTCTGTGCGGCCATGTGGTGTGTACCGCTGCGGTGCTCTGGGCCGGGAGATCGGTGTAATGATCTTTGAGTGGCGTTCTATGTGACTCACCGAACGCCTCTGACTTAGAGCAGCGCTCAATGTGACTCATGAACGCGCCCCAGGTCAATGCTTTCCTCTTGAGTTTTTCGGAGTTAGAGTGGTGCTCTAATCAAGTCATCGAGCTGGAGGTGCGACGGGATGCGGCTGACCCCCACGGAACGCGACCGGCTGCTGCTCTTCAACGCGGCGCAGCTGGCGCGCTCGCGCCGCTCCCGCGGACTGAGGCTGAATGTGCCCGAGGCGACCGCGGTGATCGCGGACACAGTCTGCGAGGCGGCGCGGGACGGGCGCCGCCTCGCTCAGGCCATCGAGGCGGGCCGCAATGCGCTCGGCCCGGACGATGTGCTGCCCGGGGTGGCGGAGGTCATCGGCGATGTGATGGTCGAGGCCGTCTTCGACGACGGCTCCCGCCTCGCGGTGGTCAGCGACCCCATCGGCACGCTGACCGAGCCGGGCGACGCGGGGGGTGCGGGCCCCGCGCCCGGCGCCGTACTGCCCGGTCCGGCCGACCCCGAGCCGGTCCCCGCCGTCACCGTGACCGTGCACAACACCGCGAGCGTGCCGATCAGCGTCACGTCCCACTTCCACTTCTTCGAGGCCAACCCGCGCCTCGACTTCGACCGCGCCGCGGCCTACGGCATGCGGCTGTGCGTCCCGGCCGGCTCGTCCGAGCGCTTCGATGCGGGCGGCACCCACGAGGTCGGTCTGGTCCCCATCGGCGGCGCCCGGATCGCGATCGGCTTCGCCGGTCTGGTCGACGGCCCGCTCGATGCACCGGGGGCGAAAACCGAAGCGCTGCGGCGGGCCGCCGCATGCGGGTACCTGGGAGCGGAGGAGCAGGCATGACCGGCAGCATCGACCCGCACGAGTACGCCTCGGTGCACGGCCCGCGGGCCGGCGACCGGGTCGTCCTCGGGGACTCCGGCCTGGTTGTGCGGGTGGAGTCGGACTCCCAGAAGCACGGCGACGAATTCCTGGCCGGCTTCGGCAAGACGGCCCGCGACGGACTGCACCTCAAGGCCGCCTCGCTGCGCGAGACCTGCGACGTGGTGATCAGCAACGTCCTGGTCATCGACGCCGTCCAGGGCATCCGCAAAACGTCCATCGGCATCCGCGAGGGCCGCATCCACGCCATCGGCCGGGCCGGCAACCCCGACACTCTTGAGGGCGTCGAGGTCGTGGTCGGCACCGGCACGTCCATCGTCTCCGGCGAGGGCATGATCGCCACGGCGGGCGCCGTCGACACCCACGTCCATCTGCTCTCCCCGCGTGTGATGGAAGCGTCGCTGGCCTCCGGTGTGACCACCGTCATCGGCCAGGAATTCGGGCCCGTATGGGGCGTCGGCGTCAACAGCCCCTGGGCGCTCGGCCATGCCTTCGGCGCCTTCGACGCCTGGCCGGTCAACATCGGCTTCCTGGGCCGCGGCTCCTCCTCCGGCGAAGACCCCCTCGTCGAGGCGCTGGCCGAGGGCGGCGCCCTGGGCTTCAAGGTGCACGAGGACATGGGTGCGCACGCCCGCGCCCTGGACACCGCGCTGCGGGTCGCCGAGGAGCACGACGTCCAGGTCGCCCTGCACAGCGACGGCCTGAACGAATGCCTCTCCGTCGAGGACACCCTGCGCGTCCTGGACGGCCGCACCATCCACGCCTTCCACATCGAGGGCTGCGGCGGCGGACACGTACCGAACGTGCTGAAGATGGCGGGCGTGCCGAACGTCATCGGCTCGTCCACCAACCCCACCCTCCCCTTCGGGCGGGACGCGGTCGCCGAGCACTACGGCATGATCGTCTCGGTCCATGACCTCAAGACCGATCTGCCGGGCGACGCCGCCATGGCCCGCGACCGCATCCGGGCCGGCACGATGGGCGCCGAGGACGTCCTGCACGACCTCGGGGCGATCGGCATCACCTCCTCCGACGCCCAGGGCATGGGCCGCGCGGGCGAGACCGTACGCCGTACCTTCGCCATGGCCGGCAAGATGAAGGCCGAGCTCGGCCCGATGGACGGCGACGGCGCGCACGACGACAACGCCCGCGTCCTGCGCTATATCGCCAAGCTCACCATCAACCCCGCCATCGCCCACGGCCTCTCGCACGAGATCGGGTCGATCGAGGTCGGCAAGATGGCCGACATCGTGCTGTGGACGCCGCAGTACTTCGGCGCCAAACCGCAGCTGGTGCTCAAGTCCGGCTTCCCCGCCTACGGCGTCACCGGCGATCCGAACGCCGCCACCGACACCTGCGAACCGCTGGTGCTCGGCCCGCAGTTCGGCGCGTACGGCGCCACCCCCGCCGAGATCTCCGTCGCCTTCGTCGCGGGCGCCGCGGTGGCGCAGGGCAACGACGGCATGCCCACCCGCCGCCGCCGCGTCGCCGTCCGCGGCACCCGCGGCATCGGCCCCGGCGACCTCGTCCACAACTCCCGCGTCGGACAGGTGCAGGTGGACGGCAGCAGCGGACTGGTCACCCTCGACGGCGACCCGATGCGCTCCGACCCCGCCGACACGGTGTCCCTCTCGCGTCTGTACTTCCTGTGACCGCTGCACTTCCTGTGACCGCCGCCGGCCCGGCCGGCACCCCGCCTGACCCCCGCTCTCCCGAGGACCCCAGATGAACACTCCCGTCGCCGACGGCTTCTCCATGCCCCCCGAGTGGGCACCGCACGAGCGCACCTGGATGGCCTGGCCCGGCCCCAACTTCACCTTCGGCGAGGAAGGCGACGACACGCTGGCCGACGCCCGCCGGGCCTGGGCCGCCGTCGCCCGCGCGGTGCGCAGCTACGAGCCGGTCACCGTCGTCGCGGGCCCCGGCCAGCTGGAGGGCGCCCGCGCACTGCTCGGCGACGGCATCGAGCTGGTCGAGCGGGAGCTGAACGACGCCTGGATGCGCGACATCGGCCCCACCTTCCTCACCGACGGCAAGGGCAACCTCGCCGCCGCCGACTGGGTCTTCAACGGCTGGGGCGCCCAGGAGTGGGCCCGCTGGGAGCGCGACGAGAAGATGGCCGAGCAGGTCGCCGCCCTGGCCGGCGCCCGCCGCTACGCCACCGGCCTGGTCAACGAGGGCGGCGGCATCCATGTCGACGGCGAGGGCACCGTCCTGCTCACCGAGACCGTCCAGCTCGACCCAGGCCGGAACCCCGACCTCACGAAAGAGGAGGTCGAGGCGGAGATCCACGCCCACCTCGGCACCACCAAGGCCATCTGGCTGCCGCGCGGCCTCGCCGCCGACTACGGCCAGTTCGGCACCCGGGGCCATGTCGACATCGTCGCCGCCTTCGCCCGGCCCGGCGTCGTCATGGTCCACACCCAGCCCGACCCCGACCACCCCGACCACGCGATCTGCAACGAGATCGTCAAGCTGCTGCGCTCCGCCACCGACGCCAGGGGCCGTGAGCTGGAGGTCGTGGAGATCCCGGCCCCCACCGTCATCGAAGCGGACGGCGAGCTGGTCGACTACTCCTACATCAACCACCTGCAGTGCAACGACGGCATCGTGCTGTGCGCCTTCGACGACCCGCGTGACGAGGAAGCGGCCGCCATCTTCCGCCGGCTCTTCCCCGGCCGGACCGTGACCCTGGTGGACGCACGTACGATCTTCGCAGCGGGTGGCGGTATCCACTGCATCACCCAGCAGCAGCCGAAGGTCTGAGCCACACCAGATCCCGCCGTCCCCGGAGGTCCCCCTCGTGCCCGGTCCCGCGCCCGCGCGCCGTCCCCGGCGGCGGCTCAACCAGCCCCGCGAACAGGTGCTCGCCGCGGCGATGGCCACCATCGCCGCGGAGGGCCTGGACCGGCTGACCATGGCGGGCCTGGGCCGCGAGGTCGGGATGAGCAGCGGCCACATCCTGTACTACTTCGGCACCAAGGACGAGCTGCTCCTCCAGACCCTCCAGTGGAGCGAGGAGCAGCTCGGCACCGAACGCCGGGCCGCCCTCTCCCGCCGCGTCCCGGCCCGCGAACGCCTCGACGCCCTGGTCGACCTCTACCTTCCCCAGGGGCACCGCGACCCGCGCTGGACCCTGTGGCTGGAGGTCTGGAACCGCTCCCAGAACGCCGACGACGACGCCCGCGAACGCCAGCTGGACCTCGAACTGGCCTGGCACCGCGACCTCGTCGCCCTCCTGGTCGAGGGCGCCTCCAAGGGCGAGTTCAAGGCCGTCGACCCCGAACGCTTCGCCACCCGCACCCGCGCCCTCCTCGACGGCTTCGGCACCCACCTGGTGGTGGGCCTGCCGGGGACGAGCCGCGAGCTGGTGCGCCGCCATGTCGGCGAGTTCCTGGACGAGTCGCTCACTCCCTGAGCCGGACGGGGTTCCCCGATTTCCCTTGCCGAAGCCCCCCGCTTGCGCAACGGTGATCGACTATGGAACGAGAGCAGTGGAAGAAGATCTGGGTCGGCTCGGCCGGCAACATGGTGGAGTGGTTCGACTGGTTCGTCTACGCCAGCTTCGCCGTCTACTTCGCGGACTCCTTCTTCCCCAAGGGGAATGACACCGCGAACCTCATGAACACCATGGGGATCTTCGCCGTCGGCTTCTTCATGCGGCCGGTCGGCGGCTGGCTCCTGGGGCGGGTCGGGGACCGCCGGGGCCGCAAGGCCGCGCTCACCCTGACCGTGTCGCTGATGTCCGCCTCGGCGATCCTGATCGCCGTCGCCCCCACCTATGCCGTCGCGGGCTACGGGGGAGTGGCCGTCCTGCTGGTCGCGCGGATGCTCCAGGGGCTGTCGGTCGGCGGGGAGTACGCGGCCAGCGCGACCTATCTCACCGAGGCGTCCGCGTCCGGCCGGCGCGGCTTCGCCTCCAGCTTCCAGTACGTCTCGATGACCGCGGGACAGCTGCTGGGCCTGGGCCTGCTGATCGCGCTCCAGCGCACCATGTCGGAGGCGGCGCTGCACAGTTGGGCCTGGCGGATCCCGTTCGTCCTGGGCGCGCTCGGCGCCGGCATCATCTTCTATCTGCGGCGCAGCATGCTCGAAACCTCGGTCTACGCCGAGGACGAGAACGCCCACGCCGACCCGGAGCGCGGCACCCTCAAGGCCCTGCTGGCCCACAAGCGCGAGGCGTTCTTGGTGATGGCCCTGACCATGGGCGGCACGGTCGCGTACTACACGTACACCACCTACCTGACCAAGTACCTCTCGGGCAGCGCCGGGATGTCCAAGTCCACCGCCTCGCTGGTGAGCTTCTGCGCGCTGTTCGCGTTCATGTGTCTCCAGCCGCTGGCCGGCAAGCTCTCCGACCGGATCGGCCGCCGTCCGCTGCTGATCACCTTCGCGGTCGGCTCCACCTTCCTGACCGTGCCGATCATGCTGCTGCTGCGGCATGCGAGCGGCTTCTGGTCGGCCCTCGGCCTCTCCCTGCTCGCCCTGGTCGTCGTCACCGGCTACACCTCCATCAACGCCTGTGTGAAGGCCGAGCTGTTCCCGACCGGCATCCGTGCGCTGGGCGTCGCCCTGCCGTACGCCATCGCCAACGCCCTCTTCGGCGGCACCGCGGAATACGTGGCGCTGTGGTTCAAGAACGGCGGTATCGAGTCCGGCTATTACTGGTACGTGACCGGCTGCGCGGCGGTCTCGCTGATCGTCTACCTGACCATGCGCGAGACGCGGACCATCGACCTGGGCCGGGTCGGCAGGAAGAGCCCCGATCCGGACAAGGTGCTCGCATCCTGAGACGGGCGTCGCGGCGGGGGCGGTTTGTGCCAGACTGCCCCCGTGCTCTCGTTCGCCATGATTATTGGCAGCAGGCGCGCCGGTCCGCAGTGACCGCCCCGTACGAACCGAGTACGGCGCGGTCCTCGTCGTCCCAGACCCGCGCGCAGACCTCTCGCACCCGCGAGAGGTTTTTTCGTTTCCGGCCCACCACCCACCGGAGGCGGAGCGCGAGGGACCATGGAGGGACGGTGGAACTGGTTATTCCGGTAGACCGAGACCCGACAGGAGCCAGACCAGCATGACGGACGTACCCGAAGCCCCCGAGTCCGACGCGGTGCCCGACGCCGTGTCCGACGCCTTCCACGTGTTCGACACGACGCTGCGCGACGGGGCGCAGCGCGAGGGCATCAACCTGACCGTCGCCGACAAGCTGACCATCGCCCGGTACCTCGACGACTTCGGCGTGGGCTTCATCGAGGGCGGCTGGCCGGGGGCCAACCCCCGCGACACCGAGTTCTTCCAGCGCGCCCGCGCGGAGATCGACTTCCGGCACGCCCGGCTCGTCGCCTTCGGCGCCACCCGCAAGGCCGGCGTCCGCGTCGAGGACGACCCGCAGGTCGCCGCCCTCCTGGAGTCGCAGGCGCCGGTCGTCACGCTGGTCGCCAAGTCCCATGTCGGGCATGTGGAGCTGGCGCTGCGCACCACCCCCGAGGAGAACCTCGCGATGGTGCGCGACACCGTCGCGTATCTGCGCGACCAGGGCCGCCGGGTCTTCCTGGACTGTGAGCACTTCTTCGACGGCTATGCGCTGGACCCGGTCTACGCCAAGCAGGTCGTACGCACCGCGAGCGAGGCCGGTGCGGATGTGGTGGTGCTCTGCGACACCAACGGCGGGATGCTGCCGGCGCAGATCACCGCCGTCGTCCGGACCGTCCTCGCCGACACCGGTGCGCGGCTGGGCATCCACGCCCAGGACGACACCGGCTGCGCCGTCGCCAACACCCTGGCCGCCGTGGACGCCGGCGCCACCCACGTCCAGTGCACCGCCAACGGCTACGGCGAGCGGGTCGGCAACTCCAACCTCTTCCCGGTGGTCGCCGCGCTGGAGCTGAAGTACGGGCGCCGGGTGCTGCCCGAGGGCAAGCTCGCCGAGACCACCCGGATCTCGCACGCCATCGCCGAGGTCGTCAACCTCACCCCCTCCACCCACCAGCCCTACGTCGGCGTCTCGGCCTTCGCCCACAAGGCCGGACTGCACGCCTCCGCGATCAAGGTCGACCCGGACCTCTACCAGCACATCGACCCGGCGCTGGTCGGCAACACCATGCGGATGCTGGTCTCCGACATGGCCGGGCGGGCCTCCATCGAGCTCAAGGGCAAGGAACTCGGCATCGACCTGGGCGACGACCGCGCGCTGGTCGGCCGGGTCGTGGAGCGGGTCAAGGAACGGGAGCTGGCGGGCTACACCTACGAGGCCGCCGACGCCTCCTTCGAGCTGCTGCTGCGCGAGGAGGTGCGGGGCAGCGCGCTGCGCTACTTCACCGTCGAGTCCTGGCGCGCGATCGTCGAGGACCGCCCCGACGGGACGCACGCCAACGAGGCGACCGTGAAGCTGTGGGCGAAGGGCGAGCGGATCGTCGCCACCGCCGAGGGCAACGGCCCGGTCAACGCGCTGGACCGGGCGCTGCGGGTGGGCCTGGAGCGCATCTATCCGCAGCTCGCCCATCTGGAACTGGTGGACTACAAGGTCCGCATCCTGGAGGGCGCCCAGGGCACCGAGTCCATCACCCGCGTCCTGGTCTCCACCAGCGACGGCCAGGGGGAGTGGTCGACGGTCGGCGTCGCGGAGAACGTCATCGCCGCCTCGTGGCAGGCGCTGGACGATGCGTACGCCTACGGGCTGCTGCGGGCCGGGGTGGAGCCGCAGGAGTAGAACGGACCCACGGAGGACGGACATACGAGGGCCCCGGCGCGCACGGTCTGTGCGTGCCGGGGCCCCGTCCGTACCGAAGCAGGCAGTCGTACCGAAGGGCAGGCCGTCAGGCCGCCTTCACCGCGGAGATGTCGAAGGTCAGCTTCACCTTGTCGCTGACCATCACCCCGCCGGTCTCCAGCGCGGCGTTCCAGGTCAGGCCCCAGCGCGAGCGCAGAATTTCGGCGTGCCCCGTGAAACCGACCCGCTCGGCGCCGTAGACGTCGGTGGCCGAGCCGTTGAACTCCAGGTCCAGGGTGACCGGCGCGGTGACGTCCCTGATCGTCAGATCGCCGGTGAGGCGGTAGCCGTCGGCGGCGACCTGCTCGGCGGCGGTGCTGCGGAAGGTCATCAGCGGGAAGGTCTCGGCGTCGAAGAAGTCGGCGCTGCGCAGATGCCCGTCGCGGTCGGCGATACCGGTGTCGATGCTGGCGGTCCGGATGTCGAGGGCGGCAGTGGAGCGGGCCGGGTCGGTGCCGTCGAGGGCGAGGGTCCCCTCGTAGCTGCCGAAGGCGCCGCGGACGTTGGTGACCATGGCGTGCCGGACCGCGAAGCCGATGCCGCTGTGGGCCGGGTCGATGGTGTAGTCGCCGGTCAGCGCGGCGAGCGCGGGATCCGCTGCGGGGGCGGCGACGGGGGCGGCGGTGCGCTTGGTGCGGGTGAACAGAGCCATGGCTCCTCCTCGGGGACGGTCGCGGGGGCTGGGGCAGCGGTGCGCGAGAATTGTTTAATGTTCAACGAATTTCAGCGTAGCAGGTTTGGTTCAAAATTCAACAGTGTGCCGGGGTCATTGCCGCCCCTCGGGCCCGGTGCTACATCAGGCACGGCCCCAAGTGCCCCGCACCACACCCCGGTTGACACCGATGACGCCCTGGAGAGGACCCGCCGTGCCCTCGACCGAGCCGACCGTCCCCGCCCCCGCCGCCTGGTCCCGCCGGGGATTTCTCGCCGCCTCCGCCGCGGGCGCGCTGAGCCTCTCGCTCCCGCCGGGCCCCGCGGCCGCCGAGGACCCCTGCGCCGCCCTCCTGGCCCGCTGGCGCGACCTCACCCTCGGCACCGGCTTCGACCCCGAGGCCGCGCCGTACGCCGCCGCCCTCCGTGAGACCGGCACCCTCGCCGCCGCCTTCCGTACGGCCATGCGCCCCACCGGCACCTCCCTCTGGCCGGACTGCCCCTACGACCCGCCGTCCGGCATCACCCGCAGCTACGGACGGCTGAACACCATGGCCCAGGCCGTCGCCCAGCCCGGCACCGGACACACCGGCGACCCGGAACTCGCCGCCGACGTCCTCACCGGCCTCGACCACCTCGACGCCACCGTCTACAACACGTCCACCGACCGGTACGGCAACTGGTGGGAATGGCAGATCGGCGCCCCGAAACTGCTGCTGGACACCGTCGCGCTCGTCGACGCCCGGCTCACCGGCACCCGGCGCGAGCGCTACCTCGCCGCCGTCGACCACTTCGTCCCCGACGCCGTGCTCGGCGACTACACCGGCACCAGCACCGGCGCCAATCGCGTCGACCTGTGCCGCGTCGTCGCCCTGCGCGGCATCCTCGGCCGCGCCCCCGCAAAGATCGCCCTCGCCCGCGACGCCCTGAGCCCCGTCTTCCCGTACGTCACCCGGGGCGACGGCCTCTACGCCGACGGCTCCTTCCTCCAGCACACCTGGGTCCCCTACTCCGGCACCTACGGCGCCGTCCTGCTCGACGGCCTGGGCCGGCTCTTCACACTCCTGGACGGCTCGCCGTGGGCGGTCACCGACCCCGCCCGGCAGACCGTCTTCGACAGCGTGGAGCACGCCTATGCGCCGCTGCTCCTCAACGGACTGATGATGGACAGCGTCAACGGCCGCGCCGTCAGCCGCGGTTATCTGCGTGGCGACGAGCGACGGGTGATGCGCAGCGACCACTTCCACGGCCATGCGCTGATCGCCGCCGTCGCCCTGCTCGCCCCGGCCGCGAGCGCCGCGGAGCGCGAGCGCTGGCACGGCATGATCAAGGGCTGGATCGACCGGGACCGCACTCTGCCCGTCCTGACCGACCGGCAGTACACGGTCGCCGACCTCGCCCGCCTCGCCGCCGTCGCCCACAGCCCCGCGCCCGCCGCCCCGGAACCCGTCGGCCACCGCCTTTTTCCCGCCATGGACCGCGCGGTGCACCGCCGCCCCGGCTGGGCCGCGGGCCTGGCCATGGCCTCCGACCGGATCACCTACTACGAGAACGGCAACGGCGAGAACCCGCGCGGCTGGCACACCGGCGCCGGAATGCTCTACTGGTGGGGCGCCGACTTCGGCGGCGACCAGTACACCGATGCCTTCTGGCCCACCGTCGACCCCTATCGGCTGCCCGGCACCACCGTCTCCACCAAGCGCCTGGCCGACAACGAGGGCGGCGGCTGGGGCGAGCCCAAGCCCGCCGCACGCTGGGTGGGCGGCACCACCGACGGGGAATGGGCCGCCGTGGGACAGGACCTGCGCGGGCCGGCCTCCACGCTGGTCGCCAGGAAGTCCTGGTTCTTCCTGGGGGACTGCGTGGTCTGCCTGGGCGCGGGCATCACCGCCCGCGACGGCGTGCCCGCCGAGACCATCGTCGACAACCGGGCGCTGGGGGAGCACGGCACCGCCGCCCTCACCGTCGACGGCGTCCGCCGGCCCGGCACCCTGGGGTGCACCACCCGCCACCGGCGGGCCCGCTGGGCGCACCTGGCCGGCCACGGCGGCTATGTCTTCCCCGGCGGCGCCGACCTCACCGTCCGCCGCGAGGCCCGCACCGGCTCCTGGCACGACATCAACACCGGCTCCGACCCGACCCCGCTCACCCGCCGCTACCTCACCCTCTGGCACGACCACGGCACCGACCCCACCGACGCCCGCTACGCCTACCTCCTGATGCCCGGCGCCACCACCCGCACCCTCGCCGCCCGCGCCGCCGACCGGCACTGGCTGACCGTGCTCGCCCACGACACCACCCGTCATGCCGTAGCGGTGCACTCGCTCGGCGTAACGGCCGCCACTTTCTGGCGGGCGGGCAGCGCGGGGGAGCTCTCCAGTGGCGGGCCGGCCGCCGTCCTGGTACGGCGGCGCGGTGGCACCGCCCGGCTGTGCGCCGCGGCGCCCGACCGCACCGGCGCGCCCCTGGAGATCACCTGGTCCGCACCGGTGCGCGCGGTCCTTGGCCACGACCCGTCCGTCGAGGTCCTGGCGACCGCGCCCGCCCTGCGGCTGCGCCTGAATCCCGGCACCGCCTGCGCCACCCACACCTGTACGGTCGCCCTCGCCTGACCCCGTACGTCGCGCAATCCGTACAACCGCACCGGCGCGCCGTTTGTCGGCCCCTTACAGTTGCCGCGACCCCGCGTCACCCGTTCGGCCGCCCGGACGCGCAACGCATACAGCGCGATTCTGTGCTGCCTGCCCACCAAATCGGACCCGACGTTGTACGAAACCAACATCGGTGTCGTGAGGTCCGCACACGTACCGTCGATACATGACCACTGTCGAAGATGCGCCCGCCGGTGCCAACGACGCCCGCGGGCGCGTCGCCGAACTGCACGCCATCCGTGAGCAGGCTCGGCGAGGACCCAGCGAGCGTGCCACCGAAGCCCAGCGTGCAAAGGGCAAGCTGACCGCCCGCGAGCGGATCGACTTGCTGCTGGACGAGGGTTCGTTCAACGAGGTCGAGCCGCTGCGGCGGCACCGGGCGACGGGCTTCGGCCTGGAGGCCAAGAAGCCGTACACCGACGGTGTGGTGACCGGCTGGGGCACGGTCCACGGCCGCACCGTGTTCGTCTACGCACACGACTTCCGGATCTTCGGCGGCGCGCTCGGCGAGGCGCACGCCACCAAGATCCACAAGATCATGGACATGGCCATCCAGGCCGGTGCCCCGCTGGTCTCGCTCAACGACGGCGCCGGCGCCCGCATCCAGGAGGGCGTCTCCGCGCTCGCCGGCTACGGCGGCATCTTCCAGCGCAACACCAAGGCGAGCGGCGTCATCCCGCAGATAAGCGTCATGCTCGGCCCCTGCGCGGGCGGCGCGGCCTACAGCCCGGCCCTCACGGACTTCGTCTTCATGGTCCGCGAGACCTCGCAGATGTTCATCACCGGCCCCGACGTCGTGCGCGCCGTCACCGGTGAGGAGATCACCCAGAACGGCCTGGGCGGCGCCGACGTCCACGCCGAGACCTCCGGCGTGTGCCACTTCGCGTACGACGACGAGGCCACCTGCCTGGAGGAGGTCCGCTACCTCCTCTCCCTCCTGCCGTCCAACAACCGGGAGAACCCCCCGACCGTGGACTGCGAGGACCCGGCCGACCGCTCCGGCGACGTCCTGCTCGACCTCGTCCCGGCCGACGGCAACCGCCCCTACGACATGCACAAGGTCATCGAGGAGATCGTCGACGACGGCGAGTACCTCGAGGTCCACGAGCGCTGGGCGACCAACATCATCTGCGCGCTGAGCCGCCTCGACGGCCGGGTGGTCGGCATCATCGCCAACCAGCCGCAGTCGCTGGCCGGCGTGCTGGACATCGAAGCCTCCGAGAAGGCGGCCCGCTTCGTCCAGATGTGCGACGCCTTCAACATCCCGATCCTCACCCTCCTCGACGTCCCCGGCTTCCTGCCCGGCGTCGACCAGGAGCACGGCGGCATCATCCGCCACGGCGCCAAGCTGCTGTACGCGTACTGCAACGCCACCGTCCCCCGGATCTCCATCGTGCTGCGCAAGGCCTACGGCGGCGCCTACATCGTCATGGACTCGCAGTCCATCGGCGCCGACCTGACCTACGCCTGGCCCACCAACGAGATCGCGGTGATGGGCGCCGAGGGCGCCGCGGGCGTCATCTTCCGCCGGCAGATCGCCGACGCCGAGGACCCCGACGCGATGCGCGCCCGCATGGTCAAGGAATACAAGTCCGAGCTGATGCACCCGTACTACGCGGCCGAGCGCGGCCTGGTCGACGACGTCATCGACCCGGCCGACACCCGCAAGGTGCTGATCCGCTCCCTGGAGATGCTGCGCACCAAGCACGCGGACCTGCCGGCCCGCAAGCACGGCAACCCGCCCCAGTAGTCGCCGCTCCACCCGTTCACGCCACTCCTTCCGTTACGTCACAGAATCGAGAAGACCGCCGTGACAAGCCCCGTCGACCAGCCCATCCGCGTCGAGAAGGGTCAGGCCAGCGAGGAAGAACTCGCCGCCCTGACCGCCGTCCTCCTGGCCCGTGCGGCCCACCGCCCCACCGTTGAGCCCCGCCGCCCCCGCCACACGGCGGCGCCGTGGCGCCGCCTGGAGCGGCAGGGGGGCTTCCACGCCGCCACCAGCTGGCGCCGACCTTAAGGGGTTTCTCCCCACGTTGTCGGCCGTCCCGCCGCGGTGTCTTCTCGCCGTAGCGCCTGCGGCGGGCGTGGGTTGGTACGGGTGCGGTGCCACGCCTCCGGACTTCGTCCTGCGGCCCGACCCCTCCCCGTTGTGGGTGGAAGAAAGACAGTGGGGGTGCACGTAGACGGCTACGTGCACCCCCACCGGCCTCTTCCCTCCCACCCACGGGAGGGGCCGCGCCGCAGGACGAAGTCCGGAGGCGTGGCACCGCACCCGTACCAACCCACGCCCGCCGCAGGCGCAACGGTGAGAACACCCCACGGCGGGACGGCCGACAACGTGGGGAGACGGCCAAAACGTGGCGTAGGTTCG
Source organism: Streptomyces natalensis ATCC 27448 (assembly GCF_000935125.1). GTDB lineage: Bacteria > Actinomycetota > Actinomycetes > Streptomycetales > Streptomycetaceae > Streptomyces > Streptomyces natalensis. The sequence continues at coordinate 180,941 of NZ_JRKI01000061.1, read as the reverse complement.
TACCGAGCCTGCGCCTGACGGCTGTTCAGGCGGAGATCCCCATGCTGGCATGCGCTCGTCATTCCACTCCTCGGTCCCGCTCCGCGGGTTCCAGGACGACCGGAAGGAAGTGCCCATGCTCAGCACCCTCGGTGCTGCTGCCGCCGCGGCATCCCTGCTCCTCGCCGGATCGGCATCCCCCACCCCGTTGGCCCGGCCCGGCGACGAACCGCCGGCCGGCAAGATCACCATAGACGTGGCCACGGTGAACGGTTCCGGGTGCAGACCCGGCAGCGCCGCGGTGGCCATCGCCCCCGACAACACGGCGTTCACCGTCACCTACAGCGAATACCTCGCGCAGGCCGGCGGCGACAGCAAACCCACCGACTCCCGCAAGAACTGCCAGATCGCGCTGAATGTCCATGTTCCGCAGGGCTTCACCTACGCGATCGCCAGGGCCGACTACCGCGGCTACGCCTCGCTGGCCGAGGGCGCCAAGGGAACGGAAGTGGCCGGCTACTACTTCCAGGGCCAGCAGCAGACGGTTCGTAAGAGCCATGTCTTCGGCGGCCCCTACGACACCGACTGGCAGTCGTCCGACGAGACCGACGTCGGTGCGCTGGTCTACGCCCCGTGCGGCGAAGAGCGCTACTTCAACATCAACACCGAACTGCGGGTGGACGCGGGCTCCCGCAAGGCCGCCGCCACCAGCTTCATGGCGATGGACTCCACCGACGGCAGCATCAACACCCTGTACCACTTCGCGTGGAAACAGTGCCCCGCGTCCCGTAAGTAGCCCCTGACGGACGCAGAAGGCCCCCGTACGCCTCGTCCAGAGGTGTACGGGGGCCCAGCGCCGCACAGGGGCGCACAGAGAGCTCGCAGGCCCAGCGCCGAGCGCTGTCGCAGGCTCCGGCGCCGACCGCTACCGCAGTCGCGCCATCAGCGCGTGCTCAACGAGCGTGATGAGCGCGCTCTTGGCCTCGCTGCGGTGCCGCGCGTCGGTGCTGATGATCGGAGCGTCCGGGCCGATCTGCAACGCCTCGCGTACCTCGTCCGGCGTGTAGGGCTGGTGTCCGTCGAAGCCGTTGAGGGCGATGACGAACGGCAGGCCGGAGTTCTCGAAGTAGTCGACCGCGGGGAAGCAGTCGGCCAGGCGGCGGGTGTCCACCAGGACGACGGCGCCGATCGCGCCGCGTACCAGGTCGTCCCACATGAACCAGAAACGGTCCTGACCGGGCGTACCGAACAGGTACAGGATCAGGTCCTGGTCCAGCGTGATCCGGCCGAAGTCCATCGCCACGGTCGTGGTCGTCTTGTCCGGCGCGTGCGTGAGGTCGTCGATCCCCGCCGAGGCGGAGGTCATCACGGCTTCGGTACGCAGCGGATTGATCTCTGAGACGGCCCCGACGAACGTGGTCTTGCCCACGCCGAAGCCGCCCGCCACCACGATCTTCGCGGAGGTGGTGGAGCGGGCTGCACCGCTAGAGCTTGCGAAGTCCACTGAGCACCCTTTCGAGCAGTGTCACATCTGGCTGTCCGCCGGCGGTCTCGTCCCCGCCGGGCTGGTGAATGGCGACGAGTCCGGCCTCCGCCAGGTCGGCGACGAGGATCCGGGCGACGCCGAGGGGGATGGAGAGCAGGGCCGAGATCTCGGCCACCGATTTGATCTCGCGGCAGAGGTGGCAGATGCGCTGGTGCTCCGGCAGCTGGCCCTGGAGTCGCGACGGGTCGGCGGTCGTGCTGACCAGCGCCTCGATGGCGAGCTGGTAGCGCGGCCGGGTCCGCCCTCCGGTCATCGCGTACGGGCGCACGAGCGGATTGTGCGTGCCCCCGGTGGGGGACGGCTCGGGTGCCCGCCGCTGCGGCTGCACCGGCTGGATGCGGGGCGCCTGCGGCTGTTCGTACGGCGACGGCTCGTACGGCTGGGAGTCGTACGGCCGCTGCGGCTGCTGGTGCTGCTGCGGCCGCGGCGGTTCGGACCGCTGCGGCCGGCGGCTCGGCGCAGACGGAAAGTTGAAGCGGTTGTTATGGGTCTCGCCACCAGGACCGGGCTCGGGCCCGGAACCGTACGGGTATCCGCTGGGGGGCGTTGCCACGTCTCCTCCTCCAACTTGCCAATCTGACGCCGGTCGCGCCACCGAACCATATGGCGCGGTGGCGGGAAACGCACTGCCTGTCTGTTAGTTGAGAAGGCTGCCCTGCAGTTCGGCACGCAGATCGGGCGTCAGAACATTGCCCGCGCGGTCGACCAGCAGGGCCATCTCGTAACCGACGAGGCCGATGTCGCACTCGGGGTGCGCGAGCACGGCCAGCGACGATCCGTCCGAGACGGACATGATGAAGAGGAAGCCGCGCTCCATCTCCACCACGGTCTGGTTCACGCTCCCGCCCTCGAAGATGCGGGAGGCGCCGGCCGTCAGCGACGTCAGCCCGGAGGCCACCGCCGCCAGCTGGTCGGCTCTGTCACGAGGGAATCCCTCGGACATGGCGAGGAGGAGTCCGTCCGCGGAGACCACGACCGTGTGGGACACCCCAGGGGTGTTGTCCACGAAGTTGGTGATCAACCAGTTCAGATTCTGCGCCGCCTGGCTCATCGGGCTCACACTAACGCTCCTGATCGTAGGTGCTGCCGGGGCCGAAGCCCTGTCGGTCATTCTGGGGTTCCGCGCCCGCGTTGCGTCCCTGCTGGATGCCACGGCGCAGATTGCTCAGCCGGCCGCGAACGTCCTCCGGGGCGCGGGAGACCTGGGGGCCGCCCTGCGGGGTCTGCTCCGCGGCGCCTTCGACCAGGTTGGCCTTGGGCACCCGCCGGGGAAGACCGGAGGACGTGACCCCACCGGCCGCCGGCCGGCGCAGTCGCTCCGCCCGCTGCCATCGCTCGTCGTTGGAGCTGCGCCAATCGGAGCTGCCCAGGCCGTTGACCGTCGCGCCCTGCTGCTGCGGGGGCGCCACCGGCTCCACGGGCTCCTCCTGCCACTGCTGCTCAGCCTGCTGCTGAGCCTGCGGTGACTGCTGACCAAGGCCTCCGCGGCGCGGAAGGCCGGCGTCGGTCAGCGTGGGGGAGTCGCTCGGGGACTGGCCCGGACGCTCGAATGGTACGCGCTCGGACGCATCAGCGGGAGCGGCAGTTGTATTCCGGTCAGATTCCGCTTCGGTCCCGAAGTAACCGTCGAACGCGGGGCGTTCGGCCCGGTCGGCCGGGGCGAAGGTCTGCTCGGGGGCGTAGGGGTGCTGGCCAGTGGTCTGCGCGGCGCCCGGATCACCGAACGCCGAGCTGCCGTGCGCACGGTCGTCGTAGAGCGGCCGGTCGCCTTCCGCATATGCCGCCTGGCCGGAATGCGACGCCTGTTCGCCTCGGTCCGAGAAGGCGTCCCCGAGGCCCGAGAAGGTATCCGCGGGGTCCGGGAAGCCACCCGAGGGCGCGGCGGCCTGCTGCCCGCCGGCCTGCGCCTCCAGCGCCGCCCTGCGCTCCTCGCGCAGAAGCGAACGGCCCACCGGGTCCAGCTCCGGGGCGGCGTCGGGGTGCCCGTAGCCGCCGTCGTCGAAGCCCAGCTCGGCGGCGGTGCGCTGACGGTCCTCGTAGACGGGGTGCTGCTGCGGCTGCTCGGGAACGATCCGGGAGACCGTGAAGTCGTCCTCGTACTCCTCGTACTCCTCGCCGCCACCGCCGTGGGTGATCGCCTCCGGCAGCATGACCAGCGAGGTGGTGCCGGCCTGCTCGCCCGAGGGGCGCAGCTGGACGCGGATGCCGTGCCGGTCGGCCAGCCGGCCGACCACGAACAGGCCCATCCGCTGGGAGACCGCCGCATCCACGCTCGGCGGGTTGGCCAGCTTGTGGTTGATGTCCGCGAAGTCCTCGGGGGTCAGCCCGATGCCCTTGTCGTGAATCTCGATCATGACCCGGCCGTCGGGCAGCCGGGTCGCGGCCACCCGCACCTTGGTCTGCGGCGAGGAGAACGTGGTGGCGTTCTCCAGCAGCTCGGAGAGCAGATGCACCAGGTCGGTGACCGCGGTGCCGTGGATCTCGCTCTCGGGGACGCCGGTCAGCTCTATTCGCTCGTACGACTCGACCTCGGAGGTCGCCGCCCGCAGCACGTCCACCAGCGGCACCGGCTGGTTCCACCGGGCCCCGGGGTCCTCACCGGCGAGGATCAGGAGGTTCTCGCCGTTACGGCGCATACGCGTGGCGAGGTGGTCGAGCCGGAAGAGGCTCTCCAGCTGGTCCGGGTCCGCCTCGTTGTTCTCCAGGTCCGTGATCAGCGTCAGCTGGCGCTCGATCAGGCCCTGGTTGCGCTGGGAGAGGTTGGTGAAGATCGCGTTGACGTTGCCCCGCAGCAGCGCCTGCTCGGCGGCCAGCCGCACGGCCTCGCGGTGCACCTGGTCGAAGGCGCGGGCGACCTCGCCGATCTCGTCCGTGGTGGAGATCGGGATCGGCTGGACACGGGTGTCGACCCGGCCCGGGTCCGTCCGCGAGAGCTGGTCGACCAGCATCGGCAGCCGCTGCTCGGCGACGCTGAAGGCGGCGGTGCGCAGCTGGCGCATGTTGCGGCTCATCCGGCGGGCCATCAGCCCGGCCACGACGAACGCGATGATCAGGGCGGCCAGCACGATGCCGGAGTCGACGAAGGTGGACCGCCGGGCGTCGTCGGCGATCGACGCGGCCTCGTTCACCGCCTTGTCCGCCAGGTCCTTCTCGATGGACCGGTACATGGTGAACTTGCCGGTCGCGGCCGCGAACCAGCTGTCGGACGTGATGCCCTTGGCGGCGAGCGCCTCGGGCGCCGCACCGGAGGCGATGAAGTCGGACATGGAGTCGATGGGCGGCGGCGTACGGAACGGCCGGCCGACCGCCTTCGCCTGCGCCTTGGCCTGCGCCAGCTGCTGCTGCGCCGTGGCCTTGAGCGCTGCGGCGTCCTTGGTGAGCCGCTCGACGTCCTCGGGCGTGCCGCCGGAGGTGTACTCCTGGATGGCGATGCCCTCCAGGTAGCGGTACGAGGCGAACGAGGTCAGCTGGAGCTTGTGCTCCCGGCCGCCCTGCGGGCCGGCCGGGTCGATCAGCAGGTGGGTGCCGATGGAGCGCTCGAGGGATGCGGCGGCCTTCGCCAGTGCGACGGCGTAGACGGTGCGCCCGTAGGAGGTGATGTTGCCGGTGCCCAGGCCGAGTTCGTTGGCGAACTCCATCAGCGGGTGCTGGATGCCGACGTAGTTCTCCTCGGTCTTCACACCGTGCAGCCGGGAGGTGTAGGCGACCTTGCGCAGCCCGTCCAGCTTGGGCTCGACCTTCTCGAACGAGGCGAGGCGGCGCTGGAGACCGGGCTTGTCCGGCATGGCCTTGGCGGCCTGGTGGAAGGCGTCGGCGGCATCGTCGGTGGCGGTGCGCGCCTCCTCGACGACCGGGTCGTCCTTCTGGCCCTTGAGCAGCGGGGCGGCGGTGCGGTCCCGCTCGTCGAGCAGGGCGTTGCTGTAGGAAAGCGCGGCGCGAACGAGTTTCGCGGTGTTCTCCGCGTCCTGGGCTTCCTGCCAGGTGGCGAACGAACTGTTGACCCGCAGCCCGCCGAAGACCAGGGCGAGCAGCACGGGGATCAGCAGAATGGCGTTCAGCCGGGTGGCCACCCGCCAGTTGCGCGGGGAGTACTTACCGCCACTGACCGGAGGCTTCGCGACCGTGTTCTCGGACGCATCGGAAGCCGGTACGCCACCGCGCGGCGGCGGGGTGAAGTTGCCCCGCCGCGGTTCCGGCGGCTCGGGGCTCGCCTTGCTTCGCCTCACTCGACCAACAACCTCTCGGCGCCGGCACGTGCTTGCTGTGCCGTTTCTTCTGGGCCTTACTACTCCGTAGTTCAGCGAATTTCAGCACGTCAGGCCGGTGCCTTCCAAACACTGCGCAAAGAGCGAGAGGGCCCGTGAAAGCCGGAGATAAAAGGGGCGTTAAGGGCGAGCCCCGCCAAATGGCGGGGCAGTTGTGCGCATAGCGAAGCCGCACAAATGCGAGGGGTGTCGAACGCCCCGCGATTCACTGTCGAAACGTTATGAAGCACAATCGCCGGCGTGTCGAAGGACACAGATCCATTCGCGCACGCCGGGAACCGGGCCGTCCCGCCGAAAGCGGAGGCCGCCCGGGACACCCATGCCGCCCGGCTACTGGAGCCGGGCCATCAGAGCGTGCTCGACCAGCGTGATGAGCGCGCTCTTGGCCTCGCTGCGGTGCCGGGCGTCGGTGGTGACGATCGGCGTCCTGGGACCGATCTGCAACGCCTCGCGCACCTCGTCCGGCGTATAGGGCTGGTGCCCCTCGAAGCCGTTGAGGGCGACGACGAACGGCAGGCCGGAGTTCTCGAAGTAGTCGACCGCGGGGAAGCAGTCGGCCAGGCGGCGGGTGTCCACCAGGACGACGGCGCCGATCGCGCCGCGTACCAGGTCGTCCCACATGAACCAGAAACGGTCCTGACCGGGCGTACCGAACAGGTACAGGATCAGGTCCTGGTCCAGCGTGATCCGGCCGAAGTCCATCGCCACGGTCGTCGTGGTCTTGTCCTGGACGTGGGACAGATCGTCGATGCCCGCCGACGCGGAGGTCATCACGGCCTCCGTACGCAGCGGATTGATCTCCGAGACGGCCCCGACGAACGTGGTCTTGCCCACGCCGAAGCCGCCCGCCACCACGATCTTCGCCGAGGTCGTGGCGCGGGCGCCGCTCTGCGCGAAGCCCTGCTCAGAGCTTGCGAAGTCCACTGAGCACCCTCTCCAGCAGGGTCACGTCCGGCGTGCCACCCGCTTCACCACTGCCGCCGGGCTGATGGATCGCCACCATCCCCGCTTCCGCCAGGTCCGCCACCAGGATCCGCGCCACACCCAGCGGGATGTGCAGCAGCGCCGAAACCTCCGCCACCGACTTCACCTCGCGGCACAGCGTGCAGATGCGCTGGTGCTCGGGCAGCAGACCGGGCAGCTGGGCGGGGTCGGCGGTGGTGCTCACCAGCGCCTCTATGGCGAGCTGGTAACGCGGCCGGGTCCGGCCTCCGGTCATCGCGTAAGGGCGCACCAGCGGCTGGTCACCTTCGCTCCCGTACGGTGCTTGGCTGTAAGCGCCGTACGGGCCGGAAGAGGCGGGTGGCGGGGTCATGGGTCCTCCGAGGCGGACAACAACTGACATGTCGTCGGGTCTGGCCGGTGGGGGGTGCGGCACTGGCGGATGGGTCGCGCACTCCCGGACGCTGCGGACGCCCGGGTGCGGCGAGTACTAGTTCAGCAGGCTGCCTTGCAACTCGGCACGCAGATCGGGGGTGAGCACCGTTCCGGCGCGGTCGACCAGCAGGGCCATCTCGTAGCCGACCAAGCCGATGTCGCACTCGGGGTGCGCCAGTACGGCCAGGCACGAGCCGTCCGAGACGGACATGATGAAGAGGAAGCCGCGCTCCATCTCCACCACGGTCTGGTTGACCGTGCCGCCCTCGAAGATCCGGGACGCCCCGGAGGTCAGCGAGGTCAGGCCGGAGGCCACCGCCGCCAGCTGGTCGGCACGGTCGCGAGGGAAGCCCTCGGACATGGCGAGGAGCAGCCCGTCCGCGGAGACCACCACCGTGTGGGACACCCCGGGGGTGTTGTCCACGAAGTTGGTGATCAACCAGTTCAGGTTCTGCGCCGCCTGGCTCATCGGACTCAACTAACGCTCCTGCTGGTGAGTGGGGTCAACAATGCCGTGGTTGCCGGTGGAGGAGGTCCCTCCGGCCTGCCGGCCCTGCTGGATACCCCGGCGGAGATTGGTCAGCCGCCCGCGCACGTCACTGGGCGCACGCGAAACCTGCGGACCGGTCTGCGGGGCGGACTGCTGCTGGGCGGTGCCCGCGACGAGATTGGCGCGCGGGACCCGGCGCGGCAGTCCGGAGGTGGTCAGCCCGCCGGCGGCCGGCTGGCGGATCTGCTCCGCCTGGCGCCAGGTGTCGTCGTTGGGCGTGCTGCGCCACTGACCGGTCTCCTCCGGCGCGGCCTCACGGCGCGGCGCCGGCGCGTTCTGCGGTTCGGCCGCACCGCCGGACCGCGGCGGCACTCCGGCCGCGGCGGACGCCGGGTGGCTGAACCAGTTCGACTCGATCGTGTCGAAGATCGGCGTACGGCCGTCACCGGGACCCGCGTCGCCCTCGCCGAGCGCATCGCGGTCCTGCGGCTGCTGCACCGGGTGCCGGCCGGTCCGGTACGGATCCGCGTCGGCATCCGTACGGGCCGGCTCGCGACGGCCCGCACCGGTCTCGGCACGGCCGTCGGGCCGCGGGAACTGGCCGGTCGTCTCGAACTGCCCGGTCTCGTACTGGCCGGTCGTCTCGAACTGCCCGGTCTCGTACTGGCCCGTCGTCTCGTACTGGCCCGTGGTCTCGTACTGCGCCGCCTCGAACGGGTCCGTACCGCGCTCGCCGGGACCGCCGGCCGCACCGGCACCCGCCGGCTCCCGCTCGCCGCCCGGCAGCGCGAAGCCGCCGGTGTCGCGCGGTTCGGGCCGGGTGAACGCCGTGGTGTCGGCCGGGCCGCGGCCGCTTTGACCGCCGTCCGCGCCGGGCGGCGGACCGTTGAAGTCCGGGCGGGGGAAGGCCGCGGTGTCACCGGGTCCGGCGGTGGGCGCGGGCCGCTCGAAGCTGCCGGTGGTCTCCGGCTCCTCGTGGCCGCGCGGCCGGTCCTGGGCCTCGCGGGGAGCCAGCGGCCAGTCGTCGTCGGCGCCGCGCTCACGGCGCGCGCCCCAGCTCGTACCGCCGCTCTGCGGGCCGCCCTGACCGCCCTGACCGCCGGAGCCACCGGGCAGTTCGGCCGCCGGGCCGCGCGGCGGCAGCTGCGGCCGCTCCTCGCGCCGCGGCGCACCGGTCGGCGGCGCCACGGTCGGCATCTGGCTCTCGTCCGCGCCACGGGTGGGCAGCGAGGGCCGCGCGCCACCGGGACGGCCGGTCTCGCCCGGCGCGGGCGCACCGGGACCCGTACGGCGGGCCGCGGCCGCGCCGCCGAAGGCGCCCGCCGCACCGCCGCCGCCGGCCCCGCCGCGACCGGGCAGCGCGGGGCGCCCGGCAGCGGGGCCCGCACCGACCTGGCCGCGCGGCTGGAGCCCGGCGAGCCTGCTGGCGGGCGCGCCGCCGCCCTCGCCGCCGCCGCTCTTGGCGTTGCTCGGCGCCGGCTTCTTGCCGCCCTGCGCCACATCGACGGGGAGCATGACCAGGGCCGTGGTGCCGCCGGAGTCGGAGGGCCGCAGCTGGATACGGATGCCGTGGCGCAGCGACAGGCGGCCGACCACGAACAGACCCATCCGCCGGGACACCGAGACGTCCACGGTCGGCGGGCTGGCCAGCCGCTCGTTGATCGCCGAGAGGTCCTCGGGCGACAGGCCGATACCGGTGTCGTGGATCTCGACCAGCACCCGGCCGTCGGGCAGCGCATGGCCGGTGACCTTCACCTTGGTCTGCGGCGAGGAGAACGAGGTGGCGTTCTCCAGCAGCTCGGCGAGCAGGTGGACGAGGTCGTTGACGACCCGGCCGGCGACCTCGGTCTGCGGGACGGCGTTGAGCTCGATCCGCTCGTACTGCTCCACCTCGGACGCGGCGGCGCGCAGGACGTCGACCAGCGGCACCGGCCGCGTCCACCGGCGCCCCGGCTCCTCACCGGCGAGGACCAGGAGGTTTTCGCCGTTACGGCGCATACGGGTGGCGAGGTGGTCGAGCTTGAAGAGCGAGGAGAGCTGGTCGGGGTCGGCCTCGCGGGACTCCAGTTCGGAGATCAGCGAGAGCTGACGCTGAATCAGACCCTGCGAGCGGCGCGAGAGGTTGGTGAACATCGCGTTGACGTTGCCCCGCAGCAGCGCCTGCTCGGAGGCGAGGCGGACCGCCTCGCGGTGGACGTCGTCGAACGCCGCGGCCACCTGGCCGATCTCGTCCCGGCTGTGCACACCGACCGACTCGACGGAGGTGTCCACGTCCTGCGGGTCGGCCTCGGACAGCTGCTTGACCAGCTCGGGCAGCCGGTCCTGGGCGACCCGCTGCGCGGTGTCCTGGAGGCGGTGCAGCGAGCGGACCATGGACCGGGCCACGACGAACGCGCCGATCAGCGAGACACCGAGGACCAGCAGGATCAGCGCACCGCTGAGGATCGCTTCCTGGGTGGCCTCGTCCCGCAGCTCGCGGGCCTTCTGGTCCATCTCCGACAGCAGCGTGGTCTCGATCCGCGACATTTCGGCGATCTTGACCGAGTCGGTGTCGTACCAGTCGAGGTACTTGAACTCCTGGCTGCGGATGCCGTCGCCGCTGGCGAAGGCGCGGTGCGCGAAGTTGCCCGCGGCCTTGATCTGGTCGTTGTTGCCGTCCAGACCGCGGGTGAGGGCCTCGGCGTTGTTGGGGTAGATCTGCGTGAAGCGGTCGCGTGCCGCGCTCTCGTCCAGCTCGGCGGTGTGGCCGGCCAGCCGGTCGTTGGCCGAGAGCTGGGCGCCGCCCGGGTGCGCGAGGCCCGCACTGATCAGGGCGCGCTGCATCGAGGCGAATTCCTTGGCGGACGAGAAGGCCGCCAGGGCACGGGTGGAACGGATCATCTCCGGGTTGCTGGTCGCCTGCGCCATGTCCTGGGAGAGCGACAGCAGGGAATCGATCAGCTGGTTGTACCGCGAGACCGTACGCGCCGCGTTGTTGTCGTCCTTGTACGCGTTGGCGCGGATCTCGTTGAGGTCGGTCAGCTGGCGCCCGATCTCCAGAACGGTCGCCCGCACACCGGTCATCGTGGCGTCGTCGGCCTTGATGTCACCGGTGGCCTGGCTGAAGGACAGCTTGGCGCGGTCGGTGGCCTCGCGCGGCGCGACGACGTTGGCGTCGTCCTTGACGTTGCCGCTGCCGGCCAGCGGACCGGCCGACTTGTCGCGCTCCACCTGGAGGGCGTCGGCGAGCTCGGTGGCCTGCCGCGTCATCTCCGTGAGCAGCTGCATCTTGTCGAGCTGGTCGATGTTCTCCATCGACGTGTCGATGCGCATCGCGCCCAGCGTGGTCGCGGCGACCACCGGAAGCGCCAGCAGGGAGACCAGACGGGTACTGATGCGCCAGTTGCGCAGCGATATTCGGCTGCCGGGACCCGTCGGGCCCTTCTTCTTCGACGCAGCCTGCTTGCCGCCGTCGCCGTCACCGGCCGTCCGGCCGCTGCGGTCGGACAACGCACCGTTGCTCTGGGCAGGCTGGGGCGACGAGGCGCGGTCGGTCCCGTCGCGCAGCTCCGGCTCCGCCGCAGCTTCCCCTTGCCCCTGACGGGTCTGGGGAGACCCCATGCCATCCCTCTTGAAACGTCCCTGCACTAGCGTCGCAACCTCTGGACCAGGCGTCCCTCCGCGTCAACGGTGGGACGGTGTCGAGTCGTAGGGGCCCGCAAGTCCCCCATGGCGGTCGTGAGTGACCGGCGGGCTGCCCCCTCTGGCCGAGAGAGCGGCACCACCGCGCGGCGCTACGTTGCGCCCTAGCGCGCCGGCTGAAACGTGCGGCGGTCCGTGGAATTCCAGCACAGTGCCGGATCTCCAACAAGAGCGGAGCCGGTGGCTGCGGAATGGGTGACACACCGTACGGCACGCGTGACGGCACGTGGAGAATTCCGTCCGCAATAACGGACTTTTGCCAGCGAATCACCCGGCCCGGCACCCTGTCCCAGGTGCGGTGATCGGGAGCGGAACATGCGCTTCAATCCGCCAATGTCCGATTCGCCCCGAGATAGTGATCATGAGAATTGCGGCATTTGTCCCACACCTCGTGAGCAAACTCACAGGAAGATCGTTGACTTCTCCACCACTTCGCAGGGAATGGCGCGCATAGCCTGACGCTTTACACGGGTGCCCCAGGCGACAAGCGCGTCCGGGGCACCTTCAAGGCAGCAACGGCAAGGCGGGCGGGGGCAACCCCTTTTCCTTGTCCTCCACACAATGATCACAACACCGACGATCACCGACGCGAGGCGTGAAGCAGTGAAGGCAGCACAGTCGACGATGATGTTCCGCAACATAGCCAACCCGCGGCGCACCACCCTGGCGCACCTCGAGGACGCCGAGGAACTTGCCCCCGCCGACGCCCCGGAGCACACCGTCGACCTGCCCACGCAGACGGCCAACCCCCGCCGCACGATCCTCATGGACGCCCCGGCGGCGCACGCTCCGCAGGACACCGAGGACGTACCCGTCTAATACGCTCGCGGGCCCGCCGCCGCCCCGCGATAGCCTGGAGTGTCAACTCCGGCCAGTGATCAATTGAGGGGCAGCGGCAACCCGTGCGCATCGCCAGATTCTCCATCGACGGCACCGTCGGCTTCGGCGTGGTCGAGGGCGACGAACTCGACGTCATCAAGGGACACCCCTTCGCCGCTTTCGAGCGCTCGGGCCAGAAGGTTCCCCTGGACAAGATCCGGCTCCTGCCGCCGACCCTGCCCAACAAGGTCGTCGCGATCGGCCGCAACTACGCCGAACACGCCGCCGAGCTGGGCAACGAGGTCCCCGAGGCCCCGGTGACGTTCTTCAAGCCGTCCACCTCCGTGATCGGCCCCGGCGACCCCATCGCCTACCCCTCCTTCTCCCAGGAGGTGCACCACGAGGCGGAGCTCGCCGTCGTCATCGGCCGGATGTGCCGCGAGGTGCCCCGCGAACGGGTCAAGGACGTCATCCTCGGCTACACCTGCGCCAACGACATCACCGCGCGGGACGTCCAGCAGCGCGAGAAGCAGTGGGCCCGGGCCAAGGGCTTCGACGGCTCCTGCCCCCTCGGCCCCTGGATCGAGACCGAACTCGACCCCGGCGATCTGACCATCCAGTGCACCGTCAACGGCGAGCAGCGCCAGCTCGGCCGCACCAGCCAGATGGTCCGGCCCATCGAGGACCTGATCGTGCACATCACCGAGGCCATGACGCTGCTGCCCGGCGACGTCGTCCTCACGGGCACCCCGGCCGGGGTCGGCCCCCTCAACGTCGGCGACGAGGTCGCCGTCACCATCTCAGGCATCGGCACTCTCACCAACAAGGTGATCAAGCGTGGCTAACGCGACCCCCGTCCGCGTCCGTTTCTGTCCCTCCCCGACCGGCAACCCCCATGTGGGCCTGGTCCGCACCGCCCTGTTCAACTGGGCCTACGCCCGGCACACCGGCGGCAGCCTGGTCTTCCGGATCGAGGACACCGACGCGGCCCGTGACTCCGAGGAGTCCTACCAGCAGCTGCTGGACTCCTTCCACTGGCTCGGCTTCGACTGGGACGAGGGCCCCGAGGTCGGCGGTCCGCACGCCCCCTACCGCCAGTCCCAGCGGATGGACCGCTACCAGGACATCGCCGCCAAGCTGCTGGCCGGCGGGTACGCGTACCCCTGCTACTGCACCACCGAAGAGCTCGACGAGCGCCGCGAGGCCGCCCGCAAGGCCGGCCGGCCCTCCGGCTACGACGGCACCTGCCGCGAGCTGACCGGCGAGCAGAAGGCCGCCTACGAGGCCGAGGGCCGCGCCTCGATCGTCCGCTTCCGCATGCCGGATGAGCCGATCACCTTCACCGACCTCGTCCGCGGCGAGCTGACCTTCACCCCCGACAACGTCCCGGACTACGGCATCGTCCGCGCCAACGGCGCCCCGCTGTACACCCTGGTCAACCCCGTCGACGACGCCCTGATGGGGATCACCCACGTCCTGCGCGGCGAGGACCTGCTCTCCTCCACCCCCCGCCAGATCGCGCTCTACAAGGCCCTGATCGACCTCGGCATCGCCTCTGCGATCCCGGCCTTCGGCCACCTGCCCTACGTCATGGGCGAGGGCAACAAGAAGCTCTCCAAGCGCGACCCGCAGGCCAGCCTCAACCTCTACCGCGAGCGCGGCTTCCTCCCCGAGGGCCTGCTCAACTACCTCTCCCTGCTCGGCTGGTCCTTCTCCCCGGACGAGGACATCTTCACCATCCCCGAGCTGATCGAGAAGTTCGACATCGCCGACGTCAACGCCAACCCGGCCCGCTTCGACCTGAAGAAGGCCGAGGCGATCAACGCCGAGCACATCCGGCGGCTGGACGTCAAGGACTTCATCACCGCGTGCGAGCCCTGGCTGGCGGCCCCGTTCGCCAACTGGGAGCCCGGGGACTTCGACCAGGCCGCCTGGGAGGCGATCGCCCCGCACGCCCAGACCCGTCTCACCGTCCTCTCCGACATCACCGCCAACGTCGACTTCCTGTTCCTCCAGGAGCCCGTCGAGGACGAGCCCTCCTGGACCAAGGCCATGAAGGGCGACCCGGCCGCCCTCCTGACCACCGCCCGCGCCAACCTCCTCGCCGCCGACTGGACCGGCGGCCCCGAGCCCCTCAAGGCCGCCGTCCTGGCCGCCGGTGAGGAACACGGCCTCAAGCTCGGCAAGGCCCAGGCCCCCGTCCGCGTAGCCGTCACCGGCCGCACCGTCGGCCTCCCCCTCTTCGAGTCCCTGGAAATCCTCGGCAAGGACCGCACCATCGCCCGCATCGACGCGGCACTGGCCAAGCTGGCCGGCTGATCCCGTACGCGTGCCTCGGGCCCGGAAGCCGCGGTGGCTTCCGGGCCCGAGGCGTGTCCGGGACAGACCGCCACGGCCGTGCCCGTCGACCCGTACACCCCATCGCCCACCCCGCACGGGGCCGCCTCGTTAGATTGGCCCCATGCCCCTCCGCGCCGTCCTCTGGGACCTCGACGACACCCTCTTCGACTACACGGGATCGGACCGCGCCGGCGTCCTGCGGCACCTCGAAGCGGAAGGGCTGACGGCTGCCTACGGCGGCGAGGAGGCCGCGCTGGCGCGGTGGCAGGCGGCCATGGAGCGTGCGTTCGCCCGGTTCCTCGCCGGTGAGCTGGAATTCCTGGAGCACCGCCGGGAGCGCGCCCGGACGTTTCTCGGTATCGGGCTCTCCGACGACGAGGCGGACGCCTGGTTCGGGCGGTACGTGGCGCACTACGAAGCGTCCTGGGTGCTCTTCCCGGACTCCGCGCCCGCCTTGGAGGCGCTGGCGCCGCTGGTGCGGCAGGCGGTGCTGTCCAACTCCGGGACCGCCAGTCAGGAGCGAAAGCTGCGCGCCCTGGGAATCCGCGGGTACTTCGAGGCGGTGCTGTGCTCCGATGAGCTGGGGCACGCCAAACCCGAGCCGGAGGCGTTCGCGGCCGCCTGTGACACGCTCGGCCTGCCGCCCGAAGAAGTGGTCTACGTCGGCGACCGGCTCGACATCGACGCGCTGGGTGCCCGGGACGCCGGCCTGGCCGCCGTCTGGCTGGACCGCAGCGGCAACGGGGAGGAGCCGCCGCCCGGAGTGCGACGGATCGCGGGCCTCGGCGAGCTGCCCGAGCTGTTGCGCGGAGTTATCGGTTTTGGTGCGCCGTCCGCGATCAGGTAATGTTCTTCCTGCGCCGCCCGAGAGGGCCGAAAGGTCCGGCCGGGAAGCGCGAGTCAAATACGGCCCCCATCACCGGGGGTTGCATTTTGATGGCCTATGGTGTAATTGGCAGCACGACTGATTCTGGTTCAGTTAGTCTAGGTTCGAGTCCTGGTAGGCCAGCTCGCAGAGCTCATCTGCAAAGCCCCCGTTGTGTAGCGGCCTAGCACGCCGCCCTCTCAAGGCGGTAGCGCCGGTTCGAATCCGGTCGGGGGTACAGATCCTTTCACTCCGTCTCCTCCGGGTCGCTCCCGGATGCGACGATGTTGAGGATCGCTAGGGCCCCCGTTGTGTAGCGGCCTAGCACGCCGCCCTCTCAAGGCGGTAGCGCCGGTTCGAATCCGGTCGGGGGTACAGATCCTTTCACTCCGTCTCCTCCGGGTCGCTCCCGGATGCGACGATGTTGAGGATCGCTAGGGCCCCCGTTGTGTAGCGGCCTAGCACGCCGCCCTCTCAAGGCGGTAGCGCCGGTTCGAATCCGGTCGGGGGTACTGGTCTAAACCACCATGGGCTATGGTGTAATTGGCAGCACGAGTGATTCTGGTTCATTTAGTCTAGGTTCGAGTCCTGGTAGCCCAGCGCAGCATGTCCTTCGCGACAGGCTCAACTGCAGACGAGAATCTCAACTGCAGCAAGACTTGCCCCCGTTGTGTAGCGGCCTAGCACGCCGCCCTCTCAAGGCGGTAGCGCCGGTTCGAATCCGGTCGGGGGTACAGAGAAGAAGGCCCCCCGCATCATGCGGGGGGCCTTCTCGCGTTCAACTGCCGCCGCCGAAGCGCTTGTTGGGGCGCGGTCGGGGCGGTGCGGCGCGGCGATGGCGCCGACGGGCACGCCGAAGGGGCGGGTGGCAGTCGCGACTTCGAGATGGCGGCGCCAGGCCGCGCCGACCCGGGCCGTGTGCGTACGCCCCCGACGCTCTGCTGGATGTTTCCCGGCCGTTCCCTTGCGTGCCAGGCTTGGAGAGTGTCACTATCTAAGAGTGGATAGCGACGGTATCCAATAGCCACCGGGCGCGCCGAGGAGTGCCCGGTGGTCTCGCGCCACGACGAAGCGGCATGACGAAGGGGGCTGTCATGAGTGGCAAGCCGATTGAGGGGCGGATGACGGCGGACGGCGACGGGGAGGCGGTGGTCTTCCTCGTCGGTATGCGGATCAACAGCTGGTGGGCGGTGCGCAGTTGGCTGCCCGTGGTGCTGGCGATGCCGCGGATGATCAAGGAGCAGGCGCGGGACCGGAAGCGGGGGATGCTCGGGTACCGGTTCCTGCCGGGGCTGCGGAACTTCGCGGTGCTCCAGTACTGGGAATCGAAGGACAAGCTGCTGGCCTACGCCGTCGACCGGGGCGGCGAGCACCGGCCGGCCTGGACGGCGTACAACCGGCGGGCGCGGGCGGGCCGGGCCAAGGTCGGCTTCTGGCACGAGACCTATGCCGTCCCGGCGGGCTCGTACGAGAGCATCTACGCCAATATGCCGCCCCACGGGCTGGGGGCGGTCCGGGGCGTGGTGCCGGTCGGGCGCCGCGGGGAGCGGGCCGCCGACCGGCTGGGGGCCTGAGCGCCGGAGGGGGCCCCGTACGGATCATGCCGTACGGGGCCGCCACAGCGACCGACAACGGCTCCTGCCCCGGCCCACCCCGATGTGGCGTGCCGCGTCAGCCACGCCGCAGGCCCTCGGAGAGGCGGGCGGCGGCGTCGATGACCGCCTGGGCGTGCATCCGGCCCGGGTGGCGGGTCAGGCGCTCGATGGGTCCGGAGACCGAGACGGCGGCGACCACGCGGTTGGAGGGGCCGCGTACCGGCGCGGAGACGGAGGCCACGCCGGGCTCGCGCTCGCCGATCGACTGGGCCCAGCCGCGGCGCCGCACGCCCGAGAGCGCAGTGGCCGTGAAGCGGGCGCCCTGGAGGCCGCGGTGCAGCCGCTCGGGCTCCTCCCAGGCCATCAGGATCTGGGCCGAGGAGCCGGCCTTCATGGTCAGCGTGGAGCCGACCGGGACGGTGTCCCGCAGTCCGGACAGCCGTTCCGCCGCCGCCACGCAGATACGCATATCGCCCTGCCGACGGTAGAGCTGGGCGCTCTCGCCCGTCACATCGCGCAGGTGGGTGAGCACCGGGCCGGCGGTGGCCAGCAGACGGTCCTCGCCGGCCGCCGCGGCCAGCTCCGACAGCCGCGGGCCCAGGATGAACCGGCCCTGCATGTCCCTCGCCACCATCCGGTGGTGTTCCAGTGCCACGGCCAGCCGGTGGGCCGTGGGTCGTGCAAGCCCTGTCGCCGCGACCAGCCCGGCGAGGGTGGCCGGACCGGACTCCAGAGCGCTCAGTACGAGAGCCGCCTTGTCGAGAACGCCGACGCCGCTAGAGTTGTCCATGCAACGATACTTGCGTCTCACACTGTGAAACGCAAGTTCAATTTTCCAGGGAAGTCGTCAGTCTGTAGATGTGGCCCTCGACCAGGGCCCGGCGTCAGGCCCGCCAAGGGGATTTCCGCGGGCATCGCGCATGGACGAGCAAGGCCGGCAAAGCGGCCGGCCGGAGGGAAAGCGATGGGACGGACACTCGCGGAGAAGGTCTGGGACGACCATGTCGTCCGGCGCGCGGAAGGCGAGCCCGACCTCCTCTTCATCGATCTGCACCTGCTGCACGAGGTCACCAGCCCGCAGGCGTTCGACGGCCTCCGCAAGGCCGGCCGCCAGGTGCGCCGCACGGACCTGACCATCGCCACCGAGGACCACAACACCCCCACCCTCGACATCGACAAGCCGATCGCCGACCCGGTCTCGCGCACCCAGCTGGAGACGCTGCGCAAGAACTGCGCCGAGTTCGGCGTCCGGCTGCACCCGCTGGGCGATGTCGAGCAGGGCGTTGTCCACGTGGTGGGACCGCAGTTGGGACTGACCCAGCCCGGCACCACCGTGGTCTGCGGTGACAGCCACACCTCCACCCACGGAGCCTTCGGCGCCCTGGCCTTCGGTATCGGCACCAGCCAGGTCGAGCACGTCCTGGCCACCCAGACGCTGCCGATGGCCCCGTTCAAGACCATGGCGATCACCGTCGACGGCGAACTGCCCGAGGGCGTGACCGCCAAGGACCTCATCCTGGCGATCATCGCCAGGATCGGCACCGGCGGCGGCCAGGGCTACGTCCTGGAATACCGCGGCCCGGCCATCGAGAAACTGTCGATGGAAGCCCGGATGACCATCTGCAACATGTCGATCGAGGCCGGTGCGCGGGCGGGCATGATCGCCCCCGACCGGACCACCTTCGACTACCTCCAGGGCCGCGACCACGCCCCCCGGGGCGAGGACTGGGACGCCGCGGTCGCGTACTGGAAGACGCTGCGCACCGACGACGACGCGGTATTCGACGCCGAGGTGCACATCGACGCCTCCGCGCTGTCGCCGTTCGTCACCTGGGGCACCAACCCCGGCCAGGGTGCGCCGCTTTCGGCCAGCGTCCCCGACCCGGCTTCGTACGAGGACGCCTCGGAGCGGATGGCCGCCGAAAAGGCCCTGGAATACATGGGGTTGAGCGCCGGTCAGCCGCTGCGCGAGATCACCGTGGACACCGTCTTCGTAGGTTCGTGCACCAACGGCCGCATCGAGGACCTGCGCTCCGCGGCGGCCGTCCTGGAGGGCCGCCAGGTCGCCGACGGCGTACGGATGCTGATCGTGCCCGGTTCGGTCCGGGTCTCGCTGGAGGCCGTCGCCGAGGGCCTGGACAAGGTTTTCACCGCGGCGGGGGCCGAATGGCGGCACGCGGGTTGCTCGATGTGCCTGGGTATGAACCCCGACCAGCTGGCGCCCGGTGAGCGCTCCGCGTCCACCTCCAACCGCAACTTCGAGGGCCGCCAGGGCAAGGGCGGCCGCACCCACCTGGTCTCGCCGCAGGTGGCCGCTGCAACGGCGGTTCTCGGCCATCTGGCCTCACCGGCCGATCTCTCTGACGTCGCCGTCGCCACGCCCGCGGGAGTCTGAACCATGGAAGCTTTCACCACCCACACCGGCCGGGCCGTCCCGCTGCGCCGCAGCAACGTCGACACCGACCAGATCATCCCGGCCCACTGGCTGAAGAAGGTCACCCGCGACGGCTTCGAGGACGGGCTGTTCGAGGCCTGGCGCAAGGACCCGGCGTTCGTCCTCAACCAGGAGGCGTACAACGGCGCCACCGTCCTGGTGGCGGGCCCCGACTTCGGCACCGGCTCCTCGCGCGAGCACGCCGTCTGGGCGCTCCAGAACTACGGCTTCAAGGCCGTCATCTCCTCGCGCTTCGCAGACATCTTCCGCGGCAACTCCCTCAAGAACGGCCTGCTGACGGTGGTCCTGCCGCAGGAGACCGTCGAGGCGCTGCAAAAGCTGGCGGAGGCCGACCCCACCGCCGAGGTCACCGTCGACCTGGTCGCCCGCCAGGTGCGCGCCGAGGGCATCACCGCGGACTTCGAGCTGGACGAGAACGCGCGTTGGCGGCTGCTGGAGGGGCTGGACGACATCAGCCTCACTCTCCGGGAGGAGTCGTCCATCGTGACGTACGAGGCGAATCGCCCGTCCTTCAAGCCGCGAACCCTCGAGGTCTGACCTCGGCTTTTGGCTCAAAGAGTTATTGCGTACGATGCGCCCCCTGTGCAGTTGGCAGGGGGCGCATCGGCTTGTCCAGGCGGCTGTTGAGGCCCCGTGAAGCGACAACTCGCCGCAGATGGCACAATTAGCGCATGGAACGCGACGGCCAACTCGAGCTCTACGGCTTCGTCGCCGACCGACTCAAGGACGCACACGCAAGGGTGCGGACACTGCAAGTCCCGGAGGGCGTACGGATGGCGCTGACCCGGAAGCTGCTCGTCATCACGGCCGCGGCAAAACACGATCTTGCGGACGCGGCAAGGCGTCTGGAGTGGTTCATGCAAGACCTCGATGAAGGTCGTTATCCCGAAGACGTGCACCGCGACGGAAGTCCGTGAAGGTCGAGTTTGTTGCGGCACAAGGGTGATTAGCCCGTTTCGTGTTTGATTTGCGGTATGTATCTGCCTAACGTGCGAAAAAGCTTGGAAACTTTCGTTCCAGCAATGTCTCCGAAGGGGAAGACGTGAACAAGGCGCAGCTCGTAGAAGCCATTGCCGACAAGCTCGGCGGCCGCCAGAACGCCGCGGACGCGGTGGACGCGGTACTGGACGCAATCGTCCGTGCAGTTGTCAGCGGCGACCGCGTTTCGGTCACCGGATTCGGCTCGTTCGAGAAGGTCGACCGGCCGGCCCGCTATGCCCGTAACCCGCAGACGGGGGAGCGCGTACGGGTCAAGAAGACCTCGGTGCCGCGATTCCGCGCCGGCCAGGGCTTCAAGGACCTCGTAAGCGGCTCGAAGAAGCTCCCCAAGGGCGGCGAGGTCTCCGTCAAGAAGGCCCCCAAGGGCAGCCTCACCGGCGGCACCGCCATCAAGAAGGCGGCCGCGAAGAAGGCCACCGCCAAGAAGGCCGCCGCCAAGAAGACAACGGCGAAGAAGGCCGCGGCGAAGAAGACCACGGCCGCGAAGAAGGTCACCGCCAAGAAGACAACGGCGAAGAAGGCCCCCGCGAAGGCCGCGGCGAAGAAGACCACGGCCGCGAAGAAGGCGACGGCGAAGAAGGCCACCGCCAAGAAGACCGCCCCCGCCAAGAAGGCGACGGCGAAGAAGGCGCCGGCGAAGAAGACCACGGCGCGCAAGACCACCGCCAAGAAGACCACCGCCCGCAAGCGGTAAACGGCCAAGACGCCGGGCGCCGGGCCGGTCTCCCTCCGGGGAGCCCGGCCCGCGGTGCATGCGCGCACACCGCCCTGAACTAGGCTTTCCGTCATGCAGGCCACCGCATACACCTACGACGACGCCACCCGCTCCGGCAGCGTGCTGCTCGACGACGGCACCCCGCTGCCCTTCGACGCGGCGGCCTTCGACGCCGGCGGGCTGCGGCTGCTGCGGCCCGGTCAGCGCGTCCGCATCGAGTTCGAAGGTGAGCCCGGCGCGGGCGACGGCGTCGCAGAGGGCGGCGCCGAAGGCCGCAGGATCGTGCTCATCACCCTCCAGACGCTCTGACTCCGGGCGACAGCGGCCCCTGAGGCTCCACGGGCCCCCGGGGCCCCACCGGCCCCTCAGGCCCGCCTGCGGCCGCCTGAGCGCCGATCACCGCCCCCCGCACCTGCACGGCCGTATGCGGGCCCACGCCCAGCGCCAGCGCCGCCCGCAGATCCTCACCGGTGTCCACGTCCCGCCGCACCGACGGCACCCCGAGCGCGGTGATCTCCCGCGCCCCGGACGCCAGGTGACGCAGCCGCGAAGCACCGCCGAATGCCGGTGCCAATTCCACTCCGCACCGCGCAGTGAGAAGTGTTGTCCCGATATCCGCCGCATCCGCGAGAAATGCACGGGGAAATAGCGCGGCGGAATGGAGCACCAGTTCCAGCTCGGCCGGACGCAACGCCGGAAGATCCGCGTTCAGGGCCGCCACCGCGGCACCGGGCCGACGCGCCCGTACCGCCCGGGCGCCGTGCGCCAGCGCGGCGTTGAGACCGCCTCCCGGTGTGTCGGGCACGATCCGTGCCCCCAGGGCCGCCAGGCGCTCCCCGGCCACATGATCGTCCGTGACAACCGCCACATCGCGCACATCGGTGCAGGCCAGCGCCGCGGCCACGGTGTCCAGGGCGAACGCCAGGGCCAATCGGGGCCGTACGTCCTCCCCGGCCGCCTGCGAGAGCCTGCTCTTGGCCCGCACCAGCGGTTTCAGCGGCACCACCAGGCTCCAGCCCGTAACCGCTCCGTCTCCTGTCATCGCCCTCATTCTCCCCCGCACCCGCCGACGCCCGCCGGCGGCGGGGTTACGGTGTTCTCGACATAGCGGGTACCTGGAGCGACACTTGTGCGGCTGCCGGCCCGGCGCAGCTTCACAGGTCCCACAAGGAGGGTGTCCAAGTGTCCCGCCGCAGAATCGGCTTCTGGTACCGCTTGGCCGCGGTCATCTGCAAACCGCCGCTCGTGGTTCTGTTCAAGCGGGACTGGCGAGGAATGGAGCACATTCCCGCCGAGGGTGGATTTATCACCGCGGTGAACCACAACTCGTATCTCGACCCGCTCTCCTACGCGCACTATCAGTACAACACCGGGCGGGTCCCGCGATTCCTCGCCAAGTCCGGTCTCTTCAAGAGCGGCTTTGTCGGCCTGATGATGCGCGGCACCGGACAGATCCCCGTCTACCGCGAAACCACCGACGCGGCCAACGCCTTCCGTGCCGCCGTCACCGCCATCGAGAAGGGCGAATGCGTCGCCTTCTACCCCGAGGGCACCCTCACCCGCGACCCCGACATGTGGCCCATGCAGGGCAAGACCGGCGCCGCCCGCGTGGCATTGCTGACCAAGGCCCCGGTCATTCCCGTCGCCCAGTGGGGCGCCAATGACGCGATGCCGCCGTACGCCAAGGAGAAGAAGCTCCGGCTCTTCCCCCGCAAAACACTCAAGGTCCAGGCGGGACCGCCGGTCGACCTGAGCGCGTTCCACGGCAAGGAGCCCACCGCCGAGGTGCTGCGCGCCGTCACCGAGACCATCATGGCCGCCATCACCGAGCAGCTGGCCCTGCTGCGCGACGAGCCCGCGCCCGCCGAACCGTACGACTACCGCAAGGCCATCGCCCGCGAGCGCCGCGCCGCCCGCGAGGCCGCCAAGGCCGCCGCCAACGCCCTCATCGAGCCCGCCGGCAGCGACGCGGTGGCCCTCACGCAGCAGGCCCCCGCCGCCCACCAGACCCAAAGCACCCAGCAGGCACAGGAGGATGACAGCAAGTGACGCGCTGCGCCGTCTTCGGCACGGGGTCCTGGGGCACCGCCTTCGCGATGGTGCTCGCCGACGCGGGATGCGAGGTGACCCTCTGGGGCCGCCGCGCCGCCGTCGTCGAGGCCATCAACACCGGCCGCACCAACCCCGACTACCTGCCCGGGGTCACCCTGCCTGCCGCCGTACGGGCCACCACCGACCCCGCGGAAGCCGCCCGCGGCGCCGACTTCACCATCCTTGCCGTCCCCTCGCAGACGCTGCGCGCCAACCTCACCGAATGGGCGCCCCTGCTCGCCGACGACACGGTCCTGGTCTCCCTGATGAAGGGCGTCGAACTGGGCACCGCCAAGCGCATGAGCGAGGTCATCGAGGAGGTCGCCAAGGTGCCCGCGGAGCGCGTCGCGGTCCTCACCGGCCCCAACCTCGCCAAGGAAATCGCCGCCCGCCAGCCCGCGGCCGCCGTCGTGGCGTGTGTCGACGAGAACGTCGCCAGGCGCCTCCAGACCGCCTGCCACACCCCGTACTTCCGCCCGTACACCAACACCGACGTGGTCGGCTGCGAACTGGGCGGCGCCGTCAAGAACGTCATCGCGCTGGCCGTCGGCATCGCCACCGGCATGGGCCTGGGCGACAACGCCAAAGCCTCCCTGATCACCCGCGGTCTGGCCGAGACCACCCGGCTGGGCCTGGCCATGGGCGCCGACGCACACACCTTCGCGGGCCTGGCCGGCATGGGCGACCTCGTCGCCACCTGCTCCTCGCCGCTGTCGCGCAACAACACCTTCGGCACCAACCTCGGCCGCGGCATGTCGCTTGAGGAGACCATCGCGGTCACCAAGCAGACCGCCGAGGGCGTCAAGTCGTGCGAGTCCGTACGGGATCTGGCCCGCCGGCACGGCGTCGACATGCCGCTGACCGAGACCGTCGTGGAGATCGTCCACGAGGGCAAACCGCCGATGGTCGCCCTCAAGGACCTGATGGCGCGCACCGCCAAGCCGGAGCGGCACTGAAGCAGCCGGGGCCCGTCCGGCGGACGACGCGGTGCCAAGCACCGACGTATGCCCCGCGGCGGGGCGGGCCGGGGCGGGGCCGTTGTGGGTTGCGCCGGTACGACCCGGCCCCGCAGCACTGACTCCAGGCTTGCCAGCAGGTACTCTCAACGCGTTATGAGCAGCCAGACCTCCTCCCACAAGCCCCGCGTCGCCGTCGTCTTCGGCGGCCGCAGCTCCGAGCACGCCATCTCCGTACTCACCGCCGGAGCCGTGCTGCGCGCCATCGACCGCGACAAGTACGAGGTGCTGCCCATCGGCATCACCACGGACGGCCGCTGGGCGCTGACCGCCGACGATCCCGAGCGGATGGCCATCGCCGGGCGGCAGCTGCCCAGCGTGGCCGCGCTCGCCGAGTCCGCCGAGGGCGGCGTGGTGCTGCCGGTCGACCCGACCAGCCGCGAGGTCGTCTACACCGAGCCCGGTTCGGTGCCCAAGGCGCTCGGCGAGGTCGACGTCGTCTTCCCCGTCCTGCACGGCCCCTACGGCGAGGACGGCACCCTCCAGGGCCTGCTGGAGCTCTCCGGCATCCCCTACGTCGGCTCGGGCGTCCTCGCCTCCGCCGTGGGCCAGGACAAGGACTACATGAAGCGGGTCTTCACCTCCTTCGGGCTGCCCGTCGGCCCGTACGAGGTCATCCGGCCCCGCGAGTGGGAAAAGGATCCTGCGGCCGCCCGCAAGAAGATCGTGGACTTCGCCGGCGAACACGGCTGGCCGCTGTTCGTCAAGCCCGCACGGGCCGGCTCGTCCATCGGCATCACCAAGGTCGACGACCTCGCGGGCCTGGACGAGGCCGTCGAGGAGGCCCGCCGCCACGACCCCAAGGTCATCGTCGAGGCGCTGCTGCGCGGCCGCGAGATCGAGTGCGGGGTGCTGGAGTTCGAGGACGGCCCGCGCGCCAGCGTCCCGGCCGAGATCCCGCCGGTCACCGCGCACGACTTCTACGACTTCGAGGCCAAGTACATCGACTCGGCGGACGGCATCGTGCCCGCCCCGCTGACCGCCGAGCAGACCGCCAAGGTCCAGGAACTGGCCGTCGAAGCCTTCGAGGCGGCGTCCTGCGAGGGCCTGGTACGCGCCGACTTCTTCCTCCAGGACAACGGCGAGTTCGTGATCAACGAGATCAACACCCTGCCCGGCTTCACGCCCATCTCGATGTACCCGCGGATGTGGCAGGAGAGCGGTGTGAGCTACCCGGAGCTGATCGACCGGCTGCTCCAGGCGGCGCTGAACCGCTCCACCGGGCTGCGCTGACGCCGGTCTGTCCGCAGGGCGCGGCTACACGCCAGCCGGGATGGTCTTCTTGACGGCGCCCGCGAGGTCGGTGAGCACATTGACCTCGGGGGCGTACTTCCCCGGCACGGTCACCTCGACATAGACCTTGCGCAGCACGGTCGTGAAGCGGTAACCGTCGTCCCGCTTCTCGAACAGCCACTGCACACCGTCGACCGCCGCCGCGTCGGCCGTGGGGTTGTAATGTTCACTCCCGTACGTCAGGACGTCGGGCTTGCTCACCCCGCAGCGCAGCGTCACGGCAGGATCGCCCCATATGGCAGTGAAGTCGGAGACGGGCTCGGCGGTGCCCCGCTCGATCCCGTCCACGGTCTTCGGCAACTGCCGGTGGAGCGCCCGGCAGTGGTGCGCCGCCTCACCCACCGGGGAGGGCACATCGACATCCGACGAAGCACAGCCCACCGCCGCGAACAGCACGGTGAGCACAGGCAGGGCCAGGTACCGGCGGCGCGCAGTCATCACCCGGCCGAGCATACGGGGAGCTACAGATGAACCACCGGACAGGTGAGGGTCCGCGTGATCCCCTCCACCTGCTGGACCTTGGCGACCACCATGCGGCCGAGCTCGTCCACCGTGTCGGCCTGTGCCCGCACAATCACGTCATAGGGTCCGGTCACGTCCTCGGCCTGGAGCACGCCGGGGATCTGCGCGATCACCTCCGCCACCGCGGAGGCCTTGCCGACCTCGGTCTGGATCAGGATGTACGCCTGTACCACGGGACCTCCAGGGCGGCTACCGGGATCATGTGGGAAGAAGGGACGCCACGGTACCGCGTCACCGTGCGGAGCGGGGAGACCCGCGCGGTGAAAGCGGCACATGCGGCGCACTCGTCAGACCAGTACGGACGGTCCGTACGCAGGGGAAGGGCAACAGCATGAAGGGCACCGTGGGCGAGCTGGGGGAATTCGGGCTGATCAGGGAGCTCACTGCCCGGCTCACCTCCACCCCGGCCGTACGCATCGGTCCGGGGGACGACGCCGCGGTGGTCACCGCGCCCGACCGGAGGGTGGTGGCCAGCACCGACGTCCTCCTGGAGGGCCGGCACTTCCGTCGCGACTGGTCGACCGCCTACGACGTGGGCCGCAAGGCCGCCGCACAGAATCTGGCCGATATCGCGGCCATGGGCGCGGTGCCCACCGCGATCCTGCTCGGCCTGGTCGTCCCCGCGGAACTCCCCGCCACCTGGGCCACCGAGCTGATGGACGGGCTGCGCGACGAATGCCAGGTGGCCGGCGCCGCGGTCGTCGGCGGCGATGTCGTACGCGGCGAGACCATCACCGTCGCCATCACCGCCCTCGGTGATCTGCGCAACGCCGAACCGGTCACCCGGGGCGGCGCCCAGCCCGGCGACGTGGTCGCGGTGACCGGCTGGCTGGGCTGGTCCGCCGCCGGGCACGCCGTCCTGACCCGCGGATTCCGCTCACCGCGCGCCTTCGTCGAGGCACACCGCCGGCCGGAGCCGCCCTACCACGCGGGCCCCGCCGCCGCCGGACTGGGCGCCACCGCCATGACCGACGTCAGCGACGGCCTGGTCGCCGACCTCGGGCACATCGCCGACGCCAGCAAGGTCCGTATCGATCTGCGCTCCGCCGCCATCGACATCCCCTCCCAGATGTCCGACATCGGCACCGCGGTCGGCGTGGACCCCATGCAGTGGGTGCTCAACGGCGGCGAGGACCACGCGATCGTGGCCACCTTCCCGCCCGACGTGAAGCTGCCCGCCCGCTGGAAGGTCATCGGCGAGGTCCTCAACCCCTCCGCGCTGCCGCAGGTCACCGTCGACGGCGCCCCCTGGGCGAAGGCCGGCTGGGACCACTTCGGGGACAACGAGTAGAGGCGGCGGCGCGTAGCGGCGTCTTCTGGGGGCGGAGGTCGGGTGACGGGAGGGCGAGTAGATTCGGCGGTATGCCCACACCTCCCCGCGCGCTCACCGTCGCCGGATCCGACTCCGGCGGCGGCGCCGGCATCCAGGCCGACCTCAAGACGATGCTGGCGCTCGGCACCCACGGCATGAGCGTGCTCACCGCCGTCACCGCCCAGAACTCGCTCGGCGTGCAGGGCGCGTGGGAACTGCCCGCCGAGGCCGTACGGGCCCAGTTCCGCAGCGTCGTCGACGACATCGGCGTCCAGGCCGTCAAGACCGGCATGCTCTCCTCGGCCGCACTCGTCGAAACCGTCGCCGCGCTCCTCGCCGACCTCGACGTCCCCGTCGTCATCGACCCCGTCGGCGTCTCCAAGCACGGAGACCCGCTGCTGGCCGAGAGCGCCCTGGACGCGGTCCGCACCAAACTCCTGCCGACCGCCACCGTCGCCACCCCCAACCTGGACGAGGTCGCCCAGCTCACCGGCGTACACGTCCGCGAAGAGGCCGATCTGCGGCGGGCGGCCGCCGCGGTCCTCGACCACGGGCCGCGCTGGGCGCTCGTCAAGGGCGGCCACCTGACGGCGGACACCGCCGCCGGGGAGGCCGTCGATCTGCTCACCGACGGCCGCGAGGAACACTGGCTGCGCGCCCCGCGCCACGACAACCGGCACACCCACGGCACCGGCTGCACCCTCGCCAGCGCGATCGCCGCACAGCTCGCCAAGGGCGACACCGTCCCGCAGGCCGCCGCCGCGGCCAAGGAGTACGTCACCGGCGCCATCGCGGCCGGATTCCGGCTCGGCGCGGGCATCGGCCCGGTCGACCACGGCTGGCGCCTGCGCGGCTGAACTCACCCCCGGGAACGGCAAAAGCCGGCCCACCCGACGGGTGGACCGGCTTCACAAGCAACCGGCTGGGCTGCGCTAAGGCGAACGCGTCAGCGCGAGACCTTGCCGGCCTTGATGCACGAGGTGCAGGCGTTCAGCTTCTTCGGCGTGCGCCCGATCACTGCACGAACCGTCTGGATGTTGGGGTTCCAACGACGGTTGGTACGGCGATGCGAGTGCGAGACACTCTTGCCGAAGCCCGGCCCCTTGCCGCAGACGTCGCAGTTGGCAGCCACGGGTCACTCCAAAGACTTCAGATGCACTTACGGTGAAATCCCGACGGGCCGAGTGCATGGCCTTTACCGGCGTCGTCAGGAGAGGAATGGCCCGACTTTCATCGGGCAACCGGAGCAGCATACAACGGCCGCTCCCGTAGAACGAAACTATCACGCAGCCCCCGGCACCCGCCCCGCCCCCGGTTGTGGAGCGCGGCTACTGTGCGGTGCATCCCGCGATCCAGGAGGACGATGTGCCCTACCCGCTCGACGCCGCCGCGGTACGCGCCTGGTGCGGGCTGGCCCTGGAAGCGCTCGGCCGGCAGCGCGAGCGGATCGACGCGATCAACGTCTACCCGGTGGCCGACGGCGACACCGGCACCAACCTCTACCTGACCCTCGAATCCGCCACCCGCGCCGTCGAGGCCGCCTTCGACGGCCACGCCTCCACCGGAACCGCACCCTGCCTGGCCGACGCCATCGGCGCCATGGCCCACGGCGCCCTCATCGGCGCCCGCGGCAACTCCGGCACCATCGTCGCCCAGCTGCTGCGCGGGATGACCGAGGTCCTGGCGGCGGGCGGCGGGGCCGACGGCGGGCCCGAGGCGCTGCGCAGCGCCCTGCGCAGGGCCGCCGCCTCCACCTACGAGGCCGTCGCCCACCCCGTGGAGGGCACCGTCCTGACCGTCGCCACCGCCGCCGCCACCGCCGCCGAAGCCGCCGCCGGGGACGCCGCCGCCGTCGCACGGGCCGCCCACGACGGCGCCCGCACCGCCCTGAAGGCCACCCCCGCCCAGCTCGCGGTCCTCGGCCGGGCCGGCGTCGTGGACGCCGGCGGCTGCGGCCTGGTCGCCCTGCTCGGCGCCCTCGCCGACGCCCTGTCCGGCGAGGCGACGGCGGCACCCGTCGCCCTGCGGGCCGACGCCCCGCTCCCGGAGGCCGGCGGCCGCGAGGCGACCCGGCACGAGGTGGACGGCTGCGCGGACGCCGACGAGGACGGCCCCGCCTTCGAGGTGATCTACCTCCTGGAGGCCGACGACGCCGCCGTGGCCCGGCTGCGCACCCGCCTCGACGCCCTGGGCGACTCCCTGGTCGTCGTCGGCGGCGACGGCCTGTGGAACGTCCACGTCCACACCGACGACGCGGGCGCCGCCGTCGAGGCCGGCATCGAGGCCGGCCGCCCCTACCGCATCGCCATCACCCACTTCGGCGGCGCCGCCCGCACCAGGGAACCCGAGCTGGCCGCCCGGGCCGTCGTCGCCGTCGTCCCCGGTGCCGGGCTCGCCGGACTGTGCGCCGAGGCGGGCGCCACCACCGTCTCCGTACGCCCCGGCGAACCGCCCGCCAGCGGCGAACTGGTCCAGGCCATCCGCCAGGCACACGCCCGCGAGGTGATGCTGCTGCCCAACGACCCCGACCTGCGGCACACCGCCGCGGCCGCCGCCGAACAGGCCCGCACCGAAGGCGTCCGCGTCGCCCTGATCCCCACCCGCTCCGCGGTCCAGGGCATCGCCGCCCTCGCCGTCCACGAACCCGACCGCAGCTTCGACGAGGACGTCGTCGCCATGACCGCGGCCGCCGGCGCCACCCGCTACGCCGAGCTGGCCGTCGCCGAACGCCAGTCGTGGACGATGGCCGGCGTCTGCCAGGCCGGCGACGTCCTCGGCCTGATCGACGGCGATGTCGCGGTGATCGGCGCCGAGCTGGCCGCCACCGCCATGACGGTGCTCGACCGGATGCTCTCCGCGGGCGGCGAAATGGTCACCCTCGTCCTGGGCGACGGCGTTCCCGCAGCCCTGGCCGAACGGCTGGAACAGCACGTCCGCGAGCGCTATCTCGCCGTCGACACCGTCGTCTACGAAGGCGGCCAGCATGCGGCGCCGCTGCTCATCGGCGTCGAGTAGGACCGCCAACCGCGGGCAAACCACCGGCGACAGCGTCGGCACGCCCCGGATGTCAGAGCCGTGGTGTGCAATAAGGGTGTGGCAGCGCTCGACGAACCCCTGAAGAAGATCCTCGGCGGCAGCACCGCGAAAGTGCTGGCCGAGCACCTCGGCCTGGAAACGGTCGGCGATCTGTTGCACCACTACCCCCGGCGCTACGCCGAGCGCGGCGAGCTCACCCGCCTCGCCGAGCTGCCGATGGACGAACACGTCACCGTCGTCGCCCAGGTCGCCGACGCCCGCGTCCACACCTTCAACGGCGGCCGCGGCAAACGCCTGGAGGTCACCCTCACCGACGGCAGCGGCCGGCTGCGGCTGGTGTTCTTCGGCAAGGGCGTCCACAAACCCCACAAGGAACTGCTGCCCGGCCGCCGCGCGATGTTCGCCGGCAAGGTCTCCGTCTTCAACCGCAGACTCCAGCTTGCCCATCCGGAATACCAGCTCCTGGACAAGGACGGCGACGACTCCGGGGCCGACGCGGTCAGCGCCTTCGCCAACCAGCTCATGCCGATCTACCCGGCCTGTCAGCAGATGGCCTCCTGGAAGATCGCCAAGGCCGTGGACGCGGTACTGCCCAGCGCCAAGGACGCCGTCGACCCGCTGCCCGACGCGCTGCGCGAAGGCCGCGATCTGCTCCCGCTCCCCGATGCGCTGCACACGATCCACCGGCCGCGCACCAAGGCCGATATCGCCGACGCCCGCGCCCGCCTCAAGTGGGACGAGGCATTCGTCCTCCAGGTCGCGCTGGCCCGCCGGCGCCTGGCCGAAACCCAACTCCCCGCCGTCCCGAGGGCGTTGAAGGCCGACGGACTGCTCGACGCCTTCGACGCCAAACTGCCGTTCACCCTCACCGACGGCCAGCAGCGCGTCAGCCGCGAGATCTTCGACGACCTGGCCACCAGCCACCCCATGCACCGCCTCCTCCAGGGCGAAGTGGGCTCCGGCAAGGCCCAGCCGCTGGACGCCCTGGTGCTGACGCCGCAGGGCTTCCGGCCGATGGGGGAGATGACCGTCGGCACCGAGGTGGTGGTCCCCAGCGGCGAGCGCGCCTTCGTCGACGGCGTCTTCCCCCAGGGCGAACGGGACGTGTGGCGGCTGGAGCTGTCGGACGGCAGCGCCGTGGAGTGCGATGACGAGCACCTGTGGATCGTCGCCTCCCGCCATACGGACGAGCGGGTGCTGACCACCCGCGCACTGCGCGCCGATCTGCTGCACCCCGACGGCCGCCCCAAGTGGTCCATCGCGCCCGCCACCCCGGTGGACCTCGACGGCGGCGACGACCGGCCGCTCGACCCGTACGTCCTCGGCACGGAGCTGGCCGGGCGGCGCGCCGACGGCCCGGCCGGCCGCGTACCGGACGCCTACCGCAACGCCCCGCTCAAGGACCGCCTCGCCCTGGTGCGCGGCCTGATGGACACCGGAGGACGGCCCGCCGGCGCCAACGCCGTATTCCGCGCCGCGCCCGGCCCGCTGGCCGACGACCTCGCCTGGCTGGTGCGTTCCGTCGGCGGCCATGCCCGGCAGATCCCCGTACGCGACGGCGCCCACGACGTGTTCGTGGCGCTGCCCGACGCCGCGTCCCCCGACGGCAGCGGCCCGGGCCCCGTCGGCTTCCGCCGCCACGTCCGGGCCATCGAGCACGTCGGCCGCAAACCCGTCCAGTGCATCAGCGTCGCCCACCCCGACCACGCCTATGTGACCGACCACTTCACCGTCACCCACAACACCATGGTCGCGCTGCGCGCCATGCTCGGGGTCGTCGACAGCGGCGGCCAGGCCGCGATGCTCGCACCGACCGAAGTACTGGCCCAGCAGCACCACCGTTCGATCACCGAGATGATGGGCGAGCTGGCCGAGGGAGGACTGCTGGGCGGCGCCGAACACGGCACGAAGGTGGTGCTGCTGACCGGCTCCATGGGCGCCGCGGCCCGCCGCCAGGCGCTGCTCGACCTGGTCACCGGCGAGGCCGGCATCGTCGTCGGCACCCACGCCCTGATCGAGGACAAAGTGCAGTTCCACGACCTGGGCCTGGTCGTGGTCGACGAACAGCACCGCTTCGGCGTCGAGCAGCGCGACGCCCTGCGCGGCAAGGGCACCCAGCCCCCGCATCTGCTGGTGATGACCGCCACGCCCATTCCCCGCACGGTCGCCATGACCGTCTTCGGCGATCTGGAGACCTCCGTACTGGACCAACTCCCCGCCGGACGCTCGCCGATCGCCAGCCATGTGGTCCCCGCCAAGGACAAGCCGCACTTCCTGGAGCGCACCTGGGAACGGGTCCGCGAAGAGGTGGCCGCCGGCCACCAGGCCTATGTCGTCTGCCCGCGCATCGGCGACGAGGAGGACGCCCCGAAAGCGGGCACCAAGAGCGCCAAGGGGGCCGCGCAGGAGGCCGGTTCACCGGAGGACGCGGAGGAGAAGCGGCCGCCGCTGGCCGTCCTGGACATCGCCGACCGGCTCGCCAAGGGCCCCCTGTCCGGCCTGAAGGTGGCGGTGCTGCACGGCCGGATGGCGCCCGACGACAAGGACGCGGTCATGCAGAAGTTCGCGGCCGGCGCGCTCGACGTGCTGGTCGCCACCACCGTCATCGAGGTCGGGGTCAACGTCCCCAACGCCACCGCCATGGTGATCATGGACGCGGACCGCTTCGGCGTCTCCCAGCTGCACCAGCTGCGCGGCCGGGTCGGCCGCGGCTCCGCCCCCGGCCTGTGCCTGCTGGTCAGCGAGATGCCCGAGGCCAGCCCGGCGCGCGCCCGGCTCGCCGCCGTCGCCGCCACCCTCGACGGCTTCGAACTCTCCCGTATCGACCTCGAACAGCGCCGCGAGGGCGACGTCCTGGGGCAGGCACAGTCCGGCGTCCGCTCCTCGCTGCGGATGCTCGCGGTCATCGACGACGAGGAGGTCATCGCGGCCGCCAGGGACGAGGCCACCGCCCTCGTCACCGCCGATCCCGACCTCACCGGCTACCCCGAACTGCGCACCGCGCTCTCGGCCCTGCTGGACGACGAACGGGAGCAGTATCTGGACAAGGGATGAGGAAGCGAGGCGCAGGAGGTCGGGCAAACGAGGCGACGGACCGGGCGGCCGGCCCGGAAAGCCCGCGCGCAAGCGGCGTGAGAACGATCACCCCGCCCCCGCGGCGCCGGGAGCGCGAGCCGGGCACCCACCGCGCGGGGACGGAATATCGTGGGAGCCGAGCCCGACCGGCTCCCCGCACCACCTCCACCCCACGCACCACGTAAGGACGGGCCCATGACCCGCGTGATCGCCGGTACGGCCGGCGGCCGCCGCCTGGCCGTACCACCGGGAAACGGCACCCGCCCCACCTCCGACCGGGCCCGCGAGGCCCTGTTCTCCACCTGGGAGGCGCTCGACGGCCCGCTCACCGGCGCCCGGGTCCTGGACCTGTACGGCGGCTCCGGCGCCGTCGGCCTGGAGGCGCTCTCCCGCGGCGCCGCCCACGTCCTGCTCGTCGAGGCCGACCCCCGCGCCGCCCGCACCATCCGCGACAACATCCGCGCCATCGGCCTGCCCGGCGCCGAACTGCGCACCGGCAAGGCCGAGCAGACCGCCGCAGGCCCGCCCCCCGGCGCCCCGTACGACATCGCCTTCCTGGACCCGCCCTACGCCGCCACCGAAGCCGATCTCCGCGAGATCCTGCTCACACTCCGTGGTCAGGGGTGGCTTGCGGACGACGCACTCGTCACCGTGGAACGCAGCACCAGAAGCGGCACCTTCCCCTGGCCGGACGGATTCGAAGCGCTCAAGGCCCGCCGTTACGGCGAGGCAACGCTTTGGTACGGTCGCGCCGCTTCGACGTCCGCCGACCCGACGTCGGAACACGCATCATGACCGGACCGCACAGCATGACCGGACCGCAGAGCGAGGAGACGAAGTTGCGCCGCGCCGTCTGTCCGGGGTCGTTCGACCCCGTCACCAACGGGCACCTGGACATCATCGCCCGTGCCTCAAAGCTGTACGACGTCGTCCACGTCGCCGTGATGATCAACCAGTCGAAGCAGGGCCTGTTCACCGTCGAAGAGCGCATCGACCTGATCCGCCGGGCCACCGCCGAATACGGCAACGTCGAGGTCGAAGCCTTCCACGGCCTGCTCGTCGACTTCTGCAAGCAGCGCGACATTCCGGCCATCGTCAAGGGCCTGCGAGCCGTCAGCGATTTCGACTACGAGCTCCAGATGGCCCAGATGAACAACGGCCTCTCCGGCGTGGAGACTCTCTTCGTCCCCACCAACCCCACCTACAGCTTCCTGTCCTCCAGCCTGGTCAAGGAGGTTGCCACCTGGGGCGGCGACGTCTCCCACCTGGTCCCGCCGGTCGTCCTCGAGGCCCTGACCGAGCGGCTGCGCGAAAAGCGTTCCTGACGGGCCCTCGGGTGGTGAGCCGGAAGGTGTCGGGCCGGCGCCCCGTGGCCGTACAGTCGTCCCGTTCCCTCGTTCCATCCCTTCAGAGAGTGGCGAGTCCAAGGTGGACGTGCAGAAGAAGCTCGACGACATCGTCTCGACCGTCAGCAGCGCCCGGTCCATGCCCATGTCGGCCTCGTGCGTGGTCAACCGCGCCGACCTGCTCGCCCTGCTCGAGGAGCTACGGGCGGCCCTGCCCGGCTCCCTCGCCCAGGCACAGGAGCTGCTCGGCGGACGGGAGCAGATGGTCGAGGAGGCACGGGCCGAGGCGGAGCGGATCATCGAGTCCGCACACGCCCAGCGCGGCTCCCTGATCTCCGACACCGAGGTGGCCCGCCAGTCCCAGGACGAGGCCGACCGGATCCTGGCCGAGGCCCGCCGCGAGGCCGAGGAGATCCGCGCCGAGGCCGACGACTACGTCGACTCCAAACTCGCCAACTTCGAGGTCGTCCTCACCAAGACCATCGGCTCCGTGGACCGCGGCCGCGAAAAACTGCTCGGCCGCGGCCCGGGGCTGGACGAACAGGGCTACGAGGACACCGAGGCCCCCGAGCGCAGCGCCGACCCCGAGACCCTCACACGGCGCGCCGACGCCTATGTGGACGCCAAGTTCGGCGCCTTCCAGGCCGTCCTGACCAAGACGCTGGAAGCGGTCGGCCGGGGCCGCGACAAGCTCCAGGGCGCCCGCGCCATCGATGAGCTCGGGGTGCACATGGCGACGGCGGGCGACCCGCAGACCGCTCAGCCGCAGGCGGACGCCGAATACCTCGCCGAACTGGCGGGCATCGGCGCCGGCACCGCCCAGGACCCGCAGCAGCCCCAGGCGGCGCCCCAGCCCACCCTCCAGGCCCCGCAGCAGCCGCAGGACCCCCAGCAGCTCCAAGACCTCCAGCAGCTCCAGGACCCCCAGCAACTCCAGGATCCCCAGCAGCTCCAGCAGCTCCAGGACCCCCAGCAACTCCAGGATCCCCAGCAGCTCCAGCAGGACCCGCTCCACCAGGGCTACTACGACCCGGCGGCCTACCAGCAGCAGGACGCCTACGCCTACCAGCAGCCCCAGCAGGACCTCTACGCACAGCACCCCCAGGACCCCTACGGCTACGACTGGCAGCAGCAGGCCCAGCAGCAGGGCTACGACCCGAACGCCTACCTCCCGCAGCAGATGCCCCCGCAGCCCCCGCAGCCCCCGCACGCCCCCCAGGACCCGCATGCGCAGGCCGGGGCGCTGGACGAGACCAGCCTCTTCGACACCAGCATGATCAATATCGACCAGATCCGGCAGTACGAGGAGCAGTACGAACAGCGGCGTCAGTAGCCGCCACGGCCGGCCCGCCGACCGGCGCCCGCACAACGGCCGGAAGCGGATTGGGCCTATCGGGGCACGTCCAGTATCCTGGCTGTTCGGTCGCCTCTACATTCGCGATCAGTGCTGCCCGCATATCCAGCCGGACCCCTCCAGCCGGTATCGGGCGGCTCGTAGCGCAGTAAAGAAAGCAGGAAGCCATCAACGCCCGCCTCGACCACCGTGCCCCGCTCGTGTTCGACACACGCGAGCTGGGTCGTCGTCCCGGCACGCTCAAGCGGCTCTCCCGCACCGTCGAGGCACCCCGTGACCTCGGCAATGAGGTCATCGGAGTGCCCGAGCGCGCCCCGATCGAGCTCGACCTCCGCCTGGAAGCGGTCATGGACGGGGTACTTGTCACAGGTACCGCCCGTGCGGCCGTCAAGGGGGAGTGCGTAAGGTGTCTGGAGCCGCTGGAGCGAGAGCTCGACGCGGACTTCCAGGAGATGTTCTCCTACCCCGACGCCGACGACCGGACCCGCACCGCGGAATCCGGCGACGACGCCGAGGACGAGGAAGACACCTTCTTGATCGAGGACGACCTGTTCGACCTCGAACCCGTGCTGCGGGATGCGGTGGTGCTCACACTGCCGCTGCAGCCGGTGTGCCAGGACGACTGCCCCGGCCTGTGCTCCGATTGCGGAGCGCGGCTGGCGGACGACCCGGACCACCACCACGACGCCGTCGACAGCCGTTGGGCGGCACTGCAGGGACTCGTCGGGTCCGACCAGGACGACGAGAAGGACAACCGTTCACCCCGCGACAGCGGGGACGAACCTCTGACACAGGAGAAGTAGCCGTGGCCGTTCCGAAGCGGAAGATGTCGCGCAGCAACACGCGTCACCGCCGGTCGCAGTGGAAGGCTGCGGTCCCCACCCTGGTGGCGTGCGAGCGCTGCCACGAGCCGAAGCAGCAGCACATCGCGTGCCCCAGCTGCGGCACCTACAACAAGCGCCAGGTCCTCGAGGTCTGAGCGGCTGGTGACGGGCTTCATGTCAGACGCCAATCAGTCCCCCCGCAACCGCGGGGACGAACCTCCGGCGGACACGGCCTCGTCCCACACGCTTCTGGAAGGGCGGCTCGGGTACACGCTCGAGTCCGCCCTTCTGGTGCGTGCGCTGACGCACCGCTCGTACGCATACGAGAACGGCGGTCTGCCCACCAATGAACGGCTCGAGTTCCTCGGGGACTCGGTGCTGGGCCTGGTGGTCACCGACACGCTGTACCGCATCCACCCCGACCTGCCCGAAGGCCAGCTGGCCAAACTGCGGGCCGCGGTGGTCAACTCGCGTGCGCTCGCCGAGGTGGGCCGCGGCCTCGACCTCGGTGCCTTCATCCGCCTCGGCCGGGGCGAAGAGGGCACGGGCGGCCGGGACAAGGCATCCATCCTCGCCGACACCCTCGAAGCGGTGATCGGCGCCGTCTACCTCGACCAGGGCCTGGAAGCGGCCGGGGAGCTGGTGCACCGGCTCTTCGACCCACTGATCGAGAAGTCCTCCAGCCTGGGCGCCGGCCTGGACTGGAAGACCAGCCTCCAGGAACTGACCGCCACCGAAGGACTCGGGGTCCCCGAATATCTCGTCACCGAGACCGGACCGGACCACGAGAAAACGTTCACTGCTGCCGCCCGCGTCGGTGGTGTCTCGTACGGCACCGGCACCGGCCGCAGCAAGAAGGAAGCCGAACAGCAGGCGGCCGAGTCCGCGTGGCGTGCCATCCGCGCCGCCGCGGACGAAGCGGCCGAGGCGGCTTCCGGTGACGGCGCGACCGCCAAGGACGGGGCCCCGGCTCCGGCCTCCGGCGACCGGCCGTCGTCGGCACACTGAACCACCCCTTCTGACCCCGTCCGGGACGGCCGCGCGCCGCCCCGGACGGGGTCAGAGGTCTTTCCCGGGAAGCCGTCCCGGACTCTTCCCGGGACCTCTTCCCGGGACCGACCATGAGACCGATCATGAGGAGCCCCCGTGCCCGAGCTGCCCGAGGTCGAGGTCGTCCGCCGTGGCCTTACGCGCTGGGTCGCCGGCCGCACCGTCGACTCCGTCGAGGTCCGTCATCCGCGTGCCATCCGCCGCCACACCGCCGGCCCCGCCGACTTCGCCGACCGCCTCACCGGCCTGCGGCTGGGCACCGCCCGCCGCCGCGGCAAATACCTCTGGCTCCCGGTGACCGGCGGCGGCCCGGCCGCCCAGACCGCCGCCGAGGGCATCGCCCCCCTCGTCACCCCCTCCGTCACCCACGGCCTGGCGATCCTCGCCCACCTCGGCATGAGCGGCCAGCTGCTGGTCCAGCCCCAGGACGCCCCCGACGAGAAGCATCTGCGCATCCGCATCCGCTTCGCCGATGACCTGGACACCGAGCTGCGCTTCGTCGACCAGCGCACCTTCGGCGGCCTCTCCCTGCACGACACCGTCCCCGGCGACCCCGACCACCTGCCCGACGTCATCGCCCACATCGCCCGCGACCCCCTCGACGCGGCCTTCGACGACGACGCCTTCCACACCGCGCTGCGCCGCCGCCGCACCACCATCAAACGGGCGCTGCTCGACCAGTCCCTGATCAGCGGCGTCGGCAACATCTACGCCGACGAGGCCCTGTGGCGCAGCAAGCTCCACTACGACCGCCCCACCGCCACCTTCACCCGCCCGCGCACCGCCGAGCTGCTCGGCCACGTACGGGACGTGATGAACGCCGCGCTGGCCGTCGGCGGCACCAGCTTCGACAGCCTCTACGTCAACGTCAACGGCGAATCCGGCTACTTCGAACGCTCCCTGGACGCCTACGGACGCGAGGACGAACCCTGCCGCCGCTGCGGCACCCCCATCCGCCGCCGCCCCTGGATGAACCGCTCCAGCTACTTCTGCCCCCGCTGCCAGCGCCCGCCCCGGCCGGCACGCGGCGCCTGATCGACACGGCCCCTGGGAACGAGCGGCACGCTGCCGACCGGATGAGGGCCCGGCCCGCCCCCGTACGCCCCGGAACCCCTACGCCCCGGAACCCCTACGCCCCGGAACCCCTACGCCTCGGGACCCCTACGCCCCGGGACCCCTGCGCCTCAGAACCCGAAGTCCTGCGTCCACCACGGCCCACCCGGCCCGAAGTGCACGCCCACCCCGAGCGTCTTGTACTCGCAGTTCAGGATGTTCTCGCGATGGCCCGTACTGGTCATCCAGGTGTCCATCACCGACTGGGCATTGGCCTGGCCGCGGGCTATGTTCTCGCCGCCCAGCTCCGTGATGTCCGCATCGCGGGCCCGGTCCCAGGGCGTGTGGCCGTCCGGGTCGGTGTGGTCGAAGAAGCCGCGCTCGGCCATATCGTCGCTGAAGGCCTGTGCCAGCCCCGCCAGTTGCCGGTCGGCGGTCAGCGGTGAGCAGCCCGCCCGTGCACGCTCCTGATTGA
This sequence comes from Streptomyces natalensis ATCC 27448, assembly GCF_000935125.1. Lineage (GTDB taxonomy): Bacteria > Actinomycetota > Actinomycetes > Streptomycetales > Streptomycetaceae > Streptomyces > Streptomyces natalensis. The sequence continues at coordinate 141,368 of NZ_JRKI01000061.1, read as the reverse complement.
CCAGCGAGAGCACCTGGTCCGCTGCGGACGGCTCCGGATCCGGGCTCTGCGACGCCGACGGGGACGTCCTGGGCGTCGGCGAGGCCGTCGCCGTCGGCTCCGCACTCTTCGACGGGCTGGGCGAACTCGTGCCCGCGGCCGGGGATTTGGTGCCGCGGTGCGGGACGGGCGAGGCCGAAGGGGACGGCGCGGACGACGGCCGCCGGGTGTGCGGGACCGCGGTACGCCCGGTACCACGGCTCGCCGGATCGGTGGCGCGGTCCGTCGGCACCACGGAATTCCCGCCCTGCGGCCCGGCCTGCGGCAGCACATCGGCGCGCACCCGCTCCCCGCGCTCACCGCCGCCCACCACGAACTGCCCGCCGCCCGGGATCAGTCCGGAAGCCACCGCCACCGCTCCCATGGCCACCGCGGCCGACGCGCCGAGCAGCCCGGTGCGCACCGGCGCCGTACCGCGGCGGGGCCCCGCGCGATGACCGGCGTGCCGTGCACTGCCGGCCCGCGCCGAACGCGGCGCTGGGGCGTCAACAGGCCGGCCACCTACGGGTTCGGGCGCACGGTCGGGCGCAGGGGGAGCAGAACGTCGATGGCGGCCCATCCGCTGCCTTCCTTCCGTCCTCACCGTCAAATACAACTCACCCAAAAGGGTGAGTCCTGATGTCGGGGGACTGTACGCCATGACGTCCCGGCCCGAAGTGCCTCAACGGCAATTGGCCGGTTAACGTGCACACATGAACGAAGACGTCCGGGTGACCGCGTGGGTGCGCGGCCGCGTCCAAGGAGTCGGATTCCGCTGGTTCACCCGCGCCAACGCCCTGCGCATCGGCGAACTCGCCGGATTCGCGAGCAATCTCGGCGACGGCCGCGTCCAGGTCGTCGCCGAGGGCCCGAAGGAACGGTGCGAAGAGCTGCTGGAGTGGCTGCGGACCGGAGACACGCCCGGACGCGTCGACGGTGTCACTGAGATATGGGACACGCCCCGCGGCGGCTACGACGGCTTCGAAATCCGCTGACCGGCCGCCGGAACGCACCGTACGGCCGTCAAAAAATGATCTTCGGCCCAGGGCTTTGCCGGCCGCTCACCACAGATAACGCCTGGTGGTTGCCAACTCGGCCGACCCGTGCAAGGCTGCCGCTGTACGGATGATCTCCACACCCCGCGGGGCCTTTCTGGAGAGCGAGCGCAGTGCCATGACGGCCGCGCACTCTCGGGCGCCCGACGATACGGGGTGTGATCGTGTTGACCCTCAAACCTTTTGGTGAGACTCTGGAATCCCCGCGCACCTTAGCTGTTTGGCATTGAAGACAACAGTAATGACAAGCACCGCGGGTGCGAATCCCTCACGACCCACACCGCTTCGGTCGGTCACTCAGTGTGGAGGACCATCCATCATGGCAAAGGCGCTTCTCGGTTACGTCGGCGGCTCCGACCCCCGAGTCCTCTCCGAGATGCGACGGCTTCAGCAGCGCGTCCAAGACCTTGAATCCGAACTCATCCGGATGCAGGCCGAAAACGACATGCTGTCGGCTGCCGCACGTCGCGACGACTCGATGCTGGACATCGACGTACCCCAGGCGGAGCCCGCGCTCACCTGACCCCAACCCCAGGGCCGGACGGGCTGCTCGCCAGCCGCTTGAGGCACCGCCGCTCTTCAAGATCTGCAAGGGACGCTTCGGCGTCCCTTCGTCGTTCGTCGTCCTTCGTGTCGTCGTTTCCTGAGGAATCCAGGTCCGGATCTTGCGGAGCCTCCGGAACCTCCCCGCTTCGTCTCCCGTGCATTCTGGAAAGTTCCAGTATATTCCGCGCGGTAGGATTTCCCGGGATTTGCGATTCCTGTTCTTTGGTGCCGCTGATTCGCTCCGGCGGTTTGCTCTGCTCGTTCGCGTCGGCTTCCGCTGGTTTCGGCGACGCCCCCGCTCCGGTGAATTCTCCGCCCGGACCTTCCGGCCCTTTGCCCCTCCCCGGCCTCCGGCCGTATCCCGGCCTTCCGGTCCGGTTCCGTGATCCGTCTGCCCGCCCCGTCCCTTTGGCCTCTGCGACCTCTTCGGCCCCGCCGAGCCTCCCTCACCGCACGGCTTACCGCTTGATGTGCCCTGCACCTTCCCCGGCGAAACCGAAAAAGAACACCACCTGGAGCCCCGGGGCGCGTCCGGCCGCCATACCCGGGGGCCGTACCCCGGCTCGGGCGCGGCCCGTACCCCGGCGGCGGAATGTTGGGGCCGCCCCCCGACAAGCGGCCGGTAGAGTCCAACGGCGTGCACCTGAAGAGTCTGACCCTGCGAGGCTTCAAGTCCTTCGCCTCCGCCACGACGCTGCGCTTCGAACCCGGCATCACCTGCGTCGTGGGCCCCAACGGTTCCGGCAAGTCGAATGTCGTGGACGCGTTGTCCTGGGTCATGGGCGAACAGGGCGCCAAATCCCTGCGCGGCGGAAAGATGGAAGACGTCATCTTCGCCGGCACCACCGGCCGGCCCCCGCTGGGCCGGGCCGAGGTCTCGCTCACCATCGACAATTCCGACGGCGCACTGCCCATCGAATACGCCGAAGTCACCATTACCCGGATCATGTTCCGTAACGGCGGCAGCGAGTACCAGATCAACGGCGACACCTGCCGCCTGCTCGACATCCAGGAACTGCTTTCCGACTCCGGAATCGGCCGCGAGATGCATGTCATCGTCGGCCAGGGCCAGCTCGACTCCGTCCTGCACGCCGACCCCATGGGCCGGAGAGGATTCATCGAAGAGGCCGCCGGCGTCCTCAAACACCGCAAGCGCAAGGAGAAGGCGCTGCGGAAACTCGACGCGATGAAGGCCAACCTCGCCCGCGTCCAGGACCTGACCGACGAACTGCGCCGCCAGCTCAAACCCCTCGGACGCCAGGCCGCCGTCGCCCGGCGCGCCGCCGTCATCCAGGCCGATCTGCGCGACGCCCGGCTGCGCCTGCTCGCCGACGACCTCGTCACCCTGCGCCGGGCCCTGCGCGCCGAGATCGAGGACGAGGCCGCCCTCAAGGAACGCAAGGAGGCCGCCGAGACCCGGCTGCGCACCGCCCTCCAGCGGGAGGCGGCACTGGAGGCGGAGGTACGCGCCCTCACGCCACGGGTCCAGCGCGCCCAGCAGACCTGGTACGAGCTGTCGCAGCTGGCGGAGCGGGTGCGCGGCACGGTGTCGCTGGCCGAGGCGCGGGTCAAGAGCGCCTCCCAGATCCCGCAGGACGAACGCCAGGGACGCGACCCCGACGACATGGAACGCGAGGCCGCCCGGATCCGCGAACAGGAAGCGGAGTTGACCGCCGCCCTGGAGGCGGCGAGCCGGGCCCTGGAGGACACCGTCGAGCACCGCGCCGAACTGGAGCGGCAGTTGGCGGACGAGGAACGCCGGCTGCGGGACGTCGCCCGCGCCATCGCCGACCGCCGCGAGGGCCTCGCCCGGCTCAGCGGACAGGTCACCGCCGCCCGCGGCCGCGCGGCCTCGGCACACGCCGAGATCGGCCGCCTCGCCGAGTCCCGCGACGCCGCCCAGGAGCGGGCCGCCGCCGCCCAGGAGGCGTACGAGCGGCGCAAGGCCGAGGTCGACGGGCTGGACGCGGACGACGCGGAGCTGGGCGAACGGCATGCGGCGGCCCGCCGCGAACTGGCGGCGGCCGAGAGCGCGCTGACCGCCGCCCGCGAGGCGCACACCGCGGCCGAACGGGCGCGCGCCGCCACCTCGGCCCGCCACGACGCGCTCGCCCTCGGCCTCCGTCGCAAGGACGGCACCGGCGCACTGCTGGCCGCCGCCGACCGCCTGACCGGGCTCCTCGGCCCGGCGGCGGAACTGCTCACCGTCACCCCCGGCTTCGAGGTCCCGGTCGCCGCCGCGCTCGGCGCCGCCGCAGACGCCGTCGCCGTCACCGACCCGGCCACCGCCGCCGAGGCCATCCGCCTGCTCCGCCGCCAGGACGCGGGGCGGGCGGCGATGGTGCTGGGCCGGGTCGAGGGGACCGGGGGAGCGGGGCGGGGGGTCGGGGGTGCTGGGGCCGATGTGGGTGGTGCGGGTGAGCTCGTGACTGGTGGAGATGGTGCTGCTGGCGTGGCCGGTGCGGCTGGCGCGGCCGGTATGACTGGTACGGCCGGTACGGCTGATAGGGCCTCGGCCGATGCGGACGGTATGGCCGGTGTGGTCAGGGCGACCAGTGTGATCGATGCAGCCGACATCGCCGACGTGACCTGTGTGGACGATGTGACGGATGTTGCGGATGCGACCAGTGTGGCTGGCCGAGCCACTGGGAGTGCTGCGACCGCGGAGGCGGCGGGTGGCGGGGGCGGCGTGCCCGCGCAGGGCGGCGGCCCGGCGGCCGGCGCCGCTCCCGCGTCGGGCGTCGGCGAGTCCGCCTCGTCGGCAGGCGACGTCACCGCTGCCGTCCCGGCTCCCGCTCCCGCGCCGGCTTCTGCTCCGCCGCCGACCTCTGCTCCTGCCTTCGGCCCCTCTGGTGCTTCCAGCCCCTATGGCCCTTCCGGACCCTCTGGCCCCTCCGTGCCGTCCCAGGTGGCCGGCCCGGGTCCCGGCCGCGGCGCCGATACCCGTTCCGCGCCCGTACCCGCGTGGGCGAGTCAACTGGTCGGCGGACCCCGGGAGTTGACGGCTGCCGTGGCGCGGCTGCTGCGGGATGTGGTGGTGGTCGGGACACTGGAGGACGCCGAGGAGCTGGTGGCCGCGCGGCCCGATCTGATGGCGGTGACCGGGGAGGGTGATCTGCTGGGGGCGCACTTCGCGCAGGGCGGGTCGGCCGGGGCGCCGAGTCTGCTGGAGGTGCAGGCGTCGGTCGACGAGGCCGCGGCCGAGCTGGAGCGTCTGGAGGCGCGCTGCGCAGAGCTGGCCGCGGCCGAGCGGGCGGCGAAGGAGCGGCGGGGCGAGTGCGCCGCGCTGGCCGAGGAGCTGGACGAGCGGCGGCGCGCGGCCGACCGGGAGAAGTCCCAGGTCGCGGGGGACCTGGGGCGGCTCGGCGGCCAGGCGCGGGCGGCCGCGGGGGAGGCGGAACGGTCCGCCGCGGCCGCCGCCAAGGCGGAGGAGGCACTGGAGCGGGCCACCGAGCAGGCCGAGGAACTCGCCGCACGGCTGGCCGCGGCCGAGGAGGACGCGGGCCCGGGCGACGAGGAACCCGACACCTCCGTACGGGACCGGCTCGCCGCCGACGGCGCCAACGCCCGCCAGACGGAGATGGAGGCCCGGCTCCAGGCCCGTACCCACGAGGAGCGGGTGAAGGCGCTGGCCGGGCGGGCCGATGCGCTGGACCGGGGGGCGCGCGCCGAGCGCGAGGCGCGGGCGCGGGCCGAGCAGCGCCGGGCCCGGCTGCGCCACGAGGCCGCGGTGGCCTCGGCGGTCGCCTCCGGCGCACGGCAGCTGCTGGCACATGTCGAGGTGTCGGTCGTACGGGCCGAGGAGGAACGCGCCGCCGCCGAGCGCGCCAAGGCCGAACGCGAAGCGGCCCTGGTGGCCGAGCGCGAACAGGGCCGGGAGCTGAAGTCCGAGCTGGACAAGCTGACCGACTCGGTCCACCGCGGCGAGGTGCTCGGCGCGGAGAAGCGGCTGCGGATCGAACAGCTGGAGACCCGGGCGCTGGAGGAGCTGGGGGTCGAACCGGCCGTGCTGATCTCGGAGTACGGGCCAGGGCAGCCCGTGCCGCCCTCGCCCCCGGCCCAGGGCGAGGAGCTGCCCGAGGACCCGGATCACCCGCGCAACCAGCCGGTGCCCTATGTACGCGCCGAGCAGGAGAAGCGGCTCAAGGCCGCCGAGCGGGCGTACCAGCAGCTCGGGAAGGTGAACCCGCTGGCCCTGGAGGAGTTCGCGGCGCTGGAGGAACGCCACCAGTTCCTCAGCGAACAGCTTGAAGACTTGAAGAAGACCCGGGCCGACCTGCTGCGGGTGGTCAAGGAGGTCGACGAGCGGGTCGAGCAGGTCTTCACCGAAGCCTTCCACGACACGGCGCGGGAGTTCGAGGGCGTCTTCGCGCGGCTGTTCCCCGGCGGCGAGGGCCGGCTGGTGCTGACCGACCCGGACGACATGCTGGCGACCGGCGTGGACGTCGAGGCCCGGCCGCCGGGCAAGAAGGTCAAGCGGCTGTCGCTGCTGTCGGGCGGCGAGCGTTCGCTGACGGCGGTGGCGCTGCTGGTGTCGATCTTCAAGGCGCGTCCCAGCCCGTTCTATGTGATGGACGAGGTCGAGGCCGCGCTGGACGACACCAATCTGCAGCGGCTGATCCGGATCATGGAAGAGCTCCAGGAGAGCTCTCAGCTGATCGTGATCACCCACCAGAAGCGGACGATGGAGGTCGCGGACGCGCTGTACGGCGTCTCGATGCAGGGCGACGGCGTCTCCAAGGTCATCAGCCAGCGGCTGCGCTGACCGATTCGTTCTCCCGACCCCGATTCGCTCCGTCGACTGTTATCGCTGGACTGCTGTCGACCCATCTCGGCTGCTGCGCCCGTCAGCTCCCTGGTTCTGCTGGTCCGGTCCTGCTGGTCCGGTCCTGGCCCGTTGGCCGCAGGCTGTTTGCTGGCTGGCCCATGGGCTCTGTGCGCTGGCCTCGCGGGTGCTGCGCTAGCTGCCTTCTCCTCTTGGCTTGCCTCCCTTGCCTCTTTGCCGCCTCCTCATACTCCGGCAACAATTACGGAGCGTGATTCGTTCCCGCGGAGAGTTATCGGGAGGGTGAATCTGTGGGGTGGGGTTGCGGCCTTGTTCCCGTGACCCGTCCCTCTGTTTGTGTCCTCGTTGTCGCGCGCTCTGCCCCTCGCTTTGTCCCGTGCTTTGTTGCATCGAAGTATCTCTTCAGGAGTTGAATGACGAGGTCGGAAGGCGACGGTTAAGGCGGTGGGAAACGAAAGTGTCACGGGCTATTGACTTCGAAACTTGAAGGCATAGTCTCTGCAACGTTGCTTTTACCTTCAAGTGGTGGGTGTCCCCAACCTATGCGCCACTGGAAGGGCCAGTCCCCGATGCCCGGCAGCGCAGCCGGGCCACTGGAGTTCACGTTGACCAGCACCGCGCAGCCGACGGTTCCGGAAGGCCGTAAGGCCCACCCGGACCATCTCGGCCATGTCATCTTCATCACCGCGGCTGCCGCGATGGGCGGCTTCCTCTTCGGATACGACAGTTCCGTCATCAACGGTGCCGTTGAGGCGATCCGCAGCCGTTACGACGTCGGGTCCGCCGTCCTTGCTCAGGTGATCGCCATCGCGCTGATCGGCTGCGCCATCGGCGCCGCGACCGCGGGCCGGATCGCCGACCGGATAGGCCGCATCCGGGTCATGCAGATCGCGGCGGTGCTCTTCACCGTCAGCGCCGTCGGCTCGGCCCTGCCGTTCGCCCTGTGGGACCTGGCCTTCTGGCGCGTCATCGGCGGTTTCGCGATCGGTATGGCCTCGGTCATCGGCCCGGCCTATATCGCCGAGGTCTCGCCGTCCGCCTACCGCGGTCGGCTCGGCTCCTTCCAGCAGGCCGCGATCGTCGTCGGCATCGCCGTCTCGCAGCTCGTCAACTGGGGCATCCTCAACCTCGCCGACGGCAAGCAGCGCGGCACCATCGCCGGCATGGAAGCCTGGCAGTGGATGCTCGGCGTGATGGTCGTCCCGGCCGTGCTCTACGGTCTGCTCTCCTTCGCGATCCCCGAGTCGCCCCGTTACCTGATCTCGGTCGGCAAGATCTCGCGCGCCAAGGAGGTGCTGTCCGAGGTCGAGGGTCACTCCGTCAACCTCGACACCCGCGTCGTGGAGATCCAGGACGCGATGCGCAGCGAGCACAAGTCGACCTTCAAGGACCTGCTCGGCAAGGCGGGCTTCCTGCCGATCGTCTGGGTCGGTATCGGGCTCTCCGTCTTCCAGCAGCTGGTCGGCATCAACGTCGCCTTCTACTACTCGTCGACGCTGTGGCAGTCCGTGGGCATCGACCCGAGCAGCTCGTTCTTCTACAGCTTCACCACCTCCATCATCAACATCATCGGCACCGTGATCGCGATGATCTTCGTCGACCGGATCGGCCGCCGCCCGCTGGCGCTGATCGGTTCGGCCGGTATGGCCGTCGCGCTCGGCCTGGAGGCTTGGGCGTTCTCCGCCAAGACCGCGGCCGGCACCCTGCCGACCACCGAGGGCACCATCGCCCTGATCGCCGCGCATGTCTTCGTGCTCTTCTTCGCGCTCTCCTGGGGCGTCGTGGTCTGGGTCTTCCTCGGCGAGATGTTCCCGAACAAGATCCGCGCCGCCGCGCTGGGCGTCGCCGCCTCCGCGCAGTGGATCGCCAACTGGGCCATCACCGCCAGCTTCCCGAGCCTGTCCGACTGGAACCTCTCGGGCACGTATGTGATCTACATGATCTTCGCTTTGCTCTCCATTCCCTTCGTGCTCCGGTACGTCAAGGAGACCAAGGGCAAGGCGTTGGAGGAGATGGGCTAACCCCCCCCGCCAGTCTGTCTCCTCAGTTGTGGCTGCTGCCCCGGCTCACCCGAGCCGGGGCAGCACCGTTTTCGGTGCCCGGGCCCGCGCCTACTCCAGGAGCGGGCTGCTCTCGGGTATCTCCACCCAGCGGCGCGGCGGGCCGTCCACCGCGGCCACGTCCGTGATGCGCAGCCCCGCCATGGCGGAGGCGTAAGCAAGGACATCGGCGTGCCACTCGCCCTCCGGCACGTCCCGGTCCCAGAAGCGGTAGAGCCAGTGCCCCTCGGGGGAACCGCCGTGGTGGCCGGGCTTGCCGATCTCCTCGCCAAGTGCCCTACGGCCGTCTTGGGAGAACGTGCCGAAGGTGGCGGTCGCAGGGCGCCCGTTCCTCGTCCTCGGCAGGCCCGTAGGCACCCAGCACCAGGGATGGGGAGGGCTGTTCGCGAGTCGTACCGGACGTGATCGGTCCTTCGAAGAAATTCATGTGACCCAGCGTGACACCCGCCACTGACAATGCCCCCGGCACGGCCATCGTCGCAGGTCAAGCAGTTGTGCCGACCGTCGCACCCGCTTCCAGCCGCGGCAGCACCCGCTCCGCGAACAGATGCAGCGAACGCCAGCCCTCGTCGACGGGCATCCCGCCGCACAGCGGATGCAGGATCAACGAGCCCTGCGCGCCCGCCTCGTGCGCCATCTGTACGCATTCCTCCGGCGTGACGATCCGGTAGACGCCCTCCGCGCGCAGCGCCGCGGTGTCCGTCGCGGCGGAGCGCACCGCGGAGCGGGTGCCGGCGGACTGCCAGGAGGCGTAGGTCTGCGCCTCGTGCAGCAGATGCGCCCCGTGAACGGCCCAGGTGCGGTCCGGGTCCTCGGCGATGTGGAGCAGGCGGGTGTGTGCGGGCGGCTGAAGGACCCAGCCCTCGGTGCCGTACTCGGCCCGCCGGGCGTCGTAATAGGCGGCGAGCTCCGGGAGGCGGGCGCTGGGGAAGAACGGCAGTCCCAGGCGGGCGGCGCGCCGGGCCGCGGCGTGGGAGCTGCCGCCGACCAGCAGCAGGGGATGGGGCCGGGTGAAGGGGCGCGGGGTGACCTGGACGGTGCGGCCCTGGTAGGTGAACGGCTCACCCGTCCAGGCGGCCAGCAGCGTCCGGAGCACCTCGTCCTGGAGGGCGCCGCGGGCGGTGAAGTCCTTGCCGTGGGCCGCGTATTCCGCTTCCCGGTAGCCGAGCCCGGCGACGGTCATCAGCCGGCCGCCGCTGAGCAGGTCCAGGGTGGCGAGGTCCTCGGCCAGCCGCAACGGGTCGTGCAGCGGGGTGATCAGGGCGGAAACGGTGACGCCGATCCGGCGGGTGGCGCCGAAGACGGCGCCGGCGAAGGGGAGCGGCGAGGGCATCCAGCCGTTGGTTGTGGCGTGGTGCTCCTCGGTCTGGATCATGGTCAGGCCGCGGTCGTCGGCGAAGGCGGCCATCTCGACGGCGGCGCGGTAACGGGCGGAGTGTGCCCGGGGGCTGGACGGGGACGGGTCGACGAGGTTGAAGCGCACGACGGTGCTGGGCATGGCAGACATGACGACGTCCCCTTCGCCGGCGGTGGGCGAAGGGGACGTTAGCTGACGCTGAGTCAGTTCACCAGGGTGCGGGTCCCGGTGGTCAGCCGACCTCGGCCGGCACCGGTGCCTCGTCGGCCGCGCGCCCGGCCGCGGCCGCCGGGACGTTCTCCCGGGCGGCGGGCAGTACGGCGAAGACCGCCGCGGCGATCACGATCGTGGCCGCCCAGCCCAGGCCGTTCTGCCCGATCCAGGTGGTGGCCAGCGGGCCGGTGAACCACTGGACCTTGGTGAAGCACAGGCCCGCGGCCAGCGCGACGCCCCAGGCGGTCATGGCCTGCCAGCAGAAGCCGCCGGCGTACCAGTAGCGGCTGGTGCGGGTGGTGTCCATCAGGCCCTCGGCGTCGTAGCGCACGGCCAGCTTGCGGCGCCGGGCCATGTCGATGCCGTACACGCCGATCCACGCCGAGAAGGACACCGCGAGCAGCGTCAGGAAGGCGATGAACTGCCCGATGAAGTCCTTGGCCACCAGCATCATGAACAGGCCGCCCACCAGGCTGATGACGGCGTTGATGCTCACCGCCAGGGCACGCGGCAGCTTGACGCCCATGGTCTGGGCGGTGAAGCCGGCGGAGTACATCGACAGGCTGTTGATCAGGACCATGCCGACCAGCGCGGTGATCAGGTAGGGGATCGCCAGCCAGGTCGGCAGGATGCCGCCGAGGAAGGACATCGGGTCGGTGTTCTGGCCGGCCAGCTTGGGGCTGGAGACGGCCATCACGCCGCCCATCAGGACCATCGGCACCATCACCAGGGCGGCGCCGGAGACGGTCACGGAGGCGATCTTCTTGCCGGAGGCGGAGTGCGGGAGGTAGCGGGCGAAGTCGGGGCCGGTGGGGACCCAGCTGATGCCACCGGCGGCGATGGTACCGATGCCCGCGATCACCATGGCGGTGGTGCCGGCCTTCTTGGCGAAGATCGCGTGCCAGTCCATCGTGGCGATCAGATAGGCCAGGACCATGATGCTGAACAGGCCGAACAGATACGTCGAGTACTTGTTGCAGACGTTCAGCGCCTTACGGCCCAGGCCGCTGACCAGGTAGGTGACGGCCACGAAGGCGAGCAGGGTGACGACTATGAGGACGTTGTTGCTCTTGATGCCGAAGAGCAGGTTCAGCACCGTCAGGACCGCGTAGGCACCGGTGACGGCGTTGATCGTCTCCCAGCCGAAGCGGGCCACCCACAGGATCGCGCCGGGGAAGTAGTTGCCGCGCACGCCGAATGCAGCCCGGGAGAGCAGCGCCCCGGGGGCGCCGCCCCACTTACCGGAGACCGACAGCACGCCGACCATGCCGAAGGCGACGAGGGCGGCGATCCCGGCGACGAGCAGGACCTGCCAGAAGTTCAGCCCGTTGTTGACCGCCAGGGAGGCACCCATGGTGAGCAACAACACGCTGATGTTGGCGGCGACCCAGGTGGGGAACAGTTCGCGGACGCGGCCGTGGCGCTCGCTGTCGGGGACGGGCTCGATGCCCCGTGTCTCGACGGCGCCTTCGGTTTCGGGGGTGGAGGCGGACGTGGTGCTGGTGCCCATGAGTGCGATGTCTCCGTGCGGGGGTCTGGGGGCACCCCCGGGGGAGGAGGTGCAGGCAGCGGCTGTGGTACCTGGCCGAAATTGGCTGCCAGGACTCTACGCGCGTTGCGCGGCCGTCCACCATCGTACTTTGAACCGACTTCTACTCGTACATACCTTTGGACCCTCTGACAAGGGCGGGCGTCACACGCCCTCGTCGAAGCATCCATCGCGCGCCGCTGATCAGGAGGAAAGCGGGACAGGCCGGACGGGGAGGGGCGGGCGGCCTCCGGCGACGTGACGACCGGCCCGGCGCAGCGGCTCGTCGGGGCATCCGGCAGGCGGCGGGACCCGTCTCTCGTCGAGGGCCCGCTCCGGCTCCTTCGCGACGCCCTCCGGGCCCCGGCGCAGCGTGCCGCCGGACCCGGGGGCCGGGTGTCCGGGTTCGGCGCGTGCGGTCCCCGCCGGTGGGGCGTGGCTGATACTGGAGGGGTTATGGAAACCGTCATCCTTGCTGTAGTCATCGCCGTGGTCGTGCTCGGCGCGATCGGCGGGCTCGTCGTCAGCGGCCGCAAGAAGAAGCAGCTGCCGCCGTCCCCGCCGGCCGCCCCTTCGGCGCCCGCCACCCCCTCCGTCACCGCACCTCCCGCCGAACCGCACATCGGCGAGGAGGCCGAAACCCCCCACGACGAAGAACGCCGCACCATCGAAGAGGTCGGACTGCCCGAGGCCGCCGAGGCCGAGGTGCCGACCGTCACGCCCGAGGTGCCGGCCGTCGAGGTCCCCGAGCCGACGGCCGGCCGTCTGGTCCGGCTGCGCGCCCGGCTCTCCCGTTCCCAGAACACCCTGGGCAAGGGCCTGCTCACCCTGCTCTCCCGGGAACACCTCGACGACGAGACCTGGGAGGAGATCGAGGACACCCTGCTGACCGCCGACGTCGGCGTCACCCCCACCCAGGAGCTCGTCGAGCGCCTGCGCGAGCGGGTCAAGGTCCTGGGCACCCGCACCCCCGAGGACCTGCGCGCCCTGCTGCGCGAGGAGCTGCTCAGCCTCATCGGCACCGACGCCGACCGCTCCGTCCACACCCACAACGGCATCGGCACCAACGGTGACGAGATCCCCGGCGTCGTGATGGTCGTCGGCGTCAACGGCACCGGCAAGACCACCACCACCGGCAAGCTCGCCCGCGTCCTGGTGGCCGACGGCAAGTCCGTCGTCCTCGGCGCTGCGGACACCTTCCGCGCGGCCGCCACCGACCAGCTCCAGACCTGGGGCGAGCGGGTCGGCGCCCGGACCGTCCGCGGCCCCGAGAACGGCGACCCCGCCTCGGTCGCCTACGACGCGGTGAAGGAAGGTATCGCCGAGGGTGCGGACGTCGTCCTGATCGACACCGCCGGCCGGCTGCACACCAAGACCGGCCTGATGGACGAGCTCGGCAAGGTCAAGCGGGTCGTCGAGAAGCACGGCCCGGTCGGCGAGGTGCTCCTGGTCCTGGACGCCACCACCGGGCAGAACGGTCTCGTCCAGGCCCGGGTGTTCGCCGAGGTCGTCGACATCACCGGCGTGGTCCTCACCAAGCTCGACGGCACCGCCAAGGGCGGCATCATCGTCGCCGTCCAGCGTGAACTGGGCGTTCCGGTCAAGCTGGTCGGCCTGGGCGAGGGCGCGGACGATCTCGCGCCGTTCGAGCCCGAGGCCTTCGTCGACGCGCTGATCGGCTGACCCGGGCCCCGGGGCACCGCGCCCCCGGCAGTCCTCGGCCCCCGGCCCCCGTACGCGGCGGGCACCGGGGGCCGACGCCTGTCCGGGGACGGTATACGGCAACCGGTCCGGCCACGGCGGAGTGTCAGGCGCACACCCGGGCGCAGAGATAGGCCAGGGTGCCCACCACCAGGCGGGCCTGCGGGGGGTTGCCCGCGGAGTCCAGGGTGGGCGGGCGCAGCCAGCGCATGGGGCCCCGGCCGGCGTGGTCGGAAGGGGGTGCGGTGATGTGGTCGCCGTCACCGAGGGGGCGCAGGTCCAGGTCGGCGTCGTCCCAGCCCGTGCGGTAGAGCAGCCCCGGCAGATCGGCGGCCGCCCCGGGGGCGACGAAGAAGAGCGCGCGGTGGTCGGGGGTGGCGGCCACCGGGCCGAGCGGCAGGCCCATCCGCTCCAGACGGGCCAGCGCGCCGCGGCCCGCCGCCTCGGGGACGTCGAGGATGTCGAACCGCCGGCCCACCGGCAGGAGCACCGCCGCCCCCGGTGTCCGCGCCCAGGCCGCCGCGGCCTCCTCCAGCGTCGCCCCGGCCGTCAGCTCCTTGGCGAAGTCCAGCGGATGCGCGCCGGGAGCGGGGCAGCCGGCGGCGCCGCACGAACAGTCCGCGCGGCCGCCGGCGGAGCGGACCGCGCGGGCGCCGGGGACCACGTCCCAGCCCCACAGCCCGGTGTACTCCGCCACCGCCGTGACCTCTGATGAGCGGGCGCGGCGCCGTGAGCCGGTCCTGATCTCCCGGATGCCGCCGATCGTGAAGCCCATGCTCCCTCCAACGGGTGCTGCCTGCCTGTGGTTACGAGCCGGGGTCCGCCCGACGGACCCTCAACTGCCGCACCGGGCAGCACCGTCGGCGGCCGGCGGTGCCGGTGGTGCGGCGCGGTGCAGCGCGGTGCGCCGGGTGGTGCGGTGCGGACCGCACACCCTCGTGCGCTCCGTTCCGCCCGGTCCGTTCCGACCTGTGTCAAGTCAATCGTGAGAGGCTGCCGGGCAGTTCATTCGAAGGGGTGGCGAATGGTGGCGTTTCCGCAATCGGCCTCGCGAGGGGCGTGATCGTAGGATTACTTTCGGTGCGCGAACTCCCGAGAGGCATCGGTCGCACGGGTATGCCGGTGGCAATGCACGGCTCCGGCACGGGCCGGAAGGTGTGGCCGCCGGACGTGATCGGGTAGATGTACGCGGACAGGCGTCGCAACGGGCGGCGTCCTGTGCAGGGTTCGCACCAGGCACCGAGGACCTCATCGCTGCACCGAGGACCTCTCGGGATCGAGCACCTACCGGGATGGGGGCTTCCACGTGGCCGGCAACGGCGTCACCGGCGGCACCGACGCCGTCAAACGACCCAACGCACAACTGGGTTCGTGGTTCATGCGCAGCGGCTGGTCCAAGGGCGAGCTGGCGCGACAGGTCAACCGCAGGGCGCGTCAGATGGGCGCCCACCACATCAGCACCGACACCTCGCGGGTGCGCCGCTGGCTCGACGGCGAGCAGCCGCGCGAACCGATCCCCCGGATCCTGTCGGAGCTGTTCTCCGAACGGTTCGGCTGTGTCGTCGGCATCGAGGAACTGGGCCTGCGCACCGCCCACCAGTCGCCCTCCACCTCCGGCGTCGACCTGCCCTGGGCCGGTCCCCAGACCGTCAGCCTGATCAGCGAGTTCTCCCGCAGCGATCTGATGCTGGCGCGCCGCGGGTTCCTGGGCACCTCCCTGGCGCTGGCCGCCGGGCCCACCCTGATCGAGCCGATGCAGCGCTGGCTGGTGCCGGTGCCCGCGGGCCAGGGCGGCGCACCGGCCGGACAGGACCGCGCCCCGCGGATCGTCCGCCTGTCCCGCCCCGAGCTCGAACTCCTCGAATCGACCACCGCGATGTTCCGCCAGTGGGACGCCCAGTGCGGCGGCGGGCTGCGCCGCAAGGCGGTCGTCGGGCAGCTCCACGAGGTCACCGACCTCCTCCAGGAGCCGCACCCCGAGGAGATCTCCCGCCGGCTGTTCAAGGTCGCCGCCGAGCTCGCCGAACTGGCCGGCTGGATGAGCTACGACATCGGGCTCCAGCCCACCGCGCAGAAGTACTTCGTGCTGGCGCTGCACGCCGCCAAGGAGGCCGGTGACCGCCCCCTGGGCTCGTACATCCTCTCCAGTATGAGCCGGCAGATGATCCACCTGGGCCGTTCCGAGGACGCCCTCGAACTGATCCACCTCGCCCAGTACGGCAGCCGGGAGACCGCCACCCCCCGCACCCAGGCGATGTTGTATGCGATGGAGGCCCGCGCCTACGCCGGTATGGGCCAGCCCAGCAAGGTCAAACGGGCCGTGCGGATGGCCGAGGACACCTTCGATGATGTCCTGCCCGGCGAACCCGAGCCGGACTGGATCCGCTTCTTCTCCGAGGCCGAGCTGAACGCGGAGAACGCCCACTCCTACCGCGATCTGGCCTATGTCGCCGGCCGCAGCCCCACCTACGCCTCGCTCGCCGAGCCCGTCATGCAGCGCGCGGTGGAGCTGTTCGGCAAGGACCCCGAGCACCAGCGGTCGTATGCGCTCAACCTCATCGGGATGGCCACCGTCCATCTGCTCCAGAAGGAACCGGAGGCCTGCGCGGAGATGGCGCAGCGGGCGATCCCGTTCGCCAAACAGGTCCGCTCCGAGCGGGTCAACACCCGGCTGCGCAAAACGGTGGACACCGCGGCCCGTGAGTACTCCGGCGTCGCCGAGGTGCGCCGGCTGAGCGAGGAGCTCGCCCGCCAGCTGCCCGACCATGCGGCGGAGGCCGTCTGACCCGGCGCCCTCGCCCCCAGGCCCCCGGCCGCGGCCGCCGCCCCGTACAGCCCGACTCGGCTTCCCCACGCCAGGTCACGTGGGCGGCAGCCGCGGCCGGGCTGTTTTTGCGCCTGAACCGGCGCCGCTTTCGCGGAGGTGGTTGTTCGCCGTGGGGGTTGCTCAATTGATGGTTGCGGTGGGTTGAACGGGGGAGTGGGGGCCGTTGAACGGGCGCATGGAGGGCGCGGCCGCGGTTCACCTCGGCGTAACACACACGGTGCCTTCGTCACTGCCGTGAAACACTCGCAAGGTTTGGCCGAAACCCCCCTGCGACAACCTCATCGCGAAGTCGGCCCACCAGAACCCCTCCGCGCACGGGCCGCATCGACGACGAGGAGACGCCGATGCCCCCAGGCATCCTGACGCTTGCCGCAGACAAGGTGACACTGAGCCCGGCCAACACCGGGTTCATGCTGATCGCCTCCGCGCTGGTCATGGTCATGACCCCTGCTCTCGCCTTCTTCTACGGAGGCATGGTCCGGGTCAAGAGTGTGCTCAACATGCTGATGATGAGCTTCATCAGCTTGGGCATCGTCACCATCTTGTGGGTCCTGTACGGCTTCGGACTCGCTTTCGGCACCGACAAAGGCAGCATCATCGGCTGGGACAGCCACTTCGTGGGTCTCAGCGGGATCGGGCTGACCCAGCTGTGGGGCGTCAGCAACATCCCCATCTATGTCTTCGCCGTCTTCCAGCTGATGTTCGCGATCATCACGCCCGCGCTGATCAGCGGTGCGCTCGCGGACCGGGTGAAGTTCACCGCCTGGGCGCTGTTCATCGCCCTGTGGGTCACCGTCGTCTACTTCCCCGTCGCCCACTGGGTGTGGGGTGACGGCGGCTGGCTCTTCAAGCTGGGCGTCATCGACTTCGCCGGCGGTACGGCCGTCCACATCAACGCCGGTGCCGCCGCGCTCGGCGTGATCCTCGTCGTCGGCAAGCGCATCGGCTTCAAGAAGGACCCGATGCGGCCGCACAGCCTGCCCCTGGTGATGCTCGGCGCCGGTCTGCTGTGGTTCGGCTGGTTCGGCTTCAACGCCGGCTCCTGGCTCAACAACGACGACGGCGTCGCCGCGGTCGCCTTCGTCAACACCCAGGTCGCCACCGCCGCCGCGATGCTCGGCTGGCTCGCCTACGAGAAGCTGCGGCACGGCTCGTTCACCACGCTGGGCGCGGCGTCGGGCGCGGTCGCCGGACTCGTCGCCATCACCCCGGCCTGCGGCGCCGTCAGCCCGCTCGGCGCCATCGCGGTCGGCGTGATCGCCGGTGTGCTGTGCGCCATGGCCGTCGGCCTGAAGTACAAGTTCGGCTACGACGACTCCCTGGACGTCATCGGTGTCCACCTGGTCGGCGGCGTCACCGGCTCGCTGCTGATCGGACTGTTCGCCACCGGCGGCGTCCAGAGCAAGGCCAAGGGCCTGTTCTACGGCGGCGGCTGGGACCAGATGGGCAAGCAGGCCATCGGAGTGGCCAGCGTCCTGCTGTACTCCCTGGTCGTCTCCTTCATCCTTGCCAAGGCCATCGACCTGGTGATGGGCTTCCGGATCGAGGCGGACGAGGAGATCGCCGGCATCGACCAGGCCGCACACGCCGAGACGGCATACGACTTCACCGGGGCCGGCGGCGGCGCGATGGCCCGCAAGGGCCCGGCACTCGGCGAGACCCTGACGAAGAAGGTGGACGCGTGAAGCTCATCACGGCAGTAATCAAGCCGCACCGGCTGGACGAGGTCAAGGACGCCCTTCAGGCGTTCGGCGTGCACGGTCTGACCGTCACCGAGGCCAGCGGCTACGGTCGGCAGCGCGGCCACACCGAGGTCTACCGCGGCGCCGAGTACACCGTCGACCTGGTACCCAAGATCCGTATCGAGGTGCTGGCGGAGGACGCCGACGCGCACGAACTGCTCGACGTCATCGTCAAGGCCGCCCGCACCGGGAAGATCGGCGACGGCAAGGTGTGGAGCGTCCCGGTCGACGACGCGGTCCGGGTACGGACCGGGGAGCGCGGCCCCGACGCGCTCTAGTGCGCCTGAACCGGCGCCGCTTTCGCGGAGGTGGTTGCTCTCCGTGGGGGTTGCTCAATTGATGGGTGCGGTGGGTCGGTCGGATCGGGCCGGCCCACCGCGAACGACGCGGCCTTGGAGCATCTCGTGACCGACAGTGCCGACGACACCGGCGGCTACCCCGCCGCCCGCCTCCGCCTCCTCCAGGACGGCGCCGCCGGCGGGCCGGGCCGACGGGCCGCCCTGGCCCGCCTGACCGACGACTGGCTCGCCGCGCTCCTGGCCCGCGCCGCCACCGAGGCGGGCGTCACCGGCGTCGCCCTGGCCGCGGTCGGCGGCTACGGACGCGGCGAACTCTCCCCGCGCAGCGACCTCGACCTGCTCCTGCTGCACGACGGCCGGGACGGCCCCGGTGCCGTCGCCAAACTCGCCGACCACCTCTGGTACCCGGTGTGGGACCTCGGCCTCGAACTCGACCACTCCGTGCGCACCCCCGCCGAGGCCCGTACCGCCGCCCGCGACGACCTCAAGGTGCAGCTGGGCCTGCTGGACGCCCGCCACCTGGCCGGCGACCCGGAACTGACGGCCTCCGTGCGCACCGCCGCCTACGCCGACTGGCGCGAGAGCGCCCCCAAACGGCTGCCGGAACTCCACGACCTGTGCCAGGAACGCGCCGCCCGCCAGGGCGAGCTGCAATTCCTCCTCGAACCCGACCTCAAAGAAGCCCGCGGCGGACTGCGGGACGCCACCGCGCTGCGGGCCGTCGCCGCCTCCTGGCTCGCCGACGCCCCCCGCGGCGGCCTGGAGGCCGCCCGCACCCGCCTCCTGGACACCCGCGATGCGCTGCACCTGGTGACCGGCCGCGCCACCGACCGGCTCTCCCTCCAGGACCAGCCCCAGGTCGCCGACGCGCTCGGCGCCGCGGACGCCGACACCCTGCTGCGCGAGACCTACGAAGCCGCCCGCACCATCTCCTACGCCGCCGACGTCACCTGGCGCGAGGTCGGCCGCATCCTGCGCTCCCGCTCCGTGCGGCCCACCCTGCGCGGACTGCTCCCGGGCCGTGCGGCGAACCGCGTCGAACGCTCACCGCTCGCCGAGGGCGTCGTCGAACTCGACGGGGAGGCCGTGCTGGCCCGCGCCGCCCGGCCAGAGCGCGACCCCGTCCTGGTGCTGCGCGCCGCGGCCGCCGCCGCCCAGGCCGGGCTGCCGCTGGCCACCCACGCCATCCGCCGCTGCGCCGCCGCCGCGGACGGCCGCCCGCTGCCCGAACCCTGGCCGGCCGAGGCCCGCGACGAGCTGGTGACCCTGCTGGGGGCGGGCGCCCCCACCGTGCCCGTATGGGAGTCGCTGGAGGTCGAGGGCATGCTGCCGCGGCTGCTGCCCGAATGGGAACGGGTCCGCTGCCACCCCCAGCACAACCCCGTCCACACCTGGACCGTCGACCGCCACCTGGTCGAGACCGCGGTCCGCGCCGCCGCGCTGACCCGCCGGGTGCACCGCCCCGACCTGCTGCTGATCGCCGCGCTGCTGCACGACATCGGCAAGGGGCTGCCCGGCGACCATTCCGTCGCCGGCGCCGACCTCGCCCGCACGATCGCCGCCCGGCTCGGCTTCGAGACACGCGACACCGACGTGATCGCCGCGCTCGTCCGCCACCACCTGCTGCTCATCGAGACCGCCACCCGCCGCGACCTGGACGACCCGGCCACCGTCGGCGCGGTCGCCGACGCCGTCGGCGACACCGGCACCCTGGAGCTGCTGCACGCCCTGACCGAGGCCGACGCGCTGGCCACCGGCCCCGCCGCCTGGAGCACCTGGCGCGCCGGACTCGTCGCCGACCTCGTCGGGCGGGTCGCCGCACGGCTCGCCGGAGAGGCCGAACCGGACACCAACGGCGCCGATGAACCCACCGCGGAGCAGGAGCGGCTGGCCGTGGAGGCCGGGCGCACCCGCGGCCCGGTCCTGGCCCTGCACACCCGCACCGAGGCGCCCGCCGAGGACGGCGCGGCCCCGCCCGTCGGCGTGGAACTGCTGATCGCCGTCCCCGACCAGCCCGGTGTGCTGCCCGCCGCGGCCGGCGTCCTGGCCCTGCACCGCCTGACCGTCCGCGCCGCCGATCTGCGCACCCTGGACCCGATAGGGGACGGCCGCGTCCTCCTCCTCAGCTGGCGGGTGGCCGCCGAATACGGCTCCCTGCCGGACGCCGACCGGCTGCGCGCCGACCTGGTCCGCGCCCTGGACGGCTCCCTGGACATCCCCGCCCGCCTCGCCGAACGCGAACGCGCCTACGCCCGCCGCACCCGCCCCGCCCTCGCCCCGCCCCCCAGCGTCACCGTCGCCCCCGGCACCTCCCGTACGGCGACCGTCATCGAGGTACGGGCCCAGGACGCGCACGGTCTGCTGCACCGGATCGGGCGGGCGCTGGAGGGGGCCGGGGTCTGCGTCCGCAGCGCCCACATCAGCACGCTCGGCGCCAACGCCGTCGATGCGTTCTATGTGACCGGCACCGACGGGCGCCCCCTGGCAGAGGAGGCGGCACGAGAGCTGGCCGAGGCGGTGCAGAACGCGCTGGTCTAGCCCGCCCCCGTACGGGCCCGGCCCGGTCCGCTTGCCGGTGCGGATACCCTAGAAGCCGACCGACCCGCCCCCGACCCCGAGGATCGACGACCGCCGTGTTCGATACGCTTTCCGACCGCTTGGCGAGTACTTTCAAAAACCTCCGGGGCAAGGGCCGCCTGAGCGAGGCGGACATCGACGCCACGGCGCGCGAGATCCGTATCGCCCTGCTCGAGGCCGACGTCGCCCTCCCGGTGGTCCGGGCCTTCGTCAAGCAGGTCAAGGAGCGGGCCACCGGCGCCGAGGTCTCCCAGGCGCTGAACCCCGCCCAGCAGGTCATCAAGATCGTCAACGAGGAGCTCATCGGCATCCTCGGCGGCGAGACCCGGCGGCTGCGCCTGGCCAAGCAGCCCCCGACCGTCATCATGCTGGCCGGTCTCCAGGGCGCGGGTAAGACCACGCTGGCCGGAAAGCTCGGCCGCTGGCTCAAGGGCCAGGGCCACAGCCCCCTGCTGGTCGCCTGTGACCTCCAGCGCCCCAACGCCGTGGGCCAGCTCCAGGTCGTCTCCGAGCGCGCCGGCGTGGCCTTCTACGGACCCCAGCCGGGCAACGGCGTCGGCGACCCGGTGCAGGTCGCCAAGGACTCCGTCGAGCACGCGCGGACCAAGCAGTACGACGTCGTCATCGTCGACACCGCCGGCCGCCTGGGTATCGACCAGGAGATGATGCAGCAGGCCGCGGACATCCGCGACGCGATCGGCCCCGACGAGGTCCTCTTCGTCGTCGACGCCATGATCGGTCAGGATGCGGTCAACACCGCCGAGGCGTTCCGCGACGGCGTCGGGTTCGACGGCGTGGTCCTGTCCAAGCTGGACGGCGACGCCCGCGGCGGTGCCGCGCTCTCCATCGCGCACGTCACCGGCAAGCAGATCATGTTCGCCTCCAACGGCGAGAAGCTGGACGACTTCGACGCGTTCCACCCGGACCGCATGGCGTCGCGCATCCTGGGCATGGGCGACATGCTCAGCCTCATCGAGAAGGCCGAGCAGACCTTCAGCCAGGCCGAGGCCGAGAAGATGGCGGCCAAGCTGGCGAAGGGCCCCAAGGAGTTCACCCTCGACGACTTCCTGGCCCAGATGGAGCAGGTCAGGAAGATGGGCTCCATCTCCAAGCTGCTCGGCATGCTGCCCGGTATGGGGCAGATGAAGGAGCAGATCAACAACCTCGACGAGCGCGAGGTGGACCGCACCGCCGCGATCATCAAGTCCATGACGCCGGCCGAGCGCCAGGACCCGACGATCATCAACGGCTCGCGGCGCGCCCGTATCGCCAAGGGTTCCGGCGTCGACGTCTCCATGGTCAAGAGCCTCGTCGAGCGGTTCTTCGACGCCCGCAAGATGATGTCGCGGATGGCCCAGGGCGGCGGCATGCCGGGCATGCCCGGGATGCCCGGCATGGGCGGCGGGGCCGGCCGTAAGAAGAAGCAGGTCAAGCAGGCCAAGGGCAAGCGCAAGAGCGGCAACCCGATGAAGCGCAAGGCCGACGAGGAGGCCGCGGCCGCCCGCCGCGAGGCCGGCCCGTCCGGCAGCCCCTTCGGTCTGCCGCAGGGCGGTCAGCAGCCGCAGGACTTCGAACTCCCGGAGGAGTTCAAGAAGTTCATGGGCTGAGCCCGACGGACACGAGCCCCCGGTCGTGCGACCGGGGGCTCATCTGTGCCCGCCGCCCCCTACCGGGTCCGCGCGATCACGTACCGGAACACGTTCGGCATCCAGACCGTGCCGTCCGCCCGCTGATACGGGTGCAGCGCCTCGCCGAGCTCCTTTTCCACCTGCCGCCGCTCGGTCGCCTCCAGCGCCGCATCGAAGACGCCGGTCGACAGCAGCCCGCGCACCGCGCTCGCCGCATCCGCGTACCCGAACGGGCAGGCCACCCGCCCCGAACCGTCCGGTCGCAGCCCCGCCCGCTCCGCCAGGTCCTCCAGATCGTCGCGCCCGCTGGGCCGCCGGCCGGCGGCCGTGGGCGGGGGATCGGCCAGCCGCCGCGCCACCATCCGCAGCACCCCGGCCGTGGTGCACCGCTCCACCGGGCCCCAGCCGCCCAGCACCACGGCGCTGCCCCGTTCCGCCAGGGCGGCCGCCGCGGTCAGCGACGCCGTCGGTTCCTGGTCGGCGTTCCCGCAGCCCGGCGGATGGAAGGCGGTTATCACGTTGGACCGCGCCCGCGGGGACGAGCCTGACGGGAACAGACCCTCCGGGGACGCGGCCGCCGCGGGCCCGCCGCACACCAGCCGGGCCGCCTGTGGCCCGCCGTCCGGTGCCAGCCGCTCCCGCGCCAGCGCGAGCCGGAATGCGTCCGTATCCACCCCGCTGACCTGCGCACCACGCGCCGCCGCCAGCAGCAGCGCCAGCCCCGACCCGCAGCCGAGCCCCAGCAGCCGGGTGCCCGTACCGATGCCCAGCCGGTCGTACGCGGCGTCGTACAGCGGCACCAGCATCCGCTCCTGGATCTCGGCCCAGTCCCGGGCCCGCGCCCGGGCACCGGCCGGATCGGAAAGTCCCTGACCGCGCAGGGAGGCGGAGGAGTCCGCGGGCTGGTGCCGCACGAGCGTGGGTGACATCGAAAGCGCCCCTATTCGCCGAGAACCGTGGTTCCGTGCCGATTCAGTGCCGATCGCCCCCGCCCCCGTGCCGCGCGTTGTGCGCCCCCGTAATCCAGACAACTGCGCATCCGTCCGGCCGTCCAGAGGGTGCGCCGGGGTTGTCTCCCGCGCGCCCCCGTGTGCGCCGGGCCGACGGCCGTGAGCGCCGTTCCAGCCTGCCCCGGCCCACGCCGATCCGCTACGCCGACAGGCGCCGGCGCCGCCCGCCCGGTTCGCCGGGAGCCGCCCGGCGGCCCTACGGTGGGACCCGTGCCGTGTGCCGCGGCCCGGCCGCCGTGAACGCCGTCCGGAGGGCGCGCGGAGTGCTCCGTGCGGCGTACGCCCGGCTTGCGCGCCCCTGGGTGCCTTCGGGGGAGACCGCCAAAAACTGACTGGTACGTGCAATTTATTTGGGATGCCCCGGAATCGGAACACTGGGCGACCCCGGCTCGTTGTCACGACGTGAGCACGACACCGCCTGTTCTCGCCGCCGAGCTGGCGCTCGCCTGGGCCGATATTCAACGGCACCACCCCGAGCTGCCGGATCTGGCCGCGCCCGAGTCCCTGATCGGAGAGTCCTCGTCCGCCTGCGGCGCCGAGCTCTCCTTCGAACGGCTGCTCCACGAGGCAGTCCACGGCATCGCCGCCGCACGCGGCATCCGCGACACCTCCCGGGCAGGCCGCTACCACAACCGCCGGTTCCTGGCGATCGCCGAGGAGCTGGGTCTGGACCATGTCGACGAACCGCATCCCAGCAGCGGCTTCTCCCTGGTCACGCTCAGCCCCGAGGCCCGGCGGCGCTATCGCCCCACCATCGAGCGGCTGGCCAGAGCCCTCAAGGCCCATACCGCCGCCACCGCCACCGACACCGCCCGCAGCTTCCGCGGCCCGGCCGCCCGGCACGGCTCCTCCGGGGGCGGCGTCCGCGTCAAGGCCGTCTGCGACTGCGGGCGCAACGTCCGGGTCGTCCCGTCCGTGCTGGCGCAGGCGCCGATCGTCTGCGGCGGCTGCGGCAAGCCCTTCCGCATCCCCGAGGTGGCCGCGGTCGGCTGACCGCACCGCGTGTGGCACAATGGCCAGCTGTACTCGACAGTCGCACAGGACCCCTCTCTCCTCCGGCTGACGCGTCCATCGGGCACCCGAGTACCGCAACCCCACGTGGCATCCCGTTGTGCCCAACCACGTCAAGACCAGGAGACACCACTCCCGTGGCAGTCAAGATCAAGCTGAAGCGTCTGGGCAAGATCCGTGCGCCTCACTACCGCATCGTCGTCGCCGACTCCCGTACCCGCCGTGACGGCCGGGCCATCGAGGAGATCGGCCTGTACCACCCGGTGCAGAACCCCTCGCGCATCGAGGTCGACTCCGAGCGTGCGCAGTACTGGCTGGGCGTCGGCGCCCAGCCGACCGAGCCGGTTCTCGCCATCCTGAAGAAGACCGGCGACTGGCAGAAGTTCAAGGGCGAGCCCGCCCCGGCGCCGCTGCTGGTCGCCGAGCCGAAGGCCGACAAGCGCGCCCTCTTCGAGGCCGCCGCCAAGGCCACCGGCGACGAGCCCAAGGGTGAGGCCATCACCCCGAAGGCGAAGAAGGCCGACAAGAAGACGGACGAGGCCGAGGCCGCGTCCTCCTCCGAGTCGACCGAGGCCTGAGCATGCTCGAGGAAGCCCTCGAGCACCTCGTCAAGGGCATCGTCGACAACCCCGACGACGTGCAGGTGGCATCGCGCACCCTGCGCCGCGGGCGCGTACTCGAGGTCCGGGTGCACCCCGACGACCTCGGCAAGGTGATCGGCCGCAACGGCCGTACCGCCCGCGCGCTGCGGACCGTCGTGGGCGCCATCGGCGGCCGGGGCATCCGCGTCGACCTGGTCGACGTGGACGACGTCCGCTGACACGTTGAACACCGGCTCGGGCCGGGGAGGGCCTTCGGGGCCGTCCCCGGCCCGTTGCCGTGGACCCCACAGAAGGAATTCCCCGTGCAACTGGTAGTGGCCCGCATCGGCCGCGCCCACGGCATCAAGGGCGAGGTCACCGTAGAGGTACGCACCGACGAGCCCGAACTGCGGCTCGCCCCCGGGGCCGTCCTCGCCACCGATCCGTCCTCGGCCGGACCGCTGACCATCGCGACCGGCCGCGTCCACAGCGGCCGGCTGCTGCTGCGCTTCGAGGGCGTCGCCGACCGCACCGCCGCCGAGGCGCTGCGCAACACCCTGCTGATCGCGGAGATCGACCCCGACGAGGTCCCCGAGGACCCCGAGGAGTTCTACGACCACCAGCTGATCGACCTCGATGTCGTCACCCGCGACGGAACCACCGTCGGCCGGATCGCCGAGGTCTCCCATCTGCCCTACCAGGACCTGCTGATCGTCAAGCGGCCCGACGGCGCGGAGGTCATGATCCCGTTCGTCTCCGAGATCGTCCCGGAGATCGACCTGGAGGAGCAGCGCGCGGTCATCGACCCGCCGCCCGGCCTGCTCGATCCCGCACAGGCCGAGATCGCCTCGAGCCGCGAGGAGACCTGATGCGGCTCGACGTCATCACGATCTTCCCCGAATACCTCGAGCCGCTGAACGTCTCCCTCGTCGGTAAGGCCCGCGCCCGCGGACAGCTCGACGTGCGCCTCCACGACCTGCGGGAGTGGACCCACGACAAGCACCACACCGTCGACGACACCCCCTACGGCGGCGGCCCCGGCATGGTCATGAAGCCCGATCCCTGGGGCGAGGCGCTCGATACGGTGCTGGCCTCCGGCGAGGGCGAACCCGTCCTCGTCGTGCCCACCCCCAGCGGCGTGCCCTTCACCCAGCAACTCGCCGTCGAACTCTCCGCCAAGCCCTGGCTGGTCTTCACCCCGGCCCGCTACGAAGGCATCGACCGCCGCGTCATCGAGGAGTACGGCGACCGCCTCGACGTCCGCGAGGTGTCCATCGGCGACTACGTCCTGGCCGGCGGCGAGGCGCCCGTCCTCGTCATGGTCGAGGCCATCGCCCGGCTGCTGCCCGGCGTCCTCGGCAACGCCGCCTCCCACCAGGACGACTCCTTCGCCCCCGGGGCGATGGCCGACCTCCTGGAAGGCCCCGTCTACACCAAGCCCCCCGAGTGGCGTGGCCGGACGATTCCCGACGTGCTGCTCAGCGGCCACCACGGCAAGATCGCCCGCTGGCGGCGCGACGAGGCGTTCCGCCGTACCGACCGCAACCGTCCCGATCTGATCGAGCGCGCCGACCCCGCCGCCTTCGACAAGAAGGACCGCGACATCCTCGCCGCGCTGGGCTGGGCGCAGGGAACGGACGGCCGATTTGGGCGCACCGGCGAGGCCGTGGAAGAATAGGCCGCTGCTGTGTGCGTCCGGCGCGCGCCCCTGCCACAGGGGGAACGACGCCCGCCCGACGGAACGGCAACACGATCATCTCTTCACTATCCCGTTGATGACCTGTGGCATCAGCGAAGAAAGCAGTAGGTCATGCACCTTCTCGACACCGTCGACTCCGCATCGCTGCGCAGCGACATCCCGGCCTTCCGCCCGGGTGACACCATCAACGTCCACGTCCGCGTCATCGAGGGCAACCGCTCCCGTGTGCAGCAGTTCAAGGGCGTCGTCATCCGCCGTCAGGGCTCGGGCGTGCGCGAGACCTTCACGGTCCGCAAGGTCAGCTTCTCCGTCGGCGTCGAGCGCACCTTC
This sequence comes from Streptomyces natalensis ATCC 27448, assembly GCF_000935125.1. Classification (GTDB taxonomy): domain Bacteria; phylum Actinomycetota; class Actinomycetes; order Streptomycetales; family Streptomycetaceae; genus Streptomyces; species Streptomyces natalensis. The sequence goes on along the minus strand of NZ_JRKI01000061.1, from coordinate 114,400 downwards.
CCGGTGCACACCCCGATCGTCGAGAAGATCGAGGTCGTCACCCGCGGTGACGTCCGCCGCGCCAAGCTGTACTACCTGCGTGAGCTCCGCGGCAAGGCCGCGAAGATCAAGGAGAAGCGCGACAACTGAGCGCCGACGCTCCGGAGTGCGATTTTTTGCGCCGGAGCAACGCAAGACCACGCTCACGTACGGCGTCCGGAACCGGCCGGATAGGCTCAGGCCCCGATGGACACCGACGCACAGCTCCCGGAGCGCGACCTCTCTCCCACCCCCGACCAGGGGTCGGAGCAGCGGTCGCGCTCCGCGCGTTTCCTGGCCGGCTCGGGCCGCCGGCCGGTCGCGCTCCTGGTGTGCTGCCTCGTCTTTCTGTTCCTGCTGAGCAGCTTTGTCATCCAGCCCTTTCTGATCCCCAGCTCCTCCATGGAGAACACCCTGCACATCGGGGACCGGGTGCTGGTCAACAAGCTGGCGTACCGTTTCGGCGGCACCCCCCGGCGGGGCGATGTCGTGGTGTTCGACGGCACCGGGTCCTTCGTTCACAGCAACACGGGGGACAATCCCGTCACGGCCCTGGTGCGCGGGGCCGGCGCGGCGCTGGGCCTGGCCCGGCCCGCGGACACCGACTACGTCAAGCGAGTGATCGGGGTCGGCGGCGACCACGTGACCTGCTGTGACAAACGGGGGCGGATCAAGGTGAACGGCAAGGCCGTCAGCGAGGGCTATCTCCACCCGGGGGACGCACCGTCCTCGGTGGACTTCGACATCGTGGTGCCGGAAGGAAAGCTGTGGGTGATGGGCGACCACCGTGCCAGATCCAGCGATTCCCGCGACCACCTCGGTGACCCCGGCGGCGGCACCGTACCCGTGGACGAGGTGATCGGCCGGGCCGACTGGATCAGCTGGCCGTTCGACCGCTGGACCAGCCTGCACACCCCGGACGCCTTCGACGCCATACCCGCCCCGGCAGGCCCCCATGGGTAACCGCGGCAAGCCCCGCCACGGGCGGCAGGCCACCACCACGACCAGCTCCCGGGCACGGGGCACCGGGACGGAGCCGGCGCCGCCCCGCCCCGCGCCCGGCTTCGACGGGCCCGCGCAGGACGCGCCCCGGACCGGCGGCCGGGCCGAGCGGCGCCGCCAGGCCAAGCGCATCAAACGCCGCAGACAGCGCTCCTACATCAAGGAAATCCCCATCCTCATCGGGGTGGCGCTGGCCATCGCCCTGGTACTGAAGACCTTCCTGGTCCAGGCGTTCGTGATCCCGTCGGGCTCGATGGAGAACACGATCAAGATCGGCGACCGGGTGCTGGTCGACAAGCTGACCCCCTGGTTCGGGTCCAAGCCCCAGCGCGGCGATGTCGTCGTCTTCAAGGACCCCGGACACTGGCTTCCCGCGAACGAGAAGAGCCGCATCGGCGGCGAACCGCCGGTGGGCGTCAAGCAGTTCAAGGACTTCATGACCTTCATCGGACTGCTGCCCTCCGCCGACGAGAAGGACCTGATCAAGCGGGTGGTCGGGGTCGGCGGGGACACCGTGAAGTGCTGCGACAAACAGGGCCGGGTCACCGTCAACGGCACCCCGCTCAGCGAACCGTACGTCCACCCCGGAAACCCGCCCTCCGAGCTGAAATTCACCGTCACCGTCCCCACCGGACGGATCTTCGTGATGGGTGACCACCGCTCCGATTCCGCCGATTCGCGCTTCCACCTGGCCGAGCCGTACCGTGGCACGGTCTCGGAGGACAACGTCGTGGGCCGGGCCGGCTGGATCGCCTGGCCGTTCAGCCACTGGCGCCGCCTGGAAGAACCCGACACCTTCAGCACGGTGCACGACGCGCCGGGCGCCAGAGCCGCGCCCGCACAGGTGACGCATAGGCTGTACCCCGAGAGTTTGGCTGTACTCCCGACCCCTGCGGAACTCCCGCTCGTTATGGGAGTGGTGGGCCTGCACCGGCTCAGGTGCAGGCGAGTGCGTGGAGTGAGGAGCAGATGTGGGGGACTTGGCGGTCGGCGCGCGGTCCGGAACCGAAGAGCCCGAAGAGCCGGCGGGGCAGGATGAGCCCTCGCACCAGGCGGCGAGTTCCGTGCATCAGCCACAGTCGCAGTCACAGTGGACGGCGGTGGACAAGGAAGAGGACGTCGGCGTGAAGAAGGCAAAGAAGCCACGCGCCTTCTGGAAGGAGCTGCCGATCCTCATCGGCATCGCGCTCCTGCTCGCCCTCCTGATCAAAACGTTTCTTGTGCAGGCGTTCTCGATCCCCTCCGACTCCATGCAGGACACCCTCCAGCGCGGGGACCGGGTGCTGGTCGACAAGCTCACCCCGTGGTTCGGATCCAAGCCGCAGCGCGGCGAGGTCGTCGTCTTCCACGACCCGGGCGGCTGGCTTAACGAAACCCCCACCCCCGAGCCCAACCCGGTCCAAAAGGTCCTCAGCTTCATCGGCCTGATGCCCTCGGCCGAGGAGAAGGACCTGATCAAGCGGGTCATCGCGGTCGGCGGCGACACCGTGGAGTGCCATGGCACCGGCCCGGTGAAGGTCAACGGCAAGGCGCTCCAGGAGAGCTCCTACATCTACCCGGGTGCCACACCCTGCGGCGACCGCGCCTTCGGCCCGATCAAGATCCCCAAGGACCGCATCTGGGTCATGGGCGACCACCGTGACGACTCCCTCGACTCGCGCTACCACCAAAACCTCCGCGGCGGCGGCACGGTCTCGGTCGACGAGGTCGTCGGCCGTGCCTTCACCATCGCCTGGCCCCTCGACCGCTGGGCGACGCTGCCGGTGCCCGACACCTTCGACCAGCCCGGCATCAACAAGGCCATGGCCGCGGCCCCGGCCGCCATGGGTCTGGCCGGTGCGGTGCCGATCGTGCTGTGGCGCCGCCGGCGGCTCACCGGGGACAGTCCCTCCGAGGGCCGTCCCCAAGCGCTGACCAAGGAGCGGTCCGGGTGCTGACCCGGGAGCGTTACCCCAGGTAGGGTGCCGTCCCAGATCTTCGAACGCGGGCATCGTCCGCAGGGTGGGAGCGCTGGGATGAGCAGCAGTACGCAACGCAGGACCGACGGCCGCGGCCGGACCATGGGCAGTACGCTCTCGGGTCTGGCCGTGGCCGTCGGCTGTGTGCTGTTCCTGGGCGGTTTCGTGTGGGCGGCGGTGCTCTACCGCCCCTACACGGTGCCGACCGACTCGATGTCGCCGACCATCGCCGTCGGGGCCCGGGTCCTGGCCGAAAAGGCCGACGGCTCCGAGATACGCCGCGGCGACATCGTCGTCTTCAAGGACACGACCTGGGGTGATCTGCCGATGGTCAAGCGCGTCGTCGGGGTCGGCGGCGACCACATCGCCTGTTGCACCAAGCAGGGCCGGCTCACCATCAACGGCAAGCCCGTGGAGGAACCGTATCTGCACGGCCACGGCCCCGCCTCGCCCGTCGGCTTCAAGGCCACCGTCCCCACCGGCCAGCTCTTCCTCCTCGGCGACCACCGCAGCGACTCGCTCGACTCCCGCGTCCACCTCACCGACGGCGACCAGGGCTCCGTTCCGCGCAGCGCCGTCCAGGCCCGCGTCGACGCTCGCGCCTGGCCGCTGGGAAGCATCGGCGTGATGCAGCGCCCGCCCGCCTTCGCCGCACTCCCCGGCGGCATCTCGCAGCCCGGCCCCGTACAGCCCATCGCCCTCACCGTCGTCGCCGGCGCGGCCCTCATCCTCGGCGGCGCCGCCTACGGGCCGGTCGCCCGACGCCGGGCCCGCAAGGCCGGCGCCGATGGCTGACCGGCCCGGTCACACGACCGGTCGCGGCGAAGCGGCCGACGGGCCCGCGGCCGGTGACGGCGAAGCGGCCGACCGGCCCGGATCCACGATCAGGGGCGACGAAACCGCCGACCGGCCCGCCGCGATCCGCCAGGTCTCCCGCGTCGTCCTGCTCGACCCCGACGACCGGATCCTGCTCCTGCACGGCTTCGAACCGGACGACCCCTCCGACACCTGGTGGTTCACCCCGGGAGGCGGCGTGGAGGGCACCGAGACCCGGGAAGCGGCCGCCCGCCGCGAACTCGCCGAGGAAACCGGCATCACCGACGCCGTCCTCGGCCCCGTCCTGTGGAAACGCCGCTGCTCGTTTCCGTTCGACGGGCGGCGCTGGGACCAGGACGAGTGGTATTACCTGGGACGTACGGACCGTACCGCCACCGATATGGCAGGACACACGGAACTGGAGCGACGCAGCGTCTCGGGACTGAGGTGGTGGACCGCGGAGGAACTGTCCGCGGCACATGAGACGGTGTATCCGACCAGACTCGCCGAGCTGCTGCGCACACTGCTCGACGAAGGACCCCCGAGTGCGCCGGTGCTCCTGGAGACCGAGCGAGCCTGACGCACAATGGGGGGACGCACGGCTGAAGGGGATCTGCCATGAGCGCCGAGGACCTCGAGAAGTACGAGACCGAGATGGAGCTGAAGCTCTACCGGGAGTACCGCGACGTCGTCGGGCTGTTCAAATATGTGATCGAGACCGAGCGTCGCTTCTACCTCACCAATGACTACGAAATGCAGGTGCACTCGGTGCAAGGCGAGGTCTTCTTCGAGGTCTCGATGGCCGACGCCTGGGTCTGGGACATGTACCGCCCGGCCCGTTTCGTCAAGCAGGTGCGCGTCCTGACATTCAAGGACGTGAACATCGAGGAGCTCAACAAGAGCGATCTCGATCTGCCCGGGAGCTGAGGCGCGGGGCCGGTGTAGGGCCGGCGCGGGGTCGACGCGGGGCCCGGCTCGGGTGTCTGTGGGCGGCTTCCGTCGTGCCGGCGGCGCCGCCCGTGCCCCCTGCGGGTGACGGAGTTATCCACAACCGGCCGGTTATCCACCAAGATCCACAGTGATTGCGCGGAGGCGTCACAGTCGGTGCCGGAGGTGGTACCGAATGAACACCACGCAGACCGGCCACGGAGCCGGTGACACCGCACGCACCGCGCACGGCAAGCCGAAGCGCAGGACGAGGGACAAGCCGGAGGGCAGTCCGGAGGCCGCCGGGGCCGCAGGGCGGCGGCGAGCGCTTGGGCGCTACGGCGAGGACCTGGCGGCCCGGCGGCTCATCGACGCCGGGATGCGCATCCTGGACCGCAACTGGCGCTGCCGCGACGGCGAGATCGACATCGTGGCCGCCGACGGCGACGCACTGGTCATCTGCGAGGTGAAAACCCGCCGCGCGGCGTTATACGAACACCCCATGGCGGCCGTACGCGCCGAAAAAACCGAGCGGCTGCGCCGCCTGGCCGAGCGCTGGCTCGAACGCCACGGCGGCCCACCGCCCGGCGGCGTCCGCATCGATGTCATCGGCGTCCTGCTCCCGGCCCGCGGCGCCCCCGTGGTCGAGCACGTACGGGGGGTGGCGTGATGGGATTCGCCCGCACCTGCTCCGTCGCCCTCGTCGGCGTCGAAGGCGTCGTGGTCGAGGTCCAGGCCGACCTGGAACCGGGCGTCGCCGCCTTCACCCTGGTCGGACTCCCCGACAAAAGCCTGGTCGAATCCAAGGACCGGGTACGCGCGGCCGTGGTGAACTCCGGCGCCGAATGGCCGCAGAAGAAACTCACCGTCGGCCTGAGCCCGGCCTCCGTCCCCAAGAGCGGCAGCGGCTTCGACCTGGCCGTGGCCTGCGCCGTCCTCGGGGCCGCCGAACGCCTCGACCCCCGCGAACTCACCGACCTGATGATGATCGGCGAACTGGGCCTGGACGGCAGGGTCCGGCCCGTACGCGGCGTCCTGCCCGCCGTCCTCGCCGCCGCCGACGCCGGATACCGCCAGGTCGTCGTGCCCGAACGCACGGTGGCCGAGGCCTCGCTCGTCCCCGGCATCTCCGTCCTGGGCGTTCGCAGCCTGCGCCAGCTCATCGCCGTCCTCACCGACGAACCCGTACCCGACGAAGCCGAGGACACCCTTGGCGACGGCCGCCCCGACCCCCTCCTCTCCGGCCTGGCAATCCCCGGCACCGGCGCCTGCGCCGGCCTGCCGTCGGGGGACCACCCACTCGACCTGGCCGACGTCGCGGGCCAGCACAACGCCCGGCGCGCCCTGGAAGTCGCCGCCGCCGGACGCCACCACATCTTCTTCAAGGGCCCGCCCGGAGCAGGCAAAACCATGCTTGCCGAACGCCTCCCCGGGCTGCTGCCGCCGCTGTCCCCCAAAGAATCGCTGGAAGTCACCGCCGTCCACTCGGTGGCCGGCACCCTCCCACCAGGTCAGCCCCTCGTCGACCGCCCGCCCTACTGCGCCCCGCACCACTCCGCGACCATGGCCTCCCTCGTCGGTGGCGGCAACGGACTGCCCCGCCCCGGGGCCGTGTCCCTGGCCCATCACGGAGTGCTGTTCGTGGACGAGGCCGCCGAGTGCGACGCCCGCGTGCTGGACGCCCTGCGCCAGCCCCTGGAATCGGGCCATGTCGTCGTCGCCCGGGCAGCCGGGATGATGCGGATGCCCGCCCGCTTCCTTCTCGCGCTTGCGGCAAACCCCTGCCCGTGCGGACGGCACGGCACCACCGGGGGCGGCTGCGAATGCCGCCCCTCCTCGATCCGCCGCTACCGGGCGCGGCTGTCCGGCCCGCTGATGGACCGGGTGGATCTGCGGATCGCCGTGGAACCGGTCGCCCGCTCCGAACTGGCCGCACTCGGCAGCGGCGCCGAATCCACCGCCTCGGTCGCCGCCCGCGTACGCTCCGCCCGCGAACGCGCCGCCGCCCGCCTCGCCGGCACCCCCTGGAACACCAACAGCGAAGTCCCCGGGCACGAACTGAGAACGCGCTGGCAGGTGGACCCCGGAGCCCTCGCCCAGGCCGAACGCGACCTGGAATGCGGCCTCCTGACGGCCCGTGGCCTGGACCGCGTCCTGCGCGTCGCCTGGACCTCCGCCGACCTCGCAGGCCGCGACCGCCCCACAAGAAGGGACGTCGACTGGGCCCTGGAACTGCGCACGGGCGTCCGCCGGGGCGGGCCTGCGGGGGTGCCGGGGGTTGGGCCGGGTGCCGGGGCGGGTGTGCCGGGGACCGGATCGGGCGCCGGGACGGGTGCGTTGAGGGCCGGTCCGGGCGCCGGTGAAGGTGTGCCGCGCGGTGTGCCGGGTGTGGGGTCGGTGGTGCCCTGAACCCGGGTGGTGTGGGGAGGCGGGGGTGGGGTGGGGTGGGGTGGGGGTGGGGCCCCCGGGGGGACGGGGAAGCCGCCACTGCCCCAGCCCCCGTCCCCCCGCAGTCGCCCGTGCCCGTCGCCCCGAGTCTCACCGAGACACCTCAAGCCGCCACCACCAGCCGCCTCGCCACGCGGCCGCGGCCTCCCGATGAACAGGAGACGAACCCGATGAACACCACTGATGCTTGGGGCTTCGCCACGCACGAGCCCGCCGACACCACACGGAACGGGGCCGCCCACCGGCCTCCGGCCCACGACCGGCCGTACGAGCCACAGCGCACGGCCCGCGCGGCGCTCACCCGCATCCTGGAGCCCGGCGACGAAACCGCCGGCCGCTGGCTGCGCGACATGGGCCCCCAGGCCCTGTGGCGCGCCCTGTCCGATGACGCCGACCCGCCCCCAGGCGCGAGGCCGGACAAGATCGCGGGATTGCGGCTGCGCGCCACCCACGTCGATCCCGCCGCGGACCTGGCTGCCGTCGCCGCCCTCGGCGGCCGCTTCCTCATCCCCGGGGACGAGGAATGGCCGGGCCAGCTCGACGACCTCGGCGACGCCCGCCCCATCGGCCTGTGGGTGCGTGGCACGGCCAACCTCCGGTACTGGGCGCTGCGCTCGGTCGCCGTCGTCGGCGCGCGGGCCTGCACCGAATACGGCGCCCACCTGGCCACCACCCTCGCCGCCGGCCTCGCCGAACGCGGCTGGACCGTGGCCTCCGGTGCGGCCTACGGAGTCGACGGCGCGGCCCACCGTGGCGCACTGGCCGCCGATGGCGCGACCTTCGCTGTACTGGCCTGCGGCGTCGACTACGCCTACCCCCGCGGACACACCGAACTACTCGGCCGCATCGCCAAACAGGGCCTGCTGGTCGCCGAGTTACCGCCCGGCGAACACCCCACCCGCAGCCGTTTCATCCAGCGCAACCGTGTCCTCGCCGCTCTCACCAGAGGTACCGTCGTCGTCGAAGCCGAACTCCGCAGCGGCTCCCTGGTCACCGCCCGCCGGGCGCTTGCGCTCGGCCGCTTCACGATGGGCATGCCCGGCCCTGTGACCAGCGGTCTGTCCGCGGGCGTCCATCAACTCCTGCGCGGCGAGGCGGAGCTGGTCACCGACGCCGACGAGGTCATCGAACTCGTCGGCAGCATCGGCGACCTCGGCCCCCAGCACAACGGCCCGACCTTCGCCCGCGACCTCCTCGACCCTGTCGCCTCCCGCGTACTGGAGGCCCTGCCCGCCCGCGGAGGTGCGGACACCGGCCACCTCGCCAGGGAGTCGGGCACGCCCCGCGACCTCGCGCAGAACAAGCTCGTGGAGCTCCAGTCCCTCGGATTCGTGCAGAAGTGCGGCACCCGCTGGGAGCTGGCCCGACGCACCGAGCCCACCGGAGGTTCCCGGCGAGGCGGTACTTGACCTGGGGCGAACGGGTGAAAGGGTGAGGGGAATGACGGCAGAATCCAGGTTTGCCTTGCTTCGACGCATGGCGTCGACCCCTGGGGAGACGGTGACCCGGCGCGACGCACACACGGCACCGCGCCCGGCACGCCACTGCGGCCGGCACCCCGGCCCCTCGGGAATCCGCGCCCGGCAACGGGTCCCCGTGCCGCCGCGCCGCACGAAGTAACCCTGAGGTGCGGGCAGCGGAACGTATCTGCGCACACCCCACCTCCTCCTCCTCGCACACCGCGACGCCGCGGTCACGCTACGCTCACATCCACTTCACCCTCCGCTTCACCCCAACACCCGTCCCTTCGTCCACCCATCCACCGTCCATCCAGCGTCTCGGCAGAACGGCTCAAGGCGACGAATGCCCCAGCACACCTCCGGGTCTGACCGCGCAGCTGTACCACCCGCTGCGCGCGCCAGCGTGCGCCCCGCCGCGCCCACCTCGCTCGACGAGCTGTGGCGCTCGTACAAGGCGTCGGGCGACGGGCGGTTGCGGGAGCAGCTGATCCTGCACTACTCGCCGCTGGTCAAGTACGTCGCCGGCCGTGTCAGCGTCGGCCTGCCCCCCAATGTCGAGCAGGCCGACTTCGTCTCCTCCGGAGTCTTCGGCCTGATCGATGCCATCGAGAAGTTCGAACCGGAACGCTCCATCAAGTTCGAGACCTACGCCATCACCCGCATCCGCGGCGCCATGATCGACGAGCTGCGTGCGCTGGACTGGATCCCCCGGTCCGTACGGCAGAAGGCCCGCGCCGTGGAACGGGCGTACGCCACCCTCGAAGCGCAGCTGCGCCGCACCCCGTCCGAGGCGGAGGTCGCGGACGAGATGGGCATCGCGCTGGAGGAACTCCACGGGGTGTTCAGCCAGCTGTCCCTGGCCAACGTCGTGGCACTGGAGGAACTGCTGCACGTCGGGGGCGAGGGCGGCGAACGGCTCAGCCTCATGGACACCTTGGAGGACACGGCCGCCGAGAACCCTGTCGAGATCGCGGAGGACCGCGAGCTGCGACGGCTGCTCGCACGCGCCATCAACACCCTTCCCGAGCGGGAGAAGACCGTGGTCACCCTCTACTACTACGAGGGCCTCACGCTCGCCGAGATCGGCAATGTCCTCGGCGTCACCGAAAGCCGGGTGAGCCAGATCCACACCAAGTCCGTACTGCAGCTGCGCGCGAAGCTCGCCGACGTCGGCCGCTGAAACTTCCTGTGCCGGGTCGGCAGGCGGAGTGCCGTGACGCGGGCGCCATCCGTACAGTGGGGATGTGCCAAGGATTCGAGCGGCCTCGGTGGCCGAGCACCGGACGATGCAGCGTGGCGCCCTCCTGGACGCCGCCCGCACCCTGCTGTCCGAAGGCGGGACGGAAGCGCTGACCTTCCCCGCCCTCGCCGAGCGCACGGGACTCGCGCGCTCCTCCGTGTACGAGTACTTCCGCTCCCGCGCGGCCGTCGTCGAGGAGCTGTGCGCCGTCGACTTCCCGGTATGGGCGTCGGAGGTCGAGGCGGCGATGGAGCGCGCCGGTGCGCCGGAGGAGAAGATCGAGGCGTATGTGCGCAGGCAGCTGGCCCTGGTGGACGACCGGCGCCACCGTGCGGTGGTCGCCATTTCGGCCGGCGAACTGGACGCGGGGGCGCGCGAGAAGATCCGCGCGGCGCACGGCGGACTCATCGCCATGATTGTCGAGGCACTCGCAGCGCTCGGCCATGAGCAGCCCCGTCTCGCCGCCATGCTCCTCCAGGGCGTCGTCGACGCCGCGGTCCGCCGTATCGAGCTCGGCGCCGCCGAGAACCCGGAGGAGATCACTGAGGCGGCGGTGGGCATGGTCCTCCGTGGCGTACGCGGCTGACCCCTGGGGGACTCCTCCCGCCCCACCCACCTCCACCACCACCCGTTCGCGGCACCTGGCCGGCATGCCGTCCTCCCCTCACCCGCTCCGACGACAGGCGCCCCAGTGCCCAGACCGCGGCAGCGGCAAGGGCGACGGCCCCCGTGAGCGCCGCTCCCGCCGGTGTCGTAGCCGCCTCGCGCGCCGGTGCGAGATCCGGCCGCGCGGCCCCCATGAGGTCCGGCCCGTGCGGATCCGGCCCCCGGGGAACGGGAACGCCGATGACCGGAAGCAGGCGCGACGGGCCCGTACGAAGCATGGGTGCAGGCAGGAGCGTCAGCGGGTCCAGATAGGTCTTTCCGCGGCGCAGGCCCCAGTGGAGGCATGGCCCGCGGCAGTGGAACGGGCCTCGTTGCAGTACGGCGACAGGCCGGCCCGCCCCGACGCGTGCGCCCTTGCGGACCGTGGCGTGCACCGGTTCGTACGTGGTGCGTAACGGGGGACGGCCCGAACGGGAGAGTTCGATGGTGAGGACGCCGCGCCCGGCAACGGTGCCGGCGAAGGTCACCCGGCCGGATACTGCCGCACGCACCGTTGCACGGGCCGCGGCTGCCAGGTCCACGCCGCGGTGTCCGGCGGCCCAGGGCGTGGGCGGCGGCTCCCAGCCCCGTAACACCGCAGGCCATATGCCCGCCGCGCCCGCCACCGGCCAGGCGCGATCCGCCGGTGCCGTGGCCGGGCCCGGGGCGGGCGCCCGGGCGTGGCGGCCCGGTGGCCCGTCCCCGTCCTCGGACCATGCCGCATCGCCTGCCGCCGCCCGCGCCGCATCGCCTGCCACCGTCTGAGCCGCCGCAAGCCTCGGCGCCGGGATCGCGGCCGTGCCGGGCCCGAAGCGCAGCCCCGGATACGCCGCCAGCAGCGTCGTCACGCCGATGACCGCAGCCGTCACAGCGATCAGGAACCCCGTCACCACCTTCGCCGGAAAGAAGCAGTGCCGCCCCCGCACAGCGGCCGTCTTCCGCCGCCATGGGCCCCATGCCCACCGGCCGCGCACGGGCCGGTCGCCTTCGCGGGAACGCGTATCCGAGCTGGAATGTCGTTTCATGTCCCGACCGTGACGCAGTCCGGCGCCGAGTGGGGATCTTGGTCGGGATCTGTGGACAACCGGCCAGATGTGGACAACTGCGTCACCCGCACGGGGCACGAAAAGGTGCGTGTCGCCCAGTACATCGGCCGTCCCGTACACTTCTTGTGGCGATCCGGGTCACCGGGTCGACTTCGCACGCCCCGCCATCAGTGCAGCAGTCCCCTTCGGGCAGCACGATGGCCGCGCTCCTCGGTCCTCGGAAGGTTCCGCAAGGTTCATTCCCCGGCAGGCGCGTCGGGGCGTCAGGCACCGCGGCCGACCGGCCGCAGTGAAACCGAGAAACAACAAGGAGTACGGCCATGGCCGTCGTCACGATGCGGGAGCTGCTGGAAAGCGGCGTCCACTTCGGTCACCAGACCCGTCGCTGGAACCCGAAGATGAAGCGTTTCATCTTCACCGAGCGCAACGGCATCTACATCATCGACCTGCTCCAGTCGCTGTCGTACATCGACCGCGCCTACGAGTTCGTCAAGGAGACCGTCGCCCACGGCGGCTCGGTGATGTTCGTCGGCACCAAGAAGCAGGCCCAGGAGGCCATTGCCGAGCAGGCCACCCGCGTGGGCATGCCCTACGTGAACCAGCGCTGGCTCGGCGGCATGCTGACCAACTTCTCGACCGTCTACAAGCGCCTGCAGCGCCTGAAGGAGCTCGAGCAGATCGACTTCGAGGATGTGGCCGCCTCCGGCCTCACCAAGAAGGAGCTCCTCGTCCTCTCCCGCGAGAAGGCCAAGCTGGAGAAGACCCTCGGCGGTATCCGCGAGATGCAGAAGGTGCCCAGCGCCGTCTGGATCGTGGACACCAAGAAGGAGCACATCGCCGTCGGTGAGGCGCGCAAGCTCAACATCCCGGTCGTCGCGATCCTCGACACCAACTGCGACCCGGACGAGGTCGACTACAAGATCCCGGGCAACGACGACGCCATCCGCTCCGTCACCCTGCTCACCCGCGTGATCGCCGACGCCGTCGCCGAGGGCCTCATCGCCCGCTCCGGCGCTGCCACCGGCGACCAGAAGCCGGGCGAGAAGGCCGCCGAGCCGCTCGCCGAGTGGGAGCGCGACCTGCTCGAGGGCGAGAAGAAGTCCGACGAGGCCGAGAAGCCCGCCGAGGCCCCGGCCGACGAGGCCGAGAAGCCGGCCGAGGCCCCGGCCGCCGAGGCTGAGCAGCCGGCCGCGGACGCCGAGCAGGCCTGACCCGCAGCATCCGGTTGGTGACGGCGGGGGCGGGCGCCACAAGCGCCGCCCCCGCCGTCCACCCGTAGATCTTTCGACTTCGAGATTTCGAGAAGAGATTCACAGACCATGGCGAACTACACCGCCGCTGACGTCAAGAAGCTCCGCGAGCTCACCGGCGCCGGCATGATGGACTGCAAGAAGGCCCTGGACGAGGCCGAGGGCAACGTCGACAAGGCCGTCGAGGCGCTGCGTATCAAGGGCCAGAAGGGCGTCGCCAAGCGCGAGGGCCGCTCCGCCGAGAACGGCGCCGTGGTCTCGCTGATCGCCGACGACAACACCTCCGGTGTCATCGTCGAGCTGAAGTGCGAGACGGACTTCGTCGCCAAGGGTGAGAAGTTCCAGGCCGTCGCCAACGAGATCGCCGCGCACGTCGCGAAGACCTCCCCGGCCGACGTCGAGGCCCTGCTCGCCTCCGAGATCGAGCCCGGCAAGACCGTCCAGGCGTTCGTCGACGAGGCCAACGCCAACCTGGGCGAGAAGATCGTCCTGGACCGCTTCGCGCAGTTCTCCGGCGGCTTCGTGACGGCGTACATGCACCGCACCATGCCCGACCTGCCGCCGCAGATCGGTGTCCTCGTCGAGCTCGACAAGGAGAACGCCGAGGTCGCCAAGGGCGTCGCCCAGCACATCGCCGCCTTCGCGCCGAAGTACCTCGCCCGCGAGGACGTCCCGGCCGAGGTCGTCGAGGCCGAGCGCCGCGTCGCCGAGGAGACCACCCGCGCGGAGGGCAAGCCCGAGGCTGCCCTGCCGAAGATCGTCGAGGGTCGCCTCAACGGCTTCTTCAAGGACGCGACGCTGCTCGGCCAGCCGTACGCGCTCGACAACAAGAAGTCCGTCGAGAAGGTCCTCCAGGAGGCCGGTGTCACCCTGAAGCGCTTCTCGCGCATCAAGGTCGGCATCTGAGCCTGCCGCGAAGGCAGCGAATGACCTGCGACCCCGCTAGGGTCGTACGCAGTCGGCCGCTCAACGGCCGGCCGCAGATGTGACGAGGAGGCCATTGCCGCACAGGGATCTGGACCAGACCCACGGCAATGGCCTTCTTCGTATGTGCACGAGGAGAGCTCAATGAATCACGGTGCCGACGGCGCGGACACGGACAAGGCCGGTCACGGCGGCAGGCGACGGTTTTTGCTGAAGCTGTCGGGCGAGGCATTCGCCGGTGGCGGCGGGCTCGGCGTCGACCCCGACGTGGTGCACGCCATCGCCCGCGAGATCGGCGCCGTGGTGCGCGAGGGATACGAGATCGCTGTGGTGATCGGCGGCGGAAACTTCTTCCGCGGCGCCGAACTCCAGCAGCGCGGCATGGACCGGGCCCGCTCCGACTACATGGGCATGCTCGGCACGGTCATGAACTGCCTGGCCCTCCAGGACTTCCTGGAGAAGGAGGGCATCGGCTGCCGAGTCCAGACCGCCATCACCATGGGCCAGGTCGCGGAGCCGTACATTCCGCTGCGTGCGGTACGCCACCTGGAGAAGGGCCGGGTCGTCATCTTCGGCGCCGGCATGGGCATGCCGTACTTCTCCACGGACACCACCGCCGCCCAGCGCGCCCTGGAGATCGATGCCGAGGCCATGCTCATGGGCAAGAACGGCGTCGACGGGGTCTACGACTCCGACCCCAAGAAGAACCCGGACGCCGTCAAGTTCGACGCCCTCGAATACGGCGAGGTCATCACGCGCGAGCTGAAGGTCGCCGATGCCACCGCCATCACCCTGTGCCGTGACAACAAGCTCCCGATCCTCGTCTTCGAGCTGCTCGCCGAGGGCAATATCGCGCGTGCGGTGAAGGGTGAGAAGATCGGCACGCTCGTGAGCGACCAGGGCACCCGGGCCTGACGGCCCCAACTGCCGAGACACCGTGCGGGCTTCGGCCTGCGGGGCGGCAACTCCCGGCCGTGGGAAGACCCCGGTACGGGGATGGACAACCGCCTGCCGGTCGGACACCGTGCAGGAGAAGACGCGCGCAGGGGCGAGGCTCTGCTTCTTACCGATAAGACCAGGAGCAAGTGGTGATCGAAGAGATCCTCCTCGAGGCCGAGGAGAAGATGGAGAAGGCCGTTGTGGTCGCCAAGGAGGACTTCGCCGCGATCCGCACCGGGCGTGCGCACCCGGCGATGTTCAACAAGATCGTGGCGGACTACTACGGCGCGCTGACGCCGATCAACCAGCTGGCGTCGTTCTCGGTGCCCGAGCCGCGGATGGCCGTGGTGACCCCGTTCGACAAGAGCGCACTGCGCAACATCGAGCAGGCGATCCGCGACTCGGACCTCGGCGTCAACCCGAGCAACGACGGCAGCATCATCCGGGTGACCTTCCCCGAGCTGACCGAGGAACGCCGCAAGGAGTTCATCAAGGTCGCCAAGAACAAGGCCGAGGACTCGAAGATCTCGATCCGCAGCGTGCGGCGCAAGGCCAAGGAAGCGCTGGACAAGCTCGTCAAGGACAAGGAGTCCGGCGAGGACGAGGTGCGCCGCGCCGAGAAGGAGCTCGACGACACCACCGCGAAGTACGTCGCGCAGGTGGACGAGCTGCTCAAGCACAAGGAATCCGAGCTCCTCGAGGTCTGATGAACGAGTCATCCTGGGGGACCCCGCCCGGCGCCGCGCACTGGGGGCCACCCGACCAGGGAACGGTCCCCGCGCTCCGCGGGGGCGCTCCCCCCGTCTCGGCGGGTCCCGTGCACGACGGGGGCGATGCGGCGCAGACTCGGCCCATGCCCATCGTGCCGGAGCCAGGCGGACACCAGGACGACCACCGGGATCTCCGGGACGACCGGGGGGCTGCTCGACTGAGCGGCCCCCTGTTCCGCGACGAAGAGCCGCAGGAGCCCATGCCCACTGCTTTCCCCGGTGCCCCCGAGCCGGACGCTCCGCGGGGTCCCGAGAAGCCCAAGAAGAAGAGCGCGGGGCGCAATCTGCGTGCCGCGATAGGGGTCGGTGTCGGCCTCGGCGCGGTCATCCTCGCGTCGCTCTTCGTCTACAAGCCCGTTTTCGTCGGCGTCATCGCGATCGCCGTCGTCGTGGGCCTGTGGGAGCTGACCTCGCGGCTCGCGGAGCGCAAGGACATCAGGGTGCCGCTGGTGCCCCTCGCGGTCGGCGGCACCGCCATGGTCGTCGCCGGGTACGTACGGGGAGCCGAAGGCGCATGGGTGGCGATGGCGCTCACCGCGCTGGCCGTGCTGGTCTGGCGGATGACCGACGCCCCGGAGAACTATCTGCGGGACGTCACCGCCGGCGTCTTCGCGGCGTTCTACGTGCCGTTCCTGGCGACCTTCGTGGCCCTGATGCTCGCGGCCGAGGACGACGGGCCGCAGCGGGTGCTGACGTTCCTGCTGCTGACGGTCGTCAGCGACACCGGGGCGTACGCGGTCGGCTGGCGCTTCGGCACGCACAAGCTGGCACCGCGCATCAGCCCGGGAAAGACCCGCGAGGGACTTGTGGGCGCGCTGCTCTTCGCGATGGTCGCCGGCGCCCTGTGCATGCAGTTCCTGATCAAGGACGGCGCCTGGTGGCAGGGTCTGCTGCTCGGCCTTGCGGTCGCGGCCAGCGCCACCCTCGGTGACCTGGGCGAGTCCATGATCAAGCGTGATCTCGGGATCAAGGACATGGGCACGTTGCTGCCCGGCCACGGCGGGATCATGGACCGTCTCGACTCCCTGCTGCCGACCGCGCCGGTGGTCTGGCTGCTGTTCGTGATCTTCGTGGGAGCGGGCTGATTCAGCCCAGGTACTCTGGAAGGGCTCGTTGCCTCCGGCAGCGGGCCCTTTCCGGCCCCTTCCGGCCCCGCGACCGCGGGGATGGCCCCCTGAGGTCTCCGGGTACCGGCATCGTCCTGCCGTTGGCTCCGCCGCAGCGGAGATCGTCCGGCCCGTCGCAATGAGGAGTTTCCGTCCATGGCACCGCCCGAGCCCGGTGTGCTGACTTTCGTCGCCCCCCGCGGAGCCAAGAAGCCCCCGCGGCACCTCGCCGATCTCAGCCCCGTAGAGCGCCGCGAAGCGGTGGCAGCGATCGGCGAGAAGCCGTTTCGCGCCAAGCAGCTGTCGCAGCACTACTTCGCCCGCTACGCGCATGATCCGGCCCAGTGGACCGACATCCCGGCGGCGGCCCGCGAAAAGCTGGCGGCCGAGCTGCTGCCGGACCTGATGAACGTCGTCCGGCACATCTCGTGCGACAACGACACCACCCGCAAGACCCTGTGGAAGCTGCACGACGGCACGCTCGTCGAGTCCGTGCTGATGCGCTATCCGGACCGGGTCACCATGTGCATCTCCTCGCAGGCCGGCTGCGGTATGAACTGCCCGTTCTGCGCCACCGGGCAGGCGGGCCTGGACCGCAACCTCTCCACCGCCGAGATCGTCCACCAGATCGTCGACGGGATGCGCGCACTGCGCGACGGCGAGGTGCCCGGCGGCCCGGCGCGGCTGTCCAACATCGTCTTCATGGGCATGGGCGAGCCGCTGGCCAACTACAAGCGGGTGGTCGGCGCCATCAGGCGGCTGACCGACCCCGAGCCCGACGGCCTCGGCCTTTCCCAGCGCGGCATCACCGTCTCCACGGTCGGTCTCGTCCCCGCGATGCTGCGGTTCGCGGACGAGGGCTTCAAATGCCGGCTCGCGGTGTCGCTGCATGCGCCGGACGACGAGCTGCGTGACACGCTCGTGCCCGTCAACACCCGCTGGAAGGTCCGCGAGGTCCTGGACGCGGCATGGGAGTACGCCGAGAAGTCCGGCCGCCGGATCTCCATCGAGTACGCCCTGATCCGCGACATCAACGACCAGGCATGGCGGGGTGACCTGCTGGGACGGCTGCTGAAGGGCAAGCGCGTCCATGTGAACCTCATTCCGTTGAATCCGACACCCGGGTCGAAGTGGACTGCTTCCCGGCCCGAGGACGAGCTGGCGTTCGTACGGGCCATCGAGGCGCACGGCGTCCCGGTGACCGTCCGGGACACCCGCGGCCAGGAGATCGACGGCGCCTGCGGACAGCTCGCGGCCTCGGAACGCTGACCGCCCGCTGGTACTGTGTGATCGAACAAATGCACATTCCGACAGGGGAGCGCCACAGCGCTGAGAGTGCGGAGACGTCGTAGAGCCATGGCGCCCGCAGACCCTTGAACCTCGCCCGGGTCATTCCGGGTAGGAAGTTCGGTCACCACTCATGCTGTTGCGCCCTGCCCGGTTCCGCGCCGTACGTCCTCCGACGTCGCACGCCGCGGACCCCGGGTGGGGCCGCGTCTCTTCCTGGCCAGCCAGGAGGAAATCAGTGAGCACCACCAGCAGGATCACCGCGACAGCGCTCGCCGCCGCGGTCGGCATGACCGCCCTTGCCGCATGCGGCGGCCCGGGTGACGAGAGCGCGGACGCCAAGACCGTCACGCTGGTCAGCCATGACTCGTTCAGTGCCTCCAAATCGGTACTCGCCGCTTTCGAGAAGGAGAGCGGCTACAAGGTCAAGCTCCTGCCCGGAGGCGATGCCGGAAAGGCCGTCAACCAGGCGATCCTTTCCAAGGACAATCCCCAGGGCGATGTGTTCTTCGGTATCGACAACACCCTGCTCTCCCGCGGTCTGAAGGAAGGCATCTTCAGCCCGTACAAGGCCAAGGGGCTCAGCGGCGTACCTGCCGGTCTGCAGCTCGACAAGGGCGAGCACCGCGTCACCCCGCTCGACTACGGGGACATCTGTGTCAACTACGACCGCGCCTACTTCGAGCAGCACAAGCTCGCGCCGCCGAAGACCTTCGACGATCTGGTCAAGCCCGCGTACAAGGGCCTGCTCGTCACGGAGAATTCCGCGACCTCCTCTCCGGGACTCGCCTTCCAGCTCGGCACCATCGCCGCTTACGGCAACGGCGGCTGGCAGACGTACTGGAAGAAGCTCAAGGCCAACGGCGTCGAGGTCGTCGATGGCTGGGAGCAGGCCTACTACGAGCGGTTCTCGGGCTCCGCATCCGGCCATGCCAAGGGCGACAAGCCGCTGGTGGTCTCCTACGCCTCCAGCCCGCCCGCCGAGGTCAAGGACATGAAGACGAAGCCCCGCCAGGCACCGACCGGTGTCGCGACCGGTACCTGCTTCCGTCAGATCGAATTCGGTGGTCTGCTCAAGGGCGCGAAGAACGAGAAGGGCGGTAAGGCGCTGCTGGACTTCCTGCTGAGCAAGAAGTTCCAGGAGGACATGCCGCTCCAGATGTTCGTCAACCCGGCTCTCAAGGACGCCAAGGAACCGGCGCTGTTCACCAAGTACGGCGTGACGATCGACAAGCCGGCGACGATGGCTCCGGCGACGATCACCAAGAACCGTGAACAGTGGATCAAGCAGTGGTCCTCGCTCGTTCTGAAGTAACCCGCGCTCTGCGCCGGGGGCCCTCGCGAAGGACGGCGGTGCGGCTCGGTCTGATGGCCGTGCCGCTCGCCTTCTTCGCGTTGCTGTTCGCGTATCCGGTGACCGCGATCGTCGGGCGGGGACTGAAGGAGGGCGGGCACTGGCAGCTCGGCCGGTTCACCGCGGTGCTCGCCGATCCCGATGTGCTCCACGTCCTGTGGTTCACCGTCTGGCAGGCGGCGGCCTCCACCGCGCTGACGCTGCTGATCGCCCTGCCCGGCGCGTATGTCTTCGCACGCTTCGACTTCCCTGGCAAACGACTGCTGCGGGCCGTCGTGACCGTGCCGTTCGTCCTGCCGACCGTCGTTGTCGGTTCGGCCTTCCTCGCGCTGGTCGGACGGGGCGGCCCGCTCGACGCGCTGTGGGGAGTCCGCCTGGACACCTCCGTCTGGGCGATCTTGATGGCCCATGTCTTTTTCAACTACGCGGTGGTCGTGCGGACCGTCGGCGGCCTCTGGGGACAGCTCGATCCACGCCAGGAAGAGGCGGCGCGGGTCCTGGGCGCCGGACGGTTCGCCGCCTGGCGGAAGGTGACACTCCCCGCGCTCGGCCCGGCCGTCGCCGCGGCGGCGCTGATGGTCTTCCTGTTCACCTTCACCTCCTTCGGCATCGTGCAGATCCTGGGCGGGCCCACCTTCTCGACCCTGGAGGTCGAGATCTACCGGCAGACCGCGGACTACCTCGACCTGCCGACGGCCGCCGTCCTCACGCTGCTCCAATTCCTCGCGGTGCTCGTGCTGCTGGCGCTGCACGCCTGGACCGTGCGCCGACGGGAGGCGGCCCTGCGGCTCGTGGACGCCTCGTCGACCGCGCGGCGGCCCTGCGGCCCCGGGCAGTGGGCGCTGCTGTGGGGGACGCTGGCCGTCATCGCCGTCCTGCTCGTCGCCCCTCTTCTGGTGCTCGCCGAACGCTCCTTCGCGGGGCCGGACGGCTACGGGGCACTCTTCTACACCTCGCTGAGCTCCGCCGCGTCCGCCGACAGCACCTTCGCCGTCGCCCCCCTCGACGCCCTGTGGAACTCTCTCTCCTACGCTGCCGCGGCGACGGCGATCGCGCTGGTGGTGGGCGGGCTGGCGGCCGCTGCCCTGACTCTGCCGTACTCCCGGCATCGCTCGGGCGAGAGCCTCCGTGCGGGCCGGCTCGTCCGCGGATTCGACGCTCTGCTGATGCTGCCGCTCGGGGTGTCGGCGGTGACCGTCGGCTTCGGATTTCTCATCACGCTCGACAAGCCGCCGCTGGATCTGCGCTCCTCGTGGTGGCTGGTACCGCTCGCCCAGGCCCTGGTCGGCGTGCCGTTCGTGGTCCGGACGATGCTGCCCGTGCTGCGGGCGGTGGACGGACGACTGCGCGAAGCGGCCGCGGTGCTCGGCGCCTCGCCGTGGCGGGTGTGGCGCGAGGTGGATCTGCCGATGGTGCGGCGCGCACTGCTGATCGCGGCGGGATTCGCTTTCGCGGTATCCCTGGGGGAATTCGGTGCGACGGTTTTCATCGCCCGGCCGGACCGCCCGACCCTTCCGGTGGCCGTGGCACGGCTGCTGGGGCGCGCCGGAGAACTCAACTACGGGCAGGCGATGGCCATGTCGACCATCTTGATGGTGGTGTGCGCCGGGGCGCTCCTGGCGCTGGAGCGCATCCGCACCGACCAGTCCGGGGAGTTCTGAATGACGGCACCGACCACGACCACGGCGCAACAGCTGCTGCAGTTGGACGGGGTGACCGTCCGCTTCGGGAAGCCCGGCGCACGCCCCGCGCTCCACGCGGTGGATCTGGCGGTTGCCGCGCGGGAAATCGTGTGTGTGCTGGGGCCGAGCGGCAGTGGCAAATCCACGCTGCTGCGGGTCGTCGCCGGGCTTCAACAGGCCGATGCGGGCCAGGTGTTGCTGGAGGGCCGGGACCAGTCGGCGGTGCCGACGCACCGGCGCGGCGTGGGGCTGATGTTCCAGGACCATCAGCTTTTCCCCCAGCGCGATGTCGCCGGAAATGTGGCCTTCGGGCTGCGGATGCTCGGCACCTCGCGCGGCGACCAGGAGCGCACGGTCACCGAACTGCTGGACCTCGTCGGGCTGCCGGGCGCACAGCGGCGCGCGGTCGCTTCGTTGTCGGGTGGTGAGCAGCAGCGGGTCGCGCTGGCCCGCGCGCTCGCTCCGCGGCCCCGGCTGCTGATGCTGGACGAGCCTCTCGGCCAGCTCGACCGCGGGCTGCGCGAACGCCTGGTCGTGGAACTGGGGCGGGTCTTCCGTGAGTTGGGTACGACGGTGCTTGCCGTCACCCACGACCAGGGGGAGGCGTTCGCCCTGGCCGACCGGGTCGTGGTGATGCAGGACGGACGGATCGCGCAGACCGGCACTCCCTTGGAGGTCTGGCAGCGGCCGGCCACCGAATTCGTCGCCCGGTTCCTCGGCTTCGACAATGTGGTCGAGGCGACGGTTCAGGGCGAGGCCGCCCTCACTCCGTGGGGCAAGGTGCCGGTCCCGGGCGGCACCGTGGACGGACCGTGCCGGCTGCTCGTACGGCCCGCCGGGGTGCGCCTGACCTCTGCCCGGGAAGGACTGCCCTGCACGGTCGCGGCCCGGACCTTCCGCGGTACCCATGTCGCGCTGTTGCTCCGGCCGAAGAGCGGACCACAGATAGAGGCGGCCTGCGCGCTGCAGAATGCGCCGGAGACCGGAGAAACGGTGGGTATTGCCTTCGCGGCGCAGGACGTTGTGGTCCTGGACACTGCGGCGGGATAACCACGCGGGATATCGCTGCCATGCCATGTGGTGCTCCTTGGATTCCGTGAGTGCGGGGTTGCTCCTTATACGCGGGAGAGCGGATCGGGTCGTTTGCCTTGCGGGACGACCAGGCCGAGTTCATAGGCGAGGATCACCGCCTGAGCACGGTCACGGAGGCCCATCTTCGCGAAGACCCGGTTGATATGCGTTTTAACGGTGTGGTCGGTAATCGTCAGCCGGGAGGCGATCTCCGCGTTCGACAGCCCCTGGGCGATCTGGACGAGCACCTCCACCTCGCGGCCCGTCAGCTCCTCGACCGTACGCACCGGCAGCGGCACCGAGCGCTGCTTGACGAAGGCCGCCACCAGCCGCTTGGTCAGCTCGGGCGCGAGCAGGGCGTTGCCTTCGGCGACGACCCGTACCGCGTGGAGGAGTTCGGGAAAGGTCGCATCCTTGAGGAGGAAGCCGCTGGCACCGGCCGACAGGGCGTCATAGACGTACTCGTCCAGGCCGAAGGTCGTCAGCATGAGCGCTTTGGTCGCACCGTTGGATGCTCCGGTGATTTCCCGGGCGGCCTCGATGCCGTTCTTATGGGGCATCCGGATGTCGAGTAATGCCAGGTCCGGGCGTCGTTCCGCGGCGATGCGGACCGCCTGGACCCCGTCTTCTGCCTCACCTACCACTTCGATGTCGTCCTGGGTGCCCAGGAGGCTGGCGAATGCGGTGCGGACGACCGGCTGGTCGTCGGCGACGATTGCTCTGATCACCAAGGGAATTCCGCTTCTACGAGAAAGCCGCCGTCGGGCCCTGGGCCGGCGGTGAGTTTCCCGCCGAGCAACGCCGCCCGTTCCTGCATTCCGGCCAGGCCGTGGCCGGTGTGAGCCGTGCCTGTCGGGCCCGGTCCGTCGTCCGCGATCCGCACCGCCAGCCGGTCGGACAGGTAGCCGATCTCCACCACCGTATGAGCGCCCGGGGCATACCGGCGTACGTTGGTCAGCCCCTCCTGCACGATGCGGTATGCGGACAGCTCCCAGGAGGTCGGCAACGCCATGCGGTCACCGCAGAGGCGCAGTTCGACCTCACCGCCCACCGAGCGGTGCTGTGTTATGAGAGCGTCCAGCGCCTCGAGAGTGGGTTGCGGGGCCGTCCCGGCCTTTTCCTGGGCGCTGCTCCGCAGTACACCCAGGAGCCGGCGCAGCTCCGCCGTCGACGAGCGGGCAGAGGCGGCGATCTGCTGAAACCTCTCGCGGGCCTGCGGCGAAAGATCCGGTGTGGTGTAGACGGCGCTCTCCGCCTGCACCGCGATCACGGTCACGGAGTGCGCGACCACGTCATGCAATTCCCTTGCAAGGATGGACCGTTCGGCCTCGGTCGCCTGCCGCCGCTCCATTGCGATCAGCCGCGCCTGGGCCTCCGCCTTCTCCCGGCGCTTTTCCTCGCGGGCGTGTACGGCGTCCCCCATCGACACGGCAGCGACGATCGCAGCGGTCGACGCGAACCACTCGGTGAGCAGACCGGGGGAGGGGGAGTGTGTGCCCCCTGTCGAGATGTGCCACAGATTCACGAGGAGGGAGAGGGCGGAGGCGCAGCCGGCCAGCGCGACAGGATGCAGGACGCGGTGGCGCCCGAGCGTGTAGCAGCCGACGAATCCGCTCACGGCCGCCGCAACACAAAGGACGGTTCCGACCGCGGAACCCGCGGGCGCCGCCATGGCCGAGAGCACTGCTGCCAAGGCGGTCAGCGCTCCGCCGGAGGTACAGGGATATGCGGGTGTGGTGCCCCATCCGCGCAGCCGTTGCTGAAGTGCTTTGCTCATGCCTTCATTTTTCGGCTCTGCGGCGGCTACCGCGTCGCCGCACGGGTTGATCCACCGGACGGGTGTCATGCCACGGGTTGACGCCAAGGATCGGTTCCTCGTTTGACGCCGTGCGATCCCGTCGCGCATAGCCTCGTGATCAAAGCGAGGAAAGGGATCTCATGAGCAATCAAAACCCTCTGTGCGAGCGGAAGTTGAGGAGCATGACCGACGCCCTGTGCCGACGCCGTAGGCCACCGTGTGGATCAGGAGCCGACGCGCATGCGGGTAGGGGAGCAAGCGGGCTGCTCGGCGGTCTCGATGGTGCCTCCCGATGTTGGTGCCGGTGCCTCGTGTGTCGTCGTGGATGCGGTGTGGGCGTCCGATTCTCCGAACCAGGCGACCGCGACGGCCCCGGCAACGGCCACCACGAAGCCGAGGATCGCCACCCAGGCAAAGCCGGGCCGGGAGGAGTCGCCCAGCCACAGCACGCCGAGGATGCCCGGTACCACGGTCTCGCCCACGACCAGGGCCGCCGTGGCGCCGTTCACCGAGCCGATCTGCAGGGCGACGGTGTGCAGGTACATCCCGCCGATGCCCGCGATGAGGATCGCGTACAGAGCGGGGTCGCCGAGAAGGGACGGGAGATGGAGGGGATCGATGCCGTTCAGTATTCGTACGCCCACGCCGAGGGCGCCGAAGCCCAGGCCGGAGAGGAGCCCGGCGAAGATCGCGGCCCGTTCGCCCAGCAGACGCACTATCAGGGTGCCGCCGCCGATGACCGCGACGGACGCGGCCAGAAGCCACCAGTGGCCCGCGATCGGCGTGTGACCGCCACCTTCCGGGCCTGCGGCCGTGGCGAGGAGCACCAGAGCAGAGCACACGACGGCGATGGATGCCCATTCCGGCCGGGTGAGACGAATGCCGAGGAGCTTGACGCTCAGCACGGCGGTGATCACGAGGTTGGCGCTGATCACGGTCTGGGAGAGAAACAGCGGCAGCAGACGAGCGGCCAGCGCGCCGAGTCCGAAACCTATGAAGTCCAGCACCGTACCGACCATGAACTCCCAGGTCACAGCCGCCTTGGCGGTGGAGGACAGGCTGGGGCCGCCGTGCTGGGTGACGCCGGTGGTCGAGTCGGAGGCCGCCTCTCGACGAGCGGATTTGCGTGAACCCACCGCCTGCAGGACCGAACCCGTGCCGTAGCAGGCGGATGCCGCCACGGCCGTCAGAAGGCCGATGATCACCAGGAGCTCCGTTCACGCACCATCTGCATTACCTGTTCATTACCTGGCATGGCAGACGTGCATTTCGGGACGGCAGTTGCCTCACCGGGCAAAGAGATCTCGGGGCGTGGGTGAGCTGTCAGGAGGAGAGCGCGCCGAAGCGGGCTGCCGGGAGCGGCGGCCGCCCGGTCAGGAAGCCGTCTCGCTCGCCAGGCGGGCCAGGGCGTCGGGGACCTCGTCCACCGAATCGACCAGGGCGATCCGGCCGGCCATTGCACGGTCCGTGGCGAGCGCCTGGAGCAGCGGCCAGGCAGGCAGCATCTCGGTCCAGTGCTCGCGGTTCACCAGCACCATCGGCGTCGGCCCGCCACGCGATGCGTAGTAGTTCGGTGTCGCGTGGTCGAAGATTTCCTGCACCGTCCCCGCGGCACCCGGGAGGTAGACCACGCCCGCATGGCAGCGCGCCAGCAGCCCGTCCTCGCGCACCGCGTTGACGAAGTACTTTGCGATATGGGAGGCGAAGGCGTTGGGCGGCTCATGCCCGTAGAACCAGGTGGGGATGCCCACGGAGGAATGGCCGCCGGGCCAGCACCGGCGGACCTCGAAGGCGACCTGCGCCCAGTCAGTGAGGGACGGGGTGAAGTGCGGCGCCTTGGCGAGGAGCTCCAGCGCCGCATCGAGCATGGTGTCCTCGAAGGGCGCGGCGTACGCTCCGAGGTTTGCGGCCTCCATCGCGCCGGGGCCGCCACCGGTCGCGACGGTCAGGCCGTCGCGGGTGAGCAGGCGGCCGAGCCGGGCGGTGCCCGCATAGGCCGCGGAGCCACGCTCCACGGCGTGTCCGCCCATGAGGCCCACCACCCGTGCGCCGGCGAGATGTTCGTCCAGGGCGTCGGAGACGGCGTCGTCGTGGATGCTGCGCAGCATGGAGGCGAAGACGTCGCCGTCCGTCCTGGTCTGCTGGTACCAGTGGTAGGTGCGGGCGTCCGGGGTCGCTTCGTATCCGGCGCGGGAGAGCCCCTCGAAGAGCTCGTCCGGCCCGTAGAGGCTGCCGCGGTAGGGGTCGAAGGGCAGGTCGGGGAGGGGCGGGAAGACCAGCGCGCCACCGGCCCGGACCTTGGCGGCGGCAGCCGGCTCCATGGCGCAGCCGAGGAAGACGGATTCGGCGGTGTCGGTGCTGAGCAGTGCGAAGGTGCGGTCCGTCAGGTCGAGCGACTGGATGCGGCGTCCGGCGAGGCTGCCCGAGGCGGCGGCCCGGTCGAACTCCGCGAGCGACTCGATCTCGTGGTCGGCGTCGTGCGTATGACGGGGCTCCGGCTGCTCTGAATTCGGCTGCACATCCGCCATGTTAGGACCGCAGCATGTCCACCAGTGGTGCGAGGTGACCGTCCTCGGCCGCCGTGTCGAGTGCCGTGTGCAGGGCGCCGTCGTATGTCGGTCGTGCCTTCTCCTGCATGTCACGTCCCTCATCGGTGATCACGCTGTAGACGCCGCGCCGGTCGTTGGGGCACAGGTCCCGGCGGGTGAGTCCGGACGCTTCCAGGCGGGAGGCCAGGCGGCTGACGGAGCTCTGGTTGAGGCCGATGAGATCGGCGAGCTCCTGCATGCGCAGCTCACCGTCCTCCGCCTCGGCGAGGCGGGCCAGCGCGCGGTACTCCGACAGGCCGATGCGGTGGTGCTGTTGCAGGGCCTTGGCCAGCTCCTGTTCCACACGCGTGTGGAGTGCGCCGAACCGGTCCCAGTGTTCCGCGTCCATGGCCTTCTGCCTTCTTCCGCCTGTTCCCGCCAGGGTCTTGACACCAGCTTACATGCAGCGGAAACTTATGTATGCACAAGCAAGAAATGCAGGTGCATGGAACTACGGGGGTGCTGTGTCGATGAATGCGGTGGCAACGACGGGTGGTGCGCGGGGGATCGAGCGGATCGCGACCACGCCGGACTGGTACGAGCCCTACAAGATCTCGCAGGCGATCAGGGCGGGCGGTCTGCTCCATGTCTCGGGGCAGGCGGGCATCGACGAGCGGGGGCGGACCGTATCGGACGACTTCCTCACGCAGGGGCGGCAGGCGTTCGCCAACGTCGGGAGGGTCCTCGCCGCGGCCGGAGCTTCCTTCGCCGATGTGGTGAAGGTGGGGATTTTTGTCACGGACATGGCCGCCGACCTCGAGCATGTCCTCACTCTGCGAGGCGAGTTCCTCTCCGAGCCCTATCCGGCCGACACCCTGCTGGAAGTGTCGTCGCTGGCCCAGCCCGACTGGCGAATAGAGGTGGAGGTCACCGCCCTGGCCCGCTGAGGGACCGATGAGCTGCTGCCCTTCTCTCCGTCCGTTCGCGTACCGGTGTGGTGTCGGAGATCGCGGCTTCGGCTCCGGCCTCGGCCCTGGCCGCGATGGGTCCCCGTGCCCCCCCGGCTCTCAGTGCGCCAACGGAATGGGTACGCCAACGGAATCGTGCGCCAAAGGAATTGGCGCTCCAGCTCCAGAGGAAGCAGTGGCCCAGAGGATTCAGTGGACCAGAGGAAGCGTGGCCATTTCCGCGACGGCCCAGGTCAGTGGGCCCAGCACCAGGGCAACGGCCAGGGCGCGCAGTGCCGCGGTGCGGCGCAGGGCGGAGGAGGTCGCGCCGAGGCGGCGCAGGGCGGCCGTGGTGTGGGCGCGGGCCGAGCGGGATTCGAGTGCGGCGGTCAGTGCGCAGGCGGTGACGGAGGCCAGGACGACGGCGGCGCCGATGGCGGTGAGCGGGCCGTACGGACGGACGGGAGCGGTCTCGTACACCGTGACCGCCGCATAGGTGGCGGAGGCGACCGCGCACAGGACGCCGAGAGGGCGTCCGAGGCGGCGTGACTCCTGCTGGAGCACGCGCCCGGACAACAGTCGCAGCGCGCCGGGGCGCCCTGTGCACAGGAGGCGGCCGCACAGGTGCACCAGGCCGGGGCCGGCCAGGACGAGGCCGAGGGCGGACAGGGTCCAGCCGCCCAGGACGCCAGGGGGGCTGCCCACCAGCCGGCCGGGCAGCGGCAGCAGTCCGGCGGAGGTGACGGTGCCGCGGCTGGCGTACGCCTCGACGGCCAGGCCCGCGGCCGTCAGGGCCATGCCCCAGGGGAGGCCGGAGGGGTTGGCCGCCTCGGCGGGGGCCTCGGGGGCGGGGGCGGTGTCGGCGCTGCGCGGGCGCAGGGCCACGGCGGTCGTGGCGGCGGCGGTCAGCGGGACGGCCGACAGCAGCATCAGGGCGCCGACGAGGGGAAGGGGATGGCCGGTGCCCAGCAGGTCGGCGTCGATGCCGGCCTTCCCGGCGGCCGGGGACGGGGAGCCGCCGAGGTCACCGCGCAGGCGGAGGAAGACGAACAGGGAGAGGAGGACGCCGAACAGACCGGACAGCGCGGTGGAGGTCCCGGCGAGCAAGGCCAGCCGGAGGGGGCCCAGGCCGGCGGCGGCCATGCCGCGGTGGAGACGGGCGGCGGGGTCCGTACGGGCGACGGAGGCCGCGAGCTGGGCGGTGGCGGCGAGCGGGGCGGCACACCACAGCAGCCGGACCAGTGAATCGCCCTCCGAGCCTGGATGGGCGGCGGCATGGCCGACGGTGGAGAGCAGGAGAAAGCCGGTGCCGGCGGCCGCCGCGGTGACGAAGAGGCGGCGCAGCAGAACGAGGGGGTGAGAGCCGCGGGCTAGACGGAGAGCGAGCACGCTGCCCTGCTTTCCGCGTCGGAGGAACCGTCGGGGCCGGTCACGGCGCCCGTGCGGCGGCCGTCGAGCAGGGCGATGCTGCGGTCGGCGAGAGCGGCCACCTCGGGGGCGAGGGTGGCCAGGAGCACGGTGATCTGGTGTGAGCGGGCTGCGGCCGTCAGGGTGCGCAGGACCTGGATGCCGTCGGCGCTGTGCAGCGGGGCGGTCGGCTCGTCGGCGAAGAGGACCCGGGGTTCGGCGGCGAGGGCGCGGGCGACGGCGATGCGCTGGCGCTGGGACTGGTCGAGCCGGGCGGGGCGGCGGCGGGCGCACGCGCCGACGTCAAGGCGGTCGAGCCACTCCATGGCGGTGTGCTTGGCGCTGCGGTGGCCGGCGCCGCGCAGCAGGAGCGGGAGGGCGGCGTTCTCCCAGGCGGTGAGTTCGGGAACGAGATGCGGTTCGGGGTCGATCCAGCCGAACCGGTCCAGACGCAGCCGTTCGCGGCTGGGGGAGGAGAGGGTGTGGACGGGTGAGCTGTTGAACCAGACCTCGCCCTCGGTCGGTGCGAGCTGACCGGAGAGGCATTTGAGGAGGGTGGTCTTGCCGCTGCCGCGCGGACCGGTGACGGCGAGGATCTCGCCTTCGCGGACGCCGAGCGAGACAGCGGTGAGGGCCGGGGTGCTGCCGTGCATGTGGTGCAGGCCGCGGGCCCAGAGCACGTCGTTGTCAGGCGGGGCCACCATCTGCGCACCTCTTGCTAGTTCGCGTCCATTCGTTCCCCCAACCGGGTGAACGAACATGGAGGGTATCGGTCACTGGCACGGTAAGTACTGGTGACCCCCGGTATTCGGCGCTCGGCACGGAGAACGGCTCAGATTCACTCCTATAGCTGAAAATGAGTGAATCTGAGCCGTTGGATTTTCAGTTGTGCGGACTCGCTTGCGTGCGGTGCCGTACCAGACGACGCGGCGCTCGGTGAAGGACCGCAAGCGGCACCTCACGTGACGCGGTGACCGGAACCCAGTGGTCACAGCACGGTGATCACAGCCCCAGTGATCAGAGGCCAGTGATCAGAGCCGAGTGATCAGAGCTTGGACCACGCCTCGGTGAGGACGCCGCGCAGGATCTGCTCGATCTCGTCGAAGACCGGCTGGTCGGCGATCAGCGGCGGGGCGAGCTGGATGACCGGGTCGCCACGGTCGTCGGCGCGGCAGTAGAGGCCGGCGTCGTACAGCGCCTTCGACAGGAAGCCGTACAGGACGCGCTCGGTCTCCTCGTCGTTGAAGGACTCCTTGGTGGCCTTGTCCTTGACGAGCTCGATGCCGTAGAAGAAGCCGTTGCCGCGGACGTCGCCGACGATCGGCAGGTCGTGCAGCTTCTGGAGGGTGCTCAGGAAGTTGCCCTCGTTGTCGAGGACGTGCTGGTTGAGGCCCTCACGCTCGAAGATGTCGAGGTTGGCGACACCGACGGCCGCGGAGACCGGGTGGCCACCGAAGGTGTAGCCGTGCAGGAAGGTGTTGTCGCCCTTGTAGAACGGCTCGGCCAGGCGGTCGGAGACGATGCAGGCACCGATCGGGGAGTAGCCCGAGGTCATGCCCTTGGCGCAGGTGATCATGTCCGGCACGTAGCCGAACTTGTCACAGGCGAAGGTCGTGCCCAGACGGCCGAAGGCGCAGATGACCTCGTCGGAGACGAGCAGCACGTCGTACTGGTCACAGATCTCGCGGACCCGCTGGAAGTAGCCGGGCGGCGGCGGGAAGCAGCCACCGGCGTTCTGCACCGGCTCGAGGAAGACCGCGGCGACGGTCTCGGGGCCCTCGAAGAGGATCTGCTGCTCGATCTGGTCGGCGGCCCAGCGGCCGAAGGCCTCGGGGTCGTCGCCGTGGATCGGCGCACGGTAGATGTTGGTGTTCGGCACCTTGTGCGCGCCGGGGACCAGCGGCTCGAAGGGGGCCTTCAGGGCGGGCAGACCGGTGATCGACAGGGCGCCCTGCGGGGTGCCGTGGTAGGCCACCGCGCGGGATATCACCTTGTGCTTCATCGGCTTGCCGGTGAGCTTGAAGTACTGCTTGGCCAGCTTCCAGGCGGTCTCGACGGCCTCGCCGCCACCGGTGGTGAAGAAGACCTTGTTGAGGTCGCCCGGGGCCTCGTTGGCCAGGCGCTCGGCGAGCTCCACGGCCTTGGGGTGGGCGTAGGACCACACGGGGAAGAAGGCGAGCTCCTGCGCCTGCTTGTAGGCGGTCTCGGCGAGCTCGACCCGGCCGTGGCCGGCGTTGACCACAAAGAGGCCGGCGAGGCCGTCGATGTAGCGCTTGCCCTTGTCGTCGTAGATGTTGGTGCCCTCACCGCGCACGATCGTGGGCACGGGGGCGTTCTCGTACGACGACATGCGGGTGAAGTGCATCCACAGGTGGTCGTATGCCGTCTTGGAGAGGTCGCGGCTCATAGCTATCTCGTTCCCCAGGTGTAGGTCTGCTTCCGGAGCTTGAGGTACACGAAGCTCTCGGTGGATCGAACGCCGGGAAGCGTGCGGATCCGCTTGTTGATCATTTCCAGGAGGTGGTCGTCGTCCTCGCAGACGATCTCGATGAGGAGATCGAAGGAGCCTGCCGTCATGACGACGTACTCGACTTCTTCCATGGTCGTCAGGGCGTCGGCCACGGGATCGAGGTCACCCTCGACGTTGATGCCGACCATTGCCTGCCGACGGAAACCGACCGTGAGGGGGTCGGTGACCGCGACGATCTGCATCACGCCTTGGTCGAGCAGTTTCTGTACGCGCTGGCGTACGGCCGCCTCCGACAGGCCCACGGCCTTGCCGATCGCGGCGTACGGACGGCGCCCGTCCTCCTGGAGCTGCTCGATGATCGCCAGGGAGACGGAGTCGATCGACGAAGTGCCGTTTCTGTCACGAGTGGCCACGTCCCTCACTGTGCACCCTCCTCGTCCGTCGCGCAACCCCGAATCGATGAAATCAGTCGTGTAGTGATCTAAATTTCACTGATTTCGTTGTTTCCGAGTGGCGGGTGTGTTGAAAACGTCGGTGCCGCGGCTAGGGTGGTCCCACACCACCGGACAGGTGGAGCCAACTACCGGACATCTGACTGAAGGGGGCGCACAGTGACCACCGCACTGCGTCGTCTGCGCAACTACATCGACGGGGAGTTCCGGGACGCCGCCGACGGGCGGACCACGGATGTGGTCAACCCGGCGACGGGTGAGGCATACGCCACTGCCCCTCTCTCGGCCGCCGCCGACGTCGACGCGGCCATGGCCGCCGCCGAGGCCGCCTTCCCCGTCTGGCGTGACCTCATCCCGGCCGAGCGCCAGAAGGTACTGCTCAAGATCGCCGACCGTTTCGAGGAGCGGGCGGAGGAACTGATCGCCGCCGAGTCCGAGAACTGCGGCAAGCCGATCGCGCTCGTACGCTCCGAGGAAATCCCGCCGATGGTGGACCAGATCCGCTTCTTCGCGGGTGCCGCGCGGATGCTGGAGGGCCGCTCGGCCGGCGAGTACATGGACGGCTTCACCTCCATCATCCGCCGCGAGCCGGTCGGCGTCTGCGCCCAGGTGGCGCCGTGGAACTACCCGATGATGATGGCCGTGTGGAAGTTCGCCCCGGCGATGGCGGCGGGCAACACCGTCGTCATCAAGCCCTCCGACACCACCCCCGCCTCGACGGTGCTGATCGGCGACATCATCGGCAGCGTGCTGGACGAGCTCGGCCACCCGCGCGGCGTCTTCAACGTCATCTGCGGTGACCGTGAGACCGGCCGTCTGATGGTCGAGCACGACGTCCCGGCGATGGCCTCCATCACCGGCTCGGTGCGCGCCGGTATGCAGGTCGCCGAGTCCGCGTCCAAGGACCTCAAGCGCGTCCACCTGGAGCTGGGCGGCAAGGCCCCGGTCGTCGTCTTCGAGGACACCGACATCGCCAAGGCCGTCGAGGACATCGCGGTCGCCGGTTACTTCAACGCCGGCCAGGACTGTACG
The DNA here is from genome assembly GCF_000935125.1 of Streptomyces natalensis ATCC 27448. Lineage (GTDB taxonomy): Bacteria > Actinomycetota > Actinomycetes > Streptomycetales > Streptomycetaceae > Streptomyces > Streptomyces natalensis. Next base: position 81,823 of record NZ_JRKI01000061.1, on the reverse strand, counting down.
GCCGCGACCCGGGTGCTCGTCCAGGACTCCATCCACGACGAGTTCGTCGCCGCGCTGGCCAAGGCCGCCTCGGAGACCAAGACCGGTGCGGTCGACGACGAGGACGTGCTCTACGGCCCGCTGAACAACGCCAACCAGCTCAAGCAGGTCAAGGGCTTCATCGAGCGGCTGCCCGCCCACGCCAAGATCGAGGCGGGTGGCGAACAGGTCGGCGAGAAGGGCTACTTCTTCGCCCCGACCGTCGTCTCCGGCCTCAAGCAGGACGACGAGATCGTCCAGCAGGAGGTCTTCGGGCCGGTCATCACCGTCCAGTCCTTCACCGACGAGAAGCAGGCCGTGCAGTGGGCCAACGGCGTCGAGTACGCGCTCGCGTCCTCGGTGTGGACCAAGGACCACGCCCGCGCCATGCGGATGTCCAAGAGCCTCGACTTCGGCTGCGTGTGGATCAACACCCACATCCCGCTGGTCGCCGAGATGCCGCACGGCGGATTCAAGAAGTCCGGCTACGGCAAGGACCTTTCGGCCTACGGCTTCGACGACTACACCCGCATCAAGCACGTGATGACCTCGCTGGACTGACACCGCACGACCTCACCGGCCGGTGCGACCTGACCGGCCGACCCGGGGGATCCCCACGTCGAGGGCACGGAACGCTCGACACACCGTCGCGGGCGGAGGCCCGGCAATGGACGCTCTGTCCCTTGCCGCCTCCGCCCGCGGCGCGTGAGAGTGCCTGCCATGGCTGATCTTGCGCGGCGCGCGCTGCTACGGGGTGTGGGCGGAATCGGAGCGGCCGGGGCGCTGGCCGCCCTCACCGGATGCGGGGTGCCGCCCGCCTACGTCACGGCCGCGGACCGCACCGGACCCGACCGCTCGGCCCGGGACCGCTCGGTCGTCTTCTCCAACTGGCCGCTGTACATCGACGTCGACGACCACGACAAGCAACGCCGGCCCACCCTCGACGCCTTCCGGCGCCGCACCGGGATCTCCGTCACCTACAACGAGGAGATCAACGACAACGACGAATTCTTCGGGAAGATCAGCCCCGCGCTGATGAACCACCAGCGCACCGGCCGCGACCTGATCGTCATCAGCGACTGGATGTGCGCACGCTTCGTCCGGCTGGGCTGGGTCCAGGAGATGGACCGCGCCGCCCAGCCGCAGGTCGCCAAGAACCTCGATCCGCTGCTGCGCACCCCACACTTCGACCCGGGCCGCAAACACTCGGTGCCCTGGCAGTCCGGGATCACCGGCATCGCCTACAACCGCAGAAAGCTGGGCCGCGAGATACGGCACACCTCCGATCTGTGGAAGGACGATCTGCGCGGCCGGGTCACGCTGCTGGCCGGTCTGGACGAGGCGTTCGCACTGCTGATGCAGGGTGACGGCGTCGATATCACCCGCTGGACCGCCGACGACTTCCACCGGATGACCGACCGGGTCCGCGCCCAGGTCCACAAGGGCCAGATCCGGCGCTTCACCGGCAACGACTACATCAAGGACCTCGACTCCGGGGACGTGCTCGCCGCCCAGGCCTATTCCGGCGACGTCATCCAGCTCCAGGCGGACAACCCCGACATCGAGTTCGTCGTCCCCGAGGAGGGCGCCGAGCTGTGGGCGGAGAGCATGATGATCCCCAACCTCGCGGACCACACGCGCAACGCCGAGCGGCTGATCGACTACTACTACGAGCCGGAGGTCGCCGCGGACCTCGCCGCCTGGGTCAACTACGTCTGCCCCGTCCCGGCCGCGCGGGACGTCCTGGCCTCCTCCAAGGACAAGGACCGCGCCGCGCTTGCCGAGGACCCGCTGGTCTTCCCCGACGACGCGATGCGCCGGCGGCTGGCGATCGCGCGGGACATCTCTCCCCGGGAACGGATCGCCTACGCGAAGGAGTGGGACGCGATCGTGGGGCTGTGAGGGTCCTGAGGCTCCTGCGGGGCTGTGTGGGGCCGTGAGGGCCTCCCGGGGTGGGTGCGCGCCCCCGGTGATCTTCCGTCAACTCGGCTTGCCGGACCTTCCGTTCATGATGACCTTTGTGAACCGCCTGCGCTCGGCCCGCTCGGCCCGCCCGCCGCCGCGCCTTCCGCCGGGTCCGCTTCCTCTGTTCCGTACGGTGCCCCGGCCCCGTACGGTGTCCCCGGCCTTCACCCTCGGGCTGTTCGCCGCCTGGGCGCTGCACGATGCGGAGGAGGTGGCGTCCGGACCGAGCTGCATACGGGAGAACGTGCCGGTGCTGCGCGAGCGGTTTCCTCAACTCCCGGAATACATATGGGAGTTCATGGCGGCCTTCGACGACCGGGAATTCCGGGCCGCGCTGGCCGTGATGGCACTCATCGTGGGCGCCGTGGCGGTGAGCGGGTACCGCAGCGGCGGCCACTCGGCGTTCTTCCAGAGCACGTTGGACGGCTTCGGGCCGCACGGCCTCCCGCACCTCGCCCAGGCGGCGGCCGTCCGCGGCTGTACGCCCGGCTCCGCCACCTCGGCCGGGGTCGGCGGGCGGCGCGGGGGAGCGTACGGGGCTGCGCGGCGCGGCCGATTTGCGCCGGTGGGTGTCATGGTCCCGGTCGATGGGCCCGCCGCGGCGACCGTATGCTCCCGCACATGAGTCGCATGGCGGGTGCCGGATGAGGGCCGTGGTCAGCCGCTGGGAGGCGGGGATCTGCCGGTCGCGGATGCTTCAGGAGCCGGACGGGGCGCGGTTGGAGGCGGCGCTGGGCGAGCTGGACGGCGCCGTCTGCACGGAGCTGTCGGTGGAGCGCTGGGAGGAGGACGGGGGCGTGCTGACGGTCAGCGGCGGGCCCGGGGTCTTTCTGGTCGCCGGGGAGAGCGGGGACGGCTCGCTCTTCCAGCTGTGCCGGGCCCGGACGGCGGGCGGCGACGGCGGGCCGGGGCGGCGGATGCGGCCCAAGGAGCTCGGGGCGCGGTGTCTGGACGGCGGTTCCCACGGCGCGGCCGAGGAGGTGTGGCTGGTGTGCGGCGGGCAGGGGGCGTACTTCGCGGCGGAGGAGCTGGTCGACGGGGCGACGGCGCGGTGGGCCGTGCGGGAGTTCGTCGCGGGCTTCCCCGGTGGGCTGGGGGCGCCGTGGCGGGTGGAATGAGCCACCTGCGAGGGACGCGCTCCGGCGGCCGGTCCGGGCCGGCCACCGGAGGGTTGCGTCCCCGCCGCTGCGTGCGTCAGCCGCGGTAGGCCGCCGTATAGGCGTCGATCTCCGCCGCCAGCCGGGCCTTGCCGGCGGCGTCCATGAACGACGCGGCGACGGCGTTCTTGGCGAGGGCGGCCAGGCCCGGCGCGTCCAGGCCCAACAGGCGGGCGGCGACGCCGTATTCGGTGTTGAGGTCGGTGCCGAACATCGGCGGGTCGTCGCTGTTGATGGTGACCAGCACGCCCGCGTCGACCATCTCCTTGAGCGGGTGCTCGTCCAGGGTCCGCACCGCGCGGGTGGCGATGTTGGAGGTCGGGCAGACCTCCAGCGCGATGCGGTGTTCGGCGAGATGGGCCAGCAGCTTCGGGTCCTGGGTGGCGCTGGTGCCGTGGCCGATCCGCTCGGCGCGCAGATCGGTCAGGGCGTCCCAGATCGTGCCGGGACCCGTGGTCTCTCCGGCGTGCGGTACGGAGTGCAGTCCGGCGGCGATGGCGCGGTCGAAGTACGGCTTGAACTGCGGGCGCGGGACGCCGATTTCAGGGCCGCCGAGCCCGAACGAGACCAGGCCCTCGGGCTGGAGTTCGCACGCGATCCGGGCGGTCTCCTCCGCGGCCTCCAGGCCCGCCTCCCCGGGGATGTCGAAGCACCAGCGCAGCACGACACCCAGCTCGGACTCCGCCGACTTGCGGGCGTCCTCGATGGCCTCGACGAAGGCGGCGTCGGGGATGCCGCGGCGGGTCGAGCTGAAGGGGGTGACGGTCAGCTCGGCATAGCGGATGTTCTGCCGGGCCATGTCACGGGCGACCTCGTACGTCAGCAGCCGGACGTCCTCGGCATCGCGGATCAGGTCCACGACGGAGAGGTAGACCTCGATGAAGTGGGCGAAGTCGCGGAAGGTGAAGAAGTCGGCGAGCGCCTCGGGGTCGGTGGGGACGGCGGAGTCGGGGTGCCGGGCGGCCAGTTCGGAGACGATCCGCGGTGAGGCCGACCCGACGTGGTGGACATGCAGCTCGGCCTTGGGCAGGCCCGCGATGAAGGCATCGAGATCGGACAACGGATCCTCCTGATCGGTGAATGGGGGGGACGGACTGACCGGGTGAAGGGGGACGGACGGCGGGGCGGAGCGGCCTGGTCACGGCGCGGTCACGGACTCGTCATGGTAGGCGGGGCCGTTGGCGGCCGGTCGGGCCGCCCCGCATCACGCTCCCGCAGCGCCGGGCCGGGCTGCCCCGCTCACCCTTCCGCAGCGCCGACCGTGCCGCCCCGCATCACGCTCCCGCTTACCGCCCGGCCGCCCCCTCCCGCAGCCTCTGCCGTACCTCCATCAACGCAAACCCCAGCAGATTCAGCCCCCGCCACTGGAGCGGCTTCTCCGCCCGCTCGTCGTCGGCGGCCAGTCCTGTGCCCCAGATCCGGTCGACCGGACTGGCCTCCACCAGCACCCGGGAATTCGTGCCGAGCAGAAAGTCGCGCAGCCCGGCATCCTGGCCGAATTTGTGCAGATTGCCCTCGACGACCAGGTCGAAGCGGTGGTCCCGCCAGACGGTCTCGTCGAAGCCGCGGACCCGGCGGCCGGCGTCCTTGGCCTGTTTGGGGTGCCCCGCGGCTATCGCGCTCCGCTCCGCGTCGGCGTCGGCGAACAGCCGGGCCTTGCCCGCCATCATCCAGTGTTCCGCGGTGGCGTAGGTGACGCCGTCGACCGTGAAGGGGGAGGGCCACCACTGGCTGAAGCAGCCGGCGCCCAGAGTGCCGTCGCGGCGCGGCGTATGCCCCCAGAAGTGCAGGTATTTGACGCGTTTCCCGGCGGCGGTCAGCGCGCGGAGTTCCTCGACCGAGCGCGGGCCGTCCGCGGCCCCCCGGTCCGTGTGCGATCCGCTGCCGTGCGTGTCGGTCCCCGTGATGTTGTGCATCATGCCGGGATTCTGTCAGCGGGCACCGACAACGTGTCGGGGCCCCCTGCCACGTAAAGCGCAGAATTCGTCGCGTAACCAAAAGGCAACAACGGAATCACTTGTTGAGTGCCTATTCCTCTGTCAAGATCGGCCATCGATTCCGGAAATAGCTACGCCTTGCGCGGCCGCTGAGCGGCCTTGGCGTACGGCGGAGGAGACACCATGGAGCACCGTTTCGACGTCAGCGAGCGATTCGCCGAGGGCGCCCAATTCATCGCCGGCAGACTGCGCAGCGGCACCTCGGGCCGCACCCAGGCGGTGGTGGACCCGGCGACGGGCCGGCCGGTGTACTCCTACGAACTCGCAGGTGCGGCCGAGGTGGACGCCGCGGTCGAGGCGGCACGGACGGCGTTTCCGGTATGGGGCGGGGCGACCCCGGGGGAGCGTTCCGATGCGCTGCACCGGTTCGCCGCCGCGCTCGCCGAGGACGCCGCCGATCTCGCCTTCGCGGAATCGCTGAACTGCGGAAAGCCCATCAAGCTCAGCAACGAGTTCGATGTGCCGGGGTCGATCGACAATGCCGCGTTCTTCGCCGGTGCCGCGCGCCATCTGGAGGGCAAGGCGGCCGGGGAATACAGCGCCGATCACACCTCCGTGATCCGCCGCGAACCCATCGGTGTCGTCGGCTCCATCGCGCCCTGGAACTATCCGCTCCAGATGGCCGCCTGGAAGGTCCTGCCGGCCGTCGCCGCGGGCAACACCATCGTTCTCAAGCCCGCCGAGATCACCCCGCTGACCTCGCTGCTGTTCGCACAGGCCGCGCAGCGGGCCGGGCTGCCCGACGGTGTGATCAACATCGTCTCCGGTGCGGGCCGGGACGCCGGCGAGCGCCTGGTGGGCCACCCCGCCGTCGCCATGACCTCCTTCACCGGGTCGACCGGCGTCGGCAAGCGCGTCGCCGAGATCGCCACCGGGACGGTCAAGCGCCTCCACCTCGAACTGGGCGGCAAGGCCCCGTTCGTGGTCTTCGACGACGCGGACCTGGAGGCCGCCGTCCACGGCGCCGTGGCCGGTGCGCTGATCAACACCGGACAGGACTGCACCGCCGCCACCCGCGCCTACGTCCAGCGGCCCCTCTACGACGCCTTCGTCAGCGGCGTCGCCGACCTGATGGCCACCGTACGGCTGGGCGACCCCTTCGACCCGGCCACCGACCTCGGCCCGCTGATCTCGCACGCCCAGCGCGAGAGGGTCGCCGGATTCGTCGACCGGGCCCGCGGCTACGCCACCGTCGTCACCGGCGGCGAGGCGCCCCAGGGCGAGCTGGCCAAGGGCGCCTACTACCGGCCCACCCTGATCGCCGGAGCCGCCCAGGACAGCGAGATCGTGCAGTCCGAGATCTTCGGCCCGGTACTGGTCGTGCTGCCCTTCGACAGCGATGACGAGGGCATCGCGCTGGCCAACGACACCCCCTACGGACTGGCCGCCTCCGCCTGGAGCCGGGACGTCTACCGCACCGGCCGCGCCACCCGCGAGATCAACGCCGGCTGCGTCTGGGTCAACGACCACATCCCGATCATCAGCGAGATGCCGCACGGCGGCGCCAAGGCGTCCGGCTTCGGCAAGGACATGTCGGCGTACTCCTTCGAGGAGTACACGCAGGTCAAGCACGTCATGTACGACAACACGGCGGTGGCCAGGAAGGACTGGCACCGCACCGTCTTCGGGGACCGCGGCTGACGGCCCCCTGCCCGGGGCCCGCCGACGGCCCCGGGCATCCCGGCGGCCGGTGACCCCCGCCCCCTTATCCCCATCCCTTCGGGTCTGTCCCCACCAGGCCCCATGAGCATCGCCCCCGCACCCCCTTACCACCGGCGCCGAGCGCCGGGCACCTCCCCGAAAGGGCATCGCGCATGGAGCACACCGAACAGCCCGAGCCTCTCTGCGCGGCCGAACTGGCCGCCATGCGCCGCAGCATGACCGACGGCCGCCTCGCCATGACCCGCCGCTCCCTGCTGCGCGCAAGCGGCGCCCTCGCGGCGGTGGCGGGCGGAATGGGCGCCCTGTCGGCCTGCGGCATCCCGCCCGCCGGCCGCACCGACGCCGGCAGCTCCGACGACCACTCCAGGACCGAGAAGCGCCTGAACTTCTCCAACTGGACCGAGTACATGGACGTCACCGCCGACGGCAAGCACCGGCCGACGCTGGAGAAGTTCACCAAGCGCACCGGCATAGCCGTCAACTACACCGAGGACATCAACGACAACGACGAGTTCTTCGGCAAGATCCAGGCGCAGCTGGCCAACGGCCAGGACACCGGCCGCGATCTGATCGTGCTCACCGACTGGATGTGCGCACGGATGATCTCCCTGGGCTGGATCGACGAGCTGGACCCGGCCAACCTGCCGCACGCCTACGCCAACCTCTCGGCGCAGTTCCGCAGCCCCGCCTGGGACCCGGGCCGGGCGCACTCCTACCCGTGGACGGGCGTCCCCGCGATCATCGCGTACAACAAGAAGGCCACCGGCGGCCGCACGGTCGACTCGGTCACCCAGCTGCTGGAGGACCCCAAGCTCAAGGGCCGGGTCGGCTTCCTCACCGAGATGCGCGACAGCATCGGCCTGACCCTGCTGGACATGGGCAAGAAGCCCGAGAGCTTCACCGCCGACGACTTCGACGCGGCGATCGCCCGGCTCCAGAAGGGCGTGGACTCCAAGCAGATCCGCCGCTTCACCGGCAACGACTACACCACCGACCTGGACAAGGGCGACCTCGCCGCCTGTGTGGCCTGGGCCGGCGACGTCGTCCAGCTCCAGAGCGACAACCCGGACATCGCCTACGCCATCCCCAAGGCCGGCTACACGACGTCCACCGACAACCTGATGGTGCCGAACAAGGCACGCCACAAGCAGAACGCCGAACGGCTCATCGACTACTTCTACGAGCCGAAGGTGGCGGCGCGGATCGCGGCGTACATCAACTACGTCTGCCCCGTGGACGGCGTACGCGAGGAACTCGCCAAGATCGACAAGAAGCTGGCGGACAACCCGCTGATCATCCCCGACGAGAAGATGGCTGCCCGGTCCCACTCCTTCCGTGCCCTGAACGCCAAGGAGAGCAAGCAGTTCGCGCAGAAGTTCTCCACGCTCACCGGGGCCTAGGGGCTCCTTCTTCCGCGGAGATCCGTCAGGAGCCCCCTGACCCCGCCCGCCACCCGATCCACCCCGCGCGCCGCCAGGCCCGTACGAGCCGTTTCGCCCTCCGACCCACGGGACGCCCGATATGACCATGACGCACACCCCCCAGAGCAGCGGCGGTGACGTCCGCCTCAGCCAGATCAGCAAAACCTACGGCTCCTTCACCGCCGTCCACCCGCTCGATCTCACCGTCCCCGCGGGCTCCTTCTTCGCGCTGCTGGGCGCCTCCGGCTGCGGAAAGACCACCACCCTGCGGATGATCGCCGGACTGGAGGACCCCACCACCGGGACCGTCGAGCTCTCCGGCGAGGACGTCACCGCCCTGCCGCCCTACAAGCGCCAGGTCAACACCGTCTTCCAGAACTACGCGCTCTTCCCGCACCTGGACATCTACGAGAACGTCGCCTTCGGTCTGCGCCGCCGCGGCGTCAAGTCCGTCAAGAAGCAGGTCGAGGAGATGCTCGACCTCGTCCAGCTCGGCCCGATGGCCCGCCGCAAGCCGCAGCAGCTCTCCGGCGGCCAGCAGCAGCGCGTCGCGGTCGCCCGCGCGCTGATCAACCACCCCCAGGTGCTGCTCCTCGACGAGCCGCTGGGCGCCCTCGACCTCAAGCTGCGCCGCCAGATGCAGCTGGAACTCAAGCGCATCCAGACCGAGGTCGGCATCACCTTCGTGCACGTCACCCACGACCAGGAGGAGGCCATGACGATGGCCGACACCGTGGCCGTGATGAACGGCGGCCGGGTCGAACAGCTCGGCGCCCCCGCCGACCTCTACGAGAACCCCGCCACCACCTTCGTCGCCAACTTCCTGGGCACCTCCAACCTCATCGAGGCCGAGGTCGTCGAGGCCGGCGGCGAGGATCTGCTGCTGCGCGCCGCCGGCACCAAGCTGCGGCTGCCCGCCGCCCGGTGCAGCGCGAGCGCGGCCGCCGGCGACAAGGTCCTGGCGGGCGTCCGCCCCGAGAAGATGGCCCTGGCGCACGCCGACGACGCCGCCTCCGTCACCGACGGCCACAACCGGCTGCCCGGCCGCATCAAGGACGCCAGCTTCATCGGCGTCTCCACCCAGTACGTCATCGAGGCGCCGGGCGCGGGCGAGATCTCCGTCTACGAGCAGAACATCACCCGCGACGGCCGGCTCATACCGGGCGCCGAGGTCGTCGTCCACTGGAACCCGGCGCACACCTTCGGGCTCGACGCCGCCCAGTCCCTGCTTGCCGGGAAGACGGGCGCGGCCGGCGCGGACCTCGACGAGGAGGCGGCATGACCGCGACCGAGGCCCCCGCGCCCCCGGAGAGCGACGCCACCGAGCCCCCCGCACTCCGCAGGACGCCCACCCGCAAACGGCTGGTGCCCTACTGGCTGCTGCTGCCCGGCATCCTGTGGCTGCTGGTCTTCTTCGCCGCCCCGCTCGTCTACCAGGCGTCGACCTCCCTCCAGACCGGCTCCCTCGAAGAGGGCTTCAAGGTCACCTGGCACCTCGCCACCTACTGGGACGCGCTGGGCGAGTACTGGCCGCAGTTCGTCCGCTCCATGGGCTACGCCGGCATCGCCACCGCGCTGTGCCTGCTGCTCGGCTACCCGCTGGCCTATCTGATCGCGTTCAAGGCCGGACGCTGGCGCAATGTCGTGATGATGCTGGTCATCGCGCCGTTCTTCACCAGCTTCCTGATCCGCACGCTGGCCTGGAAGACGATCCTGGCCGACGGCGGACCGGTCGTCGGCGCCCTCAACTCGCTGCACATCCTGGACGTCACCAGCGCCCTGGGCATCACCGAGGGGCACCGGGTGCTGGCCACCCCGCTCGCGGTGGTCTGCGGTCTGACGTACAACTTCCTGCCGTTCATGATCCTGCCGCTCTACACCTCGCTGGAGCGCATCGACCCCCGGCTCCACGAGGCCGCCGGCGACCTCTACGCCCGCCCGGTCACCACCTTCCGCCGGGTGACCTTCCCGCTGTCCATGCCGGGCGTCGTCGCGGGCACCCTGCTCACCTTCATCCCGGCCGCCGGCGACTACATCAACGCCGAACTGCTGGGCTCCACCGACCAGAAGATGATCGGCAACGTCATCCAGTCGCAGTTCCTGAGGGTTCTGGACTACCCGACCGCCGCCGCCCTGTCCTTCATCCTCATGGCGGCCATCCTCGCCATGGTCACCATCTACATCCGCAAGTCGGGGACGGAGGACCTGGTCTGATGGCCGCAACCGAGACCACCGGGAAGACCACCGGGAAGACCGCGGGGACGACCCCCCGCGCCACCGCTGCCCCGCTGCGCTGGCTGCGCCGCAACGTCGTCATCCTCGCGGGACTGGCCACCCTGGCCTATCTGATCCTGCCCAACGTCGTGGTGATGGTCTTCTCCTTCAACAAGCCCCACGGCCGCTTCAACTACCAGTGGCAGCAGTTCTCCACGGACGCCTGGACCGACCCCTGCGGCGTCGCCGACCTGTGCGGTTCGCTCGGGCTCAGCCTCCAGATCGCCGTCTGGGCCACCGTCGGCGCCACCGTCCTCGGCACGATGATCGCCTTCGCGCTGGCGCGCTACCGCTTCCGGGCCCGCGCCGGTGTCAACACCCTGATCTTCCTGCCGATGGCCATGCCCGAGGTCGTCATGGCCGCCTCGCTGGCCACCCTCTTCCTCAACATGGGCATCCAGTTCGGCTTCTGGACGATCCTGATCGCCCACATCATGTTCTGCCTGAGCTTCGTGGTCACCGCGGTCAAGGCGCGGGTGATGAGCATGGACCCGCGCCTGGAGCAGGCCGCCCAGGACCTCTACGCCTCGCCGGTGCAGACGTTCCTGCGGGTCACCCTGCCGATCGCCGCCCCCGGTATCGCGTCCGGTGCGCTGCTCTCCTTCGCCCTGTCCTTCGACGACTTCATCATCACGAACTTCAACGCCGGCTCCACCGTGACCTTTCCCATGTTCGTCTGGGGATCGGCGCAGCGGGGCACGCCCGTTCAGATCAATGTCATCGGTACGGCGATGTTCCTGGTCGCCGTCCTGTGCGTCCTCGCCGGCCAGATGGCCGGAACCCGTCGTAAGCGGAGCAAGAAGTAAGAGGAGCTGAGAACCATGGCACGAGCTGCCATGCCGTACGGGTCGGTGGACCCCGTCCATGCGCTCGCCGACGCCGAACCGACCCCGTTCTGGCTGGCCGACCCCGGCCGGCCGGCCGCCGAACCCGCCCTGGTCGGCGACGAGACCTGCGATCTGCTGGTCGTCGGCGGCGGCTACTCGGGACTGTGGACGGCGCTGATCGCCAAGGAACGCGACCCTCAGCGCGATGTCGTCCTGATCGAGGGCGCCGAGGTCGGCTGGGCCGCCTCCGGGCGCAACGGCGGCTTCTGCGCCGCCTCCCTGACCCACGGCCTCGGCAACGGCCTGGCCCGCTGGCCCGGCGAACTCGCCACGCTCGAAGCACTCGGCATCAAGAACCTCGACGCCATCGAGCACGCCGTCGCCCGCTACCACATCGACTGCGCCTTCGAGCGCACCGGCGAGATCGACATCGCCACCGAACCCCACCAGATCGCCGAGCTCAAGGAGGCCGCCGAGGAGGCCGCCGAACTGGGCCTGACCCGCCACCGCTTCCTCGACCAGGACGAACTGCGCGCCGAGGTCGACTCGCCCACCTTCCGCGCCGGCCTGTGGGACCGCGACGGCGTCGCCATGCTCAACCCGGCCAAGCTCGCCTGGGGCCTCAAGCAGGCGTGCCTGGGCTACGGCGTCCGCATCTACGAGCGCACCCGCGCCACCGCCCTGTCCTCCGACGGCCTGGGCATGGCCGTCCGCACCCCCTACGGCCGGATCTTCGCCCGCCACGTCGCCCTGGGCACCAACGCCTTCCCGTCCCTGGTCAAGCGGGTCCGCCCGTACATCGTCCCGGTCTACGACCACGCCCTGATGACCGAGCCGCTCAACGAGGAGCAACTCGCCGCCATCGGCTGGAAGAACCGCCAGGGCCTCTCGGACTCCAACAACCACTTCCACTACTTCCGCATCACCGCCGACAACCGCATCCTGTGGGGCGGTTACGACATCGTCTACCGCTACGGCGGCGGCGTACGGGCCGAGTACGACCACCACCCCGCCACCTACGAAAAGCTCGCCCGGCATTTCTTCCGCTGCTTCCCGCAGCTGGAGGGCCTGCGCTTCACCCACACCTGGGGCGGCGCCATCGACACCTGCGCCCGCTTCTCCGCCTTCTTCGGCACCGCACACGCGGGCCGGGTCGCCTATGCCGCGGGCTATACGGGACTGGGCGTCGGCGCCACCCGCTTCGGCGCGGAGGTGATGCTCGATCTGCTCGCCGGCGAGCGCACCGAGCGCACCGAGCTGGAGATGGTCCGCTCCAAGCCCCTGCCCTTCCCGCCCGAGCCGCTGCGCTGGGCCGGTATCGGCATCACCCAGTGGTCGATGACCCGCGCCGATACGCACGGCGGGCGCCGCAACCTGTGGCTGAAGGCCATGGACAAGCTGGGCCTCGGCTTCGACAGCTGACCGACGGCGGTGCAACGGGGGGCGGGCAACCGGGAGTTGCCCGCCCCTCTCGTGCCGCGAACGTCACCGGGGCAGGGCGTGTCTACGGAGTCCGTGGCGCGTCGCCCCCCGATGGCGCGTCGTCCCCCGCCCACCGTGCGCACACCGCCCACCACACCGCCAGCAGCACCCCGGCCAGACACCAACTGCCCAGCACATCCAGCGGCCAGTGGTACCCGCGGCGCACCAGCCCGAGCCCGACACCCGCGTTGAGCAGGACCGCCGCCGCCACCAGCAGGCCCCGGCCCCGTCGCCGTCCCGCCCCCGCCCGGATCACCAGCAGCGCGGCCAGCCCGTAGGCGACCGCTGCCGTGGCGCCGTGCCCCGACGGATAGAAGCCCTCGTGCGCATCCGCGCCCATCTGCGGCGGCCCCGGCCGGGCGAACCACAGCTTGAGCGGGACGACCAGCGCGGGCAGCGCGGCCAGGGTCAGCGCGGCGGCGAGCGGCGGCAGCCACCACCGCACCGGACCGCCGGCTTCCGCATCCCGCGACGGCCGCCGGCGCCCGCGCCCCACCCGCCAGGCCGCCCACCCCGCCACCACCAGCACCACCGGCAGCGCGACGGCCGTATTGCCGAGATCGGCGAAGAATTCCGCGAGCCCCCGGGGAATCGCGCTGCCCGCGAGGGCACTTCCCACCCGCTCGTCGGCCGCACGCAGCGGCCCCGCACCGGCCACCTGCCCGCTGATCACGGCGAACGCGAGCGCGCAGAGGGTCCCTACCAGGAACGGCGTGCAGAAAGGGGAAGGCCGCCTCGGAACAGGGGGGGTGGTTCCGAGGCGGCCGGGTCGACCGGTGTCCCGCGCGCCCCGGGGGGTGTGGGACGGGCGGGCATCCGATCGGTGAGGATTCCCGGAGCCCCCTGCGCCAGTGCCAGGGGTTCCGGTGGTGTGCGCGAGGGCACGGCCTGATCGGAGCCGGGGAAGCGCCGACCGGGCGTCGCCCGCAGTCCCCTGCGAGCGGGGTGTTTCTCTCATCTGCAGAAACCGTACGGCAACGGCAGCACACCCGACAGCCGCATCACGGGGCCGCCATTCGCCCCCCACATCTTCTTCACGCGGCGGCGTACGCGGGGTACGCATCCGCACGTACCCCAAAACGGGCGCGGCCCGGGACACGGCATCTGCACCGCATCCCGGGCCACCCCGGACTCATCCGCCGCTGACGGCTCAGAGCTGGGTGAACGCCGCCTCGATGAGGTCCAGGCCCTCGTTCAGCAGGTCCTCGCCGATCACCAGCGGCGGCAGGAAGCGCAGCACGTTGCCGTACGTACCGGTCGTCAGGACGAGCAGGCCCTCCTGGTGGCAGGCCTTGGCGAGCGCGCCGGTGGCCTCCGGGTTGGGCTCCTTGGAACCGGACTTGACCAGCTCGATCGCGATCATCGCGCCGCGGCCGCGGACCTCGCCGATGATGTCGAACTTCTCCTGCATCGCGGTCAGACGGGCCTTCATGACCTCCTCGATGCGCTTGGCCTTGCCGTTGAGGTCCAGCTCCCGCGCGGTCTCGATGGCGCCGAGCGCGGCGGCGCAGGCCACCGGGTTACCGCCGTAGGTGCCGCCCAGGCCGCCCGCGTGCGCGGCGTCCATGATCTCCGCGCGGCCGGTGACCGCGGCCAGCGGCAGACCGCCCGCAATACCCTTCGCCGTCGTGATGAGATCGGGAACGATCCCCTCGTCCTCACACGCGAACCACTGGCCCGTACGGCAGAAGCCCGACTGGATCTCGTCGGCGACGAAGACGATCCCGTTCTCCTTGGCGAAGTTCGCGATCGCCGGGAGGAAGCCCTTGGCCGGCTCGATGAAACCGCCCTCGCCGAGCAGCGGCTCGATGATGATCGCCGCGACGTTCTCCGCGCCGACCTGCTTGGTGATCTGCGAGATGGCCTGGTCGGCGGCCTCCTGCGCGCAGTTCTCCGGGCCGGTCAGCCAGCGGTAGGGGTAGGCCAGCGGTACCCGGTACACCTCGGGCGCGAACGGGCCGAAGCCGTGCTTGTACGGCATGTTCTTCGACGTCAGCGCCATCGTCAGGTTCGTCCGGCCGTGGTACCCGTGGTCGAAGACCACAACGGCCTGTCGCTTGGTGTACGCCCGCGCGATCTTGACCGCGTTCTCGACGGCCTCCGCACCGGAGTTGAACAGCGCCGACTTCTTCTTGTGGTCGCCCGGGGTCAGCTCGGCCAGCGCCTCACAGACCTCGATGTACGGCTCGTACGGCGTGACCATCGCACAGGTGTGGGTGAAGTCGGCCAGCTGCGCGGCGGCGCGGCGCACCACGGCCTCGGCGCTGTTGCCGACCGAGGTCACCGCGATACCGGAACCGAAGTCGATCAGCGAGTTGCCGTCCACGTCCTCCAGGACACCGCCGCCGGCGCGCTTGACGAACACGGGCAGCACCGCACCGACACCACTGGCCACGGTCTCCTGCTTACGGGCCCACAGCTCCTGCGACTTCGGGCCGGGGATCGCGGTGACGACGCGACGCTCCTGGGGGAGGGCCGGGCCTCCGGACAGTTCGGTCATGGCAGTCTCCTGGGGTCGAACGGGGACGTACAGAGGTGTTGTACAGAGGTCTTGTTCTCGCAGGTTAGGGCCGGTGGACCGGTGCGGGCATGTTCCGTTCGGGAGAAGTGCGCGTGTTGCGTTGTCCGCACCGGACATAGCGGAGGGGGCGGGGACAGTAGATTGAACGGCGGCAGCAGGGTCTTGGCGCGAGGGGGACAAGGGCACCGGATGGACACCGAGGGCACGCAGGACGCACAAAACACCCGCTCCGCACACATCCCGCGGCCGGCCACGCCGCCGGGGGCACCGCCCCGGCCGAGCGCGCCGCCCGCCCCGCCCGCGGCAGTGCCCGGCGCCGCCGAGCCGCCCCTGCTGGGCTGGCTGCGGACCCCCCGGCCGGCGGCGGCGCCGGGCGTCTGGACGTACGGACACCGCCCCCGTCCTGCCGAGGAGCCCGAGCGGATCCCCTTGCGGCAGCTGATCAGCGGCGCGCTGATCTCGTTCCTGTGCGGGTGGCTGCTGTGGTCGCTGCTGTGGAACGGGTATCTCGGAAGCTACTGGATGTGGCCGCTGGTGCTCCTGACGCCCGACTCCTGGCGCGACGGCACCGACCCGATGGCCTATGTCTGGGCCAGCTACCTCTACTACGGCCTGTTCCTCGCCCTCCTGGTCATGGTTTTCGGCCGCCTCGGCCGCTGGCCCGAACTCGCGCGCCGCTTCCTGACCCCGCTCGTCCGGCACCTGCGCCCCCGCGCCCCGGCCCCCAAGCCCCAACCGGCGGCCGACCCCGCCCAATGGCCCGAGCTGCGGACCCACGGCGCCGCCGACGCCGCCGACAAGCTCGCCGAGGAGGCCCGCGCCGGGCGGATGACCGATGTGGACGTGGCCCGGATCGGCCACGCCTGGCGCGCGGTACGGTCCGGCGGCACGCCCCTCGCTTCCTTCACCGACACCGTGCTCCGGCAGGGCGCCGCGGCCTGCGCGCACCCCTCGGGGCGGCGCGATCTGGCCCGCCGGAGCGCCGAGCACGATCTGCTCGCCGGGCAGGTGCGGATCGGTACCGCCGCCGACCACGAACGCAACCCGTATCGGCACCGGGGCGTCGGCTGCGCGTTGGAACCGGGGGTGCTCGGCACCTCCCTGCTGGCCGTCGGCCCCGCGGGCAGCGGCAAGAGCACCCGGGTGGTGCGGCCCGTCGTGGAGGCGATGTGCCTCCAGGCGCTGGCGGGACAGAGCGCGGTGATCGCTGTCGGGCCGGCCGGTTCGGACCTCGGTCCGGACGACGCGTTCGACGTGGTGGTCAGGATCGGCCGCCCCGGCCCCGAATGCGACCTCGACCTCTACGGCGGTACCACCGACCCCGACGAGGCGGCCGGGATTCTTGCCGAGGCGTTGGTGGGGGATCTGGCGGGGCAGTTGCCGGGTGGGGACAGTCGGCGGGCCGCGACGGCGCTGGGGCAGTTGCTCGGGCCGTTCCGGGCGGCGTACGGACGGTTTCCCACCGTTGCCGAGCTGCGGGAGCTGCTGGACGGGGCGCCGGAGGCGATGGGGGCGCTGCGGGCCGCGCTGGAGGAGCGGCGGGAGCAGGCGCTGCTGCGTGAACTGGACGCGCGGGCCCGGCAGTTGGAGCGGGCCGGTGATGTGGGGGTGCTGCTCGCCGACCGTATCGCGCTGCTCGACCGGCCCGCCTTCGCCGACTTCTTCGACCCCACGGGGAGTACCCGGCAGGTGTCGCTGCGCGCCCTCGACCACCCTCTGCGGGTGCGGATCGAGCTGCCCGAGCGGGGCCATGCGGAAGCCTCGCGGATCCTGGCGCGGCTGGTGCTGGCGCAGTTCACGGAATGTGCGGTGGCCCGCAGCGACCGTTCGCTGTTCGCCTGTCTGGTGCTCGACGAGGCGGCGCACACCATCACCGCCGAAGCGCTGCGCGGCCTCCAGCGGCTGCGCTCGGCCCATGCCGGCGTGGTGCTCACGCTGCGCTCGCTGGACGACGTCCCCGAGGGGCTGCGCAGCGCGCTGCTCGGTGCGGTCGGCTGCCGGATGGCGTTCGCGGGGGTGACGACCTGGGACGGCGCGCGGTTCGCCGAGGTGTGGGGCAAGGAGTGGGTGGAGACCCGCGATGTGACGGACCGTCAGATCATCGCGGTGAGCGCCGCGGGCAAGGCGTTCCACATCTTCCGGCAGCTGGTCACGGGCAAGGCGGCCACCGCCAAGGCCGTCACCGTACGTACGGTGGAGCGGGAGCGCTGGTCCGCCTCCGACCTGGCCAACTCCGTACCGGCGGGGCATGCGGTGCTGTCGGTGACGTCGGTCAAGGGGGAGCATGCGCCGCCGGTACTGGTGGATCTGCGGGGGTGAGGGGCGGGGGTGAGGGGCGGCGCGGGCTGCTCGCCCGCCGCCGGGCCGTTCGGCCGGGAGCCCGCGGGGCGCCCGGGTCCTCGTCGGCCCGCCCGCCCGGCAATCCCCGCCCGGCAATCCCCCCGCAATCCGCCCGCACGGTGCCCCCGGATTCCTCCGCTGAGGCAGAATCGAAAGCGGCCGTTCGTACGGGACGGCGCAAAAGTTCCCGCCGAACACCCCCGCCGCCCCGGCCGGGTCCCCGTCGTCATCGAAGGTCCTATGCCCCACACCCTGGCTTCCCTGGTCAACCACACCGCGCTCAAGCTGACCGTGCTCGCGGGGCAGGACGGGCTGGACGTGCCGGTGCGCTGGGCGCATGCCAGTGAGCTGATCGATCCGGTGCCCTACATGGAGGGCGGGGAGCTGCTGCTGATCACCGCGCTCAAACTGGACGCGCAGGACCCGGAGGCCACCCGGCGGTATGTGCGCAGGGTGGCGCAGGCGGGGGTGATCGGGCTCGGCTTCGCCGTCGGGGTGAACTACGAGGAGGTGCCCGAGGCGCTGGTGCAGGCGGCGCGGCAGGAGGGGCTGCCGTTGCTGGGGGTGCCGCGCCGGACGCCGTTCATCGCCATCAGCAAGGCGGTCTCGGCCGCGGTCGCCGCCGACCAGTACCGGGCGGTGACCGCCGGATTCGAGGCGCAGCGGGAGCTGACCCGGGCGGCGCTCAGCGCCGAGGGCCCGGCCGAGCTGCTGGCGCGGCTGGCCGCTCACCTGGACGGATGGGCGGCGCTGTACGACGCGTCGGGAGCCGTGGTGGCCGCCGCACCGGACTGGGCGGCCCGCCGCGCGGCCCGGCTGGCCGAGGACGTGGCGCGGCTGCGCGAGCGTCCCGCACCCGCCAGTTCCGTGGTGAGCGACACGGACGGCGACGACCGGGTGGAGCTCCAGTCGCTCGGTACGGGCCGGCGGGCGCGCGGGGTGCTGGCGGTGGGCACCGCGGCGCCGCTGGGCACCGCCGAGCGCTACGCCGTGCACTCCGCCGTGGCGCTGCTCACCCTCACCACCGAACGCTCCCGTGCCCTCCAGGACGCCGAGCAGCGCCTGGGCGCCGCGGTGCTCAAGATGCTGCTCGCCGGGGAGCCGGACCATGCCCGGGCGGTGGCCGGCCGGCTCTACGGCGGGCTGCTGGACGCCCCGTTCCGGGTGGTGGTGGCCGAGCCGGTCCCGGCCGACGATCAGGCGGCCGCCCCGCAGGGGCAGGGCGGCACACCGGCCGTCCTGGAGGCGCTCGCCGATGCGATGGACTCGGCCGCCGCCCGCACCGGCGAGGCGGTGCTCGCCGTACCGGACGGCAGCCGGCTGATCGTGCTGGTCGCGGACGGCGGCGCCGCCGCGGACGCCTGCGCCGCCTTCGCCGCCGCGGCCCAGGCCCGCGCCGGAACGCAGCCCCGCAACGGCGCCCGCCCGGTCCGCGGCGCGACGGGCCGCACCGAGCAGCTGGCCGTGGGACTGTCCGCCCCGGCCGGCCCGACGGCCGCGGCCACCGCCTACCGCCAGGCCGAAGCGGCCCTCCACGTCGCCCGGCGCCGCGGCCGCACCCTGGTCGAGCACGAGGACGTGGCGGCGGGGTCGGTGCTGCCGCTGCTGGCCGACGACGCCGTACGGGCCTTCGCCGACGGGCTGCTGCGGGCGCTGCGGGAGCACGATGCGACCGGGCGCGGCGATCTGGTGGCGTCGCTGCGGGCCTGGCTCGCCCGGCACGGCCAGTGGGACGCGGCCGCCGCCGACCTGGGCGTCCACCGCCATACGCTGCGCTACCGGATGCGGCGGGTGGAGGAGATCCTGGGCCGCTCGCTGGACGATGCGGATGTGCGGATGGAGCTGTGGCTGGCGCTCAAGGCGACCTCGGCGCCGCCCGAGGAGTGAGCCGCTTGGGGACGAGCTGTCCGGGGAACGAGCCGCCCGACCTCGGCGCCGCCCGGGGTGCGAAAGGGGCCCGCCGCCCCACCGCCCCCTCCATCCCGGAGGGACACGCCCACCGATTGCTACGGTTCGGACAAACGCCACCCGGCCGCCCCGCCCCTACCGTGGAGGCACGGAGCGCTCACCGAGCCGCTCACGGAACTCCATGCACCACTCCACCACTTCGGAAGGGCCGGGATTACTGTGCCGAACTCTGCAGCCCCCACCGCCTTCTGGCTCGCCGGCCGCAAGACCACCGGCGACGCCACCTTCGACGTCACCTCCCCCTGGGACGGACGTCTCGTCGGCACGGTGAGCATCCCCACCGAGGCCCAGGTCGAGGAGGCCATCGCGGCCTCCGTCGCCGTCCAGGACGAGCTCGCCGCGACCCCCGCCCATGTGCGGGCCGCCGCCCTCGACCACGTCGGCCGGCAGCTGGTGGAGCGCACCGAGGAGATCGCGCAGCTGATCTCCGCGGAGAACGGCAAGCCGATGAAGTGGGCGCGCGGCGAGGTCGGCCGGGCCGTCTCCGTCTTCCGCTTCGCGGCCGAGGAGGCCCGCCGCTTCAACGGCGGCGAGGCCCAGCGCCTGGACACCGACGCGGGCGGCGCCGGCCGCCTCGCCCTGACCCGCCGCTTCCCGCGCGGCACGGTCCTGGGCATCGCCCCGTTCAACTTCCCGCTGAACCTGTGTGCGCACAAGATCGCCCCGGCCATCGCGGCCGGCGTCCCGATCATCCTCAAGCCCGCCCCGGCCACCCCGCTCTCCGGCCTGATCATCGGCGAGCTGCTGGACGGCACCGACCTGCCGGCCGGCTCCTGGTCGATCCTCCCGGTGGGCAACGAGGCGATGCCGGCCCTGGTCAAGGACGAGCGGCTGCCCGTCATCTCCTTCACCGGCTCCGAGAAGGTCGGCTACGACATCCTCGACTCGGTGCCGCGCAAGCACTGCACCCTGGAGCTCGGCGGCAACGGCGCGGCCGTCGTCCTGCCCGACTGGTCCTCCGAGGCGGACCTGGACTGGGCGGCGCAGCGGATCGCCACCTTCTCCAACTACCAGGGCGGCCAGTCCTGCATCTCGGTGCAGCGCGTCATCGCCGACGCCTCCGTCTACGACCGCCTGGTCCCCAAGATCGTCGCGGCGGTCAACGCCCAGGTCACCGGTGACCCCTCCGACGACGCCACCGAGGTCGGCCCGCTGGTCAACGAGGCCGCGGCCAAGCGCGTGGAGTCCTGGGTGGACGAGGCCGTCGAGCGCGGCGCCAAGCTGCTCGCCGGCGGCAAGCGCGACGGTGCCTCCTACGCGCCGACCGTCCTGGCCGACGTGCCCGCCGACACCACCCTGGCCTGTGAAGAGGTCTTCGGCCCGGTGCTGACCATCAAGAAGGTCGACGGCGAGGCCGAGGCGTTCGCCGCGGTCAACGACTCCAAGTACGGCCTCCAGGCCGGTGTCTTCACCCACGACACGCAGACCGCCTTCCGCGCCCACCGCGCCCTGGAGGTCGGCGGCGTGATCATCGGCGATGTGCCGTCCTACCGCGCCGACCAGATGCCGTACGGCGGCGCCAAGCAGTCCGGTGTGGGCCGCGAGGGCGTGCGCTACGCGATGGACGACTACACCTATGAGCGCGTACTGGTCCTGACCGGACTGGCCCTCTAGACGGGTCTCGGCGGCGGGCCTGCTCCCCGCCGCACCGGACCGGCCCGGACCGGTGGACAGCGACGGCCATCCCTTGGGCCGTACTGCCGTCCGGGCTCCGGCCGGCGCACCCCCCGGCGCCGGCCCGGCCGCGGCGCGCTCCGGACACCCCCGTTCCGGAGCGCGCCGCGTCCCTCCCCCGCCCGGCCCCCCGAATGGCCGATACGGCCCGCCCCCGGGTGGCCGAGGCCGTACCCCGGACGGCCCATGGCGCATACGCATCCGCCCGCTCGCCGCTTCCCCGCGGCACCACTGGTGCAACCCCCTCGGATCGGGTAACCCTCACAAGTAGCACCGTCCGACGGCCGCCCCCGGCCCTCGGTGCAGCACTCCCGACCGCGGCGAGGTGAGCTCCTGATGACGGCTCCGTCCATCCGCAAGGTTTCCGAGCGCGAAGCGCGGCAGGTCGCCGAGGCGGCCCGTGAGCAGGACTGGCGCAAGCCCAGCTTCGCCAAGGAACTGTTCCTGGGGCGCTTCAGGCTCGACCTCATCCATCCGCACCCCACCCCGGCGGTGGACGACGTCCGGCGCGGCGAGAAGTTTCTGGCCACCCTGCGCGCCTTCTGCGAAACGAAGGTCGACAGCGCCCGCATCGAACGCGAGGCCAAGATCCCCGACGAGACCCTCCAGGGCCTCAAGGAGATCGGCGCGCTCGGCATGAAGATCGACACCAAGTACGGCGGCCTCGGCCTGACCCAGGTCTACTACAACCGCGCCCTGGCCCTGGCCGGATCCGCCAGCCCCGCCATCGGCGCCCTGCTCTCCGCCCACCAGTCCATCGGCGTCCCGCAGCCGCTCAAACTCTTCGGCACCCAGGAGCAGAAGGACGCCTTCCTGCCGCGCTGCGCCCGCAGCGCCATCTCCGCGTTCCTGCTCACCGAACCGGACGTCGGCTCCGACCCGGCCCGCCTGGCCACCGCCGCCGTACCCGACGGCGAGAACTACGTTCTGGACGGCGTGAAGCTGTGGACCACCAACGGTGTGGTCGCCGACCTGCTGGTCGTCATGGCGCGGGTGCCCGCCTCCGAGGGGCACCAGGGCGGTATCACCGCCTTCGTCGTCGAGGCCGACTCACCCGGCATCACCGTCGAGAACCGCAACGCCTTCATGGGCCTGCGCGGCCTGGAGAACGGCGTCACCCGCTTCCACCAGGTCCGCGTCCCCGCCGCGAACCGCATCGGCCCCGAGGGCGCCGGTCTCAAGATCGCCCTGACCACCCTCAACACCGGCCGTCTCTCGCTGCCCGCGATGTGCGCCGGCGTCGGCAAGTGGTGTCTGAAAATCGCCCGCGAATGGTCCACGGCACGCGAGCAGTGGGGCAAGTCCATCGCGAAACACGAGGCCGTCGGCGGCAAGGTGGCCTTCATCGCCGCCACCACCTTCGCCCTGGAGGCCGTCGTCGACCTCGCCTCCCAGATGGCCGACGAGAGCCGCAACGACATCCGTATCGAGGCCGCCCTGGCCAAGCTCTACGGCTCCGAGATGGGCTGGCGGATGGCCGACGAACTCGTCCAGATCCGCGGCGGCCGCGGCTTCGAGACCGCCGCATCGCTCGCCGCCCGCGGCGAACGCGCCGTCCCCACCGAGCAGGTGCTGCGCGATATGCGCATCAACCGGATCTTCGAGGGCTCCACGGAGATCATGCATCTGCTGATCGCCCGCGAGGCCGTCGACGCCCATCTCTCCGTCGCCGGCGCGCTCATCGACCCCGACACCTCGCTGGCCGACAAGGGCCGGGCCGCGGCCAGGGCCGGCGGCTTCTACGCCCGCTGGCTGCCCCAGCTCGTCACCGGACGGGGCCAACTGCCGCGCACCTACCAGGAGTTCGGCGAACTCGCCGGGCATCTGCGCTATGCAGAACGGGCCTCGCGCAAGCTAGCCCGCTGCACCTTCTACGCGATGTCCCGCTGGCAGGGCCGGATGGAGACCAAACAGGGCTTCCTCGGCCGGATCGTCGACATCGGCGCCGAGCTGTTCGCGATGAGCGCGGCCTGTGTCCGCGCCGAGCATCTGAGGATGTCCGGCGAGCACGGCCGCGAGGCACATCAGCTCGCCGACGCCTTCTGCCGCCAGTCGCGTCTGCGCATCGAGGAGCTGTTCGGCCGGCTGTGGACCAACACCGACGACCTCGACCGCAAGATCGTCTCCCGGGTCCTTGACGGCAGCTACACCTGGCTGGAGGAGGGCGTCATCGACCCCAGCGGCGACGGCCTCTGGATCGCGGACGCCACCCCCGGCCCCAGCACCAAGGACTCAGTCCGCCGCCCCGTCCCGTGAGGTAAGGCGCCCCGGCCTCGTACGGGCGGCCTCCGGGTCCCCCGTACGAGGAGCCGCGCCGACCGGCAACAATGGACGGCATGACGGACTCCCTCGCACATCCGCACCTGCGGTACGAACCGGCCGCCACCGAGCCGGCGGGCCCGCGCGACATCGTGATCCTCGGCTCGACCGGTTCGATCGGCACGCAGGCGATCGACATCGTCCTGCGCAACCCCGGCCGCTTCAGGGTCACCGCGCTCTCCGCGGCCGGCGGCCGGGTGGACCTGCTCGCCGACCAGGCGCACCAGCTGCGGGTCGCGGCCGTCGCGGTTGCCCGGGAGGACGTCGTCCCCGCGCTGCGCGAGGCGCTGGCCGCCCGCTACGGAGCGGGGGAGCCGCTGCCCGAGATCCTGGCGGGCCCCGACGCCGCCACGGATCTGGCCGCCTCGCCCTGCCACACCGTCCTCAACGGCATCACCGGCTCCATCGGCCTGGCCCCCACCCTCGCCGCCCTCAAGGCCGGGCGGGTGCTGGCGCTGGCCAACAAAGAGTCGCTGATCGTCGGCGGCCCGCTGGTCAAGGCCGTCGCCGAACCGGGCCAGATCGTCCCCGTCGACTCCGAGCACTCCGCGCTCTTCCAGGCGCTGGCCGGCGGCGAGCGCAGCGAGGTCCGCAAGCTCGTCGTCACCGCCTCCGGGGGCCCGTTCCGCGGCCGTACGCAGCGCGAGCTGGCCGAGGTGACCCCCGCACAGGCCCTCGCCCACCCCACCTGGTCCATGGGCCCGGTCGTCACCATCAACTCCGCGACCCTGGTCAACAAGGGTCTGGAGGTCATCGAGGCCCATCTGCTCTTCGACGTCCCCTTCGACCGCATCGAGGTCGTGGTCCATCCGCAGTCCTACATCCACTCGATGGTGGAGTTCACGGACGGTTCCACCCTGGCCCAGGCCAGCCCGCCGGACATGCGGATGCCGATCGCCCTGGGCCTGGGCTGGCCCGAGCGGGTCCCGGACGCGGCGCCGGGCGTGGACTGGACCAAGGCCCAGACCTGGGAGTTCTTCCCGCTCGACACCCGGGCCTTCCCGTCCGTGGCCCTCGCCTGCCACGTCGGAGACCTCGGCGGCACCGCCCCGGCCGTCTTCAACGCCGCGAACGAGGAGTGCGTCGATGCGTTCCTGGCGGGCGGGCTGCCGTTCACAGGGATTGTGGATACGGTCGCGGAAGTGGTCGCCGAACACGGCGTACCGGCCAACGGAACCTCACTGACCGTGGCGGACGTCTTGCAGGCGGAAACCTGGGCGCGTGCCCGCGCCCGCGAACTGGCCGCCCGTGCGGCACGGACATCATCGGAGGCTCGCGTATGACGACCTGGATGACCATCCTCGGCATAGTCGTCTTCGTCGTCGGCCTGCTGTTCTCCATCGCCTGGCACGAACTCGGCCATCTCTCCACGGCCAAGATGTTCGGCATCCGGGTGCCGCAGTACATGGTGGGCTTCGGGCCGACGCTCTTCTCCCGCAAGAAGGGCGACACCGAGTACGGCATCAAGGCCGTCCCGCTCGGCGGCTACATCCGCATGATCGGCATGTTCCCGCCCGGCGACGACGGAAAGCTCCAGGCCCGGTCCACCTCACCGTTCCGCGGCATGATCGAGGACGCCCGCTCGGCGGCCTTCGAGGAGCTCCAGCCCGGCGACGAACAGCGGCTCTTCTACACCCGTAAGCCCTGGAAGCGCATCATCGTGATGTTCGCCGGGCCGTTCATGAACCTGATCCTCGCGGTCGTGATCTTCATGAGCGTGCTGATGGGCTTCGGCATCAACACCCAGACCACCCAGGTCGGCTCCGTCTCGGACTGCGTGATCTCCGCGGCCGCCAAGACCGACAAATGCCCCTCCGGCGCCAAGGACTCCCCGGCCAAGGCCGCGGGCCTGCGGGCCGGCGACAAGATCGTCACGTTCAACGGGCACGCCGTACCGGACTGGAACACCCTCCAGAGCCAGATCCGCGACACCACCGGGCCCGCCACCCTCGTCGTCGAGCGGCACGGCGCGCGCAGGACGCTGCACGCCGACCTGATAGAGAACAAGGTCGCCAAGACGGACGGGCACGGCGGTTACGTCCCCGGCCAGTTCGTCACCGCCGGATTCCTCGGCTTCACCCCCGCCAGCGGCGTCGTCCAGCAGTCCTTCGGCCAGTCCGTGGACCGTATGGGCAGCATGGTCCAGCAGGGCGTCTCCTCGCTGGTCCAGCTGCCCGGCAAGATCCCGGACCTGTGGAACGCCGCGTTCAACGGCGGCGAGCGCAAGCAGGACTCCCCGATGGGCGTGGTCGGCGCGGCCCGGGTCGGCGGCGAGGTCTTCTCCCTGCACATCCCGCCGGAGCAGCGGGTGGCGACCATGCTCTTCCTGGTCGCCGGCTTCAACCTCTCGCTGTTCCTGTTCAACATGCTGCCGCTGCTCCCGCTGGACGGCGGGCATATCGCCGGCGCCGTCTGGGAGGCGATCCGCCGCTCCTTCGCCCGGGTCTTCCGGCGGCCCGACCCCGGCCCCTTCGACGTCGCCAAGCTGATGCCGGTGGCCTACGTCGTCGCCGGGATCTTCATCTGCTTCACGCTGCTGGTGCTGGTGGCCGATGTCGTGAATCCGGTGAAACTGACCTGACGGCATCGACCGAAATTCGGGTTTGGCGACGGCCGGACACCTCCGCGGCGTTTGGAGGCGTCCGGCCGTTCTCTTTCGAGGGGCCGCTGGAGCGCGATGTGCCTATCGACATACCGGTGCCGTAACCTCGGATGCCGGAGCCCGCCGAATCCGGGACCATGATCCACACCTTGGGGTTGCTCGTCAGATGACTGCCATTGCGCTGGGAATGCCGGACGTACCGGCCAAGCTCGCCGACCGCCGTGTCAGCCGCAAGATCCACGTCGGTACGGTCGCCGTGGGCGGGGACGCGCCCGTCTCGGTGCAGTCCATGACGACCACCCGCACCTCCGACATCGGCGCGACCCTCCAGCAGATCGCCGAGCTGACGGCCTCCGGCTGCCAGATCGTCCGGGTCGCCTGCCCCACCCAGGACGACGCCGACGCCCTGCCGGTCATCGCGAAGAAGTCGCAGATCCCGGTCATCGCGGACATCCATTTCCAGCCGAAGTACGTCTTCGCCGCGATCGACGCCGGCTGCGCGGCCGTCCGCGTCAACCCCGGCAACATCAAGCAGTTCGACGACAAGGTCAAGGAGATCGCCAAGGCGGCCTCCGACGCCGGCACCCCCATCCGCATCGGCGTCAACGCCGGATCCCTGGACCGCCGCCTGCTCCAGAAGTACGGCAAGGCCACCCCCGAGGCGCTGGTCGAGTCCGCGCTGTGGGAGGCGTCCCTCTTCGAGGAGCACGGCTTCCGCGACATCAAGATCTCGGTCAAGCACAACGACCCGGTCGTGATGGTCAACGCCTACCGCCAGCTCGCCGCCCAGTGCGACTACCCGCTCCACCTGGGCGTCACCGAGGCCGGGCCCGCCTTCCAGGGCACCATCAAGTCCGCCGTCGCCTTCGGCGCGCTGCTCAGCGAGGGCATCGGCGACACCATCCGCGTCTCGCTGTCCGCGCCGCCGGCCGAGGAGGTCAAGGTCGGCATCTCCATCCTGGAGTCGCTCAACCTCCGCCAGCGCCGCCTCGAGATCGTCTCCTGCCCCTCCTGCGGCCGCGCCCAGGTCGACGTCTACAAGCTCGCCGACGAGGTCACCGCGGGCCTGGAGGGCATGGAGGTGCCGCTGCGCGTCGCCGTCATGGGCTGCGTCGTCAACGGCCCCGGCGAGGCCCGCGAGGCCGACCTCGGCGTCGCCTCCGGCAACGGCAAGGGCCAGATCTTCGTCAAGGGCGAGGTCATCAAGACCGTCCCCGAGTCCAAGATCGTCGAGACCCTCATCGAAGAGGCGCTGAAGATCGCCGCACAGATGGAGGCCGACGGCGTCGCCTCCGGCGAGCCGGTCGTCACCGCCGCCGGCTGATCCCCCGCGAGCCCCCGAGCCCCGCCGCCCACCGGGTCGCGGGGCTCATCGCTGCCCGCCTGCGGGCAGCGGTCTCCGCGCGGGCCGGGTGCCCGCCCGCAGGGGGAGGTAAAGTGCCAAGACCTGCTCCCGCCTGGCCTCCCAGGCCCGTAACGGTGAGGCATTCCGACACGTGCTGACGACCACCACCATCAAGGTCCTCGAGCCCGGGGAGCTCGACGATGCGCTCGCGGTCCTGGACCGCGACCCGGTCGCCAACGCCTTCGTCGCCGCCCGTGTGCAGATCGCCGGGCTCGACCCCTGGCGCCTCGGCGGCGAGATGTGGGGCTGGTACGTCGGGGGACGGCTGGAATCGCTGTGCTACGCCGGCGCCAATCTCGTCCCGGTGTGCGCCACCTCGGAGGCCGTGCACGGTTTCGCCGAACGGGCGCGCCGCCAGGGCCGGCGCTGCTCCTCCGTCGTCGGCCCCGCCGGCCCCACCGCCGAGCTGTGGTCGCTGCTGGAGCCGTACTGGGGACCGGCCCGCGAGGTGCGCGCCCATCAGCCCCTGATGGTGACGTCCGCGCCGTCCGCCGAGATCCCGCCGGACCCCTACGTCCGCCGGATCCGCAAGAACGAGATGGACCTGATCATGCCGGCGTGCGTGGCCATGTTCACCGAAGAGGTCGGCATCTCCCCGATGGCCGGCGACGGCGGGCTGCTCTACCAGGCCCGGGTCGCCGAGCTGGTCGGCGCCGGGCGGTCCTTCGCCCGTATCGAGGACGGCAAGGTCATCTTCAAGGCCGAGATCGGCGCCGCGACACCGCGGGCCTGCCAGATCCAGGGGGTCTGGGTCGATCCCGCCTACCGGGGCAAGCGCCTTTCGGAAACGGGGATGGCGGCGGTGCTGCGCTATGCGCTCAGCGATGTGGCGCCGGTGGCCAGCCTGTACGTCAACGACTTCAACGCCGCGGCCCGTGCGGCGTACCGGAGGGTGGGGTTCCGGGAGGTCGGGGCCTTCATGAGCGTGCTGTTCTGAGCGGTGGTGCCGCCGTGTAACCGCCTTGTACGCTCGCGACCATGGATGACGTCGCGGTCGGCCCTCTCGATCTCGCCGCCCGCGTGGATGACGCGCTCGCGGTGCAGGCGCTGGCGTTCGGCCTGAGCCAGGACGAGGTCGCGGTACGGCGGCACATCGTGCTGCGCCATCTGGGCTGCCGCGGCGCGCGGGCCCTGGGGGCCACCACCCCCCAGGGGCACCTCGTCGGGTTCGTGTACGGAATGCCCAACGACCGGGCGCACTGGTGGTCCACCGTCGTCGAACCGTATCTGCGCAGCGAGCACCTCGATCACTGGCTGGACGACTCCTTCGTCATCACCGAGCTGCACGTCCACCCCGCCTACCAGGGCCGCGGCATCGGGCGGGCGCTGATCACCCGGATCACCGACGAGGTGGCCGAGCCGCGGTCGATCCTGTCCGCGATCGATGTGGAGAGCCCGGCCCGGGGGCTGTACCGGTCGCTCGGGTACCGCGATATCGCGCGACGGGTCCTGTTCCCGAGCGCGCCGACGCCGTACGCCGTGATGGGCGCGCCGCTTCCGCTGATACGGCCGTGAGCTTTTGGTGCGGCGGAACGCATTTCCGTGCGCCACACCCCTGCGGCTAACCTCCTGGGAGTCACCTTTCTTACGCAGGAGAAACTCCCATGGCCAACGCCGCACAGGTTCAGCGCATGTCCCGCTTGATGATCAAGACACTGCGCGAGGACCCGGCCGACGCCGAGACCGCCAGCCACAAGCTGCTCGTCCGCGCCGGGTACGTCCGCCGCTCCTCCGCCGGCATCTGGACGTGGCTGCCGCTGGGCAAGAAGGTCCTGGAGAACGTCTCCCGCATCGTCCGCGAAGAGATGGACGCCATCGGCGCCCAGGAAGTGCTGCTGCCGGCCCTGCTGCCCAAGGAGCCCTACGAGGTCAGCAACCGCTGGGAGGAGTACGGCGACCTCCTCTTCCGCCTCAAGGACCGCAAGGGCGCCGACTACCTCCTCGGCCCCACGCACGAAGAGATCTTCGCCCTCACCGTCAAGGACCAGTGCACGTCCTACAAGGACCTGCCGGTGATGCTCTACCAGATCCAGACCAAGTACCGCGACGAGGCCCGTCCCCGCTCCGGCGTGCTGCGCGGCCGCGAGTTCCAGATGAAGGACTCCTACAGCTTCGACGTCACCGACGAGGGGCTGGCGGAGTCCTACGCGCTGCACCGCGCCGCGTACGA
The DNA here is from genome assembly GCF_000935125.1 of Streptomyces natalensis ATCC 27448. Classification (GTDB taxonomy): domain Bacteria; phylum Actinomycetota; class Actinomycetes; order Streptomycetales; family Streptomycetaceae; genus Streptomyces; species Streptomyces natalensis. The sequence goes on along the minus strand of NZ_JRKI01000061.1, from coordinate 52,021 downwards.
GAAGATCTTCGCGCGCCTGGGCCTGGACTTCCGGATCGTCTCCGCCGTCTCCGGCGCGATGGGCGGCTCCGCGTCCGAGGAGTTCCTGGCGCCCGCGGCCGCCGGTGAGGACACCTTCGTCGACTGCCCGGCGTGTGACTACGCGGCCAACACGGAGGCCGTGACGGTCAAGGTCGAGCCGGTCGACGGCTCCGGCCACGGCCCCGTCGAGGAGCTGGACACCCCCGACACCCCGACCATCGAGAAGCTCGCCGAGCACCTCGGCGTCCCGGCCTCGGCGACGCTGAAGAACCTGCTGGTCAAGGTGACTGAGACATCAGCGGCTGGCGCCGCGGGTGAGATCGTCGCGGTGGGCGTCCCCGGCGACCGCGAGGTCGACCTCGGCAAGCTCGGCGAGCACCTCGCGCCGGCCGTCGTCGAACTGGTCACCGCCGAGGACTTCGTCGAGCGGCCGGAGCTGGTCCGCGGCTACGTGGGGCCGCAGGGCCTGGCGGGCAAGTCCTTCCGCTACCTCGCCGACCCGCGCGTCGCCTCCGGTACGGCCTGGATCACCGGAGCCAACAAGGAGGGCAAGCACGCCCGCAACGTCGTCGCGGGCCGTGACTTCGAGGTCGACGAGTACCTCGACGTGGTCGTCGTGGAGCCGGGCGACCCCTGCCCGAAGTGCGGCACCGGCCTGAGGATCGACCGCGCCATCGAGATCGGCCACATCTTCCAGCTCGGCCGCAAGTACGCCGACGCCTTCGAGCTCGACGTCCTCGGCCAGAACGGCAAGCCGGTACGGGTCACCATGGGTTCGTACGGCATCGGCGTCTCCCGTGCGGTGGCCGCCCTCGCCGAGCAGACCCACGACGAGGCCGGGCTGTGCTGGCCGCGCGAGGTCGCACCGGCCGATGTGCACGTCGTCGCGGCGGGCAAGGCCAAGCAGACCGAGCTGGCGCTGTCGGTGGGCGAGCAGCTGGGGGCCGCGGGGCTGCGGGTGCTGGTCGACGACCGGCCCGGCGTCTCGCCCGGTGTGAAGTTCACCGACGCGGAGCTGCTGGGCGTGCCGACGATCGTGGTCGCCGGGCGCCGGGCCGGTGAGGGCGTGGTCGAGGTCAAGGACCGGCGCACGGGCGAGCGCGAGGAGCTGACGGTCGAGGAGGCCGTGGCCAGGCTCAGCGCCTGAGGCGTACGGCGGTACCTACAGGGCCTGTCCGACCCGTCGGACAGGCCCTACAGCCAGGCCGCGAACTCCAGCAGCAGTTCGCCGCGCTGGCGGTCGCCGGCGGCCGTTTCGCGTACGGCGGTCAGGACGGCGCGGCACAGCGTCCAGTCGCGCAGGCGGTCGCGGTCCACGTCCAGGGAGTCGGCCAGCTTGGCCACGCGCCGGCGGGCGGCGGCCGCCGCGCCGGATCCCGCCATCAGGTCCTCGAAGCGGTCCAGGACGAGCGCGGCCAGGTCGTAGGCGCGCTCGCCGACCAGGGGCGCGGGACCGACGGCCAGCCACGGCGCGCGCTCGCCCGCCAGGACCTTGCCCTGGCGGAAGGCGCCGTGCAGCAGGAGGTGTTCGGTGGCCGTCGTGGGCAGGGCCTCGCGCAGTTCGCGCGCCTCCGCCAGGAGGGGCGCGGCGGCGGGGCTGTCGGCCTGCGCCGCGCTCAGCGTCCGCACGGCCTGCTCGGTCTGGCCGGCCAGGGTGGGGAAGGGGTGGTCGGGGCCCGGCTCCACCCACAGGCGGCGCACCGTGCCGGCCGCTTCCAGGAGGGCCTTGGCCTCGGGCAGCGAACGCAGGGACACCGCACCGTGCAGGCGTTCCAGCAGGAGCGCGCCGGTCGTCTCGTCGCGGCGCAGCAGCCGGACCGCGCCCCAGCCGTCCCATATGCCCAGGGCCTCGGCCTCGTGCGGCCGCCCCGGCGCGGGGAACTTCAGGGCCGCGGGGGTGCCGTCCTGTTGGCGTACGAGCGCCACCAGGCTGCTGCGGCCACCGGGGGAGTGCACCCGTTCCAGCGTCAGATCCCAGGACACCAGCTGCTCCTGAAGCAGCGTCGGAAGCGCGGCGAGCCACCGCCGCTGCGGACTTTCCGGATCGCTGCTCAGCGAACTCACCAACCGCTGGGGCGGTTCGATGGGTGCCGTTGCCATGCCTGAGCTGTCCCTTTCCGGTGGTTCACAGCGCGTTCGAGGGCGCGCTCGGGGACGGGGCCGGTGCACCGGCCGCCCGCTCCGCGAGCCCAGGGAAGGCTACGCCGCTGCCCCGCCAGCGCACCGACCGGACTGCCGCCTCCCGCAGCGCGGCCGCCGCGTCCAGGCGGCGGGACTTCTCCGCGGACCGTACGAGATCGGCGTAGACGGCCGCCAGCCGGTCCTCCAGCTCCGCTGCCAGGCGCAGTGCGGCCGCCGCGTCCGGGACGGGGAAGGGCAGCTCGTAGGCGGCCGCCGCGGCGTGCGGCGTGCCGCCCAGGTCCCGTACGGTGCGGCGCAGCGCGTCCCGCCGTGCGCGATGGGCGTCGTACGCCTCCTGGGCCTCCTTGCGGCGGGCCGGGGAGATCCGGCCGCCGACCACGCCGTAGCCGTACACGGCGGCGTATTCGGCCGCCAGGGCCGCCTGGGCCGCGGTGAGCTCTGTTGCTGTCATGGTGCGGATGCCTTCGGGGTGTTGTGGTGGTTACGACCTGGCCAGCAGATAGGCGTGGCCGGCGCCGGCGGCCGCCACGGAGGCCAGCAGGCGGGCCAGCTCGGGCGGGGCGCCGGGCAGCGCCCGGGTACGTCGGTCGGCCAGATTGCGCTCGGCTTCGGCCAGCTCCTTGCGGGCCGTCGGCGCGTCCGGTGCGGCTGGGGGGTGCGACACGCCGGTGCGCGGTTTCCCGGCGCCGAACGCCTCGGCGTGGCGGGCCACTTCGGCGCGCAGCGGCCGCAGGGCCGGTGCCAGGGCGGGGTGGGCGGCCAGGGCGGCGTCGTAGCGGGCCAGCAGCGCGGTGCTGTCCCGGGCGGCGCCTCGGCGCAGATGGTCGGCGGACGAGGAGCGTTCGGCCCGCTGGGGGGCCGGGTCCTCGGAACAGGCGGTGAGCCAGGCCGCGCCGCCGAGGGCGGCGGCGGTCAGCAGGGTCCTTCTTCGCGCGTGCGCCACATTCGGCTCCCGGGGTCTTTCGTTGTGATCACCGCAGGCGAGAGTATCCGTGCCCGCCCACCGAATCGTCAGTACCCCGCCGGAACAGATAGGCTTTGACCCGACACGCGATCTACCCACAACAGCACACGCGGCCGAGGAGTCACCCGGATGAGCACCACCCAGAACGAGAGGCTGCGCGGACTGCTTGAACCGCTCGTCGCCGCGCGAGACCTGGATCTGGAAGAGATCGAGGTGACCCCCGCGGGCCGGCGGAGGGTGCTGAGGATCGTGGTCGATTCCGACGACGGCGTCCAGCTGGACGACTGTGCGGCCGTCAGCCGCGAGGTGTCGCAGGCGCTGGACGAGACCGACGTGATGGGCGGCGCCCCCTACACCCTTGAGGTGACCTCTCCCGGCGCCGACCGGCCACTGACCGAGCTGCGGCACTACCGCCGCGCCGTCGGAAGGCTCATCAAGGCCCGGTTGAGTGACGGTGGCGAGCTCGTCGCGCGGATCATGTCCGTGGACGAGGACGGCCTCGATCTCGAGGTGCCGGGGGTCAAGGGCCGCAAGCCGACCGAGCGGCGGGTCGCGTTCGACGAGATCGAGCGGGCCCGGGTCGAGCTGGAATTCAGCCGTAAGGACGAGAAGAAGGAGGAGGCGTAGCCGTGGACATCGACATGAGTGCCCTGCGGGGTCTGGTGCGGGAGAAGGAGATCTCGTTCGACCTGCTGGTCGAGGCGATCGAGTCGGCCCTCCTCATCGCATACCACCGCACCGAGGGCAGCCGCCGGCGGGCGCGGGTGGAGCTGGACCGCAACACCGGCCATGTGACGGTGTGGGCGAAGGAGGACCCCGACGACCTGGAGGAGGGCGCCGAGCCGCGCGAGTTCGACGACACCCCCTCGGGTTTCGGCCGGATTGCGGCCACCACCGCCAAGCAGGTCATCCTCCAGCGGCTGCGGGACGCCGAGGAGGAGATCACCTTCGGCGAGTACGCCGGGCGCGAGGGCGATGTCGTCACCGGTGTGGTGCAGCAGGGCAAGGATCCCAAGAACGTGCTGGTCGACATCGGTCGGCTGGAGGCGATCCTGCCGGTGCAGGAGCAGGTGCCCGGTGAGGACTACGCACACGGCACGCGGCTGCGGTCGTATGTCGTGCGGGTCGTCAAGGGCGTGCGCGGGCCGTCGGTGACGCTGTCGCGGACCCACCCGAATCTGGTCAAGAAGCTGTTCGCGATGGAGGTCCCCGAGATCGCGGACGGGTCGGTGGAGATCGCCGCCATCGCGCGCGAGGCCGGGCACCGGACGAAGATCGCGGTGCGGTCGACGCGGTCCGGGCTGAACGCCAAGGGCGCCTGCATCGGGCCCATGGGCGGCCGGGTGCGGGCCGTGATGGCCGAGCTCAACGGCGAGAAGATCGACATCGTGGACTGGTCGGAGGATCCGGCCGAACTGGTCGCCCATGCGCTCTCCCCGGCGCGGGTGAGCAAGGTCGAGGTCGTCGACCTGGCGGCGCGCTCCGCGCGGGTGACCGTGCCCGACTACCAGCTGTCGCTGGCCATCGGCAAGGAAGGGCAGAACGCCCGCCTCGCCGCCCGGCTCACCGGCTGGCGGATCGACATCCGGCCCGATACGGAACAGCACGCTCCGCAGGAGTAGCCGTCCGGATGCGCCGCGGCCCTCTGACAGGGGCCGCGGCGGGAATTTTGTGCCGACGTTCGGGCTTTACCCCATCGGGGTGAGGTCGCTACGGGGAGGTAGACTTAAGCAGTGTCTGGCCGGACGCATGCCCGCGCATGCCCTGAGCGCACCTGTCTGGGTTGTCGGGAGCGAGCGGCCAAGGGCGATTTGCTGCGCATCGTGGTGATCGAGGGTGAGTGTGTCCCTGATCGGCGCGGTACGCTGCCCGGCCGGGGTGCGTATGTGCATCCCGCACCGGGCTGCCTCGACCTGGCGGTCCGCCGCCGGGCGTTTGCCCGGGCTTTTCGGGGCCCGGGACCGTACGACACGGCGGCTTTGCGCCGGGCCGTCGAGCGGGACGGGGCCACAGCGGCCCGTTAATGCAATGGCGCAAGCAGTAAAAGCACAGTAAGAACGCACAGCGCACGGAGAACCGTGCGGTCAGGTACCTCGCGAGTCGGAAGTAGGTCGAGATTGCGATGAGCACTCGATGAGTACGCGATGAGTACGCCCATGAAGTAGCGACGGTCCGGCGCAACCCGGACCTAAAAGGAGCGAAGTGGCTAAGGTCCGGGTATACGAACTCGCCAAGGAGTTCGGAGTTGAGAGCAAGGTCGTCATGGCCAAGCTCCAAGAACTCGGTGAGTTTGTCCGTTCGGCGTCCTCGACGATCGAGGCGCCGGTTGTTCGCAAGCTGACCGACGCTTTCCAGGCAGGCAGCGGCAGCGGCCGCGCCGCCGGGAAGCCCGCGGCGCCGCGCAAGTCGGCCCCCGCGAAGCCGTCGGCGCCCTCTCCGGCGCAGGCTGCGGGCACCTCCCCTGCCGCCAAGGCAGCGGGAGACCGTCCTGCCGCCCCGAAGCCGGGCGCCCCCAAGCCGGGCCCCGCGGCTCCGGCGCCGGCGCCGGCAGCCCCCGAGGCACCCAAGAGCAGCACCCCCTCCGCGGCGCCCACACCGGGCCCGCGCCCCACGCCGGCCCCCAAGGCGCCGGCCCCCAAGCCCGCTCCGGCCGCCCCCGCGCAGCCCGAGTTCCAGGCTCCGCCGGCCGCGCCCGCGTCCGGCCCCTCCGCCCCGCGTCCGGGCGCCGAGCGTCCGGCCCCGCGTCCCGGCGGCCGTCCCGGCCCCGGCCAGGGCGCTCCGGGCCGTGGCGGTGCCCCGCGTCCGGGTGCCGAGCGTCCGGGCCCCCGCTCGGGTGCCCGTCCCTCCGGTCCCCGTCCGGGCAACAACCCCTTCACCTCCGGCGGCTCGACGGGCATGGCCCGTCCGCAGGCCCCCCGTCCCGGCGGCGCCCCGCGTCCCGGTGGCCAGGGCGGCCCCGGTGGCCCGCGTCCGCAGGGCGGCGGCCAGGGCGGTCCCCGTCCCCAGGGCCAGGGCGGCGCGCGTCCGACCCCCGGTGGTATGCCCCGTCCGCAGGGTGCGGCTCCCGGCGGCGCCGGTCCGCGTCCCGGCGGCGGTAACCGTCCGAACCCGGGCATGATGCCGCAGCGTCCGGCTGCCGGCCCGCGTCCGGGCCCCGGTGGCGGCGGCGGTCGCGGTCCCGGCGGTGCCGGTCGTCCCGGTGGTGGCGCCGGTCGTCCCGGTGGCGGCGGCGGTTTCGCCGGTCGTCCCGGTGGTGGCGGCGGTCGTCCGGGTGGCGGCGGCGGTTTCGCCGGTCGTCCCGGTGGCGGCGGTCCCGGTGGTGGCGGCGGCTTCGGCGGCGGTCGTCCCGGCTTCGCCGGTCGTCCCGGCGGCCCCGGTGGCCGTGGTGGCACGCAGGGTGCGTTCGGCCGTCCCGGCGGTCCGGCGCGTCGTGGCCGCAAGTCGAAGCGCCAGAGGCGTCAGGAGTACGAGGCCATGCAGGCCCCGTCGGTCGGCGGCATCATGCTGCCGCGCGGCAACGGTGCGACGGTTCGCCTGTCGCGCGGTGCCTCGCTGACGGACTTCGCGGAGAAGATCAACGCCAACCCGGCGTCGCTGGTCCAGGTCATGCTGAACCTCGGCGAGATGGTCACCGCGACCCAGTCGGTCTCCGACGAGACGCTCCAGCTGCTCGCCGACGAGATGAACTACGTCGTCGAGATCGTCAGCCCGGAGGAGGAGGACCGCGAGCTGCTCGAGTCCTTCGACATCGAGTTCGGCGAGAACGAGGGCGGCGAGGAGATGCTCGTCTCCCGTCCGCCGGTGGTGACCGTCATGGGTCACGTCGACCACGGTAAGACCCGACTGCTGGACGCCATCCGCAAGACCAACGTGGTCGCGGGCGAGGCCGGCGGTATTACGCAGCACATCGGTGCGTACCAGGTCACGACCCAGGTCAACGACGAAGACCGCGCGATCACCTTCATCGACACCCCCGGTCACGAGGCGTTCACCGCCATGCGTGCCCGTGGTGCCAAGTCGACCGACATCGCGATCCTCGTGGTGGCGGCCAACGACGGCGTCATGCCGCAGACGATCGAGGCGCTCAACCACGCCAAGGCGGCCGACGTCCCGATCGTGGTCGCGGTCAACAAGATCGATGTCGAGGGCGCCGACCCGACCAAGGTGCGCGGTCAGCTGACCGAGTACGGCCTGGTGGCCGAGGAGTACGGCGGCGACACCATGTTCGTCGACATCTCCGCCCGCCAGGGCACCAACATCGAGGAGCTCCTCGAGGCCGTCGTCCTCACCGCGGACGCCTCGCTCGACCTGCGCGCCAACGCGGAGCAGGACGCGCAGGGCATCGCGATCGAGGCCCACCTCGACCGCGGCCGCGGCGCCGTGGCGACCGTCCTGGTCCAGCGCGGCACGCTGCGCGTCGGCGAGACCATGGTCGTCGGCGACGCCTACGGCCGGGTCCGGGCGATGCTCGACGACAAGGGCAACCACGTCGAGGAAGCGGGTCCCTCGACCCCCGTCCTGGTCCTGGGTCTGACCAACGTCCCGGGCGCCGGCGACAACTTCCTGGTGGTCGACGAGGACCGTACGGCCCGTCAGATCGCCGAGAAGCGCGCGGCACGCGAGCGCAACGCGGCCTTCGCCAAGCGCACCCGCCGGGTGTCCATGGAGGACCTCGACAAGGTGCTCAAGGCCGGCGAGATCCAGCAGCTCAACCTCATCATCAAGGGCGATGCGTCCGGTTCGGTGGAGGCTCTCGAGTCCTCGCTGCTCCAGCTCGATGTGGGCGAGGAGGTCGACATCCGCGTGCTGCACCGCGGCGTGGGTGCGGTCACCGAGTCCGACATCAACCTGGCGACCGGCTCCGACGCGATCGTGATCGGCTTCAACGTGCGCGCCGAGGGGCGTGCCACGCAGCTGGCCGAGCGCGAGGGCGTCGACGTCCGCTACTACTCGGTCATCTACCAGGCGATCGAGGAGATCGAGGCGGCGCTCAAGGGCCTGCTCAAGCCGGAGTACGAGGAGGTCGAGCTCGGTACGGCGGAGATCCGCGAGGTCTTCAAGTCGTCCAAGCTGGGCAACATCGCGGGTGTCCTCATCCGCTCCGGCGAGGTCAAGCGCAACACCAAGGCGCGCCTCATCCGCGACGGCAAGGTGGTCGCGGAGGACCTCAACATCCAGGGTCTGCGTCGCTTCAAGGACGACGTCACCGAGATTCGCGAAGGTTTCGAGGGCGGTATCAACCTCGGCAACTACAACGACATCAAGGTCGACGACGTCATCGCGACGTACGAGATGCGGGAGAAGCCGCGCGGCTGATGCCGCAGCCCGCGCGTAGCGCGGTCCACCAGAGGTGGTGGCCGGGCGACGGGTGGGCGCTTCACCGGGGCCGGTCGGCGGAGGAAATCCGTCGATCGGCCCCGGCCGTTGCGTGTACGGTGCGAAGGACCCACGGTTCGGATGATCCGTACGCCCCCGGCCACCGCCGGAGGTGACCCCAAGGCCCCACGGGTGGCTTTACCCGTCGTGCATGTACGTAGGGACGCTGTCCTTCGACCTGCTTCTCGGCGACGTACGGTCGCTGAAGGAGAAGCGCTCGGTCGTCCGCCCGATCGTCGCCGAGCTGCACCGCAAATTCGCGGTGAGCGTGGCCGAGGTCGGGGACCAGGACCTGTACCGCAGGGCCACTATCGGCCTGGCGGTGGTGTCCGGGGACGCCGGGCATCTGACGGATGTCATGGACCGCTGCGAGCGCCTGGTCGCCGCACGGCCCGAAGTGGAGCTGCTGTCGGTGCGCCGACGGCTGCACGGCGACGACGACTGACCCGCAAGGGGCATCGCGCCGCCGGTGGAAGCACAATTGTGAAAGACAAGAAGGAGACGGACCAGTGGCCGACAATGCGCGGGCGAAGAAGCTGGCGGACCTCATCCGGGAGGTGGTCGCCCAGAAGCTCCAGCGTGGCATCAAGGACCCGCGGCTCGGTTCGCACGTGACCATCACGGACACCCGGGTCACCGGCGACCTGCGGGAGGCTACGGTCTTCTACACGGTCTACGGGGACGACGAGGAGCGGGCCAGCGCGGCCGCGGGCCTCGAAAGCGCCAAGGGCATCCTGCGCTCAGCGGTCGGGGCGGCGGCCGGCACCAAGTTCACGCCGACCCTGTCGTTCGTGGCGGACGCCCTCCCGGACAACGCCCGGACCATCGAGGACCTGCTCGACAAGGCGCGGGCCTCGGACGCCAAGGTGCGCGAGGTCTCCTCGGGCGCCCAGTACGCCGGCGAGGCCGACCCGTACCGCAAGCCGGGCGAAGACGCCGACGAGGCGGACGACGAGGGCCGAGCGGCAGAATGAAGCGTGAGAGCAACAAGCCATCCGAGAGGGGCGAGCGCGCAGCGCTCTCCGGCAAGGGTGGTGGTGGGCGACGGGCGGGCCTTGTGATTGTCGACAAGCCGGCCGGTTTCACTTCGCACGACGTCGTCGCGAAGATGCGCGGTATGGCCCGCACCCGCCGGGTCGGGCATGCCGGCACGCTCGACCCGATGGCCACGGGCGTCCTCGTCCTCGGCATCGAGCGAGCCACCAAGCTGCTCGGTCATCTGGCGCTGACGGAGAAGGAGTACGTCGGCACGATCCGGCTCGGCCAGACGACGGTGACCGATGACGCGGAGGGCGAGATCACCGCGTCCAAGGCGGCGCACGGCCTCGCCCGGGAGGACATCGACGCGGGGATCGCCGCGCTGTCCGGGGCGATCATGCAGGTGCCGTCGAAGGTCAGCGCCATCAAGATCGACGGCAAGCGGTCCTACTCGCGGGTGCGCGACGGCGAGGACGTGGAGATCCCGGCCCGGCCGGTGACCGTCTCCTCGTTCGTCCTGTATTCGGTGACCGAGACCGAGGCGGCGGACGGCACCCCGGTGACCGACCTGCTGGTCTCGGTGGAGTGCTCCTCCGGTACGTACATCCGCGCCCTGGCCCGCGACCTGGGCGCCGGGCTCGGGGTCGGCGGCCATCTGACGGCGCTGCGGCGCACCCGGGTGGGCCCGTACAAGCTGGACCGGGCGCGCACCCTGGAGCAGCTCCAGGCTGCGGTGGACGACGCCGAGGGCCCGGGGCTGCCGGTCATGCCGATCGGGGAGGCGGCGGCCGCGGCGTTCACCCGCTGGGACGTGGCCGAGCCGCAGGCGCGGCTGCTGATGAACGGTGCCCGGATCCCGATCCCGCGCTTCGAGGCCGAGGGCCCCGTGGCGGCGTTCGGGCCGGACGGCACGTTCCTGGCGCTGGTGGAGAACCAGGGCGGGAAGGCGAAGAGCCTGGCCGTCTTCGGCTGACGCGGGAGACGGCGGGGTGCGGCGGTGGCCGGTTCCGGTGCGCGCAGGCGTACGGGACCGGCCACCGGCCGTTTGCGGACGCCGCGGGGCCGCCGGGCCCCGGGGGAGGTGGTGGACCGCCGACCGGCCGGATGGGCGTGGGCGCGGCCCGCGGTCCACCATCCCCCTCGCCTTGACTCTGTCCATCGCGGTGCGGTGATTCACTCCTTCGGCGCGGCGCTCGGAGTGAATCACCGCGCGGAAGGGGGCGCTTTTGCCGCCATCCCCTCGGCGGGACACCGGAGTTGGCGTTCCGCGCGGCGCCCGTGGCGGCCCCGGAGCGCCTGCGGGAGACCCTTCGCGCGAAGCACCTCCCCGGGCATGGCAGTCTTAGACCTGCGTCATGGCGAAATGGCGCTTGGGACGGACAAGGGTTCGGGCGAGGAGCGGGCACAGTGCAGCGCTGGCGTGGCTTGGAGGACATCCCCGAGGGCTGGGGACGCAGCGTCGTCACCATCGGCTCGTACGACGGTGTGCACCGCGGCCACCAATTGATCATCGGCAAGGCCGTCGAGCGCGCCCGTGAGCTGGGCGTTCCCGCGGTGGTCGTCACCTTCGACCCGCACCCGAGCGAGGTGGTGCGCCCCGGCACCCATCCGCCGCTGCTCGCACCGCACCACCGGCGTGCGGAGCTGATGGCGGAGCTGGGCGTGGACGCCGTGCTGATCCTGCCGTTCACCAAGGAGTTCTCGCAGCTGGCGCCGGCCGACTTCGTGGTCAAGGTCCTGGTGGACAAGTTGCACGCCCGGCTCGTCGTCGAGGGCCCCAACTTCCGCTTCGGCCACCGGGCGAGCGGCACCGTCGACACCCTCGCCGAGCTCGGCCGGACCTACGACTTCACGGTGGAGATCATCGACCTCTTCGAACGCGGTACGGCGGGCGGCGGCGAGCCGTTCTCCTCCACCCTGGTCCGCCGGCTGGTCGCCGAGGGCGATATGACCGGCGCGCGGGAGGTCCTGGGCCGGCCGCACCGCGTCGAGGGCGTCGTCGTACGGGGCGCCCAGCGCGGCCGCGAGATGGGCTTCCCCACCGCCAACGTGGAGACCCTGCCGCACACCGCCATCCCCGCCGACGGCGTCTATGCGGGCCTGCTGCACGTCGAGGGCGAGGCGATGCCTGCGGCGATCTCCGTCGGCACCAACCCGCAGTTCGACGGCAAGGTCCGCACCGTCGAGGCCTACGCCATCGACCGCGTCGGCCTGGACCTGTACGGCCTGCACGTCGCCGTCGACTTCCTCGCCTATATCCGCGGCCAGGAGAAGTTCGACACCCTCGACGCGCTGCTGGAGCGGATGGCGATCGATGTGAAGCAGGCGCGGGACCTGATCGCCGCGGCGGACTGACGCGACGCAGCCGGGGACACTCGGGGGAAGAAAGCCGGGGGAACAGCGTGAAACTGCCGGAACTGACGCCGCTCGCGACGGCACCGTCGCTGCCCCGGCCCGGACCCGGTGGCCGGGTGCTGGGTGCCGTGTTCTTCGTCCTCGCCCTGGTCGTGTTCGGCCTGGCGTGCTCCCGTATCGCGTATGCCGGCGGATTGGCCGGGTCGCCCGGCACCCTGACGGCCACGAGCTGCCACGCCCTGCGAGCGGCCGGGAGCAGCCACCCCACCAGCGGGCCCACCGTGTGTGAGGGCACCTTCCGCTCCGACGACGGCCGCAGCACGGACGAGGTGGCGACGGTCCGGGCGGACGCGACACCGGGCGACCGGATCGCCGTGCAGGGGGCGGACGGCGAGTATGTGCGCACCGGTCCCGGCGAAGTGGCCCGCTGGATCGCGCTGTTCTTCTCCGGGTGGCTGGTGGCCGCCTTCGGCGTGCCCTTCGCCGCGACCGGGATGCTGCCGCGGAGCGGTGTCCAGGCGGCCCTGATCAACCGCTCGGTGTCCGGCACGCGGGCCGGGACGGTACGCAACCGGCTCTACCTGGTGGGCCTCGGGGGCGCGGCGGTGAGCCTGCTGGTGACCTGGATGCTGTGACCCTGATCCGGTGGTGGTGGGCTCTGAGCAGTTGTGGTGACCCTGTGCACGTGAAGGGCCCCGCACCAGGTGCGGGGCCCTTCGCCTGTTTTTCGCTACGTCCGGCTCACTGCGGAGGCGGCTGCTGGGTCCAGCCGCCGCCGTCCGGCAGGGGAGCGTCCGGCGCCGGCTGTTGCTGCTGCCAGCCGGACGGGGGCTGGCCGGGCTGCTGCTGCCAGCCGCCCTGCTGCGGGGGGTAACCGGCGGGCGGCTGCGCGGGCTGGCCCTGCTGCTGCGGATAGCCCTGCTGCGGCTGCTGGCCCTGCTGCGGCTGCTGGCCCTGCTGGGCGTACTGCTGCTGGGCGTACGGGTCGCCGCCCATCTGCTGTTGCGCGTACATGCCCTGCGCCTGCTGCTGGCGTGCGAAGTCCTCGGCCACCAGGGCGGAGAGGTGGAAGTACGCCTCGCGGGTCTTGGGCCGCATCATGTCGAGATCGACCTCGGCGCCGGCGGCGAGATGCTCGTCGAAGGGGACGACGACCACACCGCGGCAGCGCGTCTCGAAGTGCGACACGATGTCGTCGATCTTGATCATCTTGCCGGTCTCGCGGACCCCGGAGATGACCGTGATACCGCGCTGTACCAGGTCGGCGTAGCCGTGTGCGGACAGCCAGTCCAGCGTCGTACTGGCGCTGCTCGCACCGTCCACGGACGGGGTGGAGATGATGATCAACTGGTCGGCGAGGTCGAGGACCCCGCGCATCGCGCTGTAGAGCAGGCCGGTACCCGAGTCGGTGAGGATGATCGGGTACTGCTTGCCCAGGATGTCGATCGCCCGGCGGTAGTCGTCGTCGTTGAAGGTCGTCGAGACGGCCGGGTCGACGTCGTTGGCGAGGATCTCCAGACCCGAGGGGGCCTGCGAGGTGAACCGGCGGATGTCCATGTAGCTGTGCAGATGCGGAATCGCCTGCACCAGGTCACGGATGGTCGCACCGGTCTCGCGGCGCACCCGTCGGCCGAGCGTGCCGGCGTCCGGGTTGGCGTCGATCGCCAGGATCTTGTCCTGCCGCTCGGAGGCCAGGGTGGAGCCCAGCGCGGTGGTCGTCGTGGTCTTGCCGACGCCGCCCTTGAGGCTGATCACCGCGATCCGGTAGCAGGACATCACCGGCGTACGGATCAGCTGGAGCTTCTGCTGACGCTCCTCCAGCTCCTTCTTCGCGCCCAGCTTGAACTTCGACGGCTGCGCGTTGGCACCCGGCTTGCGCTTCTTGGGCTGGTTGCGCAGCAGGCGGTCGGAGGTCAGCTCGACGGCGGCGCTGTAGCCGAGCGGTGCGCCCGGGGCCGACCGCTGGGGCTGCTGCTGGCCGGGCTGCGAGTACTGGGCGTAGTTCGCCGCGGCGTTGGGGTCGACGCCCTGCTGACCGGGGAACGGCTGGGGCTGCTGCGGCTGTTGCTGCTGCTGGGCCTGCTGCTGTGCGTGCTGGGCCTGGGCGGCGGCCTGCTGCTGGGCCTGCGCCTGGGCCTGGGCCGCCTGCTGGGCCTGCGCCTGCTGCTGGTCGTATGCGGGCTGCTGCTGCGGCTGCTGCTGGCCCTGCTGCGGGTAGGGCTGCTGCTGCGGATAGCCGTAAGCGGGCTGCTGCTGCGCCGCATTGGGGTTCTGCTGCGGCTGCTGGGCCTGCTGCTGGGGGTAGCCGTAGGCGGGCTGCGGATAGCCGTACGCGGGCTGCTGCTGCGGCTGCTGGGCCTGCTGCGGGTACCCCTGCGGCTGCTGCTGGGCCTGCTGCGGATAGCCCTGCTGGGGCTGCTGCTGCGCTGCCTGCTGCTGCACGGGGGCCTGCTGGGGCTGCTGGGCCTGCTGCGGGGCCTGCGGCTGACCGGCCTGGGCCAGCCGCGGGTCCGCGGGCTGGAACTCCGGCGGCAGCGGCGGCAGTTGGCCCTGCTGCTGTGGCTGCTGCTGGCCGTCCGCGGCCCAGGGAGCGCCCTGCTGCGGTGCTCCCTGCTGGGGCTGCTGCTGGGCCTGCTGCGGCGGTACGGGGGCCTGCTGCGGGGCGGCCTCCGGCTGCGGCTGGGCCTGCGCGGGGACGCCCTGCTGCGGCTGCGGCTGCGGCTGCGCGGGGGCCTGCTGGGCCGGTGCGGCCTGGGCCTCGGCGGGCCTGGGCTGCTCGGGCGCCTGCGGCGCGGGCGCCTCAGGCTGCGCCGCAGACGCCTCCGCCGGCGCGTCCTGCGCCTGCGGCTCGTCGTCGTCATCGTCGTCCCACAGCGAGGCCGAGGGATCGACACCGGTGCCCGAACGCACCCGGTCCTCGCCGGAGCCACCGCCGGACGCGGCCGGGGCGGCCTCCGGGGTCTGCGGCGCGGCGGCAGGGGCCCCGTCGGCGGGCTCGTTGGGGCGCAGCGTCGGGAACCCGGGCGGCGCGGCGTCCGCCGGCGCCGGCGCACCCTGGGCCGGGCCGCCCTGCGGCGGCACACCGGGCGGGCCCTGCGGCGGCCCCGCCTGCGGCTGCCCGGTGGGCCCCGCCTCGGGCGCTGGTGCGGGCGCAGGAGGCTGCGCGGCGGCGGCACCGGCGCCTCCGCTGGTGTCGTTGCTGGCATACCAGGCCGGAGCGGCAAAATCGATCTTGAATTCGCCGGTCAGATCGAACTCGGACTGGTCATCGTCAGGATCGTTCCCGTCCGGACGGAAAGCCTCCTGGTCCCTCACTGTGCCTCCTGGTCTACTGCTGCAACGCACCTGAACGGCAGGACCGGATACAGGCGGATCGATCGGATGAATCGGATGTCGTGGACGTCGGAACACACCACTCGGGGCTGCGCCAACACTGCTTGTCTCCATCCCCGGACCGACTGCCGTCACCGACTGCCGTAGTCATGTGCTTCGGCGCTCTGCGCGCACTGGACACAGCCTAATCAAGAGTCGGCCCATAACGGCAGTCGGTGTCATGTCGTCTTCGAGCCCCGTTGGCACACCTACGGGCGCATCCGAGGATGCGCCCGTGGTTTCGTGCCTCCGGCCGGCCGCGCGCACCACATGCGCACGACCGGCCCCGGCCGTGGTCAGTCCATCCGGCGCGGCCCGCCGAGCAGCTGGGTCTCCGCCTCGGTCGGCTGGGTCATGACGAACTGGTGGCCGTCGCGCGAGGCCCACAGCATGGCGTTGTCGCTGAGCGTCGGCAGCACCGCGCCGACCTGCTCGGGCAGCCGCATGATGCGCGTCACAACCTCCGCCTCCTCGGGGGAGAGCCGCTGGAGGCCGACCAGGTCGACGCGGGCGAGCATCTGCGGCGAACGCGGGCCCAGGAACGGCAGCACCGTGAGCACCGACTGCCAGGGGCTGGGCGCGAGTTGATTGCGCGGCGGCCGGGCACCCATGTCCCGGACGACCAGCACGGGGCTGGAAACCGACGGTCCCTGCGGCGCGATCTGGCGCACCTCGTGGATCGACACGCACTGCTGCCCGCCGCCCGCGGCCTGCGCCATCTGCCCCCATGCCTGCGGCCGCGCGGTCTCCACCGCGACCCGCGCACCAGTGGCGACCGTACGCAGCGCCAGCACCTGGGCCATCCACATGCTGCCGATCAGCGCGATCTCGATCGGCGCCGGGCGCAGCATGCTGAGCACCGCGGGCTGGTTCTGCGGATCGATACCGATGATCACGCCGTCGTCGCCGACCGGCAGCGTCAGCGCACCGAGCGACTCGGCCGTCAGCACATGCGCGTTGCGGCGCGGCCCGCGCAGCCCGAAGCCGGGCCGGGGCTTGGGCCCGGTGGGGCCGGACTGCTCCTCCTCCGGGCGGGGCTGGTGGTTGAGCCGGCGGCCGTTGTCGGAGCCGATCGGAGCGTTGCGCCAGCCGTCGCTCTGGACGGTGACGCGGGACTGGTAGGTGGGAGTGGCCATCAGCGGGTACCTCCGAGGGGAAGCGTGGCCAGCAGGCCGGGCAGCTGCTCGCGGTCGAGCCGTACGAGACCGACCTTCACGGAACCGGAGCGGCGCTCCAACTCATTCTGCGCCGCGGTGAGTTCGTTGTCGCTGCGGGTCGACAGCCGGATGTAGCCGGTGATGGCCGGCAGGCGGCCGCTGCCGTGCGTGGCGGTCAGCGAGAAGGTGCTGGCCATCGCGCGGGTGCTGGTCAGCAGCTGGGTGATGGCGGCCAACGGGGCACCGCCCTGGCCCAGTTGGGGCCACCGGCCGATCCAGTAGGTGGAGTGCCAGCGGTCGTCGCAGCGCATCGCCCGGGTCGTCTCCTGGGTACGGCGGCCGGCCCGGCCGCCGCCTCCCATCGCGCCGTTGGCGGCCCGCGGGCTCACACACACGGCGGTGCCGACCGCGGCCACGACCTCACGCTCGTTGAGCACCTTGGCGCGTACGCCCCGTGCGGTGAGCCGGCTGACGAGCTGGTCGGCGGCGCGCAGCAGCGAGCGCTGGGCGCCCTCCACCCCGCCGCCGCGGGCCTCGATGGCCTCGGCGCACAGCTCCGGGTCCAGCTTCAGCGCGATCCACGACAGCTGCACGGCCGGCGTCTGCGACTGCGCCTGCAACGGCGCGTACGAACGGGCCGCGACGGCCTGCTCGGGCAGATGCGGCGCCGGCGCCGGCTGGGTGTACTGCACGAACTGCACCGATTCCAGGTGGATGTCCTCCACGTCCAGCGCGGTGTGCAGCACGTCCAGCGGCAGCATGTGGCTGCCACGGTGCGGCCGCAGCGGTTCGTCGCGGGCGGTCACCTGCACGATGGCCGTCAGGAACGTGCCGTCGCCGACGAATCCGATGGCGCGCTGGTCCGACTCGGTCGTGTACTCGTACGTCCGCAGCGCCGGCTCGCACTCGACGACGGGCGCCAGCGCCGGGTCGACGTTCTGCGTGGCGGCGAGCGCCGCGGAGCTGTTCTTGCCGCGGCGCTTCATCGCCTGGACCGTCGTGATCCATTCCGGCAGCGGAATCTTGCGCCGCCGGCCGAGCGCGAAGACGACCAGCAGCGCCGCCACCACGACGGCCGCGGTCAGGGCGGCGGGGTGGATCGTCCAGCCCACCAGCACCAGCGCGGCGGCGAGTTCGATGATGGCCAGTTGCTGTACCCGGACACCGCCGATGGTGCCGGCCTGCTGGCGCAGCCGCGGTGCCACCGGACCGGCCGGGCGGGCAGCGGAACTCCGGCCTCTATTTCGCCTATTGCCCGGCGCTGTGTCGTTTTGGCCGGCATTTCCCGCGTATTGCGGTGCAGCGGATGCTTGTTGCTGCTGTTGCCGCCCGTTGCGGCGTCGAGCCCTGGTGGCGCTGGACATCCCCCGGCCTGCTCCTCTACTGGTGATGTGGCCTCTGGGCGTTTCGGCCGCCGCTGAGACTGAATGCTTGGACTGGTGCGTCGGAAGGTGGCACCCGTACCGTACGGGTCGTTCGACACACGGCATAGTAGAGGGCGCTACGGCGTGAGTGCCGGGGGCGGTTCGATGTGCATCCAACAGGCGGGGAGAGAAAGCAACAATGGCATCACGTCGGGACGAGCTGAATGCGTATTCGTTTGCGCGAAAGCGTACGAATGCGGCATTTCTGAAGCCGCTGCCGAACGGTTCGATCGAGAGCGCCCCCAAGCCGCTGAAGGCGGTGGTGCCGAGTATCATCATGGGGGTCTTGGTGCTCGTGGGATTCGGGGCCTGCGGCATTATCAAGCCGGTCGCACCGCAGGGATGGGACACCGTAGGGGCAAATGTCCTCGTTGGTGATGAATCCACCACCCGTTATGTCGTTCTGCCCAGCCACGACGCCAACGGGAACAAGACGAAGCTGCTCCACCCCGTCCTGAACCTCGCCTCAGCCAAACTCCTTCTCGACCCGAAGAAGTTCCAGGTCCTCAAGATCAAGGAATCCGAGCTCGACGGGAAGCTGGCACACGGCCCGGCCATCGGCATTCCCTACGCCCCCGACCGGCTGCCCAGCGCCTCCACCGTCGACAAGCCGAAGACCTGGGCGGTGTGCGACCGCCCCGGAACCGAGGCGAACGGCAAGACCGAGCAGGCCGTTTTCGTCCTCGACGGCAAGGACAAGCAGCTCGTCGACAACACCAAGAAGGGCAAGGTCGACTACAACCACGCGCTGTACGTCGAGGATCCGGACGGTGCGCGCTGGCTGGTGGACCAGCGCGGCTTCGCGTTCCAGATGATCGCTGACCAGCTTCAGGGGATCAAGGAGGCGAGGGTCGGTCTCAAGCACTTCGACACCGACGAGGACCGGTCCCTGCGGCAGATCATCTTCGGCTCCGAGGCCGAACCGCAGAAGGTCACCGCGGACTTCATGAACACACTGGTCAAGAGCCCGCTCCCGATCGACATGCCGGTCGTCGACAATGCCGGCAGGACGCCGGCCGTGACGGACGGCCTCCCGGCGGCGGCGCGCAAGATCGGTTCGATCCTCGAGGCCAGTGACGGCCAGAAGTACGTGGTGGAGTTCAACGGCGTCGAAAAGGTCAGCAACTTCGTCGCCAAGATCCTGGAGCAGGGCAAGAACGCGGAGAAGGTGAACGGCGGCACCGGCAAGGCCCTGGACCCGGTGCCCGTGGCCACCGGCAACATCAAACACCCCATCCTGGACTCCATGAACCACCCGTCGACCTTCAGGGGCTCGCTCCCCGGGAACGACCTGATCCCCAGCCCGTGGCCCACCGAAGAGGTCACCGCCGCCAACGACTTCGCGCACGGCGATCAGACCGGCGGCCTGGGCGCCCCCACCAAGAACGGCGTCTCCTGCAGCGTCTACAAGGGCACCACCACCAAGTACCCGGGCGTCGACAAGCTCGGCTTCGCCAACGGCGTCCCGGACATGGGCACATGGGTCGGCAAGGACTACCCGGCGAAGATCGCCCCCGGTGCCACCTCGTACGTCACTCCGGGCAGCGGCCTGCTCTACCGGCAGGTGAACAACGCCGCGGACAAGTCCGGCAACCTCTTCCTGGTCACCGACACCGGCCTGCGCTACTCGATCCCGAGCAACAACGACTCCGCCAACAAGGCCGGCAGTGACAAGCAGGACATCGACCAGGCCCAGGTCCACCTCGGCTACGGCGACGCGCACCCGCCGCTCCTCCTGTCGGCGTGGTCCAAGCTGCTCAATGCGGGACCCCAGCTGAACACCCACGCTGCGAGCCAGCCGCAGCAGTCCTGACGCCGGACGGCTGACTGCTGCGGGGTCGCATCCGGAACCGTTCACGGTCCGGATGCGGCCCCGCCGCCGTATTGCCTTCGCCATTGCCCGCGCCTTCGTCTCGTTTGTGCCCTTCGCTTTTGCTATTCGCTCAGCGAGGTGCTCCGGACCAAGAAGCGATCGGCGCATTTCGTGACCAATTCCACCGCTTCTGTCCGTTTCTGCTGAACGCCTTTCTCTCAACGCGTAGTTGACGATGTTGTGATCCCGTCACAAGACGCCACCCCCTGTTGGGAGTAACCCAGAAGA
Organism: Streptomyces natalensis ATCC 27448; assembly: GCF_000935125.1. Lineage (GTDB taxonomy): Bacteria > Actinomycetota > Actinomycetes > Streptomycetales > Streptomycetaceae > Streptomyces > Streptomyces natalensis. Next base: position 32,131 of record NZ_JRKI01000061.1, on the reverse strand, counting down.
GTGGGTAATGTGGCAGGAGGCGTCAGCAGGAGATGCCAGCCGCGTACACGCCTCGGCATCGCGCGGACAACGTACAAGTCTCATGGGGGACGTTGACTATGGCTGGTCAGTTCACAACGACCGAGGAGGAGATGCATGCCTTCGCCGGCAAGATCGCCTCGGTCAACCAGGCAATTCAGGGTGAGCTCTCGCGTCTGAACTCGGTCGTCGACCAGATCACCTCGGGCTGGAAGGGCCAGGCGGCCTCCTCGTACCACCAGCTGCAGTCCCAGGTGAACGAGGACGGCAACCGGATCAACCAGCTCCTGGGCGAGATCAAGGAAGCGATCGACTCGACCACGAAGAACTACGCCGCCTCCGAAGAGGAGCAGCAGCAGTCGATGTCGCACGTCACCGCCCAGGCTTCGCCGTTCGGATGATGGGGCCGCGTCGCTGACCGCGACGCAACGGCCCAGCCGTCGCAGTCAGACCAGCCGATTCCGGGCTGGTCGCTGCGGCAAGTGAATCGACCAGACATCATCAACTCCTGAGGAGACACCATGTCCGGCCAGATCCTCGTTAATTTTGCGACGATCCAGCAGGCAAGTTCTGACGTCCGTCAGACGGCTAACAACATCCGCCAGCAGCTCGACGACCTCGAGTCCGGCGTCAAGAAGATCGCCGCGAGCTGGGAAGGCTCGGCGCAGGAGGGCTACCAGGCCCGCCAGCGCGAGTGGGACCAGCGCGCCGCCTCTCTGCACTCGACGCTCGAGGCCATCGCCAAGGCGCTGGACACGGCCGCTCAGAACTACCAGAGCGCCGAGCACAAGAACGCCGGTATCTGGGCGAGCTGACCTCGCATCACGCGAGTACGGACAGCAACCGGCTGAGCAGCCCTCGAAGGCTCGCACACTGGTGATTGAGGGCGAGCGCGCTGCACGTGCGCTCGCCCTTCTGCCGTCCACCTGCGTGCCAGGTCAACTCCCGCCCCACCACACCTCCCGTTCTCCCCTTCTCCACCACAGCCTCACCCCTTCTCCACCTCACAGCTTCCTCCCCCCACAAGATTCAAACCCCTCGCCCCGCGCCCCTCACCACCTCCGCCCTCATCACATCCGCCACATCCGCCACGCATGGAGAGCAGACAACTCGTGGGATCTCGCGCCATTGGTCAACGAGCCGGGCACCGTCGCCGAGCGACGGGCGCACTGGTCACGGCGGCGTGCATCGTCGGCCTGTCGGGTGTCACCGCCGCGCCGGCGGTCGCGGACGACAACACCACTCTCCACAGCGGTGAGTGCAAGTTCGGCGCCAGCAACATCAAGGAGACCCCCTGGTCGCTCCAGCGGCTGCTGGTCGACCAGATGTGGGCCAGCGGCAAAGGCGAGGGCGTGAAGGTCGGTGTCATCGACACCGGTATCGACAAGGGCAACTCGCAGATCCGGCCGGCCATCCTGGGCTCCGGTAAGTCCTTCGTCACGAAGGGCAAGGCGACCGCGACCGTGGACACGGTCGGCCACGGCACCAAGGTCGCCGGCATCATCGCCGCCCAGAAAGTCCCGTCGTCCGGCTTCTACGGCCTCGCGCCCGGTGCCAAGGTCATCCCGTACCAGACGACCAGCGACCAGCAGGCCGGTACCCCCGTCAGCCTGGCCAAGGCCATCAAAGCCGCGGTCTCGGACGGCGTCGACCTCATCAACATCTCGCAGGGCACGCTCGCGAGCGAGAGCCAGCTGGGGCCGCTCAAGGACGCGGTCAGCACGGCCAAGAACAAGGGCGTTCTGATCGTCGCCTCGGCCGGCAACGACGGCGCCAGCGGCAAGGAGCAGAACAACTACCCCGCCGCGTTCAGTGACGATTTCGACAACGTCCTGGCCGTCGCCGCCTCCGACCGCAACAACGAACGCGCGCCGTTCTCGCAGCCCGGTCGGTTCGTCGGCATCGCCGCTCCCGGCGTCAACATGGTCTCCACCGTGCCCGGCGGCGGCAACTGCGTCGACCAGGGCACCAGCTTCGCCTCGCCGTACGTCACGGGTGCCGCGGCCCTCCTGATCGCCAAGCACCAGAACGACAAGCCGCGGTGGAGCCCGGCGCAGATCATCTCGCACCTGGAGCAGACGGCCGACCGCGTACGCAAGGGCAAGGACAAGAACATCGGCTGGGGTGTCGTCAACCCGGTCGCCGCCCTCAACGACGACACGCGCCCCACTGGTGACCCCACGCCGGACAAGGTCACCAACGCAGCCGGCGCCTCTGACGTCGAACCGGTCGCCGTCACCCTCGGAGAGACCGCCGAGGACCGGCAGGGGCGCTTCGCCATCTACATTGTCGGCGGCGGACTCCTGGCCGTCGCCGCGGTCGTCGGCTCCTCGATCGCCATACGCGACTGGCGCCGCAAGAACGGACTGACAACTCACGGGGAGGCCCAGCATGGGTAAGGAATACGGTGTCGATCTCGACGCGCTGGACCAGGTCGTCAAGGAGCTGAACCAGGTCCTGAAGGACATGGGCGGCCCGAAGGACAAGGCCAAGAACCAGACGTTTCTGTCGGATGGGGCGCTGGGGAAGGGTTTTGAAGAGCGGGATCGGATGCACAACGCCCACAACCAGATGAAGGACTACATCGAGCGGAATGTCGTCAAGTTGATTGAGGACATGATCGACGATTTCGGCAAGAAGTCCAAGCAGACGAAGGACGCCTACGAGGACGCCGAGCACGACAACAGCATGAAGTGACGTGGGCAGCACAGCGGTTGGCCTGTAGGTGAAGGAGAAGGGGGTCTACACATGGGTGGAGATGCGAGCGGTGCGCCCTCGGGTGGTTACTCGGGGGAGAGATTCACAACCAAGTTCAATCTGCACGACCTCGACGGCCTGAAGGGCATGCTGGACGGCGCCAGCGTCCAGCAGGTCCGGGACGTTGCGCAGCACTGGCAGGACCTTCACGACCAGCTGGTCGGTCCGGGTGATGGTGGCGGCGGTATCCAGAAGACGTTCGACGACGCCGTGAAGAAGGTGCTGGAGCACTGGCACGGTGACACAGCCGACAGGTTCCGCAAGCGGGCGGAGCAGATCAGTGCCAACTTCAAGGCCGGTGCTCCCTATGCCAGCCACGCGGCGAAGGTGATGCACCAGACAGCTGAGGACCTGTCGACGGCTGTCTCCAAGGTCTCGCCGGTCCACGACGGTTGGAACTGGGGCGATGACGTCTGGGACCAACTTGATTCGGATACGGTCGACGACGACGATCTGAATGACGCGCTGAAGGCTGGCGCGGACACCAAGCAGGTTCTTGAGTTGAACAAGGAAAACCTGACCGGTCACCAGAAGAAGCGACTTCAGGCTGCTGCGGCCATGGAGGATCTGGGGACGTCCTATGTTGTGAGGGCGTCGTCCCTGAAGCCGCCACCTATCGGTAACCGGGAGGACAAGATCCCCGAGCACAACGGTGGTGGTGATGGCGGTGTAGGCACCATGCCGATGCCGTTCCCGACAGGCGGAATGGGCGGTGGCGGTGGCGGTGGCGGCGCCGGTGGCGGAGCTGGCAGCGGGGGCGGCGTCAAGATCCCCACGCGAGGCATGAAGGCCGCCCCCATGCCCAAAACGCCTGAGTCGCCCCAAACGCCAGGCATTAGTGGCGGAATGGGTTCCATGAAGCCCAAGGTGCCCGGTCCCGATGTGACGACCGGCCTGGATGGCGCCCACAGTGGCGGCCCCGGCGGCACCGGCGGTCCCGGGGTCAAGATCCCCGGTGGTGGCGGTGGCGGCGGCGCCGGTGTTCACATGCCGAGTGGCGGTGGCGGCGGTGGCACAGGCGTCAACGTTCCCGCGGGCGGCGGCCTTGGCATGCCGGGCGGCAAGGGTGGTATCAGCGGCGCATCCGGCCCCAAGGGCGGTTCGTCTGGTCTCAAGGGTGGCGCGTCTGGTCTCAAGGGCGGCGCGTCCGGTCTCAAGGGCGGCGCGTCGGGCCCTGGTGGCGCTGGGGCTCGCACCGGTAAGCCCGGTATGCCGGGTATGGGCGGCGCCCACGGTGGCGCAGGAAAGGGCGCAGGCGGCGGACGCGCTGGCGTCAGCACCGGTGGTGGTGCGCAGGCTCGCCAGAAGGGCGGCCTCGTCGGCTCGACCGGTGGTAAGGCCAGCGGCGGAGGCCAGGGTGGTTCCGGTCTGCACCGCAGCCGCGGGGGAACCGCAGCCGGTACCGGTTCCGGCAGTGGCGGACGTCGCCCGGCAGGCATGATGGGCGGCGCCCATGGTGCCCACGGCGGTAAGGGCGAGGGCAAGGGGCAGGACGGTAACCGTCCCGATTACCTGGTGGAGGAGGAGGAGACCTGGACGCCGGAGCGTAATGTGGCTCCCCGGGTCATCGAGTAGGAACGGCCGGACAAGCAATCGGTAGAGACGCTTGGGGCCCGCAGCCCCTCGGGCTGCGGGCCCCAACTCTGTGAGGAAGGTGTTTTGGCATGAGCTTCACGCGGACGCTGCGTGCGGTGAGCGGCGCGGTAGTGGCGGGGGCACTGCTCTTCGGCACCGCGCCGGTTGCTTCGGCAGACCAGATTAGGAACGACCAGTGGCCATTGAAAAAGTTCGATGCGGCGTCGATCTGGAAGATTTCCACGGGTAAGGGCGTTACTGTCGCAGTAATCGACGGGCCCGTGTACGGAAGTCACCCTGATCTCACAGGATCGGTTCTGCCGGGTAAGAGCTTCGTGACTGGTGGCCGTGCAGACCAGGGCTCTGGTGATGACGGGGAGCACGGCACGGCGATGTCGTCGCTGATTGCCGGTCACGGTCATGGGGCTGGTGGATCCGAGGGGGTAAAGGGCCTAGCCCCCGACGCTAAGATTCTTCCGGTTGCAATCAACATCTCGACCGAAGAGAATCCCAAGACTGGGCAGCAGACAAAATATGCTGAAGCGCTGAAGTATGCAGTCGACAAGGGCGCGAAAGTTGTGAACATGTCGATCGGTATCAGCGGCTGGGAGGTGACTCCAGAGGAGCAGCAGACCATCGACTATGCCCGCAAACATGACGTGCTCGTAGTCGCGGCCTCAGGTAATGACGGGGTGGATACTCCTCAAGATCCGGCTGGGTCCCCAGGTGTTCTCGCAGTGGGGGCAGTGGACGACCATGGTTACGTCTGGGGCAAATCCAACTATGGTCCTTACGTCAAGTTGACTGCTCCGGGTGCGCGTATCAGGTCCGCAAGCGCCATGGAAGAGGCTAAGGGTAAGTACCACTTGGCCAACGGTACCTCCGACGCCACCGCCTACGTCTCCGCAGCCGCGGCCCTTATTCGTTCCAAATTCCCGAACCTGACGGCTGGTCAGGTGGCCAACCGCCTGATCAAGACGGCTGGTATCCCGGCGAGCAAGCAGGGCATGAAGCTTCCCGACCAGCACTACGGCTACGGCTTCATCAAGCCCTACAGCGCGCTGACCAAGAACGTTCCCGCTGGCCCCAAGGACGGCCCGTTCCCGGCGCTGAGCGGTGGCGCGACTCCCAAGCCCTCCAGCGCAGCAGGCAACGACGACACGTCGGCGAACATCAACAGCGACAAGGGTATGAGCACCGGCGTCATCATCGGCATCGTCGGTGGTGTGGTGGCCGTCCTCGTCATCATCCTGGTTGTGGTCCTCGTGGCCAAGAAGAAGAACGGTCGTAACGGCCCGCCGCCCGGTGGTCCCGGTGGCTACGGTGGCTCGGGTGGGCCCGGCGGTCCTGGTGGGTTCATGCCGAACCAGCAGCAGCCGTATCAGCAGCAGCCCGGCGCGCCCGGTTCGTACCCGCCGGCGCCGCCCACGCAGCCGCCTGGCCGGTAAGGCTGTGAAGTAGAGAAGAGCGGAAAGAGATTGGGGTCCGCGGCCTTCGGGCTGCGGACCCCAATTCGTTTGAGAGGGAAGGGAGTTCGGAGAGCCGCCACACGGGGTGGGTAGTGGGGTGCTCTGCCCCTCGTGTCTCGGGGGAGGAGAGCGCCCCGCCGTATCCGTCAGGGCGCCTCGGCTATGGCGAAGCCGACGAATGTGGCCCAGGCGGCGGGGGGTACTGTCAGCGCGGACCGTGTGAGGTCCTTCGAGTCGCGGATATGCACGGCGGTGGCGCCAGATGCGATCTCGACGCATTCGCCGCCCGCGCCACTGCTGTAGCTGCTCTTGAACCAGGCCAACTCAGTCACGGCCTGCGCAGTCTCTTCGTTGTTCATGCTTCTCCCAGCAACTTCTCGACAAAGGCCAGCGACTCGCGCGGCGTGAGCGCCTGCGCTCTGAGGATTCCGTACTGCTCCTCGATCTCCCGGACCGCTTTCCGGTCCGAGTGCAGGCGACTGTCCCTGTACGCCTCCACATAGGCGATCCTCCGCCCTTCGCGTGACTCGATCAAGGTGAAGGCCCCACCCAGTCCTGCGTGCTCCTCCCGGGCGGTCGGCATCACTTGGATTTCGACATTGCGGCGCTGGCCGTGCAGCAGGATCTGTTCCAACTGGCCCCGCATGACCGCCTTTCCACCGAGGGGACGGCGCAGCAACGCCTCCTCGATGACGAAGCTGATCGTCGGCGCCGGCATGCGGGCAAAGACCTGCTGGCGGTCGAGCCGTGCCGCAGTTCGCTGCTGGATGGTCTCTTCGTCCAGTAGGGGCCGCCACATGGCGAAGACCGCCCGCGCGTACTCCTTTGTCTGTAGCAGCCCCGGCAGCCCTTGCGCCGCATACACATGAAGCCCGACCGCCGTCGCCTCCAACCGCGCCGCATCCCGGAAGAACGCCGGATACCGGGCCCTCGCCACCTCCTCCTTCATCTCCACCAGAACGCCGTGTGCCCCCAGTACCTCGTCCGCCTTGTCGATGAACTTGGGCGGGGGGATGCGCCGCCCCTGCTCGTATGAGGCGATGGTGGCAGCGGAGTAGCCGGTCTTCGCGCCGAATTCCGGGCGTTCCATTCCTGCCCATTCGCGTAGGCGCTTGAGCTGTCGCCCGAACACCAGCAAGATCCCCGATCCGGGCTCGTACTCCGCCTGCTGTTCGTCGTCGTCCATGTCCGCCGCCCTCCCGGGGCCGTGCCGCCCGCTGCGTACCCGCGCATTCCCGGTGCGTACAACGCATCGTGGTCAGCGCATTACTCCTCGTCAAAGGTAGGGGTCGGACGGGAGGGTGGGGGCCATGAACAGCACAGTCCGCTCTTCCGGGGCAATTTCCCGAAACAGTGAAACCGCCGCCGGAATCGGCGAGTTCGGGATGCGTTTCACCTCCACACCGCGTGGTGCCCGGCTGGCCCGCCGTCTTGCGTCGCACCAGCTCGACGAGTGGGGGTATCCCTACGACGGCGAGACCAATGAGTCCGTCACCGCCATCGTCGGCGAACTCGTCGCCAACGCGGTTCGGCACGGCCACGTTCCCGGGCGGGATTTCGCGCTGCGCATGACGGTCCTCAGGGTGGCGGACGCTTTCGGGACTCCCGACGCGCTGCGATTCCGCGTCGAGGTGTCCGATACGCGGGGCGAGAGGATGCCCACGGTCGGCCCCGCAGTCACAGCAGCCACATCGGCTACATCGGCCGGATCGGCCGTCGGAGTTGGGGTAGCGGATGCGTGGTGCGCTGGGGCGCTCGCCGAGGCCGGGCGCGGGTTGCTGATCGTGCGGTGCCTGGCGGACGGATGGGGTGTGGTGCCGCGGCCGGGTGGTCCGGGCAAGACCGTCTGGGCGGAGTACGTCGCGGCGGCGGCACGTACCGCAGCGCACTGAAGCCGTCGGGGAGGAAGGGGGTCGGAAAGCGTGGAACGTCCTCGACGCTGTTCTTGACCGCGATTCGGTTATTCCGTCCTTCCGGCCTGCTGGTGGCGCAGGCTGAGGGGGAGCGTCGCTGGTCAGTGGCCTGGAGCGGGGCGGGCGAGTGTCGGGGGAGTGGAACATGCGGACGATCATTCGTCCCGTAGCATTCCTGCTCATGGGAGAAACCGGCAGTGGCGCAACCGGCAGTGATGAGCACGGTGTTGAAGATCCTGGCGTTGATCAGCCTGACGCCGAGCGGCCCGGGGCGGAAAAGCCCGAGGCGGAAGAGCTCGACGGGGATGAGCCCGAGGTGGAAGAGCCCTCTGCCGACGATCACGATGGGCTGACACCTCGTCAGGCCCGACGAATACGCATTGTCCTGGCCTCCGTGCTGATGGCCGCGATGGCGGCGGTGCTCGTGGCGCGCCTGGCGTCGCGTACGTCGGTGCTGGTGGTCGGGGTCTACGGTGCCGCGCTCGTACTCTGCGGCATCGTCATCGAACTCAGTCGGCACGGGCGTACCCGGCTCGGCACCTGGCTGCTGGGTATCGGCCTGGCGTCCGCGCTGGCGGCGGACTGGCTGCTGCTGCCCTGAGGGGGGCCGTGAGGGGAGCGGTGAGGGGGCGCTGCGGTAGCTTGGGCCGTCGAACTACTGCGCGTAATTGAGGAGGACGTGACGGTGAGCGGCTACTACCAGCAGCCCCCTGGTGGGGCACCCGGAACGCCGGGTTGGGGTGGTGCCCCCGCGGGCGGGACACCTGGTTGGGGCGGTGCCCCCGCGCCCGTCGGGCATCCGGCGCTTCAGCAGACCGCGGCCCCGCATCTGCGCCCCGGTGAGACGCTGATCGGCGTGTTTCCCGGTGCTCTCGATCCTCTCCTGCCGCTCTCCTTCCACCAGGAATTCGGTGTGGGGGCGACCGCCGCATCGGCGCCCATGCGGATCCTCCTGGGCTTCCTGTGGGGTATCTGGCGAGGGTTCTGGGTTTTCGTTCTGCCCCGGTGGGCGGCGGAGCTGATCTTCCCCAGCATCATGCGCCGCGAGACGTTCGGGATGCGCATGGACCGGGCCGCGTACCGCGCGATGCGCCGGCCCTTCCACCGCGGCTCGTGGAGCGGCGGTGAGAACAGCACGGCGCGGCATTTCTGGAGGGCCGTACGTACCACCCCGGGCGATCAGGGCAAGGCCGATCACGACCTGTTCACGCTGGTGCTGACCGACCAGCGGATGCTGCTGCTGGGGCGGCACCGCGCCTACCAGCGCGAGCAGGTCTACGAGGCCCTCGGGCTGTTCGAGATCCCGCGCGGCGGCTACGGGCTGCGGCGTGATGTGCCCGGCTCCTGGTTCACGCACCGGCTCGACCTGGCCTTCGGCGATGGCTCGTGGATCGCGCTCAACATGTACGACAAGGACGACGCGCAGCAATGCGCGGCCCTGCTGGGCTGATTGCCATGTAGCCCCGAGGTCATCTCCCCGCAGAGCAAGCGCTGAGGGGGCACCGTGGACGCCACGGTGCCCCCTCAGTCATTCAGTTGTTGACCGCCGAGCGACGGCCGGCGCCCCTTACCCGAAGGGCGTGTCGATCTTGTTCTTGTCGACGCGGTAGGGCTCCGGGTCGTGGGCGAGACCCGTGTCGTGCAGGATCTCCTGCTCGACGGCGTTCTTGTTGGTGTCGCTCGTCAGACCCTCCTTGGCCGCTTCCCAGGCCGACTTGCCCGCCGCCTTGCCAAAGCCGCCCACGCTGCGGTCTTCGCTCCGCTGCACGGGGTCGTCATCTTCGATGCCGAGGCCCGACCTGACCACATTGTCGACGCCCTCATTGACCTTGCCGGTGATGAACTCGTCGGCCTTCGCGACGCCCTTGGCTACCATGCCTTCGCCCTGCCCGATCTCGCGGACCCCCTCGACGGCCGTCTCGACCTTCTTGATCCCGCTGAGAGCGGTCTTGGCGGTCTTGAGGCCCCGGACGGCCTTGACGGCCTGGCCCAGTTCCTTGAGGGACTTCAGCAGCGTTTCCAGCTTCGTGGCCAGCTCTTCGGACACCTTGGCGACGCGGGCGACGAAGACCGCGATCTCCCCCTCGGTGATCAGCGCGTCCGCGATCAGGCCGATACCTGCCGTCAGAACGGCGATCACGGCCTCGGCGGCGAGGGAGGCGATCAACGCCTCGATCGCCTCGCTGATGATCTCGATGATCATGCCCTCGGCCTGCGCGCATTCCTGCGCGGCCGAGTTGATGATCTTCGCGGTCGACTGCATCTCCTCGGCAGTCGAATCGAGCGCCTTGACGATCTCGCCCATGTGACCGCTGAAGGCGCTGGACGCCTGCCCCTCCCACTGCTGGGACACGGGGTTGGCGCTGGACCTCAGGTCCTCGGCCACCAGCTGCACGGCCTTGGCCTGGGTCTGCCACGCGTCGGCGGCCTCGTTGAGCTGGGCGAGGTCACCGGTGACCTTCTCCAGCATCTCCAGCAGGCCGGACTTCTCCAGGGCCCACTCGACGGCCTCGTCCAGCATGCCGCCCAGCCCGCCCCGTTCGGGGTGCTGCGCCTCCTGGAGCATGGGCATGGGCGCCGGGTTGGGCGTGCGGATCCACCCGTAGGCGTCACCGGCGGGCGTCATGCCCGTGGTTGCGCCCGGGTAGCCGCCCGAGGATCCGCCCGGACCGGACGGGTACCCGCCGAGGCCGCCGGGCGGCCCTCCGTAGGCGGGCATGGTGGAGTACTGGCCGGGGCCTCCGGGCACGGGCGAGGGCTCGGGTACTCCGTAGCCTCCGCCCTCGCCGCCACTGCCGTAGCCCTCGCCGCCGACGGCGCCTGGGCCGCCGTAGCCGCCGCCGGCCTCGCCACCCGGCGTTCCGTACGGGGCGCCGCCCGGTGGGGCGGGGTACGGGGCTGGTTCGCCGTAGCCGCCGCCTTCGCCGCCGGGGGCCTCGCCGCCGGGGGCAGGTTCACCGTTGGGGTTCTCTTCGGAGCCCCCGGTGAGCTTGTTCTTGGCCCATTCGCCGACGCCTTCGCCGAGCGGCCCGCCCGCGCTCTTGCCGAACTCTTTGAGGCCGTCCGTCCACTTGGTGGGTTCGTCGCCGCCCCCCGCGGGGTCATCGGGCGCCGGGTTCGGCGTTGGCTCTGGGGTCGGGTTGGGGCCCGGGTGCGGGTTCGGTGTCGGTTCCGGAGTCGGGTTGGGGCCCGGGTGTGGCGTCGGGCCGGGGTGCGGCGTTGGCGACGGCTCCGGGGTCGGGTTTGGCGTCGGGCCTGGGTGTGGCGTCGGGTTCGGCGTCGGGCCCGGGTGTGGCGTCGGGGTCGGCTCCGGGGTCGGCTGCGGGCGCGGAGTCGGTGCCGGGTGCGGCGTTGGCGACGGCGACGGCGACGGGTGCGGAGTGTGCGAGCGGTGCGAGCCGCCAAACCTACTCATCACGCACCCCGCACGAAGGTAGCGCTGACCTCACGGTCATGCTCGGCATAGTTCTGCGCGGTGTACGTGAGTCCGTCTGCCGTGTTCGACAGGGCGTCCACGAGGTCGGAGAGGTTCTGCCGACTCGCGTCCGCGTGCTCGTTGTACTGCTCGGCCAGGTTCTGGGCGTTCGGCAGGTGGCCGAATGCGGTGGACGAGAGGCGGATGGCCGATACCGCGGACTGGATCTGGCTGAGCTGCTCCATCTGTGCTTGGACCGTTGACGCATAACTTCCGATTGTTTCGTGATCAACCCGAAACCCGGAGTCCCCCATGTCAGGTACCCTTCATAAGCGAACGTGAACTCTCATCGTACTGACGCTTCTTCGGTTCAAGGCGCCAGGGGGTGACATCGACCACCCGAATTTCACAAGTCTCTCGACGCCTCGCGGTGGCTCAGAACAACCCGTGCCACATCTGCCTCGCCGACCAGTGACCATCGGTTGCCCTGGTCATCCAGCGCCGTGGTGCGGCCCGCCGCCGGGCACGGTCGCAAGGATCTGACGCGCCGTCACGCCGAGCCCGGTGGCCAGGACCAGGACGCCGTCGGGTGAGAGGTCGGCGCCGGTGAACGGGGTGTCGGAGAGCACCACCGTCACCACCTCCCGGCTGGGCCGGTCCCACACCCGCAGAGAGTCGGCGCCCGGACTGAAGCCGTACGGCGCCGCCTCGGCCGCCTCCTGCGACGGCCGCTGCACCCGTGCAGGGTCGGCGTCGACGTGACCGGCCCGCAGCAGATCATGGAGCAGCAGCGCCCCCTTGCCCCCGCCCGGCCTCGGACGGGAGCCCGGGGTGCCCTCGGGCACGAGGAAGGCCGCCACCGGGCGCGCGTCGGCGCCCTCGCCCTCCGGGGGCAGCAGCCCCGTCGTCACCGCGGCCACACCGGCCAGCGGGACGCTCCACAGGGTGCGCCAGGGCAGTCCGAGTCCGAGGGTGTGCAGCGCGTCCGCGTGCGGACCGAGCCCGTCCTCGACGAACGCGGTCTCCAGCAGCGCCGCCCGCATCACCACCGGCGCCTGCGAGCGGGTGAGCAGCGGCGCGGTCCGCAGATACGTACGGGCCGGTGCGCCCAGCTGCTCCAGCGGTACGGCCTCGACGGCGGCCCGCAGCACCACCGGGTCGGCATGCGCGAACAGGCCCGGGTCGGTGAGGAGTTGGGGGAGCAGACCGGCCTCAAGGGTGTGCGCCGCGAGGTGGTCGCGGACGTACGGGTCGGCCCGGGACCAGTCCTGCTCGGGCACCGCCTCCAGCAGCGCCATGGCGATTCTGGCCTGGGCGTCCTGGGGGTCCGGCAGACCGGAGCGGATGTCGTCGGCGATGGCGGGGTGTATCAGGCGCAGCAGGGGGCGGTCGGCGGCCGGACCGTCGCCGGAGCCGGAAACGTCCTCGACGTCGGCCTCGTCCGCCGTGTCCGCAACCGGCTCGATGAACGGCGCCGCGAGCAGCATCCCCTCGGCGACCTCCCGGCTCATGTCCCGCCCCGCGACGGCACTCGCCAGCGGCGCCAGCAGCCGGGCCGGCAGCCCCGCGCCCTCGGCGAAGGCGAGCGGCGTCAGGACCGACCGCAGGGTCTGCGGATCGGAGCCCAGCCGGCGGGCGTGCAGATCGAGCGCCTCGCCGATGCTGCCGGGCAGCAGGGAGGCGTCCGCCGGGTCGAAGCCGTCGGGCGCCGTCAGCAGCGACTGCACGCCCAGCCGGACGGTCAGGTGGCTGCCGTCCGCCCGCCCGGCCATCGCCTCGGCGAGCGCCCGGCGGGCCACCGGGTCGGTGGTGTACGGGAGTTCCGGCGCCGCTCCGGCGGCGTCGCCGAGGGCGGTCTCGGCGTGCCGCACCAGGCCCTCGGGGTCGGCCCACTCGGCCGCATCCAGGTCGATGATCTGCGCCTGGCCGCTCGGCAGCGCGTCGGCCAGCTCCGCGGCGAGTGCGCGCGGCACATCGGCCAGCAGCTGGACCGTCTTGAGGGCGGCGAGCGGTTTGAGCACGTCCGCGACGAGGCGGGCCGGCTCGTCGGCGGCGCGTACCGGCCCGGCCCGGTCGACGTCCGGGACCACGATGCTCACCGGCTCTTCAAGAGCGGCGAGTTCGGTGAAGATGTCTTCACTGCGGGCCGCGTCGAGGCCGAAGTGATCGGCGAGGAGCTCCAGCACCTGGGCCGCGGTGCGCCCCGCGGGGCCGGGCACGGCGGGTGCGGGGAGATCCGGCGGCACGGTGGCCGGGTCCAGGTCGTACAGCGGCAGCTTCTTGCGGTGTTCGGGGTCGCACATCATCAGGAAGCCGGTGAGCAGGCGCGAGCGGCCGCTGCCCGGGTTTCCGGTGAGGGCGATGACGCGGGGAGCGCCGGGCCAGCACATCCGCCAGGCGGCGAGTGCGCGGAGCGCGGCGGTGCGCCCGCCGACGTAGGGATGCGGTGCGTAGCGGGGAGCGCTCATGGCTCCCTCTGCGGCGCTCATCGCTTCCTCGTCCCCCATCAATCCCGTCTCCACCTTCGTGGATTCCTGCGTGTACCGGCTCGATCTTATGTTCCGGGCGGAGCCCGCCCCACAAGCCACCGGCGCAGCCGGGATCGCCACGTACGGAAGAAAGCAGATCCGCCCGAATTCTCCGCGGGCCGATCTGCTTTCTTCCGTGTCGCCGTATCGGAGTTGTGATCCCTGTGATCCCTGTGATCCCTGTGATCCCCGAACTCTTTGAGATCTTTGCGCTCTTTGCGCGGGTTTCCGTTCCGCTTGCGGAGATCAGCGCCGGTGGCTGGGTCCGCCCCGCCGCGAGGAGCCGGTGACGAAGCCCCGTGACGGGGCGTCGCGCTCGGCGCGCTCCTCTTCCTCCTTCGCCTCCTGCTCGCGCTGCCAGGCGGCGAACTTCGCGCGGGCCTCCTCGCGCTCCTCCGGCGTCTGGTTCTCCGCCGCCTGCCGGATCGTGTCGAGCCGGTCGCCGAGTGCGTCCATGTAGCCCGGCGTCTCGATGGCGTCCTTCATGCTGATCCGGCCGGAGAGCACCTCCTTGGCCATCTCCTGGAGCTTGCCGCCCACGTTGGGGTTCGACTCCAGGACCTTCAGCGCCTTGCGCAGCCGTGCTGCCTGCTCCGGGTCATGGGCGACATCCATCAGGTCCTCGTCCTGGATCTCCCGCTCGTTACTCATCCCTGCCCCCTCGGACGTAATGTCGCAGCAACCGCATGTGCCGCCCCGGTGTCCTGAGTGTAAGGAAGGACGCGAACGGGTCGTCAAGGTGGGGTTGTCGGTATTGCCGCATATTGCTCCGGGTGCATTCGGCGTTCCGCCCGGCCGCTGTTCGGCACCGGCGTTACGCCCTATTGCGGGTGTGCTAGACCTGAGGCGATGTTGGCAGGTAGCTGTCATTCAATTCGGGGAGAAAAAATGTCCGACGAAGTCCGGCTCAGTACGGAGGAGTTGCACCAGCTCGGTGCGTCCTTCGAGATCCGCGCAGAAGAACTGAGCCGGCAGCTTGCCGCATTCAGACGGCGGGCGGACGCCGAGGCGCTGCGGGACGGATTCGGCAGCGACGAGGCGGCCCGGCCGTACCGTGAGCTGTACGAGGAGGCCGAGCAGGCCCTCACCCAGCTGCAAAAGCGGCTCGCGGAGGTCGGCAGCGGCATCAAGGAGACGGTCGCCAATGTGCATGCGGCCGAGGAGGAGCTGGTCGACGCCCTGCGGAGCGTCGAGAAGCAGGGGGGCATGAAGTGAGCGAGCGACGACGTAACCCCGAGGCGCTGCACGAAGCGGCGGCCGGCTGGCGCGAGATGGGCAAGCACCTGGACGGCATGGTCCGCGATCTGGACCGCCATGTCGGCGCCGCGGCGGCGGCCAACTGGCACGGTCCGGCGGGTGAAGGGTTCGCCGCGGAGTGGCACGGCCTCAGGCGGTCCGTCGACGATTCGCTGCCGGCCTTCGAACTGGCCGCCGCGGACCTCGACAACGCCGCCTCGCAGCAGGACGGCCATCCGGACGAGCACAAGGACGACCAGGACCACGCCGCGCCGCAGAACGCCGGCGGTGCGCAGTCGTCGTCCGGCAACGGGTCGACGACCTACGGCTTCATGGCGTTCGGGCAGCTCGCCAACGGCCTGGGCAGCGCCTTTTCCAAGCGCGGCGGCAAGGGCGGTGGCGGCCAGCGCCAGGGACCGGTCGTCACGCACCAGTGGGAGACCTCCGCGGCCGCCCACGGGTCCGATCCGTTCGGAGGGGCCAAGGACGGCGAGGCCAAGACGCGCGGCGGCGAGGGCCTCGCCAAGGGCGTACGGAGCGAGCCGGGCGTCCCGGAGGCGGCACCGGCTCCCGCGCCCGCTCCGGCTGCGGCACCTGCTTCCGCGAAGCAGTCGAAGGACCAGCCGGCGAAGGGCCCGGCGGCCACCACCCCGGACACCGGCCGGCACGGCGCGTTCGGCTGACCCGTACGGTGTGCTGCGCCTCCGGACGGCTCCGGACGCGCAGCACCCACCACAGAAACGAAACGGCGGTGGGGCGCCCCTCCTGGGAGGGACGCCCCACCGCCGTTGTGCGGGTGACCGGTTACTGGCCCTGGCCCGGCAGCCAGCCCGTCTGGACCAGCTGCGCACCGCGCTTACGCGTGATGAACGTGGCCCGGCCGGGCGTCAGCGACTGACCCTTGATGTTGCCCATCAGCGGGCCCTCCGCCGGGTCGGCGGAGAGGATCAGGCCCTGTGCGCCGAGCTCCTTGGTGCGCTGCATCACGGGCTCGAACGACGACCGTCCGGCGCCCGAGGAGCTGCGCGCGATGATCACGCGCAGACCCACGTCACGGGCGAACGGCAGGTACTCGACCAGCGGCATCAGCGGGTTGCCGCTGCTGGTCGCCACCAGGTCGTAGTCGTCGATGATGATGAACGCGTCCGGCAGGTCGTACCAGCTGCGGTTGCGCAGCTGCTCCGGTGTGACGTCCGGTCCGGGCATCCGGCGGCCGAGCGAACCGGCCAGGCCGCTGATGACCTCCTGGAGCTGCGGGCCCGCGGCGCAGTACTTGTACAGATGGCTCTCGGGCAGCTCGCCGAGCATGGCGCGGCGGTAGTCGCCGACCACCATGAGCGCCTTGTCGGACGGGTACCGCTCGGCGATCTGCTTGGCGAGCAGCCGCAGCAGCGACGACTTTCCGGACTCGCTCTCGCCGTAGATGACCAGCAGCGGGTCGGTCTCGAAGTCGATGAACGCCGGCGAGAGCGTGGTCTCGTCGACACCGATCGCGATGCCGTGATCCGGGTAGTCGCTGCCCTTGGGCAGCTCGTTGACGTGCAGCATCGTGGGCAGCATCCGCACCTTGGGGGCGGGCTCGTGCTGCCAGTTCTCGCTGACCGTCTGCACCAGGTTGGCGATGCCGTCGCTGATCGTCTCCGGGTCGCTCATCCCGTCCATCCGCGGCAGCGCCGCCAGGAAGTCGAGCTTCTCCGGGGACAGACCGCGGCCGGGCTTGCCCATCGGGACGTTCTCCGCGCGCTTGCGGTCGAACTCCGACTCCATCGGGTCACCCAGGCGCAGCTCCACACGGTTGAGGAGCTGGTCGCGCAGCGCGGGCCGGACCTCGGTGTAGCGGGCGGCGCCGAGGATCAGGTGGACACCGAAACCGAGACCGCGGGCGGCGATGTCCAGGATCACCGGGTCCATCTGCTCGTAGTCGGTCTTGAACGTGCCCCAGCCATCGATGATCAGGAAGACGTCGCCCCACTTCTGGTCGGGGAAGGCGCCCGAGGCCCGCCGCTGGCGGTAGGTCCCGATCGAGTCGATGCTGTTGGCCCGGAAGAACTCCTCGCGCTCGTTGAGGATGCCGACGACCTCGGCGACCGTACGGCGGACCTTCTCCGCGTCCAGACGCGAGGCGACCCCGCCGACGTGCGGCAGGCCCTCCATCGTCAGCATGCCGCCGCCGCCGAAGTCGAGGCAGTAGAACTGCACCTCGGACGGGGTGTGGGTGAGCGCGAACGAGGCGATGGTGGACCGGATCAGGGTCGACTTGCCGGACTGCGGACCACCCACGACCAGACCGTGACCGGCACCGGCGGAGAAGTCCAGGTACATCACGTCACGCCGCTGCTCGAACGGCTTGTCCACCAGCGCGACCGGCACCACGAGCTTGCCGAGCGCGGTGTACTCCGCCGCGTGCACGCCCCGTTCGGGCGTGACCGCGAGAGTCGGCAGCAGCTGGTTGACCGTCGGGGCCTCCTCCAGCGGAGGCAGCCACACCTGGTGCGCCGGCGGGCCCTGGCCCTGCATGCGCTGGACCATGACGTCCAGCACGGTGTCGGCCAGCGCGTCGTCGATCTCCGGCTCGTCCACCTCGATGACGGGCTCTTCGATGATCTGCTCGATCACCGGGGCCGCGGTGAACGGCACCGGCATCTGCGTCGACCCGCCGCCGCTGCCGCCGCGGCCGCCGCCACCGGGACCGCGGTAGGTACCGGAGACGTACGCGGCCTTGAACTGCACCATCGTCTCGGTGTCGTACTTCAGGATGCCGGAACCGGGAACGTTCGGCAGGTGGTAGGCGTCCGGCACACCGATCGCGGTCCGCGACTCGGCCGCGGAGAACGTCCGCAGACCCAGCCGGTAGGACAGGAACGTGTCCAGACCGCGCAGCTTGCCCTCTTCCAGACGCTGCGAGGCGAGCAGCATGTGCACACCCATCGAACGGCCGATACGGCCGATCTGGATGAACATCTCGATGAAGTCGGGCTTGGCGGCCAGCAGTTCGGAGAACTCGTCGATGATCATCACCAGCGACGGCAGCGGCTCCAGCGGGGCACCCGCGGCACGCGCCTTCTCGTAGTCGGTGATGTTCGCGTAGTTGCCCGCCGAGCGCAGCAGCTCCTGACGGCGCTGGAGCTCACCGGTGATCGAGTCGCGCATGCGGTCGATCAGGGTGACGTCCTCACCGAGGTTGGTGATGACGGCCGCGACGTGCGGCATCTCCGACATACCGGTGAAGGTGGCGCCACCCTTGAAGTCGGCGAGGATGAAGTTGAGCGTCTCGGAGGAGTGCGTCACCGCGAGGGCGAGCACCAGGGTGCGCAGCACCTCGGACTTACCGGAACCGGTCGCACCGACACACAGGCCGTGCGGGCCCATGCCCTGCTGCGAGGCTTCCTTGATGTCGAGCATGACGGGCTGGCCGTCCTTGTCGACACCGAGCGGGACGCGCAGCCGCTCGGCCAGCGTCCGGGGCCGCCAGGTGCGCGAGACGTCCAGGGAACCGGCGTCGCCGATGTTGAGCAGGTCGGTGAAGTCCATGGAGGACAGCAGCGGATCCTCGCCGTCCGAGCCGGCACCGGCCCGCAGCGGCGCGAGCTGACGCGCCAGCGACTCCGCCTCGGGAATCGAGAGGGTGTCGCACACACCGTGGTAGACCGCACCGCTCGCCGACTCCAGCACCAGCTTGCCCGGCCACACCTGGACGGCCAGACCACCGCGGACCTCGTCCAGGTCGCCCGGCACGACCTCCAGGATGGTGACGCCCTGAAGGCCCTCGGCCCCGGCGATCACCGAGTCCATCGGCACATCGCCGCCGTCCAGCACGATGATCACGTGCGGGGTGTCGGTCACCGGGGTGCCCTGCGGGTTGAACCGCCCGCGTCCGTCGAGCTCCTCCGCCAGCAGCTCCTCGATCTCGCCGAGGTCGCCGACGACCATCCGGCGGCTGCCGGCGCCGTCGGTGCTCTTGTGCTGCACCTGCGGCAGCCACTTCGTCCACTCCCACTCCGCCTGCGCACCGGGCGCGGCGACGACCGCCACGACCAGGTCCTCGGGGGAGTGCAGGGTGCACAGCTGGGCGAGGATCGCCCGGGAGGCGCCGTAGACCGTGTCCGGGTCACCGGAGACGGTCAAGTGATAGAAGGCGCGCAGCGAGACGGCAAGCGGCAGGCTGTCCAACTGCCCGTGCTTGTCCAGGAATTCCTTCATCGCATGCGCGGTGAGCGGCTCCAGCTCGTCGACCGGGGCGGTCTCCGGAGCCCTCAGCGGGGTGGCCAGCTGCTGCGGCCCGAGCCCGAGGCGTACCTGCCCGAAGTCGGGGTCGGTCGCCCGGCGTTCCCATACCCGTTTGCCCTCGGCCACGATCGACCACAACTGGGCCGGATCCGGGTGGATGTAGAGCTGGGCGTCGCGCTGCTTGCGCGCGGTGCGGCGTACCTCTTTCCGCTTCTGCGTCAGGTACTTGAGGTAATCCTGGCGCTCCTGGACCATTTGTCCGGAAGGGCCCTGGCGGGCTTTGACGATCTGCATGATCGCCATTGCCAGAGTGGACGCCACCATAAAGCCGCCCATGATTTTCATGAACGGCTGATTGCCCATGAACAAAAACCCCGCTGATGACGCCATGCCCATCATGGGCATAAAGGTCATAAAGAGGTTCTCCGGCTCCCCTTCGCGGGGAAGTTCCGGCGGTGCCTCAAGTGTCACCTCCTCGGAGGGGACTTCAGGTGGCAGCGCGCGGGGCGGGCGCTTGACGATGACAACGCTCACCGAGGCATCAGTCCTTCATGCATCTCGCAGTCTCGGACCGCCCCCGTTGGATTCGACGGTCCCCCCGAGCCAAGTTCTTGGTTGGCCCGAACCAGGCGTTGATCCTACTGTTAACCGTCAAGTCTCGGGGTGGGTGGGGCAGTCGCCGAATCGGACGGTACGCTGACGCCTCGCAAGCGCGCCATGGCCTGGCAAGAGAAGGCTCGATATAAACGGCGCGCGAAGCGACAAAACGCCCAACGGATAGGGGGAACCGCCAGGTGAGCACGAGCACTGGCACCGGCTTTTGCCGGGTCACAGTCGCCGCGCCGGATGCACGGATCGATGTGGCTCTGCCGGAGGACGTCGCACTCGTCGACATTTATCCGGAGATCCTGCGGCTCTCCGGGCAGTCCCAGGCCGAGGGTGCACCGACCGGCTACCACCTCGTACGCCGCGACGGCACGGTACTCGATGCCGGACAGTCACTCGCCCAGCAGCAGATCCTCGACGGCGACCTGCTGCTGCTGAAGCCGTTCGCCGAATCGCTGCCGCTCCCGGTCTTCGACGACGTCTCCGACGCCGTCGCCTCCGCGGTCAAGCGCAACCGCAGCCGCTGGAGCGACGACCTCATGCACACCGTCGGCCTCACCGCCGGCGTGCTGCTGCTGGTCATGATGGCGTTCGCGCTGTGGTTCTCGAACCCCGTCGACCGCGATATGCACCGCCTGCCCGGCATCATCGCCGGCGTCGTCGGCATCGTCCTGGTCGCGCTGGCCGGCGTCCGCGCCCGCGTCTACGACGACCACGGCTCCTCCATCGCGCTGGGCCTGGCCGCCCTGCCGCATCTGCTGATCGCCGGCTCCGGCATCTTCCCGTGCGACCCCACCGAGGGCCCCGGCCGCCTCCAGCTCCTGGTCGGCTGCGTGACCGTACTGATCGCCTCGGTCCTCCTGGTGGTCCTGCTGCCCCGCGGTGACGCCCCCTTCGTGGCCGCCGCCTTCCTCTCCGCCATCGGCACCCTCGCCGTCTTCGGCGCGATCCTCACCGACGCCGCACCCAGCGAGGTCGCCGCCGTCACCGCCGTCGTCGCCATCGCCATGGTCGCCTGGCTGCCGGGCCTGTCCGCCCGCTTCGCCCGGCTGCCCATCGGCTACAAGTCGCCCGACCAGATCGCCAAGGGCTCCTTCGAGGGCGGCGGCGACACCGAGTCCGTCGACTTCGTCAAGATCGGCAACCAGGCCAAGCGCGGCCACGAGCTGCTCCTCGGCCTCGTCGCCGGCTGCGCCGCCCTGGTCGTCGGCTCCGCCGGTATCGTCCTCGGCTTCTCCGACAACATGTGGGCCCAGCTGCTGGCGATGACCGCCGGCATCACGATCATGCTGCGCGCCCGGCTCTTCGACTACACCGCGCAGGTCGCCTGCCTGACCATCGCCGGCATCCTGACCATCGTCCTGCTGATCCTGGGCATCGTCCTGCACCCGCCGATGGACATCTTCGTCCAGCTCCAGACGTACCAGGACTCCGGTCCGCTGAACATCCGCACCGTCTGGTTCTCCAGCAGCATCGCGGTGGGTGCCGCCGTCCTCGTCGGCGTCGGCCTGGTCGTCCCCCGCAAGGGCGTCACCCCCTTCTGGGGCCGGATCTTCGACATCTTCGACGGCCTGGTCCTGCTGTCCCTGGTCCCGCTGTGCCTGGCGGTCCTGGACGTCTACAACAAGGTGCGCGGCCTCACCGGCAACTAGCGCCTCCGCCGTCACCCGGCTGCGGCCCCCCGACCACCCGGTCGGGGGGCCGTTTCATTGCTGGTACGCTGTGTGACGGTCCGCTCGAGTCATCCAAGATTCCCTGTGACGTAAACCAGGGGCGCTCAAGGACCGGAACCCCAAGGAGTACCGCGTGTCGCTCGACGCCGCTACGAAGAAGCAGATCATGACCGAGTTCGCCACCAAGGAGGGTGACACCGGCTCCCCCGAGGTCCAGGTCGCGATGCTCACCCGCCGCATCTCGGACCTGACCGAGCACCTCAAGACCCACAAGCACGACCACCACTCCCGCCGTGGTCTGCTGCTGCTGGTCGGCCAGCGCCGCCGCCTGCTCCAGTACCTGGCGAAGAAGGACATCACCCGCTTCCGCCAGCTGGTCGAGCGCCTCGGCATCCGCCGCGGTGCGGCGGGCGCCAAGTAAGACGCCGTAAAGGGAGCGGTTCCCACCGGGGGCCGCTCCCTTTGCCGTACGCGCCGGACACCGTCGCCATCCCGTGGCGGGCGGAAGCTTTGTAGTCTGGTGCCATATCGCGAAAGCGAACGCAGGGGAGCGCCTCCTGGCCGCCGGTCCTCGGTAGTGGCCCCCGGAGATCTCCGGGAGCTTCGATCGAAGACCGGCCCGCACGGCGCTCCACCGCAGAAGGTCCGCTGCCACACGGGCAACGGACGCAAACGAGGAGATATTCCTGGTGGAGAACGAGACCCACTACGCCGAAGCCGTGATCGACAACGGTTCCTTCGGCACCCGCACCATCCGCTTCGAGACGGGCCGCCTGGCCAAGCAGGCCGCCGGCTCCGCCGTGGCGTACCTGGACGACGACACCATGGTGCTGTCGGCCACCACCGCCTCCAAGAACCCGAAGGACCAGCTGGATTTCTTCCCGCTGACCGTCGACGTCGAGGAGCGGATGTACGCAGCCGGAAAGATTCCCGGCTCCTTCTTCCGTCGTGAGGGCCGCCCCTCCGAGGACGCGATCCTCACCTGCCGTCTGATCGACCGCCCGCTGCGCCCGTCCTTCAAGAAGGGCCTGCGCAACGAGATCCAGATCGTCGAGACGGTCATGGCGCTCAACCCCGACCACCTCTACGACGTGGTCGCCATCAACGCCGCCTCCTGCTCCACGCAGCTGGCCGGCCTGCCCTTCTCCGGCCCGATCGGCGGCACCCGCGTCGCCCTGATCAACGGCCAGTGGGTCGCCTTCCCGACCCACACCGAGCTGGAGGACGCCGTCTTCGACATGGTCGTGGCCGGCCGCGTCCTCCCGGACGGCGACGTCGCGATCATGATGGTCGAGGCCGAGGCCACCGAGAAGACCATCCAGCTGGTCAAGGACGGCGCCGAGGCCCCGACCGAGGAGGTCGTCGCCGCCGGTCTGGAAGCCGCGAAGCCCTTCATCAAGGTCCTGTGCAAGGCGCAGGCCGACCTCGCCGCCAAGGCCGCCAAGCCGACCGGCGAGTTCCCGGTCTTCCTGGAGTACCAGGACGACGTCCTCGAGGCGCTGACCAAGGCCGTCAAGGACGAGCTCTCCCAGGCGCTGACCATCGCCGGCAAGCAGGAGCGCGAGGCCGAGCTGGACCGCGTCAAGGGTCTGGCCGCCGAGAAGCTGCTGCCGGAGTTCGAGGGCCGCGAGAAGGAGATCTCCGCCGCGTACCGCTCGCTGACCAAGACCCTGGTCCGTGAGCGCGTCATCAAGGAGAAGAAGCGCATCGACGGCCGCGGCGTCACGGACATCCGTACGCTCGCCGCCGAGGTCGAGGCCATCCCGCGGGTGCACGGCTCCGCCCTGTTCGAGCGTGGCGAGACCCAGATCCTGGGCGTCACCACCCTCAACATGCTCCGCATGGAGCAGCAGCTGGACACCCTCTCCCCGGTGACCCGCAAGCGCTACATGCACAACTACAACTTCCCGCCGTACTCCGTCGGTGAGACCGGCCGCGTGGGCTCGCCCAAGCGCCGCGAGATCGGCCACGGCGCGCTGGCCGAGCGCGCCATCGTGCCGGTGCTGCCGACCCGCGAGGAGTTCCCCTACGCGATCCGTCAGGTCTCCGAGGCGCTGGGCTCCAACGGCTCGACGTCCATGGGCTCGGTCTGCGCCTCCACCATGTCGCTGCTGAACGCCGGTGTGCCGCTCAAGGCCCCGGTCGCCGGTATCGCCATGGGCCTGATCTCCCAGGAGATCGACGGCCAGACGCACTACGTCGCCCTCACCGACATCCTCGGTGCGGAGGACGCCTTCGGTGACATGGACTTCAAGGTCGCCGGTACCCGCCAGTTCGTCACCGCCCTTCAGCTGGACACCAAGCTGGACGGCATCCCGGCCTCCGTGCTGGCCGCCGCCCTCAAGCAGGCCCGCGACGCGCGTCTGCACATCCTCGACGTCATGACCGAGGCCATCGACGTCCCGGACGAGATGTCCCCCAACGCCCCGCGGATCATCACCGTCAAGATCCCCGTGGACAAGATCGGCGAGGTCATCGGCCCCAAGGGCAAGATGATCAACCAGATCCAGGAGGACACCGGCGCCGACATCACGATCGAGGACGACGGCACCATCTACATCGGTGCCGCCGACGGCCCGGCCGCCGAGGCCGCCCGCGCCACGATCAACGGCATCGCCAACCCGACCATGCCGGAGGTCGGCGAGCGCTACCTGGGCACGGTCGTCAAGACCACCACCTTCGGTGCGTTCGTCTCGCTGCTCCCGGGCAAGGACGGCCTGCTGCACATCTCGCAGATCCGCAAGCTGGCCGGCGGCAAGCGCGTCGAGAACGTCGAGGACGTGCTCGGCGTGGGCGCCAAGGTCCAGGTCGAGATCGCCGAGATCGACCAGCGCGGCAAGCTCTCCCTGATCCCCGTGATCGAGGGCGAGGACGGCGACGCCGAGAAGAAGGACGACGCCGACAAGTGACGTCCCGTACGCACAGGACGACGGCCCGCCCCTCTTCGGAGGGGCGGGCCGTCGCCCGTACCCAAACGCTTCTCAAGGGCACCAACGGCGCCGGCACGGTCCGCCGGACCACCCTTCCCGGCGGCCTGCGCGTGGTCACCGAGACGCTGCCCACGGTCCGCTCCGTCACCTTCGGCATCTGGGCACACGTCGGCTCCCGCGACGAGACCCCGTCGCTCAACGGCGCCACGCACTACCTGGAGCACCTGCTCTTCAAGGGCACCGAACAGCGCAGCGCGCTCGACATCTCCGCCGCCATCGACGCCGTCGGCGGCGAGATGAACGCCTTCACGGCCAAGGAGTACACGTGCTACTACGCACGCGTGCTCGACACCGACCTGCCCCTCGCCATCGACGTCGTCTGCGACATGCTCACCGGTTCGCTGATAGACGCCGAGGACGTGGACGCCGAACGCGGCGTCATCCTCGAAGAGATCGCGATGACCGAGGACGACCCGGGCGACTGCGTGCACGACCTGTTCGCGCACACCATGCTCGGCGACACCCCCCTCGGCCGCCCGGTCCTGGGCACCGTCGACACCATCAACGCCCTGACCGCCCCGCGCATCCGCCGCTTCTACAAGAAGCACTACGACCCCACCCACCTCGTCGTCACCGCCGCGGGCAACATCGACCACGCCAAGGTCGTCCGCCTCGTCCGCCGCGCCTTCGACCGGGCCGGGGCCCTCAGCGGTACGGACGCCGCCCCGATCGGCCCGCGCTCCGGCAACCGCGCGATCCGCACCGCCGGCCGCGTCGAGCACCTCGGCCGCAAGACCGAGCAGGCACATGTCATCCTCGGTGTGCCCGGGATGTCCCGCACCGACGACCGCCGCTGGGCCATGGGCGTACTCAACACGGCCCTCGGCGGCGGCATGTCCTCCCGCCTCTTCCAGGAGGTCCGCGAGAAGCGCGGCCTGGCCTACAGCGTGTACTCCTACACCTCGGGCTTCGCCGACTGCGGACTGTTCGGCGTCTACGCGGGCTGCCGCCCCAACCAGGTGCACGACGTCCTGGCGATCTGCCGCGACGAACTCGCCCAGGCGGCCGCCCAGGGCCTGACCGACGACGAGATCCACCGCGCGATCGGCCAGCTCCGCGGCTCCACCGTGCTGGGCCTGGAGGACACCGGCGCGCTGATGCACCGCCTCGGCAAGAGCGAGCTGTGCTGGGGGGAGCAGATGTCGGTCGACGAGATGCTCGCCCGGATAGCGGCCGTCACCCCCGACGAGGTCCGCGAGGTGGCCGCCGAGATCCTGGGCGCCCGCCCCTCGCTGTCCGTCATCGGCCCGCTGAACGACCGGCAGGCGGCCCGGTTGGACGACGCCGTCGCCTAGCCGGGGCCGTACGCCCCCGTACCACGAAGAGAGAGCTGGACACCGTTATGAGCAAGCTGCGCGTGGCCGTACTCGGCGCCAAGGGCCGCATCGGCTCGGAGGCCGTACGGGCCGTCGAGGCCGCCGAGGACCTGGAGCTGGTCGCCGCCCTGGGCCGGGGCGACAAGCTGGAGACGTTGGTGGAGGCCGAGGCCCAGGTGGTCGTCGAGCTGACCAACCCGGGCGCCGTGATGGGCAACCTCGACTTCTGCGTCAGGCACGGCATCCACGCCGTGGTCGGCACCACCGGCTGGACCGACGACCGCCTCGCGCAGCTGCACACCTCGCTCGCCGCCTCGCCAGAGGTCGGTGTGCTCATCGCCCCGAACTTCTCCATCGGCGCGGTGCTCACCATGCAGTTCGCCCAGCAGGCGGCCCGTTTCTTCGAGTCCGTCGAGGTCATCGAGCTGCACCACCCCAACAAGGCGGACGCCCCCTCCGGCACGGCCGCCCGTACGGCCCAGCTGATCGCCGCCGCCCGTAAGGAGGCCGGCAGCGCCCCGCAGCCGGACGCCACCACCACGGCCCTGGACGGCGCCCGCGGCGCGGACGTCGACGGCATCCCGGTCCACTCCGTACGGCTGCGCGGCCTCCTCGCTCACCAGGAGGTCCTCCTCGGCGGCGAGGGCGAGACCCTCACCATCCGCCACGACTCCCTCCACCACAGCAGCTTCATGCCGGGCATCCTGCTCGGCGTACGCCGCGTCGTGACCACCCCGGGCCTGACCATGGGCCTGGAAAACTTCCTCGACCTCGGCTGACGGACGAACCCACCGTGCGCGCAAAGATCACCTACTTCGTCCTGGCGGCCGTCCTGGTCGTCTATTTCGGCCTGGTCGGCAGCCGCGGCGTCCTGCTCATCGAGCAGGGCACCGCGGTCACGGTCACGTTCGGCGTCGCCGTCCTGATCCTGCCGCTCATCGGCGTGTGGTTCCTCTGGCACACCACCCAGTTCGCCCGCAAGGCCGGCCTCCTGGCCCGCGAACTGGAGGCCGAGGGCGGACTCCCCGTCGACGAGCTCCGCCGCACCCCCGGCGGCCGCATCGACCGCGACTCCGCCGACGAGGTCTTCGCCAAACGCCGCGCCGAAACCGAACAGTCCCCCACCGACTGGCGCACCTGGTTCCGCCTGGCCATCGCCTACCACGACGCCCGCGACACCCCGCGCGCCCGCAAGGCGATGCAGCGCGCCATCGCCTTGCGCGAGGGGAAGCCGGTACGGGCCTGACGTCGGACGGGGCGGAGCAGGAACCTTAAAGGTTTCCCCCACCCCGGTACTCCGCCGCCCAGGCCTCCAGCACATCCGCCGCCCGTTCGAACGCCTCGGGGCGTGACTGGAAATCGCCGTCGTGGTCCGTGATCAGGATCCGCGGCGCCGTCTCGGGCGCGCGGTGGGCGATCACGGCCTGGCCCTGCACCGTACGCGGCAGGCCCAGCCAGCGCACCGGCTGCTGCACGGTACGGATCGCGGCGACCGCGCTCCAGGGGGCGGTCGTCGTCCGCAGCAGCGCCACCTGCCGCAGCCCATGGGCGCTCACCCACACCCCCACACGCAGCATCCGCAGGGCCAAGACGATCAGCAGCGCCGCCACCGCCCCGCAGACCGCGGCCCCGGTGAGCGAACCGGCCAGACCGATGATCATGGCCGAGAGCAGGACGAACGAGGCGAGCAGGAAAAACACGGCCGCCGTCCCCACCCGCCACGGTCCGGGGCGGTAGGGACGGCGCCAATGGCCGGGCCCGGTGTGCACGGGTGCGGCCGGATCCTCCGGGCTGCCGTGGCCATCGAGGTCACGGTCGGCCGTCAGGAAGGGGAGGGGCACGGCGGAACCTCACAATGGCACGCATACGGAAAGCTGTGACCGGTGAGGCTAGCGGGCCGGGCGGAGCGGAACCACTCGCTCTTGCGCTCCGCCCGGACCACTCAGCGGTGTGCCGCCTCCGACTGATGCACCCGGCTCGGCCCCGAGCCGTCCTGCTGTAGCGACGGAAGGCCGAACAGCAGGGCGCCTGCCAGGCCGCCCACCACGGTGAGGGTGATCAGGGAATGGCCCAGCAGCTGCGTACGGGAGGCGCGCTGGCGCGGCGGGGGAGTGACATTGCTGCGGAACCGGTCTGCCTCGGCTACGAAGGCGAACGGGACGGGCTCTCGCCGGCGGAACATGAGCGGGCTCTCCTAGGAACCTCGAAGTGGGCACTGTCACAGGGTTAGACGTCGTCGTCGCCCCTTTGGTGCCCGTTTTCAGTGACTTCTGTGAAAAATATCAACCCCCGCCCCGCTCCTCGCTCACCGGGGGGCCCGTTTTGCGGCTAACACGGCATCAGGGGCCATTTCCGGACCTTTCCCCGGCTGTCAGTGGTGGCCCGTAGGCTGGGCGCCGGACGAGGATCGAACGGAAGGAACCGCCGGTGTCCCACACCCCCGACGAGAGCACCCCAGGCACGCAGAGCGCAGCCGATGCCGCCCCCAGCTTCCGCAGCGAGGTGACGGTCGAGCTGGTCAAGCACAGCGCCTCGGACAGCGACGTGCTCTGGGCGGCCCGCGTCTCCACCGCCGGCGAGCAGTCCCTGGAGGAGCTTCAGAAGGACCCCGAGCGCTCCAAGGGTCTGATCAACTTCCTCATGCGGGACCGCCACGGCAGCCCCTTCGAGCACAACTCCATGACCTTCTTCATCAGCGCGCCGATCTTCGTCTTCCGCGAGTTCATGCGGCACCGCGTCGGCTGGTCGTACAACGAGGAATCCGGCCGCTACCGCCAGCTGGAGCCGGTCTTCTACGTCCCCGGGCAGTCCCGCAAGCTCGTTCAGCAGGGCCGTCCCGGCAAGTACGAATTCGTCGAGGGCACCCCGGCGCAGCACGAGCTGACCACCCGCGTCATGGAGGACAGCTACCGCCAGGCGTACGCGGCCTACCAGGAGATGCTCGCCGAGGGCGTCGCCCGCGAGGTGGCCCGCGCCGTCCTGCCCGTCGGCCTGTACTCCTCGATGTACGCGACCTGCAACGCCCGCTCGCTGATGCACTTCCTGGGCCTGCGCACCCAGCACGAACTGGCCAAGGTCCCGTCCTTCCCGCAGCGCGAGATCGAGATGGTCGGCGAGCAGATGGAGGCCCACTGGGCCAAGCTCATGCCGCTCACCTACGGCGCATTCAACGCGAACGGCCGCATCGCTCCGTAAGGCGACGAACGCCGGGCCGGGCACCGCCCGTGCAAGTACTGACGTGCGAAGTGTCCGGATTGCGGCATTTTGAGAAGTTCATCTACTCTGAACAAACGGACCCGGCACTGCTTGAACCCCCGAGCAGGCAGTGCCGGAGTCCACATCCCGGCTCCCCAGACGCGCACCCCGCGGTGCGCTACGAGTAGCGTGGGACCCATGGCTCCGACTTCCACACCGCAGACCCCCTTCGGGCGGGTGCTGACCGCCATGGTCACGCCGTTCACGGCGGATGGCGCCCTCGACCTCGACGGCGCGCAGCAGCTCGCCGCCCACCTGGTGGACGCCGGCAATGACGGCCTCGTCCTCAACGGCACCACCGGAGAGTCACCGACCACCAGTGACGCCGAGAAAGCCCAGCTGGTCCGTGCCGTGGTCGATGCGGTCGGAGACCGCGCCTTCGTCGTCGCCGGAGCCGGCACCAACGACACCCACCACAGCCTGGAGCTCGCCCGCGCCGCCCAGGACGCCGGCGCCCACGGCCTGCTCGCGGTGACCCCGTACTACAGCAAGCCCCCGCAGGAGGGCCTGCTGCGCCACTTCACGGCCATCGCGGACGCCACCGACCTGCCGGTCATGCTCTACGACATCCCCGGCCGCAGCGGCGTCCCGATCAACACCGAGACCATCGTCCGGCTCGCCGAGCACCCCCGGATCGTGGCCAACAAGGACGCCAAGGGCGACCTCGGCCGCGCCAGCTGGGCCATCGCCCGCTCCGGCCTCGCCTGGTACAGCGGCGACGACATGCTCAACCTCCCGCTGCTCTCGGTCGGCGCCATCGGCTTCGTCTCCGTCGTCGGCCATGTCGTCACCCCCGAGCTGCGCGCCCTCCTGGACGCCCACCTCAACGGCGACGTCACCAAGGCGACCGAGATCCACCAGAAGCTGCTGCCGGTCTTCACCGGCATGTTCCGCACGCAGGGCGTCATCACCACCAAGGCCGCCCTCGGCCTCCAGGGCCTGCCCGGCGGACCGCTGCGCCTGCCGCTCGTCGAGCTCTCCCCCGAGGAGACCGAGCAGCTCAAGCGCGACCTCGCGGCCGGCGGCGTACAGCTCTAGTCACAGACTTCACAACTGAATACGGACCAACAACCGCCACACAGCAAGTGCACGAATGTCATGCGCGCCACGTGCCTCGACGGCAGCGTGGCGCGTGTGGTGAGGAGAGTCTTTTGAGTCATCCGCATCCCGAGCTCGGCGCTCCGCCGAAGCTTCCCAAGGGCGGCCTGCGCGTCACCCCCCTCGGCGGCCTGGGGGAGATCGGCCGCAACATGACGGTCTTCGAGTACGGCGGCCGACTGCTGATCGTCGACTGCGGAGTGCTCTTCCCGGAGGAGGAGCAGCCCGGAATCGACCTGATCCTGCCGGACTTCACGTCCATCCGGGACCGCCTCGACGACATCGACGGCATCGTGCTCACGCACGGCCATGAGGACCACATCGGCGGCGTCCCCTACCTCCTGCGCGAGAAGCCGGACATCCCGCTGATCGGCTCCAAGCTGACCCTCGCCCTGATCGAGGCCAAGCTCCAGGAGCACCGCATCCGCCCCTACACGCTGGAGGTCGCCGAGGGCGACCGCGAGCGGCTGGGCCCCTTCGACTGCGAGTTCGTCGCGGTCAACCACTCCATCCCGGACGCCCTCGCGGTCGCGATCCGCACCCCCGCGGGCATGGTCGTGCACACCGGCGACTTCAAGATGGACCAGCTCCCGCTGGACCGCCGCCTGACCGACCTCCCGGCGTTCGCCAGGCTCGGCGAGGAGGGCATCGACCTTCTCCTGTCCGACTCGACCAACGCCGAGGTGCCGGGCTTCGTCCCGCCCGAGCGCGATATCTCCAACGTGCTGCGCGGCGTCTTCGCCAGTGCCCAGAAGCGCATCATCGTCGCCAGCTTCGCCAGCCATGTGCACCGCATCCAGCAGATCCTCGATGCGGCCCACGAGTACGGGCGACGCGTCGCCTTCGTCGGCCGCTCGATGGTCCGCAACATGGGCATCGCCCGCGAGCTGGGCTATCTCAATGTCCCGGCCGGCCTGGTCGTCGACGTCAAGACCCTCGACGACCTCCCGGACGACGAGATCGTCCTCGTCTGCACCGGCTCCCAGGGCGAGCCGATGGCCGCGCTCTCCCGTATGGCCAACCGCGACCACCAGATCCGCATCGTCCAGGGCGACACCGTCATCCTGGCCTCGTCCCTCATCCCGGGGAACGAGAACGCGGTCTACCGCGTCATCAACGGCCTGACCCGCTGGGGCGCCAACGTCGTCCACAAGGGCAACGCCAAGGTGCACGTCTCGGGCCACGCCTCGGCCGGCGAGCTGCTGTACTTCTACAACATCTGCAAGCCGAAGAACCTGATGCCGGTGCACGGCGAATGGCGCCATCTGCGGGCCAACGCCGAACTGGGCGCCCTGACCGGCGTACCGAAGGACCGCATCGTCATCGCCGAGGACGGCGTCGTGGTCGACCTCGTCGACGGCGTCGCCAAGATCACCGGCAAGGTCCAGGCGGGCTATGTCTACGTCGACGGCCTCTCGGTCGGCGATGTGACGGAAACCCACCTCAAGGACCGCCGCATCCTCGGCGACGAAGGCATCATCTCGGTCTTCGTGGTCGTGGACAGCACCACCGGCAAGACCGTCGGCGGCCCCAACATCCACGCCCGTGGCTCCGGCATCGACGACGCGACCTTCTCCGCCGTCGTCCCCAAGATCGAAGAAGCCCTCGCCAAGTCGGCCCAGGACGGCATCACGGAGCCCCACCAGCTCCAGCAGCTGATCCGCCGCTCGGTCGGCAAGTGGGTGTCGGACAACTACCGCCGCCGCCCGATGATCCTCCCCGTGGTCGTCGAGGTCTGACGCTCACGCCCGTACGAAGTCGTACGAACGCCCTCAAGTAGGAGCGGGGTGCCCGGATTTGCATCCGGGCACCCCGCTCCAGTAGGTTTACGGCTCCGCCCAAACGGGAAGCACCCCGCGCTTGCATGCGCGGAACGCCTCTCCGGACGGTGGCGGAATTCCGACCCACAACATTCTGTTAAAGTCGGATCGCCGAAAGGCACCCCCCTCCGACGGGAAATCAATTCCGCCGAACCGTAATCCGAAAGGGAAACGGCAAGGCGCGGATCTGCTAAAGTCGGAAAGGTCGAAAAGGCGAAAGCCTGGAAGGCCAACC
>NZ_JRKI01000060.1 GCF_000935125.1 Streptomyces natalensis ATCC 27448 | reverse complement strand
CCCCACCAACAAGCTGATAGGCCGCGGGCTCATCCTTCACCGCCGGAGCTTTCCACACGGAGATCATGCGATCCCGTGTCGTATCCGGTATTAGACCCCGTTTCCAGGGCTTGTCCCAGAGTGAAGGGCAGATTGCCCACGTGTTACTCACCCGTTCGCCACTAATCCCCTCCCGAAGGAGGTTCATCGTTCGACTTGCATGTGTTAAGCACGCCGCCAGCGTTCGTCCTGAGCCAGGATCAAACTCTCCGTGAATGTTTACCCGTAATCGGGTGACACTCGCGTTGAGCGGAACAACCAGGCGGAATAAGCCCGGTCGTTCACAGCGTCCTCGCTGTGTATTGCCTACCGGCACATCGTGTCGGCAGGACTTTCAAAGGAACCTCATCTCCCGGATGTTTCCGGTCGACGGGGTATCAACATATCTGGCGTTGACTTTTGGCACGCTGTTGAGTTCTCAAGGAACGGACGCTTCCTTTGTTCCTGTTTCACCAGGATCTCCGGGCGCTTCCCTTCGGT
>NZ_JRKI01000059.1 GCF_000935125.1 Streptomyces natalensis ATCC 27448 | reverse complement strand
GGTCGTACATCATCGAGCCCGGCGGGACCTTGCCGGCGCCGTCGGCGAGGTGGATGGCGGTTTTGCCGGGGGGCAGGTCCGGGAGGGGGCCGTCCAGGTGCACGGGCTGGCCGCTGGGCAGGTGTACCGCGCCTGAGGGGCTGGTTTTGGCGGTGACGGTGAAGGTCTCGCGCAGGTGGTCGAGGGCCGTGCTGGTTTTGACGGCCTTGAAGGCGCTGCCGATCGCCGCATCGAGTTTGGTGAGCTTGGCGGCGGCGCCGACGGCGTTGACGATGTGGGTGGTCGGGTCCATGTAGTGGGTGACTCTGCCGACCCGGGCGGCCGCGTTGGCGATCTTGGCGCCCGCCCCGGCCGCTTCGGCGCCCGTCTTGACGGCGCCGCTGCCGCCACGGGTGGCGATCAGGGTCCCGATGTTGAAGAACGATGCTCCCGCTGCCCGGCCCGAGTTCTTGTCCCACTGGTCCCAGGCGACCATGGACTTGCCGACCTCAACGCTCGTCTTCATGCTGTCCGTCATCCAGGACTTGACGCTGCCATC
>NZ_JRKI01000058.1 GCF_000935125.1 Streptomyces natalensis ATCC 27448 | reverse complement strand
GCGCGGGAGAGCAGATCACCCAGGCGGTGGTGTTGGTAGTCGCGGGCCGGCAGCCGCAGAAGGTGGCCGATGAGAGTGGTCCGAAGCTGCAGGACGATGTCCTCACCGGTTCGTCCCAGCACGTAGCCGCTGGCGGTCTGTAGAAGTGCCTGGGCCGTGATGAGGGCGGTCAGGGCCCCGACGGCGGGCCACGGAGGTGGACCGTGGCGCCCGGCCGTATCGACGATATGGCTCACCAACAGCGGCTGGGACAAGCCGAGACCCAGAGTGCAGAGCGTCAGCACAGTGCACAGGGCGAGGACCTTGTGGTGGCCGCGGGTCAACCGGGCCAGCATACGAAGCGTGAGCATGCTTTCTGATACGACGTCGCTCACGTCGTGGTCGGCGGTACGTGGGGGCCGACAGCCATGATGGTCCGGTAGTGGTCTGCCGGAAGCGGCTCGTCGACGGGTTGCCCTTCAGCCTCTACCCATGCGTGGGCGGCGAATGGCTGGGTGCGCACTCCGGTACACCAAGTGGGCCAGCTGCCCCACATCCGACACAGCAGCGCGGTGGC
>NZ_JRKI01000057.1 GCF_000935125.1 Streptomyces natalensis ATCC 27448 | reverse complement strand
CGTCGAACGACGGGCGGCGGGAAGAAGCCCCCAGCGGTGGCGCCTGGCCCGCGGGTCTGCTGTAGCGATGCTGAGGCGCGATCCAGATTTATCGGAGTTCGGCGGTCTGCGGATGTCGAGAACGTGCCACCGGCTCCGTCCCGGGGACATCAGCGGCCACCGCCGGCCGCACGAGGAAGAAGGAGAAGCCAGCATGGCGATTCAGCGGATGGACAACGTCGGCATCGTCGTCGAGGACATGGATGCCGCCATCGCGTTCTTCGTGGAACTCGGTATGGAGCTGGAGGGCAGGGCGGAGGTCGAGGGCCTCTTCGCCGACCAGTGCACCGGACTCGACGGCGTCCGCTGTGACATCGCGATGGTCCGGACCCCGGACGGTCACAGCCGGCTCGAGCTGGCGAAGTACCGCAGCCCCGCGGTGATCAGCGCCGGGCCGCGCAACCGGCCGCACAACATTCTGGGCACGCACCGCGTCATGTTCGCCGTCGACGACATCGAGGACACCGTTGCCCGCCTGCGCCCTCACGGCGCCGAACTCGTCGGCGAGATCGCCCGGTTCGAGGACAGCTATCTGCTCTGCTACCTCCGCGGCCCGGAGGGCATCATCGTCGGACTGGCCGAGCAACTGCGCTGAGAAGG
>NZ_JRKI01000056.1 GCF_000935125.1 Streptomyces natalensis ATCC 27448 | reverse complement strand
GGAGAGTAGGACGCCGCCGAACAATTCTTCAGCTCCGGCTCCTGGACCTCTGGTTCAGGAGCCGGAGCTTTTTTGTTCTGATTATCAGGTGGGAGACGTAACGTGTCGTTCACCTCGCGTCGCCAGGATCCGCCTCATGGGGACAGCTGGAATGCTCAGGTCCGCCGGTGTACGTGCTGGTGATGAGGTCGTGGTGCCTGCCTACGGCAACGCCGAAGTGGCGCATGCCGTGGCGCAGCTGGGCGCCGTGCCGGTGTACGCCGATGTGGATGCCGAGAGTTACTGCCTCGATCCGGCCGCGGTGGCCGATGTGGTGACCGGCCGGACGGCCGCGGTGGTGGCGATACACCGCTTCGGGCGGCAGGCCGATGCGGGATGGATTCGTGAAATCGGGCAGCGCCACGGGCTGTTGGTCCTGGTCGAGGACGAGCCCGGGGCGCGGCCGGAGGGTGTGGAGCGGCGGCGGGAGCTGGCGACGTATCTGGACGGTCGGCTCAATGGTGTCGGGACGCCGGTGCCGGCGGCCGGACACACCTATGAGCAATATGTGGTGCGGGTCCCGGGGAATGGTCGGCCGGACCGGGACGCCTTTGCGAGGGCGTTGCGGGGCAAGGGAGTTGCGTGCACCGTTCCCGTGCAGGCGCCGGTGTATCGGATGCCCGGATTGCGGCGGGATGTGTTTTTGCCGCAGACGGAGCGGGCGGTTGACGAGACATTGGCGCTGCCCTTGCGGGTGGATATGCAGCGACGGGACGTGCAGAAGATGGTGCATGCCTGTAATGCGCTGGGGGGACTGCTCGAGCCGGCCTTCTAGCCGTGGCGGCAGCCGGGTGACCGAGGGGCTTGGACGGTTCGGAGCGCTGCGGAGATCGGGTAGTATTCTTTCTGTCGCTGCGCCCCAATAGCTCAGTCGGCAGAGCGTCTCCATGGTAAGGAGAAGGTCTACGGTTCGATTCCGTATTGGGGCTCTGGTAAGAGAAAGGCCCCCGCCATTCGGCGGGGGCCTTTTTCGTGCGTATGCGTAACTCGCGTCAGCCCGCGGGGATTTCGGGGACGCGCATGGCGAGGATGGCCATGTCGTCGGAGGCCGGTTCGGCGGCGAAGCGTTCGACGGCGCGCAGGACGCGGGCGGCGACGGCGCCGGCGGTCAGGCCCGTACAGGTCGTCAGGACATCGTTGAGGCCGTCGTCGCCGAGCATGCGGGTACCCTCGCGGCGTTCGGTGACACCGTCGGTGACGCACAGCAGGACGTCGCCGGGGTCGAGGGTGACGGTCTGTTCGTACAGTTCGAGGTCGTCCATGACGCCGAGGAGGGGCTGGGGTTCGGCGGCCGGTTCGGTGGTGCCGTCCTGGCGCAGGCGGAGCGGGAGGGGATGGCCGGCGCAGACGACCTTGAGCAGGGCGCTTCCGTCGGGCTGCGGCCACAGCTCGCCGTAAAGGAGCGTCAGGAAACGGCTGCGGGCGCCCTCGTCGAGGATGGCGGCGTTCAGTCGCTCCAGGACGGCGGGGCCGCCGAAGCCCTCGCGGGCCAGCAGGCGCAGGGCGTGGCGGGCCAGGCCCGTGACCGCGGCGGCCTCGGGGCCCGTACCGCAGACGTCGCCGATGGCGAAGCCGTAGGCGCCGTCGCGGATGGGGAAGAGGTCGTAGAAGTCGCCGCCGACCTCGTTGCCCTCGCCGGCCGCGCGGTAGATGACCTCGACCTCGACGCCGGGGATGTCGGGCAGCGGCTCCGGGGGGAGCAGGCTGCGCTGGAGGGACTGGCTGATGGCCGTGCGCTCGGAGTAGAGGCGGGCGTTGTCCAGGGCGAGGGCGGCGCGTCGGGAGAGGTCCTCGGCCAGTTCGAGGATTTCCTGGCGGAAGTGTTCCTCGGCGGGTTTGCCGAGGGTGAGCATGCCGATGACGCGGTTACGGGCGACGAGGGGGAGGACGACGGTCTCGCCGCCGACGGCGGAGGCGGTGGCCAGGGTGGCGCCGGGGCCCGT
Organism: Streptomyces natalensis ATCC 27448; assembly: GCF_000935125.1. GTDB lineage: Bacteria > Actinomycetota > Actinomycetes > Streptomycetales > Streptomycetaceae > Streptomyces > Streptomyces natalensis. The sequence goes on along the minus strand of NZ_JRKI01000056.1, from coordinate 210,579 downwards.
GGAGGGGCGGGCGGCGTGGCCCAGGCCGAGGCTGCGCATGGAGGTGCGCAGCGCGGCGTCGTGGGCGGCGTCACCGGGGGCGGTCCATACGCGGGCGCCGGGGGTGGGCACCGGCTCGGGCGGGTCGACCTTCAGCAGGAGCGTCTTGAGGCCGTCGATGCGGTCCTCGTCCTCGTGCAGGACGTAGGAGAGCTCGGGCTCGGATGCCTGGTCGGCGACGGTGTAGACGGCGCACCAGGTGGCGAGCGTCGGGACCGTCATCTGGGCCATCAGGGCCAGCGTCTGGTCGCGGTCGAGGGTGCCGGCCAGGAGGTCGGATGCCTCGACGAGGAAGGAGAGGGAGCCGCGGCGCAGCTTCTCCAGCTCGGTCAGCCGGGCGCGCTCGACGGCGAGGGCGATGCGGTCGGCGGCGAACTGGAGGCGGAGGGCCTCTTCGTTCGTATAGCGGCCGGGGCCTTCCGCGGCGACGCCGAGGGAGCCGGTCAGCCGGCCCTCGACCTTGAGGGGGACGGTGACGACGGAGCGCATGCCCGTTCCGCTGAGCAGGGGGACGGCGCCGGGGACGGCGGTGAGGTCCTCGTGGACGGCGGGCATCCGGGCGGAGCCGTAGCGTCCGGATCCGGCCTCGACGGGGACGCGGGCGAACCGCTGGCGGGCGGAGGGCAGGCCCGTGGAGGCGCGGACCTCCAGTTCGGTCTCGTCGTCGGTGGCCAGCAGGAGGTAGGCGGCGTCGCCGTCGAGCATGTCGCGGGCGCGTTCGACCGTGCGCTGGAGGAGTCCGTCGAGGTCGTCGGGGGCCGGGGAGCCGATGAAGACCTCGAACGGGTCGGAGGGGTGCACCGCCGACTGGGCGGTCTGTGTGGCGGCGTCCGGGGCGGGGGTGCGCTGGGGGCTCTGGAGGATGGCGCGCTCGTGGTCGCGCACCAGGAGGCAGACGGTGGAGGCTTCGCCGTCGGCGTCGCGGACCCGCAGGTGGGAGGCGTATACGGGCAGGACGCGGCCGTCGGCGCCTCTGATGCCGTAGGAGCCCTCCCAGCGGGACAGCTCCAGTGCCTCGGCGATGCCGGTGCCGGTGCCGGGGGTGTGCGGCCAGGCGGCGAAGTCGGTCATGGGCTTGCCGATGACCTTCTTCTGGTCGTAGCCGAAGAGATCCTGGGCGTCGTCGTTCCAGAAGCTGATGCAGCCGGCGCGGTCGATCTGGACGACGGCGACGCGGACGCGGGTGTCGGTGGCGGGGAGGGCGTCCACCGGGAGGGCGGGGCCGGCGGAGCGGGTGCCGGCCGGGCGCTCGGGCAGCTCCAGCTGGAACCAGACGTGTTTTTGTGCCGCGGTGTACTCCACGCCCCAGCGGGAGGCCAGCGCGCCGCACAGCAGCAGGCCGCGGCCGCCCTCGCGGTCGGGGTGCACCATGGCCTGGCCGGCGTGCTGGAGCGGAATCTCGCGTTCGGGGTAGCGGTCGGCGACGGAGATGCGGACGTCGCCGTCGGTGCGCAGGCACAGCACATCGGCGGCGGTGCCGGCGTGCACCACGGCGTTGGTGACCAGTTCGCTGGTCAGCACGACGGCGTCGTCGACGATGTCGATGCAGCCCCAGCCCTGGAGGGTGTCCCTGACGAACGCACGGGCAGTGGCGACCGAGCGCCCGACCGGCTCGAAGGTGGCGGCGGCCCGCGCGGTGATCACAGCACTCCCCATTGGTTCTTCGTCGCTCCCCCGAGTCCTGTGCCCGTTTCTCGTGGTGTCGATGCGCAAGCCAGGCTAGACGGTCCGGTCGGGTGCTGGGAACGAAGGCGTGCTTTTTGGGAGCAGATGCACTCCGGCGGTCAGTGCTTCATCCCTCATGAGGAATCCTCGCGTGGAATGGGGCGGCCGCGGAGTCACGGCCGGTATTGCCGCGGGGCCGTATTGCCGTGGCCGCGCGCCTTCGTGGCGGCTTCCGGTGCGGATGCCGGAGGGGTCCGGAGACGGTCCAGCGGTGGTGTGAGGATGAGACCTGCCCATGAGCTTCAACGAATCTCCATCGATGTGGTTACGTTTCGACTCCTTGTCGCCTCGGTGCGGCGGGGTGAAACACTGGGCACGTACCAAGAGAAAGCCCGGAGAAAACGGTCGACCCTGCGGGAGGGACACGGTGGAGTCTGGCGCAGCGACGCGCGGTGCAAGCGCTCGTGCGAAAGGCGGACGATCCCGGAACAACGGGACGACCGAGGTGGATGCGGCTGCCCTGAACCGGCTGTTGGTCGCTCTTGTCGCCATGCGGGACGGGAATTTCCGCAAGCGGCTGACGGTTTCCGGCGAAGGCGTTATGTCGGAAATCGCCGCGGTCTTCAACGAGGTCGCGGACCGCAATCTGCATCTGACCGGTGAGCTGGCCCGGGTACGCAGAGTGGTCGGGCGGGAGGGAAAGCTCACCGAAAGGCTGGAGGTCGGCGCGGCCGAGGGGTCCTGGGCGGCGGCCATCGATGCCTCCAACGCCCTGGTGGACGATCTAGTACGGCCGGTCTCCGAGGTGGGACGGGTGCTCTCGGCGGTGTCCGAGGGTGATCTGGAACAGCGGATGGATCTGCGCTCGCGCAGCTCGGACAGCTCGTCGGAGCATCCGCTGCGCGGGGAGTTCCTGAAGGTCGGGCGGACCGTCAACGGGCTGGTCGACCAGCTGTCCGCGTTCACCGACGAGGTCACCAGGGTGGCCAGCGAGGTCGGTACGGAGGGCAAGCTCGGCGGGCAGGCGCGGGTGCGTGGAATGTCGGGTTCGTGGAAGGACCTGACGGAATCCGTCAACACGATGGCCTCCCGGCTCACCGCGCAGGTGCGTGACATTGCGCTGGTGACCACCGCGGTCGCCAAGGGTGATCTGTCGCGCAAGGTGACGGTGCATGTCGCCGGCGAGATGCTCGAGCTGAAGAACACCGTGAACACCATGGTGGACCAGCTCTCCTCGTTCGCCTCCGAGGTGACCCGGGTCGCCCGCGAGGTCGGTACGGAGGGCGAGCTAGGCGGCCAGGCGCAGGTGCCCGGTGTGGCCGGGGTGTGGAAGGACCTGACGGATTCGGTCAACCTCATGGCCGGCAACCTGACGGCCCAGGTGCGCGGGATCGCCCAGGTCACCACCGCCGTGGCGAGCGGCGATCTGTCGCAGAAGGTGACGGTCAGCGCACGCGGCGAGGTCGCGCAGCTCGCCGACACCATCAACACGATGACCGAGACGCTGCGGACCTTCGCCGACGAAGTGACGCGGGTGGCGAACGAGGTCGGGGCCGAGGGGCAGCTCGGTGGCCAGGCGCAGGTGCCGGGCGCGGCGGGGACGTGGAAGGACCTCACCGACTCGGTGAACAACGCCTTCCGCAATCTGACCGGTCAGGTGCGGGACATCGCGCAGGTGACGACGGCGGTCGCCAACGGTGATCTGTCGCAGAAGGTCACCGTCGATGTGGCCGGTGAAATGCTGGAGTTGAAGAACACCGTCAACACGATGGTGGATCAGCTCTCGGCGTTCGGTTCCGAAGTCACCCGGGTGGCGCGGGAGATCGGCGTCGAGGGTGAGCTGGGCGGCCAGGCGGCGGTGCCGGGTGCGGCCGGTACGTGGAAGGACCTCACGGACTCCGTGAACACCGCCTTCCGCAACCTGACCGGTCAGGTGCGCAATATCGCGCAGGTGACGACGGCGGTCGCCAACGGTGATCTGTCGCAGAAGGTCACCGTGGACGTCTCCGGTGAGATGCTCCAGCTGAAGAACACCGTGAACACCATGGTGGATCAGCTGTCCTCGTTCGCCGACCAGGTCACGCGGATGGCCAGGGACGTGGGCACCGAGGGCCGGCTGGGCGGTCAGGCCCGGGTGGACGGCGTCAGCGGTACGTGGAAGGAACTGACCGACTCCGTCAACTTCATGGCGGGGAACCTGACCTCGCAGGTGCGGCAGATCGCGCAGGTGACGACGGCGGTGGCGCGCGGCGATCTGTCGCAGAAGATCGACGTCGATGCGCGCGGCGAGATCCTGGAGCTGAAGAGCACCATCAACACGATGGTCGACCAGCTCTCCGCGTTCGCCGAGCAGGTCACCCGGGTCGCCCGGGAGGTCGGTACGGACGGGCGGCTGGGCGGTCAGGCGCAGGTGCCGGGCGTCGCGGGTGTCTGGCGGGATCTGACCGATTCGGTGAACGGCATGGCCGGCAACCTGACGGCCCAGGTCCGCAACATCGCGCAGGTCGCGACCGCGGTGGCGCGCGGTGACCTCTCGCAGAAGATCGATGTGGACGCCCGGGGCGAGATCCTGGAGCTGAAGAACACCCTCAACACGATGGTCGACCAGCTGTCCTCCTTCGCCGAGCAGGTCACGCGGGTGGCCCGCGAGGTGGGTACCGAGGGCATCCTGGGCGGCCAGGCCGAGGTGCAGGGCGTCAGCGGGACGTGGAAGGACCTGACCCAGTCCGTCAACTTCATGGCGAACAACCTGACCTCGCAGGTGCGCAACATCGGCGAGGTGACGACGGCGGTCGCCCGCGGTGATCTGTCCAAGAAGATCACCGTCGACGCGAAGGGCGAGATCCTCGAACTCGTCACGACCGTGAACACCATGGTCGACCAGCTGTCGCTGTTCGCGGAGCAGGTCACCCGGGTCGCCCGTGAGGTGGGTACGGAAGGCCAGCTGGGCGGCCAGGCACGGGTTCCGGGCGTGACCGGTATCTGGAAGGACCTCAGCGACAACGTCAACCTGATGGCCAACAACCTGACCATCCAGGTGCGCAACATCTCCCAGGTCTCGGCGGCGGTGGCCAACGGAGATCTGACGAAGAAGGTCACGGTCGAGGCGCGCGGCGAGGTCGCGCAGCTGGCCGACACGGTCAACACGATGGTCACCACGCTGTCGTCGTTCGCCGACGAGGTCACCCGGGTGGCCCGTGAGGTGGGCACCGACGGCATCCTGGGCGGCCAGGCCCGCGTCCCCGGTGTCGCCGGTACGTGGAAGGACCTGACCGAGTCCGTGAACTCGATGGCCAACAACCTCACCGGCCAGGTCCGCAACATCGCCATGGTCACCACCGCCGTCGCCAAGGGCGATCTGACCAAGAAGATCGACGTGGACGCGCGGGGTGAGATCCTGGCGCTGAAGACCACCATCAACACCATGGTCGACCAGCTGTCGTCGTTCGCGGAGCAGGTCACGCGGGTGGCCCGAGAGGTGGGTACGGAGGGCCAGCTGGGCGGTCAGGCGCAGGTGCGCGGCGTGGCCGGCACCTGGAAGGACCTGACCGAGTCGGTGAACGAGATGGCGGGCAACCTGACCCGCCAGGTCCGGGCGATCGCCGCCGTCGCCGCGGCGGTGACCCTGGGCGATCACAACGTCCGTATCGATGTGGACGCGGCCGGCGAGATCCTGGAGCTCCAGGACAACGTCAACACCATGATCTCCACGCTGCGCGAGACCACCCTCGCCAACGAGGAACAGGACTGGCTCAAGGGCAACCTGGCCCGGATCTCCGGTCTGATGCAGGGCCGCCGCGACCTCAAGGACGTCGCCACGCTCATCATGAGCGAGCTGTCGCCCGCGGTCTCCGCGCAGCACGGCGCGTTCTTCCTCGCGGCGCAGCCGGACAGCCGGGAGATCGGCGCGGACGGCGGTGAACCGGGCGCGTACGAGCTGCGGCTGATGGGCTCGTACGGCTACTCCATGGGCGGGATGCCGACGACGTTCAAGCCGGGAGAGACGCTGATCGGCACGGCCGCGGAGGAGGGACGCACCATCCTGGTGGAGAACGTCCCCTCCGGATATCTCAAGATCGCCTCGGGGCTGGGGGAGGCGCCGCCGGCGAATGTGATCGTGCTGCCGGTGCTCTTCGAGGACAAGGTGCTCGGGGTGATCGAGCTGGCGTCCTTCCAGCCGTTCACCCAGATCCAGAAGGACTTCCTCAGCCAGATCGCCGAGATGATCGCCACCAGCGTCAACACCATCTCGGTCAACACCAAGACCGAGGTGCTGCTCAAGCAGTCGCAGGAGCTGACCGAGCAGCTCAAGGAGCGGTCGGGCGAGCTGGAGAGCCGGCAGAAGGCGCTGGAGCTGTCCAACTCGGAGCTGGAGGAGAAGGCCGAGCAGCTGCGCGCGCAGAACCGCGACATCGAGGTGAAGAACACCGAGATCGAGGAGGCGCGGCAGGTCCTGGAGGAGCGCGCCGAGCAGCTCGCGGTCTCCATGCGCTACAAGTCGGAGTTCCTGGCGAACATGTCGCACGAGCTGCGCACGCCGCTGAACTCCCTGCTGATTCTGGCCAAGTTGCTGGCCGACAACGCCGAGGGGAATCTCTCCCCGAAGCAGGTCGAATTCGCCGAAACGATCCACGGCGCCGGTTCCGACCTGCTCCAGCTGATCAACGACATCCTGGATCTGTCGAAGGTCGAGGCGGGCAAGATGGACGTCAGCCCGACGCGGATCGCGCTGGTCCAGCTCGTCGACTACGTCGAGGCCACGTTCCGCCCGCTGACCGCGGAGAAGGGACTGGACTTCTCCGTACGGGTCTCACCGGAGCTGCCGGCCACGCTGCACACCGACGAGCAGCGCCTCCTCCAGGTGCTGCGCAATCTGCTGTCCAACGCGGTGAAGTTCACCGACTCCGGTGCCGTGGAGCTGGTGATCCGGCCGGCCGGTGCGGACGTTCCGGTGGCCATCCGCGAGCAGTTGCTGGAACACGGTTCGCTGCGCGATCCGGACGCCGACATGATCGCCTTCTCGGTGACCGACACCGGTATCGGCATCGCGTCCAGCAAGATGCGGGTCATCTTCGAGGCGTTCAAACAGGCGGACGGCACGACCAGCCGGAAGTACGGCGGTACGGGCCTGGGCCTGTCCATCAGCCGGGAGATCGCCCGGCTGCTGGGCGGCGAGATCCACGCCCAGAGCGAGCCGGGCCGCGGCTCCACCTTCACCCTCTATCTGCCGCACAACCCCGGCGGGCTGCCGCCGCAGGGCTATCCGCAGCTGGTGGCCGGCGGGCTGGCGATGGACGCGGAGGCGCGCGAGGTGGAGGTCGGGCGGCAGCTGGAGTACGAGACGTTGCGGGAGGAGGAGGTCTCCTCCAGTCTCAACCGGCGTCGCCGGCGCGGGCTTTCGGCCGGCGCACGGCGCTTCGCGCTGCCGGGCGGCCAGCCCGCGTCCGCCCCGCCGCCGCAGACGCTGCGCCAGCCCTCGGAGCCGACCACACAGCAGCAGGCGGAGGAGCCCTGGCTCGGCAACGGCCAGGATCTGGTGGAGCCGGCCTTCGGTGGCGGTTTCCACGGCGAAAAGGTCTTGATCGTCGACGACGACATCCGTAACGTCTTCGCACTCACCAGTGTCCTGGAGCAGCACGGCCTGTCGGTGCTGTACGCCGAGAACGGCCGGGAGGGCATCGAGGTGCTGGAGCAGCACGACGATATCGTGCTGGTGCTGATGGACATCATGATGCCGGAGATGGACGGTTATGCCACGACCGCGGCGATCCGCCGGATGCCGCAGTTCGCGGGGCTGCCCATCATCGCGCTCACCGCGAAGGCGATGAAGGGCGACCGGGAGAAGAGCATCGACTCGGGGGCCTCCGACTACGTGACCAAGCCGGTGGATACCGATCATCTGTTGTCGGTCATGGAGCAATGGATGCGCGCGAGGTGAGGGTGCGTCCAGTATGGAGCCGAAAGAGGATCATCGCGTGCTGACTCACTGTTGCCGCGGACGTGTGGACGCACGGTATTCGGGGAACCTTCTCGTCTCTCGCTGCGTTTCCGCTACGTGCACAGTGACATCGCGGTGACAGGGTGTGGCGATAGGCGGGGTGCAGCTACCATGACCGGCACAAGAACGGGCGACGTGACGGAGTCGTCCCCTGGGGCGGCGTCCGGTTCCATGCCGGGGCGAGGAGGACGGGCCATGGTGCAGAAGGCCAAGATCCTCCTGGTCGATGACCGGCCGGAGAATCTGCTGGCGCTGGAGGCGATCCTCTCTGCGCTCGATCAGACGCTGGTACGGGCATCGTCCGGGGAGGAAGCGCTCAAAGCACTGCTCACCGACGACTTCGCGGTGATTCTGCTCGATGTGCAGATGCCGGGAATGGACGGCTTCGAGACCGCCGCGCACATCAAACGGCGCGAGCGCACCCGTGACATCCCGATCATCTTCCTGACGGCCATCAACCACGGCCCGCACCACACCTTCCGCGGCTATGCGGCCGGCGCGGTCGACTACATCTCCAAGCCGTTCGATCCGTGGGTGCTGCGCGCGAAGGTCTCGGTGTTCGTCGAGCTGTACATGAAGAACTGCCAACTGCGCGAGCAGGCCTCGCTGCTGAGGCTCCAGCTGGAGGGCGGGCGGCCGAGCTCGGAGGCGAAGGAGTCGGCCGGGCTGCTGGCCGAGCTGTCCGCGCGGCTGGCCGCGGTCGAGGAGCAGGCCGAGGCGCTGTCCAAGCAGCTGGACGAGACGGCGGAAGCGGCAGCGGTCGCCACGGCCGCCCATCTGGAGCGCAAACTGAGCGGCCTGCGCCGGGCGCTGGACGCACTGGAGCCGGGGTCGGGCGGCGCATCGGGCTGACCGGCGCCCGGCAGGGGGCGGCTGACGGCCTCTCATGAGGCGGACGTGCGACACGAATGGGTGAAGCGGCGTGCGCTCGTGACACGCTTGCCGACGCCTGTAATCTCGTCGCCATGGCCTCACGTACGTCCGGCAAGGGAATCCAGAGCAAGGCGGGATCCTCCAGGCAGCGCGCCGGACAGTCCTCGGGCGCCGCGAGGAAGCCCGCCGTGAAGAAGACCGCCGCGAAGCAGCCGTCCTCCGGGAAGAGGGCGTCCGCCGGGAAGCCGCCGGTGAAGAAGGCCGCGGCCGCGAAGAAGGCACCGGCGAAGAAGGCACCCGCCAAGAAGGCCGCCGCGGCCAGGCCGGCCCCGTCGCCCACCGGCGGTGTCTACCGCCTCGCGCGGGCCTGCTGGCTCGGGGCGGCGCACGGCATCGGCGCGGTCTTCCGCCATTTCGGCCGGGGCGCGAAGAACCTCGACCCGGCGCACCGCAAGGACGGCTTGGGGCTGCTGCTGCTCGGCCTGGCGCTGGTGATCGCGGCCGGCACCTGGTCCAGTCTGAGCGGCCCGGTCGGCGATCTCGTCGAGCTGCTGATCACCGGCGCCTTCGGCCGTATGGACCTGGTCGTGCCGATACTGCTCGGCGTGATCGCCATACGGCTGATGCGCCATCCCGAGCAGCCCGAGGCCAACGGCCGGATCGTCATCGGACTGTCCGCGCTGGTCGTCGGCGTCCTCGGACAGGTCGCGATGGCCTGCGGTTCGCCGGGGCGGGGCGACGGCTTCGCGGCGATACAGGACGCCGGCGGCTATGTCGGCTGGGCCGCGTCCAAGCCGCTGATCTTCACCGTGGGGCAGACCCTGGCGGTGGCGCTGCTGGTGCTGCTGACCGTCTTCGGGCTGCTGGTGGTCACCGCGACCCCGGTCAACGCCATTCCGCAGCGGCTGCGGGCGGTCGGCCTGCGGCTGGGCGTGCTGCACCCGGCGGAGCCCGAGGCCGTCGAGGAGTACGCCGAGGAGTGGCGCGAGCAGCCGGCCCGCCCGGCGCGCCGCGGCGCCGCCGGGGAGCCGGACGACTACGAGGAAGAGGCGCTGGCCAAGCGGCGCCGCCCCCGCCGGGCCGGTGCGGCGTCCGACCCGGACCGGCCGATGGACGCGGTGGACGTGGCCGCTGCGGCCGCCGCCGCGCTGGACGGCGCGGTGCTCCACGGCGTCCACCCCTCGCCGCTGGTCGCCGGGCTCAGCAGCTCGATCTCCGGGGAACAGCGGGAGCGGGAGGACACCGCGGGGCAGAGCGGCTCGGTGCCGCCGGCCCGCGAGGCCGCACCCCCTGCCGCGGCAGCCCCGTCCGACCCGTCCGCCTCCTCCGTACCGGACTTCACCAAACCCGCGCCGGAGCCGGCCGGCGAGCTGCCGCCGCGCGCCGAGCAGCTCCAGCTGTCCGGTGACATCACCTACGCCCTGCCGTCCCTGGACCTGCTCTCGCGCGGCGGCCCCGGCAAGACCCGCAGCGCCGCCAACGACGCGATAGTGGCCTCGCTGACCAATGTCTTCCAGGAGTTCAAGGTCGACGCGGCGGTCACCGGCTTCACCCGCGGCCCGACGGTCACCCGCTACGAGGTCGAGCTGGGCCCGGCGGTCAAGGTCGAGAAGATCACCGCGCTGGCCAAGAACATCGCCTACGCGGTGGCCAGCCCCGATGTCCGCATCATCAGCCCCATCCCGGGCAAGTCCGCGGTCGGTATCGAGATCCCCAACACCGACCGCGAGATGGTCAACCTCGGCGATGTGCTGCGGCTGGCCGACGCCGCCGGCGACGAGCACCCGATGCTGGTGGCGCTCGGCAAGGACGTCGAGGGCGGCTATGTCATGGCGAACATGACGAAGATGCCGCACGTCCTGGTGGCGGGCGCCACCGGCTCGGGCAAGTCGTCGTGCATCAACTGCCTGATCACCTCGGTCATGCTGCGCGCCACCCCGGAGGACGTCCGGATGGTGCTGGTGGACCCCAAGCGCGTCGAGCTGACCGCCTACGAGGGCATTCCGCACCTGATCACGCCGATCATCACCAACCCCAAGCGGGCCGCCGAGGCGCTCCAGTGGGTGGTGCGCGAGATGGACCTGCGCTACGACGACCTCGCGGCGTACGGCTTCCGGCACATCGACGACTTCAACGAGGCGGTGCGCGAGGGCCGGGTCAGCGCGCCCGAGGGCAGCGAGCGGGAGCTGGCGCCGTACCCGTATCTGCTGGTGATCGTCGACGAGCTGGCGGACCTGATGATGGTGGCGCCGCGCGATGTGGAGGACTCGATCGTCCGCATCACCCAGCTCGCCCGCGCGGCCGGAATCCATCTGGTGCTGGCCACCCAGCGCCCGTCCGTCGATGTGGTGACTGGCCTGATCAAGGCCAATGTGCCCTCCCGCCTCGCCTTCGCCACCTCCTCGCTCGCCGACAGCCGGGTCATCCTCGACCAGCCGGGTGCCGAGAAGCTGATCGGCAAGGGCGACGGGCTGTTCCTGCCGATGGGTGCGAACAAGCCGGTCCGGATGCAGGGCGCCTTCGTCACCGAGGCCGAGGTCGCGGCCGTCGTGCAGCACTGCAAGGACCAGATGGCGCCGGTCTTCCGCGACGACGTCACGGTGGGCGGCAAGCAGAAGAAGGAGATCGACGAGGACATCGGCGACGACCTGGATCTGCTGTGCCAGGCCGCCGAGCTGGTGGTTTCCACCCAGTTCGGGTCGACCTCGATGCTCCAGCGCAAGCTGCGGGTGGGCTTCGCCAAGGCCGGACGGCTGATGGATCTGATGGAATCGCGCGGCATCGTCGGGCCCAGCGAGGGATCCAAGGCACGGGATGTCATGGTGAAGCCGGATGAATTGGACGGAGTGCTCTCGGTCATCCGGGGGGAGGCTACTCAGTAGCACACCCGTCCGGGTCACTCGTACGTGAGAGAAAGCAACCGTTTCTCCTGCTGATACGTCAAGTTGAGGGAGGTGCGGGAATGATGGCCCATCCTGGCGTCCGCGGCACCCCGCACGGCGTTCCGATGGCGTACAAACTCCGCTCTCCCGCTTGCCCGACCCTTTCGCTCCACCCCTAGACTGAACCTCCAGCAGGTGGCTACACGCTCGAAAGGCGCCCCCGTGTCCATCGGCAACTCTCCCGAAGACGACCGGCCTTCCGTCGGTCGAGCCCTCCAGCAGGCCCGTAACGGAGCAGGACTGACCGTTGAACAGGTCAGTGCGACCACACGGGTGCGCATCCCGATCGTGCAGGCGATCGAACAGGACGACTTCTCGCGCTGCGGCGGCGACGTCTATGCGCGGGGACATATCCGTACGTTCGCCCGCGCCGTCGATCTCGATCCCGAACCGCTGATCATCCAGTTCGACGCCGAGCACGGCGGCCGCGACGAGCCGGCCGTCACCACGCCGCTCTTCGAGGCCGAACGGATCCGCCCCGAGCCGCGCCGCCCCAACTGGACCGCCGCGATGGTCGCGGCGATCGTCGCTGTTGTCGGATTCGTCGGTTTCACGCTGTTCAGTGGCGGTTCCCAGGGCGGCGACGGGCAGGTCTCGGCGGGCGGTACGACCAACGCCGAGAAGAAGCCCGCACCGGCGCCGAACACCACCCGTCCCACCGTCCGGCCCCCGGCCCCCGCCCCGTCCGACAGTGCGATCGCCGGACTGCCCAAGGACAAGGTCACGATCAAGGTGACCGCCCAGGAAGACCAGAGCTGGGTCTCGGTCAAGGGTGCCAGCGGCAAGCTCCTCGAGGACGGCCTGCTCAAGAAGGGCGAGTCCAAGACCTTCCAGGACGACAAGCGCATCGACCTCGTCCTGGGGAATGCCGGTGCCGTACAGCTGTACGTCAACGGCAAGGAGGTCAAGCACGTCGGCGATGAGGGTTCCGTGGAGCGGCTGAGCTACACCCCAGGAGATCCCCAGGCGGGCTGAGCGGGGCCGCAAGGCCGCCTCCGCCGCCGGTTCCGGGCGTCCGGGACCGGTGGCACAGACCTGCGCGCCATGACTGTCGGCGGGACGAAGTAGGCTGAGCCCTATGCCCGAACGCCGTACCGTCGCCCTTGTCACCCTTGGCTGCGCCCGTAACGAGGTGGACTCGGAGGAGCTCGCAGGCCGCTTGGCAGCGGACGGCTGGGAGCTCGTCGAGGAAGCCGCCGACGCGGATGTCGCCGTCGTCAACACCTGCGGATTCGTCGAGGCCGCGAAGAAGGACTCCGTCGACGCCCTGCTGGAAGCCAACGATCTCAAGACCGCGTCGTCCGACGGACGGGGCGGCAGGACCCAGGCCGTCGTCGCCGTCGGCTGCATGGCCGAGCGCTACGGCAAGGAGCTCGCCGAGGCCCTGCCGGAGGCCGACGGCGTGCTCGGTTTCGACGACTACGCCGATATCTCCGACCGCCTCCAGACCATCCTGAGCGGCGGCGTCCACGCCTCGCACACCCCGCGCGACCGCCGCAAGCTGCTGCCGATCAGCCCGGCCGAGCGCCAGGGAGCGGGGGTCGCGCTGCCCGGCCACGCCCAGGAGGCAGCTCCCCAGGACAGCGCCCCCGAGGACCTCCCCGAGGGCCTCGCGCCCGCCTCCGGGCCACGGGCGCCGCTGCGCCGCAGACTCGGCAGCAGCCCGGTGGCCTCGGTGAAGCTGGCCTCCGGCTGCGACCGCCGCTGCTCGTTCTGCGCCATCCCGTCCTTCCGCGGCTCCTTCGTCTCCCGTCGGCCCTCCGACGTGCTCGGCGAGACCCGCTGGCTGGCCGAGCAGGGCGTCAAGGAGATCATGCTGGTCTCCGAGAACAACACCTCCTACGGCAAGGACCTCGGTGACATCCGCCTGCTGGAGACGCTGCTGCCGGAGCTGGCGGCCGTCGACGGCATCGAGCGGATCCGGGTCAGCTACCTCCAGCCCGCCGAGATGCGCCCGGGGCTGATCGACGTCCTGACCGGCACGGACAAGGTCGCGCCCTACTTCGACCTGTCCTTCCAGCACTCGGCGCCCGGGGTGCTGCGCGCGATGCGGCGCTTCGGCGACACCGACCGCTTCCTCGGCCTGCTGGAGCAGATCCGCGCCAAGGCGCCGCAGGCCGGCGCGCGCTCCAACTTCATCGTCGGCTTCCCGGGCGAGACCGAGAGCGATCTGGCCGAGCTGGAGCGCTTCATCACCGAGGCGCGCCTGGATGCCGTCGGCGTCTTCGGCTACTCCGACGAGGACGGCACCGAGGCCGCCTCCTACGACGACAAGGTCGATCCGGAGGTGGTCGCCGAGCGGCTGGCGCGGATGACCTGGCTGGCCGAGGAGCTCACCTCGCAGCGCGCGGAGGAGCGGGTCGGCGAGACGGTGCGGGTGCTGGTGGACCGGATCGACGAGGAGGACGGCGTCGTGGGGCGGGCCGCGCACCAGGCGCCGGAGACCGACGGCCTCACGATCCTCACCGGCGGCCTGGACGGCGCGGACCTCACTCCCGGTCGTATGGTCGAAGCAAAGGTCGTTGCGAGCGAGGGCGTCGATCTCGTGGCCGAGGTGCTGTCGGTGGACGGCACAGGGTGTACCGAGGAGGCGGGCAGATGAGCGGAGTCCCGGCTTCCGCCGCCGGTGGGCGGACGTGCACTGCGCCGGCCGTCCGGCAGGCCGGGCTGTGGAACATCGCCAACGTCCTGACGATGCTCCGGCTGCTGCTGGTCCCGGCCTTCGTCGTGCTGCTGATGCACGACGGCGGTGCGGATCCGGTCTGGCGGGTGTTCGCCTGGGCGGCCTTCGCCGTCGCCATGATCACCGATGTCTTCGACGGGCATCTGGCGCGGACGTACAACCTGGTCACCGACTTCGGCAAGATCGCCGACCCGATCGCGGACAAGGCGATCATGGGTGCGGCGCTGATCTGTCTCTCGGTGCTGGGGGATCTGCCCTGGTGGGTGACGGGCGTGATCCTCTTCCGGGAGCTCGGCATCACGCTGATGCGGTTCTGGGTGATCAAGCACGGGGTGATTCCGGCCAGCCGTGGCGGCAAGATCAAAACGCTGGCCCAGGGCACCGCGGTCGGGATGTACGTCCTGGTGCTCACCGGCCCGCTGGCCACCTTCCGCTGGTGGGTGATGGCGGTGGCCGTCGTACTGACCGTCGTCACCGGACTCGACTACGTCCGCCAGGCCGTCGTCATGCGCCGGGCGGGACTGGCCAGGGAGCGCGCCGAGCAGCGGGCCGAGGAAACCGGCCGGGAAGCCGCGCGGTGACCGGGCCGGGGTCTGCGGCGGCCGGGGCGCTCGAGGCGCTCGCCGGCCGTGGGCAGAGCCTGGCGGTGGCCGAATCGCTGACCGGTGGTCTGGTGGCGGGCGCGCTGACCGGCGTCCCCGGGGCCTCGCGGGTGCTGCGGGGCTCGGTGACGGCGTATGCGACCGACCTCAAGCGGGATGTGCTGGGGGTGGACGGCGCGCTGCTGGCCGCCTGTGGGGCCGTCGACGCCGAGGTTGCCCGGCAGATGGCGAGCGGCGTACGGCGGGTCCTGGGCGCCGACTGGGGCGTGGCGACCACCGGGGTCGCCGGGCCCGATCCCCAGGACGGACAGCCCGTGGGCACCGTCTTCGTGGCGGTCGAGGGGCCGGACGGCCGCGGCGGGGTGCGCCGGCTGGCGCTGGACGGGGACCGGGACCGCATTCGCGTGGACACCGTCCAGGCTGCGCTCGCCCTGTTGTTGAGCGAACTGGCAGAAAAATGTGCGGCACAGGATACGGAACAACGCGGGGGGAATGGATGTTTGCAGCCCTGAGTGAACACGAACTCACGCCCGGCACGGCCAGGGGTCGAGGCGGTACGGTGGGGCGAGAAGGATCCGGATCCGAGGTCCGAGGAGGGAGCCAGCGATGATTCTGCTTCGTCGCCTGCTGGGTGACGTGCTGCGTCGACAGCGTCAGCGCCAGGGCCGCACCCTGCGCGAGGTCTCTTCCTCCGCCCGGGTGTCGCTCGGCTATTTGTCCGAGGTGGAGCGTGGGCAGAAGGAGGCGTCCTCCGAGCTGCTCTCGGCGATCTGTGACGCGCTGGATGTGCGCATGTCAGAGCTGATGCGCGAGGTCAGTGATGAGCTGGCGCTCGCCGAGCTGGCAGCGTCCGCGGCCGCGAGCGACCCGGTACCGGCACCGGTGCGGCCGAAGCTCAATTCGGTGTCCGTCGCGTCTCTGGCAGGTGTGCCGGAGGACCGTGTGACGATCAAGTCCCCGGCCGACGTCGTGGATGTCGTCGCGGCCTGACACCCCAGGTGTGTGGATCGCGGATCCACCCCGTTCGTTCTTCCGCGTACGGACGCCCACGGTCGTCCGTACGTCCGCAAAAGCCCCGGTCACCAGCGACTGACCGGGGTTTTGTGCTGCCTGCGCGGCCTGCGGCGGGCCCCGGCCGGCCCCCTTCACCTGCCCCGAAGGTCCCGATCATTTATACGATGGACGAAACGGATCAAAAGGGGCGCAGCCCCGAAGGGCCGAAGTCACGCGCGAACAGGAGCAGCCGGATGTCCGTGGTCAACAGCCCGCTGTCCGATGGCGACCGCACCCTGGTCGGGAACGCCCTCCAGGGCGCCCTGGTCGACCTGGTGGATCTCTCCCTGATCTCCAAGCAGGTGCACTGGAACGTCGTCGGCCCGCGCTTCCGCTCCGTACACCTCCAGCTCGACGAGGTCGTGGACACCGCGCGCCGGCACGCCGACACCGTCGCCGAGCGGGCCTCGGCGATCGGGGTCCCGCCCGACGGACGGGCCTCGACGGTCGCCAAGACCAGCGGGATCGGCGAGGTCCAGGACGGCTGGATCGACGACGGCGAGGTCGTGCGGATGCTGGTGACGGCCCTGGCGGCGGTCATCGGGCGGATGCGGGAGCGGATCGCGGCCACCGCGGAGCCCGATCCGGTCAGCCAGGACATCCTCATCGGGCTGACCGCCGAGCTGGAGAAACACCACTGGATGTTCCAGGCGGAGTCGCGGTGAGCGGCGCCGCCCCGGCGGCCTCCGCGGCCCGGGGAGCGGGTGTCATACGGCCGGAATTCCCGGTTCCGCCGGCGTTCCCGGCCGTCGCGGCGGGCGGGGTCCGGCGTGGCATATCCGCCCGCGCCCCGCGTGCACACCGGTGCGCCCTCCCGTCCGGCCGCAGGCCCCTCTAGCGTCGGGCGAGGGAGGCTAGCGATGGCGTGGCATGGCGGTGCGTCCCGCGTGGCGGGCGGCCGGCGTCCCGGGGTCGTCCCCGGCCGCCGGATAGCCGGGGCCCTCGGCGGGGCCCTGTGGTGGTGGGCCGCGCTCCGGCTGACGCTGGAGCCGCAGGCGGCCGGGACGGTCGAGGGGGCGGTGGTGATGGGCGGCTGGGGGCTGAGCCTGTTGCCCGTGCACTGTGTGCCCTGGGTGGGCCGGGGGAAAGGTGCGGCGGGGGTCGCAGAGAAGTTCGGGGCGAAGGCGAAGGGGGCGGGGGCGGCGGTCGCCAGGGCGTGGCGGCGGCGCCGCGACAGCTGACGGGGCGTCAATCGTGCGCCGGGCCAAGGGCGGTGGCAGGTGCCGGCCCTACGGTGCGGGCTGGCAGACCGGACACCAGTAGGTGATGCGCTCGTCGCCCGACGGGCCCTGGGCCGCGGCGGGTTCGTGGCCGGTGATGCGTACGGGAGTGCCGCAACGGGGGCAGGGGCGGCCGCCGCGGCCGTAGACCCACAGCCGGCGGTCGGGCCGGGCGCTGGGGGTGGTGATCCGGGCGGGACGGCGCTTGTTGGCCTCCAGGAGCTTCTTGGCGAGCGCCGGGGCGCGTTCCGGGTCGGGCAGCTCGCCCACGGGCAGCCAGGGGGACGCGCGCAGCAGAAAACACAGCTCGGACTTGTAGACATTGCCGATCCCGGCGAGATTCCGCTGGTCGAGCAGGGCGTCGCCCAGGGGGCGCGCCGGGTCGGCGAGCAGGCGGCGCAGGGCCTCGGCCGGGTCCCAGTCGGGGCCGAGCAGATCGGGGCCCAGATGGCCGACGACGCGGGACTCCTCGGCGGTGCGCAGCAGGTCAAGGACGGGCAGGCGGTAGCCGACGGCGGTGTGCCCCGCGGTGCCCAGGACGGCGCGGATCTGGTGGGCGGGGCCGCCGCGCCAGCGCTCGTCGGGGGCGTAGATCTTCCAGGAGCCGTCCATCCGCAGATGGGAGTGCAGGGTCAGCCCGCCCTCGATACGGGTGAGGAGATGCTTGCCGCGGGGGAGCACCTCCCGTACCGCGCGGCCGGTCAGATCCACCGTGGCGAGCCGGGGAACGCGCAGGTCGCAGCGGGTCAGCGGGCTGTCGGCCAGGGCGTCGTCCAGCCGCTGGGCCAGACGCCAGACGGTGTCGCCTTCGGGCATGGGACCATCATGCCGCCCGCGCCGGCCCCGGCGCCCTCACCCCGCTGCTCTCCCTGGCGCGCTCATCCCCGGAGCCGGAAGCCGCGCGGGGTCGGGTGGAAACCGGCGGACTCCAGGACGGGGGCGAAGGGGGAGGTGAGGGCCGGGGTGCCGTTGATGCGTTCCGTGGTGAGGGTGCCCAGGGCGCCGGCGCGGGCGGCCTCGCACAGGGCCGTCACGGCGGCGTGGGCGCGGGCATCGCTGCCCCCTGAGGCGGCGTCCCGGCCGAGCGGCCAGATCAGCAGGGTCTTGCCGCCGCGCTCCATGTAGAGCGCCAGCTCGCCGTCGACGAGGACCACCAGGGAGCCCGCCTTACGGCCCGGTTTGTGCGTCGAGTCCTCGGGGGGATCGGGCCAGGGCAGGGCCGCACCGTAGGCATTGGCCGGGTCGGCGGCCGCGAGGACCACCGCGCGCTGCGGACCGCCGCCCGGCCCGGAGGCCGAGGGGCCGCCGTCGGACAGGGCGGCATCGGCGGCGCGTTCGCGCTGGGTGCTGACCGCGCGCAGCCGGTCGACCGCGCCGTCCATCGCGAACTGGGCCGCGCCGAGCCCCTCGACGACATAGCCGCGCCGGGCCCGCCCGGATTCCTCGAAAGCGGCCAGCACGCGGTACGCCGCGGAGAAGCCGCCCTCCACCCCCTCGGCGGCGACCGCGCCCCGGGTGACGATGCCGTGCCGGTCCAGGAGCGTACGGGCCAGGGCGTGCGCCCGGTGGGTGGCGTCGGGCTCCGGGGCGGGCAGCAGCGACCAGCGGCCGCCGACGGTGGGCGGGCCGCTGCGGGAGGCCGTGGGGCGGGCCGCCGCCAGAGAGCCGTAGCGGCCGCGGGGCGTGGCCCGGCGCGCCCGGTGGGCGGTGGAGCCGGCCGTACGGCCCGAGCCCAGCAGGGCGCGCAGCGGGGCGAGGGTGTCGTTGGTCAGCCGCCCGGACCAGGCCAGCTCCCAGACGGCGTCGGCGAGTTGGGGGTCGGTGGCGTCGGGGTGGGTGGTGGCGCGGACCTGGTCGGCGATCTGCCGGAAGAACAGGCCGTAGCCGGGGGCGAGGGCGGCCAGGACGGAGGCGTGCAGCGCGCTCGGTTCCAGCGGCAGCGGGGGACGGAGCAGCAGGGGCGCGGTGTCGGCGAGGTGGAGGGAGAGCCAGCCGTCCTTGCCGGGCAGCGCGCCGGCGCCGGCCCAGATCACCTCGCCGGTGGTGGTGAGCTCGTCCAGGAGGGCGGGGGTGTAGTCGCCGACCCGGGACGGCAGGACCAGCTTCTCCAGGGCGGAGGCGGGCACCGGCGCGCCCTGGAGCTGCTCGATGGCGCGCACCAGGCCGTCGATCCCGCGCAGACTGTGCGACCCGCCGCGCGGGCCCGCCGCCGGGGCCGGGCTGCTGATGTGCTGCCACTGGGGGAGGAAGGCGGCGAGCGCGGCGGGCGGCACCGGCTCCAGCTCCTCGCGCAGCGCGGCCAGCGAGCGGCGGCGCAGCCGGCGCAGCACCTGGGCGTCGCACCATTCCTGGCCGATGCCGGCGGGGTGGAACTCGCCCTGGACGACGCGGCCGGCGGCGGCCAGGCGGTGCAGGGCGCCGTCGGTGACGGCCGTGCCGAGGCCGAAGCGGGCGGCCGCCTGCTCCGAGGTGAAGGGGCCGTGGGTGCGGGCGTACCGGGAGAGCAGATCGCCGAGCGGGTCCGCGACCGGTTCGGTGAACGCTTCGGGGACGCCGACCGGCAGGGCCGTGCCCAGGGCGTCGCGGAGGCGGCCCGCGTCCTCGACGGCGGCCCAGTGGTCCGTGCCGGCGATCCGCACCCGGATGGCGCGGCGGGCGGCGGCCAGCTCCCCGGTCCATGCCTCCTCCGCGCCGCGCTCGGCCAGTTCGGCGCCGGTCAGCGGTCCCAGCAGCCGCAGGACGTCGGCGACGCCCTCGGCGTCCTTGACCCGGCGGTCCTGCGTGCGCCACTGAAGCTCGCGCTCCAGCTCGGCCAGCACCTCGGCGTCCAGCAGCTCGCGCAGCTCCGCCCGGCCCAGCAGCTCGGCCAGCAGCCGGGAATCCAGCGACAGCGCGGCCGCCCGGCGCTCGGCGAGCGGGGAGTCGCCCTCGTAGAGGAACTGGGCGACATAGCCGAACAGCAGCGAGCGGGCGAAGGGGGACGGCTCGGGGGTGGTGACCTCCACCAGGCGCACCCGGCGGGCCTCGATATCGCCCATCAGTTCCGTCAGTCCCGGTACGTCGAAGACGTCCTGGAGACATTCGCGCACCGCCTCCAGCACGATCGGGAAGGACCCGAACTCGCTCGCCACCTGGAGCAGTTGGGCGGCACGCTGGCGCTGCTGCCACAGCGGGGTGCGCTTGCCGGGGCTGCGCCGGGGCAGCAGGAGAGCGCGGGCGGCGCATTCGCGGAACCGGGAGGCGAACAGCGCGGAGCCGCCCACCTGGTCGGTGACGAGCTGGTCGACGTCACCGTGGTCGAAGACGACATCGGCGGCCCCGACCGGCGACTGCTCCGGGTCCCACTCCGCGCCCGGGGCGGCCGGGCCCGGCTCCGCGGCCGGATCGGGGAGAGGGCCGTCGAGGAGGTCGAGGCCCATCAGGTCCGCGTCCGGCAGCCG
Source organism: Streptomyces natalensis ATCC 27448 (assembly GCF_000935125.1). GTDB lineage: Bacteria > Actinomycetota > Actinomycetes > Streptomycetales > Streptomycetaceae > Streptomyces > Streptomyces natalensis. The sequence continues at coordinate 190,064 of NZ_JRKI01000056.1, read as the reverse complement.
CAGCACGATGCCGTCGTCGGCATGCATCACCTGGGCGTCCAGGCCGTGGCGCTCGGCGAGCCGGGCGCCCAGGGCCAGCGCCCAGGGAGCGTGGACCTGCGCGCCGAAGGGGGAGTGGACGACGATCCGCCAGTCGCCGAGCTCGTCCCGGAAGCGCTCGACGACGATGGTGCGGTCGTCCGGGACATGCCCGCAGGACTGCCGCTGCTCGGCGAGATAGCCCAGGACGTTGCCCGCCGCCCAGTCGTCGAGCCCGGCGGCGGCGAGACGGGCGCGGGCGTCCTCGGGTGCCATCGCGCCGATCTCGCGCAGGAACGCGCCGAGCGCGCGGCCCAGCTCCAGGGGGCGGCCGAGTTGGTCGCCCTTCCAGAACGGCAGCCGGCCGGGCACCCCGGGGGCGGGGGTGACCAGGACCCGGTCGCGGGTGATGTCCTCGATGCGCCAGGACGTCGTGCCGAGCGTGAAGACGTCGCCGACCCGGGACTCGTAGACCATCTCCTCGTCCAGCTCTCCCACCCGTCGCCCGCCCCCCTTGCCGGAGTCGGAGCCGGCCAGGAAGACGCCGAACAGCCCGCGGTCGGGGATCGTGCCACCGGAGGTGACGGCCAGCCGCTGCGCCCCGGGCCGGCCCGTGACCGTGCCCGCGAGGCGGTCCCACACCAGGCGCGGCCGCAGTTCGGCGAAGGCGTCGGAGGGGTAGCGGCCGGCGAGCATGTCCAGCACACCGTGGAACGCCGACTCCGGGAGCGCGGCGAACGGCGCCGCCCGCCGGACGACGGCCAGCAGCGCCCCGACGTCCCAGGTGTCCATCGCGCTCATCGCGACGATCTGCTGGGCCAGCACATCCAGCGGATTGGCGGGCACCCGCAGCGCCTCGATCCCCCCGGAGCGCATCCGCTCGGTGACCACCGCGGCCTGGACGAGATCGCCGCGGTACTTGGGGAAGACGATGCCCCGGGAGACCGCGCCGACCTGGTGGCCGGCGCGGCCCACCCGCTGGAGCCCGGAGGCGACCGACGGCGGCGATTCCACCTGGACAACGAGATCGACCGCGCCCATGTCGATGCCCAGCTCCAGACTGGAGGTGGCGACCACGGCCGGCAGTCGGCCCGCCTTCAAGTCCTCCTCCACCTGGGCGCGTTGCTCCTTGGAGACCGAACCGTGGTGCGCGCGGGCCAGCAGCGGCGGCGCGCCCTTGGCGGCCCCGGACTCGGCCATCAGCTCGGCGGGGGAGTGGTGCTCGGGCAGGGGCTCCCCGTGGGCGCGCTCGTAGGCGATCTCGTTGAGACGGTTGCACAGCCGCTCCGCCAGGCGGCGGGAGTTGGCGAAGACGATCGTGGAGCGGTGCGCCTGGACCAGATCGGCGATCTTCTCCTCGACCTGCGGCCAGATGGACGGCTTCTCGCCCGCAGCGCCGTCCTGTACGGGGGAGCCGCCCAGCTCTCCCATGTCCTCCACCGGGACGACCACCGAGAGGTCGAAGCGCTTGCCGGACGGCGGCTGGACGATCTCCACCCGCCGCTGTGGCGACAGATAGCGGGCCACCTCCTCCACCGGGCGCACCGTCGCCGACAGGCCGATCCGGCGGGCCGGACGGGCGCAGCCGGCGCCACCGGCACCGCGCAGCTCGTCCAGCCGTTCCAGCGACAGCGCCAGATGCGCACCGCGCTTCGTACCGGCGACGGCGTGCACCTCGTCCAGGATGACCGTCTCTACGCCCGCCAGGGCCTCCCGGGCCGACGACGTCAGCATCAGGAACAGCGATTCGGGGGTGGTGATGAGGATGTCGGGCGGGCGGTTGGCGATCGCCCGGCGCTCGGCGGGCGGGGTGTCCCCGGAGCGGATACCCACCGTGATGTCCGGCTCGGGCAGCCCCAGCCGCACCGACTCCTGCCGGATACCCGTCAGCGGACTGCGCAGATTCCGCTCGACATCGACGGCCAGGGCCTTGAGAGGGGAGACGTACAGCACCCGGCAGCGCTTCTTCGGCTCGGCCGGCGGCGGCGTGCTCGCCAGTGCGTCCAGCGACGCCAGGAACGCGGCCAGCGTCTTGCCGGAGCCCGTCGGCGCCACCACCAAAACGTCCGACCCCGCGCCGATCGCCCGCCACGCGCCCTCCTGCGCGGCGGTGGGCGCGCTGAAGGCCCCCGCGAACCAGCCGCGGGTCGCGGGCGAGAACGAATCGAGCGCTGAGTCGGCCATGTCCTCCATCGTGCACCGCACCACTGACAATGCGGCCGCGAGCGGGATCCGGCGGCTGTGCCCGGCCGCCGCCGGGGCGCAGAATGGACGCATGATCACGGGGAGCGGGGACGGCGCAGCGGCCACGGCCGGAGCCCGAAACGCCGGCCCGGACGTCGCGCCGCGGGCCCGCGGCGAATGGGCCCGCCACTGGCGGCACGCCGAACTGCCCGGCCTCGACCTGCTGTGCGCCCGCTACGTACGGCACGCCTTCCCCCGCCACGCCCACGACGGGTACGTCATCGCCGCGGTCACCCACGGCGTCGAGGAGGTCGGTTTCCCGCACGGCTCCGTCCGTACGGGACCCGGCGAGGTCATGATGATCAATCCGGAGGTCGCCCACACCGCGCGGGCCGGCACCCCCGAGGGCTGGGCCTACGCCACGCTCTACCCGTCGGCCGCCCTCGTCGCCGAGATCGCCGGGGAGACCACCGCCCTGCGCGGCACCGCGGGCTTCGCCGAGACCGTCACCCAGGACCCGCACCTGGGCCGCATGATCACCGAGATCCACCGGGCCGCCGAGGCCGGCCAGGCCCTCGCCGCCGACACCCTGCTGCGCGTGGCCCTCGCCCGGCTGCTGCGTTGCTACGGAGGCCCGCTGCCGGTCCGCGCTCCCCGCAGCGCGGGGGCCCGCACCGCCGCCCGCGCCAAGGTCCTCCTGCACGCGCGGATGGCCGACCCGCCCTCCCTGGAACAGCTCGCCAAGGAGCTGGGCACCGGCCCGTTCGCGCTGCTGCGGGCCTTCAAGGACGCCTACGGGATGCCCCCGCACACCTGGCTCACCGACGCCCGGGTGCGCCGCGCCCGGCTTCTCCTGGAGGCGGGCACCCCGCCCGCCGAGGCCGCCGTCGACGTCGGGTTCACCGACCAGCCCCATCTCAACCGGCACTTCACCCGCATCGTCGGGGTGCCGCCCGGGGCGTACCGCCGGGAGCGCGCGTACGACCGGCGGCGCAATAACGTACAAGACCCCGAAGGCACCGCCCCGTAGCGTCCGGGACGTGCCAGAACAGACCCAGATACCCGCCCCCGGGCGGGCCGTATCCGCCGGCCCGCCCGTCCGACCGGACTCCGCCGTCATCCGCGACGCCCTCGGCGTCGGCATCGCCGTCGGCCTCTCCGGCTTCGCCTTCGGCGTGACCTCGGCCGGAGCCGGGCTCACCGTCCTGCAGACCTGCGCGCTCAGCCTCCTGGTGTTCACCGGGGCCTCACAGTTCGCCCTGGTGGGCGCGCTCGCCGCGGGCGGCAGCCCGTTGACCGCGGCCGCCGGAGCCTTCTTCCTGGGCGTCCGCAACGCCTTCTACGGGCTGCGGCTCTCCGCCCTCCTGGACCTGCGGGCCGGTGTCCGGCCGCTCGCCGCCCACTGGGTCATCGACGAGACCACCGCCGTCACCCTGGCCCAGTCCGACCGGCGCAGCGCCCGCCTGGGCTTCACCGTCACCGGGCTGAGCCTGTACGCACTGTGGAACCTCACCACCCTCGGCGGCGCCCTGGGGGCCGAGGCGCTCGGCGACACCGCCGCCTGGGGCCTGGACGCGGCCGGCCCCGCCGTCTTCCTGGCGCTGCTCGCACCGATGCTCACCACGGCCGTCGAACGGGCCGCCGCGGGCCTGGCGGTGCTGCTGCTCCTGGTGACGCTGCCGGTGCTGCCCGCGGGCGTACCGGTGCTCGTCTCGGCGCTCGCCGCCCCCGCGGTCCTCCTCGTCCAGGGGCGGCGCGCCCGCGCCACCGGGACGGCCGCCCGCACCACCGACGACCGGGAGGAACGGCGATGAACCCGCTGAACGTCTGGATCGCCATCGGCGTCACCGCCGTCGGCTGCTATCTGGTCAAGTACCTCGGCCTGGCGGCACCCGCCGGCGTCCTGGAGCGCCCGCTCGTCAAACGGCTGGCCGCGCTGCTCCCGGTGGCCCTGCTCGCCGCGCTCACCGCTCAGGAGACCTTCGGCGACGGCGGGCACCTGGTGCTCGACGCCCGCGCCGCCGGAGTGGCCGCCGCGGCCGTCGCGCTCGTCCTGCGGGCGCCGTTCCTCCTGGTGGTCGGCGTCGCGGTGGTGGTCGCCGCCGGAGTGCGGGCCCTGGGCGGGTGACGTCCCCGGGGAGGGCCCGCACCCGGGTCAGCCGAGGGGGCGGCCGTACGTCCGCAGGGTCAGCAGCGCCTCCAGCGTCACCATGGGACGGCCCTCCAGGGCGGTCCCCGGTGCCCACGCCCGCCAGCTGATGGGCCAGCCGCCGTCCTCCCCCTGGAGCGCGGCGAGGTGGTCCAGCGAACGGTCCATCTCCGCATCGCTGAACCACTGGCGGGCCAGCGAGTCGGGCGACGGCGCGAAGTCGTACGCCAGATGGTGCTCCCCGGGGGCGTACCCGGGCGCCACCGGGACCTCCGCCGCCCGCTCCGGGTCCAGCAGCACCAGCCCGCGCTGCCGTACGAGCGTGCCCAGCCGCTGCGCCGCCGCGGCCGCCCGCGGCCGGTCCGGGGCGCCGTCCAGGAAGGCCACCGCCGCCTCGACCTCGTAGGGATGGGTCTCCCCCAGGGACTCCACCGCCGCCCAGCAGAAGTCCGTGGCCCGGAACAGCCAGGCGTGCCACACCTCGTTGCGGTGCAGCACGCCCACCACCGGCCCGGTGGACAGCAGCGCGCTGGGTGGATCGTCGGCCACCGGGATCCACGGCGCGGCCGGATACCCGCGCAGCGACGGATGCAGCGCGGGCAGCGCGCCCTGCGGTGTCGAGATCCGCGTCAGATAGCGGCAGATCTGCTCCACCTCGCGGCCGTCGCAGCGCCCGATGCGGTCCAGGACCTTCAGGGCGTGCGCGACGTGCAGCGGCTGGCTGACCGGGCCGCGCAGATCCGGCTCCAGCGCGTGCCCGTAGCCGTCGTCGTCGTTGCGGTACGCGTTGAGTGCGGTCTGCACCGCATCCGCCCCGCCGCCCAGGAAGTGGTACTCGAAGAGCCGCTGCTCCAGCACCCGGGCGGTCAGCCAGATGAAGCGCTCGGCGCGTGCCAGAGGGGTCGGCGTGGGGCTCACGTTTTCGGCCATGGCACGACCGTAGGGCCGATGTCCCCCGGTGACCCCGGCTCGTGCCCGGCTGCCCTCCCAGGGCGGGATACTGAGGGCATGCGGTTGACGGTCTTCTGGCAGCGGATGGCGGATCACTTCGGTGCGGCGTACGCCGATTCCTTCGCGCGTGACCATGTGATGTCCGGCCTCGGCGGCCGGACCGTCCACGAGGCGCTGGACGCCGGGTGGAGCGCCAAAGAGGTGTGGCGGGTGGTCTGCGCCACCATGGAGGTCCCCTACGACAAGCAGTGAGGCCCGCTGCCGGCACCGCCCGGCGCGGGGCCGGAGTGCTGGGCTGGGCCGGAGCTGTCGGTGGCGTGCGCGACACTGGCTGGGTGCCCGCGACAGATGAGATCACCAGCAGCGACGACCCGCGCCCCGACCCGCGCCCCGGCGAACGTTCCGCCGGCGGTGCCGGGGCCTGGGCCGATGCGCGGATGCCGCGCTGGCTGCCGCGCGCCATGGTGCTCGCGCTCGCCCTGGTGGCCTGCTTCCAGCTCGCCACCTGGGGCTTCCACCAGCTGATCACGCTGCTGCTGAACATTCTGATCGCGTTCTTCCTCGCGCTGGCCGTCGAGCCGGCCGTCGACTGGATGGCGGCGCGCGGGGTGCGGCGCGGGGTGGCCACTGCCGCCGTCTTCTTCGGCATCCTCGTCGGCGCGGCCGGTTTCTTCGCGCTCCTGGGTTCAATGCTCGCCGGCCAGATCGCCAAGATGGTGGAGGAGTTCCCGCAGTATCTGGACTCCGTCATCAGCTGGCTGAACAGCACGTTCCACACCCACCTCTCCCGGCTCGAGGTGCAGAACAACCTGCTGCGGTCCGACTGGCTGCAAAAGTACGTCCAGGACAGTGCCAACAACGTCCTCGCCGTCTCCGCGCAGGTCCTCGGCAGCCTGTTCAACCTGCTCTCGGTGGCGCTGTTCTCGTTCTACTTCGCAGCCGACGGCCCCCGGCTGCGCCGCGCGCTGTGCTCCGTGCTGCCGCCGAGGCGCCAGACGGAGGTGCTGCGCGCCTGGGAGATCGCGGTGGCCAAGACCGGCGGCTATCTCTACTCCCGCGGGCTGATGGCGCTGTTCTCCGGTGTCGCGCACTACGTCCTGCTGGAGATCCTGGGCGTCCCCTACGCCCCGGCGCTCGGCATGTGGGTCGGCCTGGTCTCGCAGTTCATACCGACCATCGGCACCTATCTGGCGGGCGCGCTGCCCATCCTGATCGCGTTCACCGTCGCCCCCTGGTACGCGGTGTGGGTGTTCGGCTTCGTCGTGATCTACCAGCAGTTCGAGAACTACCTGCTCCAGCCGCGGATCACCGCCAAGACCGTGGACATCCACCCGGCCGTCGCCTTCGGCTCGGTCGTCGCGGGCACGGCCCTGATGGGCGCGGTCGGCGCCCTGATCGCCATTCCGGCCACCGCCACGCTCCAGGCGTTCCTGGGCGCGTACGTCAAGCGCTACGAGGTCACCGACGACCCCCGCGTCCACGGCCGCGCCCGCCGCGGCGCCCTGGCCCGCGTCCGCCGCACGCTCCACGCCGAGCGTGACCGCTCCCGGGCCGGCGAGGACGCCGAACGGCCCGAGAGCTGAGCCACGGCCCGCACACCCGCCGCCCGGCAAGCGGCGGCAGGCATGCGGACGTCATGTCAGTAGTTGCCGTCCGCCGAAATGCCCAGAATTTCGCCGAGGCCCTTGGCCAGGCGGCTGCCCAACACCGGGGTATTGCTCTCGTCGTAGTAGTCGGCGGCGGGACCGGCGGCCGGGGCCGAGGCACTGCCGGCGCTCGGCCCGGGGTTGTTGCCGGTGCGGGGGGCGTGGCCGGCAGCGGGGCCGGGCGCGTGGTCGGCGGCGGGGCCGGGGGCGTGTTCGGCGGCGGCGGGGCTCGGGGCCCCGTCGGCGGCGGCGATGCCGGGGGTACACAGGACGGCCGCCGAGCACAGGACGGCGGCGGCGAGGGTGGTGCGGATACGCATGGTCAGCTCCGGACTCTCAGATGGTGCATATCGGTCACACGGTCGCGGGATACATGCCACCGCCGACGCCCCATGAGTCCACGGTTCACCCGTCAGGCGCCGCTCCACCGGTGTGACCGAGCGCTCCCACTGGCGGGTGAGCCGCCGAGGTGGTGGATGGGGACCTCGTCCGCCGCCGGTCGACCAGGCCGCGACTCTCCGCTGATGGGCCGGTGGGCCCCGGCCCATCAGCAGGCCACCGTGCAGACCGGGGGCCGGCGAGCGGCCCGGCATGCACGCGGTGCGGAGCCGTCCTCGCCTTCCCGGCGGATCCGGCCCCGGGGACCGTTGAACGCCACGACCGGATTGAGGGCCGCCACCTGGCGCATACCGGGGCCGCACTGCGACGGAGCGCTCCAGGTGATCACCTCCCGCGGCGGTTTGGCTCGTCTCCGGGGCATTTGTGGGGAGTTGGGCTTCAATACCTCGTCTCACTGCGCGGATTCACGGCTTCCGGCCCGCGATGTTGCGGGTCCGGGCTTCACCATTCTTCGCCGAAGCCGGCGAACAGGTCGTCGAGCGTTCCGCGGAGAAATCCCCTTTCCTTGGAGTGCCCGCCGTAGGGCCCCTCGTGGGAGGCGGCCGCGCTCGCGGTTCCCATGACGCCTACGGAGGCAAGCGTGAGGACGGCCACGAAGGCGCCGAGACGCCGAAGGTGATTACGCATGGTGATCCTTTCGAGTCGTACGGTGTTCGCGGTCATATTATGCGCAATAGCCTCGTTCGCCCGGTTTCTCCGGTATCTCCGTGCGCGTCGGGCCGGGTTCGGTGACGCTGGAGGGGGGTGGGCGGCGCGTCAGGGCCAGTCCGGGGCCGGGTCCTCGTCAAGGAGCGGACGGATGGCGCCCAGTACGGCGCCGATGCACACGTTGCGCAGTTCGGCCCGGGTGCAGGTCTCCTCGGTGAGCCAGTCCACGCACAGCACCTGGACGAACACCAGCCAGCTCTTGAGGACGCCCGACACGGCCTCCCGGGTGGTGTCGCCGGTGAGCGGGAGCACGCCGAGCAGCCGCTCGCGCAGGGCGTCGAGTTCGTTGGCGATGATCGTCTGAACCAGGCGGTCCCCGGCCAGTACGCGGTTGGCCGCAAGGACGGTGTTGCGGTTCTCCGCGAAGTATTCGATATGGGCGTCCAGGCCCTCGGTGAGCTGCTCGACCAAGGAGTCGGCGGGGTCGAGCCGGGTCTTGGTGAGCAGCTGCTCGGCCGCCTGCTGGTAGAGCGCGGCGAAGAGGTCGCGCTTGCCGGGGAAGTGCCGGTAGAGCAGCGCGCGGGAGACCCCGGCGCGCTCGGCGACGTCTTCCATCAGCACCTCGTCGTACGGGTGCGCGGCGAAGAGCCGCGCGGCGACGCCGAGGAGCTGGGCGCGGCGTTCGGTGGGGCTGAGTCGCTGACGGGGAGGCACGGGTGCATGCTACTTGTTACTTGACACGTGTCTACTAGTGGGTCCTAACCTGGTGGACACGTGTCTACTGGCAGAGGGGGTGGGTGGTCATGGCCAAGGCCAAGGTGCTCCGCGGGCTCGTGTGGGCGATGGGGTATGCCTGCGTGGCGATCGGGCTCTTCCATGTGCTGCTCGGGAACGCCGCGATCCCGGGCGCGGGCTCGGCCGGTCCGACGGTGGACAGCCTGGGCCGGTTCTTCGGTGCGATCTTCACCGGCTACGGCCTCGCCTGGCTCTGGGCGGCGCGGCGGTCACCGATTCCCGCGTCGGCGGTGCGGTGGCTGGCCGGGGTGTTCGGGCTGGGCGCGCTGGGGCGGCTGCTGTCGCTCGCCGTCCACGGGTGGCCGCACTGGTTCCAGGTGGCGCTGGGGATCGTCGAACTGGCGCTGACGCCGCTGTTCTTCTGGCTGGCGGACGCCGAGGAGAGGGTGCTCCGGGTCCAGAGCCCGGGGTGAGGGCCGAGCCGCAGCAGGCAGCGAGGCGAGTGGACGGCCCCGGTGGGACCGTCCCGTCCGTCGGTGCTCCACCCTGCCGTTTCGGATGGCCTCGGCTTCGAGGATCGACGGCAGGGCGCCGGTCGGCAGCACCTGCCGGAGACGGAAGCCGGAGCGGGTGAGCAGGTCCTCGAACTCGGCGGCGGTGCGCTCGCGTCCCTTGAGGGTCATCGGCATGACGAGGTCGAGTGCGGCGGCCGGGTGCGGTGTGCCGTCGCCGGGCGGGACCGCGTCGACCAGGAGGAGCCGGGTGGCGGGCCCGCGTGGCCGCCTTACGGGAGGGGGCGGAGTCCCGTTCTCGGCCGGTCCGAGCGGCTGCTCGCCCTGAGTTGTGCCGGGCTCGCCACTGCCGGGCGTCGCGCTTGACACCAAAATCGAACATCCATTCTTATGGGGGCTCCAGCCCACGCTCCGGCGGGTTTTCGCGGAGTTATCCACAGGCTGGAGCCGGGTCCGGGCGCATTGTCAGTGGCAGGCGTTAGCGTCATGGACGTGAAGCGATCGACTCAAGCAAACCGGGTGGAACCCATGGCAGGCACTGACCGCGAGAAGGCGCTCGACGCCGCGCTCGCACAGATTGAACGGCAATTCGGCAAGGGCGCCGTGATGCGCATGGGGGAGCGCTCGCAGGAGCCCATCGAGGTCATCCCCACCGGATCCACCGCACTCGACGTCGCGCTCGGCGTCGGCGGCATTCCGCGCGGCCGCGTGGTCGAGGTCTACGGCCCGGAGTCCTCCGGTAAGACGACCCTGACCCTGCACGCCGTCGCGAACGCCCAGAAGGCCGGCGGCTCCGTCGCGTTCATCGACGCCGAGCACGCCCTCGACCCCGAGTACGCCAAGAAGCTCGGCGTGGACACGGACGCCCTGATCCTGTCCCAGCCGGACAACGGCGAGCAGGCGCTGGAAATCGTGGACATGCTGGTCCGCTCCGGTGCCCTCGACCTCATCGTGATCGACTCCGTGGCCGCCCTGGTGCCGCGGGCCGAGATCGAGGGCGAGATGGGCGACTCCCACGTCGGCCTCCAGGCCCGGCTGATGAGCCAGGCCCTGCGCAAGATCACCAGCGCGCTCAACCAGTCCAAGACCACCGCGATCTTCATCAACCAGCTCCGCGAGAAGATCGGCGTGATGTTCGGCTCGCCGGAGACCACGACCGGTGGCCGAGCGCTGAAGTTCTACGCCTCGGTGCGTCTGGACATCCGCCGCATCGAGACCCTCAAGGACGGCACCGAGGCGGTCGGCAACCGCACCCGCGTCAAGGTCGTCAAGAACAAGGTCTCGCCCCCCTTCAAGCAGGCCGAGTTCGACATCCTCTACGGCCAGGGCATCAGCCGCGAGGGCGGTCTGATCGACATGGGGGTGGAGCACGGCTTCATCCGCAAGTCCGGTGCCTGGTACACCTACGAGGGCGACCAGCTCGGCCAGGGCAAGGAGAACGCCCGGAACTTCCTCAAGGACAACCCCGATCTCGCCAATGAGATCGAGAAGAAGATCAAGGAGAAGCTGGGCATCGGTGTGAAGCCCCAGGATCCGGCGGCCGAGCCCGGTGCGGATGCCGCGGGCGCGGATGCCGCCGCCCCGGCTGCGGCAGCGGCTCCCGCGGCCAAGGGTGCCAAGGGCTCCAAGGCCGCCGCGGCCAAGAGCTGATCCGTCATGACACGGCGAACGGAATGGCCATGCAGCGAGGACGCCGGCTCCGGCGCTGCGGGCGACGCCGAGACCCGTAGCCCGGGCCCGGGTCGTCCGGGCCGTGAGGACAGCGGTGGTTTCGCCCCGTCGAGGGCCGGGACGGAGCCACCGCGGACGCCCGAGGAGCAGGCGCGGGCGATATGCCTGCGCCTGCTCACCGGGAGCCCGCGTACCCGCAAACAGCTCGGGGACGCCCTGCGGCAGCGGGGCATCCCCGAGGAGGCCGCCGAGGAGGTGCTCTCCCGCTTCGAGGACGTCGGTCTGATCGACGACGCGGCGTTCGCCGATGCCTGGGTGGAGTCCCGTCACCGCGGCCGCGGTCTGGCACGCCGCGCCCTCGCCCGCGAACTGCGCACCAAGGGGGTGGACTCCACTCTGATCGACGAGGCCGTCGGCCGCCTCGACGCCGAGCAGGAGGAGACCACCGCCCGGGAGCTGGTCGAGCGCAAGCTCCGTACGACCCGGGGCCTGGACCGCGACAAGCGCCTGCGCCGACTGGCCGGAATGCTGGCCCGTAAGGGCTATCCGGAGGGCCTCGCCCTGCGGGTGGTCCGCCGGGCACTGGAAGAGGAGGGGGAGGACCCGGAGCTGCTGGAGCAGCATCTGCCGGAGGGGTGAACGGCGGGAGGGGGCTCGGCCTGGCGGGGGGCCGGGTGTGGGGGGGAGGGCCGCGGGTGTACCCGGCGTGCTCGGCCTGACCGCGGCCGCGGATGCGGTCGGAGTGCGGGCGGGGAGTGGGGGACGGGATGTCGTGTCCGGGCTGCCGGGGCTGCCGGGGCTGCCGGGGCTTCGGGGGCAGGTGACCCATGGGTGTTGTGCGGGCAGGGCTGTGGCTTTGCCTCTGACGGGGGTGGGGGAGGGGCGGGGGGAGGGGCCCCGTGGAGACGGGGGTGCGAGGGCGACGGGCGCGCGAGGGGCTAAGAGTCGTGGTTGACCGGGAGTCCTGCCGTGCGCCATGCCTGGAAGCCGCCCGTGAGGTCGGTGGCATGGCGTAGGCCCAACTGCCGTAGGGAGACCGCCGCGAGGCTGGACGCGTAGCCCTCGTTGCAGATCACCACGACCGGGTGTGCGGTGAGATCGAGGGGGACCGCCTCGGGGGCGCGGTGATCGCCCGTCGGGTCGAGGCGCCATTCGAGCTCATTGCGTTCCACGATCAGGGCGCCCGGGATGGTGCCGTCGCGCTCCCGTAGCGCCGCATAGCGGATGTCCACCAGGAGCCCGCCCGCCTCCTGGATGGCGGCGGCCTCCCGGGGACCCACCCGCCGCAGTTCGGCGCGGGCGCGGGCGAGGAGGATGTCGACGGCGCTCATGCCGAAACCTCGCTTCGCTCGGCTTCGCATTCGCTCAGCGCGCACCCTTTGATGATTCGCTCGCTGCGCTCGCTCACTGCCACTCCTCCGGGCGCTCGACCTCTTCGAGCCGCAGCACGGGCCCGGTACGGCTGTACCGCCGCATCAGGGGGAGCGGCGGATAGTAGGCGTGCACCGAGACCGCGTGGGTGTCCGCGGAGAGGTTGAGCACCTGATGGACATGGTGCGGGCCGAACGCCCGGCCGCGGCCGTCGCCGAGCCTGCGCCGGCGGTCCACACCGTCGGCGAGTTCCAGGGTTTTCCAGCCCTCGGTGGGCAGTTGGACGGCGAGCGACTGTTCCGTCAGCTCACCCGAGGCCGTGGCAAAGGCGCCCCGGGAGCCGCCGTGGTCGTGCCAGCCGGTGCCGGTGCCGGGCGGCCAGCCGATCAGCCATGCCTCGCTGCCGCCGGGTCCGTCCAGCCGGATCCAGGTGCGGCCTTCGGGGTCGAGGGGGAGCGAGGCGATGAGCGCGGTGTCGGCGGCGGTGCGGAGGGCGAAGCCGAGGAGTGCGGCGGCGCTGGGGCCATGGCCGGGGGCTGCGCCCTCGGCAGGGGAGTGCGGGCGCGCAGGGGCGTGTACGTCGGGCACGGGAACCGTCCTGAGTGATCGCGAAGTGGCGCGGCCACCGGAACGAAGCGCGGGGCCGCGCGGGGAAGGAGAGGCGGATCAAACGGACGGACGACACATGCAGCCCGCATGGCGGACCAGGTCCAGATGGACCCTCCGCCAGAATCGCGAGCCGTGATCAGTCACCTTCGGAGTGAAACACGGGGGCGACCAGAGGGTCAACCGCCGCACCGGCTGGCCGCGGGTCCCCGGGCCCCTCGCCCCGTGCCCCGGCCCCCTCGCCCCGGGCCGCGGCCCGCTCGGCACCGCCGTTACCCCCGTCGTCACCGCCGCCGTCATGGCAAGCGGCGGAGTCCCCCGGGCCACCGGAAGCACCCGCAGCCTCGGCAGCCCCCGAAGTACCGGCAGCCCCCGAACTACCGGTAGGCCCCGAACTACCGGCACCCCCCAGAGCCCCCAACGCTCCCGCGCCACCGGAGCCCCCCAACTCCCCGGAGCTGGAGCCGGAGCCACCGGCCGCGCCCGCCCCCCAGGCCCGCCGCCCGTACCCCGCCCCGTCCCCGTACGCGAATCCGCCCCCGCCCCGAACCGCATCCGCGCAGGCGGACAGTTCGGCCGGGCGGACGCCGGAGTGTGCCGTGACCAGATGGCCGTCGGGCCGTACGACCAGGACGGTGTGGGCGGGGGCGCCCGGATAGGACTCGGTGACCAGGATCTCGGCGGGCATCGGCAGCGCCTCGGCCGCGGCGGTCAGCTGCGGCATCAGACCCGCCGACTGCCAGTGCCGCCGGTCCCAGACACCGGTGCCCGGCGCCACCAGCACCACCAGAAGGCCGTGCCCGAGGCGGTCCCGCAGCCGGACCACCGAACCGTCGCCGGCCGTCACCGGCACATCGGCGACGGGCGCGCCGGGCCGGGTGCCGACCGCGACGGTGCCCGGCTGCCCGGTGGGTGTGGCGAGCGGGGTCCGCGGATAGGAGGGCGGCGCCCCCAGCGGTCCGCGGCCCAGATGGCCGTCCGTCAGCAGGGCGCTCTGCCCGCGCGCCACGCCCGGCAGTACGGTCCGCCAGCGCACCGCGCGGCCGTCGCGCAGCAGTGGCAGCGCCTGGTCCGTGGCGCGCAGCCGGGCCGCCACCGCGTCCCGCCGTTCGGCCTGGTAGCTGTCCAGCAGGGTCTCGGAGCCGCCGTGATGCCAGGCCAGCCCCAGCTTCCAGGCGAGGTTCCCGGCGTCCCGCAGCCCCTCGTCCAGGCCCTGCGTACCGAGCGCGCCCAGCAGATGCGCGGCGTCCCCGGCGAGGAAGGCCCGGCCCCGCCGCCAGGTCTTCGCCAGCCGGTGGTGGACGGTGTGCACCCCGGTGTCGAGGAGTGCGTACGGCGGGACCGGCAGCGCGGCGCCCCGCCCGCTCTCCTCGCCCGCATCCGCCGCCCAGCCGGCCAGGGATTCGCGTACCCGGGCCACCAGGGCGTCCGGGGTGACCAGCTCGCGGCCCGGCGGCAGCAGCCAGTCCAGCCGCCAGACGCCGTCGGGCAGCGGCCGCGCCGAGACCTCACCGACCGGACCCCCGAAGCCCGTGGAGGTCCCGGACCCGCCGCCGTGCCGCCCCGGCGAGCGGTGCAGCAGCGCCTCACCGGGCCAGGGCAGTTCGGTGCGCAGCGCGGCGACGGCATGGCGTTCGACGGCGGTACGCCCCGGGAAGCGGATCTCCAGCAGTTTGCGGACGGTCGAGCGCGGCCCGTCGCAGCCGACCAGATAACTCCCGCGCCACCACGTCCCGTTGGAGCCGCGGGTGTGCGCGCTGACGCCGTGCTCGTCCTGCTCCAGCTCGGCCAGCCGGCTGCCGGTGGCGATCTGCGCGAGCTTCTCCTGGGCGAGCGCGGCGCGCAGCGCGCGGGTGAGCGCATGCTGGGGGAGGTGGAGCGGGGAGTCGAGCGCCACAGGGGCGGCGTCGTCCGGGATCCGGGAGGCGAAGGCGACCCGGTCCACCAGGCGCCGGCGCCGCATCGTGCGCCAGGCCGTCCACCGGGTGCCCTCGCTCGCGAGGGTGTCGCCGCAGCCGAGCCGGGCGAGGGCGGCCGCGGTGTCCTGGCGCAGTACGGCGGTGCGGGCGGGCCGGATCTCGTCCTGCCCGTCGCTCTCGTCCAGGACGACGACCGGTACTCCGCGGCGGGTGAGGGACAGGGCCAGGCAGAGGCCGACCGGACCGGCCCCGACGATGATCACCGGGTCCACGGCGTGGCTCCCTGGGCCTTGCGGGGCTGACGGGACGGCAGGGAACTGGCGGTGGGAGCCCGGTGCGTGATCACACAGCGTATGCAACCCACTGCGAGGGCCCGCGTCAAGTGACGGCGGCGGCGACCCGTCCCGGCGGGCCGCCGCCGCATGCGATGGCTGACGTGCCGTCAGTTCCCGGTGTCGGTCGCTGTGTCGGCAGCCGCCTCGGCGGCCACCACCGCCGTCAGCGCGCCGGCATTGGCCACGTCACCGGCCTCGGCCACGCCGATGCCGGTCTTGGCCCGGCGGCCGCGCCGCTCGATCCAGTTGGCGAGCGCGGACAGGGCCAGGCACATCGCGACGTAGATCGAGCCGATGACGATGATGACCGGAATGTAGACGCTGTCCCCGCCCGCGATGATGTTGCCGGCCATCAGACGGCCCGAGTAGAGCAGTTCCTCGTAGGTGATGATGTAGCCGAGGGAGGTGTCCTTGAGCGTGACCACCAGCTGGCTGATGACCGTCGGCAGCATCGCCCGGACCGCCTGCGGAATCAGCACGGTCGTCATGACCTGCGTCTTGCGCAGCCCCAGCGCGTAGGCGGCCTCGCGCTGCCCCTTCGGCACCGAGTTGATACCGGCCCGCAGCACCTCGGCCTGCACCGAACCGTTGTAGAGCGTCAGCCCGAGCACCAGGGCCCAGAACTGCGGCGCATCGCCGGACATGCCGAGCGCATCCTTGTTGCTCAGCATCAGCACCCACACCGCGTAGATGGTGATCAGCAGCGGTACCGCGCGGAAGAGTTCGACGAAGCCGGTCGCCAGCCAGCGGACGGGCTTGTGGTCCGACAGCCGCGCCACCGCGAGCAGGACGCCCAGTGCCAGGGAGAGCACCGCCGCCACCGCGAACACCTTCAGGGTGGTCAGGACGCCGTCGCGGATACTGTTGCGCACCCCCGCGTAGTTGAAGATGTTCCACTTCGCGGGCTCGAACTGGCCCGTCTGGAACAGCCGTAGCCCGAGGTACGCGAGCACCGCCAGGACCGCGATGCCCCCGATGACGGAGTACAGCCGGTTGCGTGCCTTCGTCTTCGGCCCGGGTACGTCGTAGAGAACGCTGGCCCCACTCATGCCGAAACCTCGCTTCGCTCGGCCCCGCATTCGCGAGGCGCGCACCTTTTGATGATTCGCTCGCTGCGCTCGCTCATGCCCACCCCTCGCTTCGTTCCGCGCCGCCCGTGCGCGGTGCTGCCGTGCTGCCCGTCCCTGCTCGCCCGCTCACCGCACGACCGCCATCCGCCGCTCCAGCAGCCGGAAGACCCCGCTGATGGCGAAGGTGATGATGAGGTAGGCGAGGGCGACCCACAGGAAGATCAGGGCGATCGCATACCCCTTGTCGCTGAGCAGCTTGGCGACGCCGAACAGCTCGGTGACGCTGAAGGCGCCCGCGATCGCGGAGTTCTTCGTCAGCGCGATGAAGATGCTGCTCAGCGGCTGGAGCACGGTGCGCGTGGCCTGCGGGAGGACGATCATCCGCAGGGTCTGGCCGAACGTCATGCCCAGGCTGCGCGCGGCCTCCGCCTGGCCGACCGGCACCGTGGAGATACCGGACCGTACCGCCTCGCACACGAACGACGAGGTGTAGCAGCCCAGCGCCAGCATGGCCAGTACGAACGGGCTGGCCCCCCGGAACAGCAGCTCCGGGACGACGAAGGTCGCCACCAGGAACAGCAGCGTCAGCGGGGTGTTGCGCAGCAGCGCGACCCAGGCCGTCCCGAACGCGCGCAGCGGCGGGATCGGGGAGACCCGGAAACCGGCTATGACAACGCCGAGCACCAGGGCGATCACGGCGCTGGCGCCGGTGATCGCCAGGGTCCCGAGGAACCCGTCACGGAACTGGGGCAGATAATCGAGGAGTACGTTCATGGGGTCTCCGCGGAGCGGTCGGGTCGTCGGCGGTCAGGGGCGGTCCGGGCGCGGGGCGGCCGGAAGACGGCACGCCCCGCACACCCGCCGCGGCGGGCGTACGGGGCGCACCGTCAGCGGAGCGCGCGAGCGCCTCAGTACCGCGGCAGCGGCGTCTGCGGGGCGACGTACTTCGAGCCCGACTTGCCGAGCGTGTTGGTGTACGCGGTCTTGTAGTCGTTGTTCTCGATGTGGTGCTCCAGCGCCTTGGTGATCGCGTCACGCAGCGCCTTGTCGTTCTTGTCCATGCCGACGCCGTAGGGCTCCTTGGTGAACGGCTTGTCCACCACGCGCAGCTTGTCGGGACGCTGGGCGGCGTAGCCCTTGAGGATCGCGTCGTCGGTGGTCAGGGCGTCGGCCTGGCCGTCGAGCACCTTCTGGACGCAGTCGGAGTACTTGTCGGACTCCTGGGTGTGGGCGCCGTACTGCGGCTTCTTGATCTCCTGGAGCGGAGTCGAGCCGGTGATCGAGCAGACGTTCTTGCCCCGGAGCGAGTTCGGCCCCGTGATGCTCTTGTCGTCCTTGCGCACCAGGAGGTCCGCACCCGCGGTGTAGTACGGGCCCGCGAAGCCGACCTGCTTCTTGCGCTCGTTGTTGATCGTGTAGGTGCCGACGTAGTAGTCGACCGCGTGGCGGGAGATCGTGGTCTCACGAACGTTGGAGTTGATCGTGTGGAACTCGATCTGGTTCGTGGAGAAGCCCAGGTCCGCCGCGACCATCTTGGCGATCTCGATGTCGAAGCCGGAGTACTTCTTCGTCGAGGGGTCCTGGTAGCCCAGGAAGGGCTGGTCGGCCTTGACACCGATAATGAGCTTGCCGCGCTTCTGCGCCCGCTTGAGCGTCGCGGAATCGATCTTCACATTCTTGGCGGCCGTGTAGTCGTGGCTGTAACCGCCGCCGGCCGGCTTGTCGCCCGCCGAGCCCGACTCGCCGCCGCACGCCGTCGCCGTGAGCCCCAGCGCGAGCACCACCGCACCGGCCGCAGCCGTTCTACGCATCTTCATCGTCAACATCCTTCGGTTCTGCATGTGTTGGCAATCATGGTGGCTCACCTACGGCCTCAGTGATGGAGGATCTTCGACAGGAAGTCCTTCGCCCGGTCACTGCGCGGGTTGGTGAAGAACTGGTTCGGCTCGGCCTCTTCGACGATGCGGCCGTCCGCCATGAAGACCACACGGTTCGCCGCGGAGCGGGCGAAGCCCATCTCGTGGGTGACGACGACCATCGTCATACCGTCCCGGGCGAGCTGCTGCATGACGTCCAGCACCTCGTTGATCATCTCCGGGTCCAGCGCGGAGGTCGGCTCGTCGAACAGCATCACCTTCGGGTCCATCGCCAGCGCCCGGGCGATCGCCACCCGCTGCTGCTGGCCGCCGGACAGCTGCGCGGGGTATTTGTCCGCCTGGGTGCCGACGCCGACCCGGTCGAGCAGCTCGCGGGCCCTCTTCGCGGCGCTCGCCCGGTCCTTCCTGCGGACCTTGAGCTGACCGAGCATCACGTTCTCGAGGACCGTCTTGTGCGCGAAGAGGTTGAACGACTGGAAGACCATGCCCACGTCGGCGCGCAGCCGGGCCAGCTCCCGTCCCTCCTGCGGCAACGGCTTGCCGTCGATGGTGATGCCGCCGCTGTCGACCGTCTCCAGCCGGTTGATGGTGCGGCACAGCGTCGATTTGCCGGATCCGGACGGCCCGATCACCACGACGACCTCGCCGCGGTGAATGGTCAGGTCGATGTCCTGGAGCACGTGCAGCGCGCCGAAGTGCTTGTTGACGTTGTCCAGTACGACCAGCGGGTCACCCGTCGGCGCGGGCCCCTCGTCGTTCTTGGTCACCGATACTTCGCTCATCGGCGTACAGCTCCGTCCTCCTCGGTTGGGAGGACAGTAATGAGACCCCGTGAACAGCGTCATTACATCTGAGGGAGAATTGAGCATAACGATCCGGCCGCATCCGGACACTGCGTGTGAAGGGGGGCGGGCGGAGGACGGGCCTCCGGTCGTACCGGGTGGGTAACGGATGACGGACTCGGGGCGGCCGCCTCTTGACGGGCACGCCTCCCATCCCCGTAGATGCCCTGTGGCCTGTCCGAATCCGCCCGTACGCACCGAAGGAGGAGGCCGATGAAACTGCTGCTCGTCGAGGACGACGACCATGTCGCCGCGGCCCTGTCCGCGGTGCTGGCCAAGCACGGCCTGACGGTACGGCACGCCCGCAGCGGCGAGGAGGCGCTCCAGGCCCTGCTGCCCGACCCCGGTGAGGACGGTTTCGCCGTGGTACTCCTCGACCTCGGCCTGCCCGACCAGGACGGTTTCGAGGTCTGCGGCCGCATACGGAAGGTCAGCACCACCCCGGTGATCATGGTCACGGCCCGCTCCGACATCCGCTCGCGCATCCACGGCCTCAACCTCGGCGCCGACGACTACGTCGTCAAGCCCTACGACACCGGCGAACTGCTCGCCCGTATCCACGCCGTCAGCCGGCGCCGGACCGGCGCCGAGCAGCCGGCCGCCGAGGGCTCCCTGCGCCTGGGCGCCGTCATCCTCGAACTCCCCACCCGCCAGGTGTCGGTGGACGGTACCGCCGTGCCGCTCACCCGCAAGGAGTTCGATCTGCTGGCGCTGCTCGCCCAGCGCCCCGGGGTGGTCTTCCGCCGGGAGCAGATCATCAGCGAGGTGTGGCGCACCAGCTGGGAGGGCACCGGCCGCACCCTGGAGGTGCACATCGCCTCGCTGCGCGCCAAACTGCGGATGCCCGCACTGATCGAGACCGTACGGGGCGTGGGCTACCGCCTCGTCGTCCCCGCCTCCCCGGCTTCCTGAAAGCCGCCCCGACCCCGTGCGTACCCGACTCCTCCCGCTGCTCATCGCCCTGATGACCGCGGTTCTGCTTGCGCTCGGCTTCCCGCTCGCCATGATCACCGCGGGGGTGGAGCAGCAGAAGGTGGTCGTCGACCGGATCGACGACGCCGCGCGGTTCGCCGCCCTCGCCCAGTTCGTCACCGCCCGCCCCGACGCGGGCAACGCCACCAAGAGTTCCGACGAGGGGGAACGGCGGGCCACCCTCGGCGCCGAACTCGCCCGCTACTACGACCTCTACGGCATCCGCGCCGGCGTCTTCTACCGCGACCGCAAGCCGATGTGCGCGGCCCCCCGCGACCTGACCGTCGCCCGCGACGGCGAGGCGGCCCAGGCGTTCAGCGAGGCCCTCGCCGGACGCCGCAGCCACGACCCGCGCCAGATCTGGCCCTGGGACGACCATGGCCGGATCACGGTCGCCTCGCCCGTCATCCGCGACGGTGACGTGGTCGCGGTGGTCGTCACCGACTCGCCCACCGACCAGCTGCGCTCGCGCATCCTGCGCGGCTGGCTGGTGACCGCGGCCGGGGAGTGCGTGGCCATGCTCATCGCCCTCGCCGCGGCCTTCCGGCTGACCGGCTGGGTGCTGCGGCCCGTACGGGTGCTGGACGCCGCCAGCCACGACATCGCCACCGGCCGGATGAAGGCCCGTGTCGCCGCCACCGCCGGACCGCCCGAACTGCGGCGGCTGGCCCGCTCGTTCAACGAGATGGCCGACCACGTCGAGGACGTCCTCGAGCAGCAGCGCGCCTTTGTCGCCGACGCCTCCCACCAGCTGCGCAACCCCCTGTCCGCCCTGCTGCTGCGCATCGAGCTGTTGGCCCTCGAACTCCCCGACGGCAACGAGGAGATCGCCTCGGTCCGCACCGAGGGCAAACGCCTCGCCCGGGTCCTGGACGACCTCCTGGGCCTGGCCCTGGCCGAACACACCGCCGCCGACCTCCAGCTCACCGACATCGGCGCGCTCGCCGCCGAACGCGTCGACTCCTGGCGTCCGCTCGCCGACGACAAGGGCGTACGGCTGACGTACGAGGGCCACAGCGCGGTCACCGGCTGGGCCGACCCCGTGGCGCTCTCCAGCGCCCTGGACGCCGTCGTCGACAACGCCCTGAAGTTCACCCCGCCCACCGAGCCGGTCACGGTCGCCGTCGCACCCGACGGCGAGCGGGTCACCATCACCGTCACCGACCGCGGGCCGGGCCTGACCGACGACGAACTCGCCCGGATCGGCGACCGGTTCTGGCGCAGCAGCCGCCACCAGAACGTCTCCGGCTCGGGCCTGGGCCTGTCGATCACCCGCGCCCTGCTCGCCGCGGGCGGCGCCGACATCGGCTACGCCCCGCATCCGCCGCACGGCCTGAAGGTCACCGTCACGGTGCCGCGCACCGGCCCGTGATCCATGCCGTGATCCGGCCCTTGATCCAGTCCTTGATCCAGCCCGTGACCTGCGGCGGGGCGGCTGTGCTAGTGTGAACTGCGTTGCAGTTGTGGTACCCATGAACGTTGTGCGCGCCCGGTGGCTGGAAGCCCCGGGCGTTCCTTGTTTCCCGGACATGTTCCGGTGTGGGGCGATCATCTCGGAACGAATCTCGACCAACACGGGAGCCGCACGGTGCGGCTCCTGGTTGCCCCATGAAGGAGAAACACATGGCTACCGGCACCGTGAAGTGGTTCAACTCGGAAAAGGGCTTCGGCTTCATCGAGCAGGACGGCGGCGGCCCCGACGTCTTCGCCCACTACTCGAACATCCAGTCCCAGGGCTTCCGTGAGCTCCTCGAGGGCCAGAAGGTCAGCTTCGACGTGACCCAGGGCCCGAAGGGCCCGCAGGCGGAGAACATCATCCCCGCCTGACGCCTGCGCGTCTCGTGGACGGGGCCCGCACCGGACACCCCGGTGCGGGCCCCGTCCCGTCTCCGTACGGGAACCACCCCTCCCCCTACGCGCACCCCCAACCGCTCCCCTGAAGGGCTTTTCGTGACCCGAGCGACCGCACCGCGACCGAGCGCCGCCCCGAAGACGTCCACCCCGGCGCCTTCCGACCCGCCCGCCTGCTCTTTCGACGAGCTGCCGCTGGCACCGGCCCTCCTGACCGCGCTGCGGGCCCAGGGCCTGAGCACGCCGTTCCCCATCCAGGCCGCCACCCTGCCCGCGACCCTCGCCGGCCGTGACGTCCTCGGCCGCGGCCGCACCGGCTCGGGCAAGACCCTCGCCTTCGGGCTCGCGCTGCTCAGCCGTACCGCGGGCCGGCGCGCACAGAGCAAGCGGCCCCTCGCCCTGGTCCTCGTCCCCACCCGTGAACTCGCCGGGCAGGTCACCGACGCGCTCGCGCCGTACGCCACGGCGCTGGGACTGCGCACCGCCACCGTCGTCGGCGGCACCTCGCTCAACCGCCAGGCCGACACGCTGCGCCGCGGCGCGGAGGTCCTGGTCGCCACGCCCGGGCGGCTCGCCGATCTGCTGGACCGGGGGGCCTGCGCGCTCGACGACGTGGCGATCACCGTCCTCGACGAGGCCGACCAGATGACCGACATGGGCTTTCTGCCGCAGGTCACCCGGCTGATGCAGAAGGTCGCCCCGAACGGCCAGCGGATGCTGTTCTCCGCCACCCTCGACCGCAATGTCGACAAACTCGTTCGCCGCTTCCTGACCGACCCGGTCACCCACTCCGTGGACCCCTCGGCCGCGACCGTCACGACCATGGAGCACCACGTCCTGTACGTGGACGACGACGTCAAGCGCGCCACCGCCGCCGAGATCGCCGCCCGCGACGGCCGGGTGATCATGTTCGTGGACACCAAGCGCGGCGCCGACCGCCTCACCAAGCATCTGCTCGCCCAGGGCGTACGGGCCGCGGCGCTGCACGGCGGCAAGTCCCAGCCGCAGCGCACCCGCACCCTGGAGCAGTTCCGCACCGGCGTGGCCTCCGTGCTGATCGCCACCAACGTCGCCGCCCGCGGGATCCACATCGACGGCCTCGACCTCGTCGTCAATGTCGATCCGCCCACGGAGGCCAAGGACTATCTGCACCGCGGCGGCCGCACCGCCCGGGCCGGCGAGTCCGGCACCGTGGTCACCCTGGTCACCCCGGCCCAGCGGCGCGATATGACCCGTCTGATGCGCCAGGCGAAGATCACCCCGTCCACCGCCACGGTCCGCCCCGGCCACGCCGACCTGATACGGATCACCGGCGCCCGCACCCCTGACGGCACCCCCGTCCAGCTCACCCCGCCGGCCCCGGCCCCGTCGCCGGCCGCCCCCGGCGCCGCCCGGCGCCGCCGCCCCCGCCGCGGCCGCCCGTCCCGACGGCCCGCCCAGAGCTCCAAGGGGGCGTAGGGGCCGGGGGAGCGCCCTTCCCGGGCGCCCTACGGCTTGACCGACACGTAGTACCGCCGGGCCCCCCGGTGCAGCGGCAGCGGATCGGTGAACACCGCCGTGCGCAGGTCCACATGCTGTGCGGCATGCACCTGGCGGCCGATCCAGTCGCGGCTGTCGATGACGGTGCGGGTCATGCCGAAGGTCAGCGCGGCGTCCTCCCGGTCCGTCGTCACCAGCAGGTTCGCCACCGCGATGGTCTTCACCGCCTGCCCGTTCTGCACCTTCGGATAGGCATCGGCCGGCATCGCCGCCGCCCGGTAGTAGCGCGTGGGCTCGCCCTGCGCATGCAGGGCCGTGCTCAGATCGCCGAGCTGGACCAGCCGGACGGGGTACTGCTGCGCAAGGCGCTGGACCGCGGTGGTCGGCAGACCGCCCGACCAGAAGAACGCGTCCAGCTTGCCCTGCCGGAGCAGGGTGGGCATGCGGTCGATGCCGACCCGTACCGGCTCGATGTCCTTGTCGAAGTCCAGCCCCGCCGCCTTCAGCAGCCGCCGGGTGATCAGCTGGACGCCGGAGCCGTCCGAGCCGACCCCCACCCGCAGCCGCCGCAGCTGCTTCGCCGAGTGGACCGCCGAGCCCTTCGGCACCACCAGCTGCATGTAGTCGTCGTACAGCCGCGCACAGGCCCGCAGCCGGTCCGCGCCCGGCTCGTGCCGGGCCCGGTAGGTGGAGACCGCGTCCGCCGTCGCGATGGTGAACTCCGCGTGCCCGCTGACCAGTTGGCGCAGATTGTCGATCGAGCCCTCGCTGCGCGTCAGCCGCAGATCCACATCCGGCATATCGCGCGCCAGCTCCTGCTTCAGCAGCTCCCCGTAGCGCGCGTACACCCCCGTCGGCACCCCGGTCGCCAGCGTCACCCGCCCGCCCGGTGCGCGCTCGCCGCCCATCGAGAGCAGCCACCACGCCACCAGGGCGAGCGCGACCAGTGCCGCGCACGCCACCTGGAGCGTCCGGCGGCCGGATATTCGGGGCAATGCGGAGACCATGGGCGGGATCCTGCCATTACCCGGCCGCCAGGGGGAGGGCAGATGCCCAACCGTGCTACCGGAGGGCCGCCCGCAGCAGTTCCAGGAAGGCCCTGGCAGCGGGCCCGGACGGCCCGTCCGACCGCCAGACCAGCGCGATCCGGCCACGTGGCCGCGGCTCTCCGGCGAGCGGCAGGGTACGCAGCCCGTACGCCCGCGCCGCATCGGCCGGCAGGGCCGGTACGACGGCCACCCCCAGCCCCCGCGCGGCGAGCTGCGCCAGCAGATGCGGCGAGCCCGCCTCGAAGGCGATATGGGGCCGGAATCCCGCCGCCGCACAGAGCCGTTCGAGCACCGCGCGCAGCCCCGTACCGGGCGGCAGGCTGATCAGCGGGCGGCCGCGGAGCGCGGTGGGCGGCAGCTCCGTACGGCCCGGGGGCGCCACCAGCGGATCGTCCGGCGCGACCGCGGCGACCAGCGGCACATCCAGCACCAGCTGGGCCGAGATGCCCGGTGGCGGCTCGTCCGCCAGCCCGATCACCGCGATATCCAGCTCGCCGCCGCGCAGCGCCGCCAGCATCCGCTCGGAGGTGTCCTCGGTGAGGGCCATCTCGACCGTGGGATGGGCGTCATGGAAATCCGCCAGCAAGGACGCCACATCGAAGCGGTCGGCGGTGGCCCCGGAGACCATCCCGAGGGCGACCCGCCCCCGCAGCAGCCCGGTGAACTCCGCCACCGTCTCGCGCACCCCCTCGACCGCCGCGAGCGCCGCCCGCGCATACGGCAGGACGGCCTCGCCCACCGCCGTCGGCGTCACCCGCCCGCCGGACCGGTCCAGCAGCGGCTCCCCCAGCTCCCGCTCCAGCTGCCGGATCTGCGCGCTCACCCCGGGCTGCGCCAGATGCAGCCGGGCCGCGGCGCGGGTGAAGTTCGCCTCCTCCACCACGGCGACGAAGTACGCCAGCTGCCGAAGTTCCACGAGCGCTCCCTAGCCATAACTATTGCTTCTGACCGCAAGAAGATCAGTCTCTTGGACTTATACCGTCCGGGCCGACAGGCTGAAGGGGCGGCCCCGACCTACGTGCCTGGTCAACGGCCAGGGGGAGGAGACCATCCATGGACAGCGGCAGAGAAACCACCACCGCCGATGCGACCGCGGCCGTCAAGGCCGCCATCGCCGCCGAACGCCGGGACCTCGCGGACCTGCTGGACGCCCTGCCGCCCGCGGCCTGGGACGCGCCGAGCCTGTGCGCGGGATGGCGGGTGCGGGAGGTCGCCGCCCATATGTCGATGGGGTTCCGGTACCCCTTCGGCCGGCAGGCGCGCGCACTCCTCAAGGCCCGCGGCAACCTCCACCGCATGACCGACCGCCTCGCCCGCCACGACGCGGCCACCGCCTCGCCCCGGGAACTGGCCGCCTTCCTCCGGGACAACGCGGACCACCCCTGGAAGCCGCCGTTCGGCACCCCCGCCCTGGCCCTGGGGCACGACGTCGTCCACGGCCTGGACATCGCGCTCCCCCTGGACCTTCGCCGCCGCGTCCCCGAGGACCGGCTGCGTATCGTCCTGGACACGGTCAGCCCGCGCTCCGCGAAGTTCTTCGGCGCCGCGCTCTCGGGCGTCGCCCTGCATGCCGACGACCTCGACTGGTCCTTCGGCAGCGGTACGCCCCTGTTCGGCGCCGCGCAGGACCTGCTGCTCGTCGCCTTCGGGCGCGCGCTGCCGCCGGGCCGCCTCCGGGGCGAGGCGAGCGGACGGTTCACCGCCGCCTGACGGCTACGGCGCCCGGGCGGCGCCGCGCCGCGCGCCGTTTCTTCCGCCCGTCCGCGCGGAACGTCTCCCCCGCGGGGCGCCTCCCACCGCCGGGAGCCTCCGCCGCCGTGAAGGGAGTGGTGGCGATGGAGCGGACCACCTGCTGTGTGGTCGGCGGCGGGCCCGCCGGCATGGTCCTCGGCCTGCTGCTGGCCCGTGCCGGTGTGGACGTCACCGTCCTGGAGAAGCACGGGGACTTCCTCCGCGACTTCCGCGGCGACACCGTGCACCCCTCCACCCTGGCGCTGCTGGACGAGCTGGGACTGGGGCAGCGGTTCGCCCGGCTGCCGCAGCGCCGGGTGACGACCGTGCAGCTGCCGCTCGGCAGCGACGGCACCCTCGTCACCGTCGGGGACATCGCCGCGCTGCGCGGCAGGTTCAACTACATCGCGATGGTGCCGCAGTGGGATCTGCTCGACCTCCTGGCGGACGAGGCCCGGCGGGAGCCGACCTTCTCCGTCCGGATGAACACGGAGGCGACCGGCTTCCTGAGAGAGGGCATGGGGGTCCCCCCTGGTCGAGCGAAGCCGAGAGCTCGGGGGAGAGTGACCGGCGTGCGCTACCGCACCGCGGACGGCCGCACCGGGGAACTGCGGGCCACGCTGACCGTTGCCTGCGACGGCCGCGGATCGCTCGCCCGGTCGCTTCCCGAACTCGCCCTGCGCAGCTTCGCCTGCCCGATGGACGCGTGGTGGTTCCGGCTGCCGCGGCGCGACGGCGATCCGCGCGGGCTCGTGGGCGGCGTCGGCGAACGGCTGCTCGCCGCCATGATCGACCGCGGCGACTACTGGCAGTGCGCCGCGCTGATCCCCAAGGGAAGCGACGCCGAGCGCCGCGCCGCCGGTCTCGAACCGTTCATGCGCAGCTATGCGGCCGCCGCTCCCTGGCTCGCGGACCGGGTGCGGGCGCTGCGCTCCTGGGACGAGGTCAAGCTGCTCGACGTAAGGCTCGACCGGCTGCGGCGCTGGCACCGCCCCGGGCTGCTCTGCCTGGGCGATGCCGCACATGCCATGTCCCCGGTCTTCGGCATCGGCATCAATCTCGCCGTCGAGGATGCGGTGGCCGCCGCCCGGTATCTCGTCGGGCCGCTGCGCACGGGCACCGTCGGCCTGCGGGACGTCCGCGCCGTCCAGCGCCGCCGCTGGCCGACCGCGGCCCTGACCCAGGCGCTGCAACGCTTCGCCCATGCGCGGGTCATCGCGCCCGTACTGGCGGGTCAGGCGCCCTTCGGCAATCCCCGTCGGGCACGGCGGATCGCCGAACGGCTGACCACCTCGCGCCGGCTGAACCGGCTCCCGGCGTACTTCCTCGCCTATGGCGCCGTACGGGAGCGCCCGCCGGCGGCGTCGGTGCGCTGAGCGGCCGGCGCCCGCTACCCGACGGAGGCGCCGCGCACCCGGGCCGCGACCCCGTCGAGCACACAGGCCAGACCGAACTCGAACTGCTCCTGCGGAGCGCGGTCCTCGGCCTCGACCACCCGGCGGGCGAACTGCGGATAGGCGCCGCTCTCGACGACCTCGCGTATGTACGGCCCGACGCTCGCCCGCCACTGCTCCTCGGTCAGCCCGGACCGCCGCTGCGCCTGGAGCTCGGCCAGCTCCTGGGTGACCGCGCCGAAGACGTACGCCATGACCGTGTCGACGACGCCGGTGGCGAGGGTGATGTCCGGGGTGAGGGCGGCGGCAGCGGTGAGCGCGAGGTCGTGCCGGCGCAGGGAGTTGGCGCCGAGCGCCGGACGGCCGGTGAGCTCGGAGCCGAGCCAGGGATGACGCAGCAGGGTGGCGCGGAGGTCCCGGGCGATGCCGGTGAGGTCGGCCCGCCAGTCCCCGGTCAGCGGGGGCGGCCCCTCCTCGCCGTGGACGTCGTTGATCATCAGGTCCAGCAGCTCGTCCCGGCCGTCCACATAGCGGTAGAGCGAGGCGGTGCCGGAGTCGAGGTCGGCGGCCACCCGTCGCATCGACAGGGCGTTCACCCCTTCGGCGTCGGCGATCACGATGGCCGCCTGCACGATCCGCTCCACGCTGGGGGCCTGACGGCGCGGCGTGCGCCGGGCCTTCTGCCACACCAGGGCCGCCTCGGGCCCGTCCGTCGCCTCGGCCATCGCTTCTCCCCGTCCCGGTCGCCGTATGTCTCTGGGCGTCTACCTCTGGGCGTCTCTCGAAATCTCTTGCGAACAGCGTACCGCAATGGCTACGCTGTTTCCATAACGCGAACACCGTATCCATAACGGCGCCGCGGGCTCGGCTCGGCGGCGTCATCGCGGGGGGAGAAGTCATGCAGGAGATCCGAGTTCCCGTCCTGATCGCCGGCGGCGGCACGGTCGGTCTGTCGGCCGCGCTGTTCCTGGCGCACCACGGCATCGCGTCCCTGGTCGTGGAGAGCCAGGCCGGGCCGTCCCGCCATCCCCGGGCCACCGGACTCGGCCCGCGGACCGTGGAATTCCTGCGCGAGACCGGCGTCGAGGAGACGGTCGGCGCCGTCGCCGTCGATATGTCGACCGGCGGCCTCGGCAAGATTTCCGCCCGCACGCTGGCCGAGGCCGATCTGTCCGCCGCGGCGGCCGAGCAGACACCGGTGCTGCGGCACAGCTCCCCGGCGGGCGCGGAGGTGAGCCCGGCGGCGCTGCGCGGCACCTGCCCGCAGAACCGTCTCGACTCCGTCCTGCTGCCGGCCGCCTGCGAGCGCGGCGCGCAGGTCCTGCACGGGGCCCGTCTGGTCTCGTTCGCGCAGGACGGCGACGGCGTCACCGCGCTGCTCGACGTCCAGGAGGGCCCCGGCGGCTCCGACGGGAACACCGTCCGCCAGGCCGTCCGGGCGGACTATCTGGTGGCCGCGGACGGCGCGCGCAGCGGCGTGCGCGGCGCGCTCGGCATCGGCACCTCGGGCCCGGGCCCGCTCGGCGGTCACAACATCAGCATCCTCTTCCGCGCCGACCTCGGCCCGTACACCCAGGGGCGGTCGTTCGTCGCCTGCAACATCACCGCCCCCGAGGCGCCCGGCATGCTGGTGACCGTCGACGGCGAGAAGGAGTGGATCTTCCACACGCCGTACGACCCGGACGCCGGCCAGACGCCCGAGGACTTCACGCCCGACCGGTGCCGGGCGCTGATCCGCGCCGCGACCGGCGCCCCCGGCCTCGACGCGGACGTGCTCAGCACCCTGCCCTGGCGCCCGCGCGGCCTCCTCGCCGACCGCTTCCACGACGGGCGGGTCTTCCTGGTCGGCGACGCGGCGCACACCATTCCGCCCGTGGGCGCGTTCGGTCTGAACACGGGGATCGCCGACGCCCACAACCTGGCCTGGAAACTGGCCGCCGTCCTGCGCGGCCAGTCCGGCCCCGCCCTGCTCGACAGCTACGAGGCCGAACGCCACCCCGTAGGAGCGCTCGTCCTGGAACAGGCCCTGCTGCGGCTCGCCGACCCCCGGCTGCACTGGGACCAGGGCCCCCAGGCCCCGGCGGCCCGCGCCGCGGCCGGAGCGCTCAACGCACCGGTGGTCCACCTGGGATACCGCTACGCCTCCGGCGCGGTGATCGATCCGCAGCCGGACCTGCCCTCCCCCGAGGACGTCGCGCACAACCTCGACGGGACCCCCGGCTCCCGCCTCCCGCACCTGTGGCTCGAGCAGAACGGCCCGGAAGCTCCCGGCGGCAGCCCGGGGAGGATCTCCACGCTCGACCTGGTCCGCTCCCGATTCACCCTGCTCACCGGCTCCGGCGGCGCCCCGTGGATCCCGGCGGCACGGGAGGCGGCGGAGCGGCTCGGGGTTGATCTGCACGCGTACCGGATAGCCCCCGGGGCCGCGGTGACCGACCCGGAAGGCCGCTGGCCGGGCATCGCCGGTATCGCCGAGGACGGCGCGCTCCTGGTGCGCCCCGATCAGTTCGTCGCCTGGCGCACCGCCACCCTGCCCAGCCACCCGGCCGAGGAGCTGATATGCACCCTCGGGCGGCTGCTCACCAGCGCACCGCGGTGAAGTCCACCGGCCGCGGCTGCAACTCCCGCACGCGTGCGGTCAGTTGCCGCATCCGCTGTGCCATCTGCGGGGCGGGCAGTCGCTTGCGGTCACCGTGTCCGGCCAGTAGCCATTCGAAGCGCAGCCGCCCGGCCGTGCGGGCCAACGACGCGGCCAGCTCCGTGATCGAGTACCACGTGACGCTGTCGGCCACCTCGATGTCGTCCGTCGTGCGCGACCAGTAGAAGCTGTCCCCGCTGAAGCAGTACCGCTCATCCGCCACATAGACCACGCTTCCCCGAGTGTGGCCCGGCAGCGGATGGGCGTGTACGCCCTCGGCGATCTCCACGGTCTCCGTCCCCCGCAGCACCCGGTCCGCATCGGGAGCCGCATCCAGATCGCCCTCGTGGATCCACAGCCGGGCCCGGAACCGGTCGGCATACCGGCGGCCGTGCGCCGCATGGTCGCGGTGGGTGAGCAGCACATCGGTGATCGGCCCGAGCCGCTCGTACCGCGCGGCCAGCGCTTCGCTCCAGCGCGGCGTGTCGATCATCATCCGGGCCCCCGAGGGCCGCCGCAGCAGAAAGGAGTTGGCCCCGGCGGTGTGCGGGGAGTTGTGCCCGCACAGGTGGACGGCGTCGTCGCCCGCGTCGAGCGGCAGCGGATACGGGTCCTGTGCGGCCTCCAGCCGCCGGGACGGGTGCCGGACCGACCGCGAGGGGCAGGCGAACGCGGCCGCATACACCAGCCGCTCCTCCGCCTCCCCGCGCGGCTGCCGCACCACCACGGACCGTCCCCCGGCCTCCTCGATCAGCCCCGGTGCCAGCTGCCGCGCGACATCGCAGTTGGTGCAGCGGTCGTCGACGTACCAGCCGCCCGCGTTCCCGTCTTCTTTCATGGTCGTCTCGCTCCTTGTGGGGCGCGGACCGGTTTCGGGTCCGCGTGTCACGACCTTCCCTGGTGGCGGCCGGAAACGGGAAGGGGGGCAAGGTCTTGTGAGTTCGGGCCGGGGGGTTTCTGGCGGCGAGGCGGAATGAGTCATGATCATGTCAAAATCGGCGACGAGGCGGGCCGGTGTGCCGCGTCGCTCGGCCCGGAGCCCGGCCGCCGTGGAGGAGTGCGGCCGGCGCCCCCTTAACCTTGAAGAATGACCAGCAGCAGCGACCGGAGCCATGACGTGCGTTCTCCCAAGACCTATGCGATCCGCACCTACGGGTGCCAGATGAACGTTCATGACTCCGAGCGGTTGTCGGGTCTCCTGGAGGACGCCGGATACGTCCGGGCACCCAAGGAAGCCGACGGGGCGGACGTGGTGGTCTTCAACACCTGCGCGGTGCGGGAGAACGCCGACAACCGGCTCTACGGGAACCTGGGGCAGCTCGCGCCCAAGAAGGCCGAGCGCCCCGGTATGCAGATCGCCGTGGGCGGCTGCCTGGCGCAGAAGGACCGCGACACCATCGTCAAGAAGGCCCCGTGGGTGGATGTGGTCTTCGGTACGCACAACATCGGTCAGCTGCCCGTCCTCCTGGAGCGCGCCCGTATCCAGGAGGAGGCGCAGGTCGAGATCGTCGAGTCGCTGGAGGCGTTCCCCTCGACGCTGCCCACCCGGCGCGAGAGCGCCTACGCGGCCTGGGTGTCGATCTCGGTCGGCTGTAACAACACCTGCACCTTCTGTATCGTCCCGGCGCTGCGCGGCAAGGAGAAGGACCGCCGGCCCGGCGACATCCTCGCCGAGGTCGAGGCGCTGGTCGCCGAGGGCGTCAGCGAGATCACCCTGCTCGGCCAGAATGTCAACGCCTACGGCTCCGACATCGGCGACCGCGAGGCGTTCTCGAAGCTGCTGCGCGCCTGCGGAAAGATCGAGGGCCTGGAGCGGGTCCGCTTCACCTCCCCGCACCCGCGCGACTTCACCGACGACGTCATCGCCGCCATGGCCGAGACGCCCAACGTCATGCCGCAGCTGCACATGCCGTTGCAGTCCGGCTCCGACAGCGTCCTGAAGGCGATGCGCCGCTCGTACCGCCAGGAGCGCTTCCTCGGCATCATCGAGAAGGTGCGCGCCGCCATGCCGGACGCCGCCATCTCGACGGACATCATCGTCGGCTTCCCGGGCGAGACCGAGGAGGACTTCGAGCAGACCCTGCACACCGTCCGCGAGTCCCGCTTCGCGCAGGCCTTCACCTTCCAGTACTCCAAGCGCCCCGGGACCCCCGCCGCCGACATGGAGGGCCAGATCCCCAAGGCCGTCGTCCAGGAGCGCTACGAGCGGCTGGTCGCCCTCCAGGAGGAGATCTCCTGGGAGGAGAACAAGAAGCAGGTCGGCCGCACCCTGGAGGTCATGGTCGCCGAGGGCGAGGGCCGTAAGGACGGCGCCACGCACCGGCTGTCCGGCCGCGCGCCCGACAACCGCCTGGTGCACTTCACCCGCCCCGACGAACCGGTCCGGCCCGGCGACATGGTGACCGTCGACGTCACCTACGCCGCCCCGCACCACCTCCTGGCCGAGGGCCCGGTCCGGTCCGTACGCCGCACCCGCGCCGGCGACGCCTGGGAGAAGCGCAACGCCGCGCCGGCCGAGAAGCCCCAGGGCGTCATGCTGGGCCTGCCGACCATCGGCGCACCCGCACCGAGCCCGGCACCCACGGCGGGCTGCGGCTGCGACTGACCGCCGCCGCGCCCTGACCGCCGTCATGCTCTGACCGCCGCCGCGCCCTGACCGGGGGCGATCCGTGCCGACCCGGTGTTCCTGTGCCGAGCCGGTGTTCCTGACGCCTTGTTAGGGTGCGGCCATGCTCGTAGCCGCCGCCATCTGCCCCTGTCCGCCGCTGCTCGTCCCGGAGGTCGCCGCCGGGGCCGCACCCGAGCTGGACGGGCTGCGGGCCGCCTGTCTCGACGCGGTCGGGGTGCTGGCCGCCGCCCGGCCCGACCGGCTGATCGTCCTCGGCCCGGCCGAACAGGCGGGGCGCGGCCCGCATCCGCAGGGCGCCCTCGGCTCGTTCCGCGGCTTCGGGGTGGACCTTGAGGTGTCGCTGGGCGCCGCGGACGACGAGGCACCCGAGCGCGAACTCCCGCCCTCGCTGGCCGTCGGCGCCTGGCTGCTGACCCGCGCGGACTGGGACGACGCGCCCGTGGAAGGGCTGGGCGTGGGCGAACCGCTGACCCGCGACCGCTGCCTCCCGGTGGGCCGTGAGCTAGCCGCCTCCGCGCCCCGTATCGCCCTCCTGGTGATGGGCGACGGCAGCGCCCGGCGCTCCGTGAAGGCGCCGGGGTACTTCGACGAACGGGCCGAGGGGTTCGACGCGGCGGCGGCCCGCGCCCTGGGCTCCGCCGACACCGCCGCGCTCACCGCCCTCGACGAGGAACTCGCCGCCGACCTCCAGGCCTCCGGCCGCGCCTGCTGGCAGGTCCTGGCGGGCGCGGCCCAGGGCGCGGACCTCCGCGGCGAACTCCTCCACGAGGAGGCGCCGTACGGGGTCGGCTACTTCGTGGCGGCCTGGTCCTAGGCCCGGTCGTCGGCTTCACTGTCGGCCGCCGCCGCGGCGGACTGCTGCCGCGGGATCCCCGGGCTTCCGGCGGCGGACGCCGTTCCGTCGTGCTCGGTGGCTCTCCCGGAAGCGGAGGTCTCCGCGGCAGGCGCACCGGCCTCCTCACCGTCGCCCGGCAGGGCCTTCCCCGACTCCGGGTCGTCCCCGGACTCCGTGGCGTCCCCCGACGACTCCCCGGCCTCCGCCCGATCCACCGACTCCGACTCCGAGTCCGTCGCAGCCACCGCCGACTCCCCGGCCTCGTCCGACGGCATCCCGCTCCCGCCCGACTCCTTGCGCCACCGCAACCGCGAAAACAACCCCATAACCGCTCCTAAGCACCTATGTGCGACTCATACGGGTGAAATCCACCACATCCCGGAGCGTCCCATTGCGCCGCCCGCGGGCGCCGGTTGTGCACCGGCTCTCGGGACCTCGAACAGGCAACGAGGCCATACGTGGCCCGTCACGTCGCTCGTTCGGGACGTGGGCGTGATGTTTGCGAGACTGGCGGGGTGAACACCGCCGTCCCCGCTCCGCGGGTCATTGCCGTCGTCGGCCCCACCGCGGCCGGAAAGTCCGATCTGGGCGTCGCACTCGCCCGCCACCTGGGCGGCGAGGTCATCAACGCCGATTCCATGCAGCTCTACCGCGGCATGGACATCGGCACCGCCAAACTCACCCCCGAGGAGCAGCAGGGCATCCCGCACCGCCTCCTGGACATCTGGGACGTGACGGAGGCGGCCAGCGTCGCCGAGTACCAGCGACTGGCCCGCGCCGAGATCGACCGGCTGCTGGCCGAGGGGCGTACGCCGGTGCTCGTCGGCGGCTCCGGCCTGTACGTACGCGGCGCCATCGACGCCCTCGACTTCCCCGGCACCGACCCCGAGGTGCGCGCCCGTCTGGAGGCCGAACTGGCCGAAGCGGGCAGCGGCGCCCTGCACGCCCGGCTGGCCGCCGCCGACCCGGAGGCCGCCCGCGCCATCCTGGCCAGCAACGGCCGCCGCATCGTGCGCGCCCTGGAGGTCATCGAGATCACCGGCCGTCCCTTCACCGCCAACCTCCCCGGCCACCACGCCGTCTACGACACCCTCCAGATCGGCGTGGACGTGGAGCGTCCGGAGCTGGACGAGCGGATCGCGCGGCGGGTCGACCGGATGTGGGACGCGGGCCTGATGGACGAGGTGCGGCGCCTGGAGGGCGAGGGGCTGCGCGAGGGCCGTACGGCGTCCCGGGCGCTGGGCTATCAGCAGGTGCTCGCGCACCTGGCGGGGGAGTGCACGGAACAGGAGGCGCGCGAGGAGACGGTGCGCGCCACCAAGCGCTTCGCGCGCCGCCAGGATTCCTGGTTCCGCCGGGACCCGCGGGTCCACTGGCTCAGCGGCGCCGCGGACCGTCGGGCGGAGTTGCCGCGGCTGGCACTGGCGTTGCTCGAACGACCGGTCACAGCCTGATCACGTCATGGCATCGGGACGCTCCGGCCGTCATCCGGGCCGCTGAGGGCGTGTCATCATCGACCTTCGATCGAGGCGTGCAGTCTGGAGTGGGGAGGGCGCGTGGCAATGGAGGCCGGCCCTCGCAACGGAGCCCGCGAACGACTCGGGCAGACGGACCACCCGGACGGCGCCGCACTGCCGGCCCAGGACGGCCCGGACAGCCCTGAGGCCGTCGACGGCAGGGACCGTACGGATGCCCTGGACGACGGGGATGTCCTGGACCACCCGGCGGGCCTGAGCGATCCGACCGACCCGACCGACTCGGACGCCGCGGACGGTCTGGACGACCCGGCAGATCTGGACGGCCCGGCCGGTCTCGGCGACCCGGCCGCCGCCCTGGACGCCCCGGACCCTCTCGACGACCTGGACGTCCCCCACCCCGGCGCTCCCGCCGAAGGCGGCGAGTCCTTCCGGGAGCTGCGCCCCCCGCGCCGGCTGCGGCTGTGGCAGCTCGCGCCGGTCGTGGTGCTCGCCTCCGTCGGCTCGCTGATGTTCGGGTTCCCGCTCGCCTTCGAGTTCGGCGGCGACGGCGGCGCCGTGATAGCGATGCTCGGTCTGCTGCTGTGCTGCTGCGCCGCGGGCTGGGGCATGATGGCCGCCCGTCGCGCCGGTCACACCTGGCCGGGGATGCCCTCCCGGGGCTCCGGCCGCCGTGCCCGGTGGCACATCGTCGTCCTGTATGCCGCGGTGGTGGCCGTCCTGGCGGCCCTCGCCATCTTGCGGGTGGCCCGGCTGCGCTGACCGCGGCCGCACCCCGTACGGGCGTCCGGGCCCGTGCGCCCGTACGATTCAGCTTGTGACCACACCGCGTATCGCTTTCCTCAAGGGCCACGGCACCGAGAACGACTTCGTGATCGTTCCCGACCCCGAGGGCCGGCTCGACCTGTCCGCGGCCGCGGTCGCCCGGATCTGCGACCGGCGCGCCGGGGTCGGCGGTGACGGGCTGCTGCGCGTCGTACGGGCCGCGGCGCATCCGGAGGCGCGCGCACAGGCGGACGAGGCCGAGTGGTTCATGGACTACCGCAACGGCGACGGCTCCGTCGCCGAGATGTGCGGCAACGGCGTCCGCGTCTTCGTCCGCTATCTGCTGCACGCGGGCCTGGTGGAGGCAGGCGATGTGGCCATCGCCACCCGCGCCGGCGTGCGCCGGGTGCATCTGGCCAAGTCCGGCGATGTCACGGCCTCCATGGGGCGCGCCGAGCTCCCCGAGGAGGGTGTCACGGTCACCGTGGACGGCCGCAGCTGGCCGGCCCGTAACGTGAACATGGGCAATCCGCATGCGGTCGCCTTCGTCGAGGACCTCGCGCACGCCGGGCATCTGCGGGAGGCGCCGCCGTTCGCCCCGGCCTCGGTGTATCCGGACGGGGTGAACATCGAGTTCGTCGTCGACCGCGGTCCGCGCCATGTGGCGATGCGGGTGCACGAGCGCGGCTCGGGCGAGACCCGCTCCTGCGGCACCGGGGCCTGTGCGGTCGCGGTGGCCGCCGCCCGCCGGGACGGCGCCGACCCCGCCGTGACCGGTCTGCCCGTCACCTACACCGTCGATGTCCTCGGCGGCAGCCTGTCGATCACCGAGCTGCCCGACGGCACGGTCGAGATGACCGGCCCGGCCGTGATCGTCGCCGAGGGCACCTTCGATCCGGACTGGCTGACCACAGTCCTCGCCTGACCGGGAGGACTTCGCCCGCGAATTCGCTCGAATGGGTGATCTGTTTCACTCTGAGCGAGAGGGGGTCAGCGGTGCGTGATGGGCTCGGTAGCATCAAGCACCGGCCCGGACGTTCCCATGTGATGCCGAGGGAGGGCGTCCCGCCGCCGGTCGACGCCGCCGGAGGTGCCCATGAGCGCAGAGGCCACTGACCCCGAGAGCCCGGACGCACCGGGGCGCAGGCGTGCCCGGCCCCGGCCGGCCGTGCGGGGCCTGCGCCGTATCGGGCGTGCCGCGCTGCTCGGGACGGCCGGCCGCCACGGCCTCCCCGACGCCCTCGAACACGTCGCCAAGGTGCACCGCCGCCACCACCCCGACGCCGATCTGGACATCCTGAGCAAGGCGTATGTGCTGGCCGAGTCCTCCCACCGCGGCCAGATGCGCAAGAGCGGCGAGCCGTACATCACCCACCCGCTGGCGGTCACCCTCATCCTCGCCGAACTGGGCGCCGAGACCACCACCTTGACCGCCTCCCTGCTCCACGACACCGTCGAGGACACGGAAGTGACGCTCGATCAGGTGCGGGAGCGGTTCGGCTCCGAGGTCTGCTATCTGGTCGACGGGGTCACCAAGCTGGAGAAGGTCGACTACGGCGCCGCGGCGGAGCCCGAGACCTTCCGCAAGATGCTCGTCGCCACCGGCAACGACGTGCGGGTGATGTCCATCAAGCTCGCCGACCGGCTGCACAACATGCGCACCCTCGGCGTGATGCGCCCCGAGAAACAGGCCCGGATCGCCAAGGTCACCCGCGATGTGCTCATTCCGCTCGCCGAACGGCTGGGAGTCCAGGCGCTCAAGACCGAGCTGGAGGACCTGGTCTTCGCGATCCTGCATCCGGAGGAGTACGCCACCACCCGCCGCCTGGTCGCCGAGCACTCCGTCCGCCCCGACCCGCTCGCCGCCATCGCCGCGCGGGTCCGTACGACCCTGGACGAGGCCAGGATCCCGGCCGAAGTCCTGGTGCGGCCGCGGCATTTCGTCTCCGTGCACCGGGTGCGGCTGGCCCGCGGCGAGCTGACCGGCGCGGACCTGGGGCGGCTGCTGGTCCTGGTGACCGAGGACGCCGACTGCTATGCGGTCCTGGGTGAGCTGCACACCTGCTTCACCCCGGTGGTCTCCGAGTTCAAGGACTTCATCGCCGCCCCGAAGTTCAACCTCTACCAGTCGCTGCACACCGCCGTCTCCGGCGAGTTCGGCCAGATCGCCGAGACGCTGATCCGTACGCACCAGATGCACCGGGTCGCCGAGGCCGGGGTGATCGCGCTGGGCAATCCGTACGCCCCCACGGACGGCCCGGACGCCCCGGACGGCGAACGGGCCGACCCGACCCGCCCGGGGTGGCTCTCGCGCCTCCTGGAGTGGCAGCGCACCACCCCCGATCCGGACACCTTCTGGACCTCGCTGCGCGACGACCTGGCGCAGGAGGGGGAGATCACCGTCTTCTGCACGGGCGGCCCGCCCGGCGGCCCCGCGGACGGCGCCATCGGCCTGCCCGCCGGGGCGAGCTGCGTCGACGCCGCCTACGCCCGGCACGGCGAGGCGGCGCACTGCTGCCTCGGCGCCCGGGTCAACGGCCGCCTCGCCACCCTCGCCACCGTCCTGCACGACGGCGACCGCCTGCACCTCCTGATGGCGCCCGACTCCGCCACCGGCCCGGCCCCCGAGTGGCTCGACCACGCCCGTACGCCCGCCGCCCGGCTCGCCATCTCCCGGTGGCTGTCGCGGCCCCCGGGGCAGGAGAGCGGCGAGCGCCCCCAGGACCCGTCCCCGCCCGGTCCCGCCGCCTGCCCCGGAGCGGGTGCCCCGGCCGAGCCCACCCCCGCCGGCGTCCTGGCCGTCGCGGATCTGCCCGGTGCCTCCGTACGGCTGGCGGGCTGCTGCACACCGGTGCCGCCGGACAACGTCACCGGGTTCGCCGTACGGGGCGGCACGGTCACCGTGCACCGCGCCCTGTGCCCGGTCGTCGCGCGGATGGCGGCGACCGGCCGCCAGCCGGTCGGGGTGCGCTGGCGCTGTACGGACCGCACCGGGCACGGCTGCCGGGTGACCCTCCTGGCCGAGGCCTTCAGCCGGCCGCACCTGCTGGCCGACCTCACCGAGGCCATCGCCGCCCAGGGCGCCGCCGTGGTCTCCGCCGCCGTCGAGCCCCCGCACGAGCAGCGGGTACGCCACACCTACACGCTGCATCTGCCCAACGTCGCCGGGCTGCCCTCCCTCATGCGCGCGATGCGTGAGGTCCCGGGGGTGTTCGACGTGCTGCGCGCGGGCCGGGACCGGCCGACGGCCGCACTGCGCGCCCGGTAGACCCCGCCCCACGCCGCCCCAGACCGGCCCCACGCCGCCCCAGACCGGCCCCACGCCGCCCCAGACCGGCCCTAGCAGTCCCGCACCCGGAGATGAGCCGGACGCCCGAACCTCCGCCCTTTCGGGTGCCGTTCTGCCGTGCCGTCCGCGAGGGCCGCGGCGGCGCTGATAGCCGTAATCCATGTCGCTTCCCTCGCGTCGACCGCCGTCCGAGCCCGCCGCCGCCCCGCCCCGCCCTGCACGGCGGCGGCACCCGGCCCGGGCGGCCCGCCGGGCCGCCGTCCTCTCACTGGCCGCCCTCACCCTCCTCGGCGCCGCCCCGCCCCCGGCCGCCCCCGGCGCCCTGGGCATCGGCGACCGGCTGTTCCCCACCCTCGGCAACCCCGGCTACGACGTCACGTCCTACCACGTCGACCTGGACTACTCCGGCCACAACGACCGGCCGCTGGACGCCGTCACCGAGATCACCGCCCGCGCCACCGAGGCCCTGGACCACATCAACCTCGACTTCGCCCGCGGCACCGTCCGCTCCGTGGAGGTCGACGGCGCGCCCGCCGGCCACCAGCAGCACGGCGAGGACCTGGTGGTCACCCCGCTCGCCCCGGTCGCCGCCGGGGAGGAGCTGCACATCGTCGTACGGCACACCAGCGATCCGCGCGGCACGGGCGACGGCGGCTGGCTGCGCACCGGCGACGGCCTGGCCATGGCCAACCAGGCCGACGCCGCACACCGCGTCTTCCCCTGCAACGACCACCCCTCCGACAAGGCGTACTTCACCTTCCGCATCACCACGCCCCAGGGAGTGACGGCCGTCGCCAACGGCGAGCCCGCCGGCCAGGAGAACCGCGGCCCGCGCCGCGTCTGGACGTACCGCACCGTCCACCCGATGGCCACCGAGCTGGCACAGGTCTCCGTGGGCCGCTCCACCGTGCTGCACGCCCGGGGGCCGAACGGCCTGCCGGTGCGCAGCGTCGTACCGACCGCCCACCGCGCGGCGCTCGCCCCCTGGGTGGCCAAGACACCCGGCCAGCTCGCCTGGATGGAGCGCAAGGTCGGCCCCTACCCGTTCGAGAACTACGGCGTGCTGATCGCGGACGCGCACACCGGATTCGAACTGGAGACCCAGACCCTCTCGCTCTTCGAGAGCCAACTGTTCACCGCCGGACGGATGCCCGACTGGTACGTCGAGTCGGTCATGGTCCACGAGCTGGCCCACCAGTGGTTCGGCGACAGCGTCAGCCCCCGCCGCTGGTCCGACGTCTGGCTGAACGAGGCGCACGCCACCTGGTACGAGGCGCTCTACGCCCAGGAGAAGGGCGGCCCCCGGGCCTCCCTGGACACGCGGATGCAGCGCGCCTACAAGGAGTCCGACGCCTGGCGCTCGGCCGGCGGACCGCCCGCGCAGCCCAGGCCCGCCAGCCCCGGCGAGAAGATCAGCATCTTCCGGCCCTCCATCTACGACGGCGGCGCCCTGGTCTTCTACGCCCTGCGCCACCGCATCGGCCCCGCCGCCTTCGACCGTCTGGAGCGGACCTGGGTGCTCCGCCACCGCGACGGCGTCGCCGGCACCGCCGACTACATCCACCTGGCCTCGGAGATCTCCGGCCAGGACCTGACCGACTTCTTCCACGGCTGGCTCTACGGCGCCAAGACCCCGCCGATGCCGGGCCACCCCGAGTGGCGGGCCCAGCGCGCCGTACGGTCGCACCGACCGCCGGCCGGTGGGCCGTCCGAGGCACTGCGGGGCCCGTCGCCGGAAAACGCCGGAAACCCACGTGACGGGCGGTAACGGGCCGTGCGACCATCTTCGGGTCGACGCCCGAGGCCCGGCCGGGAATCTCCCGCACGGCTCGGACGTTGTGCTTGTCGAAGCCGCACGAGCAGCTGATGCCGCTCGGGGCACCGGCAAGCCGCAGGACCAGCGAAGGTCTCCGCGGGACCACCCGGTCTCCGACGACGACCACCCGACGACGCAAAGGATCAAATGACCTCCTCTTCTTCCCTTCCGCCAGGCCGGCAGCGCCTCCCCGAGAGCCTTCGGGCCGACGCCCTGATGGAAGAGGACGTCGCCTGGAGCCACGAGATCGACGGAGAGCGGGACGGCGATCAGTACGACCGCTCGGAGCGGGCGGCGCTGCGCCGTGTCGCGGGCCTGTCCACCGAGCTCGAGGACATCACCGAGGTCGAGTACCGCCAGCTCCGCCTGGAGCGGGTCGTGCTCGTCGGTGTGTGGACCACCGGTTCGGTCCAGGAGTCGGAGAACTCCCTGGCCGAGCTCGCCGCCCTGGCCGAGACCGCCGGCGCCATGGTGCTCGACGGCCTCATCCAGCGCCGCGACAAGCCGGACCCGGCCACCTACATCGGCTCCGGCAAGGCGCTGGAGCTGCGCGACATCGTGCTCGAATCCGGGGCCGACACCGTGGTCTGCGACGGTGAGCTCTCCCCGGGCCAGCTGATCCACCTGGAGGACGTCGTCAAGGTCAAGGTGGTCGACCGTACCGCCCTGATCCTCGACATCTTCGCCCAGCACGCCAAGTCCCGGGAGGGCAAGGCACAGGTCTCGCTGGCACAGATGCAGTACATGCTCCCCAGGCTGCGGGGCTGGGGCCAGTCGCTGTCCCGGCAGATGGGTGGCGGTGGCTCCGGTTCGACGGGCGGCGGTATGGCCACCCGTGGTCCCGGTGAGACCAAGATCGAGACCGACCGGCGGCGGATCCGCGAGCGGATGGCGAAGCTGCGCCGGGAGATCGCGGACATGAAGACCAGCCGGGACACCAAGCGCCAGGAACGCCGGCGCAACAAGGTCCCCTCGGTCGCCATCGCCGGCTACACCAACGCCGGAAAGTCCTCCCTGCTCAACCGCCTCACCGGCGCCGGTGTCCTGGTGGAGAACGCCCTGTTCGCCACCCTGGACCCCACCGTCCGCCGGGCCGAGACCCCCAGCGGGCGGCTCTACACCCTCGCCGACACCGTCGGATTCGTCCGGCATCTGCCGCACCATCTGGTCGAGGCGTTCCGTTCCACGATGGAGGAGGTCGGCGACTCCGATCTCATCCTGCATGTGGTCGACGGCTCGCATCCGGTCCCGGAGGAGCAGCTGGCCGCCGTCCGCGAGGTGATTCGCGAGGTCGGTGCGACGGACGTGCCCGAGATCGTGGTCGTCAACAAGGCGGACGCCGCCGATCCGCTCGTGCTCCAGCGTCTGCTGCGCAAGGAGAAGCACGCGCTCGCCGTGTCCGCCCGTACGGGCCAGGGCATGGAGGAGCTGCTCGCGCTCCTCGACGAGGAGCTGCCCCGCCCCCAGGTGGAGATCGTGGCGCTGGTGCCCTACACCCAGGGCGCCCTGGTGTCGCGGGCGCACGCCGAGGGCGAGGTCCTCTCCGAGGAGCACACCCCGGAGGGCACGGTCCTCAAGGCGCGCGTCC
Organism: Streptomyces natalensis ATCC 27448; assembly: GCF_000935125.1. GTDB lineage: Bacteria > Actinomycetota > Actinomycetes > Streptomycetales > Streptomycetaceae > Streptomyces > Streptomyces natalensis. The sequence continues at coordinate 147,620 of NZ_JRKI01000056.1, read as the reverse complement.
ACGAGGAACTGGCCGCCGAGTTCCAGCCGTTCGTCCCGGCCGCCTAGCCGGCCGGGACCAGCGGCAGCACCGACGACGAAGGCCCGCCCCGGGAACACCCCGGGGCGGGCCTTTGCGTCTCAGCCGCTTACTGCTTGCTGGCCCACTTCTTGCTCATCGCGTCGAAGATGGCCTTGGCCTCCGGACCCAGGTGCGGGCCGGCCGCCCACTTCGCCGGGCGCGGACCCATCGACATGTTGGAGATCAGGACCGGCTTGCCGTCCTGGCCCTTGGTGAACCAGGGGCCACCGGAGGAGCCACCGGTCATGGTGCAGCCGATGCGGTACATGGTCGGCTTCTTGGCGTCCAGCGACAGGCGGGTCGGCTTGTCGGTGCACTGCTGCTGTGAGGCGCCGTCGAACGGGGCCTCGGCCGGGTAGCCCTGCGCGGTCAGGCTCGGGATCTTGCCGATCGCCGGAGCGTTGAAGCCCACCTGGTAGGCGCCGCCGGCGATCTCCTCCAGGGACTTGCCGCCGGTGCTCTCCTCCGGGTGCACATGCATCAGCGCGAAGTCGTAGGGAGCCATCGGCACGCCCGGCACGGCGCCGCCGGCCTGGATCCACTCCTTGGACGTGGCCAGGTCGTCCGCCCACCACTTGCCCTCGGGGACACGGTCCTCGTACGGCGCGGTCTTGAGCTTGGCCTCGGTGCCGCCGTTCTTGTTGAAGCTCGGCACGAACACCAGGTTGCGGTACCAGCCGCCGTTCTTGCCGGCGTGCACACAGTGCGCCGCGGTCCACACCAGGTTGGACTTGCCGGGGTGTGCCGGGTCCTTGACGACCGTCGCGGAGCAGCGGGCCTCGCTCGTACCCTTCCCGTCCTCACTGGGCATGCTGAACACCAGCAGACCCACGCCCGGCGCGGTGGAGGTGTACGGCGTCCCCACGGCCTTGGCCGGAACGGCCGCGGGCTCCGGGTCGGTCTTGCCCTGGTCCTCGGAGACGTCACCGGGCTTGGTGCCGTCCTGCGGCGGCTTGGCCTGGCCGATCTTCTCGGGGTTCCAGAAGTCCTTGATGATCGGGTTGATGAACTGGCCCGCCTCGCGGAGCCACTTCTTGCGGTCCCAGTTCTTCCACTCCCCGTTCTTCCACTTGTCCAGGTCGATGCCGTGGGCCTTGAGCTTGTCCTGGATGTCCTTGGGGATCTTGATCTCACCCCCGCCCGAGGTGTCCGCGGCCGACTGGGTCGGCTTCGCGTCCGCGTTGTCGTCCGACGGTCCGCAGCCGGTCGCGGTCAACGCCACCACGGCGGTGAGAGCGGCGGCGGCCATCACAGGCCGACGTATCGATCGCATGGGTGAGTTCCCCCTGAGTGGATCCTGAGTGAAATGGCCGGTGCGGCCGGTGGTGCCCCGCACCGCTGTCCAGTTGTCATGAACGGCAAGATCGCGGTGCGGCCCCCCACTATGCCGGTGTCGGGCAAGACGGTGGTAGTCGGGTCCCCGGTTCCGCCCCGCAAGGATCTTGACGCCGACCGTGATCCCCCGTCGGCACCGTCGTTGGTACGTACGGGGGACCGCCGGGCGGACGTACGGCCCGCGCGGCATCCAACAGCACACCAGCAGGAGGACACAACTGCCGTGGCGTTGACCGAAACCGTGCCGGCGGCAGGACCGTCGGCCCACGAAGGGATCCTGCGCCGCCAGTCCCTGCGTGAGTCCGCTGCCCGCACCTACGCGCGCTCGCTGCCCATCGTCCCGGTACGCGCACGCGGACTGACCATCGAGGGAGCCGACGGCCGCCGTTATCTCGACTGCCTCTCCGGCGCCGGCACCCTGGCCCTCGGCCACAACCACCCCGTGGTGCTCGAAGCGATCCACAAGGTTCTCGACTCCGGCGCACCGCTGCACATCCTGGACCTCGCGACCCCCGTCAAGGACGCCTTCGTCACCGAACTGTTCGCCACCCTGCCGCCGGAACTGGCCGAAACCGCACGCATCCAGTTCTGCGGACCGGCCGGTACGGACGCCGTGGAGGCCGCCTTCAAACTGGTGCGCACGGCGACCGGCCGGGACGGCCTGATGGCGTTCTCCGGTGCGTATCACGGCATGACCGCCCAGGCGCTCGCGGCCTCCGGGGGAGCGCGGCACACCGGCGTGACCCGGCTGCCCTACCCCTACGACTACCGCTGCCCCTTCGGCACCGGTGGCGAACGCGGCGCCGAACTGGCCGCCCGCTGGACCGAGAACCTCCTCGACGACGACAAGAGCGGGGTCGTGCCCCCCGCCGGGATGATCCTGGAGCCCGTCCAGGGCGAGGGCGGGGTGATCCCCGCACCGGACGGCTGGCTGCGGCGGATGCGGCAGATCACCGCCGAACGGGGCATCCCGCTGATCGTCGACGAGGTACAGACCGGCGTCGGCCGCACGGGCGCCTTCTGGGCCGTCGAACACAGCGGGATCGTGCCCGACGTCCTGGTCCTGTCGAAGGCGATCGGCGGCAGCCTGCCGCTCGCCGTGATCGTCTACCGCGGCGATCTCGACGTGTGGCAGCCCGGCGCGCATGCCGGAACGTTCCGCGGCAACCAGCTCGCGATGGCCGCCGGAGCCGCCACCCTCGCCTACGTCCGCGAGCACCAACTCGCCCGCCGCGCCCAGGAGCTGGGCGCCCGGATGCTCGCCCGGCTCGGCTCCCTCGCCGCGCACCACGACTGCATCGGCGACGTCCGCGGCCGCGGACTGATGCTCGGCGTCGAACTCGTCGACCGCGACGCCGACGCCGGCCTGGGCGGCGCCCGCCCCGCCGCCCCCCAGCTCGCCGCCGCCGTCCAGCGCGCCTGTCTGGACCGCGGCCTGATCGTCGAACTCGGCGGCCGGCACAGTGCCGTCGTCCGCCTGCTGCCGCCCCTGACCATCACCGACGAACAGGCGGACGCGATCCTCGACCGCCTCGCCGACGCCATCGCGGCGGCGGACCGCACCACCCCCGGGCCGACGGGCTCGTCCCCCACGACACTGCGAGGCACCACCCCATGAACGAACGCCCCGGCCCCGACGGGACCCCGGCCGCCGCCCACCCGCACGGCGGCGCCGCCGCCGAACCGACCGTGCCGCGTCAGCAGCGCCACACCGCCGACGACGCCTGCCACCAGCCGCTCCACGAGCGCCAGGCCCGGCCCCCCGCCGCCGCCCACGGCGCCCCGCGCCCCTGCGACCGGACGCTGCCCGTCGCCGCCGACCCCCTCGACCACCCCGACCCGGCGGCCGCCGCCGACGCCGCCGGCATCGAGAGCCTGCTGCGCTGCTGGATCCGCGAAAGCGGCGCCCGCCGCCCCGCCGGCGGCCAACTGCGCATCCCGCTGCACGCCAGCGGCACCGCCCTGCACCTCCCCGTCCGCTACTGGTCGCCCACCGGCTGGCACCGCCTGGGCGCCCCCACCCTCGAAGGCGCCCCGGCCACCGCCGCACCCCTGGACGCCGTCACCCTCGCCGCCCTGCTGCGCCGCGAGGCCGCACACGGCGGCGAACGCCGCACCCCGGACGGCACCGCGCCCGACGGCGAGCGGCCGCAGGCACCCGACGGCGACGGCACCGAACTCGTCGGCCGGGTCGCGGCCTCGGTCCGCAGCACCGCCGTCTTCCTCGCCGACCGCCGCACCCGCCCCGCCGACACCCACACCTCCCTCTTCCTCGAAGCCGAACAGTCCCTGCTCCTGGGCCATCCGCTGCACCCCACCCCCAAGAGCCGCGAGGGCCTCACCGACGCCGAGACCCGCGCCTATTCCCCCGAACTGCGCGGCGCCTTCCCGCTGCACTGGACGGCCGTCCACCGCTCCGTCCTGGCCGCCGACTCCGCCTGGACCGAACGCGGCAAGCCCGTACCGGCCGAACGCCTCGCCGCCGACCTCGCCGAGGGCACGCTCCACCTCCCCGCCGACACCGTGCCGCTGCCGCTGCACCCCTGGCAGGCCCGCGAACTGGCCGCCCGCCCCGACATCGCCGCCCTCCGCGATGCCGGACTGCTGCACGACCTGGGCCCGCACGGCCCCCTGTGGCACCCCACCTCCTCCGTCCGCACCGTCCACCGCCCCGAAGCGAACGCCATGCTCAAGCTCTCCCTGGGCCTGCGCATCACCAACTCCCGCCGGGAGAACCTCCGCAAGGAGCTGGAGCGCGGCGTGGAGGTGCACCGGCTGCTGCGCACCGGGCTGGCCGAGCAGTGGCAGGCCGTCCACCCGGGCTTCGACATCATCCGCGACCCGGCCTATCTCGCCGTCGACGGCCTCGACGGCCGTCCCGTCCAGGGCCTCGACGTCGTCATCCGCCACAACCCCTTCACCACCACCGACGACGCCGTCTGCATCGCCGGGCTCACCTCGCCCCGGCCCTGGCCCGGCCACCTGGGCGTACGCTCCCGGCTGGAGGACATCGTCACCACGCTCGCCGCCCGCACCGGCCGCCCCCAGGGCGCCGTCGCCACCGAGTGGTTCCTGCGCTACCTCGAAGCGGTCGTCCGGCCCGTGCTCTGGCTCGACGGCACCGCCGGCGTCGCCCTGGAGGCCCACCAGCAGAACACCCTGGTGCTGCTCGATCCCGACGGCTGGCCCGTCGGCGGCCGCTACCGCGACAACCAGGGCTACTACTTCCGCGAATCCCGCCGCGCCGACCTCCAGCGACGGCTGCCGGGCATCGGCGCCACCAGCGACACCTTCGTGGCCGACGACGTCACCGACGAGCGGTTCGCCTACTACCTCGGCATCAACAACGTCCTCGGCCTCATCGGAGCCTTCGGCGCGCAGCGCCTGATCCGCGAGGAGGTCCTGCTCGCCGCCTTCCGCCGCTTCCTCGCCGACGCCGCCGCGGCTCCCCGCGCACAGCGCTCCACCCTTCCCGAGCAACTGCTGACCGCCCGCTCCCTGCGCTGCAAGGCCAACCTCGCCACCCGGCTGCACGGGCTGGACGAGCTCGTCGGCCCCGTGGACACCCAGTCCGTCTACGTCACCGTGCCCAACCCCCTCGCCACCTAGCCCCGCCGTCGCCCAGCCTCCGCAGCGGGCCGCCGTCGGCGGCCCGCCACGCCCCCCGGCAGACGGCCACGAGAGGAGAGCGTCGCCGTGCCATCCACCCGCCTCGGCCCCGGCACCGGCTCCGAGGACACCCTCGACCGCCCCGAGGACCCGCTCGACGGCCTGGCCGACGGCGCCGCGGCCGACACCCCCGCCGGGCCGTTCGCGCTGGTCCCCGTCCGCCTGGACCGCGATCTGGCCCGGATCGTCCGCTGGATGAACGATCCGGCCGTCGCCGCCTTCTGGGAACTGGCCGGCGCACCGGACACCACCGAAGCCCATCTGCGCACCCAGCTGGACGGCGACGGCCGCAGCGTGCCCTTCCTCGGCGTGCTCAACGGGGCGCCGATGAGCTACTGGGAGATCTACCGCGCCGATCTGGACCCCGTCGCCCGCTGCTATCCGGCCCGGCCCCAGGACACCGGTGTGCATCTCCTCATCGGCGGCGCCCACGACCGCGGCCGCGGCCTGGGCGCCGCCCTGCTGCGCGCCACCGCCGATCTCGTACTGGACCGCCGGCCCCGCTGCACCCGCGTCATCGCCGAGCCCGATCTGCGCAACACCGCGTCCGTCGCGGCGTTCCTCAGCGCGGGCTTCCACTACAGCCAGGAGATCGAACTGCCCGGCAAACGCGCGGCGTTGATGATCCGTGACCGTCGTCATCGCGCGCTGCTGTGACACCCGTCCCCGTCCATCCCCGCCCCGGCTGTCCCCCGTACGTGCCGGGGCCGTCCCGTTTCGAGGAGTCCCGCCTTGTCTCCCGCGCACCAGCCCTCGCACAGCGTCTGGCAGCACGCCGCACGCCGACTGTTCGCCAAGATGCTGGCGGAATTCGCGTACGAGGAAATCCTCACCCCCGAGCCCGACGGCACCGCCACCGAAGGGACCTCCCCCGACGGCAGCGCGCACTACCGCCTGCCGGTCACCGACGACCTGGTCTACCGCTTCCGCGCCCGCCGCGGCGCCTACGGCCACTGGCGCATCGACCCCGCCTCGCTCACACCCGACGCCGACCCCCTGCGCTTCCTGACCCGCGCGCACGACACCCTGCTGGGCCTGTCCGGTGACACCACCGGCCATCTCATCCGCGAGCTGACCGCCACGCTCGCCGCCGATGCCCGCCTGGACGCCACCGCCCTGAGCGCCGCCGACCTCGCCGACCTGGACTACGCCGCCCTGGAGGGCCACCAGACCGGCCACCCCTGGCTCGTCGCCAACAAGGGCCGGCTCGGCTTCTCGGCCGCCGACGCCGCGCACTGGGCGCCGGAAGCCCGCAGGCCCGAGCGGCTGCCCTGGCTGGCCGCGCACCACAGCCTGGCTCACTACCGCGGTATTCCCACCCTCGCCACCCCCGACCGTCTCTACCGCGAGGAACTGTCCCCCGCCGTCCACGACGCCTTCGCCCGTACCGTCGCCGACGAGGGACGCGACCCGGCCGACTACCTCTACCTGCCCGTGCATCCCTGGCAGTGGGACGAGACCATCGCCCCGCTCTTCGCGCCGCAGCTCGCCGACGGATCCATCATCGCGCTGCCCACTGACAACGACCTCCGCCTGCCGCAGCAGTCCATCCGCACCTTCACCAACATCAGCCGCCCCCAGGGCCGGACGGTCAAGCTCCCGCTGTCCATCCTCAACACCCTGGTGTGGCGCGGACTGCCCACCGAGCGCACCCTCGCCGCGCCCGCCGTCACCCGCTGGGTGCACGGCCTGCGCGACGAGGACCCGTATCTGCGCGACGAGACCCGGGTCATCCTGCTCGGCGAGATCGCCTCCGTCACCGTCGAGCACCCCGTCTACGACCGGCTGCCCGGCGTCCCGTACCAGTTCAAGGAGCTCCTGGGCTGTATCTGGCGCGAACCGGTCGCCCCCCACCTCGACCCCGGCGAGCGCGCCCGCACCCTGGCCTCCCTGCTCCAGACCGACCCGGAAGGCCGCGCCCTGACCGCCGAACTGGTCCGCCGCTCGGGCCTGGCCCCGCGCATCTGGCTGCGCCGCCTGTTCGCCGCCCTGCTGCCGCCGCTGCTGCACTTCCTCTACCGCTACGGCACGGTCTTCTCCCCGCACGGCGAGAACGCCATCGTCGTCTTCGACGAGCACGACGTCCCCACCCGCCTCGCGGTCAAGGACTTCGTCGACGACGTCAACACCAGCGCCGAGCCGCTGCCCGAGCACGACGCCATGCCGCAGGACGTCCGGGCGGTGCTGCTGACCGAGCCACCGTCCTTCCTCATCCAGTTCATCCACTCCGGTCTCTTCGTCGGTGTCTTCCGCTATCTGGCACCGCTGTGCGAGGACCAACTCGGCGTTCCCGAGGCCGAGTTCTGGTCACTCGTACGGGCGGAGATCCTCAGTCACCACGAGCGCTTCCCCCGCCTGAAGGAGCGGCACGAGACCTTCGACCTGCTCACCCCGCGGATCGCGCGGCTGTGCCTGAACCGCAACCGGCTGCACGTCGACGGCTACCGCGACCGCCGCGACCGCCCGCACGCCGCCGTGCACGGCACCGTCCGCAATCCCCTGCACACACCATGACCGGCGGGTTTCCCGAGGCGGGCCCGGCTGTCAGTGGTCCCGCGTAGGCTTGCAGACGCTATGACGAAGCCCTCCCTCCCCGATCTGCTCCATGCCGCCGTGACCGCCGTCGGCGGCACCGAGCGCCCCGGCCAGGTGGCGATGGCCGAGGCCGTCGCCGAGGCCGTGGACGGCACCTCCCATCTGCTGGTCCAGGCCGGCACCGGCACCGGAAAGTCCCTCGGCTATCTGGTGCCGGCGCTGGCCCACGGCGAGAGAGTGGTGGTCGCCACGGCCACCCTCGCCCTCCAGCGCCAGCTGGTGGAGCGCGATCTGCCGCGGACGGTCGAGGCGCTCCATCCCCAGCTGCGCCGCCGCCCCGAGTTCGCCATGCTCAAGGGCCGCTCCAACTATCTGTGCCTGCACCGTCTGCACGAGGGCGCCCCGCAGGACGAGGAGGAGGGCCTGTTCGACGTCTTCGAGCAGGCGACGCCCACCAGCAAGCTCGGCAAGGACCTGCTGAGGCTGCGCGACTGGGCGGACGAGACCGAAACCGGCGACCGCGATGCGCTCACCCCCGGGGTCTCCGACCGCGCCTGGGGCCAGGTCTCCGTCTCCTCCCGGGAGTGCCTGGGCGCCTCCAAGTGCGCCTACGGAGCGGAGTGCTTCGCGGAGGCCGCCAGGGAGCGCGCCAAACTCGCCGATGTGGTGGTCACCAACCACGCGTTGCTGGCCATCGACGCCATCGAGGGCGCCCCGATCCTCCCGCAGCACGAGGTCCTGATCATCGACGAGGCCCATGAGCTGGTCTCCCGGGTCACCGGCGTCGCCACCGGGGAGCTCACCCCGGGCCAGGTCGGCCGCGCCGTCCGCCGGGCCGCCAAACTCGTCAACGAAAAGGCCGCCGACCAGCTCCAGACCGCCGCCGAGACCTTCGAGCGGCTGATGGAGCTGGCCCTGCCCGGCCGCCTGGAGGAGATCCCCGAGGACCTCGGCTACTGCCTGATGGCGCTGCGGGACGCCGCCCGTACGGTCATCACCGCGCTCGGCTCCACCCGGGACAAATCCGTCCAGGACGAGGACGCGGTCCGCAAACAGGCCCTCGCCGCGGTGGAGAACGTCCACGCCGTCGCCGAGCGCATCGCCAACGGCTCCGAGTACGACGTGGTCTGGTACGAACGCCACGACCGCTTCGGGGCGTCCCTGCGGGTGGCACCGCTCTCGGTCTCCGGCCTGCTGCGCGAGAAGCTCTTCGCCGACCGCTCGGTGGTCCTCACCTCCGCCACCCTCAAACTGGGCGGCGACTTCAACGGCGTCGGCGCCTCCCTGGGCCTGGCCCCCGAGGGAACCGAGGGCGAGGACCTGCCGGTCTGGAAGGGCCTGGACGTCGGCTCCCCGTTCGACTACGGGAAGCAGGGGATCCTCTACGTCGCCAAGCATCTGGCCCAGCCCGGCCGCGAGGGCAACCGCCAGGACATGCTCGACGAGCTCGCGGAGCTGGTCGAGGCCGCGGGCGGGCGCACGCTCGGGCTGTTCTCGTCGATGCGCGGCGCCCAGGCGGCCGCCGAGGCGCTGCGCGGCCGCCTCGATATGCCGATCCTCCTCCAGGGCGAGGACACCCTCGGCGAGCTGATCAAGGCGTTCGCCGAGGACGCCCGCACCTGTCTGTTCGGCACCCTGTCCCTGTGGCAGGGCGTGGACGTCCCGGGCCCGAACTGCCAGCTGGTGGTGATGGACCGGGTGCCCTTCCCGCGCCCGGACGACCCGCTGATGAGCGCCCGGCAGAAGTCTGTGGAGGAGGCGGGCGGCAACGGCTTCATGGCGGTCGCCGCGACCCATGCGGCCCTGCTGATGGCCCAGGGAGCCGGCCGCCTGGTCCGCGCCACCGGCGACCGCGGCGTGGTCGCGGTCCTGGACCCGAGGGTGGAGCGCGCCCGCTACGGCTCGTTCCTGCGCAAGTCGATGCCGGACTTCTGGTACACGACGGACCGCAACCAGGTACGACGGTCGCTGGCGGCAATCGACAGGGCGGCGCACGAGGCGGAGGGCTAGTCACGGACAGCGTCCGCTGTACCGCAACCATCAATTGAGCAGCCCCCACCGGAGATCAACCACCTCCGCGAGAGCGGCGCCGGCTTAGGCGCAAAGGGGGCGCGCACCACGCCCCGGGACCGGCGCAGTGGTCCCGGGGCTGCCTGGGGAGCGGCGGTCAGATGCGCCGCAGTACTGCCACCACCTTGCCGAGGATGGTGGCCTCATCGCCGGGAATCGGCTGGTAGGCGGCGTTGTGCGGCAGCAGCCACACATGGCCGTCCTCGCGCTTGAAGCGCTTGACGGTGGCCTCGCCGTCCAGCATCGCGGCGACGATGTCGCCGTTCTCGGCGACCGGCTGGCGGCGGACGGTGACCCAGTCGCCGTCGCAGATCGCGGCCTCGATCATGGAGTCGCCGACGACCTTCAGCACGAACAGCTCGCCGTCGCCGACCAGCTGGCGGGGGAGCGGGAAGACGTCCTCGACCGATTCCTCGGCGAGGATCGGCCCGCCGGCCGCGATCCGGCCGACCAGCGGCACATAGGACGCCGCGGGCTTGCCGGTCGTCTCCGTCGTCGCGCTCGTGGTCTGGTCGGAGCCGCGGACCTCGTACGCCCGGGGGCGGTGCGGATCGCGCCGCAGGAAGCCCTTGCGCTCCAGGGCCATCAGCTGGTGGGCGACGGAGGACGTGCTGGACAGCCCGACCGCCTGGCCGATCTCCCGCATCGACGGCGGGTAGCCGCGACGCTGTACCGAATCCCGGATCACTTCGATCACCCGGCGCTGTCGGTCGGTGAGCCCGGAGCTGTCGGCCCGGATCCCCGGCGGCCGGCCGGGTAGCGAGCGCGTGGGCTTCGGCTCTTCGGAGGCCAACGTGGCGTCGTCCATCGGCATATTGCGTGCCGACTGCGGATGATCGAACCGGCTCTGGGAGTGGCTTTGTGCGGTGATGGTCGCGCTGTCTGCGGTGGTGGTCACGTCGGCCCCTCTCGAAATGTTCTCCCTAGTTAGCCAACGGTAGTTGCTTTCGAAAGGTTGCGCCAAACACACGTTCGAGTGAAAAAGTCGCTGATTGGCTGACCCGATCAAGTAGCTGGGTGTATGGCGAAAAGCAATTCGGGCGTCCGGTACACGCATTCGCGAAAAATGCGCCGCGCCCCGGCCCCTTCGCATCGTCGCCGATTGTGTCATCCCCGCCCCTGCGGCCCGCCGACCGGGTGGCTTCCCGTACCCTCATGGGCGACCGCCCCGGCCCTTCCCCGCCGCGACACGCGGTAGGCGGCTATAAGCGCCCCGACACCACATCTAGTGCTTAGATGCGTTCCGCTGCCTACAAGTTGTGGTGCCCGGTCCTTCGGGGCCCCGGGGATCGCCTATGCTGGGGGCTGCTCCGAAGGGCCCGTGAGGACCCGGCGGGGCCATTCAGTCGTACGCCGGGTTCGATGGCGTACGCCCGTATACGAGGGTGAGGAGGGTGGAGCCATGCACTGCCCCTTCTGCAGGCACCCCGACAGCCGGGTCGTCGACAGCCGCACCACGGACGACGGCACCTCGATCCGCCGACGCCGCCAGTGCCCCGACTGCGCCCGTCGCTTCACGACCGTCGAGACCGCCTCACTGATGGTGATCAAGCGCTGCGGGGTCACCGAACCCTTCAGCCGCAACAAGGTCATCGCGGGCGTGCGCAAGGCATGCCAGGGCCGCCCGGTCACCGAGGACGCCCTCGCCAAGCTCGGCCAGCGGGTCGAGGAGGCGGTGCGCGCCACCGGCAGCGCCGAGCTGTCCACCCATGACGTCGGGCTCGCCATACTGGGCCCGCTGCGGGAGCTGGACCTCGTCGCATACCTGCGCTTCGCCTCGGTCTACCGGGCCTTCGACTCGCTCGAGGACTTCGAGGCGGCCATCACCGAGCTGCGCGAGCTGCGGGAGCAGCCGCCGCCCGCGCAGGACAGCGGGAACGGGGAGGCCGGACCGGCCCTGCCCGTTCCCGTCACCGCCGCCGACTGAGCGCGGCGCACATCCAGGACCTGGCCGGGGCCAGAGCAGGCGGCCCCGGCATCCAGAAAGACATACACCGTGCCACGGAATGCGTGCGCACATATGGGCGTTTGCCCGTATACAGGGAGGCGGAATGACAGAGACGACGAGCGGCCCGGCACGAGGCTCCCGCGCCAAGGGCAGCAAGGCGAGCAAGGGGCTGCGCATCGAGCGCATCCACACCACCCCCGGAGTGCACCCGTACGACGAGGTGGAGTGGGCGCGCCGTGACGTCGTCATGACCAACTGGCGCGACGGCTCGGTCAACTTCGAGCAGCGCGGCGTCGAGTTCCCCGACTTCTGGTCGGTGAACGCGGTCAACATCGTCACCAGCAAGTACTTCCGCGGCGCGGTGGGTTCCCCCAACCGGGAGTCGAGCCTCAAGCAGCTGATCGACCGCGTGGTCAAGACCTACCGCAAGGCCGGCGAGGACCACGCCTACTTCGCCTCCCCGGCGGACGCCGAGATCTTCGAGCACGAGCTGGCGTACGCCCTCCTCCACCAGGTCTTCAGCTTCAACTCCCCGGTCTGGTTCAACGTCGGCACCCAGCAGCCGCAGCAGGTCAGCGCCTGCTTCATCCTCTCCGTGGACGACTCCATGGAGTCGATCCTGGACTGGTACAAGGAAGAGGGGATGATCTTCAAGGGTGGCTCCGGCGCCGGCCTGAACCTCTCCCGTATCCGCTCCTCCAAGGAGCTGCTCTCCTCCGGCGGCAACGCCTCCGGCCCGGTCTCCTTCATGCGCGGCGCCGATGCGTCCGCCGGAACGATCAAGTCGGGCGGCGCCACCCGCCGCGCGGCCAAGATGGTCGTCCTGGACGTCGACCACCCGGACGTCGAGGCGTTCATCGACACCAAGGTCAAGGAGGAGGAGAAGGTCCGCGCGCTGCGCGACGCCGGCTTCGACATGGACCTGGGCGGCGACGACATCACGTCCGTCCAGTACCAGAACGCCAACAACTCCGTCCGCGTGAACGACGAGTTCATGACGGCCGTCGAGTCCGGCACGAAGTTCGGGCTGCGCGGCCGGATGACCGGCGAGGTCATCGAGGAGGTCGACGCCAAGGGTCTCTTCCGCAAGATGGCCGAGGCCGCCTGGGCCTGCGCCGACCCCGGCATCCAGTACGACGACACCATCAACCACTGGCACACCTCGCCGGAGTCGGGCCGGATCACCGCCTCCAACCCGTGCAGCGAGTACATGCACCTGGACAACTCCTCGTGCAACCTCGCCTCGCTCAACCTCCTGAAGTTCCTGCGCGACGACGACCTGGGCAACCAGTCCTTCGACGCCGCCCGCTTCGCCAAGGTCGTCGAGTTGGTCATCACCGCGATGGACATCTCCATCTGCTTCGCCGACTTCCCCACCGAGAAGATCGGCGAGACCACCCGCGCCTTCCGCCAGCTGGGCATCGGCTACGCCAACCTCGGCGCCCTGCTGATGGCCACCGGCCACGCCTACGACTCCGACGGCGGCCGCGCGCTGGCCGGTGCCATCACCTCCCTGATGACCGGCACCTCCTACAAGCGCTCCGCCGAACTGGCCGCGGTCGTCGGCCCGTACGACGGCTACGCCCGTAACGCCGACGCCCACAAGCGCGTCATGAAGCAGCACTCCGACGCCAACGGCGCCGCGGTGCGCATGGACGACCTGGACACCCCGGTCTGGGCCGCGGCCACCGAAGCCTGGCAGGACGTTCTCCGCCTCGGCGATAGGAACGGATTCCGCAACGCCCAGGCGTCCGTGCTGGCCCCCACCGGCACCATCGGCCTGATGATGGACTGCGACACCACCGGTGTGGAGCCGGACCTGGCGCTGGTCAAGTTCAAGAAGCTGGTCGGCGGCGGCTCCATGCAGATCGTGAACAACACGGTCCCCAAGGCGCTCAAGCGGCTCGGCTACCAGCCCGAGCAGGTCGAGGCGATCGTCGCCCACATCGCCGACCACGGCAATGTGATCGACGCCCCCGGTCTCAAGCCCGAGCACTACGAGGTCTTCGACTGCGCCATGGGCGCGCGTTCGATCTCCGCCATGGGCCACGTCCGGATGATGGCCGCGGCGCAGCCCTTCCTCTCCGGTGCGATCTCCAAGACGGTCAACGTCCCCGAGTCGGCCACCGTCGAGGAGATCGAGGAGGTCTACTTCCAGGGCTGGAAGCTCGGCCTGAAGGCCCTCGCGATCTACCGCGACAACTGCAAGGTCGGCCAGCCCCTCTCCGCCAAGAAGAAGGAGGAGAAGAAGGCCGAGGTCGCCGAGGCGCCCGCCGAGAAGAAGGTCGTCGAGTACCGCCCGGTCCGCAAGCGCCTCCCGAAGGGCCGTCCCGGCATCACCACCTCCTTCACCGTCGGCGGCGCCGAGGGTTACATGACCGCCAACTCCTACCCGGACGACGGTCTCGGCGAGGTCTTCCTGAAGATGTCCAAGCAGGGCTCGACCCTCGCGGGCATGATGGACGCCTTCTCCATCGCGGTCTCGGTCGGCCTCCAGTACGGCGTGCCGCTGGAGACCTACGTCTCGAAGTTCACCAACATGCGCTTCGAGCCGGCGGGCATGACCGACGACCCGGATGTCCGGATGGCGCAGTCGATCGTCGACTACATCTTCCGCCGCCTGGCGCTGGACTTCCTGCCGTTCGAGACCCGCTCGGCGCTCGGCATCCACTCCGTCGAGGAGCGCACCCGCCACCTGGAGACCGGTTCGTACGAGCCGGCCGACGACGAGGTCGACGTCGAGGGCCTGGCCCAGTCGGCACCGCGCCAGACCGAGGCGCCCCAGTCCACCCCGGCGGCCAAGGTCGTCGAGGAGGCCGCCGTCCCGGCCCCGAAGCAGGCGCACACCAACGCCGAACTGGTCGAGATGCAGCTGGGCATCAACGCCGACGCCCCCCTGTGCTTCTCCTGCGGGACGAAGATGCAGCGGGCCGGCAGCTGCTACCTGTGCGAGGGCTGCGGGTCCACCAGCGGATGCAGCTGACCGGCGCCTCCGGGCGGACCGGTAGCTGAAGACGCATGAGGCGGTGGCCGGAGAATTCTCCGGCCACCGCCTCCTTGCGTGCGGGTCCGAGGGCCCTGGGACGCAGGCGTCAGGAGCCCATCAGCCCGGTGAACGTGTTGGGGTCCGCGTCGAACCCCCGCAGGACGGGGTGGAAACGCCACTCCCCGGTCTCGTCCCGGAGGAACTCGGCGACCGTGGCGGCGGTGGACTGCGCGACCTCGGCGAAGTCGTTGGCCGTCAGCTCGGTGTGGCCCTCGTGGACCAGTACGGCGGTGTTCTCGACCTCGCCGAAGACCTTGCGGCCCTCGCCCTGCTGGATGACGACGCCCACGACGACGCGGGTGTAGGTCTCCGACAGCCGGTTCAGCTCCAGCGTCATGATCTCGTCGGGGCCGAATCCCTTACCGGTGCGGCTGTCCCGGTTGAGGTTGATGGTGCCGTCGGGCGAAAACCGGCTGTCGAAGTGCACCAGATAGGCGGGCGCGCCGTGCGGTGCGTCCCTGGTGTAGGTCGCCGCGATGAGGTCGAGGTCGTTGTCCGGAGCGCCGAGGGGGCTGGGATCCCATTTGAGCGTGACCTCGGCCTTAGCTATTCCCTTGTTGAAAGTGCTCACCGGATTCCCCTTTTCCGAATGCTCCGGGCCCGTGGCTCGCCACCCGGTCGCGCGGACAACTTCCCAGGCCCTCCCCTTGGTTGACCATCGTGCCACGCCGGTCGTCCCCGAGGCGGGGCGAAGTGCGGCCGGGGAGCCCCGGGGTGGGGCGGCCGGTGGCCTGATACCGCCGTCCGGCCGGTCAGGCGGCGGTGCGCACCCATGGGCCCGTGCCCATCGGCCCGCGCCCGTAAGGAAGTTCGTGGTGGTCGGGACGTGACGCGCCGTGATGCCGGACGGGCTCGGGGCCGTACGATGGCGCGGTGCTGGTCAAGTGGATTCGCCTCACCGTCGTGGACCGTCGAGGGTTCGAGCGGGGGCAGCGGAAATGGGCGGGGCTGCTGGGTGAGCCGGGATTCCGGGGGCAGGCCGGCGGCTGGAGCCGAAGCCGCCCCGGTGTCGCCCATCTCGTGGCCTTCTGGGAGAGCCGGGCGTTCTACGACTCCTTCATGGCCCGTTCGCACGACCGGCTGGCCGCCGCACAGGTGGGCACCTTCAAGGACGCGCACATACGGCTCTTCGCGCATGAGTTTGACGTCAAGGTCGGTTTCCGGCCGACGTTCGGCGATGCGGATGTCCTCAGGCTGGCGCACTGCCGGGTGCGCCAGGACCGGGTCGATCACTTCATGCTGATGCAGGAGAAGGTCTGGAACCCGGCGATGGCGGGGTCGCCGGGCATGCTGCGCGGGATGCTGGGGAGGGCTCCGGGGGAGGAGTTCTTGGTGGTGTCGCTGTGGCAATCGGCCGCCGAGCGCGGCAAGTACCGTCCCGAACGCGTCGAGCGGCTCGCGCTGCGTGCCCAGATAGCCGCCGATATCGAGGCGATCGCGGGCGACGTGGTGCAGCTCGAACCGTCGTGGACGGTATGAGGCCGGTCAGGAGGCGGAGCCGGCGGCGCCGACCGTGCCACCCGTGCCGCTCCTGGCGCTCGCGCCGCTCGTGGTGAAGGCGCCGGCGCGGGCGGCCGCCACCGCCGCCGCGGCCGACCGGTCGGCGAGCGCCGTATCGACCGGCTCACGGGTGATGAACAGCCGCAGGAAGACCGGTGCGCAGGCGGCCCGTACGAGCGCGCCGGCGTCGACCGTGGCCGTCGGGGCCGTCGCGTCTGCGTCCCCGGCCCCGGCCGGTGAGAGCTCCCCGCGTCCGGCGGCGCGTTCCACGATCGTCTCGCAGCGCCGGAACCGCTCGGTGTAGTAGGCGCGCAGCGCCTGGGCGGCCCGCTCCGACTGGAATCCGGCCGCGATCATCGCCGAGCCGGAAGCCGCCAGTGCCGGGTCGGTGAAGGCATCGACGACCTCCCGGGCGAGGGCGCGCAGATCGCCCTCCAGGGTGCCGGTGTCCGGCGGCAGCCAGCTGTCCTCGCCCGCCAGGTCCAGCGCGTCGGCGATCAGGCCCTCGAGGTTTTCCCAGCGGCGGTAGAGCGTGGTCTTGTGCACGCCGGAGTGCTCGGCGACGTACTCGACCGTCAGGCCGGGGTAGCCGTGTTCGCTCAGGCCCGCCAGAACGGCGTCCCGCACGGCGGCGCGCGTACGGGCCGTACGGCCGCCGGGGCGCCGGGTGCCGGGACGGCGCGCGGACTGCCGCTCGCCCTCCGTCGTCTCCTCCGCCTCCTCCGGCCTGGCGGTTTTCTCGTCCTTCTCGTCTTTCCCGTCCTTCTCGCTCTTCGCGGCGTCGCTCTCGTCGGGCATGTGCAACTCCCGTTGCGTTAGTGCGGTGGACTGTGTCATCATCGTAACGCAACTGGAGTTGCGTTACATCGCGAGCGGGTCTTGGCATGTGGTCTTGGCCTGCCTCGCACCGGCCCTACGGAGGTGCACATGCCCACTCGGATCGCGTCGCGCGAGGTCCCCAAGCAGCCACGGCCGTGCCCGTAGCGGCGTGCGGCATGTACAGAGCAGGCGTTCTACGCTGGCGGCATGGCCCGGCCACGACGCATCGTCCTCATCCGCCACGGCGAGTCGGAGGGGAATGTCGACGACACCGTCTACGAGCGGGAGCCCGACCACGCCCTTCACCTCACCAAGGCCGGGCTCCGGCAGGCCGAGGAGGCCGGTGCGGGTCTGCGCGAGATGTTCGGCGGCGAGCGGATCTCCGCGTATGTCTCGCCCTACCGCCGCACCCACCAGACCTTCCGGGAGCTACGCCTGGACCCGGCCAGGGTCCGCGTCCGCGAGGAGCCCCGGCTGCGCGAGCAGGACTGGGGCAACTGGCAGGACCGCGACGACGTGCGCCGCCAGAAGGCCTACCGCGACGCCTACGGCCACTTCTTCTACCGCTTCGCCCAGGGCGAGTCCGGCGCAGACGTCTACGACCGGGTCGGCGCCTTCCTGGAGAGCCTGTGGCGCAGTTTCGAGGACCCGCGCCACCCGCCCAACGTTCTGATCGTCACCCACGGGCTGACCATGCGGCTGTTCTGTATGCGCTGGTTCCACTGGTCGGTGGCGGAGTTCGAATCGCTGTCCAACCCGGGCAATGCGGAATGGCGCGCCCTGCTCCTCGGGCCGGACGGACGCTACTCCCTCGATCGGCCGTTTGACCGCTGGTGTGAACCCGAGCCTTATGGCGTCACCGGTTAGAGTGCACACCGATGACCGCCGACCACCGTGACGCAGACCGCTGTGAGCGGGCGCTGGCCAGCCTGCGCGGCCTGGCCGTGGGCGATGCCCTCGGATCCCAGTTCTTCGTCCCCACCCATTACCCCGCCCTCAAGCGCCGGGAACTGCCCCCGGCCCCCTGGCAGTGGACCGATGACACGGAAATGGCCTGTTCGGTCCTGTCCGTGCTGACCACCCACTTCCGCATCGACCAGGACGCGCTCGCCCGCTCCTTCGCCGATCACCACGACTTCGACCGCGGCTACGGCCCGGCCGTCAACCGCCTCCTGCGGCTGATCCGCGAGGGCGGCGACTGGCGCGAACTGTCCGCCGCCCTCTTCAACGGCCATGGCTCCTGGGGCAACGGCGCCGCCATGCGCATCGCCCCCCTCGGCGCCTGGTACGCCGACGACCCCGAGCAGGCCACCCATCAGGCGGAGATCTCCGCGTACATCACCCACCAGCACCGCGAGGCGGTGGTCGGCGCCATGGCCGTGGCCGCCGCGGCCGCCCTGGTCGCCGGCGCCCCGCACTCCCTCGCCCCCCGGGAACTGCTCGACGGCGTCCTGGCGCTGATCCCGCGCAGCGCTGTCCAGGCGGGTCTGCGCCGGGCCCGGGACATGCTCGACTACGGCGACTCCGGCACCGTCGCCGCGGTCCTGGGCTGCGGACGCCGCACCAGCGCCCATGACACCGTCCCCTTCACCCTCTGGGCCGCGGCCCGTCATCTCGGCGACTACGAGACGGCCTTCTGGTCCACCGTCCAGGCGGGCGGCGACATGGACACCACCTGCGCCATCGTCGGCGGTATCGTCGCCGCCGGTCCCGGCGGCGCCCCGCCCCGGGCCTGGCTGGACGGCACCGAGCCCCTCCCCGCCTGGGCGCCCACCGCCGTCCGCTGAACCCGCCGGACCCGCAACGGGCGGCCCCCGGCGTCCAGTTCACCTCCGCACCGAACCCCGCCGCGCGGCGCGAACCGGGCCGCGGCGACCCCGCTCCGTGCCCGCTCGCACCGGATCCGTAGCGACCGGCAGCCGATCCGTCTCCATTCCGGATCCGGTGCGGACGGAGCGGCCGAAGAGGCGTAATCTTGCTGGCGCCATGCCGTACGAGCCCCCCACCCATACCGTCGAGCGATCACTGCGCGCCACAACGGGCGCCAAGATCGTCGCAGGGGTCGACGAGGTCGGACGCGGAGCCTGGGCGGGCCCGGTCAGTGTCTGCGCAGCCGTGACCGGTCTGCGTCGGCCACCCGACGGACTCACCGATTCCAAGCTGCTGACCATCAAGCGCCGCACCGAACTGTGCGAGGTGCTCGGTGACTGGGTCACGGCCTACGCCCTGGGGCACTCCTCGCCCCAGGAGATCGACGAGCTGGGCATGACCGCGGCACTGCGGCTGGCGGCCGTGCGCGCCCTGGAGGGGCTGCCGGTCCGCCCGGACGCGGTGATCCTCGACGGCAAGCACGACTACCTGGGCGCGCCATGGCGGGTCCGCACGGTCATCAAGGGGGACCAGTCCTGTATCGCGGTCGCCGCCGCGTCCGTGATCGCCAAGGTGCGGCGCGACGCGATGATGGCCGAACTGGGCCTGGAATACACCGACTTCGACTTCGCGGCCAACGCCGGCTACCCCTCCCCGACCCATCGCATCGCCCTGGAGGAGTTCGGTCCCACGCCGCAGCACCGGGTCTCGTGGTCCTACATGGACGCCCTGCCCCGGTGGCGGCACCTGAAGAAGGTACGCATCACCCCCGAAGCAGCCGCTCTGGAGGCCGGTGGCCAACTCGGCTTCGACTTCTGAGCGGTGCGGGGCAGCAATGGGCATCAATTCGGTACCCGATGCGGCGTCCCGCACTTACGTTTGATAGACATCCCTTTATGCCTCTCATCCCCGAGGAGCCTCAGATTCACGAGAGTGTCCCGGGTCCCCGCGCAACTCCGGCCGCCGGCCGCACCGCGCCGACCCCCCGTCCCGTTCCTGGCCCCGGTCCCCGCCCCGCGCCTCCGCGCGGTGCGCCCGCGTCCAGTGCTCGTCCGGGCAAGCCCGGACCCGCAGCCCCGCCGCGTGGGCCCGTCGCCGCTCCGCCGGCGCAGCGCACCGGCCCGCCGCAGCCCGCAGCCGCCGCCCCTGCCGTCGCAGGCACGCAGCTCCAGCTGATCCCGGCACCCGCCGACGGCGCGCTCGACGCCGCCGACGAAGCCGTCGATCTGCTGCTGGACTCCGGGCGCGCGCCGTCCGAGATCCTGGTGCTGACCACGGGTGAGCCGCACCCGTGGGCCGCCCATGAGCTGTCCTTCGGCGAAGCGTCGTACTGGGCCCAACACGACGCCGCGGACGATGTGTTCTACGCGGACGCCGCCGCCGAGCGCGCCACCGGCCGCCCCGTCGTGGTCGTCGCCGTCAACGGCGGCACCGACGAGGTCACCGCCCGCGCGCTGCCCTCGGCGATGGCCCGCGCCGGAGCCCTGCTCGTCGTCTGCGGTGATCCGCAGCGGATCAACGGCCTCCTCGGCGCGAACGCCTGACCACGCGGCTCGCAGGCCGTCCTCGTCCTGCGCGCGGAGCAGCCCGTCGGCCGTCCGGCCGGTCGGGTCTGCTCGCGTTCCCGGAACCCGGCGTCCCCCGGGCCGCCCTCAGCGGGCCGCGGTGTGCCGCCGGGTCTCCCTGGCCCCGCCACCGGAGCGCCGGGGCCCCGGAGCGGCCGTCGGCGTACGCGGCGCGGACATCCGCGCCGGCGGGACGGGGGAGGCGTCCGTACGGGGTGAGGCCGCGTCGGGCGGGGCCGTAACCGGCGCCGCCGCACGGGGTGTTGCCACCCGGGTCTCCGTACGGCCTGGCTCCGCACGGTCCGGCTCCGCGGGCCGCGGCCCTTGTCCGTGCGGGACCGGCCCGGCGCTCCGGGACATCCGGGGCCGGCGCCCGCCGCGGTCCTCGCCCAGCACCTGCCAGCGGTCCCGGGTCAGCGCGATATACGCCCCGCACCGCAGCCCGTGCAGGGTGCAGGCGTCGCGCAGCCCCCACATCCATGCACCGTCCGCCTCCGTCCAACGCGGTTCGCCCTCACGGCAGTAGAGCAGCACGGCCGTCCGCACCGGGGCGCGCAGCCGCAGATCGTGCGGGACGATCCGGCGCAGATGCGCGAGCAGCACATTGCGGAACTCCCAGCCGTCGGGCAGCACAGCGGTTTCCAGGAACGAGGCGCTGGCCGCGACCCGCCCCAGCGGATCGAGCACCGCCACCACCGCCGTCGACGGACCGGGGCGATGACGGTCGTGCAGGCCGGTGACGATCTCCCGGGGATTGTGCAGAAGCGGAATGCCGGCCGAGGCCCATTCGGCGGGCTCCAGCATCCGGCTCAGCCGGGCGGGGGAATCGGGGGGCACGGAACGGGACGCATGCGGGGGCGGGGCGAAACCGAAGGTCACGGGTCCTCCCTGGGTCTGTGCGTCCACGCAAAGGGCGACGGCGGCCGGGTGCGAGGACACCACGGCACGGCCCTGCCTGACCGTGAACGGCCGGTACGGGGAAGCGACTCCAATTCTTCCTGCCGTACACGCATGCGGCAACGATCAATTCCAGGCACCATCCGGAATCGCCCGGTGCGCCATCAATATTCCTGCCCGCCGCAGCGGCCCGCGATGCCCGGACGCCCCGTTCCCCCTCTCCTCCTGCCGGAGGTCCTTCTCTGCTCCCACGCATGTCTCCCCCCCCCACTCGCGGATGTCTACGTACGGCTCTCCCGGGTGCTTGTACGGCCGTCCCCGGGTGCGTGCACGACTGACCCGGTGCTTGTCCGGCTATCCCTGGACGGCCAGGACCAGCGGAAACACCCCCGCGGCCCCCGCCCCGCGCAGCAGCCGGGCGGCCACCGCCAGCGTCCAACCGGTGTCCGCGTAGTCGTCCACCAACAACACCGGGCCGCCCGCTGACGCCAGGGCCTGCGCCAGCTCCGGCGGCACACTCAGCGCGCCGTGCAGGGCCCGCAGCCGCTGGGCGCTGTTGCTGCGCGGAATCCGGTGGTCCGCCCCGCCGTCCACCGTGGCCACTGTTCCCAGGAACGGCATCCTGCCCACCGTGGCGATTCGCTCGGCCAGCGACCGGATCAGCTGCGGGCGGGTGCCCGAGGAGAGACAGACGACGCCCACCGGGCGGGCCGGTGCGCCGTCCTCGCCCGAGGCCCAACCCCCGGACCCCTTGGCCCAGTCGGCGAGCACCGTGACCACCGCGGCCGCCACATCGTCGGGCACCGGACCGTCCGGCGCCTGCGGGGCGAGCAGGGGACGCAGCCGGTTGCCCCACCCGATGTCGGACAGTCTGCCCAGGGCCCGGCCGGTGGCGGCCAGCTCGCCCGCCGGGATACGCCCCTTGAGGTCGAGCCCGATGGCCGGCAGCCCCGTCGGCCACATCCGCCGCGGCTCCACCTCCACACCCGGGCGCCCCAGCTCGCCGCGGGCCGCATCCAGCGATGCGGCCGACACCTCGGCGGTGAACCGCGCCCCGGCGCAGTTGTCACAGCGGCCGCACGCCACCGCCGCCTCGTCGTCCAACTGCCGCCGCAGAAACTCCATCCGGCAGCCCGTCGCCCCGGCGTACTGCCGCATCGCCTGCTGCTCGGCCGCACGCTGCCGCGCCACCCACGCATAACGCTCCGCGTCATACGTCCACGGCCGGCCGGTGGCCGTCCAGCCGCCCTTGACGCGGTGCACGGCGCCGTCCACATCCAGCACCTTGAGCATGATCTCCAGCCGGGAGCGGCGCAGTTCGACCTGCGGCTCCAGCGCCGGCAGCGAGACGGGCCGGCCGGCCGCCGCCAGGACGTCCAGCGTCCGGCGCACCTGCTCCTCGGGCGGGAACGCCAGCGAGGCGAAGTACTGCCAGATCGCCTCGTCCTCGCGGCCCGGCAGCAGCAGCACCTCGGCATGCTTGACCCCACGGCCGGCCCGGCCCACCTGCTGGTAGTACGCGATCGGGGACGACGGCGACCCCAGGTGCACCACAAATCCCAGATCGGGCTTGTCGAAGCCCATCCCCAGCGCGGACGTCGCCACCAGCGCCTTGACCCGGTTGGCCAGCAGATCGTCCTCGGCCTGCTGCCGGTCGGCGTTCTCCGTCTTGCCGGTGTACGCGGCGACGGCATGGCCCCGGTGCCGCAGGAACGCGGTGACCTCCTCGGCCGCGGCGACGGTGAGGGTGTAGATGATCCCCGAGCCCGGCAGCTCGTCGAGATGGTCGGCCAGCCACGCGAGCCGGTGCGCGGCGTCCGGCAGCGACAGCACCCCCAGACTCAGGCTCTCCCGGTCCAGCGGGCCGCGCAGCACCAGCGCCTCGTCGGCGCCCTCGCCGGTCCCCAGCTGTTCGGCGACATCGGCCGTCACCCGGGCATTGGCGGTGGCGGTCGTGGCGAGCACCGGCACACCCGGCGGCAGGTCGGCGAGCATGGTGCGCAGCCTGCGGTAGTCCGGCCGGAAGTCATGGCCCCAGTCGGAGATGCAGTGCGCCTCGTCGACCACCAGCAGCCCGGTGGCCGCGGCGAGCCGGGGCAGCACCTGATCGCGGAAGTCCGGGTTGTTGAGCCGCTCCGGGCTCACCAGCAGGACATCGACCTCGCCCGCCGCCACTTCGGCCTGAATGCCGTCCCACTCCTCGACGTTGGAGGAGTTGATCGTCCGCGCACGGATCCCGGCCCGCGCGGCCGCTTCGACCTGATTGCGCATCAGAGCGAGCAGCGGCGAGACGATCACCGTCGGCCCGCTGCCGCGCGCCCGCAGCAGCGCGGTGGCGACGAAATAGACCGCGGACTTGCCCCAGCCCGTGCGCTGCACGACCAGTGCCCGGCGGCGGTCGGCGACCAGCGCCTCGATCGCCCGCCACTGATCCTCGCGCAGGCGCGCCTCACCGCCGGGATCCCCGACGAGGCGGGAGAGGACGGCATCGGCCGAGGCACGCAGGTCTTCGTTGCTCATGCCCCCATGCAACCCGATGCCACTGACAACGCGCGAACCCCCGCCCGAACCTGTGGAAAACGCGAAGACCACGTCACCGAGAGTTATCCACAGGGGTCGCGGAGCGACGGCCGACCGCGCGATCTTCGAGCCATGAATCCGCACAGCGAACCGACCGAGCCCCACACCTCCGACACTTCCGCCGCCGATCCGGCCCGCGGTTCCGGCACCCCTCGCGCGTCCGGCACCCCGCCCCGCGGTTCCGCCGACCCGTCTCGTGCCTCGGACCCCGCCCCTCGCGCGTCCGCTCCTTCCCCACGGCCCTTCGAGAACTCCGCCCACCCCTTCGACAACATCGCCCGCGAAGCAGACCCGTCCCTTCCCACCGACTCCATCGACCCCACCGACTCCAGCCACCGGACCGACCGGACCAGCCCCTCCGACTCCACCGACTCCACCGCCCCCTCCGCCTCCATCGACCCCTCGGCCGTCGCCGACGCTCCGCCCGCCGAGCCCCAGGTCACCTTGCGCGGCCCCGCCGAACTCGCCGACGCGCTCCCGTACCTGCTGGGCTTCTATCCGGACGACAGCATCGTCCTCGTCGCCCTTCACGGCGAACGCGGACGCTTCGGAGGCCGGGTCCGCCTGGGGATTCCCGCGGAGACCGCACATTGGCCGGAAGTCGCCGACCAGCTCGCCGACTGCCTGATCTCCGCGGCGGACGACCGCGGCGAACGGCCCGCCGCCGTCCTGGTCTACCTCTGCCAGGAGCCTGAACCGGGTGAGACCGGCAGGGACGTCAAGGACCGGTTGCGCCCGCTCGCCCAGCGCCTGCGGACCGCCTGCGGCGCGCTGGACGTGCCCGTGCTTGAGGCTCTGTGCCTGTCCAACGGCCGTTTCTGGTCGTATTGCTGCCCGGACTTCCGCTGCTGCCCGGCCGGTGGCACACCCCTGGCCATGCCCGGGACGTCCGTGATGGCCGCGGCTGCCGCCTACGCGGGCATGCAGGTGCGCGGTTCGCTCAAGGAGATGGAGGCCCGGCTCACGCCCCGCAGTGGGCGGCGGGGCGACGAGCAGGTGAGGGCCCTCGACGCCGCGGCCGCGGCACTTCTGCCGCGGATGCTCCGGCGGGGCGGCGCGGACGCCGTCCGCCGCGACACCCTCGGCCTGGTCGAGACGTTGCTCCGCCGCTTCCGGCTGGACCCGCCCGCGGGCAGCAACCGTTCCCGGGACGCCTGCGACGACGCCCTGCTCACCGACGAGGAGGCCGCCGCCCTGATCCTCGGGCTCCAGGACCGTCTTACCCGCGACCGCGCCGCCGAGTGGATGGAGGGCCCCGACGCGGCGCCCGCCCTCCGGCTCTGGCGCGCCCTCGCCCGCCGCTGCGCCGGAGGCTATCTCGAGCACTCCGTGGCGCCGCTGACCCTCGCTGGATGGGTCTGCTGGTCGACCGAGGACGCGCCCTCGGCACGGGTTGCCCTCGGCCGCGCCCTGTCCATCGACCCCCGGTACTCCTTCGCCGACCTGCTGCACCGTGCCGTCAACCAGGGGCTGGACGCGGAGCCGCTGCGCCGCTGTCTGCGCGAGCAGCGCAAGGAGCACGCGGCCGCCTCCCGCGCCGATACGACGGCGCCCGGTGAGCGGGCGCCGCGGCCCGGGCCACGGCCCCGGCCGCCCCGCCCCCGGACCGCCGACCGCCCCCTCGGGCCACGCGGCGGCAGTCGCCCCGGCGGCCGTCCGCCGGAGGGCCGCGGCAGGCGCCGGGCCGGCCGGGACGGTGACCGGAGCCGACGGTGAGGGTGCCGATGGGGTCCGGCCGGCGTGACCTGCGCGTCGGCCGGACCGTTCACCAATATGGCGCAGGCCGTACGAAGCCCCGAGACCACCAGGGAGCGCAGAGCGTGCCAGGCATCGTCCCCACCACCCAGCCGGCCCGCCGGCCGTCCGGCGAACGGCGTCCCGTGCCGCCCCGGGTCCCGCGGCCCCAGCCCGTCCACTCCTCGCTGGTCTGCGTGGCACTGCCGGGCCTTGCCGTCTCGTCCCTCTCGGGGCAGCTGACCGGCCAGGGCCTGGACGGCTACTACCGCGACGGCCTGCGGATCCTCTCCCGCTGCGAGGTACGGGCCGCGGGCGCCGAACCCCTCGTCGTCCAGGGGCGGCTGACCGCCGCGCACCGTGCACGGTTCGTCGGCACGATCCGCAGGGCCGGGGAGCCCGGACCGGACCCGGACGTCCGGATGGAGCGGCTGCGCTCCGCCGACGGCACCGAGCGGCTCACCTTCCACAGCAGCGCCGCCCGGCCCCTCCGGCTCCCGGTCGAGGTCCGGCTGGGCACCGACCTCGCCGAGCTCGGCGCCGTCGCCGTCGGGCTCCCCGGGCCCGAACTGCGCGCCGCCGTCCACGGTTCCGGGCTCCGCTGGTCGGCGCCCGGAGCCCACGCGGTGGTCTCCGCATCGCCCGCGCCCCAGGACGCGCTCGCCTCGGCGGGCCTGTTGTGCTGGGAACTGGACCTGCCGCCCGGGGGCCACCGCACCATCGAGCTGCACATCCGGCTCGGCCACGAGCCCGGCGCATCCCTGGGCGGTCGCCCGTCCGGCGGCCGGCGCCGCTGGCGGGTCCCGATTCCCGGCCCGCGTACCCGCACCCTCGCCCCCCGCCCGCGCGGTGACCGGCCGCCGCGCCCCTTCTCACCCGCCCGCCTGGAGTGCGACGACCACCGCGCCGACGCCCTCCTGGTCGGCAGCCTCGACGACCTGTACGGCCTGGTGATGCGCGATTCGGCCGAGCCTGCGGACGTCTACGTCGCGGGCGGCTTCCCCTGGCGCTGCGGGCTCGCCCCGGCGGAGGCGCTGTGGACCGCCCGGATACTGCTGCCGCTGGGCACCAGGCTCGCCGCGGGCACCCTGCGCACCCTCGCCCGTACGCAACAGGCCACCCCAGGGGCGGATTTCGGCCGAATCCCCGGAGCCCTGAGGGACACCGGACCGCACGCCCCGCCGAGTTGCACGGGCATCGAGGCCACACTGCTGTTCCCCGCCGTTCTGGCCGAGGCGCGCCGCTGGGGCCTGCCCGGCCAGGACACCGAGCGGCTGCTGCCCGCCGCCGAACGCTGTCTGCGATGGCTGCGTCGCGCGAGTGAGAAGACCGGCACCAGGCGCGGCGGATACGTCCCCGACCCCGCGCCCGACGGGCCGTACCGCTGCGAGACCCAGGCCCATGCACACCGCGCCGCCCTCCTCGGCGCCGACCTGCTCGACGCCACCGGCTCAACCGGTGCGGCGGAGCTGCGGGAGTGGGCCGCGGACCTGCGCGCCCGGTTCCGTACGGACTTCTGGCTGGAGGACCGGGCCGGGGGCCGCCCCGCCGGCCGGCTCACCGGCGACGGCCGCCCGCTGCCGTACCTCGGCGCCGGCGCGGCCCATCTCCTCGACACCGGACTGCTCGGCGGCGGCACCTTCGCCCCCGGTCTGCTGGACACCGCACAAACCGGCCGGCTGGCCGGACTCCTGGCCGGCCCCGCCCTGGACACCGGCTGGGGCCTGCGCAGCCTGGGCGCCAAGGAGCCGGGCCACAACCCGTTCGGTCACCGCAGCGGCGCGGTCCGCGTCCATGAGACCGCCGTCGCCGTCGCCGGACTGGCCGCCGCCGGCCACGACAAGCCGGCCGGAGCCCTGGCGCGGGGCCTCCTCGACGCCGCGGACAGCTTCGGCCACCGCCTCCCGGAGATGTACGCGGGGGAGCAGCGCACCGCCGGCGGCGTACCCGTCCCGCACCCCGCGGCCTGCCGTCCCGCGGCGGTCGCAGCGGCCGGCGCGGTCCAGATACTGCTCGCGCTCGCCGGCCTGCGCCCCGATGTGCCCGCCGGCACGGTGGCCGTCCGGCCGCTGGGCAGCGCCCCGCTGGGCGCGATGCAGTTCACCGGGCTCAGCGTCGCCGGGCAGCCGTTCGCCGTACGGGTCAGCAGGCTCGGCATGGGAATGATCGAGGCGGCGGCGGACGGTCTGCAACTGGGCTCCTGACAGTCATCAAGACCTGTTTATCGTCAGGCGGACGACTATGATCGCGGGCATGCCTCCCTACGACCCGTCGGCCTTTCCGCCCTTCGCCGTCACCGTCGACCTGGTCGTGCTCACCGTGCGCCGCCATGCGCTGTGCGCGCTGGCCGTACGCCGGGGTGAGCCGCCGTTCCAGGGACGCTGGGCCCTGCCCGGCGGATTCGTCCGGGCCGATGAGGACCTCGCGGACGCGGCCGCCCGGGAACTCGCCGAGGAGACCGGTCTGCATGCCCAGTCCCCGGAAGGCCCGCCGCCCGCGTACGGCGCACACCTCGAACAGCTCGCCACCTACGGCGACCCCCGACGCGACCCCAGGATGCGCGTCGTCAGCGTCGCCCACCTCGTCCTCGCGCCCGACCTGCCCGCCCCGCGCGCCGGCGGCGACGCCCACAGCGCGCGCTGGGCCCCGGTGGAAACCCTCCTCGAACAGGACGGCACCCACGGCCGCGACGGCGAGATGTCGGCACCGCTGGCCTTCGACCACGCACAGATTCTCGGCGACGGCGTCGAGCGGGCCCGCTCGAAGATCGAGTACTCCTCCCTCGCCACCGCCTTCTGCCCGCCGGAATTCACCGTCGGCGAGCTGCGGCGCGTCTACGAAGCGGTTTGGGGCGTCGCGCTCGATCCCCGTAACTTCCACCGCAAGGTGACCGGCACCCCGGGCTTCCTGGTGCCCACCGGAGGTACGACGACCCGTCAGGGCGGCCGCCCCGCACAGCTGTTCCGGGCCGGCGGCGCAACGCTGCTCAACCCGCCGATGCTGCGCCCGGAGGTCTGATCCGCCGCATGCGGGACACGACAGGGCACCCCAGCCCGGTAATTACGGGTAAATAGGACATATAGCGCTACCTTGGCCGGGTGAGCCCTCTCGTACCCCCTCAAGCCACCGAACGGTCTCACGCCCTGCGAGGGACGCGATGATCCAGGCCGTCGGACTGACCAGCGCCCCCCGCGGCGAACTCCCGCCCGCCGTCGACGACCTGAGCCTCGAAGCACGGCCGGGCCAGGTGACCGTCCTCCTCGGCCCGGCCGCCGCGGGCAAGACCACCGCCCTGCGCCTGATGCTGCAACTCGAACGCGGCCGCGGCGTCGCCCTCTTCCGCGGCCGCGCCCTGCACCGCATCCCCAACCCCGCCCGCGAACTCGGCGTCCTCCTGGGCGACACCCCCGCCGACCCCTCCCGCACCGCCCGCGGCCATCTGCGCATGCTCAGCGCCGCCGCCGGCGTCCCCGCCACCCGCGCCGACGACGTCCTCGACCTCGTCGGCCTCAGCGGACTGGCCGAACAGCGCGTGGGCGAGTTCTCCCGCGGGATGGACCGCCGCCTGGGCCTGGCCGCCGCCCTCATCGGCGACCCGCACACCCTGGTACTCGACGACCCCGCCGAAGGCGTCTCCCGCCGCGAGGCCGCCTGGCTGCACGGCATGCTGCGCAGCTACGCGGCACAGGGCGGCGCCGTCCTCACCACCTCACGCGACCCCAAGGAGGCCGCCCGCATCGCTGACCACGTGGTCGCCATGCAAGCAGGCCGACTTGTCGCCGATCAGGAAGCCGCCGACTTCGCCCGCACCCGGCTGCGCCCCAGGGTCGCCGTCCGTTCCCCGCAAGCCGACCGCCTCGCCACCCTCCTCGTCGACGAATCCCAGCGCGCCGACCCCGTCGCGGACCCCGCCGTCGCCCGCACCATCGAAGTCGTCCGCGAGAGCGGCACCCGCCTCGCTGTCTACGGCAGCAGCTGCGCCGCCGTGGGGGAGGCCGCCTTCCGCCACGGCATCCTGGTGCACCAGCTCGCCGACGAGGTCGCCGACACCGGACCGGTCACCCCGCTCGAACGCGCCGACGGCCGCACCTCCGCCGCGCTCCCGCCCGCCCCCGCACCCCCGGACGGCGCCGCCCCCGCACTCGCCCGAGCCCCGATGGTCCGCGTCATCCAGGCCGCCCGCGCCGCCATCGCACCCAAGGGCTCGGACACCGTGTCCGACACCCTCACCCTCCCGATCATCGGCGTCACCGTCCCCGCCGCCCGCCCGGCCCGCTCCGCGGCACCCGTCGTCGAAGAACTCGCCATCCCCCGGCTGCCCGCCCCCGGCCCCGCCTGGCCGCTGCGGTACGAACTGCGCCGCACGCTCAGCGATCGCGCGGGCCTGTTCGTCGCCGTCGCCACCGTCCTGGTCTCC
Source organism: Streptomyces natalensis ATCC 27448 (assembly GCF_000935125.1). Taxonomy (GTDB): domain Bacteria; phylum Actinomycetota; class Actinomycetes; order Streptomycetales; family Streptomycetaceae; genus Streptomyces; species Streptomyces natalensis. Next base: position 117,576 of record NZ_JRKI01000056.1, on the reverse strand, counting down.
CTGGGCCTGGCCCTGCTGCTGGCCGGTCTCGGCGACGCCCCGATGTCCCGCGTCCTCACCGGCTGGCCCCGCCAACTGCCCTTCCCCCCGGCCGCACTCGGCGCCGGCCTCCTCGGAGCGCTCGCCTTCGGCCAGGAGTTCCGCTACCCGGCGCTGGCTCCCGAACGCGGCACCGTACCCCGCCGCCTCGGACTGCTCGCCGCCAAACTCCTCGTCAGCGGCGGCTCCGCGCTGGCCCTCGGGATCTTCCTGCTCGCCGCCGACGAAGCCGGTGTCCGCTACCTGTTCGGTCCGCATGCGATCACCAGTGTCACCGAGTGGCCTGTTCTCGCGGTCAGTTGGCTGGGATTGCTCATCGGCTGCGCCTGGTCCGGGGTCCTGGCCGCCGGCGTATTCCGCTCCACCGCAACGGGGTTGGCCGCCGTCCTCGCCGTACCCGTCGTCGTACTGCCGCTCGTGCAGCGCATGGTGACCGAGCCCGCGGCCCGGTCACTGGTGGGACTCCCGGGGCGACTGGGGTCGTCGGCTCTCTATCGCTGGCCGTCCGGAATCGACCAGGCCGTATCGGTCGCCGTCCGACTTGCGACCCAACCCGTCGGCAGCGCAATGGCGTTGTCACTGGCCGCGCTGGTCTGCGCTTATGCCCTCACCATGCTCCGCGGCTGGGCCCGCTGACCCCCTACCGCGCCCGCTTCGCGGCCCCGTTGTTGCGCCACTGTCCGCAACTCACCGCAGGCAGCGCATTTCTTTCCGATAAAGCGTCAATTGAGAGATGACGGACGATCACCCTTTCGTGTGCTTTTCACCAAAGACCTCAAGGGTGTTCAGGGTGTCGCCGACAAAGGATGCGTGAGTACCCTTGCGCACACCATGATGACCGCGGCTCGCCCCGGCGACACCGGCCTCGCAGGTCCGGGCGAGCTTGACCGCTACCCCTACGCCAACGGCGCCAATGCCGCAAACGCGCCAGGCGTGGACCGCGCCGAGCGCGTCCCGCCGGTCTGGGACGGCTCCGAAGCAGACATGGGCCGCGTCGGCCGCCGCAACGCCGGCAGCCGCGGCCGCGGCCTGCACGGCCAACTCGTCCAGCAGCTCGGGCAGATGATCGTCTCCGGCGACCTCGGCGCCGACCGCCCGCTCGTCCCCGAGGAGATCGGCCAGCGCTTCGAGGTCTCGCGGACCGTCGTCCGCGAGTCGCTGCGCGTCCTCGAGGCCAAGGGCCTGGTCAGCGCCCGCCCCAACGTCGGCACCCGGGTCCGCCCCGTCAGCGACTGGAACCTCCTCGACCCCGACATCATCGAGTGGCGGGCCTACGGGCCGCAGCGCGACGACCAGCGCCGCGAGCTGTGCGAGCTGCGCTGGACCATCGAGCCGCTCGCCGCCCGCCTCGCCGCGGGCCACGGCCGCGAGGACATCCAGCAGCGCCTCGCCGACATGGTCGAGATCATGGGCCACTCCGCCGCCCAGGGCGACACCGTGACCTTCGGCCGCGCCGACGCCGAGTTCCACACCCTCCTGCTCTCGCTCGCCGGCAACCGCATGCTCGAGCACCTCTCCGGCATCGTCACCTCCGCACTGCATGTCTCCGGCGGCCCCTCCGGCGGCTGCGAGCGCCCCGTCGAGACCTCCGTGGGCCAGCACATGCGGATCGTCGACGCCATCGGCTCCGGCGACGCCACGGCGGCCGAGTCCGCGATGCGCCAGCTCCTCGCCGCCCACGGAGAGGCCGGCGGCCAGGGCTCCGGGACGCCCGTCGACCATGTCGTCCCCGCGCCCCGCGAGCACTGAAGCCCCGTACCCGAATGCGTACGGACCGTAGGTGCCACGCGGCCGGACGGCCCCGTGCCCCCCACGGGCGGGGTGCGCCGTACGCGATGACGGCAGTCGGGATCGTCGGATCCGGGGCGTCGCCCGGATCCGACGAGGGGGTTCCGGAGGATTGCATGTCATATGACAGGGAATGGGTGGTTATGGAGTGTGACTCGGGCCACGCAGATTGGGCGTAACGCTCTTCGGGGAAGCGCGATGACTTAAGAGGTGATAGCCGAGGAGGGAATACGAACGGCGTACATGACGCTGTTCAGCTCCCCGGTTGCCCCTGCGCCGCCGGTCCATCCCCACCGGCGGTCGTCGGCTCCGATCCACACTGGACGGGGTCGGAAGCCGTTTCCATCGTTCCGAGAGGTTGTTCGTGTCGGCCAGCACATCCCGTACGCTCCCGCCGGAGATCGCCGAGTCCGAGTCTGTGATGGCGCTCATCGAGCGGGGAAAGGCTGATGGGCAGATCGCCGGCGATGACGTGCGTCGGGCCTTCGAGGCTGACCAGATTCCGCCAACCCAGTGGAAGAACGTTCTGCGCAGCCTCAACCAGATCCTCGACGAGGAGGGTGTGACGCTGATGGTCAGTGCCGCAGAGGCGCCCAAGCGCACCCGCAAGAGCGTCGCAGCGAAGAGTCCGGCGAAGCGCACCGCCACCAAGACCGTAGCGGCCAAGACCGCCACGGTGAAGAAGGCCACCGCCGCGGCCGCCACCATGGCGGACCCGGCCGGTGAGACCGAGGCCGCCCCCGCGAAGAAGGCGGCGGCGAAGAAGACCACCGCGAAGAAGACGGCCGCCAAGAAGACGGCGGCGAAGAAGACGACCGCGAAGAAGACCGCGGCCAAGAAGGACGTCGACGAGCTGCTCGACGACGAGGCGCCCGAGGAGACCCCGGCGCCCGGCAAGACCGACGCCGAGCCCGCCGAGGGTGCGGAGAACGCCGGCTTCGTCCTGTCCGACGAGGACGAGGACGACGCCCCCGCGCAGCAGGTCGCCGCGGCCGGCGCCACCGCCGACCCGGTCAAGGACTACCTCAAGCAGATCGGCAAGGTCCCCCTCCTCAACGCCGAGCAGGAGGTCGAGCTCGCCAAGCGCATCGAGGCGGGCCTGTTCGCCGAGGACAAGCTGGCGAACTCCGACAAGCTCGCGCCGAAGCTCAAGCGCGAGCTGGAGATCATCGCCGAGGACGGCCGCCGGGCCAAGAACCACCTGCTGGAGGCCAACCTCCGTCTGGTGGTCTCGCTGGCCAAGCGCTACACCGGCCGCGGCATGCTCTTCCTGGACCTGATCCAGGAGGGCAACCTCGGTCTGATCCGCGCGGTCGAGAAGTTCGACTACACCAAGGGCTACAAGTTCTCGACCTACGCGACGTGGTGGATCCGCCAGGCCATCACCCGCGCCATGGCCGACCAGGCCCGCACCATCCGTATCCCCGTCCACATGGTCGAGGTCATCAACAAGCTGGCCCGCGTCCAGCGCCAGATGCTCCAGGACCTGGGCCGCGAGCCCACCCCGGAGGAGCTGGCCAAGGAACTCGACATGACCCCCGAGAAGGTCATCGAGGTCCAGAAGTACGGCCGCGAGCCGATCTCGCTGCACACCCCGCTGGGCGAGGACGGCGACAGCGAGTTCGGTGACCTGATCGAGGACTCCGAGGCGGTCGTCCCGGCCGATGCGGTCAGCTTCACGCTCCTCCAGGAGCAGCTGCACTCGGTGCTGGACACCCTCTCCGAGCGCGAGGCCGGCGTGGTCTCCATGCGCTTCGGCCTCACCGACGGCCAGCCCAAGACGCTGGACGAGATCGGCAAGGTCTACGGCGTCACCCGCGAGCGGATCCGCCAGATCGAGTCGAAGACGATGTCCAAGCTGCGGCACCCGTCGCGCTCCCAGGTCCTGCGCGACTACCTCGACTAGCCCAACCGGCACGGACCGCCCCGCGAGCCCGGTTCCTCCCTTGTGGAGGGGCCGGGCTCGCGGCCGTCCGGGTGCGGGGGGCATCCGTTTGGGTCACTCTGGGTGGGCGACCACTGTCCCCAGAGTCAGGAGTCCGTATGCGTCCGTCCCACGCCGTTTTCGGAGCCCTCGCACTGGCCTTCACCGTGCCGACGGCCGCGACCGCGGACGAATCCGTGGTCGGCGGCACGCCGGTACGCGTCTCCCAGAGCCCATGGGCGGTCGCTCTCGCCTCCCACGACCGGTTCGGTGCCGCGCGCTCCGGACAGTTCTGCGGCGGGGTGCTCGTCGGCAGCTCGACGGTGGTGACGGCCGCGCACTGCCTGAGCCGGGAGGTCCTGGGCGTGCCCTGGCAGCAGGTCAGTGACCTGCGGATCGTCATCGGACGCGACAACCTCTCCCGGGGCGGCGGTCAGGAGCTCAAGCCCGCGAAGGTCTGGGTGAACCCCGCATACGACAGCTGGACGAACGAGGGCGACATGGCCGTCCTCACCCTCCAGAAACCGGTCAGAAACCGGCCGATTCCCATAGCGCCGCACGAGGACGCCGCCTACCGGGCGGGCAATGCGGCCACCGTTTACGGCTGGGGGGACATGACCGGCGAGGGCAGCTACGCCTCGCGGCTGCGGTCGGCCCAGGTCAATGTGCTCGAGGACGCGGTCTGCGCACGGGCCTACCCCGGCAATGCCGACGGAACGTACAAGCCCGAGTCCATGCTGTGCGCGGGGGAGCCGGGGGGCGGGCGGGACGCCTGCCAGGGAGACAGCGGCGGGCCGCTCGTGGTGCACGGGCGGCTGGTGGGGCTGGTGTCGTGGGGGACGGGCTGCGGCAAGGCGGGCAGCCCCGGTGTCTATACGCGTGCCTCGGCGCTGCTGCCCGCGGTCACCGGGCACGGGGCCGGCTGACGGACGGAGGGAGCCGCACACGATGCCTGCGTCCGAGCGTACGGGTCCTGCGTCCGAGCGTACGAGTGCGGGCGGTCTCCCCGGTGGTGCCGGGAAGGCCGCCCGCTGCACGGCCCTAGGCCGCTGCTCGCTCGTCGTGGATGCGAAGTGTCAGCGTTCGTCTTCGGACGCGGACGCCGGAGTGGCGGTCAGCCGCTCCGTCTCGTCCTGTATTTCCGCGGCGATCTTCTTGAGTTCTGGCTCGAACTTGCGGCCGTGGTGGGCGCAGAAGAGCAGTTCGCCGCCGGACATCAGGACGACGCGCAGGTATGCCTGGGCGCCGCAGCGGTCGCAGCGGTCAGCGGCCGTCAGCGGGCTCGCGGGTGTCAGAACAGTAGTCACGTCGCCTCTTCTCTAGCTCGACGAGCTGTCGTACCAGGGTCAACATCCAACCAGGCCGAAAACGTTCCCGCTTATGCCTTTTCCTCGAAAAAAATTCTTCGAGGTGGCCGGGTGCTGCCGGGTGGCGGCGAATGAGCCGTATTGCGGTGGGTCTGATTCACGGTGTTTCTGGGTCCTGCCCTCCCGGCTGGCTTGCCGGTTGTTGATGAGGACGTGCCCGGAGCCTAAATGGTTCATGCCTGGAAGGGAACGTGATGTGCACGTCACTGGGACGTCATACTATCGAGGGATCGAACATGTGAGCGAAATTCCACTACCATGGACCTGCTCACGGGTGGCGTCACATCGGCTCTACCAGGCCTCGGTACCCTCTCACCGGCGACACCGCCACAACCGAGTCCGCGGAATGCGGACTGCCAGAAATTCAGCGAGGAGCGAACCGCGTGACCGCCGAGATGTCCGTGCCGTCCACCGCAGTGCTGACCGGGGCAGACCGGGACGGGTCCAACTACACCGCGCGGCATCTGCTCGTCCTCGAGGGGCTCGAGGCCGTCCGCAAGCGCCCCGGCATGTACATCGGCTCGACGGACAGCCGCGGCCTGATGCACTGCCTGTGGGAGATCATCGACAACTCCGTCGACGAGGCGCTGGGCGGCTACTGCGACCACATCGAGGTGATCCTCCACGACGACGGGTCGGTGGAGGTACGGGACAACGGCCGCGGTATCCCCGTGGACGTCGAGCCCAAGACCGGGCTCAGCGGCGTCGAGGTCGTGATGACCAAACTGCACGCCGGCGGAAAGTTCGGCGGCGGCTCGTACGCGGCCTCCGGCGGCCTGCACGGCGTCGGCGCCTCGGTCGTCAACGCCCTGTCCGCGCGCCTCGACGTCGAGGTGGACCGCAGCAGCAAGACCCATTCCATCAGCTTCCGCCGCGGCGTCCCCGGCGTCTTCACCGAATCGGGCCCGGACGCCCCCTTCGACCCCGGCAACGGCCTGGTCAAGGGCAAGCGCATCCCCAAGACCCGGACCGGCACCCGGGTGCGCTACTGGGCGGACCGGCAGATCTTCCTCAAGGACGCCAAGCTCTCCCTGGAGAACCTGCACGCCCGCGCCCGCCAGACCGCCTTCCTGGTGCCGGGCCTGACCATCGTCGTCCGCGACGAACGCGGCATCGACGGCGCCGGCAAGACCGAGGAGACCTTCCGCTACGACGGCGGCATCAGCGAGTTCTGCGAGTACCTCGCCCAGGACAAGGCCGTCTGCGACGTCCTGCGGCTGACCGGCCAGGGCACCTTCAAGGAGACCGTGCCCGTACTGGACGACCGCGGTCATATGACACCCACCGAGGTCACCCGGGAACTGGGCGTCGACATCGCGCTGCGCTGGGGCACCGGCTACGACGCCGCCGTCAGGTCGTTCGTCAACATCATCGCCACCCCCAAGGGCGGCACCCACGTCTCCGGCTTCGAGCGTTCGGTCACCAAGACCGTCAACGAGGTGCTGCGCGCCCAGAAGCTGCTGCGCGTCGCCGAGGACGACGTCGTCAAGGACGACGCCATGGAGGGCCTGACCGCGGTGGTGACCGTGCGGCTCGCCGAGCCGCAGTTCGAGGGCCAGACCAAGGAAGTCCTCGGCACGTCCGCGGCCTCCCGGATCGTCGCCCAGGTGGTGAGCCGGGAACTCAAGGCGTTCCTGACCTCCACCAAGCGGGACGCCAAGCAGCAGGCCCGTTCCGTGCTGGAAAAGGTCGTCGCCGCCGCCCGTACCCGCATCGCCGCCCGTCAGCACAAGGAGGCGCAGCGGCGGAAGACGGCGCTGGAGTCCTCCTCGCTGCCCGCCAAGCTGGCGGACTGCCGCAGCGACGACGTCGACCGCAGCGAACTGTTCATCGTCGAGGGGGACTCGGCGCTGGGTACCGCGAAACTGGCGCGGAGTTCGGAATTCCAGGCGCTGCTGCCGATCCGCGGAAAGATCCTGAACGTCCAGAAGGCGTCGGTCTCCGACATGCTCAAGAACGCCGAGTGCGGCGCCATCATCCAGGTCATAGGGGCCGGATCCGGCCGCACCTTCGACATCGACGCCGCCCGCTACGGCAAGGTCATCTTCCTCGCCGACGCGGACGTCGACGGCGCCCACATCCGCATCCTGCTGTTGACCCTCTTCCAGCGCTACATGCGGCCGATGGTCGAGCAGGGTCGGGTCTTCTCCGCCGTCCCGCCGCTGCACCGGATCGAATTGATCAACCCCAAAAAGGGCCAGGACAAGTACATCTACACGTACTCGGACAACGAACTGCGCCAGACGCTGCTCGAGCTCCAGCGCAAGAACGTCCGCTACAAGGACAGCATCCAGCGCTACAAGGGCCTGGGTGAAATGGACGCCGACCAGCTCGCCGAGACCACCATGGACCCGCGCCACCGCACCCTGCGCCGGATCAACATCGGCGACCTGGAAGCGGCGGAGAAGGCCTTCGACCTCCTGATGGGCAACGAAGTCGCCCCCCGCAAGGAGTTCATCACCAACTCCGCCTCCTTCCTGGACCGTTCGCGCATCGACACCTGAGCAGACCGCGGCCTCCACGGGGCGCCTGTCCACCCCCGGGTGGAGAGGCGCCCCGCGCGTTTTCCACCCGCGGCCCACCCTGGCTCCGATCCGCCCGGACGGGGCCGCGCCATAGCGTCGGGACGTTGACATTTCCGTCCCCAGGAGGCCCAGCTCATGAGCGGCGCGCTCACCATCATCGCGATCACCGCGGCAGTCGTGTTCGTCTTCATCCGGCAGTTCACGGCGCAGCGCATCACCGCAACGGACGGGAAGGCGTGGCTGATTCCCGCCGTCCTGGCGTTCGTCGCCTGCGGGCAGTCCGGCCTCCTGGACCCCGACCACCGGGCCGCCTCCGTCGTCCTGCTCGGCGCGGAACTCCTGACCGCGCTCGCCAGCGGGGCCGGCTGGGCCTGGACCACCCGTATCTGGACCGACGCGGACGGCGAGACCTGGGGCAAGGGTGGCTGGGCGACGGCCGGGGTGTGGCTGTGCGGGACGGTGATACGCATCGGCCTCATGGGCGCCGCAGCGCTCCTGGGCATCCACCAGAACAGCAGCCCGGCCATCACGCTGTTCGTGGCCGCGATGCTGCTGTCCCGCGCGGGCTTCCTCGCCTGGCGCGCCCGGACCGCCCGGCCCACGTACCGTGTTCCTGTTGCGGGCTGACGCCCCCGCGCGTCGTGGAGCGTTCCGCACCGGCGGACCGCTGCGCCCCGACGAGCGGTTCCGCCCCGACGAGCCGTTCCGCCCCGACGAGCCGTTCCGCACCGACGAAGGACCGTACGTGTCGCCGAACTCCTGGACGAGCTGGCCCCTGAGGGAGTCGCTGTCCCGTGAGGGCCTCAGCGAGGTCAGAGTGTGGATCGGCCGCGGGGTCCGGGTCCTGGTGGTGGCCGGCCTGATGTGGGCCACCGTGGCGGGGCGGGCCTTCACCGGCTGGGGCCTGGTGGCGGCCGTCGTCGGCATGGCCCTGACGGTGCTGATGTTCCGCGCCTTCTTCCGTACGACGCTGGCACGCCGACTGTGGCCGTCCCTCGGCCTGTTCGCCCTCCTGGAGGCCGCCGCCTTCGGCTACTCGCTCGCCGGCGCGACCACGGCCGCGATCGTGCTGTGGTGCGCATGTTCCCTCAACGTCATGGAACGGATGCCGCTGAGCGCCGCGCTGCCGTGCTCCGCCGCCGCCCTCGCCGCGTACGCCGTGGTGAACACCGACAACTGGCTGACGACCACCACGACCACGGCGGGCCTGGCCCTCGCGGGATACGTCGTACGGCTGGACGCGGAGGCGCGCGGCAACACCCAGCGGCTGCTGGCCCAGGAACGCGCCGCCCGCAGCGCCGAGGCCGAGACGGCCGCGCTCGCCGAACGGGGCCGGATCGCCCGCGAGATCCACGACGTCCTCGCCCACAGCCTCAGCGCCCAACTGGTCCACCTGGAGGCGGCGCGCCAGCTGATCCAGCGCAGCACCGACCTGGAGGCCGACCGCGCACGGATCCTGGAGCGGGTGGTCGCATGCCGGGGAATGGCCCGTGAAGGGCTTGACGGGACCCGTGAGGCGCTTTCGGCGCTGCGCGGGGACATGATCCCCATCGAGGAGTTCCTGCGGCGTCTGACGGACGCTGAGGGCGCGCAGCTGCATGTGAGGGGCGAGCCGCGCACCGTATCGGCGGAAGCGGGGCTCGCGGTCCGCCGGGTCGCCCAGGAGGCGCTGACGAACGTACGCAAGCATGCACCGGGCGCCCGGGTGAGCGTGCGGCTGGAGTACGCGGACGGCGACGTGGGGCTCGAAGTACGCGACACGGGCGGTGCAGGGGTGTCCGCGGAGCTCGGGCACAGCGGCTCCGGGTACGGTCTGCCCGGGATGCGGGAGCGCGCCGAACTCCTCGGCGGAACCCTGGAGTCCGGTCCCGACGAGGAGGGTTTCGTGGTGCGGTTGAGGGTGCCCGCATGACGGCGCGCACGACGGCACGCGTCGTGGTCGCCGACGACCAGACAGTGGTGCGTGAGGGAATCGTGATGCTGCTGGGACTGCTGCCGGGCATCGAGGTCGTCGGCTCCGCCGCCGACGGTGAGGAAGCCGTCCGCCTGGTCGCCGAACTCGCCCCCGACGTCGTCCTGATGGACCTGCGCATGCCACGCTGCGACGGCGTCGAGGCGACCCGCCGCATCCGCACCGCCCACCCGGGCACCCAGGTCGTGGTGCTCACCACCTACGCTGACGACGACTCGCTGTTCCCTGCCCTCCAGGCCGGCGCCCGCGGCTATCTGACCAAGGACGCCGACGGCGACGAGATCGTCCGTGCCGTCGACGACGTCCTCTCCGGTGAGGCCGGCCTGTCACCGAAGATCCAGAGCCGCCTCCTTGAGCGCCTCGCGCAGCCCGAACCGGCCAGGCCCCGGCCCCCGCAAGGGCCTCCGGACGGACTCACCGTCCGCGAGACCGAGGTGCTGCGCCTCGTCGCCGAGGGCCAGTCGAATCCCGAGATCGCCCGTACCCTCCACGTCTCCACCGCCACCGTGAAGACCCACATCAACAACCTCTTCGCCAAGGCCGGACTGCGCGACCGCGCCCAGGCGATCCACTACGCCTACCGCCACGGCCTCGCACAGCCGCCCGGATGACCCACCTGATCCGGTGAAGCATCGGGAAGGAAGAGTCCGGGATCTTCCTTTCTGTCCATCCTTGGGCCCACGGTCAACAGTTCCGTGCAACAAGGAGTCTCCGGTGGACAAGCAGGACGACCGAGCGACCGCCGAGCCCGGTGACGTACGGGCCGGGACGCACACCGCCGCACCGCTGTCGCCACCACCGCCGCGGTCCGTGACCCACGGCGAGGTCTACCTGACGGTGCAGCGCAGCGCCGCCTTCCAGGAGGTACGCCGCCGATACCGGCACTTCGTCGTCCCCGCCACGGCCGTCTTCCTGGCCTGGTACCTCGCCTATGTGCTCGGGGCCACTCTCGTACCCGGCCTGATGGCCCACCGCGTGGCCGGCGCGCTCAACGTCGCGATGCTCGCCGGACTCGGGCAGTTCGCCTCGACCTTCCTGCTCACCTGGGCCTACGCACGGCATGCGCGGCTGCGCCGGGACGCCGTGGCGCTCGACATCCGCTGGCGGACCCAGGACCTGACGGGAGGAAACATCCGGTGACCGGCGACCACCGGACCCTGGCGCTGATCCTGTTCAGCGCGTTCATCGCCGTCACCCTGGCGATCACCACCTGGGCCGGCCGCCGCCGGCACGGCTCCCCGGAGGAGTTCTACGCGGGCGGCCGGCTCTTCTCGCCCTTGGAGAATGGTTTCGCCATCGCGGGCGACTACATGTCCGCCGCCTCCTTCCTCGGCGTCTCCGGCCTGATCGCCCTCTTCGGCCACGACGGCCTGCTCTACTGCGTCGGCTTCCTCGTCGCCTGGCTGGTCGTGCTCTTCCTCGTCGCCGAACTGGTCCGCAACTGCGGCCGGTTCACCCTCGCCGACGTCGTCGCCGCCCGGATGCGCGAACGCCCCGTCCGCATCGCCTCGGGCGCGGCCTCGGTCACCGTCTCGGTGCTCTATCTGGTCGCCCAGATGGTCGGCGCGGGCAGCCTGGTGGCGCTTCTCCTGGACGGGGCGGGCACACAGGCCCGCACCGGGATGGTGGTCGCGGTCGGCGCGCTGATGGTCGTCTACGTCGCCTTCGGCGGCATGCGCGCAACGACATGGATCCAAATCGTCAAGGCCGTGCTCCTCCTGGGCGGCGCGGCGGCACTCACCGCCCTGGTGGTGCTCCGCTTTCACGGCGACCTCAACGCCCTGCTGAACACCGCCGCCGAACACAGCGGACACGGAGGCGAGTTCCTCGCCCCCGGACTCAAGTACGGCCACACCTGGACCACGCGCCTCGACTTCATCAGCCTCGGCCTCGCACTGGTCCTCGGCACCGCCGGGCTGCCGCACATCCTGGCCCGCTTCTACACCGTCCCCACGGCCCGCGCCGCCCGCCGCTCCGCCGTCTGGGCCATCGTGCTGATCGGCGGTTTCTACCTGATGACCATCCTGCTGGGCTTCGGCGCGGCCGCGGTGCTCGGCAGCGATGCCGTCCGCGCGTCCGGCAAGGCCGGAAACACCGCCGTACCGCTCCTCGCGCTGCACCTGGGCGGCGGCGCCGGTTCCACCGGAGGAACGGTTCTCTTCGCCGTCGTGGCCGCGGTGGCCTTCGCCACGATCCTGGCCGTGGTCGCCGGCATCACCCTCGCCTCGTCCGCATCCGTCGCCCACGACCTGTACGCCTCGCTGCGCCGCCCCCGGGGGACGGGACGGGGCACGCGGCACGGCGAGGTGACCGTGGCGCGCCTCGCGGCGGTGGGCGTCGGCGCCGTCTCCATCGGCCTCGCACTGCTCGCCCGCGACCTCAACGTCGCCTTCCTCGTCGGCCTGGCATTCGCCGTCGCCGCATCGGCCAACCTGCCGGCCCTGCTCTACGCCCTCTTCTGGCGCCGCTTCACCACCCGCGGCGCGGTCTGGTCCGTCTACGGCGGGCTGCTCCCGGCGATCACCCTGGTCGTCCTCTCCCCGGTGGTCTCCGGCACCCCGGAGTCCCTCTTCCCCGGACGGGACTTCGCCTGCTTCCCCCTGGACAACCCCGGCATCGTGTCGATTCCCCTGGGCTTCCTCATGGGATGGCTGGGCACCGTGCTCTCCCCGGAGGCCGCCGACCGAGCCCGTCACGCGGAGACGGAGGTCAGGTCTCTTACGGGGGCGGGCGCCGCCTAGGGGAGGCAGGAAACCGCCGGTGTCACAGGGCTGGAAGGGCGAGCGAGGAGGCACATGCCGGGGCGCGGGTGCCGGTGAGAGCCGCGATGGAGGTGACCGTCATACGCGCCGGTGGACCGAGCGGCGCACCACAGCTGGCGGGCGTCGGAGCGCCGTCGGTCCGCTGTTCCACGGCGACGCGCCAGGCACGGCCGTCGGTGTGCGTGACCGCAACGGACCAGGCGGGCGTGTCCCCCGGGGCCGGTCCGCCGACGGGCGTCCGGTCGCCGCGCCCCGGTCCGGGCCGCACCTCGTCGGTTCGTACGACGTCGAGTGCGTCCGCCCGCTCCTCCCGGATCAGCTCGCGGACCGCGAGGTCGGCAGCCTGCGCAGGCCGGTCCCACGCCGAGCGGCCACGGCAGTGGTCGAGCGTGATCCTTCCGTCGCGCGCCGCCTCCACGGCGTCCTTGACGAGAGGAGCCGACGCCCTTCCGTAGGCGTAGCCGTACGGGAGGACGAAGAGCGTGGGGGAGAAGCGGTGACCGCCGATGTGCGTCACCTCCCAGGACTCGGCTCCGCCGGCGGCGAGCTCGGCGGCCAGCGGTCGGCCGAGGAGCGCACAGCAGCGGTCCCGCTTGCCGTTGGTGCAGACGAGGACCAGGGGCTCACCGGTGTACGGGTCCCAGATGCCGCCGTGGTTCCCGGCCCCCAGCGCGGCGAAGTCCAGCCGGAGGATGTCCCGCGGGTCGGTGACGGTGGTGGTGCGGATCCAGGAGTTGCCCGGTGCGGTGTGCGCGACGAACAGCCGGCGCCGGGAGAGGTCGTGGCAGTCGGCGTGCCGTCCGGGGCGCCGGATGAGAGCGACGCGCACGCCCGTACCGTCTGCGGCGGCTTCCAGGGCGCGGCCGAGGTGCGGATCGAGGTGGCTGTGCGTCAGCGCATTGGCACCCCAGGGTCCGGGCTGCTCGATGAGCAGCCAGGTGCGGGCGGTGGCTGCGGTCCCGGCGACAGGTTCGGCCGTTTCGCGGGAGGCGGTAGCGCAAGTGCTCACGAAGGTAAGCCTAACCTGACTTGCTGCCGCGGGTCGTCCGGGACCGAGGGTGCCCTCCGTCACGGCAGCGGCAGCGGTTGTGGCGGACGCGGGCCGTTGTACTGCCCGCGGGGACGCAGCCGCAGCGGGCGTTCCGCGTATTCCTCCAGCGCGTGCGCGATCCAGCCGGCGGTCCGGGCGACGGCGAAGACGGTTTCGCCCGCCTCGGCGGGCATCCCCGCCGACACGGTCAGCACCGCCAGTGGCAGGTCGACGTTGGCGTGCAGTTCGGCATGCCGGGCGGCGGTGCCGGCCACCCCGCGCGCGGCCTGCAATGCCGGCTGCGCCTGCGGTACGTCCGCCAGCAGCGCGAAGAGCGCACGAGCCCGCGGGTCTTCGCCGGAGTAGAGGGGGTGGCCGAGGCCCGGGATGCGGCGCCCGGCCCGGAGGTGGTCGGCCACCACGGCAGCGGCGCTGCCGCGCTCCAGCACCTCCAGCAGCATGCGGTGGACGAGCCCGCTCGCTGCGCCGTGCAGCGGGCCGTCCAGCGCCCCGAAGCCGGCCGAGACGGCGGCGTACGGGTGGGCATGCGCCGAGGCGGCGATCCGTACCGCAAGCGTAGAGGCCGCGAGGTCGTGGTCGATGAGCAGCACCAGGGCGGCGTCCAGCGCGCGGAGCGAGGTCGGGGTGCCGGGCGCCGCCGTCAGCCGCGACCACAGCCGTTCGGCGAGCGACTGCGCGTCGGACGGTTCGGGGCCTTGCGGCGGCAGGGCCTCGACGAGTGTGGGGATGAGGCTGCGGGCGGTGTCGAGAACGGCGTCCTCGGACAGGTCGAAGCGGAGCGGGTCGGCGGCCGCGGCGGCGATCACGGCGACGCGTAGCCGGTCCATGGGGCCGCTGTGTTCCGGCAACGACTCGACGGCGCGGCGGGCCGCCGAGAGCGCGTCCTGCGGCGCCGCGAAGTGCGTGCCGCGACGCAGGTCGCCGGTCCACAGCCACTCGGCGACCTCCTCGTAGTGGTAGGCGGCGGCGAGTTCCGTGGCCTCGACGCCGCGGAAGTAGCAGCGGTCGCCTTCGATCAGCGTGATGCCCGTCCCCATCGCCGGTCCGCCGCCGGCGCTCGACGGCTCCCGGCGGCCGCTGCGGCGCGCGAGGGCGTCGACCTCTTCCGCGTCGAAGGTGCTGCCGCGGCCGCCCGGTATGCGGCGGCTGGTCAGCTGGCCGCGACTCACATATGCGTAGACCGTCTCGGGCTTCACGCCGAGCCGGTCGGCCGCCTCCCGGGTGCTCAGGCGCTGCTCGGACGCGCCATGAGCCCTGTCGTGATCCGCCATGAGGTCACCGTATCCGGCTCGACTGATATTGATTCAATCAATATTGACATGCATTGAGTCATGCATGGACAGTCAGATCAATATTTGGGAGGAAGAGCGAGGAAGAATGAGGGAATCTGCCATGCCGACCACCGAGATCAACGCACCCCTTGAGGTGCCCCGTGGGCTCGCCGGCGTCGTCGTCACCGAGACGGAGCTGGGGGACGTCCGTGGCCGCGAGGGCTTTTATCACTACCGCCAGTACTCCGCCGTCGAGCTGGCCACGGCCCGTACGTTCGAGGACGTCTGGTACCTGATGTTCCACGGCCGGCTGCCCGATGCCGCGCAGCTGGCGGCGTTCACGGCCGAAACCGCCGCGCTGCGCGGGCTGCCCGCCGCCGTACGGGAAGCCCTGCCCGCCCTCGCCCGGGCCGGTGCCCGCTCCGGCCCGCTCGCCGGGCTGCGTACGGCGCTGTCGCTGCTGGGCGCGACGGCGGACCTCCGGCCGCTGTACGACATCGACACCGACCGCCGCCGCGCCGACGCACTCGCCGCCTGCGCGGCCGTACCGACCCTGCTCACCGCGCTGCACCGGATCGGTCGGGGCCGGCAGCCCGTTGAGCCGCGCGAGGATCTTCCGTACGCCGCCAACTACCTGTACATGCTCACCGGCCGGGAGCCGGAGCCCGAGCAGGTCCGGGCGATCGAGTCGTATCTGATCTCCACCATCGACCACGGCTTCAACGCCTCGACGTTCGCCGCCCGTGTCATCGCATCCACCGGTGCCGACCTCGCGGCCTGTCTCGTCGGGGCGGTCGGCGCGCTGTCGGGGCCGTTGCACGGCGGTGCGCCCAGTCGTGCGCTGGACACGCTCGATGCCATCGGTACGCCGGACCGCATCGACGCCTGGGTGCGTGACCGGGTGCTGCGGGGCGAGCGGATCATGGGGTTCGGGCACGCGGTCTACCGCACCGAGGACCCGCGTTCCCGGATGCTGCGCGGCATTGCCGAGCAGTTCGGCGGACCGCGGGTGGCCTTCGCCGTCCAGGTGGAGGCCGCGGTCGAGAAGCTGCTGGCCGAGCTCAAGCCGGGGCGGGAACTGCACACCAATGTGGAGTTCTACGCCGGGGTCGTCATGGAGCTGTGCGGGCTGCCGCGTGAGATGTTCACGCCGACGTTCTGTGCCGCCCGCGTGGTCGGCTGGAGTGCCAACATCCTGGAGCAGGCCGAGGACTCGAAGATCATCCGCCCGGCGGCCCGGTACGTCGGCCCGCCCCCGCCGCAGCCGCTGCCCGACGCCGCTGCCTGACGGATGCCGTAAGCGCGCTGTAGCCCGAGCCGGGGTGCGCCCATGGAGGTCCGTTACGATCGACAGCTCGTCCGCCGCCGGCTCGTGCGGCTCGCCACCCGCTCCATGGAGGCGCCCCCTTGGCCACGCAACAGATTCCGGTCGTCGTGCTGGCGGGCTTTCTCGGGTCGGGCAAGACGACCCTCCTCAACCACCTGCTCGGTGCCGGCGCCGGTACCCGTATCGGCGCCCTCGTCAATGACTTCGGCAGCATCGAGATCGACGCGATGACGATCGCCGGGCAGGTGGACTCGATGGTCTCGCTGGGCAACGGATGCCTGTGCTGCGCGGTCGACACCAGCGAACTGGACACCTATCTGGAGCGTCTGGCCCGGCCCGCCGCCCGTATCGACGTGATCGTCATCGAGGCCAGCGGACTGGCCGAGCCCGAGGAACTCATCCGGATGATCCTCGCCAGCGAGAACGACCGGATCGTGTACGGCGGGCTGATCGAGGTGGTCGACGCGGCCGAGTTCGGCGTCACCCGCATCCGTCATCCCGAACTGGACCGGCATGTGGGCATCGCCGATCTCGTGGTGCTCAACAAGGCCGACCGGATCGCCGACGCGGCGCGCCGGCAGCTCCTGGACACGCTCGCGGATCTTGCGCCGGGCCGGCCCGTGGTCTGTACGGCCTACGGGCGGATCGACCCGGAGCTGTTCTTCGACCGTGGCGCGGGCGAGGACCTCGAAGCGGGCATCAGGCAGCTGTCGTTCGAGGACCTGCTGCGGGAGGGCGCGGCAGGGGAGCCGGACGGGGATCCGGGGCACCTGCACGACGGGCATCACGGTCATGACCACGCGCCGGGTGAGCCGTGCGCGCATCTCCATGCCGCTTACCAGAGCGTGGAGTTCACCTCGGGGGAGCCGATGAACCCGCGGCGGCTCATGGACTTCCTCGACAGCCGGCCGACCGGCCTCTACCGGATCAAGGGCTTTGTCCACTTCGATGTCCCGGGCAGCCGGCAGAAGTTCACCGTGCACGCCGTCGGGGACTTCCTGCGCTTCTACCCCTCGCCCTGGGGACGTGACGAGGAGCGCAGCACTCAGCTCGTGCTGATCGGCAGCGGGGTCGATGCGGAGGCCCTGCGAAAGGAGCTGACGGCGTGCCGCGAGGCCGCGCCGGAGGAGGCGTCCGAGCACAGCATGTGGGGTGTGCTGCGGTACGTGGCCGGCCGCGAGGAGTGACCGCGGGCGGGGACGGCGCGCGGCAGGGGACGCCCTCCCCGAGCAAAACCGGCCGGTCCCGAAGGACCGGCCGGTCACCCGGCAACGGGTGTGGCCACGACAGCGAGCGTGCCTACACCGGCCCCGCCAGCGTCGCCACCTGCTTGGCCAGGGGGATGCCCGAACCGTCGCGGCGCGGGTCCACGTCCGGCAGTGGCACCGGGGTGCCCTTGGCGTCGGCCGCGCGGACCGGAGCGGGGCCGGCCCAGGCCAGGGTCAGGCAGTCCTCGCCCTTCAGGAACCGCTGACAGCGCACACCGCCGGTCGCGCGGCCCTTGCGCGGGTACTGGTCGAACGGGGTGAGCTTGGCGGTGGCCACCGAGTCGTCCAGGGTGCCGTGCGAGCCGGCGACCGTGAACACCATGGCCTCCACGGCCGGATCGACCGCCGAGAAGGCGATCACCTTCGCGTCCGCGACCAGCTTGACGCCGGCCATACCGCCCGCCGGCCGGCCCTGCGGTCGTACCTGCGACGCCGGATAGCGCAGCAGCTGTGCCTCGCTGGTGATGAAGACCAGGTCCTCCTCACCGGTGCGCAGCTCCGCCGCGCCCACGATGCGGTCGCCGTCCTTGAGGGTGATGACCTCCAACTCCTCCTTGTTGGCCGGATAGTCGGGCACCACCCGCTTGACGACGCCCTGTTCGGTGCCGAGCGCCAGGCCCGGCGAGGACTCGTCCAGCGTGGTCAGGCAGATCAGCTCCTCGTCGTCCCCCAGGGCGAGGAACTCCGAGATCTGCGCGCCACCGGAGAGGCTGGGCGCCGCGGCCGTCTCCGGGAGCTGCGGCAGATCGATCACCGGCAGCCGCAGCAGCCGCCCGGCGGAGGTCACCGCGCCCACCTCGCCGCGGGTGGTGGCCGGCACCGCGGAGACGATCACATCGTGCTTGACCCGCTTGGCCTCCGCGTCGAACGGCACCTCCCCGGTGACCGTACGCGCCAGCAGCCCCGTCGAGGACAGCAGCACCCGGCACGGGTCGTCGGCGACCTCCAGCGGCACCGCGCCGACCGCCGTGCCGGCCGACTCCAGCAGGACCGTCCGCCGCTCCGTGCCGTACTTCTTGGCGACCGCGGCCAGCTCGCCGGACACCAGCTTGCGCAGCTCCGCGTCCGAATCCAGGATCCGCGTCAGCTGCTCGATCTCCTCCTGGAGCCGGTCGCGCTCCGACTCCAGCTCGATGCGGTCGAACTTGGTCAGCCGGCGCAGCGGGGTGTCGAGGATGTACTGCGTCTGGATGTCGCTCAGCGAGAAGCGCTCGATCAGCCGCTCCTTGGCCTGGGCGCTGTTCTCGCTGGAGCGGATCAGGCGGATGACCTCGTCGATGTCCACCAGGGCGGTCAGCAGGCCCTCGACCAGGTGGAGCCGGTCACGCCGCTTGCTGCGCCGGAACTCGCTGCGCCGGCGCACCACCTCGAAGCGGTGGTCGACATAGACCTCCAGCAGCTCCTTGAGGCCGAGGGTCAGCGGCTGGCCGTCCACCAGGGCGACGTTGTTGATGCCGAAGGACTCCTCCATCGGCGTGAGCTTGTAGAGCTGCTCCAGGACGGCCTCGGGGTTGAAGCCGTTCTTGACCTCGATGACCAGCCGCAGGCCGTGCTCGCGGTCGGTGAGGTCCTTGACGTCCGCGATGCCCTGGAGCCTCTTCGAGCCGACCAGGTCCTTGATCTTGGAGATGACCTTCTCGGGGCCGACGGTGAAGGGGAGTTCGGTGACGACCAGGCCCTTGCGGCGGGCGGTGACGTTCTCCACCGTGACCGTGGCGCGGATCTTGAAGGTGCCGCGGCCCTTCTCGTACGCGTCCCGAACGCCTCCCAGGCCCACGATCCGGCCGCCGGTCGGCAGGTCCGGGCCCGGGACGAAGCGCATCAGGGTGTCGAGATCGGCGTTCGGGTGCTTGATCAGATGGCGGGCGGCGGCGATCACCTCGCCGAGGTTGTGCGGCGGCATGTTGGTCGCCATCCCGACCGCGATCCCGGAGGCGCCGTTGACCAGGAGGTTGGGGTAGGCGGCGGGGAGGGCCACCGGCTCCCGTTCCTGGCCGTCGTAGTTCGGCGTGAAGTCGACGGTGTCCTCGTCGATGGACTCCGTCATCAGGGACGTCGCCGACGCCATCCGGCATTCGGTGTAACGCATCGCGGCGGGCGGGTCGTCGTTGCCCAGCGAGCCGAAGTTGCCGTGGCCGTCCACCAGGGGCAGCCGCATGGAGAACGGCTGCGCCATCCTTACCAGGGCGTCGTAGATGGACGCGTCGCCGTGCGGGTGGAGCTTACCCATGACCTCGCCGACGACCCGGGCGCACTTGACGTACGACCGGTCGGGCCGCAGGCCCATCTCGTTCATCTGGTAGAGGATGCGGCGGTGCACGGGCTTGAGGCCGTCGCGGGCGTCCGGCAGGGCGCGGGAGTAGATGACCGAATACGCGTACTCGAGGAAGGAACCCTGCATCTCGTCGACGACGTCGATGTCGAGGATCCTCTCCTCGAAGTCGTCCGGCGGCGGGGTCTTCGTGCTGCGGCGGGCCATCGCGGCTGCGGCTCCTTCTGCTGCGTCTACTGCCGATGTGGGAACTACACGGTCGGTCGGTCAGGACCCGTGAGTCGTCCGAGTCTGCCTGAGTCTGACGCGGACCATTGTGGACCGCCCCACTGACAACGCCGACCGCGACTCCCCTTTCCCGGTGTCAAGGCCGCTGCGCACGCCCTGCGCGCGCCCTCCGTACGGGTCCGCTCGACGGGGAACTTCGCCAGATGTCGGCGCGGTTGCATACAGTGACAGGACTTCCTCGCAAGCGGATCGAAGGGACGTACATGCCCATGGGTCACACGGCCACAGAACAAGCCGGCTCCGGCGGCCTGACAGCGACCGAGCACCGGCTGGCCAACGGCCTGCGTGTGGTGCTCTCCGAAGACCACCTGACGCCGGTCGCGGCGGTGTGCCTGTGGTACGACGTCGGCTCCCGCCACGAGGTCAAGGGCCGCACGGGCCTGGCTCACCTCTTCGAGCACCTGATGTTCCAGGGGTCCGCGCAGGTGAAGGGCAACGGCCACTTCGAGCTCGTCCAGGGCGCCGGCGGCTCGCTGAACGGCACCACGAGCTTCGAGCGCACCAACTACTTCGAGACCATGCCCGCCCATGAGCTGGAGCTCGCGCTCTGGCTGGAGGCGGACCGGATGGGCTCGCTGCTGACCGCCCTGGACGACGAGTCCCTGGAGAACCAGCGCGACGTCGTCAAGAACGAGCGCCGCCAGCGCTACGACAACGTCCCCTACGGCACGGCCTTCGAGAAGCTGACGGCCATGGCGTACCCGGAGGGCCACCCCTACCACCACACCCCCATCGGGTCGATGGCCGATCTGGACGCGGCCTCCCTGGAGGACGCGCGGGCGTTCTTCCGTACGTACTACGCGCCCAACAACGCGGTCCTGTCGGTCGTCGGGGACATCGACCCCGAGGAGACGCTGGCCTGGATCGAGAAGTACTTCGGCTCGATCCCCTCGCACAACGGCAAGCAGCCGCCGCGTGACGGCTCGCTGCCCGACGTCATCGGCGCGGAGCTGCGCGAGGTCGTCGAGGAGGAGGTGCCCTCCCGCGCCCTGATGGCGGCCTACCGGCTGCCGCACGACGGCACCCGGGAGGCGGACGCCGCCGACCTCGCGCTGACCGTCCTGGGCGGCGGCGAGTCCTCCCGGCTCTACAACCGCCTGGTGCGCCGCGACCGCACCGCCGTCGCCGCCGGTTTCGGCCTGCTGCGGCTGTCCGGGGCGCCGTCCCTGGGCTGGCTGGACGTGAAGACGTCCGGCGGCGTGGAGGTCCCCGCCATCGAGCGCGCCGTCGACGAGGAACTGGCCCGCTTCGCCGCCGAGGGGCCGACCCCGGAGGAGATGGAGCGCGCGCAGGCCCAGTTGGAGCGCGAATGGCTCGACCGCCTGGCCACGGTCAGCGGCCGCGCCGACGAACTGTGCCGCTTCGCCGTCCTGTTCGGCGATCCGCAGCTCGCGCTGACCGCCGTCCGGCGCGTCCTGGACATCACGCCCGAGGAGGTGCAGACGGTCGCCAAGGCCCGGCTGCGCCCCGACAACCGCGCGGTGCTGGTGTACGAACCCACCGAGCCGACCGCCCCGGCCGACGCGGCCGCCGACACCGAGAAGGAGGAGGCGGACCGGTGAGCGACGCCCCCACCCGCGCAGATTCCGCCATGACCGCCATGGAATTCCACCCCCAGCCCAAGGGCGGCGCGCCCCGGCCGTGGGCCTTCCCGGCCCCCGAGCGTTCGCAGCTGCCCAACGGGCTGACGCTGCTGACCAGCCACCGCCCAGGCCAGCAGGTCGTCGCCGTCGAGATCAACCTCCTCGCCCCCCTGGAGGCCGAGCCCGAGGGCCTGGACGGTATCTCCACGATCATGGCGCGCGCCCTGTCGGAGGGCACCGACAAGCACGACGCCGAGGAGTTCGCCGCCGAGCTGGAGCGCTGCGGCGCCACCCTGGACGCGCACGCCGACCACCCCGGCGTACGGGTCTCCCTGGAGGTGCCGGCCTCCCGGCTGTCCCGCGCGCTCGGCCTGCTCGCCGACGCGCTGCGCGCCCCCGCCTTCCCGGACAGCGAGATCGAGCGCCTGGTCCGCAACCGCCTGGACGAGATCCCGCACGAGCTCGCCAACCCGGCGCGCCGGGCGGCGATGGCGCTGTCCAAGGAGCTGTTTCCGGCCACCTCCAGGATGTCGCGGCCCCGCCAGGGCACCGAGGAGACCGTCGCGCGCATCGACGCCGCGGCCGTCCGCGCCTTCTACGACGCCCATGTACGGCCCGCCACGGCCACCGCCGTCATCGTGGGTGACTTCACCGGCGTCGACCTGGACGCGGCGCTCGCCGGCACCCTGGGCGCCTGGAGCGGCTCCGGTGCCGAGCCGCTCAAGCTGTCGTCGATCACCGCCGACGACAGCGGCCGCGTGGTGATCGTGGACCGCCCCGGGGCCGTCCAGACGCAGCTGCTCATCGGCCGTATCGGCGCCGACCGCCACGACCGGGTCTGGCCCGCGCAGGTCCTCGGCACGTACTGCCTGGGCGGCACCCTGACCTCCCGGCTGGACCGGGTGCTGCGCGAGGAGAAGGGCTACACCTACGGGGTGCGGGCCTTCGGCCAGGTACTGCGCTCGTCCGCCGACGGCAGCGGTGCCGCGATGCTCGCGATCAGCGGCTCGGTGGACACCGCCTCCACCGGGCCGGCGCTCCAGGACCTGTGGAAGGTGCTGCGCACCCTGGCGGCGGACGGGCTCACCGACGCCGAGCGGGATGTCGCCGTGCAGAACCTCGTCGGGGTCGCACCGCTGAAGTACGAGACCGCGGCGGCCGTCGCCGGCACCCTCGCCGACCAGGTCGAGCAGCATCTCCCGGACGACTTCCAGGCGCAGTTGTACGCCCGGCTCGCCCAGACCGGCACGGTCGAGGCGACCGCGGCCGTCGTGAGCGCCTTCCCGGTGGACCGCCTGGTGACGGTCCTGGTGGGGGACGCGGCGCAGATCGCCGAGCCCGTGAAGGAGCTCGGCATCGGCAAGGTGACGGTCGTCAGCGGCTGAGGACCGCCGGGCCTGACGGGCATTCAGCGCCGGTCGTCGGCACGGCGACCGGCCGCACACCGGCCGGCTGCCCGACGGCCGGCCGGGGCCCGTACCGGCGGCAAAGCGACAAAGCGGCTCCCGTGGTGCATGTCCACCACGGGAGCCGTCGTATGTCCGAAAGGCGCGGCCGGTTGCCCCTCGTTCTTGTGGCATGGCGCACAAAGTGTCGGTTCTGTTTGCCGATTGAAAGTTGCCCCGATTAGCGTCGGTCCGG
This sequence comes from Streptomyces natalensis ATCC 27448, assembly GCF_000935125.1. Lineage (GTDB taxonomy): Bacteria > Actinomycetota > Actinomycetes > Streptomycetales > Streptomycetaceae > Streptomyces > Streptomyces natalensis. Next base: position 94,498 of record NZ_JRKI01000056.1, on the reverse strand, counting down.
CTGTTCGTCACAAGACCGCCACAACAGTGGCACCGGACAGTCATCGCCGAGTCCCCGTACGGCGCGAGCCAGGGGAGCCGGGGACCCACACGTCCCCTGGGGTGAATCGGGCGCCTCTTCGGAGGGGCCCGTAGGAGACCTTCCTGCTCCGAACCCGTCAGCTAACCCGGTAGGCGAGAAGGAAGGAAAGGACAAGCCAGCAGATGGCGTTCACCCGTGCCACCGGGAAACATCGTGGTGCGAGCCGCACGGCTCGCCGCACCCGCAAGATAGCCGGCACCGCCACCCTCGCGGCCACCGGCATCGTCGCCTCCATGGCCGCGCCCGCGCTGGCCGCTTCCGCCGGGACTCCCGCCGAGAACACCGGCCTCCAGCAGGCCGTCGTGATGGGCGACGAACTCGCCGGACGCGTCGCGGCGCAGGCCGATGCGCAGGAGGCCGCCGCCGAGGCCGCCGCCGCGCAGGCGAAGGCGGAGGCCGTCGCCCAGCGCGCGGCCGACGAGGCCGCACGCCGCGCCGAGGCCGCCGAGAAGAAGGCCAAGGCGGAGCACGAGGCCAAGCAGCGCGCGGCCCGCGAGGCGGAGCGCAAGCGCCTCAACGCCTTCGTCGCGCCCGTCGCCGACTCCTACGTCTCGACCGGCTACAAGGCATCCAGCAGTCTGTGGTCCTCCGGCAGCCACACCGGCATAGACTTCCACGCCGCCACCGGCACCTCCGTCCACGCCGTCGGCGCGGGCACGGTCGTCGAGGCCGGCTGGGGCGGCGCGTACGGCAACAACATCGTGATCAAGATGCACGACGGTACGTACACCCAGTACGGCCACCTGTCCTCCATCGGGGTCTCGGTCGGCCAGAGCGTCACCCCGGGGCAGCAGATAGGGCTCTCCGGCGCCACCGGCAACGCCACCGGCCCGCATCTGCACTTCGAGGCCCGCACCGGCCCGGACTACGGCTCGGACATCGACCCCATCGCCTACCTGCGCGCGCACGGCGTCGACGTCTGAGGCCGCCGCACCCCGGTGAAGCCCCGGCCGCCCGCCGGGGCTTCGCCGTACCCGGCGGGCGTCGGACGGCAGGGACCGGCGGCGGACGGCGGACAGCGGACGGAACCCACCGGCCGTTCGTGCGCCTGGCCAAAAAATATCCATGAATTCCGGGAGTCCATCGGAAAAATCGTCCCCGTCGAATAGAGTCATTCAAAACCCGCCGATCGGCGGCGTTTTCCCGGGGATTACGGCGGAGGCACGGACGATGCGAGGCCATCTTTCCGCGCATGCGGTGTGCACGGCGATTCGCGACGACATTGTCTCCGGTGCGCTCGCGCCGGGGAGCCGGCTGGTCGAGGAAATTCTCGCGGCCCGCTACGGCGTCTCCAGGGTCCCGGTCCGTGAGGCGCTGCGCACCCTCCAGTCGGAGGGCTTCGTCACCACGCGCCGGCACGCGGGCGCCTGCGTCGCCGAGCCCACCGAGCAGGAGGCGGCCGATCTCCTGGACATCCGCGCCGTGTTGGAGCCTCTGGGCGCCGCCCGCGCCGCCGTCCGCCGCAGTCCCGCGCATCTGAAGGTGCTGCGCGGTCTGGTCCGGCTCGGCCGCGAGCGGGCGCGCCACGGTCACGCCGCGGACCTGCGTCAACTGGACGGCTGGTTCCACGAGACGCTCGCCCAGGCGGCCGGCAGCCCCAGCCTGACGGCGCTGCTCACCCAGCTGCGGCGGAAGATCGAGTGGATGTACACCGTGGAAGGGGCGCCCCGGGCGGGCGAGTCCTGGGACGAACACGGCGCCGTGCTGGACGCGGTGGCCCGGGGCGATGCGGAACGCGCCCGCGCCCTGATGGCGGCTCATATCGAACGCTCCCTCCCGGTGCACCGGCTGCGACGCCCTGCCGCGCCTGCCGTGAGGGACGCGAAACGGCCCGTCAACACAGCGCGCGCCCGCAATTAACATGCGGTCTGTATACAAAGGGGCGGGGAAAGGGCGCGATACAGCGGAACGGGGAAAAGGGCGCGGTGCGCGCGGCCGTGTGCGCCGTGTGTCCGGGCCGCGTAATGGGCCGGGTAATTCCACCCGATCGATTCCCGGGTAATTCGGCCCGGAATTTCGGCTTGCCCGTACGGGAAATTCACCCGGAGTCGGCCCCGGGGCCGGAGCCCGATACGTATCCGGTACCGAATTCGGTGCCAGTGCCAGTGCCAGTGCCAGTGCCAGATCCGGTGCCGGTGCCGGCTCCGGTACCGGAGCACCGCGACGGACGATCTCCGCCCGCCACCCCACGACAACGACCCCGCCGCGGCGACCATTTCCGGTCACCGCCGCGGGGTCGCGGACAGTGCAAGCGGGAGACCCTGACGGACTCAGACCGTCTCGGGCAGCTCCTCCAGGCCCTCGGCGACGAGCTTCGCCAGGCGGTCGAGCGTGGCCTCGGCGCCCTCGGCGTCGGAGGCCAGGACGATCTCCTCGCCACCCTGGGCGCCGAGGCCCAGGACCGCGAGCATGGAGGCCGCGTTGACGGGGGTGCCATCGAGCTTGGCGATCGTCATCGGGATGCCCGCCGCGGTGGCCGCGCGGACGAAGATCGAGGCGGGGCGGGCGTGCAGGCCCTCGGCCCAGCCGACATTGACGCGGCGCTCAGCCATGGTGATGCCCTTCAAGTCGCGTGACAGTTGTCTAGACCATTCTTGCACGCTGCCGGGAGTGCTCCGGCAGCGCTCCGATGTGACCGAGCGTACGCAGGAGGGGCCGGTTGTCAGTGCTCCGCCGTACGCTTGTCCGCATGCAGACGCAGCCCGACCACGCGTACCCGGCCCACTGGGAAGCCGACGTGGTCCTGCGCGACGGCGGCACGGCGCGGATCCGCCCCATTGCCCCCGACGACGCCGAGCGGCTGGTGTCGTTCTACGAGCAGGTTTCGGACGAGTCGAAGTACTACCGGTTCTTCGCCCCCTACCCGCGGCTGTCCGACCGCGATGTCCACCGCTTCACCCACCACGACTACGTCGACCGGGTCGGCCTCGCCGCCACCGTGGGCGGTGAGTTCATCGCCACCGTCCGCTACGACCGGATCGACGACCAGGGCCTGCCCGCCAAGGACCCCGAGGACGACCAGGCCGAGGTCGCCTTTCTGGTGCAGGACGCCCACCAGGGCCGCGGGGTGGCCTCCGCCCTTCTGGAGCACATCGCCGCGGTGGCCCGCGAGCGCGGCATCCGCCGGTTCGCCGCCGAGGTGCTGCCCGCCAACTCCAAGATGATCAAGGTGTTCACGGACGCCGGCTACACCCAGAAGCGCACCTTCGAGGACGGCGTGGTCCGGCTGGAGCTGGACCTCGAGCCGACCGAGCAGTCCGTGGCCGTGATGCGCGGCCGCGAACAGCGCGCCGAGGCCCGTTCCGTCCAGCGGCTGCTCGCGCCGGGCTCGGTCGCCGTCATCGGGACGGGCCGCGCCCCCGGCGGCGTCGGCCGCTCCGCCCTGCGCAGCCTCCTCGACTCCGGCTTCACCGGCCGCGTCCATGCCGTCAACCACGCCTTCCCCGAGGGCATGGACCGCCTAGAGCCCGAGGGCGTGCCCGCGGTCCGTTCCCTGCGCCAGATCGCCGACCCGGTCGATCTGGCGGTCATCGCCGTCCCCGCGGCCCGCGTCCCCGAGGCGGTCCGCGACTGCGGCGAACACGGCGTGCAGGGCGTGCTGATCCTCTCCTCCGGATACGCCGAAGCGGGCCCCGACGGCCGCGAGCGCCAGCGCGCGCTGCTCCGCCTGGCCCGCTCCTACGGCATGCGGCTCATCGGGCCGAACGCCTTCGGCATGATCAACACCTCCCCGGCCGTGCGGCTGAACGCCTCGCTGGCGCCCCAGATGCCCGGCGCCGGGCACATCGGCCTGTTCACCCAGTCCGGTGCGATCGGTATCGCCCTGCTCAGCGGGCTGCACGCGCGCGGCCCCGGTGACGGCGGCATCGCCGGAATCTCCTCCTTCGTCTCGGCGGGCAACCGCGCCGACGTCTCCGGCAACGACCTCCTCCAGTACTGGTACGACGACCCGGACACCGATGTGGTGATCCTCTATCTGGAGTCCATCGGCAATCCCCGCAAGTTCGCCCGGCTCGCGCGCCGTACGGCGGTCGCCAAACCGGTCGTCGTCGCGAAGGGCGCGCGCCACCACGGCACCGCCCCCCTGGGCCATACGGTGCCCACGGTCCGTATCCCCGACAGCACCGTCGCCGCCCTGATGCGCCAGGCCGGGGTGATCCGCGTCGACACCGTCACCGAACTCATCGACGCCGGGCTGCTGCTGGCCTCCCAGCCGCTGCCGGCCGGCCCGCGCATCGCCATCCTGGGCAACTCCGAATCGCTCGCGCTGCTGACGTACGACGCCTGCCTGACCGAAGGGCTGCGTCCGCTGCGTCCCGATGTGCTGGCCCCCGGGGCGACGGCGGACGACTTCCGGGCCGCGCTCGCCACCGCGCTCGCGGGTGACGGCTGCGATGCCGTGGTCGTCACGGCCATCCCCTGGGTCGGCGAAGGGGAAGGCGCCGTTCCGGGCGTCAGGGAGGGCATCGCGCTCGCCGCCGCCCTGCGCTCCGCCGCCGCGGCGGATCCGGCCAAGCCGGTGGCCGTCGTGCACCTGGCCATGGACGACCTCGCGCAGACGCTTGCCGCACCGGGGGCGTCCCCCGAGCCGCCCGCGCCGCCCCGGGACGCACAGCCACCCGTCCCGCCCCCGGCCCCCGCCCGGACCGTCGACCCCGCTCCCGCCCGGCCCGCCGACCCCGGCCCCGCCTCCGTCCAGGCCCCGCCCCGGCCCCCGCTGCCCCCGTACCCGCCCCACCCGCCGCGCCCTCCGGCCCCGCCCTCGGCCGCCCCGCCGACGGCGGCGGAGGCCGCACCCCCGGCCCCGGCCCGCCGCCCCGGCCCCGTCCGGATCCCCGCCTACCCGGCCGCCGAGCGGGCCGTCCGCGCGCTCGCCGAGGCAGTCCGCTACGCCGCCTGGCGCCGGGACGCCGCCGAGCCGGGCCGCGTCCCCGAGTACGACGACATCCAGGAAGCCGCCGCCGGAGCCGATATCGAGCGGCTGCTCGACCGCCTCACCCCCGACCCCGCCGCCGGCCGCTCCGTGGCGCTGCCGCCCGCCGACGCCGAGGCCCTGCTCGCCCGCTACGGCATCCACGCCCGCCCCTCCCTGCCCGCCCCCGACGCCGACGCGGCCCTCCGCGCCGCCGCCCGCCTCGGCTATCCCGTCGCCCTCAAGACCACGGCCCCCCATCTGCGCCACCGCGCCGACCTCGGCGGCGTCCGCCTCGACATCGCCGGCGAGCGCGAACTGCGCCGCACCTACGCCGAGTTGACGGACTTCCTCGGCTCGCCCGAGGTGCTGCGGCCGGTCGTCCAGGCGATGGTGCCGCGCGGCGTGGACACGGTCGTCCGCGCCGCCATCGACCCGGCCGCCGGCGCCGTGCTCTCCTTCGGGCTGGCCGGCGCCCCCTCCCAGCTGCTCGGTGACCTCGCCCACCGTCTGATTCCGGCCACCGACCGCGATGTCGCCGACCAGATCAGGTCGATCCGCGCCGCCCCGCTCCTGTTCGGCTGGCGCGGCTCCCAGCCGGTGGACACCACCGCGCTCGCCGAGCTGCTGCTGCGGGTGTCACGACTGGTCGACGACCACCCCGAGGTGGTCGGCGTCGACCTCGAACCGGTCGTTGTCGCTCCGCACGGCCTGTCCGTCCTGGGAGCCGCCGTCCGCCTGGCCCGCCCGCCCGCCACCACTGACCTCGGCCCCCGCCGCCTGCCCGTCTACTGAGGCTCTCGCGGGCCGGTGCGCCCCGTAAGATGGACCCCATGGCTAAGACCGGTACGACGACCCAGGGGCTGCGCGCGGCGATCGAGCGCAGTGGCTATTACCCGACCCTCGTTGCCGAGGCGGTGCAGGCCGCGGTGGGCGGTGAGGCGGTCGGGTCGTACCTCGTCCACCAGGAGACGACCTTCGATGCCAACGAGGTCCGCCGCCATGTCACGGTCCTGGTCCTGACCGGCACCCGCTTCATCGTCAGCCACACCGACGAGCAGGCCGCCGACGCCACCAGCCCCTCCCCGTACGCCACCACCTCCACCGAGTCCGTCAAGCTCGGCCGGATCTCGTCCGTGGTGCTCAGCCGGGTGGTCGCCAACCCCGAGTCCTACACCCCCGGCCAGCTGCCCCGCGAGGTCGTCCTCACCATCGGCTGGGGCGCCGTCGCCCGCCTGGATCTCGAACCCGCCGCCTGCGGCGACCCCAACTGCGAGGCGGACCACGGCTACACGGGCTCCTCCACCGCCGACGACCTCTCGCTGCGGGTCAGCGAGGCGGGCGACGGACCGGACTCGGTCCGCGAGACCCTTGCGTTCGCCCAGGCACTCTCCGAGGCCACCGCCGCCACCAGCAGCACCCGCTGATGGCCCACACCGCCCCCGCGTGGCCCGAGCCGGCGCCCCTGGACCCGCTCACCGCCCCCGTGCCGCGCTACGGCACGGGTTCGCTCGCCGATCTGCTGCCCGCCATCGTCGCAGGCCAGGGGGTGCGCGAGGTCGCCACCTCGATGGAACTGGCCCCTGCCGACCGGGCCTGCGTGTTCCTCGTCGACGGACTCGGCTGGGAACTGCTGCGCGCCCACCCGGAGGAGGCGCCGTTCCTGACCTCTCTCCTGGACAGCTCCTGCAACGGCACCGGCCGCCCGCTCACCGCCGGGTTCCCCGCCACCACCGCCACCTCCCTCGCCTCGGTCGGCACCGGCCTGCCCCCGGGGGCCCACGGCCTGGCCGGATACCTCTGCGAGGACCCGGCCACCGGCGCCCTGATGAACCAGCTGCGCTGGCGCCCGTGGACCGACCCGTACGTCTGGCAGCCCTACCCGACCGTCTTCGGGCTGGCCGACGCCGCCGGCATCCACACCTGCCAGGTCTCCGCACCGGACTTCGAGCACACCCCGCTGACCAAGGTGGCGCTCAGCGGCGGCACCTTCCACGGCCGCCTCTCCGGCGAGGAGCGGATGGACCTCGCCGCCGAGCAGCTCGCCGCCGGTGACCGTTCGCTGGTCTACACGTACTACTCCGAGGTCGACGGCAAGGGCCACCGCTACGGCGTCGACTCGGACGCCTGGCGCGGACAGCTCCAGTACGTCGACCGGCTCGCCGAGCGGCTGGCCGAGCAGCTCCCGCCGCGCTCCGTCCTGTACGTCACCGCCGACCACGGCATGATCGACATTCCCTTCGGCCCCGAGTCCCGGATCGACTTCGACGAGGACTGGGAACTGCGCGCCGGCGTACGCCTGTTGGGCGGCGAGGGCCGGGCCCGGCATGTGTACGCGCATCCGGGGGCGGCCGGCGATGTGCTGGCCATCTGGCGCGAGGTGGTCGGCGAGCAGATGTGGGTGGCGAGCCGCGAAGAGGCCATCGCCGCCGGATGGTTCGGCCCGCGGGTCGATGACCGGGTACGCGGCCGGATCGGCGATGTGGTGGCCGTCGCGCACGCCGACATGGCCATCATCGCCTCCGAACGCGAACCGGGGGAGTCCTCGATGGTCGGCCTGCACGGCTCGATGACCCCGGCCGAGCAGCTGGTGCCCCTCCTGGAAGTCCGCACCTGACCCCTGCGGCCCCTGTCCGTCCCCTCCCAACGAGCCCGAAAGGCCCGCTACTTCCCATGCCCGAGCTGGTGTTCTTCTCCGGGACGATGGACTGTGGAAAGTCGACTCTGGCGCTCCAGATCGAGCACAATCGCTCGGCGCGCGGGCTGAAGGGGTTGATCTTCACGCGCGATGACCGTGCGGGTGAGGGGAAGCTGTCGTCGCGTCTGGGGCTGGTGACGGATGCGGTGGAGGCAGCCCCGGGGATGGACCTCTATGGGTACCTCGTGGAGCAGATGACGTACGGCGGCAAGGTCGATTACGTCATCGTGGATGAGGCCCAGTTCCTCGCGCCCGACCAGATCGACCAGCTGGCCCGGATCGTGGACGATCTTGCCCTGGACGTCTTTGCCTTCGGCATCACCACGGACTTCCGTACGAAGCTCTTCCCGGGGTCTCAACGGCTGATCGAGCTGGCGGACCGGGTGGAGACGTTGCAGGTCGAGGCGATGTGCTGGTGTGGCGCTCGGGCCACTCACAATGCCCGCACGGTGGGCGGCGAGATGGTGGTCGAGGGCGAGCAGGTGGTGGTCGGGGATGTGGACATGCCCGCGGAGGAGGTCGGGTACGAGGTCCTGTGCCGACGCCATCACCGTAGGCGGATGACGAGCGCTGCGGCCCGAGCGGCGGCGCTGTCGCCCGATGTGCTGCCGGTCACCTCTGACTGAGGCCGGCGCGCGCGCCTGGCCGCAGGTTCGCGTTGTGGGGCAGGCCCCGTGCGCGACCAGCCGAGGGGGTGAGGTGCGGTGCTGCATCGTGCAGCTGGTCGGCAATGGTGTCGGGGTCGGGCACGGATACCGCAAGGAGACTGAAAGCCGAGGACGGCCGTAGTCCGATGCACAACACCGGGCCGCCACCGCGCCGGACCGCCACGAAATCCCTGCCGACCGAGTGCCGCCGTACGCCGATGCAGCCGCAGCGCGGCCTGCTCACCCGGCTCGACCACACTCTCCATGCCATCAGGCAAAAGGCCCCCCGTTCCCCGGCTTCATGCACGATCGCCGCGATTTCGCTGCGGAGCCTTCGGACTCTGATCGTCGGCGGCAGGCTCAGCAACCGGCCTGCCCGGCGTGACTGCTTGGGGGAAGGTGAACAGCTGCTCGGCGTCACAGGCGGCCTTGACGCGCTGCATCCTTGGGTAGTTCTCGCCGTGGTAGGCCACCGCCCAGTCGTTGAGTTCGCGATCCACGCCGTTGGAGTAGCCGCCGATCCCCAGGCGGGGCTGCATGGTGGCATGGATGTCGCGCAGCCACTTGAGTCTGCGGTCGATGTGCGTGCGGTCGGTGAACTGGTGCCAGTAGGAGTGGTATTGCACGACGCCGACGGCAGTCCGGTGGGGGAAGGCGGTGGCACCGGGGGGCCGGTCGCTGACGGCGCCGCCGAGGGCGTCGATGAGGAGGCCGCTGGCCCCGCCCACGGCGGTGAACTTGTGCAGCTGCTCAAGAGCGGTGGCCATCTCGGCTGCTGACGCCGTGCCGATCGGTTCACGCACGAAATGGGACTTGGCCGCGAAGGCGACCCGGGGTCCCCAGGTGCCGCCGCCCCAGCGGTCCGCTTCGCAGGCGGCCCGTGTGTAGTCGCAGGGGACGATCACCCGGTCGGTCCCTGGCCGTCGGATACCTCGGACTTCTCCTCACCGGCGACCATCGGCAGGGCGTATTCACCACGCTCGGCGTGGGCCTCGGGTTTTCCTTCGTCAACCAGGTCCTCTGACCCGCGTCGTCGGCGCGAGCCTCGGCAAGCTCATCACCCGAACCCGCCTGATCCTTATAACGGTTGGTGGCCGTCCCCCGTCTGCCTCGGCTGTCCCGCCGCTGGCCGGCCGGCATGCTCTTCACGGTGTACTCGGACGCGGTCGCGCATTTCCCGAACATGAATCGCGGCGACCGGCCGGATTCCACCGGGGCGGATATGCCCAAGGATTTCTGCGGCATCCCCCATCAGACGCGCCATGCCAGGCCCCCTGCCATGGCGATGCCCGACGTGAACGCAACTTCACCCACGACCGCACAGCCGGAAGCGGGCGGGTGACCGTCACGCTCGCCTGGGCTCCCGGTGGCTCGGCGTGGCGCTCTCCGGCGTCACCGGCCCACGATGACCGAGATGACGAGGAGAGCGGCACCGACCGCACAGGCCCAGGGTGCTGACAGGGCGACCGCGATGAGGAAGAAGAGCATCGCCTTCTTTGCTCGGGTGGGCGACTACGTTGCAGCGGGCCGTCTGGGGAGCGGGAGAGCGGGAGAGCGGGAGAGCTGGAGTCGGTATCGGTGAACGCCTGGGACGGGTGGTTACGCCGTTGCTGGGTGCGCCCGTGCCTCCGCATGGGTTGTGGAGGGGTTCCGCCACCGGGGGCCGGCTCCGAGTGCTGCGGTGACCAGGGCGTGGATGGTGACCAGGCACAGGGCCAAGCGGTAGAGGATCTGCTGGGGCGGGACGAGCCACAGGTGGCGCAGGCTCTCGTTGTCCTTGCGCAGGGCGTAGGCGGCGAGGGCGAGTTGGGCGAGGGTGAAGACGGCCCAGGTGAATGCCGGGACGGGCGTGGTCCCGGAGGTGAGCCCGTACAGGGCGGCGGCGTCCATGAGGGGTGCTGCGAGCGGCAGGGCGAGTTGGAACAGCAGCAGATAGGGGAGGGTGCGGCGGCCGAGGCGGCCGGCGATGCCGGTTTCCTTGACGGCGTGCCGGTGCTTCCAGATGGACTGGAGGGTGCCGTAGGCCCATCTGTGGCGCTGGTGCCAAAGGCCGGCAAGGGTCGTGGGGACGTGAGTGCGGGCGTGTGCGTCGCTTCGGTAGACGACGCGCCAGCCGGCCCGGCACAGGGCCATGGCGATGTCGGTGTCTTCGGCGAGGGTGTCGGCGCTGATGCCGCCGCAGGAGGCCAGGGCTGATCGCCGGAAGGCCCCGATGGCTCCGGGAACGGTCGGGCTGGCGCCGGCCAGGTCGAACAGCCGGCGTTCCAGGCCGAAGCTCATGACGTATTCGAGGTGCTGCCACAGGGGCAGCAGGCCCTTGCGGTTGGCGACCTTCGTGTTGCCGGCCACCGCGCCGACCGACGGGTCGGCGAGAGAGGCGGCCAGGCGTGCCACCGCGCCCGGGGCAATCGTGGTGTCCGCGTCGACCATGAGGATCACCTCGTGCGCGGCGTGCGCGATGCCTGCGTTCAGGGCGGCGGGCTTGCCCCGGTTGGGCTGGGTCACGACGCGCACCCTGGGGTCCGTCACGGTGCGGGCTGCTGCCGCGGTGTCGTCGGTCGAGCCGTCGTCGACCACGACGACATCGATGTCGGGACAGCCGCCGTCCAGCAGAGCGCGTACGCAGGAGGCGATGGTCGCCTGCTCGTTGTGGGCGGGGATGACGGCGGAGACGCTGGGCAGGGGTTGGGGCAAAGCCCGTTTTCCGGTGCGCCTTCGGTGTGCGGCCGCCGCCGCGGCGAGCAAGAGCAGGCGGGCGGTGGTCAGCAGGGCCACCGCGTACAGCAGCCAGGCGGCAGCGGGGGGCACGGTGACGGCTGCTTGAATCAGGCCGATCAGGGCGGTGCCGTACCAGCGGTCGAGCCGCGTGGCCGAGGCTGCCTGGGGCGGCAGGCCGACTGCCTTGGTCACAGTGGTGAAGCGGTATCCGCGTGCTTTGAGGGTGTCGATGAGCCGCCCCAGGGCCGCGACGGTCCGGGACCGGTCGCCGCCGCCGTCGTGCAGGAGGACGACGGCCCCTCGGCCGTCCTGCGGCGCGGCGTCGCGCACGATGTCTTCGGCGTTGCGTGCCTCCCAGTCGAGACCGTCCTGGGTGGACAGGACGGTCAGGTAGCCCAGCGCACCCGTGCGCAAAGCGGCGTGCCAGTCACGGTTGTTGACCGCGTCGGGCATGGAGGAGAACGGCGGCCGCAGGAGCGTCGTGCTCGTCCCGGTGGCTCCGGCCAGGACGGCACGGCTGGTGGCGAGCTCCAGGCGCATCTGCCAGATCGGTGCGGTGGCCAGGTCGGCGTGGGTGAAGGTGTGCAGGCCGACTTCGTGTCCTGCGGCCGTCTCCGCGCGGACCAGCCCGGGGCGTTCGACCACGTGCCGGCCGATGACGAAGAACGTCGCCGGTACATGTTTTGCGGCCAGCAGTTGGAGGATCCGCGGGGTCCAGGTGGGGTCCGGGCCGTCGTCGAAGGTGAGCGCCACCGTGCCTGGGCGCACGTCCAGGCTGACCGGGGAGCCGCTTCGGGTGTCGACGACGGGTCCGCCGCCGGACACGGAATGCGGCACGAGGCCGTCCGGCTCCTGGTCCTGGTCGGTGCCCGGTTCACCGACGCCGCGCAGGATCGAGGTCGCCAGGAACAGGGCCGCCAGGAACACCGTGAGGACACCGGCCAGGACCCACCAGTGCCCGCGGGGCGAGACCGCCCTCATCGCACGGGGGTCGTGCCGACGGCCTCGACCGGGCTCATTGCAGGCGCCCTGGGGTCGGCGTACAGCACGCTGCCGGCCACCGCGAGGATGCACAGGCACAAGAGGCACACCACCGCTCCCACGGCGGTCACGAGCCTGCGGCGGTGGCCGTGCGGGTCGTCGAAGAGGGATGGGGTGGGCTGCGGACGCGGCGGGCTGAGAAGCTCGTTGCTCACGGCACCGGATGCTAGGAAGATCGTCTGCGAGCGGTTTCCATGGCGCGCGGGCATTCCCCCGCAGGAGCGAGCCGCAGCCACGCGACTTGACGGCGGATGCGGCGAATGGGGCGACTTCGGCGACCCGGCCCGCTTCGCTGCCCAAGGGTTCGAGGGGCTCATGCCAGAGTGTCGGCGGGCAGCCCGCGGCCTGACCGTCGAGCAAGGTGCAGGACACGACCGTCGAGCAAGGCACAGGACACGGACGACGAGAGCGTCTTCGAGGGCGGCCTGTAGTGAACCCGCCGACGGGCCGTGGCGCACGCACCGGCCCCGTCAACGCAGATGACGCCATGTCAGGGCCTGCCCCTGCAACCCGCCCGGAGTAGACCCCATCCATGGCCGCGCACTTGGACGCCCCTCCACCCACCGCGCCCGCACCACCGGAACACCGCCCGCGCACCCCGCGCGGCAGGACCCTGCTGCGCCTGGCGTGCGGCCTGCTGGTTCTCGCCGCTCTCGGCTACGCCGGCCTGCGGCTGCATCACCGGCTGAACACCATCGATCTGCCGCAGACGGACACGGTCCCCCAGGGGGGATACACCCTCACCGTCTACTTCACTCCCAGCGAGGCGTACCATCACGGCCCCCGGCGCAGCATCCGCGGCCAGGTCTGCGCCGGCCAAAGCCTGCCGTACAGCTTCCCTGCCGACTACCTGGAGCGCGTCAGACTGGAGGGCTTCGGCAAAACCGCCCGTGGGGACTATCTCGGCTGGGACTTCGACCGGCACTGCTACTTCGCGACCCGTACTCCCCCGATGGGCTCCCACGACAACGCCCTGGTGCCCTGGCAGTCCGTCGCCGCCAACCATCTTTCAACGGGCACGCAGATCCGCGTCACCGACTGCGGTCCGGGAGTGCCCGGTGAGGTCTGCACGCGCGTGAAATCCGCGCACTGGCGCGTCGATGACCTGTGCAGCATCGGCTGCGACGACGTCAAGCACCTCGATCTGTACATCGGTGAACAGAGCCGCGCCGACATCGAAGACGAAGACTTCTACTTCGTCACGAAAGGCGCCACCATCCAGACCAGCACGCCCCAAGCCCAGCGTTGGTGAAACGGTCCACACAAGGGAAGGCCTGGCATGAATCAGAGGCGCGCATGGGCTGGATGAGCGGGACCGTGGGCAGTCGCGTTGTTTCGCGGATCGATGCCTACAACGGTCGCAAAGGCGATGGTGCCGTGTCGGGTCAGGCGTCGGCGGCCATTCCCTTCGCCATTCCGACCGCTGTTGACGCCTCGACGGCGCAGCCGGTGGGACAGGGGCCGGAATCCGTACCTGCCCGCCGGCGTCTCAAGGCCTTGGACGCGTCTCGCGGGTCCGTCGTTGTCCTGCGCCTCTTCATCGGCAGCCAGGTGGCGGAGATCGCTGCCCCTGCCGTACTGCACGCGAACGGCTTTGGGCTGACGGTCGCCGACCTGGTCTTTCCTGGGTTCTTGTTCGCCATGGGTATGGCAGTGCCGGTGTCCATGTCGACTTTTCTCCGGCCGTCGGCCATGCACGAGCCGGGCGGACCGGACAGACGGCCTCATCTGCTGCGCATCGGGCGCCGCGCCACCCTTCTGTACGCGATCGGCATGTTCCTCAACGCGTTCCCGTTCCTGCCCGAGATCTTGGAGCACTTGCGGTTCGTCGGTGTGCTACAGCGACTGGCCGTCGTATACCTGGCGGTATCGCTGCTGTACCTCACGTGCGCCTGGTCCATGCTGCCCGTCAGCAGCCCGGCAGGCTCCGAGGGCAAGGCTGCGACACCCGCTGGTACGCGGTCCCGTGTTGTCCGCTCCCTGGCCCGGACGTTCCTGCTGGGTGGGTTCCCCCTCACGTGCGTCGCCGTCTGGATCGTGGCGACGTACACCTTTCACAACCCGTGGCCCGAATGCGCCGACGTCCACGTACTGGCCCCGGACTGCTCGCTCGAGGCCTACATCGACACGAACATGTGGGGTGTTGGGCACAACTTCGACGGCGGCAAGTTCGACCCAGAAGGTCTCATGTCGACGCTGGTGGCAGTGGTCAACTGCTGGGCAGGTCTTGTCGTCGGTATGGACATCGTCCGGAACAAGCGTCGCTACGGCGTGACCGCCGGCGTTCGCCGGCGTGCGTCCCTTCTGCTCGCCGTCGGCGTGATGTGCGTCGGGGCCGGCCTCGCGCTGGGCCTGGTCATCCCGATCGGCAAACAGTTGTGGACTCCGTCATACGCCCTCGTGACCATCGGGATCACGACCATTGGCTTTGGCCTGGTCCTACTGGCGCTCGACGGCGGGCTGTGGCCTTCTCCCCACAGCCCGGCCGGTGTTGCCAGGTCCGGCGCGGGGAGCCGCCTCGGACGATGGTTGCCGTCGGCCTGCACCGGTGTGACCGCCGCTGCCCGTCGGGGGCGCTTGCCCGTGGGCGACACGCTGGTGGCTCTTGGCCGCAACCCGCTGTTCTTCTATGTCCTGTCCGAACTCGTCACCGACACGCTGAACTACATTCCGGTCCGGTACCACGGCGAGGAGGGATCGGTGTGGAGCGTGTTCGCCGATGTCGGCCTTGCCTCCTGGATGCCTGCGCCGCTCGCAAGCATGGTGTGGGCATTGTTGTGGCTGTTCCTGTTCTACGTGCCGCTCGCGCGGCTGCTCAAAACCCGTGGGTGGTATATCCGCGTGTGAGGGCGGTCGTGGGCACTCCGTCCAGCACAAGGTCGAGAACCAGGAGAACTGTCGTTCCGCCAGGCTTCTCGAACCGTCGCGTCCAGTGATCTGGTGGATGACGAGGGCGGCTCGGGCGAGGCATCCGATCACGAACGGGCGCCGGGCCAGTCTTCGCACCACTCATGCACGCGGGCCTCCGGCTGCGCGCCTCGATGATCTGGGTCAAAGACCTGTGCTGTGCTGGTCGGAGCTCAGCGCCGCTGCGAGCCACCCGGGCGCGGCCCGAAGGGCCCTTGGCGTTTCCCGTCGTTTCGGGGGCCGGTTCCCTCACCGTTTCCGTGCCGGGGCAGGAACGGCCGGTTCCGGGGGCCGTCGGTGGTGGGCTGCCCCGGCTGCTGGAGGAGCGCCTGCAACCCAGTCAGTGGGCCGGCCATTATGGCCCGGCGCGCAGCGCGCGGTACGGACCTTGCTTGGCTGCCGGGTTGACTCACTATCGGACATAAGCTGGCTACCGTAATGGACAGAGCCAGGAGCACGGTGGAAGAGACCATGCGCGGCCTCACCGAGGCGAACCTCAAGTCGTTGGCCGGTGCCCGTTCCTTCGAGCGCGGGCGCGGATACCTGGATGCGGTGTCCGGCGTCGAGATCGGTGACGGATGGATCACCGCGAGCGTCCACGGCACGGAACGGTACGAGCTGGAGCTGTCCCTGGAGGGGGCCGGCGGGCTGTCCGGCGAGTGCGACTGCCCGTATGGCCTTGAGGGCAACTTCTGCAAGCACCTGGTCGCCCTCGGACTGACGCTGCTCGCCCGGCCGGAGATCCTGCCGCGGCAGCGGAGAGCGGCGCGGGACCGGGCACAGGACCTCGACGGGTGGCTGTCCGCACGGTCCAAGGACGAGTTGCTTGCTCTGGTGCAGGAACTGATCGGCGAGGACCGACAGTTGCGGCGCCGTCTGGAGCTGCGGGCCGCGAGCACCCGTGGGGACATCGCCTCGGTCCGGGCCCGCATCCGTGAACTGCTCGACATCGGCCCGTTCGCACAGTACGGGTACGTCGAGTACGCCGATGCCCGCGCCTACGCGGACCAGGCCGGGCAGGCGGTGTCGGCGATCGGCACGCTCACCGGCTCCGGACGGGCAGCCGACGCGATCCTCCTGGTGCGGGAGGCGATGAAGCTGCTGGCCCAGGCGGTGGAGAGCGTCGACGACTCCGACGGATGGCTCGGCCAGGTGGGCACTGGCCTCGCCGACGCCCATCTCGACGCGTGCCGTGCGGCGCGCCCCGACCCGGGCGAGCTCGCGCGCTGGCTGGTCGGCCATGCGCTCGGCGAGTCGGACGACGGCCTCACCGACATCGATCCGCTCGACTACGAGGACGTTCTCGGCGAAGCGGGGGTGGCCGTCCTGCGGCAGCTGGCGGTCGAGGCGTGGCAGGGCAACCGCCGCGGCTGGGCGGAGAAGTACCTGATGGAGCGTCTGGCCAAGGCGGGAGGCGACGTCGATGCGGTGATTGCGGTGCATGCGGCCGACCTCGCACCGAACGGTCACACGCACCTGGTCATCGCTCGCGAGCTGGACATCGCCCGGCGCCCCGGCGACGCCCTGCGCTGGGCGGAACGCGGCGTCCGGGAGGCCAGGGACCTCGCTGCCGTCGACACCGCCCTCGTCGACTACCTCTGCGACCGCCACGCGCACGCGGACCGGCTTACCGACGCCGTCGCCCTGCGCCGCGACCACTTCGGCGCCCGCCGCACTCTGCCCACGTACCAGCAGTTGCGCACCGCTGCCCGGGCCGCGGACTGCTGGCCGGCCGAGCGCGAGGGCGCGCTGGCCCTGCTGCGTGCCGACGCGGGACAGCGGCAACAAAGCTGGTACGGCGGCCCTGTCCTGGTCGACGCCCTGCTCGACGACAAGGACGTCGACGCCGCCTGGCAGGCCGCCACCGAGACCGGCGCCCATGACCGACAGTGGCTCACCCTCGCCGACCAGGCCCGCGCCACCCGCCCCGCCGACGCGCTCGGCGTCTACCTGCGCCTGGCCGAGCCGCTGACCAAGGAGACCGGCAACGCGGTCTACGAGCAGTTGGTCAGCCTGCTGCTGAGCATCCGGGACTGCCACCGCCGCCTGGAATCGCCTGAGCAGTTCACCGGGTACGTCACCGCCCTGCGGACCGCCCAAAAACGCAAGCGGAACCTGATGCGCCTGATGGACGAGCACCATCTGTGAGCCGGACGATGCCTCGAAGGGCCTCTGGCCCCGTACGTCTCCGCCACCGGACGGCGCTCCGTGAGCGGCGCGACCGCGGCGATCGCCGACCGCTGAATGCGCGCTGGATCGGACGCTACGGCGGGACGCTCCTGTAGGTCACTGCGGAGCCGCCTTCCTCGACAGCGCCACCGACGGTGAACCACCACCTTGCCCCCGGCCTCCGCGGATCACGGCCGCACAGCAGGAGGAGGCGATCGCCGCCATCCATCAGGAGAACACGGGAAGTCCACCGCTTCGTCAGGGCCATGAGCGCCGATGCTGTCCACAGCTCGTGCCCGGACTTGACTCTCCTCTGGAGGGAGACATCAAGGTGGGGCCATGGACGGCGACACCCTCTACTCGATCGGCGAACTGGCCCGGCGTACCGGGCTGACGGTCAAGAAAATCCGGTTCTACTCCGACCGCGGCATCGTGGCGCCGGCCCATCGCAGCCCCGTCGGATACCGGCGCTACGGTCCGGACGCCATCGCCCGCCCGGCCCTCGTCCGGACGCTGCGCGAGCTGGGCCTCGGCCTCGACGTGATCCGGCACGTCACCGATCGGAAACTGACGCTGAGTCAGGTCGCCGCGGAACATTCCGCCGCCCTGGACGTACAGATCAACACCCTGCGTCTGCGACAAGCGGTGCTGACCACTGCGGCCAGACGCGAGCCCACCTTCGAGGAGATGGGGCGCATGTACCGGCTCGCCATGCTGTCCGAAGCCGAGAGGCGCCGCTCGACCGACGCATTCCTCGACGCCGTCTTCGACGGCAGCCACAGCGAGGCAGGCCATGCCGCGATCCGCCGCTCCATGACGCCCGAACTACCCGACAACCCCACGCAGGAACAGATCGAAGCGTGGGTGGAGTTGGCGGAGCTGTCCCTGGACGCAGGCTTTCGCGCCGGTGTGCGGAGACTGGTCGAAGGCCACATGGCCGACCTGCCTGACCGCGCCGCCGCACCGCCCCGCCCGGACGTCATCGCCGTCACCCGCGATCTTGTGGCGACTGCCGTGGCATCCGGCATCGACCCCGACTCACCGCAGGCCGATCCGGTGGTCGCGACGCTCACCGCAGGGTGTGCGCTCGCCACCGGCCGTCCCGACGACGCCCCGCTGCGGGACTGGCTGCTGCAACGCCTGGAAACCGCGAACGATCCACGCAAGGACCGATACGTCGCCCTGCTCGCCGTGATCAACGGCTGGCCGGCCCCGGAACCCCTGGAGCCGGTGATCGACTGGTCCGTCGAGGCTCTGAGGAGACGAACGGCCCGGTGATGCAGAGGGAGGCCGAGGGGCGTCGGGAGCAGCCGGCGGGGAGCGTGTCCTGAGCTGGCCGTCCGAGCCCGCAGCCGACGGCGGTACCTCCCGGAACCTCATCGGGAAGGACTGCCCGTTGAACGTCCGGTCGAAGGTATAGCAGGTGGTCGCGAAACAGTCGGGCCGAGGATCCTGGAACGCGTAGGCCACGAAAGGGTGCTTCACCGACGCGATCAGCCGGCCGCCGGGCCTGAGCACGCGCCGCATCTCGGCCGGCGTCGGCCCCCAGTCCGCCAGATAGTGCAGCACCAGCGACTGGTGCAGCACCAGCGACGCGACCACGTCGTCGAACGCACCGTCGGCGAACGGCAGACGGTCGTTCAGGTCGGCCATGTGCGGGGCCGCGTCGTCACCGAGCCGCCACCTGGCCGGCGCAGGCATCCCGGCGCTGGCGTCGATGCCGGTGACGAGGGCACCGTGGTCGCGTAATGCAGCGGACACGACTCTCGGGCACGTCGGTTACGCGTTCCATCGTCGGACCCTAGTGGTCACATGATCCGCCGGACAGAAACTGGCGGAGTCTACGGCGGCGGCCTGCCCCGAAGGCGTCCTCGGCAGCGGTGAGTTCACCCTGGACGAGCGCTGGCACCGCTCCTCACCATCTGTCGGCGCCGCCCTCTCGGCACTGCTCGGCTCCCACCAGGCGTCCGTTTCGCCCGGTACGGCCCGCCCGCTACCGCCTGCTGCCGCCCGCTCATTGCGGCCCGCCGATGCGGTCCGTCAGGGCGTCTGGATGATCGTGAACGCGGCGCCCTCGCAGTCGGCGACCGCCGCCAGCCTGCCGTGCGGGCTGTCCTGCGCCGGCCGCAGCACTCGTCCGCCCAGTTCGGTGACCCGCCGCGCCGCGGCGTCGGTGTCCGGGACGGCGAAATACGTCATCCAGTACGGGCCGCGGTCGCGCAGCGCGGCGGTGCCCACGCCGTGCATGCCCGCCACCGGGTGCCCTTTGATGTGCAGCGTCAGATAGTCGAAATCGGCGGGGCCCACGGGCTCGGACTCGAACCCGAAGACCCGTTCGTAGAACGGTTCGACCACGCCGGTCTCCTGGGTGACCAGTTCGTTCCATACGGGGGTGCCCGGTTCGCCGCTGAGTGCGGTGCCCCGCATCGACCTGCCCTGCCAGATGCCGAAGATCGCGCCCTGGGGGTCGGAGCCGATCGCCATCCGTCCGGCGTCGTCGGCGTCCAGCGGTCCGACGGCCACTGTCCCGCCGCAGGAGCGGATCTGGTCGGCGGTGGCGTCGGCGTCCTCGCTCGCCAGATAGGTGGTCCAGGCGACGGGCAGATGACGGTCGGGAGCCAGTTCGCCGATCCCGGCCACCTCCTGGCCGTCCAGGTAGGCGCGGGCGTAGGGACCGAAGTGCTGTGGCCCGGGGCGGAACTCCCAGCCGAAGAGCGCGCCGTAGAACTCCTGCGTCGCGGACAGACTGTGCGCCAGAAGGCTCACCCAGCAGGGCGCGCCGGGCATCCGCCGGGTCGCTGCCTCGGTCGTCATCGTCATTTACTCCTCGGGGCATCGGGGTGCTGGCCATGGGGGGGACGGGCGCGGGGCCCGAGCAGATGCTCGCACCCGGTGACCTGCTGTGCGCCCCGGCCGCGCCGTCCTTGGCGCGTTCGCGAGGGAGAATGCCCGTTTTGCTGGTCGGCATCCGTTTCGGTGATGGCGTCACCTCACCCAACTCCGTCATACGGAGGGTGGGCCGCCGCCTTCTGTACGTAGCCATCGCTACGCAAGGATGAGTGCCATGAATGCCATCATCACCGCTACCGAACTCGCGAGCGAGTTGACGTCCTCCGCCGCCCCGCTGCTCCTCGACGTCCGCTACCAGCTCGGCGGCCCGCCCGGCCGCCCGCAGTACGAGGCCGGACACCTGCCCCAGGCGGTCTATGTCGACCTCGACGGCGAGCTGGCCTCGCCGCCCGGCCCGGCCGGCCGCCACCCGCTGCCCGATCCGGCCGTCTTCGCCGAGGCCATGCGGGCCGCCGGGGTCCGCGCGGACCGTCCGGTGGTCACCTACGACGGCGGCCAGGGCTGGGCTGCGGCGCGCGCCTGGTGGCTGTTGCGCTGGTCGGGTCATCCGGACGTCCGGGTGCTCGACGGCGGCCTGGCCGCCTGGCAGGCGTCCGGCGGATCCCTGAGTATCGACAAAGTGACTCCGCAACGCGGTGACTTCACCCCCGTACCGGGCTCGCTGCCGCTGCTGACCGCGGACGACGCGGCCTCCCTGGCGCGCCGCGGTGTCCTCCTGGATGCGCGGGCCGCCGAGCGCTACCGGGGCGAGGTCGAGCCCATCGACCGCGTCGCCGGGCACATCCCCGGTGCGGTGTCCGCGCCGACGACCGAGAACGTCGTCGACGGCGGCACCACCTTCCGCGACGCGTCCGAGCTGGCCAAGCGGTTCGCCGCACTGGGCGCCACCGAGGATGCCGAGGTCGGGGTGTATTGCGGCTCCGGTGTGTCCGCCGCCCACGAGGTGCTCGCCCTGGCGGTGGCCGGAATTCCCGCCGCGCTGTACGTCGGTTCCTGGAGTGAGTGGTCCAACGACCCGTCCCGCCCGGTGTCCACCGGCGCGCACCCGGGCTGAGCCGCCGCGCGCCGCAAGCCGGCCCGACTGCGCCGCGCCCGCCCCTGGCAGCCAGGGGCGGGCGCGGTCATCGCGGTCGCGGGGCGTTACTCCGGCTTCTTGCGCCGGGTGCCGAAGACGATCTCGTCCCAGCTCGGCACCGCTGCGCGGCGGCCCGGCCGTACGCCGTCCGCCTCCGCCTGCCGGTCCGTCGTCCCGGTCAGCCGGTCGCGATGCCCGGCCACGGCCCGCGGCATCAGCACATCGGCGTACGCGGAACCGGCACCCGCGCTCGCCGCCGGTGCGGCCGGCTCCTCCAGCTCTTCCTCGGCCGGTTCGTCCTCCTGCGGCGCCTTGGCGGTCTCCGGTACGACCATGTCGCCCCGGAAGCTCGGCACCGCCTCCAGCAGGCTGGTCAGCGAGTCCCGCTCGCGTTCGCGCTCACCTGTGGGCTCCTCGGCGACCCGCGGCCCGGAGTCCTCGCCGCCCGCCTGCGCCGCCCGCTCGCCGCGGTCGGGCATCTGACGGTCCAGGGCACGGTCCAGCGGCCGGTCGCGCGGCAGCCGTGCGATGCGCGGGACGAACGGGAAGCTCGGCTCGGGCGTGTCGTCGCTCTCGCCGATCAGCGCCCGCGCCTCGTCGTCCACGGCCTGCACCAGCCGCCGCGGCGGGTCGTACGTCCAGGTCGCCGAGCGCGGCTCGGCGGCGACGCGGTAGACCAGCAGCACCTCCCAGGTGCCGTCGTCCCGGCGCCAGGAGTCCCACTGGATGGTGTCCTTGTCGGCGCCGCGCAGCAGTAGCCGCTCCGCGACCGCCTCACCGAGCTGCGGGCCACTGTTCTCGCCGGGGCGGCGTACGGGAGTCTTCCGGGCGCGCTCGGCCATGAAGGCGCGCTCTGCCAGGACCGGCCCCTCGAAGCGGCGCACCCGGTCGACGGGAATACCGGCGAGCTGGGCGACCTCCTCGGCGGACGCTCCGGCACGTATCCGCGCCTGGATGTCCCGTGGCCGCAGGTGGCTCTCGACCTCGATCTCGATCTGGCCCAGGCGGGCGCGGTCGTTGCGGACCGCGGCGCGCAGCCGCTCGTCGATCGGAAGCGTGTACTCGGTGCTGTCCGCAGCCTTGAGCACCAGCCGTGTGCCGTCGTTGGAGACGGCCACGACACGCAGTTCGGGCATGGGGACCTCCCGGGTGGTGCCTGCCGACGTCACGTGCGTCGCTGCTTCCGCTAGTCGAGTGTGGCCTGCCCGGGTGCAGCCTGCCACAACATTGCCGAGTTGCCCGGCGTGTCGAGGCTTGGCCCAGAAACGCCGTACATGACACGGTTACCGGTTTGCCATCCGCGGTGACCATGTCACGTGCCCTGTGATCCGGTCACCCGTGCCGAGCGACGGCGCCCCGGGTCGAGTGCCGCCTTTCAGGCCCCCTCCCGCGGATCCGGGCAGCCGGACGGGATCCCGGGCCAGGGCTCGCCACAGTACTCCATTTGGGCCACTGACGTGGACCGCCGCGCCGCTGAAGTTGTGGTGCGGTACTGGAGTTGGTCGCCTTGTCGATCTCTCTACCGTCTCGCCACCCTCTCGCCGCCGCCGTGACCGGTGGCGAGATTCACATAATCTCCAGATTCGGAACTATCCCCTTCGTCAAAAGGTCCCCTCTCCGTGCAAGGTGGAAGGAAGGGGCTATCAAAGGTTGGAGATGGACGAACCAAACGAAACAGACAGGAAGAAGAAGGAGAAGCGGATAGACCTGAGCCTCGCCCAGGTCGCGGGCAGTGCGCTCGCCGCCGCGGCGGCCGCCTATCTGGCCGGTCAGCTCGGCGTCTACGGAACCATCATCGGTGCGGGGCTGATCAGTGTCGTGGCCACGACCGGCGGCTCGATATTCCAGCACCTCTTCCGGCGCACCGGCGAGCAGATCAAGGAAGCCACGGTCACCACCCGGCCGAGGCCGCGCCGCTCCGCTTCCACCGACCCCCGATCCACAACCGGCGCGGGCGCGCACGCCCCGCGCACGATGGTGCTGCCGACCTTCGACAGGCAAGGCGCGCCGGACGACGTCACCGCCGTCGCCGCCAAGAACACCGCTCCCGTCACGGACCGCACCCGGGTACTCCCGCAGGCCGCTCATGCCACGCGGCCCTACCGCCGCGGCCCGGCCGCGGACCGGAGGCAGCTGGTGCCGCGGCTGGATGCCCGGAGCATGGCGCTCGGCCAGGCGGAACCGCGTACCGACGAGGACGCCGCCGAGGCCACGGCCGTACTGCCCGGCGCCGGGCACCACACGCATGCCGGGCACGACGGGCACGACGGGAACGACGCGCACGCCGGGCGTGTCGCGCGCCCGGAGGAGATCAGCACCACGACCTACGGCACCCGACTGCGCGGCTGGAAGCGTCCGGCGCTCGGCGCGCTCGCCGTGTTCGTGCTGGCCATGGGCGGTGTGACCGCCACCGAGCTGCTCACCGGGGAGACTCCCAGCGGCCAGAAGGGCACGACGCTGAGCAACCTCACCGGCGTCGGCGGCGCCGGCCGTCATCACCCCGGCCGCCCCGCCTCGCCCGACCCGGGCCGCTCCACCGGCAACGGCACCCACGGCGGCACGGGGAAGCCGTCCCCGCAGCCCAGCGGCTCCGGCAGCGACCGGCAGTCCCCGGAGCCGACCCCGTCCGACGGCGGCGGCAGCTCGCCGGACACCGGGTCCTCCCCGTCGACCGGGCCGTCACCGGATCACTCCTCCGGCAGCGGCGGCGACACCGGCGGCGGTTCGGCCGACGACCGGGACCAGGGCGGTCAGTCGAATCCCCCGGCCGCCGAACAGCAGCAGGCGCCGCAGCCGGACCCCTCGTAGCCCGGCGCGGACCCCGCCCGTCACGGCCGCGGCCGGCACCCCCGCTCGGGGCGCCGGCCGCGGCCGACGTCGTCAGTCGCCCAGGACCCGCCGCAGATAGGCGTTGGCGAACCGGCGCTCGGAATCCAGCCGGTCGCGCAGCGCCGTGAACTCGCCGAACCGCGGATAGGCGTCGGCCAGCTGACCGGCGTCGCGGGTGTGCAGCTTCCCCCAGTGCGGGCGCCCGCCGTGCGCCGTCATGATCCGCTCGGTGGCCGCGAAGTACGCCTGATGCGGGGTGCCCCGGTACATGTGGACCGCGATGTAGACGGTGTCCCGGCCGGACGCGGTCGACAGCGGGATGTCGTCCCCAGGGGCCGTACGCACCTCCACCGGAAAGCTCACCCTGAAGTCCGAGCGGTCCACCATCGCCTTGAGCTCGCCCAGCGCGGCGACGGCGGCCTCGCGGGGGAGTGCGTACTCCATCTCCACGAACCGCACCCGGCGCGGGGAGGTGAACACCTTGTACGGGATGTCGGTGTACGTACGGGCCGACAGCGCGCGGCTGGAGAGGGTGGCGATGCCCGGTATGGCGGCCGGTATCGCCCGCCCGACGGTGCATGCGATCTGGAAGACCCCGTTGGACAGCAGCTCGTCCTCCACCCAGCCGCTGAGTCTTCCCGGCGGTGCGGCGGGGCCCTGGCTGCGGTTGTTGCGCTTGGTGTTGCAGTTGCCGGTGTGCGGGAACCAGTAGAACTCGAAGTGCTCGTTCTCGGCGACGAGTTCGTCGAAGCGGCCGGTCACCTCGTCGAAGGGCATCGGCTCCTCGCGGGCGGTCAGCAAGAACTCCGGCTCCACGGCGAAGGTGAGCTCGGTGATCACGCCCAGGGCGCCCAGGCCCAGCCGCGCGGCGTCGAGGATCTCCGGGTTCTCCGCGGTGGAGCAGGTCAGCACCGAGCCGTCGGCGGTGACCAGTTCCAAGGCCGTGATCTGGGCGGCGAGGGAGGCCGAGTCGCGGCCGGTGCCATGGGTGCCGGTGCTGGTGGCCCCGGAGACGGTCTGCTCCATGATGTCGCCCATGTTGGTCAGCGACAGTCCGTGGGCGGCCAGCGTTTCGTTCAGGTGCTTGAGGGGCGTACCGGCGGCCACCGTGACGGTGTGGGCCTCGCGGTCGACCGCGCGGACGCCGGTCAGCCGCTCGGGGCGGATCAGCAGGCCCTCGGTGGCGGCCGCCGGGGTGAAGGAGTGGCCGGTGCCGGCCGCCTTCACCGTCAGCCCGTCCTCGGCGGCGGTGCGTACGGCCGCCGCCAGCTCCTCGGTACTGGCCGGGGCCACCGTCCGGGCGGGGCGGGCGGTGACGTTGCCCGCCCAGTTGCGCCACGTCCCCCCGGGACCGCGCCTTCCCGAGCCGCCGACGGCGTCGCTGGCTGCCATGGTGACGTCCCCTCCCTCACGCGGGCAGGCCGGTTCGGCCTCCGTTGATGTCAGCGCATGATGTCAGTCACCGACACGTCATCCAGGTGGCGTGACGGGAATCACATGACCAAGGAATCGACCGGAATCGCCCGCCTCCGGGACATGTCGTACCGGCGGTAACCGAATGTGGGGTGGGGGAGACCGAAAGCAGGGCGGGGGAGGGGAAAGCCGTACATCGACGTGCGCTACCCGACCGGTTCGTCGGCCGGCCGCACCGGCTGCACCGGCGCGCCGCTCACCGGGCCGGTGGCCAGGGCGCCCGTCTGCCGGGCGCCCGCTGCCTCGGGGCGCAGTCTGCGGTAGCCCGCGAAGGCGACCAGTGCGGCGAGGACGCCCGCGGCGCCCGGGACCAGATAGGCGCGGCCGGCTCCGGCGGCGTCCACGGCCCAGCCCGCCGCCGAGGAGCCCAGCGCGACCCCCACTGCCAGACCCGTGCTCGTCCAGGTCATGCCCTCGGTCAGCTTCGCCCGCGGGACGTGTTCCTCGATCAGCGCCATGGTGGTCACCATCGTCGGCGCGACGGACAGCCCCGCGACGAACAGCGCGCCCGCCAACAGCGGCAGCGAGTCCACCAGTTGGAGCGGCACCATGCTCACCGCCATCGCGCACACCCCCACCACCCAGCGGCGCGACGGATGCCCCTTGAGGTGCAGCAGGCCGAAGACCGCGCCGGCCGCACACGAGCCGAGCGCATAGACCGCCAGCACCAGGCTGGCCGCGGACTTGTGGCCGGCCTCCTCGGCGAACGCGACGGTCACCACGTCGATCGCCCCGAAGATCGCCCCCGTCGCCACGAAGGTCACCACCAGCACCTGAAGCCCCGGCGACCGCAGCGCGGACCCCTTGGCGTGCTGCTCGCGAGGATGCGGCACCGGCTCCGTACGGCGCTGCGCGGTCAGCCAGAACACCCCGGCCGCCAGGAAGAGCGCGGCCAGCAGCGGCCCGGCCTCCGGGAACCACGCCGTGGACAGCCCGATGGACAGGATCGGGCCGACGATGAAGCAGGTTTCGTCGACGATGGACTCCCACGAGTACGCCGTGTGCAGCTCACGCGGCGAGCCCCGGTAGAGCTCCGCCCAGCGCGCCCGGACCATCGAGCCGACGCTCGGTACGCATCCCACGCAGGCCGCACAGGCGAACAGCGTCCAGTCCGCCCAGCGCTGCTGCGCACTGAGCAGCAGACCGGCGACCGCGGCCAGGGAGACCAGGGTGGCCGGGCGCAGCACCCGCCGCTGCCCGTGCCGGTCCACCAGCCGGGATATCTGCGGGCCCAGGACGGCGGCCGACAGCGCGAGCGTCGCGGACAGCGCCCCGGCCAGGCCGTAGCGGCCGGTCAGCTGGGAGACCATCGTGACGATGCCGATGCCCAGCATCGACAGCGGCATCCTGCCCAGCAGCCCGGCGGCGGAGAAGGACGTGGTGCCGGGGCGGCCGAAGATGGCGCGGTAGGGACTGGGCAACGGGGGTGCTCCGCCGGGTGAGGACCGAGAGTCGGTGAGATCGGTGAGGGGTGCAGCCGGTAAGGAATGACCGGCGGCTATACAGCTTACGGGCGGCGGTCGACGGGCCGCCTCCGAGTTTTCGCCGCCGCGCCCGCCGCGCCCGCCGCGTTTCCGGCCACCGTCCACCGGGCGGGCAGGGGGTCTGCCCGCCGCCCCCGGTGGAAGGGTGGCAGGATCGAGGCCATGCCCGAACAGTGCGATCCGAGCCCGTATGACGCCCTGCTGCTGCTGTCCTTCGGAGGGCCCGAAGGCCCCGATGACGTCGTCCCGTTCCTGGAGAACGTCACCCGCGGCCGCGGCATCCCCCGCGAGCGCCTCAAGGAGGTCGGGCAGCACTACTTCCGGTTCGGCGGCGTCAGCCCGATCAACGCCCAGAACCGCGAGCTGCTCGACGCACTGCGCAAGGACTTCGCCGACCACGGACTGGACCTGCCGGTCTACTGGGGCAACCGCAACTGGGCGCCCTATCTGACCGACACCCTGCGCACCATGGTCGGCGACGGCCGCCGCCGGATCGCCGTCCTGGCGACCAGCGCCTACGCCTCGTACTCCGGTTGCCGGCAGTACCGCGAGAACCTCGCCGATGCGCTCGCCGCCCTGAAGGCCGAGGGCCTGCCGGTGCCGCGGGTCGACAAGCTGCGGCACTACTTCAACCACCCCGGCTTCGTGCGCCCCATGATCGACGGCGTGCTGGCCTCGCTCGCCGGACTGCCGCAGGACGCCCGCGAGGGCGCGCACCTCGCTTTCACCACGCACTCCATCCCCACGGCCGCCGCCGACACCTCCGGCACGCCCGCGGACCACACCCAGGACGGCGAGGGCGGCGCCTATGTCGCCCAGCACCTGGACGTCGCCCGCGAGATCGCCGCCGCCGTGCACGCGGAGACCGGTGTACAGCACCCCTGGCGGCTCGTCTACCAGTCGCGCAGCGGCGCCCCGCACATCCCCTGGCTGGAGCCGGACATCTGCGACCACCTGGAGGCGCTGCACGCCGAGGGCGTCCCGGCCGTCGTCATGGCGCCCATCGGTTTCGTCTCAAACCACATGGAGGTCAAGTACGACCTCGACACCGAGGCCACCGCCAAGGCCGCCGAGCTGGGGCTGCCGGTCGCCCGGTCCGCCACCGTCGGCGCCGACCCGCGGTTCGCCGCGGCCGTCCGCGACCTCCTCCTGGAGCGCGCGGCCACCGAACGGGGCCGCGCCCCGGAGCGCTGCGCCCTGGGCGCCCTGGGCCCCTCCCACGACCTGTGCCCGGTCGGCTGCTGCCCGGCCCGTACGGCGCGCCCGGCCGCGGCCGGCGCCGACTGGGTGGGCCCGGTCGCCGAAGCCCCGGCGTAGAGCCGTACACCCCCGTACACCCCCGACCACCGCTCGTCCGAGCAAGGAGCACCGTGCCCGACCCGCTGCACTCCGACGCCCCGCAGGCCGCCCAGGCCGACGCGGCCGGCGCCCTCTACGACGAACTCCTGGAACTGGCCCTGGAGGCCGCCCGTCGCGCCGGGGCGCTGCTGCGCGACGGCCGGCCCGCCGATCTGGGGGTCGCCGCCACCAAGACCAGCCCCATCGACGTCGTCACCGAGATGGACCTCGCCTCCGAGAAGCTGATCACCGGATTCCTGGCCGAGCACCGCCCCGACGACGGCTTCCTGGGGGAGGAGGGCGTCAGCATCGAGGGCAGCAGCGGCGTCCGCTGGGTCATCGACCCCGTCGACGGCACCGTCAACTACCTCTACGACCTGCCGTCCTGGGCGGTGTCCATCGCGGCCGAGAAGGACGGGGAGACCGTCGTCGGCGTGGTCGCCGCCCCGATGCGCGGCGAGACCTGTCACGCCGTACGGGGCCGTGGCGCCTTCCGCAACGGCGAGCCGGTCCGGCACCGGCCCGCGCCGCCGCTCTCCCAGGCGCTGCTCGGCACCGGCTTCGGCTATCTGGCCGAGCGCCGGGCCGCCCAGGCGGAGGTGGTGCGCACCCTGCTGCCGCAGGTCCGCGACATCCGGCGCGGCGGCTCGGCCGCGATCGACCTGTGCGATGTGGCCTGCGGCCGGCTGGATGCGTACTACGAGCGCGGGCTGAACCCCTGGGACCTGGCCGCGGGCGTGCTGATCGTCCAGGAGGCCGGCGCCCGCACGGGAGGGCGCCCGGGGCGGCCCGCCTCCGGAGAGCTGACCGTGGCCGCCTCCCCGGACCTCTTCGGGCAGCTCCAGCCGCTCCTCGACGAGCTCGGCGCCTGGCACGACTGAGCGCGCCGGGAACCGGCCGAAGGGGCCTCACGGACGCACCGGCACGCACGCACAAGAGCGCCCCGGCACCAGCCCTGCGGTGCCGGGGCGCCCTGCTCGTGAGTGGCGGGGCCGGGTTCAGCCGACCGCACCGACCTCCACACCGTGCTCGGTCGCCAGCCGCTGGAGGTCCTCCAGCTCGGCCAGTTCAACCTCGGCGAGGAAGTCGTCGCCCGCGGCGCGGGCTCGGTCCAGATCGGCTTCGGTGCTCTTTATGCGCTGGCGAATGCCTGCGGTGAACGCGTCCATGGTGCGCCCCCTCGTCGTGGGTCGGTGGCACGGGGGTGTGCCGACGGGTGGGTCGATCACGGCGTGGTCCCTGCGGTGGATCACGCGTCGTAAGACGCCAACAGGGCGTGATCGCGGGTGTGCAGACGTCCTCCCCACCCCAATCCTCAGGGAAACCTCAATCTGTCCGGGAATCCGGCAATGGCGCACCAGACGCCCGCCCGCCGCCCGTGTGCCACCGGCCCGGTATCCGCTCGCCACCTGGCCGTCA
This sequence comes from Streptomyces natalensis ATCC 27448, assembly GCF_000935125.1. Lineage (GTDB taxonomy): Bacteria > Actinomycetota > Actinomycetes > Streptomycetales > Streptomycetaceae > Streptomyces > Streptomyces natalensis. The sequence goes on along the minus strand of NZ_JRKI01000056.1, from coordinate 64,857 downwards.
TCCGCCCTCCACCCCGCTGCACCCGTCTTACCGCCGGTTTATGGCTCTTCGGGGCAGGATGGAAGGGCTCCAGTGATTGTTGTGCCCTGATCGACAGGGCCCTGAGGAAGGACTAGCGACGTGCGTGTACTCGTCGTCGAGGACGAGCAGCTGCTCGCCGATGCGGTGGCCACCGGACTGCGCCGGGAGGCCATGGCGGTCGACGTGGTCTACGACGGCGCGGCCGCCCTGGAGCGGATCGCGGTCAACGACTACGACGTCGTCGTCCTCGACCGCGACCTGCCGCTGGTGCACGGCGACGATGTCTGCCGCAAGATCGTGGAACTGGGCATGCCCACCCGGGTGCTGATGCTGACCGCCTCCGGTGACGTCAGCGACCGCGTGGAGGGCCTGGAGATCGGCGCGGACGACTACCTTCCCAAGCCGTTCGCCTTCACCGAGCTGACCGCCCGGGTGCGGGCCCTGGGACGCCGTACGACCGTCGCCCTGCCGCCCGTCCTGGAGCGGGCCGGCATCAAACTCGACCCCAACCGCCGCGAGGTCTTCCGCGACGGCAAGGAGGTCCAGCTGGCGCCCAAGGAGTTCGCGGTGCTGGAGGTGCTGATGCGCAGCGAGGGCACGGTGGTCTCGGCCGAGCAGCTCCTGGAGAAGGCCTGGGACGAGAACACCGACCCGTTCACCAACGTCGTGCGGGTCACGGTCATGACGCTGCGCCGCAAGCTCGGCGAGCCCGCCGTCATCGTCACCGTCCCCGGCTCGGGATACCGGATCTGACCGGCGATGCCCTCCATTCCCTCCTTCTCCAAGGCGCACACGCCGCCTCCCGCCGCCCCGCCCAAACCGACCTGGGACCCCCGGCCGCCGGTCAACGTCCGGCCGTTCCCCTGGCTGCGGCCCACGATCCGGATACGGCTGACGCTGCTGTACGGCGGCATGTTCCTGATGGCCGGCATCGTGCTGCTGACGATCATCTACATGCTGGCGGCGAACACGCTCAGCGCGGGCAACCAGATCCCGTTCAAGATCGTGGGCGCGTCCGAGCTGCATGTGACCAGCGACACCTGCCCCGAGCTGACCCCGGCCGTACGCAACGTGGCCCAGCTCAACAGCGCGGTGGCCGAGTGCCTCCAGCACCAGCGGACCTTCGCCCTCAACACCCTCCTCAACCGCTCGCTGCTCGCCCTCCTGGGCCTGACCGTCGTCGCCTTCGCCTTCGGCTACGCCATGGCCGGGCGGGTGCTGTCCCCTCTGGGCCGCATCACGCGCACCGCCCAGCGGGTGGCCGGATCCGATCTGCACCGGCGGATCGAGCTGGGCGGCCCGGACGACGAGCTCAAGGAGCTGGCCGACACCTTCGACGAGATGCTCGACCGGCTCGACCGGGCCTTCGACGCGCAGCGCCGCTTCGTGTCCAATGCCTCGCACGAGCTGCGCACCCCTCTGGCGATCAACCGCACCCTGCTGGAGGTGCAGCTCGCCGACCCGGACGCGTCCCCCGAGCTCGCCCAGCTCGGCAAGACGCTGCTGGCGACGAACGAACGCAGCGAGCAGCTGGTGGAGGGCCTGCTGCTGCTCGCCCGCAGCGAGAACAGGGTGGTCGCCAAGAAGCCCGTCGATCTCGCCGAGGTCGCCTCGCAGGCCGTCGACCAGACCCGCGAGGAGGCGCATGCCAAGGGCGTGGAGCTGCGCGGCGTGCGCCGGCAGGTCTTCGTCCAGGGCAACGGCGTCCTGCTGGAGCGCATCGCGCTCAACCTCGTCCAGAACGCGGTGCGCTACAACGTCCCCCAGGACGGCTGGGTCGAGGTCACCACCGAGCCGCAGCCCGGCTGCGCGGTTCTGGTGGTTTCCAACACCGGCCCGGTCGTCCCCGCCTACGAGATCGAGAACCTCTTCGAGCCGTTCCGCAGGCTGCGCACCGAGCGCACCGGGAGCGACAAGGGCGTGGGGCTGGGCCTGTCCATCGTGCGCTCGGTGGTGCGCGCCCACGACGGCAGCATCACCGCCGAGCCGCGCGAGGGCGGCGGACTGGTGATGCGGGTCGTGCTGCCGCTGTGAGCTGCGTGGACGGCGGACGTACCGGGCCCGGTGGCGGGGCGGGTGCCGCGGCGCGCTCCGCGGGGCCGTACGAGGGCGTGTGCGGCCGCTGGGGGCGTTGCGCGGCCGCGTACGAGGTTTCGGACATTCGTGCGTATGATCGCCCGCCGGGCGGCCGCACACCGCCTCGCCTCCGGTTTGACGGGAGGGGCGGTCACCATGGATCCTTCGCCCGAGTTCGCTTTGCGCGGAATTCGGCCGGTCCTTCCGGCGCCCTGGGCGTGTGTGATCGCTCACAGGCGAGAATTTCCGGCCGTCTACGTTGCGTGATCAAAACGCCTGGTGGAAAGCCGGGAAAATCCGGGTTTCCGGGGGGCCTGATCACGGGAAGTACCCGTGATGGGCTGCGCGAGGTGCGACTTTCGGACCGTGTACGGTCCTGATCGCCATCCAAACCGATCACCTCTTCAGGGGTGCGGTTGGGTGTCGATTGAGTAACAGACCTTGATGTGAGGCAAAATCTCCGCCTCAGGTCGGGCACAAGTCCGGCCTCTCACGCGTTACGAGCGCTGAGACACCGCAGACACCCAGAGGGGGAGAGCGAAAATGGCTACGGATTACGACACCCCACGCAAGACCGATGACGACCTCAACGAGGACAGCATCGAGGAACTGAAATCCCGGCGGAACGACAAGTCCGCCTCTGCCGTCGACGTCGACGAGTTCGAGCAGGCCGAGGGCCTGGAGCTGCCCGGCGCCGACCTGTCCAACGAAGAGCTCGCGGTGCGCGTGCTGCCCAAGCAGCAGGACGAGTTCACGTGCATGAGCTGCTTCCTGGTGCACCACCGCAGCCAGCTGGCCGCCGAGGACAAGAACGGCAACCCGATCTGCCGCGACTGCGCGGCCTGAGAAGGGCCGACGCCGTGCCAGGCGTGAACCCGTTCCGTAAGGGCCCGAGGGGCGCGAAAGGACCGGCGGCAGGCGCACGACCACGCGAGGAATCCGCGCCCGTGCCCGCCGACCCGACCGCCCTTCCTCCGGAACGCACGACCGGCACACCGCAGGGGCGGGGCCGCACGGCCTCGCTCGCGGCCGGGGCTGACCACGGTGCCGTTCGCGGGGGCCGGCTGATCGCGGGACTCACCGCGATCGCCGACCGGATCATCGATACCGCCCCGCGCATCCCGGTCCGCGACCTGGCGACGTTGCGCGTACAGTTCCCCGGCCTGACCCCCGAGGAACTGGCCGACGAGCTGGTCGAGGGCGCGCGCAAGGCCACCGCCACCGTCGGCGCGGGCATCGGCGCGGCAGCGATGCTGCCCGTCCCGCCCGCGATGCCCTACGAACTGGCCGCCGAGATCATCGGCGTCGCGTCCGTGGAGCTCAAGCTGATCGCCGAACTGCACGAGGTCTACGGCCTGCGGCCCCCGGGCGGCCGCAGGCAGCGCGCGATGGCCACCGTGACGGCGTGGACCGAGGAGCGGGGCGTCGAGATCGCCGACCCCGCCTCGCTCAATGCCGCGCTCGGCGGGCCGATGCGCCGGGAACTGCGTCGGCAGATCATGAAGCGCACCCTGCGCAATCTTCCCAACCTCATGCCGTTCCTGGTGGGCGCCGCCGTGGGCGCGGCAGTGAACCGCCGCGACACCGGAAAGCTTGCGAAAAAGATCCGCAAGGACTTGCGGGCCCGACAGGTCCCCTGGGACGCCCTACCGGACGCCGTCCGGGCCGGGCCGCCGCCCCGCGGCTGACCCGCGCCCTCCGGCCGGGGTCTCAGGCCCGCGCCGCCGCCAGCGCCGCCACCAGCCGCTCCGGCTCCCGCGTCGAGAGATAGGCGTACGGCGTCGGATCCTCGGGATCGGTGATCTCCACCCGCACCGCGGTACGGATATAGCCGCGCAAGAGCATGAAAGCCCGTGCATCGGCCTTGTGCGTCCGCCAGGCCACCGCCTCGTCCGCGTCCAGCGCCCGAGCCTCGCCCAGCGCCGCGAGCGGGATCTTGGCGTCCCCCGCGATCAGCGCGCCGCCCACCACGCGGATCCGCGCCGAGCCGTACGAGCTGACCGCCACCGCCGCCAGCGCCGCGCCGCCGATCAGCCCGCCGAGCATCGGCAGCGTCCCCAGCGGGAAGAGGATCAGGGCACAGGAGACGCCGACCAGCACGGCGATCACCCACCAGGACCGGGGTGCGGTGAGACGTTCTTCGTACGACTGCATGGCTCCAGCTTGGCACGGCGGCGCAGGCCCCTTAGGTGCGCGGGTAGGGTCTGCACTCGTGAGTGGAACTGACGAACCCAGGGCGCGGCTGACGCCGCCGAAGGACGCCGCCGCTCCGGTGCGGCATCCCCAGGCGCCCGCACCCGGAGAACTCCTCGGCGCGCACTACGACCGGTGCTTCGGCTGCGGCACGGGCCAGAGCCACGGCCTGCACCTGGAGGCGCGGGCCGGCGAGGGCGTGAGCGTACGGGCCGAGTTCACCGTCAAGGAGGCCCACCAGGGCGCGCCGGGCCTGGCGCACGGCGGCGTACTGGCCACCGCGCTGGACGAGACGCTCGGCTCGCTGAACTGGCTGCTGCGGGTGATCGCGGTGACCGGCCGCCTGGAGACCGACTTCCTGCGTCCGGTCCCGCTGGACACCGTGCTGTACCTGGACGCGCGGGTCACCGCGGTGCACGGCCGGAAGATCTACTCCACGGCCGAGGGACGGATAGGCGGCCCGGACGGTCCGGTCGCGGTGCGCGCGGAGGCCGTCTTCATCGAGGTGAAGGTCGACCACTTCATCGACAACGGAAGGCCCGAGGAGATCCAGGCGGCGATGGCCGACCCGGACCAGGTCAAGCGAGCGCGTGCGTTTGAGGTGAACCCGTGAGCCAGGTACGGAATCCGGTGGATGTGCTGCTGCGCCGGCTGGATGCGCAGGTGCCCGTTCCGGCGTACGGGCATCCGGGTGACGCGGGCGTGGACCTGGTGACCACCGAGGCCGCCGAGCTGGCGCCGGGGGAGCGCGCGGTGCTGCCCACCGGGGTGTCGATCGCGCTGCCCGACGGGTATGCCGCGTTCGTACACCCCCGCTCCGGGCTTGCCGCCCGCTGCGGACTGGCCTTGGTCAATGCCCCCGGGACGGTCGATGCCGGGTACCGTGGGGAGATCAAGGTGATCGTGGTCAATCTGGACCCGCGCGAGACCGTGCGGTTCGAGAGGTATGACCGGATCGCCCAACTGGTCGTCCAGCAGGTCGAGAAGGTGCGCTTCCACGAGGTGGCGGAACTTCCCGGCTCGGCGCGGGCCGAGGGGGGATTCGGTTCCACCGGCGGTCATGCGGCGGTGGGTGGCTCCACGGGCGGGAATGGATACGCATCGGTCGGATCCGACCGGGAAGGACAGTGACGTGTTCGGACGTCGCAAGAAGAACGAGGCTCACCCAGAGCCGGCGCAGGACACCGCGTTCGCCGAGGAGTCGACTGTGCGCGACGGCGACGACGAGGCCGGGGAAGACGAGGCGGGCGAGCGGCGGATCGGTCTCCCGCCGGCGCCGCGCCCCGACGGTCCCTGGGACGCGTCGGAGGTCACCAGCCCCGGCGAGGGCCGGGTCGACCTCGGCGGTCTGTTCGTGCCCGGTGTCGAGGGCATGGAGCTGCGGGTGGAGGTCGCCGGTGACGCCATCGTCGCCGCGACCGTGGTGCTGCAGGACAGCGCCGTCCAGTTGCAGGCCTTCGCCGCTCCCAAGAACGAGGGCATCTGGGGCGAGGTCCGCGAGGAGATCGCGGCCGGCATCACCCAGCAGGGCGGGGTCATCGACGAGGCCGAGGGCCCGCTGGGCTGGGAGCTGCGCGCCCAGGTTCCGGTACAGCTGCCCGACGGGACGAACGGCGTGCAGGTCGTGCGCTTCATCGGCGTCGACGGTCCCCGGTGGTTCCTGCGCGGGGTGATCTCCGGCCAGGGCGCGGTACAGCCGCAGGCCGCCGGGGTGCTGGAGCACATCTTCCGGGACACCGTCGTCGTCCGCGGCGAGGGCCCGATGGCGCCGCGCGACCCGATCGTCCTCAAGCTGCCGGACGACGCCCACATGGTGCCCGACGGTGTCCAGCAGGATGCCGCCGAGCCGTCCCGCTTCGGCGGCGGCGTCGAGCGCCTGGAGCGCGGACCGGAAATCACCGAGATCCGCTAGTCCGTCCCCGGCCGGGCGCTGCAAATGCGCCACTGCAACGGCCGGGCCGTGCGCCCGCGAGGGCCCGTACCCCTGGAGAAGGGGTCCGGGCCCTCGTCGTTTGTGCAGGTCAGGCCCGCGACGCGTAGAGATTCCGTCAAGGGCGCGCTAATGGCCGTAAGGGAGGCGTCAACGGCGCTCACAACGGGCCATGGGGACGCTTTGCTGTGGGGGTCCCATTCCCCGTTCATCTAGGAGCACACGATGGCCGACGTGGCCTTCGTCGTCGTCACGCTCGCGGTCTTCGCGGTGGTGGCACTCGTCGCCAAGGGGGTGACGAAGCTGTGACCATCGAAAACATCGTCGGCCTGATCGTTGCCGTCGCCCTGCTCGGATACCTGGTCCTTGCCCTCGTTTTCCCGGAGAGGTTCTGAGCACGACCATGAGCCCCATCCTCGCAGGCGTGCTCCAGCTGATAGCGCTCATCGCGGCGCTGGCCCTGGCGTACCGCCCCCTCGGCGACTACATGGCCGCCGTCTACAGCTCCCCCAAGCACCTCCGTATCGAGAAGGTCATCTACCGCTGCATCGGCGCCAACGCCGACGCCGAGATGCGCTGGCCCGCGTACCTGCGCGGCGTCCTGGCGTTCTCCGTGGTGGGTGTGCTCTTCCTCTACCTGCTCCAGCGCCTCCAGGGCGGGATGCCGCTGTCCCTGGGCTTCGCGTCGATCAGCCCGGACCAGGCGTTCAACACCGCCGCGTCCTTCGTCTCCAACACCAACTGGCAGTCGTACAGCGGCGAGCAGGCCATGGGCCACGTCGTCCAGACCGCCGGTCTCGCGGTGCAGAACTTCGTGTCCGCCGCCACCGGCATGGCCGTCGCCATCGCCCTGGTCCGCGGCTTCGCCCGGTCGCGTACGGGCGACCTGGGCAACTTCTGGGCCGACCTGGTGCGCGGCACCGTGCGCGTGCTCATCCCGATCGCCGTCATCGGCGCCGTCGTCCTGGTCGCCTGCGGCGCGGTGCAGAACTTCTCCGGCATCCACGAGGTCGGCCAGTTCATGGGCGGCCACCAGCAGACCAACGGCGGTGCGATCGCCTCCCAGGAGGCCATCAAGGAACTGGGCACCAACGGAGGCGGCTACTTCAACGCCAACTCCTCCCACCCCTTCGAGAACCCCAACGCCTTCACCAACCTCTTCGAGATCTTCCTGATCCTCGTCATCCCGTTCGCGCTGACCCGCACCTTCGGCAAGCTCGTCGGGAACGTGAAGCAGGGCTACGCGATCCTCGCCACGATGGGCGTCATCTGGCTCGGCTTCGTCGCCCTGATGATGTGGACCGAGTTCGCCCACGGCGGCCCGGCGCTCCAGGCGGCCGGCGCGGCGATGGAGGGCAAGGAGACCCGCTTCGGCGTCGGCAGCTCCGCGATCTTCTCGGTGTCGACCACCCTGACCTCCACCGGCGCGGTGGACTCCTTCCACTCCTCCTTCACGGCCTTCGGCGGCGGCATCCAGCTGCTGGGCATGATGCTCGGTGAGCTCGCGCCCGGCGGTGTGGGCTCCGGCCTCTACGGCATGCTCGTCATGGCGATCATCGCGGTGTTCATCGCCGGCCTGATGGTGGGCCGTACGCCCGAGTACCTCGGCAAGAAGATCGGCACCCGTGAGATCAAGCTCGCGGCCTGCTACATCCTCATCACCCCGACGCTGGTGCTCGGCTTCGCCGCCGCCTCGATGGTGCTGCCGGACGCGCTGGGCTCGATGCTCAACACCAAGGCGCTGGGCGCCGGAGCGCACGGCTTCTCCGAGGTGCTCTACGCCTTCACCTCCGGCGGCAACAACAACGGCTCCGCCTTCGCCGGACTGAACGCCAACACGCCCTGGTACAACACCACGATCGGTCTGGCGATGCTGCTCGGCCGCTTCCTGCCGATGGTGTTCGTGCTCGCCCTGGCCGGCTCGCTCGCCGAGCAGCAGCCGGTCCCGGAGACCGCGGGCACCCTGCGTACCGAGAAGCCGCTCTTCGCGGGGCTGCTCGTCGGCACGATCCTGATCATCACCGGTCTGACCTACTTCCCGGCGCTGGCCCTCGGGCCGCTGGCGGAGGGTCTGTCATGACCGCCCCCGTGAAACCGGAAGGGCCCGGCTCCATGGCCTCCAGTTCGACAGCTACTCCGACTCGCGCTCCGCACCAGGACGTCCCCAGCGGGCACCAGCCCGGCGACGGCCGCGTGGGCGGCGGTCTCTTCGACCCCAAGCAGCTGATCAAGTCCTTCCCGGACGCGATACGCAAGCTCGACCCGCGGGTGATGGTCAAGTCCCCCGTGATGTTCGTGGTCGAGGTCGGCTCCGTGCTGACCACGGTCTTCGCCGTCACGAAGCCCTCGGACTGGTTCGGCTGGGCGATCGCGGCCTGGCTGTGGCTGACCGTCATCTTCGCCAACCTCGCCGAGGCGGTGGCCGAGGGCCGCGGCAAGGCGCAGGCCGACACCCTGCGCAAGGCCAAGACCGACACCGTGGCGCGCCGGCTGAACGGCGAGGCGGAGGAGCAGGTCCCCGGCACCGAACTGCGCATCGGCGACCTGGTCGTCTGCGAGGCCGGCGACATCATCCCCGGCGACGGTGACGTCGTCGAAGGCGTCGCCTCCGTCGACGAGTCGGCGATCACCGGTGAATCGGCGCCGGTCATCCGCGAGTCCGGCGGCGACCGCTGTGCCGTCACCGGTGGCACGAAGGTGCTCTCCGACCGCATCGTCATCAAGATCACGACGAAGCCCGGCGAGACCTTCATCGACCGGATGATCAACCTCGTCGAGGGCGCCGCACGGCAGAAGACCCCGAACGAGATCGCGCTGAACATCCTGCTCGCCTCGCTCACCATCGTCTTCCTGCTGGCGGTCGTCACCCTCCAGCCGTTCGCGATCTACGCGGGCGCCGAGCAGCCGATGATCGTGCTGCTCGCGCTGCTGGTCTGCCTGATCCCGACGACGATCGGTGCGCTGCTGTCGGCCATCGGCATCGCCGGTATGGACCGGCTGGTGCAGCGCAACGTTTTGGCCATGTCCGGACGCGCCGTCGAAGCCGCGGGCGACGTATCGACCCTGCTGCTCGACAAGACCGGCACCATCACCCTCGGCAACCGCCAGGCCGCCGAGTTCGTGCCCGTACGCGGCACCACCGAGGCCGAGGTCGCCGACGCCGCCCAGCTCTCCTCGCTGGCCGACGAGACGCCCGAGGGCCGCTCCATCGTCGTCCTCGCCAAGGAGAAGTACGGGCTGCGCGAGCGGCACCAGGGCGAGCTGGTGGACGCCGAGTGGGTGCCGTTCACCGCCCAGACCCGGATGTCGGGGGTGGACGTCGACGGCCGCAAGGTCCGCAAGGGCGCGTCCGGTTCGGTCATCGCCTGGGTGCAGGAGCGCGGCGGCGAGGTCGCCGAGGACGCCCAGCAGCTGACGGACGTCATCTCGCAGGCCGGCGGCACCCCGCTGCTGGTCGCGCTGGAGGACGAGCGCGGCCCGCGCGTCCTGGGCGTCATCCACCTCAAGGACGTCGTCAAGGAGGGCATGCGCGAACGGTTCGTCGAGCTGCGCAAGATGGGCATCAAGACCGTCATGATCACGGGTGACAACCCGCTGACGGCCAAGGCCATCGCCGACGAGGCGGGCGTGGACGACTTCCTCGCGGAGGCCACGCCCGAGGACAAGATGGCGCTCATCAAGCGCGAGCAGGCCGGCGGCAAGCTGGTCGCGATGACCGGTGACGGCACCAACGACGCGCCCGCGCTCGCGCAGGCGGACGTCGGCGTGGCGATGAACACCGGTACGTCGGCCGCCAAGGAGGCCGGCAACATGGTCGACCTCGACTCCAACCCGACCAAGCTCATCGAGATCGTCGAGATCGGCAAGCAGCTGCTGATCACCCGGGGCGCGCTGACCACCTTCTCGATCGCCAACGACGTCGCGAAGTACTTCGCGATCATCCCGGCGATGTTCGCAGTGGCCTACCCCGGCCTGGACTCCCTCAACATCATGCGGCTGTCCAGCCCCAACTCCGCGATCCTCTCGGCGATCATCTTCAATGCGCTGATCATCGTCGCCCTGGTGCCGCTCGCCCTCAGGGGCGTGCAGTACCGGCCGGTCAGCGCCGACAAGATGCTGCGCCGCAACCTCGCCGTCTACGGGCTCGGTGGCCTGATCGCGCCGTTCATCGGCATCAAGCTCATCGATCTGCTCATCTCCCTCATCCCCGGGCTGCATTGATCTAGGAGCTTGTGACCGTCATGAACAACTCGGTAAGCAACACCGCCCGGTTGCTCGGTGCGGGGCTGCGCGCCCTGCTCGTCCTGACCGTGCTGTGCGGGGTCCTCTACCCGCTGGCCGTCACGGGAGTGGCCCAGGCGGCCTTCCGCGACCAGGCCAACGGGTCCGAGGTGAGCTCCCACGGCAAGGTCGTCGGCTCCTCGCTGCTCGGCCAGCGCTACGACAAGGGCACGGACAAGGCCGGCAACCCCGTACCGGACCTGAGGTACTTCCAGCCGCGCCCCTCGGCGGGTCTGGGCAGCAACAAGACCAACGGGGTCAACACCCAGTACGACCTCCAGGTCTCCGGTGCGTCCAACCAGGGCGCCACCAACACCGACCTCATCAAGGCGGTCAAGGAGCGCAAGACGTGGGTCGCGAAGACCTACGGCGTGCCCGCGTCGAAGGTCCCGGCGGACGCCGTCACCTCCTCCGCCTCCGGGCTGGACCCCGACATCTCGCCGGAGTACGCGCGCCTCCAGGCCGACCGGGTCGCCAAGGAGAACGGGCTTCCCATGGCCACGGTGCGCAAGCTGGTCACGGACCACATCAGCGGCCGCGCCCTCGGTTTCATGGGCGAACCGCGGGTGAACGTCCTGGAGTTGAACACCGCGCTCAAGGACCTGGTGCACAGCCGCGGCTGAGCACCGGCGCAGCGACGGCGGCCCCCGGGGAGCTTCTCCCCGGGGGCCGCTGCGTGCCGTCGCCGGGCACCGAGTCGCCGGCGGGGGAGCGGCTACCAGACATCTCCCTCACGCCAGTCGCAGGTGAGGGCCGCATCCAGGTCGAGCGGGGTCGCCGCCGTCGGCAGGACATAGAGACCGCCGTCCTCTTCGGGGGTGCGGCGGATGCCGGTCGGGCTCAGGGTCCAGGAGCTGCCGCGCCACCGCTGCCAGCCGCGCCCCGTATAGAAGCCCGCGGCGGCGTCGCCGGCGGACAGGGCGCCGAGGTCGTAGGCGCCGCGTATCACGCGTTCGAGGGCGCCGAGCAGCGCTCCGCCGTGGCCGCGGCCGCGGTGGTCCGCGCGGACGGCGACGCCCTCCACATAGCCGCAGCGCAGTGCCCGGCCGCCGTGCACCAGGCGGCGCTGCACGACGGCGGCGTGCCCGATCAGTGCGCCGTCCGCGTGGAGGAGCGCATGGACGCCGCCGAGCGCGTGTTCCCAGTCCTCCTCGGTCATGTCGTCGAAGGCGTCGTCGAGCAGCGCACGGGCCGCCTCCAGGGTGGCGGCGTCCAGATCGGCCGTATGGGCGGTACGTAACTGGGTCATGCGGAAAATCTTCGCAGCCGGCCCACGGGCACACGAGGCCCTTTCGGCCGACCGGCCGCGGCATTCCGGACCACATCGGGCCCGCCCGGCCTGCGCCCGGGGCCCGCCCGGCCGCTGTATCAGAGTCGCGTCAAGACCGGACGCAATGCCGTCACCTGCGGCTTTTTTCCCGCTGTGGGTCTGTAGGGTCGCTACAGGCCCAGCCCGGTGGGGGCGGCCTTCACGTAAGACAATGGGACCATGGCACGCGGCAAGCTACGGATATATCTCGGCGCGGCACCGGGCGTCGGCAAGACGTACGCGATGCTGTCCGAGGCGCACCGGCGCATGGAGCGCGGTACGGATCTCGTGGTGGGCTTCGTCGAGCATCACGGCAGGCCCCGTACCGAGGTGATGCTGCACGGGCTGGAGCACATCGCGCGCCGCGAGCTGGCCTACCGCGGCACCTCGTTCACCGAGATGGACGTCGACGCGGTGCTGGCGCGGCGGCCGGCCGTGGCGCTGGTCGACGAGCTCGCCCACACCAACGTCCCCGGTTCGCGCAACGCCAAGCGCTGGCAGGACATCGAGGAACTGCTGGAGGCCGGGGTCGATGTGATCTCGACGGTCAACATCCAGCATCTGGAGTCACTCGGGGATGTCGTCGAGTCGATAACGGGAGTGCGCCAGCAGGAGACCGTTCCCGATGAAGTCGTCCGCCGGGCCGACCAGATCGAGCTCGTCGACATGTCGCCGCAGGCGCTGCGCCGCCGTATGGCACACGGCAACATCTACACCTCCGACAAGGTCGATGCCGCACTGTCCAACTACTTCCGGCCCGGCAACCTCACCGCGCTGCGCGAGCTGGCGCTGCTGTGGGTCGCCGACCGGGTGGACGAGTACCTCCAGGCGTACCGCGCCGAGCACTCGATCCGTTCGACCTGGCAGGCGCGCGAGCGCATCGTCGTCGGCCTGACCGGCGGCCCCGAGGGCCGTACGCTGATCCGCCGCGCGGCCCGGATGGCGGCCAAGGGGTCCGGCAGCGAGGTGCTCGCCGTCTACATCGCCCGCAGCGACGGGCTGACCTCCGCCTCGCCCAAGGAACTGGCCGTCCAGCGCACGCTGGTGGAGGATCTCGGCGGTACGTTCCACCACGTCATCGGCGACGACATCCCGTCGGCCCTGCTGGAGTTCGCCCGCGGGGTCAACGCCACCCAGATCGTGCTCGGCTCCAGCCGCCGCAAGACCTGGCAGTACGTCTTCGGCCCGGGCGTGGGCGCCACCGTCGCCCGCGACTCCGGACCCGATCTCGACGTCCACATCGTCACCCACGAAGAGGCCGCCAAGGGCCGTGGGCTGCCGGTGGCGCGCGGGGCGCGGCTGGGGCGGGCGCGGATCATCGCCGGCTGGCTCGTCGGAGTGGCCGGTCCGGTGCTGCTCTCACTGCTGCTGACCGGCATCGACACCGGCCCGGGGCTGGCCAACGACGTCCTGCTCTTCCTCTTCCTGACGGTCGTCGCGGCGCTGCTCGGCGGACAGCTGCCGGCGCTGGCCTCCGCCGCCGTCGGCTCGCTGCTGCTCAACTTCTACTTCACGCCCCCCACCCACACCCTCACGGTCAGCGACCCCAAGAACATCGTCGCCATCGCGATCTTCTTCGCGGTCGCGGTGTCGGTCGCCTCGGTGGTGGATCTCGCCGCCCGCCGCACCCACCAGGCCGCCCGGCTGCGCGCCGAGTCGGAGATCCTCTCCTTCCTCGCGGGCAGCGTGCTGCGCGGCGAGACGACGCTGAACGCGCTGCTGGAGCGGGTACGGGAGACCTTCGCCATGGACACGGTGGTGCTCCTGGAACGCGGCAGCGAGGTGGAGCCGTGGACCTGCGCCGGACGGGCGGGCAGCGGCGACAGCCGGCCGCCCGCGCGCCCCGAGGACGCCGATGTCGACATGCCGGTGGGCGACCACATGGCGCTGGCGCTGACCGGACGGGTGCTGCCGGCGGAGGACCGCCGGGTGCTGGCCGCGTTCGCCGCTCAGGCCGCCGTCGTCCTGGACCGGCAGCGCCTGGTGGGCGAGGCGGAGCGGGCCCGCGAGCTGGCGGAGGGCAACCGCATCCGTACGGCACTGCTGGCCGCGGTCAGCCACGACCTGCGGACCCCTCTGGCGAGCATCAAGGCGTCGGTCACCTCCCTGCGTTCCGACGACGTCGCCTGGTCCGAGGAGGACGAGAAGGAGCTGCTGGCCGGCATCGAGGCGGGCGCGGACCGGCTCGACCACCTGGTCGGCAACCTCCTGGACATGTCCCGGCTGCAGACCGGCACGGTCACCCCGCTGATCCGCGAGATCGACCTCGACGAGGTGGTCCCGATGGCGCTGGGCGGCGTGCCGGAGGGCAGCGTCACCCTCGACATCCCTGAGGAACTGCCGATCGTCGCTGTCGACCCGGGGCTGCTGGAGCGTTCGGTCGCCAACCTCGTCGAGAACGCCGTGAAGTACAGCCCGGAGGGGAAGACGGTGCTGGTCTCGGCCAGCGCGCTCGGCGGCCGGGTGGAGCTGCGGATCGTCGACCGCGGGCCGGGCGTCCCGGACAGCGCCAAGGACCGGATCTTCGCACCCTTCCAGCGCTACGGGGACTCCCCGCGCGGCGCCGGCGTGGGCCTGGGCCTGGCCGTGGCCCGGGGCTTCGCGGAGTCGATGGGCGGCACCCTGACCGCCGAGGACACCCCCGGCGGCGGCATGACCATGGTGCTCACCCTCCGGGCGGCGGCCGGCCATCCACCGGTCCGCGCCGACCTCCCGGCCCGGGCGGTCACATGAGCCCGGCGGCCCGGACCACCCGACACCAGACCATGACCACGACCGACCATGACGACGGCGGACCACGACGCCGAGAAACCGTGACGCCGAGAAACCGTGACGACGAGGGAGAACGCCAGTGAACCGGGTGCTTGTGGTCGATGACGAGCCGCAGATCGTCCGCGCCCTCGTGATCAACCTGAAGGCGCGCAAGTACGAGGTCGACGCCGCCCCCGACGGGGCCACCGCCCTCAAGCTCGCCGCCGCCCGCCACCCCGATGTCATCGTCCTCGACCTGGGCCTGCCCGATATGGACGGGGTCGAAGTGATCAAGGGGCTGCGCGGCTGGACACGGGTGCCGATCCTGGTGCTCTCGGCCCGGCAGACCTCCGACGAGAAGGTCGAGGCGCTGGACGCGGGGGCGGACGACTACGTCACCAAGCCGTTCGGCATGGACGAGCTGCTGGCCAGGCTCCGCGCCGCGGTGCGCAGGGCCGAGCCGACCGGTCCGGCCGAGGACGAGGTGATCATCGAGACGGACGGTTTCACCGTCGACCTGGCCGCCAAGAAGGTCAACCGCAGCGGCCGCGACATCCGGCTGACCCCCACCGAATGGCACCTCCTGGAGGTCCTGGTGCGCAACCAGGGCCGCCTGGTCAGCCAGAAACAGCTGCTCCAGGAGGTCTGGGGCCCCTCGTACGGCACCGAGACCAACTATCTGCGGGTCTACATGGCCCAGCTCCGCCGCAAGCTGGAGAGCGATCCGTCGCACCCCCGGCACTTCATCACGGAGCCGGGGATGGGGTATCGCTTCGAGCAGTGAGGGGCGGGTGTTGCGGCCGGGGGTCCGGGGGTTGCCCCCGGGGGACGCAGCATCACGGAGCCGGGGATGGGGTATCGCTTCGAGCAGTGAGGGGCGGGTGTTGCGGCCGGGGGTCCGGGGGTTGCCCCCGGGGGATGCAGCATCACGGAGCCGGGGATGGGGTATCGCTTCGAGCAGTGAGGGGCGGGCGGCGTCCCGGCGGCCCCGTACGGCCCGGTACGACCTTGCGTCGCGGCTCGTGATCCCCGGCCGGGGGCACCGGTACGCTGGGGTTATGAGTGCTGGGACCCGATCCGAGAAGCCGGCCGGTCGTTTCCGCCGGATGATCGAGCGGCTGTCGTCCTCCGAGGAGGAGCTGCAGAGCGCCGAGCTGCGAAAGGACGCGCAGGACACGGGCTGTACCCGTATCTGCGACTGCGCTGACCGCCAGATAGTCAAGGTCACCGGCACCCTGCGGCATGTCACGCTGCGGCCGCGCGCCGGTGTGCCCGCGCTGGAGGCGGAGCTGTTCGACGGCTCCGCCGCACTCGACGTGGTGTGGCTGGGCCGCCGCTCCATCGTCGGGATAGAGCCGGGCCGTAAGCTCATCGCCTCGGGCCGGGTCTCCATGAGTCACGGACGCCGGGTGCTCTTCAACCCGAAGTACGAACTCCGACCGCTCGGACAGGAGTAGCCGGTGCCGTCTCACGACCGACCGACCACCGACCCACGACCGACCACCGGCGCGGATGCCACCGCGCCCGCCACGGCGGACGCCGACGCCGGCCAGGCCGCCGACGGCAGAGCCGCGACCGAACAGGCGCTCTTCGAGGCCTTCGGCGGCATCCGCGGCACGGTGGAGACCATCCTCCCCGGCCTGCTGTTCGTCGCGATCTACACGGTCAGCAAGGACCTGCACGTCTCGGCGATCGCCGCCCTGGCCGTCTCCCTGGTGCTCACCGCCGTCCGCCTGGTGCGCAGGGACACCCTCAAGCACGCCTTCAGCGGCGTCTTCGGCGTGGCCTTCGGCGTGGTCTTCGCGATGATGACCGGCAATGCCAAGGACTTCTATCTGCCGAGCATGCTCTACACCCTCGGCCTGGCCCTGGCCTACATCGCCACCACGCTCGCCGGTGTCCCGCTGCTCGGCCTGATCCTGGGCCCGGTCTTCAAGGAGAACCTCTCCTGGCGCACCCGTAACCCCGGCCGCAAGCGGGCCTACGCCAAGTCCAGCTGGGCCTGGGGCCTGATCCTGCTGGCCAAATGCGCGATCCTCTTCCCCCTGTACTGGTGGGCGAACACCGCGCAGCTCGGCTGGGTGCTGGTCGCCCTCAAGCTGCCGCCGTTCCTGCTCGCGCTGTGGCTGACCTGGGTCTTCCTGACGAAGGCGCCGCCGCCGATCGATGTCTTCGCGGAGATGGAGGCCGAGGAGGAGCGGGAGAAGGCGCAGCGGGCGGCCGCGGAGCGCCGGAGCGCCGAGGGGGAGGTCCTGGACGCCGTCGCCGAGGATCTCGGTCACGGCCTCGCCGCCGAGGTCGCCGTGGAGGCCGCGCGGCGCCCGCAGGGGCCGCGCCACCGCCGCTGACCCACCCGGCAGCAACGCACCGGGGCCCGGGAACCGCGAAGGTTCCCGGGCCCCGCCGCGTTGCCGGGCGACCGTCCGCTAGGCGTCCGTCCGCCGCACCGACAGCAGATCCTCCAGCTGCTCCTCGCGCGACTGCGCGGCCACGAACAGCAGCTCGTCGCCCGCCTCCAGCGCGTCCTCCTTGTTCGGCGTGAGCACCCGCGTCCCGCGGATGATCGTCACCAGGGAGGTGTCCTCGGGCCACTCCACGTCGCCGACCCGGGTGCCGGCCAGCGCCGCCTCCGGGGGCAGAGTCAGCTCGACGAGGTTGGCGTCGCCGTGGCTGAAGCGCAGCAGCCGTACGAGGTCACCGACGCTGACGGCCTCCTCGACCAGCGCCGACATCAGGCGGGGTGTCGAGACCGCGACGTCCACGCCCCAGGACTCGTTGAACAGCCACTCGTTCTTCGGGTTGTTGACCCGGGCGACCACCCGGGGCACGCCGTACTCGGTCTTGGCGAGCAGCGAGACCACCAGATTGACCTTGTCGTCACCGGTGGCGGCGATGACGACGTTGCAGCGCTGGAGCGCCGCCTCGTCGAGCGAGGTGATCTCGCACGCATCGGCCAGCAGCCACTCAGCCAGCGGCACCCGCTCGACCGAGATGGCGGTCGGCGCCTTGTCGATCAGCAGGATCTCGTGGCCATTTTCCAAGAGCTCACCGGCGATGGATCGACCCACCGCACCCGCGCCCGCGATTGCGACCCTCATGCGTGCGCCTCCTCGGGACCGGCGGCGAACGCCGCCTCGACCTTCTCGACCTCGTCGGTGCGCATCATGACGTGCACCAGATCGCCTTCTTGCAGCACCGTCTGCGAGGTCGGGAGCATCGCCTCGCCCAGCCGGGTGAGGAAGGCGACGCGGACGCCGGTCTCGTCCTGGAGCTTGCTGATCTTGTGGCCGACCCAGGCCGGGGAGGCGGCCACCTCGGCGAGCTGGACGCCGCCGCTGGGGTCGCGCCACAGCGGCTCGGAGCCCGAGGGCAGCAGCCGGCGCAGCATCTGGTCGGCCGTCCAGCGGACGGTGGCGACGGTGGGGATGCCCAGGCGCTGGTAGACCTCGGCGCGGCGCGGGTCGTAGATCCGGGCCGCGACGTTCTCGACGCCGAACATCTCGCGGGCCACCCGGGCGGCGATGATGTTGGAGTTGTCGCCGCTGGAGACGGCGGCGAAGGCGCCCGCCTCCTCGATCCCGGCCTCCCGCAGCGTGTCCTGGTCGAAGCCGACGCCGGTGACGCGGCGGCCGCCGAAGGCCGAGCCCAGGCGGCGGAAGGCGGTCGGGTCCTGGTCCACCACCGCGATGGTGTGGCCCTGGCTCTCCAGGGTCTGTGCGAGCGCGGAGCCCACCCGGCCGCACCCCATGATGACGATGTGCATGCGATTACCCCGTGCCCTGACTCAGCGCGCTGATCTGCCCAAACACCCTGCTCAACTCTTCCTTCTCCGAGTGCCGGCAAAGCGCGGCTACGGCTCGCGGTCGCAAGGCCACTGCTCGCGACCGGGACCCCGTACGCATCAACGGGCGCGTTGGGCGCAGCGTGGTCCGGGTACAACCGTAGCCGTAATGCGCCGTCCGTTAAGGGGCGCGGTCGCCACCCGGCAGATGCGGGCCCAATCGGCCGGTGCACCCGCTTACCGCACCTGGCTGCGCCACGCGGCTCCCGTACGGCACGCTACGACGTGTGCCCAATCTGCCTCAGCAGCCCCAACAGGACTCCATCGCACCGCACATGGTGGTCTGCGGCGACGATGCGCTCGCGCACCGGCTCGCCGCGGAACTCAAGGACGTCTACCGCGAACGGGTGACGCTGGTCGTCCCCTCCGCCCGGGAGCCGCACCGGCCCCGGATCCCGCCGCCGGCTCGTGCGCTGGACCGGGCCACGGCCCTGCTGGGACGGATGTCGGCGGCGATGACGCGGACGACCCTGCTGCCGCCGGAGGCGGCTGCGGCGGCCGGGGCGGACGACGGCGACGACATGCCCGAGGAGCCGGTGCGGATCCTGGAGGCGGCGGAGGCCGACGATGCCGTGCTGACGGCGGCGGACATCGCCGGGGCGGGCGCGCTGGCGCTGGTCTACGACGACGACGAACTCAACATCCACGCCGCGCTGCGCGCCCGCCGGCTCAACCCCCGGCTGCGGCTGGTGATCCGGCTCTACAACCGCAAACTCGGCCAGCATCTGGAGGCGTTGCTCGACCAGGCGGCGACGGTCGCGTCCCCGGGCGGCGACGACGCCGCCCAGGCCGATGCCTCCACGACCGTGCTCTCCGACGCCGACACCGTGGCCCCGGCGCTGGCGGCCACCGCGGTCGCCGGGACCAGCAAGGTCATCGAGGCGGACGGGCTGCTGCTGCGGGCCGTGGAGCGCGCGCCGGTGCCACCGGGCCGGGCGGCCGGGCCCGGCCTGTGCACCCTGGCGGTGCTCACCGCCTCCGCCACCGACCCGGCCGCCACCGACCCGGCCACCGCCGGCTCCGCCGCCACCGTGCCGCCGGCCGGGGACGAGCGCCCGGTACTGCTGCCGGACGACGAGACGGCCGCGGCCGCCGAGGGGCGCGGCACCATCGTCCTGGAAACCGTCTCCTACACGGGGCGGACGGTGCGCCCCTCCCTCCTGCGCGGCCGCGGCGCCCCGCTGGCCTCCCTCTTCTCCCGGCGGCTGCGCTGGTCACTGGCCGGGGTGGTCCTCGCCGTCCTCGCCCTGGCCGTCGCCTCCAGCCTCAGCACCGGCGAACAGCCGCTGCACGCCGCCTATCTGACCCTCCTCGACCTCTTCGCCATCGACGACCCCGCGCTCGCCGAGCCGCTGCCCCGCAAGATCCTTCAGCTGCTGTCCGCGCTCACCGGGATGCTGCTGCTGCCGGTGCTGGTCGCCGCGGCCTTCGAGGGCCTGGGCACCTTCCGCAGCGCCTCCGCCCTGCGCCGTCCGCCGCGCGGGCTGTCCGGGCACGTGGTGCTGCTCGGCCTGGGCAAGGTGGGCACCCGGGTGCTGACGCTGCTGCACGAGCGGGGCATCCCCGTGGTGTGCATCGAGGCCGACCCGGAGGCGCGCGGTATCTCCGTTGCCCGTCGGCTGCGGGTGCCCACGGTCGTGGGGGACGTCACCCACGAGGGTGTGCTGGAGGCCGCCAAGGTGGACCGGGCGCACACCCTCCTCGCCCTGACCAGCGAGGACACCACCAATCTGGAGGCCGCCCTGTACGCCCGCTCGGTCAAGCCCCGGCTGCGGGTGACCCTGCGACTGTTCGACGACCACTTCGCCACCGCCGTCTACCGCACCCTGCGCGCCGCCCATCCCCGCGCCCTGACCCGTAGCCGCAGCGTCTCCTTCCTCGCGGCCCCCGCCTTCGCCGGCGCCATGATGGGTCGTCAGATCCTCGGGGCGATTCCCGTCGAGCGGCGGGTGCTGCTGGTCGCCCGGGTCGGCGTACGGGGCCATGCCGCCCTGGAGGGCCGCACCATCGGCGAGGTCCTGCGCCCCGGGCGGCTGCGCGTCCTGGCCGTCGACACCTCCGCACCCGACGAGACGACGGAGGCGGCCGCCGCGGCGCCGCCGGGCACCGACCGCGCGCCCGCGCTCCTGGTCCACGAACTGGGCGACGGCTACGTCCTGCGCCCCCAGGACCGGGTACTGCTCGCCGCCACCCGCCAGGGCCTGGGCGATCTCCTGGCCCGCCGCCCGCGCGCAGCGGCCGGTGCCGGGGACGGGGCCGACCGGACCCGGCAACCGTGAGACGTACCACACACCTCTGCCGCCCCATGCCGTATGCAGTCGAGGTGTGACGACCGCGTGTGGATCGTGTGGAGATACCGCGCCGACCGCAGACGCCGCGCAGGTCACACGAGCCGCGGCCACCCGCCGGTTGTCGCCCGGGGCGGTGACCACTGGGCAGGGATCTTGACGAACCCTTAACATCCTCTCCGTGTCCAAACTGACCGACGTGCCCAAACGGATCCTGATCGGGCGCGCACTGCGCAGCGACAAGCTCGGCGAGACCCTGCTCCCCAAGCGCATCGCACTCCCCGTCTTCGCCTCCGACCCGCTCTCCTCCGTGGCGTACGCGCCGGGCGAGGTGCTGCTCGTCCTGTCCATCGCAGGTGCGAGCGCGTACAGCTTCAGCCCGTGGATCGCCGTCGCGGTCGTGGTGCTGATGTTCACCGTGGTGGCGTCGTACCGGCAGAATGTGCACGCCTATCCGAGCGGCGGCGGCGACTACGAGGTGGCCACCACCAACCTCGGACCCAAGGCCGGCCTGACCGTCGCCAGCGCCCTGCTGGTCGACTATGTGCTGACCGTCGCGGTCTCCATCGCCTCCGGCATCGAGAACCTGGGCTCCGCGATCCCCTTCGTCGTCGAGCACAAGACCCTCTGCGCGGTCGCCGTCATCGTGCTGCTGACCCTGATGAACCTGCGCGGGGTCAAGGAATCGGGCAAGCTCTTCGCGATCCCGACCTATGTCTTCGTCGCCGGCGTCTTCATCATGATCGCCTGGGGTGCGTTCCGCGGTCTGGTCATGGGCGACACCATGAAGGCCCCCACCGCCGACTTCACGATCCACGCCGAACAGGGCGGCCTGGCCGGCTTCGCCCTGCTCTTCCTCCTCCTGCGCGCCTTCTCCTCCGGCTGCGCGGCGCTCACCGGCGTCGAGGCGATCTCCAACGGCGTGCCCGCCTTCCGCAAGCCGAAGTCGAAGAACGCCGCCACCACGCTGGCCCTGATGGGCGGCTTCGCGGTCACCATGTTCTGCGGCATCATCGCGCTGGCCATGACGACCCACGTCAAGATGGCGGAGACCCCGGCCAAGGACCTCCTGGACCACGGCAAGCCGCTCGGCCCGGGCTACACCCAGAACCCGGTCATCTCCCAGGTCGCCGAGGCGGTGTTCGGCAACGGCTCGTTCCTCTTCGTCGTCCTGGCCGCCGCCACCGCCCTGGTCCTCTTCCTCGCCGCGAACACCGCCTACAACGGCTTCCCGCTGCTCGGCTCGATCCTCGCCCAGGACCGCTATCTGCCGCGCCAGCTGCACACCCGAGGCGACCGCCTGGCGTTCTCCAACGGCATCGTCGTACTGGCCGGCGCCGCCGCCGTCCTGACCTACCTCTACGGCGCGGACTCCACCCGCCTGATCCAGCTCTACATCGTCGGCGTCTTCGTCTCCTTCACGCTCAGCCAGGTCGGCATGGTCCGCCACTGGAACCGCCATCTGCGGACCGAGCAGGACCCGGCCGCCCGCCGCCGCATGCAGCGCTCGCGCGCCATCAACGCCTTCGGTGCCAGCCTCACCGGCCTGGTGCTTGTCGTCGTCCTGCTGACCAAGTTCACCCACGGCGCCTGGGTGGCCGTTCTCGGCATGGGCGTCTTCTTCGTCACCATGAGCGCGATACGCCGCCACTACGACAGCGTCGCCGAGGAGATCGCGCCCGACGACAGCCCCGACGACGACGTGGTGGCCCCCTCCCGCGTGCACTCCATCGTCCTGGTCTCCAAGCTCCACAAGCCCACCCTGCGCGCCCTGAACTACGCCAAGCTGATGCGCTCGGACACCCTCGAAGCGGTCAGCGTCGACGTCGACCAGGCCGACACCAAGGCGCTGCGCGAGGAATGGGACCGCCGCGGCATCGAGGTCCCCCTCAAGGTCCTCGCCTCCCCCTACCGCGAGATCACCCGCCCGTTCATCGACCACGTCAAATCGCTGCGCCGGGAGAGCCCGCGCGATGTCGTCTCCGTCTTCATCCCCGAATACGTCGTCGGCCACTGGTACGAGCACCTCCTGCACAACCAGAGCGCCCTGCGCCTCAAGGGCCGCCTCCTGTTCACCGCCGGCGTGATGGTCACCTCCGTCCCCTGGCAGCTGGACTCCTCCGAGGCCGCCCGCCGGCGCGCCCGCAAGCGCGCCGACTGGAACGCCCCCGGTGCGGTACGGCGCGGACCGGTCACGGCGCAGCCGAAGAAGGAGCGCAAGAAGGAGAAGGAGAAGGCGGCGGCCGTCGAGGAGTAGGCACGGCTCGCACGGGGCGCGGGCACCGCCCTGCGGGACGTAGACTTGACGGCTGGCCTCCGCCCCGGAGGCCGGGCCGGCCGGTCCCGCGCGTCCGCCGCCGTGCCCGCAGCCTTCTCGCCGCCCGCCTCCTCGCCGCCACCTTTTGGAGCCCTCCCGCCATGCAGACAGAACCGAAGACGTCGCTGGTCGGCGAGGAGTACGAGGTCGAGGTCGGCCCGGTCGCCCACGGCGGCCACTGCATCGCCCGTACGTCCGAGGGCCAGGTCCTCTTCGTACGGCACACCCTCCCCGGGGAGCGCGTCGTCGCCCGCGTCACCCATGGCGAGGAGGGCGCCCGCTTCCTGCGCGCCGACGCGGTGGAGATCCTGTCCGCCTCCAAGGACCGGGTCGAGGCGCCCTGCCCCTTCTCCGGCCCCGGCAAATGCGGCGGCTGCGACTGGCAGCACGCCGCGCCCGGTGCCCAGCGCCGGCTCAAGGGCCAGGTCATCGCCGAACAGCTCCAGCGGCTGGCCGGTCTGACGCCCGAGGACGCCCACTGGGACGGCACGGTCGAACCCGCCCCCGGCGACAAGGTCGCCAAGGGCGAGGTCCCGGCCTGGCGCACCCGCGTCCAGTACGCCGTCGACGCCGACGGCCGGGTGGGCCTGCGCAAGCACCGCTCCCACGACGTCGAGCCCGTCACCCACTGCATGATCGCGGCCCCCGGCGTCAGCGAACTGGGCATCGAGCAGCGCGACTGGCCCACCATCGCCACCATCGAGGCGATCGCCGCCACCGGCTCGCACGACCGCCAGGTCATCCTCACGCCCAAGCCCGGCGGCCGCCTCCCGATCGTCGAGCTCGACAAGCCCGTCTCCGTCCTGCGCATCGGCGAGAAGGACGAACAGATCCACCGCGTCCACGGCCGCCCCTTCGTCCGCGAACGCGCCGCCGACCGCACCTGGCGGGTCGGCCACGGCGGCTTCTGGCAGGTCCACCCGAAGGCCGCCGACCTCCTCGTCGAGGCCGTCATGCAGGGCCTGATGCCGAAGAAGGGCGATATGGCCCTCGATCTCTACTGCGGCGTCGGCCTGTTCGCCGGTGCCCTCGCCGAACGCGTCGGCGACAAGGGCGCCGTCCTCGGCATCGAGTCCGGCAAGCGCGCGGTGGAAGACGCCCGCCACAACCTCGCCGACCTGGACCGCGTCCGCATCGAACACGGCAAGGTCGAGTCGGTCCTCCCTCGCACCGGCATCACCGACGTCGACCTCGTCGTCCTGGACCCACCCCGCGCCGGCGCCGGCCACAAAACCGTCACCCACCTCGCCTCCCTCACCCCCCGCCGCATCGCCTACGTCGCCTGCGACCCGGCTGCCCTCGCCCGCGACCTGAAGTACTTCCGCGAGGCGGGGTATGTGCCGCGGCGGATGCGGGCGTTTGATTTGTTTCCGGTGACGCATCATGTGGAGTGTGTGGTGATTCTGGAGCGGGCGGCCAAGGGCTCTTGACCTGCGGTTTTGTGGTGGGCCTGGTGCGCTCCACCTGTTTCCGTCCGTACAACAGCTGAAACGCGGGGCTGGTCGGCCGTACGCGCCTGACCTGCGGATTCGTCGGGGCTCGACGACGGTGGCGCAAGCCGTGGCCGCACTCTCGTCATGTTCTTGACGCTCGCCTACGTCGAGGCGCTCGGGCGGCGTGGCCCTCGCCATGTGGTCATACTGCGTGACGCTCATTGCCGTGAGCCTCTTGCGGCAGGCGGCAGGCGGCAGGCGGCAGGCGGCAGGCGGCAGGCGGCAGGCGTCGAAAGTCGTAGGCGCGGCGGGGGTGCACGGCGGCCGTACGGGCGGTGTCGGAGGTGGGATCGAGCGGCCTGCCCTCGCCCTGCTCCCACCGCTCCACCACGTCACGTGCCCGGTGGCATGAGATCCGGTGTGCTCTGCGACCCCCTTCTCCGGCGAATCGATCCGGCCTACAGGGGCAGGAATGGGCTGGGTCTGCCGTGCCAGGAAATTCGCAGCGCGTCGCGGGCTCGCGTCGCGGCGACAAAGAGCTGATTGCGGCTCTTCTTGAGTTCACGTTCGTAGCGCTTGGGGTCGGTCGTCGCGTACTTTTCGATGAGGCCGGTGCGGGGAAGGACGCCGTCGCTCGCGCCGACGACCGCAAGCTTCTGGTATTCGAGGCCCTTGAAACGGTGCATCGTGCCGATGTGGACCTCTCCGCCCCCCTGCGGGCCGTCCTTGGTGAGGGTCGCCGTGGTGATGCCGTGTTTCATCTCCAGGTCGGTGGCGACACGGCCGGCCATCTCGCCGTCCGCGACGCAGACGGCCATGGTCCCGCTCGGGTCGCGTACGGTGCCGTCCTCGGCGGGCTGGGCGATGTCCTCGCGCCACTGCTTGAGGGCCTCGGCGAGCTGAGTGATCTCGTCGGTCCAGTCGGCACAGGCGACGTACTCCGGCGCCGGGCCATGCAGCAGGGAGTGGTAGCCGTCGAGGGTGTCGGTGCCGTCGTCGAGGTCGTCATAGGTGGCCCCGTGGACGACCCTGGCGGCCTGGTCGAGGATTTCCTGCGTCGTGCGATAGCTGAGCGTCAGCTTCGAGGACCTCCCGCGGATGTTGACGCCGACAGTGGAGAGGGTGACCTGCCGGTCGTAGATCCGCTGGTGGGTGTCACTGGCGATGAAAAGGTCGTCCGGGCCGGACGCGACCATGGCGCGCAGCATCTTCCAGTGGGCGGGGCTGAGGTCCTGGGCCTCGTCGACGACGATATGGCGGTAGCGGTGGTGCAGGTAGCGCATCGCGGAGCTGTTGTCGTCGAGGTGGGCCAGGTCGCCGCCGCCGATCTCGGCCTTGTGTTCGGCCCGATGATGGATCTTGCGCGCGCGCTCCATCTCGTAGCGCGCCGCGCGTTCGGCGGCCTGCGCCCAGGTCTCACGGCCCATGCCCCCCAGGCGCAGGGTGAACTGGTCGAGCAGCTTCCAGACGGCGGCGCGTTCGGGGCGGTTGAGGGCACGGCCCATACCGGCACGGCGGGCCTTGAAGTAGCCCTGGCGGGTGGCGAGGGACTGTCCGAGGACGATCTGCTCCCATTCGTCGAAGAGGAACTCGGCCTCCCAGCGCTGCTCGTCGTGCTCGAAGAGGACCTCGCGCAACACGTCCAGTGCCCGGTCGTCGGTGATCAGGCCGCGCTGCGCGCCGGGCGCGGTGTTCTCGTTCAGGACGTTCTGGGCGAGCTGGTCGATGTGCTTGATGTCTATGCGGCCGAGCAGCGCCGGATCCATGAGCGACGTGAGCCGGGAGCGCAGATCGGCGGTGAGGTTCTTGGTGTACGTCGTCAGCAGGATCGGCTTGCCGTGACCGGGCGGTAGGGCGGCGGCGAGGCGGGCGACGCGGTGCAGGGCGACGATGGTCTTGCCGGTGCCGGGGCCGCCGCTGACCCGGGCGGGGCCGCTGTAGTTCCGTTCGACGGTCTTGCGCTGGGTGGGGTGGAGGTAGACCTTCCAGGCGCGGAAGTCGCCCTCGGCCAGGACGTTGCGGATGTCGTCGTCGACTGTGGTGACCGTGGTGCGTGTGAGGGCCGCCGCCATGTCGTTCTCGAAGCCCGGTTCGAGTTCGGCAGAGGCGGGCTGGGTGATCTCACGCTCGACCTCGTCGACGGACATGCCGGAGCCGAGGCCGGTGAGGACCTCGGCGGTCAGCCGCGGGGCGCCGACGATGAGCTGGTCGAGTTCCTCTTCGGTCGTGACCGTGAGGACGACGTCGATCAGGGCATCGGCGACACCGAGACGGCGCAGGTCCTCGGGGGCGCAGCCGGTGAGGAATGGTTCGGTGAGGGCGGCCGGTTGCTCCGTCACGACGGGCGCGGGCGTGGGCTCGGCCGGTACGGCCTGCTCGTCCGGGGCCGGTGCGTCGTGATCGTCCGTGGCCGGAGTGAGCTGGAGTCCCGCGCGCTGAAGGACACTCTGTCCGACGACGCCGAGGTCGACGAACTCGATCTCGCCGGTCACCCGGTTGACGGCGACGCTGAGCTGGTCGTAGACGTCCTTGCGGTGGCGGACGGCGACGATCAGCCACTGCTGGATGCCATCGGCACCGACACCCGCCCGGGCGAGGAGCGCCCGGTACGAACGGTCGATCTTGGCGCGGAAGATCCGGCCGTCGCCCTTGAGAGGCTTGAGGTCGAGGCTGGGGTGATACGGGTCGAGACGGAACTGGTGGCAGAAGTCGTAGAACTTCGTCTTGACCGACGAGTCCATCTTGTAGAGCTCGTTCTCGGCCTTCTGATAGAGGCTCAGGCGTGCAGTCATCGTGCGGCACTCTGTTCTTCGGAGTCGGGGCGGGCGGTCGCGTCGGGGAGCGTGGTCAGCAGAGCGTCGAGGCCGGTGAGCCAGTCGTCGGCCGAGCGGATGGTGAACCCGGCGTCGCGGTAGGCACTCCAGGTCTTGTCGCTCTCCTCGTTCGCCTGGTCGTACGGTTCGGCCATGACGGCGATCCGCTGTTCGCCGTGGTCCCAGGCGAAGTCGGCGAGCCAGCCGCGTTCGCCGAGCTCGTATCCGTAGGCGGGGGCCTTCTTGCCGCCGTCGGCCAGGATGTGGGCGAGGCGGGTGAGGGGGGCGTCGGGTTCGTCCTCGTCGAGGTATTCGAGGATCTCCCGGTCCCACAGCAGATCCCGGACCGCCGCTTCGAGAGGAGTGTCGTGAGATGCCTCCGCGGGCTCGGATTGCGTCGCGGGTACGCCGGTGCCGTACCGCACGACGAGGGATTCGAGTTCGCCGAGGCCGCCGAAGGCCTTGAGGATCGCGGTGTCGAAGCGGCCCGCGGTGGTGGTCGTCAGTTGGACACCGTCGCCGTCGTCGCCGGCGAGGAACTGAAGAATGTTGGACCACTGGAGCCAGGAGCGCCAGCGCGCCTTGTGTTCGGGTGTGCCGAGCTGGTCGGGTGCGGTGTCGTCGAGGCAGGCCAGGGCGGACCAGCGGCCGGTGGCCCCGTCGACGAGGAAGGCGACGGGCAGATGGGACTCGTCGCACGTCTGGAACAGGTTGAGCGTGCCAGTGCCCTGGACGGGCGCCGTGTCCATGCCGTCGGTGCGGCCCCAGGCGTCGAGGAGACGGTCGAGCGTCTGGCGGGTCTGCTCGGGGGCGCCGTTGCCGACGAGGATCTCCTTGCCGGTTCCGAGGAGCCCGCCGACCACCGCCGATGCCCGTCGTCCCCAGGCCGCGTCGTCCGGACTGCGCAGGTAGGCGAGGAGCATGGTCATGGGGTCGGTGAAGGCGGTGTCGGTGAGGTCGTCGCTACCGCGTTCGGCGTAGAGCCGCTTGGCGACGTCCTGGGCGCTGCGCGGATACGGCGGCCACACCGCTTCGGCTGCCTCCCGCCCCGCGGAGGACTCCGCCGTGTTCGTCTGCCGCTCGAAGGCGTCGAGGTCGTCCCAGGTGAGCTGGAAGACGACGCGGCCCTCGGCCCGGAGCCGGTTGCGCTTGTCGGAGTCACCGGCGAGCCGGTTGTGACGCCGGGTGGCGTGGAAGCGGTGTCCGTCGAGGTAGACGGTGATCTTCCGCTTGGGGCCGTCGATGCGCTCGAAGGTGAAGTCGGTACGGGTGAAACCCTCGTTGCGCTGAGCGGTCAGACGCCAGCCGTGCACGGTGCCGACCTCGTCGAGCCGCAGATAGGCGCTGTTGTCACCGCTCTCTTCCAGCACGGCGTCGGCGCGCTGTCCGGCCCACCCGCGCAGGGCCTTGAGGAAGCGTGCCTCCAGGTCGGACTCGACCTGTCCGTCAAGACCGATCTGGTCAGTGTTACCGACCGCCTTGGTGTCCCAGGCGTCGGTGTCGGTACCCAGGAGTTCGTCGAGGATCTCCAGGGCGGCCTGGCGGGAGACGCGCTCGATGTGCTGTTCGTCGGCGTACAGGTACAGACAGCGGTAGCAGGCATGTCGGCCCTCCCCGTTGCAAGGGCACTCCACGAGCAGCCGGCGTGCACCCTCCAGCACCTGCCGGAAGTTCAGGGGGTCGGTCAGGCGGTCGAGGTAGCCGGTGCCGTGCGGGAGGCGGTCGTACAGGACCAGGAAATGCCGTCTCTCCGCGGTGTCGCGGTCCGGCATGGTGGCGAGGGTGGTGGCGAGGTGCTGTGGGTCGCCGCCGAAGGCGCCGTCCACGCCCAGGCGCAGGGCCGCCTGGAAGGAGTGGACCTTCTCCTCGACGAGGACGGTCGCGGCGGGCAGCAGGACCCGCAGTGCTTCGGTCTCCAATTCGTGGGCGAGCAGGACCGGTTCCTGATCCACACCCTTCTTGCCGCGCCGTAGTGGGCACCAGGGGGTGTGGTGCTTGAGTTCGCGCTGGCGGTTGGCCGAGTTGTCGACGGCGTCCTGGTCGTCGTCGAAGACGGGCCGGCCGTCGGCGCTCGCGGCTCCGCACGCGGTGCACACGTGGAAAGGGGCGATGCGCACAGGCTTCCCTGCGAGCTGATCGTTGTCCTGGGCACCGATGCTCAGTGGCCCGGCGTTGACGCGGCGGATGACGGCGCGGCGGGTGTAGTCGACGCCGAAGATCTCCTTGGTGTGCCGCCAGGACTTGCCCACCGCGAAGTCCTTGGGGTCGATGTCGACCATGTCGATGACCGTGTAGAAGCGCCGGTCGCGGTCGTCGCTCTCGTCGCCGATCCTGGCATCCTCCCGCTTGTCACGGGCCGTGACGACACTGGGCTGGACGATCTGCCACAGACTGCCGGAGTCGGCGATCCCCGCATCCCCGCACCGAGGGCAGGGCGTGACGTCCGTCTCGGCGTTCTCGGTGCGGACGTAACCGCACGAGGGGCAGAAGCGCCATTGGCGCCAGTCCTGGTCCCGGCCGGTGACGATGTCGATGCCGGTGATCCGGTGCTTGTAGCCCTCGGCGTAGAAGGTGTTGCCGGGGGCGAGCTCGGACAAGGCGAAGCCGCGTGGCCGCCCGTAGGAGAACGACTTCGAGGTGTAACGGACCCGCCCCTCGGGCGTGGTGCCCTCCGGCCAGAAGACGGTGGCGTCGAGGGTGGTCGCGGCGTCGATGAGGGCGTAGTTGGGCAGCAGGCCGAGGTCGCACAGCACGGTCTGGGCGGGCTGGCGCCGGCGCGTGGCGCCCTGCTTCGAGACGGCGCGCAGTTCGGCCTCCAACTCTGCCTTCGTACGGGCCTGTTCGTCGTCGCCTTCCTTGAGTTCGTCGATCGCGGAGCGGATCGTACGGATACGGGTGCGCAGCTTCTGGTTCTCCCGCTCCCACTCTCGCTCGGCCTTCTCGATGGCGCTGCGGATGCCGCGGACCGCGTACTTCGTCAGCTCATCCCGGGCGGCGTCGCTCACGCCGGTGGGGAAGAGTGCGAGGAAGCCCGCGACGAGTTCCTCGCCGTGGGCGAGGGCGGCGTCGGTGAGGTCGGCGAGGTAGCCGGAGGGGCCGAAGAGCTCGTCGACCCTGCGCGACACGGCAGCCAGCGGCTTGCCGTCCTCGCGCAGCAGCCGGCCGCGCGCCGCGAGGTCGAGGAGGTGCGCGGTGTACTGGCGCCGCAGAATCTCGATGGCTGACAGATACGAGCCCGGCGGCACGATCCGCCCGTCGATCATGTCCCGTGGCCGGTCGAGGAAGTACAGGTCACGGCGGGAGCGGTCGGGGATGGTCAGCAGGAAGGCGTTGCCGGTACGGCGCCCGGCCCGCCCCGCCTGCTGCGCATAGTTGGCGGGCCGGCGTGGCAGGGCACCGAGGACGACGGCGGACAGCTCGCCGATGTCGATGCCCATCTCCAGCGTGGGCGTGCAGGACAGCACATTGGGGTCGTTGAACCCCTTGCCGCTGCGGAAGGCGTCCTCGACGCGTTCGCGCTTGCCGCGCGAGAGCAGACCGGTGTGCTCGGCGGTGATGATCTGGTAGGTGCCGGCTCGCCGGTACAGGCTGCGGTAGTAGTCGTCGCGGTAGTCGCGGTCCCGGTCGTGCCGGTCCACGGTCTCCAGCCATCGGTCACCCGCGATCAGCCGTCCGGTCGTGCAGCGGTACGCCTGGCAGGGCTGCCCGTGATACTGAGCCAGTAGTGAGGGGTGGACGGTCTGCTCCCAGAAGCACTTCGGGCAGCGCACATAGGACTCATTGACGTGGCCGTCAGTCAGCAACTGAAGCTGAACGGCGCCCGGTTGGAGACCGTAGAGCCGGGCGGCCGTGTCGCCCGGGGTGCGGGCCGAGAGCAGACCGGCGTCCGTGAGCCGGGGCAGCAGCCGCACCCAGAACTCGTCGGCCTGCTCGCGGGTCATGTCGAGGCAGCGTTGCGCCCAGGTCTGGTACCAGGACAGACGCCCGGCGGCGAAGTCGAACTCGCTGCCCTGCTTGGGACGCGCGAGCAGGAACGTCGGTGCGGAGACGCCCTTCGGGAAAGCCTTCATGCCGCGCGGGCGGCCACCCCAGATGAAGTAACGGCTGGTGCCCGCCTCGTCGAGGAATTTCTCCTGCCACCGGTGCCCGACCGCGCCCCGCGTACGCAGCCGCTCCAACAGCCCGCGCAAGAACGCCAGATAGCGTCCGTCGTCGTGTGCGGTGAGCGCCAGCCCGCGATCGGCGGACTCCTCGTGGGCGGCACGTGCGATTGCCACGGCCACCCGTATGTCGGGGATGTCCACCCAGGCGGCCGCGGTACGGGTCAGTTCGAGGGTACGGCCGTTGCGTGAGCGGTGGCCGAACTCCATGACCGCCTCGAACGCGAACCGTTCACCGATCAGGTCCCACGTCTTCCTGTCCCCGCCCCGCCCCGTGCCCGACAGCAGACGCGCCACGCCCGTGTCGTCGTGCAGGTCCGGCGGGACGACGGCGGCCAGCGTCTCACGGTCGGTGGTGGCCGCGACGACGTCGGCGACGAGGTCGTTGAGCGCACTGGGCCGCTGCTCGCTCAGGTGCTTGGTGAACAGCGCCCGCAGGGAGAAGGTGTACGAGCGGGAGGCGACGAACCCGGCCCGGTGGGCGGCATCCTGCACCGAGTCGTTGAACATCAGCGTCTTCGTCTCACGCTGCTCCTTGTCCATCTCCCCGCCGGTGAAGAGCTGGGTGATGGAGGCGGCGGCGAGCGCGGCGGCGCCCGTACCGACGAAGCGGATCGCGTTGTGCGTACCGCAGGCCGGGCACCAGTCGTCCTTGGCGGCCCGCTCCGCGGTGTCGCCGAGCTGGACGAGGACGAAGACCGAATCCGGCCCCGCCGGCTGAGGGTCGCCCTCGTTGTCGTAGTCGCTCTGAGGGTCTGGCAGGCGCAGGCGACGGGAGAGACCGTCGAGCATCATGAGCACGCCCGCGCCGCCGGTGGTCAGCGACTTCTGCGTGGCGCGGTCCATGGTGGTGCGGCCATTGCCCTCGCGGGCCTCGTTGTCGGTGGCCGCCACCAGGGTGCGCACCTTGGCCTTGTCGGCGGTCACGGTGGCCCGACGGATCTTGTGGGGCTCGAAGCTCAACTCCTCCAGGTCCGACTCGGGGGCGAGGACCGACCAGCCGGAGCGCCCGCACTCACGGCAGTACACCGCGGGAAGGAAGATCTTGGTGTCGCGTGAGGTGGTGGTGTTCGGTGTTGCGCGCGACTGGCACTGCGCCCCGGTCGTGTCCCACGCGAACTCCGCCTTCGGCCAAGGCAGTACGCCACGCAGCATGCGCGTCACGGACCGCGCCCACTGGTGCACCTCGATCTGGACGAGCGGGCGACTGATCCCGGCCGGCGCCTCGGGGGCACGTGCTACGGCCAGCAGGGCGACGAAGCGGGCGAGCGCCACCGCGGCGATCTGCGGCCGCGTCGTGATCGCCTCGTCCCAGCTCCTCGCCCCGCTGCGACGCATCACGTCGAGCACTTCGTCGTATGTGCGCACCGTGCCGTCGAAGGCGTTCAGGACCGCGTACGTGAGCCGGTTGCGCTTGAGCGCGGCACCGAGGGCGACCGGATCGGTGGTGCGGCTTCCGGTGACGGCCTCGGCGAGGTCCGCGAGCGCCGAGGGACCGGCGGCCGGGTCGGGTAAGGCGGTCAGTGTCTCGGGGGGAGTGGCCTGGCCGGGGAGGAACCTCGCGTCCGGGATCGACTCGTCATTGCCGAGGATGAACTCGTCGACCGTCAGGCGGTCTTCGCCGACGATCGCGTCCTCGGTGAACTCGGCGCCGAAGACGTTGGTGGCCACGGAAAGGAGTTGGCGAACCCCGTCCTCATCGGTACCGGAGGCGAGGGTCGCGGAGGTGGCGACGGGGGTGATCGTGCCAAGCGGCTTGCCGGGCCGGTTGGCGTCGACGGCGATGGCGAGGCGGCGCAGCAGCATGGCCACGTCGGTGCCCTGCGCGCCGTCGTAGGTGTGGAACTCGTCGACGACGACGTATCGGATGTCGCTGCCGTCCCACATCGGCGCGTCGGCAGCCCGCTGCAGAAGCAGGTCGAGCATCTTGTAGTTGGTGATCAGGATGTCCGGCGGGGACAGCTGCATGTCCTGGCGGCGGGTGTAGACCCGGTCGTAGTGCGTCGCCGCCTTCTCCCCGATGTACAGGCCTGCGCGTACGCCGCTCAGCTTGTCGTAATCGGTGAGCAGTTGGTTGATCCGGGCCGCCTGGTCGGTGGCCAGGGCGTTCATCGGGTAGAGGAAGACCGCCTTGACCCCGTTGTTCCCGGCCGCGCGCTCGCGGGCGCAGTGATCGAGTACGGGGTAGAGGAACGACTCGGTCTTGCCGGAGCCGGTGCCTGTGGTGACGAGGGTGGGCTCGGGTGAGTGCCCGCCCTTGGAGGTCAGCCGGGCGAAGGCGCGGGCTTGGTGCGCGTACGGCGTCCAGCCGTCCGTTCGTACCCAGTCCAGGTGTTGTTGCCAGCGGTCGTCGGCCGGGGTGAAGGGGGTGCGCAGGCGCAGGTACGGTCCGCGGAACATGCCCGTCGTCTCGTTCCCGAGGAAGGCGTGCAGGGCCTTTCGGGCCCCCTCGTCTGCCAGACCGTACGTCGTGGACAGGTACTGGAGCAGGCTCTCCTTGAGTCCCTGCGCTTCGAGGGTCGGCCTCACGGGGACGGGGCCTCCATCTTCTCCGGGTCCCAGAGACCCTTGCTCACGGCTTCATCGAGGCGCTTGTGGAAGTAGGCGTGGGCCTCGCGCATTTCGCGTTCTCGGTTGGCCTTGTAGAAGGGGGCGGTGTAGCCGTCGGGGACGGGGGCGGTCTCGGGGTCCTTCTGGTAGGCCTCGAACTGGATCCAGTGGTCCTTGGTCTGGTCGAAGCCGTACGTGTACCGGTCCCCGGCGATCTTCCGCTCCTCGGCGTCGAACCAGGTCACCCGGTCGAAGTCCTCCATGATCGGGAAACGGGCCCGGTACATGGCGATGAGGGTGTCCGCGTCGATGCCGAGCCATACGGCGACGAGCGCATCGATCTCGACGAGGGCGGCGCGGCGGGCGTACTCGGTGCGGAGGGGGGTGTCGCGTTGCCAGGTGGGGGTGATGTTGTGCAGTTTGGTCTTGAGGTGGGGCCATGTGATTGCCCAGGGTTCGTAGCCGGGCCACTTGGGGTCGTAGAGATGCGCCCAGAGGTCGGCGTAGGCGGTGGTGAGGGCGTTGAGGCGGAGGGTGCGGAGGAGTAGGGCGGGGGAGAGGGGGTGGTCGTTATGGGGGACAGGTAGAAGCTTGGCCGGGCTTTCATGCAGATGAGTCCAAGCAAGTGTTCGCAAGAAGTAGTCGATCGGAAGTCCCGCCCAAAATCCACCCACCAACGCTGAGTGCCGCATTGAGGCAACGGAGGCGCTACGGATTCCCCCTACATGCGTCGCCTTGCGAGGCAACAACACTACGTACAGGGCACGTTCGGTGTCGGGAGCGATCTGGTTCCGCCACGCCCATCGAAATTGCTCGCTGAAAGGCCTGCTGGCCTTGGCAAGCAGGAACTTCTCAACCTGCTCGTCCCCGACCTTCTCCGGTTCCACCTTGCGCGTTTCCGCGATCCTGAACCGGGCCTGCACCCGCTCCTCCCGCGACGCGATCAGCGCCTCGTACCTCTCCCAGTCGGGCCACTTGTCCTGCTCGTCGAGGAAAACATCGGGCGGAGCCACACACCGGTACTCCGACTCCGGCACCGCGTCGTTCGCGAGCGTCCTCGGGTCGAGGCCGCGGACCTCGCCGCCGCCCTGGCTGGGCTGCTTGAACATCGGATTGGCAACGCCGATCTGCGGTCCCTTGAGGATGACATCGCTCCACGTCTTCGCGTGGTAGTCGCTCTCGCCGTCGATACCGGTGTTGTAGTCGATGAGCCGCTGGTCCTTCTTCGGGCCGAAATTCGCCTTCTTGGCGCCGCTTTCGTGGTACCCGGGAGCGATATCCGGATCCAGCGCGCCGAGACGCAAGGTATAGGTCCCCAATGCGTCGATCGCCGGGTCCTCGGCCGTGCTGACCGGCGTGAGTAGACGCGTGTGCTCCAGAGGCCCTTCATCGCCTGCCAGCCGACGCCACCGCTTGAGGGTGTTGGCAGTCACGCGGACGACACGCTTCGGGTGAGGGCGCTCGTCCCAGTCACCGTCGTACTTGACGCCGGGATCCGCGCCCGCGTCCTCGGCAGAGGCCGACAACCGGAGCGAGTCGACGGTGAAGAGCCACGACAACGAGTCGAAGGATATCTCTCCTTCGGCCCCGTAGATGTGCACGCCGAAGTGGCTCGACCGTCCCACCGGCGGCGGGAAGAACCGGTTGCCCGCGTTCACGAAGTCACCGTGCACGCGCAGCCGCCGGTACGCCGCTGCCCGCAGCGCGGCCTCCTTGTCCCCCGCGAAGTGAGTGTCCGGGTGCACCATCCCGGCGGCCCCGCCGTTGCCTGCGTGGTCCCACACCTCACACATGAATGCCCGATACAGATCCGGCTGGCTACCTGAAATCAGCGGGTAGATGGGCGCCGCTGAGAGGTAGCTCGCCATTGTGACCGTATTCGTCACCTCGCCGAGCAGATACTCCTGTACTTCCTCGCGCGCGAGTTCGACATCCCGCCGCCGGTTCTTCTCCTCCGCCTTCGGCTTCTCGGTGAGCATGAACCACGGCTCGTACTCTGCGAGGACCGGGTTCTCCTTCCACTCCGGCCGCACCCACGGCGGATTACCCACCTGAAGGTCGAAGCCCCCCGCTGCACCGGCGAACACCCCCGCAAAGTCCAACTCCCAATGCAGGAACCCCTGTGCCTCGGCGATATCGCGAACCACCCGCATCCACGGATACCGAGTCTCCACCGCCTTACGAGCATCGTCCATGCCCATCTCGGCCTGGAGCAGATCTTCAAGAGCCTTCAGCTCTTCCAGAGAGTCGACCGTCGTGGCAAAGGTGTCCTCCGGGATCGACGCCGTACCCACCATGGATTCCAGAAAGGCGATCCAGTCGTCCATGTCCGCGAGCGGAATGACGTCCCGGCGACGCACCGGCCCGCCGGGCTTCTTGGGCGCGGAGGGCGTACGCGATTTCTTGACCTCCCGCTTCTCCACGAGCCCGCCGTCGTCCCTGGACTCGCCCAAGGACATCGGGTCACCGTCCAGCGCGAACAGCAGCCCGTTCTCCACGAATTGAGGCGCGGGCGTGGGCTCGGGCACAGGCGGCTGCTCGACCTCAACAGGCTGCCCGGCCACCGACGACAGCAACGCATCCAGGTCAACACCCACCTGTGCCGTCACCACCGGATCCGTGTCGTACTCCGCGTCCGACCCGTCCAGCAGTCCCACCTTCTCCAGCGGCCAGAACCACAGCGCACACCACGCGTCCATGACCTGCTTGAGCCGCCAGTAAGGGGAGCCCTCGGCCGCGAAGAGGTCTGTGAAGACCTGCTCCTTGCTCAGTGGCAGGCTCTGGTCCGCGTTCTGCTTGTCATGGCGGAGGAAGGCGAACTCCTCCGCGTCCTCCTCACGATCGGCGCCCCACACATGGATGGTGCGGGCGATCTCGCGCTCGCTCAGCTCCATGCGCTTGGCGACGAGCTTCCACAAGAACTCCACCCGGCAAGCCGCAGCCTGCAACCGGGCGAGCTGGCTGCTCTTGCCGCCCGTCGTCTTGGGCTTGGTCTGCACACCCTTCTTCCACGCCCTCAGCTGCTCGACCTGCGCCTCGGCGAGCTGCTCGACCAACTTCTTCGCATCCCCGCTCGCCCCCGCGACCGCACCCCAACCGGGCGTGGGCAGCAGGAACTGGTGCACGGCCCCGTCCGGCAGCGACTGCTCCGTATCGCCCTCCGGCGCCCGGAACGGCAGCTTGGTCGGCGTCTGCGCGCCGAGGGTCCGCTCCTTCATGATCCGCTCGGCCTCGTACACCCACCGTCTGGCCCCGATGAGGGAGTTGCCGCGCCGCAGATGCAGGCCGAACCACGGCGCGCGCATCCCGGGGTACATGGTGTTGAGCCACAGCGACACCTCCGCCAGCTCCACACCCATCGGGTTCAGGTCGATCCCGTACGCGTTGTGGAGGGCGATGTACGCCTTCACCTTCTGTTCCGCTTGGAGCATCTTCGACGTGTCCAGGTGGATGCCCAGTTCAACCTGGCGGCGCTTCAGGTACTCCTTTGCGACCTGGTTGATCGCCTCGTTGAGGAACGCGCCGGAGCCCAGGGCCGGTTCGCAGATCGTGTAGCGCAGGAGCTCGCTCGCGCGAGTCCGAACCGTGTTGCCGTCCGCGTCCTTCTCCTGGTCGAGGCGGTGCTTGAGCGCCAGTTCGACGGTGACCTTGGTGAGGGACTCAGGGGTGTAGTACGAGGCGGAGGTCTCGCGGTCGCGGCCGGCCAGGCGGTAGACGAACCTGCCCTTGCCGTACTTTTTGGGGCCGCGCAGACCGTACTGTTCGGCGTCCTGAGCGGAGTACACGACGTGCGTGTTGTCCTGGTAGTTCTTCAGCCGCTCAGCGGGGATGAGCCAGGACCCCTTCTCGGGGTCGCCGTACTGCTTGTCGCCCTTCTTCGCACCGGGCTTGGCGACCTCGGCCAGTTCGTCCTTGGCGATTCTGCCGGTGTAGGACATCAGCCCCTCGTACACGGCGCCGAGCTGGTTGATGCCCAGGTTTCGATAGGAGATGAAGCCGCCCTGTCTGCCCTTCTGACCGGCCTCCTTCATGGTCAGCAGACGCAGCACCTGGTGCAACGCCTCGTTGCGCAGTCGCAGGTCCAGCCACCGAGGCGGCTCGTCCCCGTCCTCGTCCCACCGGGGGTCGAGGACACGGCGGCCGATGAGGGTGATCGCCTTCGGGTCGAACAACTCGCTGCGCAGCGGCTCGAAGCGCAGGCCGCGCAATTCGCTGCGTTCCTCGGCGGGCTTGTCGTCGTCCGCCTCGGTGCCGTGCGGGCGGTGGCCGTAGTTGATCTTGTTGAAGAGGACGTCGAGGGAGGTGTACAGGTGAAAGCCGCCTCGGCTGTCCTCATCGACCAGCTTTCGCTCGCGTGCCACCAGTTCGCGGAGCCGGGCGATCGAGTACCCGGCCTCGTACGTGGAGTCGTCGGCGGGCAGGATGCCCAGCTCGGGGCGGGCCTCGGCGTAGAGGAGGAAGAGGATCCGGTAGAGGTAGCGCAGCGACTCGCGGGTGAGCTGCTTGGCGAACGGGCCCTTTTTCAGGTCCTCGATCTCCCGTGGCTCGACCCCCGCCTTGCGTAACCGGGCGAGCACCTCGTTCGCGATGATCTCGACGGAGCGCTGGAGCCCCTTGCGCAAATCGGAGTTGACGCCGACGGCGTTGTCACGGGAAGCCTTCAGGAGGTCGTCGATGCGGCGGCCCTTGCCGTCGAGCCGGGGCGCGAGCATGTCGTGGGAGAAAAGGGCAGCGAGGAGGGCGAGTTCGCCGGCCTTCGCGGTGTCGTTGCGGGTGAGGGCCGCGTCCAGACTGGCGGCGAGATAGCGGCCTTCGGCCCAGGCGCCTCGGTCGGCGAGGACGAGCACTCCGCCGCAGAGCAGCAGGACGAAGCGGGGTGCGTCGCCGCCGGGCTCGTGCAGTTCGCTCTGGAAGAGCCAGTCGGCCAGCTTCTCGCCGACTTCGAGGAGGCCGTCGGCGGTCTTGAGGGGGTGCAGGAGCCGTCCGGCCCCGTCGGGGACGAGGGCGTCGTCGAGGCGGGCGGTCCAGCCGCAGTCGAGAGCGACGATGCCGTCACCGTGCCAGGCGACCTGGAGTTCGTACTCCCTGCCCGCGTTGTGCACGGTGAGCGGCTCGGGCCGGTCACCGCCGTAGCCGAGGGCCTTGAGGACGGTGGCGTGCCAGGTGGTGAGGTGCTCGGCCCACTCACCCGTCGGGTCGTCGTAGGTGCTGCCGAGTTCTTCCTGCTGGGTGCGGGAGGCCAGGAAGGGGCGCACGGTGGACAGGTACTCACCGCGGAGCCGGGGGAGTAGTTCGCGCGGGGTGGGCTGCGGGTCGTGCGGGTCGGTCTCACGGCCGGTCCACAGGGTGAACAGACCCTCGTCGCCTGCCTTGCTCTTCTTGAGGGTGTTCTCCAGCTCCTCGCTGAAGTAGTGGGCGGAGAGGTACTCGCCGCGGTTGGCGAAGGAGTCGTAGGTGTAGCTCATCGTGCGGACTCCTCGGCGTGCGCGGCGGACACGGTGGTGGTGTGCAGGGGTTCGAGGACGCAGAGGACCCGCAGCATCGGGTCGCCGTCGGTCCGCAGGCGGCGTACGAGGTCGCGGCGGCGGGCGGCGGTGTCGTACACCTGCTTGCGGCGTTGCTGCTGATTGCCCACGGCGATCAGGGCGCCCTGCTCCCAGACCTGTACCCGGTCCTCGTACGGGGCCAGGTAGGAGTCGACTTGCTTGTCGTAGTCGGCACGGCGCTCGCGCAGGTGGGTCTCGGCCGCGTCGACGGCCGCGGGGACGAGTGCCTGGAGGAGGCCGGGGTCGACGGGCCGGCCGCGGCCGGGCATGCCGGGGCCTACACCGCAGGCGGCGAGGAACGCCGAGTCCATGCGCCATACGCGAGGAGCGGCCTCGGCGAGTCCGGTGACGGCCATCCACTCCACGACCGTCGGCTTCCCCGCCGCGTTGGAGTAGATGCCTTGGAGGAGGTAGACGGGGCTGGTCAGGGCCTCGGGCAGGGCGGCATCGATCCGATTGGCCTTGTCGGCGTCGGGCTGGTGGGCGAGGACGAACGCCTCGTCGTACCGGAGCTTGGCGAGGACCTTGTCCGTCACCCAGTCGAGTACGGGGTGGATGTCGGAGACGTAGGAGACATTGGGCCACTGGGAAGTGGGCTGGTCGCCCTTGCCCTGCTTGGCGTTGCGGGCGGCGTCCAGGCGGTCGGCGGCGTAGCGCTTGTCGAAGGTGATGCGCAGTGTGCCGTCGTACTTGGGGGTGGTAAGGATCTTCTCCTGCTCCAGGTACGACTTCGGCAGCTCCCGGAAGCGGTACTGCAGGTCGTCGGGCGGAGTGAACTCGATGCGCCCGTGGGCCGTTTCGGGCTTCCAGTCGAGAGCCTCGCGCTCGGCCTGCGGGTAGATGAGGTCCATTGCGGCGTGGAAGTACGCCTTGGTGTCGGCGAATACGTGGGGCACGTCCGCCTCGGGCACCGGGGCCGTGCCGAGGGTGGCCGGAGCGGCCGTCGGGTCGGCGAGCCGGGCATTCGCGCCGGCGAGGAGGTCGGCGAGGACTCCGCCGGACTCCTGCTGGGACTGCTTGATGGAGCGTTCGACGGTGCCGCCCTTGATGAGGTCGCGGGTGAGGCGGTCCTCTTCCTTCTTGTCGTCGTAGAGGCCGGTGACGGCCTCGGCGCTGCCCTCACCGGTCTCGATCTCGTGCGCCTGGGCCTCGCGGCGCAGCAGGCGGGCGCCGACCAGCCGGTCGTCGAGCGTGAGCGTCCTGCCGCTCTCCTCGTCGCGCCGCCAGGGCACCTCGGCGGTGAGGGTGAGCGCACGGAACTCGGGGCTCACCGCCTGCCCGTAGCGGTCGATGCGCCCATTGCGCTGCTCGATGCGGATGAGGGACCAGGGGAGGTCGTAGTGAACGAGATCGTGGCACTGGTGGTGCAGGTTGACGCCCTCGGAGGCGATGTCGCCGG
The DNA here is from genome assembly GCF_000935125.1 of Streptomyces natalensis ATCC 27448. Lineage (GTDB taxonomy): Bacteria > Actinomycetota > Actinomycetes > Streptomycetales > Streptomycetaceae > Streptomyces > Streptomyces natalensis. Next base: position 23,949 of record NZ_JRKI01000056.1, on the reverse strand, counting down.
TGAAGAGCAGCCGCACGGGCTCGTCGGCCCGACCGAAGCGGTCGATGATCTCCCGCTGCTGCTGGTCGTTGGTGGTGTCGCCGTGCATGACCTCGACGACACCGCCGTACGCCTGCCAGGGGCGCGTCTTGTCGGCCTTGGCCGCCGGGTTCTTCTTGAAGCCGAGCAGGCCCGGGACCTGCTGGGCCAGCCAGTCCAAGGTGTGGACCCGCTCGGAGAAGATCACGACGCGGCGCTCGCAGCCCGGGCCGACCTGGAGGTCGTCCTTCAATGTGCGGACGAGCGCGTCGAGCTTGGCGGAGTCCTGATCGGTGAAATCCGCGACCAGTGCCTCCAGTTCCGCGAGTGCGGCACCTTCAGCCGCCAGCGCGGCGCGGCGCTCGGGAGAGTCCGCCTTCTTGCCGTCCTTGCCTTTCACCATGGCGCTCCTGGGGTTGTCCAGGTAGACGCGGCGGGCGGTGAGGGATTTGCGCAGGGCGACGTGGGAGGAGAGGAACGCCTTCAGGAAGTTGTAGCCGACCAGCGGATCGGCACACACCGACGAACGGTTCGGCTCCCCGGGGGTCCACTCGCTCGCGAGCTTCTCCAGGACGGCGACCTCCTTGCGCGTCGCCGGAGCCGGCACCGGCAGGGACTCGCCCCGTTCGGCCCAGGGCTTGTCCTTGAGGCCGTCGCGCACCTCGCGGTCGGACTTGGTGCGCCGGACGTAGAGGTGGTCGAGGGCGGCCACCTTGTAGTTCTTGGGGTCGGCGATCGCCGCCGGATCGAGCATCCCGATCAGCTCGGCGAAGGACTCCGCGTCGCCGTTGTGCGGAGTGGCGGAGGCCAGGATCAGTGCGTCGGTCTGCTCGGCGAGGCGGCGGGCGAGGCGGTTGTTGCGGGTGCCCTTGTTCACGAGGTTGTGCGACTCGTCGATGACCACCGCGTCCCAGGTGATCTTCTCCAGGTGGTGGGCGTACGTCGCCGACTTGAGGGTGTCGACGGAGACGATGACCCGCTTGAAGTGGGCGAACGGGTTCCGGCCCGCCGGGATCTCCTGCTGGATGCGCTGGATACCGGTGGAGTCCAGGCGCACCAGCGGCAGGGCGAAGCGGGTCCACAGCTCGCGCTGGAACTGCTCCAACACATGGGCGGGCGTGACCACGAGAATGCGCTCGCCGCGCCCGCGCCGGATCAGTTCCGAGAGCGTGACGCCGATCTCCAGCGTCTTACCCAGACCGACGACGTCGGCTATAAGCAGGCGAGGCTGCGGGTTGCGCATGGACAGCGCCAGCTCGGCGGGGCGCAGCTGATGCTCCTGCCGGTCCATGAGGAAGGAGTCGGCGAGCGCGATGCCGTGCTCGGTCTGCGGCAGCGCGGTCTTGCGGATGACCGCCTCCAGGTAGAGGCGGGCCTTGGCGTGTTTGGAGGTGCCGTCAGGCACGAGCCGGGTCTTGCGCGGATCGAGTACGTCGATCTGGTCGAGGCCGGAGTAGAACACTGCGTCCGTGCCACGGACGAACGGGGAAACCCCGCTGACCTCGACCATCAGTCCGTCGCGGGACTCCCCGACGGACTTCACGAGCCACTGCTCGTCGCGGATGCGCACCTGGGCGCCGGGGGCTAACACCGGCTTCGCGCCGGTCGGGTACGGCGGATGTGCCGGATCGGCGTCGCCCGGCTCAGGGACCTCTGGCTGCATCGCCGTGGTCACGTGGTGCTCCTCTGTGAACGGTCTACTCGTGCTGTCCGGTGTGCTTGTGGGGGAGCCCGCGAGGTCGTCCGGTGAGCCGGGTGCGCTGTGTCCAGGGCCATACCGACGTCCCGAGTTCCGTACTGTGTCGGCTCGTTGGCGGGAGGACGGAGGAGGGCAGCGGCTCAGCGCTTCGACCAGGCGAGTGCCGGTCGTCTCGCGTAGCGCTCGCGCAGCTCGTCGGCAACCCTGCGGGAAGCGGGGGGACGGCCTCGCTGCGGTACGGGCTCCGCCGGTCTTCCGCTCCCGGGTTCGGAACCCCGCGCGGTCAAGGGCTCGGGCGATAGCGAGATCTCGATGTTGATCTCGCCCGCAGTGTCCGTACCGGGCTGACCGGCGGCGGTGGGGACAGGGATGTTCCGCTCCCCGGACACCAACTCTTCGCGCAGCAGCCTCTCCAGCGAGTCGAGCCGGTCAAGCATCGGTGCGTCCGGCTGCGGAAGCACCATCGTGGGATGATCCTTCGCCGTCGTCTCCTGGATCAGCGCGCGTCGCGCGCGGGCTGGACTCGTACCCAGCAGACGCATGAGATCGGCGCACTGCCGGGTCACCTCCTCCAAAGAGGGGCGGTCATCCGCTTTGTGCGCCAACATCGACGTCACGACGGGGGCAAGTTCCTTGGGCAGCCCGGACAGATCGGGGTCGGCCTCGGGATTGACCACCTGCGCGGCCACCGCCTCCCACCGGGCGCCGTCGTACGGGTAGTGCTCGGTCGCTGCGTAGAGAAGAACCGTGCCCAGGCCGTACACATCGGCGGCCTGCGTCATGTCCACCTCGCCCAAGGCTTGCTCGGGTGGCATGCAGCGCACCGTACCGATGACAGTGCCGGCCTGGGAGAGCGAGCCCTTGGAGGCTCCGAGGAAGGCGCCGAGCCCAAAGTCGATGATCACTGGGCCGAAGTCGCCCAGGATGACGTTCTGCGCCTTCAGGTCGCGGTGGACCAGGCCCACAGCGTGCACGGCAGCAAGGCCCTCGGCTAATAATGCGCCCAGGCTCGCCACGAGTGGCGCCGCGAGAGGTCCTTGGTCCTTCACGAGGTCGGAGAGAGCGCGGCCCGGGACGTAATCCATGGCCAGCCACGGCTCCTCGGCAAACGGGTCCGCGTCGATGAAACGGGCTACACGGCCCGTGCCGGAGATCGTGCGCGCGATCGTCGCTTCGCGTTCGAAGCGGGCGCGGGTGTGTGGATCCGTGCGGTCGGGCCGGATCACCTTCACTGCGACCGGTTCACCCGCGACGGAGTAGGCGAGGTACACCTCCCCCATACCGCCCGCGCCGAGCCGCCGCTCGACGAGGTACGGACCGATACGCGGCGGCAAAGTTCTGCCGTTCACCGCACCCCCTGACTCCCGTAACGACAGCGTGACCTCGCTCGGTGCGTGCATCCACGCCGCCGCACAAGAACGGCGTGGGTGACGTGGACACCGACGAATCACTGCTACAAGCGTACTGATCGCCATCCCGCCGTAGGAAGCGATCACACAGACTGGATCGGCCTTCCGGCCCCTACGTCCGGGACAGGCCGCTGCGGAGGGGTTCCCTGATCTCCGGGGACGGCATTCCAACCGGTTCAGATGCCGCTGCATGGCCCTCAGATCGCGGCGGAAGGCGATGTCTTGGTCGTCAACCGGGTTGGGACTTGTTCTGCATCAGAGCATTTCGGATCTCTGCACACAGTGAATCCTTGAAGGGCAGCGTGATTGCGGGAGCGCCTCGGAGAGATGGCCTGCGCGTGACCCCGGATTTCGAGGGGCCATCGCTCGTGACAGTGACGACGGACGACTGAGGCGACGGACGAGGAAATGGCGCGGGGCTGGGCGCGGTAGTCGTCGGCATCTTGCACCCGGCTCCAGCAAGGTCCGTGCGCGCGCTTCTGACTATCCATCACGCAACCTCGCTGTATGTCACTTCGTGAGCGTGGGTAGATTTGCCGCTCCGGACACGAGGGCCGCAGACAGGGGGGACTGGCACGTGGGCTGGCGCGAGGAGATCGCCACGGCGCTCGGGGAATGGATCAACGTGGAAGGCGGTGCCGTCATGCAGCCCCGCTGGCAGCGCATCGGTCGGGCGGCACGCGCTGGGGACGCCGGTCAGTACGCTGTCGACCTCCGTGGCTCCGATATCGGGCCCGATCAGCTCGACAGCCTGCGGCACGCTGTTCGCGCTGTGGCCCTTCAACCGCCTCGTGCATGCCTTCACCGCACCGGTCGGGTACCTCGTCCGCCCGTACGTCGTCTACCGCTCGCGCACACCGGCCGCGCGGTACCGCCATCCGGCGGTCGGCGCGGCGCGGGAGATCAGCGGCCGGCGGCGTCGCTGAGCGTCTCGGCGGGCGCCGCCAGGGCCGGTTCGGGCTGTCGGGGGGTGCGCCGGAACGGGGTGAGGAGCCGTTCGGCGTGCTGCTCTTCCTGCAGGTCGATCCGGCGGGCTTCGAGTAGCTGACGCAGGCTCAGAATCCCTTCGGCGCAGTGCGGTTCCGTGCGGGGGGTGACGACGACGCGGGTGATGCGGTGGGCGGCCATGCGGTTGGCGATGGTGCGGAGCGTTTCGTCCGGATGGGCGGTGATCGCGGGACGGGCGAGGGCGCTCAGCGGCCGGTGGTCGTCGGGGGCGCCGTGCAGCAGTTCCGCGCGGGTGACGACCCCGGCCAGGCGGCCCTCGCCGTCCAGGACCGGGTAGAGCCGCTGGGCGAGCACGCCGTCGGGATCGCGCGCCTGATGGGCCTCGTGCAGCAGCGCGCCGGCTTCGGCGGCGGTCCGGTCCGTACGGAACGTGGTGGCGACCGGGGTTTCCAGCTGCCGTACGAGGTGGACTTCGAGGGGGTCCACGGAGTACTCGCGGGTGAGGTGGAGGCCGCGGCGGGCGAGCCTGCGGCCCCGCGACGGGCAGGTGTCGGCGGGCCGTCGTGTGGTCACAGAGCGGCAAGGGGCGGGCATCATTGCCCGGTGGGAACGGGAGCAGGAGAAACCGGCGACTGCTCGGCCGGCGGCGCCAGTCGTGGTGCGGACGAGGATCGGGACTCCAGCCCCAAAGTAACATTGCAGAGTGCAATGATAAATATGACGGTGATAACACAATGATGAACGCACGTCACGGACCGTACGGGGAAGCGGCAGCCGTCCCCGAGGCCGGGCCGGACCAGCACCCCGACGGTCTTGCCCAGGACACCGAGGAGGTCACCGAGGCGCTGATGGCGGCCTCGCGCCTCCTGGTCGCACTGTCGGCCCGTGCGCTCGCCGAGGTCAGCAGCGCGCTGACGCTGCCGCAGCTGCGCGCCCTGGTCGTCCTCGACGGATGCGGGCCGGTCAAGCTGGCCGAGCTGGCCGCCACGCTCGGGGTCAACCCGTCGACGGCGCTGCGCATGGTGGAGCGGCTGGAAACCGGCGGCCTCGTCGACCGCAAGGTCAACCCGGACAACCGCCGGGAGGTCGTCCTGCGTCTCACGGAACCCGGTGGCGAGGTGGTGCGGACCGTGCTCGACCACCGGCACCGGGAGATCGCCGCGCTGGTGGGCAGGCTGCCGGTCAACGTCCGTTCCGGCCTGGTCGCCGGGCTGCGGGCACTGGTGGAGGTTGCGGACGACCCCGCGGTGGGCCCGTCCCCCACCGCAGCGCCCCGGGACGTGCTGACGGGCGGGCCCGGAATCTGAACGCTATCTGGGTCTCCAGCACACGGTGTACCCGAGCCGCGGATAGTCCGGGTTCTCCCAGGTCGTCCAGCCGTCCTGGTTGCAGAACCCGGCGTCGTTGTAGGTGCTCGTGCGCCCGGTGACGTAGACGTTCGAGGAGGCGCAGGAGCCGACGTTGGTGAACCGGGCCTTGGGGCCGTCGCCGGATTTCAGCAGGCATTCGCGCTGGGTGGCGTAGCCCGCGTCGTCGGGGTAGTTCATCGACAGGCACAGCATCATGTCCAGGCCGGAATAGCCGCCGGCGGGGATGTGCAGCCACTGGTTGTAGTGCGTCAGCGAATTGCACTTCGCGCTGTCGGAGGTCCCGCGGTAGGCGGCCAGCACCTTGAAGTTCCCCGTCTGGCACGACACCTCGCTCCAGGAGCTGCTGGGGCTGGTTCCGTAGACGCAGTCCCCGCTGCGCGCGTGGTAGGCCGTGCCGCCGGGGCTGAGGTAGCTCAGGCACAGCACACGGTCGTGCTCCGCCGAGGACACGCTCCGGTCGCTGTCGGTCACGCCGTCGCAGCTGTTCAGGTCGGTGGTGGCGGAGTTGATCTGCACCACCTTGAACGCGCCGGAGGTGCAGCTGGTCGGCGTCAGGTCGGAGTGGTTGCCGGTGCCCCTGTCGTCGAAGCAGGAGCCGACTTCGGCGTCCCCGACGGGATCGGGCGTCGGGGACGCCGATTCGGAGGGGCTGTCGGACGGGGTCGGGTCGAGGGAAGTGGAGCCCGAGCCGCCCGAGGAGTCGTCGTACGGGGACGTCCCGCCGCCGTCGTCCTGCGAGACGCTGGGCTGCGTGGAACTCTCCGATGCCTGACCGGACCCACCGCCGGAGTGCCCGCCCACCACCCCGACGATGATCACCAAGATCACGGCGGCGGCGGCAACGAGCGCCTTGGCGGCGGACCAGTTGGGGCCGCCTCCCGGCGGACCGGGCGGCGTCCCCGGCGGGCCCGGGGCACCGGCACGCCGACGGGGCGGCGCCGACGCGCCCTTGCCCCCGTTCGCGGCGGGGGCCGCGGCGGGCGCCGTCGAGGCCGTCGTGGCCGCCGCCGCAAGCTGCTCGGCCCACTGGGCCGGTAACGGCCGGCGCGCCGGATCCGGATCGAGACCGGCGCGGGCCAGGTCGCTCAGCTCCGGGCTGACCGAGGCCAGCGCGGCGGGATCGCGGGAGGTCTGGTCCCGGGCGAAGAGCCGGATGGCGAGCAGCGCGAGTTTGTAGACGTCACTGGCGCGGGTCGCCTTCTCCTCTCCGTCGGGAATCTGCCAGTCGGGCGTCTCGGCCTGGGGCAGGACGCCGGTACCGCGCAGCCGCATGGCGTCGCAGTCGATGAGGAAGCACTCCGGCGGCGTGCCGGTGGTGAACAGCAGGTTCTTCGGGGAGAGGTCGCCGACCGTGATGCCGATCCGGTGGAGCCGGGTCAGCGTCGCGGCCAGGTCGGTCAGCAGCAGCAGACGGTCGCGTTCGCTGACGGACAGCCCGATCCCGGCGACATAGGCATCGTCGTTGAGCAGGTACTCCAGATTCGCCGGCCGCCGGGCCCCCGGTGTGGTGCCGCCCAGGCTCTGCAAGGTGAACCGGAAACGGTCGGGCACCGTACGCATCAGGAACCCACTGGCGCTGCCCTGCCGTTCGACCAGCGCGGCGGGCCAGGCCGTCTTCTCGCACAGCCACCGCCCCTCGGCGGCGCTCAGCTCGCCCGGCAGCGCGACGCTCGCGGCCAGAGCGGCGGCGTCGAGATGCGGCAGTACGGCGGCGTTGTACTCCTTGTAGGCCACCTCCCAGCCGCCGCCGTCGGTCTCGTTGATTTTCTTGTTGGTCACCTCGTGGACCGTGCCCTGCCCGCCCTGACCGAGCCGACGGCCCAGGGCGAGCGCACCGTGGTCCACGGTGGGGACGCGCTCCGACGTCATCGCGCACGCACTGCCGTACGGGGCCAGACCGCCAGCAGCGTCCGGTCGTCGTCGAAGGTCTCCCGGGAGAAGTCCAGGAGATGCGCGAACCACAGCGGCGGGGGAGGCGCGGCGAGCTGCCCGGCGAAGAGCGAGCCGACCTGACCGTCGCCGTCGCCGAGCGGGTCGGCGAAGCCGTCGGTGCCGATCAGCAGCGCCTGATGCTCCGTCAGGCGCATGCTGATCTGCTCCAGGGGATCGGGTACATGAGGCAACGGCGCCACCTCGTTGGACACCACCACGGCATCCGATCCGGTCTTCGTCGCGAACAGCGGGGCGTAGCGCGCACGCCCGGCATCGAGCGTCCAGGCGCCGGAGTCCCCGATGCGGAAGAGCTCGACCAGGCAGCCGTCCCGGTCGGGGCGTACGGTGCCCGCGATCAGCGTCGTCGCGTGCAGGGCCGCCACCTCGGCGGGCTCGGGCTCCTTCCCGTTCAGCCGCCACCGGGTGATCTCCCGCAGCCGCTGCGCCGCGTGGTGGGCGACGTCCTGGAGGTCCACCCGTTCCGGGCGCTGGGAGAGCAGATGGAGGAGGCGTTCCACGGCGGCCCGGCACGCCTCGACGGCGCCGAGTTCGGAACTCGTGGCGCTGGAGACGCCGTCCGCGACGGCGAACACGATCGCGCCGGTCGGCTCGTGCGCGGCGGCGCGGGCCGCATCCTGGCGCGGCTGCCGGTAGTAACGGTGCTTGGCTCCGCGGACGGAGGCGAAACGCAGGGTCAGATCGGGCGTCGACCAGCCGTCGCACTCGGTGTCGGGGTAGTCGTAGGCGTACTGACTTGGTGGCCGGGCCTCGAACTCCGGGCCGGGCGTGCCCACCGGGATACGGAGCCAGGGCGGGGACTCGGGCGGAGGCGGCGGGGTCGGCACGGGCGCATTCATCGGTCGGTGCATCGGTGACTGCATCGGCGGGGGCGGCCCCGCAGGGCCGCCCCGGCGGGGTGTCGTCACTAGCCGACCTCGTCAATCGCCATGGTGAACTGGTCGGGCTTGTTCACCACGAGCTGCGGACTGCCCGAGTTCAGCGCGTGCCCGGAGGCGACCAGGCTGGCGGTGAGCGAGTGGAAGAACTCGGAGATCGCCTGGCCGATGTCGGTTTCGGCCTTGGCGACGAAGGCGAACTCGGGACGGGTCGCCACCTTCACCATGGTGGCGGCCTGGGCGTCGCCGATTCCGCAGGCGATGATGTTCGGTGCGGTCGGTGTCTGGGACTTGTCGGTCAGACGGGCGTGCGGCCGCTGCCAGGAGCCCCGGTCCGTGGGCTGTCCGTCGCTGAGGAAGAACACCACCGGCCGGTGCACCTTGTAGCCCTGGTCCCGCAGCCACTGGACGTCCGCCGGAATCCGGCTCAGCAGATCGTCGAACACCGCCCCGTAGGCGGTCAGTCCCCGGATCGTCAGCTGCGGCAGAGTGGTCTCCGTACGCATGTCCGCGACGGCCAGCCGGACCTGCACATCGTCGGAGAAGCCCAGCACGGCCAGGCGCAGTTTCGCCGCGATCATCGGTTCGGCACGCAGCCCCTCGCACAACGACGCCAAGCCATGTGACAACTCCTGTTGATAGGGCCCCATCGACCCCGACTCGTCGGCCACCACATAGGCCGGCAGCAGTACGCCCTTGGTCTCCGCCATCCGGATCCGTCTCCCCGTTCCTGGTCCTGTTCCGGTGCCGCTTCTGGTTCTGTTTCCGGTCCTGCTTGTGGTTCTGCTCCCGGTTCTGATTCCGATGGTGTTTCCGGTTCTGTTTCCGGTCCCGCGCGTCCTGTCGGATTGGGGGCCCGCAGTGTCAACTCCCTAGGAGCGACTCGACAGTTGAAGTATGTTCCGTGGGCGGGGGTTGACGGAAGTGATACGGGGGTCGAGCTTCGGTGGGGGATCACTACTGGCGGACGGGATCCGGCGAGCCGAAGCTGCCGACGTGGCAGCAGACCCCTCGGGCGGTGCCTCCGCCACAGGGGGAGCCTGCGCCGACTGATGTACGGCCACCGTCCGTGCAGCCGCCGTCCGGCCGGTCCGCCGTGGGGGGAGACGACGCGGGGGGTGAGGCGACGTCGGCCGGTGCGGGCGGGGCGACGTCGGCCGGTCCGGGTGGGGTGCCTTCCGCTGTCGGGGGCGGATCGACGTGGACTGGTCCGCGGCGGCAGCCCGCGCCGCCCGGGGGCCCACCCGTTCCCGGACCGGCGCAGGGGCCGGGGCCGGGACCGGGACCGGGGCCCGGACCCCAACAGCAACAGAAACCCCAAAAGCAACCCCAACAGCACCAGCCGACGCCGCACCGTCCGGCGCCCCGGGCCGCCGCGGCCATCGCCGTGGTGTTCATGCGGCGCACAGGACTGTGGGTGGTGTTCGTGGCCGTCGGCGTGGTCGTCGCCCTCGCCGCCGGACTGCTCAGGGGGCACACCTCCGGGGCACCACAATCCCAACCACCACCACAATCCCAACCGCCACCACAAGCGGATCGCCGTGCACCCTTCGCCGCCGCGCTGGTGAGCCTCGCACTGCAACCCGGGGTGCGGTACCGCACGTCCACCGACGGCTCCACCTGGTCCGAGTCGCGTGTCACCGCCACCGGCGAGGCGCTCGGCGAGGCGCCCTACGACGGCAGCCGCGTCACGACGCTGACCGTGGGCGGCACCACATACGTCAAGATGCCCGGCACGCCGCCCGCCGGGCTGGGCGGTTCGGACGGCCGGACGGGCCTCGCGGGCAAGTGGGTCGCCGGTGCCACCAAGACCGGCGAGGCGGGCACCGCGGGGACTCCCCAGGCCGGGCAGCGCCCCGCAACGCTCGCGAATCTGCTCCTCGAAGCGCTCAACAGCAAGGAAACGACGCTCCCGGCCCCCCACGCTCCGCCCGTGACCGTCGGCGGGGTGCCCGCGCTCAAGGCGACCACGCCGACGGGCGACCTGCTCATTTCGACGGCGCGCCCCCACCGGCTGCTGGAATTCGTCCCGCGTGCCTCACCGGAGAGCGACAGGCCGACCCGTACGCACCTCACCGCACAGCAGGTCGGCCTGCGCAAGCAGACCGCCGCGGACGGCCTCCCGACAGCCGCGGACGGTCTCCCGGCAGCCGTGGACGGTCTCCCGACCGCCGCGGACGGCCTCACCGCCCTCAAGGCATGGGTGAGCACACGGACAGTGGGCGCTTTCACCCTGTCCGAGCTGTCCCGGCCCGAGAGCACAGCCCTGCGGAAAGAGATCCGGGACGACACCAAGCAACTGGCCGGCGCCCTCGACGCCGGCATCACGGCGCATTTCGAGGAGAAGCCCGAACTGAGCTGTTCCGCCGCCGGATGTCAGGTGGGGACCCACATCACCGGCGTCGTCCCCAGCCGCGAGGCCCGGAAGCGGATCACGAGCGGACGGGTCACGGTCCAGCTGACGGCGACGGTGACGATCGAGGGACAGCAGGCCGGTACCTGTACCGCCACCGAGGAACTGCCGCTGGAGAGCGCCGGCGACATCGCGTGCGCCGATGCGGACGCCGGGTCGGTCTTCGTGGAACAGGAGGCGCTCAAGAAGCAGGAGGCGGATGCCGAGTCCCAGGCACAGGGCGGGACACAGGTCCGCTACGACATCCACGCCGTCGCCGACACCTACGTCCGTGTGCTGGCGCAGGTGGACGTGGCGGCGCTGGAACAGGCACAGCAGGACGAGGAGCAGCTGACCGACGAGGCGCCGGCCCCGGCCGACGTGGCCGGCAGGACGGCGCCGACCCGGAACGACGACGAGGATGCGGCGCGGGACTGCACCCGCCCGATCCCGGCACACGCCGACAGGAACGGCGACGGCTGGATCCTCAACACCGTTGGTGCCAAAGGCCGGAGCCAGACCGGCCGGGCCTGTCTGAAGAACCCGCCCAACAACAGCAGCGACGAGCGCAAGGCCGATCCCATCGGCTGGGGTGAGGCACAGGCCCAGGTCCGCAGCCTCGGCCTGAACCCCGAGCACGACCTGGCGAGATGCCACATCATCGCGGCTCGGTTCGGCGGCTCGAACACACTGGGCGCGAACCTCAGCCCCTGCGGACAGCGCGTGACGAACAACGGCGCACTCGGCATGTCGGCGTTCGAGCGCGAAGTGGCCACGGCCCTGTCGCAACAACCCGGCTGTAGCATCCGCTACCTGGTCGAGCCGTTCTTCGGATCCGCCGACAGCAGTATCCCCAAGGGATTCGTCATGATCGCCATCCGCTACTCCCCGACCGGAATCGCGAATCACGTCATCTCGCGATCGGTCCTGAACGTGGTGGAAGCGGGCGGCGGACTCACCAACATCGGCAACTGAAAGCCCGTCCGCGCCCGTCCACGCTCGCCCGCCCGCGCTCGCCTGCCCACCGCGCCGGGGCGCCGACGCCCCGCTCGGACGAGAACGCGCCGTACGACCGCCCAACCGACAAGCGGTGGGCGGTCGTACGGCGATGACAACGCGGCGGGTATCCACCCTCTCCCGGTTCTGAGATCTGTGGGTTTCCTCAGGTCTCTCGCGCTTCGATGACGGTGATTGCCGCGGCGGGGCATATCGCTGCCGCCTCGCGGGCGGCCGCATGGTGCCGGTGTGGCGGCTGGGGGTCACGTAACAGGACCCGACCGTCTTCGTCGTCCTGATCGAACACCTCGGGAGCGGTCAGTGCGCACATGCCGGCGCCACAGCAGCGCTCACGGTCGACGCTGAGTTTCACCGGCCCGACTCCTGGTCCCAGGTGACCGGGAGCCGGTGCACGCCGTAGATGTTCGAGCGGGTGCGCAGTGGTACGTCTTCCGGCGCGACGGCCAGGCGCAGGGTCGGGAAGCGGGTGAGGAGGGCGGGGAAGGCGACGCGCATCTCCACGCGGGCCAGTTGCTGACCCAGGCACTGGTGCGCGCCGTGGCCGAAGCTCAGATGGCCGGTGGCCTTCCGGTGCACATCGAGCGCATCGGGCTCGGGGAACCGTTTCGGGTCGCGGTTGGCGGCCTGGATCGAGACGGTGACCGTTTCGCCGGCCTTGATCAGCTGACCCTCCAGCTCGACGTCCTCCAGCGCGGCCCGGATTCCCGTGTCGGCGATGGTGAGATAGCGCATCAGCTCCTCGACGGTCTGGTCGGCCAGGCCGGAATCGCTGCGCAGGGCGGCGAGTTGGTCCGGATTGCTGAGCAGCGCGAAGGTGCCGAGCGCCAGCATGTTGGCGGTGGTGTCGAGGCCGGCGCCCAACAGGAAGGCCCCGACGCCGGCGAGCTCTTCGTCGGTGAGACCGCCGTCCTGTGCGAGGTCGCTGAGCAGGTCGTCGGTGGGCCGGGCGCGCTTGGCCAGGACGAGTCCGTGAATGATCTCCTGGATCGCGGTGTAGGCGGCCATCTGGTCTTCGAGGGTGGTGCTCTGGTCGGTCACCGCGGCGGTATGGCGCTGGAAGATGTCGCGGTCGGCGGCGGGCACACCGAGCAGTTCGCAGATCATCAGCGCGGGGACGGGCTGGGCGAACGCCGTCACCAGGTCCACCGGGCCGCCGCGGCGCTCCATGGCGTCGAGGTGTTCGGCGGTGATCTCCTCGACGCGTGCGGTCAGTTCGCGCATCCGGCGGACGGTGAACTTGCCCATGAGCAGCCGTCGGTATCGCGTGTGTTCCGGTGCGTCGAGTCCGCTCATATCGCCGGGCGGCGCCGGCGGCAGTTCGCCGGGACCGCCGGGGAGGGGGAGGTGCATCAGCTCGTAGCGTGAGCTGAAGCGGGAGTCGGCCAGTATCGAGCGGACCACGGAGTGGCCGGTGGCCAGCCATCCGAGGTGGCCGTCGGGGTACTGCATCCGGCGCAGCGGCTGCTCCTCGCGCAGCTGTGCCAGCTCGGCGGGTGGATCGAAGGGGCAGCCCGTGGGGCGGGTCGTCGGCAGCGTCACCGGTTCGGAGAGCGGCGCCGCGGCCGGGAGGGTCGGCTCGGTTGGGGGTGGGGTCGAGGGTTGTTGCTGCATGGTGTCCTCCGGTGTGGGGCGAGGTGCATCGATGTAGGGCGAAGAGTGAGGTGGTGACTTAACGCTTGATGCCGCGGTTGAAGGCCGCGCGCGCCCACAGGTAGCCGACCAGGGTGAGGCCGAGGCACCAGGCGATGGCGATCGGCCCGCTGTTGCCTATGCCGGTGCCCATCAGCAGGCCGCGGAGCGTCTCGATGACGGGGGTGAAGGGCTGGTACTCGGCGAACCAGCGCAGTCCGGTCGGCATCGACTCCGGCGGGACGATGGCGCTGCCGAGGAAGGGCAGGAACGTCAGCGGCATGGGCATGTTGCTGGCGGTCTCGACGTTCTTGGCCACCAGGCCCATCGCGGCCGCCAGCCAGGTGAGGGCGACGACGAGCAGGGTGAGGAGGCCGGCGGTCGCGATCCAGTCCACGGGGGTGGCGCTGGGGCGGAAGCCCATCAGGAGGGCGACGCCGACGACGAGCGTGATGCTGACCAGTGTCTGGATCACGCTGCCGGCGACATGTCCGGTCAGGAACGCGGCCCGGGAGATCGACATGGTGCGGAACCGGTTGACGATGCCCTCGGTCATGTCGGAGCACACACTGATGGCCGTCGACAGTGCCCCGGAGGTCGCGGCCATCAGGATGATGCCGGGCGCGACATAGTCGATGTACGCGCCGCCGCCGGTGGGCGTGCCGCCGATGCCGGTGCCCAGCGCGCCGCCGAAGACATAGGTGAAGAGCAGCAGCATCACGAGGGGCATGGCGACGACCGTGACCGTCATGGACGGGTAGCGCAGCGCGTGCTTGAGATTGCGCCGCAGCATCGTCAGCGAGTCTCGGGCGGCATAGGTCATGGCGCTCATCGGGCGTTGTCCTTCCGGGAGTTGTCCTTCTGGGTGTCGTTCTTCTGGGAGTTGTCTCTCCAGGAGTTGAGCGACTCGCCGGATCGCTGCGGCTGTCCGGTGAGGGTGAGGAAGACATCGTCGAGATCGGGGGTGTGCACCGTGAGCGCCTCCGCCTCGATCGATGCGCGTTCCAGGCCGTCGAGGACGGCCCGCAGGCCGGGAACGCCACCGTCGCCGGGGATCTGCAGGGTGAGTGCTTCGGTGTCGTACGCGGGGGAACCGAAGAACGCGGCGGCCGATTCGAGTGCGTCCGCATCGGCGAACCGGAGACGGATATGACTGCCGGGGATCAGGCGCTTCAGCTCCTCCGGGGTGCCCTCGGCGACCAGCTTTCCGTGATCCAACACCGCGATGCGGTCCGCGAGTTGGTCGGCCTCCTCCAGGTACTGAGTGGTCAGGAAGAGGGTGACGCCGTCGGCCACCAGAGCGCGGATGATCTCCCACATGGTGCGGCGGCTGCGCGGGTCGAGTCCGGTCGTCGGTTCGTCGAGGAAGATGATGCGCGGCGTGCCGACCAGGGTCATCGCGAGGTCGAGTTTGCGCCGCATACCGCCCGAGAAGGTGGAGACGGGCTTCTCGGCCGCCTCGGTGAGCTCGAACCGGCGCAGCAGATCGGCGGCGCGCCGCCGGCCTTCGCGGCGTGGCAGGTGGAGCAGGTCCGCCATGAGGAGCAGGTTCTCCCTGGCGGTGAGCAGATTGTCCACTGCGGCGAACTGGCCGGTGACGCCGATCGCGGCCCGTACGGCTTCGGCCTCGCGGACCAGATCGTGGCCGGCGAGCCGGGCCTGACCGGCGTCGGCGGGAATGAGCGTGGAGAGGATCTGCACGGTGGTGGTCTTGCCGGCGCCGTTGGGGCCGAGCAGCGCGAAAATCGTGCCCTCGGGGATGTGGAGGTCGATGCCGTCGAGCACCACCTTGTCGCCGTAGGACTTGGACAGTCCGGTGACGTCGATCGCCGATGAGCCGGTGGGTGGGGGTGCAGGCGCGGGTGTGGGCGTTGCCGAAGCTACGGTCGTCGCCGTTGCAGAGGTGGTCATGGTCATGCCAGGTACATCCTTGTTCTGTTGTCGGTGGTGTAGTCGTGGGCGGTCGGAGCCGGAGCCGGAGCCGGGGGTGGTGGGGGACCTGGGGTGGAAGCTGCCGGTCCGCGGTCAGGGCAGGGGGAGCCGGAGCGGACAGACGGGGCGTTGCCGGGCTAGCGGGCCCAACCCATGAACCCCTGCTGGCCGTTGTGGCTACGGGCGGCCGGGCGGGACCGTGCGTCGGGCTGCTCCAGCGCGGTGGCGACGGCCCGTATCAGCCAGGCGTTGACCGAGAGGCCCTCTTGCCCGGCGGCGCCCTCGATCCGGGACTTGAGGTGGGCGGGGAGGCGGAAGTTGATGCGCGCCGTACCGCCCTCCTCGCCGTCCGGTACCCCCGGCGACACGGGTGGCGGGGACTCGTGCGCCACCACAGGCGGGCCCTCGGCCTCCTTGTACGCTTCCCGGCTCGGCGGCGCCGTCACCACGAACTCCGGGTCGAGCCCCCGCAGTCGCACATCGACCGACCCCGGCGCCAGCTCGCGGGTGATCTCTTCCATGGCGGCCGACAGCGCGTTCAGCAGCGTGAGACGGACCGCCGATTCGAGTGGCGTGGTGAGTCGTTCGGCCAGGTCGCGGGCTTCTTCTCCGCCCGCGTCCGCGGCGACCGCGAGCTCGTGACGGAGGTTGTCGACGTAGGGGGTGAGGTCCATGACTCGATGATGGCATCGCGATGGCGCCATTGCAAGCCTCGATGGCGTCTAAATGGCACCACGTGGCGACGTGGTGCCCAGAAAGGCGCTCCGGCCCCTCGGCCGCACTGTGTTCAAGCTGCCCGGCCCCCGGTGCTCCGTCCGCTCGCCGCCTCCGCGCGTCACGTTCTGGCGCGGTCCATCCCCAAGCGTGGCGCCAAGGTGGCGCCATAATGTGCCGAGGCGCACCCGTCCCCTTCTCCACCCTGCCCCCTGCCCCCGAACCGTGGATTTCGTGCGGAGGTGCGGTCGGGGGCGGGGTCGCGGACAGGCCGCAGGGCGGGCGCAGTGGGGCGGTGTGCCGCACCACAAGCCCCGCCCCCCGGCCCCCACCGTCAGTGCAGACCCTGCGTCAGCGCCACCGAGTCCGGCACCGCCACCTCCTCCGGTGCCGCCAGCGGCATCACGCCCAGGATCTGATGCATGACGTAGTGCGCCGACATCATGGCGCCCTCCTGCCAGCCGGGCAGCGGGGAAATCTGGTCGCCGGTGACGAAGAACGCGTCCACCCCCTCCGGCTTGAGCAGCTGCTTGTAGGCCGTCTTGTGCTGTTCCTTGCCGGGATCCCAGGCCGCCCAGCCGCCCAGCTGGTACGGCACCTTGTGCCAGGCGATGGAGACGCCCTTGTCGTCGGGGACGAGTTCCTTGTCCGCGAACTCCGGGTGCAGTTCGATGGCGCCCTTGCGGGCCAGGTCAAGGCGTTTCTGGGGCGGGAGGTCGCCGAGGTGCTCGGCCGCCTTCTGGAAGTTGTAGGCGCCCGTCAGCGTCCCCTTGTCGGAGAAGTAGTCGTTGGACGGGTACCACAGCTGGGTGATGTTGTGGCCGGTCCAGCTGATACCGCCGTAGATTCCGTCGTCATCGCCGCACGGCCTGTCGACATCGCCTTCCCAGAAACGGCGGTTCGCCTGCCAGCCCACCTTGCAGGTCTCCTCGAACTCCACGACGTCCAGCGCATCCTGGAAGCCGTCCGAGAAGTTGTCCAGGGTCAGATCGCGTAGCACGGGGACCGGGATGTTGCTGACGCAGTAGCGTGCGTGGTCGGAGAACTCGTCTCCGCCCTTCTGGTAGGTGACGGTGACACCCGGATCGGCGGCGACGTCCGAGATCCCGACGGACCGCACCTCGGCGCCGAGCACGAAGCGCGCACCGGCCCGTTTGGCCTCGCGGGCCAGCGCCTTCACGATGTGGTCCATGCCGCCGACCGGCTGGAACATCGTGGCCTGCCACAGATAGTCGACCGGCTGGTAGAAACGCGCTTTCCAGAAACCCGAGTTCACCAGGTCTTCGAAGGACAGCGGTGGGGCCGGTACGGGCCAGTCCTCGATCTCCGGCCGGTCCAGATAGCCGGAGCGGGTCGACCCGCGGTATTTGCCGTTGGTGTCGAGCGCGCCGAACACCCGCAGCAGGTCGCGCAGTTCACCGGTGAAGGCATCCCGGCTGACCAGCGTCTCGGTGAGCAGCGCGGCGAGATGGCCGCGGGTGTCGTTCGCCACCCGCCGGTTGGGCCAGGCGACTTCCGCCGCCGGGGGCCGGACCCGGTTGGCCGTGGTCTCCATGACGTACGGCTCCAGCTCCACACCGAAGTCCCGGCAGTAGCGCAGCACCCGCCGGTGGTGGTACGGGATCCGGCCGGGCCCGAGGTTGAGATAGAGCCCGTCGTCGAAGGCGCAGGTGTGGGTGCGGGTGACGCCGCCCTTGCCGTCGAGTTCGTAGAGCTCATCGCCGTTGCGTGCGGTGCGGTTGCGTCCGCCGACGCGGTTCTGCGCCTCCAGGACGGTGACCTGATAGCCGCGGCTGCTCAGCTCGTAGGCCGCCGTCAGCCCCGCGACGCCGGCGCCCAGGATCAGCACCTTCGCGCCCTTGGCCGGGGCCGCGCCGCCGTCGACGGTGCCGGTCCAGCCGGTGGCCTGCGGTCCGGACAGGCCGCTCATGGCGTGCCGGAGCATCTTCGCGGACTCGCCCACGGGGGCGTCCGGCGAGCCCGGCTGTGTGCCTTTCGGGGTCATCGTGTGGTCCCTTCCGCAGAGGTGCCGGCGGCCGGCGGACAGTTTTCGCGGATCTTGTACGCGAGCGCCTCGGGGTAGTCGCGCCGGTCGAGCCGGACCCGTACGACGACGGGGCCCTGGTTGACCGGGTCCATGGGTTCGGCGATCTTCTTCAGCAGCGCTTCGAGGTCGTCGTGCTTGCGGACGGCGAAACCGTGCATCGGGTGCTTGGCGGAGCCGAAGACGTCCGCGAGCCTCTCGTACTGCCAGGGGTGCAGTTCGTTGTAGAAGTCCCCGCCGTCGGAATCCGGGACGTCGTCCTTGTAGTAGCAGGGGTGCACCAGCATCTGCTCGATGCCGTAGAACCCCTCGTTGTCCAGCACGAACACCACCGGGCGCAGCCCGAGCCGGGCGTGCGTGGACAGCTCCTGGCAGGTCTCCTGGAACGAACCGTCGCCGACGAAGACCAGCGGGCGCTTCTCCGCCTGCTGCCGGCCGAGCGCCACCCCGGTGGCCGCGCCGACCGAATAGCCGATGGACAGCCAGCTGTTCTGCGCCACATACGAGGCGCGCTCCGGCATCTGGAGATTCATCGAGCCGATCAGCGCGAACGCGGCATCGCTGACCACCGTGAACGGAGTGGTGCGCGCACCGGCGTCCTCGACGGTCTGCGACGCGAGGAAGGCGCTGATGTGCCGGAAGAAGCTGTCGTACGTCACCGACTCCGGGTACGGGCCACCGCTCAGGGAGTCCAGATAGGCCGCGGTACTCGCGGGGACGTCGAGACCGGTCTTGCGCGCCTCGGCGAAGTAGTCGGCCGTGAACTGGCCGATGCCGAACTCCTCGACGAAGCGTTTCTCCAGCGCGGGGATGAACTGGGCGAGCTGGACGTCCGGGAAGTACGAGGCGCCGATATGCACCCCTTCGTGTGCGGCGACCGCCCAGTCCTTGCCGATCGACCGCATGCCACCGAGGTTCTTCGACGTCGCCCAGGAGCCCAGCCCGATGCGGCAGCCGGCGCTGTGGAACATCTCGGCCACGGCCGGGCTGCTGGCCTTGCCGTTGTAGACGCCGGAGAAGCCCGGGGTGTCCTCGGAGATGACGGACTTGGCGCCGATGGTGGTGCAGTACGGAATGCCGGTCGACCGCACCAGCCGCTCGAATTCCGCGGCCAGATTGAAGCGGTCGATCTCCTCGCCGGCCCACAGGATCGGGTTGTAGTTGTGGTCCTTCACCAGCTGCACACAGGCCGTGACGGCCGCGTCCAGCATCTGCTTGTTCTTCGCCGTCCGCGGCCGCTCCTGCCGGGTCAGTCGACCGCGCGGCGCGGGGCAGCGGGCCTCCCAGAGGTCCTCCCGCACCTCCAGATAGACCGGCCGGCGGTGCGACAGACAGGCGGTGATCGCGCCGTCGATCTGACCGGGCGCCAGGCCCGGGTGGGAAAGCACCTGAGCGTCCACGGTCACCTGGCGGTAGACGTCGAGATTGCTCTCCGGACGCTGCGACATGTGCGAGGTCAGCAGGCCGATCGCCTGCTGGTTGAGCCACTGCTCGTAGGTCGGCGCCGCATTGATCGCGATCAGCGGCACATACTCGGTGTACGCGCCGCCGACGGCGTTGAGCAGGTTGAACGCGCCCACGCCGTAGGTGACCGCGGCAGCGCCGATGCCCTGCTCGCCGAGCGGGATCTCCGCGTCGGCGACCTTCACCCGGGCGTAGCCGTCGGCGGCCTGTCCGGCGCCGCCCTCGGTCGGAGTGCCCACCCAGCGCACCTTGGTCTTCTCGTGCAGCGTCGACAGGAACGGGCCGAGGTGGTCGCCCGGGACGCCGAACAGATGGGTGATGCCCAGCTGCTCCAGGCGGATGGCCAGATACTCGGCCACGGTGCAGGTCTGTGCGGTGGTCATGAGGTCAGTACGTCCTCTCGCTGGGTGTCCGACGGTGCGGCGGAAGCCCGGCGCCCGCGGGGTGCCTCGGCCGCCGCTGCGGTGCCCTCGCCCGCCGCCGGGGCCCCGTTGACGGCGATCGCGGTCCGTACGGCCGTCTCCACCGCGCCCTCGATCCAGGCGTGCTTGAGCGAGACGTGCTCGCCGGCGAAGTGGACCGGCCCCTCGGCACGGACCGCGTCCAGGTGGAAGCTGGTCATCTGGTGCGGGGTGTAGACCGCCGCCTCGCCCATGGCGTACGGGTCGCGCAGCCAGCTCTGGGTCTGGCCCGCGCCGGTGTAGAAGACCTCGATCCGGCGGCCGTGCACCGACTGGAGGTTGCGCAGCGCATACCCGTACCGCTCGTGGTCCTCCATGGAGTCCCAGCGCGCGGCGTCGTCCGACCAGGAGTAGCCCGCCAGCACGACGCCTCCGGGACTGCCCGGGACGGGGTGCGAGGGGTAGTACATGAAACGGTTGGGGTTGTCGGTGGTGGACCCTCCGCCGTAGGCATGGGTCGCCGGCCGTACGCCGCCGCCCGGCCAGGAGTTGCGGTAGTAGTCCACCTGCTTCTTGCTGATCCGCGACTCGTCCACGCTCGGGTGGGCGCCGAGCAGCCCGGTGGGCAGGTCCCGCGCGCCCTTCGGAACGGCCGCGGCCTCGGCCGGATCCTCACCCGCCTGCTGGTAGTAGGCGTACAGGTCGGGCGCGATGGCGTTCAGCTCCCGCTTCCAATCGGCCTCGGTGAACTCCCACCAGCGACGCGAGAACTCCAGCAGCACCTTGGTCGCCTGGTCGTAGTGGGTCTCGATGACCGCACGGCGCTTCTTGTACGAGAAGGGCGGGGTGACGGCGGTGAACCGCAGGCTGGAGAACGGGATGGTGACGATGGCCAGATCGGCGGTCCAGGTCTGGAGTTCGCCGTACGGGTCGCCCTCGGGCACGGTCTGGACGGCGACGGCGCGGCCGGCCGGTCCGGCGAGCGTGCCGTGCGAACCGTCGCGGCCCGGGTCGTAGTACTCCAGCCGGACCATCCGCTGGCCCATCACGAGTTGGTCGCCCAGGTCCTTGGCGAGCGCCTCGGGCAGCTTGTGGCTGCCGCCCTCGATCTCCCAGTACGTGGCGGCCGGGTCGATGTCGCTGCGCCCCAGGAAGCTGTGGAAGAACGCCAGATGCAGCCGCGAGGTCATGTTCTCGATCGTGCCGATCGCTTCGATGGCCTCATCGCTGAATCCGGCGTATTCGCGCAGGAAACGCCCCATCGAATAGCCGTCGAAGTCCCGGATGACCCCGGCCCAGCCGTCCAGCCATTCCTTGAAGGGCTTTTTGACCCGGGTCCCGTCGTCCTTGAGCTCGGAGTAGTAGTCGCGCACCGGCTCCAGGGCCTGGTTGACCATCTCGGCGACGGTCATCCGGGATTCACAACCGGTCAGGTGAAAGCCCTCGTTGATGACGGAGGGGTCCTGCACGTACTGGGCGCGCCGGGTCTGGTGGCGGTTGGTGCGGATCCAGGTGTGATTGCGTTTGGCCGGCTCCCGGAAATTGGGGCTGGGGTCGCCGTTCGTCCAGACCTTGCCGTCCTTGAAGGACCGGTAGACGACCGGCGGAACGGGCGCGTTCTGATTTCCGGTCTTCGGATCGATGTCGACGTTGAAGAACAGCCGCCGTTTCAGCCCGAGTTTGTCGATCAGCGCCAGCGTCAGCGGATGGAAGCTCGGCAGCCGCATCGCCCCGGCTTCCGCGTACTGCGCGGGGTCGGTGAAGGGCGAGGGCTTGCCCTTTTCGGTGTGGAAGGTCTTGATACGGCCGCCGACCCGGTTGGCATTGGCCTCCAGAATCGTCACATCGTGTCCGGCACGGGTCAGCAGCGAACCGGCGACCAGACCGGCGATGCCCGCGCCCACGATCAGGATGCTCTTGCGCTCGGCGGGCTTCTCCAGGCCCTTGTCGATGAGGACGTCGAGGTAGCGCAGCTTGAGGTCCTCATTGGCCGGTTCGGGACCGACCAGCAGCAATTCCCGGGCGAGTTGCTGGTATGCCCGCGCATTGGCGCGATCGACGGCGTTGCTTTCCCGAGAGGTGGTGTGGTCCACGCGCGTTCAGCCCTTCCCGTGCAGCGAGGAGTGCGCGGCCAGCCGCCGCAGAGTGGTGACGGAGGGAGTGAAGGCGTAAACAGCACCGGTGGTGTGGACGAACCGGTCCATCGACACGGTGCCTTTCTCACCACCGGCCAGCACCATGTGCGCGTCCGGATCCCCCTCCTTGGTGATCCCGGTCAGCTTGTCGATGCCATTGGGGGCGCCCGCCTTACCGGGAACGAATTTCGGGCTGTTCGACCAGTCCCGCTGCACGAACTCGAACTGCCGCTCCAGCGAGGTGCCGTAGCACACAAACATCAGACCGCGGTCGGTGTCCGGCATCTGCTCCGTGTACGCGGGCCCGTACGGAATGCCGCGCCGCATGATGCGGTGCTTCTGGGTCTTCTCGAAAGAACGCGGATGCGTCCGGCGGATATGCGCGGCGCACGGGGTGTGCTTGCCTTCCGGGTCGTTCTTGTAGGTGAAGTCGTTGGCGCTGGAGCCGACGCCCGTCAGTGGGTTGTCGCCCGGGTCGAGGGGCGTACCGTCCTTCTTGCGCCCGACCAGACAGGCGCCCAGCCGAACCGGATCGATGCCGCTGCCGTTCCCCGTGAACTTCTTCGCCTCGCGCTTCACCGCGGCATCCCAGCCCTTGACGTCCTGCCGCAGCCGGCGCACCACCTGGAGTGACCCGTTGCGGAGCCATTCCGGCCGCGCGATCTTCTCGCCGCTCTCGTCCGGATAGCCGAAGACGAACTCGCCGGCCTCGACCAGCCGGGCCCCGGGCCGGTTCTCCCGGAATTCGGGATGCTCGCGGTCCGGGCGGTGGAAATCCTTCACTCCCGGCTGGGAAATACCGTCCTTGTAGCCGAAGTGCTCGTGCCCGCGCAGTTCTCCGGTCAAGGTACGGCCGTCGTCCTGATGGACGAGCGTGACCCCGTGCGCCGCATCCGCCGCCTCGATGTTGGCGAGCTTCTCTTTGAGCGCGGTCTCGGTGTCCGAGGCCACGATCAGGAGCGCGTGTACGGCCTTGTCACCGGCGCCGAATTTCCAGTTTCCGGGTGCACTCTCATCGACGTCGCCGAGCCCCGCCGCCCGCGCGGCCGCGCCCTCCACAAACGCGGGGGACTGCTGCTTCAGGTCCTCCGTGATTTTCTTGGGATCGCGGGCGACCTGGAGCAGGCCGTCATAGGTGAGGGACACTCCGACCCAGGTGGCGGTGAGGGCGGGATCCTGGCCATAGGCCCGGCGGGAGAGCGAGAACTCCTCGTTGAAGTCCTCGACCGTCGCGGTCACCGAGATGGTATTGAGCATGACGGACAGCCAGCCTCGGCCGCCGACACCCTTGTCGTCGGGGAAACGCACATAACGAAACGCCATGTAGTCCTTGTTGAACGCGGCCAGGATGTTGCCCTGAATTTCCCTGGACCGGCGCAGCGGGGGCACGGGCATCTGCTCGATGTCCGGTACGGCTGTGGGACGCGCGGAGATGGTGGTCACTGATCTTTTCTCCTTCTCGGGAAGCAGTACGCGCGCAGGCGAATTCCGCTCGGGCGCACGGGCGCACGGGGGCTGAGGGGGAGGGGGGCGAGGGGGAGGCTGAGGGTGAGGGGGAGGGGCTGGTGGGGGCGGGCGTGGGGGGAATTTGGACGTGGGGGATGGACGTGCGGGGATCGGTGTGTGTGGCGCGCAGGGATGGGAGGGGGGAAGGGCGTGGGGATGGGCTCGCGGGCGTGAGCTTTCGGGCGTGGGCTCGTGAGGGCGTGGGCTCGCGAGGGCGTGGGCTTTCGGGGGGAAGCACGCAGCGGCAACACCGACGGCACACCAAGGGCCGCCGGTGTTGGGCTTGCGGTGCCAGCCCAACACCGTCCTTGGCCACCCGCATATGCAACGACGCCAACCGGAGCACCGGGGCTACTCGAACCGGTGAGGCCGACGTGGTGGGGGTGAAAAGCATGGAGTGAGGGGTGCCGGAGAGGCAGGTGGGGCGGGGCGGGGGGGGGGGG
>NZ_JRKI01000055.1 GCF_000935125.1 Streptomyces natalensis ATCC 27448 | reverse complement strand
AAGAAGGAAGCGGGCGCGATCCGCGACAAGGGCGCGGATGTCCACTCTTCCTTCCAGGGGCTGCGGGCGTACTACTCGGCGCCGGAGGCGGAGCAGCTGTTCGCCTCGACCAAGCCGGTCGCCACCAAAGCGCATCACTTCGCCGACGAGCTGGAGAAGGTCGGCGCAGCCCTGGACACCTTCGCGGCCGAGGTACGCCCGCTGGTCGCCAGGCTTCACAAACTCGAAGGAGCTGCGTCCCACTTCGTCGCCGACATCAAGCAGGACGAGGACTGGCAGTACGACCCGGTCAAGGTCGCCGTCAACAAGCAGCTGATTCAGGAGGTCTCCGCGACCGTCCAGGCGTTCTGGGCGGCGGAGGTGGCGGCCGCCAACAAGATCACCGCTCTTGTTTCCCACGGCACCCACTGGACCCTTGGCGACGGTACGAAGAAAAAGGGCGGCCACACCTACGGCCTGACCAAGGAAGCGATGTCCTCGGCGGGCGATACGCCGTGGGGCAAGGTCGTCGACCAAAAACGCCACTGGTACGACCCCGGTGCCGTGGTCAGCTGGGTCAAGAACTTCGTCTGGGACGGCACCGTCGTCGACGGCATGTGGGGCACCCTCAAGGGACTGTGGTCGCTGACGCCGTGGGGCGACAACTTCGGCGCCGCGTGGAAGAGCATGGGCCACCTGGCCACCGTGACAACCGTGCC
>NZ_JRKI01000054.1 GCF_000935125.1 Streptomyces natalensis ATCC 27448 | reverse complement strand
ACATGCCGCACGCGCTTCGGGCTACGCCGGTTCGGTCGGCAGTCCGTTGCTTTGCTCGGCGCTGTTGGCAATGGCGGTCTGGAGGGCGCGGGCGCACTGGCCGGTCCCGGTGGAGAGTCGGCACGGTGTGCCGTCTGGAGCACCAGACGGCACACCGTTCATCGACGGCGCAAGATCGTTCGGCCAGAGATGGCGGGGCAGGGCATGGACCACGGCCTGACGGTCTTGGTGCCTGCCCGTCGGGATGGCGCTCCACGGTTGCACGGCTCAACCAATGAGCTTGTGCAGTACTGGTGCGCTGGCGCCGGCGGCGAACAGTCCGGCGAGGGCGGCGTCGGCGAGGGACCGGCTCTTGCAGTATGTGAGGGCGCTGACGAGGCCGCCGATGATGACGGCCATCACCAGGACGATGGCGGCGTGCTGTGAGAACAGCGGGGCGTCTCGCTCGCTGCTGGCCGTGGGCTGCGGAGTCTGGGCCAGCGGCTGGGCGGCAGCGGGGGCGATCGGGTCGGGGTGCGCGGTCATCTCGTTTCCTTTCGGTCGGCGTGCTGGGATGGGGGTCGGGTGTGTGGCGGGCGCTTCGGCCAGCCGCGGGGTGCGGCCGGGCCGGTCGTGCGGCGGGTTTCCTTCTCCACGTGTGGTTCGGGTGAGCTTTGAACGCCCAGCGTGAAGAGTGATCTGATTGGCCGTCGGCTCACTGGGCAGAGGCGCAGGTGGGTGGCGCGTGGTCTGGACAAAGACCTGTTCAGAGCTGGATAAACCGTGGGGGGATCATGGGGCGGGAGCGTAGGTTCAAGGGCACGGACGCAGAGATCGCCTTAGCCCGCTTCCTGTGCGAGACCACCGACAGCCTCGGGCTCGACACCGTCGACAAGGTGGTGAGGCGCTTCCCC
>NZ_JRKI01000053.1 GCF_000935125.1 Streptomyces natalensis ATCC 27448 | reverse complement strand
AGTGGGCATTTAGAGATGGCCTGTGTCGGTAAGTAACTTTCGCGGCCGTCAGGCTTGAGGCATCTGCCCTATACATGCACCCTCGCGTCCATAGAGCTGCGGACTTGGACGCCTGTTTGCTCCGGTTCTCATGCACGAAGTCCGTCTGGTTTGAAGATCAGGCAGAAACGCCCAGCAGCAGCGGAACAGCACCGTCCGCCGCATCCATGATCACGCTACGCCGTGAGCCAGCGGAAGCCGTACCCCAGCGACCTGTCCGACGCCCGATGGGCCTTAATCGAGCCGACGTTGACGGCCTGGAGAAAGGCCCGGCTCGACCGCAGGCCCACCGGGCAGCCGGCCAAGGTCGACCTGCGCGACGTATTCAACGCACTCCTCTACATCAACCGCACCGGAATCCCCTGGAAATACCTCCCGCACGACTTCCCCAACCACGGCACTGTCTACGCCTACTACGCCGCCTGGCGCGACGAGGGAATCCTCGCCCAGCTCAACTACGACCTGACCGGCCTGGCCCGCGTGAAGGAAGGACGCAAGCCCGAACCGACCGCTTCCGTGATCGACACCCAGAGCGTGAAGACCTCCACCAATGTGCCCCTGACCAGCCAGGGAACCGACGCCGCCAAGAAGATCGTCGGCAGGAAACGGGGCATCCTCACCGACACGATCGGACTCATCCTCGCCGTGACCGTCACCGCCGCGAGCCTGTCCGAGAATGCCGTCGGAATCCAGCTCCTCGACCAAGCCAAGAAGACCTACCCGACCATCTCCAAGAGCTGGGTCGACACCGGCTTCAAGAACGCCGTCATCGAGCACGGCGCCAGCCTCGGAATCGACGTCGAAGTCGTCAACAGAAACCCAGGAGTTCGCGGCTTCCACGTCGTCAAAAGGCGCTGG
>NZ_JRKI01000052.1 GCF_000935125.1 Streptomyces natalensis ATCC 27448 | reverse complement strand
ACAATTAGACCGGCCTGTCGCAGCTTGAGCAGTGCCCTGCCCATGCATTCCGCGACTGAGGATCCGTCGGCTCTCATCCCTTCAGACAGCGGTCCACCACCAGCAGCGAAGGTCCACGCGGGTCGGCCCTCCCGCATGCGCTCCGCGTCGACCCGGATCATGGCACCGACACCCTGCTCACCGAGCCATTCCAGGATGAGCAGCGTCGCGTCCTCGACGCCGCTGTCCAGGTCCACCTTGGGCCGCCGCCCCATTCCCTTGGCCATGGCCACAACCCTACTCAGCGTCTGGTCGGACCTCGTCACACTCTTTCAAGGCGGCTCAGACCATAAAGAACAAGCTTAGGCCTGGAAGATGAACAAAAGCCCCCCGCCACTGCACCCCCGACCGCCTCGAAGCCCCGGTCCACTGCGGCGTGTCCCCGCTCGTCGGCGTAGACGGGGTAGAGGGCGACCTGGGAGTTCTCGATCTGCCCGGCTGTGCCGGTGTAATGGCGCTGGACCCCGACGGTGTGGGTGCCCTTCTTCAGGTCACCGGTCTCGTCGACGACCAGCACCGCGGCCTCGTCGTGGAGGTGCTCAACAACGTATTCGCGCACGTCGTCACGGACCGCATCCGCGTCCCAGGAGGCCCGGCACAGCAGGTGCTGCATGCCGTGCGGAGTAGATTCCCCGGCCCACTCCGCGGTCGTCCAGCAGTTCTTGCGCGGCAGGTCCGACAGCAGGCCCAGTACCAACCGACCGGCCCGCCGCCGTGGTTCGACCCGGGCGAACAGCCCCGCAATACGGCCCATGGCCACCTCAAACGCCTCCCGCCAAAGGGCGGGATTTATGCTGTGACCTGCGGCCACCGTCTCGTCGTTTGTCCACACAACTCACGATGATCAACGGTGGCCGTACTTGAACCAGGCCCCATCAGTACGCCCGAGCACCCGAGTTGGCGAGTCCGAGTCCGCACTTCGTGTTCCGTTCGGGCGAACGTCATG
>NZ_JRKI01000051.1 GCF_000935125.1 Streptomyces natalensis ATCC 27448 | reverse complement strand
GTGGTCGTCCTGGTCGCCGAGCTCATGGACATCCTCGACCAGTCGGTCGTCCTTACCGCCCTGCCCGCAATCCAGGCGTCGACCGGCACCGGACCAGCCGCGGTGCAGTGGCTGACCGCCGGCTACTCGCTGACCGTCGCCGTCGGACTGATCACCGGCGGCAGGCTCGGCGACCTTCACGGCCGGCGCAAGATCCTCCTCATCGGCACCGCCCTGTTCACCCTCGCCTCGCTGCTGTGCGGCATCGCCACCGGACCCGGTGTACTGATCGCCGCCCGCGTCATCCAAGGCGCCGGAGTCGCCGTAATGATCCCCCAGGTCCTGGCCACCCTCCACGTCACCTTCGACAGCGAGAACCGCAGCAGGGCCTTCGGCCTCTACGGGGCCGTCCTGTCGCTGGCCTCCGTTCTGGGGCCGGTTCTCGGCGGCGTGCTCACCCAGCTGGATCTGTTCGGACTGTCCTGGCGGCCGATCTTCCTGATCAACGTGCCCGTCGGACTCGCCGTGATCATCCTCGGACGGAAGTTCATCCCCGAATCGACCGCACAGAACGCCAACCGCCTGGACCTCACCGGGATGCTGCTGTCCGCACTCGCCATGGCCCTGATCATCTTCCCGCTCACCGAAGGCAACACCCACCACTGGCCGCTGTGGTGCTTCGCCATGCTCGCCGGCGGGCTGCTGATGCTCGGCGTCTTCCTGCGCCACCAGCAGCGCCAGCAGGGCAACACCCCGCTCGTGGCACTGGCCCTCTTCCGGGGCAAGCAGTTCTCCGGCGGCCTGTCCGCGCAGCTGATGCTCGGCCTGCTGTGCGGCCTGTTCTTCACGACCTGGACGCAGTACCTGCAGCGCGGTCTGGACATGAGCCCGATAATGGCGGCCGCGGCCTTTGTGCTGCTTGCTCTCGGCGAGCTGGCCGGTGCGACGGTCGCGATGAAGACCGCCGGGCGCTTCGGGCACCGCCTGCCCCAGGCCGGAGCCCTGATCGCCCTCGGCTCGATGGCCGCCTACGGGCTCCAGGTCAGCAGCCGACAGGCCAACCTGACCCTCCTCG
>NZ_JRKI01000050.1 GCF_000935125.1 Streptomyces natalensis ATCC 27448 | reverse complement strand
CTAGGTGTGCATCTGCCAGAGCTTGGTTACATCTGGGTCTGAGTCTTCTGCTTCAGGCGTTCGTAGGGAGTCTGGCCGCCGAGAGCGCCGTGCGGGCGGTGGTAGTTGTAGTAGTCCTCCCATTCTCGGAGTTTTTCGTTCAGTTTGCCGGTGTCGTCGATGACGACACCGGCGAGCATGCGGTAGAACTCCTCGGCGTCGATGCGGTGTGAGCGTTCCACCTTGCCGTTGAGGTGCGGGGATGCCGGTTTGATGTAGGTGTGGGCGATGCATTGTCGAGCGCGTGCCAGTGGAAGGCGGACTGGAACTCCGCGCCGTTGTCGGTCTGGATGACCTCGACGCGGAAAGGCAGTCGTTCAAGGACGTAGTCCAGGAACTGGACGGCTGTCTTCTGGTCGCACCGAGGGTAGATCCGCAGCACGCGCAGCCGGGTGCAGTCGTCGATCGCGGTGAACTGGTAGTACTTGGCCCGACGGCGGACCTTGGGCGTCGTGCCGACGACGGGGGCCGGCTGCTGGGCCGTCGGGGCAGGCGCGCCGATCGGCTCGATGAACTTGACGTCAATCTGGACCCGGTTGCCGGGCAGTTGCTTCTCGTAGCGGGTATAGCGCCTGTCGTGGCGCTTGTAGCGTTGCGATGCGGGCAGCCGGTTGAGACCCAGCCGCTTGAGGATGCGGTAGACGGCGGAGCAGGCGATGTCGATGTCGTGGTACCGCTGGAGGTACATCCGGATCTTCATCGGGCCGAAGTGGTAGTTCTGCCGCAGGTAGACGATCTTGTTCACGATGTCGGCGTCGGTGGCATGGGGACTGTGGTGCGGTGCGCTGGAACGGTCGCGCAGGCCCTCGATGCCCTCCTCCTGGTAGCGCCGCTGCCACTTGTAGAAGCAGTTGCGGCTGATCCCGTAGTACCGGCAGGTCAGCGAGACATTCCCAGTGACTTCCTCGGCGTGGCGCAGGACCGCCAGACGTCGCTGGGCCCGGCGATCCTGCTGCTGTTGCGGTGAAGGGGGCATGGCTGGCTCCGTCGTAGTCGGAGATCCATGTGTCACCAATGTCCGGCAGTTTTATA
>NZ_JRKI01000049.1 GCF_000935125.1 Streptomyces natalensis ATCC 27448 | reverse complement strand
AAGACCAGTTGGGACCAGCTGCAGGTCCCCAACGTCTAAAGGCAAAACCTTCGAGGAACGGTTCCAGTACCTTTCTCTCCGCGGGGAAGTCGGGAGATCGACCTTCGGATTCGACCGATCATCGTTCGTGACAATGGATGTGATTTTGGTGTAGACGGCTACGAGATTCACGACCGTAACTACATACATCACATGAATCCGATGACGGTTGACGACATCTCGACTGGCGACGCGAGGATTCTTGATCCTGAGTACCTGATCTCAACAACCCATCGAACCACAACGCCATTCACCACGGCGACGAGGGAATTCTTCCCCGATCGCTCGTCGAACGTAGAACTGGCGACACAAAGTCGTGGAACTGAAAGGACGGCGTCATGCCCGAGAAGAACTACGACGACGAGGACGTGAAGGCGGCTCTCGAGAAGACAGACACCTCCCATGGACCCGGCACCGACAACCTCGATGACCTTCCGGAGAGCGACTTCGTCGCCTTCGCCGAGGACGGCGTCGAGAACGACACGGAGGCCCCCAAGTGACTGCGACCATCGCTTATGACCGTCCCGTCTCGAACCTCATCGACCAGCTGAGCGCGACGGGCCACGTCACCCACACGCCCTACAGGAAGACTTCGGTCACGCTGCACCACAACGACGGCAATGTCAGTCGGCTTTCGCACCAGGGTGTGCTCAACGGCTGGAAGACGCGTAAGGCTTCGGCCCACTTCGACGTGGACGCCGCCGGTGCCGTCGCTCAGTACGTCAAGGTGAACGAGTACGCCTGGGCCGTCGGCAACAAGGCCGGCAACCAGAGCTCGATCAGCATCGAAATGGCGAACGCAACACTCGGGCCCAACTGGACGGTCGCCGAAGCCACCTGGAAGAACGCCGCACGTCTCGCTGGCTGGAACTTCGCCAAAGTGATCGGCGAACGCCCCAGCAAGAGCAACCTCTTCTACCACCACCACTGGACTTCGACCGTCTGCGCCGGCCCGTACATGAACAAGATCTACGACCAGGTCCTCGCGGCGGCTCAGGAGGCGTACGACCACTTCAAAGATTCACACCCCACCCCCGGGCCGGATACCGAGCCGTTCCCTGGTGCGTCGTACTTCCACACCGGACAGAAATCGCCGATCA
>NZ_JRKI01000048.1 GCF_000935125.1 Streptomyces natalensis ATCC 27448 | reverse complement strand
GAGAAGACCGCCGGGCGGATACCCGACACGGGGCTGACGACCCTCATCACCGAGGACATCCACACCGACGGTCTCCCCGTCACCAACCCGACGGATGCGGACCGGGTGAGCGAGGCCCGGACCTCCCACCCCGCGTTCGTCATCTACACGTCTGGTTCGACCGGGCGGCCCAAGGGTGTCGTTGTCGAACACCGGTCGCTGAACCTGTATCTGTCCTGGGCGCACGCCGCCTACCCCGCGATGAGCGGGCGGGCGCTGGTCCATTCGCCGCTTGCCTTCGACCTCACCGTCACGGGTCTGCTCGGGCCTTTGACGCTCGGCGGGTGCGCGCATCTGACCGACCTGGACGAGGGCGCTGCGCCGCAACTCGACCAGCGCCCCACCTTCGTCAAAGCCACCCCCTCACACCTGACGCTCCTCAAAAACCTTCCCGCCGACGTCTCCCCCACCCAGCAACTCGTCCTCGGCGGCGAAGCACTCCTCGGCGAGGCCCTGGACGAATGGCGCGCCCAGCACCCGGGCGTCACCGTCATCAACGAATACGGCCCCACCGAAACCACCGTCGGCTGCACCCAATTCCGCATCGAACCCGGCCAGATGGCCCCCACCGGCACCATCACCATCGGCCACCCCATCTGGAACACCCAGATCCACATCCTCGACACCCACCTCCAACCCGTCCCCACCGGCGTCACCGGAGAGCTCTACATCGCCGGCAACCTCCTCGCCCGCGGCTACCTCAACCGACCCGACCTCACCGCCACCCGCTTCATCGCCAACCCCCACGGCACCCCCGGCAGCCGCATGTACCGCAGCGGCGACCTCGCCCGACGCCGCCCCGACGGACACCTCGAATTCATCGGACGCGTCGACCACCAAATCAAACTCCGCGGCCACCGCATCGAACTCGGCGAAATCGAAGCCGTCCTCACCAACCACCCCGCAGCGCGACAGGCTGCGGTGATCGTCCGCGAGGACCGACCGGGCGACCAGAGGCTCGTGGCCTACATCGTCCCCGACCAGGAAGGTGACACCACCCAGGCCGGACTGCGCGAACACGCCGCACGCGCACTCCCCGACTACATGGTCCCCACCGCCCTCGTCACCCTCGACGTCCTACCGCTGACGCCGAACGGCAAACTCGACCACAAGGCCCTCCCCGCACCCGA
>NZ_JRKI01000047.1 GCF_000935125.1 Streptomyces natalensis ATCC 27448 | reverse complement strand
AGAAGCCGTTCTCCTATCGATCAACGTTTTGCTTTTGATCGAACAGGGGCCCTGGTCGAGTGATCCAGCTTTGCTGGTGGCATGAAGGAGGGGGGTACTACGAGTCGTTTACCCGATTCGCCCGGGTCGGGTATGGAGCGGGTACGGCTCCTTCGCCGTCTTCCTGAGTTGGCACATGCCCCGCGGGAGGGCCATCACACGGGCTGCGCGTGACTCCGTTGTCGAGCAGGAGACGGAGGGTGGCGCCTGTCAGGACGGTTTCGCGGTGTGTGACCACCAGCACCGCGCAGTGCTGTCCGATGTGCTGCAGGGCCGCGAGTACGGATTTTTCGGCGGCGGGGTCCAAGTGGGCGGTTGGTTCATCGAGAAGGACGAGTGCAGGGCGCGGCGCGAGGGCTCGGGCGATGGCGATGCGCTGCCGTTGGCCTCCGGACAGGGCCGTGCCGTGTTCGCCGACCATGGTGTCCAGGCCGCCGGGCAGTGTGCGGACGTGGGTTGCCAACCCGGTGAGTTCCAGGAGGGTCCACAGTTCGTCGTCGGTGGCCTCGGGTGCGGCGTAGGCGAGGTTGTCGCGGATGGAGCCGTGCAGGAGGGGGTTGTGTTGTTCTACGAGGCCGACCACGCGTCGGTACTCCGCCATGGGCCATCGCATCGCGTCAGTCCCCTGAAACAGGACGCGTCCGCTGTCTGGTGTGTAGAGACGGGCGGCGAGGTTGAGCACGGTTGTCTTGCCTGAGCCGGAGTCGCCGAACAGTGCGGTGACTCCGCGCGGCGGCAACTGGAAGCTTGCTCCCCGTAGCACCATGCGCTCCCGCTCGTGGCTGTACCAGACGTTGTGAAATTCCAGTACGGGCGTGCCGGGCGCGGGGGCCGGGGTGGCGCCGGCTGGTGCCGGCTGCGCTTCGCGGTGGCTGTCGGCTTCCTGCGGCTGGGCGAGGGTTTCGGCGATGCGGCCGGCAGCGCCGCTGGCCTGTTGCAGCAGGGCGGCGGCGCTGACGAGGGCGGTGAGGGGGACGGAGAGATAGTTGAGATAGAGCAGGAAGGCCGCCAGGTCAGCGATCGAGGCAGTGCCCTGAGTGGCGCGGACTGCCCCGACCACGACTGTCGCGGTCAGCGCGGTGTGGAGGGCGAGCTCGCTGGCCGGCATGAGACCCGCGTTCAGCCGCGCCATTCGGATCCCGGCGGCGCGGGCTTGGCGGGCGTGAGCGGTGATGCGGTCGGCCTCGCGCTGGGTGGCGCCGCTCATGCGCACGGTGCGGATGGCGCTGAGCGCACGCTCCAGATCGGCGCTCATATTGCCCAGCATCCGCTGGTTGGTCTCGGCGGCCGGGCGCATGCGGTGCAGGGCGGGCAGTACCGCGAGGGCGATCACCGCGACGACGGTCACGGCGGTCGCCAGCAGCCACGGGTCGAGCCATGCCATCAGTGCGAGG
>NZ_JRKI01000046.1 GCF_000935125.1 Streptomyces natalensis ATCC 27448 | reverse complement strand
CCGCCACGCCTGGTCAGTTTTTCGCCTGGAACCAGAAGCCGGAGCGGCCAGGGACGCTGGCGCCAGGTGCGCTGGATGCTGTCAGGTCGTACGTGTATATGCCGGGGTTATGGAAGAAGTTTTCCTTGGGCGGGGTGGTGCATTCTGGTGCGGGTTTTTGGAAGTGCCAGCGGAAGGTGACGGTGAGGGGGTGAGAGGTCTCGAGCCTTGCCCAGCGAGGTGGGGTGTCGGGGCTGACGCAGTCGGCGGACGACCACGTACCCGCGGAGGACCACACACCGGTGGCCGGTCCGGTCACCTGGAGGGTCGTCGCCTTGCGACCCAGGTCGAAACGGCACGGTTTGCCGGATATGCGCCGGTACGACACTTTGAAGGTGACGATCCCTCCCAGCAACGGCACAGTGGGCTCCTGATCCACAGAGGAATCAATGCTGGCCGATGGGCTGTTCTTGCAGTCCGGAAGTCCCATGATCCCGGCTGTGTTGAACTCCTGGTTGCCGGTGATGTGGAGGTCCGGATCCGTGGGCAGGCCGACCGGCAAGGAGTCGCCGGACAGCCATCCGGCATTGAGGAGCAGCGCCACGGCCAGCCAGCCCCGAGGGCGACGGGTCTTCCACCACTTGGGCGACGCGGCTGGACCGTGGGCGGGGGTGCCGTAGCCGGCAGCAAGGTTGTCCGACGTTGTCCTGGACAACCCCTGGACAGTCTCGGACGGGGCCGGGGAAGCTGGCCGGCTGGCGTGACCCGGGGCTGGGGCGGGCTCGGTGATGACGGTTCCGGGAATGATGCGGGAGCCGTCTTCCTCCGTCTCGGGCTCCATGCGGGCCTGCTCCAGTACCTCGTAGAGCATCGCTCCGCGCTCTTCGCGGTCCGTGATGATGAGGTCGAGCTGCTCGTCCACCCCGTGGTCGAATTCCTCGTCCGATATCGCTGGCTCAGGTGCACGCTGCGGCAGGAGCGTCGGCTCGGCCCCGGTCTGGTCCAGGTCGGCCGCGGCCTGCTGAAGCCGCTCGATTTCCCGGCGGGCCTCCTGCTGCTCCCGCACCAACACCGCCTGGGCCTGCTCAGCGGTATAGCGGTCGTTTCGCGCCCGCTCCAGTTCAGCCTGGATGCGTGCGAGACGGAACTGCGCCTGCTCCAGGCGCTGCGCGGCCTGCGTGCGCTCCCTCTCCCGCAACTGCTCGACCTCGTAGGTGAGCTCCGAGATCTTCGTCTCCTGCCGCCCGGACAACTGGAGCAGTTGCGGGATGACGCGTTCGGTGTTCGCCGCGACCGCTTGAGCCTTGTTCAGGGCTTCCGTGGTCTCCGTCAGCCGGCGGTAGAGGCTGACCAATTCGGTGCTGGAGCTGCCCTGTGGTGGCGGGGTGCCCTCAGCGGCGGCCTTCCACAGCTTGTTCGCCTCGACGAGGACGTGCCCGCTCCAGCTGCCCGGCCGCGTACGGCGCAGCTCCTGGAGCACCTCGCGCAGCAACGGTCTGGGGATCACCGTCGCCCCGTTGAGGTACTGCGCCCACGTCGAGCGGCTTCCGCCGCGGGG
>NZ_JRKI01000045.1 GCF_000935125.1 Streptomyces natalensis ATCC 27448 | reverse complement strand
GCGGGTGGGGCCCGAAGCCGACGATGGCCGTCCTGAGCGGATCCCCCTCGGCCCCTCGGCTCTTCCCGCCCCGTGGCTCCCCGTGGCTCCCCGTGGCTCCCCGGGCCCCCGCATCACCGCTGAGCCCCGTCCCCTACCCGCCCCCGGCCGAACCCCTCCCTCCCCTCCTGCCTCTCCCTCCCCGCCTCGTCCTGCTGCTGTGCCAAACGGCCGCGACCACCAGCACACAACCGCCCGCCTGGAGGGGAGTCGGGCGCTCACCGATGGCGACGCCGAGGGCGAACGCCATCACCGGCTGAAGCAACAACAGCGCCGCGCCCACGTTCGGCGCCAGCCTCGGCAGCGCGCCGGTGATCAACAACCAGGCCAGCACCTGCCCCACAAGGGCGAGCGCGATCAGCCAGCCCCAGGCGGGCCAGCCGGGGCTGAGGTCGACGCCGGTCCACAGCCCGCCCATCACCGCGGCCGCGCCCGCCGCTGCCGCGGTCGACACGCACACCGGAGTCACCGTGTGCCCCCGCCCGCCACCGAGCCGCATCAGGAACAGATAGCCCGCATATGCCACGCCCGCCGCCGTTCCGAACGTCACCCCGGCCACCGGATGGCTGCCCGGCTCCGGCCGCCCGATCGCCCCGCTCGCCAGCGCGACACCGGCCAGCATCAACGGGGCCATGAACACAAACCGCCGGGACGGCCTCGTCCCCGACACCAGCCAGGCCAGCAAGGGGAAGACGACCACCTGCACATTCAGCAGAACCGTCGCGACCGACGCGCCCACATTGAGGACGGCGGCCGCCCAGAACACCATGTCCACGCCCAACAGCACCCCGGCGCAGCCATCCATCAGCAGTCGGCGCGCCGGCCGCGCGCCGACCCGGCGCACCTCCCGCCAGGCGAGCGGCACGAGCACGAACAAGGCGAGTGCACACCGCAGAAACGCGGCCGTCCCCGCGTTCGTGCCGGACAGCTTCACGAACACGGCCGATGCCGAGATACAGGCGGACCCCGCGATGGCCGAAACCACCGGATTCCCGCGCCTGCCGCCCCGTTGTCCACCGCCCCGTTGTCCGTCGCCCCGTTGTCCGTCGCCCCGTTGCCCGTCGCCCCGTTGTCCACCGTCCTGCGGTCCGCCGCCCGCTGGGCGGCTGCTCCCACCCTCCCGCGGCCCGCGTACGGCCGACAACTCCCCGGCCGACAAGGTCTCCTCCCACTTCTCCCCCGACTTCTCCCACGCCATGACCCCACTGTGCCGCCCCGAACCCAGAACAAAAAGCGACGATTCATCGCCAGTACTCGGTAGCATTCCTCACGTGTTCACTCTCGACCGGCTCCGCGCCCTCGCGGCGGTAGCCGCCCACGGCTCCATCGCACGAGCCGCCCGGAGCATGCATATGACGCCGTCCGGCGTCTCGCAGCAACTGGCCAAACTGGAGCGCGAGGCCGGGCACCCGCTCCTGGAGCCGCACGGCCGCAGCGTCCGTCTCACCCACGCCGGCCGCATCCTGGCCGGCCACGCCGACCGCCTCCTCGCACAACTCGCCGCGGCCCAGGCGGATCTGGCCGATCTCGGCGACGAGGTGCTCGGCCCGCTCCGTATCGGCGGCGTGGGCAGCGCCGTACGCACCCTGCTGCCCGAGGCGCTGGCCACCCTCGTCGCCGCACACCCCCGGCTCACCCCCACCGTCGTCGACGGCGAGGCCATCGACCTGCTGCCCCTGCTGCTGAACGGCGAACTCGACCTCCTGCTCATCGAGAGCTGGGCCAACCGCCCGCTGCCCGTCCCCGAGGGCGTCACGCAGCGTCAACTGGTGAGCGAAGAGGTCTACGTCGCCGTGTCCGAACGCCATCCCCTCGCCGACCGCGACACCGTCGACCTCGCCGAGCTGGCGGACACGGTCTGGGCCTGCTGCCCGCCAGGCACCGAGCCCTACGAAGCCCTCGTCCAGGCCCTGCGCGCCCGCGGCGTTGAACCCGACATCCGCTACGCCGTGGCCGAACAC
Source organism: Streptomyces natalensis ATCC 27448 (assembly GCF_000935125.1). GTDB lineage: Bacteria > Actinomycetota > Actinomycetes > Streptomycetales > Streptomycetaceae > Streptomyces > Streptomyces natalensis. The sequence goes on along the minus strand of NZ_JRKI01000045.1, from coordinate 299,057 downwards.
CCCACCCAGCTCGCCCTGGTGGCCCGCAGTCTCGCCGCCGCCCTCATCCCCGCCATGTCCCGCGACGCCGCTCCGCCCGCCGTACGCTTCCTCCTCGCCCACCCACCCCTACGCCGTGACATCCGCGCCGCCTGGCTCACCCGCGGCGAGAGCCCACCCGTACGGGCCTGCGTCGCAGCGCTCACAGCGTGAGCAGGCCCAAATGGGTCTGGCCGACCGCGACTTGACCAGCCGGCCATGACGTCACCAGTCGACTGCGGCGTCACCGGCCCGGCCAAGCGTTCACTGCCCGGCTACCCAGGGAGCCACAGGCGGAAGTCCCGTCACCAGCCCGCCTCGCGGCGCCCCCACTGCGTATCGCCGGCCGCCCACTCCCGTTCCCACAGCGCATAGCGGCGGCGGTCGATCAGCGCCCTGCCGCCCCGTTCCCCGGCAAGCAGCAGCAGACAGGTGCCGCCCGACGCCACCGTGCCGACCGCGATGCTCTGGATGCGGGCCTCGCCGTCGGTGACCGGGTTCCGCAGCAACACACCGCGTCCGTCGAGCCAGGCCGTGGTCCGGTCGCCGGCCCGCAGGTCCGAGGGCACCGTGGTCACTCCCGTACGGGACGCGCCATCGGCAGAGGTCCAGCGCACCGTGGCATGCACCCGGCCGCCGACGCCGCCCGTGGGATCCGCCCCGATGCGGACCGGGGGATCCTCGGTCACCACGGCCGCGACACCGTGGCGGTCATGACTCTGCCGGGCGGCGGCACCGGCCACCGCCTGCGCCGCAGTCACCCCGGCGGCCGGTGCCGCGACCGCTATCAGCAGCGCCGTGATCAGCACCAGCCACGCCTGTGCCACATCACAGCCGCGCCACAGCGGGCCGCGCCGGAACCGCGCCAGGAACCTCCCGAGCGGCATCACACACCACCGCCTTCCGCCCGTGTACCGACCGTCGCATGTCAGGGAGGCCGGGCCGAGGGGCCGAACGGCCCTACAGGGGTGGCGACGGGCGCCGCCCGCACCGCACCGCCGCTACCCCCGGCCCCCTGCCATCGCGCCCACTCCCTGCCACCGCGCCCACTCCCGCCGCATTCCGCACGCCGCCTCATCACGCCATCTCGTTCATCCAGCCGTAGACCTGCCGCGGTCCCGGCTCCGGCGGCGCTGCGCCCGCGTCCGCCATGTCGTGGTCGGCCACGCGGATCAGCTTCGAGCCCAGGTCATGCATCGCGCGCCCGGCCGCCAGCTCGTCCCCGATGGCCGGTACGTCGACGTCCTGGGGATTGCAGCGGGCGATGCCGTGCCCGGTGAGTGCGATGGTGCCGGTGTCCAGCTCCACCCGTGCCTTGGTCGTCCCGTCCTCCTCGGAGAGGTACAGATGAATGTCCCACTCCGCTGTCGTCGCCATGTCTGCCTCCGCTTCCTCCTCCGCCCGGTCGACAAGACGCCCCCCGCCATCCCGTCACTCGTGCGGCACCACCGCCACCGGACAGGGCGCGTGATGCACGGCCGCCTGCACCACATGTCCGATCCGCGCCGCCAGCATCCGACGCTTGTGCCGCCGGCCGACGATCAGCAGCCCCGCCTCGACGGCATCGCGCAGCAGCGCCGACGCAGGACTCTCCAGCTCCACCCGCTCCGCCACCCGCACCTCGGGGAACCTCTCCCGCCAGGGCCGCAGTGCCTCGGCCAGCTCCCGCTGCGCGTCCTTGGCCGTCATCTCCGCGACGTACGGCTCCACCCCGCCACCGCGGTTGTACGCATGCGCCGGAAGATGCCGGCCATGTACGACGCGCAGCGTGACACGGCGGCGCGCAGCACTGTGGAAGGCAAAGGCGAGCAGCGCCTCACAGGGCTCGTGCAAGCTCAGCCCGACCACCACATCCCGGTTGCTCTCGGTTGCCGCCAACTCCTGCCGGTTCCGTATCAGGACGACCGGGGTCTCGGTGTGCGCGACTATCTCCAGCCCGACCTCGCCCAGCGCATAGCGCGATACGGGACCGAGATCCCGCGACCCCAGGACCATCAGATCCGACTCCCCGGCGGCCTCCTTCAGAGCCTCCAAGGGGTCCTTGGTCACCATGGCCTCCTCCAGCGGCAGGTCCGGTTCCTGCGCCTGTACGGCCTCCCGCGCCTCGTTCATGATCCGGTGCGGCCAGTAGTTCTGGTCCCGTTCATCGACGGGGTGCGCTGACGGCTCCGGCGCCAGCATCACCCAGGAGTGCAGCAGCCGCAGCCGGGCATTGCGCAGGCGCGCCTCCTGCGCCGCCCACCGCACGGCGGACAACGACTCGGGCGTACCGTCCAGGCCGACAGTGATGACGTCCTTCATGGCCTCGCTCCGTTCCACACCCTCTACCTTGCTCCGCCCCCGCGGGCCGGGCCACTGCTCCCCGCCCCGCTGCTCACGGCGGCGAGGCGCGAGCGCGGTCGTATCTGCCGGCGGTGTCTGCTGTGTCGGCGGTGTCTGCTGTGTCTGCTGCGGGTTTCCCGCGTCCCTTTTCATGGGTTCGACGGTAGGTCACTCAGCGATCACGGAGAGATGCGGAAAGTCATCGATCCGCTCCACATGTGGACGGGGAAAAGCCCCTACGAATGTCACCGCGAGGCAAGGACGCGATCACGTTCGTAGGGGCACGGCACGACAGCGTGCGCCGGGATCAGTCGCGCTGCGGCACCCGCGCGGGGCGGCCCGAGCCGCGGGTCAGGGAGTAGCCGCCGATCCCGGCCAGGGCCGCGAGCAGCCCGCCGACCGCGGTCCAGATCCAGCGGTCGGACCACCAGCCGGAGGACCAGCCGTCGTCCGGCGCGGCCGCCGTCACCCGGTCCGGTGCTGCGCTCGCCTCGTCCTGCGGCGTCGCCTCGTCGGTGGGCGTCGCCTCGTCCGTGGGCGTCGCGTCGCCCTGCGGCGTCGTGGTGCCCGCGCCGGGCACGAGCGGTGCGGCGAGCGAACCGTCAACGGCCTGCGCACCGCCCGCATCGGCGGTATCGGCCCGCACCTCGGCGTGCACGGGCAGACCGAGATCCTCTTGCGGAAGATTTACCACCGTCAGGCGCACGTAATAACTGCCCGGCAGCGGGTCGTTCGCCCACGGCTCCGCCCAGCCGCGGACCGTGCGCAGCGTGCAGGACAGCTCGACGGAGTCCGCGTCCCGCGCTGCCGTCCTGGTCTGCGCCCCGTACCGGCAGGTCTGTCGGCGCCGCAGCCCGTCGTAGACATCGAGCTGCCAGGTGGCGGCCCCGTGCCGGGTGGCCTTGGGCAGCGACACCTTGGCCTTCACGGTGGCCCGCTGCCCCTGGTCGAGCGGCACCACCCAGTAGAGGTAGTCACCGGTCGACGCGCTGGCCGTCGCCCGCTGCCCCGGTTTGACGGCGGTCGCCGTACGGAACGACGTCCCGGCCTCCGTGGGCCCCTCGGAACCCGGACTCGCGCCGGAATCCGTACTCGGGTCCGCGCCGGCATCCGTAGAGGCGCTGGGCGAGGGGCTTTCGGCGGCGGACACACCCGCCGCACCGAACAGCGCGGTACCCGCCACCACACACGACGTCACGGCACGCAGCGCCAGTCCACGCCCCCCAGGTGCGGCCCGGCCCTGTCCACCCCGCACCGGTCCACGTCCCGTCAGCACACGCACGATACGCATCAGTTGGTCCTCCAGACGGAAATGCGCCAGCGCGAGATCCAGCCCCACAGCAGCCCGGCGACCAGGCCGGTCAGCACCAGTGCGCCCAGCAGCCACCAGCCGCGCCCCAGGCCGAAGGAGGCCGCGTCGGCGGCGTCGTGCGGTGCGTCCACGACGTCCACGGTCAGCTCGACGGGCAGGCCCGGCTCGGTCTTGACCGAGGGCGGCGCCGAGAAGGAGTTGCTGACCTGTAGGCACACCGTCTCCGCCGCGGGCTCGTCGGCCCCGTCGGGGGCATCGGCCGGCGGCTTGGGATAGCGCAGCCCGGAGGAGATCACATCGGTCCGCCCGCTGCCGGCCTCCGACCCCCGCACGATTTCCCGGCCGTGGACCGTCGAGGCCTGCAACAGCACCCCGTAGTCGTTGTTGACGGCACGGTCCGCGGCCACGCTCACCGACGCCCGAAGTTCCTGTCCGGGCCGGACATCCACCCGGTACCAGCGGTGCTCGGCGAACTTCTCCCGGTCGCTGTAGAGACCGGGCGTGAGCTTGGGTGCACCGTCACACTGCTGTGCTCCCTTGGTTGCCACCGGGGTGACGACCGGATGGGCGGCTCTGTCCACCAACTGATGGACGCGGTCGCGCAGTTCACCGGTGTGCTTCACCGAGGTGTACGTGCCGCCGGTGGCCTCGGCGATGCAGCTGAGCTGGTTACGGGTTTTGGCGTCCGGCAGCAGGCCGAGCGTGTCGACGGTGAGATGGATGCCCCGCGCCGCGATATCGCGCGCCACCACGCAGGGGTCGAGCGGGGCGCAGGTGTCCTCGCCGTCCGTGATCAGCACGATCCGGCGGGCCCCGTTGCTGCCCTTGAGGTCATCGGCCGCACCCAGCAGGGCCGGGCCGATCGGCGTCCAGCCGGTAGGGGCGAGCGTCGCCACCGCCGTCTTGGCGTCGGTCCGGTCGAGCGGGCCGACCGGGTAGAGCGCCTTGGTGTCCTTGCAGCCGGTCTTGCGGTCGTCACCGGGATAGTTGGCGCCGAGCGTACGGATCCCGAGCTGCACCTCGTGCGGTACGGCGTCCAGCACCTCGTTGAACGCCTGCTTCGCCGCGGACATCCGCGACTGTCCGTCGATGTCGCGGGCCCGCATGGAGCCGCTGACGTCGAGCACCAATTCGACCTTGGGGGTGGGCTTTGCGTCGGGTTCGTCCGCGACGGCTTGTGCCGGCAGGAGCCCGACGGCCAGGGTGGTGAGCAGCCCGCACACCCCGGCCGCCAGCCGTTTTCTTATGATCATCGCCGGATCGTAGTGAGGATTCGCCCTGGCGCCAAAACTGCCCGTTTGTGAAAGTTTTTTCAGCCGTGGTGGCGCGATGGGACCGCCCCAAGGGGCGGCGTCTCACTCCAGCTGAGGGGCGGCTCGGGCCGCGTCCACAAAGTCTTCCAACGCTTTCCAGAAAGGGCTGAAAGCGTCATCGAACGCACGGGGGCTGTCGCGTTCGCCGTCGAGAGCGGCCTTGAGGGCCGCATGGAAAGGCCCGGTCGCCTTTTGCACGGCCAGCGCCGCGGCGGCCGCCCCGGGCGGGCCCTCCAGCTCGACCACGCGGGCGCAGCGGCGGATCTTCGCGTACTCGGAGATCTGACGGTCGTACAGCGCTCCGAGAGCGGCGGTGCGTTCCTCGGAGTGGGGGAGGCGGAGCGTTGTCGATATCTCCCAGAACAACTCGCCCATGAGGTGGGTCCGTTCGATCAGATCCAGATAGGCCGCACGCCGGCTCTCCCGCAACCGCTCGGCCCGTTGCGACCGTGCGGCGGTCTCCGCCTGGATCCGGGCAGCCTGGGTACTGCCTCGGCTGGTGACCCAACTGGCGAGTACCGCGGTACCCCCGGTCAGCGCCGCGATTGCCACCGTCCATATCGTGCTGTCCCCCACGCGGCGCCACAATACCCAGGCGCCCCGGGGGACGGGCCGCCAGGGCGCCTGCTCGTACCACCGTCATGACCTCTACGCCCCTACGACTCCTACGACTCCTACGCCCCTACGGCCCCTACGACTCCTGAGACTCCTACGACGGGAACTCACCCGGCGGCACGTCGCTGGTGGTCGCATTCCCGCCGATCACCTTGTTCAGCGTGAATCGCAGCACCGTGTACTGCGTCCCGCCCGCTACCCGGACCGTCCGGAAGTCCGCCGTGTCATCGAATTTCTGAAAGCTGCACTGCCGAGTGAAAGACCGCTTACCACCGTCCCAGTCCTCGCCGGTGGTGAAGTACACGGTGTACGAGCCGCTGCTGACGCTCCCTACGGTCGTGTCGGAGCCGTGGCGGACATACACCGACAACGCCGTCCGGCTGCCGCGTGTCAGCGAGACCACCGCGTCCGTACCGGTCCCGTTGTCGATGGTCAGCCGGCCGAGGCCACCCCTGCTGCCGTCGCGAATCAGCGTGCCGTTGCCGAGCCGGCGGTGTTTGGCCTGCTCGGTACGAGGCAGGTCCAGTGCGGCGTCGTAGCCGAGTGCGGTGAGTGCGCGGCTCGCCTCCTTGACCTCCTTGGGGCCCGACGCCGTACCGAGCTCGACCCGTGGCGAGGCGGCGCACCGCCCGCCGCCTCCGCGAGCGCTCCGCAGATCCTGCCCCAAGGAACGCAGTGCGGAGGCCAGTCGGCCGTTTCCCGCGGTGGCGTTGTCCGGTGTCCGTGCGGTGTCCAACGCGGCGGCGGCCGCCTCCGCCTTCTGGGCGGCCGCCGCCATCGCCTTGTCCAGCGGGCCGCCCGCCTGCGCCCGGTCGACCGCGCGCAGGGCGCCGTTGAGCGGGCCGAGGGTGGAGGCCAACGTACGGCGATAGGCGGCGGGTTCGACGGCTGGTGCAGTGCGGGCGGACGACGGTGACGTCCCGGTCGTCGCACTCGCGGATCCGGCCGCCCCGTCGCCCCTCCCCCCGCCCGCAGAACAGCTCACCAGAGGCACGGCCAGGACCAGGCCGACACCGATCCCGATCCACACAACGCGGCGCTTAGATGAATCAGATCTGGATGCAGACGTGGCTACAGGCGTTAAGGCTGCCGGCAATGCAGAGTTGGACCGCACGATGCTTCCCCCGTTTCCCCGCTCGCGGACATCCCGCTCGCGGTTCCGCTGCTCCCGGCTTGCCGGTACCCCCCGAAATCCCTTCCACCGGATTTCGTCATTTCCCGTATCACCGCAACCGCCGGAGCAATCCGCTCACCAGGCTTCTCCGCGTGCCAAGAGCTGTCAAGGAGCGCAAGGGGGCGCACCCGACGGCCGACGGTCGCCTCTCATGGCGGCCGACAGCACGCGTCAGATCACATCTGCAAGTTCTTGCTGCAATCGTCGCTTCGGGCGCGCACCCACCAGCGACTTCACCGGCTCGCTCTTGCGAAAGACCGCCTCCCCGCCCGGAGGGCCGATTCCCGGCGGACCGGCCGGAGCGACGAGGATGGACACGGCAGCCGCCACCCAAGTGGACGAAGAAGACGGGCAAGCGCCCCCCCAGAAAGGACCACCCCCACATGCGAGTCAAGGACTTCGATCACCTCGTCCTCAACGTTCAGGACGTGGAGCGCTCACTGGACTTCTACTGCGGCCCGCTCGATCTGGAACCGGTGCGGGTGGCGGAGTGGCGGGCCGGCGAAGCCCCGTTCCCGTCGGTTCGGGTGAGCCCGTCGACCATCATCGACCTGGTCGAGCGGCCCCGCGGCGAGTCCAATGTGGACCACATCTGTCTGGTCGTGGATCCGCTGGACTGGCAGGAGGTCATCGACTCGGGCACGTTCACGGTGCTGGAGGGGCCGGTCGGCCGGTACGGCGCCCGGGGTGACGCACAGTCGGTCTATGTGGCCGATCCCGACGGCAACACCGTGGAGCTCCGCTGGTACCCGCAGGATGCCGAGCAGTAGGACCGCCGAGGGCGCCCGGCGGCCTGGTGGGGGGTGCGGCGCGGAGGCCGCCCGCACCCCTCACAACGGCCGCCACAGGGGTGGACCGTAACGGTGAACGACCCGCCCCGCAGAAACGCGAGGCCCGATCTGCCAAGGGTGTCCGCACAGGTCAGGGCCATGGTGCAGGATGGGACAGGGAGGTGACGCCACGTGTGTCGCATCCGCCGAGGTTTATATGTTTATCGGTAGGATTCGCGCGGTGCAGACACCGCAGAAATCGCAGACACGGCAGAAAACGCAGATGCCGCAGGAACCGCAGAAAGCCAGCGCCCCTCTGAGTGAGGTGATTCGGTGAACGGCCCCGATGCCACCGACGAGCAGTGGGAAGGGCTCGCCGAGGTCGTCCCGCTCCGCAGCAGCAGTGAGTGGCCGTCCTGGCCCGACCACCGCGCGCTCCCGGACGACGAACCGGCCGAGGAGAAGCGGCGTTTCATGGTGATCCGCGTCCAGACCTTCGCGGACGCGCGTGAGGTCGCCGAGTACCTCATGGCGCAGATTCCGGTCCTGCTCGACCTCAGCAGCGCCGACACGGACGTCGCCAAGCGCATTCTCGACTTTTCCAGCGGCGTCGTCTTCGGACTCGGCAGCGGCATGCACCGCGTCGACACCAATGTTTTCCTGCTCGCGCCCCTCGGCACGGAGGTTGCCGAACCGGCCACCGGGGCCGTCCCTCATTCGTAGGAAGAGCTGTTGGGCGTAACGGTTCTCCGTCCCAGGCACTGCATAGCGTCCCCGTGTGAATACATACAGTGCGCGTCCGGCGGTCACCGAATTACGGCTCTCCGCTTTCAAGATCCATCGTGGTGTCACCCTGCCGATCGGCCCGCTGACCCTGCTGGCCGGTGAGAGCGGCAGCGGCAAGACCAGCGCGTTGCAGGCGTACGAGATCCTCTCCCGGCTCGGCAGTGGGGAGCCGCTGGCGCACGCCGTCGGGAAGGTGGCGGGCGGCTCGGAGGCATGCATTCCGGCGGGCGCGCGAGCCGACGAACAGGGGCGGCGCGGCTTCCGCATCGGCTGTACGGTCGACGGTCCGGTCGGCCTCGTCCACCTGGACCTCGCCGTACAGGCCGAACCCGAACTCCGCATCGTCGGCGAGCGGTTGACCGGCGGCGGCGAGACGCTGCTCACCACGGCGCTCACCGATCCCGCCCGCCGCGCCGTCCAGGCGGCCTGGCACACGGCAGGCGCGACACCGGTGACCCGCGCACCGCTGCCCGACGACCGGCTGGCCACCTCGCTGCTGCCGCTGCGCGTCGCGGGCAAGACCGCCGGGCAGCGGCTGGTCCTGGCCGCGGCGGAGCAGGTCGTGGTCGCGCTGCGGTCGGTCTTCGCCTGCGATCCGCGGCCCGAGGTCATGCGGGCGGCGGGACGGGGAGCCGCCCCAGGGCCCGAGGCGACCGAGACGGCCAAGGCAGCCAAGTCGGCCAGGACGGCAAAGGCCGCGAAGGCGGCGGGCGCGGCCACCCGGGGGCGGTCCACCGTCCGGCCCGGTGAGGCCGGCGGCTGGCGGCGGGACGAGGAGGCCGACGAAGGCAGACTCCGGTCGTCGTGCGAGAACCTCCCGGCGGTGCTGGAGCGTACGAGCCGCGAGTGCACCCGGAGGCATGCGCTCCTGGTGGCGGCGGTACGGGAGGCGTGCGCGGGGCCGGTCGACGGGCTGCACGCGGTCCCGCGCGAGGTGAAGCCCGCCGAAGAAGCGGTCGCCGCCGGGGTCGGGCCCGGGGTCGGCGCGGAGCGGGCGGAACCGGGGGCGACGGCTGGGGCGTGGGGTGACGGGGGCGCGGGGCAGGGCTGCGTGGCGACGCGTACGGTCCGCGGCGCGGTCGGGGTGTCGCCTACTTCGGCCGGGATGCAGGCCGTGGTCGACCGGGGCGCCCTGGGAATGATGCCGGTCGAGCAGCTCGGCGACGGTGAACTGCGGTTTCTCGCGCTGGCACTGGTCCTGCTGACGGGGCCCGGAGTGCTGGAGATGGATCCGGCGGGGGAGATTCCGTCGGCCTGCCAGCAGCTGACGGTCATGGCGGACGGCCTCGACCGCTGCCTGGACCGCCGGCAGGCGCGCGAACTGCTCTCGCTGGCGGTACGGATGGCCGAACGCGGTCATGTCCGGCTGCTGGGGTCGGTACGGGATCCGTCGGCCGCCGAGGGGCTGCCCGGTGTGCAGGTGCTACATCTAGGGGCATGAGTGACGATCTTCATGCCCTCCAGCGGCGGCTGGCCGAGTTCGCGGCCGCCCGCGACTGGCAGCAGTACCACACGCCCAAGAACCTCGCCGCGGCGCTGAGCGTCGAGGCCGCCGAACTCGTCGAGATCTTCCAGTGGTTGACCCCGGAGCAATCGTCGACGGTGATGTCCGATCCGGAGGCGGCCGGCCGGGTCGAGGACGAGGTCGCGGATGTGCTGGCGTATCTGCTCCAGTTCTGTGAGGCGCTGGGGATCGATGCGCTGACCGCGCTCGCCGCAAAGATCGAGCGCAATGAGGCGCGCTTCCCGCCGGTCCGCCGGGCCCTGCCGGACCGACCGCGGGGGAGTGAGGGGCGGGGAGGAGAAGGGGAGTAAGGGAGTAAGGGGGTGACTCCCCCGTCCCTTCCTCTCCCTTCACCCTCCCCTCCCTCGTTGTCTTCTCTCCCTCCCGCCTCTCTCCTCCCTCTCCTTTCTTCTCTCCCTCCCGTCCCTCTCTCACCGTCGAGTGCCGGAACGCCGTCAACGAGTTTGACGTTGTCCGGGGTGGCAGGAGTGTCGTCGAACTTTCAAGTGCCCTGTGGTGGCAATGTTGTTGGCGGTAGCAGGGTGGCACCCGTGGGTGACGGACGCGGACCGGCGTACCGTTCATCACTCTATGGAGTCATGGATCTTTCCACAGCGCCTTGCTTGTCCACAGAATTGCGAAATCCTCTGGCGTTTTTGGGTGTTCGCCTTCACTCTGGGTAGTGGAAGGAGTGCGGGGCGAAGGCGAGGGATGAGGAAGGGAGGGGGCGCGGATGGATGCGGTGCGGATCATCGCGGCCAGCCGGCGCGGTCTGGCGCAGGCGAGCACGGTTCAGGACGTGGTGGTCGAGGCGTGGCAGGCGCAAGCCTTGGCGGAAGCGATAGGCAGCCATCTCGCGATAGTGGGGCCGTACGAGGTGCGCTCCAGAGCCCGGGGGCTGGGCGATGCGGGCGGGCGGTTCAGCGGGGGACTGCTCTTCCAAGCGCCGACCGTCGGCGGGCTGCGTGCGGCGCAGCTGACCGAAGTACGCGATGTCAAAACCGCATTGACCGGCCTGGCCCGGCTGCTGCAAGAGGTCTGCGAGGCACTGGTGGGTGTGGTGTGTTCGGCCGATGAGGAGGGGATGTACTGGACTTGCGTCGAGGCCATGGACACGGCCGATGAGTCGAGGGATCACGTGTCCGGGATATTGGAGAAGCTGGAGGCACGGGAACGGAATCTCGCCTGACCTAGGACGGGAGTGCCCGACCTGATCTGGCCTGCCCTGATCTGACCTCTGCCACCGCGCCCCGGGCGGCCCCGCCCGCCTCCCCGTCACCGCAGCCGCCACGGCCACCGCCCAGCCATCACGCCCACCCCAGCACCGGCATCACCGCAGCCCGCGGCCCATGGCGGCCGCAGGTGACCCGACCTGGTGCATCGAACCGCCCGGACGGTTGGCCCGCCGTCGAGTGTGCAGGATGGAGGTATGGACCTACGAATCTTCACAGAGCCCCAGCAGGGGGCTTCCTACGACACCCTTCTTGCCGTCGCCAAAGCCACCGAAGACCTCGGATTCGACGCATTCTTCCGGTCGGATCACTACCTGCGGATGGGCAGCACCGACGGGCTGCCCGGCCCGACGGACGCCTGGATCACCCTGGCCGGCCTGGCCCGTGAGACCCGGCGCATCCGCCTCGGCACACTGATGACGGCGGGCACCTTCCGCTTCCCGGGGGTGCTGGCCATCCAGGTGGCGCAGGTCGACCAGATGTCCGGCGGCCGGGTCGAGCTCGGCCTCGGTGCAGGGTGGTTCGAGGAAGAGCACAGGGCGTACGGCATTCCGTTCCCCAAGGAGAAGTTCGCGCGCCTGGAAGAGCAGTTGGCGATCATCACCGGCCTGTGGGCCACCGAGGAAGGAAAGGAGTTCTCCTACAACGGCAGGCACTACCAGCTGGCGAAGTCGCCCGCGCTGCCCAAGCCCGCCCAGCGCAAGGTACCGGTGCTGATCGGCGGACACGGTGCGAGGCGTACCCCGCGGCTGGCGGCGCAGTACGCCGACGAGTTCAACATCCCCTTCGCCTCGATCGAGGACAGTGAGCGCCAGTTCGGACGGGTGCGGGCGGCCGCCGAAGCCGCCGGGCGCAAGGGCGATGACCTGGTGTATTCCAATGCCCTTGTCGCGTGTGTCGGCAAGGACGATGCCGAGGTGGCGCGACGTGCCGCGGCCATCGGACGGGAGGTGGAGGAACTGAAGGCCAACGGCCTCGCGGGCTCGCCCGCCGAGGTCGTCGACAAGATCGGACGGTACGCCGCGCTCGGCACATCGCGGGTCTATCTGCAGATCCTGGACCTCGACGACCTGGATCACCTGGAGCTGATCTCCTCGCAGGTGCAGTCGCAGCTGGGCTGAGAACGGCCTCCGGGCGTTCCCGGGGGCGGACGCCACCGGAAAACCGGTGGGGCAGCGGAGCGCGGGACGCGATACTCAATCGCGTGTTCCTGACGATAACCACCACCGGCAGTGCCGACCGTCCCGCGACCGATCTCGGATACCTGCTGCACAAGCATCCCGACAACGCCCAGCAGTTCTCGACGGCGTACGGAACCGCGTATGTCCTCTACCCGGAGGCCGACGCGCAACGGTGCACGGCGGCGCTGCTGCTGGAGGTCGATCCGGTCGCCCTGGTCCGTCGCGGGCAGGGCAAGGGCCGTGGTGGCACTCCGGATTCGGCACTCGGGCAGTACGTCAACGACCGTCCGTACGCGGCGTCCTCGCTGCTGGCCGTGGCGCTGCGCACCGTCTTCGCCAGCGCGATGAAGGGGCAGTGCACTGCGCGTCCGGAGCTGCCAGGACAGCCGATGCCGCTGCGGATCGAGGTGCCGGTGCTGCCCGCGCGGGGCGGCGCGGAGCTCGTGCAGAAGCTGTTCGAGCCGCTGGGCTGGACGGTGGAGGCCGAGCCGGTGCCGCTGGATGCGACGTTCCCGGAGTGGGGCGATTCGCGTTACGTACGGCTGGTGCTGGAGGGGGAGTGCCGGCTCGCCGAGGCGCTGCGGCAGCTGTATGTGCTGCTGCCGGTGCTGGACGACGCCAAGCACTACTGGATAGCGCCCGATGAGGTCGACAAGCTGCTGCGGGCCGGCGAGGGCTGGCTGGAGGACCACCCTCAGCAGCGGGTGATCGTCGGCCGCTATCTGGCGCGGCGCGCGGCACTGACGCGCCGGGCCATGGAACGACTGGAGCTGGAGCGGCTGGCCGAGTCGGACGACACGGACGCCGAGGACATCGACAACGCGGTGGACGAGGAGGTGGACACCGAGGAGAAACCGGTACCGCTCGCCGTACAGCGGCGGGAGGCGATCCTGGCGGAGCTGCGCGCGGCCAAGGCGGCGCGGGTGCTTGATCTGGGCTGCGGACAGGGGCAATTGGTCGGTGCGCTGCTCAAGGACCGGCAGTTCACCGAGATCGTCGGAGTGGATGTGTCCATGCGGGCGCTGCACGAGGCGCGGCGTCGGCTGCGGCTGGAGCGGATGTCCGAACGGCAGTCGGCGCGCGTACGGCTCGTCCAGGGGTCGCTGGCGTACACCGACAGCCGGCTCAAGGGCTATGACGCGGCGGTGCTGAGCGAGGTCGTCGAGCATGTCGATCCGGCGCGGCTGCCGGCGCTGGAGTACGCGGTGTTCGGGGCGGCCCGGCCGCGCTCGGTCGTGGTGACCACACCGAACGTCGAGTACAACGTGCGGTGGAAGTCCCTGCCGGCCGGCCAGGTGCGCCATGCGGACCATCGCTTCGAGTGGACCCGGGAGGAATTCCGGACATGGGCGCGGGAGGTCGGCGCACGGCACGGCTACGCGGTGGCCTTCGCCCCGGTGGGCCCCGAGGACCCCGAGGTCGGGCCGCCGACCCAGCTGGCGCACTTCCGCCTGGAGGGTGACAACGGCAGTGCCGGCAGCAAGGAGGACAGGGGTAGCAGCAACAGCAACAGCAACGGCAGTGACAGTGGCAGCGGTGCGATGAGGGGAAAGGAGGCCGCGGCATGACGGACGACGACCGTACCGGGCACGAGCACCAGAACGGGCACGGGCAGGAGCACGAGTACGAGGACCGGAACGGGCACGAGGACAACCACCACATCAAGGACGGCAACGTGAAGCAGCCTCCGGACGAGGGTCGGCGCAACGACCAGCAGGGGAGCGGGCGTGCGCAGGGGGGCGAGGCGCGGCCTCAGGTACGGTCCGAGCGGGCGGCTCGTACGCTCGCGGTGCCCGATCTGTCGCTCGTGGTGCTGATCGGCGCCACCGGATCGGGCAAATCCACCTTCGCCGCACGGCATTTCCGGCCCACCGAGGTCCTCTCGTCCGACTTCTGCCGCGGGCTGGTCAGCGACGACGAGAACGATCAGAGCGCCAGCAGCGATGCGTTCGATGTGCTGCACTACATCGCGGGCAAGCGGCTGGCGGCCGGTCGGCTGACCGTCATCGACGCCACCAATGTGCAGTCCGAGGCCCGGGCCCAGCTCGTACGGCTGGCCCGCGAGCACGACGTCCTGCCGGTGGCGATCGTGCTCGACGTACCCGAGCAGATCTGCGCCGCCCGCAATGCGGCGCGCGCCGACCGGGCCGGGCTGCCCCGCCGGGTCATCCAGCGCCACCAGCGCGAACTGCGCCGGTCCCTGCGCCATTTGGAGCGCGAGGGCTTCCGCAAGGTGCATCTCCTGCGCGGCCCGGAGGAGATCGACGCCGCCGAGATCGTCACCGAGCGGCGGTTCAACGACCTGCGCCATCTCACCGGACCGTTCGACATCATCGGCGACATCCACGGCTGCCGCTCCGAGCTGGAGACCCTGCTCGGCCGGCTGGGCTACGCCCTGGAGCGCGACGCCCTCGGCCGGCCGGTCGACGCCGTGCATCCGCAGGGCCGTACGGCCGTCTTCGTCGGCGACCTCGTCGACCGGGGGCCGGACAGTCCCGGAGTGCTGCGTCTGGTGATGGGCATGGTCAAGGCCGGACACGCCCTGTGCGTGCCCGGCAACCACGAGAACAAGCTCGGCCGTTACCTCAAGGGACGCAACGTCCAGCACACCCACGGTCTCGCCGAGACCATCGAGCAGCTGGAGACGGAGGACGACGCCTTCCGCGCCGAGGTCGCGGCGTTCCTCCACGGCCTGGTCAGCCACTACGTCCTGGACGGCGGCGGGCTGGTGGTGTGCCACGCCGGGCTGCCGGAGAAATACCACGGCCGGACATCGGGCCGGGTGCGGTCGTTCGCGCTCTACGGTGACACGACCGGCGAGACCGACGAGTTCGGTCTGCCGGTGCGCTACCCCTGGGCCGAGGAGTACCGCGGCCGCGCCGCCGTCGTCTACGGTCACACGCCCACCCCGCGTGCCAACTGGCTCAACAACACCATCTGCCTCGACACCGGCTGTGTCTTCGGCGGCACCATGACCGCGCTGCGCTGGCCCGAGCGCGAGCTGGTGGACGTCCCGGCGGAGAAGGTCTGGTACGAGCCCGCCAAACCGCTGGCCGCGACAGCGCCCGGGGGTGCGGACGGCCGTCCGCTGGACCTGGGCGATGTGGCCGGACGGCGCATCGTCGAAACCCGCCACATGGGCCGGCTCGCGGTCAGGGAGGAGAACGCCGCGGCCGCGCTGGAGGTCATGAGCCGCTTCGCGATCGACCCCCGGCTGCTGCCGTACCTGCCGCCGACGATGGCGCCCTGCGCGACCTCCCGGGCCGGGACCGGTGGCGAAACCGCCGGTGGAGCCGCCGATGAGGAAGGCTTCTTGGAGCATCCGGCCGAGGCGTTCGCCGCCTACCGGGCGGACGGGGTGCGCGAGGTGGTGTGCGAGGAGAAGCACATGGGCTCCCGCGCGGTGGTCCTGGTCTGCCGCGACGAGAGCGTGGCCCGGGAACGCTTCGGGGTGCCCGGTGGCGTATCGGGCGCGCTCTACACCCGTACGGGACGGCCCTTCTTCGACGACCCGGCGACGACCGAGCGGATTCTGCACAGGGTCCGGGAGAGCGCCGAGCGGGCCGGGCTGTGGGCGGAGCTGGAGACCGACTGGCTGCTGCTGGACGCCGAGTTGATGCCGTGGTCCCTCAAGGCGACCGGTCTGCTGCGCAGGCAGTACGCGGCCGTCGGTGCGGCGTCGGGGGCGGTGTTCCCCGGGGCGCTCGGGGCGCTGGAGGCGGCCGCCGCCCGCGGTGTCGAGGTGACGCAGCTGCTCGGCCGGCAGCGGGAGCGGGCGTCGGACGCCGCCGCGTTCACGGAGGCATACCGGCGCTACTGCTGGCGCGTCGGCGCGGAACGGCCCGCCGGCACCGATCAGCTGGCGGGCATCCGGCTCGCCCCGTTCCAGATCCTTGCCGTACAGGGACGCAGCCTGGCCGGGCTGCCGCACACCGAGCAACTCGCCATGATCGACCGGCTCATCGCAGCCGAGGCAGAGGCCGCGCCGGAGTCGGGGGCAGGGCCGGAGGCGGAGGCCGGGGCAGAGCCGCAGGACGCGCTGTCGGCGCCGGCCGCGGTCCCGGGCGGCGGCCGTACGAGGCTGCTCGCGCCGACCCGGCGGCTCGTCGTCGACACCGAGGACGAGGCGTCGATCGCGGCAGGTATCGCCTGGTGGCTGGACCTCACCGGGGAGGGAGGTGAGGGCATGGTGGTCAAGCCGCTGCACGCGCTGGTACGCGGCAAGGACGGCCGGCTCATACAGCCGGGCATCAAGTGCCGGGGCCGCGAGTACCTGCGGATCATCTACGGACCCGAGTACACCCGCCCGGAGAACCTGCGGCGGCTGCGCGTCCGCCACCTGGGCCACAAGCGTTCCCTCGCGCTGCGCGAGTACGCGCTCGGCCTGGAGGCCCTCGACCGGCTGGCCGACGGCGAACCGCTGTGGCGCGTCCACGAGGCGGTCTTCGCGGTCCTCGCCCTGGAGTCCGAGCCGGTGGACCCGCGCCTGTAGCGAGCCGGCCGGGGCAGCGGGGTGGCCCCTTACGCCGCAGGGCCCGCGGGCTCTGCGGAGCCTGTCCCACCTGTCCGGCCCGTGCCTGTCCGGCCCGTCCCGTCGGCCCGGTAGGACCGGCGGTAGTCCACCGGTGGTACGCCCATCGCGCGGGTGAAGTGCCGGCGGAGATTTGCGGCGGTCCCCAGGCCGCTGATCTCCGCCACCCGCTCCACCGCGAGATCGCTGCCCTCCAGCAACTCGCGGGCGCGGGCGATGCGCTGGACCTGCAACCACTGCATCGGGGTGGTGCCCGTGGCCGCGTGGAAGCGGCGGACCAGGGTGCGCGGGCTGGTGTTCGCCTGACGGGCGAGGTCGGCGACGGTGAGCGGCTGCCGCAGCCGTTCGGCGGCCCAGTGCAGCAGCGGAGCGAGGGAGTCGTCGCGGCGCTCGGGCAGCGGCGTCTCGATGTACTGGGCCTGGCCGCCGGGCCGGTGCGCGGGCGCGACCAGCTGGCGGGCGCGGGAGTTGGCGATCTCGGTGCCGAAGTCCTTGCGTATCAGGTGCAGACAGACATCGATGGAGGCGGTGGCGCCCGCACCGGTGAGCACATCGCCGTGATCGACGTACAGGACCGCCGGGTCCACGGTGACCGCCGGATAGCGCTCGGCGAGCAGATCGGCGTACATCCAGTGCGTGGCCGCCGTCCGGCCGTCGAGCAGTCCGGTCGCAGCCAGGGTGAAGGCGCCCGAGCAGAGGGACACCAGCCGCGCCCCGCGCCGGTGGGCCTCGCGCAGCGCCGCCACGAGGACGTCCGGCGGATCGCCGTGCACATCGGAGGATGCCGGTACGAGAACGGTATCGGCATCGATCAACTCCTCGACACCGTACGGGGTGTGGGTGGTGAACCACGACTGCGCGCGGGGCGCCTCGCCGTCCGTGCCGATCGCACAGACCCGCAGGTCGTACCAGTCCGGGGGAGTGTCCATGCGGTCCGTGCCGAAGATGTGGCAGGGGATGGCGAGTTCGAAGAACGGCATGCCGTGGGTGGCGGCGACGGCGAGGGTGGGCATCCGACGAGTATGCCAGGACAAGTGGCAGCAATGTAGCGGGTGTTGTCAGAACTGCCACTCGTGGTGGCGGTGCGCGGCGACCAGGCTTTATCGCCATGACCACTTCTCTTTCCGGACGCCGCCGTACGGGTGCGTCCGCGGACGCCGGTGCCAGCGGCGGCGCGTCCGATGCACCCGATCCGCGGCGCTGGCTGATTCTCACCATCGCCTCCGCCGCGCAGTTCCTGGCCGTACTCGATCTGATCGCCGTCACCATCGCCTTCCCGGCGATCGGACGGGACTTCGCGCCGGCGCCCGCCTCCGCACTGTCCTGGGTGCTGAACGGCTACACCGTGGTGCTCGCCGCGCTGCTCGTACCGGCCGGCCGGATCGCCGACGAGGCCGGCCGGCGGCGCAGCTTCCTGATCGGCATGGTGCTCTTCGGCGCCGCCTCGGCGGCCTGCGGCGCGGCACCCACGCTGGCGCTGCTGATCGCGGCCCGGGTGCTCCAGGGCATCGCGGCCGCCGTCCTGATCCCCACGTCCCTCTCCCTCGCGCTGCCCGCCTTCCCGCCGCACGAGCGGGCGAGCGCGGTCGGCGCCTGGACCGCGGTCAGCGCCGTGGCGGCCAGCTCGGGCCCGGTGCTCGGCGGCCTGCTCGCCGCCTTTGACTGGCGGCTGGTCTTCCTGGTCAACGTTCCCGTGGTGCTGGTCGCGGTCGCCGCGGGCGTCCGGCTGCTGCCCCGCACCCCGCGCGGTGAACGGCATGCGCTCGACCTGCCCGGGACCGCGCTGGTGCTGCTGTGCATCGGCGCCCTGGTGACCGCATGCGTCCAGGCCCCCGAATGGGGATATGGCGCGCCGGCCACGCTTGTCACCCTTGCCGTCGGCGGACTGGCGGGAGCGCTGGGCGTACGCCATGTCCGGCGGGCCGCCGAGCCCGTCGTCGACCCGGGGCTCTTCCGTACGCCCGGCTTCACCGCCGCCACGCTCGGCCTGCTCGGCTACTTCGTTGCGTACGCGGCCATGATGCTGGGCGCGACCCTGCTGTTCACCGAGGTCTGGCACTACTCGGTCCGTACGGCCGGGCTCGCGCTGGCCCCGTGGCCGCTGACCGTGCTGGTGGTGTCGGCGCTCTCGGGCCGGATCGTGGCGGCGCTCGGGGAGCGGCTGACGGGCGTGATCGGGGCGCTGTCCTTCGTGGCCGCCGATCTGTGGTGGGCGGTCGCGGCGGACGGCAGCGGGGGCGGCGCCGGGTATGCGGCGCGCTTCCTGCCCGGCCTGATACTCGCGGGCCTTGGCACCGGGCTCTATCAGCCGGTGATGTTCGCGGCCGCGGGACTGCTGCCGGCCCGCCAACTCTCCCTCGGATCGGGCGTGCTGATGGTGTCGCGGCAAGGGGGCACGGCGCTGGGGGTGGCCGTACTGATTGCCGTCATGGGAGGCCAACAGGCACCGGCGATGGGGGAGTTGAGGACCGGGTGGTTGGTGGCGGCGGCGATGTCGGTGGCAGCCGTGGGGGCGGCGCTGCGGGTGGGACGGAGCGGGCGGGCCGGTGAGGGGGTGGCCGGGCCGAAGGGGGGAGCGGGGGCGGGGCGGGGGTGGGTTGTGACTCCTGGGGCCGGATGCGGGCCCCCTCCCCGGATGTGGGCCCCACTCCTGAGCCTCCCCAGGTGGTGCGGCGGCGACGGACGGTCCGTCCCGGAGAAAACCCGGAGAAAACCCGGAGAAGTCCCTGAGCGGTCCCTGAGCGGGCCCTGAACAATCCCTGAGCGGGCCCCGAATTGCCGGACCGGAATGCCCGACCAGGACCGGAATCCCGGACCGGAATGCCTGTCCGGGACCGGAACCCCCCACCGGAATCCGGGGCCGGATTTCCGGCCGGAATGCCCGACCGGCGCGCCGACGCACCCCCCGTGCGCAGGTGCCGCTCCGCGCCCGGCCGCGGTCCTCCCCCTCACCGGCACCCTTCGGCCCCCGCCACCCCCCAACATCGGCCGACATCGTCCCGTAAGGTTCCCAGGCGCCGTGGAGCGGCCAAGATGGGGAGATGGGATTCCATGTCGACTCCGAGGCCGGGCGGCTGCGCCGGGTCATTTTGCATCGCCCGGATCTGGAGCTGAAGCGGCTCACCCCGTCGAACAAGGACGCCTTGCTCTTCGACGACGTGCTGTGGGTGCGCCGGGCGCGGGCCGAGCACGACGGGTTCGCCGATGTGCTGCGGGACCGGGGCGTGGCCGTCCACCTCTTCGGGGATCTGCTGGCCGAGAGCCTGGAGGTCCCCGAGGCGCGGCGGCTGGTCCTGGACCGGGTCTTCGACGAGAAGGAGTACGGGCCGCTGGCCACCGACCATCTGCGGGCGGCGTTCGACGAACTGCCGGTGTCCGAACTCGCCGAGGCGCTGGTGGGCGGTATGACCAAGCGGGAGTTCCTGGAACGGCACGCCGAGCCGATCTCCGTCCGCTTCCACGTCATGGAGATGGACGACTTCCTGCTCGATCCGCTGCCCAACCACCTCTTCACCCGCGACACCTCCGCCTGGATCTACGACGGCGTCTCGATCAACTCCATGCGCTGGCCCGCCCGGCAGCGCGAAACCGTGCACTACGAGGCGATCTACCGCCACCACCCGCTCTTCCGCAGCGAGAACTTCCACGTCTGGTCCGAGGGCCAGGCGGACTACCCCTCGACGATCGAGGGCGGCGACGTCCTGGTGCTGGGCAGCGGGGCGGTCCTGATCGGGATGAGCGAACGGACCACCCCGCAGGCGGTGGAACTGCTGGCGCGCGGGCTGTTCGCGGCGGGTTCCGCGCGCACGATCGTGGCCCTCGACATGCCCAAGCGGCGGGCCTTCATGCATCTGGACACCGTCATGACCATGATCGACGGCGACACCTTCACGCAGTACGCGGGCCTGGGCATGCTCCGCTCGTACACCATCGAGGCCGGCTCCGGCGAGCAGGACCTCAAGGTCACCGACCATCCGCCGGAGCATATGCACCGCGCCATAGCGGCCGCCCTGGGGCTGGACGACATCCGGGTGCTGACGCCGACCCAGGACGTGCACTCCGCGCAGCGCGAGCAGTGGGACGACGGCTGCAATGTACTGGCGGTGGAGCCGGGCGTGGTCGTGGCGTACGAGCGGAACGTCACGACCAATACGTTCCTGCGGAAGCGCGGTATCGAGGTGATCACCATCCCCGGGAGCGAGCTGGGACGGGGGCGGGGCGGGCCGCGGTGCATGAGCTGTCCGGTGACGCGGGAGGCGGTACCGGGGGTGGGGTGACGGGCGGACGGGGTGCGCGGGCGCAGGGACTCGCGGGCTGACGGCGCACGGAGCGCACGGGCGTAGGCGCTCGCGGGCTGACGGCGCACGGGCCCGCAGGTGACGGACTCACCGGCCGGCGCCCCGGTGGCAGGGCCCCGGGAATCGGGGTACGCAAGGAGGGCGCGGACCGGGTGGACCGGGCGGACGTATAGAGATACGTAAGCTCGTATATAATTCCATGGTCCGAGTCCGTCCACCCCGATTGCCGCGAACCAGGAGTCCACCATGGCGATAGACCTCACCGGCCGCCACTTCCTCAAGGAGCTGGACTTCAGCGCCGAGGAATTCCGCCGGCTGATCGACCTCGCGGCCGAACTCAAGGCCGCGAAGCGCGCCGGGACCGAGATTCCCCGCCTGAAGGGCCGCAATATCGCCCTGATCTTCGAGAAGACCTCGACCAGGACCCGCTGCTCCTTCGAGGTCGCGGCCGCCGACCAGGGCGCCTCGACCACCTATCTCGACCCGTCCGGTTCGCAGATCGGGCACAAGGAGTCGGTCAAGGACACCGCCCGGGTGCTGGGCCGGATGTTCGACGGCATCGAATTCCGCGGCAGCAGCCAGGCGGACGTCGAGGAGCTCGCCGCGCACGCCGGGGTTCCGGTCTTCAACGGACTGACCGACGACTGGCACCCCACCCAGATGCTCGCCGACGTCCTGACCATGGTCGAGCACGGCCAGGGCCGCCCCCTGGCGGAGACCGCCTTCGCCTATCTCGGCGACGCCCGCAACAACATGGGCAACTCCTACCTGGTCACCGGCGCCCTGCTCGGCATGGACGTACGGATCGTGGCGCCGAAGCAGCTGTGGCCCGAGGAGGTGGTCATCGCCCAGGCGCGGCAGCTCGCCGAGGAGAGCGGCGCCCGGATCACGCTCACCGAGGACGTCGCCGAGGGTGTGCGCGGTGCGGACTTCGTCGCCACGGACGTCTGGGTCTCCATGGGGGAGCCCAAGGAGGTCTGGGACGAGCGGATCGCGCTGCTCGCCCCGTATGCCGTCACCATGGACGTCCTG
Source organism: Streptomyces natalensis ATCC 27448 (assembly GCF_000935125.1). Taxonomy (GTDB): domain Bacteria; phylum Actinomycetota; class Actinomycetes; order Streptomycetales; family Streptomycetaceae; genus Streptomyces; species Streptomyces natalensis. The sequence goes on along the minus strand of NZ_JRKI01000045.1, from coordinate 276,969 downwards.
CGCGCCACCGGGAAGCCGGAGGTGAAGTTCCTGCACTGCCTGCCCGCGTACCACGACCTGGGCACGGCCGTCGGCCGGGAGATCCACGAGCGGCACGGGCTGGAGTCGCTGGAGGTCACCGACGAGGTCTTCGAGTCCGCGCACTCCGTCGTCTTCGACGAGGCGGAGAACCGGATGCACACGATCAAGGCGGTCCTGGTGGCGACGCTCGCCGAGTGACGGAATCCCGCGTCTGCGCACCGTCACCGCCACCTGCATAGCCATACGCCTCAACGGGCGATCATGCAGTTCCTGCGGTTACCATCGAGCCGCTCACGGGGTTCGGACCCACCGGTCCGGACCCCGATCCGTGTGTGGCCCACCCCGCCGCGCGCATCGCACCACCAGAGAGAGAACCACCCATGCGCTCGCCCTTCCCAGGCTCGTCCGGACTGCGCATCAAGTCCCCCGACCTCCTCGTCGCCGAATCCGGCGCGGACCTCGAAGGCAACGGCCTCAAGCGCAGCATGGGGCTCTTCCAGCTCGTGTGCTTCGGCATCGGCGCCATCGTGGGCACCGGCATCTTCGTCGGCCTGTCCGACACCGTCGCCGAGGCCGGCCCCGCCGTTCTGGTCTCCTTCGTCCTGGCGGCCGCCACCTGCGTTTTCACCGCCTTCTCCTTCGCCGAGCTGGGCGGCGCCATCCCGGTCTCGGGCAGCTCGTACTCCTACGCCTACGCCACCCTCGGCGAGCGCACCGCCTTCCTCGTCGGCTGGTGTCTGCTGCTCGAATACGGCATCTCGGTCTCGGCGGTCGCCGTCGGCTGGGGGCAGTACCTCAACGAACTCCTCGGCAGCACGATCGGCTGGCAGCTGCCCGCCGCGCTCTCCAACCCGCCCGGTGACGGCGGCATCGTCAACCTCCCGGCGGTGGTCGTGATGCTGCTCGCCGCGCTGCTGCTCGTCCGCGGCATCCGGGAGAGCGCCCGCGCGACCGCCGCGATGGCCGTCCTCAAGCTCGCGATCCTGGTGCTGTTCTGCGCGATCGGCTTCAGCGCCTTCCGGGCCGGGCACCTGACGCCGTTCGCCCCCCAGAGCATCGCCGGGATCACCTCCGGCGCCTCCGTCGCGTTCTTCTCCTACATCGGCTTCGACGCGATCACCACGGCCGGTGAGGAGGTCAAGAACCCGCGGCGCAACATCCCCCTCGCGATCCTGATCTGCCTCGGCGTGGTCACCGCGCTGTACTGCCTGGTCGCCCTCGCCGCCATCGGCGCGCTCTCCTCCGACCAGGTCGCGGGGCGGCCCGCCGCGCTCTCGCTGATCGTCAACAAGGTCACCCACTCCACCTTCGGCGGCGGGGTGATCGCCTTCGGCGCCGTCGTCGCCATCGCCTCCGTCGTCCTTGCGGTGATGTACGGCCAGACGCGCATCCTGATGTCGATGTCCCGGGACGGCCTGATCCCGCGGATCTTCGAGCGGATCTCGCCCCGGACCGCCACACCGGTCGCGGGCACCTGGATCGTCGCGGTCCTCTTCGCCGTCCCGGCCGCGGTCGTGCCGCTCGATGTGGTGATGAACCTGACCACCATCGGAACGCTGGCGGTCATGGCCGTGGTCAATGTCTGTGTACTGGTCCTGCGCCGCACCCGCCCCGATCTGCCGCGCCGCTTCCGGGTACCGCTCTTCCCGGCCAGCCCGCTGCTCGGCATCGCGTTCTGCGGCTATCTGATCTACGGGACCGGCCTGGCGACCTGGCTCCAGTTCGCCGGATTCCTGGTCGTCGGCGCGCTGGTGTACGCGTGCTACGGGCGGCGGCGGTCCCGGCTCGTGCAGTCCCCGGACGGCGGCGGGCCGGCGGGCGCAGTTGCTGCGACTCCGGCTGCGGCTCCGGCTATGGCAGCGCGGGAAGGGTGAACCAGACGGCCTTGCCGTCCGGCATCGGCCGGGAGTCGTTGCCCATGGGGGAGCCGGCCGCCTCGCGGGAGCCGCTCTCCTCCCGCGAGCCGTTCTTCTCACGGGAGCCGTTCTCCCCACGGTGACCGGCTTCCCCGGCCCCGGTGCCGTCGACGGGTCTCGAAGCGCCGTCGTGCACCGCGACCCGGCAGCCGGCCGTCACCCGTTCCACCACGAGGTGAATGGGGTGGGTGGCCCGGGTGTGCTCCACGGCGTGGGTGACCAGTTCGGCGATCAGCAGCTCGGCCGCGTCGCCGTCGGCGGCGGCCCGTAGATCGTGCAGGGCCGTGCGGACCAGCGCGCGGGCCATGGGGACGGCGTCGGGGGCGTGCGGCAGCGTGATGCGCCAGGCAGGGGGGAGAAGCGGTTCGGCGATCTCCGTCATGGAGCTGTTCCGTTCGCTGGGGCCCGAGGGGACTGCCTCAACGGTAGGAAGCGCACGGGCTGCCGGGCAGGGCCGGGCGGCCGGGACCATCGGGACCTGTGTCCCAGGGAGGCGGGACTTCCGGCCCGTCGCTCCAGGGTCGATTGTCCCGGGCCCGTGTGTCCCGGCACGTCGGAACGTAGCCCCGCACCCGCCGACCCGTGAGGGACGGTTGATACCGCCGGTCTGCATCGCCCGTTTAAATCGCCCGTTTATATCGTCCTCGTGACGGCCGTAACGAACGACTGATAACTTCGAGTGGTAGCACCCCCGCACCCCAAGCACGCCGAGCACCCCAGCGCCACCCGCGCCGACACCCGGCGCGGCCACCGACCGCAGGTATCAGCCGTCCGGCCAGAGGGGGCAGACAGCCCGATGAGTCCGTTCGCAGGATCCGCCCAGTCCACCCGCGCCTGGGAGCACCTCCGGGTGACCAGGAACGACGGCGTCGTCACCGTCACCCTCACCCGCCCCGAGAAGCTCAATGCGCTCACCTTCGAGGCCTATGCGGATCTGCGGGATCTGCTGGCGGAGTTGTCGCGGGAGCGTTCCGTACGCGCCCTGGTCCTCGGGGGCGAGGGGCGCGGCTTCTGTTCCGGTGGGGACGTCGAGGAGATCATCGGCGCCACCCTGGCCATGGACACCGGGCAGCTGCTGGACTTCAACCGGATGACCGGGCAGGTCGTACGGGCGCTGCGGGAGGCGCCGTTCCCGGTGATCGCGGCCGTGCACGGCGTCGCGGCGGGCGCCGGGGCGGTGCTGGCGCTGGCCGCCGACTTCCGGGTCGCCGATCCCTCCGCCCGTTTCGCGTTCCTCTTCACGAAGGTCGGCCTGTCCGGCGGCGACATGGGCGCGGCCTACCTGCTGCCCCGCGTCGTCGGCCTCGGTCATGCCACCCGGCTGCTGATGCTCGGCGACACGGTCCGCGCCCCGGAGGCCGAACGGATCGGGCTGATCAGCGAGCTCGCCGAGGAAGGGAGTGCCGACGAGGCGGCGGCGGCGCTCGCCCGGCGGCTCGCACAGGGCCCCGCGCTCGCCCACGCCCAGACCAAGGCGCTGCTCACCGCCGAGCTGGACATGCCGCTGGCCGCCGCCGTCGAGATGGACGCCGCCACGCAGGCACTGCTGATGAACAGCGCCGACTACGCCGAATTCCATGCCGCCTTCACCGAGAAGCGGACGCCCAAGTGGCAGGGGAAGTAGCCGTGCGGGTCGCGGTCATCGGCGGCGGGCCCGCCGGGCTCTACGCCGCCGCCCTGCTCAAACGCCTCGACCCCACCCGCGAGATCACCGTGTGGGAGCGCAATGCCCCCGACGACACCTTCGGTTTCGGCGTCGTCCTCTCCGACGAGACCCTCGGCGGCATCGAGCACGCCGACCCGGAGGTCTACCGCGCGCTCCAGGCGGAGTTCGTCCGCTGGGACGACATCGACATCGTCCACCGGGGCCGCACCCTGACCTCCGGTGGCCACGGTTTCGCCGCGCTCGGCCGCCGCCGGCTGCTGGACATCCTGCACCGGCGCTGCCGCGCCCTCGGCATCGACCTGCGCTTTCGCGCCGAGGCCCCGCCCGCCGCGGAACTCGCCCGCACCCACGACCTGGTCATCGCCGCCGACGGGGTGCACAGCACCACCCGCACCGCCCACGCCGCCGCCTTCGGCCCGCGGCTGACCACCCACCGCTGCCGCTACATCTGGCTCGCCGCCGACTTCGCCTTCGACGCCTTCCGGTTCGAGATCGCGGAAACGGAGCACGGGGTGGTACAGCTCCACGCCTACCCCTTCTCGCGCGATGCCAGCACCGTCATCGTCGAGATGCGGGAAGAGGTCTGGCGGGCCGCCGGGCTCGACCGGGCCGATGAGCAGGAGTCGGCGGCGTGGTGCGCCAAGACCTTCGCCGAGGCGCTGAGCGGCCGTCCGCTGCACTCCAACAACTCCGCCTGGACCGCGTTCCGTACGGTCGTCAACGCGCGCTGGTCGCACGGCAGCACGGTGCTGCTCGGCGATGCCGCGCACACCGCGCACTTCTCCATCGGCTCCGGCACCAAACTCGCCGTCGAGGACGCCCTCGCGCTGGCCGCCTGCCTCCAGGAACAGCCCGACACCGCGAGCGCGCTGGCCGCCTACGAGGCAGAGCGCCGCCCCGTCGTCGCCTCCACCCAGCGCGCCGCCCGCGCCAGCCTGGCGTGGTTCGAGGAGCTGGCCACCTACCTCGACCAGCCGCCGTATCAGTTCGCCTTCAACCTCCTCACCCGCAGCCGCCGCGTCACCCACGGCAATCTGCGCCTGCGCGACCGCCGCTTCACCGCGGCCGTCGAGCGCGAGTACGGCTGCTCCGAGCACACCCCGCCGATGTTCACCCCGTTCCGGCTGCGCGGCCTGACCCTGCGCAACCGCGTCGTCGTCTCCCCCATGGACATGTACTCCGCGCAGGACGGCGTCCCCGGCGACTTCCACCTCGTCCACCTGGGGGCCAGGGCGCTGGGCGGCGCCGGGCTGATCATGACCGAGATGGTGTGCGTCAGCGAACAGGGCCGGATCACTCCCGGCTGCGCCGGTCTCTACACCCCCGGCCAGGCCGACGCCTGGCGCCGCGTCACCGACTTCGTGCACGACCGGTCGCCCGGCACGGCCATCGGCGTCCAGCTCGGCCACGCGGGCCGCAAGGGCTCCACCAAGCTGATGTGGCAGGGCATCGACCAGCCACTCGACGAGGGCAACTGGCCGCTCGTCGCCGCATCCCCCCTTCCGTACCGGCCCGGCAGCCAGCGCCCCCAGGAGCTGACCGCGGCCGAACTCTCCGTCCTCCGGGGGCAGTTCACGGCCGCCGCGGCCCGCGCCGCCCGCTGCGGGTTCGACCTCCTCGAACTCCACTGCGCCCACGGATATCTGCTGTCCGGCTTCCTGTCCCCGCTGACGAACCACCGTACGGACGCCTACGGAGGTTCCCTGGCCGGCCGGCTGCGCTTCCCCCTGGAGGTCTTCGACGCGGTGCGCGAGGCGTGGCCGGCCGAGCGCCCCATGACGGTCCGGATCTCGGCCACCGACTGGGCCGACGGCGGCACCACCGCCGACGACGCCCTCGCCATCGCGGCCGCCTTCGCCGAACACGGAGCCGATGCGATCGACGTCTCCACCGGACAGGTCGTCTCCCATGAGCGCCCCGACTTCGGCCGCTCCTACCAGACGCCGTTCGCCGACCGGATCCGCAACACCCTCGGCACCCCCGTCATCGCGGTCGGCGCCATTTCCTCCTGGGACGACGTCAACTCGCTCGTGCTGGCCGGACGCGCCGACCTGTGCGCACTGGCCCGGCCGCATCTGTACGACCCGCACTGGACCCTGCACGCCGCCGCCGAGCAGGGCTACGCGGGCCCCGGCGCCCCCTGGCCGCTGCCCTACCAGGCAGGCAGCCGCACCCCGCCCACCGGCCGCACCGACGCCCCCAAGCCCCGCCTCACCCTGCGGTGACGCTCAGACCGCGGCCTGCACACTGCGCCCCTGCGGATCGAGATGGCCCAGCGCGCCGGGCGAGGCGAGCCCCGGCAGGGTGTGCCGCCACAGGGCCGTGACGCGTTCGGGCAGATCGGCCCGGTTGGTCGCGGCCCGTGAGAACAGCTGCACGCCCATATAGGCGGCCACGAAGAACTCCGCGGCCCGGTCCGGCACCACGCTGCGCAGCAACTCCCCGTTGCCGCGGGCCTCGGTGAACATCGTCGTGATGATGTCGGTCCAGGCGCGGTACGGCATCAGCGGATCCTCGCTGAAGGTCGTCTCCACCGCGATCCGCGTACCGGCCTGCAACAGGGCATCGCTGCGCAGCGCCAGCGCCACCCGGTGGGTGAAGTCGATGGCGTCCTGGAGCCGGGACTCGCTGACCTGGGGGAGGAAGGGGCGGCTCTGCTCCGTGACGACCGCGCGGGCCAGCGCGTCCTTGGAGGTGAAGTGGAAGTAGACGGCGCCCTTGGTGACCCCGGCCCGCTGGATGATCTCGGCCATGGTGGCTGCCTGGTATCCGTGTGCGCCGATGACGTGGGCCGCCGCTTCGAGGACGGCGCGCCGGGTGCGCACCGCGCGTTCCTGCTTGGCCACTGACCATCCTCCGAATGCTTACTTGGAGTTGTGGTGTCCGGGCAGAAACCTTCACCCCGTGCCGTCCGGACTCCTTTCGCATGATAAAGAAGCAGGCCGTGCGCTATCGGACCGCGACGCCGCACGCCGGAGTGATCCGACGCCGCCCCACGACCCCCAAGGAGCGATCGATGCCCCCCCACGCCATACCCGCCACCCACCGGGAGGTGCGCCTGGCCTCCCATGTCGACAGCGAACTGACGCTCCATCACTTCAACGTCGCCGAGGTGCCGGTGCCGCAGCCAGGGCCCGGCCAGGTGCTGGTGCGCACCCGTCTGATGGCGGTCACCGCGGCGATGCGGACCCAGATGACGGGCGTCACACTGCCGATGCCCTCGTTCGAACCGGGCCGCGCGCTGTGGGGTTCCGCGGTCGGCGAGGTCGTCTCGGCGCCCGATGGTGGATTCACTCCGGGGGAGCTGGTTCACCACCCTTACGGGTGGCGCGAGTTCGCCCTGGTTGAGGAGTCTGCGCTCCAGCGCATCGATCCGGAGGTGCTGCCCACGCCCGCCGCGGCGCTGTCGCAGGGCGCCACCGCCTGGGGCGCCCTGACCCGGGCGGCGGAGATACGGCCGGGGGACACCGTCTTCGTCACCGGCGCGGCGGGCGGCGTCGGCAGCCTCGCCGGGCAGATCGCCCGCCGGCTGGGCGCCGGCCGGGTCATCGGCAGCACCAGCTCCGAGCGCAAGGCCCAGCGGCTGCGCGCCGAACTGGGCTACGACGACACGGTCGTGCGCGGCGCCGGCCCCCTGGAGAGCCAGCTGCGCCGGGCGGCGCCCGACGGCATCGACGTCCTGCTGGACACCGTGGCCGGCGAACAGCTCACCGCGGCGCTCGCCCATGCCCGCCCCGGCGCCCGCTTCGCGCTCGTCGGTGCGCTGTCCACCCAGCTGGCCGGGGACGGCGGCATCGCCTCCCCGGTCGGTCTGGACGCCGGCCTGATCATCACGCGCCGGATCACGCTGCGCGGTTTCGGGCGGTATGCCCACCCCGAGCTCATCGACGAATGGAACCGGGAATTCGGCCGGGGCCTGCGGGACGGTTCGCTGGTCTTCCCGTACACCCTGCTACGGGGCATCGAGCAGGCGCCGCGCGGTCTGTGCGAGCTCATCCAGGGGCGTCACACCGGATCCGTGCTGATCGAGCTGTGAGGCCGTTGTCGGCGCCGTCGTGCCGGACCGCGGCCTCCGGGGCCGTCACGTCGGGGTGCGGCGGGACCTTGGCCGTCGGGCCCGGCTCGGAGGCCGGGACGTGGCCGCGGGCCCGCTCCTCACCGCCCGGGGCGGCCACGAGGCCGTCCCACAGCCCGAGGATGGCCGTCCTGTCCCACCAGGTGCGGTCCTCCCCGCCCAGGTGCAGCAGCCCGGCCACGACCGTCGTGAGCAGCCGCGCCGTGCGGTGGGGTTCGCGGTCGGTTCCCGCGGCGCCCGGGGCGTCGCCCGCGTAGGCCGCGCCGTACGCCCCGCCGGCCCGCGCCTTGTCGAGGAAGAGCGCGTACCAGAGCTGCTCCAGGGCGGGCAGGTCCAGCCCCGGGACGGTGTCCGAGCGCAGCCGTAGCCCGGCGCGCAGTACGGCGTCGGACTGGACCCGCTCGAAGAGCGCGACGGCGAAGTCGCCTACGGCGGGGACCAGCGGCTTCGGGGAGCGGGCGAGGGTGCTCTCGACCTCCTGAAGGGCGGCGAGGGCGCTGTCGTGGACGGCGAGGGTGAGGTCGTCCTTGGATGTGAAGTGGAAGTAGAGGGCGCCCTTGCTCAGGCGGGCGCGGCGGCTGACTTCGACCATGCCCGCGGCGGGCACTCCCTTCTCCAGGAAAGTCTCTGCGGCCGAGCGGATGAGCGCCTGGCGGCTCTGGATGGCGCGATGCTGCGTGGGCACGGTGTCCGTCCCGTCTCTAGTACGGCTGCAAGCTGGTTGTAGTGTACAAAAAAACCGACCATGCGGTTCTATCTCTGGAGCGGAATTGGCCGGAACTGCCTGCCGCGGCGTGAAGCCATCGCTGGGGCGCGGGCCCGTGGTGGAGCCGTCCGGGAGCGCCATATGCCTCACAGTCTGGGGCTTGAGGGGCGGCGCTGTCGACCCTGGAGTCGTGACAGGGGCACATTGACAAACAGCGCGGACGGTTTTTAAATCTTGCCGAGGCGAAAAACGGGACGATTTCCTTCCGTTGAGCCGCCTCGACTGTTACGCACCGCCTGGGACAGCGGTGCGTCATGGCGAGACCGCCTCAGCCCACCCGCCGCCGACAGCAGGCCGTTCGAAACAGCCGAGCCAGTACGTCACCCGAGCCACTGCATCCACCGGAACCCGGAAAGGTCTCCAGCCATGCGTGTATCAACGGAACTCCGCGAACGTCCCGTCAGAGGCGTGCGGAGGACCGCCGGCGGCGAGACGATCAGGGCCGCTGTCTTCGATCTCGACGGGACACTGGCCAACACCCTCCCCGCGATCAGCAAACTGCTGGTCAAGGTTGCTTCGGAACAGGGCTGTGCGGTCACGGCACGGCAGGCGGCCGCCGCCATCGGCAAACCCCCGTCCGCCGCCTTCGGCAGGCTGCTGGGCCGGCCCGAGGACGACGGCCGGGTCCAGGCCGCGATAGGCCGCTACCGCGAGCTGTTCTCCTACGAAGTGCTCTGTCAGGGCCCGCAGTTGCTCTTCCCCGGCGTCACGGCCGGCCTGTCCGCACTGCGCGCCCACGGCGTGGAACTGGCCGTCGCCACGTCCAAGAGCACCCGCAGCGCCGAGGCGCTGCTCGACGTGATGGGAATCCGCGATCTGGTCGGCCCGGTCATCGGCCAGGACATGGTCCGGCGTGGCAAACCGCACCCGGAGATGGTGCTGCGCGCGGCCGGCCGGCTGGGGGTCGCCGCCTGGGAGAGCGCCTATGTGGGCGACACCGTGGGGGACATGCGGATGGCGGTCACCGCGCGCATGGAGCCGGTGGCGGTGACCTACGGCGTGGGCAAGTTCGGCGAACTGGCCGGGGTGGCCGGCACCCGGATGTGCAGTTCCTTCAAGGACGTGGTCTCGGTGATCGCCGCCGCCCGGCCGCGCTCGGCCGCCGCGATGGCCGGGCCGCCGCGCCGCCGCTGACGCCCCGGTGACTCAGGCCGCCGTCTCGCGGGCGTAACGGGCGCCCGCCGACCGGAGCGTGGCGTGCAGCCGGTCGAACACCTCGGCCGCGCGCCCGCCCGGCCAGTCCTCGGGCAGGAGGGGAGCGGGCAGCCCGGGATCCGCGTACGGCAGCCGGCGCCAGGCGTCCAGCGCCAGCAGGTAGTCGTGGTACGCCGCCGCCGGGTCCACCGCGCGCCGCCGCGACCAGCGCCGCAGCACCGGCTCATGGACGTCCAGGAAGGCGCGGTGCTGCGCGGCGACGGCCCCCAGGTCCCACCACCTGGCGACCGCCTGCGCGGTGGGCTCGAAACCGGTGTGGGTGCCGGTGAACAGATCGACGTACGAGGCGAGCTGAAGCCGCTCCAGGGTGTGCCGGGTCTCCTCGTAGAGGTGCGCGGGCGCCAGCCAGACGCCCGGCGCGGCGGTGCCGAAGCCGAGCCGGGCCAGCCGGGAGCGCAGCAGATGACGCTTGTGCCGCTCCTCCTCGGGGACGGAGAAGACGGCCAGCACCCAGCCGTCGGACAGCCGCGCCGCGGGCCGCCCGTAGATCCGCCGGTCGCCGTCCTCCAGCAGCTGGCGGGCGTCGCCGGACAGGCCGTAGGCCGCCGCCCCCGAGGCCGTACGGTCCGCGACGAGCAGCCCGCGGCGTTTGAGCCGGGAGACCGCCGAGCGCACCGACGGCGCATCCACACCGACCGCCCCCAGCAGCCGGATCAGGGCGGCGATCGGCACGGGCCCGGCGATACCGCTCGCTTCGCCGGGCCCGCCCCGTCCGTAGGCGCCGTAGAACGTGACGATCAAGGACCGCGGGGTGTACTGCGCTGGCTGGTCGATCACCGGGTCACTGTAGATCGCCGGCGCGCAGCCGGAAGCGCTGGAGTTTGCCGGTGGGGGTGCGCGGCAGCGCGGTGTGGAAGACGAACTCGCGCGGGCATTTGTACGGCGCTATCCGGGACTTGGTGAAGGCGCGCAGCGCCGCGACGGTCTCCTCTCCCGCGGCCACGCCCTCGCGCAGCACCACATGCGCCACGACCACCGCCCCGCGTTCCGCATCGGGCCGCCCCACCACCGCCGCCTCCGTCACATCCGGATGCCCCGACAGCGCGTCCTCCACCTCCGGGCCGGCGATGTTGTAGCCGGCCGAGACGATCATGTCGTCGGCGCGGGCGACATAGCGGAAGTAGCCGTCGGGCTCGCGGACGTAGGTGTCGCCGGTGTAGTTCCAGCCGCCCCGTACGTACTCCGTCTGCCGGGCGTCGGCGAGATAGCGGCATCCGGTCGGGCCGCGTACGGCCAGCAGTCCCGGTTCGCCGTCCGGCACCGGCGCCCCGTCCGCGTCCACCACCCGCGCCTCGAAACCCGGCACCGGCAGCCCGGTGGTGCCCGGCCGGATCGCGTCGTCGGCCGCGGAGAGGACGATGTGCAGCAGTTCCGTGGCCCCGAGGCCGTTGATGATCCGCTGGCCCGTCGCCTCGTACCAGGACTGCCAGGTCGCGGCGGGCAGATTCTCGCCGGCCGCCACACAGCGGCGCAGCGAGGACAGGTCGTGGCCCGGCAGGCGGGCCAGCATCGCGCGGTAGGCGGTCGGCGCGGTGAACAGGACCGATATCCGGTGGGCGGCGATATCGGCGAGCAGCCGGTCGGGGCCGCCCCAGTCGGCCAGGAAGGCCGAGGCGCCGGCCCGCAGCGGGAAGACGACCAGGCCGCCCAGGCCGAAGGTGAAACCGAGCGGCGGGCTGCCGGCGAAGACGTCGTCCGGCCGCGGGCGCAGCACCTGCGCCGAAAAAGTGTCGGCGATGGCCAGCACGTCCCGGTGGAAGTGCAGACAGCCCTTGGGGCGGCCGGTGGTGCCCGAGGTGAAGGCGATCAGCGCGACATCGTCCGAGGCGGTCGCCACGGCCTCGTACGGCCCGGATCCCGGCTTGGCGAGCCGCTGGAGGTCCTCGGCGCCGTCCCCGCCGTACGTGGTGATCCGCAGGTCCGGGACCTCGGCACGCACCAGATCGGCCACCGCGCGCCGGTCGCACAGCGCCTGGCGCACCTGGGCGAGCCGGCAGATCGTGGCCAGCTCCTCGGGACGCTGCGAGGCCAGGACCGTCACCGCCACCGCGCCCGTCTTCATCACCGCCAGCCAGCAGGCGGCCAGCCACGGTGTGGTCGGACCGCGCAGCAGCACGCGGTGGCCGGGCAGTACGCCCAGCCGCCCGGTCAGCACCTGGGCGATGGCATCGACCTGCTCGCGCAGCTGACCGTAGGTCCACACCACCCCGCCGGCATCGCGGACCGCGGGACGGTCGGGGCCCAGTCGCCCGATGGTGGCGTCCAGCAGCTCGGCGCCGCAGTTGAGCCGGTCGGGATAGCCCAGATCGGTCAGCTGCGGCCACTGCTCGCGGGGCGGCAGCCGGTCGCGCGCAAAGGTGTCGGCGTGGGCCGAGGGCCGTAGCTCCATGGCGGATGCGCCCCCTGACGGCGAGGCGGCCGGCGAGCGGCCGAGGAGGAATGGGGGACCGTGCAGAGCTGGTGCGGGAACCTGGCGGCGGCCGGTCACGGAGGGCTGAGGCGGTGCTCGCACGTGCGCGGCGGTGCTCGGGACGGGGGTGCGGCCCGGTCCCCGGCGGGGGACGGGAGGTGCTCGCTGGGTGTTCGGGGGCTGCCGTTCGGATCCTTCGTCAGCGTAACGTGTTCGTGACGGCAGTCAACAGACCGCGATACGCGGCGGCCACGTGTGCCGCGGCGGCGGCCGACCGCCGCCGGACCGCCACCGCCGCTACCAGGGAGCCGCCGCGTGACCGTCTTTGCGCTGGGACCGGACGAACAGCAATGGTGCGCCGAGCTACGGGAGCTGACGGCACAGCGGCTGCGGCCGCTCGCACAGCGGGGCGAAGCCGGGCGGATCAACCGCCCGTTGGTCGCCGCACTCGGCGAACTCGGCCTGCTGCGGCGGCTGTTCCCCGCCGACGGACGGCTGCGGGCCCTGGACCTGTGCCTGCTGCGGGAATCGCTCGCCCAGGAGTGCACGGAGGCCGAGACCGCGCTCGCCCTCCAGGGGCTGGGCACCTATCCGGTCGTGCAGTCCGGGACCGACGCCCAGCGCGCCCGGTGGCTGCCGGAGGTGACCGCCGGGCGGGCCGTCGCGTCCTTCGCGCTGAGCGAGCCCGGTGCGGGCTCGGACGCCGCGGCCCTGTCCCTGGCCGCCGAACCGGACGGCCCCGACGGCTGGCGGCTGACCGGCGAGAAATGCTGGATCTCCAACGCCCCCGAGGCCGACTTCGCCACCGTCTTCGCCCGCACCGGCGGCGCACCGGGCGCCCGCGGCGTCACCGCCTTCCTGGTCCCCGCCGGCCGTCCGGGCCTGACCGGCGACCACCTGGAGATGCTCAGCCCGCATCCGCTCGGCACCCTGGTCTTCGACGGGGTACCGGTCACGCGGGCGGATGTGCTGGGCGAGGTCGACGGCGGGTTCCAGGTCGCGATGGCCACCCTGAACCTCTTCCGCCCCAGCGTGGGCGCCTTCGCCGTCGGCATGGCCCAGGCCGCGCTGGACGCCGCGCTGGCGCATGCGCAGACCCGCACGGCGTTCGGCGGTCCGCTGCGGGACCTCCAGTCCGTCGGCCATCAGCTCGCCGAGATGGCCACCCGCATCGAGGCCGCGCGCCTGCTGGTGTACGCGGCGGCCTCGGCGTACGACACCGGCGCGCCCGGTATCGCCCGGCGCTCGGCGATGGCCAAACTCTTGGCGACGGAAACCGCCCAGTACGCAGTGGACACCGCCGTCCAGATCCACGGCGCCCGCGCCCTGCGCCGCGGCCACCTGCTCGAACACCTCTACCGGGAGGTCCGTGCACCGCGCATCTACGAGGGTGCCACCGAGGTGCAGCGCTCGCTCATCGCCAAGGAGCTGTACCGCACGAGGGCCTGAAACCGGACCCGGAGTCCGGGCTGAACTGCGGCCCGGACCGCGGTCGACGGGCGGTCGAAGGGCGGTCGACCGGCGGTCGACGGGCGATTGTCAGTGGCGGATGTCAGTCTGGAAACCAGGCCGGATCCGAGGCCGGAACGAAGCCGATGCACACCCGCGTACGAAGCCGATACGAAGCCGGGCACGCGGTCGGCCGGGCACCGTACCGCAAAGGCGCCACCCGGGAACTGTGAAGGGAAGGGCCCATGATCACCACTGACTTCGTCCCCGGCTCCCCCTGCTGGCTCGATCTGGGTGCCCGCGATGTCGAGTCCGAGGCGGCCTTCTACCGCGCCGTGTTCGACTGGCAGGCCGCGCCCTACAGCGAGGAGCCGGACGGATACACCCTCTTCCGCCTCGACGGCAAGGTCGTCGGCGCGGTCGGCCCGCTCACCGAGGCCGGCGCCCGCCCCGCCTGGACCATCTACTTCAACACCCCGGATGCGGACGCCACGATCAAGGTGGCCGAGCAGGCCGGCGGCGCGGTCCGTACGCAGCCGGCCGAGGTCGGGGCCACCGAGGGCCGCTTCGCCCAGCTCACCGACCCGCAGGGTGCGGAGTTCGCGATCTGGCAGCCCGGCAGATACCCGGGACTGGAGCTGACGGACGCCCCCGGCAGCCTCGGCTGGGTCGAGCTCTTCACCACCGACTCGGCCGCCGCGCAGGCCTTCTACCGTTCGCTGTTCGGCTGGACCACCCAGGAGATATCGCTGCCGGGCGGGGGCGGCGCCTACACCCTGATAGGCCCCGAGGGCGCCGGCGAGGAGCGGATGCACGGCGGCATCATGGGCGTCCCTCCGGACTTCTTCGAGAGCGGGGGAAAGCCGTACTGGCACCCGGTGTTCGGCACCGCGGACTGCGATGCCACCGTCGGCCTGGTGACCCGGCACGGCGGTGCGGTGTCCATGGGCCCGCAGACCGCCGAGGGCGTCGGTCGGCTGGCCGTGTGCACCGACCCGACGGGCGCGGAGTTCGTGGTGCTCAGGCCCCAGGAGCAGACGCCGGAGGCGGCCGCCGGGTGAGAGACCGGTGGCCTTGGGGCCGCCTGGCCTGAGGGACGCCCTCCGTGGGGCCACCGCCGCGGCCCGCGGTCTGCGGAGCGGCGCCAAAAGCCGTTACCGGCCCGCCTGTTACCTTGCCCCCGTCCTGCGAGGTGCAGGGGCGTGGGGAGGGTGCGGGGATGCGTCCACAAGAGCGGCACCACCGATTACTGACCCTTGCGAGGCGGAACGGCAGGCTCGAAGTCACCGACGCCGCCGCCGACTTCGGGGTGGCAGCGGAGACCATCCGGCGTGATCTGGCCGAGCTGGAGCGCCGCGGCCTGGTGCGCCGTACCCGCGGCGGCGCCTATCCGGTGGAGAGCGCCGGGTTCGAGACGGACCTTGCACAGCGGGTCACCCTGCACGTGGAGAACAAACGCCGGATCGCCGCGCAGGGCGCGAAGCTGCTCGGCGACGCCGAGACCGTGTTCGTCGACGAGGGCTACACGCCCCAGATCCTCGCCGGGCTGCTGCCCACCGACCGGCCGCTGACGGTGGTGACCGCATCGCTGCCGACGGCCACGGCGGTCGCCGAGTCCCCCCACATCACGGTCCTGCTGCTCGGCGGGCGGGTGCGCGCCCGCACCCTCGCGAGCGTCGGCTCCTGGGCATGCTCGATGCTCGCGGGCTTCGTCATCGACCTCGCGTATCTCGGATCGAACGGCATCTCGCGGCAGTCCGGTCTGACCACCCCCGACCCGACCGTCGCCGATGTGAAGGCCAAGGCCCTGGAGGTCTCCCGGCGGCGCATCTTCCTGGGCCACCACGGAAAGTTCGGCGCCAGCAGCTTCTGCCGCTTCGCCGAGATCTCGGACTTCGAAACCCTCATCACCGACACCGGCCTGTCCGCCGCCGAGGCCCACCGCTACGCGCTCCTGGGGCCCCGGGTCCTCCGGGTCTGACGTCTGGCGCCGTCCGCTCGCCGAGCACCGCCGGATGCTCGATCACCCACTCCTGAAGGTGCTGCCGCTCGAGGAGCCCTTCCGCGGCGAGCGCGGTCGTTGGGACAGGAGTGGCCGAGCACCCGTCGACGGTGAAGAGATGATCCACAGTCCTCCCGGATTTCTCCCAGGAGGTGGAGCGGCCGTTGATCATCCGCGCCCATGCCGAGCTTTGCCGAAGCAGCGTTGCGCGTAGTCACCGCCGGGAGTACAGCCGCCCGTCCGACCACAGCAGGTCCGCGCGGCCCCAGCGCGCCGCTGCGCGCACATCGGGGAAGAAGCCGCACCCCTTGTCGTTGGCGCTGGTGTTGCACAGCACCGGTACGCCGCTGAGCTGCTCGTACTCCGTGAGCACCGCCGCCAGCAGCGGGTTGTGGTGCTCGGTGACGGTCTGGAGCCGTGCCGTGCCGTCGAGGTGGACGACGGCCGGAATCTTGTCGTGCCACCCGGGGCGCACCTCGTGGTCGAAGAGCATGTACGGGTCCGGACAGCCGGGGGCGAAGATCTCCGGTGCCCGGTGTTCCCTGCAGATCGGGGCGACCGGACGGTAGTTGGCGCGGCCCTTGAGGTCGTTGAGCCGGTCCTTCATCTTGGGATCGTTGGCCGGGGCGAGGATGCTGCGGCCGCCGAGCGCGCGGGGCCCCAACTCGGCCCGCCCGTTGAGGACCACGACCGGCTGCGCGGTCTCGTGGAGCACCTTGGCGAGCCCGGCGGCGTCGCACGACTCCCATGTCCACCCGGGCACCTCGGTCACCGGCAGCAGCCGGGGGCCGCGGAACACGTCCCAGTCCAGGGCGGTTCTGCCCTGCTGACTCACCATCTCCGCGGCTGCCGTGCCGATCGCGGCGCCGGAGTCGTTCGGGAACGGCGGAATCCATACCTCGCGGAAGAGGCCACTGTTCCGGATCAGGCTGTTCCACTTGATGTTGAGGGCGCACCCGCCCGACAGGCACAGGTTCGGGCTGCGCACGTCGGGAGCGAGCTCCGCCACGCGCTCGCGCAGCGCGGTCAGCAGCCTGGTGCCGACATAGCCCTGGAAGCTCGCGATGAAGTCGGCTTCCGAGCCGCCGGGCCGCACCTCGGCGCGGTGCTCGCGGAACCACTCGGCCAGCTCGATCCCGGTGTCGAACGTGAACGGAATACAGTCCAGTTGGTTGTCGAACATCCGGTACAGCGTCGGTTCGTCCCGTCCCAGGGCGGCATACGCCATCGCCTTGCCTGCCACGTCGAGGTTCCGGGGGACGGCGGCGTTGGAGATGTCCTGCTTGTCCTGTTGCGGCGCCGCCTGTGAACGGAACGGGTCCCACTGGGCGCAGTAGTCGGCGAAGGCATTGCCGTAGAGGGGGAAGAGGGGCCCCAGGCTCCGTACCCGGAAGGGGGCGGTGTCCACCCTGTACAACCGGGGAACGGTGCCGCCGTCCCAGACGATCCCCAGTGCGGATTCGCCGCGGGCGGCGAACGGGCTGGTGCAGTAGGCGCCGAGCAGATGCTGCGTCACGTGGTGGTAACTGGCGTACCGGACGACACGGTCTCCCAGCGGCAGGCCCTCGAACTCGTAGCGGTGCAGGGCCGGCCCGGCGGTGCCGTCCGCCTCGGAGTACGGCGCGACCTTGACTGCTACTTGCCGCCCATGGTGCGTCAGCTCCCGCAGCATGGGTGTCGGGTCACCCGGCGCCGCCATCCACCCGTCGACCACGACGGCATCGAGGTCGGACAGCCTCACTCCCTGCCCGGCCAGGACGTCCTCGACGGCTTCCAGCCGGTCCAGCGGCTGGTAGCGCGGGTTGCCGTCCAGTTTCTCCATCTCGATGCTGCACAGCAGCGTGCCGTCCTCGATGACGGCGACCCCGCCGTCGTGTGTCAGCTTCAGCCCGCAGATCAGCATTGCTTCAGCCTCTCTTCCGTCGCCCGAGCGACGGAGCGGTCATAGGTGTCGGCGATGTCCGCGTACGGCTCACGACCCAAAGCCGTGCTCGACTCTCCTCGTACCGATCTCCTCCAGGGGATTCTCGGCACGGCTTTCCAGGATTCGCCAGCGGAGAATTCGCGGGTGATGCTTCACCACGCTTCGCCGATGGTGGGTTTCACGGATTCCCCGGGTTTTCCGCAAACAGGATCACGGTCCGCTCCGCAGCGTTGACCAGCGGTAACCGTGGTGAATGGGGGCACACGCATCGGGCATACAGCGGTGTGCCCGCGAATGCGCACTTCATATCCCGAAGCCGCCCATTTCACCCGAATGGCCGAACGTAGCGAACATGGACATCGGGTTTTTGAGATCCTTTTGAGGCGCTTCAGGGGCGCTTCAAATGTCGACTCAGACTTTCCGGCGGCCCTCGGAAAGTGACCGATATTTTCGGCTCTCGACACTCCGGAAATCGAAAGCAGGAAGGTGACACCCGAGATGACGAGCGACGTCGCACAGCTCTACGAGGCTTTTCCCTTCCCGTCCCCGGCGGAGGACGCTCCGCTCATGGACATGATCGCCGACCAACTCCCCTTCGTTTTGCGGGACGCTGAGCTGGCGGGCTGGGAGGTACTCGACGCCGGGTGCGGAACCGGCTCCATCCTGCTGGCGCTCGCCCGGCGTTACCCCCGGGCCCGGTTCACGGGGGTGGACGCCTGCCGCCGCTCCCTTGAGATCGCGCGACGGTCCGCCGAGCGGTACGGGGTGACCAACGTCGAGTTCGTTCACGGCAGCATGCCCGAACTGAGCCTGCGGCGCCGGTTCGACATGGTGGTCTGCTGTGGAGTCCTGCACCATCTCCCCTCGCCGCGGGCCGGACTGCGGTGGCTCGCCGAGCACCTCGCGGACGATGGACTGATCTATCTGTGGCTGTACGACACGGTCGGCGAATTCGGCCGGATGCTGGACCGGGAGCTCGTGCAACTGCTCACGCCGCCCAACAGCCCCGAGGACGGGCTCGCCACCATCCGCGACCTCGGACTCGAACTGTCGCTCGCGGACTACGGCTTCCCCACCGGCTGGACCGGTACCGCACTCACCGCGGCTGAACAGGACGTCGCGGACGCCGACGCCTACCTCAACCCCGTGGTCCTGCCGATGCGCTTCGCCGACATGGCCGAGTTGTTCGCGGACCTGCCCGTGAGCTGGCTGGCCGCGGACCGGGTCTTCCACCCGGGCGGCATCAGCCTCGTCGATCTCGCGGGCGAGGAGGCAGAAGCCCGCGGTGGTGCGGTGTTCGTACGCCCGGAGGACCTCTTCGACCGACCGGCCCTGCGGGAGCGGGTCCGTACGTTGGGGAACCTCGACCGGCTGCGGGCGATCGAGTTGCGGCTGAGGCCGACCGGCTTCGAGGTCCTCGCCGGTCGAGGCGCCGGGCTCGACCGCTGCGTACCCCGCATCGCGGGCAATCTGCTGCCGTTCGGCGACGGCCCCGAGCCCGGCGCACGCTGAGGCTCGCGCCGATCCCCGCAAGCAGACCGCTATGCGGCTCGACCCACAGCACGTCGCCCGGAATCAGCGGTCGGTGCCCGGTGTTGTGAGCAGAGTGCGGGTGTGGGCGGCGGCGCGGATGCCGGTTTCGACGGCTCCGTCCATCCACAGGGCGTTGAAGCTGGTGGAGGTGTCGCCGCCGGCGAAGGCGATGCGTCCTTCGGGGGCGCTGATGGCGGGCCCGTGTGTGGTGATCCAGCCGGGGCGGTAGGCGATCCAGGTGCCGCGCGAGTACGGGTCCTCGTTCCAGTCGTGGCTGTGTACGGCCTTGACTCGGGCCTCTGGTGCGTAGGCGGCGAGGGCTTTCTGTGCTCCGGACAGGGTGTACAGGTCGGGGGAGGCCACGGGGTCACCGAAGCCGGTGAGCAGGCTGCCCTGGGCGGTGACCCGTTCGGTGCGGATCCACTGGAATCCGTCCGGGGTTCCCGCAGCGAAGAAGGACGGATCGGGCAGGCCCTCGGCCAGCAGCCAGACCTTGGCGAAGTGCCCGGCGTGCCCTTGGGAGGTGACGGCCTGCTTGGCGGGGTGCAGGGCCGGGTGGAAGTCGATGCCGTGCCAGCAGTTCAACGGAGTGGCGACGATCGCGGTACGGGCGACGAACCGCTCGTCGGCGTCGGTGATGACCTCCACGTGGTCGGCTGCCTGGGCGACACGGCGCACGGGTGAGGACAGGTGAACCTCGGCGCCGGCATCGGCGATGAGGGCGTCCAGGAGGGCCTTCGTCCCGTCGCGGAAGCTGTCGAGGACATCGAGCGCCAGCGTCTGCTGCGCGAACAGGGTGTAGCGGGTGGCGATCTCACCGAGAAGGTACAGGGCGGAGATCTCGTCGGCGGGGGCACCGTAGTGCACCGACGCCTGCTGGCTGAGGGTGGCGAGCGCTGTGGCGGACAGGCCGAGCGTGGTCAGGTACTGGCGAATCGACACATCGAGGGGACGGGTGCGGTCGGGGTCGTGGAGATGGGGGCCGGTGGCCTGGGCGGTATCGGTCATGCGCCGGATGGCGTCTTCGATTTCGGCGCCGTAGCCGGGGGGCAGTGCCTGCGGGTCGGTGTGGCGAATGCCGTCGATGAACAGGCTGCTGACGGTCGTGCTCGGGCTTTGGACGACGGGCAGTTGGTAGCGGGCGGCCTCGGCGTAGATGTTTCGGAAGGTGTCACGGCGGCCCAGCCACATGCCGCCGAGGTCGACAGGTGTGTCGGTGCCGGGGAAGGTGCTGGTCCAGGTCCGTCCCCCGAGGCGGTCGCGGGCTTCCAGCAGCACCACGGGATGCCCTGCTGTGCCCAGTTCGCGGGCGGCGGTGGCGCCGGAGATGCCGCCGCCGATGATGATCACGTCGTGCATGTGTGCTCCTGAAAGGTCGGCCGAGGATTCGGCGTGCGGTGCGAAGCGGCTCGGGCGCCTCGCTGGGCGTGGGCGTCACGGTGCGGCTTCGGTGCGCACCGCGGCGGCGATCCGGTCCCAGGCGCCTCGCACGTGCCGCTGCTCGGTGCCCGGTGCGCCGATGGCCATGCGCAGCAGTACCCGGCCGCCGGCCTTGGTGTGGGTGAGGTACAGCTCGCCGGAGTCGTTCAGCCGTTGCATGATCCGCAGCGTGGCCGCGTCCGCCTCGGCGTCGGGCAGCTGCGGCCACAGCGGGCGGAAGCAGACCAGGCCCAGCGGGTGGTGGGGGTGCAGGTGGAATGCCGCGTCGGCCTCGATCCACCCGGCCAGCTGCTGCGCCAGGCCGATACCGCTGCGGATGTGTTCTCGCAGCCCCTGCGCCCCGTACCAGCGGATCACCGACCACAGCTTGAGCGCGCGAAAGCGGCGGCCGAGCGGGATCTGCCAGTCGCGGTAGTCGATGACCTCACCCGAGGCGGTGGCCTGGTTGCGCAGGTACTCGGGGAGGACCGAGAGCGCGCCCACCAGCGGTGCGCGGTCGGCCACCCACAGCGCGGTGCAGTCGAAGTTGGTGAGCATCCACTTGTGCGGGTTGGTCACGTAGGAGTCGGCGTATTGAGCCAGTCCGTCGTTGAGCCACCGCAGTTCCGGACACACCGCCGCCACGCCCGCATAGGCCGCGTCCACGTGCAGCCAGGCGCTGTTGCGGCGGCACACCGCGCCGATCTCGGGCACCGGGTCGACCGCGGTGGTGGAGGTGGTGCCGACCGTCGCGCACACCAGCAGCGGAACGGCACCGGCCGCGCGGTCCTGGGCGATCATCGTCTCCAGGCGGGCCGGGTCCATCGCCAGGGTCTGCGGATCGACGTCCACCACCCGCACGGCAGCCGCGCCGATGCCGCAGATCCGTGCGGTCTTCTCCAGCGAGGAGTGGGTGTGTGAGCTGGTGTAGATCGTGTACCGCGCTTCGATGCCGTCCCGCCCCGGCTTCCCCCCGCCCGCTCGGTGCAGCGCGGCAACGACTGCCACCAGCGAGGCGCTGGACGCCGAGTCCTGGATGACGCCGTTGCCCCGGAACGCCTCCGGCAGTCCCAGCAGCTGCGCCAGCCAGTCGACCACCCGGGTCTCCAGCTCGGTGCAGGCCGGGCTGGTCGCCCACAGCATGCCCTGAACGCCCAGCCCGGACGAGAGAAGGTCGCCCAGAATCGCCGGGCCGCTGGCGTTGGCCGGGAAGTATGCGAAGAACGAAGGATGCTGCCAGTGCGTGATACCCGGCATCAGCACCCGGTCCAGGTCCGCCAGGACCCCCTCGAACCCCTCGCCCGTCTCCGGTGGGCTCTGCGGCAGCGCGTCCAGCACCTCACCCGGTGCGACCTGGGACCGCACCGGGTACGACTCGATCTTCTCCTGGTAGGCGGCGATCCAGTCGATCACCTGGTGGCCGTGACGGCGGAACTCATCCGGCGTCATATGCCCACACACGACACTGCCTCCCACACCGTAATCCACATGGCTTAGCGCGCAATTTCAGCCCGCCTCCCGCCAGAGTCCGGACCGTCTTTCCTGCCATTGCGCCCGGCGATCTCTGTGTGAATGCCTGCGGTACTCCAGTCAAGCAGGACTACGCAAGAAGACGGAGCCTGCGGGGACGGAGTTCACTCCAATGGCCGCCTGGTGAGGCAACAGGTCGCCCGCTAGGAGATCCTTCAACGGGCGCCCCGGGGAGGGGAATTTCTTCGTACGCAAGGCGCTGAATTCAGTGAACCAGGAGTTGGTGAACAGTCATGACTCGCGCGAATGAGCACCATCTGAAGGCGGGAGAGCGGATTGATAAGTCCTGCGCCCGGCGCAGGAAACAAATATCGGAGGCGATCCGCAGAGCGGGCGGGCTCAACTCTCATCCGGTGGCTTACCGCGCGGAGGAAGACCTGCTGTGGAGCACGATGGTGTCGAAGCTCAACGCCATACACCCCCGCGTCGCCAGTTCGCGCTATCTCCAGGCCAAGGACCGGCTGCCGCTGCCCGTCACCCACACGGCCAGAATCGACGACGTCGGGCAGCGCCTCAACAACTCCGCGGGCTTCCGGCTGCTCCCGGTCGACGGGCTGATCCCGATCGAGAACTTCTACGGGCGCTTCGCCGACGACATCTTCTCGACGGCCCTGTACCTGCGGTGCCCCAGCCGGCCCCACTACAGCCCGGAACCCGACATGCTGCACGAACTCGTCGGGCATGTCGTCATGCTCTCCGACCCGCTGTTCGCCGACCTTTACCGACTTTTCGGCGAAGCCACGAACAACGCCACCTCCAATCAGGAGCTCCAGGCGATCAGCCAGGTCTTCTGGTTCACGATGGAGACGGGACTCGTGCAGGAGGACGGCCGGACCAAGGCATACGGGGCGGCTCTCCTGTCATCGAGCGGGGAACTCGCCAAGCTCGACCGCTGCCCGGTCGAGAAATTCTCCATCCCGGAAATGATCGAATCGGATTACGACATCTCCGCTTACCAGGGCAAGCTGTTCATGGCGCAATCCGTCGATGAAATGGCCAGTGAAGTCCGTTCCTTCTTGAACGGCACTTGAGGATATCCAACGACGATAGCCTCCCCGTCAAAGTGCATATATCGCTTGATTTTGCAATCTCTTGCGTGTCGGAAAGGCGGTGACGAACCGATGACCACGACGAATGCCGGAAGTCGGTCACACGACAGCGGAATACAGGTTCACGACCCGGCCGCGGTGCGGCTGGTGGAACTCACCCTGGGGTTCTGGATCGGGCAAGCCGTGAGCGTGTTCGCGCGACTGGGCATCGCGGACGCATTCGACGGTCAGCACCTGACCGTGGACGATCTGGCAGCCCGAACCGACTGCGATCCTCAAGGACTACGCCGTTTGCTGAGATCACTGACCGGCGTCGGGGTCGTCAGCCAGGTCTCGCCCGGCCTGTTCGCCCTCGGCGAGCTGGGGCAGCACCTCCGCACCGACCACCCCCAGTCCATGCGAGACCTTGCGGTGCTCCAGAACGAGCCGTGGATGTGGCGGGTCTCCGAGCAGCTCCAGCATGCCGTCTCCACTGGCGCCACCCCCATCAAGAACGTTCTCGGGACCGACTACTACTGGAACTGGTTGGACCAACAGCCCGAGGAGCGGCGGGTGTTCGATGCCGGAATGGTGTCGGTGGCCAACGCGCTCCAGATCCCCACCGCGCTCTCGTACGACTATCGAGACGTACACCGCATCGTCGACATCGGCGGCGGCCTGGGACAGGTGCTGACAGCCATCCTCACCGCCAACTCCCACATCAGCGGCACCCTGTTCGACCAGCCGACCACCGTCGACGACGCCCAGCAGGCGCTGGCGGACGCAGGGCTGGCCGACCGGTGCTCCGTGGTCGGGGGAGACATGTTCCAGGCCGTACCCGGGGACGGCGACACCTATCTGCTGTCGTTCGTGCTGATGGACTGGGACGACGAGCACGCGGTGCGGCTGCTGCGCAATGTGGCGGCCGTGCTCCCCCCGCACGGTCGGGTCCTGGTCCTCGACTGCCTGGTGGACCACGGCACCGACACCGGCCCGTCAGGGCACCCCTTCCACATGGGCCGCACGGTCGACCTGTTCCAGATGTGCATGGGCAGCGCCCGGGTCCGCAGCCGCGCGGAGTTCAAAGACCTCTACACCCGCGCCGGGCTGCGGCTCCATGCGGTCCACCTGCCGCAGGCCCCGGTCAGCCTGATGCAGGTGGCCCCCGCCTGAAGGGCGATACGTGAGTTGATACCCGCAGCGGTCGTCGGGGTCTCGGCGAAGGCCGTCAGGATGTGAGGGTGTTTTGTGGCCCATCGGCATTCAGCGAGTCAGGATCATGCACCGGTTACGGCGGAGGAAAAGGGCGTCCACTACCTCGACGGGGCCATCCTGGTCCCTCCGCAGGCAGTCGGCAGTCCCGACTCCGTGTTCGTCTACAGCGGCTCCCAGTCGATCTTCGAGGGCCATCGGAAAACCCTGGCGACCATGGGCGGGCCCCGCTACCTCGGCGCCGACCCCAGCCTCGCCGTGCTCTACAACACCGCACTGCTCAGCCTGTTGTACGCCTCGGTCCAGGGCTTCCTGCACGCCGCCGCCCTGGTCGGTTCGGCGAACGTCGAAGTGGAGAAGTTCTCCGAGATCGCGACCGGCTGGTTGCTGCCCAACGTCGTCACGCCCTACCTCCGTCTGGAGGCGCCGGACATCGGCAAAGGCCATTACCCCGGCGACCGCGGCACGATGCGCATGAACCTGACCGCGCTGGAGCACATCTACCGCACCAGCCAGGAGCAGGGCGTCAGCTCCGAGCTGCCCGGCCAGCTCAAGAAGCTCGCCGAGGACGCGACCTCAGCGGGGTACGGCGACAGCAACTTCATGGCCGTGATCGAACTCCTCAAGAAGCCTTCCAAGGAGTTGTGACCGACCCGCGAGCGGTGCGTCTCCGCCCGGAGCCGCACCGCTCGCACTCACTGCTGTATGCCTTGGTGGAACTGCTTCGTGGGGCCAATCCAGCGCCGTCGTCACCGGCCAAGGCGGCGGTGGACCGCGCCCGCAGCCAGGTCGGCCAGAATGACAGTTACCCGGCCACCATCGGCCTGCCACAGTCACGGTGCGGACAATCCCCGTGGAAGCTCACATTCTTCCGGAGGCGCCATGACGACCATCTCGGGCACACGCATCGACGTCACCTCACACGACGCCCTGCCCCCGGGCAGCTCGATCGCGGTCTCGGCCCGACTCCGCGTCACCATCGACGACCCCGAAGGCATCACCGACCTGACCGGCGAGCTGAAGCAACTGGTCGCCGAATCAGCCGTCGCCGAGGGCACCCTGCACGTCTACTGCGGCCACACCACCTGCGGCCTGATCATCAACGAACGCGACACCGGCCTGGACACCGACATGCGCGAGGTCCTGGAACGCATCGCCCCGCACAGCGACAACCACCACTACTCCCACGACAAAGACCGCACCCCTGCGGAAAGACTGTTGCACGCCGAACGCGACAACGGCCACTCCCACGCCCGCGCCATGCTCGCCACCCACCCTGAGCTGCACATCCCCATCACCGCCGGCAATCTCTACTTGGGCCAGTGGCAGGCCATCATGCTGGCCGAGTACGACGGACCCCGCACGCGAGAACTCCTTGTCCGTCTCCACACTGCCTAGATGAATGAGTCCAACGGTTGGGGTCGCGGTCAGTAGTCGTATGCGATCAGTGATTGTTTGACGGGCTGCCCGGTCTTGTCGTTGTGCCAGATCGCTGCCGTCAGGGCAAGGACGCGGGACAAGACCCGGACGATGACTCCTGCCGGGCTCTTGCCCCCGTGTCGCTCCAGGTCGAGCTGGCCTTTGAAGGTCTGGTTGATTGACTCGATGACCTGGCGCAAGGGCTTGAACAGGTGCACTCCGGCCCGCTCGGGTGCTCCCTTGCGGGCCGGTTGCAGCAGGTCGAGGTGACGTTCGGTGAGGTCGTCCTCGAATTCGCGGCCGTAGTAGTTCTTGTCGCCGATGATCGTCTGCCGCGGGTGGGCGGCCATGACGTCGGGCGCGGTGTCGAACAGGTCGCGCAGGGTCTCTCGCTCGTCGGCCTTCGCGCCGGTGAGCGCGAACAGCACCGGCAGCCCGCCCAGGGTGCACACCAGGTGCAGCCGCAGGCCCCAGAAGTACCGCGAGTGCGACGCGCAGTAGCCGTACTCGGCCCAGCCGGCCAGGTCCGAGCGCTTGGCCGTCTCACGGGAGCATCCGCAGCCGACCGGCGTCGAGTCGACGACCCAGACGTCGTCGCTCCACAGGCTCGTGTCCGCAGCCAGGGCACGGATCATGTGTGTGAGCAGCGACGACGCGGCCCGTAGACGCTTGTTGTAGCCGGACTGGCCGGGCAGATACGGGAACAGATGGCGGAAGTCCCGTCCGGCCCGGCGCAGCCGGCGCCGCTCGGAGGTGTAGCCCAGCAGGGCAGACATCACGGCGAGCGTGAGGAGTTCAGCGTCGCTGAGCGTTGGAGCGATCCCGGCGGCCGGCCGGGCGGGGAGCAACCACGGGGAAGCCTTCAACTCGTCGTCAATCCGGGCATGGAGTGCAGTGGCGAGGGTGTCCAGGTCTGTCTTCACACACTGACCGTGGACGCCCTCGCGTCATGTCCGCAGGCGATCCTTTGATCCGGGCTGTCCCCAGCGCGGTGACTATACGTCGCGGTCGATCCGCAGGGCCTGGATGAGCCAGGAGTACACCGGGATCAGGTTCGGTACTACCTGCCAGCCGTTGACGATCCAGACCAGCCGCCAATACCGGTCAACCTTGGGATCGTGCGCTTCTTCGAACCTCTGGGCCATCCAGTACCGGAACTCCTTGTCAGGAGCGTGCGCGAACACCTCGCTGAAGCGTTCCACAAGGTCGTCGACGACGGGGGCGGCCCTGTCGGTGAGTGGGTCGATGCCGCACTCCATGGCTTCGGTCACCTGCTGACGGGTAAAGGTCATCAGTTCCTCGCCGGCCTCGGTCTCTATGGCGGGCGTATGCCCGGCGACCTGGTACAAGGTCGTTCGGCGCATCCGGGTCCGGAACTCGTCGTCGCTGACCAACTCGGCGATCTCCACCCAGGCGGCGACCTGCTCGCTGGACGCGTCGTCGGGGAGATCGGGAGTGGCAGCACGAACCATGGCCACCCCGGCCGGGTCGGCGTCCACCGTGCCGAATGTGCCCTCCACGAAGTCGTCGATCAAACGTCGTCGCTCCTCGACGGACAACTGCGTGAGCCTGTGCATAAGCGTGGTCTCCTCGGGATCGGAACCGCGGCCGGCCACGACTCGCAGAACACTCCGACGCAGTTGCAGCGCCCGGATCTGGACGTCGATGGCGTCGGCGTGCGCAGCCGCGACTTCCGCCACCGAGAGCTCCCGGTCCATGACCCGCTGAATCGTGGCCAGGTCGATACCCAGCTCACGCAGGGTACGGAGGAGTTCCAGGCGGCGCAGTGCGTCGAGGTCGTAGAGCCGATAGCCGGCGGGACTTCGAGTGGTCGGCGCGACCACCCCCGAATCGGAGTAGAACCGGATGGTCCTCACAGACAAGCCGGTCCGCCGGGCCAGCTCCCCGATCGAGTAGAGGGTCATCGCGTCCATGTCCCCTACTCTGCTGTCTCCAGTCACTGGAGACTCAAGGCTGTTCCACAGCTGGACCCCGGCCGAGGCACCCTCCAAGTTGCTGGGCACGCGTCACGTGGTCTCCACAGACAGCCCGGACGATGGGCTCGCCTTACACACACCCCGCGAGCGATGGCACAGACGTGTGCCACCGCTCGCGGCCCGAGCGCGTGCTGGCCGTACGCGCAGCTCTCCCGGACCGCTACCGCGTGCTTGTCGAGATTGGCGCCGGCCTCGGCCTGCGACAGGGAGAGGCGTTCGGCCTGTCGATGGAGGACATCGACTTCGACGCGGAGATCGTCCATGTCCGGCGCCAGGTCAAGATGGTGCGGACGAAGCTGTGCTTCGCGCTTCCCAAGGGGCGTAAGGTCCGCGAGGTGCCCCTGCCCTCAAGCGTGGCCAAGGCACTGCGGCAGCACGTGGAGTTCCTCGCACCCGTGCCGGTCACCATGCCGTGGGACGATCCGCGCCCGCCGCAGACCCCGGTAGAAGCCAAGCACCGTCGGCCCAGGACGTACAACCTCCTGGTGACGGGCCGCGAGCACAAGGCGATCAACCGGAACTACTTCAACTCCTCCGTCTGGAAGCCCGCCCTGGCCGAGGCCGGCGTGATCGCCGCGCTGGAGGAGAGCGCACCGGACGGATCCCGAGCCTGGGAGCCCTCCCGGGAGCACGGCTATCATGCCCTGCGTCACTTCTACGCCTCCGAGCAGTTGGAGGCCGGCGAGTCGGTCGTCTCCCTGGCCAGGTGGCTCGGCCACTCCGACCCCGGCTTCACGCTCCGGAAGTATGCACACTTCCTGCCCCGCGCCGGTGCGCGCGGCGGCGCCGCCCTCGACGCGGTCTTCGCGTAGCTGCAAGCCGACCGGCAGAAGCTCGGTCCTGGCGCAAAGTCCCAGAGAAGTTCAGAGGTGCCGCCGCACCCCCTCCTGGCCCGTATTCGCACAGGTCAGACAGGGTGCGGCGGCATCCGCCGTTCAGATGTCCCGGAAGAGACCAGGCATCCCCGTGACCTGCCGCGACGGACTCGTGCGCAGCGGTGACCTGCGTAAATGTCCTTTCGGTTGTTTCACGTTCATGCCCGTTGATCCAGCCGGAAGTCCCAGAAAAATCTCAGGGGACTCCCACGCGTTCGGCTCCGCCTAGGTGTGCATCTGCCAGAGCTTGGTTACATCTGGGTCTGAGTCTTCTGCTTCAGGCGTTCGTAGGGAGTCTGGCCGCCGAGAGCGCCGTGCGGGCGGTGGTAGTTGTAGTAGTCCTCCCATTCTCGGAGTTTTTCGTTCAGTTTGCCGGTGTCGTCGATGACGACACCGGCGAGCATGCGGTAGAACTCCTCGGCGTCGATGCGGTGTGAGCGTTCCACCTTGCCGTTGAGGTGCGGGGATGCCGGTTTGATGTAGGTGTGGGCGATGCCCTTGTCGAGCGCGTGCCAGTGGAAGGCGGACTGGAACTCCGCGCCGTTGTCGGTCTGGATGACCTCGACGCGGAAAGGCAGTCGTTCAAGGACGTAGTCCAGGAACTGGACGGCTGTCTTCTGGTCGCACCGAGGGTAGATCCGCAGCACGCGCAGCCGGGTGCAGTCGTCGATCGCGGTGAACTGGTAGTACTTGGCCCGACGGCGGACCTTGGGCGTCGTGCCGACGACGGGGGCCGGCTGCTGGGCCGTCGGGGCAGGCGCGCCGATCGGCTCGATGAACTTGACGTCAATCTGGACCCGGTTGCCGGGCAGTTGCTTCTCGTAGCGGGTATAGCGCCTGTCGTGGCGCTTGTAGCGTTGCGATGCGGGCAGCCGGTTGAGACCCAGCCGCTTGAGGATGCGGTAGACGGCGGAGCAGGCGATGTCGATGTCGTGGTACCGCTGGAGGTACATCCGGATCTTCATCGGGCCGAAGTGGTAGTTCTGCCGCAGGTAGACGATCTTGTTCACGATGTCGGCGTCGGTGGCATGGGGACTGTGGTGCGGTGCGCTGGAACGGTCGCGCAGGCCCTCGATGCCCTCCTCCTGGTAGCGCCGCTGCCACTTGTAGAAGCAGTTGCGGCTGATCCCGTAGTACCGGCAGGTCAGCGAGACATTCCCAGTGACTTCCTCGGCGTGGCGCAGGACCGCCAGACGTCGCTGGGCCCGGCGATCCTGCTGCTGTTGCGGTGAAGGGGGCATGGCTGGCTCCGTCGTAGTCGGAGATCCATGTGTCACCAATGTCCGGCAGTTTTATACCTAGGGCCACCGCTTTGCGGTTCCACGGCAGGTTCCGCGACGGTCGGGATCAGTCGTCGAGGAGGTTCTTCAGGGTCTCCAGGGGAAGGCGGGTGCTCGGATCCGCTGTCCCCGTGTCGAAGCTGACGCCCTCGGCCGCCAGGAGATCGGCGGGGGAGTCTGTGCGGGTGGGGTCGGACCACTTGAAGCCGGCGCTGACTTGTCCCGCAGCGTTCAGGACTCGCCATGGGTTGGGGCACTGGCCGCAGGTGGACAGGTGTGTGCCGACCGGCAGAGCAGCGCTCCCGACCGCGATCGCCACGTCCCCGTAGGTTGTCCACCGTCCGGAGGGCAGGGAGGCCAGCAGACTGTGGAGGGTTGTCCAGTCCTTGCCGGAGCCGCTGAGTTGCTTGGCCAGACGTACCAGACTGAGGCCCGCCAGCGCTGCCCAGTCGTCGGGATCAACCGTGTCCGGGACATGGTTCGTGTCGACATCCCACCAGGTCGTGCCCTGTATTCCGTCGGCTTTGCGGCCGGTCACGCTGGTGAAGATGTGCTTGGCCAGCCCGGTCGGTGAGTACCGCCTGCCATCGGCCTCCCAGGTCAGCTGGTTGGCGCTGCCGTTGGTCCACGTGGCGGCCCCGCGACTGCTGTCCTCGCCCATCCATACATGAATGGCCTCGCGGATGGTTTCCGTCGCGCCGTGTCTCGGCACCAGCCGTATCCGGGTCCCGTCCGGCAACAGCCCGGCCTCGACGATGACGTGCACGGCCTTGCGGGCACCCGAACGCTCTTCCAGCTTCTGCGCTGCTGCCTTGGCCTCGTTCCGGGCCGGGGCGAGGGTGAACTCCTCGACCTCCGGGGTGGGGTAGAGCTTGGTGAAGCCGACGACGAGTTGGTCCTGGACCTTCCAGAGACCCGCCTGGATGAGGTCGATGTCGAGATTCATCTCCGACAGCCAGACCATGGTGTGAGTGACCTGCTTGGGGAAGTCGGCGGCGATGATCACCTGCCTGGGACGTTGGAGCAGTTCGGGGCTCCAGTCCCCGTCCACATGCTCCAGGAGACGCTGCCGGCACGTTTCCAGGTCGAGGCTCTCACCCCTGCCCTTGAGGAAGTCGCGGTGTGCCTGGGCCAACGTGTCGAGGTCGAACCGTGACACTAGAGCGGCGTAGGTGATCGCCTGAAGGTGTACATCGCGGTCCGCCGTTCCCCGCTTCAGCTCCACTACTACGAGACGCCCCGTGGCATCCAGCCCCAGGATGTCCAGCCGGTCCCACGCGGGCACGCCGTCCGTGTCGGCCCACCGGTCGAACTCGGAGGTGATGACGAGCACCTCGTCGCCGAGCACCGCCGGATGCGCGATCACCCACTCCTGAAGGTGCTGCCGTTCGAAAAGCCCTTCGGCAGCGAGCGCGGTCGGTGGGACAGGAGTGGCCGAGCACCCGTCGACGGTGAAGAGATGATCCACGCTGTCCCCCTGCCCCATTCCATGGACCCGGCACTGTCACGCCGTCCGCCCCGAGCCTACGCGCAGGGCGCACTACCGGAGGGGGAGAGTTCCTTGCGGCGGATCGCAGAGGGCTTGGGGTCTCCTCCGAGGTCGGCTGTCCAGCAGTTCCGAGGCAGGGGCAACGCCACTCGGGGTGGCTGGATGTGAACCCACGATCTCTTCGTCCCGAATGAGGTTCGAGCAGGATCGCTACCGGGGGGGCGGGAGTCTGTGCTGGTCATAGGCTTGGAGTGGGGTGGTGTAGACAGGGGAGTGGCTTGCCGTTGAGGTGGCCCGACCCGAACGAGTGATTGCCTGCCTGGGCGGGGGCGTGTGAGCTGATGCCATGCATCGCTGGTCCCCTTTGAACGATCGGCAACGAGCACTTCTCGGTCGCCTGGACGCGGGCGAGGAGCTAAGCGCGCAGGAGCTGAGCGACAGGCGCTCTGCCTACGCACTGCGCGACCGCGGACTGCTGGCGGTACGACGGAGCCGCGGAGTTCTGTCGGCTGAGGTGACCGAGGCCGGGAAGTTCTACCTCAAGCACGGTCACCACCCGGATCGCCCGGGGCGCACGGCTGAGGAAGAGCAGACCACGATGTCGGCCCGTGAGTCGCAGAGTCGCCCCACGAAGGTGGAGCGTGCGACCGAGCAACGGGGTGCCGCGACCACACGCGGCATCGGCAAGGGCGCCGAGAAGGAAACGAAGGGCGTGGCGTCGTACAGCGAGAGGCCCATCCCTGTAGCGCGGCGGGCGAAGGCGACTCAGCTCATCGAACGGCTTGTCGCGGAGCGGCAGGTCATCATCCACGCACCCGACGAAGTCCAAGTGGTGGAGTGGCGGCGCGTCATTGATTTCGCGAAGCGACACGGACTCGTCCCGTCCGGCAAGCGCATCGAGAAGTCCCGCATGTTCAACCGCATCCGGGACCTGCAGATTTCACTTCTCGAAGGCCCCCATCCCAACTCCGGTCAGCAGGCGCCGGAAGACGCGCCCCAGGTTCCAGTCCCCGTTCAGTTGCGCTTACCGCACCCGGTCGTGGCCGCACTGCGCGATGACGAAGGCTGGCTCGTGATGCCGGCAGAACCACGCCGCCGTGCCCTTCGTGTGTTCCAGGGGCTTGCTGCTGAAGCCGAACGGCGGGGACACAGGGTGGAGGAGCACCCTGTCCCTGATTGCCACCGCAACCGCGGATACTCCTACAACGGGTGTTATGAGCCGCCCAAGTACTCGCGCCGTGAAGGCGAATTGAACCTGATTGTCGGCGAGTTCACGTACACCATCACGATCAAGCAGGAGAGTCCGCAGGCCGCGGATCCGCAGCGCAGCGAAAAGCTCATGCTCGAACTCGGCTACAGCGGTTCCGCTCGCCGCAGGCAATGGGCCGACCGTAAGCGTTGGGTACTTGAGGACGTCCTGGGCGCAGTACTTCAGGAAGTCGAATCCCGCGCGGTCGAGGATGCGCAGCGAAAGGTGGACGAGGCGCGTGCGGAGGCAGAGCGCAAAGCTCGATGGCATGAGGCCATGGCTGCGGCGAAGGAGCAGGCCGTTCAGGCCCAGCTGGCTCATGTGCTCAGCGGACAGGCCGCGCAGTGGAAGGAAGCGGCTGTCCTGCGCGAGTACTGCGAGGCGTTGGAACGGCGCATCGCAGAGGCAGCGGAGCCTGACGAGTCAGAAGTTGCCTCAGCACGGAAATGGCTGGCCTGGGCTCGGAGCCACGTCGAAGCGATTGATCCGCTGCTTCGACTTCCAGGGATGCCAACTCCACGAGAGCCGAAGCCCGATGACCTGAAGCCTTATCTGACGGGGTGGGGCCCGTACGGACCGGAGTCTCAATCGGGCTGGGGGAACTTCTGACATGACTAACCATCCAACTGATGCTGACGGTAGCCCCGACGCGATCTCGCGCTCGGCGTCTGACGCGGTGCGGCGGTCGTTGCCCGGAAGAGCGAGGTCGCGCAAGGAAGCCTTGCGCGAGTTCGAGGAGGCCAATGCCGAGTTCCGTGACCGACTTCCTCCTGCCTTAGGGGCGCTGCTGGTGCCAGAGGCGAAGGAGTGCTACCGGTGGCGTGTTCAGTTGGACTGTGGCTGCATCAACGAGGTGCTGACGCTCGGCGAGGAGTGCTTGCCGAGTGATCGGCAGTGGCGCGGCCCCGAGTGCGAGTGGCTGCAGAAGGGCCAGATGCTCTGCGTCCACGATGACGCTCCGCCTGCTCCGTACCGGGACATCGTGGAGTGGGGCGAGCGCAGGAAGCGGACTTTTCCCGCCGACCCGGCGGAACCTCGTGATGGGATAGATCCTGAGACCTGGGCCCTGATCCGCCATGACGAGCCGCATACCAGCGCCTTCTGGAAGGTGAAGCTGGCCTGCGGGCACATCACCGACGTCATCGCCCCCGACCTGGAGTGGAAACCCGAAGAGGGACCTCATCGGTGCAGCGCCAAGCGAGTCGCGGAGATGACCAAGGAGTTCGAGGAGTTCTGGGCATCCAACCCGACTGGTCATGCTCCCCGCGAGCATGACCATATGCGTCGGATGCTCTCACAGGGCTGGCCCAGCCCAGAACCCGAGTGCCTTTGCTACACCTGTTGCTACGTGCACTGGATTGTGGCGGACCAGCGCGTCGGCTGGCTGATCCCACGCGAGGCAGAGCCGGAGCGACGGCAACCGCAGAAACCACCGACCCGCGCTGGCCTGGAACGGAGGCTCCGGCAGGCAGAAGCCGAAGCCGCACGACTGCGGGACCAGCTGGTTGATTTGGATCGGGGTACTCACGCCGACGGTTGATCGCACGCGTAGCTTCGGCTCCGGCTATAGCTCGGATTGGAGACCTGTCGGCTGAGTTGAGGCATGGAGCAGCGCTTAGAAGGCACCTAGCCGTGATTGGCTGGGATGGCTTCTGACCTGCGTCGATGAGCTGGCCTGCCGGGCCGGCAGCTGGATTTTCCACGTTTTCGGGAAGCAGTGGGGCCCAGTGTTGGGTGGCCCGTCGGCCAGGCCCTGGCCGCGAGCCGGCACCGGCTCTTTGGGCGGCTGGCGCCCTGCGCGGCTTCTCAGATGACTGTGGGCAGGTCGGTGCCCTGACCTGCGGTGCCTACGGTTTAGAGGGACGGGTTGGCGATCGATGTCTCACGCAACTGTAGGCAGCGTGATGTTCCTCGCGGAGCCAAGCCAGCAGGCGCCGTGGAGTCGGCCGCGATGTGCTGGCTGCCATGAGAGGCGCTTGAACGCGTCGACGACGGCGCTTGCGGGGGCTCCTCCGCTGCCGAAGCCGTCGGCCACGGTGAGCAAGCGGGACCCGGCGCAGGCGGTGTCCTGGTTGCTCTCACGGACAAGGCCCCCGTGTCGAAAGAGCGGTGTAACGGATTCCCAGGGGGCTTGGTGGCTGGACACATGGCGGGGTCCTTCCAGGGCAGATGGTCGATGAGGAAGGAGGTCCCGCCGCGCGGTGGTGTCCGCCTCGACCTGGGCCGTTCTCAGCTGCGGAGCTGCCGGCGCATCTCCTGCTCGCTGAGTTCTGCCATGTTCTCGTAGAGGGCGATGACTTTGGGCGCAGCCGCGGCCGCCGCGGTGGCGCGTACGAGATCGGGGTCCGGCGCCTCCAGGGCGCTGCGGACCATCTGGGTGAGCATGTCGGCCCGCACCTCCGGGGTGTCCGGGGCGCGGTCCGCGAGCATCCCCTCGGAGGTGAAGAAGCCGATGAGCGTCGCCATCAGGGTGTACTGCTGGTGGCGGATGTCGGCGTCGTCGCGTACGAGGCCGTGCTCGCGCAGAACTTCGAGGTGGCGGCAGAGCACCCGGTCGCCTTCGGCTATCAGCTGCGCGAACTCCTTCTTCGCGATGTCGTTGAGTCGGCCGAGGAGATCGGAGTCGTCGGTGTACAGGGCACGGAGCACCGGCTGCCCCAGGAACTCCCGGAAGATGCCGCCAGCGTGCCGACCGGGCAGGATCTCCAGCGGGTCGTCGCGCATCCGCTGCAACCGGCGGCGCTGGCTATGGAACTGTTCCTTGACCAGGACGGCTAGGAACAACGCGTCCTTGGTCTTCCAATGCAGGTAGACCGTTCCCTTGCCGACCTTGGCGCGGCGGGCGATCTCATCGATCGTCACCCGCCGGTAACCCCAAGCGAGCAGCAGCTCGGCCGCCGCCTCCAAGATGCGCTCGGCGCGTTCCGCCCGTTCCACGCCCTATTCTCCCGCTCCACAGTCGTTTCCCCATTGCATTGCCCGTACCCCCCGCTGACTTCGTGACCAGTTTGCGATTGATCACGAAGTCAACGCTGGAGCGCGTGGCGCCGCCGGCGTAAGGAAGTTTCCAGCCAGCCGGGGGCCGCCGCGTGCGGGGCCAAGTAAGGAGTGTCAGATGGTACGCATGGGGAGAGTGCGGACGCCTGTCATGTTAGGTGTGGGGACGAAGGTCGGGGGATTGGCGGGGTCGGTGCGCAGTACTGGGAAGCGGTCCATCAGCATGTTTAGAGCGACGCGGCCTTCCAGTCTTGCCAGGGGAGCGCCGAGGCAGAAGTGGATGCCGCGCCCGAGTCCGAGGTGCGGGTTGGGGTCCCTGGTCGGGATGAAGGTGTCCGGGTCGGCGAACTGGCGCGCGTCCCGGTTCGCCGCCGCGAGCCACACCATGATCATTTGGTCCGCGGGTACCCGCTGCCCGGCGATCTCCACTTCGGTGTATGTGGACCGCGTGACGCCCGCGAACGGGCTGAACATGCGCAGCGATTCCTCAATCGCGCTCGGCACCAGCGAGCGATCCTCGCGTACCCGCGCCGCCCACTCCGGGTGCGCGTCGAGGCACAACAGGGTGTTGCCGAGCAGCAGGGTGGTGCTGACGTGCCCGGCGACCAGCAGCAGGACCGCGAAATTTACCACTTCGTTGTCGGTCAGCCGGTTACCGTCGACCTCCGCTGTGACCAGTTGGGTCAGCAGATCCTGGCGCGGCTGCCGCCTACGCTCGGCAACGTGCTCGCGGATGTAGTCGAACATCGGCTGCCACTGCTCGATCACCGCCCGCTGATCGCGCTCGTCCTCCTCGCTGAGGTCGCGGTCGCGCAGGGAGAGCTGACCGGTGCCCTCCAGCATCACCGTCACCCATTGCTTGAACAGGTCGCGATCGCTGCTCGGCACACCCAGCAGCTCGGCGATGACGATCACTGGAAGCGGGTACGCGAGATCGGTCACCACTTCGAGCTCTGACGGGTCGGGCACCGCGTCGAGCAGTTCGCGGGTGACCTCGCGGATTCGAGGTTCGAGGTCGGCGACGATCTTCCGGTTGAATGCGCCGCTAACCAGTGTGCGTAGCTTGCCGTGTTCCGGCGCATCCATCTGGATCAGGTTGCCCTCTTTATGTTCATTGACGGCTTCAGAGGCATACAGCCGTTTTGTATCGGAGGAGAAGATCGCTGGATCGCCCAGGATTCTCACGGCCTCCGCGTATCCGTAGACGTTCCATATCCCCAGTTCTTCGTCGAATCGGATGGGCTGATCTGGTTGTTGGCCGCGCAGCCAGAAATGCGCTGGGTGGATGTTCCATCGGTCGGCGAGGGTGGCCATCGGATGTCCTTTTCACAATGCTGGGTGGGGGCGCCTTATCAAGACGATTGAGCGTGTTCGCGTGGCCGGTATGCCGACAGACGGCGCTCGGCCTCGTTGAGGGTTTCGATTCGGCGGTTGAACGCGATGCGGATGAGTCCCGCGCCTGCCGCGCTGCCCGCGTAGAAGAACGTGCCGGGCGCGACCATAACCCCGGCTTCCCGGACGAGGCGATAGGCCAGAGACTCGCTGTCCTCATCCGTGATGTGCCGGATATCTGCCATCACGTAGCACCCGCCGTCCGGTGGGAAACAGCGAAAACCGGCCGCGGAGAAGATGTAGGTCGCTAGATTCCGCTGAACGCTCAGATCTGAGCGCGGTGTGAGGAAATCCGGTTCCATCGCGGCGGCGCGCGCGGCCGCCTCCTGCAGAGGGGTCGCGCCGCCCCCGCAGACCGCCTCGTGGACCCGGCGAACGGCGCTGGTCAGCGCCGTGCAGGCGCGCAGATAGCCGATGCGCCAGCCGCTGACCGCATGGCTCTTAGAGAGGCTGCCGATGACAATGCCGCGCTCGCGAAGGGCGGGCAGGTCGGCCGCCGATACATGCTGCCTTCCTTCATGGACGTATCCCGCGTAGATCTCGTCGGAGATGACGACAGCGTTCCAGCGTTCGCACAGTTCCGCTATCTCGGCGAACTCCTGTGGCGTGAGCATATGGCCGGTGGGATTGTTCGGCGTGCAGAGGACGATCGCTGTCGTACGTGGGCCGAACGACGCTCGTAATTCGGCGGGGTCATAGCGCCAATCCGGCGCGTGCACCCGCACCGGGCGGGGAACACCACCGGCCAGCGCGATCGCGCTGAGGAAATTCTCATAGAATGGCTCGAAGACGATGACCTCGTCGCCCGGATTGACGGTGGCCAGCACGGCCGCGGAAAGCGCCTCGCTGGCACCGACCGTGACTGTCAATTCGGTGAGCGGATCCGTGGGCGTGGGCAGCGCAGCCGCTATTCGGCGCCGCAGTTCGAGATTGCCGTCCGGTACCTCGTACTGATTGATTCCCTCTCGCAGGGCCGCGCAGGCCGTCTCGATCAGCCGTGGCGGAGTCGCGGGCGCTCCCGGTACACCGAGGGCGAGGTCGACCACCTTCTCGCCATGCCCCTCGCTGAGCAGCTTGAACAGGCCGCTGCGCGCCAGCTTGCCGACGCGCGCAGCCACCGGGAACTGCGTCATATGAGCCGCCTCTTCGCCGTGGACGGGCACACTGGCCGAAGCGGCGTATTAGGCACGCTAGGCAGCCAGTCCCCTCGCGACTTTTCGTACGTGGTGATGGCGCGGTCCTGGGCCAAGGTGACCGCGATCTCGTCGAGTCCCTCAAGCAGGAGCTGACGTGCCCTCGCTTCCACGGCGAACGCGTGGCGCAGCCCGCCGGAGCGGACTTCGAGGCCGGCCAGGTCCACGGTGATCTTGGCGCGGGGATCGCCGTCGACACGGTCGGCCAGTTCGGCCACCACGGGGGTCGGCAACTCGACCGCGAGCAGACCGTTCTTGAACGCGTTGCGCCGGAAGATATCTCCGAAACTGCTCGCGATCACCACCGCGAAACCCCAGTCCCGCAGCGCCCACACGGCGTGCTCACGGGAGCTGCCGGTGCCGAAGTTGTGGCCCGCCACCAGGATGCTGGCGTCCGAACTCGCCGGCCGGTTCAGTACGAACGCGGGATCCTTCCGCCATCCAGCGAACAGCACATCCGCGTATCCGCTCTTGGTCAGCCGCTTGCAGTACTCGGCGGCGATGATCTGGTCGGTGTCGACATCGCCGCGGCGCAGTGCGACCCCGTATCCGGTGTGTTCGAGCAGCGGTTTCACACGGTCCCCCGTTGCGGCAGGCAGCTGGGCGCGGTCAGCCTTCCGGTCACGGCGGTCGCCGCCGCGACCGCGGGCGACGCCAGGTGAGTACGGACCCCCAGGCCCTGACGGCCCTCGTAGTTCCGGTTCGAAGTGGACACACAGCGGGCGGGTCCGGTCAGCCGGTCGGCGTTCATGCCCAGGCAGATGGAGCAGCCGGACAGTCGCCACTCCGCGCCGGCCTCGGTGAAGACCCGGTGTAGACCCCGGACTTCGGCCTGGTGACGGACCTCCGTGGAGCCGGGAACGACCAGCATCCGCACGCCGGGCGCCACGGAGCGGCCCCGCAGCACAGCGGCGGCGGATTCGAGGTCCTCAATGCGCCCGTTGGTGCACGAGCCGATGAACACGGTGTCGATCTCGATCGAGTCCATCGGGGTGCCGGAGGCCAGCCCCATGTAGGCGAGGGCACGGTGGGCCGCCGCCTGCTGCTGGGCGTCGGCGAAGGACTCCGGGGTGGGGACGCGGGAGGCGAGGGGGACGGCCTGGCCTGGGTTGGTGCCCCAGGTGACGAATGGGGTCAGGGCCGAGACATCGATCCGTACGACCCTGTCGAAGACGGCGTCCTCGTCGGTGCGCAGCGTCTCCCAGTGGGCCACGGCCCGCTCCCAGGTAGTGCCGTCCGGCATCCCCGGACGCCCCTTCAGATACCGGTAGGTGACCTGGTCCGGTGCGATCAGCCCGGCACGGGCCCCGGCCTCGACGCTCATGTTGCACAGGGTCATCCGGCCCTCCATCGATAGCAGTTCGATGGCCCGGCCCCGGTACTCGATGACGTGTCCGTGTGCGCCGTTGGCGCCAACGTGTGCGATCAGCGCCAGGATCAGGTCCTTAGCCGTGACGTCCGCAGCGGGCACTCCGGTGAATTCGACCGCCATGGTGTGCGGCCGTGGAAGCGGCAGCGTCTGGGTGGCGAGCACGTGCTCCACATCGGTGGTCCCGATGCCGAAGGCCAGCGCGCCGAACGCGCCGTGGGTGGAGGTGTGGCTGTCGCCGCAGACCACCGACATCCCCGGGCGGATGAACCCGTGCTCCGGTGCCACCACGTGCACGATGCCCTGTCGGCGGTCCCCGAGGCGGAACAGCTCGATTCCATGGGCGGCGCAGTTCTTCCGCAGGGTCTCGACCTGAGCTTTGCCCATTGGGTCGAGGACGAGCAGCGAGTCGGTCGGGACATTGTGGTCTTCGACGGCGAGGGTGAGGTCGGGGCGCCGCACTGTGCGGCTGGACAGGCACAGGCCGTCGAACGCCTGCGGCGAACTCACCTCGTGGATCAGGTGCAGATCGATGTAGAGCAGATCTGCCTCGCCGGGAGCGCGCATCACGACATGGCTGTCCCAGACCTTCTCAACCAGCGTTCTTCCCGTGGCCATTCGTCCGGCGGCAGTGCTTGCTATGGTCATCGGGTCAACGCCTTGGAGCTTGTAGCGTGCCGCTCGGTGATGATCGCCCGCAGGTCGGCCATGCTGACGCACTCGCCGTTGGTGCGATGGGCGACGTATTCCTCGTAGAGACGGTCCACGAGCAGCTCGTCGACCGGCAGCTTCATCTCCTGGAGGACGTGGCGCAGTATGGCCCGGCCCGAGTGTCGGCCGACCAGAATCGTGCGCTCCCGGCCGAACCGCGCGGGCTCGACGTACTCGTAGGTGAGGGGCGCACGCAGGATCCCGGCCTGGTGGATCCCGGCCTGCGTGGCGAAGGAGTTTACGCCGAAGATGGCCTTGTTGCGGGGGGCGGAGAGCCCGATTGCATCGCACAGTAGGCCGAACGCAGCGTACAGGCCCTCGGTCTTTGCGGAGGTGGTGGCGCCGATCGCTTCGCCGTTGTACGTGAGCACCGCGATGAGTTCCTCCAGCGGGGTGTTCCCCGCCCGCTCGCCAATGCCGGCCAGGGTGGTCTGCACTTCGTCGGCCCCGGCCTCGATTCCAGCCAGGGCGTTGGCCAGTGACAGCCCGAGGTCGTCATGGCAGTGCGTGGAGACCACAATCTCTGGCGGGATCCAGGACCGTATACGGGCGATCAGGCCGCCGTACTGGGCGGGCACCATGCAGCCGGTGGTGTCGGCGACTGTCACCGTGTCCGCGCCCGCCAAGATGGACTGCATGATCAGGGGCCGCAGCAGGCCGTCGGAGCCGCGCGAGGCGTCCTCGATGGCCAGCGTTACATGTTTGACGCCCAGTGACTTGGCGAAGCCGATCGCCTCGAC
Source organism: Streptomyces natalensis ATCC 27448 (assembly GCF_000935125.1). Lineage (GTDB taxonomy): Bacteria > Actinomycetota > Actinomycetes > Streptomycetales > Streptomycetaceae > Streptomyces > Streptomyces natalensis. The sequence continues at coordinate 236,092 of NZ_JRKI01000045.1, read as the reverse complement.
CACCTGGTCTTGCGCTTCGGCCTGTTGGATGCCCCGCTTGTGCCGGAGGTGAATCTCGCTGCCGGTCGCCATGATCTGCAGGTGGTGCCGCTCGGCGCCGGCCGACTCAACGGCGAGGCGAATGTCCTCGGATAAAGGTCGGTTGAGCGTAGCGACGCGGGCGGAGGTCAGGGCGTCGGCGATCAGCCGGGCGGCCTCGCGGTCGCTCGGCGAGGAACTCGGAAAACCCACCTCGATCACATCGACGCCCAGTGCCTCGATCGCCAGCGCGATGTCGAGTTTCTGGTGGGGCCGCATCGCATTTCCCGGCGCCTGTTCGCCATCGCGCAATGTGGTATCGAAAATTCTTGTTCTTCTCAACGGTAATCCGCCATGAGTCGGCACGAGAATCTACCTCCATGCTCCGTTACATGGTTGGTGTCTCTCCAGTGAAAGGTGGAGCGCCGCCCACTCTTAGAGAAACCTAACCGGCGGCACAAGGGTGTTGAGGGAGCGAATTGGGAAATTATCTCCGCCCGGCGTGGACTGTCAAGATCTTCATTGTCCAAGCTCGTTGAGCTGCTGCGGAGGCAAGACGTGCCTCACGCTGGCGCGTGGAGATATCCCGTTGAGCTGTCCTGTCAACGGGACAGGCGCCCGCCGAACCGCTTTATGCGGTGGAATCTATTTGGCCTTGACCAGCCGGTCACGCGCCCCTGAGAGTGAGGAATGCCTGCGTCTACTCCGAGTGGGCTTTGCGACGGACCGAGGGGACGGCCATTTTGCTTTCGTTTGGCGTGTCATCAGCGCAGCAAGGGCTGTGGCTGGCCCAGAAAATGACACCTGAGGTTTCCAACAATCCGACCATGCTCTGGGATATCGCGGGGGAGATCGACCTCGGTGTCCTTGACGTTGCGCTGCGCAGGGTGTTCAGCGAGACCGAAGCGACCCTGGTCAACTTCCGGGAGGAAGCGGACGGCCTGCGGCAGGTGATTTCAGCCCCTGGGCGACTGGAGCCGTTCGCTGTCGACGTCAGCGCGGAGGAGGACCCGGAAAGGGCGGCCCGCGCGCTGCTGACCGGCCTGGTGCGCGAACCCTTCGACTTAGCCCACGACATGCTCTTCAGGGTGGGCAGCATCCGGCTCGCGCCCGCCCGCTGCCTCCTGGTCGTGATCTTCCACCACACGGTCGCCGATGGCTTCAGCGTGGTCTCCCTGCTGTCGCGCAGGGTGGCCGAGGTCTACACGGCGCTCCACGACGGGCAGCCGGTGCCGCCGTCGCAGTTCGAGGGCCCGCGGGCGCTCTACGAAGCAGACCGGAACTACCGCAAGTCTCCGCGGTTCGCCGAGGACGCACGGTTCTGGAAGGACTATCTGGCGGACTCGCCAACTCCCGCCCAGCTGCCGCGTCCTGGCGCCGGAGCGCCCGGCGCGCTCAGCCCCGGCTCCGGCGAGCGCGTCGAGCCGGCGGACAGCTGGGCTGGACTGGCCGGTGCCATCGGGATGGTGAGCCGCGTGGTCACCGTGCCCGGGGCCGAAGCGGCACAGTGGGAGCGTACAGCCGCGCAGATCGGCGTACGGATGTCCACGTTGCTGGTCTCGGCCGCGGCCGTATACCTCGGCCGCCGCTGTGGACTGTCGGATCCGTTGTTCTCACTCAGTGTCAAGAACCGGCGCGGGGCGCTGGGGCACACCCCCGGCCTCACCTTGAATATCGTTCCGATCCGGGCCCGCGTCCCGCTGTCCTCCAGCTTCGCCGACATTGCCACGGCGGTGGGCGAGGACGTCCGTGTGCTCCTCGGCCACGCCGAACACCACATCACCGAGATCCAGCGCGGCACGGGGGCGACCGGCTCGGGGCGCAGCCCGTTCGGCCCCCTGGTCAACGTGATGCCGTTCGTGGAGGCGTTGGACTTCGCGGGCAGCCAGGCGCACCTCCTCCTCGGGTCGTGGGGCATCGTCGAGGACCTGGGCATCTCGACGTACTACGACGGGCGCGAAGGCGGCGACCTGCACATCCGCATGGACGCCCCGCCTGCCCTCCACACTGAAGCCGAACTGCTTGCAATATGCCGTGAGTTGGTGGAGTTCATCCGTGCCGCGGTGGACCGACCCGACATCCCCGTAGGCCGCCTGGACATACTGCGGCCTGACCACCGGGACCTGCTGACCCAGCTCAACGACACCGCGGCACCCAACCCCGAGCTGACGATCCCCGACCTGGTGCGGCGGCAGGCCGAGGCCAGACCTGACGCGGTCGCCGTAACCGCTGACGGCACCTCTCTGACGTACCGGGAACTGGAGGAACGCTCCGGGCGCCTCGCCGCCGAGCTGAGGCGTCGGGGCGTCGGCCCGGACAGCCTGGTGGCGGTGGTGCTGCCCCGGTCGCTGGAGCTGGTGACGGCACTGCTGGCGGTGCTCAAGGCGGGCGGCGCGTACGTGCCGATCGACCCCGCGCACCCCGTCGAGCGGGTTGAGCTCATGATGTCGGACGTCCGCCCGGTCTTGGCGCTGACTCGTACCGAGCACGCAGGTGTCGTCCCCGAAGACACCTGCCCCTCGGTGCTCCTGGACCGCCTGGGCGCGCTGCCGGACGTGGTGGTCGGCAGCGTGGGCCCCGTGGACCGGCTGGCGTACGTCATGTTCACCTCGGGCTCGACGGGTGCGCCAAAGGGCATCGGGGTGACGCAACGGAACATGGTGGACTTCGTGCTGGACCGGGGGTGGAGCTCGGGCCACGAGCGGGTGCTGCTGCGCTCGCCGCACGCCTTCGACGCGTCGACGTACGAGCTGTGGGTGCCGTTGACGCACGGTGGCACCGTGGTCGTGGCACCTCCCGGCGACCTCGACACCGCCACACTCACCGAGATCCTCGCCAGCGGCCGGATTACCGCGGTCTGCCTGCCCGCGGCGCTGCTCAACCTCATCGTCGAGCACGATCCCGCGTGTCTGTCCGGGCTGACCCATGTGGTCACGGGTGGGGAGCGCGCCTTGCCCGCGACCATCCGGCGTGCAGTGCGGGCCTGCCCCACGACGACCTTCGTGAACGTGTACGGGCCGACGGAGACGACCGTCGCCGCGACCTGCCATTCGGTCACGGGTGGTGACCCGATCGGCGACGAGATCCCCATCGGCCTCCCGACGGACAACACACGGGTCTATGTGCTGGACGGGGCGCTGCGCTTGGTGCCGCCGGGCAACGCCGGTGAGCTGTACCTGGCCGGTTCCGGACTGGCCCGCGGGTACGTCGGCCGGCACGGGCTGACCGCGGAGCGGTTCGTGGCCTGCCCGTACGGGGAGGCGGGCGAGCGGATGTACCGCACCGGCGACATCGTGTCCCTGGCGCCGTCCGGCGAGCTGGTCTTCCTCGGTCGCGCGGACGAACAGGTGAAGATCCGAGGATTCCGCATCGAACCCGGGGAAATCGAGGCGGTGCTGGAGACCCACCCAGGCGTCACCGGCGCCGGGGTCATCGCCCGCGAGGACCCCGGCGCTGGAGGGGGAAAGCAACTGGTCGGTTATGCGGCCCCGGCCGACTCCGTGACCGCCGATGAATTGCGCGAGTTCGTGGCACAACGGCTGCCTGAATTCATGGTGCCCGCGGTCTTCGTCCTGCTGGACCAGCTGCCGGTCAGTCCCAACGGCAAGCTTGACCGTGCGGCACTGCCGGCCCCCGAGGTCGGCGCCGAGAGGTACCGGGCGCCTCGGACGCCACGCGAAGAGGCCCTGGCGCGTATGTTCGCCGAGCTGACCGGGCTGGACCGGGTAGGCATCGACGACAACTTCTTCCTCCTGGGTGGGCATTCGTTGCTCGCCGCCCGGCTGGTCAACCAGGTCCGCGCCGAGCTGGGGGCCGAGATCTCCATAGGCCAGGTCTTTGAGGCGCCGACCGTCGCCGACCTTGCGGAGCGGCTCGACACCGGCGCGCCGGTGCGCCCGCCGCTGGAGCCGATGCCACGCCCGGACCGGGTGCCACTGTCGTACGCGCAGCAGCGGCTGTGGTTCCTGCACCGGTTCGAGAGCCCGTCGGCCACCTATCACATCCCGGCCGTGTTCCGCCTGACCGGAGAGCTGGACGTGGCGGCGCTCACCGCGGCGCTGGGGGATGTGGTCGCCCGGCACGAGGCGCTGCGGACCCTGATCGCCGAGGACGAGCAGGGAGTCTCCTACCAGCGGGTGGTTCCCGCGCACGAGGCTGCGGTCGATCTGCCGGTCGTGCCTGTGTCGCCCGCCGCGTTCACCGAAGCCGTGACTGCGTCGGCGGCCCGTCTCTTCGATCTGACCCGCGACCTCCCCGTGCGGGCGGACCTGCTGCGCCTCTCCGACCGGGAACACGTCCTTGTGCTGGTGCTCCACCACATCGCGGGCGACGGCGAGTCCGTGGTGCCGCTGGGGCGGGACCTGTCGGCCGCGTACGCATCCCGGCACGCGGGACACGCTCCCACCTGGTCGGACCTGCCGGTGCAGTACATTGACTACGCGCTGTGGCAACGCCAGCTGCTGGCGGAGAAAGCCGGCCAGGAGAGCCTGCTGGACCACCAACTTTCCTATTGGAAAGAAGAGTTGGCGGACATTCCGCAGCCGCTGTCGCTCCCCGTAGACCGTCCTCGGCCGCCGGTGGCTACCCACCGCGGCGACCTGCTCGACTTCACCGTCGGGCCGGAGCTGCTCGCCCAGGTGGACGAGCTCGCCCGCGAGCACGGCGTGACCGCCTCTATCGTGCTGCAGGCCGCCCTGGCCGTGCTGCTGCACCAGATGGGCAGCGGTGACGACATCGCCATCGGTTCGCCGATCGCGGGCCGTACCGACGAGGCGTCGGCGGATCTGATCGGGTTCTTCGTCAACACCTGGGTGCTGCGGGTGCATCTGGCGGGGGACATGCCGTTCGAGCGGATCCTTGAGCAGGTCCGTGACAAGGCATTGGCGGCCTACGACCACCAGGACGTGCCGTTCGACCGGCTGGTCGAGCTGATCAACCCGGACCGGTCACTGGCCTACCACCCGCTGTTCCAGGTGATGTTCGCCTGGCAGGACACCCTGCCAGGCTTCGACCTCGCCGACGTACGGGCGGAGTGGAGCGTGGCCTCCACCGGCACCGCGAAGTTTGACCTGCTGTTCAACCTGGGGCCTGACCCCGATGGGCAGGGCCTGCGGTGCGGAATCGAGTACGCCACCGACCTGTTCGACCGGGCGACCGTCGAGCGGATCGCCGGACGGTTCATCCGAGTCCTGCGGCAGGTCGTTGGTGAACCTGCCCGGCCGGTCGGGACCGTCGACGTGCTGGACACGAGCGAATGGGCCTGGCTCACCGAGGGGTACACCGGAGCGGTGGCACCCGCCTCCGTCACGGCGGCTCACGCATCCGATGCAGCGGCTCCTGAGACGACGCTCCCCGAGGAACTGGCACGGCGCGTGGCCGCGACACCGGACGCCGTCGCCGTGCTCGCCGACCGGACGGCCCTGACGTACCAGGAGCTCGACACCCGCGCCAACCGCCTGGCCCACGAGCTCATCCGGCATGGCGTGGGCCCGGAGACGGTCGTGGCAGTCGCCCTGGCACGCTCACCCGAGCTGGCCGTGGCGCTGCTGGCGGTGCTCAAATCCGGCGGCGCGTACCTGCCGGTCGACCCCGAAGACACCGGCGCCCGCACGCAGTTCGTGCTGTCCGACGCGCGCCCGCGGGTGATAGTCACCAACGAGGCGACCTCGGCCGTGCTGCCCGGCGGCGACCTGCCCCACCTCCTGATCACGGAGGAAGTCCATCCCGAGGACGGTCACCCCGACGCCGCCCCGTGCCCGGCGCGGCCAGACGGACTGGCCTGTCTTCTGTACGTCTCCGGCCCGACGGGGCAGCCCAAGGGCGTCGCTCTCACCCACCGCAACGTCCTGTCCCTGTTCACGGGGGCGCGGGCCCGGTGCGGTTTCGGCCCAGACGACGTTTGGACCTGGAGCCACTCGCCCGCCTCCGACGTTTCGGTATGGGAGATGTGGGGCGCCCTGCTGCACGGGGGCCGGGCCGTAGCCGTGCCCAGCGACGTGGCGAGCTCCCCCGAGGCGCTGTGGGATCTCGTCGTCTGCGACGGAGTCACGGTGCTGAGCCTGGTGCACTCCGACTTCCACGAGCTGACCCGGTCCGCCCTAGCCACCTTCGAGCACGGCCTGAGCTCGGCGCTGCGCTGGGTGTTCCTCAGCGGCGAGGAGACCGACCCGGCTGGGCTCCAGGGGTGGCACCCAAGCCAACTGCCCGGCGCACCCACACTGGTGCACACCTACGGCAGCGCTGAGACGACGGTGCAGGTCAGCCACCTCGACCTCACCGAGGCCCTCGCGGACCAGGACGCCGTTCCGGCGGGACGGCCGATCGACGGCGTCCGAGCCTATGTGCTCGGCCCGGGCCTCACCCCGCTGCCCCCGGGCGCCGTGGGTGAGGTGTACGTGGCCGGAGCGGGCGTCGCCCGTGGCTACCACGGTAGCCCGGGGCTGACCGCGCGGTGGTTCGTGCCCGATCCGTACGGTCCACCGGGCTCGCGCATGTACCGTACCGGCGACCTGGCGCGCTATGACCGGGCGGGAGGAATCGAGTTCACTGGGCGGGCCGACGCTCAGGTGCGGATCGGCGGTGTGCGGATCGACCCCGCTGAGATCGAGGCCGCCCTGCTCGCCTACCCGGGTGTTGCCCGGGCCGCGGTGGTGGCCAGGGACCACCTCGGCGAGAAACGACTGGTGGCCTATGTCGCGCCGGTCGGGCCCGCTGACACCAGCGGTGCGGTGAGTATCGGTGACGTCGATGTCGACCTCAACGCCGGCGTCACGGTGGGGGAGTTGCGGGCGTTCGTGGCGCGTCGGCTGCCTGATTCCATGGTGCCCGCCGCGATCGTGGTGCTCGACAGCCTGCCCGTGACGGCGGCCGGGAAGCTGGACCGGGCCGCCCTGCCCGAGCCGGAACGCACCGGCCGGGCCTACCGGGTACCGTCATCGGCGACGGAGGTGGCCCTCGCTCGGATCTACGCCGAGGTGCTCGGCCTGGACCGGGTCGGTGCCGACGACGACTTCTTTGCGGTGGGTGGCGAGAGCATCCGGTCCATCCAGGTAGCGGTCCGCGCGCGGGCCGCCGGGATCGAGATCACACCCCGGCAGGTGTTCGAGTGCCGGACCGTTGCACGGCTCGCCGAGGTGGCCGGAGTGGCCGCCGGCGTCCGCGGCGCGGCCCTGGAAGAGCTCGACGGCGGTGCCCTGGGGTGGATGCCGCTGACCCCCATCGCGCGGTACGTCCTCGAACTGGGCGGAAATTGCGACGCGTTCTCCCAGAGCATGGTGCTGGAACTGCCGGATGGCATCGACATGGTGGGCCTGTCGACGACCTTGACCGCGGTGCTGAGCCACCACCCGGTGCTGCGGTCCCGGCTGGTGGCTGAGCCCGAGGCCGGGCTCGTCGTCGGCGACCCCGTGACCGTGGACGGCCTGATCCGCCAGACCGACTGGGATGGTGGCTGGTCCGGCGCCGACTGGGATCGCGTGCTGGCCCGAGAGCTGCGCGCCGCGGCGGACCAGCTGGAGCCGACGGTTGGGCATATGGCGCGGTTCGTCTGGTTCCGCTCCCCCCGGGGGCAGGGCCGGCTGCTGGTCGTCCTACACCACTTGGTCGTCGACGGTGTGTCATGGCAGATCCTGCTCTCCGACCTGGCCACGGCGTGGAGACGGGTGAGCGAGGGACGTGCCGTCGAGCTGCCGCCGCAGACCACGTCCGTACGGCGCTGGTCGCACGCCCTGATCGAGGAGGCCGCCCGGCCCGGCCGGGAGGCGGAAAGCGTGCTGTGGAAGCGCGTACTGTCCGGCCCGGACCCGCTGCTGGGAACGCGGCCCCTGGACCCCTCGATCGACCTCATGTCCACTGGGGACAGCGTGCAGGTTGAGCTGTCCGCCGAGGTGACCCGGCTCCTGCTCACCACCTTGCCCGCGGCCTTCCGCTGCGGTGCCAACGACGGGCTGCTCGCCGCGCTGGCGGTCGCGGTCCGGCAGTGGCGGGCGGACGGCGACCCCTCGGTCCTGATCCGCCTCGAAGGCCACGGCCGCGAGGAACAGGTTGTTCCGGGCGCCGACTTGTCCCGCGCGGTCGGCTGGTTCACCAGCATGTCCCCGGTCCGGCTCGACGTCGGCGCCCACGACCCCGACGAGGTCTGCTCTGGCGGCCCGGCGGCCGGTGACCTGATGAAGTCCGTCAAGGAACAGCTGCTGGCGATCCCCGACAAGGGCATCGGATACGGCTTGCTGCGCTACCTGAACCCCCGGACGCGGGCGGAACTGGCCCCGTACCCAGCGGGGCAGATCACGTTCAACTACCTCGGTGGTTCTCCGTCCGCAGACCTGCCCGAGGAGGTGCGTGGCCTGGGATGGGCACCCGCCCCCGAAGCGGGCGGCCTGTTGGCGCCGCTGGCCGCGGACCTGCCGATGATGTCCGCGCTGGATGTGACCGCCGCTGTCACCGGCGACGGTGGCGCCCGGCGCCTGAGCGCCACCTTCAGCTTCGCCAGCGGTGTCCTCTCCCGCGAACAGGTACGGGAGTTGGCGCACGCATGGCAGGCCGCGTTGGAAGGGCTCGCGCGCCACGCGGCCTCGCCCGAAGCCGGTGGACTCACGCCGTCGGACGTGTCGCTGGTCGCGGTGGGCCAGCGCGAGATCGACCGGTGGCGGGCCCGCCACGCGGGGCTCGCCGACATCTGGCCGCTGACCCCGCTGCAGTCAGGGCTGCTCTTCCACGCCTCGCTGGCCGGCTCGTCGTTCGACGCCTACCAGGTCCAGCTGGTCTTCCACCTGGCCGGACAGGTTGACCCCGAGCGGATGCGGGTGGCCGGTCAGGCGCTGCTGGACCGGCACGCCAGCCTGCGGGCCGGGTTCGTCAGCGCCGCAAGCGGTGAGCCAGTGCAGATCGTGGTCGACGGGGTCACCCTGCCCTGGCAGGACCTCGACTTGCGCGACCTGCCGGCCCCCGAGCGCGACGAGGCGCTCGGGCGGTTCCTGGCCGAGGGTCTCGCGAGCCACTTCGCGCTGGACACGCCGCCTCTGCTGCGGCTGACCCTGGCTCGAACCGGACCCGAACGCGCCGAACTCGTACTCACCTCACACCATGTGCTGTTCGATGGCTGGTCCCTACCGATCCTGATGAAGGAGCTGCTGCACCTTTACGCCACCGGGGGTGACCCCTCGGCACTGCCACGGCACCGCGACTACGGGCTGTTCCTGGAGTGGCTTACCCGCCAGGACCGTGACGAGGCCGCGGACGTCTGGGCCGAAGAGCTGGATGGGATCGAGGAGCCGACGCTGGTCGTCGCGCGTACAGCGTCCGAAACCTCGGCGCCGGAACTGACGAAGTCCGAACCGGAGGTATCGGAACAGCCAGCGTCGGACCCGGCGGCGTCCGAGGCGACGGCGTCTGGATCATTGGCGGCCGCACCGGCCACAGCGGAGATCGGACACATCGACGTCCCCCTGTCCGCAGCGGACTCCCAGGAGCTGTCCCGCCGCGCCGCCGAACTGGGCGTCACGGTCAACACGGTCCTGCAGGGCGCCTGGGGACTCCTGCTCGCTGCGCTGACTGGCCGTCAGGACGTGGTGTTCGGCGCCACTGTCTCCGGCCGTCCCCCCGCCGTCGCGGGAGCCGACTCGATGGTGGGGATGTTCGTCAACACCGTGCCCGTACGGGTGCGGTGCACACCGTCCGACACCGCGGCCGGGCTGCTGACCGGGCTGCAGGACCGGCAAGCCGCCCTCCTGGAGCACCACCACTACGGGCTCACCGACATCCACCGGCTGACCGGACTCGACGCCCTCTTCGACACGCTCGTCGCCTTCGAGTCCTACCCCGTGGACCGTGCCGGGATCAGCGACGCCAACGCCGCGGCCGGGATCGAGGTCACCGGCATCCGCCCGTTCACCGTCACCCACTACCCGATGACCGTGATGGCTTCCGCCGACCCGCACCTGCGCCTGTCGCTGCAGTACCGACAAGGTCTCTTCCAGCGGGAGGCAGCCGAGGCCATCGCGGCCCGGTTCGCCCGCGTGCTGCGGTTCTTCACCGGCGCACCAGACAGGCCGGTCGCCGAGGCGGACGTGCTGGCGCCGGGGGAGCGAGAGCGCCTGCTGTACGCGTACAACGACACCGCCGCGTCCGTTTCCGCCGTGACGCTCCCCGATCTGTTCGCACGGCAGGCCGCCCAGACTCCCACGGCCGTCGCGGTTGTGGACGAGACCACGACGCTGACATACCAGCAACTCAACGCTCGGGCCAACCGGCTGGCACACGGTCTGATCGCGCACGGTGTGGGGCCCGAAGCCGTCGTGGCCGTAGCCCTGCCCCGCTCAGCGGACCTGGTCGTGGCGATCCTGTCGGTGCTCAAGGCGGGTGGCAGCTATCTGCCCGTCGACCCCGATTTCCCGGGCACCCGACTGGACTTTGTCCTCACCGATGCTCGCCCGCGGCTGATCCTCACCGACGACGCCACAGCGGCGGTCCTGCCATGTCCCGACATACCCCGGGCACGGCTCGACGAACTCGCCGCGACCACGGCCACCGATCCGGCACACCGCGCACGGCCGGACAACCCGGCCTACCTGATGTACACCTCCGGCTCGACCGGGACGCCCAAGGGCGTCGTGATCACCCACGGCAATGTGGTCAACGGCGTGGCGCAGCTGGTGGACCGCCTGGGCGTGCCCGCGGGGTGGCGCATGCTCGCCGGTACGTCGATCGGCTTCGATGTGTCGGTCTTCGAGATGTTCACGACGCTGGCCACCGGCGGCACCGTCGAAGTGGTTCGCGACGTCCTGGTGCTCGGCGAGCGGGAGAGCTGGGCGGGCGGCGTGATCAGCACTGTCCCCTCGGCCTTCGCCGAGCTGGCGGACCGGCTGCCCGGACGGGTCAGCGCCGACGCCGTCGTCTTCGCGGGCGAGGCGCTGCCCGCCAGGCTCGCGGTGCAGGCCCAGAAGACGCTCCCTGGAACACGGGTGATCAACGCCTACGGGCAGAGCGAGACCTTCTACGCAACCGCGTTCACCATGCCCGCCGATCAGGACGGACCGTCGACCGGCTCCGTGCCGATCGGCACGCCGCTGGGCAATGTGCGCGTCTACGTGCTCGGCCACACGCTGGCTCCGGTACCCGAGGGCGTGACGGGCGAGCTGTATGTCGCCGGGGCGAGCATGGGCCGGGGCTACCACGGCCGCGCCGGACTGACCGCGCAGCGGTTCGTACCGGACCCGTACGGCCCCCCGGGCTCGCGGATGTACCGCACCGGTGACCTCGGCCACTGGAACGCTGACGGCGAGCTGGAGTACGCCGGACGCGCCGATGCGCAGGTCAAGGTCCGTGGCTACCGGATCGAGCCCGCCGAGGTCGAGGCCGCGCTCGCCGCGCACCCGGCCGTCGGACAGGCCGTCGTCGTCCCCCGCACGACCAGTGGGACCGTGCGGCTGGTGGCGTACGTGGTGCTCGGCGCCCCGGCGTCCGCCGACGAGCTGCGGGCGTTCATCGCGGCGCGGCTACCCGCGTTCATGGTGCCGTCAGGTGTCGTCGTCCTGGACCGGTTCCCTCTGACGCCCAGCGGGAAGCTGGACCGCCGGGCCCTTCCGGAGCCGGAGTTCGCCGGCACTGCGTACCGGGCCCCGCGAACCCGCAGGGAAGAGGCCCTGGCGGAGCTGTTCGCCGAGGTGCTCGGCGTCGAACAGGTCGGCGTCGACGACGACTTCTTCGCACTGGGCGGGCACTCGCTGCTCGCCACCCGGCTGGTCGGTCGCATCCGGGCAGAGCTGGACACCGAGGTCCCGATCCGGGCCGTCTTGGAGGCAACGACGGTCGCACGGCTGGCGGTCCGGCTGGTGGCCGGAGATCAAGCACGACGGCCTGCCCTGACGCGGGCAGAGCGCCCCGAGCGGATACCCCTGTCGTTCGCGCAGCGGCGGCTGTGGTTTATCGACCGGTTCGAGGGCCCGTCTGCCACCTACAACCTCCCGCTGGTGGTGCGGCTCCACGGGGAGCTGAACGTGGCGGCACTGGGCGCCGCGCTGCTCGACCTGCTGGGCCGGCACGAGAGCCTGCGGACGCTGATCGCCGAGGACGAGCGCGGCGTCGCCTACCAGCGGGTGCTGCTCGCCGACGAGGTGGCGCTGGACCTGCCGGTTCTCCCGGTCACCGAGGACGAGGTGCCCGGCACGGTCGCCGAATTGATCGCCCAAGCCTTTGACGTGTACGTAGAGATCCCCGTGCGCGCACGGCTGCTCCGCCTCGCCCGGGACGAGCACGTCCTCGTGCTGGTGATTCACCACATCGCCGCCGACGGCGGCTCGGCCGCCGCGCTCACCCGCGACCTGTCGGTCGCCTATGCTGCGCGGCGCGAGGGCCGTCCACCTGAGTGGCCGGACCTGCCGGTGCAGTACGCCGACTACACGCTCTGGCAGTCGCGGCTGCTGGGTGAGGAGAGCGACCCCGGAAGCATCCTGGCCCAGCAATCCGACTACTGGCGGCGGGAACTCGCTGACGTGCCGGTGCCGTTGGCCCTGCCCACCGACCGGCCCCGGCCGCCGGTGGCCAGCCACCGCGGCGGCCGGGTCGACTTCACCATCGACCCCGGCGTGATGGCCGGTGTAGAGGCGCTGGCGCGTGGCGGTGAGGCGACGGCCTCAATGGTGCTGCAGTCCGCGCTGGCCGTACTGGTGCACCAGCTGGGCGGTGGCGACGATGTCACCATCGGCTCGCCCATCGCGGGCCGTACCGACGAGGCATTGGCCGAGCTGGTGGGCTTCTTCGTCAACACCTGGGTACTGCGGGTGGGGCTGTCCGGGAACCCGTCCTTCGCAGAGCTGTTGGACCAAGTGCGCGACAAGGCGATGACGGCATACGACAACCAGGACGCGCCGTTCGAGCGCCTGGTGGAGCTGATCAACCCCGAGCGGTCCACCGCCTACCACCCGCTGTTCCAGATCATGTTCGCCTGGCAGAACACCGTCCCGCTCGACCTGGACCTGCGCGGGCTGCGGATCGAAGAGGAACCGGTCCCGGCGGCCACCGCCAAATTCGACCTGCTCGTCAACCTCACCCCCGACCCAGCCGACGGCGGCGCCCTCGGCGTCTTCGAGTACGCCACGGACCTGTTCGACCAGGACACCGTCGAGCGGCTCGCCGCCCAGTTCGTTCAGGTACTGCGCCAGGTCGTCGACGACCCCGCCGTTCGGATCGGCTCCGTCGACATCCTGGATGAGGGCGAACGAGACCGGCTGGTACGGGACTTCAATGACACCGCGGCGCCGCTGCCCGCGCTGACCGTGGTGGACTTGTTCGACCGGCAGGCCGCCGAGACGCCGGACGCTGTCGCAGTGGTGTGCGGCGACACGGAGCTGACCTACCGGGAACTGGCCGCGCGAGCCGGGCGCCTGGCCCAGGCCCTCGCGCGGGAGGGGGTCGGGCCCGAGACACTGGTGGCCGTCGCGCTGCCACGCACCCCGGACCTGGTGGCCGCCCTGCTTGCCGTCCTCATGACCGGCGGCGCCTACCTGCCGATCGACCCGGCGTACCCCAGCGGCCGGCTGGGCCATGTGCTGGCCGATGCCCGTCCGCGGCTGGTCCTGACCGACCCCGCCACCGAGGAGGTCCTGCCGCACGACGACACCCCCCGCCTCTACCTGGATGACCTGCGCGGCGAGCCCAACCGCCCCCGGGCGGCTGTAAGCCAGCAAAACCTGGCGTACTTGATGTACACCTCCGGGTCGACCGGGACGCCCAAGGGCGTGGGCATCACCCACGAGGGCGTCACCAACGGCGTGCTGGCACTGATCTCGGCGGCCGGTGTGACGCGCGGGACCCGCATGATGGCGGGCACCTCGGTCAACTTCGACGTTTCGCTGTTCGAGCTGTTTACCACGCTGTGCGCGGGCGGCACCGTCGAGCTGGTACGGGATGTGCTGGTGCTCGACGAGCGGGGTGGCTGGAGCGGCGGCGTGATCAGTACGGTCCCGTCGGTCTTCGCCGATCTGGTCGAGCGGATCGCCGACCGGACCACCGTGGACACGGTGGTGTTCGCCGGTGAGGCGCTGCGATCGGGACTGGTGCGGCGAGTACGCGCCGAGCTACCCGGCGTACGCTTGATCAACGCCTACGGGCAGAGCGAGTCCTTCTACGCCAGCACTTTCGAAGTGCCCTCGCATGTAGAGCAGTTGGACACGGACACCGTGCCCGTCGGGCGGCCACTGGCCAACATGCGCATGTACGTGCTCGGTGCCGGGCTGGCCCCCGTGCCCACGGGCGTGGCTGGCGAGCTGTACGTCGCCGGGCCGGTGGGCCGTGGCTACCACGGCCGCCCCGGTCTGACCGCCGAGCGGTTCGTGCCGGACCCCTTCGGCCCGGAGGGGGCGCGGATGTTCCGCACGGGCGACCTCGCGCGGTGGAACCAGGACGGACAACTGGAGTACGCCGGTCGGGCGGACGCCCAGGTCAAGGTGCGCGGGTTCCGGATCGAGCCCGGCGAGGTCGAAGCGGCCCTGACCGCGTACCCCGGCGTGGCCCAGGCTGTGGTGATCGCCACGGAGAGCGGGAGCGGCGGCAAGCGACTGTTGGGATACGTGGTCCCGGCCGGGGCCGCACCCGCCGACAGCGTCGACCTGACAGCCGGTGTGTCGGCGGGGGAGCTGCGCGGCTTCGTAGCAGCGCGGCTGCCCGACTACATGGTGCCCGCGGCGTTCGTCGTGCTGGACCGGCTGCCCCTGACTGCGAACGGGAAACTGGATCGGGCCGCCCTGCCCGAGCCGGAGTTCACCGGCACCACCTACCGCGCGCCCGGATCGGCGCAGGAGCAGATCCTGGCCGAGGTGTACGCCGAGGTGCTCGGCCTGGCCGAGGTCGGGATCGACGACGACTTCTTCGCCATCGGCGGCGACAGCATTCGCTCGATCCAGGTAGTAACCCGATCCAGAGCGCTGGGCGTTGAGGTCACACCCCGGCAGGTGTTCGAGTGCCGGACGGTGGCCGAGCTGGCTGAGTCCGCGTTAGCGAACGGGACACCGAGCGCAGGTCAGGGCCTGCCGGAGCTGGACGGCGGCGGCACCGGCTGGATGCCGCACCTGCCCGCCGCCCGGCACCTGCTCGAACTTGGCGGCGGCCATGACCGATTCTCGATGGCAATGGCCCTCGACCTGCCAAAGGACATCAACTGGGACGGGCTGCTGGCGACGGTGTCCGCGGTCGTTGACCGCCACGACGTACTCCGGTCTCACCTGGTGACTGAGCCCGAGGAGGGCCTGGTCGTTACCGCGCCGGGCTCGGTGGACGTCGGCCTGTGGATGGGCCTGGCCGATTGGGACCCGGCTGATGTGTGGGAGCGGCGGGTGGCCGAGGAGCTGGATGCGGCCGCCGGCCGGCTCGAACCGGCCGCCGGTGTCATGGCGCAGTTCGTCTGGCTCCGGCACGACGAGGGCCCCGGCTGGCTACTGGTGGTGTTGCACCATCTGGTGGTTGACGGGGTGTCCTGGAGGATCCTGCTCCCAGACTTCGCCGCCGCCTGGGAAAGGGTGCGCGACGGCCGTCCGGCCGCCCTGCCCGAGGTGGCGACCTCGGCGCGGCGGTGGTCGCACGCAGTGGTGGAAGAGGCGTCCCGCCCCGTCCGGGAGGCTGAACTGCCTGTGTGGCGCGGTCAGCTCAGCGGGCCGGACCCGGTGATCGGTTCCCGGCGGCTGGACCCTGCAGTGGATGTGACGTCCACGGTGGACACCGTACGGGCCGAACTGTCCGCCCCGACGACCGAAGCCCTGCTGACCACGGTGCCCGCGGCCTTCCACGGCGGGGTCAACGACGGCCTGCTCGCGGCGCTGGCGCTCGCTGTCAGGCAGTGGCGGGACACCGAGGACACCTCGGTCCTGCTGCGGCTCGAAGGGCACGGCCGGGAAGAGCAGGTGGTCCCAGGCGCGGACCTTTCCCGCACGCTGGGGTGGTTCACCAGCATGTTCCCGGTCCGCTTGGAAGTGGGCGGGATCGACGTCGAGGAGGTCCTCGGCGGCGGCGAGGCCGCGGCCAGGCTCATCAAGTCCGTCAAGGAACAACTGCTGGCGATCCCGGACAAGGGGATCGGCTACGGCCTCCTGCGCTACCTCAACCCGCAGACCGGGTCGGAGCTCGCGGGCTGCCCGCAGGCGCAGATCGGGTTCAACTACCTCGGTCAGTTCACCTCATCCGATATGCCCGAGACGGTGCGCGACCTTGGCTGGAGCGCTGTGCCCGGGATCGGCGCGCCCACGCCCGACGCGGATATGCCAGTGATGTCCGCCCTGGAAGTGAGCGCGGCCGTCATCGACACCGACCAAGGACCGCGACTGACTACGGTGTTCACTTTCCCCACCGGGGTGCTCTCCAGCGGCGAGGTGCGCAAGCTGGCGGACCTGTGGTGCGCCGCGCTGGAGGGACTGGCCCGGCATGTCGCCCAGCCCGGAGCCGGTGGGCTCACGCCGTCCGATCTGCCACTGGTGTCTGTCAGCCAGTACGACATCGACAAGTGGGAGGAGCGGCACCCGGGCGTGGTCGACGTCTGGCCACTGAGCGCCATGCAGTCCGGCATGCTCTTCCACAGCATGCTGGCCGACACCTCGTCCGACCCTTACCACATGCAACTGGTGTTCCACCTAGCCGGACCGGTGGACCCGGCGCGGATGCGGGCGGCGGGGCAGGCCCTGCTGAACCGGTTTGCCGCCTTGCGGACCGCGTTCGTCAACGATTCGGCTGGCCATCTGGTGCAGCTGGTGCTGGACGGCGTGGAACTGCCGTGGCGACAGCTCGACCTGAGCGAGCTGGCCGAGGACGAACGCCAACGGGCCTTCGAGCGATTGCTGGCTGAGGACCAGGCTGCCCACTTCGATCCGGCTGTCCCCCCGCTGCTGCGGATGACCTGGGTCGGCATGGGCCCCGACCGCTCGGAGCTGGTCTTCACCGCGAACCATGCCCTGTTCGATGGATGGTCGCTGCCGCTGCTGATGCAGGACCTGCTGCGGCTCTACGGCACGCGCGCGGATACCTCGGTGTTGCCGCGCACCCGCAGCTACCGGGACTTCCTGGCATGGCTGGCGCAGCGGGACCGCGAGGAGTCAGCGCGGGCCTGGGCGGAGGAGCTCGCCGGGCTCCAGGAGCCGACGACGCTGGTCCCCGACGCCCGTCCGGGGGCAGCACAGAAAGGGTATGGGCAGGTCGAGGTCGCCCTGCCATCGGATGTGGCCCGGGAACTGTCACGACGTGCTGCCGAGTTGGGCATCACGCTTAACACCGTGGTGCAGGGCGCTTGGGCGATCGTGCTGGGACAGCTGACGGGACGCCAGGACTTGGTGTTCGGCGCCACTGTGTCCGGCCGTCCCCCCGCCGTCGCGGACGCCGATTCCATGGTCGGTCTGTTCATCAACACCGTTCCTGTACGCGTGCGGTGTGCGCCCCAGGACACCTTGGCCGGGCTGCTGACCGACCTCCAGGCCCGGCAGGCCGCTCTCCTTGACCACCATTCCTACGGGCTGATCGACATCCAGGAAGCGGCCGGACTGGGCAACCTCTTCGACAGCATCGTCGTCTTCGAGTCCTTTCCGGTCGACCGCGTCGGCCTCACCGATGCGCATACCTCCGCGGGCATCGCCATCACCGGTATCCGCCCGCTGACCGGCACCCACTACCCGCTGATGGTGGCGGCCGACGCCGCCCCCTACCTGCGGGTGGGCCTGCAGTACCAGGACACCTGGTTCGACCGGGTCACCGCGCAGGACATCGCGGCCCGCCTCGGGCGAGTGCTGCGGCACCTGGCGGCCGACCCCGGCCTGCCGGTCCGGCTGGTGGACATGCTGGGGCAGGCCGAGCGCGACCGGCTGCTGCACGAGGTCAACGACACGGCGGAGCCGGTACCGGCACTGACCGTTCCCGCACTGTTCGAGCGGCAGGCCGCCGCTACACCCGACGCCGTCGCCGTGGTCTTCGACGGTGCGACGTTGACCTACCAGGAGGTGAACACGCGGGCGAACCGGCTGGCGCACCGTCTCATCGAGCACGGCGTCGGCCCGGAGCGGCAGGTGGCGCTGCTGCTGCCCCGGTCGGCAGACCTGGTGGTGGCGATGCTGGCGGTGCTGAAGGCCGGCGGCGCATACGTGCCTGTCGACCCGGCCTATCCAGCGGACCGGGTGCGGCTGATGCTCACCGACGTCGCGTCGGTGGCCGTACTCACTGACCAGGCCACCGCGGGCGGGCTTCCCACGACGGCGCTACCGTGCCTGCTCGTTGAGGAGGAGCTGCTCGTTGACGGGGCCGGGGGCGATACGGCGCCAGACCCCACCGACGCCCACCGCATCGGTGCCCTACGACCCGGCAACCTGGCCTACGTGATCTACACCTCCGGATCCACCGGCACGCCCAAGGGTGTCGCCATGACTCACGACAACGTGGTCAACAGCGTCAGTACGATGGCGTCCCTGCTCGGAACCGGCGCCGCCCCACGGGTACTGGCCAGTACCTCGGTCTCGTTCGACGTCTCGGTTTTCGAGATCTTCACCACCCTGGGCACCGGCGGCAGCGTCGAGGTGGTCCGCGACATCCTGGCGCTTGGCGAACGCGAGGCGTGGTCGGGCAGCGTACTGTCCAGTGCGCCCTCCGCTTTCGACGAGCTGCTGCACCATCTCGGCACCACGGTCACCGCTGACACAGTCGTCTTCGCCGGTGAGCCGCTGACCCCGGCGGTTCTCGACCGCACCCGGGCCGCGATGCCCGGCGTCCGGATCGTCAACGGATACGGGCCCACCGAGACGTTCTACGCGTCGACGTACACCGTTCCCGACGCGAGTGCCGTCCCCGACACGGGTGCCGGCGGCGCGCCAGGCCCCGGCTCGGTGCCGATCGGCGGCCCGCTGGGGAACGTTCGGATGTACGTGCTGGACGAGTGGCTACGACCGGTTCCGCCCGGTGTGGCGGGCGAGTTGTACATCGCGGGCGCGGGACTGGCTCGGGGGTATCTCGGCCAACCGGCGCTGACCGCGACGCGGTTCGTGCCGGACCCCTTCGACGCGGAACGGGGCGGCAGCCGGCTCTACCGCACCGGTGACGTGGTGCGGTGGACCCCGGCCGGGGTGCTTGAGTACCTGGGGCGCGCCGACGACCAGGTGAAGGTGCGCGGCTTCCGTATCGAGCCGGGCGAGATCGAGGCCGTCCTGGCATCCCATCCGGGGGTGTCGCAGGCGGTGGTGGTTGCCCGTGACCTTCAGATGGGCGGCGGCAAGCAGCTGGCCGGGTACGTCGTACCGGTCCGGCCCGGTACACCCGCCGAAGGCATGGAGCCACTGGACGGCGCCGCGGTGCGCCGCTTCGCCGGAGAGCGGCTGCCGGACTTCATGGTGCCCGCGGTGGTGACGGTGATCGACGCAGTGCCGCTGACGCCCAACGGGAAGCTGGACCGGCAAGCGCTGCCGGACCCGGAGTTCGACGCGGTGAACGAGTACCGCCCGCCGCGCACCGCACGGGAACAGGCCCTGGCGGAGCTGTTCGCCGAGGTGCTCGGGGTCGATCGGGTCGGCATCGACGACGACTTCTTCCTTCTGGGCGGGCACTCGCTGCTCGCTACCCGGCTGATCGCCCGGATCCGTGCCGCACTGGGCGTAGAAGTGCCGATCCGGCTGGTGTTCGAGTCCCCAACGGTCGCCGGGCTGGCGGCCAAGTGGACGGACATGGCTGCCTCCCGCAGGCCGCGCCTGCGCAAGATGACTGAGGAGTGACGAATGGTTCCGCTGTCTTTCGCTCAGCGCCGGTTGTGGTTCCTGTACCGCTTCACCGGCCCGTCGGCCACCTACAACATCCCCGTGGTGCTGCGGCTGCGCGGCAGCCTCGGCGTCGAGGCGCTCGGCGCGGCGATACGGGACGTCGTGCTCCGGCACGATTGCCTGCGCACGTTGATCGGCGAGGACGAGAGCGGCACCGCATTTCAGCGCGTGCTGCCGCCCGGCGAGGTGACGTTGGACATACCCCTGGTGCGCGTGCGGCCGGAGGATGAGGCCGCCGCCATCGCCGAGGTGATCGAGCACCCCTTCGACCTGGGCACCGAGATCCCCGTACGGGCGCGCGTACTGCGCCGCTCCGACGAGGAGCACGTACTCGCGCTGGTGATCCAGCACATCGCGGCCGACGGCGGCTCGGTCGCCCCGTTCATCCGCGACCTCACCACCGCATACACCGCACGGCTGAGCGGCGGCGCGCCGGACTGGACGCCGCTCCCGGTCCGGTATGTCGACTACACGCTGTGGCAGCGCGAGTTGCTCGGTGAGGAGTCCGACGAGGACAGCGTGCTGGCCAGACAGGTCAGGTACTGGCGGCAGGAGCTCGAGGATGTACCGCAGCCGCTGCCGCTGCCGCTGGACCGGCCACGGCCTGCGCTGGCGGGATACCAGGGCGACGTCGTCGACTTCACCGTCGAGCCAGAGCTGTTCGCCGGAATCGAGGCACTAGCCCGCGGCCGCGGAATGACCGTGTCGATGGTGTTCCAGGCCGCGCTCGCGGTCCTGCTGCACCGGCTTGGTGGTGGCGAGGACCTCACCATCGGCTCGCCGATCGCGGGCCGCATGGACGAGGCCCTGGCCGACATGGTCGGGTTCTTCGTCAACACCTGGGTGTTGCGGGTGGGCCTGGCCGACAACCCGTCGTTCGGACGTGTCCTTGAGCAGGTGCGGGACAAGGCGCTGGCCGCGTACGAGAACCAGGACGCACCCTTCGAGCGGCTGGTCGAACTGCTCAACCCGGACCGCTCGCTGTCCTACCACCCCTTCTTCCAGGTGATGTTCGCCTGGCAGAACTTCACCCGGCTCGACCTGGAACTGCCGCACCTGCAGGTCATCGCTGAGCCCGTGCCCACCACCACCGCGAAGTTCGACCTGTTCTTCAACTTCGCCCCTGACGCGACGGGACGGGGCGTATACGGAGTGATCGAGTACGCCACCGACCTGTTCGACCGCGGCACAGTCGAGCGGATCGCCGAGCGGCTGCGGAGCGTATTGCGCCAGGTGGTGTCCGACCCCGGCCGAAGCATCGGCTCCGTCGGTGTCCTCGAGCCCGGCGAAGGGGAACGGCTGCTGCACGGGCTCAACGACACCGCCGTGCCCGTGCCGGACAGATCGATCCATGGACGGTTCCGGCGCCAGGTGGCCGCCACCCCCGATGCCATCGCGCTGGAGGCCGGTGAGACCACGCTGACCTACCGGGAACTCGACCAGCTCTCCGATACCTTCGCGCACCACCTCATCTGCAGAGGGGTGGGCCCGGAGTCCCTCGTGGCGGTCGCTCTCAAGCGCTCACCCGACCTCGTGGTGAGCATGCTGGCGGTGCTCAAGGCAGGCGGCGCTTACCTCCCGATCGATCCCGGCTACCCGGCGGAGCGCGTGACGTTCATGCTGCGCGACGCGGACCCCACGGTCGTGATCACTGACGGGGAACTCGCCGTGCCGGATGGCCTGCCCAGCATGCCGGTCGACGCGCTGCGCACCGCCGTGGACCAGGCACCGCACCCGGCGGACCGCAGCGACCTCCTCGCCTACGTCATGTACACCTCGGGCTCGACAGGGGTACCCAAAGGCATCGCGGTGACCCACCACAACGTGGTGAGCCTGGCCGCTGACCGGCGCTGGAGCGGCGGCGCCCACGCCCGCGTACTGCTGCACTCCCCGCACACTTTCGACGCCTCCACCTACGAACTGTGGGCGCCCCTCCTCGGCGGCGGCCGGGTGGTGATCAGCCCCCCGGAAGACCTCCACGCCGCCACCGTGGCCGCGCTGGTGGCTGAGCGGCGGCTCACCGCGCTGTGGCTGACCGCCGGGCTGTTCTCGGTGATCGTCGATCAGGACCCGACGTGCCTGGCTGGGCTGCGCGAGGTCTGGGTGGGCGGCGACGCGGTCTCCCCGGCCGCGGTGGAGCGCGTCCTGGCCGCCTGTCCGGGACTGACGGTGGTCAACGGATACGGCCCCACCGAGACGACGGTGTTCGCCACCTGCCACCCGGTTTCCTCGGAGCCGGTGGGCGCAGAGGTGCCGATCGGGCGGCCGATGGACAACATGCGGGTGTTCGTGCTGGATGCGGGGCTGCGGCCCGTTCCGCCCGGTGTCGTGGGCGAGTTGTACGTGGCGGGCGCCGGCCTGGCCCGCGGCTATTTGCGCCAACCCGGTCTGACCGCCGGGAGGTTCGTGGCCTGCCCATTTGGCGGGCCGGGCGAGCGGATGTACCGGACCGGGGACCTGGCGGCGTGGACCCCCACGGGCGAGCTGGCATTTCGGGGCCGTGCGGACACCCAGGTCAAGGTCCGCGGGTTCCGCATCGAACCGGGGGAGGTCGAGACCGTCCTGACCGGACACCCAGCTGTGGATCAGGCGGTCGTGGTCTCCCGCGAGGACCAGGCAGGCGATCAGCGCCTAGTGGCCTATGTCGTCCCGGACGTGACCGGGGCCGGCTCGGCCGCCGACGAACAGGTCGGAGAGTGGCAGCAGGTCTACGAGCGTATGTACGCCGCCGGAGACGGTGGCCTGGGCGAGGACTTCACCGGCTGGAACTCCAGCTACACCGGCAAGGCCATCCCTCTGGCAGAGATGCGGCAGTGGAGGGACGCCGCCGTCGAGCGGATCCTGTGCTGGTCCCCGCGCCGGGTACTCGAACTGGGCACTGGATCGGGCCTGTTGCTTGCCCATATCTCCCCGCACGTCGAGGAGTACTGGGGCACGGACTTCTCCGCCGCCGCGGTCGACGGGCTGCGCAGCCAGGTGAACGCGGCTGCGTGGGCGGACCGGGTACACCTGCGCCACCAGGCCGCGGACGATGTCTCGGGCCTTCCGGCGGGACGGTTTGACACGGTCGTCCTGAACTCGGTGGTGCAGTACTTCCCGGACGCGGACTACCTCGATCGGGTGCTGAGCCAGGCGATGGAGCTGCTGGCCCCAGGAGGCCGGGTCGTCATCGGCGATGTGCGGTACGCGGGCTCGCTGGGCCTGCTGCACCGCGCCGTGCAGCAGGCCAGGTACCCCGGCGCCACCACCAGCGCGCTCCGGGCCGCGGTGGAGCACGCGGTGTTCGTGGAGAAGGAACTGGTACTGGCTCCCGAGTGGTTCACACGGTGGGGCGAGCGCAATGGCGCTGCCGCCGTCGATGTCCGGCTGAAGTCCGGCACTGCCCACAACGAACTGACCCGGCACCGCTACGAAGTCGTCCTGCACAAGGCCCCGGCGCGTCCGGTCCCCCTCGGCGAGCTGCCGACGCTTGAGTGGGGCACCGAGGTCGGGGACCTCGCAGGCGTGGGCCGACGGTGCCGCTTCAAGCACGACACCCCCGTACGCATCACGGGCATCCCCAACGCCCGCTTAATCGGCGAGGGAGGACAGGTCACCGACGGGGAAACCGGTATCGACCCGCAGGAGGTCCAGGACTGGGCCGCCGCCCAGGGCTGGGGGTCGCTGGTGACCTGGTCCCACGCGGTCGACCGGTTCGACGCCGTTGTGTGGCCGGGCGGCCCCGCGCCCGGGCGGGTGTTCACCGGCAGCTATCTCCCGGGTGGTCACACCGGCAGGGCGCTGTCGAACGACCCGGCCGGGGTGCGCGAAGTCGGCTCCCTGCTCACTGCCCTGCGCGGATACGCGCGCGAGCGGCTGCCCGACTACATGGTGCCCTCGGCCGTCGTGGCCATCGGCAGCATTCCGCTGACACCGAGCGGCAAGCTGGACCGGCGGTCTCTGCCCGCCCCGGACTACGCGGGTACGACGGACGGGCGAGCACCCCGAACCCCGCAGGAGGAGATCCTGGCGGGCCTGTTCGCCGAGGTGCTGGGACTCGACCGCGTCGGCGTCGACGACGACTTCTTCGTGATGGGCGGCCACTCCCTGCTGGCGACACGGCTCGTCGGTCGGATCCGCGCCGAATTGGGCGTCGAGGTGCCGGTCCGGGCCGTGTTCGAGTCCGGCACGGTGGCCGGGCTGGCCGCGCACCTGGCCGCGGGGCCGGGCGCGCGCCAGCCCCTGGTGCGGCAGACTCGCCCGGAGCGGGTGCCGCTGTCCTTCGCACAGCAGCGGATGTGGTTCCTGCACCGACTCGAAGGGCCTTCCACCAGTTACAACATGCCCACCATGCTGCGGCTGCGCGGCGCGCTTGACGTGGCGGCGCTGCGGGCGGCGCTCCTCGACCTGGTCGTGCGGCACGAGAGCCTGCGCACGCTGATCGCTGAGGACGAGGACGGCATGCCGTATCAGCGGATCATCCCGGCAGAAGAGGTGCCGCTGGACGTGCCGGTCACGCCGGTCGCGTCCGACGGCCTCGCCGACGCCATGCGGGCTGCGGCCGGGCACCGGTTCGACCTCTCCACTGACATGCCCTTACGAGCCACAGTGCTGCGCTGTGCCGAGGACGACCACGTCCTCGCGCTGGTGCTCCATCACATCGCCGGCGACGGAGGCTCGGCAGCCCCGCTGGTCAACGACCTTACGGCGGCGTACACCGCGCGCCGGGACGGTCAGGCGCCGGAATGGAGCCCGCTGCCCGTGCAATATGCGGACTACGCCATCTGGCAGCGGGCGATGCTCGGCCAGGACTCCGAGGACGGCAGTGTGATGGCCGCCCAAGAGGGCTATTGGCAAAGGGAGTTGACTGGAACGCCCCAGCCGCTTCCGTTGCCGGTGGACCGTCCGCGCCCGGCCATGGGAGCCCGTCGCGCGGACCAGATCGAGTTCGAGGTCGGGCCGGACCTGCTCGCCGCTGTGGAAGAGCTGTCCCGCGGCCGCAGTGTGACGGCCTCGATGGTGCTGCAAGCCGCCCTGGCCACCCTGCTACATCGGCTGGGCAGCGGCGACGACATAACCATCGGCTCGCCGATCGCGGGCCGAACAGACCAGGCGCTGACCGATCTGGTCGGGTTCTTCGTCAACAGCTGGGTGCTACGGGTGCGGTTGACCGGCGACCCGACGTTCGAGCAGATACTCGATCAGGTCAGGGGTAAGGCCCTGGCCGCGTACGACAACCAGGAAGCGCCCTTCGACCGCCTGGTCGAGCTGCTGAACCCCGACCGCTCTGCCGCCTACCACCCGCTCTTCCAGGTCGTCCTGGCCTGGCAGAACAACCCGCGGGCCGAACTTCGCCTGCCCGGCCTCGCGGTCAGCATCGAACCGGTCCCCGGCACCGCTACCGCCAAGTTCGACCTGTCCTTCCTCCTGAGCCCCGACGTGCGGGGCGGCGCCCTCGGCCTTCTGGAGTACGACACCGACCTCTTCGACCGGAACACCGTCGCCAAGCTCGTCAACCGGTTCCTCCACGTCCTTGAGCAGGTCACCGCAGACCCGGCCCGCCCCGCTGGCTCGGTCGACGTGCTCGAGCCCGGCGAACTCCTGCGGCATGTAAGGGAGCTAAACGACACATCCGTACCGGAGCCCGGCGGCACGATCCCGGCGTTGTTCGCGCGGCAGGTGGACGCCACCCCGGACGCGGTTGCGGTTACGGCGGGCGGGGAGTCCCTGACCTACCGCGAGCTCGACAGCAGGGCCGAGACGGTGGCTGCTGAGCTGGTCCGACGAGGCGCCGCCGCTGAGTCCGTGGTAGCCGTGGCCCTGCCACGGTCGCTGGACCTGATCGTTGCCCTGCTGGCGGTGGTCAAGTCCGGCGCCGCCTACCTGCCGATCGACCCCGAATACCCGGCGGAGCGGCAGGCGTTCATGCTGCGTGATGCACGGCCGCTGTTCGTCGTATCCACCGCCGAGTTCGCCGCCCGCCCGGCCCAGGACGACTGCCCGCGCGTGGTCTTCGACGACCTCGCCGCGGTCACCGGTGCGCCCGGCCCGCGGGTGGACCGCGTCAGCCACTGCGACCGCCTTGCCTATGTGCTGTACACCTCGGGATCTACCGGACTGCCCAAGGGCACCGGGATCACCCACCGCGGCGTGGTCCAGCTCGCGGCGGACCGGCGCTGGCGGCGTCCGGCGGAGGAGAGCGTCCTGCTGCGCTCCCCCCACACCTTCGACGCCATGACCTGGGAGCTGTGGCCGACGCTGCTGCGCGGCGCCCGGCTCGTGGTGGCGCCGCCCGGTGACATCGACGACGCCGGCGTCTTCGCGGCCCTGGTGGCCGAGCAGCGGATCACCACGACCTTGCTGATCACCTCGGTCTTCCACCACCTGGTCGACCAGGACCCCGCGTGCCTGGCCGGGCTGCGCGAGGTGTGGATTGGCGGTGAACGGCTCTCGCCCGCTGTGGTCGAGCGGGCCGCGAAGAGCTGCCCGGACACGGTGTTCCTGAACGCCTACGGGCCGACCGAGGTCACCGTTTGCTCAAGCGTGCATGAGCTGTCGCCAGAGCAGGTGGGCGCGGAGGTGCCGATCGGGCGGCCGATGGACAACATGCGGGTGTTCGTGCTGGATGCGGGGCTGCGGCCGGTTCCGCCCGGTGTGGTGGGCGAGTTGTACGTCACCGGTGCCCGCTTGGCGCGCGGCTATCCGGGCAGGGCTGGTCTGACGGCCGGCAGGTTTGTGGCCTGCCCATTTGGCGGGCCGGGCGAGCGGATGTACCGGACCGGGGACTTGGCGGCATGGACCGCTGCCGGGGAGCTGGTGTTCCGAGGTCGCGCGGACAACCAGGTGAAGGTCCGCGGGTTCCGCATCGAGCCCGGTGAGGTGGAAGCAGCGCTGCTGGCGCACCCGTCGGTGACCCAGGCGGCCGTGATCGCTCGCAGGGTCCGGGACACCGGAACGCACCTGGTCGCCTATGTGGTGGCCGCCGAGCCCGAACCCGGCGACCTGCGGAAGTACCTGGCGGGGACGCTGCCGAACTTCATGGTGCCCTCGGCGGTCGTCCTCCTTGACCGGCTTCCGCTGACGCCCAACCGGAAGCTGGACCGCGCGGCCCTGCCCGAGCCGGTCTTCGCGGCCGCTGAGTACCGGGCGCCGCGCACACTCGATGAGGAAGCCCTGGCCGGGCTGTTCGGCGAGGTGCTCGGGGCGGACCGGGTCGGCGTCGACGACGACTTCTTCTCTCTGGGCGGCCACTCGCTGCTGGTGACCCGTCTGGTCAGCCGGATCGCCGCGGTCATGGGGGTGTCAGTGCCGGTCCGGGAGGTGTTCCAGCACTCGGTGGTGGCCGACCTCGCCCTGCGGCTGCGGTCCGGCACCGCGCCGGACACGCCAGAAGACCCGTTCGCCGCGGTGCTGCCGATCACAACGGAGGGGCGCCGGCCACCGCTGTGGATGATCCACCCCGGTGGCGGGCTGTGCTGGGCATACATGGGCTTCGTCGACTACCTGCCGGACCGGCAGCTCTACGGTCTCCAGGCGCCCGAGTACGATCCGACGCGGTCGAGGGCGCGCTCCGTTGAGGAGATGGTTGACACCTATCTGGACCACATGGCCACGGTCCAGTCCGAGGGCCCGTACTACCTGATGGGCTGGTCCAGTGGCGGCACCCTCGCGCACGCGATGGCCGTGGAACTGCGGCGGCGGGGGCACGAGGTGGGCCTGCTGGCGATGCTGGACAGTGCCGCCTCCGGCGGGCGCGGGGCCGACAGCGCCTTCGACGAGGACGACATCCTCCAGGACGCACGCACGCAGGAACTGGTGCATGACTACCTGGGCAGCGCGGCGGGCGGGGTCGATTTCCGCTCGCTCTTCAGGACCATGGCCAGTGTCACCGTTGAGCACGCGGCGCTCCTCGACGCCTTCACCACCCCCGTGTTCGACGGCGACTTGCTGTTCTTTACCGCGACGGTGGGCAACCACGGCTTCGCCGCCCAATGGGCGCCGTACGTACGCGACATCCACGAGCACGAGATCCCCTGCGAGCACCGCGACATGTCCCGGCCCCAGCACGCGGCCGCGATCTGCGCGGTGATCGACCGGGTGCTCGCCGACATCGACAACCCACTGTGAGGGGGCCTTTATGAGAAGTTCTGAGTCCGGCCGCTGTTCTGGCAGCTATGACGTGGTGGGGCTGGGGTTCGGCCCGGCCAACCTGGCCTTGGCCATTGCGCTGGAAGAGCACCAGCGCCCGGTGACCGCCGCCTTCTTCGAGCGCCAGACCACGCTCGGCTGGCACCGCGACATGCTCCTGCCCTCCGCCAAGATGCAGGTCGCCTTCATGAAGGACCTCGCGACGTTCCGCAATCCCACCTCGCGATTCAGCTTCGTGTCCTACCTACACGCAAAGGAGAGGCTGGCGCGGTTTGTGAACCGACAGGACTTCTTCCCCACGCGGCGGGAGTTCCACGACTACCTCCAGTGGGCGGAGTCGGCGTTCACGGACCGGGTCACCTATGGCGCGGAGGCAATCGCACTCAGACTGCCACCGCGCGCCGACCCGGCCGCCCCGGTCGACCATGTATACGTCGATGTGCGCGAGGCGGGCAGCGGCGGCGCGGTGTCGACCGTCGCGGCCCGCAACGTGGTCATCTCCACGGGCCTGGTCCCACGGATGCCCGTCGGCATCGAACGCGACCAGCGCGTATGGCACAGCTCGGAGTTCCTCGGCCGGTTCGGCACCTGCGACCGCGCGGCGCTCCGGCGGGTCGCCGTCGTCGGCGCGGGGCAGAGCGCCGCCGAGGTCGTCCGCTTCCTCTACGACACGCTGCCCGGCGCAGCCGTGTACGCGATCCTGCCGTCGTACGGATATTCGATCGCCGAGAACACCCCGTTCGCCAACGAGGTCTTCGACGCGTCCGCCATCGATGACTTCCACGGCGGGTCGCAGCGGGCCAAGGACGCCATCTGGCGCTACCACCGCAACACGAACTACTCCGTGGTGGACGACGAGGTGATCAACGACCTGTACCAGCGGGCGTACGACGACGAAGTCAGCGGCAACCGCAGGCTGGAGTTCATCAACCTCTCTAGGGTGACTGGCGTCAAGGACATCGGGGACTCGACCCAGGTCACCGTCCACTCACTGGCCAGCGACCAGGCCGCCGAGTTCACCGTCGACCTGGTGGTCTTTGCCACCGGGTACGACGCGATGGCCCCGGGCGACCTGCTAGGCGATCTCGATGCCTACTGTGCCCGCGACCAGGACGGCAGCTACGTTGTCGAGCGCGACTACAGGCTGGCGACCTCGACCCCCCTGAACTGCGGCCTCTATGTGCAGGGAGGCACCGAGCACACTCACGGGCTCTCGTCCTCGCTGCTGTCCAACGTGGCCGTGCGCGGCGGCGAGATTGCCGATTCCATCGTCGAGCGGCTGCCGCGCGAGACCGACTCGACCTCAGGCGGGCCCGCCGCGCTGAGCAGTCGTCCGTAACCCGGCAGCACGTTTTTGCACCGAACGAGATCGAACCAGAGGGAGAGAACAACCATGAGCACCAACCCCTTCGACAACGAGGACGGCACGTTCTTCGTCCTGGTCAACGATGAGGACCAGCACTCGCTGTGGCCGGCCTTTGCCGAGGTGCCCGCGGGGTGGCGGGTGGTCCTGGGGCCCGAGAGCCGCCAGCAGTGCCTTGACCACATCGAGGAGAACTGGACGGACATGCGTCCGGCTGGGCTGCGCCAGGCGATGGCCGCCGACGCGGCCGCGTCCTAGCCCAATAGACCTCGGGGCGGGTGCGCCATGGCGCACCCGCCCCGATTCCTTTTCACCGCCCGACGTGATCCGAGCGGTCTTGTGTCGCTTGAGTCTGAGGCCAAGGGCTATTCCTTGACCTCAAGGGCCTTCTGTGGGTCGGGAATGACGGGGGTGAGGCCCGGGCGCCGCAGTCGTGCCGTGCTGAATCTGCGGACGGCTGGTGACTCAACCAAGGTGAAGAGGAGATGGGCGAGCAGCAGGGAGACCGTGAACGCGGCGAGCAGGATCCCGCCCCGGGCACCCGCTGACGGCTGGCCGCTCGCGACAAACCACGTGTGCGCGTACGTGATGACCAGCCCGTGCACCATGTAAAAGGCGAAGGAGAGTTCGCCGAGCCTTACCAGCGTCTTTCCCCGGAAGGGTGATTTCGTTCCGTGCCGATCGGTGTCGGCGGCAGCCGCCACCAGCGGTGTGAGCCAGACCGCCGCCATGCCGCCAGTGCCGTACAGGTAGGGGACGTTGGAGTTGATCGCATAGCCGCCTACGGCGATCAGCAGTGCCGGCAGCAGGGCCAGCCGTGGCCAGACGCCTTCGCACATCAGCCGCGCGGTCACCATGCCCAGGACGAATTCGAGTGCCCTGACCGGCGGGAAGAAGTACACGAACCAGATCTGCTCGAAGGAGAGTGAGCCATCCGCGATGGGCGGCAGGGGGACGCCGCCGATCAGATGCTGCGCGGCTACCGGCGCCAGCACAGTCAGCGCGGCCAGCGACCCCGCCAGCGCCCACAGCGCGCGCACCGGCACCCGGTTCAGTGCCCACAGCAGTGCCGGGAAGCACAGGTAGAAGAACAGCTCACAGGATAGCGACCAACTGACGGGGTTCATGGCGGTCGGAACCGTCATGTCGGGGACCCATGCCTGCACGAGGAAAAGACCCGCGAAGGTATCCAGATGGACGAAGTGCTGTGCCGTGATGAGCATCAGTGCCGCGGCCATAGCGAACGTCACGAGATGGTTGGGAAATATCTTCACGAACCGGCGTCGCCAGACGCGTGGCGCGGTGTCGTTCGGCCGCGCCGACCAGGTCAGCACAAAACCACTGAGGACAAAGAAAAATGTGACCCCGTAGGAACCGGCATTGGCGAATACTTTCCCCAGTACCTCCCCGGCAGAGCCAGTGATGTAGTTGCTCCGCCACGTAGCGTGGAAGGCGAATACGAGCAGAGCCGCGATAAATCGTAATCCGGTCAGAGACGGCAACCTGGCGGCGAATGGATGTCTTGGTGAATTTGGCACTGGATTCGACCTCAGATTTTGAGGGACCCGGCCCGTCGGCAGGGAAGGCGAGGGTCGCGTATTTCGACAATAGTGACGCCGGGTGGGCAGGGCGCCCGTACCAGCGGGAAATCTCCAAACTACTTATCAGCCGAGCCAGCGCACAACCCGCTATTCGACTCGGCCAAGGGGAAATGGCGTCGCGGCCAATTTGGCAGTGTCTGCAATCGGCTGCCCAAGGCGCTCGCAAGCGTCCTGTCGCCAGGACAAGCGGGAAGGTGCTCGCCGCTCGCCGTCGGCTGCTGCCCTGACGGTCAGACGGAGCCGAGTGGCGCCACGGCACTCCTCTCGCCGTGGCGCCATGGCGCCTTGACATGGCGCCATGGCGAGCGCATGATGGCGCCATGGACCTCACGCCATACATCGACAACCTCCGCAGCGAGCTCATGGCCGCTGCGAAGTCGGATGAAGCCACGGCCCTGGCCGAGCGGCTGGTCGCCTCGGTCGCGGCAGCGACCCGGCTCACCATGCTCGAGGTTTTGTCGGCCGCGGCGGACGAGATCACCCAGGACCTGGTGCCCGGTTCAGTGGAGGTCCGGCTGCGTGGGCGCGATCCGGATTTCGTGGTCACGCTCCCCGACGCCCATGAGGAGTTCGCGGGCGACGGCATCACCGCGCCGCCGGGTCGCCCTGTGGCCGAGAGCCAGCCACTGGTCCCCAGCGGTCTGGAAGGCCCCGTATCCCGGATCAACTTCCGGCCGCCGGAGCCGCTGAAGCAGCGCATCGAGGAGGCCGCTGCCGAGGAGGGGCTGTCCGTCAACGCCTACCTGGTCGGTGTGACCACCGCGGCCCTGGCTGATACCCAAAATCACCGGCGGGCGCGTCGCGCGGCCGGACGTGACAAGCGCTTCACCGGCTGGGTCGGCTGAACCTGGCCGGCCACCCCGCAGAGCAAACCATCCACAGAGAGGGACCACACAGTGCCTACCTTCCCGACACCCGACCCCATCACGGTCGTCCTCGGTGTCACCAGTGGTCAGGTGAGGATTGTCGCCAGCGACCGCGCCGACACCGCCGTACAGATCAACCCCGGCAACAAGGCCAGCGCATCCGATGCCAAGGTGGCTGAGCAAACCCAGGTCGATTTTTCCGGTGGCAGGCTGGTGGTCATCGCTCCGGAGCCGAGCGGGCTGAAGAGCATCATCGGGACGGAGAGCTCGGTCGATGTGACGATTGAGCTGCCGGCCGGCTCCAGCCTGGAGGCCACGACGGCGAAGGCGGAGATCCGCGCCGAGGGCTCGCTCGGCGAGTGCCGCGTTCACACCGCGTCGGGCCACGTCCGGCTTGACCGGACCGGCGCGCTGCACGCAGACAGCGCGGACGGTCCGCTCACGGTCGAGCACGTAAGCGGGCACGCCACGGTCAGCGTGGCGTCGGGTCGGGTGCGGATCGGCGAGATCGACGGCACCGCTGCGATCGACAGCGGTAACGGCGACATCTGGGTCGGCTATGCCACCCAGGACCTGGAAATCGGTACGGCCAATGGAGACATCGCCGTCGACCGTGCTGACGCGAACGTCACCGCCCAGACCTCCGGCGGCAGCATCCGGATCGGCGAGGTGGCGCGCGGCCGGGCAGAGCTGATGACCGCGGAGGGACAGCTCGACGTCGGCATTCGAGAGGGCTCCGCCGCCTGGATCGACGCGCGCAGCAGGACCGGAAGCGTACGCAATTCCCTTGCCCAGCAAGATGGTCCCGAGCAGTTCGCGGAGAAGGTCAAGGTGCGCGCCCATACCCGCTCCGGCGACGTCGTCATCCGCCGCGCGCCACAGCGCAGCCCGTCAGCACACGAGTAAGGCGCCACAGCGTCGCCAAGCCTTGCGTGATGGCGCCATGTGGCGCCAGCGACCCACGGGCCTGCCCCGCCACCGCGCCGCTGCGCTAGCTCCGGCCGCGAAGAGCACAACGCTTCTGCCCCAAAGAGCATATTTCACCAGCTCAGCAATGCGAAAGGAGAGAGAATTGGTAACCACCCCTCCACCGGCGATTACCGCGCTCGGCTTACGGAAGTCGTACGGTGACAAAATTGTTCTCAACGGAATCGACCTCGATGTGCCCTCCGGGCGGATCTGGTCGCTGCTAGGCCCGAACGGCGCGGGCAAGACCACCATGGTGCAGATTCTGTCCACGCTCATCCGGCCCGACGCCGGGACTGTGCATGTCGCCGGCCACGACCTGGCCAAAGACCCCGATGCGGTGCGCCGGTCCATCGGTGTGACCGGACAGTTCGCAGCGGTGGATGAAATGCTCACCGGGGAGGAAAACCTTCTTTTGATGGGCGACCTCCACCATCTCGACCGTCGGGCGAGCCGACGCCGCGCCAACGAACTCCTCAAGCAGTTCGACCTCGAAGACGCCGGGAAGAAGGTCGCCAGCACCTACTCCGGCGGTATGCGCCGCAAGCTCGACTTGGCGATGACCCTGGTCGGCAACCCGCGCATCATCTTCCTCGACGAGCCGACTACCGGTCTTGACCCCCGCAGTCGGCACACCATGTGGGAGATCATCCGTGGCTTGGTCGCCAACGAGGGCATCACCATCTTCCTGACCACGCAGTACCTCGAAGAGGCCGACGAACTCGCCGACCGAATCGCGGTGCTCGACCACGGCAAGCTGGTCGCCCAGGGCACACCCGACGAGCTCAAAAGCCTGGTTCCCGGCAGCCACATCCTTCTCACGTTCGGCGACATCACTGAACTCGACGCAGCCGTCCGCGTCCTGGGCGAGTCCGCCCGCGACGACCAGGCGCTCACGCTGCGGGTGCCCAGCAACGGTGACCTGGGGGAGATGCGCAGCCTGCTCGATCGGCTCGACGCGGCCTCGGTGGTGGCGAAAAACCTCTCCATCCACACTCCCGACCTTGACGACGTCTTCCTCACCCTCACTGGCCGCCCCGCGGCGGAGAACGAAGCGGAGAACGCAGAGAAGGAGACGGTCTGATGGCTTTGATGTCGTACGCCATGAGCGACTCGTGGACGATGGTGCGCCGCAACGTGCGGCACATCACGCGCTATCCGTCGATGCTGCTCGCCACCGTGGTGATCCCGGCGCTGATGTTCCTGCTCTTCGTCTTCGCCTTCGGCGGCGTGATGGGCAAGGGCCTTGTCGGCAAGGACGCGGGCACTGACTACGTGGACTACCTCTCGCCGGGGATCATTCTGCTGGCACTGGTCATGGCGGCCATGTCGACGTCGGTCTCGGTGGCCATGGATATGACCAAGGGGATCATCAATCGGTTCCGCACCATGGCGATCGCCCGCACGTCCGTCCTCGTCGGACATGTCGTCGGAAGTGTGGTTCAGGCGCTGGTCAGCGTCGTCATCATGCTCGCGGTTGCGCTGGTCGCCGGGTTCCGGCCCTCAGCAGGCATCGGCGGGTGGCTCGCCGCGCTCGGCCTAGTGGCGCTGCTCAGCTTCGCGCTCACCTGGATCGCGGTCGCATTCGGCTTGGCCGCCAAGACCGTCGAAAGCGCGAGCAACACCCCTATGCTTCTGCAGCTCCTGCCCTTCCTGTCCAGCGCGTTCGTCCCGGCCGAATCGATGGCCTCGGGCCTGCGTTGGTTCACCGAGTACCAGCCGTTCACGCCGATCGCCGACACGCTCCGCGGTCTGTTCCTGGGCCGGCCGATCGGTAACGACTGGATCATCGCGATCGCCTGGTGCCTCGGTATCGCGCTGGTCGGCTACTTGTGGTCGGCGAGGCTGTTCAAGCGCGATCCCCAGATGACCTGACCGACCGGTTGCCGGTGAGCCGTCCGCTCCAAGAGCGGGCGGCCTACCGGCGTATTGCTGCAGAGCTCCGCTCCGGTCGGGCACCCACCCGGTTGTCCCGGTGACAGGACACGCTGCGACGCGCTGCCCGCACGTGCTGTCCACGCTGGAACCCAATCACCAGCGGCCAGCTCAGATCCCATCCTGATGACCTGCGCCGCACCCCGACGGTGACCGACCCATTCGATTATCCCGGCATCGGGAATATGGATCAGGAATAGCGGACCGTTTACATGACGATCTCCGTGTCGATAGCATCAGCGCGGTCAGCAAGTCGGCACACGGCAAATGCAGATTCACGTAACGCCGTGCCGACCCGATTCATTAGGTAGTAAGGAATCAACGTGAGCGAAACCCTCCCCGAGGCAGCGCCGTTACCGTTTACGCGCCCCTCTGGCTGCCCCTTCGATCCGCCGGAAGAGCTCGCCCCGCTACGCGAGCAACACCCGATCAGTCGAATGTCCTATTCTGACGGGCATGTGGGCTGGCTAGTGACCGGTTATGCGCTCGCCCGCGAAGTATTGGCCGACACACGGTTCAGTACGCGGCGGGAGCTCATTCACTTCCCCTTTCCCGGCGGGGCGGACATCGTCTTGCCCCCCGCCCCGGTGGGGCACTTCCATGCGATGGACCCGCCCGAGCACACCCGCTATCGGCAGCTGCTGACCGGTCAGTTCACCGTTCGCCGGATGAAGCAGCTCACTGCCCGCATCGAGCAGATCACCGCCGAGCACCTGGACGCTATGGAGAAGCAGGGGCCGTCGGTCGATCTGGTGAGTGCCTACGCATACCCCATACCCGCGCTGACCATCTGCGAACTGCTCGGTGTGCCCGCTGCGGACAGCGATGCGTTCCAGCGTGACGCGAGGATCATGAACTCGCTCGATGCCACGGAAGACGAGGTGTACGCCGCGGTAACCGCGATGGATGAGTACATGCACGAGCTGGTCGCCGCAAAGCGTGCCAAGCCGGCCGATGACCTGCTGAGCGACCTGACCACGACGGATCTTACCGACGAGGAACTCGCGGCGATCGGAACTGTCCTGCTGGGTGCGGGCCTGGACACCACCGCGAACATGATCGCGCTCGGCGTCTTCGCCATGCTGAGCCACCGCGACCAGTTCTCCGCCCTGTCTGCCGACCCGGACCTCGCCGACAGCGCCGTCGAGGAACTGCTGCGCTATCTCACCGTCATCCACACTGAGGCGAAGGCGGCGCTCGAAGACGTCGAGTTGGGCGGGCAGCTGATCAAGGCGGGCGACACGGTCACCGTCTCGCTGCACGCCGCCAACCGGGACCCGGCACGGTTCGCCGACCCTGACTGCCTCGACCTGCGGCGCCGCGCCATCGGGCACATGGCCTTCGGCCACGGCATCCACCAGTGCCTCGGCCAGCAGCTGGCCCGCGTCGAAATGCGTGTCGCCTACCCCGCGCTGCTGACCCGGTTTCCTACCCTGCGCCTGGCGGTTCGGCCAGAGGACGTGCAGGTCTACACCGGCAGCGTTTACGGTGTGCAGCGGCTCCCGGTCACCTGGGACGAGGCGTAACCGATGCGCCTCAGCACGGACCGGGCACGCTGCTGCAGTTCGGGTATGTGCGTCATCACGGCGCCTGAGGTGTTCGATCAGGACGACGAGGACGGGCGGGTGCTGCTGCTGGATCCCACGCCGTCACCTGCCCTCCATGAGGCGGTCCGTCAAGCCATCGAGGTATGCCCGTGCGGGGTGATCACCGAGGAGATCGGGCCCGGCTGACGGAACTGGCGCCATGTCACGTCGCCATGGCGCCCCGGATTTCCGGTGTCCCTAAGGTTGTCCCGCCGACAGGACATCCGCCCCGAGTAGCGAATGCCTTGCGCCCCGCCGACTGGACGGCGGAAGCTGAGTCTGGCGCGAAGACCCTCACGGACTCGACGGCCTTAGCCGTATTCTGGCCCATCGCGCTCATTTTCGCTGGATTCCCGTGTGCCCACGCCGCGGACGAGCCACGACCGGCAGCGGTCTCCTTTTCCGATACGCTGTCTTCGGATAGCTGGAATATCGACACGGGCAGCTACGGTTTGAGAGACTTCCTCCGGCGGAATTCCTGAGCGTTAGCCTCCAGCGTTACTGGGGTGACGTCGTAAGAAATGCTCAATGAATTCAGCTGCGTGCGCAGCGGAATTGGTGACGACAGGGGAAAGCATGTCCGCACTTGCCGAACGATGGAACTTAGACGCAAAGCGCTTCTTCTGGCTGTACGGCGACAAGGACCTCGTGCCCGAGCGAGTCGCGTACGACGACACAACCGGCTTGTGGAACGTCCATGGATATTCCGAGGCCCTGCATGTACTGAACAATCCGCAGCTCTTCTCCTCCGAGACCGGCCGCCTCATCCCCGAGCGGAGTGAGTTCGACGAGGGCACGATCACCCAGCTGGATCCGCCGCGGCACACGGCGCTGCGCAAGCTCGTCAGCCACGCCTTCACACCCGGGGCGATCAATGCGCTGGAGCCCCGTATCCACGCCATCGTGGACACCCTGCTGACCAAGGTCGAGGGACAGCAGAGTTTCGACCTGGTCGCCGATTTCGCTTACCCCCTGCCGATCACAGTCATCACCGAACTGCTCGGTGTGCCGGCCAGCGACCACGCCCTGATCAACGGGTGGGTGGACAGGATGCTGAGCGGCACCACAGAGTTCTCGTTGCTCGAACGCGACGGCCTCGACAGCGAGATCGAAACTGTTATGGAGCAGGCGCGCCATCTCACCGACTATCTGAGGGACTTGGCGAAGGAGCGCCGTACCAACCCACGGAACGATCTGGTCACCGGGCTAGTGGAGGCCGAGGTCGATGGGGAGCGGTTGACCGAGAACGAGATCGCCAACTTCGCCAACGCCATGCTCGTCGCCGGGCACGTCACGACCACCCTGCTTATCGGCAGCACCGTGCTGTGCCTGGACGCCTACCCGGAAGTCGACCGGGCGGTGCGCACGGACCGCGCCCTGGTTCCTACCTTGCTTGAGGAGTCGCTGCGCTACTTCGCGCCGATCGCATCGATGGTGCGGGTGACCAACACCGAGACCGAACTGGGCGGCGCCACCATCGGGCCCGACCAGATGGTGGCAGTGTGGATCCCCACGGCCAACCGCGATGAGCAGGTCTTCACTGACCCATACACCTTCGATCCGGCTCGCGAGCCCAACCCGCACCTCTCCTTCGGCCGAGGCGTCCACTTCTGCATCGGCGCGGCCCTGGCCAGGCGGGAGAGCAGGGTCGCGATGAACGCGCTCTTCGACCGCTTCCCCCAGCTGCGCTGCGACCCGCAGGACCCGCCCACGTTCATGACCAGCCCCAATCTCAACGGCGTGACCAGGCTCCCGGTCATCGTCGGCTGATCGCCCGAGGAGAGCACGATGCACCCGACCAGACTCGACCCCCATGCCTATCGGACGGCGGAGCAGTTGCTGCGGCACAACCGAAGCAAGCTCGTCCTCGGTGGGAAGATCCGGCCGAGGTGGATCGACGGCGGGGCGCGCTTTTGGTACACGGTCGACTCTGCCGCAGGACGGCGGTTTATCCTCGTCGACCCGGTCGAAGGCACCCGTCACCCCGCGTTCGACCACCAACGGCTCGCTAGCGCGCTGGCTGCGGCATCCGGCCGAGAGGTCGACCCGGTCGCGCTGCCGTTCGCTGCGTTCGAGCCGACTGCCGACGCCATCGCATTCCATGCGTTCGGCGAGCGGTGGACCTGCGCACTCGGCGACTACGCCTCTGCCAGGACCGAGAGTTCACCGGCCCGCAATGTGCTGGAGGTCGTCGCACCAGACGGCCGGCACGCGGTGTTCCGCGACGGAAACGACCTTCGGGCTCGGTCGCTGGACGGTTCCAAGGACTGGGCGCTGACCGACGACGGCACGCACGACCGCGACTACGGCGCCAACCCGGACTACTACATGTACTCCACGCTGCTGCCGAAGATTGGTATCCCGCATCTGCCGCCCGCTCTCGCATGGTCGCCGGACTCCACCCGCGTCCTCACCCATCGCAGCGACCAGCGCGGCGTCCGCCGGACCCATCTGGTACAGGCCCTGCCCCCGGACGGTGGTGCGCCACAGTTGCTGACCCAGCGCTTCGCCTTCCCCGGCGACGAGCGGCTGCCGATGGCCGAGTTGGTGGTGCTGGACATCGCGAGCGGAAAGGCCGTACCCGCGCAGGCCGAGCCCGTCGCGATGTCGATGATGTCGCCGATTGCCCGGCAGTGGGCGTGGTGGGCCAAGGACGGCTCGGCCGTGTACTACCTCGACCAGCAGCGAGACACGAAGGTCTTGAGCCTGCGGCGGCTGGACCCGGATTCCGGCGAGGTACGCACCGTGCTCTCGGAGTCGGGCCCGACGCGGGTGGAACCGGGGCAGTACTTCGCGCAGGCACCCATGGTCGAGGTGCTGTCGGCGGGACAGGAGGTGCTGTGGTACTCCCAGCGCGACGGCTGGGGCCACCTCTATCTATACGGGACACAGGACGGCGAGCTGCGGGCGCAGGTGACGTCGGGGTCCTGGGCGGTGCGGCAGATCCTGCACGTCGACGAAGAGCGGCGGATGGTGTACTTCCTGGCGTCGGGGCTGGTCGAGGAGGACCCCTATCGCCGAACGGTGTGCCGGGTGGGGTTGGACGGCTCTGGGTTCGCCAGGGTGAGCGACGACGACCTCGATCATGAGGTTACCGTGCCGCCGGGTGCGGCGTACTTCATCGACTCGGCGTCCACCAATGACATCGAGCCGGTCACCACCGTGCGCGGCTGGGATGGCCGCGTGCTGGTCGAGCTGGAACGGGCCGATATATCGGGACTGGTGGAGACCGGCTGGAGCCCTCCGGAGCGGTTCCGTATCACTGCGGCCGACGGCGAAACCGACATCTACGGCATGCTCTACCGGCCCCATGGCTTCGACCCGGCTAAGCGATACCCCGTGCTTGACCATCCCTATTGCTTCCCGAACGCGAACCGTGTCAGCCCGTCTTTCGACCCAGGCTTCTACGGCTATGACGCAGAGGTCCTCGCTGCCCTCGGGTTCGTTGTGATCGCCGTCGATGGGAGGGGTTCTCCCGGACGTGACAAGGCATTCCACGATGCCTCCTACGGCCGGATCGCCGACGCCGTGGGACTGGCCGACCATGTGGCGGCGTTGCGTGAACTGGCCCTAACTCGCCCGTGGATGGACCTTGACCGCGTCGGGGCATTCGGCACCTCCGCCGGCGGATTTGCCACCGTGCGGGCGATGCTGGACTACCCCGATGTGTTCAAGGCCGGGGTCGCCGAAGGCGGCATGCACGACATCCGCTACGCCGAGCTCGGTGTGGCGGAGGCGTACAACGGCCCGTTCGACGCGGCGGCCTACGCCGAGGCGTCCAATGTGGACATCGCGGACCGGCTCATGGGCAAGCTGCTGCTGGTGCACGGGGGTCTGGATGACAGCGTTTCGCCGCAGCTGACCCTGCGCCTGGCCGAACGCCTCATCGCGGCGGACAAGGACTTCGAACTGCTCGTCATTCCCGGCGCGGACCATGTCTACGTCGGCTATGACCACTACCTCAACCGGCGTCGATGGGACTTCCTGGTCCGTCACCTCATGGGCGTCGAACCGCCCGCCGGCTATCGGCTCACGCCTGTGTCCCTGGACATGGACACCGTCGACG
Organism: Streptomyces natalensis ATCC 27448; assembly: GCF_000935125.1. Classification (GTDB taxonomy): domain Bacteria; phylum Actinomycetota; class Actinomycetes; order Streptomycetales; family Streptomycetaceae; genus Streptomyces; species Streptomyces natalensis. Next base: position 195,795 of record NZ_JRKI01000045.1, on the reverse strand, counting down.
AGCTCTTCGGATGACGGGAGAGAGTCCCTTGAGAACTGCGAATCCGACTTCGCCCGAACGCTGGTTGCGCCTGTGCAACACCCCCGTACAGCAGCCACGGTTACGGCTGGTGTGCCTGCCGCACGCGGGAGGAACGGCCCATGAGTTCCGTTCCTGGGGCGCGCGGCTGTCGTCCGACGTTGCCGTGTATGCCGTGCAGTACCCCGGACGGCAGGACCGCTTCGTTGAACCGCTCGTGGACGACATGGGGACGATGGTTGAGCGGATCGTGGAGGTGCTGGAGCCGTGGATCGGTGAACCGCTGATGCTCTTCGGTCACAGCATGGGCGCCTACATTGCCTACGAGGTGGCGGCCGAACTGGAGCGCCGCCACGGCCAGGTGATCGATCTCCTCGCGGTCTCCGGGGCTGCCCCGCCCCACCGCAAAAGGCGGGGACGGATCCACGAGCTGAGCGACACCGAGCTGATTGCGGACCTCAAACGGGTCAATGCGTCTCTTGCCGATCTGCTCGCACAGCCGGAGCTCGTCAAAGTGCTGCTGCCGATGATCCGTGCCGACTACCGGCTGAGCGAGCGATACGAACGCCATGACCCGCTCCCGGTGAAAGCGCCGTTGGTTGCCCTCAGCGGTAACGCCGACCCCGAGGTCGACCGCAGTGGCCTGGAGGCGTGGTCTGCGTTCGCCAACAGCCGCTTCGACGTGATCGTGCTGCAGGGCGGCCACTTCTACCTCTTCGACGGCGAAGCCGACGTGACTGCGGCACTCGCCGCGCACCTGCCGGGCGCGCCGCACTGGTCAAACGGCAGGTAGTCACCCGGAGTTGCTGCGTTCGGGAGTAGATGTCCTGGCGACAGGACGGCCGTGAGCGGGAGCGCGCCGGTGAAGGGATCCGGTCACGTGCCGCCGCGACGCATCACCTCCCACTGTCACCCATCAACTTTGAAGGGAATCCGTGATGTTGCCGGGCAGTTGTCTGCACAGCATCTTCCAGGAACGCGCTCGCGCGGCTCCGGAACGGATCGCGCTGTCCACGGGAAACGGGCCGATTTCCTACCGGGAGCTCGATGAGCGAAGCGACCTCCTGGCCGCTCGGCTCACTGAGCTGGGCGTACGGCCCAATGTCCTTGTCGCGCTGTGCGCGCGTCGAAGTCCAGAGGCCATCGCCGGAATGCTCGGCATTCTGAAAGCGGGCGGCGCCTATGTGCCCATCGATCCCAGCTATCCGCCGGAACGCATCGACTACCTCTTGGCCGACTGCGCGGCACCGATCGTGGTGGCCGCGGCGGACACCGCGGAGTTGATGACCGGGCGCCATCCGGCGATCGTATGGATCGAAGGGGACCGCGTCACCGGCGAAGCCGGCGCCGCCGCGCCGGAATGCGGCGGGAAGCGGACGGAGGCGGCCGGGCACGATCTCGCCTACGTCATCTACACATCCGGTTCGACCGGAGCACCCAAAGGTGTCGCCGTCGAACACCGCAACGCGGTACGGCTCTTCGAACAGACCCAGCCCTGGTTCGCGTTCGACCACCGCGATACCTGGACGCTCTTCCACTCCATCAGCTTCGACTTCTCGGTGTGGGAAATCTGGGGCGCGCTCTTGTACGGCGGACGGCTGGTTCTGGCGCCCGAGACGGTCTCGCGCTCGCCCGCGCAGCTGGTCTCGTTGCTGCGCTCCGAGCGGGTGACCGTCCTGAACCAGACGCCCTCAGCGTTCCACCAACTGCTCACCGTCCTGCCCTCGGGCGAGAACAGCACGTCCAGTCTGGCCCTGCGGCTGGTGATCTTCGGCGGGGAACGGCTGGACCTGCGAATGCTGGCCCCGTGGATCGAGCGGCATGGGGATAGACGGCCGGCCCTGGTCAACATGTACGGGATCACCGAGACCACGGTGCACTGCACCTATCGGAGGATTGCCGCCGCGGACCTGGGCGAGGGTGGCGAGAGCCCCATCGGTGTGCCCCTGCCCGATCTGCGGGTCTATGTTGTGGACGGCGACGGGCGGTTGGTGCCGGACGGAGTGCCCGGCGAGATGTACATCGCCGGGGCCGGGCTGGCTCGCGGTTACTTGAACCGACCGGAGCTCACCGCCGAGCGCTTCGTGTCCCCCGCGGCGGAACTCGGCGAGGAGCGGATCTACCGATCCGGCGACCGGGCCATGCGGCGGCCCGACGGCGAACTGGTCTACCTCGGGCGGATGGACAGCCAACTGAAGGTCCGTGGATACCGGATTGAGCCCGGTGAGATAGAAGAATCCCTCTCACACGTACCGGATATCGCGGGAGCTGTTGTCACGTCCCGGGACTTCGGGGATGGTGATATCCGGCTGATCGCCTATCTGTTGCCCGCTCACACCTCGAATCTCAGTGAGCGGAGCACTTCCCTCCTTGTCGCTGCGGCAGAGAAGCATGCGCGAACATCGTTGCCGCGGCATCTTCGGCCTTCCGCATACAAAATTGTGGCGCAGATTCCAATGACGCTACAAGGAAAGGTGAATCGTGATGTGCTGGGAAAGTAACTCCGTCGCACAACGGGAGTCGACAACATGACCGCACTGCCCAGGACCGGCGAATCCGCCTCCGGCATCCGGAAGTCGATCGGCGTCATCGTCCGGACTGTACTGGAAAGGGAGGCGGTCGATTCGGCCGTCGACCTGTTCGACCAGGGCGCCACCTCGCTGGCGTTTATCCGGATCGTGGCCCAGGTGAACGAGAAGTATGGAATCACTGTTGATGTCACGGCGCTGGAGGAAGCGAGCATCGACTCATTGTCGGCGCTTGTAGAGGCGCAGATCACAAGCCAAGAGCTGCTCACGGTAAGGGACTGACGATGACGAACACGGTGCAGCAGAGCTTCACCCCCACCCCCGAAGAAGTCGCCCGGTTCCACCAGCTCGGCTACCTGGGACCGTTCAAGGTATACGAAGTCGAGGAGATGAAGCGGCTCTGGCGACGCGAGCGGCTCCAGCTGATGGACCGGAGCAAAGCCGTCTACGAAGAGGACGACGCGCAGGCCGGAAACACCAACATTGCCAACTACGACCGCCATCTGGATTCCACGTTCCTGGCCGACCACATCTGCCGGCCGGAGATCGTGGACCGGGTGACGGCGGTCCTCGGGCCGAACGCGCTGTGCTGGCGCTCGGAGTTCTTCCCGAAATACCCCGGAGATGAGGGAACGGACTGGCACCAGGCCGACACCTTCGCCTTCGCCTCGGGCAAGCCGCAGATCGTATGGCCGGAGTCCGAGAAGGAATTCGGCGGCACGATCACGGTGTGGACGGCGTTTTCCGAAGCCTCCGAGGAGACGGGCTGCCTGCAGTTCATACCCGGGACGCAGCGCACCATGTTCTACGACGAGACAAAGAAGATGCACTACCAGCCGGACAAGATCAACGACCAGGCAAAGGACGGCGTCTCGCGCGGCTTCTACGGCTACGACTATCGCGAACTGCAAAAGGACCCCAACTGGCGGCCCGATGAAGACCGGGCGGTGTCCATGGTCATGAAGCCGGGTGAGGCAGTCATGTTCTGGTCCACGATGATGCACGCCTCCAAGCCGCACTCCGCGATGGACAAGGAAATGCGGCTGGGCTTCGCCGGCCGGTACGTACCGACCTCGGTGGCGGTCTACCCGGACACCGACGACGTCGACGAGTACGGCGGCCGAGTGAGCTTGAGCGAGTACGGCGCGGTGCTCGTGTCGGGCGAAGACACCTACACGCACAACCGGAAGGTGACCACGACCACGAGGGGTCACAAGTTCCCCGTCCGGTGACTTTGTTGACATAAGGGTAGGCAAGAGGAGGTCGTCGAATGCTGGGACGCGACACGAGAAGGGCCATCGCGCGGCTCGCGGAGTCCGTACTGTCGGTGAAGCCCCTCGTCGAGGGCTTGGCTGCACCAGTCCGGGTCGTTACGGCCGCCCGCGATGCCACGGTCTCCCCGGCCGACTTGTCGGCCGGGGAGTGGCGGGCGCTGCGCGGACTGCTGGATCGGGTCGCCCGTCGTGCCGGGGTCGCGGGGCTGACACTCGTCCGCGACACGGCGTTCGACGACCTCCAGCTGTTCGAGCGCGTGGTCAGCAAGCGGTTGGCGCTCGCGGAGTGGATGCGCTCCGCCCCGGCGGTGCCAGTGGACCGCCTCGGCGAGGTGGACCAGGTGCTCGCCCCGACCCTGTCGGACAGCTTCGAGGAGTTCTCCCACAAGGAGGCCATCACCTCCATCGACGGGGTGCCACTGCACGTCTACGCCGCGGGCCAGGGCGCCGAGACCGTTGTCCTCGTACCCGCCTGCGGCATGCCGGCCGCGTTGTCGGAATCCTGGGTCCGCTTCCTCGCCCGCGACCGCCGTGTGCTGACCTGGGAGAGCCGGGGGCTGTTCGGCGCGGCCGACCACGACGGCGACTACGGCGTCGACATCGGGGCGCAGGCAGCCGACCTGTTCGCGGTGATGGATCACTACGGCGTGACCAGCGCCCATGTGGTCGGCCTGTGTGGTGGCGCGGTGATCGCACTGGCGGCGGCGGCCGACCAGCCAGGGAGGATCTCCTCGCTGAGCCTGTGGCACGGAGCGTATGAATTCACCGACGGCGGCGCGAAGACCAAGCACCAGGAAGGGCTGATCGAGCTGATGACCTCCGCCGCCCGCAGCCGCGCCGCCGCGCGGGCGGTGCACGCCGCCTTCTGCCAGGCCATGCTCACCAGCACCCCCGCCGACGTGGCCCATCTCGTGCTGTATCCGTACGCGAGCCCGGAACTCCTCTACCGGTACTGCCGCCTCAACACCGGGATCACCAGCACCGATGTCGGACCGTATCTCGCCAGGGTGAAGCAGCCCGCGCTGGTGGTCACCAGCCGGGACGACGACATCGCCCACCCGGCCGGTTCGGAACGGGTGGCCGCGGGCCTGCCGAACGGTGAGCTTCGGGTGGAGGCGCACGGGGACCACATCTCGCTGTTCAGCGCCGAGGACGCGCTGCTGCGCGTCGCGGCGGACTTCATGGCGCAGCACCGGCCCGGTACGCCCTGACCGGACCGCCTGACTGGGACCGGACGCGGCGACCGCACCAGGCGATGGCGGTCAACGCCCGTATATCCACAGGACGCTGGCGTGGCATCACCGCCCTGGGCCCATGACGCGGGCCAGGACCGGGCTGGCGTCTACCCAAGTTGCTTCCGCCATCTTGAGCGCAGAAAGGGACGTTGTTGATGAGTGTGGGCGAGGCCGCCCTGTTCCTGTCCCATGTGGCCGTGTGCCTGGTGGCCGTTCTCGTGTTGGCCTGGCTCGGCCGCGCCCTGGCCCGGTGTCTGCGCCAGCCGGAGGTGATCGGCGAGATCACCGGGGGCCTGCTCGCCGGGCCCGCCCTGCACGCACTGGCTGGGGCGGACGCGTTCGGTCTGCTGCTACCTGACGATATAAGGGGCGCGCTGAAATTGCTGGGCGAGGGCGGGCTGGCGCTGATCCTGGTGGGGCTCACACACGAACTGCGTGCCGGGCCACTGGGGTTCGGCCGTCGTACGGTGTCCTGGATCGTGTTCGGCGCGCTGGTGCCCTCGCTGCTGGCGGGGAGTCTGCTTGCTGGGTGGGTGCTGCTCATCGACGATCCGACGCTGCGCGGCACGTCGCCGCTGCCCGCGTTCGTGCTGTTCATCGCAGTCGCGCTGTCGATCACCGCGGTGCCGGTGCTGGCGCGCATCATGGAGGACCGTGGCCTGACGGCCTCCCCTGCGGGGCGGCTGGCCCTCACCGGCGCCATCATCCTGGACGCCGTGGGCTGGGTGCTGCTGTCCATCGTGATCGGGCTGGGCGCGGGCAGCGCGGTCGGTTCGCTGCGGGTGCTGGCGGTCATGGCCGCGGCGCTGGTCGTGGTGCTGCTTATCAGGGGTGTGCTGCGCACCGAGTTCGCCCGCGTGGCGATGGTCCGTTTCCCGCGCCTGGCGGCCGTGGCGGTCGGCGCCGCCGCGATCGCGGCGGCGCTAACGACGGAGTGGCTCGGCCTGTCGATGATCTTCGGTGCCGCGCTCTTCGGCCTCGCGATACCCGCCGGCACGTCGCCGGACGGGTCCGCGGTGGTGTCCCGTGTGACCCGGGTCGGCCGACTGTTCGTGCCGGTGTTCTTCGTGGTCACGGGGATCACCGTGCTCACCACCGCGCTCGGCTCGGCGCCCTGGGCGCTGCTGGTCCTGAGCACGGTGCTGGGCATCATTGGCAAGATCGGCGGCGGCTATCTCGGAGCGCGCCTGGGAGGGGAGTCCCCCGTAACGGCTGCGCGCGTCGGCATCCTCCTGAACACTCGCGGGCTCACCGAGCTGATCGCCCTTCAAGTCGGCTACAGCGCTGGGATCGTGACAGCACCGATGTTCCTGGCGCTGGTGGTGATGGCACTCGTCACCACCGCCCTTACCGGCCCCCTGCTGTCACTACTCGATTGGACACAGCACCGTGGCCGTGGTGTACGCCCCCGCCCGCGCCGGGAGACCGTCACAGTGGGAGCGTAGGCCCTTCCTCGGTGGCCGACTGCCGTCTGACCGATCGCCTTGGTCCATGCTTTTTGGTAAACCACCCTGGCCACCCCAGTGCGAACAATCGCCTCTGGAGCTGTAGTCGCACACTGGGTGCCGGGCGGGTGGTTTTACATGCGGTGCCCGCCCGGCACACATCGCGTGCCCCGCTAAGCGAGGGCCTGGAGACCGGGTGCTGCCGCATGCCTGCCTAGGCGATGGTAGGCATAGGCGGCGGACGCCAGGGTCATGTGGTGGTGCCAGCCCGGGAAGGAACGGCCTTCGAAGTCGAGGAGGCCGACGGAGCGTTCCATGAGAGAGACCGTCGAGGCTGTCTCATCTGCCAGAGCTCTGAGCGAGGTTGCCTGAGCCAGGGACCGCTCGGGGAACGTGGTGATCCATACCGAGCCAGGGCGGTTGTCCGGGCCGCACTCGGCGAAGAGTTGGTACGTCGGGTCAACGGGGAGACCGGTGGCATCCGGCAGGCGGGCCGGCGCGCAGACGATACGGACGCGCCGCCCTGCATCCACGCCCCGCGTGATGACGTCCCGGGTGGTCCCGGAGGAGAGATAGGCCCGGGCGCTTAGGGGCGGAGAGTCGCTCAGGCCGCGTTCGCCGGGAAGTATCTCGAGGTGCTGTGGTACCGCGATGACTAGGTGGTGGCCGCGTTGGGCGAGCGCGCGGATCAGCGGCCGAACGTGGGGGTCGTCCCTCATGTCGGCCACGAGGGGAGCGGGAGCGGTGCGCTCGGCCAGCGCGTCCACCAGGCTGAGGGCATGTGCCCACAGCGGGCGGTAGTACTCGGTGTCCGGAATGCGCGCGCGTTGCCGTAACTGGCGGTTGTCGGCCCAGGGTTGGGGCAGGAGCAATCGCCATTCAACGGGCACGTGTGTCGTGCCGACGCGCAAGAACAGGCCAAGCCCCACTTGACAATTGAGGGTGCGGCCGGAGACCGGGTCGAAGTAGCGGTGTACGCCGACGGTCTGCTCGCCGCGCTTGGGCAGCAGCGCGCGGCCGATCGTCCATGCGGGGACTGAACCGTGTCTTTCGGCCCATGTGGTGAGCTCGCGCAGGACCGGGTTCCAGTCCCACGGGCTGAGATTCACGAACTGGCGCATCGACTGCGCGGTGGCCGGCGAGGCCGAGACAGTATCGGCTAATCGGCGAATGGACTTCTTGCCAGGAGTGGCGAGGAGGGCGGCCAGGTACATTTTGGCCAATCTGTGCTGGTCGACTCTCGTTAGATGTCTGAAAATCTGCGAGGTGAAATTTCCGAGCGAGGCTGCCTCGGCTTCTGAGGTCGCTGACTCATTGGCTGAATCTATCCAGTCAGCTGCGCTGAACGACATGTTTCCCCGTGTTTCCCCTGTGATTGCGGTCGGCGGGCAGGGTATCCCGCTTCCGATCAACGTCTCGGCATCTTGATGAGTTATTAACGACGAGAAGTGGCGCATCGTGGCAATTGGCGAGATCTGGAGCAACATTGCACTCCGAAATCAGGTGAATGCTTAAAGTAGCTAACATTTGCAAGTTGCAGTGCCGGACGCTTTCTTCCTTGCCGTTGCAGTGCCTGTTGGGTTCTACTCGAATCGATGGGGCGCGCATCGGTCAACGATGGACGGGGCACTGTCGTTAACGCGGCGAGTCAGTGATGTCTATTGCTATGCTGCTGTGCGCTCGACTTTGTCAATCTTTATGTCTCAGTGTTGCCGCTGAACGCGATGGCCGCTGAGGTGTTCGACGCCTTGCGCAAGTCGCAATTTCGCATATGCGCGCCCGCTCAAAGAGCTAGGGAAATTCGTCCGCGCGATTCTTCTTTCAGTGTGGAGGCGTGATGAATGCGAGCAGCGACGTGCACCCGTCGAGAGATGTGCAGCGCCCCAGTCCTGTACTAGGGCCCGGCCGTCAAAGGTCGGGTGGCGAGGCAGCGTGGAATACAAAGGTGCTGACGACGCGAGTGGGTCTGCAGATGCCGCCCGACTTGAGCTTCGAGGACTGGGAGCAGGCCGGATGTCGGCTCTCGGGGGTCCTGGACTCGTCCTCGTGGTGGCTCGGCGACTGGCTCGTATACGGGAAGGACCACTACGTCGACCGGTATCAACGTGGCATTCGTGCCGCTGGCCTTAAGTACCAGACGTTGCGCAATTATGCCTGGGTTGCACGTCGGTTCGTACTCAGTCGGCGGCGGGCCAAGTTGAGTTTCCAGCATCATGCTGAGGTTGCTTCGCTTACGGTCGACGAGCAGGAATGGTGGCTCGACCGTGCCGAAGAAATGAAGTGGACCACCAAGCAACTCCGGAACTCCATCCGTGACGCCAGCGATGGTGGCTCCGGTGGCCAACCGCGTCCCGCCGTGACCCGTCGGCTGGTGGTGCCAAGTCATCGGATTGAGAGTTGGCGTAAGGCCGCACTGCATGCGGGAATCGAATTCGAAAAATGGGTGTGGGCGACACTTGACAACGAGGCCAGTCGGGCTCTGGATGATTTGGAAGAGCAGCCGGGAGTGAGGGCCTGACGGGAACGGCAGGTTAGCGCTCGCGCCGCCGGACAGCTCCGGGGTTGTAGGACTGAGAGTCGAAAGGTTGCATTCCTTATGTTCGTCCCTGATATATACCGAGAACCAAATTGTTCGTGGATGATCGACCTGGTTCGCCGTAATCCTTTGGCGCTACTCGTAAGTAATGGCAATGTGAGTGACAGGCCGTTTGCGACGCATCTGCCCGTTATTGAGGACCCGCAGACAGTCCACGAATGCGCGGTCGATATGTCAGGGATAAAACTCCTTGGGCATATGAACAGGAAGAATCCTCATTGGGCGGCGCTTGAAACAGGTGATGTCGTGCTGCTTGCGTTCACTGGCCCTCACGCTTACGTCTCTCCGACGATTTACGACAAGACGCCGGCTGCTCCTACCTGGAACTTCACAGCAGTGCATGTGCATGGTGTCGTAGAGAAAATTGATTCACTCGAAGAGACACTGGGCGTAGTGAAATCCACGGTAAGAGCTTATGAGGAAGAACTCGGAACTGGTTGGGACATGTCCGAATCCGTGGACTACTTCCGCAAAATTGTGTCCGGTGTGGGGGCGTTCAGGATCACGGTGTCCAAGGGTGAGGGGATGTTCAAGCTCAGCCAGGAGCAGGAGCCCGATATTCGTGACCGTGTGCGGGATGCCTTCGCCCGGCGGGAGTGTGGCCGCCACCGTGAGACAGCCGAGCTCATGAGCGAGCTTCCCTGATCGCCGGTCGGTGCCGAGCTGGCCGTCGGCGGTGATGGTGCCGACACCGCTGGTGGACGCGGACGCTGCCCCTGAGGGCACAACGCTCAGAAGACTACGCGAACCCGGCCTCACGGGACCGGATGCGCTGTCCGGATGATGGCTTCTCGACTGGAACAGCCCGGACGGCAGCCTCGTCGGCTTCCGCACCTGCCCGTCAGAGCCGGTGGCAATGACGACATTCCCCCCGCTTCCTCTAGTCAGGAGAGCAGCGCACATGACTGCGAACCAGTCCGCCATACCCCCCAGGACCCGCACGGCAACCCCACGCCGATTCCTGATGTGCCCCCCGCGCCACTTCGATGTCACCTACTCCATCAACCCGTGGATGCACCCGGGCAAGCCTGTGGACGGCAGGCTCGCACTCCGGCAGTGGGAGGGGCTGCGCGCCTTGTACAAGGAGCTTGGCCACACCGTGCTGGAGATAGACCCGGTCCTCGGGTTACCCGACATGGTCTTTGCCGCCAACGGCGCGACCGTCATCGACGGCAAGGTGCTTGGCGCCCGCTTTCGCCACGTCGAGCGTACTGCGGAGGGCCCTGCCTATTTGGAATGGTTCCAGCGGCAGGGCTACGAGGAGCTTTACTGGCCCGAGTACATCAACGAGGGCGAGGGTGACTACCTGGTCGTTGGCGGCAGGTTGCTGGCCGGTACGGGCTTCCGCACCGACCAGCGCTCGCACTTCGAGGCGCAGGAGTTTTTCGGGCTGCCGGTCACCAGCCTCCAGCTCGTGAACCCGTCGTACTACCACCTGGACACTGTGCTGTCGGTGCTGTCTGCGGACGAAGTGGCGTACTACCCGAAGGCATTCTCCGAGGGGAGCCAGGCAGTGCTGCGCGCGATGTTCCCAGACGCGATCGTCGCCACCGACGAAGACGCGGCGGTCTTCGGCCTGAACATGCTCTCTGATGGCCGGCATGTGCTGCTGCCGACGACAGCCACGGGACTCGCACGGCAACTCGCTGGGCGAGGCTTCGAGCCGATCGGCGTGGACCTGACCGAACTGCTCAAGGCCGGTGGCAGCGTGAAGTGCTGCACGCTCGAACTTCGGGACTGAGGCCAATACGCGCAAGAAATTCAGGGACCTCATCCAGACGGCCGCCGAGGGTCCGGTTCCTGCCGGGCGATCCACCCACTCGCCCCAGGAGACTTGGGCCAGCGACGGGTGCGGATGAACGCGCCCATGAAGTCGTACAGCGCGCTACGGCAATCTACCTTGGAACGGCTGTCCTCTAGCCATGCTCTGGGCCCAGCCTTCACCGCATGAAGCCGCCGGGCAGGCCGGCCTTGCCGCCGCACGCGGGTACCTTGCCGCGCACGGCAATCTCCAACGCGGCTCACGCGTAGCCATTTTGATGGCGCCGCTTTCAGGCGGTCTTCGGCAGCCTCGCTGCGGCTCGCTCTCATACGGCTGGGTCGGTGCTCAGCGTGGCATCGGCGAGTAGGTGGATGTGCCAGTAGAGGTGGAGCCGTCCTTCGGCGGCGGGATCGGACTCTTCGGCGATGGCGAGGACGGGTGTGGGGTCGTCGAGGCCGAGGCGTACGGCTTGGGCTGTGCGATGACCAGGGACTGGGCGGTCCACGACGGTGTGGCCTCCGCCTCGGCAGCGAGCAGCTGGGGTCCGGTTACTCCGTGCTCGGCGAGTAGGCGGAGTGCGGCGGCTTCGTTGGCGGCGCGGGCGGGGTCACCGTACTGCTTGAGGATGTACGGGGTGGGTGCGTCCACCGACCAGACGCGGTTGGCCTGGCCGGTGGTGATTTCGCGGGCGCCGGGCGGTACGCGGCCGTCTATGCCGTGAATGGAGGCGTCAGGCGACATCGCCGAGGTAGGCATCGGGAGCCGTGGGGGTCTTTGAGAGGTCGGCGACGGGCTGCCGGATGGTGTGCGGCAGCAGGTTGAGGTCCGGGACTTTGTGCAGCGGCACCCATTCCAGGCCGGTCTGCACGTCGTCTTGGTTGTGGCCGCCGAGTTGGTGAGGGTCGCTGGTGGGGGTGCACAGGAAGATCGCTTCGATGCGATGGGTCTTGGCTTCCTGCACAGGATGGTCGTGGTTGGCGCCGATGTATTCGCGCAGCCACAGCAGCCGGTCGACGGTGACGGTCAGGCCGGTTTCCTCGTCGACTTCGCGGCGGACGGCGTGGCTGAGGTTTTCGCCGGGGTGTTGGCCGCCCCCGGGGAGGAATCGCGAAGTCCGCACCGTCCGGCAGGCTCTGTTCACGCTGCTGGCAGGCGTGGGTCAGCGTTCGCAGGCACTCCTCGGCGTCGGCGCGCGGCAGGCAGTGGAGATGCTGCTGGAAGGGGTAGGGCACCCAGCGGTCGCGGAATCGGATGTACGAGGACCGGTCGTGGTGCAGCAGTTCGTGAGGGGCGAAGAGTTCGTCCAGCAGCCGGTCGAATTCGCCGAGGTGGGAGAAGACCACATGGCCGCCGAGGTCCCAGGTGAAGCCCGCCCGGTCCACCACCGATGACGCCAGTCCTCCGACGGTGGGGGCTACCTCCAGCACGGTCCAGTTGCGGTGGCCGAGCCGGTCGAGTTCGTCCGCACAGGCCAGTCCGCAGGGGCCGGCACCGAGAATGACGATGTGGCCTGGTCGTAATGGCTGTCGGGTTTGGGGCATGATTTTCTCTTTCTGGGAGGGAAGTTCGTGCTCGGCCTGTCCTGCGAGACGTCCGGCTGTGCAGGTGCTGCGGATCGGCGAAGCCATTCAGAGGGGCGGTCCCGTCAGGACCGGGGGCTCTGGGACGCGCGGGCCCCCGGTGGCGATCTTGAAGGTCAGCCAGACCGTCTTGCCGATCTGGTGGTCGGCCACTCCCCATGCATCGGAGAGCTCCTCGACCAGGAGAAGGCCACGGCCGCGCGGATCATCGGGACTCGGGTTCCGTCGATGGGGCCGGCCGGCGCCTTGGTCATGGACTTCCAGTCGTATCCCGGCGGCATCGATGCTCAGCCGCGCCTGAAATCCTGAGCTGGGTGGCGCCGCATGCACGAGCGCGTTGGTGGCAACTTCCGACAGACACAGGCACACGTCATCCAGCCGGTGGCGCACTCCCCACGAGGAGAGGGCTTCGACGGCGAACTTCCGTGCCTCACCTACGGATGAGCCGTGGTGAGGGAAGGTCCGCTCCCGGCACGGGTGCACATCGGTTCCGCTCACGCTGGCCTCCGTGCTGTGTGCCTCCGTACGGGAATCGATCTCCTGCTGCGTCTGTTGTCTCCTGCTGCTGGCACGGTGGATCACCACCTCATCGCTCATGTCCAGGGCGGGCACCGAGCCTGGCGGTGAAGCAGCACGCATCACCACGACGCGGGTGCCGACGTCTGATGCGCGCTTGAGGCGGCGGGTGACATGGGTACCGTCACGATGCCGTCGTCTTCACCGTCATCTCCTTGCGCAAGGCACCTTTCGCGCCGGATGACGGCCTTGCGGGACTACGGTCGAACCGACGAGCCGACCGGAACCCATCGGGGGGATAGATGGCTCAAACGCCCACGTTGCTAAGGGTGTTGGTGACCAGCCGCCACTGGCAGGTGTTCGAGACCTTCAAGCTCCACTTCGAGCGCACGGCCAATGAACTCGCCGAACAGGAGAGGGATCCGGCACTGGTTGGCTTGACGGTCTCCAAGAGGCAGTTCGAGCGGTGGTACGGCGGCGAGGTGAAGACCCGCCTCTACCCGGCCCTGTGCCGGGTGCTGGAGGCGATGTTCCGATACCCCGTCGATGCTCTGCTCAGCCCGGCCGACGACAGTGGCGCGGCCCCCGATGCCAGCCCCCGGCTCGGGCTCGTCATGCCGACGCAGCCGTCTTCGCCCTCCCTGGAACTCACCAGCGAGGAACGAGGCTTCGACGGCGTCGAGTTCACCAGCCGCCCCGGTTCACGCGACAGCGCCGGCCGGGACATGTTAGAGAGGCAGGTCGCCATGGCGGCTCGTCGTGCATTCCGCTTCAGTGCGATGGCAGAAGGCAGCAGCATAGGTCCCGAGACCCTCGATGAGCTCCAGCAGGAGGTGCGACGGCTCTCCGTCGCCTATCCGCGACTGCCGCTGGCCACCCTCCTCGGCGACCTTGTCGAGGTACAGGACCTCTCCTTCCACTTCCTCGAACACGGCCGTGTCCGCCCCACCCAGGCCCGCGAGCTGTATCTGCTCTCCGCCGTCACCTCCGGAATGCTGGCGAAGGCCAGCCACGACCTCGGCGACCCGCGCTCGGCGATGATGCAGGCCCGTACCGCCTACGTATGTGCGGACAACGCCGACCACCACGCCATGCGAGCCTGGGTCCGCGGCCCGCAATCCCTGATCGCCTACTGGGACGGCCGGCACCAGGAAGCGTCCAAGTACGCCGCCCTCGGCACCTCCCAGGCGCAAGGCGTCACCGGCACCAGCGTCGTATGGCTGTCCTGCCTCCACGCCCGCGCCGGCGCCGCACTGGGTGACGTGGCGACCGTACGGGAGTCCCTCACGCAGGCCGAACGAGCACGCGACGCGGCGACCGCCGATGACCTCGACGAATTCGGCGGCATCATGACCTTCCCCGTACCACGCCAGCTCTACTACGCCGCCGACGCCACCGCCTGGCTCTCCGACGCTCCAGAGGCCGAGCAGCAGGCCGAAGCAGCCGTCGCCGCATACCGCCAAGCAGACCTCGAGGACTGGGCGTTCGGCGACCAGGCCGGCGCACACACCGACCTCGCTCTCGCCCGCGTCCACGCCGGAACCCTTGACGGCGTGGACGAAGCCCTCCGGCCCGTTTTCGACCTGCCCACCGAACAGCGCATCAACGGCATTGTCGCCTCGGTGCGGCAGGTCCACACCGCGCTGCGCGATCCCCGCTGGCTCACCACACCCGAAGCCCGCACGGGGCCCGTGAGGAGATCGAGGCATTCACGGCAGCCCCCGTCGCCGCCCTGCCCAGGTAGCACCGCCTGCGGGTAGGGTCCGGGCCATGCACCCGGTCGACATCGCCGGTCCCCGGCTCAAGCTGCGCGAACTCACCCGCGACGACGTGGACGCCGTCCACGCCATCTACGGCGACGCCGAAGCCACACGCCATCTGAGCTTCGAGCCCCGCACCCGCGAGCAGGTCGAAGAGATCGTCTCCCGCTCCATGGCCTCGGCCGACGAGCAACCCCGCACCGAATACGCCCTTGCCGTGGTGCGTCCAGACGAGGGTGACCTGGTGGGATTCTCCCGCCTGGCACTCGATCCGCATGCCCAGAATGCCGCCACCATCGGCTTCGCCCTGCGCCCCGACACCTGGGGCGCGGCCCTCGGCGCCGAAACCGTCCATTTGATGTGCGCCCTCGCCTTCAACCACCTTGATCTGCACCGCATCTGGGCCGCACGTGCCCCTTTGAACGCCGCCTCCGCCAAGACGCTTCTGCGTGCGGGGATGACCGAGGAAGGCCGCATTCGCGAGCATGTCTTCGTGCGGGGAGCTTGGAGGGACTCGGTCACCTACTCCATCCTCGATCACGAATGGCGGGCGGCAGGAGCCTTCGCAGCGATTGGGGATCGCGGGTAGCGGTGCTCATCGCGTATGCCCGAGCTGGACCCGAGGGCCGCGACAGTGGCCACTTCAACTGTCCGCCGCCATCTCATCGCGTTTGACAGCGAACCTAGCCGTACGAGGGGAACGAGCTAGTGTCCTGAGTCGGAGATTTGTCGTTGGTCTGGTGTGAGTCGTCCTGGACCGAAGATCCCGCCGGTGGTGTTGTCGGATGCCGAGCGGGCGGTGTTGCAGTCGTGGGTGCGTCGTCGTTCGAGCGCCCAGTCGTTGGCGTTGCGGTCGCGGATCGTGCTGGAGAGCGCGGACGGGCATGCGATCGCGGGGGTCGCCCGACGGCTGGGCATCACCGCGGACACGGTCCGCCTCTGGCGCCGGCGCTTCCTGGAACGGCGGCTGGATGGCTTGTGCGACGAGCCGCGGCCCGGCGTCCCACGGAAGATCACCGATGCCGACGTCGAACGCGTCATCGTGAAAACGCTGGAGGAGACACCGAAGAACGCCACCCACTGGTCGACCCGCTCGATGGCCGCGGCGACCGGGATGTCACAGTCAGCGGTCTCACGGATCTGGCGGGCCTTTGCCCTCCAGCCGCACCGGGCCGAGGCGTTCAAGCTGTCGAAGGACCCCTTGTTCATCGACAAGGTCCGTGACGTGGTCGGCCTGTATCTCGATCCGCCGGAGAGGGCTCTGGTGCTGTGTGTGGACGAGAAATCGCAGATCCAGGCCCTGGACCGGTCCCAGCCGGTGCCGCCGATGATGCCCGGGGTGCCCGAGCGCCGCAGCCACGACTACGTCCGCGCGGGCACCACCACCCTGTTCGCGGCTCTGGACACCGCGACCGGCAAAGTCATCGGCTCGCTCCACCGCCGGCACCGGGCAACGGAGTTCAGGAAGTTTCTGGTCAAGCTCGACCGTGAGGTGCCCGACGACCTCGAGGTCCATCTGGTCCTGGACAACTACATCACGCACAAAGTGCCGGTGATCAAGCGCTGGCTGGCCGCCCACCCGCGGTTCCACCTGCATTTCACCCCGACCGGTTCATCGTGGCTGAACCTGGTGGAGCGGTGGTTCGCCGAACTCACCACGAAGAAGCTCCGCCGGGGAGTTCACCGCTCCGTCCAGGCCCTCGAACGCGACATCCGCACCTGGCTCGCCGACTGGAACGACCACCCACGACCGTTCATCTGGACGAAGACCGCCGACGAGATCCTCGACAAAGTCGCCGCTTACTGCCGACGAATCTCCGACTCAGGACACTAGGGGCGTAAGCACGTCACAGGTGTTCCCTCGAGGGAACAGACCGGGCGTTCCCCCAAGGAACGGACGGTGCGTTCCCTCAAGGAACGATGTCCGTTGCCAATGAAGTCAATCCGTGCAGGTCAGCGCCGGACTGACTTCGTTGTGAACAGGCCGACTCGCGCTCCAACACTGCGTTGAGCCCCCTGAGTGCGGTTCCTCAGCATCGGTCCGGTCGCGTTTCCAGCACCTGATGCGGCACACGCCGTAGACCGCAGTTTCCATCCCCTTCGTCAAGGAGTTCCTTCTGGCTGGCTACATAGAGGACCGGTGGCTGAAGAAGCGCCCCAACCCCGAAACCGGTAAGCGTGAGCGCACAGCGATGTACGGCAAGTGCACGCGCTATCGCGTCAAGGGCATCCCGGGCGTCAAGGACCGTTCATTCGACACGGTCCAGGACGCCAAGACCTGGCTCGCCCAGGCTCAGACCGATGCGCGGCGAGGCGAGTTCGTCGATCCGCGCGATGGGGCCATCTCTCTCAAGGACTACATCGAGACCCACTGGTGGCCCACACAGAGCGGCGACCCGTCCACCCTTGAGCGCATCGAGCAGCGTGTGCGTCGGCACATCCTCCCGCACCTTGGCGCTCTGCCGCTGAACGGCGTGGGTACGGAAGTCCTGAGAAGCTGGAAGAAGCGACTGGAGAAGGATCTCGGGCCCACGTCGATCCGTCTCGTCTGGGCGACGCTCTCCGGCGTGCTCCAGGCCGCTGTCGAGGACCGTCGCCTCGCACGCAACCCATGCCGCGCGACTACGGTCCGGCCCCCAGCCGCCGCACCGGGCAGGGTCGAAGCGTGGCCGCCAGAGCGGGTACTGGCCGTACGCGCAGCTCTATCGGAGCGCTACCAGGTCCTCGTCGAGATTGGTGCCGGCCTGGGACTCCGGCCAGGAGAAGCGTTCGGCCTCTGCTTGGACGACATCGACTTCGAGGAGGAAGTCGTCCATGTCCGGCGCCAGATCAAGATGGTGCGGACGAAGCTGTGCTTTGCGCTGCCCAAGGGACGCAAGGTCCGAGACGTTCCCCTGCCCTCAAGCGTGGCCAGAGCTGTGCGGCAGCACATGGCGGACTTCGTGCCGGTGCCGGTCACGCTGCCCTGGGACGACCCGCGCCCTCCGGAGACACCAGTGGAAGCCAAGCACCGGCGGCCGAGGACGTACAGCCTCCTGGTGACGGGGCGCGAGCGGAAGGCGATCAACCGGAACTACTTCAACTCCCACGTGTGGAAGCCCGCTCTGGCCAAGGCGGGCGTGATTGCGTCGCTGGAGAAGAGCGACGCGGATGGGTCCCGTGTGTGGGAGCCGTCCCGGGAGCACGGCTTCCACGCCCTGCGCCACTTCTACGCCTCCGAGGAACTTGAGGCCGGCGAATCGGTCGTCTCCCTGGCACGCTGGCTGGGCCACTCCGACCCCGGGTTCACGCTGCGGAAGTACTCCCACTTCCTGCCCCGCGCGGGAGCACGGGGCAGCACCGCCATCGATGCGATCTTCGCGTAGCCGCGGGCAGGATGGCGTCGGGCCCGGACTGATGAGGTCCGTAGGAGCCCCGGCTCAGCCGCAAAGTCCCAGAGAAATCCCACAGATGCCGCCGCACCCCCTCCGGACCCACATCAGCACAGGTCAGATAGGGTGCGGCGGCATTCTCATGTCAAATGTCCCGGAAGATCTCGATCTGCGCGCCGATGGAGTTCAGCCGCTCCGCCAGATCCTCGTAACCCCGGTTGATGACATAGACGTTGCGCAGAACGGACGTGCCCTCGGCGGCCATCATCGCGAGGAGGACGACGACGGCCGGGCGCAGTGCGGGCGGGCACATCATCTCCGAGGAGCGCCAGCGGGTGGGGCCGTCGACCAGCACCCGGTGCGGGTCGAGCAGTTTGACCTGGGCGCCCAGACGGTTGAGGTCGGTCAGGTAGATGGCGCGGTTGTCGTAGACCCAGTCGTGGATGAGGGTCTGGCCCTGGGCGCTGGCCGCGATGGCCGCGAAGAAGGGGACGTTGTCGATGTTCAGGCCCGGGAACGGCATCGGGTGGATCTTGTCGATCGGGGCCTGGAGCTTGGAGGGGCGGACGGTCAGATCGATCAGCCGGGTGCGGCCGTTGTCGGCGGCGTACTCCGTGCTGCGCTCGTGGTCGAGGCCCATCTCCTCCAGGACCGCCAGCTCGATCTCCAGGAATTCCACCGGCACCCGGCGGATCGTCAGTTCCGACTCGGTGACCACTGCCGCCGCCAGCAGGCTCATCGCCTCGACGGGGTCCTCGGACGGTGCGTAGTCCACGTCCCGGTCGATGTGTGTGACGCCGTGGACGGTGAGCGTGGTCGTGCCGACGCCCTCGACCTTGACGCCCAACTCCTCCAGGAAGAAGCAGAGGTCCTGGACCATGTAGTTGGAGGAGGCGTTACGGATGACGGTGATGCCATCGTGCCGGGCGGCGGCCAGCAGGGCGTTCTCGGTGACGGTGTCCCCGCGCTCGGTCAGCACGATCGCGCGCTTGGGCTCGACGCTGCGGTCGACCTCGGCCAGATACGTACCGTCGGTCGCGGTGATCTCCAGCCCGAAGTGGCGCAGCGCCGTCATATGCGGCGTCACCGTACGGGTCCCCAGGTCACAACCGCCCGCGTAGGGAAGCTTGAAGTGGTCCATCCGGTGCAGCAGCGGCCCGAGGAACATGATGACGCTTCGGGTACGGCGCGCGGCCTCGGTGTCCATCGCCTCTAGGTTGAGCTCGGCGGGCGGGACGATCTCCAGGTCGCTGCCGTTGTTGATCCAGCGGGTGCGGACGCCGATGCTGCCCAGCACCTCCAGGATGCGGTAGACCTCCTCAATGCGCGCCACCCGGCGCAGAGTTGTCTTTCCGGCGTTCAGCAGCGTGGCGCAAAGCAGCGCGACACAGGCGTTCTTGCTCGTCTTGACGTCGATGCTGCCGGACAGCCGGCGGCCGCCGACCACTCGGAGATGCATCGGCCCGGCATAACCGAGCGAGATGATCTCGCTGTCCAGGGCTTCGCCGATACGGGCGATCATCTCAAGGCTGATGTTCTGGTTGCCACGTTCAATGCGGTTCACTGCGCTCTGACTGGTGCCGAGCGCTTCGGCGAGCTGCGTCTGTGTCCAGCCCCGGTGCTGTCGGGCGTCACGGATGAGCCTGCCGATGCGTACGAGGTAGTCGTCTGCCATGGAGTGACCGTATCTCAGATATGAGATGGATGCCTGCATTGACGTTTGTCGGATTGTCGTGTTTTTTCCTGTCTTGTCGATCTGTGCCGTGTTCGCCCGTTGTTCTGGTGTTTTGCTGGCCGAGCGAGGGGAGGTGCCATGGCCGATGGGGTGTTCGCGCGTGCCGCCGTACGGGTGACCTCGGGGTGGCGCCGCCGTCACAGAGCCGCCACATCGACCCCCGCCAGCCGCTCCGGATCCGCGAGGATGTTGATCTCGACGATCCTGCCGTCGGCGATCGTCAGGCCCAGCACCGAGAACGCCCGCCCCTCGCGGACCGCCACGACACCCGGCACGCCGTTCACCAGGGCGGGCCGCGAGGTGAGGGCGAACCGCGAGAACAACAGCGCCTGTTCCACCACGGCGCGCGCCCCGCGCACCACCTTCGACAGGTTCGGCGACACCGCACCGCCGTCCGCGCGAAGCAGCACATCCGGGTCGAGGACCGCCAGCAGCGCATCGAAATCGCCGTCGCGGGAGGCGGCGAGGAAGGCGTGCACGACCTTGCGCTGGCGGGGCAGATCGGCGTCGGGGGCCGCGGTGCCCTGGACCCGGCGGCGGGCGCGGCTGGCGAGCTGGCGGGTGGCGGCGGGGCTGCGTTCCACGATGGGCGCGATGTCGTCGAAGGGCACCGCGAACATGTCGTGCAGCACGAACGCCAGCCGTTCCGCCGGGGCGAGCGTTTCGAGGACGACCAGCAGCGCCAGCCCGACCGCGTCGGCCAGCAGCACCTCCTGTTCGGGGTCGATGCCCTCCTCGCGGCTGATGACCGGCTCGGGAACGTGGGTCTCCAGCGGGTCCTCGCGCAGCGCCTTGCGGCTGCGCAGTATGTCCAGGCACACCCGCCCGACGACGGTCGTCAGCCAGCCGCCCAGGTTCTGCACCCCGTCCGCACCCGAGCGGCTCAGCCGTAGCCAGGTCTCCTGTACGGCGTCCTCGGCCTCGGTCAGGGAGCCGAGCATCCGGTAGGCGACCGCCCGCAGATGGCCGCGGTGCTCCTCGAACCGCTCCGCCAGCCACTGCTGCTGCCCACCCGACTCGTCCATCGCGCACATTCCTCCGTTACGGTCCCTCACCTCTGTGACGGACGAGCTCCGGCGGATGTGACACCACGCCCGCGACACCAGGTCCCGGCCGTCCCCCACCCCGCCCCACTATGCCCATTCTCTGCCGATCGCCCGGCGGCTGCCGCTGCCCCGGTGGCGGTTGGCGTCCCTGGGGGTGCTGCACCGCTCTTCCTCCTTCACCACGGTCAGCGTGATCTTCAGCTCGTCCATATGGGGCCCCGCCATCTGGGCCCCCGCGGCCGGCTGCTGGTCGCACACCTTCCACGCGGCGGGCCACAGCACATGGCGGCCCTTGCCGAGTCCGTCCGAGAACCGGACGCGCAGGTCGTAGTGCAGGGCCTGGTACGCGGTGACCAGGTCCTTGCCCTTCACATCCGGCATCGTGCCGGTGTGGGTGTCGAGGCCGGCGTGGGCCTGGGCGGGAACGGCCAGGGTGACGCCCGCGGCCAGGGCGAGGGCTGCGGTGACAACGGTCTTCTTCATGCCGCAAGAAATGACCGTTCCGCGCTCCCCTCACGCCCCCGCCGACCCGATCGGCCCAGCGCCGGCGCCGACGGACCGGGCGCGGGGCCCGGACGCTCGCTCGCCCTCGCGCGGTGACAGGTCACAGTGGCCAGGGCATGACCTCGACGCACCGATGTACTAGAGTTATCTCGACATCGAGATATCTGCCGAAAGACGTACCGCTGTCGCGCTAGTGAGGCATACCTAACTTAGGCATACCTCAGCGGATTGGCAAGCACCTGTGACGGCACCCCGCGACGGCAGTCGCATAGGGTGCACAGCGCGGTGGTACGCGCGAATTCATGCATGAAGGAGACTGTCGTGTCGGCGAACAGCTTCGACGCCCGCAGCACGCTGCGCGTGGGCGACGAGTCGTACGAGATCTTCAAGCTGGACAAGGTCGAGGGCTCCGCTCGCCTTCCCTACAGCCTGAAGGTGCTGCTGGAGAACCTGCTCCGCACCGAGGACGGCGCGAACATCACCGCCGACCACATCCGCGCGCTCGGCAACTGGGACTCCCAGGCGCAGCCGTCGCAGGAGATCCAGTTCACGCCGGCCCGCGTGATCATGCAGGACTTCACCGGCGTGCCGTGCGTCGTGGACCTCGCCACCATGCGTGAGGCCGTCAAGGAGCTGGGCGGCGACCCGGCGAAGATCAACCCGCTGGCGCCGGCCGAGCTGGTCATCGACCACTCCGTCATCGCCGACAAGTTCGGCACGAAGGACGCCTTCGGCCAGAACGTCGAGCTGGAGTACGGCCGCAACAAGGAGCGCTACCAGTTCCTGCGCTGGGGCCAGACCGCCTTCGACGAGTTCAAGGTCGTCCCCCCGGGCACCGGCATCGTCCACCAGGTCAACATCGAGCACCTCGCTCGTACGGTCATGGTGCGCAACGGCCAGGCCTACCCCGACACCCTCGTCGGCACCGACTCGCACACCACCATGGTCAACGGCCTGGGCGTGCTGGGCTGGGGCGTCGGCGGCATCGAGGCCGAGGCCGCGATGCTCGGCCAGCCGGTCTCCATGCTGATCCCGCGCGTGGTCGGCTTCAAGCTGACCGGTGAGCTGAAGCCGGGTACGACCGCCACGGACCTCGTGCTCACCATCACCGAGATGCTGCGCAAGCACGGCGTCGTCGGCAAGTTCGTCGAGTTCTACGGCGAGGGTGTGGCCGCGACCTCGCTGGCCAACCGCGCCACCATCGGCAACATGTCGCCGGAGTTCGGCTCCACCGCCGCGATCTTCCCGATCGACGACGAGACGCTGAACTACCTGCGCCTGACCGGCCGCGACGCCCAGCAGGTCGCGCTCGTCGAGGCGTACGCCAAGGAGCAGGGCCTCTGGCTCGACCCGGCCGCCGAGCCCGACTTCTCCGAGAAGCTGGAGCTGGACCTGTCGACGGTCGTCCCCTCGATCGCCGGTCCCAAGCGCCCGCAGGACCGTATCGTCCTCGCCGACGCCAAGTCGCAGTTCGAGCGCGACGTCCTCAACTACGTCTCCACCGCCGACGAGGCGGGCCAGGAGTCCTTCCCGGCCTCCGACTCCCCGGCCGCCGCCAACGGCGTGCCGAGCCGCCCGACCACGGTCACCGCCCCCGACGGATCGACCTACGAGATCGACCACGGTGCGGTCACCGTCGCGGCCATCACCTCCTGCACCAACACCTCGAACCCGTATGTGATGGTCGCCGCCGCGCTGGTCGCGAAGAAGGCCGTCGAGAAGGGCCTGACCCGCAAGCCGTGGGTCAAGACCACCCTCGCCCCGGGGTCGAAGGTCGTCACCGACTACTTCGACAAGGCCGGGCTGACCCCGTACCTCGACAAGGTCGGCTTCAACCTCGTCGGCTACGGCTGCACCACCTGCATCGGCAACTCCGGCCCGCTGCCGGAGGAGGTCTCCAAGGCCGTCAACGACCACGACCTGGCCGTGACCTCGGTGCTCTCCGGCAACCGTAACTTCGAGGGCCGGATCAACCCCGACGTCAAGATGAACTACCTGGCGTCCCCGCCGCTGGTCGTCGCCTACGCCCTCGCGGGTTCCATGAAGGTGGACATCACGCGCGACGCCCTGGGCACCGACCAGGACGGCAAGCCGGTCCACCTCGCGGACATCTGGCCGACCGAGGCCGAGGTCAACGACGTCGTCGCCAACGCCATCGGCGAGGACATGTTCGCCAAGTCCTACGAGGACGTCTTCGCGGGCGACGCCCAGTGGCAGGCGCTGCCGGTCCCCACCGGCAACACCTTCGAGTGGGACGCCCAGTCCACCTACGTCCGCAAGCCCCCGTACTTCGACGGCATGCAGATGGAGCCGGCCCCGGTCCAGGACATCGCGGGTGCCCGCGTCCTCGCCAAGCTCGGCGACTCGGTCACCACCGACCACATCTCCCCGGCCGGTGCGATCAAGGCCGACACCCCGGCGGGCAAGTACCTGTCGGAGCACGGCGTCGAGCGCCGCGACTTCAACTCGTACGGTTCCCGTCGCGGTAACCACGAGGTCATGATCCGCGGCACGTTCGCCAACATCCGCCTGCGCAACCAGATCGCGCCGGGCACCGAGGGCGGCTACACCCGCGACTTCACCCAGGCCGACGCCCCGGTGTCGTTCATCTACGACGCGTCGCAGAACTACCAGGCCGCCGGCACTCCGCTGGTCATCCTGGGCGGCAAGGAGTACGGCTCCGGTTCGTCCCGTGACTGGGCCGCCAAGGGCACCGCGCTCCTCGGCGTCAAGGCCGTCATCACCGAGTCGTACGAGCGCATCCACCGCTCGAACCTCATCGGCATGGGCGTCCTGCCGCTCCAGTTCCCGGAGGGCCAGTCGGCCGACTCGCTCGGCCTGACCGGCGAGGAGACCTTCTCGATCTCCGGCGTGACCGAGCTCAACGACGGCACCACGCCGAGCACGGTCAAGGTCACCACCGACACCGGCGTCGAGTTCGACGCGGTCGTCCGCATCGACACCCCCGGTGAGGCGGACTACTACCGCAACGGCGGCATCATGCAGTACGTGCTGCGCAGCCTGATCCGCAAGTAAGCGGCAGCCGGCACACGGCCACGGGCCGCACCCCTCGGAAAAAGGGGTGCGGCCCGTTCGTCGTCCGTGGCAGGCTGCCGTCGAGGAGGGGTGCGGAGAGTGAAGACGCGAAGGCTGGTATTCGGCCTGTATGCGGACGAGGCCGGTCTGGCGTGGGTCAAGGGAATCGTCGTGGCCGCGGCGCAGGCCCGAGGGGCCCGCGTGGTCGCCTGGGAAGAAGAGCGGGAGACCCTTGCCGGGGGTGTCCCTGTGGCCGAGATGTATGACCTCCTCGTGGACCAGTGGGGCCACGAAAACCCCGGTCAGGACCCTGGCGAGCGAAACCCCGTCCAGCTGCGCGCCGGCGTCGTGTGTTCCCTGCGGGTGTGGCGGGACGTGCGTAAGGCGGTGCTCCGGCGCATGTGCCCCGAGGGCGTGGCGCCGCATGCGTGCCGGGTCCCGTGGATGGCCGTGTAGCGGTCCCCGGCCCCTCACCCTGACAGCAGCTCCACCTCCGCCAGTCGCGCCGTCCCCCCGCCGCCCCCGCTCCACAGCAGCCGGTAGTGCGGGTACGCGCCCGGGTGGGCGACCGTGAAGACCCTGGTCTGGTGGTCCCAGGTGAAGCTTTCGCCGGTGCGCCGGTCGAGATCGGTCCAGTGCGCACCCTCCGTCGAGCCCTGCAACACCCAGCTCGCGGGCGCCCGTTCGTGGTCGGACGAGGTGAGGGTGTACTGCGCCGCGGTACGGCCCGCACCGGGTTGCACCGGCAGGTCGGTGGCCGGGCCGAGGGCGGCATCCGTGGCGGAGGTGTCGTCCAGAAGGGGCGAGCCTCCCCCAGGCACCGTCAGATCGTGGACGGGGGACGGGACGCGGTCGTCGCGGGTGATCGAGGTGGGACCGGCGTTCCTGCCGCTGCCCCACGCCGAGGGCTTCGGGCCCATCGCGAAGTCCAGCCGGGCGCCCCGCGCAAGCAGTGCATGCGGCAGCGCGGTGGAATTCCAGGGTTTTCCGTTGACCTTGAGGGACTGGACGTAGAGGTTGCGGGCGCTGTTGCGGGGCGCGTTGACGGTCAGATCGTGGCCGTTTTCCAGATGGACCGTTGCCTTGGTGAACAGCGGGGAGCCGACCGCGTATTCGCCCTGTCCCATGACCAGGGGATAGAAGCCGAGCGCGCTGAAGACATACCAGGCGGACATCTCGCCGTTGTCCTCGTCGCCCGGGTATCCCTGGCCGATTTCGCTGCCCAGGTAGAGGCGGGAGAGGACCTCGCGGACCTTTTCCTGGGTTTTCCAGGGGCGGCCGGCGGCGTCATAGACATACGCGATGTGGTGTGCGGGCTGGTTGCTGTGGCCGTACATGCCCATACGAGTGTCGCGGGCCTCGGTCATTTCGTGGATGACGTCGCCATAGGAGCCGGCGAATTCCTTGGACGCGGTCTCCGGGGTGGCGAAGTACGTATCGAGTTTCCGGGCCAGCGCGGACCGGCCGCCGTAGAGGTTGGCCAGGCCCCGGGTGTCCTGGGGCGCGGTGAAGGCGAATGTCCAGGCATTGGTCTCGGTGTAGTCGTAGCCCCAGACCCGGGGGTCGAATGCCCTGGGCGTCAGGCGCCAGGTGCCCTGGGCGTCCTTGCCCTGGAAGAAGCCGATACGGCGGTCGAAGAGGCGGACGTAGTTCTGCGCGCGATGCAGGAAGTACGTCGACTCTTCGAGGTAGCGCGGTTTGTGCGTTTTCTCGTACAGGGCCTTGCCCATTCGGGCGATGCCGAAGTCGTTGAGACAGCCCTCCAGGGCCCAGGAAAGGCCCTCCCGGGTGTCGGTGCTGGTATAGCCGAGGAAGGGGGAGGTGGCCATCCCCTTACGGCCGACACCGGGACCGGGCGGGGCCACGGTCGCATTCTTCACGGCCGCTTCATAGGCGGCCTCGGCATCGAAAGGCACGCCCTTGACATACGCATCGGCGAACGCGACATCGGAACTCGTACCGGTCATCAGATCCGCATAGCCGGGGGAGGACCAGCGGGAGATCCAGCCGCCGTCCTTGTACTGGCGGACGAATCCGTCGACCATGCGCCCGGCCCGGTGCGGAGTGAGCAGGGAGTAGGCCGGCCAGGTGGTGCGGTAGGTGTCCCAGAAGCCGTTGTTGACGTAGATCTGGCCGTCGACGATTTTCGAGCCGGTGCGGGTGGGGGTGTCCGGACCGGTCTGCGGGGAGAACGGGCTGGCGTAGCGGATGCCCGAACCGGTCTGCTCGGAGCCGGAGTTGGGATAGAGGTAGAGGCGGTAGAGGCTGGAGTAGAGGGTGGTGAGCTGGTCGCGGCTCGCGCCCTCGACCTCGATGCGGCTCAGGAGGGCGTCCCATTGGGCCCGGGCCCCGCGTTCGACGGCCGAGAAGGAGGTGCCGGCCGGGATCTCGCGGGCCAGATTGGCCCTCGCCTGGTCGACGCCGATCAGGGACGTGGCGATGCGCAGGGTCACGGTGCGGTCGGCGCCGGGCCGGAGGCGTAGGTAGCCCGTGACGTCCTTGCCCCCGGTGCAAGCACCGGCTCCACTGGAGCGTCTGACGCCGCACCCCTCGTTGGCGAGCCGGCCGCCGCCGGTGACGGGCGCGTCGAGGACGCCGTAGACGAACAGCCGGGTCGCGCCGGTGGACAGGCCGCTTTTGACGTCGGAGAAACCGGTGACGACGCCGCGCCGGGTGTCCAGGGTCAGTCCGCCCTTGTTGTTGACGTTGTCGAAGAGGAGGGCGGCGTGGTCACCGGGGAAGGTGAAGCGCATGAGGGCGGCGTGATCGGTGGGGGTGATCTCCGCCTTCAGACCGTTGTCGAAGGTGACGCCGTAGTAGTGCGGGTGCGCGGTCTCGTTCGCGTGATGGAAGGGGAGGGCGCGGGCGGTGCGCGAGGCGTCGGGGGTACCGGGGGCGATGGACGGCATGACCTGGAAGGTCTGGCGGTCGCCCATCCAGGGGCTGGGCTCATGGCTGGCGCTGAAGGCCTGGAGGGTGGGGAGGTTGTCGGCGTTGTTGCGCCGCGCGTACTCGTAGAGCCAGTCGGTGGAGCCGGCGTTGGTCACCGGCGTCCAGAAGGTGAAGCCGTTGGGGACGGCGGTCGCGGGGAAGGTGTTGCCGCGCGAGAAGCTGCCGCTGGAGAGGGTGCCGCGGGTGGTGAGGGCGTAGTCGGAGAGGTGGCCGAGCCGCTTGTCCGGCGGTGCGGGGGCGAGGGCGATGTCGTCGACCCAGCCGCGGAAGGCAGGTGCGGTGCGCGGCGCGGCGGGTGCGTCGTAGGCGATCAGGATGCGGTCGACGGTCTTGCCGGCGGCGACCGCGCCGATCCGGGAGGCGCGGTGGTTCCACTGATTGACGTAGAGGGTCTTGGAGGCGGCCTGGCCCTGCGGGGTCAGGGGCGCGCCGTGCTGGTCGACGGCGTGCAGGTCGCTGAGGTAGGTGCCGTCGGTGAAGGCCAGGTCCACGGCGACATGGGTCGCGGGATACGACAGATCCGTGGTCGCCATCTCCGGGAAGAGCCGGTAGGAGAGGGTGGTCGACGCGGTGACGGGGAGGTCGACGTCGAAGAGTTTGTTGTACGCATAGCCGCGGCCGGGCGAGGTGTGGGTGCCCGCGTAGCGCAGGGCATGGGTGCCGGTGAAGCCGGCGTGCGCCTTGGCGGTGGGGGAGTCGGTGGGGCCGGTGTCGGGGCGGCTGGTCATGCCGGGGGCCGCGGGCGCGGCCTGTGCCTCCGGGGTGACGCCCGCGGCGCGGGGCGTGCCGTCGGGGGCGGTGTCGACGGTGTCGCGCCAGGTCAGGGGCGGGTCGCCGGATTCGAACGAGGTATGGAACTCCGCCGGGCGCGGCGGGGTTTCGGCGGGCGCGGCCTGGGCCGGGACGAGGACGGTGAAGGCGAGCAGCGCGGCCGTCGCGAGGGCGGCGGCCGGGCGGGTGACGGTCCACGCTGAACGGTGCCGGTGTCTGTGCCGCACGCGAGCCCTCTCAACGGAGTTGACATCGTTGTCAGTTGATGGTGGATGGCGCAGGGAAAGGCGGGACGAGCGGGTGGGCAGAGACAAGTAAGGGGTGCGGGGAGAAGGGGTGTCAAGGGTGTCGTTGCGGTCGGTGGGTCGCCGTGGTGAGCGAGCGGCGGATTCCGCTCCGCGCACCGGCGCGCCGGTCAAGGGGAGAACTCCCGGCATGCCGCAGAGGTCTCAACTAGGGAAAGACGCCGTCCAACCCTGCATTCGATCTTGCCCCTTCGGCTGGAAGTGGACTATACCTGTCGGCATCCGAGCGGCCGCGCGACCGGGCCGTGGATCCGGGGGAGTGCCGGGGAATGGATGATTTCCCCGCGTCTCCCTAGCGCGTATCCCGCGCGTCCGGTGCACATCCCGTACAACTCAGCTTCATCTGACCTGCGGTGCCGGGGTGGCTCCGGTACACCGCCTGAGTCCTGAAGAAGGCGAGGACTTGAGCATGGGATCCACCTCAGAATTCAACCGTCGCGATCTGGTCAAGCGGGCCGCCGCCCTCGGCATTGTCGCCGTACCGGCCATGAGTGTGCTGTCCGCCTGTGCCAGTTCCTCCGGCGGCGGCAATGACAAGGTCGCCAAGGGAACGAAATCGGCGAAGAATCCCCTGGCCGTCAATGAGTCCGCGGGACTGGACGTCGTCATCTTCGACGGTGGATTCGGCGACAAATACGCCAAGGACGCGCAGGCGGAGTACCTCAAGGCATTTCCCAAGGCCGACGGCAAGGTCAAGCTCTCCTCGACGCAGAAGATCCAGTCGACCCTCCAGCCGCGGTTCAACGGGGGAAACCCGCCCGATCTCGTCGACAACTCCGGCGCCGAGCAGATGGACTTCGGCACCCTGGTCGCCAAGAACCAGCTCAGCGATCTGACGCCCCTCCTGGATGCTCCCTCGGTCGACGACCCGGCGAAGAAGGTACGCGACACGCTGCGGCCGGGCGTCATCGAAATGGGGCAGTTCGGCGGCAAGGAGACCTGGATCCTCTACTACGCCTACACGGTGTACGGCGTGTGGTACTCCAGAGGCAATCTGCACAAGCTCGACGCGGAATACCCCGAGACCTGGGACGACATGCTCGCGCTGTGCGCGAAGGCCAAGAAGAAGGGCATCGCGGGCTGGACCTACCCGGGCAAGTACCCCTACTACCTGCCCTTCAGCCTCTACCCGTTCATCGCCAAAATCGGCGGTGAAGAGGTGCTGCGGCGGATCGACAACCTCGAACCCAACGCCTGGAAGGACCCCGCGGTCAAGGCGGCCTTCGACGCCTATTACGAGCTCTACAAGAAGGGGTATGTCCTCAAGGGCTCGCCGGGGCTCGACCACCTCCAGTCGCAGAAGGCATGGGCCGAAGGCAAGGCGCTGTTCATCCCCAACGGCTCCTGGGTGGAGAACGAGTCCGCCAAACAGATCGCCGGCAACCCGCATTTCGACCTCGCGGTCGGCGCGCCGTCCAGCCTCTCCACCTCGGACAAGATGCCGTTCGGCACGATCTGGGCGTCGGGCGGTGAGCCGTACATCGTCCCGAAGGCGGCGAGGAACTCCGAGGGCGGTATGGAGCTGCTGCGCATCATGCTCAGCAAGAAGTCCGCGCAGAATTTCATCAAGCAGGTGTCCTCGCTGTGTTCGTTCAACGGCGGCACGGAGGGCGTCACCCTTCCGCCCGGCCTGTCCTCGGCGCAGACGGCGCTCCAGAAGGCCGGTTCGCATATCGTCAACCCCCGGCTCCAGGACTGGTATGTGGCGCTCCAGAAGGAGCGGATCGGGGTCGGCGCGCTCGGCGAGATGATGGCCGGCCGGATGACGCCGGACGAGGCGATACAGCACATCCAGAAGTACGCGGACGACACCCGAGGCGACTCCGGCATCAAGAAGTACAAGCGCTGACGGGTGAGTTGCCGGGACCGATGAGCGCATGGGGGCGCCTTCTGGGGGCACCCCCAGCGGAGCCGGGGGAGTCAGCCGGGGGAGTCACCGGCGGCTGCGGCCGCAGGGAGAGAACGGGATCGGTAGTCATGCAGCACGGTAAATACCGTTTCATCGCGGGGTTTCTGGTCGTCCCGCTGGCGATTTATGCGGTCTTTGTGATCTCGCCGTTCGTGCAGGCCATCTACTACTCCTTCACGGACTGGACCGGCCTGAGTCCGGACATGAAGATGGTCGGCTTCGGCAATTATGTGCGGCTCTTCCAAGACGATGTCTTCTGGGCTGCAGTGGGCAACAGTGTGACGCTGCTGCTCCTGCTGCCGGTGGTGACGCTGTCGCTCGGCCTGTTCTTCGCCTTCATGCTCAATGTCGGCGGCCGCCGGCGGAAGAAGGCGGTGATCGGCGGCGTACGGGGGTCGGCCGCGTACAAGATTCTCTACTTCTTCCCGCAGGTGCTGTCCGTCCCGATCGTCGCGCTGCTGTTCCAGTTCGCCTACAACCCGGAGAGCGGCGCACTCAACGCCTTCTTCAAGGCGATCGGGCTGGACGCCGTGCAGCCGGACTGGCTGGGCGATCCCCAACTCGCCCTGTGGTGTGTGATGGGCGCGATGGTGTGGGCCAATGTCGGCTTCTATGTCGTCCTCTTCTCGGCCGGGATGAGTTCGATCCCGAAGGACTTCTACGAGGCCGCGCTGCTGGACGGCGCGGACCGCCTCAACACGTTCTTCCGGATCACCCTGCCGCTGCTGTGGGACACCGTGCAGACCGGCTGGATCTATATGGGCATCCTCGCCCTGGACGTATCGGCCTTCGCGTTCGTGCAGATCATGAGCGTGGGTCCGGGCGGCCCCGACTATGCGACCGAGGTTCTTCCGCTGTACGTGTACCAGAAGACCTTCCGCGACGGTCAGGCGGGATATGCGACCGCCATCGGCGTTTCCCTGCTGATCGTGACCCTGATTTTCTCGGCCATCGTGATGCGGCTGGGCCGGCGTGAGCGACTGGAGTTCTGATGAGTGCGCAGACGGATCCGGCCGAGCTGACGGGTGTGACGACGCGGGAGCCGCACGGCTCGTCGGCCCGTCAGCCGCGCGCCGGAAAGCGAGGAGGCGAGGGCGGCGTCCTCAATGTCTTCTCGCACGGTGTCCTGGTGATCTGGGGGCTGTTGGTGACCATGCCGCTGCTGTGGGCGGTGGTCAGCTCCTTCAAGGACGACAGCGAAATCTTCGGCTCCCCCTGGGGACTGCCCTCGGCGCTGCACTTCGACAACTGGGTGCGGGCCTGGGACAAGGCCAACATGGGCCAGTATTTCCTCAACTCGCTCATCGTGGTGGGCGGTTCACTGATCGGCACCATGCTGCTCGGGTCGATGGCGGCCTATGTGCTGGCCCGTTTCGACTTCCCCGGGAACCGCTTCCTCTACTTCCTGTTCGTCGGAGGCATGGGCTTTCCGGTGATCCTGGCGCTGGTCCCGCTGTTCTTCGTCATGAAGAACATGACGCTGCTGGACACCTATCACGGCCTGATCCTGGTCTATATCGCCTATTCGCTGCCGTTCACGGTCTTCTTCCTCTGCGGGTTCTTCCGCACCCTGCCGACGTCGGTGGCGGAGGCCGCGCTCATCGACGGCGCCTCGCACACCCGCACCTTCTTCCAGGTGATGCTGCCGATGGCGAAGCCCGGTCTGATCAGCGTCGGGATCTTCAACTTCCTGGGGCAGTGGAACCAGTACCTCCTGCCGACGGTGCTCAACGTCGGTGACCCGGACAAGAAGATGCTCACCCAGGGACTGGTCGCGCTGGCCGTGAGCCAGGGTTACAAGGGGGACTGGTCGGGGCTCTTCGCCGGTCTGACGATCGCGATGCTGCCGGTGCTCGCGGCGTACATCATCTTCCAGCGGCAGGTGGTGGCCGGTCTGACGGCCGGAGCGCTCAAGTAGCCCGCCGCCCGCCCGGGGCCTTCCTCGCCGCTGCGCGGGGGAGGCCCCAGCCGTGCCCCGGCCGTGCCATGTCCATTCCGTAGCAATGCGCTTGATCCTTTGACCGCTCAAGGACTTGACGGGAGGCGGCCAGGGCGCGTCAGCTTAGATTCACATGTTGGAGACACGCTGGCCCCACCGATGTGGCCCAGCCCCAGACGGGAGTGGATGAGTCAATGGAGACTCCGGGCTCGCAGTCCTCGCTGCACCGGGCCAATCTGGAGCGGGTCGTACGAGCGGTGCGTATGGCGGGCTCCCTCACGCAGGCGGAGATCGCCCGGAGCACGGGGCTGTCCGCGGCCACCGTCTCCAATATCGTGCGCGAGCTGAAGGACGGCGGCACCGTCGAGGTGACCCCGACCTCCGCCGGCGGACGGCGGGCCCGCAGCGTTTCGCTCTCCGGTGACGCCGGCATCGTCGTAGGAGTCGATTTCGGGCACTCCCATATGCGGGTGGCGATCGGCAATCTGGCCCACCGGGTGCTGGCCGAGGATGCCGAGCCGATCGATGTGGACGCCTCCGCGGCAGAGGGCTTCGACCGGGCGGAATCGCTGGTCAAGCGGCTGATCGAATCGACCGGGATTGCCCCGGACAAGGTCATCGGCGTCGGTCTGGGCGTGCCGGGGCCCATCGACGTCGAGTCCGGGACGCTGGGGTCGACGGCCATCCTGCCGGGCTGGGCCGGTACGAACCCGAGCCGGGAGCTGTCCGGACGCCTCGGGGTCCCCGTCCACGTCGACAACGACGCCAACCTCGGCGCGCTCGGCGAGCTGGTGTGGGGCGGCGGGCGCGGGGCCGCCGACCTGGCGTACATCAAGGTGGCCAGCGGCGTCGGCGCGGGCCTGGTGATCAGCGGGCAGATCTATCGCGGGCCGGGCGGCACCGCCGGCGAGATCGGGCACATCACGCTGGACGAGTCCGGGCCGGTCTGCCGCTGCGGCAACCGCGGCTGTCTGGAAACCTTCACCGCCGCCCGCTACGTCCTTCCGCTGCTCCAGCCGAGCCACGGACCGGATCTCACCATGGCGCGGGTGGTGCAGCTGGCCCGCGAGGGCGATCCGGGCTGCCGACGGGTGATCGCGGACGTGGGCCGACATATCGGCAGTGGTGTGGCGAATCTGTGCAATCTGCTCAATCCCAGCCGGGTGGTGCTCGGCGGCGATCTCGCCGAGGCCGGTGAGCTGGTGCTGGCGCCGATCCGGGAGTCAGTGTCGCGGTATGCAATCCCCAGCGCGGCACGGCAGTTGGGCATCGTGCCCGGCACGCTCGGCGGCCGTGCGGAGGTGCTGGGCGCGCTCGCACTTGTACTGAGCGAAATGGGCGATTCGACCCTGCTTGATGGCGTACGGGACGCGGAGGCGCCCGCTCCGGTGTGACGGGCTCCGGGGCTTTGCGTCCCTTACCAGTCCGTATGAGTTCACACTGCTAACGCATGGCACCGTTGCCATCTCGTTAAGGATTTACTTCTTGACGGTCGGCTGGCGGCCGAGTTGACTTCCAGCCACCTCGGCCGCAACGACGCGGCCTCGTCAGGGAGGCAACCCCAATGAACGTTTGGACGCGTCGCGTCGTCATAGGAACCGCCGCCGTCTCGATGGCCCTCTCGGTGGCCGCCTGCGGCAAGGCCGGTGACGGCGCCAAGGGTGGCGGCGGTGACGGCAAGACCATCGGTCTGCTGCTGCCGGAGAACAAGACCACGCGCTACGAGACCTTCGACCGCCCGCTGATCCAGGCGAAGATCAGGGCGCTGTGCAGCGACTGCCAGGTCAAGTACAACAACGCCGACCAGGACACCCAGAACCAGAAGAAGCAGTTCGACGCGCTGATCACCCAGGGCGTCAAGGTGATCATCCTGGACGCGGTCGACTACAAGGCCACCAAGTCGTGGGTCAACCAGGCCGCCAAGCAGGGCGTCAAGGTCATCGCGTACGACCGGCTGGCCGAGGGCAACCTCTCCGCCTACGTGTCCTACGACAACGAGAAGATCGGCCGCCTCCAGGGCCAGGCCCTGGTCAAGGCGCTCGGCGACAAGGCCAAGGACAGCAATGTCGTCATGATCAACGGCTCGCCGACCGACCCGAACATGCCGTTCTTCAAGAAGGGCGCCCACAGCGTCCTCGACAAGGCGGTCAAGAAGATCTCCTACGAGCAGGACATCCCGGACTGGTCGCCGGACGAGGCCAACAAGAAGATGAGCGCGGCCATCGACTCACTGGGCAAGGACAACTTCCAGGGCGTCTACTCCGGCAACGACGGCATGGCCGGCGGCATCATCACCGCCCTCAAGAAGCAGGGCGTCAACGTCCCGGTCGGCGGCCAGGACGCCGAGCTCGCGGGTCTCCAGCGGATCCTCAAGGGCGACCAGGCGTTCACCATCTACAAGCAGATCAAGCCGCAGGCCGACTCCACGGCCGAGATCGCGGTCAAGCTGCTCAAGGGCGAGAAGATCGGCTCCCTGACCGACCGGAAGGTCGACAGCCTCAGCGGCGAGGTCAAGGGCATCCCCGCCAAGCTGTACGACGCGCAGATCGTGACCAAGGCCAACATCAAGGACACGATCATCAAGGACAAGGTCTACACGGCGAGCCAGATCTGCGCCGGCGACGTCAAGAAGGCCTGCGAAGCGGCCGGCATCAAGTAGCCCGCACCCCTCGGGCCCGGCCCGCGCCGCCCTGTCCCAGGCGCGGGCCCGGCCCGCCCCCCACCCCTCTTCGCAGAGCCCCGCTCTTCGCACCATCCCCGCCGTTGTGACGGCGGCCAAGGAGATGATTCACGTGTCCGCTACGCCTGTGCTGGCGTTGCGCGGAATCTCCAAGCGGTTCGGCGCCGTCCAGGCACTCACGGACGTCACCCTGGAGATCCACCCCGGTGAGGTGGTCGCCCTCGTCGGCGACAACGGCGCCGGCAAGTCCACGCTGGTCAAGACCATCTCGGGCGTCCACCCGGTCGACGACGGCAGCATCGAGTGGGAGGGCCGGGCGGTACGCATCAGCAAGCCGCACGACGCCCAGGAGCTCGGCGTCGCCACCGTCTACCAGGACCTCGCGCTGTGCGACAACCTCGACGTCGTCGCCAACCTCTTCCTCGGCAACGAGACCCGAACCGCCGGCGTCCTGGACGAGATCGCCATGGAAAAGCGGGCCAAGGAGCTGCTGGACACCCTGTCCATCCGCATCCCCAGCGTCCGTATCCCCGTCGCCGCGCTCTCCGGAGGCCAGCGGCAGGTCGTCGCCATCGCCCGCGCGCTGATCGGCGACCCGAAGATCGTCATCCTGGACGAGCCCACCGCGGCCCTCGGCGTCGAGCAGACCGCGCAGGTCCTCGACCTGGTCGAGCGGCTGCGCGAGCGGGGTCTGGGCGTCATCCTCATCAGCCACAACATGGCCGATGTGCAGGCCGTCGCGGACCGGGTCGCGGTGCTGCGGCTGGGCCGTAACAACGGTGTCTTCGATGTCGAGGGCACCTCCCACGAAGAGATCATCGCCGCGATCACCGGCGCCTCGGACAACGCCGTCACTCGCCGCAAGGCCCGTACGGACATGGTGAAGAAGGAGGTTGGGGCGTGAGCGACCTCAAGAAGGAGACCGTGGCCGACACCGCGGCCGCAGAGCCCGTGGCCGCAGAGCCCGCGGCCGCCGAGACCGTGGACCCGACGCCGGACGAGACCCCGGCCCCGGCCGACGGGACGGACGCGGACACCGCCGCCGCCCCCGCCGCCGTCGACCCCCGCCTCCTCGTCCGCGAGCAGGGCTTCGCCGGCTATCTGACCGACTTCAAGCGCCGGGTGCGCGGCGGTGAGCTGGGCTCGCTGCCGGTCGTCATCGGCCTGATCGTGATCGCGATCGTCTTTCAGCTCAAGAACAGCAGCTTCCTGTCGGCCGACAGCATCGCCAACATCGGCGTCTACACGTCCGGCCTCGGCATCATGGCCGTCGGCATCGTCTTCGTCCTGCTGCTCGGTGAGATCGACCTCTCGGTCGGCTCGGTGGCGGGCGTCGGCGCGGCGGTCTGGGCGGTGCTCAGCGTCACCCACGGCCTCAACGACTATCTGTCGGTGCTGATCGCCGTCGCCGCCGGCGCCGCGATCGGCGCGCTGCATGGATTCTTTTTCGCCAAGATCGGCGTGCCCGCGTTCGTGGTGACGCTGGCCGGCTTCCTCGGCTGGAGCGGCCTCCAGATCTGGATGATGGGCCAGGAAGGCTCCATCAACACGCCCAGCGGCAGCCTGGTGGAGAACCTCACCGGCTACTACTTCGAGGACAAGGCCGCCGGCTACGGTCTGGCGGTGGTCGCGGTCCTCGCCTACGCCGCCTCGCTGCTGCTGGACGCCAAGCGCCGCCGGTCCGCCGCGCTGCCCGCGCGCCCGCTCAGCGAGATCCTGCTGCGCACCGGTGTGGTCGCGCTGCTGGCCTTCGCCGTCGCCTACGTCCTCAACGAGCCGGCCGGCGCCCGCGGCCTCCCGCTGGCCCTGGTGCTGTTCCTGGCCGTCCTGGTGATCGCGGACTTCGTGGTGCGCCGGACGACCTACGGACGGCAGATCTTCGCGGTCGGCGGCAACGCCGAGGCGGCCCGCCGCGCCGGTATCAACGTCAACAAGATCCGGATCAGCGTCTTCGCCCTCTCCGGGATGCTCGCCGCCTTCGGCGGACTGTTCATCGCCAGCCTCTCCGGGGGCGCCACCAAGAACCTGGGCTCCGGCAACACGCTGATGAACGTCATCGCGGCGGCCGTCATCGGCGGCACCAGCCTCTTCGGCGGCCGCGGCAAGATCTGGTCCGCGCTGCTGGGCATGCTGGTCATCCAGTCCATCCAGCAGGGTCTGAACCTGCTCGGTATGGCCAGCGAGATCCAGTACATGATCACGGGTGCGGTGCTGCTCGCCGCCGTGGTGATCGACTCGGTGTCGCGGCGGACGCAGAAGACCGCGGGGCGCACGTGAGTGCGGGCTGAGTTCTGACTGTGGCAGCGCGCCGGGCGCACGTGAGTGCGGGCTGAGTTCCAGCTGCGGCAGCGCGCCGGGCGCACGTGAGTGCAGGCTGAGTTCTGACTGCGGCAGCGCGCCCGGCGCACCTGAGTGCGGGCTGAGTTCCGGCTGCCGCAGCGCGCCAGGCGCACATGGCCGCGGGCACGGCGCACGCGCGTGCCGGTTCTGTAACAGCTGACCCGGCGCGCCGACCGTACCGGCCGTACCCGGCCCAAGCCGCATAATCCCGACGGACCGGCCCCCACCAGGCATGCGCCAGTGGGGGCCGGTCCCTGTCCGCGGGCGGGGCCGTTCGGGTGTCGCCGCCCGGTGACATACATCGCAAGGCCCGGCCGCTGGCACGGCAGGCGGAACATTAGACTCATCTGATCGGCAAGCTCGATCCACGGCAGCACAAGCAGCAAGGAGGCAGGGGTGGCGTTGCTTTCCCGTATCAGGGGACCGCGCGATCTGGACCGGCTGGAGCCGGAGCAGCTTGAGCAGCTGGCGGGGGAGATCCGCACCTTCCTCGTCGACGCGGTGTCCAAGACCGGCGGTCACCTCGGGCCGAATCTGGGTGTGGTCGAGCTGACCATCGCCCTGCACCGTGTCTTCCACTCCCCGAAGGACAAGGTCCTCTTCGACACGGGCCACCAGTCCTACGTCCACAAGCTGCTCACCGGCCGCCAGGACTTCACCGGGCTCCGGGCCAAGGGCGGCCTGTCCGGCTATCCCTCCCGCGCCGAGTCGCCGCACGACATCATCGAGAACAGCCACGCCTCCACGGTCCTGGGCTGGGCCGACGGACTCGCCAAGGCCAACGAGGTGCGCGGGACGGACGACCATGTCGTCGCCGTGATCGGTGACGGCGCGCTGACCGGCGGTATGGCCTGGGAGGCGCTCAACAACATCGCCGCCGCCAAGGACCGCCCGCTCGTCATCGTCGTCAACGACAACGAGCGCTCCTACGCCCCCACCATCGGCGGCCTCGCCAACCACCTGGCCACCCTGCGCACCACGGACGGCTACGAGCGCTTCCTGGCCCGCGGCAAGGACCTCCTGGAGCGCACGCCCGTCGTCGGCAAGCCGCTGTACGAGACGCTGCACGGCGCCAAGAAGGGCCTGAAGGACTTCATCGCGCCGCAGGGCATGTTCGAGGACCTGGGCCTGAAGTACGTCGGCCCGATCGACGGCCATGACATCGAGGCCCTGGAGTCCGCGCTGGCCCGCGCCAAGCGCTTCGGCGGCCCGGTCATCGTGCACTGCCTCACCGAGAAGGGCCGCGGCTACAAGCCCGCCGAGCAGGACGAGGCCGACCGTTTCCACGGCATCGGCCCGATCCACCCGGACACCGGCCTGCCGGTCAAGACCGCGGCCGCCAGCTGGACCTCCGTCTTCGGCGACGAGATGGTCAAGCTCGGCCGGGAGCGGGACGACATCGTCGCGATCACCGCGGCCATGCTCCAGCCCGTCGGCCTGAAGAAGTTCGCCGAGGCGTTCCCGGACCGGATCTACGACGTCGGCATCGCCGAGCAGCACGCCGCCACCTCGGCCGCGGGCCTGGCCACCGGCGGCGTCCACCCGGTCTTCGCCGTCTACGCCACCTTCCTCAACCGCGCCTTCGACCAGGTCCTGATGGATGTCGCGCTGCACAAGTGCGGGGTGACCTTCGTCCTGGACCGCGCCGGTGTCACCGGCGACGACGG
The DNA here is from genome assembly GCF_000935125.1 of Streptomyces natalensis ATCC 27448. Lineage (GTDB taxonomy): Bacteria > Actinomycetota > Actinomycetes > Streptomycetales > Streptomycetaceae > Streptomyces > Streptomyces natalensis. The sequence goes on along the minus strand of NZ_JRKI01000045.1, from coordinate 156,826 downwards.
CGCCTCGCACAACGGCATGTGGGACATGTCGATGCTCCAGGTCGTGCCCACGCTCCGGCTCGCCGCGCCGCGCGACGCCGAGCAGCTGCGCGCCCAGCTGCGCGAGGCCGTCGAGGTCAAGGACGCGCCGACCGTGCTGCGCTACTCCAAGGGCGTCGTCGGACCGGCCGTGCCCGCCGTCGGCACGGTGGGCGGCATGGACGTGCTGCGCGAGAGCACGGCCGGCAAGCCCGATGTGCTGGTGGTCTCGGTGGGTGCGCTTGCACCGATGTGCCTGGAGATCGCCGATCTCCTCGACAAGCAGGGCATCTCCACCACCGTCGTCGACCCGCGCTGGGTCAAGCCGGTCGATGCGGCGCTGCCGGAGCTCGCCGCCCGGCACCGCGTCGTGGTCACCGTCGAGGACAACATCCGCTCCGGCGGCGTCGGTTCGGCGATCGCGCAGGCGCTGCGGGACGCCGGGGTGGACCTGCCGCTGCGCGACTTCGGTATCCCCGAGAAGTTCCTCGACCACGCCTCCCGCAAGGAGGTCATGGCCGAGATCGGACTCACCGCGCCGGACATCGCCCGCCAGGTGACGGGCCTTGTCGCCCGCCTCGACAATCGCGGCGGCGAGGCCGCGGAGCCGGTGGAGGCCGCCGACGGCCGGGCCGCCGAAGTGGCTCGCGACTGAGCGGACGCACGGCACCGCGATGGGCCGGCCGGTCACCCGTACGGGTGTTCCGACCGGCCCGTCTGCATATCCGCGCCCACACCTCATCGGGTGAATCACCCTCGCCCGAAGGCCCGCCGACACTGACTGTTTCTCTCCATTGCGGAGACTCGGTCAGTTCAGGAGAGTTGCGAGGGTCGTCCAGGCGGAGGTGCGCCCATGAGCACACAGCACGGCACAGGGAAAGTTTCGCGCCGCGATCGCGGCATGTTCCGGACGAAGACTGTGGAGCAGTCGATCCAGGACACCGAGGAGCCGGAGCACTCGCTCAAAAAGTCCCTTTCCGCGCTCGACCTGACCGTCTTCGGTGTCGGTGTCGTCATCGGAACCGGCATTTTCGTTCTTACCGGAAAGATCGCCAAGGAGCAGGCGGGCCCCGCCGTGGCGCTCTCCTTCGTCGTCGCGGGCGTGGTCTGCGCGCTGGCGGCGCTGTGCTACGCGGAATTCGCCTCCACCGTGCCGGTCGCCGGCTCCGCCTACACCTTCTCCTACGCGTCCTTGGGCGAGCTCCCCGCCTGGATCATCGGCTGGGACCTGATCCTCGAACTCGCTCTGGGCTGTGCGGTGGTGGCCGTCGGCTGGTCCGGCTATATCCGCTCGCTGATGGACACGGCGGGCTGGCATCTGCCCCAGGGACTGTCCGGCACGCATGAGGGGCATTTCGGCTTCGACCTCCTGGCCTGCATCCTCGTCCTGGTCCTGACCGGCGTCCTGGTGCTCGGGATGAAGCTGTCGTCGCGGGTGACGGCGGTGATCGTCGGCATCAAGGTCACCGTCGTCCTGCTGGTCATCATCGCCGGCGCCTTCTTCATCAGCGGCGCCAACTACCACCCGTTCGTACCGCCGAGCCGGCCGACCGCGGGCGGCGGCGGACTGTCCGCGCCGCTGGCCGAGCTGATGTTCGGCTTCGCCCCGTCCAACTTCGGCACCATGGGCATCTTCGCCGCCGCCGCCGTGGTCTTCTTCGCCTTCATCGGATTCGACATCGTGGCCACCGCGGCCGAGGAGACCCGCCATCCGCAGCGCGACGTCCCGCGCGGCATCCTCGGCTCCCTCGCCATCTGCACACTGCTCTACGTCGCCGTCTCCGTCGTCGTCACCGGCATGGAGAAGTACAGCAAGCTCTCCACGGACGCCCCGCTCGCCGACGCCTTCAAGGACCTGGGCCATCCCTTCTACGCGGACATCATCAGCTTCGGTGCGGCCGTCGGCCTGACCTCGGTGTGCATGATCCTGCTGCTGGGCCAGAGCCGGGTGTTCTTCGCGATGAGCCGGGACGGTCTGATGCCGCGGGTCTTCTCCCGCTCGCACCCCCGCTTCGGCACGCCGTACCGGGCGACGATCATGCTCGGCGTCGTCGTCGCCGTCGCCTCCGGCTTCACCTCGATCGATGTGCTCGCCGAACTGGTCAACATCGGCACGCTGTTCGCGTTCGTGGTCGTGGCCCTCGGCGTGATCATCCTGCGCCGCTCGCGGCCCGACCTGCCCCGCACCTTCCGCACCCCACTGGTCCCGCTCGTCCCCATCCTGTCTGTGCTCGCCTCGGTGTGGCTGATGCTCAATCTGCCCGCCGAGACCTGGGTGCGGTTCGCGATCTGGATGGTGATCGGCTTCGGCGTCTACTTCGTGTACGGGCGCGGGCACAGCCGGTTGGGCCTTCGCGTACGGCAGCGGGACGGCGAGGGGACGCCAGGCACTCAGCCATGACGTCGCGCGGATGACGGCGCCTTCGCGGCGCATGGGCCCGTGCGGTCGGCTGTACGGGCCTCAGGGCGCTTCTGACGGATCTCCATGGAGATCCGTCAGAAGCGCCCTGGTCATGTCCTGCCGCCGCCGCCCGGCCGGACGGCGCGCGGCCCGGTCACCCGCGCCCCCAGTGCCTCCACCCGCCGGCGCAGTTCCCGGTCCGCGGTGACCACCAGGCAGACCCGGCCGTCGCCCTCCTGCGCCACCAGCTCCACGATCCGGTCGTCCCCGCTGCCGGCCGCCGGCTCCACCCGTACGCCCTCGACGGACGCCACCCCGCGCGCCGCGCCCTCGACGACCAGCACCAGCTCCAGCGGCGGCGCCACCAGCCCCGGCAGCCCCTGTGCGGCATACGGCGGCAGCGCATCGCGCAACCGCTCCGCTGCCCCGCGCCGGTCCCGCCACCAGCCGTCCGGCACCGAGCCGACCACATTCGCGGCATCGACAATGACCAAGGAATCCATGCCGCCACCCTCCCACGCCCCGCACGCGGCGCATCGGCGCACAACGCACCGATGCGCGGGCCGCCCCCACCGGGCCGGCCCGCGCATCTCAGGCGCTGCGCGTCGTTACGCGGGAACGCTCGCGATCCCGGGGGCCAGGAACTTCTTGCCCGTGACCCGCTCGGAGATGCCCTCGCGGTCCAGGTACGGCGTGATGCCGCCCAGGTGGAAGGGCCAGCCGGCGCCGGTGATCAGGCACAGGTCGATGTCCTGCGCCTCGGCCACCACGCCCTCGTCCAGCATCAGACCGATCTCCTGCGCGACGGCGTCCAGGACGCGGTCGCGGACCTGCTGCTCGGTCAGGACGGTGTCGCCCTGCTTGAGCAGCGCGGCGACCTCCGGGTCCAGCTCCGGCTTGCCGGAGTCGTAGACGTAGAAGCCGCGCTTGCCGGCCTCGACCACGGCCTTCAGGTTGGGGGAGACCGTGAAGCGGTCGGGGAAGGCACGGTTGAGCGTCTCGGAGACGTGCAGACCGATCGCCGGGCCGACCAGCTCCAGCAGCACCAGCGGCGACATCGGCAGACCGAGCGGCTCGATGGCCTTCTCCGCGGTCTCGACCGGGGTGCCCTCGTCGATGACGTTCTGGATCTCGCCCATGAAGCGGGTCAGAATGCGGTTGACGACGAACGCCGGGGCGTCCTTCGTCAGGACCGCGGTCTTCTTCAGCTTCTTGGCGACACCGAAGGCGGTGGCCAGCGAGGCGTCGTCCGTCTTCTCGGCGCGCACGATCTCCAGCAGCGGCAGGATCGCGACCGGGTTGAAGAAGTGGAAGCCCACGACCCGCTCGGGGTGCTTGAGCTTGGACGCCATCTCGGTGACCGACAGCGAGGAGGTGTTGGTGGCGAGGATCGCATGCGCCGGCGCGACGGCCTCGACCTCGGCGAACACCTGCTGCTTGACGCCGATCTCCTCGAAGACGGCCTCGATGATGAAGTCCGCGTCGGCGAAGCCCTCGGCCTTGTCGAGCACACCGGTCACCAGGGCCTTCAGGCGGTTGGCCTTGTCCTGGTTGATGCGGCCCTTGCCGAGCAGCTTGTCGATCTCGGTGTGGACGTAGCCGACGCCCTTGTCGATGCGCGCCTGGTCGATGTCGGTCAGCACGACCGGCACCTCGAGGCGGCGCAGGAACAGCAGCGCGAGCTGCGAGGCCATCAGACCGGCGCCGACGACGCCGACCTTGGTGACCGGCCGCGCCAGGTTCTTGTCCGGCGCACCCGCGGGCCGCTTGGCGCGCTTCTGGACCAGGTTGAACGAGTAGATACCGGCGCGCAGTTCGCCGCCCATGATCAGGTCGGCGAGCGCCTCGTCCTCGGCGTCGAAACCGGCCTGGAGGTCACCGCTCTTGGCGGCGGCGATGATGTCCAGTGCGCGGTAGGCGGCCGGGGCGGCGCCGTGCACCTTGCCGTCGGCGATGAACCGGCCCTTGGCGACGGCCTGGTCCCAGGCGTCCCCGCGGTCGATCTCGGGACGCTCGACGGTGACGTCGCCCTTGAGGACCCGCGCGGTCCACAGCAGCGACTGCTCCAGGAAGTCCGCACCCTCGAAGAGCGCGTCCGCGATGCCGAGGTCGAAGACCTGCTTGCCCTTGAGCTGCTTGTTCTGGTTGAGCGAGTTCTCGATGATGACCGAGACGGCCTTCTCCGCGCCGATCAGGTTCGGCAGCAGCGCACAGCCGCCCCAGCCCGGGACCAGACCGAGGAAGACCTCGGGCAGCGAGAAGGCGGGCAGCGCCTTGGAGACGGTGCGGTACGAGCAGTGCAGACCGGCCTCGACGCCGCCGCCCATCGCGGCACCGTTGTAGTACGCGAAGGTCGGCACGGCCAGCCCGGACAGCCGCTTGAAGACCTCGTGGCCGCCCTTGCCGATGGCCAGCGCGTCCTCGTGCCGCTTCAGCAGCTCGACGCCCTTGAGGTCGGCGCCGACCGCGAAGATGAACGGCTTGCCCGTCAGGCCCACGCCGACGATCTCGCCGTCCGCGGCCTCCTTCTCGACCTGGTCGATCGCGGCGTTGAGGTTCGCCAGCGAGCCGGGGCCGAAGGTGGTCGGCTTGGTGTGGTCGAAGCCGTTGTCCAGCGTGATCAGCGCGAACCGGCCCGCGCCGTAGGGCAGTTCGAGGTGCCGTACGTGCGCCGACGTCACGACCTCGTCCGGGAACAGCTCGGCCGCGCCCTTGAGGAGCTCGGTGGTGGTGCTCACTTGTCGCCTCCGGCGTCCTTGTGGTGCGGGTTCTCCCAGATGACCGTGGCGCCCATGCCGAAGCCGACGCACATGGTGGTGAGGCCGTAACGGACCTCCGGCTGCTCCTCGAACTGGCGGGCCAGCTGGGTCATCAGCCGGACGCCGGAGGAGGCCAGCGGGTGGCCGTAGGCGATGGCGCCGCCGTACTGGTTGACGCGCTCGTCGTCGTCCGCGATGCCGTAGTGGTCGAGGAAGGCGAGCACCTGCACGGCGAACGCCTCGTTGATCTCGAAGAGGTTGATGTCCTCGATGGAGAGACCGGCCTTGGCCAGGGCCTTCTCCGTCGCCGGGATCGGGCCGTAGCCCATGACCTCCGGCTCGACGCCCGCGAAGGCGTACGACACGAGGCGCATCTTGACCGGGAGGTTGTGCTCCCGGGCGAAGTCCTCGGAGGCGATGATCGAGGCGGTGGCGCCGTCGTTGAGACCGGCGGCGTTACCGGCCGTGACCCGGCCGTGCGTGCGGAAGGGCGTCTTCAGGCCCGCGAGGTTCTCCAGCGTGGTGCCCGGCCGCATCGGCTCGTCGGCGGTGACCAGACCCCAGCCGGTCTCGCCCACCTCGGCGTTGGTGTTGCGCACCGAGATCGGGACCAGGTCCTGCTGGATCTTGCCGTTGGCGTACGCCTTCGCCGCCTTCTCCTGCGAGCGCACCGCGTAGGCGTCGGAACGCTCCTTGGTGATCTGCGGGTAGCGGTCGTGGAGGTTCTCCGCGGTCATGCCCATGAACAGGGCCGACTCGTCCACGAGCTTCTCGGAGACGAACCGCGGGTTGGGGTCGACGCCCTCGCCCATGGGGTGGCGGCCCATGTGCTCGACGCCGCCCGCGATGACGGCGTCGTACGCGCCGAAGGCGATGGAGCCGGCCGTGGCCGTGACGGCCGTCAGCGCACCGGCACACATACGGTCGATGGAGTAGCCGGGCACGGACTGCGGGAGGCCCGCGAGGATGCCGGCGGTACGGCCCAGGGTCAGGCCCTGGTCACCGATCTGGGTGGTCGCGGCGATGGCGACCTCGTCGATCTTCGCGGGGTCCAGGTCCGGGTTGCGGCGCAGCAGCTCCCGGATGGCCTTCACGACGAGATCGTCGGCGCGGGTCTCGTGGTAGATGCCCTTCGGGCCCGCCTTGCCGAACGGGGTGCGGACGCCGTCGACGAAGACGACGTCCCTAGCGGTACGAGGCACGTTGGCTCTCCTCCAGGTGCGGGATGGCACTGCTGCGGGGCGCCCCCAGGGACGCTTCACACCCACATGCTACTTACGGGTAACCAAGCTGCACACCCCCACCGCCGACAGCGGCGAACATCACACCCGATGGACGCGTATCGCGCGGTCTGTCCGGGCGCACAAAAGGCCCCGGCCGCGTGTGCTCGCACGCGGCCGGGGCCTGTCTGTAGCCGGTTGTCGCTGGTCAGCCGCCGTTCGTCCGGAGCGCTTCGGTGAGGATCGGGGTGACCAGCTCGATCTGCCAAGGCCGGGCGCCGTGCCCGGTCAGCACCTCGGTGACGCTCTCGCGGGCGGGTTCGGCCGGCGGCTCCCAGCACAGCCTGCGCACCGTGTCGGGGGTGATCAGATTCTCCTGCGGGAGGTTCAGCTGCTCGGCGAGCGCGCTCACCGCGGCGCGGGCGGCCGCGAGCCGGGCTGCGGCGGCCGGGTCCTTGTCGGCCCAGGAGCGGGGCGGCGGGGGGCCGTTGAGCGGCTGGCCGGGCTGCGGCAGCTCGCTCTCGGGCAGCGCGCGGGCGCGGTCGATCGCGGTCTGCCACTGCTCCAGCTGACGGCGGCCCATACGGTGCCCGAAGCCCGGCAGCGCGGCCAGCGCATGGGCGTTGGGCGGCAGATTCAGCGCCGCCTCCACGATCGCGGCGTCCCCGAGCACCTTGCCCGGCGAGACGTCGCGCCGCTGGGCGACCTGGTCGCGGGCCGTCCACAGCTCCCGTACGACGGCCATCTGGCGGCGCCGACGCACCTTGTGCATCCCGGACGTACGGCGCCAGGGGTCCTTGCGGGGCGGCGGCGGGGGAGCGGCGGCGATGGCCGCGAACTCCTGCCGGGCCCACTCCAGCTTCCCCTGCCGCTCCAGCTCCTCCTCCAGCGCATCGCGCAGATCCACCAGCAGCTCGACATCGAGCGCGGCATAGCGCAGCCAGGGGTCGGGCAGCGGGCGGGTGGACCAGTCGACGGCGGAGTGCCCCTTCTCCAGGGCGTAGCCGAGGACGTTTTCGACCATGGCGCCCAGGCCGACCCGGGCGAAACCGGCCAGCCGCCCGGCCAGCTCGGTGTCGAACAGCCGGGAGGGGACCATTCCTATGTCCCGCAGGCACGGCAGGTCCTGGGTGGCGGCGTGCAGGACCCACTCGGCCTCGCCGATGGCCGCGCCGAGCGCGGTCAGGTCCGGACAGCCGACCGGGTCGACCAGGACGCTGCCGGCGCCTTCGCGGCGCAGCTGGACGAGGTAGGCGCGCTGGCCGTAGCGGTAGCCGGAGGCGCGCTCGGCGTCGACGGCGACCGGTCCGTGGCCCGCCGCGAAGGCCGCGATGACCTCGGCGAGCGCACCGTCGCTGGCGGTCACCGGGGGAATGCCCTCGCGGGGCTCCAGGAGCGGGACCGGCGCCGGTCGGGTGTCCGGAGGCGAGTCTCCGGAGGCTCGCAGTGAAGTGTCTGCTGCGGTCTTTTGGGCGTCGGTCACCAGTCAAGGGTATCCGTTCGCCTGACCGCCGGACCGGCACCGATCCCAAAATAGGCATCTGACCTGCGAAAACACTTCCTGTCGAGCGCGCTCGACGAAGCCGGGCGGGTGTGCGTCGCGTGTCTGTCTTTCATTCCCCCATGTAGGTGACTGTGGGGATGTGCCCACATACGTAATGTATGCCCGGGTTGCAGGTGGCGACCCGTGGACTGACTGGAGGTACCGCAATGCGACGCATCACCACGGCTTTCGGGGCACTCGCCGCGGCCGGGATGCTTGCACTGGCTCTCCCCGCATCCGCCCACGCGGCGAACGGAACACTGATCCTCAACGGCGTCGAGCACGACAACCCCAGCGGCTGCTACCCCGGCGACCCGAGGTCCCTCCATGTCGACAACGCAACCGACGGTCCCGCCTATGTCATGAGCAGTCCGAACTGCACGGGGAGCGTCGTGGCGGTGGCTGCCCCCGGGCAGGAGGCGGTCTCCGAGTACGGCGCCAGCGTCTACATCAGGTGAGCAGGTACGTCAGGTGGGCCGGCCGCTGAACCGGCGAGCGCACTGACAGACGCACGGGCCCCGTACGCGCTTCATGTACGGGGCCCTCGTGTGCCGGCCTACTTCTGGCCGGCCAGGCCGATGATGATGACCAGGACGATCAGCCCGAGCGCGAGGGCGCCGCATCCGCCGCACCCGCCGCCGCCTCCGCCCCCTTTGATCTGCTGGGCGCCGCCCGGCGGCAGGTGCGGATGGCGGCGCGCGTAGTGGTCGACGAGCCGCCGTTCCGCCTCGGACTCCGCGAGCCATGGTGTGGTGTAGCCGCACTCGCCGCATGCGTTCCGAAAGGTAGCCACAACTCCCCCTGTGTGTAAGCCACTTGATTCACCAGAGCAGCACGGGGTGAGCCGATTGGCAAGGGGGGTGCGGGCCGCTGTTGACGCGGTGTACACGCACGACGCCCGTCGAGGGAACGTTCCCTCGACGGGCGCGACGGCCGGGTGCGGCGGTCAGTGGATGATGCCCGTACGCAGCGCGACGGCCACCATTCCGGCCCGGTCGCCCGTGCCGAGCTTGCGGGCGATGCGGGCGAGGTGGCTCTTGACGGTGAGCGCCGAGAGCCCCATCGAGACGCCGATGGCTTTGTTGGACTGGCCCTCCGCAACCAGCCGCAGCACCTCGACCTCGCGGCCCGACAGCTCGCGGTAGCCACCGGGGTGCCCGGGGGCACCCGGAGGCCGGCGCTGCATGCGGGCCGCGTTGGCGCCGATCGGGGCGGCGCCGGGCCGGCCGGGCAGTCCGAGGTTGGTACGGGTGCCGGTGACGACATAGCCCTTGACGCCGCCGGCCAGCGCGTTGCGTACCGCGCCGATGTCATCGGCGGCCGAGAGTGCGAGGCCGTTGGGCCAGCCCGCGGCGCGCGTCTCGGACAGAAGCGTGAGGCCGGAGCCGTCGGGAAGGTGGACGTCGGCAACGCAGATGTCGCGCGGGTTGCCGACGCGGGGACGGGCCTCCGCGATGGACGACGCCTCGATCACGTCGCGTACTCCGAGGGCCCACAGGTGGCGGGTGACGGTGGAGCGGACGCGAGGGTCGGCCACGACGACCATGGCCGTCGGCTTGTTCGGGCGGTAGGCGACCAGGCTCGAAGGTTGCTCGAGGAGAACAGACACCGGGCCTCCTGGGGGAGTGGCGGGGACGGAAAGCCGACTGGGGAGAGCCGGAATGATCCGTGTTGGAAGGGTCACTGACCTCTTCGGCAGCAATCCGGCGGGACTTTAGACTTTGATCACGATTTAGTTAGGGGCAATTCGGGCAAATCGGATGGCTGAGCGATCAAGGGCGAACATCGAGTGGACAGCGATTGCGCACCCGCCTACACCAGGGCACGCCAAGACGCCGATCCCGCGCGAACATGATCGGCGGTGTGTAAATCGGCGGTGCGCGGGGCGTACCGGCCCCCGGCCACCGGACGGGACCCGCAACGGCTCCCGCCCCGGCCCCCGACGTCACCCCCGCCGTAACCCCCGCCGTAAGAAGAATTCAGTGCGGCTTGGGCCCCCGGCGCTGCGGCAGCGCCACCACCCCGCCGCGCGGCGCCGGATCGAGCGCGGCCGGCGGCAGCCCTGCCACCTGGCACAGCAGATCGCACCAGGCCGCCAGATGTGCCGCGGTGTCCGGCACCCCGCCCGGCCCCTCTTCCGGCGTCCACGACGCCCGGATCTCGATCTTTGTGTCGGGCTCGCGGGAGGCCAGCCCGCCGAAGAAGTGCGAGGCGGCCCGCGTCACCGTTCCGCTCGGCTCGCCGTAGGGCACCTCACGGGCCTCCAGCGCACCGGTCAGCCACGACCAGGACACCTCCGGCAGCAGCGGATCGGTGCCCATCTCCGGCTCCAGCTCGGCCCGCGCCAGCGTCACCACCCGGAACGTGCCCTGCCAGGCGTCGTCCCCGGCCGGGTTGTACAGCAGCACCAGCCGCCCGTCCGCCAGTTCCGCCGCCTCGCCGTCCGGATCCGCCTCCGGGGCGACGACCGCCGCCTCCAGGGCGTATGCGTACGGGGCGAGCCGTCTGGGCGCGGGCGTCGGATCGATCTCGATCTCCGGCCGCAGCCGTGCCGCGCGAAGCGCCTCCACCGCCTGACGGAAGGGGATCGGGGTCTCGTCCGCGCTGTCCGCGAGGTGTTCTTGAGCCGCAGCCATGCCCGGAAGATTAGGCGGAACGAGGCGCTCATCCGCGGAGGACACCCACTGCGCGCGTCGCCCATTCGGAGGTGTGCCCTCGCGCGTCGCTGGGCGTCGGCCACCTCCCGGCGGGGTAAGGGGGCTCTCATGCGAAGATTTGGGGTGTGAGCGCCAACGAATCGCCTGCGGGCCAGCAGCAGACCGGACAGACCGGTACGTACGACTCGGCATTCCTCAAGGCGTGCCGACGCGAGCCGGTGCCGCACACCCCGGTGTGGTTCATGCGGCAGGCCGGGCGCTCACTGCCGGAGTACCGCAAGGTCCGCGAGGGCATCGCGATGCTCGACTCCTGCACGCGGCCCGAGCTCGTCACCGAGATCACGCTCCAGCCGGTACGCCGCCACGGCGTCGACGCCGCCATCTACTACAGCGACATCGTCGTCCCGCTCAAGGCCATCGGCATCGACCTCGACATCAAGCCCGGCGTCGGCCCGGTCATCGAGCGCCCGATCCGCAGCCGCGCCGACCTGGAGCAGCTGCGCGACCTGGAGCCCGGCGACGTCTCCTACGTCACCGAGGCCATCGGCATGCTGGTGCGTGAACTGGGCACCACGCCGCTCATCGGCTTCGCCGGCGCCCCCTTCACCCTGGCCAGCTATCTGGTCGAGGGCGGCCCCTCCCGTAACCACGAGCGCACCAAGGCCCTCATGTACGGCGACCCGCAGCTGTGGGCCGACCTGCTGGACCGTCTCTCCGACATCACCGCCGCGTTCCTCAAGGTCCAGATCGAGGCCGGGGCGAGCGCCGTCCAGCTCTTCGACTCCTGGGTGGGCGCGCTCTCGCCCGCCGACTACCGCCGCTCGGTGATGCCCGCCTCCGCCAAGGTCTTCGAGGCGGTCGCCCCGTACGGCCTCCCGCGCATCCACTTCGGCGTCGGCACCGGCGAACTCCTCGGCCTGCTCGGCGAGGCCGGTGCGGATGTGGTCGGCGTCGACTGGCGCATCCCCCTGGACGAGGCGGCCCGCCGCGTCGGCCCCGGCAAGGCGCTCCAGGGCAACATCGACCCGGCCGTCCTCTTCGCCCCCCGCGAGGCCGTCGAGACCAAGGCCCGCGAGGTCCTGGACGCGGCCGCCGGCCTGGAGGGGCATGTCTTCAACCTCGGGCACGGCGTGCTGCCGAACACCGACCCGGATGCGCTGACCCGTCTCGTCGAGTACGTGCACGAGCAGACGGCGCGCTGAGCCCCGTCAGCCCTCCGCGGCCCGCACCGCCGCCATCGCCTTGCGGGCCGCCACCAGCACCGGGTCCCAGACCGGCGAGAACGGCGGGGCGTACCCGAGGTCGAGGGCCGTCATCTGCTCGACGGTCATCCCGGCGGTGAGCGCGACCGCCGCGATGTCCACCCTCTTCCCCGCGCCTTCCCGGCCGACGATCTGCACGCCCAGCAGCCGCCCCGTGCGGCGCTCGGCGAGCATCTTGACGTGCATCGGGCGGGCGCCGGGGTAGTAGCCGGCGCGGCTGGTGGACTCGATGGTGACGGTCACGAACCGCAGCCCGGCGGCGCGGGCATGGCGCTCCAGCAGCCCCGTGCGGGCGATCTCCAGATCGCAGACCTTGCTGACGGCCGTCCCCACCACCCCGGGGAACGTCGCATAACCGCCGCCCACATTGGCGCCGATGACCTGGCCGTGTTTGTTGGCATGGGTGCCCAGCGCGATATGGCGCTCGCGGCCGGAGACCAGATCGAGGACCTCGACGCAGTCGCCGCCCGCCCAGACGTTCTCGCGGCCGCGCACCCGCATCGCCAGATCGGTGAGCAGCCCGCCGGACTCGCCCAGCGGCAGCCCGGCTGCGGCGGCGAGTGTCGTCTCGGGCCGTACGCCCATCCCCAGCACCACCACGTCCGCCGGGTATGCGGCGTCCTTCGTGGTGACGGCGCGGGCCCGCCCCGACGCGTCCGTCAGCACCTCGGTGACCGCCGCACCGCGCACCGTCTCGATGCCCAGCCCGCACATCGCCTCGTGCACCAGGGCGCCCATGTCCGGGTCCAGGGTGGACATCGGCTGTTCGCGCGCTTCGAGGACCGTGACCCGATAGCCGCGGTTGATCAGCGCCTCGGCCATCTCGACGCCGATGTAGCCGGCGCCGATCACCACCGCGTTACGGCCCTCGGTGGCGGCCAGGGTGTCCAGCAGGGCCTGGCCGTCGTCCAGGGTCTGCACGCCGTGCACGCCCGGCGCATCGATGCCCGGCAGCGGCGGCCTCATCGGCCGCGCGCCGGTCGCCAGCACCAGTTTGTCGAACCCGGACCACGACTCCTTGCCGCCGTTCTCCAGGTCCCGGGTCCGCACCCGGCCGCCGTCCAGGTCGAGTTCGGTGACCTCGGTGCGCAGCCGCAGATCGATGTCATGGGCGCGGTGCTCCTTCGCCGTACGGGCGATCAGCGCATCCGGCCCGTCGACCGCACCGCCGACCCAGTACGGGATGCCGCAGGCGGAGTAGGAGGTGAAATGGCCGCGTTCGAAGGCGGTGATGGACAGTTCGCCGGGCCGCTTGAGCCGCCGGGCGTGCGAGGCGGCGGCCATGCCCGTCGCATCGCCGCCGACGACCACCAGTCTCTCCGCCGCCATCTGCCGGGTGTCCCTTCGTCGGGTGCCGCCCTCGCCGGACGAGGCCGAGCCTACGGCCTGTCCGGTGGGTCGGCGCGGGCCATGCTGACCCACCGGACCGTTCCTAGCGCTCCAGGACGAGCGCCAGGCCCTGCCCCACGCCGATGCACAGGGCCGCCAGACCCGTGCCCGAGCCCAGGGCGGCGAGCTGATGGGCCACCGACCCCGCGAGGCGGGCGCCGGAGGCGCCGAGCGGATGGCCGATGGCGAGGGCGCCGCCGCGCGGATTGACCACGGCGGGGTCGAGTTCCGGCCACTGGCCGATGCAGCCCAGCGCCTGGGCCGCGAACGCCTCGTTGAGTTCGAAGGCCGCCACATCGCCGAAGGCGCGGCCGGAACGTTCCAGGGCACGCCGGACCGCCTCCACCGGCCCCAGGCCGAAGAACTGCGGCTCGACGCCGGTGACCGCACTCGCCCGGATCCGGGCCAGCGGTTCGCGCCCGGTGGCGCGCAGCCCTTCCTCGTCGACCAGGAGGAGCGCCGCGGCGCCGTCGTTCAGCGGCGAGGAGTTCCCGGCGGTGACCGTGCCCCCGGCCGTACGGAACACCGGCTTCAGTTTGGACAGCGACTCCAGGGACGACGTCTCCCGGATCGTTTCGTCGCGGGCCAGGTCCACGTCCGGCAGCGGCACCACCTCCGCGTCGTACGCCCCCTCCCGCCAGGCCCGCGCCGCCTTCTGATGGCTGGCCAGCGCGAACACGTCCTGCTGCTCGCGGGTGATGCCGTATTTGTCGGCGATCAGCTCGGCGCCCTCGCCCAGGGACACCGTCCACTCCGGGGCCATCCGGGGATTGACCATCCGCCAGCCCAGCGTGGAGGAGAACATCTCCTGATGCCCCGCGGGGAAGGCCCGTTCGGGCTTGCGCAGCACATAGGGCGCGCGGCTCATCGACTCCACGCCGCCCGCGACCGCGATATGCGCATCGCCGTGCGCGACGGCGCGGGCCGCCTGGATAACCGCCTCCAGGCCGGAACCGCACAGCCGGTTGACGGTCACTCCGGGGACGGTCACCGGCAGCCCGGCCAGCAGCACCGCCATCCGCGCGACGTTGCGGTTGTCCTCGCCCGCCCCGTTGGCGTCGCCGAAGACGACGTCGTCGATCCGCGCCGGATCGAGGTCCGGGGTGCGCTCCACCAGGGCCCTGACCACATGCGCGGCCAGATCGTCGGGCCGGACGGGGGCCAGGGCGCCGCCGTACTTGCCGACGGGGGTCCGTACCGCATCGACGACATAGACATCCCGTATGCGTGGGTCGGTCATCTGGCGCTGTCCTCGCTGTCCCGGCTCGGCGGTGGGTGGGGCCGGCGCACGACGACCGGGAAGATCGTCGCTGCCCGGCTCCGAGTCTTTGCCCGCCGGTGCCGGGTGTCAACGGGGTCCTCGGCCGCCTTCCGGCCGGTCGGCCCCCCCGGGGCCCGCGGAGCTCGCGATCCGGTCATGGCGGTGCCAGTGGGCTCTGAGACAGTTGGGACATGAGCGAGCGCAGCGAGCGAGTCACGAAGAGGTGCGCGCCGCGCGAATGCGGGGCGGAGCGAAGCGTGGGGGTCCCGCGGCCGGAGACTGGGGGAGTGTCGGCATGAGCGCAGTGCAGAGCGGTAGGGGCCGGCCGCCCGCCGGTATCGGCCATGTCGTCGTCATCGGTGGCGGCATCGCGGGGCTGGCGGCCGCGCACCGGCTGCTCGAAGGCGGCGTGCGGGTAACGGTCCTGGAGGCGACGGACCGCCTCGGCGGCAAGCTGCGCGCGGGCGAGATCGCGGGCGTCCCCGTCGACCTCGGCGCCGAATCGATGCTGGCCAGGAGGCCGGAGGCGGTCGAGCTCGCGCGGGCCGTCGGCCTCGGTGACCGGCTCCAGCCGCCCACCACCGCGAGCGCCTCGCTGTGGACCCGCCAGGCGCTGCGCCCGATGCCCAAGGGCCATGTGATGGGTGTCCCCGGAGACCTCGCCCCGCTCGCCGCCTCCGGGGTGATCTCCCCGCAGGGGCTGGCCCGTATCGAGGAGGACGGCCGCCTGCCGCGCACCGAGATCGGCGCGGACGTCGCCGTCGGCGAGTACGTCGCCCGGCGCCTCGGCCGCGAGGTCGTCGACCGGCTCGTCGAGCCGCTGCTGGGCGGGGTGTACGCGGGCGATGCGTACCGGATCTCGATGCGCGCCGCCGTCCCGCAGCTGTTCGAGGCCGCCAGGACGCACCGCTCGCTGCTCGACGGCGTCCGCGGCATCCAGGAGCGCGCCGCCGCCGCGGTCCACCAGATCGGCCCGTCGGCGACCGGCACCGCCGGCGGCGCTCCCGTCTTCATGGGTATCGAGGGCGGCATCGGCACGCTTCCCGGGGCCGTGGCGGACGCCGTGCGCGCCAAGGGCGGCGAGATCCTCCCCCATACCTCCGTGCATGATCTGCGCTGGACCGGCGAGGACGGCTGGGAGGTCTGCGCCGACGACTGGTCCCTTGAGGCGGACGCGGTGATCGTCGCCACCCCGGCGGGCGACGCGGCGCGCATCCTGCGGCACGACTGCCCGGCAGCCGCGACCGCGCTCGACGGCATCGACTACGCCTCGATGGCGCTGGTCACCATGGCCTTCCGCCGCTCGGACCTGGACCGCGTCCCGGCCGGCAGCGGCTTCCTCGTCCCGCCTGTCGACGGCCACCGGATCAAGGCCGCCACCTTCTCCGGCCAGAAGTGGGGCTGGGTCGGCGCCGCCGACCCGGGCCTGTTCGTCCTGCGCACCTCGCTCGGCCGCTATCAGGACGACGCCGACCTCTCCCGCGACGACGCCGAGCTGGCCGGCCTCTCGCTCGCTGATCTCGGTGCGGCCGTCGGCCTGACCGCGCGGCCCGTCGCGACCACGGTCACCCGCTGGTACGGCGGCCTGCCGCAGTACGCCGTCGGCCATCTGGACCGGGTCGCCGGGATCCGCGCGGCCGTCGCCGGGCTGCCCGGCCCACTGCGGGTGTGCGGCGCGGTCTACGACGGCGTCGGCATCCCCGCCTGTATCGCCTCGGCCCGTACGGCGGCCGAGGACATCCTGGGCACCCTGCCGCCGTCCGCCGTCCCCGGGGAGCGAGAATGGACGACATGACAGACGCTTCCGCCCCTACCCGATCCGACACGGCCTCCGAGAAGATCCCCCACGCCGGCAAGAAGGCGAAGGACCTCAACGAGGTCATCCGCTACACCCTCTGGTCGGTCTTCAAGCTGCGCGAGGTCCTCCCGGAGGACCGCGCGGGCTACGCCGACGAGGTCGAGGAGCTGTTCGCCCAGCTCGCAGCCAAGGACGTCGTCGTGCGCGGCACCTACGACGTATCCGGTCTGCGCGCCGACGCCGACGTGATGATCTGGTGGCACTCGGAGAGCTCGGACGCCCTCCAGGAGGCGTACAACCTCTTCCGCCGCACCCGCCTGGGCCGCATGCTGGACCCGGTGTGGTCGAACATGGCGCTGCACCGCCCCGCCGAGTTCAACAAATCGCACATCCCGGCCTTCCTGGCCGACGAGCAGCCGCGCGCCTACGTCAGCGTCTACCCCTTCGTGCGCTCCTACGAGTGGTACCTCCTCCCCGACGAGGACCGCCGCCGGATGCTCGCCGACCACGGCAAGATGGCCCGCGGCTTCCCGGACGTCCGCGCCAACACCGTGCCGTCGTTCTCGCTCGGCGACTACGAGTGGGTGCTGGCCTTCGAGGCCGACGAGCTCTACCGCATCGTCGACCTGATGCGCCATCTGCGCGGCTCCGAGGCGCGGATGCACGTCCGCGAGGAGATCCCGTTCTACACCGGCCGCCGCAAGCCGGTGGCCGAGCTGGTCGCGGGCCTGGCGTAACGGACCCGGCCGGCCGTGTGCCGCAGCGCCACGGCTCCGTACGGCCGCGGGCCCGCCCCCTCGAAGGGGGGCGGGCCCGCGGCCGTCGGCGGCTAGTGCCCCTTCTCCTGGCGCAGCCGCTTGCCCTTCTCCTCCGGCTGCTGGTTGGGCACCGGCTCGGGGCGCGGGGCGCAGCTCACCGCGTGCGCGGGGACCTGCCCGCGCAGCAGATACGCCTCGGTGTAGCGGTTCACACAGTCATTGGCGCCCAGCGCGATGCCGTGGGTGCCCGCGCCCCGCTCGGTGACCAGCGCGGACCCGGCCAGCCGCCGGTGCAGCTCCAGCGCACCCGGGTAGGGCGTCGCCGCGTCCCGCTCGGCCGCCAGGAGCAGCACCGGGGGCAGGGCGCCGGGCGCCGTACGGATGTCGAGCGGGCCGACCCGCCCGATCGCCGACTCGATCGCGGTCGTGGCCAGCTGTGTACCGGCCCCCGCCAGCTCCTCGGCGACGCCGCCCCGGTCGGTGCCCTGCGCCGCCCTGGTGACCGCGGCATCCATCCGGGCCTGCGCCGACTGCGACTGCTCGGGCCAGAAGGCGCACGGCAGATTCATCCATGCGTTGTCCCAGGTCTCGAACGGCGCCTTACGGGCGACCTGGGTGTTGTCCCGGTCCCAGGTCTGCCAGTCGCGCGGCCAGGGCGCGTCATTGCACTCGACGGCGGTGTAGACCGCGTTGGTGTTCTCGTCCTCCTTGGCGCCGCCCGCCTTGGGCGCGGTCTGGGTGACCAGCGCCTTGGTGTCGCCGTGCAGATACGTCGCCAGCGCCTGGGCGCTGATGGGCCAGTAGACGTCGTTGTAGCCGGTCTTGAGGAACGCCGACTGGAGCTGGGCCGGCCCGATCTTCCCGTTGACCGGCTTCCTGCGCACCTGCTCGACGACCCGGTCGTAGGAGCGCTGCACGTCCTTGGCCGTGGCCCCGAGGTGGTAGACGGCGTCATGGGAGGCCACCCAGCGCAGCCAGTCGCTCCAGCGGCGCTCGAAGGCGACGTTCTGGTCGAGGTTGTTGCGGTACCAGATCTGCCGGGGGTCGGGATTGACGACGCTGTCGAAGACCATCCGGCGGACATGGCCGGGGAACAGCGTCGCGTAGACGGCGGCGAAGTACGTCCCGTAGGACGCGCCCATGAACGTCAGCTTCTGCTCGCCGAGCGCGGCACGCAGCATGTCCAGGTCACGGGCGTTGTTGAGCGAGTTGTAGAACGGCAGATCGGCCCCGGCGTTGCGCGCACAGCCCTCGGCGTAGGCCCGCGCCTGGGCGACCTTGCGCCGTTTGAACTCCTCGGTGGGATGGCGCTGGGTGTCGGTGGGGGCCTTGGCGAACTCCTCCGGGTCCTGGCACGACAGCGGAGCCGAACGGCCGACCCCGCGCGGCGCATAGCCGACGAAGTCATAGGCGCGGGCGGTGCGGCGCCACTTGGGCAGCGCCCCGTAGAGCGGGAACTCCATGCTGCTGGCGCCCGGCCCGCCGGGGTTGAAGACCAGCGCGCCCTGCCGCTCCTCGGGCGCGGTGGCGCGGATCCGGCTGACGGTGAGGGTGATCTTCCTGCCCTCGGGGTGTGCGTAGTCGAGCGGCACGGCGAGCTTGCCGCACTGCACGGTGGCGGGCAGATGCTCCTCGGATCCGCACCGGCCGAAGACGATGCGGTGCGCCACCGGAGCCGGCGGCGCATCGGGCGGCGCCGTGGCACTGCCCGACGTGGCACCGCCCGCCGGGGCGGTGGCCAGCGCGGTCAGGACCAGCGACCCGATGGTGCCGTACAACGCGAGAGTTCTCACGAGCCGTCCCTTCATGCGGTGCGGGGTGCGCGGCGCACGACGAGAGGCTCGGTGCGCTGGGCCACACGGTGTGCATACAAAAGGGATAGTTGAGCCGGTTGTACGCGAAGTAAAGCACCGGGCACCGGTGTCGGACGCTATGCCCCGGAAGAGTGGAGGGCGGCTCGCAGGGCGGGGTCGTGGAGCGCGGCCCGGCCGTGTACCGCCAGCGCGGTGAGGGCGGCCCCGGCGCCGGACCGTACCTGCCGGCGCAGCAGCCGCTCGCCCGCCGGGGTCGCACGGTCGGGATAGGGATGAAACTCCCGGCGCGCCATCACCCAGGTGCCGCCGGTCAGGATCAGCGGCAGCGCGAACCACGCCAGCACCAGCCCGCTCCAGGTATCGGGCGGCGCCGCCCACAGGGCCGCCGCGGCGGCCAGCGCCACCAGCAGGACGGTGTGACGCAGTTGGCGGACCGCCGTGCCGACCGCCGTACGGGCGTGGTCGGGCAGCGCCAGGCCCGCGGCGACCAGCCGGTCGGACAGCGCCCGCACGGCGTCGGTCGCGGCGAGGCCGTCCCGTACGTCCGGTATCCGGCGCTGGCCCTCGGGCCCTATGGCGGCCAGGACGGCGCACTCCATGGCGTCCCGGCCGACGGGGGCGACGACCGAGGCCCAGCCGGTGTGTGCGAGCAGCAGCCGGCGCTTTTGGGCCATCGACACCAGGGCGACATCGGCCAGCCGCTGGGGGCCGCCGGCCAGGTAGGCGGTCTCGTACACGGTGAGTTCGGCGGGGCGGAGCTCGTCGTCGACGGCAGCGGGGGCCTGCCGCGGGGCGTCGGCGGCGGCGACCGCGGCGCGGCAGACCTGGGCGCAGGACAGGGCCGCCGCCACGGAGGCGATGACCAGGAAGAGGAGCCACATGGCGGAGGTTCTACGCGATGGCCGATAAAGACCGCAAAAGCGTTTCTCAGTATGCGGGCAGGTCCTGGTGCGTGGGCGGTTCCTGGTGGGTTCCTGGCGGGCGGTTCCCGTATGCGGGCAGCCGGGCGTCCGGCGTCGCGCCCGCTGTTGGGTCTCCTAGCGTACGGGTCGGCTGCTGCCGCTCAGCTGCTGCCGCAGCCTCCGCCACCACCGCCGCACGACGAGCCGCCCCCGCAGGACGACCCGCCCCCGCAGCTCGAACCGCCTCCGCAGGACGAGCTCCCGCAGCCGGACGAGGACCCGCCGTCGGAGGACCCGCACCACGAGGCGCCGGAGGCGTCGCCGGGCAGGCCCCCTCCGCAGCTGCCGCCGTCGGACGAGCCGATGGCCGACGACGAGCCGGAGGCGGTCGCCATGGCGCGCTGAGCCTCCGCCAGCTGCTCCCGCAGCGCCTCGTCGGCTATCAGCGCGGCACCTCCGAGCGCCACGGCTGTCCCGATGGCCGGGAGGGATCCGGCGACCGAGCGCGTGCCGTTGGCGGCCCGCGCCGCCTTCAGGGCGGAGGTGCCCGCCCCGGTGACCCGTCGGCCGAGCGCCGACTTGCACACCGCGGCGACGGCGATACCGGCGACGAGGCCCGGCACGATCGCGACGAAGAACCGCACTCCGCGGCCGTCGTCGTCGGGGGTCTCCGCGAACGTCTGCACAAAGGCGAAAAAGAGCAGCGCCACACAGCCCGCTATCTGGAAACCGGCCAGCGCTCGCCAGCCCCGGCCGCGCCGCGGATGCCGGATCAGCCCCCGCGCCGCCAGCCGGTCGCCTATCCGTTGGACCGCGGGGCTGCGCATCGCGGTGCCGCGCAGCGCGGACAGCTCCCCGCCGGGCGTCCCGTCGACCGCGTTCAGGACGGCCGTCTCCACCGGGTGACGGGACGTGTGCTGGCGTACGGTCACCACCCCCGGCCCGCCGACCGCCAGCCGGCCGTCCTCGTGCATCACGGAAATCGCGGTGTCCACCACGCGGCCGGGACCGCCGGCGAGAAACGCGAGCTCGAACACGTCATGGGTCGGCGCATCCGCTCGCCGGTCGCGCGGCGCGGCCCGGCGGACCGCGACCGTACCGGCGATGAGCACCAGCGACGAGACGATGACGGCCAGATACGCCCCCGTGGCATACGTCATGTCACTCCTCTCGCTCCTCGCTGTCCTCGCGGTGGAGCGCGAGCCGGACCGCGCGCAGCAGCCGGGAAGCGGGTCCCTGGGACGGCGGCTTCGGTCCCGCGCGGTCGCGCCACCAGCGCGTCAGCTTCCTTCGGGCATCAGGATCTTCGGGACGGTCGTGGGCCAGCAGATACGCCGCGAAGTCCAGGGCGTCCTGGCGGTAGCCGCCGCGCATCGGGCGGTGCCGCGCATAGCCGAAGAAGTCCGCCCGGTAGCCGTCGCCGAGGATCTCGGGCAGCTCGGGCGCGACCTTGGCGACGACGCAGGCCCGCTTGGCCGTCAGCGCCCGGCTCTGCACGCCCAGCCGGGTGCGGTCGAAGCCCTCCGGGGCCGGCGTACCGGCGACCAGGGAGGACAGCAACGCCGCCTGAGCCAGCGCCAGCCGCTGCCGCGCGGCGTCCGTACCGGGGCACGCCACGTCGGCGTTGGACCCCGCCGCCTCCGTCCCGGAGCCCGGTGCGCCGCGGCCGCCCCGCACCACCTCAAGCCGCTTGGACATGACCGGCCTCCTTCAACACGGTGCGTATCGCGTCCAGTTCGCCCGCCAGCTCCTCGCCCTCGGGGAAGTCCTCGTCGCGCTCCAGCAGCACGCCGGGCGGTGTCGTACGGGCGCAGAGCTCGGCGAGCACGTCCAGGACCGGCCGGGTCACGGGGTGGGCATGGCTGTCGTGCCATACGCCGTCCCGCTCCACGCCGCCCGCGACATGGACATACGCGATGGACTCCACCGGAAGCTCGTCGAGCGCGGCCGCCGGGTCCTCGCCCCGGTTGACACGGTTGGTATGGAGGTTGGCGACGTCGATGAGCAGCCGTACCCCCGTCCGCTCGACCAGTTCGCTCAGGAACTGTCCCTCGGTCATCTCCTCGTCCGGCCAGTTGATCAGCGCGGCGATGTTCTCCAGCGCCAGCGGCACCGGCAGGGCGTCCTGGGCGATCCGGACGTTCTCGCAGAGCACGTCCAGCGCGTCGCGGGTGCGCGGCACAGGGAGCAGATGCCCGGCCTCCATCAGTGGCGAGGCGGTCAGCGGGCCGCCGGCCCGGACGAACGCGATGTGCTCGGTGACCAGCGGCGCACCCAGCGCCTCGGCGCGCTCGGCCAGCGCGGTCAGCCGGCCCGGATCCGGCCGGTCGGCGCCGCCGAGGCCGAGCGAGACGCCGTGCGGGATCACGGTCGTACCGCGCTCGCGCAACTCCTGCACGGCCGGCGGAAGGTGGCCGGGGCAGATGTTCTCCGCCACCACCTCCACCCAGTCGACGCCGGGCAGCCGGGCGATCTCCGCGGCGATTTCCGGCCGCCAGCCGATCCCCGTACCGAGGCGCTCCATGATTCCCCCTTCCCTCGTGGTGAGGGTACTCATGGCCACTGACAGCGAGCCGAATCGTGTGCCCGCGGTGTTCAGAGGTTGATTTGAGCTTCGGCGGGGGTGGGGCGGGGACCTGGTGCGTGGGGTGGTGCCCTGCTGGTGGTGCCCTCCTAGCGGGCGGGCCGCCGCAGGGCCGGATGGTCGGCGACCACCGTGCAGGAGCCGGGCGCGATCTCGGTGAAGCCGGCATCCCGTACGACGGGCAGCCCGCTGCGGGTCAGCGTCTGCCAGGCGGTCGGCTCGGCGCGGCGTACGGCCAGGGGGAAGCCCGCCGCACGCCAGGCCGTGCGCTCCTCCTCCGGCAGCTCCCACCAGGCGAGCTGTGCACCGTGTCCGGCCTGCGCCATGGCCTTGCCGGCCGACATCTCCACCTCGGGGCTGAGCCACAGCACCGGCCGGTCCGCTCCGGGTGCGGCCGGCGGCTCCGGGTCGTCCAGTTCGGTGCCCGACACCTGGAGCCGCGCCAGGTCCTTGGGCCAGCCGTCCAGAGGGATGGGCGGGAACACCCGTACCTGGGCGTGCTCGCCGGTCACCGTGATGCCCGGCAGCGCCTCGGCCCGCCGCCACTCCGCGCCGCGCGCCCGGCGCACCACCTTGCGGATCCGGGCGTCCTGCCAGTCCCGTACGGCCTGGGCCCACTCGCCCTCGCCGGCCGCCCGCTCGTCCGACAGCAGCACCAGCACCGCCCGAGCCGCCGTCTCCAGCGCATCCGTACGGGCCGGCGGCTCGGCCCGCTCGATCCGTGCCACCAGCGGCAGGACGTACTGGGGCGCCGCGTCCCTGTCGGTTTCCTCGTGGTGGAAGGGGCTGCTGGGGTCGGTGGTCTCGGTACGTGTCACCCGGTCAGTGTGCCAGCCGTCGCCGATCGCGCCGTCGCCACCGTTTGCCGGGCCGCTGCGCCCTACCATCCGGCCATGAACAGTGACCTCTTCGCGGCCGAGAACATGGCCGAGCCGGCCACCGCACCCGGTATGACGCAGCAGAACGCCAAGTCGATCAAGTACGCGGTGAACGGTGAGTGTTACGCGCGGCAGGGCGCGATGATCGCCTACCGGGGCAACCTGCAGTTCGAAAAGCTCGGTCAGGGCGTCGGCAACTTCCTCAAGCGCGCCGTCACCGGAGAGGGCCTGGCGTTGATGGCCGTACGGGGCCAGGGCGAGGTCTGGTTCGCGCACGAGGCCGCCAACTGCTTCATCCTGGACCTCACCCCCGGGGAGGGCATCACCCTCAACGGCCGCAATGTGCTGTGCTTCGACCCGTCCCTCTCGTACGAGATCAAGGTCGTCAAGGGCGCCGGCATGGCCGGCGGCGGCATCTTCAACTCCGTCTTCAGCGGCCACGGCAAGCTGAGCATGATGTGTGAGGGCAACCCCATCGTCATACCCGTCTCCCCTCAGGCCCCGGTCTTCGTCGACACCGATGCGGTGGTCGGCTGGAGCAGCTCCCTGCAGACCTCGCTGCACCGGTCGCAGAGCCTGGGGTCGATGCTCCGGGGCGGCTCCGGTGAGGCCGTCCAACTGCGTCTGGACGGCGAGGGGTTCGTGATCGTACGGCCGAGCGAGCTGCGTCCCGAGAAGTCCGCGGGGAACTGACGGGGGTAACTGACGCGGGGAGCTGGCGGGGGAGGGGCCGGGAGCAGGTGCGGTACGAGCCGTTGCGCGGCGTCCCAGGCGTCCCAGGCGTCCCAGGCGTCCCAGGCGGCCCCGGCTATCGGCGAAAAGTGCGGAAAGTGGTGGGACCCTCGCGGGAACCAATCCGGGGTCGGCGGGAGTTGGGGGAGTAAGAGGATCTTCGGTGGCCGGGGGACCGGGCCGGGATCGGGGACGGGGACCCGGGGCAGCCGGGGGGATCGGGTACGGGGGAGGTGCCGTACGGCATGAAACTCGACGGGGTCGGGCGGCGTTACGGGGTGCGGGGACCGTGGGTGCTGCGGGACGTCCAGCTGGAGGTGCCCGCCCGTGCACTGGTGCGCATCGAGGGGACCAACGGCAGCGGGAAGTCCACCTTGCTGCGCCTGTTCGCCGGGATCGACCGGCCCACCGCCGGACGGATCACCGGCCGGCCGCGCGCCGCGTATGTGCCCGAACGCTTCCCGGCGGCGCTGCCGTTCACGGCCGCCGGCTACCTCACGCACCTGGGGCGCATCCACGGCCTGCGCGGGCCCGAGGCGGCCCGCCGGGCGGGGGCCTGGCTGGAGCGCTTCGGGGCGGCCGGGCATGCCGGTACGCCGCTGGCCAGGCTGTCCAAGGGGACCAGCCAGAAGGTCGCGGTCGCCCAGGCGCTGCTCGCCGAGCCCGGCCTGCTCGTCCTGGACGAGGCATGGACGGGGCTGGACCAGGGGGCGCGGGAGGTCCTCGGCAGCGCGGTGGCCGAGCGGGTCGCGGACGGCGGCACGGTCGTCTTCGTCGATCACGATCCGCGCCGTCTGGCCGGAACGGCGGACGCGCGCTACCGCGTGACGGGCGGGCGGCTGGTCCTGGAGGAGCGCGGCCGGGCCGAGGACGCGGCGGTGGTCGCGGGCCCGCGGGTGATCATCGAGGTCCAGGGCGCACCGGGCAGCGCGCCGCGCTCCGGGGACGGCCCCGACTCCCCGCCGCTGCCCGGGAGGCCGACGATCGCACCGGGCCCGGACGGCACGATCCGGCTGACCGTGCCGGCCGCGCACTCCGATGCGCTGCTACGGGCCCTGCTCATGGCCCGCCCGCCCTGGCACATCCGCTCGGTCACCGCCGCCCCGCCGTCGGCCACCGACCCGGATGAGCCCCGTATGGATCCCGGCTCCCTGGCCCACTGCGACGCCCGCGACGCCCGTAATGCCCATGACGCTTACGCCGCCCCTCGCCCTCAGGCCGCCCGTGCCCCTCACGGCGTCCCCCAGGCCCGCGACGAATCCGGGCGCAACGTCCACCACGACCCCGGTGCGGAGGCCCGCCCATGATCGCCCTCCTCCGCTATCAGGCGGCCCTGCTCATCGGCTCGCACCGGTGGCTGCCGCCGGTGATTCTCTACGCCGCGTTCCTGGCCGTCGGCATCCAGACCGGCGGCCCGATGCTCGACTCCTACGGTTTCGCGGCCGCGGGCACGCTGCCGATGGCCGTCTGGCTGGCGCGGATCTGTGTCACCAGCGAACCGCCCGCCGCCCGCAACTGCGCCGCGGCCGCCGCCGGTCCGGGCCGGGTGCACCTCGCCTCGCTGCTGACCGCGGCCCTCGGCGCGCTGCTGCTCGCCCTCGGGGGGACGGCCTTCGTGGCCCTGACGTCCGACCCGCATTTCTCGGACCACCGGGTCGCCGTCCCCGTCCTGCCCGCGACCGCCGCCGGACTGCTCACCGCGCTGGCCTGCGTGCTGCTCGGCATCGCGATCGGCGCCCTGTGCAACTGGCCGGTCCTGCGCAGCCCCGGCTCCGCCATACCGGCCGGGCTGCTCGCCGCACTCCTGCTGTCCGTCCTGGGCGCCTCGCCCGCCAATGCCGCCGTCACGGGCATGGTTTCCGGTTCCGCGCACGGCACGGTCAGCATGCCGTGGCTACCGCTCGCCGGGACCGTCCCCATAGCCGTGGCGGCCGTCGCGGCCGCCTGCGTGCTGAGTTCCCGGCGTAACTGACCGGGTGCCCCGGCGTACCCTCGACACCATGCCGGACACCGCTCGCGCCAGCACCCGCCACGACCTCGCCACGGACGACACGGCCACCGACGGCCGGGCCGCCGACGCACCTGCCGACTCGGGCTTCGACTCCGGCTCGGACGCCGGTTCCGGGGCCGACGCCGGCTACTGCGAGGCGCCGACCGGTGCCGCGCACCGCGGCGCTGCCGGGGGGCCGCCGTACGCGGACTGTGTGCAGTGCGGTGAGCCGACCGAGTACCCGGCCGCCCGTCCCGGTGCGCTGCTCTGCCCGGTGTGCGAGTGGCAGGAGGCCCAGCGCTCGGCCTGCTCCGGCTAGCAACGGAGGGGCGTACGACGGGCGAAGGGGGTAACCGGAGCCGCGCACGGCCCGGTTCGGCGCCAGGTCCGCCCCGGCCGACGGCGCAGGGGTCAGTGCCCGACCAGCGTCCCCGCGTCCCGTGCCAGGGCCGTGAGCCTGGATATCGCGCGGAAGTACTTCTTGCGGTAGCCGCCGCGCAGCATCTCGTCGCTGAACAGCTCGCCGAAAGGCTTTCCGGAGGTCAGCACCGGTATCTCGCGGTCGTAGAGCCGGTCGGCGAGGACCACCAGGCGTAGCGCGGTGGACTGGTCGGGCACCGCCTGGACATCGGTCAGGCAGACGGCCTGTATGCCGTCGCACATCGCGCCGTAGCGACTGGGGTGCACCCGGGAGAGGTGGTCCAGCAGCGAGGGGAAGTCGTCGAGCGAGGCGCCGGGGGTGCGGTAGGCGACGCGGGTGACGGTCTCGTCGTCGTACGGGTCGGGGGCCTGCGGCAGGCCGCGGTGACGGTAGTCCTCGCCGTCGATGCGCAGCGGCCGGAAGTGGGCGCTGAGCCCCTGTATCTCGCGCAGGAAGTCGGCGGCGGCGAACCGGCCCTCGCCGAGCTTGCCGGGCAGGGTGTTGGAGGTGGCGGCGAGGGCCACGCCCGAGTCCACCAGCTTGCCCAGGAGGGTGGAGACCAGCACCGTGTCGCCGGGGTCGTCCAGCTCGAACTCGTCGATGCACAGCAGCGTGTGCTCGCCGAGCGTACGGACGGTCTGCTGGAAGCCGAGCGCGCCGACGAGGTTGGTCAGTTCGACGAACGTGCCGAAGGCCTTGCGTTCGGCCGGGGCGGGGGTGGCGTGCCAGAGGGAGGCGAGCAGATGGGTCTTGCCGACGCCGTAGCCGCCGTCCAGATAGACACCGCGCGGGCCCTTGGGGGCGGCGGGTTTGCGGGCGAACCAGCGGCGCTTCGCCGTGCCGCCCGCGGCCGTGCCGCCGATGCCCGCGGCGAAGGCGCTCAGGACCTGGACTGCCTCGGCCTGGCTGGGCTGTTTGCCGTCGGGTATGTAGGTGTCGAAGCGGGCGCCCTGGAAGCGCGGCGGCGGCACCATCTCGGCGACCAGGCGGTCGGCGGGCACCTGCGGCGCGCGGGCGGTGAGCGCGGTGGGGGCCGCGTCGCTTCCGTCAGCCGGTGCCCCGGCTATCGGGGCGGGCTGGGAGGACGAGGACTGCGAAGACGACGACACAGCCGTCCAGCCTAGTCGCTCCGGGATACCCCTCGGTCCGGTGAGCGAGGCATGTCACACTGCCGCCATGCGACGCCTGTATCCGCCATTCGCCCAGCCCACCGCCCCCTCCGTAACGGCCCGTGAGGACGGGAACACCGTGCCGGTACCCGCTCCGGCGGACGCGTCGGACCGTGAGTGGTCGCTGGACGAGCTGGCCGAGGCCTACGCGTATCCGGCCGCGGACGACCCGGTACGGGCCGGCCGCACCGGTTGGCTGCGCGCGAACATGGTCTCGTCCATGGACGGCGCGGCCCATCACGACGGCCGCTCCCAGCCGCTGTCCGGCGCCGCCGATATGCGGATCTTCGGCGTGCTGCGGGGTCTGGCCGATGCGGTGGTGGTCGGCGCGGAAACGGTCCGGCAGGAGGGCTACCGGCCCGCCCGCGCCCGCGAGGCGTTCGCCGCCCGGCGGGCCGCCGCGGGCCAGGGCCCGGCACCCGCCATCGCCGTGGTGACCGCGGGCCTCCGTCTGGACTTCACCCTGCCGCTGTTCACCGAGCCCCTGGTGCCCACCGTCGTCCTGACCGGAGCGGGGGCCCCCTCGGACCGGGTCGACGAGGCCCGTGCGGCGGGCGCCGAGGTGCTCTTCGCGGGGGAGGGGATCGGGGTGGACCCGGCGCGGGTGACCGCGGTGCTCGCCGAACGGGGGCACACCCGGCTGCTCACCGAGGGCGGACCCTCGCTCCTGGGGCAGTTCGCGGCGGCCGACGCGCTGGACGAGATGTGTCTGTCGCTGGCCCCCGTGGTCGCCGTCGGCGCCGCGCCGCGGATCATGTCCGGCCCCGAGGTCGCCGTCCCCGAACGCTTCGCCCTGGCGGCCGTTCTGGAGGAGGCCGGGTTCCTGTTCACCCGATACCGTCGGTCCCGACAATGAGCGGAATTATCAGTTCCGCTTAGCTTCCGTTGGGCACACTTAAGGCCAACAGGCCCCGTGTGGCGACGGGGCAGGATGGTTTCTGTGGGCTCCGTGCCAAGCGGGCCCGAAGAGGAGAAGGGCGTCCGTCGTGTTCACGAGCGTATTGATGATCGAGAAGCCTCTGACGCCCGCCGACGTGGAGTTTGTCACCACCCTGCACGGTGAGGAGCAGGGGTCGTTCGTCGTCCTGATGCAGCCGCGCGGCAAGCAGGACGTCCTGCTGCGGGCCATCGACGACGTCGCCCTGGGGGAGTTCGACGAAGCGGTGCGCGAGGGCGACGAGCCCACCGGGGAGCTCCCCGTCGAGCGCGCCCTCTCGCACACCCTCGCCGCACTGCGCGCCACCGGTGCCGAGGCCGTCGGGCAGGTCGTCGAGGAGCACCCCCTCGACCTCCTGACGTCCGTTGTCGAACAGACCCACGCCGACGAGGTGATCGTGCTGACCGCCCCGCACTTCGTCGAGGAGTTCTTCCACCGCGACTGGGCCTCCCGCGCCCGCCACAAGGTCGGCGTACCGGTCCTCAAGCTCTTCTCGCACGCACCGGACGAGCCGGTCAGGGACGGCAGCTAGCGGCCTGGGCCGGGCCCCGCGGCGGGCGCGCACACCCGTCGCGGGGCGCTCCCGCCGTCGCGGGGTGCTCACCTCCACACCTGGTGTCGCTGGGCGCTCACACGCGCAGCGGGGTGCCGAGCCGGCCGTCGCGCACCTCGGCTATCTCGTCCACCGCCTCCAGATGCGAACGGTCGTGGGTGACCAGCACCGTCGCGGTCGCCCGCTGATGGGTGAGCGTGGTCAGCAGATCGAGCACCGCCGCGCCCCGCTCGTGGTCCAGCGCGCTGGTCGGCTCGTCGACCAGCAGGACGGCCGGCTCGTTCATCAGCGCCCGCGCGATATTGATCCGCTGCCGCTGGCCGCCCGACAGCTGGTGCGGCCTGCGGTCCGACTGCCCCTCCAGGCCCACGGCCGCCAGCAGCTCCCGGGCCCGCGTCGCGGCCTTACGGGGCGAGCGGCCGTCCAGGTGGGCCATCACCTGCAACTGCTCGGCGGCGGTCAGGGAGGGCAGCAGATTCGGCTGCTGGAAGACCGTGCCGATGGTCGTGCGGCGCAGCGCGGTCAGCTCGGCGCGGCTCAGGCCCGTGGTGTCGATGCCGTCGATCACCACCCGCCCGCGATCAGGTGTGATCAGCGTCGCGGCCACCGCCAGCAGGCTCGACTTGCCGGAGCCGGAGGGGCCGATCACTGCCGTCATCCGGCCGGCCGGCACCTCCAGCGAGACGGCGTCGAGCGCGGTCAGCCGTCCGCCGCCGTCGGGGTAGGTGAGGGTGACATCGGTCAGTTCGAGGCTCATCGGGCACTTCCCAGGGCGGTCAGCGGGTCTACGGAGGTGATGCGGCGGATGGACAGGGCGGCGCCGACGGCGCCCAGCGCGATCATGACCAGGGCGGGTATCAGCACCGTCGCCCCGTCCAGGACGAACGGCACGGTGCCGCCGACGAGGGCGCCCACCCCGGCCGCGACGGCGGTCCCCAGGCCCGTCCCGATCACCAGGAGGACGACGGCCTGGCCGAGCGCATCACGCAGCAGGGAGCGGGTCGAGGCGCCCAGGGCCTTCAGCACGGCGACATCGCCGCTGCGCTGGATCGTCCACACCGTGAAGAAGGCACCGATGACCAGCGCGGAGATGGCGAAGAGAAAGCCGCGCATGAGCTGGAGCGAGCCGTTCTCGGCGCTGTAGGAGCCGATGGCCTTCAGAGCGTCGTCGGCGGTGACGGTCCGGGTGCCGAGCTTCTTGTCGGCGGCGGGCAGATCGGCCGCACCCGTGGTGGTGAGGGCCACCACGGTCGCGCCCCCGGGGCCACCGGTGAGCTTCCGCCAGCCCTCCAGGGACGTCCAGATCACGGCGGTATGGCTGTACATCGCCGCCCCCGACACCGCCGCCACCTCGACGGCACGGCCGCCCAGGGTCACCGCGTCCCCGGCGCGTATACCCAGCACCTGCGCGGCCTTCTGCGACAGCACCACCGATCCGTCGGCGACGGACGTCCCGCCCGGCCCCAGCCGCGAGCCGGGACGCACCCCGAACGCCGATACCGCCGCGGTCCGGCTCCCCGCCTGCGCCTTCGTCGTGGCGATCCCCAGCGGCTCGGCGCTGCGCACGCCGGGCACCCGCGCCCACTCCCGTACGGTCCGCTGCGGCAGCCGCGAGTCGGTGAACGCCACCTTGCCGTCCCCGACGGGCGCCGAGAAAACGAGGTGGTCGACGGGCAGCGCGGTGATCGCCGAGGTGTTCTCCCGGCCCAGACCCGCTGTCAGGCCCGACAACAGGCCCACCAGCATCGTGATCAGCACAATGACCGTGCCCATCAGGGCGAACCGCCCCTTGGCGAATCTCAGGTCTCTCCACGCGACGAACACAGGCTCGGCCATCCTCGGCTCGGGCGCCGGACCCCCTGTCCGGCGACTGGAACCACCGTCCCCCGTGACCCCGCCCCGCGTCGTCACACCACGGTTTGGTCCCTCCCGGCCGAAAGCATCGGCCCGTGCTCCTACCATCGACCAGCCGATACTCCACCTTTCGGTTGATGCCGCAGGTCGCAGCGGCCCTTAGCCTGAAGATGCCGTGACCGAAAAAGCCGTGACCGCCAGCCCCGCGCCCGACGAAACCGCGCCGAACGGAACCGCGTCCGACGAAGCCGGGCCCGACGCAGCCGAGGCCGGGAGCGCCCACTCCCTCACCCCCGTGCTCCGGGTGCTGCGCACCTGCCTTCACCTCATGGTGGCCGCGCTGCTCGCGCTCGCCTGTGTACGGGCGCTCGCCGCGGGCGCCGCCGACGCCCCGGCCGTCCTCGCCACCGCCGCGGCCCTCTTCGCCCTCTACGCCGCGGGCCCCTCGCTGCCCCGTATCCGCACCTCCACCCGCGCCGCCGCCCTATGGCTGGGCGCTGTGGTGCTGATCTGGACGGTGCTGCTCGCCCTGACCCCCGACGGCATCTGGCTGGCCTTCCCGCTCTTCTTCGTCCAGATGCACCTGCTGCCGCTGCGCGCCGCCCTGCCCGCCGTCGCGGCCACCACCGTCATCGCCATCGCCGGATTCGGCTGGCACACCCACACGCTCAGCGTCGGGACGGTCGTCGGCCCGGTGCTCGGCGCGGCCGTCGCGGTCGCCGTAGTCCTGGGCTACGAGGCCCTCTACCGGGAGAGCGAAGCCCGCCGCCGCCTCATCGAGGAGCTGACCGCCGCCCGCAGCGACCTGGCCGCCGCCGAACACGCCGCCGGCGTCCTCGCCGAGCGCGAACGGCTCGCCCGCGAGATCCACGACACCCTCGCCCAGGGCCTCTCCAGCATCCAGCTGCTGCTCCGGGCCGCCGAGCGCGCCCTGCCCGAGCGGCCCGGCCCCGCCCTCGGCCACATCCGCCAGGCCCGTACGGCCGCCGTCGACAACCTCGCCGAGGCCCGGCGCTTCGTCAGCGCCCTCAGCCCGCCCGACCTGGAGGCCGGCTCGCTGCCCGCCGCCCTCGAACGGCTCTGCGCCACCACCGCCCGCACCTCCGGCCTCGCCGTGCACTGCCACCTCTCCGGCATCCCCACCGAGCTGCCCACCCCGCACGAGGTCGCCCTGCTGCGCATCGCCCAGTCCGCACTGGCCAACACCGTCCAGCACGCCGCCGCGGACCGCGTCGAGCTGACCCTCAGCTACATGGACACCGAGGTCGCCCTGGACGTCGTCGACGACGGCGCCGGCTTCGTTCCCTCCGGCCTCCCCGCCCCCGGCTCCGCGGCCGCCTCCGGCACCGGCTTCGGCCTCGCCGCCATGCGCGCCCGGGCCCGCGCCCTGCACGGCACCCTCGCCGTCGAATCCGCCCCCGGGGAGGGCACCGCCATCGCCGTCACCCTGCCCTGCCCCGCAGCGCCCGCCACCCCGGAGGCCGCCTCGTGACCAGCACCGAGTCCCCCATCCGGCTGCTGCTCGCCGACGACCACCCCGTCGTACGGGCCGGACTGCGCGCCGTCCTGGAGACCGAGGAGGACTTCGAGGTCGTCGCCGACACCGCCACCGCCGAAGGGGCCGTGGACCTGGCCGCCCGGCTCGACCTCGACGTCGTCCTCATGGACCTCCAGTTCGGCGGCGCCCTGCACGGCGCGCAGGCCACCGCCGAGATCACCGCCCGTGAGGGCGCCCCCCGCGTCCTGGTGCTCACCACCTACGACACCGACGCCGACATCCTCGCCGCCATCGAGGCCGGCGCCACCGGCTACCTCCTCAAGGACGCCCCGCCCGAGGAGCTCGCCGCCGCCGTGCGCACCGCAGCCGCCGGGAAGTCCGCCCTGGCGCCCACCATCGCGCTGCGCCTGATGGACCGCATGCGCACCCCCGCCACCGCCCTGTCCCGCCGCGAGACCGAGGTCCTCCAGCTCGTCGCCGACGGCCTGTCCAACGCACAGATCAGCAAGCGGCTCTTCCTCAGCCAGGCGACCGTCAAATCCCACCTTGTCCACATCTACTCCAAGCTGGGTGTCGACTCCCGTACGGCCGCGGTCGCCGCCGCCACCACGCGGGGCCTGATCCGCCGCTGACCGCCCGGATCCACCGCGAAGCGACCGTGCCGCCCCGCGTTGTCGGTGCCGGGTGCGAGAATCACCCACAGCACGACCGCACAACCGGCGGTACGCCCCGTATCGCCCGCACGACCCGGCACGCCCCGCACAACCGCACGCGACGATGACGATTCAGGGAGACCCACCCATGGCACCCGCCATCCCAGCCTCGATGGACCGGCCGCACTTCATCGGTATCGGCGGAGCCGGCATGTCGGGCATCGCCAAGATCCTCGCGCAGCGCGGCGCCAAGGTGGCGGGCAGCGACGCCAAGGACTCCGCGACCGCCCAGGCCCTGCGCGACCTCGGCGCCACCGTCCACATCGGCCACGCCGCCGCCCATCTGGCCGCGGACGCCAGCTGCGTCGTCGTCTCCTCCGCCATCCGCCCGGACAACCCCGAGCTCGCCGCCGCCCAGGAGCGCGGCATCCCCGCCGTCCACCGCTCCGACGCCCTCGCCGCCCTGATGGAGGGCCTGCGCCCGATCGCCGTCGCCGGCACCCACGGCAAGACGACCACCACCTCCATGCTGGCCGTCTCCCTCACCTCGCTCGGCCTCAAGCCCTCCTACGCCATCGGCGGCGACCTCGACGCCCCCGGCTCCAACGCCGAGCACGGCACCGGGCAGATCTTCGTCGCCGAGGCGGACGAAAGCGACCGCAGCTTCCACAAGTACGCGCCCGAGGTCGCCATCGTCCTCAACGTCGAGCTGGACCACCACGCCAACTACGCCTCGATGGACGAGATCTACGAGTCCTTCGAGACGTTCGTCGGCCGGATCCGCCCCGGCGGAACCCTTGTCATCTCCGCCGACCACACCGGCGCCCGCGAGCTGACCGCGAAGATCGCCGGCCGCCACGACATCGAGGTCGTCACCTACGGCGAGTCCAAGGACGCCGACGTCCGCATCCTCCAGATCACCCCGCACGGCCTGACCAGCGACGTCACCGTCACCCTCACCAGCGGCAAGATCCTCACCTTCACCGTCTCCGTCCCCGGCAGCCACTACGCCCACAACGCCGTCGCCGCCCTCGCCGCCGGCGTCGCCCTGGACCTGCCGCCGCACAACCTCTCCGAGGCGCTCGGCAGCTACACCGGCGTCAAGCGCCGCCTCCAGCTCAAGGGCGAGGCCGCCGGCGTCCAGGTCATCGACTCCTACGCCCACCACCCCACCGAGATGACCGCCGACCTCGATGCCATCCGCGCCGCCGTCGCGGACTCCGCCCGCCTCCTGGTCGTCTTCCAGCCGCATCTCTTCTCCCGCACCCAGGAGCTCGGCAAGGAAATGGGCCAGGCGCTCGCCCTCGCCGACACCTCCGTCGTCCTGGACATCTATCCGGCCCGCGAGGACCCGATCCCCGGCGTCACCAGCGCGCTGATCATCGACGCCGCCCGCGCCGCCGGCGCCGAGGTCACCGCCGAGAGCGACAAGGCGGCCGTCCCGGATGTCATCGCCGGAATGGCCAAGCCCGGTGACCTTGTTCTCACCATGGGCGCGGGCGATGTGACCGACCTCGGCCCCGCCATCCTGACCCGCCTGGCCGGCTGACCCGAGGAGGCCCGATGCCGTACGACATCGACAAGCCCGACGCCCAGTGGCGCGCCGAGCTCACCCCCGCCGAGTACCGCGTCCTGCGCGAGGCCGGCACCGAGCCCGCCTTCACCGGCGAATACACCGACACCAAAACCACCGGCCTCTACTCCTGCCGCGCCTGCGGCGCCGAACTCTTCCGCTCCGACACCAAATTCGAGAGCCACTGCGGCTGGCCGTCCTTCTACGACCCCAAGGACACCGACGCCGTCGAGCTCGTCGAGGACCACTCCCACGGCATGCACCGCACCGAGGTCCGCTGCGCCCGCTGCGGCTCCCACCTGGGCCACGTCTTCCGCGGCGAGGGCTACCCGACGCCGACGGACCAGCGGTACTGCATCAACTCGATCTCGCTGCGGCTGATCCCCGACGAGGACCGTCCCAGCTCCCATGGGGAGCACAGGCCGTAGGCCGGCGCGTCCAAGAGCATCGCCGGCCCGCAGCCATGGTCGTCCTGTGCGGTCCGGGCTACACTCCGGCCCGTGACCAGCGCAGATGCGGGGTGGCCAACGGCACCCGGGGCGCCGGCGCCGGAAGCACCCGGGGCGCGGGCCGGAGCGGAGCCGGGACCCGGACCCGACCGCCGGAGCGTGCTGGGGCTCGGCGCCGGAGGACTGGCCGCCCTCCTGGCCGGCTGTTCGTCGCAGTCCGGTCCCGTGCGGCGGCTGCGGTTCGCAACGGGCCCGCAGGGTGGGCCGTACCACGCCTTCGGTCGGGCGTTGGCCGAGGCCGTCACCGCCGGCGACCACCGGCTGGAGATCGTCCCCGTGGGTACCTCGGCGAGTGTCGACAATCTGCGCCGGCTGGGCCCGTATTCAGCAGCTGGGCGGTCGGGTTCTCCCCCGGGAAGAACGAGTCGGCGAAGTAGATCGCAAAGGTGGCGTAGACGAACCAGTCCTACCACTCGACGAGATTGCCGAGCGACCCGCCGACCAGAGCGAGACGGTGCTTCGCACGCTCGCCGCCGGGCGGTGTTCCGCGCGTTCCGGCAGACAGTGACATGGCGGCTCCTGACCAAAAGACCCCTGGTGAGAGGGGTGATGGCGTGTCCAGAGCATGCGTGCGCCGGTTCGTCGGAACAAGACGTCGCCGCCAGATCTAACATCCCGCCAAGAAAGGGGACGGGGCGGTACCGCGACTGCACCGCGATCCCCCCCCACGACGGGCGTGTGAGGGGGAGGGCGGCCTGGCACACGACGGCTGCCGTGTCCGCTCGCATGCCAGGCCGTGTCACTGCTGACGGGTCAGGTGCAGTGGGGCGTGAAGGCAGGGTCCGCGGGGCCGCTGCGGCCGAGGGCATTGAGGACCCACTGTGCGACGACCGGATCGTTGGGGCTCTGGTCGTGTTCGAAGGCGTCCAGGGGGCAGCGGTCCTGGAGCGTGACGTTGGTGACGCGCTGCGCCGGTCCGTCGAGGAAGGCGCTGGTGTACGGGGTCACGACCTCGTCGTGCGTGGTGGTGATCACGGTGTAGTCGGGGCCCGGCACCGTGTCCCCGTTCGCATTGAGGTGGGTCAGGAACGGCGAGCCAGCCATCTGGTCGGTGCAGGCGTCGCAGCCGGCATATCCGGTCGGGATGGTCAGGGGGTTGGTCGTGCCGTGGTTCGAGGGGACGATTCCCACCAGTTCGTCGACCTTGGTGGCGCCGCCGAGGAAGCCGAGGTAATAGCGGGGCATCATTCCGCCCTGGCTGTGACCGACCAGATCGACTTTCTTGGCGCCGGTCGCGCCCAGTACCGAGTCGACGAACGTGTTGAGTTCCTGGGCCGAGTCAGGGATGTGGGCGGTGGCGTTGTTGCCGTAGTTGAGCGCGAAGACGCAGTACCCGGCGTCCTTGATCTGCGGCGACAGGACCGACCAGTTCTTGGCCATGTCCTCGAAGGTGCCGTGGACCAGCACGACGGGATGGGGGTGCGCGGCGGACGGCTTGCACGTCCAGTCGTTCGCGCCGGGCGGCGAGATGCTGTCGGCCTGTGCGGGGCCGGCGGCGATACCGAGGAAGGTGCAGGTGGCCACTACCAGGGCCAGGGGGAGGGTCCTCAGACGCATGGCGTTCCTTTCGCGGACCGCGCAGGAGGAGCCCGCGTGGCCACCGGGTGCCGACTGCGCACGGGAGCCTTGAAGCGGCGGCTCGGCTCCCTGCGCAGGGACGACAACGTGTCCCCTGTTCGGCAATGTCGAACAGTAAGCGGGATTCTGGATTCCGCTTAGTGGTGCGTCAACCCTCTGGCCACCCCATTGAGACGCTGAACACGCACTCCGCTCGACCTCATCGACCGGGCCGACGCGTGGGCGGTGCCGGCTACCTGCCTCTCCGTGGCCCGCGGAGCGCTCCGCCGGCGAAGAGCTGTTCAAAGGGGGTCAAGGGGGACAAAGGGGTCGATGTCGTCCGGGAGGCTGCCTGCCGTGCCGAAGCCACGCAGGCACGGAGGCGAGGAGCCGGGGAAACTGCCGAGCCCAGGTGACGCCGATGGGGAGGCGCCGGGCGGCACCAGGCGCCCCCGAGGGCGAGGTGGGAGGGTCTGCCGCCACCCCGTTCCGACACTGGTGGCCGGCCGCACACCCAGATTTCGCTTCGGCGCGATGCCTGGCCGTCGTTCTACGACGCCAAGGACGCCGACGCCGACGCCGTCGAGCTCCTCGAAGACCACTCCCACGGCATGCACCGCGACTGGTGGGCGGTCCTACGCGTCAGGGATGCGCATCACGCGCTGGGCAGGCGGCCATGAACCTACCCGCCTGCTCGGCACGCGCCGCGACGCGGCACAGCACGGAGCCCGGCACGTTCAGGCGGAGGTCAGTCAACCGGCAGGTGATACCGGAGCTTCTCCTTCGCCCGGGCTCCCAGCCGGTCGTAGAACCTGATCGCGTCCGTGTTCCAGGGCGGGGTCTGCCACTGGACCTGGCCGAGCCCCAGCGCACGCGCTTCGGTCGTCACGGCCTCCATCAGCAGGGGGCCGACTTTCCGACCCCGGTGGCCCTCGCGCAGGAACAGACAGTCCATGTGGAGGTACTCCGCCCCGTCCCACGTGGACACCTCCGGAGCGCACGTGGCGTACCCGATGATCTCGCCGTCGTTCAACTCCGCGACGAAGCACCGCAGTCGAGGAGCCTCCGTACCGAACAGCAGCGTCTCCAGCCGCCGGGCCAGGTCGACCGGCGGGGGCGCCGCTCCCTCGAAGGCGGCGTGCTCGGACGCCAGCTCGGCGAGCTGAGCAAGATCGGCGACGCGTGCGCGGCGCACCCCGGCCGAACCGGAGCCCGTCACCGGACCTCTCCCTCCAGCACATCGCCGCGCCACGCCGCGAGCCGGTCGTCGAGCGCACCCTGACCGTCCAGCACGTGCCGGGTGACGGCATCCCGTTCGTGCGCCAGGACCGCCGCTTCCCACACGCACGGGGCAAGACCCGACCGGCCGGGCCGAAGCCCAGTGGCATCACCGGCCGGACCGACGAAGACGGCGAGGTCGGACATGTACCCCTCGATCCATGTGTGCACCAGGACGTAGTCCCCGTCACCACCGGCATGGACGAGTAGCACGGCGAGTCCAAGTGAGCCCCGCAGATACGCCGATGACAGATGATCGGCCGCGAGTCGCAGCGCGGCGTTCAGGTCCTCATCCGTCACACCCCGCCCCGGCGCCTCGATCGCATAGGGCTTCACCAGGTGCCCGGCAACCACGCGGCTGCCCCATGGCCGTACTGTGCGGGCGTGATAACCGTCCGCCAGCGCCAGCAACGCATCCGCATCGACAGCGGTCGGGGAACGGTGGGCCGGGGACTCTCCAAGATCGGTCATACGACCATGATGCACACCTGCGCTGCACGCTCCACAAGGTGCGTCATCTGCCGGACAGGGCGTACTACCGGACAGGACCTGCCAGTTGACAGGACCTAGTGCCGCATCAATCAACGTTCGCCCTGTCGATGACGGCTCGTAGTCGCTGGTCGTCGGCGTGATGGTTCCGCCAGGTGATCGATCTCGCGGACGCGTACTCGTTCTGCCACCCGCACGGCCTGACAGCACCGCGTCATCCGAGGGCCAAACGCCGTCAGGAGCGGCGAGGGTAGTTCACTCGTCCGTCCATGGGCAGTCCGGCCGTGGTCCGTGGACCCGGCTCGTCAAGCCCGTTCCAGCCACTCCCAGCCTGCCAGGGCAACCGGCTCGGTAGCAGTAGCCAGCCTGGTCTGCAGGTCGGACGCCGCGGCTCGGGCTGCGGCGACGACGGCTTGGGGCATCACGCACTCGGCCACGGTCTGCTCGAACTCCTCTTCATCAACCAGCAGGACGGTGCCATCCGCAAGCCGCGCCAGATCCAGTTCGAGGTCTGTATAGCTCCACCCCGATTCACCCAGAGTCGGCGGGGTGCAGATGTCGACGCTGATCCAGCGGTCGTTACGCCACCACCAAGCCGCCCACCAACCAGTACGTGGGAGCAACTGCACACCGTCGCTGGGAACCACCAGCGACGTGCCGTCGGCCTTTCGGTGGACCTCGCCTTCGCGGCAGAACAGCCAAGTACCGAACTGGTCGGTGCCCAACACCCGAGCGTCCCATTCAGCCGCCGGCCTGGGGGCATCCCTGCCCGGCAGCGGCCACTTGCACTTCTGCACGCCGATCCGCACACCGGCCTCGCCCGCCCTCACCAACGGAGAAGTCCCCTCTCACGCACTTGCGCCCATGACGACGCGTTCCTGACATCACGTGCGGCCCAGCATCGGGGACCAACCTCAGCCAGGGCAAACCTTCTCTGATGTGGCATTAGTTGCGCACTTCGAGGACGAATGTGTCGCCGTCGACCGTGATCATGTCGCCGTCCTGCATCTGCTGGACGGCCTCGCCCGCGCCGCGGACGCCGGTGCTCGGGGCGTCGCTGCTACTGCTCACGAACACCACCAGTCCGGCGAGAACGACCGTGGCCGCCGCGATGATGTCCGCCTTCCTCTTCGGCATGATCCCCCCCGATTTCTGGATGTTGCGGCGACCCTAGCCAACGGTTTCGCCCGGGGCCGAGGCAGGGGGTGGTCGGTGGTGATGTGCGGTTCGCGGTGTGCGGACGAGGTGGCGTCGTGCGCGGCCCTCGGCCGGTCGCGGGTGGCACGACGCCCCCGCCCCCGACCAGCCGCCCCCTACCGCCCCACCACCACCGCCGTCACCACGAACCCCGCCCCCACCATCCACCGTCCGTTGAATTCCTGGATGGTCGTTCCGTCGACCACCGGGCCCGGGACGAGGAGGCGGGCGGTGAAGGTGGCGTCGGTGGGGTCGAGGGTGAGGTGGGCCTGGTGGAAGTCGAGCCAGCGGGAGGTCAGGGGGTACCAGGCCTTGTAGACGGACTCCTTGGCGCTGAATATCAGGCGGTCCCAGCTGACGTCGGGTTCCAGGGCGGCCAGGCGGGTGAGTTGGGGACGTTCCTCGGGGAGGGTGATCAGGTCGAGGACGCCGGGGTCGGTGATGGGCTGGTTGGGTTCGGCGTCCAGGCCCAGGGAGTGCAGGTCACGGGTGCGGGCCACCGCCGCCGCCCGGTAGCCGTTGCAGTGGGTCAGTGCGCCGACGATGCCGTCCGGCCATTGGGGGGCGCGGCCGGGGCCGGGGAGTATGGGGGCGGGGGGGATGCCGAAGTGCGACAGTGCGGTACGGGCGCAGGCGCGTACGGTGCCGAACTCCTTCTGCCGCTTGGGCACGGCGTTCTCCACCAGCGCCCACTCCTCCGGGTACATCTCGGAGAGCGGGAAGTCCTCGAAGGTCTCGGCCGTCACGATGGGCGCCGGGAGCAGTTTGTCGATCATGCGTGGGTTCCGGTGGGGTCGGGGACGGCCGTGGCCGTGGCGGGCAGGATCTGCACCGGGCGGCCCGGTGCGGTGGAGCGGCGGCGCCACTCGCGCGGATAGCCGAGCGAGACCTCCTGGTGGGGCACGCCGTCGCAGATCAGCAACCGGGGGATGTGGAGATGGCCGTAGACCACTGTCGTGGCCCGGAAGCGGCGCGGCCAGTCGGCGCTCGCCTCGGTACCGCACCACAGCGCGAACTCCGGGTGCCAGAGGGGCCGGGTGGGTTCGCGGACCAGTGGCCAGTGGTTGATGAGGATGATGGGCAACTCCTCGGGAACGGCCGCGAGTTTGGCCTCGGTGGCGGTCACCCGCGCCCGGCACCACGCCTCGCGCGTCGGGTACGGGTCGGGGTGGAGGAAGAACTCGTCCGTGCAGACCACGCCCGCCTCTTCGGCGGCGGCCAGGGCGGCGTCCTTGGTGGCCAGTCCCGGCATGCGGAAGCTGTAGTCGTAGAGGAGGAAGAGCGGGGCGATGACGACCGGGCCGCCCTCGCCCTCCCAGACGGGGTAGGGGTCCTCCGGAGTCACCACGCCCAACTCCCGGCAGATGCCGACGAGATGCTCGTAGCGGGCGACGCCGCGCAGCTGGACGGGGTCCTCGCCCGGCGTCCACAGTTCATGGTTGCCCGGCACCCACACCACCTTGGCGAAGCGGCTGCTCAGGAGGGTGAGCGCCCAGCGGATGTCGGCGGAGTACTCGCCGATGTCGCCGGCGATCAGCAGCCAGTCGTCGTCGGACTCCGGGTGCAGCCGCTCGACGATGTCACGGTTCTCGTCGTACCGGACGTGCAGATCGCTGACCGCCACCAACTTGCCACGCCCGGGGGCGCGACGCGGCGCCGGACCGGGGGCGGGTGCCGGGGCGACGTCCCGGGGAATGCTGCGGATCTCGTAAGCCATGGTCGAAGTAAAGACGGTGCCGGGGTGAGAGTGAAGTGCGGGCGGGGTCGGGCGCGTTGCGGGAACCTCGGGTTCCGGGCCGGGCGGTCTCCTCAGAGGGCGGCCGGCGGCCCCCCGCGGCGGATACGGGTGGCCAGCCACAGGTCGAAGCGGTCGTCGGGGTCGTCGAGCCGGCGGCCGGTGAGGGCCATGGCCTTGTCGAGGCGGTTGCGCACGGTGTGGCGGTGGACGCCGAGGCGGCGGCTGGTGGCGTCCCAGGCGCCGCCGGTTTCCAGCCAGGCCGCCAGAGTGGCGATCAACTCCTCGCCGTTGTCGGCGAGATCGAGCGGGCCGAGCACGGTGTCCGCATAGCCGTGCAGCGTACGGCGGTCGCCCAGATCGAGCAGCAGCCTGCTGGCCTGACTCTGCCGGGCCTCGGCCGGTGCGCCGCTCGACCGGCTCACGGCGAGCAGCCCGGTCGCCTGGCGCAGCGAGACCCGTACGGCCTCCGGGGCCACCGCCGGACCGATCCCGGCCGGGCAGTGCGGCGCGAACCGGCCGAGTACCTCGCGGGCGTCCAGATCCTCGCCGACCACGGCCTCGACGACCGTGCCGTTCACCCTGACCAGGCCGCCGGGCATCGCCGGCGCCAGGTCCGCGGCCATATCGCCGACGGCGCTCTCCGGGGGCGGCGACGCGCTGCGGCCCGTTCCCGCGGGCTCCACCACCACGCCACGCACCCGTTCCGCGGTCAGACCGGCCGAAGCCAGGATGTCGCGGGCCCGGTTGCCCGTCGGCTCCTCCTCGGCCAGCAGTTCCGACAGCAGCGCCGACCTGCGACGACGCTCCGGCTCATCGCGCAGATGGCGGCGCTCCAGCTCCAGGGAGAGCAGGGAGACCAGACCCGGTACGACCGAACGGGCGGCGTCGTCCGGATGCCCGGTGAGCAGCAGCAGGCCGCGCAGCCGCCGTGCGCCCAGCGGCTGGACCTCCAGCTGCCGCCCCGCGGCCGTACTGGACGCGCTGCCGCGCAGCCCCCGCGCCGCGACCCGCTCGATCAGATCCCGCGCCTCCGCCGGCGGCGGACCGGCTCCCCGCTCGCCCGCCGCGAGCAGCCGCCCGAGCGGGTCGAGCACCGCCGCGCCCACCCCCGTCGCGGCCGTCCACTCCTCCAGCATCGGCCGCAGCCCGTCCCCGGCCGCCGCGGCGGTCAGCCGCCGCTGGGTGGCGAACGCCCGGTGCAGCACCTCGCGCTGCTCATCGGCCCGCGCATCGAAAACGGCCTTGGTCACGGCGATGAACGGCACCTCGTCCGGCACCGTCAGCAGCGGCAGCCCGGCCTGCCGCGCCGCTCGTACCAGGGGCTCGGGCGCCTCCTGGTACGGCAGCCCCTGCCCGAGCCCCAGCGCCAGACACGCCGCGCCGCCCTCGGCCACGTCCCGGACGTACGCCCGGCAGGCGGCCGGTTCCATCGGCAGCAGCAGACCGATGGTCATCAGCAGCTCACCGCCCTGGAGCCACTTCCCCGGAGTCAGCAGGTCCGAGACGGTCGCCGCCTCGATGACGCGCGCCAGCAGCTGTGGCGGCACGTCGTAGGTGACCGACAGGTTCAGATCGGGCCGGGCCAGGAGGTCGGACAGATGCAGGGGCATAGACAGAGTGTCCATCACATGTGTATGGAATGGACGATCGGGCGAGCGGGTCCGGGCGGTGACGAGATCGCGACGGTGGATGTGGCCGGGGGGCGCGCTGCGCCTGGAGGAGGCCCGTGGGCCAAGGGGGTAACCGCACGCCCACCGGGTGCGGTTACCCCATCGCCGGGAATCAGGCCGCCGGCGCCGGGTACGTCGGGTACTCCACGCCGGAGACGTGCTGGACGACGCGGATGACCTGGCAGGAGTAGCCGAACTCGTTGTCGTACCAGAGGTAGAGGATCGCGTTGTCGCCCTCGACCTTGGTGGCGCCGGCGTCGACGATCGAGGCATGGCGCGAGCCGATGAAGTCGTTCGAGACCGCGTCCGGGGCGCTGATGAAGTCGATCTGGCGCTTGAGCGGCGAGGTCAGCGAGACGTCGCGGAGGTAGTCGAGGACCTCCTCGCGCGTGGTCTCACGGGCGAGCTGGAGGTTGAGGATCGCGATCGAGACGTCCGGCACCGGCACGCGGATGG
The DNA here is from genome assembly GCF_000935125.1 of Streptomyces natalensis ATCC 27448. Taxonomy (GTDB): domain Bacteria; phylum Actinomycetota; class Actinomycetes; order Streptomycetales; family Streptomycetaceae; genus Streptomyces; species Streptomyces natalensis. The sequence goes on along the minus strand of NZ_JRKI01000045.1, from coordinate 113,308 downwards.
AGCTGCCGGTGATCTTCGCCTTGAGGTCGGGCAGCGCCTTGGCGACGGCGGAGGCGGCACCCGTCTCGGTGATCACCATGTTGAGCGGCGCCGAGCGGCCGCGGCGGTCGGACTTGTGGTAATTGTCCAGCAGGTTCTGGTCGTTGGTGAACGAGTGGACCGTCTCGACGTGGCCGCGCAGGACGCCGTACTCGTCCTCCATCGCCTTCAGCGGCGGGACGATCGCGTTGGTGGTGCACGAGGCGCAGGACAGGATCTGCTCGTCCGGCTTGATCATGTCGTGGTTGACGCCATGGACGATGTTGGGGACATCGCCCTTGCCCGGAGCGGTCAGGACGACCTTGTCGATACCGGGGCGCAGGTGGCTGGACAGGCCCTCGCGGTCGCGCCACTTGCCGGTGTTGTCGATGAGGATGGCGTCCTTGATGCCGTACGCCGTGTAGTCGATCTCCGTCGGGTCGTTGGCGTAGATCACCTTGATCTCGTTGCCGTTGGCGATGATCGTGCTGTTCGCCTCGTCGACGGTGATCGTGCCCTGGAACTGGCCGTGGATGGAGTCGCGGCGCAGCAGCGAGGCGCGTTTGACGATGTCCTGGTCGCCGCCCTTGCGGACGACGATGGCGCGCAGCCGCAGACCGTTGCCGGAGCCGGCCTTCTCGATCAGCAGGCGGGCGACGAGGCGGCCGATGCGGCCGAAGCCGTACAGGACGACATCGCGCCCCTCGGCGCGCTCGATCTTGTTGGCGCCCGTGGCGCCGGCGACGGCCCGGGCGGTGAAGTCCGCCACCGAGAGACCGCGGTCATCGGTCTTGTACGTCGCGGCGAGCATGCCGATGTCGATCTGCGAGGGGCCGAGATCGAGCGTGGTGAGAGCCTGGAGGAACGGCAGCGTGTCGGTGACCGAGAGCTCCGCGCCGGCGATCTGCCGGGCGAACCGGTGGGTCTTGAGAATGCTGACCACCGACTTGTTCACCAAGGAGCGGCTGTGCAGCAGGACCGTGACGTCCCGCTCACGGTGCAGCTTCCCGATGAGCGGGATCATGGACTCCGCGATCTCCTCGCGGTTCTTCCAGTTGGTGAACGAGTCGTCGTTGACAGTCACAGGCTTATCTTTCGAGCTAGGCGGCGCTCATATGCTAACCCGCCGTTTGTTTGATCGTTCGCGGGGTGTCGTCCGGAGGGGGAACGGGGCGCTGAGCGGGGCGAAGGTGTGGCCTTTTAGGGGGATTTGGGTCGGCCGTTTTGTGGCGCGAACCTCGCTGGGGGAGTCCGGGGGTGGGGGAGGGGCTGTGCCGTTGTTGCGTCGTCGGGTCGTCACGCCGTTGCGTCGTCACATGCAGGAACCCCGGGACGCGGGGTCCCGGGGTTCGGATGCGGCCTAGGTGGCGCGCAGGGCGCAGGTGCGCGGCTCAGATGCCGAAGGTGTGCACCGTGACCAGCTGGGCGAGCTGCGAGGCGGGCGTCTCGGCCGCGAGGGCCTGGGCGGTTCCGGCGACGTCGCCGACGTTCACCGAGCCGCCGTGGCCGGCAATCTCGAGGCTGCCGCTGGCGAGCCCGCCGGAAATTCCGTCCAGCTCGCTGTCGGAAATTTCGGAGGCGTTTATCTCAGAGGTGAAGCCGTTGCGCATGGCGTGCCGTTCCCTTCGATTCTCTGGCCTTTGAATTCGCGCCGACGGGGCGACGGTGAAGTCAATCTGGCCGGTGCGATGGTGCCGCGCAGCCGATGGCGGACGTCGGGGACGTCTGTGGCGGCGACGGTGTTCGCGGAATGTAATCACGGCTGCTGAGCGGCGGGCAATGCGGCATGCGGTTTTTTTACCTGCTGGAAATTACGCCGCCAGGAGCTGGCAATGTGACCCGGGGAAAGGATTCGATTCGCGGGAATTTGCAGGAATAAGTCTGACCTGTAGATTTGTTGGGCTTGAGGTCAAAATGCTGGCGCGCTGCCTTACGGGGTGTCCTCAGGGGAAAATTCCGGCATGGGGTCTTTACGGTAATGCCTCTACGCGCATGTCTCCATTACATATTGATGAGTATCCGATGGGGATGAGATAGGTGAGATAGGTGAGATAGGTGAGATAGGTGAGATAGGTGAGATGGCGTCCGATGTCTGTATCTTCTGCATCTTCCGTGTCTTCTGCGTCTTCTGCCTGTTGTTCTGTGTCTTCGGCGCATCGGAATGCGCGTTCCCCGCATGGAGGGCAACCGGCGCATATGTCGGCCGAAAACGAACCCCGCCGCCGGGAACCATCCCCCGCTCCCGGGACGTTATGGCCCGTAGGGGGTCTTCTCATCCCCTAGGGGATTTCCCCTACAACGGAATGTCCCTCACGCAACGGATTTTCCCCCACGCAACGGGTCTTCCCCCACGACCACCACCGATTCCGCCCCCACCCGCACCACCCCGCCATCAGCACCAGCCACATCGATCCCACCGGTCCCGCCCCCCTCGCCCCAAGCGGCCAGGACGTGCAGGCGCGGCGCGGGCCCGGTCGGGGTGCCGAGCGGGATGGTGGCCACCGAGTCGTGTGACAGGTTGACGGTCACGTGGACGGGACCGCGCCGTAGGGAGAGCCAGCGGGCCTTCTCGTCGTGGATCACCTGGGTGCGGGCCGGATCCGGATCCGTCAGTGCCGGCAGTTCGCGTCGCAGGCGGAGCAGGGTCCGGTGCCAGGCGAGCAGGGCGGCATGCGGTGCGACGTCGGGTTCGGACCAGTCGAGGACGCAGCGGTCACGGGTGGCCGGATCCTGCGGGTCGGGCCAGTCGGCATCCGTACCGCCCCAGTCGTGGGCGGCGAACTCCCGGCGGCGGCCGGCCCGTACCGCCTCCGCCAGCTGCGGATCCGTATGGTCCGTGAAGTACTGCCAGGGCGTCCGGGCGCCCCACTCCTCGCCCATGAAGAGCATCGGGGTGAAGGGCGCGCACAGAACCAGCGCGGCGGCGCAGGCCAGCAGGCCGGGGGAGAGGGTGGCCGCGAGGCGGTCGCCGAGCGCGCGGTTGCCGATCTGGTCGTGGGTCTGGGCGTAGCACAGCAGCCGGTACGGGGGTGTGCGGCGCGGGTCGCGCGGGGCGCCGTGGGTGCGGCCGCGGAAGCTGGAATACGTACCGTCGTGGAAGAAACCACTGGTCAGAGTCTTGGCGAGGGCGGCGAGCGGGGCGCGGGCGAAGTCGGCGTAATAGCCCTGGGATTCGCCGGTGAGGGCGGTGTGCAGCGCGTGGTGGAAGTCGTCGTTCCACTGGGCGTGCAGGCCGTGGCCGCCGCTCGCCCGTGGTGCGGTGGTGAGCGGATCGTTGCGGTCGGACTCGGCGATCAGGAACAGCGGCCGTCGCAGATGGCCGGCCAGCGCGTCCACGGCGGCGGACAGTTCGGCCAGGAAGTGCCGGGCGCGGGAATCGTGCAGCGCGTGCACCGCATCCAGCCGCAGTCCGTCGATCCGGTAGTCGCGCAGCCAGGCGAGCGCGCTGCCGATGAAGTAGTGACGCACCTCGTCGGAGCCGGGGGCGTCGAGATTGACCGCCGTCCCCCAGGGCGTGTGGTGGGTGTCGGTGAAGTACGGCCCGAAGGAGGGGAGGAGGTTGCCCGACGGGCCGAGGTGGTTGTGGACGACGTCGAGGACGACCCCGAGGCCGTGCCCGTGTGCGGCGTCCACGAACCGCTTGAGCCCGTCCGGCCCGCCGTACGGTTCATGGACCGCCCAGGGTGCGATCCCGTCGTAGCCCCAGCCGTGCCGGCCGGGGAACGGGCACACGGGCAGGAGGGAGACATGGGTGATCCCCAGGTCCGCCAGGTGCGCGAGGCGGTCGGCGGCGGCGTCGAAGGCGCCCTCGGGGGTGTACGTGCCGATGTGCAGCTCGTAGAGGACCGCACCGGGCAGCGGGCGGCCGGGCCAGGGGTGCCGCCAGGGGAACCGGGTGTGGTCGACGACCGCCCCGGGGCCGCCGGGGCCGTCCGGCAGCCGGGCGGCGCGCGGATCGGGCAGCGGCGGGCCGCCGTCGAGGCGGTAGGCGTAGCGGTCGCCGTCCCGGGCCTGCGCCCTCGCGCGCCACCAGCCGTCGCGTTCCGTATCGCGCTCCAGAGGGAGCGGCGGTTCGGCGGCCCGGGTGCCCGCCCACTGGAGCGTGACCTGTTCGGCGCTCGGCGCCCACACCTCGAACAGCACGGCGCTGACTCCTTCCTGAGGCTTTCGGCCCGGGGCCTTCCCGCCCTGGGCCTCCCCTCGGCCTTCCCGCCCCGGGTGGTTGCCCTGGGCCTTTCGCCCTCCCGACGACGAAAGCACGCCGTCCGCCCTCCCGACAGGCAGGCATGGCGAGATGGCGTGACTTCGCGCCGCCGATTGCGCCATTCCGCCGCGCATCCGTCCCGCAGGCCACAAGCGTCCCGCCCGCCGCACCGGTTGCATCGCCGCAGGCCGACAGCTCGCTGGACAGCGGCTCACGCCCACCGCAGAATCACAGAATGACTTCGCTCGAGTTCCCCGCAGGGCCGATGCGCCCGTCCGACGCGGACCGGGAACGCGCCCTCGACCTGCTGCGCGACGGCGCGGCACAGGGACGGCTGTCCCAGGACACCTTTCTGCGTCGGCTGGAACTCGTCCTCACCGCCCAGCAGCACTCCGATCTCGCCCTGGCCACGGCCGACTTGGAGAGCCGGGGCAAGGTCCAGGGTGCGGTCCTGCGGACGGTCGGCCGGGTGTCGGCGTTCCACATCAGGGTGCGCCGGGCCTGGCGCACGGAGCGACTGCCGAAGCTGCTGCTGCCGGAGCCGGGCCCGTTCCCGCTGCTCATAGGGCGGGCGCCGGGTGTCGGCCTGCGGCTCAACCACGAGACGGTCTCCCGCGCGCACGCCGAACTGCGCAGCGCCGGCAGCGGCTGGATGCTGCGCGACCTCGGCTCCACCAACGGCACCTGTGTCAACGGGCGCCGGGTGGTGGGCGAGGTGCCGGTGGGGCCCGGCGATCACATCACGTTCGGCCGGGTGGACTACGTTCTGACGGAGCGTTGAGCGGCGTCGTCCACGCCGCCCGCACCCTCGCGCACCGCCCGGTCCCCCGAAGGATGGGAGGTCCACACGCCCTCACCGCGTGTCAGACCGGGCAGCATCCCCTCGGCCTCCCGGACACGGCGTGCCGGCAGGGTCCCGCGCACCAGCCAGTTCCCCTCTCCGCCCGTGTCTCCGCCCGTCTCCCCGCCGGTCGTCTCGTCGAGTTCCGCGTCCAGCGCGGCGAGCCGGGCGGTGACCGCCGCCAGTGCGTCGGACGGCAGCTCCGCCTCGAAGGCGTGATACGGCTCGTAGAGGCGGGTCCCGGCCCGGCGCAGGGCCCGTAGGAGCACGCCCGGGGTGACCGCGCGGAAGTCCCCGGCGGTGCTCACCGGGCCCACGAACCCGGAGCGGGTCAGCACCACCCGGCAGTCCGTCACCGCCCACCCCCTCGGCCCCTGCCGCAGCGTCGCCAGGACGGTTTCCTCGATGGCCTGGTGGAAGCCGTGCGGCAGCGCGCCCAGTTCGGTCTCGTAGGCGAAGACGGCGCCGGAACCCTGCGCACCCGGCTCGACCCGCAGCCCGACCGTCGCCCAGTGCCCGGAGTGGCCCCGCTTGGCGATCTCGTACGACGCCTCGCCGACCCCGCAGGGCCGCTCCACACACACCACCCGGCTCGGCGTGAACCGGGCCGCGATGCCGTACTCGTCGTGCAGCGTGGCCGCGATGATCTCCTTCTGTACCTCGCCGTGCAGCAGTACCGAGGTCGCGCCGCCGTCCGCGGGCCGCGTCTCAAGCAGCGGGTCCTGGTCGGCCAGCGCCAGCAGCGCGGCGCGCAGGGCGGCGGCGTGCGCCGGGTCGTGCGCGCGGACGACGGTCTCCAGGGTGGGCGAGGCGAACAGCGCGCCGTCGGATTCCCGCAGCTCACCGAGGCGGTCGCCGGTACGGACGCCGGGCAGCCCGCGGATCACCGCGATATGGCCCGGGGCGAGCGGCCCTCCCGGCGGCCGTCCGACGACCTCCAGGGAGGTGATCCGGCCCCGTAGCGCGGTCCGGCCGCCGTCCGCCGTGCGCCGGTGCAGGGTGATCTGCTGACGCGGCCGCAACTCGCCCTCGTAGAGCCGGATATGGGCCGTCCGCTCGCCGCCCGGCGGCTGGTGTACGGCGAACACCGTGCCCCGCGGCGGCCCGCCCGTCCTCACCGGAGCCGGCGGAATCAGCCCCGCCATCCCCTGGATCAGCGCGCCGACCCCCTGCCCGCCGAGCGCCGAACCGAAGTACACCGGGTGCAGCGATCCGTCGGCCGTACGGGCGGCCAGCGCCGCGCGCACCCGCTGTGCGGACGGCGGCGGCCCCTCCACCACCTGGGCGAGCATCGCGTCGTCCGCCTCGGCCACCGTCTCGGCGATCCGGTTCCTGGCCCGCGGATCCCGCAGGTCGTACGGCACCGCGCGGGCCCGCGCGGTGCCGAGCCCGGTCACCGACGTCATCGGTACGGGCACGGGCACCAGCAGCCGACGGATGTCCGCCAGCAGCGGCCCGCCCCGGGCGCCGACCCGGTCGATCTTGTTGACGAACAGCAGGGTGGGCAGCCGCAGCCGCCGTAGCGTCTTCATCAGGACCCGGGTCCTGGCCTGGACGCCCTCCACCGCGGACAGCAGCAGGACGGCGCCGTCGAGCACCCCCAGGGCGCGTTCGACCTCGGCGATGAAGTCGGAGTGGCCGGGGGTGTCGATGAGGTTGATCTGGACATCGCCGACGGTGAAGGAGGCGACGGCGGAGCGGATGGTGATACCGCGCTGCCGCTCCAGTGCGCCGGTGTCCGTACGGGTGTCACCGGCGTCGACGCTGCCGAGCCGGTCGATGACACCGGTGTCGAACAGCAGCCGCTCGGTCAGGCTGGTCTTACCAGCGTCGACGTGGGCGAGAATCCCGATGTTGAGGGTGTGCGCAGGGAACCGCGCAGGAATGTGCGAAGGAGCCATGGAAGGAGGAGTCCTCGAGAACTGTCGTCCGGACGGGGCGGTGAGTAGTTCCGAGGAATCGGCGCATTCGGGGCTCCTGAGGTGGGGGGAGGGGGAGGGGGTGACGGGCGTACGCGGTCATGGTGACAGGTGACGTACGCCCGTCCGCAACCGAATTGTTCCGCGGGCGAAGGGAGCCGTGAGCTGACCGATCCGTGAGCTGACCGATCCGCGGGCTGACCGATCCGCGGGCGAACGGATCCGCGGCCGCGTCGGCCGACGGCGCCACGACGCTCAGTGCTGGTGCAGCCCCCGCCCCGCCAGCGTCAGGAACGCCTCGCCCACCGCCTCCGACAGCGTCGGGTGCGCATGCAGATGCCGGGCCACATCGGACGGTTCGGCGTCCCAGCCCACGATCAGCTGGCTCTCGGCGATCATCTCCGAGACGTGCGGCCCGACCAGATGGACGCCGAGCACCTCGCCTGTCTTCCCCAAGCTCTCAACTTCGTTCGAGCAGGGGAGACCCCGATCACCACCCGCCCCGTCCACCGCCGCGACCACCTTCACGATGCCGCCCCTCCCGTGCACCATGCCCTTCGCGGTCGCCGTCAGCGGCATGGTGTTCACCGCCACCGCCCGCCCTCCGGCACGGGCCTGATCCTCCGTCAGGCCGACCGAGGCGGTCTGCGGTGCGGAGTAGGTCACCCGGGGCACGGTGGCGTAGTCCACCGGGGGCGACGGAATGCCCGCCAGGGTCTCGGCAACCAGCAGGGCCTCCGCGAACGAGGCGTGCGCCAGCCCCAGGGACGGCGGCGGCAGCAGATCGCCGACCACATGGACGCCCGGGACGGCGGTCTCCAGCCGCGACCAGTCGGCGGGCGGCACATACCCCCGCCCGTCCGTCGCCGGCCCGGCCGCCGCCAGGTCCAGTCCGTCGGTCACCGGGACCCGCCCCACGGCCACCAGCAGCCGCTCCGCCTCCACGACGACGTGCTCGCCCCGGGGAGTGCGCAGGGTGGCCCGTATGCCGTCCTCCAGAAGCTCGGTGTCCACCAGCGTCGAGCCCGTACGGACCGCGATGCCGCGCTTCTTCAGCCCCCGGGCGAGATGGCGGCTCACGTCCGCGTCCTCCAGGGGCAGCAGCCGGTCCGCGGCCTCCACCAGGGTGACCTCGGCGCCCATCGAGCGGTGCAGCGAGGCGTATTCGACGCCGATCGCGCCGCCGCCCAGTACCAGGACGGACCGCGGCAGCCCCGGGGCGAACAGGGCGTCGTCGCTGGTGACGACCCGTCTACCGTCCGGCGTGAGCCCCGGCAGCAGCCGCGGCCGGGAGCCGGTCGCCAGCACGATCCCGCGCCGGGCCGTGAACTCCCCGTCCGGCTCGCCGGACGGCTCCCCGGCGCCCTCGATCCGCACCGTGCGCGGCCCGGTCAGCCGCGCCGTGCCGCGCACCACCTGCACCCCGGCCTGCGTCAGATGCCCCTCCACCCCCGTGTGGTTACGGGCGACGATGTCGTCCCGGGTGGCGGTGAGCGCCGCCCAGTCCACGGCGGCCACGCTCGCCTGCACGCCCCACCGCTCCCGTGCCTCCGCGATCCCGTCCACCAGCTCCGCCGCGTGCAGCATCGCCTTGCTGGGGATGCAGCCGCGGTGCAGACAGGTGCCGCCGATCAGCTCGCGTTCGGCCAGCACCACCCGCAGGCCCAGGGCCGCCGCGCGCAGCGCCGTGGCGTAGCCGCCGGTGCCGCCCCCGATGATGATCACGTCCGTTTCGTTCATACCGGGCAGCCTCGTCCCACCTGGGGCGATGAGTCCAAGGCAATGTTTTGATGGGGGCGATGAGCGCTGTGCATACGGCCCCACGTATGCAGTGCATACGGCCTGGCCATAGGCACGGGCCGGGGGGAACGGGGAGGGCCGGGCATGAGTCTGCGGCAGATGGAATACCTGGTGGCGGTCGTCGAGGAGGAGTCCTTCACCCGCGCCGCCGAGGTCCTGCATGTCACCCAGTCCGCGCTCTCGCACCAGATCAAGGCGCTCGAACGGGAGGCGGGCGGCGCACTGTTGGAGCGAATGCCGCGCGGGGTGCGGCTGACGCCCATGGGCCGGGCCTACTTCCCGCACGCCGAACTCGCGGTCCGCAGCGCCCGGCAGGCCCGCCGCGCCGCCCTCGCGGCGGCCGGAGCCGAGAGCGGCGAACTGCACCTCGCGACCGTGCACGCCCAGGCCGTCGGCATCCTGCCCGCGGTATGCGCCCGTTGGGCCCGCGAGCATCCCGGTGTGCGCCTGGTTCTCCACGAGTACGCCACCACGGACGAGCTCGACGACGGGATGGCGCGCGGCGTCGCCGATATGGCGGTCGGCCCGCGCCCCAAGGACTGGCCGGGGCCGGTCACGGTCGTCGGGCAGGAGGAGATCGTGCTGGTCGTGCCGTACGACGATCCGCTCGCCGCCCGGGAGTCGGTACGGCTGAGCGACCTTTCGGAGCGGGCCTGGGTGCGCTGCGGCCTGGAACCGGTGGTCGGCGGGCGGCGCTGGCTGGACGTGGAGTGCGAGCGCGCGGGCTTTGCGCCCCGTACCGCCGTGCAGACGCAGCACAGCTCGACCGCGGTGCGGATGGCGGCGGCCGGCGTCGGGGTGCTGCTGACGGCGGCTCATGAACTCGACGGCCTCGACTGCGCCCGCATCCCCACGGACCCGCCCTGGCGCCGCGACATCACCGTCTTCTCACGGGTCGAACTGACCGGCGCCGCCGCCCAGTTCACCGAGCTGCTGCGCGCCACCGGGACGGGCGCGGACGGGGCCGTGCCGCGGTGAACAGCGCCACCGGGCCGGGCGCGGGCCGGATCACCCCGCGGTGAACAGCGCCACCGGTGACCGGGCCAGCAGCTCGGTCAGCCCCACCGCCGTCCCGCCGTCCACCACCCGGCCGGTCAGCGCCTCCCGCCAGGGGCCGCCCGGCGGCAGCGGCAGAACGGTGTCCCACCAGCCGCCGGTCTCCACCAGGCGCAGCGACAGCCGCGTGGCGACCGTGACGACCCGCCCGGCGCGGCCGAAGGCCACACAGTGCTCGGCGGCGGGGCCCTCGGCGCGCAGCGGCTCGTAGCCGCCGCCGGCGTCGAACCACTCGGGGTGGGCGCGGCGCAGCCGCAGCGCGACGGCCGTCAGCCGCAGCTTCTCGGCGGACAGATCGCGCGGCGCGGCCCCGCCGTCCAGTTCGGCGAGCAGCTCGGGCCGGAAAGCGGCGGGCCGCCGGTTGTCCGGGTCGACCAGCGCCGCATACTCCCGCTCGGTGCCCTGGTAGAGGTCGGGCACCCCCGGCATGGTCAGGTGCAGCAGCGTCGCGCCGAGCACGTTGGCGCGGATGAACGGCGCCAGTTCGTCGTGCAGCGCGGTGAGCGAGTCGGCCGCCGGGCCGCACGGCCCGCCGCGGACGAACTCCGCCACCGCCTCCTCGTACTCCGCGTTCCGCTCCGTCCAGGACGTGCGCAGACCGGCCTCCCGTACGGCCTTGAGGACCGCGGGCGCGACCCGTTCGGCGGCGGCCGGGCCACCGGCCGACGGCCCGCCCAGCCCGAACACCGTCTGCCAGGCCAGCCAGGACACCATCGGGTCCACCGCCCCCTCGGCCACCAGGTGGCCGCCCGCCCCGTCGGCCGCCTGCCCCAGCACATCGCGCCACCGGTCCGGGCACTCCGACAGCACCGCGATCCGCGCCCGGACGTCGGCGCTGCGCTTGGTGTCGTGGGTGGACAGCACCGTCCCGGTGGCGGGCCAGTCGCGCTGCAAGTGGGCGCAGAAGTCGTGGAACGCCTGCGGACCGAGGGCGGGCGTGCCGGGGTCGCCGCCGACCTCGCAGGCCGACAGCAGCACCGGATAGCGGTAGAAGGCGGTGTCCTCCACGGACTTGGCGCGCAGGGCGGAGGCGGTCTGGGCGAAGCGGGCGGCGAAATCGGCCCGGTCGGCGGTGTCGGCCGCATCGGCGGCGTCGGCCGCGTCGTCCCGGCCGGCCGCGTCGGCAGGGTCCGCGAGGCCGCCGGGCCCGGCGGGATCCCGGCCACCGGGGTCTCCTCCCTCAGGCGCCCCGTCCCCCTGCCGCCACCCCAGCGCCAGATCGTGGATCAGATCCACCGCCGCCGCCTCCTCCGGCACCCGGAACGTGCCGCGGGCTCGGACCGCCGCCTCGCCCAGCATCGCCGCGTCCTGTCCGGCGCGGCCCGGATCCGCGGCGTAGGGGCGGTAGACCGGCAGCCGCACCAGCAGCTCCCGGATCGCCTGCCGCAGCGCCCACGGCGCATGGTCGCCCGGCCGCGGCGCGCGCTCGCCGATGCGCACCGCGGTGCGCACCAATCGCTCCACCTCCGCGGCCAGATCGTGGGTGACCACCTCGTACGCGGCCCGGCGCACCGTCTCCTCCCAGTCGCCGCCCTCGTCGGCCAGCGGGGTCGCGAAGTCGCGGTAGTGGGCGAAGAGCCGGCCGGCGCCCTGGGGGCAGACGAACAGCGCGTCGATGTGCCGCAACGCGTCATAGCCGGTGGTGCCCGCGCACGCCCAGCTCCCGGGCAGCCGCTCGTCGGCGCCGAGGACCTTCTCGACGACGGTCCACCGGCCTCCGGTGGCGGCGTGCAGCCGGCCGAGATAGCCGCCGGGGTCCGCCAGGCCGTCGGGATGGTCGATCCGCAGCCCGTCGATGACGCCTTCGCGGAGCAGCCGCAGCAGCGTGCCATGGGTCGCCGCGAACACCTCGGGGTCCTCCACCCGCAGGGCGATCAGCTCCGAAATGGTGAAGAACCGCCGGTAGTTGAGCTCGCTGCGGGCCAGCCGCCACCAGGCCAGCCGGTACCACTGGGCTTCGAGGAGGCGGGCCAGCGGCAGCCCCTCCGTACCGGGGCGCAGCGGGAAGGCGTGCGCGTGATAGCGCAGCACCCCGTCCTCGACGCGCAGCCGCCCCATCTCCTCACCCAGCCGCCCCCCGAGCACCGGCAGCAGCAGCCGCCCGCCCTGCCCCGCCTCCCAGTCGATGTCGAACCACCGGGCGTACGGGGAGCCGGGGCCGTCCCGCAGGACCGCCCACAGCGGCCCGTTCAGCGAGGCCGGGGCGGGCAGCGCCATATGGTTCGGCACGACGTCGACGACCAGGCCCAGACCGTGCGACCGGGCGGTCGCCGCCAGCGCGCGCAGCCCGCCCTCGCCGCCGAGCTCGGCCCGTACCACCGTGTGGTCGACCACGTCGTAGCCGTGGGTGGAGCGCGGCACCGCCTCCAGGACGGGGGAGAGATGCAGATGGGACACGCCCAGCGCGGCGAGCTGCGGCACCGCCCGCTCGGCGGCGGCGAACGGGAAGTCCGGCTGGAGCTGTAGCCGGTAGGTGGCGGTCGGCGGCGGACTCAAGGGCGGCGTCATGGGAACACCCGTACCCCGTGGAGGCCCTTGTGTGTCATCCGCCCGGCTCCCGGTGCGCTGTCGTTTCCTCCGAGCCGGTGGGGCGGTGCGCCAGGGCCCTTCGTACGTCCGGTGGGTGGGGCGCGCGGCGCGCCCCGGATAGCGTCGGCCGATGACCGCTGCATACGCCACCTATCGCCGGGTGATCGCCCTGGGCGGGCCGCTGCTGCCACTCGTCTCCTTCCTCGGCCGGCTGCCGACCGCCATGTGCCAGCTCGGCAGCCTGCTGCTGGTGGCCGAGACCAGCGGTTCGCTCACCACCGCCGGTCTGGTGGGCGGCGGGGCAGACCGCGGCCGGGCCGCTGATGGGCCGGCTCGCCGACCGGCACGGCCAGCGTCCGGTCGTGCTGGCCGCCTGCTGGCTCAACGCGCTCGCGGTCGCCGCCCTGGTGGCGGCCTCCCTGGCGCGGATCGCGACGCCGCCGCTGGCGGGTGGGGGCACCTCCCTGCTCGAGCGAAGTCGAGAGCTTGGGGGACGGCCTGCTGGCCGGGGCGAGCGTGCCGCAGATCGGGCCGCTCGCCCGTACCCGCATGGTGGCGCTGGCCCGTCGTGCGGGCGCCGACGACCGGCTGGTGGGCGCCGCGCTGTCCTTCGAAGGCACCCTGGACGAGGTCTCGTTCGTGCTGGGTCCGGCGCTGGTCGGGCTGGCCGCCACGCTCGCCCGTCCGGCCGTCGCCCTCGCGCTGGCCGCCGTCCTGCTCGCCGGCTGCGGCTCGGCGTTCGCCCTGCACCGGACGGCGACCGCGCTCCGGCCCGCCAAGGCCCCCGCCAAGGCCCCCGCCAAGGCCCCCGCCGGGGTCCGCCGTGCGCGCACCCGGCTGCCGGGCGGGGTGTGGGCCATGCGGGCCTCGATGGCGCTCCAGGGCGCCATGTTCGGCGCCTGCCAGGCCGGGATCACCGCGCTCACCGCCCACCTCGGGCGGCCCGCACAGGCCGGACTCGTCTACGCCGCGATGGGCGTGATGAGCGCCGCCGCGGGTCTCTCGCTGGCCCTGGTGCCCGCCCGCATCGGACTGCCGGCCCGGTGGCGGGCGGCGGGCGTCGCACTGGTCGCGCTGTCGGCGCCCCTGCTGTGCGTCCGGACGCTGGGGGCGCTGTATCTGGTCGTCGTGGTCCTCGGCGTGGCCTTCGCGCCGCATCTGATCACCGTCTTCGGGCTGACCGAACGGGCGGTGCCCGCCTCCCGGCTGGCCGAGTCGATGGCGTTCTTGACCAGCGCGGTGGTCGGCGGCCAGGCCCTGGCGCTGGCGCTCTCCGGGCGGCTGGCCGACGCCTACGGGCCGCAGGCGGCCTTCGCCGTGGCCGTCGGGGCCGCCGCCCTGATCCTCGCCGTCGCGGCCGCCACCCGGCCGACCGCTGCGGCCCGCCCCGTCACGCGGGCCGTTGCAGCACCAGCAGACTCCGCCCCGTCAGCGTCAGCAGATCACCGGCCTTGACCTTCGCGCCCTGCCCGTCCGCCACCGCCCGCGGCCGGTCGGTGTCCACCACCACCTGCCACTGCCGCCCGTGGTGCGCCGGCACCGTGAACTCCTTGTCCTGCTCATGCGCGTTGAACATCAGCAGGAAGGAGTCGTCCGAGACCGGCTCCCCGCGCGGCCCCGGCTCCGAGATGGAGCTGCCGTTCAAGAACACCGTCAGCGCCTTGGCATGAACCGACTGCCAGTCGCGCGTCCCCATCTCCCCACCCTCGGCCGTGAACCATGCGATATCGGACAGATCGTCGTGCGTCCCCTCCACCGGCTGCCCCTGGAAGAACCGCCGCCGCCGGAAGACGGGATGAGTGCGCCGCAGCCACACCATCTGCCGTACGAAGACGAGCAGTTCCCGCTCCTCGTCCGGCTCCTCCTCCGGGTCCGCGGTGGCGCCCTCCCCGGCGCCGCCGCCCTCCGGCCAGTGCACCCACGCCAGCTCGTTGTCCTGGCAGTACGCGTTGTTGTTGCCGCCCTGGCTGCGGCCGAACTCGTCCCCGTGACTGAGCATCGGCACCCCCTGCGACAGCATCAGCGTCGCCAGGAAATTGCGCATCTGCCGGGCCCGCAGCCGGCGCACCGAGGGATCGTCGGTCGGCCCCTCCTCCCCGCAGTTCCACGACCGGTTGAAGCGCTCGCCGTCCCGGTTGTCCTCGCCGTTGTCCTCGTTGTGCTTGTCGTTGTACGCGACCAGATCGTGCAGCGTGAAGCCGTCATGGCAGGTCACGAAGTTCACCGAGGCCAGCGGCCGCCGCCCGTCACCCTGATAGAGGTCCGACGACCCCGTCAGGCGCGAGGCGAACTCCGCCAGCGTGCGCGGCTCGCCCCGCCACAGATCCCGCACAGTGTCGCGGTACTTGCCGTTCCACTCCGTCCACAGCGGCGGGAAGTTGCCCACCTGATAGCCGCCCTCGCCCAGGTCCCACGGCTCGGCGATCAGCTTCACCCGGCTGACCACCGGGTCCTGATGCACCAGATCGAAGAACGACGACAGCCGGTCCACCTCGTGGAACTGCCGGGCCAGCGTCGCTGCAAGATCGAACCGGAACCCGTCGACATGCATCTCCTGCACCCAGTAGCGCAGCGAGTCCATCACCAGTTGCAGCACCTGCGGAGAGCGCATCAGCAGGGAGTTGCCGGTGCCGGTGGTGTCCATGTAATACCGCTTGTCGTCCGTCAGCCGGTAGTACGAGGCGTTGTCCAGCCCCCGGAACGACAGCGTCGGACCCAGGTGGTTGCCCTCGGCCGTGTGGTTGTAGACCACATCGAGGATCACCTCGATCCCCGCCCGGTGCAGCGCCCGCACCGCCGTCTTGAACTCCAGCACCTGCTGCCCGCGGTCGCCCCAGGAGGCATACGCATTGTGCGGTGCGAAGAACCCGATGGTGTTGTAGCCCCAGTAGTTCGTCAGTCCCGCGTCCACCAGACGGTGATCGTGGACGAACTGATGCACCGGCATCAGCTCCAGGGCGGTGACCCCCAGCTTCGTCAGATGGTCGATGATCGCCGGATGCGCCAGCGCCGCATAGCTGCCGCGCAGCTCCTCCGGCAGCTCCGGGTGCAGCATCGTCAGGCCCTTGACATGGGCCTCGTAGAGCACCGTCTCGTGATACGCGGTCCGCGGCGGACGGTCGTCGCCCCAGTCGAAGTACGGATTGACCACCACCGAAGCCATGCTGTGCGGCGCCGAATCCATGTCATTGCGCGCCTCCGGACTTCCGAAGTGGTAGCCGTAGACCGCCTCGCTCCAGTCGATCCGCCCGCTCACCGCCCGCGCGTACGGGTCCATCAGCAGCTTCGCGGAATTGCAGCGGTGTCCGCGCCCCGGCTCGTAGGGGCCGTGCGCCCTAAAGCCGTAGCGCTGTCCCGGCATCACCCCGGGAAGGTAGGCGTGCCGCACGAAGGCATCGCTTTCGCGCAGCTCGACGGCGGTCTCCGACCCGTCGTCGTGCAGCAGACACAGCTCGATGCGTCTCGCGGCTTCGGAGAACACCGCGAAGTTGGTGCCCGCCCCGTCATAGGTGGCACCCAGCGGATACATCTGTCCCGGCCAGACCTGCATGCGTAGACTCTTCCACCTTCTCGTCGGGCTGCGGCGACTCCACGACACACGTCCGCGGACCGAAGCGAAATCCTTCCCCAGCCAGGTCCCGCCGGGCGGAATTTCACGGCATCTTCGCTGGAATGTGGGCAATGGGTCGCGATGTCGGATGGTCGTACGAGGACGTCTCAGGCCCCGCCGGGGGCGTACGGTCAACGGCCCGCCCGCCGGAACACCCCATCGCGTGGGACGGGGCCCGCCGCACCCGGCTCCCTCCGACGTCACGGCTATGAATCCGCTCACTCCCCGGCCGCACCCGGGCGGCAACGCACCCCGCGTTCCAGGGGAGTTGGCCGCGGACTCGGACCATCCTGCTGCACCGCCCCCCGCGCCGCAGTAGTCTGCCTTGATCGTTGGCACGGGGGTTCGGAAGGCGGTGGCAGGTGAGCGGCGGGCTGGAGTTGCCCCCTGGTGACGAGAGTCGCGAGGGTCATGAGGGCGGCTCCGTCGACGCACCGCCCGGCGCGGTGTCCCTGGCACGGCCGATGGAGATCGGGGCGGAACTCGACTGGGGCGCCGAGGCATGGAGCGAGGTGCGCACCCGCGCCCGCCGGGCCGGCCGCGCCTACATCTGGCTGAATCTGGTCGAGCAGCGGCTGCGGGCCGTGGTGGCGGCCGTGCTGCGCCCCGTCTACGAGCCGGTGCACGGCGACGAATGGGTGATCGCGGCGGCCGGGCCCGCCGGGCAGGAATGGGTGCAGCGCGCGGTCGCGGTCCGCGAGGTCAGCCGCCGCAAGGGGTATCTCCTCGACCCCGCAGACGACAACATCCTCAGCTTTCTGACCCTGCCCCAGCTGCGCGAGCTGATGGTCCAGCACTGGCCCTGTTTCGAGCCCTACTTCGACGACCGCCGCGAGGTCGAGCTGGCCCTCGACGAGCTGGAGGTCGCCCGCAACATCGTCTCCCGCAACCGCGCGCTGTCGCGCACCGTCCTCGCCCAGGCGGAACGGGCCTCGGCCCGGCTGCTCGACATACTGGGCTCCGGCACCGGCACCCGGATCTCCGGCCGGCTGCCCATCGACGCGGTCGAGGACCTCGTCGGCGACCGCTACGCCGATGTCGTCGGCGTCCACCCCGACCGGGTGCGGCTCCAGCGCCAGCTCCCCGCCGAGGATCTCTTCGGCAGCGCCCGGCGGCTGGATGCGGTCGGCATAGGGCTGAACCTCCTCGTGCAGAACTACTCCGGCCGCCGCCTGGTCCGCCTCGCCGAATCCGGCTGCCGTATCCGCCTGCTCTTCCTCAACCCCGCCAGCAGCGCGGTCCGCCGTCGCGAGCGCGAAATCGGCCTGAAGAAGGGCGAGATGAGCCGCTCCATCGAGATGAACATCCTCCATATGCGGCGGGTACGGGCCCGGCTGCGCGACCCGGGCGCCTTCGAGATCCAGGTCTTCGACGAGACCCCTCGCTTCACCGCCTATCTGGTCGACGGCGACGGGGCGGACGGTCTGGCGGTGGTGCAGAGCTATCTGCGCAAGAGCCGCGGGATGGAGTCACCGGTACTGGTGCTGCGCGGGGGCGGCCGCGACATCGTGCGCACGGAGGGGCGTGACGGGGAGCACGGGCTCTTCGAGGTCTACCGGGAGGAGTTCGAGAGCGTGTGGGCGGATTCGCGGCCGGTGTCGTGAGGGGTGCTGGGGCCTGTCGGATGGGTCGGGCCCGGCCAGGACCCATCGGACAACAGGCCCTAGGGGCCTCGTGGGGCGTGCGGGGGCCTCGCCTACGGGCTCTCGGGGTGCCCGCCGTCCACCCGCAGTTCGATCCCGTTGACGTAGTCGGCGCGCGGGCTGGCCAGATAGGCGACCGCGGCCGCGACGTCCTCGGGGCGGCCCGGCCGGCCCGGCCGGCCCGGCTGCTCTCCCGCCGAACCGTCGATGCGCTCCTTGTCCGTCACGATGACCCCGGGGCTCACACAGTTCGCGGTGACCCCGGTCCCCGCGAGATGGTGCGCCAGGCTCGTGGTCATGTTCACCATCGCAGCCCTGGCCGCGGAGCGGCCGGCCGCGCCGGGCGGCGACGCCCCATGGGCCCGGCCGCCGATGGTGATCACCCGGCCCCAGCCCGCCTGCCGCAGCGACGGCAGCAGGGTCTGGGCGACCCGCACGGTCGGCAGCACATTGCCCTCGAAGGCGGTGTGCCAGTCGGCCGGACCGGCGCCGTCCCAGTCGCCCCCGGTGAACGGGCCGGCGCTGTTGACCAGGATCCGGGCCCCGAAGTCGCGAGCGGTGACCGCGACCTCCTCGGCGACACCCGGCTCCGTCAGATCGCCGAGCACCACCTCGGTGCGCACCCCCCGGGCCGCGACCTGCTCGGCCACCGCCGCGGCGGCGGCCGCGTCCCGGCCGTGGACGAGGACCGCGCAGCCCTCGTCCGCCAGCGTCCCCGCAACCGCCGCCCCGATCCCCGAACTGGCGCCCGTCACCAGCGCTCCGCGTCCTGCCAGCCGTAGGTCCATGCGGTCAGGGTAGGGGCGGACGACGGGCCGTGGCTGCCGTGCCGCGACGGGCGGCCGGGGGATTGTCAGTGGCGCATGCGAGAGTGAAGCGGAAACGGGGGATGTACGACCGAAGGAGGGGCCGGCCATGAGTTGGCATCAGGAGCTGCTGGTCAGTTTCGACCTGGAGACCACCGGGACCGACGTCGAGCGGGACCGTATCGTCACCGCCGCGCTGATCCGCCTGGAGGGGGACGGCCGGGTGGCCCGCAAGCAGTCCTGGCTGATCGATCCGGGGATCCCGATTCCCGAGGAAGCGGCGGCCATTCACGGCATTTCAACCGATTACGCCCGTGCGCACGGCAGCCCGCCGGCCGCCGCAACAGAAGAGATCACCGAGGCGCTGGCCGAAGCCCTGCGCGCGGAGATCCCACTGGTGGTGATGAATGCCCGCTACGACCTCTCGCTGCTCGACCGCGAGTGCCGCCGCCACGGCGTACGGACGCTGACCGAGCGCCTGGGCCATGCGCCCGCACCGGTCATCGACCCCCTGGTCCTGGACAAGCACGTGGACCGCTACCGCAAGGGCAAGCGCGCGCTTCAGGCACTGTGCGGCCATTACGACGTGCGGCTGGACGGTGCCCACGAAGCGGGCGCCGATGCGGCGGCCGCGGCCGGTGTCGCCCGGCGCATCGGGGAGAAGTACCCGGCCGTCGCGATTCCCTCGCCACGCGCCCTGCACGCCCTCCAGCAGGAGGCCGCCGCCGACCAAGCCGCCTCCTTCCAGGCGTACTTGCGGCGCTCCGGCGATCCGGCGGCGATAGTCCAGGGGGCCTGGCCGCTCATCCCGTACCAGGCCCCCTGAGCACCGGCCCGACCACCGGCGTCAGAACGGATACCACCGCACCGTCGCGTCCTTCTCACGCAGCGAGGCGATCCGGCGGCGGAATTCCTCACGGGCCGCGGGGTTGCCGGGCGCGTGCTGGGAGACCCAAGCGCAGCTCGCCGTCTCCCGGGCCCCGCGCAGTACGGCGCAACCCGCCCAGTCCCGCACGTCCCAGCCGTACACCGCCACAAAGGTGTCATAGGCATCCGCCGCCAGCCCGTAGCGGTCCCGGCTCAGCGCCATCACCACCAGATCGTGTTCGCGCAGATCGCAGGAGAAGGTTTCCAGGTCGACCAGCACCGGCCCGTCGGGCCCCACATGCACGTTACGCGGCAGCGCATCGCCGTGAATGGGGCCGCGGCCCACATGCGGTTCCAGCGCCGACGCGGCCGCCGCGAACGCATCACGGCGCCCGCGCAGATACTCCGCGTCCTGCGCCGAGACGGCCTCGCCCGCCAGCCGCAGCCAGCGCTCGACACCACCGAGGAGTTCGCGCCGCGGGAGGGCGAACGGCGGTTCCGGCAGCGCATGGACCACCTTCAACAGTGCGGCGAGATCGCCCGGACCGGCGGGGCGGACGGCCTCCGGGAGCCGTCGCCAGTACGTCACGGGATGCCCGTCGACCACGGTGGCCTGCGGTTCGGCGGCCCGTACAGCCGGTACGCCGACGGCCTCCAGCCAGCGGGCGACGTCCAGTTCCCGCTCGGCGCGCTCCAGCAGCTCGGCGCTGCGGCCCACCCGGACGACCGGCCCCCGCTCGCCGAGCGCGAAGACGGCGTTCTCACCGAGCGAAAGCAGCCGGGCATCCGCCGCCGCCTCGGGCCGCCCGGCCGCGGCCAGGACGCCCCGGGCGCGCGCCTCGGTGAAGGCGGCGGTGGTCGTCTCGGTCATCGAGTTCCTCCATGGATACTCCGCCCTTCAAGACGGAGAGGAAACGGACTTCTGCGGAGCAGGGCAAGGAGCGGGGTTTCGCCGCCAGGGCGAAAGACCGTGCTCTGATCCGCAGATTTGATCTTTACCTGTGCTCTCACTAGTTTGTGAGCATGCCCAGGACATGCGTGAAGCGGGCGTTCAAGTACCGCTTCTATCCGACCGATGCGCAGGCAGCCGAGCTGTCGCGCACGTTCGGCTGTGTCCGGAAGGTCTACAACATGGCGCTCGCCGCCCGTACAGAAGCGTGGGCGCGACAGGAGCGGGTCAACTACAACCAGACCTCCGCGATGCTGACGGCGTGGAAGAAGACCGAGGAACTGGCCTACCTGAACGAGGTCTCCTCCGTCCCGCTTCAGCAGACCCTGCGTCACCTCCAGGTGGCGTTTACGCACTTCTTCGGCAAGCGGGCGAAGTACCCGCGCTTCAAGTCGCGGAAGAAGTCGCGGAAGTCCGCCGAGTACACCACCAGCGGTTTCCGCTTCCGTGACGGGAAGATGACGCTGGCCAAGATGTCCGAACCGCTGGACATCGTGTGGTCCCGGCCGCTCCCGGAGGGGGCAAAGCCGTCGACGGTGACCGTCTCGCAGGACGCGGCCGGGCGCTGGTTCGTCTCGATGCTGTGTGACGACCCCACCGTCAAGCCGCTGGCTGCGACCGATACGGCCGTCGGTATTGACGTGGGCCTGGACCACCTTCTGACTCTGTCCACCGGGGAGAAGATCGCCAATCCCAGGCATGAGCGCCGCGACCGGGCCCGGCTCGTCCTGGCCCAACGCCGCCTGGCGAAGAAGGCCAAGGGCTCGGCGAACCGGGCGAAAGCCCGGCAGAAGGTTGCCAAGGTCCATGCCCGCATTGCCGACCGGCGGCGTGATGTGCTGCACAAACTCACTACCCGACTCGTGCGTGAGAACCAAACGCTCGTGATCGAGGATCTGACCGTGCGCAACATGGTCAAGAACCGGAGCCTGGCCCGCGCAATCTCGGACGCGGCGTGGTCGGAGTTCCGGAGCATGCTGGAGTACAAATCCCAGTGGTACGGGCGGGAAGTGATCGCGGTTGACCGCTTCTTCCCCTCCTCCAAACTGTGCTCCACTTGCGGCACCCTCGCCGAGGCGATGCCGCTGCACGTCCGTACCTGGACGTGCGACTGCGGCACGACCCACGACCGGGACGTGAACGCAGCGAAAAACCTGCTGGCTGCCGGACGGGCAGTGACAGCCTGTGGAGCTGGTGTAAGACCTCAACGGAGAACTCCGGGCGGGCAGTCAGCGACGAAGCAGGAAACCCACGGGGCGACCCGTGGAATCTCCCGCCTTTAGTCGGGAGAGCGTCAACGTGGTGCCTCCTGCGGTGCGGGAACGCCCTCAGTGTCGCAGGTCGCCCGCGCCCGCCCGGAGACGTCCGCGGAGGAGGGGGAAGGGTCGCCCCCACGGAATCCGACCTGATGCTTGACGGCGCACACCCCCGTCACGACGATGACGGTGGCCGACGGCCCACAGATACCACCCGCCGGACCGGGGGCTCCGCCCGACGGGCCACGGTCCATCAGTTCTTCCTGGTCTTGGGCCTGGCCCTGCTGCTGAACGGGAACCTGCAGCTGCGCTGGGCGGCCCGTGCGCTGGCGATCATCCCGTGGGCGATGCCGGAGGTCGTGGTCGGCATCATGTGGCGGCTGGTCTACCACCCGGACGCCGGTGTGCTGCACGAGACGCTGCGCAGCCTGGGCCTGACCGGTTGCGGCGACGGCCGCGACCGGTTGAGCGGGCCGGCCACGGCCCTGCCCGCGGTCATCGTCGTCGGCAGACCACCGTCTCGCTGCTGGCCGGGCTGCAAGGCGTCTCCCAGGAGTTGCACGAGGCGGCGGCCCTGGACGGCGCGGGCACTTGGCGTTGCTTCCGTACGGTCGCCTGGCCTGTCCCGCAGTCCGTCGCCCTCGCCCTCACCGCCCTCAACTTCATCTGGAACGTCGATTCCTTCGCCCTGGTGTTCGTGCCGACCGACGGTGGTCCCGGTGGCCGCACCCGGCTGCCTATGGTCTTCGCCTACGAAGAGACATTCCACTGCGGGCAGTTCGGATACGCCACCGCCATGGGCCTGGCGGTGGTCGCGGTGATCTCGGCCCTGCGGCCGCCTATCTGGCGGGTCGGCTGAAGGGGGACGACGAAAGATGATGAGCCGAGCAGGCCCCGCGAGCCCAGCGCCGCTGGTGGGCCGCACGCGCCGCCGTACAGCCACCGCCGCCCGCTCCGGCCAGTATGCCGCTCTCCTCGGCTATCTGGACTTCCTCGCTAGACCCTGTCGGGCGCCGCGGCCTGCCCGTACTAGGAGGAGGCGATGGCCTTCATTGGGTTCCTCCTCCGCCCGCACGAACATGGTCCGACTGGCTGTTGCCGACCGGCTGGCAGGCGTTCGGCCACCCGTCGCTCCCCTCAGCCTGGCACGGCTGAGCCACCGGTACGGCCCTCGCGGGCACCCTGCGTGCCGCGCCCGCCCAGTCCGTATGCGGCTATCCCGAGTGGAAGAACAAGATTGCCCCCCGGCCTCCAGGAGTACTTCAGCGGCGCGATCGGCAAATGGACGGGCTGCGTCAACCACCAGTCGAGGACGGGAACTTGGTGCTCGCCCGCTATCAGAGGTGAGGCGCTCTCAGGGGGATGCAGGGCGCGAGGAGCCGAGCGCTGCTAGCCGCCCTCTATTACACCGCGATTGCATGAACGTAAAGGGAGTTGAGTCGCTCCGCGTCAACTATGTGACTTCTTTGCCCTGCTCTGTGAACTATTGGGCTTTTGTAGGGTTGTTGCTTATGTCACACGACCGGACGGCGCTTGAATTGACCCCGTCAATCCGACAGGGTTTCGAACCAGCCCGTCGCAGATCTTCCGGTCTCGTCGGGCCCTTGCGCAACGCTTTCCCCCCACATCACGAACGAGGAGAACCCTCGCAATGGATCACAAGCGTTCCAGCAAAAAGCGGCTCATCACGGCGATAACCGCCGCAGTTGCCGCCACTGGCATCGCCGCCGTCACCGCCGTCACCGCCGGCGCTTCGACCGCTCCCGCCGAGGGCAAGATCTACGGCGCCCAGGCCAAGGGTGCCGTGAACGGCAGCTACATCGTCATGCTGAAGAATTCGGTCCGCACCGCCCAGAGCGGCGACCTCGCCTCCAAGTACGGCGGCAAGCTCAAGCGGAACTTCTCCTCCGTAGACGGCTTCTCGACCAGCGGTATGAGCGAGGAGGACGCCAAGCGCCTCGCCGCCGACCCGGCCGTCGACAAGGTCGTCCAGAACCACACGTTCCACGTCGACGGCACCCAGGACAACCCGCCGTCGTGGGGTCTGGACCGCATCGACCAGACGGACACCCAGGGCGACAAGAAGTACAACTACCCCGACAGCGCGGGTGAGGGTGTCACCGCCTACGTCATCGACACCGGCATCCACATCAGCCACAAGGACTTCGAGGGCCGCGCGTCCTACGGCTTCAACGCCATCGACGGCAGCAACAAGGCCGAGGACGACAACGGCCACGGCACGCACGTCTCCGGCACCATCGGAGGCGCCGCGCACGGTGTCGCCAAGAAGGTCAAGCTCGTCGGCGTCAAGGTCCTCAAGGGCGACGGCTCCGGCACCACCGAGCAGGTCGTCGCGGGCATCGACTGGGTCACCAAGAACCACAAGGGCCCCTCGGTCGCCAACATGTCGCTCGGCGGCGGCGCGGACGAGGCGCTCGACGCGGCCGTGAAGAAGGCCATCGACTCCGGTGTCACCTTCGGTGTCGCGGCGGGCAACGAGTCCACCGACGCGGGCCAGGGCTCCCCGGCACGCGTGAAGGAAGCCATCACCGTGGCCTCCAGCACCAACAAGGACGAGCAGTCCGACTTCTCCAACTACGGCAGCGTGGTCGACCTCTACGCCCCCGGCACCGACATCACCTCGGACTGGAACGGCAGCGACGACGCCACCAAGACCATCTCCGGTACGTCCATGGCGACCCCGCACGTCGTCGGTGCCGCCGCGGTCTACCTGGCCGACCACAAGGACGCCAAGCCCGCGGACGTCGAGAAGGCCCTGACGGACGGCGCCACCCCGGACAAGATCAGCAACCCCGGCGCCGGCACGCCCAACAAGCTGCTGAAGGTCATCAAGTAACCATCCCGGCGATTCGGTAACGCCGGCAGCCCGGCTTCACCCGACAGATCGGCGCCACCCGCCGGCCGTCGTGCTCTCCCCCACGGAGCGCGACGGCCGGCGGCTTTTTTGTGTCCATGGGTGGTGCCCGCGTGTGGTGTGCGCGTGTGGTGTCCGCGGTTTGTGGGTGCGTTGTGCGGGTGCGTGTTGTGCGCGTGCTGCGCGCGGAGTTATCCACAGGAGGTTGCCTCCGGAAAACGCTCAACACCCCACCCCGCTACGGTCGGTGACATGCACGGAGGACTGCCGTTCATCGGCATCAGCACCATCGTCTACGGCGTGATCGGCCTGACCGTCGTCACCGCCGCCGCCATCCGCAGGACAGGGGGAGCTCATCATGCACACCATCACCGTCATCGTCCCCGCTCACAACGAGGAGGAGGGACTGCCCGCCACACTGGAATCGCTGGCACGGCAAACCGTCCCACCTGACCGGATCCTGGTCGTGGACGACGCCTCCACCGACCGCACGGGCGAGGTCGCCGCCTCACACGGCGTCACGGTCCTTCGGCCGCCCCGCAATCTCGGCAGCAAGGCCAAGGCGCAGAACCACGCCCTTCCGCACTGCACCACCGACCTCGTCCTGGCCGTCGACGCGGACACCGTCCTCGCACCGGACTACATCGAAAGGGTCGTCCCGGTCTTCGACGACCCCACCGTCTCGGTCGCGGCCGGCACGGTCCGCACGCGCCATACCCGAACGATCTGGGAGCGCGGCCGCTCCACCGAATACCTCTTCGGCTTCCACTGGCAACGGCCCATCCAGGCCCGCGCCAACAGCCCCATGGTGTGCTCGGGTTGCTGCTCCGTCTTCCGACGGGACGATCTGGTGGCCTTCGGCGGTTTTCCCGAGCGGACCATCGTCGAGGACATGGACTACACGTGGTCCCAGCAGATCGCGGGTCGGCGCGCGGTCTATGTCTCCGATGCCGTCGCCCTCGCCGCCGACCCCGAGGACCTCACCTATCTGCGCAAACAGGTCTGGCGCTGGATGGCCGGCTTCTGTCAGAACGTCCGGCTGCACCTGGGGCGGTTGATCCTGCACAAACCCCTGCTGGCGGTCTGGGTGCTGCTCGCCCTGCTGGAGATTCTCACCGCGCCCCTGTGGTGGGCCACTCCCTTCGTGGCCGCCGCGACGACGGGTCGGTCCCCGGCGCTGACCTTCGCCTGGTGGGCCGGGGCCGAGCTGGTGCTGACGGCGCCACCACTGATCTACGCCGCCCACCGCCGCAAACTCCCGCTCTCCGGCGTGCTGGTGAACCTCCCCTGCGTCTACGCGACCAAGGCCGTCAACCTCGTCTACGCCTGGAAGGCCCTCGTCGTGGAGCTGCTGCTGGTACCGCTCCATCTGGCGCGCGGCCTGACCGTCTACGAAAAGGGCCGGGCCGATTGCCGCCCGGCGGTGCCGGCGGGTGCGTCGGCCGCGGCAGTCCCGTGAACCGGCGGATGCACCGGCGCTTCCCGGCGCAGGCCCGCCACTCGGCAGCGGTCAGGCGCTCAGCGCCGTCAGCTCCGGCCCCACGCGGCGGGCCTCGTCCGCCTGGTCGTAGCGGCGCAGCAGCAGCCGGGCAAGCTCGGGTGCGGCGCCGAGCACCGGGGCGAGGATGTCCGCGCCGGCCTCGCGAGCCCCGGCGGCGATGCGGTCCGGCAGAAAGCCGGGCGCGATGACGTACGGAGCCACGGCCACCCGGGCGGCGCCTGCGGCCCGCAGCTCCCGTACGGCGTCGGCCGTGCGGGGAAGAGATGCGGAGGCGAACGCAGGTCGCACGGCACACCAACCAGCGGTGCGCCGCCACTCCCGCGCGATTTCAGCGATCACTGCGATCGCCTCCGGGTCACTGGAGCCCGCCGAGGCCAGCACGACCCCGGTCGAGCGGCGGTCGCCGGGCCGCAGCCCGGCCTCCTCCAGCCGGCGCTCCAGCGCGGCGGTCAGGAGGGAGGACGGGCCGAGTACCTCGGCCTGATGGACGGTCAGCAGGGGCAGCCGCAGTGTGGCCTCCCGCAGGACCGCAGGGATATCGGACTTCGCGTGAAAGGCGCGAGTGAGGAGGAGAGGAAGCGCCACCACATCCCGTTCGCCCTCGGCCGCGAGGCGCTCCAGCACCTGGGGCACGCTGGGCGCGTTGAAGTCGAGATGACCGGCCTCGACGCGCAGCCCCGGGCGCAGCGACCGCACCCGCGCACAGAGCGCGGAGACGGTCGCCGCGTGCCGCGGATCGCGGCTGCCGTGGGCGATGACGAGGAGAGTGGGGCGCGTGGTCATGGTCGGCTCGTGGTTCAGCTCTTGACGAGGAGGCCGCGGCTGCGCAGGACCCGGCGCTCGATCGGCGCGAAGATCAGCAGCTCGATACCGATACCGACGATGAGGATCAACAGGATCGCGGACAGCACCCAGGACATGTCCCCGGTCTCCCGGCCCTGCTCCAGCATCTGGCCGAGGCCGGTGCCCAGGTCGGGGGCGTTGACGATGAGTTCGGCGGCCATCAGGGAGCGCCAGGAGAAGGCCCAGCCCTGCTTGAGGCCGGCGATGTAGCCGGGGAGCGCGGCGGGGAGGAGGACATGCCGTACGCCCGCCAGGCCGGTGGCGCCGATGGTGCGGCCGGCTCGCAGATAGAGGGGGGAGATCTGGTCGACGCCCGCCACCAGGCCGTTGGCGATGGAGGGGACGGCACCGAGCAGCACCACCGCATAGATGGTGGCGTCGCTCAGCCCGAACCAGATGATCGCCGCCGGGACCCAGGCCACCGAGGGGAGGGACTGGAGACCGCTCAGGATCGGGCCGAGCGCGGCGCGCACGACCTTGACGCGGGCGACGACCAGGCCGAGGACCGTACCGATGGCCACCGAGGCCAGGAAGCCGAGGGCGCCGCGGGAGATGCTGGTCCACACATAGCCCAGCAGCGTGCCCTGGAGCCACTTCTCCTGCACGGAGCGGGCGACGTCGAAGGGGCTGGGCAGCAGATAGTGCGGCTTGAGCTGGAGGTGGTAGGCGAGCTGCCACAGCCCCAGCACGAGCGCGATGGCGATGAGGGGAGGGAAGGTCTTTGAAGCGATCGTACGCAGCCACGGCTGACGGGCGACGACGGTGGATTCCAGGGCGTCGAGCCCGGCCTCCAGACCGGCGAGGTCATGGGTGGTGTCGCCCGCGGCGGTGGCCCTGGTGGCCGCGCCGGCGGCCGGACCCTCGGCAGTCGCACCGTCCTGGGCGGTGGTTTGCGCGGCGGCGGACTGGGCCTTGGTCTCAGTGCTGGCCATGGCGGCGGATCTCCCCACGGAGCTGTTCGGTGATCTCGACGGAAAGGTCGGCGACCGCGGCGTCCTCGATACGGCGCGGCTGCGGGATGTCCACCTGCCACTCGCGGGCGATCCGGCCGGGACGGGAGGAGAGCAGCACCACCCGCTGGGCGAGCCGTACGGCCTCGCGGACGTTGTGGGTGACGAAGAGGACCGAGAGACCGCCCGTGCCGGAGGCGCTGTCGTTCGCGGCGCTCCAGATGCGGGTCAGCTCGTCGTGCAGCACATCGCGGGTGATGGCGTCGAGCGCGGCGAACGGCTCGTCCATCAGCAGCAGTTGGCTGTCCTGTGCGAGCGCCCGGGCCATGGCGACCCGCTGGCGCATCCCGCCCGACAGCTCGTGCACCCGCTTGCCGTATGCACCGCCCAGCCGGACGAGTTCGAGCAGCCGCTCGGCCTCGGCGCGGCGCTCGGCGCGCGGCACCCCGCGCAGCCGCAGCGCCAGTTCGATGTTGCGGCCCCCGGTCAGCCACGGGAAGAGCGCATGCTCCTGGAACATCAGGGCCGGCCGCCCGCCCGGCGTCTCGATGCCGCCGGACGACGGTGCATCCAGGCCCGCCACGAGATTGAGCAGGGTGGACTTTCCGCAGCCCGAGGCCCCCAGGAGGCAGACGAATTCGCCCGGTGCGACATCGATGCTGATGTCGTCCAGCACATGCTGCTGCGCGCCGGGGCGGCCGAACGACTTCGAGACATGGTCGATGCGAGCGGCGTACGAAACGGTGCCGGCCGGGGCCGTCGGGGCGGGCTGCTTGGCGAGAGTGGTGGTCGTCATCGGTGTCACCTCCTGGGGGACTGCGGTGCTACGGGTGCGAGGGCTGTCAGCTGCCGAGACCGGCGTCGTCGACCGGCGCCTTGCCCTCGGACTTGAGCACCTTGTTCAGCAGGGTGAGGTCGTAGATGCCCTTGAGGTCGGGCTGCTTGAGCAGGCCCGCCTTGACGGCGTGGTCCGCCTCTTCCTGGAGGGTGGCGGCCAGCGGGTCATCGGTGATGTCGACGTTCTTGAACGCCGGGTCGATGACATTGCCCGGCAGCGCCTTGCCGGCGAATTCCGGGTCGGCGAGCTGGTCGTTGAGTGCCTGCCTGGCCTCGTCCGGGTGCGACCGGATCCAGGCGTTGGTCTTCACCGAACCGCGCAGTACCGCCTCGACGGCCTTGGGGTGCTCCTTGAGGAACTTCTGGGAGACGATCACGTTCGTGATGACGAACTTGCCGTCCTTCCACAGCTTCTTCTCGTCCAGGATCGTCTTGCCGCCCGCGGCGACGAGCTTGGAGGCTGTCGGCTCGGGCACCCAGGCGCCGTCGATGGAGCCCTGCTGGAACGCGGTCGGCGTCACCTTGTTGTCGGTGCGCTGGACGGTGACATCGCCCTTGCCGCTGGTGGCGTCGACCTTGTAGCCCTTGCCGGCGAGGAAGTTCAGCAGCGCCACGTCCTGGGTGTTGCCCAGCTGCGGAGTGGCGATCGTCTTGCCCTTGAGGTCGCCCAGACCCTTGATCTTCTTGGGGTTGACCACCAGCGAGACACCACCGGACGCCGACCCGGAGATGATCTTCAGGCTCTTGCCGTGCGATTTGGCGTAGCCGTTGATGGCCGGGGAGGGGCCGATCCAGCCGATGTCGATGGCGCCCGAGTTGAGGGCCTCGATCTCGGCGGGGCCCGCGTTGAAGGTGGACGTCTTCACCGCCGTGCCGCCCAGCTCCTTCTGGAAGAAGCCCTGGTGCAGTCCGATCAGCGGGGTGGCGTGGGTGGTGTTGCCGAAGAGTCCGATCCGGACGTTGGCAAGACCGTCGGTCTTGGGGCCCTTGGGGGCGACCTTGGCGGCGGTGGGCTTCTTGGCCTCGGAGCCGTAGCTGCAGGCGCCCAGCGCGCCTATGAGGAGGGGGACGGTGGCGGCGGCCGCCAGCAGGCGGTGTCGAACGGCAGACACGGGAGGAGTTCCTCTCGGAGGGCCGGGCCCATCAGCGCCCGTCTAAGGCGCGCCCGGCAAAGCGATGGATCTTCGGAAAGGGGGCGTGGGGGGTACGGAGTCGGGCATCGTCAGCGCACACATCGCCCGACTCCTCCCTGGCCACTGCCGAGGGCGCCGCTGCCGATGCGGCCGCCTTCTTTCGCGAAGGTGGAGAACACGTCCTGGTGCATGCTCAGAAGTCCCATCCGTCGTCGTCCGCCTCGGGGGCCGGGGCGGCATCCGAGGCCGCCTCCGCGAAGGCGGTGCCCGTCATGCCCGCGGTCAGCGTCGTACCGTCCGCCGGGTCGATCAGCAGGAAGGAGCCGGTGCGCCGGGAGTCGGCGTAGGCGTCCAGCGCGAGCGGCTCGGCGGTGCGTACGACGATCCGGCCGATGTCATTGGCGGCCAGCTCGCCCGGTGCGGGGTGCTGGGAGAGGTCGTCGAGGGTCAGCCGCGAGGGGATGTCCTTGACGATGGCCTTGACGGTGCGGGTGGTGTGCTTGAGCAGCACCCGGTGGCCGACGGTCAGCGGACGGTCCGCGACATGGCAGACCGTGGCCTCGATGTCCTGCGAGGCCGACGGCGCCGAGGCGGTCGGGGCGATCAGATCGCCGCGCGAGATGTCGAGGTCGTCGGCCAGCCGGAGGGTCACCGACTGCGGCGCCCAGGCGACGTCCACGGTCTGGCCCAGCGCATCGATCGCCTCGATGGTGCTGGTGCGGCCCGAGGGCAGCACGGTCACCGGGTCGCCGACGCGCAGCACGCCGGAGGCGATCTGGCCGGCGTAGCCGCGGTAGTCGGGGTGTTCGGCGGTCTGCGGCCGGATGACGTACTGGACCGGGAAGCGGCCCGGGTCGTCGGAGGGATCGGCGACGACCGGGACGGTCTCCAGGTGCTCCAGCACGGTCGGGCCGCCGTACCAGTCCATGGTGGCCGATGCGGTCACGACGTTGTCGCCGGCCAGCGCCGAGATCGGGATCGCGGTGATCTCCTGGACGCCCAGCGAGGCCGCGTAGGAGGTGAACTCCTCGGCGATGGCGGCGAAGACGGACTCCTCGTAGCCGACGAGGTCCATCTTGTTGACCGCGAGGACGACGTGCGGGACGCGCAGCAGGGCGGCCACCGCGGCGTGCCGGCGGGTCTGCTCGACGACGCCGTTGCGGGCGTCGACCAGCACGACGGCCAGTTCGGCGGTGGAGGCGCCGGTGACCATGTTGCGGGTGTATTGCACGTGGCCGGGGGTGTCGGCGAGGATGAACCGGCGCCGGGGCGTGGCGAAGTAGCGGTAGGCGACATCGATGGTGATGCCCTGCTCGCGCTCGGCCCGCAGCCCGTCCGTCAGCAGCGCCAGGTCCGGCGCTTCCTGCCCGCGGCCGAGCGAAGCCCGCTCCACGGCCTCGAGCTGGTCGGCGAGCACGGACTTGGAGTCGTGCAGCAGCCGGCCGACCAGCGTCGACTTGCCGTCGTCTACCGAACCGGCGGTGGCGAAACGCAGCAGCGAGGTCGCACCGGCGTCCACGACGCCCTCAACAGCATGGGTGGTGCTCATGGTTAGAAGTACCCCTCGCGCTTGCGGTCCTCCATGGCGGCCTCGGACATCTTGTCGTCGGCCCTCGTCGCGCCCCGCTCGGTGAGGCGCGAGGCGGCGATCTCCGCGATGACGGCCTCGATGGTGCCGGCGTCGGAGTCGACCGCGCCGGTGCAGGACATGTCGCCGACCGTGCGGTAGCGCACCAGCCGGGTTTCCAGCGTTTCGCTGTCCTTGGGGCCGCCCCACTCCCCGGGTGCCAGCCACATGCCGCTGCGGGCGAAGACCTCGCGCTCATGGGCGTAGTAGATGGCGGGCAGTTCGATCTTCTCGCGGGCGATGTACTGCCACACGTCCAGCTCGGTCCAGTTGGAGAGCGGGAAGACCCGGACGTGCTCACCGGGCGAGTGGCGGCCGTTGTAGAGCTGCCACAGCTCGGGTCGCTGCCGGCGCGGGTCCCAGCCGCCGAACTCGTCGCGCAGCGAGAACACCCGCTCCTTGGCGCGCGCCTTCTCCTCGTCCCGGCGGCCGCCGCCGAAGACCGCATCGAAACGGTTCTTCTCGATGGCGTCCAGCAGCGGGACGGTCTGGAGCGGGTTACGCGTGCCGTCGGGGCGCTCGCGCAGTTCACCGCGGTCGATGAAGTCCTGCACGGAGGCGACGTGCAGCCGCAGGCCGTGCCGCTCGACCGTACGGTCGCGGTAGTCGAGCACCTCGGGGAAGTTGTGCCCGGTGTCGACATGCAGCAGCGAGAACGGCACCGGCGCGGGCGCGAACGCCTTGAGCGCCAGATGCAGCATGACGATGGAGTCCTTGCCGCCGGAGAACAGGATCACCGGCCGCTCGAACTCGCCCGCCACCTCGCGGAAGATGTGCACCGCCTCGGACTCCAGGGCGTCCAGGTGCGAGAGGGCGTACGGGTTGTCGCCACCTGCCTCGGTGGCAACGGTCGCGGTGGTCACACCAGTCCCCTTTCGACGAGCAGCCCGTGGAGCGCGGCTGCGGACTCCTGCACGGTCTGGGTGTGCGACTCGATGCGCAGATCGGGCGATTCGGGAGCCTCGTACGGGTCGTCCACGCCGGTCAGACCGGATATCTCGCCCGCGGCCTGCTTGGCGTACAGCCCCTTGACGTCGCGCTCGGAGCACACCTCGACCGGCGTGGCCACATGCACCTCCAGGTAGGCGGTGCCCTCGGCCTGATGCCGCACCCGCACCGCCTCCCGGGAGTCCGCGTACGGCGCGATCACCGGCACCAGGGCGGTGACCCCGTTGCTCGCCAGCAGCTCGGCCACGAAGCCGATCCGCTGGACGTTGGTGTACCGGTCGGTGCGCGTGAAGCCCAGTCCCGCGGAGAGGAACTCGCGGATCTCGTCGCCGTCGAGGACCTCGACCCGGCGGCCCTCGCCGCGCAGCCGTTCCGCCAGCGCATGGGCGATGGTGGTCTTGCCCGCGCTCGGCAGTCCGGTCAGCCACACCGTGGCGCCCGTCATCGGCTTCTCCTGAACTTCCACAACGTCTCGGTCGTTCCGTGTTCCGGCCATCAGTGCAGGCCGCATTCGGTCTTGTTGCTGCCCGCCCAGCGGCCCGCCCGTGCGTCCTCGCCCGCCAGGACCCGGCGGGTGCAGGGGGCGCAGCCGACGGAGGCGTAGCCGTCCATCAGCAGCGGGTTGGTCAGCACCCCGTGCTCGGCGATGTAGGCGTCCACATCGGCCTGCGTCCAGCGGGCGATCGGGGAGATCTTGACCTTCTGCCGCCGGGCGTCCCAGCCGACGACCGGGGTGCCGGCCCGGGTCGGGGACTCGTCCCGGCGCAGCCCGGTCGCCCAGGCGTCGTAGCCGGCCAGGCCCTCCTCCAGCGGCGTGACCTTGCGCAGCGCGCAGCAGCGGTCCGGGTCGCGGTCGTGCAGCCGGGGACCGTACTCGGCGTCCTGCTCGGCCACCGTCTGACGGGGCGTCAGCGTGATGACGTTGACGTCCATCACCTCGGCCACCGCGTCCCGCGTGCCGATGGTCTCCGGGAAGTGGTAGCCGGTGTCGAGGAACACCACGTCCACGCCCGGCATGGCGCGCGAGGCGAGATGGGCGACGACCGCGTCCTCCATGGAGGAGGTCACGCAGAAGCGGGCGCCGAAGGTCTCCGCGGCCCAGGCCAGGATCTCCAGGGGGGCCGCCTCCTCCAGCTCGCGGCCCGCCCGCTCGGCGAGCTGCTGTAGATCGGGGGCAGTGGTCACGACGTACCTCCAGCACGGGATGACGGTGCAGCCGACGGTCCCTGGGACAGCAGCCCCAGGAACTTCAGCCGGAACGCGCGGCTGCACGACCGGCATTCCCAGGCCGCGCCCTCGCCGCGGACCGAGCCCTCCTCGGAGGGCCGCAGGTCCTCGTCACCGCAGTACGGGCAGTGGAACGGGGCGGCACGTTCGCTCACTGTGCCTCCCGCTCAGTCTCGGCGCGCTCTTGCTCGCCGGCTTCCTTCGTCACTGCTCGCTCCTTCGTCGCTGCGCGGCTCCTCGGTCCAGCCGGCGCCGCGCGCCGAGACTCGCTCACTTCAGCGCACCCTCTTCCGCGCGGGCCGCCCACTGGGCGAAGCGTTCGCCGTCGGTGCGCTGCTCCTGGAAGTTGCGCAGCACCCGCTCGACGTAGTCGGGCAGTTCGTCGGCCGTGACCTTCAGCCCGCGGACCTTGCGGCCGAACCCGGCCTCCAGGCCCAGCGCGCCGCCCAGGTGCACCTGGTAGCCCTCGACCTGGTTGCCGTCGTCGTCCAGCACCAGCTGGCCCTTGAGGCCGATGTCCGCCACCTGGATACGGGCGCAGGCGTTGGGGCAGCCGTTGAGGTTGATGGTGAGCGGCTCGTCGAACTCCGGGAGACGACGCTCCAGCTCGTCGATCAGCGAGCTGCCGCGGCCCTTGGTCTCGACGATCGCCAGCTTGCAGAACTCGATGCCGGTGCAGGCCATCGTGCCGCGCCGGAACGGGGACGGCTTGACCCGCAGGTCCAGCGCCTCGAGCCCGGCGACCAGCGACTCCACCCGCGACTCGTCGATGTCGAGGACGATCATCTTCTGCTCGGCGGTGGTCCGCAGCCGGCCCGAGCCGTGCTCCGCCGCCAGCTCCGCGATCTTGGTGAGGGTGGAGCCGTCGACCCTGCCGACGCGCGGCGCGAAGCCCACGTAGAAACGGCCGTCCTGCTGCCTGTGCACACCGACGTGATCGCGCCACTGCTGGAGGGGCTGTGCCGGGGCGGGCCCGTCGGTCAGCTTGCGCTTGAGGTACTCGTCCTCCAGCACCTGTCGGAACTTCTCCACGCCCCAGTCCGCGACCAGGAACTTCAGCCGGGCACGGGTGCGCAGCCGCCGGTAGCCGTAGTCGCGGAAGATCGAGATGACGCCCTCGTAGACATCGGCGGCCTCCTCGCGCGAAACCCAGGCGCCGAGCCGGACCCCGAGCTTGGGGTTGGTCGACAGTCCGCCGCCGACCCACACATCGAAGCCCGGACCGTGCTCGGGGTGTTCGACGCCCACGAACGAGATGTCGTTGATCTCGTGCGCCACATCCAGCAGCGGCGAGCCGGAGACCGCGGACTTGAACTTGCGCGGCAGGTTGGAGAACGCGGGGTTGCCGATGATCCGGCGCTGGATCTCCTCGATGACCGGGGTGCCGTCGATGATCTCGTCCTCGGCGATACCCGCGACCGGCGAACCCAGGATGACGCGCGGGGTGTCACCGCACGCCTCGGTGGTGGAGAGCCCGACCTCTTCCAGCCGCCGCCAGATCTCCGGGACGTCCTCGATCCGGATCCAGTGGTACTGGACGTTCTGCCGGTCGGTGAGATCCGCGGTACCGCGCGCGAACTCCTGTGAGATCTCGCCGATCACCCGCAGTTGCGCGGTGGTGAGCCGCCCGCCGTCGATCCGGACGCGCAGCATGAAGTACTTGTCGTCCAGCTCCTCGGGCTCCAGGATCGCGGTCTTGCCGCCGTCGATCCCGGGCCGCCGCTGGGTGTACAGGCCCCACCAACGCATCCGCCCGCGCAGGTCGTTGGGGTCGATGGAGTCGAAACCGGCCTTGGAGTAGATCGTCTCAATGCGTGTCCGCACATTGAGACCGTCGTCGTCCTTCTTGAACTGCTCATTGCCGTTGAGCGGCGTGAAGTGCCCAACGGCCCACTGGCCCTCGCCGCGGTGGCGGCCGGCCTTGCGGCGCGTCTGTGCGGCCCCGGCCGAGGGCTGGGGGTTCTCCGGGGTGTGGGCGGCCATGGGTGTACGTCCTTCTGGGCGGGCGGGGGGTGCGAACTCGACTCGGCTCGCCCGCCTGACCTGTGCAGACACACCGAAACGCGGCGCGCGGCAACGCGTCGGGAGTGCTCTGCTGGGCGGGGTTGCGGTCGCGTCCGCGACGATGGGGACGGCGGGATATCGGTGGTGCCGGCGGCGCTGTCAGGGCTCGATGGCCCTGGTCAGCGCTTCGTCACCCCGCCCGACAAATGGCGCTGGACATGCGGCCGAGGTCGACGTGCCGCCGACTCACCAAGGCAATTCCAGCTCTGGACATGACGGAAGCGTGGCACGGCGCTCTTCGGCCAGTCCACCGTCGTCCAACATTCGGACATCATCGTCCCGAATGGCGGGACGGTGTGTTGTGGGTCACGTACCGGTGGCGGCGTCGGGGTCCCGTACGCAACCGGTGACGGAGTCGGCTACCGAATCGGTTACGGGATCGGTTACGGGATCGATCGGCCCGGCGCCGGGCCACGGCCCCGGCATCGCCACCTCGGCCTCCTCCGTCACCGTGGTCTCGTACACCCGGAACCCGCGCCGCTCGTAATTGGCCCGCGCATACGGCCCGTCGTCGCTACAGGTGTGCACCCACACCCGCGTCGTCCGCTCCAGGCCCGGCCACCGTCCGGCCAGGTCCCAGGCCCGCTCCAGGCCGTACGTCAGCAGCCATCCGCCGATCCGGCGCCCCCGGAAGGCGGGGAGCAGCCCGAAGTAGGCGACCTCCACGGACCCCTCCGGCCCGGCGTTCAGCTCGATGAACCCGGCGGGCGTCCCCCGCTCGTACGCCACCCAGGTCTCCGTCCCGGGCCGCCCCAGATGCTCCGCCCACCGCGCGTACGTCCAGCTCAGCCGGTCGGTCCACAGCACATCGCCGCCGACCGCGGTATAGAGGAACCGGCTGAATTCCGGCGACGGCACCTCGGATCGGACGATACGGACCCCCTGCTCCGCGGGCGGCGCCCCGGCGGGGGCGAGATCGGCGGGCGAGGTCTGCTCCAGGTACCAGGTGGTGACCGAGTGGCTCATGGGGTCAGCACATCACAGCCGCTTCCCCGGCCGGCCTCCGGGCCGGTGCGGGGTACACCGGCCCGGAGGCGAGCGTCAGGGCCGGTGCGGCAACCGCCTCACGGGCGGTCCGCGAAGACCGCCTCGGCGAGACGGTCGACCTGCGACGGGTCCGGGGACCAGCAGTAGAGCATGACCTCGTCGGCGCCGATGGCCTGGAACGCGGCCACCGTGTCGCGGATCCCCGTCCGGGTGGTGAGCATGCCGTTCACGATGTGGTCGGTGTAGGAGTGCTCCGGCCCGTAGTACGCGCGGATCTCCCGGCGGGCGCGGTCGATGACCGGCTCGGGGCCGAGGGCCACGTTGACCTGGGCCAGCAGCCGAGGCCGTCCCGTGCGCCCGGCCCGGGACCAGGCCGCCTCCACGTCACGGAACATCCGGTCCATGTGCGGGGCCGGGAGTGCGGCGCCGAGGAAGCCGTCGCCCCAGCGGGCGACGCGTTCCACGGCCGCCGGTACGAAGCCGCCGAACAGCACCTCGGGGCCGCCGGGCCGCGCCGGAGCCGGACCGATCGGGCCGACGTCCTCGCCGACCGGCTCGCCGGACCACAGCCGCCGCAGCTCGGCCATCTGGCCGTCCAGGCGGCGGCCCCGGGTGCGGATGTCCACGCCGGCGGCCAGATAGTCGTCGTCGCGCCCGCCGATGCCGATCCCGAGCGTGAAACGGCCGCCGGAGAGCAGATCGAGGGTGGCGGCCTGTTTCGCGAGCAGCGGGGTGTGGTGCAGCGGGGCGAGCAGCACCTCGGTCTGGAGCCGGACGCGGGAGGTGGCACCGGCCAGGGTGGCCAGCGTGATCAGCGGCTCGGGGTTGGCGTACACCAGCCGGTCGAGCAGCGCGAGGGTGGTGAAGGGGGTGGCGTCGGCGCGCCGGGCCCAGGTGACCAGCTGAGCGGGGTCGCCGATGGGAAGGCCGAGGCCAACGGACATGGAGTCCTCCGGAAGGACGTACGGGTGGGCAGGGTGTGACGTCCACGGACGGCATGCGGGCATGGCAGGCATGCCGACATACGGCATACAGCCATGCGGTCACGCAGGCATGCGTCATCGCGGATGGTCGTGTCGCCCACTCGTTTGGCCACGCACCGGCTGACCGGCGCGCGCTGCTCCCGTTCTGCGACGTCCTTCTGGAGAGCTGTCTTCAGAGCGCGATCAGGATAAAGGACGCGAACACCCGTCCGCACGCGGTTATTTCCCCCACCGCTCCCGCCACCATGCCCGCCCCTATTCCCGCTCCTAATCCCGCCCCTATTCCCTCCACGAGCCGGCCTCCGTGCCCGCCCGCCTGGCCGCCGCCACCGCCGGCGCCGAGGACTGCGGCAGCAGCTGCCCTGGCCCGGACGGCAACCGCAGTTCCACCTCCACCCCGTCCGCGAAGCGGTACGGCCGGTGCGCCAGAACGCCGGCCAGATGGCGGCGCAGCCGGGAGAGCTCGGCGCGCACCGTGACCGTACGGCCGCGGTCGCCGAACAGGTCCTGGGCCAGTTCGGCGGCGCTGCGGCCCTCCGGATGACGGGCGGCCAGGACGAACAGCAGCTCGGCGTGGCGCGGGGAGAGCTCATGGCTCCAGCCGCCGGCCGGACCGGTGACGGTGACCGTCGCCCCGTCGCGCCCGCTGACGTCCAGCAGCACCCGGCTGGGCCCGGCGGCCGGCTCCTCGCGGCCCACCCGGATCAGCCAGCCACCGGGCAGCGGCTCCAGCGCGCACATTCCGTACCGCGGCAGCCACAGCGGCCCGGCCTGCGGCGCCTTGGGCAGCGCCACCCGGTCCGGCGGCGTCATCCCGGTGACCCCGGCGGGCCAGCCGTGCGCATCGACCGCCAGCGCCCGCCCGCCGATCCGCGCCAGCACCGGCGCCGCGCTGGAACGCAGCCGTTCCAGGGACGCGTGATGCCGGATGCGCAGCTCGCTCTCCGCCAGCCTGGCGACGGCGGAGACCAGCGACAGCGTCGTGGGGTGGAAGGAGGGCGCCGGGCCGCTGAGGTCGACGGTGCCCAGCAGCCGGCCGTCGCGCGGATCGTGCAGCGGCGCCGCGGCGCACGTCCACTGGTGGTGGGAGCGGACGAAGTGCTCGGCGGAATGCACCAGCACCGGCCGCCGGGCCACCAGCGCGGTGCCGATCGCATTGGTGCCGACCACGCCCTCGCGCCAGTCGGCGCCCTTGTCGAAGCCGAGGCGGTCGGCCATCCGCCGGACCGGCGCGCTGCCCTCCCGCCACAGCACCCGCCCCTCGGCATCGGTGACGACCATGATCTGCTGTGCGGCATCGGCGGCCGCCAGCAGCCCGTCGCCCAGGACCGGCAGCACCGTCGCCAGCTGCGATTGCTGCCGCCGGTGCTCCAACTCGGCCACGGACAGCAGATGTTGGTCGCGGACCCGCTCCGGGTCGACGCCCGAGCCGATGGCCCGTAACCAGGATTCGCCGATGACGGGACGGGGCGCGTCCAGCGGCGCATCGGGCGGCAGCTCGCCCGCCAGCGCGGCCTCGCGGACCGAGGCGAGGCGGCGGGCGGTCTCGCGGATGTCCTGGGCCGACCGGACGGCGCTGCCGATCGCTGTGTCCTTCAAGCTGCTCTCCGTTGCACCACTGCCGCGGCGGCCTCCGGACGGCCGCCCACCGGGGCCGAGTCCATCGTGCCGTCACCAGGCCGAAAGCGGAGGGCCATTGAACAGATCCACGGCAGGGAGGTGCAACCGACTGCAACCGTTGTGGCCTATGACGCCTGCCCGGGACGCTGATCCCAGCGGCCGATGGCGTCCCGTGGCCGGAGGCTCGCCGGTCACCCGTCGGCGATGCACCGGCCGTCCGCCGGGGATGGCGTCGGCCGCTGCCACATCCGCAGGGCGGCGCGGGGAGGGAGCGCAGATGAGGGCCCTCGCTCCGCGTGTCGTGGTGATCGGGGCGGCGGAGGGACCGCGTCTCGCACGGGCCGGACGGCTGGCCGTGCACTACGGGGTGCCCCGGCTGCCCGCGGTCGACGTGCTGATCAGACGTCACCCGCTGCCCGTCGACGGCTATGTCATCGACGGCGCACCGCACCTGCTCGACCGGGTGGCCGGAGTCGGCGGCCTGCTGCCCGCGCGGTCCTTCGCCGACCTGGTGGTCCATCTGCGGGCACCGGGCCGTACGGAGGGGGAGGAGGCGGGCCGCGTGCTGCGCTACTTCGAGGCCCGCGGGCTGCTGGCCGGCTTCGGGCCGGACGCGCCCGACGGCGAGATCGTCGTGGCCATCGATGCGGCGGTACGCGGCCGGACCGCGGCGGACCCGCCGCGGTGGCCCTAGAGACCGGGAGGGGTGCCGAGTCGGCGCGGCATCCCTCCCGGGGCCTGTCCGGTGGATCAGGGCCCGGCCCCGGTCCACCGGACAAGCCCCGCCCCGCCACCTCACGACCGGCCCCGCCTCGCTACCTCACGACCGGCCGTGCCCGCGCCACGACCGAGGCCAGGTCCAGGGTGTGCGGCAGCGTCCCGAACGCCGCGCCCGCATCGCCGCCCAGGCGGGAGGCGCAGAAGGCGTCCGCGACCTCGGGCGGTGCGTGGCGTACCAGCAGCGAGCCCTGGAGGACCAGTGCCAGGCGCTCGGTCAGGCGGCGCGCCCGGGCCTCGATGCCGTCCAGATCGGCCAGTTCGGTCAGCAGGCCCTTGATCGCGCGGTCCAGCCGGTGGTCCGCGCCGCGGGCCGTGCCGATCTCCGTCAGACAGGCGTTCAGCGCGGCCGGTTCGCGTTGCAGCGCCCGCAGGACGTCCAGCGCCTGGACGTTGCCCGAGCCCTCCCAGATGGAGTTCAGCGGCGCCTCCCGCAGCAGCCGCGGCATCCCCGATTCCTCGACGTAGCCGTTGCCGCCCAGGCACTCCAGCGCCTCGGCCGTCACCGGGGTGCACCGTTTGGTCACCCAGTACTTGGCGGCCGGTACCGCCAGCCGCAGCAGGTGCCGGTCGTGCTCGGAATCGCTGTCGTAGGCGGCCGCCAGCCGCAGCGCCAACGTCGTCGCCGCCTCCGACTCCAGCGCCAGATCGGCCAGCACATTGCGCATCAGCGGTTTGTCGATCAGCGGTCCGCCGAACGCCTCCCGGTAGGCGCAGTGGTGCACCGCCTGCGCCACCGCCTGCCGCATCACCGCCGCCGCTCCCGTCACACAGTCCAGTCGGGTCGCCGCGACCATCTCGATGATCGTCGCCACCCCGCGCCCCTCCTCGCCCACCCGCTGCGCCCAGGTCCGCCCGTCGAACTCGATCTCCGCCGAGGCGTTCGCGCGGTTGCCGAGCTTGTCCTTGAGCCGCTGGATGCGGAAGGAGTTACGGGTCCCGTCCGGCAGCACCCGCGGCAGCAGGAAGCAGGTGAGCCCTCCGGGCGCCTGGGCCAGGACCAGGAAGACGTCCGACATCGGCGCCGAACAGAACCACTTGTGCCCGGTCAGCAGATACTCACCGGGCGCGGCCAGCGGCTCGGCGTGCGTGGTGTTGGTCCGTACGTCGCTGCCGCCCTGCTTCTCCGTCATCGCCATCCCCGCCAGCACCCCGCCCTTCTCGGCGGGCGGCCGCAGTTCCTGCTCGTAGATGTGCGAGGTCAGCAGCGGCTCCCACCGTGCGGCCAGCTCCGGGTCGGCGCGCAGCGCGGGCACCGCCGCATGGGTCATCGACAGCGGACAGGTGTGGCCCGCCTCGGCCTGCGTCCAGAGGAGGAACCCGGCGGTGCGGCGCAGGTGCCCGTCGGGGCGCGACCACGCGTCCGTCAGACCGGCCGTGACGGCATGGCCCAGCAGTCGGTGCCAGGCCGGGTGGAACTCCACCTCGTCGATGCGGTGCCCATAGCGGTCGTGGGTCCGCAGGGCCGGCGGGTGGGCGTTGGCCTGTCCGCCCCACTGCTGGGCGTGCGCCGAACCGGCCGCCTGGCCGAGCCGGGTCAGTTCCTCCCGTACCTCGTCGAGCCGGTCGTCCGCGACATACCGCGTGACGCCCTCGGTGAGCGCCGCGTCCGAGGCGAAGACGTCGTATCCCACCAGCGGCGGGGGCTGGTTCGTGACCGTATGAGTGCTGGCTGCCATGGCAGCTACGGTAAGGAGGTGCCGCCAGCAAACGAACCAGTCAAACGGCCGGCGGGCCGCCTGACCAGGGCCCGGGTCCTGTACCGCAACGTCTCCGTGCGGCGGCTGGTCTGGCTGCTGACCAAGGACATCGTGCGCTCCTGCATGGAGTACCGCGTCACCGGGCTGGCCGCCGAGGCCGCGTTCTTCTGCCTGCTGTCGCTGCCGCCGCTGATCCTGGGACTGATCGGGCTGCTGGGCTATATGGAGCAGTGGATCGGCCACGACACCATCGACAGCATCCGGCAGAACATCCTCGGCGCCTCCGCCACCGTGCTCTCCGGCAAGGGCGTCAACGAGATCGCCCGGCCCCTGCTGGACGACATCTTCACCGGCCGCCGCCCCGACGTCATCTCGCTCGGCTTCGCCTTCGCCCTGTGGTCCGGCTCCCGGGCGCTGAACGTCTTCGTCGACACCATCACGATCATGTACGGGCTCGACGGGCGGCGCGGCATCGTCCGCAC
Source organism: Streptomyces natalensis ATCC 27448 (assembly GCF_000935125.1). Classification (GTDB taxonomy): domain Bacteria; phylum Actinomycetota; class Actinomycetes; order Streptomycetales; family Streptomycetaceae; genus Streptomyces; species Streptomyces natalensis. Next base: position 71,256 of record NZ_JRKI01000045.1, on the reverse strand, counting down.
CCGGCTGCTCTCCTTCGTGCTCTACCTCGCCGCGCTGGCCGTCGGTGCCATCGCGCTGCCGCTGATGGTGGCCGGGCCGGACGCGGTCGTCGGCTGGCTGCCGGCCAGCGCCGGTGTCGTCCGGGCGCTGTACTGGCCGGTCGTGCTGATCCTGTCGATCGCCTTTCTGACCACGCTCTACCACGTGTCGGTACCCGTCCGTTCGCCCTGGCGCGAGGACCTCCCCGGTGCCGTGGTCGCCCTGGCGATGTGGGTCCTGGGCAGCTTCCTGCTCCGCCTCTACCTCGGCTCGACGGTCGAGGGCCCGACGATCTACGGGTCGCTGGCCGCGCCGGTCGCCGTCCTCCTGTGGATCGGGGTGTCGGCCTTCGCCGTACTGGTCGGCGCCGCGATGAACGCCGCCCTCGACCGCGTCTGGCCCTCGGACGCCACGGCCGCGGGCCGTGCGGAACGGGAGCGACGGGTGCATGCGGTGGGGGAGGGGAGGACGACGCCGGGCGAGGACGCGGCCGGCGGGGAGCCCGGGGATCTTACGGACCCATGACGCGCGCTCCGCCACGCGGGCCGTGGCGGGCCGTTGCGCTTAGCGTGACCGGCATGCGTGTACTGGTCACCGGCGGGGCCGGGTTCATCGGATCACAGGTCGTCGCCGTGCTGGAGGCGCGGGGACATGAAGTGGTCGTCCTCGATGCGCTGTTGCCGTCCGCCCATCCAAAGCCGCCTCCGCCGCGGCCGGGCGAGCGGCGGATCGTCGCGGACGTACGGGACCGGGCGGCGGTCGCCGGGGCGCTGCACGGGGTGGACGCGGTGTGCCACCAGGCGGCGATGGTGGGCCTGGGCCAGAACTTCGCGGATGCGCCCGCCTACGTCGGCTGCAACGACCTGGGCACGGCCGTGCTGCTGGCGGAGATGGCCGAGGCCGGGGTCGGGGCGCTGGTGCTCGCCGGGTCGATGGTGGTCTACGGGGAGGGCCGCTACACCTGTGCCGAACACGGGGTGGTGCGTCCCGGGCCGCGGGCGGTGGCCGATCTGGACGCGGGCCGGTTCGAGCCGCGCTGTCCGGTCTGCGCGGCACCCTTGAGGCCGGGCCTGGTCGGCGAGGACGCGCCCGTCGACCCCCGCAATGTGTATGCCACGACCAAACTCGCCCAGGAACATCTCGCCGCCTCGTGGGCCCGCGCGACCGGCGGCCGGGCCGTCGCGCTGCGCTACCACAACGTCTACGGGCCGGGGATGCCACGCGACACCCCGTACGCCGGTGTCGCCTCCTTCTTCCGCTCCGCGCTGGCCCGCGGTCAGGCCCCCACGGTGTACGAGGACGGCGGCCAGCGGCGGGACTTCGTCCATGTCCGGGACGTCGCGACGGCCAATGCGGTGGCGCTGGAGGCGCTGCCCGGCCGGGAGCCGGGGGTGCTGACCGCGTACAACACGGGCAGCGGCGAGCCGCACACCGTCGGGGAGATGGCCCGGGTGCTGGCCGCGGCGTGCGGCGGGCCGGAGCCCGTGGTGACGGGGGAGTACCGGCTGGGCGACGTCCGGCACATCACGGCGTCCTCGCGGCGGATCGCCGAGGAGCTCGGCTGGCGGGCGGCGACCGGATTCGCGGAGGGGATGGCGGAGTTCGCGCGGGAGGAGATGCGCGAGGGGAGGGGGGACGAAGAAGGGGCGCGGTCGGCCGGTCCGGCGGATGCCCCGGTGGCCGCGTCCGCCTCCCCCCGTCGCGCCTCCCCGCGGCGCCCCGCCCCGGTGGACGTGGTGCTGCCCTGTCTGGACGAGGCCGCCGCGCTGCCCTGGGTGCTGGCCCGTATTCCCGAGGGCTGGCGGGCGATCGTGGTCGACAACGGTTCCACGGACGGCTCCGCCGCGCTCGCCCGCGATCTGGGCGCCACCGTCGTGACCGAACCCCGCCGCGGCTTCGGCGCCGCCTGCCACGCCGGACTGCTCGCCGCCGACGCCGACATCGTCTGCTTCTGCGACTGCGACGCCTCCCTCGACCCGGGCCTGCTGGCGCCCTTCGTACAGGCCGTACGCGACGGCGAGGCGGATCTGGTGCTGGGCCGCCGACGCCCCCAGGGCCGCGGCGCCTGGCCCCCGCACGCCCGGTTCGGCAACCTCGCCCTGACCCGGATGCTGCGCCGCCGCACCGGCCTGCGCCTGCACGACCTCGGCCCGCTGCGCGCCGCCCGCCGCGGCGCCCTGCTGGACCTGGACCTCACCGACCGCCGCAGCGGCTATCCGCTCCAGATGGTCGTCCGCGCCGCCGACGCGGGCTGGCGGATCGCCGAACGCGACGTCCCCTACCACCCGCGCACCGGCCGCTCCAAGGTCACCGGCACCTGGCGCGGCACCTGGCACGCGGTCCGCGATATGCGCGGCGTGCTGCGCCAGCCCCCGCCCGGGGCCCGTACGGACGCGACGGTGAAGGAGACGGCCCGATGAGCCCCTCGGACGGCGGCACCGGTCCGACGGCCGTACTGGTCATCGCCAAGGAGCCGGTGCCCGGCCGGGTCAAGACCCGGCTCACCCCGCCCTACACCCCGCACCAGGCCGCCGAGCTGGCGGGGGCAGCGCTGTACGACACCCTGTGTGCCGTACGGGCCATGCCCGCCCGGAGCCGGGTCGTCGTTCTCGACGGGCGGCCCGGCGGCTGGCTGCCCGACGGGTTCGAGGTGCGCCCCCAGTGCGCGGGCGGCCTCGACGAACGGCTGGCCGCCGCCTTCGCCGGCAGCCGGGGCCCGACCCTCCTCCTGGGCATGGACACCCCGCAGATCACCCCGCAACTCCTCGCCCCCGCACTGGAGTCGGCGGCCTGGCGGGACTGCGATGCCTGGTTCGGCCCGGCCGAGGACGGTGGTTTCTGGGCACTCGGCCTGGCCGAGCCGGACCCCCGACTGCTCCGCGGCGTCCCGATGTCGACCCCGCACACCGGTGCCTCCCAGCGCGCCCGGCTGCTCGCGGCCGGCCTGCGGGTACGGGATCTGCCGCCGCTGCGCGACGTCGACACGGCCGCCGACGCCGGTGCCGTCGCGGCCGCCGCGCCCGGCGGACGCTTCGCCGCCACCCTGGCCCGGCTGACGGCGGTCGCCGGACGATGAGCGCGACCACCCATGCCGCCCCCACCTGGGGCGCCGATCCGTACGCCGATGCGCTGCGCAGCGGCCGCGGTCCGCTGTTCCTGCGCCGCGCCGACGGCTGGCTGCTGCCCCTGGAGGTCGAGCGCTGGTGCGGCGGCACCGACGCCGCGGACCGGTCGGCGCTGCGCCGCTGCAAGGGCAGTGTGCTCGACATCGGCTGCGGTCCCGGCCGGCTCGTCGCCGCGCTGGCCGCGCAGGGCCGCCGGGCGCTCGGCATCGATGTGAGCGAGGCCGCGGTGGCCCGTACGGCCGCGATCGGCGGCACCGCCCTGTGCCGTTCGGTCTTCGACCCCCTCCCGGACGAAGGGCGCTGGGGCACCGCGCTGCTCCTGGACGGCAACATCGGCATCGGCGGCGACCCCCGCGCCCTGCTCCTGCGGACCGCCGAACTCCTCGCCCCGCGCGGCACGTTGATCGTGGAGACCACGGCCGCGGACGTCGACGAACGGGTCGAGGTCCAGGTCGACGGCGGATCCGGCGCAGCGGGCGGCTTCTTCCCCTGGGCCCGGGTGGGCACCCCCGCGCTGCTGCGGTACGCGGCCGCGGCCGGCTGGGCGCCGGCGGAAACGTGGTCCGTTCCGGCGCCCCCGGATCAGCGGCCCGAATCCGCCGAGCGCCGCTTCGTGGCCCTGCGCCGCCGCACCCGCGCCGCCGTACTGCGCAGCAGGGGCCCCGCCGTACGGGCCGACAGCACCAGCGCCGAGAGGGCGAACAGCCCGGCGGTCAGCAGCAGCCAGCAGGCGAAGAAGTCCCCGCCGGGCAGGCCGGTGACGGACGTGTAGTCCGCCGTCGGCAGGCCGCCCGGCGTTCCCGCCGAACCCGCGATCAGCGGGAACCACACCAGCAGCAACAGCCCCGACAGCGCGGCGGGCACCCGGACATGGGCCGTCCAGGCCCGGTGCCGCCGGGTGCCCGCCGTCGCCGCGCTCACCACCCGGTCGGCGAGCGAGTACAGCGGCAGCAGCACCAGATCGTGCAGCAGCGCCGCCCCGGCGAACCACACCACGACCAGCGGCCACCGGGCGCCGCCGAGCAGCCGCAGGCCCGCGTAGCCGGTGAGCGCGAACGAGGCGAGCATCAGCAGCAGATGCAGCGTCCCCTCGCCGTAGCGGCAACGGCGCCTCAGCCGCGTCAGCGCCGCCGTCAGCCGTGCCGTCGGCCGCCGCGTCCACCGCCCCCTCATGACGGCTCCCCGAAGGTCAGCCGGGACACCCACTTGGTGTTGAGCACCCCGGGCGCGCCCGGCACGATGATCCGCGCCGGATAGCCGTGGTCCGCGGACAGCTCAGCGCCGCCCACCCGCAGCGCGAGCAGGGCGCGCCCGTCGCGCACCTGGTTGGCGCGCAGCGCGGCCCGCCGGAACGCGCCGTGCAGCTGGAGCGACTCCACCAGGACGTCCGGCGGCCGTTCGCCCAGCCCCACCAGCGCGGCCAGATCGCGCAGCCGCACCCCGCTCCACAGCTGATCGTCCGTCGACCAGCCCTCGACACAGGCGATCGGCAGCGCCGCCTGATGCTGCGGCATCCGCAGCAGCTCGGCGCGGCTCAGCCGCACCCTCCCCCGGCTACCGCTGGGAGGTGCCCCCAGCCCGCCGACTTCAATCGTCAGCCGCCAGTCGTCGCCGGTTTCCTGCGGGCGGATCCCGACATGGGCGGCGGTCTTGTTGATCTGGAAGCCGTTCGGCCCGCTGCCCGGGTCCGCCCCGCCGTGCGGCGCCAGCAGGGCCGTACGCCGCCACCGTCCGCCGATGCTCTGCCCCGCCGTCGTCGCGAACAGCAGCAGCGAGCCGCCGCCGACCAGCCACAGCGCGCCGCGCCGCGAGACGGTCGGCGGGGCGGGCCGCGGGGCGACCAGCCCGGTCTCGTCGGCGTCCGACGGCGGGTCGGTGCGCTCGCGCAGCGCCCGCACCGTCCGCGGCATCCGCAGCACCACATGCGCCACGAACGCACCGATGAACACCCACGCCCCGTAGAAGTGCAGCCGGTAGAACGACCCGGGGAAGACGTAGTCCAGCTGGATGTTGAGAATCCCCGTGACGAACTCGAACAGCGCGCCGCCGACCAGCAACAGCAGCGACAGCCGCTCCAGCGCATGCCCGGGGGACCGGGCCGGCGGCAGCGTGAACAGCTTCGGGATGACCGACCAGAGCTTGGCCAGCAGCACGGGCACCAGGGCGATGCCGAGGGTGACATGGAGGCCCTGGGTGACCCGGTAGAGCCAGTACGGGCCCGTCGGCCAGGGGAAGAGATAGAAGCCGAGCAGGCCCTTGTCCGGGGTCTGGTCGTTGACGCCGCCCGCCAGATCCGGGTTGTAGGCGGCGTACGACAGCAGCCCGGTCACGAACAGCAGCGTGACACCGGCCAGCAGGACGACCCCGAGCAGGGCCGTCAGCCGGGGGCCGCGCAGCGGACTGCGCCAGAAGGACGGGGAGGTCGGGGGAGTCGGGGAAGTGAGGCGAAAGGCACCCATGCGCCGACCGTAAGCCGCGCACGGTGCGCCAAGGGGCCCTGACCGGTGACGAAACTCTGACGTCAGCGGATCGGCGGCGCCCCGCCGCCCGCTTGCCGCCCTAGCGTGCCGGTGTGATCCCGCGACCGACCTCCCCAGCCCGCACCGGTGCGCCCGCCCCCGCGACCCCGGGCGAACGCGCCGTGCGCCGCGCCGATCTGCTGGCCGCCGCCCGGCACCGCCACTGGCTGACCGCCCAGGCCGTCCTAGCGCTCCTCGTCAACCACCTTCTGTACACCGGATGGTGACGTCCAGTCGGGGTAGCTGGACCAGGGGAACAGCGAGCGGGCCGAGTTCACCCGCCCGGGGCGCAGGATCCGCAGCGGACCGCGGTTGCAGGCGGGGCATTGGGCGCGGCTCAGGGGTGAGGGGACCCGGCGGCCGCGTTCGTAGTAGTCGATCCGGCGCTGCCCGGACAGATCGGTGGAATGGTGGATCTCGTACTCCTCCTCCCAGCCGTAGCCGCAGTGCAGACAGACGAACGCATACGCCTCGTGCACGGCCTCGGGGTCCGGGCCCGGGTGCCTCTCGGTGTCCCTGTCCATCATCGCTACCGCCTTTCCCCGGGCCCCGCGCAGCCTCGCGCCGGGCACGGATCCGTGCCGCATCTCTCCATTATTGCGCCGTGACCGGGCCCGCGCGGAGTGTGCGGACGGGGCCCGGCGCTCAGTGCAGCGCGTGCCCGGACGGACGCGGCCTGTGCACCCCCAGGGCCTCGTACGTCGCCGCGATCAGCGCCGTATTGCGGGGGTCCGCGTCGCCCGTGGCGCCGCTGCCGTATTTGTTCATCGCATACGCATAGGACAGGCCGTTCTCCGGATCCGCGAAGGCGAACGAACCGCCCGCCCCGCCGTGCCCGAAGGCCCGCGGGTTGGGACCCGCCTGCCGCTGGTGGTTGAGCATGAAGCCCAGCCCCCACCGCCGCTCCGTCCCGGGCGGCGCCAGCGCATCGATCGCCAGATCCGGCTCATGGGGCAGGCTCTGCGGCTCCCGCATCGCCTCCAGCGTGGCCGGGCGCACCAGCCTGCCGCCCGCCAGCGCCCCGTAGACGGTGGCCAGACCGTGCGCCGAGGCATGCGCATTGCCCGCCGGGATCTCGGCCGAGCGGTAGGCGGCGGTGTTGACGTCGCCGGTGGGGATGTACGTCAGCGCCAGTATCACCACCGCCAGCGGATGGTCGGCCAGCGAGCGGAACGGCGGCTGCGGAATGCCCGGGAACCGCTCGGCGATCCGCGCCTCGTCCAGCTGCCCCACCATCTCCGCACACCGCGCATGCTCCTCGGCGGGCGTGCCGATGAACACCCGCGCCCCCAGCGGCCCGGCGATCTCGCGGCGCAGGAACGCCCCGAGCGAGACCCCGCTGATCCGCCGGACCACCTCGCCCACCAGGTAGCCGAACGTCACCGCGTGATACCCCTGCGCGGTGCCCGGCTCCCACCAGGGCGGGGCGGCGGCGAGCGCGGCGCAGACATGGTCCCAGTCGTGGGCGTACCGCTCGGCCACCGGCTCGCGGGGCGCGATCACCCCGGCCCGGTGGCTCAGCAGCCAGCGCACCGGCAGCTCCGCCTTCCCCGCCTGCGCGAACTCCGGCCAGTACCGCGCGACCGGCGCATCGAGGTCCAGCTCGCCCCGGTCCACGAGGAGATGGGCGCACAGCGCGGTCATCCCCTTCGACGTCGAGTAGACGTTGACCAGCGTGTCGTGCTCCCACGGGCGGGTCCGCGCCGCGTCCGCATGGCCGCCCCACAGATCGACCACGGTCCGCCCGCCGACGGTCACCGTCACCGCCGCGCCCACCTCCCCGTGCACCCGGAAGTTGCGTACGAAGGCCGCCCGCACCCCCTCGAATCCGGCCGCACAGTGACCGCTCACAGTGGCGTCGTCCGACGGGCCCATGCTGCGTCTCCCTCGTGCCGGATCCGCGCGGCGTTCCGCCGGATCTGTCCCGTACGGGATGATCCGTCCCGTCCGATGCCCGTGGCAACCAAAGGACCCCCGTACGGCTCATGGGGCGTGCCCGCACCGGGCCGCCGGGCGAGCCTGGAAGCGTCCGGCTCCCACAGGAAGGCCCCCATGGTGAACAGCGCGGAACAGGCGTCACACGCGGAGAACTCCGCCCGCCCGCAGCCCCCGGACCCGCCGGGGCAACCGGACGAGGTCCTGGTGGAGGTCGTCGGCTGCGCGACGCAGGACGCGCACGCGGTCTTCAGCGCCCTGCGCGAGTCCTTCGCCTCCGACCGGGCCGCGGACGATGTGCCCACGGAGATCAACGGGGCGAGCGCGACCGTGTGGACCGCGACCGTCGACGTCACCGACCTGCACGGTCAGGCCGCGCCGCGCCGGCTGACCGCGCCGGTCACCGTCGATCTCCAGGGCGGTTACTGGGCGGTCAACCGGATCCGCGAGAGCCTGACGCATGCGTTCGCGGTGCGGGTGGTCGGCACGGCCGCCGGCGACCAGGAGGAAGAGGTCCAGCTGCGGCTGGAGAACCGCTGAGGCGGGCCCGGGGCGGCCCGGGAAGCGCAGCTGACGTCGGACGGGAAGGCGCGAACGAGTGGACTCCAGCAATCGGCCGGCCGGCGGCGCCGGGGTACCGCGGTCGGCGGCGACCGGCGAGCGGTCCGAGGTGATCCTGCGGGTCAACGGGACGACGTACACACTGGCAGTGGACCACCGCGCCACCCTCCTGGACGTACTGCGCGAACGACTCGATCTGACCGGCGCCAAGAAGGGCTGCGACCACGGGCAGTGCGGGGCGTGCACGGTGCTGGTCGACGGGCGGCGGGCCAACAGCTGTCTGCTGCTGGCCGTGGCGCAGGACGGCCGGCGTCTGACCACCGTCGAGGGCCTCGCCGACGGGCTGCGGCTGCACCCGCTCCAGGAGGCGTTCCTGGCCCGCGACGCCCTCCAGTGCGGCTACTGCACCCCCGGCCAGATCTGTTCGGCGCTCGGGGCGATCAGGGAGGCGGCGGACGGCTTCCCCTCGTACGTCACACCGGACGACGCGCGCTCCGGGGCCCCGGTGGAGCTCACCGACGACGAGATCCGCGAGCGGATGAGCGGCAACCTGTGCCGGTGCGGCGCCTATCCCCGCATCGTCGAAGCGGTCGGCGACGTCAGGGGTGCGGCCGCAACCGGCGATGCGGCCGATACGGGCAGCCGGGGTGCGGGGGAGGCGTCATGAAGCCGTTCGGATATGTGCGGGCCGGGAGCGTGGCGCACGCCGTCCAGGTGGCGGCCGAGCGGCCCGGGGCGCGGTTCCTGGGCGGCGGCACCAACCTCGTCGATCTGATGAAGCTCGGCGTGGAGTCACCGCCGCTGCTCATCGACGTCAGCCGGCTGCCGCTGGACCGTATCGAGGAACTGCCGGACGGCGGGCTGCGGATCGGGGCGATGGTCCGCAACAGCGATCTGGCCGCGGCCCCGGCCGTCCGCGACCGCTACCCCGTGCTCTCGCAGGCGGTGCTCTCCGGCGCCTCGGGACAGCTGCGGAACACGGCGACCACCGGCGGCAATCTGCTCCAGCGCACCCGCTGCCTCTACTTCCAGGACGTGACCAAACCCTGCAACAAGCGCGCACCGGGCACCGGCTGCCCGGCCCGCGAGGGCGCGCACCGCGATCTGGCCGTCCTGGGGCACTCCGAGCACTGCGTCGCCACCCAGCCCTCGGACCTGGCCGTCGCCCTCGCCGCCCTGGACGCCACCGTCCATCTGCACGGTCCCGACGGCGAACGCGGCGTCCCGGTGACCACCTTCCACCGGCTGCCCGGCGACCGGCCCGACCGCGACACGGTGATCCGCACCGGCGAACTGATCACCGCCGTCGAGCTGCCGCCCGCCCTCCCCGGCCTGCACATGCGCTACCGCAAGGCCCGCGACCGCTCCTCGTTCGCCTTCGCCCTGGTCTCCGTCGCGGCCGTGCTCGCCGTTCGGGACGGCGCCGTACGGCATGCGGCGCTGGCCTACGGCGGGCTGGCGCACCGGCCGTGGCGGGCCCGTGCGGCCGAAGCGGTGCTGCACGGCGCGTCCGCCACCGAGGACACCTTCGCGCGCGCCGCCGACGCCGAACTCGCCGCCGCCCGCCCGCTGCGCGACAACGGCTTCAAGGTCGCCCTGGCACGGGGCCTCACGGTCGGCGTGCTGGCCGACCTGGCCGCCCGTGCGTGACGCCCGCGCCCGACGACCCGCGCCCGACGACCCGCGCGCGACGAAAGGACACCCGCCATGGCCGCCGCCCCGTCCCCCCTCGGTGAACCGCTCGTCCGGCGCGAAGGCCGGGAGAAGGTCACCGGGGCCGCCCGCTACGCCGCCGAGCACACCCCGCCGGGCTGCGCCTACGCCTGGCCGGTGCCGGCCACCATCGCCCGCGGCCGGATCACCGCCCTCGACACCACCGCGGCCCTCGCCCTGCCCGGTGTCCACGCGGTGCTCACCCACCTCGACGCGCCCCGTCTGGCCGCCCCCGGGGACCGTACGCTGGCCGTCCTCCAGGACGACCGGGTCCCGCACCGTGGCTGGTACGTCGCCCTGGTCGTCGCCGACGGCCTGGAGACGGCCCGCGCGGCGGCCGAGGAGGTCCACGTCAGCTACGAGCCCGAGCCGCACGACGTACGGCTCACGCCCGATCATCCGGGCCTGTACGAGGCGGAGTTGGCCAACGGCCTCTACCCCGGAACCCGCGAACGGGGCGACTTCGAGGCGGCGTTCGCCGCGGCCCCGGCCACCGTCGATGCGACCTACACCATGCCCCCGCTGCACAACCACCCCATGGAACCGCACGCCTCCACCGCCCGCTGGACCCATGGACACCTCACCGTCCACGACTCCAGCCAGGGCGCCACCAAGGTGCGCGACGACCTCGCCGCCCTGTTCGGCCTCGGCCCGGACGACGTCACGGTCATCTCCGAGCACGTCGGCGGCGGCTTCGGCTCCAAGGGGACGCCCCGCCCCCAGGTCGTCCTGGCCGCGATGGCCGCCCAGGTCACCGGCCGCCCGGTCAAACTGGCTCTGCCGCGCCGCCAGCTGCCCGCCGTCGTCGGGCACCGCGCGCCCACCCTCCAGCGGGTACGCCTCGGCGCGAGCCGCGAGGGCGACCTCACCGTCCTCGCACAGGAGGTCACCACCTACACCTGCACCGTCCGCGGCTTCGTCGAGGGCGCAGCGGTCCCGGCCCGCGTCATGTACGCCTCGCCGCACAGCCGCACCCTGCACCGCGTCGCCGCGCTGGACGTGCCCAGCCCGTCGTGGATGCGGGCCCCGGGCGAGGCCCCCGGGATGTACGCCCTGGAGTGCGCCGTCGACGAACTCGCCGTCCACCTGGACATCGACCCCGTGGAACTGCGGATCCGCAACGAGCCGGACGCCGAACCCGACAGCGGCCGGCCCTTCAGCAGCCGCCACCTCGTGGAATGCCTGCGCCAGGGCGCCGACCGCTTCGGCTGGCTGCCCCGCGACCGGCGGCCGGCCCTGCGCCGCGAGGGAGACCTGCTGGTGGGCACGGGCGTCGCCGCGGCCACCTACCCCTACGTCCTGGTCGGCGGATCCGCCGCCGAGGCCCGCGCCCACCCCGACGGCACCTACCGCATCCGCGTGAACGCCACCGACATCGGCACCGGCGCCCGCACCGTCCTCGCGCAGATCGCCGCCGCCGCACTCGGCGCGCCCGAGGACCACATCCGTATCGAGATCGGCAGCAGCGACCTGCCGCCCGGGGTGCTGGCCGGCGGCTCCGGCGGCACCGCCTCCTGGGGCTGGGCCGTGCACAAGGCCGCGACCGCGCTGGTGGCACGGCTGCGCGAGGAGCCCGGCCCGCTCCCGCCCAACGGGCTGGCGGCCACCGCGGACACCTACCAGGAGGCCGCCGCAACCAGCCCCTACGCCCGGCACTCCTTCGGCGCCCACTTCGCCGAGGTGCAGGTCGACACCGTCACCGGGGAGGTAAGGGTGCGCCGTCTGCTGGGCATGTTCGCGGCCGGCCGGATCCTCAACCCCCGCACCGCGCGTTCCCAGCTCATCGGCGGGATGACCATGGGGCTGGGCATGGCCCTGACGGAGGACTGCGAACTGGACCCCGTCCACGGCGACTTCACCGCCTGCGATCTGGCCTCCTACCACGTGCCGGTCTGCGCCGACATCCACGGCATCGAGGTGCACTGGATCGACGAGGACGATCCGCACCTCAACCCGATGGGCAGCAAGGGCATCGGCGAGATCGGCATCGTCGGCACCGCGGCGGCCCTGGCGAACGCGTTCTGGCATGCCACCGGGATCCGGCTGCGCGACCTTCCGCTCACCCCGGACAAGGTCCTGGAACGCCTGAGCGGCTGAGGGGCCGTCCGGACCCGTACGGCCGCCCGATCGCGGCAGGAAGGGTTGCGGGGCCGGTCCCACGGGGGAACTCTGTCACCTCTGGTCGGCCATATGTCATCCCGCACGCTCAGATGAGCCCGACGCTGAGGAGTCACGACCATGACCCTGCCCCTTGACCGCCACTACGCGGTCGACCTGCACGCCTCGGCGGAACGCATGCCGCAGATCCGGCGCATCCTGGCCGCGCATCTGAGGTACTGGCGGCTCGAACCACATATCCCGTCGGTGTGCCGGGGCGTGACGGAACTGCTGGCCAATGTGCACCGCCATATCGGCCCCGGCGCCCGCTGCACCGTGGAACTGCGCCACGACGGGTGCCGGCTGACGGCCTCGGTGGCCGACGACGGCCCGCGGCTGCCTGCCCTGCCCGCCACCCTCGGCGGCGGACTGGCGACGGTGGCGGCCCTCAGCGACAGCTGGGGCACCTGCGGGACCGCCACGGGCAAAGTCATCTGGTTCAGCCGACGGCTCGGAACGGCCCCCGCGCCCCGGACCCCGCTGCACACCGTCCCGGAGGTGACGGCGCAGCCGGAACCGCTGACGTCCCTCGCTTGACGGCGCGATCCGGCCGCTCCCGACACACCGTCAGGGGCGGCCGGGCCACGTCGGTTACGATCGCGGCATGTCAACGGCTCGGTCGCCCCGGCACAGTGCACGGGACCGCGGTGCAGCGGTCCCGTTCCGGCTGCTGTGGCCGACGCTGCTGGTGCTGTTCGGCGTGCTGCTCGTCCATGGCGCGGGCGCCGAGAACGCGGGGCATGCGGCATCCTCCGTCCCGGTCATGGCGGTGAACGCGTCCGTTCATGCCGGCCACAGTGACCACGGCGAGCACCCCGGGCCGCCCGCCCCCGTGCACTCCCACGAGCTGTGCGTATCCGGCCATCCGCAGCAGGGCGGCGAACTGACCCCGCCCTGTCCCGCACCGGGGACCACGAGTGCCGTGTACGCGGCCGGTCCGGTCCGGGCCGCCGCGGCCCGCGGTGTGCCGCTGCCGCCACCGTTGCGCAGCGCTACGGGCTCCGTCGTCCAGCAGGTCTAGATTTCCGGCCGTTCCGGCCCAGGCGCGCATCGCCTACGAGCTGCCCGCTGCCCCCCGACCCGCCGCATGTGCGCGCCGCTGCCGCGCGCCCGCGAGGCGGTGCTCGCCACGGAGGACCCGTGTCCCTTCGTTCCCGTCCGCGTACCCGTGCCCGCGTCCGTACCCCTGCCCGCGTCCGTACCCGTGCCCCTGTCCGGCGGGCCGCCGTACTCCTGCTTCTCGCCGGACTGTTGCTGACCGCACCGCCGTGTGCCCACGCGGGCGGCGGCCACCACCGTGCCGCCGGACCGGTGGCGGCCGCGGCACAGCGTCCCGAGCGCGCCGATATGCGCACCCCCGTGCTCGAGGCCGTCCAGAGCGACGGCCCGCACACCGCCTGCGGACCCGGACCGTCCGGACAGCTGCCGAAGGGGCGGGCGGACGGGAGCGGCGCCCCGCCGACGGCGCCCGTCACGGCGAGCGGGACCGTGCCGCCACCGTCCGTACGCCGACGGGCCGCGCCGGACCGGCCGCCGCGCACCGGCCGGACCACGCTCGCCGTCCTGTGCAGGTGCCGGATATAGGAGCCGCCCGCGCGGCCGGTCACCCCGCCGGCCGCCGCGCGCCGTGCCCGACCGGCCGGCGCGCGAGAGGAGCGTCCCTGTCCCGCACACCGAACGAGAGCGACCGATGCACTCTCTTCCCACCCTGACCACGCCTCCCGCCAGCCCCGACCCCACCCACCGCACCCCAGGCCCCCCGGCCCCCGGGATGTCCGGCCTCGTCGGCAACACCCCCGTCCTCTACATCTCCGCACCGCTCACCCCGCCCGGCCGCGGGTTCTGGGCGAAACTGGAGGGCCGTAACCCCGGCGGCATCAAGGACCGCCCGGGGCTGCACATGGTCGAACGCGCCCGCGCCCGCGGCGCCCTGCGGCCCGGCGGCCGGATCATCGAATCCACCAGCGGCACCCTCGGGCTGGGCCTGGCGCTCGCCGGGATGGTGCACGGCCACCCCGTCACCCTGGTCACCGACCCCGGCCTGGAACCCTCGATGACCCGCCTGCTGACCGCCTACGGCGCGCGGATCGACCTCGTCCCCGAACCCCACCCCAGCGGCGGCTGGCAGCAGGCGCGCCGCGACCGGGTGGCCCGCCTGCTGGCCGAGCACCCCGGCTCCTGGTGCCCCGACCAGTACCACAACCCCGACAACACCGCCGCCTACCTGCCGCTGGCGCTCGAACTCGCCGCACAGCTCGGCCATGTCGACCTGCTGGTGTGCAGCGTCGGTACCGGCGGTCACTCCGCCGGCATCTCCCGGGTGCTGCGCCAGCTCTATCCCGAACTGCGGCTCGTCGGCGTCGACACCATCGGCTCGACCATCTTCGGACAGCCCGCCCGGCCCCGGCTGATGCGCGGCCTGGGCTCCAGCATCTATCCGCGCAACGTCGCCTACGACCAGTTCAGCGAGGTGCACTGGGTCGCACCGGGCGAGGCGGTGCACACCTGCCGACGGCTGGCGGCCTCGCACTACGCCACCGGCGGCTGGAGCGTGGGCGCGGTCGCGCTGGTCGCGGGCTGGCTGTGCCGCACCGAGCCGCCCGGGACCCGTATCGCCGCGGTCTTCCCGGACGGGCCGCAGCGCTATCTGGAGACGGTCTACGACGACGCGTACTGCGCCGCCCACGGACTGCTCGACGCGCCGCCCGCGGAGGGGCCGCAGACGGTGGCGCGGCCGGACGAGAGGGAGGTCACCGCCTGGAGCCGGTGTGCCGCCGTCGTCGATCCGCTCACCCTGCGCGCCCCGGGCACCGAGGAGGCGGGCCGGTGAAGGGTCTCCTCGTCCAGGTGCGGTCCTACGACCGCAGCGTCCGCCTCCTGATGGCCAATCAGTTCACCATCAACCTCGGCTTCTACATGCTGATGCCGTATCTGGCCGCCCATCTGTCCGGCACGCTGGGACTGGCAGGATGGCTGGTCGGGCTGGTCCTCGGCGTCCGCAACTTCAGCCAGCAGGGGATGTTCCTGGTCGGCGGCACGCTGGCCGACCGGTTCGGGTACAAGCCGCTGATCGTGGCCGGCTGTGTGCTGCGCACCGTCGGCTTCGCCACCCTCGGCCTGGTCGACTCGCTGCCCGCGCTGCTGGCGGCGTCCGCGGCCACCGGGCTCGCCGGGGCGCTGTTCAACCCGGCGGTACGGGCCTATCTGGCCGCCGGGGCGGGCGAGCGCCGGCTGGAGGCGTTCGCGCTGTTCAACGTCTTCTACCAGGCGGGCATTCTGCTCGGCCCGCTGGTGGGCATGGTGCTGACCGGGCTGGACTTCCGCGTCACCTGCCTGGTCGCGTCCGGGATCTTCGCGGTGCTGAGCCTGGTGCAGATCCGCGCGCTGCCGGCCCGCGGGGACGACGGGCAGGCGCGCGGCGACGGCGCGGGGACGGTGCGCGCCCAATGGCGGCGGGTGCTGGCCAACCGGCCGTTCCTGCTCTTCTCCGGCGCCATGACCGGCGCCTATGTGCTCTCGTTCCAGGTCTATCTGGCGCTGCCGCTGGAGGTGAAACGCCTGGGCGGCGAGGGGCGGTTCGGCACCGCCGCGGTGGCGGCGCTGTTCGCCGTGTCGGGGCTGAGCACCATCGCCGGGCAGACCAGGGTGACGGCCTGGTGCAAGGCCCGCCTGGCGCCCGGCCGGGCCCTGGCCTGGGGGCTGCTGGCGATGGGGCTGGCGTTCGTGCCGGTCCTGGCGGCCGGTGCGCTACCGGTGCCCGGACCGGGCGTGGCCCGCTGGGCGCTGGCGGCGCTGCCGCCGGCGCTGGCCGCCCTGCTGCTCGCCGTCGGCACGATGATCACCTACCCGTTCGAGATGGACACCCTCGTCCGGCTGTGCGGTGACCGCCTCGTCGCCACCCACTACGGGCTCTACAACACCATCTGCGGGATCGGCATCACCCTGGGCAACCTGCTGACCGGCGCGGCCCTGGACGCCTCCCGCGCGGCGGGGCTGCCCGCGCTGCCCTGGATCGCCCTCTGGGCGCTGGGCCTGGTGTGCAGCGCCGCGCTGTACGGACTGCACCGTACCGGCCGGCTCGGCCCGGCCGCGGCGGTGCCGCAGCCGGCACCGGCCTGAGCACACCGGCGGCCGCCCCCGGATGCGGGGGCGGCCGCCACCGCCGCCCCGACCAGCAAGTTCGCCCCACGTACCGCGTGATGTCACATCTGCGATACCCCCCCTTCCCTGGCACTCGTTCCTCTTGGAACACTCTGCTCAGTCCCGTGTCCGCACAGACCCGCACACCGCTGCACCCGACCGATCCCCGAAATCCCCCACAGACGACGAGGTTTCGCACTCATGCCTGACGTCAACCGGCGACGCTTCCTCCAGATAGCCGGTGCCACCGCCGGTGCCACCGCCCTCTCCAGCAGCATCGCCCGCGCCGCGGCCATCCCCGCCACGCGGCGTACCGGTTCCCTCAAGGACGTCGAGCACATCGTCGTCCTGATGCAGGAGAACCGTTCCTTCGACCACTACTTCGGCGCCATGAAGGGCGTCCGCGGCTTCGGCGACCCGCGCCCGCTCACACTGCCCAGCGGCAAGTCGGTCTGGCACCAGGCCAACGGCGGCACGGACGTCCTGCCCTACCACCCGGACGCCGACAACCTCGGCATGCAGTTCATCGAGGGCCTCAACCACGACTGGGCCGGCGGCCACAAGGCATGGAACGACGGCAAGTACGACAACTGGATCCCCGCCAAGGGGACCGGCACGATGGCCCATCTGACGCGCAAGGACATCCCGTTCCACTACGCGCTCGCCGATACGTTCACCATCTGTGACTCGTACCACTGCTCGATCATCGGGGCCACCGACCCCAACCGCTACTACATGTTCTCCGGCCACGTCGGCAACGACGGCTCGGGCGGCGGCCCGGTCCTGGGCAACGAGGAGGCGGGCTACAGCTGGACGACCTACCCCGAGCGCCTGGAGAAGGCCGGCGTCTCCTGGAAGGTCTACCAGGACATCGGCGACGGCCTGGACGCCAACGGCAAGTGGGGCTGGATCGACGACGCCTACCGCGGCACCTTCGGCGACAACTCGCTGCTCTTCTTCAACCAGTACCGCAACGCCAAGCCCGGCGACCCGCTCTACGACAAGGCCCGCACCGGCACCAACGCCAAGGCGGGCGACGGCTACTTCGACCACCTGAAGGCCGACGTCAAGGCCGGCAAGCTCCCCAAGATCTCGTGGGTCGTCGCCCCCGAGGCGTTCTCCGAGCACCCCAACTGGCCCGCCAACTACGGCGCCTGGTACGTCTCGCAGGTCCTGGACGCGCTCACCTCCAACCCCGAGGTGTGGAGCAAGACCGCGCTGTTCATCACCTACGACGAGAACGACGGCTACTTCGACCACGTCCTGCCGCCGTTCCCGCCGGCCGACGCCAACCAGGGCCTGTCCACCGTGGACTCGTCCCTCGACCACTTCTCCGGCAACGCCGGCTACACCGCCGGCCCCTACGGTCTGGGCCAGCGCGTCCCGATGCTCGTCGTCTCCCCCTGGAGCACCGGCGGCTACGTCTGCTCCGAGGTCCTCGACCACACCTCCATCATCCGCTTCATGGAGCAGCGCTTCGGCGTCCACGAGCCCAACATCTCGCCCTGGCGCCGCGCCATCTGCGGCGATCTGACCGCCGCCTTCGACTTCGGCCTGGACAACCCCAAGCCCGCCCCGCTGCCGGACACCCACGCCTACCAGCCGCCGGACAACAAGCGGCACGACAGCTACGTCCCCAAGCCGCCCGCCAACCCCGTGCTGCCCAAGCAGGAGACCGGCTCCCGGCCCACCCGCCCGCTGCGCTACGCACCGCTGACCGACGGCGCGGGCTCGCCCGGCGACGGCAAGTACACCCTCACCTTCAGCGCCGGTGACAAGGCCGGCGCCTGTTTCACCGTCACCGCCGGCAACCGCGGCGACGGGCCGTGGACCTACACCACCCAGGCCGGCAAGAAGATCTCCGACACCTGGAACACCAAGTACTCCAACGGTGTCTACGACCTGACGGTGCACGGCCCCAACGGCTTCTTCCGTGTCTTCAAGGGCACCGGCAAGACCGCCGGCCCCGAGGTCACCGCCCGCCATGACGCGGCCACCGGGAACGTCACCCTGACCATGACCAACACCGCCGGCGCCGACTGCCATCTGACGGTCACCAACGCCTACGGCGGCGCGAGCGAGACCTTCACGGTGCGCGTCGGCGCCACCGTCAAGCACACCGTGGACCTGCGCGCCAGCAAGCGCTGGTACGACGTGTCGGTCTCCTCGGACGGGGACTTCTCGTACCTGCGCCGGTTCGCCGGACACGTCGAGAACGGGCAGCCGGGCGTCAGCGACCCGGCCCTCATCACAGGCTGAGCGACCGGACGCCGGGGCCGGTACCCATGTACCGGCCCCGGCGCATGCTCATCCCCCGTCCCCGGCGCGCCCACCGGTGAACGGGCGGCGGGTACGCCGAACGACGGCTTCGGCTCGCCCGGCGGCGGCGGCCGGTGTCTAGTGGGTCGCGACGACCCCAGGGAGCCGCCATGCCCTTCTCGCCGTGCCGCCGGTCCCACCGCGCCGTGGCGGCCGCCGTCCTCCTTCTCGCGACGGCCCTGACCGGCTGCACCACCACGGGCGAGGGCGGCGGGTCGACCGCGACTCCTCACTCGCCCGCACAGTCGACCGCCACGAGCGGCGCGATCCGCATCATCATCAAGGACTTCACCTACGTCCCGGCCGTGCTGACCGTGCGCCCCGGCGTGAAGATCACCGTCGACAACAAGGACTCCGCGCCGCACACCGTGACCGCCTCCGGCGGCAAGGGGGGCTTCGACACCGGCACCATCAAGGGTGGCGCGACCGCCACCTTCACGGCGCCCGGCAAGCCGGGCAGCTACCCGTACTTCTGCGATATCCACGAGTACATGAAGGGCAAGCTCACCGTCCGCGGCTGAGCACCGGAAAGGCGGGCGGCAGCGGTGGCCTCACACTTCGTCACACGGATCGCGGCACGGCTGGTGGCCGCGGCCGGGCTGGCCGTGAACGCCTATGTCCACGCCGATCTCGCCGCCGAGCACGACCCCGTCGTGGCGACCCTCAGCGAGGGCACGCTCTTCCGCGTCGAGGCCGCCCTCGCCGCGCTCGCGGCGCTGCTCGTCCTGCTGTGGCGCCGGCCCGCGTCCGACGCCTTCGCCTGCATCGTCGCCGGCGGCGGGCTCGTCCTGCTGCTGCTCTACCGCTATGTCGACGTCGGCCGGCTGGGCCCGCTGCCCGGTATGTACGACCCGGCCTGGACCGGCGAGAAGAAACTCGCCGCCCTCGCCCAGGCCGTCACCGTCGTGGCCACCGGCTATCTGCTGCTCACCCGGCCCCGCACCCTGGCCCGGCACCGGCGCTGACCGGCATCCGGGCCGGCGGTCACTTCAGCGCGCTGCGCTGCTGCCACTGCTGCCAGGACTCCTGCCAGACCTCCAGGCCGTTGCCGACGTCGGTCCTGTTGGGGTTGCTGGTGCCCTTGACCTCGACGGTGGAGCCGATGGTCAGGAAGTCGAAGACCTTCTTGGCGTCGCCGGTGGTCATCCCGAAGCAGCCGTGGCTGGTGTTGGCCACGCCGATCTGGTGGTTCCAGGGCGCGGAGTGCAGAAAGGTGCCGGAGGCGGTGAGGTGGGTGACCCACTTCGAGTCCAGCATCCACTCCTTGCCGTGGCCGATGGTGGAGGAGTCCATGGTTTCGGCGGCGTTCTTGCTGCGTACGGTGTGCACACCGCCGCGGGTCGGGTCCTGCGGGGAGCCCGCGGAGCCGACGACGCTGCCGACCTTCCTGCCGTTCTCGTACATGGTCAGGGTGTGCGAGGGCACATCGATGACGGCCTTGTGGTCGGCGCCTATGGAGAAGCCGAAGTTGTAGTCCCGGGCGAACCAGCCGCCCGTGGAGCCGGAGTCGATTCCGGCCAGCGCGCCCTTGACGGAGACCTTGGTGCCCGCGGGCCAGTAGTCCTTGGGCCGCCAGTCGATCCGGTCCTTGCCGGAGTAGTCCTTGACCCAGCCCCAGGCGCCCTGGACGTGCGGCTGGGTGGTGACCTTCAGCGCCTTTTCGATCTCGGCCCGCCGGCCGGTGGCTATCGGGTGGTCGAAGAGGATCGATATCGGCATGCCGGTGCCCACGGTCTGCCCGCCGCCCGGGGTGTTGGTGAGCTTGTTGACCTTGTCGGCCTGCTCGGTGGTGAAGACCGAGGTGACGGCGGAATCCTTGCCGCCGTCGGACGTCGTCCGGGTGCGGACGGTGTAGGTGGTCTTCGGGCGCACCTTGCCGGCCGACTTCCACGTCGTGCCGTCGGCGGCCAGCTTGCCCTCGACCCGGGAGCCCTGGTCGTCCTTGACGTCAACGGAGGTGAGCTTGCCGCCGGAGGCCCGCACGGATATCGGCGAGCCGAGCGCGGCCGCCTTGCTGCCCGCGGCCGGGGTGACGCTCACCTTGGCGGCGGGCTCGTCCGCCTTCGACGTGGCGGCGCCGGCGCCCCCGCCGCATGCGGTCAGCACGGTGGCCGTCGCGAGCAGCACGGGCAGGAAACGGGCCGGGTGGCGGCGGGGTGCGGCGTGCACGAAGCTCCTCCAAAACAGACAGCTGACGGCGGGAAAACCGCCACAGATGAAGAGGGTTTGTCTGTTTCGGAGGTTGTCTGGGGGGATCGGCGATCTATGACACGGTTCCGTAACGGACTGTTCCGTAACAGGAAGTGGCCTCGGCGCGGTGACCGGTTACGGCCGTGGCCGGGCCCGTCACCGCATCAGCTGCTCTGCCCCGATTCCCCGCCCGTCTCCTGGGGCGAGGGCGTGGTGGGTGTCTCGGAGCCCGTGCCCGAGGTGGTGCCGGTCGTTTCCGGCGCGCTGGGGGAGGACTCGGAGGTGGACGGGTTCGAGGGCGTCTCGGAGCCCGGCGACTGCGACGGGGACGGCGACCCGGTGGTCGGTCCGGGGGAGGGGGCCCAGGTGTCCGAACCGCCCTCGGTGCCGCGGGGGCGGTCGAAGTACTGGTTCGTCTCCGGGTCGTAGAGGACGAAGGAGCGCATCTCGGTGGTGGCCCGCGACACGGCCACCGTGTTCGCGGCGCGGTAGCCGGGCCAGGCCGTACCGCTCGTCTTCGCCTCGCTGGACAGCGGCTCCGGCTCGGCCAGCGGATTGCCGCAGGCGCAGCGCACCCGCGGCAATCCGCGGGAGTCGATCAGGACGGCGCTGCCAGCCTGGAGCACCGACTGGAAGGCGGTGGCCTTGCCGTCCCGGAAGCCGTGGTTGGTGGCGAGGGTGTCCTTGCGCAGCTGTACGGGCGTCAGCGAGCGCAGGAAGGACGGTACGGCGCCGACGTCGATGCCCTCCGTGCCGGCGAACGCGAGGGCCTTGGCCCGGTCGGCCTCCAGGAAGCTGATCTGCTGCTCGACATCGCAGCTGGCGGCGTTGCGGCTGCCGCCGTACAGGCCGGGCTCGGAACCGCGGTAGTTGGGGACGCCGGTCGTGGCGCCCGACGGGGTGCCGGGTGAGGCGCTCGGCGACGGCGGCGGGGAGGACTCGGTGGCCGACGACCGGGTGAACGGGTCGCGGCCGTTCGCGGCGGCCGGCTGGAGCACCACCTCGCCCGCGCCGCCGCCCGGACGGGTCAGGACGACGATCACGACGACGGCCGCCACCAGGGCGGCCGCGACGATCGCCACCCGGGGCGCGGACCGCCACCACGGCACCCCACCGCCCGGCCCCCCGGCCCCGCCGCCTCCACCGCCGCCCCCGCCCCCGCCGTCCCCCGGCCCACCGCCGCCGGGCCCGCGCGGCCGGTCCACCTCGGTGGGCGGCCCACCGGCCCGGGTCGGCTCGGAGACCGGGCCGGACGAGGGGCCCGACGAGGGGCCGGAGAGCGGGCCCGACGGCGGACCGGTCGGGTGGCTGTCGGGCGGCGGTGCAGATGTCACGGCTCCCTCTTCCGGTGTCTCTTCCGACGCGCAACGTGCAGAGGGGTTGCGGCGCGCAGCGTGCCTACGGCTCATGGGGCACGCGAGCCCATCCGGCGCAGCTGGACATACGGGCCCATCCGGCGCAGCGAACTCTCCCTCTGCCCGCTTTTGTCAATATTCGTGCCATTGTGTGCCGGTGGTCGGCGTCGTCCGCAAGCGGGGTGGACCGCCTGTGCTTACCGTGGGGACGTCCCCCGGTCCGGCCCCAGGGTCCGGCCCGTCCTTCGGCGTCGGCAGGAGACCGCGTGAGCCAGCCGCAAGGCCCCGCACCCGGTGGTCCCCTCCGCCTCTGGGGACAGGCCCTGGCCGCCGCAGCCGCAGGCATCATCGCCATGTGGGTGGTCGCCGCGATCGGCCTCCAGGCCGCGGGCGCCGGGGACCTGCCCGGCTACGCCTTCCCCCACGTCGTGGCCGCCGCCGTCACCGTCGCGGCGGGCGGCACGATCGACCTGACCGGCGACGCCGGCAGCATCGCCCAGGCCCACGCCGTCCTCGATGCCGTACCCCTGTCGGTGACCCTGGCCGGCGCCCTGGCCACCGCCGCCGTCTTCCTGCGCCCGCTACGCCACCGGGCGGTCGCCACCGGCCGCGAACTGCTCGCCCGCCTCGCCCGTACGACCGTGTGCTGGCTGCTGCTCCTGCTGTGCGTCGCCCTCGCCGCGCACCACACCTTCACGATCTCCGTCGGCAACGACCTCGCCGACCGGATCGGCGCGGAGATCGGTGCGACCCCCACCGTCGGCTTCGGCGCCGACGTACCCGCCACGCTCGGCACCGGCCTGCTCTGGGTGCTGGCGCTGCTCGCGCTCACCTTCCTCGTCTCCCGTCGGGCTCCCCTCTCCTCCCCGCTGCTGCGCCTGGCGACCGCCCTCCGGCCGCCCGCCTTCGCCATGGCACTGGCGCTGCTCACCTATGTGGCCGTCGGCCTGATCACCGCCGTCGTCGTACTGATCACCGAGGGGCACCCGGCCCAGACCGTCGCGGTGGTCTTCCTCGGCCTGCCGAACCTGGCCTGGCTGGCGCTGGGCATCGGCACCGGCGGTGCCTGGAGCGGCCATGTCGACAAGGCCATCGGGCTGCCCGTCCCGCAGGTGCTCGACGACATCCTGCGCACCCGCCACGGACAGCGCACCCTCGACCTGGGCGCCGTCGTCGCCCGGGACGCCCGCGGCTGGCTCCTGGTGGCGCTGGCCGCAGTGGTCCTGCTCACCGCCGCCTTCCTCGCCGCGGTCCGCTCCCCGGCCACCACACCCACCTGGCGGCACGCCACCAAAATGGCCGTGGCCCTCGCCCTCACCCTCCTCGCCGTCGGCCTCCTCACCCGCATCCTCGCCCGCTACGGCCTCTCCCTGATCGGCATCGGCAACCTCGGCGGCAACCTGGGCGGCGAAGTCGTCCTGCTCCCGCAACTGCCCCGCCTGCTCCTGGCGGGCGCGGCATCCGGCCTGGTCACCGGGGGTGTGGGCAGCCTGCTGGCACGGCGGGTACGGCATCGGGGGGAGGTGGGGGAGCAACGGCCCCCAGCCTGAGGCTGTCCGCGGGGGTGGGCAGGAAACGCGCAGCGGGCCCGATACCGCCCCCGGATCACCGTCCCCGGATCACCGCCCCGGGATCACCGCCCCGGGATCACCGCCCCGGGATCACCGCCCCCGGATCACCGCCCCCGGATCACCGCCCCGGGAACACCGGCGTCGCCCAGCGCGGCGGTGGTGGGGGAGTGGCGGGGGACATGGGGGTGGAGGAGGCGTCGACCTGGGTGGCGGGGGGTGGGGGACGGGTGCCCGTGGTGGCGTGGCGGCCTGCTGCGCGCAGGGCCGTGATGAACTCGCGGCAGGTTTCGTGGCGTTCCTCGGGGGATTTGGCCAGTGAGCGGGTCAGCACCGTGTCGACGCCCGGTGGCAGGTCCGGGCGTTGCCCGGAGAGGACGGGCGGCGGGTCGTACTGGTGCGCCCACAGCAGTGCCATGTCGTCGTCGCGGCGGAACGGGGGCGCTCCGGTCAGCATCTCGTACAGGACGCAGGCCAGGCTGTAGACGTCGCAACGGCCGTCCACCGGGCGGCCCGAGATCTGTTCGGGGGCCACGTAGTCGAGGGTGCCGACGAACTGTCCGACGCTGGTGAAGCCGGTCAGCGACAGCGACTTCTTCGTCAGTCCGAAGTCGGTGAGGTAGGCGTGTTCGGGGCGGTCGGTGTCGGTGCCCTCGGCGATGAGGATGTTGCCGGGTTTGACGTCGCGGTGCACCAGGTCGTGGTCGTGGGCGGCGTCCAGGGCGGAGGCCACCTGGAGGCCGATCCGGCAGGCGGTCTCCAGCGGCAGCGGCCCCTCGCGGTCGAGCAGCGCCCGCAGATCCCGCCCTTTGACGTAGCGCATGGCGATGAACAGGACGCCCTCGGTCTCCCCGGCCTCGAAGACCGGCACGATGTGCGGATGGTCGATGGCGGCGGCCACCCGCGACTCGTGGACGAAGCGTTTGCGGAAGGTGTCGTTACGGGCCAGTTCGGGCGCCAGCAGTTTGACCGCGACCGTGCGGCCGAGGCGCAGGTCCTCCGCCTTGTAGACGACCGCCATGCCGCCACGGCCGATCTCGTCCTGGAGGAGGTATCCGGCGATCCGGCGCCCGCGCATCCCGGAGGAGTCGGGCGCGGTCGAACGCTCGGGGTGGTCCGGCTCCCCGGCGTTCATCGTGCGTCACCGTACGCGGGAGAGGGGTCCGGGGCCTCGGGCGCGCCGCCGTCCCCGCCGTCCCCCGCAGTCCCGCCCCCCTCCACCGAAGGCTCCGCCGTCACCGCATACGTCTCCAGTGACACCCCGTCGCAGTAGCACCACCGCTCGTGCCGCGCGTCGTACAGCCACACCGCGTCGCCGTCCACCACCACCCCCACCCGCAGGCCCCGGGTCCGTGACCCGAACGACTCGCCGTCCAGTCGGCCCGCGGCCAGTTCCTCGACCAGGCGGCGGTAGCGGGCCAGTTCGCTCTCGACGGCGCCCAGCAGCGGACGGGGGTCCGCGGTCCGGGCGGGCGCCGCCCCGGCGGCGGGGGGATCGCGCGGGACGGACAGCAGCAGCCGGCCGTCCACCCAGGCGGACCAGCCGTTGGAGCACAGCGCCAGCGCCCAGTCGCCCCGCCGGTCGACGACCTGGACGGGCAGCAGCGGGTCCAGCGGCACGGTCGGCCGGGCGGCGTCCGGCGCCGACCAGGCCGCCATCCCGTCCGGCGGGACGATATGGCTGGGAAGGAATGCAGGCGCGGTCACAGGCGGCTCCTCGACGCTACTTGCGCATGATCTCGGGCTCACGCCGCCGCAGCAGCTTGGTGACCAGGAAGCCGAGGACGAGGGACAGCACGATCAGCATCGCCATGTCGAGCAGCCAGATCCCCGGCCGGTGCTGGAAGAGCGGGTCCGCGGTGATGCCCTGCGGCACGATCCGGTGCAGATCGATGGTGCCCGCCATCGCGCCGAGCGCCCATCGCGACGGCACCAGCCACGACAGCTGCTCCAGCCCCGGTGTCCCGGACAGCTTCAACAGCGCACCGCAGAAGACCACCTGCACGATCGCCAGGAGGACCAGCAGCGGCATGGTGACCTCTTCCTTGCGCACCAGCGCGGAGACGAAGAGGCCGAGCATCATCGCCGTGAACGCCAACAGCGCCACGGCCAAGGTGATTTCGACAAGGGGCGGCATCAACACCCCTGATCCGGCAGGGGCGTTGAGCCGCACACCGAACAGGCCGACCATGGTCAGCACCACGGCCTGGACGACCGTCACGGCGCCCAGCACCAGCACCTTGGACATCAGATACGCCGAGCGGGACAGGCCCACGGCCCGCTCCCGCTGATAGATCGTGCGTTCCTTGACCAGTTCGCGTACGGCATTGGCGGCGCCGGTCAGCACCGCGCCGACGCACAGGATCAGCAGCGCGTTGAGCGCCGAGTCCCGGGTCAGGGCGCGGCCCGCCAGCGCATGCGCCATCGCGCCCATCACGAACGGCAGCGCGACCATGATGATCAGGAAGGTGCGGTCCGCGCTCAGCGCCGCCGCGTACCGCCCCATCAGCGTGCGCAGCTGCCCGCCCCAGCTCTGCGCCTTGGGCGCGGCCACCGGGCCGCGCGGCGCCTCGGGTGCGTGCCGCGGCTGCCGGGAGTCGCCGGCGATATAGCGGCGGTACAGCGGCGAGGCGCGGTACTGCCCCGCCCAGTCCCGTGCGGAATCCGCCTCGAAGGCCTCGAACGCCTCCGGCCACTGGGTGAACCCGAAGAACCGCAGGGCCTCTTCGGGCGGCCCGTAGTACGCGATCCGCCCGCCGGGGGCGAGGACCAGCAGCCGGTCGCACACGTCCAGGCTCAGCACGCTGTGGGTGACGACGATGACGGTGCGGCCGTCGTCCGCGAGCCCGCGCAGCATGTGCATCACCGAGCGGTCCATTCCGGGGTCGAGCCCGGAGGTCGGCTCGTCGAGGAAGAGCAGCGAGGGTTTGGTCAGCAGCTCCAGGGCGACGCTGACGCGCTTGCGCTGGCCGCCGGAGAGGCTGTGGATGGGCTGGCCGGCCCGCTGGGTCAGGCCCAGTTCCTCGATGACCTCCTCCACCCGGGCCTGCCGTTCGGCCTTCGCGGTGTCCTCGGGGAAGCGCAGCCGGGCGGCGTAGCCCAGGGCCCGGTGCACGGTCAGCTGGGAGTGCAGGATGTCGTCCTGCGGGACGAGCCCGATGCGCTGGCGCAGTTCGGCGTAGTCGCGGTAGAGGTCCCGTCCGTCGTAGAGCACCGCGCCGTGGTCGGCCGGCTTCAGCCCGGTCAGCGCATTGAGCAACGTCGATTTGCCGGCTCCGCTGGGCCCGACCACCGCCAGCAGCGATTTCTCCCCCACGGGGAAGGACACGCGGTCCAGGAGCGTCTTGCGGCCCCGGTCGACGTGGACGGCCAGGTCCTGGACGTCCAGCGAGACCTCGCCGGTGTCGATGAACTCCTGGAGTTCCTCGCCGACGAGCGCGAAGGCGGAGTGGCCGATGCCGATGATGTCGCCGGGGACGACCGCGGCGCGGGCGACGGGCTGGCCGTTGAGGTACGTGCCGTTGTGGCTGCCGAGGTCGACGATCTCGTAGCCGTCCGGTCCGGTCAGCAGCTCCGCGTGCCGGCGCGAGACGGCCAGATCGTCGACGACCAGGTCGTTGCCGGGTGCGCGGCCGATCCGGGTGGTCCGGGCGGCGCGGGGGAGCGGGCGTACGGAGCTGGGCTGCCGGAAGGTGCGGGTGGCGGCGGGATACGAGACGGCGGACGGCCGCGGCGCGTCCGTCCGGGGCGGTGGCGCGCCGCTGAGCACCGCGCACGGCCCGTCGGTGGGATTGCCGAACCGGATCACGCTGCCCGGCCCGACGTCGCAGTGGACCACCCGCCGCCCGTTGGCGTAGGTCCCGTTGGTGCTGTGCTCGTCCTCCAGCAGCCAGTGGCCGTGGTCGGTCCGCAGCACCGCGTGGTGCCAGGAGACCCGGGCGTCGTGGAGGACCACTTCACCGGTGGGGTCGCGGCCCACGTGGTACGTCCGGCGCGGATCCATCACCACCGAGCCGCCGTCGGCCTCGACGAGGAGTGCCGGCGCGGGGGCGTCCGGGCGCATGGCCATATCAGGATTTTACGGCGGCGGGCCGGGCCCCGCCTGTTCGCCCGGACCGGCGAAGGGCGCAAATTCGCAGGTGGGGCGGCCTCTTGACGAGATGATCGCCGGTTACTCGCGAGAAATGCCCCAGGTCAACTAAGGTGAGCGCTCCCGATCGGTCCACCCGCACATTCCAAGGAAATGCCGGAATTTGCCCGGCCAATCAAAGGAAGTCCTGTCGAACCGGGACACAATGCGCAGCAGGGCTACGTGGTGTCGGCAACACCGCTCACCGTCGGCTTTGTAGGACCCGACCGGTCCCGCCATCCCGTCCGGACACGACTCCGGACCTGGCGGAGCCGGTCTCCCTTCTTATTCACCTACCTCGTGAAGGCAAGGCAGAGATGGCACGATCCTCCCGACAATCCTCCCCGCAGTTCTCCGGCCAAGGAACGCATCCCGTCGACGAGGTGCTCCCCGTCGGCAAACTCGCGCTCTACGGTTTCCAGCACGTCCTCGCCTTCTATGCCGCGGCCGTCATCGTCCCCCTGCTCGTCGGCAACGCCCTCGGGCTGACCCACGACCAACTCGTCTACCTCATCAACGCGGACCTGCTGACCTGCGGAATCGCCTCCATCATCCAGGCGTTCGGCATCTGGAAGGTCGGCGCCCGGCTCCCGCTGGTCCAGGGCGTCACCTTCACCGCGGTCTCCCCGATGATCGCCATCGGCCTGGGCGCGGGCGGCGGCGTCGCCGGACTGCTCGTCGTCTACGGCGCCTGCATCACCGCCGGAATCGCGACGTTCCTTTTCGCGCCGTTCTTCAGCAAACTCGTGAAGTATTTCCCGCCGGTCGTCATCGGCACGATCCTCACCATCATCGGCCTGACCCTCATACCCCAGGGACTCCAGGACGCGGCCGGCGGTGCGCAGTTGATAGGGCACCCCGCATACGCCTCCGGAAAAAACCTCGCATACGCCCTGGGTACCCTGCTGTTCATTCTGCTCATGGTCCGGATCGGAAAGCCGTATCTGAGCAGTCTGGCCGTTCTGCTCGGGCTGGTCGCCGGTACCGGGGTCGCCTGGAGCCTCGGCGATGTCGATTTCAGCGCGGTGGGCCATGCCGGCTGGTTCGGCGTCAGCACCCCGTTCCATTACGGAATGCCGAAGTTCCAGCTGTTCCCGATCATCGCCATGGTGGTCGTCATGCTGATCACGATGGTGGAAACCACCGGAGACGTGTACGCGATCGGGGAAATCACCCGGAAAAGGGTCGACAACACCACCGTGGCCAATGCGCTGCGCGCCGACGGTGTCGCCACCGTGCTCGGCGGAGTGTTCAACTCCTTTCCCTATGTGGCCTTTGCCGAGAACATCGGTCTGGTGCGGATGTCGCGGGTGATGAGCCGCTTCGTCGTGGTCGCGGCCGGTCTGATCATGGTCGGCGTGGGGCTGCTGCCCAAGGTCGGCGCGGTGGTCGCCGTGATCCCGCACCCGGTGCTCGGCGGCGCCGCCGTCTCGATGTTCGGCATGGTCGCCACCGTCGGCATCCAGATCCTGGGCAAGGTGGACCTGCGCGAGGAGCGCAACGCCCTGATCCTGGCCGTCAGCCTCGGCGCCGGGCTGCTGCCCACCGCGGTCGCGCCGTTCTTCGACCGGATGCCGGCCGATGTGAAGGCGATCCTCGACAGCGGGATCACCCTGGGCGGACTGACCGCCATCCTGCTCAATCTGTTCTTCAACGTCCTCACCCGCCGCTCGTCGAGGGAAATCGACTGGGACGACATCGAGGACGACGAAGCGGACGGCCCCGCGGCCCCGGGCGGCCCGTCGACGGGTGTCGCCGCGTACTGACGCCACCGCCGGACGCGGGCCGCGACAGCGCCGCCCGCGTCCGGCGCACTCCCGGCGCCGCCGCTTCGCTCAGTGCGTCACCGAGTTGAACGGCGGCACCTCACCGGCCTCGCCGATCAGATCCCAGAAGTGGTCGACGAGCCGCCGCAGATACGCCGAACGCTCGGCCGCCACCTCCTTGAGCCGGGCGTCGTCGTTACGGGCCACCACATGCCCCATGTAGCGCTCGGCGAACTCCGCGAACTCCCCGTGCATCGTGCGCAGCGCATCGCTCACCCGGGTCTTGTTCAGCGTGGTGATCTCCATGATCGGAGAGACATGCGACTTCCAGCGCCCCTCGATGGCCGCCCGCAGATGCCCGGCCAGCTCGTCGTCCTGCCCCATCACCCCGATCAGCTTGCGCAGCGACAGCCCCAGCGCGTCCACCAGCGCCTTGGTCCGGCGGTAGTCGCCGTTCCAGCGCTGTGCCTCCTCGGCCAGCCGGTAGGCGCCCGGGTCCATGCCGATCAGCTGGGCCAGCCGTTCCGCGCTCAGCTGCCGCGCCATCCGGTGCTCGGCCAGGGTCCGGGGCTCCACGCCCATCAGGACCGTGGGCGCGCACCACAGGACGTCGGCCAGCGCGAAGAGCTGGGCCTCGGTCGGTACTTGGGAGCCGTACTCCCATGCCTCGATCGACTCGGGGCGGGCCGGGGCGCCGCACGCCGCCATGGACTGGGCGACCTGAGCGGTGGTCAGGCCCACCCGGGCCCGCGCCGAACGGGCTTCTTGCGGGGAAAACGGAGTGCTGTACACGTGCGGGACACCTCGCTGCACCCGGCGAAGCGAAGGGGTGCTTGGGAGCGGGAGATGGAGGAATATCCAGGAGCGGGCAGATTAACAGACGGTGCAGACGTACGAACCTCCAGATCTCCTGGGAAATGAAGGCGCCGGGGCGGCTGACGGGTGAACGGTGAAGGTTGCGCAGGGAATTGGTCCTTATCGTCCGATATCGCTCATCAACCTCCTTACCGTGTATAGCCGATGGAGTAGTACGTACGGGGTGGTAGCGCACATCGAGACCGCGATGACGGCGGGACGTAATGAGAGCGTTACGTGGGCGAAGATGCGGCGTCACAGTGATCAGCGAGGGTGGCGTTGCCCGAAGGCCCGTCACGCGGCATCCTTTGGCACAACTGAAATCCGGTCCTCCCCCACAATCCGATGCAGGATGGGACCCTTCATATGCGATCAATGCTGGAATGCGTCCGCGCATTTCCTGGCTCATCAGCCTCTGGCTCCCTGGCCGTGCGCCCTTGTGCGTCGGGTCGATCCGCGGAGAGACAGTCGCTGCCGGTGCCTGCGAAAGCGGTGTTTGTCATGAATCTGACAGACGCCTCCGTGTCGCCCGGCGCTCTCCCCTCATGATCCCCGCGCCACCGCGCGCCCTTCGCTGATCGCCCGGGCGACTCCCCACGTCACCCGGCGGCCCGCCACGGCCGCGGCCCGGCCGGCGTCATCGACGCCCTCGCGCCCCTGCCGCCCCGGTCCGAACCGCCGCACCTCGCGCTCCCGGACCGGCTTCGGCATGCCTCGTTGCCAGAAAGGACCCCGATGGTGCTCACTTCGCACCCCATACGCTCCCAGGGCTCACCCACCGCCCTGCTGGGCACAGCCGACGACCACGACCACGACCACACCCCCGACGCCGACACCGCCCCGGCCCGTCCCGGCGGACACGTCCTGGTCGTCGGCACTCCAGGACCACGGCTGGAGCGGCTCACCCAGACCCTGCGCGCCACCGGACACGATGTCAGCCAGGCCCCGCCCGGCGACGTCACCCGCCGCGTCGGACAGGCCCCGCCGGACGCCATCGTCGCCCTCGACGAACGCCACGACCCCGCCGGCGGAGACGGCCGGCCCGCCCACGGCCACCCCGGACTCGACGTCATCCGCGAGGTGCGCACCGTCCCCGCCGGACGGGCGCTGCCGCTGCTGATGGTCACCGCCGGCACCGAACCCGCCGGCGTCGCCCATCTGCTGCGCGAGGGCGCCGACGACTGCATCCCCGAGGCATCCGATCCGGTCGAACTCTCCGCCCGGATCGAGGCGAAACTGCGCCGGATACCCGTACCGGTCGAAAACCTCCTCCAGGACCCGCGCACCGGCCTCTACTCCCACCCGCACTTCCGCGACGAACTCGACCGCGAACTCCAGCGCCCCGAAACCGGCCGCAGGGGCGGCGTCCTCGCGCTCGTCGCCGTCGCCGAGACCGACGCCCTGGAAACCCGGCTCGGGCCCCGGGTGCGCCGCGAGATCGCCGAGCGGCTGGCCGGCGTCGCCGAGCGCACCGGCAGCTTCTGCGACCGGCTCGGGTGGAACGACGACGGCCATCTGCTGATGCTGCTGCCCGGCGTCGACGAGGAGACCGCCCGGCACGGCCTGGAGAAATTCGCCACCACCGTGGCCGGCACCCGCTTCATCGTCGCCGACGAGAACGTCCGGCTCACCCCGGCGGTCGGCTACCTCCCGCTGGCCGCATGCGACAACGGCACCCAGGCCCTGGGCAAGGCCCGTGACGCGGCCGTCGAAGCGCTCCGCCACCGCGACCTGCGCCCGGTGCGCTACGCCCCCTGGATGCGCCCCGCCGCCCACCGCCTCCGGCGCCGTCCCCTCGGCTCCCTGATCCGCCCCGCCCTCGCCTCGCTCTCCCCGCTCCTCGCGCTGCTGCTCGGCATCGGCGTCCCCTTCGCGCTCTACCGGCAGACCTACGCACTGGGCTGGGACCTGGGCTCGGACATGTACTGGGCGGTGGTCGGCGGACTCGTCCTCTCCGCCCTCCTGATCGTCCTGGAGTGCCTCTACGCACTCGACTCCGTCCCGCGGCCCGAGACACCCGGCGCGCCCTATCCGCCCGCCAGCGCCGTCATCGCCGCCTACCTGCCCAATGAGGCCGCGACCATCGTCGACACCGTCGAATCGTTCCTGCGCCTGGACTACCCCGGTGAGCTCGAAATCGTCCTCGCCTACAACACCCCCCACCCGCTGCCCGTCGAGGACACCCTGCGCGAGATCGCCGCCCGCGATCCGCGCCTGGTCCTGCTGCCGGTCGCCGGCTCGACCTCCAAGGCGCAGAACATCAACGCCGCCGTCACCCGCGTCCGCGGCGAATTCGTCGGCATCTTCGACGCCGACCACCACCCCGCCCCGACCGCCTTCCAGCACGCCTGGCACTGGCTGTCCAACGGCTACGACGTCGTCCAGGGCCACTGCGTGATCCGCAACGGCGACAGCTCCCGCGTCGCCCGGCTGGTCGCCGCCGAGTTCGAGGCGATCTACGCGGTCAGCCACCCCGGCCGCACCCGCCTGTACGGCTTCGGCGTCTTCGGCGGCTCCAACGGCTTCTGGCGCACCGATCTGCTGGCCCGCACCCGGATGCACGGCTCCATGCTCACCGAGGACATCGACTCCACCCTGCGCGCCCTGAACGAGGGCGCCCGCTTCGCCGTCGACCGCACCCTCATCTCCCGCGAACTGGCCCCCACCACCCTTGCGGCGCTGTGGAACCAGCGCTCCCGCTGGGCCCAGGGCTGGCTCCAGGTCTCCCTCAAACACCTCTGGCACGGGCTGCGGTCACCCGTCTTCACGGCCCGTCAGAAACTGGGCCTGGCACTGCTGCTCGGCTGGCGCGAGGCGCAGCCCTGGCTGACGCTCCAGATCCTGCCCATCCTGCTCTACTCGGCCTGGCGCAAGGGTGGTTTCGACCGCCTGGACTGGGCGGTGCCGGTGTGCGTCCTGGCGATGGTCCTGACCCTGGCCGCCGGACCGGTGCAGGCCCTCTTCGCCTGGCGCCTGGCCGTCCCCGAACTGCGCGCCCGGCGCCGCTGGTTCTGGTCGTACTTCCTCGTCTCGACCGTCTTCTACAGCCACTTCAAGAACATGGTCGTCCGGCAGGCCCACCTCAAGGAGGCGCTGGGCGAGAGGCAGTGGCGGGTCACCCCCCGGGCCACGGCGAAGGCGGTGGCCCGACGGTGACCTCGCCCGCAACCTTCGCCCCCGGCCCCGTCAGGGGACCCAAACCGCCCGAGGGCGCACCGGCCCGCAGCCGCGCCCGCGACATCGACGGCTTCCGCGGCCTCGCCGCCCTGAGCACCGTCGTCTTCCACGTCTGGCAGCAGTACTTCCGCTACGACGCCCACGGCAGCCATCCGCCGGTCGGCAACCGCTTCCTGGGAGCGGTGTTCTCCTTCGAGGTCATCGACCTCTTCTTCGTTCTCTCCGCCTACCTGCTGACCCTGTCGTACGCACGGGCCGCCATCGACGGCCGCTCCACCCGCCCGGCCCGGCTGTTCCTCTTCCGCCGCGCGATCCGGATCCTGCCGCTCTACGTCCTGGCGGTCCTGGTGGTCTGGGCCAGCCGCAACCCGACCCTGCCGGGCGACTGGCAGGACCTGGTCGAGCACCTCACCTTCACCCATGTCTTCGACGGGCAGCGGATCTTCTACACCCTGGGCCC
Source organism: Streptomyces natalensis ATCC 27448 (assembly GCF_000935125.1). GTDB lineage: Bacteria > Actinomycetota > Actinomycetes > Streptomycetales > Streptomycetaceae > Streptomyces > Streptomyces natalensis. Next base: position 37,268 of record NZ_JRKI01000045.1, on the reverse strand, counting down.
CACCTGGTCGCTGTCCCTGGAGGTGCTGTTCTACGGCGTCCTGATCGCGCTCGGCCCGCTGGCCGTACGGGCCTGCCGTCCGCTGCGCCGCCGTGGTGCCCGGATCGCCGTGTGCGCGGCCGGCTGCGGGGTGCTCTTCGCCGTACCGATCGGGTGGATCGCGGTGGCGCACTACGGGGTGGGCGTCCCGTCCACCGACTGGGCGGTCTACTTCGGCCCGCAGGCCCGCTTCGGCGGTTTCGCGGCCGGGATGGGCCTGGCCGTGCTGACCGTCGCCCTCGGCGGGCGGGGCCGGCTCACCGCCCGCGCGGCGCTCCCGGTGTGCGCCCTCGCCCTGGCCGGCCTCTACGCCCTCTCCCTGGTCTCCGCGCCGGAGAACGTCGCCTTCACCTTCTACCACCCGCTGGCCTCCGCGCTGTGGTTCGTGCTGCTCTTCGGCACCCTCCACATCCGCCGGCACACCGTCTGGAACCGTGTGCTGACGGGCCGTTGGCTCGCCGCAGCGGGGCTGGTCAGCTACAGCCTGTTCATCTGGCACGAGCCGGTGATGGTGCAGCTGCACGACGCCGGTCTGCTGCCCGCGGGCCAGGCGGGCTTCCCGCTCGCCGTCGTCCTCGTCGTGCTGGCGGCGCTGCCGGTGGCGGCGGTCAGCTACTGGCTGATCGAATATCCGGCGAGCCTGCTGGGCCGGCTGAAGGACACCAACGGGCGGCCTCGGGAGTTCTATCCGGAGGCCCTGCCCAGGTGAGGGCCGCGGGGCGCCCCGCGCGCCGGGGCGCCCCGGGCGACGGCGTCGACGGGGCCGGAATCCCTCCCATAAGCGCCCCTTTAGCTGCGCCAAAGCAGGCTTATGAGGGTAAATCAGGTCTCTTGTGGGGTGCGGAGGGGCGTCAGCCCGGCAGGTGGAAGGGGAAATTCCGTCGGCTCCCCATGTGGTGGCGGGGCTGCCACGCACGGTAGTCGGTCACCTGTACGGAATCGACGGCCCAGTTCAGGGCGCGTTTCCGGCCGGGTGACGGACCGCGGCAGGTTGCCGGTGGCGGCGGCCGGCCACACGATCGGGAGGCGCTCCGGCATGCCCCACCACCGGCCGTCGGCCGTCACTCCGGCATGCCCGCTCCGCGTGTCACCGTCCACCCCCTTTCCCAGGAGGACCCGTGAACGATCGGATGAGTCTCGGCCCGGATGCCGCACGGCAGCTCGCCACCACCACCAAGACCACCCCCCAGATGCGCGGCATCACCCCGCGCTACCTGCTGCGCGCCCTGCCCTGGGTGGACGTCGAATCCGGCGTCTTCCGCGTCAACCGCCGCCGCACCTACGTCCTGGGCGACGACCGCATCAGCACCCACACCGACGCCGGATCGCCGCGCGTCATACCCGGCGACCTGCGCGAGCTGCCGTATCTGCGGGACGCCGACGACGACCTGCTGGCCGAACTCGCCGACGCCTTCCAGGAGGTCGCCTTCGCCCCCGGGGAGATGCTGGCCCAGGACGGCGACGCCCACGAACGGCTGTGGGTCCTCGTCCAGGGCCGCGCCGAGAAGCGGGCCAGCGGCCGCTACGGCGAGGACGCGGTGCTCGAAGTGATCGGCGACGGCCAGTTCTTCGACCTCGACGCCTGGACCCGCGCCGAACCCCTGCCCTACCGCGTCAAGGCGCTCACCCCGGGTGTGGCGCTGTGCCTGGAACGCAGCGTGCTCGCCGGGCTGGGCGAGCGCGACGCCGGCCTGCGGGACGCGCTGGACGCCTACCTCCACACGGACGGTGTGCAGCCGGGCGGCGAGGTGCCGGTGGACCTCAGTGCCGGCCACGAAGGCGAACCCGACCTGCCGGGGACGTTCGTCGACTACGAGGACACGCCCCGCGAGTACCACATGACGCTGGCCCAGACCGTGCTGCGCGTCCACACCCGGGTCGCCGACCTGTACAACGGGCCCATCGACCAGACCCGCGCCCAGTCCAACCTCACCGTGCACGCGCTGCGCGAGCGCCAGGAGGCCGCGCTGCTCAACCACCCGGAATTCGGCCTCTTCCACAACGTCGCCCCGGGGCAGCGCGTCCAGGCACGCACCGGCTCGCCCACCCCCGACGACCTCGACGAACTGCTCTCCCGGGTCTGGAAGCACCCCGGCTACTTCCTCGCCCACCCGCGCGCCATCGCCGCGTTCGGCCGGGAATGTACCCGCCGGGGTGTGCCCCCGGTGATCGACACCCGGTTCGGCAGCCCGCTGCTGAGCTGGCGCGGGGTCCCGCTGCTCCCCTCCGACAAGGTGCGGTTCTCCGGCGGGGCGGGCATCGGGACGACCGAGATCCTGCTGATGCGCGTCGGCGAGGCCGAGCAGGGTGTGGTGGGGCTGCGCCCCGCCAAGGTCGCGGACGAGGTCGAACCGGGCCTGGCGATGCGGAACATGGGCACCGACCAGAAGGGCATCACCTCGTACCTGATGACCGCGTACTTCAACAGCGCGGTGCTGGTGGAGGACGCGCTGGCGGTGCTCCAGAACGTCGAGGTGTCCAACTACCATGATTATTCCTGAGGTTGGCCGGGTGGCCACCGCGCCGCCGGAGCCGCAGAGCGCTGCGCCGCCCACCGGCTCCGCCGCGCTCCCCACCCAGCAGGCGGCCTTCTCCCCGGAGATGGCCCGCCGCGACGTCCCGGCCCTGCACCGCACCGTCAACGGCCATCCGCTCGTCTGGCTCGACAACGGCGCCACCACCCACAAGCCGCGCCAGGTCATCGAGGCGCTGACCGGCTTCTACGGCACGGCCAACTCCAACATCCACCGCGGCGCGCACACCATGGCGCGGGAGGCCACCGAGGCGTACGAAGCGGGCCGGGAGGCCGTTGCGCGGTTCCTGGGCGCCCCGTCGCCGGACGAGATCGTCTTCGTCCGGGGCACCACCGAGGCGGTCAACCTCGTCGCCCAGAGCTGGGGCCGGGGCAACCTCGGCCCCGGCGACGACATCCTGGTCCCGGTGCTGGAACACCATTCCAACATCGTCCCCTGGCAGCTGCTCGCCAAGGAGACCCGGGCCCGGGTGGTCCCCGTACCGCTGCGCCCGGACGGCCAGATCGACCTGGACGCCTACGCCGGTCTGCTGTCCATGCGCACCCGGCTGGTGGCGGTCGGCCAGGCGTCCAATGTGCTCGGCACCGTCCCCCCGGTCCGCGAGATGACCGCGCTCGCGCACCGCTACGGGGCCAAGGTGCTGGTCGACGGGGCGCAGGCGGTGGCGCACTTCCCTGTCGACGTGCAGGAGCTGGACGCCGACTTCTACGTGTTCTCCGGCCACAAGCTGTTCGCCCCCACGGGCATCGGCGCCCTGTACGCGAAGCCGGAGATCCTGCGGGAGATGGCGCCGTGGCAGGGCGGCGGCAACATGATCGAATCGGTGGACTTCACCCGTACCACCTATGCCCCCGTTCCCCACCGGCTGGAGGCCGGCACCGGGCACATCGCCGGCGTGGTCGGCCTGCTGGCCGCGCTGAACTGGCTGACCTCCTTCGACCGCGACGCCGTCGCCGCGTACGAGACCTCGCTGCTGGACCACGCCCGCCGGGCCCTGACCGCCCTGCCGGGGCTCGAACTGCTCGGCTCGGCCCCCGACCGGATCGCCGTTCTGACCTTCACCCTCGCCGGACACGACCCGGCGGCGATCGCCGACTGGCTGGACCGCGACGGCATCGCGATCCGCGCGGGTCACCACTGCGCCCAGCCGGCGCTGGCCCATTACGGCCTGAAGAGCGCGGCGCGCGCCTCGCTCGCGCTGTACAACACGGCGGAGGAGGTGGACCAACTGGTGGCGTCGCTGAGCCGGTTGCAGCAGAGCGGCTGACGCCCGCCACACCTTCCCGAGCGCGCGTCCTCCCGTCGGGGGACGCGCGCTTGCGCCAAACGGACGAGGGGAGGCACGAGACCGTCCGTTCCGCCGCCCCCTCCAGGTCCGCCACAGGGAGTGACCGCATGACCACGATCGCCCCCGTCGCGGCCGCATCGACCGCCGAGACTCCGTCGCACAGTCATGCGATAAGCGGCGTGGTGCGTATAGGACGGATTGGGCGCAGGGTACACATGAGGCATGGCCCGAATCTCCGGCCGCTTCCCGTGGCCACCCTCGGGGCGCTGGGTCACCGGTCGGCGCCCGGGCCGCGGCGACCGGAAGGAGCGGCGGGACGGCTCGCCGACGCCCTCGGCGCGGCGCGTGCGCTCCGCGCTGAGCATCCGCAGCGTGGCCGGACAGATGTTCGTCCTCCAGATCACGGTGGTCCTGCTCCTCATCGTGGCCGCGGTGACCACCTTGCTGATCCAGTCCCGCACCGACCGGTTCGAGGGAGCGCGCGGCCGTTCGCTCGCCGCCGCCGAAGCCTTCGCGCACAGCCCCGGTCTGGTGGCGACCATGCAGGGCCCCCACCCCTCCAAGGTGCTCCAGCCGCTGACCGAGGCGGCCCGCAAGCGGGGCGGCGTCGACTTCATCGTCGTCATGAACCGCGACGGCATCCGCTTCACGCACCCCCTGCCGAGCAAGATCGGCAAGCATTTCGTCGGCACCATCAAGCCCTCGCTCGCCGGCCGCATCACCCTGGAAACCGTCCAGGGCCCCCTCGGCCACGAGGTGCAGGCCGTCGTCCCGGTCATGGACGCCAGGGGCAGGGTCGTGGGCATGGTGTCCTCCGGTCTGAAGGTCCGCCGGGTCAGCAGCGCGATCGACCGCCAGCTGCCGGTCGTCCTCGGCGCCGGTGCGGCCGGGCTGGCCCTCGCCACGGCCGGTACGGCGCTGGCGAGCAGCCGGCTGCGGCGCCAGACCCATGGGCTCGGCCCGGCGGAGATGACCCGGATGTACGAGCACCACGACGCGGTGCTGCACGCCGTACGCGAGGGCGTGATCATCGTCAGCGGCAGCGGCCGGGTGCTGCTCGCCAACGACGAGGCGCGCCGGCTCCTGGGCCTGACCCCGGACGTCGAGGGGCGCCGCGTCGGCGACCTCGGACTCTCCGAGCGGATCACGGAACTGCTGGTCTCGGGCCGGGTGGCCACCGACGAGGTGCTCCCCGTGGGCGACCAGCTGCTGGCGGTGAACAACCGGCCCACCGACCGCCGCGGCGGCCCGCCCGGCAGCGTCGCCACCCTGCGCGACTCCACCGAACTGCTGGCCCTCGCCGGAAAGGCCGAGTCCGCCCAGAGCCGGCTGCGGCTGCTGTACGACGCGAGCATGACCATCGGCACCACCCTCGATGTGCAGCGCACCGCCCAGGAGCTGACCGAGGTCGCCGTGGTCTGGTTCGCCGACTATGTCACCGTCGACCTCGCCGAACCCGTCCTCATCGGCGCGGAGCCGCCCGTGGGCTCGTACCGCGCGGCGCCGGAACTGCGCCGGGTGGCGCTCGCCGGCATCCGCGACGACCACCCCCTCTACCGGGCCGGTGAGCTGCACACCTTCCCCGCGACCACCCCGATGGCCACCGGTTTCGTCACCGGCCGGTCCGTCCTCGTCAGCGATCTGACCGAGGCTGCCGACCTGTTCTCCCAGGACGTCGAGCGCTTCCGGCGGGTGGTGCAGTACGGCTGCCGTTCGCTGATCACCGTTCCGCTCCAGGCGCGCGGCGTCCTCATGGGCATCGCCAACTTCTGGCGCGCCCAGGACCGGCCGCACTTCGAGGAGGGCGATATCTCCCTGGCCGAGGAGATGGCCGCGCGGGCCGCCGTATGCATCGACAATGCGCGCCGCTACACCCGCGAGCACGCCATGGCCGTCACCCTTCAGCACAGCCTGCTGCCCCGCGGACTGCCCGAACAGAACGCGGTGGACATCGCCCACCGCTATCTGCCCGCGCAGACCGGGGTGGGCGGCGACTGGTTCGACGTCATTCCGCTGCCCGGTGCCCGGGTGGCTCTGGTCATCGGCGATGTCGTCGGCCATGGACTGCACGCCGCCGCCACCATGGGCCGGCTGCGTACGGCGGTGCAGAACTTCTCCACCCTCGATCTGCCGCCCCATGAACTGCTCAGCCACCTGGACGAGCTGGTCACCCGTATCGACCAGGAGGCGGTCACGGCGAACCAGGACGCCGTGCTGGCGGGCGCCACCTGCCTGTATGCGATCTACGACCCCTCCTACGGCAGATGCAGCCTCTCCCGCGCCGGACATCTCCTGCCGGCGCTGGTCCACCCCGACGGCACCGTGCAGTTCCCGGAACTGCCCGCCGGCCCGCCGCTGGGCCTGGGCGGTCTGCCCTTCGAGGCGGTGGACATCCACCTGCCCGAGGGCAGCAGCCTGGTCCTGTACACCGACGGCCTCGTCGAGGACCGCGAGCGGGACATCGACACCGGCCTGCGGACCCTCGCCACCGTCCTGGCGCACCCCGGCCGCACCCCCGACGAGACCTGCGAGGCCGTTTTCGGGGCCCTGCTCCCCGTCCGTCAGCGTGACGACATCGCCCTGCTCGTCGCCCGCACCCGCGTGCTCGACCCCGAGCGCATCGCGGACTGGGAGGTCCCCTCCGACCCGGCGGCCGTGGCCGACGCCCGGGCGGACCTCAACCGCCAGCTCAGCCGCTGGGGCCTGGAGGAGGCGGCCTTCACCGCCGAACTCGTCCTCAGCGAACTCATCACCAACGCCATCCGCTACGCCACCGGCCCCATCCGCGTCCGCCTCCTGTACGACCGCACCCTGATCTGCGAGGTCTCCGACACCAGCAGCACCTCCCCCCACCTGCGCTACGCCGCCACCGAGGACGAAGGCGGCCGCGGCCTGTTCCTCGTCTCCCAGCTCGTCCAGCACTGGGGCACGCGGTACACACCGGAGGGCAAGATCATCTGGGCGGAGCAGGCGCTGGGCGGGCCGCTGCTGGCCTGAGGCTCAGCGGGCGGGCCACCGCCCTGAAGCTCGGCGGGCCGACGGCTGGTTCAGCGGGCCGCCCGCGGCGACGGGCGGAACGCGATCGACAGCGCATCCCCCTCCATATGCGTCAGCGGATTCTGCCGCAGACACAGATTTCCCAGCGGCGAGGCACCCACCTCACCCGTGACATGACTGACGAGAAAGGAGATCCCCAGACGCCCGACGACGGGTGCACGGGCGGGCCGACGAGTGGTCAGATCGCGGCTCTTTCCCAGAGCCGTCGGATCGGACGTCTCCAGGGAACCGTCGATGACGGCATTCCACAGGCTCGCGAAGTCCAGGGACTCGGCGAACCGCTGGAGGACCGGCCGGTGCCCGAGCATTTTCTGATGGGGACTCGTCCCCCTCAGATACGCATCCCATTGTTCCTGGGTATGCGTCCTGCCCAGCACCACGCTGCGCGATCCCCAACTCCAGTAGTTCTCGACCTCGGTCGCTTTCATCACCCACTCGCCGCGGTCCTGGAGACCGGGAAAGGCGCCGCCGTCGGCCGTCCGGATATCTTCCCGGGCCCCTTCCCGGACATCTTCCACGAGATACGATTCGACGCACGTCTGCCGCAGGAACGAAAGATTCTCCCGGCCCAGGGATTCCTCCAGGAGCGCGGTCATTTCCCGGTCGTGCAGTACGGCAAAAATCATCTTGGAGTCCAGCCAGGGCTCCGCGGTGATGACGCGGTGACGGCCGAGGGTGAGCGGCTGCGCCAGCTCGGAGCGGTAGAAGAGCCGGTCCACCAGCCCGTCGGTGCCGATACGGTCCGTATCGATGTTCACCGCGCGGATATCGAAGCCGACCAGGTCCCGCATGGCCCTGGCGAAAAGTCCGGTCTCTTCTCTGCTCTGGGTCACCGTCCCGGTCGCGTAATAGACGCGGTCTTCCCCCAGGGCGGCGTACCACTTGGCGAATTCCTCGAGGACGGCCAGCCGGTCGGACTCCCTGGGCAGGGCGGCCAGCAGCCAGCCGCGTCCGGCCGGAACGAAATCCATCTCGCAGACCTTGGGGCCCTGCGCGGTCAGGAGAATGTCCGGCCGGCACACATGCCCGGAGGACGGCGCCGAGCCGTAGGGCAGCACATCGAACGGCATTCGCCGCCCCCACTTCGGGTGGCGGCGCAGAGCGGGCCCGAGAGTGAACCGGATGAGCGGCGCCAGGGCCTGGGCGAATTGCCGGGAGAATGCGGCGAACGGCAGGACGGCGAGGTCGTCTTCGATGTCCAAGGGGACGGCCGGAAAAGGCGAGAGGGTCATGGCGACACTCCTTCGACGGAGCGCGGCGGCCGCGCCGCGCCTGCTCCCCCTGCTCCTCCCAGTGCGCCATGGGGTGGCCGGCGGGGCGACGGCTGTTACGCCGAACGGGTTCCGGCCCGCAGGGGCAGCGCCCCTCGCGTCAGACCGCCCAGACCACTCGGACCGCTCAGACCACTCGGACCACCCTGGTCATGAACGTACTGTTCGGATCGGGCCGGTAGTCCGCGAACGGCTCGCACTCGCGGAACCCGAACTTCTCGTACAGCCTCCGGGCCGGCAGAAAGAACGCGGCCGCGCCGGTCTCCAGACTCAGCCGCCGCACGCCCCTGCGCCCGGCCTCCACGATGATGTGCTCCAGCAGCAGGGAGGCGATCCCGCTCCGCTTCCGCGCCGGATCCGTACGCATCGACTTCAGCTCCGCATGCCCCGCGTCCAGCCTCTTGAGCGCACCGCAGCCCACCAGGGCGTCCCCGTCCGTCACCGACCAGAACGTGATGTCCGGCCTGCGCAGGGCGTCGAGATCGAGGGCGTGCTTGCTCTCCAACGGCGTGACCGACTGCATCTGCCGGACGTGCTCCCGCAGGAACCGGGCGATCTCGGGCCCGGAGAGGTCGTCCACCGCGATCTTCAACGCGCTCACCTTCCGTATACCGGCGCCTGACGGCCCAACCTCTCATCCGGTGCATGCGGCCGGGAAACCGTTTTCGCCGCCGCCTGGCGCCGCGAACGACCGTGCCCCGGCCCGGGGAACAGCCGATCGTGAAGTTCTGGGGCGAGAGGGCTGGCCTCGGTCGACGGGCTGCGCTTCGTGGTGCCGAAGCGGACCGGGCGATCCGCAGCTGCGCCGGGGGCGCGACGCCGGCCGCGACCGTTCTGACCGCTCAGAGCAAGGAGACCTTATGCGATCCCCGTGAGCAGGGTGCGGGCGATCCGGGCGGCGAAGGCGTCCACCGGCTGTGGGGGTTTGGCCTCGGGGGACATGTCGTAGGCGAAGGCTCGTTGGGCGCAGGCGCCCAGGAGGAGGGAGGCGGCGGCGAACGTGTCGGCCTGGGAGCTGATGCGGCCTGCCTCCTGTTCGGCTCTCAAGTAGGCGTCCAGGCCCTCGATCGGGCGGTGCGGGCCGGTGCCCATCTCGCGCAGGGTGTCGTCGTGGCGGCGCTTGAGGCGGGGCTCCGCATACAGGGACGCGGCCATCGGGAAGGTCTGCTCATAGAAGAGCGCTGCTTCGTGGGCGATGTCCGTGAGGTTCTGCTCGACGGTGCGGTCGGGGTCTCGAACGCCTTCGGAGCGAAGGCGTTCGAGGAGTGAACCGAGCTTCGGCAGGCGCTCGTTGAGTACCGCCAGGAAGAGCTCTTCCTTGTTGGCGAAGTGCTTGTAGAGCGCCGCTTCGGAGCAGCCGGCCGCCTTCGCGATCTCCTTGGTGGTGGTGCGGGCGAGGCCGATGCCGAGCATGAGCTCGTGGGCCGCGTCGACGATACGGACGCGGGTCGGCTTCTGGTCCATGCGTGCTCCAACAGGCTTGACGCGAGGGTGAGTGCTCACTCACTATAAGGGCGGACGAGGTGAGTGAGCACTCACCCACCCGCCCGCGGGGTGGCACTTGGAGGGCGCGCCATGCGGCTCACCGTTCTCGGTGCGACACGGCGACGCCCGCCCCGCAGCCCGCCTGACGCCACCTCGGCGCGTGTCGGTATTCGCCTGTCAGTGCCCGCCGGGAAAGGCGAGGCGCACGATCTTCTTCCAGTGGGCGGTGCCCCGCGCCCTAGACTGGGAGGTCAGGGGGGTCGCCACCCCAGGAGGACGCCATGCGGCACACCAGACTGCCCGGCGAATCGGCGGACTACCTTGCCGCCCGGGAAGAGCTCCGGCTGGCCGAGACCGACCTCATGCGTCACCGCGAACGCGTCGCCGCGCAACGCCGCGCGCTCCCGCCGGGGCCGGCCGTCGACGACTACGTCTTCGTCGAAGGCCCCGCCGATCTCGACGCGGGCGACGAGCCGGTCCGCGAGGTCTCCCTGAGCGGGCTGTTCACCGCACCGGACCGCCCGTTGATCGTCTACCACCTCATGTACGGCAAGAAGCAGACCGAGCCCTGCCCGATGTGCACCCTGTGGATCGACGGCTACAACGGCATCGCCCACCACATCGTCCGGAACATCGACTTCGCCATCGCCGCGGCCGCCGACCCGCCCGCCCTGCGGCAGCACGCCCGCGACCGCGGCTGGCACCGGCTGAGGCTGCTGAGCTGCGGCGACAGCACGTTCAAATACGACCTCGGCAGCGAGGACGAGGACGGCGCGCAGGACTCGACCCTCTCCGTCTTCACCCGGGACCCCGACGGAACCCCTCGCCATTTCTACTCGGCCCACCCCCGCCTGTCCGCCGACATCGACCAGCGCGGCATCGACCTGCTCGCCCCCGTCTGGCACCTGCTCGACCTCACCCCGCAGGGCCGCGACGACTGGTGGCCGCGGCTGGACTACTGAGCGGATGCCGGGCCAGGGCCCGAGGGATGGGCGCTGCGGGCCCGCGCCGAGCCACCGGACAGGCCATCGGTCAGCTGCCGCCGATGCCGAGAGCGGTGAGCAGGACCGGGACCACCGTGACGACGGCGAAGAGGCCGTGTCCGGCGACCACGGCTTCGAACCGGTCCGCCCCCCCACCCAACTCCGGCTGCACAACTGCCCGTTCCACCCCCTGGCGGCCAAGGCTCCCGAGCTGGTGTGCGCCATGAACCACGCCTTCAACTCCGGCTACCTGGAGGGCCTGAAGGTCGGCGGAGTAGCGGCGCTCCTCGCCCCGCAACCCGGGGAACGCTGCGTCCAGTTGGGCCCCGCCAAGGGGTGACGGCCGCCGCGGCCGCCCCTGCCCCCTCCTTCGGACTCGCCCTTCGGACTCGGTCCGTCGGCGCGCCGTGGGGTGGCCGGTTTTGGGGCGGTACGGGGGCATTGCGGAATGGCCGACTCCCTTTGGTGTGGCCTGCGTTGCGATTGATCGGACGCCGCGCGAACCGCGTTGGCGGAAACCTGAGTTTTCGCCAAGCCTGTCGCCCGGTGGCCCCCCTGAGCTGGTGCGGGTGGGGATGAAGTGGCAATAAGGCGTCGACCGCGCGGGGCGTGCACGTGGGCCAGCTGGCAGTTCGCTGACTACCGACCGGTATGTCCAAAGTGGCGCGATTCAAGCCACTTGGAGTCCCGTTCTGGGAGCATCAACACCTACGAAAATCAGCCGTTCTGACTGCCGTGGGGGGAGTGGGGATGGGGTTGCTCGGCGATGAGCTGGCGTTCGCGCGGGCTCTGACAGCTCAGGAAAACGAGAGCGTGATGGCCCTCGGGATCCGTAAGCGCTATGCCGCCGATGCCCATCTTCTGGCGGAGGGCGACCGGTCCAGCCACGTCCTGATCGTCCTTCGGGGATGGGCGACCGTCTCCGTATCGACGGACCGCGGTGCCACCCGGCTGATTCTCGGACTGCGGGGGCCGGGCGAACTGCTCGGTGAAATGGCCGCGTTGGACAGTCATCCGCGCAGCGCCACCGTGCGGGCGCTGGGCCCGGTGGAGGCCCAGCTCATACCCGGCGACGCATTCCGTCGCTTTCTCGCCCTGCACCCCCGGGTCAGCGGTCTGGTGATCCGTCAGCTCACCTTCCGGCTCCGCAGCGCCGACCAGGAGCGGTCCGCGCTCGCCTCGCTCACCGTGTTGCAGCGACTGGCCAGCCGGCTCGCCGAATTGTCCGGGCCCGAGCCCGACGGCCCCTACGCCACTTCCCGGCCGGGCCCGTTGCACACCGGCACCGTTGTCCACCTGGCCCAGGACGAGCTGGCCGCCACCGTCGGCGCCACCCGGGAAGCCGTCGCCAAGGCCCTGCGGCTGCTGCGCGCCCAGCACATCGTGCGCACCGGCAACCGGATGGTGGAGGTCCTCGACCCCACGCTGCTCGCCCTCCTCGCGGACGGCCATCAGGGGTAACTCCCCGCCCTGCCGTGTGTAAACGGCTACAGACGGCCTTCGTCCCGGGCCCGAAGCTGAGGGGGGACGGCAAGTGAACAGGACAGGGGGCACGAGGTGGACCACGACGCGATGGATGTCGCCGAAGCGCGCTACGAGTTGGTGATCAGCGTCGACGCCCGGCGGTCCGGGGAGTACGACGACGTGGACAAGCCGCGGATGCGCGCCCGGATCTACCGGGTCCTGGAAGCGGCGCTCGCCCACGCCAAGGTCGTGCGGGACGCCGTCCACATGGAGGACCGCGGCGACGGGGTGCTGCTGTCGGTGGCCGGCCGGATCGCGGTGACCCGGCTGCTCGGCCTGTGGATGGTCGAGGTGCACGAGAACCTGCGGGACGAGAACCGCGCCCTGCGGGTACCGCTGGGTCTGCGGGTGGGCATGCATGTCGGCCCGGTCCGGCACGACCCCCGGGGCATCTGCGGGCGCGCGGTCGACCTCGCCTGCCGGCTGGCCGACTCGCCCGTCGCCCGGCAGCTGCTGGACGCCGAGCGGGCCGACCTCGTACTGGTGGTCTCCCAGGCGCTGTACGAGGACGTGGTCAGCAGCGGCGGCAAGTTCATCGAACCCGCGCGCTATGCGTCCGCCCGGCTGGCGCTCAAGGAAGGCGAGGTCACCGCCTGGTTCCACCTGCCCGGCCGGGCCGCGCCGGCGATCCCCGACGGTGCGGATCCCGGCGCCGGTGATCCGCCGCCGGCCGCGGAGACGTCCGGGAGATCCCATCCGCAGGATCCCGGGCCGCAGTCGGGCGGGCCGGAGACGTCCGGGAGGGGTGCGCAGGACGAGGGCGCCGACCCGTTCGGCGACGAGGACGCGGGCTCGGACGAGGACGAGGACGCGGGCGAGGGACCCGGCGCCTCCGGAGCCCGCTACACCGTGCACGGCGACATGTCCCAGCACCGGGAGAACGTCTACCACCAGCCCGTACACATCGGACGGACCACCGGCGACGCCGAGCGGCGGAAGGGCTGAGGCAGATGGCCGACGAACAGCAGGCGGGCGGCTCCGCCGACCCCGCACCGCACAAGGCGTCCGACGGACCGTCCCCCGAGGCCGGCAACAAGGCCAGGGGCGAGGAGCGGGACGGCAAGGAGCGCGCGGAAGAGGGCAAGGGGGACGGCGGCGGGGAGTCCGCCGACAGCGAGGCGGCGGAGAAGGAGAACGAACGGGAGCGCGCCGCGGGGCGGTTCAAGGAGCACACCCGCGACCCGCTCGCCGGGGAGGAGAGCGAGGACGGGCCCACCGACCTCGCCGCCGCCTCGCGGGCCCGGCGCTCCACCCGGATGCTGTTCGACACCGGCCGCGACCTGAACAGCTTCGACCGCTCGTTCATCCAGAGCGCCCATATCGGCGACATCCATCTGCGGATGGACGCCCGGCAGTCCACCGCGGGGCTGCGCAGCGGCCCGGTGCCCGACGAGGAACTGCGCAGGCTGCGCCGGGTCCATGTGGAGCCGGAGGGGTACCTGCGGCTGCGCACCGCGCTCCGGGCCCGTCGGCTGCTGGTGCTCGGCGCCGCCCCCGGCACCGGACGCACCAGCACCGCGCTGTCCCTCCTCGACGAGGTCACCGCGCCCGCGGAGGAGGGCACCGAGTCCGGCGCCGGCCCCCGGGTGCTGCGGGTCGATCCGGACGGCGGGAACGGCTCGGACGGCGGGGTACGCGGGCTGGCCGGCTCGCTGGAGAAGCGGCACGGCACCGGGTACCTGCTCGAACTCGCCCTCACCACCCCCGGTGCGCAGCCGCCGGACGCGATGGATCTGGACCGGCTGGCCGCGGCACTGGACGAGCGCGCCTCGTTCGCGGTGATCGTCGTGACGGTCGGATCGACGGCGAACCCGCTGCTGGCCGGGCGGTACGGGATGCTCTGCCCGCCGGTGCCCACCCAGGAGTTGCTGACCACCCGGCTGCGGGAGCGGCTGGAGGACCATGCCGCCGCGGCCGGGCCCGGCGCGCCGGACGGCGGTGCGCGGATCGCGGAACTGCTGAGCCGCGCGGAGGAGCTGGCGGACCGCAAGGAGGTCAGGGACGCGGTCGGGCTGACGGACCTGCGCCCCGCCGAGGCCGAGCTGCTGGCCTCGCTGCTGGCCGGGCATCTGCTGGAGGACGTCTCCTACGAGGAGTTGCTGGCCGGCTGCCGCAGCCTCGCCGCGGCACAGGCCCATGAGTGGTTCGCCGGCGTGGACCGGGCGCTGGCCGTGCCCCCGCCCGCCACGGACGGGAGCACGGTACGGCGGCCCGGGACGGCGGCCCTGTTCCACCCGGTGGCGTTCCGTATCGCCCTCGCCGTACTGGGCGGGGCCTCGCACAGCGCCGTCGCCGCCGCCGCGCACCTGCTGACCTGGGAGCTGTCCGTACAGAGCGATCCGGACACCACCCCCGCCCGCCCGCTGTTCTGCGACGACCCGGAATCCGACCGGGCGCTCTCGCGGGCCGAACTGACCGACGGCCGGGTCGAGGTGGCCGGCGCCGAGGTGGCCGCCCAGCTGATCTGGTACCGCGGTGCCGCGCTGCCGTCGGCGGTGCTGGCCGAGATCTGGGACCGTCACTTCCCCGTCCGGGCACCGGTCGTCCGCTGGCTGCGGCTGCTGGCCGACGACCCCCGGCCCCAGGTGTGGATGCGCGCCGCGGTGGCCGCCGGGGAGCTGTGCGTACGGGACTTCGACCACGGGTACGCGGAGCTGATCCGCCCGCTCGCCGAGGCGTCCACCCAGCGACGGAAGATCTTCGCGGCCACCACGATCGACCAGGCCGCCGGCCACGCCTCGCACCACAAGGCGGTGCGCAAACTCGTCGACGACTGGAGCCGGTACGGGACCAAGTCCCTGCGCTGGACCGCGGCGATGGCGCTCGGCTACGGCAACGCCGCGGCCACCACCGACGACGCCCTCGACGCGCTGGCCCGGATCGGGGTGCGCGACGACGGCGAACAGCTGGCCGTCGCCGCGTTCAACGTCGTCCGCCTGCTGGCGCTCCCGGACAGTGCGAGGGTGCTGCGGCGGATGGCCGAGTGGACCCACCACAAGCGCGAGGCGTACCAGGACCTCGGTCTGGTGACCACCGTCCGGCTCGCCGTGACCGATGTGGACGAGGTGCTGCACGACGAACCCGCCCCCACGCCGGGCGACCGCGGCGACTGGCCGCTGCCGCTCGCGCTCGCCGCCGCGCGGCCCGAACTCGTGCGTCCGATGGCCGACTTGATGTGGACCGCGCTCAACACCGCGCGGTCACAGGAGGTGGCGATGGACGCGCTGGAGGCCCTGCTGCGCTCCGCCGTGCGCAAGGACGGCACGCCGTGGACGCAGCCGGGTCTGGCGGCGCTGCTGCCCGTGCTGATGCCCGAAGCGCACGACCGCCGGCGGCTGGACTGGCTGCTGCGCCGCATGATGAACGATCCGGACAATCCGCTCCCCGATGCGCAGGCGCGCTCCTTGTGGTGGCTCGCCGTCGGGGAGCGGGACCGGACGGGCGAGAGGGACCAGGAGGAGAGCCATGATTGAGCACGAGGACGCGGCGGTGGCCGGGGAAGCGGCCGGCACCGGGCCGGCGGGCCCGTTCCTGCGGGAGTACGCGCCGGCGGGCCCCTTCCGGCATACGAGCGCCCGGACGGCCTCGGTGCTGTTCTACCGGAACGGCGGCTACAGCGTGGCCACCGTCTCCGGCATCCGGCACCACGACAAACGGGCGTTGGCCCGGCCGCACACCGTCTGCGAGATCGCGCTCGGCACCTTCGAGACGACGCTCCACATGGAACTGCCGGCCGCCGGGGGCACCACGTTCTTCAAGGCCGAGGTGGACATCCACTGGACCGTCAGCGACCCGCATCTGGCCGCGACGGAGGTGGTGACGGATGTCGCCAAGCGGCTCACCGCCCCCACCCTGGAGCGGCTGCGCGAGGTCAGTGCGGAGTTCCCGGTGGCCAAGGCCGAACAGGCCGACCGCGCCATCACCCGCAACTGCGCCAGCGGGCGCTGGGACGACCTGGGCGCCGACCTCGGCCTGCGGGTGCGGCTGTACGTCCGCCTGCGGGTGGACGACAAGACGATCCATCACATGGACGGCATCCGCGATGCACACGCCTCGGCGGAGGTGACCCGGGTGCACCAGAACACGTTCCGGACGATGTTGCAGGGCGGGGAGCTGGACCAGCTCAGCTACATGCTGGCGGCCGAACCCGAGGCTGCCAAGGAGTTCCTGGAGAAGATCCGCCAGGAGGGCAGAGCGGACGAGAAGGAACGGGTCGACCGGCTCTTCGCCATGGTCGAGAGCGGCCAGATCCACTCCACCGACGTGGAGACGCAGGCGCTCCAGCTGCTCAACCGGGGCCGCCACAGCGTCCAGGGCCCCATCGGCGCGCTGCCCGCGCGCCGGAACACCCCGCAGCTGGAGCCGGGCGAGCCCGAGCCGTTCGTCCCGGACTGGGTGGCCGACGAACCGCCCACCCGGGCCGGGCGCCCCTCCCCGCTGCACAAGGACTCCCCGTCGCACGAGGACGAGGACGCCGAACCGGAGCCGCCCCGCCGCCGCAGCCGCAGCCGCGACGACGGATGGTCCTGGGCGGAGGAGGACTGATGACCGCCGACGGCGGGGCACCGACCTCCCCCGATCCGGTCGTGACGGTGCCGGACGGGGGTCAGCACGGCCACGACCGGACGGGGGAGCGCATCGCCGAACGGCTGCTGAACACCGTCCGGGAGGACCTCGGCCGGGCCGACTCGAAGGCGGCGGTCCTGCTCTCCGGGGCGCTGGCGCTGCCCGCCTTCCTGATCGGAGGGCACGGCGCGCCCGACTGGCGCGGGCCCGCCGACATTCCGCTGATCGTCGCGGGAGTGCTCTGGGCGGTCGCGGTGACCGCGCTGGTCCGGGCGCTGATGCCGCGCACCACGACGATCCGCACGCAGGACGGGGTGACGTTCTTCGGCGATCTGCTGCCTCCCCACGATCTGGCGCGGCTGTCCGCCGAGGTCGCCGAGGCCGGGCGCGATCCGGCCCGCTGGCTGCTCGTCCAGGCCGTGGACGTCAGCGCGATCCTGTCCGCCAAATACCGGGCCATCCGCTGGGCGGTGGGCGCACTGGCCCCGTCGGCGGCGCTGGCACTGGCCTGGAGTCTGACCACGCGCTGACCGGTGGCCGGCCCGCGCCGTCGGCGACGGCGCGGCACAACGCACACAACGCACAAGACGAAATAAGGGGACGGCCGTGGGAACAGTCAGGAGAAGACGGCGGGAACGAAGGGGCCGGGCGCGCCGCGGTGCGGTCCGTGTGCTGGGCGGCGCCGTGGTGCTGATATCCCTGCTGGCACCCGCCGGCCAGGAACCGGTGCCGGTGGCGGCGTCCGCACCGGCCTTCAAGTCGGTCAACTACGCGGTCGCCGTGGACGAGTCGGCCAGCCTTGCGGCCGAGGACATGACGGCCGAGAAGGCCGCCGCGGCGCGCATCGCGGTGGGTGATGTCTCCTCGGCCTCCCATGTCACGGTCTTCGGCTTCGCCGCCGCCGAATCCGGTGACCAGCACGCGGTGGACCCGGTGTGCCGGCGGACCGCGCTGGATGCGGCCGGGCGCGAGTCGATCGGCGGATGCGTCGGCAAGCTGCGCAGCCGCAAGAAGGGCGAGGGCACCGGCACCGACTTCCCCAGCGCGATACGCCAGGGTGTGCACGAACTGAGCACCGGCACCGACCCGTCGGCGCCCCGGGTGCTGTTCCTGCTCACCGACGGGGAGCTGGACGTCACCGGCAGCCCCCAGTACGGCGACCCCGCGCACCGCAAGGACGAGGGGCAGCGGCAGCTGGACCTGGAGCTCAAGGACGCCGCCGCGCACGGGGTGCAGATCTGGCCGCTGGGCTTCGGACCCGCCCCCGACAAGGCACAGCTCGACCACATGGCCGCCGGCGGCTACCAGAAGGGCTGTGTCGAACTGCCCTCCGCCCGCCCCCAGGCCGACAAGGTCTCGGGCGCCAAGGACGTCGGCCCGGTGCTGGAGAAGATCTTCGCCGCCGCGCACTGCCTGCGCTACGACCAGGGCACCAGCCAACTGCCGCCCGCGACACTGGAGGTCGGCATCTCGCCGCTGGCGACCGTGGGCAGCATCGTCGTCGACAAGAGCGACCCCGCGGTGTCGATCACCTACTTCGACCCGAGCGGCCACCAGGTCCCCACCTCGGGGACGTACCACAAGTCGCGGTTCGAGCTGGCGGGTGCCGATGACGCCGTCGAGGCGCTGAAGATCACCGACCCGGTGCCCGGCGTCTGGAAGGTGAAGGCCGAGGCCCCCGAAGGACACCGCTCGCTGCCCGTCGGGGTCAGCGTGCTGTGGCAGGGCGAACTGCGCGGCTCCCTCACCATGGACCCGCCGTCGCCGCAGGCCGGCCAGCGCGCCACGGTCACCATGCGGCTCCAGACCCGCGAGGGCTACGAGATCAAGGACCCGGCCGACTACGCGGGACTGCGGGTCCGCAGCGAACTGACTGGTGACGGCTTCGCCCCGCAGATGCTGCGGCTCACCGACGACGGCAAGGGGCCCGACCCCAAGGGCAGCGACGGCTCCTTCACCGGTTCCGTGACGATCCCCAAGAGCGCCAAGGGCACGCTGAAGGTGAGCGGCACGCTGACCGCCTCCGGGCTGAGCGCCGACACCCGCAGCGAGAGCGGCCAGGTCGCACCGGGCGTGCTGCCCGTCACCACCGCGCTCACCCTGCACCCGGCGACGACCCACCCGGGCACCACGGTCGCCGGCACGCTGGCCGTCCACAACACCGGCAACAGCCCGCACACCCTGCGGCTGTCCGTTGCCGACCTCCAACCCGGCCTGCTCTCGATCAGCCCCGCCGAGATCACCGTCAAGCCCGGCGAGTCCGGCACCCGGAACGTGACGCTCGCCGTCGCCCCCGCAACCGCCTTCGGCGACCACCTCGGCGACGGCCTGCGGCTCGGCGGCACCGTCACGGTCGTCGACACCACCGACCACGACCGGCCCCTGGTGCGCTCCCCGCTCAGCGTGCAGGTGACGCCGGAGCCCGGCGTCTGGGAGGAGTACTGGTGGGCGTTCGTGACCGCCGCCGCGGTGCTCGCGTCGGCCGTCGCGGCGGCCCTCGCCTGGCTGCGGCAGCGCCGCAGCCGCCGCGACCCGTACGGCCTGGTGCTCCAGCTGGTCTCCGAAAAGGGCGACGTCCTCGCCACGCACCCGGCCGGGCACGGGCACAAGCAGTGGTACGAGTTCGCCGTCGTCGAACCGCACCACAGCCCGCGCATCGAACGGCGCAGCCACGGCCCGTACGCGGTCCAGCGCAGCCCCGAGGGCGGCGCGTGGCTGCGCAAGCGCGGCGGCGGCCGGACCCGGCTGCCCGCCCACGGCAGTGCCCCGCTGACCGATGCGCTGAGCCTCTCGCTCGGCGAGGAGACCCGCACCCCCAAGGGCCGCCGCCCACGGCCCTCCCGGCCCGGGAGCCGGACCACCACGACCCCCACCGCGCCCGTGGCCCCCGAGGGCGGCGGCGCGAGCGCCTACGAGTCGTACCGGTGAGGCGAAGGGCGGGCCGGTACGGTCACCGGCCCGCCCCGCACACAGCGCCGCGGCCGCCGTGCCGCGGGCAATCCACAGACGGACCGAGGACGAACCGGCCGCCGATACGGCCGCAAGCGGGAGGCACCCCATGAAAATCTTCCAGCCGATGCTCTTCGTCGGCCTGGGCGGCACCGGCGGCCTGGTCGGCGCCGAACTGGAACGCAAGCTGCGCGCCGAGTTGTGCGGTCCGGACGGCGTCGCCCTCAGCCATCTGAGCGGCCACGCTCCCTACCAGCTCCCCGACTGCCTCCAGTTCGTGTACGCGGACTACAGCGAATCCGACCTCCAGCGGCTGCCGCAGTTCAACGTGGACCCCTCGCTGCGGGCCGCCTACGCCCGTACCTCCCGGGCCACCCACAACCTGCTGCCGAACTTCGACAGTTCACCGGAAGTGACCAAGATGCTCCGGGCGAGCCTGCGCGACGAGGTCGCCGACTGGCTGCCGCCGCGCATCGACGAGCCCAAGGTCACCCCGCTCCACAACGGCGCGGGCCAGCTGCCCACCGTCGGGCGCGCCGCCCTGTTCGCCACGCTCCGGCACAGCCTCGCCCCGGTCCTGGAGCCGCTGTTGCAGGCGATCGACGCCATCGCCAAGTCGGCCGGTGAGCTGAGCGAACTCGGCGGCGGCAAGGTCAACGGCTGCGATGTGTTCGTCGCCTTCTCGGTGGCCGGCGGCACCGGCGCCGGGATCTTCCTGGACTATCTGCACCTGATCAACCAGGCGTTCAAAATGCGCCGGTTCGACGGGGTGAAGATCTATCCGCTGGTCGTGATGCCGTCCTCGTTCTCCTCGTCGGCCGGCGGCGGACGGGAGGCGGACCTCAACGCGGCACGTGCACTGGTGGACCTGTTCCGGCTGGTGGACGGGCAGAACGCGCCGACGGAGGGGGCGGAGATCGGCGACCTGGACCATGACTCCGGGCTCGGCATCCGCTACCCGGGCACCACCCCGATCCGGCTGCGGACCGGCATTCTGCCCACCGCGTTCCTCTTCAGCCCGACCGCCGGCATCCGCCAGGACGACCTGCGCCGATCCATCGTCTCCCTGGTGATGTCGCTGATCGGCACCGAGCTGGGCGACGGCCGCTCCCGGGGCCGGATGACGGCGGCCGACGACGACTTCCAGACGTTCGCCGCGAGCTTCATCAACCGCGGGGTGCACCGCAGCGCCATGTCGCCCACCGGCATCGGCCGGCAGGGCGTCTCCACCAGCCTGGTGGCCTCCATGACCGCCCCCATGGACCAGCTGGCCGACCTGGTGGCCGGCCGGCTGCTGCGGGAGGCGGTCACCGATCTCGTGGAGCGGCCGCGCACCACGCTGCGGGAGTCCGCGGTGCCGCTGATCCGGCAGCTGTTCGCCGACTCCCACCTCGAAGAGCTCTGGGAACGCCGCCAGTTGCCCGTACCGGAGCCCGATCCGCTGCCGCGCGGCAGCAAGGCCATCGAGCAGGCGCTGGGCGAACGGATAGCGGACATGCAGCGGCTGCTGACCGACCTCCAGTCCCTCGCCGACCGTCAGGCCGCCTCCATGGCCGACCGGTTCGCGCCGCGCCCGGCCATCGACAAGCTCCTCCAGAGCGTGGACCCCTTCCTCGCCGAGCGCGTCGTGCGCGGCGTCCCGGACAGCGACGACGCGATCGCCCGGCTCGGCTTCCTGGGCATGCTCGCCAGCCGCTCCGTCGCCCCCCAGCGGCCCCCGGGGATCAGCGACCAGCCGCCCAAGACGCCGCGGATCAAGGGCCGGATGGCGGGGATGTCCCCGGCCCGCTGGGGCGACGACGACGTGCAGGCCGCCCTCCAGCAGCAGGACCTCTGGTACCAGTGGCGCAGCCGGATCGTGTGGCACGAGGCGTGGCGGGAGCAGCAGCAGCGCTGGCAGTCCCAGGCGGATGCGGCCGGGATGGACCTCGGGAGGCTGGTGAACGGCTTCCGCAAGCATTCCGACCAGGAACGCAAGGTCTCCGCGCAAAAGGGCCTGGAGCTCTACGAGGACCGCACCGGGATCTCGTACCTGCTGCCGCCGCAGCGCACCCTCAACCACTTCTACGAGGACCTGGTCACCCGGCTGATCCGCCGGGAGGGGCTGCGCGAGCACGACGACGAGGCCACGCTGCTGCTCAAGATGATCGACGGGGACACCTGGCGCTCGGTGCATGCGCAGAGCCGCCGTAACCCGGACAGCGCGGTGGCGGTCGTCAAGGCACAGCTGGAGGGCCGTATCACCCGACTGTTCGCGGAGAGCGGCGAACACCTGGAGGAGCGCCCGCTGTTGCCGTCCATGAGCACCCTGCTGGCCGCCGCGGCGGGCGATGCGGACGCCACCGAACAGGTCAGCAAGGAAGCGCTCGACCTCTTCGGCCGCAAGCTGACCGGGCTGCTGCCGGTGGGCTTCACCCCGGAGGGCACCGGACCGCTGCGGGTGCTCGTCACCTACCCGCGCGTCCAGGCGGTCGACGAGGTGCAGGAGTACCTCGGCAAGGCGCTGCGGCTGCCCTCCGACGCCAAGAACTCGGTGGAATACCGGGGGGTGGAGAGCGATTCGATCACCGTGGTCCTCTTCCGCAGCGAGATGAGCCTCACCCAGGTGCCCGAGGCCCGCAAGGTGCTGCGCCAGTGGGCCAGGGCGAAGGACTCCGAGCAGGCCCAGGACGTCCTGCGGTGGCGCCAGCGGCTCGGCTTCCGGGACAGCTGGATGGTCAGCTGCGAGGAGGACCGGCGCGCGATCCTGCACCGGCTGCTGTGCTGTATGTGGAACGGCCAGGTGGACGTGGTGGACGGCGACACCGCCTCGCCCGACCGGGTGCGGCTGCGGCTGTTCCCCGAGACGGGCGAGAACGTGCCCGGCGTCCGGCTGCGGCTGGGCGACTTCCCCGGCGGCGTCTCCAGCTGGGCGGAGCTGCTGCGCTCGTACGAACGCTGGACGGTCCTCGACGACGAGCGGATCGTCGAGGACTACTGCCGCGAACTGATGGGGACTCAGCCGGTGGGGCTCGCCAGGAGCGGCAGCGATCCGCATCCGCTCTTCGTCGAGCTGGTCGAGAAGATCGCCCCGCGCCAGCTGGAGCTGCTGGAGGAGCGCCGCGAGCGCGGCGGCGAGCGGGTCGAGGGCTGGGTGCGGCCGCTGTGGGAGTTCTGGGCCGAGACCCTGCCGGCCGCACTGGACACCGAGTTCGGGGACCAGCGCGCCATTCAGCCGACCCTGCGTACGCTGCTGGAGCACGTACGCGGCGGCGCGCCGAAGCCGCGCCTGCGCAAGGAGCTGCGGGAGCCCCGGCGGGCCGCGCCGAAGGAAGACGACTGGGGCACCGCGCCGCGGGCCGGGCACGGCGACGGCGATGGCGATGGCGATGGCGATGGCGACGATGACGGCTACAACGGTGCCTACAGCGACGCCCGTAGCGACATCCGCAGCGATGCCCGCAACGACGCCCGCAGCGATGCCCGCAACGACGCTCACGGTGACGCTTACCGCGACCGCGACCGCGACCGCGAGGCGTCCGGTGACGGCGCCCGGCGGCCCCTCGCGGACCGGGACCGGGTCAACGGCCACGCCGACTCCGCCGATTCCGCCGGCGCCGACCGGCCGTGGGCACCGTGGGACGACCCCGGCGACCCCGGCCCGCACGGTGACCGCGACCGCGACCGCGACCGCTCGGGCCGCAACCCCTGGGACGGTGATGCGGAGTGATCCCGCCCGAGGAGATCGGCGCCGTCGTCCACCTGGACCTGCGCAGCGGGGCGGCGGCCCTCGACACCGCCCCGGCCCTGCGCGCCAAGGTCGCCCGGCAGCTGGGCCGGGCCGGACTGCCGGAACCCGACCACCCGCTGTTCCTGGTGGTCGACACCCCGGCCGGGCTGACCGACCACCAGCGGCAGTACGAACTGCTCGCCTCCTACCGCGCGTTGGGCGAGGTCAGGATGCTGGTCCTGCTGGTGGGCAGCGCGCCCGGAGCGTACGCCGGCCAGGACGAGGCGTACGAGCCGGACCGGCGGCTGGTGCGGCCCGCGATGCTGCGGGCCTCCGGCACCGCCCTGCTGTGGGCGGGCGATCTGCGCTCCGCCGCCACGGCGCTGGAGCGGCCCGAACCCGACGACCCGGCGGCACTGGCGGTCCTGGTGGACCTGCTGTCGGTCCCGGACGTCTTCCTGCGGGTGCTCGACGACCTCGGGTCGCTGCCCGAGGCCGTCGCCGCGCCCGGCGTGCGGCTGCTGGAGCAGGACCTGCCGCCGGAGGTGCGCGACCGGGCCTGGCGCGACGCGCTCACCCGGTTCGCGGGCGAGGACACCGCCCTCGGCCCGGATCTGCCGGCGGCCGGCTGGTCCGCCGCGGATCTGCCCGAGCCGCTGCGCGGGCTGGTGGCCGGCCGGGGCGGCCGCGGTGTGCGGCACCGGGAGACGGCCGGGGTGGCCGAGGACGCGTATCGCGCCTGCGCCGACGCCCTGGTGGAGGCCGAGGACGCGCTCGCCGGACTGCGGGCCGTCCCGGGGCTGCTGCGGCCCGGCCGCCGGATCGCGTTCGAGGCGGACCTCGACCGGGCGCGCCAGGCGCTGGACGACTACCGGGACCTCGTCGGCACGGCGCTGCACAGCGGCTCCGGCTCCGGCACCGTACCGTCGGCCGCCGAGACGGCGGCCCGGCTCGCGGCCCTCGGCCTGCGGGTGCCCTCGGCCGAGGGCGTGGGCGAGCGGATCGGCGAGGGCCTGCGGGAGTTCGCCGGGAAGCTGCTGGGGCAGGGGCTCGCGCTGCGCGCGGTCGCCCAGCGCTTCACCGGGCTGGCCGGACGGGTGGAGCCGGTACCGGGTTCGGCGCTGCTGCCCAGGCTCGCCGAACACTCCGCCGACGCGGTGGCCCGGCGGTCCGCGGCGGCCGACGGCCCGCTGCCACAACCCGCGGCCGCGCTGCCGGTGGCCGCCCTGACGGGGCTTCTGGGCGCGCTGTGGCAGGGCCCCTTTCTGCCCCTGGCGCTGGTCGTTCCGCTGGTGTTCTTCGGTCTGGCGGCGCTCGGCGCGGCCCGGCTGCGTGGCGCGGGACGGCCGGGCCGCTGGGGCGTGGGCCCCTGGGCCGCGGCGCTCGGCGGCGCGGTGGCCGGAGTGGCGGTGGCCTACGCGACCGATCCGCCGCTCTGGCTGAGCGGCACCGCATGGCCGGTGGCCCTGTGCGCCGCGGCGGAGACGGCGCGCCGTCTGTGGTGCATGGCGGCCGACGCCTGGGCCGAGGGCCACGGAACGGCCGTGCTGCGCCGGGCGCTCGACGGCCTGGACGCCCTGCTGGCCGAGGCGGTCCGCGAGCACTGGGCCGCCGACGAGCGCCTGTACTGCGCCGACGCCGCCCGGTCCGTGGCCGGCATGCTGCGGGCGACCGCCGCCGCCGCGGACGCCGAGGCGGTGCCCGAGCCGGAGCGGCCCACGGTCCCCGGCACGTCCGGCACCGAGCCGCCCGCCGCGGACGACTGGCTCTCCAGCGCCTCGGCCCTGGAGACGGAGTCCCTCCCCGCCTCCGACGACGCCGACGGCGACTGGGCCGGCGCCTACGCCTGGGACGACGGGCCCTCCTGGGACGAGTCCGCCGAACAAAAGGAGACCGCCCGGCCCGCCGACCCGTGGGCGGACCGCACCGCCGGGACCCCGCGCTGGCTGGACCGCGAAAGCGGCGAGGGCGGACCGGAGCTGGTCGCCACCCTGGCCGGTGATCTGACGGACGCCGCCGTGGTCGCGATGGCGCCCTACTGGGGTGCCGTCGAACGCGGCCAGGCCGGCGCCCACGCCGTCCGGCGCACCGAGGAACGGGTCCACGAACTGCTCTCGACGGCCCGCCTGCACCTCCAGCGCAACGGGGTGCTCGCCCCGCCCCCGTTCGCCGCCGCCCACCGCACCCGCGCCACCTCGGCGAGCCTGCTGGGCACCGACCCGCAGCGGGTGGCCGAACTCGTCGGCGCGGAGGCCGACCGGCAGGCCGTGGTGCAGCTGTCCTCACCCGAGCAGGGCACGCTGCTCAACCGCGATCCGGCGGCGGCGGTGTGGCTCAGATTCGCCCCCGAAGCCGTGCGCGGCGAGGTCGAAAAAGCCTGGCGGACCAGCGGGTCGGGCCAGCCGCACGAGGCGCTGTGGACGGCGTCGGGGCGCTACGCCGGGCTGATCCGGCTCACCCCACTGCGCATGGGCGTGGTGGACACCGTCCGGCCCCGCCAGAGCCCCGACCCCGTGGACGCGTACGAGCGAAGGGACGGCGACCGCTGGTGACCAGCACCTCGCATTCCGACGTGGCCGAGCCGGGCAGCGCGCAGCGGACCACGCTCGCCTTCACCGCCCCCTCGGGACGGCGCCGCACCGCCCCGGTCCGCCTGGGCCGCGAATCCCGCCGCGATCCGCTGCTGCCCCAGCGGATCCGCAACGGCCTGCTCGACGACGAGGGGCAGCAGTTCGTCCAGGTGCGGCTGACCGCCGCCGACGCGGCGAACCCCGCGGCGCGCGCCCTGCTGGACGCGGAGGCGGGCACCGCCCTGCATCTGCACCGGGTGCTCGACGACACGGAGTTCGCCGCGCTCTTCCCGGAGATCATCGGCTACGAACTCGACGCCGCCGAGCCGTTCCTGCTCTACGCCGCGCCCCGCGGCACCGCCGCCGCGCGCACCCATGTGATGTCCGCGAGCGATCAGCGGGTCTTCGCCCGCGATCTGCTGCTGGCGCTGAGCGTGCTGGACGGCCAGGGCCTGGTCCTGCGCGGTATCTCGCCCGCCACCGTGCTCTGGGACGGGACCTCGGTCCAGCTGTGGGGGCTGGAGGGGGTGGCCCGCGCCGGACGGCCGAGGGTCCGGTGGGGCCGGGCGCCCTACTGCTCGCCCGAACAGCGCCGGGGCGAGGGCCTGGTCGACTCCCGGGACGCGGTGTGGAGCGCCGCCCAGGTGCTCTACCAGCTGGTGACCGGCCGGCCCGGCCCCGCCGACCGGGCGCCCGCCGACCTGGCCGGGCACCGGGTGCTCGCCGGGACGCTGCCGGGCGCGTTCGCCCCGCTCGCGGCCGACCGGCCGACGCCCGCCCGGCTGCTCGACCTGTTGGCTCCGGGCGCCGCCGAACGCCTCACACTCACCCCCGCCGCCGACGACACACGCCCGCACCACAAGGCGTACGAGAACGCGCTGCGCCTCAAGCGGAAGGCGGCCGCCGCCGAGCCGCCCGGCGATACCGGGGCGGGCCAGAAGCGGGGCAACGCCGAGACGCTCTGCCCGTACTGCCTGGAGCCCCTCCAGCTCGACCTCACCTCGCTGTTCGTCACCGACAGCAAGATGCAGTACCAGCCGCTGGACGTCTCGGGCCTGGGCAACGCCCTGCGGCGCCAGGACGTCATGCGCTCCGCCGTCCAGAAGTGCACCGCGGACCCGGACTTCCCCGAGCACTTCATCCCGGTGCCCTACCTCACCTACGGCCGTCCGCTGACGGTCGCGATGGTCGGCCAGTCCTCCACCGGCAAGAGCCATCTGCTGACCCAGATGATCGCCGAGATCACCGACGGCGGTCTGGAGCCGTTCGGCCTGAAGTGGCAGTCCGTCAACCCGGAGCAGCACGCGCGGTTCGTACGGGAACGCGTGCAGCCGCTGCGCAACGGCAGGGTGCTGGACCACACCGGTGGCCTCGGCCTGGACGGCTTCGCGCGCTTCGTGGAGTCCCTTCTGCTCACCGACGCCCGCGGGCAGACCCGGCCGGTCGCCTTCTTCGACCTCGGCGGCGAGGACCTCGTACGGACCGATGCGGCGCTGCGCTTCCTGCTCGGCGTCGACGCCATGGTCTTCGTCGTCGACCCGGCGCTGGCGCTGCCGCTGCCACAGCTGGACCACGCCCGGGAACGCTGGGGCCTGGAGGTGAACCGGGACGGCGATCTGGCCTTCGGCACGGTCCTGGACCGGCTGCCCAAGTCCGGGCCGTATCTGGAGGTGGCGGCCGCGATGGTGCTCGGCAAGGCCGACCTGCTGCGGTTCCAGCCGCCCGTCGACCGGTGGCTGGGCGAGGCGCCGCCCGCCTCGCTCGACCCCGCGCGGGTGCGCGCGGAGAGCCGGGACGTCTACGGGCTGCTGCGCCGGCACGCGGGCCAGGCGTGGCTGCGCCCCTTCGACGCGATCCGCCGCTGCACCCTGCACATCGCATCGGCCACCGGCGGCCAGGAGGACCACGGCCGCTATCCGGCCGGCGCGGGGCCCCGGCGCGTACTGGAGCCGCTGCTGTCGCTGCTGGCCATGCACGGGCTGATCGAAGTGCCGGGCGGCGCCGAGGCGTTCGCCGTGGGACCCGGGGGATCCGGGGGAGGGGAAGCGACATGAGGGACTTCCAGGAGCGCAGACCGTTCCACCGGCCGCCGGTCGACACCGGCGGACCCATGGACGAGGTGCACCAGGTGGTCTTCCGCTGGGACGGCAACCAGGGCCGCCAGGGCACCGGCATGAAGGCCGTCGCCCACTCCTGCGCGGCCGAGCGCGCCGAGGAACTGGGCCGGGAACTGGGGCCGTTGCTGTGGGTGTCCGGTGCGGCCGCCCCCCGGCCGAGCGTGGTGCGCACGGTCTCCCGCGACGGTGAGGTGATGCTCGTCCAGCGCTGGCCGACCACCGACCGGGGCGGCCGCCCCAGCACGGTCAGCCACGTCCTGATCGGCGAAGCGGGGACCCTGAAGACCCGCCAGTGCCTCGGACTCGCGTACGGCGGCTGGGGGTACAGGGAGTCCGCCGAGGAGGCCACCGGGGAACTGCGGCCGGTGCAGTGCGCGGAGCTCGACGCGCTGGCCCGCCGGTGGCTGCCGGAGATGGCGGAGCGGCTGCCGACGGTCCAGCACCCGCTGATCCTGGTCACCGCGGAGTGGCTGCGCGATCCGTCCCGGCGGATATCGCTGCTCATGGACGAGGACGAGGACGAGCCGTCCGGCCGGCCGGGCCGGGACCCCGCACCGCTGGTCTACCTGGGCCTGTTCCTGCTCTTCGGCTCCTGGCTGGGGCACGAGTGGACGTTCGCCACGTACGACACGGTCGACACCCATCCGCTGCGGCTGATGTGCGTACCGCGCTGGGAACCGGACGCGGGCGGGCCGAGCCCGCTGGCCCGGGTCATGGTCCGCCGGCCGGCCCAGCCGCAGTTCGAGCACCGGGCCGCGAACCTGCTGGTCGAACACCTGCTGGCGCACCCGGAGGACGACCCCGGTGTGCCGCAGCTGGTCGAGCGGCTCAGGGGCGGGGCGGGGCTGGACTGGGCGCGGCGGCGGACTCTGCTCAAGGAGATCCTGGACGCCGACCGCCGGGCCGGCACCGCCCCGGTGGCCTCCCCGCCCCGCCTTCCGGATCCGGAGCCGCAGTCGGGCCTGTCCCGCCTTTCGGATCCGGAGCCGCAGTCGGGCCCGCCTCGC
This sequence comes from Streptomyces natalensis ATCC 27448, assembly GCF_000935125.1. Lineage (GTDB taxonomy): Bacteria > Actinomycetota > Actinomycetes > Streptomycetales > Streptomycetaceae > Streptomyces > Streptomyces natalensis. The sequence continues at coordinate 8,169 of NZ_JRKI01000045.1, read as the reverse complement.
CTTTCGGATCCGGAGCCGCAGTCGGGCCCGCCCCGCCTTTCGGATCCGGAGCCGCAGCTGGGCCTGCCTCGCCTTCCGGATCCGGAGCCGCAGCGGGCCCAGCCCCCAGCCGCCCCGCCGGTGGCCGCCCCGCCCACGGCCGTCCCGCTCACGGACCGGCGGACCACGCCCCCACCCGAGCCGGCCTCTCCCGCGCCGATGGCCGCGCCCGTACCGCCGTCTGCGCCCGTACCGCCGTCTGCGCCCGTACCGCCGTCTGCGCCCGTACCGCCGTCTCCGCCCCCGGCGCCACCCGCGCCCGAGCCGTCCCTGACACCTCCGCGCTCCCCGCACTCGTCCCCCACCTGGGGACCGGCGCCCGACGCCGGCCATCCCGCGGCGGCGCCCCACGACGCACGCGCACTCCACGGGGACCTGTGCCTGTACCGGCGCGGGGACCTCACGCAGCGCAGGCGGCTGGCGGAGCGCCTGCGGGCACTGTCCGACGATCTGCTCCTGGACGAGTTGCGCTCCCGCGAGCTGTCGCCGGACTCCGAGGAACTGCTGCTGGACGAGCTCGGGGACGAGCGCCGCGTGGAGGTGCGCCCGATGGCCATGCGGCATGAGCTGTGCACGGAGGTGCTCCGCAACGGCCAGTACTTCACCCTGAACGGGCAGGGCGCGGGGCTCGCTTCGAGGACGGCCCCGGCCGGTCGGGCGGCCGACCTCTTCGGCTGGGCCGTCGCCCCGGTGGCCGGTCACGAACGCCATCTGCGCGAGGTGCAGGAGCTGTTGCACCGCATGTGCCTGGACCGCCGCCCCGCCGCGAGCGAGTGGCTCCGGGAGAGCGTGATCGCGCCCCGCAACGGCCGGGCCCCGGACTTCCCGCCCGCCCTGTGGCAGCAGATTCTGCGCGACGTCATCAGCCGGAGAGACGCCGAGCCACCCGCCGCTCCCCGGCCGGCCCACGCCGACCCGGTGCCCCTCGCTCCCTCGGAGTCCCTGGCCATGCCACCACAACCCCCCGCCTTCCCGTCCCGATTCGGTGGGCTGACGGACCATCCCGGCTGTGTGGTGGGGGCCTTCGTCGTGGTGATCGCCGTACTGGTACTGATCGCGCTGGTGGTGATCTTCGTCTGACCCGGCGCATGACCCGGCGTCCGACCCGGCACATGACCCCGACGTACCGAAGCGCGCTACGTCAGCCGTCTCCGAACCGCTCGCCCTTCTCGGCCTTCTCGACCAGCAGGGCGGGCGGCGTGAACCGTTCGCCGTAGGTGGCGGCGAGCGCGCGTGCCCGTGCCACGAAGCCGGGGAGCCCGACGCGGTCCTCCGACCCTGGCCCACCCTGGTATCCGTTGACGTACTGGAGGACACCGCCGGTCCATGCGGGCGCGCCTCGATGGTCTGCGCGGTGGCGAAGTCCACCTGGGAGCCCTCGACGGCGGCAGCCAGGATGTTCCGGGGGGCCGACCGGCAGGACCCGGCGGCACGGGCGAGGGGGCTGTCCCTCGTCCCCATGCCGGGCGGAGTTCAGCCGACCATGTGCCGAACTGCCGGTCAACCGCGATGAGTTGTGCTCATCTCCCCATGAGTGCCGTCGGTCGTCCCTGCCTTTACGCGCTCCGCGCACTTATGTTGAGCGCGTTTTCGGCCGCTGGCCCCGGAACTTCCGGCATGCTCCCAGCACGTCAGCGAACACGAGGCACAGCGACATAAGGAGTCAACCAGTGGCGCACGACCGACCGCAGGATTCGGTGGAAGTGGTGATACCCCCGCACGTCTACGGTTTTCCGGGCGTGGGGTTCGGCGGCTATGCGGCAGGGATCCTCTCGCGGAATCTTTCCGCCGCTTCGGTGAAAGTGAGTTTCCGCCGGCCGATGCCGCTAGGTTCTCCCGTGCCCCTGCGCAGCACCGAGGACAAGGGGTACGAACTGGCCGATGCGGAGGGGGTGTTTCTCACGGCCCAGGAATGCGACGAGGTGGCCCTGCCGCCGTCCGTTCCCTCCTGGGACGACGCGGTCGCGGCCGCGAAGCGGCATCCCCTGACGGACTCCCCGTTCACCACCCGCGACTGCTACGGATGCGGCGGAGACCGGGCGCCGGGCCAGGGGCTGCGGCAGAACTTCTCGCAGCTTCCCGAGCGACGCATGGTGGTCGCCCCCTGGACGCCGGATCCCGAACTCGGCCAGGGCGGTGCGACGTTGGCCGCCGAACAGGTATGGGGGGCACTGGACTGTCCCGGCGGCTGGGCCTGCCGACTGTTCAGCGACGCACCGCACGAGACGGTGACCGCCTACATGGCCACGACCGTCACCAAGCCCGTCGTCCTGGGCGAGGACCATGTCACCTTCGGCTGGGTCATCTCGAAATCGGGCCGCAAGCACATGGTGGGAAGCGCGATAGCCACCCGCGACGGTGAGCTGTGCGCGCGCACCGAGGCCCTCTGGCTCACCCTCCCCCCGCAGGTCTAGCCCCATGGAACGGAGACGGGAAGCGACGGCCCGGCCGGGGGAGGGGGGCTCCGGCGAATTCTTCCCGTCTCCGTCGCCTGCTGCGAGGTCAGGACGGAGTCCCCGGTGGATCCGCTGTTCCCTGCCGAGGGAAGCGCCCTCGGATCCGTCCCGGGCAAGCGGGCCAGGAGCCGGAGCGGCCGGGAGTGGTGGCGCAAGGACCTTGAGTCCGATCAGAAGGGGCCGAAGAGCCAGTTGCCCGGAGCCTCGGGGTCCTCGCTTGTGTAGTACTCCTCGGTGGCCTTGCGGATTTCCTGGCTGTCGAGCGTGCCGTTACCGTCCAGGTCCAGTTTGGCGAAGGCCACTGCGAGGTCGGCAGGAGAAGCGCCCAGGGTGCGGGCGTACATGGTGGTGAACTCCTGCTGGTCGATGACGCCGTTGTCGTCGGCGTCGCAAATGCTCATCCATGCGTCGACCATTGCGCCGAGCCGCCGAAGGTAGCTCTCCTGGTCGTGGGCGGCCGAGCGGCGCATGCCGACGATGAACTCCTCGCGGTCCACAAGGCCGTTGCCGTCGGTGTCCATGTGCCGCACGTCCGCTTGCCAGAGCTCCGCCAAGGCGGACCGAAGTCGGCTGACCTTGGGAGCGTCCGTGGGCAGGCCGAAGGCGGCACCCAAATTGTCGGCCAGAGACAGCACTTCGCTCTCGACGATCCCGCCTTCACGGTCGGCGGCGAGCATCGCGTACACCCGGTCCAACTTTCGGTCCAGAACTCCGTCAACTGTTGTCATGCATCTCACCTCGAAGGTCGAATCCACCGTCGGCTGGGCGCTGTTGAAGAGCGCGCCGGGAAGAATGATGCCGCGTGTGGGGCGTGTATCTCATCGTCCGGACGGCGGAACGACTCTCTGGCTAGTTGACAAAGGGAAAGAATGAGCGAAAATCCTCGGCTTCCGGCTGGATTCCGGGAACGCATGGAGCATTTCTCTTCGGCCCGGGTGCGGGACACATGGGACGGCAGATGGATTTTCGCCGGGGCGGTGCCGGGTGCGGACGCGCTGCGCGTGATGAGTAACGACTACCTGGCACTGGCGCGCGACCCGCGGATCACCGGAGCGATGACGCAAGCCCTGACAGCGTGCGGTAACACCACCTTGATGTCGGGCACGCTGCTGGACGACGGTGATCCGCAGCTGGCGCTCGAACAGAGCTTGGCCGGCCATGTGGGCTATCGGGCCGGAATCCTGTGCCAGTCGGGCTGGGCGGCCAACACCGGACTGCTCCAGACGATCGCGGGGCCGGACACCCCCGTCTACATCGACATGCTCGCCCATATGTCCCTGTGGTCCGGGGCCCGTTCGGCAAAGGCTCCGCTGCACCCCTTCCGCCACAACGATCCGGACCACCTGGCACGGATGATCGCCCGATACGGCCGTGGGGTGATCCTGGTCGACTCGATCTACAGCACCGACGGCAGTGTCTGCCCGCTCGCCGAGGTGGCGGGAATCGCGTCTGCCGACGACTGCGTTCTGGTGGTCGACGAATCGCACTCATTGGGCACCTGCGGTCCGCGAGGCGCGGGAATGACGGCGGAACTCCGTATCTCCGACCGGGTGCACTTCATCACCGCGAGCCTTTCCAAGGCGTTTGCCGGACGGGCCGGATTCATCGCTTCCGGCGAGCCGGAATTCACGCGTTACTTCAAGATGGCCTCGTACCCCGCGATTTTCAGCTCCACCCTGCTGCCCCACGACGTGGCCGGGCTCGCCGCAGCCCTCGATGTCGTACGGGGCGAGCAGTGGCGGCGTGATCAGCTGCACGCGGTCTCGGCTCTGGTGCGCGACGGGCTGACGGACGCGGGGCTGAACCTCCGTGGTTCACGCAGCCAGATCATCGCCGTCGAAGCGGGCGGGGAGCGGGAGGTCATGAAGCTGCGTGACGAACTGGAGCGGCATGGGGTGTTCGGTTCGGTGTTCTGCCCTCCTGCGACGGTGCGGCGGCGCTCCATGGTGCGGCTGTCACTCAACGCCGGGCTGACCGACTCGGACGGCCAGAGGCTGGTGTCCGCTTGCCGGGCAGCGCTGGACTAGCCGGCGCGGAAAATCATTGGCGCCGCAGCGCGAGGCCGGTCTAGGGTCGTTGTCATTGGGGACGGCGGTCGTACGCCGTCTTCGTCTGCTGTTGAGCAATCCGGGAGGTGAGTACTGATGACTGTCATGGCGATGGGCGCTGCCCGCATCCAGAAGATCATCAATTCCATTCCCGTGGTCTCCGGCTGACTCGACTTTCCTTCAGTGTGCCGCGCATGGCGCGCGCAGCCGGGGCCGCTCCTTCTCGAAGGGCCCTTGCGTTGTTCAACGCCAATATCTCTGCTGCTGCGCACCCGCTGACCGCCTATGGCTGGGACGACGGGTTCGCGGAGAGCTTCACCCCCTTTGCCGGGCAGGGGTTCGTGCCCGGCCGTATCGTCCGCGTGGACCGCGGGCGGGTGGATGCGGTCGTGGCCGAAGGCGACGGTGTCCGGACCGCACTGGCGGACACCGCGCTGGTGGCGACCAGTGACCCGATGCGGGTGCCGTGCACCGGTGACTGGGCCGTCATCGACGTCGAGAACGGCCGCGTGGGCGACCATCTCGACGGTGTCGTACGGGCGTTGCTGCCGCGGCGTACGGCGATGGTGCGGTCCACGTCGTCCAAGCGGTCCGAGGGACAGATTCTCGCGGCGAACGTCGATCATGCGGTGATCGCGGTATCGCTGGCGGAGGCGCTGGACCTGGGGCGTATCGAGCGCTTCGTCTCGCTGGGCTGGGAGAGCGGCGCCCAGCCGGTGGTGGTGCTGACCAAATCGGACCTGGTGGCGGATCCGGCGGGGCTCGGGCATCTGGTCGCGGATGTGGCCGACGCGGCTCCCGGTGTGCAGGTGCTGGCGGTCAGTGCGGCCGCCGGGGAGGGGGTCGAGGTGCTGGCCGCGGTCGTCGCGGGGGGTACGTCGGTGTTGCTCGGGCGGTCCGGCGCGGGCAAGTCCACACTGGCCAATGCGTTGGTCGGGGCCGACGTCCAGGACGTACGGGCGATTCGCGACCGGGACGGCAAGGGGCGGCACACCACGACCACACGGGATCTGCTGGTGCTGCCGGGCGGCGGCGTGCTGATCGATACGCCCGGTCTGCGGGGCGTGGGGATGTGGGACGCCGAGGAAGGGCTGGCGCGGACGTTCTCGGATGTGGAGGCGCTGGCCGAGCGGTGCCGGTTCGCCGACTGTGCGCATGGGGCGGAGCCCGGCTGCGCGGTCATGGAGGCCGTCGACAGCGGCGCGTTGTCCCCGCGCCGGCTGGAGAGTTACCGCAAGCTCCAGCGCGAGAATCTGCGCATCGTGGCCAAGACGGACGCCCGGGCGCGGGCCGTGCTGCGGCGGGACTGGAAGCAGAAGCAGGCCCTCGGGCGGCACATGATGGAGCGGAAGAGGGGCGGGGGCGGTGGGGAGTGAGGGAGTAACCAAGTAGCGGAGCAGCCCGCGCCGTTCAGTGTCGCGTCCGTATCCCGCCAGTGATGCGGACGCGTACGGCGCACACTGGGCCCGTGGCGTCGAGAACGATGGACAACGATGGATGACGAGACCCGGTACGAGGTGGTGTGCAGACCGCGCGGGTCCTGTTGCAGACCACCGAGCTGCCGGTCACCGAGCCGGCGTTCGCCGCCGGGTTCGCCAGCATCCGGCAGTTCAACGAGACCATGCGGGAGATCTACGCCGGCACACCGAGCGAACTGCGGGCGGCGGCATCCCGCGGCACCGCCCGCACCGCGACCCGCGGCGCTGCGCGCCATGCGGCCGATGGCGCTGCGCGCAACGCGGCCGGCGGGATCCCGCTGCGGCTGGCCTACCGGGGCCCGTGCGCCGAGGCCGAGATGTTCGACTTCCTGGCCGTACGGGCGGTGCCCGGCGTCGAGGAGGTACCGGGACCGCGCGGCGGCCGCACCTACCGCCGTACGCTGCGGCTCGCCCACGGCACCGCGATCGCCGAGGTCGACGAGTGCGGTGGCGCCCGTATGCGGCGCATCTCGCCCGCGGGGCTGGTGTGCCCGGCCGACCGGGGCGGGGACGGCGGCTGGCTGGAGTGCCGACTGCGGCTGACCGATCTGCGGGACCTGTCGACGGCCGTACAGCGACTGCGCCGCCTCTTCGACCTGGACGCGGACCCCTACGCCGTCGCCGAGCGGCTGGGCGCCGATCCGCTGCTTGCGCGCCTGGTGGCGCAGTGCCCCGGACTGCGCTCCCCGGGGGCCGCGGATCCGGAGGAGCTGGCCGTGCGCACGGTGCTCGGTGGGCCGCCGGAGCGCGCCGCCGGGCTGGTACGGGCGTACGGAAAGCCGCTGGACACGCCGGACGGCGGGCTCGCCCATGTCTTCCCGGCGCCCGCCGAGCTGGCCGGTGCGGACGTCCCGGAGCCGGTGCGGGCGCTGTGCACCGTGCTCGCCGACGGGACGCTGGTCCTGGACGCGGGCGCCGACCGGACCGCCGCCGAACGGGCGCTGGCCGCGCTCCCCGGCGTCGGGCCGCGGGCCGCCGCGTACATCCGGATGCGGGGGATGGGCGACCCGGACGTGGCGGCCGGCGTGGCGGACGCCTGGCGGCCCTGGGGAGCGTATGCGCTGCACCATCTGTGGCGTGCCGGGATACGGCCGCAGGGCGACATCCCGGGGGCCGTACGGCACACGGACGGCGCGGCGGCTCGGCTCAGCCCGCGATGACCGCGCCCACCCACGCCCCCACCACGAGCAGACACGCGAACAGTTCGGCCAGCACACTCAGGCCGACCGCCCGCATGACCGTACGGGTGGAGGCCCAGGCGTCGCCGTGGCTGCCGAGCCGGAGGCGTTCGAGGACGTAGAGGCCGCCGACCGCACCGAGCGGGGCGCCGACGACCGGGAGGAGGAAGAAGCCGACGATGCCGGCCGTCCCGGCCAGGAACAGGATGCGGTACGGCGTGCCGACGGTGTGCAGACTGCGGGCCGGGAGCAGCCATTTGAGGGCCTGGTTGAGGAGCAGGACGAGGGTGGCGGCGATCAGTACCGTCCAGGCGGTGCGGGTCTGTGCCGTCATCGCCCACCACAGCACACCGGCCCAGACGATCGGCGGGCCGGGAACACCGGGGACCAGCACCCCGACCAGTCCGAGCAGCAGGACCAGGCCGACGGCGACCAGCTGCCACACACTCATGTGACGGCGCTCCCCCTGGGGGCACCTCCCAGCGTTGGCCGGGGGGCTACGGCCGGGGAGGCCCCCGCGCTGCGCTCGTTCATGGCCCAAGCCTGCCGGAAGCCGCCCGGACGCGCGCTCCGGCGAACGCCTCCGGACCGTCCGGAACCCGCCCGCGCGCCCTGTTTCCACGGCGCCCCGCCCGGGACAATACGGGCCATGACCGACCAGGGGGCACGGCGCGGCCAGGAGGACAGGTGGTGGCGGCAGTTGTACGGGGAGGGAGGGGACGGAGGGGTCGGAGAGGAGGGGGCGGACGCCGGGGCGGTCCTTGACGCCGGGGCGTGCACGGCGGGGGACAGCCTGGACGAGCGGGTGGCTTCGGCGCTACGGACCCTCACCCCGCCCGGGCTGCGGGCACCGGGCCCCACGCCGCCGTCCTCGTCGCCCGCCCCTGCCCCGCCTCCGTCTTCCGTCCCCGAACCGCCCCCGGAGCCCGAGCCCGCCCCACCCTCCGCCGCGCCCCCCGAGCCCGAGCCC
>NZ_JRKI01000044.1:0-2500 GCF_000935125.1 Streptomyces natalensis ATCC 27448 | reverse complement strand
GAGCGAAACCGGATGAGGCCAAACCAGTCACGTGTGATACCCGGCAGGGGTTGCGTGGTTGGGGTTGTGGGATCTCTTTTCTACAGTCTGCCGGCTGTGGGACGAGTCAGAAACCGTTGATGTAGGCGAAGGACATGCGAAAGGTCCGGCGTAGAGGGTAAGACCCCCGTAGCTGAAACATCAGCGGCTCGTTTAAGAGACACCCAAGTAGCACGGGGCCCGAGAAATCCCGTGTGAATCTGGCGGGACCACCCGTTAAGCCTAAATATTCCCTGGTGACCGATAGCGGATAGTACCGTGAGGGAATGGTGAAAAGTACCGCGGGAGCGGAGTGAAATAGTACCTGAAACCGTTTGCCTACAAGCCGTGGGAGCGTCGCTGTATGTGCTTGCACATACAGTCGTGACTGCGTGCCTTTTGAAGAATGAGCCTGCGAGTTTGCGGTATGTTGCGAGGTTAACCCGTGTGGGGTAGCCGTAGCGAAAGCGAGTCCGAATAGGGCGTTGAGTAGCGTGCCCAAGACCCGAAGCGGAGTGATCTAGCCATGGGCAGGTTGAAGCGGAGGTAAGACTTCGTGGAGGACCGAACCCACCAGGGTTGAAAACCTGGGGGATGACCTGTGGTTAGGGGTGAAAGGCCAATCAAACTCCGTGATAGCTGGTTCTCCCCGAAATGCATTTAGGTGCAGCGTCGTGTGTTTCTTGCCGGAGGTAGAGCACTGGATAGGCGATGGGCCCTACCGGGTTACTGACCTTAGCCAAACTCCGAATGCCGGTAAGTGAGAGCGCGGCAGTGAGACTGTGGGGGATAAGCTCCATGGTCGAGAGGGAAACAGCCCAGAGCATCGACTAAGGCCCCTAAGCGTGTGCTAAGTGGGAAAGGATGTGGAGTCGCAGAGACAACCAGGAGGTTGGCTTAGAAGCAGCCACCCTTGAAAGAGTGCGTAATAGCTCACTGGTCAAGTGATTCCGCGCCGACAATGTAGCGGGGCTCAAGCACACCGCCGAAGTCGTGTCATTGCAGCATGAGGGCCAACGCCCGCTGTGATGGGTAGGGGAGCGTCGTGTGCCGGGTGAAGCAGCCGTGGAAACGAGTTGTGGACGGTTCACGAGTGAGAATGCAGGCATGAGTAGCGATACAAGAGTGGGAAACTCTTGCGCCGATTGACTAAGGGTTCCTGGGTCAAGCTGATCTGCCCAGGGTAAGTCGGGACCTAAGGCGAGGCCGACAGGCGTAGTCGATGGACAACCGGTTGATATTCCGGTACCCGCTTTGAAACGCCCAGTATCGAATCCATTAATGCTAAAGCCGTGAAGCCGGCCTGGAGTCTTCGGACAAAGGGACGTGGTGGAGCCGCTGACCCAAGGTGGTAGTAGGTAAGCGATGGGGTGACGCAGGAAGGTAGTCCAGCCCGGGCGGTGGTTGTCCCGGGGTAAGGGTGTAGGCCGTGTGGTAGGTAAATCCGTCACACGTTAAGGCTGAGACCTGATGCCGAGCCGATTGTGGTGAAGTGGATGATCCTATGCTGTCGAGAAAAGCCTCTAGCGAGTTTCATGGCGGCCCGTACCCTAAACCGACTCAGGTGGTCAGGTAGAGAATACCGAGGCGTTCGGGTGAACTATGGTTAAGGAACTCGGCAAAATGCCCCCGTAACTTCGGGAGAAGGGGGGCCATTGCTGGTGATGAGTCTTGCACTCTGAGCTGGTGGTGGCCGCAGAGACCAGCGAGAAGCGACTGTTTACTAAAAACACAGGTCCGTGCGAAGCCGTAAGGCGATGTATACGGACTGACGCCTGCCCGGTGCTGGAACGTTAAGGGGACCGGTTAGTCACATTTCGGTGTGGCGAAGCTGAGAACTTAAGCGCCAGTAAACGGCGGTGGTAACTATAACCATCCTAAGGTAGCGAAATTCCTTGTCGGGTAAGTTCCGACCTGCACGAATGGCGTAACGACTTCTCGACTGTCTCAACCATAGGCCCGGTGAAATTGCATTACGAGTAAAGATGCTCGTTTCGCGCAGCAGGACGGAAAGACCCCGGGACCTTTACTATAGCTTGATATTGGTGTTCGGTTCGGCTTGTGTAGGATAGGTGGGAGACTGTGAAGCATCAACGCCAGTTGGTGTGGAGTCATTGTTGAAATACCACTCTGGTCGTGCTGGATGTCTAACCTGGGTCCGTGATCCGGATCAGGGACAGTGTCTGGTGGGTAGTTTAACTGGGGCGGTTGCCTCCTAAAGAGTAACGGAGGCGCCCAAAGGTTCCCTCAGCCTGGTTGGCAATCAGGTGTTGAGTGTAAGTGCACAAGGGAGCTTGACTGTGAGACTGACGGGTCGAGCAGGTACGAAAGTAGGGACTAGTGATCCGGCGGTGGCTTGTGGAAGCGCCGTCGCTCAACGGATAAAAGGTACCCCGGGGATAACAGGCTGATCTTCCCCAAGAGTCCATATCGACGGGATGGTTTGGCACCTCGATGTCGGCTCGTCGCATCCTGGGGCTGG
>NZ_JRKI01000043.1 GCF_000935125.1 Streptomyces natalensis ATCC 27448 | reverse complement strand
TTCCCGTGTTTCGTACCGCCCCTCGTGTGTGTACCGCTAGGCTTGCCGTTACAACGCCGGGGTGGGGGTGGCCCGCTCGCCGGTGTGCTGTGTCTTGCCGACCGGATGAAGGGTGTTGGGGTGTCCGAGGAGACGGTCGCTCAGGATGTACCGCCGGCCGTGCCTGCGCCGCCGGACGGGCCGCCGACCGCGCCGTCGGACGGGCCGGCACGGTCGGGCGATCCCATGCCGCTGGCCGTGCCACCGGCGGTTTCCGGCCCGCCAGCGGAACTGGTGCCGTCGACGGTGCATGAGGCGCGGGGGATGTTGCCGCAGCTGGTGAGGGCCGCGGGTGCGGGCGGGTCGGTGCCGTTGACGCGTAAGGGTGAGGGCCGGGAGTTCCGGGCGCTGCTGGTCTCGCCTCAGGCGGCCGAGGAAGCCGGCGTCGACCTCGCCGGCGTGCCCGCGTGGCCGACGGCGGAGGCCCGTAAGAAGCTCGGCGAGCTCGTCCAGGCGGCTGCCGACGGCTCCCCGCAGGTGCTGCGCCGCCACAAGACGGCGGTCGCCGTCCTGATCCCCGACACCGCCGTCGCCGGGACAAACCCCGCCGCCGTCCCCGGGCCGGCCGCCATGCCCCCGGCCGTGCCCTCCACGGCGGCCGCCGAGCCCGCCGCCCCGCCGGCCCCCCTACCGCACGCCCCGGTCTCGGTGCCTCAGGCGCCCCGCACCGCGCCTCCGACCGGCACCCCGAAGGCATCCGTGCCCGGTACGGAAGCCGCCGCGACCCCGCAACGGCCCGCGTCCGACGTAGCCTTGGCCCAGGCTGCCGCTCCCGCCGTGCCGGGTATCGCCGAGCCGGTCGGGCCCAACCCACCGGCCGCCTCCGCCCCTGGTGCTGCGCCCGCTGCTGCGCCCGCTGCTGCGTCCGATGCCGCCCCGCCGGCCGCCCCGCCGGCCGCCGCGACCGTAGCCGCGGCGCCCCGGCGGCGTCTTGCCCCCCTCGCCGACGTTCTGGCCGCCTTCCCCACCACCAGCCCGGCCTCCGACGCCGCCGACCGCGACGATGCCCTCGCCCTTCCGGGCCTGTCCACCGGTCTGACCGCCCTCGACCAGGCCCTGGGCGGTCTGCAGCCGGGCCGCTTCCACCTCGTGGCCGGCGCGCCCGGCGCCGGCGCCAGCCTGCTGGCCGTCGCCGCCGCCCGTACCACCGCCCTCACCCACCACCAGCCAGTCCTGTACGCAGCCTCGGGCCTGACCAGCGCCGACGTCCTGGCCCGCACGATCGCCGCGCACACGCCCGTCGACTACCGCCGCCTCCGCGCCGGCACCCTCACCCCCGACGAACGCCAGGCCGTCGCCGACACCACCCAACTCATCACCGGTGCACCGCTGTTCATCGATGACGGCACCGACCTGACCACCGCCGCGATCGCCTCCACCGTCCCCGACGTCCCCAACCTGGCCCTCCTGGTCGTCGACCGCCTCCAAGCCGCCCACGACCCCCGCCTGCCCCTGTCCGGCCCCACAGCGATCGCGGACGCGGTCCAGGCCCTGGCCCACCTCGCCCGCACCCACCACCTCCCGGTCCTGGCCGCCCTCGACACCGACGACGCGGCCCTGCTCCAGTCCCTCGCCGCCGACCTCACCCTCACCCTGACCAGCGACGGCACCCGCACCCAAGACGGCACCCGCACCGAACTCACCATCACCGAACGCGACTTGGGCCCCCTGACCACCCTCACCCTGACCGCCGACCTCGCCCACGCCCGCCTCACCGACTACACCCCCTTCGACCCCTACGCCGACGCCCGAGACCTCACCCCAGCCGAACACGACGCCCTCAACCCCTCCCCCTCCACCCCCGACGACCACCCCACCACCAGCGCCCCCACATCCCCGCCCACAGCCCCTCAGGCGCCGCAGAGCGCCTCCGCAGCCGCTGGGGACGCTGGTGTACCGGTGACGACGCCTGAGGCCGCCGAGGACGCGTTCAGCGCCCCGCCCGCCCCCGCAGCCCCCGCGGCGCAGCAGGCCACTGCCGCTGCTCCGGCGCAGGTGCCGCAGCCGCAGCCGCAGCCGCAGCCGCAGCCGCAGCCGCAGCCGCAGCCGGCGGCCGCCGGCCCCGGCCCCGTTTCCGTGGCTGAGCCTGCCGAGGTTGTACCGGTGACCGCGCCGGTCGTACCGCCCACTGGCGCGCCCGCACTGCCCACCAGCGCGCCTGCTGCTGCGCGCCGCGGTGCGACGTATGCCAGTCGGGATTACAGCTACTTCACCGAGATGATCACCGGCGCCGTGGAGCGTGCTCTGGAGGAGCACGGTGGTGACGCCGAGGCTGCGACCGAGGCGTTGGTGAAGCAGGCGATTCCGAACGGGATGGAGCTTTTTGAGGCGACTCGTGTCGGTGGGAATTACGAGCACACCGTCTATCCGGAAACCCTCGAATTCCTGAGGAAGAAGACCAAGGACGGCGTGGACGAGATCTGGGAGGGCCGCCACAAATGGGAGAACACCCAACTCACCGAACGCCTCCTGGACGGCGTCACCGTCTCCGTCACCGCGCTGGACACCAACGCCTCGTACCTGTCCGCCTTCAAGACGCACCTGCCCATCGGCGGCCTGCGGCACGACCCTGACGGTGGCTTCGACCCCAAGCGCTCCGGCATCTACCGCCTCCCCGAACGCCCCACCTGGAACCACCCCGAACTCCCAGACCCCATCGGCAACCGCCGCGAAACAGGTCCTGTCCTCCTCGACGGTGCCACCATCCGCCTCCTCATCCGCTGCCACAAGCTCGGCCTGTGCGCACCCCCGCACATCACCGAGTCCTGGACGTCCGGTGCGACCGAGGGCCTGCTGGAGAAATTCCGCCGCGTCCTCACCGAAGCCCGCAACACCGCAATCACCAACGGCGACGACATCACCCTCGAATACATCAAGGCGATGTATTCCAAGTTCGTCTCGACCATCGGCGAGTCCAGCGTCAACCGTGACATCCGCCGTCCTGACTGGATGCACATCATCCGCAGCCAGGCGTTTGCGAACCTCTGGTTCAAGGCCCACCGCGCCCACAAGCACGGCCTTACCATCGTCCGTGTACGCGGTACTGACGAACTCCACATCACCGGAGACACTGACTGGCGCACCGTGTTCAAGGAAGGCCGCCTCACCACGGAACTGAAAATCAAGGACCAGTACACCCTGCCCCGTTCCAGGAAGAGTGGCCACTAAATGTCGACCGACGGATGGAAGAATTTCGGAAAGTACGGCGCCAGTCTCGACCCTGGCAACGTCCACGGAAAAATCGCCCTCGGCCAAGCCCTCGAAGACGCCCTGGAACGCATGATTATCGAGGGCGGCATCAAATCCCCCGTCACCACCCGCCGCGGACGCCTGGCCCGGATGAAGTACCTCACCACCCACAAAGGCGGCCCCCAGGCCCTGGCCGACGCCGGCATCACCGCCAGCCGCGCCACCATCCGCCGCTGGGCGAAGGGCACCCAGACCCCCAAGCCGGCCAGCCTCGAAGCCATCGACACCGCCTACTGGAACCTGCGCGCCCGCAACGTCATGGCCAACCCGGGCGCCTTCAAACAGCACCTCAACCGCGCCGGCCAGGGCACCAAAATCGAGATCCACCCCATCAACCAGGAGGTCGTCGATGAAAAACGCCGCCGCGACAACCTGCGCGTCCGCCGCTTCCAGGTCCGCTACATCTGGGACGAGGCCGTCGACGCCATGGTGGCCGGCGACGTCGACAAGCTCGAGGACATCTGGGACGACGTCATCGCCGAGCTCGACAGCGACTGGGGCGCCTACACCTACGTCTCCCACATCGGCCTCGGCGCCTGACCACCGGCCAGCTGGATAGCCCGAGCACCCAGCCGCGGCCCCTACTGCCCCGGCTCCTCGCCCCCGCTGCGCCTCGGCCGCTGAATGCTCCCCCGGGACTGATTCGGTGAATCCCACTCAGGAATACGGCAGAGCCAGCATTTTGAAGAGCTAGCCATGTTGCCATAGCCGATGAAATTGGCAACGAATCATCCCCGCAGTAGCGGAGCTTGCACCGGTACATTACTGAACCCGTGGCGGAACAGAGAGAAACGGCACGATTTCAATTCTCGACTGAAAGCATGTACCGCGTAGCATGAAGCAGCCGATGGAAAACTGAGCACCAGTCACCCACCAGACAAAGAAGCCGATTCAGAGGCATCTCAACCCCTCAGAATTCATTACCTGGTTGAGGTGGACTAGACCAGAACCAGGCCGTTACAGATGACGGAGCGTCGCCTAAAGTACCGCTTGCCAAGTTGTACCGACTGTGAGAGACTGGACCAACAAGAACACAGGGGAAGCGCCCGGAGGGCGCCCGAGGGACGAACCGGCTGTAGCCGACAGAGCGACAACCCGAGGGAATACCCCTAAAAGCCCAGGCCAGAGGGCATATAGGGAAAGCCGGCGCGGTCAGACACGGTCATCCTTCACGCCCGCGAAATCTGTACCGGAACCACAGCGCGAGACCCTTTCCCTTCCC
>NZ_JRKI01000042.1 GCF_000935125.1 Streptomyces natalensis ATCC 27448 | reverse complement strand
TCGCAGGTTCGAATCCTGCCGGGGGCACCAGCGAAAAGGCCCTGGACGCATCATGGTCCGGGGCCTTTGACGGCAGAGTTTGACGGCAATGCGACTCTGGGCACCGATGACCGAGGCGTGAACAGGGCTCGGGACCGCTCCTGCTACAAGGCGGCGCGGGCTGCAGTTCAGCGGCGGGCAAGACGCAGCAGCGCCACGAAGCATCTGTGCGATTGGGCCTGTGGGTCGCATTGTGTCGACCATGCCGGGGCTGCACTGGGGCAGCCTATGCAGGCTGGCGCAGCAGATGCGAAGCCACGCAGCCCCCCAAAGGCTACGCAGGCGAGTCAGGTCGCCCCATCACCCGCGGAGAACGGGCGAGTATTGATCAGATCGTCGTCAGTCAGCCCCTCGGCCCGGGAAACAGCCTGCTGCATTGCGTCTTCGAGGTCCTTATGCAGGCGGAACATCTCCATAGGGCGCGAAACGATGCACTCACGCACAAAGCGCCTTCCATGGCTGGCACCTGCCCAAAACTCGACGAGCCTAATCGAGCCATCAATCTCAACCCAAATGGCGAGCGAGACGTGCCGCCGGAGTCCTGTATCCGGGTCCGCATGATGCCAGGTCCACAACGTCGATCCGTGACTTTCAGCCGCTTCGCCGGTGATTTTGTAGTCATGCTTCACCAGGACATCGCGAGGAAGCGCGTCGCTCACAGTCTGAATTGTTCGCGACATATCCTCCTCCATCTCCGTCTCGTCGTCCACGCTAGGTAACCTCCAAGTCGTATCCCGGATTCGCGATTGCCGCAGCTGGGAAGCCCTTGGGCGAGATGTACTCGATCCCGAACCCGCCGGAAATGACGCGCGGACCTCGGATCGGCCGATCAATCTTCCTTGGGTCGAGAACCAGCACGTACCTCCGCAGTACCCAGGGCCACATGAGCGCTAGCCATCGGGACGCCTCCTCCGGCGTGTACGGCGTCGGCGTGACGTACTGCAACCTATTCGAACCACCGGTCAGTGATCCCTTTTGATCGTTTCGCAGATACCGAAGAAGGCCCCTTCGACCGATTTCCACGAATGCATCGTTCCCAGAAATCTCACGCAACGCGTCAATCGGAGTATCCTCTTCGGCGACCCTCCCCGCCAGCATTCTGATGTCAAGAACCGTGGCCAACCTACTGCACGTCGACATGATCCCTCCAGGACCCGGCAAGGACTCCGCGAGATCAGTGTCACGCAGCATGCCAGGACAAGCCACTCAGAGAAATCATGATCCATTTAATGAAGGCACCCCTCACGCCCTATAAGGCAATTGCACCCGAGTCGTTTCACTGACCGACAGTCAACACGCCTTCTCTGGCAGCAAATTGGTAGCCCATAGGTTTTGACGGTGGGGAGCACCCCGGACGGCCAGAATCCGGGGTGTTCTGTGGCAACTCGTTTCACACGGCGGGCAGACGACGCTTGAGCAGCCGGTCCATGTGGCTGATCGCCTCCCGCTGGGTGTCGTGCACGACGTGTGTGTACACGTCCATCGTGATGCTGATCTGGCTGTGTCCGAGGATCTCCATGATGACGCGCGGCGCGACGCCAGCAGCCGTCAGCAGCGTGGCGCAGCCGTGCCGGGCATCGTGCAGCCGGACCACCCGCAGCCCGGCATCGGCGGCCACCCGCGTGAACGACCGGTAGACGTTCCGGGGCTCCACCGGCCGACCGTTCCTCGTGGCGAACACGTGACCCTTCTCGGACCACGTGACGCCGGTGCGCGCGTACGCTTCCCGCTGCCGTAGCCGGTGCCAGCGAAGCGGCGCGATGCACAACGCGGGCATCGGGACCACCCGCTTGCGGCGGCTCTTGGGGTCGTCGTCGTACAGCGTGCCGCGCCGACGCTGCGTCTGCTGACGCACGTGCAGCACCCGGTTGTCGAGGTCAACGTCCGACCAGCGCAGCCCTACCAACTCCCCACGCCGCAAGCCCATGGCGATGGCCAGGACGAACGCGGCATACAGCGGGTCTCGCCGTGCGGCCTCCAGGAACGTCAGCGTCTCCTCCAGAGACCACGGACTGATCTCGCGCTGCTTCACCCGGGGCGGTTCCACCAGCGATGCTACGTTCCGCGTGATGAGTTCCTCGCGCACGGCCGCCGTGAGCGCGGTACGGAGCACACGGTGTGCTTCCTTCGCGGTCGCGGCCGTGCTGGTGCTCTGCATGCGCGTGGTGAAGCGGCGCACGTCGGCGACGCTGAGCGTCTCCAGCCGCTTGGTCCCCAACAGAGGGACCAGGTAGCGGCGCACGTGCATCTCGTACTTGTCGTACGTGCTCAGCTTGCGGCGCGGTTCGATGTACTGCGCCAGCCAGTACGGCAGCCACTCGGAGAGCTTGGCGGAGCGGGTGGGCGTCGGGATGCCCTGACGGGCACGGCGCACCAGTTCCTGACGCTTCTCGTCGCACTCCTCCCACGTATTGCCATACACCGTCTTGCGAGCACGGGTGCCGTCCGGCTGGGGAACGTACACGCGGCCCTCGTAACGGCCGTCCTTTCGCTGCCAGATGCTTCCGGCACCGTTCGGGTTTCGCTTGCGCGCCATCAGGCGGCCTCCTCAAGACAGTTCTTCATGTACGTGGCCACCGCGTCTGCCGGAACGCGGCGCAAACGTCCTTCGGTGAAGCTCGGGAGCCGCTTGGACCGGATCAGGTCGTAGACCTTGAAACGGCTCATCCGGAGCGCGCTCATGACCTCGGGCACGGTCAGGGCCTGGTGACTTGTGGGCAGGGGGGAGTTCATGTGTGACTCCTCTGTGGATGGCCTGCGAACGGAGTTAGGGGCCTCTCAGGAGCCCGCGCCTGTCCGAGGTTCGGATTTCTGCGTCACCTGCGTCACCTGCGTCATTCGCCGCGCTGACCTGCGCTTTCGAGGTGACGCAGCACGGTGGGGGTGCGTCACCGGTGACGCGTGCCTCCGTCATCGGGTGACGCAGATGACGCAGGATGACGCAGGATTCGGCTGTCTGCGTCACCCGTCTTCTGGCAGGTCACCGGCCGTTTTCGGGGTGTGGGTGACGCAGGTGACGCAGCGTCTCTCTACTTCGGACAAAGAGGGGGTGGTGTCTGTTGTGGTGCGCGGCTCAGAGAGTGAAGAAGGAGCCGCTGCGCGGCGCGACCATCGCAGGGCGGCGGTGCCGCCGAACAGCAAGAGGAGCACGCGGGCGCGGGTGCTCCTCTTGCTTGTGCGGGCGGTCGTGGTGCCGTGCGGTCAGAAGGCCGCTTCCTGCTCCGGCGAGGGCGGCGAGGCGGCCGGCCGCGCGATCTCGATGTAGCGGGATGTCTTGGTGCGTCCCCAGTCGATGAGGACGCCCCGGGCGGCGAGGGTCGGCTGAAGGCGCTTGAGGCGGTCTGAGAGCACCTTGCCGGTGGTCGGCCACCCTTTAGGCAGGGGACGGAAGTCCTCACCCGTGTAGAGGCCCGTGAGGCAGTGCAGCCACTCGGCAGACGTCATCCGCTGCTCGGTGCCCGGATCGGCCCCGGCGGCGTGCTTGAGCACCGTTTGTGCCAACAGGTCGCCCTCAATGACGTCGTCGTTGAGGTCGTCCAGGCTGGCCCGGTAGGCGGCGAGCGCTCCCAGACCGGTGGCCGCGTCGAGCTGCGCACACAGGTGCGCGAAGTCGGCCATGCGCAGGTCGGTAGGGATGTCCGCCTGCGCTGCCCGCACCTGCACGGTCAGGCCCAGGAGCGAACCGAGGATGACGGGCAGCACCTCTGCGAAGTCGGACCACAGTTCCGCCTCGGTGCGCCGAACCCTGGGGCGTTCGAGGCGGAGCGGCAGGAGCCGTTCGGCGAGGTCGGGCCGGATCACGCCGACGTCGATGCCGGTCAGGAGCAGGGGGCGGCGGTAGCCGATGCGGAAGACGTCCCCGTCGGTGAACAGGGCGCGCTTGACGTTCTCGGCCCCGGTCACGATGCAGCACATCGCATCGGACAGCTCTGGGGTCATGTGGGAGAGGTTGTCCAAGGCGGTGACCCAGCCGGCCGCCACCGCTGTGATCAGGTTCTCCTCGTCCTTCGGCGCCCGGCGCAGGTCCCCGGTCATGCCCTCGATGATCCGCACGAGCATGCGCCCGCCGGTGGACTTGCCGGCGCCCTGCGGGCCGGTGAGGAATGGGGCCGGGACGGGCACGGTCGGACCCAGGCAGCCGATGAGCCATGCGAGGGCCAGGCACTCGGTCTCGGCGGTGGCGAAGTTGCAGAGCCGCATCAGGAGATCGATGCCCTTGTCGTCCGTGTCCTTGACCGGCAAGGGCAGTTCCCCCGTGAGCTGGGTGCGCCGCCAGCAGACTTCCTGCGGGTCCGGGGTGCGGATGTCCCATCCGGTGGGGTGGATGCGCACGGACTGCCCGTCGCTGCGTCCCAGGTCCAGCCACGTGGCCCCGTCGTAGCCGGGGGCGACGCGGATGTGGACGGGCTGGACGTCCTCGGTCAGTGCCAACGCTTCGATCAGGTCGAGCGCTTCCTTCATCGCAGTGCCGTTGAAGACGCCGATGCCGTCCCTGAACAGTCCGACCATGAGTTCCTGCCGGTGGCTTCCCGTCGTGCCCTGGGAGCGGATCGGGCGGGCCACGGGGTGGCCGTTGCGCTGCGCGTACACGGTGCCGTCGGCGGTGCGGAAGTACCGGAAGTGCGCCTGTGCGTAGTCGGTGATGATCTCGCGGGCGGGGTTCTTGTCGTCGTCGGCCATGGTCACAGCCCCAACCGAGTGCGGGCGTTGGTCCACGCGTCCGTGCAGTGCCGGGCCGTTTCGCCCTTGCTCTGCGCGGCGGTGAACAGGCGAGCGACGTGGGCGTCGGTGAGGCAGCCGCACCGGCCGTG
>NZ_JRKI01000041.1 GCF_000935125.1 Streptomyces natalensis ATCC 27448 | reverse complement strand
CTCATCCGCGTGATCATCGACCACCGGATCATCGCCTCGCTGGTAGCGGGCAGAGTTTCGTAATCACGGGCCAGACGGCGGGAGTTCATCAGCCACGCGAACGTGCGCTCTACCACCCAGCGTCTGGGGAGCACCACGAACCCTGCCATGTCGTCGGTGCGCTTGACGATCTGCAGGGTCAGGGCGAGTTTGTCCCGGCACCAGTCGACGAGGGAGCCGGTGTAGCCACCGTCGGCCCAGACGAGGGTGATGTCGCGGTGCAGCTGGCGCAGCCGGGTCAGCAGACCCGCCGCGGCGTCCCGGTCGCCGATGTTCGCGGCGGTGACCGCGACGACCAGTAGCAGGCCGAAGCAGTCGGTCACGATGTGCCGTTTGCGGCCCGGCACCTTCTTCCCGCCGTCGTAGCCGCGTGAGGCGGCCGGCACCGTGGCGGCGGCCCGTACCGACTGCGCGTCGGTGATCCCCGCCGTGGGCTCGGCCTCACGGCCTTCGCGTTCACGGACCTTTCCGCGCAGCCGGTTGTGGAACTCGGCGCTCAGCCCGTGCTCGCGCCAGCGGCGGAAGAAGGCGTGAACCCGGCCCCAGGCGGGGAAGTCCGCGGGCATCGCCCGCCAGGAGATCCCGCCCGCGACCAGGTAGCGGATCGCGTCCAGCATCCAATGCCGCGAAGTTAAGGCTCAGTTGACGGTGTCAAGTGCGACCGCGACGTGAGACGGGCCTCTGCTATCCAGGGGATCGACCAAGATCTTTCTGAGAGAACAGAGGCCCTGTGGCACAGTCTGTCACGTACAGAATTGATGACGTGTTCGCGCCTGGACATGTCGGTGAACTGACGCAGGTCATCCCGACCGAGCTGGTGGATGCGGTGTTGGACGAGACCGGGAGTCGCGAGCGGCGACTGCGCAGTCTCCCCTCGCGCGTCGGGGTGTACTTCGTGCTCGCGCTCGGGTTGTTCGAGCACCTGGGCGCCGGGCTGGTGTGGGGCAAGCTCGTGACCGGACTGGCCGCTCCGGTGCCACAGACATCGGAGAAAGCGCTTCGCGATCTGCGTCGGAGGATCGGCGTGGCCCCGTTCCAGCGGCTATTCGACGTGCTGGCGGGCCCGTTGGCCCAGCCGTCCACTCCCGGAGTGCGCTACCGCCGCTGGCGGACGGTCGCCTTCGACGGCTGTGGGAGCCTGAACGTCCCCGACCACGAGCGCAACCGGTCCTGGCTCGGCCGCACGGAGCGCCGCCACGGCCCTTCCGGGTACCCCCGGCTGATGCTGATGACCTTGTGTGAAACCAGCACCCGTGGCCTGATCGCCGCCGCCTTCGGACCCGCCTCGAAGGGCGAAACCGACTACGCCCACGACCTGGTCAGCCACTTGACCTCGGACATGCTCCTGCTGGCGGACCGCGCCTTCGACAGCAACAAGTTGCTCGCAGACATCGCGGCTCAGGGAGCGCAGTTGCTGATCCGTGCCACCAGCACCCGGCGCCCGCCGGTGCTGGCGCTGCTGCCCGACGGCTCCTACCTCACCCGGATCGGCGGCGTCCGGCTGAGGGTGATCGAGGCCGAGGTCCGCTCCCGTACCGCCGACGGCGGCGACTTCGGCGGAACCTATCGTTTGCTCACCACGCTGAGCGACCACCGCACCGACCCAGCAGACCGCCTGGTCGGTCTCTACCACGAGCGATGGGAGATCGAGACCGCTTATCTGGCACTACGTCATACCCTGCTCAAAGGGCGCGTTCTACGGTCGAAGGACCCAGTGGGTATCACCCAGGAGATGTGGGGACTCCTGACCGTCTACCAGGCTCTGCGCTCGATGATGGTGACCGCGGTGGAGACGGTGCCCGGCTGCGATCCCGACCGGGCCGGCTTCACCGTGGCCCTGGAGGCCGCGCGCGACACGGTTGTCGGCGTTGCTGGGACGACCGTGAATGCAACTCCGAGCGGACGCCTCGACCTGGTAGGAGCCATCGGCACCCGCGTCCTGCAGGCATTGCTGCCCGAGCGCCGGATGCGGCTGTCCGCTCGCATCGTCAAGTGCGGAACGTCCCGCTACAACATTTGGAACCGCGACGGACGACCTCGCGACAGCGCGCCGATCACCGCCATCGTGATCACCGTGCATCCACCGGCTCTCCCCACCATGCACGCCCCAGACCGGGCTGCCTCCGGCCGCTGGGGACAGGTCTGCCGGATCCTGGCGGAGAGCTCCAACCAGGCCATGCACGCTCGCGACATCGCAGGGCATCTCGGCCTCACCACCACCGGGCGTGTGCTCAGCGGCTTCAACGCGCAGCTCTGCTACTGGGCGCGCAACGGCCGACTCATCCGTACGGCACCGAGTACGTACAAGGTCCCTCTTCCCGGGGCCTTGACAACGTCAACTGAGCCTTAACTTCGCGGCATTGGTCCAGCATCTGCCGGTGGCAGTAGCCCTCGGGCCGTCCGCCCCGACCCTGAAGCCAGGCCGGCACCGGCAACAACGGCCGGATGGCCGCCCACTCAGCGTCCGTCATGTCCGACGGATACCGGCGCACTCGATCGGGTTGATCAGCCGCGTTGCCGTACACGTGCGCGAGGCAATCGCACGACACGGCGGGCGAGCTGAAGTCAACGGACACGGGCGCGTACAACAACGACAACAGGGCCTCCCGGCATCGCTCGGTTCGACTTGCATCTCCGAGCTACCAAGAAGCCCTGCCTTCATACGCATGCAACGGAAGATCACCCGACCAGGAACTCCTTTCGACCCGCGCGTTCCAAGATTCGATTGAGATAGGGCTTTTTAGAACAGGCCCTACCCAGACCCATCTCACGAACGGCCCCGAGAAGGGCATCCAAGGCTCCCACGCATGGTAGTTATGTGATCACCGAAAGTGTTCTTCGGTGTCTACCTTTCCTCTGGAGGCAGAGATGCAGCACGAGATCGAGAACGTCCACATGGAGGAGCCGGCCGTGGAGCCGGTGACCACGTCGTACGAGCCGCCGATGGTGACGGAGGCCGGTGCCTTCGCCGAGGTGACCCGCGGCGGCATTGGCACGTTCAAGGAAGCGGGGGTTGGCCGCTTCATGTGAGGGGTGCTCTGCGCTGATCTGACCGCCCATATGACCCGCCCGTCGTGAGGACAGTATGTATTGGTTCGTCACCCTGCCGGACTGCCCTCCGTCTCAGCTGATCCTGGAGGAGCTGGGGGGCAACCGTGTGCTGATCGCCAACCATGCCTCGGGGCATCCGTGGCTAGTGGGTCGGCTTCCGGTGACTTGGGTGCGAATCTTCACGGCGGGCGCCGTGCGGCTCGCTGTTCTGGGAAGGACAGCGGAGGTCAACGCCTGTGTCCCCGACGCGACGCGCGCCGGGGAGACAGATGCCCCGCAAGGCGCCTCCGCATCACTACTGCCAGGTCTTGCCCGGATTCGTGATCTGCCGGACCTCAACGACCTCGACACCCTCACCGCCGTGGCCCGCGGCAGCTTTCATCTGGCGCTCTCCGCGCACGGCAAGAGCCGGGCGCAGGGGACCGCGTCGGGTCTACGCAGGCTTTACCAGGCCCGGCATCATGGCGTGACCGTCGTCTCCGACCGTGCCGATGTGCTGGCGCGGCTCACCGGCGCCGCTGTGGAACCGCGGGCATTGGCCGCACAGCTGCTCGTGGGAGGGCTTCCCACGCCGTTGGACCATTTGTCCTGCTGGAGCGGGGTCGAGGCGGTGCCGAGCGGCAGCGCGGTCACCGTCGACGACCAAGGCCGCCCGCGACTTCGGCCCTGGTGGCAGGTCCCGGCAGCCGAGGTTTCTTTGGAGCGGGGAGAACTCGCGGTGGGCAGAGCGCTCGCCGCGGCGGTCGAGGATCGTGCGCGTGCCGAGAAGAGCCAGGAACGCATTCTGGGCTGTGACCTGTCCGGCGGACTCGATTCCACATCCCTCGCCTTTCTCGCCGCCCCGTCCAGTGCCCTGGGGACCTTGACTGTCCAGTTCGCCGACGCTGCCAACGACGACCCGATCTGGGCCGCACGCGCTCGGGAGCTGCTGCCCAGCCTTGGCGGACCGGCGCTCTGCCTGGCAGGCGACCAGGTGCCCGCCCAGTACGCCTCCGCCGGGTCCGCTCCACGCCCGACCGACGCTCCCTCACCGCTGCTGCGCGGCAGGGCCGTTTTGGATGCCGGAGCGGCCGCCTACACCAAGCAGGGCATCAGCCTGCATCTGGCGGGGCATGGCGGCGATGAAGTGCTTCAGGCCACGCCCGGCTATCTGCACGGGCTCGTGCGTCGCCATCCTGTGCAGGCCATCCGGCATGTGCGCGGATACCGCTCGCGCAGACGCTGGCCGCTGGGCCCCACGCTGCGGGCTCTCACCGACAGCCGGTCGTACGGGAAATGGCTCGCTGACGAGGCACGGCTGCTGAGGGCCCCCGAGCAGGTGAGCGCACCGTTCGGCTGGGGAGAGCCGCTGCGGTTGGCGCCCTGGGCCACCCCGGAGGCCGAAACGCTCGTTGCCGGTCTGCTGAGGGAAGCGGCCGACGGTGTCGAGCCGCTCGCCCCCGACCGGGGACAGCATCACAGCTTGCACCGCATGCGATCAGCAGCGCAGATCTACCGGCTGATGCGCCAGGAATTGCACGCCCCCTGGATCGCCCTGCCGTTCCTGGACGACAGGGTGGTCGAAGCGTGCCTGGCGGTACGCCCGATTCGCCGCGGCACCCCGTTCGCCTACAAACAGGTGCTCACCACGGCCATGCGAGGCGTTGTACCGGATGAACTGCTGGCCAGGACCACCAAGGGGAGCACGGACATCGATTTCTACGACGGCCTTCGCACCCACCGCCGCGCGCTCATCGACATCGTGGAGCGGTCCGAACTGGCTGAGCGCGGGCTGATCGAGCCGACGGTCTTGCGCACCGCGCTGCTCGTTCCGACGCCGCACACCTCCACGGCGCTGGAGGACACCCTCGCCTGCGAACACTGGCTGTTGCACCGTGCCCCGGCACCCCTTTCCGCCGACCTGTCCCAGACCGAGGAATACGCGTGACCGTACGACTGAAGCTGCATGTCTCCACCGCCGTCACCGACAACGGCATGGCCGTGCTGGAGGAATCCACGGGCAGGTTCTTCGAACTCAACGCCACCGGGGCGACCGTTTTGACCGCGTTGCTGGACGGAGTTCATCCCCAGGAGCTCGCCAGGCGCCTCACAGCGGGAACAGACATCGGTGTCGAGCGCGTCAGCGCGGACATCGCGGCTTTCGTGACGTGCCTTACGCAACGAGGGCTGGCCGAGGCCGACACGGAAACAGCGCATGAGCTGGGCGTCATCGGCGCAAGCCACGGTCCTGACGCCCGTGCCATCCGCGGAGATGCGGCATGAGCGTCTCCACCGCCCTGCCCGCCGAGACCCGCCCCGCACTCTGGCGTCGGCCTCCGGTCCGGGTCGCCATCGTCCTCGCCTGGCTGCTGGCGAAGCAGCCGCCACACCGCATCCGTGTCGTGCTCAGCCGGATCCGACGCGGTGCGCGCCCCGCCACCTTCGCCGAGGCACGCCGGGCCCGTGGCAG
>NZ_JRKI01000040.1 GCF_000935125.1 Streptomyces natalensis ATCC 27448 | reverse complement strand
CCCGCGGGGTCGTCGTCTCCCACGAGACCATCCGGCAGTGGTGCGACCGGTTCGGTCCCGAGTACGCGGCCAAGTACTTCCGCTCACTCCGGTCGGCCCAGAAGTTCCTCGCCTCATTCAGTCAGATCTCGCCCTATTTCCGGCCCCGACGCCATCTGATGGCCGCATCCGAGTACCGGGCCGAGATGACCGTCCGCTTCGCCGTGTGGGACCGCATCACCGGCGTCGGGGCCCTCGGCGTCACCGCTGCCGACCGCACCTTCGAGGACAGAGCCGGCAGCGGTAGGGCGTGTCCTCAAGCCACATACAACGCTCTGACGGAGATCACGTGGTCCGGCATCTGCCCAATCGGGTCACTCCTCCTCGTTGTGGGCGTAGAGCTTCAGCACCGGAGCGCCCACCTTGTGGCGGGCTCGGTTCGGCCAGTCCCGGTGGGTGAACTCCTCGACGAGGTGTGGGGCGGTCAGGACAATCACCTCGTCGGCGTGCGTCTGGTCGACAACAGCCCGCAGCAGATCCAGCGGGTGGCCGTCGACCAGTTGCCCCACGGCCTCGCTGCCGGCGTCCCGCAGGGTGCGGAGAGAGTGTTCGAGTGCCAGGGCCGCAGGCCGTCGGGCTTCCTCGCCGTCGGGCTCGTCAGCCTCGTGGATAGCCTGCTCAAGCTCTCCGAGTGCGACGTCGTCGAGGGAGCGCAGCAGCCGCTCCTCGGCGCCCCGCGGCTGCATCAGGACGATGAAGGACATTGAGTCGTCGTGGAGGGTGGTGACGAAATCGACATCTGCAGCCGACAACGGCTGCTCAACCATCAGAACGCTCGTGAACACCGTGGGCCTTCCCTCGGAGCGCCCGGTACGGGCGCGGACGGTGAGTAACGATAGCGACACGAACCGTCCTTGATCGCTGATTTCTTGCACCTGCCGCACATGTCTGTGGGCTCCAGCTCGTGTGACCAGCTTCCACCTGACGTGTCCTGCTCATGAGAATCTGCTGGGGCAGATAGACCGTCGTGAGAATCCGCGGCCTTCGGTGCGACAGAACGGAACGCGACGGACCACATCAACTGAGATGACGAGCGGATCAGACCAGATCATTTGAGACGGGGACCAGATCGTCGGAGACGGGACAACGTCGAAAGCCTTAATCACGCAGAGTTGTTGTTGTCGCGTGACAGCGAAAGTTGAGCGTGTGCCATCTAAATTTGAGTGGCCTGCCTGGGTCACTCAATCAGGAGGTGCATTTGAACTTCGCGCAACTTGATCAGCGCCCGTGGCTCAGTAGCGGTTGGCGGCGGCCTGGGAGCGGCGTTCCATGCCGAATTTTGAGAGCAGGGTGGAGACGGAGTTTTTGATCGTCTTCTCTGCGAGGTGCAGGCGCTCCCCGATGGCGCGGTTGGTCAGTCCTTCGCCGATCAGGTCCAGGATCTTGCGCTCCTGGTCGGTCAGGTTGGGCAGGCGGTCGTCGCCCTTTGCGCTCTTGCCGTCGTGTAGCTGCTCCAGGACGCGAGCGGTGGCGACCGGATCGAGGAGCGACTTGCCGGCGGCGACATCGCGTACTGCAACAAGCAGCTCGTTGCCGCGGCTCGCTTCGCGCACATACCCTGAGGCGCCAGCCATGATCGCATTGAACAAGGCCTCGTCGTCCGCGAAGGAGGTCAGCATCAGAACCTTGATGCCTTCGTTCTGTGAGCGGATCTCGCGGGCTACCTCGATACCGCTGGCGTCCGGGAGAGCGACATCCAAGATCGCCATGTCTGGCCGGGTGGCGGGGACCCTGACCAAAGCGTCGGCACCGGTGCCCGCCTCGCCGACCACCTGGATGTCGTCCTCGATCGAGAGCAGCTCGTGCACGCCGCGCCGTACGACCTCGTGGTCGTCGAGCAGGAATACTGTGATCTTTCCGACTTCGCGCATGCCCTGAGTTTCACGGTCGTGGGATGCAACTGTCCGGTGGACTCGCCGAGCTGACCCCTTTTGGTGAACACGGTCATCACCCGCCGGCTGGCCTCTGGCGCTACAGCATCCGACAGCAGGCGTACCGGCGTCCATCGGCAGATCGATGCCGTGGGATTCCTCGAACGCTCGGATCTCCCCCTCCGGCAGCCGAGGTGCGAGCTCGTAGCGGTGCGTGTGCGCCCCGGTCCGCCGCACCCTCGCGCTACGGGGCTACCGGACTGCTTCCAGGGTCAGGTGCTCCATACGCCCGCTCCCACGTCAACGGCCAAAGTGCGCCTTGCCTTCCGGAAGTAAGTCAGGAATGAAGGGAGAGCCTGCCGACCCGCATACCCAGGAGTGAGGCGGTGGCGACAACACCGGAGCAAGCCCCTCGCAACGGAGACCCCTATCAGGCGTTCGAGATCGAGAGTCATCCTCTGACCGGGCTGGACACCTACCGGCCTCTCGGACGGGTGGAGGTGAAGTTCCTCGACGGGTGCAATCGCTCCTGCTCGTTCTGCGTCAATGAGGATCACATCGGCAAGATCCTCAACCCCATCGACCCGGACCGTTTCAATGCTTCCCTGCACTCGCTGCTGGAGGACGAGAACGAGTCCGAGAAACCCTTTGCGGTCTATGGCACGGGCGGTGAGCCGCTGATGGTGCTCGACGTGGTCGAGGCGGTCATGCGGCCCCTGGCGGACTACGGCATTGCCACCAGGCTGGTCACGAACGGCACCCTGCTCACCGAGGCCCGCCTTGCCCGACTGGTGGACATGAAGCTCACCGGCCTGAAGATCACCTACAACATCACTGACAGCGCACGGCTGCTGGCCATGGTCGGCGGATCCAAGGAGCGGGACGTGCTCACCGTGCTGGAGAACATCCGCGCGGCAAAGGCCGCCGGTCTGTGGGTGTTCGTACGTATCAGTGTGGGCGCCACCAACGAGGACGAGATCAAGAAGATCTACGACCTGATGCGTGAGATCGGCGTCGACGTCGTCCAGATCAAGCCGTGGATCCCCTCGGGACTGGCAGCCGACGAACACGATGGCCTCAGCCTGCCCCGGGACCGTGTCCGCGGCTTCTTCGACGACTTCGCCCACCAGAACCGCAGCCACCCTGGCCCCGGCACCAACGCCGGTCTGACGGTCTCCTGCTACCCGCCGGCACGGGAAGCAGAATTCGTCACCAAGGACTGTCCCCATGTGGAGAAGATCTATTGTGAACCGGGCGGCAGGGTCCTGGTCTGCAACTACGCCAACGAATACCTGGGCAGTTGGTTCCCGGAGGACGGCGGCCTCATCAGTGTTATGGCCAGGCGACGGGAGCTGTACACGCGCCTGATGGACGAACACGGCGTCACCTCCTGTCCGGCCCGCGTGAACTGGAGCCGGCCCACCGGCACCATCTCGCCCGCACCCGCCCCGAACCCTGCTGCCCCACCGCACCGTTCATCCCACTGGACAGCCTCCGGCACCGGACGTCCTGAGATGCGCCTCGAACTCCGCCGTTCCGGCCACCTGATCGCCTCCCCCGTCACCCTCCTCGACCACCACCGCTACCGCTTCTGGTCGGTGGGTGCTGACATCGACACCCTGTTGCCCGGGCGCATGCAGACGTGACCGCGACATGCGACGAGGGCATGAGCGTCGGCTCCCCGCACTTCGCCTACGGTGCAACGGCTGGCCCCCGAGAAGCCGAGTAGCGATCCCCACCCGCGTTGTTCGAACGCGGGGGCCGCACTGCGCTGGACCTACGGGGACGACAACGACGTATGATCCGCATCCGTTTCCAAAACCAGGTCGAACGTCAACTGCCGAAAAGGAGCGTGCATACCGAACTTCCGGGCCTTAACCGGGGATTCGATGGTCTGGAACTCACGCACGAGCTCCTCCCTGACCATGAACTCCGGATCTGAGTCGAGGTAGGGGTCGCCGGCGAAGAAGACTTGGGTGGTGAGCGATCGACATCCAGCAGCCTCTATAAGGAAATGGATGTGCGCCGGCAGGATGGATGTACGTCCGACCAGGGTGAGCAGCGTGCCGACTGGGCCGTCCATAGGGATCCGATACGAACCAGGGACGACCGTGCGGAACCAGAACTTCCCCTCCTCATCAGTGGTGAACATCCCACGTCCGTTCCCCTCGGGTTGTACATCCGGCTGCTCCACGTCATAGCGGCCCTGGCCGTTGGCCTGCCAGACGTCGACAGTGGCTCCGGGCAGCAGGTCGCCGGATATCGTTCGGACCTGTCCCATCACGAGGCACGGTTCCTCATCTTGAGCTGCGCCTGACGAGATGGCATCACCCGGCACCCGTTGTGGCGATCGCACCTTGTGGAACGGGCCGAGCGGAGCTGGTGGGGTTGCCGATGCACTCGTCGGTCCGTTCAGTGATTCCACCAACGAGGAGATCCCCAGTACATGGGAAAGCAGGGCGACTTCCCGGCGCGTTGGCGTACTGGCTTGCCCGGCTGCAGCGAGGAAGTCGACGGCACGTTGCCATTCTTCGCTGGTTAGGGCTACCTCCGCCACGAAGGCGTGCAGATGTGAGGTGAGCGCGATCAGGACCTCCCGGGCTCTGGGATTGGAGGTCGAGGCGAAGCTTGCCACCGCGTCGGCGGTAATCCGGGATGCGTTCTTTGGCGTAGTCAATTTCGCTCGCCCCTCCTCGTTTGCCTCTATTTACAACGGGCTTGGTTCAGGCTGTCGGCCACGAATTAACAAGTGCCCCGCTACATCTGGTAGGTCGGTGGACGCGGCGTTACGGGCTCCAGCCGAGGAGGTGCAGCCGGGAGTGTGCCAACGCTTCGGCCACTTTGGCGCCCGGGGGGCTCATGGGGCCGACTGCCCTGGCTTGCATCCGCAGACTCGGCCCGTCGCGGCCGCCGAAAGAATCGCATACGTAGACGTGTGCGGTGTACATCTCGCGAATCGCGGTCTCGAACCTCTCGTGCTCCTCTGCCCGGGAATGCACAGCATCTAACGGAAGACTCCGGAACGCTTGTACAAGCGCATAATGGTCGCGAGTTTGCAGGCCGCTGAAGTCGGCAGCAACACGCGGGGGACCCATAGACTCGCGTACCGATGCGTAGTCTTCCGCATGGAAGTCTGCGGCGTACCGCATGCCGGCCGCCGCGCTGACAGCCAGCCTCGACGCCAGTAGCAGTGCCGTACGGATATCTGAATCGTCGTCGCAGGCCACAGCAGTTGCTAGAAACCTCAATGCAACGGTAATTGACTGCAACTGGGCAAAGAAATGCTGGTGTCCCACACGCCATCGGGCTGCAGGACGATAGTCATCTCCGCTGGCCAACGGAGCGACCCTGACTTGCGAGAGATCGAGTTCATCGACACCCTGCATGCCTGCGCTCTGGCATACCGCGACGTATCCATCCAGCAGTGCCACGACCTGATCAGGAGGCAACGTTGTCCCCATGACTGCAAGGTCCGTCACGATGCGGCAATGACTCAGGGCCATTCCGCCGAGCAGCGCAACTTCAGGGCTGGTGGAGGCGCGGATGATACCGAAGAAGTCGTCATGCTCAGCGAAGTCTTCTCCGATTCCCTCGTCTGGATCTATCTGCCCGGAGGATGACTGGTGACAGTATCGATAGAGGCAATCGCTCACGGAAACAGAGAATCCGCGCGGATCGTCAAACATCCTCTTGGGTAACAGGGAGTACCTTTCCAAGAGATTCACAGCGGACCGCAGTTCATCGCGGGAACCCGGTAAGTATTGCGGGAAGGGAAGAGTCAGCAGACCACACGAAGGGCTTTTGGGGTCGAGCGCCCGTTTCGTCACGAATTAAGCCCGTGCTGTGGTGTCTCGGATTGCGTGATGTTCATCGTGCCCTCCAGGAGCAGGGTCGCCCGTGCACGCAGGCCGGGGCCCGCCGACATTCCTCCTTGAATGCCTACGGGGCTGGTCCAGCCAGGGTAAGCCGAAGAGGGAAAGGGAGACGCGCTTGGTCCCCTGAGTTCCCGTGGTCAACAGACCGGAGCGCGACGTTGTGGTGATCAGTGCCCGTGCGGTCGGCGTGAACAACCCTATGGTTCCGGCCGGGCTCGGCGCCGCGTTATTGCTGCGGTGGACGCCGGACAGCCCCGAAATACTCCGAGCGCACATGAACGGGTTCCTGTCCCGGAGCGGAAGCCTCCCTGCGGCATGCTGGCTGCCGGGAGGATGGAAACCACGGGTTACGGCGCCGAGCAGGTCGAGCTTCATGGTGCCGATATCCCTCCTGTATTCCCGGTACACCTGGGAACCGCACGGGAGCTCACGCCCAGTCGGTTCGTGGTCGCCGCCGACCTGCGCGATGAACTGCAGAAATCCCCGGCGTCGCGCTACTTGATTGAGTCGTCACTGATGGTCCGGTCAGTCACCCGCTTGCGCGCAGCACTCGCACACTCTTGGAACGGTTCCGCCGCGTCCGCTAGCGGAACCGCCCGCGGGTTGCTCCTCATCGCCGCGTAGACTTCCGGCGAAGTTTCCTCGGCAGCCTCGATCAGCCTCGCGATTGCAGATGCATCGTCCTTGATGCCCATGTGTTCTCCTCACGTGCCCCGCTGGCAGGGCCGGGCACATCAGAATTCGCCGCCAAGTGTAACGAGGCCCCCGATGCCCCTCCTTACCCGTAACACCCCACGGAGTTATTGAACCGAAACTCTTTGGGTTCCTCTCCACGGCCTATGGCCATCGGCGCCGCAGAGCCGAAGATGACAGACCAAGAGACTCGGTTCAATATGCCTTTCAGCCAGGAGCATGAACGGCCGCGCGCGAACGCCCTGTTGGCCGGAATGACGACGAAGGCCAGAGGCCGGTAGCGGTCGTCGCCCTGGTGCCTGGCCCGTGGCCCAGCGCGACCACGCAGGCCAATTTGAGGAACGCCTCGTGGATGTCGTCCCGGATGCCCCAGTGGATCCGCAGGTGCCGGAAGCTGTGGATCCAGGCGTTCGTCCGCTCGCAACGTGCGCACGGTCGAGGTACTCGTCGACCGGAACGCCGTCGTCTCAGGTGCTGCCGCCGCCGGAGAGCCCTGGCAGCACTACGACCTCGGACACGGGTACTGCTGGGCGCGGACGGCATCGCCGTCGGTAGTGCTCTTGGGGGCGTCGTCAAGTTGAGCAGGGTGTC
>NZ_JRKI01000039.1 GCF_000935125.1 Streptomyces natalensis ATCC 27448 | reverse complement strand
GCGCGCCGTCTCCTCCGGAGACATGACGCGCCGTCACTACCGTGACGGAACGATGTGGCGTCGCTCCGCGACGCCTGGCTGGCTAAGAGGTGGGGTGGGCCGACGTTAGCTGACGTTACAGTTCTCCAGAGATTCAAAGACATTCCTGCGTACAGTTTTGCGCCGCTCCGCGACGCTTCGGTGCTGACGAGGGGGCGGAGCAGCCAGCCCTGCTCTCTCATTTCTCGCCTCTCTACGACGATACGGTACAAAACATGACAGCCGATTCATGACTTACAGTTATCATAACCAGTTCTGATTGGTCTATGCCTCCTAAAAAGCCCTTGCTAAAGGGGTACTTGGAGGTATCCGGTCCTCTCTTGCGCCCAAATCGGATCGACCGACGTGGCATCGTTACATACTTCACCGCCCGGAGGGAGATGTACCGCCGACCTCAGTTCTGATTTAGGCTCAGTTTTGTACCGGCAGGTGCCCGGCCAGATGGGTGGGTGCCCTCCTCCGCAGTGGGACCTCGGGGTTGGAGGTTGTAGTCGTACTGCAGCTGGTTCACGGGGCTGCTTGCCGGATGGACGTCCTCCGTGTGGCGGCCGGCCGAGGAGGACCGCCAAGACGTCCGGGCCTGCCTGGCTCCGGTGGGCCACGAGACACAGATGACGGTGAGTGCGAGTCCGGCGGTCATGGGAAGTGGCTGGCTGGTGCGGCTGGCAACATGGGGCGCCTGTCGGCAACGGCCGCCGCGTGACACTCAACGTGACCAGCACCACTCAGAGTTACTTATCGGTACGGTCTCTCGGTGTAGTGGTCCATGTGAAACTGTGCGCAGAATTTACTCATTACGACTCATGGGTGCAGATGGCCATCTCTGCCCCTTTGTGGTGCATTGAATTCGGGGGCGTGTGTGAGTCAGACGAAGTCGGGCGCCGGGATGTATCTGCAGCGGCTCGCCATCAACAACTTCCGGTCCTGTTACGACGTGGAGGTCGAGTTCCGCCCCCACATCACCCTCCTGGTCGGGGAGAACAACTCCGGCAAGTCCAACGTCATCGAGGCGCTGCGGCTGGCCACCACGCCGCTCAACCGCCGGGCCACCCGGTGGCTGGAGGAAACCGACCTCGCCCACGGCCGGGAGAGCGATGAGGTGTCCTTCCGTGCGACCTACGCCGGGCTGACGACGGCGCAGCGGGCGCACTACATCACGGCGCTGGACACCGAGACGAACCTGGCCACCTACACCACGACCTATCAGCGGGACGCCGCACGGCAGCAGATGCGGCCCAACGTGACCGCCGGGCCGGTGGACGGCCCCGACGCGGAGGCGGACAAGCGCGACCAGATCGCCCACGTCTACCTGGCCCCGCTGCGCGACGCGCAGCGGGAGCTGGCCTCCTCGGACGGCAACCGGCTGCTGCGCACCATCAACTATCTCACCAGCGACGAGGAGCGTGACGAATTCCGCAGCCAGGCGAATGAGTCCTTCGCCAAGCTCAAGGACCACCCGGTCCTGACCTCCACGACCAAGGAGATCCAAGGACACCTGGGGGAGCTGACGGACTCGGTGCGCGGGCAGACCGTGGAGGTCTCCTTCGCCGATTACGAGCTGCACCGCCTGGCGCGCAGCCTGCGCGTGAAGATGGCCGAGGTGGGCATCCCGCCAGCCGACCTGACCGAGTCGGGCCTGGGCTATGCCAACCTGCTCTTCATCGCGACCGTCATCCTGGAGCTGCGCAACGCCCAGGACGTGGAGCTGACCATCTTCCTGGTGGAGGAACCCGAGGCGCACCTGCACCCCCAGCTGCAGGCGGTGTTGCTGGACTACCTTTGCGAACAGGCCACGGCCTCGCTGAAGGACGACACCCACGGCCCGGCCGGCCGCATCCAGGTGATTGCGACCACTCACTCCCCCAATTTGGCCAGCAGCATCGGCATCGAGAACGTCGTGGCCCTGCGCACGCAGTTGACGACCGAGACGGTCCAGGTCGCCGAGGGCAGCGCGGCGCAGGTCTCCCGGCGCAGGACGCGGGTGCTGCCGCTGGCCGCGCTGGACCTCACGGACCACGAGCGGCGGAAGATCGACCAGTACCTGGACGCCACCCGCGCCGGGTTGCTCTTCGCCCGCCGCGTCATCCTCGTCGAGGGCATCGCGGAGGCGGTCCTGCTGCCGGTCATCGCCCGCCACTGCGTCTTCGGGGATGCGGAACAGGCCACGCAGCGCCGCGACTTCCACGGCGTGACGGTCATCAACGTCGGCAGTGTCGACTTCGCCCCGTACATCACGCTGCTGCTCTCGGCGGTAAACGGCTGCCGGCTGCTGGAGGAACTGACCGTCGTGACCGACGGCGACCCGGACATCCCCGACGAGGAGAAGGAGAGCGGGCCGGCTGGCACCCCGGTTGCGGCCACCGTCGCCGACCCGGAGGGGGGTGAGGAGGACGAGGAGGAGAGCGCGGTGGACAACCGCAAGGACCGCCTGCTCGCCCAGGCCGCAGCCATCGGGGCGCAGGGTCGCCTGATTGTGGCCGAGGCCCCGCACACCCTGGAGGCGGACCTGCTCGACCCCGAGGTTAACGAGCCGGTGCTGCGGGCCGCCTTCCTCAAGCAGCGCCCCCGCTCGCAGAAGAAGTGGCGCGAGATCCTCAGCGAGGAGCGGGGCCGTGCCTGGGGCCTCTACCTGAAGCTGCGCAAGCACAAGAAGTTCATCAGCAAGGGCGAGTTCGCGCACGACGTGGCCCTGGCCATCGAAAACGGCGACCCTTTCCAGGCGCCCCCCTATCTGGATGCGGCCATCCGCGGGGTGCTGCAGGACCGCGGCGGTGAAGGGTGAACGATCCGGACCTGAGCGAGGCCCAGCAGGCGCTGGTCGATGCCGAGGAGAGCCTGTTGGCTGCCGCCTGCCCGGGCGCAGGCAAGACCCAGGCCATGGTGGCCCGGTACCTCAAGCGCACCGGGGAGGAGGACCGGCGAGGTGTTGCGCTGCTGTCCTTCACCAACACCGCGGTGGATGAAGTGCGGCTCCGGTGCGCCCAGCGGGCGGATGCCCTGCGGGTGCCGCACTTCGTCGGCACCTTCGACGCTTTCGTCCACCGCTTCGTCGTTACCGCGTTCTACGCGAAGGCCTTCGGTCAAAAGCCCAACTACGTGCAGTCCTGGGCGGACATCGACAGTGCGCGGTTCCGCCTGCCGGAGATGGGGCGGACACGGGACCTGGACCTGGCCTGGTTCGATTTCGAGCCGGACGGGCGGGCCCAGCTGATCCTCGGACGGGTGCCTCATGCCTTCGGTGATGCTGCGGCGCACCGCATGCTGGCCCGGCGCAAGCCGGAGGCGGAGAGCCAGGCGGCGCACCTGTTCGGGCGGCTGCTGCGTGCTGGCACGGTCAGCTGTGAGGCGGCCCGCGTCTTGGCCGAGTACCGGCTGAGCATCCCCGATGAGCGGGCGGTCCTCGCGCCGCTGTTGCGGGCCCGCTTCGCAGAGATCATCGTGGACGAGGCCCAGGACTGCGGCCGGGAGGAACTGCTCATCCTGCGCTTCCTGCGGGACTGCGGGGTGCGAATCGTCATGGTGGGCGACCTGGACCAGGCGATCTATGAGTTCCGCAACGCCACGCCCGCGGCCGTGGAAGAGTTCGCGGCCGGCCTCCCCGGGCGTATCTCGCTGGGGGACAACTGGCGCAGTTCCCGGGCCGTCTGCGCCTTCAACAGCGCGCTGCGCTCCGGCCGGCTAACCGAGGCGGCCTACGGGGATGCCTCCCTGACCCAGCACCCGGTGCACCTGCTTCAGTTCACCAAGCTCGAGCAGATCGTGCCCGCGGCGCTGGAGGTGGCCGAGCGGTACAAACTGAGCGCAAAGGAGATGATGTTGCTCTCCCACGCCGAGGCGCATGGCATGAAGGCAGCTGGCGCGGTGAACATCGACAGTAGCGCCAGCTCCCGGGTGCTAGCCATCGCCCACGCCGGCTTCCAGCTCCGCTCTCAGCAGACGGCGCCCAAGACGCGGCGCGGGGCCCTGGCGCAGGTGGAGCGCGCTGTGCTGGCGGCCCTCACCGCCGACCGGGCCACCCCGGACCACAGCCTCGCTGCCCTGTGCGAGGAGGCGGGCCTCGAGCGGCGCTGGCTGGAGGGCTTCGCGGTGCGCATGGCGCTCGCCCTGGACCCCACCGGCCAGAGCAAGCAGGTGTTCGCCGCCGAGGTCCGTGCCTTCCTCAAGACGGCCTCCTGGGGCGTGGTGCCTCCTCCCGACCCCGCCGTCCTGAGCCGGCTGTTCAAGGCCCCCTTGGACTCTGCGTGGGCGGGTGTCGCCGGGTTCGGCATCACTCCGGCGGTCCGCCACTCCACCGTGCACGGCGTCAAGGGCATGGAGTTCCCCGGCGTCGTGCTGGTGCTGCCCGAACGGCTGCGGGTG
The DNA here is from genome assembly GCF_000935125.1 of Streptomyces natalensis ATCC 27448. Taxonomy (GTDB): domain Bacteria; phylum Actinomycetota; class Actinomycetes; order Streptomycetales; family Streptomycetaceae; genus Streptomyces; species Streptomyces natalensis. Next base: position 10,317 of record NZ_JRKI01000039.1, on the reverse strand, counting down.
CACCCGGTGACCGAGCGCACCGTCCTGGATGACTGGGAGGGTGACCACGATTCTGAGGCCCGGCGGGTTCTGTACGTCGCTGGCTCCCGCGCCCGGAGGCTGCTGATCTGCGCGGTCCACCGCAAGCATGCTGCCCGTGTCTCGGCGCTCCTGACGGCTTGGTGCGTGCCGCATCTTCATGCGTAGGAAGGTGGGCGAGGCGGCCGGGGTCGCGCTGTGCGCTGCGCGGGGTGCGGTCCCCCGGTCCCGCCGTTCGACTTCTTGAGGTGCCCTCGTCTGCGTGCGGTTTCTTCCGCTGCCGCGTGGCGTGTCGGGCATCGGAGTCTCAGCTTCGTGGGGCTTCCTCGGCGGTCTGTCGTGATCGGAGAAGACCGCCGAGCTTGTGACGTGGGCCGTCGCGCACCCTCCGAGTCAGCAGCCCGCAGATCTCCCAGCTGTGCGGTTGCCAGGTGGTTTGGGGCGAGCGCGGTGCCGGGTCGGCGGTGCGGGCACAGGTCGACGTCGCCAGCGAGGGTCTGGTCGTGGGCTGCCGGAGCGGTGCGTAGAAACCTCCGGGCGTGTGACGCGCTCGATCGCGCTGTGCGGCCGAGGAGCTTTCCCGGGCCCTGGTCGGACTGGCGGATCAGCGCAGTCCGGCGAAGAGATCGTTCTCGGGTACGGCAGCGCCGGTGGCGTCCTGGACACGTACGAACGTCTCCATGCCCATCAACTCGCCGAACCTCACCTTGCCCATCTTGAGAAAGAATATGTTCTCGCCCTGACTGGCATGCGCGGCCAGCGCGTCGAACTTCTGACCGCTGAATGCAGTGGTGTCCACCCATGTGGTGATCTCATCGTCGGGGAGGCCGATCTCGGCCATCGCGGCGGCCTCGGCAGGATCCGGCTCCGGCATGTCCTCACCGAACTCGCGCACGATCTCCCCGAACCGCTGCATCATTGAGCGGGGCATCGTCGTCCAGTACACCTTCGGTGTCAGGCCCGTCATCTCCAGCGCCGCCATCGTGATGCGGTGGGCCTGGATGTGGTCGGGGTGGCCGTAGAAGCCGTTCTCGTCATAGGTGACGACCACATCGGGTTGGTAGTGCCGCATGAGTTCCGCCAGTCGGGCGGCGCCTTCCTCCACGGGGGTCTGCCAGAAGGATCCAGGGGCGTCGTTGCTCGGCCAGCCCACCATCCCGGAGTCGGCATAGTCCAGCATTTCCAGATCGCTGATCTTCAGGGCTTCACAGCTCGCCTCCAGTTCTTGACGGCGCATCAAGGCGACGGCCGCCGGATCGTGCCCGGGGTCGCCCGGCTTGACACCCCCCGGTCCATCACCGCAACCGCCGTCGGTACACGTCACGAGAACCGTGTGAATGCCCTCCGCCGCGTACCGCGCGAGGACCCCTCCGGTGCTGGTCGCCTCGTCATCGGGGTGGGCGTGCACTGCCATGAGCGTCAAGGGCCGGTCAGTCATGAGCAAGTCCTCCTGTAGAAATACGACTTGGTCCGAGTGCGCGGCGGGCTTACCGCGATCCCGAGGCCCGGATTCTGGCAGGCGGATGACCTTGTGGTGTCCGTGTTCCCCGCCGGTGCGGCGCCGGTGCGTCGGTTGATGCAACAGTGCCGGCCGGACCGGTTGTTCCCGGCATGGCCGGTTGGCCTTCAGGAGTCGGCGTTTCGACGTGAACGAGGACACCCAGCGGTCCGAGAACGCCGAATTTCTCTGGACGCTAGCGCCGACCTGGCGGACGTCTTCGTCCACGACGCGCTGAGGGCGTACGAGCCGCGCGTTGGTGGCCGCGGCGATAGCGCTGGGGCCGGCTCGGCAAGGAAGGCCGGGGCCAGCCGGATGGTCGCGGTCTTGCGATCGCACGACGGATAGCCACCTGCCCAGGAGGTGGCACGCACCGCGAGCGTGCCGAGGTCACTTGTGCCGTTGTGTCAGGCGCCGAGGCCGATGTGGGAGACGTAGGTGTAGGCGCCCCAGTCGCTGTCGAGTTCGGCGATGACGTCGTCCCAGAGTTCTTCGAGTTTGTCGACGTCGCCGGCGACCATGGCCTCAACGGCGTCGTCCCAGATGTAGCGGACCTGGAAGCGGCGGACGCGCAGGTTGTCGCGGCGGCGGGGGGGGGGGACGGCGTCCTGGTTGATGGGGTGGATTTCGATCTTGGTGCCCTGGCCGCCGCGGTTGAGGTGCTGCTGGAAGGCGTGGGGGTTGGCCATGACGTTGTGGGCGCGCAGGTTCCAGTAGGCGGTGTCGATGGCTTCGCGGTTGGCGGGCTTGGGGGTCTGCTTGCCGCCTGTCCACTTGCGGAGGGTGTGAGAGGTGGCAGTGATGCCGGCCTCGGCCAGTGCCCGGAGGCCGCCTCGGTGGGTGGTGAGGTATTTCATGCGGGCCATGAGGCCGCGGCGGGTGGTGACGGGGGACTTGATGCCGCCCTCGACGATCATGCGTTCGAGGGCGTCTTCGAGGGCGCGGCCCAGGGCGATTTTGCCGTGGACGTTGCTGGGGTCGAGGTTGGCGCCGTATCTGCCGAAGTTCTTCCAACCGTCGGTGGACATTAGCGGGGCGTCTTCCTGGAGCGGGGCAGGGTGTATTCGTCTTTGCTCTTGAGCTGTCCGGTGAGGCGGCCTTCTTCGAAGACGGTGCGCCAGTCGGTGTCTCCGGTGATGTGGAGTTCGTCGGTGCCGCGTACGCGGACGACGGTGAGGCCGTTTGTGTGGGCGCGGTGGGCTTTGAACCAGAGGTTGGCGAAGGCCTGGCTGCGGATGATGTGCATCCAGTCGGGGCGGCGGATGTCGCGGTTGACGCTGGATTCGCCGATGGTGGAGACGAACTTTGAGTACATGGCCTTGATGTATTCGAGGGTGACGTCGTCGTGGTTGTCGATGGCGGTGTGGCGGGCATCGGTGAGGACGCGGCGGAACTTCTCCAGGAGGCCTTCGGTGGCGCCGGAGGTCCAGGCTTCGGTGATGTGGGGGGCCTCGCACAGGTCGAGCTTGTGGCAGCGGATGAGGAGGCGGATGGTGGCATCGTCCAGGAGGACGGGGCCTTCCTCGTGGCGGTTGCCGATGGGGTCGGGGAGATCGGGGTGGTGCCAGGCGGGGCGGGCCGGGAGGCGATAGATGCCCGAGCGCTTGGGCTCGAAGCCGCCGTCGGCGTCGTAGTGGAGAGCGCCGATGGGCAGGTAGGTCTTGAAGGCGGAAAGGTAGGCGGCGTTGGTGTCCAGGGAAGTGACAGCGACAGGAGCTCCGCCGTCGCGGAGGCGGGCGGCGAGGGCGGTGTTTTCCCAGTTGTGGCGGCCCTCCCAGATGTCGTCCGCTCCGTCCTTGGTTTTCTTCCTCAAGAAGTCGAGGGTCTCGGGGTAAACGGTGTGCTCGTAACTGCCGCCGACCCGGGTCGCCTCGAAGAGCTCCATGCCGTTGGGGATCGCTTGCTTGACGAGGGTTTCCGTGGCCGCGTCGGTGTCGCCGTCGTGGTCCTCCAGGGCGCGCTCGACTGCGGTGGTGATCATCTGAGTGAAGTGGCTGTAGTCCCGGCCGGCGTAGGTGGAGCTGCGGGGCGTTGTGGGGCGCGCGGAGACGGGGGCGAGGGTGGGCTGGGGCGCCGGTTGGGAGGGCGCGGGTGAGCTGGAGGCCGGGGTGGGGGGCGGCGTGGGGTCAGCGGTGGGGCTGGTGTGGGGGGCGGGGTCGGTGAAGCGGGCGTGGGGCAGGTCGGCGGTCAGGGCGAGGTCGGCGAGCGTGCCCAGGTCCCGCTCGGTGACGGTGAGGTGGGCCCGGGTCTCCTCGCGGCTGAGGAGGAGGGTGAGGTCGGCGTTCACCGTGGCCAGGACGGCGGGGTCGTCGGTGTCCAGAGTGGCCAGGACTGGGATGTTGTGGGCGCGGGCGAGGTGCGCGAGGGCCTGCACGGCGTCTGCGATGGCCTGGTGGCCGGACAGGGGCAGGCGGGGGTCGTGGGTGGTCTGGAGGCGGTCGACGACCAGCAGCGCGAGGTCAGGGATGTCGGGAACGGTAGAAGCGATCGCGGCTGCATCGAGGTCGCTGCCGTCGTCGATGAGCAGCTGCGCGTGGGTGAGCTGGTGGGTGGCGTCGGCGACGGTCTGCTGTTCGTCGGGGGTGAGGGTGGCGGCGCGCAGGCGGCGGTAGTCGACGGGGGCGTGGGCGGCGATCAGGCGGGCGGCGACGTCGGCGCGGGTCAGGCCGGAGGCGGCGTAGAGGGCTGGCAGGTGATGGGTGAGGGCTGCGGTGCGAGCCGCGGTGGCAGCCAGGAGGCTGGCGCCGGCTCCGGGCGCTCCGGCGATGAGGTAGAAGCGGCCGGCCTGGAGACCGCCGAGAGCTTGGTCTAGAGCGGTGAGGCCGGTGGACAGGCCCGGGAGGCTGCCGGTGCGGGGCGCGTGGTCGGGGGTGGGGAGGGTAGCCAGGGCCTCTGCCAGGGGGGCCAGACGACGTGACGCAGCCTTGGGCACGCTGGTTTGTTGTGCCGGGTAGGGCTGGGGCGTGACTGTGGGCTGCTGTGCGGGCAGGACCGCGGACTCCGGGGCCGGGTGCACAGACACGGAGTGAGTGTCGTGGTCAGCGTCGGCCTGGTCCAGCGGGGCTGAAGTCTGAGTGGGAGGCAGCGCGGCAGGGGTGTCTGCGGCGGACGGCAGCTGCGTTCTTGGGGCAGGCTCTGGGGTCTGCTGCGGCGCGGTAGCTGGGTGGGCGGCGGTCTCGGGAATGAGGACCGCGACTGCGGTGGAGTGTCGGCGCAGCACCTGCGGGTGGCCCGCGGCGGCCTGCTGGATGAGGTCGCCCAGCTTTTTGCGGGCCTGGGCGGTGGGCCAGGACGGGGCGGTGGTCAGTTCACACCCGGCTGCCTCGGCGGCGGCGGGTGAGACCAGCAGTGCCCTGTCCTCTTGGCCCTCGCTTTTGCGTGCGAGCGGAATGGCTCGCCCCTCGCCTGCGGCTTTCACCAGCTGCGGCAGCATCCCGCGCGCCTCGTGCAGCGTCGACGGCACGGACGTGGCAGGCGGCGTGACCTTGTTCGACACTTCGGCACTCCCAACTGCCTCTCAGGCATGAGCTGCTGGCGGGTGACACATCCCTCGCCAGAAAACGTAACGTCACCCTAGCAGTACGGAAACAGGTGTCGGTACAAAAGGAGGTGGGTGCAATTCGTGTTGCGAGGGGGCCGTCGAGCAGATGTTCTTGTGGGGCTGTGCGGTCTGGGTACGGCCGCCTACCCCGGGGAGGTTGTCGCTGACATGCGGTCGGCCTTCGCCTGGCGTTCCGGCGTAGGTTGCTTTGTCAGGGTGTCTCTGTCAGGCCGGTCTCGACAGCCAGTGCCAGGATGCGGTCAGCTTCGCCGGCCGTCAGGTGCACGCGGTGGGATCGGCGGGGCTTTTGCCCTGGACAACGCACCGTGCCGTCGTACCCATCCTCGTCGTGCTCGTTGAGGTTCACACACATGTGCAGCGGCCAGTCGCATCCGCGGGCGCCCCACTCACGATGAAGATGACGGCGCAACGCGGCAAGCCGGTGATGCGAGGGCAGGGTGCGCTGTGTGCGGCATGTGCTGCAGCGCAGTAGGTGGTGCAGGGCGCTGGTGCGGGTCAGGAATTCCTTGCCCTGGCCTTCCATGGTGTTACAACTGCCGCACAGTGGCCCGCGGATCAGGTCATGGTCGTGGCAGTGGTCCCAGTCCGTGGCTGGCCGAGGCGTCTCGCACACGGCGCACAGGTAGTCGCCGGCCTGTGGGCCCGGTTCCCTGAACCGGCTGTAGGCGACACCTCGCAGTTGGTCGCGGTAGCGAAGGAGGGTGGCAGCCGCACAGGTGGGGCACAGCACCTTCCATCCGTTGGTGGTCGAGGTACGCCAGGAATTGTCCGGGCTGGGAGTACCGCAGCCGCTGCAGGGCCGGTCGGCGGCCAGCAGGTTATTCTCCTGCTCTTCTCGTCGGTCGAGGATGTCGGCAAGGGTCCGAGGGATCAGCCAGGTGTCCTTGGCCCACACCAGCGTGGGGATGGGGAGCGTGCAGGCGATGGAGTAAGCGCCCTGCCACTTGCGCAGGGCCTGTGGGCTCAGACCGCAGGGAATCCCCCAGTCTGATTCCTCCTGACGGTGGTGCGCCGTTGCGCAGGGACAGCTGTTTGCCTTCCGCTCGGCATCGGCCGCACTTTGAATCGCCTCCTGGATTTCGCTGCGCCAGTCGCGGCGCACATGCACCTGCGGTTCCAGCTCTGTCCGGTTGATGCGAGGGTCGACGAGGTCATCAGGGTCCCACGGCAACGCGGCCACCGCCTGCCCGGCGCGGTGCACATCCGCATCGTGGAACCTCCACCGGTTGGCATGCTTGTAGGCGCGCACCGGTACATGCGCGAAGAAGACCACGTCATGTTCGGTAAAGCGCTTCTTCTTGAAGCGCTCCGGTGCCAGCGGGATAGGACAATCCTGCACTGTCTGCGCCAGGATGCGCGCAGCCACCTTCTGTTCCATCATCCCGGCAGCATGGCACTCACCACTGACAACAGCGGGCCCTCCCGCCCCTGATGACGGCTTGATCCAGAGACGAAGCCCAGCTCGCACATCCAAGAGCTCGGGGATGTCAGGGCAGGGCTGGCTGCTGACGGCGGTGTTCCCCTGGCCGCCCGAGCGGGAACGTCCCCGCCGGTGCTGTCGAGCGCCCTTGGCCGGCGTGCAACTGGAGGAGTGTCAGTGGCCCACGTCGCCCGGTGCGCTCAGCCGCGCACGGCGAACACAAGGGCAGCGGTGTGCCGGGTTGTACGCCCACGGTCTATGGATCCACCGCGATCACACCGAGTTGAGGACTCTACTGGGCAACTGTGGGAGCGGCCGGACCGCTTTTGGCGCGGTGCGCACGTACTGCCTACCGACGTACCGGATACGGAAGTACGTAAGCAGGCCATCGGTACGGTAGGCCAACTCGACCAACTGAAAGGTCCTTTGCGCGAGAGGCACTGCACATGCTCGAGAACAGCACTCCTGCCGCGGTGGTTTCGGTGCCGGCGGGCCGGGTGGTCGGCGGCCGGGCGGAGTTCCGCGACGACGACTGGGGCAAGGAGACCGCGGTCATCCGCCTGGAGGCCGGCCAGTACGGCCCGGAGGCGGTGGCGGGCCTGGACGCCTTCTCCCACCTGGAAGTCGTCTACCACTTCGACCGCGTCCCCACCGACAAGATCCAGACCGGGGCCCGGCACCCGCGCGGCAACACCGAATGGCCTCTGGTCGGCATCTTCGCCCAGCGCGGCAAGAACCGCCCCAACCGGCTCGGCGTCTCCCGCTGCCGCCTCATCAAGGCCGACGGCCTCGACCTGCACGTCCAAGGCCTGGATGCCGTCGGCGGCAGCCCGTCCTCGACATCAAGCCCTACATGGCCGAGTTGGGCCCCCAGGGCCACACCACCCAGCCCGGCTGGGCCACTGACATCATGCGCCACTACCACTGACTGACCCCTTGCGCGGGCAGCCGCGGGTCGCCCCGGCAGAAATCCTGCCAGGGTAGGCCATCGGCCCTCCGCTTCGCTCGTCTCCGTACCCACAGCACCAGCCGACGGCGCGCCCGCTCCTACCGACTGGGCCTGGCAGCAGGGCGCTGAACCTCCACGACAGCCCCCGTCCCGGCCACGGACCGGTCCTCGTGCATGGTGATCACTTGGCCGGGCCGCAGATGCTGCCACCGCGCGGGGGTGAGAGGAGCCAGTCGCACGGAGGCTTGCCCGCCGGGCTCCAGGAAGGGCACGTATTCCACCCACAGTACGGAGGCTTGCCCGCCGGGCTCCAGGAAGGGCACGTATTCCACCCACAGTGCCGCGATGTCAAGGGACGGTTCGCCGGCCGGTGTTCGGTTTCCGATGTTCCACACGGGGCGCAGGACGCCGGCACCGGGCACGGGTATCTGCCGTCGCGCTTCGGTGGCCGGGCTGAGGGTGAGGTCGGCTCGGATGATGCCGTGACGGGTCTCGTTGCAGCGCCAGCGACACCAGGCCGCACTCCTTTCCAGCCGCAGCCGTTCGGCAGCGGCGGCCAGGGCCTGCCAGAAGCCGAGCGGAAGCGGCGGGATGTCACCGAGGTCCTCCAGCACATCGAGGGCCACCTCCCATTCGTCCTGGACGAGGTACTCCCAGACGTCGTTCACCGTGATGTCGTTCCCGGTGGCGCTCTCTTCAGGAACCAGCAGGGCAGCGGCTTCGAGCAGCTTGGGGACGTCCATGGCCTGATTCTGGACCAGGGCCTGCGGCCTGCGGCAGGTCTGACGGAGTCGCGCACGGCACGCGCCCGAGACGGGGAAGGGGAAGGGGTCGGGGACGGGGACGGGTCTGCCTTGGGCATGTTGCTCAACACCGCCCGGTGATGGCGGTGATGCGGGCATCGTCCGAGCACGCCCTTCGGATACCCGGCTGGATCCAGCGATGCAGGCTTCGCCGGCTCCGAGACGAGGGGACGAACGGTGGATGCTGACACTCAGCGTGCTCTGCGAGCCGGGTGCCCTCCTGACGAACGGTCTGGTACGGCCGTGGGGCGAGGCCGTGCCGCACTGGGTACCCGCCGCAGGACGAACGGTCCGTCCCCTGGCAGCCCTCGTCCCTGCCGCTTCCGGCGCGGTCGTACTGACCGTGTTCGGGTCAATGTCCCGTGGTGGTGGGCCTCCCCGCACGCTGACACGACCGACGCGCGCCGGGGACCTCGTCGTCGGCATTCTCCACCAACCGTTGGTCCTCCGGGCCCGCTCCATGCTGCCGTCACCCTCCCCCACCACCGCCGCCACCTCGCCCCACATCGCCGGGCAACACCTACTGCCTGCGTACCCGGCCTGGCGGCGGGCGGCTGATCCGGAGACGAGCAGGCCGGAAGCGGCTGCTGGATCTGCGACGGCGAGCACAGCCCGCGGCAGACCCACTCGGCGGCCACCTGCCCCAGTACCGGCGCGTCGAGCTGGGCCTGCCTCGGGGCGGACCAACGCCTGAGCCCTCTGAGCCCTCTGAGCCCTCTGAGCCCTCTGGCGGCAACAGCGGTCAGGGGGCCGGGAACGCCGTCTGCTCATCGAACAACCGACGGGCCTTCGTGCCGGCGCAGTGCGGGACGTGCGATCCGGCGTGTCGGGGAGGGCGCGTCACCGGCCGATGGGCCGTCAGAAGTCGTACGGCTTCTTGGTGCTCCAGTTCAGCACGTCGGCCTCGTTCCAGCTGAACTGCGGCTTCTCGCCCTTGATGTCAACGGAAGAGAAGGCGCCGTCGTGACCGTCCGCGCCGCGCAGCGCTATGGTGAACGACTGCGCCGTGTGGTTGTTCGAGCCGTAGTCGAAGAGGTTCACTGCGCTGTATGCCTTGCCGCCGGGCTGGAGCGTGAGGTGCTTCTCGCCGCCCGGGTTGTCCTTCTTCGCGTGCGGCAGTGCGGCGCCGTCGACGTCGCCGCCGAGCTTCACGGCCGGGTACGAGGTGACCCAGCATGGCCTGGTGCCCTCGTTCGACGCGGTGACCAGCAGATGGTCGCCCTGCTGCCCGGCGAACCGGTGCACCGCGGTGAGCAGCATCTCGTCGCCGCGGCACTGCGCGGTGCCGGCCGTTGTGCCCGTGCTCGCGGCCTTGTCCGTCCCGCCCGAGGCGGTCGCCGAGCGTGCGCCCTCCTTGGTGGCGCCGCCGCTGTTGGCCTGCTCCACGCCGCCCTTGCCGTCCCCGCCGGACGCGGACCGGCTCTGCGCGGTAGCGGCGGCGTTGTCGCCGCCCGCCGCCTTCGAACCGCCGCCGGCGCCGCCGCAGGCGGTCAGACCCAGCGCCAGCGCGGCGGTGACGGCGGCCAGGGCGGCGGTACGAATCCGGGAAGTACGCATGATCGGGGTCCCCCTGCATGTCGTGCGGGAGTTTTCTCAGGTCGTTCCCGCGGTGTCGACACCACGTTCCCCGGGGCCGCTGACGTTGTGGAAACGCCTCACTGACGTCCCGCAAACAGACCGCGCGAACAGGTGGGCCGAGCCGCGGGCGGCCCGGATTCCTCACCATGGATCTCGGCGCCCGCACACAGCCCTGAGCATGCCCTGCAGTGCTTTCCCAGACGCTCCGCCGCAAGCACAACATCCGTCTCCTCGACCGACGCGCACGAGGCAGCAACCTGACCGAACCTGACCGAAGCCGCTCCATTCCTCGGCAACAGCACTCCCGGCAAGCTCACCGGCCGATGTCCCGTCGCACTGCATCTGGCGTGCGGCGGTTGCTGACCGGCACGGTTGCCAGGTCGTCGGAGACCACCTGTGGCCGGCGTTCTCACACAACCAGGGCTCTCGCGGACGTCCAGTCCGCGACAGACGAAGCGGACATCTTGTCCGCGAAAGATGGGCGGACGT
>NZ_JRKI01000038.1 GCF_000935125.1 Streptomyces natalensis ATCC 27448 | reverse complement strand
GTCCGCGAAAGATGGGCGGACGCCCTGTCCACCACAGATGGGCGGACGCCCTGTCCACGACAGATGGGCGGACGTCCAGTCCGCGACAGACGAACAGGACACCGCCACGATCGCCAACAGGAACCGCCGGAGATCGCCGGTCCCACGGCACCACGACACGGAAAACCCCGAACCCGCCCTCGCCGCCTCGGATCTGCACGTGGTGATGTGCTGTGCGATGTGCACCATTACCTGTACGCGATGCTGAGCTGCACTGTTGATGGGGAGTCGAACCCCGCGTTGCTCTTCACGCGCCAGGAGTGGGCCGGAAAACCGCCGGCCCTCGGTGTGTGCACGCCTCCGAAGCTGCTACCTGCTCCGCATCGTCCCCGCCGGCTGGACTGCTCAGTCCAGCAGATCGACTTCCCAGTTCGTACGCTGGATCCGCACATCGACCTCACGGATCTCCCGGGCGAGTGCATCCGCCTGACCGCGGAGTTCCGCGACCGGAAGCGCGCAAAGCATCATCAACTCGGACCGAAGCTGCCGGCCGTATCCCCGCTCACCCTTACCCACCGCCGCATCCGCCGCTGCGGTGAGCACGGAGTGACGCAACCGCAGGACGTCCCGGCGTGCGAGGGCATCGGTGAGCGTGCCGTCCGGACCCATCTCCACCGTGGCATTGGTCCGGTTGATCCGCCGAATCAACGTTTCCAGAGCGTCCAGCACCTCACCGGCCTCAGCCAACAGCTGAGCTGCGTCCTCGGCAGGTGTCTCCCCTTCCTGGTACCGCGCACTGCTGACGACACGCGCTCGCAGCTGTTCCACACGGCGCGTCGCCTCCGCACGTTCTGCCAGCGCCTCAGCAAGCTTCACCGTCCCCACCTCCCCCTCCAAAAGCTCGCACGAGTATACGAGTGCGCACCAGCTCATACACACCCCGATCTTGAACCGCCGAAGCCCCGACCAGCCACTGAAGTGAACGCGGACAGCCACACAGAGGCCACGAAAGAAAACCCGACAGCACGAACGAGAACGAGTAGGAATCCGACAGCCTCAACGCGACAGGACAGCCGAGAACAACGACCAGCCGACGTCACGCCTCGCAGGCAACAAGAAACCTACCCATGTGACAACTCATCCCGCATCAGGCAACGTTCACCTCGGTCTTGGGACCGAGTACGGTTTGATCAAAGCCGCTGGTGCAGGACGCATACGCTCACCGGGTGCACTCTCGTTTGAGCTTGTGGCCCCCCCCGCCGTGCCGCACGAGGTCGCCATCGCCACGTTGGAGCGGACTGTGCATGACCGCTTGTCGGAGGGCGAAGCGGCAGATGCTCTGATCGGGAGTGCGTTGAGCGACAATGACCGGGAATTCGCCGAGCACGGGTGCCTGGGGGCCGGCACGCGGCCGTGTCGGGCAGTCCCCTTCACGGGCCGGCAGACCTGTGCCCGGGCCCTACCGCTCCACGCTCCGGCCCTCCGAGCGATCAGGCCCGCACCCTGGCGAAGTCCCTGGCGGCGCGGGCCCAGGCGGACCCGGCCAACGTCGACGGCCGGGCCCTCGACGGCTACGACGATGTCCGCAGCTTCCTGCACCCGTGGTGACATCGCTGCCGCCCCCGACATCAGGCGACGTTCACCCAGCACACGATGGCATAGAGGCGCTTGCCGGCGGCATGCTCGAGCCGGCCACCAGCCACCAGCCACCAGCCGAGACCTGACGAGGCCGAAGAGCGCTTCGTAGCGCTAGTTCAGGCCGGCCGAGCCGGGACCAGGCGACCAATGACCGCACAATGGGCGGCCGACAACCGGCTCACCTGGGACAACACCTCCTGGTGGACGCCGGCCTCCGCCACGCAACCGACCTTCCCACGGCCGAGAACGGCGCCGGCTACCTGCACAACGACGAACAGGCACGGGCACAGCTCGCCGAGCTGAGAAACACCGGGCGATAAGACGCAACCGAACCAGCCCCCGGCCCACCGCCGTAACCCGGCCGTTAAAGATCTCTGGCGGCTGGCAGCTGGCGGTCGGCGGTGCGGCCGCCGTACGCGGCGGGCGTTCATGCCCCGCCGGATGCCCCCGGGGAGCCACCGTTCAGGAACGAGTGGTGGAGCGTGTACCGCTTGAAGCCGGGGGCACCAGGGGCGGCGGTAGCAGCGGCCGCGTCATGCGCGGCCGCATCCGTCCACTCCGCGACGACGATCGCGCGCCCGCCGCCTGTTGCCCAACGGCCGTCCGTGGTCAGGTGGATGTGCGCCGCAAGCAGGCCGGGCGCCGGCCCGACCGCGGCCTCCACCTCGTCCCCGCCGTCGTGGTCACCACGAACACGCCGGGGTGACGTCCCGCGTCGTAAACCCTGCTGCCGTGGAGGCAGGTCCGGTTGAGCCCGGGACGTTCGATACCCGGCACGAGCGCGTCGATACGGCCGACCATCCCGGAACGGTGCGCGCGGGCCCACGCCAGATGGTCCTCATCACTGGTCCACTGGGCATAGAACAGGAGGCCGGCGCCGTCCGTCGAGACGAACATGTGCTGTGCCAGGCGCGCGGAGGGTTTCGCGCCTGCCGCCCACTCACCGATCACCGCGTCAGCCACCGTGCGCGAACGCTCGGGAGTACCGGTGATCCACTCACTGATCAAAGCCGTACCGGCGCCGGCGTGCAGGAGGTCCGTGAAGCGCGTCATGACATCAACCCTCACACCTCAACCGCACTTGAGGTCAAGACGCCCGCACACGGCATACCCCTTTCCCTATCCCCCTTCGTGCAGGGGCCTGGCATGCGCCGTACGGCACCGATGAGGC
>NZ_JRKI01000037.1 GCF_000935125.1 Streptomyces natalensis ATCC 27448 | reverse complement strand
CGGCGTAGCCCGAAGCGCGTGCGGCATGTGCTGGCGCGAGGGCGCCGCCTGGCGGAGTGCGGACGCGGGTTCGTCCACTCCCTGATCCAGGTGAATCGCCTTGCGCCTCGGACTAGTTGATCGTTTCTTCTCGGTAGTCATGTCGCCATGAGAGCCAAGAAGACAATGATCGGTCTGTTGTCAGCTGCCCTGGTCGCGGTGACGCCGGCAGTGGGGGCGCATGCACAGGGGCATACGCGTGTGGCGACGGTGCGCCAGCTCGTCGCGGAACTGCCGGTGACCGGTGAGCACCGTGAGGGCTACCAGCGCAGCAAGTTCAAGCACTGGGTGGATGCGGACAAGGACGGCTGCAACACCCGCCAGGAGGTTTTGAAGCAGGAGGCAGTGGAGGCTCCGGTGCAGGCAAGCGGCTGCAAGCTGACCGGCGGCCAGTGGTGGTCCTACTCCGACGACCCCGCCGTGAACGGCCCATCCGGCCTGGACATCGACCACATGGTCCCGCTCGCAGAAGCCTGGGACAGCGGGGCCTATGACTGGACGGCCAAGCGCCGTGAGCTGTACGCCAACGACCTGGCGTTCCCCAGGTCACTGGTGGCGGTGACAGCGAAGTCCAATCGCAGCAAGGCCGACAAGGACGTGGCCGAGTGGATGCCGCCGGCCGAGGACGCCAAGTGCCAGTATCTGGACGACTGGGTGTCGGTGAAAACCCGGTGGGATCTGTCCGTGGACGACGCCGAGCATCGGGCGCTTCAGCAGCTGGCCGAGGCATGCCCGGACACCACACTGGACGTGCCGATCGCCTGACCATGCCCCTGCGGCCGCTGCCGCACCGCGGGCCGGAGCGGTTGACTGTTCCCCGCCTTCGGCCCCTACCTCGCCCCTCCCCTCTGTCGCCAAGCCCCGCCCGTCCGTACGCCGACCCGCGACGGACGGGTGGCGGCTGGAGACCAGCATGTGCAGCCCCGTTCGCCACGCAGGTGTGATCCCCGTTCATCGGAAGGGTTGCTGCCGGATGTCGATGACGTCCATGCCGGCGGGGTCAGCGACCAGCTGCTCGTCGTAGACGGGACGGGTGGCTGCCCGGAACGGTTCGAGGCTGCCCCACCTGTGCCTTGCACGTGGGACACGACACCCGTCCCGGCTGCACCCTGCTCGGATCGGTGGGCGCGGCGGTACCGGAGCCGGCCCCCGCGCCCGACGGCGCGGGAGCCAACCCTGGAGCGGTCTCTCTCATCCTTGGGTCCAGTCCACCGGGATCACCCCGTCCTTCACGACCAGCCCCAGCCGCCGTTGGCGCGGTAGCCGCCCCAACCTCGGCCCCAGCCGCCGCCGAACCCCCCGCCGCCCCAGCCGCCCCCGCCACTGCCCCAGCCGCCGCCCCATCCACTGTGGGACCAGGTGCCTTGGCTTCCGGCGGTGGCTGGGCAGTTGACGTTGAATGCCTCAGTGGCGGTTCTGGCGGTAGTGCCGGTGCCCTGTGTGAAGGTGTACGTGAGCGTCTCCGATCCGCCGTTGACCGAGCAGCGGAGGGTGCCAGCGACCGTCATGGTCCCGTCGGGGTTGATGGCACCGGAGTCAAGGGTGACGTCATCGTCCTTGCCGTTGGCCACGTCACCATCGGTGCTGGCCAGGCGGGTGTCGCCGTCGCTGAGGGCGGCCTGCCACACCACGGGGGAGCGCCATGTGCCGGTGGTGGCTTTGACGACACCGGAGATCGCGGCTCCGGTGGCCGGGCAGGGCACGCTGCGGCTGGTGGTGACGTTGTTGAGGCCGCCGCCTTTGGTGTCGCTGGCGATGAGGCTGAGGGTCAGGGGGGTGGTGCCGGTGCAGGAGTAGCTGCCCGACCAGTGCAGCGCCGTGGTGCCGGTGCCGGTCATCGAGGCGATGTCGATGATCGTGCCGGCCGGCGCGGACGCGTGCGCGGGTTGGGCTGTGGCCAGCAGCAGCGCGTTGGCTGCGGCGGGGATGGCAAGCCACCGGCGGAGTGTGGAGGTGAGTGTGCGCGTGCTCATGGCTTCCTCCGTGAAGGTGAGCGCCCCGGATGGGGCAGGATGTGGCAGCCGAGTGCGAATGAGGTCCGGCATCTCCATGGCGTGGTCGCCGACAGTCCACTGGTTGCGGCAGATCTGAGCGGCCAGCTGACGATCTACGGCGACGATCGCGTCATAACGCTGCTGAGTTGATGTGAGCCACTTCTCTGGGCATGGTCACCCCATCGCGGGTTCCTCGCCGGCCGTCGGCACAACTCCCGTGAAGAGACCACCGCGTGCGCCCGCGTGCCGCTGCTCGCCCGCCTCCGGGCGGCCGGGTCAGGCCCAGCGCCCCGGCCGCAGACCGGGGCGCCGGGCCCGCAGCAGAGGCGATCCCGGCCGGGCCAGGGGTACCCGCCGTGCCCCGGGGCCCGCGCCACGACAGCAGGAAAGGGATGGCCAAAGGGGCTCCGCCTCGCGCTGGGCGGGCGAGGTGAAGCCCCGGAGACCGGGCCCGTCAGGGGCTGGTGGGTTAGCAGTTCATTGCGGGGTTCGGCCCTCCTGTGGTGCACGTGTTCATACCGGTACCGCCATCGACGGTGCCGGTGTTGGCGACGGTGGTGATGGTGTCGTCGCCGTCGTTGCCCTGGACGGTGCCGGCGTTGGCGCCGGTGGTGATGTTGTCGTCGCCGGGGTCGCCGAAGACGCTGCTGCGGACGTCGACGGTGCCGGTGTTGATGGTGTCGTTGCCGGTGCCGCCGCTGACGATGCCGCCGACGACGTTGCCGGTGGTGATGTTGTCGTCGCCGGTGCCGCCGAGAACGACGCCGGAGGCGACGAGGCCGGTGTTGATGGTGTCGTTGCCGTCGTTGCCCCTGACGACGCCGCGGTCGTCGCCGGTTCTGATGTCGTCGTCGCCGGCGCCGCCGTTGACGGTGCCGGCGGCGTCGCCGGTGGTGATGAAGTCGGCGCCGTCGCCGCTGTCGACGAGGCCGCCGGGGCTGACGGACCCGTTGATAACGATGTTGTCGTTGCCGGCGCCGCCGAGAACCGTGCCACTGCTCAGCACTTGGCCGTTGATAGTGATGTTGTCGTTGCCGGCGCCGCCGTCGACGGTGAAGTTGATATCGCCGGTGCAGACGATGTCGTCGTCGCCGCTGGTTCCGGTGGTGCCGGGTTGGTTGTTGACGGTGCAGATGCTCTGGGCGTGGGCGGGGGTGGGGGCGGTCAGGAGGGCGGCCGGGAGGGCCAGCACGAGTCCGGCCGACCAGAGGGTCCGCCTGGCCAAGTTGCGGAAACGTCTCATCACGAGTTTCCCCTTTCCTTATCTGTCGCGCACCACGAGCGCACGCCACACGGCGCGCTGATGCGGCAGCAGCCACAGGGGGGGGGTGACATGTGCAGCGTCTCGCCCGGACACCGCTGTGACCAGCCTCCTGGCACCGCGTACAACACCCTGCCCCCGGCGTGTGGAGGTGCGAGAGGGAGACCGGCCGTACCGGACGCCCGGCCGCGCGCGGACGCGCGCCCTGGACAACGCTCCTTGACGCATGCGACAGAACCTCGATGAGGCCCTCGCTGCCCCCTTCGGCCCAACAGGGCCAGTTCCTGGTCGACGACGCCGGCCCCCGCCTCCGGCGCGGTTCAGGCGATGTCCCGGTACGGCTACCGATACCGCCAGACCTGGTGGAGTCGGAGCGCCTCGGTCTGCCACCAGCCCGGCTCGGCCTGATCGCGGCCGAGCCGGTGGAGGAGCTGCTGATACAGCCGGGGGGGTTGCTGGTGTCGTTCACCGCTATCAGTGCGGACAGCAACGGCTGCTTGGCTTGGGCCTGCTGCCCGACCCGTAGCAGGGTCTCGACGCGGAGAAGGATCTCAAGCTGGTCATCGGGGTGGAGCGCGGGGAGGGCGGAGCCGAGCTGAGTCCGAAGCCTGGACCAGGAGGTCGTGGAGCCTTCCCTGGCGGTCTTCTTCAGCGCCCCTTTGACCGCGGCGGCAACGTCCGCGAAGGCGCTGCTCGGCAACCGCGCCGGTTGGCTCTTCTTCCTCGTGTTCTCCCGTCGCGGCTCGTGCTGTGCGGTGGTGCGTTCGGGCTCGGCCCGGGCCGGCTGGCGTGGCACGCGGCCGCGGTCTTGGGCTTTGCGGTGCTGCTTGGAGCCTTGGGGAGGTGGGGTGCCCGACCGTGGCGGGGGCTGGGCAGCGTCGGCGCGGGCGATCCAGTCGAGTACTTCCACCCGCTGGCGGCCGGTTACCTCACTGCCGGCGGCAGCCGTGGCCTTCGACAGTTTGGTGACTGTCTGCTGGAGCTCTGCCGTGGTCAGGCGCTCACCTTGACGCCACAGGTCGGCGAGGATGTCGCACATGCGCCGATGTGCGTCCGCCTGCGGGTTTTTCTTGGGGGCCTGGGATCGGAGGACAGCCGGGGCGGTACGGGCGCTGTACCGGCTGGAGATCCTGGAGAATTTCGGGCCGCGGACCGGCGGAGCGGCATCCCGGTGTTCCCACCTGGCGGAGCGCTTGAGGTCCTCAAGGTAGGCAGCCGCCTCCCCGGCGATGGCGTCCTCCCCCTTGTTCCTGCCTGAGCCCGCGGCTGCTTCGGCGCGTGCCAGCAAGGTGTGGACCTCAAGGACGCGGGCCGTGAGGACGTTTCACGGCAGGCGTTCGTCGAGGACCCTCATACGGATCCCCAGATGCCAGGGTCGACAACGGTGAGCCGTCCGGCGCCCAACGCGCCGAAGTCGGCCGCGCCTCGTCGACAGTCGCTCCCTCGGCCGCTGGTCTCCGGAGGCCACCCACCCTGGAGTGCCGGCTCCATGGCGTGCGGCGAAATCGACCAGAACCTCTGTCGCTGGCCACCAGGCTGGAGCGCCGCGTGAGCCCGAAGATCCTCACGATGACCGATGCGGAAGTCGTCGTCACGCGTGGAGCACCTAGGATTGACGCCCGGTGCGGGACCGCCGATGGACTGAGGTTCATCGAGCGTGACTGCAGCGATGGACGACTGCGGCGACGGGCGGCGAAATGGCGCGGGATTACGATAGTCAGCTGCTGGAGTCGGTGGCAGTACGCCGCCGCAGGTTGCGGGATGCTCTGTTGTTTGGCGCGCAACGGGGGCGGCGTACGGCGGACGAGCGGCTTGGGAAGGTATTCGCGGGGATCGCCATCACGGCTGTCCTGTGTGCGGGGTGCGTCGGGTGGGCCTTCCTTCAACACACGCTTGCGCAGCAGAAAGCTGAGCAGGAGAAGCAGCAGCACCAGGTGCAGCAGTACGAGCAGCCGACGAGGCCGGCGAGATCCTAGGGGTCCATTGGTTTCGGACAGATTTTGCGGCGTTCCCGGGAAAATGCTCGACGAACGCCCTGTCATCGGAGAGGGGTTCCTTGAAGCCGAGCTTGGCGGAGGGGCAGGAGAGGCATTTCGTTCGCTGCCCCCGCGGGCCGGTTGCCCCGAGGGGGCTCGATGCCGCGATGATAGGTTCCCGTAGGTGGTGAGCAGAGCAACGACTTCCCAGGCGCTACTGAGCCGAGTGACCTTGGTCGGCGAGCGGCGTCGGGCCGACCTCGTCCTGCGCTCCGATATGCCCGTAGGTCAGCTGCTCCCGGATGTCATGCAGTTGCTGGGCGACCGGCCTGCGTCGCGTCCGTTGACGCGGCAGTTGGTGACGTCCAATGGCACTGTCCTGCCGCACGACAGCACGCTGGCGTCGGCCGGGATTACCGACGGGGCCGTTCTCCGGCTTGTCAGGACACACTCTGCGCCGCCCGCCCCCGTAGTCCACGACGTCACCGACCAGGTGGCTGACGACCTCGACCTGCAGACTTGGCGCTGGCGGCCTGCCGCGCGTCGAGTCGGCGCGGGCGTGGCGACGGTCGCCTTCATGGTGATCGCCGGGTTGCTCGCCCGCCGTGAGTTCGTGCTCGATGCCTTGGCCGGCGTTCTCTTGGTCGTCACGCTCGTGCTTGTGGTGGCTGGTGCGCTCGTCGCCAAGATCGGGCAGGGAAACCGGGGTCTGGCGACCGCGCTTCTGGTCGCCTCCGGGGGGCTCGGCATTCTCGCCGCGTGGACGGCCGCCGATGCATACGGCTGGCCGGGCACTGTGCGGCTCGCTGCCGTCGCGGGCGCGTTGGTCCTGACGCTTGGGTTCCTCGGCCTCTTTTCACCGCTGGGCAAGGGCGGGCTCGTTGGGGCAGTGACCAGCGCTGCGCTCGCCGTCGTGTGGGAGGTGGTCGCCGCCGTTCAGAGTGATCCGGCTCGGCTCGGCGCGGTCATGGCCGTCTTCTCCTTGGTGCTGCTCGGTGTGCTGCCGCGGCTTGCCATGATGGCGTCGGGGCTTACCGCGCTCGATGATCGCCGCTCGGGCGGGGCCTCTGTCAGTCGTCACCAGGTGGGCACCGCGCTTGCGGCGACGCACCGTGGCCTTGCCGTGTCGACGACCGTCGCTGCGGTCTCGGCGGCCTCAGCCGGCTGGTTGCTCACAGCGGCCGAGAAACCGACCGTGTGGACCGTGGTGCTGGCATCGCTCGTCATCCTGGTCTTGGTGTCAAGGGCACGGGCTTTCCCGCTGGTGGCTGAGGTTGTTGCACTGTTCGCCGCCGCGGCGTGTCTCCTGGTGCGCCTCGTGATGGTGTGGATGGATCATGCAGGGGGCGCTGGTCCACTTGCCGTGCTGTGCGCGGCCGCGGTGTTGCCGCTGCTCGTGTTGGCGGTGCAGGTGCCTGAGCATGTGCAGGTGCGGCTGCGGCGCGTGGCCGATCTGGTCGAATCCATGGGCATGGTGGGGCTCTTCCCGATCACCGCTGGTGTGTTCGGTGTGTACGGGCAGCTGCTCAACCAGTTCTAAGTCGATGTGCAGGCGCTCCGTGCGGGGCGGCAGGGTGGGGTGAAGGGCAGGCATGCCGAGCGGAGACGGCTGGCAGGGGGATGTGCTGCGCGACCTCGGGGGCGGTGCGCAGCCGGGTGTCCATGGCCCCCAGGGGCAGGTGTACCGCGCTTCCGCACCCCCGCCGGGCCCGCCTGCGCAGAGCGCCCAAGCCCCGGACGCCACCCATGGGGGTGGTGCGCACCGTCAGACCGGCTACCCGTACCAGGGGCCGGAGCAGCCTTCGGGCGTTCAGGGCGGATGGCCTCAGCAGTCCGGCGACCGGTACCAGGTACAGAAGCAGCAGGACCCGTCCGCGCACATACCGCCCCCGGGTCCCCTGCTCCACGGTGCTCCTGTCTCCCGGCCTGTGATGGACGAGGGTCTGGCCAGCGCGGTACGGCTCAAGCCACGGCGGGGCGAATCTTTCGCTGCGCGTGCCGGCCATGCCCTGCGGCGCACGCTTTCCTCGTCAGCGGCACGCGAGGTTGCTGAGGTCACCCGCGTCGCTGAGGTGCTGCAACGGCCTGTGACGACCGGTCGGCAGATCGCGGTCACGTCCATCCGGGGCGGCTCGGGCAAGTCGACCGTTGCCGCGTTGCTCGGCACCACGTATGCGCACTACCGGCAGGATCCGGTCCTGCTTCTTGAGGCCGATCCGGCGCTCGGTTCGCTGCCGCTGCGGCTCGGTGTCCAGTCACGGCGGTGGACCACAAGTGATGTCGCGGACATCGTGAAGCCGGACATGTCGCTGCTCGACGTCACTGGCTATCTGGTCCAGCTGCCCCACAACGCCTGGCTGCTGCCCGCGAGTCAGGGGCAGATCGGCGTGATGCTGGACAGCCGGGCGTACGAACGGGCCGTGGTTGCGCTACGCCGCTACTTCGGTGTGATGGTGATCGACTGTGAGACGATGCCCGCCGAGGTCGCCCGGGTCGCGCTCGCCTCGGCCCACGCCCGTGTCCTGACCGCCCCCGCCACGCCGGAAGGCATCACCAGCACGTACGCGGTACTGCAGTGGATGCAGCAGCTGCCCCGGCATGTGATCGCCAGCACGGTCGTCGTGCTCACCGAATTGACAGTCCACTCGGGGCTCGACCTCGACGAAGCCGCGCGACCGCTGACGTCGACCGGGGCGAGCGTCCAGGTGCTGCCGTATGACCGGCACTTGGCGGCCGGTGGCCCGGTCCAGACCGAATTGCTCGCTCACCCGACCAGGAAGGCCACCGCCCGCCTTGCCTCGGACGTTTTCCACCTCTCCCAGAAGCGTTACTGAGCAGATGCCGAGCCCGAGCGTGAATGACGGACGACGATGAGTACCCGACTGATACACCGCCCGGCCAGGGCCACCAGGCCCCCGGCCGCCTCCGAGGCACGCATCATTGAGGCCCCGCCCAACCTCCCCGAGGGCAAGGCGGGCAACATCGCGATGTCGCTGCTGCCCATCGCCGGTGTCATGTCGTCCGTGGTGATGATGACGGTCGTGCGCAACAGTCAGTTCGCCGGGCTCGGCGCGATCATCCTCGTCGTCACCGTCATCGGCTCCCTCACGCTCGTCTTCTCCCAGCGTGGCAAGGCCCAACGCACCCGACGCACCCAGCGCGAGGCATATCTCGCCTATCTGGAGGACCTGCGCGACGAGCTCTCCGCCGCGGAGCGCGAGCGCCGCGAGCGCGCCGAGATCCTCAACCCGCCATCGCCCGCCCTCTACGACATCGTGCGCGATCCGGCTCGCCTCTGGGAGCGCCGCCGCGTCGACGGCGACTTCCTGCGCGTGCGCGTTGGCACCGGCGAGATGCCTGTACGCGACTTGAAGATTGCTGAGCAGGGCTCATCGGTTCTCACCCCGCCCGACCCCTTCATGCTCAACGAAGCGTCGGCGCTGATGGCCCGCTTCCGCACCGGTACCGAACTGCCCCTCACCGTCCCGCTCGATCGTGTCGGCAACATCAGCGTCATCGGCCCCCGTGAGGACTGCCTGCGCGCTGCCCGTGGTCTGCTTGTTCAGGCCGCCGCTCTGCATGCCCCCGATGATGTGGCGATGGCGCTCGCAGTGCCCGGCGACCGGCTCGCCGATTGGGAGTGGGCCAAGTGGCTGCCACATCTGCTCGATGCCGAGCAGCTCGATGGCCCCGTCGCTGCCCGCCGCATCGCTCCCTCTGCTCCCCAGCTCGCCCGGCAGATCGGGGCCGAACTGCGCCGCCGTGCTTCCTATGCGGCTGAGGTGCGCCGCGGCCTGTCCGACAATGACGCCTTGTCGATGACGTCCCGGATGCTCGTCGTCGCCGACGGACATGGCGAGGACGCGGTCGACCTGCCGCGCCCCGACGAGGCGGTCGGCCTGCGCGAGATGGGCGTCACTGTCCTGCACCTGCTGGAGCAGCGGGTACAGGAGCCAGGTCACGTCGGTGTCCGGATCACCGTCGACGGCGACCAGGTGATCATCGAGGACCTGCGCGAACAGGAGCCGGTCATCGCCCACGGCACCGTGGACGAGGTCAGCATCCCGTTCGCCGAGGGCCTGGCCCGGATGCTGGCACCGCTGCGGCTGTCCGCCGAATCGCTCACCGATGCCCCTCTGACCGGGCCTGTGGACTTCGCCAAGCTGCTCGGCGTCGATGACGTGGCGCAGCTCGATCTCTCACACCTGTGGGCGCCGCGTGGCGAGCGCGCCTTCCTGCGCGTACCCATCGGCCTCAACGACTCCCACGAGCCGGTGCTGTTGGATCTGAAGGAGTCCTCCGAGCTCGGTATGGGCCCACACGGCCTGTGCGTCGGCGCCACCGGATCGGGCAAATCGGAACTCCTGCGCACCATCGTCCTCGCCCTGGCGGCCACCCACCCGCCAGAGGATCTGGCCCTGGTCCTGGTCGACTACAAGGGCGGTGCGACCTTCGCGCCGTTCGCCAACCTGCCTCACGTGGCCGGTGTGATCACCAACCTGGAGAATCAGGCGGGCCTCGTCGAGCGCGTCCATGCCTCGCTTGCCGGTGAGGTCAAGCGCCGTCAGCAGGTTCTCAAGGATGCGGGAAACGTCGCCGACATCGGTGACTATGCCGCGCTGCGCGCCAGTCGTCGGCCCGATTTGGAGGCGCTGCCGCATCTGTTCGTCGTCATCGACGAGTTCGGTGAACTGCTCACCGCCAAGCCGGATTTCATCGACCTGTTCTTGTCCATAGGCCGCATCGGCCGCTCGATCGGGGTGCATCTGCTGCTGTCCAGCCAGCGCATCGAGGGCGGCCATCTCAAGGGCCTGGACACCTACCTCTCCTATCGGCTCGGCCTGCGCACTTTCTCCGCCGACGAATCCCGTACGGTGTTGGACACCGCAGACGCCTTCCACCTGCCGCCGCTGCCCGGATTCGGCTACCTCAAGGTCGACACCAGCCACTACGACCGGTTCAAGGCAAGCTATGTCTCAGGCGCCTACCGCGGCCCCGTACAGCGCCCGGACGACGAGGACAGCGGGCCCCTCGCCCTCCCTTACGACACCTTCAACACCCTCTCCGCTGAAGACGATGCGGACGCGCAGGAGCCGACGGTGCGGCGCCGCGAGATGGGGCCGACCGAGCTGGGCGTCATGGTCGAGCAGCTGGCGAACGCCGCCGGTACGGTGCGCCGCATCTGGCTGCCCCCACTGCCCGACGCGATCACCCTGGACACGGTCGCCGGACCGCTGGACGTCGGCACGCGCGGCATGCAGCTCGCGGGGCGCCGCGGCCCACTGGAGGTACCGCTGGGTCTGCTCGACGATCCGGCCAGGCAGTGGCAGAGCCAGTGGTACCTGGACCTGACGGTGGCGGGCGGCCACGCAGCCGTCATCGGCGGCCCGCAGTCCGGCAAGACCACGCTCCTGCGCACCCTCGTCCTCTCGCTGGCGCTGACCCACACTCCGCAGGAGGTCGGCGTCTACGGGCTCGACCTGGTCGGCGGCGGCCTGGCGGCCCTGTCGGGACTGCCTCACGTCGGTGGTGTCGCAGGTCGCGTCGACCGTGAGCGGGTGGCGCGCACCGTCGACGAGGTACGGAACATGCTCGCGGCCAGGGAGGACCTCTTCCGCGAGCACGGGATCGACTCCGTCGATCAGCTGCGCGGCCTGCACGCGGCGGGCCGGCTGCCTCAGCTGGCCTCCGCGGAGATCGTGCTCGTCATCGATGGCTTCGGTGCACTGCGCGACGACTTCGAAGAGCTGGAGGACGACATCGCCGACATCCTCCAACGCGGCGGCGGTTACGGCATCCACGTCGTTGCGGGCATGCTCCGCTGGAACGACGTACGCATCGCCGTCCAGTCGAACTTCGGCACCCGCGTCGAGCTGCGACTGAACGACCCCAGCGAGTCCAGCATCGACAGCAAGCTGGCAGTAACCCTTTCGCCCGACGAGCCCGGCCGCGTCCTCACCAACGGCAAACTCTTCGCGCAGGTCGCGCTGCCCCGCACCGACTCACTCGCCGACACCGCGGACATGGGCGCAGTTCTGGAGCGAGCAGCGAGGACGATCCGCGCCACCTGGAGCGGCGAGGTCGCCCAGCCGGTGCGGGTGCTGCCGCACCTCCTGGAGCCCCACCTCCTGCCGGGCCCGGTCGCCGAACCCCAGCGGGTCCCCATCGGCCTGGACCAGACGAGGCTTGAACCCATGCTGCTCGACCTCTTCCAGCACGACCAGCACCTGCTGATCATGGGCGACAGCGAGTGCGGCAAGACGAATCTCCTGAAGACCATCGCCGCCGGCCTCATCGAGCGGTACAGCGAGGACGAGCTGGTCTTCGCCGTCATGGACCCCCGGCGCAGTCTGCGGGGCGCGATCCCCGAGGAGTTCAACGGCGGCTACGCGTACAACGCCAAGCTGTGCGCGGGCCTCGCCGCCGGTATCGCCGGCGTGTTGGACAAGCGGCTGCCCGATGACAGCGCGCGCCTTGAGGACCTGGAACCGGGCAGCTGGGGTGGCGGTCCGCGGATCGTCGTCCTCGTCGACGATTACGACATCCTGACCACTGCCGGCCAGGAACCGCTGGAACCGTTCTTGCCGTACATTCCGTCCGCGGTGGACATCGGCCTCCACTTCGTCCTGACCCGCCGCGTCGCAGGCGCCTCACGCGGCATCTACGAGCCCCTGGTGCAGGGCCTGCGCGAGTCGGGATCGTCCGCACTCCTCATGGCAGGTGACCGCGGCGAAGGCCAGTTGTTCCCCGGTGTCTACGCCTCCTGGCAGCCGCCGGGCCGCGGTGTCCTCATCCGCAGGGGCCAGTCCAACCGCCTGATCCAGACCGTGTACTCCCCCGCGTGACATACAGGAGAGCTCTCCCACCCCCGCGGACCACGAGACGTACGGCATCCATGCCCCGAACGACGAAGGACCGGACGACCCCATGACCAAGGACGTCATTGCCCTCACCCGGCGCATGCCCGACCCGTGGGCCATGCTCGCGGGCCTGCTCTCCGGGGGCCCCGACAATCTGGTGGACACGGCGGGCGAGGGCGCCGTCGTGCGACTGTGCGACGAGGAAGGACGCCCTCTCGTCTCCGTCGAGGCGCCGCTGCTCGTACAGGTCGCCGGCGAGGCCGAACGGCTTCTCGGTGCCACCCCGCCGCCGCTTCCGTACTGGTGGACAGAGGCCCGTGCGACCACCGGTGTGGAAGAAGCCGAGCAGCTCGCGGGCACTTTCGCGGCCCGGCTGGCCGCTTTGGCCGACGGCTCCGCCTGGCCACCAGCGGCCGCGCAGTCCCTGGCCGTCGTGAAGACCGAAGGCGTGAGCGTCGCACCCACGCCCGACGCCGCGCAGCCCGCGGTCGACGTCCTCACCGACAAGGTCGCTGTCGTCATCCAGGACCGCCCGGTGATCGCCATGACGGCCTGGCTTCAGGACGCGTTCCAGACCGCCGCCAACTCCGAGCTGGGCCTCCAGATCGTCACCCCACCGGGTACCACGCTCTCTCCGGCCGTACGCGGCAGCCTGAGCAACTGGCCCTCCCGCTGGGTCGTGCGCGACGAACGGGACGGCTACTACGACGGACAGTCCGGAGCCGTCCTGCGCTGGCAGGACGGCATGTTCGCACCGGTAGCGGCGGCCGACGCGACCGCTGACGACCCCCGCACCCCGGTAGCCGCCTCCTACCAAGAGGTCACGGACACCGGTGAGCAGCAGCTGGCCATTACGTTCCGCACGGTCCACCCCGCGGACGAGCGTCTGGTCCTTGGCGGCGCGCTGGAGTCGATATGGCGCGAACTGACCGGTGAGCCGCCGGCTGGGTGGGGGACCGCGGAGCCCGCCAACCTCCCATGGTCGCCGCGCCAGATGACCGACCTCACCTACGAAAGGGCGCCAGAGCCAACCTGGTTCGTGGCGGTCGGCACCCCGGACCGGCCCGGCCTGGCCACGGTGCGCGTCAGCCGGACGAAGGCGGGCGTGGAGGAGTACGTCACGCTGATGTTCGGCTACGGCCCCGACGAGGAGCCGCCGCTGGACTCCTTGCCCAGGGCCGCGGAGGTGCTCGCCACGCGCCACCAGCTTCTGTCGATGCTCGTCCAGATCCGCAAAGCCCGCCGGGACCTGGCGGTGCCGCCCCGCTTCGAGGGCCCCGGTGTCCCGCTGGCCTTCGTGCTCGGCGCGGAGGAGGTCCGCCAGATGCCCGGCGACCGCGCCCGGCACACGCCGCTGGCCCAGCCGCCTGTCCTCCTCGGCCCGAAGGCTCGCCCGGCGATGTACTACCCGCTGCCGGGCGACCCGTTGGACCTGTCGGGCTGGCAGGACTTCGAGCGCCTGGTGCGGCATCTGAAAGGCGCGTGAGCACCTGGATCGGGGGCGGAGCCAGCCCGTGGCCCTCCTTACCAAACACAGTGGAGTGGGGAGGGGACGCACGGCGACTCTGAGCCGTTGTCACACCTTCGTCATAGCATGGGGAATGCGGATTGCAGCAATGATCCGCAGTTGATAGGCATGACCGCACATATGATCGTCAAGTCTGGCGGGGGGGAGCCCGATGAAGTTCGATATGGGAGCGCAGACGCTCTCGACCCTGAGGTCGAAGTCGCAGGGATCGGGTGCGGAGCTGGGGACTTTGATCCGTCAGCTCATTCAGGCAGCACAGCCGTTGGAGGGCAAGTTCAACGGTTCGGGCAAGGCGGCCTTCGACTCGTTCAAGGCGAACGCGGACGAGATCACGGCGTCGTTGAACAGTGCGCTGTCCGCGATTGTGGGCGGCCAGTCGGGCATGGAGTCGGCCTTCGGCTCGGGTGTCCAGGAACAGGCCGACAACGCCCGGTCGCAGATGTCGGCGGCGAACTTCGACGCGGCCCGCTTCTCGGGCCGCTGACAGCCCGATCGCGACGGAAGTACTCAGACCCCAGGGGGAGTGATTGTGATGGCTGCTGGCATGGACCGTCGTTCGTACGACTCGGGTGCATCAGCGGAGGCGCAGGGCAACATCCAGGCGGTGATCGCGCGCTTGGAGCAGGTGATCGCGGCGCGTGATGCGCAGGTGAAGGCGGCGATGGCGGACTTCGCGGCGGATGGTGTCGCGGAGGAGTACCACGGCAAGGAACTGCGCTGGAACCGCGCCTCCCAGGAGGTCAAGAGCATCATCCACTTGCTGAAGACGACGCTGGAGAAGAACGACGCAACGGCGCACCAGACGCTTGCGCGGGCGAAGGCCGCGGTCGACAACATCGGCTGAACCAACCCCGGCACGTCAGGAGGAGAAGCACTCCTTCGGGGTGCACTGACGGGTCGGCCAGCCGTGGGGGACGGCGCCGCGCGAGTCGTGGTGGCGTTGCAGCAGAGAGGTAAGCAGGGGGCGTTCATGGCGTCATGGGACATTCAGCCACAGGGAGTACAGGGCCAGTTGAAGGTCGTCGGCACGCATGCCGAAGATCTGGGGAAAGCCCTCAACACACTGCTCTCTGACATCCAGGAGGCAGCTCAGGCGGCAGGTACGGCTGTGCCGGGCACGAGCGCCATGACGCCGATGCGCGGGCCGATGACGCCAGCGGGCAAGCCGTTGGGACCGGTGGCCCCCGAATTGTTGCCGCACAAGGCGACGGGTCCGGTCGCCGCGGCGCTGGCCGAGTACGTCACGCACCGCAAGAAGCACATGAAGGCGATGGCCGATCGCTGCCAGGCCGCCGTCCTGGGCGCTGCCAAAGCCACTAATGAATACGTCCAGGGCGATCTGGAGGCAGCCAAGAACGCCCAGACCGCCGCTCATGACGTGCGAGTGGATGCTCTCAAGGACTTCGGGGGGAAGAAGAAATGAGCGGCGGACCGGTCAACCCGGCCGAAGTACCCGTCTACACCGGCAATCTCCATGTCCTCGAAGCCAAGACGAAGGCGCTGTCCCGCGGCGGCTCCAAGGTCCAAACCGCCGGCTCGGACGTCCACAAGTCCTTCGGCGGACTGGCCGCCTTCTACAAAGCCCCCGAGGCGGAGCAGCTGTTCGGTGTCACCAAACCAGTGGCGGACACGGCACAAGACCTGAGCGACGACATGCACGTCATCGCCAAGGCTCTGGGCACCTACGCCCATGAGATCAGGCCACTGATCCAGCGACTGAAGCAGCTCAAGAAGGAAGCCGCCGATTTCCGCGACAACGAGGCTGCCGAAGACGACTGGAGCGAGGACGGCGACCTTGTCGAGGAGAACCTCAACCGCCGCAACAAGATCGCCGAAGTCTGGGCCGCCTTCCAGAAAGCCGAACGCGACTGCCACGCCAAGATCGTCCACCTGGTAGGCGGCAAGGCACTCCACGCGATCGACGCCTCCCACAAAGACGGATACGGCTATGACGCCGAAGCCCTCAAGGCGTCCAAGACCCTGCCCTGGGGTGAAGCGGTCGAGGAATCCGTTCCCGCGTGGCAGGTGTGGGAGCACGCCTACGACTTCGCCAAGGGCTTCATCGTCGACGGCGTGGGGGGCACCATCGACGGCCTGTACACCCTGTTCGGCGGGCACGGCGGGGACGCCGCCGGCGCGGCGTGGACCGGTCTGGCCAAGCTCTCCACCGCATTTACGATCACCATGCTGCCCATCGTGGGACCCGCCTACTTGGCGGCGCCGGGGGACATACTCCCCTCCTGGCTGCGGGATTCGCGTACCGCGGTGCTGGATACCGGCAAGGCCATGGTGGCCTGGGACCAGTGGAAGACGAATGGCTCCCGGGCCGCCGGCGCGGTCACCTTCAACATCGTGACCGCCGTCTTCACCCGCGGTGGCGGCGCCGCCGTGGAAGGCGCGGGCAAGGCCGGCATGGTGGCCAAGAGCCTGTCCGTCGTCAGCAAGGTCGGCCACTACGTCGACCCGATGACCTACGTCTTCAAGGGCGCAGGCGCCGGCCTGTCGAAGGTCGGCGACGTGATGGCCCGCCTCAAGGGCGTCGGCCGCGTCGAGGTCCCGAAGATCTCCGAGGGTGCCTTCAGCCTGCCCGAGGGCGCCGTCAAGCTGGCGGACGGCACAGTGCAGTTGCCCGAGGGTGCCGCCATTCCGGAAGGGGCGACCAAACTCTCGGACGGCACAATCAAGCTGCCCAAGGACACGGTCACCTTCCCACCGGACACGGTGAAGGACCCGGTCAGCGGGAAGTACATGAGCGGCAGAGGCGACCTCTACAACGAGGACGGCAGCCTCTTCCAGCGCGCCGAGGACGCCCCCAAGGACAACCCCGCCCCACCCGCCGCGGGCGCGGACAATCCACGGATTGAGACCCCGGTCCACCAGGAGCAGCGGGTCCCGGCCAGTGTCGGCGGACGGGGCGAGGACACCATACGCGTCGGCTCAGACATTTCCGACCCGGGCCGCGTCGGCGAGAACGCGGGCCACCGCGACGTTGGTTCGGGTGACAACACTCCCCGGAGCCGTGCCGGCGACCACAGCACCCCGGGCAACCACACGCCCAGCAACAGCCTGGACAACAACCCGACGGTTGGCCGCTCGGGAGACAACACCCCGACCACAGGCGGCGGCCGCGACCTACCGGGCAGCTCCGCCACCGACCACGGTGTCCGTGATGGCTCTATGGCCGACACCCATCTGTCGGGCGGCTCCGGCCACCCCGAGCCTCGGGGTGACGCTGTCGGCGATGTGCCCACGTCAGCCGGAGATGGCACTGGCGCTCCGCAGCACAATTCTGCACCGCGTCCCAGCTTCATGCACGAAGGCGATAACCCCTACGGCCCCCGCGGTTCGCTCACGCACGAGCAGATACAAGAAATTCAGGTCTATCGCGCCAATCACGAGCCGGGGTACCGCGAGCACTACTACAGAAAGGATGGAACGCGCAAAGACCTGGATTTGTACGATGAGAGCGGGCAAACTCCACCTCAACTCACGCGATTGTCAGAAAACGCCCCGTGGATCCGTGCCAAGGATGCCCCCGAGCCCCCAAAACCGCATTTCCTCGACCGGGATTACATCAGCGTGGGGGCGGACACTGTCACAAGCCCGGCCCGGCGAGAGATTCTGGAAGAGGCTGCACGAGAACGCCATTTCGCCGTCAAATGGGACAATATCGTAAGCGACTGGAAGGCAGAGACCGGAAAGGCTCACCAGATCCACGACACCCCCGAAACAGCCGCACATTGGGGAGAAGCTAGGGGTACGTACAAGGAATCCCACACCGCAATGGGTGACGCTACCGAGGCATTCGGCGAGAAGGCGGCCGAATACCACTACGTCGCCGAAAATTACCCGGACTTTGACAAGCAGACGCTCCTCGGCCCAAAGAACGGAAATGACCAGTTCGACCAGGTTTGGAAACACGACGATGGCCGAATAGTCGTCGTCGAGGCCAAGAGTAGCGCTGATACCGAGCTGGGAGGTCGCACCCTCCCGAACGGTAGGAAAGTGTCCCAGGGAAGTAGAGAGTACTTCTTCGACATCCTCAAGGCGATGGAAAAGCGAGGCGAAGACGATCTAGTCGATGCCCTGGAAAAGGCGCTCGATGAGGGCAAGCTAGACTACGTCGTCGTCAAGGGAGAGAAAAACACAGGAAAGTACACTGGCTACCAGTATCGACGGTTCGACATCAGCAAGGGGACTCTTCCGTGACCGTGACTGTTGCCCGGCATGAACTCCCAGCAGGACCCGACGCCGAGCGGTTCGCGGAGCGGCTCAGCAAGCGAGTGACCAGGCGCATTGACCACCTTGAGGAGTCGGCAGGCTCGATCGACTTCGCGTTCAACACCGCTGTCATGGCGCTACGCGCTCGCTGCGTCATTGACCCACGCGCAGCGAAGGTGGAGACCTGGGAGGCCACGGTCAACGCGATGCAGCTGGGTTCAGCACTATTCGCCGTGACAGGTGAAAGCGAGGGAACCGTCGAATGCCGCATCGACCGGAAGCTGCGAACCGTCCAGGCGATCGGCCCGCTGTCGTCTGCCGACGCGGGGAATTGGCTGACGGCGTTCTGGCTGGCCGTCATTTGCCGTGAACAGCAGCGGATGACGCAGCTGTGCGAGATCCCGTTGGAGCGCCTTCGCGCCCCGGAAGGGCAGTACGACGAGTACATCTACCACTGGGTGGACACCCTGCAGACGTACTGGCTGCGGCGGCCGGGTCTGGTGGAGAAGCTCACCGCCGCGCTCCAGATGTCGCATCCCGAAGTGGCACGGACCGCCCCGCGGGACCTGCTTCAGGGTTTGCTCTATCCACCGATCAACCTCTTCTACCGCTTCGTAACCAAAGACGAAGCCGGCTTCAGCCCCGCCCTGGCAGAGGCACTGAAGCTGCACCAGACGTACTGGACGCTGACCGAGGAGCGGAGGGCCGACATCGACGGCAGCATCGCCCTGGGCCCTCTCGCGATCGCCTGCCTGGCCTTCGACGGGGAACTCCCGATCGAGGTCGAATCCGAGTACCTGCCCAAGCACCTCTTGCACCACGGTTGGCTCGGCGAGTTCCCCACGTGAGCCGCCCGCGCGTTCCACGCCATGACTTCCATACGGACAACGCGGCGGAGATCATGGAGCCGGTCGTCACGGCCGCCCGGGAGGCCATCGAGGGGATCAAGGCGTCCGAGGACGATCGCTACGACGCACTGACATTCGCACTCTCGGCGGCGAAGTGGCACCGCCTCCAGGACCCCGTTGCGGGCGACCTCGAAACTTGGGAGTCGTGGGTTCTCGCCATGCAGGTGGGCTCGGCGCTCTTCGCCTCTGGCACCGCGCAGGAGGGCCCGGTGGCCTGCAACGTCGGGGCCCTGGACGAGGTGCGGAAGCTGCCCGCCACCGGTTCGCAGGACTACCTGCACGCCGGGAACTGGCTAACCTCCTTCTACTTGGCGGTGATCTGCCGCGAGAACGAGCGGGCGAAGCAGCTGGCGCAGGTCCCGGTGGAGTTCCTGCGTGCCTCTGGCGCGGAGTTCGACGAGTACGTCTACGCCTGGATCGAGACCCTCCAGCATTTCTGGTTCGGCCGCTCGCAGGTTTGGCAAACCCTGGTTACCGCGGTCCAGGGCACCGCCCCGGAGAACGCGCGGATTGCCGACTCCGAGCTGATGCTGAAGATCCTCTACCCGCCGCTGGAGCTCTTCCAGCTGTACCTGCGCCGCGAGAACCAGGCATTCACCGACTCCCTGGCGAACGCCCTAACCTGGCACAAGGAGTACTGGACCGCGAACGAGGCCCGCTCCCTGAGCGGCGACGGCCTGGTGGCTCTGGCCCCGTTGGCGATCGCGTGCATGGCGTACGACGCGGACATGCCCATCGGCGTGGAGTCGGAGTACCTCCCAAAGCACCTGCTCAAGCACACATGGGTGGGCGAGTTCCCGACGTGATCGGTAGGTCGTCCGTGATGTTGAGGGTGCGGCGGCACCTCGTTCCCTCAGTCGATGAGCATGCCCCGGAGCACCTGCCCAAAGAACTTCTGCAGTTCGGCTGGGTCGGCGAGGTCGACGCTTGGGCCAAGGTCTTCCAATGAGAAACGCGTTGGTCTCGAACATTCCCCGCCACCCGTTTCCCACGGGGAACGCGGAAGCGGGCCTCGCCGTGCTCCAAGAGGAGATGCAGGAGCTGATCGACGGGCTTGAGACGGACTCCACCGATCTGGGCGACACCCAGCGCGTCACGCTCACCCTGGCCCAGTCGCACTGCCTGCTGGACCCGCGGGCATCGATCTTCCCCACGTGGGACGCCTGGGTGAACGCAATGCAGGTCGGCTCTGCCGTGTTCGCTGCCGCGACCACGACCGAGGAGCACGTGCAGTGCCGCATCGCGCACAAGGACCGCACGCTCCGGGCAACCGGCCCGCAGTGGTACGTGAACCCGGGCGCCTGGCTCAGCGCCTTCTACCTGGCCGTGGTGTGCAGGGAGAAGGAGAGGATCACCGCCCTGTGCCAAGTGCCCATATCCCTGCTTCGGGAGAACGGTTCGCGCTTCGACGAGTACCACTACGCCTGGATCGACACCCTCCAGACCTACTGGCTCGGAGGCGCCGACCTCGTCCCGAAACTGGTTGCCGCGGTCGACGGCACCAACCCGGCGGTCGCCACCGACCCGGAGACGGCGGGCAAGCTGCTGTACCCGCCAATGGAGATGTTCCACCGCTTCCTCCGCAAGGACCACGCCGGCTTCAGCCGGGCGCTCACCACCGCCCTCCAGTGGCACCAGGAGTACTGGAGCGAGGAGAGCCGGGCTCTCCAGGCATCGGGCCTCGTCGCTCTCGCCCCCCTCGCCATCGCCTGCATCGCCCACGACGCGGGCATCCCCATCGAGGTCGAGTCCGAGTACCTGCCCGCCGTCCTCATCAACCGCAACTGGTGCGGCGAGTTCCCCACGTGAGCCACACGGGCATTCCCCGCCATCACTTCTGTACGGACAACGCGGCTGAGGCTGTGGAGCTGGTCGTCGCGGCCTCCTAGGACGCCATCGAGGGGATCGAGGCATCCGAGGACGAGCGCTATAGTGCGCGTGGTGCCGACAGGTCCGTGGGAAATCAGGCAAGGCCGTGAGCTCGAATAGAACCGGACAGGCCAGCGGATAGCGCTCCGGGGGAAGCTTGTGTGAGGGCGCGCCAGGTTGTCGAGGCCGGGTCACGCCCCCTGGGCCAGGGCCCAGAGCCGCTCGGTGGCACGTGTCCAAGCTCGCTCAGCTTCCGGCCCTCCGCAGGCTCCCTCCAGTTCGGCCAGGATGGATGCACCTTCCGGGTACCGACCGACGGCCAGGTCGAGCCACACGAGCGTCAGCCGCTCATCCGCGATCGGATCGCGCAGCTCGGTCACGGTCTACGCCGCATAGGCGGCCGTGGGCAGGTCGTCATGGGGTTCGGGAAGTGCCCCTCCGACAGCACGCATCGGCGCTTGGGTTCGTTGTACGGCGGCGAGGGACGCGGCGTCGGCGAGAGCCTGGGGATTGGCGCCGTACACCGCCATGACGTCGACTTCTGCGAGTTCGTGCCATGAGCACCACTTCGTTGCGACTGCCTCGCCGGCATCGAGGTTCGTCTCTCCAAGCACGCATCCGTGGGCGAGGAAGAGGTGGGCCGTCTCCGTGCTCGCTGACCGGGCGGTCGCGACGGCGCCGAGCGGATACACCCAAGACGCGTGCAGCCCCGTCTCTTCAGCCAGTTCGCGACGCGCGGCGTCTGCCGGATCTTCGCCTTCATCGATGAGACCGCCAGGCAAGTCGGTGATCTCCGTGTTGTGCAGGTAGTGGTGCTGGGTGACCATCGGCACGCGGCCGTGGTGAACTGCAAGTACGCGCACCGAGTCCGGTGCGGCAACGTGTGGATACGCTACGACGGCCCCGTCGGGTCGTACCGCCTGGTCCACCGCGAGACGGATACGGTCCTTGGGGCCGCCCGTGAACAAGATCTCGCTCTCCAGCCGCCGCCAGCGGGCCCCGTTCCCCATGCCGATGACGGTACTACCCGCCGTGATCTCCCTGTGGGACAGCTACTGGCTCACCAGCTCAGCACTGCGGCTGCTCCCGGAATAATTACTTCCGTTCCTCGATTGTTCCTGCGCAGGATCGAAGTGCAGACGGGGGAGGCATGAGTAACCTGAAGGCGTTCCGTGTCCGTGACGGGCGGGCCACGGAGATACCGGGGTCGTCGATGCCGTTGGAGCGTCACCTTCAGACGCTGATCGAGGACAACATGGAGGCGATGCTCGGCATCCGCTTCCTGGCCAGCGAATACGCCACGGGCCGACACCGGGGCCGGATCGACTCCCTTGGTCTGGACGAGAACGGCACGCCTGCGCTGATCGAATACAAGCGCTCCCGGGACCAGAACGTCACGAATCAGGCGCTGTCGTATCTGTCGTGGCTCCACGATCACCACCACGAGTTCGAGAGCCTGGTGAAGGCGAAGCTTGGCGTCGAAGCAGTGGAGGCCGTCGACTGGAGCAATCCACGGCTCGTCTGCATCGCGGGGGACTTCACGCATCACGACACGGTCGCGATCGAGATGATCGGCCGCCGGATCGACTTGGTCAGCTACCGGGTCTTCGATGACGTGCTGACGCTACAGCTGGTCGCGTCCGTTGCCGGCGCCTCATCTCGGGCACGGGGAAAGGCACCCGAAGCGGGCCACGTTGCCAGTGTGTCGTCGTCGAAGTCGGTTCAGCAGTACCTGGATGAGTCTCCGCAGGATCTTCAGGAGCTGTTCGCGGACCTCAATGACCTTCTGCTGTCGCACGACGATGTGCGGATGGAGCCGCAGCTCCACTACTTCGCGTACCGGCGGATCAAGAACGTCGCCACGGTGCGCATCCAGCCGCGGAATCGGATGCTGGTGGTCAATCTGAAGCTCGCCCCGGACACGGTGGAGCTGCACGAGGGGTTCTCGCGGGACGTCCGCGGCCTGGGGTGCCTGGGGATCCGAGATGGTGTCGAGGTGCGAATCAGATCGCGCGAGGACCTCGCACGGGCCGGTGACCTCATTCGGCGGGGCGTCGCCGCCGGCTGACGCAGCGGACGGTCAAGGGCGGGTTGTGCCATCGGGATTCCGTTGGCACAACCCGCCCATTTCTGTGTTCTGACCCGATTTCCGGGCCTCTCGGACTCACGCTTCGGGTCCTGCGAGTGCGAAGTCGTCGCGGGACAGGGCGCTGCGGAGGCGCTGTTCGGCGATGCCGGCGTAGTGGTCGGACAGTTCGACGCCGACGAAGTTGCGCCCCTCCTTCAGCGCGGCGATGCCGGTGGATCCGGAGCCGGCGAAGGGGTCGAGGACTGTGCCGCCAGGTGGGCAGACCTGTACGAGCTGCTGCATGACCTCCACGGGCTTCTGGGTGATGTGGACACGGTCCTTGCGGGGCTGGGAGGCGATGTAGTGGCCGGGCAGGTAGACGTCCCGGGTGTTGTCGAGGGTGCCCTTGACGCCCCAGAGGATGAACTCGGAGTCCTGCTTCGGTCCGCCCTTGCGGGGCCGTGAGGACGGTTTGATCCACGGGATGGTGCCCGACCAGGTCCAGCCCGCCATTTGCAGGGCGTCGGAGGTGGTGGGGTCCTGCCTCCAGTCGGAGAAGACCATGACGACGGCGTGTTCGGTGCTGGCGCGGTATGCCTCGGTAAGCAGCTCGGTCAGCCATGCGCGGTAGGAGCGCTGGTCGCGGTTTTCGCCGGGGAAGTTGGCAAGATCGTGGCGGGCGTCGCCGCTGGTGTACTTCGCCCGTGCGGTGCGGGCCGTGCGTTCGGAGCTGGTGCGTCCGCCGGAGTTGTACGGCGGGTCGGTGATGACGGCATCGACGCTCTCGTCCGGGAGGGACTTCAGGAC
Organism: Streptomyces natalensis ATCC 27448; assembly: GCF_000935125.1. Taxonomy (GTDB): domain Bacteria; phylum Actinomycetota; class Actinomycetes; order Streptomycetales; family Streptomycetaceae; genus Streptomyces; species Streptomyces natalensis. The sequence continues at coordinate 20,638 of NZ_JRKI01000037.1, read as the reverse complement.
GGTAAGCGCATCGCCTCGATGCAGGGTGTACGACGACATTCGGCGGATCTCTCTTTCTGGAAGACGGCCACACGCACGCCCCCGTGGCACGGGATATGCGTGCAAGAACTGCTCGGAACAACCGCACAGATGGCTGACTGGGTCGAGCAGTGGGCTGGAGGTTAGCGCCTATTCCCGGTCGCACCCAATGACGTGATCTTGCCCGCGCCTTTTCATGATCGCGATTCGTTTGGCGCGACCGGATTTTGTCTCTACAGTCTCGGCATGTTCGCAGGACGGGCCCTGATCCCGCCCCTGTTGAGCTGTGCTGATGCGTGTTGCCTCGTCCAATTGGCAGCCCGCTCGGCACCCGTATAGAGCCCTGACGGATGCGAGGGAGAGGAATTCGCTGTGTGGCACCTGAGATTACGAGCGCGGCTGGCTGCCGCATTGCGATAAAGGGTTTGGCGCTTCGGAGTTAGCGGCTCCGAAGCACGGCCCTCCCTTCGGGGACTTTCGAGTGTTTAACCGGTGTGGTGCCGGTGGCCTTTTCGACGAGAACGCCGGCACCACGCTGCCTACGAGTAAGGAGCTGCTGATGCAGCATGCCCAGGCACGCCCCTCGCCCGAGCCGGATATCTGGATACGCCGAGCGTCCGGCGGCCGGCTGTGAAGAAGGTCGCAGCGATAGCCGGGGGCGTCGTCCTCGCCCCGATGCTGCTGATCGCGCCCATCGCCGTCGCCCTGGCCGGCGCCAGCAACGCCCAGGCCGCCTGCGGCGACGCCGGTGGTGCCGGTGCGGTGGATGCCAAGGTCGTGGCCAAGCAGGTGGAGGCGATCCTCAAGGCCGGCGGCAAGGGTTCGGTATCCGTTGCCGGGCTGGACAATCCGAAGGAGCAGATACCGAACGCCAAGACGATCCTGGCCACCGGTGTCGCGATGAAGGTGCCCACGCGCGGGCAGATCGTCGCACTGGTGACTGCGTTGCAGGAGTCGGGGCTGCGGAACTTGGACTATGGCGACCGGGATTCGCTCGGTCTGTTCCAGCAGCGTCCCAGCCAGGGCTGGGGTACCGCGCAGCAGGTCCGGGATCCGGTGCATGCCTCGACGAAGTTCTACGAGGGGCTGCTGAAGGTCTCGGGCTGGCAGTCGATGACCGTCGCCCAGGCCGCGCAGGCGGTCCAGGCGAGCGGGTTCCCGGACGCCTACGCCAAGTGGGAACCACTGGCCACGGCGCTCCAGAAGGCCATCGCCAAGAACCTCCCCGCCAAGGGCGGTTCCGGCAAGGACGACGGCAAGGAAGCCAAGCCGGAGGTCCCTTCTGGCGGATGTGGGACGGGAAGCGATGGGAGCGGGTTCGGCCCGATCCCTGCTGGGGCCGTACCCAAGGGCTACAAGATCCCCGCTGACGCACCCAAGTCGATTCGCACAGCCATCCGTTGGGGGCTCGGTCAGCTTGGCACTGCGTACCAGTGGGGTGGCAGCTGTACCGAGCCGCGTGGTCAGGACCCGATGGGTCGTTGTGACTGCTCGTCGTTGATGCAGGCGTCGTACAAGGCCGGTGGTGTCTCGATCTCCCGGACCACCTACACGCAGGTGAAGGAGGGCAAGGCGGTCAGCGTCGATGCCCTCAAGCCCGGTGATCTGCTCTTCACTCGCGGCAGTGCCGCGGTGCCGGAGCACGTCGGGATGTTCATCGGCCAGGGGCTGATCCTGCACGCTCCGAAGACCGGCGACGTGGTCAAGATCTCGACCCTCGCCTCCTGGCGGCCGGACATCCTCGCCGCCCGCCGAGTCGCCTGACCGGCCCCGCTCCCCGCTCCCCTCTCCCCCTCTTCCGCCCCTTCCGGGCCTTCATACGCCCAAATTCACTCTGGAGTTCCCATGAAACTCATGCAGCACGCCCAGTACCTGGCTTACAACCCCGGCGTTACGCCGAAGCAGGGTGGGCTCCCCGGTCTCGATGTCCTGAAGAACGTGATAGGCAGCATCAACCTGTTCGGCATCATCGCCACGGTCGGCGCCTTGGTCATCTCCGCAGTCGTCTGGGCCTGGGGCCACCACAGCGGCGGCCACCAGGCCGAGCAGAACGGCAAGAAGGGCACGGCCATCGCCGCTGGATGCGCCCTGCTGCTGGGTGCCGCGAACGGCATCGTTGCGTTCTTCTCCGCCATGGGAACGCAGGTCCACTGATGCCGAAGAAACGTCTCCGCAGCCCTGAGGAGCGCACGTACGGTGAACCGGCGTCGGTCCTGCGGCGCTCGCTGATCGGCGGCATCATCCTCGCCGTGCTGCTGGCCGTCGCCGGTCTCGTCGCGTATCTCAACCGTACGGACAGCCCAGCCTCGGCCAAACCCTCCCCGCCATCGACGTCCGCCCAGGATCCGTCGCCCTCACCCGAGGCAACTGACGGCAAGGGTGTCGCTGTCGCGGATCCTCCGAAGACGAGCGATCCGATCGTGTTCGCCAAGGCAGCCACGAAGGTCCTGTGGACATACGACACCCGCGCCTTCTCCCAGACCGAGCATCTGGCCGGGCTGAAGCGGTGGATGAGCGGCGAGAAGAAGTACGCCGACTGGAAGTCCATCACCGACCAGGTGCCCAGCCCGGTGCTGTGGTCGCGGATGCACGACAACCGCCAGCACGCGAGCGCCAGCGTCGGCGAGGGCCACTTCCCGCAGGCGTTCAAGACCGCGCTGGCCCAGGATCCCGGTGCGATCACCGAGGCGTACGTCTACGCCGTCACGGTCACCGGCAACCAGACCCTGGCCTGGAAGGGCTCGGGAGCCGGGGCCGAGGCCCGCTCGATGACCCTCGCCGTCCAGTGCCGGCCCCACCAGAACTGCGCGCTGGCAGCCGTCCTGCCCAACGCCGCGCCATGACCGCCCCGATCCCGGATAAGGAGGTGCCCTGATGGGAGCCTGCGACCTTCCCCTGATGAATACCGTGTGCGACGCCGTCGGCGGCGTCGTCAGCTCCACCGGCAAGGCGGTCACCGACGGCATCGGTGCCTGGATCGCCAAGTCGATGGGCGAGGTGGCCCAGTCCGCCGCCGACCTCGCGTCCAAGGCGGTCGACCAGACCACCGCCATCGACCTGAACGCCGAGTGGTTCCGCAACAACTACGAGCTGCTGTTGCCGATCGGGTTGATCCTGACGGTGGGCACGTTCTGCCTCCAGCTCACCCGTGCTGCCTGGCGCCGGGACGAACGCGCCCTTGCCCAGGCCGCGTTCGGCACGATGGTCGGCGTCTTTTTCGCCTTTGCCGCCATCGCCTGCACCACCGTCGCCATCACCGTGGTCGACGCGCTCAGTGCCGGTCTGTTCAAGGCCGCCAACAGTTCCGTCGATGATGCAGTCCGCCGCATGATCAAGGTCAACGAGCTGGGCGCGATGTATGGCCTGGGCTGGGGTGTCCCCTCGATCATCGCGCTCGGCTGCGCGATCGGGGCGTTCTTGTACTGGGCCGTGATGGTCGCCCGCAAGGTCGGCATCCTGGTCCTGGTCACGCTGGCGGTCTTCGCCGGTGCCGGAGGGGGCTGGGAGGTGGCTCGGCGCTGGCGCCGCGGCTGGACCGAGGCCACGGCCACCCTGGTCGTCAGCAAACTGCTGATGACGATCGTGTTCTTGCTGGGCGTCTCGGCCATGGGCAAGTCCGACTCGCACGGTGGGCTCGCTGCCTTGTCGGATGCGATCGCGGGCATCGTCGTGATGGTCCTGGTGATGCTGTGCCCCTATGCCACCTACAAGTTCATTCACTGGGCGGCTGATGGCAGGGGCCACGATGACCTGCACCGCACCGGCGTCGCCGGCATGGCGGTGGCGGCGGGTGCGGCCAAGACCGCAGGCCAGCTCGCCATGCAGGCGGGCACCGGGACGCCTGCTCCGCAGGGTCCGTCGAAGGTGCCGGGCCAGGGCACGGATGGCGTTGCCTCCGGCATCGACCCGACCGGCGGTTCGAGCGGTGGCGGAAAGCCGAAGCAGACGCGCTTCCGCTACGGCGAGGACTCCAACGCCACCGGCGACAAGGGCCGTGCGCTGATCCAGCGGCCTCCCACGGACGGCGACCGCGGCCAGCCCCTGATCCAGCGCCCCGGCCAGGGGGCTACCTCGGGCGCGGCAGCAGCTTCGGCGCCGGCTTCGTCCACGCCGGGCGCTTCGGCCGCGGCGGGGACGCGGATGGATCCGCCAGCGCCACGGCCCAGCGGACCGCCACCGGCAAGCGGGCCTCCTCCGCAGGGCGGCAGTACGCCGCAGCAGTGGATCTATCCCGAGCCACCGGGTGGATCGGGCTCGTAGCCCTCATCTGACGGGGGCGGGCGCCTGCCGCGCTCGGCCCGCCCGCCCCCGTTTCCTCTTCCTTCTTTCTCACCACGTTCCAAGGACGGCTTTGCCATGCATCCCGACGCTTCTCTGCCTGACGGCCCGGCCACCGTGAAGTTCCCCCACCGCTCGCGCCGCGGTGTACTGCTCGGCCTGTCGGTCGCCCAGCTCGTCGTCGTCACTCTCACCGGCCTGGCCCTGCTCGGGGTGCTGATGCAATCCGGCGTCACCGGGGCGCTCAAGCTCATCCCTCTGTGGGCGGTCATCCTGGCGGCGGTCTTCATCCGCCACCGCGGGCGCTCCCTCGCCGACTGGGCACCCATCGCCCTGCGCTATGCGCTGCGGCGTTTCAAGGGCCAGCTCATCTGGCTCGCCCGCCCCTCTCGCCGACCGCGACGCGAGGGTCTACTGCACCTGCCCGGCACAGCCGCCTCCCTGCGGGTGGTCGCCTCGCCGGGCGGCGGCTTCGGTGCGGTGCACGATCCGCACAACGGCACCCTGACCGCCGTGGTGAAGGTTTCCTCCCGCGCCTTCGCCCTGCTCGATCCGGCCACGCAGACCAGCAATGTCGCAGGCTGGGGCCGCACCCTGGCCGCACTGTCGCGTACCGGGCACATCGCTCGGGTCCAGGTGCTGGAGCGGACCGTGCCCGACTCCGGCGATGCGCTCAACCGCTACTGGAGCGAGCACGGCAACGCCGACACCCACCTCGCCGGCCCCATCTACAGCGAACTGCTGGCCGCCGCCGGTCCCGCCGCGGCCCCGCACGAGGCATACGTCGCGCTCGCGCTCGATCTCAAGGCTGCCCGTCGTCTGATCAACCAGGCCGGCGGCGGACTCACCGGCGCCTTCGCCGTCCTGTCCCAGCTCACCTCCACCTTCGACCAGGCCGCCCGCAACTCCGGCCTCATGCCCAGTGACTGGCTGGGGGCAAGCGAGATCGCCGCCGTGATCCGCACCGCCTACGACCCCAAGGCATCCGCGGCCCTGGACCAGTGGTCCGACTCCGGCCGCCCGCAGGCCAATCCGGCGGCTGCCGGCCCGGTCGTCCTAGTGGAGAAGGCCGACCGGATACAGACCGACTCGGCCCGCCACGCCACGTACTGGATCGAGAACTGGCCCCGCATCGAAACTTCTCCCGGCTTCCTGCACCAGCTCCTGTTCACCTCCGGCGTGCGCCGCACCCTGTCGCTGACCTACGCGCCCAAGGGACTGGACGCCGCGCTCAAGGACGTGCAGCGCAAGAAGGCCACCGTGATCGCGGACGCCGCCGAGCGGCAGCGCAAGGGCCAGGTCGACTCCGAAGAGGACTCCGTCGAGTACGCCGACATCAAGGCCCGTGAGCGCCAGCTGATCGCCGGCCACGCCGACGTCGCCCTGACCGGCCTGCTCACCGTCAGCGCCGACACCGACGACGAACTCAACTCCGCCTGCGCCGCCATCGAGACAGCAGCCGTCGCCGCCCTGCTCGACCTGCGGCTGCTGACCTGGCAGCAGGCCGAAGCCTTCACCACCTCCGCCCTCCCGCTGGCCCGCCCCTAGCGCCCTCCAGCACCACCACCGCGCTCACCCGAAGGGCCCCTCTCCCATGCCGACCGACCCCCTGCCCGACCTGGCTTCGGACTTCGTCCCGTTCGCCACCGCAGCGCTCGACTTCCACCGGGCGATCAACCTTCCCACCGGGCCCATGGCCGCACACCGCACCGAGCTGGACGCACTCCACGCCCACCTCACCGCCCTGTACGGCCTCCTCGACACCCACACCGCCCGCACCACCCCGGTGGCCGAGGCCGAGGGCGATCACCTGCGGGCCTGCCGGATCCGCCTGTGGCAGGCCGCCGAGCACCTCCACGACGCCTACCACGCAGCCCCTCACCCCGGCACCGGCCGACCCCGCACGCGGGAAGCGTGCCGGGCCCGGCTCCCCGAAGGCGCGCCCGAACTCACCATCTGCCAGCGCCACCTGGCCACCGCCGCACACGTCCGCCGTGACCACACCCCGGCCGATCTGCGCGACCCGTTCACCGGCCTGACCCGCCACTGACCCGCTGGAGCACCCGTCATGCCCACCCACACCCGCGACCGCGCCAGCGCCAGCCCGCTGTTCGTCCCCCGCAAAAGCGACCGCCGCACCGCCCGCGCGGCCCGCAACCAGTTCGCCGCCGCCCGCGACCAGGCCCGCCACGCCGCACGCCCCAAAGCCCACCGCGCCGAACCCGGCATCGACCCCGAGCTGCGGGCCACCTACCCGGCCGCCGGCCGACCCGGCCCGTACTCCGCCCGCGGCGGCCGTCTCAAGCTCCCCGCCCACCGCATGACGACCGCCACCGCAAGCGGCGCGTATCCGTTCCTCGCCGAGGGCGGCCTCGGCGCCCAGGGCATCTACATCGGCCGCGACGTCCACGCCGAAGCGGCATTTACGTACGACCCGTTCGCCCTCTACGGGCGTCTCGACGGGTTCACGAATCCGAACATCCTGCTCGCCGGGATCATCGGCATGGGCAAGTCCGCCCTGGCCAAGTCCCTCGCCCTGCGGGCCGTGGCCTTCGGCTACCGGATCTACGTCCCCTGCGACCCGAAGGGTGAGTGGACTGTCGTCGCCCAGGAGCTGGGCGGCCAGACCATCGCCCTCGGCCGCGGCCTGCCCGGACGGCTCAACCCCCTGGACGCACCCGCCAGGCCACACGGCGTCGGCGAGGAGGACTGGGCAGGCGAGGTTCGCAAGCGCCGCCTTCTCCTCCTCGGCTCCCTCGCGAAAACCGTCCTGCGACGGGATCTGCATCCGATGGAGCACACCGCTCTGGATGTGGCGCTCAATCAGGCCGTCTCGCACGCCGAGGCCAACGGCACCACCCCGCTCCTGGGCGACGTCGCGCACGCGCTCGCTTCCCCTGAGCAGCTCGACTCCGCGCTCGGCGAGCGGACCGGGCGACTCGGGCACGCAGCCGAGGACCTGGCCCACGCGCTGCGCAGGCTCGTACACGGCGACCTGGCCGGGATGTTCGACGCCCCCAGCACCGTGGCCTTCGACCCCAATGCCCCGATGCTGTCCATCGATCTCTCCCGCCTGGGCGGGGCCGGCGACGACACCGCGCTCGTCCTGGCCATGACCTGCGCCTCAGCATGGATGGAGTCCGCGCTCGCCGACCCCACCGGCGGACGGCGCTGGGTGATCTACGACGAGGCATGGCGCGTCATGCGGCACGTCGCCCTGCTGGAGCGCATGCAAAGCCAGTGGAAGCTCTCACGTGGTCTTGGCATCGCCAACCTCATGGTGATCCACCGCCTCAGCGACCTGCTGACCGCAGGCGATGCCGGCTCCCGAGGCCGGGCGCTGGCAGAAGGTCTGCTCACCGACTGCTCAACCCGCATCATCTACCGCCAGGAAGCCGACCAACTCACCTCCGCCGCAGCCCTGCTGGGACTGACCGGCGTGGAGACCCAGGCCGTGTCCGCCCTCACCAAGGGGCGCGGCCTGTGGAAGGTCGCGGGCCGGTCGTTCATTACTCAACACCTCCTCCACCCGCGTGAACGCGAGTTGTTCGACACAGACGCCCGGATGTCCGCCTGAGCGCATCCGCTGACCGGGCTCACCCCGCGGGGGGAGCCGAAGCCGCACTTCGGCTCCCCCCGCCCTCCCCTCCCAAGCATCTGAAGGAATCCGTTCCCATGCCTCTACAGACCACCATCCGCCGTGCCGCACGTCGGCTCGTCCAGCTCTACATCGACGCCGCCAAGGCCAACGCCACCCATAGCCACATCCCTTTGGCTACAGGCCCCTTCGGCGTACTGGATGAGACTCGCCGCACGAGTACGGCACACCAGGTACCCGCGGGTGATCGCACCGGGCCCCGTCATGGCTGAAGCCAATCGCGCCGCCTCGGCGCCGGTCGATGTACATGGGCACCAACGTCGGCCTCGCTCGCGCTAGCGCATTTTTCCGGCATCACCAAACCCGTCTTTGGGCCGCAGCCTCGTCGTCCGCACGGCCCCAACCTCTGCGAGGTGCACTTCTCGTGGCGGAAACACGTCCGCACATCACCGTCAGCCACCACGACCGCTACGGCGTCGTGGCAGCTGCTTCCCACGAAAACCACGTCGTCGACCACATACTGCGGCGGGTCGGCTTCGAGCGGCTGCCCGGCAGCAACCTCTACGCCCTCACCGAGCCGAACCGCGACCCGACCCGCCAAGGACAGCAGGCGGTCCAGTCCCTGCGGGCCGCGCAGTACCACGTCACCTCCGACGCTGCATACGACCTCAATCCCCACACCCCGCTCACCCCCCACCAAGGTCTTGGCCGACTGGAGAATCGTTCCGCCGCACAGGTGCCCAGTGTCGGGCAGGCGGCCTTCGCGTCCGCCCGCGCGCTCGACGCTGACATACGGGCTGCTCAGATCGTGGTGCACGACCAGGTGCGTGACCGTGAGGGCACGCTGCGCGCGGTCGGCACCGACGTACGTACCCGCGAGGGCCTGCTGCTCCGTGGCGAGGACGACCTGCGGTACGTCGAGTCCCGGCTGGAGCACACCGGTCGCGCGTTCGATGCCTTTTACGCGATGCCCGGCAATGAGCGTCGTGATCCGAGGTTGTCGATGATGCAGCGCCGCGCTCAGGCCGCCACCGCCATCTCCCCGGCCCGTGCCGACGTCGCGCTGCCGCAACAGACAGCCGCCGCCGTCGCCTACCACCCGGCTACCGGCACCCAGCAGCCGGTCCGCGCCCGCTGACGCCGCTGCCTCGAAGGAGTCTTCGTGATGAACCTGCCCTACGAGCCCGACGTTGCCTTCGGAGTTCACCCCGATCTTGGTGTGGGCGCCGCGGTAGCGGATGACCGGCCGCACCTGGACGAGGTCCTGCGCCAGCACCACTTCCGCTACAGCCAGGACCTGGACGTCTATCTCCTGCCGGAGGGGACACCACACAACACCGCGGTCCGGACCGTGGCCGCCGCCTCCCGCGAGTTCCAGCGCTCCGGTCATACCGTCGCTGCCGATCCCCGCATCATGGTGCCGCCGCCCGTCCCCACACCGAACGGCGTGGCCGCACGTACAACGCAGCCTGGGCAGTCGTTGACCGCGCTGACCGGCGAGTTGCACGAGCTGCGTCGTTCGGCAGATGTCGCCGATGTGCTGGGGCAGATCCTCGATGAGCACCATGGTGCCGTCGGTGATCTTGAGGAGTTCGTGGACACCGCTGCGGCCTGGTGCGAGCGGCTCGATACCCCGGGCGGCCGGGAGCTGGGCCAGCATCTGCGCACGATCGCGCACCATGTCGCCTTCCTCGGCGACCGGTTGGCCGACGTTCCGCACCCGAAGCCCACCGACGTCCCCTCCGTCACGTACACCGCCCGTGCCCGCGCGGCCGTGGAGTCCTCACCGAAACGCCCAGCCGACCTTGCTGCGGTCCCGGAAGAAGCACCCCGCTCCCGCGACGCGCCGCCCAGTCCCCGCCGTACACGCTGACCACCCGTTCCGATCCCAGAAGCACAGAAGAAGGAGTTCCTGTCATGGCCGTCAAGACGCTGTGGACCATCGACCACGCCTGCGGGCACACCACCGAGGCCGACCTTGCCGACCGGTCGGCCGACCGGCGTGCCGGCTACGCCCGCTGGCTCTCAGCACGCGACTGCACCGACTGCTGGCGGGCCGCCCAGGGCGAGGATGCCGAGTCGAAGGCCGAGTGGCTGGCGAAGAAGCGGGCCGCCGAGCAGGCCGAAGCCCGGGAGTGGTCCGAGCAGTACCGCATGCCCGATCTGGAGGGCACCGACCGTGCCATCGCCTGGGGCACCCGATGCCGCCACCAGCTCGTCTCCGCCGCCTACACCGCCCTCGTCCTCGACGGCACCACCAGCGAAGCGGAATGGGAGGCCATCGAGGACGCGGTGCGACCCCTGACCCGCGCCGGCTGGTGGATCGACCAGCGCGACGCCGACCCCGCCGACCTGCCAGAACTGCTGGACGCCGCCGCCGAGAGCGACCGGCCGAACGAAAACCCCCACTTCTAAAACCCTCCCCCCTTCTCCCGAAAGGCTCTGCCGTGCATCCGTCCTTCGACTGCCACATACGGCGCTCCGCCGACACCGCAGCACTCCTCACCACGCTCCACGCCAACCGAGACGAAGGCTTCGAGCCCTACCTCCTCGCCGCCTGGTCGCCGCACCTGGAAGCCGCGAACGCGCTCTCCCTCGCGCACCTGGCACAGCTGCTCGATGAGCCTCTCCATGCACGCGAGCAGCGCACCGGACGACGGCCGGCCCGTCCCGCCTGGCACTGCTCCGTGGTCAACCACACCGGCCGCATCCTGTCCGACGAGCAGTGGGCGGCCCTGGTGAAGGCCATCGTCGCCGCCGCGGGAATCGAGCCCGACGGCGACACGGCCGCCTGCCGATGGGTCGCGTTGCGCCGGAGCCGCCGCTCGGTGGATCTCGTCGCCAACGTGATCCGCCAGGACGGGCGCTGGGCCCGGATCCATCAGGACACCTTCCACGCACGCTCCGCATGTGACCACTACGCCGGCGCCCTGACCGTCCAGCTCGCTGCCTGACCCGCCACCAGCTCTTCTTCAGAAAGGCCATCCTCATGTCTCGCATCAGCCGATTCCTGTCCCGCTGCATCTCCTCCCTGAACGAGGTGTACGGGCGGGAAGCCGAGATCTACCGCGACCCGACCAGCGGCGCGGTCATCGCCGACTGCCGCAACAACTGCGCCCGCCGGATCTTCCTGGCCTGCGGCTTCGAAAGGACGCCCACAGCCTTCCGTCTGCGCCTGCCCGAAGGGCTGAGCGAGGCGGAGCAGAAGGCCCGTGCCACCCAGGCCATGGTCCATCTGATTCATGCGGGCCACTACACCGACATCGCCTCCCACCTCGTCTGCGATTCCACGCTCGCCGCCACATGGGCCGAGATCCGCGAGCGCCGCCCCGACCACCCCGACCGGCTCACCAGCCCGACCACCGACACGCACACGCACACGGCGACGAACACACAGACCGCCGCCTCCCTCCGCCCGTAGACCCAACGGCTTCCAGGAGTCCTCGTGATCACCAGAACAACGCGCCGCCCCGCCGTCCCTCACCGCGCCGCGCCACCTGGAACTCACCTTGTCGTCCCCACGCACCAGCACGCCCTCGACCACCACCGGTACCGACCTCCTCCTCTACCTCCTGCTCGCCGTCGCCGGGCTCGGCATGGCAGGAGGCTCGCTGGCCTGGCTGTTCGGCAACCTCACCAACGCCGTCGCCGGCTCCGACCCATGGGCCGCCTACCACCCTGAAGAAGCGTTTCTTCATCCGGAGCGGGTCTGGCCTCATCTGCCGCAGCCCGCCCTGATCACCGGCTGCTACGTCCTGCCCGCCCTCGTCCTCATAGCCACCACCGTCGTCACCGCGAAGGTCTGGCTGCGCTACCGCAGCAGCCCGTCGGGGCTGGCCACCCGACGTGACCTGGAACCTCTCCTGGCCAAGCAGATCGCCGACAAGGCCATCGACCTGCGCCCCAGCCTGGCGGGCAAGAAGCCCAAGGACGTCGCCCCCGACGACCGGGGCGTCCTGCTGGGCACCTTCACACCGGGCAAGGACGAACTCCGCTCCTCCTGGGAGGACGTGATCCTAGCGATCATGGCCCCCCGCTCCGGCAAAACCTCCGGCCTGGCCATCCCCGCCATCCTGCGCGCCCCCGGCCCCGTGCTGCTGACCTCCAACAAGGCGGCACGCGACGCCTACACCGCAACCATCGACGCCCGAGCCGAGGTCGGTACGGTGTGGACGCTGGATCCGCAGCAGATCGCCCACGCGCCACAGACCATGTGGTGGGACGTCCTCGCCGACGCCCGCGATCTCGCCGGGGCCCGGCGCCTCGCCGGGCACTTCGTCACCGCCTCCGTCGACGAATCCAGTGCAGGCGACTTCTGGTCCACGGCCGCCGCCAACACCCTCACCGCCTTCTTCCTGGCCGCCGCCCAAGCCCGACGCCCTGTCACGGACGTCCTGGCCTGGCTGGCCTCGCCAGCCGACCGCACGGCGGTCGATCTGCTCCAGGACGCCGGTTTCGACGCAGTCGCAGCACAGCTCCAGGGCACCGTGGCCGGCGCGGTCGAAACCCGCGACGGCATCTTCGAAACCGCCCGCCAGTACGCCAGCTGCCTCCTCGACCCCGGCATCGCCGCCTGGGTCACCCCACCCAACAGCCTTGAAAAGGTACGGGAGTTCAAGCCGGAGGCGTTCGCGACCAGCAAGGACACCTTGTATCTGCTGTCGAAGGACGGCGGTGGCTCCGCCTCGGCGATCATCGCCGCAGCCGCCGACGCCGTCATGCGCGCCGCGGTCATCCAGGCCGAACGCGACGGTGGCCGTCTCGACGCCCCACTGCTGGCGATCCTGGACGAGGCCGCCAACGTCTGCAAGATCGCCGACCTGCCGGACCTGTACTCGCATCTCGGCTCCCGCGGCGTCATCCCGATGACGATCCTGCAGTCCTACCAGCAGGGCGTGAGGGTCTGGGGCCAGTCCGGCATGGACTCGCTGCTCTCCGCCGCGACGATCAAGGTGATCGGCTCGGGCATGGACGACGCGGACTTCGCCGACAAGATCTCGCGCCTCGGTGGTGAGCACGACGTGCGGACGGTCTCGGTCTCCACCGGCGAGTCGGGAAAGTCCACCTCGGTCTCGATGCGCCAGGAGCGGGTGTTGCCGCTGGACGTGCTCCGCGCGATGCCCAAGGGCACCGCCGTGTTGATGGCCACCGGTATCCGCCTCGCGAGTATCGACCTCAAGCCCTGGTACAAGGGCCGCGACGCCAAGAAGCTGGGCGCCGCATCCGCCAAAGCCACGGCCGCGATCAGCGAACGCGCTGCCGCCAAGGCGCTGCGCCAGGACGACTTCACTCCCGCGGCATGACCGACCCCGAGCAACTCCGCACCCGGGCGAGACCGCGCGGCGCGGCCCCCGCGCCGCGCCGCCCACCCGATCCACTTCCCGGCCTTCGCCTTGATCACGAGGTGCTCCTCCATGCCACGCCCCGCACCGTCCCGGGCTTCCGTTCACCCCTCCGAGCGGCTGGCCGACGCTCCCGTCGTACGCCGCGGCGGCCGTTGGTGGCTCGTATCGCCCTCCGGAGCCGTGCTCGCCTCCGACCCTGCCTTCACGGGCGAACTGGACCGCTTCGCCACCGACATGGCCGCCGCCAACCGCGCCGTCGCTGATCTGCACAACGGACGCGACGCTTCCGACACTCCCGTACGCGAGGCCCGACGGTGACGCCGCTCGTCCAAGCCGAGCAGGCAGTCCTTGGAGCGGTCTTCCTAGCTCCCGGCCAGCTCGACCAGCTCTCCCCCTGGCTACGGCCGGAGCACTTCTCCCGTCCAGCACACACTGCGATCTACGCCGCAATGCTCAAGCTCCGATCCGACGACCACCCCGCCTCGAAGGCCCAGGACGCCGGCTCCGTACCGATGTCGTGGATGACCGACACGGTCGCCGAGGCCAGCAAGCACACCCGGGGCCTGACCGCCTCCTACGCGCACTCCCTGGTGGCGGCTTGTCCACGGCCGGAGCACGCAGCGATCTACGGACGGATGGTGCTGGAGGGCGCCATTCACCGCAGTGTCGCCCAGCACGCCACACGACTGCACCAAGCCGCCAGCGCCGACGCCATCCGCGGCGGCGCTGAGGAAACGGTGCACCACGCCCACGCTCTGTCCGATGTGCTGGCCGATCTCGCACGCCGCTGGGGCGGCGAGCCCCGGCCCGTAGCACCCCCGGCGTCAGTACCGCTGCCTCCTGCTCATCAACAGCCGGTGGATGAGCAGCTCCTGGCCGATGAGGAGTTCCTCCTCGGCTGCCTCAGTGCGCGTCCCCAGAAGCTGGACGAGATCGTGGGCTGGCTCTACCCCGGCGATTTCGCCGATGCCGGCCATCAGCAGATCTATCGGTCGCTGGGCGCGCTCCACCACAGGGGCGAGCCCATCGACCAGCTGACCGTGCTGTGGGAGACCCAGCGCCGCGGCGCTCTGGCCGACCGAACCCTCGATGCCGGACGCGTGCTGCGGATCTGCGACCCCTCGGTGTTCGCAGGGTCGGCGGAGTACGTCGGCGAGCAGGTCGTGCGAGCCTCCCTCGTGCGGACGGCAGCCGCCTCGGCCCGCCAGGTGCGGGCGCTGGCCGACGACGAGTCGCTGGCACCGGGGCAGCTGATCGGCTACGCCCTCCACGCACTCGGTCCGTTGGAGGAAGTCCGCCGGCGCTGGCGCATCGCCACCGGAACCCAGGCCGAGCCGCGCCGCGCCGCCGACCAAACGGCCGCTGCCCCACCTGCTGCCCGCAGCGAAGCGGCCCGATCCCGCAGCCGCACTCACCTCTCAAACACCGCCCCTGCCGCGGCATCCCCCGCGGCCTCGCGTCCCGCTGTCCTCGACCGTCCTCACCGCCGGAGTGCGTCATGACCGATCACACTGGCCGCGCCGGCCTGGAGCGCGAAGGGCTGTACGCCATTGCCCACGAGTTCGACGAACTGCGCACCGAAATCAGCGTTCCCGGGGCACCGAGCGGGCTTCCCAACCTCACGACCGCATCCAAGCAGCTGGCCACCCTGGCGGGATTGACCAAGGACTTGTCGGAGGCCGTCCGGTACAGCACGCAAGACGACTCCCCCCAGCTCGTCCTCGGACTGGTCATCGACGCATACACCTCGGCTTCGGTGCCCGCTGGGCGCGCCGTGGAGAACTACACCCGGGCATACGCCCAGCTCGGATTTCTTCGCCGCTTCGCCGAAGCCCAGGCCACCGCAGACCTTCGGGATGCCCGGCTGGCCGCATTCTGTGTCTTCCAAGAGCGGATGATCTACGTCCGCGACGATCTGAAGGAAGCCGCCAACACACTGCGGGGCTCGGCTGACCGTATGGACGGTGCTCCGCCACGCATCCTGGCCGCACTGAGCCGGTCAGCCCGCCCGATGATCTCGATCTACCGGATCCCTCCGGAGCTCAACGCCCCCGCACCGACGCCCACGCCGGTCGCCGACACCCCTGCCTCCCGCCATGCTCGCTGACCTGACGGTGCCGTCGACCTCGCCATTGATCGGGAGTTTGTGCTCCGGATACGGCGGCCTGGACCTGGGCGTCCAGGCCGCCCTGGGCGGCGGCACGCTTGCGTGGCACGCCGAGATCGATCCGGGGGCATCCCGGATCCTGTCCCGCCACTGGCCGGCTGTGCCCAACCTCGGCGACATCACGACCGTCAACTGGGCCGACGTCCCCGGAGTCTGCGTCCTGACGGCCGGTTTCCCCTGTCAAAGACGTCTCGGTCGCCGGGCGCCGCGCCGGACTGGCTGACGGCACCCGGTCCGGCCTGTGGCACCACGTCGTCCGTGCCATCGACGCCCTCAACCCGTGCCTGGTGGTGATCGAGAATGTCCGAGGACTCCTGTCCTCCCCCGCCGGTTCCCCTGGCGACGTGGAACCCTGCCCGTGGTGTCTGGGAGACGGCACAGGCCAGCCTGCTGTGCGAGCACTCGGTGCCGTACTCGGCTCCCTGGCCGACCTCCGGTTCGATGCACGCTGGTGCGTGCTTCGCGCCTCCGACGTCGGAGCCCCCCATCACCGAGCACGGGTTTTCCTCGTCGCTTGGCCATCCGGACGGACTGCCGCTGCTCAAGACGCCGACGAGCAACCTGGCGACCAATGGCGGCAGCCAACACCCGTCGAAGCGGAAACAGGGCGGTCACGGCCCGAACCTGGCGGACGAGGTCGAGTGGCTCCTGCCCACCTCAGCGGCCCGGCTCTCACACCTGTCCGGTGGGAAGGGCATGCGCACGGGGCGGGGACGGAAGGGGCCCGTCGGCGAGGCATCGCTGACGGAGGTGCTGTCGCTGTTCGCGGACGCGGAGGCCGGTCCGGGGTCTGGGGGCCGTACGGCGCCGCCATCGCCCGATGGGAGAAGATCACCCGCCCCGCGCCGCGGCCGACCGATGACGCGGGCCGCCTGAGCCCGCTGTTCGTGGAGTGGATGCAGGGCCTTGACCCCGGCTGGGTGACCGCCACTCCAGGGCTCGGACGCCCGGCCCAACTGGCGGCCTTGGGCAACGGTGTTGTGCCGCAACAGGCCGCCCGCGCCCTGCAGATCCTCGCCCCACCACGGCCACTCTGCCGCCACCGCACACTGCCCTGATCTGCGCCTTCTACACCAAATTTCCGGCATGGCCAAACCGTGCTTTCTCCGGAACCTCGACACCCCACACGTTCACGCCAAGGGGTATCGATGTCTGACCCCGCTCACGACAGCGAGCCGGTACGCATACCGGACCACAACCTGGACGACCTCGTCGCCACCGTCACCCAGCTCGTCACGGAGAGCCGCAAGCAGGGCGAGACGCTCGCCCGGCTCACCGACGACCAGCCACCCCAGCAGGACGGCGAACACGACGAGCCCGTTCACACGGAAGAGACCACTCCGGCCTCCGCCCCGGCGGGCAGCGATGCGGCTGCCACCGGGGCAGAGGGGCCGTCCTCCATCTTCATCCTCGCGCTCGACGGCAAGGCGTACGCCGAGGAACTCGCCGCACTGACGACCTGGGTGCACCACCTTCTGCTGCCGGTCTACGGGCGGGAGATCACCACCGGCCGCCCGTGGTGCCAGCAGTGGCACGAGCACCCCGAGGCCGTGGCCCGGCTGCACGCCCTGTGGCTGGCCTGGCAGCAGCTCACCGACGTCGAGGCCGGCCTAGCCGGACCCTCCACCTGGCACCGCGACCACCTCGACCCGGCCCTGCTGCAACTCCGCACACCGGACGGCCCATTCGGGGCGTGCACCACCAGCCCGGCCCGGCCCAACCACCGCGTGCTGGCCGCGCCCGAGCCTGCCGGGGTCTGACATGGCCAACTCCTACGAACCACCGCGCCCGGACTACCGGTTCGACAGCTTCGAAGCCGCCACCGAACAGACCGAGGACGACTTCTTCTCGGTGACGCTCTCGGACGACATGCTCGTGCCTCTTGCCGAGCACCACAGCGCCGATGGCCGCGACACCTATCTACTGCTGTACGACCGGGCCGCCATCTGGGACATCCCCGGTACGGCAGAGTACGTCACGCTGCACATCACCCGGGACACCGTCCAGCGCACGTTCGACTTCGCGCACGAGCGCCACCCGGTCATTCCGCAGGCGCAGAACTGGCTCATCCGCCAGGGCTGCCCGGCCGAATCGGTGGAGCTGTCCACGAACCACGGTCCGCGGCCAGCCGATGCGCTCACGGCCCGACTTGAGGACATGCTCCGAGCCAATCCGGACGATCGGTACACGGTCCTCGACCACTCCACCGACAACCCGTGCTCCTTCGACTTCGGCATCGAGGTCAGCACCGCCGTCCACGACAACCACCCCGCCTCCGGGCACGCTCCGTACCGGCTCTTCCTCGAGGAGACCACCAAGGACTTCGGCTCCTACACGGTGCGAGAGGGTGCCTTCCCCACCGCCGAAGCCGCAGACACCTGGCTCCGGGAGCGATCCACTCTCCTTCCCCTGGCTCCGGCACCCCATGGCGCGGTCGGCCTGCGGGCCGAGGCTGCCCGTGCCCGCTCGACGGTCAACTCCGGTGTCCTCGCCGCGCCTCCGGCAGCCGTCGTGCCGTCTCGACCCGCAGCTGCACCGGCACGTCTGCGTCGGAGCACGCCGTGAGCCGGGCCCGGTACGCCTTCGCGGCTCATCCCGAGGCCCTCGCCGACCTGCGGTCCGTCCCGGAGAACATTCGCGACCTGGCCCTGCTGGAACTGCAGCACCTGGTCCACGGCAACGAGCGCGGAGCCGCCCTGCACCGCGAACTGGCGGGCTGCCACAAGGTCTACGTCGATCCGGAAACCCGGTGGCGGCTGGTCATCCAGTACCGGGACGCCCCGGCCTCCTCCCAGCACAAGAGGGAGATCTACCTCCTGGCCGTCGGCGAGCGCCAGGACCAGGCCGCCTACCGCACCGCAGCACACCGGCTGGAGCGTGAGCGGGAGGCATCCGCTGCCACGCAGCCTCTCGGGCGTCGCGCCCAGGCCGCCAGGGCCCGCTCCCCCCACGGCAGCAGCGGCGGCCTGACCACCGCCCGTCCGCAGACGCCGACGGCTCCCGCCACACAGCCACGGGCCCGTCGCACCCGCACCTGATCCCCCGAGTTCACCCGCGCCCGCTGGACGCTCTGCGCACTCCCGCGAACAGCCCCCGACCGACTTCCGGAGAACTGGACATGCCCGACCACCGCATATCGGCGCACGACACCGCGCTCGTCAGCAAGGCGATCGACCGCCTCGCTCCCCGCTGGACGACCTGGACGCTCCAGACCATCGCGCAGCACGCCCAGATGCGCTTCGCGAAGATCGCCGTGGCGCTGCCGTGGCTCAGCACCCAGTACACGCAGCAGATCCTGCGGCGAATGCACACCAACAACCTGCTGGACCGACCGGACTACGGGGTCTACGAGCTCTCCCCCTCGGGTCAGAACGCGTGCAGCGTGCACCGCACGCTCGCTTCCTGGCACCGCACACACGCCGGTGGAAACAGCCCGGCGGTCGCCGAGGCAGAGCGGACGGAGGACGCCCTGCGCCAGCTGCGCGGAGAGGGGGCAGTCGAGGTCCTCCACACCCTGTCGAAGCACGGCCCCCTTCCGCACGGCGAACTGCGCAAGGCATCGGGACTGGCCACGGGCTCCTTTCATTACCGCCTCCAGCAGCTCCAGGAGGATCAGCTGCTGACCCGCACAGGCCCGTCCTTCCGCGCCGCGTACGCCCTGACTCCGGCAGCCCAGGAACTCGGGCCGGTCTACGCGGAGCTGGCCGCCTTCGAGTCGATGGCCGCATCAGTCGCTGTGCAGCACAAGCCCGCCGCACTGGCAACGGCCAGCACGACCAGGGCCAACGCGGCCGTACAGCGAACCCCCTCAGCCCTCCCGGGGTTGTTCTCCCACGCCCCGGCCCCCCAGCCACGTGTTCTGGCACACGTCACGGCGCTCTCCCACCCCTCACGGACCAGGTAGATCGACATGCCCCCCGTCAGACCCCGCCGCCACACCGGCGCCCGCGCACGTTCCAGATCGAGCCACGCGGGTGCCCGTGCACCCCCTCCGGAGCTGTTCCCCATGCCCACCACCGACCCCCACACTCCAGACCCGGGCGCCGAAGTCCTGATCGCCCCCGTCTACCTCGCCGGACCCGGCAGTGGCGAAGCCGTCTTCAACACCCTTGATTCCGCGGCAGGCTGGACCAAGGTCGTGGCCTTCGGCAGCGACACGTACTACACCAGCCCCTGCCAGCGTGTACGCATCGCCAACGCAGTGGCGAGCCACTATGGCGGCTGGACGATCTCGTATGCCGAGGACCCGCTCGGTGTACCGGACTGGATCACCACCTTCGACCGCGACACCCCGCAAGAGATCGTGGCAGCCTTCACGGGCACGCTCGTCCACGGACTCCCCAGCCACTTTGCCGACTCCCTGCGCGGCGGCACGCACTACACGGGGCACACGCCCGCTACCGTGTTCTCCCAGCACCAGTGGGAGGCCGTCCGCGGCGCGCGGCCGTTCCGTACGGTTTCGCCCGACGGCCACGCCGCCTTCCGGATACGCGGCGGCTGGATCCATGAGTACGACGAGCTGCTCGACCCCAAGAAGTCGACTTGGCGCATGTCCGCCGGCCCCGACCCCATCGCCAAGCCGAGCTGGCAGGCGTACTTCAGCAGCTACATTCCCGAGCACCTCATCACCGCCACGGCCGACGCTCTGACCGACCCAAGGCCCGTTGTCCGCACGGCATTCCTCATCCCCGACCGCCACCGCTCCCTGGTCAAAACGCAGCCCCTGCGACCCGACCAGACGACTTCCCGCAGCACGGCTGCACTGGCCCGCAGTTCGCGCACCAACGCGGTGCACCAAGTCCAGCCTCCACCAGCCGCATCCGCTCTCGTCACGCCCGTAATCGCCGGCTCGCGCCGTCAACGCTGACACCCACACCGCACACCCGGAGATCCGACCGCCATGCCCGCCCACACTCCTGACGGGGACTTCTACGTTTCCCCGGTCTACCTCGCCGGCGCCACCTTCACCGGTGACCCTGCCCTTCAGCCGCTGCTCGACCAGGGGTTCCACCTCCACCACGACGAACTGGCGATTATGTGGAATCAGATTTGTCAAGGCACCATGATGTTTGTCCCTGCCTGAGGGCTGCCCCGCAACAATCAAGGGGAACAACGCCACGGGCGGCCGTTGGCCGGTTGTGGCATTAGAAGCCGTCTCTCAACCGAATGTGATCCCTTGATTTCTGCTGGTCAGGAATGGTTGCGCTTGGGGTGAGGGAGGGATGCGGCGTC
>NZ_JRKI01000036.1 GCF_000935125.1 Streptomyces natalensis ATCC 27448 | reverse complement strand
GGCCGAGCGGAGCGAGGTTTCGGCATGAGGAGGCACCAGGAGCGCGGGGCGGGGCTGCGCATAGTACGGGTGGCCAATTTCGTCGCGCCGGCGTCGGGCGGGCTGCGGACCGCGCTGCGCGAACTCGGCGCCGGGTATGCGGCTGCCGGGCACGAGCCGGTGCTGATAGTGCCGGGGGCCGGGCGGGGGACGTCCGACGAACGCACCGAACAGGGGCGGGTGATCACCCTGCCGGGGCCCGCGGTGCCCGCCACCGGGGGGTATCGCGTCCTGGCCGACCGGCATCGGCTGCGGCGGGTACTGGACGCGCTGGACCCCGACCGGCTGGAGGTCTCCGACCGTACGACGCTGCGCTGGACGGGGGAGTGGGCGCGGCGCGCCCGGGTCCCCGCGGTGATGGTCTCGCACGAGAGCGTCGACGGGGTGCTCAAGACCTGCGGTGTGCCCAAGGCGGTCGCCCGCGCCGCCGCGGACCGGCTCAACTCCCGTACGGCGCACTCCTACAGCCGCATCGTGTGCACCACGGAGTGGGCGGCGGCGGAGTTCACCCGGGTCGGGGCGCGCAATGTGGTGCGGGCGCCGCTCGGCGTCGATCTCGCGGCCTGGCACCCGGACTGCCGCAGCGCGGAACTCCGGCGGCGCTGTGCGGGACGGGCCGCCGTCCTGATGCTGATGTGCTCGCGGCTGTCCCCGGAGAAGCGGCCGGGGCGGGCGCTGGACGCGCTGGCGGACCTGCGCCGCCGCGGCGTCGATGCGGCCCTGGTGGTCGCCGGTGACGGTCCGCTACGGGCGCGGCTGGAGGCGCGCGCACGGGCGGAGCGGCTGCCCGCCGCCTTCCTCGGGCACCTCGCCGACCGCGCCCATCTCGCCGCGCTCCAGGCGAGCGCCGACGTCGTCCTGGCCCCGGGCCCGGCCGAAACCTTCGGCCTCGCCGCCCTGGAGGCGCTCGCCTGCGGCACCCCGGTCGTCGCCAGCGCCGCCTCCGCCCTGGCCCACCTGGTCGACAGCGGCGGCGATACGGCTCTGGACGACGGCCCTTCCTTCGCCGACGCCGTCCAGCGGGTGCTGGCCCGCCCGGAAGCCGCCCGCCGCGGCGCCGCCCGGCAGCGCGCCGAGGGATACGGCTGGCGGCCCGCCGTCGCGGCCTTCCTGGCCGCGCACGAGGCGCCGGTGCTCCCGGGCATGCCGGTCGCCGTACCCGAGCCGCCGGTGCGCCCACGGAGCGGGCGGTGAGCGGAATACCGAGGGGGACCGGGGAACGGTCCGGATTCGTGGCGCTGGGCGATTCGCTCACCGAGGGGCTGGGAGACCCCCTGCCCGCGGGCGGCTGGCGCGGGTGGGCGGCGCTGCTCGCCGACTCGCTGGGGGAGCGGCCGGACGGCGTGCCGCTGGTCAATCTGGCGTGCAGCGGCGCGCTGGCGGCCGATGTGGCCGCGCGGCAGCTGCCCGCCGCGCGGCGGCTCGCACCCCGCTATGCGTCGGTGGTCGTCGGCGCGAACGACACCCTGCGGGCCGCCTTCGCCATAGAGCGGGTGGCCGCCGCACTCGATCTGACGCATCGCACGCTCAGCGCCGACGGGGCCGTGGTCCTGACGGCCTGTCTGCCCGACCCGGGGCGGATGCTGGGACTGCCCGCGCCGCTGGCCCGCCCCCTGGCCCGGCGGATGCGCGCGGTGAACACCGTCGTCCACGAGGTCTCCCGCCGCTACGGCGGTCTGCATCTGCATCTGGCCGGCCACCCCTGGGTCACCGACCGCACCAGCTGGAGCGTGGACCGGCTGCACCCCAGCGAACGCGGCCACCGCCTGCTGGCCCGAGGCTTCCACGCCGGGCTGGCCGCCGCCGGCCACCCGGTGGGGCCGCCGCCCCCGCTCGCCCTCGACGGCCGGCCCCCGACCCGTAGCGGCTCCGCCTGGTGGATGGCCACCCGCGGCACCCGATGGGTCCTCGCCCGGTGCACGGACCTGCTGCCGGGGCTGCTCGCCCTCGCCGCCCAGGAATGCCGCCACGGCCTGGCCGGTTCCGGCCGCCTCCTGGACGCGGCCGCCGACCACGCCACGCGCGCCGCACTGGCCGCCCTCGCGGACCCCAAGGGGGCGACGGCACCGGCCGGGTGAGCGGCGTCCGGGCCGTGGGCGGGACGGCTCCGGGCCACGCCACGCGCACCCTCCGGCAGCCCTTCCGGATCCGAAAGCCGCTGCGACAATGGCCGGATGACCGGACGCTGGGAGTTCTGGATCGACCGCGGCGGCACGTTCACGGATGTCATCGGCAGACGGCCGGACGGCCGCCTGGTCACGGCCAAACTGCTCTCGCACCACCCCGAGCGCTACCGGGACGCCGCGGTGGCCGGGATCCGGATGATGCTGGGCCTGGGGCCGGACGAACCGGTGCCCGCCGAGCGGGTGTCCGTCGTCAAGATGGGCACCACCGTCGCCACCAACGCGCTGCTGGAGCGCACCGGTGAGCCGACCGTGCTGCTGATCACCGAGGGCTTCCGGGACGCGCTGCGGATCGCGTACCAGAACCGGCCGCGGATCTTCGACCGGCGGATCGTGCTGCCCGAGGCGCTCTACGAGCGGGTGATCGAGGTCCCCGAGCGCATCGGTGCGCACGGGGAGACCGTGCGGCCGCTGGACACCGACACCGTCCGGGCGGCGCTGATCCGCGCCCGGGCGGACGGGCTGCGCAGCGCGGCGGTCGTCCTGCTGCACGGCTACCGCCACGCCGACCATGAGAAGGCCGTCGCCGAGCTGGCCCGGCGGGCGGGGTTTGCGCAGGTCAGCTGCTCGCACGAGGTCAGCCCGCTGATGAAGCTGGTGCCGCGCGGGGACACCACCGTCGTCGACGCCTATCTGTCGCCGATCCTGGGGCGGTACGTGGACGAGATCGCGGCCCAACTGCCGGGCATCCGGCTGATGTTCCTCCAGTCCAACGGAGGGCTGCGGGAGGCCGAGCACTTCCGGGGCAAGGACGCGGTGCTGTCCGGGCCCGCGGGCGGCGTCGTCGGGATGGTGCGCAGCGCCCACGAGGCAGGGCCCGGCCATGACCGGATCATCGGCTTCGACATGGGCGGGACGTCCACCGATGTGTCGCACTACGCCGGGGAGTTCGAGCGGGTCTTCGGCAACGAGGTCGCGGGCGTACGGGTGCGCGCCCCGATGATGAACATCCACACCGTCGCGGCCGGCGGCGGCTCCGTCCTGCACTTCGACGGGCGCCGCTACCGCGTCGGCCCCGATTCGGCCGGCGCCGTCCCGGGACCGGCCTGCTACCGGCGCGGCGGCCCGCTGACCGTCACCGACGCCAATGTGATGCTCGGCCGCATCCAGCCGGACCACTTCCCGGCGGTGTTCGGCCCCGACGGCGACCGGCCGCTGGACGCCGGGACCGTCCGGACCCGGTTCGCGGCGCTGTCCTCCGAGATCGCCGCCGCCACCGGGGACGACCGGGGCCCCGAGGACGTCGCCGCCGGCTTCCTGGACATCGCCGTGCTCAACATGGCCAACGCGGTCAAGAAGATCTCCGTCCAGCGCGGGCACGACATCACCCGCTACACCCTGACCAGCTTCGGCGGCGCGGGCGGCCAGCACGCCTGCGCGGTCGCCGATGCGCTGGGCATCACCACCGTCCTCGTGCCCCCGCTGGCCGGCGTCCTGTCCGCGTACGGCATCGGGGTCGCCGACGCCACCGCGATGCGCGAACAGGCCGTCGAGGCGGAATTCGGGCGGCCCGGGGCCCTTGAGCGGGTGCACGAGGTGTGCGAAGCGCTCGCCCGGCAGACGCGGCGCGAGCTGCTCGACGACGGGGTGCCGGACTCCTCGGTCACCACGCGCGCCAGGGTGCTGATCCGCTACGCCGGGACCGACTCCACCATCGGCGTCCCCCTGGCCGACGCCGACACCATGGCCGGCGACTTCCTCCGGGCCCACCGCGCCCGCTACGCCTTCACCATGGACAAGCCGCTGGTGGCCGAGGCGGTGTCCGTCGAGGCCCTGGGCGCGGCGGGCGGCGCGGCCGGGCACGAGGTCCCGTTCACCGAGCGGGCGGGCGGGCTCACGCCCCTGGCCACCGTGCGGATGTATGCGCAGGGGCGCTGGCGGGACACCCCGCTCCACGGGCGCACCGGTCTGCGGCCCGGCGACACCCTCACCGGCCCGGCGATCATCGCCGAGGAGGACGCCACCACCGTCCTCGACCCGGGCTGGCAGGCCGCCGTGGCCGAGCGCGGTCATCTGCTGCTGAGCCGCGTACGGGAGCGCGGCGGCCCGGCCGCTGTGGGCACCGAGGCCGACCCCGTCATGCTGGAGGTCTTCAACAGCCTCTTCATGGCCATCGCCGAGCAGATGGGCGTCCGCCTGGAGAACACCGCACACTCCGTCAACATCAAGGAGCGTCTCGACTTCTCCTGCGCGCTCTTCGACGCCGAGGGCAACCTGATCGCCAACGCCCCGCACATTCCCGTGCATCTGGGTTCGATGGGGGAGTCGATCAAGGAGGTGCTGCGGCGGCGCGCCGACGACCTGCGGCCCGGCGACGTCTACGCGATCAACGACCCTTACCACGGCGGCACCCACCTCCCCGACGTCACCGTCGTGACACCCGTCTTCTCAACGGACGGTGACGAGCTGTTGTTCCTGGTCGCCTCCCGCGGCCACCACGCCGAGATCGGCGGCATCACCCCGGGCTCGATGCCCGCCTTCAGCGGCACGATCCAGGAGGAGGGCGTCCTCTTCGACAACTGGCTCCTGGTGCGCGACGGAGAGCTGCGCGAGCGCGAGACCCGCGAACTGCTCGCCTCCGGCCCGTATCCCTCCCGCGCCCCGGACGCCAACATCGCCGATCTGCGCGCCCAGATCGCCGCCAACGAGAAGGGCATCGAGGAACTGCGCAGGATGACCGAGCAGTTCGGCCTGGAGGTCGTACGGGCCTACATGCGGCACGTCCAGGACAACGCCGAGGACTCGGTGCGCCGGATCATCGCGCGGCTGTCCGACGGGAGCTGCCGCTACGAGACCGACAGCGGCGCGCAGATCCATGTCGCGCTGACCGTCGACCGCGCCGCCCGCAGCGCCGTCCTGGACTTCGCCGGCACCTCCCCCCAGCAGCCCGGTAACGCCAACGCCCCCACCTCGGTGGTGATGGCGGCGGTCCTGTACGTCTTCCGCACCCTGGTCGCCGAGGACATCCCGCTCAACAGCGGCTGCCTCAAACCCGTCGAGGTCCGTATCCCGCCCGGCTCGATGCTCGCGCCCCGGTTCCCGGCGGCCACGGTGGCGGGCAACGTGGAGACCTCCCAGGCGGTCACCGGCGCCCTGTACGCGGCGCTGGGCATCCAGGCCGAGGGCTCGGGCACCATGAACAACCTCACCTTCGGCAACGACCGGGTGCAGTACTACGAGACCGTGGCCAGCGGCTCCGGGGCGGGCGACGGCTTCGACGGCGCGGACGCCGTGCAGACCCATATGACCAACTCCCGGCTCACCGACCCCGAGGTCCTGGAGTGGCGCTACCCCGTCCGCGTCGACGGCTTCACCGTCCGCAACGGCAGCGGCGGCGCCGGACGCTGGCACGGCGGCTGCGGCGCCGAACGCCGGCTGCGCTTCCTGGAGCCGATGACGGTGGCCCTGCTGAGCAACCACCGCAGGGTCCCGCCCTACGGGATGGCGGGCGGCTCCCCGGGCGCACTGGGCGTCAACGTGGTGGAACGGGCGGACGGTTCGCACGAGGTGCTGGGGGGCTGCGATGCGGCGGAGGTGGGGGAGGACGATGTGCTGGTGATCCGTACACCGGGCGGGGGCGGGTACGGGCCGGCGGAGGGCACCGGCTAGCTGGTCGGCGCGTCCGCCCGGTCAGCTCCTCCGGGTGGTCGGTGCATTCGCACGAATCGCACCGGCGTCCCCGGCGCGGCCTGGGCGGCGGGTGCCAGGTGGCGTTCGGGGACCACGCCGATGACCGGATAGCCGCCGGTGGTGGGGTGGTCGTGGAGGAAGAGCACCGGCAGGCCGTTGGGTGGGACCTGGAGGGCGCCCAACGGCATGCCCTCGCTGGGGAGTTCGCCGGTGCGGGCGCGTTCCAGGGGCGGGCCCTCGGTGCGCAGGCCGATGCGGTTGGAAGCCGCGGAGACGCGGAAGCGGCCGGTGATCAGGGTGCGCAGGCCGGTGTCGGTGAACCAGGTGTCGCGCGGGCCGGGCAGGAAGGGCAGGACGAGCTCCGCCGCCGGGCCGGGGTGCGGGACGGCGTCCACGGCGGCGGGCGGGCCCTGCGGGCGGCCCAGAGGGAGGACCGTACCGTCGGCCAGCGGGGCGGGGCCCAGGCCCGAGAGCAGGTCGGTGGCGCGGCTGCCGAGGACCGTTTCGGCGTCGATGCCGCCGGCGAAGGCGAGGTAGGCGCGCAGGCCGTGGGTGGCCGCTCCCGCCTCCAGGACGGCGCCGGCCGGGACGCGGACCGGTGCGCCCCAGGGGGCGGGACGGCCGTCGACCGTCACCGGGCAGGGCGCGCCGGTGACCGCCACGGTGGTGGCCGTACGCACCCGCAGGGCGCAGCCCGTCAGCGTGGTCTCCAGGGTGGCGGCCGTTTCGGCGTTGCCGACCAGGCGGTTGGCGAAGCGGTGCGCGGGCGCGTCGAGGGCGCCGGCCCGGGGGACCCCGAGGTGGGCGTGGCCGGGACGGCCCAGGTCCTGCACGGTGGTGAGCGCTCCGGCCCGTACGACCGACACGGCGCGGTCGGTCATGCGGCGGGCTCCTGGGGTACGTGGGGGCCTGCGTGCTCCTGGGGGACGAAGCGGACGCGGGTGCCCGGGGCGAGCAGGGCCGCCGGTTCGCGGGCGGGGTCCCACAGGACGGTGTCGGTGGTGCCGATGAGCTGCCAGCCACCGGGGGAGGAGCGCGGATAGACGCCGGTGTACGGGCCCGCGAGCGCAACCGCGCCGACCGGGACCCTGGTGCGGGGGGTGGCCCGGCGAGGGACGTGCAGCTGCCGGGGCAGGCCGGTCAGATAGCCGAAGCCGGGCGCGAAGCCGCAGAAGGCGACGTGGAAGGCGGTGCCGGAGTGCAGACGGACGACCTCGTCGGGGGTGACGTCCCACAGGGCGGCCACATCGGCGAGATCGGGGCCGTCGTAACGGACCGGAATCGTGACGGTGGGGCGGTCGGCGGCGGCGAGCGGGGGGACGTCCCACGTGGCCAGTGCGGCGGCGAGGCCGCGCGGATCGGCGAGGCCGTCGAGGAGGACCGTACGGGCGGCCGGCACCATCTCGCCCACCGGTGGCAGCGTGCCGTCGGCGGCGCGCCGCAGCAGCTCGGCGTGCAGCGCCTCGACCTGCTCGGCGCTGTCCAGTTCGATGAGCAGCCCGTGCTCGCCTACGGGCAGCGGTCTCATGCCGCGCCCCCGGCGGCGCCCGGCGTGAAGCTGCGGACATGCACCCCGGCCGCGGTGAGCTCGGCCCGTACCCGCCGGGCGAGGACGGCGGCGCCCGGCGTGTCCCCGTGCAGACACAGGGAGCGGGCCGTGATCGCGTGCTGCTGCCCGTCGATCGTGGTGACCGTACGGTCGCGGGCCATCCCGAGGGCGCGCTTGACGACCTCGTCCCCGTCGTGGATCACGGCGCCCGGCTCGCGGCGCGGGACGAGGGTGCCCCGGGCGGTGTAGGCGCGGTCGGCGAACGCCTCGGGGACGACCGGGAGGCGGGCGTCCCGGGCGGCCCGGTGCAGCTGGGAGCCGGGGAGGCCGAGGACGGGCAGCGCGTCGCCCGCGGCGCGGATGCCGGCGATGACCGCGGCGGCCTGTTCCTCGTCGTGCACACAGCGGTTGTAGAGCGCGCCATGCGGTTTGACATAGCCGACGCGGGCCCCGGCGGCGCGGGCGAAGACCTCCAACGCGCCGATCTGGTACGTGATTTCATCGGCCAGCTCGTCCGGCGGCACCTCCATCGCGCGGCGGCCGAACCCGGCCAGGTCCCGGTAGGAGACCTGGGCGCCGATCACCACACCGCGCTCGGCGGCCCGCTCGCACACCCGGCGCATCGTCGAGGGATCGCCCGCGTGGAAGCCGCAGGCGACATTGGCGCTGGTGACGACGGACAGCAGGGCGTCGTCGTCGGTGAGCTGCCAGCGGCCGAAGCCTTCTGCGAGGTCGGCGTTGAGGTCGATGACGGGAGGGGCCGCCGGGTCTGTCATGGCCGGGTCGGTCATGGGCGTCCGTTCCGTGAGGCGCACGTACAGGGGCGAGGTCACACTGCGGGGTCACGCTAAGGGATCGTTGAACAATCCCACAAGGGGATGTTGTCTCGTTCTTCCTTCTGGGATTGACTGCTGGGATTGACTGCGGCTGACGTGACGGCGCAGTGCGGGCGAGAGCGGAGACGGCGATGGCCGGCGGAGTGGCGAAGAACGACCGGCGGCGGCTGGCCGAGGTCAGCGGCCTGGCGTCGGACCGCGCCCTGCTCGGGCGCGCCAGCACCGCCGAGCGGGTCGCCGACATCCTGCGCGACCGGATCACCGAGGGCTTCTTCCCGCCCGGGGCGCGGCTGTCGGAGGAGAGCATCGGCGGCGCGCTGGGGGTCTCGCGCAACACCCTGCGCGAGGCGTTCCGGCTGCTCACCCACGAGCGGCTGCTGGAGCACCGGCTCAACCGCGGGGTGTTCGTGCGGGTCGTGACCGTCGAGGACCTGGACGACATCTTCCGGGTGCGCATGATCGTGGAGAGCGCGGCGCTGCGGGGCCTGGGGCAGGGGCCCTACGCCCCCGAGGCCGGCGAGGGGATCGAGGCCATCGATGCGGCGGTGCAGGCGGGCGAGGAGGCCGCCGCGGCGCGTGCCTGGGCGGACCTGTCGACCGCCAACCTCCGCTTCCACCAGGCGATCGTCGCCCTGGTGGGCAGTCCGCGCACCGATGAGCTGATGCGCGGGGTGCTGGCCGAACTCCGGCTGGTCTTCCACGTCATGGACGATCCGCAGCGCTTCTACGCCCCCTACCTGGTCCGCAACCGGCAGATCGCGGACACCCTGCTGGCGGGCGACGCCGCCGCGGCCGAGCGGCTGCTGCTGGCCTACCTGGAGGACTCGCGCGGCCAGTTGTCGGGGGCGTACGCCCAGCGCATCAAGGAAGGCTGAGGCGCGCCCGGAGTTCCGCCCTCCCGACCCTTGTCGGATCGTTGAACAATCGCCTAACGTCCTCGGCATTCTCCTCACCGTCCGTGGGGTCCCTGTACGCGGGAAGGCGGACCCATGATTGTCCTCCTCGGTGTGCTCGTGGTCGTGCTCGGCTTCGCCACCAGACGCAATCCCCTCCTGGTCGTCGCGGTGGCCGGCATCGCCACCGGCTTCCTCGGCGGCCTGTCGCCCGGCAAGGTGCTGGCCGCCTTCGGCACGGGTTTCGCCGGCAGCCGGGCCGTGACGATCTTCGCCATCACCCTCCCGGTCATCGGCCTCCTGGAGCGCTACGGCCTCCAGGAGCAGGCCCGTAACGTCATCGCCCGGTTCTCCAAGCTGACCACCGGACGGTTTCTGACGCTCTATCTGGGCCTGCGGCAGATCGGCGCGGCGGTCGGCCTGACCAATGTCTTCGGCCCCGCCCAGACCGTCCGCCCGCTCGCCGTGCCGATGGCCGAGGGCGCCGCCGAGCGCACCTACGGCGGCCTCCCGGAGCGGACCCGGGAGAAGGTCCGGTCCTTCGCCGCCAGCGCGGACAACGTCGGCCTGTTCTTCGGCGAGGACGTCTTCCTGGCCGTCGGCTCGATCCTGCTGATCACCGGCTTCGTCAACACCACCTACGGGACCCACCTCGAACCGCTGGACCTGGCGATGTGGGCGATCCCGACCGCGGTGTGCGCTTTCGTCGTCCATGGCTGGCGACTGCTGCGCCTGGACCGCCACTTGGAGCGCGAGCTGCTGACCGCCAACGCCGCAACCGCCGAAGTGGAGGCCGCCCAGTGATCAAGGCAGAGTGGTTCTACTGGCTGGTCGGCCTCAGCTTCCTGGTGATGGCCGCGCAGATGGTCACCGACCGCAGCAACCCCAAGCGCTTCGGCACCGCCGGCTTCTGGGGCCTGATCGGCGCCGGATTCATCTACAGCAGCTGGGTCGTCACCGGGCAGGCGCCCGCCGAACCGCTGGGCGCCGCGGTGCTCGTGATGGCCGCTCTGGCCGGTTTCGGCTGCACCGGGCGCGGCACCC
The DNA here is from genome assembly GCF_000935125.1 of Streptomyces natalensis ATCC 27448. Classification (GTDB taxonomy): domain Bacteria; phylum Actinomycetota; class Actinomycetes; order Streptomycetales; family Streptomycetaceae; genus Streptomyces; species Streptomyces natalensis. The sequence goes on along the minus strand of NZ_JRKI01000036.1, from coordinate 37,498 downwards.
CGCGCACCACCACCCCCCAGCAGCGCGCCGCCGGCGCGGCCAGGCTCGGTGACCGGCTCTTCGTCCCCGCGCTCACCATCCCGGTCGTGGCGATGGTCTGCGCGGTCGGCGTCAAACACCTCTCCTTCGGGGGCGAACCCGTCCTCCAGGAGGGCAGCGAGACCATCCTGGGCCTGGGGCTGGGGGCGATCGCCGCCCTGGCCATCGGCATGATCATGCTGCGCGAGAAGCGGGTATCGGTACCGGTGCAGTCCGGGCGCTCCCTGCTGGAGGCGATGGGCTGGGCGATGCTGCTCCCGCAGATGCTGGCCACCCTGGGCACCATCTTCCAGGTTTCCGGCGTCGGCGCCCAGGTGGGCAGGCTCGCCACGTCCGTGCTGCCCAAGGACTCGGTCTACGTCGCGGTCGTCGTCTACTGCGTGGGCATGTTCCTGTTCACCACCGTGATGGGCAACGCCTTCGCCGCCTTCCCGGTGATGACCGCCGCCGTCGGCTGGCCGGTCCTGATCGGCCACTTCCACGGCAACCCCGCCGCCGTCCTGGCCCTCGGGATGCTCGCCGGATTCTGCGGCACCCTGGTGACCCCGATGGCGGCCAACTTCAACCTCGTCCCGGCGGCACTGCTGGAGCTCAAGGACCGCTACGGGCCCATCAAGGCCCAGCTGCCCACGGCGGGGGTGCTGCTGGGCTGCAATATCGCCCTGATGTCGCTGTTCGCCTTCTGAGTCCGCGTGGGGCGGGCCCGCGCTCCGGGCCTGCCCACCGACTGCCCTCCGACCTGCCGAGGAACCGCCCATGCCCCGGGTACTGCTCACCGGATTCGAGCCCTTCGGCGGCGAGCCGACCAACCCCTCCTGGCGCGCGGTGCGTGCCGCCGCGGCCGAACCGCCGCCCGGGTTCGAGATGTTCGCCGTGGAGCTGCCCTGCGTCTACGGGGGCTCGCTCACCGCCCTGCGAGCCGCGGTGGCGGACACCCGCCCGGAGATCGTGGTGTGCGTCGGCCAGGCGGGCGGGCGACCGGACGTCACCGTCGAACGCGTCGCCATCAACGTGGACGATGCGCGTATTCCGGATGTTTCCGGCGCGGAGCCCGTGGACGAGGCGATCGTGCCCGGCGGCCCGGCCGCGTACTTCTCCACCCTGCCGGTCAAGGCTTGCGTGGCGGCGGTCCGTGCCGCGGGGCTGCCCGCCTCGGTCTCCAACACCGCGGGCACCTTCGTCTGCAACCACGTCTTCTACGGGCTCGCGCATCTGCTGGCCACCGAACTGCCCGGCGTACGGGGCGGCTTTGTGCACGTCCCGTACGCACCGGAACAGGTCACCGACCGCGCGCTGCCGTCCCTGCCCGTCGGGTCGGTGGCGCGGGCGCTGCGGGAGATCGCGGTGACGGCCGCCCGCATCCGTACGGACCTGCGGGTGGCGGAGGGGGCGACGCACTGAAGGTGAAGTGCTGAGGCCGACGCGCCCTCCTCAGCACGCCCCCCGTCGCGCGAGACCGCGCCGTTTCGTCCGTTGTCAGTGGGAGCGCCTACTCTGTGCGACGTGACTTTTCCCGCCTCGGGGGCCGCTGCGCCCCAGCTCAACGGGCCGAACCGGCCCGCCCCGGGCCCGGCCGCCGACGAGGGCCTGGCCCGCCGGCTGCGCGCCCTGGCGTGCACCGCGCCGCTGCACGACCTCGATGCGCGCAAGGCCAACCTCGCGGGGGAGTACGGCGTCTACGCGATGGCGGAGGTGGCGCTCGCCGTCATCGACCTCGTCACGCTGAACATGGACTTCGACACCGGCGCCGATCACGAGGAGATAGTGGCGAAGGTGCTCCCGCGGGTCGCCGCCCAGGCCCCGCGGCGCTCCCAGGCCGAGCACGAGCGGGTGGCCCGCTGGGTGCTGGAGAACCTGATCAACGTCGGCAGCGTGGACCGCGGCTTCCGGGCCGTTTACGGCACTTTCACCACTGATGGTGAATATGTCCGCCGCGATTACGACTTCAAGCTGATCGAGGAGGTCCCCGGGCCCGGCGGCACGGTCTACCTCCGGGCCACCGACGAGGCGGTCAACGTCCTGGTCGGCGCGCTCGACACGGACGTCACCAGCGCCCAGATCGCCGCCGAGGTCAAGCTGGAGGTGCTGATCAACCGCGGCCGGCTGGCGGACGCCCAGCTCGCCGCCGAGCAGGCCCGCTACCGCACCGTCCAGTACGCCGAGACGCTGCGCAAGACCCTGGAGGCGACGCGGCGCAACGTCCGCGCCGTCGACTGGCTCCAGGCCGTACCCGACATGATCGCCGAGGCGCTCGACCACGTCGCGGACCGCTACCGCCACGAGAACGCCATCCTCACCAACATCCGCAAGGCCCGCGACGAGGCCGAGGCCGTCGACCACAAGACCGGGGAGCACAAGCGGCGCGCCGCCGAGCTGGTCGACATCGTCAAGGACTGCATCCGGCGGCACACCCAGCTCCAGTCCCGGCTGCTGGAGGCCGGTCCGCTCTTCCGCGCCGAACAGGACCGGCAGGCCTTCGCCGCCCCCGCCGCCCGCTCCGGCCTGGACCTCTACGGCCAGCTGGTCGCCCCGCTGCTGCCGCTGCCCGCCGAGCACGCCATCCGCGTCACCGACGCCTTCTTCGCCCGCGGCACGGGACTGCGCACCCCCTCGGCGGTCCGCGTCGGCGATCTGGTCGAGGTGCTGCTCACCCCGCCCCTGGAGCGCGAGCACCTCGGGGCGGAGATGCCCGAGCCCGATCTGGTGGCCACGCCCGACGACAGCCGCTTCAGCGAGGAGCAGCTGGAGGCCGCGATGGCGCTGCTCGACCTGCCCGCCGACGCGCCCCGCCGGCTCTCCGGCCTGCTGGCCGAGGCCCGCCGCCAGGATCCCGAACTCCCCTATCTCGTCGCCCTGTTGGCGGTGCACGCGGCCAGCCCGCCGGTCGGTACGGCCTACCGCCAGGGGGAGTCGCAGCTGCTGTTCGCCGTCGACGACGGCACGGAGCTGGCCGACCCCGAGTTCGGCGGTGCCGATCTCATCGTCGGCACGGCCCTGCTGGACGCGGCCGGTATGGCCGCCGGCCGCTCGGAGGTGGCCTGATGCCCCCGGGCCCGACCTCCCGTCCCAGGACGCCCCAGCCGACCCCCCGTCCCAGGACGCCCCACCCGACCCCCTCTCCCAGGATGCGCCGCCCACCCTCCCCGAGCCGCCGGATACGCCGGCCGCTCGCCCGCCCGGCCGTCCGGACCCCGTACAAGGAGCTTCACCCGTGACCGAGTCCCTTGGGTACCCCGCCGCCGACCCGGTGGCCCCCGAGCCCCTGGGCGACGCCGAGCCCTGGACCGCTCCCGCGCAGGAGCCGCCGGCCGCCGCACCCGCGCCGCTGAGCCCGGCCGACGCCGCGGACGCCGCCCGGCTGGTCTCCTTCGGGCTCCAGCCCAAGCTGCTGCCCGCGCGCGACGCCGAGTACGCCGACCTGCTGCGCCGCTACCGGGACGAGCCCGCCTTCGCCCGCCTCGCCGACGCCGTCGCCACCGGCCTGGGCCTGGTCGTCCTGGAGGTCTCCACCCGCGCCGGGATGGCCGTCACCGCCGCCGAGGACTCCGTCTTCGCCGTCCGGATGGGCGACTACGCCCGCCGCGCCACCGCCGACTCCGCCGACCGCTTCCTGCACGGCCTGGCCCATCTGGCCGTCGCCGCGCTGGCCTTCCCCCGCCCCGAGGACCTCGCCGACGACGGCTATATCGGCCGGATCACCGTCAACGGCGTCGACGCCTTCGTGCGGCAGGCATGCCGCCGCCTGGAGGAGCGCGCCGAGCAGGAGGGCGAGAACACCGACCCGGTCAGCGAGGCGCCCGGCCTGGAGGCCGCCTGGCGGGTCTACGCGCGGCGCAGCGCGACCGGTGCCACCAAGGACGCCCGGCGACTGGCCGGTTCGACCACCGGCATCATCGCCAAGGCCGTCACCTTCCTCGTCGACTCCGGCTTCCTCCAGCGCACCGGCGACGACGCCGGAGGCGCGTACCGCACCACCGCCCGCTATCAGCTCCAGGTCCGCGACATGGCCGGCAGCGCCGCCATGGCCGAGCTGCTGGAGCTGGGCATCGTCCCCGTCGCCGACGGGTCCGGCTCCCTGCTGCCCGGCGAGGACACCGACGACCTCGACCTGGTCTCCGAGGCGGGACTGCCCTTCCACTCGGACTGACCCGCCCGCCCCACCCGTACGACCGCTGCCAGACCACCGACCGACACCACCACCACGAGAGTCCGCCATGTACGAGCTGTCCCGGGTCCGCCTCTACTCCATCGGGCCCGCCGGTGCGCGCTATGCCGACACCGTGCTGGACCTGCGCGGAGTCGGTGCGCCCGTGCCCCAACCGGCCCCGGCCCAGGCGGACTTCTTCGAGGACGAGCCGGTCGGCCCGCCGCGCCGCCCGGCCCCGGCCGGAGTGCTCTTCCTGGAGAACGGCGGCGGCAAGTCCGTCCTGCTCAAGCTGATCTTCTCGGTGATGCTGCCCGGTCACCGCAACACCCTGGGCGGCGCCAGCTCCGGCGTGCTGCGCAAGTTCCTGCTGGCCGACGACTGCGGGCATGTCGCGCTGGAGTGGCAGCACGTCCTGACCGGCGAGAGCATCGTCGTCGGCAAGGTCAGCGAATGGCGCGGCCGCCAGGTCTCCAACGACCCCCGTAAGTTCGCCGAGGCCTGGTACAGCTTCCGGCCGGGCCCGGGGATGAGCCTGGACTCGCTCCCGGTGGCCGAGGCCACCATCGTCCGGCCCCGCCAGGAGGGCGGCGAGGGGACCTCCGGGGCCCAGGGCCGCCGCCGCACCATGAAGGGCTTCCGGGACGTTCTGACCGAGGCCGGGAAGAACTACCCGAATCTGGACGTGGTCTGGGAGGAGGTGCACGAGCGGTGGAACGAGCACCTCGGCATGCTGGGCCTGGATCCCGAGCTGTTCCGGTACCAGCGGGAGATGAACGCCGACGAGGGCGAGGCCGCCGGCCTGTTCGCGGTCAAGAACGACTCCGACTTCACCGATCTGCTGCTGCGCGCCGTCACCGACACCCGTGACACCGACGGCCTCGCCGACCTCGTCCACGGCTTCGCGCACAAGCTCGGCCGGCGCGCCGAGCTGACCGCCGAGCGGGACTTCACCGCCGGCTCGCTGGATCTGCTGTCGCGCATCGCCGAGGCCGCCGAACAGCGCGAGCGCGCCCGCGAGGTGCATACGGGCGCCGAGCGCCGCACCCGAGGCCTGGCCCAGCGGCTGCACGCCCGCGGCACCGAGGAGCGCGGCCGCGCCGCCGAGCTGGCCGAACAGCTCGCCGCCGCGGCCCACCGGGTCACCGACGCCGGACACGCCCGCGACCGCCGCTCCCTGGTCTGCGCCGAACTGGCCTACCGCCACGCCTCCCTGGCGCTGGCCGCCGCCGAGAAGGGCGCCGCCGCCCAGCGCCGTGAGCTCAACGACGCCCGTACGCTGCACAGCGCCTGGCAGGCCGCCGAGATCGCGCTGCGGCACCGCGCCGCCGCCGACCGCTCCGCCCGGGTCGCCGCCGCCATCCGCGAGGCCGAACGGGACGCCGCTCCGGCGCTCGCCGCCCGTGCCACCGCCGCCACCGACCTCGTCCGCGCCCTGCACGCCGCCGCCGAGGCCGGTGAGCGGATCGCCAACGAGGAGGAGGAGCGTTCCGCCGCCCTCCAGGAGGCCGGCGAAGCGGCGCACCGCGACGCCACCGCCGCCGCCACCACCGCACAGCGCGCCCGCAGCGAGGCCGACCACCTCCGTCAGCGCCTGGCCGAGGTCGCCGAGGAGACCGCCGAGGCCGTCCGGGCGGGCTGGCTGGACGATTCCGCCCCCGACGCCGACCCGGCCCGCGCCGCGCTGGCCGCCTCCGATGCCGAGAAGACCGCCGTCCAGGCGTGGGACACCGCCCGCGAGGCCGCCCGGCAGACCACCGACCGCGCCCGGGAGGCGGCCGCCCGGCACTCCGCCGCCGAGCTGGCGGCGGCCCGCGCCGAGGACGCCGCGCAGGCCACGGAGCGCGCCCACGACGCCGAGCGCCGCGCCGCCGAGGTCCTCGGGTCCGAGTCGCGGCTCGCCGAACTCCTCGGCCTGCCCGAGGCGCGGTCCGCCGGGCTGCCCGGCCCCCGTTCCGCCGAGTCCGCTCCTGGGGAACCGCTGACCGCCGAGGAGCTGGACCGCAGTGCCGAGGCGCTGCGCGAGCTCCTCGACGACGGGGTGGCCGCCGCCGAGCGGCAGCTGTTCGATCTGCGCACGGCCGCCGCCGACGACTCCCGGATCCTGGGCGCGCTGGGCGACGGCGGGCTGCTGCCCCCGGGCCCCGATGTGCTCGCCGCCGTCGAGTACTTGGGCGAGCACGGCATCCCCGCCCTGCCCGGCTGGCGCTATCTCGCCCAGTCCGTCGACCCGGCCGACCACGCCCGGGTGCTCGCCGCCCGGCCCGAGCTGGTCGACGGCGTGATCATCACCGACCCGGACACCCACGCCCGGGCCCGCGAGGCGCTCGCCCAGGCCGCCCTGCTGCCCCGTTCCGCGGTCGCCGTCGGCACCGCCGCCGCGCTGCTCGCGCCCGCCCCCGCCCCCGACGGCCGGGACACCGGCGTCTTCCTGGTCCCGCCGAACCCCGCGATGCACGACGAGTCCGCGGCCGACGAGGAACGGCAGACCCTGCGCGCCCGCGCCGTCGCCCGCGACGAGGAGATCCGCGCGCTCGCCGCCCGCCTCGCCGGCGACCGCGCCCTCGCCGCCCGCCTCGGCTCCTGGCGTACCGGCTGCCCGCAGGGCCGCCTCACCGAGCTGGCCGCCGCCGCGGAGCAGACCCGTACCGCCGCCGACGCGGCCGCCGCCGAGCTGACCGAGGCCCGTACGGTCCGCGCCGAGGCCGACGAGGCCGCCGCCGAGGCCACGGCGGTGCGCGACGAGCGGCAGGAGGCCGCCCAGCGCGCCCGCCGGGCCGCCGATCTGCTGGCCGGGCTCGCCCACCGGCTGCGCGAGCGCGCCACCTGGCAGTCCCGGCTGCGTGAACTGGCCGATGAGGCGGCCGAGTTCGAGGCCCGCGCCGAGGAGTGCGTGGACCGCGCCCGGTCCGCCGACGAGGACCGCCGCGCCGCCCAGCGCGCCGCCGACGACGCCCGCCGCACCGCCCGCGCGCTGCGCGCCGAGCGGTCCGAGATCGCCGGCGTACCGGACGACCTGGGCGAGGCCCGCGAGGCCCCGAGCGCGTCGCTGCCCGCGCTGCGCGAGTCCTACCGCGCCGCCTCCCAGCTCTACGAGAAGGTCGGCGTCGGCGCCGATCTGCGCGCCGAGCAGGCCCGTGCGGAGGGCGACGAATCCGCCGCGCTGGCCGAGCTGAACCGCCTCACCAACAAGGTCCGCACCCGCGCCGAGGCCCTGCTGGAGAGCCCGGACGCCGCCGACGGCCCGTCCCGGCAGGCCGCCGCGGCCCGCGCGGAATCGTTGGTGCAGATGCTGGAGTCGCGCGCCTCGGCCGCCAGCGAGCAGCTCGGCCGGCTGCGCGGCGAGGCCGAGCGGCTGGCGCCCACCGACGGCGAGGTGCACACCGAGCTGCCCGCGGAGCTGGTCCCGGCGGACGCCGACCGCGCCAAGGAGCTGCTGCGCGAGGCCAATGCCGAACTGGCCACCGCCACCGAGGCGCTGGAGGCCGCCCGCGCCCGTCACGAAGAGCTGCTGCGCGGCCACCGCGCCGCCGAGGACGCGGCGAGCGGCTTCGACGAGGCCGCGGCCCTGCTGCGCGATCTGCTGCGCGACCACCAGGACGCGGAGGACGCCGCGGAGGAGCGGACCGAGCCGTACGCCGGCAGCCTGGCCGAGGCCCGGCAGGCCGCCGCCGAGTCCCGCCGTTCGCTGCGCGGCTGCGCCGCCGACCTCTCGGCCGCCGAGTCCGCGGTCCGCGAGGCCTCCGACATCCTCGTCCGGCACGCCAACTCCACCCGCTACGAGCAGGTCCGCACCCCCGCCCGCCAGCAGATCCGCGAACTGCCCGCGGCGGCCCTGCCGGACCACGCCGCCAAGTGGGCCCAGGCGTTCGCGCCCCGGCTGCGGGTGCTCACCGACGAACTGGCCCAGCTGGAGCGCAACCGCGACTCCATCGTGGACCGGCTGCGCGGCCTGGTGGAGTCCTCGCTCACCACGCTGCGCTCCGCCCAGCGGCTGTCCCGGCTGCCCGAGGGGCTGGGGGAGTGGTCGGGGCAGGAGTTCCTGCGGATCCGTTTCGAGGACCCCGATCAGGCCACGCTCACCGAGCGGCTGGGCGAGGTCATCGACGAGGCGACCCGTTCGGCGGTCAGGAAGAACAGCGATCTGCGGCGGGACGGGATGTCCCTGCTGCTGCGCGGGGTCGGCGCGGCGCTGCTGCCGCGCGGGGTGGCCGTGGAGATCCTCAAGCCGGATGCCGTGCTGCGCGCCGAGCGGGTGCCGGTCGGGCAGATGGGCGATGTGTTCTCCGGCGGGCAGCTGCTGACCGCCGCGATCGCCCTGTACTGCACGATGGCCGCGCTGCGCAGCAACGACCGGGGACGCGACAAGCAGCGGCACGCCGGCACGCTGTTCCTCGACAACCCCATCGGCCGCGCCAACGCCACGTATCTGCTGGAGCTCCAGCGCGCCGTCGCCGATGCGCTCGGCGTCCAGCTGCTCTACACCACCGGACTGTTCGACACCACCGCGCTCGCGGAGTTCCCGCTGGTCATCAGGTTGCGCAATGACGCGGACCTGCGGGCCGGGCTGAAGTACATCAGCGTCGAGGAGCATCTGCGGCCGGGCCTGCCGCAGCAGGATCCGGGCGGCGAGGCGGTGCACGGGCAGATCACGGCGACGCGGATGTACCGCCGCCCGGACGAGGCGCCGCAGGTGCCGGCCCAGCAGGAGACGGGACCGGAGGACACCACCGCGGACGGCGCGGAGGACTGACGGGCCGTCAGAGGACGATCACCGAGCGCAGCCCTTCGCCGCGCTGCATCGCGGCGAAGGCCCGCTCCAGGTCGTCGAGGCCCATGGTGGCGGTCACGAAGCGGTCCAGGTCGAGTTTGCCGCTCAGATAGAGGTCGATCAGGACCGGGAAGTCCCGGCTGGGCAGGCAGTCGCCGTACCAGGAGGACTTCAGGGCGCCGCCGCGCGAGAAGAGGTCGATCAGCGGCAGCTCGATCGTCATCGCGGGGTCGGGCACGCCGACCTGGACGAGGGTTCCGGCGAGATCGCGCAGGTAGAAGCCCTGCCGGTAGGTCTCGGGGCGGCCCACGGCATCGATGACGACATCGGCGCCATGGCCGCCGGTCAGCGTGCGGACCGCCTCGATGGGGTCCGTACCACGGGAGTTGACGGTGTCGGTGGCGCCGAACCGCTCGGCGGCGTCCAGTTTGCCGTCGTCGACATCGATGGCGATGATCCGGCGGGCGCCCGCCCGCGAGGCCCCCGCGATGGCGGCGTTGCCGACGCCGCCGCAGCCGATGACGGCGACGGTGTCCCCGCTGCCGACGGCCCCGGTGTGCACGGCGGCGCCGTAGCCGGCCATCACCCCGCAGCCGATGAGCCCGGCCGCCTCGGGCCGCGCCGCGGGGTCCACCCTCACCGCCTGCCCGGCCGCGACCAGCGTCTTCTCGGCGAAGGCGCCGATGCCCAGGGCCGCGGTGAGTGCGGTGCCGTCCGGGAGGGTCATCGCCTGGGCGGCATGGCGGGAGTCGAAGCAGTACCAGGGCCGGCCGCGGCGGCAGGACCGGCACCGGCCGCAGGGCGCCCGCCAGGCGAGCACGACATAGTCACCGGGGGCGGGATCGGTCACGCCGGGGCCGACGGCCTCCACCACGCCCGCGGCCTCATGCCCGAGCAGATAGGGGAAGTCGGCGCCGACCGCGCCCTCGCGGTAGTGCAGATCGGTATGGCACACGCCGCAGGCCTGGACGGCGACCAGCGCTTCCCCCGGGCCCGGATCCGGCACCAGGATCGTGCGGATCTCGGTGGGCGCGCCCTTGGTGACGGCGACGGCGGCGCGGACTTCCTGCGGCATGGCGTACTCCTCACGCGGCGCCGGACGGCACGGCGTCGGCGCGGCACGGCGTCGGCACGGCGTCGCTCCAAAGTTGCCCATGGCGCGCTGGGTTGCGCCATGAGAGACATGCTGGAAGTCCGTCAGGGATCCGTCAAGAGGCGGTTCGCCGCTGCCCGCACGGGCCTTGGGACGCGGCCCGGCCGGGCCCGCCGCTCACTGTGCGTACCCCATCCGGCGGGAGAGTTCGGCCGCCGCCTGCACGCACCGCTCCGCCAGCTCCGGCAGCCGGGCGCGCTCCATGCGGTACGCCGGCCCCGAGACGCCGATCGCCCCGATCACCCCGCCGTCGTACGCCCGGACCGGCGCCGCCACCGCGTTCAGCCCGACCTCCAACTCCTCGGTGGAGCAGGCGAATCCGTCCTCGAACGCGGCCGTCAGCTGCGCCCGCAGCCCGGCCGCGGTGGTCAGGGTGTGCTCGGTGAACCGGGCCGGCTTGCGGCCGGCCAGCGCCTCGCGGCGGTCCCGCGGCAGATGGGCCAGCAGCACCTTGCCGCTGGCGGTGGCGTGCAACGGGGTGCGGCGGCCCAGCCAGTTGTAGGCGGTCACCGCGGCGGCGCCCCGCGCCTGCATGATGTTGACCGCGGCATCGCCGTCCAGCACCGCGATATTGGCGGTCTCGCCGGTGTCATGGGCCAGCGCCCGGCACACCGGCTGCCCCTCCTGCGAGATGTCCAGCCGGATCGCCGCCGCGCCCGCCAGCCGCAGCACTCCGGCGCCCAGGAAGTACTTCCCGCGTTCCTTCTCCTGCCCCACCAGCCCGCGGCTCTCCAGCACCCCCAGGATCCGGAACGCGGTCGACTTGTGGACGCCCAGCTCCTCGGACATCTCCGTCACCCCGGCCTCGCCCAGCCGGGCCAGCGTCTCCAGCACGCTCACCGCCCGGTCCACGGACTGGACCGACCCCGCCCCGCCGCGCCGCTCCTCGGGGTTCTCGCCCGCCGTCCCGTTCGTCCGTGCCCTGTTCGCCATGGGTCTGCGCGTCTCCGCCCGCCGGTCAGCGCGGGGCGCCTCCCAGGGCTGCCGTCCAGATGTCCGAAAGGCCCTTGACGGCCCGCTCCCCGCCTTGGATTCTGTTGCGCATCGCGCTCAGCGATGCGTCATTCACAACGCCATGATACCGATCAGCGCGAGGGGGGCCAGATGATTCCCGTCTGCCGCATCGAGGACCTGCCCGAGGGCGAGTCCGTACGGATCGAGATCGACGACACCACACCGGCCATCGCCGTCTTCCACACCGAGAGCGGCCTCTACGCCGTCGACGACACCTGTAGCCACCAGGACGCCTCGCTCTCCGAGGGCTGGGCCGAGGGCTGCTTCGTCGAATGCCCGCTGCATGCGGCGCTGTTCGACCTGCGCACCGGAGCGCCGACCTGTCCGCCCGCCCGCCGGCCCGTGCGCACCCACGAGGTCGGCGTCGTGGACGGAATGATCCAGCTGCGGCCCGCCGTACGGGAGGAGGCGCCGGCCTGAGGACCCGCGCTCAGGCGGCGGCGCGGTCGATCCGTGCGGGGTCCTCCCGCGGCTCCCGCGCCGCCGCCCGGCGCGCCCGCCGCCGCTCGCGGCGCAGCTCCCGTGCCGTACTGCTCGGCTGTGACTGCACCCCGTGGCGCTGCACCCACACCTGGCGGGTCACCCACACATCCAGCACCCCCCAGGTCGCTACCACGGTGCTGGCGACAGTGCTGAGCACCGCAGGAAACGCAAGCCAGGAACCCGCCAGTGTGCACAGGAACGCCACCATGGCCTGAATCAGCGTGATCGCGACGATGATGACGGAGCGCACCGCGGCCGTGCGCACCGGATCGGGCATCCGGCGCCGGGGCCGGGGCTCCTGCTCCCACAAGGGGTGTCTGCCGGTGTCCACGAAAGCGTCACACTCCCCGTACTCTCCCCGCCTGTCCGACTCTTCGGTGGCTGCCCGGGTTTCGCCGGGTACATGCCGCCAGGGTCGCACCCCGTCCCTCCTTATCGTCACGCACCGTTCCGGCGAGCCGTTCCCCGGGGTAGGGGAAATCCGGCCATCCGCCCGCGCTGCCGGTCACTGCCCGTACGGTGACGAAGACCCCTGGTCACGGGCCGGTTGACGGCGTTTCGGCGGACCGCTCGCAAGGACCCGGCCGTGCCCCGCCGCCCCAACGCCCGGACGGGCCTTCGGATTGGTCACTCGTCAGTAGTAGGCTCACGCCGTTTGTTGACGGAACACCGCCCCCGCGCGCCGGGGTTGACGTAGGGGAGGCCATGCGCTTTCGCGGGAAGTCCATCCGCCGGAAGATCGTGGCGTTGCTGCTCGTACCGCTGGTGTCCCTGACGGCCATGTGGACGTTCGCCACGTATCTCACCGGACGCGAGGCCAACCAGCTGCTCGATGTCGCCAACGTCATGCAGCAGGTCGGCTATCCGGCCGAGGGCGTCGTCCAGGCCCTCCAGCGCGAGCGCCGCCAGAGCCTGCTGTATCTGGCGGACCGGCGCGGCGCCGACGCCCTGCCCCACCTGCGGCAGGAGGAGCGGGCCACCGACCGGGCCGTCGTGCGCCTCAAGGGCAACGCCCACGACCCCGAGATCCTCGACGAACTCCACGGCGAGGTCGCCGGCCGGGCGCGGTCCGTCGTCAAAAGCCTGGCGGGCCTGTCCGACCTGCGCAAACAGGTCGAGGACAACACCGTCAGCAGTGACGAGGCCCTGGAGGCGTACGACTCCATGGCCGACCCCACCTATGACTTCCTCGCCTCCCTCAACTCCCTGGACAGCGTGGAGCTGGACGAACAGGCCCGCGCGCTGGTGCAGATCACCCGCGCCCGCGAGGCGTTCTCCCGGGAGGACGCGCTGATGGCCGCGGCGCTCTCCTCCGGCAGCATGACCCGCCACGATCTGCGGATGTTCGCCGACCGCATCGCCGAGCGCCGCATCCTCTACGCCACCAACCTCACCCTCCTGCCCGCCAGGGACCGCGGTATCTACGAGGACTACTGGCGCTCGGCCCGGGCCCGCGAGGTGACCTCGTACGAGGACGCGGCCCTCGCGGCCGCCGCCCGGCGGGCTCCGCAGGCCGTCAACGCCGAGCGCTGGAACGCCGCCGCGGGCAAGGTGCTCGACGACCTCAACCGGATGGGCAAGGACGCCGGCGACCGTTACCAGCGGCGGGTCGAGCCGTATGCGACCCGGGTCGTCCTCAGGGCCGCCGTCGCCGGGGTCCTGGGCTTTGTCGCGCTGCTGGTCTCCGTCATCGTCTCGCTGCGCATCGGCAGCCGGCACGTCAAGGACCTCACCCGGCTGCGCAAGGCCGCCCACGAGGTCTCCGGGGTGCGGCTGCCGAGCGTGATGCGCCGGCTGGCGGCCGGGGAACAGGTCGATGTGGAGACCGAGGCACCTCGGCTGGAATTCGGCCCGGACGAGACGGGCCAGGTCGGCCAGGCGCTCAACACCCTCCAGCGGGCCGCCGTCGAAGCGGCCGTCAAACAGGCCGATATGCGCCGCGGCGTCTCCGAGGTGTTCGTCAATCTCGCCCGCCGCAGCCAGGTCCTGCTGCACCGCCAGCTGACCCTGCTGGACGCGATGGAGCGGCGCACCGAGGACACCGACGAACTCGCCGACCTCTTCCGCCTCGACCACCTCACCACCCGCATGCGACGGCACGCCGAGGGCCTGGTCATCCTCTCCGGAGCCGCCCCCTCCCGGCAGTGGCGCAAACCCATCCAGCTGATGGACGTGGTCCGCGCGGCGGTCGCCGAGGTCGAGGACTACGAGCGGATCGAGGTGCGCCGCCTGCCGCGGCTCGCGGTCGACGGCCCCGCCGTCTCCGACCTCACCCACCTGATCGCCGAACTCCTGGAGAACGCCACCGTCTTCTCCCCTCCGCACACCGCCGTCCAGGTCCTGGGTGAACGGGTCTCCAACGGCTTCACCCTCGAAATCCACGACCGCGGCCTGGGCATGGCCCCCGACATCCTGCTGGACTGCAATCTGCGGCTCGCCGAGACCGCCGAGTTCGAGCTGTCCGACACCGACCGCCTCGGGCTCTTCGTGGTCAGCAGGCTCGCCCGGCGCCACGGCGTGCGCGTCGGCCTCCAGACCTCGCCGTACGGCGGCACCACCGCGGTCGTCTTCATCCCCGGCGCGATCCTGACCGAGACCTCCGAGGGCAGCCGCGAGGACACCGGAGCCCTGGGCCCGGCGGACGGCGGCGGCAACGAACTGGACCACGCCGCGGGCAAGCTGGCCGCGCTCTCCCAGGGCGCGAAGGCGCTCCCGAAGGGCCGTACCCCGCGGGTCATCGACGGCCCGGTCGAACTGGAGGCGCCGCTCGGCCTGGACGAGCTGGGCCCGCTGGACGACGACCCGGACAGCGTCTTCCGGGGGCGGGAACGCAGGCGGGAGCGCGACGGGGGAAGGGACCGCGAGCACGACCGCGACCGGGACCGCCGCGGTCCGGCCGCCCGGCCGTCCGGCCCCACCGCCTCCCCGGCCGCACCGCCAGGTATCGCGGCGGTCCCGGACGGCGAGCAGCACCAGCAGGCCCGCGACCAGGCTCCCGGCGGCCTCGCCCCGCTGCCCCGCCGCCGCAAGCCGCCGGTACTGGTCTCCGACCACGGCCGGACGGTGGACGGCGTGTCGGCGCACGGGGACGACACGCGCGGGGACGACACACGCGCAGGCGCGGCCCACAGCGGCGACACGCGCGGGGCCGAGGCCCACGAGAGCCGGACCCGGGCAAGCGAGGCTCGTCCCGGCCCCGACGGGGAGGCGTCCGCAGGGGACACCCCCGGCGCGCCCGACGCCCCCACCAGGGCGGCGCCGGGCGGGCTGCCCCGCCGGGTACGCCAGGCCAGCCTCGCCCCCCAGCTCAAGCAGGCCCCCGAGCCGCAGGACGCGCCGCACCCGGCCGAGGAGCCCGACGACGACCGCGACGCCGAGGCCGTACGGGCCCGGATGGCCTCGCTCCAGCGCGGCTGGCAGCGCGGCCGCCGCGACGCCGAGGACCTCGCGGCCGGCGCCGCACCCGCGGACCGGCCGGGCGCCGGTGCCCCGGCCGGCGACGAGAACGCCCACCGCACCCGGACCGGCCGCGACACCGCGGCGCGGGACGGCGACGACGGTGGCGGCACAGCAGCAGGAGACACAACGGGAGGGGACGGTCCATGACCGTATCGAAGGCAGCAGCGTCCATCGCGTCGGTGTTGGGGGGTGCGGGGAACGGCGCCGGCGAACTGAACTGGCTCCTGGACGAGTTGGTCGAGCGGGTCGGCTCGATCCGCAAGGCATTGATCCTCTCCAGCGACGGGCTGGCCACGGGGGCTTCCAAGGACCTCACCCGCGAGGACGGCGAGCATCTGGCCGCGGTCGCCTCCGGCTTCCACAGCCTGGCCAAGGGCGTGGGCCGGCATTTCGACGCGGGCCGGGTGCGCCAGACGCTGGTCGAGCTGGACGATGCGTTCCTGTTCGTCAGCGCGGCCGGCGACGGCAGCTGCCTGGCCGTCCTGGCCGATGCCGACTCCGACGTGGGGCTGATCGCCTACGAGATGACGCTGCTGGTCAAGCGGGTCGGTACGCATCTGGGCACCGCGCGCCGGTCGGGTCCGGCCGGCTGAGCGGCCAAAGCGACGACGGAAGGCAACGGAAACACGACGGAACAACGACGGTGACGCCATGAGCGAGCGCAGCGAGCTCATCAGAGGCAGGGGTGCGCCACGCGAATGCGGGGCGAGCGCAGCGTGGGGGTACCCCCGGCCGGAGACTGGGGGAGTCTCGGCATGAGTGATCAGGACGGCCGTGCCGTACCGGAGCGGGGCGCGGCCCGTTGGTTCGACGACGAAGCGGGTCCGGTCGTCCGCCCGTACGCGATGACCCGTGGGCGCACCCGGACGACCGCCGACGGGCGGCTGGACCTGATCGCGCAGGTGATCGCCGAGAGCCGCGCCGAGCAGGCCGTGGCCGACCAGCTGCTGTCCCCCGAGCATGTCGAGATCGTGGAGCTGTGCCGCCGGGCGCCGCTCTCGGTCGCCGAGCTGGCGGCCGGACTCGATCTTCCGGTGGGCGTGGTGCGGGTCCTCATCGGCGATCTGCTGGACGCGGAGCTGGTGTACGTCAGCCGCCCCGTCCCGCCCGCCGAGCTGCCGGACGAGCGGGTGCTGCGCGAGGTGATCGACGGGCTGCGGGCGCTGTGAGGCGGCGGTCACGGGGCGCGCTTGTTGAGCAATGCTCAACGCGGGTCTACGGTACCTGTTGAGCAACTGTCAGTACGAGCGCTGCGCCGATCACGCCATGAGCGCCGACCGCAGCACGAGGAGAGCGCCGCCATGGACACGGAAACGACACCGGCCCCCTTCGAGCGCCTGGAGCTCCGGGTCGGCCCGCACACCCACGACGCCCTGGCGGCCGGACCGGCCGACGGTGACCTCGTCCTGCTGCTGCACGGCTGGCCCGAGTTCGCCGACTCCTGGAGCGCGGTGCTGCCCGCCCTGGGCGCGGCCGGCTACCGCGCCGTCGCCGTCGACCAGCGCGGCTACTCCCCGGGCGCCCGCCCCGCGCAGATCGCCGACTACGCCGTGCCCGAACTCGTCGCCGACGCCCTCGCCTTCGCCGACTCCCAGGGCGCGGACCGCTTCCACCTCGTCTCGCACGACTGGGGCGGCATGGTCGCCTGGGCGCTGGCCGGCGCCCACCCCGAGCGGCTCAAGTCGCTGTCCGTGCTGGCCACCCCCCACCCCGAGGCCCTCAACCGTGCCGCCGCCGGCGATTCCGAACAGCACCACCGCCTCGACTACGTCCGCTTCTTCCGCAGCGACGACCACTCCGCGGAGGCGGCCCTGCTGGCCGACGACGCCGCCCGGCTGCGTGCCGCGTACGGGGGCAAGGTCCCGGCGCACCTCGTCGAGGGCAACGTCCGCCGGCTCGCCGAGCCGGGCGCGCTGACCGCCACCCTCAACTGGTACCGGGCGCCCGCCTCGGTGATCTCCGTCCCCGCGGGCCGGATCACCGTCCCCACTCTCTTCCTCTGGGGCAGCGAGGACGTCGCCCTGGGGCGCGTCGCGGCCGAATCGACCGGCGAGTGGGTGGACGGCCCGTACACCTTCGAGGAGCTGGCGGGCGCCAGCCACTGGCTGCCCGAAGAGGTCCCCGGTCTGGTCACGCCGAAGATCCTCGACCACCTGAAGACGTACGCCTGACGGGCGGCCGGGCCGGGCCGCACCAGGCCCCACCAGGCCCGGCCGGTCCCCGTACACTGCGGGCATGTCCGGCAAGCGGGTCACCCGTCTCACCCCCGAGCAGCGCAAGGAACAGCTGGTCGGCATCGGTCTGGAGATGCTCGCCGAGCGCTCCCTGGACGAGCTGTCCACCGACGAGGTCGCCCGCCGGGCCGGTATCTCCCGCGGACTGCTCTTCCACTACTTCGACTCCAAACGCGACTTCTTCCGCGCCGTCGTCCGCGCCGCGTGCGACCGCTTCACGGCCGCCACCGCACCGGACCCCGCGCTGGACCCCGTCCCCTGGATGCGGGAGTTCATCGCCGGCTTCGTCAGCTACGTCATGACGCACCGTCAGGTCTATCTGGCCCTGGTCCGGGGCGCCGCGGGCAGCCATCCCGCGGTCACCGACATCCTGGACGAGACCCGCGAGACGCTCGCCCGCCGGGTGTGCGAGGGCCGTCGGCGGCTGGGCATGCCACCCGCGCCCCGGCTGGAACCGGCCACCCGCGCCTGGATGGCCTTCGTCGAGGAGGCCGTCCTCAGCTGGCCGACGGGGGAGGCGGGCGCCGGCGGCAAGGCCGCGCACGACAGCCGTGACGAGCTGTGCGCCTTCGTGGAATCCAGCTTCGTCCGTTTCCTGGACATGCTCGACCGGCCCGCGGCGCTCGCCCCGCGCTGACCCCGGCCGACGACCTCCCGGTGACACCCTGTCCGGAAGGTGACGCATCTCAAGTGGGCGCCGCGCGGCCTACGTTGTACCGTTCCCCTGCGGCCGCCACCGGTGTGCCGTACCGCTTCCGGGCAGGCCGGACATGCACCGATTCCGGCCCGCATACACGGCAATTCAGGAGACGAATTCCATGGCCTTCGGGCGTGCTGAGCGCCACCGCCGGTCCGCGGCCGTCGACCCGATGACGCTCAAGATCCTGGTCGCGGGCGGCTTCGGCGTCGGCAAGACCACCCTGGTGGGCGCCGTCAGCGAGATCAAACCGCTGCGCACCGAGGAGCGGCTGACCGAGGCGGGCCGGCCGATCGACGACCTGGCGGGGGTGGAGGGCAAGACCACCACCACGGTCGCCATGGACTTCGGCCGGATCACCCTCAACGAGGAACTGGTCCTCTATCTCTTCGGCACCCCCGGCCAGAACCGGTTCTGGTTCCTGTGGGACGAGCTGGCACGCGGCGCCCTGGGCGCGGTGGTGCTCGCCGACACCCGCCGGCTGACGGACTGCTTCGCCGCCATCGACTACTTCGAGCGGCGCTCGCTGCCCTTCACGGTCGCGGTCAACTGCTTCGACGGCGCCGAGTGCTACCCCGCCGAGGCCGTCCGCGACGCCCTGGACCTGGACCCCGAGATCCCGGTGGTGCTGTGCGACGCACGGCAGAAGGGATCGGCGCGGGATGTACTGATCTCCGTCGTCGAGCACGCCATGCGGCTCGGCCCCCGGAGCCGGGAGCCCGCGCTTCCGTGACAGGGCGCGGAAGTGCGGCCCGTACCCCGCCGTCCGGGGTACGGGCCGCACGTCTGCCCCGAGCCGGCTACGACTGCGTACCGTCGGGCAGCCACCCGAAGCTGCGCTCCACGGCCTTGCGCCAGTTGCCGTACTCCCGCTCCCGGGTCTGCCCGTCCATCCGCGGGGACCACTCGGCGTCCTGCTTCCAATGGGCCGTCAGCTCGTCCAGGTCCTGCCATACGCCGGTCGCCAGCCCCGCCGCGTACGCCGCGCCCAGACACGTGGTCTCCGAGACCACCGGGCGGATCACCGGCACGCCCAGCACGTCCGCCTGATGCTGCATCAGCAGACCGTTGGCGGTCATTCCGCCGTCCACCTTGAGCCGGGTGATCCGTACGCCCGAGTCCTGGTACATGGCGTCCACGACCTCGCGGGTCTGCCAGCTGGTCGCCTCCAGAACGGCGCGGGCCAGATGCGCCTTGGTGACGAAACCGGTGAGCCCGGTGATCACCCCGCGGGCGTCGGAGCGCCAGTACGGCGCGAACAGGCCCGAGAACGCCGGGACGACATAGGCGCCGCCGTTGTCCGGGACGCTCGCCGCCAGCGGTTCGATCTCGGCCGCCGACGCGATGATGCCGAGCTGGTCGCGCAGCCACTGCACCAGCGCGCCGGTGATCGCGATGGAGCCCTCCAGGCAGTAGACCGGCGGCTCGCCGCCGAGCTGATAGCCCATGGTCGTCAGCAGCCCGTTCTTCGACGCCACCGGGCGGTCACCGGTGTTGAGCAGCAGGAACGAGCCGGTGCCATAGGTGTTCTTGGCCTCGCCGACGCCGTAACAGGTCTGCCCGAAGACCGCCGCCTGCTGATCGCCCAGTGCGGACGCCACCGGCACGCCGTGCAGCTGTCCCACGGCCGTGCCGTACACCTCGGCCGACGACCGGATCTGCGGCAGCATCGCCTCCGGGATCCCCATGGCCGACAGGATCGCCGGGTCCCACTGGAGGGTGCTCAGATTCATCAGCAGGGTGCGGCCGGCGTTGGTGACATCCGTGACGTGCACCCCGCCGTCGACGCCGCCGGTCAGATTCCAGATCAGCCAGGAGTCGATGGTGCCGAACGCGATCTCGCCGCGTTCGGCGCGCCGGCGCAGCCCCGGTATCCCGTCCAGCAGCCAGGCCGCCTTGGGCCCGGAGAAGTAGCTGGCCAGCGGCAGTCCGGTGGCCTCCCGGAAGCGGTCCTGGCCGTCCGTGCCGCCCAGTTCGGTGCACAGGGCGGCGGTCCGGGTGTCCTGCCAGACGAGGGCGTGGTGCACCGGCCGGCCGGTGGTCCGGTCCCACAGGACCGTGGTCTCGCGCTGGTTGGTGATGCCCAGCGCGCTCAGCTGGTCCGCGCGCAGCCCCGCCTTGGTCAGCGCGCCCGCCACCACGGCCTGCACCTTGTTCCAGATCTCGGTGGCATCGTGCTCCACCCAGCCCGGCTGCGGAAAGATCTGCCGGTGTTCGCGCTGGTCGACGGCGACGATCGCCCCGTCGTGGTTGAAGATGATGCAGCGGCTCGATGTGGTGCCCTGGTCGATCGCGGCGACGTACTTCTCGCTCTTCTCGCTGTGCGCCGTCATGCCGTCACGCCTCCTGGGGTACTGGTCTGGGTGTGGGCGGGCCGTCGGGGCCGTCGGGGTCAGAACGCGGCCTGGTACGCAAGGCCCGAGAGCACCGCGCCGATCAGCGGACCGGCCACCGGAATCCAGGCGTAACTCCAGTCGGACGAGCCCTTGTTGGGGATCGGCAGCAGCGCGTGCGCGATCCGCGGGCCCAGGTCGCGGGCGGGGTTGACGGCATAGCCGGTGGGACCGCCGAGCGAGAGCCCGATGCCGACGACCAGCAGCGCGACCAGCAGCACATTGATCCCGGAGCCATAGACGCCCGCCCGGGCGCCGGGTATCTGGCCGACGCCGATGCCCTTGTTCTGTCCGAAGAACAGCAGCGGCAGCACCAGACCGACGGTGGCGATGATCTCGGACACCAGGTTGGCGGCCGGACTGCGGATCTCCGGGCCGGTGGCGAAGATCCCCACCGTCGGCTGGGCCTTGTCCCGCTCGGAGTTGGCGGCGAACTGCGCGTAGTACAGCGCCCAGGCCAGTACGGCACCGAGCAGCGCGCCGACCAGCTGCGCCAGGATGTACAGCGGCACCTTCGACCACGCGGTGCCGCCGGCCACCGCCGAGCCGACCGTGACCGCGGGGTTGAGATGTCCGCCGGACAGCGGAGCGGCGGTATAGGCCCCCGCCAGTACACCCAGGCCCCAGCCGAATGCGATCACCACCCAGCCGGCGGATCTCGCCTTCGAATAGTGCAGGGTGACGGCGGCACACACCCCCGCACCGAACAGGATCAGGATCGCCGTGCCGATCACTTCACCGACGAAGATGTCCCCATTGGAATACATGGCGGCTCCTTGGCCCTCGCCCGGGGCGGCCCCCGGTCCGGTCCTCCGTGCAGGCACGGGAAGTGTTCACCCGGGGTGAGGGGGCGTCAAGGTCGCCTACAGCAGCGGGAATTGTGCGGACGAACCGGGTGTGCGGCGCGGTGCGGGGACGGGCCGGGCGGCGCACTGTACCGGCGTTACAGGCGGCTGCGTACGCCCTCCGCCCCGGCCGTGCCCGCGCTGGTCGGGCCGGAGGGGGCGACCGGTGCCGGCACCCGTGCCACGGTCCCGCGCCGGACCTCCGTACGCCCCGAGCCGGGCCTGCCGGCCACCCAGCTCGCCCCGGGCAGCGCCTTGGCGGCCTTCTTCAACGGTGCGAGCGCGGCGGCCGCCTCGCCGTGGTCACGGACGCTGCCCGGCGGGCAGTCCACCGTCGCCAGCGACAGCGTCACCGCCCGCCCGCCCGCCGACCACGGCACGTCCAGCACCGCCTCGGCGAACGGCCCCGGACCCTCGGAACCGGCCAGCACCAGGAAGTCGTCACCGCCGATGTGCCCCACCCGGGCGGTCGGCTCGCGCGCCGCCACCTCCGCCAGCACCCGCCCCACCGACCGGATCAGCTCATCGCCCGCGGCGAACCCGGCACCGTCGTTGACCTGCTTGAAACCGTCCACGTCCAGCCAGCTCAGCGCGAACGCCCGGCCCTCGGCGATCCGCCGGTCCACCTCGCCGTTGACCGCATCCGAACCGGGCAGCCGGGTCAGCGGATTGAGCCGCGCCGCCTCCTCCACCCGGCTCTCGGCCAGCGCCCGCAGAATGTCGGCGAGATGCACCACCCCCATGCACCGGCCCCGCTCGTCGACCACCGCCACATCGTCGCCGGTCCGGTCGCGCTCCCCGTCGGCGATCACATCCAGCACCTCCCAGGCGGTGGCGCCCGCACCCACCGTCCGCGGCCGGTCCGCCAGCCGCAGCGCCGGGCGGTCGGCGTACAGCGCGTGCCCGTAGCGCCCGGAGAGCGACAGCAGAAACCGGTCGCGGTCGATCGCCCGCACCGGTACCCCGTCGGTGTCCACCAGCAGCACCCCCGACACCGCCGGAAACCCGGTGAGATGGCTGCGCACCGCGTCCGCGGACGCGGATATCGGCAGCAGCGCGGCGGGCTGGAGGAACTGGGTGACGGGCGGCCCGGACGGCAGGCCGCCGGGCACCGGTCCGCGCGCCGCCGGCGGGTGCTCGGGCGGCAGATACACCTCGGCGGACGTGCGCCGGGCGGGCGGCGCGAAGAGATGGCCCTGCGCCAGCTGCACCCCCGCCTCCCGCGCCGCCGCATACTGCCGCTCGGTCTCCACGCCCTCGATCGCCAGCAGCCCGCCCGTCTGCTCGCACAGCTGCCGCATCGCGGCCACCGCGGCCCGCCGCCCCCGGTCGGCGGCGAGCCCCGCGCACAGCGACCGGTCGAGTTTGACGAGGTCCGGCGCGAGCTCGCCGAGCAGCCGCAGCGGCAGATCGCCGTCCCCGACCCCGTCCGCGCAGATCCGGTAGCCCTCGTCGCGCAGGCCCCGCACCGCCTCCAGGAGCGAGCGGTGCGGGACATGGGTGAACGGCCCGCCGACGTCCAGCGTGATCTCCCAGGGCCGACGCCCCACGTCCCGTACGGCCTTGCCCAGCGACGTCAGCGACGGCAGTTCGGCGACCGTCGCGGCGAAGACGTTCACATGCAAGGGCAGCATCGTCTCCTGGCGCGCCGCGGCCCGTACGGCCAGCGCCGCCAGCTCGGCGTCCAGATCCGGACAGCGGTGCGCGGCGCCCAGGACATCCATCCCGCCGTCCTCGGGGCGGGCGAGTATCTCCAGCGCGGCGACCGAGCCGGTCGCGAGATTCACGACGGGTTGAAAGGCGAAACGAAGCTGGTCCGTCCAGGCAGGCACGGCGCCAGCATGCCGTCCCTGGGGCCCAACGGCGCCTGGTTCACCGACTGTTCATGGGCCCCACGTTTTTGGCTTCCCCGCCGTGGGGGTTTCTCGCCGTTGCTCCTGCGGCCCGTTCGCTGCGCTTTGCCTGAGCCGACGTTCGGGCTTTCCCACCGTGACGCCTGCGGCGGGCGTTGCCGCTGGCGCGGGGCTGTCCGGCAGCGGCACCGGACCTACACGGCTCCGCCGCTACGGACCGGCACCTCCCCGTTGGGGGTGGAAAAAGACGGTGGGGGTGGACCACCGGCCTTCTTCCCCCCCCCACTCACGGGAGGGGCCGCGCCGCAGGACGAAGTCCGGAGGCGTGGCACCGCACCCGTACAACCCACGCCCGCCGCTGGGGGTACCTCCCAGCGTTAGCTGGGGGAGCAACGGCGACAAACCCCCACGGCGGGAAAGACAAAAACGTGGGGCCATGGCAAAGCGCAGCGAATCGGTGCTATGTTGTTCTCACTTCGAGAAAGACTCGAAGTGAGAACAACGCGGGAGGGCGAGGCGGTCATGGACGCGCAACGGGGGAGAGGTGGGGCGGAGGGCGACGACGACGGTGCGTTCCTGGCGGCGTACGACCCGCGTGACTTCCCGGCCATCGCCGTAACCGTGGACGTCGTCGTGCTGACGCTGCGTCAGGGACGGCTGCGCATCCTGCTCGTGGAGCGCGGCGGCCGGCCGTTCCAGGGCGCCTGGGCGCTGCCCGGCGGCTTCGTCCGGGCCGGTCAGGAGTCGCTCGACGAGGCGGCGGCCCGCGAACTGGCCGAGGAGACCGGGCTGGACGCCACCCAGCTCGAACGGGTGCACCTGGAGCAGCTGGGCTCGTACGGCGATCCCGGTCGCGATCCGCGGATGCCCGTCGTCACCGTCGCCTACCTGGCCTTCGCGCCCGACCTCCCCGAGGCGCGGGGCGGCAGCGACGCCTCGGCGGCGGCCTGGATCCCGGTCGACGGGCTGCGGCTCGGGGGCGGGGGGCGCGACGGGGACCCCGCGAGGGGCGTCGCACAGGATTTCGCACGGGGCTTCGCTGTGGGCGATACTCCCGCTTCCGTCGAACCGGACGCGGCCGGCCCGCGTCCCCCAGAACAGGGTCCGGGGCACGGGATCGACGGGGGTGATTCCGTGCCCCGGCCCGACGACGCACACGCGGTGCCCGGCAGCGGGGCCCTCCCGCTCGCCTTCGACCATGCGCGAATCGTTGCCGACGGCCTCGACCGGGCCCGCGCCAAGCTCGAATACACCCCGCTGGCAACGGCGTTCCTCGGCGAGGAATTCACCATCGTCGAACTGCGCGGCGTCTACGAGGCGATCTGGGGCAGCCCGCTGCACGCCGGGAACTTCCACCGCAAGGTGCTCTCGGTCCCCGGGTTCGTGGAGTCCACCGGGTCGACCGCCGCCCGCGGGGGAGCCCGCGGCGGCCCCCGTGCCCGCCTCTACCGCGCGGGCGACGCCCGGCTTCTGCACCCGGCGCTGCTGCGGCCCGACCGCGAGGACAGCGTCCGATGAGTGGGATACCGAGGGGCGGGATGCCGAGGGGTGGGGACCGGCGGGCCGGGGAGCCGCGGGGCGCCGCCACGCGTGCCACTCCTGTCACCCGCCCCGCCGCCCGTACCGCCCTCGCCGCCGCCCGTACGCCCGCCGACCTCTTTCCCGTCGACGACGCCGCGGCCGTCCGCCTCCACCGCCGACTCGCCCGCCTGCTGCACCCGGACACCGTCCCGGAGTCCGAACGCGCCGGTGCCGAGGCGGAGTTCGCCCGCCTTGAGGCCCTCTGGCGGCGCCGCACCGCAGCCGCCCGCCCCACCCTCACCACCCGCCACCGCACCTACACCCTCGGACCGGCCGTGGCCTCCGGAGACCTCGCCGTCCTCCGCGCGGCGTCGTACGAGCACGACGGCACCCGGCACCGCGCCCTGCTGAAGATCCCGCGGGCGGTCACCGACAACGACCTGATGGAACGTGAGGCGCGGGCCCTGACCCGACTGGCCCGGCGCGGTGCGGCACGCCATCGCGCCTATGCGCCCCGCCTCATCGAATCCTTCCGCCACCGCGACCCGGACACCGGCGTCGAGCGCCGCGTCAACTCCCTTGCGGAACTGGAGGGTTGGCACAGCCTCGCGGAGGTACGGGCCGCCCACCCCGACGGGCTCGACCCGCGCGACGCCGCCTGGATGTGGCGCCGCCTGCTGGCCGCCCTCGGCTGGGCGCACCGCACCGGCCTGGTGCACGGTGCCGTCCTGCCCGACCACGTCCTCATCCACCCCGAACGGCACGGCCTGGTCCTCGTCGACTGGTGCTACAGCACCGCCCTCGGCGAAACCGTCCCCGCGCTCGTCGAACGCCACCGCGACAGCTATCCGCCCGAGGTCACCGGCCGCCGCCCGGCGACCGAGGCCACCGACATCCATCTGGCGTCCCGCACCCTGGCCGCCCTGATGGGCGAGCACACCCCGCCGCCGATGCGCGCCTTCCTGCGCGGCTGCACCCTCCCCGCCGAGGCCCGCCGCCCGCACGACGCCTGGCGGCTGCTGGCCGAGCTCGACGAACTCCTCGACCGCCTCTATGGGCCGCGCACCTTTCGCCCGTTCACCATGCCGGCACCGGCCCCGAGGCCGTAACCCACCGGCATTCAGCACACCTACCTGCCACGCGCCATCACCACGACAACCCCGGGGGAATCACCATGGGCAGCGGAATCTGGTCCACCACCGTCTACGGCGCCGCGGAAAGCTACCGCGCCGCCTCCGGCAGCAGCGCCTTCGACTACAGCGACCGCCTCACCGCCTCGGCACCGCGCCACACCTGGGCCGCGCACCCCTCGCTCGACCCCAAGGGCCTCACCGTCCGCGAGAGCCGCGACTCCGACGAACACCCCACCTCCCTGGCCCTCTCCGTCCTCTTCGACGTGACCGGATCCATGCGCACCGTCCCGCGCGTCCTCCAGACCAAACTGCCCGAGCTGTTCGGCCTGCTGCTGCGCAAGGGATACACCGAGCATCCGCAGATCCTCTTCGGCGCGGTCGGCGACGCCACCTGCGACCGGGTCCCGCTCCAGCTCGGCCAGTTCGAATCCGACAACCGCATGGACGACGACCTCGGCAACATCCTCCTGGAGGGCGGCGGAGGCGGTCAGCTCACCGAGTCCTACGAACTCGCGCTCTACGCCATGGCCCGCCACACCAGCATCGACTGCCACGAACGGCGCGGCCGCCGCGGCTATCTCTTCCTGATCGGCGACGAGATGCCCTACGGCAAGGTCAAGGCCCGTGAGGTACGCGACGTCTTCGGCGACGAAATCGGCGAGGACATTCCGACCGCCGCCATCCTGGCCGAGGTCCAACGGAAGTTCGACGTCTACTTCATCGTCCCGGCCGGTGCCGCCCACGTCGGCAACGCCGACGTCCTGGGCACCTGGCGCAAGCTCCTCGGCCAGAACGTCATCGAACTGGACGACCTCGGCGCCGTCTGCGAGACCATCGCACTGACCGTCGGCCTCGGCGAGGAGGCCATCGACCTCGCCTCCGGCCTGGACGACCTCGCCGACATCGGCTCCGACGCGGGCGCCGCCGTCGGCAAGGCGCTGGCAACCCTGGGCCAGGGGAACGGCACGGTGGCCCGGTCCTCCGCGCCCCTGCTCGACGACGCCCCCGGGGCGAGCGGCACCACCCGCCTGTAAGGACCGTACGCGCCTGTAGGGACCGTACGCGCCTGTCCGGACCGTAATCGTTGGTAGGGACCGAAAGCCTGTCAGGACCGTAACCGCCCGTAGGGACCGTTCATGCACACCATCGTGGTCGATCTCGGCTACGGCGACGCCGGCAAGGGCACCGTCGTCGACCGGCTCTGCGCCCGCCCGCCGGGCGCAGAGCCGGTCACGGCGGTGGTCCGCTTCAACGGCGGTGCCCAGGCCGCGCACAACGTCGTCACCACCGACGGCCGTCATCACACGTTCGCCCAGTTCGGCTCCGGCACCTTCAGCGGGGTCCCTACCCATCTCTCCCGGCTGATGCTGGTCGACCCGCTGGCGCTCGCCACCGAGGCCCGCCATCTGGCCGGGCTCGGTGTCCCGGCCCCGCTCGCCCTGCTCACCGTCGACCGCCGCGCCCTGCTCACCACCCCGTACCACGCCGCCGCCAACCAGGCCCGCGAACGCGCCCGCGGCACCGCCCGGCACGGCTCCTGTGGCATGGGCATCGGCGAAACCGCCGGCTACGCCCTGGCCCACCCCGCCGACGCCCCGACGGCGGGCGACGCCGCCTCCCGTACGGAACTGCGCCGCAAACTCACCCTGCTCCGCGACCGGCTGACCGATGAGCTCGGCCCGCTCGGTGCCCCGCCCGTCGACGCCTGCCTGGACGCCTTCGCCGCCTTCGCCGGACAGGTCACGCTGGTGGACGAGCGGTATCTGCCCCGGCTGCTGCGCCGCGGCCCCGTCGTCTTCGAAGGCGCCCAGGGCGTCCTGCTCGACGAGTGGTACGGCTTCCACCCGTACACCACCTGGTCGACCACCACCTTCGAGGGCGCGGAGACCCTTCTGGTCGAAGCGGACCGGCCGCGGGGTGCCGCGCTCCGCCTCGGCGTCGTACGGACCTACACCACCCGGCACGGCCCCGGCCCCCTCGTCACCGAGGACCCCGCCCTCACCGCCGCCCTCCCCGAACCGCACAACGGGCACGGGCGCTGGCAGGGCGCCTTCCGGGCAGGGCACTTCGACGCGCCCGCGCACCGGTACGCGGTGGAGGTCTGCGGGGGAGTGGACGGACTGGCCGTCACCCACCTCGACGCCCCGGCCCGCCAACGTGGCCTGGGCATCGTCCGTGGCTACCGCACCCCCGACGGCGGCCTGATGTCCCGCATACCGGCCGGCGCCGCGGCACCCGGTGACCTCGACCGCCAACAGCGTCTCGCCGAGCGCCTGTTGACGTCCCGTCCGGACCTCCCGCAGTCGCCGGGCCGCGACCCGCACGCCTGGACCGAGGCCCTCGCCGAGGCCCTGTCCGCCCCGGTGCTCATGGAGTCGTACGGGCCGACGGCGGCGGACAAGGTCTACGGGGGCCACGGGGGCCACGGGGCCGGCGGGACCGGCGGAGCCTCCGCGGCCCACGAGGTCACTCCACCGGGAAGTCGAAATAGGTGTCCGGAAACGTCTCCGGCTGGAAGGTGAAGTGCCACCACTCCTCCGGGAGATTGACGAATCCGGCCCGCTCCAGCCCCTTCTTGAGCAGCAGCCGGTTCGTGCGCTGCTTCCCGTGTATCCGCGGATCGAGCGTGTGCGCCAGGGTGTCGAAGCAGTCGAAACCGGTCCCCATATCAAGGGAATTGTCCGGGAAGCGGTCGGCCTTCGGCCCGTAACACGGCGTCAGAGGCTCACCGGGCACATACGGGCGGGTGGGCACGGCCGGCAGCCGCACCAGCGTCACATCGAGGGTGCTACCCCTGCTGTGACCGGACTTGGCGGCGATATAGCCGTCGTCGAACAGCCGCGTCTTGTCCACCCGCGGATAGAACTCCGCCTTCATCCGCTGGTCGCCGAGGTCCTTGGCCCACCGGACGAACTGGTCCACGGCGCGCTGCGGCCGGTAGCAGTCGTAGACCTTGAGGGAGAAACCGCGCTTCAGGAAGGACCGCTGGGCACGGTGCAGCGCCCGCGCGGCGTCCCGCGTCAGCAGGCACGTCGGCCTGCGGTAGCCGTCCACCGGCACGCCCGTGAAGTTGTGCGGGGTGAAGTACCGCATCTCCTGGAGGACGGTGGGGTCCACCTCCCGAAGCGCGACGAACTCCTTGGGTCTTGCGGGCGGGGGTGGGGATGGGGACACGTGCCGAGGCGGGGACGGGGCGGTCGCCGCCGAGGCGCTCGACGGTAAGACGGTCAGGGGCAGCAGGGCGGCGGCAGCGACGGCGAGGCCGCGCAGCGCGGCAGGAAGTCTCCACATGCCCCTGATCTACCAGCCGCGCAGCCCCCGGCAAAAGCCCTGTGGATTCAGGCGTCCAGTCCGCGCACCCGCACCGGATACCCCACCGCACCCCCGTTCTGCCGCGCCACGACCACCGCGCCGTCCTCCAGA
Source organism: Streptomyces natalensis ATCC 27448 (assembly GCF_000935125.1). Classification (GTDB taxonomy): domain Bacteria; phylum Actinomycetota; class Actinomycetes; order Streptomycetales; family Streptomycetaceae; genus Streptomyces; species Streptomyces natalensis. The sequence continues at coordinate 8,336 of NZ_JRKI01000036.1, read as the reverse complement.
ACCGAGGTGAACCGCTCCACCTCCGGGCGCCGCCAGCCGTCCCCGGCATCCGGCACCACCACGCCGCCGCCCCGCCGCCCGGCCGCCGGTGCCCACACCTCCAGCTCCGTCGCCCCGTCCGCACCCGTCACCGGGAGCACCGCACCGCCCCGTGCCAGGACCGGGATCCGCGACAGCGGCGCCTCCACCACCACCTCGCCGGGACCGCAGTACGCGCGCCCGGTGGCGGTGTCGTACCACCGGCCGCGCGGCAGCCGCACCGCCCGCCGCGTCACACCCTCCTCCAGCACCGGCGCCACCAGCAGCCCGTCCCCCAGGAGGAACGCATCCTCACAGTCCCGCAGTTCCCGGTCCCGCGGCGCGTTCCACCACACCGGCCGGACATAGGGCGCCCCCGTCAGCCGCGCCAGCTGCCCCAGCGTGTGGAAGTACGGCAGCAGCCGCTCCCGCTCGCCCAGCGCCGTCCGGGCGTGCTCCAGCACCTCGTTCCCGAACTCCCACGGCTCCCGCCGCCCGGCCGAGACCGCCGAATGGGTACGGAACAGCGGCAGATACGCGCCCAGTTGGAACCACCGCAGATACAGCTCCGGGGACGGCTCCCCGGAGAACCCGCCGATATCGGGGCCGCTGTAGGGCACCCCGCACAGCCCAAGCCCCAGCACCAGCGACAGCGAGGCCCGCAGCCCTGGCCAGCCCGTCGCCACATCGCCCGACCAGGTGCCGCCGTAGCGTTGCAGCCCCGCCCAGCCCGACCGGGAGAACAGGAACGGCCGCTCCTCGGGACGCAGTTCGCACAGCCCCTCGTACCCGGCCCGCGCCATCGCCAGCGCGTAGACGTTGTGCGCCTCCCGGTGGTCGCCACCGCGCCCCTCCACGGCGTGCCGCGCCGAACGGGGCAGCGTCGGATCCCCGAACACCGCGAAGGACACCGGCTCGTTCATGTCATGCCAGAACCCGGAAAAGCCCTGCGCCAGACGCTCCGTGTACAGCCCGCCCCACCACTTGCGCACCCGCGCATCGGTGAAGTCCGGATACACCGACTCGCCCGGCCACACCACCCCGCGCACCGTATGGCCCGAGGCGTCCCGTACGAAGGCATCGGCCGCCGCCCCGCCTTCGTACACCGCATCCCCCGGCTGCGCCTTGACCGCCGGATCGACGATCGACACCAGGCGCACCCCGTCCGCGCGCAGCTCCCGCGCCAGCCCCGGCAGATCCGGGAACCGCTCCCGGTCGACGGTGAAGACCCGGTGGCCGTCGAAATGGTCGATGTCCAAGTGGACGGCAGACAGCGGGAGTTCGCGTTCCCGGTAGCCGGCCACCACCCGGCGCACCTCCTCCTGGCTGCCGAAGCCCCACCGGGCGTGCTGATACCTCAGCGCCCACCGGGGCGGCAGCGCGGGCGCGCCGGTCAGCGCCGACCACCCCTGCACCACCCGCGACGGTGCGCCGAGCAGCACCCAGTAGCGCAGCGGCCCGCCGTCCATCCGCACCTCACAGGTGCCCGGCCGGTCGTGCCCGGAGCCCGCCCCCTCCGCACCCTCGCGCAGCGTCACCCGGCCGTCCCACGAGTTGTCGTGGAACACCAGATGCGTCCCCGCATCCGCCACCACCAGCTGCACCGGCATGGTCAGCGACAGCGGATCGTCACCGGGCCCGAAGGCGCCGCCCGGATCGGTGTTCCACAGCCGGTAGGTACCGTCCCGCAGCCGCGGCCCGCCCGCCCGGCCGCCCAGCCCGAAGACCCGCGCATCGGCCGCGACCTCCGAGCGCTGCACCCACCTGGAGGCGCCACCGCCCTCCGGCGGTGCGTCCTCCGGGCCCGTACGGTCCCACCAGCGCGGCGGCAGCTCCCTCCGCAGCGTCACACCCCCCGGCGTCCGCACCTCGACCGCACCGTGCCGGGACACCGCCACCTGCACCCGCTCCGAGACGACCCGCCAGCCACCTTCCGTGTCCGGCTCCAGCACCGCCCTCGGATCCACCTCCGGACACGCCCCAGCCAGCGCATACGACGGCTCCGGCCCGGCGCCGTCCCAGCCGCAGAACACCGCGCCGCCGGCCGCCACCCGCACCCGCAGCGACGACCGCGCGAAGCGGATCAGCCCGCCGCCGGGCCGCGGCTCCGCGCCCGTCGCCGTCCCCGGCACCCGGGCCCGCTCCGCCCCCTGCCGCCCGAACGCCCGCGCATCCGCTCTGCGCCGCCGCCACGCCGCTCGCACCGACCGCAGCCCCTGTACCGGCCCGACCGCCCTGACCACCCGTACCGACCGCACCAGCTCCCGCCCGTCCATGCTGGCCAGCCTGCCATCGACGCCCCGCCGTGCGGGCCCCGTTCAACTGCCGTTCACCTGCGCGGGGTCACGCTCGGCCACCTTCAGGCCCACGGACCGGACGCCGATGGCCTGATACCACCGGCTGCCACGGCGTTCACCGGCCCCGGCAGCGGGCGCCACTCCCGAATGTGGGGCCCGCCCTGGTGCACAAGTCGATCACATGGCAAGGTCCAGGCAAGCCGCGTCCCGCACGCCCCACCCACCGGCCGCCGGGGCCGTGCGCGACCGACGCACACGACGCGTATCGCCCGGGAGCCGCATCATGACCACCGCACCGCAGTCCGACGACCAGCCGGAACCGCAGCCACAGCCCCTCTGGCAGCCCGGCCCGGACCGCATCGCCGGCGCGCAGATCACCCGCTTCCACACCTGGGCCGCCCGGCACCACGGCGCGCCCCCGCCCACCCCCGGCGACCCCGCCGCGAGCTACGCCGACCTGCACCGCTGGTCCGTCGACGACCTCACCGCCTTCTGGCGGGCCACCGCCGAATGGTTCGACGTCCGCTTCACCACCCCCTACGACACCGTCCTCGCCGACCGAACGATGCCCGGCGCCCGATGGTTCCCCGGCGCCACCCTCAACTACGCCGAACACGCCCTGCGCGCCGCCGAGGACCCGGCCCGTGCCGACACCCCGGCGCTCCTGTACGTCGACGAGACCCACGAACCCACCCCCGTCACCTGGGCCGATCTGCGCGCCCAGGTCGCCGCGCTGGCCGCCGCACTGCGCCGCCTCGGCGTCCGCCCCGGCGACCGCGTCAGCGGCTACGTCCCCAACATCCCCCAGGCCGTCGTCGCCTTCCTGGCCAGCGCCGCGGTCGGCGCCGTATGGACCTCCTGCGCCCCCGACTTCGGCGCCCGCAGCGTCCTGGACCGCTTCCAGCAGATCGAACCGGTCGTCCTGTTCACCGTCGACGGCTACCGCTACGGCGGCAAGGAACACGACCGCCGCGACACCGTCGCCGAACTCCGCGCCGAACTGCCCACCCTGCGCGCCGTCGTCCACATCCCGCTGCTCGGCACCGCCGCCCCCGAAGGCGCCCTGAACTGGTCGGACCTGACCACCGGAAGCACCGAACCGCCCGTCTACGAACAGCTCCCCTTCGACCATCCCCTCTGGGTCCTGTACTCCTCCGGCACCACCGGCCTGCCCAAGGCCCTCGTCCAGTCCCAGGGCGGCATCCTCCTCGAACACCTCAAGCAGACCGGCCTGCACTGCGACCTCGGCCCCGACGACCGCTTCTTCTGGTACACCTCCACCGGCTGGATGATGTGGAACTTCCTCGTCGCCGGCCTCCTCGTGGGCTCCACGATCGTGCTCTACGACGGCAGCCCCGGCCACCCCGACATCGCCGCCCAGTGGCGGGTCGCCGAGACCACCCGCGCCACCGTCTTCGGCACCTCCGCCGCCTACGTCATGGCCTGCCGCAAGGCCGGCATCCACCCCGCCCGCGATCTCGACCTCTCCGCCGTCACCTGCGTCGCCACCACCGGCTCCCCGCTCCCGCCCGACGGATTCCGCTGGCTGCACGACGCCTTCGCGGAGAGCGGCGCCGACCTGTGGACCGCCTCCGTCAGCGGCGGCACCGACGTGTGCAGCTGCTTCGCCGGCGCCGTGCCCACCCTCCCCGTCCACATCGGCGAACTCCAGGCCCCCTGCCTGGGCACCGACCTCCAGGCATGGGACCCCCAGGGCAGGCCCGTCACCGAAGAGGTCGGCGAACTCGTCGTCACCAGGCCCATGCCGTCCATGCCGATCCGCTTCTGGAACGACCCCGACGGCAGCCGCTACCACGACAGCTACTTCGACATGTACCCCGGCGTCTGGCGCCACGGCGACTGGATCACCGTCACCTCCCGCGGCAGCGTCATCATCCACGGCCGCTCCGACTCCACCCTCAACCGCCAGGGCGTCCGGATGGGCTCCGCCGACATCTACGAGGCCGTCGAACGCCTCCCCGAGATCCGCGAATCCCTCGTCATCGGCCTCGAACTCCCCGACGGCGGGTACTGGATGCCCCTGTTCGTCCACCTCGCCCCCGGCGCCACCCTCGACGACGCCCTGCGCGACCGCATCAAGCGCACCATCCGTGAACAGCTCTCCCCGCGCCACGTGCCCGACGACATCATCGAGGCCCCCGGCGTCCCCCACACCCTCACCGGAAAGCGCATCGAGGTCCCCGTCAAACGCCTCCTCCAGGGCACCCCGCTCGACAAGGCCGTCAACCCCGGCTCCGTCGACAACCTCGAACTCCTCCGCTTCTACGAGAAGGTGGCCCGCGACCGCGCGAAGTAGCCCGGCCGGCCGTGTCCGGCGCCCGGCCGCGGGGCGCCGGACGGCCATTGTCAGACCCCCCGCTTACTCTCAGTGACAAGTGACGTTCGACCAACGCACCTCACTGAGGGGGAACCATGACATCCACGACCCGCTACTCCGACCAGGCCGCCGCCCGCCGCACACTGCGCCGCGAACTCCCCACCACCGCCGCCGTCCTGGCCGACGAACGGGACTTCGCGGCCATGCGCCGCTACCGCACCTTCCCGTTCGACGACCACCGCAGCTACCTCCGGCAGATGGAGACCGTGCTGCGCACCCTGGCCGCCCAGGGAGTGCTCACGACCCTGAGCCTCTTCGACCCGGTCGCCTACGAGCAATACTGCGCCGACCACGCCCTGGACCCGGACCGCTCCGACAGCCGCACCCGCTACACCGCCGAACTCGCCTGCACCGGACCGACCTTGCCCTACGAGGGAGAGCCCCTCACCCAGCTCCTCCCGCTGCTCATCGAGGAAGCCGACCGCCGGGCGACCTGGAACCAGGCGTCCACCCTGCTGGCCCGCGCCGGCCACTGCGAGGACTGCGGCGCCGACCTCGGCCACACCGCCTTCGCCCGCGCCACCGATGCCGTCCGGCAACTCCTCGAAGCCCTCGGCAACGGCTCCCACCACCTCGTCTGCAGCATCCCCGCCGGGGACCCACCCCTCCTGGCGGTCCTGCACACCACCGCCGACGCAACGGAACGCCCCCGGCTCGCCGAAACCGAAACCCTCATCTTCTGTACGGTCCTCGCCGCGGGAATCGCCCTGCGCACCCCCGGAGGCATCGTCGCCCGCACCCACACCGGCGACACGACCCACACCACCGGCAGCGAGCCCACCACCCGCTCCACCGTCCGCGGCTGGACCCTGCGCGACGGCTGGCCCAGCCCGCTCACCGAAGCCGAGGTCTTCACCGCCTACTGCACCGATGCCGACACCGGCGAGCCCATCGCCCCCGAACACGGCGTCGACTACGCCCCCGGCCTCACCCTCACACCCCCACCGGACGAACACCGCCACCGCTGACGGCCCACAGCACCCGGCCGACGACAGATGGCCGCCCCGCCACAGGGGCGGGACGGCCATCGCGTCACTCCGGGAGTGCTTCCGGGCTACTCCCCGGACAGCACCGCCTGCGCAGCGGCCCGCGCATCATCGGCGGTGTCCGCGGCCCGCGCCGCGGCCGCCGCACGCTCACACTGCGCCAACGTGTGCTTCGCCAGCGTCGCCCGCACATACGGAATCGACGCCGCACCCATCGAAAGGCTGGTGACACCGAGCCCCGTCAGCACACACGCCAACAGCGGATCGGAGGCCGCCTCACCACAGACACCGCAGCTCTTGCCCTCGGCCTTCGCGGCCTCGGCCGAAGCCGCCACCAGATCCAGCAGCGCCGGCTGCCACGGATCCTGAAGCCGCGAGACCGCACCCACCTGACGGTCGGCGGCAAAGGTGTACTGCGCCAGGTCATTGGTCCCCAGCGAAAGGAACTCCACCTCTTGCAGAATCGACCGCGCCCGAAGAGCCGCGGACGGAATCTCCACCATCGCGCCGAACTTCGCCTGAAGCCCGGCCTCCCGGCACGCATCCGCGAACGCCCTGGCGTCGATCCGGTCCGCCACCATCGGGGCCATGACCTCGAGATACACCGGCAGCCCCTCGGCCGCCCTGGCCAGCGCGGCCAGCTGGGTGCGCAGCACGTCCGGGTGGTCCAGCAGCGTCCGCAGCCCCCGCACGCCCAGCGCCGGGTTCGGCTCATCGGCCGGCGTCAGAAAGTCCAGCGGCTTGTCCGCGCCGGCATCCAGCACCCGCACGACCACCCGCCCCTCGGGGAAGGCCTCCAGCACCTTGCGGTACGCCTCTACCTGCTTGTCCTCCGACGGCGCCTTCTTGCTGTCGTCCAGGAACAGGAACTCGGTACGGAAGAGACCGACACCCTCCGCCCCGGCCTCCACCGCAGCGGCCACATCCCCGGGCCCGCCGACATTCGCCAGCAACGGCACCTTGTGCCCGTCGGACGTGGCACCCGGACCGGACGACGCCGCCAGCGCGGCCTTCCGCTCCGCCGCGGCCTGCTCCAGCGACGCCCGCTTGTCCGCATCCGGCTCGATGAACACCTCACCGGTGCTGCCGTCCACCGCGATCACGGTGCCCTCGGCGATCTCCCCGGCACCCGGCAGCGCCACCACGGCCGGCACCCCCAGCGCCCGCGCAAGAATCGCGCTGTGACTGGTGGGCCCGCCCTCCTCGGTGACGAACCCGAGCACCAGCGTCGGGTCCAGCAACGCTGTATCGGCCGGCGCCAGATCCCGGGCGATCAGCACATACGGCTCATCGCTGTCCGGCACACCCGGCATCGGCACACCCAGCAGCCGCGCGACGATCCGGTTGCGGACATCATCAAGATCGGCGACCCGCCCAGCGAGATACTCCCCGGCCCCCGCCAGCAGCGCCCGGTACGCCGCGAACGCGTCATACACGGCCCGCTCGGCAGTGCTGCCCACGGCGATCCGCCGCTCCACATCCGCCATCAGCTCGGGGTCCTGCGCCATCATGGCCTGCGCCTCGAGCACATGCTGCGCTTCGCCGCCCGCCAGGTTCCCCCGCGCGACCAGATCGGCGGCAACGGCCTCGACGGCCTGGCGGGCCCGCCCCTGCTCGCGCTCCGCGTCCTCCGCCGGGATCTGCTTGGCCGGCGGCTCCAGCACCGCCGTACCCATGTGCCGCACCTCGCCTATGGCCACCCCGTGGCTCACACCGACGCCCCGCAGCGTTGTCTCCATGTCACCCGTCTCCCTTGATGCGGCGGATCGCTCCCGCCGCGTGGATGTCGTACCTGCCGTCCGGGACGGCATTGCGCTGTTACTGCCAGGAGAAGAGCGTGTCGCCCGCCTTGACGTCACCGTCCTCGCGCACATCACCGAGCGAGTCGGGGGTCGCCTCCAGCGCGACAACGGGGCACACCGCCGACTTGCCGGCCTCTTCGACCGCTGCCGGGTTCCAGCGCACGACCGCCTGGCCGCGGGAAACGGTGTCGCCCTTGTTGACGAGCAGCTCGAAGCCCTCGCCATTGAGCTGAACGGTGTCGATACCGAGGTGCGTCAGCACCCCGTGCCCTTCGGTGTCGACGACGACGAACGCGTGCGGGTGCAGCGAAACAACCACACCGTCCACGGGCGAAACAGCCTCGGACGGCTCACGCACGGGGTCGATGGCGGTACCCGGACCCACCATCGCTCCGGAAAACACCGGATCGGGCACAGCCGCGAGTCCGATGGCGCGTCCTGCGAGAGGGGACGTCACGGTGGTCATGGGAGGCCTCCCAGGGGTGAAGATTCATCAGGCCGCCATCGCTACCTGTCCTGGACGGCGCACCGCTGAGAAGCGTAAGTCATCAGAACGGACGATTCCGCATGAGCGACACCCGCTGAACGGCCCCGGAGCCCCGCTGAATCGATTTGCCTCGCCCACAGCAGGCCTGTACTGTCAGAGACCTGCCCCAGACAGCCAGGTCGCAATCAACTGCGGCCCGGTAGGCCGTGGGCGGCACTCCCTCAGAGTCTTGATCGAGATTCTCGAATCGCGAGCTTCCGCATGCCTGCGGAAAAACGATGGTTCGAAGGCCCCGGAAAGCCCTGATAGAGTGTGAAACACCGAAGGGAAGCGCCCGGAGATCCTGGT
>NZ_JRKI01000035.1 GCF_000935125.1 Streptomyces natalensis ATCC 27448 | reverse complement strand
CCCGCGGGGTCGTCGTCTCCCACGAGACCGTCCGGCAGTGGTGCGACCGGTTCGGTCCCGAGTACGCGGCCGCCCTGCGCCGCCGCAGGCCGCAGGCCGGCGATAAATGGCACCTCGATGAGGTGTTCATCAAGGTCGGCGGGGTGCGGCAGTACCTGTGGCGCGCGGTGGACCAGGACGGCAACGTGCTGGACATCCTGGTCCAGTCCAAGCGGGACGCGAAGGCCGCGAAGCGGTTCATGGCCAAGCTCATGAAGAAGCAGCGCCGCGTACCCAGGGTGCTGGTCACCGACAAGTACCGCTCCTACGGGCCGGCTCACCGGGAACTGATGGGCTCGGTGGAACACCGGTCTCACAAAGGGCTGAATAACCGGGCGGAGAACGCGCATCAGCCCACCCGCCAGCGCGAACGCGCGATGAAGTACTTCCGCTTACCCCGGTCGGCCCAGAAGTTCCTCGCCTCATTCAGTCAGATCTCGCCCCGTTTCCGGCCCCGACGCCATCTGATGGCCGCATCCGAGTACCGGGCCGAGATGAGCGTCCGCTTCGCTGTCTGGGACCGCATCACCGGCGTCACCACCCTGCCCACGGCGGCGTGAACCAGGGCCGTCACCCGGCCCCACCACGACCCACACACCTCAACCAACCCGCCAGCCCAACAAGTTGACAACGCCATCGGCACCTACAGTGCCCGGCCGGGGTACCGTCCGCGGTCCTGCGATCCAGTCCGAGGCGGGCGAGGTCTAGCCACCGTTCCCTCCACTGGATGAATCCACCCTCTGCTCGGCCTACCCAGCCGGCCCTCGGGGAAGGTCGCGAGGAACCGGCCTCGCGGACGGGCCGAAGCGTGCACCCGAGGGACGAGGACAGGGAGTCACCCAGCCATGACACAGCAATACTTTGACAAGGAGCAGTTGAAGGATCTGGTCGCCATCAGCGACTTCAAGGGCTTCCAGCCTGTGTCGACGGACAGCTACTCGGACGGCGAGATCCTCAAGACCATCATGGCCAAGGGTGGCATGAAGATGCTTTTGTTCTGCGCCATTCAGACCGCCGTTGTGGGGTCCGGAAACAAGGTTTTCGGCGAGTTCATCATGAATGGCGAGACGATCAACGTCAAGACCATCTACAAGGAGTTCGACGTCCGAGACGACCTGAGCCTGCAATCGAAAATCGACCCTGGTGAGCTGACGCCGCGCCGTCTGCAATGCTTCTACCGTGTCCAGATCAACGAGTATCTCCTGCAAAACCCGGATATTGCCCCGTATCTGTGGAAGAAGTTTTCCACTCTGAAAGAGGAGTTCCGGGCCATTACGTTTCCGGGTGCCGAGTCTCTGGTGGCAAACAAAGAGGAGGGGCTCTACCTGCTTGAGACGTACAAAACCCTCGATAACCGTCTGGATCTCAACATCGCTGAGCGCATCCGACGGGTTCTGCTCGCAAGGGGGATCATTACCATCCAGGACATCGTCGAATAGTGGCCGCGCCGCGGTCGGCGGGGGCCGTGCCGGGGCGCGGGGTGGTGTCGAGGTGGTCTATTCGGCGGAGAGCGCGGCGGCGGCCTGTTGGTCGGCGAGGCGGGCGGCGATGGCGGTGCGCAGTCCGTTGTCGGGGGCGCTGGTGCCGTCGACGTCGCGGCGCAGGTCGGCGAGGGTTTCGCGGAGGCCGGGTTCGAGTTCGTCGAGGTCGAGGCGGGCCCGCAGCGCGGAGCCCTGCGGCTTGGGTAGGCGGTCGGCGAGGGCGCGTTCGACGGCGTGCACGGCGCGGGTGGGGTCGGGTTCGGTGAAGTCGGCACCGGCCAGGCCGCTCGGCTTGGTCTGCTGGGTGGCGAGGTAGGTCGGCAGTTCGGTGCGGAGTGCGTGCAGGGTGTCGAGGTCGGCGCCCTTGATGACCTCGGGCAGGGTGCGGCCGGTGTCGAGCAGTGCGCGGGCGCGGTCCCATGCGCGGGTCTGCCGGGTCTCGGCGAGGAGCTGCTCGGCCGCGTCGCCGGCCGGGGCGGCGGTGGCCTTGTTGGCGACGGTGCGTACCAGGGTGGCGGCGGCGTCGGTTTCGCGCTGGATGCGGTCGAGGCCGGCGGCGGCCTGCTTGCGGGCGGCGCGCTCCAGTTCGGCGCGGCGACGGTGGTTGGCTTCGTTGGTCAGGTCGGGGTCGCGGAAGGTGCGGGCCTTGCCCAGTGCGGCATCCAGGCGGCGGCGCAGTTCGAAAGGTCGGTCTTGCGGGTCTGCTTGAGTCGGTGGGTGGCGGTGTTGGCGTCGATGTAGTCGGGGCCGGTAAGGGAGGGCATGGGGTCAACTCCGTTGGATTCGGGGGCGGTTCAGTAGGGGCGGATGTGGAGCGGGTGGCCGTCGGTGTCGAGGGGCGGGGTGCGGGCGGGGGTGAGGCCATGCCGTTCGGCGTAGCGGCGCAGGGCGTCGACCTCGGCGAGGTGGTCGCCGGGCGGACTGTCGGGCGCGTCCTCCTCGGTGGCTTGCTCGCCGGTCTTGCGGGCCTGGTCGTGGATGAGGGCGAGCCATCGGGCGTTGTCGGTGTAGAGGGTGCCCTCGACCCACCACGGGGCGGTGTGCACCATGCCGCGCTCGCCCATCGTGGGATAGGTGCTCAGCGGCCCGGAGCGGGCGTCAGGTGCGGTGATCTTGCGCCAGGGGATGCGGCGGTCGGCGGGGGTGCGGTCGTCCCACTGGGAGCGGTACACAGTGGCGGTGCTCACGGGTGGTGTCTCCTGGACGGCGGGTGGAGTCTGGCGGTGCGCGGGGGGCATGCGGCGGTGCGGCCGGTGAGCCGGTCGTACAAGGCGACGTCTTCGGTATAGACGCGGACGCGGTCGGCGTAACTCATGGATTCCAACGCTGCTGCTGTGATGGGTAGTTGGAAGGTCTCGACGGGCGGGTGTGTGTCGCGCTCGACCTGTTCGGCCCATTGTTGGTAGGCGGGGGAGAGGTAGTTGCCGATTTCCTGGACGCGGGGGCGCGGGGTGGCCTGGTCCTGGTGGAAGTTGTCGGCGGTGACGTGCGCGGGCTCGGTCACTGGGCGGCCTCGGCCTTCTGGTCAACGGTGATCAGGTGCAGGTGGGGGCCGCCGTACCGGCCGCGGGCGGCCTGCTCGCGGATCGGTGTGTGCACGAACCGTGGTTCAAAGTGCCCGGTGGGGATCGTGTGCATTTCGGTGTCGAGGTCGTCGAGCAGGACCGACAGGCGGATGCCGGTGCCGGTGGCGGAGACCTCGGCACCGTCGGGGAGCCGCAGCGACCGCGTGCGGCGGTAGCCCATGGCGCCGAACTCGGGTTGGTGGCCGTCGGTGCTGTCGGGGACTCCGGCGGCGGCCAGCAGCCGCGCGCCCTCGGCGATGGCGAGTTGTACCTCTCGGATGCGGTGACGAAGGCGCGCAGCGCATCGCGGGCGGCGATGTACGCGGCGGAGAGGCTGTCGGCGTCCAGCGGCCCGCCGGGCGCGGCCAACGCGTGGGCCTGGTCGCGGCGTTTGGTGCGCCGCTGCTCGGCGGCGGCCTGGGCGGCGCGCTCGGCCTTGCGGCGGGCGGCCTCGGCCCGCAGCGTGGCGAACCGGCCCAGCTCGCGCGCCTCGGTGACCTGCTGCGCGGTGATCTGTTCGTCTCCGTCGCGTACGCGCTCTTCCAGTGCGGCGAGCAACTGCTCGGCCTCGGCTACTTCCTGCTCGGCCTGCTTGATCTCGGGCGCCTGCTCGGGCCGGTCGGTGGTCGTGGTCGCGGTGGTCATGCTGCGCTCTGACCTCGGTGGTGGCGGTAGTGGTTCAGGGCGTCGGCGTCGATGGCCCACACGCGCGCTCCGACGCGGTCGGCGGGAAGTCGGCCGGCGGCGATCAGGGTGCGGACGTGCCGAGTCGAGCAGCCCATGAGGGCGGCGGCCTCAGCTACACACACCGTGGCCGACGTGGGGGCCGCGGTTCCGGTAGCGGAGGCGGCGCGATCGAACGGCGCGGTAACGGAATCGAACACCTCGGCGCGCTGTGCGGCCGTGTGCAGTGCGTACAGCACACGCCGGATGCCGGAGGTCACCTCGCCCCCGTCGGCGCGCACGCGGGCCGTCAGGTCGCGTACGAGGGCGCGCAGCACGTCACCGGCAACCGCGGCAGGCACGATCACGGCCCCGTCGGCGCGCGTCAGGTGCTCAGCGTCGGTATCGGGGTGGCTCATGTGTCAGCCCCCTGGCCGCCGTAGAGCGCCACGGGGCGCCCCTGGTCGTAGGCGGCGCACCACTCGGCGGCTACTGCGCGGGTGAGGCGTCCCATCATCGAGGTGTCATGCTCGGCGTCGAGTTGGGCCAGTGTGCGGACGAGGGTCGGCGGTGGCTCGGTGACGTGCTGGCCGCCGAGGGCGAGGCCGTCGTGCAAGACGTCGAGTACGTCGAGGGTGGGCAGACGCACGGTGCGGCCGTCGGTGAGGTGGTGGGTGTGCATGAGGCGGCGGCCATCGCGCTGTTTCTCGACGGCGACCAGGCGGCGGGATAGCGGGTCGGCGCGGCTCATCGGCGGCGGCCCTCCTCGTCGGCTTCAAGGACGGCGAGGCGCTGTTCGAGGTCGAGGGATTCGCGCAGTGACAGGCAGGCGTCGAGCAGCGTTCGGGCGGCCTGCACGCGCGCTTGCCCGCGTTCGTTGTCGAGGGCGTTGACCAGGGCGTTAACGGCTTTCGTCGATGCGGCGGCGAGGCGGCCGACGGCGAGGCGTAGCAACTCGGTCCGGTTGTCGGCGACTTCGCGCTGAAAGGCGGGGTCGTCGAGCCACCGCAAGATGGTGCGGCCGGAGACTCCGGCGGCTTTGGCGGCCTGTCCGTTCGTGCGTCCTTGGGCGAGGGCGAGCACGGCGGCGGGGCGGTTCCTACTGGTCACGGTCTTTGGACTCCAATCGGTCTCCCGCGCGCGGGTACGGTGCGACCGGTCGCGGTGCGGGGCGGGGTGCGGCCTCGCGCACGCGGCGCGAGACGCCGAACGACGCGGGCGGACATTCGGCGGTCGGGGATGTCTCTACGAGGGGCACGGCGTCAAGGTCGAAACCTGGGGTCACGCAGTCGGGTGGTCTTCGTTCGCTCGTTTCGCTTGGTGGGGAGATATCGATCCGGTCGAGTGGTTTCGAGACGGAGGAGGGCAAGGCATGGAAATCCCGGGAGTGGACGACGTCCTGGTGGAGGGACTGAAGGAGGGAATCGAGGGGTCGGTCCCCTTTGAAGGCTCCGAAGTGACGCCGGAGACGCTGGCGGCCCATAAGGAGAGCGTGGGCGATTTCCTGCACGGCAAGTGGAAGCAGGGGGTGCTGAAGGGCAGCTCTGCCGAGGAAGCGTTCGCTGTGCAATGCGACGAGAAGAACAACCCGCCGGCTACCCAGGCCAAGGGCATCGTGACGTGCCACATTGCCATCGCCCCGGTCCGTCCCGCGGAGTTCATCATGTTCGAAATCCAACAGACCACCTTTGAGACGGCCTGAATAAGCCTGCCGACGACGGGCGCGGTGCAGGGTTGTGGTGGGTTTTCCGAAACTCCCTACGTGCGCAGGCATGGGAAGAACCGGGAAACCCGCCACTACCCTGCACTTGCCTAGTCAGGGGCTTTCGTCATCGGTTCCGGCGAGCATCAAGTCGAGGTAGAACTGTCCGGCGCTGCGCTTCTTCTTCTCGTGTCCGCGCTTGGCCATCGAGTCGGCGAACGTGACCTCGCTCCCCCGGGGTCTCGCCGTTGTCGTGGCACCAGCGCGACCAGGCCGTGAACAGATCCCGGGCCCTGACGGCGCCATGGGGGGTGATGATGGCGCGTTCGTCGAGGAAGCGGGCCAGCGCGTCACTGGCGGCCTGGTAGGCGGCGGTGCGCATGCGTACGGCCTCGGGAGGGTTCAAGCCCTGGGCCTGGTAGTCGCGCCAACCGTGTTGCACCCAGGCGAGGATGGCGGGGGCCGCGCGCTTGAGCCGGTCGGGCAGTCCCGGGTCGCGGTCGTGCTCGGGGATGGTCACGTCGAACGGCACGACCAGGATGCGACGCCACACGGCCGGGTCGTCACCGGAGACGGCGGGCAGGAAGTTGGTCAGCATGACCAGCGTGTGGGACGGTCGAACGTGATCGGATTCTTGTGCATGAGGTTCGCCTCGATCGGGTCGCCACCGACCAGGCGTTTCATGGTGGCCTCAGCGAACCGCCGGCCCTTCTCGGTCTCCGAGCAGAACGCGAGGCGGGCACCACGAAGACGCATCTTGAACGCCCCGTGCCGCTCGTGCTTGGACTCCATGAGGATCGCCGGATCGACCTCGATCGCGTAGTCGCCAAAGGCCGACATGAGCGCGTCGCGGAGCGTGCCTTTGCCGTTGGCGCCGGTGCCGGTGAAGATCGGCATCACATGTTCACGGACCTCGCCCAACATGGCGTAACCGAACAGGCGTTGAACGAAACGGCGCACCTCCTCATCGGACAGGATGCGGGCGAGGAATGCGGCCCATTCGGCATCCGTGCCCTGAGCGAGGTGCCCGCCGGAGACTTTCGTGATCAGGTCGCCGCGGTCGTTGGGCTGCACGCTGCCGGTGCGCAGGTTCACGGTGCCGGTGGGGGTGTTGAACAGGTGTGGGTCGGCGTCCAGTGCTTTGGACGGGGTGGAGATCGGCGGCAGTGCGGATGCGATGCGCAGCATGTCCTCGATGCCGGCGGCGGATTCCGAGCGTCGTATGTCCTTGTAGAGGGCGTCGCGTTCTTGGCCGGTGAGGCGGTTGAGGTCGGCCAGGGCGGTTTTGACGGTGGTGACGGCGGCCTCGATGTCGGCGCGCTGCTCGTCGGCGGACCAGCGGGCCCCGTCCCAGCGGAACCAGCCCACCCCGTGTACGTGGCGTAGGTGGTCGGCGTGCTCAGTGAGGAATCGCTCGGCCATGCGCAGGTGTCCGCGGTGCCGCTCGGGGCCGGGCAGTGGCGCGTATGGCGCGGCGGACGGGGGAGTGTCGGCGGGTGTGGGCGGGGTGATCAGCATCCGTATCGCCGGGTCGAGCGGTGGGGCGGGCGTGTCGGGGATCAACGGGCCTTCTCCTGGGGGTGGTTGTGGGGGAGGTCGAGTTGTTCGCCGCGCGGGCCCACGTGGCGCCACCAGCCGGGGCGGCCGGGGGTGGCGACGGGCGGCCAGCCGGGGGTAGCCACGCCCGGACGTGCGGAGGCGCGCACGGTGCGGCGGGCGGCGAGTTCGTCGTGGGTCGGCCGGCGGGCGAGGCCGCCCACGAGGGTGCGGGCGTGGTCGTTGGCGTCCGCAGTGACGTACGCGAACCACTGCTCGGGATCGTGGGTCAGCAGGTCGTAGAGCCACGCCTCACGCGCGCTGTGGCGGCGCCACTGCTCGGCGGCGGTGAGGATCGCGACCGAACGGCGCGGGTCGCTCGCGCGCAACGCGCATCATGCGGGACTGCCGTACTCGGGAGCGTCCCGGACGTTGAGTGTGGTCACCTGGGCCGATGCCCACAGGGCTACCGGGTCGTGCGCGATCGTCTCGGGCGGTGCCGGGGAGAGGCGGGCACTGGGCGGCGCGGCGGGGCGATGCGTGGTCCGTGCGGTGCTCACGGGGCGGCCTGTCGGGTGTCGAACCGGGCGGCGAGGTCGGACTCGCTCCACCCCCGCCCCCGGCACCGGGCCACCTCGGCGGCGAGCTGGGCGGGCGTGAGGCTGTAGGTGCTCGGGCCGGGCGGCGCGGTCGGGCAGAGCAGTGGGTCACGGTGCCCGCAGGCGAGCGGGGGCAGGCGGTCGGCCGCATGGCGTCGCGCCGGGGCTATGGCGGGGTCCGTCATGCTGCTGCCTGTCTGGTGCAGGTAGTGGCGTGCGGACGGGCGCGGAAGACCAGGCGCAGCCGCTCACGCTGCCGCACACTCAGCGGCGGCGCGGCGTCCACCAACGCCCGTATCTGGTCGGCGTAGTCGTCGGCGGGGCGGGCGTGGTTCTTCGGCGAGGTGTCGCTCATGGGTCGGTACCTCCACGGTGTCTGGGCATGCGAAACGGCCACGAACCGCGGGGGTTCGTGGCCGTTCGGCGTAGGTGTGAGGTGGGTGTCGGGTCTACAGGTCGTGCTTCCAGGTGATCCGGATACGGGCGCCGGATCGCACCCGCTTGGTTGTCTCGGGCGGAACAAGGGCGGCCAGTTCGTCAGCCTCGGATTCCGCAGCACACAGACAGCACCACAGGCGCCGTCGGCGGTGATTCATCCCCGGGCGCTTTCTGCGTTGCTCACCTTGTGGACGGACCAGCCTGTGAGTTCGGAGAGTCGCCGATGCGTCATTCCCCGTGTCCCGTAGGCGCGCCGTATGGCGCGCAGGCGTCGGCCGAGTTCCTTTCGAGACTCCATACCGACTTGAAACGCGGGGTCCTTCGCCGTGAGTCTCGGCAGCATGGTTACGTCCATGAGTGCCTTGATCACCTCGCGTTGCTGGGTAAGAGGCAGCGTCGGCCAGATGTCGGCCACATCGGACCGGATGAGCCCCCGCAGCACGGGCGCGGTGCTGGCCTCCTCCGCTTACCGTTCGAGGGCTTCGGCCTCGGGTAGCAACTGCGCCTCGATCCGAGCGGCCATGGCCACGGTCATTTTCCCCTTGGCTACCTGGTCGGCGGTCTCGTCGAGGGTGGCGCGCTTCACGCTGGGTGTCAAAATGGGGGTGCTAAACGTCGAAGCGGAACGCCAGACAAACGACCACACACCGGCACGCGAGGAATGGATAGTGCGAGGGCACGCGGCCCCACAACCCACCCCGATGTGGCAGTTCCGCCGGATCCGCAAGTATCCACTCATCGGTGACCACCCGGTCGCAGCCTTGGTGCAGACGGTCCCCGACTGCACCAACATCGCGGACGTCATGCTCGCAGCGGAGTTGGAACACCGCATGCTCGGCATCCGCCGCTACCGCGCCAACCTGACACCCCAGCTCTCCAGCATCACCCTGCCCGGCGTACCCTTTGAACGCCCCCGCAACCAGCATTGCGCCGACGAGTGAGTCCCCTCCGAAGGCGATCGGAGCGCCGATTCTCGTCGACGAGAGCACCTTCCCGGCCTCTGCCCCGAACCCTTCCACGCGGCTGGCAAGGGCCTGGGATTCGAGCTGTACCGAATGATCGCCCAGGCAGTCGACGAATGCCGCACGGGTCAGCGGTGAGCAGCCATCGCTGACCGCGCTGCCCGCACACTACGGCTGCCACTGCGCGGTTCCGAACTTCCGCTGCAGCCTTACACGCCCGTCCTGAGGCAGGCTGGGAAGCGCTTACGGCTGTGCTGGGGGGTGTGGAAGCCTTTGGTGGAGACGGTTGGCACAGCAGATTGGGAAACGCTCCGAGTTCGCCGAGTCGCTTTGAGTGTCGGGAGCGATGCTGACTTTTTGCTGACTTTTCAGCGAGAACTCTGTGCCATCTTGTGATGATTTGATAGCGCCAGCGGGATCATTAATCCGCCAATAGGGTACAGTTCTGCCTGAGTTGACACTCTTCTTGGAGAACGCGAAGAACGTTGCGGATTTCGCTAATTCCTAATTAGGGGATTCGCGGGGACATGGACTACACCTGCATGCCCCTGGGGGAGCGACTCTACGATCTTCCCTGGTTGAGCGGCAAACATGCAGGTCAGACGGACTTTTCACGGCCCTTCGATCATGTGCAGGTGTGGCAGCGTGCGGCCCGGTCTGGCAGGGCTGGCGCTGACCCGATGCTGACTTTTCTGACGGCAAGTCAGGGAGGGTTCGGGCTCTCTTGGGCTAGCGGAGAACCCACATCATCTGGCGTGACCCGAGAGCAACTCGGGCCGACAGGCTGAAGGCCGGCACGCAGCATGCCGCCGGGCGGCCCCGTGCCACAGTCGTGCCAGATTCAGGGGTCAGCCACGGTCAACAGGGGTAGCTAGCGGACGCACTCGTGCCTGCTAGCTCGGTTAGCGAAGTCGAAGGTCCCGCGCCCGACGACCCAGCCTCGCTCCTAAAGCGGTTCCCGATCAGGGCGTGAGGGTATCGAAGCCGACATGAGCGATGATCAGAGGAATGCGTTACGCGACCTTGTCAGTCACTTGGGCGCCGGTATCCGCGATCCGCATTACCGACCTGCGTACGACGCAGCCGCGAACATCTGCTCCGGTGTCTACGAGATGATCCCCGTAGACGTCCACGACCTCGTGCACGAAGCAGTCATGGCCGGATACGCAGCCGCGCTTAGCGATCTGGAGGAAGGCAAGCTGGACGACCAGGTTCGAGAGCGGTCCGAAGTCCTCGAATGAGCTGTGACTCCAGCTGGATGGTGCTGTTCTTCGGCAGCAGTTTGCCGGAGTGGGCGGCAGCGTCGATCTGTGTGACGTGCCAGCCGCCCATGCGGAACTGGCCTCGCATGCGCAGAAGGCGATCGGGGCGCAGATCATCGGCTTCGACATGATTCTTCACCAGGGTGTGCCGATCGTCGTCGACGAGAACACCTTTCCCGGCTTCTACCCCGAACGAAACTCCTCCCCTATGGCGCGCACTACTGCAGCTCCCCGCTCTGCGAGCTCCTCAGGCCCCACCAGCCGAACCCGGATGCAAAGGTGACACCACGCACACCCGTCGGGCAGCCGCGCACGTATGAACTGCTTGCACAGGTCGCTCTCCGAGGAGCTTGCACGTCAGACGCCGGTCAGCCAGAAGAACACGTGAACATCTGAGTGGGTGAGTGGTATTCGGTCATGTCCCCTGCGGGGCTTGGGCTGCAGGCGAAACGATCGTGCGACAGTTCCCGGTTGTGTGGCCGCGCCGCATTGGGGCCCTGACCTCCGACGGAGGGCACGGTGCATACGGCCAGCGCCGAGCGGCGTGGAGTGGGTTTTCGGCCACGGAGCGCTGTAGCGAGGGGCTAAGAGCTTGCAGATCATCAAGGTGTTGCTTCCCGTCCCATGGCTCGTTGATGTGGTATGCGCATCCCGAACGAGACCCGTACCCAACTCGCCATGAAGTTCGTGGCGTTGTTCCCGCATCTGGATGAGCGGCAGCGACGGCTGCTGATGGCCGCAGAGGCCCGTGTCCTGGGACACGGTAGTGTTCGGGCCGTCGCGCGGGCGGCCTCGGTGAGTGAGACCACGGTCCGCAAGGGCGTGTTCGAGCTGGAGACCGGCGAGGAACCTCTGGGGCGGGTGCGGCGGCCGGGCGGAGGCCGCAAGAGGGTCTCAGATCTCGATCCGGGGCTGCGGCCAGCACTGCTGGCGCTGGTCGAGCCGGACGAGCGCGGTGATCCGATGTCGCCACTGCGGTGGACGGTGAAGTCGACCCGCACCCTCGCGCAGGAGCTTGCCCGGAGCGGGCACAAAGTCAGTGCGGACACCGTCGCAGACCTGCTGCGGGAGGAAGGCTTCAGTCTGCAGGCCAACGCCAAGACCATCGAGGGCAGCCAACATCCGGACCGGGATGCCCAGTTCCGCTATCTCAACGAGCAGGCCCGCGATCACAGGGACACCGGCCAGCCGGTGATCAGCGTGGACACCAAGAAGAAGGAACTCGTCGGCGAGTTCAAGAACAACGGCCGCCAATGGCGGCCTGCGACTGATCCGATGCCGGTGAACGTCCATGACTTCGCCGACCCACAACTGGGCAAGGCCGTCCCGTACGGGATCTACGATCTCGCGGCGAACACCGGCTGGGTCAACGTGGGCACCGATCACGACACCGCCGCGTTCGCGGTGGAATCGATCCGCCGCTGGTGGTGCGGCCAGGGCCGGGCCGCCTACCCGCAGGCGACACGACTGCTCATCACCGCCGACGCGGGCGGCTCAAACGGCTACCGCACCCGAGCCTGGAAGCTCGAACTCGCCCGGCTCGCGGCCGAAACAGGACTGACGATCACCGTTTGCCACCTGCCGCCGGGCACATCGAAGTGGAACAAAATCGAGCATCGGCTCTTCTCGCACATCACCATGAACTGGCGCGGCCGCCCGCTGACAAGCCACGAAGTCATCGTCCAGTCCATCGCCGCGACTACCACCCGCACCGGACTGTGCGTCACGGCCGAGCTGGACACCAACATCTACCCAACCGGAGTCCAGATCGGCGACGCGGAGATGGCGTCCCTGCCACTGACCCGACACGCCTTCCATGGCGACTGGAACTATGCCGTGCATCCCCTGCCGTGCCCTGCCGTCCCAGCGCCCCGGGCTCCGCAGAAGCCGGCTCCGGAGTGGGACCATGCTCTGCTGTCTGACCCCGTCCTGACCGGCATGTCCCGGCAGCAACTGAGCGATCTCACCGACACTTTGGCCGTCGACGGCGACGTCTAGCGCGGCCGCCCGCCCCGGCTCGCCTTC
Source organism: Streptomyces natalensis ATCC 27448 (assembly GCF_000935125.1). Taxonomy (GTDB): domain Bacteria; phylum Actinomycetota; class Actinomycetes; order Streptomycetales; family Streptomycetaceae; genus Streptomyces; species Streptomyces natalensis. The sequence continues at coordinate 40,616 of NZ_JRKI01000035.1, read as the reverse complement.
CCCGACCAGGTCCTGGCGGCCGTCCTTCACCTGCGGGTCGCCCTGGCCGCGGAACCCCTCGCGGTGCTGTTCGACAGCAGTCGGACTGCCATGCACCGCACTCTGCTGAAGATCAGGAGGTTGCTCAAGGCGCACAGCATCGTCATCCCGCCGGCGGCCACCCCGCCCGCCGTCTTCACAGCCCTCCAAGCTCGGGTTCGAGCTCAAAGCGACAACCCCAACAGCATGATCAAGACGACGTGTTAATGATCTGCAAGCCCTTAGCCGTTCGCCGTACGCCAGGCGCTCGTCTAGATATTCGCGCCTTCCTTGCTCGACGCTCAGGCCGGCCGGGAACTGGCGGGAACCGCCTTCGCCGTGGAGGAGTCTGCGGATCGAGCGGTTGCGGTTCTGGCTTGTGCAGCCGGTCGTGGGCGGCTGGCAGAATCTCCAAGAGTGCCCTCGCGGCCGCGGGGTTCAGCTCGGGCGGCTCCTTGTCGGCCGCAACTCCGGCGCCCCGGCTCCTCCGACACCTCGGCGTGTACGACAGCCCGGCCCCTTGCTTCACGACGGGGCCCGCCTCCCGGACGGCCGGGAGGCGGGCCCCGGTCTCCTACTGGAAGCCGCGGCCGGAGGTGGGCAGCAGTCCGAGGGAGACGGCGCCATCGGCGAGTTCGGAGGCAGGCTGTGGAGCCACGGCCTCCGTCACCGGGGGCTTGGTGTAGGCCGGGTCCTTGGCGAGATCTGATACGAACTCGTTGAGCTTTTCGTCGGTGATGCCGGCCATCAGGAAGACGTGAGCGTAGGGCCGGCGGATGGTGAGCTTTCCTTCGCTGTCCGGGAAGAGGACGTCCATCGTGGACAGTGACCACTTGGCCACCGTCTCGTCGCTGGGCCTGCGGAAGCGCACGGTCAGGGCGCCCTCGGTACGGGCCGGCCACAGTTCCAGGCCCTTGGAGTTCTCCAGGTCGACGAGCCGCTCCTCCATACGGATGGCGAGCGTCTGGGCCCGGTGGATCCGGTCCACCTGGTCCTTGTAGGAGTGGCGGGCCAAGTGGTCCCAGACCGCCAGAGGGGAGAAGCCGTTACGGGACCCTGCGAAGGTGGTGTCCAGGGAGCCGATGTACTGGACTTGGCTGGGCGGCATGAGCTGGTACTTGACCTTGGTCATCATGACACCGCACGGCATGGGGGCGCCCGGCCATTTGTGGCCGCTCATCACGAGGGAGCAGACCATGTCGACCTTCTCGTTCTTCGAGGTCGGCAGCTTGATTCCGAAGTCGAATTCCGGCAGATCCACGTCAGGCGTCCAGCCGAACTGTGCGTCCCGGTAGGCCATCCGCATGAAGGGCGCGTAGGCGGCACCGAGAGCTCCGTCGACATGGATCCAGAATCCACGGCGGTGGTCGATCTCGGGCTCTCCGGTCTTGGCGTTGATGTAGCGCACCGGGCGGTCGATCAGACCGTGCTTCTCGAAGAGGGGCAGCAATCGCTTGGACACGCCACGGACATCGTCGTAGGCGCCCTTGAAGGTGGAGCCGTAGTTGAGGCTGACCATGATGGGGTGGCCCTTGGCCGCGAAGAACTCCACCAGGGTCGCCAGCGCGTCGATGTCGATGGAGCCAGGACCGTCTGCGGCCGTCTCTGACGGGCCGATGCGGGAGGGCACCTCGGTGGGCCACTCCGCCAGCGGATGACCGTCCTTGTCCGTCAGCGGACACTGCCCCTTGTACAGGGTCTCCCCGACCGCGTGGAAGGTTTCCAGGTTGAGGATCCGCACCGCCTTGGCGAAGGAGTAGTGGGTGTCCTGGGAATAAAAGACGACGGGACGGTAGGCGTTGGGGTTTTCCGGGGCGACGGCCTGGACCCAGCGCAGCGGAGATGTGAGCGTGTCCTGGGCCTCAGGGGTCTCTTCCACGATCAGCGCTTTACCGCTGAGGTAGTCACGAGCGTTCCACAGGGCGTACATGTTCCCCTCGGTGGAGCCCATCGAGAGCATGTAGCCCCAGTAGGACTCGCGGTCCTTGGGGTCGTACGGCCACTTGGCGTGCCACAGAGCGGCGTAATAGTCGAGTACGGCACGTTCGACGACCTTGGTGTTGACCTTCAGACCACCGCTGGTGAACGGGTCGCCGATGTTGTTGATGTGGTTCTCCAGGAACCGGCCGAGATCCAACGGGTACCCGTTCATGTCCTCGGTGACCTGATAGCCCAGTAGGTGTTGGCGCTTCTCGGCGAGGTGCAGCTCCATCGCGCTGAGGGCCTTACGGCGCCGGGCGTCGCTCAGCCCGTCGGCCGGGAGCTCGAAGTCGTGGTAGTCCAGGCCCGGTTCCTGCGGGTAGCTGACGTTGGGATCCCCGACCGGCGGGGAGACGAGGGAGGTTTGCCCGTTGGACAGGCCCTGCGCCGCGAGGGCCTCCTCCCAGGTGTGGCCCTCCGGGCCGAACGGGATCTGCGGGATCTTCTGGGTGCGGGCGGTGATCTCTGTCATGGGAGACTCCTGAGGGTGCTGTAGGGGCAGGGGTGGGACTTAGGGGTAGGGGTAGGGGAGCCGTGACCGGTGCTCCGGCTGTCTGCGGTGGCGGGCCGGTCAGTCCTGGGGACGGTGGTAGTTCTCCAGCTAGGCAGGTGTGGGCATCGATTCCCGGTAAGACTGAAGGGGGCCGTAGGTCTGGCGGACGGGGATGACCCCTGTCCGTGACCCCTGTCCACTCGCTGTCCTCGCCCGGCGCCGGCTCGTAGGCGTGACCGGGTATCCGTGGTGGACGAACCCGACGTGCCAGCTGAAGCCTTCGCGGCGGCGTCTGGTCACTGCGGACACCGGCTCCCGCTGACATCGGCTCCCGCGGGCACGGCAAGCATCTGCAGCAGATAGCTTTCGGCCAGGGTCATCGACTCCAGCTCGTCAAGGCTTACGCTCTCGCCGGTGGCGTGGATGCGGCACAGAGGCTCCTCACACCCGATAAGCAGCACCGTAGCCTTCGGGTTGATCTCCTGAAGGAGACTTGCCAGCGGAATGGACCCGCCCTGCCCGGCGTGCTGCGCCTGTGTGCCCGGGTACGCCTTCTCCATGGCCTGCCTGGCCACCTCGTACCTCGGCTGCCGGGTCTCGGCCTGGAAGCCTTTGCCCTTGCCCAGTCCCTCACTTGAAACCTGGACGTCCACGTTGGCCTTCCACGGGTTGACGCTCTTCAGGTATGCGGTGAGCTGATCGACGGCACGCTGTGGATCCTCCTGGGGGGCGATGCGCATACCGACCCGCGCGGTCACCGTGTCCCGCAGTTGGTTGGCGGGATGGTCCATTGGCGGGACGCCCTTGAGGCCGACCACATTGAGGGAGGGCTTGGTGTACAGCCGGCTGCCCAGGGAACCGGTGCCGATCAACTTTACGCCGTCCAGTACGCCGGCGTCCGAACGGAACTGCTTTTCTTCCGGTTCCAGGTCCGTCCATTTCCCCTGAACCAGACCGGGGACGGTGACATTTCCGTCGTCGTCATGCAGTCGGGCCAGAATACGCACCAGTGCCATAAAAGCGTCCGGCGCCGGGCCGCCGTACATGCCGCTGTGACATTCGGCCTTCAGGGTGCTAACCGTGACATCCACCTCCACCACTCCCCGCAGAGATGTGGTGAAGGTCGGCTCACCGATTTTATGGTTACCAGTGTCCGCGATGACGATCACATCCGCCGTGAAGAGCTCCCGGTGTTGCTTCGCATAATTCTCCAGCGCCTCCCGGCCTGTTTCCTCCTCTCCCTCCAGTACGACCCTCAGGTGAACCGGCGGCTTCCCGTCGAATGCCTGGACGGCGCCTGCGTGCATCACGACGCCCGACTTGTCGTCGGCGGCACCGCGACCGGTCATGCGCCGGGCCTTCGCGTCGATCACCGGGCGGAATGCTGTATCGCCCCAGTCTCCGGGCGGCTGCACGTCATAGTGCGCGTAGAGCAGGACCATGGGCGTCCCGGGAGGCGCGCCCGCACACTCGTACTGCGCGTAGACCAGTTTGGCCTCGCCCTCGCCGAGAGACTTCAGTTCGGCGTCTTTGAGCCCGGAATCCTTCAGCAGTTTCTGCGCCGCGCCAGCCGCGTCGTCCACCCCCTGCAGGCTCCCGTTTTCGCCATACACGGAACGGATTTTCACCAAGGACTGGAGGGCGTCGATCAACCCGCCCATCAGACTCCTGACCTTCGCCCGAAGCTCCGGTCCGTGCGAGGCATCTGCCGCGGTTGCATTCATTTCGGCTCCCGTGACCCTTCATTCAGGAAGACATGCGAATGCCGTACCGCACGATTACCGAGAGAGTCCCCATCAGGGCATTGCGCGGTCAACTCGGCCGAGCTTAGGGCGTCTTGCATGCCTACCTTCGCGACTGGCCGCGAGGCAACCCGATCGAGCTACCGCCTGCGACATGCACCGGAAGGTCGACGAAATTGAAATTCGTCCACGAATCACTCGCTGAAACGTATCTGCAAGCCGCACGGTTCCGCCACGGACCACCCGTAAGAATTTCCTTTCTTCCGACGCCACCTGACGATTTCATGTCGCGGGGGACCGTGAACCCGTCCCAGTCCGGTTGAAGTCGGCGCAGCAGCCGAGGATTGCGGCCGACCCGCACGCCGGGCAACTCGTTGTTCCAGGAGAGGCGTGCCCTGCACGAACTCGTCCACCGCCTCGCTCCCCCCGGACCTGCCTGTCGGCCATATGGGGGCTCTTCGAAAGTTCCCCGGCAGCCGCGTGGGAGGCGGCCCTGGAAGCCGACAGGCGCGGCGGCTCCTTTTCCGAAGGCCACGACGCGCTCTTCCGATTCATCCTCGACCACCATCGTCATCGATAACCTGCGCACGACCGGGCTGCGCTGCATCGACGAAATGCGCATGGCGCGCTGACCTCGCGATTGCCACAAACGTCAGGCCCAAAGAGGAGGAGACAGTGCGTAACAGGAATCCACGGATGCCTGCCACAGTGCCCGCGGAAGCAGGTGCCTCGGGGGTCGGCGGCGGTGCCGCAGCGGCGGGGAAGCAGTACCCCACGAAGGCCTCCAGGGGGCCGGGTGCTTCGGGCGACAGTGCGCTGCGGGTACAGACGGTGTTGTTCGACGGGGCCGAGGAGCAGGACTTCATTGGTCCGTACGAGGTTTTCTCGGCAGTGGGGTACCTCCGGGAGGACGCCGTCCGGATGACGTATGCGGCGCTCGGCGGACCCCGCACCGTCACGGCCGCCCACGGCACGCGAATCGTGGTGGATTCGGGCTGGTCTCCCGAGTCCACCGACATCCTTCTCGTGCCCGGAGGCGGCTGGAACCGCGAGGGGCCCGGTGTAACGGAAGAGATCAAGCGGGGTGACCTGCCCCGGGCCCTGGCATCAGCTGTGCAGACCGGGCTGACGATCGCCTCCGTGTGTACCGGTGCCATGCTCTTGTCCGCTGCCAAACTCACCCAAGGGCGTTCCTGCACGACCCACCACTTGGCCCAGCAGGAGCTGGTCAAGGAGGGCGGCATCGTGAAGGACGCCCGCGTCGTGGACGACGGCGATCTGGTCACGTCGGGCGGCGTCACTTCGGGGCTCGACCTGGCCCTATGGCTGGTGCAGCGCGAGGTCGGGTCCGATCTCGCGGTGGAGCTGGAGGCCCTGTTGGAGTACGAGCGGCGCGGCACGGTCTGGCAGTCGTGACAGACACCTCAGGGGTCTCGCTCGTCATGCCGCGATCCCGAGTGCGGTGGGGGAGGGCCGTGCCTTCGTCGAAAAGCCACCGCTGCTGGAGGCAGTGGTACAGCCGGCCGATCACGCTGGCGAGCCGTGCGGGGTGGCCGACCGGTGCGCGTGCATCCCGTCGATGTCCCGGCCGGCCATCCCGCGAAGCCAGGCGGCCCGCCGGAGTCGACCGCCCGTGTTGTCCACCTGGTCTGCCGCTATTGAGGTGCGATCGTCTTGAGCCAGTCGTCGACGGTGACGACTTCCGCCCACTGCGGGAACAGTCGCTCGATGAGGACCCGGTGCACCTCTGGGTCGGTGTCCAGGCAGGCGTCGGGGAGGACGGTGAGGCCGAAGTCCAGGTCGTTCGCCTGGCACAGGGTGGACAGCACCACAGCGCTGGTGGCGATGCCGGTGAGCACGAGGCTGTCGATGCCGCGTGCCCTCAGCACTACGTCGAGATCGCTGCCCGAGAACGCGCTCGCCCGCCTCTTGGTGACCACCACGTCGTCTGGGTAGGGTGCGACCTCGGGGTGGATCTCGGTGCCTGGGGCGCCCTCGACGCAGAGGCCGGCCCGTGCGATGGCAGTGAGCGCCTTGTTGCGCGTGCCGACTTCCGGGAATCCGGGACGTAAGGCGATGACCACGTAGATCACGGGTATGTTCGCTGCCCGGGCCCCGTCGATCGCCCTGCGTAGGCGTGGCAGGTATCCGGAGCCGTCGTCGGCGATGTCCACGATGGCCTGTTGGACGTCCATCACGAGAAGGGCGCTGCTCATATCGTCTCCAGGAACGAAGTCGGTTCGGCGTTGAAACGGGCCGGGCTCTCCATGTTCGGATGCTACGCGGCCTCGGGCACGCTAGTGGTGCGCCCGTCGGGCAAGTGAGACGGGCACAGGCGCTCAGGCACGCCTGGATCCACGGCTTCCGCCGCTGCGGATCCGCTGCGAGATCCGCGACGACATCCACGAAGTCTTCCTGAAACTGGCCTGCTGCGGTGAGCTCCTCTAAGCCTCGATCCTGTCCCGCTCGAAAAGTCGTCGCCGCAGGTGAGCGGGGTGCGGTGGGTCCACTGGGACCATGTCCGCGTGATCGTGTCCTTGCTGTACAAGGTGGCTCGGAAGCTGCTGTCCATACCGTCGGTACTGCTCCGGAGGGAGGCAGCGAAGGACACGGAACTGCTGGTGCTGCCGCACGAGAAGGGGGTGCTGCGCCGGCAGTTGGCCGGTCCGGTCCGCTACGAGCCCGCCGACCGGTTCTGGTTCGCCGTGCTGTCCGCGCTGATACCCCGACGACGCTGGCGCGAGGTCTTCCCGGTCACCCCGGCACCCTGCTCGCCTGGCACCGCAGGTTCATTGGCGCGAAGGGGGACTACAGCGCGCGTCGGTGCACCGGACGCCTGCCTGCCCGAGCAGCGGTCAAGACGCTCGTCCTGCGGCTGGCCCAGGAGAATCCGAGGTGGGGACACAGGCGGATCCAGGGGGAGTTGGCCCGACTCGGGCACCAGATTGCCGCCTTCACGGTCTGGGAGATCCTGAACACCGCGGGTGTTGACCCGGCGCCGCGTCGTTCCGGCCCGACTTGGCGTGAGTTCCTCACCGTCCAAGCCGAGGGCGTCATGGTGGCAGATTTCTTCCACATCGACACCGTGCTGGGTGGGCGGTTGTACGCGCCGACGTTCCTCGGGCACGGTACCCGGCGCCTGCACAGCGCCGGGATCACCGCTCACCCGACGCGGGACTGGACAGTGCAGCAGGCGAGGAATCTCGCCGTCGACCTGGGCAAACGCATGGAGTCCCTCCGCTTCTTGCTGCGTGACCGTGATAGCAAGTACGGCGAGGCGTTCGACGGCGTCTTCCGGGCCGAGGACATAGGGATCCTCAAGAGTGCGCCGCGAGCTCCTCGGATGAACGCTCACTGCGAACGGATCATCGACAGCATCCGGCGCGAGGTCCTCGACCACGTCCTCATCGCGAACGAGGCCCATGCTCGTGAGGTCCGTGCCGCATACAAGCGGCACCACAACGAGCACCGACCCCACCAGGCCCGGCACCAGCTACCACCCGAGGCTCACGAACAGCCCGCCACGGTGCATGACCTCGACACCCGCAAGATAGCCCGTGAGTTCGTGAATACTGACGGGCCGTCTGGTGGGAACCCAGGCTCATCCTGGTACCGGTAGGGCTTCTGGTGTCGGAGTTCGCGCAACGAACCGCCGCGTCAACGTGCTCGACGTCAAGATCGTCGGCGTCGAACCGGGCCTGGTCTGGCAGCGCGCGGGAAGCTCGACGCGGAGGTGCTTCTGGAGTTCCCCTGCGCACGGCTGGCCGACGGGGCTGCCGCACTTGGGCCTGGCTGCGGTCGGCCCTGCGCTGCATGTGTGGCGGGGATCCAGGCCGTGCACGCTGCTGGACAACGTCGCGGCGTACGTGACCAGGGCGCTCAATGGCCGTCGCGAGCAACTGGCGAAGACTGGGGTGGAGCTGTTCTACCTGCCGCCGCGCAGCCCGGAGTTGAACGATTTCGAACACGTCTGGGGCACAGCGAAACACGAGGACTACCCGCGGCGCACCCAGACCAGCCTTGACGCCGCCTACGAGGCCGCCGACCGGGCGACGGTGCGGCAGCGAGACCGCATCCGAAGACCGATGCCGGACCTCACCCAGGCCCTTCAGTTCAAGCCATCTGCCACGCCGGCACCGATGAAGGATCGAGGACGGCCGAAAGTTGCCATCACGCAACGGAATCACACGACTACACTCGATCACCAAGAGGGGTTCCGGCATACACATTCAGGAGGGACAGTGGGCGTTCCCGCTGAGGGCACCTATCTCATCAAGCACAAGACGAGCGGTCTGTACATGACCGTGAGCGAAGGCAGTACGGCGAACTCGGCACACATCGAGCAGCGGGAGCTCAAGGAGAGGTGGGGCAGCCAGCTGTGGCGGCTGAGTAGGGCGGGAGACGGCTACCATCTGCGGAACCTGCACAGCGGCCTGTATCTGCATGTGAGCAGCCACAGCACCAGCAATTCCGCCCTGGTGGAGCAGTGGCCGATGTGGGAGGAGACGGGGCCGCTGTCGGTGAAGGCGGATCCCAACTCGGTGTCCAGTGGAAGCTGGCGGCTCAAAGAGGGTCCGGAGGCAGGCACTTACGCCCTGGAGAACCGTCAGAGCGGCCTGTATCTGAATGTCCGGGGATACAGCAGGGAACCGGGTGAGCTGCTGGAGCAGTACAACGATCCGGCCAAGGGTGCCGCCGGCTTCGCCTGGTGGTCCTTCGAGCCGACCCCCGCCCTGCCGGAGGACCACACCACGATCAGCTACCAAGCCATCGCGCAGCGACTGGAGTTGGACAGCTACGGCGACGACACCGGCGACAAGACAATCGAAGTGTACGGATCGGTCAAGGTGACCTATAAAGACCGGACCACAGCTCTGGTCGACACGAACGAGACCACATCCGTCGAGCTGTTCACCATCGGGCTGGAAGCGACCACCAGCATGGAAGGCCGCAGCGTCGACGTGCCGGTGAAGAAGGACGCCACGGCCATCTACTGGGGACCCGGCAAGTCAGCAGGGGACCGGTCTCCGATCGGGGTGGCCCTCGGGGACGTGGCCTTCGGCGATGACGAGGCGTTCACCCTCGACGTCCGTCTCAAGGACAGCGATCCGCCGCTTGAGCGCGACGACGACGTCGCCAAGGGCACGCTCACCCTCACACCCGACGACACGACCGCGTCCGCGGATGCCTTCCAGGAGAAGAAAGAGGACCTGGAGGGCGACGGCACGCCCAAGCTGGTCTACACGTTCCACCCCACGCCGCCGTACCTGGTGAAGTGGGAGCTCGGCCGCAACAATGCGAGTATCGCAGCTGCCGGCGTACCGGTGGCGCTCGCGGCCCTCCGCGACGACCTCCGACTGGAGCAGCGGTACGAGGACGCGGTCCGTGACCTCGCACAGGCCGCCCAGGCGTACAAGACGGCCACAGAAGCCAACGCCCAGAACACCGCCGGAACTGAGCAGGCCCAGGAGGCATACCGCGAAGCCCGACACCGCCTCGCCCAGGCGCAGCACGAATACATGCCATAGCGCGTAGCGCGGCGCGGGAATCCCTTCGTGTAGTGCTGGCAACATCGGCCCCGGCGCCGACCTGGGCACGCCGGGGCCGATGACGTGACCTCACCGGCGGTCTCACGGAATCAGCAGCGCACTTCACCGGGTCCGCTTAGGACTCCGGGCAACTCATGTGTCCTCGGGCGGGGCCTTCGCCCGGGGCTCGGGGGCGTGGTGCTGTTCGGCGGCCTCGATGTATCGGCGGGCGCCCCAGCTGGTCATGCCGAAGAGGTCCCAGACACGACGGATGTCGCCGTCGGTGGCGAGGACCTCGTCGAGGATGCGGTCCTCGCGGATGGCCTGTGCCGAGATCCCAAGGACGCCGGTCGCCCAGACGTTGCTGGTTGGCTCGGTGTGGTATCCGGTCTGGCCGTTGATGAACAGGTGGGGGTTGGCGGTGTGCGGCCATTGCCGTGCTCGGAACCCGAGGTAGGCCGCCAGCCTTTCGCGTACGGGAGCGGCGAGGAGGATGACCCGGTCGCCGCGGCGGAGCCGGCCGTCGCGGACGTCGGTGAGCAGGATCTCGCGAAGGTCCTTGACGGTCAGCGCGTGGAAGGCGATCAGGGCACCGAGCGCGGCCCGCGTTGGGTCCGCGTCGAGGAGACGCAACTCCAGCTCCTGAGGAGGGAGTTGCTGTGGGAGGCGCGTGACGAGCACGTAGCCCAGTTTCGTGGCGGGGTTCTTGAAGACGAGCTTGAGGGCCTTGAGTACGCGGAAGAGTGCGCGGACGGCGGTGATGGCCTCCCCGCGTGCCGATCCTTCGGCCGGCAGGGCGTCGAGGATGTCCTGCTGGTGATCTCTCGCAGCGACGGATGGGTCGGCGCCCACTGCTGGGCCATCGCGATGATGGGCTGGCTGTAGTTCCGGACGGTTTGGGCGCGCCTGGGCTTGAAGCGGGGTGGCGTGGTGCGACCGTGGTGGAAGGTGGTCAGCCAGGTGCGCAGTTCGTCCCGCATCGGCTCGGGAAGTTCGGCGGTCTGCTCGGTGAACCAGGTCTCCAGGGTGTTGCGGACACGGTCGTCGTCGAGGAATCCGGCGCCCTCCAGGACGGCCAGAGCGTGTTTGACCGGCAAGCCGGGCTTGGTGAAGAGCCGCAGCTCGCTGGCCTTGATCGCGGCCCCCGGTGTGTCCTGCAGAGCGACGGCGCATCGCAGCGTGGCGCAGACCCTGGTGGTGATGAATCTGGTCCAGCCCAGTCGTGCCGCGTGCTCCCGGGCGAAGAACGTCAGCGCGGCGGCCAGCTCGGTGTCGACGGGCGGAGGCAGACGGCCCGGCCGGACCGTCTTCCAGTCCCGCTCCGGCTGAAACAGCAGCAGTTGGCGGTGGGTGGCTGGGCGGAGCGGCCAGCCGAAGGCGGGGCCGGCGGGCTTGGGCCGGCGTTGCTGCTCGCGGACCGCCAGAGGCACCGAGAGGCGGACTCTGCGGTCGCAGTCTCCGAAAAACAGTTGCTGGCCATGGCGGTTGGAGCCGTCAAGGTCCAGCTTGTTGTGGTGCAGGTCTCGTTGGACCAGGCGGGCCTGGCGACGGCAAAGGCGGCAGACGCCCGCCATCAGTGCGGCGGTATGGCCGCAGATCCGGCACGGCTTCCTGTCGGGGTGGCGTTTGCGAAACATTCGGCAGGCCAGGCAGGTGCCACGCGACTGGTCGTAGACGCCCCAGGCCAGGCAATCCGGGCAGGAGGAAGCCATCAAGGGGCGGCCGGGGTGGCACCACAGACACAGTCCGGCGCTGAAGTAGTTGTCCGTGGTGCCACAACGTCGGCATGGTGGCGGCTTCACGGGTCCGTCGGGGTGGCACAGGTGGCAGTAGTCGACGTTGTTGCGCATCACCGGCCGCACCAGGCACCGGGGGCAGGAGCGGGGTTCGTTCATGCCGGTGGTGTCGTTCGGTTGCGGCCCAGGCGTGGCACGGGCAGGCCACTGGTGGCCTCCTGGGCCTCCGGCTTGACCGGACGGAGGGCCGCGACCTTCTCCGGCTCGCGGATCAGCAGTTCGGTGGGCTCGCAGTCGAGTACCGCGCAGATCACGTCCAGGTCGTCCAGCCGGATCGTGGTGGGTGTTCCCGTCCACAGTCCCGACATTTTCCCCGCGCTGATCTCCAGCCCGGCCTCCGCCAGGCGCCGCCTGAACTCCGCGGACTTCCAGATGCCCCGCTCCGCGGCCTTCATCCGTAGGTTCCAGCGCACACGATCACTTCCTTCCGTTCAGCAGCCGGGCCGAGACGCGGTCGTTCGACGACGCCCACGCGCTTTTGACATGGTCACTACGGACGTGTATGTACCGGGTCGTGGTGGAAAGCCACTCATGGCCAAGGGTTTCTTGAATTGCCTTGAGGTCCATGCCATTCAGGTAGAACGAAGACGCGCAGAAGTGCCGCAGGACGTGCGGGGTAAGGCGCCCGTCCCAGTCCGGAAGCCACGGCTGCACTGCTCTGGCCAGCCCCTGGCGGAGCGGGTTGTCGGTGACCCGCCCGCACAAGCCGGTATGGGGGTCGCGTCTCTCGCTGGGCAGCAGCGGAGCGTCCGGGTTGCGCCAGTCGTCGCCGAACTGGTGGCGGACGTCGGTGAGCCACCAGCCCATGAGGTCGTCGACCGCGTTGATGCCGGGTACGACGCGAGGCTTGGGGCCTCGCTTGCGGCTGCCTTTGCCGAAGCGGACGTGCAGCTTGCCGTGGTCACCCAGGTCCGGCCGCCAGTCGCGCAGATCGAGCATCCGCGACTCGTTGATCCTCAACCCGATACGCCGCCACAGCGAGGCGGCCATGTAGTTCCGCGCCGCCGGCAGGTACTTGCGTACGTTGGGGAGGCAAGCCCCCCCAGCAAGTGAACAAATGCACGACTTCGGAAGCACTGGGAGGGAGCCGCTCCTCCCCGTAGTCCGGCTTGGCCGGACGGTTGAACTCGTCGATCGGCTGCTGCACCGCGTAGCCGGTCAGGGCCAAAACGTCGCCCTGATAGCGCAGTTGCACGAAGTCGAAGAATCGGCCGATCCTCCCGGCCTTCCCGTACACCGTGTTGCCCGCCAGCCCCAGCTTGCGTTGACCGCACAGGAACCGGTCGGCGTCCTCAGGGTCCGCCGTCCACAGAGGTCGGCCGACCGACCGGGCGAACTCCAAGCGCGTCATCGACTCCGGCCCCGAGGCTGGCGAGCAGGTACTGGTCGACAATCTCCTGCTCAAAGTCCTGGGTCTCCTGCACCGTGTCCAAGCGGCGCGGAGAGCCGAGCGAGCGCACCACTGCCACAGTCATCCACACCACCGAGTTCGGAGGAACCGACCGTGCGTCGACAATCGCGCCAAGCAGTCAGGAATCCCGATGATTCGTCAAAGTTCCCGCTCCATCGAGTGAACCCGCTCTCAACTGCACCGCAGCCCACCCACGCCTTCTGCTACAGCGGAGAACTCGCGGCAGATCAGACAGTGATACGCACCCGGATCCTCGGTGGCCTGATCAACGAGTACAGATGTGCGGCGTGACGTGCGGCGACGACTTTTCGAGCGGCACAGGGCCGTAGCACCACGCTTGGCCGTGCATTGCGGGCTTGGTCCAGAAGCAGACCTGACCCGGCGCCCGCGGCCTGTGCGCTCGGTTCCGCGACCGCGGCCGGTGTGAAGCGTCGTACATGGCGCCGTGCCCGCGCCGGTGCTCGGCCACCAGCGTCAAGTCCACCGGCGCCGTCACCGGCCCGTCCGCACACAGCAATCCCAGACGAAGCCTGGATAGATCACCTCGATCGACCGGGCCACGAGGATTCGGACAAGGTTGTCACGGGCAATGCCCGGTCACCAGGAACAGGCTCCCGCTGCCGGGCGGTTGCCCAGCAGCAGACAGAACGGTGGCCCGCACCCGCTGGAATCCTGCTTCCGTAAGTACCTGCCGGTACGTGGCGCGGGACCAGAAGACATCGGTGACCTCCTCGTGCCTGCCGTCCGGCCGCCGCAGCCGGCTGCGGACCCTCTCGCCATCGCGGTACGGGCCCGGCGCGGTCGTCCAGCCCTCGAAGTGCGCTGTGCCGACGGAGTCCGGGTCCGCGCCCAGCACGGCGATACGGGCGCCGGAGCGCAGGACCCTGCGCAGTCCGGCGGTCAGGGCACCCAGTCGGGTACGGCTGTCGATGCAGACAAAGACGAAGCAGCACATGCAGGCATCCATCGACGCATCCGGCAGGAAGGACACTGTTCCGTCGGTGCTGAGTTGGTAGTCGACGAGCGGGTGGGGCTGCTGGTGTGCGATGTCCAGCATCGCCGGGGAGGTGTCGACCGCGCACACATGCACCCCGAAGGCCCGGGCCGCCGCTCGTGCCGCCGATCCGGGCCCGCACCCGATGTCCAGCAGTGCGTCCACTCTGCCCTCGGCCAGGCCCAGCGCCGTGAACACCGCGAGGTAGCCGACCGTCTGCGCCGTGGTCTGGGCAGCGGCGGCATAAGCGGCAGCAACACCGGGGTCCTGCCACGGCACCAGATCCGACGTCAACTCGTGGCCCACCAGTCCATCTTCCCCGCACGGGCAATCTCACCTCCGTCAGGACTGGCCGGCGGCGGACTGCGAGGTGCGTTTTCTGGATACAGAAGCGATCAACAGCGCCACGATCACGTTAGGCAACCGCCAGGACCACTGAACACGGCGTGCATGCCGTACGCCACTTGAACGAGTGACGTACAACTCACACGCCGCCGGATGCCCTCGCCTTGTGGTCCCCTGCACGGCCAAGTGGCCCCTCAGAGGCCCCGAACGCTGGGAATTGGCCCCTATTCGGGGAAGCTACAGGACACTCAGCCCTGCAGTTCACCCCCTTCGACGCCGCTGCGGAACGCGGACCACTCGGCTGCGGTGAAGCACAGCGCCTCACGGTGGGGGTTCTTGGAGTCGCGTACCGCGACCGCGCCACCAGGCAGCTGCGCCACCTCGACGCAGTTCGCGTTATTCGTGCTGAAGGACGACTTCTCCCACCTCACGTGCGAGAGGTCCAACGCGTAAAGATCAGCCTTCTCCATGGTGTCCTCCTCGTCAGGGCCGGTTGTGCCGCATCACTACCCGGCTCGGACGGCACCTACCGGCCATACCTCCGAGCCGGACGACCCCTCGGACAGGCTCTACTCCCGAAAGACGCTGACCTGCGGCGAAGCCCTTAGCTTTCAACTCAGCAGCAATACCGGGGGGATCCTCTTCCCTTCAAAATGGTGTAGCACTGGGCGCTTCGCCTTCTGCGCTGCCAATATCGCATCCCTGCGGTGACCCGGTATCGGGTGGTTGATACTGGCCGGGTGGATGACCCGCAGACAGCGCAGCGGCAACTGTCGACCAGGGCCGCCCCCATTCGGCTACCAAAGTGGTACGGCAGCGCCGCACCCGGCCGCGCCTGGGGCGTTGTGTCCGACCTACTCGTCGGGCGACGCCGCCTGGCCGGGCTGGGGCCTGCTGTCACGGTGGTCGGCTCGGGCCGGCCCGCGCCCGAAAGCACCGAGTACGCCGCTGCCGAGAAGCTGGGATACGGCTTGGCCACGGCCGGGTACGCCGTCGTCACGGGCGGCGGCTCGGGTTTGATGGCGGCGGCCAACAAAGGAGCCCAGGACGCTGGCGGGCGATCCCTCGGCCTCGGCATCGTGCTGCCCCGCCCGCACCCGGTCAACCCGTACGTGGATACAGCTGTCGCCTTCCATACGTTCGCTGTTCGCAAGGCGATGTTCCTGCGCCATACCCAGGGCATGGCGGTCCTGCCCGGAGGCGTCGGCACGCTGGATGAACTCTTCGAGGTTCTCGCACTCACCAGCACCAGCACAGTGACGGACTTCCCAGTCGTCCTGCTCGGCACTTGGTATTGGAGCGGACTTCTGGAGTGGCTCGCCGGCCCGGCCCGCACCCAGGGCAAGGTCTCGTCTCACCATCTGGCCCTGGCCCGCATCACCGACGACGTAGAGGAAGCAGTCGCGTGGCTCGGTTCGGCTGCCGAACCAGCAGCCGACGCTTCAGGACCCGGAGCCGTACGCCGGGGCTGGCAACGCCGACACCACGAACGTGAGCCTGGACGTGTGGGTGAGGTCGAGGTAGCCGGTGGCGAAGAAGACCGGGCCGATCGGACCGACATGGGCGAGAACCTGGCTCGCCTTCCACAGGGCGAGTAGCCATGTCGCGCTGATCACCCCACCGAGGGAGGCGGCCCTGCGTGAGCTGGAGTTAGCCAGCCCGGATGACAGGGGGCGCACGGCGGCACGTATGAGCACTGGGGTGGTTGCAGGAAGGTGATTGGCGGGGCCGGGCTGCGGCCGCGCACGCCTCAAGGTGGTGGCCATCGCCGCCGGAGGGGGCGGCCGCCACAAGCAGTCCGATACGCCTGGCCCCGGGGGAGGCCGTGGCGGGGGCGGCATGTCGTGCACCCTGTCCGTGAGCGCAGGCCAGGTAGTGGTCATCCACGTGTGTGCCGGAGGCGGCAAACGCGGCAATGGTGAGCCGGGCTCGGGCGGCGGCTACTCGACCGTATGGGTCGGCGACGTCCACCGACATGAAGTCCCACAACGGCGACAAGGGCTGGGGCCATACTGGTGGGTTTTCGAACACGAATGGCGGCGCAGGCGGAGAGGCCAATCACGTCCCGTCCAACTGCCCCGCAGAGGCCGGGACCTGCGGGCGGGGCGGCAACGGCGGCCACATCGACGCCCCCAACGGCAAGGGCAGCCAGGGCGGCAAGGACGGCTGCGTGATCTTGCCCCATAGGTCGTGCTGCAGCGCGGACCAGTCTAAGCAGAGCAGCCCACAAAGTGCCGGGCTCCGACGTGGCATCTCCCGTCGGAGCCCGCACCTGCTCAAGAGCACCCTGTGACCCGCGGCAGCTGCCGCCGTCGCAGAACCCGATGTCGGGCTCTCTCGCGAAACCAGCACGACGTGCACAGCCCACTCTGGCGGACCTGGCTGTTTGCCCAGAAGACAAGTTCGATGCCGCGGAGGTGGGCCCAACGGCCTTCAGCCACTCAGGACCTCAAGTTCACCCCGGGGCGAGTTTGTTGCGTATCTCGGTCATGCCCTAACAGCAGTCGGGCCATAGCCGCTTGCCCGGGAGCGACCGCGTTCTGACCATCCTCGATGTCACGCAGCGCGTTCTGTAGCACCCGGCCCAGCGTCCAGCGCACCGCCCGTCGGCGGTCCAGAGCCAGCGCGTCCGTCATCAGATCGAACCGGCGCAGCACCTGTCGGGCTGGGATCCTTTCTTCCCAACGGTTGCCGATCGCGGGGAGCAGGTCGAAGCCCGGGTCACCGACCAATGGTTTGGGGTCAATGGCCCGCCACGGCTGTCGGTCCGAACCTGGCAGGGGGGCCAGGACGTTGTCGCAGTGCAGGTCCCCGTGCAACAGCAGGGCGCCTGCTTCACCGGACACCTCCCGTAAGGCGCCGGCGCACGACAGGAGCAAGCGGTGCTCAAGAGGGTCAGCCAGGGACAGTAGGGCTCGGGGCGCAGCGTCGAGCAACGCGGCCGAGATGTCGGTGAGCGTGCGTAACCCGGTCGGTGCGGGCGTCCGTAGTAGCCGGGCCATCAGCTCACTGAGGGCCAGCAGGGCGGCCTCCGCATCTGGCACGCGTGCCAGGGAGCGCCTGGCATCCAGCCGTTCGAGCAACATGGTGCCGCTCTCTGCGTCATGGTCGAGAAGTATGACGGCCCCGGTGCCGCCCCAAGCCCGGAGTGCCTTTGGCTCTCCCACGCTTTCCCGGGTGGGTGGCTGGAGTTTGAGGGCCGCCGGCGTGCCGTCCTCACGCTGTACGGGCAGGACGAGCGCGTTCATGCCGTGTGCCGCCGGGCCATCCAGCCGCAGCCTCCAACCGTCGAGGAAGCCAGCTGCCAGCTCAGGCACGGCAGCAACCCACTCCTGCCGGTCCTCGCCCAGGAATGCGGCCAGCCCGGCCGGAACAGTTACCCGCGAAGAGGTACGTCCAGGAAGCTGACGCCAGGGGTCCAAGCCGCTCAGTGTGCTGCTTGGCCATCGCACCGCGTTCGCTTCCTCCGTTCGGTGAGGGTCAGCACCAGCGCGTCTACCTCATACGACTAGGTTCGCTGGCAGGGAAGGCCGAACGACTGGGTTCGCTGTCAAACGACCGGATTGGGTGTGTGGGTTCTCATTCCGGGTGTCACACACAGACGCCGTGATCTGGACGTTCTTACGGTGTCTCATGCCATGTCATGCGGCCGCGGTGCTCAGATCCGTGTCACTTCCTCGGCCCCCCTGTCACGGCCACGCCTCACCCCGCCCTGCTCCAGCGGCATGGTCGAGGGCCACGTGAACCGCGTGAAATACCTCAAACGTCAAGGGTATGGACGGGCTAACTTCGATCTACTGCGACGCCGCATTCTGCTCACACCGTGAGCCGATCACGCACGGTCATCCAGAAATGTCGATCAGAGCCATTCGAGTTGGCCGCTGTCAGGGCAGAGATTCAACCGAATCAACCTCCCCAACTAAGGTATCTTCGCAGGTCAGGGAGGGTCAGGATGAGGGCAGCCCCTTGATTCCCAAGCTCAGAGCGCGCCTCATTCGGCCGCTGCAGCCGCGCCTGCCAGGCCATCAAGATCAGCAGGGGACTGATGCTGACATTTTGCTGACTTTACAATGCGAGCTATGCCCTTTTTGTATCGATTTTGTATCGCAAAGAGGGCCTCGAATTGCCAACAGAGCGTACCGCTCGTTGAGTTCTTGAGGGTGAGGTAAATGTCGCAAAACTCGTAAATTCCTAATTGGGAATTTCGGGGACATGGACTACATGTCATCACTGCTGGGAGCAGGATGGGACCCGTTCTGCAGTCACAACTCAGTCGGAGGCAACCCACCCGCCAGCCGCGTAACAACGCCGCAGGTCACTACACTTAGACTGGCGGTGCGACACGATAGGGGCAGACCTGCGGCCGCGCTAAACGGCCACATGCAACGCCAAGGGATTCTATTCGCCCTTCATGGTTGCTTCCGCGGGATCGAGCGTCGGGGGCCGAGGTGATGTGTGGTGAAGAACGAGAGAGTCGCGGCCCTGGGCTGTTCGCCCTTCCAGCCGTCTGTGTCGAAATCCCGTACCGACCCGGCGCAATGCCCCCGAGCGAACCGGGAGGCGCCGCAGCGGGACCAGCACGAAGTCGGCAATGCACGGCTTGGGCTCCTTCTCAGCGAACGAGCCCAAGCTGTTGGCCTACACTTGTGTCATCGCGCCCAGCGTCTGCTGGCGTCGCATCCCAGCTCGTGAACCACTGGCGACCGCAAGCAGGATGCTGCTTTCTCCGCCTCGTTCCGGTGAATGTCGGGGTCGCCTCTTGCGCTGGTGGCTGTAAGGGTGCATCGTCCGTCGTGGAGGCGTGAATTGCCCACCATCGGATGAGGCTGACGCTGTGAATCGACTACGAGAGTGCGATTTCGCCGGTGAACCAGGGATGGTTGGTGAATGGTTCAACTCGGTCCAGTGTTTGTTCAGGTGAGGGCACCCCACGTGCGTGGGGAGAACACCCTGCGGAACACGGCGTGCAGGGCCTCGTAGGAAGGACCGCCACGTGCGTAGGGAGAACCCTGGTTCACCTGCGGCTCTGTAATGTGCCGACCGTTTCTTTGCTCACTTTACTCGATGCATCGCGGTGATGGTTCATTGCTCACTCCAGTCAATCTGCTGGAGCAGATCTCGGGTTGGCGTGTGGTGGCTTGGCCGTAGGCGTGGTGCGTTGGTTGGCCTGATTGGCCGGATCTGATCGCCGCCGATGACGAGGGGCTGATCGTCGTGCAGCGGGAAGTCCAACCTGCTGAGGAGAACCGGAAGGCGCCGACCGCCGTCCCGCATGGGCAACGGTGCTATGCGAGAAGAGTGGTCGGCTGACGGAGTGTGGGCGGGCCGGGCGGCTGCGGCGGGGGCGCCTCGACCGTCATCCGCGTATGGATCACTCGCCACAGCCCCTGCAAGACCAGGGTGCAACGCACACCGCATCGCGCTCCTGACCTGTCTGGTGCCGTGACCGGAAAGGTTCACCGGCTCGCGACACCTCCGGTCCGCCCGCACGGCTCCGGTCCGCCCGCACGGCTTCACCCAGGGCAGAACGCAGCTCCCTTCCCCCGGCGCCCCCGATCCGTAGGCTGAAGGGGTGAGCACTCATGCGCCGAACGAAGCCCGCGTCATCCCCCTGCGTCCGCACGCCTCGCCGCCCCGTTCCGGTGGGGCGACCCGTGCCCCGCAGCGACCGGCGGGAGCCCCACAGACACCCGCGCCGAGGGAACCCCTGTGGCGCAACCTCGTCGGCGATGTGCTGCGGCGCGAGCGGCTCGCCCAGGAGCGCACGCTGAAGGACGTAGCGGAGGCGGCCCGGATCTCGATGCCATACCTGTCGGAGCTGGAGCGCGGACGCAAGGAGGCATCCTCCGAGGTGCTCGCGGCCGCCGCCCAGGCTCTCGGGCTCGGCCTCACCGACCTGCTCTCGCTCGCCCAGGACGAGCTGACCCGGTACACCCGGAGCCGGGTGGGCGGGGGCCGCAGGTCGCCCACGGCGCAGTACGACGGCCTCTGCCTCGCCGCCTGACCGGGACCGGCGGCCGGTACGGGGGAACCGGCGGCCGGTACGGCGGGGGCACCACCGCCGTACCGGCCGGCTCGCCGCCCTTCGGCCACGGCCGCACGAGGTCGGACCGAGGTCGGACCGGGGTCTGACCGGGGTCGGACCGGGTCAGACGAACGCGAGCCGTCGGCTCAGCACCTCGTCGGCGAGCCCGTAGGCGACGGCCTCCTCGGCGGTGAGCACCTTGTCCCGGTCCATGTCCGCGCGCAGCGTCGCCACGTCGTGCTGCGTGTGCCGGGACAGGACCTCCTCCACCTGCGAGCGGATGCGAGCCATCTCCTTGGCCGCCAGGCTGAGGTCGGAGACCGTGCCCTGCCGGCCGCCGCTGGCCGGCTGGCCGAGCAGCACCCGCGCATGCTGGAGCACGAACCGTCGCCCGGGATCTCCGCCGGCCAGCAGCACCGCCGCCGTCGACGCCGCCTGACCGACGCAGAACGTCGAGATCGGCGCCTGCACGAACGTCATCGTGTCGTAGATCGCCATCAGCGAAGTGAACGATCCACCGGGCGAGTTGAGATAGATCGAGATCTCGCGCTCCGGGTTCGCCGACTCCAGATGCAGGAGTTGCGCGATGACCACATTGGCGACCCCGTCGTCGATCTCGGTGCCGAGGAAGACGATCCGCTCGTTCAGCAGCCGGCTGAAGACGTCGTAGGACCGCTCACCCTGCGCGGTCCGCTCGATGACGTAGGGAACCGTGTACGACCCCATGTCACAACCCCATCCGTCGGCGCGACGCGGCCGGGCGGATGTCGGCGAGCGACTCCACCACCCGGTCCACGATCCCGTACTCCCTGGCCTGCTCGGCCGTGAACCAGCGGTCCCGGTCGCCGTCCCGCGCGATCGTCTCCTCGCTCTGCCCGGTGTGCTCGGCAGTGATCCGCTCGACGGCCTTCTTGGTGAACTCCAGGTTCTCCGCCTGGATCTCGATGTCCGCCGCGGTGCCACCGATACCCGCCGAGGGCTGGTGCATCATGATCCGCGCGTTCGGCAGTGCCAACCGCTTGCCGGGCGCCCCCACGGTGAGCAGGAACTGGCCCATACTGGCGGCGAACCCCATCGCCAGCGTCGAGACGTCGTTCGGGACGAGCCGCATGGTGTCGTAGATGGCCAGACCCGCGGTGACCGACCCGCCGGGGCTGTTGATGTACAGGCTGATGTCGGTGCGCGGGTCCTCCGCCGACAGCAACAGCAGTTGCGCACATACCCGGTTGGCCGACACGTCGTCGACCTGTGTGCCGAGGAGGACGATCCGCTGGGCGAGCAGCTGTGCCGCGAGGTGGTCGTCAAAGCGGCTGGGCGGTGTGTCACCCTCCTCCGCACGGGGCGGCAGCGTGGTGAGTGAAGTCATCTGGTCTCCTTGTCTTGCCGAGGCAGGAATGCCGTCGACTCCACTCTTGACCTCGGGAGACCCCCGGATGCGGTTTCTCTGCCCACCGCAGATTCGCCACGGGCAGAGCCGACGGCTCAGCCCTTCTCGCGCGGCCGCCGGAAGAACGCCCGTACCTCCTTCACCAGCAGGCCCGGCTCCTCCAGGGCCGCGAAGTGCCCGCCCCGTTCGAACTCCGTGCGGCGCACGATGTTCTCCGTCCGCTCCGCCATGTGCCGCAATCCACGGCAGTTACTGGCCCTATCCTGCAAAGAACCCCCGTATGTTTGAGGACATCTGATGACTCCTTCACTCGAACACGTCACGCAACTCATCCCGCCACCCTCGGATCCCCGAGAAACGGACTGGGACAACGCAGAGCAAGCACTCGGCGTCCAACTGCCCACCGACTACAAGGAACTCATCCACGCCTACGGAGGCAGCAGCTGGGACGACTACCTCTACGTCCTGGAGCCTGGCTGCCCCAATGACAACTACGACCTCATCGAATGGGAAGACCAGCAAACAGAGGCACTGGACGGACTGTGGGAGTTCGAGAAGAAGCCGGTAGAACTCGAAGAAGAAGGCAGCCGAGTCATTCCTTGGGCCAGCACCGACAACGGAGAGTGCCTCTACTGGCTTGTCCGCTCCGGCCGGCAACCAGATGACTGGACGGTCATGGTCAATGAGGCACGCGGGGACCGCTGGGAACACTTCCCATATACGTGCACGCAGTTTCTGGCCTCGGCCCTCACAGGGGACCTGCGCTCCACCATTCTCTCCTCCCGCTTCCCCCTCCCCGTCCACGCGTTCCGACAACTCCACGCGGTGTAAGGCCGACCAGCCGACTCCCGGCGCACCACGCTCGAGGTACTCCGCGGCTCGGCACATATATCCCGGCGCTGTGCTTACGGCAGCTGCGCCGGCCGGATTCGGCAGCCCGCGTGGCAGTTACCACAGGAGCGGGCGATTGCGGGTGACGGGCCTGCGTCGCTGCCGGGCGTGGCCCATGGGCTGCGCTGGGACACGGGTACGTACCTGGCCAGGGTGGAAGTATCGATCGTCAACACCAGCCAGCCCCATAGGATTTGCGCGCGTGTGCGGATCACCGACGGGCGGAGCGCCGACACAAAAGTCGAGGATGTCGACGCGTTCCGCAGTCCACAACACTCCCTGTACGGGCCGCTACGCCGCTACGGGCCGATACGGCCGCGCATCGGCCGTACAGGGAGCGTTGTGGCATCACAGCCCGGTATTCTCTTCCGCGGACCAGGGAGGCTGTAGGAACAGCAGAACGTGGCTGCACCGGTCACACACCAAGACCCTGGTTTCGCGGTGACGCGCCAGCCTCTTGCCCGCCATACGGACCTTGATGAACAGCCGGTGCTGACCCGCGCCAACTCTCTCCGCCCTGACGAGCGGTCCCTCACACAAGGGACATTGAGACGGGTAGCGGCCTGCCACAGGTTCACCACTCAGCTCGTCACGCATTAAGCCCCCTTCATAGCCCAGCAGTTGGCCCGAAGGCTATCCACGGCAGATGACTCCGATCCCCTTGAAGTTCTCCTCAGTCCATGCGCGAGGCGCCAGATGGATCAACGCTCCTTTCGCCCGTCCCGCACGGCCAGGGATACGCCACCGAAACCGTACGCGCCGTGCTCAGCCGCATCTTCTGCCGGGGGCTCTATCGGGCCTCCGTCGTACGACCGCCGGCAGAAGCCGGCACCTTGGGTGTGACCGGTTGGCGGATTTGCCGGTCATCGACCCTGGGGTGGGGCATTCTCGGGCAGGGAGATGCATGGGTACTGGTCGTGGAGGAGCAGCATGGGGTGGCAGACCGAGGAGTTCGGGTCGTCGCACGAGGGCATGGTGGGGGCGGTGCTGGCTGACGGCAGCGAGCCCAAGCCGGTGTTTTTGGACATCGGGAGTGGTTCCCATATGCACCGGACCACGGAGTGGTGGGCCTACGACGGGAAGCTCAGCCGGCCGCGGGCGGATAAGGCGCGGGGTTCGTGTTCGTGCGGCTGGCGCGGAGCGAACCTCTACCCGATCGACTGGACCCAGCGGGATGGCGACGGCCTCCACGATCTCGACACCTCCGGGCCACGCGACGACTGGGCCCAGCACATCGCCGAAGTCGAGTCCCGCTCGGTACCGCTGCCCAGCGAAGTCGAAGACCTGCTTCACCGGCTTGAGGACCAGCTTGACGCCCTCGCCGCCGGAGCGCCACTGGCCGCACTGAAGGCCGTGGCGGCACTGGAGCGCCTCGTCGGGCGCATCGGGCGCGAGGCCGCCTCTACGGTGGAGGCCGACGAACTGTCCTGGGAAACGATCGGCAGGGCCCTCGGGCTCACAGCCAAGGAAGCACGGTCCCGCCTGACCCACGTCAAACTCCGGCGCTGAGAGCGGCACGTCCGGCTGTCGCCGTGCCTGCACTCACTTGGAGGTGGTCAGGGCACGGTCCAGCGGCAAACCGGGCACGGCCCGGTCCGTGATCGGATGAGCGCGGTGAGTGCCTCCTGGTGTGCGAGGGGCCTGTCGGTCCGCTGTGTCTGGGCACAGTGCCCGGTGTCGGGGAGGCGCGGGGCGCATTACTCCGGCCTCTGGGCGAGCGCGTGCATGGCTCGGCCCCTGCTGACGGGGTGAACGCGACGGTCGGCACTGCGGCAACCGCCCATGCGTACAGCCACGGGTCGCCCCGCGACTCCGTTGCCGGGCTGCACGGCCCCATCCGGCGGTGGAAGAGGCGCCGCCCGCTTCTGCTGCGCCGTGCGCCGTGCGCTGTTCGGCGATGGCGTCTGCCCCGGACGTGTTCGGGGCGGCTGGTCTGAAGCGACGTCTCCGGAACGCGGAGGCTGTGCACGTCCGGGATGCATCTACATCATTCATCTATATCGTTCATATATTCGATTTTGCGTCGGCGGGCGGGCCATCCGCCTGATCGGGCCCGTTTTTGCCGGGGCAGGCGGCCGACTCCGATCCACCAAAGCGCTATGTCCTCTTTGCGTAGATACTCTGTGAAGTGTGATCGAGTCTGGACGGCCGAGGCTCCGTCGTCGCCGCGGCCGAGGGAGGCTTGTGCGGATGTCGCCGGTCATCCTGACCGTCGTCATCGCCAGCCTGGCATACGCCACGCCCCCGGAGATGGCCTTCAGCCGCCTCCTGCCCGCGGCGCCGGCCCTCGCCGCCGCTATGTGGCCGGTGCTCCCCACCGTCCTGCTGGGGACGGTCTGCCTTTTCCTGATGATCGGCCTCAGCATCGTGTTCCACGGTCTGGGAACGTGGTGGACGGCGGCGGGGATCATCGCGGTCACCGTGGCGGCCGCGTATGGAAGTCATGTCCGGCTCCAGCGGGAGCGGACCCTCATTCAGGTGCGGCTCGTCGCCGACGCGGCGCAGCAGGTGGTGCTCAGTCCGATGCCGCGCCGCTGCGGCAACGTCGAGATCGAGTCGCTGTACCTCGCGGCCGCGGCGGAGGCCCGTATCGGCGGAGACTTCTACGAGGTGGTCGACACGCGATACGGGGTCAGGCTGCTCATCGGCGATGTGCGGGGCAAGGGCCTGCCGGCAGTGGGGGCGGCCGCGGCGATCGTCAACTCCTTCCGGGAGGCTGCCTACGGGGAGGCCGACCTGGTCAGCGTCGCGCGCCGGCTGGACGCCAGCAGCACCCGTTACAACGCCGCCTATCCCCCCGAGGGGCCGATGGAGCGCTTCGCCACCGCCCTTCTCGTCGAGATCCCGCACGGGGGCGGGCGTATCGACATCCTCAACTGCGGACACCCCCCGCCACTGCTCTTGAACCGCGGGGAACTCCGCGCCCTCAAGCCCACCACCCCCTCGCCGCTGCTCAACCTCGCGGAGCTGATCGGCGATCACTACACCATCGACACCTTTGACTTTGCCCCTGGCGACCTGCTGCTTCTCTATACCGACGGGGTCGCCGAGGCCCGCGCCCGAGGCGGCGAGTTCTTCCCGCTGGCGGACTGGATGCGCCGACGGCCCCCGGCGCCGCCCCACGAGCTGCTCATGGCTCTTCACCGCGACCTCCTCCGCTACAGCAGAGGACGCCTGGACGACGACATCGCCGCCCTCGCGGTGCGGCTGCGCGAGCCCTCGGAGTAAGCCCGGCCCAGGTCACGGCCATGTGACGCCGCCATGTGACGCCGCCACGTGACTCCTCCGTGTGACGTCCGCAGGCGGTGTACTGCTGGTGCCTCCCACGGACGACCTCACGGGTGCGTACGCGACCTGCCGTCCGGCGCAGAGCCAGGCGCGGCTGCCCGGATGATTCTTTGGGTGGAGTGCGCGCTGCAATGGTCCTTCGCCCTGCCGCCAACCGTATCCGCATCCGCATCCGTATCCGTATCCGCATCCGCATCCGCATCCGCATCCGCATCCGCATCCGCATCCGCCCCCGCCCCGCCGGACAGATGCGATCATCACCGTGCCCCGGTCACGACCACGAAGAGGTGACACCCATGGCACGGCAGTCTGCCGCCACCACCCCTTACAACACTGGCATGTTGGGCAATGACAGCCCTCGCGAACGTGAGCGCTTGAAGTCGATCCAAACCAGCGTCGACGCGTTCACCACCGGCGTCGTTGATGGCCTTCCCATCGAAGCGTCCTGGAACTGCCTGGAACTGGGCGCGGGCGCCGGCTCCATCGCGTACTGGCTCGCCGGACGGTGTCCGGACGGACGCGTGGTCGCCGTCGACCTGGACACCCGCCACCTGGATGCGGGCCAGGCTGCGAATCTGGAGATCCAGGAAGCTGACATCACGTGCGAGGACTACGCGCCTGGCAGCTTCGACCTCATCCATGCCCGCTACCTCTACTGCCACCTGCCCGCCCGCGACGCGACGGTCGAACGGGCCGCCCGCTGGCTCGCCCCTGGCGGCTGGCTCGTCATCGAAGAGCCCTACCACCTGCCCGCAGGGACCTCCCCCTTCCCCGCAGTCCAGCGCGTCCTGGCTGCCTATCAGCGCATGTACCGCGAACACGGGGCAGATATGACCTGGGCGCGCAGCCTCCCTGCCCGGCTCGCTCGCAGCGGACTGAGTGAGGTGTCCTTCACCGGGAATCTCGGCTGTATGGGAGGACTCGACAAGGACCGCTGGCGTCCTGTCATCGCCCAGGCCGCCCCCGCCCTCCTGGCCGAGGGCCTCGTCACCGAAGCCGACCTGAGCGAGTTCTCCGGCCTGCTGGACGACCCAGCGTTCATCGACATCCCGCAAGTCACCGTCTCCGCATGGGGGCGCCGCCCTTCGCACCTCCCGGACGGGTCTGCGCGCGCTGGCCGCGGATAGCGAGGGACACGGTCGTTGCTCTTGAGGGACAGCCTGCCGGCATGCTCACGTCCTGACGCAGCACACGGGCCGTCGCGGGGTGGGGGAGTGGGGGAGTGGGGGAGTGGGGTATCTCAGCAGGTCAGGAACCTCGGTGATGCGGCATCATTCACTGCCGCCTCGTGCGACGGCAGCGTATCGTTCGCCCAACTCGTGCGTGCTGCCGGCGCACCCGCAACTGAGCGTCCTCAGGTTTCAGCGCGGCTGGGGCAAGACGACATCACCACCGTTCGATCCTGCCCGAACCACCTTTCCGTTCACGCTCCCGCTCAAGTGGTTGCTGACGTCCCCTCGCTCTCTCATGTGACAGAAAGCAGAGGAGAGCGCCAGCCACTGCCATCAACTCGCGGCGGTACGCACCGCATTCTCTGATAGGTGCGATATCGGCGAACAACTCCGGAGAGCGGACGCACACTCGATAGAGCAGCGTCTTGGTGCGGAGCTACTCCTGGGCGGGTGGGGGTGGGGTGATGAGGTGAACCGGCTGTCGTTCGGCCTCGCGCTCTTCGGTAGCAGCAGTGGGGGGTGGGGTGGGGTGCAGGCCCTCGACCGGTTCCCATCGGGGTGTGGGGGTGGGGGTGGGATAGAGAAGTGGCTTGGCGAGTTTGGAGAGTTTCCGGCGGCCTTCGGCATCCTTGAGCATGCTGGTGCGTGGGGTGCCAGCCGCTTTGGCCTCAAGCCATTCGCGTGCCTCTGTGGTGCCCAGTGCGCCGATGAGTGAGGCGACGAAGGCGTGTGTTTCGAAGAGGTCCAGGGTGGGGCCGTCGTAGGGCTGGATGCCTCTTTTCCAGTTGTACAGAGACCTGCGGTAGCCGCCCGCCAGTTGTGCGGCCTCGGCCTCGCTCACCCCGAGCCATCCCGCGATGTCGTTGACCGCTTTGATGGCCCGTGCGGCCCGGTCTTGTGACACGGGGGCCTCTTCGGCAGCCGGTTCGGCCGGTGGAACGGCGGCGGTTGCCTGCGCGTGAGCTGTGTGAGCAGGTGCTTCCAGCTTCGGAAGGAGCGTTGTCTCCTCGTCCACCGTGGTGGTCCATGTGCACAGCGGGCGCGGCGCCAGCAACTGTGTCAGGCATTCGCTTCTGGTGACGGTCCGCCGGCACAGATCCAGGTAGGCCATGAGCCAGCCGGAGGGAGCCTGGGCCTCCAGCACACTGGTGAGGTTCTGGGTCACTTGGGCCGCAGCATCCGCTGCCGGTTGCAGGCTTCCCGGTGTCGGCCCGTCCAGCAGCGGTCTACAGACCGGCGTCTGGTCGATCCCGGAAAATGCGCCAAGTGCCGCTGTGGCGTCTCCCATTCTTTCCCCCTAGGAGTAGAAGTCGCGCAGGGCCTCCGTGGTCCCCTTCTCGAAGGCGCGAAGTGCCGAGGTGTGCAGTTCTTCCGCCGTTTCCATGATCGAGGCGGACTCGAACGGGCGCGCTCCTTGGTGTGAGCAGTCGTTGTCCAGGATGTAGGTCAAACGGCCCGTGCTCTGGTCCTTCTGGAAGCCGTGCCGGACGACCAGGCTCTGTTCGGGAGTGGGCTGGAACTCCATCACTTGCATCGCTGCGCTGATCGACGGCCCCACCGAGCTGTAGAGCTTCTCTTGGAAGATGTCTTCTCCGATGAAGCGCTTCCAGTCGAGTGGCGAGCGGACCTCGGGATGGGAGAGCTGATTGACGAACCGCAGACCCACACGGTTTTCCACCCGCGGTGAGATCACCTTCTCCACGGCTCTCACCAGCCGGCCCAGCGTGGCGGAGAACTCCTCCCACCCTGGGTAGTCCGTGGTCTCGATCGCGAAGTGATCGTTCTGCAGCGTGACCAGCCAGCCGCCGTTCTGCAGACGCCAGCCCCGGGCCAGGGGGTCGGAGCTGGGGCGCACGCTGACGTGCTGGTCGACCTGGACGTTTATCCCCTGAATGACATGTTCATTAAGAGGGACCTGCCAGCCGAGAGATTCCCGGATGCTGACGGCGCGCTCGATGGAACTGGCTGCATATTCCGTTTCGTGCCGGATCTGGCAGACAACCAGTCCCACGGGGGGTCGCTTGAGAGGGCGATCGTGCGGAGCGCCGGTGAGCCAGCCTGTCACATCTCCACCTCGCTCCCCGAAGCGAGCTCTCCCCTGGCTTGCAGCGGCAACTTTCACGAACTTGCACTCCTCACTGTCTCGCGGGGATCTACTTCCTGTCAACACAAAACAGGACAGTTTGGTGACTCTTTGAAGACGTGCGGCTACGCCTTGCTCAGGCTTCGGTGTGGCTTGCCCAGCACGGTGAGCTCCCGGTACTCCGTCACGGTGATCACATCCAGCCGCTGGAACTCGGGACCTGTGATGATCAGCGTTTTCTCCGCTGAAGCCCGGAGGCGGTCCACCGTCTCCCGCCACCACCGCACGCACTCGCTGCTGGGGGCTTCCGCGGTGGAAAGAAGGACGATCTTCGCGCGGGTCGGCTCGAGCCTGCTGTCGCAGGCGACGGCCCACTCCGCTATCTCGCGGTCAACGGTCTTCCACAGGGCTTTGTCGCTCCGGCGCAGGCTCTCCAGTGCGTCGTTCACGGGCTGCTGGACGTGCTCGATGAACGCGCTCCCCATCGCCGGGCGCCGCCGCAGCCAGGAAAGGGCCTCGCCCACCACTTCCTGCTCGACCTCGCTGCCGAAGCCCTGTACGGGGCGCTGCCGGGCCAGCCAGCTCTTCTCCACCGGCTGATCGAAACGCAGGTCGGCCACCCAGAACCCGGGTGTGTGCAGGTGCAGTGCCGGCAGGTGAACGTAATGCACCATGTTCCCGTTGGCGATCTGGCCCCGCTGTCCGTCGCCCAGGTGAGCTAGATCCACCACAGGTGCCACCTGGGCAAACGGCTTCCTGGGCCGGGGGACATCGGGTTCGGCGATGTCGCACGTCGCGGTAGTGATCATCGCCCACGGTGCAGCGTCGACCGGATCCACCATCATGGGCATGTCCGCCGAATGCGACTGGCCGTAGCGCTTCGACGTCCGGGTCAAGGGTGCGCCCGGCGAGCCGAAAAAGACGAATAACGGGCTCGGGATCACGTCGCCCTGACGGAACTGCTCCAGCCCCTCGAGAGTTCCCTGCGGCCACTCATCACGAACTGACGGCATGCCCTCGTCGACAAAGCTCGCCATGACACCCCCGATCGCACGCTGCTTCGTCAGGCGAAGCCAGGCTCCTGAACCGACCCCCGGCACTCCCGTAACCCAAGAAGTACGCAGAGTCACAATAAGGGATACGGTCGTATGACGTCACCATTCACGACAACTCCCATAGATCAATAAATGAGGTGACCAACCGTCGGGACGCCTCTACCCCGGCACGAACACGCGCCGAGCTCCCGCCGAAAGCGAGAAGGGGTACCCTCCGCGCCCCAACGACGAAGCACACAAGGGACGAAGCGCACCAGGAGCGCAAGTCGCAGAAGAATCAATGGACTTGTGTCGCGCCGGCGACCGGCCCGGCGCACCTCCCGGACCCGCCGGTCGCTGCAACGCCCCCTCCGCAGCCCGGAACATACCGATAAACGGCCCCTGCGCAAGGCCGCCTTCGGCGCTCTCGCAGTGACCGCGTGCCCTGCGCCTGCCCCCCGGACAGATTCAGCCGGCTCCTGGGGACGGCCCGGCAGGGCGACCTGCCGGACTCCCGTTGCACGCCGGCCGACGCCGTTGCGGATCCACGACCAGAGCCTGTTCGATGGGTCGGGGTTCGGGTGATGAGCCGCGGGTCAGTGCAGGTCCGCCTGGAACGCGTGACGGTGGTCGGCGGGGCAGACGAAGACGCGCAGTTCTCCCCACCGGCCGACGACGACCCCTGTCTCGTCGTCGCTGGCCACGGTGAACAGGAGCATCATCGCCGTGCCACAGTCACCGCAGGCAAAGGCCATGGGGTGCGTCAGATGCCAGGTCGGCCAGCCGCCGAGTTTCCAGCCGGCGAGGCGGGTGATGGCGTCACCGCCGTCGCCGGTCTCGCGGACCAGTTCCTCAAGCCGCGGACGGAGTTCCGCCGGCAGCTCCTCACGGAAAGGGAAGTCGGTCACGCGCTCAGTGGTGATGGCGCACGCCTGCGGAAGGTATCCGTCCTCGTCGTACCGCGAGGGGGTCGGCGGAGTCGTCAATCGGCTGATCACGTCGGCGGCCCGACGCCATCGCACCTCAAGCACAGGGCTGACGTCGGCCTGCTGGGCCGGAGGATCCCAGTGCTCATTGGGACACCAGAGGGACCTGTAGGAGGTCGATGCCGACGGGCCACCAGGGTCCCGGCGCGTCGCGCCGGAAGATCTGCGCGACCGGCACCATCGCCGTGGCAGGCACCCCGGCAGAACTGTTCTCGTCGGGCAAGGAGCATTCGGGCCACAATTCGCCACTAGGCCACAGCAGTGGTCCGCCGATCGAACTGCTTCGGCAGTCCGGCTCTGCCCGCTCGGGGTGGAACAGGACCGCGTCGCGCGCGTAGGGAGCGAGTTCGGGAAGCGCCGCGAGTATCGCTTCGGCCGTCGGTCTGGGGGTGCGGGTCATCGTGCCTTCCGGCCGGCTTGTCGTGGATCGCTCGCATGCTGGGCAGGCCGGGAGAGCCTGCCGCTGATCCGGGGCGGTCGGTTGCCGACGCCGGCCGCGTGCTGGTGAACCCGGCACACGGTGGAGTCCACACTCACCATGGATCCATCGATGCGCCCCAAAAATCGCTATCGGCGTCGGCCTGCACGGTACGCAAGACCGTCTCCCACGTGCCGTCCGCCGACCAGCGCCTATGCCTGTCGGCGACCGTCTTCCAGTTCCCGAAGTGCGCGGGCAGGTCACGCCATGGCACAGCCGCTCCCGACCGCCCGTCGCCTCCACGGCTTCATGGTTGAGGTGTCCGGCAAGGGCACCGTGTGTTGCTGCGCGTGTTGCGCTGACGTCGTTTTGGTCTCAGGCAGAAAGGCGGCCTTGCTCCGCACCGACGTGGTTCGAGTGCTGGTCCAGGACGGCACGCAGCTGGTCGGTGTCGGCTGCCGTACTGAGCCCGCGCTTGGGCAGCAGGGTCATGGTGGAGGCGTTTTCGTCCCCGCTCAGCAGGAGGAACATCCCAGGAGTTTCGGCGTAGCGGGGCGTTGCCTGCCAGGTGAGGGTGTTGGTTGCATGGGCGGTCGAGACGGTCACACCGGAGTCGTCGATGACGATGTGTTGCTCTCCCTTGGCTGCCGCCAACCGGTGAAAGCTGCGGGCGTGGAGGCGGGTCTGGCCACCCAGCGCGAGCAGGGCAAAAACTATCAACCCGACGACGAGGGGTATATCGACGCTGCCGTCCTTCGTAATCTTCAGCACCGCCGCAGCAGTCAGGCAGAACGCCGTTGCGGCCATCAACCAGCGCGTGCGCCGAGCGGACTTCGAGGCTTTGGCCCGTGCGCCCAATGCCTCTTGGAAATCCTCAACTGTAGGTGTATACGACAGCTCTATTCGTGCCACGACGGCCTTCCCCATGTGATCTCTCCGGCCAAAGCGACCGGCAAGGGATCCTATATGTCCGAGGTTGCCCAAGCCAGCCGCCGGTTGAGCCGTGCGCTGACGAACCGCCATCGTGACGTTGCTGGTCGTGGGGCAGGTGTGGGGCCTCGATCTGATGCTCGTGCTCGTGCTCGTGCTGGTGGTGGGCGGCTGTTCGTGCTCAAGATCGTCTGGCGTTCCAACGTTCAGGGATTTTGGGGGTATCTGGCATACGAGCGACGTCAGCGTGCTCAGCCCGCGCTTGTGAACACCGTATGAACTCAATTAGGCGGCCTGACCTGCGAGTTACTGCCCAGTTCGGTATCATCCGGAACCGACAGTCGGGTAGGTTTCGGGGGTCGCCGCCACACCGGGAACACGGGGTTCCCAGGGACTAGCGGCACGTAGGGGCATCGTCTCTTGACGACAGCGACCGAGATTTTTCACGTTCGTCCGTACACCCCGCACTGCCAAGTCATCACCGACGAAGGTGATCACGCCGTCATCGGCATCTCGCCGGGGAACTCCTACTTCACCCATCAGCGAGTCCTCGGCCTCGCCACCTGGGGATTGGACAACTTCCGTCAGGTCGATCTCATCTATACGGATCTGCACGTCGCCGACATGTATGAGGCGCTCGGATATCCGGCTGTCGACGCCCAGCGCAAAGCCGTGAAGAACCTACGCGGTGTACGGGCCAAGGTGACCGCCGCCGTTGCCTCGCTCGACCCGGACGGCATCAGGCTCCGCGGCCGCCCCATGTCCGCGCTCCTGGACATCCCCGCCTATCGGGTCATACGCGAGAGCCTCGACGACCGGCTGACCACCGACCCGGGGTTCCGCGATGTCTGTGATCAGCTCGTGGTCCAGTTCCTCACCAGCAAGGTTCTCGACGGGCAGCAGCCCACGGACCGTCAGCGTCAGGTCTGCCTCGACTACATCTGTGCCGAAGCACCGCTGTTCATCGACACCCCCGCGATCATGGGCGTCCCCTCCTCGCTCAACTGCTACCACCAGGCATTGCCGATGGCCGACCTCCTGTACTCACGCGGGCATGGCCTGCGCGCCACACGCAATCAGGGCCACGCCGTCATCACCCCCGCCGGCACTCCTACCGAAGGACACGACCAGTGACGACCGCCCCGACCCTGATCGACTTCCCGTTCTCCCCGCGCGGCGACCGCCTTCCCCCGGAGATCGAGCAGCTTCGCGCCACCCCGGTCACTCGGGTGCGCACCATCGCCGGGGACGAGGCGTGGCTCGTCTCCTCCTACCAGCTGTGCAGACAGGTGCTCGAAGACCCCCAATTCAGCCTCAAGGACACCTCCGCCCCCGGCGTTCCCCGGCAGTACGCGCTGACCATCCCGCCCGAGGTGGTCAACAACATGGGCAACATCACCGGCGCCGGTCTGCGCAAGGCCGTACTCAAGGCCATCAATCCCAAGGCCGGTGGCCTGACGGAATGGATGACCGACCACGCCGCCCACCTGGTCGACGGTCTCCTCGGCTACGGCCCGCCGGTCGACCTGCGCGGACAGTTCACCAACCCCTACGCCGAGCACCTCCACTGCCACATCCTCGGCATCCCCCGCGATGACGCACCGCTGTTGGCGTCCAGTCTCGACATCGCGTTCATGAACTCGGCATGCCCCATCACCGGGGCGCGCCTGAACTGGGACCGGGACATCGCCTATATGGCGGGGCGGCTCAACGACCCCGCCACCGACGGGCTCATGGCCGAACTCGCCGCCCTCCGTGGTGACCCCGACTATGCACACCTCACCGACGAGATGCTCGCCACCGTCGGCGTCACCATGTTCGGCGCCGGCGTCATCTCCACCATGGGCGCCTTGACCATGGCCGTATTCACGTTGCTCCAGAACCCCGAAATATGGGAGCAGTTGTGCGCCGAGCCCGGCAAGATTCCGGCCGCCGTGGATGAGCTGCTGCGCGTGAACCTGTCCATCGCCGACGGGCTGCCCCGCCTGGCCATGAAAGACATGCAGCTCGGCGACACAGAGATCAAGAAGGGCGAACTCGTCCTCGTCCTGGTCGAGGCCGCCAATACCGACGAGAGCGTGTTCCCCGACCCGCACACCATCGACATCGACCGTCCCAACGCGGCCGCTCACCTCTCGTTCGGTTACGGCGGGCACTACTGCCCCGCCGTCCCACTTGGGAAAAAGCACATCGAGACAGCGATCGAGGCCCTCACCACCCGCATGCCCGGCCTGCACCTGGCCGTCCCCGTGGACCAACTCGTATGGCGCACCCGTTTTATGAAGCGCATCCCCGAGCGGCTTCCGGTGGCCTGGTAGGAGCAGAGTAAACGGCGTTAGTTGGCGCCCAACGCCATGCGGTGGCCCTGGCCTGAGGGAGGTCGGGGCCATTGTGTGGTGGGAATCGTGGGGCGGCTCGGCAGTTGCTGGGGGCCGGCTCCACCAGGAGATCCCGCACCGGCTCGACGATGCGGGCCTCCTCGGGTGAGGCGGATCGGTGTGTGGCGTGAGTAGTTGCGTTGTGAGCACGGGCTGGTGGCACCGGTGTTGCTGGACGGGGATCTGCTGGCCTGGCTGGTGTTGGGCTGCGACGAGTTCAAGCAGGTGACGTCCCGTCCTTTGCAGTTCACTCGTGACTCGGGCCAGTGGATCACGTTCCGGCGGGCGGGTGCCGGCCGATTCCCCGCTGTGGCCGGCGTTGCAGCCCCAGCCGGTGTGTGTCTTTGTGGATGGGGCCGAGCATGCGCGGTTGCGTGGCGCGGTCACCGACAGCCTGGAGCAGTTCGCGCTGCGCGGGACCCGCTGCTACACCGTCCGCTGATCGAGGAGTTCGCGGCGGCCGTGGTGAGGAGTCGGGCCGGGTGCTGGTGAGGTGCCAGGCTGGGTGCGGGGGGCCTCTATGTCTTTCGTCAAGCGAGGCGTGGGGTTCTGGGTTCGTAGAAGGTGCCGTCGCGGAGCATCGCGAACAGCACGCTGATGCGGTGGCGGGCCAGGCGGAGTAGAGCCTGCGTATGGGTCTTTCCGCGGGCCCGCCAGCGGTCGTAGTAGGTGTGGGAGGCGGGGTCGTGCAGGGCGGCGAACGCGGACAGGAACATCGCGCGTTTGAGTTGTCGGTTTGCCGCCTCTGGGTGCGTGTTCGCCGTGGATCGAGGTCCCCGACGATTTGGTGGCTGGGGCGAGGCCGGCGTAGGAGGCCAGGTGGGCGGCGGTGGGGAAGCTGGTGCCGTCGCCGACGGTGACCAGCAAGGTGGCGGCGGTCCTGACCGCGACTCCCGGCATCGAGGCCAGGACCTGGGAAAGAGGATGGTCCTCCGGCAGGGCTTTGATCTGGGCTTCCAGAGCCCGACGCTGTTCGTGGACGGCGGCCAGGGACCGGGCCAGGGACGGGATCACGACGTCGAGGGTGCCGGCCCTGGGAACGACGACGGTCTGTTCGTCGAGCGCGTCGAAGATCTCGTCGATCAGCCGGTCGGCCATGCGCGGGGCCTTGGGCCGGATCGCCTCAACGAGTCTGCGGCGACCGGCTTTTCGCAGTGCGGCCGGGGAGCCGTAGCGTTCGAGCAGCCAGGTGATGGCTTGTTGGTCCAGGCGCGGCCCCAGCACGCGTTCCAGGCTGGGGTGGAACTGGGTGAGCAGGCCGCGTATCCGGTTGGAGGTGCGGGTGGCCTCGGCTGCGAGGTCCTGGTCGAAGCCCACCAGGACGGTCAGTTCGGCGGTGATCTCGTCGGTCAGCTCAAGCGAGCGCAGGGTGTGCGGCATCGTGCGGGCGCGTCCGCGATCACCGCGGCGTCCTTCGCGTCGGTCTTCGCCTCGCCCGGATACAGGTCGGCGATCCGCCGCATGGCAAGTCCTGGCAGGTAGGCGACCTTGCAGCCCGCGTCCCGGGCGACGGTGAGGGGGAGGGCGCCGATGGAGGCGGGCTGGTCCACGATCACCAGGACGGTGCCGAACTTCGCCGCGAGTTCGTCGAACACGGCCCGCAGCTTGCTTGTTGCCTGTTACCCGTTTCGCGTTGTCCGTTGCCTGTAAGGCAGTTGGGGGCTGCCGTGCCTTGCACGGCGGTTGGCGGGGTGCGAGTTGTCCGTCCTCGGCGGGAGAGGAGTGGTGGGTTGCCGTGGTGTTCTGCCTGGTGTTGCTTTGAGTGTTTCAGGCGGCGGTTCAGGGGATCGCCTGTCGGTCTTCGCCAGTGTTTTCCTCTCTGGCAGTGGCTGGAGTGTCTGTTTCGTTTGCCGGGCACGTCAGCCGGCCGTGCGGGATGGCAGAATCCCGGCATGACTCATCAGCACGGTCTGCTTTCCGGCAAGGTTTCCCTGATCACAGGAGCCAGTAGTGGGATTGGCGCGGCAACCGCGAGGCTTTTTGCGCGAGAAGGTGCGGCGGTGGTGCTTGCGGCCCGCCGGGTGGACCGCCTCCGCGCTCTTGTGTCGGAGATACGTCGGACCGGAGCCGAGGCGGCGTACATCGCGACGGATGTGTCTCAGGAGGAGGACGTGAGACGTGCCGTGGAATTCACTGTGGAGAAGTACGGGCGCCTGGATCTGGCATTCAACAACGCGGGCGTCGGCTGTGATCACGAGTCCATGCACTTGATGCAACAGGATACGTACGACGACGTGATGGGAACCAATGTCCGTGGTGTGTGGCATTGCCTGCAACACGAGATTTCCGCGATGCTGCACAACGGCGTGGGCGGTTCCATCGTCAACAACAGCAGTGTCGCCGGACTGCAGGCGATCCCTGCCGGGGCGCCTTACATCGCCTCCAAGCACGCCGTCATCGGGCTGACCAAGGCGGCTGCGGCCGAATACGCGCCGCAGGGCATCCGCGTCAACTCCGTGGCGCCCGGGACGACCCGTACCGAGATCATTGCCGGTTGGTTCGATCGGAACCCCGGGCTGGAGGAGCAGTTGCACCGTGCGACGCCGCAGGCCCGTACCGCCGAACCCGAGGAGATAGCCCAGGCCGTCGCCTGGTTGTGCAGCGACCGGTCTTCCTTCGTCACGGGTGCGGTGCTGCCCGTGGACGGCGGGTACACCCTGGTGTGACGTGCGGCGCCGGGACTCCGTGCCGGTATGTCATGGCCCGTCGCGCATCGCGGGCGGGCCCGCCCGGCCGTATGACCGTCTCATGAGCCTCATGAGGCTCCGTGCCGATTCCGGCCCGGGCGCGGGTTCGGTTGCCGTGCTGCTGCTTCCGAGGGGGCGGCCAAAGGCACTTGCCCCTCATTGCGGCCGGTCTGGCTGCGGGCGCGACGAGCAGTTCCTTGCCCGGCGTATCGGGCCGTTCGACGTCTTGCGGAGGGTGGATGCGTTCCCAGGCGCCTGACCGGAGGCTGTCCACCGGGCGGTGCATGGGGACGGTCCCCGGCTCGGTCCTCTCGGACGGCCGTGGACCGGGCGGGCAAGGCGGCGGAATCCTCGGAGTACTGCGCGCGGCGGTGCAGGGCGGCGCTGCGGCGTGAGCCCCGGTGCTGTTGTGGGGCTGACCGGAGCTTCTGCGCTCCCCGCAGGCGGTGGGTGAGGAACGCCGGCGGGCGTGGGACATGCCGCGGACGGGGTCGGCCAGTTTCAGCCAGACGATTGCGGCGGCACCGGGAAGCAGCCGGGCCCTGAGGGGCGCTCCTTGCGGGGCGGCGGGATCGCGCGTTACCGCATGCATGTCCTTGCGTTCCGCGTACGGCCCTGGCACCGGCGCTGGGCTGTTCGCGCGTGCGGGGGACAGCCCAGCGCCGGTGCCAGGGCCGCGCGGTCGGTCGGGGAAAGGTTCGGCGGGCGGCCGCCCGCCGCGGTGTTCCGGCGGAACGCACAGCGCGCACCGCTGGTATCCCGCGGCGATCACCGCGGGATATCAGCTGCCGGGGCCGGTGAGCGTGGTGGTGAACACCTTTGCGCCGTTCTGGTGGCCGGTCACGCGCACTGTGGTGGTGCCCTCACCTTCGGCGGCGGGCTGTGCTCCGATCCAGCACGGGCTGTCGAATTCGACGTAGCGTTCGAAGACCGTGGTGAGGGCTGACGGCCTAAAGGTCCTTTGTGCGGTCACCAGGCGGGCGGCTTGCTGGGCGGCTTCGATCATGACGAGACCGGGAACGTGATCGACGGGGTGGTCGAACAGCGCGGTGTTGCGGAAGTCGCCGCGCAGGAGCCACCGGCCGGCCGTGTCCGTGGGGGTCAGCACCACCTCGACATCGGCGGTGCAGTCCACCTGGGCCGGCGGGACGGGGGCCGGCAGCGGCGCCTGGTCACGCACCGCCTCGGCGTGAGCGCCCCGCAGGCGGCGGTAGACCCCTGGCGGAATCCATTCGAAACCGGTGGCCGCTGTGCCGACCTGCCGCCCGGCACAGTGGATACTCATCGTCATGCGCAGACCGCTGATGGAACGGCCACGCGACTTGGTGATTTCGCAGACAACGTCAAGAACCAGGCTGGTCGGTTTTCTTTCCGCCTCCAGGCGCTCCACGTCGAAGGCGAAGTCGAAGGTGCGCAGCAGCACCGCATGCGTCAGCGGGGCCCCGAACTCCGCGTGCGCGAGCAGCAGTCCGGTCTGCCGCACCATCTGGGCGGCCTTCATGGCCCAGCTGCGAAACCCGCGGCCCGGCGCCCCGCGGTCCAAATCCGGCCATGTGGCCGTGACGCGGAAATTCATGGCCCCGGTGCGGTGCCAGTCGGTCACCAATACGGAGTCGTCGTAACGGAGGTGGACGAATTCCTTGGGTACGCGCGGACTGTGTCCGATGGCACGTCGCGGCGCGGGGAGCGGCAGGTTCCTGTCCGGTGCGACAGGGCTGTGCATACGGCCGAGCCCCAGCGATGGTGTGGACATAGGTCCCCCTCGGTACCTCAAAGCAACAGAGCTTCGGATGGCTCCCAATAAGATACGTACTATCCGGTTTGATTTTCAATGCGGTGCCGCACCGCGCTTCGGAACACTCGTTCGAACGAGGGGGGACGGCGCATGCGGCGGTAACATGGAGAGTTGTCATGGCGAAACAGGCACGGGCGATACAGACGCGGCGGCAGATCCTGGATGCGGCGGGCCTTGTGTTCGACCAGCTCGGATACGAGTCCGCGACCATCACCGAGATCATCGCGCAGGCGGGCGTGACGAAGGGGGCCCTGTACTTCCACTTCGACTCCAAGGAAGACGTGGCCCGCGCTGTCCTCGAGGAGGCCGTCACCACTGAGGGGGTCGTACCGCAGGACTCCAAACTGCAGGAGTGCGTGGATGTGGGGATGGTGCTCGCCCACCGTGTCCCCCGCGAGCCGATGCTCAGTGCCGCCATCCGCCTGTCGACCGACCTGAAGGCCCGTGCTCTGTTCGGCACCTCCTGGACGCCCTGGATCGCCTTCATGGCAGAGCAGCTGGCCCTGGCCAAGGAGCAGGGCGAACTGCTGCCGCACACCGTTCCGGAGGAAACCGCGCTGGTCATCGTCGCGGCATGGACCGGCATGGAGATCGTCACCTCCGACCTCAAGGACGGCGAGTCCCTCCAGCACCGGGTTTCCAGGCTCTACGACCATCTTCTCCCCAGCATCGCCGTGCCGGGTGTGCTGGCCAGGCTGGACACCTCACCGGACCGCGGTACCCGGATCTGGCAGGCCCACCAGGAGCAGGCAGGCCGGGACGTGGAAACGGACAAAGGCATCGATCTGTCGATGTCCGCCTGAAACACCGTTTGCCGCAGCGCCCCGCAGAGGAGCGCTGCCGTGATCCCGCTGCCCGGACGGAGTCGGCGGGTGATGCCCTCTTCGTGCCGGACGCCACGTCCCCCCGGCGATGATCAGGACCCCGCGGTAGGACTCCCGGCTGCTAGGACCGCCGCAGGCAGGCCAGGTCTCCTCAGTGCGCCGCGGCTCGTCCGGCGCAGCCCAGG
Source organism: Streptomyces natalensis ATCC 27448 (assembly GCF_000935125.1). Classification (GTDB taxonomy): domain Bacteria; phylum Actinomycetota; class Actinomycetes; order Streptomycetales; family Streptomycetaceae; genus Streptomyces; species Streptomyces natalensis. Next base: position 226 of record NZ_JRKI01000035.1, on the reverse strand, counting down.
CGCAGCGCGGCCGGCACCAGCGCCGCCGACGTCGACCGGAAGCGTTCGCCGCCCAAGAGCGTGGACACCGGCCGGCCGGCGCGCCGATCACGGAAGAAAAATCGCGCCGGCCGGCCGCGAAGGGCGTCGTCCGCTGCCGCGGGGGCGAACCGGCCGGCCCGGGGCCGCCGCCGGCGGCAGTGGGCGCGGTCTGTTTCGGTGCTGGCTGACCTGAGTGCGCCTGCTG
>NZ_JRKI01000034.1 GCF_000935125.1 Streptomyces natalensis ATCC 27448 | reverse complement strand
GCGCCCGCCCCCCCCTCCGCCGCCCCCCCCGAGCCCGAGCCCGCCCCCCCCTCCGCCGGGCCCCCCGAGCCGGAGCCCGTCCCGCCCTCCGCCGTCCCCCGCCCCGACGTCCGGCCCTCCTGCGTCCCCTTGGCCCACCCCCCAGTGGCCCTCCCCGCCGCCGACCCCGCCGACCTCGGCGCCCTGGTCCCCGACACCGAGCTGGACGGCGCCGCCTACGGCTGTCTCACCCTGCGTGCCGTCTCCCTGCGCGGCGACCGGGCCCGCTACCACGGCGAAGCCCGCCGCGACGCCCTGCTCACCGCCCGCTTCGGCAGCGGCCGCGACACCCTGATCCTGGTGGCCGTCGCCACCGGCAGCCCCGGCCCCGAGGGCTCGCCGCGCGCCGCCCGCGACGCCTGCGCCCGGATCGCCGCCGCGGTCGGCCGCAGCGGCACCCGACTGGCCGAGGACCTCCGCGGCGGCCGCCGCGACGCCCTGCGGTCCGGCCTCCATCGGCTCACCGCCCGCGGCTACGGCACCCTGCGCGGCCGCACGACGGAGCCCACCGCGGAACCGCCCGCCGCAGCGGAGGAGTTCCCGGCCGCGGTGCGCTGTCTGCTGCTGCCCGCCGACCCCGACTGCCGTACCCGGGTGTTCTTCGGCGCCGGCGCCGGCGGCTTCTTCCGCCTGTGCGACGGTGCGTGGCAGGACCTGGAGCCCGCCGCGCCGCAGGGCGGGGCGTTCCTCTTCCGGCCGGTCGACGGCCGCGCCGGGGACACCCTGCTGATGTGCAGTACGGGCCTGGCGCGGCCGCTGCGCGCCGACACCGCGTACGCCGACCGGCTCGCCATGCGGTGCGGTGGACAGCCGCCCGACCTGCCCGCCTTTCTGTCCGCCGCCCAGCTGCCCAGCGCGGGCCATGCGGGGGACCGTACGGCCGTGGGGGTGTGGGAGTCGTAGCCGCGCGGGTAGGCGGGGCCGAGAGCCAACGAAGGGCGCAGCGCCGTCGGGAGGAGCCCCGTCATGCCCAGGCAGACCGTCGCCGAGCAGTTCGTGGACATCCTGGTGCGGGCGGGGGTGCAGCGGCGTCGGGGACAGCCTCAACCGTTCCTCAGGGCTGAGCGGAGTGAGTCCTGACGCCAGAACTCATGCTCAGCCGCGTGCCCCGAACGGTGTTGGGCACCCTGGTCCCCCGCGTTCTCGCCGCATCCGGTCCCGGCGCATCGTGTGCGCGGACCGGGAATACGGGGGCGGGATTCCTCATGCCCTGCGGCCTCCGGTCCGGCCTGGACGGTCCGATGCCCACGACGATCGCTCTGGTCGTCGTGGGGCGGTGTCGTCCGTCGCCGGATCGGGTGCCCCTGGGCGCGTCGTCCGCAGCCGCTTGCCACCGCGCACGACGTGTACGACCCCGGCCTCGCGGTCGGCCCACTCCGCCTCCAGCCGGTGCTCAAGTGCCGCCAGGCGGCGGGTCTTGGCGTGCCACTCCCGCCCGGCGTCTTCTTGCTGCCCTTCTCACCAACTGGGAGCGATAGCCGCTGCGCGACGGTCTTGATCCCGGCCTCAAGCGACTGGATGTGTGCGAGCTGGCCACGTCGGGCCAGCGCCCACTGGTCGTGTGACGCCTTCGTGACCGTCCCAGCCCAGCGCGACGACGACACCGGCGTCAGTTCCCGTTTGCGAGCCGCCCACGTGTCCGCGGAGTGTTCCAGCCCGTCCGCGCAGCGGGCCTTGAGATCCTGCGACGCCAGCGAGCCGAGATGCGCGCCCACCATCGCCAGGACCTTCTCATCCTCAGCCGTCAAGTCCTTCAGACGCGTACGGACCGCCACGCCGGAAGGGCCGCTTACGACGAACGGTGCCTCGATCAGACGCAATTCCTGCTGATGCACCCAGCGCCCTCCCCTCGAAATCCCGTGGACCACGGACACCACGAACCTACCGGCCCCCACTGACAAAGCTCACACAACCTCGGGTGCGAGCAGTTGCCAACCCCGCCATCCAGCACGCCGTCGGTCCCCTGCAACGCTGTCCTCCCCGAGGACGCCGGCCGAAGCATGGCGTCCGGCCGGATGGGCATGCATGAGCGTGAGGCTGTTCGAGTGAGAGCGCCGGTCGTTTGTTGGGGGCGGGGGAGAGGCATGCGTCAGCCTGTGCGGCGCGAGGGACGGGACGGTTGGCAGGACGCGGGCGAGGGGACCCGCGGCGGGGGGATCGCCGCGCGGGCGCCGGGGGTGCTCAGACGTACGGTGCGCCATGCGGATCTGAGGGCCGTCGGCGAGGTGCGCCGCGAGCTGCGGCAGCTGCTCAGCCACTGGGCGGGGCCCAGGAACGGCGAGGTCGCGGAGGTTGCGACGCTGCTGACCAGTGAGCTGGTCACCAATGCGCTGGTGCATGCGGAGGGCGGCGCCATGGTCACCGCGACGGTCGGGGACCGGCTGCGGGTGGAGGTGCGCGATTTTGTCTCCGGGCGCCCCGAGCCCAGAGCGGCGACCACGGACGGGACGTCCGGGCGGGGGCTGCTGCTGGTCCGCTCGTTAGCGGACGCGTGGGGCATACGGTCCCACGGGGTGGGCAAGAGCGTGTGGTTCGAGCTGGGCGGCGGACCTGCCTGAGCCGGCGTTCGGGGGTGTGGGCCCGGCGCGGTCCGCCGCCGCTCACGCGAAGCGTTGCTCGATCGCGGCGAGTTTCTCCTCGAGGGAGTCCAGACGGGGAAGCGTCTGGGTGTCGTCCTCGGCCGTGAGGTCCACCGTCCGTCGTGGCTCGGTCATGACGGCGGTGGCGACCGGGTCAGTACCGGTCACGGCCTTGAGGGCCGGGCGGGAGCGCACCGGCGGTCCTGATGTGGGCAACGGCTCCGGGGTTTCCGGGGATATGGCCGAGTCCCGGTCGGCCATATCCGTGGCCGCGGCGGCCTGGGTGACGGTCAGCCGGCCGCCGCCTCTGCCCAGTCCCCACGAACGGTGCTGGCGGTTGAAGGCCCGCAGCCGGGCCCGGTCGAGCTTGACCTGCTCGCGCCGCCGAAGCCGCCGCTGCTCCTTCTGCCGGCGGTCCTCCCGTACCTCCTCGACCGCCTCGTCCAGCGTCCGTACGCCCTCCAGCAGCATCAGCGACCAGGCCGCGAAGGTTTCGCGGGGCGCCCGCAGCCAGCGCACGACCCGGATCTGCGGCAGCGGACGGGGCACCAGGCCCTGTTCGCGCAGCGCCGCCCGGCGGGTCTGTTTGAGCGCACGGTCGAAGAGCACCGCGGCGGACAGCGACATCCCGGCGAAGAACTGCGGTGCGCCCGCATGGTCCAGGCCGCGCGGGGCGTGCACCCAGTTGAACCAGGCCGCGGCGCCCGCGAACGTCCACACCAGCAGTCGGGAGCCGAGGGCCGCATCGCCGTGACTGGCCTCGCGGACCGCCAGCACGGAGCAGAACATCGCGGCGCCGTCGAGCCCGAACGGGACCAGATACTCCCAGCCCCCGGTCAGGCCGAGATTCTGGACGCCGAAGCCGACCAGACCGTGGAAGGACAGCGCGGCGGCGACCGCCGCACAGCAGAACAGCAGGAGATACGAGGCCGAGGCGAAGAGCGCCTCCTTGCGGCGGCGGCGTTCCTCGCTGCGCTCCCACGAGTCGTCGGCCGGCTGTCCGGCCGCGCGTTTACCGCGCAGGACCAGCGCCACGGCTGCTGTGACAGCGCCGAGCAGCAAGGCTGCCGGAACCAGCCAATCAAGCGATATGTCGGTCATTCTCATTCTGGGAATCCTTGCCTAGAGCTTCGCGCGTACGCGGTTTCGCGAGGCATCCTGGCGGAATTCCTCCCTCCCTCAGACGCTTTCGGGGCAAGAGAACGCCAAGGAAGTGCAGGAAGCGGCAGATGGGTGGCGGGAGGTCGAACGTGCAGTTCAACAGGGGGATTTGGGTTCGAATTCGATGGCCCGTACGGGCGCGCTGCGCGGGTCAGCTGGTTGCGGTGAGGCGGGTGATGCGGTCCGCGTCGCAGGTGCGGGGGCAGGTGACGCAGGTGTCCTCGGGGCGCAGCGTGTAGAACATGCAGCAGCTGGCGCGGTCGCGGGTGGGCAGCGCCTGGCCGTTAGGTCCGGTGAGCGTACGGAAGGCCGCGCCGCCGATGTACGGGGCGGTCGCCCCCGGCAGCAGCCGCTCCAGCTCCGCCACCGCGCGCCGCTCCTCGCCCAGCAGATGCCCGAGGTACCACAGGCCCTCGACGATCTCGTCCGATGCCATGCCCCACAGCGCCCGCGGACCGCGCCGCATCCGGGCGCGGAAGCCCTGGAGCACGGGCCCCAGATGCCCGGCCACCGCCGCCCGCAGCTCGCCGCGCAGCGCCTCCTCGTCCGCGACGACCCGGGCGCCGGGCAGCGCCGCCGCCGGATCGCCGGGCAGGCATGCGAACGAGCGCGCCCGTACCGCCATCCGGCCCACGTCCCGCCGGAAGCAGACGTCCTGGACGGGCAGCTGCGGCACCCGCCGGTGCAGGAACCAGGGGAGGGTGAACAGCAGGCACGCCGGCCAGGCGTAGCGGTGCAGCGCGAAGCTCGCGACGACGTCGGGGCGGGCGCGCTGTCCGTAGTCCTGCACGATCTGCGCGTCGTCCGCCGCCAGAAACGTGTCGAGGGTCTCACCCCCGGCCGCCAGACCGGCCGCGCACACCCAGCCCGGCCCGCCCGGAGGCGCACCGTCCCACTCCGTCACCCGCAGACCGGGGAACACCTCGGACAGCCGGGCGTACGCGGCGGCGAGGGGCGAGGAGAGCGGCGGGGCGGCGGGGGCAGACGTCATGCGGGAGACCACCGAATCGCGATCGTTAGCAGGTAAGCCTTACCTTATCGAAGGACTCTACCCGTGCCCGCTGAGGTGTGAACCGGCGCCATGGGCGCCTATGGTGCTGGGAACCGTCCGTCACATTCTTGAGGTATCGCCATGGAGCAGGGCACAGCGGAGCGCGAACCGCGCGCACGCGCGTGGGCGCCCGCGCACGCCGGTTCCGCCGTGCCGCAGCAGCCCGGACGCCGCTCGGCCGTGCCCCGGCAGGCGCCCCGGCCGCAGCGGCACTCCGTACGCGGCCAGGTGCTGGCCGCGCTGCGCGAGGCGCTGGTCGGCGGGGAGCTGGCCCCCGGCGAGGTCTACTCCGCCCCCGTCCTCGCCGAGCGCTACGGCGTCTCCGCGACCCCGGTGCGCGAGGCCATGCAGCAGCTCGCCGGGGAGGGCGCCGTCGAGGTCGTGCCCAACCGCGGCTTCCGGGTGTGCGAACGCAGCTCCCGTGACCTGGCCGAACTGGCCGAGGTGCGCGCGATGCTGGAGGTCCCGGCGGTCATCCGGCTGGCCGGCACGCTGGAGCCGGAGCGCTGGGAGGAACTGCGTCCGCTGGCCGAGGCGGGGGTGAGCGCCGCCGCCCACGGCGACCGGGCCGGCTACGCCGAGGCGGACCGCGCCTTCCATCGCGGGCTGATCTCGCTCACCGGGAACCACCGGCTGACCCAGGTCACCGACGAACTGCTGCGCGCCACCCACTGGCCGGCCGGCGGCGCCCGGCTGCGCAGGGCCGAACTGCTGGCCGGCGCCGCCGAGCACACGGCGCTGCTGGACGCGCTGATCGCCCAGGAGTACGCGGTCGCCGAGCGCATCGCCCGCGAGCACCTCTCCGTCGCGCGGCACGCGCGCTGAGCACCGTCGCACGGCACGCGCGCTGAGCGGGCGGGATCCGCGCTGAGCCGGTCGGGCCCCCTGCCGAGGGCCCGGCGCAGGGGGCTCAGCCGGGCAGCAGTTCCTCCAGCGGCAGCGCCTCGGCATCGGCGGCGGGCCGGGAGAGATACAGATCGGCGTGGTAGAAGCCGTCGGCCTCCTTGCCGACGGTGGACAGCCCCCGCGCGGCCAGCGCCTTGTACACTGCCCGCCGCTCGTCGCCGTCGGCGAACCGGCGCTGGCGGAAGGTCCGCGTGGTGAGCTTCTGGGTCACCAGTCCCGCGCGGTCCAGCAGCGAGACGATCCCGTCGTAGGAGACGGTACGGAGCACGAACGCGGCGATCCACGGCGGCGCGGTGACGCAGTCGAGGAGCCGGGCGAAGGTGCGCTCGGAGATGTAGCCGACGCCGCCGGTGACGGTGATCAGGTCGATGTCGGCCAGCGCCTTGCGCAACGGCGCGCTGGGGTCGGTGAGTTCGAGGTTGTCGGAGAAGCCGTCGTCGAGCAGGCCCACCGTGCGGGCGTAGTCGACGGCGTGTTCCGCGGAGTCGAGGCCGATCACCCGGGCCGCACCGGGGTGCCGACGCTTGGCGAAGAACGTCCGGTCCTCCTGGGCCAGCAGGTCCGTCGCCGGGGAGCCCGGGGCGCGCCCGGCGTAGCGGCCGTAGAGGTCGCTCAGGGACAGCCGGTGGTTGAGCAGCGCGGCGTTGACCCCGTATGAGCAGCACAGGTCGACGACGCCGAGCGGCGGGCGGTCGCTGCGGCGGCGCCGCAGGGTCTCGGTCACGGCGCGGAAGACCGCCTGACCGTGATGCGGAATCTGGTAGTCCAGGGGTTGCAGAGTGGTGAAGTAACGGCGCGGATCGGGGCAGTTGTAGATCGCCTCGAAATGCGCCTTGCCCCAGTCGGTCGAGGCGGTGGTTTGGGACACTCCTGCTGCCACGTTGGGCCTCCTGAAAGGCTGTGCCAAAGGGGAGCTGGTCCCCGAACAGCATTCAGGCCCCGCCGCCGCCTCGCACTGCGACTTGCGGCCATTCTCGGGGCGCGTGAGGCGGGGGCGCGGCACCTGTGTCCGAGCCTCGCACAAGCGAACAGCCACCGCACCCCGGCCGATCCACCGCGCTCGCCGCGCTTTTTCGGCCAATCGCCTCGCCGGGCCGCATGGCCGACGACGGGGGGTTGACGGGGAACGGGCGGGTCCGCTTCGTCCGGCCGGGCCCGCCGCGCTTGCCCCGTGGGTCCTTCGCACGTCCCCGTGGGTCCTTCGCCCCTCCCGTGCCGCGCGCTACGTGGCTGCGGTATCCGGCGAGAGGTGATCGGCCAGCCAGGTGGGCACCCCGCCCATGAGCCGGAACAGCCGGGCGGCCTCGGCGCGCAGCCGGGGCGCGTCCTCCTCCGGGGCGGCCTCGGCCAGGGCGGCCAGCGCGGGCGCCGTACCGACCAGGAAGCCCAGATCCTCCCGGATCCGCAGCGACTCGGCGAAGCCGTGCCGGGCCTCGGCCAGATCCCCGTCACGCAGCGCGAGGCCGGCCAGATGGCGCCAGGTGAACGACAGCAGCAGGATGTCGCCCTGTGCGGTGGCGCCGGCGTGCGCGCGGCGGTAGGCGGCGCGCGCCGCGTCCGGGCTGTCGGTCAGTTGCTCGGCCATCAGCCCGCGGCGGAAGTCCAGCAGCGGGCGGCCGGCCGCGGCGGGGTCCAGCAGGGCGGCGGCCCGGCCGAGCGCGGAGCGGGCCTCGTCGGCCCGGTCGCGCACGCCCAGCACCGTTGCCGCGTAAGCGAGATGGCCGCGTTCGCAGGCCGCGTCGCCCCGCTCGTCGTCGTCGCCCGCCAGCGCCTCGGCGGCACGCAGCGCCTCCTCCGCCGCGGCCCACCCGGTGGCGGTGAACATGCAGCGCTCGACGAGGAGGGCGGCGCGGCGCAGCGCCGCCGGGGCGTGCCGGGCGGCGTGCGGCTCCAGGAGGGCGGCGGCATCGTCCCAGCAGCCGCGGGAGCGCAGCCGCCATACCGCGCGGTCGAGGGGATCGTCGTCCGCGTCCGGCCTGGCTGCCGGTACCGCGGGCCGTGTGGGCGGCGGGATCGCCGATTGCGTGGACGTAACGGAATCCGCGGCTTCTGCGGATCCTGGCATGGCGGTATCCGCCACATTGCCCTCCCCGAGCGCACCATTGAGCGGGAATTTGGATGCAGTGGGCGCATCTCAGCACGAATTCCGTGGCCCGGCCAAGGGGGTGGGTGAATGTTTTCACAATCACCGGGAGGGCGGCCGGGCCCGCCGCCGGGCCCCGATCGGTGGCGCCGCAGCGCAGCGGGGGTCTCCCGTACGCGGGAACGCCGCCCGGCCGATGTCGCCCGATCGGGTACCCCGCCGGACGTACCGCGGTGCGTTCACCCGGGCCCCGGGCGGCGGGCGGCGGGCGGCGGGCGGCGGGCGGCGGGCGGCGGGCGGCGGGCGGCGGCACCCGGCCGCCCGGAAACGCGCGGATCCCGCCGCGGGGCGACGGGATCCGTAGGGCGCGGGCTCGGTCAGCTCATCCGCAGGGCCAGGAAGAAGTCCAGCTTGTCCTCCAGGCGGGACAGATCGCGGCCGGTGAGCTGCTCGATCCGGCCGACCCGGTAGCGCAGCGTATTGACGTGCAGGTGCAGGCGGGTGGCGCAGCGGGTCCAGGAGCCGTCGCAGTCCAGGAACGCCTCCAGGGTGGGGATCAGCTCGGCGCGGTGCCGGCGGTCGTAGTCGCGCAGCGGATCCAGCAGGCGGGCGGTGAAGGCGCGGCGGACGTCGTCCGGGACGAAGGGCAGCAGCAGGACGTGGGAGGCCAGCTCCTCGTGGCCGGCGGCGCACACCCGGCCGTTGCGGGCGGCGGCCACCCGGCGGGCGTGCCGGGCCTCCTCCAGGGCGCCGCGCAGCCCCTCGGCGGAGTGCACCGAGGCGCTGACGCCGATGGTGAGCCGGCCGTCCGCGTCCAGGCCCCGGCCGAGCGGCTCCTGGACGACGGCGAGCAGGGCGTCGGCGTGCAGTCCGGAGATCGTGGCCTCGCCGGACTCGTCCGGGATGGCCGGCAGCGGCACCAGGGCCACCGCCTCGTCGCCGGTGTGGGCCACCGCGATCCGGTCCGACGGTTCGGGCCCGAATGCCCCCGGATCGACCAGCACCTCCTCCAGCAGCGTCTGGGCCACCGGCCCGCCGGGGACCTCTCCGCGCTCCCACTCGACCCGGGCCACCACGATCTGCCAGTGCGGGGCGGTGCCCAGACCCGGCAGCAGCACCGGGGCGGCCACCCGCAGCCGGGCGGCGATCTCGGCGGGCGGGGCGCCGGTCTGGACGAGTTCGAGCACCTCCTGGGCGAGCCGCCGGCGCACCGTGCGCGCCGCATCGCGCCGGTCGCGTTCCACGGCGATCAGCTGGGTGACGCCGTTGAGCAGGTCCAGGCGCTCCTCGGGCCAGTCGCCGGCGTCCGCCTCGACGGCCAGCAGCCAGTCGGAGAGCACCGTTTCCCGCAGGTCACGGCCGTCGGAGCGGATCGGGAAGAGCGAGTAGGTGGCCCCGGCGAGGGTGACGCGGTGGGGACCGCGGCGGCCGCTGCGGGAGGCCGCCAGATGCTCCCCGGCGAGCCGGGCGCCGAGCTCGGCGGGCAGCTGCGGGCCGGAGTCCGCCAGCGTCGATCCGGCGATCTGGCGGCCGGTGGGGGAGAGCACCCACGCCCGCAGATCGAGATCCGAGCCCAGCAGGTCCAGGACCACCTCAGGCCCGCCGCCCGCGGGCCCGGACGTCATCATCCGCCGGTGCCGGTCCACCACGGCGGCCAGGTCGCCGGCCCGCTCGCTGGAGACCTGGCGGACGACGTACTCGGTGATGGAGGCGAACGAGACGTCCTCGACGACCGAGAACAGCGGCAGCCGGTGCCGTGTACAGGCCGCCACCAGATCGTCGGGCACCGCCCCGAGCTCGGCCTCGCCGGCGGCCAGACCGGCGACCCCGGCGGAGGCCAGGATCCGGACGAACCGCTCGGAGTCCTCGGGGTCGCGGCGCCAGGCCAGGCCCGTGAGGACCAGTTCGCCGCCGGAGAGATATCTGCTGGGGTCGCGCAGGTCGGTGGTCATCACACCCCGTACCGTGCGGTCCAGCTCGTCCTCGCCTCCGAGCAGCCGAAGGCCCAGAGTGTCGGTTTCCAGGAGTGCGCGGAGCCGCATGACCTCGCCCGCCGTTCTTTGCTGTCTTGTGTGGCCGGTGGAATGCCGCGAGGTTTCAGAGCCTCGTCTTTCGTTCGAATCTACAAGACGGGTGGCTTGGCCAGCCAACCGCTTCATGGTTTCAGTGACTGCACCGGGTGGGTGCCCTGCGCGTTCACTACTTCCAACCGCGTTAACAAGACATGAACAGGCTCGATGGAACCACGGACCCCCGGTCCGCACCGAGGATCCCGGTCCTGACCGTCAGCAGCGCATGACCCGATTTCGTAGAAGAGGCCACCCATGGACTTCCTTCGCCCCGCCAGCTGGGAGGAGGCGCTCGCCGCTAAGGCCGAGCTCCCCACCGCTGTGCCCATCGCGGGCGGCACGGACGTGATGGTCGAGATCAACTTCGACCACCGCCGCCCGGAGTACCTGCTCGATCTGAACCGTATCGCTGACCTGAGCGAGTGGGAGGTCGGCGAGAAGACCGTACGACTGGGCGCCTCCGTTCCCTACACCCGGATCATGGAGAATCTGCGGGCCGAACTGCCGGGCCTGGCCCTGGCCTCGCACACCGTCGCCTCCCCGCAGATCCGCAACCGCGGCGGCGTCGGCGGCAACCTGGGCTGTGCCTCCCCGGCCGGTGACGCGCACCCCGCGCTGCTCGCCTCCGGCTGCGAGGTCGAGGTCGAGTCCGCCGCCCGCGGCGTCCGCATGATCCCGATCGACGAGTTCTACCTCGGCGTCAAGCGCAACGCCCTGGAGCCCGACGAGCTGATCCGCTCGGTGCATCTGCCCAAGGCCGACGGCCCGCAGCAGTTCTCCAAGGTCGGCACCCGTAACGCCATGGTCATCGCGGTCTGCGCGTTCGGTATCGCGCTGCACCCCGAGACCCGTACGGTCCGCACCGGCATCGGCTCGGCCGCGCCCACCCCGGTGCGCGCCAAGGAGGCCGAGGTCTTCCTCGCCGCGGCCCTGGAGGAGGGCGGCTTCTGGGATTCGGGCGCCCCGATCCCGCCGTCCGTCGCCAAGCAGTTCGCGCAGCTCGCCTCCGGTGCCTGCAACCCCATCGACGATGTGCGCGGCAGCGCCAAGTACCGCCGCCACGCGGTCGGGATCATGGCGCGCCGCACCCTCGGCTGGACCTGGGAGTCCTACCGCGGCAACGAGAGGAGCGCACAGTGCGCGTGACATTCACCGTCAACGGCCGCAAGCAAGAGGCCGACGACGTCTGGGAAGGCGAGAGCCTGCTGTACGTCCTGCGCGAGCGGATGGGCCTGCCGGGCTCCAAGAACGCCTGCGAGCAGGGCGAATGCGGCTCCTGCACGGTCCGTCTGGACGGTGTGCCGGTCTGTTCCTGTCTGGTGGCCGCGGGCCAGGTCGAGGGCCGCGAGGTGGTGACCGTCGAGGGACTGGCGGACTTCGCCAAGCAGCGCGCCGAGAAGGGCGGTTGTGCCTCGGGGGCCTGCGGTACGAGCCTCCAGGACGCCCAGCAGTGGCAGTCGAAGCCGTCTGACAGCGAGCTCCGCTCGCGGGCAGCCGATTCGCAGACCGGTGAGAACACCGATCTCTCCCCGATCCAGCAGGCGTTCATCGACGCCGGCGCGGTCCAGTGCGGGTTCTGCACCCCGGGTCTGCTGGTCGCCGCCGATGAGCTGCTGGAGCGCAACGACTCCCCGTCCGACGCCGACATCCGTGAGGCGCTGTCGGGCAACCTGTGCCGCTGCACGGGCTACGAGAAGATCCTCGACGCGGTCCGGCTGGCGGCCGCCCGCGGCGAGAACCGGACCGCCGGACAGGGGGCCTGACCATGGCTGGTGCCACCCGTACACCCACCAACCTCACCCAGGGCGGCAAGACGGACGCCGGTATCGGCGCCTCGACGCTCCGCCCCGACGGCACCCTCAAGGTGACCGGTGAGTTCGCCTACTCCTCGGACATGTGGCACGAGGACATGCTGTGGGGCTTCACGCTCCGCTCCACCGTCGCGCACGCCGAGATCGTCTCCATCGACACCTCCGAGGCGCTGGCCCAGTCCGGTGTCTACGCCGTGCTGACCTACGACGACCTGCCCACCGACGTGAAGAACTACGGCCTGGAGATCCAGGACACGCCGGTTCTCGCGCACGGCAAGGTACGTCACCACGGCGAGCCGGTCGCCCTGGTCGCGGCCGACCACCCGGAGACAGCCCGCCGCGCCGCGGCCAAGATCAAGATCGAGTACAAGGAACTCCCGGTCATCACCGACGAGGCGTCCGCCCTCGCCGAGGACGCGATCCTGGTCCACGAAGGCCGCGACGACCACCACTCGGGCCACGTCCCGCACCCCAACATCGTCCACCGCCAGCCGATCATCCGCGGCAACGCCGACGAGGCCGCCAAGAAGGCCGATGTCATCGTCTCCGGCGAGTACGTCTTCGGCATGCAGGACCAGGCCTTCCTCGGCCCGGAGTCCGGCCTCGCGGTGCCCGGCGAGGACGGCGGCGTCGACCTGTACGTCGCCACCCAGTGGCTGCACTCGGACCTCAAGCAGATCGCCCCGGTCCTCGGCCTGCCCGAGGAGAAGGTCCGCATGACGCTCTCCGGCGTCGGCGGTGCCTTCGGCGGCCGCGAGGACATCTCGATGCAGATCCACGCCAGCCTCCTGGCGCTGCGTACCGGCAAGCCCGTCAAGATCGTCTACAACCGGTTCGAGTCCTTCTTCGGGCACGTCCACCGGCACCCGGCGAAGCTCTGGTACGAGCACGGCGCCACCAAGGACGGCAAGCTCACCCACCTCAAGTGCCGCATCGTGCTGGACGGCGGCGCCTACGCCTCCGCCTCCCCGGCCGTCGTCGGCAACGCCTCCTCGCTGAGCGTCGGCCCGTACGTCGTCGACGACGTCGAGATCGAGGCCATCGCGCTGTACTCCAACAACCCTCCCTGCGGCGCGATGCGCGGCTTCGGGGCGGTCCAGGCGTGCTTCGCCTACGAGGCGCAGATGGACAAGCTGGCCAAGAAGCTGGGCATGGACCCGGTCGAGTTCCGGCAGCTCAACGCCATGGAACAGGGCACGATCATGCCCACCGGCCAGCCCGTCGACTCGCCGGCCCCGGTGGCCGAACTGCTCCGGCGCATCAAGGCGATGCCGCTTCCCCCGGAGCAGCAGTGGCTGGCGGCCGGCGAGGGCGCCGATGTGCGTGCCCTGCCCGGCGGCCTGTCCAACACCACCCACGGCGAGGGCGTCGTCCGCGGTATCGGCTACGCCGTCGGCATCAAGAACGTCGGCTTCTCCGAGGGCTTCGACGACTACTCCACCGCCCGGGTGCGCATGGAGGTCGTCGGCGGCGAGGCCGTCGCCACCGTCCACACCGCGATGGCGGAGGTCGGCCAGGGCGGCGTCACCGTCCACGCCCAGATCGCCCGTACCGAACTGGGCGTCGAGCAGGTCACCATCCACCCCGCCGACACCCAGGTCGGTTCCGCCGGCTCCACCTCCGCCTCCCGGCAGACCTACATGACCGGCGGCGCGGTGAAGAACACCTGCGAGAACGTCCGCGAGAAGGTCCTGGACATCGGCCGCCGCAAGTTCGGTACGTACCACCCCGCATGGGCCACCGCCGAACTCCTGCTGGAGGGCGGCAAGGTCGTCACCGACGCCGGGGAGGTCCTGGCCGATCTGGCGGACGTCCTCGAAGGCGAGGCGGTCGACCTGGAGCTGGAGTTCCGGCACCGGCCCACCGAGGCGTTCGACCTGAAGACCGGCCAGGGCTTCGGCCACGTCCAGTACTCCTTCGCCGCCCACCGCGCGGTCGTGGAGGTGGACACCGAGCTCGGCCTGGTCAAGGTCATCGAGCTGGCCGTCGCCCAGGACGTCGGCAAGGCGCTCAACCCGCTGTCCGTCGTCGGCCAGATCCAGGGTGGTACCACCCAGGGCCTGGGCGTGGCGGTCATGGAGGAGATCATCGTCGACCCCAAGACCGCGAAGGTGCGTAACCCCTCCTTCACGGACTACCTCATCCCCACGATCCTCGACACCCCGACCATCCCGGTCGATGTGCTCGAACTCGCCGATGAGCACGCCCCCTACGGGCTGCGCGGCATCGGCGAGGCCCCGACCCTGTCGTCCACTCCGGCCGTCCTCGCGGCGATCCGGAACGCGACCGGGCTGGAGCTCAACAAGACGCCGGTACGCCCCGAGCACCTCACCGGCACATAAAGCCGTCCGGGGCCCAGTCCCCGGACACCGGTTCCGGGCGGTGCGTGCCCAGGGGTGTCCCTGTCCGTCCTCCTCCGCGCACCGCCCGGTTCCAACCAGCACCACCCGCACCACCCGCACCACCTGTTCCACCTGTTCCACGCGCACCACGCAGTCGCTGCCCGGCACTCCCCGAGCCGGGTCAGTACCCAACGTTCGTCTCGGGCCGTCCCCCGGGTCGTGCAGCCGAAGTTTCGTCCCAAATCCCGCAGTCGATGCGGGTGCCCCTGTGAACCTTGGGAGTCAGGCACCATGACCCAGCAGTCCACCGAGCCACAGACGGTGGCGGAAGACGCGGGCGAGGGCTCGCGTCAGCCCGCCGGCCGTTCTTGGCTCGACCGGTATTTCCACATATCCGCCCGAGGGTCGAGCATCGCGCGAGAACTGCGCGGAGGCATCACCACCTTCATGGCAATGTGCTACATCCTCCTGCTCAACCCCGTGATCCTGGGGTCGGTGGGGGACGTCAAGCACCACACCCTCGCCCAGCCCGCGCTGGTCACCGCCACCGCGTTCGCCGCGGCGATCAGCACCTTGCTGATGGGCTTCATCGGCAAGGTGCCGCTGGCCCTGGCGGCCGGACTCAACGTCTCGGCGGCCCTGACCACCCAGGTGGTCCCCAACATGACGTGGCCGCAGGCCATGGGCATGTGTGTCATGTACGGCGTGGTGATCTGCCTGCTGGTGGTCACCGGTCTGCGCGAGATGGTCATGAACGCCATCCCGCTGCCGCTCAAGCACGCCATCACCATGGGCATCGGCATGTTCGTCGCCCTGATCGGCCTGGTGAAGGCCGGTTTCGTGGGCCCGGGCAAGGGCACGCCCGTGACCCTTGGCCTCACCGGCGAACTCTCCGGCTGGCCCGTTCTGTTCTTCTGTTTCACCCTGCTGCTGATCTTCGTGCTGCAGGCCCGTAAGGTCCCCGGCGCCATCCTGATCGGAATCGTCGCCGGATCGGTCGTGTCCATCGCCGCCACCAAGTTCGGCGGACTGACCGACAAGGACTGGGGCGGTGCCCCGCCCGCGCTGCACGGCAGCGCCGTCTCGATGCCCGACTTCGGCCTCTTCGGCCATGTCCAGTTCGGCGGCTGGGACAAGATCGGCGCGCTCAGCGTCGGCATGATCGTCTTCACGCTGGTGCTGGCCGGCTTCTTCGACGCCATGGCCACCATCATCGGCGTCGGCACCGAGGCCAAGCTGGCCGACGACAAGGGCCGGATGCCGGGCCTGTCCAAGGCCCTGTTCGTCGACGGCGCCGGCGGCGCGATCGGCGGTCTGACCGGCTCCTCCGGGCAGACCGTGTTCATCGAGTCGGCGAGCGGCGTCGGCGAGGGAGCCCGTACGGGCCTGTCGTCGGTGGTCACCGGCCTGTTCTTCGCGGCCTGTCTGTTCTTCACCCCGCTCACCCAGCTCGTCCCGGCCCAGGTGGCCGCGGCCGCGCTGGTCGTCATCGGCTCGATGATGATGAGCGCCGCCGCCCACGTGGACTGGAGCGACCGCTCCGTGTCCATCCCGGTCTTCCTGACCGTGGGCCTGATGCCGTTCACCTACCAGATCACCACCGGCGTCGGCGCCGGCGTCATCGCCTACACCGCCATCAAGGCGGCCCAGGGCAAGTGGCGCGAGATCGGCCCGTTCATGTGGGTGCTGACCGGCATCTTCCTCGTCTACTTCTCGCTCCATCCGATCGAGCAGTGGCTGGGCGTCAAATAACCGCCCGCCCTCTCCCCATCCGTAAGGAGACCGACATGCTGGACATCGCCGAAGAGCTGCACCGGTGGGTCGGGCAGGGCCGCGACTTCGCGGTGGCCACGGTCGTGGCCACCAACGGGAGCGCCCCCCGTCAGCCCGGGGCCGCCCTCGCCGTCGACACCGACGGTACGGCGATCGGGTCGGTCTCCGGCGGATGTGTGGAGGGGGCCGTCTACGAACTGTGCCAGGAGGCGCTCAAGACCGGAAAGCCGGTCCTCGAACGCTTCGGCTACAGCGATGAGGACGCCTTCGCCGTGGGCCTGACCTGCGGCGGCATCATCGACATCCTCATCACCCCGGTACGGGCGAGCGGCCGTGGACCCGCCGCCGACAGTGGGTCCACGGGCACCCCGGTGGACAGCACTGCCGAGACGCTCGCCGCCGCGCTGGCCGCCGCCGCCCAAGGAGAGGCGGCGGCGGTCGCGCGGATCATCGAGGGCCCGGCCGAACTGGTCGGCCGCGCCCTGCTCGTCCGCCCCGACGGCAGCCACACCGGCACCCTGGGCGGGCACCCCGCCCTGGACCGCACGGCGGTCGAGGAGACCCGCGCCCTGCTGGACGCCGGGCGCACGACGACGCTGGAGATCGGCGCCGAGGGTGCGCAGTGCGGCCGCCCCGTCGTCCTCCTCGTCGAATCCTCCGTACCCGCCCCCCGCATGATCGTCTTCGGCGCCATCGACTTCGCCTCCGCGCTGGTGAAGGTCGGAAAATTCCTCGGCTATCGGGTCACCGTCTGCGACGCCCGCCCCGTCTTCGCCACCAGGGCCCGCTTCCCCGACGCCGACGAGATCGTCGTGGACTGGCCGCACCGCTACCTCGACTCCCAGGAGCTGGACGGGCGCACCGTCCTGTGCGTGCTGACCCACGACGCCAAGTTCGACGTCCCCCTGCTGGAGCGCGCCCTCAAGCTTCCGGTCGCCTACGTCGGCGCCATGGGCTCGCGCCGCACCCACCTCGACCGTCAGCAGCGGCTGCGCGAGGTGGGCCTCACCGAGCTCGAACTCAACCGGCTGCGCTCCCCGATCGGTCTCGACCTCGGGGCCCGCACCCCCGAGGAGACCGCCCTGTCCATCGCCGCGGAAATCGTCGCCAACCGCCGCGGCGGCACCGGCACCCCGCTGACGGGCGCCCACACCCCCATCCACCACGACGTGACCCGCCCGGTGGGCCAGATCGGTTCGGTGGCCTGACGGCGGGCCTCATGGCCCGGGACCGGCGCCCCTGACACCGCCGGTCCCGTAAGCGGGCGCGGCATCCGTGGGGGATGCCGCGCCCGGACAGGTTTCCGGGCAGGCTCCCGATGACGGCCCGGACCGGCCCGGAACCGGCCCCGGAACCGGCCCCGGAAAATGGGGATGCGACCCCGGTAGGCCCGCGTTAGCGTCCCCCGGTGATTACGACGACCGCCATCCGGGACATCCCCGAGGACCATCTCGACCAGGCCCTCGACCTGATCCACCTCGTCCACCACCTCGCCCCCGCGGCCCCGACCCGCTACTACCACCGCGAGCTGCTCGCGAGCTGCATCCGCGTCGGCGCGTACGAGGACGGCAGACTGGTCGGCCTGGCCGCCGCGCACCACCACGAGCTGTCCGTCCCCGGCGGCGAACTCCCCTGCGCCGCACTGGACTTCGTCTCGGTCGCCCCCACCCACCGGCGCCGCGGCCTGCTGACCGCGATGCTGGACGCCCTGTGGCCCCGCTGCGCCGCCGCCGGAATGCCACTGGCCGCCCTCTGGGCGTCGCAGAGCGCGATCTACGGCCGCTACGGCTTCGCGCCCGCCACCGAGACCGACCGCATCGAGATCGACGCCACCCGGCCGCTGGACCTGCGCATCGCCCCCGACCCCCGCCCCCTGCGGCTGATCGACCCGGCCGCGGCGCCCGCCCTGCTCACCCCGCTCTACGAGGAGAGCCGCACGCGCCGCGCCGGACGCTTCCGCCGCACCGAACGCCGATGGCGCTTCGAGACGCTGCGGCTGGAGACCGCCGACGCCGGCGCCGACGAGTTCGGCCCCACCCGGGTCGTGGTGCTCGGCGCCCCCGGCGAGACCCCCGGCGGCTACGCCGTCTACCGCACCCGCGGCGGCGAGGAAGGCGGCGGCGCGCCCGGTGCGGTCCAGGTCCGCGAACTGGAGGCGGACGGCGCACCGGCCGCCGCCGCGCTGTGGTCCTACCTCGCCTCCATCGACCTGACGGGCACCGTACGGGCCGGCGCCCGCCCGGCCGACGACCCGCTCCTCCAACTGGCCGCCGACCGCGACCAGGTACGCGTCACCGGCACCGTTCCCAGCCTCTGGCTGCGGCTGACCGACCTCCCCGCCGCTCTCACCGCCCGCTCCTGGGCGGCCCCCGTCGACCTCGTCCTCGATGTCCGCGACGACCGGCTCCCCACCCACGCACGGCGGTTCCGCCTGACCGCCGGCCCCGACGGCGCTGCCTGCACCCCCACCACCGCCGCCCCCGACCTCACCCTGGACGCCCGCGACCTGGCCGCCTGCTACCTGGGCGGCGCCCGCCTGAGCCCCCTCGTACGCGACGGCCTGGCCACCGCGCACACCCCGGGCGCCGCCCGCCGCCTGGACGCGGCGCTGGAGACGGAGTGGCTGCCGTTCACGGGGGAGGACTACTGAGGTTGGTGGGGTGGATGATGTTGACGCGGCAGAGGCCGCGGGAACGGGGGAGCGCATGGAGCTCCGGCAGGTGCGGTATTTCGTCATGGTCGCGCAGGAGCTGCACTTCGGGCGGGCGGCGGAGCGGCTGCACATCGTGCAGTCCGCGGTGAGTCAGCAAGTGCGGCGACTGGAACGGGAGTTGAAGGCCGAACTGTTCGACCGGTCCGCGCGCCAGGTGCGGCTGACGCCGCTGGGCGAGCGGTTCCTGCCCGAGGCACAAGCGCTGCTCGCCGCCGAGGAACGCGCCCGTGCGGTCGTCGCCGACCTGGCCGCCACCCGCGCGGGCGTGCTGCGGGTCGGGACCAGCACCGGCATGGGCGCCCACCTGGACCGGATGCTGGAAGCCCTGGCCCAGCTCGCGCCCGGGACCGGCGTGGAACTGGTCGCCGCCCCGGCCCCCGAACGCCTGGAGCAGGTCGCGGCCGGCGAGCTGGACGCGGCGTTCGTCCGGGGCGACGCGGACGACGGCGGCCCCGCCCACGCCCGTACGACGCGCGGGGACGGACGCGAGGCCCTCAGCTTCGTCCCGCTGTGGCAGGACCCCCTGGTGGCCGCCGTCCCGGCCCGCCACGCCCTCGCCGCCTCGCCCGGCACCATCGCGCTGGCCGACCTGGCCGAGGTCCCCCTGATCCTGACCGAACGCCGTACCAACCGCCCCCTGGTCGACCTGGTCCTGGCCGCCTGCCACGACGCCGGTTTCACCCCCGTACCCGGCCCCCGCCCCGGCACCCTGGACAACACCCTGGCCGCCATCGGCGCCTGCGGCCCGGCCGACGCCCTGTGGACCGTCGTCTACGCCGCCCACGCCGAACGGCTGAGCACCCCCAGGGTCGCCTATCTCCCCTTCCGCAACCCGGGCATGGAACTGACCACCTACCTCGCCGTCCACCGCACCGACCCTTCCCCAGCTTCCGGCCGGGGGTACCCCCGGCCCGGCGTCGAGCTGCTGCTGCGCGCCTGCGCGGCGGCCACCGATCTCGATCGGTGATCGCTGCGTGCACGGATCGCTTCTTGGTCCCGCGCCCCGTACGCGATGGACTGATCCCACGCCGGTGAGCCGCCCGGAACACGCCCGGACGGCCGCCGCAGACAGAGGAGTTCAGTCATGCCCGTCGTCACCGTCCAGCAGGGCCCGCGCAGCGTCGAGCTCAAGCGGGAGCTGGTCAAGCAGATCACCGACGCGTTCGTGGACGCGTACCGGATTCCCGCCGAGAGCGTGCAGGTGTGGATCCACGAGGTGCCAACCGACAGCTGGGGCGCGGCGGGCACGCTGACCGCCGACAAGTAGCGCGGGGCGCGCGCGATCCGGGCGCGCAATCCGGCGCTTCGCGCCCCGACCAGTCACCGCAACCGCCAAACTCCCCTGAAGACGAGTTGTTCCGGATCAAGGAGAGCGCAGCATGCGGACACCGATGACCATCGCGGATTTCCTCGACCGGGCCGAGCTGGGGTTCGGCGACGGCCCGGCCGTGGTCGACGAGCCGCACCAGCCCGCCCCGCCGGTGCCCGAGTCGACCTACGGGCGGTTCGCCGAACGCGTCCGGGCCTGGCAGGCGGGGCTTGATGCCCTCGGCGTCGGTGAGGGCGAGCGGGTGGCGGTCGCCTCGCACAACTCCGCACGGCTGCTGGAGCTGCTGTTCGCGGTGCCGATGAGCGGCCGCATCTGCGTCCCGGTGAACTTCCGCCTCAAGCCCGACGAAGTCGACTACGTGGTCCGGCAGAGCGGATCCTCGGTCCTCCTCGTCGACCCGGAGCTGGACGACGCACTGTCCGGCGTCACCGTGCGCCACCGCTTCGTCCTCGGCGAGCAGACCGACACCGAGCTGATGCGCTTCGGCACCGCGCCCCGCCCGTGGTCGCACCCGGACGAGGACGCCACCGCGACGATCAACTACACGTCGGGCACCACCGCCCGCCCCAAGGGCGTGCAGCTGACCCACCGCAACATCTGGGTCAACGGCCTGACCTTCGGCCTGCACACCCGCGTCTGGGAGCGCGACGTCTATCTGCACACCCTGCCGATGTTCCACTGCAACGGCTGGGGAATGCCGTATGTGATGGCCGGTCTGGGCGTCAAGCAGGTGGTGCTGCGCAAGGTCGACGGCGCGGAGATCCTGCGACGGGTCGAGGAGCACGGCGTCACCCTCATGTGCGGCGCCCCGGCCGTGTGGAACATGGTGCTCGATGCGGCGGCGACCTGGGAGGGCGAGATCCCCGGCCGCGACCGGGTGCGGATCGTCTGCGCGGGCGCCCCGCCGCCGACCAAGACGATCCAGCGCGTGGAGGAGGAGCTGGGCTGGGAGTTCACCCAGCTCTACGGTCTGACGGAGACCTCGCCGATGCTCACCTTCAACCGCACCCGGCCCGCCGACCTGCACCTCCCCGCCGAGGAGCGGGCCCGCAAGCTCTCCCGTGCGGGCCTGCCCGCGCTCGGCGTCCAGCTGAGGGTGTCCGACTCCGGCGAGGTCCTGGCCCGCTCCAACACCGTGCTGGGCGGGTACTGGGACAAGCCCGAGGAGACCGCGGACGTCCTGGAGGACGGCTGGTTCCACACCGGCGACGGCGGCACCCTCGACCCCGCCGACGGCCATCTGACCATCTCCGACCGGAAGAAGGACGTCATCATCACCGGCGGCGAGAACGTCTCGTCCATCGAGGTGGAGGACACCATCTTCAGCCACCCCGCGGTCGCCGAGGTCGCCGTCATCGGCGTACCGCACGAGAAGTGGGGCGAGACGATCAAGGCCCTGGTCGTCCTCGCCGAGGGAGCGACCGCCGACGAGTCCGGCATCATCGCGCACTGCAAGCAGCGCATGGCCGGCTACAAGGCCCCCACCTCGGTGGAGTTCCGCGACGCCATCCCCCGCACGGCCACCGGCAAGATCCAGAAGTTCAAGCTCCGCCGGCCGTACTGGTCCGGCCGCGACCGCGGCGTCAACTGAGGGCTGCGGCGCCGACCAGGTGCACGGCGCGGGCCGGTCGTCCGTGGAAGGATCGGCCCCCTGGTTCGCCGAACCGCCCAGGCCGACTACCGCGAGGAGAGCCACCGATGAGCGGTGAGCAGGAGCTGTCGTACACCAGCGGAGCGGCCGGGCGGCCGCTGCTGGGGCACACCATCGGATCCGATCTGGCCCGCAGCATCGACCGCTTCGGCGCCCGCGAGGCGCTGGTCGAGGCGGCGACGGGCCGCCGCTGGACGTACCGGGAGCTGGGCCGCGCGGTCGACGAGGTGGCGCTCGGGCTGCTCGCCAAGGGGGTCGGCAAGGGCGACCGGGTCGGTATCTGGTCGCCCAACTGCGCCGAGTGGGTGCTCGTCCAGTACGCGACGGCCCGGATCGGCGCCATCCTCGTCAACGTCAACCCGGCATACCGGGTACACGAGTTGGCGTATGTGCTGCGCCAGGCCGGGATCGGCGTGCTGGTCTCCGCCGTGCAGCACAAGACCAGCGACTACCGCCGGATGGTCGAACAGGTGCGGGGCGAGAGCCCGGCGCTGCGCGAGGTGGTCTACATCGGCGATGCGGCCTCCTGGGGCGGGCTGCTGGCCGCCGGCGCCACCGTCCCGGCCGCCCGGCTCGCCGCCTGCGAGAAGGCGCTGACCGCGGACGACCCCGTCAACATCCAGTACACCTCCGGCACCACCGGCTTCCCCAAGGGCGCCACCCTCTCCCACCACAACATCCTCAACAACGGCTACTGGGTGGGCGAGACGATCGGCTACACCGAACACGACCGGGTCTGTCTTCCGGTGCCCTTCTACCACTGCTTCGGCATGGTGATGGGCAACCTGGGCGCCACCTCGCACGGCGCCTGCATCGTCATCCCCGGCCCGTCCTTCGACGCCGCCGCCACCCTGCGGGCGGTGCAGGACGAGCGCTGCACCTCCCTCTACGGCGTGCCGACCATGTTCATCGCCGAGCTGAACCACCCCGACTTCGCCGCCTACGACCTCTCCTCGCTCCGTACGGGCATCATGGCCGGCTCGCCGTGCCCCGAGGAGGTGATGAAGCGGGTGGTCGCCGAGATGCACATGGCCGAGGTGTCCATCTGTTACGGCATGACCGAGACCTCGCCGGTCTCCACCCAGACCCGCCGGGACGACGACCTGGAACACCGCACCGCGACGGTCGGCCGGGTGCTGCCGCACATCGAGGTCAAGGTCGTCGACCCGGCGAACGGGGTGACCGTGCCGCGCGGCACGCCCGGCGAACTGTGCACCCGCGGCTACAGCGTGATGCTCGGCTACTGGGAGGAGCCCGAGCGCACCGCCGAGGTCATCGACGCCGCCCGCTGGATGCACACGGGCGACCTCGCGGTGATGAACGACGACGGGTACGTACGGATCGTCGGCCGCATCAAGGACATGATCATCCGCGGTGGGGAGAACGTGTACCCGCGGGAGATCGAGGAGTTCCTCTACTCCCACCCCAAGATCGCCGACGTCCAGGTCGTCGGCGTACCCGACGAGAAGTACGGCGAGGAGATCGCCGCCTGCGTCATCCTGCGCGACCCCGAAAACCCCCTCACCCGCGACGAGTTGGCCCGCTACTGCCGCTCCCGCCTCGCGCACTACAAGGTGCCGCGCTATCTGGAGATCGTCGAGGAGTTCCCGATGACGGTCAGCGGCAAGGTCCGCAAGGTGGAGCTGCGCGAACGGCTGGCGAAGGGGCCGGGGGCGGTGCGCTAGGGCGCTTCTGACGGATCTCCGCGGCGTCGCGGCGCCTGGCACGCACGCTCGCGGCGTTGCCGAAATGTCCCCATAGCTCCGCTATGAAGACATCCCGGCGCCTTGCGATCGCACGCACCAGGCGCCGCTCCTTCCTCCACGGAGATCCGTCAGAAGCGCCCTAGACGGCCCGACCGGCTTGTTTCGTCGGACGACTCACTGGCTTGTTTCGTTCGTACAGGGCACGGGTGCGGCGCGTACCCCCATAGGGTGCGGACGGCGCGATCATGACAGGATTCAGGCCAAGGGCCAGGCCGTATCGCGCCATCGCTGCCCCCTTTCCCCGCCCCCACGAAGAGAACGGAACTCCATGACGCGTATTGCTCGTTGGGCGACCGCAGCGGCTGCCGTGGTTGCTTCCCTGGGAGCCTTCGCGGCCCCCGCCTCCGCCGTCGGTCCCGATCAGTACGGCGGTTACAACACCGAGGTCTACACCGCGGGCTGCCCGAGCGGTCCCGGCCACCAGGCCGACCCCCACCGGCCCGGCGACCGGCTGGCGATCGACGCCGACGACGCCGCTGCCTTCTACCGCTGCCACCCGTCCACCAGCGGCCGGGCGGTCTCGCGGGAGCATGTGAACTGCGCCCCGGGTGCCTACTTCGACTGGACACGCGGTCTGTGCGGCCCGGCCCGTAAGGTGCCCGAAATGGGCACCAAGCTGACCGCGGGCCGCGCGGGACTCACCCACCTCTCGCCGCTCAAGGCCCGGCTCGGCCATCTGAACGCCACCCTGGTCCGGGACCGTGACAACGGCCCCCAGGACGCCATCTGGAACGCCACCATCACGTTCAAGGACGGCGCCGGCAACGTGCTGTGCGTGGCCAGAACGAACACCGCCGGCCGGGCCGCGTGTGACGCGGAGCATTCGGTGAACCCCGCCACGACGCTGCTGGGCGGCTACACCGCCGAGTACGCCGGCAACGGCAGCGTGGACGGCACGCTCAACACCCTCGCCCCCGCCACCGCGCGGGGCGGCGTGCTGTAAGGCGGTTACCGCCCGGCACCGTGGGCCCCTCGGCGCACCGCGCGGTGCGCCGAGGGGCCCTCACTGCTCGCGTACCCCCGGCCAGTCCAGAAGCAGCTGCTGGGCGCGCGGCAGGGAGGCCACGATCAGGTCGTAGGAGTCCTCGATCATGTCGCGGACCAGCCGGTCGGGGAGGCCGCCGACCAGCGAAACGGTGTTCCAGTGCCGCTTGTTGAGGTGGTAGCCCGGCACCACCTCGGGATGCTCCGCACGCAGCCGCTCGGCCAGCTCCGGGTCGCACTTGAGGCTCACCGTGAGCGGGCTGGCCGCCAGCGTCGTCAGCGCGAAGATCTTGCCGCCGACCTTGAACGTCGACACGTCCGGGTGCCGGGGGAACGGGAATTCCTCGGTGGCGCCGTTGAAGCCCAGACAGAGGGTCCGCAGCGTCCTCGCGTCGATCATCTCCGCATTATCGCCCGTCCGCCCCGGCGGTGCGCGGCCGCCGCATCCCCACCCGCGGCCAGCGGTCCAGCCCCCGTCGCGCCTCCTCGGCGCGGATCTCCCGGAGCCCTGGGGTGAGTTCGCCGTCGGCGAGCACCCGGAACCCGAGCCGCATGTAGTAGGGGGCGTTCCACGGCACCTCGGCGAACGTCGTCAGGGTCAGCGCCGCCGCACCCCGCCCCTCGCCCTCGGCCCGGTCGATCAGGGCCCGCCCGATACCCCGCCGGGCATGGTCCGGATGGACGGACACCTGCTCGATGTGGACACAGCCGTCGACCGGCTCCCAGAACAGATAGCCGACCGGCGGCCCGCCCGGCCCGGATTCCCCGTACGCGGCCAGCAGCCGCCCCGCCGCCCGGTAGCGGAGCAGTTCGCCGACGCCCGGCGGATCGTCGTCGGCGACCGGCGCCATGCCGAGCGCGCGGAAGGCTTCGCCCGCGGCCCGTTCGATCTCTTGCAGCGCGGCCAGTTCGGACGCGGCCGGGATGCGGATCCTCACCGCGCCGCTCACCGTCCCGTCGCCCCGTACTTGATCAACTCGTCGGCGGGGTCGTTGACGGGCTGCGGGGTGCCGGTGAGGTCCATCACGAACAGCGGCAGGTGGAGATCATCGGCGCGGGCACGGGCGTCGCGGGCGTAGCCGGCCAGCGAGAAGAACACCGGGAGGGCCGCATCGGTCAGGCCGTTGAGCCACAGGCATTCGATATCGCGCAGCCGGGTGGACCGGGTCGTCGGATCGATCTGGGCCACCACCCCGCCGCCCCGCAGATCCACGCCCGAGGCGGTGCGCTCCTGCGTGCGGATGACATCCGTGAAACCCAGCCACTTCAGATACTGCGCGGCGGCGGTCACACAGTCCCGGGCCGTACGGATGGTGACGGGGCGGAAGACGGGCCGCTGCACGGCGGGGCGCGGGCCGGGGCCGGCCGGAGGGCGGGCGGCGGGCGCGCCGGGCTGGGGGTACCCCGAGCCGGAGGCTGGGGGAGGATCGGCCGGCGAGGGGGCGGGCGCGGGCACCACCGGGATCCGCACCACCGTGCCGCAGGAGCAGCCGGTCTCCGGCGCCGGCCACTGGTCCTGCCGTCCGCACACCTCGCAGCGCACCTCCACCCACGAGGCCTGCCAGGTGCGGTGGAGTATCTCGACGGGGACCCCGCCGCGCAGCACGGGCAGGGTCAGCGGCGCGCCGCAGGCGCAGGGGAAGGTGGGCGGGGTGAAGGCGTTCTCGCGGCGGCACGTAGGGCACCGCACCGGCACGCTGTCGGCCATATGTGCTCCTGGCAGGTCGGTCGGCAGCGGGACGGTGCTGCCACTGGCAACCATCGTCCCCCCAAACCGGCGGCCGGGGGCCCGAATAAGCCGAGAGCCCCGCGCGGCCCGCAGGATCATCGCTTGGGGAGGGCGGGCGGGGCGCTGACGAAGGGGACGGGCGGGGCGCTGACGAAGGGGGCGGGCGGGGCGCACATGATGAGGGCCGGCGGGGCGCGCACGAAGGGCCCGGAACCGTGACCGTACGGCTTCCGGGCCCCTCGTGGGTGGTTCCCGCCCGGTGATACGAGAGATGGGCGCGACGGGACATCGCACCACCGGACGGAGCCGGGGGCCCACAGGACGAGCTGTGGGCCCGAGGCAGGAGGCGGCTCCGCGGCGGGGGAGCGGCTCGCCCATCCCTATCGGGCGAGCACTTCCACCGCACTGGTTGTCCCCCCGGCGCCGCGGAGCGCCGTACTGCCTCCCCGTACCGGCCGACCACCCCTCAACGGGCCGGCCGGTACGGTTGCGCAAGGAACTGACCTCCCGTCAGTCCTCGCGCAGCTCGCGGACGCGCGCCTCGACGCGCTTGCCGTAGTCCTGGTCGGCGGCGTGGAAGTGGGCGAGGTTCTTCTCGATCACATCGTCGCGGCCGACCTGGGACAGACCGCCGGCGATGTTCTCCACCAGACGCTTCTTCTCGTCGTCGGACATCAGGCGGTAGAGCTCACCGGCCTGGAAGAAGTCGTCGTCCTTGGTGTGCGCCGGGGCCTCGTGGGTGCCGGTGTAGCCGGAGATCGCCAGCGGGGCGGAGAGCGCCTCGTTGGTCTGCGCCGGGCCGTCGTAGGAGTTCGGCTCGTAGTTCTTGGCGTGCCGGTCGTAGCCGTTGGTGGCCATGAGGCCGTCCCGGCCGTAGTTGTTGGCCTTGGTCGCCTTGGGGGCGTTCACCGGCAGCTGGGTGTGGTTGACGCCCAGGCGGTAGCGGTGCGCGTCGGCGTAGGCGAACAGCCGGCCCTGGAGCATCTTGTCCGGGGACGGGCCGATGCCGGGCACGAAGTTGTTCGGCGAGAAGGCGGACTGCTCGACCTCGGCGAAGACGTTGTCGGGGTTGCGGTCCAGGACGAGGCGGCCGACCCGCTGGAGCGGGTAGTCGGCGTGCGGCCACACCTTGGTCAGGTCGAACGGGTTGAAGCGGTAGTTCGCCGCCTCGGCCGCCGGCATGATCTGCACATACAGCGTCCAGGAGGGGTACACGCCCCGCTCGATGGACTGGAGCAGGTCGGTCTGGTGCGAGTTGGGGTCCTTGCCCGCCAGCTCGGCGCCCTGCTCGCTGCTCAGGCAGCGGATGCCCTGGTTCGTCTTGAAGTGGTACTTGACGAAGAAGGACTCGCCCTCGGCGTTCGTCCACTGGTAGGTGTGCGAGCCGTAGCCGTTCATGTGGCGGTAGGAGGCCGGGATGCCGCGGTCGCCCATCAGCCAGGTGATCTGGTGGGTGGCCTCGGGGGCGTGTGCCCAGAAGTCCCAGACGTTGTCCGCCTCCTGCTTGCCCGTGAAGGGGTCGCGCTTCTGCGAGTGGATGAAGTCGGGGAACTTGATCGGGTCCTTGATGAAGAACACCGGGGTGTTGTTGCCGACGAGGTCGTAGTTGCCCTCTTCGGTGTAGAACTTCAGGGCGAAGCCGCGCGGGTCGCGGGCCGCGTCCGGGCCGCCCAGGTTGTCGGCGACGGTCGAGAAGCGCAGGAACGTCTCGGTGCGCTTGCCGACGGTGTTCAGGAAGTCGGCGCGGGTGTAGGCCGTGACGTCGTCGGTCACCTCGAAGTAGCCGTACGCGCCGGAGCCCCGGGCGTGCACGACGCGCTCCGGGATGCGCTCGCGGTTGAACCGCGCGAGCTTCTCCAGCAGGTGCTGGTCCTGGAGGATGATCGGGCCGCCGACGCCGGCGGTGGCGGAGTTCTGGTTGTCGGCGACCGGGGCGCCGGACTCGGTCGTCAGCGTGGGCTTCGACATGGTGACCTTCCGTACGAGAGCGCGGAATTGGCTTCCGCATGTCGGAGCGTAAGAACTGCTCCGACCAAACGTCAACAGTTTGTTGAAATGCTGTGCCAATGGAAACGCGGTGCGGGGAGCCGGGGGAGGCTCGGGGTGGGTGTTCCGGGCGACGGCCGCGCCTGGGCGCGACAGGACAGGTGTCGGCGCGGCCGCCGCCCGGAAACTTGGGGTCGGGGCCTGAGAAAGTAAGGCCCCGGGCCGGTATCAGCCTTCGATGTTGTGGCCGGAGAGGCGTTCGACGCCGCGGAGGAGGGCGGAGTGGTCGAGGCCGCCGTCGCCCTGGGCGCGCAGGGAGGCGACCAGGTTGGCGACGACCGCGCCGACGGGCAGGGCGGCGCCGACGGTGCGGGCGGCGTCGGTGACGATGCCCATGTCCTTGTGGTGCAGGTCGATGCGGAAGCCGGGCTTGAAGTCGCGGGTGAGGAAGTTGTCCTTCTTGCGGGTCAGGACGGTGGAGCCGGCCAGGCCGCCATTGAGGACGTCGAGGGCGGCGGCGAGGTCGACGCCGGACTTCTCCAGGAAGACGACGGCTTCGGCACACGCCTGGATGTTGACGGCGACGATGAGCTGGTTGGCGGCCTTGACGGTCTGGCCGGAGCCGTGCGGGCCGCACAGCACGATGGTCTTGCCCAGGGCCTCCAGGATGGGGCGGGCGGCGTCGAAGTCGGCCTGTTCGCCGCCGGCCATGATCGACAGGACGGCTTCGACGGCGCCGGCCTCGCCGCCGGAGACGGGGGCGTCCAGGACGCGGATGCCCTTGTCGCCCGCGGCCTTGGCCAGGTCGATGGAGGTCTGCGGGGTGATCGAGGACATGTCGATCAGCAGCGCGCCGGCCTTGGCGTTGTCCAGGATGCCGTCGGGGCCGTAGGCGATGGCCTCGACGTGCGGGGAGGCGGGGACCATGGTGATGACGACGTCGGCGTCGGCGACGGCCTCGGCGATCGAACCGGCCGCCGTGCCGCCGTTCTTGGCCAGGCGCTCCAGTTTGTCGGCCTCGAGGGTGTAGCCGGTGACCGCGTAACCGGCCTTGATCAGGTTCTCGGCCATGGGGGAGCCCATGATGCCCAGGCCGATCCACGCGATCTTGGGCAGATTGCTCATCGAAATAACCTCTTTCACACTCAAAAACAGGGGACAGCGAGCGGCGGACCCGGTTACTGGGCTGCGCGCAGCGGGGCCGGCAGCCAGGCGAACGACGAAGCACTCGGGGTGTCGCCCGGCTTGTACTCCAGGCCGATCCAGCCGTCGTAGCCGGCCTTCTTCAGGCGGTCGAGCAGGGCGTCGAAGTCCAGCTCGCCGGTGCCGGGGGCGCCGCGGCCGGGGTTGTCCGCGATCTGGACGTGCGCCGTCTTGGCCGTGTAGCGGTCGATGACCTCGTCCAGGTCCTCGCCGTTCATCGACAGGTGGTACAGGTCCATCAGGAAGCGGGCGTTGTCCAGGCCGGTGGCCGCGTTCACCGCGTCGACGACCTCGATCGCCTTCGGGGCCGAGACGATCGGGCACTTCGGTGACTCGGGGGCGTTGAGCGCCTCGATGATCAGCGTGCCGTCGATCTCGGCCACCGCACGGGCCGCGAAGGCCAGGTTCTCCAGCGCGAGCCGGTCCTGCTCCTTTGGCAAGACGCCCTCGACGCGGTTGCCGTACAGGGCGTTGAACGTGGTGCAGCCCAGCGACCTGGCGAACTCGATCGCGACGGGGACGTTCGCCCGGAACTTGTCCGACTCCTCGCCCGGGACCGACAGGGCACCGCGGTCCGGGCCGGGCAGCTGTCCGGCGTAGAAGTTCAGGCCCACCAGGCGGGTGCCGGCGTCGGTCAGGGCGTCGCGCAGCGCGTCCAGCTCCGCCTGCTCGGGGACCGGGGCGTCCACCCACGGCCACCACAGCTCCACCGCCGTGAACCCCGCAGCCCGCGCGGCCGCCGGCCGCTCCAGCAACGGAAGCTCGGTGAACAGGATCGACAGATTGACGTTGAAGCGCGTGTCCGGGAAACCCATGAGGGTCGGCATCCCTTCCGAATGATGGAATTTTTTTTCTGCGTGATGGAACCCTGCCTGTCCGGCTCGGATGCTGTCAAGGGGGGTCCGGGGCAATTTCTGGTGGGCGGAGCGCTGCGCGCGTAGGTTGAGCGGCGTGCGATTGAGAGTGGAGTTCACGACGGAGCCGTTCGACCTGGACGAGGCGCCGCCCCATGCGGTGGTGGCGCGCGAGATCGTCACCGACGCCGCGCTGGACGCGGTGGACGTCGGTCCGTTCGGCAATACGGCCGAGGGTGACGCCGACCGGGTGCTGGGTGCGGTCAATGCGCTGCTGCGCGAATCCCTGGAGGCGGGCGCGACCCGGGTCTCCGTCCAGGTCAATGTGATCGCGGACGCCGGGCCGGACGCGAAGGACGCCGAGCCGGACAAGGGGGATGCGACGTGACCGAACCCGCCGACCACCCGTTCGTCCAGGCGGTCAAGCCGCTGGTGGACGCGATGGGCGGAGAGATGATCGCGCCGGATCTGGCGCAGGGCGACGATGTCGTCCTGGCCTGGGAGGGGCAGGACCGGGTGGCCGTACGCCTGCCGCATCTGTCCGATTCGCTCGACCACATCCTCGCCGAGCTCCAGCGCCGCCACGGCATGCCGCTGGCCGAGCTGGACCGCAAGACCAAACAGTCGGTGGTACGGATCCTGGAGGCGCGTGGCGCCTTCTCCGTACGGCACGGGGTGGAGACGGTCGCGGGCGCGCTCGGCGTCAGCCGTTTCACCGTGTACAACTACCTGAACCGGGACAACGCGTCCAAGACCGCGAACTCGCAGGCAGAAGGCGCGTAGCCGGACGGTCGGTCCTGTGTGGGGGCCGGCCGTCCCGCATTTCCCGCGGGTCGGCGCCACGCGAGATGAGGCTCCGTGCGGATTGAGTACGACCTGTCCGAAACGTGAGAATGTCACTGAGGACACCAAAGTGAGGTGAACCGGGCGCAGGCCCCTCCCGGGCCCCGTTTCAGGCCCCCGAGCCGCCGTCCGGGCTACCCGGTCGGCGGCTTTTGTGTCGCCGAGTTTTCAACAAAGTGTTGACGAGATGTTGCTGGAGGTCTTAGCTGTTTCCAGCCAAGCAGAGCTGTCCAGCACCAGGCCACGGAGGCTTCCCGTGTCTTCGAGTTCGACCCCAGGTCTTTCCCGGCTCAATGACGCCGACGACGATGCGGCCTCGTCCGCACTGCACGAGGTGTGTGCCAGCCGGGCATGGGGGAGCAAGATCCTCACCCAGCGTCCCTTCGCCACCACCGACGCCCTCCTCGACGCCAGCGACGCCGCCATGGCCGAGCTGACCGCCGGGGATCTGGCCGAGGCGATGGCCGGGCACGCGCCCATCGGCCGGCCCAAGCCGGGCGATCCGACCTCCTCCCGTGAGCAGAGCGGAATGGCGGGTGCCTCCGACGACCTCAAGGCGGAGATGCTTGAGCTCAACCTGGCCTACCAGGAGAAGTTCGGGCATGTCTTCCTGATCTGCGCCACCGGCCGCACCGGTGAGCAGATGCGTGATGCGGTCCGTAACCGGATCGACAACTCGCCGGAACAGGAACGGGAGATCGTGCGGGGGGAACTCGGCAAGATCAACCGGATCCGCCTGACCCGTCTGACCGAACGCGCAGAAGGAGACGCAGCATGAGCAGCGAGACGGCTGCACCGACGTCGGTGTCCACGCACATCCTGGACACCAGCGTGGGCCGGCCCGCCGAGGGCGTCGCTCTCACGCTCTCGGTGCGCGCCGGACGCGAGGGTGCCTGGACCGCCCATGGAGCCGGCAAGACCGACGCCGACGGGCGCTGCAAGGACCTGCCGCCCCTGCCGGACGGCACCACCCATGTACGCCTCGACTTCGAGGTCGAGGACTACTTCGCCACAGAGCACGGCCAACCACAGCAAGCCGAGGAACAGCAGGACGCCCCCCGCGTAAGGGACAGCGGAGCCTTCTTCCCGGAGGTGGCAATCACCTTTGCCGTCAAGCCGGGCGAGCACTACCACGTACCGCTGCTGCTCAACCCGTTCGGCTACTCCGTATACCGAGGGAGCTAGCACCGACATGCCCACGATTCTCGGCCAGAACCAGTACGGCAAAGCGGAAAACCGCGTCGTCAAGATCACCCGCGACGGGGACACGCACCACATCAAGGACCTGAACGTCTCGGTCGCGCTCTCCGGCGACCTGGAGGAGGTCCACCTCTCCGGCTCCAACGCCCACTGCCTGCCCACCGACACGACCAAGAACACCGTGTTCGCCTTTGCGAAGGAATACGGGATCGAGTCGGCCGAGCAGTTCGGCATCCACCTGGCCCGGCACTTCGTCACCAGCCAGGAGCCGATCAAGCGGGCCCGTATCCGCATCGAGGAATACGCCTGGGAGCGGATCGAGACCTCCGACGCCAACTCCCGCTTCATCGGGTCGGACGACGTCAAGCACTCCTTCGTCCGCAAGGGCCAGGAGACCCGCCTGACCGAGATCACCTACGACGGTGAGGCGTGGCAGGTCATCTCCGGTCTCAAGGACCTGGTGGTGATGAACTCCACCAACTCGGAGTTCTGGGGCTACATCAAGGACAAGTACACGACGCTGAAGGAGGCGTACGACCGCATCCTCGCCACCGAGGTATCCGGCCGCTGGCGGTTCAACTGGACCGACGACGAGCAGCGGATGCCCAACTGGGAGCGTTCGTACGAGCAGGTCAAGAAGCACATGCTGCATGCCTTCGCCGAGACCTACAGCCTTTCGCTCCAGCAGACCCTGTACCAAATGGGGTCGCGCATCATCAACAACCGCTCCGAGATCGACGAGGTGCGGTTCTCCCTCCCGAACAAGCACCACTTCCTGGTGGACCTGGAGCCGTTCGGGCTCAAGAACGACAACGAGGTCTACTACGCGGCGGACCGCCCGTACGGCCTGATCGAAGCAACCGTTCTGCGCGACGGTGTCGAAGCCCTGATCCCGGTGGATCTGACGAACCTCTGAGGGCATCGACGCAACGCCGTGTCTCGCGGCCCCTCCCCACCCCGCAGCGGGGAGGGGCCCGCGAAACCCGAGGGGAACGACCCATGACACAGCAAGAGCAAGCCCCGCACCACCCCCGTCCACCGGTGCACCCGGTGGACGAAAAGCCGGCGGCCAAGCGGCTCGTCCCTGCCGCACTCCAGCACATCGCTGCCATGTACGCCGGTGTCGTCACCCCTCCGCTCATCATCGGCCAGGCCGTCGGCCTGGACACCGCAGGCCGCACCCGGCTGATCGCCGCGAGCCTCCTGATCGCCGGGCTCGCCACGCTCCTCCAGACACTCGGCATCCGCCGGTTCGCCGGAAACCGCCTGCCCTTCGTCAACGCGGCCAGCTCCGCCGGCATCACCCCGATGCTGGCCATCGCGGAGACCACCGCCAAAGGCCACCAACTCCCCGCGATCTACGGGGCGGTGATGGTCGCCGGGGTCGTCTGCCTCGCGGTCGGCCCGTTCTTCGGGAAACTGCTGCGCTTCTTCCCGCCGCTGGTCACCGGCGTGGTGATCACCCTCATCGGGGTCACCCTGATGCCCGTACCGGTCGGCTGGGCCCAGGGCGGCGACCTGGTGGCGGTGTCGCTCGGCGCAGGCATCATCCCGCTCGCCGCGCCGACCTTCTACGCCGACTTCCCCGCCTGGGCGCAGACCGTGCTCGGTTCCGGCATCAGCGCCGGAGCACTGGTCGCGGTCGCGCTCAACCTGTTCTTCCACCATCTCGGCACCCGGAGCACCCCACGGGCAGCGGTACTGTCAGCCGCCTCGTCCGGCTCCGGCACTCAAATCCCCTAGGGCCATGCCGTGCCCAACCGCCAGTCACCGAAAGAAGGAAGCAAAATGGCTGCATCGGCATCCCCTGACAGCGCGGTGAAGCAGCGCATCGTCATCGAGAACTGCGCCATCGCCACCGTCGACGCCAACGACACCGAGTACGCCACCGGGTACCTCGTCGTCGCCGACAACGTCATCGAGTCGCTCGGCGCGGGCAAGGCCCCCGAGAGTCTGGAGAACGTCGTCCGCCGTGTCGATGCCACCGGACATCTGGTCACCCCCGGCCTGATCAACACCCATCACCACTTCTACCAGTGGATCACCCGGGGCCTGGCGACCGACCACAACCTGTTCAACTGGCTGGTCGCGCTCTACCCGACCTGGGCCCGGATCGACGCCGAGATGCTCGCCGCCGCCACCCAGGGCTCGCTCGGCATGATGGTCAAGGGCGGCGTCACCACCGCCTCCGACCACCACTACGTCTTCCCGCGGGGCTCCGGCGACCTCGTCGGCGCCGAGCTGGCCGCGGCCGCCGAGATCGGCGCCCGGATCACCCTGGCCCGCGGCTCCATGGACCGCAGCGAGAAGGACGGCGGCCTGCCCCCGGACTTCGCCGTCGAGACCACCGAGGGCGCCCTGCTGGGCACCGAGGAGGCCATCGACACCTACCACGACGCCTCCTTCGGCTCGATGGTGCACATCGCCGCCGCGCCCTGTTCGCCCTTCTCCATCTCCACCGAACTCCTCAAGGAGGGCGCCGTGCTCGCCCGCCGTAAGGGTGTACGGATGCACACCCACGGCTCGGAGACCGTGGAGGAGGAGAAGTTCTGCCACGAGCTGTTCGGCATGGGACCGACCGACTACTTCGAGTCGACCGGCTGGCTCGGTGAGGACGTGTGGATGGCGCACTGCGTCCACATGAACGACTCCGACATCGCCGCCTTCGCCCGTACCCGGACCGGTGTGGCGCACTGCCCCTCCTCCAACGCCCGCCTGGCGGCCGGTATCGCCCGCGTCCCCGACATGCTCGCCGCCGGCGTCCCGGTCGGTCTCGGCGTCGACGGCACCGCCTCCAACGAGTCCGGCGAACTCCACACCGAGCTGCGCAACGCGCTCCTGATCAACCGCCTCGGTGCCCACCGGGAGGCCGCGCTCAACGCCCGCAAGGCGCTGCGGCTGGGCACCTACGGCGGCGCCCAGGTCCTGGGCCGTACGGCCGAGATCGGCTCCCTGGAGGCCGGTAAGCTCGCCGACCTGGTCCTGTGGAAGCTCGACGGCCTGGGCCACTCCTCCATCGCCGACCCGGTCACCGCGCTCGTCTTCGGCGCGGCGGCTCCCGTGACCCTCTCCCTGGTCAACGGCAAGCCGGTCGTCGAGGACAACCACCTGACCAACGTCGACGAGGACGCCATCGCGCGCACCGCCCGCGCCGAGGCCCAGCGTCTGGCCCGTATCGCCGCCGAGGGCTGATCCCCTCGGGGCACCACCCCAGACTCGGCCGGGAGGGACGGCTCCCGGCTGAGCTTGTGGATCCGAGCGGGATCCACAAGCGCCCGACCCCGGGGGTACGGGGATCGCCACCATGGCGATCCTTCGTACCCCTGGGTCCGGGTACCCACCCGGGCGGTTGACCGTCCGTCACCGCCCTGCGCCACAAGCGCCGCACCGACACCACGCTCACCAGCGCGACTTCTCGCACCACCGCACCACATGGCAAGACCTCCGTGACAGCCTCGCCTCGCCGGACGCCGGCGACGCAGAAAATCGAAGGAGGCCCGCAGTGGCCGCAATCACCGGGCAGAAGTCGGAGGAGGACCGGAAGCATCCGGTCGATCAGACCCTCCCGCCCTTCAAGATGTTCACCAGCGGCCTACAGCATGTGGCCGCGATGTATGCGGGTGTGGTGGCCCCGCCGATGATCGTGGGACCGGCCTGCGGGCTGAGTCCCACCGAGACCGCGTTCCTGATGGGCGCCAGCCTCTTCACCGCCGGGATAGCCACCCTGCTCCAGACCCTCGGGTTCTGGAAGGTCGGCGCCAAACTCCCCTTCGTCAACGGCGTTTCCTTCGCCGGTGTGACCCCGATGGTCGCCATCGGCAAGGCCCAGAGCCCGCACGATGCGCTGCCGATCATCTTCGGTGCGGTGATGGTCGCCGGTGTGCTCGGCTTCGCCCTCGCCCCCTACTTCTCCAAGCTCGTCCGCTTCTTCCCCCCGGTCGTCACCGGCACCGTCATCACCCTGATCGGTGTCTCCCTCCTGCCCGTGGCCTTCAACTGGTCCCAGGGAGGCAACGACCGGGCCCCCGACTACGGTTCCCTGACCAACATCGGCATGGCCGCGCTGACGTTCGTGATCGTGCTGGTGCTGCGCAAGGTGCTGCGCGGATTCCTCCAGCAGATCGCGATTCTGCTCGGCCTGATCGCCGGCACCCTGATCGCGGTCCCCGTGGGCATCACCGACTTCGGCGCCCTGGCCAAGGCGGACTTCATCGGCTTCCCGACGCCTTTCCACTTCGGCGCCCCGCAGTTCGACCTCGCGGCGATCGTCTCGATGTGCATCGTGATGCTGGTGTGTATGACCGAGTCGACGGCGGACATGCTCGCCCTCGGCAAGATCGTCGGCCGCCTGGCGGACGAGCGCACCATCGAGGGCGGCCTGCGCGCCGACACCCTCGGCAGCGCCCTCAGCCCGCTCTTCAACGGCTTCGCCAACAGCGCCTTCGCCCAGAACATCGGCCTGGTGGCGATGACCAAGGTCCGCAGCCGCTTCGTCGTCGCCACCGGCGGCGTCATCCTGATCGTGCTCGGCCTGTCCCCGGTCGCCGCCTCGGCCATCTCCCTCGTCCCGCTGCCCGTCCTGGGCGGCGCCGGCATCGTCCTGTTCGGATCGGTGGCCGCCAGCGGCATCCAGACGCTGGCCGGTGCCGCCATGGAGAAGGGCGAGAACTCCCTGATCGTCGCGGCCTCCGTCGGCATCGGCCTGATCCCGATCGCGGCACCGGACTTCTACCACAACCTGCCCAAGGACATGCTGGTCATCCTGGACTCCGGCATCAGCACCGGCTGCCTGGTGGCGATCGTCCTCAACCTCGCGTTCAACCACTTCGGGAAGGGCGGGGACGGGGCGGAGGAGGCCGATACGGGCGCGGTCACGGCGGAGACACAGGCCGAGGCCGGTGCCGACGCGGCCGACGGGCCTGACGTCGTCGACGGACCCGACGCCGCCACACCCACCGAGGTGGCCATCCCCCAACAGGCCGACCGCCGCGCCAAGGACCCCGGTTCCGGCGAACCGGCCTCGGCGCCCACGCCCTGACCCATGGACAGCCGATTACCCCGGCCACCCGACCGCCGCCCCCGACACACCCGTGACGCCGACAACGGCCCGTAGCGGACCGGCAACTGCCGTTCTCCTACGGGCCGTTGGTGCATGGAGCGCCGCGTCGGGTCGAATCACCCTATGTGGTAGCTGTCCCCGTACACCTTCCAGTCCAACGGCGTGTGCAGATCCAGATTGCCCCGCCGGAGGAACGCCCGCTGCTCGGTGTCCACCCGGCTGGTGTCGCTGTGCGCCTCCTCCTGCTTCATCGCCCACACCCGTGCGTCGAGGAAGGCGTTCAGATACGTCTTCTCGTCGCCGCCCTGGGCCGGCGGCTTCGCCTGGGCCAGCGCGCGCTTGCGGATGCTGGGGAAGCTGGTCCTGTCGTCGCCGTCGCCGTGCATCACGATCGCGTCGTAGTACGCGAACTGCCCCAGCACGCCGATCCCGTCGGCCTTGCCCTGCTTGACGGCGGGGTTGAAGTAGACCCGGTCGCGCTCATCGTTCTGCGCCTTCTGGAACTCGCGGTCCTGGGCCGCCTTCTTCCAGTCCTTGGGGTAGTTGGGGTCAAGCCCCTCGTGCGAATCGCTGCCGTCCACCTTGCGCAGCGCGGGCAGATACTTCGCCAGGACGTTGTCCGGCCTCTTCTTCGTATAGAGCTCGACGACTTCGAGCATGTCGTGCGTACCGGAGCAGAAACCGATGATCCCGCCGGTGTAGCCCCGCCCGTCGCCGATGTCCTCGATGTACTGGTACTGGGCCTTCCAGTCCAGCGAGGAGTTCTCGGCGCTGGAGACCAGCTGCATGGCGATCTCCTTCTTCGCCGGGTCGTCGAGGCCGGTCGCGGCCCGTACGGCGGGGGCCGCCCGGTGGGCCGCGGCGGGGGCGTGGTGCGCGGCGGTGGCGACGGCGGTGGCCGGGACGGCGAGCAGGGCGAGGCCGAGGGCGGTACGGACGGCAGTCTTGGGCAGTCCGCTGCCGCGGGAGCGGCCGCCTGTCGATCGGGTGCGCATGGAGTCCTCCAGTCCGGAGCGAGGCATGGGGGTCCGTGGGGGTCCCCAATCGTTAGGAAGCTTTCCTACCAGACTCGGCGCATGACGTGAACCCGTCACACGCGCCCGTCGTGGTCACTCGTCCTGCGCTCAACGGCCGGGCGGCGACAGCCCGTCCAGTCCCGCTGCTCGATCCCGTCCGCCCAACAGCCCCTCCAGCAAATCCCGGAGATCCGACGCCGCATCGAACTCCTCATCAGGAAAGACGAGTTGATGCAGCACCACCCCATCGAGGTGATCGAGCAGCATCCGCCCGTGCCGCTTTGGAGCCTCGGAGCCGAAGCGGCCCACCCGTTCCGCACTCCAGGCGAGCACCGCCTGCCGCCCCCGCGCCAGGGGCCCGCGCAGCTCGGGCCGGGCCGTGGACTCCAGGAACAGCGCATACCGGGCGGCCGTCAGCGACCGGCCGGGCCCCGTGGCATACCGGACGAACGCGGCCATCGCCTCGGCCAGTTCACCGGGATCGGCCGGATCGATACCGGCCGCGAAGGACTCCCACTCCCGCCGCTCCAGCGCCTGGAGGTGATCGACGATGCCGTCGATGAGTGCCGCGCGATTGCGGAAGTAGTTGGACGTGGTACCGGTGGGAACCCCCGCAGCACTGTCCACGGCCTGATACGTCAGCCGCCGCAGCCCCTCGGCCCCCAGCACCTCGACCGCCGCCCCCAGCACCTGCTCCCGCCGTCGCGCCACGCCATCCGCTCCTTTTACTACGCCCATAGTGCCCGGCAACGGCACACAGTACCGCGCTGCCGGGGGCTCCCCTCCAGATCCCGTCCCTGCCCCGGCAGGCCGAAGGGCCCCCGCCCGCCGCATCATCGCGGCCGGTGGGGGCCCTTCGGGTGTGGTCGGGGTCAGCCCAGGAGGTCGTAGGCCGGCAGGGTGAGGAAGTCGGCGAAGTCGGCGTCCAGGGAGACCCTCAGGAGCAGGTCGTGGGCCTGCTGCCACTTGCCGGTGGTGAAGGCTTCCTCGCCGATTTCGGTGCGGATGGCGGCCAGCTGTTCGGTGGCGACCGTGCGGACCAGGTCGGCCGTCGCCGTCTCGCCGTTCTCGAAGACGACCCCGGCGTCGACCCACTGCCAGATCTGCGAGCGGGAGATCTCGGCGGTGGCGGCGTCCTCCATCAGACCGAAGATGGCGACGGCGCCGAGGCCGCGCAGCCATGCCTCGATGTAACGGGTGCCGACCTGGACGGCGTCGACCAGGCCCTGGTAGGTGGGCCGGGCGTCGAGGGAGTCGATGGCGATCAGGTCGGCGGGCGCGACGGAGACGTCCTCGCGCAGGCGGTCCTTCTGGTGGGGCTTGTCGCCGAGGACGGCGTCGAAGGAGGCGCGGGCGACCGGGACCAGGTCGGGGTGGGCGACCCAGGAGCCGTCGAAGCCGTCGCCGGCCTCGCGGTCCTTGTCGTTCTTGACCTTGGCCAGCGCCTTCTCGTTGGCCTCGAGGTCGCGCCGGTTGGGGATGAAGGCCGCCATGCCGCCGATGGCGTGCGCGCCGCGCTTGTGGCACGTACGGACCAGGAGTTCGGTGTAGGCGCGCATGAAGGGGGCCGTCATCGTGACCGCGTTGCGGTCGGGGAGGACGAACTTGGCGCCGCCGTCACGGAAGTTCTTGACGATGGAGAAGAGGTAGTCCCAGCGGCCGGCGTTCAGGCCCGAGGCGTGCTCGCGCAGCTCGTAGAGGATCTCCTCCATCTCGTACGCCGCGGTGATCGTCTCGATCAGGACGGTGGCGCGGACGGTGCCCTGGGGGATGCCGACGTAGTCCTGGGCGAAGACGAAGATGTCGTTCCAGAGGCGGGCCTCCAGGTGCGACTCGGTCTTCGGGAGGTAGAAGTACGGGCCCTTGCCGAGGGAGAGCAGCCGCTTGGCGTTGTGGAAGAAGTACAGGCCGAAGTCCACCAGGGCGCCCGGGACCGCCCGGCCCTCGAACTGGAGGTGGCGCTCCTCCAGATGCCAGCCGCGCGGGCGCATCACGACGGTCGCCAGCTCATCGGCCGGCTTGAGGGCGTAGGACTTGCCGGAGCCCGGGTCCGTGAAGTCGATGCGGCGCTCGTAGGCGTCGATCAGGTTGATCTGGCCGCCGATGACGTTCTCCCAGGTGGGAGCGGAGGCGTCCTCGAAGTCGGCGAGCCAGACCTTGGCGCCGGAGTTGAGGGCGTTGATGGTCATCTTGCGGTCGGTGGGACCGGTGATCTCCACCCGGCGGTCGTTGAGCGCGGCGGGCGCCCCGGCCACCTTCCAGCTGTCGTCGGCCCGGATGTGCGCGGTCTCCGGGAGGAAGTCCAGGCTGCTGGTACGGGCGATCTCGGCGCGGCGTTCGGCGCGGCGGGCGAGGAGTTCGTCGCGGCGCGGGGTGAACCGCCGGTGGAGTTCGGCGACGAAGGCGAGTGCGGCGTCGGTGAGGACCTCGCCCTGCCGTGCAGGGGTGTGCTCGGGGTCGACTTCGACGATGGCCAGCGGGGACGGCGCTGGTGCGGACATGAGCTGTCACTCCAATTCAGCGGCGGTGCCTGGCGGCCGCCGGGGGCGCCCGTGCGGCACGGGGTGCCGCGGGCTCCGGGGTACGGTCGCGGGCGCCGTCTGGATTCAGGGCGCTTCTGACCAGTGGAGAGTAGTTTTCTTATCGCGGAACTTCAATGGTTTGTTGATATCGAGATTCTCCGGGTCGACAGAACTGGAGATCAAATGGCTCTCAGTGCCATCGCCATCACGCTCCATGACTCCGGCGGGTGCCCGCTCCGGCCCGCCGCGCGCCCCGCTGCACCCGGCTGCGTCGCAGGTCGCGCCCCTGTCCGGTCATTCGAGCCGCCGCAGGTCCTCCGGTGTGTCGATGTCGTACGGCTCGGCCACATCGGAGCATTCGATGAGCTTGATCACACCGGCGTGCCGCCGGAGATAGGCGCGCGCCCCCTGGTCGCCCTCCGCACTCGCCGCGATGTCCGCCCAGCGGTCGGCGCCGAACAGCGAGGGATGGCCGCGCCGCCCCTCGTACGCGGCGGAGACGAGCGAGGCGCGGCCCTGGTATGCGGCCACCACCCGCGCCACCGCCGCGGCGCCGATGCCCGGCTGGTCCACCAGGGACACCAGCACCGCATCGGCCCCCGAACCGGCCAGCGCCGCCAGGCCCACGCGGAGCGAAGTGCCCATGCCCTGGGCCCAGTCGGGGTTGACCGAGGTGGTGTACGCGGTGAGGTCGGCGCGCTCGCGTACGGCGTCGGCGGCCGCGCCCAGCACGATGTGCACCGGGTCGCAGCCGCCGTCCCGCAGCACCCGCGCCGCATGCTCGACCAGCGGTCGCCCCCGGTGTGCGAGCAGCGCCTTGGGGTGTCCGCCCAGTCGCCGCCCGCCGCCCGCGGCGAGCAGCAGCCCGGCCACCCGGGGAGGGCGGGGGGCCGGCGGGGGCGAGGCGGCCGGTGAGGTGGGTGAGGTCGATGCCATGGGGAGTGCTTATCGCATGGCGGCCTCGCACGGCGGCCTCACGCCGCATCGCCGGACGCCCGCTGGCGAGGGATCTTGGGCCGCAGCCGGTCCCGGAGCTGCTGCGTCCGGTGGTCCGAGAGGCGGTGCTCGGTGACGTAGCGGTGTATGTGCTCCACGGTGATTTCGGACGCGTCGGTGAGCCCGTATGCCCGGCAGATCAGCTGCACGACGCTGTCGGGGCGCGGGTTCGGGCCGGATGCGGGGCCGGTGTTGGACTCCAAGACAGTCTCCGATCCAGTGATATGCCGGAAATTTCCCTGAACGTGAGAGTGCTCCATGGTGCCGCGCCATACGCATCGCTTTCCCTACGCCCATGCCAACGGGTGGCGGAGCGAACGCATGTCCGATGTGTGAGGGGGGTGGATCTGGGCAGAGCGCGGCCGTGCGGACGGTGGGCGGGTCCTGGACGGCCCTGGAGGGGCGCCGGGCGGCCCCGGATCCGGGTGCGAATACGGCGCTTCGGACATGGCGTCGGCCGGGACCGCGCAGATGTCACGGCAGGGGGGAAGGCCGGATAAGGTTCTGCCCCGTTGCGGACATCGTGGCGCCGAACTGAAGCGGCACGCCCAGTTTTTGTGAGTCGGGGGACCAAGTGGTGAACAGTGTGGGCTCGTCCGGGATCTTCCAGCCGCTGGAGGGGGATGACCCGCGGTCCATCGCGGGCTACCGCCTGACGGCACGGCTCGGTTCCGGCGGTATGGGCAAGGTCTACCTCTCCTACACGCCCGGCGGGCGCCCCGTCGCCATCAAGGTGATCCGCCCCGAGTTCAGCGAGGACGCCGAATTCCGCCGCCGCTTCAAGCAGGAGGTGCAGTCGGCGCAGCGCGTCCAGGGGCTGTTCACCGCCCCGGTCATCGACAGTGACGCCGACGGCGCCAGCCCCTGGCTCGCGACCGCCTACGTGCCCGGCCCCTCGCTCTCCGCGGCCGTCGCCGAGCACGGCAAACTGCCCGTGTCCACCGTGCTGTTGCTGGTCGCCGGGATAGCCGAGGCCCTCCAGGTCATCCATGGCGCGGGCATCGTCCACCGGGATCTGAAGCCGTCCAACGTCCTGCTCGCCGCCGACGGCCCCCGCGTCATCGACTTCGGTATCGCCCGCGCCGCCGACGCCACGTCCCTGACCAGCAGCGGTGTCACCATCGGCACCCCCACGTTCATGGCGCCCGAACAGGCCGCCGGCAGCACCGTCACCCCCGCCACCGACATCTTCGCGCTCGGCCAGGTGGCGGCGTACGCGGCCATCGGGTCACCGGCGTTCGGCGAGGGCACCTCCCACGGGGTGCTCTACCGCATCGTCCACGAGCAGCCGGACCTGACCGGACTCCCCGAGGAACTGGGCGAGTTGGTCACCCGCTGCCTGGCCAAGGAGGCCGCGGAGCGCCCGTCCGTCGCCGAGGTGATCGCCCTGTGCGGCGCGGCCTCCGGGCAGACGCAGCTGCGCCGCCCCGAGGACTGGCTGCCCACCGCGGTGGCTGCCGACATCACCACCCGTACCGCGGCCCCCGCGCCCGC
Organism: Streptomyces natalensis ATCC 27448; assembly: GCF_000935125.1. Taxonomy (GTDB): domain Bacteria; phylum Actinomycetota; class Actinomycetes; order Streptomycetales; family Streptomycetaceae; genus Streptomyces; species Streptomyces natalensis. The sequence goes on along the minus strand of NZ_JRKI01000034.1, from coordinate 691,157 downwards.
GCAGGCCCCGCCGCCCCCGGTGGAGCCGCCGGCCACGCAGCCCGCCACGGCCCCGCTGACCACCCCGCGGCCTCCGGCGCACCCGCCCGCCCCCTCGGCGGCGCCCGTTCCGCAGCAGCCGCAGACCCCGCCGCCCGGTTACGGGCCCGCGGCCCAGGCGCCGACCGCCAACGTCACCGCGCCCCTCACCCAGGTGCCCGCCGGTCCGAACGGCACCGGCCCGGCCGCCACCGCACCCACCGCCCCCGGGCCGGCCGCGCAGCCTCCGCAGTCCTCGCCCTCCCCGCAGGCCGCACAGCCCCCGCAGGCCCCGAAGAAGAAGCGCAAGGGCCTGGTCACCGCCCTGGTGCTGGTGTGCATGCTGGTCTTCGCGGGTGCGGGCGGCGCCGCCGTCTACTACGTCATGAAGGGCCGCGGGAAAGCGTCGCACCAGCAGGCCGAGAGCAAGGGCGGCAAGAAGAAGCAGGTCGGCAGCGGCGGCGGCGCGACGGCGACCCCGTCGGACGGTACGTCGCCGAGCCCCAGCGCCACGGGCGGCGCTTCCGGTTCCGTGGTGAAGGACCCGAAGCCCACCGACTACGCGAAGATCGATCTGCCCGACACCTACCACCTGTCCATGGCCGACAATCCGGTCGCGCCCAAGAGCGAGGACAGCGATACGGGCAACGACTTCTCCTTCACACACAACGAGTACTCGGACAGCACGGTCGACACCCAGAGCGGCAAGCTGGTGCTGCTCAACCCCGGCGAGAAGGGCACGCTCGACACCTGCCGTACGGAGACCCGCTTCACCAAGAGCATCAGCGTGAAGAAGCTGACCAAGGACGCGCAGATGTGCCTGACCACCAACTACGGCACGGTCGCGCTGATCACCTTCAAGAGCATGGCGCCCGAGTCGGACGTGAGCAGCTACATGACGGTCGCGGTGCGGGTGTGGCGCAATGCGGTGGAGCCCGAGGACGGGCAGTAGGCCGGGCGGGGCTCCGGGCGCGTCTGAGCGCCTTCGAGGACTGGGCTGTGTGGGATTGTCTGCGCGACGGTCGAACGGGCGGCTGAGGGGTCCTCTGGGGCCGTCGCAGGGGCCGCCGGGGCCCCGGTCCGCGTTCGCTCGTCGACGGCACTGCCGGACGGCACCGCCGCGGGCGGCGAAGGCCGCCGGGCGCCCGCCCCGTGATCGGTTTTTTCGCTCTCCGTATGGCGCGATCACCACAGAGTGGCGTTAACTGTCGCGCACTGTGAAACGGTCAACGGCCTTGGAGGCAGCCGTCGTTGTGGAAGACGTGCAGACGCGGGCGCAAGCGGAGCCGCAGGGGTCGGGGCGCGGGGGAGTGGCCGGGCAGGTGAGCGGGGGAGAGGCCGATGTACGGATCCGGGCGCTGCGCGGCGCGGTGGCCCGGCTGCGGCGTCAACTGGCCGTCCTTCCGGGGGAGTTACCGGACCGGGTCTTCGCCGACGAGGAACTGGCCGCGCTCGACGCGATGGTGCAGGACGGTGTGCCCGAAGTGCCCCGGTTGCGCCGTTCGCTGCTGCTGATCGCGGGGGCGGTCGGTTCGGTCAGCGCGCTGTCGCCCGCGCTGACCGAGGTACGCGAGGGAATCGACAGCTTCAGCGAACTGCCCCGAGGCCGGTGAACCACCCCGGCCGGCCCCGCCCCCGTCCCGCGCCCTACGCCGGCGACTGGCTCGCCAGCGCCACCGACAGCTGCGCCGCGACCTCCTGGAGTACCGGCACGATCTTGTCCGTCGCCGCCTCCGTCACCCGGCCGGTCGGGCCCGAGATGGAGATCGCCGCGGACGTGGGCGAGTTGGGCACCGGCACCGCGAGGCAGCGGACGCCGATCTCCTGCTCGTTGTCGTCCACCGCATAGCCCAGCCGCCGGACGTCGGCGAGCGCGTCGAGGAAGCCGTCCGGGTCGGTGATCGTCTTCTCGGTCGCGGCGGGCATGCCCGTACGGCCGAGCAGTGCGCGCACCTCCTCCGGCGGATGGTTGGCCAGCAGGGCCTTGCCGACGCCGGTGGAGTGCGGCAGGACGCGCCGGCCGACCTCGGTGAACATGCGGACCGCGTGCCGGGAGGGGACCTGTGCGACGTACACGATCTCGTCGCCGTCGAGCAGCGCCATGTTGGCGGTCTCGCCGGTCTCCTCCACCAGGCGGGCCAGATACGGCCGCGCCCAGGTGCCCAGCAGTCGCGAGGCGCTCTCGCCCAGCCGGATCAGACGCGGGCCGAGGGCGTACCGGCGGTTGGGCTGCTGACGGACGTAGCCGCAGGCCACCAGGGTGCGCATCAGGCGGTGGATGGTGGGCAGCGGCAGTCCGCTGCTGGCGGAGAGCTCGCTGAGGCCGACCTCGCCCCCGGCGTCGGCCATCCGCTCGAGCAGATCGAAGGCGCGCTCAAGGGACTGGACGCCGCCGCTGGCGCCTTGGGGTTTGGCTTCGGCGGCGGAGGTGCTGGCGCTGGACGGCGGCACGGCGCGTTCCTTTCGGGGCGGATCGGATCGGTCTCGGCATCTTCGTGCCCATGGGCTTTCGGGCGCCGGGCCCGACCGAAGCAGCCTACCGGTCCCCTCCCGTTCCTACACGGCCTCTCGCACAGTCGTTCCCGCCGGTCAGGTGCCCGGTCGTCCCAAGGCGTGAGAAGGGGGCGGTGCCTATACGTGATCCCTTGACGGTGCCAGTGGCCATAGCTACGTTCTGCTGCGCGAAACCTACTGTCCATTCTGTGGAATCCTCCAAATTGCAATGCCCCCGCGTCGCTCCGCGCGGTGATGGCCGTCGCCTGGTACGGCATTCGGACCTGGCTCGCCTCGACGGCGGTCGTGCTGTTGACGCCCCAGCTCGCGCCGGGACCGGACGCCTGTCACCGTCATTCCGCGGCTACGGCCCCAAGGCCGTGATCGCCTTCGTGCCGGCCGCGGCGGTTTCCGCTTCCGCGGGAGATCATCCCGTCGCAGGTCAGCGATGGTGCGGCGGAGGGGGCGGTGGCGCCCGGGGGCGCCGGGGCGGTCGGTGTCCCGGTGGCGGCGGAGGGGTCTTGACGGGCCGGGGTCCGAAGTGAAGACTCATTCAACAGACTGTTGAATTCCGCATGTCGTCGCGGGGTGAATTCCCGGCACCGGCCGCCGTACCGGCCGCCGGCCGTGCGCCCCGTGCGGCAGCACGCAACGATGAGAACACGCTACGAGGAGGGGACTGGGTGTCCGAAACAGAGCTGGTGCTGCGCTCCACGCGCGTCGTCACCCCGGAGGGAACGCGCGCCGCGTCCGTCGTCGTCACGGACGGCAAGATCGCGGCGGTCCTGCCGCACGACGCCGAGCCCCCGGCCGCGGCGCGGGTCGAGGACTTCGGTGACGACGTCCTGCTGCCCGGCCTCGTCGACACCCACGTCCACGTCAACGACCCCGGCCGCACCGAGTGGGAGGGCTTCTGGACGGCCACCCGCGCGGCCGCGGCCGGCGGGATCACCACCCTCGTGGACATGCCGCTCAACAGCCTCCCGCCCACCACCACCGCCGCGAACCTCGACACCAAGCGCGAGGTCGCCCGCAGCAAGGCGCATATCGACGTCGGCTTCTGGGGCGGCGCGATCCCCGGCAACGTCAAGGACCTGCGCCCGCTGCACGACGCCGGGGTGTTCGGCTTCAAATGCTTCCTCTCGCCCTCCGGCGTGGACGAGTTCCCCCAGCTCGACCAGGAACAGCTGGCCGCCGCCCTCGGGGAGATCGCCGGCTTCGACGGTCTGCTGATCGTGCACGCCGAGGACCCGGGCCACCTGGACGCGGCCCCCGAGGCGCACGGCCCCAAGTACGCCGACTTCCTCGCCTCCCGGCCCCGGGCCAGCGAGAACGACGCCATCGCCGGGCTGATCTCCCTGGCCAAGCTGCTGGATGCGCGGGTGCACGTCCTGCATCTGTCCTCCAGCGACGCGCTGCCGCTGATCGCCGCCGCCAAGGGCGAGGGCGTCAAGATCACCGTCGAGACCTGTCCGCACTTCCTGACCCTGACCGCCGAGGAAGTCCCCGACGGCGCAACGGAGTTCAAGTGCTGCCCGCCGATCCGCGAGGCGGCCAACCAGGACGCGCTCTGGCAGGGCCTGGCCGACGGCACCATCGACTGCATCGTCTCCGACCACTCGCCCTCCACCGCCGACCTCAAGTCCGCCGACTTCGGCGCGGCCTGGGGCGGTATCTCCTCCCTCCAGCTGGGCCTGCCCGCCATCTGGACCGCGGCCCGCGAACGCGGCCACACCCTGGACGACGTGGTGCGCTGGATGGCCACCGCCCCGGCGGCACTCGTCGGCCTCGGCCGCAAGGGCGCCATCGAACCCGGCCGCGACGCCGACTTCGCCGTCCTCGCCCCGGACGAGACCTTCACCGTGGACCCGCAGGCCCTCGAACACCGCAACAAGATCACGGCATACGCGGGCCGGACGCTGTACGGCGTCGTACGGTCCACCTGGCTGCGCGGCCGGAAGATCAACGACGGCGCCACCCTCGCCGAGCCCGTTGGCGAGCTCCTGGAAAGGCCGCAGAGCATATGACCAGCGCCGACCTCCCCCACCCGACCGGCCCGGACATACCCCGCTTCACCGGTGACGCAAGCCCCTACACGGGCGGTGACCCGTACGCCGACTACCGCACTCCGGGACCCGGCGGCTTCCCCTTCGCGCAGCTGCCCGACCTCGCGGACCGGCGGCTGGGCGCCGGGGTGATCGCGGCCAACGACGAGTTCTTCGCCGAGCGCGAGAACCTCCTGACGCCCGAGGCCGCCCACTTCGACCCGGAGGCTTTCGGCCACAAGGGCAAGATCATGGACGGCTGGGAGACCCGGCGCCGCCGCGGCACCGACGGCGCGAACCCCTTCCCCACGGACGAGGACCACGACTGGGCGCTGATCCGGCTCGGCGCGCCCGGTGTGATCCACGGCATCGTCGTCGACACCGCCCACTTCCGCGGCAACTACCCGCAGTCCGTCAGCGTCCAGGGCACCTGGGTGGACGGCTCGCCCTCGCCCGACGACCTCCTGGCCGACGACGTCACCTGGACCACACTCGTCCCGCGTACCGCCATCGGCGGCCACGCCGCCAACGGCTTCGCCGTGGACGTCCCCCGGCGCTTCACCCATCTGCGACTCAACCAGCACCCCGACGGGGGCGTCGCCCGCCTGCGGGTGCACGGTGAGGTCGTCCCGGCCCCCGGGTGGCTCGCCGCGCTGGGCACCTTCGACCTCGCCGCCCTGGAGAACGGCGGCCGCGTCGAGGACGCCTCGGACCGCTTCTACTCCTCGCCCACCAACACCATCCAGCCGGGCCGCTCCCGCAAGATGGACGACGGCTGGGAGACCCGGCGCCGCCGCGGCAGCGGCAACGACTGGGTCCGCTACCGCCTCACCGAGCAGTCCGTGATCCGCGCCGTGGAGATCGACACCGGCTGTCTCAAGGGCAACTCGGCGGGCTGGGCGGCCCTCTTCGGCCGGGACGGCGAGAAGGACGGCGACGGGGAGTGGACCGAACTGCTGCCGCGCACCCGTCTCCAGCCCGACACCGTCCACCGTTTCCTGCTGGACGACGCCGCGGCCGCCACCCAGGTCAGGATCGACATCTTCCCGGACGGCGGCATCGCCCGGCTGCGGCTGCACGGCTCGCTCACCGAGGAGGGGGCTCGCCGACTGGCCGCCCGCCATGAGGAGTTGGGCGGCGGCGCCGGGCGGTGATGCCGCGATGACGGGTGGCCGGTGACGCCACGAGGACCGGTGACCGGGTGGCCCGTGCCGCCCGGTCACCCCGAGGCCGTGCTGGACGGCCGCGCGGGCCGCGTCGCGGAGGTCCGGTGCGGGCTGCGCGAAGAGCGCGAAGAAACCGCGGGCCGCTTCGGGGAAGGCGTAGTGCTTGCGCATCGCGGCCTCGACGGTGACGCAACAGCCGCCCCAGGACGTGAAGTTGGCGGTTTCAGCGCGGAGCGGCGGCGCGAATCCTCGGACGAGAACCGCGGGCCGCCCGCGGCGCCTCGGCCGCGCCGCTCGGCGGGCCCCTGGAACCCGCCGGCCGCGCCGCTCGGCCGCCCCCTGGAACCCGCCGGTCGCGCCGCTCGTTGTGCGGGCGTTCGTTCCTCCGTCGCACCAGGGAGTGCCATTGTGACCCTCCAGCAAGAGATCGTCGGCAACGCCATGCAGATGGCCGTCTGTTCGCTCCAGCCCGGCCAGACCGTCTACTGCGAGGCCGGAAAGTTCCTGTTCAAGACGGCGAATGTGACGATGGAGACGCGGCTGTCCGGGCCCGGCGACAACCGGCAGGGCAGGGACGGCGGGGGCGCGGGCGGCGGCATGGGCGGCCTCCTGCGACAGGCGATGGGGACGGCCATGCAGGTCGGTCAGCGGGCCCTGGCGGGTGAATCGCTCGCCTTCCAGTACTTCACCGCCACCGGGGGCGAGGGCACGGTCGGTTTCGCCGGGGTGCTGCCCGGTGAGATGCGCGCCCTCGAACTGGACGGGCACCGCGCATGGTTCGCGGAGAAGGACGCCTTCGTCGCCGCCGAGTCGACCGTCGACTTCGGTATCGCGTTCGCCGGCGGCCGTACGGGCATGAGCGGCGGTGAGGGCTTCATCCTGGAGAAGTTCACCGGCCGGGGCACGGTCATCATCTGCGGCGCGGGCAATTTCATCGACCTCAACCCCGCCGATTTCGGCGGCCGGATCGAGGTCGACACCGGCTGCATCGTCGCCTTCGAGGAGGGCATCGAGTACGGCGTCCAGCGGATCGGCGGGCTCAACCGCCAGGGCCTGATGAACGCCGTGTTCGGCGGCGAAGGGCTGTCCCTGGCGACCCTGGAGGGCAACGGCCGGGTCATCTTGCAGTCGCTCACCATCGAGGGCCTGGCCAACGCCCTGAAGAAGGCCCAGGGCGGGGACAAGCAGGGGCCGACGGGTGGCCTGTTCTCGACCCATGCGGGATGAGGCCGGTTTCCCGGTCCCGGGCGGGCGCCGGTCAGCGCGTCCTGGCGGCGTACACCAGCAGGCTCAGGAACGCCAGCAGGACGTGGGTGGCGACGACGTAGATGAAGACGCGGACATAGACCCCGCGCGGCGGTTTGGTCTCGACGTAGGCACGGGCCGGGCGCTCCTGGGGCCTCTGGTCGGGCACGGCGTACGGTCCTTTCCTGGGGCTCGGTAGGGCTCGGTGGGGCCCTCGGTGGGGCTCTCGGCGGGGCCCGGTGGCGTCGGGGCCGGTCACGGTCCGCGGCGTGGGGTCCGGTCCCCCAGGCACAGCTCCGCGGCCCCGCTCTGGAGCAGCGTGTGGACGAACAGCAGCTCCGTGCCGCCCCGGGAGGCGGCCGCGATCCGGTGCGGTGTCAGCGAGTCGAAATGCGCCGCGTCCCCCGGGCCCAGCACATGCACCGCCTCACCCAGCGTCAGCCGCAGCCGCCCGGTGAGGACGTACAGCCACTCCTCGCCGGGATGCACCCGCACCAGCTCGCCCTGCGCCCGTTGCGGCACATGCACCCGCAGCGCCTGCATCGCCCGCCCGGCGCCGCCCACCGTCCAGTACGTCCAGCCGCCGGCCTCCGAGGGCTCGGTGCGTCCGGCCCGCAGGATCGGGTCCCGTTCGGGCGCGGTCTCGCCGAGCAGGTCGGATACCGTGGTTCCGTACGTACGGGCCAGGGCCAGCAGCATCGGCAGCGACGGCTGGCGGCGGCCGGTCTCCAGCCGCGACAGATGCGCGGGCGACAGTCCGACCCGCCGCGCCGCGGTCTCCAGGGTCAGTCCGCTACGGCGCCGCAGGTCACGCAGCCGGGGCGCGACGGTGGCCAGTTCCTCGGGTCCGGGGTCCGGGCCGGAGCCGGGCGAGGCGTCCGGAGGGGTGGCGGCGAGGTCGCCGGGGTCCGTGTCCGTCATGGTCCCGGTATAGCCACCTATCGCCCGAGGGGCAAAAGTTTTGCCTCTGAGGCAAATCGGCGCGGGCCCCCGGTACGGCGCGTGAGGCGGGAGCGGGACGCGGGCTGCGGTGGGGATTGTGTGAACTCCCGGGAAACATAGGCTGGTTGGCATTGACAGGGTCATGTCTACGCGCGTCATGCTGGACGGTATGAGAATCCCCCCACGGATCACCCGTCTCGGCGCCGTCGGCGCCCTCGCATCCGCCCTGCTCATAGGCGGTACCGCGGTCACCGCCACGCCCGCGGTCGCGACCCCGCACCAGGCCACCGCGTACGCCGCGACGGCGCACGCAACGCCGGTGCACGTCACCTCCGTCGGCAACGTCTGCTACTCCAAGCTGCCCTCCCAGGCCCACGACACCCTGGACCTGATCGCCAAGGGCGGGCCCTTCCCGTACCCGAAGGACGGCACCGTCTTCGACAACCGCGAAGGCATCCTGCCGTCCCAGAGCGCCGACTACTACCACGAGTACACCGTCGTCACTCCCGGCTCTCCCGACCGCGGCGCCCGGCGCATCGTGGCCGGCGAGAAGAAGGACGAGGACTACTACACCGCCGACCACTACAAGACGTTCGACCTCGTCGACCGCAGCTGCTGAGGTATTCGGCGGGCGTGTGACGTCAGCGCGGCGGCCGGGGTGCACGGGCACCCCGGCCGCCGTCGTGCTGTGTGCGGGTCCCGGTTGGCCCTTCCGCCCAATTCTCGGCGTAAGGGGGCGCGAGAGCGCACCCCCGGGGGAGGATTGTCAGTGGTTGCCGGTAGCGTTTCGGTAGAAACGAGGAGTGGGCGGGCATCGGCGGCAAAGAGGCCGTGCAGCGGCCGAGGGCCATGACGTGGCCGGTTGCCGTGGCGCGCCCCGGGAAGTGCCTGGTCCGCCCTTTCCGCCGGGACGGGTCCGTCGCAGCCGCGACCGGCGGTGGACGGCGGCATGCAGCGTTGGAGACAAGGAAGGACGGCGAACTGCCGTGTATCGCTGGGAGATCACCCGGGCCGCCCTGGCTCAGCGGGTTTTCGCCATCGTCCGCAGCAAGACCTATGACGAGGCGAGCGCCACCGCCGACACCCTGCTGTCGGCCGGCATCACCAGCCTGGAGATATCCCTGACCACGCCGTTCGCGCTGGAGGCGGTCACCACCCTCACCCGCGAGCTGGGCGAGGACGCGGTCATCGGCGCGGGCACGGTTCTTGACGCGGTGTCGGCCCGGATGGCCGTGGACGCCGGGGCCCGCTTCCTGGTCTCGCCGAGCCTGGACGCGGAGGTCATCCGTACGGCCCACCGCTACGGCGTCCCGGTCTTCCCCGGTGTGTCGACGCCCACCGAAATGGTCCGCGCTCTCGAACTCGGCGCCGACGCCCTCAAACTGTTCCCGGCCGCCGCCCATCACCCGTCCTGGATACGGGAGGTGCGCGCCGCCCTGCCCCAGGCGCCGCTGCTGCCGACGGGCGGGGTGACGGTCGAGGACGCGCCGGAATGGATCGCCGCGGGCGCGGTCGCCGTCGGCATGGGCTCCGCACTCTCCGAGGGCGACCGCGACACCGTCACCAAACGCGCCGCCGACCTCCTGGCCCGCCTCGCCGACGCGGCCCCCGACCATCCGTCGCCGGACATCATGGCCGAGCCGTTCGAGGACTGAGCTCCGGGCGAGGGCGGCGACGGCGCGGAGCGGGGCGGGCTTCCGGGGGCGGACTTCCGCAGGGCAGCCCCCTCTGCCACGCTGAGCGCTTCCACCACATGATCATGCGCCTGCCGCAGGAGCCGCCATGAAGCGCGCCGCCACGCTGTCCGCCCTCGCCTGTCTCCTCGCCCTCACCGCCGCCGCCCCCTCGCCGGCCGCCGTATCGTCCGCCACCGCCCCGGCTCCCACGCCCGGTTCCGCGCCCACCGCGGCCGCCCCGCACATCCGGCGGCCGTCCGCCACCCTCCTGGACGCCATCCCGCGGCGCGGCGTGCTGCGCGTCTGCACCACCGGCGACTACCGCCCCTTCACCTACCGCGATCCACAGACCGGCGCCTACCGCGGTATCGACATCCGGATGGCCCGGGACCTCGCCAAGAGCCTGGACGCCACACCGCGTTATGTCGCCACGACCTGGGCCCGCCTCATCGGCGACCTCGCCGCGGGCCGCTGCGATATCGCCATGGGCGGCGTCTCGATCACCCTCGCCCGCGCCCGCACCGTGTACTTCAGTGAGCCCACCCGTACGGACGGCAAGACGCCCCTCGTCCGCTGCGCCGACAAGGACCGCTACCGGACGCTGGATCAGATCGACCGCCCCGGGACGAGGGCCATCGTCAACCCCGGCGGCACCAACGAGGAGTTCGCCCGCGCCCACCTCAAGAAGGCCCGGATCATCGTCCACCAGGACAACACCACCATCTTCGACGAGATCATCGCCGGCCGCGCGGACGTGATGATGACCGACGCGAGCGAGACCCGCTACCAGGCCGCCCGCCACCCCGAACTCTGCTCGGTCCACCCCGGCAAGCCGTTCACCTTCTCAGAGAAGGCGTATGCACTGCCGCGCGGCGACGAGGAGTTCAGCGCCTATGTGGACCAGTGGGTCCATCTGGCCACGCATGACGGGACGTACCGGAGGTACGAAGGGGCGTGGATGAAGTGACGTGGCGCGGGGCGTGGCGTAGTGGACGAGTCATCGAGGAGGCGCGAAGTGGCGGAGCGTGAGCGGGCGGGCGGTCAGGGGGAGAGGGCGCGCAGCCGGGCGATGTGAGGTGACGGAACGCGGGCGAGCGGCTACGTATCCCTGCACCGCCCCCACCCGCCTCAGGAGCCCCGTATGCCCCCGTCGCTCGACCCGACCGCCACCGTCTCCCTCGTCACCGGTGCCAACCGCGGAATCGGCCGGGAGGTGTGCCGGCAACTGGCGGCCCTCGGGCATACGGTGCTGCTGACCGGGCGCAGTTTCGAGCCCACCGAGTGGGCCGCCGAAGAGCTGACCCGCGAGACCGGGCGCGAGGTGCGGCCGTTGCGGCTCGATGTCACGGACGAGGGCAGTGTGGCCGCCGCGGTGGGCCAAGTCGCCCATCTCTACGGCAGGTTGGACGTCCTCGTCAACAACGCCGGTATCGCCTACGACACGTGGCAGCGGGCCGTCACCGCCGACCTCGCCGTCGTCCGGGAGGCAGCCGAGACCAATCTGTACGGGCCGTGGCGGATGGCGATCGCCTTTGCACCGTTGCTGCGCGCCTCGGCGCATCCGCGGCTGGTGAATGTCTCCAGCGAGGCCGGTTCGCTCGCCTCCATGGGCGGCGGCACCCCGGCGTACAGCGCCTCCAAGGCTGCTCTGAACGCGCTGACCCGGATGCTGGCGGACGAGCTGCGGGGCGACGGCGTCCTGGTCAATGCGGTCTGTCCCGGGTGGGTGGCCACCGATATGGGCGGGCCGGGCGGGCGGCCGGTCGAGGAGGGGGCGGCGAGTGTCGTCCACGCCGCCACGCTGCCCGACGACGGGCCGACGGGCGGCTTCTTCCGCGACGGCAGCCCGCTGCCGTGGTAGCCGCCGGCGCGCCCCGCGGCCGTACGCCCACGGCCCCGTCCCGCGGCCCCCTCCCGCGGCCCCGTCCCAGGCCCCGTCCCACGGCCTGGCCCTCGCGGCCCCATACCCCCGCCCCCACCCCTGCCCGGCAATGTCCGGACAATGTGACCTCTGGACTTCCCGTCATCTGCGCGGACGGATACGCTCGCGAGCGTGGGGAAACGCGATGCACATGCCACGGGCGCCGAGAGCCCGATCCAGTTCAGCGTGGACCGGAGCAGCCCGGTCCCGTTGTATTTCCAGCTGTCGCAGCAGCTGGAGGCGGCGATCGAGAACGGCAGGCTGGCGCCGGGCAGCCTGCTCGGCAATGAGATCGAGCTGGCCGGGCGGCTCGGGCTGTCCCGGCCGACGGTGCGCCAGGCGATCCAGTCGCTGGTCGACAAGGGGCTGCTGGTCCGCCGCCGCGGTATCGGCACCCAGGTCGTGCACAGCCAGGTCAAGCGCCCGCTGGAGCTGAGCAGCCTCTACGACGACCTGGAGGCGGCCGGGCAGAAGCCCGCCACCCGGGTGCTGCTCAACACCACCACCGTGGCGGACGCCGAGGTCGCCGCCGCGCTGGGCATCGCCGAGGGCGCCGAGGTGGCACTCGTCGAGCGGCTGCGGTTCGCCCACGGTGAGCCCGTCGCGCATCTGCGCAACCACCTGCCGGCCGGCCTGCTGACGCTTCAGACCGCGGAGCTGGAGGAGACCGGGCTCTACCGCCTGATGCGGGCGGCCGGGATCACCCTGCACAGCGCCCGCCAGGCCGTCGGCGCCCGGGCCGCGACGGCCGACGAGGGCAAGCGGCTGGAGGAGCCCGAGGGCGCCCCGCTGCTGACGATGCAGCGCACCACCTTCGACGACACCGGGCGCGCGGTCGAGTTCGGTTCGCATGTCTATCGCGCCTCGCGGTACGCCTTCGAGTTCCAGCTGCTGGTCCGTCCCTGACCGGTCGCGGACCGTGGCCGTGCGCGTGCTGTCGTCAGAATGTTCGGACAAAGTATTGACGCGGCTCCGCGCCCGCCGTTAGAACTCCTCCAGTCGCATTCCCGCGGCCTGGAGCAAAGGCGGTTCCACGATGATCGGCGTGCGAAGCGCGCGAAAAGTGCGTACGGCCAGACCCGTCACCCTCCCCGCAGCCACCACCCTGGTGGCGGCCCTCGCGCTGGTCGCCGGGTGCAGCGCCTCCGGTGACGGTGCCGGGGACGAGGGGGCGGCCACACCCCGGATGACCATCGGCATGGTCAGCCACTCCGGCGAGGGCGACACCTTCTGGGACATCGTCCAGAACGGCGCGGAGCGGGCCGCCGCCAAGGACCGGGTGAAGTTCCTCTACGCCAACGACAAAGAGGGCGCCAAACAGGCCGAGCTGGTGCAGTCCTACATCGACCAGAAGGTCGACGGGCTGATCGTCACCCTCGCCAAACCCGAGGCTCTCAAGGCGGTGGTCCGCAAGGCCGTGGCGCACGGCATCCCGGTCATCACCATCAACTCCGGCGGCCAGTTCTCCAAGGCGTACGGGGCGCTGACGCATATCGGCCAGGACGAGTCGGTGGCGGGCAAGGCGGTCGGCGAGGAGCTCGGCCGGCGGGGCCGCAAGAAGGTCCTGTGCGTCATTCACGAGCAGGGCAATGTGTCGCTGGAGGACCGCTGCGCCGGCGTCCGCAAGGGCTTCTCCGGCACGGTCGAGAACCTCGACGTCGACGGTACCAACGCCCCCGCCTCGCAGTCGTCCATCGAGGCCAAGCTCCAGTCCGACAGCTCCATCGACTCCATCGTCACGCTCGGTGCGCCGATGGCGGCGGTCTCCGTCAAGGCCAAGCAGGAGGCGGGCAGCAAGGCGCAGATCGCGACCTTCGATCTGAACGTCGCCGTGGTCAAGCTGCTCAAGGCCAAGGACGTCACCTTCGCCGTCGACCAGCAGCCCTACCTCCAGGGGTACGAGGCGGTCGACCTGCTCGCCCTGCACAAGGCCAACGCCAACGTCCTGGGCGGCGGCCGGCCGGTGCTCACCGGCCCGCAGCTGGTCAGCGGCAAGGACGTACCGAAGCTGGAGGAATACACGGGGCGGGGCACCCGGTGAGCGCCGACCCCTCGAACCGGGACAGATCACCGGTAACGGATACTTGTGCGGTTGGACGAAATCCAGCCAGGCGGCTACCGGCCGGGCGGCCGGCGGGCGCAGCCAGGGAGCTACCACCCATGCGGCCAACACAGCAACACCAGCGGGAAGGGCGAGTCCTCGTGGCAACGGATCGAAGTAGAGGACGGATACGAAGAAGGGGACGCGCGGTGAGCGTCGCGCTGGCGGCGGTGCTCTGCGCCGCCCTGGCGGGGTGCAGCGCCACCGGCGGCAAGCGCGCCGAGGAGGAGCGCACCGCCCGGACCGCCGGCGGCAAGGCCGCGGTCAACACCCCGAAGTGGACCTTTGCGATGGTCACCCACTCCGGGGACGGCGACACCTTCTGGGACATCGTGCAGAACGGCGCCAAGCAGGCCGCCGTCAAGGACAACATCAATTTCCTCTACGGGCACGACGAGGAGGCCCAGCGGCAGTCCCAGCTGGTGCAGTCCTACATCGACCAGAAGGTCGACGGGCTGATCGTCTCGCTCGCCAAGCCCAGCGCCATGAAGGACGTCGTGGAAAAGGCCGAGAAGGCCGGGATCCCGGTGATCACGGTGAATTCCGGGGCCGCACAGTCCAAGGCGTTCGGCGCGCTCACCCACATCGGGCAGGACGAGACGGTGGCCGGTGAGGCCGTGGGCGACGAGCTGAACAAGCGTGGCCGGAAAAAGGCCCTGTGCGTGCTGCACGAACAGGGCAACGTCGGCCATGAGCAGCGCTGCGACGGTGCGAAGAAGACCTTCAAGGGCGACCTCCAGAAGCTCTACGTCGACGGTACGAACATGCCGGACGTGCAGTCGTCCATCGAGTCCAAGCTCCAGGCGGACCCGTCCATCGACGCCGTCGTCACCCTCGGCGCCCCCTTCGCCGCCACGGCCGTCAAGGCCAGGGAGCAGGCCGCCGGCAAGGCCGAGATCGACACCTTCGACCTCAACGCCCAGGTGGCGACCGGCCTCAAGAACGGCTCCCTGGGCTTCGCCGTCGACCAGCAGCCCTACCTCCAGGGCTATGAGGCGGTCGACCTGCTCTGGCTCTACAAGTACAACTCCGACGCGCTCGGCGGCGGCAAGCCGGTGCTCACCGGACCCCAGGTGATCACCAAGAAGGACGCCGCCGCGTTGCAGGACTTCACCCAGCGGGGGACCCGATGACCACCACCGTCAAGGCACCCGCGGCGGACGAACGCCTGCTGCACCGCTCCCTGGCGCGCCGCCTGATGGGCCGCCCCGAGCTGGGCTCGGTCGTCGGCGCGGTGGCCGTCTTCCTCTTCTTCGCGATCACCGCCGAACCGTTCCTGCGGCCCTCCAGCCTCTCCACCGTGCTCTATGCCTCGTCGACGATCGGCATCATGGCCGTCCCGGTCGCACTGCTGATGATCGGCGGCGAATTCGATCTGTCGGCCGGCGTCATGGTCGTCAGCGCGGCGCTGATCTCGTCCATGTTCAGCTACCAGATGACCGCCAACACCTGGGTCGGCGTCGGGGTGTCGTTGCTGGTCACGCTGGCTTTCGGCGTCCTCAACGGGGTCTTGCTGACCCGGACGAAACTGCCCAGCTTCATCATCACGCTCGGCACCTTCTTCATGCTGACCGGCCTCAACCTCGGCTTCACCAAGCTGATCGACGGCACCGTTTCCACGAAGTCCATCGCCGACATGGAGGGCTTCGACTCGGCCCGTACGCTCTTCGCCTCGCATCTCACCCTCGGCAGCGTCGACATCCAGATCACCATCGTGTGGTGGCTGGCGCTGGTCGCCGTCGCCACCTGGATCCTGCTGCGCACCCGCGTCGGCAACTGGATCTTCGCGGTGGGTGGCAATGCGGACGCGGCGCGGGCGGTGGGTGTGCCGGTCACCAAGACCAAGATCGGCCTGTACATGGGCGTCGCCTTCGCCGCCTGGATCTCCGGCCAGCATCTGCTCTTCTCCTACGACGCGATCCAGTCCGGCGACGGCGTCGGCAACGAATTCCTCTACATCATCGCCGCGGCGGTCGGCGGCTGCCTGATGACCGGCGGCTTCGGCTCGGCGATCGGGGCCGCGGTCGGCGCCTTCATCTTCGGCATGACCAGCAAGGGCATCGTCTACGCACAGTGGAATCCGGACTGGTACAAGTTCTTCCTCGGCGCGATGTTGCTGCTCGCCACACTCCTGAACGCATGGGTCCGCAAGCGGGCGGAGGACAAGTCATGACAGCGCTGGTCGAGCTCGACGACGTCAGCAAGTTCTACGGCAACATCAAGGCCCTGGAAGGCGTGTCCCTGGACGTGCACGCCGGGGAGATCACCTGCGTCCTCGGCGACAACGGCGCCGGCAAGTCCACCCTCATCAAGATCATCGCAGGGCTGCACCAGCACGACGCCGGCACCTTCCGCATCGAGGGGGAGGAGACCCGGCTGGCCTCGCCCCGCGAGGCGCTGGACCGCGGCATCGCCACCGTCTACCAGGACCTGGCCGTCGTCCCGCTGATGCCCGTATGGCGGAACTTCTTCCTCGGATCCGAGCCGAGGACCGGAGTGGGCCCCTTCAAGCGGCTCGATGCGCGCACCATGCGCGAGACCACCCGCAGCGAACTGCTGCGGATGGGCATCGATCTGCGCGATGTCGACCAGCCCATCGGCACCCTCTCCGGCGGCGAGCGGCAGTGTGTGGCCATCGCGCGCGCCGTCTACTTCGGTGCCAAGGTCCTCGTCCTGGACGAGCCGACGGCGGCGCTCGGCGTCAAGCAGTCCGGGGTCGTCCTCAAGTACGTCGCGGCCGCGCGGGACGCCGGGCTCGGCGTGGTGTTGATCACCCACAATCCGCATCACGCCTATCTGGTCGGCGACCGTTTCGTCCTGCTCAAGCGCGGCACGATGGCCGGCCGGCACGCCAAATCGGACATCGCCCTGGAGGAGCTGACCCGCCAGATGGCGGGCGGCAGCGAGCTGGAAGCGCTCAGCCACGAGCTGGCCCGGGCGGCGACCCCGGAATTCCCGGGAGGCCACCGACCGGAGTGATCGCGTGTCGCGCCCCGCGTCGCCCGGTGCGGCACGGGGCGCAGCAATGCCTGGTCGCGGTGCGCCGAATGCCGCCGGTGATGCACAATCGCACCGAACCATCCGCATCACGCGCGTCGTACGGGCCGGCCGTACGCGCCATGCCCCGCCGAGGCCCCGGCCTCCCGAGACCCGCAGGGACGAGACGACTCTTGCGAGCACGCAGCCGCCGCGACCAACGCGGCAGCCGTCACGGTGAACGTCACGGCGAAGAGGTGGGCCGATGAGCATGTACCGGGACCGGGTGCACCGGGGGTCCGCCTCGGCCACCGTCCTGCGCACGGTCGGCGCCCGTGAACGGCGCTCGCATCTGACCGCGCCCCGGGTGCCCACCGTCGGCATCGACATCGGCGGCACCAAGGTCATGGCCGGTGTGGTGGACGCCGACGGCACCATCCTCGAAAAGGTCCGCACCGAGACGCCGGACAAGTCCAAGAGCCCCCAGGTCGTCGAGGACACCATCACCGAGCTGGTCCTCGACCTCTCCGACCGGCACGACGTCCACGCGGTGGGCATCGGCGCGGCCGGCTGGGTCGACGCCGACCGCAGCCGGGTGCTGTTCGCCCCGCATCTGAACTGGCGCAACGAACCGCTGCGCGACCGCCTCGCCGGCCGTCTCGCGGTCCCCGTCATGGTCGACAACGACGCCAACACCGCCGCCTGGGCGGAATGGCGCTTCGGTGCCGGACGCGGTGAGGACCACCTCGTGATGATCACGCTGGGGACCGGTATCGGCGGCGCCATCCTGGAGGACGGCCAGGTCAAACGCGGCAAGTACGGTGTGGCCGGCGAGTTCGGCCATATGCAGGTCGTGCCCGGCGGCCACCGCTGCCCGTGCGGCAACCGCGGCTGCTGGGAGCAGTACAGCTCCGGCAACGCCCTGGTCCGCGAGGCCCGGGAACTGGCCGCGGCCGACTCACCGGTCGCGTACAACATCATCGAGCGGGTCGGCGGCCGGATCGGCGACATCACCGGACCGCTGATCACCGAACTGGCCCGGGAGGGCGACGCGATGTGCGTCGAGCTCCTCCAGGACATCGGCCAGTGGCTCGGCGTCGGCATCGCCAACCTCGCCGCCGCCCTCGACCCGTCCTGCTTCGTCATCGGCGGAGGCGTCAGCGCCGCCGACGACCTGCTGATCGGCCCGGCCCGGGACGCCTTCCGGCGCACCCTCACCGGCCGCGGCTACCGCCCCGAGGCCACCATCGCCAAGGCCCAGCTGGGCCCCGAGGCAGGGATGGTCGGCGCCGCCGACCTCGCCCGCCTCATCGCCCGCCGCTTCAGGCGCGCCAACCGCCGCCGTGTCGAGCGCTACGAGCGCTATGAACGGTCCGGCCGCCGATGACCGACACCGACCCGGATCCCATGAACGACGCCCCCCACCCCACCCCGCCCCCCGGCGGAAAGCCCCGCCGCCCGGTCCTGATGGCGCTGATCGTCTTCCTGCTGATCGCGATCCCGGCCGGCTATATCGTCATCTCCGCCCAGCAGAGCCGCCGCGGCAGCGCGAGCTCCAGGGCGGAGGCCGCGGCCACCGGGCTGACCAACGCCTTCCCCTCCAAGGTCCAGCAGCGCACCTACGACGTACCGGTGCCGATCGGCTCCACACCGGTCTACTACTACGAGACCAACTCATGGAAGACCAGTTCGCTGTATGTGCAGTTCCGCACCAACGACTGGGGCCTGGACCGCTATCTGGAGGCGGTGGGCACCAGCACCGCCGCCCTGAAGAAGGGCGCCAAGACCATTCCGCCCGAGCAAGCGGCCGAGGTGGGCTGGGACTTCACCGTCGACTGGCCCTGGGCGGGCACCGTCAACCCGAAGAAGGCGCCTCAGCCCACCCAGCGGATCATGGTCAGCTACGACGAGCCCGGCCACCCCGTCGTCTACACCGTTTCGACCATCACGTTCTGATTCCGTCCCGGCCTCTTCCTGACCCGGGTGTCAGGACCGCGTCAGAGAGTTCGGTGGCGTGGTCGGGGGAGTGAGAAGACCACGTAGCACCGGATCGACGGTCCCGACGACGCACCCGTACGCGTATGGGGTGCCTCGCTCGGCACCACGTGGCACAGGTTGTAGATGGTGCCTTGTGTGGTCTAGGCGGTCTAGGTGGTCTAGAGCTAGATCAGGAGCGTTTTCGCAGGTCAGGTACTTGTGGTCCAGGTGGGTCGACGCTGTTGGTGAGACGCCTGTGTGAGAGCCCGCGAGACGCCGACGGCTGGAACTCGGAGGTCCGGGCGCGGCGGCACGGCGAGTGCCGATTACTGATGAGGCCCTTGCCTTCGGCAGGATGGGTGCCATGACCGAGATCCGCACCCCCCGCCTCCTGCTCCGTCGCTGGCATGACGACGACCTCGCGCCCATGGCCGACATCAACGCGGACCCGCGGGTCATGCGCTGGATCGACGACGGCTCGGTGCGCGACCTGGACCACACGGCAGAGGCCATCGAGCGGTGGGAGGAGGAGTGGGACGAGGAGGGCTTCGGCCTCTTCGCCGTCGAGCTGCTGGCCTCGGGTGAACTGGCCGGCTTCACCGGGCTGTCCGTGCCTGAGTTCCTGCCGGAGCTCGGGCCCGCCGTGGCGATCAGCTGGCGGCTCGGCTCACAGTTCTGGGGTCAGGGATACGGGTCCGAAGCAGCCCAAGCCACGCTGGAGTTCGCGCTTCAGGACCGTGGCCTCGACCGCGTCATCAGCATCAGCCGGGTGGGTGACAATGCCTCCGAGAACGTCATCCGCAAGCTCGGCATGGTGCTGGAGCGTGAGACGGCACACCCGGTGTACGGCTTCCCGCTGCGCGTTCACACCATTGACCTCAGCGAGTACCAGGCGTGAACAGCCCAGCCATCGGATCATCACGGGACAACCGATGTGTGCTGCGGCCCGGTCCGTGGCACGCGGCACCGGAACTCGCCGCGGTGAACCAGGTCGTAGCCCTCAGGCCGCGACGGCCTCGATCGTCGAGAGGTAGCTGGTGGTGTTGATGATTCGGGTCAGTCGCAGCCCGGCGTCTGCGAGGAGCCGGCGGAAGTCTTCTTCGGTGCGTTCGCGGCCGGGGTAGATCGCCATCACGATGACGTCCATGAGCTTGCCCGGATGTGGGGAGTTTCCCGGCGGGATCACCATGTCGAAGAGCAGTACCCGTCCGCCGGGTTTCATGGCCTTGCGGCAGTTGCGCAGGATCCGTACCGCGCGTGCGTCGTCCCAGTTGTGTGTGATGTATTTGAGGAGGTACACGTCTCCTTCCGGGCACTTGTCGAAGAAGTCCCCGGGTACGGTCTCCCAGCGGTCGTCGGCGCCGAGTTCGGTCAGTCGGTGCTTGGCCAGGACGTGCTCTTGGTCGTACAGGATGCCGCGCAGGGTCGGGTTGCCCCGTAGTACGGGGATCAGCACTCCGCCGTAGCCGCCGCCCACGTCGACGACGGTGGCTCCTTCGGGGAAGTCGTAGCTGCGCACGGGATCCTGGATCTCCGGCTCGGTCATCGACATCATCCCGGTGTGGAATTCTTCCTCCGGCGGCAGGTCGCGGCACCAGTGTTCCCAGATGGTCTTGCCGAAGAGGCTCTCGAACGAAATGCCGTCGGCGCCGCCGCGGAGGTTTCCGGCGAGTTCGCCGGTCGACAGCCACATGGCCTTGCTGGTGATCATCATGACCGCCGCCCGCACCGACAGTGGCACGTCGGTGCGCAGATACTCCGCTGTGCCGGTCAGCTCGAACCGTCCCTGCTCGACTTCGCGGAACACGCCGCGAGTGGCGAGCAGTCGGAGTGTCCGGTACAGCTTCTGCGCCTCGGCCCCGGTGATGCGGGCCAGTTCCTCCGTCGTCTTGGGGCCGTCAGCGAGGTGGTCGGCGATACCGGTCACGGCCGCGGCGCGGAGGGCTGCCGGGTAGGCGTACTCCATCGCCTGTTCCAGCAGGAACATGGCCTGTGGCGCTCTGTCGAAGGCAGCGGTCTCGTTGGTCATGGGGATCTCCTTGCCGGTCGATTCCGGGGCAGAGGCGCGGCCGGCGGCAAGGCTCGCAGCGTCTCTCCTGGGTTGTCGGGATGCGTCACGCCGCGTCCCTGGCCGGTGCGTGCCGCTGGGTATTGCCGTGTGCCGTGGTCCTGGACTTCGGTACAGGGACCCGGCCGGCCTGGGGGAGAGGGAAGGGATGCGGGGGTGGTGTGGTGTGGCGGGTGAGGCAGTGGGCGATGTCGGCACTGCGTTTGACCAGGACCGGCATGCCGGAAATGAAGTAGAAGGCGCCGCTGGTGAGTTCACCCAGGACATAGAGGGAGGACCGGGGGCGGCCGTGTGTGGTGAGGGCTTGGCTGGTGTGCCGGTCCAGGTGTATCCCGCCCAGTGGGTGGCGGCTGAGCGTGCCGGTGGTGGTGGCGTTGTCGAGGAGGCGGCGTGCGGCCAGTGGGACTCTCCGGCGAGCCGGGGTAACGGTGTTGACCAGGAGGTCCACGCGGACGGGTCCGGCACCGGTGTCGATGGTGAACCCCCTGCGGGGGGCGGGCCGTATGGCGGTGGTGCCGGGGCGGACGGTGAGTTGGCCGGTGGACAGCAGACGGGCGAGGCGGGTGGCGTTGCGCAGCGGCATGGGGCAGCACAGGGCCATCACGGTGCGGTGGAGGTTGTCGACCACCCAGCGTTTGGCGTCCGGCGCCAGCAGGTACCACAGGTCCTGTCCGACCGTGGGGACGGCTTTCTGGAGAATCTGGGGCCCGATGTCGCCACCGGCGCGGAAGGCGTCCAGCTGGGCGGACAGGTGGGCCAGCGGGGGCTGGCAGTGCAGCGTGTGGCGGAGGCGGTCAAGGCTGCTGCCGGCAGCATGGAGTTCTGCCTCGACCAGCCGCTTGAGAGCCGTGAGCGAGAGCGGACCGTCGCCGGCGGCGCGTTCGATCGACGGAACGGTCAGATGGGCCAGATCGTAGGCGGTGTGGGGGCCTCGGACGGTGGGCAGCAGGCCGCTGCGGCAGAACATGCTGACCGGCCCGTCGTGGCCGAGAGCGTCAAGGGCCACGGCCACATCGACGGCGGCCAGCCCGGTGCCCAGGATGCCCACCCGGCAACCGCGGGGAATGGCGGCCAGGCGTTTTGCCAGGGGGTAGGGGTCGGGCAGGTAGTCCGCGGTGCCGGACAAGCGGTACGGGTCGGCGTAGGCGTTGCCGCCCACGGCAAGGACCGCCCGGTCGAGGTCGTGGCATCTGCCGCCGGTGGTCACCAGCCGCACTCCGCTGCCCTCGCACCGGAGGCGGGCGGCGCGTTCGGATACCAGGCGCACGCGCCAGCCGCGGGCCTCCAGTTGGGCGATGGCCCCGCCTGTGGCGGTGTGCAGGTAGTCGCCGTAGGCAGGGCGGGTCACGAGCGCAGGCTGCCCGGTGACCGGGTCGTGCACCGCGAGGTCACTGGCGCGCATCCATGCCAGGCCGTGGTCGGGATCGTGGTGAGGGGCCGGCACACCGGCCCGCCCCCGTCCCCACGCACCGGCCGGGATTCCGCACCGCGGCACAGCCGCAGCAGACTCAGCGCGATCTCACTGCCACCCCGTCCCAGCCCCTCGCGGTAGCGGCTGATGATCACCTGCTCGCGGCGCAGATCCGTACGGCAGCCACCGACGGCAACACGCGCCCCCTGCACCAGAGCCGAAACCGATATGCGCTCCTTCAGTAACCGGAGGATCCGTCTGTCCAGCTCATCCAGACGCCGCCGCGCCTCCGCGATCTCCCGGTCGTGGACATGCTCCACATGCGCCATGACTCTCTCTCCCGGCCACTCGAACCAACGTTGCCGTGCAAACCCCACGGCTCGGCACGACCACCGCTGCGCCGGGCCCCGAGAGGTCTTTATGCGACCCTCGCGCCCCCACGGCCCCGCAGGAACCGGTCAGGCACGGCGAACAGCGTGATCGTGTTGAAAGACCGCGCTCATGCGAGCGGAAGCCGAAGAGGTGAACCGTTGCTCGGGCGAAACGACGTCTTGAGGACGTGCTCCGGCCACGCGGGGCGCGCCCCTGCGGACAACAGTCACGGGTGGGCGGCGCCGGCGGAGCGCTGGGGCTTCCAGCCCCAGGTGGTGAGCATGCCCGGGGAGAGGCCGGCGGATTCCGAGGAGGACAAGGCGTGCCGGG
The DNA here is from genome assembly GCF_000935125.1 of Streptomyces natalensis ATCC 27448. Taxonomy (GTDB): domain Bacteria; phylum Actinomycetota; class Actinomycetes; order Streptomycetales; family Streptomycetaceae; genus Streptomyces; species Streptomyces natalensis. The sequence continues at coordinate 668,416 of NZ_JRKI01000034.1, read as the reverse complement.
CCAGTTCGATCTGTGGCTCATCGACCTGGCCGGTCGCCAGGATGGCGTCCCGCGTGCGCTCCCAAGTGTCGGCCCAGAAGCGGTTGAGCGGACTGTCGGGGACCAGTGGAGGGACGTGGATCTCGGCGGCCACCGAGCGCAGACCTTCCTCCAGAAGGAAGTACGGGTAGTCCGGCACCCAGGAGATGTCCGTGCCGATGCTCTGCCGCAGCGCCTGCCACATCGCGCGCATGACCGCGGTGTACGGGGTGGCCGGCGCGGTGGCGGTGGTCAGGTCGACGGCGTCGCTGAGCACCAGCACACCACCGGGGACGAGCAGCGAACCGAGCCTGGCGATCATCCGGCGCCAGGAGCGCAGATGCATCAGCACGAAGCGGGCGTGGACGAGATGGAAGCGGCCGGGGTCGAAGTCCGGTGCGGTGATGTCGGCAGTCCGGGCCACCAGGCCCGGCGGGCGTCCGGTGGGGAGGAAACGGGTGTCACGGTCCACGGCGAGGACGGAGGTGACATCCGCCGACTCCAGCAGCCACCGCGCCACGGTGCCGGTCCCCGCCCCGACGTCCAGGCAGTGCCATCCGGGGCCGGCACCCAGCGCCGTCAGCCGTGCGGTGCTCACCTCGTCATAGGCGAGCGCGCCCAGATCGATGCGGTCGGCCTCGCCGGTCTCCTCCGGGCGGAAGGCGTCCTCGCCGTAGCGCCCGGCATCCCCATGCCGCACCGCTTCAGTATGACCGCGAGGATCGGGGTTTGCCTGCTGTGGTGACCGAGGAGAGAGGGCGTGCGGGTCCTCCCCACCGACTTGAGGAGCCCGCAGATGAAGCATCTGCACACGAGGCCGCAGCCTGCGCAGCACACTAGTGAGCTGCCGGTGTTCCCCAGAGCACGGGAAGGCGCTCGGGGAGGCGTTTGATGTACCCGGTGCGCCACACGAGCTGGTCCACCAGCACGGCGAGCCGCAGGTCCGGAAGCCGCTCCAGCAGGGCCGTCAGAGCGACCCGGGCGTGGACGCACGAGAGGGCGGAGGCGGGGCAGTAGTGGCGGCCGGCGCCGAGGGAGAGGTGGGGGTTGGGGTGCCGGCCGATGTCGAGGCGTTCGGGTTCGCCGAAGACCGCCGGGTCGAAGTTGGCCGCTTCCACGCACACCAGGACCAGCTCCCCGGAGCGGATGAGCACGTCTCCGAGCTCGGTGTCCGCGGTGGCGATGCGGGGCAGGCCGTCGCCGATGGACATCGTGTGGCGCAGCAGCTCGCCGACGGCGCTCTCCATGAGCCCGGGGTCGGCCCGCAGGCGTGCCACGGTTCCGGGGTGGCGCACCAGGGCGAGGACCGCGTGGAGCAGGAAGGCCGAGGTGCTGACGGCGCCGAAGAGGGATGTCACGAAGGCCGCGATCTGCGCGTCGGTCAGGCCCCCCGACGTCGGCCCGGGCCCGTGGCGTGAGTCCTGCTCGGTGTCCTTGAGTTCGCACAGCCGCCGGATCGGTCCGCTCTGCCGCGAGCGGTCGGTGCGTAGCTGGTCGAGTACGTAGGCGTAGTCCTTGTCCCAGTTGGCGGTGCAGCCGTCGTACGCGTCGGGGCTGGTGACGAAGGCGAGGTCCAGGCCGGACATCAGCTGCCGCCAGTCGCGGTAGGGCAGCCCGAGGATCTTGCACAGCAGCGCGCCGGAGAAGGGCGCGGCGTACCAGTCGCGCAGGTCCACGGGCGGCCCCTGGCGCACTATCTCGTCGAGCAGATCGTGGGCCCGTGCCGTCATCCACTCGGCCAGCCCGCTGTCGGAGCGTGGCGAGAGGGCTTTGAGGATCTCGGCGTGCAGTCCCGAACTGTTCACATTTCCCATGGTGTTGACGACTTCGGGAGGGATGGTCAGCGCGTACTGGCGCGGTACACCGGGTGCGGCCGTGCTTCGGCGAGATCACCTTGGCCGTCACGCAGGTGTGACACCGCCGGCCGCAACGGCCCCCAGGCTCCCGGCCCGGTGGCAGCCGGGAGCAGGTGACCCTTCGCAGCGACGGTTGAGCATTCTCAGCGAAGGGCGAGCGATGATCCGGGCGAGGCCGGACGAGCGGAGACCGGTGACGCGCTCGCTCCACCGCCCCTCATTGACGACGGCATGCCAAGTACGAGGGCGCGACTGTGGGTATCGGTCAGTCAGCCGGCGGGGACGGCCTCGTGGGCGTGCTCGTGCTCGCACGCGTCGTCGATCCCGTACGTCTCCCAGGACGGGAACGGGTCGTCCAGTTCGGCGGTGGACTCGTCGTCCTGCAGGAGGCAGGCGGCGAGCCGTTCGGTCAGGGCTTCTTTGCGCAGGGCGGTGCCGATGAAGACCAGTTCCTGCGCCTGCTGCTCCCCGCTGCGGACACCGGCCGGTTCGAAGCGTGCCACCACGCCGGCCTGGGACCACAGGCCGGTGACGGCCGGGCGGCTGGCGAGCCGGAAGAAGCCCTTGGAGCGCAGGATGCCGCCGTACGCCCCGCTGTCCAGGTCTTCGGTGACGAAGTGCCAGAGGCGCTCGGGATGGAAGGGACGGTCGGCGCGGAAGAGGAGGCTGGAGATCCCGTACTCCTCGGTCTCCGGCACATGGTCGCCATTGAGCTCGGCGACCCATCCCGGGGCCTGCTGGGCCTTCTCCATGTCGAAGCGACCGGTACCCAGAATCTCGGCGGGATCCACCTGCCCATGGCGGACCTGCACGATGCGCGCCGAGGGGTTGAGCCGGGCCACAGCGGCCCGGAGCAGGTTCGCGTCCGCACCGGTGACGAGGTCGAGCTTGTTGAGGACGATGACGTCGGCGAACTCGATCTGGTCCATCAGCAGGTCGCTGACGGTGCGTTCGTCGTCCTCGTACTGGTCAAGGCCGCGCTCGACGAGTTCGTCGCCGCGTGTCAGCTCGGGCAGGAAGTTGGCGGCGTCGACGACGGTGACCATGGTGTCCAGGCGGGCGACGTCGCCGAGGGTGGCGCCGTCGTCGCGGGTGAAGGCGAAGGTCGCGGCCACCGGCATGGGTTCGGAGATGCCGGACGACTCGATGAGGAGGTGGTCGAAGCGGCCCTCGCGGGCCAGCCGGTCGACCTCCTCCAGCAGATCGTCGCGCAGGGTGCAGCAGATGCAGCCGTTGGTCATCTCCACCAGGCGTTCCTCGGTGTGCGAGAGGGCTGCTTCGCCGCCGCGCACCAGGGCGGCGTCGATGTTGACCTCACTCATGTCGTTGACGATGACCGCGACGCGCAGTCCCTCGCGATTGCCGAGGACGTGGTTGAGGAGGGTGGTCTTGCCCGCGCCGAGGAATCCGGACAGGACGGTGACGGGCAGCAGTCGGTCGGAAGGCATGAACGATCAGCCCTCGGGCCGCAGCAGTCCGCGCTCGTACGCCTTCACCAGCCGCTGGGGCACCAGGTACGGGACGCCGTCGACGGTGATCGGGACGAGCGTCGGCGTGGCCGCCTTCCACTGGGCGCGGCGGTGGCGGGTGTTGCTGCGGGACATCTTCCGCTTGGGAACGGCCATGGGGTCCTCCTGGGTGGATATGAGGACGCAAACGCTACATGAAAATGAATCCCATCACCAATCGATTTCACCGGCTCGGCACCGGCGTGCAGTGGCGTGAACTGCCCGAACGCTTCGGTCCCTGGGCGACCGTCCACAAGCGGTACTTGCTGTGGCCCGCCGACGGCACCTGGGAGGAACTCCTCCAGCATGTCCAGGCCGCCGCCGACGCCAAGGGCGGCAGGCGCTGCGTGAGGGGCATCCAGGCGGCGGATGTGAAGGTGATTGCAGTGTTGCTGCGGGTGCCGTTGTCGGTGTAGCCAAATGCTGTCACGGGCAAAACGTCGACGTCTTCCCCGGCTGGGCCAGCACGCTACCGACGCTGGCGTGTCCGGCACCCTTTTCTGGGGCCGAGGTGAGGGCGGCGGTCGCTGCGGCGACGGTTCCGGTCGCAATCGTGGAAGCGGCCACGGTGGTAGCCAGCGCCGAAGTAGTGGCTATCCTCCGGGTATTGCGCTTCACGTATAGAGTCTTTGATGCGCTACCGGGGGAAGAGGGCATGGCGGAGTACCGGTGTGAAGCCTGCAAGCAAAGCCGGCCCCCCGGTCTTCTTCCCCCGTTTTCCATACCGCCGGCTCTTTTTCTCAGGTCATGGCCGGTCGGTGCTGCGGAGCTAACACACGAGTCTTTGAACGATCCAAAAAGATCACCGAAGTGAGCAACACCTCGGCACATCGCCCTTTGCTCACCCCGCTCACCCCGCTCACCCCGCTCAGCCCTGTCAGCCCTGTCACCAAAACGGGCATTGCGGGAGCTACTCCCTTTTCATCGCCTTCTGGATCCTGCGACAAGTTGCGCAGGTTCTACGTCATCGCCCGCTGCATCGGCTTCGTCGTCGGTGTCGTGGGGCGAACCGGGAATACTGCGGTAGTTGTCGAATTGCATGGTGATCCATGCCTGTTGACCGTCGCCGTACAAGCGGTGCGGCCGCAGCTCCACAGGATTCGCAGGCATTCCCCGCTTCGAGTTCGGTGACCTTGGGGAATTATTGGGGAATTCTTGGCCATGCCGGTCTTCGAGCACCCGCTCGTTGTCCTGTCGCGTCGACACGTATCGTGGGATGCCGAACGGGGGTCATGACCAGGCCCCTACGGGGAGTTGAAAGGCAAGTCGTGACCGGCGAAATGAAAAACCAGGAAAAGACACAAGAACGAGACGGGCCGGGCATACCCGCGGGCGGTGCCGTGGGCGGCCCGCCCGCGGTCCGGATCGAGGGCCTGTGGAAGCGCTTCGGTGAGCAGACCGCCGTTCACGGCGTCGATCTGACGCTGCCCGCGGGCCATTTCATCGGCCTGGTCGGCCCCAACGGCGCCGGCAAGACCACCACCCTGTCCATGGTGACGGGTCTGCTGCGGCCCGACTCCGGACTGGTCGAGATCGGCGGGCACGACGTCTGGCGGGACCCGGTGTCGGTGAAGTCCCGGATCGGCGTCCTGCCCGAGGGGCTGCGCCTCTTCGAGCGCCTGTCCGGGCGCGAACTCCTCGCCTACATAGGCAGGTTGCGCGGCCTGCCGGGCACCGAGGTGGACAAGCGGGCCGACCAGCTGCTCGACGTGCTCGACCTGTCCGGCTCGCAGCACAAGCTCGTCGTGGACTACTCCACCGGCATGCGCAAGAAAATCGGGCTGGCCGCGGCGCTGCTGCACAACCCCGAGATCCTCTTCCTCGACGAGCCCTTCGAAGGCGTCGACCCGGTGTCCGCGCAGACCATCCGCGGCGTGCTGGAGCGCTACACCGCCTCCGGTGCGACGGTGATCTTCTCCAGCCATGTGATGGAGCTCGTGGAGTCGCTGTGCGACTGGGTCGCGGTGATGGCCGCGGGCCGGATCCGCGCCCAGGGCCCGCTGGCCGACGTACGCGGCGACGCGCCCTCGCTGCAGGAGGCGTTCCTGGAGCTGGTCGGCGCGCGCGGCCGCGGTGCCGGGCAGGATCTGGACTGGCTGGGCGGCGGCACCCGATGAGCGCCGAAGCCACCGCCGCCACCACCCCACTGGTCCCGGTCTTCGTGCGGCTCAAGCTGACGCTGCTGGGCAACGGCGTGCGCCAGTCGCCGGGGCGCGCGGTGGGGTATGTCGCCTCCGCGTTCGCGGGCCTGCTCGTCGCGGGCCTGGTCGTCCTCGGCCTGATAGCGCTGCGCGGCAATCCGCACGCCGGCGCGCTCGCCGTCCTTCTCATCGGCATCCTCACCCTGGGCTGGGCGGCGATGCCGCTGTTCTTCCCCACCGGCGACGAGACCCTCGACCCGACCCGGCTGGTGATGCTGCCGCTGCGGCCGCGCCCGCTGATCCGTGCGCTGATGGTGACATCGCTGGTCGGGATCGGCCCGGTTGTCACGCTCGCCGTGGCGACCGGCGCGGTGATCTCGGTCGCCAACGGGGTGGTCGCAGCTGTCGTCGGCATCGCGGCCGTTATCCTGGTGGTGCTGGTGTGCGTCACCCTGGCGCGGGCGGTCGCCACCGCCTCGGTGCGGTTGCTGACCAGCCGCCGCGGCCGCGATCTCGCCGTGCTCGGCGGCCTGTTCATCGCCCTCGGCACCCAGGGCTTCAACCTCGCCGTGCAACGGCTGGGCCGCCCCGACAGCCTGCCTGTCCTGGAGCCGCTGGGCAACGCGCTGCGCTGGGTACCGCCGGCCTCGGCGATCAGCGCGGTGGACGACGCCGGGCACGGCGCCTACGGACGCGCGGCGGCCGGCCTGGCACTGGCCGTGCTGGCGCTGGCACTGCTCCTGTGGTGGTGGCAGCGCACCCTGACCACCCTGATGACCGCCCCGGACTCCTCCACCCTCCAGGCCCTGGAGAAGGACAGCACGCGCCGCTCCGGCGGCGGGCAGCGGGGGCTCGCACGGCTACTGCCGGACGGGCGGACAGGCACGGTCATGCTGCGTATGCTGCGCTACGCCTGGCGCGATCCGAAGTCCAAGATGTCCTGGTCGACAACGCTCGGCTTCGGCCTGCTGATGCCGTTCATCTTGTCCCTACAGGGGAACCGCAGCGTCTACACCGCCTTGTGGGCGGCCGGGATGCTCGGTGCGCAGATGTCCAACCAGTTCGGACAGGACACCTCGGCGTTCTGGATGGTGGCCTCGACGATCTCCACCGCACGCGATGCCTACGAGGAGCTGAGGGCGCGTGCGCTGACCCTGGCACTGGTGGGCGTCCCGTACCTCACGCTGGTCGCCATCGCCGCCGCGGCCTTCCTCGGCCCGTGGTCGGCCTTCCCGGAGGTCTACGGCCTCTCACTGGCCCTGCTGGGCGCAACGGTGGCCAGCGGAGCGACGGCCTCGGCGCTGTTCCCGTACTCGATCCCTTCGGAGGGCAACAAGAACACTGCCGCCGGCCAGGGCTCGCTCGTCTGGGGCAGCTTCTTCGCCGGAGTGCTGGCCGCCGCCGCGCTGATCTCGCCGCTGCTCGGACTGACCATCGGGCTCCACGTGGCGGGCTTGCACGGCCTGTTGTGGATCGTGCTTCCGGCCGGCGCCGTTTACGGTCTCGGCATCGCGGCCCTGGGCCTGCGCCTGGCGGCTCCCCGGGTGGCCGGGCGCCTGCCGGAGATCCTTGCGGCGGTCAGCAAAGGCTGAAGCGAAGGGACCACCGCTTTCCTGGGATCAGCGACGTGTCGAAGTCCCCCGTGCCTTCCTGCCGGGGGACTTCGGCTCAAGAAGACAAGGAATCCCATGACGTGAGGCTGTCGATCTGGTGGCCCGGGGCAAGGGTGAGCAGGTCGTGGTGGAGCTGGTCGAGCAGTGCGTTCCAGCCGGGCCCGACCGTGTGAGCCCGGGCGGGGATCTGCCGTGGGCCCAAGAGGAAGTGGGCGCTCTGCTCCGTCATGCACCCCATGCTGGCGCGGGGTTCTGACAGTGAGGAGCTTTCGGGACGGTGTGATGCCGCCGCTCCGCCAGTCCGCTCGGCTGAGCAAGTTCCGCAACGGTGACGACCGGAGCAGACGAAGCGCACACGGCGTGATGCCTCCTAGAACCGGGCTTCTGAGATCTTCCAGCGCTTCGTTCCCCTGCTGTACGTGCGTGACAGCCTGGAGGCGATCGCCTTCTACACCGACGTCTTCGGCGTCGAGGAGCTCACCGAGCGCACCATGCTGCTGTCCGAGATGCCGGGCATGGACACGACGCCGGGCGCGGACCGGACGGTGGTCTACGCCAAGCTCCAGTTCTCCGACGGCAGCGCGCTGGGCGTCGCCGAGCTGTACGGCACGCCGCTGGGCGGTGGTGAGCACGTCATCGGCAACAGCATCCACGTCGGTCTGGTCTACGAGGACCCCGCCGAGCAGCGGACGGCCTTCGACAAGCTCGCCGAGGATGGGCAGGTCCTGGAGGAGCTGGAGAACCGGTTCTGGGGCGCTGCCTACGGTGCCGTCCGTGACATGTACGGCGTCATCTGGGAGACCAACTGCTACCTCCCCCAAGGCGGGCAGGGCGAGTAAGTCATGTACTCAGGAGGCGAGTTCGCGTTCCAGAGGAGTGCGGTAGGCGGGGGTGAAGCGGCGCTCCGCGAGGAAGGCCGTCATCCGTTCCGCCTCGGCCTTGATGGCCGTACGGGCCTCTCGTCCGGGATCGTCGAGCAGTCGCCAGGCCAGGGTTCCGTCCTTGCGTTGTGCCCAGCCGCCGACGATGCGGCCGTTCCACCACACGGTCGGGCCGATGTTGCCCATCCGGTCGAAGAGCGCGGGGACGTGGTCGGGGTCGAGATAGAAGCCGCGCTCCCGCCAGCCCATGGGGGTGGGGTCGAGCGCGGGCAGCAGCACGGCCGACGGCTCCGGCTCGGCGACTGCCGCGTCCATGTCCTCCGCCAGCGCGTAGCCGGTGGCCTCGTCCAGGTGGACCTCGACCGCGCCCGCGGCGGCTACGGCCTTGCGGGTGTCGGTCACCGTCCAGCCGGTCCACCACTTCAGGTCGGCGACGGTGCCTGGCCCGAAGGTACCCAGCCAGAGGCGGACCAACTCGGCGCGGGCCAACGGGGCCGGAATCTCCGGCAGTTCAGGGGCGACGGTCCAGGCATGCTGGTTGCTGGTCCAGCCGCCGCAGCGGCTACCGCGGGTGAGGTGACCGTCGGCAGCCAGAGCGAAGAGCAGGTCAGTGGCGATGCTGCGGCGCGACTCGTACCGCTTGCCGGGAGCGATGACCAACTGCCGGTCCAGGCCCGCGACGGCGGCGGCGAGTTCGGGTGTAGTGGCCTCGCCTCGCTCCCGTACGGCCGCCAGGGTGCTGCGGGTGACGCTCTCCAACCAGGCGGCGTCGCCGTAGCCGTTCTGTTCCAGCTGCCGCAGCAGCCCCTTGGTGCGGGCTGCGGCATTCGGTCGGCCGACGGCGGCCAGCATCACGGGCGCCAGGGCAATGGGAACGACGAAGAGGGTGCAGGCATCGCCGTCATCCGCAGCAGCGCCTGACGCTCGTACAGCTCGCGTTCGACGGACTCGTGGCTGGAGTCGTCCAGGCGGGCGGCAGCCGAGAGGTAGACCGTGGCGGCGTCGGTGGCGTGCAGGGCCAGCACCGACTCGACCACCTCCCGGGTGGTTGCCGCCCGCCGGCCGGGGCCGGGCAGGTGGCGGCGCGCCAGGCGGGCGCGGCGCTGTGCGTCGGTGATGCGGGGAACGGAGTTCATGCCGGGACCTCGGGGACCTGTGGGATGTCCTGGTCGGCGGCGGCGGCGGTGGGGGTGGGCAGGTTGGGGTTGGGGGTGAGGATGCGGCGCAGGATGTCTTCGACCTCCGCCCGGGTGGGAGGTGTGGTGCCGGCCAGGCCGCGCAAGGTCAGGCCGTTGGTGGCCACGGCTGCGGTGCGGGCGGTGAGCGGGTCGACGTACGGCAGGAGCGCGTCGATGCTCAGCTCGATGAACCGGTCGGCGATCGGGCGCAGTGCGGGCCGACGCAAAGCGGCCAGATAGAGCTCGAACTCCATGACCTGCTGGTCGCGTTGGGGGCCGAAGCAGCCCATGAGGGCGTCGGTGAGCAGCACGGTGAGCTGCTCCGGGGTGAGCTCGGGGCGCTGGGCGACCCAGTCGGCGAGGTAGGCGGCGTAGCGGTCGACGGCCCGCTGGAGGGCGGCCTGGATGAGGTCGTCCTTGGTCGCGAAGTGGTAGGTCGTCGCACCGAGCGGGACGCCGGCCTGCTCGGCCACCGCCCGGTGGGTCAGCCCCTCGATGCCGCGCTCGGCGATGACCTTCTCGGTGGCGGTGGTGATCTCCGCTATCCGCCGCTTGGGGTCGTACCGCCGCTTCGCGCCGCCCTGCCCAGCCATGACCATCTCTCCCGGGTGTCTCACATACTTCAGCGAAGTCAGTTATGTACGAAGGTATCAATCCTTCCTCGAAAGTGCCCCTGCGGGCGCCATCTCACCGAAGACCTCCCTGCATCTCTGCATTTTCACCGTCACCCTCCGTCGTTCCCGCAGGTGCAGCGATTGGCCAGCGATTGCCCCCCGAGGCGCGTTTGCCCGATTTGCCGGAACCTCTCGACAGGAGTCCGGCACGTATGTACTAATTTAGGGACAGGGCGTCGCGAACATTCCCCACAGACCTGAGAACACAGGGTTTCTTTCACCCCGCCAGGTGCTCTTCCTGCCCGGTGGCGACCTGCTGGAGCCGGGACGCCACCAAGCCCGCTCACCAGCCCGGGCGGCACCCACTGGGCCGTGATGCCGGACCCTCCGGCCGGCTCATCTGCCTCAGCGCCACCCCGTAGCCCGCCTGACCTGCCCCCACCTCATCCACCAGGGAGAAGACCATGCCTTTCGCGCCGTGCGGTCCGGTGCGGGCCTTCAGCGGTGGAGGAGCAGCCACGTATCCGGGGGCATGTCCTGTGGGAAGGGCGGTGGGACCGGCCGTTGCTCCTCGCGCCACGCCGCCCCGCCGGTGGCAGCGGCGACTTGACGCCAGAACCGGGCGGCGCCCTTGTTGGCTTCCTGGAAGCAGATGGCCCAGGGGCCGGGCCGCAGGCGAAGAAGTTGTTGGGCAGCCTGGCTGCCGACTCCTTGTCGGCGTAGGGCGCGGACGACGAAGAACGAGTAGATGGATGCTGCGCCGTCGGCAAGCGTGTACGTCAGAGCGAAGCCGGCTAGGTCCGTTCCGTGGTGGATCAGGTAGGCGCGGCGGCCCGGATCGGAGAAGAAATGTGGTAGCTGGTCGAACGCGAACAGCCCGTCGGGGCCAGGGATGTACCCGCGAAACTCCGACAGATCGTGTCGCTCGGCCTGAGCCAGCCGTTCCACGACGGGGCGAAGATCCTCCTCGGCCATCTGCAGTGTGACTGCCGCAGCTCCCACCGGTAAGTCCATCCAAACATCGTGCCACCCCTGTGGGCGGACGCGGCGAACTCCCCGGTGGTGGACAAAGATCAAGACGCTTCGCGCGAAGCCATGCCATGAGAGGGGGAGGCGGGCGTCCGGCCGCGGTGCGAAACCGCCGCCCACTCTCCGTCCCAAACCTTTGCTTCATCTATCGAGATTCGATAGATTCTCATCGCAACTCGATGGGAGGGTGGGTCATGGGCAGGCTGGCAGTGGGTGCGCTTCGCGTCGTGCTCGTGGTGGTGCTGGCCGGCACCGTGTGCGTACAGGCAGGGATGGTGTGGGTGTTGGTCACCGGGAGCGACCCGGAGGACGGGTCGCTCCCGCTGACCCCGCTGCGCGTGATCACGATCTTGGGCATGGTGTCGGTCCAGGTCGCGCTGGTCAGCGTATGGCGGCTCGTGACGATGGTGCGACGCGGAACCGTGTTCTCCCATGCCGCCTTCCGGTACGTGGACGCTGTGATCGGCGCGATCGTGGCGGCTGCCCTCCTGTGGTTCGCGGTCACGGCCATCAATGCGCCGGGCCAGCGGGCCGACCCGGGCGTCACCGTCATCATGGGCGGGGTCGGCCTGGCCATCCTGGGGGTCGCGCTCATCGTGCTCGTGCTGCGGATGCTGCTCGCCCAGGCCGTCGCGCGCGACGTCGAAGCGGCGCAGATGCAGGCCGAGTTGGACGAGGTGATCTGATGCCGATCGTCGTCGACATCGACGTGATGCTGGCCAGGCGGAAGATGTCCGTGGGTGACCTCGCCGACCGCGTAGGCATCACGCCCGCCAACCTGGCGGTACTCAAGAACGGCCGCGCCAAGGCGGTGCGCTTCGCGACGCTCGCCGCGCTCTGCGAGGTGCTCAGGTGCCAGCCGGGCGACTTGCTGCGCTGGGAGGCCGAGGACGCCGCGGGCGAATGACGTGCCCCAGGGCGGGCGTGAAAACGCCTGGCACCCCCGGGCCGTGACACGCACGTGGACCGCATGGACGTGGATCGCCAATCACCCGCAGCACCGTCCGGACCCGTTGGGTAGTTTCCGGTTGACCTGCACCGCACCGTCCTGGTCGATTATCGCGACGACCTGCGAACGCGACCATCCAGCATCAGTCCCCGCAGACAGCAGTCGCCCTTGGCCCGCTGGTCCTTACGCGGCCCTGAGGCGAACACATCCGCCACGAACAACGTCAACTTCGCCCGAAACCGGTTCACTTCGAGCGTCCACACTCCCAACATGCTCCTGATCAAGCGCAACAGGAAGAGCTAACGGAGCCCTACTAGCCCTCTGGGTAGAAGAGGAACAGCGTGCAGCCGGTGGTCGTCGAGGGCACATGCCACGACCCGGCCGGGGCGTGCAGGAACGTGCCGGCCGGGTAGTCGCGTGCTCCGTCATTGAAGGTGCCGCCGACCACGTAGACCTCCTCCGGGCCGGGCTCGTGGACGTCGCGGCGCGGCCAGGAGGTGCCCGCATCCATCTCCAGCACGTTGGCGTGCGCGCCGGCCGGTCCCCGCCACAGGGGACGCAGTCGGATTCCGGGGAACAGCTCACGGACCGGGGATTCGTCGACAGAGACAGAGGCGTAGCCCTCTTGGGCGAGGATCTCGGGGTGCATGCCTGCAACAGTGCCGTGCGTGGGCCGCAGCGGGACAGAGCCTGCGATGACATCGTGGGGTACTTTCGTGCCATGCATCGCGTGGTAGCCCTGGTGCGGCCGGTGCAGTCGACGTTCGAGCTCGGCTGCGCCGTCGAGGTCTTCGGCACGAAGCGGCAAGGGGTGCCGCAGCACTACGAATTCGGCACCTGCACAGAGATGCCCGGCCCAGTGCCGACCACAGGCGGGTACGCGATGTCCGTGTCGCAGGGCCTGTCGGCGCTCGGGGCCGCGGACACCGTGATCATCCCGGGCTGGCTGCCGGTGGAGGAGCCGCTCTCCGATCTCGTGCGCCGGGCACTGCTGCGGGCGCACGTGCGCGGGGAGCGGCTGGTCACGATCTGCTCCGGGGTGTTCGCGCTGGCCCGCACCGGACTGTTGGACGGCCGCTCGGCCACCACGCACTGGGCGCGCGCCGAGCAGCTGCGGCGTGAGTTCCCCCAAGTGCGCGTAGAGCCGGACAGGCTCTACGTGGATCACGGTGACGTCGCCACCAGCGCCGGCGCGGGCGCGGGGTTCGACCTGTGCCTGCATCTGGTCCGGCACGACCACGGGGCCGCATACGCCGCCCTACTCGCGCGGCACATGGTGCTGCCGCCGCATCGCGAGGGCAGCCAGGCACAGTACGCGCCGCCTCCACCGCCCGGGGATGCGCTCAACGGCCTGCTCAAGTGGGCCGACGAGCGCCTCGGGACACCGCTGTCGGTAAACGGCCTGGCCGCCTACCTCGGCGTCTCTCCCCGCACCTTGGCCCGACGCTTCGCCGACCAACTCGGCACAAGTCCGGGAGCATGGTTGCTCTCCCGACGGGTGGCTGCGGCACGCACCCTGTTGGAGGAGACGAACTTGCCGGTCGAGGCGATCGCGGCCCGCGTCGGCCTCACCTCTGCGGTCAACATGCGCCGCCGCTTCCACGCCCAGACAGGCACGACACCAGGCGCCTACCGACGAGCGTTCCGGGTCCCGTGATCCGCCGGACAGGCCCTGAGCCGGCTGAACGTTCGCACCGGAACGAGCACTTGGCGCTAGCAGGATCCGCAGCACCGACGGCCGCACGCACCCTCGCCATGCGTGTCCCACAGGCCGACCAGGCCGTACGAAGGCGCTGCGCTCCGCGTGCTCGGCGGGGCCCCTCTCGGCTTGGCGAAAACGCCTCCCGAGAAGTCTTCCATGTGGTCGGAGCCGACTCCCGAGCTTCGTAATAGGGGCAGCTGTGAGAGGTGAGGAGCCCCCGACGACTTGCTCCGGCGGGGGTTCGTGCGTGACGGGTCACGACGGTGGCTTTGTTCACCAGAACCGGTGCTCGTGAACAAAGCCACCCGATACGGCAGCAGGGCCCGGACCGCGCGTCGTGGTCCGGGCCCTGCCCCGTGCGGTGCCGCCCTGTGGCGGCGGTGCGTCAGCTCTGTGCGGTGTCGTCGCCCGTCTGCCCGGCGCCCTCAGCTGCGCCTGCCTTCTCGCGCATCTTGCGCACCAGCTCCGCCTTCTGGTCGGCGGCACCCTGGCGGTCGAGGTTGCGGTGCGGACCGTTGTTCTGCCGTTCGGCGCGGGACAGCCTCTTGCGCTGGCCGCCGCCCATGCCCACGGGGTTGTTGATGTTCTTGCTCACGGGTTCTCCCGGAATGATGTGAAGTGATCTACGGATTCATCGGTGGGGGATGGGCGCGGCGACATCGAAGGACGTCAGCAGGGGCCCATCACGCTCTCACTCGTAAATCGGAGTCTGGAAGAACATGACAAGGACATTACCCGGTTCCGTCGGCCCCGCGCACCAAGCTTTTCGCCGCCCCGGCGTCGGCCGGGCCTTCGGCGAGCGCCCGGGGGCAGCCGTTTCCTTCCGGGAATCTCGGCAGCGCCGGCACCCGCCGGTGGTCGCCGCCCGCCCGGGCAGGTCCAGATGGACGTTACTGGCCGCCGCGGGCGTTGTCAGTGGTCGCGAGCACACTGACGGCATGAGCATCTCTTCGTCTGCTGCGGCCGATGCACCCCACATCTCTCCTGTTTGGGTGGAGTCGATGGGCGGGCCTTTGATCGTCGTCCCGGTCTCCTCGTTGGCTGCATGGTGGGGGGCGAAGACCGGGGTCCTGGCGGGAGACGCCACCACTCCGGACGACTACGACCGGGCCTGCGCGGTGGATGATCTGGCCGGCGTGATCGCCGTTGGAAACAACGGTGCGCAGGCACTGGTGCTGGCGGACGAGCCCGCTACCAGCTGTTTTCTACCCGAGCACCGAGCCTTCCTGCGGTGGCTTGCAGCCGACTCCGAAGCCGAGCTGAAGGCTGCGGCCAGGGCTGTCCTCGCAGATGCGGCCACTCAGTGGGAGGAGTGCGGCACATGGGCGTCGGACGGTCCAGCCACGCTCATGGACTCTGCCGAAGCAGGCGCCGAACTGGACATCGAGTATCCCGGCGGCGGGATGCCCGCCCGGGCATCGGTCCCGCTGCCCGCCGGCCGCTGGAAGGTCCGTGCCACCCACACCAAGGCGGACGAGGAGACCTGGGTCGGCCTGGTCCAGCTCCTGCCTGTCGAATCTTGAGAGGTTTTGAGGGCTTCGTTCTCGGACATGTCTCCCACGCTAGAAGCCCACTGGGACGGCCAACATCCCCTATCCGGGCGCGGTCTGGAGTCATGTCCACAGAGCTGCCCGTCCTCTTCCTGGCCTCAGCTGTCGCCGCCACCCCGCCCCCGTCCCCCGATGGCCCGGCGCCGGATCGGCGGCGGACTGTTCGGGCCAGTGCGGCAGTCCCTAGGTGCCACTCTCGCCAGCCAGTGCGGTGACCGGGAAGGTTCGCCGCGGGCGTGCTGCGGCATGTAGAGGTCTGCCGCCCGGCGGGGTCTTTCTCATGGTGGATGGGGCGCTTTCGTGTCGTTGTGCGCCAGGCACGTCAGGTTGATGACTGTTGTCGTTGCGTCAGCGCAAGTCCCGCTTCCAGCCGCCGACACCGGTGGCGACGTCATCCGGTCACCGGGTCGCCATGAGGATCGAGGCGACCACCGAGGGCGCGGGAGGACCGTCGAGGGCGCGGCGCAGTTCCGTCACTCCCTCGCGCCGCTGCTTGGGCGTGAGGAAAAGGTACCGTTCGATGCGTTCGTTGAAGGTGCCGCGGAACCGCGCGTAGAGGTCGTCGTCCTGGAAGATGCGGCCGGCGACGGCCACGAGGGCCTGGGTGCCGGCGTAGTCGTCCTCGGGCAGCGCGTGACCGGGCAGGACGTCAGCGAAGCGGCCGGCCAGCTGCCCGAAGAGGGTGCCTGCGAGGTTCCGTACGGTGAAGGTGTGCGCGTAGTGCTGCTCGTGGAGCGCCAAGGGCAACTGGCCCAGGAGCGTTGTCTCGTTGAGCGCCGACAGGCCGGGGGCGAGGAGGGAGTGCGGTGTTGTCGCCGCGTGTCGTAGCAGCTCGCGCTGGGGCAGGAACCGGCGGTCGACCCGTCGTCCGGATGTCTGGTGGGTGCCGCCGCGGTGTCCGGCGTACGGGCCGCCGCAGACCAGGACACGGGTGAACTGTGGCCAGTCGGCCAGAAGATCCGGGATCCAGCGGTCGATGAGTCGGAGGTAGTCGTTGTTGGCCTCGAAGTCCAGGAGGAAGTTCTTGAAGCCGCCGGTGTTGATCACCAGGTCGTAGTCCGGTCCGCCGGTTGCCGGTTCGCCTTGTCCCGCCTCCCTGAGACCTTCCAGGTCGACGAGCGGACCGGTCAGATGCATCGCGCCATCCGCGCCGGTATCGGTGAACTCGGCCATGCGCCGCGAGACACCGGGGAAATTCTGGACCACGCTGTGATCGGCCAGCAGATGGGCGGCGAGGATGCGTTCATGCGGTGACAGGCAGGCCAGGTGGCGTCGTGCCGCCGTGAAGGAGGTACGGGGGACGGTCGCGCACAGGTCACGGATCCGCGCCAGGGAGTGCCCGTGCCGCCAGAAGCCGAACAGGCAGTCCACCAGGACCACCGGACGTCGCGCCACGACGGAACGCAGTACCAGGTCGGCGTCCATGACGGAGACGACCTGGTCGCTTTCGGCCAGCAGCCGGTCGAGGAGCGCGGCTCCGTGCCCGTGCGGCTCGGTGAGCTCGTGGATGTTCTCGAAGGCGGCGGCGTTGCGGCGGGCGAACTCTGCTGCGACACCGTCCCCCACGAACACCCGCTGGTGTCCGGGGAGCAGCCGGGAGACGGCGACGAGTACGGAGGCCGGGCCAAAACCGCAGTTCTGAGCGCCCATCAGGATGCGCATGACGCGTCAGCCGAGTGACGCCGGTGCGCCGGCCAGGATGTCGGCCAGTTGTGCGGCGAAGGGTGCGGGGTTTTGGGTGTAGCCGACGTGCCCGCCGGGAAACTCCACCAGTTCCCTGCCGAGCCGCTGTGCGAGGACGGCCACCGGCCGGTGCACGGCGTGGGTGCGCGATCGTTGGCCGCCGGCCAGGACGACACGGTCGGCCACGGCCATCAGTGCGGTGACGTCGGGCACGCAGCGGGTGGAGGGCAGGAGCACGTGGGCGAGGAAGAACGCGTGGTTGTCGGTTGCTTCGGGCAGCCGTGGGGCGGGCCTGCCGCCGAAGATGGCCCGCAGCCTGTCCAGGGCCGCCGGGACGCCTTCCTGGCAGAACGTCGCGTGCACCTCGTCAAAGAGCGAGGCGAACCGTGCCGCGTCCGGCAACAGCCCCATGGCGGGCGGCTCATGGGCGACGGCCAGCTGGATCCTGTGCGGATCGCTGATCATGAGCTCCAGGGCGATCACGGCGCCCGAGGAACTGCCGAACACCCGCACCGGCTCGCCGGCCCCGGCGAGGTGGTCGATGAGCCGGCTGGCGTCATCGACCTGGGAGGCGAGCCACGATTCGGGCGGCGGCCGGTCGAGGAGGCTGCGGGAGATGCCACGCGGGTCGTAGGTGACGACCCGGTGGCAGGCAGCGAGCTCGTCGGCCAGAGCTCGGAAGACCTCGGTGTCTGAGGCGCCGCCCGGGATGAGCAGCAACAGCGGCCCCGTGCCGCGCACTTCGAAGTACAGTCGCGCGCCCGGCACGGCCAGCGTGCCGCTCTCCAGCGTGTCCATCACTCTCCAGCTCGCTCCGGCGCAGGGCCCTGCGGGAGGACGAAAGGGACGGCACGAGGCTACGCGCCGGACGGCCCGCTCAGACAGGGCGTGACCAGCGCGTCGCGCGCCGTTCCCCATGACCGTGCATCCCCTCTCACTCCAGCACGCCTGTCTGCGAGCCGTACGACCAGGGAATGGCCTGTCACATGATCCTCAGTGTGAAGAGATCCGCAGTGACAGTTGGTGGCAAGCGCCTGCGCGCGGTCGCCCTGGTAGCCGCCGTGATGTTCGGCGCGGCCGCCCCGGCGCCGGCGTCCGCCCACCCCCAGGCGTCCGGTCTGTTGCAGTGCCAGGGCACCGAGTCCGTCCACTACCAACCGGGGGTCACCCTCCAGGCACGACCCATCCACGTCACGGTCGACGGGCATTTCTCCTCCTGCGCCGGAGGGGACGGGGCGGTGAAGAGCGGTGGCTACCAAGAGGAGTTCACGCTCGTCACGGGCTGCAACAACCTCCTCGAAGGGTTCCAGGCCCGCCGGACCTACACCTGGAACACCGGCGACTCCAGCACTGCCGACATCACCGGCAGCAGCACGGCGGCGGTCGGCCAGGTGGTCACGCAGGTCACCGGCACCATCACCGACGGCCGCTTCCACGGCCATAACCTGCTCCAGGTCATCACCTTGCCCCAGCCGAGTGCCCTGCAGTGCCTTGGGGATGGTCTCGCCAGCGCGACCGGCGCGACGACCTTGACGATCTTGTAGTACCCGTTGCCGGTGCCGTCCGCGCTGAACGAGTGGGAGGGACAAGCTGAGCGGCGGGGCACCACGAGTGAATTCCGGCGGTCGATGATGCCGCTCGCGTCGGCCTGCGTCCCTGACTTCGCAGGGTTGTTCAGGCTGCGGCTCTGAGGGGCGTCTGCACCAGCGGATGCCCTCTCGCTTCGGATGCGGGCGCGTTCCCTATGTTCCGCGGCCAGGACGTCGCGGTGGCGGGCGTTGGCGTTGCGTCAGCGCAGGTAGGCGTGCAGGGCCCGGGTCTGCACCGTGTGGTGGGGATGGTGCGAGTTGGCGATGGTGAACTGCCTCAGCGGCCCGAAGTGCGCCTCGATCGGGTTCGCCCACGAGGCGTAGGCCGGTGTGAAGCACAGCTCGACCTTGTTCTTCTCCGCCCAGCGGCGGATGTCGCTGCCCTTGTGGGCGGACACCTTGTCCATGATCACGTAGGTCGGTGCGCGTCGGGCCGGGCGGCCCGGATCGACTTCAACGCGGCCGGCGTGTTCACGGAGCCCTTTCTACGGCGGTTAACTCCCCACAGCCGGTCGACGCCGATCGAGTAGCAGCCGTGGAAGTAGCGCACCCTGTGGGGTGCGCCGATCAGCAGGGAGGTTTCGCCGGTGCCGGGCCAGAGCTGTTCGGGGTGCAGCCGGGCCTGAACGGGCTGATAGGGGGCGCTGGTTGCGGAGTTGGTGGCCCAGGCGGTGATGTTGCCGCCGAGCCAGGCGAGGTTGGTGAGATGCGAGAGCGTGTGAGACGCGAGAGCGCACGGGGCGTGAGTGAGATACCGACGCACACGTTGCATTACCGCTTTGATGGGTCAGAAGACGCCCGAGTCCTGATCACGAGCAAGGCACCGCCTCCGTACCGGCGGATCATGGCGAGCTACGACGAGTCGGGTCGTCCGGTCGTCTGCGCCGTCTCGACCGTGAAGCTCTGACCTGCGCGTATCCCGCTTCGGGTGCGGCCGGCGGCCACGCCCTTGCCGTCCCCGTGCCGGCTCTTCCTGACCCGGGTGTCAGGACCGCGTCAGGAAGTTCGGTAGCGTGGTCGGGTGAGCGAGAAGACCCTGCAGCACCGGATCGACGGTCCCGACGACGCCCCCGTACTCGTACTGGGTGCCTCGCTCGGTACCACATGGCATATGTGGGACCGGCAGATCCCCGAACTGATCCGCCACTGGCGGGTCATCCGTTTCGACCTGCCCGGCCACGGCGGTTCGCCCGCCCACGCCGCGTCCTCGGTCGCCGAACTCGCCGACCGCCTGGTCAACACCCTCGACCTCCTGGGCGTCGAGCGGTTCGGCTACGCCGGCTGCAACATCGGCGGCGCCATCGGCCTCCAGCTGGCGCTCACCCGCCCGCACCGGGTCACCTCCCTCGCCCTGGTGTCCTCCTCGCCGCGCTACGGCACCGCCGATGCCTGGCGTCAGCGCGGTGTGGTGATCCGTACCAACGGCCTGGACCCGATCGCCCGCACCGCCCCCGAGCACTGGTTCACCACCGGCTTCGCGGGCGCCCAGCCGGCCATCGTCGAATGGGCCGTCCAGATGGTGCGCACCACCGACCCCGGCTGCTACATCGCCGCCTGCGAGGCGCTGGCCTCGTACGACGTGCGCTCCTCCCTCGGCCGGGTCGGCGTGCCCACCCTCGTCGTCGTCGGCTCCGAGGACCAGGTCACCCCGACCACCGACGCCCGCAGCCTGGTCGCCGGCATACCCGACGCCAGCCTTGCGCTGGTGCCCGGCACCTCCCATCTGGCCCCCGTCGAGCAGCCCTCGGCCGTCACCGAACTCCTCATCCGGCACTTCACCACCGCCTGGCACGACAAGCCCGGCCCCGCCGGCCAGCAGCCCGCCCTCGGTGCCGCCGCCCCCAAGGCCCAGATCGCGCCCCCGCCGCCCCCGACCGCACCGCCCGCCGCCATAGAGTCCGGCCTCACCAAGCACGACACGGCCCACGACGGTACGTACGAGGCGGGCATCAAGATCCGCCGCGAGGTCCTGGGCGACGCCCATGTCGACCGCGCCGAGGCCGCCGCCGACGACTTCACCGGCGATTTCCAGGACTTCCTCACCCGCTACGCCTGGGGCGAGACCTGGTCCCGGCCCGGCCTGGACCGCCGCACCCGCAGCATCATCACCCTCACCGCTCTGGTGGCCCGCAGCCATCACGACGAGCTGGCGCTGCATACCCGCGCCGCGCTCCGCAACGGGCTGACCCCCGCCGAGATCAAGGAGGTGCTGATGCACACCGCGATCTACTGCGGCGTCCCGGCGGCGAACTCCGCCTTCGCGGTGGCCCAGCGCGTCATAAAGGAAGAGACCACCCCGGAGGTGTGAGCCCGCTGGGGCGGGCAACCTTTACGGGGCGTATGGGACGTCGGTTTTCCGGGCCGGCGGCCTTCGGGGCGTCGGCTTTTGCGGGGCGTCGGGATCTACGGGCCGACGACCGGCCCGCCCGGCAAGATGGCCCCATGGAACTCACGAAGAAGACCCATGCCTGCGTCCGGCTCGAAAAGGACGGGCGCACGCTCGTCATCGATCCGGGGGTGTTCAGCGAACCGGACGCGGCGGTCGGCGCCGACGCGATCCTGGTGACCCATGAGCACATGGACCACTTCGACGAAGGTCGGCTACGGGCGGGCATGGAGGCCAGTCCGGGCGCCGAGATCTGGACGCTGGCCGCCGTCGCCGACCAGATCTCGGCCGCGTTCCCCGGACGGGTGCACACCGTGGGGGAGGGCGACGCGTTCACCGCCGCCGGGTTCGACATCGAGGTGCACGGCCAGCTGCACGCCGTCATCCACCCCGACATCCCCCGGATCACCAACGTCGGCTATCTGATCGACGGCGGCACGGTCTTCCACCCCGGCGATGCGCTCACCGTCCCCGAGGACCGCACCGTCGACACCCTGCTGCTGCCCGTCCACGCCCCCTGGAACAAGGTCGCCGAGGTGATCGACTACCTGCGCGCGGTCACCCCCCGGCGGGCCATCGACATCCACGACAGCCTGCTCCAGGACCACGCCCGCCCGGTCTACGACGGCATGATCGACAAGCTCGGCGGCACCGACCACGGCCGCCTCGCCCCCGGCGCCGGCACCACACTGGGCTGACTGTCACACCCTCGCTGTAGGTTTACGTACATGCGCATCGCGACCTGGAACGTCAACTCGATCACCGCCCGCCTCCCGCGGCTGATGGCCTGGCTGGAGAGCACCGGCACGGACGTGCTGTGCATCCAGGAGACCAAATGCTCCGCCGAACAGTTCCCCCACGACGAGCTGCGCCAGCTCGGCTACGAGGCGGCCGTCAACTGCAACGGCCGGTGGAACGGCGTCGCGCTGCTGTCCAAGGTCGGCCTGGCGGACGTCGTCACGGGCCTGCCCGGCGGCCCCGGGTACGACGGCGTCCAGGAGCCCCGCGCCATCGCGGCGACCTGCGGCCCGGCGCGCGTCTGGTCGGTCTACGTCCCCAACGGCCGCGAGGTCGACCATGCCCACTACGCCTACAAACTCGACTGGTTCGAGGCCCTGAAGACCGCGGTCGCCGAGGACGCGGCGGGCCCCCGCCCGTTCGCCGTCCTCGGCGACTACAACGTCGCCCCGACCGACGACGACGTCTGGGACCCCGAGGTCTTCGTCGGCGCCACCCATGTCACCCCAGCCGAGCGCGCCGCCCTCGCCGCCCTGCGCGAGGCCGGTCTGAGCGACATCATCCCCCGCCCGCTCAAGTACGACCACCCGTACACCTACTGGGACTACCGCCAGCTCGCCTTCCCCAAGAACAAGGGCATGCGCATCGACCTGGTCTACGGCAACGAACCGTTCGCCAAGGCCGTCTCGGACGCCTATGTGGACCGCGAGGAGCGCAAGGGCAAGGGCGCCTCGGACCATGCGCCGGTGGTGGTCGACCTGGAGGTCTGAGCGGCAACTCCCGCGCGGTTCCTCGTGTGTTGATCCCCGCGCGTTGTTCACCGTGTGTTGTTCCCCGCCCCCGGTGTGTGGCGAGCGGAGTACGGTGTCCCCGTGGACGAAGACGAAGATCGCCGGCTGCGTGTCATCGCTCCGGACATCTCCCAGATCTCCATCAGCCTGCTGCGCAAGGTCGTCGGCCTCTACCCGGAGGAGCGCATCCCGGAGGAGGCACTGGCCTGCGCCGACGAGGTCCTGGAGAGGTACGGGACGGACGGTCTGCGGCTGCTGGTGATGAGCCTGGCGGGCTGGGCGGCCGTCGAGATCGAACGGGACGCCCAGGCCACCGGCCGCACCCATGAGGCGCTGCTCGACGACATCGACCTGACCCGGCTGGAGGCCCACCCCGACGGCTGACCCGCCGGGTCGCCGCCACCACCTCGTCACCGCCCTCGCCTCGTCACGGCCCCGCCTCGTCACCGCCTACGGCCCCTCACCGCCCCCGCCCCGGCACCAGCGCCCGCAGATCCACCGAGTCGCCCAGAGCCCGCAACCCCGCGTCGCCCGGGTGGAGATGGTCGCCGCTGTCGTAGGCGGGCAGCATCCGCTGGGGCTGGTGCGGATCGCGCAGTACGGCATCGAAGTCCAGCAGCGCGTCGAAGGTGCCGCCGTCCTCGCGCAGGAAGGCGTTGACGGACCGCCGTTGGGCCTCGACGGCGGTGGGGCAGCCCGGGGAGCCGCCGCAGGGGGTCAGGGTGGCCGCCACGACCCGCAGCCCCCGCTCATGCGCCCGCCGGGCCAACGCCCGCAGCCCCGCGACGACCGCGTCCGCCGGGGTGCCCGCGCGCACATCGTTGATCCCCTCGAAGACGATCACCGTACGGGCCCCGGTCTGCGCCAGGACATCCCGCTCCAGCCGGTGTTGTGCGCTCACCCCACCCATGTCGGTGCTCACCCCGTCGCCCTGGTAGCGGTCGGTGACGATGCGGTTCGCGGAGATGCCGTGATCGAGGACGCCGTAGCGGGGCAGGGCGCTCTGTGCCTGGAAGCGGCGGGCGAGGACATCGGGCCAGCGGCGGTTGGCGCCGCTCGTCGACTTCACCCCGTCGGTGATCGAGTCGCCCAGCGCCACCACCGAGCCCGGACCCCCGTCGACGTCCACACCGGTCAGGTACGGCCAGAAGGTGAGGGTCTCCGGGTAGGCCGCGCCCCCCGTGTCACCGGTCCGGTCGCCGCTGCCCGGCGCGCTGAGATACGACACCTGGGCCGCCTCCTGGTGCACCGGCGCCGCCGTCACCGTCCCCGGAAGGTGCAGGCTGACCAGCAGATTCGTGGCGGCCGGGACGCGGAAGCCGACCGCCTCGCCCACCGTCTGCGCGCCCGCCGGTATCCGGGTGCCGCGGTGGCCGCCGTCGAAGGTCAGCGGTACGGGCGCGCCCCTGGCCGCGGCGCCCGCGTCCTGCACCGCCACGCTCGCCGCCGCGATGTCCACCGGCGCCGCGGCGAAGGTGTTCGCCAGCCGTATCCGCACCCGCGGCCCGCCCGCACCGGTGTGGACGACCAGCCGCAGCGTACGGTCCGTCCATGGGCCGACGGCGCGGTAGCCCGCCGTACTTGCCGCCCAACTCCCCGTCCTGCCAGGGCCGTTGTCCCGTAACGCGGCCGCGAAGACATGGAGATCGGCCGCCGGTCCCGGATCCCGCGGCAGTACCACCGACGCCACCTCCCGCCCGGCCCGCACGGGCACCGACACCGCGTACAGCCGCGCCGGTGTCCGCGCGCTCTGCCCGTCCGGGGCGTTGACATGCGGCAGCGCCACTGCCGTGGTGCTCAGCGGACCCGTACGCCAGTCGGGCGCGGCCAGGGCGTAACGGGACCGGGAACCGTCGCGGTAGCGGACCGTCCCGGTGCCGGTCGCCCCCGCGCCCCCGGGCCCCGTCGCGGCGACCAGGAACGTCAGCGCACCGCCCCGTCCGTGCAGCGCCACCGCCTGCCCGTTGGCCACCACATTGTCCGGGGCTCCGGGCGCCGTACGGGGCCAGACGAGCCCCGCCCCGTCGAGGGTGAGCCGGGTCCCGGGCGCCCACCCGGCCGCCGTCAGGTCCTGCGCGGACAGCGAACGGCCCGCACCGTCGAAGTCGGCGGCGCCCGGCCGGGCATCGTCACTGACGGCCCGGTTGTCGAAGAGCCTGGCCAGGGGAAGCGGACGGGCCGGCGCCGGAGCCGTCGCGGCGAGGGCGGTGGCGGGCAGCGCGGTGGCGGACAGCGCCGTCGCGGTGAGCAGTAGAGCCAGGGTGGTGCCCATGGGGCGTCTGTGCATACGTGCCTCCCTGCGGTGGGCCGCGGGCAACGCGCAGCGTCGCCTGGCGGCGCGGGCGGGGGGCGCCATGAAGGTAGGGAGCCGTGCGGCGGTCGTCAAGGCAGCGTTCGGGCATTGTTGCGCGCGCGCCTGTGGCCGGGGCGCGGGTGCGGGTGGGACCCTCGCACCATGAACCTGTCTTTCCTGGACAAGTGGCGTAAGCGCACGTATCCGGACCGGTCGGTACCGCTCGCGGAGTCGGTGAGCGCCGACCCCGACAGCGTCATCGAGCTGCTGTCCGAATGCGAGCTGCTGCGGACGCAGGCCGCCGCCGAAGGGGTGGAACTGGACGACACCGTCGGCTCGTTGGAGCAACTGGACCAGCTGCGGCCGGTGTGGCGGGACGATCCGGAGGTGGCGCCCTGGCTCGGCAATGACGCGGGGCTGTATCTGGGCACGGTCGTGGTCCGTACGGTGTCCGGGGCCGTCTGGCATGTGTGGCCGGACGGGCAGCCGGTGGTGCGGCTGTCGTCCGGGCGGGAGATCGATGTGGTGACCTCCGGGCACGAGTGGGCCGATGTCGGCGCGCCCGAGCTGTCCCAGGTCTACGCCGAGGCCGCGGAGAGCTGAGCCGCCCGGCGGACGGCGGGCCACGTGGTTCCTCCGTCGCCGTGGTTTGGCCGCGCCCATCCTTCCCTCCGTGCGTGTCCCGGGAGAATCGCCCCTTTCCTCCCGGTAGTTTGCGGGCGCTGCGCTGTACGGACGCACCCGATACGGACGCACCCGATACGGACGCACCCGATACGGACGCACCCGGTACGGATGAAAGTGGGCAGGTCTGCATATGGCCGCTGAGGCGCTGATCGAACTGCGCGGGGTCAACAAGCACTACGGCACGCTGCACGTCCTCCAGGACATCGACCTCACCGTCGGCCGAGGCGAGGTGGTGGTGGTCATCGGCCCCTCAGGGTCCGGGAAGTCCACCCTGTGCCGGGCCATCAACCGCCTGGAGACCATCGAGTCGGGCTCCATCCACCTGGACGGCAGACCGCTGCCTGCGGAAGGCCGGGCGCTGGCCCAGCTGCGGGCCGACGTCGGCATGGTGTTCCAGTCCTTCAACCTCTTCGCCCACAAGACCGTCCTGGCCAACCTCATGCTGGCGCCGATGAAGGTCCGTAAGCAGCGCAAAGAGGAGGCGGCGCAGCGGGCCCGCGAACTCCTCGACCGCGTCGGACTCGCCTCCCAGGCCGACAAATACCCCGCCCAGCTCTCCGGCGGCCAGCAGCAGCGGGTCGCCATCGCCCGCGCCCTCGCCATGGAGCCCAAGGCGCTGCTCTTCGACGAGCCGACCTCCGCCCTCGACCCGGAGATGATCAACGAGGTGTTGGAGGTGATGCGCCAGCTCGCCCGCGAAGGCATGACGATGGTCGTGGTCACCCATGAGATGGGCTTCGCCCGCTCCGCCGCCAACCGTGTGGTGTTCATGGCGGACGGCCGCATCGTCGAGGACCGCACCCCCGAGGACTTCTTCACCGCGCCGCGCAGCGAACGCGCCAGGGACTTCCTCTCCAAGATCCTCAAGCACTGAACGGGGGTGCCGCGATGTCGTACTCTCCCCTCCCGCACCTGCGCCGCGCCCTGGTGGCACTCCTTCTCACCGCGCTCGCCCTGGCCGCCGCCGGCTGCGGCCGGGAGGGCAGCCCGCCGGTCAAGGGCCCCAAGAGCAGCGAACTGCCCACGTATCCCGTCGCCAGGAACTTCACCCTGCCCGCCTCGCCCACCTGGGAACGCGCCAGACGCCGCGGGCATCTCATCGTCGGCGTCAAGGAGGACCAGCCCTACCTCGGCGAGAAGGACCCGGCCTCCGGGCGCTACACCGGCTTCGACATCGAGATCGCCAAGATGATGTCCGCCGCCCTCGGCTTTCCTCCCGCCACCCTCCACTTCACCACGATCTCCTCCGCCAACCGCGAGACCGCCCTGCAAAACGGCCAGATCGATTACTACGTCGGCACCTACACCATCAACGGCAAACGCAAAAAGCTGGTGGGCTTCGCCGGGCCCTACTACCTGGCCGGCCAGTCGCTGCTGGTCCGCAGCCATGAGAAGGACATCCACGGGCCCGGGGACCTGGCCGGCAAACGCGTCTCCTCGGCAGCCGGCTCCACCCCCGCCCAGCGCATCCAGGCCCAGTACCCCAGGACCCAACTGGTCACCTACGACACCTATTCGGCCTGTGTCGACAATCTGCTGACCTATCAGGTGGACGCGGTGACGACGGACGATGCGATCCTGCTCGGCTACGCCGCCAAGGTGCCCGACGAGCTGAAGGTCGTCGGCAAACCGTTCTCCCGGGAGCCGTACGGAATCGGCGTACCGCGCGCCGACAACGCCCTGCGCCTCGCGCTCGACGACGCGCTCGCCGCCGACGAGAAGAACGGCAGCTGGAAGAAGGCGTACGACGTCACCCTCGGCCTGTCCGGAGTGCCCGCGCCCCAGCCGCCCCCGATCGACCGCTACCCGGCGAGCTAGGACCAGCCCATGAACGTTCTCCTCGACAACCTCTCCCTCTACGGAGAGGGCTTGCTGGGCACCGTCGAACTCACCGTCTACGCCTCGCTGCTCGCCCTCGCGCTCGGCTTCCTGATGGCCGCCTTCCGCGTCGCGCCCGTCGGCTCGCTGCGGGGCTTCGGCACGGCCTGGGTGACGGTGCTGCGCAACACCCCGCTGACCCTGCTGTTCTTCGCCGTCGTCCTGGGCCTGCCGCGCTTCGGAGTCGTCCTGCCCTTCCAGCTGTTCGCCGTCCTCGCGCTGGGCTGCTACACCTCCGCCTTCATCTGCGAGGCGCTGCGCTCGGGCATCAACACCGTGCCCGTCGGGCAGGGCGAGGCCGCCCGCAGCCTGGGCATGACCTTCCCCCAGACCCTCGGTGAGATCGTCCTGCCCCAGGCATTCCGCTCGGTCATCCCGACCATCGGCTCCACCCTCATCGCGCTCGCCAAGAATTCCGCGATCGCCGGCGCCTTCAGCGTCACCGAACTCCTCGGCGTCTACAAACCCCTCAACGAGCTGGGCTACAGCATCGTGTGGACCTTCGTCTGGATCGCCGTCGGCTATCTGATCGTCACCCTGACCATCAGCGCGCTCTTCACCCTGCTGGAGAAGCGCTTCGGAGTCGCCCGATGACCACCACCGCCCTCTACGACATCCCCGGCCCCCGCACCCGGGCCCGCCACCGCCTCTACGGCCTGATCGGTGCCGTGGCGATCTGCGCCGTGATCGCCTGGGTCGTCTCCCTCCTGTTCGCCACCGGCCAGTTCACCGCCGCCAAATGGGCGCCCTTCACCTACAAGGGCATTCAGGAACTGCTGCTCAGGGGCCTGGGCAACACCCTGCGGGCCTTCGGCTTCGCCGCGGTGCTGTCGCTGGCGCTCGGCGGGGTGCTGGCGGTCGGCAGGCTCTCGGTGCACCGGCCGGTCCGCTGGGTGAGCACGCTGGTGGTGGAGTTCTTCCGGGCGATGCCCGTCCTCGTCATGATCTTCTTCATCTATGTGGCGCTGAAGGTCGCCCCGCTGCCCGCCCTCGTCGCCGGTCTGACCCTCTACAACGGTTCGGTGCTCGCCGAGGTCTTCCGCAGCGGCATCAACTCCGTCGAGCGCGGACAGGGGGAGGCCGCCTATGCGCTCGGCATGCTGAAAACGCAGGTCATGACGCATGTTCTGGTACCGCAGGCGGTTCGGGCGATGCTCCCCGCGGTCATCAGCCAGCTGGTCGTCGCCCTGAAGGACACCTCGCTCGGCTTCCTGATCACCTACGAGGAGTTCCTCCACGCCGGCAAGCTCATCGCCTCCAACCTCGACTACGACCTGCCGTTCATCCCCGTCGTCATGATCATCTCGCCGATCTACATCGGGCTGTGCATGCTGCTGTCCTGGCTGGCCAACTGGGTCGCCAAGCGCCAGCGCCGCAACCCGAAGGTCGAAACGGCCGAGGTCGCCCCGCCCGAGCCGGGGACCCTGCTGCCGGGGATGCAGCAGGCGCCGCACGGATGAGGGACGCTGCGGCGCAGGCGGCGGGGGCCGGGGCGGTCGAGCGTCCCGGGGCCGTCGGGGCGCTGCTCAGCGCATCCGGCGGGCGAGCCAGGGCGTGAGCGCGCCGGGGAAGACCAGCTCCTTGTACGTCTCGTCGCCGGGCAGCGACACCACCAGCCAGCTGCGCGGCGGGAACACCCGGTGCCTGACCTGCACGAGCCCGCCGTACACCGACCGCAGAAAAGCCGGGACCGCGTCCCGGGGGACGTCCGCGAACTCCACCCCCTCGACGGTGATCTTCGCATCTTCCTCCGGGAAGAGCTGCACGGTGACGGCGGGCGACCCGCCCAGCTCCACGAACGCCTCATGCGGCAGCGAGCCGTCCGCATCCAGGACGGTGAAGAGCCCCGCCGAGGTACGGCGCGAGGTCTGGTCCGCGCCGATGTCGTCGGCGACGGTCAGCTCCAGCCCGTACTCCTGCGCAATCCCGCGGATCGCGGTGACGGCGGCCTCGGTGGTCGCGCGGTGGGGCTGGCGCTGCGGCTGTGACCTGTGGTTTCGCATACCCCGATCATGCCGGACCGACCACCCCCGCCCCCTGCGGCCGTGTGCCCTCAGTCCCGTACCGGCACCGACACATACGACGGATCGCCGGCCGGTGAGGAGAACGTCAGCTGGGCGCCGTGCGGATTGTGCGCGATGTAGAGCGGGTCGACGCTGTCCACGACGACCGCGAGCCGGTGGCCGGCCGGGACGTCGTACGCCGTCGAGAAGAGGTCCAGATCCACACCGAACGGCTTGCCCGGGGTCTTGCCGTAGAAGGTGAACGGCGCGTGGGTGACCAGTTTGCCCAGGCCCAGCGGGCCGACATCGTAGAGATAGGCGATGGCGGTGCCGCGTTCGGCGGTGCTGGTCATGGTGGTGTGCAGGCGGGTCGTCCCGCGCACCCGCTGGCCGGTCTCATAGCGTTCGGACTGCCAGACTGCGGCCAGCGAGCGCGGCAGCAGCGGCATGGAGGCCATCGGCGGCAGCCGGAAGAACTGGTCCAGCATGCTGGAGAGGAAGATCAGCCCGCCGTCGGCGCCGGAGTCGAGATGGGTGTGGATCTGCTGACTGCCGTCCAGCGCGATCCTGCGGTGCGCGGACGGGACGTCCTTCCAGCTCTTGTAGCCCTCGTAGGCGCCGGTGGAACGGGACTTGAGCAGAACGGGCGACTCGCGGTTGATGCCGTTGTCGGTGCCCTTGAGGTAGTGGTCGAACCACCGCTTGGTGTCCGTCCAGGTGTCATTGGGCAGCCCGAACAGCCCGAGCCCCTCGGCCGTCGCATGGTCGCCGGGCCGGAATTCCAGCCGCTTCGGCCCCTTCAGCTTCTCGTAGAAGGCGGCGTACTGATTGGGCGGGAAGAGCGAATCGCCCCAGGCGTTCCCGAGCATGATCGCCGCACCGTTGGCATTGATTTTGTCGAGATAGGTGGCGGGGGAGCGCTTCTTCCCCCACGCGATCATGTCCTTTTCCCTGGCGAGGTTGGAGGTGAGGAAGTCCTTGAGGATCCTGCGGAGTTCGGGGCTGGGGCGCCCGGTCAGTTCGCCCGCTCCGCCGAGCATCGCCGCGGCCTGGAGATGCTGGGTGCGGCCGCTGTAGATGGAACCGATCAGATCGGCCCAGCCGCTGAGCGCGGCAACCGCCTTGATCCGCTTGTCGAATGCCGACGCCAGCAGGCTGATTCCGGCCCCGTACGAGACCCCGCCCATGCCGACCTTGTGCGGATCGGCGGGCGTATGGGCCAGCGCCCAGTCGATGACCTTCGAGGCATCGGCGACATCCTGCGGACCGGCCGTCTCGATTTCGCCGCCCGACTGCCAGAAACCGCGCGAGTTGTAGCCGACGACCACATAGCCCGCCTCCGCCAGCTTCTTGGCCTGCACCATGTATTCGATCTGCGGCATGGCCCAGCTGGTGGGCAGCACGATCAGCGGATAGCGCCGGGACCCTTGGGCGCCCGCGGGGGTGAAGACATTCGCCTTGAGGGTGATGCCGCCGTCGCCCTTGATGTCGACGAACTTCACCGAGGGCGCGCCGGATACGGCGGCCGGATGCTCCGGCGCCGCCTGGGCGGTGGCCGGCGCAACGGTGAGGATGGTGCCGGCGACCATGGCCGCGGAGACGGTGCCGATCGCGGCGCGCAGGGTCGTACGGGACGTCGTACGGAAGGGCGTCATCTTCTCTGCTCCAGATCTCGATGCGAGCCGCGCGCACGCTGTCCGGGGACAGGTGGGGCGTACGGGGCCCGAGTTGACTGGAGAGTAAGGTCCACCCCTTACCTCTGGTAACCCATCGGTAGGTTACGGCTGGGTAACGTCGCGGTGCGGGGGCATGGTTGTCGGGGGCGGGCGGGTCGTCATGCCGGTTTGACGTCAAGCCTGCATGACGAAATCCTGACCCCATGCTGACTCCCGAGAGCCTCGACGGGCATTTCACCCTCGTGACCGCCGCCGCCCGCTATGACGCGCTCCGGCTACGCGACTCGCTCGCCGGGAAACCGGACGGCCAACCACTGTCCAGGGACGAGGCGTTGGAAATGCTGGCGCTCGGTGAAGTGATCGCACGCAAGGCGGCATACGGGCGCCAGCCGTCGGTGCGCTCCGCACGGGCCCTGGGTGCCTCGTGGTCGCAGATCGGCGCCGCCCAGGGGATCAGCAAACAGGCCGCCTGGGAGGCGCACGGCCGCTGGCTGGAGGGGAGCGCGGACGGCTCCGGGGCCGGCGAGGGGCGCGAACGGAGCGCGTGAGGCGAGCCTGGGGCGGGGTGCGTTCGGCGAGCCTGGGGCCGAGCGAGTAAGCCGAGCCGTCCTCGTCGGCTCCCTCCGGCTCACGGGCTTCCCTCCTCGGTCACTCACGGGCCCAGGGCTCCGGACGTCCCGACGCAGGCACTTCCTCGCCCGGCGGTACCGGGCCCGGCGGGGTCCCGTCGCCGAACGGGCGCCCGCCCAACTGCTCCCGGTGATGCGGCGCCAGCCAGCCGCCGAGGTCCGGGCCGAGC
The DNA here is from genome assembly GCF_000935125.1 of Streptomyces natalensis ATCC 27448. Lineage (GTDB taxonomy): Bacteria > Actinomycetota > Actinomycetes > Streptomycetales > Streptomycetaceae > Streptomyces > Streptomyces natalensis. The sequence goes on along the minus strand of NZ_JRKI01000034.1, from coordinate 636,854 downwards.
GGGACGATCCCGGTCGGATTGATGCCGGAGTGCACCCGGTAGTAGTGCTGCTTGATGTGGTGGAAGTCGACGGTGTCGCCGAAGCCGGGCGTCTGGTAGAGGTCCCTGGCGTACGACCACAGCACCGGGGACTCGGCCAGCTTGAAGCGGTTGCACTTGAAGTGGCCGTGGTAGGCGGCGTCGAAGCGGACCAGCGTCGTGAACAGCCGGATATCGGCCTCGGTGAGGCTGTCGCCCACCAGATAGCGACGCTCGGCCAGCCGCTCGGACAGCAGATCCAGACGCCGGAACACATCGCGGCAAGCCGCGTCGTACTCCTCCTGACCGGCGGCGAAACCGGCCCGGTACACCCCGTTGTTGACGTCGCGATAGACGCCCGTCATGACCTCGTCGATCTCCGCACGCAACGGCTCGGGGTAGAGATCCGGCGCACCGGGGCGGTGCAGCGCGGTCCATTCGGTCGCCAGGTCCAGGGTGATCTGCTGGTAGTCATTGGTGACCAGTTGCCCGCTGGGGACGTCCACGACGGCCGGCACGCTGACCCCGCCGGGGTGGTCCTGCTCGCGGGCGTCGTACGCCTCGCCGAGATACCGGATGCCCAGAACGGGGTCGCGTCCGCCCGGGTCCAGGGTGAAGCGCCAGCTGCGGTCGTCCTGGATCGGGTCCGCGATGGCGAGGGAGAGGGCATCCTCCAGCCCGAGCAGCCGCCGCGAGACAACGGCCCGGCTCGCCCAAGGGCAGGCGCGACTGACGACGAGCCGATAGCGCCCCGACTCCACGGGCCAGCCGTACCGGCCATCGGCGGTAATCCGGTCGGCGAAGTGGCTCTTGGAGCGCTTGAACGGCTTTCTTCCCAAGAGGGCGTTGGGGTCGTCCGGGGCTGGGGTGGGCTGCTGGGGCATGGGGGCTCCTTGAGGTAAGCGGCAACGAGGCGGCGAGATATGTCCAGGAATAGCGTTATCTGGCCCTGGATTTGATGGTGAACGCCTCCCTCGATAATAAGAACACCGAAGAGAACCGGTTGATTGCAGTGCGTTACCGTCCGAGTGTCGCGCCGCAGTCGCGGCCGGTGCAGTGGAGCGGAGAACTCCCCGTCGACCTCGAAGCGATCGACGCCGTACCGGGCCGGGACCGCGAGTACGTGGCCCTCGCCGGCCGGGGAACGGCGTACTGCATTCACGTGGAAAAGGGCACCGCACACGTTCTGAGCACCTTTCAGTTGCCCGGGATTTCCGCGGACGGCAACTACGAGGGATTCGCGCTGACCGCCACAAAGGACGGGACCGTCGCCGTCTGGGCGGACCGCGGCGAGGACGACCGGCCGGCGAAACTGACCGCCGCGCAATGGGACCCGGCCACGAACGCCTTCGGTCATCGCGATTCCGCGGAATTCAGTGCGCCGTATCCGGAAAACGACGTCCGTCACGTCTCGGACGTGAAGGTCTCCGCCTCCGGCGCGCTGACCGTGTCGTCCGCCTCGGACCCGGGCGACGACGGCCCGTTCGGCTCCGCCCTCTACGACATCGGCCAGATCTCCGTCGGCAAGGACGGCGACGCCAAGGTGTCCCTGGCCGACCAGCCGCACCGGCTCGGTACCTTCTCCGGGCACAAGGTCGAGGCGGTCGTCTGCCTGCCGGGCTCGAAGGAGGGCATCTTGGGCACGGACGACGAGAAGGATGGCGGGTCGATCGCGGCCGTCGAACTCTGTCGTCCGAACTCTGTCGTCCGTGAGCGGCCGACGGGCGGCCAATCAGCTGCCGATGAACGGTCGTTGTGAGCCGCCGGTCAGCGCTTGCTGAGCCTGCGTGACCGAGGGGCAGCCGTCCCTGCCTCGCGGTGACAGCACGACGGCGCCACGACTCGCCTACGGCATCAGCCCAGACGCGTCAGATCGGGCCGCAGCCGGTGCCAGATCGGATGTCGTAGCCGGCCCGCCGACGTCCAGCCGGTGAAGGTGATCTCGGCGATGAGCCGGGGTTCGACCCAGTGGGCGCCGGTGACGTCCACCGGGTTGAGGAAAGGGGAGTGGCCCAGCGGGATCACCCCCAGATAGTGCGCGAGATCCCGCCGTTCCCGGTCGGACAGGCCCGAGCCCACGGAGCCGACGTACCGCAGCCCGTTCGCTTCCCCGATGCCCGCCAGAATGGCGCCGGGGAGCCCGGCGAGCCCGCCGCGTCCCTCGGTCCAGCCGCCGATGAGCACATCGAGTGTCACCAGATGCTTGGTCTTGCGCCACTCGGGTGACCGTACGCCCGGCGTATACGGCGAGTGCAGTTTCTTGGCCACCACCCCCTCGATACCGCCCCGCAGCGACGCCTCCCACGCCTGCTGCCCCTGGCCCTCCACATGGGCGGGTACCGACCAGTTGGGGCCGCGCAGCTGCAACTGGGCCAGCATCCCGCGGCGCTCGTAGTACGGTGCGCCGAGCAGCGACTGCCCCAGATGCATCACGTCGAACAGGACGAGGTGCACCGGAATCTCCATGGCCAGCCGTGCCGTGCGGCGCGGATTGACCACCCCCATCCGCCGCTGGAGCAGCCCGAAGTCCGGCCGCCCCCGCGCGTCCAGCACCACGACCTCGCCGTCCAGTACCGCGGGCCGGCCGCGCAGCTGCTCACCGAGCCCGGCCAGTTCGGGATAGGTCGTGGTCGCGTCGTTGCCCGCCCGGGTGACCAGCCGGAGCGTCCCGTCCCCCGGCGTGCTGATGATGCAGCGCGCCCCGTCCCATTTGGCCTCGAACGCCCAGGCCGCCTGCTCGTACTCGGCGGGCAGCGGGCCGACGGTGGCCAGCATCGGCCGGATCTCGGGGTACGGGAGGAACCCGGAGGCGGCGGTCTGGGCCATATGCGGGGCCATATGTCGATGATCGGGGGATACGGGGCCGGTGGCCAGGCGGGCGGGCGGGCGTGGGGGGAGCGGGGCCTGGGGGACCCGTGGGGGCCGTGAGAAACCCGTAAGGGTCAGTCGAACGGATCCCCTAGGGGACGGGAAGGCCCCCTGCGGGCCAAGAACGGGGCGGGGCGGGACGTTATTCCCCGCCCGGGGCCCCGGCGTTCTCCCCCTCCGGGGACACATGCGGCAAGGCGCGGTCCAGCCAGCGGGGTGTCCACCAGGCCGCGCGGCCCAGGAGGGTCATCAGGGCCGGGACCAGGAGCAGGCGTACGACCGTGGCGTCGATCAGGACGCTCACCGCCAGGCCCAGGCCGAGCATCTTGACCACGATGGTGTCGCTGACGATGAAGGCGGCGAAGACGCTCACCATGATCAGTGCGGCGCAGGTGATGACCCGGGCCGTGATCTCCAGGGCGTGCGCCACGCTCCCCGTGGGATCGCCGGTGCGCAGCCAGGCCTCATGGACGCGGGAGAGAAGAAAGATCTCGTAGTCCATGCTCAGACCGAAGACGATCGCGAACATCATCATCGGCACATAGCTCTCGATCGGCACCGTCCCGTGGACGCCGAGGGCGGGACCGCCCCAGCCCCACTGGAAGACGGCCACGACCACGCCGTACGACGCGGCGATCGACAGGACGTTGAGCACCGCGGCCTTGACGGCGACGAGCACGCCCCGGAAGACGATCAGGATGATGAGGAACGCCAGGCCGACGACCACGGCGATGATCAGCGGGAGGTGCTCGGCCACGATGTCGAGGAAGTCCACCTGGGCGGCCGTGGTGCCCGTGACGTAGCCCGTGCCGCGGTGCCCCGTACGGCCCGGGGCAGGACGTCATCGGTGAGGTGGTTGACGAGGCGGGTGGTGGCCGCGTCCTGCGGGGCGCGGTCGGAGTACGCGGTCGCGATCAGGACGTCGCCGTCCGGCCGACAGCGGGGTGATCAGCGCCGCGTCCGGTACGTCGGTGAGCGCCTTTCCGGCCTGCGCCGCAAGCGCCGGACGGTCCGCCTGCGGGACCCGGCTCTCGTCGATGACCAGTGTCAACGGCCCGTTGGAGCCGGGGCCGAACGCCGCGGAGAGCAGATCGAAGGCCCGCCGGTCGGTGAACGACGTCGGATCGGCGCCGTCGTCGATATGGCCCAGCTGGATCGAGAACAGCGGGACGGCCAGGACCGCGACGACGGCCACCCCGCCCGCCAGGAACCGCCACGGCCGCCGCGCCACCCGCCCCGCGTAGCGGTGCCAGGTGCCTTGGGCCTCCTCGCCCGGCGGGCTGCCGGTCTCGGCGACGGGTCTGCGGACGTGCAGCCGGTCGATACGGCGGCCGATCAGCCCGAGCAGGGCGGGGACGAGGGTGAGCGCGCCGAGCACGGCCGTGACGACGGTGATCGCGGCCGCCGCGCCGAGCTTGCCGATGAAGCCGACACCGGAGACCGCCAGCCCGGTCAGCGCGATGACGACGGTGCAGCCGGAGACGAGCACGGCCCGGCCGCTGGTGGCATTGGCCCGGCCCGCGGAGGTCGGCGGATCGATGCCGTCCATGAGGTTCTGCCGGTGCCGGGTGAGCAGGAACAGCGCATAGTCGATGCCCACCCCGAGGCCGATCATGGTGGCCAGGGTGGGGGAGACGGTGGCGAAGGTGAAGGCCGCGGCGATCAGCCCCAGAAGGCCCAGGCCGCAGATGACGCCGATCAGTGCGGTCAGCAGCGGCACGCCGGCCGCGAGCACACTGCCGAAGCCGGCCAGCAGCACCAGGATCGCCACCCCGAAGCCGATCGCCTCGCTGACCCGGTCGTCGGGCCGCGGCCGGGCCCGCTCGCCCAGCGGCCCGCCGTACTCGACCTGTACGCCCGCCGAGCGCAGCGGTCGTACGGCGCGGTCGACGCCGTTCAGGTAGTCGGGGTGCAGGGTCGAGGGGGGCACGCTGAAGCGCACGGTGAGGTAGGCGGTGCGGCCGTCGGTGGACACCGGACCGACGTTCGGCGTCCCCGGGGGCGGCTTCGGTGGTGGCGTGGGTTGCTGGTGGGTACCCGGCTGCTGTTGTGGCGGCGAGAGCGGGTTCTGTACCGCCAGCACGTCCGGGAGTTTGCCCAGGGCGGTGACGGTGTCGCCGATCTGGCCGCTGAAGTGCGTCAAAGGCCGGGCGTCGTGCAGCACGACCTGACTGCTGTAGCCGCCCGCCGTGGGCTCATGCGCCGTGATGACCTGGCTGCCCTGCTGGGACCGGCTGCCCGGGAGCGTGAAGTTGTCGGAGTAGTCGCCGCCGTACGCGCGCTGGAGGACCTGGATGCCGGCCAGGGCGACCAGCCACGCCACGATGACCAGGACGGCGTGCCGGGCGCACCATTCGCCCAGGGGCCGCAGCACACCCGGGCGGCGGGGACCGGCTGGAGCCTTCGGCGTCGGCATGCGTGCTCCCGACGGTGAGCGGCGCGGCCTTCGGAGGGCGCTCCATGCCGCCCCGGGAAGGGGCGGCATGAACAGAGCGCATCCGACACTCAGCATTCAACGCGGGGTGCGCCGGTGCGGCATGTCCACACGGGGAGACGGGTGATGCCCCCCCCGGGTCCCCGGCCTCCTCCGCCCTCCATGCCATGGCCGTGATCCTTACCATGGTCATGATCATTCAGTGGCGGACACGGACAGGGGTGAGGGCGCATGAGCCGGGCGGTCTTGGTGACGGGGGGTTCGCGGGGGATCGGTCGGGCGGTCGCGGAGCGGTTCGCCGCGGGCGGGGACCGGGTGGCGCTGCACTACGGGTCGCGACGCGAGGCGGCCGAGGCGGCGTTCGCGGGGCTGGCGGGCAGCGGGCATGTCCTGGTGCAGGGGGACGTCGCCACGCCGGACGGTGCGGCCGCGGTCGTCGAGGCGGCGGTGGAGGGGCTCGGCGGCGTCGATGTGCTGGTCAACAATGCCGCGGCGAATACGGCCCACCCGCTGGACCGCACGTCGTTCGAGGAGTGGCAGCACGCCTGGCGGCAGATCGTGGACGTCAATGTGCTGGGCGCGGCGCACCTCAGCTACTGCGCGGCGCGGAACATGATCGAGCGGGAGGTGGCGGGCCGGATCGTCAACGTCGGCTCGCGGGGAGCCTTCCGGGGGGAGCCGGACCATCCGGCGTACGGGGCGTCCAAGGCGGCGCTGCATGCCATGGGGCAGTCGCTGGCGGTGCACCTGGCGCCGTACGGGATCGCCGTCGCCTCGGTGGCGCCCGGATTCGTGGGCACCGAGCGGGTCGCGGAGCGGATCACCGACGAGGTCCGGCAGCAGAGTCCGTTCGGCCGGGTGGCCACCCCGCAGGACGTGGCCGCCGCGGTGCACTATCTCGCCTCGCCCGATGCGGTCTGGTCCTCCGGCGCGGTGCTGGACGTCAACGGGGCCTCGCATCTGAGGTGACCGGGCGCGGCACCGGGGCGATGGGCTCGGCCCGAGCGCAACGGGCGCGGGCCCCGGAAAACGGGCGCGGGCCCCGGGAAAGCTCGGGGCCGCGCGCAGCCCGGCCCCGGAAAAGAGGAGGCCCCGGCCGAACGGGGGATTTCGGCCGGGGCGGGCCCCAGGCCGAACGGGGGGTTCCGGCCGGGGCGGTATGTGGGGGAGGTAATCGGAATTTGGTTTCCGCGGTGCTCCCGTTTGAACGATAAACCATCGAGGGGTGATGCGGTCCGCCCGCCCCGGGTGACAGTCGTCACCCGGGGCGCGTCAGGGGCTCACCGCGAGCACGATGTACGCCGCCAGCAGGGCCAGATGCATCCCGCCCTGAAGCGGAGTGGCGCGGCCGGGGATCACCGTCAGCGTGCCCACCATGACGGTCAGCGCGAGCAGCACCATATGGGTGGCGCCCAGGCCCAGATACAGGGGACCGGGCAGCCAGACCGAGGCGGCCGCGACCGCGGGGATGGTCAGGCCGATGCTCGCCATCGCCGAGCCCAGGCCGAGGTTGAGGCTGGTCTGGACGCGGTCACGCTTCGCGGCCCGTACGGCGGCGATGGTCTCCGGCAGCAGGACCAGCAGGGCGATCACGATGCCGACGACGGAGGACGGCAGACCGGCCGCGGCCACCCCGGACTCGATGGTGGGCGACACCGCCTTGGCCAGCCCGACCACCGCGACCAGTGCCAGCGCCAGCAGCCCGACCGCGGCCAGCGCCCTCCTGCGGGACGGCGGCTCGGCGTGCTCGTCGGCCTCGATCACCTCGTCGGCCGCGGTCACGGGGAGGAAGTAGTCCCGGTGCCGGACCGTCTGCGTGGTGACGAACAGGCCGTAGAGGACGAGGGCGGCGAGCGCCGCGAAGACCAGCTGCGTGGTGGAGAACCGCGGCCCCGGCGTGCTCGTGGTGAAGGTCGGCAGCACCAGGCTGAGGCCGGACAGGGTCGCGACGGCGCCCAGCTCGGCGCCGGTGCCCTCGGCGTTGAAGACGGCCACCTTGTGCCTGAGGGCGCCGACCAGCAACGACAGCCCGACGATGCCGTTGCAGGTGATCATCACGGCCGCGAAGACGGTGTCCCGGGCGAGCGCCGTGCTCTTGTCGCCGCCGTCGGCCATCAGCGTGACGATCAGCGCCACCTCGATGATCGTCACCGCGACCGCCAGGACCAGGGACCCGAACGGCTCGCCCACCCGGTGCGCGATCACCTCGGCGTGGTGCACCGCGGCCAGCACCGACCCCGCCAGAAAGCACGAGACCAGTACGACCAAGGCGACCGGCAGCGACCGCCCCCAGCTCAGCGCCAGCAGCACCACCGCCAGGACCGGCACCGCCCCGGTCCAGTGCAGCAGCAGGGCACGCAGACGGGCGCTCATGCCCATGAGCCTTACAGATCCCGCCCGCGGCCGCCCGCCGGGCGCGCCGCGCCCCTCAGGCCGCCGCCCGGTGCCCCTTCGCAGCCGCGGGCGACAGCGCGGCCTTGGTGACATCGGCGACCAGCTCGACGACATCGGGCCCGTACGCCTGCGAGTTCACCACCTTCAGCAGCAGGCAGAACTGGCCGCCGGAACGGTACTTGCGTGCCAGCGCGCCCCGGTTGCGCACGAGATGCCGTACCGCCGCCCGGTGGGTGACCGGACGCTGCCCGGCCGCCAGGAACACCGGCCGCTCGCCCTCACCGGCCGTCAGCCGCGCCAGCAGGACGTACTCGACGGCCCCCGGCTCCATCCGGTACGCCGTACCGCCGATGGTGAAGGTGCCCCGGCCCGCACCCGATTCGTCGCCCGGGTGCACCGAGACGCCCGGCAGCAGATTGGCCACATGGGCCCCCAGCCGCCGGTGCGCCGTGGGATCGCCGACACAGAACTCGGTGCGGGCGCCGAACCCCTGGAGACCGGTGTCATGCGGAGCGACCTCCGGGTGCGCACCGCAGCTCTCGATCACCCCGGCCAGCCCGAGCAGCGCCAGCGCGTCATGGCGGGGGATGCTCCAGTGGGCCGTGGCGTTGTCCCGGTGCGTGACCAGCACGCACTCCGAGCCGTCCGGCAGCCCGAAGAAGCTCTGTTCGCGGGTCAGCTTCCGGCGGGCCGCCGCCGCTTGCACGGCCCAGCCGGCCGCCAGGCCCACGAGGAGGGCCACGACCGCCGCGGTCAGGAGCATCAGGGTGTCATCCATGGCGGGCGAGCGTAGCGGCTGTCCGGGTATGCGTTCGAGGCCGGGCGGGGGAGTGGGAGGGCTTGCCCGGGTTTGCCCTCTGCTGTGGCCGCCCCTCCGCGAGTAGGCTCCGGGCCCCCGCCGCGCATGTCTTGGAGGTCACCCCGGAATGCCGAACGTCAGACGCCTCACCTCCTGGGGGGCGGCCGCCGCACTGGCCGGCTCCCTGCTGGCGGCCCCGGCCGCCGCCCAGTCCGCCCCGCCCCGCGTCCCCGCACCCCACCAGACCGCCACGCCCGCCAAGACCCCCCTCGCCATCGGCCACGGCGGCGCGGTCGCCAGCGTCGACGCGGACGCCTCCGCCGCCGGTATCGCCGTCCTCAAGAGAGGCGGCAACGCCGTGGACGCCGCGGTGGCCACCGCCGCCGCCCTCGGCGTCACCGAGCCCTACTCCTCGGGCATCGGGGGCGGCGGCTACTTCGTCTACTACAACGCCGGAACGCACACCATACGGACCCTCGACGGCCGCGAGACCGCCCCGCGTTCCGCCGACCAGAACCTCTTCCTGGACCACGGCAAACCCATCCCGTTCAACGACGCGGTCACCAGCGGCCTCAGCGTCGGCACCCCCGGCACGCCCGCCACCTGGGACACCGCCCTGCGCCGGTGGGGCAGCCGCTCGCTCGGCCAGGTGCTCGGCCCCGCCCGGAAACTGGCCCGGGACGGCTTCACCGTCGACGACACCTTCCGGCAGCAGACCGCCGCCAACGAGGCCCGCTTCCGCGACTTCCCCGCCACCGCCCGCCTCTTCCTCCCCGGCGGCAAGCTCCCGGTCGTCGGCTCGACCCTCAAGAACCCCGATCTCGCCCGTACCTACGGCGAGTTGGCCGACAAGGGTGTTGCTTCGCTCTACACCGGCGACGTGGGCCGCGACATCGTACGGACCGTGCGCAAGCCCCCCGTACGCTCCGGATCGAGCCGTCACGTACGCCCCGGCGACCTGACCGCCGCCGACCTGAGCGGCTACCGGGCCCTCGGCCAGGCCCCCACCCACACCCGCTACCGCGGCCTCGACGTCTACGGCATGGCTCCGTCCTCCTCCGGCGGCACCAGCGTCGCCGAAGCGCTCAACATCCTGGAGAAGAGCGACGTTTCCCGCCTGACCGAAAAGCAGTATCTGCACCGCTACATCGAGGCCAGCCGGATCGCCTTCGCCGACCGCGGCCGCTGGGTCGGCGACCCCGCCTACGAGCACGTCCCCACCCGGGGCCTGACCTCGCAGCGCTTCGCCGACTCCCGCGCCTGCCTCATCCGCGACGACAAGGCCCTGACCAGCCCGCTCGCCCCCGGCGACCCGCGCCGTCCCGAGCCCTGCCGCAGCGCGGACAAGGCCGCCCCCACCACCTACGAGGGCGAGAACACCACCCATCTCACCGTCGCCGACAAATGGGGCAACATCGTTGCCTACACCCTCACCATCGAGCAGACCGGCGGCAGCGGCATCGTCGTCCCCGGCCGCGGCTTCCTGCTCAACAACGAGCTGACGGACTTCTCCTTCGCGCCGGCCGACCCGGCCGTACACGATCCGAACCTGCCGGGCCCGGGCAAGCGCCCGCGCTCGTCCATCTCCCCGACCGTCGTCCTGCGCCACGGCAAGCCGGTCGTCGCCCTCGGCTCACCCGGCGGCGCCACCATCATCACCACCGTCCTCCAGACCCTCGTCAACTTCCTCGACCGCGGCATGCCCCTGGTGGACTCCATCGCCGCCCCGCGCGCCAGCCAGCGCAACGCGACGGCCACCGAACTCGAACCGGCCCTGTGGAACAGCCCGCTCCGCCGCCAACTGGAGGCAGTCGGCCACACCTTCAAACAGAACCCGGAGATCGGCGCGGCGACCGGCATCCAGCCGCTGCCGGGCGGACGCTGGCTGGCGGCGGCCGAAAAGGTACGCCGCGGCGGCGGCTCGGCCATGGTCGTCCGGCCCTAGGACATGTCCGAACGCACCCGGCGCCGGAGCCCGCTGTGCCGTCCGTGTTACGTCCATGTGGCCCACCGCGCGGCGTCGTTGCTGGCCACGGCGGTGCCCACTAACCTCCTGGGACCGTTCGCCGAGAACGGTCCCAGGGAGGGCGCGCACCGTGAGCGTTGACGAGAGCCGTGACAGCGGAACCGGGCCCGGCCGCGCCGCATCGCCGGACGGAGCACCCGAAGGGCTCGCCGACCAGGCGCGGGCGCTGGCCGAGGGGCGGGTGACCTCCACCGCGCTGGTCCGCCGCTCCCTGGAACGGATCGAGGCCACCCAGCCCACCGTCAACGCCTTCCGGCGGGTACGGGCCGAGGCGGCGCTGGCCGAGGCCGCGGCCGCCGACCGGCGGCTGGCCGCCGGCGAACGGCTGCCGCTCCTGGGCGTGCCCGTCGCGGTCAAGGACGACACCGACGTGGCGGGCGAGCCCACCGCGTTCGGCTGTGCCGGCCAGTTCCCGCCCAAGGAGCACGACGCCGAGGTGGTCCGGCGGCTGCGCGCGGCCGGCGCCGTCATCGTCGGCAAGACCAACGCCTGCGAACTGGGCCAGTGGCCGTTCACCGAGGGCCCCGCCTTCGGCGACACCCGCAACCCCTGGAACCTCGACCACACCCCCGGCGGCTCCTCCGGCGGCTCGGCCGCCGCGGTGGCTGCCGGTCTGGTCCCCGCGGCGCTGGGCACCGACGGCGCCGGCTCGGTCCGTATCCCCGCCGCCTGGTCCCATCTCATCGGCATCAAACCCCAGCGCGGCCGCATCTCCACCTGGCCGGACGCCGAGGCGTTCCAGGGCATCACCGGCATCGGCCCGCTCGCCCGCACCGTCGAGGACGCCGCGCTCCTGCTGGACGTCGCCAGCGGCAACCACGCCGGTGATCTGCACCGCCCGCCCGCCATCGCCGCCCGCGAGGCCGCCGGCCGCGACCCCGGCCGGCTGCGCATCGCCCTGTCCTGGAAACCGGCGCTCACCTTCACCCGCAAACAGCTGCACCCCGAAGTGCGCGCCGCGGTCACCGAGATGGCCCGTACGCTGGCCCGCCTCGGCCATTTCGTCGAGGAGGCCGAACCCGACTACGGCCTGGTCGGCCTCTCCTTCGTCCCCCGCGCCACCGCCGGCGTCGGCGAATGGGCCGCCCGCGTCCCCGACCCCCGCCTGCTCGACCCCCGCACCCGCGAATCCGTCCGGATGGGCCGCCTCCTGGGCGGCCCCGTCCTGCGCCACGCCCGCGCCGTCGAACGACGCCAACAACGCCGTATCGGCGCCCTCTTCGGCCCCTACGACGTCTTGCTGACCCCCACCACGGCCACCCCGCCGCCCCGCATCGGTACCCTCGCCAAACTCAGCGGCTGGCGCACCGATCAAGCCATGATCGCCGCCTGCCCCTACGCCTGGCCCTGGAACGTCCTGGGCTGGCCCGGCGTCAGCGTCCCGGCCGGCTTCAGCACCGACGGCCTCCCCCTGGGCGCCCAGCTGCTGGGCCCCGCCCACGGCGAACCCCGGCTGATCTCGCTGGCCGCGCAGCTCCAGGACGATCTGCGCTGGCAGGAGCGCCGGCCGGCCGCCGTGGCGTGACGGCCGTCCGGGCGCCCGGCGGGCTCAGCCCAGCAGTGCGAGGATCGCCTCGGTGCTGTCGGTCTCGCCCAGCCGCGGGAAGATCTTCTCCAGGCTGTTGCGGTGCGCCGCCTCGTCGAAGTCGGTGACGGCATCGGTGGCGATGGTGACGTGATAGCCGTGTTCATGGGCGGCGCGGGCGGTGGACTCGACGCCGATGCTGGTGGCGATGCCCGCCAGCACGATCTGGGTGACACCGCGGCGGCGCAGCTCCAGATCCAGGCTGGTGCCGTGGAAGGCGCCCCAGTGCTGCTTGCTGACGGTGATGTCGGTGGGCTGCCGGTCGAGTTCGGGCACGAGCTCGGCCCAGTCGGCGGGCGGCGTGGCGCCGCGCAGCGACGTTTCCGTACGGCCGGGGGCGCCGCCGGTGACATTCACCAGCACGACCGGCAGACCGCGCGCACGGAAGGCGGCGGCCAGCCGGACGCCCCGCCCGATGACCTCGTCGGAGGGGATCGGGGCGCCGGGCAGCGCGGCGATGCCCTTCTGGAGGTCGATCAGGACCAGGGCGGTCTGGGGGTCGAGGGTGGTGGCGGTCATCGGAAGCTCCAAAGGGTGGGGTGAACTTGCCTGGTGGGAAGGTGAGTTGAGGGACATGGTCAGGTTCCGGTACCTGTCCGCAGGGCGCGGTCGGTCACGGTGAGAAGGAACAGCACCGCACCGAGGGCGATGCCGGTCAGGGCGATGTGGTGCAGGCCGGAGTCGGTGGCCCGCTGCCCATACAGGAGGCCGATCAGGCTGGAGGCCGTGAGCGCGCCGAGGTACTGGGCGGTGCGCTGGAGTCCGGCGGCCGCGCCGACGCCGTCAGCAGGGGCCTGGGCGTAGACGGCGGCCTGATTGCCGGTGGACGCCAGCCCCTGCGGGATACCGATCAGCACCCCGGCGCACAGCAGCAGGGCCGGCGGACTGGTGCCGTGCAGGACGAGGAGCGCCGCACCGCCGGCCGTCAGACACACCGCCGTCAGGGTCAGCGGGGCGCGGATGCCCTTCGTGCGGGCGCCGGCGAGCGCGCAGAAGGCGGCCATTCCCGACATCGGCAGCATGATCAGCCCGGCGTGGAAGGACGAGTAGCCGTGCGCCTCTTCCAGCCACTGGCTGAAGCTGTAGAGCACGCAGTAGATGACGAGATACGTCAGTCCGTGGCGGAGGTAGGTGCGCAGCAGCCCGCCGTTGTGGGCGAGCATCCGCAGGTCGAGGAAGGGGGCCGGGTGCCGTAGCTGCCACCAGGCCAGCACGGCCGTCAGGACGGCGACGGGGGCCAGCAGCGGCCACTGGGGGTGCGCGAGGTCCCGCAGGAAGAACATCGTGGTGGTGAGCGTCCCGGCGAACAGTGCGATGCCCAGGGGGTCGAGGGCGGACGCGGCCGGGTCCCGGTCGGCGCGGGGGATCTTTTCGTCGCGGGGCAGCCAGGCCAGCCCGCACCCCAGTGTCAGCACCGCCAGCGGCACATTGATCCCGAAGACCGCACGCCAGCCCGCCGTCGCGGCGAGCAGGCCGCCGAGGGTGGGGCCGAGGGCGGCGCTGGCCAGCGCGGCGAGCGAGAGCCGCCCCAGGACGGTACGAGGGGTGGGCCGGCCCGTCCGTCGCGATTCGGCGCGCAGCATCGCCATCGCGGCGGGGTAGGCGGCGGCCGTCCCGAGGCCGAGCACGACCCGAGAGACGATCAGCAGGGTGAAGGTGGGGGCCAGCGCCCCGATGAGCCCCGCTGCGCAGACCGCCACCGCACCGGCGAGGAACACCCGGCGCGGACCGATGCGGTCTGCCAGCCGCCCCATCAAGGGCTGTCCCACCGCACTGGCGACATACATCGCGGACAGCAGCGAGGCGGTGCCGGCCGGCCCGACGTGGAAGGTGCGGCCGATGGTCACCAGCGCGGTGGCGATCATCGTGGAGTTGACCGGGTTGAGCAGGGAGCCGAGGAGTAACGGCGTCATGAAGCGGGCGCCGAAGGCCCGGTGCGGTGCGTTGTCGGGGGCCTGCCCGGCGGCGTCGGGCACGCCCGCGAGGCCGGCGGGGTCAAGGGAACGGCTCGGCCCGCTCATTGCTGCATCAGCCGTCGCAGCAGCTCGGTCGCCGTGGTGAGGGTGTGCTGTTCCTCGGGGGTCAGTCGCTCCGCGATGGCCACGGCGAGCCAGTTGTGCTTGGCCTGTCGTATGGCCGTGAGCGTCCGGCGCCCCTCCTCGGTGAGGGAGAAGACGACCTGCCGCCCGTCGGTCGGATGCGGGCTGCGGGAGAGGATCCCGCGCTCCTCCAGCGCGCCCACCGTCACCCGCATGGACTGCGGACGGACCAGCTCGGCACGGGCCAGTGCCGCGATGGTGGCCGGCCCGTCGGTGTCGATCCGGCTGAGTACCGCGCGCTGGGTGGGGCTGAGCTCGCCCTGCGGGGAGGCGGCGCGCAGCTGTCGCATCAGCAGGGCCACGGTCGCGCCCAGATCCGTTGCGAGGCGTTCCTGGTTCGTGTCGGGCATGGGGTGAGGATAAGTAGTCGACAGGGAAACTTGCAAGGCAATCTTGCAAGCTTGCCTGTTGTGTTTCCCTGGCTTGTTTTCGCGGGTGCCGGGGGAGCTTGTGCGCGGTCCGTAACCCGCCTGTAGCGCGGTGTCGCCCTCGTCGAAACATCGGCGGTGTGCGATGCGGACGAAGGCGAGAACTCCGGGCGAGGCGGGAGAGGCGAAGGCATGTCAGGGGCTCAACCCCGCGATGCAGTCCAGGAGTTCGCGTATTTCCTCACGGGCCTTGCCTGGCGGCTCGATCCGGAGACCGGGTGGTACGGCGTCTTCGCCCGGCGCGACCCAGACGGGCTGCGCGCCTGCCTGGAGGGGCGGGAGGTGCCGCCGTGGGATGTGGTGGAGTCGCTGCTGTACGACCTCGCGGAGCTGCCGGACGAACAGGGCGCGAGCGCCGCGGGCGCACGGGCCCGGCGGCTGCATGCACAGGCGGTCGCCGACGTCGATTCCCGTCCGGGCAGCCGCCCCGCGCTGGAGGAACGGCTGACGGCGATGGTGCGCGAGGAGCGGCGCACGGCGCAGCGGGCCCGCGAACTCCAGGAGGCCGCACGGACCGCGCACCCGCCGCAGGCGCGGCTTGCCGAGGATCTGGCCTGGGCGCGGGGCGACCATGCCCGCGCGGCCTCCCGGGCCGGTGAGCTGCGGGCCCGGCTGGAGGCGCTGGGGCAGGTCGAGACCCGCGTGCGGGAGCGGGCGGGACGGCGGAAGGCCAAGCGGCCCGCGCGTCCCCGCGGCGCCCGGTTCGCCGGGCTGGAGGTGACGGAGGAGGCGCCGGAGGAGGCGGCGGAAGCGGAGCAATCCGTGCACCTCCCCGCGCCGGCCGCCGCCCAGGGGGCCGGCCCGCGCGGCGCCCGCTTCGCTGGCGCCTGGGGAAAGAGGTCGGACGACGGCGGCGGCGGCCCCGCCGACTCCCCGCCGCCCGGGGCCGCCGCCCAGGACCGGGTCGCCGCCGCCACCGCCGTCTCCCGTCTGACCCGCCTCCGCGCCACCGGCGACGGCGGCCTCGCCTACGCCGAACTCTGCGCCGCCGCCCACCGCCCGGCGCCCGAACTCCCCCTGCTCATCGAGGAGTTGGAGCGTGCCGGACTCTCCTTCGACGTCCCCACCCTGCTGTGGGAAGCGGCCTGTCTGCCGCCCGACGGGCTTGCCGCGGCCGCCGATGCGCTGACCGCCGCGGACCGCGGTGCCGAGGGCGCCGCGCTGCTGCGGCAGGCCGTCTCCCGCCCCGTCGTGGAGGTGGCCCAGACCGCGCTCGCGCTGCTCGACCGGGACCGCGGCGCCCAGGCCCTGGAGCTGCTGGCCGCGCTCGTACGGTCCCGTACGCCCGAGGAGGCGGCCGCGGCGGAGGCGGTGGCACCGGACGCCCTCGGGCCCCTGCTGCTGGCGGCGGCCGAGAGCGTCTCCCCGCACCGCCACAGCGATATCGCCCACGCCCTGCGGACCGCCCACCGCTGAGCCTTAGGGCCTGTCCGGCCTGGACGCGCCGCGCTGGGAGATGGTCTTGCCACCGTGCGTGACGGGGCTTACGGTCACCTCCACACGCGTAGATCCCGCAGGTGCGGTGGCGCAGGTGTCGGCGTGGATCCCGCGTGGGCGCAGGCTGACGCAGCGACAAAGGAGCAGCTCATGGCCGATGTTGTGCGTGCCGCACTGGTCCAGGCGACCTGGACCGGCGACACCGAATCGATGATCGCGAAGCATGAGGAGTACGCCAGGACGGCGGCCGCGCAGGGCGCGAAGATCATCGGCTTCCAAGAGGTCTTCAACGCCCCGTACTTCTGCCAGGTCCAGGAGCCCGAGCACTACCGCTGGGCCGAGCCCGTACCCGACGGCCCGACCGTACGCCGGATGCAGGCGCTGGCCCGCGAGACCGGCATGGTCATCGTCGTCCCGGTCTTCGAGGTCGAACAGTCCGGCTTCTACTACAACACCGCGACCGTCATCGACGCCGACGGCACGGTCCTGGGCAGCTACCGCAAACACCACATCCCGCAGCTCAAGGGCTTCTGGGAGAAGTACTACTTCAAGCCGGGCAACATCGGCTGGCCGGTGTTCGACACGGCCGTCGGCAAAGTCGGTGTCTACATCTGCTACGACCGCCACTTCCCCGAGGGCTGGCGGCAGTTGGGCCTCAACGGCGCCCAGCTCGTCTACAACCCCTCCGCCACCTCCCGCGGCCTCTCCTCCCACCTGTGGAAGCTGGAACAGCCCGCGGCCGCCGTCGCCAACGAGTACTACATCGCCGCGATCAACCGCGTCGGCGTCGAGGAGTACGGCGACAACGACTTCTACGGCACCAGCTACTTCGTCGACCCGCGCGGCCAGTTCGTCGGCGACGTCGCCAGCGACTCCAAGGAGGAACTCCTCGTCCGCGACCTCGACTTCGGCCTGATCGACGAGGTCCGCCGGCAGTGGGCGTTCTACCGCGACCGCCGCCCCGACGCCTACGACGGGCTGGTGCAGCCGTGACCCACGTCCCCCATGAAACGCCGGGCCTGCACGCCCGCCACCAGGCCGTTCTGCCCTCCTGGCTCGGCCTGTACTACGACCGCCCCCTCGAACTCACCCACGGCGAGGGCCGCCACGTCTGGGACGCCGAGGGCAACCGCTACCTCGACTTCTTCGGCGGCATCCTCACCACCATGACGGCACACGCCCTGCCCGAGGTGACCAAGGCGGTCGCCGAGCAGGCCGGCCGCATCATTCACACCTCCACGCTCTACCTCTCCCGCCCCATGGTCGAGCTGGCGGAACGGATCGCCGCGCTCTCCCACATCCCTGACGCCCGGGTCTTCTTCACCACCTCCGGTACCGAGGCCACCGACACGGCCCTGCTGCTGGCCACCTGCTACCGCCGCTCCAACCAGATCCTGGCGATGCGCAACAGCTACCACGGCCGGTCCTTCTCCGCCGTCGGCGTCACCGGCAGCCGCAGCTGGTCGCCCACCAGCCTCTCGCCCCTCCAGACGCTCTACGTCCACGGCGGGGTCCGCGCCCGGGGCCCCTACGCCCACCTGAACGACCGTGACTACATCGCGGCCTGCGTCGCCGACCTGGAGGACATGCTCGACCAGACCGCGGGCGGGGTCGCCGCCCTGATCGCCGAACCGGTCCAGGGCGTCGGCGGCTTCACCGCGCCCCCCGACGGCCTCTACGCCGCCTTCCGCGAGGTCCTCGCCCGCCACGGCATCCTCTGGATCAGCGACGAGGTGCAGACCGGCTGGGGCCGCACCGGCGACCACTTCTGGGGCTGGCAGGCACACGCCGACAACGGCCCGCCGGACCTGCTGACCTTCGCCAAGGGCATCGGCAACGGCATGTCCCTCGGCGGCGTCGTCGCCCGCGCCGACGTCATGAACTCCCTCCCCGCGAACTCCATCTCCACCTTCGGCGGCAGCCCGGTCACCATGGCCGCGGGCCTCGCCAACCTCACCTACCTCCTCGAACACGACCTCCAGGGCAACGCCCGGCGCGTCGGCGGTCTGCTCATCGAGCGGCTGCGGGCCGTCGCGGCCGGACTCGACGTCGTACGGGAGGTCCGCGGCCGCGGCCTGATGATCGGCGTCGAACTGGTCCGCCCCGGCACCGGCGACCGCTCGCCCGAGGCCGCCTCCCTGGTCCTGGAGGCCGCCCGCGAACGCGGCCTCCTCGTCGGCAAGGGCGGCCAGGGCGGCGCCACCCTGCGGATCGCACCCCCGATGACCCTGACCGTCGCGGAGGCGGAAGAGGGCGCGGAACTCCTCGCCCAGGCGCTGGAGGAGGCACAGGGGAGGCTGGCGGGCTCGTAGCGGGGGCCGCTCCGCGGGGCGGGCACTTCGGCTGCCCGCCCGCTGCCGTTTTCCCGAGCGGGCGTGCCTAACGCCCGGCCATCACGTCCCGTACGGTGTCCGCCACCAGCGTGAAGAAGCCGGTGTGCGCCCGGCGGCTGCACGGCGCCTCCGGATTCCACGGCAGGATCCGCGCGCCGGCCTCCAGGGCGCGCCAGTGTTCGTCCGCCCGCAGCCGGTCGGGCCGGGCGGCATTCGCCCGGGCGTCCGCCAGCACGATGTCCGGCCGCATCCCGGCTGCCTCCGCCCAGCCGACCGTGGACCAGTTGGCACCGGACCCGGCGGCCGGTTCCAGCAGCTCGACGCCGTGCTCGCACAGCGCCCGCAGATCCGGCCAGGCGCCGGGCCGGGCCAGATGGACCCGCTCGCGGTCGCCGGGCGACAGCGCCAGCACCCGGGGCCGCACCGGCCCCCCGGTCGCCTGCCGCAGCACATCCTCCGCCGCGTCCAACTCCCGTGCGGTGCCGAGCGGTTCGCCCTTGCCCAGCGATCCGGCGAGCGCCGCGAACCGCTCCCGTACCTCGGCGAGCCCGCGCCCCGGCCCCACCGCCATGGCCGCCACCGGGACATGCGTCTCCAGCTCCAGCGCGGTCTTCGGATCGAGCCCGTAGATCTGCTCGCCGTCGTAGGTGACGGCGACCACCAGATCCGGCTCGGCCGCCAGCAGGGCGTCCGGGTGCAGCCCATGGCCCGAACCGAGATACGGGATGTCCGCGAGCGGCAGCTCGCCGGCCTTGGCCGGGTCGGGGGCACCGCCGTCGTGCTGGGACCCGAAGAGCCCCACGGGACGGATGCCGTGGTCCCACAGGGTGGCCCCCGCCTGTATGTACGCGACGATCCTCAACGGTCGGTCCCCGGCCACCGCCAGGCGCCCGCGGTCGTCGGAGAACTCCCACGGCGTGCTCTGCTCCATGACGTGTCGCCTTTCTGACGTCCGGTCTTCTGTGTTCGGCGTGCTGTGTCCGGTGTGGCGCTCCGGTCTTCCGTGTCGGTGTCGGTGTCGGTGTCGGTGTCCGGGCCCGGGTCCGGGTCCGGGTCCGGGTTCTGGGTCGGGTGTCCTCTCAGGGCGCGGGCCGTTCCGGCGTCCTCGTTCTGCCCGCCGCGGCACCCCCGCACCCCTCCGCGGCCGGTCTCCCACAAGCGGTGGCCCGCGCTCCGATCGCCACCGACGTTCAACCGTCCAGCTGATCGTCCCCGCAACACGGCCATCGCCGCTGATCAGCGGTCACGGTATTGCCACGGTGGGTGACATGCTTCTACGGTGTCTCCTTCTCGACCGGCATCTACGGGTGTAGACCAGCTATGACGTGGCGTCAGGTGGACGTCAGGTAGGGAGCAGCGATGACGAGCCGTACGGTCATCCGGGGCGGACTGGTGATCACCGCCGCCGACGAGATGCACGCCGACGTCCTGGTGGAGGAGGGCCGGATCGCCGCGCTCGCCGCCCACGGCAGCGCATCTGCGGAGAGCTGGAGCCGATCGACGGACCGCACCGTCGACGCCACCGGCAAGTACGTCATCCCGGGCGGCGTCGACGCCCACACCCATATGGACTTCCCGTTCGGCGGGACCGCCTCCTCCGACACCTTCGAGACCGGCACCCGCGCCGCTGCCTGGGGCGGCACCACCACCATCATCGACTTCGCCGTCCAGAGCCGCGGCCAGGCGCTGCGCCAGGGCCTGGACGCCTGGTACGCCAAGTCCGACGCCCAGTGCGCCATCGACTACGCGTTCCACATGATCCTCTCGGACGTCAACGAGAGCACGCTCAAGGAGATGGACCTCCTGGTGTCGGAGGGCGTCACCTCGTTCAAGCTGTTCACGGCCTACCCGGGCGTCTTCTACAGCGACGACGGCCAGATCCTGCGGGCGATGCAACGGGCCGCGGGCAACGGCGGGTTGATCATGATGCACGCCGAGAACGGCATCGCCATCGACGTCCTGGTCGAACAGGCGCTGGCCGAGGGCCGCACCGATCCCCGCTACCACGGCGAGGTCCGGCACGTCCTGCTGGAGGCCGAGGCCACCCACCGCACCATCCAGCTCGCGCGGGTCGCCGGCGCACCGCTCTACGTCGTCCACGTCTCCGCCGAGGAGGCCGTCGCCGAGATCGCCCAGGCCCGCCGCATGGGCCTGAACGTCTTCGGCGAAACCTGCCCCCAGTACCTCTTCCTGTCCACCGACAACCTCGCCGAGCCGGACTTCGAGGGCGCCAAGTACGTGTGCTCCACGCCGCTGCGGCCGCGCGAGCACCAGGCGGCGCTGTGGCGGGGGCTGCGGACCAACGACCTCCAGGTGGTCTCCACCGACCACTGCCCGTTCTGCTTCCAGGGGCAGAAGGAGCTGGGCCGGGGCGACTTCTCCAAGATCCCCAACGGTATGCCCGGGGTGGAGAACCGTATGGACCTCCTCCACCAGGGCGTCGTGGAAGGCCGGATCAGCCGTCGCCGCTGGATCGAGATCGCCTGCGCCACCCCGGCCCGGATGTTCGGCCTCTACCCGAAGAAGGGCACCCTCGCCCCCGGCTCCGACGCCGACATCGTCCTCTACGACCCCGCCGCCGAGCAGACCGTCTCCGCCGCCACCCACCACATGAACGTCGACTACTCGGCGTACGAGGGCAAACGGCTCACCGGCCGGGTGGAGACGGTCTTCTCCCGCGGTGAACTCGTCATCGACCAGGGCGAGTTCACCGGGCGCGCGGGCCACGGCCAGTACATCCCGCGCGGCACCTGCCAGTACCTCGCCTGAGGACCGGCGCGCGCTCCCCGCACCTCCGCCCGTACCCGCACCCCCTCGCACACCTAGGCACCCGTCCCGCACACCTACGCACCCCGCACCTCCGCACTTAAGGAGCGCCGCCGTGGACTTCGGAGTCGTCCTCCAGGCCGATCCGCCCGCCTCCGCCGTCGTCGACCTGATGCGCCGCGCCGAGCGCCAGGGATTCCGCTACGGCTGGACCTTCGACTCGGCCGTCCTGTGGCAGGAACCGTTCGTCATCTACAGCCGCATCCTGGAACACACCGAGCGTCTGATCGTCGGCCCGATGGTCACCAACCCCTCCACCCGCACCCCGGAGGTCACCGCCTCCACCTTCGCCACCCTCAACGACATGTACGGCAACCGCACCGTCTGCGGCATCGGGCGCGGCGACTCCGCGATGCGGGTGGCCGGACGGCCGCCCAACACCCTGGCCCGGCTGGGCGAGGCCATCGGCGTCATCCGCGATCTGGCCGAGGGCAGGGAGGCGGACCTCGGCGGCGGCCACCGGGTCCGCATCCCCTGGATCGAGAACGGCAAGCTGCCGGTGTGGATGGCCGCCTACGGACCCAAGGCCCTTGCGATGACAGGGCAGTTGGCGGACGGTTTCATCCTCCAGCTGGCCGACCCGTTCCTCACCGAGTGGATGATCAAGGCCGTACGGAAGGCCGCGGCCGACGCCGGACGCGATCCGTCCGCCGTCACGATCTGCGTCGCCGCTCCCGCCTATGTGGGCGACGACCTCGATCACGCCCGCGAACAGTGCCGCTGGTTCGGCGGCATGGTCGGCAACCACGTCGCCGACCTGGTCTCCCGCTACGGCGAACACTCCGGCATGGTCCCCGAGGAGCTGACCGAGTACATCAAGGCCCGCGAGGGGTACGACTACTCCCACCACGGCCGGGCGGACAACCCCGACACCGCCTTCGTCCCGGATGCCATCGTCGACCGCTTCTGCCTGCTCGGCCCGGCCGCCGCCCACCTCGACAAGCTGCACCGGCTCAAGGCGCTGGGCGTGGACCAGTTCGCCCTCTACGCCATGCACGACGCCAAGGAATCCACCCTCGACGCCTACGGGACGGAGATCATCCCCGCGTTCGCCGACTGAGCAGGGCGCCGACTGACCCGGGCAACGGGGGCAGCACGAGCCCGGGCCGCCGTTACCCGCGCCGCTCGGGGCCATGATCCGCGACCCTACGGCACCCGCGCGGTCCACTCCTCGGTGGCGAACTTCGTCCGCACCAGTTCCTCCGCGCGGGCCATCTCCTCCGCCGTGACGTCGCCGGTGGTCAGCCCGTAGCGGTTGCGGAAGGAAGCGATCATGTTCTCGATGACCTGCTCCCGCGCGAGGCCCGTCTGCCGGCGGAGCGGGTCGACGCGCTTCTTGGCGCTCTTGGTCCCCTTGTCGGACATCTTCTCCTTGCCGATGCGGAGCACCTCGAGCATCTTGGCGGCGTCGATGTCGTAGGACATCGTCACGTGATGGAGGACGGCTCCAGGGCCGCCATCAGGGCCGACCATGCGCTTCTGGGCGGCACCGGCAATCTTGCCGGCTTCGGTGGCGATGTCGTTCAGGGGCTGGTACCAGGCTTTGATGCCCATGTCGCCGAGTGCGCCCAGCACCCAGTCGTCGAGGTAGGCGTAGCTGTCGGCGAAGGAGAGGCCCGAGACCAGGGACTCCGGCACGGACAGGGAGTACGTGATCGTACTCATGGGCTCTACGAACATGGCCCCACCACCGGAAACCCGGCGAACCACGGTCATCCCGTGCTTCGCGGCCCCTTCGGGGTCCACCTCGTTCCGCAGGGACTGGAAGCTGCCGATCACCACGGAAGGCGAGGCCCACTCCCATACCCGTAGGGTCGGGGCTCGCCGCCCAGCGGCCACCTCGGTGGTGATCACCTCGTCCAGCGCCATGTGCAGGGCCGGTGCCTGCGGCTCCATGTGCACCAGCTGCCAGTCGTAGTCGTTCCATTCGGTCGCGTGGGCCAGAGCGCGCCGAACGGCGATGCCGACGCCCTCCGCTGTCAGCCCGAGCATCACGGTCGACTCCGGCAGCGCCGCCGTGATCCGGGCGGCCAGCCCTGAAGCGTCCGTTGATGAGGGTGAACCCTCAAGGGCTGTGTTGATCGAGAAAATCGCGTCGTCCGGCTCCAGGAAGAAGTCCCCGGCGACTCGCACGTTGCGCAGGACGCCTTCCTCGACATCCAGATCCACGACGACCAGCTTGCCGCCGGGCACCTTGTACTCGCCATGCACGGCTTCGTTTCCTTCCAGCGCGCGGTGTGTGTCCTGCGCCTGTTGCTCTGACATTCGGACAGATGCGCATATCACTCGGATTTCACCTTAATGCTTGCCCGTAGCGAGCGGATACGCGGCCCCAAGGGCACTGGAGGGGCGGGAGGGATGCCGAGCTGTTGTCCCGGTTGTTTCTTGTGGGGGAAAGCCCCGGCGCACAGGCCGACTTTTCCGATGCTTGAGCCCTTGGCCTGAGCGAAGGTGTGTCTTGTGTCCGCAGAGGCCGTGTGCGGGTGACTTCGTGTGGCCATTGAGCAGGTCGTCCGCTGTCGAACCGTGTTCGCGACGGTGACGGCAGCGCGTATTGCATTCCAGCCCCACCGGTTTACGCAGTTTTACGCAGTTCACTGCCTGGGTGTTGGTCGTGGAGCCGTCGGGCCGTCCGCGTCCGCTGTGGCAGGGTCGGACCATGCCCTTTGATCACAACGACCATTATCACCCTCTGCTGTTGAGCCGGCTGCCGCGGAATTGCGGTGCGGCCCTGGACGTCGGCTGTGGGACCGGTCGGTTCGCTCGTCGGCTCGCTCGCCTGGGGATAGAGGTCGATGCGATCGACCCGTCGGCAGAGGCCATCGCGGAGGCCCGCGCGCTGTCGGGGTGGATAGCCGGTGGCCAAAGCCCACGGCGGCGTCACGAAGGGGCCCCGCCTACTCCGGCGGCACCATCACACAGCCGCCCGGGTGATGTGATCCGGCTACCCGATCACACGGGTGTGACTGAGTAGCCGATCTGGCCCTATAGCGCTTGAGTTGGCCCGTCTGAGCATCGTGGTTGGCTCGCCGGGTGAGCCGTGACACGGTAGTTGGACCTGGTCACGAGAGGTGGAACCAGTGACTGAGCGCCTCGGGCAGGGCTCATGGGCTGGCTGCGGCTGTGTGTGGATGGGGCGGTGCGGAGGAACTGCGCAGGTCTGCCGTGGTGGCGCCCACCACAACGACGGCGCCGAGGCATAGCAGGCCACCGCTGACGAGGGCTGCTGCTCCCGAGGTGGCGTCTGCGACGAGACCGCCGCGCATGTTGCCGATGTCGGGTCCCGCTTGCCCGACGATCTGTTCGGCAGCGCTGACGCGGCCGAGTAGTTCGTGCGGGGTGTGCATCTGGACGACGGTGCTCCGGGAGACGACAGAGACGGTGTCGGCGGCGCCCGCTATGACGAGGAAGGCCAAACCGGCCCATGGGTTGGGCGAGAAGCCGAACAATGTCAACGCTGCGCCCCAGGTGGCGGATCCGCCAAGCATGGCCAGGCCGGGGCGGGGGAACCGGGTGAAGGTTCCGGAGAAGAGCGACGCCGCAACGCCGCCGACGGCGATGGCTGTGAGGAACAGTCCGAGAGTGCGGGGGTTGTCGCCGAACCGTTCGGCGTTGATCAAGGGGAACAGGCTGATGGGCATCGACAGCGCGGTGGTGGCCAGGTCTGTGAGCAGGGCCCCGCGAATGACGGGGGTGCGTGCCAGGAAGGCCAGACCGTCCCGCACTCCGCGCAGGCCGGGCCGTGCGGGCTCGTCCCCGGGGTCCATCTTCGGCAAGCCGAACGCACCGTAGAGCGCGGCGATGAAGGTCAGGGCGTCGATCAGGTAGCAGGCGCCGACTCCCAGCCCGCCCACGACCAGTCCGCTCAGTGCGGGACCGAGCAGCATGGCGCCCTGGAAGGCGATTCGTCTCAGCGCCAGACCCGCGGCCAGTTGGTGCTTGGGCAGGAGGTGCGGAATGAAGGTGCGCGAGGCGGGGCCGCTGCCTGCGCCGAAGCAGGACTGGAGTGCGACCAGCCCCAGAACGCCGGCGGCAGGAACCTGCCCGACGAAGCCCTGGAATGCGAGGAGGAGCGCACACACGGCCTGTCCGCCGATCGTGAGCAGGTAGAACTTCCGGCGGTCCACCCGGTCGACGAGCGAGCCGGCGAACAGCCCGAGCGCGACGAGGGGAATCGCCTGGGCCAGCCCGACGGCGCCTGTCCACGTGGTGCTCTTCGTCATCTGCCAGACCTGGAACATGACGGCGACGAGTGTCATCTGGCCGCCGAAACCGGACAGGGCCTGCCCGATCCACAACCGTCGGAACGGTGCTGATGACCGTAACGGAGTCACGTCGATCAGCGCGCGCTTCAGCACCATGCGGGATCCTCCGCCAGCTTCTCAGCGATCCGGTCGTGGAAGCTCTTGCGCTCCAGAGCCTGCTCGATATCGGCGACGACCTGGGAGAGCGGGTAGGGAATCTCCGCCTCCAGGTCAGCGACGGCAGCCTCGGTGGCCCGCCATTCCGCCGCCAGGCGATCCACGATGCGGCGGGCTTTGTCGGTGAGCGTCACCTTCCTGGTGCGCGCGTCGTCGCCCACGACGGTCTGCACCCAGCCGGCCTTGCGCATCGCGGCGACTTTCTGGCTGAGCGCCGAATGCGTGCGCTGAACCGACTCGGCCAGCTCCGCGATGGTCATGGGGCCACAGGCGTGGAGCCGGAGCAACTCCATGACGAAGCTGGGCTTGAGCCCGTCGATCTGCTGCTCGGAGTAGACCCGGGCAATGTCGGCGTCCATTGACGCCTGGAGCAGGCGCAGGGGGCGCCAGAGGCTCTGCCGCGTCGGGTCGAGTGCACGAGGGTCGGCCATGAGACGCATCATAACAGTGCTTATATAAGTGCTGTTGCTTCTGTTGCTTCTATTGCTTCTGTTGCGTCAGCGCCGGGCCGGCGATCGGTCCACGGCCGGGCCAACGATCGGTCCACGACATATGCGGTGAGGCGAGCGAGGCTGTGAGTGCGACGGCCTCGGGGTGGGTCACGAGTTCAATCCGCTGCCCAGGCTGGGGGTCGGTACGTGCCGCCTGTCCGAGGGCATGCCGGTGCTGGACTCGACCTTCCAGTTGATCTTGAAGCCCTGACGGGCGTCCGGGCTCACTCGGTGCTGTCGATGGCTCGGCGAGGATGCGGTAGACGGTGGCGACCGAGGTGACCCACCCCAGGTGACGGCGCTGAGGCGTGAGCGGGACGCTCGGCCCCTACGCGTGGGTGGGCTGCCCCGCGTTCGTGCCCGGGTCCGGGTCCGGGTCCGGGTCCGGGTCCGGCGATGAAGGGGCGACATGCCCCGAGTCGCACAACTCGGCGACGAGGCCGCGTGCGTAGTCCTCGTTCGTTTCCGGAATCGAGAACACCACCCGGAAATAGAGGGGAGCGACCACGTGATCCAGTACCCGCTCCAGTGGGGGTGCCCCCTCGCCCCGCCGGGCCGCGGCATCCAAGGCGGCGTGGAATCGGGCGCTGACCCGCTCCAAGCACTCGCGCAACCCGGCTCGTCGCTCATCCACGTCCGGTGCCACTTCGGCGCGGAAGAACGCCACGCCTCCCGGCCGGGACAGGTCGGTGAGTGTCCACAGGGCGGCCCGTTCGAGGTCCTTGCGCAGATCACCGAGCAGCTCCGGCGTCCCCTCGTCCTGGCGCTGGGCGGCCACGTCAGCCAGGAGGGCGGAGGTTGTCCCCCAACGGCGGTAGACGGAACTGGGGTTGACGCCGGCGCGGCGCGCCACCGCGGGGATGGTCACCTTCTCGGATCCGACTTCCTGTACCAGGTCCACGGTCGCCCGGTGCACGGCGGCGCGCACGCGGGCGCTCCGGCCGCCGGGGCGGCTGTCTTTGCTTTTGACGGGCATCCCCCCATCCTAAAGCATTGACTTGCGCTTTAGTGGTCGGGCCGCCTAGAGTTCTTAAAGCAGAGATCACCGCTTTAAGTGTCGCCCTAAGGAGAATCCGATGGCCCGGTACGACGTCCAGCACCAGCTCGGCAAGACGTTCCACGCCTATCTCGCCGCCCGCGACTGGGAGGGCATCCGGACCCTTCTCGCCGACGACGCCACCTGGACGCTCCCCGGTGACAACACCATCTCCGGTACGGCGGAAGGCGCCGAGGCGATCGTGGAGCGGGTGAAGAAGATCGCCTCCTACGGTGTCAACTTCAAGCTGCTGCACATCCTGGTCAGCCCCGAGAACATGGCCCTGTCCCTGCACAACACCGCCCGCCGGGGGGAGGTCCGGCTGGATGAGCACCTCTCCACCGTCTGCCGCCTTCGAGATGACAAGATCGCGAGCATGGAGACCTACCTGTCCGACGTCCCCGGCATGAACGCATTCTTCGTCTGAGCAGCGCTTCTCGGACGGCGTCCGCTGGTGTCGTTAGCCAGTGATGTTCGGCGGTTGCTTTTGGGTGGTCGGGGTCCTGGTTCCAGCGGGGGAGTGGGTCCGCTTGTGCGTTTTTCCTGCTGGACAGCCTGCGTGCGTCATGCAGTGTGTGGCGGAGGGGGCTGGTGGACATGGCGGAGGGTGCTGGCTCGGCTGGTGACCACCGGCCCGCCGCCGAACTCCGGCCATCGCATCAATCGAGCAACTACGGCCTCGCGGCCGGGAGTTCGCCGGAGGTGCGTCCGGCAGAGGAAAGGCTCGCCGACACGCAGGGTCAATACCCGGCGGGCCAACCGCGACGCTCGGCCGCCCCCTCCTGCCACGGCCGCACGATCGACGCGGACACCCTCGGCCTGCCCCGGGGCATATGGGTGTGGGGGCCGGTGACGACGTGGTGGCAGCCGTCTTGGGTGAAGGCTGACGCGCAGCCCAGGGGCGCGACGCACGGAGCGCGCGCCTCAACCGTCCAGTGGCTCACCCATTCAGTGCCTCAACCGCCCCGTGCCTCAACCGTCCAGCGAAGGAGGGCTGTCGAGCGTGGGCCGGATCGCGCGTTCGGCTCCTTCCGGGTACGTGAAACCGTAGGTGTCGGCCACTTCGTGGGCGAGTTCCGCGAACAGGTCGGCGGTGGCCCGGGCGGCCCGCAGTGCGTCGTGTGGGTCGAAGCCGCCGAAGATCTCGTCCAGGCGCTCCCATACGCCGGGAGCGGCCCATACGCGCATCCGGGTGCCGAGGTGCCAGACGTCGTGCCCGGCGCCGTGACGGCTCTGGGCGTGCCACTCGATCATCGTCTGGAGCAGTTCCTTGGTGGTCCAGTCGCGGGCCTTGACGACCCAGAGCTCGCCGCGGGCGGCGTAGCGCGGCAGATGCGCGATCTCGTGCCAGAACTCCGCGCACACGTCGTGGAAGTCGCCGGCGTCGGGGAGTTCGGCCTTCGGGGCGGCTCCGGTGGGCGCGGGCAGACGGGCCGCGGCACCGTCGCGGTCGAACAGCACCTCGTATCCGCGCTCGTGCAGTTCGTCGAGGCCGTTGTCGGCAAGCGTGGCCAGCCGTTCCGCGGCCATCACCTGGAAGTCGGCTTTGAGTCCCCCGTCGAAAAACACCAGGCACGCCGGGTTGTCCCAGGGGCCCTCCAGGTCCACGGCCACGGCGACGGTGCCGAGTTCGCCGAGCCAGTCGTCGCCGTTCTCGTAGCGCCCGGGGTCGGTGGTGTAGAGCTCGATGTCGTGGTCGGACAGGGCATCGACCGTGCCGTCGCGGCGAGCGCGCGAGCCGGTGCGCAGGACTGCCGCAATATCGGGACGGGCGGAAGCCCAGTCGAGCAGGCGGGCGATGAAGGCGTCGTGCATGGTTTCCTCGTACGGTTTTCTCGAAAGCGGTGGGCTCAAAGTGTGCCCGGGGCCTCGTGCTTGGGTGGCGCTTGGGTGGTGCTTGGGTGCCCTGGTGTCTAGTGGTCGGCGCCGTAAATCCTTCGTGGGTTGTTCACGCTGCCGGTGCGACAGAGCAGCAGCGACGCACGGTCGACGCCGACATGAACGGGGCGATGCCCCGGCGGGCGGCCTCGCGGGCCAGTTGCGGGCACGACCAGCGTGAGAGCGGTACTTCACTCTCGGCAGGCAGGCAGGCAGGCAGGCAGGCAGGCAGGCAGGCAGGCAGCCGGCAGGCCAGCGCCTTGACCTCGGCGGCTTGCAGCGGTGTGAACGAGGCGAGACGCGGGCGGCGTTGACGGTCCTTGAGCCCGGGCAGGCCCGCCTGGGCGAACCGGCCACGCCAGCGGTGCAGGGTGTCCACATGCAGCCCCGTCTCCCGGGCGATGCATGCGTGGGAGCGGTGTCCCTGCGCGGCGTGCAGCACCACCTGTGCACGCATCCGCAGCCGGTGCTCGGTCTTGTGGCCGTAGGCCATCTTCTTCAACCGCACGCGTTCGGCGGCACTCGGGGCCATCGGACAGGGGTGCGGACGGGCATGGCGGGCGAACCGATCGGCCGAAGTGGCTCACTGGTACCCGCAACCTGGCCCGCCCGTCACCGCCCCAGCCCCCGCAATGACCGGTGCACGAGGCCACTTGGACAGGGAAAACGCAACTTCGACATGGCCCGCAAAGGCAGCTACCTTCACCTGGTCTTCGGCGATCGCCCCCGGTCGCACAGGAGTTCACAGGAGTTCCTTCAGGCTGAGCCACCCGCGACGGGATGAGTCGGTCACGCCCCACGAACCCTCGCCCCGATGCGTAGGCCACCGAACCGGGTCCACACCAGGCACCCCCAACCAGGGAGAGACGCATGCCCCATCTTGCTCTGTACACATTCGGCGTCCTGAAGTCACCTCTCGCCGATCCCGCACCTCTCACGCGCGAGTTCTACGACATTGGTGAGGCCGTCTACCAGAAGATCAGTCAGCACCCCGGATACCTTGCGCATGCTGAAGCGGCAGACGGCAACCGGGGCTCACACTTCGACTTGGACTGGGGTGCATGGGGAGAGTTCACCGTACCGACCTGGTACGGCAAGGGCCGTACGGCGGAAACCACCGCCCTGGCCGCGACCCTCTCACTCTGGACCGACCTGCGCCCCGCCTTCGACGCCATCTACACCGGTCTGCACCGTGAGGCGCTGAACAGGCGTTACGACTGGTTCGAGAGGGCAGAACACCCGAATTACGTGTTCTGGTGGGCCCCCGACGACGTGATACCCACCTGGCAGGACGGGGTTTCCAGGCTGGAACACCTCCACGACCACGGCTCCGCGCCGCACGCCTTCACCTTCCACCACTCATTCACCCCGGACGGAACTCCGACCAGGGTCAAAGGCATCGGGCCGAAGAGCGACCAGGTTCGCTGACAAGGAAGCCTGATCGACTGGGTTCGCCGTCAAACGCCCTACCCTTCAAGCAGGTTCGATCGGGCATGAGCGGCAGCCCCGGGACACCGGGGCCGCTGCTCGCCCTCGCTGCTGATGAAGAGCTGCGATCAGGATCGCTACAGTACGGGCGTGCAGGTGGGCACCCGGTCGGGCAGGCGACAGAGGACGGGGACGTCCGGTCGTATCCCGTTTCCGTGGACTTCTCCACCGGGCCCGCCCGCTGACCTGGCAGACCTCTCCGGGCCCGTGGGGCGACAGCCCCATGTTCGTCCCCGTGTTGGAGGGCCTGCGGATCCAGCGGCACGGGCCGGGCCGACCCCGCAGCCGACCGGATCGCGTCCGCGGTGACAAGGCGTACTCCAGCTACGACAACCGTGCTTATCTGCGACGGCGGGCATCAAGGCGACCATCGCCCAGCCCGATGACCAGCGCGCCAAGCGCAAGCGAAAGGGCCGGTCCGGCGGACGTCCTCCGGCCTTCGACAGGACCCAGTACCCCCACCGCAGTGCCGTCGAACGATGCGTCAGCAAGTGGCAGCAGTACCGTGTAGTGGCCGGCAGATACGACAAGCGCGACTACATCTTCAACGGCACCCTGGCCGTTGCAACGATCGTCATCTGGCTACGCGCAACCGTCCAAGAACCATCAGAAACAGCCCTGGCTCTCATATGGCGCAGCCTGGGCGCTTACCACGGCCCGACGTTGGGGTTCTCTATCCTGCCGTAATGACATGGCTGCGACGCTTGCCCGCTACGACCGTGTATGTGGGTTTGCTGCTGGCCACTGCCGGGTGGATGGCCTCGCAGTCCGTGCGAGAGCAGGCCCGCTTCATCCGGCACAACAGCAGTAATGTGCACCACCTTGAAGTCGGCAAGTGGTGGACGCTCTTCACCAGCGGGCTGATGGTGGACGGAGTCCCCATTCTGCTCGGGATAGGTGCCGTAGCTGCCGTACTCGGGATGGCGGAGTGGCGGTGGGGGACCCTGCGCGGGTTCGGGATCTTCCTCTTCGGCCACGTCGTGGCGACGCTCCTCACCGAGGGTGCCATGTGGCTGATGAAGCTCGCCCACCTGCCGGGCGCCCTGTCCAGGGCCCGTGATGTCGGGATCAGTTACGGGCTCGTGGCCACCGCCTCCTGCCTGTTGGCGCTCAGCGGACGGCGAGTCCGCCACTACGGAGTGCCCGCCCTTGCCGGTCTGCTCACGGTCGCGTGGATCATCAACCAGGAACTCGCCGACGCAGGCCACCTCGTAGCCTTGGGCCTGGGCATACTCGGCGCCCGCACCTCCTGGCTGCGTTTCGCCGCGCGGCACTGTTTCGTGCAGAAGGATCCGAGCTCAGCGACAACCCGCCAAGGTCACGCCATCCAAGTACGTCTGCCAGACCAAGAACTGATCCCCCCACCCCAGCAAGAGCCGTCAGAAACGCCCTAGACGACTAAGTCCGAAGTCCTGGTCAGTGGTCGTCAGCGATGAGAGTGGTCTGGTCAGTGGTGTGGTGTTGGCCCGGTTGTGCCAGATCGCGGCGATGAGGGCGAGGATGCGTTGTCCGTTGTCCGATGCGGGCCAGGACACCGGCGGGGGTCCTGGCTCCGTGGCGTTCGAGGTCGAGTTGGCCTTTGAGTGTGTCGTTGACGGGCTCGATGAGCTGCCGGGTCGGTTTGAGCAGGTGTTCGCCCGGGCGGTGGCGGTGGCGGTGGCGGTGAAAGGCTGCGCTCACAGCTCAGGGCACAGCCCCGCCCAGGCGGTCGGCATGCTGGTTCGGGTGCTGCGTTCAGTCGGTCTTCCGGGTGTAGGTGACATGGTCGACCAGGCGTTCCTGCTGGCCGGGCGGGGTGAAGTAGAGGTCGGCGGTGTGCCGGTCGGGGGAGTCGATCCTGAAGACGGTGCGCAATCGGGATGGTCTTGCCAAGGTACTCAGGGCCGAGGATGCCCGGGTCGGTGAATTCGCCGGGGATGGAGATCTCGGAGGCGCTGCCGCTGTCGGGTGCGCCGCGGTAGGTCATCGCGGTGGGCGTGACGCTGTCGAACGTGGTCCATTCGTAGCGGCGGTCGATGTTGGAGTAGCCCATGATGCCCAGGCGGTAGTACGGGTGGCCGGCCAGCGTCCCCTGGGTCTGCTCCTTCAGGAAACGCCCTCCGGTCTTCTTGATCCACTGGACACGTACGGTGATGTCGTGGGAGACGACCGGTTTGCCGTCCTTGCCCAGGAGGTAGTTGACCTTGGTGGCTTTCCAGTGCCGACCAGGGGGTCGAGGAGCCGGTGGTGCGGTCCTGGCGTCAGATTGTCGCCCGGCGGGGCCGAACTCGCGGAGGCGGCGGGCGCGGTATGACCCGTCGCGGCCGAGGCCCCGAGGGTGCTGGCCAGGCCAATGACCACCGCGAGTGCCGCTGCCGGTAGATATCTGTTCCTGACGTACCTGTTCCTGACCATCCGCTTCTCCCTGGTCGTGATCGTCGAATGACCCGTGAGCCGGCACCCTGTCTCCGGCCAGGGGCGAGCCGCGGCCGAATCGGTCACAAGAGTTCGCGCGTGAGCTGCGCTTCGTCTTCGATCAGGAGGCGGCCAGGCCGTCCAGCAACCGAGGCAGCGCGCTGCCGATCGGCTCGCGGACCACCTGGTCGGCGCGGTCGTCGTACGGCGTCGGCTCGGCGTTGACGATGATCAGCCGGGCGCCGTGGTCGGCCGCCACCCCGGCGAGCGAGGCGGCGGGCTGGACCTGGAGCGTGGTGCCCACCGCGAGAAAGATCTCGGCGGCCTTGGCCACGCCCAGCGCCGTACCGAGCACCTGCGGATCCAATCGCTCCCCGAACATCACCGTCGCGGACTTCAGGATCCCGCCGCAGACGAGACACGCGGGTTCCGGTTCGCCCGCCACCACCCGCTCCAGCGCCTCCTCCATGGCCGACCGGGCATGACAGCGGGTGCAGGTGACGGCGCGCACCGTGCCGTGCAGTTCCAGGACCTTGCGTGCGGGCATTCCGGCGAGCTGGTGCAGCCCGTCGACGTTCTGGGTGATCACCCGCACCGGCGTCCCGGACCGCTCCAGTCGCGCCACCGCCTCGTGCGCGGCATTCGGCCGGGCCCGGAACGCCGGGCTCTCCAGCCGCATCCGCCACGACCGCCGCCGGATCTCCGGATCGGCCATATACGCGTCGTAGGTGACCAGCTTCTCGGCCTCCGGGTTGCGCCGCCACAGCCCGTTCGGACCGCGGTAATCCGGAATCCCGGAGTCGGTGGAGATCCCGGCACCGCTCAGGATCGCGACGAGGGGGCGGCGGGGTGCCGGGACGGGGGTCGAGGTGTGGTCGGTGCCGGTCATGGCGCGAGCGTACGCAGACGGGGTGTCTGCCGTCCTGTCAGTTTCCGGTGTCGGGGTGCCAGCCGGGGGCGTGGTGATGGGCGAGCGCGTCCCAGGCGTCCGAGCCGCCGGGCAGGGGCCAGGAGCGGGTGAGGTCCGGGGCGGCCTCGAGAGCGTGCAGCTGATTGCCCAGTTGGCGGCTCGCCGCACCGGCGAGCATCGTCGCCGGCGCATCGCCGTCCGCGTAGGCGCGTTCCAGTGCTGCGAGGCGTGCCTCGTAGTGGCGGATGATCGGCTGAGCCATCCACGTCACCCACCGCTCCGACGACTCGCGGGCGAGGGCGAGAACGGCCGGACGGCCGCCCTCGGAGAGCGCTGCGGCGAGCCGGTCGTGCCCGTCCACCAGCACCAGCGAGTTGAGGCCGCCGACCCACCAGACCAGGACGGGCGGCAGTACGCCTTCGCGGTACTGGCGGCGGTAGGACTTCACCCGCGGCGCGTCCGGCGCGGACAGCGGACGCAGCGGCAGGAGGTCGCGGCGGTCCTCGTCGGGATCGCCGTAGCCGAACCACGTGATGTGGCCGACGGCCGGATCGTGGTGCGGCAGCCGCTCCCAGTTCTCGGCCAGGTCCCACCCGGACGGCATACCGCGCGTCAGTTGCCAATCGCCTTGATGCAGCGGCCCGTTGGTGCTGTCCCGCAGCCCGTCCGCGAAGTGGTTCGCCCACCGCGCGAACCAGGCGTCGTCATCGTCCGGGCACGCCTCCCGGTGCTTACGGGCGAGGTCGGCGCGCAGCGGTGGCAGCGGGGATGCGTACCGCCCGGTGCGGACGTAGTACACCCCGCGACGCGTGACCCGCTGCCGCGCCAGCAGCACGACCCGATCCCCCTGCTCACCGTCTTGGAGCAGTACGAGCCGCCCTCCGTCGGCGACCTCCCAGCGCAGCGGCGGACGCGCCGGACCCTCGACGTTCAGGGCGAGCCCGTCCCAGGGGACTCCTTGGGCGCCTCGGGGGAGCGTGGTGCGCTGCATGGCCATGGGGGAGAGCCTATAAACAGGCGCCGACCCCGGCCCCCGGCCCCGGAGGTATGGCTCCGGCCCCTGCCCTGGCCCCAGCCCCGTCCCGTGGTCGCCGCGGCACCCGGCGTTCACCTGTGGTCCAGCCGCAGTGTCAGTGGCCCGTGTTTCCATGGATGCATGTTCGACACACTTCGTACCGAAGACCCGGGAGTCACCACGAACCTCACCGACGCCGTCGCGACGGCCTCCGCGACCCTGACGACCCCGCCGACCAGCCCCTCCGCCGCCTCCCCGGACGGCGGCGCGCCCGATCTGTCCGCCGCGCTGCTGGCTGCCGTCGAGGCCGCCGTCCGCCAGGCCGCGGCCGACGAGATCATGCCGCGTTTCCGGCAGCTCGCCGCCGAGGACATCGTCGAGAAGAACGGCCCGCACGACCTCGTCACGGTCGCCGACCGGCGCGCCGAGGAGCACCTCACCGCCGCGCTGACGGACCTGCTGCCCGGCTCCCGGGTGGTCGGCGAGGAAGCGGTCCACGCCGACCCGGGCGTCCTCGACGCCCTGCACGGCGACGCACCCGTCTGGATCGTCGACCCGGTCGACGGCACCCGCCAGTTCGTCCACGGCGACCCCGGCTTCGCCACCCTCGTCGCGCTCGCCCACCACGGCGAGGTGCTCGCCTCCTGGACGTACGCCCCCGCGCTCGGCCTGATGGCCACCGCCCGCCTGGGCGACGGCGCCCAGCTCAACGGCGTACCGCTGCGGGCCGGATCCCCCGATGCCGGCGCCGTCCTGGACGTCGCCACCTCCCACTTCGACTTCACCACCGACGAGCAGAAGCGGGTGCTCGCCGCCCTGGACACCGGCGGCATCGCCCCGCGCCCCTGCGGCTCGGCGGGCCTGGAGTATCTGCACATCGCCACCGGCGACCTCGACGCCACGGCCTTCAGCTGGGAAAACGCCTGGGACCACGCCGCCGGGCTGCTGCTGGTCCACGAAGCGGGCGGCGCCAGCGGTACGGTCGCGGGACAGCCGTTCCGGATAGCCGGCGGCAATGCGCTGCCGTTCACGGCGGCCCGGGACGCCGAAACGGCGCGGCGTATCCTCGGATTGCTGGCAGCCGCCAACTGATCCTCACCGACGAGGGTCGGACTTGAGGGGAGTGGCGCAGGTGCCGAGGATGCTCGATGCCGTCGTGATCGGGGCAGGACCCAACGGCCTGACGGCGGCGGTCGAACTGGCCCGCCGCGGGATGTCCGTCGAGGTCTTCGAGGCCCACGGCACCATCGGCGGCGGAGCACGTACGGAGGAGCTGACCCTCCCCGGCTTCCGCCACGACCCCTGTTCGGCGGTGCATCCGCTCGCCGTCGGCTCGCCCGCCTTCTCGACGATGCCCCTGGAGCGCTACGGCCTGAAGTGGCTGCATCCCGACATCCCGATGGCGCATCCCTTCCCCGACGGCACGGCCGGTGTACTGGCCCGCTCCGTCGGCCAGACCGCGATGTCCTTCGGGCCGCGCGACGCCGGCACCTACCGCAGGCTGGTCGCGCCGTTCACCGGCAAGTGGGACACCCTGGCCCATGACTTCCTGCGGACGCAGTGGCTGGGCCTGCCCAAGGACCCGGTGACCTACGCCCGCTTCGGCCTGGCGGCCGCGCAGCCCATCAGCCTGTTCAACCGCCGCTTCCAGGACGAGAAGGCCCGCGCCCTGATGGCCGGTCTCGCGGCGCACGCCATCGCGCCGCTCGGCTCCTTCGGGACCACCGGTATCGCCGTGATGTTCGCGCTCGCCGCGCACGCGGTCGGCTGGCCGGTGCCGCGCGGCGGCTCCCAGGCCATCGCGGACGCCCTGGCCGGACTGCTGCGCGCCCACGGCGGCGCGGTGCACACCGACTTCGAGGTCAAGCGGCTCGACGACCTGCCGCCGGCCCGCGCGTACATCTTCGACACCTCACCGACCGCGCTCGCCCGGATCGCGCGCCTGGGCAACGCCTATCGGGACGTGAAGTACGGCCCCAGCTGCTTCAAGATCGATTACGCGATGGCGGAGCCGGTGCCGTGGACGGCCGAGGAGGCCCGCCGGGCCGGCACCGTCCACGTCGGCCCCACCAGCGGCGAGATCGGCGCCGCCCTGGATGCCGCCGCCACGGGCCAGGACCCGTCGGTCCCCTTCCTGATCACCGCCCAGCCCAGCCTGATCGACACCACCCGTGCGCCCGAGGGCAAGCACACCTTCTGGGCGTACGGCCATGTCCCCAATGGCTGGGAGGGCGACGCCACCGAGGTGATCGAGCGGCAGATCGAACGCTTCGCGCCCGGCTTCCGCGACCTCGTCCTGGCCCGCGCGGTCGCCGGACCGCCGCAGATCGCCGCGCGCAACGCCAACTACGTCGGCGGCGACGTCGCCTGCGGCTCCGCGGCCGGACTGCGCCTGCTCATCCGCCCCAAGCTCGCCCGCGTCCCGTACGAGACCGCGCACCCGGCGGTCTTCCTGTGCTCCCAGTCCACCCCGCCCGGGCCCGGTGTCCACGGCATGTCGGGCCACTATGCCGCGAAGGCAGCGTGGCGCCGTTTGACTGCGGGGCGTCGTTAGGGTGCGGTGCGCCCCCGGCGCCGTTTGACTGCGGGGCGTTGTTAGCGTGCGGCTGGGCGTCCGGCGCCGTTTGACTGCCGGGCGTCGTCAGCCGACGCCCGCGGGCGACCCCAGCCGGCGCCCGGGCGACCCCAGCCGCTGACGCCGCAATCCGCTGGTCGCCCCACGCACTCCTGCCTACGCTCACACACCATGAGCACCTCCCTCACCCTCGTCCGGGGCGACCTCACCGAGCAGACCGTCGACGCCCTCGTCAACGCCGCCAACTCCTCGCTCCTGGGCGGTGGGGGAGTGGACGGCGCCATCCACCGCCGCGGCGGCCCGGAGATCCTCGCCGAATGCCGCGCCCTGCGCGCCTCCCACTACGGCCGCGGCCTGCCCACCGGCGCAGCGGTCGCCACCACGGCCGGCCGTCTGCCCGCCCGTTGGGTGATCCATACGGTCGGCCCGGTCTACTCCGCCACCGAGGACCGCAGCGACCTGCTCGCCTCCTGCCACCGCGAAGCCCTCCGCGTGGCCGACGAACTCGGCGCCCGCACGGTCGCCTTCCCCGCCATCTCCACCGGCGTCTACCGCTGGCCACTGGAGGACGCCGCCCGGATCGCCGTGGCGGCCGTACGGGAGACGGAGACGGCCGTGGAGGAGGTACGGTTCGTCCTCTTCGACGAGCGGGCGTACGGGGCTTTCGCCGCGCAGCTGGGCTGATCTGGCGATCCGCAGAGACCGGCCCAGGGCCGAAAGGCCCGGTCCTCGTAGCCCGTCAGTCAGTCCGGACAGTCTCAGTCCAGCCGGAACAGACCACCGGCCGCCCGCCCCTTCCCTGGTAGCGCGACGCTGATGTCGGATTTCCGCCAGCCAGAGGTCCGGTCGCTGCGGAATCCTTGGGGGCATGCACACCGACACCGAGCGCTGTCTGCGCGCCGTGCAGTCCAAGGACGCCCGCTTCGACGGCTGGTTCTACACCGCCGTGCTCACGACCGGGATCTACTGCCGTCCCAGCTGCCCCGTCGTGCCGCCCAAGCCCGAGAACATGCGGTTCTACCCGAGCGCGGCCGCCGCCCAGCAGGCCGGGTTCCGGGCCTGTAAGCGGTGCCGGCCGGATGCCAGTCCGGGCTCGCCGCAGTGGGACGAGCGGGCCGATCTGGTGGCGCGGGCGATGCGGCTGATCGCCGACGGGGTCGTCGACCGGGAGGGCGTCCCCGGTCTGGCCGCGCGCCTCGGCTACAGCACCCGCCAGATCGAGCGCCAGGTGCGCGCGGAACTCGGCGCCGGCCCGCTGGCGCTGGCCCGTGCGCAGCGCGCCCAGACGGCCCGGCTGCTGGTGGAGACCACCGCGGTGCCGATGGCCGACGCCGCGTTCGCCGCCGGGTTCGCCAGTATCCGCACCTTCAACGAGACGGTACGGGAGATCTTCGGGCTCTCCCCGACGGAACTGCGCCGCCGCGCCCGCCCCGGCAGCGTGGCCGCCGCGTCGCCGGGCACGCTCTCGCTCCGGCTGCCCTTCCGCCGCCCGCTGAACCCCGACAACCTCTTCGGACATCTCGCCGCCACCGCCGTCCCCGGCGTCGAGGAATGGCGCGACGGCGCCTACCGCCGCACCCTGCGCCTCCCCTACGGACACGGGATCGTCGCCCTCACCCCCCGCCCCGAACACATCGACTGCCGGCTCGCACTCACCGACCTGCGCGATCTGGCCGGCGCCATCGCCCGCTGCCGGCGGATGCTGGACCTCGACGCGGACCCGGAGGCCGTCGACGATCTGCTCCGCCAGGACGCCCAGCTGGCCCCGCTGATCGACAAGGCGCCCGGCCGCCGGGTGCCGCGCACCGTCGACGCCGACGAGTTCGCGGTCCGCGCCGTCCTGGGCCAGCAGGTCTCCACCGCGGCCGCCCGTACGCACGCCGGACGGCTGGTCCTCGCGCACGGCGAGCGGATCGACGACCCCGGTGGCGGACTCACCCACCTCTTCCCCTCCGCCGCCGCGCTCGCCGCACTGGACCCGGAATCCCTGGCGATGCCCCGTACCCGCCGCGCCACTCTCACCGGCGTGGTCGACGCCCTCGCCTCCGGTGTGCTGCACCTCGGCGTCGGCAGCGACCGGGAGGAAGCCCGCGCCCGGTTGGCGGCGCTGCCCGGTATCGGGCCATGGACCGTCGAAGTCGTCGCCATGCGTGCCCTGGGCGACCCCGACGCCTTTACGCCCACCGACCTCGGCCTGCGCCGCGCCGCCGCCGGGCTGGGTCTGCCCGCCACGCCCGCCGCCCTCATCCGCCACTCCGCGGTCTGGCGCCCCTGGCGCGCCTACGCCGTCCAGTACCTCTGGGCGACCGACGACCACCCCATCAACCGCCTCCCGATGAACTGAGCCCGCATCATGACCGTGCAGCCGACCACCCGCCCCTGCGCCCCGCTCACCCACACCGTCCTGACCGACACCCCGGTGGGACCGCTCACCCTCGTCGCCCTCGGCGACGCCCTCACCGGCCTCTATATGACGGACCAGCGGCACCGCCCGCCCCAGGAGAGCTTCGGCGCCCCGGCGGCCCCCGAGGACCCGCCGTTCGCCGCCGCCATCGCCCAGCTACGGGCCTATTTCCGCGGCGAGTTGACCGCCTTCGACGTCCCCCTGGAGCTGCGCGGCACTCCCTTCCAGCGCCGCGTCTGGGCATCCCTGTGCACCATCCCGTACGGCGAGACGGTCACCTACGGCGCGCTCGCCCAGCGTCTGGGCGCCCCGTCGGCGGCCCGGGCGGTTGGGCTGGCCAACGGCCGCAATCCCGTCGGGATCATCGTTCCCTGTCACCGCGTCGTCGGCTCCGACGGCAGCCTCACCGGCTACGGCGGCGGACTGGACCGCAAGCGCCGACTGCTGGAGTTCGAGCGGACGGTGGGGGGTCCGTTCCCGGTGGAGGGCACTGCGCCGTACCCGGTGGACGATATGGCGCTGTTCCCGGTGGGGGAGTGTGGCTGACGGGGTGTCCAGCAGCCCAGGGCTGGCGAAGAGGGAGGCCGCCATCGGGAAGGCGCGACGGTAGAAGTGGACGGCGGCCAGCGTCATCTGCGTCAGGAAGTGTTTGTTGTGTCAGGAAGTGCTTGTAGAGGGTGGCCTCCGAGCAGCCCGCCTCCCGGGCGATCACCTTGGTCGTCGTCCGCGTCAGGCCCGCGGTGCTCATCAGCGCGGCGGCGGCGTCGAGGATGCGGGAGCGCGCAGAGCGCCTCCGGCCAGGGGGCTTCGGCGGCGTCGTGCGACATGGACCAAGCCTACGTTGACATGTGAGTGAACACTCACCCACACTGGTGGGTAAGTGTTCACTCACTTTTGGGAGAGTCCATGAAGCTCACCGTTCTCGGCGCCTCCGGCGGCGTCGGCCGGCATCTCGTCACCCACGCCTTGGCCGACGGGCACGAGGTGACCGCCGCGCTGCGCAGCCCGCAGAAACTGACCGTGCGGCACGACCGGCTGACGGTCGTGCGGACCGACCCGCTCGACGCCGCCTCGGTCAAGTCCGTCGTCGACGGCGCCGACGCGGTGCTCTCCGGTATCGGCCAGGCCGGTCGGCACGATCCCCTCCGGCCCGCCTCCACCTCGGCCCGCGCCGCCGTCGAGGCGCTGACCGCCACCAGCGTGCGGCGGCTGCTCGTGGTCAGCGCGGGCCCGCTCAACCGCACCGGCGTCGGCCAGCCGATGCTCGCCCACCGGGTGTTCGGGCCGCTGCTGTGGGCGGCCCTCAAGGAGCTCTACACCGACCTGGAGCGCATGGAAGCCGTGCTGCGCGACAGCGACCTCGACTGGACCGCCGTCCGCCCGCCCCGCCTCCTCGACAAGCCGGGAGAGGGCCGCTACCGCCACGCCATCGAGGCCGGTCCGGTCGGCAGCGTCATCACCCGCTCCGACGTGGCCCGCGCCATGCTCGACTTCATCACCGATCCGACCACG
The DNA here is from genome assembly GCF_000935125.1 of Streptomyces natalensis ATCC 27448. Taxonomy (GTDB): domain Bacteria; phylum Actinomycetota; class Actinomycetes; order Streptomycetales; family Streptomycetaceae; genus Streptomyces; species Streptomyces natalensis. Next base: position 595,483 of record NZ_JRKI01000034.1, on the reverse strand, counting down.
TTCCGGCACGCGGTCGGCGTCAGCCGCTGAACGACGCGTCAGTGGAAGAACGCCGCCAGCTTCCGGAGCGGCTTCCGGAGCGTCCCGATGAGCGGGCGCCCGTGGGTGCCGGGCGGGTCCGAGATGTCGGACGGGCCCGAGACGTTGGACGGGCCCGAGATGGAGGACGAGCCCGAGACGGAGGACGGGCCCGGGGCGGCGGCCGCCGGGGCGTTCGTCCGCTCGGGCATCGACGCGTCCGGGCTCTGCGGCGCGGGCGCATCGTCGGTCCGCTCGTGCGCGGTGTTGGTCACGGGCCTGGGTACGGACTTCATTCCAGTGCGTGCGGCCTCGGCGCGTACGAGCGCGCCAAGAGCGGCGAAGACATCGAAGGGCATGCCGGTCTCCTGCGGTAAGGGCGTCCTGGGTGTGATGGCGGCAGGCCGAGAGCGCCCGATCGCCCGCATACGGGCAGGGCGGGGCGCTTACGTCGGCCGGGCCGGATCAGCAGCGCAGGACGGCCGTCCGCCCGGAGAGCGCGCCGGGCGCGGAGGTCCGGACGGCGTGGGGAGAGCCGTCGCCGGTCGCCTCGGCTGCGGCGGCAAGGGATGCGGCCCCGATCGCCTTGCCGCCGGGGCCGGTGGGGGTGTGCGGGCGCAGATGGCAGCCCGACGCCTGGCTGATCCGCCCGGCGCCGCTGCCCGGATGGTGCCTCTTGCCGGCTCCGGCCGATGCCAGCTCGGGCCCGTCGGAGACGCAGTGCCCCACGGACATGCCGGATACGGCGGCGGGGGCGTCGAAATGGCAGTGGCCGGTCTGGGACGACGGCAGTTGGCAGATGCCGGCGAGCAGCGCGGCTTGCAGGAGCGCCAGCAACGCGACGAGCAGCAGGCCGCGCACGCCGCGCACGCCGCCGGCGTCCGCCGAGCGGCCACGGCTGACGGCGTCGCGCATGCGCTTCTCCCCACGGCTCTCCGCGAGGGATTCCCCAGGAAGCACTCCAGATACGCCGCAGACAGCAAAAGAGGCGATATTTCCGCCCGATCCGGGCATGCGGTCGCACGTATGTCCCCATGTCCCCATGAGGCATGCCCGGATCGGGCGCGTGCCCCGTCCGGCATCAGCTACCGGCTGCCTACGGACTGGACCGTCTCCCGTCCGGCATCAGCTACCGGCTACCTACGGACCGGACCGTCCCCCGTCCGCCCATCGACTACCGGCCTCCTACGGACCAGCCCGCCCCCCCCGTTTCAGCCGCCGCCCCCGGTCGCCTACGGCCCGGCCCGCCCCCTCCCGCTCAGCCCTCGACCGTCGTCCGCACCTCCTCCACCAGCCGCTCCGCCTCCGTCAGTGAGTGCCGCAGTTCCTCCACCGTGCAGCCGAGCCGGCCGAGCAGGGCGGTGGCGCGGGCCGCGAAGTCCGGGGGTGTGCCGGGGAGCGCCGCGGCTGCGGCGAGGGCGCCCTTTTCGTTGAGGCACCAGGCGCCGTGGTGGGCGTGCAGGGCCTGGACCAGGTTGCCGACGGCACGGGACAGGCACAGGGCCGCATGCAGGACGTCCCCGGTGGTGTACGACTTGCCCGCCATCGCCACCGAGAATCCCGCGTCCCACAGCGCACCGGCGGGCAGCGACTTCCGCAGTGCCTCGGGGTAGTACCGCGTCTCCTCCTTGAGCCGCGCCAACTCGCCGTCCGTATCGGCCAGTACGCGCCCCAGCGCCACCTCGCCCGGGTAGGCGGGCGACCAGAAGCCCAGCGGATGACCGGCCTGCATCCCGGTCTCGAACTGGCCCTCGCGGCAGTCGTCCGCTATCCGCCGGACCCGGTCCACATCCCGCAGGATCCAGTCCACATGGCTGCCGTCGGGCAGCACCAGCCAGGCCCCGCCGTTCACCCATGCGCCCCACGCCCCCGGTCCGTAGACCTCCACGGGGCCGCCGGTCACCTCCGCGGCCAGCGCCTTCAGCGCCGGAAGGTCCGGTTCGCCGCGGTAGTACACACCGAGATCCCAGTCGGAATCCGGCCGGTGTGTCCCCCGCGCCCGGCTGCCACCGAGCATCACCCCCACCACGCCCGGCACCTGCCCGATCCGCGCGGCGATGTCCTCGACCGTCGCCAGGTCCGTCCTCTCCGTCATACCGCCACCCCTCCGTGTCTTTCCGTGTACGCAGAACACGTTAGGGGGATTTGGCGCTCTTGGGATCAACCCACGGTTCTCATACCGGGGTTCTATGCGGCCGACGGGCCCGCCCCGCCCCGTCCGGTACCCGCCGGCGGCACGCCGTCCTCCAGCTCGGCCGGTCCCCGTCCGTCGGCCAGCGCGTCCAGCGCGGCGCGGATCCGCAGCCGCATCTCGTCGTTCACCATGGTTCGGGCCTCCTCCCAGTGCACCAGCCGCCACGACAGCAGCTCCTCCTCCTGGACCCGGATCGCGGTGAGCTGCTCCTCGTCCAGCACCCCGCCGTCGAAGAGGTACGACACCAGCGGCGGCCGGCCCTCTCCGCGGACCCAGTCGACGGCGAGCAGCGCGCCCAGCTCGACGTCCAGGCCGATTTCCTCGGCGGTCTCGCGGCGGGCGGCCTGCCGGGGCGATTCGCCGGTGTCGGACTCGACGGTGCCGCCGGGCAGGATCCAGGTGTCGCGGTAGTTGGGCTCCACGAGCAGGATGCGGCCCTGGGCGTCGCGGAAGATGGCGCCCGCACCCGCGAGCACACGGGGCAGACCGGCGATGTAGGTGGCGTAATCCATGGTCGTCACGGCGCGAGCCTAGGCCCCGAGCGCGCCGCCGCGCAGGCCCGGAAGGCAATCCAGCGCAGGCCCGGAAGACAACCCGGCGCAGGCCGCGCCCCGTATGGCCGCCGCGCCGGTCCTGCGGAGCGAGATGGCCTGTGCGGCGGGGCCCCTCGCCGGATATGGTCACAGCGGCGCGACTGCCAGTTCGAAAGCAAGGGGAAACACGGTGGCGGACGCAGCAAGGACACACACCGGACAGGTGCTGATCGCCGCGGACAAGTTCAAGGGTTCGCTCACGGCCGTAGAGGTCGCCGAGCACGTCACGGCCGGTCTGCGGCGCGTGGTCCCCGAGCTGGACGTGGCGGCCATCCCGGTCGCGGACGGCGGTGACGGCACGGTCGCCGCGGCGCTGGCGGCCGGTTTCGCCCGCCATGAGGCGCGGGTCACGGGCCCCACCGGCGAGCCGGTGACGGCCACCTTCGCGCTGCGCGCGGACGGTACGGCGGTGGTGGAGATGGCGGAGGCTTCCGGCCTCCAGTACCTCCCCAAGGGCGTTTTCGCGCCGCTGACGGCCACCACGTACGGCACCGGTGAGCTGCTGCTCGCGGCGCTCGACGCGGGGGCGACCTCGATCGTCTTCGGCGTCGGCGGCAGCGCGACGACCGACGGCGGCGCGGGCATGCTCGCCGCGCTGGGGGCGCGTTTCCTGGACACGGACGGCAAGCCGGTCGCCCCCGGTGGCGGCCCGCTGGCCGATCTGGCCACCGCCGACCTGTCGGGCCTGGACCCGCGGCTGGCCCGTACGGACATCGTGCTCGCCAGCGATGTCGACAATCCGCTCACGGGGCCCAAGGGCGCGCCCGCGGTCTACGGGCCGCAGAAGGGTGCCGGTGAGGCCGACGTGGCCACGCTGGACGCCGCCCTGGCGCGCTACGCCCAGGTGCTGGAGGCCGCGGTCGGCCCCAAGGCCGCCGAGCACGCCCTGGCACCCGGTGCGGGCGCGGCGGGCGGGATCGGCTACGGCGCGCTGGTCGGCCTGGACGCGGCCTTCCGGCCGGGCATCGACGTGATGCTCGATGTGCTGGGCTTCGCCCCGGCGCTGGCGCAGGCCACGTTCGTGATCACCGGCGAGGGGTCGCTGGACGAGCAGACCCTGCACGGCAAGGCGCCGGCCGGTGTCGCCGCCGCGGCCCGTACGGCGGGCATCGAGGTCGTCGCCGTCTGCGGGCGCCTCCAGCTGCCCCAGGAGGCTCTCGCCGCGGCCGGTATCAGCCGCGCGTACGCCCTGACGGACCTGGAGTCCGACCCGGCCCGCTGTATGGCCGAGGCGGGCCCCCTGCTGGAGCGGGCGGCCGAGAACCTCGCCCGCGACTTCCTGGTCTGAGCCGCACCCGGCCCGAGCGCCGCGCGGCGCAGGCCAGCCGTACCCGGCGCCGGTCCGAGCGCCGCGACGGCCCCACGACAACGCCGAGGGCCCCGGGTGATCCACCCGGGGCCCTCGGCCTGCTCATCCGTCGTCTCCGCTGTGTCAGGGCAGCTGCGCGGCGCGCGACTCCGTCCGTGACTCGCGGCGGTTGTCGCGGAAGGTGTTCACCCTCCGGGCCGTCGCGAACAGCGGGATCATCGCGCCCATGACCACCTGGAGCGAGCAGCCGGTCCACAGCAGCAGCTGGCCGCCGGGGGCGTCCAGCGCCCAGGCGGCGAGCATGCCCATGCTGAGCACGATCCAGCTGAGCATCGCCACCGCGAGGCGGCCACGCGGCTTGGGGTACTCGACCCGGCTCACCATCAGCCAGGCCACCCCGATGATCGCCAGCAGCGTCGGCAGGAACGGCAGCTCCAGCAGCACGATGGCGACGACGGTCAGGGCGCCGAAGGGGCTCGGCATGCCCTGGAAGATGCCGTCGCGCAGCGTCACGCAGGAGAACCGGGCCAGCCGCAGGATCACCGCCAGCAGCACCACCACCGCCGCGACCACCGAGACCTTCTGGTTGGCCTGGTTGGCGCCCGAGGCGACCATGCCCCAGGTCACCACGAAGTACGCGGGCGCCAGACCGAAGCTGATCAGGTCGGAGAGGTTGTCGAGCTCGGCCCCCATCGCCGAGGCACGCAGCTTGCGGGCGACCAGTCCGTCAAAGAGGTCGAAGACCGACGCCATCAGCATCAGGATCACGGCCACCGCGGCGCTGTGCCGCGCCATGCCGCCGTCCTCGGTGCCCGTCAGATGCGGGATGAGGACGCCGGTGGTGGTGAAGTACACGGCCATGAAGCCGCAGATGGCGTTGCCGAGGGTGAGGGTGTCCGCTATTGACAGCCGCGTGGACAACGGCATGTCGTCCCCGTCCTCCTCGGTCTCGGGTGCCCAGCCGGCTTGTGTTTCCGGATCAATCACGGTCAAGACGAGTCACCCCCGCGGTGGTGGCCTGGCCGACCTCGACGGCCACCTCGACGCCCTCCGGGAGGTAGATATCGACGCGCGAGCCGAAACGGATCAGGCCGATGCGCTCGCCCTGCTCGACCTTGGTGCCCTCGGGCACGTACGGGACGATGCGGCGGGCCACCGCGCCGGCGATCTGCACCATCTCGATGTCGCCGAGCTCGGTGTCGAAGTGCCAGACCACCCGCTCGTTGTTCTCGCTCTCCTTGTTGAACGCCGGAACGAAGCCACCGGGGATGTGCTCCACGGACGTCACCGTGCCGGCCAGCGGGGCGCGGTTGACATGGACATTCAGCGGGCTCATGAAGATCGCGACGCGGGTACGTCCGTCCTTCCACGGCATGATGCTCTGCACCACACCGTCGGCCGGGGAGATGACACGGCCCTGAGCGACCTCTCGCTCGGGGTCGCGGAAGAACCACAGCATGCCCGCCGCGAGGGCGGTGGTGGGCACGGCGAGCGCGGCCCAGCGTCCCGAGCGACGGGAGCGGGCCAGGCTGACCGCCGCCGTTGCCACGGTCGGGAGGAGCCACGGCGACGCTCCGCGCGCGAGGCGGACGCGACCGCGTTGTGCAGAGGATTGGCTGTGGGGCATGAATGACCTTCGTAGCGGAGGATGCCGCGTAGGGATACGGGGGACGGCGGCTTTCCTGGGATGCTATCGGGTGCGGGCGGCAACTGGCCAAGAGCCAGCGCCAATCCGTGGCCGAAGTCCGTGACCGGGGTGTGATCTTCGTCTAGACGAAAACGCCCCAATTGGGACGTTCACCCCTGGATTCGGTACTCCTCCAGCAGCCGGCGACCAATGATCATTTTCTGGATCTCGGCGGTACCTTCACCGATCAGGAGCATCGGGGCCTCGCGGTAGAGACGCTCGATCTCGTACTCCTTCGAGAAGCCGTAGCCGCCGTGGATACGGAAAGCGTCCTCGACCACCTCCTTGCAGTACTCGGAGGCCAGGTACTTCGCCATGCCCGCTTCGAGGTCGTTTCGCTGGCCGGAGTCCTTTTTGCGGGCGGCATTAACCATCATCGCATGGGCGGCTTCGACCTTTGTCGCCATTTCGGCCAGTTTGAACTGGATGGCCTGATGCTGGGCGATCGGCTTGCCGAAGGTGTGGCGCTGCTGCGCGTACGAAACGCCCAGCTCGAAGGCGCGCTGGGCGACTCCGCAGCCACGCGCGGCGACATTGACCCGGCCGACCTCGACGCCGTCCATCATGTGATAGAAGCCACGTCCGGTCTGGCCGCCGAGCACCCGGTCGGCCGGGATCCGCAGGCCGTCCATGATCAGCTCGGTGGTGTCGACGCCCTTGTAGCCCATCTTGTCGATCTTGCCCGGGATGGTCAGGCCGGGGCGGACCTCGCCGAAGCCCGCCTCCTTCTCCACGAGGAAGGTCGTCATCGACTTGTGCGGCGCGGTGCCCTCCGGGTGGCCCTCGTCCGTACGGCACAGCACCGCGACGAGCGTGGACGAACCGCCGTTGGTCAGCCACATCTTCTGGCCGTTGAGGACGTAATCGTCGCCGTCCCGCACGCCCTTGGAGGAGATGGCGGACACGTCCGAGCCCAGCGCCGGCTCGGACATCGAGAAGGCGCCGCGGATCTCACCGGCCGCCATCTTCGGCAGGAAATAGTCCTTCTGCTCCTGCGTACCGTGCTGCTTGAGCATGTACGCCACGATGAAGTGGGTGTTGATGATGCCCGAGACGCTCATCCAGCCGCGGGCGATTTCCTCGACGGTGAGCGCGTAGGTGAGCAGCGACTCGCCCAGCCCGCCGTACTCCTCGGGAATCATCAGCCCGAAGACGCCCAGTTCCTTCAGCCCCTCGACGATCTGCGTGGGGTATTCGTCGCGGTGTTCCAGCTCCGTGGCGACCGGGATGATCTCCTTGTCCACGAAGTCGCGGACGGTCGAGAGAATTTCCCGCTGAATGTCGGTCAGGCCCTCGGTCTGCGCAAGACGGGTCATGGTGACTACTTCTCCTTCTTGGCCGCAGGGGCCTTGAGCTCGGGGCGGCCGGGCTGCTCGCCGCCGCGCTCCTCGATGTACGTGGCCGTGGGGACCATCACCTTGCGCCGGAAGACACAGACCAGCGTGCCGTCCTGCTTGTAGCCCTTGGTCTCGACGTACACGATCCCGCGGTCCGACTTGGACTTCGAGGGCGTCTTGTCGAGCACCGTCGTCTCGCCGTAGAGGGTGTCGCCGTGGAACGTCGGCGCCACGTGCTTGAGCGACTCGATCTCCAGATTGGCAATCGCCTTTCCGGAGACATCGGGCACCGACATGCCCAGCAGCAGCGAATAGATGTAGTTACCGACGACGACGTTCTTGCCGAAGTCGGTGGTCTGCTCCGCGTAGTTGCTGTCCATGTGCAGCGGGTGATGATTCATCGTGAGCAGGCAAAAGAGGTGGTCGTCGTATTCCGTGACGGTTTTTCCGGGCCAGTGCTTGTACACGTCGCCGACGGTGAACTCTTCATAGGTACGGCCGAACTGCATCGCGCTTATGCCTCCGGGGCCTCGAACGTGGATGTACGGATCATGCCTGCGGCACGGCCCTTGCCGGCGATGACGAGGGCCATTTTCCGGCTCGCCTCGTCGATCATCTCGTCACCGAGCATCGCGGAACCCTTGGCCCCGCCCGCCTCCGAGGTGTGCCACTCGTAGGCGTCCAGGATCAGCTCGGCGTGGTCGTAGTCCTCCTGGGACGGCGAGAACACCTCGTTGGCGGCCTCGACCTGACCGGGGTGCAGCACCCATTTGCCGTCGAAGCCCAGGGCCGCGGCCCGCCCGGCGACCTCGCGGTAGCCGTCGATGTTCTTGATCTGGAGATAGGGACCGTCGATGGCCTGGAGGTTGTGCGTACGGGCCGCCATCAGAATCCGCATGAGGATGTAGTGATAGGCGTCCGCCGGATAGCCCGGGGGCTGCTCGCCGACCACCAGGGACTTCATGTTGATGGACGCCATGAAGTCGGCCGGGCCGAAGATGATGGTCTCCAGGCGCGGCGAGGCACCGGCGATCTCGTCGACGTTCACCAGACCCTTGGCGTTCTCGATCTGCGCCTCGATGCCGATCCGGCCGACCTCGTAGCCCATCGTCTTCTCGATCTGGGTCAGCAGCAGGTCCAGCGCCACGATCTGCTGGGCGTCCTGCACCTTCGGCAGCATGATGCAGTCGAGGTTGGCGCCCGCGCCCTCGACGACCGTGATGACGTCCCGGTACGTCCAGTGCGTGGTCCAGTCGTTGACCCGTACGACCCGGGTCTTGCCCGTCCAGTCGCCCTTGTTCAGGGCGTCGACGACGGTGTGCCGGGCCCCTTCCTTGGCGAGCGGCGCGCAGGCGTCCTCCAGGTCCAGGAAGACCTGGTCGGCGGGCAGGCCCTGGGCCTTCTCCAGGAAGCGGGGGTTGCTGCCCGGGACGGCCAGACAGGAGCGGCGCGCCCGCTGCCGGTTCACAGCGGTCATGCGGGGACCTCCAGGGGATCGAGCTTGTTCGCCTTCCGGATCTCGTCGACGATACGGCCGATGATCTCCGTAATCCCGAAGTCCTTCGGAGTGAACACGGCGGCCACCCCGACTTCCCTGAGGGCGGCCGCATCGGCCGAAGGGATGATGCCGCCGACGATGACCGGCACATCGTCCACACCGGCGCGGCGCAGCCGGCTCAGCACGTCCGGCACCAGCTCGGCATGCGAACCGGACAGGATCGACAGTCCCACGCAGTGCACGTCCTCGGCGACGGCCGCCGAGACGATCTGCTCGGGGGTCAGCCGGATGCCCTGGTAGACCACCTCGAAACCGGCATCGCGGGCGCGTACGGCGATCTGCTCGGCGCCGTTGCTGTGTCCGTCCAGACCGGGCTTGCCCACCAGCAGGCGCAGTTTGCCGCCGCCCAGGTCGGCGGCGGTCCTGGCGACCTTGTCGCGGACCAGCGCCAGCGGGGTGCCCGCCTCGGCCGTGACGGCCAGCGGCGCGCCCGAGACACCCGTCGGCGCCCGGAACTCGCCGAAGACGTCCCGCAGCGCCCAGGCCCATTCGCCGGTTGTCACACCGGCCCGCGCACACTCCAGGGTCGCCGCGAAAAGGTTGCCGTCGCCCGCCGCGGTCTTCTTCAGCGTCGACAGCGCCTCCTGGGCGCGGCCCTCGTCCCGGTTGTCCCGCCAGTCGTGCAGCGCCTGGACGACCCGCGCCTCATTGGCCGGATCGACGGTCATGATGGCGGTGTCCAGATCCGCGGTGAGCGGATTGGGCTCGGTGGACTCGAAGCAGTTGACGCCGACGATCTTCTCCTCGCCGGCCTCGATCCGGCCCCGCCGCTCGGCGTGCGAGGAGACCAGCTGCGATTTGAGATAGCCGGACTCGACGGCCGCCATCGCGCCGCCCATCTCCTGGATCCGGGCGATCTCGGCCAGGCACTCGTCCACCAGGGCGTCGACCTTGGCCTCGATGACATGCGAGCCGGCGAAGATGTCCTCGTACTCCAGCAGATCGCTCTCGTGCGCCAGCACCTGCTGGATACGCAGCGACCACTGCTGGTCCCAGGGCCGCGGCAGGCCCAGCGCCTCGTTCCAGGCGGGGAGCTGGACGGCGCGGGCGCGGGCGTCCTTCGACAGCGTCACCGCCAGCATCTCCAGCACGATCCGCTGGACGTTGTTCTCCGGCTGCGCCTCGGTCAGGCCCAGCGAGTTGACCTGGACGCCGTAGCGGAAGCGGCGGTGCTTGGGGTTCTCGATGCCGTAGCGCTCGCGGGTGACCTTGTCCCAGATGCGGCCGAAGGCGCGCATCTTGCACATCTCCTCGACGAAGCGGACGCCCGCGTTCACGAAGAAGGAGATCCGGGCCACCACGTCGCCCTTGCGGTCCTCGGGGACCTGCCCTGACGCGAACACCGCGTCCAGGACGGCGATGGCGGTGGACATCGCGTACGAGATCTCCTGGACCGGAGTGGCGCCCGCTTCCTGGAGGTGGTAACTGCAAATGTTGATCGGGTTCCACTTGGGGATGTTGTTGACCGTGTACGCGATCATGTCGGTGGTCAGCCGCAGGCTCGGCCCCGGCGGGAAGACATGCGTCCCCCGGGACAGGTACTCCTTGACGATGTCGTTCTGCGTCGTCCCCTGGAGCCTGGTGATGTCCGCGCCCTGCTCCTCGGCGACCACCTGGTAGAGCGCCAGCAGCCACATGGCCGTGGCGTTGATGGTCATCGAGGTGTTCATCTGCTCCAGCGGTATCTCCTGGAACAGCCGCCGCATATCGCCGAGATGGGAGACCGGGACCCCGACCCGGCCGACCTCGCCGCGGGCGAGGATGTGGTCGGGGTCGTAACCGGTCTGCGTCGGGAGGTCGAACGCGACCGACAATCCGGTCTGGCCCTTGGCGAGATTGCGCCGGTAGAGCTCATTGGACGCCTCGGCGGTGGAGTGCCCGGCGTACGTCCGCATCAGCCACGGACGATCCTTCTGACGCTCAGTCATCTAAACGGTCTCCCGTACCTCTTCGCCGGCTCAGACGTTCCGGAAGCGGTTGATGGCGTCGAGGTGCTCGGCGCGCATCTCCTCGTCGCGCACGCCCATCCCCTCCTCGGGCGCGAGCGCCAGCACGCCGACCTTGCCCTGGTGCAGATTGCGGTGCACGTCGTAGGCCGCCTGCCCGGTCTCTTCCAGGGTGTAGGTCTTCGACAGCGTCGGGTGGATCTTGCCCTTGGCGATCAGCCGGTTGGCCTCCCACGCCTCCCGGTAGTTCGCGAAGTGCGAGCCGATGATCCGCTTCAGCGACATCCACAGGTAGCGGTTGTCGTACTCGTGCATGTAGCCGGAGGTCGAGGCGCAGGTGGTGATGGTGCCGCCCTTGCGGGTGACGTACACGGAGGCGCCGAAGGTCTCGCGGCCGGGGTGCTCGAAGACGATGTCGATGTCCTCGCCACCGGTCAGCTCGCGGATCCGCTTGCCGAAGCGCTTCCACTCCCGCGGGTCCTGGGTCTGCTCGTCCTTCCAGAACTTGTAGCCCTCGGCGTTGCGGTCGATGATCGCCTCGGCGCCCATCGCGCGGCAGATGTCGGCCTTCTTGTCGCTGGAGACCACGCAGATCGGGTTCGCCCCGCCGGCCAGCGCGAACTGGGTGGCGTACGAGCCGAGCCCGCCGCTGGCGCCCCAGATCAGGACGTTGTCGCCCTGCTTCATCCCGGCGCCGTTGCGCGAGACCAGCTGGCGGTACGCGGTCGAGTTGACCAGACCGGGCGCCGCCGCCTCCTCCCAGCTCAGGTGCTTGGGCTTGGGCATCAGCTGGTTGGACTTGACCAGCGCGATCTCGGCCAGGCCGCCGAAGTTGGTCTCGAAGCCCCAGATCCGCTGCTCGGGGTCGAGCATGGTGTCGTTGTGGCCGTCGGAGGACTCCAGCTCGACGGACAGACAGTGCGCGACGACCTCGTCACCCGGGCCCCAGGCGTTGACGCCGGGTCCGGTGCGCAGCACGACGCCGGCCAGGTCGGAGCCGATGACGTGGTACGGCAGGTCGTGGCGCTTGGTGAGCTCGGAGAGCTTGCCGTAGCGCTCCAGGAACCCGAAGGTCGACATCGGCTCGAAGATCGAGGTCCACACGCTGTTGTAGTTCACGGAGGAGGCCATCACGGCCACCAGCGCCTCGCCCGGGCCCAGTTCGGGCACCGGCACGTCCTCGACGTGCAGCGACTTGCGCGGGTCCTTCTCCCTGCTGGGCAGGCCGGCGAACATGTCGGCCTCGTCCTTGTGCACGGTCACCGCGCGGTAGGACTCGGGGAGGGCCAGCGCGGCGAAGTCGTCGCGGGTGGTGTCGGGCGCGAGGATCGCGTCCAGGATTTCATTCACGGGATGCCTCCGGCGAAGCACGTTTTTTGAGGGGAACGGCTTGAGGGAACGTCGGGGGTGGTGCAGGGGTGGTGCCGTCGGTTCGGCCGGTGTGGCTGTGGCGCGGGGTCGGCGCCGGTGTGAGGTGTGCCTGTGACGCAGGCGTCCGGACGGGGCAGCCGCGAAGGGTTGCTGGGACAGCCGATGCACGGGTGTCGCTGTGCACCGGTCGACCGGACACTCTCAACGTATGACACCGCGTGCCATCTGACAAGACACTGAGTGCCATGAATTTCTCGCTTGAGAAACTTGGCGTTCAGATGAGCGCAATGAGCGATCAACGATGATCGTTCATCGCGTAAACGCCGCAGCCCGCCCAGCGCCTCGGCGGCTGGACGGGCTGCGGTTCTGTGGTGTGGAGGCGCCCCTCAGCGCTTCTTCAGCGCCCGCTCGATCGTGCGCATGACCTCGTCCAGCGGCGCATCCGTACGGGCCACGGCCACCAGGACCTCGCCCGCCCGGGAGACGGAAGCGGGGGCGGCCGGCTCTCCGGAGGTGGTGCGGCCCGCGCCGATGCCGGTGCCGAAGGTCTCGCGGACGATCTCGAAGGCATGGTCGAGCTGGGCCTCGACGTCGCCCTCGGCGCCGGCCCGCAGCCAGCGGCGCAGAACGTGGTTGTGGGCGGTGACCACGGCGGAAGCGGCGACCTCGGCGAGCAACGGGTCGTCGTCGCCCTCGCGGTGGGCGCCCTCGTCGAAGTGGCCCAGAAGATAACGGGTGAAGAGGCGCTCGTAGCGGGCGACCGAGGCGATCTCGGCCTCGCGCAGGGTGGGCACCTCACGGGTGAGGCGGTAGCGGGCGACGGAGACGGCCGGTGCGGCCGCGTACATCCGCATGACCTCCTTGATGCCGCGGCAGACCGTGTCGAGCGGGTTCTCGTGCGGCGGCGCGGCATCCAGGACGGCCTCGGCGCGCACGAGGGTGTCGTCGTGGTCGGGGAAGATCGCCTCTTCCTTGGAGCGGAAGTGGCGGAAGAAGGTCCGGCGGGCGACCCCGGCGGCGGCCGCGATCTCGTCGACCGTGGTCGCCTCGTAGCCCTTGGTCGCGAACAGCTCCATGGCCGCAGCCGACAGTTCGCGGCGCATTTTGAGCCGTTGGGCGGCCGCGCGGCGGGAGCCGGGAGTGCTGGTGTCGGTGGCGTCGGAGGTCGGCGTACGAGCGGGCTGGGACATGTGGGGACGGTACTGCATATTTACTCGGCCTGCGGCATCAGGTACCGGCCGCGCCCCCCTGACCTGGGACGGACCGCCGGCCGAAGGCTCCAGCAGTCCGCCCCACGGCCCCCCGGCGCGTGGCCGGGGGTGCCCCGTCCCGTCAGCGCTTGGCGTACTCACGGAAGCCGCGGCCGGTCTTGCGGCCGAGGCAGCCCGCCGCGACGAGGTGCTCCAGCAGCGGCGCCGGGGCCAGGCCCGGGTCGCGGAACTCGGCGTGCAGCACCTTCTCGATGGCCAGGGAGACGTCCAGCCCGACGACGTCGAGGAGTTCGAACGGGCCCATCGGGTAGCCGCCGCCGAGCTTCATGGCGGCGTCGATGTCGTCCAGCGAGGCGTAGTGCTCCTGCACCATCTTGATCGCGTTGTTGAGGTACGGAAACAGCAGCGCGTTCACGATGAAGCCGGCCCGGTCGCCGCAGTCCACGGCGTGCTTGCGGACCTTGGCACACACCGCGCGGACGGTGGCGTGGACGTCGTCGGCCGTCAGGACCGTACGGACCACCTCGACCAGCTTCATGGCCGGGGCCGGGTTGAAGAAGTGCATCCCGATGACGTCCTGCGGACGCGAGGTGGCGCGGGCGCAGGCCACCACCGGCAGCGACGAGGTGGTCGTGGCCAGCACGGCACCCGGCTTGCAGACCTTGTCCAGGGTGGCGAAGAGCTGCTGCTTGACCTCCAGGTCCTCGGCCACCGCCTCGACGGCCAGATCGACCTCGGCGAAGGCGTCGAGCGAACCGGCCGGGGTGATCGCGGCCAGCGCGGCGTCGCGCGCCTCGGCGGTCATCCGGCCCTTGCTCACCGAGCGGTCCAGGGACTTGGTGATCCGGGCCTTGGCCTTCTCCGCCTTCTCCAGGCTGCGGGCGGCCAGGACGACGTCGAAGCCCGCCTTGGCGAAGACCTCGGCGATACCGCTGGCCATCGTCCCGGAGCCGGCGACGCCCACGCTGGTGACCGTACGGCCCGCACCGAGCGCGCCGTCGGCCGCGGGGCTCTCCGCGTCCGGCACGACCGTAGGGCTGCCCGGCGCCTCGTACGTGTAGAAGCCGCGGCCCGCCTTACGGCCGGTCAGCCCGGCCTCGGCCAGCTGCCCCAGGATCGGCGCGGGGGCGTGCAGCCGGTCGTGCGACTCGGCGTACATGGCCTCCAGGACCGTACGGGCGGTGTCCACGCCGATCAGGTCGAGCAGGGCGAGCGGGCCCATCGGCAGGCCGCAGCCCAGCCGCATCGCGGCGTCGATGTCCTCGCGGGTGGCGTACTTGGACTCGTACATCGCGGCGGCCTGGTTCAGGTAGCCGAAGAGCAGACCGTCGGCGACGAAGCCGGGGCGGTCGCCCACCGCGATGGGGTCCTTGCCCAGGTCACGGGCGAGCTGGGTGACGGCGGCGACCGCGGCCGGTGCAGTGAGCACCGAGGAGACCACCTCGACCAGCTTCATGGCCGGGGCCGGGTTGAAGAAGTGCACGCCGAGCACCCGCTCGGGGCGCTGCGAGTCGGCGGCCAGCCGGGTCACCGACAGCGCGTTGGTGCCGGTGGCCAGGATCGCGTCGGGGCGCACGACGGCGTCCAGTTCGGCGAAGACCTGGCGCTTGAGCTCGTAGTTCTCCGGCACCACCTCGATGACGAGATCGGCCTCCGCGGCGGCCTGGAGGTCGGAGAAGGTGCGGAAGCGGGCCAGGATGCCCTGCCGCTCCCGCTCGCTGATCCGCTCGCGCTGCACGGCGCGGGCGGTGGCGGCCTCCAGGGAGGCGACGGCCTGGCGGGCCGCGGCCTGGTCGGTGTCGATGCCGATGACCTCGCGGCCGGCGCGGGTCAGCACCTCGGCGATACCGGTGCCCATGGTGCCCAGGCCGACGACGGCCACCGTGGAAAGGGACAGGGGAATGACTTCGGTCGAGAGATCAGGGGTGGACGAAGGGCCCATCGCGAGACTCCAAGGGTGTTCCCCTGAGGCAGGGGAGAAGTGACGACTGGGACGACAAACGGAGGGGTCGCACCGACGCGGCCGTACGCAGCGCACAGCGGCCAGAGGGATACGGCGGAAATGCCGCAAAAAGCCGCAGCGTCACGGGGAGCGCCGACGGGGCGGGAGTCGCGGCGGGCCCTGTCCCGGGGCCGTGCCGTGTGCTCCTGCAATGTCGTGCTGAGTGCGGTGCCGAACCGACTTCGAACCGACTTCATTTACTGGCGGCTGCGTCACCGGCCGCCCGAGCAGGGGTGCTGCCCGTCCCAGCAGGTTAACCGGTGGGTAACCGAAGCGCCAGGGGTAGTGCGGGTCATTAGGCTGTGGTGCAGGCCACGTCGTCGTCACCCGGGACGGCCCGGCGGGAGGGAAGCGACAAATGGAAGAGGAATTCCACGAGTTGACGGACCGGGTGCGGGCCGAGCTCCGCTCCCCGGACGATCTGGCCGCCTACGAGCGGCTGCTCGCACTGGCCCGCAAGAACACCCCGGCCGCCCGCGACGAACTGGCCCGGATGCTGGTCGCCGTCGAACGGCCCCTGTGGGCCCGGGAGATCGCGGCTTTCGTCCTCGGCTGCGCCGGCGACAAACGCGCCTTCGAGACGCTGGTGCTGCTGCTGAACTACCGCGAACCGGTCCGCTGCGCCACCGCCGCGCACGCCCTCGGCCGCCTCGGCGACCCCCGCACCGCCCGTGCCGCGGCCGCCCTCGCCACCAATCCGCTGCGCACCGCCTACGCCTTGCACCCCGTCCGGCTGCTCGCCGAACTCCGCGCACCGCAGTCCGTACCGGCCCTGATCGCCACGCTCGATCGCCTCCTCACCCCGAACACCCCCTATTGGCGCGTCGCCCTCGCCTGCGTGGAGGGCCTGGCCGCGCTCGGCGACCGGCGCGCGGTCCCCACGCTCACGGCTGCGGCGGCGCACCCTCGGTTGGCGGCGGCGGCCGCGGCGGCGCTGGCTCGCTTGGGCGTTTAGTCCCACGGTCCCGCCGTGGCGGGTTTCTCCCCACGTTTTTGTCTGCGGCGCCGCGGTGTGTTCTCGCCGTTGCGCCTGCGGCGGGCGTGGGGTGTACGGGGGCGGTGCCCCGCCTCCGGACTTCGTCCTGCGGCGCGGCCCCTCCCGTGGGTGGGGGGTAGAAGGCCGGTGGGGGCGGGCGTCGTATGTCCGGTTCCGTATGACGCGATCGACAAGCGGCATCCGACCGCCCACGTGCACCCCCACTGGTTTTCTCCCACCCCCAACGGGGAGGGGCCGGGCCGCAGGACGAAGTCCGGAGGCGTGGCACCGCACCCGTACAACCCACGCCCGCCGCAGGCGCAACGGCGGCAAACACCCACGGCGGGACGGCCGACAACGTGGGGTCACAACAACGACAGCTGCGTGGGATCCGCCGGCCGCGTCGGCGACTCGGGGGCGGCGACCCCCCGGTGCTCACCGGGCCGGTACGGCCCCACGCCGTACTCGGCCGCGAGCTCGTGCACCTGCCGGGTCACGCCCCGCTGGTACCACGTGGGGGCGTAAGAGCCCCCGGCATACAGGCGCTCGTAGCGCCGTACGAGGTGCGGGTGATGGCGGCCCAGCCACGTCATGAACCATTCCCGGGCGCCGGGGCGCAGGTGCAGGACGAGCGGGGTGACCGAGGCGGCCCCCGCATCGGCTATGGCGCGGACCGTGGCCCGTAGCTGGTCGGGTGCGTCACCGAGGAAGGGGATGACCGGCGCCATCAGGACCCCGCACGTGATGCCGTGCGCGGTGAGCGTGCGCACCACGTCGAGGCGGCGCTCGGGCGCGGGTGTGCCCGGTTCGACGGTGCGCCACAGGGCGTGGTCCAGGAAGCCGACGGAGACGGAGATGCCGACGTCGGTGACCTCGGCGGCCTGCCGCAGCAGTTCCAGGTCGCGCAGGATCAGCGTGCCCTTGGTGAGGACGGAGAACGGGTTGGCGTGGTCGCGCAGCGCCGTAAGGATCCCGGGCATGAGGGCGTATCGGCCCTCCGCCCGCTGGTAGCAGTCGACGTTCGTTCCCATGGCTATGTGCTCGCCGCGCCAGCGCCGCGCGGTCAGCTCGCGGCGCAGCAGGTCGGGGGCGTTGACCTTCACCACGATCTGCGAGTCGAAGCCGAGCCCCGTGTCGAGGTCCAGATAGCTGTGGGTCTTGCGGGCGAAGCAGTAGACGCAGGCGTGGCTGCACCCCCGGTACGGGTTCACGGTCCATTCGAACGGCATCCGGGAGGCGCCCGGGACGCGGTTGAGGATCGAGCGGGCGCGCACTTCGTGGAAGGTGATGCCGCGGAATTCGGGGGTGTCGATCGTCCGGCTGACGACGTCCGTACCGAACAGCGCGGCAGGGCTTTCGCCCAGATTGTCCCAGCGCATCGGGCCTCCTTCGGGGTCCGGTCGAGCCCCCCGGCTCCATAATAGAACATCTGTTCCCTTCTCTGGTGTCGCCCCGGATTTTGGGCGTGCCACCCAGTGGTGGTTGGCTTGGCGGCGCACCGCAGGACCGGCAGCCGAGTACTGGAGGACGACACACATGGGCCAGGTCGAGGCCACCACGCAGCGTGAGATCGCGGCGGACCCGGAGGACGTTTTCGATGCGCTCGCCGACTACAGCGGCATGCGCCACAAGCTGCTGCCCGAGCACTTCAGCGAGTACGAGGTGCGCGAGGGCGGCGACGGCAAGGGCACGCTCGTCCACTGGAAGCTCCAGGCCACCAGCAAGCGCGTGCGCGACTGCCTGCTGGAGGTCGACGAGCCCACCGACGGGCAGCTCGTCGAGAAGGACCGCAACTCCTCCATGGTGACCACCTGGGTCGTCACCCCGGCGGGCGCGGGCCGCGCCAACGTCGTGATCACCACCACCTGGAACGGCGCGGGTGGGATCGGCGGCTTCTTCGAGCGGACCTTCGCACCCAAGGGCCTCGCGCGGATCTACGACGCGATTCTCGCCAACCTCGCCCGGGAGATGGAGAAGTAGCCGGTCACCGGTTCGGGTGGTTTCCGTTGCGCCGTGGTGTCCGGTCCGCTGGACCGCTCCCGTACGGAAACGCCTGATGGGAGCCCAATGGGCGTCCCGCGCAACGTACTTGATGTCCCTTCCCGCCCCGCACGACCCCTTTCGTCGTACTTGATCGCCGTTAACGCCCGATGCGAGAAATGGGCGGTGGTGCAGGTGTGACAAGGGAGGCAGTACGTGGGCGGGACCACCCTGGCGGTACGGGGCGAACGGGCCGCGGTACCGGCCGCGGCCACACCGGGCGGCGCAGCTGGGCCGCCCGGTTCCGGCCGGCCGCGCATGGTGCTCGCCGGCCTGATGCCGGCGCTGCTGCTTGCGGTCCTCGATCAGACGGCCCTTGCCCCCGCCCTCCCCGCGATCGCCCGTGAGCTGCACGGACTGCCGGTGACGCCCTGGGCGATCACCGCGTATCTGCTCGCCGCCGCCCTCGGTCTGCCCGTCCACGGCGCCCTCGGCGACCTCTTCGGCCGCAAACCGGCCCTGCTCCTCGCGATCCTGGCCTTCACCGTCGGCTCGGCGCTGGCCGGCTGGTCGGGCTCCATGGGCGAACTGCTCGCCTTCCGCGCCCTCCAGGGCCTCGGCGGCGGCGGTCTGCTGATCGGCGCCCTGGCGGTCACCGCCACGCTCGTCCCGCCCCGCTCCCGCCGTCGCTGCCGGGGCCTGATCGCCGTCGCCCTCGGACTCGCCTTCGTGGCCGGGCCGTTGGCCGGCGGCCTCCTCGCCGACCACGCTTCCTGGCGCTGGGGCTGCTACCTCACGGTGCCCTTCGGGGTGCTGGCGTTCCTCGTCGTCGCCGCCCGGCTCCGGCTGCCGAAGCCCGGCGCCCGGCCCCGGCGCGACGTCGCGGGCGCGCTGCTGCTGACCGCGTTCGCCATCTGTCTCGGGCTGCTGGCCAGTTGGGGCGGCGGCGCGTACGCCTGGACCTCACGGGTCGTCCTCGGTCTCGGTGCCGGTGCGCTCGCCACCGCCCTGCTCTTCCTCGTCGTCGAACGCTTCGCCGCCGCGCCGCTCCTCCCGCCCCGTCTGCTGCGCGACTGCCTGGTGAGCATCACCGCTCCGGTCGGCGCGGTCGTCGCCCTCGCCCTCCACGGCGCCCTCGGCCGGCTGCCGGACCTTGCCCGGACGGCGGGCGGCGCCACCGGCGCCGGCCTGCTGACGCTGCCCCTGCTGCTCGGCATCGTCCTCGCCACCCTGGTCTCCGGCCGGCTCATCGTCCGCACCGGCCACCACCGGATCTTCCCCGTCCTCGGCTGCGCGGTGGCCGCCGAGGGCATCTGGCTGCTGACCCGCACGGCGCAGGACGCCCCCTACGGCGCCCACGGCCTGGGGACCGGCCTGCTCGGCCTGGGCATCGGCTTCGTCCTGCCCGTGCTGGTGCTCGCGGTACGCAACTCCGCCTGCCGCTACGGCGCCGTCTGCCGCGCCACCACCACCGCCCGATGGCTCGGCGGCAGCATCGGCGTGGCCCTCTTCTGCACCCTCGCCACCGCCCGCCTCGCCGGGCAACTGACCCCCCACCTCCCCGCCGCACTGCGCGGCGGCTCCCTCGCCGCCTCCGCGCACGCCGTGCCGGAGATCGTCCGCTGTCTCGCCCCGCTGCTCGCGCTGGGTTTCCTGCTCGCCCTCTTCCTGAAAGAGAAACCACTGGTGTCCCACACCTCTCCCGCCACGCCGGCCACCCCGATGCCGCACCTTCCGTACGGCGACGCCGAGAACTCCGGGGCCGGTGTGCCCAGGGCCCGCTCCGCCACCAACTCCTATGGCACGCACGCCGGTTACGCCCCCTCGTCGGCCGGCGTCCCGGTCTGCGGCACGGTCCAGCACCACGACGGCTCCATCGTGCCGCGCGCCGCGCTCACCCTCATCGACGTCGCCGGCCGGCAGGTCGGACGTGGCGCCACCGGCGAGGACGGCCGCTACGCGCTGGGCACCCCCGGCGCCGGCTCGTACGTCCTGATCGCGGCGGCGGGCGGCCACCAGCCGCAGGCCGTCACCGTCACCGTCGGCGAACGGCCGGTCGAGCTGGACGTGGTGCTCGGCGGCGCCGGACGCCTCGCCGGCACCGTCACCACCGGCGACGGCACCCCCGTACGCGACGCCATGGTCACCCTCACCGACGTCCGCGGCGAGGTCGTCGCCACCACCCGCAGCGGACGCGAAGGCGGCTATGTCATCGGGGAGTTGGTGGCCGGCGAATACACCCTCGCCTCCAGCGCCCCCGCCTTCCGGCCCGCCGCGCTCCCCGTCACCGTCCACGCCTCCCGCGAGACCCGCCAGGACATCGAGCTGGCCGGCGGCGCGGTGCTGCGCGGCACCGTACGGGCCGGCGGCGGCCGCCCGGTGGAGGACGCCCGGGTGACGCTGCTGGACGCGGCCGGCAACGTCGTCGACACCGCCACCACCGGCCCCGACGGCCTCTTCCGCTTCGTGGACCTCTCGGCCGGCGAGTACACCGTCATCGCCGCCGGATACCCGCCGGTGGCCACCGTCCTCCAGGTAGCCGGCGGCGGCCGCACCGAACGCGACCTCCAACTCGGCCACGAGGACTGAGCCCCCGGGGCGGGCAACTGGACGGCGGTTGCGGCGGCTTACGGCCCGCCGGGTGGGTCGGCGGGCGCCTCGGCGAACCGCAGCCGGGTGATCAGCGGACGGTTCTTGCGCAGCAGCGGTACGGCGGCGGTGTGCGGGGCGAGGAGGCCGAGGAGGCCGCGGCCGTAGGGGAGCGGGACGTCGGTGACCTCGGTGACGGACGGGTGGGCGGCGGGCAGCAGGCGGCGCTGGGCGGCGTCCATGCCCCAGGGCATCGGCGGCAGACGGTGGCCGCCCGGCCCCCGTACCCCGTCGCGGGAGCGGGCGCTGTAGCGGCGTGACACGGTGTCGAAGACCATCGTGCCCCCCGGAAAGGCCGCCGCGCACGCGCCGATCAGCCCATGGGCCTGGGCGGGTTGCAGATACATCAGCAGGCCCTGAGCGGTCACCAGCACCCCGCGCGAGGCGTCGATCCCCGCCATCCAGCGGTGCTCGCGGGCGTCGCAGGCGACCAGCCGCTGCCGCGCGCCGTGCGGCAGCAGGCGCCGGCGCAGCTCCAGCGGATCGCTCAGATCGACGGTGACCCAGTGCACCCGGCCGTTGTCCACCCGCCAGAACTGGGTCTCCAGCCCCTCCCCGAGGGCGATCACGGTGCCCTCCGGGTGCCGGGCCAGAAAGGCCCGCACCACCCCGTCGAACGCCAGCGCCCGCAGCGCGAGAACCTGCGCCGCCCCCGGCCGGGCCGGGCCCAGACGCTCCCGGAAGGGGAAGTCCGCCTCGGCCACCAGCCGCACCGCGCGGGGATCGGCCAGCACGGCATCCGGACGGGCGGCCTCGGCGGCCCGGTGATAGACGGTCCACAGCGCCGTCTCGGGAACACCCCGGAGGTCGACCGGGTTGCGGCCGGGCGCCGGCTGGTGAGGCGTGTCCTGGCGATGGACGCCGTACGGGTGACCCTCCTGCTGCTGCCCGCCCTGACGGCGCACGTCCTCGATCATGTGGCGTTCCTACCGGGGGACCGGCCCGCTGTCGGGAGCATCGCCGTGCCGGTCACCCAGAGGGGTGCAAAGTCGTACCGGGGGGTGGTAGGGCCGGAGCCTGTCGGCCGGGGTTTGCGTTGGAGTGTGCTCCAGCGCCTAGCGTCTGACGGGCGGTCGCTCGACCGCTCGGACCGACCCAGAGGAACCACCGTGCGCTACACACTGTTCGGTAAAACCGGCCTCCGCGTCAGCGAGTTGAGCCTGGGGACGATGACCTTCGGCGGGGACGAGGAAGGCGGCTGGGGTGCCGACAAGGACACCAGCGCCCGTCTCCTCGATGTCTATGCGGAAGCGGGCGGCAATTTCCTCGATACCGCCAACAACTACACCGGCGGCCGCTCGGAAACGATTCTCGGGGAGCTGCTGGGCGGCCGGCGGGAGCGTTTCGTCCTTGCCACCAAGTACACCTGCGCCACCCGCACGGGCGATGTGAACGCGGCCGGGAACCACCGTAAGAACCTTGTCCAGTCGGTGGAGGCGAGCCTGGACCGGCTGCGTACGGACCATGTCGACATCCTCTGGGTGCACGCCCGGGACGTCTTCACCCCGGTCGAGGAGACGATGCGGGCCCTGGACGATCTCGTACGCGCCGGAAAGGTGCTCTACCTCGGGGTTTCCGACTGGCCCGCCTGGGAGATCGCCCAGGCAAGTACGCTCGCCGAACTCCGCGGCTGGACCTCCTTCGCCGGGTCGCAGCTGCGCTACAACCTTCTGGAGCGCACCCCCGAGCGCGAACTCCTCCCGCAGGCACGGGCGTTCGACCAGGCGGTGCTGGTGTGGAGCCCGCTCGCCGGTGGCAAGCTCACCGGCAAGTACCGCAGGGGCGGAACGGGCCGTTTGACCGTCGACGGCGCCTACAGCGGCGGCAGCCACAACGAGGACGCGACGGTCACCGCCGTCCTGGAGATCGCCGAGGCGGGCGGCTGGAGCCCGGCCCAGGTCGCCCTGGCCTGGCTCCGCAGCCGCCCCGGCAACATCATCCCCATTGTCGGCGCCACCAAGGAGGCCCAGCTCGTCGACAACCTCGCCGCCGTGGACGTCGAGCTCGACGCCGACGCCCTGGCCCGGCTCGACGAGGTGAGCGCCGTACCGCTCGGCTTCCCGCACGACTTCCTGCGGGAGGAGGGGGTCCAGGAGAACGTGTACGGCGACCGGCGCGGCGCGATCGACGACCGGCGGTCGACGTACCGGCGGACGACGGAGGGGATCCGTTAGGACCCGGCCCCCGTCCTCACTTCAGCCGCTGGATGCGGCGGGCCACCCGCGCGTGGTCCCGCAGCTTCTCCGCCAGTTCGGGCAGCTGCGGTTCGCCGCGGTCCACCAGGACGCGTCCGCCGACGATGGTGGTCCAGGCGCGGGACGGCCCGCAGCGCAGCCAGGCTTCGACGGGGTCGGTGAACGAGCCGGCGAGGGCCACCTCGTGGGTGTTCCAGACGACGAGGTCGCCGCAGGCGCCGGGGCGCAGATGGCCGAGTTCGTCGTCGCGGCCCAGGCAGCGGGCGGAGCCCCGGGTCGCCATGTCGAGCGCGTCGCGGGCGGCCATCGCCCCGGGGCCGCCGCGGTAACGGGCGAGCAGCAGGGCGGCGCGGGCCTCCATCCACAGCGAGGCGTGGTCGGTGGAGGCGGAGCCGTCGCAGCCGATTCCCACCGGCATGCCGAGGGCGCGCATCTCCCGGACGGCCGCGGTGCCGCCGCCGATCAGCATGTTGGAGCTGGGACAGTGCGCCACCCCGACCCCCGCCGCGGCGAGCCGGGCGCGCTCGTCGTCGTGGGCGTAGATGCAGTGCGCGACCCACGTACGGTCGGTCATCCAGCCGACCGACTCGAAGTACTCGACGGGCCGGCAGCCGTGCGTCTCCTGGCAGAAGGCGTCCTCGTCCGGGTCCTCGGCGAGATGGGTGTGCAGCCGTACGTCGAGCCGTTCGGCCAGTTCCGCGGTCTGCACCATCAGCTCCTTGGTCACCGAGAACGGCGAACAGGGCGCCAGCGCGACGCGGATCAGCGCGCCGGGGGAGGGGTCGTGATAGGCCGTCACCACCCGTTCGCTGTCGGCGAGTACCTCGTCATCGGTCTGTGTGACGGAGCGGGGCGGCAGCCCGCCGTCCTCGACGGAGCGGGTCATGGAGCCGCGGGTGGCGTGGAAGCGGAAGCCGATCTCCTGGGCCGTGCGGATCCCGGCGTCGACCAGGCGGGGACGCGGATGGACGTAGAGGTGGTCCATCGAGGCCGTACAGCCGCCCATCAGCAGTTCGGCGATGCCGACGTAGGTGGAGAGATGGACGGCTTCGGCGTCGAGGCCGGACCACAGGGGGTAGAGCGTGGTCAGCCAGTCGAAGAGGGTGCCGTTGACCGCGGGGGCGAAGGAGCGGGTGAGGTTCTGGTAGAGGTGGTGATGGGTGTTGATCAGGCCGGGGGTGACCAGCCGCCCCGTCGCCGCGACCGTACGGGCCACGCTCGCCGGCTCGCTGCCGGGCCCGCCGACCGCGGCAACCCGGCCGTCGCGCAGGGCGATCCAGCCGCCCGGGATCTCGGTGGCGCCGTCGACGACCAGCAGCTGGGCGTCCTTGACGAGCAGATCGTAGTCGTGCGTGCGGGGGTGACTGGGGCTGCCGGCGGGCGTGCGCATGCGGAGGTCTCCCGTGATCGGTGTGCCGACGTGGCACAAGGACAGCAGCGAGTACGCGGTTGCCCTGTACCGGTGCCGAGCGCCGACCCCGGATCGTCACCACCCGCGGGCGCGGGCGGACGGGCGTTTCTGTGTGAGTGGTCTTGGATCGTGCGCCCGCTCGGCGTCCGCGTATGCGTTTCCCCGTGTATCGCTCATGATCCGGCTTCGCGTATCGCTCATGACCCGGTTTCGGCGGGAGAGGGGAGCGAGCCGAGGAATTCCCCGAGCGCCGCGTTGAATTCCGCGGGGCGTTCGAGATTGGGCAGATGCCCGGCCTGTGCGACGACCTTCAGCGTGGCGCCGGGTACGTGCTCCGCAATGACCCGGGCGTCGCTGACGGGGGTGAAGGCGTCCTCCTCGCCGACCACGACCAGCGTCGGCACCTCGATCTGCCGCAGCAGGCCGGTGTAATCGCGGCGTTCGGCGCGGCCGCGCAGCGCCGCGGCCGCGCCCTCGGGGGACGTGCCGCGCATCATGTCCAGGACGTGGCGCGCGACGGCCGGCTGGGCGTGGACGTTGGCGGGAGTGATCATCTTGGGCAGCACCTCCTGCGCATAGCCGGCCATCCCCTCGCGCAGCAGGCGCTCGGCCGTGGTGCGGCGCAGCGCCCTGCCCTCGTCCGTATCCGCCGCGGCGAAGGTGTCGGCGAGCAGCAACGCCCGTATGCGGTCCGGGAATTGGCGGTGGCACTCCATGACGATCTGCCCGCCCATGGACAGCCCGCCCAGCACGAAACGCCCGACTCCGAGGGTGTCCAGCAGGCCGATGATGTCCTGGGCGAAGGTTTCCAGACGGGTTTTCCCGGGGGCGGGCGGCGGGGTGTCGGTGCTGTCGCCGTAACCGCGGAGATCGGGGGCGATGACGCGCCAGCCGACCTGCCGGGCGTACGCGATCTGCGGGTTCCACATGGTGCGGTTGAACGGATGGCCGTGGATGAGGACGAGCGTTTTGCCGGTGTCCGAGTTCGTGTCCGTGCCCGCGCCCTCGTCCGTGTACCTGGTGATGGTCATCGCGTTTCCCCCTTCCGCGGCGACGGCCGCCGCCTTGACGCCTCGATGCTATAGAGGGCAATCTCTCGGTGCAATGAAAACAATGTGCTCGGTGCAATGTGGGGGTTGTGTGGCCCACGGGTGCCGGAGGGGGAGGGGCGATGGACGACTACCGGGTGATCGCCGATGAGCTGGCCGCCGAGATCGCCTCGGGTCAACTCCGGCCCGGCGACCGGCTGTTGCCGCTGCGGCGGTACGCCCGGCGGCGGGGGATCGCGAGTTCGACGGCGGCGCGGGTCTACCGCGAGCTCACCCGGCGTGGGCTGACGGTGGGGGAGGTCGGACGGGGGACCTTCGTACGGACCTCGGCGCCGGCGGCCGAGCCCGCGCTGGCCGAGCCGGGGGAGGCGCGGATCGATCTGGAGCTGAACTTCCCGGTGCTGCCCGGACAGCCGGACCGGCTCGCGGCGAGCCTCCAGCCGCTGCTGCGCGCCGATGCGCTGGGGCCGGCCCTGCGGCCGGTCGGCGCGGCGGGCACCGCGGGCGCACGGCGTGCTGCCGCCGCGCACCTCGCCCGCGCGGACTGGGCCCCGGACCCTGGGCAGTTGCTCTTCGCGGGCAACGGGCGGCAGGCCCTTGCCGCGGCCATCGCCACCCTCGTCCCGGCCGGTGAACGCCTAGGCGTCGAATCCCTCACCTACCCCGTGGTCAAGGGCATCGCCGCCCGCCTCGGCGTCACCCTCGTCCCGCTGGCGATGGACGCCCACGGCCTCGTCCCCGAAGCGATCGAGGACGCCCCGCCGCTGCGCGCCGTCTATCTCCAGCCCGCACTGCACAATCCGCTCGGCCTCACCATGCCCGGCACCCGCCGCGAGCGGCTGACCGAAATCCTGCGCCGGCACGATCTGTTCGCGATCGAGGACGCCATCTACGGCTTTCTGCGCAACGATCTGTGCCCGTTCGCCGCCCTGGCACCCGAGCGCACCGTCGTCATCGACAGCCTCTCCAAACGCCTCGCGCCCGGCCTGACCCTCGGGTTCCTCATGCCTCCGGAGGGTCGTACGGCGGACTTCGCGGCGGCCCTGCGGTCCGGGGCCTGGACGGCCACCGGCTTTGCGCTCGATGCGGCGACCCGCTGGATGGCCGACGGCACCGCCGCCGCCATCGAGGACGACAAACGCCACGACGCCGCCGCCCGCCAGCGCCTCGCCGCCGAACGCCTCGCCCCGCACCCCCTCCAGGCCGATCCGCACGCCTACCACCTTTGGTGGCAGCTCCCGGACCCCTGGCGGGCCGACACCTTCGTCGCCGCCGCGGCCCGTCGCGGTATCGCCGTCACCCCTTCGGGCGCCTTCGCCGTCGGCCGGGGCCACGCCCCCAACGCCGTACGCCTGGCCCTGGCCTCCCCGCCCCTGGAGACCCTGGCCGAGGCGCTGGGCGTACTGGCCGAACTGGCCCGGGGCACACCGGAGGACGCCGGGGCCGAGTAGCAGACACGCGGGCCGCGGTCAGTCCGTGTGTGGGCCGCCGCGGAACACGTACAGCTCGGGCAGGTTGACCACGACGGCCTCCTGGGTGCTGCGGGCGATCACCACGACGGCCTCCTCGTCGGGGCTCGGGTTCTCCTCGCGGTGCGGGACGTACGGCGGGACGAAGAGGTAGTCGCCGGGAGAGGTGCGCAGGCGGACTTCTTCGGGGGTGCCGCCGGAGTCGTCGAGGAAGACGAATTCGGGGTGTCCCTTGACGATATGGATCGCCGTTTCGGACGCGCCGTGGTGGTGGTCGGCGGACACGGTGCCCGGCGCGACATGGGTCTGCCCCATCCAGAGGCGCTCCGAGCCGACGGTCCTGCCGCTGATCGCGGCGAAGCGGCGCATTCCGCCGGTCTGGGCGGTGTCGGCGTCGAGCGCATCGGCGCGGATGTGGTGCAGCCGGGCGCGCAGCGGGAGGGCGTCGCCGGGCGAGGCGTCGGGAAGGTCGGGGTGGAAGGCGTCGTACGAGGTCATGGGGCCACGGTACGGAACGGGCGACCGTGCACCCGCTCCGTACCGTGGCCCCCGACGGGATCCGACGGCGGCTACTTCACCGATCCGGCCATGATCCCCTGGACGAACTGCCGCTGGAACACGAAGAACACGATCAGCGGCACGATCAGGGAGAGGAACGCGCCCGGCGCCAGCACCCCGATGTTGCTGCCGAACTGCCGCATCTGCGACTGCAACGCCACCGTCAGCGGCTGGGAGTCGTTGTCGGCGAAGAGCAGGGCGACCAGCATGTCGTTCCACACCCACAGGAACTGGAAGATGGCCAGGCTGGCGATGGCGGGCCGGCCCAGCGGCAGCACCAGCTGGGAGAAGATCCGCCATTCCCCGCCACCGTCCATCCGGGCCGCCTCCAGCATCTCCTTGGGGATCTCCGCGAAGAAGTTACGGAGGAGGAAGATGGCGAACGGGAGGCCGTAGGCGGTGTGGAAGAGGACCACGCCGGGGATCGAGCCGAACAGCCCGAGCGCGCCGAACATCTTGGCCACCGGCAGCAGTCCGATCTGCACCGGCACCACCAGCATCGCCACGACCAGCAGGAAGATCCAGTCGCGGCCGGGGAAGTCCAGCCAGGCGAAGGCGTATCCGGCGAGTGCGGCGATGACGACCACGGCGGCGGTGGTGGGCACCGAGATCAGTACGGTGTTCCAGAAGGCCTGGACGATGCCCGAATCCTTCAGCAGCGTCGTGTAGTTGTCGAACGACAGCTGGCCGGGCGCGGCCAGCGCCTGCCACCAGCCGCTGTTCGCGTTCGCCGTGTCCGTCCGCAGGGACGAGAGGAACAGCCCGGCGGCGGGGGTGAGCCAGACCAGGCCGATCAGCGCCAGGAGGACCTGGATCGCTCCGCGGCTGAGCCATTTCGCCGGTCGCGGCGGGCGCCGGCGGGGCGCGGCGGTTCGCTGCACGGTGGTCATGACTGGCTCCTGCGGAAACGTCGGATGTTGAGGGCCATGGCCGGGACCACCAGGAGCAGCAGCAGGACGCCGAGGGCGCTGCCGAGGCCCTGGTTGTTGCCGCCGCCGAAGGAGACCAGCCACATTTGCAGGGCCAGCACATTGGCGTCCTGCTGCACGGGGCCGGGGGCGATGATGTAGACGAGGTCGAAGACCTTCATCACGTTGATCACCATGGTCACGAACACCACGCCCAGGGTGGGCGCGAGCAGCGGCACGGTGATCCGGCGGAAGACCTGCCATTCGCCGGCGCCGTCCATCCGGGCCGCCTCCAGGACGTCCCGCGGCATCGCGGACAGTCCCGCGCCGATCAGGACGAGCGAGAAGCCGGTCCAGATCCAGGTGTACGCGCCGATGATGGCGGGGGTGATCAGCGCCGGGCCGAGCCAGGAGACGCCCTGGTAGGGCGGGGCGAAGTCCTCGGCGGGCAGGCGGACCGTATACGCACCGGACTTCAGGCCGGTCAGGCGGTAGGCGCCGTCGGGGCCGGTCGTGGCGCGGGCCGCCACCTTGCCGTGCGGGTCGACGGCCTCGACGGCGAGCCGGGGCAGGCCGCGCTCGGTGCGGTCCACGACGCCGGGCTTGCCGCCGCCACCGGGGGTGAAGTCCAGGAAGGCCACACCGCGCAGTTCGCCGTGCCCGGCCGGGGCCTTGGCGGCCCGTGCGGCGGGCACGGCCTGCTTGGGCATCTCTGCGGGGGCGACGCCCACCAGGCCGAGGTTCACGGTCGAGCCCGGTCCCGTACTGCGGGTGGTGGTGTACGAGCCGTCCTTGGCCTTCACCAACTGCGTGTCGCCGATGCGGGTCTTGGCGCTGGGGAAGGAGGCGGTGGCCTCGCTCCGGAAGGTGTCATGGATGCCGACGGTGACGGCGTTGAGGACGCCGCGCTGCGGGTCCTGCTCGTAGGCGAGGCGGAAGATGATCCCGGCGGCGAGGAAGGAGATCGCCATCGGCATGAACATCAGCAGCCTGAACGCCGTCTTCCAGCGGATCTTCTCGGTCAGGACGGCCAGCACCAGACCGAGTCCGGTCAGCAGCGCGGGCGCGAAGACGACCCAGATCGCGCTGTTGCGGATGGCCCGCAGGGTGGCCGGGTCCTGGAACATCTGCGAGTAGTTGTCGACGCCGACGAAGCGATTGCCGGAGGCGTCGTACAGGCTGCGGATCACGGAGAAGACGATGGGATACGCGACCAGCGCACCCAGCAGCAACAGCGCGGGCAGCAGGAAGACGGCGGCGATCTGCCGGCGGCGGCGCACCGCGCGCCGCCGGGGGGCGCCGGCCCCGCCGGACGGGGCGTCCGGCGGGCCGGGCCGGGTGCCGACCGGCGGGGCGGTCGGCACCTCGGAGGTGGTGACAGGCATGTCAGGAATTCCTTAGTTGCGGTACGCCTTGGCCGCGGCGGCCTCGAGCTTGGCGGCCGTGGCCTTGGGGTCCGAGGGGTCGCGCAGGAAGTCCTGGAGCAGCTTCCATTCGCCTGCGCCCTGGGTGCCGCCGAAGGCCGCGGGCGCCTGGTCGGACATGTCGAAGCGGACGGAGTTCCCGGCGTCCGTCAGCGACTTGGCCGCCTGGCGGGTGACCTCGTCCTGGTAGTCGGAGGCGGGGACCTTCGCGTTGGGGGAGATGAAGCCGCCCTGCTTGGCCCAGATTCCGGCCGCCTCCGGGGAGGCCAGATACTTCACCAGCTCCATCGCGGCCTTCTTGTTCTGCCCGGCCTTGAGGACCACGGCGGCGTCACCGCCGCTGACGACCGGGGCCTTCCCGTCGTCGACCGACGGGAAGGGGAAGAACTTGGCGTCCTTGCCGACCTGCTTGTTGAGCTCGTCCTTGACCAGCGCGCCGACGAAATCGCCTTCGTGGGTCATGGCCGCCCCCGGCTGCGGACCGAAGACCTGCTGGACGGACTCGGGGAAGTCGGTGCGCAGCGCGCCCGCACCGCCGCCGGCGACCAGGTTCTTGTCGCCGAAGAGCTTGCCGAGGGTGGTCAGCGCCTTGACGACGCTGGGATCCGTCCACGGGATCTTGTGCGCGGCGAGCTTGTCGTACTTGTCCGCCCCGGCCTGCGAGAGATAGATGTTCTCGAACCAGTCGGTGAGCGGCCAGCCCGCCTCACCCGCGACCGAGAAGGCCGGTACGCCCGAATCGGACAGTGTGCGGCCGGACTTGAGCATCTCGTCGTACGTCGTCGCGGGCTTGACCCCCGCCTGCGAGAACGCCTGGGGGCTGTACCAGACCATCGACTTGTGGCTGGCCTTGAAGTACAGGCCGTAGTACTTCTTGCCGACGGTGCCGTAGTCCTTCCACACCTTGGCGTAGTTCTTGGTGGCCGCGGCGTCGACGTCCTTGGAGAGGGGCTCCAGCCAGCCCTTCTTCGCGAACTGCTGGAGCACGCCGACCTGGGGGACCATCACCACATCGGGCGCGTTGCCGCCCTCGATCTGGCTGCCGACGACGGTGGAGACGTTGTCGCCGGTGGAGGAGAAGGAGACCTTGGCGCCGGTCTTCTCGGTGAAGGCGTCCAGCACCTGCTTGAAGTTCTTCTGCTCGACGCCGGTCCACACCCCGGCCACGGTCAGGCTCTGGCCGCTGAGCGCCTTGTCCCCGCCACCGGGGGAGGCATTGCCGCCGCAGGCGGTCGCGGTGAGCGCCAGGCCGAGCACGGCGGCGCCGGAGAGGGCGGTACGGGCGGTGCGGGCGGTACGCATGGAACGAGCCGGGGTGTGTCTCATCGTGGTGTTCCCATCGAATCGGAGCGGTCGGATCGAAGCTGTCGGTGCGGAGCGATCTGTGGGTGCGTTCTGTGCGGAGCGATCTGTGCGGTGCGGTGCGGAGCGGTCGTGCGGTCGAACGGCCCGGAGTGCCGGGTGGTCAGGGGTGGTGCTGCTGCGACTCGGGGGTGTGCATCCACCAGGCCGCGGTGGAGCCGGGCAGCGTCCCGGTGGGGCAGTCGCCGCTGGCCAGCAGGGGGGTGCCGGGTACGGGGGCGGGCACCGCATCGGTACCGAAGTTGACGGCGCACACCAGGCCGTCGCCGCGGACGAAGGCCAGCACCCGCGGCGGGGTCTCCAGCCAGCGCAGGGTGCCCTCGCCGAGCTGCGGGAGCGTGCGGCGCAGCTGGAGCGCCTCGCGGTACAGATGCCAGAACGATCCGGTGTCGGCCAGGGCCCGGTCCGCGGTGTGCGCGGCGAACGACGCCGGCTGCGGCAGCCACGTCCCCCGGCCCGCCTCCTCCGCCGTGTCCGGCCGCGTGCTGAAGCCGAACGGGGCGGCCGTACCGGACCACGGCAGCGGCACCCGGCATCCGTCGCGGATGTGCTGACGGCTGCCCGTACGGTGGAAGATCGGGTCGGTGAGGACGTCGTCCGGCAGATCGTCGACCTCCGGCAGGCCCAACTCCTCGCCCTGGTAGACGTAGGCGGCCCCGGGCAGCGCCAGCATCAGCAGCGCCGCCGCGCGGGCCCGCGCCGGGCCCACCCCGCCGTCCGTGCCGCCCGGCCCGGTCGCGTACCGGGTGACGGTGCGGACCTGGTCGTGGTTGTTGAGCACCCAGGTGACGGTGGAGCCGGTGCTCGCGATGTCGGTGAGCGCCTCGGAGATCACCGTGCGGAAGACCTCGATGTCCCAGGGCGCGGTCAGCAGATGGAAGAAGAACGCCTGGTGCAGCTCGTCTGCCCGGACGTAGGCGGCCTGTTCGCCGGGCGTACGGACCGAGACCTCGCCGACCAGCAGCCGGTCGCGGCCGTCGCGGGCGGTGTACTCCTCGCACAGCGCCCGCCATTCGCGCCAGATGCCGTGGACCTCGGGCTGGTTCCAGGCCAGCGGGTTGACCGAGTCGCGGGTGCGCTCATCGGCCGAGGGGTCGGGGGAGTCGGGCAGTTCGGGGTGCTTGAACAGGCCCGCGGCCACATCGATCCGGAAGCCGTCGACGCCGCGGTCCAGCCAGAAGCGCAGCACCTTCTCGAAGTCCGCGGCGACCTCGGGATTGCGCCAGTTCAGATCGGGCTGCTCGGGCGTGAACATGTGGAGGTACCACTGGCCCGGCCGCCCTTCCGCGTCCGTGACCCGGGACCAGGCGGGCCCGCCGAACATCGCCCGCCAGTTGTTGGGCGGCAGTTCGCCGTTCTCGCCGCGCCCGTCGGCGAAGTGGAAGAGCGCGCGGGACGGTCCGTCCGGGCCCTCGTCCAGGGCGGCGCGGAACCACGGGTGCTCGCTGGAGCAGTGGTTGGGCACGATGTCGAGCAGCACCCTCAGGCCCAGCCGGTGGGCGTCGGCCACCAGGAGGTCGAAGGCGGCGAGATCGCCGTAGGCGGCGTCGACGTCGCGGTAGTCGGCGACGTCGTAGCCGTGGTCGTGCTGCGGGGAGGGGAAGAACGGGCTGAGCCAGATCCCGTCCACGCCGAGCTTCTTGAGGTACGGCAGTCCGCTGCGGACGCCGGCCAGATCGCCGATGCCGTCACCGGTGGTGTCGCGGAAGCTGCGGACGTACACCTGGTAGATGACCGCGTCCCGCCACCAGCGCCGCGCGGTGTCCGAAGCGGTGTGCGGGGCCAGCGAGGGAGAGGGGGTGAGTCCGGCCGAGGGGCCGTTCCCTGCCGAGGTGGTGAGCATCTGCCGTGGTTCCGTTCTTACCTGGGCATGCCGAATCGGCCTGCACATCGCCGGTCAGTGGGGAGCGTGGGGGGAGCACGGGGGGCCGTGAGTGCATGCATGTTAAGTAGAGATGTCATTTGTGTGTCAACGAAACTGACGAAAATGGCAGGGAGATGCCCGGGTTTGGCCGGTTATGTAGAGCCCTCGGAATACTTAACAAGTAACTAAAGGGCGAAGATGATCACGCGGACGGTCAGCCGCGGCCGACGATCGCCGTCAGCTCCCGGCGCAGCCGCGCCACCGTCGCACCGGTGCTCCGGCCGTGCTCCATCGCGTCATGCATGACCGCCTGCACGGCCAGGCTGACCTGGTCGTAGCGGGGGCTCTTGAGCCGCGGCCGGGCCGCCAGCACACTGCGTTCGAGCGTCGGCAGATACGGGAAACGCCGCACCAGCCCCGGCTCCTCGTACAGCTCCGCCCACACGGGAGGCAGCGCCCCCTCGGTGAGCCCCCGCCGCTGCACCGGCTCGGACGTCAGATACGCGATCAGATCGGCGGCCGACTTCTGGTGGCGCGAATGACTGCTGACCGCCAGGTTGGAGCCGCCCAGCACGCTGGAGCCGGGGCCGTCGGGGCCCGGCAGCGGCACCGCGCCGACCTTTCCGGCGACCTTGCCCCCCGCATGCGGCGCCCCCGGGTGGGCCAGTGCGTACGCATACGGCCAGTTCCGCAGGAACAGCAGCTTGCCGTCCTGGAAGGCCCGCCGGGACTCCTCCTCCTTGAACGTCAGCGCCCGCCGCGGGATCCACCCCTCGCGCACCCCGTCCAGCAGGAAGGACAGCCCCCGGCGCGCCGCCGTGGAGTCCACCGTCACCCGTGCGCCCTCGCCCGCCAGCACTGTGCCGCCCGCCGACTGCACCGCCTCGGTGACATTGGCGGTCAGCCCCTCGTACGGCAGGAACTGGCCGGCGTAACCGTCCAGCCCGTACTTCGGTGCGACCGTTTTCGCCAGGTGCGCCAGCTCGCCCCAGGTGTGCGGCGGCCGGGCGCCCTCCCGGGCGAGGATGTCCTTGCGGTAGTAGAGCAATCCGGCATTTGTGACATACGGCACGGCGTACAGCCGGCCCCGGAAGGTGGCGGTGTCCACCACCGGGGGCAGGAAGTGGCCCAGCGGGAACCGCCGCCCGTCCACCGGGGTGATCCAGCCCGCGGCCGCGAACTCCGACGTCCACGCCACATCGATGTTCAGTACATCGAAGCGGTCGCTGCCCGAGCGCAGTTCGCTGGCCATCTGGGCGCGCACCTCGTCGGCGGCGTCCGGCAGCTCGACCAGGGTGACCTTCTCGCGCGGATGCCGGGCGTTCCAGCCGCCCAGGACCCCGCGCAGATAGCCGGTCAGGTCACCGCCGGTGACCAGGGTCATCGGGCCGCGGCCGTCCGTATCGCCGCGCACGCCGCCGGGCTGGGCACCGGCGATCGCCGCCAGCAGCAGCGAGCACACGAGCAGAGCCCGGGCCGCGGCATGCTTCCACCGCATGGGCTCCTCCTAGGGCCTGTCCTCGCGCCGGTGCCGACGGGGTCACGGTCCCGAGGGCAGGCCCCCTGTATACCTGTTAGGCATGCGGGGATACTAGGTCCCGCAGGTAGAGCCGGTGCCCCGCACGAAGAGTGCAGCGCTGTCCGGCTCCGCGGCACCACTGGAATCCAGGACCACGGGAATCCACGACGACGATCCGGCACCGGCCGGACGCGTACAGCCGGCCGAGAGGTACGGACCGACAACCACGGGCGGGGAGGGAAGGCGTGCGGCTGCCACTCCTCGCGCTCTTGGTCGGCGGACCCGCTCACGGCTACGAACTCAAACAGGCCCTTGAGAACCTCCTGGGCGCGGCATACCCTCAGCCGAACGTCGGCCAGATCTACGTCACCCTCGGCAGGCTGGAGAAAGCGGGCCTGATCCAGGGGGAGGACGTCGAGCAGTCGGACCGGCCGAACAAGCGCATCTACCGGATCACCGCGGCGGGACGCGAGACGGTGGACGCGTGGTTCGAGCAGTCCACCGCCGAGCCGCGGGTGCGGGACGAGTTCTTCATGAAGCTCGCCCTGGCCCCGTACACCGGGACCGCCGACCCGATCGCCCTGATCAACAAACAGCGCCGCCAATACCTCAAGACCATGCGCGACCTGTCGAAACTCGCCGCGGCCGAGGACCGCGGCAACAAGGTGGCGCAGCTGTTGATCGAGGGCGCGATGCTGCATCTTCAGGCGGATCTGGACTGGCTGGAACGCTGCCAAGAGGAGTGGGAATGAACCGCGACGAGCCGCGTGGCTCGATAGTGCGGGCCACCGGCCTGGTCAAGACCCACCGGCCGGAGGGCGCCGCCCCCGTACACGCCGTACGGGGCGTCGACCTGTCCGTCGAACGCGGCGAATTCGTCGCCGTCACCGGGCCCTCCGGAGCCGGCAAATCCACCCTCCTGCATCTACTGGCCGGGCTCGTACGGCCCGACAGCGGCACCATCGAGCTCGACGGCCGCCGGATCGACACGCTCAGCGAGGCGCGCCGGGCGATGCTGCGCCGCCGCCACATCGGCGTCGTCTTCCAGTTCTTCAACCTGGTCTCCAACCTCACCGTCGCCGACAACGTCGAACTCCCCGCGCTGCTGGCCGGCCGCTCCCCCAAGCAGGCGCGCGCCGACCGCACCGAACTGCTGGAGGAGCTGGGCCTGGCGGCCAAGGAGAAGCGCACCCCCGGCGAGCTCTCCGGCGGCGAACAACAGCGCGTCGCGCTGGCCCGCGCCCTGGTCAACGCCCCCAGCCTGCTGCTCGCCGACGAACCCGCGGGCAGCCTGGACAGCAAGGGCACCCGGGAGGTGCTCCGGCTGCTCGGCCGCTTCCACCAAAGGGGCCAGACCATCCTCCTGGTCACCCATGACGCCCGGATGGCCGGTGCCGCTGACCGGGTGATCAGCTTCTTCGACGGCCAGGTGGCCGACGACGTCCACCTGGACGGCGGCCGCCCCGGGGCCGATGTGACCGACGTCCTCAGACTGAAGGGCTGACGGTGCGCGCGGCGTCCCGCTGGGCGCGGGCCCACCTCAGAGCGCATCGCGCCGAGGCCGTCCTCATCGTGCTGGCGACCGCCGGGATCACGGTCTCCCTGCTGCTCGCCACGTCGCTGTTCGCCTACGCGACCGACCCCTGGCAGCGGGTCTTCACCCGCTCCACCGGCGCCCACGTCTGGATCCACACCCAGGCCGGCGCCCCCGCCGCCTCCCTGGCCGGCCTGGACGAGGTACGGGCCGCCTCCGGGCCCTTCCCCACGGTGCGCACCACGGCAAGCCTCCGGCTCGGCGGCGCCAAGGCGACGCTGGAGCTGCGCGGCGCCCCGCGACGCCCCGGCGTCGCCGCACCACAGGTGGTCGCGGGGCGCTGGCTGGACCCGGCGCGGGATGCGGGCGGCGTCTCTCACCGGGGTGGACGCCCCGGCATCGTCCTGGACAGCGCGGTGGCCCGTGCCATGTGGGCCAAACCGGGCGACTCCCTCGCGCTCGGCGGTTTCGCCGCGCCGCTGCGGGTGGTGGGCGTCGCCGACACCGCCGAGGCGGGCTTCCCTGCGGGCGAGACGCCGGGCGTGGCCTGGGTGCTGCCCGGGACGCTCGCCGCCTCCCACGCGGGCCCCGAGCTGCGCGGCCGGACCATCGGGCTGCGCCTCGCCGACCCCGAGGACACCGACTACGTCGTCCAGCGGGCGGTCACCCGGCTCGGTGCCGACCAGATCACCGATGTCTCCACCTGGCGGCAGGCCAAGGCCGAGGCCGCGGGCGACAACCAGCTCCTGGGACGGCTGCTCGGCCTGTTCGGACTGGGCGCGCTGTGTGCCACGGCCCTGGCGGTGGGCGGCGCCATCAGCACCCGCGTCCACGGGCACCTCAGGGATATCTCCGTCCTCAAGGCCGTCGGCTGCACCCCCGGCCAGGTGGTCCGCATGTTCCTCGCCGTGCACCTGGGCTTCGCCCTGCTCGGCGGCGCGCTCGGGGCACTGCTCACCCAGCTCCTCGGCCCGCTCGCCCCCGGCCGCATCGGGGAGGCGCTGGCCCTGTGGCAGGGCCTGCCCGAACACACCTGGCTGTCCGCCGCCCTCCCCGCCGGCGTGGTGGTCTTCATCGGCTCGGCGACCTGGCTGGCCGCCTGGCGGGCCGGGCGGGTGCCCCCGGTGCCGGCCGGCCACGCCGCGGTGACCTCCGGCCACCGGAGCTCCGGTTCGACCCGCCGCGCGCTCGGCCTGCGCGTCCCGCCGGCCCTGGTGCTCGGCTGGCGCGCCGCCTTCCACCGCCCGCTGCGCGCCTCGGCGGCCGTGGCCCGGCTGGCCGTCCCCCTCCTCCTCATCACCATCGCCCTCGGCGCCTGGTCCACCCTGGACCGCTTCACCGCCCACCCCGCGAGCGTCGGCCTGCCCGCCGCCCTCACCGCCCGCTCCGACACCCTCGGCGACCAGCAACTGCGCAGCCTCCTCGCGGCGCAGCCCCGGGTGACCGCCTACCCGGGCGCCGAGGTCGAGGCCCTCGTACCGGGCCAGACCGGCACCATCACGCTGCGCGGCCTGGGAACCGGCGCGCACCCCTACCCGTTCACCGTCGGGGAGGGCCGCGCCGCCCACGGCCCCGACGAGGCGGTCGCCGGCCAGGGACTGCTCGACCTCCTCGACGCCCAGGTCGGCGACTGGGTACGCATGACCGTCGCCGGACAGCCGCACGTCCTGCACATCGTCGGCCGCAGCATCGAACCGTCCGACAGCGGCCGGGTCATCTCCACCGGCCTGGACACCCTGCGCGACGGCGCCCCCCGCCTGCACCCCGACTTCTACAACCTCGTCCTGCACCGCGGCGCCGACCCCGCCGCGGTCCGCGACGCCCTGACCAACGCATCCGCCGGCCGCGTCGAGGTCCGGGAAATCCCCAACCCCGCCGACCAGCTCTCGATCGTCCGCGCCGTCATCATCGGCCTGATCGCCGTCCTCGTCCTGATCGGCCTGGCCGAACTGTCGGCCACCGTCGCCGCCGCTGTACGCGATCGCGGCCGCGACCTCCTCGCCCTACGGGCCGTCGGCCTGACCCCCCGCCAGATAGCCGCCGTCATCGTCGCCGCCACGGTCTTCATCACCCTGACCGCCGCCCTCCCCGGCACCGCCCTCGGCGCCTGCGCCGCCGAATGGCTCATCAACCTCCAGGGCCACACCAGCGGCTGGGGCACCGGCATCGCCCAACGCCCCGCCATGAGCACCCTGCTCCTGATCAACACCATCGCGGTACTGGCCGCCGCCACCGTCTCCCTGCCCCCGGCGGTCCGCGCGGTGCGCCGCAAGCTGGTGGATTCGGCTGACGGGTTCTTCTGAGCACGGGTTCCGGGTCGGGGCGCCGAAGTCCCCTCCCGCCCTCGCTTCCCTTGCCTTCCCGCTTACTTGCCAACTCGACAAGTACTTGCCATTCTGGAAACAGTTGACCGGCAGGTGCAAGGGGGAGTCATGAGCGAAATCGCCGATGCCAGGCAGACCTTGGGGCGGGCGGCCGACGTGGAACAGCAGGTGCGGGCGCGAAGCGGCTGGTACGCGCGCTATTTGTGGGTGTTCGCCGCCTGGCAACTGGTCCTCGTCCCGGCAGGTCTTCTGCTGCACGGCCGCAACGCGACGATCGCCGTCTCGCTGACCAACGTGCTCATGGTGATGGGGCTGAGCGCGTATGTCGCGCGGCAGCGCGTGGTGCGCCGTGGCTTCGGCGTCAAGCACGGCATCGTGATGGCGTCCTGGGGCGTCGTCTACGGCCTGGCGCTCGCGCTGGGGAACACGGCCTTCACCGACAGCCCGGCCTTCGCGGCCGTGGCCGCCGCGGCGTGCGCGCTGCCGCTCGTCACGGGTGCCTGGCTGGAGCGGAGGCAGGTGGCGTGACCGGCGAGCGGAACTCCGACGGGCCGCAGGCGGGGAACCATCCCCGGCACGACCTCGCGCCCCTGCTCAACGCGCCCGTGCGCCTGTCGGTGGCGGCGGCCCTGGCGCCGGTGGACAAGGCCGAGTTCGGCTTCGTGCGCGATCTGGTCGAGGTCACCGACTCGGCCCTCTCCAAGCAGGTGTCGCTGCTGGAGGAGGCGGGCTGGGTGCACGTCGAAAAGGGCCGGGTCGGACGGCGCCCGCGTACCTGGCTCTCGCTGACCTGTGAAGGACGGGCCGTCTACGAGCGCCATCTGGCGGCACTCCGGGCCATCGCTGCGGGGTAGGAGCCGTCGGCCGGTTGCGGGCACGCGGTCGGCGCCACCCCGGGCGGGCATCGCTGCGCCACCCGGGTAGACCTCCGGTGGTCTGGACCTCCGGCGTTATCCACAGGTCTGGCCGGGGTGTTCGGGGCCGCGTAACGTGACGAGGCATGAAGATCCTGATCAGCGCGGACATGGAAGGCGCAACGGGCGTTACCTGGCCCGCGGATGTGCTGCCTGGGACGCCGCAGTGGGAGCGCTGCCGGCATATGTTCACCTCCGATGTGAATGCGGCGATCGCCGGGTTCTTCGAGGGCGGGGCCGATGAGGTGCTCGTCAATGAAGCGCACTGGACGATGCGCAATCTGCTGCTGGAGCAGCTCGACGAGCGGGCACAGATGCTGACGGGGCGGCACAAGTCGCTGAGCATGGTCGAGGGCGTCCAGCACGGTGACGTGGACGGCATCGCCTTCGTCGGCTACCACACCGGCGCGGGTACCGAAGGCGTCCTGGCGCACACCTATCTGGCCAACACCCTCACCGGGGTCTGGGTCGACGGCACCCGGGCCAGCGAGGGGTATCTCAACTCCCTTGTGGTGGCCGAGTACGGCGTGCCTGTCGTGCTGGTCACGGGCGATGACCGGACGTGTCAGGACGCCCTGGGGTATGCGCCGGACGCGCCGGGGGTGGCGGTCAAGGACTATGTGTCGCGGTACGCCGCGGTGTGCCGGCCCCCGGCCCGTACGGCCGCCGACATCCGGGCCGCGGCGAAGACGGGGACGGCGCTGGCGGGGCGGCGCGAGCCGGTGCGGCGCGGGCCGCATGGCGTCGAGATGGAATTCGACGCCGAGCATCTGGTGGGCGCGGCGACGTGCGTGCCCGGCGTGGAGCGCAGCGGAGAGCGCCGCGTCGCGTATACCAGTCAGGACATGTATGAAGCCATCCGGTGCTTCAAGGCGGTCACCACCGTCGTCTCTTCCGCCGTGGAGGAACAATATGGCTGAGCAGCAGGGGGACCGCGCCGGACCCGTCGGCGTCCCCGAAACGGCCGGGTCCGCCAGGGTCGTCGGCCCCGCCCGGGCCGCCGATGCCGTCGCGCCCGTCGACCAGCAGGCCCTGGACGAAGTGGTCCGCTTCACCTCCGAGCTGATCCGTATCGATACCGGCAACGCCGGTGACGGAGCCTGCCAGGAGCGCCCGGCCGCCGAGTACGTCGCCGAGCGGCTGGCCGACGCCGGGCTCGAACCGACGCTGCTGGAGCGCACCAAGGGCCGTACGAACGTCGTCGCCCGGATCGCCGGCACGGACCCCGGGGCCGCGGCCCTGCTGGTGCACGGCCATCTGGACGTGGTGCCCGCCGAGCCCGCCGACTGGAGCGTGCACCCGTTCTCCGGGGAGGTGCGCGAGGGCGTGGTCTGGGGCCGCGGCGCGGTCGACATGAAGAACATGGACGCCATGGTGCTGGCGGTCGCCCGCCGGTGGGCGCGGGCCGGCGTCCGGCCGCGGCGCGACATCGTGCTGGCCTTCACCGCCGACGAGGAGGCCAGCGCACACGACGGCTCGGGCTTCCTGGCCGACCATCACGCCGACCTCTTCGAGGGCTGCACGGAGGGCATCGGCGAGTCCGGGGCCTTCACCTTCCACGCGGGCGGCGGCATGCGGCTGTACCCGATCGCGGCGGGGGAGCGGGGGACGGCCTGGCTGAAGCTGACCGCGCGCGGGCAGGCGGGCCACGGCTCGAAGGTCAACCGCGCCAATGCCGTCAGCCGGCTGGCCGCCGCGGTCGCCCGGATCGGCGCGTACGAATGGCCGGTCCGGCTCACCCCGACCGTGCGCGCCGCGCTGCGCGAACTGGCCGCCCTGCACGATCTCGACGTCGATGTCGCCGCGCCCGACTTCGACGTCGATGCGCTGCTGGCCAAGCTCGGCCCGTGCGCCAAACTGGTCGAGCCCACGGTCCGCAACAGCGCCAACCCGACGATGCTGGACGCCGGTTACAAGGTCAATGTGATCCCGGGCAGCGCGGTCGCCTATGTGGACGGCCGGGTCGTCCCCGGCGGCGAGTCGGAGTTCCGTACCACCATGGACACCCTCACCGGAGCCGAGGTGACCTGGGACTACCACCACGGCGAGGTCGCGCTGGAGGCGCCGCTGGAGTCCCCGACGTATGCGGCGATGCGGGCCTCGGTCGAGCGGTTCGACCCGCAGGGCCATGTCGTCCCGTACTGCATGTCCGGGGGCACGGACGCCAAGCAGTTCTCCCGGCTGGGCATCGCAGGCTACGGCTTCTCGCCGCTCAAGCTGCCCCCGGAATTCGACTATCAGGCGCTGTTCCACGGCGTGGACGAACGGGTGCCGGTGGAGGCTCTGCACTTCGGCGTCCGGGTCCTGGACGATTTCCTGAGACGGGCTTAGGACAGGATCCGGGACAGGACCGGGGACGGAATCGGGGACAGGCCCCGGGGCGTGTCCGCGGGCAGGCGGAGCGGCAGGACCGTACAGCGGCACCCACGCGGTGCCGGGTGAAGGAGGAACAGCAGCATGGTGACCACGGCCCCCCACGGCGCCTGGCCGTCGCCGATCGACGCCCGGACGGTGGCGTCCCATGACGGCCGGCCGACGTTCGTCGGTGTGGTCGGCGACGAGATCTGGTGGACCGAGCCCCGGCCCGCCGAGGGCGGCCGCCGCGCGCTGATGCGCCGACGGGCGGACGGCACCGTGGAGTCGCCGCTGCCCGGACCGTGGAACGTCCGCAGCCGGGTGATGGAGTACGGCGGTCAGCCCTGGGCCGGTACGGTCACCGAGCGCGGCCCCCTCCTGGTCTTCAGCAACTTCGCCGACCAGCGGCTGTATGCCTACGAGCCGGACAGCGGCGTCCCCCCGCGCCCGCTGACCCCCGTCTCCGCGGTCGGCGGCGGACTGCGCTGGGCGGACCCGGTGCTGCGCCCGGAGCTCGGCGAGGTGTGGTGCGTCCTGGAGGAGTTCACCGGCGCGCGGCCGACGGATGTGCGCCGGGTGATCGCCGCCGTACCGCTGGATGGATCGGCCGCCCAACACCGCGCTTCCGTACGGGAGTTGAGCGATGCCCGGCACCGGTTCGTCACCGGCCCGCGGATCTCCCCGGACGGGCGGCGGGCGGCCTGGATCGCCTGGGACCACCCCCAGATGCCCTGGGACGGGACGCTGGTGATGCTGGCCGAGATCACCGCCAAGGGGGAGTTCGCCGATGTCCGGCCGCTCGTCGGCGACCTCGGCCCGACCGCGCCCGGCGGCGGCGAGAGCGGCGAGTCCGTCGCACAGATCGAGTGGGCCGCCGACGGCTCGCTGCTGTTCGCCTCCGACCTCAGCGGCTGGTGGGAGCTCCAGCGCCTCGACCCGGACGCGCAGTCGGACGGCGTGGTGGCGAGCCGGGGCCTGTGCCCGGCCCGGGAGGAGGAGTTCG
This sequence comes from Streptomyces natalensis ATCC 27448, assembly GCF_000935125.1. Classification (GTDB taxonomy): domain Bacteria; phylum Actinomycetota; class Actinomycetes; order Streptomycetales; family Streptomycetaceae; genus Streptomyces; species Streptomyces natalensis. The sequence continues at coordinate 552,763 of NZ_JRKI01000034.1, read as the reverse complement.
GCGGCCCGCTGTGGACCCTCGGGCAGCGCTGGTTCCTGCCGCTGGACAACGGCACCCTGGCCGTCCTCCACGGCCACGGCACCACCGTCCTCGGCATCCTCGACCCCGTCTCGGGAGAGCTGGTGGACGCGGCGGGCCCCTGGACGGAATGGGCCCCCGCCCTCGCCGTCCACGGCAGCCGCGTCATCGGCATCGCCGCCGGGCCGCACCGCTCCTACGAAATCGTCGAGCTGGACACCTGCACCGGACGCGCCCGGCCCCTCGCCGCCGAACACACCGACGTCGTGGACCCTGCCTACTATCCGCAGCCGCAGACCCGCACCTTCGCGGGCCCCGACGGGCGCGACGTCCACGCCCATGTCTATCCGCCGCACCACCCCCAATACGCGTCCCCCGAGGGCGAGTTGCCGCCCTATGTGGTGTGGGTGCACGGCGGCCCGACCGGCCACTCCCCTCTGGTGCTCGATCTGGAGCTGGCCTATTTCACCTCCCGCGGCATCGGCGTCGCCGTGGTCAACTACGGTGGTTCCACGGGCTACGGCAGGCACTACCGCGAACGGCTGCGCGGCCAGTGGGGCGTGGTGGACGTCGAGGACTGCGCGGCCGTCGCCCGCGCGCTGGCCGACGAGGGCAGCGCCGACCCCGCCCGGCTGGCGATCCGCGGCGGCAGCGCCGGCGGCTGGACCGCCGCCGCCTCGCTCACCACCACCGACCTCTACGCCTGCGGCACCATCAGCTACCCCATCCTGGACCTGGCCGGCTGGGCCACCGGCGAGACCCATGACTTCGAATCGCAGTATCTGGAGTCGCTGGTCGGCTCGTTCGCCGAGGTGCCCGAGCGGTACCGCGAGCGGTCGCCGCTGCACCGCGCGGACCGGATCACCGCGCCGTTCCTGCTGCTCCAGGGCATGGACGATGTGATCTGCCCGCCCGTGCAGTGCGACCGGTTCCTCGCTGCGGTCGAGGGGCGCGGCATACCGCATGCCTATCTCGCTTTCGCGGGCGAGGGGCATGGCTTCCGTCGCGCCCAGACCATCGTCCGCGCCATCGAGGCGGAACTCTCCCTCTACTCCCAGACCTTCGGCTTCGTCCGCGACGACATCCCGGCCTTGGAGCTGCGCCCATGACCGTCCGCTGCGCTTGGCTTGGACCCCACGTTTTTGTCTTTCCCGCCGTGGGGGTTTTTCGCCGTTGCGCCTGCGGCGGGCGTGGTGTTTTCGGGTGCGGTACCACGCCTCCGGACTCCGTCCTGCGGCGCGGCCCCTCCCGTGGGTGGGAGGGAAGGGGCCGGTGGGGGCGTGCGTCCTCTGTCCAGTTCCCATGTCTCGACGGACAAGCGGCACCCGACCACCCACGGATCCCCCACTGGTTTTCTCCCACCCCCAACGGGGAGGGGCCGGGCCGCAGGACGAAGTTCGGAGGCTCGGTCCCGCTGCCGAACAGCCCCGCGCAAGCGGCAACGCCCGCCGCAGGCGCCACGGCGAGAAGAAACCGCGGCGGGACGGCCGACAACGTGGGGAGAAACCCGCGACGGCGGGAAAGCCGAAAACGTGGGGCCCCGGCAAAGCGCAGCGGACGGGCGACACGAGCGCATACCCCCCGACCTGCTGAATTCGCCCTGAACGACGGCGAACTGACGTGCCATCAAGAAGTCCTGTCAGGGTCGTTGACACGTCGGTTACTCGTGTCACACGATGAGGCGCTGCTACCGACTGGTTGGTACGGCCGTCCTTGTGGAGGTCCTTCGTGCCCAGCGTGTCCCGTGCCGCGTCCCGCTCCGTACTCCGCACTTCCCTCGCCCTGCTGGCAAGCACCGCACTCGCCGCGCCCCTCGCCCTGACCGCCCCCGTACACGCATCCGCCACCGACCCGTACGCCGTCTCCGCGCTGAAGGTGACCGTCCGCGCCGGCGGCCGCACGTGCACCCTGGACGCGGACCTCTACCGCCCCTCCGGCGTCGACGCCGCACACCCGGCGCCCGCCGTCCTGACCACCAACGGCTTCGGCGGCAGCAAGGCGGACGGCTCGACCGACGCCATCGCCAAGGCCCTCGCGGCCCGCGGCTATGTCGCCCTGGCCTACTCCGGCCTCGGCTTCGGCAAAAGCGGCTGCCCGATCTCCCTCGACGACCCCAGGATCGACGCCCGGGCCGCGAGCGGGCTGGTCGATCTGCTGGCCGGCACGCGCGCCGCCGACGACGGTACCCGGGTCGATTACGTCACCCAGGACGGCACGGGCGATCCCCGGGTCGGCATGATCGGCGGCTCGTACGGCGGCGCGATCCAGATGGCGACCGCGTCCGTCGACCACCGTATCGACGCACTGGTCCCGCTGATCACCTGGAACGACCTCTCCTACTCCCTCGACCCCAACAACGCCGGCCGCATCCGGGGCGCAGCCGGACCGGTCCCCGGCGCCTACAAGTACGAGTGGACCAACGGCTTCTTCCTCATCGGCGAGGCGCAGGGACTGCTCCATCCGAGCCTGGCGGCCTCGCGGTGGGGCGGTGCGGGCTGTCTGCACTTCGTCGCGCCGGCCTGTCGGACCAAGCGGCTGCTGGATTCCGGGCGGTACCCGGCGGAGCGGACCGCCGCCATGCTCGCCTATGTGCGCAGCGTCTCCCCGGTCTCGTATCTGCGGTCGGTCAAGGCCCCGACGCTGCTGGTCCAGGGCCAGGCCGACACCCTTTTCAACCTCAACGAGGCCGCCGCCACCTACCGCACCCTCACCGCCCAGGGCACCCCGGCCAAGATGATCTGGCAGCACTGGGGCCACAGCGGCGGAATGGAGCACCCGGCGCCGGGCGAACTGGACCTGGGCAAGGGGCACTTGGAGAGCAGCTACGTCGGCAGGCGGATCCTGGCCTGGTTCGACCGCTATCTGCACCACCGGATGGGGGCGCACACCGGGCCGGCCTTCGCCTACTACCGGGACTGGGTCACCGACGGGCCGACGTATGCGACCTCGCCCCGATTCCCCGTGGGCGCCGGCCAGAAGCTCTATCTCTCCGGTGACGGCAGGCTCGTGGACGACCGTACGCAGGTGGTGCGCGGCAGCCGCACCTACCGCAACCACCTGCTGCCCACCAGTCATTCCGAGAACCCGGCGTCCGGTCTGCTCAGGCTGCCCGACCTCGCGCCGTACGACGGGAGGGGCACCTATCTGGACTGGACCTCCGCCCCGGTGGCCGAGGGGAGGCCGGTCGATGTGGTGGGCGCGCCCAGGGTGTCGCTGAGGGTGATCTCGCCGCGGACCGAGAGGGTGCAGAACTCCTCCGACGCGGCCGACAAGCTGGTGCTCTTCGCCAAGCTCTACGACGTGGCGCCGGATGGCTCGAAGACGCTGGTGCACCGGCTGGTGGCCCCGGCCCGGGTGCCCGATGTGACGCGGAAGTTCACCGTGGAACTCCCGGCCATCGTGCACCGTTACGAGCCGGGGCACCGTCTGCGCCTGGTGATCGCCGCGAGCGATACGGCGTATACAGGCAATCGCGGGGTGAAGCCGGTGAGGGTCACCAGCGCGCCCGAGGACACCGGGGTCCTCGAACTGCCCGTTACCCAGGGGGCGTTGGGGTAGTGCGGTGCAGCCGGGGTCGCTGCGGTAGCGGATGGGGTGGATGCCGTAGGGATACCGGATGCCGTTGGGATGAAGGGCCGTAGGGAGAGAAGTCAGGGGACGCGTCACGCGGCCGTCGTGACGGGGTGGTCTTGACGGCCGGACGGTCGTTACGGCCCGACGGCCTTCGTGGTCAGGCGTCCTCGACGGTGATGGCCTGCACCGGGCAGGCGCGGGCGGCCTCCCGTACGAGCGGGTCGCCCGCACCGTCCTCGCTGCCGGGCAGCACCTGGCTGAAACCGTCGTCGTCCTGGGTGAACACCTTCGGCGCGGTCAGGACGCACTGCCCGGAGCCGATGCATACGTCCTGGTCAATGGCGATCCGCATACCGGACCCCTTTCGCTCGTCCGCTGTTACGTCCGCTGTCACCGGTGGGTGGCACTTACCAGGCCACCGGCAGTTCGATCATGCCTTGCAGGGTATCGCCGGGTTTGAACGGGATCTCGGCGGCCGGCGCGGCGAGCCGCAGATCCGGGATCCTGGTGAACAGCGAGCCCAGCGCGATCTCCATCTCCGCGCGGGCGAGATTCTGGCCCAGGCACTGGTGCACGCCGAAACCGAAGGCCACATGGTGGCGCGCGGAACGGTCCCAGTCCAGGGCGTCCGGCTCCGGATACGCGGTGGCGTCCCGGTTGATCAGGGAGGTGGGGAACAGCACCCCGTCATCGGCGCGAATGGTCACGCCGCCGATCTCGATGTCCTCCGTTGCCACCCGTACCAGCCCGTCCGCGATGGACAGGAACCGCAGCAGCTCCTCGACGGCGGCCGGTATCTGCTCCGGCCGCTCCCGCAACCGGGCGAGCCGCTCGGGGTGTTCGAGCAGCGTGAAGGTGCCCAGCGAGATCATATTGGCCGTGGTCTCATGGCCCGCGACCAGCAGGATCATGGCCAGCCGGACCAGTTCCCGGTGTGCGAGGGAGCCCTCCTTCAGCCGGTCGGCGATCAGTTCGTCGAGCAGCCCGTCACCCGGCTCGCGCTCCTTACGGGCGATCAGCTCGGTGAGGTACTCCTCAAGTCGGAGGCGTGCCTGCTCCGACTCCTCGCTCGTCGGGCCGCGCAGGATCCGGCGCGACTGCTCCTCGAAGAACTCGTGGTCGCCGTACGGGATGCCGAGCAGCGCGCAGATCACCATCGAGGGAACGGGGAGGGCGAATGCGGATACCAGCTCGGCGGGCGGGCCCTGGGCCAGCATCCGGTCCAGCAGACCGTCGACGATCCGCTGGATGTCCGGCCGCATGGCGGCGGTCCGTTTGACGCTGAAGCTGGGGATCAGCATCCGGCGCTGAGTGTTGTGCTCCGGGTCGTCCACGCCGATCAGCGGGGTCCGCACCCGCCGGATCGCCTCCAGGCGCTCGATGGGAATGGGGAACGCCGGGTTCTGGCGGTCGGACGAGAGCCGGCGGTCGGTCAGCAGCGCCCGCGCCTCGGCGTGGCCGGTCACCGCCCATACCTGGCGGCCGTCGTAGAAGGCGACCCGGGTGAGGGGACCCTGTCCGCTCAGCGGCCGGTAGCCGGTCGGCGGGTGGTAGGGACAGGAGCGGTCCTGAGGGAAGACGATCGCCTCGGACGGCGCCCGGGACGGCGCCGCGAAGGGCGCCGCGGTCGGTACTTCGGTCATCGAACTGCCTCCCATACAAGGGGTTTGAGGTGCTCGTGTGGCGGGATGGACAGGACGGGCGGGATGGAGCTTCGCCCGTCAATTCCCACTTCATGCCTCTGTACGGTGTATGGCTAGACCTAGTTCGGCCAACTCGGGCCGTTTTGCAGGGGAGTTAAGCAAAGGTGGGGCCCCGCGATATCGGCCGGTCGCCGGGCGGTTGGCCACCTGCCGGCCGCCCGTCGGCTCCTCGTCACCCCCGGTGCAGCAACGTGTCGATCACCGACTCCAGATAGCGGGTACGGTCCGCCCCGGTGGGCAGCGCCTGGGGGGCCGCATGGCCGAGCTGGGCGTGGCCGAGATGCGCGGTGTACGCGAGCAGTCCGCGGCGCCGCGCCTCGGTCTGCGGAAAGCCCAACTCGGCGAAGAGCGCGGAGACATAGCCGATCCGCCGCTCGGTGACCCGGGCGAGCGCGGCCGCCACCCGGGGGTCGGCGGCGGTGGCCAGCAGCGACATTCCCAAGGGGTCGGTGAGGGCCGCGTCGGTGGCCCGCAGCAGCAGGGCGCGCAGCCGGAGTTCGGGGTCGGGTTCCGCCTCCGTCTCGGCGATCACGGCCTCCGTGGCGACCTCGGCCCAGCGCTCCAGGGCGGCCTCGATGAGGGCGTCCCGGCTCGCGAAGTGCCAGTAGAAGCTGCCTTTCGTGGTGCCGAGCCGGGCCGCCAGCGGTTCGACGGCCACCGCCGCGAGACCGCCCTCGCCGATGGCCGCCAGTGCGGCATCGGCCCAGTCCTGTGCGGTCAGCCGCTGCCGTGTGCCGGCGTTTTTCGGATGTCCCGCCTTCGGATGTCCCGCCTTCGGATGTCCCGTCTTCGGATGCCCCGCTCGTCGTTGTGCCATGACCATACGCTACCGTACGGTCAAACATACGCTGCCGTATGGAGGTGCCGGATGCGATCAAGTAGCTCCAGGCGAAACCCCGTTGATGACCCGAGCCGCACCGCTCGTGAGGTGCGCAACCGCACCATCCGCGATGTGCACACCCGCACCGTCGCCGCCCCGGCCGACACCGTCGGCGCCCTGATCGACCGGCTGGGCGGCGACCCGGATCCCGTCTTCCCGGTGCCCGCCTGGCCGCCGATGCGCTTCGACCGGCCGCTGGGCGTCGGTGCCGACGGCGGCCACGGCTTCGTCCGCTACCGCGTCGCGGCCCATGAACCCGGGCGCCGTATCCGCTTCGACTTCACCCCCGGCCCGGCCGGATTCCACGAGGTCACCGTGCACCCCGTGGGCCCGGACAGCTGCCGCGTCGAGCACGTCCTGGACAGACAACTGCACGGTCGGCGCAAGCTGTTGTGGTACGCGGCGGTGGGCGCCGTCCACCGCACGGTCGTCGAGGAGCTCCTCGACAACATCGAGCGGGCGGCCACCGGACACGTCCGTCACCCCGTCCGCCCCTCGCCCCGCGTCCGCCTCTTCCGTCGCCTGGCGTGGGAGCGCCCGAAGGCCGTTGCGCTCTCCGTCGAAGCCCAACTGGCACGGAGTGCCTTCTCCCGTACGGACTTCCAGGACGCCTGGCAGATGGAGCTGCCGCCCGGTATGCCCACCGATCCGGCCGCCTGGGAGGGCGTACTGCGCGGCTTCCCCGCCAGGGGCCGGACGGACCGGGAACTGCTCCTGGGGAAGGATGCCCGGCACCTGGACTTCCGCGCCTCGCTCCTCCTCGCGAACGGCCATGTCACGCTGAGCACGGTCGTCCACACCCACCACCTCGGCGGCCGCGCCTACCTCGCCCTCATCCGCCACCTCCACCCCGCGATGGCCCGTCTGATGCTGCGCCGTACGCACCGCCGGCTGGCGCTGGCCGTGCCGGGCGCGGGGGAGCGGGAGCGGGCGCGGACGGGAGGATAGCGGAGGCGGGGCGAAGGGCAGCGGCGCTCCCGGCGCGCCGCCCCGCCACGCCGGGGCCGGTGGCCGGGCCCGACCACCGGCCCGCCGCCCCGGTTCCGTACGATCTCCCGTTGACACCTCCCCCTCGCGGGCGAGGGGGATTCCTGGCTCACGTCGCCTGCGGTCCGGCGGGCCGACAGGTCTTACACGATCAGCACCAGCCGGGTTGAAGACCAGCCCGGACGAGCATCACGCGGGCGGAGTTCTTGTCTCTGGGCGAGACCGCTCCGCACGCGGTGCACGTATATGTTCGTTCCGAGAGAGGTAGTGCGTGCTTGGTTCTCGCTCCGCACTGCGCACAGTCCATCGTGGTGTGCGCGGGGTGGACCAGATGCACGGCCCTGCCGTGCTTGCGGGCCATCTCGACCAGCGCCGCCTTGGTCGCGCCGATCGCGGCGTCAGCGGCCTTACGGGCCATCGAGGACTTGGCGAGGAATTTCGGCTTGAAGTCCTCGACCGCCAACGCGTCATGGTCACGGACAACGCGCTTGGCCCACTTGCGGGCAGTGTCCTGACGCTGCCGGGACACCTTCTTCTGCAGCTTGGCCGCGTGATGCTTCGCTTCCTGGTAGCCCTTCGATCCGGTCTGGCCGCGCTTGGGCTTCCTGCGCGCCATCATCCGCTGGTAGTGCGCGAGGCGCTGCGCAGCGTTCTTTCCGTGCTGCGGGTGGGGGAGGTCGTGGGCGTCGGATGTGGTGGTCGCGGTTTCCTTCACGCCCCAGTCGATGCCGATCACCGCACCCGTTTCCGGAAGCGTCTCGGTGTTGGTGGCTACGACGAAGGACGCGTACCAGTGTCCGATGCTGTCGCGGTAGACGCGCACGCTGGACGGGGTCTTGGGCAGCTCCCGCGACCACACCACGGTTACCGCGATGCCGCCCGCCAGGTGCAGGCGCCCGTCCTTCAAGCGGAATCCGCGCCGGGTGTATTCGAGGGTGGGGAGCGCTTCGCGCTTCTTCTTGTACTTCGGCATCCCGGCGCGCTGCCGCACAGGAAACCGGGCCTTGATGTCCTTGAGCGCTTTGGCGCGGGACTTGCCGAAGTCGCGTATCAGCTGCTGCTGAGGAACGCACGCGCCCTCACGCAGCCACTCCGTACGGGCACGCGCCTCGGTCAGCATCGCGGCGAGCTGCACCGGACCGCACGTCTCCTTCTCGCCGGTGGCCTTGTTGTGCGCGTACACGGCCTTCGACTTGGCCACGCACTCATTCCACACCCACCGACACCGCGTCCACTCCGCTTCCAGCGCGGCACGGGCCGACGACGACACACGCATGCGGTAGGTGTAGCGGGCATGCCCGTCACCTGTCGTCTGCGCTTCCGTCATCATGACCATCAACCTACCCGGGGGGTCTGACAGTTGAGAGCTCCTGCCCTGTGCGGGCTGCCTCACCACCGTTGCGGATGGACGCCGATCCGCCCAGGCGGCGCATCGGTATTCCCCGCCCCGCTCACACGGGAGCTTCGTTTCCCCACCCGGCCAAAGCCGGGCGTATCCACGAAGGAAAGCTGATGACGTCCAACGACCGCGACCACCGGAACGACCCCGACCGTCCGAACGCCCCCTACCTCGCCCGCGGCCCCCGGATCGGCATCCGCCCCTTCACTGCCGCCGACCGGGACGAGTTCACCGCCCGGGCGCGGGAGAGCACCGAGCTGCACCGCCCCTGGCTCGCCCCGCCCGCCACCGACGCCGACTACGCCTCCTACCTGGCGCGGCTCCAGGAGCCGCTGCGCGAGGGCTTCTTGTTCTGCGAGCTGGACAGCGGCAAGATCGCGGGCTATCTGACGATCAACAACATCGTGCACGGCGCCTTCCGCAGCGGCGCCATCGGCTACGGCGCCTTCGCCCACGCCGCCGGGCGCGGTCTGATGAGCGAGGGCCTGCGGCTCGTCCTGCGCCACGCCTTCGAGGTGCTGGGCCTGCACCGTCTGGAGGTCAACATCCAGCCGGCCAACGCCGCCTCCCTCGCTCTGGTGCAGCGGGCCGGATTCCGCCGCGAGGGCTACTCCCCGGACCTCCTCTTCATCGACGGCGGATGGCGCGACCACGAACGCTGGGCGCTCACCCACGACGCGGTCCAACGGCCCGTCTTCGGCCGTTCGGTGCCCGTCTTCCGGATCTTCGACCTCGCCAAGGCCCGGGAGTTCTACGTCGACTACCTCGGCTGCACCGTCGACTGGGAGCACTGTTTCGAACCCGGTACGCCGCGCTATCTCCAGGTCTCCCGCGGCGCCCTGGTCCTGCACCTCTCCGAGCACCACGGGGACGCCACACCCGGCTCCACGCTCTTCACGGAACTGACCGGGGTGCGCGAGCTGCATGCCGAGCTGGCTGCGAAGGACTACCCGTATCTGCGGCCCGGCCTGGAGGAGGATGAGACCGGCCGCTCGCTCACCCTCATCGACCCGTTCGGCAACCGGCTGCGCTTCAACGAGCCGCCGACCGCCGGGGCGTAGGAGCACACGCGCCGTCTTTGCGTAACCCTGACCCCGTCCGCCGCAAGAAGCCCTGTCCAGAAGGGCGCTGACGAGGTTCCATGGTCAACAGGAGGCCGCCGGAGCCGAGGTGGCCCGGTCCAACCCTGCGAGGCAGCCGTGGCCACGAGTGTGCGACGCACCACCCTGACCCTTCCCGCCGCCCCCATCGGCCCGGACAACCCGCTCCCGGCCCTGCGCACGGGCCCCGACCTGCACCGTATCGAGATCCCCGAGGACGCCGGACTGCCCGCCGACATGGCCCGCCAGATCGGCTACGGCCCGCTGCGCTCGATCCTGCCCACCCGGCTGCGCGACGGTTACGGGCGCGACCGCCGCAGCACCGACGTCGACGGGCTGGTCCTCGAGAACGACCGGCTGCGCGCCACTGTCCTGCCCGGTCTCGGCGGCCGGGTGTACTCCCTGCACCACAAGCCGACCGGCCGCGAACTCCTCTACCGCAACCCGGTGTTGCAGCCCGCCAACTTCGCCCTCAACGGTGCCTGGTTCTCCGGCGGCATCGAATGGAACATCGGCGCCACCGGCCACACCACCCTCTCCTGCGCCCCGCTGCACGCCGCCCGCGTCCCGGCGCCGGACGGCGGGGAGATGCTGCGCCTGTGGGAGTGGGAGCGACTGCGCGATCTGCCGTTCCAGGTGGACCTGTGGCTGCCCGAGGGCTCCGACTTCCTGCACGTCGGCGTACGGATCCGCAATCCGCACCACCACACCGTCCCCGTCTACTGGTGGTCCAACACCGCCGTCCCCGAGGGCGCGCAGACCCGCGTCCTGGCCCCCGCCGACGCCGCCTGGCAGTTCGGTTACGACCGCACCCTGCGCCGCGTCCCGGTCCCGGTGGCGGACGGCGCCGACCGGACCTACCCCCTGCGCAGCGAGATCCCCGCCGACTACTTCTACGACGTCCCCGACGGCCCCCGCCGGTGGATCGCCTCCCTCGACGCCGAGGGCCACGGCCTCGTCCAGACCTCCACCGACACCCTGCGCGGCCGCAAGCTGTTCCTGTGGGGCGCCGGGCGGGCCGGGCGGCGCTGGCAGGCGTGGCTCACCGAACCGGGCACCGGCGGTTATGCCGAGATCCAGGCCGGTCTGGCCCGTACGCAGCTGGAGCACCTACCGCTCGACGCGGGCGGCGAGTTCGCGTGGCTGGAGGCGTACGGACCGCTGGCCGCCGATGCGGCCACCGTGCACGGGGACGACTGGGGCGCGGCGCGCGGTGAGGTCGCCGCGCGGCTGGAGGCGGCGCTGCCGCGGGCCGACGTCGAGGCCGCCTACGCCGCCTGGCGCCCCTACGCCGACCACGAACCGAAGGAGGCGCTGGCCACCGGCTCCGGCTGGGGCGCCCTCGAAATCGCCCGCGCCGGATTCGACCTGCCGGGCACCCCGTTCGACACGGCGACCCTCGGACCGGCCCAGCGGCCCTGGCTGACCCTCCTCGAAACCGGCGATCTGCCGCCAGAAGGGCCCGTACCCGGCCCGGCGCTGGTCGCCCCCGCCTGGCGCGATCTGCTGGAATCCGCGCTGCCGGGTCCGGCCACGGACTACCACCTGGGCCTGGCCCAGTGGCATGCCGGCGACCGCGCGCAGGCCGTCCGCAGCTGGGAGCGCGCGCTGGCGGCCGGCGGCGGCCGGCTGTCGCTGGACGCGCTGCCGCTGTACTGCCTGGCGGTCGCCGAGGCCGAGTCGGGCGAGGCGGTACGGGCCGCCGACCGGTACGCCGAGGCGTTCGGCTGCGCGGCCCGCTTCGCCGAGACGCTGGCGTCCGACGACGCCTCCGCGCGTGCCTGGCGGGCGGTGCTGCCCGCGCTCGCCCGGGAGGCGGTCCCGGCGCTGCTCGCCGTGGACCGCGCCGAGGAGGCGTGCGATCTGCTGGCCCATCTGCGCCAGGAGGACCTGGCCGACGGCCGCTTCCGCCTGCTGACCGCCCAGGTCCTGATTGCTCAGGGCGAACCGGCCGCGGCCCGCGCGGTGTTCGAGGCCGGCTTCGAGATCCCCGACCTGCGCGAGGGCGAGGAGACCCTCAGCGACACCTGGTACACCCTCACCGAACGCCTCATCGCCGGCACCGGCCCGGTCACCGACGCCGTACGCGCCGAGGCCCGCACCCAACACCCCCTCCCGGAGCGCTACGAGTTCCGGATGCGGCCGGTGTGAGGCGGGGGAGGGGCCGGGGAGGCCCGGTGGGGGGCGGTGATTCCGCCGCCCCCCGTGATCCCTAGGCCATTCGGAGATTTTTCCCGGCCCCGCGGAATGATCCCTGGCCGTCACGCGTTGTGACCGTTCATGAAGGCAATCAGCGTGAACAGCTACGGCGGCCCCTCGGTCCTCGAATACACCGACCAGCCCGATCCGAAGGTGGGTCCCGACTCGGTCCTGATCCGGGTCAGAGCCGCCGGCGTCAATCCCGTGGACTGGAAGATCGTCGGCGGCTATCTGGACGCGATGATGTACGCCCACTTCCCGCTCATCCCCGGCTGGGACGTGGCGGGCGTGGTCGAGGCGGTCGGCGTGGACGCGGCCGAGTACGCGGTCGGTGACGAGGTCATCGGCTATGTCCGCAAGGACGAGGTGCAGCACGGCACCTACGCCGAGCTGGTCGCGGCCCCGGTGCGGACCCTGGCCCGCAAGCCCGCCGCGCTCAGCTGGCAGCAGGCCGCGGGGCTGCCGCTGGCCGGGCTGACGGCCTATCAGGCCATCGAGCGGGTCGGGACGAAGCGGGGCGAGACCGCGCTGGTGCACGCCGCCGCGGGCGGCGTCGGCTCGCTCGCCGTACAGATCGCGGTGGCCCGGGGCGTACGCGTGATCGGCACGGCCAGCGAGCGCAACCACGATTTCCTGCGCTCCCTGGGCGCCGAACCGGTGACGTACGGTGACGGACTCGCCGAGCGGGTCCGGGCGCTGGCGCCCGAGGGTGTGGACGTGGCGCTGGACTTCGTCGGCAACGGCGTCCTGGACGTCTCGCAGGAGCTGCTCAAGGACCGCGGCCGGCTGGCGTCCATCGCCGACGGCGAGGTCCAGCAGAAGGGCGGCCATATGGTGTGGGTGCGCCCGGACACCGCCGATCTGACGGCGCTCGCCGATCTCGCGGAGGCCGGCAAGCTCACCGTCCCGGTGGAGGCGGCGTTCCCGCTGGCCGAGGCGGCCGAGGCGGTCAAGCGCAGTATGTCCGGACGCTCCCGCGGCAAGATCGTGCTGGAGGTCTCTTCCTGACGGACCGTCGGCCGGTCGGCCCGGCGCCTACCCCACCCGCTGCCCGCCATCCTGATCCTGCTTCCGGTCGACGTACTCGAAGACCGAGCCGTCCGGATGGCGGGCGACGAGATTGCGGCCGATCGGCGTCGGCAGCGGACCGGCGATGATGTCCGCGCCGACCGCCGTCAGATCGGCGACCGCCTCGTCCACGTCCTTCACGGCGAGGGTCGCCGTGATCTTCCGCAGCACCGACAACTCCGCCTCGGGGCCGCTCATCAGGAAGAAGCACCCGACGGCCGCGACGGCCACACCACCGCGCTGAAAACGAATGGCCTCGGCGCCGGTGAGCCGTTCATAGACGCCGATCGCCGCATCGAGGTCGCCGACGCATACCCGCAGTGAGGTCCCCAGAATGTCCATACGGGGCAGCCTAGTTGGGTGCCTTCCCTGCGCGCACGGTGGTCACACCCGGCAGAGGATCTCGCCGTGCAGGATGGCGAACCAGCCGTCCTCGTCGGCGCCCCACTCCCGCCACGCCCCCGCGATCGCGGCCAGCTCCTCGGGGGTGGCGTGTCCGCCGTCCACCGCCAGCCGTGCGTACACCGACGAGACCGTACGGTCCGCCCACAGCTCGCTCCACCAGGCCCGTTCCTCGGGGGTGTGGTAGCACCAGGTGGCGGCCGTCGCGGTGAGGGTGGACGGGACGAAACCGGCCTGGCGGGCCCAGGCGTGCAGCCGGCGTCCGGCGTCCGGTTCGCCGCCGTTGGCGCGGGCCACCCGCAGGTACAGCCGCTGCCAGTCGTCCATCCCCGGGACCTGCGGGTACCAGATCATGCCCGAGTAGTCCGAGTCGCGGACGGCGACGATTCCGCCGGGTTTGGTGACCCGGCGCATCTCGCGCAGCGCCTGGACGGGATCGCCCACGTGTTGCAGGACCTGATGGGCGTGCACCACGCAGAACGTGTCGTCCGGGTAGTCCAGTGCGTGGACATCGCCGACCGCGAAGTCGATGTTCGTCAGCCCGCGTGCGGCGGCCGTGGCGCGGGCCTGCTCCAGTACCTCGGGTGCGTGTTCCAGGCCGGTGACCCGCCCGTCGGGCACCAGCGCGGCCAGATCGGCGGTGATGGTGCCCGGACCGCAGCCGATGTCCAGGACGTGCATCTGCGGCCGCAGCGAATCCAGGAGATAGGCCGCCGAGTTGGCGGCGGTGCGCCAGGTGTGGGAGCGCAGAACGGACTCGTGGTGGCCGTGGGTGTAGACGGCGGACTCCTGCGGCATGGTCGGCTCCTTCCGGGTAACCGGGCAACTGATCACACCGTACGCACGATCTCGCATCATGAGAGTCCCGTCTCAACATGCGAGCGAGGTGAGAGCGCGTCAGGCGTACGGCAGGCGGTAGACCGTCAGCGCCTCGTTCGCCTTCTCCAACGTCAACTCGCCCTCCCACGTGGTGACTTCACCGTCGACGGCGAGGGACGTACCGGTCGGCAGACCGCTCAGCCGGAGGGTGCGCAGCCGGGCCTCGCCGAGGACCGGGGAGGTGTGCGGACTGCCGGTCAGGGCCGCGGCGAGCAGCCGGGTGCGGGCCAGCCGGCCGCCGTGCACCACCCGTACGTCGAGCACCCCGTCCGCCAGATCGTGCCGCCGCACCGGCGTCAGCCCCAGCCCCCGGTACCGGCAGTTGCCGGCGAACAGCAGCCACACCGCGCGCCGGGTGCCGTTGACCTCGACCGTCAACGGCTCGGCGGTACGCAGCACTTCCCACGCCGCGAGCACCCCCGCGGGCCAGGCCCCGATCCGCCGCGCCCACCGTTCGCGGATCCGCACCAGCTCCGGATACACCCCCAGGGAAAAGGTGTTGAGGACATACCGGCCCGCCCGGTCCGGCCCGGCCCCGAAACGCGCCAGATCGACGGCGACCGCCTCCCCGCTCTCCACGGCGCGCGCCGCATCCGCAGCGGTCTCGATACCCAGGTCATGGGCGAAGTGGTTGTGGGTGCCGCCGGGCAGCACCGCCAGCGGCAGCCCGTACCGTACGGCGACCGTGGCCGCCGCATTGACGGTGCCGTCCCCGCCGAGCACCCCGAGCGCCCCGCCGCGCACCCCGGCCCGTCGCGCGGCATCCTCCAGCGCCGCCGTCAGCGTGCCCGCCGCAGCGCCTCGCGAGGTCCGCGCCCGGGGGCCGCCGTACGGGACGACCTCGGCATGCGGCAGCACCCGGCGCAGCTCCTGGGTCCGGTCGACGTGCGCCCCGGCGCGCTGCCCCGATCCCAGGTTGGCGACCACCACCAGCCCGCGCCCCCCGGGCAGCGCGGGAGCGTCGGCGCGCGGGCGGGCGGGCGGAGCCAGCTGTGCGCGGGTCGGCGCCAGGCCCCGTACGGCGAAGGCGGCCCCGGCGCCCAGTGCCGCCCCCGCCAGCACATCGCCCGGATAGTGCACCCCCGTATAGATACGGGAGAACGCCACCGACGCCGCGACCGGTGCCAGCGCCAGCCCCCACCACGGCTTCTCGAAGCCGACACCGGTGGCGAAGGCCACCGCCGAGGCCGCATGCCCGGACGGGAAGGAGGAGGTGAACGGCTGGCGGTGCAGTCGCCGTACCACCGGCACCGCGTCCAGCAGCGGCCGCGCGCGCCGCACGGAGCGCTTGCCGAGGGTGTTCACCGCCGCCGACGCCACCGCCAGCGACGCCAGCCCGCGCAGCGCCGCCCGGCGGCCGGGCCTGCCGCCCAGAGCGGCGGCGCCCGCCGCGATGCCGCACCACAGCAGCCCGTGGTTGGCGCTGCGCGACAGCCGCGGCAGCACGCTCCGGGCGCCGGGCCACTCGCGGGAGGCGATATGGACGAAGACCAGCCGGTCGAGGTGAGGCAGGGTGTGTCGCATGCGGCACCTTGTACCCGGACGCTGCCGGGGCAGACCGGGGCGCGGCCGAACGGGGGGAACGGCGGCCGGGGTGGCGACGGCCCACGGGGGAGCGGCCGTGCGGCGGAAACCGGTACGGGAAACCACCCGATCGGCGTAATGCTCCCGGTGCCCGCGCCGTGCCGTACCCCGCCGCCGACGGCCCTGGCGACCTCGCGTTTCCCGCCCGCCCCCGGGCCGACGGCCGGGCCGCGCCGCGGACGCCTGGCTAGCATGCTTGCGAGCGACGACAAGGCGCCCGTGCGGTCACAGGCCGACGCGCGCCGCCGCCCACCACGCCCGGCCTGCCCGCGCGCAGGCGGGCGTTCCCGCTCAAACCCCCCACCTTCGGGAGCTCAGCATGGAATCCGGCCCGAACGTCTGGAACTGCCCCTTCGACTACGCCGAGGCCCTTGAGTTCGATCCCACGCTCAAGCGCCTGCTGACCGAGGAACCGGTGGCCCGTATCAAGCTGCCCTACGGGGAGGGAGAAGCCTGGCTGGTCACCCGGTACGACGACGTACGCACCGTGACCACCGACCGCCGCTTCAGTCGGCACGGCGTCGTCGGCCGGGACTTCCCCCGGATGACCCCCGAGCCGATCGTCCAGGACGAGGCCATCAACGTCATGGACCCGCCCGCCAGCAGCCGGCTGCGCAGCCTGGTCTCCAAGGCGTTCGCCCCCCGTCACGTCGAACGGATGCGGGCCCGTACCCAGGGAGTCGTCGACGAACTGCTGTCGGCGATGGCCGAGCAGGGCCCTCCGGGCGATCTGATGGAGAACCTCGCGAGCCCGCTGCCGCTGACCACCATCTGCGAGGTCCTCGACATCCCCGAGGACGACCGCGGACGGCTGCGCGGCTACGCCCGCACCATGATGAACACCAGCCTCTCCAACAAGGACGCCGCGGTCCGGGCCAAGGCCGAGATGCGCGCGTACTTCGCGGACCTGACCGCGCGGCGCCGCGCGCACCCGGGGGACGACCTGATCAGCGCCCTGGCCACGGCGCGCGACGGCGACGAGATCCTCGACGAGCGGGAACTGACCGTGATGGCGATGGTCCTGCTCATCACCGGCCAGGACACCACGACGTACCAGATCGCCAACCTCTCCTACACGCTGCTGACCCGGCCCGACGATCTGGCCGCACTGCGCGCCGACCCGGAGCGGCTGCCGTCGGCGATGGAGGAGATGCTGCGGTTCATCCCGTTCCGCAAGGGCGTGGGCATTCCCCGGGTCGCTCTGGAGGACGTCGAACTGAGCGGCGTGACGATCCGGGCGGGGGACATTGTGCATGTCTCGTACCTGACGGCCAATCGGGACCCGCGCAAATTCGACCGGCCCGACGAACTGGACCTGGACCGCGAGAAGCCGCAGCACATGACCTTCGGCTGGGGCGGGCACCACTGCCTGGGCGCCCCGCTCGCGTTCGTCGAGATGGAACTGGCGCTGCGCACCCTCCTGGAGCGCTTCCCGGACCTCAAACTGGCCAAGCCGGCCGACGAGGTGCGCTGGAACGAGACCTCCATCTGGCGCTATCCGCTCGCACTGCCGGTCACCTGGTGACCCCATGGCATCCCGCAGCGGCATGCGGACGTCACCCGACTGCCGTACCGTAGCTCGTAAAGCTTGATCACCTGCAAAGGCGATCGGCTTACACACTGACCGAGCTGCAAGATGACCCACCTGCACAGGGCGAGTTCATCCTTCGACGGCAGGCCCGCTCGCTGCGCCCCTCGCGGGGCCTTGGCCGGGCCGCCGGACCCGTCAGCGGGCTGTGGTGCACCGCGCACCGCAGCACCGCGGCGGATCCCCCGGACCGCCAACACCCCGTACGTCACCGCTATCAGGAGCGCAGCGGGCGGGCCACAGTCTGCTAGGAGCGCAATCCCATGGCAGTTCTGTGCAAACCGGCAATCGCAGTCCCTGAGTACATCATCACCAGGGACGACACCCTCGAACTGGCACGGCAGCTGCACGACGACCATCGGCAGCTGAAGAAGGTGCTGCGGCTGATCGAACACACCGGAGTCGTCCGGCGGCATCTGATCCAGCCGATCGACAAAGTGCTGGAACACCCGGGGCTCGACGCCCGCAGCGCCGTCTACGAGGAAGAATCCAAGGCCCGCGTGCCCGCAGTGGTGCGCAAGGCGCTCGACCAGGCCGAACTGGACCCGCAGCAGATCGATCTGATCGTCTATGTGTCCTGCACCGGCTTCATGATGCCCGCCCTGACCGCATGGCTCATCAACGAAATGGGCTTCAGGTCGGAGACCCGGCAGATCCCGATCGCGCAGCTCGGCTGTGCGGCCGGGGGCGCCGCGATCAACCGCGCACACGACTTCTGCCGGGCCTACCCGGACGCCAACGTGCTCCTGGTCGCCTGCGAGTTCTGCTCGCTGTGCTACCAGCCCACCGACCTGGACGTGGGATCGCTGCTGTCCAACGGCCTGTTCGGGGACGCGGTGGCCGCCGCGGTGGTCCGCGGACGGGGCGGCACCGGCGTCCGCCTGCAACGCAACGGCTCGTATCTCATCCCGCACACCGAGGACTGGATCTCCTACGCGGTGCGCTCCACCGGGTTCCACTTCCAGCTGGACAAACGCGTCCCCGGCACCATGGAGCCGCTCGCCCCCGCGCTGCGCGCGGTCGCCGAGGCCGAACACTGGAACGCCGGCGACCTGGACTTCTACATCGTCCACGCGGGCGGCCCGCGCATCCTCGACGATCTGTGCCGCTACCTCGGCGTCCCTCCCGAAGCCTTCCGCTTCAGCCGGGCGACGCTGACCGAGTACGGCAACATCGCCAGCGCGGTGGTGCTCGACGCCCTCGCCCGGATGTTCGACGAGGCGTCGGCGCACGACGGACAGCGCGGGCTGGTGGCGGGTTTCGGACCCGGCATCACCGCCGAAATGGCGCTGGGGACCTGGACCTCGTAGGGCGGCCCGGTTCGGCCGTCGCTCGCACGGATGGCCGAACCGGTGCCCCATACGGTCGCACCCCGCCCCGCCGCCCGGCCCCTCCCACCTGCCGCTGACGTGTCGGCCCGGCCGCCACCCGTGCCATCTGCCAAGGTGGTCGGAGCCGTCAATCATGTGATGGGCCCACGATCGCCTGCTGTCGCGGAGGGTGGAGGTACGGATGCAGCTCGCCGCCCCGGATCCGGCCCCGGACCCGCCGGCGGGCCTTCCGGTGCTCCCGGAGCTCGCCGCGCATCTCGCGGCCGCCGCCGGCCGGGACGAGGCGGAACCGCCCGGCGGCTCCCGCCCGCTGCGCACCGCCGCCTGCGGCTACTTCGCCCGCCGCGGCCTGGACACCGACCCCGGCCATACGCTCGCCGCGCCGGGCGCGCCCGCCCTGCTCCTCGCGCTGTACGCCGCGGCCGGCGGGGCCGTGGTGCTGCCCCGGCCCTGCTCACCGTGGTACGCGCCGCCCGCCCGGATGCTCGGGCACCCGGTGCACCGCGCGCCCGTACCGGCCGAATCGGGCGGTGTGCCCGACCCGTTCGCGCTGCTGGAGACCGTCCGGCGGGCCCGGATACACGGCGTCGAGCCGCGCGTCCTGGTGCTGTCCGTCGCCGACGACCCCACCGGCACCTGCCCGGTGCCCGAGCAGCTGCACGAGGTGTGCGAGGCGGCGGCGGGGGAGGGGCTGTGGGTGATCAGCGACGAGTCGTACCGCGATCTGCTGCACGATCCGCATGACACCGTGGTGCTCAGCCCGGCCGAGATGCTGCCCGACGAGGTCGTGGTGCTGACCGATCTGCGGGCCGCGCTCGTCCCGGCGTCCTGGCCCGCGGCCCTTGCGCGCTTCCCGGACACCGAGCGCGGCGCCGCCCTGCGCGGCGCGACGCTCGATGCGCTGGCCGCGCTGGACATACCGCTGCCCGGCCCGCTGACCTGCGCCGTCGCCCATGCGCTCGGCGAGCCCGAGGCCGTACGCACCCGGACCGCCACCGCCGCCCGGCTGTACGGGACGCTCGCCGCCGCGCTGCACCGCACCCTGACCGACGCCGGTGCGCTGTGCCGTCCGCCGCACTCCGGCAGCCATGTCTACGCCGACCTGGAGCCGCTGCACCGCGCCCTCGCCGCCCGCGGGATCAGTGAATCCGCCGCACTGGAACGGGAGTTGGAACGCTGGGCGGCACGCGGCGGGCATCGCTTCGGGGACGATCCGGGGGCGCTGCGGGTGCGGCTGGGGTCCGAGGCGCTGCTCGGCGACGGCATGGAGCTGCGCGGGCAAGCCCTGGCGGCGGCCGACCCCCTCCAACTCCCGTACGTGGCCGATGCGTTGACCGCCCTCTCGCAGGCGCTGGCCGCGCTGACGGCCTCGGGGGAGGGCTGAGCCGGCCCGGTATCCGTCGCCCCAGCCGTCCGTCCCTGTTGCGATCCCTGAGTCCGAGCCCTGCGCCCGTGCCCCGTGTTCGCGCCCCGTGTCCCGCGCCCCGTGCGTTCCCCGTGCGTCCCCCGAATGGAGCCCTCGATGACCGAACAGACCGAGCGCTCGGTCGCCGAAGCCCGCGCGTCCGCCCAGCCGCCGGCCCCGCCTGCGCCGCCCCCTGAACCTCCCGCACCATCCGCCGAGGCACTCGCCCCACCCGCCGAGCTGCCCCTCCCAGCATCCGCCGACCTGCCCCTCACCCCTCCCCGCACCGCCCCCCTCCGCCCGCACCCCGTCCCGCCGCCGCTCACCGAACCCCGCCCCCTGGGGGAACCCCGTACCTGGCCGCGGGACTTCACGGACCGGCTGACCGCGCCGCTGCCCGGCGTCCGTGCGCTGGCCCGGATCGCCCGGGAGGGCAAGCTGCGCCCGGTCCCCGAATCGCTCCGGGAAATCCAGGAACTCCCCTTCGAACCGGGCCCGATGCCCCAGGCCGGACCGACCACCCTCGCCCTCACCTGGGCCGGACACGCCAGCTGGGTGATCCGGATCGGCGGCCTCACCGTCCTGACCGACCCGGTCTGGTCCCGCAAGATCCTCGGCACCCCGCCCCGGGTCACCCCCGTGGGCGTCCGCTGGGAGGACCTGCCGTCCGTCGACGCCGTCGTGATCAGCCACAACCACTACGACCACCTGGACGCCCCGACCCTCAAGCGGCTGCCGCGCCACACCCCGCTACTGCTCCCCGCCGGCCTCGCCCCCTGGGCCCGCCGCCGCGGCTTCACCCAGGTCACCGACCTCGACTGGTGGGAGGCCGTCGAACTGCCCGCACCCGGCGGCACCGTACGGTTCGACTTCGTCCCCGCCCACCACTGGAGCAAGCGCACCCTCTTCGACACCTGCCGCACGCTCTGGGGCGGCTGGATGCTCACCGCGCCCGACGGGCGGCGGCTGCACTTCGCGGGGGACACCGGCTACGGCCACTGGTTCGAGGAGATCGCCCGCCGCTACCCCGGCATCGACGCCGCCCTGCTGCCCATCGGGGCCTACGACCCACGCTGGATCCTGCGCCCCGTACACACCGACCCGGAGGAGGCCGTACGCGCCTGCCAGGACCTGGGCGCCCGCGTCCTGGTCCCCATGCACTGGTCCACCTTCCTCCTCTCCGCCGAACGCCCCATGGAACCCCTCCACCGCGTCCGCACCGCCTGGACCGCCACCGGCCGCCCCCGCGAGGACCTGTGGGACCTGGCGGTGGGCGCTTCGCGGGTGCTTCCGGAGAGGTGAGCGGGGGCACGGGCGGCGGATACGTCCCCTGAGCTCCAACGTCCCCTCGCCACCCATGTCGTCGGCCGACTCCGCCCACCCTTCTGCCATCAGTCGGTACGGCCGAAGATTTTCGCCCCACAGGTCGGCCGGACAGGATGATCCGCGGCGATTTTGAGCGCTGCGCGCGGCCGGTGACCATGGGCTCAGCCGGCACCCCGGCGAGCCAGCACGATGAGAGACGCGTCACACACCATGCACCGCGATCCTGCCGCAGAGGTCACCCCTACCGCCTCTGACCTGCACGCTCAGTCAAAGCGTCCGTTTCGGATGAACCTGATGACCGCCACTGCCCTGGTGATGGGCAACATCATCGGCGGCGGCATCTTCCTCCTCCCGGCCTCGGTCGCCCCCTTCGGCACCGTCAGCCTGCTCGCCTTCGGTGTCCTGACCGTCGGAGCGGTCGCCCTCGCCCTGGTCTTCGGCCGGCTGGCGGAGCGCCACCCGGACACCGGCGGCCCCTATGTCTACGCCCGTGAGGCGTTCGGCGACTTCGCCGGGTTCCTCTCCGCCTGGTCGTACTGGACCATGACCTGGGTCAGCAATGCGGCGCTCGCGGTCGCCGCCGTCGGCTATGTCCATGTGCTCCTGCCCGGGTTCGCCTCCCCCGGCAATGACCTCCTCGTCGCGCTCGCTGCCCTGTGGCTGCCGGCGCTGGCCAACTTCGCCGGTACCCGCTACGTGGGCGCGGTCCAGCTGATCTCCACCGTTCTGAAGTTCATCCCGCTCCTCTTCATCGCCGTCGTCGGACTGTTCTTCTTCGACCCGCGCAACCTGGGCGCCTTCCACGAGGGCGGCGGCAGCGCGTTCGGCGGGATGTCCGCGGCGGCCGCGATCCTGCTCTACAGCTACGTGGGCGTGGAGTCCGCGGCGATGAGCGCGGGCGAGGTCCGCGATCCGGAACGCAACGTAGGCCGGGCCACCGTGCTGGGCACCGTCGGCGCCGCCGTCGTCTACCTCCTGGGCACCCTCGCCGTCTTCGGCACCGTCGCCCACACCAAGCTGGTGCACTCCACGGCGCCGTTCTCGGACGCGGTCGATGCGATGTTCGGCGGCCACTGGGGCGGTACGGTCGTCGCCGCCGCGGCCGTGATCTCGATCATCGGCGCCCTCAACGGCTGGACCCTGATGAGCGCCCAGTCCCCGTACGCCGCCGCCAAGGACGGCCTCTTCCCCGCGCCCTTCCTGACCAAGCGGCGTGGCGTCCCGACCTTCGGCGTGCTCGCCGCCGCGCTGCTGGCCAGCGCCCTGACCGTGATCAACTACCTGACCGGCGCCGGCGGGGTCTTCGAGATCCTGGTCCTGATCACCACCTTCTCGGCGACCGTGCCGTATCTGCTGGCGGCCGGCGCCCAGATCTACTTCCTGCTGTCCGGCCGCCGCGACAAGGTCCGCCCGGCCCGCTTCGCCCGCGATCTGACCCTCGCCGTGCTGGCGTTCGGCTTCACCTTCTGGCTGGTGGCGGGCGCCGGTTACGCCGCGATCTACCAGGGCGTGCTGTTCCTCTTCGCCGGAATCCTGGTGTACGCGGTGATGGCGGCCCGAAGGGCCGGGCGTACGCGGGACGCGGAGACGGGGACGGGGACGGGGACGGGGACGGGGACGGAGACGGAGACAGGGACGGAGCAGGAGCAGGAGCCGGGGGCGGGGGACCGGGCGGCCGGCGGAGCGGCCGGCGCCAAGGAGACCGCCGCGGCCGACGCGCGGTAGGGCGGCGGCGCGGCGCCTTCCCCGCGTACGAGGACACGGTCGGCCCGGTCCGTACGTCGCTCCCGAGCTCCGACGGCAAAACGCGATGTCCGAACTGCTCGGCGGCGCACCGGACGCCGCCGGCCTCGCCGCCCGCGACCGGTATCTGGCCGACAGCCTGCTGGACTTGTGTGCCCCTGGGGCATCCCCTCGCCCAGGAACTCGGGGCCGACTATGTGTCCGTCGCGCTGACCAGCGGCGGTGGCCGGACCGTGGCGAACGTGCCGGACCCGGCGCACCCCGCCGGGATGCACCAGTCCGCGGCCGACGCCCCATCCAGGGATGGTCTCACCCGCCAGGTGTGGACCCGCCTGCCAGCCGCTAGGGTCGCGCGCATGGGTGCTACGACTGCCGCCATGGTCACTGCCGTCGTCGGAGTACTCGGCACGCTCCTGGCGCCTGTGATCGCGACATGGACGACGAAGCGCCAGCGGGCAGAAGAGAGGCAGGCTGAGGAGGGAAGACGGGTCTTTGAGGAGCGACGCGCCGCGTACGGTGCCATGAACCGCGCCTCCCGCCACTTCCACACCATGCTGAAAGACGCCCTCCATCGCATGCGCGACGGTGTCTACACCGACGACGACCGCGCCCAGGTCGAGGAGGCGCGGCGGGACTACCGGGATCGCTATGCCGAGGCCCAGATGATCGTCCCCGAAGCGGTACTCAGGGCATCTCGCGAGTTGAACGTCGTCCTGGCCGCGATCGACGCCACTGCCAAGCGCATTGATCGGGGTCTGGCTCGGGAACGGGAGAGTGCGGATCAGGCACTCATCGACCTGAAGGCCGCAGAACCCGCACTGACCGCCATGCGCCGGATCATGCGTGAGGACCTGGGCGTGGCCGACTGACGTTGTCCGGCCGGCGGGATCCCGCACAGCGTTCCTACAGCCGTTCCACGCACCTACTCGTCGTAGGGTGTCGGCGTGATCGACAACATACGTGAGACACGCGCCGCGTACGACGTCATCGCGTCCGAGTACGCGGAGCGGTGGGCCGGACCGGCCAAGTGGATCACTGCCGAGCTTGATTACCTGTCGGCGGTGCTTCCGCGCGGAGCCCGCGTTGCGGATATCGGCTGCGGCCCCGGCCACCACACGCGGCTCCTGCGGGAACGCGGCTTCCGCGCCACCGGCTTCGATCTTTCCTGGGGGATGCTCTCCTCGCAGAGCACGCCCGGCGTCGCTCAGGCCGATGTCGCGGGGCACGCGGGGCTGGTGGCTCTGATCACCGCGGCGCGGGCGCAGTTTCCCGGGATGGTGTTCCGGGCGTTGGGGGACGCGGACGGGCACCACGATCTTGTGCGGTTCGGCTGGGAGCTGGTCAGTGAGGCGGACGGGACGGCGCCGGTGGCCGGGTTTGATGTGGTGCGGCTGGACGGAGACGGGCGGATCCGGTCGGTGAGCGGGTTCCTGGACCGGGTGCCGGCCGCGGTGGCGTAAAGCGGACGGGCCGCGGCGGCGTAAACCCAACCCGCCGCGCCCCCCCCGCGGGCCCCCTACGGTTCCTGTTTTCGCAGGTAGGTGACGGTTTCCGGATCGGCGGGAAGGAAGGTTTCCACGGCCAGTTCGGAGACGGTCACATCCATGGGGGTGTTGAAGGTGGCGATGGTCGAGATGAAGGAGAGCACATGTCCGTCGTGCTCGATCACCATCGGCAGTGCGAAGGGCGGATGGTCGCCGAAGGACGCCACCTCCCGCCCGCCCTCGGGCAGCGGATAGCCCCGTACCTCCTCGTACAGCTCCCGCAGCGGCGCGGACCGCAGGACCGCCAACTGCCGTTCCATCTGGGCGAGGAGGTGGCCGCGCCACTCCAGGAAATTGCGGATACGGGGCGCCAGCCCGTCCGGATGGAGCGTGATCCGCATGGCGTTCAGCGGCGGCCGCAGCAGGGCGGGGTCGATGCCTTCCAGCAGCATGGTGATGCCCCGGTTCGCCGCCTGGACGTGGTACGTCCCGTCCACCACCAGCGCGGGGAACGGTTCGTAGCCGGTCAGCAGCCGTTCCATCCCGGAGCGCAGGGCCGCCATCGAGGGGTCGTCCATCGGCGTCTCGGGGAAGGCGGGGGCGTAACCCGCCGCGATCAGCAGGGCGTTGCGCTCGCGTACGGGGACGTCGAGGTGTTCGGCCAGGCGCAGCACCATCTCCTGGCTGGGGCGGGAACGGCCGGTCTCGATGAAGCTGATGTGCCGGGCGGAGGAGTCGGCGCGCAGGGCCAGCTCCAGCTGGCTGATCTTGCGGCGGTCGCGCCATGTGCGCAACAACGCCCCCACGCCCGTCGTCTCCGGCGCCAGTGCCACGGCAGTCGTCATGGGAGGGACGGTAGCCGACCCGCGGTGGCCGCCCTGCCCCGCCCAGACCACTCGCCCACACCACCCGTACGTGCTCCCCGTACTACGGCGTGCAGGCCGCCGCGCCGTGCCACGCTGGGCGTGCCACAGCAGTGCCAACGGCGAAGGGACGAACGTCATGAGCGCCCAGGTGGAACCGCTCAGCACCAAGGAGATCGAGGACCGCCTCGCGGAACTGCCCGGCTGGTCCGTCGACGGGGACCTGCTGCGCCGCCGCTACGCCTTCGACGGGCATCTGCCCGCGGCCGTGATGGTCATCCATATCGCCCAGATCCAGGAGGAGTTGGGCCACCACGCCGATCTGACCCTGAGCTACAACCGGCTCGGCATCGCTGTGAACACCCACAGCATCGGCGGCCGGATCACCCGCCTCGACTTCGGTCTCGCGCGGCGGATCGAGGAGATCGCTCCCAGCCACGGCGCCCGCTGAGCGACGGCGGCGGCCGTACGGCCAATCGACGCGGCACATACGGCAAGTACGGCAAGTACGGCCGTCCGTCAGGAATGCTGCCGCGGCACCCGCACCCGCCGCCCCGCCCGCACCAGCTCCGCATTGAACTGCGCCCCGCACAGCAGCGAAAGATGCGAGAACCACAGCCAGATGAGGAAGACCAGCGGGCCCGCGAGCGAGCCGTAGAGGCGGTTGAAGGTGCCGACGTACGACACGTAGGCGGAGAAGCCTCCGGAGGACACCAGCCACAGCAGGACCGCCACCATGCCGCCGGGCGCGGCGCGTCGTACGCCGCGTGACATCGGCGGGCCGGAGCGGAACAGCACCATCGCCAGTACGGCGGCGAGCAGCAACAGCAGCGGCCACTTCAGGAGGTTCCAGGTGGCCTCGCCCCCCTCGCCCATCCCCAGCCAGCGGCCGATGGCACGGGCGATCGGGCCGCTCACCAGCAGCACCACCGCGCTGCTGATCAGCAGCGCCATCAGCAGCAGGGCGTTGGCGAGGATGCGCGGCGCCTTGCGCCACGGTGGCCGGTCGTCCTTCGTGCGGTGCATGGCGTGCAGCGCCCGGCGGAACACCGCGAGATAGCTGCACGAGGACCACAGCGCACTGACCAGCGCACCGCCGACCACGACCCAGGCGGCGGTGCGCTGATGGGCCATGACCACCAGCGCATGGTGCACGGCCGCCCCCGAGCCGGCCGGGGCGAGGGCGCTGATCTGGTTGATCAGCTGCACGGTGGCGGTGGGTTCGGCGAGGCCGATCAGCGAGACGGTGACGATGACCGACGGCAGCAGCGCCAGTACCGAGTAATACGTCAGGCTGGCCGCCCAGTCCGTCACATCGTCGCGCCAGACGGCCACCGGCGTACGGCGCAGTGCGGTACGGATCTGGCTCCAGGTCGGCGCTGTTGTACGGACCGGCGCCGGTTCGGCGGCGGGTGTGGTGGCGACCTGCGGAGCGGAGTCAGCGCCCATGGCGGTCTCCCGGTGTCGCGGTCCGTGTGGGCGCGCGGCGCCCGGCGCTCCCGCACATGTCGTTTTGCCCCTTCTGTCGGTCCGTGCCTCTGCTGCATCATCCCCGACGGCACGGCCGCGCCCCAAATGACCGCCGGGCCCGTCCCTTCCGCCCGTACGGACCGGCGGTCCCGGTCCGGTCCCGGTACGGCCCCGTGGGCACCCTCGTCAGGCGAACGGCAGCGCCCGCCACGGCGACGCCGGGTCCTGGGTGAGGGTGCGGTGGAGGTGCAGCGTCTCGGCGTACTGCGGTCCGAACCAGCCCTGGTCGTAGGCGAGCAGCCGGCCCAGCGCATAGCCCGCGGCGAACTCCTCCCAGGAGCCGTACCCCTCCCTGGCCCGCGCCCCGGCCTCCAGGACCGCCTGCTCGGCCTGCTGCGGGGCGCACAGCCGGGCGCTCAGGCCCCAGCGGACGAGGTTGACCGCGTGGACGAGGTCCAGGGCGAGGACGGAGACCACACGGCCGTCGGGCGGCAGCAGTCCGTCCGTACGGAAGCGGTCCTCGTAGCGGGTGACGAGTTCGGGGAGTTCCGCCTCCTGCACGTCGGCCTCCGCTGTCCCCTCCCGCGCCTCGGCCTTCGCCGCCCCCTCGTCCGTACCGGCCCGCCGCCGCAGTGCCGCCTCTGCCGGTGCCGGGACGAACTGCCCGGCGAGCAGCTGGCTCAAGCGCTGCTGCCAGGTCGCCGGGTCGGTCACCGACCACTGTTCGTGCAGCGTCCGGGCATCCGTGGCGGGGTCGAGGAAGAGCGTGCCGAGTTCGTTCCACGGGACGCTGTGGTGCACAGCGAGGGGGGCGCCGCAGGCCAGTCCCTGCGCGAGCGGACCGGTCAGCGGACCGCCGTAGTGCGTGGCCAGCAGTCCGCCGGGGCGTACGCCGTAGTGGGCGCGCATCGCCGTCCAGGTGGCGCGGTGCGGGGGCGTCGCGGCCAGATAGACGGCGGCCGGGGTGGCGGGATTGACCGCCAGCCGCCACTGGTCGTGGGGCCAGTCCTGCGCCAGCTCCTCAAGGGTGACCCGGTCGAAAAGCTGCTGCGGCTGCCACGGCGGCAGCATGCCGCGCGTCAGGACGGGAAGGCACTTACCGCCGGTCGCGGGATCGTCGTAGACCGGCAGCGGGTCCTGACCCTGCTGCGGCGCCGCCAGATACAGGTCCTCGCCGGCGATCGCCGCGATCTGTCCGTTCCAGTCGCCGCGTGCCGTTGCTTCGCACAGCCGCCGCTCCGTTTCGGTCGGCGGCATCCATCCGGGAGTAGCCACGGGCCGACCCTACGGTGGGCCGGTGCCCCGGAGGGCGGCGGGGTTGCCGAACCGGCAACGAAGGTTGCCCACGAACGATCCGTCACGGAGGCTCGACCGCATGACCCGTCACGATCATTCCGTCACCGGCGCAGACCACCTCTCCGCCGGCCCCGGCCCGGCCGCGCCCGGGAACCACCACTCCGGCCACGGCCACGGCTCCGGCCACGGCCACGGCCACGGCCAGGACGCCACCGACCTGGACTGGGAGGTGCTCGGCCCGGTCCTCGAAAACGGCGCCGAGGTGCACCTGCCCGTCTACGAACAGGCGGTGGACTGGCTGCGCACCCTGCTCGCCGCCGACGGCGGGCCCGGCCCGGACGCGGTGCGCCGGGTGCTCGATATCGGCAGCGGTCCCGGCGTCGCCGCCTGCGTCCTGGCGCAGGCGTTCCCCGGCGCCGAGGTGGTGGCCGTGGATCCGGGGGCGGCCCTCCTGGAGCGGGCCCGTGAGCGCGCCGTCCGCCTCGGCCTGGGTGACCGCGTACGCACCCACGTCGCCGAGGTCACCGACGGCCTGGACGCACTCGGCGGCGCCGACCTCATCTGGTCCAGCAAGGTGCTGCACCACATCGGCGACCAGCGGGCCGCGGTGGCCGCCCTCGCCGGGCATCTGCGGCCCGGCGGACTGCTCGCCATCGCCGAGGGCGGCCTGGCCCCGCGGTTCCTGCCGCGCGACATCGGCATCGGCCGCCCGGGACTGCTCGCCCGCCTCGACGCGGCCGGAGAGGAGTGGTTCACACGGATGCGGACGGCGCTGCCCGACAGCGAGGACACCCTCGAGGACTGGCCCGCCTTCCTGGCCGATGCCGGTCTGCGGACCCCGTGCACCCGCAGCTTCCTCCTCGACCTGCCGGCCCCGCTGTCCAGCGCCGCCCGCGAGTACGTCGTCGCCACCCTCACCCGCATCCTGGAGGCGTACGGCGACCGGCTGGACGAGGACGATCGGACCACCCTGGCCCGCCTCACCGACCCGCACGACGCGGCCGGATTCGCCCGCCGCCCGGACGCCTTCCTGCTGGCCGTCCAGACGGTGCACACGGCGCGCGCCCGGTAAGCCGGCCCCCGCCGACCGACTTCCCGTGGATCCCGGGCACGGCCGATCGCGGCCGCATACCCTGGACGGCCGAAGCGGGGAACCTCCCGCGTCCGTGCGGCGTTGGGAAGTGCGGGGAAGGGAGATCGGGTGGACGACCGGGCGGACGGCGGCAAGGCCGGGAAGAGCGTGCGCAATGTCCTGTCGGGGGAGGCGGTGGTCCACGGCTCCGTCGTCCAGGCCCAGCTGATCGAGACCCTCAACTCCCTCACCCTCAACGTCCCGGCTCCGCCCGAGCCGGAGGTACCGCGCCAAGTCCCGCTCCCCAGGGGCGGGTTCGTCAACCGCACGCAGGAGTTCGCGAGCCTGCGCGCCGCGGCCGAGTCCTCCGGGCAGGGCGGCCCGCCCGGCATCATCGTGATCACGGGCCTGGGCGGCGTCGGCAAGACGGAACTGGTCTCCCAGTGGGTCTGGCGCGAGTTCGCCGACGCCTTCCCCGACGGTCAGCTCTACGTCGATCTCGCCGAGGTGCGCCGCGACGGCGGCGTCGACGTCGGCGCCGTCATCGGCACCTTCCTGCGTGATCTGGACGTCGACGAGCACTACATTCCCGCCGGACTGGCCGACCGCTCGAAGCGCTTCCGTACGGTCACGGCCGCGCGCCCGCTGCTGGTGGTCATCGACAACGCCCGGCACGCCGCCGAGGTCCGCCCGCTGCTGCCCAGCCGCGGCCTGGTCGTGGTCCTCGGCCGCACCCGACTGACCTCCCTGGAGCTGGACGGCGCGGTCTCGGTCGTCGTGGACCCGCTCGAAACCGCCGCCGGCCTCCAACTGGTGCGGCGCTGGCGGGACTCCACCGAGGACGCGGGCGCCGCCCAGCGGCTCGTCGAGGTCTGCGGCGGGCTGCCGCTGGCCCTGCGGGCGGCGTGCGAATGGCTCATGGAGCGCCCCCATCAGAGCCTGGACGCGGTGGTCCGCGAGCTGTCCGAGGAGCGGCCGGGACCGGGCCTGCGCGAGGCGGCGGCCGCCGTGTTCGACGCGGTCACCGACACCTTCTCCCCGCACACCCGGTCCCTGTACGACTTCCTGGGCCGCTTCCCCGGTACGACCTTCACCGCGGCCGTCGCCGAAGCCGCCGGGGTGCCGCGGTTCGAGGACGGGCTGCGCGATCTGCGCACCGCCCACATGGCGGTGGACGCGACGGAGCCGGAGCGGTTCCGGCTGCACGACGTGGTGGCGGCGCACGCCCGCGCCCGTGTCCAGAGCGCACCGCCTCATGACCTGCGCGCCGTGCGACGCCGGGTCACCGACTTCTACGTCACCACCGCGGCCCTCGCCGACCATCTGGTCCTGGGACCGCGCCTGCGCCTCCAGGAAGCCCCCGAGGAGCGGGCGCGGAAGCCGTTCACCACCAAGGCCGGGGCCCTGGAATGGCTCGACGCCGAGCGGGCCAACCTCCTCGCCGTGCTGCGCACCGCCGCCGACGAGGAATGGCACGACGCCGTCTGGCGGCTGTGCGAATCGCTCTGGGCGCTCTACCACAACCGCGCGCACTACGCGGACTGGATCGAGTCCCACGAGCTCGGCATCGCGGCCGCACAGGCCGCGGGCCGTCCCGACGTCCAGGTCCGGATGCACAACCAACTGGCCCGCGCCCACTACTCGTTGGGCGAGTACGCCGCCGCCGAGGCCGAACTGGACCGTGGCGAGGCGCTGCTGGGCAGGGTCGCCGAGGCCCGGCTGCACGGCGTCATATGGGAGACGCACGGCCTGCTACGGCTCGCCGTGGACCGTCCCGGCGAAGCCATCGCGCTCTTCGAACGGGCCCTGCGCGCCAACGAGGGCGACACCCACGGCATCGTCGTCCAGACCTACAACCTCGCCCAGGCGGTCCTGGCCGCCGGCCGCCCCCAGGAGGCGCTGGACCTGCTGGCCGGGGCGCTGGCCACGGCTGAGGCCGAGGGCGACGACTCCATGCGGCTGCGCCTCGGCATCGTCCGCGGCCGGGCCCTGCGGGCTCTCGGGCGCGAGGAGGCCGCGATGGCAGCCGTCAACGATGCGGTACGCCTCGCGCACCAGCTCCAGCAGTGGGCCAAGCTCGAACAGGCGCTGGACCTCGCGCAGGAGCTCGGCGAGGGGATACACAACGCCCAGGTCCAGCGGGCGGTCCGGGGTCGCGTCCAGGAGCTGCGCCGGCGCGGCGGCATCGGCGAGACGGCGGCCTGATCCATGCCCGTGCCGCCCCTCCGCCGCGCCCGGCGCCGGCGGCCGCGCTGGGACACCGTGGCGGAGGAGGCCCAGGTCCTGGGCGTCGCCCGCACCCTCACCTCGGCCACCCGGCTGCTGGATGTGATGCGGCTGCTGCCCCCGCAGGACGGCATCGGAGTCTCGTACACCATCAATCCCGGATCGGCCTTCGCCGACGGGCTGGCGGAGTACTTCACGGGCCGCGGCGGGCGGCTGCTCAGCTGGCGGGAGGCGACGCGGCGGTCCTTCGACCTGGCGGTGGCCTGCGCGGTGCATCCGTCCATGCGGCGGCTGGACGCGCCGCTGATGGTGATGCCGCACGGCGCCGGATACAACCGCCTGGTCGTCGAGTCCACGGGCGATCCCGGCGTGCCCGCGGGGCTCTCCCGGCGCGAACTGACCCGCTGGGACGGGTGCTGCCCGCCGTGATCGGGGTCTCGCACGCCGACCAGATCGGCCGCCTGCGCCAGATCTGCCCCCGGGCCGTCCCCAGGGCCCAGCTCATCGGGGACTACTGCTGGGAGCGCATCACCCACAGCCTCGGCCGCCGGGATCTGTACCGCGCGGGCATGGGCGTCGGCGCCGGCCGCCGGCTGGTCGTCATCAACAGCACCTGGAGCGAACATTCCCTGCTCGGCAGGCATCCCGACCTGCCGTTGAAGCTGGTCACGGCGCTGCCCGCGGACGAGTTCGCGGTCGCGCTCGTGCTGCACCCCAACGTCTGGATCCGCCACAGCCGCCAGCGCGTCTTCGCCCGGCTGCGCAGGGAGATGGACGCCGGGCTGCTCGTGCTGCCGCCGGAGGAGGGCTGGCGGGCCGCGCTGATCGCCAGCGACTGGGTGGTGGGGGACCACGGCAGCACCACCTTCTACGCCGCCGGGCTGGAACGCGTCCTGCTGCTCGCCGCCACCGGTCTCGACGAGCTGGACCCGGCCTCGCCGACGGCGGACTTCGGGCGCAACGCCGAGCGGCTGGACCCCGACGGCGACCTGCTCGACCAGCTGCTGACGGCCGCCGAGAAGCATGCTCCCGAGTCCCTCCAGGAGATCTTCGACCGTCAGGTGGGGATGCGCGGTACGGCCGGACGGCGCCATCAGGAGGCGATGTATCCCTTCTTCGCGCGCCGCAACATCCCCCTGCCGACGGACCCGCCCGAGCCCGACCCCGTTCCCGTGCCCCGCCCCGAACGGACGTCGGGGCCCACCACCTACGAGGTGGCGGGCGAGGTACTGCCCGACGACTCCGTGGCCCTGCGCCGCTGGCCGGTCGCCGCCCGCCGCCCCATCGAGGAGCCCCGCGGCTTTCTCGCGGTGACCGACCTGGAGGTCTACTCGGTGTGGAAGGCCACCGCCGCGGTGCTCGCCCGTACGGTCCTCGACGCCGAACCGGCCCCCGCCGACTGGCTCCACGACCACATCCAGGACTCCTCCTCCGGCCTGGACGTGGCCGTCGTCGCCCTCGGCGACGACCGTGCTCTGCTCCTGCTGCGGCGCGGCGGCGTCCTGCTGGAGGCGCACGCCCCGCAGCCATGGGGCGAGCCGCGGCCCCGGCTGGATCCGCTGTTGCTCGGGGCGGCGGTGAACGTCTGGCTGACTGCGGCGCGTACGGCGGACGAACTGACGACGCGGGGACTGGTCGTCCGCACCGGCTCCCGTGCGGTGAAGGTGTCCTTCACCGCACCGCCGCGAGTGCGGCCGTGACCTCCGTGAATGCCGCAGTAACCACCGTGACGACGGCCGCCGCGATGACGGCCGCTGTACCCTCCGGGCCGCTCAACTCCCGTTCATCGGCTTGGGCTTGATGACGGCGAAGGGTGCGCCCTGCGGGTCGGCCACCACGGCCATCCGTCCGGCGATCATGTCGAACGGTTCCTTGAACACCGATCCGCCGGCCTCCTTGAGCCGGGCGACCGTCGCATCGGTGTCCGTCACGGAGAAGTACGTCATCCAGTGGGAGGGGGTGCCCGCGGGGACCCCCTCGGGCATCGGCTGCATACCGCCCACCGGGCGTCCCCCGACGTTGAGGGAGAAGTAGCCCTCGGCGCCTTCCATGGGGGCGGCCCGGAGGGCGAGGACCGAGTCGTAGAACGCGGCCGCGGCGTCCGGGTCGGTGGTGTTGAGCTCGTTCCAGATGACGGCGCCGGGCTCGTTGACGAGGCCCGCGCCGGGGAAATCGCGCGGCTGCCAGACGCCGAACGCGGCTCCGGTGGGGTCGGCGGCGATGAACATCCGGCCGATGGTCATCACATCCATGACGGGCATCAGCACCTGGCCGTTCGCCGACTCGACCGCCTGCGCGGTGGCGTCCGCATCGTCCGACGTGAGGTAGGTGTTCCACACCGTGGGCGGCGCGGGCTGGCCGCCCATGGCGACCGCGGCCATGATCCCGGCCACCGGCTTGCCCTTGAGCTCGCACACGGCGTAGCCGCCGGTCTCCGGTGGCCCGATCTGCCCGGTCCAGCCGAACAGGCCCGAGTAGAAATCGATGGCGGCTTGCTGGTCGGGCGCCGCGAGATCGACCCAGCAGGGGGTGCCGGGCGCGTAGGGAGCGGTGACTTCAGGCATCGTTGCCTCCTGGAGGGCGTGTACGTGCCCCTGCCGGTGCGCGCAGGGACCACCCGCTCACTCCACCCTTCCCGCCACCCGCGCGGCCCGCCACTCGGGAGCCGGATCCGCCGCCCGCTATGGGACGGCGGCCCCGGCTCACCGCGGGCCGAATCCGAGCCGGGACCTGGTGGCCCCTGGCCCCTGGACCTCAGGCCAAAACGAACGTGGCCGGGTCCGGGCCGAGGCGGTTGCCGGCGTCTAGAGCGTGTCTCTTTGGTGGGGTTGTTCAGTTGATCGGACGTGTCTGTCCGGTTAGTGATCACTGATGCGATGTGGGACCGGATCGAGTCGTTGATGCCGGCCGATCCCGTTCGCGGACGGCGGTGGGCACACCACCGCCGCACCCTCGAGGCCATCGCATGGAAGTACCGCACCTGCTCTCCGTGGCGGGACCTACCCACCGAACTGGGCTCGTTCCAGACGGCACACAAACGCCTGATCAGATGGGCCGTGGACGGCACCTGGGAACGCATCTTCGCCGCCGTCCTGTCCGCGGCGGACGCGGATGACGACGTGGGCTGGACGGTCTCGGTCGACCCCACGGTCTGCCGGGGCCACCAGCACGCGGACGGTGCTGAAAAAAAAGGGGGCGCCACGCCCGTCAGAACCCGACGATCACGCACTCGGACGCTCCCGCGGTGGCCTGAGCACGAAAGTGCATCTGGCCAGCGACAGCCGGGCACGGCCGTTGGCCCTCCACGTCACCGCAGGCCAAGCCGGTGACGCCCCCGAATTCGAGACCGTCATGGCCAGGATCCGCATTCCGCGACGTGGACTCGGTAGACCCAGAACTCGACCAGAGACTGTCCTCGCGGACCGCGCGTACTCCTCTCGCGCGATCCGGCGCCATCTCCGCCGGCGCGGCATCCGTGCTGTCATCCCGCAACCCGCCGACCAAGTCGGACACCGCCTGCGGCGAGGCAGTGCCGGAGGCCGACCGCCGAGCTTCAACCCTGAGACGTACAAGCAGCGCAATACCGTCGAGCGGTGCATCAACCACCTCAAGCAATGGCGTGGTTTGGCGATGCGCACCGACAAGCTTGCTCTGGCCTACCAGGCGGCCCTGCACCTGGCGGCCATCTTGCTCTGGGCCCGCCGCCGAGCTGGCATGATCAACCCATGGCCGGAGTGATCAGGATGGCTCGTGTACGACCAGTCGCGATTGCCGCCCCGCAAATGCACTTGGGTGCAGTTCCTTTCCAGGGAAGTTCGTGATCAAGCGGTGAGCTGGTAGCGGTGCTGGTCAGGGCTGGGGTAGAGGCGTCGGTGCTCACGTTCGAGGTGAACGCCCAGTGAGAGTGGCACGTCCGGCCGCACGGTCTGGCATGGAGTGCAACAGTCCCGGCCGGTCATGCTGTTCGCTGCGTGGACGTTGATTGACGCTTCGGTCCGTGCGCGGCTACGTTCTGCCATATGCAGCGGCGCAAGATCCTCACGACTCGCGGTCACATCGACCACATGCGGGTGTGTTCTGCTGCGTGTCGCCCCTGTTGAGAGCCGTTCGGCCTCCAGTGGCATCCGTCCGCGCCTGACAGCCTCACTGGCTATGCGCGGTAGCGCCTTCCTGTAGTCGCCATCTCTCACTGCGCATGCCCGGTCGGGTGTGCGCCTTCTCCGCATGCCCGTGACCGAGCCGACCGATTCGGCTTCGGGCTACCAGAAACGGACACCTGATGCGTCACAACTCCATACCCCCGCGGATCCTGATCGCTGCGGCCACCGCTGTCGTCACGGGCCTGCTGCCCCTGGCCGGCACCGCATCCGCAACCCCGGACAGCAAGCCGCTGCCACCGGTGACTGTCCTTGCCGACAAGAGCACAGCGAGCCGCGGGGACATCTTCGTCTCGCCGAACTCCGCGAACAGCGCCTACTCCAGCGGCGTGGAGATCCTGAGCGGCGACGGCAGGCGTGTCGTGTGGTCTCACAAGACGCCGGCCGGGCAGCAGGCGGCGGACTTCCGTGCCCAGACCTACCGGGGCAGGCCGGTTCTGACCTGGTGGCAGGGCACCGGGCTCGGCTCGCTCGCGAGCGGGGTGAACTACATCTATGACAACCGGTATCAGAAGGTCTCCGAGGTCCGTGCCGGGAACGGGTACACCGCCGACGGGCACGAGTTCCTGATCACCGGTCGTGGCACGGCACTCATCCTGGCGTACAAGCAGGAGACCGCCGATCTGACGGGCGTCGGTGGCTCCGCGCACCAGGCGGTCATCGACGGCGTGGTGCAGGAGATAGACATCCGCACGGGCCGGGTCCTGTTCCAGTGGAAGGCGGCCGATCACGTGCCGTACGCGCAGAGCGAGCAGCCGCTGCCGTCGTCGCCGAACAAGCCGTGGGACTGGTTCCACATCAACGCGGTGAAACCCGACACCGATGGTGACCTGCTCATCGATGCCCGGAACACGTGGACCACGTACAAGGTCGACCGGCACAACGGCACCGTGCTGTGGCAGCTCGGCGGCAAGGCCAGTACGTTCAAGGAGCAGGCCGCGCCCGGCCAGTACCTGAACACGGCCGGGACGATCTTCTCGTGGCAGCACGATCCCGAACCGCTCGGCGGCGGCCTGTACAGCTGGTTCGACAACGAGTCCGCGGGGGCCGCGAACACCGGGTCCGGGGCGGTGGAGGAGCTTCCGTTCAGCCGTGTCGTCACCGTCCGCGTGGACGAGAAGGCGCGTACGGCGACGCTGGTGAAGTCTGTGAACCAGCCGGACTACCTCAGCGCGTCCTCACAGGGCAACGCGCAGCCGCTCCGCCGGGGAGGGTCGTTCGTCGGATGGGGGTCGCTTCCGTACGTCTCCGAGTTCAACGCCTCGGGGAAGGCCGTGTTCAAGGCTCAGTTCCCCACGGGCGTGAACAGCTATCGCGCGTACCGCTTCCCCTGGAAGTAGGCCGGTTTTGAGAGGGCGCAGCAGTCTGCTGAAGGTCGTCCGTGACCATCTGCCGTTCGCGCACGGCGGCGTGGTCGAGGTCGCCAGGCACGCCCCGACCGGTGAGGCCCGGAGATCGTCATCCCGCTGCCCCGCCCGCTCGGGCCGTACAGCCGGCCCGCGAGTCCCATCTCGTCGACATGCTCGCCCGGCAGGGCACGACGGTGAATGCCACGATGCACATCAACCAGCACTCCGCCGCATCCAACCCCAGGGCCCTCACCGACCGGTTCGCCGATGGCATCGTGCGCCGGTTGGGCACCGTGAACTGATCCGTGGGGCGTGATGGCGCCGGGCCCCGTTTCCCGATCTGACAGGGGACGGGACCCGGCGGCGAAGCCGGCCCCGGTGCGACGGCCCGTCCGGGGGAGCGGTTCGAGGTCACGGCCGAGGTGCGGGGTACTGCTGGCGTACCGGAAGAGAAATGCGTCCGGTGTAGTTCCCTCTGCAGGGAAGGGCTGAGCTGGCAGAACGCTGATCGGGGGTGTGGGCGGGTAGGCGTCCTTCTGCCGTGGCGGTAGATCGAAGCGGCGTGACGCCTCCGGCAGTCCGCAAGGCCCAGTGACGGCGTCCCAGAAGTCATCGAGCGTCCCGATCGATCGACCCCGCAGGTCAACCACCAGCTTTGATGCTGTCTTCTTGGCCATCGCTGCAGAGTAACCAGCCCGTGCCCTGCCGGGCAGCAGCCAAAGAGACAGGCTCTAGCTACTTGCCCCTGAAAAAGGGTTCAGCCTGGTGACGGGGTCGTCGTGCGGGCTGCGGTATGTCGGCTTGCCGGTGGTGCGTTCTTCACCGGCAGGTGACGGTCATCCGGTGGAGGTTGTAGGCGAAAACGCCGAGTCCGGCCCAGGTCTGGGCGCCGTTCAGGCGGCGGAGGCGGGTGCGGCGGAAACCGAAGCTGCGCTTGAGGTGGCTGATGCGGGCCTCGACGCCGACTCTCCAGTTGCGCATGCGCCGGAACGGGCGGCTGCGTTCGTACTCGCGTCGGGCTTTTCCGGGCTTCCCGGCGCGTTGAAGACCGATCCGGGCCACGCCGAGGTCGGTCAGGGCCCAGTCGTTGGCGGCAGTGCCGAAGCCGCGGTCGGCGACGACCGTGCCGGGCGGGCGGCCGGTCAGTGTGGTGGCGCGTTCCACCGACGGCACCAGCTGCGGTGCATCGGGCGGGTTCCCGCGCTGGACGCGGTGGTCGACGACGAAGCCGCGTTCGTCCTCGGCCACCAGGGCGGTGTAGCCGAACTGGGTCGGGTGCTGGGGCTTGCCCTTGCGGATCGGCCGGGCATCGGGATCGGCCAGGGAGACCAGCCGGCCGGGGATCGTGCGGTTGCCCGCCAGCCGCTGAGCGGTCTGCTCCAGCAGGCGCTGCGTGCCCGCCACCGTCTGGGCCAGCTCACCGACCAGGTGCGTCAGGCGTCCCGAGGGCCGTTTGCCCAGCGTGCGACGGGCGTTGCGCTCTACCGCGGCCACGTCCCGCAAGGTCGCCCGGGCCACGGCGGCGACCTCGCCGGTAAGCCGGTCGATCTCGCCCAGGGCCTGGCCGGTGCGCCTGCGCAGGGTGCGGGAGATGTCCTTCAAGCGGCGCCCGGCGGATCGGCTGCGGTCCCGGAAACAGGTGCGCTTGGCTGCGCCCGCGGCCTTGATCCGACGCACCAGCCGGCCCAGCTTGCGCACTCCGTGTGCCAGCAGGTCGGCGTCGGTGGGGTGGTCGATGTCGGCTTCGATGACGGTGGTGTCGATGCGCAGCTTGCGGCACCTCAGCAGCTTGTCCTCGGCCAACTTGCCCAGCAGCGCGGCGTTGAGCTGTTCCACCGCCTGGGCGCCGCTGCGGCGCATCAGTTTGATCAACGTGGTCGGGTGCGGCACTGGGGAGGTCAGTGGGATGCGACAGAACCGCCGCCAGCTGAGGGAATCCGCGACCTCACGGCACAGCGTTTCGTACCCGAGCTGGTAGCGGTGCTTGAGATACAGCATTCGCAGCAGCGTCTCGACCGGGACCGACGGTCGTCCCAGCCGCTGGGCGAATACAGCCCGCCAGGGAGCAATGAACCGCTCGTCGTCCAGGAACGCATCGATCCTGGCCAGCTCGGCGGGCAGCTGTCGTGCCTGCTCCGGCAGCACTTCCCACCACGTGTCCTGCACCCCCGCGACCCGCAACACCGCAACCACCCCCGGCCGCCGACGACCCAACTCAACTGTCGCGGCCGCCGACAACCCACACCAGCTCTCCCCAAAGGTCACCCCGGCAGTCACCCAGACTTCTTCAGGGGCAAGTAGCTAGGCGGTTGCCGGAGTCGAGACCGGCGATGGCGCCGAGATCGGCGTCATCCAGCTCGAAAACGAAGACATCGATGTTCTCCCGGATCCGGGACGGCGTCACGGACTTGGGGATGACGACATTGCCCAGCTGGAGGTGCCAGCGCAGCACCACCTGGGCGGCGGTCCTACCGTGCTTTGCGGCGATCGCGCCGAGGGCCGCGTCCTCCAGCAGGCCGCGGCCCTGGCCCAGCAGCGACCAGGCCTCGGTCACGATGCCGTGCCGCGCATGCACGGCGCGTGACTCGGCCTGCTGGAACTGCGGGTGCAGCTCGATCTGGTTGACCGCCGGGACGACGGAGGTCAGCTTGTGGTCGTCCTGGGCGAGGATCTGTCGCCGCAGGTCCGGGCCGTTAGCGTCCATCTGTCGTATGAGGGTCAGCGCCGCGACGAGCTCGATGGGGACTTCGATGTGGGTGCCCCCGTGCTGTTTGTTCCATGCGTTGGCGATGGCC
This sequence comes from Streptomyces natalensis ATCC 27448, assembly GCF_000935125.1. GTDB lineage: Bacteria > Actinomycetota > Actinomycetes > Streptomycetales > Streptomycetaceae > Streptomyces > Streptomyces natalensis. Next base: position 512,866 of record NZ_JRKI01000034.1, on the reverse strand, counting down.
TCGCCGATCTGGAAGGCGCGTTCAGAGGGGTTTTCAGGAATCCGTCCGGCTGGGGGCGCGGCTGGGACCGGACCTTTGTGGCGGGAGTGGCGGACGCCGGGGTGGGCGGGGCTTCGATCGGAGCCTCCGACTGGAGGGTGGCAAAGAGGTCGAGCTGCTGGGTCACGGGCAGTTCCTTGACGGCAGTTGACTCTCACTCCAGCGGACCCCGTAGCCCGGAGCAGCGCAAGCGTGAGGCGCTCGAACGGCTCGCGCGGGACAACGATGTATGGGGCGCCACGGCCGACGCCACCGGCGGGCCGTGCCTCGTTCCGCTGGCCTTCTGGTGGGATGGCGAGGCGGCCTGGCTGTCCACTCGCGACACCAACCCGACCGGGCGTAACCTGTATGCCTCGATCCGGGTACGGCTCAGCTTCGGCCATGGCCGGGACGTGGTCCTGGTCCACGGCACCGCGCATGCTGACCCGCGAGGAGCTTCCGGTCGAGGTGGGCGATGCCTTCGCCGCCAAGGATGGCTGGGACCCTCGCAGAGGCCGTCTTTCGTATGATGACCCCTTCCTTCATAGTTAAATTCTACTATGAGTGGGGCTGGGGTCAATCGCGCCCAAAGTGGCCAGCGGGGCCTCGATGCTTACGTGACCCCGCTGTCTCTCCAGCAGAGTTTCCAGCTATTCGGCCTTCTGCGCGGCGACGCCACGCTTCGCGATGGACGAACCGCGGCCCTCGTAACGACCCTCGCTCAGTGCCTCAACGACGGCCTCCTGGAGCCGCCACGTGCCCTTCCGGGACTTGTTCATCGTCGTCTCGGCGGCATTCAGCACTGTGTACAGGAGCCACACCTTCGACCCGGACAGCACGTAGTCCGGCTCAGGAATCATGCCGTTGCCCCGCAGCGCAGCCTGCCCGACCGCGACCTGTGTGACACCGAACAGCTCCCCGTACTCCTGCGCACCCACCAGCGCCGGCAACTCGCCCTTCTTCTTTGGGCGGACCGTCGCCTGCTGTTCCTCCACCAGCGCGGCGAGAGCTGTCTCGTCGAGCTGTCGGCCGCCGCTCCCGGGCGGCAGGGCCAGGTCGATGATGAACCCACCCGGCCAGAACGGTTTGCCCGAGACGATCGCGGCGTCCTCATAGGAGAGGATGCCGTCCGGCACCCAGCGGTCGCTGACCGCCGTCGGTGCGATGTTGTACAGCTTCGCGATCTCCTTGCGGCCCAACAGCAGCGGTTTCGCCACGGCAGCCTCCTCTCCATACGTTGACTGGGGATAGCAGAATACCGGTAAGGGAGCGCGCCGACGGTCGAGGGGCGGTCAGTGGTTTGCCTCAATGGTTCCCATTGCCGAGTGGTCGCACGGTGGGGTGCGCATCTACTGCATGCCCCAGGACGGAGTACCAGCAGGTCTCGGGATTCTCCATCGCTTCGGGGCCGACCTCGCGCAGCCGATCCACTGGCGAACGGAGAAGAGATTCATCGGCAACCATGGCCCGAGGGCTGGCTGTTGGCGTGGAACCACTCGTACAACGACCATACGACCACAAGCACGGGGAGCCCCATGGGGGAGTTCGTCAACGGTGAAACAAGGAACTGCCTCGGTACCGTCAGTACTTGGTAAGGCCCTCGGTAAATCCCTCGTCTCACCAGGAGCTCAAAGTGAATCGCCGTCCTTTGTCCATCGCAGCTGCACTCACCGGGATCGCGGCTCTGCTGCTCACCGCCTGCGGATCGGGAAGCGACGAGTCGACCCCGGACAAGATCAAGGGTGCAGGTGGGGACAGCAACAGCCCCTCGGCATCTGCATCAGTGCCGAAGAATAACGTCGACCGGCCGAAGATCACGCTGCCGAAGTCCTTCCAGGCGGACTTCGTGGGGTGGTCTAACAACGACCCGAAGTTGCAGGCAATCCTGGACGACGGCAGGGAGCGCCTGCGCGGCGACTACGCCGCGATCATCGAACGCGTTCCGCAGGCGCACTACATGGCGTTCTACAACACCGCCACTGCCCTCACCACTGGGGAGCAGTGGGTCAAGGGGTTCATCAGCAAGAACGAAACGATCACAGGCAAAGTCAGCGTGTCCAACCCGCAGGCACGCGTGAGTCCGGACGGATCCGGCACGCTCTTCTACTGCGTGGACGAGGGCAAGTCATCGACGAAAAACCTCAAGACCGCAAAGGTCATCCACACCCCTGCTGACTCGGCGCATGTGCTGTACCAGACCAAGCTGATCAAGACGAAGCAAGGGGTCTGGCAAACCAAGTCGATCACGACGACGCCTGGCGGGTGCAAGTAATGAAGACGAGACCTCGCCCCGCTTGCCCTGGTCAGTGCAGCACTGTCGGCCACCCTGCTCACGCCGACCTCGGCGTACGCCATCGGTGATGACAAAGGCACCTACCGGCAGACTGCCACGCTCTCCGGGGTTCGGAGTGTCAGTGGGCAGCTGGCGGCGCGCATACCGCGATGGTGCCCGGGAAGCTCTGGCAGTCAAACGTGTGCAGGGACCCGGTCCGAACAGGGTGATCAGCAACGAGGAACAGTCCATGCTGTTTCAGGTGATGGCCACCTCCCCGAACAGCTGCCGGCCAGTGGGCGATTGTGCACGCGGTCCTGGTCGGCGAACCTGGTCCCTGTACGCGACCGCAGCGTGGCTGCCTCCTCGTGGCACTAGCGGTTCAGGCAAATCGGCAACCGGAGCACGACGGTTGGCTGTTAGCGTGGAACGGCACGCAGAACGACCGTACGACCACCAGCACGGGGAGCGTCCATGGGGGATTTCGTCGGGGTCGATCCTGAGCGGGTTCGGAAGCTTGCCAACCGATTGAAGGATCTGGAAGCGACGCTGGCCAGGCACGGTCCGTCCATCCGGAAGAAGTTCCGTGAGTGGGACAGCAACCTCGACGTATCGCTCATCAGCAAGCAGACCCACGCCGTCGGCGACGACGCCCGCGACATGGCCAAGCGCGCCGACCTTGCGCGCAACCTGGAGGAACACAGCGGCCACATCGCGCTGTGCACCACGGACGGTAACCTCGTTAACATCCCGTGGGACATGAAGGATGTCAAAGCGCAGAGCGCCAACGAGGCCAAGCAGGAAGCCCAGACGCTCAAGACGGCGCTCGATGAACTGCCTCACATCGATGTGACGCCGCTGAACTCTGGCCTCGACGGCGACAGGGACTCTGAACTCGAACGCATCAACAAACTCGTCGACGGTAAGAAAAAGTCCCTGACGGACATCAAGGCGATTGCCCAGTCCCTCGCCGATCACAAGGATGACCCCGCCTATCTCGCAGCCTTCGCCGACGCGGGCGGCGTCCGGGAGGCCGCCCGCATCGGTCGCGTTCTTCACCAACGGGACGGCACACACGGCGGGCAGGTCTTGAGCGATGACTCCAAGAAGCTGATCGGCGAGTACGCCCATGGCATTGCCCCTATCTTCGACCTTCCGAAGACAAGCAAGAACTCGCAGAATCCCGCCGCTCTGAAGTCGCTCACCCACCCACCTGGCGGCGACATGTGGTCAGTTGGCGCGCTCTTCAAGTACGGGCCATCCGGCGACATATGGAACCCAAAGACCCTGTCTGACGTGGGCGGCGCGATGCTCGACTGGCGACGGAGGCAGAAGGTCATGCGCTATGACTACGCCAAGCCCACACCCCCTTACTCCGACGGTGGCTTCGATGGCGTAGACGGCGGCTGGTACGAATCCCTCGGCCTCGACCTAAGTGGGAGCGACGAAGACGACGCCAAGTCGGTCGAAGCCATCCGCGCCAACGACCCGGCGACCGCCGTCATTTCCCGCGTCGGGCAGAATGCTGAGGCTTCCCGAGACCTGCTCGGCAGCAACACTGCCGCCAGCAAGCGTTACGCGAGTGATCTCCTCGACTACAAGTGGCAGACCCCGGGACCGAAGACACTGGACGACTCCGACGCTCCCCGTCGTGTACTCACCCTCGCCGCTACAGACCGCAGCCCCGAGCACCGGGACCAGTCCGGCCAGGCCGCCGACAATATCTTCACCGCTGCCGTGGCCATGAAGGATAAGTTCGACCGCCGCGGTGACTTCGAGGCCGAGGAGTATGAGAGGTATCCGACGGGAACCGCCATCGCTCTGGCCACGATCACTGGCACCTATGCCCCGGATATCGGCGGTACGAGTAAATCAGCGAAGACTGGCGCACACGGCTATGCCAACCATGCCCTGGCGACAAACGAGACTGACATCACCAAGGTAATGGAGCTGTTCGCTGATAAAAACCCCAAGGCGGCCGGAGCTTTTGACGGCACCCTCCACTCACAAATTTCCCACACCATCGCCGGGAAGCACGATGTCATGACGGATGTCGGGTTTCTGGGTAACACGGCTGGGCTGTTCGCCCGGGCCAGGGCCAACGTGCGCTACTCCAGTGCGCAGCGGAAGGACGAGGAGCACACTAAGCAGCTTTTCGTTGTGAATACGGTGGCGGGCCTGGTTGGTGGTGTTCCCGGTCCGCAAGCAGAGGAAATGGAGAAGGTCGCCAGGGGCATGGTGTGGGCACAGATGATGCTGAGTGGCGGCCGGGCAGCCCTGACCGACCAATTTTCGGTCGACAATGCCGCCAAGCAGGAGAAGCGCACGCAGAACGATATGAAGGATGAGTACAGATCCTACGCGCCCTCAATCGTGGAAGGGCTGATCAATGCGGGCGACCTACCGACGCCGGAAGGCCAACCCTGGTACAACGCAGCGACTGGTCAGGTCAGCCCTGCGGCATACGACACCGACGACTTCCTCACTTGGTGGATGGAGCACGAGAAACATGGACACGGCCTCCAGGATCATTTCCAGGCCAGCTTCGACCACTCCACAAGGTGAGTTCAATGGTGAGTGACAGGCCCCGACGAGTCTTCCTGTCACGGGCAGCCGTCTGTCTCGTGGCTGCCTTCGTATCGCCGCTCACGGGATGCTCGGGCGGTACCCCCACCAAGAAGTCAGTTGGCATCCCTTCGCCGAAGCCCGACAGGGTCGCCACGTTCGACCTCTCGACGCTGAGCTCGACACACGATGTGAACGACGCCACTTCCGACTACATGCACGGCCACGTCATCTCGGACCGTTCCGGGAACGTCTACATGTTGGACGCCTCCGACACGGGCTTGGGGATCCTCAAGATGGCTCCGAGCGGCACCGTGAGCGGGTTTTCGCGCATCCGGGATGCGCGCTGGGCGACGGGAATGGCCGCCACGCCGGACGGCGGGATCCTGATTGGTGGTTCCGATGGTGACACCGATCAGCTGTACCGCGTCGATCGTGATGGCAAGGCCACCTCGGTGGACACACCGGAGTTCCATCACCCGAACCCGATCGGGGCACGACCGGACGGGTCGATGGTGGTATTGGACGGCAAGACACTGTGGTCACTCAAGGGCACCCGCAAGACACGGCTCCACACCCTTCCTCAAGAACCGCCGAATGGCTCCATCACGGTTGACGCCACTGGAACCGTCTATGCGGAGAAGGGCGCCTCGCTGAAGGACCTACTGGTCCTCGCCCCTGGGCACAGCCCGCGCACCGTGAGTCCCCGTGGAAGCATTCCCGGAACCAACAGCCCGGTCTCCTCGCTGTCGGCAATCACCATGTCCCCGGCGAGCGGCGGTGGCCTGTACGCCAAGGCGGTCAGGGACACGAACAAGGGTCCCAGCGGGCATGCCTATGTCGTCCACGTCCGCGCTTCCGGCGCCACCACTGTGCTGGCCAGGGGCACCATGAATAAGGAAAACCTCTCCTGCAAGAGTGGCCGGCAATACCCATCGCTCAACGTTCCCTGCGCCATGCCGTGGTTCGTCGTGCAGAGCGGCCAGCGAGTACTGGTCATGGGCAGTGTCACGGGCGCCGGTACCCACCACATCCCGGCATTCGCGCTCCGCACCGACACCAAGAAGGAGTAGCTCGTGGGCATAGCACCCCAGGACCGGATCGAAAGCCTATGCCGGAACGACATGGACGCTATCGAAAGGGATGTTGCAGCCATCAAGGCGGCCATGAAGAAGGTCGACGAGATGATGCCGCGAACCTGGACCGGCAAAGACGCTGATCACTGGCGCACAGCGTACGAGGCCCGCATGAAGCAGCTGAAGCACCTCTTCGAAACGTTCCCGACTGAGGAAAAGCAGCTGGTGGAGCAGGCTCGGCGGAAACAGGAAAAGCTGGATCAAAAGATGCATGGCGGGCACGTCTAACAGCGGGTGCCGCGCAAAGGTGCGGCTCGGCAGATGCCAGGGCGCGTAAATATGTCTCTTCGTTGCGGTTCAACACCGCGGCCTCAACAGCAACCTGACGCGATCAGATTCCAGTGGACTCTGTGGAGAATCGCACTGGAGCAAAGAGGCGCCCCGCAGATTCAGTAAGTGCGCCCAGGACGGCATTCGCCCGCCGCTCTGCGGCAGATACCTGCTGGACGCCGGATGTGCCGCAGCCCGTAGGACGTCTCAGCACCCGCCAGACGTGACCTTGGTCCGTATTGCATAGTCGTAAATGCCCTTGCTCGCAGGGCTGCTCGGAGGCAGCCCGTTCGGGACGGGGCGCGCCGAGGTGATGACCAGGCAGGCGCGGAACTTGGTGGGTTGCGCATCCCGCGTCCGGTCGTCGTACTGGGTGCCGGTGATGACGTAGGCGTCCACGGCACCCGGCGGAGGGGTGGCCCAGTCGTCCTTCAGCCCAAGGCCGTTGCCCTTGATGAAGCCTTCGACCTCGTTGTCCACCAAGGTCTTGAAGCCGCCTCCACCCTGTATGTCGGCGAGATCGCCGCTTGCGGGTGCGTTCCCTCCGTCCTCCATGTCAGCCGCGATCTTCTCTGTCTCCTGCGTGATCTTGTCCTGCGTCCAGTGCTTGTCACTCTCGGCGCTCCAGAGCATGCCGGCGGCGATGACGGTGAACGCGACGAACACGACGCGGGAGAGGATGACGAGGCCGAAGTTCCGCTCGGCCGCGGCTGCTTCGACGTCATGCGGCGGGCCCTGGGCCTCCGGCGGTGCCGCTTCGGCGGGGGCGGATTCGGGCGGCGCCACCTCGGCGGGTAGGGCGTCGGCTGGGACCGCGTCCACGGGTTCGGTGGAGACAGGTTCAGCTGCGACCGTCTCCGCGACGGCAGCCGTCGGGTCTTCGGGGCGCTGCTTCGGCATCTTCCGGTACACGCGGACCACGTCGAACGCGGCGGCGCTGACGGCGACGCTCACCATGAGAACGGCATACGTGTGGCCGTTCAAATTGCTCACCCCTCCCTCTCGGATTGAGATCTTCGGAACTGGGATTCTGGTCGGCCCGCCGACCTTAAAGTGCCTGCCTCTTCCTGTTCATTTCCGCCTGCTTCTTCCGCGCTTTCTCGATCAGCCGAGCTTCCTCGGGAGGAAGGGCCATCAAGAGGAGCGCAGTCAACTGTCCCATACGCCCGTTGTATTCGGTACGCCAGTTGTCGGCGTCTCTTCCGACCCACGTGTACGGCAGTGCTTTGTCGACTGCCTCCATCGCGTCCATGATTGAACTTACAGACTTATTGACGCTGGCCATGTCTTTTCGGCAAATGGCCTCGAGTTGACCCTCGGAGGGGATGGCCATGGGAGCTCCTTGACGTCTGGCTTACTTAACAGGAATCTTCAGAACGTACGACGCATCTCCGGCCAGGATGAGGCTGCCGGAGGAATAGACCAGGGCCGTCGGCATGAAGCACGGCAGGTCCAACGCATCGACGGGATTCCCCTCTTTGCACTCCTTCCCCGAACCAATTCGCTCGGGGGCCTTGGCCACGGCTTGGGCTCTGCCGGACTCAAGATGGATAACGTACGAACCGGACTTGCCGTACGCGTGGACGTAGATTCCATCGCCGCCATCACCCGTCATCCACGACACGTTCAGTGAGGCCAAGCTCTCGCCGACCTCCGCGACCCGTTTGGGTAGCGCGACCTTGCCCACCGTCCCGCCTTGGCGGACCGTCACGATGTTCCCGAGTGTCGCTTCCTTCTTTGAAGAGCGGGGTGCTACATAGACCGTTCCGGCACGGTCAACGGTGCCCGTCGTACCGACACTTGGTTCGCTGCCGCCCGCCGAGTCCGCGGTCACCTGGTAGACCCGTGTCAGACGCCCGTCCTTGAGCTGCCACACCACGTCGTTGTCCGTGATCAGGATCGATCCGTCCGGGCGCGTCCCGAAGGGCTTGGCGAGCGCCGTGCCGAAGTGAACTTCTTTTGCGGGAACGGATTTCGGGACGGCCTGCCCGCTCTTGCGAGGTGCTCCGGAAGCGCCAGCCAGGACCGTCTGAGCGCCGTCTGCTGTGATCCTCAGTATGTGCTCGCGCTTGCCGACCACGAATGCGTTCCTGGACAGCACGACGAGCCCGCCTGTTCCATGGACCTCGTCCTCCAGAATGTGCCTGGCCTTGCGGTCCTTGGTGATCTCTGCCAGGGCAGCCCCAGATCCGTACACTGCTCCGTCAGGCCCGGCGGCGAGACCGTCGGGGCTGCCTCCGAACGCCAGCCAAGCAACCCCTTTGGCCCCGGCCTCGGCCTTGAGGAGTACCGCGGCCTGCCCCTTGTCCGGCTCCTGCCATCCGCCTTCGGCGCTGCAGCCCGACGCCCCGAGCAGGACGGCCGAAGCTATCCCAGCCACGAGCCACTTTCTTTCACGTCGCATCACGGTCGAACCCATCGAATCGTTCCGCACCTGTCAGTTGTCGGCCCCGCGCTTGAAGGCGTCCCGCATGTCGTCGTCGAAGTTGTCCAGCCTTCCTTGGCAGTGCTCCTTGGCCTTGATCCACCAGGCATTGAAGTCGTTGCGGTCCTTGTCGTTGTCGATCACGATGTTCCCGTCCGCCCACTCCGGGTGGTTGTCCGGCGGCTTGATTTCCCGGGACCGGACCAAGCCCCGCATCAACGGGACCTGCATGGACGTGGAGTCGCTGAACTTGATGGCCTTGTAGTCGCTCTCGACCTGGCTCGATTCCCCCGAGGGGAACTCGGAGCCGCCGTAGGGGATGCCGGCCCAGATCGCCGCCTGGCCCCATTTGGAGCCCAGGGCGAACTTCGCAGGATTCTCGGGAAGGGGAACGGCGGCCGCGCCGCTGGTGATGATGTTGAACCACAACAGTTGCTTGGCGTGTTCGGCATCACGTAGAGCGGCCTCGTCCATGTGGGCTCCGTGCCCTGCTGCCGAGACCTCGCCGCGGAGTTCGGCCAGGTTCTTGAGGTATGTTCCCGCGCCGCCGTCGATCCCGTGCTGGGATGTGAGACCGATCTGCGCGTTGATTGCCTGGATCACATTGCCGGCCTCGTCGTGGTTCTTCATGATCTCGCTGAGGAACGCCTTGGCGGTTTCCTTGTCAACGATGACCGTTCCGTCGGCCGGCGAGGCGTGCTTCTGTGAGACACCCGTCGACGTGGCGAAGTCCGGTACGTAGGCTTGGAAGACGTTCGACAGCGCCTTCGACATCGCCATGTTGACGGGGTACTGCTCCTTCTCGTGGTCGCTCTTCGTCCCGTCCTGCGCGTACTTCGCGGCACCCGCATTGATGACGTTCGCCGCGGCCGTGGCCGACTCCGCGGCGTGGTGGATGCGGTCCCCTGTGGCCGCGCGGATCACCGCCGCCGGAAACTTCGCGTCGTCCAGTTTCGTCCCGGGAGTCGCCCAGCCGTCGTTCACCAGCTCCTTCGCGTGGTTCGCACCGCTCTTGCCGCCGAGGAGGTCACGCGCGGCGTCGGCGTTCTCACTGACGCGCTGCATCAGCGCGATCGAAGGGTCGTTGGTGTCAATGGCGTTGACGCGGCTGAGGGCGTCCTGAGAGTTCTCGTCCATATCGCTGTGGGTGAGCCCGAGCGCCCCGTACCAGGCGTCCTCCGGATCCTCATACGCTTCCGGTGAATAGCCCATGCCGACAACCCCACCCTTGGAATAACCGGGCCTCATGTCATGGGACTTGCGCCAGTCCAGCATGGCCCCGGCAACGTGCGACAATACGTGCGGCTCCCAAGCATCGCCCCTTGGGCCGTACTTGAAGAGCATCCCGACCGACCACATGTCACCGCCCGCCGGCTGCGTGAGCGCCTTCTCATAGTCCGCGTTCGGCGGGATCTTCGGGTTCTTGCCCCGCTCGTACTTGAAGATCCGGTTGATCCCGTCCGCGAACTTCCCGATGATCTCCGCCGAATCATCGCTCAGCACCACATTCTTGTGGGTGCCGTCCTGCTGGTGCAGCGCCTGACTGACCCGCGCGACATCGGCCATGCCCCCGGCGTCGGCGAAGGCTTTCAAATAGGCAGGGTCGTCCTTGTGGTCCTGCACGGACTGGCCGATCGCCTCGATGGCCTCCCGTGACCCCAGCGCCTCCGGATCGTCCAGCGCGTTCTTCAAGTCGGCTGCCTCGTCCTTGGCCTCCTGGGCACGCTGCTGATCGGTGACATCCTTCATGTTCCACGGGATGCTGACGATTTCGCCGGCGGGCGTACACAGCCCCGACCCGCCATGCGTAAGCAGGTCCCGTGCCAGATCCGCCCGCTTTGACATGTTACGTGCGTAATCGGACACGGCCCCGGTCTGCTTGGCGATCACCGACAGGTCCAGCGCGGTATCCCACTCTTGGAGTTTCTTCTTGATGTTCGGGCCATGCACGGACAGCGCGTGCTCAAGGTCCTTGAGCCGGTTGGCGAGTTTACGTACCCGGTCCGGATTGACCCCGACAAACTCACCCAAAGGTGACACCCCCCGTTAGCTGCACTCTTGCCCCCACGTACCTCGCGTGCGCCACATATGTCACGTCGAACTTCTATTCGCTCACACTGCGCGCTAGCCATGTGCCTCCGCCGTGGTGCTTTTACCTATCGTTGACCACCCCACGTGACCCCTTGCGGCGAGGTGGCGGGGACCATCTAAGCCGACTCCTTCGCATGCGCGGCAGAAGCCCAATCCTGCCTCGCCCGAAACGCCTTGGACAGGGCAGCCGGATCGTCCTTGTGATCCCTCAAGGAGTGGGCAATGGCCTCGTCGTCCTCGGGGGCCCGACCTCCTTAGTGGTCGGCTCCGGAAGTCCTTCGGGGGTTGCTCTGGGGGTGCGCGTTGTGCGTGACGTGCAGACCATCCCTGGGCACCCGTGAAGCTGTGTCCACTTGGTGATGGACCGTCCTTCGCGGGCGGGAGCGTGAGTTGGGCATGCGGATGCCCCGGACGCTCCCCTCTGCGCCTGCTCGGGGTAGTTTGGCCCACCATGGATGATCTTCATGCCCTGCCCTCTGGCCCGATCACCGTGGCGGCCGGTCAGGCGACCTGCATCGCACTGGATATCCCCGCGAACGTCGCCATCGCCGCCGACTTGGTCCGCCGCTCCGCCGACCAGGGAGTTGACCTGCTGGTCCTTCCGGAGCTCTTCCTCACCGGCTACGAGCTGCCTGGCATCACGGCCGACCCCGAGGCCTACGGCCTGAACGCCACGGACTCCCGATTGGACCCGCTGGCCGCCGTCTGCGCCGAGACCCGCACCGCTGTGGTGGCCGGAGCCCCCACCCGCGATCCCGAGTCCGGGCGGCTGCACATCTCCGCCCTGGTCTTGGGCCTCGACGGCCGATTCGCCGCCCGCTACGACAAGCAGCACACCACGCCAAGCGAGCGCGCCGCCGGCTTCAGCCCCGGCACCAGCGGGTGCACCCTCACCCTCGACGGCTGGCGTCTTGGACTCGGCATCTGCTGGGACTCCGGCTATCCCGAGCATGCCCGCGCTGCCGCGCTCGACGGCTGCCATGCGTACCTGGTTGGCGCGATGTTCGGCCGGGGCCCCGGTGCCCACCAGCGCGCCACGGTCTTCCCGGCACGGGCCCTGGACAACACCAGCTATGTCCTTCTCGCCAACCACAGCGGGTCCAGCGGCCCGTACCAGGGCTGTGGCCAAAGTGCGGTCTGGAACCCGGACGGCACCTTGCTCGTCGACGCGGGCACCGCCGACCCCGGACTGGCCACCGCCCGTCTCGATCCGCAGGTCCTGGCGAGGTGCCGGGCCGAGGAGCCGGTACTGGTCGACCCCTCACTCAGCGCCCCGGCGTACCCCCGAAGCGGCATCACCCTCGTCTGAGACGGCCGAAGCGGGAACCCTGCACGACCGCACGGTCCAGACTCCGGCCGCCACGCCAGTCCGCGTCCCCGCGTCGTTGCGCATCGCTCTGACACAACGTCCACGTCAACGTCAGCGCACCGCAAATGTGCGATCCCGACCGGTTGCTGACGGTCCGTCGCGGCCCCGTGGTCCACTCATCGAGATCGGCCGCCGCCCTGATGCCTGCGATACCCGCGTGCCCGGTGACCTTGACCGCCGCTGAGCGGCACCGGCTCAAGAAATCGGCATACGGCCACAAGACACCTCACCAGGCCAGGATCAGGGCCCAGATCGTGCTGTTCGCGGCCCGGCCGCTACCGAACGCGCGGATCGCTGAGCGGACGGGGGTGCACGTGGACACCGTGCGCACCTGGCGGGGCCGCTTCGCCGAGCTGGGTCTGCCCGGGCTGGCCGATCGCAAACGTCCGGGCCGGCCTGCCTCCTTCACCGCGTTGCAAGCCGCCCAGGTGAAGGCGCTGGCCTGCCAGCTCCCGGCCGAGACCGGGGCGCCGCTCTCGCGCTGGACCTGCCCGGAGCTGGCCCGTGAGGTGGTCGCGCGCGGCATCGTCGGCGCCATCTCGGCCTCCACCGTGCGCCGCTGGCTCGCCCGGGACGCGCTCAAGCCCTGGCAGCACCGCTCCTGGATCTTCATCACCGATCCCGACTTCCGCACCAAGGCCGAGCGCGTGCTGGACCTGTACGCCCGCACCTGGCAGGGCCGGACACTGGACGCGGGCGAGTACGTCATCAGCGCGGACGAGAAGACCTCCATTCAGGCACGCTGCCACCCCACCCTCGCACCGGGGCAGACCCGGGCGATGCGGGTGAACCACACCTACGGCCGCGGCGGCGCGCTGGCCTACCTGGCCGCCTACGACGTCCACCACGCGAAGGTGTTCGGCAGCTGCGAACCGCGCACCGGCATCGACCCGTTCATGGCTCTGGTCGCCCAGGTCATGAGTCAGGAACCGTACGCCAGCGCCAAGCGCGTGTTCTGGATCGTGGACAACGGCTCCTCCCACCGCGGCAAGAAAGCCGCTGATCGGCTGGCCGCCGCATTCCCCAACGCGGTGCTGGTCCACACGCCGGTGCACGCCTCCTGGTTGAACCAGGTGGAGATCTTCTTCTCCGTCGTCCAGCGCAAGGTCGTCTCGCCCAACGACTTCACCGACCTTGCCCAGGTCGGGGACCGGCTCCGAGCCTTCGAAGCCCGCTACAACGCCACGGCACAGCCGTTCCAGTGGAAGTTCACCACATCCGACCTGGACGATCTGCTGGCCAGGCTCGACCGGCACACCGCCGATCACCCAGAGGAATCCTCCGTCGCCCTGGCAGCTTGATCAACCCCCGAAGGACTTCCGGAGCCCACCACTTAGCGCCAACGAGCGCCTTCTTTGACGATCTTCGCCGCCTGCCGCGCTTCTTGGAGACGCTGCTGCGCGGTGATGTCCTTCAGCCCCGGGCGACGTCGACGACGTCTCCGTGTAGCCGTACAGAGGCTCATCTCGTCGTGCTCCAGGAGGTTACGGGCCAAGTCGGCCTGCGTGCACGTGTCACGGTTTGACGAACATAGCCACGGAAAGCCCGAGGAACAGCACGCCGCTCGAGAAGGCGATCATCGGGGTAGCCTCGGCGGGCACGTATGCGAGGACGGGTCCGTACGGGCCTACGGGGAGGAATGCGACCCATGCGCGTAACGGTGACCGTGATCCGGCAGGGCGGCGAGCCGCAGGACGTGGTGCTCACGGTGGACGACAAGGCGACCGCAGCCGACGTCGCCACCGCCCTGGACGACCTGTCGACTCAACCGGCCGTCCAGTCGCCCATCAAGTCGTCCGTCGTGAACCTCTTCCCGCAACAGCAAGCCGCTACAACTGCGCCTTCCCTGTGGGCCGACGGCCACCTCTGTCCGCCGGAGGAAGTGATAAGCAACCTGCTCCGCGACGGCATGAGGATATCCACCGACGACGCAATCGGCCCCTATCTCCGCGCAGTCGAACCCTCCGGCCGCTATGAACTCCAGGTCACTGGTGGCCCCGGCGCCGGCCGCGTCGCCCGTCTCACGATCGGCGCCACGTCGATCGGTTCGGCCCAGGCCAACACCATGTCGGTACCGGACCCCGATCTGCCTGCCACAGCACTCACCATCACCGTCGACATGCAGGGAAAGACGAGGCTGGTGCCACAACCCGGCGCCACCGTTCTCCTCGACAACAAGCCGGTGGACGCGGAGCAGGACTGGCCACTTGGGGCTTTGGCCAAGGCCGGTTCCTCGCTCTTCGTCCTCGACACCCCCGACGAACCGGATGCCCACCTGTCGGTCATGGGAGAGGGCGGACTCGCCTACAACCGGCCGCCCAGGCTCTCGTCCCTGCCGCCACGGCCCCGCCTCGTCGTGCCACAGCCGCCCTCGAAGGCCGAGCGCGCACGCTTCCAGCTGATCGCGTCAATCCTCCCGGCGATCTTCGGTGTGGCCATGTACTTCATGACCAAACAGGTCTACACACTCCTGTTCTGTGCGATGACGCCCATCATGATGTTCGCTGAGTGGATCAGTGAGGCTCGCCGAGGAAAGAAGAAGAACCGCACCTCGCTCAAGGAGTACAAGGCGGCGAAGGCCGAACACGAGAAAGAGCTCGGCAGGCTGAGCGCACTCGACCAACAGGCACGGCGCAGCGCGTTCCCCGACGCCGCCGAAATTCTGCTGATGGCCACGGGGCCCCGCCGTCGCCTGTGGGAACGACGCATCACGGACCCCGATGCTCTACTGCTCCGGGTTGGGGTCGCTGACGTAGCGGCGGATATCGAGCTGGTTGCCGCTGCCGGAGCACAACCCGATGCAGAGCCGCCCAAGCCTCCGATCGTGCACGACGTGCCGGTGCCTCTGCCGTTCACGTCACTCGGTGTGGTGGGGCTCGCGGGGCCACGGACCAGAACGCTCGCCACTGCCCGTTGGTTCACCACCCAGGCGGCCGTCCTCCACAGCCCGCGTGACCTCTCCGTGGTGATTCTGTCTTCGGCTCCCGACACCGACGAGGGGTGGAGGTGGGCCCACTGGCTGCCCCATGCCGTGCCGCAGCAAGGCCAGGACTGTGTTGCCCTGGTTGGCGCGGACTCCGAGACCATTGGCCGCAGGGTCAACGAGTTGCTGAACGAACTCAATCGGCGTAAGGCCACCACCTCTCAGGTGGGTGCCGCGACAGCACTGCGTCCGGACCCGTACACCCTGATCGTCCTGGACGGCGCACGCCTGCTCCGCCGCATGCCCGGCGTCCCTCAGCTTCTCCAAGAGGGACCGCTGTACGGCATGTACGCGCTGTGTCTGGACGAGGACGAACGCCTGCTTCCCGAGGAGTGCCGGGCCGTCATCTGCTGGGCCCCCGGCTCGACCAGCCGCGTCCACCTGCGCGGCGCGGGGCTCGAGAGTCTGGGCGAGATTCTCGCCGACCAGGTCTCCAACAGCTGGTGCGAGCTCGTCGCCCGGTCGCTCGCGCCTGTACGGGACGTGAGCCGCGACGACGCCGACAGCGCCCTGCCCACCTCGGCCCGGCTGCTCACCCTGCTTGGGATGCCGGACCCGACAGGGGAGTCCGTCGAGCTCGTCTGGCGTCGCGGCGGCTCCACCACGCGCGTGCCGATCGGTATCGGGGCAGACGGTCCGTTCACCCTGGACATCCGCACCGATGGACCCCACGCGCTCGTCGCCGGCACCACTGGCGCAGGTAAGTCCGAGCTGCTCCAGACCATCATCACGTCGCTCGCCGTTCACAACCGCCCCGACGCACTCAACTTCGTACTCATCGACTACAAGGGCGGCAGCGCGTTCCAGGACTGCGCCCGGCTCCCGCACACCGTCGGCATGGTGAGCGACCTGGACGCCCATCTGACGGAGCGGGCACTCGCCTCACTCGCGGCGGAGCTGCACCGGCGCGAGAGCATCCTGTTCGACGCGGCGACGAAGGACATCGAGGACTACAACGACGCCCGCCGGCTGCGGCCCGAGCTGGAGCCGATGCCGAGACTTGTACTGATCATCGATGAGTTCGCCTCACTAGTGGCCGAACTACCCGACTTCATCGCTGGTTTGGTCGACATCGCCCGACGGGGCCGCTCGCTCGGCGTGCATCTGATTCTCGCCACCCAGCGCCCCGCCGGCGTCGTCAGTGCCGACATCCGGGCCAACACGAACCTTCGCATCGCCCTCCGCGTCACCGGCGCCGATGAGTCAAGCGACATCATCGATGCACCCGATGCCGGAAGCATCGCCAAGTCCATGCCCGGACGGGCCTACGTACGATCCGGAGCCCAGGCCCTGGTCGCCGTACAGTCGGCGCGCATCGGTGGCCGTCGCCCGGGGCAGTCATCCGCGCCCCAGGTCAGTGCGCAGCCCCTGCCCTGGGGCGCGATCGGGCGGCCCCTGCCGCGCTCGGCGGAGGACGACGGAGACGCCGGCACGCTCCAGACCGACCTGGCCGTACTGGTTGACGCGATCGGCGCCGGGGCACAGCGGATGGGCTTCACTGAGCCCCGCAGCCCATGGTTGCCCCCGCTGGCCGAGCACATGACGATCTCCGATGCGCAGCAGCCCGTGGATGAAGCGCACACCGACGTGCCGCCCGCCGTGTACGGCATCACCGACGTCCCTGCTCGGCAAGCCAGAGCACCGCTGGCGCTGGACCTGGTCGACGGTGAGCATGTGCTGATCGTTGGTGGTCCGCGCTCCGGACGCTCCACAGCTCTGCGCACCATCGCCGGTTCACTGGCCAAGACCGCGTCTCCCTCCGACGTGCACCTCTACGCCGTCGACTGCGGTTCAAATGCCCTGCTTCCTCTGACCGCTCTGCCGCACTGCGGTGGAGTTGTCACCCGTGACGAGACCGATCGCCTTGTCCGGCTCCTGGGCCGTATCCAAACGGAGGTCTCACGCAGGCAGCAGCTGCTCGCCCAACAAGGGGCCTCCAGTGCCGCGGAGCAGCGAGCAGCAGCGGCCGAAGGCGAGCGACTTCCCTGGGTGGTGCTGCTCCTGGATGCGTGGGAAGGGTACGTCTCGGCGTACGAGTCGTACGACTACGGCAAGTTGGTCGACGCCATGCAGAGACTCTTCCGTGAAGGTCCGGCCGTCGGGCTGCGCGTCGTGATGACCGCGGACCGCAGTGGCTTGTCCGGAACGGTGGCTTCGGCCTTCGCCGACCGGTTGACGCTGCGACTCGCAGACCCCAACGACTACGTGTCAGCGGGGTTGGCGCCGCGGGACATTCCCAAGGAAATGCCGTCGGGAAGGGCGCTGAGGGTGACGGAGGAAGGGGTGCAGGAGAGCCAGATCGCGCTGCTCACAGCCGACCCGTCCGGCCGGGCGCAAGTCCAGGCATTGCAGCAGATCGCTCGTGAGGCGGCGGTCACGTACGTCAGGCCGCCAGAGCACCTGCGCCCCATGCGGGTCGACGCCTTGCCGATACGCATCGGGGCACGCGAAGCCCTGGCCCTGGACGATTTCACGCCCCCTTCGGACCTGTGGGCCCTCATCGGTGCCGGCGGGGACGAACTCGCCCCGCTGGGAGTGGACCTGGCAGAGGCCGGGCCAGGATTCGTCATTGCAGGACCGCCGAAGTCGGGTCGTTCCTCCACCCTCATCACGATGGCGCGCTCGCTCACGCGACGGGGCCTGCCTGTTGTGCTGGTCACGCCGAGGCGTTCACCGCTAAGGGAGTTGGAAGGCGAGAAGGGAGTCCTCGGGGTCCTGGGATCGGGGGCTTCCGAGGGGGACCTCAACGATCTCCTGGCCACCGTCGACGGCCGATATGCCGTTGTCGTGGATGATGCCGAGTTGCTCTACGACGACCCCTTGGGGACGGCGCTGGAGGAAGTCCTTCGCACCGGTGTGGACGGTGATCACGCACTCATCGCGGCTGGGGCGGCCGACACGATGTCGTCCCAGTACCGCGGCTTCCTGGTTGATGCGCGCCGTAGCCGACATGGATTGCTGCTCGCGCCGAATCCGGACGCCGGTGAGCTCTTCGGTATCCGTCTCCCTCGAGATACGGGGGCCGGCCCGACGGGCCGTGGCCTGCTCATCACCGGCGGTGCGTTCACGCCGGTTCAAGCGGCCATCGAGGCCTGAGCCGGGTTCGGCTGGGGACGGGAACCACTGGACCAACGAAGCGGCCCGGTACGCCACCGACGAGGTGGTGCACCGGGCCGCTGCACGTCAACTCAGCAACTCTGCCGGATCAGTGGCCCTGCGTGGCCTTCTGGATGTTGGCATGGTGCGTCTTCGTCGCGTTGTGGGCGTCTTCCAGCACCTGCACGATCTTGGTGAGGTGCGGCTGCAGGGCCTTCCACTCGTCGCGGAACGTGTTGGCGAGGCGACCTGTCCAGTACGCCTCGCTGCTGTTGGCCTCGTTGCTCAAGTTGGTGAACAGCGAATGCAGGTGGCCCGAGTCAGTCTTGAACTTCTGGGACAACTTGAGCAGAGCTTCGAGATCGGCACCGCTGAGGTTACCGGCCATGGATTGCCTCCCCGTGTGTAACTGGCTTACGCGGACAGCCCGTCCGCCTCAAGAACGCTAGCGTACGACTGCCCTCAAAGTGAACGCGCATCGCCCATCAGCCCACCGACGTTACGAGAGTGCCCAGTTGCAGTCCTTTAGGCCGCAACCAAGTCCGGGCTGAACGGTGTCCTTGCTGGGGTGTGCGGACCGTCAGCGTGTTGGAGCAGGAGTTGGCGAAGGAACCGGTGGCGTATGGGCGCCCGGCCAGCGGTGGAAAGGGTCAGCTGTGGAGGCCCCTGATAGCTCGGCGTTTCCACCTGAGCTGCACGATTCAAGGGGCAAGTTGCGAGGGAGCAAGGGCTGAACGTGTCAAGTGCTGGCCCATCGGCCTGTGAGGCTTGTCAATGACGGTCCGTCGGGTCGGGCGAAGGAGGCCCGGAGCTATGGACAAGTGGCCTTTGAAAAGGCCTAGTAGAACGGCCAAGGGGACAGGGGGGAGCAGACTGTTGATCAACCATGATGCGCCCGGCGAGTTGAAGAAGCGCGCAGAGACATTGCGCTCGTGCGCCCGACGTGCTCGCACCGCGGCTCGCGCTATGGGCACCTTTCTTGACCGAGAGGTGAAGCAGGCTACCGGGTATGGCGATGGACTCATCTGGAGCGGCCCCTACGCCACCAACACCATCGCCACCCTCAAACAGCGCAAGGCCGACTTGCAGCGGATGGCCGCAGACCTGACCGCCGACGCCGGACGCTGGGAGAAAGAGGCCGAGCGTTTGGAAGAACGCGCCAGGGGCAAGCGAGGAGGGCACTGATGGCATTCGTTGGGCTCGATCTGGCCAAGGTCCGTAAGCTGGCCAGGGACTTGGACTCGGCCGGCAGCGGTGCTGCCGCTCTGCACCGAGAGGTCTCCGGAATTCTCATGGAGGCCCAAGAAGCACTGGATCCGGGGCAGAAGGCCACTCACAGCCCTGACCTTGCGGTTGTACAGCAGTTTGGGCAAGGAGCCTTCCGTGGCGCCAACTCCTATGGGATGTTCGGTCCCGGTGTCCTGCTACCAGGGTCTCTGCAGAGCGAACTGCCATCAATCGCCAAGGAAATGCGGCACCGCTGCACAATGGTTGACGAGGCGGTTGAGAAGCATGGCTTCGGTCAGGGAATCACGCCGATGGATGCGTTCAACGGGATCACCCCACAGCCACCGGCCAAACCCGAGAAGAAGGGGTGGTTCCAGCAATACATAACAGACCCCATCAAAAACGGTATCGAGGACGTTGGCGACTTCATGTCCTCCGTCTTCAACTGGCGCAGCATCCTTGATGCTGGATCGATGGCGCTGGGCACTTTCCTCATGGCCGCGGGCGGAGGCATGGAGGTAGGCGGTTTCGCGCTTGACGGCACAGGTGCCGGTGCCGCGGTCGGGATTCCCGTGAACGTCGCGGGGGCCGCCGTCTTCACCAGCGGAGCCACCCTCGCGGCCGGCGGATTCGGCGACTTCATGACCCAGATGTCCGAAGGCGGCGTCGACAACGCCTGGGACAGGAGCGGCAGTCGGGGATCCTCTGGAGGCGGCCCGGAGCCGCGGCCGGTCTCCTCGGAAGAGCAGGAAGCCTTCACGAAGAACCAGGAGGAGCTGGCCAAGCTCAGCAAGAACAAGCAGATCACCGAGGTAAAAAAGGGCATCGAGAGGGACGGGAAGAAGTACAAGCCGGAGCAGGACCTGCTGTCGGGCAAGAAGCACGGGATCGACTGGACGGAGGGGCCGGCGCGTCTGGAAAAGGAAGGAAAGCCGCAAGGACAGTTCGGAAGTCCGGCCGATGTTCATTTCGCGACAGAGAAGGGTGCTGAACTCGGCCCCAGGAACCAAGGCATATTCAAACTGCCCGAGGGCAACACGTGCATCCAATATGAACTGGATGACACAGGTGCCGTTCAGATAGTCAAGCCTGATTCAATTTTCGTGAAGGTCTATCCGAACGGTAAGATCCACGCATACCCATTCAAGAGATAGGGATATTGATGAGCTTCTGGATCCAGACTGGCAAGCCGACACTCCTGGAAGTGGAAGAAATTCCTGACGATTTCGCGGAGGCAATCGGAATTATCTACCCGCCTGACACGGAGTACCTGATCCTTTCGTGGAATCGGATTCCGGTGGTTGTCAATTACAGCGAAGATCTCCGTGTCTTCATCTGGGACATCGTTGAGCTGCTGGAGGGTCTTCAGGACCCCGAATTCACCGAGTCTCATGTGACCACAGGAGCCTCCTCCTTCTTCGCCGAATGGTGGATCCGACGGGATGGCGCCCAACTCATCATCGACTCCCGCTGGTCCAGCGTCGTCGGAAGCTATGAGTTCCTTCTCAACGAACGAAGCGAACTCACCGTCGACGCCGCTGTCTTCACAGCTGAGTGGCTGAAACTGCTTCGTCGACTCGTCGACGACATGACGGAGAAGGCCGTGCGCATGGAGGACGATGACCTGTTCCTGCGCGCCAAGGCCTTGCTCGCAGCCTCCGGCGGGTGAGTTGGTGACTCAGCCCGACATTTTCGCGCCCGGTGCCGAGTGGCTCCCCGAGTTGCGGCAGCTGCTCCAGGCATACCGTTCAGTGCCGGTGCCGGCCGAGGAGTGTTTTGTCGACTCTGAGGAGGCACCGTCCCGCGGTATGCGGAGCTATTTGAGGGTGGCCGTGCACTACCCCGGACGGCCGTTCCGCGCCGCTCGGGAAATTGCCGAAGTCGTGCACCTCGGCATCAACCACTGGGATGTCAGTGCGTGCCTTGCCACGATGCCGCCTATCATCCCACCCCGTGGCAAGGTCCGGGTGGACTGTCTCCTGGCGGTGATCCCGTACCTGGCGGCGTACGAGAACGACGGCTACCGGGTCGAACCAGCGCCTCCCGACAGCCCGTGGGAGTGGCGGGAGCAGTGCCCCAACCTGTCGGTGCTGGTCACCAGACTTACCGGACGGGACGATGCCCCTACGGGCGACACAGTGGGCTTCGGGGAACACCTGGAAGCGATAGAGGACTTCCGGATCGCCGCGGCGTGGCGCGAACTCGCTGAACTGAGAGGAATTTGGCCCCCAGGAGAGGACTGGGCAACGGCGGCTGCGGGGCTCGGAGCGGTCACTGGCCCGCCCGCGGGCCTGTCCCATGCGGAATGGTTCGACGACTTGGATATGCAGATGGCGGCCCATCTGAAGTCCGTCGGATATCGGCGGCCTGCTGGGCTCAGCCCTGCCTACCCTGCCCACGACGTGCGCGCCTTGTGGTGATGATGGCGCGGCCGACGGTGCTGTAGATCGAGGGTGATTGGGCAGTGTGAGCCCAACTGCTCGACAAGGAAGGGTGGTTTGTCATGGCAACCGAAGCTGAACGGCTTCACACTCTTGCGGCGGACGCGCGGCACTTTCTCGATGCAACAGGAAGAAGAATGATAAATAGTTCTATCTAGTCGGCATGGACCTCAGCTCACCGCTTCCAGTCGGGGTTGGGCAGGCAGTCGGTCATTACCAGGATGTTGAGGATCGGCACGTCCTTGCCCGACCTGAGGGTGAAGCGTTTTGCGGCGATGCTGGCTATTCCCGCGACGCCTGTCTTGGACAGGGTGGTCGACATGTCATCAGCGGCGCACGTTTTCCGCTCAACCTTCCAGCCCTTGCTCTTGAGGTGCCCGACGGCCTGATCGACCAGCTCGCCGGGGGAGCGGTGGTCCGAAGTGTCCCCGACAACCTCGTAGTGGACCCTGGAACGGATCTTGCTTGCGTCCTTGCTGTCGATGAAGTCGGGACCACCGCAGTTGATGTCCGAGTCCCCTGCCTCGTTGACCTCGACGCCTGGCATGACAGCCTTCAGCGCGCTGAGGGTGTCAGGACGTGCTGTCGCGAGCGCCTGCGCTGGGGTCGGGCGCCTACGCCTGATGCGGCGCCGTGCAATGAGAAGCGGCCCGAACGCTGCGAGTGCCAAGGCTAAAAGGGTTCCAGCCAGGATGAACGGTGTTCGCGGCCAGGCGGGTTCCCGGTATTCCGGCTCGTGCGGCGTCGCCGCACAATCGGGTGTGATGTCACACACCAGGTAGTTACCGACGTCCAGGAGAAGTCCGTACGTCACACCCAAGGCGGCGCTCAGCAGCCCCAAGCACCACAACGCAGCCGGCACCGTATACCAGGCGGCGTGTGGTCGTATGGCGGCTGTCCGTTTCAGTTCAGGCGGCAACGGTGGACAGTCGGTGGGTGAAGGCGGGTCGAAGGGCCTGATGTTCATGGGCGACTGCTTCCTCTAGCCGGTTGATGCGTCTCTTGAGAAGACCGAGCTCCATCCTCTGTTCGCTGTCAGCAAGGCGTCTTGAGTGTTGATACTCAGTCCTGCGGTGAGGACACCGGGCGTGGGCGCCACGATCCGTGCGCGTCACTGAAGCCAAGAGAGCCTCCGTGGTGAGGCTGCGCGGCTTGCATCGGCTACCGTGCCGACGTGGAATTGGCGCTGATTGTCCTCAGTGTTGCCTTCGGCGGGGCAGCAGGATTGCTCGTACCGCGGCCGGCCTACCGACTCGCCGTCGAGGCATCACAGCGTTGGCGGAGTCATTGCCCGCGAGGTCATGCGATAACTGGCTGGGGAAATGGCTGGGTTGGGTTGGGCCGGTGCACGGCGACTGGGTCGCCGGTTGATGACGGCGGCAAGCAACCGAAGGGGAGCCCATGTCGATATGGCCGAAGGTTGGTTGTCGCACCTGCGATATCCGCGCTGGCGTGTGCTCTGCTGACTGCTGTTGTGGGTATGAGGCCGGAGTCGGTGGTCTGCATGATGGTCACACCGTTTGGCGTCCTTCTCGGGCTGATTGACGCAGCCGTACATCGCCTTCCGGACGTATTGACGTTGCCGGTCGCGGGCGGGACGGTGGCGCTCCTCGGCATCGTCGCGCTATTGCCGGGTCACCATGGGAGCTGGGCCACGGCCGCAGGAGGAAGCATCGTGCTGGCGGCCTTGTACTTCGTCATGTTTCTCATCAACCCGTCGGGCATGGGGCTCGGGGATGTCAAGCTGGCGCTCTCTGTCGGCGCTCTCTTGGGCTGGTATGGCTGGCCCACCCTGTTTCTGGGAACCCTGGTGGCGTTCTGTCTTGCTGCGCTGTACGGGGTGGGACTGATGATTCTGCGTCGTGCCACGAGGCGGTCGGCAATTGCTTTCGGCCCCTTTATGTTGCTCGGGGCCTTGGCAGGGGTGGCTTTCGGGGCTTGGACTACCTGAGCCCTGTGCAGAGAGTGCGCAGGACCCCAGCAGCAGAAAGTGGCCGGAATGGTCGGGGCAGCCACGAAAGCGGACAAACGTCAGAGAGAGTACTCGTAGTCCGCGCTGGTCCCCCGTGCCAGCGCGGACTCTTTCATATGTGCCGCCGAGGTCAGTTCGCAGTCCGTGCATTCCACGCGGGCATGAGTTCGTCGAGAAGAGCCTGCGTCTGTGGCGGGAGGCCCCGCGCGGGGTTGTGGTGGGCGAGCAGGCGCCGGGTGACGGCCTCCAGACGTGCTGTGTCGCTGGTTGCGTGTACGGCTCTGAGGAGTTCGTGCCACAGGCGTTCGTCGTTGGGGGCCGTGGCCAGGGCCGCTTCGAGGGCGGTTGATGCCGCCTGTGGGTTGTTGCTCTCTTGGTGGTGGGTGGCGAGGGCGAGAGCGGTGTCGGCGATGAGCAGGCGCAGTTGGCCGTCGACGATCTCGTTGGCGAGCCAGGCGTAGCGGCCTTCGGGCCGGTCGGCGAGGAGGGGGCCGCGGGCCAGGGCGAGGGCGTCGGTGAGGAATCGTTCGCGGACGGCAGGCACACTCGCGCCGGGGCCGGTGTTGGCCTGTTCGTGGAGGGCCTGGAGGACGTCCCAGTCGGATACGACGGAGGAGGTCAGCTTCAGTCGGCCGGTGGAGTCGGTGGTCAGGCGGATGGCACCATCGGGGTCGCTGCCCAGCCATGTGCGGAGCCGGGCGATGAATGCGTCGACCACGTCCTGGGTTACTCCGCGAGGCCACAGCGCCGAAGCCAGGACACGGGGGTGGACGCCCTCGCGGTGAAGCAGGAGGAGCGCCAGACCTTCGTGAAGGAGCGCGCTGCGTTCGGCTTGGGGCGTGTCGAGTCCGCGGATGTCGTACGGGCCGATGATGCGGGCGTAGACGGCCGGCGGGTTGGGACCGGTGATGTCGATGGCGGGGGCGGGCGCGGACGGGTCGGGGCCGTCGTCGGACGGCGTGGCCTGGGTGAAGAGCTGGACGATGGCGTCGTGCTGATCGGCGGGGAGCAGCTGCGCCTCCAGGTCAAGGCCGAGGAGCGGGGCTACGAGTCGGCCTTCGGGGGTGATCTCCAGTTGCCAGTTGGCGCCCGGTAGATCTGTCTGGGCCGTTGCGAGGAGATAGCCGATGCCGAGCCGACCGGAATCGGCGGCGAGTGTAGCGAGCTGCTGGGCTTGATCGGGGGTGGGCTCGCAGCCGAGGAGAACGAGGTGCGGCGCCGATTGCGCGTGCTGTGTGCGGCCTGTGCGTCCGATGAGCACCGTGTCGTGGCCGGCGGCTGCCAGGGCGCGGCGACGGTGTTCGGTCTCCGCGTTCATGGTTTCGACCAGAGCTTCTACGTCGGGGAGGTGGCGGAGCCGGGTGGGCGCGAGCGCGGGGAGCTTGTCACCGAAGCCGACGAGCGTGACGGTCATGCGGTCGGACCAGCCGTTGGTGGCGAGCTCTGCGGCGATGGAGGCGAGGACGGCGGTACGGGCTGTGGGGGTGCCCGTGAGCGCGACGATTCCCGGGACCGACTCGAGGTTGAGGAGCAGGCGTGCGCCGTTCAGAGTGCCGAGGCTGACCAGACCGGGGTACGGGGCTGCGGTGCCGTCCTCCTGCCGGAGCTGGGGCACGGCGGCGCGTTCCAGGCGCCAGTACATGTCGTTTTGGCCCAGTGTCCAGGGGGCCGGGGGCTGGCCCGCAGCGTGGGTGAGCTGCAGATGGAGCTCGGTGTCGGTGAGCCAGGCGGCGTAGATGGTGGGCAGCGTGCGCCCGGCCTCGGTCAGGGACATGGTCAGGCCGCGCAGGGCGAGGTCGAGATGGCGTACGGCCTCGGGGTCGGCGCCGACCAGGAGGGCGTCTTGGGCGTTGGCTGCCGGCCCGGTCGGGACCGGGATGCGGTGCCGGCCCGGGTGGACGGCACGCGCCGCCGCGTCCCACAGCGCGGTACGGCGCCGTCGGCCGAGCGCGGCCAGGAGCCCGGCGGCGAGCAGCGGTGCGGCGAGCAGCGCCTCGGGCAGTCCGATGGCCGGTGTGTCCTGGACGGTGGCGGAGGGCGCCGGGGCGGTCGGGCGGTGCGCGGGGGAGGCGTGTGACGGCGCAGGCGGAGTGACGTGCTCGGCGGGCTGCTGATTTCCCTGGTCTGCCTGTTTCCCTTGTTGTGCCTGTTGCCCACCGTGCTGATCGTTCTCGCCGTGATGAGGGGCCTTGGTAGTGCTGGTCTTCTCGTACGCGGTGATCTGCTCGCGTACCTCGGGGTCGACCTTGGGAGCCTCGTCGGGCATCTCGACGAGGTCACCGCCGTGTGCGTCGCCGGGCATCTCGACGATCCAGCCGGGGCGGATCAGGCTGGCCAGGGAGAGACGGGATCCATCCGGCTGGAGGCGGTCCTTGTTGAGCTCGTAGATCTCCTTGTAACGGCGGCCGTCGTCAAGGTGGCGCTGGGCGATTTCCCACAGGGAGTCGTGGTGGCGGCCTTCGGGGGGCTGGATCCGGTAGAACTTCGTCGACTTGGCGCCCTTGTGAGGCGTCGCAGTGCCCTTGACGCCGGAGCCCTCCGCGGTGTGCCGTCCTTCGCGGGCCGCCGTTCGGTGCGAGGCCTGCTCGCTTCGGTGCTGCTGTCCTGGCGTCTGCTGCGCCGTCGCGGTCGTCGCGTTGCGGGGCGGGGCGTCGAACCTCGGGCTCGGCCCGGAGAGGCTGGGAGCGAGACTGGCCGCGGACGCGCTGAGCAGCAGCAGAGCGGCGATGAGCTGGCGGGCCATGAGCTGGCTGGGGCCCGCGCCAGGGATCTGGGTGGGCAGCCCGACACCGGACAGCGCGGCTTTGACCTCGACGAAGACGCAGGCGGTGAACTGCGCCCAGGCGAGCCAGACGACGACGGTGAGGACGTCGATGAACGTCGTCAGGGTGATCGGCTGCTGGAGGGTGGACAGGGACGGGAGGGAATCGGGGAGCGGCCAGCCGACGAAGTAGACGAGCGCGGCGGGTACGGCGATCAGGAGAGCCAGCAGTGCAAGTGCGGCGAGTGCGGCCTTGAGGATGTCGCCGGCGGTGCGGGTGTGGCGGGGCAGCGGCCTGGGCTGTGGGGTGGTGTAGGGGGTGTGTCCGGCCATGCTTGCTGCTCCCGTGGATCGTGATCGGTGTGGACGGCGGGTGGGGCTCAGCCGGTGCGTGACTCGGCGGTGGAGGTTCCGTGCACGGTGATCGCTCCGTCGTAGAAGAGTCCCGTCAATACGGGCCGGTAGGTGAGCTGGATGTCGACCTCGACCCGTTGCGCGTTGGCGTTCAGGCAGCGGGAGGCGGCGACGTCGGGTCCGGTCAGGCCGACCTCGCGGGCGTAGGCGGCCACCCGACGACCGCAGTTCTGATAGTTGATGCGGGCTTCGCCGGTGCTGCGCAGAGCTTCCTGGTCGATGTCCTGCGCGGCGTATCGGGCAGCCTGCTCGGCGATATCGGCGGCGCGTTCGCGCTGGGAGATGGACAGCCCGCCGTCGATGACGAAGGCGGCCAGGGCCATGAACAGCACGGCGAAGATGATCGCCGCGGCGCTGCCGGAGCCGCGGTCGTCCCATGGTCGGGCACGGCCGAAGGTAAGGGCGCGCAGGACGGTGTGGCGGTTGGAGGCTCTCATCCGGCTCTCCGGAACGGATCGAGGGGCGAGCTGGAGCGGCCGGTGAGGTGGGTGGGGATGTTCAGGCCGAGCATGCCCAGCGCCCGGATCTCGCAGCTGACTTCCACCGTGAAGAGCCCGCCGGCCTTGAAGCCCGCGCTGGTCTTGCGGACGGTGACCGATCCCGAGCAGACGTCTGTCAGGTCGGCTGCGGCCGCCTTCCTCGCTTCGCTCATGGCGACCGGCGCGTCTCGCTGGATCGATCCGGCGCGTGCGGCATCGCGTGCCGCACCGTCCACGGCGCCGCGGCCGTCGACGAGCTGCCCGAAGGCGACCAGCACCAGGATGAACAGGATGATGATCGGTGCGAGGATCACCACCTCGATGGACGATATGCCCTGATCCGCGTCGGCACCGAGGCGTCGTATGTGCGTACCCACGACCGGTCAGCCCCTTTCCGGCACGAAACGCTCGACCGGCCCCTGCGACCGCGCATGGACGGTGAAATTGAGACCGGGGAAGATGTTCGGCACGCGGGCTGTGATCTCCACTCCGACCGTGTTCGCTTCCGGCCGGACCGGATTGACGTGTGGCTCGATGAGCAGCTGTGGCCCGAGCTGCTTGATGTAGCTGTTGGCCTTGGTCGTTGCCTTGCCCCGCCAGCCGCCGGGATTGTCGTCCGCCTCGGCACGGGCGTCGCGCGCTCCGGCCTGGGCTGCCGCTTGTGCCACATGATCGGCGAAGAAGTACAGGGCGAACTGCACCGTCGCGAAAATCATGAAGAAAAGGACAGGGGTCAGTACCACGAACTCGATCGCGGACATACCCGCATCGCGCTGCGTGGTGGCTGCCTGCGTTCTGCGGCGTACGAAGCGTCGAAACCCCTGCCGGAATCGGTTCATTGCGGGGTGATTCAGCAGGTCTTGCTGGCCGAGGCGCCCTTGATGCAGTTGCCGACCTTCGTCGCACCGCTCTTGAGCGCGTTGTTGATGATGAAGGCGACCACGCCGACGATCGCGACGACGACCGCAGAGATGATCACCCATTCGACAGCGGATACCCCGCGGTCCTTGTCGTCGGAGCGGGCGCGCTCCAGCCGGCCCTGCAAAAAGGTGACCAGGAAGTCGACGGCCGGATGACTGAAGCCGAGCTTGCTCATATCAGGAGTCCCCCTTGAAATTGGTGATTGCCATCGTTACATCTGGAATACGCGGATCGCCGCTGGAAAAACGAGGAAGACCAAGAACGCGGCGCAGAGGAGGAGTTGGGCCACGAGCATGGACTGCGACTTCTCGCCCGCTCCTCCCTCGATCTCCGCGAGCTCGCGCTGCCGCATGGTCTCCGCCCTCGACGCCAGAGACTCGCGGACCTTTGCCCCGTCGTCCGCCACAAGACCCAACGACGCGGCTAGGTCGCGCAGTTCCTCCACGCCGAGTTCCTCGCCGAGCTGCCCCAGTGCTTCCCACTGGCTCGTACCGGTGATCCGCGCATCGGCGAGGCAGTTGCGGACCCTTCTCAGCGCCCATCCGTCGCCCACCTCGGCCGCCGCCATCAGCGCCTCGGGCAGACCGCGCCCGCCGGCGAGGTTCATGGCCACCAGGTCGAGGTAGGCGCCGATCACACGACGCAGGTCCCGCCGCCGATCAGCCGCGTCCCGCCGGATCTCCAGATCAGGCAGTACGAAGAAGATGGCGGCGGACAGCAGGGCCAGCCAGATGGGGATGGCCGCGCTGCTGCCCATTCCTGCCGCCCACAGGGCGGCGAAGACGAGCGGTCCGAAGAACAGTCCGCACGAGGCCAGCAGCACCTTCGTGGCCAGGAACGATTCCCAGCCGCGGTCGAGAACCGCCAGGTCCGCGCGCAGCGACCGCAGCTCCCACCCCTGCTGCAAGTAGAAGGCGGCCACCCGAGCCCCCACCCGAGCACGCAGCGGTGCCAGCCGACCGGTCACCGGAGCGGACGCACGGATCGGAGCGTGCACGGCACCACGAGAGCGCAGCGCATCGACTCTGGCCACCGTCGCCACGGCTCCGCGCCGGGAGGGCAGCAGAGCACGCACGAGCAGATAGACGCCCAGCCCGAAAACCGCGCCGATCAGCACCATCAGCGTCATCGCTGAACCGCCCCCTTCCCAGGCCGAATGCTGTCCGACCGAGAGCCGTCAGGCCCGAGTGGGGCCCGCGGCGACTGCGGGCGGGTAAGGTGGGCGGGCGGCTCCTCCCGGACCAGGAAACGGTCCGGCGTCTCGACGCGCGACAGCTTTCGCAGCCACACAAAACCCAGCGCGAACAGTCCGCACACCACCGCCAGGACGAGCTGCCCGAGCGGTGTGCCGTACGGCTCGACGAAACTCCGGTTGAAGACCGACAAACCAAGAACGAACGCCACCGAGACGCCCACCACGATCTGCACACTGCGTCGTGTGCTGGCACGCTGCGCCATCACCCGTTGCCGCATGCCGACTTCCTCCCGCGCGGATTTCGCCAGCGCACCAAGGACCTGGCGCAGCCCGGGGCCCCGCAGGCGGGCATTGAGAATGAGGGCCGCGATGATGATGTCCGCGGACGCGTCATCGATCTCGTCGGCGAGCTGCTGCAACGCGGCAGGCAGCGGAGTACGGGCGCGCAGACGGTCCACCAGGGCATCCAGATGCGGGCGCAGAGCGGGGGCAGCGGCGCGCGCCGAAGCCGGAATCGCCTGCTCCAGGCCCACCGCGCCGGCAATCGTGTCCCGCATGGACTCGGTCCAGGCCGCCAGCGCCTCCACCCTCTTCATCGCAGCTCGCTCTTCGGCCGCGCCGCCGAAGAAGCGGTGCCATGCCAGGACGAGCACGCCGGCGGCGAGGGCGAGGACAATCCACCGGGTCAGCAGCAGCGTCAGCAATCCGACACCGACAGCCAGGGAACCACGGCGGCTGGCGAACCGGGCCAGGTCCTGGGCCCGCTTGCTCGCCTTGGCCCGTTCATGCGCGGCCTTGGCGGGCAACCCGCGCAAGGCGACGATAAATAGCGCCAGGCCCCCGCCGACACCAATTCCGCAAGTGAGCGCGATCAGCACCGGCAGCGAGAAGAGGCTGCCCATCGAACCGAAACCTGTCATACGTCGCTCACCCCCACGATCCACTGGAGCGGTAGCCGTAAGCGGCCAGTTCTTCGACGCACGAAAGGGGCGCGTGCGGCACGATCCGCCCATCACCGGCCTCGGCGAACACCTCGCTTGAGAGCACCCGCCCGTCCATGCCATTGACCTCACGGATGGAGGTGACCGTACGGCTGAGGCGCCCGCCGGCGGCATAGCCATTGCGCCGCTCGATGAAGACGACAAAGTTGATCGATCCGGCGATCAGCATGTGCGTGGCCTCGATCGGCAGTCGTTCCTGCGCCTGGAGCGCGTACGTCGCGATACGGCTGAAGACCTCGGCGCTGCCATTGGCATGGATCGTCGACAGGGACCCGTCATTGCCCTGCGACATGGCATTGAGCATCGTGACGATCTCATCGCCGAGTACCTCACCGACAATGACTCGGGACGGGTTCATTCGCAGCGAGCGCCGCACCAGCTCAGCCATCGTGATAGAGCCCTGGCCTTCGGAGTTGGCCAGCCGCTCCTCGAACGCCACGACATTCGGGTGAAGGTCAGGAAACTGGTCCAACCCCAGTTCCAGCGCACGCTCGACTGTGATCAGCCGCTCTGCGGGCGGGATCTCATTGGCCAACGCCCGCAGCAGCGTCGTCTTTCCCGCGTTCGTTGCCCCCGCGATCATGACGTTCTTCCGCGCCCGCACCGCAGCCGACAGGAACGAACCGACCTCCTGCGTTAGCGTCCCGTTCCCGACCAGGTCCGAGACGAACACCTTGCCCATACGGGCCCGCCGGATCGACAGCGCGGGCCGACGGGTCACGTCCATCACAGCGGACAGCCGCGAACCGTCCGGCAGCCGCAGATCAAGCTGCGGATTGGCCGTATCAAACGGTCGCGACGACAGACCCGAGTACGCACCCAACACCTGGATCAGCTCGACGAGTTCCTCGTCGGACTCGGCAACCGGATCGGCGACTACTTCACGCCCATCGGCGTACCCGACAAAGACCCGGTCACAGCCATTGATATCGATGTTCTCTACATCCGGGTCATCCAGCAGCGGCTGAAGACGCCCCACACCGAACAGCGCCGCGTGCACACCAGCCGCGTACGCCTCCTCGGTCACGGCATCCGGCGGCGTACGCCCCAGATTGATCTCGGCCCGAGCGTGCTCCTCAAGAATCTGGGCGATGACGGAGCGCGCGTACTGCCGCTCGTCCTCGCCCGTCATCGGCGCAAGCCCAGACGCCTGGTCTATTCGCCGCTGCTCGGCGATCCGGTCGCCGGCCTCCTGCCGAAACCGCTTGATCAGCTGATGGTCGATGACGGTCATCGGCCCGCCCCCGGAACCGGCCCCCGCAGCCATGCGGCGCCGTACTGCCTATACAGATCCTGAACGACCTTGCGCGCCGACCGAATCAACAGCGTCTTGTCCAACCGGCCCCCCTTACGCCCCGCCAACTGCGCAGCACCCGCCGGATCCCGGGCAATCGTGCCGACGACCTGAGCACCCACCTGCGCCTGAAACAGCATGCTGTTCACCTGACCAGCGATCCGCGCCGCCCACGACGGCTCGGCGACCAACAGCACCCCGATCAACGGCATGCCCAGATGCGCCCCGCCGTGATGCCCACCGTGCAGCTTCGCCGACAGCGCCGCCGCACGATCCCGCACCCGGGCGATCTGCTCCGGCTCCGTACTCGAGACCAACAACACCACCGAAGCGTCCGCCAGCAACTCTGGCGTGGGGGAGTCCGCGCCGATACGGCCGCAGTCGGCAATCACGTCCGCCGCGCCCCTCGGGGATTCCCCAAGGCCCGCGAATGCACGCCCCAAGGTGCCCCAGAGCCCTGACAGGCCGGCGGCTTGCTCCGACACCGCGAGGCCGACGAGCACGTCCAGCCCGCCGGACATCGGCTGGACGTGATCCCACACCTGCTCCGCCACCAGCCCACGCCGCGCCGTTGCCGCCAGCGACAACAACCCAAGATTGGGATCCAACGGACCACCATGCGCAGCAACACTTCGGTAAACCAGATCTCCACCGGCCGGATCGGCCTCCGCCAGGAGTACCCGCCGCGGCCACACCGCGGCCAAGGCGACCGCGGCGGTCGTGACCCCAGGGGACCCCTTGTCCGCCGCGAGGGCAATCAATGCCATATCTCTGGCCCCGGTCAGCTGCTGTGCGTGGGAACGAGAACCAGCGAAACGTCGCCAGCCGCGGCAGCCTGAGTCAGCTTCGGTGCGGCCGCCTGGTCGACGACCAGGGAGACCGGCAGATCGCCGCCACCGGTCGAATCACCACCTGCGCCCTTGACCGTCTGGACCTTGGCTCGCTCGACGAGCAGTGGATCGCTTCCCGTCGCGCCGCCAGTGCCCCCCGTGCCGCCGGTGCCAGCTCTGCCTGTCCCGGCAGAAGACTTCGAATCATCGGTCCCGACTTGGTACGCCGCAACCATGTCACCGGCCTTGAGCCCGGTCGGATACTGCCCGCTCTTCAGCGACAGCCCCACAACGACCTGATTGGCCTTCGGCCCCTGTTGCTCTGTCAGCATTGGCCCCACCAACACCGAGCCCTCGACAAGGTCAGTTGAAGCACGGTACTTGCTCAAAAGGCCACGCTGGGACCACTCGACGTACTGAACATCGGAATCCTTCGCCACCATGACCGAAGAGATTGCTGACTCCGGAATCTTCTCACCGGCCGAGACCCGCTGTGTCACCTTGATTGCCTCAACCCGCTCCCCAGCACGCAGTACGAGGACGGTGGAACCAAGTGCGCCGGCCAAAATCAGCAACACGGCCAGGGCAGCGAGCGCGGGCTTCCGCTCCCGTGGCGTAACTGGCAGCCGCTCACCGACGGGTGGACTGGCCGGGCTGCCGCCGCGGGCACCCGCCTGCGCATGTTGCTGACTCTTCACGAACTCCCCCCGGATGTCTCCAAGTGCCGCTGTGCATCCGATGAGGTTGGGTCTCGAGCCCACTGCGACAAACGGCTAACTGTTAAGCCCTGGCACCGTATCAGCCGCCCACTACCGCCTCAAGGGAGGTCAACTCACCCGTAAAGTTCTGCCGGAAGGCGACTTGTCATGTGTGCCCATCCCTCCCAACAGGTACATCCTGGGACACCCGCTATCGCTCCCGGGCCACAGCGAATTGCCACCTACGGCAAAACCGACCAGCTTGCCTAGTAATCCGATGTTGAAAACCGGCCATCCAGGTTCTGGCGTGGGGAGCGTCCGGGGTGGTACCCGCAGGCCAAGAATGTTCCGTCACCAGGCATGGTGGCGACACAGTGCTCCAGCTGTAGATCGTGGGGCGAAACTGAGGTCACCATCCATC
Organism: Streptomyces natalensis ATCC 27448; assembly: GCF_000935125.1. Classification (GTDB taxonomy): domain Bacteria; phylum Actinomycetota; class Actinomycetes; order Streptomycetales; family Streptomycetaceae; genus Streptomyces; species Streptomyces natalensis. Next base: position 478,987 of record NZ_JRKI01000034.1, on the reverse strand, counting down.
CATCGACGATACTCAGAGACGCGAGGCCCGCCGGTACTGCCAACTTTGAGCCCCACGGAAGCGGCACATGTAATCGGCTGCTCACGCAGCAAACAGCCGATTACAAGTTGGCAGGTCACCGATTGATAGCCTGGACCTCTTGAACGGTTATGTCTTTGGAGGTACCGAAGGTGCCGTCGGGGAGGTCTCCGCCGGTGCCGCCTGATCCCTTCCAGGAAATCTTCCAGGTGACAGTAGCCTTGAGTTTGTACGGCGGGGCGTTGGTTGTCGCCCGGAGGTATGTGATCCCACAAGGCGGGTCCTGCTCCCCCTGGCCCTTCTTATAGGGCGTGCCGATGCTGCCGTCGTCGTTGATTGGGCAGTCACCGGAGGCAGGGTACACCTCAGCGTTTGAGGTCCCTGGATCGATGTGGAGACTCACCGGCTTCGCGGTAGTGGTCGCCGTGAGGTGAAGGCTGTCCAGCGTCGCTGTTACCGAGACGGGCTTGAATTTCGCCTTGTCTAGCCACACCCAGCTGGCAAGATTGACGGTCTGTGTGCCCTTGGGGTTCATCTCGACCTCAGCGTCGGGCACCTTGATGGCGTTATAGGCGTATTCCGCGAGGACCTTGGGGTCGACGCCCTGAGTCGTGTTTTGCTCCTTGCCTTTGTCGACCCAGAACAACCTCTTTTCGCACTGCCCGCCATCGATGTAATTGTAGTCATCATCCCTGTTGGGATTCACTATCCCTCGCCAGAACGCGCCCTTACCTTGTTTGTCGAGGTTGAAGTTCTTGTACCCTGGCGTCCCCTCGTAGGGGACATTCTCTTTGTAGCTGCGCCTAATGCGTTTCTCTCTGAGCCGCCAGGAGGGTGAAACGAGGATCGTGGATCCGTCCCTCTTCATCCTTTTATAGCCGGCCTCGAGCTGTTTGGGCGTTACTACGGGCTCGTACCAGCAGACAGGTGGTTTCCAGCTGGTGTTCACGGGCGCAAGGTTCCCGCTTCCTGAGGGCGAATCCAACTTGATCTGTGTCTCACTGGCGCCGGCAAAGAGAGAACCTCCCCTCGCTCCGCCCGATGTGCTGCCCTCACCGCCGCCAGGAGAGATTCGGGCCTCTGCCACGCCTGGCAATGCGATGACAAATGCTGTTGAACTCAGTGATATCAGAGCGAGTTTGTGGATTGACTTCACGGTCGGCACTTCCCCTCCTGAGTGACGACACCGGAGGTCTGCCAGACCCCTTGGTCGTTCCTCTCGAGCTTGGTGATGTAGCGCATGTAGCTCTCGTCCGTGACAGGCGAGGTATGTACCTTGCCGGTCTTGATGTCTTTCCATGCGCCCTTGCTCTCGTCGTCGCAGTACGTGAGCATCGCCGTCTTGTCACCTTTGAGGGAGACCTCGGGCTTGGAGTAGCGGACCGAACCTGTGGGAGCGGCGTTCTTCTTCTTGAAGCTGCCGATCCACTCCTGGCCCGTATCGCGGGCGCTGTCGATCGAGTAGAAGAGGAACGCCTGCGACTCAGGGTTGTGAGCGGCGGCTGCTTCGAGGATGGCGCGCATGCGCTCCTTGCCATCCTGCAGGACCGCGTCCTTCTTGGGATCACCTGAGGTCCAGCTCTCGAATTGCGCCTGGAGATCTTTCGGGATCGTGATTGCGGGGCGCTGAGAGGACGGCGGCGTTGCGCTTGGCTTGGACTTGGGCTTCTGACCCTGCCCGGCTCCGGCGATCTTGTCGTCATCCTGCGACTTGTCGGTGCCGCCGCAGGCGGTCAACAACAGGGCCGCGCCGGAGGCAAGTGCAGCGGCGGTGAGCAGGGGGCGACGAGCCACAGTCAACAACTCCCGGTGAAGCGTAGGTTATACAAACGGTTCAGACGCTACCGCTATGAGGGCTGGTTCCGCTGAGGCTTCTTTCGGAGGGCCGGCGGCGAACTTGGCGACACCGCACTTGAGATGGTTGCGGAGCTTCTTCTGGTTCCTTCGACGATCACGATGCAGTGCACGTCCTGCCGTGTCAGATACTCGGTGTGCTCGCGCTGGGCGTGCACGGTGTCGTGGCGATGGCCACTCGGGAGCGGTTGATCTTGCTGGTCTTCTCCCCCGACATCTATATGGGCCAGAACCAGGCTGCCGGTGTCATCGAGCGCGGCCAGCTGAGGGATCTTCCGATCGCTGACCCGCCCAGTGCTGCGCAGACTCCCTTGCCGTCCCGACCACCACCGGCCGGGCAGCCGTCCCGGCTTTGGGTTGGTCTGGGAGTGCGGACTCGGACGCGGTGGCCGTATCGACGGGTCAAGCCATAGGTTCAGCAGTCATGGGGGAATGCGAACATTCGGGGGGACATGGGCCGTAGCGACCTGCGCACCAACGGCCGCACTGCTCATGGCTGCCTGGGCAACCGTGAACGACAAGTGGCCCTGGAGTGGCGCCCTGCCGGACCGGGCGTGCTGGGGCTCCATCGACTGGTCGTTGCTGACGAGGCTGCACCGCCCGGCGACGGCTCTTGGGAAGTCACGGAGTCGAAGGACCCGTGGGGCGATCCGGAGTGCACGGTGCAGCGGGGCGACTTGCGGCTCAGCCCCACCGTGATGAAGACACCGCTCAAGGCGCATCTGTGGTGGGGGCTGGGCACGTTCTCGCTCACCCATGACCTGCCCGGGATGATCAAGGCGAACCGCGACCGCCTGGACGGCTGGCTCCATCTGCCGCAGTGCCGGCACAACTGGTGAACGTCAATGCTCCTGGCGCGGAGGCAAGCCGGCACGCTGCTGCGGACCTTGCGGCCAGGACTCTGCTGGCCGTTGGCAACTCCCAGATCGCCAAGTGCGGCGGCAAACCCTTTCCCGTGCCCAAGAGCTTCGATTGGCCGGCGCTGAAACCTGTACGCCTTCCCCAGGGAACGTCCCCCTGCGGCGTGGCCGACGCCAGGACCGTACGGAAGTGGGGCCCGTGGAGAGGTGTCCCAGCTCGGCGGCTTCAGTAACGCCCCGGTCAGCAGGTGCTCGGCTTTCGAGGACAGCGAGGACGAGCTTGACTTGGGGCTTTTTCGGCGCTCGTCCTGCGCGACATACGGACCCTGGACGCGCTCAGCCGACAGGAGTCCGGGCCTATGTACGAGTGTCGTCCAGCAGGCCCCTGAAGCCGTCGGGCGAGGACCTCCGCTACGACCGCGACGCCGTCACGGCACTGGTGTGCGCCGAAGGCCACGCCACCAGATATGTGCACGTATTCGCCTCGGGGACGGACACCCAGTACGCGGCGATTAAGCGCGCCATTCTGAACGAGATCGCGGACACCATGGGCTGTCACTGACACGGCGGAAGTCCACATGGCGCGGCGACGACCGTAACGCCACAAGCGATTGCAGCTAGGCAGTAGGATCTGTCGGCCGTGGTGGCCGTGGATTGCTGGATTGGCAGCCAGTCTTCGATGGCCTGAAGGGCGCTACCGGCGGCGACGCGCTCGCAGTTGCACCGTGGTCAGCAGGTCGTGGCTTTCTGACGGTGGGTCGTCCGGCGCTGCCGCTTCACTCCCCAGCTGGGCGATCCGACGCTCCAGGGCTGCGACGTTGGCGGAGTTGTCGATGGTGGCGACGCCGTTGACGGTCACCTTCAGCGGTTCGGCGACGAGCGCATTGACCCGCTCGTGCAGGACTTCGAGGGCGACGGCTTTCGCGGAGTGCAGACGGTCATACCGGGCAGCGAGGTCTCCGTCGTCGATGTCGGGGCCGAGCTGGGATTGAAGCCAGCGCAGTACGTCGATGTTCACGCAGTTCCTGGTGCATGAGGTGGCGGGGAGGAGCGGGGACTCGGCTCCTCCCCGCCACGCGGGTCGGCCCTAGGCGGGCTTCGCCTTCCGGGCGGACTTACTGGGGGCTGACTCCTGGGCGGGCGGCTGTCCGCCCTCCCAGCAGCGCGGGTTGGTGATCTGCTCGGCGATCGCCGGTTCCGTGACCTGCTCGCCGGCGAGCAGCACCACGGGGATGCGTTCGACCGGGTCGAGGACGTGGACGGCGGCTGCCAGGACGCCAGGGGAATTCACGGCGGAGCTCACAGGACGGTCGCGGTGATGTGGCAGTCCGGCGAGTACAGGACCGGCATCGCCATCGCGGCGCCCTTGGTCCAGATCTGCACCGGATCATCTTCGACGTCGCGGGTGATGACGATGCCGGGCGCGTCCTCCCGCTCGATCTGGGGATTCGTGCCACGCGACAGAGCCAGGGACTCGGTGGTGGTGCCGTACTGGGTCTGGCCCCACTTGGCGCGGTCCGGCGGCAGCATGATCCACCTGTCCTCCGGCAGAACCCGCTTGGACACGTCGTCCTGCCAGACCTGTGCCTTGTAGAAGGTGACCGGGGGCAGGCCGTAGTTGCCGCGTACCGAGTTGACCTGCTGCGGGTTCAGCGTCGCTGTCGGAGTCTGGCCGCCGGCGGGGGTGCCGTAGTAGGCCGCCCTGTAGGCGCTGTTGGATGCGAGGTGCGACCAGGCCCTGCGGGAGGTGAGCACCATCTCCGGGGCCGGTGCGCCGATAGAGTCGAGGTAGTCGATCCACCGCAGCTCGTCTGCGATCGGATCCGCGTCAGGATCAGACCAGGGCTTCGGCGCGGTCGGCATGTTCGCAGCCGGTACCCCGTAGTCGACCTCAACGGTCAGGCCGTTCTCCCCGGCGAGGGTGAACTTGCCGTCCAAGAGAACGTCACCTGCGGCGAGTTCGAGGCGGGAGCGGATCGCCTCGACGTGTCGCTCCACGTCGTCGTACAGCAGCTCGACCAGCCGGTCCTCGTCCGCCCCACGCGAGGCGTCCAGCAGGAGCTGCTCCATCTCTCCGACGAGCAGCTTCTGGCCGAGCGCGGGGAGCGTACCTTCGGTCTGGGTGGACTCGGCCTGCCGCTTCGCGAACGGCACGCTCGTGTCGTACGCCCGGTATGAGGCGGCGTTGATTCGGCGCTTGTTCTGCCGGATGCGCCACTTCACGTCCTGCACCCTGGTCTCGGCGAACACCGTCTTGGTGAGCAGGAAGTCATCCGGGCTCGGGACGGCTCGGGCGTAGACCGTGAGGTCGGCGACGGAGACGTTCTTCAAGAGATCGGTGACGCTCATGCGCTCACCGCCCCGAGGAAGCGGATCTGCGCCCCGGCCGGGTTCGGGGCGATCTTGGCCGGGTCAAGGCCACCGGGGATCTTCGCCGTGTTCACTGTGCCGTGCCAGAACAGGGCCGCGGGGACCTTGGTAACGCCGGGTGTGAACGGCGCCTCGGCGTACACGAGGCCGGCGAACACCTCACGGCCGTCCTTCGCCGCCGGGTCGTACGCACCATAGAGACCGGAGGCGGTGATGTGGCCGACCGGGACACCGGAGCGGACGTAGCCGTGCGGCTGGGCGGCGGTCGGTTCGACGTAGTGGGTGTTCTTGGTGAGCTTGGTCAGGTCGAGGGTGATGGTTTCCGTGGAGTCGGTGCCGTGCCGGGAGGCGAGCCAGTCCCGGTTGGCGGTCACCGTGACGGTGGTGGTGTACGGCTGGATCAACGCCGCTGCTCCTGGTGGTGCTGGTGCGGTCGCACACTCACCGGGTGGTGGCGCGGTCCACGAGAGGTCAGGGGCGTGGTCCCCGAGCGGCCCGTCACGGGCGTGGAGTTAGACCGGCGGGATCAGGCCGCGTCGGCGTGCCATCTCAATGCCCGCAGCCCCCGGCTTGCGGTCGACCGGGTTCGGACGTGGCGGTGGAACGGAAGCAGGCGCACCACCGGGAGCGGACGGGGCCTGCCGTGCTGCCCCGGTGAACAGTTCGGGGCGGCGTGACTTCAGCTCCTCTACAGCCTCGGTGAGAGCGCCGTCGTCTGCGTCATCGGGCATGCGCAACAGTGCCACCGCATCGTCGAGGTCACGGCCCGTCGCGCCAACGCCGGCCAGCAGAGCCCGCCGCGCCGCATCGCGCTCCCGGGCGAGCGCCTGAGCCTCCCGAGCAACGGCGGCCCTCTCCCGCGCGGCGAGTTCCTGCTCACGGCGCTGCGCCTCCGACAGCTGATCATCCTCGGCCTGGCGCTGCACGCCGATGTAATCCGTTAGCTCTGCGCTGCTCGTGAAGCCCAGCTTGCCGACCAGGCTCCGGACTGCGGCCCGGCCCCCTTGGTCCTTCTCCCGGGCCAGCATCGTGCTCAGCTGCTTCTGGCTGACAGTGACCATGGCTTCATCGTTCGACGGATCGTCCGCCGAGGCGCCGAGGACGGGGTAGATCGGGCGGCCGTCCTGCCGGTAGCCGAGCACAGTACGCGGAGCGGGCAGGTTGCGGGTCATCAAGCGGTGCTACTCCCACGACGGCCCCGCGCCGTGATCGAGTCTACGGAAGCCAACGCTGCGCTCGTCGCTGGCTCAAGACGCACTCGGCTGCCAACGTGGGCCAACCTACTCCAGCTGCAGATCGTGATCTTGCTGGCTGTGGCCGCGCACCCCGTCATCGCGCTCAGCCAGCCGCCCCGGCTACCCTCCGCCCATGGAGCACGACCACCCCCTCATTCGCGACGTCTTCCCAGCTCTCATCACCGAGCTGACCGCCCTCCTGGAGGATGAAGGAGAACGCGAGCTGGCTATCTGCGCGTGGGATCTGCGTCTGGTTGACGAGTGCGGCTGCGGCGATGACTTTTGCCAGAGCATCCGGACGGCAGATCATCCGCAGGGGCAGCCGTACGGCCCGGGCCATCGGTGTGTGCCTCTCTCGCCCTCGAAAGGCATGCTGATCCTGGACATCGTGGACGGCCGGATCATGTACATCGAGATACTCGACCGGCCACCCATGCACCGCCAGAGTGCACAGCCATGACGTTCGCCCGAACGGAACACGAAGGGTGGGCTCGGACTCGCCAACTCGGGTGCTCGGGCGTTCTGATGGGGCCTGGTTCGGGTACGGGTACGGCCACCGTTGATCATCGTGAGTTGTGTGGACAAACGACGAGACGGTGGCCGCAGGTCACAGGATAAATCCCGCCCGTTGGCGGGAGGCGTTTGAGGTGGCCACGGGCCGTATTGCGGGGCGGGTCGCCTGGGTCGAACCACGGCGGCGGGCTGGCCAGAACATTAGGGCATGTCCGGAGGGGTCCGCCGAGCGTGACCTGGGCGCATCTAGGCTGGCAGGCGTGCAGGAGAAGCTCACCCACGAAGGCAGTACCTTCATCAACTTTCGGCACCACAAATTCCAGGATTCGAGGTCACCCGCCTTCAGGTGGGTCGATATCAAGCGTCTGCGGCTCCCCGCGGAGTTTGTCGGCGATATGGAGCTGCTTGCCGCACTCATCGGGCATGAACAGTTCCGGGACGACTACGCCGGCGGCGGAGTACTGCCGGAGGGGCTCCGGCACGGCCCGTACTGGCTGAGGGCGGTAACCCCCGACGTGTACGAAGCCGTCGGCCGGGAGAAGAGTGACCACATCTTGTGGGAGTGGGCGAACCAGTTTGAGGACGTGCCCGCCAACCTTGCGACGGAGTTGCAGCGGGAGGTGTTCGACCGCCTGGCTTCAGCCGAGCACATCTACTACCTGAGCGAACTCGGTGATGAGGCGATCCACGACTGGGGTCGTGTGCACTGCGACTTCCACGAGTTCGTGCTCATCGACCGCTCGGCTGGGCAGATCACACTCCTCGTCGCGGCCGACGACTGAATCAACCGCCAGGGCATCTGCGGAGGATGTCGGAGAGAGCAACAACGGAGCCAAAGCCGAATCGCGGCCAGAGTGACCGTGCCATGAAAGACGTAGGCTCTCTATAGGCGAGGGCATCCGTCCTGACGCTGCCCGGCCCCTCCTGACGAAGTTGGCGGGGTGGCTGGCTGATTCGCATCCGATCCACGATCGTGTGTGGCATGAATTCCGACGAAGCCGAGATGCGTGAAGCGGTCCGCGAGCTGGCCGAGGCGTTAGAGACGATGCTCAACCTGATCAAAGCCGATGCGCTTCCTGCAACCCCCGAAGCTCACCGTCTCATGCGGAAGGCGATGGCCTTCTTCGACGGGGCTGCCGACCGGATCGCCGACCCGGACAGGCGCGGGGAGATCCTCCCCCTGGCTACCGCACTCAACAGGCTGACTATCTCGGCGCGGGAGCAGATCCTCGATGATGCCGTCACGGCCTCGCCCGTGCCCGACTACCCGAATGTGTGAACACTCCGCGCAGGTACGTGACCGAAAGGTCAGCGGAACCCGCTGCGAGATAGCTGAAGAGCGGCTGGGCCGCTGCGTGGAGACGCAGCGCGAACATTCAAACGCTCAAGAAGCCGAAGTGCTGACCACCTCCGGCTTCCGCTCCGCGGGGACTTGCTGCCGGTCGGTGATCCGGGCGACTTCCTCACGCGCGTCCTCGATCGGATATCCGGCGTCCTGAAGCATCCGGATGCCGGTCTCCAGGGACAGCACGCCCGCGCCGACACCCTTGACCACCTCGTCCAGGATCGCCGTGCGGTCGGTGGGGGTGTGCGGGCCGAACACGAGCCGGGCCGAGACGCAGGGCCCGGCCGGCCATCCTTCGGCCTGGCCTGCTTGGTGGATGCGCTGCACCATCTTCAGCAGCAGGCTGTACTTGTGCGCCCGCGCCAGGCGCATCGAGTCGATCAAGGAGTCCAGTGGCCCGAGGCTCAGCGCGAGTGCGTACCCGCTGGGCACGTCGGCGGGGTCGACGGTCCCCAGGCTCACCGCGGGCAGACGTGCATTCACAGAGGCCCGGTCCCGAATCTCCTCAACGCGGGCGCGCAGCTCAGCCAACTGGTTGCTGGTGTCCAGGACGTCCATACGTCCGCCATCGGCCAGCTGGAAGACAGTGCCCGGCTCGACCGCCAACGGCTTGGGACGGCCGGTTGTCCGGTCCACTTCGGCCCGAGCCCCCGCGAGGCCGATGATGGGGGCGCCCGTGGTGGCCGAGGCGCGCGCCGAGTCGGTATCGGTCTCGGCCAGCTCGTCCAGAGCCTGCATGACCTTGGCCAGGGATGACTGGCCGAAGTGCTCACCCTCCGCGACGGTGTTGCTGATGTGGACGAGCGGGATGAAGTCGAGGCGCAAGTCCAAGCGGTGCAACACTGTGCCGTCCCCGCGAGTACGAAAGCGTGCCTGGTCCAGCGGCAGATCATTGAGGCTGTGTTCATGCCGGAGGTCGTCAAGAGACCACTCGGCGTCCGTGAGGTAGCACGTGGTGGCCGAGGGCCAGCCCGGCGCCCACGGGTAGGCACGCTCGATGCGGCGCCGGTCGGCGCGGTAGATATCGCCGGGTTCCAGGAGCAGGCCCGCGCTGTCCTCGGCCGTAGCCGTACGATCCGACTTCGCCTTGGCTGGCGCGGTGTTACCGCTCGCAGCCTCGATCGGCCCCAGCTCGTACGTGATGCGCCGGACCCGCGCCTTCACACCGCGTCTGGTGTCCTCCGGTATTTCCCACGCCAGGTGCACCCGGCGCGGATAGTCACCAGGGTCTGCGTCGTCATCAAGCACGGGGAAATAGAAGCCCGGGTCCAGGGTCCGCAGACGGACGCGTCCCCTCGACGGATCCCACGCCAGCAGGTACACGCCATCCCCGAGCAGCACTGCCTTCCGCTCCGCGGCCTGCATCCGCAGCGGCAGCAACTCCACCTCGGCCCAGTCCCGCAGCCGCTGCTGCGCCTCGGCCGCCGCCACGGCCTCGGGCGCCGCATCCTCGTCACCAGCGTGCTCGGCACCCGGCGCGATGATCTGCTGCGACTTGCCCAGGAGATGTGCCAGCGTCGTATCGACGAAGGCCGACGGATCGCCGAACTCGCGCCGCTCGGCAGCGGCCTCGTTGCCGGTGAAAGTGGCCAGCTCACCGGCCTGGTTGCAGTCGTATGCCGAGAGGAGTTTGTAGGCGGCGAGGCGGCGTACGGAGTCATCCGGGAGCCAGGTGGCGCGTGGTTCGGGTGCGAGAGCCCGGTGCGGATTGCCATCGAGCGTGGCAGCCATTGCCGGTTTGTAGTTCAGCCACGACCAGGCATCGGTGAGGAAGGCGCGCAGGCCCACGGGGGACAGGTCCCATCGTCAGCCCCGCGCCATCTTCAGCGTAGGCCAGCCGGCGACGGGCCAAATCTCTCCATGCGCCATGGTCCCTGCGGAGTCAGGATGAATCCCGGGCCGACGCGGCGCTTCGAGAAGGGGACGTGGCAACCGCCTGGTCGCGCAGCCTTTTGTGCGACATCCCGTGAGTTCCCCTGAGCCCCACTGTGCCCTTGCCCCCGTGGAGGTCTTCGGCCTGGATGAGAAGACCGCGGTCCGCTACGCGGACTCCGCACGAGCTCTGCTGGAGCAGGCCGCCGAGGCCGGTCCAGCGACTCCACCACAAGGCTGAGGGGCCCCTGAAATCGGGGCATCTCACCTGCGGGTTCCCGTCGAATCACACATGACTGCCAAGGGCTTGAGACAATGCGCCGTAGGGGGAAGATAAGCTCCGAGAGAGGCTGATATGCCTGAGGACCCGAGCGCATCAATGCCACAGCCTGACAGCGACGCAAGGCAGGAACTGGAACCGCAGCCCGAGGAGACGGGCTCAGCGATACATCCATGGGCACCGTTACGGGACCGGACGCACTGGGCGACGCTGGTGGTTCTGCCGCTGCTAGGGGCCATTGCGTTCTGGGCAGTTCAAGGTCTGTGGGGATGGATCTGGGACAAGATCTCCGGGCCGCCCGGGCTGACAGCGTACACATCGGGCCTCACTCCCTGTGCACCAGTCACGCTTCCCCTCGTACTGCAAGCGAAGACCGACGAGGCCATCGTGGTCACCAGCGTCAAGGTCCACGTCTTGTCCGGCCACTCGAAGGCGGGGTTTGCGTACGGAAAAGATCCTTCTGTGGATAAGTGTGCAGGTACCGCACATGACCCCATGTTTGACGTAAACCTTACGCAAACGCCTGTCTCTGTTGTGCCAGCGGTCAGAAATGCCGAACCCGACCGCACAGACTTCCCCTTCACTGTTTCCTCTGACCATCCGCAACAACTGAGACTCAGGATCAATCCCGGAAAGCGCGATGTCCGATTCTCTCTAAAGGTCGAGTGGGTCGCCGACGGCGAGTACGGCAGTGCAACTCTCCCCGACGACGGCAGAACAGCGAGTTGACCGCGAACCCGCGGGTCCATCCCCCAGAACCAGGGCATCGAACCCGTGGGTTCGCGCTGAAGTACCTTCAGTTTCCGCGAACTCGCAGGGTTCCGCCGGTATGACTAATGTGTCGCGCGAAGGGCATACGCGCTCACACGGGGCTTCCCGCTGAGGGAGATGAGCGGGGCCTTGCTCTGGAACAGCACGGAGTCCGGGCGAGTGGTATGCGAGCAAGCTGATGATGGGCGAGCATGATGACGCCGAGGCCGTCGGCCCCATCGGAGCGCGTGTGGTCGCCTGGCGGCGGCGCCGAGGAATGACCAGAGACGCGCTCGCTAGCCACACCCGGCTCAGTGCTTCGGCCCTGGTGGATCTGGAGACTGGCCGGGACTGGATCGACCGCCGTGGTCGGCTGACTACGTTGGCCGCTGCGCTGCGGTTGGACACCGGCGAGCTGACCGGTCAGCCCTACCCACCGACGGGAAACGAGCATGCGGCGGTGCGCGCGGTTGCCTTCCACCTGCGGCGTCAGCTGGCCCAAACCCCCGGGAGCACGGGCACGGCCGTCTCGATCGACGACCTGGACGCCCGCACTACGGCTGCACGGGCCGCCGCAGCCTCTGGAGATGAGCATTCCCTCGCGCTCGCGCTCCCGGAATTGGTCCAGGCGGCGGACCAGGCGGTCACCACCGTACCGGCGACAGGGCAGGAGGTGGCCGTCCGGCTGCGGGTGGACGCGCACGTCCTGGCCGCCGGGTTGCTGCGGCGGACCGGCTACAAGGACCTGGCCTGGATGCTGTTGCACCGGGCCCTGCCTGGAACCAGTGAGCCGCTGCCGATCCTCGTCGAGGAGGTGCGGCTGTTGATCGACCTGGGGCTGCCGGAGTACGCGCTGGCCCGAGCGGCCCGCGCCCAGGACGCTGGAGCCCACCCGGACCTGCCGGCTCTGGCTGCTGTCGCCCACGCGATGGCCGGACGACGCCGCCAGGCTGAGGACTCGCTGGCGGCTGCCGCCCAGCAAGCCGCCGATGGGCAGGCCGAGGCGCAGTTGTCGGTGGCTCGGGCCGCTGTCGCCGTTGAAGACGGTGCTTTCGGGGAGGCAGCGGACCATGCTCGCGCTGCGGACCAGGCCGCTCTGCCGACCGCCGTCCGTGCCCGTCTGCTGACTTTCGCCGCCACGGCAGAGGCCCGCCACGGCCGCACCACCCAGGCTGTCGCCCACCTGGTTGCGGCCGAGGCGGCGGCCCCACTGCGGCTGCGGCTGGACCCTTTCGCCCGGGAGGTGATCGCCGGGCTCGCCGCCCGGACCAGCGATACCCCCCAGGCCGAGGCAATGTGGAACCTGGCTGGGCGAGTTGGGTTGCGGTGAAGGAAGCCAGGCGGAGATATCGGCGGGCGTCATTACCCTTGTCCTCGCCGAAGGCGGGCCACGTGATTTCCAGGTTGTGCGCACGGCAGTACATCGAGGGGGCTGGCAAGTCACTCGCGTCGTCTCCGTAAAGTGTGGGCCATGTCGGCAGAATCCCCCCTTATACAGAGCATGCGTACGGCCGTTGCGGCGGCGCCCGATGACGTGCCCCTACGGCTGCACCTGGCCGAGTTGCTGCTGGCTGCAGGGCATGGTGATGCCGCAGTGGGGGAGGTCTCCGTGGCGTTGCAGCACGCGCCCGGTGATGTCCACGCACGCGAGTTGATGGTCCGGGCTCTGACTGGTACTCCGGCAACCACGCCGGGCGGATCCGAGCTGCCCGCGTCACCGCGGGCTTCGGTGCCCGGGCAACCTCTCGCCTCCGCCGTGCCGCCATCGGCCGAGGTCCCGGAGCAGCCTCCGGCCTCCGTGTCCGAACCGCCGCAAGACCCCGCGGCCGGGAGCCCTCCGGCTCCGGCCCCCGCCTCGGGTTCGGGCTTCGACTGGAAGGCCGCCGAGGATGAGGTCGGCGATGTCGTGCCGCCCCGGTTCGTTGAGGCGCCGCTCGCAGTCGACGGCAGCGGCGCCCCTGGGGATGCCGCCGCCTGGGATGTGGAGCGGCCTGGGGCCGTCCGCCTCGCCGATGTGGGCGGTATGCAGGAGGTCAAGGAGCGGCTGGAGGCCGCCTTTCTGGCGCCGTTGCGCAATCCGGAACTGCGTCGCCTGTACGGCAAGAGTCTGCGCGGGGGGCTTTTGCTGTACGGGCCGCCCGGCTGCGGCAAGACCTTCATCGCGCGGGCCGTCGCCGGTGAGCTCGGGGCGAACTTCCTTTCCGTGTCGGTCAACGACGTACTCGACATGTGGATCGGCAACTCCGAGCGCAACATGCACGAGCTCTTCCAAACTGCCCGCCGCCAGGCCCCGTGCGTGATCTTCCTGGACGAGCTGGACGCGCTCGGCGGAAAGCGCAGCCGCAGCCAGAGCGCGGGTATGCGCAACACCGTCAACCAGTTGCTGACCGAGCTGGACGGCGTCGAGGCGGAGGCCAACGAGGGCGTGTTCGTGCTCGCCGCCACCAATGTGCCCTGGGACGTGGACATCGCCCTGCGACGTCCCGGTCGGCTGGACCGGACCTTGCTGGTGCTGCCGCCCGATGGGCCGGCCCGGGAGGCGATTCTGCGCTATCACCTGCGTGAGCGGCCCATCGAGAACGTGGACCTCGGCAAGCTCGTCAGGGCCACCGACGGCCTGTCCGGCGCCGATCTGGCCCATGTATGCGAGGCCGCGGCCGAGCACGCGCTGCTGGACTCGGCCCGGACGGGGACGGTACGCATGATCGGGATGAAGGACCTGCTGGCCGCGGCGAGGCAGATCGCGCCCTCGACGGAGCCGTGGTTCGCAGCCGCCCGGAATGTGGCGATGTACGCGAACGACGGCGGGATGTACGACGACCTGGTGGCGTACCTGAAGAAGAAGCGGAAGCTGTGATGGAACTGCACCCGGTCGTCGAACAGGCCCAGGCCCTCGTCGAATTCAAACGCTATGACCAGGCACGGGACCTGCTGTCGCAGCACCTGGCCGAGGACCCCGGCGACCTGCGCGCATGGGTCAAGATCGGCTATTGCCACGTGAACACGAAGCAGCGGGATCAGGCACTGGAGGCGGCCGACGAGGCGCTCACACTCGACCCTCAGGACTTCGGCGCACTCATGTTGCGTGCCCATGCGATGACCATGGATCCAGGCGGCTCATGGCTCGAGGTCGAGCCAGTACTGCGCGAAGTGATCCGTGTCGAACCCCATCACTGGTACGGCTATGCGATGCTCGCCGACGCCGTATGGCGCCGGTCGGTCCTCCGTTACGCCCAGGCAGCAGGCATCACCGACCTCCGGAAGCATGACCTCAGCCACGTCTTGCGGGAGGCGTCCGATCTGGTCAATGAGGCGCTGCGGCTGGGACCCGAGCAGGTCTACGCCCTCGAAATCGCCGTGCGTATCGCCCAAGGCTCGAACGACGCCGCGGCGTGCGACCAGCTCGACCGCGCCATCCTCCGGCTCGACCCCACCCACGCAGAGGCCCTGGAGCGGCAGACCCGCAAGGCCGCCAACGCCCCGGGCGTCAAGGCCGCCCAGGCAGCTGACCTCTACGCCACCGGGCTTGCCGCCGCACCGGACTCCACTGATCTACAGCGTGGCCTCGACCAGGCCACGTACCGCATGCTGCGCGGCGTGCGATGGCTCGCCCTGCTCTGTGTCGGCTTCGCCGGAACGGTGATTGACCTGTTCGCCGTCGAGGGCAAGGTACAGCGCGAGTTGCCGCTGCCACTCGGCCAGCGCCTGTGGTACCTCATGGTGGCGACCACCATCTGGCTCATCGGCGCCCTGCTGCGCTACCGACGACGGCGCGCCGGCGTCCGGCTCAACGTGCAGTCACTGATCCACCGCCGCCGGTGGGCCCGCATCGTACTGGGCCAGGCGGCCTGGGCCATGGTGTGCGCCGTGCTGATCGCCGAAGTTCCCTGGACCGACCGCCTATTGCCGCAGGTGCTGTTCTGGGCAGGACTCGCGCCGACGTTTGCCACGGTCTGGTTCGACCGGACGAAGACCCGGTGAAGAACGGCTCGAGCCGCAGGGCACGGGCCGCCCTGCCCCACACCCGCATAGCGGCGTGCCTCGCGAATCGCTCGATTGTGCCATTCGCACAGTCAATGGCGGAACACCCACCCCGTCCCCGAACCCAGACCCCGGAAGTGAACGAAGCCATGTGTGGCGGGGAGCTCCCTGCGGTGGCATCTCGCCCTACGCTACAGATGAAGCACGGAAGTTGAGGGTGTCGCTATGGACGAAGAGCAGGCCCGACGGATCGGGGAGCGTCTGCGCTCGGCCCGCCGTCAGCGCGGGATGAGTTTACGGAACCTTGCGGGCCTGGCTGGGGTGTCGGTCGGCTATTTGTCGATGGTGGAAAACGGGCGGCGGCTTCTGGACCGCGCCAGCCACATCAGCGCCTTCGCCGAGGCCCTGCACATCGCCCCGTCGGAGCTGACCGGCCAGCCCTTCGCTCCCGCCGACCTGCACACGAGCGCGGCCCACGAGGCGATCCCTGCACTGCGGTTGGCGCTGATGGGCCTGACCATGACCACGCCGCCGGACCGCCGTCCCCCGCAGGCTCCGCCGGTGGTTCTGGCCGAGCGGGTGGAGACGGCCAACCGGCTCTATCACGCGGCCGAATACGGCACTCTCGCCGCCGGGCTGCCCGCGCTGCTGGCCGACCTGCACGCCGCAGCAGAGGCTGCCGACGGCCCTGCCCGGCGTGAGCTGCTGAAGCTTCTGGCGGACGCCTACCACCCGGCCTGCACTCTGCTACTGAAGAACCTCGGCTACACCGACCTGGCGTTCATCGCCGTCACCCGCGCCGCGGAGGCCATCGCGGAGCTGGACGACCCGGTCTACTGGGCCCTCTCCGGCTTCTTCCACACCCACGTGCTGATGTCGGCCGGCAGCCCCACGCAGGCCCTTGCCCAGGCCACCGCCGCCGCGGACACCCTGGAAGTGAACCTGACGAGCCCGGATGCCCATGCCCTGCTCGGCGAACTCCACCTGATCTCCGCCACCTCGCTGACGCAGGACCGGGAACGGCCAGGAAACACCCGCGCCGATGAGGTCCGCGGCCACCTGGTCGAGGCCGCCAGCCTCGCCAGCCGTACGGGAGAGACCCGGGCCTGGCATCTGAACTTCGGCCCCACCAATGTCGGCATTCACCAGGTGAGTCTCAACACCGACCTCGGCCTGCACGGCGAGGCCGTCACAGCCGGGGTCGGGGTCCATCCCGAGGCCCTGGCGGAGGCCCCGGGACGGCAGGCCGCCTTCCACGCCGATCTGGGCCGCTCACTGGCCCAACTGCGAGGGCGGGAGGCCGAGGCGGTCGCCGCCCTGCTGAGCGCCGAGCAGATCGCCCCCCAGCGCATCCACGCCAACGCGCCGGTGAGGAACACGGTCGAGTTCCTCACCGACCGGCAGCTGCCGGCCCACGCTGCCCGGGACCTGCGGGGACTGGCCCATCGCATGGGCCTGCCGCTCTGAAGACCGAGCCTCCCAGCCCTGGCGGGTCGCCGCTGATGCATGAGCCGTACATGCCTGAGCACGGTGTTTCGTACACGTGCGTCGGCGGATTTCCGCGCTTTGGCCAGGCCGGTTTCGTTTGGATCACGGTCGGACCAGCGGAAAGTGCCTGTGACATGGAGTCTGGCCGGGTGGATGTGGCGGTCTTGGCGTAGCGGGTGACGGGAGCGTCGTGCGACGCGCTTGCGGCTGTGGTCTTGGTGTGAGGCAAACGAGTCGGCGTGCATCTCACCTGCGCCATCATGGCAACCGAGCCATCAGCCAACTTGTACGGGGCGTACGGCATCCAGGGCAGTCGCCGCCTGCCGCCCACGCCCTACGGCTGGCACTGAGCAGCTCCCACCTTCCCGCTGAAGCTGATCGTCTGCCACACGCCGTCCGAGTTCTTCGCCAGGCGCGCACCGTAGAGGACGTAGGCGTCCTTACCTGACGCGGTCGTAACCTTCCCGGTCTTCAGATTCGTGTCACGCACCTTGCTTTCATCCGCGCAGTAAGTGATCGACGCTGAGTTGCCGTTATCAGCAGTCTTCCAATCGAAATAGCGCACGAGCCCCTTCGCGGTATCTCCGGATTGGATGTAATCGTTAATCAAATTTGTAGCGTCGGTGAGCCCTTGCCCCTTGGCGTAGAAGGAAACTGCTTGAGAATTTTTGACGCGCCGCAGGATGGCATCCTCCCTGGCGCGAATATATTGCTCGTGGTCGGAGAGAATCGCGCGCTCGGTGGCGTTACTGGCTGAGCGGCCTTCAAAGGAAAGCTGGTCATCCGCCGGCAGCGGTGGGATCTTCGGGCGGGCGATCGTCGGGCTCGGCGAGGGCGTGGTCGCCTGCGTGCTGGCGGCCTGGTCGGAGCCCTGGGGCTTGGTGTCGTCGTGGCCACCACATCCGGCGAGAAGCAGCGCAGTGGCGGCAGTGAGGGCGGAGGCGGTGAGCAGAGTGCGGCGTGGCACGGATTGGCTCCTTGTCATGTGCGAGTCATATATCCCGTCAGACTCTACCGGTCTGGACCGGGCACCACGCCGGAGTCATAGGCTGCCCCGTAAGAACTTTCAGACCCTTGGTGTACTTCCGTATCGATGTGCCTCCCATCGTGTGCGTATAAATTGCTGGCAGGCTGTGCGGAATCGCCAACCAGCTGTGATGGCCAATTTGAACTGCCCGCAGTCTGCTTGCTGTCCCGCAGCGACAGCAGGGGCATCGGGCGGCAACGGCCGTCTGGACTCAGGTGGAGCTTGCAGGTGAACCCGCTGCGCGAGCGAACCAGGACCTCACTCCCCGCACCACCTCCGCCACCACCCGACCTATCGGACACCCCTAGCCCGGCCTAGACGTCGTCTCCCGCGTTGGTTGACATGGCAAAATCAAGCCTTTGATCCTTCGCGAGGAGATACGAGAGTGAGCTACAACCAGCCGCCGCCACCGTCCGGTTTCCCCGTCCCCGGCCCGCCAACACCCGGCGGCTCGCAGCAGCCCGGGTGGGGCGCTGCGCCGCCACCACCGCCGGGCAGCGGACCGGGCGGGCCCAACGGCTGGGGCGGTCCACCGGTCGCCGCACCCCCACAGCGGAAGAGCAAGGGCGCGCTGATAGCCGTGCTCTCCGTGGTGGCCGCGCTCGTGCTCGCGCTCGTGGTGGGTGGCGTCATGTGGTTTCAAAACCGGGACAGCGGGATGGTGCCGTACACCATCAGCCTTCCGCACAAGATCCTCGACGGCGGCTACTACAAGAAAAAGGATCTCAGCACCATCTGCTCCCACTGCCTGACGTCCGACGACGAGATCGAGAAGCTGGGCATCAAGAAAGGGTTCCCGTGGTCGGCCTACTACGTGCAGAATCCGGCGGAGTCCGCGGCCGGCGATCCCAAGAAGCGGCCGACGATCAGCGTCATCGGCATCCAGGGGAAGGTCGCCAAGCCGGTCGACTCGGTGGACGCGGTCCTGGCGCGCATGCACAAGGACGACGCGAAGAATGCGAAGGCGCTCGGGGTCAAGATCGAGGTCATCGAAGGGACCAAGGTCAAGGCGTACACCGGCGATACGTTCGACGGAACCACGATGAAGTGCGAGTCGGTCATGATGAAGCCGAAGCAAGGCCTCGACAATGACGTGACGGTATCCCGCTGCGTGTGGGGCGACACCAGCGCGGTGGGGATCGTGCAGCAGCAGGGGGTGGGTGTTGAGGCCGACGTGATGCACACGAATGATCTGACCGACGCCACCACCAAGATTCGGAACGAGGTACGGCAGCCGCATCCCAAGGCATGAAGCTCACGGATGTAAGCCCGTTGACCTGGGCTTTCCTCTCGCGCCAGGGGGTGCGCGACGACGGGCGCTATGCCGTGGAGGTGATGGTGCTCGGTCCCTTCTCGCAGAGGGCAGAGCACATGCGCGGCCTCGGCCATCTCCGGTGCCCGGGACGGGGTTTCGATCCCCCTGCCACGACGAGCGCGGGGCGCGATCGGGGAGGAAACAGCAGTGAAGGCCCGGACTCAGTTTGCACTGATTCCGGGCCTTCACGATGGGCATTCATCCAGGTCAGCGGGCAGTTTCTGGTGAGTGCCCCCGGCCTACCGGCTTGAGGGTGTCCCTGGCGCGGAGGAGGACGAATTCCGGCTGGTCACCTACCTGCTCGACCCGACGGCGTATCCGGCTGCCGAGCTGGCTGCGTTGTATCATCGGCGGTGGGAGATCGAGTCGGCGCTCGGAGAGATCAAGACCCACCAGCGCGGGGCGAAGGTGGTGTTGTCCAGCAAGACCCCGGACGGTATCCGCCAGCAGATCTGGGCACACCTGCTGGTCCACGATGCCTTGCGCGTACTGATGTGGCGGACCGCGGCCGCCCACGGGACCGCTCCCGGCCGGCTCTCGTTCACCGACACCCTGCGGGCCGCCCGCCGCAGCGTCACCGCCTCACCAGGAATCCTTTCCTCCTGAGCAGTTGGTCACCGCAGTGATCCACCTCCGCGACGACCAGCTGGCCCACCTCTTCCCACCACGCCGACTTCGCAGTCAGCCCCGCGTGGTGAAACGCAAGATGTCCAACTACCGGCTGAAGAGAGCCGAGCACCGGCACTGGCCCCAGCCGACCAGAACACCCGTCAAAGCCATCGTCGTCCACGCACCCGCCGCCCCAGATCCATAACGCAACGGCATTGGGCCTAGACGTCGTTTTCCGCCGGCCCTCGACCGTAAGAGGTGCCTTTACGGTGCGGCATACCTAGACCCCTCGCCCCCGGCGGCGGATCGCCGGGCGGGTTTGCCCGGGATAGCCGTGATGAGGCCGAGGCCAGCGCGGGCCGCGCTGTCTGCCGCAACGGCAGGCAGTGCGGCATCCGCGGAGCGCGGGTTCATCGGGTGATTGGCGTGGCGCTGGTCGCGGCAAGAGACAGGTCCCAGAGGCGGGCTGCCTCGTCGGGGTCGACGGCGTAGGCGCGGACGCCGCCGTCGTCCATGGGGGTGCCGGGGGCGGAGACGCGGGTGACGTCGCAGTCTTCCAGGTAGAGGCCGCCGCGGCCGTCGAGGAGTGGGGACGTGGCGGCCCACAGGCCGGTGGCTGCCCCCTGGGATGGGGTCTTGAAACCGTCGCCGATGACGTTGCCGTGTTCATCCACCCAGTCGCGGTCGATCTGCTCCTGGAGCGTCATCTCCCGCTGGAGCCCGGTGATGATCTTGCCGGGGTGGAGGGCGAACGCTCGTACGCCGTCGCCTTGCCCGAGGGCGTCGAGATGTACCGCGAACAGGGCGTTGGCCGTTTTGGCCTGGCCGTAGGCCAGCCACTTGTCGTAGCCGGTGTGGAAGTGCGGATCGTGCCAGCGGATGCCGTTCAGGGTGTGTCCGGCGGAGCTGTTGACGATGACGCGCGCGCCGTCTGCGGCGGCCAGGAGCGGGTAGAGCTCGCAGGCGAGGGTGAAGTGTCCGAAGTGGTTGGCGGTGAGCTGGCCTTCCCAGCCGGGCCCGACGCGCCGCTCCGGGGTGGCCATGACTCCGGCGACGGCCATCAGGAGGTCGAGCCGGTCGAGACGGTCGCTGATGTCCGTGGCGGCTGTGCGCACGCTGTGGAGGTCGGCCAGGTCCATGGGGATGACCTCACAGTTCTTCACCTCCTTGAGAGCGGCACGAGCGACGTCGGGGCGGCGGGCGGGAACGATGACCCGGGCCCCGGCGGCCGTCAGAGCCCGGGTGGTCTCCAGACCGAGCCCGGAGTAACCCCCGGTCACCACAGCGGTCATGCCGGAAAGGTCATAGCCAGCCACGGTGTCCTCGGAGGTGGTGGCAGCGGAGAAGGGAGAACCGAGCGGCTGCTGATCAGTCATGGTCATGCCGCTGACGCTACGATCTAGAGCGAGGTCTAGATCAAATCCAGGAGTGAGTGGCATGACGACCACCGAGGCTGCCGTGCCGTCGCTGAGCATCGGCGAGGTGGCCGAGCGGACCGGACTGAGCGTGCATGCCCTGCGCTTCTACGAGCGCGAGGGCCTGCTCGTCGGACCGGTCCAGCGCACGTCGGGCGGCCGACGGCGCTACACCTCCTTCGATGTCGAATGGCTGCTGATCTGCGTCAAGCTCCGCGAATCCGGCATGCCGCTCGCCGACCTCAAGCACTTCGCCGAACTGGTACGCCACGGACCGGGTAACGAGGCAGAACGCCTGCGGCTGCTCGATGCCCATCGACAGCGCGTCGACGCACAGATCCAGGCGCTGGAGGAGTGCCGGTCCGTCATCGCCTGGAAGGTCGGCGTCTACGCCGAACACCTCGCCCGCGGGGAAGCCGGCGGACTCTGGGACCCGACACCCTGAGGCAAGCGTGGACAGCTGCATCGTGTGCGCTGCGCTGGCACGGGTTGACAACCCTTCACGCCACGGCTCCAAGAGTCCGCCCTGCCGAAAGCGTCAACAACGTCCTGTCCCGCAACAGCTAGGGCGACGTGCAGCGGCTCCACCAAGGTGACTCCAACTGGCCTGGGTTCGCGATGCTTCGTGGAGATCAGGAGTCGTGAGAGTCCTCATCTCGACGGACATCAGCTGCGCGCAGGGGTCGCTAGGTGCAAGATCCGTAGGTCGTGCCTCTACCGGCCCGTTTCCAGCGTCAGTACGGCCTTGCCCCGTACCTCCCGTCGGGCCAGTGCGTCGAGCGCGTCCGGCGTCTTCTCCCAGCGAGCACGAGACCGATCCGAGGAGTCAGTGTCCTCTCACGAGTGACCTTGACCGTTCGCCAGACGAGTTTGACCGGCGAGTCCGATCTGCAGATCCGTCCCGCTAGCCTTGCGGCTTCATCTACCGTCCCCTCATGAAGTCCGCAGTCTCCGAGACCACCGCAACATGTAACTGCCACGCGAAGGAGAGCATCTGCCAGGACTGCAAGGGCGAAGGGTGGTTGACGCCATTGCCCGCAGACGGGCGCCGACGGGATGGCACCGGCAGCTGCCCGTCGTGCACTGGGCGTGGCGGTCACCACCTACCGCACGCATCGACGTGCCCCGTGAGGGAGAAGCATCCCGAGCTTCAGTACTACGCACCGCAGCTCATCAGCGATGACGGCAAGTGCACCGTCTTCAGTACCGGAGACGTTATGACTTCACCGGACAAAAGGCGACGTCTTGCTCAACTCCTCTTTGGACCACTTCCCCGCTGACCCGTAAGTGAAGACCCTTGGCAATCGGCCAAGATCACGTGTCACCGGACAGTCAGCCGCCCGTCGGCGACGAGGTCGGTGAGGATGGCGAGGTCCTCGCATTTGGTGCCCTCCGGGACAGGGCTGATGATGCCGACGACGTGGGCGTTCCAGCCCTGGGCGTAGAAGTCGGCCAGGCGCAGTTCGGCGGGCCGCCGATGTTGCCGTACCAGGTGAGGTGGCCGCCGGGCGCGATGCGGCGGACGGCCTGCGCGGTGAGGGGACCTCCGATGCCGTCCAGGATCAGCAGGCCACCCGGGCCCTATGGCCGGTCCGCTGCCGTCGGCGGCCGTCTGTACGACGAGGCCGGCTACGTCCTGTCCGGGCCGCCAGCCGTCGGGTCGGCGGGCGATGAGGTTGAGCTCGTCGTGGTTGACGGCGTACGCCCGCACCTCGACGACGGCCTCGATGGGTGCCGGGGGGGCCGCTCCGGGAGATCGTCGGCCAGCCGCAGGCCGGCCCGTCCGGCCGGGTCGGTGATGAATCCACGCATGCCGTTTCCGTATCCGTTCCTCGGGCTCAACTCGTTGTGTGAATCTAGCTAGTTGCGTCGTGTGAACCATGCCATTGCGGCTGGTTTCCTCGAAGCATCCGCGAACGGGGGCAAGTTGGAGTTTTCTCGGTGGGGCTGCTGAACACCGCCCTAGGCGCCTCGGGGCTCAACGCATCGCCGGGGAGACCCAGAAGAAGTACTCAATCGCCGTCCCGCACAGCAGGCCAGAGCAGTGCAGTGCAAAGAGCGAGTGCCGGTTCGACCGGCGAACCACCGGCGACAGCAGCATCAGGGCTGGTAGCCCCAGGCCAAGCGCCGGGCCCGAGAGCAGCAGCAACAAGGGGACCGCCATGCCCACGGATCCGCCAGAGGCGAGCCCCATGATGCCGGCCACCAAGCCACCGCCCACGATCAAGGCCAGCATCGGCATGGCGGCCAGCAGCTGTAACACCCCCAACAGGATCCACGGCCAGGTCACTTCGTTGGTCGGACGAGCCTGGTGCGGCACGCCAATGGCGGTCTTCGTCATACCGCTGGCCTCTCCTCAGATGTCTCTCGTTGCACTGGCTGTGCTTGCGGACCCATTCTCCGGAGCATGCGAGGCTGCGGCCTGAGTACCTCTACTCAAAATGACCGAATGCACTTGGCTGGCCACCACCCAGTGGCCCAGAACTATGGAAGTGCGGCGCGGCATCGCCTCCCGCTACGAGAAGACCGTGACCATCTATCTCTCCGGGCTCAATCCCTGGCATCTTTCTCTGGTCGGCTCGTTGATCCAAACGACGTTCCTTGGCTGGTGGGTGATCGACCCTTTGCATCGCCGCGGAGGGCCGATCACTTACGAAACGCTACTCGTTGGAGCGTCCGTTGGCGCTGAGGACCGGGATGTCGTCGAGGATGTGCGAGATCGGCTCGTCGCCCTTGGCCTGGGTGGAGTTGTCGGTGCACTGCTGGTTCTGTGGTGCGGACAGGATGGGGATGTCCTGGATCGCGACGATGTTGACCAGGCCGATGAGTTGCTGGATGTTCGCTTTGATGGGAATGCCAAGGCAGAGCTTGTTCAGGCTGTCCGTGACAAGGGAGCCCTGCGGGCTCATGTCGCCGTGGGGGCCAGAGTTGCCGTACGCGTCCTTCGCCGGGGGGCGGGGGGTGTCGCTGAGTGCCATTGCTGGCGTGGCGGTTACTCCGCTGACGGTGAGGATGAGTGCTGCTGTCGTGAGCCCCTGCTTGATCACTTGGTTCCTTTCGGTCAGGGGAACAGTCCGGGGCGCAGTGCCTTCAACCAGCCTGTCTCCACACGAGTGCGGCTGACGATGCAGGGGTCAGCCGCCGACGGTCCTAGGTGAGGCTCGGCAACTCGACGGCAGGGAAACCATATTTATGACGGATTCCTCCTCACGGATGAACGAAGGATGGTTTCCGCATGCGACACGCGGTGATTCGAAAGAAACGAGCTAGCCCTGAAGTGACTCGGGTGCCATGAGTTCACCGCCGTGAACACCATTGGCTTTCAAGGCGCTTACCTTCGCTATCGTCCAGGCGGCTGCCGCCCGGAGAGAGGGTGAGCTGAGCATGTCCAGCACTGCGATGCACCACAGCTTCCAGGTGATCTCCACGGCCGAACACGTACCACTGGCGCGCAGAGAGACCGCCAAAGTCCTTGCCGATTGGGGCCTGTCCGAGCAGCTCATGGACACTGCGTGCCTGATCGTCAGCGAGCTGGTGACGAATGTGGTGCGGCACGCGGCTCTGCTCTCGCCCACCGCCAGCGTCACTCTCGCCGTCGAGGAGCAGGGCACGCTCGTGCTGGCCGTCGCTGATGCTCACCCGCTCAAGCCGCGGCCCCTGCCGGCCGCCCACGCTCTCGGGGGCCGCGGCCTGTTTCTGGTCGATGCCTTGGTGGGCGAAGTCGGCGGCAGGGTCGAGGTCGTCCGGGACGCCGTCACGGGCGGCAAGCGGATCGTCATCAGTCTTCCCTCGGCCCTTGTCCCTGCCTGAGTCGCCGAACGTCACCCGTACTTCCCATGGGACCGCGGCCGAAGCGTTGCGGACGGCTCACACCTACCGCCACGAGAAAGGGCACCACTCACCATGCTCGAATCGGTCCGCCACCTTCAACAGGTGGCCCGCAAGTGGAACATCAACCCCGAGGACGTGCTGCTGATCGCGTTGAACGCGTCCGGCGCCCGTTCCCCGCTGACCAAGCCCCGCATGCGCTTCAAACTGCACCTGGACTCCCGCCCGGACGCCCCGCTGTTCCTGATCCTCTCGCTCGGCCGCCAGGACTCGCCCTTCGAGCTGGATGAGCACGAATTACGGCTGAACGGAGAGAAGGTCGGCGAGATCGACGGCATCGAGGACGACGACGCGGTGCTGGGCTACTGGCGAGGCGGCACGAGGATGCTCACCCTCAACTCCAACGCCCTTAGTCAGTGCACCGGTTGCGTGTTCTGTCCCAACACCTTGGAAGACGCCTCCGACCCGAAGATCAAGCCCCTGGACCTGTCGGGCTACCTCGGGGCGTTGGCGGCGAACTCCGGCATGGACGACCTGTCGGCGGTGGAGACGGTGACGGTCTGCACCGGCTGCTTCCTTCACGAGCACCTCGCACTGGGCCACCTCGCCGAGGTCCGCGCGGCCATGGGCGAGAACGGCTGCACTGGCACCTTGCACTTCCTGTCCTCGGTGCTGACCGGCGAGGACGGAATGGACGCCGCCACCGGACTGGGCCCGTTCCACCTGACGCTGACTGTCGAGTGCTTCACCGAACGGCGACAGATCCTCAAGGAGTCCAAGGCCAAGCTCACGCCTGGGGAGATGACCGCCGCCCTGGGACGGGCCCAGCAGCGAGGCATCACCACCGACTTCACCTACATCGTCGGCCTGGACCCGATCGAAGAGGCCGTCGAGCACCTCAAGACGTTCGTGCCCGTCACCACCACCTTTCCCCGGTTCCAGACCTACCAGGCCCACAACGCGTTCATGGACGTCTACCGCACTCCCGGGTCCGAGAGCATCGAGTGGCACCTGGCGATGTGCCGCAGCCTGGAAGAGCTCTTCGCACCTACCGGGCTGCGTCCGCAGTGGTGGCAGAACTACCGGTCGCCATGGTGCTTCACCTTCGCCGGAGAGGAACTGACGGGGGCGAAGATCTGATGCCGACCCGCACTGTTCCTGCCCCCGCTCGGACGGCTGCATCGCTCACCGTGATCCGCGGGGTCCGCGCCTGGCAACTGTCTCCGCAGCCCGCCGGGCTCCCGTACGGCCTGCCTGAGTCGCTCGCCGCCGCAGCGAGTGAGCTGCCGGCGGGCCCGGCCTGGGCCGAGCACCGCACCCGGTTCGCCATCGAGCTGGTCGGCGACGGCATCTCCGGCTGGCAGGCTCCTGTCGGCGAAACGGTCGCGCAAATCATCGTCGATGACCTGGCCGCCGGGCTGATCGGGCACGATGCCGCAGCACCGCGCCGCCTCGCCTATCGCAAGAAGACCGGCCGGCACCGCAGCGGCGCACATGCCCGGCAGGCCGCTTCCGCGGTCGAACTGGCCTGCTGGGACCTGGCCTCCCGTGCCACCAGGGTGAGCGTGACCGCTCTGCTGGGCGGCACGGTCCGACACACCGTTCCCGCCTACGCCTCCGCCCTCGGGCTCGACCCAGCCCATCCGGCGGCCCCGGAAGCCGCGGCCTGGATCACAAAGTCGGGGTTCTGGGGGCAGAAGTGGCCGCTGACGAAACAGCTGATTCACGCCGGGCCAGGGGCGGTCGCAAAGGCCCTGACCCCGATACGGCAGGCCGCGGGCGAGTGCCGGTTCATGGTGGACGGCCTGGGCCGCTGCCGCCTGGACGAGGCGATGCGGCTGCTGCCCGTTCTCGCGGATCTTCAGGTCGCCTTCGCCGAGGAACTGTTGCCGCCCGGCTCCTGGAGCTGGCATCGTCTGCGGGCCGCCGGGGCGGGGGTTCCGCTGGCGGCGGGCGAGCACGCCGTCGACGAGGCCGAGCAGGTCCGGCTGCTGGCTGGCGGGGGAGTGGACGTCTGGCAGGTCGATCCGGGCTGGTCGGGCGGGCTGGCCCGGTCGCTGCACACCACCGAGCTCGCCGCGGACCTGGGCATGGCGACCTTCCCGCACGGCGACCGGCTGCCCGCCGCTCTGGCCCTGGCTGGGGCCTGTTGCCGGGACAAGATTCCGGCCGTCGAGTGGCACCTGACCTTGGAGCCGCTGCGGCAGCAGATCTTTTCCGGCTCTGTCCGGGTTGAGGGTGGGCGGCTGGCTGTCCGATCTGTGCCGGGGCTCACCGAGGTCCCCCGGCTTCCCGAGAAGACGCCGGTGCTGGAGGTGACGGCCCCATGATCGACCAGCCCCGCCTGCGCAGCACCTTCTGGTCGCAGGTCCGTGGGATCTGCTTCGACCTGGGCGGCACCTTGGTGCGTACGGAAGCCGAGCCGACCACCGGGCAGGTGGCCCACGTGCTGGGCATCTCGCTGGAGGAGGCCCGCGCGGTGATGGAACAAGAGGCGAAGCGCCGCCGGATCACGCCTGAGGGACTTGCCGGCGACCTGGCCGCCGTCTTCGGCCGCCCCGGACTCGTCGACCCGCTAGTACGCGTGCTGGAGCACGCCAAGCAGCGTGCCGCCGATCCGCGGTTGTTCCCCGATGCAGCACCGACTCTGACCGTGTTGCGGCAGCGAGGATTCGCGCTGTTCGCCCTGACCAATAGCCTCGGTTCCTCCGTCCCGGCCGAGCCGCCGGCGGCCTTCCGGAACCTGCTGGATCGGGTGGTCTATTCGGCCGAGACCGGAGCGATCAAGCCCGAGCGCGAAGCCTTCGCCGCCGTCGAACACGTCAGCGGCCTTTCCCCGGGGCAGCTGCTGCACGTCGGGGACTCACTGCGGGCGGACGTCACCGGGGCCGCCGCGGCGGGCTGGCACACCGCCTGGCTGGACCGACGCATGGCCGGCGGCCCGCTGCTGAGCTCGGGCCGCACCGTTCGTCTCCACACGCTCACCACCCTGTCCCTGCTGCTGCCCGCCGGGCCCACACCGGCGCCGTCGATGAACTCGGAGGCCCACTGATGGACCCGACCGGCAATGACTGCCGCACGTCGCCCGCCGACGACCCGCTGGTCAGCTCGGTGCCGTTATTCGACCCGGAACAGCTGCCGTTGCGCAACTGGTGCAGTGGCAGCCGCGAGGACGCCGTCACCGGCCTGGTCGCCTTCCCCGACTTCCACAGCCACATTCCCCGCGCGCTCGCCGCTGCACTGACCGGCGGGGGACTGGTGGGGCTGGCGATCGGAGACGTCGACGGGCTCAAGGACCACGTCGAGAAGGCGAACGCGACCGAGCCGGGGTGCTACGGGCACCTGGCCGGGAACAAGGTGATGGCCCGACTCGGCGCCGTCACCCGCACCTGGTTCCACCAGCAGCCCTGGCAGGCAGGGTGCGCGGCCACCTTCGGCGGCGACGAGGTCATCATCGCGGCCGCCCTGGACGACGCATCCGCCTTCCACCGGGCCGTCGCCGAACTGCGGGACCAGCTCGCCCATGAGCTGCCGGTCCGCGTCTCTCTCGCGCTGACCTTCGCCTCCGCCGAACACCTACCCGTCGGGCGAGGGCCGGGCGGCTGGAAGCACGTCTTCACCGACCGTCTGCTGGCGGCGGTGGACCGCTGTCTGTTCACGCACAAGGCCGCCCGCCGCACGGGCCGCGGCGAAGGCGGCATCATCGCCGTCACCCAGCCCACGCCTCCTGGTCACACGGCCCCGGCCGGGGACCAACGCGTCCTGCTGCCGCTGCCAACCGGCACCGAGACGCTGCACGTTCTCGCCCGCCCGGTCGGCGCCGGGGCACGCGGCATGCTGCTGCTGCCCTGCACCGGACCGGCCGGCCTGCGCGGCAAGCGGCTGCGGGTGACCTTCCCGGACGGCACCGCCCACACCGCCGTCGTCGTCTCGCTACGCGGCCAGGCAGCCATCCCCCACGAGACCGCCGAGATCGAAGGGTCGGGCATCCCGCTCACCCTTCAACCCGTCCGCGACCGGTCCGCCCGCGGCATCCCCCACGACCTGGCCGCCGCCCTGGTACGCGCCGGATTGGACTGGACCGTACTGCCCGCCCATGAGCAGGCCCAGATGCTCCACCTAATCAGCGAATCCGCTACGGGCGACATCCGCACCGCCCGCATCACCGCCGTCGTTGACGCGGTAGCCACCCGCACCCGGAGCTGACCCAATGGCTCGCACCGTTGTTACCTCGCGCATCGACTCCCCGGCCCCGCCCGGGCCACCACCATCTGGCTTCCCCAATTGGGGACACGCGGCAGACCAGGCAGCCGAGGCAGTGCCCGACCGGGCCGTTGACGCCTGCTGGCGTGCCCTGAACCACCTGTCCGCCGCCCAGCTTTACCTGACCGACAACCCCCGTCTCGCCCGCCCACTCCGGACGACCGACGTCAAGGAGGCCCCACGCGGACACTGGGGAGTGTGCCCGCCGGTCAACTACCTGCTCGCCCACCTCGGCCCGCTGACCGCCTGGCGGCCCACCGGGTCCGAGCTGCTGGTACTGCACGGCGCCGGGCACGCGGGCCCGTCCGCCCTCGCCCACGCCTACCTCAACGGCACCCTGCACCTGACCGGACAGGCACCGGGCTGGTCGATGCCCGAACTACGGGCCCTCATCAGCGGTTTCCCCCATCCGGAGCGGTTCGGCGGGGAGATCACCCCGCTCATCCCCGGCGTACGTCACACCGGTGGACAGCTCGGCCCCGCCCTCGCCGTCGCGCAGGGCATGGTGCTGGACGCCTCGTACCGCCTGGTCGTCCCGCTGATCGGGGACGGCGAGCTGGAGACCGGGGCGACCGCGGCAGCCTGGCTCGCCCGCCGGGCGCTGGCAGGCAGCGGGGACCACGGGGCAGTCCTGCCGGTGGTGCTGGCCAACGGGCTGAAGATGGGCGGCCCCTCGCTGCTGGCCGGCATGACCGCATGCGAGGTTCGCTCCTACTTCACCGGACTCGGCTACGAGCCGCTGATGCACGACGGCGCCGACCTGCCTGGCTTCCGCCGACTGCTGTCCGACGCCTTCACCCGGCTACGCCCGCTCGGCGAGCCTGGTCGGCACCCGGTGATCGTGCTGACCATGCCCAAAGGCCACACCGGACCGAAGAAGGTGGCCGGTCGCCGGATCGCCGGAACCCCGGCCGTCCACAAGACTCCGCTGAAAGATCCCCGCCGCAACGATGCGGAGTTCGCGGCGCTGGCGGCCTGGCTCGCCTCCTACCGGCCCGCCGAGCTGTTCACCACCCAGGGGCGGCCCACCGACCTGGTCCGCCAGGCCCTCCCCGGCCCGTCCCCTCAGCCAGAGACAGCCGGGACGCCGGTACCGCCGGCCGCCCACGGCCCGCAGACCTGGCCACTGACGTCCACGGTCATCCGCGAACGCGCGGCGAACGGTGCCTTCCGCCTGTTCAGCCCGGACGAGATCGCCTCCAACCGGCTGGAGCTGTCGACGGACGGCTCGCCGCCGCCCTGGGCCGTCGAGATCCTCAACGAGGAGATCTGCCACGGCTGGCTGCAGGGCTACACCGAGACCGGCCGTGACGCGCTACTGGCCACCTACGAAGCCTTCGCCCCGGTCAACACCAGCCTGCTCGTCCAGCACCTCAAGCACCGGTCCCTGAGCTATGCATCGGGACAGGGCGGGCTGCCGTCCGTCAACTACTTGATCACCTCGCTGGGCTGGCGCAACACGTACACCCACCAGAACCCCGGCCTGGTCTCGTCGATGCTGGAGACCGAGGACGGCTTCGTGCACGTCTACACCCCGGCGGACGCGATGCGGGCCGCCGCCACCCTCGCGGCGATGCTGGCCGGACGCGACCGCGTCAACTTCCTGATCACCGACAAGCGTCCCGGTCCGTCATTCCCGCCGGACCCGTTCCGCGACGAACTCACCCACGGTGCCGCCGTCTGGCCCCACCTGGGCCACCACGGCCGCCCGGACCTCATCCTCGCCTCGGCCGGAGACGTTCCGGCTCGCGAGCTGTCAGCCGCTTGCACCCTGTTACGGAAGTCCCACCCCGAGACCAAGATCCGCTATCTGCACGTCAACGACCTCGCCGTCCTCGGTCCTCCGTCGCGCTGGCCCTACGCTCTTTCCGAGAGGGCATTCGCCCACCTCTTCCGCACCGATACCCCCGTCCTGATGGCCGTTCCCACCCACCCCGGCACCGTCCGCGCACTGCTGGCCGCCCGCGGCGAGACCGGACGGTTCCATGTCGTCGGCTACCGGGATCCCGGCCGTCCCACCACCCCAGAGAGCCTGCTGGAACGCTGCGGCCTCTCAGCCGACGTCCTCTCCGCCCAGGCCGTCCTCATGCTCAAGGAGCGCACGCGATGACCCTCGAAACGGCCTCCCCGCCCAACCGGGACGTCCTGGACGCCTTCGAGCGCGACGGCTTCGCCGTCCTCCGCGACGTGTTCGCGCCGGAGTGGCGCGAACAGGCCGCCGCCGCGGCGATGCGACTGCTGGAGAGCGACCGCACGCTCGGACGGGACCGCAGCGTCGACGGCAAGGACGGCTTCCGCGGCGTCGTCGCCATGGACGACACCTTCCTGCCGCTGGTCACCAACCCGAAGGTGCTGCCCACCCTCGTCGCTCTGCTGAGCCCGAACCTGCACCTGATGTCCAGCAACCTCATCTCCATGCCGTCCATCCCACCCGGCGGCACGCGCACCATCCGCGTTCCCGAGCGGCACGGCTGGCACCGCGACATGGGCGCCGCCGCCCGCGACCTCGGCACCGTTCCCCGCCTGGCGATCAAGGCGGCCTACTTTCTCAGCGACCCCACCCCCGACGCCGGGGTCACCATGGTCGCCCCAGGCAGCCACACCGACACCGGACCGGTCACAGTCCCGCCCGGGGCCATCGACCCGCCCGGCGCGATCACCCCCGACCTCGGACCCTGCGACGCGCTGCTCTTCGAGAACCGCACCTGGCACGCGGGCGGACTGAACACCTCCGGCCGCCTCCGGCTCGCGGTGATGATGCAATACGGCTACCGCTGGCTCGCCCCCGTCGATGACCCCGCCCCCGAAGTCCTGGCGCGCGAGGACCTGACCGACGTCGAGCGCCAGTTGCTCGGCCGGCCCGACCGCAACCCGGACGGCTCCGTCGCGCACGAAGGCGCCGGAGCCGAGCCACTGCGCACCTGGTGGCAGCACCTCACCTCAACCCCGGGTCGTTCTTGATTACGACACCACATTCGGCCAACTCCACTCGAAAGACCAAAGAGATGACCTCCTACACGCCTGACGAGCTGTTCGCCTCCACCGCCCCCTATTACGCCCGCTTCCGTCCCGGCTACGACCCGGCGTTCTACGACATGCTGGCCGCGCGCTTCGCCCTGGACGGCAGCCAGCGTGTCCTGGACCTGGGTACCGGCACCGGCGTGCTCGCCCTCCCCCTCGCCAAACTCGTCGGCCATGTCACCGCCGTCGACCCCGAGCCCGGCATGCTCGAAGAAGGCCGCAAGCTCGCCGCCGAACAGAACATCACCAACATCGACTGGCGACGCGGCGACTCCACCACCATGCCCACCATGGGCCTGAAGCCGGTGCTGCTGACGGTTATGGGCGCCGCCTTCCACTGGATGGACCGCGACCAGACCTTGCAAGACCTCGACCGACTCATCGAGCCCCACGGGGCCGTGGTCCTCGCCTCCGGCGGAGCCAAACACGAAGACCTTGCCCCCGCCCCCTGGCTCGAAGTCATCGCCGAGGTCCGAACCCACTACCTCGGACCCGAGCGGCGAGCCGGCTCGGGCACCTACTCCCACCCCAAGGAACGCCACCAGGACGTGCTGGCGCGCTCGCCGTTCTCGAACGTCGACACCACCAACTGGGATCGCACCGTAACCCGCACCCTGGACGAGGTCATCGGCCTCCAGTTCTCCTACAGCTACTCCAGCCCCACCCAACTCGGCAGCAACAAGGACGCCTTCGAACACGACCTGCTCGAGGCCCTCACCGAGTTCAACCCCGACGGCCGCTTCGACGAAGTGGTACGCACCGAAGCCATCGTCGCCACCCGGCCTTGACCGATTGGCGCTCGTGTCCGTCCTAGGCAGTGCCGATGGGCGTTGAGTCTTCGGGCAGTTGTGGACCCCAAACGGCTGCCTGCGCATCTGGCAGCCGGGTGGTACCTGACGCAACTGATTGGCGACGGGCGGGCGTGGGCGAATACTCGTCAGCCGCACTGCCAGGTGAACGTCTCGCGGTCGAAGCGGCGTTCGGTCAGGCATTCGGGACGTGAGAGCCCGTAGAGGGCACCACAGTTACCACGGTGATGCTGCACGGCTGGGAACGAGTTGGGACACCAGGTCCACGCGGCGTCTTGCGTACTACACCCCCGAGTGGAACCACTGCTAAGTCACTGTGCACTACGTGCTAACGACTTGCGTGGAATCCACAAGTACCGTTGCATCGCAACTAGTTGGTGCCTCTTCGGAGAGACAGGGGGATTGTGTTATGCGCAGACCATTCAAGCGCGCGATGCTGGCGGCCGGTGTCACTGCTGCCGCCGGTGTTCTTCCGCTGGTGACGGCCGGACCTGCGCACGCGGATCAGTTTCAGTGCATGGAGTATCTGCGGGCCCACGGGTATGTGGTCGGCCTTCACGTAGAGGACGACTGCAACGGGGCCGCGATGGCGAAGGATGCCTCGCCGGTTGCCCGATTCGCTGCCTATTCGGCCTGCCACTACCAGCTCGTCCGACTGCGCGTGAAATCTCGGGACGCTAGCAAGGCGTGCCAATTGGCCCAGGTTTAGCCCGTTGCGGACCAAGGGGTGCCCCGCATCACGGGGCACCCCGTTCCGTTTCTCGGCACCAACAGGGGACGTGTAGAGCTAGGCCGTAGGCCATGAACCACAGGGGAAAGCCGCCATCAAAGCCCACCCTGATACCAGAATCAGAGCCAAAGTCGCAGGTCAGGTTGGCTCTTGATCAATTTCTGTGGAGCCGACCCGAGCCCCGGTGTCCGAGGTCGGCGGACGCGGGGAACCGGCAGGTAAGCGGCTTGGTCGGAGGCCGGAACCAGCCCAGCCGGGACCTCTGTCCAACCAAGACCGGGAAGCGTCGCAACTGCCCCAGTTGCGTATGCACCCCGCAGTCGCCGAAACTAATCGGGCACGAGGCTCAGCGGCGCCGCGCCAGCCGGTCATCCCGGTACGTTGCTGACATAGCACCGGCCTGCTGCGGGTCTGCCAGTTGCGTCAGCGCATGCACGGCTGCGTCCATCCGGTCCGGGCTGTCCATACCTGCAACCCAGGTGACCATCTGCTGCTCCAGCGTGGGCCATTCGCCGACGTGGTGGACGCGTCCCTGTTCGTAGAGCTGCGCTATCGGCTCGGCCCGCAACCTCTTGCCGTGCTTGGCGGTTACCGGGAGAACGGCAGGCATCAGCAGGTTCTCCGTGCGCTGTTCGCGCTGGAGTTCCTGCCACTCCTGCTGGAAAATCTGGCGGCTCATGTCACCGCCGTAATTGCTCTCCACCACGATGGCGTCCGCACGCAGTTCGATCGCCAGCAGGCACGTCTCCCGCCCCCAGGCGTCGGCGCCGCGGTTGCCGGAACGGTCGTCGAGTACGTACATGTGCCCCTCGCGATCGGCGGCCGCGGCCACGATTCCGGTCTCGTCGCCGACGGCGGACTCCCCGCCGGCAGGGTCGACTGCGACGACGATGCGCGCCAGGTCGATGCCGCGGAACCGGGCTGCGTTGATGCGGTTGTTGGTGATCCATGGCCACTGCCACACGCCGCCGTCCTGCGGCCGCGGCTGCTGCATGTACAGGCTCCACCAGACCCGTTCGCCCACGGACTTGCGGATTTCGGCGAGCGCGTCGACGTCGTACCGCTCCGGCCACAGGGCAGCGCCAACCGGGCGGCTGAGGGCATCGTCCTCGGACAGCGCCAGGGCCGGGAGGTCGATGACCGTCCATCGGTCGCCCTCGTCGGCGAGGACCCGGCCGGCGAGGTCGTCCTCGTCCCAGCGGGTCTGGATCAGGATCACCGACCCGCCGGGCTCGATACGCGTCAGCAGGACGGCCTGCCACCACTCCCACAATCTCTTACGCATCGTGGGCGAGGCCGCCTCCTGCGCGTCCTTGATCGGGTCGTCCACCACCGCCAGGTGGGCGCCCTTGCCGGTGAGGCCGCCGCCGACACCGGCCATGACGGCGCCGCCCTCGGTGCCGGCCAGGTCGAAGCGGTTCGCCGCACTGGAGCCGGGGCGCAGGCTCATGCCGATCAGCGGGCCGTAGGTGACGATCGCGTCTCTGATCCATCGGCCGTGATCATCAGCGAGGTCTGAGGAGTAGGACGCGATCGTCACCCGGTGCTCGGGTCGGCGCCGCAGGTACCACAGGGGCGCCCACCGGGCCGCCCGGCGACTTTTACCGTGCCGTGGCGGCATCGTCAGCAACAGCCTCGTCGGCTGCCCGGCCGCGACCTGTTCGAAGGCTGCGTCGATCTTCGTCAAGTGCGGGGCTTGCATCTCCCGGCCGTCCGTCAGAACCGCCGCCATCGCGCCGGGCGAACGGTCCATCGCCATCTCGCGCTCAAGGCACGCGAGTTGCGCACGAAGCTGGGGCGTTGACGCTGCGGCGATCTCACGGCGGCGCTGTACGGGAAGCGACCGATAGACCTCGAGGCCCGCAGCCTCGTCAGCCCTGGGCATCCTCGCCTGCACCACCGCCGGCAAGAGTGATCAGCCGCTCCAACTCATCCAGACCCGCGGTCTCCACCTGAACGGCGGCTCCGTCGGGGCCGGACAGCTCGGTGCGCACGGGGCGATCCAGACCGTGCAGGCGACTGCTGCGCTCAATGATCCGCACCGCACGGTCGACGGCCTGGTAGTCGCCCGAGCGGATCGCTGCCCGGTAGACGGTGAAGAACAGCCGTTCCAGCCGCTCGGCCATGAGCTGGCGCAGTTGGTCGGTGTTCTCGTCGAGGACCGTGGCGCGTTCCCGCAGAGCCTTGGACACGTCCTTGCAGGCCAGTTCGATCAGTCGCTTGTCGCTGGGCGGCTCCAGTTCTTGGCGGTACTTCTCGATGCCGTAGCCCTGTGGGTAGGCGACTCCGTCACTGTTGATTGACGGATCGGCGGCAAGCTTGTGACCAATGGTCAGCCAGTCCACGCCCGCCAGACGCAGATCGATTGCATCGGCGCGGCGCTGAGTGATGGCGGCCCGCGCGGCGCGGTCGGGGCGGCCCATGAACACAACTCCCGGCCCCGCGCCTCCTAACCATGATGGCTGACCCAAGGGGCCGGGTATTGGCGACAGCGGTTGGCGAACGGGCTTGTGTGGGAATGGCTCGTCGACCGTAATGGAGATACCAGCGTTCACCCAGTACCGAAGTTCGTGCGTACCACGACAGGGCTGAGGTTTTGTGCGTTCCGCCGTCACCCTGCCCAGGGATGCAGGTTCCAGAGCCCGTACGCTGCAGTGTCGAACGTCGAACTGACGTTGTCGTACTGCATGGCTGAACCTCAGGGGGATTACTGTGTCCGCACACCCACCGCCTCACGGTGGTCCAGCCCCTTATGGCTACCCCACCTCCACGCCGTACGGTCCGCCTGTAGGGCCGACCCCGTACGGCCAACCTGGCCATGTGCCGCATGGTCAACCTGTAGGACCGGGCCCGCAAGGCCAGCAGCCGCCGTACGCCCAGCCCGTTCCGCAGCAGTGGGTATCGCCAGGCACGCCCATGTTCGTGCCGACCGGAAAGACCCGGCGTGTGTGGGTCAGACCCCTCATCGCCTTCACCGCGTTGGCCGTCTTTGGGACGGTCCTTTGGCTGTTCAGCGACGGCAAGGCCCCGCCGAGAGATGCGACTTACGCAGTCGCCGGGGAATGCGTGGAGAACGCCGGTACCTTCCATAAGCCGGTCCTCTTCATCGTCGACTGCAACGATTCCAAGGCCGATTACAAGGTCGAGTCGACGCCCGGCTACAAAGGCCAGTGTCCTCCCGATCAGGACCGTTACCAGCAAACCCGCAAAAGCGGAATCGTGGATACCACCCTCTGCTTGTCCAGGGTCAAGCACTGAGGTCTTCGGCCGCAGTGGCGTACTGCTCTGTCGGCTGGAGAGCACCGGGGGCTGCGGCTGAGATCTGGCCGGACGATGCGTCCAGACTCGCGCTGTATGGTCCCCCGGTCCCACTCGATGCCCGTTGGACCGTAGAGCTTCGAGGGGCCGACTGGACACGTCAGTGGCCCCGCGGTCTGGACACGGCATCAAGCGAACGCCAGTTGTCCGTCCTCACCAGAGTCACCGGCATCCAGGGGCGGCGTACTGGGGACATCCGGTTCATGCGGAGCCACCAGCCGAACTGCCAGTTCCGGCAAGTGCGGTGAAATCGAGATCGGCGTAACGGCGTTTCGGCCGGTATGGAGTGCTCGTCCCAGCCGAAGATGGGCCAAGTGTGAGTCAACTTCACCTTGAGGCCGGGCACCATGGCGTTTCCCTCCCAGGATTCGCCGGGCGCGTACTCGAACGCAAGATGAGCGTTCCGGTGCCACTCCCAGGGGAAAGGCAGGGCGCACAGAAACCAGGCTGCCGGCGGGTCCGTCGCGGGCAGCCGGAGCGACATGTGCTGTGTCCGCCGGTCGATGCGGGCTTTGTTGCACCTGGCGAATTTCTTGAGGAAGTGCTGCGTGAGGTCGAGCTCGCGGATGCCGGCCAACGACATGATGCGATAGCTGGATCGTGCCTCTATTTCAACGCGGACTCTTTGCGGATCCACCCCCGAATTCATTTCCTTGCGCCTTCAATTTGGAATTCCTATCCTTATTAATTCTATCAAGGTTGAGGAAATTTTCTCGTGCTTGTTGCGTCGGAAGTTGTTGGGGTAAGGCATGTTGAATTCATTCCCGAAAGCCTCCTCGTAGTCAGCCGTCCCTGGGCTTGTCGCACGCGGACCTCGCCGTCTGCGACGGCTTGCTCGGCTGCCCGCAGGTCGGCACCCACGGCGGACACCCGTCCGAGGGCCGCCGCCCCGGCCACACGCTCGGCCTGCAACTTCTCCACCTGGGTAAGGGCCTGGCGGAATCGTTCCTTGGCTTCCCGCCACACCCCGCTGTGCGGCTGCCGCCCCCATTCACGCAGCAGGTGCGCGATGCCCTGCTCGCTGTCGATCCAGGCATCCCGGTTACGTGGAGGCCGACCGTTCAGTGGGGGCGGTGCCTCTTCGTCAGTGATCTAGTATTTGCCGTGCCAGAACCGGTTGATGAACTCCGTCCGGTTCTTCTTGTTGCCCAACCGGGCCGCAACCGCGCCCCAGGCCGGAGCGCCCTTAAGGAGCCGGGTGGCTTGCTCGGCGAAGTAGTCAGCGTCGTCACACGACAGGTCGCTGAGGGGCCGCGCGAGCGGGGACCTCGGTGGAGATGTTTTCCACCGCTCCGTTGTTGGCCGAGGCGACCACCATTTCGAAACCGGTGAACTCTGGCTTCAATGCGGTGACCGTGCGCGTGTAATCACAGCTCTGCCACCGGTACGGTTCCCCGTCGGCGAACGCCATGGAGGGCATCCGCAGCTTGGCCAGGCGCCGGGCGCGCTCGACAATCACAGCGGCGAAGCAGTCGCGCAGCATCGTCGTCTTGCCAGTGCCGGGGGGCCATTCACCGCGAATAGTCCGCTGGAGTCGGCCAGTTCGGCTCAGATGGTGTTCACCGCGAACTGCTGGCTGAGCGCCAAGGGATGCTTCGGGTTCGCCGGCCAACGTCCCACCGGGGTGTGTTCGGACGCCACCGTGTCGAGGGCCACCTGCGGCTGCTCCCGCAGATCGGCCCGCCACGCGGTATTCACCTGTGCCCCGGGCGTCAGATAGGCGGCCAGCCCCGCCCCGGGCTCCCGTGTCTGCAAAGCGCGCGAGACCACGTCCAGGTCGGCGACGAAGAAGCTGTTGAGGAAGTCCTGCTGATCAGCGCCATCGGCCCACTTCTGGCGAACTGCCACACTCCGCACACGGACCTCGCCCGGCCGCAGAGCGTCCGATACGCATCGCCGAAAGCTGTGCAACGGATGCTGGATTAGGCGGGTCGTCGTGGAAGACGCCCTGCTGGAATGGCTCACAGGCGAAGCAGAAGGTATTGACGCGGACCCGACCAGCCCTCAGCGCCCCGGACATCGCAGCGGACCACGAGAAGGCTGCGCGCAAGCAAGAGCGGCTCCAAGCCGAACAGAACAGATTGTCGACGCGCTCACCCGGCTAGCCACGGACAACGCCCTCTACCCAGAGAAGTTCCCAGACGGCGTATACGAAGTTGCACGCGACAGGCTTGTGGCCAAGCAGACCGACGTCACCGTCCGCCTCGCGAAACTGCAAGAGGTTGAGCAACAGCCCATGCGAGAAGAATTCTACCCCGTCGTTGCGGGGCTCCTCGAAGAATGGGACACCCTACTCGCCACGGAGAAGAACAATCTTCTCCGCAAACTCCTACGACG
Organism: Streptomyces natalensis ATCC 27448; assembly: GCF_000935125.1. Taxonomy (GTDB): domain Bacteria; phylum Actinomycetota; class Actinomycetes; order Streptomycetales; family Streptomycetaceae; genus Streptomyces; species Streptomyces natalensis. The sequence goes on along the minus strand of NZ_JRKI01000034.1, from coordinate 439,749 downwards.
AGTCGCCCTCACCGGAACGGGACGCGGCTCCGAATCCATAGACTTCCACCCCGTCTGGGAGCCCAACCCCTGGGCGACCAACCTCAAGGAAGAGGAACACCACCCTTGAGACGGCTGACCGTCCTGATGCCGCAACCTGGTCAGCAAGTCACTGCCCTCACGACAACGTTGGCAATACACGCACACTCTGGTCACGGAGACCTCCGCTGACCAGGGTGGCGTTGATTCGGGGCGGGCGGGCCGGCACCCCAGGGCCTCGGCGGCGCCGGCGGTCCGGTCATGTGCCTGCCGTGGAGTTATTCCGGAGTCCCTACTCTGAACTTCCCGGCTGGATGAGGACGAGCGCCTGCTCGCGTGAGCAGACCTGCCGTCGAAGGGACCGTGGCGCCCGACCGGCCGTGATCCGTCCGCCGGGGGGCTCGCGCTACCTGACCTTCGCGGTGACGGTCCGTACGAACTCCGGGGTCACCTTGTCGCGCCAGATGAAGGGTGCCGCGTCATACTGGCCCTCGAAGGTCGCGGTGGTGTGCCCGCCGACCGTGAACATCAACGGGCCCTTGCGGCACGTCCAACTGTCGTCAATGAGCCCGTTGATGACACAGGCATCGGCGCCGCTCTGTTTGAAGCTGTGCCCCAGCGCGACCTCCCTGTCGTAAGCGGCTATCAGCTTGGGATCGGCTACGGCATCGACACGGACCCACAAGCGGGTGGCGCGGTACGTCTCGCCCGGCAGTCGCATTTCGTAGTCGCACTGGCCGGAATCGGAGCTGTTGCTCTCCTTCCACGAGGAATCCGCGGCGAAGTCCTTGATCGAGGGCACGTAGACCCCGTTTTGCTCCTGCCGGAGGTCCTCGGCGTCCGGAAGGATCGCCTTGACGTCCTCTTCGTCCACCAGCATGCAGGCGTTCGGCCATTTGTCCGCGGCCAGGATCTTGCCGTCCTTCAGCGGGGGCAAGCCGGCGTCCCCGTTGCGGGGTGCGGCTTTGCCGATGGAGGTCTCACCGATGAAATCGACGATCAGGAGCGTGGCTTGAACGGTGGTGGCGATCAGTAGGGCAGCGGCCAGGGTGAGCCAAGCGTTACGGTTATTCTTCACAGTGGCCGATCCTGCCCAACAAGCCGGGCCCAAACTTCACTTGGGGAGATCGCGTCGACCACCTCACGGTGGTCCGGGCACCGGCCGCCCCGCTTCGGCGTCCGGTCCGGAAGCAATTGCTCGATCCGCACACACTGCGCGTCAGTCGACGGCGTACCCGAACCAGCGACAGGCTGATCCAAAAGAAACGGCGTAGTGGCTGGTATGACCGCCAGCGATCGATCCAGATAGAGCTACGGATCAGAAGCGCCTGACATCTCTCGCTGACATGAAAAGCGGTGGAAGTCGACGGTCGCAGAGAGCCGTCAATGGCGCAGGGGTTGGACCATGCGGCTGGCGCTTCGGAAGCCGGGCCGAACTCCTGAAACGGGTGTCGCAGGTTCGAGTCCTGGGGACTCAACGATGACCAACACTGACATTCGCCAACAACCCAGTGGCTGGACAGGATCGTTAGGAGTGCTTGCCAGCGGCGAGACTGGCGGAGGGATCCTCAACGCTGAAGCCGGGCATAAGCTCAGGGGCTTGAACAGTGTTGGAACGGGCCGGAGGAGGGCAGGGTGGAAGCACTCACACAGTTGGTGACGATCGCTGCCGTGCTGCTTGGAGCACTGACGACGTACGCCACGAATCAGTTGGCGGAGCGGAGCAAGCGGCGAGAGGCCCGGCGCGTTCGGTGGGACGAGAAGAAGTTCGACGCGTACGCCGATTACATCAGTAAGGTCCGTGCCACCATCAGCGCCAATGTGGTGCTCTATGAGGTCCGCGAGGGCATACGGACAATGCCTCGAAGCGAGCAGGACTTGCGGCTGGACCTCACTGAGGCGGGGCGCGTTCAAGCGATTGCCTTTGAGCGAGTGATGCTCCTGGCGGGGGATGCCGTGATCGAGGCGGCCCACACGGTACAAGAAGCGATGGCCGCGTGCGGATGGCAAGCCCAAGGAACGGTCGAGGGAACGTTGGACAAGTGGAGAGAGCTCCACAGCGCAACGTTCCGTGCGATCAATCACTTCCACGAGCAGGCGCGGGTCGACCTCGGCGTGAGCGGAAGGTTTGAGGGCGAGCAGCATTCAGCCCGCGGCTTGCTGATACCTGCGAGCCGGAACGCGGAGGCAAGCACGAGTAACCCGCAGTCCGTAGACCACGGTTAGGGCCCTTCTGATGGATCTCCGCGGCGTCGCGACGCCCGGCACGCCCTCTCGCCGCACCGCACGAAAGCCCAAGTAGCGCCGCTACGAGGACTTCCGCGCGGCACGCCGAGAGCACGCACCGGACGCCGCTCCTTCTCCCACGGAGACCCATCAGAAGGGCCCTAGCGATGTCGCTGACGGGCCGGATACGGCCAGCCCTCCTCGGCCGGGAGGTAGGTGATGTCGCCGCACCAGCGCCTGTGGACGTCAGCTGGGTCGGGCTTTCTCCGCCTCGACGAACGGGTTCACGTTCACCGGGTCTTCGTTGCGAAGAAAGCCGTCGCACGCTTGAGGATCTCCACGTCCTCCCGCAGTCTGCGGTTCTCCCGACGCAGCCGGGGAAGTTCCTCGCGCTCACTGCTGGTCAGGCCGTCCCGCTCGCCCGCGTCGACCTCGGCCCGAGATCAGTCCTCGCCTCGGCCCGGGAACCGGTGCAGGCCGTGTGCCGCCATGGTGAATGCCGCCTCGGCCGCAGCGCGTGCCTCGGGGTGCACTGCATCCGCGTTTTCGCCGTCCAGCAGTCGTCGCACGTTCTCGGCGATCAATTCCTCGCGGACGCCGACGAGCTGGGCCGCCGCGACCCGTGCCAGCACGTCGGGTTCGGTGTCGGGCCCGGCCAGTTCGGCGGCCAGTAGTTCGCGGTCGCGGGCGACGAGCCGCAGCGCGCGGTGCGCCAGGGAGGGGGTGTCGCGCAGCAGGCGGCGGACGGCCAGCACGTTGGGGGCATCCGACAGGCCGGTGGCCGCGTCCCGTTCGGCCAGGCCGGTGAGGAAGGCGCGGCGCAGCGCCTCGACCGGCGGTTGGCCGGCGGGGCGCTCGCGGACGATGCGGGCGGCGTCGCCGACGTGCGCCTCGACGGGGTGCAGCGCGAGGTCCTCTTTGGTCGGGAAGTAGTTGAAGACGGTCATCCGCGAGACGTCGACCGCCGCCGCGATCTGGGCGACCGTCACGTTCTCGAAGCCGTGCTCCAGGAAGAGGCCGATGGCCGCCGCCCAGAGTGCCTGGGCGGTCTGCTGTTTTTTGCGCTGTCGAAGGCCCGTCTGCTGCGTCATGACCACAGTGTACCAAGTCAAATTTTCATCGCAGCCAAAATATTGACTCCGTACATAATTCATGGCTACGGTCTGCACCATGACAGCGATCACCGCCCCCCAGCCCTCCGCCGGCCGCGCCCGCCTCGCCGCGCTCACCCCGCTCCTTGTCGACGCCGCGCTGCCGCTGGCCGGCTACTACCTGCTCAGCAAGGGACTTGGGGTCGGTACCGTGGCGGCGCTGGCGATCAGCTCGGTGCCGCCCGCGCTCAGCGCGGCCTGGACGGCACTGCGCCGTCACCGGGTCAACGGCCTTGCGGCGCTGACCCTGGCGACCACCGCGGCCGGCATCGCGCTGAGCGCGGTCACCGGCGACCCGCGGCTGATGCTCGCCAAGGACGGCGTGGTCAGCAGCGTCATCGGCATCGCGATCCTGCTGTCGGCCGCAGTGGGCCGACCGCTGATGTCGGCCGCCCTCAAACCGATGATCACCAAGGCGGACCCGGCCCGGATGAGCGCGTGGGACCGCCTGTCCCGGACCTCGGCCGAGTTCCGGGACGTGGAGCGCGGGGTCTCCGTGGTGTGGGGGGTAGCACTGCTGGCCGAGTGCGCGGCCCGGGTGATCGGCGCCTACGCGCTCCCGGTCGCGACGATGCTGTCCGTGCACAGCCTGTTCGTCATCGCCGGCGTGATCGCCGCGATCAAGTTCTCAAAGTCCCGCGTGGAGCGGATGTCCGCGCTGCTGCGCTCGGCGTAACACGATGACGCGGACACCACGCCCTTGCCGAGATGACCCTCGACCGGCACGAAGTCGCCCGCTGACAGACCAACTTGGCGCAGTACATCCCCGGTCGACCAGCGCGAGCATGCCGACCACAACGCACACCAGGCCCCCAACCTGCCAACTCGGGTTGCGCATAGCGGATTCAAACCCTCAAGAAGCCGAAGTGCTGACCGTCTCCGGCTTCCGTTCGGCGGGGACTTGCCGCCGGGCGGTGACCCGGGCGACCTCCTCGTGCGCGTCCTCGATCGGATATCCGGCGTCCTGAGGCATCCGGATGCCGGTCTCCAGGGACAGCACTCCTGCGCCGACACCCACCCGGTCCCGGATCTCCAGCGGAATCCTGGCCCGACGTGGGGGCTTCGTGAACGGGGCGCGGCACTCACGCCGTCGCATGACTTGGGCCGGTGTGGCCACAGCCGTTCAGCAGGTCACTGGTTGAGCAGACCCAGGCGCGGTCGGCGGTAACACGGGCCACCGTCGCCGTTGAAGGCGGTGCATTCGGGGAGGCAGCGGACCATGCCCGCGCTGCGAACCAGGCCGCGCTTCCGACGGCCGCCCGTTCCCGTCCGCTGACCTTCGCCGTCACGGCAGAGGCCCGCCAGAACCGCACCACACAGGCTGTCACCCACCTGGTCGCGGCCGAGGCGGCGGCCCCGCTGCGGCTGCGGCCGGCCCCTTTCGCCGGGAGGTGATCGCCGGGCGCGCCGCCCGGACCAGCGTCCCCCCGAGGCCGAAGCGATGCGGAACCTGGCCGAGCGAGTTGGACTGAGGCGAAGGAAGCCAGGCGGGACATGGGCGCGCGTCATTACCCCCGTCCTCGCCGCAGGCCACGTGATTTCCACCAGCAGGCTGTGCGCACAGCAGTACATCGAGGGGACCGGCAAGCCACCCGTGTCGTCTCCGTAAAGTATGGGCCATGTCAGCAGAATCCCCCCTTATACAGAGCATGCGTACGGCCGTTGCGGCGGCGCCCGATGACGTGCCCCTGCGGCTGCACCTGGCCGAGTTGCTGCTGGCTGCGGGGCACGGTGATGCCGCCGTGGGGGAGGTTTCCGTGGCGTTGCAACACGTGCCCGGTGATGTCCAGGCACGCGAGTTGATGGTCCGGGCCCTGGCAGGTCCTCCGGCAACCACGCCCGGCGAAGCCGCGCTGCCCGCGCCGCCACAGGCCCCGGTGCCGGAGCAGCCTCCGGCCTCCGTGGCCGAACCGCCGCAAGACCCCGCGGCCGGGAATCTTCCGGCTCCGGCCCCCGCCTCGGGTCCGGGCTTCGACTGGAAGGCCGCCGAGGACGAGGTCGGCGATGTCGTGCCACCCCGGTTCGTTCAGGCGCCGCTCACCGTTGACGGCAGCGGCGATCCCGGAGACACCGCGGCCTGGGACGTGGAGCGGCCCGGGGCCGTCCGCCTCGCCGATGTGGGCGGTATGCAGGAGGTCAAGGAGCGGCTGGAGGCCGCCTTTCTGGCGCCGTTGCGCAATCCGGAGCTGCGTCGCCTGTACGGCAAGAGTCTGCGCGGAGGGCTTTTGCTGTACGGGCCGCCCGGCTGCGGCAAGACCTTCATTGCGCGGGCCGTCGCCGGTGAACTCGGGGCGAACTTCCTTTCCGTGTCGGTCAACGATGTGCTCGACATGTGGATCGGCAACTCCGAGCGAAATATGCACGAGCTCTTCCAGACTGCCCGTCGCCAGGCTCCGTGCGTGGTCTTCCTGGATGAACTGGACGCGCTCGGCGGCAAGCGCAGCCGCACCCAGAGTGCGGGTCTGCGCAACACCGTCAACCAGTTGCTGACCGAGCTGGACGGCGTCGAGGCGGAGGCGAACGAGGGTGTGTTCGTGCTCGCCGCCACCAATGTGCCCTGGGACGTGGACATCGCCCTGCGACGTCCCGGCCGGCTGGACCGGACCTTGCTGGTGCTGCCGCCCGACGGACCGGCCCGGGAGGCGATTCTGCGCTACCACCTGCGTGAGCGGCCCATCGAGAACGTGGACCTCGGCAAGCTGGCCAAGGCCACCGACGGCCTGTCCGGCGCCGATCTGGCCCATGTGTGCGAGGCCGCGGCCGAGCATGCGCTGCTGGACTCGGCCCGGACCGGGACCGTACGCCTGATCGGGATGAAGGACCTGCTGACCGCGGCGAGACAGGTCACTCCCTCGACGGAGCCGTGGTTCGCAGCCGCCCGCAACGTGGCGATGTACGCGAACGACGGCGGGATGTACGACGACCTGGTGGCCTATCTGAAGAAGAAGCGAAAACTGTGACTGAACTGAACTCGGCCGTCGAACAGGCCCGGGCCCTCATCGATTTCAAACGCTATGACCAGGCCCGGGCCCTGCTGTCGCAGCGCCTTGCCGAAGACCCCGGTGACCTGCGCGCCTGGGTCGAGATCGGCTACTGCCACCTGAACACGGAGCAGCCCGAACAAGCCCTTCACGCGGCTGACGAGGCACTCAAGCTGGCTCCCGAGAACCCCGTGGTACTCACCCTGCGCGCCCAGGCGATGATCAACGGGCCCAACGGCTGGCGCGGGGTCGAGCCCGTGCTGCGCGAAGCGGTCCGCGTCGCCCCGGACTACTGGAAGGGCTATGCGATGCTCGCCGACGCCGTATGGCGCGAGGCGGTCATGCGTTACGCCCAGGCAACCGGCACGACGGATCTCCGGGGCCATGACCTCAGCGGCGTGCTGCGCGAGGCGGCCGACCTGGCCGCGGAGGCGCTGCGGCTGGGACCCGAGGAGATCTACGCCCACGAAGTCGCCAGATGGGTCGCCCAATTCTCAAATAACACCGCGGCTTGCGACCAGCTCGACCACGCCATCCTCCGGCTCGACCCCACCAACGCCGAAGCCCTGGCCCGGCAGACCCAAAAGGCCGCCGAAGCCCCGGGCGTCAAAGCGGCCCAGGCCGCCGACCTCTACGCCACCGGGCTCGCCGCCGCACCGGACTCTGCCGAGATGCAGCGTGGCCTCGACCAGGCCACGTACCGCATGCTGCGCGGTGTGCGATGGCTCGCCCTGCTCTGTGTCGGCTTCGCCGGGACAGGAATGGACCTGTTCGCCGTCGAGGGCAAGGTGCAGCGGGAGTTGCCGCTGCCACTCGGCCAGCGCCTGTGGTATCTCGTGGTGGCGACCGCCATCTGGCTCGTCGGCGCCCTGCTGCGCTACCGGCGGCGGCGCGCCGGCGTCCGGCTCAACGTGCAGTCACTGATCCACCGCCGCCAGTGGGCCCGCATCGTGCTGGGCCAGGCGGCCTGGGCCATGGTGTGCGCCGTGCTGATCGCCGAAGTTCCCTGGACGGACCGCCTGTTGCCGCAGGTGCTGTTCTGGGCAGGGCTCGCGCCGACGTTCGCCACGGTCTGGTTCGACCGGACGAAGACCCGGTGATGAGCGACCCCAGCCGCAGGGCACGGCCCGCTCCGGCCCTGCACCCCACATAGCGGCCGTGCCTCGCGGATTGCTTTTGTTTGTCGATGCTGGAGAACGGCAGGCGGCTTCTGGACCGCGCCGGCCACATCAGCGCCTTCGCCGAGGCACTGCACATCGCCCCGTCAGCTGACCGGCCAGCCCTTCGCTACCGCCGACCTGCACCCATGCCCTGCTCGGCGAACTCCACCTGATCTCCGCCACCTCGCTGACCCAGGACCGGGAACGGCCTGGTCGCGCTGCTCTGTGGCTGGTGTGCGCGCCGGGGCCGGCCTGTCCCCCGATCGGGCCGGTCCCGGCGCTGTCCTGATTCTCAGCGGGCTGTCGGCTCGTCGGTGGGGCAGGGCGGGGCGGGCTCGTACTGGATGTAACGGCGCACGGCACGGGCGTGATCGTGGCCGTGCAGCCGACCGACCAGCCAGAGTGCCATGTCGATGCCGGCGGACACGCCCTGGCTGGTGACCAGTTCGCCGTCGACCACATAGCGTGCGTCGCGGACCACGGTGATGTTCCCGCGCGCCTGAAGGGCGTCCTCGAAGGCATGGTGCGTGGCCACCCGGCGGCCACGGGCCGCGCCCGCCTCGTGCAGCAGCAGGGCCCCGGTGCAGACGCTGGTGGTCCAGGCAACCTGGGTCGAGGCTTTGCGGATCCACTCGATGAGGACGGGGTTGGTCACCTCGGTGCGGGTACCGTTCCCGCCGGGCACGAGCAGCACGTCGAGCGGCGGGTGGTCGTCGAAGGTGTGGTCGGGCAGCACCCGCATGCCCTTGTTGCAACGGACGAGGCCCCGCCGCTCGGCGATCAGCACGGTGGTGTCGCCCTGCGCCCGGATCATGGCGGAGGAGGTGAACACCTCCCAGGGACCGACGAAGTCCAGTTCCTCGGCCCCCTCGAACAACAACAGCCCATAGGCCGTCATGCGTACTCCTTGATGGACCGGAATCTGTCCCGGTACTCGGACGGCGCGATGCCGACCTGTCGGTGGAAGGCGCGCCGCAGCGTCTCCGCGGTACCGAAGCCGCACCAGTGGGCGATGGCCTCGATGGGATCGTCCCCCTCGACCAGAGCCCGGCGTGCCGTCTCCACGCGCACCCTCTCCACGTATGCCGCCGGCGGTGTGCCCAGTTCGGCGGTGAACCGGCGCTGAAGATGACGGGGGCTCAGGCCGGCTTGGGCGGCCAGATCGGCGATGCCGTGCCGGCCTCCGGGATCCGTGTGGATCGCCGACACCGCGGTCCGGATCGGGTCGCTGGACGGCTGGCGCGACCACAGCGGCACGCTGAACTGCGACTGGCCGCCGGGCCGGCGCAGGAAGAGCACCAGCTCCTGCGCGACGGCATGGGCGATCTCCCGGCCCAGGTCGTCCTCCACCAGAGCGAGTGCGAGGTCCATGCCGGCGGTCACACCGGCCGAAGTCCACACCCGCCCGTCCCTGATGAAGATCGGGTCGCAGTCCACCCGCAGATCCGGATGCTGCCCGGCGAGTTGCTCCTCACGGGACCAGTGAGTGGTGACCCGGCGGCCCTCGACGAGGCCGGCGGCTGCCAGCAGGAACACCCCGCTGCACACCGAGGTGACGCGGCGGGCGGAAGCCCCGGCCGCGGCGATCCACCCGGTCAACGCGCTGTCGTGCACCGCGTGGTCGACGCTGTTGCCGCCCACCGCCACCAGGGTGTCGATTCCGTGCGGGTCGAGATCGGCCACACCGTGTTCGGCGTGCACGGGCAGGCCACTGGTCGAGTGGACCAGGCCGGCGGTGGGCGCCAGGACCTGGCAGTCGTAACCGCCTGAGAGCGCCCCCGCGTACTGGAACACCTCGTGCGGGCCGACCAGATCCAGTGACTGGAAGCCGTCGAAGATCACGAAGACGATGCGACGTTGTTGCATGTCTTCAGCCTGCTGGCCCCCGGCTGATGGCGTCAACGACGAGTATCCCACGATTCGTGCCATCGCCCGAGGGCCTGCGATGTGGACGGCGCCCAGCTGCTTGACGACTCGGCGGGCACGTCATCGAACACCTCGGTGATGCGGTGGGGATCCCGACATGGGACGGCCCGTCCACCGGGACGGTGGACGGGCCGTGAAGTGGTTGGTCGGGAGGGGCCAGGACTTCGGTGCCGGTTCGGTGATGCGGCCTTCGACCCACCACCCCGCAGGGCAGCAGGCCACCGGTCAAACAGGCCGCGACCCATCGCAGTCACAAGGACGCACCCCCAGCGCCTCCCACAGCGAAGCCGTCACGACCTCGCTCGTGTGCTCCAGAGGGATCGTCCGAGCGGGAAACTCCTCGCTCTTGATCAACTCGTACGCCTTGTCCGCGCCGATCCGGAAAGCCCGAGCGGCGGTCCGCACACTCACCACCGGAGGCAGCGACTACAGCTCCTCCACGGTCATCAGATCACGCGGCTCAGCGACACCGGATCACATGTCGAACGTGGCCGGGTCAGGCCCCAGGCGCTTGCCCTCGTTCAGGGCGGCGATCGCGCCCATGTCCTCGTCGTCGAGCTCGAAGTCGAAGACGTCGATGTTGTCCTTGATCCGGGACGGGGTCACGGACTTGGGGATGACGATGTTGCCGAGCTGAATGTGCCAACGCAGCACGGTCTGTGCGGGGCTCTTGCCGTACTTCTCGGCGAGCTGGGCGATGGTCGCGTTCTCCAGCAGACCCTTGCCCTGGCCCAGCGGCGACCAGGCCTCGGTGGCGATGCCGTGCGAGGCGTGGTGGGCGCGGGACTCGGCCTGCTGGAGATGCGGGTGCAACTCGATCTGGTTGACGGCCGGCACGACCGAGGTCTCGCCCAGCAGTCGCTCCAGGTGCTCGGGCAGGAAGTTGGAGACACCGATGGCCTTGGCGCGGCCACTCTGCGCGATCTCCTCGAAGGCCCGCCAGATCGTGAGGTAGTCGTCCCGCATCGCGCGCGGCCAGTGAATCAGGTAAAGGTCGATGTATTCGAGCCCGAGCTTGTTCAGGGACGAGTCGAACTCGCGCAGGACGCTGTCCCGCGTCCATGTTTCGGAGGCGCTGTTCCACAGCTTTGTGGTGACGAACAGCTCGTCACGGGCGATGCCGGAGGCGGCGAGGGCCTTCCCGGTGCCCTGCTCGTTGCCGTAGACCGACGCGGTGTCGATGCTGCGGTAGCCCGCCTCCAGGGCGTGCCCCACGGTGGCGAACGCCTCGTCGTCCGGGACCTGCCAGACGCCGAAACCCAGTTGGGGCATCGCGGTGCCGTTGTTGAGCGTGATGTACGGAACCTTGCTCACGGGGGATGGGTCCTTACCTGGTGCGACTATGTGTCCGACAAGGTCAACGATCAACCACCCTCACACATTCCCGCCACCGGGAACGAAACGGGTGAATCGCCGCAACGGCCCCGCGCCGCGCCCGGCCCGATGCCCCCGAGGCCGGCCCTTACCCCCGGTAGAGCGCGTCCACCTCGGCCGAATACGCCGTCTCGATGACCTTCCGCTTCAGCTTCAGCGACGGGGTCAGCAGCCCGTCCTGCTCGCTGAACTGGTTGGCCAGTATCCGGAACGTACGGATCGACTCGGCCTGCGAGACCAGCGTGTTGGCGGCGACCACCGCACGCCGGATCTCGGTCTCCAGATCAGGGTCCCGCACCAGGTCACCGGGCGGCATCTCGGGCTTGCCGCGCATGGCCAGCCAGTGGGTGACGGCCTCGGGGTCCAGCGTCACCAGGGCGGCGATGAACGGCCGGTCGTTCCCGACGACGATGCACTGGGCGACCAGCGGATGCGCCCGGACCCGCTCCTCCAGCGGCACCGGCGAGACCGTCTTGCCGCCGGAGGTGACCAGGATTTCCTTCTTGCGGCCGGTGATCGTCAGATAGCCGTCCTCGTCCACGGCGCCCAGATCGCCGGTGGAGAACCAGCCGTCGTTGAGCACCAGATCGGTCGCCTTCGGGTCGTTGTGGTAGCCCTGGAAGACCTGGCCGCCGTACAGCCAGATCTCGCCGTCCTCCGCGATATGCACGGTGGTGCCGGGAACGGGGGTGCCGACGGTGCCGAAGCGGGTCCGCTCGGGCGGGTTGGCGGTGGCCGCGGCGGTGCTCTCCGTCAGGCCGTAGCCCTCGTAGATGATCACTCCCGCGCCGGCGAAGAACAGCCCGAGCCGGCGTTCCATGGCCGAGCCGCCCGACATCGCATGCCGCACCCGGCCGCCCATGGCGTCGCGGACCTTGCTGTAGACCAGCTTGTCGAAGATCTGGTGCTGCATCCGCAGCGAGGCGCTGGGGCCCGATCCGGTGCCGAACGCCTTGTTCTCCTGCGCCTCGGCATAGCGGACGGCGATCTCGACGGCCTTGTCGAACGGCCCGACCTTGCCGTCCGCCTCCGCCTTGCGCCGGGCCGCGGCAAAGACCTTCTCGAAGATGTACGGCACGGCGAGGATGAACGTCGGCCGGAAGGTCTGGAGATCGGGCAGCAGCGCACGGGCCGCCAGCTCGGGCTGGTGGGCCAGCTTGACCCGGCCGCGGACGGCCGCGACCTGCACCATCCGTCCGAAGACATGCGCCAGCGGCAGGAACAGCAGGGTGGCCGCTTCCTCGCGCGCCTTGGATTTGAAGACCTGCTCGTAGCGCAGCACGATGTTGTCGGATTCGGCCATGAAATTGGCATGCGTGATGACGCAGCCCTTGGGACGGCCCGTGGTGCCCGAGGTGTAGATGATCGTTGCCGTGGCGTCCGGGGTGACGGCCATCCGGTGACGGTGGACGACATCGTCCTCGATGTGCGCACCGGCCGCAGTCAGCTCGGCCACCGGGTCGGCGTCCAGCTGCCACAGCCGGCGCAGCTGCGGCAGCCTGTCGACGACCGAGCCGATGGTCATCGCATGGTCCTCGTGCTCGACCAGGCAGGCCGTGACGTCGGCGTTGTACAGCATCCAGAAGACCTGCTCGGCCGACGACGTCGGATACAGCGGTACGACCTGGGCGCCCACGGACCACAGCGCGAAGTCGAACAGGGTCCACTCATAGCGCGTACGGGACATGATGCCGACCCGGTCGCCGAACCGGACGCCCTGTGCCAGCAGGCCCTTGGCCACTGCGAGGACCTCGTCCCGGAACTGCGCCGCGGTGACGTTTTCCCACTGCCCTGCGGGGTCCTTACGGGCCAGTGCGACGCGTCCGGGGTCGCTGTCGGCGTTGTCGAAAACGGAATCCGCCAGCCCGCCGACCTGCGGTGCGGTTGCCAAAGGGGGGACGGTGAACTCGCGCAATGACCCAGCCCTTCGTGGTGCTCCTCACAGGGCCGAGACCGTACCCCACGGCGCCCGGGGTCCGGGAGGGCCGTACCACGGCGCACAGGAGCGTGTACCGGAAATGGCCAAGTGCGAATTCGGGTTACTTCGGGTAAAGCGTGGACACGATCTCGCCTCTTCGTCTCCGGACTATCACCATGCCGGGACCATTTCTGCACCAAATCTCTGCAACCGACGCCCGGGATGTGCGTGCCTACGGCATGTGCAGCCGGTCGCCACCGGCCAGGATCGCGTCGGCGAGCGCCTCGGCAGGCCCCCGGGCTGCGCGGGAGTGCCGGCCGTGCAGGAGGACGAAATCCACCCCGCCCAGTTCCGGGAGCCCGGCGCGCGACGGAATCCGCACCAGCCCTGGCGGGATCATGCCCCTGGTATGTGCCATCACGCCCAGTCCGGCCCGGGTTGCGGCGATAAGTCCGTTCAGGCTTCCGCTGGTGCAGGCGATACGCCACTCACGGCCCTGGCCCTCCAGCGCCTCCAGCGCGCGGGCGCGGGTCACGGCGGGCGGGGGATAGACGACCAGCGGAACCGGCCGCTGCGGATCGAGGCGGAGCCGCTCGGCGCCCACCCACACCAGCCGGTCGCGCCACACCAGCCGTCCGTGTGACTCCTGCGGCCCCCGCTTGGCCAGGACGAGATCGAGCCGGCCGGCCGCCAGCCGCTCGTGCAGCGTCTCCGACAGCTCGACCGTCAGCTCCAGATCCACCTCGGGATGCTCGCGCCGGAACTCCTCCAGCACCTCCGGCATCCTGGTCAGCACGAAGTCCTCCGAGGCGCCGAACCGCAGCCGCCCGCGCAACCGCGTACCTGCGAAGAAGCTCGCCGCCCGCTCGTTCGCCTCCAGAATCGTGCGCGCGAAGCCCAGCATCGCCTCGCCGTCCTCGGTCGGCTCCACGCCGTGGGTGTCCCGCACGAACAGCCGCCGCCCGGCGGCCTGCTCCAGCTTGCGGACGTGCTGGCTCACGGTCGACTGACGCAGCCCGAGGCGGTCGGCGGCCTGGGTGAAGCTCAGGGTCTGCGCCACGGTGAGGAAGGTCCGCAGCTGGGTGGGGTCGAACATGCTGGATCAGCCTCCGTCATCGCTCCCCGTCCCTCATCCCTCATCCCGCAGCCTCGCACCCTCATCATCCCCCGGCTATCGCCTTTCGTCATGACAGTCACCACGGTAAGAGGGGTTCCCGATGGCCTACGGGGACGGCACCCTGGAGATCGTTCCGCCCACGCCACCGCGCGGCCGCCGCACGCCCCGCCGTACGACCGAAGAGAGACCATGCGCCGCCCTGCGTTCGCCCTGCCCTCCTGGCTGCCCGTGGACGGATTCATCCTGGCGCTGGTGGGGACCGTCGGCCTGGCGGCGCTGCTGCCCGCACGCGGAGCGGCCGCCACCGTCGCGGACGGCGGCTCCACCGGGGCCGTCGCGCTGCTGTTCTTCCTCTACGGCGCCCGGCTCTCCACCCGCGAGGCGCTGGCCGGGCTGCGCCACTGGCGGCTCCATCTCACCGTGCTGGCCTGCACCTTCGTCGTCTTCCCGGTGCTCGGCCTGGCCGCCCGCGCCCTGGTCCCCGCCGTGCTGCCGCCCACCCTCTACACCGGGCTGGTGTTCCTGTGCCTGGTGCCGTCGACGATCCAGTCGTCCATCGCCTTCACCTCCCTCGCGCGTGGCAACGTGGCGGCGGCGATCTGTGCCGGATCGTTCTCCAGCCTCGTCGGCATCGTCGTCACCCCGCTGCTGGCCGCCCTCGTCCTGCACGGCAACGGGGGCGGCGGCTTCTCGGCCGACTCCCTCTTCTCCATCGTCTGCCGGCTGCTGCTCCCCTTCGTCGCCGGCCAGCTGCTGCGCCGCTGGATCGGGGGCTTGATCGTCCGCCACAAGAAGGTCCTTGGCCTGGTGGACCGCGGTTCGATCCTGCTCGTCGTCTACACCGCCTTCAGCGCCGGGATGGTCCAGGGCATCTGGCACCAGGTCTCGCCGCTGCGTCTGCTGTGCCTGCTGGGCGTGGAGGCCGTCCTGCTGACGCTGATGCTGACCGGGACCTCGTACGGCGCCGCCAAACTGGGCTTCCCCCGTGCGGACCGGATCGCCATCACCTTCGCCGGATCGAAGAAGAGCCTGGCGGCCGGTCTGCCGATGGCCAGCGTGCTCTTCGGCGCACAGGCCGGGCTGGCGGTGCTGCCGCTGATGCTCTTCCACCAGATGCAGCTGATGGTCTGCGCGGTCCTCGCCAAGCGCTACGCGGCGCAGGCACGGGCGCAGGCGCAGGCACCGGCCGACGCCGGGGAGCCGGTGCACCCCGGGGCGGCGCCGCTCCCCGAGGAGACCACCACCGGAGCGACGGGCGGTTCGTCCGGCTAGGGCCTCAGCCCCGCCTGCCCTGGTCCACCCGGTCCAGCGCCAGCCGCAGCACCAGCGGCCCCTTGGCGGACGCATCGAAGGTGCGCAGCCCGGACAGCTCCTGATCGCTCAGCGCCCGCCGGTAGACGCGGACCTCGTCCAGTGCACCGGTGAACTGGGCGCGGCTGTCCAGCTTTTGCCCGAGGTGGACGCCGAAGACCGATCCGCGGCTCACCGAGCCCGGCACGTCCGGGACGTCGGTGGTGTGGACGAGGTCCACGGTGAGCAGCAGCCGTCCGCCCATCCGGCGCAGCGCGAGATGGTGCCAGCGCCCGTCGTTGTAGGCGCCGTCCGAGGCGACCTGCGCGGTGGCCGCCGGCCGGGCGCCGTCGACCGCGGTCAGATGGGCGGTGATCCGGTGTCCGGCCGGGTCGGCGCTCACCGCGACCTGCGGTTGGGTGCTTCCCACACCGCCCATCCACAGCATCGGCTGTTCGCCGCCGGTGGCTTCGTAGCGGAAGAAGAAGCTGCACGTGAAGTCGTGGGTGCCCAGGGGGAGCGAGTTGCGGAAGGGGAGGCGTACGGCGTCGTCCTTGCCGTCGAAGGACAGCGCGCCGCCGAAGAGGCCGTCGGTGGGTCGCGCGCCGCCGAGGACGAGCGCCGGGCGCGCGCCGGGGGCGTCGTCGCGGGTCGTGGGGTCGGGGGCGCGGCGCGGCCCGAGCCAGTCCTCGGTGAAGCGCACGAAGCGGATCTCGTCGCGGGCGTCCACCTTGCCGCCCTCGTAGAGCAGACCGGTGACGTCGGGCGAGAGGGCGACCAGGTCGGAGTAGCCGGACCAGTCGATGGTGACCACGGCGCCCCGGTCGACACCTTCCCAGGTGCGGCCCTCGTCCCAGGAGGAGCGGATGGCCATGGTCCGGCGCCGGTCGGGGTCGGCGGGCGCGGCGAAGAGGGTACGGGTGTGCCCGGGGCGGGCGTAGCGCGAACGGGACAGGCGCAGCGCCGAGCCCTGCACCATGGGGGAGTAGAGGGCGGGCAGGGCGCGGAACGGGCCGGTGAAGCTGTCGCCGCCGTCCCGGCTGACGGCGGCGGTGCGGTGGCCCAGGTCCGTACCGTCCTGTTCGCGGCCGTTGACATAGATCGAGCCGTCGGAACGTTCCAGCAGCGTCATCTCGGACGGCTTCTGACGGAAGGTTCCATCGGCGGCGATCGGCCAGGTGTCCAGCGCGCCGACCTTCCAGGTGCGGCCGCCGTCGTCGCTGTGCACCAGGGCGGCGTGATTCTCGGTGACCCGGCCCTGGGCGTAGCTCTCGGCATTGATCCCGAAGACCAGACGGCCGGCGTGCCGGCCCCGGGTGAGCTGGATGCCGTGCACGGGCCCGGTGGCGTACCAGGAGTTCCACTGGGCCGGGCGGATGGTGGGGGTCAGGTCCCGGGGCGCTGACCAGGTGGCGCCGTCGTCGTCGCTGTACTGGAGGTGCGGGGTGCGGTCGCAGGGGGTGTCGCAGCTGAGGCCGTCGGCGCGGCCCTTGTTGTACGTCTCGGCGATGAGGATGCGCCCGGTGCGGCGGTCCACCAGGGGTGCCGGATTGCCGTGGGTGTTGCCGTCACCGTGGTTGATGATCTGTAGCGGACCCCAGGTCTGCCCGCCGTCGGTGGAGCGTTTGACCACGAGGTCGATATTTCCCGCGTCCCCGCAGTCGTGCACCCGCCCCTCGGCGAAGGCCAGCAGGGTGCCGCGGGTGGACTTGACGATCGCCGGTATACGGAAGCAGGAATAGCCCTTCTCCTGGGCGGCCTTGAACAGGACCTGCTGGGTGAAACCGTTCGCGGGGGGCGGTGCGAGGGTGCCGGCGTTCGCTTCCGGTGCCGGGTTCGGTGCGGCGTGTGCGGGCGTGGTGGGAAGGACGGCGAGGACGAGGGCGGCGAGCGCGGCGAGACCGGCCGCGGCGCGGCGCCGCCGTGGTCTGCTGCGGGGACTGGGGTGTGCGCGGAGAACTGACGTCATGGTCCGGCCTGCCCTTTCGAGGGTTCGGCGACGGGTCATCAGGACATCCAACGTCCTATGTGCATCCGCGACGGAAGCTACTGCCGCGTGCGGACCGCGACAAGGAGCCTGCGTCAGTTCGCTCCACGGGGCCTATAATTCACCCGCCCGGCCCCGCCAGGGGTGCGCCGTGTGTGCCGGGCATGGTGAATGGCCGTGCGGGGCGAGGGCCGAGCATGAGCCGACGACGCACCGTCCGCCACGCCCTCTCCACCGCCTGTCCGCGTCCTCTCCAGCGTCCCTCTTCGTTCACTCCACCGCCCCTTTTATTCCTCCCCGGCACCTCTCTCGGCCTTTCCAGCGCCCCTCTCGGTCTTGCCGCCACCATCTGTCACGTCGTCTCCGCCACCAACCGTCACGTCGTCTCCGCCACCTCTCACGTCCCCTACGCCGCCCCTCACGGCCGTAGCACCACCTTGCCGAGATTGGCCCGCGCCTCGATGATCTCGTGCGCCTTCGCGGCCTCGGCCAGCGGCAGTTCGGTGTGTACGGCGGCCCGCAACTGCCCCGATGCGGCCAGCTCCCACAGCCGCGCATGATGCCGTGCGTACCGCTCCGGGTTCACGGTGGCAAAGCGCCGCATCGTCAGCCCGGTGATGGTCTTCGAGCCGGCCAGCAGCTCGAAGGCCGGGACGGTGCCGCCACCGGAGTTGAAGAAGATCAGCCGGCCGCCCTCGGCCAGCGCCGCCACGGCCCGCGGCAGCAGCTCGCCGCCGACGCCGTCCAGCACGATGTCGACCGGTTCGCCCCAGGAGACCTGGTCGTAGGTGACCACCTCGTCGGCCCCGAGCCCGTACAGGAACTCCGCCTTGGCCGCCGAGCCGACGGCGGCCACCACCCGCGGCACCCCCTGGAGCTTGGCCAGTTGGACGGCGAGGTGCCCGGTGGCGCTGGCGGCCCCGGTGATCAGCACGGACTCCCGCCCGGCCGGCGCCGCGGTGCTCAGCGCCGCCAGCGCCACCTGCCCGCTCCGCACCAGGGCGACCGCCTCCACCGCGCTCGCCCCGTCGGGTATCGCGCTGGCCAGAGCGGCGGGGGCGAGGGCGAGTTCGGCGTACGAGCCCTTGAACGTGAGCGAGGTGACGCGGTCGCCCACCGCGAACCCGGTGACATCCGGCCCGAGCGCGACGACCTCCCCGGCGATCTCCCCACCGGGCATGGTCGGCAGCGGATCGCCGCCGCCCTTCCCGTCCCCGCGCACCCGCCGTGCGCAGGGCAGCGTGACGCCGATCGCCTCGGTACGGACCAGCAACTCGCCGGGCCCGGGCACCGGACTCTCGGCCTCCTCTACGCACAGGACCTCGGGACCGCCGTAGGCATGGAACCGGACACGACGCATGGGGTGACACCTCCAGGGAGCGGATTCGTTGGTCGCCCCAACGATAACCCAAAAACCGTGGGGGCTACCAATGAATCTGGTGGCCGGGGTTCGTGGTGGGACTCCTGGTGGGACTTCTGGTGCGACTCCTGGTGATCTTCGTCGGCGATCTCCGTTTCCCGTCCGTTGCCCGTCCGTTTTCGCCCTTCGTTCCTTCGTTGGTCGGCCCTACGGATTCCTCGCTACGGTGGTCCCATGTCCGACCTCCACGATCACCACCCCTACGCCCCCTCCCGCATCCGCGCCCTCCCCAGCTGGCTGCTTGGCCGCGCCGCCGCCCGCGGCCATCGCCTCGTCGCCGAGGCGCTCGCCGCCGAAGGGATGCGGATGATGCACCACGCCGTCCTGTCCGCGGTCGCCGAACTCGGCCCCGTATCGCAGGCCGACCTCGGCCGCACGCTGAGCATCGACCCCAAGGACATGGTCGCGATCGTCAACGACCTTCAGAGGGACGGCCTGGTCACCCGTACCCCGGACCCCAAGGACCGGCGCAAGAACGCCGTCGAGATCTCGGCCGACGGCGAGCGCCGACTGCGCCGTACCCAGAAGCTCGGCGACGAGGCCAACGCCGAGCTGACCGCGGCCCTGACCGGCGCGGAACGCGAGCAGCTGATCGACCTGCTGACCCGGATCGCGCTCCCGCAATAGCGCGACGGCCGTGCGCTCAGCCCGTGGCGGCCGCCGGACGCAGCGCGAGCCGGTGCTCGCCCGCGTACACGTTCATGGAGCTGCCCCGCAGGAATCCCACCAGCGTCAGCCCGGTCTCGGCCGCCAGATCCACGGCGAGCGACGACGGCGCGGAGACCGCGGCGAGCACCGGAATGCCCGCCATCACGGCCTTCTGTGCCAGTTCGAAGGACGCCCGCCCGGAGACCATCAGCACCGCCGACGACAGCGGCAACAGCCCCTGCTGCAACGCTCGCCCGACGATTTTGTCGACGGCGTTATGGCGTCCCACGTCTTCCCGTATGTCGAGCAGTTCCCCGTCCGCCCTGAACAGCGCGGCCGCATGCAGGCCCCCGGTCCGCTCGAAAACGCGCTGCGCGGCCCGGAGCCGGTCGGGGAGGGCGGCCAGCGTCGCCGGCTCGATCCGGAACGCGGACTCGGGTCCGGCATCCAGCGCCCAGCGCGCCTGGGTACGCACCGCGTCCAGGCTGGCCTTGCCGCACAGCCCGCACGACGACGTCGTATAGACGTTGCGCTCCAGCGTGATGTCCGGGACCGGCACCCCGTCCGCCAGCCGGACGTCGACGATGTTGTACGTGTTGCCGCCGTCGTCGGTGGCGCCCGCGCAGTAGACGATGTTCGCCAGATCCTCCGCGCTCGCCAGTACGCCCTCGCTGACGAGGAACCCCGCGGCCAGCGCGAAGTCGTCGCCGGGCGTCCGCATGGTGATCGCCAGGGGCTTGCCGCCGAGCCGGATCTCCAGCGGCTCCTCGGCGACGAGGGTGTCCGGGCGGGTGCTCACCGCACCATCGCGGATGCGGATCACGTTGCGTCGCTCCGTGACTCGTCCCATGTCCTGATCCGTCCCGGTTCTGTTGGTGGTCGGTGGTCGGTGGTCGGTGCCGGTGGCTGCGGCCGGCGTCGACGGCTGCATGTGTCCTCATTGTCCTGCACGGGAAGGGTGAGATTGCCTCCCGGGGGGTGCGGGTGATGCGGACGCACACCGAGCACACCCGCCGTACGCACCACGAGCGCGAGCGGTGCCGGGGAGGGCGGACGGACCCTGCCCAAGCGGTCCGGCGTCCGCCCGTTCCGATCCGCGAGATCACACCCGCGCCCACCGGCGTCCCCGGGTAATCTGCACACGATCACGATCACGATCACGAACACCGCACCGAATCCGTGCCACCGCACCCACACGATTGGCGAGACGTACATGAGCGAGTGGACAGCACCGTCCGCGGAGGAGGCGGCCGCGGTCGCCGACGAGGCGGCCCGGGAGCGGCTGCTCTATCTGCGCAGCAGCATCGACAACCTCGACGCCGCCCTGGTGCACCTGCTCGCCGAGCGCTTCAAGTGCACCCAGCAGGTCGGCGAACTCAAGGCCCGGCACAGCCTGCCACCCGCCGACCCGGCCCGTGAGGCCGCGCAGATCGAGCGGCTGCGAAGGCTGGCGGAGGACGCCCGGCTGGATCCTGCGTTCGCGGAGAAGTTCCTGAACTTCATCATCGATGAAGTGGTTCGCCACCATAAGGCCATCGCGCATCAAGCCACCAACAGCAACAACGAGTTGAGGGACGAGGCCCCGACGTCCGCTGAGTGATCACCTGGGAGAGATGCGGGGGCCGAGGACTGAGGACTGAGGACTGAGGTCTGGGGTCTGGGGTCTGGGGTCTGGGGTCTGAGTCTGGGATCGCTCTGCGAGAGATCCAGGGGATCACCTTCGTGACGTGCCCTCGACCAGTCCAACGCTCAGCACGCCCCCAGAGGATGCGCCGGCCCGGGATGGGCGGGCCCGGATTGCACATCGCCCGTTCGTAGGTCTCATGCAGGCCATCCGGGCGCCCCTGGCGGATCTTCGGGGCGGGGCGAGGCGGGGGGGCGGGCCGGGCGGGGGATACATCCGCCTGCCGTAGGACTTCCCATCACCCGTACCTCGCCCGCGAGACGACTGACGCCGGCAGGCCGGCACCTGGGCGAGGCCTCGTCCAGGTCCCAGGCGGTCGCGAAGTTCAGCAGGCCATTCTGGCCTGACTCAAGGGCCGAGAATGCCCTTGCCGCACCCAGGAGTTCGGCTGGCTGTCGAACCTGAGGCCGGCCCGGCCGCCCGACCTCAGCTTGACCCGCGACACTCCTGGCTGCCCCAGCGCGGAAAGCCTCGCGTTCACCTCCGGCGCGTTCCCTCTCTGTCACCCCCGCACTCATGCCCAGAGGCCCGAATCGCGCCGGGAGGAGAACGCCCGTATGCTTCCGTCGCCCCTCTCGCCATGATCACGTCAAGCTGGAGTCCGTCATGTCCATGCCCATCACTCGATTGTCCGCAGCAGCTTCGATCCTGACTGCCGGCGCGCTGCTCGTCGGCTGCTCGGCCTCGGCTCACGTGGAAAACGCCGAGCCGAAGCTGTCGGCGGACAAACTGGCCACCACGGTCGCCGAAAAACTCGCCGCCGCAACGGGTCGGCAAAAGCCCCACATCACATGCCCCGAGGACCTCGTCGGCAAGGTCGGCACCACCACCCGCTGCAAGCTCTCGGCGGACGACGGCAGCACTCTGGGCGTGTCGGTCACGGTGACCTCCGTCAACGGATCCACCATCAACTTCAACGTCAAGGCCGATGCCACGGCTTCCCCGGCGCAGTAGCGCGAACTGACTGCTGATCAGTTCAGGGGCGCTCATGGCCGATAAGACCTCTGGCGCGTACAAGCCGATCCGTGAGTGATGGGGGAGTGGCGGGGCTCGGCCCAGATGGCACGGGATCGACGAGCCCCGGACCGAATGGCGGTCCGGGGCTCATCCGAGGGAGAGGGGCGTCCGCCTGCAACCTTCACTGCCGTCACCGTCGTCACCGTCGTCGTCACCACACGGGGCGAAGCGTCACTCGACGTGGCCCAAGCCGCTGAACGTATCCAATCCAACGCCTTGGGTAACGCACTCAATTCAGCCTCCTCCGAAGGTCCAAAGCAGCGTTGCTGCCGTCGACTGGCCGGAACGGACATGACCAGCTGACCGTCATTCACAACATGCCCTCAGCTCTCGTTCTTGGATTCGACCCGCACGCAGTGCCCGGTATGGACGGGGCCGCCCTGCGCGCGGTCCTGGACGAGGAACTGGCCCGTTTCGGCGAACACGCCATCGACGCTTCCATGACGCTGATTGCACCGGACGAATCGGCCGAGTCCGCGGTGACCGCAGCGCTGTCCGCACGACACTGAGACGTCGTCGCCATAGGGGGCGGGATGCGCAAACCAGAACCACTCCTGACGTTCTTCGAGCAGGTCGTGAACCTGGTCCGGCGGCATGCACCAGAGGGCGCGATCGCGTTCAACACCAGCGGCGGCGACAGCGTCGAGGCGGCCAAGCGGTGGCTGTGAAACCGATGCGGTGGCCGTGAAACCCAGCGCTGGCCGTGAAACCGAAGCGGTGGCCGTGAAACCCAAGCGATGGCTGTGACACCAACGCCGGTGGCCATGAAACCCAAGCAAGCGCCGGCTGTGAAACCGAACCCACGCGCCGAAGAAACCGAACCTCGCGCCGAACCGCCGTCGGCGCCCCGATGGCCGGAAACATCCGCCGCCCCGGTGGTCCGACCGCCCGCCCCGAGTGACACTCGCCATACCTGCCTCCGTACCGCCCCCTCGCCCGCCCCCGCCCACTACCGTCCAGTAACGAGGTTCTTCGACACCGCTCCTCCAGCCCTCACTTCCTCGCTGGCTGGCTTGCCCTCTTCCTCACCCCGGTTCCACCGGGAGCCGGGTCCCTGACCGAGCGCCACCACCCTGCCCCTCCGGCCGTGCACCGAGAGCGGAGACACCGATGGCACCCACCCCCAAAGCCCCCGGCACCCCCACCTCGCCCCCCACCCTTACCCTCAAGCCGGGAACGTCCTGGCAGAACGCCTGGCAGCGCAGCCTGGCCGCCGCCCCCGAGGCGTTCCGCGACGACCAGGTCCGCAACCTCTGGGCCGGCGCATGGCACCCCGACGGCGACCCGCTGCCCGCCATCAGCCCGGTGGACGGCACCCCCATCGCCGGCCCGCCCCGCCTGAACGCGGAAGCCGCCCGGCACGCCGTACGCGCCTCCCTCGACCAGCACCGCGACTGGCGCCACGTACCCCTCCCGGAACGCAAGGCCCGTATCTCCGCCACCCTCGACGCCCTCACCGAGCACCGCGAACTGCTCGCCCTCCTCCTCGTCTGGGAGATCGGCAAGCCCTGGAAGCTCGCCCAGGCCGACGTCGACCGCGCTATCGACGGCGTGCGCTGGTACGTCTCCGACATCGACCGCATGCTCGTCGGCAGGTCCCCCCTCCCCGGCCCGGTCAGCAACATCGCCAGCTGGAACTACCCCATGTCCGTCCTGGTCCACGCGATGCTCGTGCAGGCACTCGCAGGCAATGCGGTGATCGCCAAGACCCCCACCGACGGCGGTCTGTCCTGCCTCACCCTCGCCTGCGCCCTGGCCGCCCGCGAGAGCATCCCGGCCACCCTCGTCAGCGGGAACGGCAGTGAACTCTCCGCCTCCCTCATCCGTTCCCCGGAGATCGGCTGCGTCTCCTTCGTCGGCGGCCGCGACACCGGCGCCCGCGTCGCCACCGCCGTCGCCGACCTCGGCAAACGCCACATCCTCGAACAGGAGGGCCTGAACACCTGGGGCATCTGGCACCACACCGACTGGGACGCCCTGACGCCTCTCCTCCGCAAAACCTTCGACTACGCCAAACAGCGCTGCACCGCCTATCCCCGCTTCGTCGTCCAGCGCGACGCCTTCGCCGACTTCCTGGCCGCCTACCTCCCGGCCGTACGCGCCATCCGTTTCGGCCACCCCCTGGCCGTCGCCACGCCCGACGATCCGCTTCCCACCCTCGACTACGGCCCCCTGATCAACGCAGCCAAGGCCAAGGAACTCGCCGACCTGACGACCGAGGCGATCTCCCGCGGCGCGGTACCGCTGCACCGGGGCGACCTGGCCGCCGGCCACTTCCTCCCCTCCCAGGACACCTCCGCCTACCTGCCGCCCACCACCCTCCTGGCCCCGCCCCCGTCCTCGCCCCTCCACCACGCCGAGCCCTTCGGCCCCGTCGACACCATCGTCCTCGTCGACACCGAGGCCGAACTCCTCGCCGCCATGAACGCCAGCAACGGCGCCCTGGTGGCCACCCTCTCCACCGACGACCCCGAGACCTATGCCCGCCTGGCCCCCCAGATCCGCGCCTTCAAGATCGGCCACGGCAAACCCCGCTCCCGCGGCGACCGCGAGGAACTCTTCGGCGGCTTCGGCAACTCCTGGCGCGGCGCCTTCGTAGGCGGCGACCTCCTGGTACGAGCCGTCACCGAGGGCCCACCCACGGAACGCCTACCGGGCAACTTCCCTGACTACCACCTCATGCCGTAGCGGGCCGCATGCCGTACGGGCCGCATGTCGTACGGGCCGCATGTCGGCCGGGCGCCTGCGGCCCTGGGGCCTGGGTCCTGGGTCCTGGCCGGTGCCTCCCGATCCCCGGCCCCTGGCTCGTGGCTCCCAGCTCCTAACCCCTAACCCCCAGCCCCCAGCCCCCAGCCCCTGGTTTCCCGGTCCCCGACCCCCGACCTCCGGTCCCCGACCCCCGGCCCCCGACCCCCGACCTCCGGTCCCCGACCCCCGGCCCCCGGGCCCCGACCCCCGGCCCCCGACCTCCGGCCCCGCCCTTGGCCCCCGCCGCCCGGCCCCCGCCCCGGCCCTGGCGTCGACTACGCCCCAGCCCCTTCCTGGCCCCTCCCCGGCATCGGCCCTGGTCACGGCCGGGAGCCACCCCACCCCTCACCCACAGACTCCCGCCGGCTCCTCCCGCCCACGATCACCCGAAATATCCCCATCACCCGTAACTGCGCGTTACGCCCCCGACGGATACGCAGGTGAAAGGCACTCCGAAACCTTGGTATTGTTGTCCACGTCGCCGCGGGGAAGCCCCGCGAAGACCACACCTAGTCCGGGTGGCGGAATGGCAGACGCGCTAGCTTGAGGTGCTAGTGCCCTTTATCGGGCGTGGGGGTTCAAGTCCCCCCTCGGACACAAACAAACCATTCACCAACATCGTGCGGGTCGGGAGTAATCCCGACCCGCACGATGCGTTGTGCGTACTGGTATTTCATACGCAGCCCGAGGGCCCGGTACAGCCGGTTCTTCTTCCCGCCGGCCGCGGTCCGGAGCACATCGGCCGTGTCGCCCGCCGCATCGACAAGCTCCGCGATCCGTGCGCGGGGGAGCACGGTGGGCTTGCGGGTGCGCATCTGGGCGGCTGCGGTGGCGCGGCGGGCTTCGGTCTCGGCGATCCACTGTCCGACGGTCTCCGAGCCGGCGGTTCCGGCGTCGACAAGGGCTCGGTAGCGGGCGAGCTTGGCCTCGCAGTCGCGCACGGTGGTGGCGGCCGCAGCCGAGTCGTCGTCTTTCTGCGAGCGTACGAGCTGGGACTGAAACATCCGCTCGATCGTGGCCGCTTTCCCGCCGGGAGCGAACTGCAGAGAGATCCACTGGTCGAGCTGGGGTACGAGGTCCCGCTCGCGAAACAGGATGTTGCGGGGGTGGGTGATCTTGTTGGCGAGTGCGTACTCGTGGGCGAAGCGGCACCGGTAGTAGGCCGTCTAGGCCCTGTTGCGAAAGTCAACGTCGGGACGGCGGTTTCCGCCATAGCGGTGGTTTGCCGTCCCGGCCGCCGTTCTGCCCGGTGCGCCGCCAGGACACTGGCCGGGGCGGCCGGGGCGCCGCCGTGGAGGGCGGGAGAGCGCATGGCCGACAGCAGGATCCTGGTCGCGGTACCGGAACACCCTCGGGGCGAGGGCGCCGGGCCCCAGCAGTTACGGAAGATCCGGGACGCGATCGAGGCGGGCGGCTTCGAAGTCCGGTGGGAGGTCACGGCGGAGGACGCGGACGCCGTACTGCGCACCGAGGCTGGTCTGGCGGCGGCGCTGGTGGCCTGGGACCTTCCCAGGGCCGCCGGTGACGGGCCCGGCGCCGCGCTCGCCGCGCCGGGAGGCACACTCGCCCGGCCGGGCAGCACCCTCGACGGGACCCCGGGTGGCGGCGCCGTGCTGCACCGGATCGGCCGCCGTTTCCGGGACCTGCCGGTCTTCTTGGTGATGACCGACGAGGGCGTACGGGACCTGCCGCTGTGGGTGTCCGAGTCGGTCGTGGGCTACGTCTGGCCGCTGGAGGACACCCCGGGCTTCATCGCGGGCCGCATCACCACCGCCGCCCGCGCCTACCGGGAATCCGTGCTGCCGCCGTTCTTCCGGGCACTGCGCCGCTTCGACGACGCCCACGAATACTCCTGGCACACCCCGGCCCACTCCGGCGGTGTCGCCTTCCTCAAGTCGCCGGCGGGACGCGCCTTCCACGACTACTTCGGGGAGCGGCTGCTGCGCAGCGACCTGTCGATCTCGGTCGAGGAACTGGGCTCGCTGTTCGAGCACACCGGCCCGATCGGCGAGGCGGAGCGCAACGCGGCCCGTGTGTTCGGCTCCGACCTCACCTACTTCGTGCTGCACGGCGACTCCACGTGCAACCGCCTGGTCGGCCATTTCAGCGTCACCCGCGACGAGATCGCGCTGGTGGACCGCAACTGCCACAAGTCCGTGCTGCACGGCCTGGTCGTCTCGGGCGCCCGGCCGGTCTACATGGTCCCCACCCGCAACGGCTACGGCCTGGCGGGACCGCTGCCCCCGGCCGAGATCGCCGCAAACGCGGTGGCGGCCCGGATCGCCGCGAACCCGCTCACCGAGGGCGCGGTGTCCCGGCACCCGCAGTACGCGGTGTTCACCAACTCAACCTACGACGGCCTCAGTTACGACGCTGTACCCACCGCTCGCGCGTTCGCCGCCAGCACGCCCCGGTTGCACTTCGACGAGGCGTGGTTCGCGTACGCCCGTTTCCACCCGCTCTACGCCGGCCGTTACGGCATGTCGGTGGACGAGGAGGCATTCCCCGGCCCGGACCGCCCGACCGTGTTCGCCACCCAGTCCACGCACAAGCTGCTGGCGGCGCTGTCGCAGAGCGCGATGGTGCACATGCGACCCGCACCGCGGGCACCGGTGGAGCACGACCGGTTCAACGAGGCGCTGATGATGCACGGCACCACCTCGCCCCTCTACCCGATGATCGCCTCGCTCGACGTGGCGACGGCGATGATGGACGGCCCGCAGGGCGAGTGGCTGATCGACGAGGCGGTGACCGAGGCGATCCGCTTCCGTCAGGAGATGGTGCGCCTGCGACGGCGGATCGAGAGCGCCGGGGACCGGCCACCGTGGTTCTTCGGGGTGTGGCAGCCGGACACGGTCACCGACCCGCCGACCGGCGAACGGCTGCCGTTCGAGGAAGCCCCGCCGGAGCTGCTGCGCACCGAGCAGTCCTGCTGGCTGCTGGAGCCCGGCGCCGACTGGCACGGTTTCCCCGGGCTGACCGAGGGCCACTGCATGTTGGACCCCGTCAAGGTCACGCTGACCTGTCCGGGGATCAGCGCCACCGGCGAGATGGCCGAGGAGGGCATCCCGGCCCGGGTGCTCACCGCCTATCTGGCCACCCGGAAGATTGTGGTGGAGAAGACCGACAGTTACACCACGCTGATCCTGTTCTCCATGGGCATCACCAAGGGCAAGTGGGGCACCCTGCTGGACGCCCTGACGGATTTCAAGGCCCTCTACGACGCCGACGCCCCACTGGAGCGCATCCTGCCGGAGGCTGTCGCCGCGCATCCCCGCCGGTACACGGGCCTGACCCTGCGCGGGCTGTGCCAGGAGATGCACGAGCAACTGCGCTCGGTGCGCCTGGTGGAGCTTCTGGATACGGCCTTCCAGCAGCTCCCGCAGCCCGTGGCGCCACCTCAGCACTGCTACCAGCGGCTGGTGCGGGGTGACACCGAGCGGGTCCGGATCTCGGAGGCGGCGGGCCGGGTGGCGGCCGCCATGGTGACGGTCACCCCGCCCGGCATCCCGGTCCTGATGCCGGGCGAGTCCATCGGCGCACCCGACGGCCCGCTGCTGCGCTATCTCACCGCCCTGGAGTCCTTCGACCGCCGCTTCCCCGGCTTCCGCAGCGAGACCCACGGCGTGACCATCGACGAGGACACGGGCGACTACCTGATCGAGTGCCTGATCCAGGGCGCGGGTCAGCGGCCGGGGCACTCGCCCGGGCGTGTCGGTTAGGGTCTGTTGGGAAAGCGCTGGTCACATCAGCTGCCGCCGAGTCCATACCGGCGGACGGTCCGGCTTGATGCCCCGCGGCAACAACGGCTCCAGCCGGGCCCACTGGCCATTCGTCAGGTCACCACGCCCCACAGGACGTGAGCATCCACGACCAAGATCCACTTTCGCAACAGACCCGAGTGCCGCATCAGGCAACGATTGCCCTCGTGTGACGAGCCGCCGGGTTGCTGCACTCGGCGGCTCCGGGCGGTCAGGATGATCACGTGGCAGAACGAGTACGCGTCCGTGAGATGGATGACGACGAGGGGCAGCGCCTGCTGTTACGGATCATCCGTAGAGGCACGGGGTCGGTGGTGACCTGGCGGCGGACCCAGATGGTGCTGCTGCTCGCGCAAGGTATGCCCGTGACGAAGATCGCCGAGGTGTCGCCTCCGAACGGGCTGTACAGGACTACGGGCTCATCCCGGGCGCCCGCATCCACCACTCCTCCTTACGTAGCTGTCAGCGGCGGAGCGATCGCCCTCGGTCGCCCGTCGGGAGTCGCCGACGTCCGGTTCGAGCTCCAGACCGTGCGCGAAGGCGGCGGCCGGACGAACGTCACGATCATCGAAAGTCTCTGAAGGACCCCGGCGCGCCCTCGTTGATCCACCACGGACCGCCGAGCTGTGCTAAGGTCTCGGCGTTGCAGTTGTGGTACCCATGAATCTATGTGCGCCTGACGGGAATGTTTCTCCTTCAGGCGCATTATTTGTTTTCCGGCATCTCCGGATGGGGCCTCTGCCTACAGAAGGAGAAGGTCATGGCACAGGGAACCGTGAAGTGGTTCAACGCCGAAAAGGGTTTCGGCTTCATCGAGCAGGACGGCGGCGGTCCCGACGTCTTCGCCCACTACTCGAACATCGCGACCCAGGGCTTCCGTGAGCTCCAGGAGGGCCAGCGGGTCTCCTTCGACGTCACGCAGGGCCAGAAGGGCCCGCAGGCGGAGAACATCGTCCCCGCCTGATAGCCGGACGCGTATCCGCTCACCGGGGTCCGCACCGTCATGGTGCGGACCCCGGTTTGTGCTGTTTCCAGGAAGGCAGACAACCGCATGTCCCGCAGGTCCCAGAAGCCGAACCGGCGCGCCTCGTCCCCGTCATCGCCCGTGTCGGCGCCGAGGGAATTCCGGCTGCCGGAAAACACGACCCCCGCACTTCCCGCCGTCGAGGACTTCGCCGGCCTGGACATGCCCGCGGGGCTGCTGAAGACCCTCACCGCGCAGGGCGTGACCACCCCTTTCCCCATCCAGGCCGCCACCCTGCCCAACTCGCTCGCCGGCCGTGACCTGCTGGGACGGGGACGCACCGGTTCCGGCAAGACCCTCGCGTTCGGGCTGGCGCTGCTGGCCCGCACGGCCGGACTGCGTGCGGAGCCCAGGGCGCCCCTCGCCCTCGTGCTGGTGCCCACCCGTGAACTCGCCCAGCAGGTGGCGGACGCACTGGCCCCCTACGCGACGGCTGTGAACCTCCGGCTGGCCACCGTGGTCGGCGGGCTGTCCATCACCAAGCAGGCCGGTACGCTCCGGCGCGGTGCCGAGGTGGTCGTGGCGACTCCCGGCAGGCTCAACGACCTCGTGGAACGCGGGGACTGCGTGCTCGGCGACGTACGCATCACGGTGCTGGACGAAGCCGACCAGATGACCGACATGGGCTTCCTGCCGCAGATCACCAAGCTGATCCAGCAGGTACGGCCCGACGGACAGCGCATGCTCTTCTCGGCCACCCTGGACCGCAACATCGACCGCCTGGTGCAGCGGTTTTTGACCGACCCCGTAGTCCATTCCGTGGACCCGTCCGCGGGAGCGGTGACCACCATGGAGCACCACGTGCTCCACGTCCAGGACGAGACCGACAAGAAGGCCGTCACCAAGCGCATCGCGGCCCGTGACGGCCAGGTCATCCTCTTCCTCGACACCAAAAGGTCCGCCGACCGGCTCGCCAAGCAGCTCCTGGCCGTCGGTGTCCGTGCGGCGGCGCTGCACGGAGGCCGCTCCCAGCCGCAGCGCAACCGCACCCTGGAGCAGTTCAAGAACGGCCAGGTCAGCGCGCTGGTGGCGACGAACGTGGCGGCCCGGGGCATACATATCGACGACCTCGACCTCGTCGTGAACGTCGATCCCCCCACCGACCACAAGGACTACCTCCACCGGGGCGGCCGCACGGCCCGTGCCGGTGGCTTCGGCAGCGTGGTCACGCTGGTCCTGCCCGCCCAGAAACGGGACGTCACCCGGCTCATGACGGACGCGGGCATCCGCCCCCGCACGGCCCGCGTCACCTCCAGCGACGCGGAACTGGCCACCATCACCGGCGCCCGCGAGCCTTCCGGCGTAGCCGTCACCATTGAGGTCCCCCAGCCGGCGACACAGACGGCGTCCCGCCCGGACCGGAAGGCCGGCGCCGAGCCCGGCAGGCGATCCGGCCGCCGACGCCGAAACGACGGCGGGGCCAAAGCGGCGACAGGTGCTGCCACCAGGACCGGGAGCCGGGGCTCCGACCGCCGGGCCGCTGCCGGGACGACAGCCTCTGGTGGCACCTCCGCAACCGGGGGGCGCGGTTCTGCCCGCCGGGCGGGATCCGGCGGGGCCACGGGCGGTGCCGCCGGAGGGGGCGACCGCAGCTCCGACCGCCGGTCCGCGGCCGGTGCGGCGACCGGCGCTGCCTCCGGCAAGGCTGCCCGCGGATCCGGCCGACGGGCGGCGGCCGGCGGAGACACGGGCGGCTCTGTCAGGACCGGCGGCCGCAGCTCCGACCGCCGAGGCGGCCGCCGCACCTCTGCCACCTAAGAGCTCGCGCGGATAGGCGTGGGATCACGGGCGTCGCCTCGGGCGGTTGTCCCAGCGGTGGGTGGTCCAGGATCGCCTGATCAGACCGCGGACGGTGATGATCGTGTCCGTGAGGTCGAAGAAGGCGTCGATCACGGCGGCGCGGCGTCCGTAGCAGTGCGAGAGGCGTCGGAAGGCGTTCTGCCAGGCGTGGGTGCGCTCGACGTGCCGGCGCCGGCTTGCCTGGATGGGGCTTTCTCGCCCTGTGCGCTATCTGGCCGTGCAGCCCGCGTTCGTCGAGCAGGGCGCGGGTCTTGTTCGAGTCGTAGCCGGCGTCCAGGTGCACCGTGATCTCCTCGGGCAGCGGCCCGAGGTCCGTGAGGCGGTCCAAGGCCGAAGCCAGCAGCGGAGAGTCGTGGCAGTTCGCCCCGGCCAGGACACGGCCGAGCGGGATCACGTCGTCCGGGTGTGGGGTGGTTTTCGTGTTCGTCGGCGCGGACGACGGCGAGAAAGGCATGGGCCAGCATGGCGAGGGTGACCCAGCGGGTCCAGGAGGGGTAGCGGCGGACTTGGTGCTCATCCAGTCCGGCCATTCCCTTCTCGCTGTGGAAGGTCTCCTCCACCCGCCATCTGGAACGGGAACCTGCGACCTTGACCAGGGTGGCCAGGGATGCCGGCGTGGCGGAGTGACAGCGGTAGTAGGCGAGTTCGCCGGTGGTGCGGTTGCGGCGGATCAGTAGTTGGTGGTGGCCCGGTGCCGCTTCGGCGAGGTCGATGACGGCCCAGTCGTAGAACCGCTGTCCCTTCGCGCAGCGTCCGGCCGAGAGCTTCTGCCAGGCTCGCTTCGGCACCTTCTTCACCAGGGCATCGGCGCGGAACGTGCCCGCGCTGGTGGGCAGTTCGGCCGAGCAGGCCACCGCGAGGACGTAGCCGATGCCGCGTTCCTCCAAGACCGCCCGCAGTTTTGGGTTGCCGCCGTAGACCTCGTCCCCCGTGACCCAGCCCACTGGGTGCCCGGCGTCCAGGAAGCGTTCGATCATCACTCGGGCCAGTTATCCCCGGTTTCGTCGAACGACCAGCACCGCGGCCTCGTCGTGGAAGTGCTCGACGACGTATTCGCGCACGTCATCACGGACAGCGTCGGCATCCCAGGCGGCCCGGCACAACAGATGCTGCATGCCGTGCGGGCTGGCCTCCCCAGCTCACTCCGCGATCGTCCAGCAGTTCTTCCTCGGCACATCCGACAGTGTCGGCTGCTCCATCATCCGGAGAAAGCGCATACGGGTGACCCATGCTCGACGCGGCGTTCGAGCCGATGGTTGAACGACAAGTTCAGAAGTTGTTTCACGCCCCAGGCACACGCCCGCGCACACCCGCACCGTGATCGCCTGCACCATCACGCGGGACGCCATCCGCGCAGGCGGTAGGAAGGACCGTCGCGCACGCGCCCGAACAGCACCGAGGGTTCGTCGGGCACGGCAACGGCCCTCTCTCAGGGTGGATCAGCGGGCGGAAGATGCTTGGGGCACTGCCGGCTGCCAGGGGGCGAGAATGGGCCCCTTCTTCGTGGTGTGCGTCCAGTACAGGCGGCCGTCGAGACCGAGTGCGGTCAGTGCGGCGTCGCCGGACGCGAGTTGGTTGCTGGAGGGGGCACCGGCGAGGAGGATGCCGGTGTGGCTCCAGCGCAGCCGGCGCTTGGGAGCAGCAGATGTGCTCCAGGCCGTTGCCAGGTCTCCGGTGGCAGACCGTGCTGCCAGCAGGAGGCCGCCGCAGCCGGTGCGGATGACGCTCACCGGACCGTAGCCCTGTGGCCCGCCCAGGTCGGTGACTTCCACCGGGGAGGATGCGTTGCTCGGCCACGGGTACGTGTGCGACCGCGCGGATACGAGGTCGGCTGCGCGAAGCTGAGCGGTCAGCACGTTCCCGGAGTGGGGTTTGCGGAAGTAGACACGGATGCCGTCGCCGTCTCGCCGGACGGTCAACGGCAAGGTGGTGGGCGGCAGCCCGGTGAGCAGCGGACCGCGGGCGGATGCGGCCGGCGGGTGGACCCAGGCCAGCACGGAGTGCGGTGTGCTGCCCAGGATGTAGGTGCGGCCCATGCTGTCCCTGGCGACGACCGGGTCGCCGTGTACCTCCTCGCCGCCCAGGTATCGCCAGGGTGTCCAGCTTCCGCCTGCGAGTCCGGTGCGGGCGGTCAGCTGATGCCTGCTGTCGCGCAGGAACACCGTCACCGTGTTGTCGGCGTTCACCGAGACCGCGGGGGCACTGATATCCGAGGTGCCGGCATGGTCGCACCGCTCCGGGGTGCCCAGCGAATGCCAGGAGCCGAATGAGGGGTCCGCGTCCCGCTGGACGGTGAAGCCCACCTCCCTGCGATAGTCGCCAGGGTGCCTGCCGATGAGAGTGCGGGTGCCGAAGACGGCGATGCGTCCGTCGGGGAGCGTGATCGGACGGACGCCCGCGTCGATGCCGGTCCCCGGGAGCAGCGTGGGCCCGAACCACTGCCCCTCACTCAACTGACCGGTGCCGCTCGCCGGGCGGTGCCAGAGTGCGATGCGGCCGCTGAGCACGGCGAAGGCCCACAGGCTGTCGTCCTTGCCGGTCTGTAGCCAGCAGGTGCCGGTGTCGCGGGCGTGGTGGATGCTGTGCGACCAGTGGCGCTTGGGGTGTGCGGCCACGTTTTTGTCGCCGCAGCCCGCCGGGTCCTGACATGACTTCCGCGGCGCGCGGCTCCAGGAATATGTCTCCACGGTGCGGGCCTTGGATTCGCCGGAGGCTGGGTCGAGAGTGCCTGGCAGACCACCGTTGAAGTAACCGAGGTAGGTCTGGACGGTGAAGTGCGGGCGCTCGCCGGCGGAGGCGTAGCGTGCGAGAGCCTGCTGGACGAACCGGGCGCCGTACAAGTGATCCTGGTGATCGGCGTACTTGTGGTTGCGGTCCAGTCGACCAGGAGTCGGATCCTGCATCCGGACATGGGTCGGCCGGAAGAGTTCCAGATAGCCGACCAGGGTCTGGATGAGCTGTGCCGCGCTGTAGGAGAAGTCGCGGATGACCAGACCGCCGTACGCAAGCTGGGAGCGGATGCTGCGGGTCCGGCCGTCCCACAGTGCGTGCAGGCTCTGCGGGCGGTCACCAGTGATGCTGCCGGCCTCATGAAGCAGCGTCCAGACCAGGTGGATGTGGGGGTACCCCTGGAGCGTGTCGAGCTCGGCGAGGCCGCCGCCCGCTGTGGCAAGGGCGGTGCGCCGCCAAGGGTGTCCTGCGTCGCCGGTCACCATCTCGGCGTAGGCCGCGCGGATGCCGTTCTGCCGCGCCTTGGCGTACTTCGCCTTGTCCGGCACGGGCCGGCACAGTCCAAAGTGCACGCTCGGGTCCGGGCCATTGACGCCGTTGGCCTCGCCGGACGTCAGATAGACCGAAGCCAGCGGACGGCCACTGCGCAGTGACTGGCCGACCTCCGGGTTGATGAAGAACAGATCGTCGTCAGGGTGGGCAACGATTTGCAGGACCGACTCCTCGGTTCTGGACGGCTCGGCGTCCGCCCGGGAACCCGAGGATGCCGCCGTGCTCAGAACCGGTGGCCAATGCTTCGGCGTGGCCCGTGAGTCCCGTCTCCCCAAGCCAGCCAGCACCCCCACGGGGACGGTGGCGCTCAGCACCACGGCGGTGAGTACATCACGGCGGGACGATGAGGCCAAGCCTCGCACCAGCGTCATGAGGCAGTCGTCTTTCTCCAGATTTCTGCAGAGCACTTGTCGTGTGCCAAGGAACATCGGTTATAGATCACATGGACAACTGAGCAGGCCGACATTTCACCTGGGCGGGTTACCGCTGCGGCTGTCGTCGCCAGGCTGGAGCACACTGACGGGGAGCACGGCGCCATGCCCTGGCAACTCCGCGCCGGCTGCCTCGGTTGTTCTGTGAGCAAGGCAGGGTGAAATTCCCGCCAGCCCCGCAGGCGGCCTGCGACGTCCTGACCTGAGCAGCCGAACAGCAGGACTCGTTGACTCCTCGCAAACTCGTCTCACCGTCCTCACCGCCACAGCCGAGGAATTCGGGCCACGGTTGTAACGGCCACCCCCAGGAGAAAGCGCCTCTTGACAAGGTTCGTCCCGAGAGGGTGGAAGGGCGCACAGCGGTTAACGATGCGGAGCACTGCGCAGCGATGTTCGCGCCCGTCAACCACCAATGGTCGCCACAGCTTCGGCTGTTCCGGCTGGCACATCTCCCGAGGAGTCCGTGACTTCTATGGCGCCCGTCGTGGTGCCGCAGCCTGCTGCCGACTCCTGACGAACGCCGTCACAAAAGGCCCTATGAGTCTTTGGCAGCGACGTTCTTGACGCGAGTCCGCCGCCCCGGGTGCACCAGCGGACCGTGCGTACTCCGCGAACGCTTCGAGAATCCCCCGGGGCCGTATGGGCGAACGGGCGTTGACGTCCGCCCCTTGAGGGGCAGGAGCCAAGCCTGAAAAGACGGAACACGCAGTCCGCAGTAGCGGTAAGAACAACAGGGACGCATGCGCATTTCATTCTTGATCCACCACGCCTACGGAATCGGCGGGACCATCCGCACCACGTTCAATCTGGCCAACGGCCTGGTCGAGCGGCACAAGGTCGAGATCGTCTCGGTGTTCCGGTACCGGACGGAACACCAACTCTTCCTCGACCCGCGAGTGCGGCTGCGATTCCTTGTGGATCTGCGGAAGAAGAGCGCGTCCTACGAGGGCAATCACCCGCTCACCAAGCGCCCCTCGAAGGTCTTCCCACGCGAGGACGGCCGTTACCCGCAGTACAGTGAACTGACAGACGAACGGCTCGGCGCCGATCTGCGGGCCTTGGACGCCGACATCGTGATCGGAACCCGACCGGGCCTGAACGTGCACATCGCCCGGCAGGCCCCACGCCGCCTGGTGCGGATCGGGCAGGAGCATCTGACGCTGAACACCCATCCCACCCGGTTGGTGCTCAGAGTGCGCCGTGTGTATCCACGGCTGGACGCGATCACGACGACCACCGAAGCCGATGCCGCCTCCTACCGCCGCAGGCTGTGGCTACCGGGTGTGCGGATCCAGGCGATGCCCAACAGTGTCCCCCCTCCGGGGATCGCGCCCAGCACACTGGACGCCAAGCATGTGGTCGCGGTCGGCCGGCTGGCTCCTGTGAAACGGTACGGGGACCTGATTCTGGCCTTCGCCAAGGTCCGAGCCGAGCGGCCGGACTGGGGCCTCCGGCTGTACGGCGGAGGACCCGAGAAGGAGAAGCTGTTACGGCTTGTCAGCCAACTGGATCTCGACGACGCGATGACGTTGATGGGCTCGGTCACGCCCGTCGAACCAGAGATGGCCAAGGGCTCCATGCTGGTCGTCTCCTCGAGCATGGAGTCCTTCGGCATGACCATCGTCGAGGCGATGAGGGTCGGTCTGCCGGTCGTGAGCACCGACTGCCCACTGGGGCCTGGAGAGATCATCGAGCACGGCGTGGACGGCCTGCTGGTCGCGCCGCGTGATCCCCATGCGTTGGCCGGCGCGATGCTGGAGTTGATCAATGACGACGAGCGCCGCAAGCGTATGGGCCGAGCAGCCTTGAAGAAGGGCTCCCGGTATGACACGGCGCGGATCGTCGCGATGTACGAGGCAGTCTTCCAGGAATTGCTGGACCGCAGGGCGGGCACAAGGGGACGATTGCGCGGACTCGGTCACCGGACGGCAGCGTACGGCGTGGGGACATGGTATAGGTCCAAGGACCTGGCCAAGGGCGTGGTCCGCAGAGCCCTTTGCCCTCGTCCGACGGAGGGCCCGGGCCGCGAGCAGAATCTGCCGGAGGCGACCGGGTGACCTGAGTCGGAAGTTCTCTGTAGTTTGCTGCGTCGAGAACAGAAACCGCGGGCTGCCCGGCTTCATCGGCCGCTACCAGGCTCCGCTGTTCTTCCCTCTGCTCACCCTGGAAGCAGCCAATCTCCATGTCTCGGGCATGCCGACGATGTCGGGCATGGAGCGCCCCGACTTCCTGCGGCGCCAGGTGCTTACCTCGCGCAACGTGCGCAGCGGCGTCGCCACGGACATGGCCCTCGGTGGCCTCAACTACCAGATCGAACACCACCTCTTCCCGAGCATGCCGACCCCGAATCTGCGCCGTGCCCAGGTGGTCGTCCGCGACTATTGCGCCGAACTCGGGATCCCGTACCACGAGGCGAGCCCGGCCACCTCGTGGGGGGGAAGTTCTGCGCCATCTGCACAAGGCCGGTGAGCCGCTGCGCGAGCGCTCCCGACGTTCTTGACCGATGCTTTGTCGCCGCCGCATGCCGGCCCCGGGGACGGCCTGGATCTCGGCTTCTTGGTCTTTGTCTTTGGCGGTATGCCTTGAGAGGTTGCCGGTCGGGTGCCTGGTGTTGAGACAGCGCAGCCGGCCAAGTCCTGATGTCCACCGCCGGACCCGGTCGCGGTGAGAGTGACACGGTCTGCCGCCGATCGTTACCTCGGCATGGGCAGCGGGATCGGTGCAGGTGGTGAAGTGCGGGGGTGCCTCAGCGCCGTCCATGGCTCGCGGCGTGGCGCCTGCGTGGTGCTGCTCCTGGTGTGTCTGCTGGGGTGCGTGGCGGCCGTGGGAGCGCGCGGGATCGGTGGCCGGCTATCGCCTGAAACCCTCATGCCTGCCTCCGCTGAGTTTCTCCGTGCCGATGCCGTGCTGGTCTCCCGCTTCGGCGTCGGCGAGCCACACCTCCTGCTGCTCGCCGAAACCTCCGGCTCTGTCGACGAAGCCGGGACCGCGAGGGCAGGCCGGGACCTGACCGACAGGCTCGCGGCCGATCCCCGCACCGCATGGGTGCGTGGCTACTGGCCGCACAGTCTCTCTGAGTTGCGCACGGCCGACCGGCACCACGCTCTGGTACTGGTCCGGTTCCGCGGGGACGAACGGGCGGTGCGTTCGGCCGGTGACGACGCCATCGCCCGGTACACCGGGAGGTCTGGCCCGCTGCGGGTCTCCGCGGCGGGTGAGACTGCCGTTCTCTCCGAGAGCGAGCGCCTCAGCGAGCGCGGCCTGCGCTTGGCCGAGATCGTGACCATGCCCCTCGTGCTGTCGGTCCTGCTGTGGACATTCGGGAGCGCGGTGGCCGCGCTGATCCCGATGGTGGTGGGCGTCCTCGCTGTCGTCACCACCACTGCGTTCCTGCGCCTGCTGACCGACGTGACCTCGGTGTCGGCATTCGCAGTCAATATCACCACGGCCCTGGGCTTCGGGCTTGCCGTGGACTACTGCCTGCTCCTGGTCAGTCGCTACCGAGAGGAGCTGGCGCAAGGAAGGGCTCCTGGCCCGGCCGTGGGGACGACGCTGCGCACGGCTGGACGCGCAGTGGCGTTCTCCGGGGCCATCGTCGCCGTGTCCCTGTGTACGCTGCTGGTCTTCCCGCTGCCGCTGATCCGTTCGATCGCCTACGGCGGCGTCGCGGTCGTCATCTTCTCCGCCACGGTGGCGCTCCTGGTGGTCCCCGCGCTGCTGGTGCTGCTCGGAAAAGAAGTGAACCGGTGGGACGTCTTCGCCCGGCTGCGACCGCGGGGGACGGTGCACGCTCATGAGGGGGCCAAGGGAGTCTGGTTCCGGCTGGCCGTATGGGTGACAAGGAGGCCGGCTGCGGTCGTGCTCGGCGCGCTCGTGCTGCTCGGTCTCCTGGCCGCGCCAGCGGCTCTGACGCGGTTCGGCCTGTACGGCGACCGACTGCTTCCGCAGTCCTCCCCGGTCGCCCAGACGTACCGGGAACTGCGCGACACCTTCACAACGACGGCATCTGGCGCGCCGTCCGTCGTTCTCCCCGGTCTGCACGCCACACATTCCGCCGAAGCCCTCGACGCGTACGCCCGCCGACTCTCCCTCGTCCCAAGTGTGCGGCGAGTGGACACAACGACCGGCTCCTACCGCCGAGGGCAGCAGTCGGCCCTGCCGCCGGCCCAGGCGACCCGGTTCACCGCGCACGCCGGGACGTGGCTGTCGGTTGATCCTTCCACGAGGGACGCCCTCACCCCTGAGGGCAGCCGACTGGCCGAGCGGCTTCGCCGCGTTCCCGCGCCGGTGCCGGCACTCGTCGGAGGGCCAGGGGCCCGGCTGGCAGACATCGAGCACGTGCTGACCGACCGACTGCCGATCGCCGTCGGCTTCGCGGCCTGTGCCACGTTCCTGCTCATTCTGATGTTCACCGGCAGTGTCCTCATTCCGGTGAAGGCACTGCTGCTGAACGCCCTGAGCCTGATGGCCACCTTCGGGATCCTGGTAGCCGTCTTTCAAGAGGGATGGCTGGCCGGTTCCTCCTTCGGACCTGCGGGTGTGGGGGTCACTGATGTGATCGCGCCTCTGATGTTCTCGGTCGCCTTCGGCCTGTCGATGGATTACGAGATGTTTCTGCTGTCACGCATCGTCGAGGAGCACCGCCGAGGAATCTCCACGCCGATGGCTGTGGCCACCGGTCTGCAGCACAGCGGAAGGCTGTTCACCTCGGCGGCGGTCGTATTCGCGACCGTCATGGCCTCGCTCGCGCTGTCGGATCTGCGTCATCTGCGCATCGTGGGCGCCGGTCTGGCCGTGGCCGTCCTGCTGGATTGCACGATCATCCGCGCGCTGCTCGTGCCAGCCGTGATGCAGCTCGCGGGCCGGGCCAACTGGTGGCTGCCGAAAACACTGAACGTAGCCACGGACACAGCCTCGGTGCGCCCGAAGCAGCACAGCCCCCTGGCAAGCTCACCACCGGTCGGCGGCCACGAAGACTTCGACACCGGGACGGCGCGCGCACCGTCAGCTCACAAATG
Source organism: Streptomyces natalensis ATCC 27448 (assembly GCF_000935125.1). Lineage (GTDB taxonomy): Bacteria > Actinomycetota > Actinomycetes > Streptomycetales > Streptomycetaceae > Streptomyces > Streptomyces natalensis. The sequence goes on along the minus strand of NZ_JRKI01000034.1, from coordinate 399,768 downwards.
CCGGCAAGGATTCGACGCCGTAGACGACTGAGAGCTTCCGAAAGGGAACCTCCTCCGGCTCGATCGCCGGTTGCATGGCACACACCGCAGCATGACCCGTATGAGGCAACGTCGGCGGTCGGCGTCGGCGTGGTCCTCATAGGACGTACGGCCGTGCAGGACGCGCCGGTCGTCGATGACGAGGCAGTCGCCCTCCTCCAGCGGGATCGTTACCTTCAGCTCCGGGCGGGCCAGCACCTGGCGCAGGGTTTCGACGGCCGCGCGTTGATCGGGTGGCATGGGCTCGCCGGTCAGTTCGGCGGCGGTCTCGATGCGTTTGAGGTTGCATCGGACCTGGACACGGCCGTCGGCCTGCTCGAACACCGGCGCTCGCACCACGGGACTCTCGCCCTGGGGCGTGACGTGGCGGCGGTCCACGGGGTACGGCGTGTTGAGCAGGCCCAGTGCGTGCGGATACGACTCGCGAAGAACGCGGTGCACCGCCCAGCCGTCCACCAGGACGGAAGCGCCGCCCTGCACGGCCTTCCGGTGCATGAGGAGGGCGACGCAGTCGGGTTGCTGGCCGAAGGGCTGGACTGCCCGGTCGTTGTGCAGGTGCAGGTAGCCGCGTGACTTGGAGGTGTAGGCGTCCTCGTGGAATCGGCGGTCGTCGGTGTACGCCGAGACGCCCTCATCCCGGACCAGCCATCCCAGGGCAGTGTCCGGGCCCCGGCCCTGGGGAAGCGGTTCGCCGAGGTGGCGGAGCATCGACGTGGCGAACTCCTGGGCCGCCTGGGTGCTCATGGTGCCGGCAGGCGTGCCCGTCACCACGGCGAAGCCGGGGCCGTCGAGCGCTTTGGTACGTAATCTGCCGGCCAGGTGGGCGTGGTCGGGGCTGTAGGCGCTGTGGCGGACCTCGACGAGCTCGGCAACGTCGACGTTGCCCCGTACCGCAAGCGCGGCAGCGCCGCGTGGAACGCCTCCTGACGGTGCTCTGCTGAAACATGGTCAAGGGCTCCACCCGTGTTGGGTGGAGCCCTTCGGTGTGAGGTGGTGTTGCCCGGTCAGGTTACGGATCATCCCCGCGTACGCGGGACACGGGCCTGGCTACTCCTGGGCGGTGCGGCGGCGTCGCATCCACCACACCAGGGCGCCGCCGGCTGCCGCGAGGGTGGCGGCGATTCCGGAGATCAGGCTGATGGGGGTGTCGGAGCCGGTGTGGGCGAGGTCGCCGCCGGGGCCCTTCGGGTCGTGGGTGGGGGCGGGGGTGTAGCCGGCGGAGTCGCTGACAGACGGCTCGGGGGCCGGGGCCGACGGCTTGCCGGTCGGGTCGGGCCTGCCGGTGTGGCTCGGTGTCGGCCGCGGGTTGGGGGTGTCGGTGCCGCCGTCGTTGTGGCCGTTCGAGTTGCCGCCGAGCAGCAGCGTCCCCTTGCGCTCGATGTCATCGGTGACCGCCCTGACCGAGGTGCTGGTCTGGCGCGGCAGATAGTGGTTCTGGGCGCGGAAGCGGAGGCGGGTGATGTTGCGCTTGGGAGCCTTGGAGAAGTCGACGCCGCCGACGATCATCACCTGGACGCCCTGGGCGGTGTCCACGTTGTACTTGAACTCGCCGTTGATGAAGATGTTCCGGTACTTCTGGAACAGCTTGTCCTTGTCCCAGTTCTGGTGGGGTGCGCGCAGCGGCCACCGCTTCACGTCGTTGCTGTTGATGATGTGGTGGTAGTCGCTGGTTTGAGTGGCGTCCTGGGGGCGGATGTACTCGGCTGCGACGCGGGAGGTGTAGACGCGGCGCAGGTCGGCGTACTGGCCGGCGGTGTTGATGGTCTTCTCCACCGCGGGGACGATCATCCGGTTGATGACCCGCTGGGCCTGGTCGCGCTGCGCCTTGGTGGGGTGGCAGACGCCTTCGCCGCCGCCGGGCTGCGTGGAGAAGTCCTGCTCGACGGACTTCAGGCCGAGGGGGGCATCGAGGATGTAGATGCCGCCGTCCTGCTCACGCACCTTGGCGGGCTTGGGCTCGATCCAGTTGCGGATGCCGGTGAAGCACGGACGCCCGTCGACCCGCGGGAGGGCGGCCCAGAAGCGGCGTCCGAGGTCGGTCTTGGGGTCCATCGTCTTGAAGAAGTCGTGCTTCATCTGGAGGTCGGCCTCCAGCAGCACCCGCCCTGCATCGGTGGAGGCGAACTTGGAGTCCATGACGCGGTCGGGCTGGTCCGGGTTGAGGTTCACCCAGACACCCTTCCCTGGGACCGCCGCGACGACTTCTACCGCACCGACCCCGAGCACATCGAAGACGACGCCCGCCCGATCTACTCTCCCACCGACGTTCTGTGCCGCCTGCCCAACACCCCCCAGGAGCAAGGGCTGCTGTGGCGGATCGATGAGCAGTGGGAGCCCGGCGGCTGCGACGACGAGTACTGCCGCTATCACGCCAACTGATGCGGGAAGCGGGGCCTCCTCGGCGTACAACGGGCGGCGGGTTGCGCGATCTTCCCGGCCCCACCACACCAGCGACACCTACTGACCTCGCGAGGCGACGGGAACGCGGGCGGGGACGACGTCACTTCAGCGCCGTATTCGCCGCCGTCGTCAGGATCGACCGTAGCTGCGCAATGATGGCCAGCCGGTTCCGCACGAACTGCGGATCCGTGATCTTTCCGGTCGCCGGATCGGTGTTGCCGGCGCCGAACTGGAGCACCGGTGTGTGCACGTGCCCGCCCGGCAGCGTGTCGTGCAGGCCCAGCCGGTCGCGCAGCAGGGTCGCGCGGTAGGCGATCTCATTGGAGAGGTAGTTGCCGCCGCCGCCCTCGCGGGCCGTGGAGCCCGGTGTGGGGCCGTCGGGGCGTACGACGGGTTCGGTGCTCCCTGTCGGGATCTCGGTGACCTCGGTGTGGTCGTAGGCCGGGAACCGGCCGGTGTGCGCGGTCACGATCGCCTTGTAGGGGAGGGTGGTCGTCGTCCACTGCGGTGGTGTGGCCGGGGCGGCGACCGGGATGGTCCCGGTGCTGCTGATGTTGTCGTTGTCGGGGTAGCCGCCGCGCCAGGCCCCGTTCGTCCGCTCGACGTCGAAGCGGCCCGTCCGGCCCTGGCTGACCGTCGTGTACAGGTCGACCTTCGGCAGGTACGGCGCCAGCGTCCGCTCCACCGTCCCGTTCGCGAAGTCCTGCCAGCGCACCGGGAACGTGACGGCCTCGATGCGGGCCGGTCCGGAGTCGGTCTGGATCACCTTCCCGTCGAGAGCGAGCGCGACGGCCCCGGACGGGTTGGAGATCCTGATGTCCTGGTCCAGCGTGAACGGGTCGAAGCCGGTGACGAGAATGCGCTTGATGCCCGTGGCGCGCGAAGGGTAGCGGATGTCGCTCCGGCCGCGCGAGGTCCGCTCCAACTGGTCCAGCAGGGCCGAGCGTTGCGCGTCACCGATCCCGAAGTCCGGCTCCCACGTGCGCACGTCCCGCGTCATCCCGAGCCGCGCCCAGTACAGCGGCCGGTCGTCGTCCCGGCTGAGGTCGCCGCCCGCGGGGCCCCGCCCCTGCGCCCGGTGGACGGCGTGCCGCCACAGCGCCGTACCGTCGCGTACGACGATGCCGCGGGCCTGCTCAAAGGAGTGAGTCCGGGTCAGGTCGCGGGCGAAGTCCGGGGCCACGGAGTCGAATCCGGAGCGCCGCAGTATCTCCTGCGGTGCCGCCTTGTCGAGGCGCTGCTCCTCGACGGTCGGGGTCAGGGCGCCCTGAGCGGCCCGGGCCGCCGCCGTGGTCGCGGGTGCCACCAGCCCCGCCAGCAGGGCCATACCGAGGATGCCGATCCGAACACGTAGGAAATTCAAGGGACTTGGGGTCCTTCCGCCGCTGTGGGAGCGCGTGTACTGCCGGACCGCTGCAGTATCGCGTGACGGAAGTGGTCTACGCCATGGGGTGTGGCTCAGGGGCAAGCTGCTCCGGGCACGACGGTCGCCAGTGCGCCGCCACCGCCAGAGCAACCCCGGTCAGGCCGCGCCGCCTTCTTCCGCTCGTCCACGCCTCCGTAGCCCAGGCCAGAGGCCGGCCCGGCCGGTCCGCGTCGGCGGATTTCGCGGAGGCGTCCGTGACGGCGGAGGGCTGCTGGCGGCGCGCGGATTCGCGGTCCCCGACCGCCGGGGTCCGGCCGCGCACTCTGGCCGAGGTGTTCGCCTACGCCGAGGCCGAGGGGATCCGGCGGCGGATCGACGGAGCCGAGACCCAGGTCCGCCGGCCCAAGACCAACCGGCCCGGACGGCGGGCCTTCGTCTCCGGCAAGAGGAAGCAGAACACCATCAAGACAACCATCATCAGCGACGGTCAGGGACGTCTGGTGTGGTCGGGTGCGGACCGCCCGGGCCTGATGCACGACCAGACCGCGATGCGTACCGAGGGCATCGCCGAGCAACTCCGGCTTCACTCGAAGCTGACAGCCGAGGTCGACGAGGGTTACCGAGGGCTGGCGAACGAGCTTCCCGACCAGGTCAGCGCCCCGCCGAAGAAGCCGAAGAATGACGCGCCGCTCCGCGAGCAGTACGCCTGGAGGGAGAGGCGACGGCGGCAGTCCTCGGATCGGATCTGCGTCGAGCACGCCAACGTCGAACTGCGGCAGTGGCGCCCGCTCCAGCGCTGCACCGGCCGACGCGAGGACTACGCCGAGGCCCATCGTGTGATCGCTTCATTGGTCTCGGAGGTCGTTATCCTCAGCGCCGAGCGGTAACCGAGGGGCGAAGACGAACCGGTGTCGGCCCTCCACGAGCTCAACCGCATGCGGCTGGTTCGGTGCGGAGGCGCGTGGTCGCCAGGTTTCTGGTTGCTCCCTCTGACCGAGTCGGGCTGGCTCGTCTCATGAGTTGATCTATGAGGCGTTCGGATTGCATCAAGGGGCCGTGAATCCATGGCCAATGAAGCGAACGTGCGGTTTTCCTCTGCCTACGCTCCCTGGGTGAACTGATCTCACGTGGCTTCAACATGGGGACTGCGATGGCGCACGAGCATTTTTCGATACATCCCGAGCCGGTCACGGCTCTGGCAAAGGACTTCACGTCCTCTTCCGACCATCTGGACGACCGCATCAGCGCTTTCGCCTCGCGGGCGGAGAACGTGGACGACGCCTTCGGCGTGATGTCCGAGTCCACCGAAGTCCTCTCCCAGTACGTGGAGATGACCCGTCACACGGTGATGTCCTTACGGCAGCTGAGCGCCGGGCTGAAGAACTACGCCACGGGCCTGGACCGCACGGTTGCCACCTACCACGAGTCCGATTCCGCGCAGGCGCAGCAGTTCGGGGGGAAGTGACATGACCGGTCAGCAGCAGGAACACCAGCCGCAGATCGAGAAGAGCTTCAATCTGTTCAACCCCGGCGGGGACCCGTCCGTCCTGCGGGCCTGCGCCGAGGCGTGGCGGCACATGGCCCACGACCTGAAGACCACGATCGAGACCCAGGACCATGAGGTCGCCTGGCTCGGCGACAACTGGACCGGCGCCGCCGCCGACGCCTTCCACGCGCACTGGGCGCACACCAGGGGCCAGGTGGAGAAGGCGTTGCCGCACTTTGAAACCGTGGCCCATCAGCTGGACACCACCGCCGATGCCATCCAGAAGGTCAACGAAGAAGTCCACCGTGTGGTCGAGGAGGTCCTTGCGACGGTGGCGATCGGCATCGGCCTGTCGGTGCTGACCGCGGGCTTCTCCGACGCCCTCGCGGCGGCCGGGGCGGAGGCGGAGATCGCCGAGGCGGCGGGCGAGGTCACCAAGCTCGGACAGCTCCTGATCAGGATCGCGAAGGTGCTGGAGACGGTCAAGACGGCGATGGAGGACAGCAAGCTGGTCAAGTTCGCCGTCGAGTTCGGCAAGAACCTGGATGCCAACTTCATCGGTAACGCCGGCGGACAGATGCTGACTGGACAGAAGGTCACCTGGGGCCAGGACTTCCAGGACGCAGCCGTCGCCGCAGTAGCAGGAACGGGAGTCACTGAGGCCGGGGCCAGGGTCGGGGACAAGATCGGCAGCTGGGCGGTGAGCACTGGGGATCACGCGGCCGGAAAGGCGTGGGCCCCGGGAAAGACCATCGCCGCAGCACTCAACCAGCAAAACCTGGGGGGCAGGATCGCCATGGGCGGGCTGGGCAGCGCGGGCGGGCAGGAAGCGGCCGATGGAGTGGACATCGCCCAACACAACGGCACCAAGCATGCTTCCGACCTCTTGCCCGACTTGGGGACCAGCTTGCTGACCGGGAGTGCTGCGGGTGGTGCCAACCACCTTGGCGAGAGGATTTACGAGCCCGGCACGGGCCAGCACCGTGCCGACGGCCCGGACCCGATGTTCCACCCGGGACAGCAGGTCAGCATCGACGGCATCATCTACGGCGCGGGCAACGCCATCGAGTCCGACCTGGAGAACTGACAGGCAGTGTTCGAGGTCCGTAAGAGCATCAGGCGCTACCGGGACGACCCGGCCTGGACGTACCGCAAGAAAGCCCGGGACTATCTCGCCACGTTCGATCGCGGCGGCTACCCCTTCAGCTTGGGCCCCCAAGGCAACGGGATCCGCGACCTGCTTCAGGGCAATCTTCACGGCCAAGAGGTGTGCCTGTTCCACCTCAATGCCTGGAGACGCACAGGCGGCAGCAACCGGGCAACCGTCGCGCACAAGTTCTCCGTGGCCGTACTTCCTCTGCGCCGCGTGCTGCCGGCCACCGCTTTCACCAGCAGCCGCCTGTCATGGTGTGCACAGGAATGGAATCTTCCTGCACTTCCTCGCGATGCAGGCCGATCCACGGACCTGCCCGACCTCGGCACCCATCGGGTCGACTGCTGCTCGGTGGACCCCGCCTTCGCGGCCCTCATCAACACCTACGCCATGGAACGGCTCATGCACAAAGCCTGCATGGGGTGGCGTATCGAGGAAAACCGCATGATCGGGTGGACACAGGGCCGCAAGACCTACGAGGAACTCCTCTCCCTCGCCGAGACCCTGGCGACCATCATCAGCGACTTCCCCGAACAGGCATGGCGCTGGCCGGGGACGAGAGGCACCTCACCACGAGACCGGGGCTGACAGCCCTGGAACACCGTGTTGGCCGGTACGGCCAACACGGTGGCCAATCAGCGGCGAGACTTCGGGTGCACGTCGCGAAGGACGAGTCACTGGATGACGATCTAGCCCGGGTTGCGGACGGCGTGATCGCAGGCAGGCGTCATAGCGAACTTCACTCGCTCTGGCTCAGGCCGAACTTCTCCGCATAGGTGAGACGAAGCGCATGGCATCCCCGGATTCAACCCGTCGTCGCAACACAGACGCAAGACTGCGGCAACAGGGTCTCCTCGGTGCTCGGATGGCTTCGCAACCCCGAACTACTACCGCCGTGCTGCCGCGATCACCGATCAAGAACCTCATTCGAACTGACAACCCCGTTGATCGGTAAGCGGAAGAGTTCTGAGAGAGACGGTGGGTGAACTCGTGTCGTGACGTTCCCTCCGGAGGACCATGAGCACATCCTGCGTCTGATCCGCCGGACAGAATCTCAGCAGAGTCCGGCGCCCTCGCGAGGGAGCGGGCCAGATCAGTGGTGTCAGCCGTCAAGAACCCAACTGCTGGTGCCTGTGCTGCCGGCGCATGTCGGATTTCTCTCCGGTCCAATGAGAACGGTCAGCCGAAACGATCTGCTGGCCGCCCATTCCACCAGCACCCGGTGTCCGGCACCGGCGACGGCCACGGCCACCGACGTTGCTCCTGCTGCACTCCGCGGACCGGACGCGCGACTACTGGCTCGGCGGCAGTGAAAACTTCGCTGCGGCCGAGTTTTCTTGGGCGGCCATGTGGCGTGCTCCAGCCTGGTTGGATCTGTCCGGGTCCTCGGTTGTTTCGGTCACCTCAGCTGTTGTCACTGCCACGGCGCTGGTTCTTCAGCCGTGAGCCGACGCCGAAGGCGACGACGCCCGCGACGAGAATGCCCGCGGCCGGCAGAATCAGGCCCGCGGTGTCCTGGCCAGTGTTCGCGGTGGTACCCCTCCCCGTACCGTGGGTCGCGGATCCCGTCGGCGCGGAGCTCCCTGCGGAGGGCGCACCGGGCGTCGCGCCCGGGGACGTCGTGCCCCCGGTCGTGCCCGAGGTGCCGGACGTGGTCGAGCCAGTCGTCGTTCCCGTCCCTGTGATCTCGAACGACCCCACGACCGGGTCTTGTCCGTCGTTCAGCGTGCACTGCGCGTTGGCCGTGCCCAAGACGTCGCCGTTCGCCTTCCTCCCGACGACGTGCACGCCGATGTCGCCGACGGTGATCTTTCCTCTGCCAGGCTGGCTGAACGTGAGGGCAGGCGCGGCGCCGGTCGCCGTGACGTCAAAGGAACCAGAAGCCGGGACGCGGGTCTTGTCGATGCCGAGGGGCACCTTGATCTGGCTGTCGCCCTCCGGCGCGACCACGCCGATCTTCGCGTCCACCCTGCCCTCAACGCTCCTCACACCGATCGAGTGGAGCTTTGGCGTGAGGTCCGCGTCCACCGTCGTCCCCGCATCGATGGCGAACCTCTGGCTGGACTCGCCGACCGCGACCGACGCCGGGATATCCGCGTCGATCTTCGCCGTAAAGGGCTGAGGGTCGAGGAACGGAACTTTGCATGTGTACTTCAGCGTGAGCGAAACCGGTTGGGCGGACGCGCTTCCAGCTCCGGAAATCCCCATGACTCCGACGGCGGCCCCTAATGCCGTCACCATCCCAAGGGCGAGCCTCACCCTTGGCCTTCCCATCCTGCGCTTGGCAGACATATGCCACTCACCCCCGTGAGTTGTTCCGCTGCTTTTACCCATCGGTATGCCGCTGTTGGGTGACCCGGGATATGCGGCTGTCGGGTGTCCCCGGTATCAAGACGCCCCTTTCGTCGCGGGCGGTTCCGGGTCTGGTTCCGGGTCTGGTTCCGTATCGGCCGTGCCCGGCGAATAACGTGATGGGCCAGAGTGGTGCTGTGCCTTGAAGAGGCAGGTCAGATGGTCTTCGAGCCGAGCATGACGGAATTGGTAGACCGCGCCGGCCCGGCGCAACACACCTCGCTGATGAGCGTCTTCCAGGAAAGCGATCACCGCCCAGGGCAGTCGGCCTGTGAGCGGCAACCATATACGGGCCAGTGCCACCCACTGGCCCCAAGCGGTGAAACTGAGCCCGTATCCGAGCCCGCCCCCGAACGCCGCCGTGAGCCCGAACACGAGGCCGCCCAGGAGCCCGCGGAGGGGGCCGTACCCGAGCCAGGCCGGGAGTCCGCGGACGGGCCCGTACCCGAACCCGAAGACGAGCCCGGCCGGAAGCCCGAGCACGAGCATCCACACGAGCATATGGAAGACCACATTCCTGCGGTTCGTGCTCAACAGGTCCGAGGCACTCACCTCGGATTCAGTGTCAATGGGAACTTCGAGCCAGGCCATGATGCCGAGGACGAGTCCGGCCCCGAGCCCGACCTCAAGCGGGAACAGGAGCCCTCCCACGAGCCCGCCACTGAGTCCGTCGTCGTACCCCAGCGGTGCTACCACGCACCTGTCCATGAGCTCCAGCACGAGCGCGGCCGCGCCCCCGAACCTGAGTCCCAGAGTGAATCTGGGGATGAACTTGGCACGCCTCTCCCTGCTCCTGCCGAAGACTTGTATGCGCAGGCGCGACGGCTCAACTGGCGAGCCTCTGGAGGTGAATCCGTATACGAGTCCGAAGGCCAGCCCGGCGACAAGACCGTGCAGGAGCCCGACCATGAGCCCCCGCGTGATCGCGAACCCGAGCCCGTTCGACGTCGCGACCAAGTCCACGGGCAGGTTCTGGACGGCGGTCGTCACACCGAAGGCCAGTGCCGCCAGGAACCCGACCACGAGAATGCGCGAAGAACGGCTCGCAGTGGTGCCTAGTTGCCACCAGGCGAGGTTGTGGGTGTCGAGTTCTTTGAGATGTGCGGCGAGATAGCCGAGCCAGCGCTGGGTGCGTTCGGGCGTCCAGTGACGGTGGCGGCGGTGACTGGTGCCACGGCTGGTCGGCAGGGACTTGTAGACGGCGGGGATGAAGTCTGCCAGGAGATGGGCTTCCAGGTCCTCGCGTGTCGCGAACTCCAGGAACGTTGTGGGGTCGCGCCCGGTCCCGCGACAGATGGCGCCGGCCAGGGCGACCATCAGCGGGGAGGTGAGCACCGCGGCGAGGTTCGCTGCGCCCGGGCTGCACGGTTCTTCGCGCAGCCGGTGCAGGGCCGGTTCCCAGATGGACGTGTCCTTGCCGTTCCCTCTGACCAGTGGGCTGGTGCGACGCAGGTAGTCGGCATAGTCGTCTACGGTGAGGTCCTCCAGCTCGATGACCGCGGCTCCGGTGAGCACGCGGGTTTTCACGCCCTGGCTGTACTCCTCCTTCACGGCCTGGCTGTATTCCTCGGGACGGCTGGTGAGCAGCAGCGGCCTGGTGGTGAGGTTGAGCGCTTCGAGCGCCGCGCCGTACAGGCCGCTTGCGATCTCGTCGAAGCCGTCGAGGACAGGGAGGATCCTGTCCTCGTCGAGCAGGACGTCGGCCAGTGTCCCTCCACGCCCGACTGGAGCTGCCAGGAAGGGGTGGTCGCGCACCAGTTGGCTGCACAGCCAGTCGTCCAGTGACTCGGTGGCCGGGTCCCATGACCCCAGACCGAAGATCACCGGAACCCGGTCGCCGGGAACGCGGTCGCTCAGGCAGTCGAGGACGAAGTGCCGGGTCAGGATCGTCTTGCCCGACCCGGCCCCACCCAGCACCACGAGCCGACGGGACGGAACGGACCTGTACACCCCCACGATCCCGCGGAGGTGGCCGTCAAGGGGGAGGGGCCCTGGGTCCGCCCCGAGCGGGGCCAGGCGGATGTTGGCCCAGTGATCGAACACATTCCGACGGGTACACCGGAAACGCACGTCGAGCCGCAATGGGTCGTGCACCTGCTGCTGCCGCTCCTCGTCACGCCATTGCATGTGTACCTCGCGCGCGAGTTCCTTGGCCGATTTCTGCACCTCCGGCGCACCGTGCGGCTCTGGCAGGTCCGGCGACGGCGGGTGCGGCAGGAGCGACGGGGGCGGCTGCTCCCTGAGTTCGTAGGCGGAGCGCGGCAGGCCGATCAGATCGTTGAGTTCGCTGATCTGGGCTGGAGTGAGGCGTCCGTACCAGCGTTTTACCTGGCTCGCCGCGAGCCTGCCCCACCCGTCGGCGCGATGATGCTCGCTGACCACGCCGATCACGTACCCGCCGCACCACACCGCGGCCCCCGACATCCCCTCCCAGGGGGAGCGGTCCGGCTCGGGGGCACCCGGAGGGTCTGCAGAGATCTCCAGGCTGCCCGCACGCAGGTCCGACCATGGTGTGGTTGTGGCGAGCGCGTGGTGAGAATCCCGGAACCGCCTGGGAGCTTCAGAGGCCGGTGAAGCGGTATCGGCGCGCAGTTTGAACAGGGGGAAGCCCAGTGCTTCGCAATCCACGCGCTGTGTGATGCGGGCGAACTGCACCCGGGCGACCTCGGCGGCGCATGATTCGCCGGTGCTCTCCCGGCTCGTGATCTTGAGTACCGCGATATCCACGGCAGAGTCCGCCCAGACCGGCTCGCCGGGTAACTCCGCTGTGCCGCCGTCCTCGGTGATGAAACGCACCACCACTGACATTGCGTCAGTTACCACATGAGCGGCTGTGAGCACCGCGTCCCCGCTCACCCGATAGCCCGACCCGAGTTGCACCGGGCCCGCGCGGGGCGTGGTGATGATCTGGACCGCTCGCCGTGGGTCAAGCCCGCCCAGATCGGACGCCATGTCGTCCGCAGAACTCACCGCTCGTCCGGGGCGGCGGACCCGGAGATGTACGGCGGATTGCCCGACCCGGTGAGGGTCGGCTGCAATGCAAGTGTGATGCGCTGGGCCGATGTGGAGTTCACCGTCGCGTCCCCACCGGACTCCACCACCCAGAACCGTACCTTCGCCCCCGCGTGCCCGGTTCGCTCCAGAGCGACCGATACCTCCAGTTCGATCGTCCCCAACTCGAAGCGCAGTGAAGCACCCTCCGCCGCGGCGATCGCCTGCTCCAACTCCTCCCGTAGATCCCTGATCACACTGGCTAACTCGATCACTCCACGTCCCTTCGTCGAGACCATCAGTAACCGAGGACTGTAGTCCTGTGATGCGGTGCCGGGTAGTGCGATGTGGGCTCACAGGCGGCAGATCTCCGGCTCGGCGGTACCGGCTCATGGGCACGGTGCTCGACCGCGAGATCAGCGCCTGGCTGGTGGCGGCAGGGTCTCGTGGGCCCACACGAGCCGGCGCGAACCCGTCTGATGTGCCTCCCCTGACTCATAGGCGTCGCGGACGAGGGCGAACGTGACGGGTGTCGAAGGCCGTCCCCGAAATCGCCCTACGGGAATGCTCGTCCGGCCGAAGCGTGACGCCGATGCCACGAGAGAGGCGGAAAGGAGCAGCCGCGGAACTGCGGTTCGGCCACTGCCGCATGGGGGTGCCGCCGAGGGGCGCTAGGCAAGCGGGAGTTGGACGACAGGGTCTGGCCAGGTGCCCGCGCACCTCGGTGACACGCTTACGGTTCCGCACCACGGCGGATCGCCCGTCGGCCCTTCCCCTGCCGCTTCCGCACCATGACGGGGAGCCACCGGGCAGCCAACTCGCTCCCGTACCCTCCCGACACCACGCGAACCCACCCAGCCCAACGCACTGACCTGCGTAAACTCCAAAAAGGCAGCTATTGATCCCGCCCGGACACGAGTGCCCGCAGCAGCGACGGATCCGCGTCGACGAGGCTGCTCACCACGGCCCGCCCACGCGCCGGAGGTATCGGCACGGCCGAGGGCACTGCCAGCACGCGGCAGCCGGCCGCTTCGGCGGATGCCACCCCGGTGGGAGAGTCCTCCACGGCGACGCACGCGTGGGGCTCGACGCCGATTCGCCGGGCGGCTGCGAGATACGGGTCGGGCGCGGGTTTGGTACGCGGAGTCTCGCCTGCGGTGACCGAGACGGCGAACCGGCTCGTGCCCAAGCTGTGCAGCACCTGGTCGGCCACGCTGCGCGGGGACGCGGTGACCAGGCCGACCGGCACTCCCTCGGCGGCGAGCGCGTCGAGCAGGGTGAGGGCGCCGGGCAGCGGGCGCAGATGTGCGGAGACGAGTGCGGCGAAGCCCTCCTCCAACGCCTTACCCAGTGCACCGACGGGCCGCGCGCCGCCGGTGACGCGGTACAAGTGCGCCGCGGTGTGCTCCACTGCCTGGCCGAGCACTTCGGGAACATCCGCGTCGGAGAGTTCGTAGCCGAGCTCCGCCGCCTCCTCCCGGACGGCCTGCCCCCACAGTTCCTCGGTGTCCACGAGGGTGCCGTCCATGTCGAAGAGGACGGCCTGCAAGGGGTGTTTGTGGGGGGTGTCAGCGGACACTGGGTCCTCTTTCGGTCGTAGCGGTCGTCGGGCGGGACTGGTCAGGCCGCGCGGGCGGCGACGAGGACGGGGCGGTCGGGCAGGCTGACGGTCACGGGCGAGCCGGGCGGAAGGCCGGCGGCGGACTCGGTGGGCAGGTCGGCCTTGACGGACGTACCGTCGGGCAGCGTCACGGTCACGCGGGTGACGGCGCCGAGAAAGGCGGTGGCGACGACCCGGGCCTGACCGGCCGGGTCGTTGCCGAGCCGCACCGCCTCGGGCCGTACGAGTACATCGACCTCACCTGCCGCCGCTTCGGGCGCCTCGCCGTCGAGAGGCAGCCGGCGGCCGAGCACCTCGACGGTTCCGCTGTCGACGACGCGGCCGGGGATACGGCTCATGGTGCCGACGAACTCGGCGACGAAGGCGGTGGCGGGCCGGGCGTACAGCTCGGCCGGCGTCGCGCACTGCTCCAGCCGGCCGCCCCGCATCACCGCCACGCGGTCGGCCATCGACAGGGCCTCCTCCTGGTCGTGGGTGACGAACAGCGTCGTGATGCCCAACTCCTGTTGCAGGCGCCGGATCTCCTCGCGCAGGGTGAGCCGGACCTTGGCATCCAGGGCGGACAGCGGCTCGTCCAGCAGGAGGACGCGCGGGCGCAGTGCCAGGGCCCTGGCGAGGGCGATGCGCTGCTGCTGGCCGCCGGAGAGCTGGTGCGGATAGCGGCTGCCGTGGTCGGGCAGGCCGACCAGGTCGAGCAGTTCGGCGGCGCGAGTGCGGCGCGCGGCCGTCCGCACCTTCCGCATGCGCAGCCCGAAGGCCACGTTGTCCAGGGCGTTCAGGTGCGGGAAGAGGCTGTAGGACTGGAAGACCATGCCGGTGTCGCGGCGGTGCGCCGGGATGGTGGTGACGTCCTGGCCGTCGACGAGGACCTGGCCGGAGTCAGGGCGCTCGAAACCGGCCAGCATGCGCAGCGCGGTGGTCTTGCCGCAGCCGGACGGGCCGAGGAGGGCGAGGAGTTCGCCCGGGTGCACGGTGAGATCGAGGCCGTCGAGCGCGACGGTGACACCGAAGGCGCGGCGCAGGGCACGGAATTCGACGGTGGCTCCGGCCACTTGGGGCCGGAGGCCGTCCGCGTCCGCGGTCAGGGCGGCGGTGGTGTGGGTGTCGGTCATGGGGCCGGTCACTCCTCGGTGGTACGAGCGGTACGAGCGGTACGACGGGGGTTGGCGCGGCGTGCGGCACCCCGGTGGGTTCCGCCGCTGAAGGAGACCAGGGCCAGCAGCAGCGCCCAGGTGATCAGCAGGCTGAGCACGGACACGGCGACGGACAACTGTGCTTGCGAGCCACTGACGTTGACGATCCACACGGCGAAGGGCTGGAAGCCGAGCAGCTGGGCGACGGTGAACTCGCCGAGCACCAGCGCCAAGGTGAGGAACGAGGCGTTCAGCAGCGCGCCGCGGAGGTTGGGCAGCACCGCATGCACCAGGGCGCGTGGCCAGCTCGTACCGCAGCTGCGGGCGGCCTCGGTCAAGGTGCGGACGTCCACGGCCCGCAGTCCGGCGTCCAGCGCCCGGTACACGAACGGCAGCGCCATCACGGTGTACGCCAGGACCAGTACGACGGGGAAGGACGGGTTCTGGATCGCCACCAGCGTTTGGAAGAACGGGGTCGAGGCCAGGTGCTCGGGCCCCCACTTCAGCACCGTGCCGATCCCGGCCACCAGGGCGATCGGCGGTACCACGAGCGGCAGTGAGCAGACGACCTCCACGACCGGGCGGAGCCGGGGGGCACCCAGCCGCAGGGCGACCATGGCCGGGACCATCAGCACCAGCACCACGGCGATGGTGGCGGCGGCGAGTTCCAGCGAGAGCAGCAGGCTGGAGGTGAAGCCGTCGGCGCGGAAGATCTGGGTGTAGGCGTCGAAGGTGAGCCCCTTGCCCGGTACGTCGACCGTGAAGACCACGGAGGCCGCCAGGGGCACCAGGAAGTACACAGCGGCGCACGCGAGGATCGCGCCGCGCCACAGCCGCGGGCGGCGGGCGCCCACACCGCGCAGCATCGGAGTCGTCAGTCGAGCCATCGTGCGCTCCGTCGTTGCAGTGGCAGGTATACGGCCATCACCAGGCAGGCGACCGCGACCATGTCCAGGCTCATGGCCAGCGCCACGTTCTCCTGTCCGACCAGCACGTTGCCGGAGATGGCGTCCGCGATCTGGAGGGTCACCAGCGGGACGGAACTGCCCACCATGGCCGCGGCGGTGGCGTACGCGGCGAAGGCGCTGCCGAAGAGCAGGACCAGACCGCCGAGCAGCGAGGGCGCCAGCACCGGCAGGGCGATATGCCGCCAGTACTGGGCGCCGGTCGCGCCGTTGTTCTGCGCCGCCTCGCGCCACTGGGAGCGCAGTCCGTCCAGAGCGGGGGTGACGGTGAGCACCATCAGCGGGATGAGGAAGTACAGATAGGTCACGGTCAGGCCCCAGAAGCTGTACAGGTCCCACCCGTCGCGGGCCAGGCCCAGTCGGCCGGTGAGCACACCGGAGTTGCCGAGCGTGGCCACGAACGCGAAGGCCAGCGGCACGCCGCCGAAATTGGCGAGCACTCCGGAGGCGGTGAGCACGGCTTCCCGCAGGGCCCGGAAACGGGAGGTGACCACGGCCTGGGCGAGCAGCAGGCCGAGCACGGCCGCGATACCGGCGGAGACGGCGGAGAGCTTGATGCTGCCGAGCAGAGCGGTGAGGTAGGCGCCGTGCAGGGAGGCGGTGAAGTTGGCCGTGGTGTACGAGGTGGCTCCGGTGGCCGGGTCCTTGGCCGTGAAGGCGCCGCCCAGCATGGCCAAAGCGGGGGCCCCGAAGCTCAGTGCCACGAAGGCGAGCAGCGGGGCCACCGCCAGCCACCCGGCCGGGCGGCGGCGCCGTACGGGGACGGCGGCCGCCGCAGCGGTGTCGGTGGGAGTGGTCATGGACGACGTCACCCGGAGACGGCCTTGCCCCAGCCCTGGCCCAGGACCTGCTTGCCCTTGGCCTGCTGCGCCTCGGTCGGGAACTTCGGCGCGCCGGTGACCTCCGGCAGCTTGGCCGCGGCGGCCTTGTCCAGGGTGCCGTCCTCGTCCATGGCCGCCATCAGCGCGGGACGGGCAGAGCCCTTGAGCCACAGGTTCTGGCCCTCGGCGCTGTAGAGGTACTCCTCCCACAGGCGGGCCGCGGCCGGGTGCGGGGCGTCCTTGTTGACGGCCTGCGAGTAGTACTGGGAGAACTGCCCGTCCTTGGGGACGGTGACCTTCCAGTCCACGCCCTTGCTCTTGAACTCCTCGGCGTAGCCGGCGTTGAGGTAGTCCCAGTCGATGCTGATCGGCGTCTCGCCCTTCTCGACCGTGGCCGGAGTGGACTCCACCGGGGTGTAGTTGCCGTTCTTCTTCAGCTTGGCGAAGAAGTCCAGACCGGGCTGGATGTCGTCGAACGAGCCGTGGTTGGCGAGCGCGGCCGCGTAGACGCCGCCGAAGGCCGAGCCGGACTTGGTCGGGTTGCCGTTGAGCGCGACCTGACCCTTGTACTGAGGCCCCCGCAGCTCGGCGAACGTGGTCGGGCACTTCTTGACGCGCCGGGCGTCACAGCCGATGGAGATATAGCCGCCGTAGTCGTTGTACCAGCGGGCCTGGGCGTCCTTCTGCTGCGCCGGGATCTTGTCGAAGGCGGCGACCTTGTACGGGGCGAGCAGGCCCTGCTGGGCGGCGCTCAGCGCGAAGGAGCTGCCGAGGTCGACGACGTCAGGGGCGCGGTCCTGGCCCTTGCGGGAGGTGATCGCGTTGATCTCGTCCTGGCTGCTGCCGTCCGGGTTCTCGACCTTGACCTTGATCCCGTACTTCTTCTGGAACCCGTCGATCAGGGCGCCGTAGTTGGCCCAGTCTCGGGGCAGGGCGATCGCATGAAGCTCGCCCTCCTTCTTGGCGGCGGCGACCAGGGCCTTTATACCGCCGACGTCCTTGGCTGACGTGGCGGTGCCCGCCTTCTCGGTTCCTGCGCCGCCCTGTGCGGTGGGGGCGGCGCCGCAGGCGCTGAGGGTGAGTGCGGCGACGGCGAGGCCGCCGGTGAGGACTGCTGTCCTGGGGAGGGCTGCTGTTCTGAGGGACAACGTGGTCACAACGTCTCCTGATGTGTACCAGTGGCAAGAGGGGGGGCGCCAACAACTTGTCTGAACAAGTCGGCCTCAGTAGGCACGGCCTTCCTTGCGCGAAGATGAACACCGGAACAACCCTGCGGCGCCATCCAGAGACAGGTAGCCCCCTGTGACCAGGGGCACAGCGCACCCGAAGGCGGTGGATGACCATGGACCCCCGTCGCGACGACAACCGGAAGCCTGGGTCGGCTACGCTGCCGACACTGCGCACTGTGCGCAGTTGTCCATTGACCGCGGACAGTTGACCGAGGACGGTTGACCGACGACAGGGGGCCCCGTGGCGGCACGGCACGAGCAGATAGCCGAAGAACTCCGGCAGGCCATCGACCGCGAGCAGTACACGGTCGGCGCCCGGCTCCCCTCGGAGGCAGAACTCGCCGCCCGGTACGACGTCTCCCGCGGCACCGTACGGCAGGCGGTCGCCACGCTGACGGCAGAGGGCCTGATCGGCTCGCGGCAGGGCGCCCGGCGCGTGGTCCTGGCGAGCAGACGCAATCAGAGCTTCGCCGAACTGCGCAGCTTCGCCCAGTGGGCGCAAGCGATGGGCCGCACCGCATCGGGCACCGTGTTCTCCTCCGAGCGCCGCAGGGCGACCGCGGAGGACACGGTGCGGCTGCATCTTCCTGACACGGCCGAGGTGTTGCACGTACTGCGCGTACGCGGTCTGGACGGGGAACGTGTCCTGCTGGAGCGCACGGTCTACGCGGACTGGATCGCCTCGGCCGTCGAGGACATCGAGCCGGACTGCACCTCGGTCACCCAGCGACTGTACGAGGCCACCGGGCTGGTGTTCAGCTACGGCGAGCATCTGATCGATGCCGTGGCCGCGGGCACGCGCGACGCCGAACTGCTCGGCGTCCGTCGTGGCAGCCCACTACTGCGGGTGCGCCGGGTCACCACCACGCACACCGGCCGTCCCGTCGAGTGGTCCGACGACCGCTACCGCCCGGGGTCGGTGAGCTTCTCCGTCCACAACTCGGTCGGCGCCAACCCCCTCACACGGCGACCGGCAGAGCCTGGGACCGCCTGACCCGCGGGAATCCACCTCCGCGCCCCAGTGGCACGCCTGCCGAGAAGACACCTCCCCGACACCTCGGCTTCTCTCCGATGCCCACACCTGGTACCCGCCCCCGGCATGGTGAGTCCCAGCAAGCGCCACCGAGAGGAAACGCCGACCATGCCCGACCACCTCGACGCCGCCACACCCCACGTCCTCGTCGTCGGTATCGACGGGGTCCGGTACGACCTGCTCCAGGAGCTGCCGACCCCGAACCTCGACTCCATCGCCGAAGCCGGCTTCCTGGCACCCATGGAGGTGGCCCCCGGAACTCCGACGATGTCGGGCCCCTGCTGGGCCACCATCGTCACCGGCGTCGGCCCTGCCAAGCACGGCATCTGGGGCAACAACTTCTCCGGCAACCGGCTCGACGCCTTCCCCGACTTCGCAACCCGCCTCGCCCAGGTGGACCGGCGACGGACGTTCGTCGCGGCCGGCTGGGAGCCACTGATGATCCAGCACGGCGGCGGACCCCTGTTCAAGGCCCCGAGCCGGCTGTCCTTCATCGCGCCCGCCGCCGACACCCCCGAAGCGTGGAACGACTGCGACGAGCAGGTCACGGCCGAGGCGGTCCACGTCCTGACGAACTCCGACCCCGAGGCTTCCTTCGTCTACCTCGGCGCGGTGGACGAGACCGCTCACTTCCTGGGGTGCGGACCCGAGTACCGCCAGGCGGTGCTCCGCGCCGACGAGCGTCTCGGCCGCCTGCTCGCGGCCGTCCGCAACCGCACGGCGTATGCGGGCGAAGCCTGGACCGTCATCGTCGTCACCGACCACGGCCACGTCGACGACGGCGGCCACGGCGGAGACACCGTCGAGGAGCGCACGGCCTGGGTCGCCTGCGCCGGACCACAGATCGCACCGGGACAGCCCGGCGGCTCCATCCGTCATCCGGACATCGCCGCCCAGGTCTACACCTCGCTCGGCCGCCCCATCGACCCCCACTGGACCCTGGACGGCAGCCCGTTCCCGGCCGCCCGGCCGGCCGAACTCGCCATACATCGGTGACATCACGCACCGATGCGCCCGGCGTCCAGGGCCCTCCCGGCCCGTGGCTGGACGGGGGCCGCACAGGCGGCGAGGGCGGAGACAGCCGTGCCGGTGCACACGGTGCCGAGATGGGCGGCGGCACCGGATACGGCAGGAAGCCGACGCCGACGGACAGGGCGGCGGTCGCAGCCGCCAGAGCTGCGGCGGGCGTGAAAAAGGCCGGGTCGATCAGGCGCCGGGCCAGGTTGAGGACGGTCTGGCGGGTGCGGGGCAGGGGGCGTAAAACCAAACTGCAACCAGGGAGCGGTACGTTCGGCCACCGCCCGATGCTGGGGTTGGACGGCGCTGGTCAGTCTGCCGAGCGCGTCGCAGCGATGGCAATGAATCCGGCATCGGCATACGACAGCACTGTTGCCCCTCCCGCTATGTGCAGGAGCACGTCGATCGAACCCGGCCAAGCGGTCCTTGCCTGCGATGGGGCCGGTGGTTGCGCCGCACGGAGCGGAGCGGGCTCGGGCAGCCGGCTGGTGAGCTGATGCGGCTGCCGAAGTCGAATGACGGTGCCGGCATTCGACTTCGGCAATCTCGGCCGGGTGCATTCTGCGCGGGCCTAGGGGACAAGCGGAACGGACCGGCGCCGAGCTCCCCTGCGTCATTCCCAACTCACATGAGTGCGGGGGCGGGTGGGAGTCGGGCGCCGGTCCGGGGCGCGGGGCGGGTCAGTGCCGGCGGAATTCCTCGGCGACCAGCAGTGCGGTGTCCGGGTCGTCGGAGAACAGGCCGTCGATGCCGGTCGCGAAGAGCGCCTTGAAGTAGGCGAGCGAGTTGCCGTAGTCGCCCGGGTTCTTGCCGACCTGGAAGTCCAGCGGCAGGAAGCTGTTCTCGTTCCGCACGGTGTACGGGGTGAGGAACAGTCCCGCGGCGTGCGCGTCGCGGACGAGGGTGGTGGGCTTGCCGAGCTTGCCCTTGTCGTCCTGCGCGATGATCTGCGGCAGCCAGGGGCCGATGCCCTGGGCGAAGCCGGCGATCCACTTGAGCCCCTCGGGCTTGAGGAGGTCGGCGGTGGTGCGCGGGTCGCCGGACTCGACGAAGTCCGCCGGCCTGACGGACGGCTCGTCGAGCAGGACGACCTTGGGGCACTTCACGCCCAGTGCGCTGAGCCGCTGGAGGCTGCTGGGCTCGAAGGACTGCAGGATGTTCGGAGCGTGCGCGGTGTGCCGGCCGTAGCGGCGCAGCAGCTTGGCGAGCGGTTCCTCGATGCCCAGGCCCAGCTTGCGGAAGTAGGTGGGGTGCTTGGTCTCGGGGAAGATCCATATGGGCCGGCCGCGGCGGCGTCCCTCGCGCTCGGCCCACTGGAGGACCTCTTCGAAGGTGGGCACCTCCCAGTGGCCGTCGTACATGGTGTTGTGCTGGCGGACGTCGGGGATGCGCTCCTTGGCGCGCAGGGTCTTCAGCTCGGCGAGCGTGAAGTCCTCGGTGAACCAGCCGGTGATCTTCTTGCCGTCCACGGTCTTGGTGGTCTTGCGGCCGGCGAACTCGTGGTGGTCGGCGACGTCGGTGGTGCCGGAGATGTCGGGCTCGTGCCGGCAGACCAGGTGCCCGTCCTTGGTCGGGACGAGGTCACCTGCCTCGATGACGTCCGCACCCATGTCGAGGGCGAGTTGGTAGGAGCCGAAGGTGTGCTCCGGGCGGTAGCCGCTGGCGCCGCGGTGGCCGATGACGAACGGTACGGGCAGCTTCGCGGGCCGCCCGGCGGGCGTCGGCTGGTCTGCCCGGTCCGCCGGCCTCGTTCCCGCCGCGTTCGCCTGTCCCGCTCCGGCCAGTACCGCCGCTCCGGCACCCAGTGCCGCGGCTCCCAGTACCTTCCGCCGCCCCGGCTCGTGACGCTTGTCCATGCCCGCGCTCCTTGCTCTGTGTCGGGCCCCGCGCTACCCGGTGGAGATCCGGGCATTTCAGGGTTTTCCGGTCAACATGCTCCGGGAGACCACTTCGCCCGTCTCCCGGAAGCGCCTCGATCGTAAGCACGGACGGGTGACGCAATGGAGACGCGGGGGGTACTCGCCCATTCCGTGCGGCTGCGGATGCTCACGCTCATGTGGCCCGGACCGATGTCCGCCGCCGAACTCTCCCGCGAGATGGGCATCTCGCGGGGGTGCGGGGAACGTAGTCCGCGGAGAGGGCGTAGGGCACTTCGCGGCGTACGCGCGGGTCGGGATGGCCGGTGTAGCGGAGGCCGATCGCGTCCTGGCCCGGAGGGTCCTGTCGTCCGGCTGCTCAACAGTGCGGGCGATCAGGTCATCGACGGGGGCAGGATACGGAAGGCCCACTCCAGCGAGGTCAGGATGGCGCCGTGCCCAGCCCGTACGACGAGGCCGCCGAGTGAGACCTGGTCGACCCAGTCGTATGCGCCGTCCTGAACCCGGCTCGTCGCGGCCGGACTCGGCGCGTCCGTCCTGCGCCGCAGCTCAGATGCTGCGCGACGGTGCGGGCGGTGAACGCGGCCGGAGCCGGGTCACGAGCTGGACGCCGGCCCGTCCGCGCCGTACCGGAGGCCGTCGAGGAGCAGGTCGAGGAGGCGCCCGGCCCGTTCGCGTTGGTCGGGAGCGCTGGTGATCAGTGCGACGCCGGCCAGGCTGAAGCCGACATCGAGGGGGTCGATGTCCGGGCGCAGGAGACCGGCGTCGGCGCCGGCGTGCAGCAGGGTGCCGAGCGCGGTGCCGAGCTTGTCGAGGGTCTCGGCGAAGGGGTCCGCACCGGATGCGACCGCGGCCCGCAGCGCGTCCGCCATGCCCTGCTTGGCGGCCAGGTAGTCGATGAAGTCGTCCATCCACAGGCGGATCGCCCGGTCCGGCGCATTGTCGGCGAGCAGCTTCGCGGCGCTGTCACAGACGCGGGCCAGCTCGTTGCGGTAGGCCGCCTCGACCAGCGCCTCGCGCGTGGGGAAGTGGCGGTAGAGGGTGGCCGAGCCGACGCCCGCGGCCTTGGCGATCGTGTCGATCGCGACGTCCGCGCCCTTCTCGGAAAAGGCGCGCACGGCTGCTTCGAGGATGCGTTCCCGGTTGCGGCAGGCATCGGCGCGCAACACGCTCGGCTTGGTGGTCAAGGCTGCTCCGTTCATCGGGGGACCAGTCTAGCTGGACAACCGGGGAGTTCCCCGCTTACCGTTTCGGATAACTGGGGAACTCCCCGGTTACGGGTGTCGGCCCGCGTTGTGCTCCCCAGGCAAGGAAGACCCTCATGACCTCCCCGAAGACGGTTCTGATCACCGGTACGTCCTCCGGCATCGGCCTGGCCGCCGCCATCGGCACCGCCCGGGCGGGCTGGACGACCATTGCCACCATGCGTGACACCGGCAAGGCCGAGGCCCTGCTCAGGGCCGCCGCCGAGGCGGGTGTCGCGGACCGGATCCAGGTCAAGCGCCTGGACGTGACCGACTCCGCCGGCATCACCGCCTGCCTGGACGAGGTCGTCGCCGAGCACGGCCGCCTGGACGCGCTGGTCAACAACGCCGGCGCCGCCCAGGTCGGCACCATCGAGCAGAGCAGCGTCGACGACGTCCGCGCGGCCATGGAGGTCAACTTCTTCGGGGTGGTGGCGGTGACCCGGGCCGCCCTGCCGCACCTGCGCGCGTCGAAGGGCCGGGTGATCACCGTCACCAGCGTCGGCGGCGTCGTCGGCCAGCCCTTCAACGAGGCGTACTGCGCGGCCAAGTTCGCCGTCGAGGGCTTCATGCAGTCCCTCGCGCCGGTCGCCGCCACCGTCGGGGTCGATGTCACCGTGGTCGAGCCGGGCGCGGTGGCGAGCGAGTTCGTTGCCAATCTCGGCCTGGACGTCCCGACGCTGCTCGCCGCCGCCGGGCCCTACGGCCCGGCGCTTGAGGCCTACATCACCCGCACCCGGCAGTCGTTCGGCAACGCCCAGACCCCGGCCGAGGCAGCCGCCCCGATCGTCGACGCCCTGACCGTCACCCGCCCGCCCTTCCGCGTCCAGACCTCGCAGTGGGCCCGCGACTTTGTCGCCACCACCCTCGCCGACCTCGACGGCTCCGCCGTCCAGACCCTCACCGGCACCTGGGTGCGCTGACCGCCCCGCCCCGCGACCTGGTGGGTGCACTGCCGACGCCGGGCGCGGCGGCCGCCCAGCATTCCCGCCCGTCGGCGCCACACCACCGCCGTGCCCCGCCCGACCGGCGACCGGCGCCCGGCCACACCCCGTCCGCCATCCCCGGCACCAAGCGCCGCCGCTACCTGGAGGAGAACGTCGCCGCCACCACCGTGACGATCACCGATGAGGACTTGGCCGCCATCGAAGCCGTCGCCCCACACGGCATCGTCTCCGGCGACCGCTACGCCCCCGCGCTGATGCAGAACCTCAACGGCTGACACTCAGGGCGTGCCGGGAAAGGCAGCCCCGACGACCCCCAACCGTGCGGTGTCCCAGCAGCTCGCCCCGCCGACGCCGCCGCACCGCTCCACGCGCAAGGAATGGCGATCATGACAGCACAGCAGCCCATCGGCTCCGGCTTCGGGGCGCACAGCACCGCGACCGAGGTCCTGGCCGGCCTCGACCTCACCGGAAGTCTCGCCGTCGTGACCGGCGCCGGCTCCGGACTGGGGCTGGAGACCACACGCGCCCTGCGGGGTGCCGGCGCGACTGTCGTCGTCGCCGTCCGCCGCCCGGAGGCGGCCGCGGAAGCCTTCGACGCAGCAGACCGGGTCGAGGTGCGCCGGCTGGACCTGGGCGACCAGGCCGGCGTGCACACCTTCGCGGACGAGTTCCTGGCAAGCGGCCGCGGCATCGACATCCTCATCAACAACGCCGGCGTGATGGCCCTGCCCGAGACCCGCCTCGGACCCGGCTGGGAGGCTCAGTTCGCCACCAACCACCTGGGCCACTACACGCTCACGAACCGGCTGTGGCCCGCACTCGCAGCCGACGGCGGCGCGCGCGTGGTCGCGCTCAGCTCCTCCGGACACCGCTACTCGCCGATCCACTGGGACGACGTCATGTTCGAAAACGAATACGACAAGGCCGTCGCCTACGGACAGTCCAAGACCGCGAACGCGCTGTTCGCCGTCCACCTCGACGCCCTCGGCCGCGAGCACCAGGTGCGGGCCTTCGCTGTCGCCCCCGGCGCCATCATGACCCCGCTCCAGCGGCACATGACGCCGGAGGAGATGATCGCCTTCGGCTGGATCGACGACCAGGGCAACACCGCCCCCGGCTTCAAGACCCCCGAACAGGGCGCCGCCACCCAGGTCTGGGCGGCCACCTCCCCGCAGCTGGCCCACAAGGGCGGCGTCTACCTGAACGACTGCGACATCGCCCCGCTCTCCCAGGACGACGCACCCGGAGTACGGCCCTACGCGGTCGACCCCGAACAAGCCGCACGCCTGTGGACCCTGTCGGCACAGCTGACCGGCACCAACGCGTTCGCGAGCCGGTGACACGGCGGGAAACGACACTCCGTCAAGAAACCTTCGTTGACGTATGAACGCGGGTGGTCGCCTCCGTTGAACGCGGGTGGTCGCCTCCGTGATCCTGGCCGGCTGACGAAGCTGTTGCTCTCGGGCGGGCGCCGAGGCGCCGGGTGGATACGGGCCCGCTCGACACGCCGCCCGAACCAGCGATGGCACCACAGGTGTTGCAATCGCTGGACTCGGTCTGGAAGCCGTCGGGCAACGCCTTGAGCCGGATCAGGCGGTGATCGAGTGCTGACACCCAGCCGCGTTCACCGATCAGCGGCCAGCACTGCCGCGAGACCCTCTTGCAGGTCCTTGACGAAATACTCGGGAACCTCCAGCGCCGGGAAATGTCCCCCGGTTTCGGGCTCCCTCCATCGGACGATCTGTCGGTACCGCTCCTGAGCCCAGGGGCGCGGACACTTCTCGACGTCGCGGGGATACATCGTGAGTGCTGATGGGACGTCGACCCGAAGTTCGGGATCGAGCGAGTTGTGGCTTTCGTAGTAAATGCGGGCCGCCGATGCGCCGGTCCGCGTCAGCCAATACAGGGTGACGTCGTCAAGAACGCGGTCTCTGGAAATCGTTTCGAACGGGCTGTCTTCGGTGTCCGACCACTCGGCGAACTTGTCAAGGATCCAGGCAAGAAGCCCGACCGGTGAGTCGACGAGCGAGTAGCCGATGGTCTGCGGTCGGGTCGCCTGCTGCTTCGCGTACGCCGCGCGGTGGCGCCAGAAATCGCGGGTTTCCTCGGTCCATTTGCGCTCGACCGCCGTCAGCCCGTCCGTTGTCAACCCGGGCGGTCCCTCCGCGAACGTGGTGTGGATGCCGAGAACGTGCGCCGGGAACCTGCCGCCGAGAACCGTGGTGATATTGCCTCCCCAGTCGCCGCCGTGGGCCACGAACTTGCTGTAGCCGAGCCTTCCCATCAGTTCCACCCATGCGGCCGCGATCTTTTCGGTTCCCCACCCGGTGGTGGACGGCTTGTCGCTGTAACCAAAGCCTGGCAGCGACGGGACCACGACGTGGAACGCCGGCGCATCTGCGTCTTTCGGATCTGCCAGCTCGTCCACTACATCGATGAACCGAGCAATGCTGTCCGGCCAGCCGTGCGTCAAGATCAGCGGAGTGGCATCCGCGCGTGCGGACCGGCGGTGCAGGAAGTGGATTCCCAGATCATCAATGGTCGTGCGGAACTGGCCGATCCGGTTGAGGCGCGCTTCGAACGACCGCCAGTTGTACCCGGTGCGCCAGTAGTTCACGACGTCGACGAGGTCGGCGAGAGGAACGCCCTGTTCCCATCGGCGAGGGTCGGGCGCGGCGCGATAGACCGTCTCGGCCTCCGGTAGCCGCGCCGCGGCCAGTCGCGCGCGCAGATCGTCGAGGTCAGCGTCAGTTGCGTGGACTTCACATGCTTGCACGTCGCTGGTTGGGCGGGGCATGAGACCTCCTGGCCATCGCGGAACCGGCTACGACCTGTCGCGAACCGGCTAAGACGGTTCTAGCAGGCGTCCGAGCCGCGCTGCAACCAGCTAAGGTGGTTCCATGCGTGCTGAGTTCCCTGACTTCCGCCTCGGTAACGTGCTGGCGACCAGCTTCACGGGGACGCTCTCGGAGCGTCATGGCAATGCTGTGGAGCGCATTCCCACGCCGCAGCGACTCATCGACTGGCTGGCAGTGAACGGCCTCGCCGTGGATTCCTGCACCACTGCCCAGCTCGACCTCGCTCGGGAACTGAGGGAGTCGATTCACGCCGCCGCGACAGCGGCCGCGATCCAGGACGCTCTCCCTGCATCTGCTGTCCACGTCATCAATGACCGCAGTGCTCAGGGTCGGGCCGCAGCGATCCTGACGCCCGAGGGTAAGCGGCGATGGCGGCTCAGCTCGGCTTCCTGCGTGGAAGATGCCCTCAGCGTGATCGCCGCCGACGCGATCAGCATCATCGCAGGCGAACGAGACGGAAAATTGGCCTTGTGTGCATCACCAACCTGCCAAGCCGCCTTCTTCGACACCAGCCGAAGTCGCACCCGTAAATGGTGTGACATGAACACGTGCGGGAATCGTCAGAAGAAAGCGCGCTTCCATGCCAACCAGCGCAAAAACCCCAGATCGGCGGAGTGATCTTTACCGCTTTGCCTTCGTCGGCAGGTGCTCCTGCTAGGCGTGGTTCTCCTCGGGGATCGCCTGTCGCTCGTCCAGGTCGGCGGATTGGCACTGATCGTGGCGGGCGTAGCGGCTCTGGAACTCGGGACCGTTCGGTAACACCTGCCGCACGAAGTGCAGCCACGCTGCCCGCTGCGCGCAAGCACTTCGCCGGAACGCGAAACCGAGCCGGAATGCCGGGGCGCTACCTACGGGCGACAACGGACACCCCGACCGGCCCAAGTGCGTGCCACCGGCAGTCGCCCGGCAGCCCTCACCCCAGCAGGCGGTCTATCCCGGCGAGCTCCGCCTCCTCGAGCGGCGCCACGTCGAGTACTGCGAGGTTCTGTTCGAGCTGGGCGACGCTGCTGGCGCCGATGAGGACGGAGGTGATGCGTGCGTCGCGCAGCACCCAGGCGAGCGCGAGCTGGGCGAGGGTGTTGCCGCGCTCGGCCGCGGCCTTGTCCAGCGTCCGGAGCAGGGCCAGTCGTTCCTCGGTGAGGGCGGCGGGCTTGAGGAAATGTCCGAGGGCCGCCCGGGATCCGGCGGGGATGCCGTTCAGGTAGCGGTCGGTGAGCCGGCCCTGGGCAAGCGGTGAGAAGGCGATCACGCCGGCACCTGCCTCGGCGGACGCGGCGAGCAGCCCGCTGCGCTCGATTCCGCGGTCGAGCATGCTGTAGCGGTCCTGGTTGACCAGCAGCGGCGTGCCGAGCTCGCGCAGCAGCGACGCGGCGCGCGTCATCTGATCCGGCGGATAGTTGGACAGCCCGGCGTAGAGCGCCTTGCCCTGACGCACCGCCGCGTCGAGGGCGCCGGCGGTCTCCTCCAGCGGTGTCCGCGGGTCGAAGCGGTGCGAGTAGAAGACGTCGACGTAGTCGAGACCCATACGGCCCAGCGACTGGTCGAGGCTGGCCAGCAGGTACTTGCGGGAGCCCCATTCGCCGTACGGGCCAGGCCACATGTCGTAGCCCGCCTTGGTGGCGATGAACAGCTCATCGCGCCACGGCCGGAAGTCCTGGGCGTGGATCCGGCCGAAGTTGGCTTCGGCGCTGCCGTACGGCGGCCCGTAGTTGTTGGCCAGGTCGATGTGCGTGACACCGAGGTCGAAGGCGCGGCGCAGCACGGCCCGTTGGGTGTCCAGCGGGGTCGTGTCGCCGAAGTTGTGCCACAAGCCCAGCGACACCCTGGGCAGCAGCACACCACTGCGCCCGCAGCGCTGGTACTGCATGGCGTCGTAGCGGCCTGCGGCGGCGCGGTAGGGCTCGGGCTTCATGGTGCGGCCTCCTGTCGGGGATGGGGGCGCGGGCGCGCAGGTCGGTGGCGCGCGGTGCTCTCCGCACGGGGGCGCGCGGTGCTCTCCGCACGGGACGTGCAGGAACGGCTAGCATTTCGAGTTCAGTCATAAGGATGGGAGCATTTGTCAGTGCGTCAACTACGCCTCGGGGTCGCGATCTTGACGATGGGAAATCGCCCGCGTGAACTCGGCGCCCTGCTGGAGTCGGTCGCGGCCCAGCACACTCCGGCCGCCCGGATCGTGGTCGTTGCGAACGGCGCACCGCTCCCACTCCTCCCCGACGGCGTCACGGGCGTGATGCTGGCCGAGAACGAGGGCGTCGCGGGTGGCCGGAACGCGGCGCTGGCCCGGCTCCGGGAGTTCGGCGACGTGGATGTCGTGGTCGACCTGGACGACGACGGGCTGCTGATCAGCAAGGACGACTTCTGCCGGGTGGTCGAGCTGTTCGAGCAGGACCGGCACCTGGGGATCGTGAGCTTCCGTATCGCTGACGAACGGGGCCGCACCCAGCGCCGCCATGTCCCGCGGCTGCGTGCCTCGGACCCGCTGCGCGGCGGCTACGTCACCACATTCCTCGGCGGCGGGCACGCTCTGTCCATGGCGATGCTGGACGAGACCGGCGGCTGGCCGGACGAGTTCTTCTACGCGCACGAGGAAACGGACCTGGCCTGGCGCGCCCTGGACGCGGGCTGGCATGTCCTCTACGCGCCGGAGCTGGTGCTACAGCACCCCTGGACGTCCCCGACGCGCCACGCCGTCTACCACAGGATGGTCGCACGCAACCGGGTGTGGCTGGCCAAGCGCCATTTGCCGGCGGTTCTGGTGCCGCTCTACCTGGGCGTGTGGACGGCGCTCACCGTTGCACGTACCCGGTCGCGGGCGGGGTTGCGCGCCTGGCTGGGGGGATTCGTCGAGGGGGTGCGCACGCCCTGTGGCCGGCGGAAGCCCATGCGCTGGCGCACGGTGTGGCGGATGACGCGGCTGGGCCGCCCTCCCGTCATCTGAGTGCTGCCGGTCAGTCCGCCATGAGCCGGATGCCCTCGTAGGCCAGCCACTGGGCGAAGCTGTGCAGGCCCCGGCCGAGGCCGGTCGCGGGTGACCAGCCGGGCAGGCGCGCGCCGGGCCGGAGCACCGCCCGGACGGGGGCGCCGGCCGCTGCGCCGTCCGCCTCGACGGGGACGGGCCGGACGGCACCGCACACGGCTTCCGCCAGGCCGGCAGCCGTGCAGGGCTGCGGGTCCGCCAGTGTGAGGACGCGTGCGGCAGGGGGCGTGCCCAGCACCCGTCCCAGGGCGTCGGTGAGGTCGTCCACATGGAGCGGATGAAGCGGGCGCTCCGGGGCCGTGCCCAGTACGACGGGGTGGCTGCGCAGCGCGTTCCACACCATGCGGCCGATCGGGGTGTGCCGCGAGCATCCGGGCCCGTACAGGTCGCCTGCGTGCAGCGTGTACGTGACGGGGTGCGGGAGAGGCCGTCCGTCGCCGTCCGTCCGTACGTTCACCGACAGCCGCGTCTCGCCGTCCCGTTCCTCTTGGAGGCCCCGCAGATCCGCCACGGCAGCGCAGCCGTCCTCGTCGGGGCCCCATGGACCGAGCACCGTGACGGGGTGTCCGCGGTCGGCCAGTCCCCGCACGATGTGCTCGCCCAGTGGCGTCGCCGCGCCGATCACGCCGACGCGGCGCGGCCGGGAAGGGGATGTCCGGCGGTTCCTGCGCGGACGCGCGAGGTCCTCGGCCGCCTCCCGTCCCGCCGCGAGTCCCTCCCGGGCGGTACGGGCCAGCTCTGCCCTGCGCTCCTCGATCTGTTCCTCGGTCCGCGCATGGCTGATCCCGCCGGGGCCGATGGTCGCCAGGGCTTCGGCTACCACGGCGGGGTCGGGTGAGGCGGTTGCGCCGCCGGAGGTGCCGCGGAGGCCGTCGCGCCGCTCCACCAGTCCTGTGGCGAAGGCGGTGAGCCACGTTCCCCGGTCACCGTCCCCCGCTGCCGGGGGAGCCGTGCGCAGCCGGGCGGCCGGCACTCCGGCGCCCGCCAGGTACCGCTCGCAGTCCAGGTGGAGCCAGCGCTGCGGCCCGGGCCCGGCGACGCGGACCGCACACTGCGCCACGCCCTGCTTGAAGAAGGGAACGACCGTCAGGCCGGTGAGGCGTGTGTCCTCGTGCCCGGCGGGATCCGACGGCAGGAAGGACACGGATCTGCGCGGCCCCCGGAAGGCGTTGCCCGAGATGCTGCCGCGGTCCTGGTGCTCGGCGAGGTTCGGTACCGACACATAGCGGGGGATGCACTGTTCGGTCAGGTAGCGGTACATGAGGATGTCGTCCGGCCAGCCGCCCAGCCGGCTCCGGCCGTACGCCACGAAGCCTTCGGCGACCTGCCGCGGCAGGATGATCGACACGCAGGGGAAGTACTCGTTGACGGCTCCCACCCAGCGCGCCCCTGCGAGGGCGCCGAACCGCACCGCGGCCCCGTTGCGTGAGTCCCAGAGCGCGAACAGGGCGAGTGCGGCGCCGGGCATCGCCTCGACGGCGCGCCGGGCCCGCTCGAAGAAGGAATCGGACAACACCATGTCGTCCTGGACGACCAGCTGATGGGTGGCTCCGTCCTCGATCGAGGACCAGGCGGCCAGCGCCGTGCGCAGCACCGACGGCGTCCCCGTGGGGTCGGGGTCCATGACCACCCGCAGGGCGCCCGGGGGCGCGGTCGAGGCCAGTCTCTCTGCGGCTTCACGGCGCTTCGGGTGGGTCATCACGACACCGCTCAACCGACAACGCGTCACACGCCCTCCAGCTGACTCCGTATCCCGTCGCGCCCGCGTCCGGGACCGGATCCGGACAGTACGGGCGGCACCCAGGGGCCGCAAGAGCGCCGAAAACGCGTTCTGGCCGTGGCGCACGGCCCCACGGATCCTGGCATGGCAATCCCGACTCCGCATCAGACGCCTGAGGGGGCACCATGCCCGCGTTGTCAAAGGGACCATGGACAGGCACAGGAACAGGGACAGGGACAGGGACAGGAACAGAGACCGGAACACGGGCGGGCACCGGGGAGACCGTGCTGTTGCGGCTGGGCAAGCTCCTCAACGCGCGGGTCCTGGTGACCGGCGGGGGCGGCCTGGTGGGCAGCCGGCTGGCGGCGCTGCTCCAGAGGGTGGGCGCCGCGGTCACCGTGCTCGACCGGATGGACGCCTATCCGGAACCGGCGCATGAGCTGTTCGGGGCGGCCCGGTCCGGTGCGCGGCTGGTGGTCGGTGACGTGTGCGACCGGGACACGGTGGCCGAACTGGTCCGGGGCGCCGACTTCGTGGTGCACGCCGCCGCCTACGCCGACGTGGCCGCCTGCACCCGGCGCCCCGACATCGCCTTCCGCGCGAATGTCTGCGGCACCCAAGTGCTGCTGGAGCAGATCGCCGCGCACCCGGTCCGCCGGCTGGTGCTGGTGTCGTCGGCAGCGGTGTACGGCGACGGCCTGCCCGGCGTCGAGGGGCCGCAGCGGTTCCGGGAGGACCAGTGCCTGTTCCCGCTGTCGGTGTACGCGAACTCCAAGCTGTGGGCCGAGCATCAGACCCGGCTGATGCTGGGCGCCTCGTCCCGTACGGAGTATGCGGTGGTGCGCTACTTCTCCGTCTACGGTGATCCGCAGATCCCCAAGCCGGGCAGCCACTCGTGGATGGTGCCGTGGCTCACCCTCCAGGCCCGGCTGGGCCGGCCGATGCGGTTGAACGGCGGCGGGGTCCAGGTCCGGGACCTGGTCCATGTGGACGATGTCGCCGAGGCCACGGCCCTCGCCCTGGTGGAGGAGCAGATGGCCGAGCAGACCGTCAACGTGGGGACGGGCACCCCGACATCGGTGCGCGAGGTGGCCGACCTCGTCGCGGCGCACTTCCCGGGCGCCCGCCGGGTGACCACCCCGCGGCCGGAGGGGGATCCGCTCGGGGGGTACGCCTGCGTCGAGCGCTCCTGGGAGCTGCTGCGCTGGCGGGCGCGGACCGGGGTCCGCGAGGGCATCGGCCGGTACGTGAGCTGGCTGCTCGCCACGCCGCGGGCGGTGCCGCGCTGGCTGGCCGAGGAAGACGCGTGACAGCCTCCTGTCACGGGTCCGGCGTCGTCGTCCCCGGAGCCCAGGAAGGCGGCTCGTACATGGGCTACATCGGGTCCTACATCTGGTCGTTGCGTCAGAAGGTGGGCAGCCGGCTGCTGCTCGTCCCGGGCGCGCAGGTCCTGCTGCTCGACGCGGACGGGCGGGGGCTGTTCCAGCAGCGGGCCGATTCGGGGGTGTGGGAGCTGCCCGCCGGAGCCTGCGAGGAGGGTGGCGACTTCGCCGACGCTGCCGTACGGGAGCTGGCGGAGGAGACCGGACTGCGGGTGGAGCGGGCAGACCTGGTCGCCTTCGGGTCCCTGTCCGATCCGCAGGTGCACACACTCACCTATCCGAACGGCGATATGACCCACTGCTTCGCGCTGTGCTTCGTGGCCCGGCGCTGGTCGGGCGAACTCCGCCCCGGCCCGGACGAGGTGCGCCAGGTGGAGTTCCGAGCGCTGACGGATCCTCCGTCGCCGCTGCATCCGCCCACGGCGGTGGCGCTGTCGATGTACGAGGCGTTCCGTGACGAAGGGCGGTTCCAGGCCCGGTGAACGGCATGGAGAGGGTGCGAGCGGCGGTGCCCTGCCGGGCCTGCCTTTCCGGTGAGGACCTGGACTGGCTGGGCGGCCGGTCGGTGAGCCTGGCCCTGGACCTGATGACCACGGTGGAGATCGGGCCTCCGGGGCCGCGGGCACCGGCCGCTCAGAGCCCGGGCGGCGGCTGGCGGGAGGAAGTATGGGCGTTCCTGCGCGAGCGGCTGCCCGGCCTGGCGCCGCGACCGCCGGCCGTGACCGTACGCAGTGACGCGCCCGCCGCGAGCGGCCTGTCGTCGTCCACGGCGTTCATCGTGGCGCTGTTCCGGGCGTTCGCCGACGCCTGCGCCCCCGCCGGCCAGGCGCCGGACCGCACCACCCTGGCCCAGTGGGCGTACGAGTTCGAGTTCGCGGTGTTCAACGGCGGCGGCATGGACCAGCTGGCCGTCGTCGAGGGCGGCGCGCTGCTGTTGGACGGCCGGACGCGCGGGCTTCCGGCCGTACGGGACCGGCTGGAGTTCCCCGGGGACTGGGCCGTGATCGTCGTGGACTCCGGCGTCCGCAAGGACACCGGCGGCCACATCCGCGCCGTACGGGCGCAGCTCGCGGCCCGCGATCCGGCGCTGGCCGCCTACCGGGCCCGGGTGGACGAGGCGTCGGCGGCCGTGTGGGAGGCGCTGCGCGGGCACGACCACCGGGCGCTGGGCGCGGCGATGAGCAGCGCGCACGCGGCGATGCGCGACCTCCAGCGGATGTCGGTGCCGCTGCTGGAGGAGGTGCGGGCCGTGGCGCTCCGTTCCGCCGGCCTGCCGCTGAAGCTGAGCGGGGCCGGCGGAGGCGGGGCGCTGGTCGGGGTGTGCCCGGTGGCCGAGGAGCCGGAGACGGTGGACCGGCTGCGGCGGGCGCTGCGCGGCGCGGTCCCCGGGGCCCGGGTCATCCCGGCCCGTGCGGCGCCGGGCGTCCGCCGGGAGGTCGCCACCCCCTGCGCGCCGCAGCCTCGGGACCAGCAGGTGTCTCCTCAGATGAACGGGTCGTAGTCCGCGGCGAGCGGGGGCCTGCCCTCGCCGCGGGCGATCCGGTCCAGCTCCAGATTGGAGCGGTGGCGCGCGCAGTGGAAGCGGCAGTCCCAGCTCGGGTCGATCATGCCGCGATCGGAGTCCTGCCAGATCGTGGCAAGGTCGTCGGTGACCGCGTCGCCGATCTTCGCCAGCGGATTGCCCCGGTGGTAGGCGCAGACGTAGACACCGGACGGTGTGACGAGGGTGCGCAGTTCGGCGACCTGGCAGCGGTGGTACGCCTTCGGCTGGACGGGTCCGGCATGGCCGCGCAGCGAGGTCAGCGTGGAGGAGTTGACGAGCTGGAAGGTCTCGCTCTCCAGCCGCGCCGCCTCGGCCAGCTGTCGGTCGACGGATGCGAGCACCTCCTGAGGGACCTGCACGATGTGGTGGTCGTCATCGAACATGGCTTTGGTCTCGAAGTAGTCGCAGCCGATGTCATGGGCGAGCTCGGCGGCGCGCAGCACCTCGTGGTGGTTGGTCACGGTGCGGCCGTCGGGCTCCTGACGGGACATCACCAGGAAGGAATAGCCGAGGACGCCGCGCTTGGCCTCGGCGAGCAGCCGCATGTTCTCGATGACCTTGTCGAAGACGCTGCGGCCCTTGCGGTCCGGCCGGAAGAGGCCGAAGGTCTCGCGCGTTCCGGCGTCGACGGAGACCCGTACCCAGGAGGCGTACCGAGCCAGTTCCTCCAGGTTCTGCCGGATCATGGTGCCGTTGGTGACCACGCCGACGGCGAGGCCGGCCTCGCCGAGGATGCGTAACACCCCGCGGGTGCCGCGGTGGGCCAGGGGTTCGCCGCCGCCGATGAGGACAACGGCCCGCACGGACAGGGCGATCAGTTCCTCGGCCAGCGCCGCCAGCCGTTCGGGGGTGAAGCGGCCCTGGTTGAGCAGCTTTCCGCTGATGCACTCGGGGCAGGCCAGATCGCAGAAGGTCGTGGGGTCGAGATCGACCACCAGTGGGGCCCGGGAGGGCCCGCCGGAGGCGGCCTCCAGGACCCGGGGCCAGCCCGAGGGCTGGTACAGCTTGGAAACCAGGTCCAGGCGGTCTGCGCTCACGTGCCATCTCCTCTGCTGTACGGGCGGTGTACGGCCGGCTCGTGGGAGGTGCGGCAATCACCTCTCCCTACCCCCGCATGGCCCGGGCCCTGCGCGAGGGCAGCGGGATTTCGGCCTGAAGCCACCGGTCCGTAACCCGTCCGGGCCGGATCGCCGGGACCGCTGCCAGCAGCGTTCCCCACCCGGGCACACACGGTCGGCGCTCTGACTTCCGCGAACTTTGACGTAATGGCTGCGGCGCGCGACCAAGGAACTCTTGACGGTGACGACACGCTGCCGCAGCGTGGCACCCGCGCCTCCCACGTCCCCCTATCGGAGGGTGAGTACTTGACTCCTCCCTCTCGTAAACGAGGGGGATTCCTAGCTCACGTCGCCTGCGGTCCGGCGGACCGGCAGGTCTTACACGATCAGCACCAGCCGGGTACGAGACCAGCCCGGACCAGCATCACGCGGGCGGAGTTCTTGTCTCTGGGCGAGACAGCTCCGCACGCGGTGCAGGCATACGTTCTCTCGGAAAGAGGTAGTGCGTGCTTGGTTCTCGCTCCGCACTGCGCACAGTCCATGGTGGTGTGCGCGGGGTGTACCAGGTGCACGGCACGGCCGTGCTTGCGACCCATCTCGATCAGGGCCCTCTTCGTGGCACTGATCGCCGCGTCCGCGGCCTTGCGCGCCATGTTCGACTTCGCGAGGAACTTCGGCCGGAAGTCCTCTACCGCCAGGGCGTCGTGGTCGGTCACGACTTTCTTCGCCCATTTGCGGCCCGTGTCCTGGCGCTGGCGGGCGATCTTCTTGTGCAGTTCGGCCCGCAGCTTCTTCGCCTCGCGGTAGCCCTTCGAGGCGGCCTGCCCCTTCTTCGGCTTACGTCGGGCCATCATGCGGTCGTACCGCGTCAGCTTCGCCGCAGCCTTCGTCCCGTACTCGGCGTGGGGAAGGTCGTGCTCGTCGGACGTGGTGGTCGCGGTCTCCTTGACGCCCCAGTCGATGCCGATCACGCGGCCGGTGGCCGGAAGGCTCTCGGTCTGCGCGGGGACAACAAAGCTCGCCCACCAATGCCCCACACCGTCGCGGTACACGCGCACGCTGGACGGCGGCTCGGGCAGCTCACGCGACCACACCGGGCGTACGACGATCCCGCCCGCCAGGTGCAGGCGCCCGTCCTTCAACCGGAATCCGCGCCGGGTGTAGTTCAGGGTCGGCGCCGCGTCGTGCTTCTTCTTCCACCTGGGCATCCCGGCCCGCTGCCGCATCGGCAGCCGGTCCTTGATGTCCTTGAGCGCTTTGGACCGAGACGTGCCGAAGTCGCGTATAAGCTGCTGCTGGGGAACCGAGCTTCCCTCACACAGCCACGGCGTCACCTTGCGCGCTTCGGTCAGCATCTTGTCGAGCTGAGCCGGGCCACAGGTCAACTTCTCGCCGGTCTCCTTCACGGCCTGGTGGACCTGCCTGGACTTCGCAACGCACTCATTCCACACCCAGCGGCACCGGTCCCACTCCGCTTCGAGTGCACGCCGAGCCGTCACCGACAAGCGCACACGGAACGTGTACCGGGCGTGCCCGGCGCTCTCCGTCGTCGCTTGTGTCGTCATGTACCCGAACCTACCCGGGAGGACTGACAGTTGATCCTTATTGATCTTTGCAGTGTCCCTCACCAGCGGGGATGGCGGACGCCGAATCGCCCGGCGGCGATTCGGCTTTCCCTGCCCCGCTCCGCGGGAAGCCGGATTCTCCCCCGCAAGCGGGAGGTAGCCCCACCCCAGGCTGAAGCCTGGGGCACCCTCCGGGAGGTTCGGTGACGACCAAGCAGTCAGCGACGGCCGCGGAGGAGTCCGCGCGTCCGGTACGGGTCAACTCGTGGAACGGCTGGGATCCGCTGCGGCACGTCGTCGTCGGCAGGGCCGAGGGCACCGTGGTGCAGGCGCCCGAGCCCGCGGTGAGCCGCGACTATCCCGACGACGGCTTTCCCCTGGGCACGTACGGGCCGATGCCTCCCGACATGGTGGCCGAGGCCGAGGAGCAGCTCGACAACTTCGCGGCGCTGCTGGAGCGTCGCGGCATCCGGGTGGACCGGCCGACACCGGTCGACTTCACCCAGCAGGTCGCCACGCCCGAGTGGACGCACGACTCGATGTTCGGCTGCATGCCACCCCGGGATCTGCTGCTGACGGTCGGCAACGAGGTGCTGGAAGCGACGATGTCGTACCGCAGCCGCTGGTTCGAGCACCTCTGCTACCGACCGGTGCTCCAGCGGCTCTTCGACGGCGATCCAAGCATGCGCTGGGAGGCGGCGCCCAAACCGCGGCTCACCGACGCCTCCTACAACGCCGGCTTCTGGGACGTGTTCAACAAGCTGACGACCGAGGAGCAGCTCGCGCGGGTGCGCGACTACGACCTGGTGCTCACCGAGGCAGAGCCGCTGTTCGACGCGGCCGATGTGGCGCGTTTCGGCAAGGACCTGTTCGTCCAGCTCTCGTTCGTCACCAACCGCAGCGGCTACCAGTGGCTCAGGCGTCACTTCCCCGACCACCGGGTGCACGCGGTGACCTCCACCAACACGCATCCGCTGCACATCGACTCCACCTGGGTGCCGCTGCGTCCGGGCCTGGTGCTGCACTGCGGTGAACGGCTCGCCGACGCCGAGCTGATGGAGTTCTTCAAGCTCAACGACTGGGAGATCGTCGAAGCGGTCCAGCCGGCCAGTTGGCAGCATTCGCCGAAGCTCTCCTTCTGTAGCCCGTGGCTGGCGGCGAACATGCTCAATCTCGACGAGAACACGCTGTGTGTGGAGGAGAACGAGCTGCCGCTCGCCGATCAGCTCTCCGGCTACGGATTCGAGATCGTGCCGGTTCCGTTCCGTGCGGTGGGCCCGTTCGGCGGCGGCCTGCACTGCGCAACCGTCGACATCGAACGGGAAGGCACGATGCAGGACTACTTCCCGCGCAGGTACGGCCGATTCTGAGGTGACCGGCGAGGGGGTGTCCGAGCGAGCCGGTATCCGGGGCGTGATCTTCGACTACTACGGCACGCTGGTGCGCATGATTCCGCCGTGGCCGCCCAGCCACGGCGCGATCTTCGCCCGCCGGGGGCTCGCGGAACAGGGCGCGCGGTGGGGGGACCAGTGGTCGGCCGGGCCGCGCGACGGCGAGGAGCACACCGAGCACTCCGTCAGCGAGGCCGCGTACACGGCCTGGGAACGGGGCCGACTCCGGCGCCGGGCACACGCCTGCGGCGTGCCGGAGGACCGGCTGGATGATCTGGTCGCCGAGCTGGACCAGGCGATGAAGGCCGTCCATCTGGCGCTCTTCGACGATGCGTTGGAGGTACTCGCAGCGCTGCGCGAGCGGGGGCTGCGAGTCGCCGTCTGCTCCAACTGGTTCTGGGACCTGGACCGTTCCGTGGAGCGGGTGGGCCTGGGCGGGCTGCTCGACGTGGCGGTCAGCTCCGCCCGGGCGGGGGCGCGCAAGCCGCACCCCCTGCCCTACCGGATGGTGCTGGACGGCTGCGGTCTGCGGCCGGACGAGGCCCTGTTCGTCGGTGATGTCTGGGTGCCTGACGTGGTGGGTCCGCTGGCCGCGGGGATGCGGGCCGTGCATCTGTGGCGGCCGGACCGCGCCGTCGACGGTGTTGCGCCGCCCCTTCCGCCGGGTGCTGCGCGGATCGCGGGGCTGCGGGAGCTCATGGGGCTGCTGGGGTGGCGCGCCTCGGCCGGCGCATCCTCGTGAACGAGTTTTCCTTTCCCCGGTGCCGGGGTAGTGCGGGGACCGGCAGAGAAAACCGGGCCGCCGATCGGAGAGGGTCATCCATATGGACCGTGCATACCGGGGGCGAGAGCTGGTTCTGGGAATTGAGGGCCTGGCCCTGCTGCGCCACGCCATCGACGGGGACGAGAAGTTCCTGCGGGACCGCCTGGACGACATCCGCCGACTCGCTGCCGTCGAGGAACCCGCGCGGGACAGCGGCCAGGTCGCCCGTGAGCTCGACGCCGCCCAGGGCTACGCGGCCTGGTCCGCGATCTACGACTCCCTGCCCAATGCGTTCATCGAGGTGGAGGAGCCGGTGGTCCATGCCCTCCTGGACCCCCTGCCCCCCGGCACCGCGCTGGACGCCGCCTGCGGCACCGGCCGGCAGACACGGGCACTCACCTCGCGCGGCCACCGCACGCTCGGGGTGGACCAGTCGCCGCAGATGCTCGACAAGGCCCGGGCCAACGCTCCCGGTGCCGAGTACCGCGTCGGACGGCTGGAGAGCCTCCCCCTCGAGGACGACTCGGTCGACCTCGCCGTCTGCTGCCTGGCGTTGACGCATCTCGCGGACCCGTGCACGGGCATCGCCGAACTGGCCCGTGTGGTCCGTCCGGGCGGGCGGATCATCCTCTCCGACCTGCACCCCTTCGTCATCTCCCTCCAGGGGCAGTGTCTGTTCGCCGAAGGCCCCGGCCGCCTGGCGTTCGTCCGCAACCATGTCCATCTGCCCAGCCGCTATCTGGCGGCCTTCAGGCAGGCGGGACTGAGCGTGAACGGCTGTCACGAGCCCCTCTTCAACGGGCGACTGGCACCGGGCGGTTACGAGGAGTCCGTCGCCGACGCGGCCCGCGCCGCCTGGGACGGCCTGCCGCTGGTCATCGTCTGGGACCTGACCGTCCCTGCCTGAGCCCGCCCCCCCCGCACAGAGAGGAGTCCGGCCCGATGACCCCGGTGGTGGTACGTCACTCGGAACGACCGGAACTGTGGGACCGCGTCTCCGAACAGTTCGCCGGGGTCGTGCCGGAGTACAACCTGCACGGAGACATCAACGGCGGCTACTGGACGCGCCTCTTCGAGGACTTCCCCGCATACCAGTTCCTCCTGTACGACGACGCGCACGACGAGATCCTCGGCGCGGGCCGGTCCCTGCCCCGTACCTGGGACGGCACCGCCCAGGGGCTGGGTTCCGGCCTGGACGACTCCATCGCACGTGCCTTCGCGGACCATGACGCCGACCGGTCCCCGGACGCTCTGTGCGCTCTGGGGATCGAGGTCGCGGCGGCCCATCAGGGCAAGGGGCTGTCGAAGGTGCTGCTGGACCAGATGACGGCGACCGCCCGCTCCGCCGGGCTCGGCACGGTCCTCGTACCGGTACGGCCCACCTGGAAGGAGCGCTACCCGCTCACCCCGATCGAACGCTACGCCGCCTGGAAACGCGACGACGGTTCCCCCTTCGACCCCTGGATCCGCACCCAGGTGCGGGCCGGAGGCGGCGTCGCCGCCGCCTCGGAACGGTCGTCGCGCATCACCGGCACGGTGGAGGAGTGGGAGAGCTGGACGGGCATGGCCTTCCCGGATGACGGCGAGTACGTCTTCCCGGGCGGACTGGCGCCCCTGAGCATCGACCGTACGCGCGACCTCGGCACGTACTGGGAGCCGGCCGTGTGGATCATGCACCGGGCCGACGGGTCCGCAGCCTGTCCAGAACGTTCCGGGTGATCCGGTCGACCGCGGGATCGAGGCCCAGACCCACCACCCTCGGCCAGTCGGTCGTCGCCGCCGTGAACACCGTTCCGCCCGCGGTATGGACACCCATCGTGGCGGCGCGCGGGCCGGTGATCCGTTCTTCGCGCGGTTCGTAGCCCCAGTGCCCCGACCGCAGAGCGTGGGGCTCGCGGTTCGGCGGGTGGAGGAGGGCGATGCCCAGGATGAGGAAGGAATCCGGAGTGCCGTCCATGCCGTGTGCGCGCGCGACGCCGTGCTCGTCATAGGTGAACGCGGCGCCGTCGCATTCGTACCCGATCAGCGGCACTCCGGATGCGAACACATCGGGAGTACCGCCGCTGGTGCCGTCCGCCAGCCCCGTGCCCTCGTACACCCAGTGGTCGGCGTGCTGAACGGTGAACCCCGGGCAGGGACGGTCGCCGGGCCAGTCGCCCGGCCATACGCCGCCGTTGCGGAAGCTGACCCCGGTCAGGCCGTTCTCCGGCACGCCGACGCCACCGGGCGCGGGCCGCCACCACAGGTCCGCGGCGGTCGGATCCGGAGGGGCACCATCCGTCTCGTGGTCGGTGTCCGAGACGAACGCCGTGTTGCCGTCGGTGAGATGGACCCGCCACCAGCAGGTGTTGGCACTGAGGAAGGCCACGTTGCCACCGCTTCGGACAAAGGTCTCGACGTGCGTGCGCATGGCCTGTGACCAGTACTCGTCGTGCCCCACACTGAGCAACAGGTCGTAGTCGTCGAGCAGTTCGGGATTCTCATGGAGGTCGAGATCGCCGCAGTACTCGACGTCGTACCCGTGGCGTTCCAGCCAGCCGATGAACGGTGCGTCCCAGTAGCCGAGGTCGTTGATGCCGCCGGGCCGGCGCATGCTGACCTTGTGACCCCTGGGGGTACCGGCGCCGACTCCCGGACCGGCCGCCGCGTCGACGTACACCGGATTCTCGTAGAGGTTGCACGCCCTCTCCAGTCCCGAGCGGTCCGAGCGGTTGTAGGCATGGCGGGTGAACGTCGATTTCTTGTAGAGGATGCGGGAGACGGAGCCGGCGGACGACGGCCTGACGATGAAGAACTCCCGCTCGAAACCACTGGCGTGCCGGAGGCGGCGCGGCGGATCCGACGGCCGTCCCGAAGCATCGCCCGCGACGAAGCGGGCGATGTGGATGCCCGGTCGCCCGTCGCGAGGGACGGGAAATGCGTACTCGGGCCAGTTCCAGTCGTCGGCCGGAGAAGCATGGCCGGGGTGGCCGTCGGGGTGGGGCGGAGGAGGCGTGTGCACGCCGGTACGCCAGTCCGAACTGCCCAGGAAATCCAGCTCCTTGCCCAGCCGGTAGAAGTCGACCCGGAAGAGCGGGGCGTCCGTCGACACATGCAACCGGAGTGTGCTGCCGACCTCGACGGTCTCCCGGCCGGTATAGCCCTCAATCATCCGCGCCCGCCCGATCTTGCACGATCATGGCGTCCGGCCCGGCGGCGAGCCGCTCGGTGTACAGGGCCTCGTTCGACCGCCGGTCGGGGGTGACGGTGGCCGGCACGGGATGTTCGAAGTGCAGGCACCGCCAGGAGCGGTCGGCCTGCCAGCCGCGGATCACCGAGGTGCGCGCCGCCACCTTCACCAGCAGGTCGTCGTCCTCGCTGCCCCAGCCCGCGTACCGCGGGCAGTAGCCGCCGACCTCGGTGAAGGTCCGTTGCTGGAGCAACAGACCTCCCCAGTGGTAGGGCGCCCGCCACTGGAGGCTGCGCGGGGCGTACGGATCCCGCTCGGAGGCGGGTGGCAGGACCCTGGGGGTCTCGTACCGGACGGCGCCGCGGCTGGGGCGCTTCCAGATGAGTTCCTCGCCCTCGCAGGCGTGCAGCGCACCGTCCGGCGACGCCGTGACGAAGCAGTAGAGCCCTCGTCCGGCGGTTGTGCAGTCCACGGCCCGCTCCGCGGCCGGTCCTGCCGCGCCGCTCGGTATCCGGTGCATCCACGGCTGAGCGAGCGCCCGCCCCGCAGCCAGAGTGAGAGCCCGGCCCAGATAGTCGCGGCCCAACGGGGTGACGTCCGCGTCGGTCAGGTACAGCAGCGGTGAACGGGCCTGTGCGGCGCCGGCGTTGCGGAGCAGCCCCGGCGCTCTGGCTTCGTCGGGGGCCCGCACCACGCGGACCCGGCGGTCGGCGTCCAGGTCCTCCGCCACGCTCAGCGGGATGTCACCGGCCGTCGCCACCACCACCTCGCACGGCATGTCCTGGGCCAGCCAGGCCGTTGTCACCGTCAGCAGGCTCTCCCGTGCCCGGTGTTCCCCGTACAGCGGAATGACCACACTCACGTCGGGCAATGCTCGGTCTCCGTTCCGCATTCGTCTTGCATGGTCGAGGAGACGACGCCGGAACTGTCTTTACCCTCGCGAACAACTGGTCAAAAGAAACACCCGAGTCTGGCTCGTTTTCCGCCCTTCGCCCTGTTCGATCGTGAGGGACTCTGCGAGCATCCGTGCCGTGCTTCGGCCGTGACGCGCGGAAGGATGGCGACAGATGACCGATGTCCGCATCAGCTCGGCCGTCATGACCCATCCGCGCAGACTGCCCCGTGCCCGTGAGCTGGCTGCCGAGCTGGGCCTGGACTCGGTGGTTGTCGACCCGGACCCCGACGGGCCGCCCTCGGCATTGCGCACGGCACTCGCCGCATGGGCGGCGGTGACTCCCGGAGCGACGCACCATCTGGTGCTCCAGGACGATGTGGCGGCTCCTGCCTTCCTGCGCGACCTGGTCCGGTGCTCCGTGCGGCGCCACCCGGCCGACGCCCTCGCCTTCTACGCCGCTTGGAACACCCGGAACGGAGCAGCCGTACGGCTCGCCGCCCTGGTGGGTGCCGGCTGGGTCCGCGGTGTACCCGAGGAGTTCACCCCCACCCAGGCCGTCTGCCTGCCCGTCGCCATGGCCGAGGAGTTCCGCCGGTACGCCCGCGGGAGCACGGACCGGCACGACGACGAGGTGCTGTCGGCGTATCTGCGGCACACCGGCCGGATGAGCCTGATCGCCGTGCCCCATCCCGTGGAGCACATCGACACGGACAGCATCGCCGGCTTCGAGTGGCACGGAGTGCGCCGCTCGGCATGCCCGTTACGGGAGCCGGGTATCGCGGCGGCGCTGGAGACGGGCCGGGTGCTGGAGCGGCCCGGCGGTTTGCCGTACATGCGCCGGGGAGAGGGCCACGCCCGGGTGGAGGGGCCGGACGGTGTCATCGGCACACGCGGCCACGCCCACTGGACGGTGGCCCTGCCCTACCTGGGCTGTTCCGAGGAACAGGTGCACCGGCTGGTGCGCGACGGCCGGCCCGCGGATCTCGCCGCCGCCGTGGGCCGGGACTTCGGCCACCACTTCGCCGACGAGTTGTGGATCCACTGCCTGCTGCTCGGTCTCCAGGCGGCCCGGCTGACCCGCTGCTCGCCGGAGCAGCGCCGGCACCCCGCGGCGGACCGGCTGGACCGGCGGATCCGGGCTGCCGCGGTGGCCACGCTGGGGGTCTCCAGCCTGCCGCCCGAGGCCCGGCAGTCGGTCCGCCCCGACCAGGCCGCGTTGCTCAAGACCTATGTCCGAAGCGGTCTCCGGTGCGGCCGCGGATGGCTCGACGGGGCATCACCTCTGGTGCCCAGACAGGGAGGCGAGGCGCACGATGCCTGACGTGAGCGTGATCATCCCGCTCTACGGCGATCACCACGGCCGTCGGTTCCTGCCGGTGGTCACCGCGGCC
The DNA here is from genome assembly GCF_000935125.1 of Streptomyces natalensis ATCC 27448. Classification (GTDB taxonomy): domain Bacteria; phylum Actinomycetota; class Actinomycetes; order Streptomycetales; family Streptomycetaceae; genus Streptomyces; species Streptomyces natalensis. The sequence continues at coordinate 355,382 of NZ_JRKI01000034.1, read as the reverse complement.
TGGCTGGCCCAGGACATGCCGTGCGAGGTGGTGGTGGCGACGGCCGGTGACATCCCGCTGAGCGTGGCGGAGGACCTGGACGCCGACCGCCGGGTCCGCGTGGTGCGGGCCCCCGACGAAGCCAGAGCGCCGGGGCTGCTCCGCAACGCCGGTGCCGCACAGGCCCGTTCACCACTGCTGTACCTCTCCGATGCCGATCTGGCGCCGCTCGGGCGCGACTATCTGACCCGGGCCGTCGGCCTCGCCCGCGGACGGGTGCTCGGGCAGCCGTGGATGCACCGTCTGCTCGGCGGGCCGCAGGCGCTGGCCGGGCAGCCGGCGGTGGACCAGCAGGTCGACCCGGCGTCGGCCCCGGTCATGACCGGGGAGAGGCCGTTCTGCTTCGTACGGTCCGGAGCGGGCAGCCGCCTGCGCCCGTACCCGGACGAGCGGCTCCACTGGCAGCCGCCCGGTGACAGCGCACTGGGGATCGTCACCCCGGTGATCTGGCCGCCCGCCGCGGCCATCGACCCGGAGCTCAGCGAGCGCCTCCAGTGGCGGACCCCGTTCCACTGGGGCAGCCTGCTGCTGGCGCGCACGCTCTTCGAGCAGGTGGGCGGCTACTGCGGCGCGTACTACGGCTGGGGTGCGGAGGACGACGACCTGCTGGTGAAGGTGTCCTCCGTCACCCCGACCGTCCGGGCCTGGCAGCTGGACCGGTCCCTGAGCTGCCTGCATTTCGAGCACCCCGCCCGGTACTTCGGTACGCCGGAGCAGTCGGCGAACCACACCCTGCACAGCGCACGGCTCGCGGCGGGACCCACCGCGATGATCGCGCAGGACCGCGCGGCCGCCGACGGCGGTCCGGGGTCCCTCAGTCCGGGTGAGCCATCATCCGCCTGACGGTCCCGGCCGCGGCGGCCAGCCGCACGGCCTCATCGGGCGGCCATGAACAGTTCAGCTGGAACAGGGCGTAGTAGGCGACCGCATGCCGCCACCAGGACCGGCCGGAGATCCGCAACGCACGCTCGGCGAGCCGGCCGACCGTATCCGGGGCGGGCAGCCACCCGCCGAGCCGACGCAGACGCTCGAAGTGGAAGGCGAGCGAGACGAGATCAACGGCGCGGTCACCGACCGTGAGCTGGTCCATGTCGACGATTCCGGTCAGCCGGTCCCCGTCCACGAGTACGTTGGGGAAGCCGAGATCGAAGTGCACCAGGTCGCGCCGGGGCTCGGGCGGTGGCACCGCCCGAGCCCACGCGCCCAGTTCGGTGCAGAGTTCGGCGATCTCCTCTCCGCTGTGCCGCGCGGCCTGCCACCAGCCCAGGCTGTCGTGGTGGACCACGCCGGTCAGCAGGGCCGCGCCGTCCGAGGCGGTGGCCGGAGCCGCCCCGGTCACGGCTCCGGCCTGGAGTTCGACGGCGGCCAGCACCTCCTCCAGCAGGGACGAGTTCAGCCCGTGCCAGGCGGGTTCCCCGGACAGCTGCTCCTGGATGACCACATACCCTCCCTCAGCCACCCCTGGGAGGTGCCCCCTCGGCACAGGGCCGTGTGCGATCGTCCGCGCGGTGGGGTAGCCCCGGCGGCGCAGCGTCTCGGCGTAGTCGAGCACATGAGGCTGCGGTCCTTCGTCCGCGCCGAACCACTTGAGCATCACCGGCTGCGCGTCCGTGGTCGTCGCGAAGAAGGTCCGGCCCCGGCCATCGGGTGTGACGGAGAAGCGCGTCAGGCGCAGGCCGAGCGCATCGCCGAGGCGCTCGGCCTGAGAGAGTGTGATCAACGGTTTCCCCTGGTCAGGCTGTCAGGACCGGCTCACCACATACGGTGGCATGACCAGCTGGTCGATGTCCTGCGACGCGGTCAGCAGCCCGACGGCCTGATCGGGATTCAGCACCATGGGCTCGCCCTTGGTGTTGAGCGAGGTGTTGATGACCGCGGGCAGCCCCGAGTCCTCGCCCACCGCGGCGAGCAGCGGACCGAAGCCGCTGTCGCCGTCCGGCACGTACTGCCCCCGGGTGGTGCGGTCGACGTGGACGCCGGCGACCGCCTGCGGAGCCTCGGCCTCGCCGACCCGGTGCATGCACAGCATGTAGTCGCTCAGGCCGCTCACCGGCGGCTCCATGCCGAGGCCGCGGAAGCCGTCCGCCGTGAGCGAGAGCGCGGCCGGGCGCCATGCCTCCCGGCCCTTGACCCTGTTCAGCCGGTCCAGCGCGGACCTCTCCCTGGGCGATGCCAGCAGGCTGCGTGCGCCCAGCGCCCGCGGCCCGAACTCGCTGCGGCCGTCGAACCAGGCCACGACCTCGCCGCGGCTCAGGGACTCCGCCGTGTGCTTGCGCAGCTGCTCAGGGTCCAGCGCGCGGGCCGTAACGCCCTGCTGGGCCAACGAATCCTCGATCATCCGGGTGGAGACCGGCGGCCCGAAGAAGATCGGCGGTGGTTCTTCGGCGGACAGCGGCCGGGGTGCCTTGCCGAGCAGTGCCTCGGCGAGCATCGCCGCGCCGAACACCGTCCCGCCGTCGTTGGGCGCGACGGTGCCGGAGACCTGGGCGTACCCGCTCTCCAGGGCGATCCGCCGGTTCATATGGGCGTTCAGCGCGACGCCACCCGAGAGCAGCAGGGTGTCCTCGCCGGAGAGCCGGCGGAGCCGCTGGGTGATCGCCAACCCCAGCTCTTCCACGGTGGCCTGCACATCGGCGGCGAACGGGGCGTAGTCGAAGGCGTTCGCCGACGACGGTGTGAAGGGGAAGACGCTGGTCTCATAGGTTTCCAACCACTGGCTGCCGAGCCGGTTCCAGTCCCGTGCGGTGGCCAGTGAGCCGCGCAGCCTCCGGTCGAGCCGGAAGGAAGCGTCCTGGGCGTCGAACGTCATGAACCGCAGGTCACTCGTCCGCCCGTACGAGCTGAGCCCCATCAGCTTGCCCGCGCCCCACCAGCCGAGCCGGGCGTAGGCCGAGGCGGCGCCGTACATCATCCCCAGCGACCAGCACTTGTCGTAACGCTCCAGCAGGCGGAACCGGCCGTTGTCGACGTGGAAGAGGGAGGTCGAGCCGTCGCCTCCCCACCCGTCGGCCACCAGGACGTCCGCCGTCGGGTACGGGTTGAGGTAGTACGCCTGCGCGGCGTGGCACAGGTGGTGGTCGAAGAAGATGATGTCCTGGGTGCCGAGCTCGTCGGCCAGGGTCGGCAGAATGGTGGCCGTTAACCGGTCGCTGACGTGTACCCCGCAGGGGATGTCGCTCTCCGGCGTCAACGCGCCGTCGGGGGCGTCCGCCCACGCGTAGCCGATGGCCTCGACCTCGGACGGGTGCACTCCGTGCGCGTCGAGCAGAGCCCGTACCGCATCCTCCGGGCCCTCGCCCGGGGCATGGCGGCGCCGGCTGATGCGTTCCTGCTCCAGCGCGCCGACCACCTTGCCGTCGATCACGAGACAGGCTGCCGCATCGTGGCACAGCGGGACGTCGGGCCGCCCTACCAGGCCGAGAACGATCATGGCACCTCCAAGAAGTCCGTGGAACTGGCGAACTGTGCGGAACGGAGCGGACAGCTGCTGTGGCCGGTCACCGTGCAGGGTGTGCAGGGGTGGATCCCCGTGGCCGGTCATCCGGCCGTGGCCGAACTCCCGTAAGACCAGGGCGAGTTCCTTGCTGCGTGCGCGGTGAAGGAGTTCGCCGTCCCGGAGTGGTCGCTGCCCGCAGTGCGTACGGCTTTCCGGACGGACGGGGTCACGCAGGCTCCTTGATCGTCGGATGGTTCCGAGCGCCTCTGCCAGTCCCTCGCCGGGCGAAGTCTTCGTATCACTGGCAGTAGTGGAGTGGTACCGATGTTGTCTCCCACCGGTGGTGCAGGGTGAAACATGGCGTTCTGGCGGCCGGTGCGGCGGCCGCGTCATTCAGTCACCAGCGAGCAATCGATCAACGGTGACGAGTTCATAGCCATCCTGGACCAGCGCTTCGATGACGCGAGGCAGCGCCGCCACGGTCTGCGAACGGTCGCCTGGTCCGTCGTGCATGAGGATCACGGAGCCGCTGGTGACTCCGGCGATTGCGTTGTCCACGATGGCCGGTATGCCAGGCGCCGCCCAGTCGCCCGAATCCCGGTCCCAGAGCACCGTGGTCATCCCTTGGTCCGCGAACCAGCCCAGGGTTTCAGGGGTTCTCGCCCCGTAGGGCGGCCGGGCACAGCGCGGAACGGCCCCGGTCACGGCCGCGATCGACCTGTTCGTCGACTCCAGTTGGAAAAGGAGTTCATCGCGTGCCAGGTCGGGCACATAGGGGTGTGACCAGGTGTGGTTGCCGACGGAGTGCCCGGCTTCCGCGATCCGCGCAACCGAGGCGGGGTCGGCATGCGCATGCAGCCCGACACAGAAGAAGGTCGCGGGCACGCCGTAGTCCCGCAAGACGTCGAGAACGCGGTCCGTGTACGGCTGGGCGGGTCCGTCGTCGAAGGTCAGAGCGACCCTGCGAGCGGCGCCGGGGCCACGTGTCACCAACAGACCTCGACCGGCAAGCGCGGCTTCGGCCGAAGAACTTGCCGCAATTACCCTGCGCAGTTCGCCTTCGCGTCCTGTGAGTGCGCCGGCGCTGTCATCGGTCTCGGTCAAGCATCCACGCGCCACCGCCCCGCAGCGTGCCAGTTCCAGGGCTGGAACGAAGCCGTCGTCCGGGCGCGGCGGAACGTTCCATGGGTCGGCCCGCAGGACACACAGGCCGGCGTTGCGCAGCGGCCCATCGAGGAGCCCGTTCGTACTGTCCACCACGACCGCGACATCGGCGCCACACGTTTCGGCAAGGTACCGAACAATTCCCTGCACGTCATTGGCCCGGAATTCCACCGGAGGCACACGGCATCCGTCGTCGTGCACGCAGGCGAGTTCGTAGCCCTCGGTATTCCAGGTGATTCCGGCAGACCACATGGCGCCCACCTCTCATGGGCCTATTTTTCCCATGTTAGAGGACGGTTCGTGAGCTGATATCTGTTTTCCGGTGAGGTCGGGCCAGGGATGCTGGTCCGTCGGGCGAGGCCGACCGGGCCGGGAGGCGGTCAGCGGGAGTAGTGCGGGTCCTCCGGGTGTGCGCAAGAGAATCGATGAGCTTGGTGAAGCCCAGGGCCCGAGGTACGGTCGTCGGCGTCGTACGTTTTCTTGGTGACGTGGTCCCAGCCGCCTGCGGTGTGGCTCATGGACCGAGTTGCTGCCAGGCGGCGCCGTACGCGCCGGGGGCGACGACACCGGGGGCGGTGCGGGCCTCGCTGAACTGGGCAGTTGCCTCCGCCGAGTTCTCCGCCTCGTCCGAGCCGTCGTCGATGCCGGTGGAGCCTCATGCGTTCTCCTCCCTACGGCGAGCACGGGGCCGACTCGGCCGTTGACGCAGATCCTGGCGTGGGCGCGTCAACGGCGGGAAGAGTGGGGAGCGTTTCGACTTCGGATTGCCACCACATGACGGGGTGACAAGTACCCTCAACGGCACGTGGGTTGGCGGCTGGCTTCGCGGTCGTGACCGGCCCGTCGGTGGCGCCGGCAGGGTTCGGCCTGGACTCAGCCGGCGTGAGATGGGCACGGCGAGCGGTGTCGCCGTCACCTCGTAGGCGAAGCGCACAGAGGGGTCGGCGTCGGTGACGCGGCAGTGGGCGGCCCACCGGCGGGGCCACCGCGAGAGCCATGGCTCAGGCGGCAGCCCACGGTGGGTTCCGGTCCTCAGGTGATCAGTCCCGCAGCTGCTCCGGGTCGGCCGCCAGGATGTGGCGGACCTGGTCGAGCAGTGCGCTCGCGTCGGGCTCGGGCGCGCCCTCGTCGACACCGCTGCCGCGGAGCGCGTCGGCGATTTCCTTGAACTGGACGTCCCAGTCGTTCTGGTAGACCTGTTCGTGTTCCTCGGCGCCGTGCGACTGGCGGAGGCCGACGGTGAGGTCGACCAGCTTGCCGATCAGCGCGGTCATGGCGAACGAGAACAGCCCGATGACCAGCACGGCTACCAGCTGCTTGCCGAGCAGGTCCCAGCCGCCGCCGTAGAACAGGCCCTTCTTGCCGGTCATCGTTCCGGTTGCCGCGAGGCCGACCATCACCATGCCGAACAGCCCGCCCCAGCCGTGGATGCCGACCACGTCCAGGGTGTCGTCGACTCCGAAGCGGTACTTCCAACTGATCGCGAAGGCGCAGGTCAGACCGGCCAGGAAACCGATCGCGACGGCCCAGAACGGGGTGACGTCGCCGGCGGCCGGAGTCATTGCGACCATGCCGGTGACGGCGCCCATGCTGATGTCCAGCAGACCGACCTGGCGGGTGCGCCAGTAGCTGGTCACCGCCCAGCCCGCCATGGCGGCACCGGCGGCGAACTGGGTGTTGACGAAGCCCATCGCCGCCGCGCCCGGCACGCCGAGGGAGGAGCCGGTGTTGAAGCCGAACCAGCCGAACCACAGCAGGGACAGGCCGATGACGACCAGCGGAAGGTTGTGCGGGCGGATCGGCTCGCGCTCGAAGTCCTCGCGCCGCCCGGCGACCGCGGCCAGTGCCAGGCCGGCCGCGCCGGAGGCGAGTTCGACCACCGTACCGCCGGAGAAGTCGACGGCGCCGAGCTGCTGGGACACCCATCCGTCCGGCGCGAAGACCCAGTGCGCCATCGGGACGTAGACGAGCAGGGTCCAGGCGCAGGCGAAGACCAGCCAGCCCTTCATCTTGGCCCGTCCCGCCACCGAGCCGCTGATCAGCGCGACCGTCACGATGGCGAAGGACATGTGGAAGACCGAGAAGGTCACGGTGGGGATGTCGCCGGTGCGGCTCTCCAGGCCCATGCCGGACATGAAGACGTGGTCGAGGCCGCCGATCAGCCCGAGCCCGCCGGCGTCCTTGCCGAAGGCAAGGGTGTAGCCGAACGCGAACCAGATGATGCTGACCAGCACCACACAGCCGAAGCACATCTTGAGCATGGCGATGACCTGGCCGGTCTTCACCATGCCGCCGTAGAAGAAGGCCAGTCCCGGGGCCATGAGCAGCACCATGGCCGCGGCCATGAGCAGCCAGGAGGAGTTGCCGGTGTCGAAGATGTGGGACATGTCAGTTCCTCGATTCGACGGACTGAGGGTGAGCAGACGTCACTTCTCCTGCTCCCGTCGCTGGAGGACCTCCCGCAGTTCGGCCAGCAGCTCGGCGTCGGCGCTGCCGGAACCGACCTCCGCGCCACCGGTGCCCACGGCGACCGGGACCCGTGCCTGCACCAGCCGCCGGCGGATCTCGGCGATGGTCTCGTCGTCGTACGCCTGCTCCTCCTCCGCACCGGGGACATGCTCGTAGACCTCGGCGGCCCGGAAGCCGACCGTCCTCTCGATGGCCTGGGCGATCAGCCAGGTCACGCCGAAGGAGAAGGCCGCGCACACCACCACGCCGACGGCCTGGCGCCACAGCAGGTCGATGCCACCGCCGTAGAACAGGCCCTTCTTGCCGCTCATCTGGAAGGTGGCGAACAGGCCGATACCCAGGACACCGACGATGCCGCCCCAGCCGTGCACGCCCACCACGTCCAGGGTGTCGTCGTAGCGCAGCTTGTACTTGAGGTTGATCGCGAAGGCGCAGACCACGCCCGCGACAAAGCCGATCACCAGGGCGCCGATCGGGGAGACCTCACCACAGGCCGGGGTGATGGCGACCATGCCCGCGACGGCCGCCGACGCCACACCGAGCATCTCGACGTGCCCGAGCCGCCACTTCTCGATCAGCGGCCAGCCGACCATCGCGCCGCACGCGGCGAGCTGGGTGTTGAGGAAGGCCATCGGTGCGCTGCCACCGGCTTGCAGCGCGGAGCCGGCGTTGAAGCCGAACCAGCCGAACCACAGCAGCGCGAGACCGACCACGACCAGGGGCAGGTTGTGCGGCCGGATGGTCTCCCGCTCGAAGTCCTTGCGCTTGCGGACCACGATCGCCACGGCGAGGCCGGCCGCACCGGAGTTGATCTCCACCGGCATACCGCCGGCGAAGTCCAGAGCGCCGAGGTGGGCGGTGACCCAGCCGCCGGGCGCGAACACCCAGTGCGCCATCGGCACATAGACGAAGAGGGTCCACGCCACGACGAACCACAGCCAGCCGCGCATCGTCGCGCGACCGGCGATGGACCCGCTGATCAGGGCCACGGTGATGATGGCGAAGGCCATCTGGAAGGCGGAGAAGATGACGGTGGGGATGGAGCCGTTCAGGCTGGTCATCCCGATGTCGTGCATCATCCAGTGGGCAGGGGAGCCGATCAGGCCCCAGCCGCCGATGTCCTTGCCGAAGGCCAGGCTGTAGCCGATGGCCAGCCACAGCAGGGTGACCAGGGCCAGGCAGACGAAGCTCATCTTGAGCATGACCAGCACGTGCTTGGTCTTGACCATGCCGCCGTAGAAGAAGGCAAGGCCGGGCGTCATCAGCAGCACCATGGCGGTACTCGCCATCAGCCATGCGGTGTTGCCCGTATCGAGAGTGGTAGGCATGCGAGTCTTTCCGGGTAGGGGCGCCGTGCTTGATCGTCGCGGCGTCGGTCGGGCAAGGGGTGGGGTGAAGGGGGCGGGGTGGGTGTGTGTCCGGACGTGTGCGTCAGGACGTGCGCATCAGGACGTGCGCATCAGGACGTGAGCGTCAGAACGTGCGCGTTAGAACGTGCGCATCACCAGGTCCGGTACGCCGATCAGGAACCGGCGTACGGCATCAGGCGCCGGGAGACGGCCGCGGTAACCGTGGGGGAGGCGGTGCCAGGACGCGGAGCCAGGCCCTGGAGACCTCGGGCAGCACGGTCTCCCCGGCCAGGGCGAAAGCGGCGGGCTCCGGAGGCCCCAGGCGGGATCCGGGAGCCGGTCTCATCTCTCAGGCGCCGATCGGGCGGGCACGGCGCCGGCGGGCGGGACCGGCGACCACGTGGACGCGGAGCCTGTTGATCTCCAGTGGAGCGAGATTCATGGAGGCGCTCCTTCTGCGGGCGCGGGGGCCGGGGCGCCCGCGCGGTGGGGCCTGTGGCACCCATGAGAATCTATTCCGTAATGCGGAAATCTAGTTCCGTTCGATCGAGATGCAACGTAAGGGTGACCGGAGGGTTCGTCAACGCATGACGGAAGGGCTTGGCTTTTCTTTGTCTGTGGCCGCGGGTGAAAGTGGGCTGATGAGCGGCCAATTATCGGAAATCAGCAGCTATCGCATGGTGTGTGGCGATTGGAGTCGGTTTGTCGTGGACCTGTGCGGACCTGCGTGACCCCGGCGGTTCACGACCGTGCAGGGCGTCGCCGACAGCTCCCACCGGGGCGACGCTCACGTCCTACCGGGCATCGGGGCTCCCGGCCGCACGGCACCGCGTGCCGGGGTGAGGAGCCCCGACACATCTCCTTCACAACATCTCACCCATCTCTTATCGGTTGTTTACCAGTTCAAGGGCACACTGCACGGCACGATGCCGCCGCGACGGGCGTCTCAGGAGGTGTCATCACTGGCACCTCGACAAGTTCGCAAGCACTAGACAATGGATGGCGCGTGGCCGAAGTAACGCTCTTCCTCCGGGAATATGCGAAGACCCGTCAGGACGTGGGCGCTATCGCCCCGAGCAGTGCCCGGCTCTGTAGAGCCCTCACCCGCTACATGATCCCGAATCCCGGCCGCAGCCGCGCGGTACTTGAAGTAGGGCCCGGCACCGGAGCGGTGACCCGCTACATCACCGACTCACTGGGCCGACTGGACACCGTGGATCTGATCGAGGCCAACCCGCGCTTCGCCGACCTGTTGCGACAGACCTACGCAGACGATCCGAGACTGCGCATCCGCACGGGCCTGATCCAGGAACAAGAACTCGGCTCCTACGACACCATCGTGTGCGGCCTGCCGTTCGCCAACTTCGACGCCCGCACGACCGAGGAGATCTTCGACCGGCTCCTCGGGTCCCTGCGGCCCGGCGGCACGATGTCCTTCTTCGGATACGTGGGCGGCGAGACCATACGCCGGGCATTCGCCGACGGAGTCGACCGCGAGCGCACCCTCGCCGGGCTCGGCGCACTGCGCCGCATCCTGCGCCGGCACACCTTCCGTACGGAGACGGTGCTGGGGAACCTGCCGCCGGCCCGGGTCCACCATCTGGCGCCGGTCAGCCCACCGGCTCATTCCGAGCCGGTGCCCACCTGCGACTGCCGCAACACGTCTCCCTGAACATTCCGCCCAGCAGCGCAACCAAAGCACGGCGACATCGCCCCACACAGCCCCGAGCACCGCGCCCTCGACGTGCCGCCGGTGCGAGGGGCATGTGTGAGAGCACCCGGTTGTGCACCGGCTCCGCCACCGTCCCGAAGTGTCGCCACAGTGGAGGTGCCGGCTGCTGCCGGCCGTCAGGACCGGCGAACAGATCTGGGGTCTGCTCGACGTCCTTCCCGACACCTTCGACAAGCTTCCGGAGACGCCGGGCTCAACGCGGCTGACCTTCAGCAGGCCCGGGGTGACTATCCGGCGCCACCAGGCTGGCCGACCGACATCCCCGGGCTGGAAATCGCCGGTGAGGTCGAGCAGGTCGGAGCGGCGTCACGGGAGTGAGCGTCGGTGACCGGGTCATGGCCCTCGTGGGTGGGGGTGGCCATGCAGAGACGATCGTGGTGCCCGCTGACGTGCTGCTTCCCATACCCGCGGGGTTGTCATGGCACGAGGCAGCAGCAGGTTTCCCGGAGGCGTTCAGCACCGCCTGGGACGCGCTGGTCGTCCAAGCGGGGGTCCGTGCAGGAGATCGGGTGCTGGTCACCGGAGCTGCCGGCGGGGTCGGTACGGCCATGGTGCAGGTGGCCGCCGCATCCGGCGCCCATGTCGTGGCAAGTGTGCGCCGGACCGAACTGCATGGTCGAGTGAAGGAACTTGCACCCGCTGGCAGCACCGTAGAGGCGGTGGTCCCTGGTCAGGAGGGCGGACGGGCGCCGTACGACGTCGTCGTCGAGCTGGTCGGCGGCGAGGAGTGCCTGCGGCGGGTTGAACTGCTGCGTGCCCGGGGGAAGATCCTCGTTGTGGGGGTCCAGGGCGGGACGATGGCTCCCTTGCGCATGTTCGACCTGATGCTTGCGCGCGCCCAGCTGATCGGCACCACCATTCGAGGCCGCACCCAGGCGGAGAAGACGCTCCTCGCGGCCACGGTGCGCACCAGCGTCGTCCCGCTGCTGGCCGAGCGCCGGCTGCGGGTACCCGTCGACTCGGCTTTCCCGCTGGACAGTTACTCCGACGCCTACGCCCGGCTGGCCGGGCCGGGGAAGTTCGGCAAGGTCGTCATGCAGTTCTGACGGCGGCCCGTTCGCCGGTGCTGTCGAACGCCGCGCTGTTGTCAGACCGTCGGCCCCCGCAGTGCCTTCTCGTGCTGCATACGCGTGAGGTGGCGTACGAAGAATATGGCCAGTACGGCGGCCGCGATGTTGAAGATATCGCTTGCCATGAGCCCGGCCAGGGCCCCCTTGATCTCTTCCGGGCTCTCGGCCTTCGCATAGCGCTGGGCGGCGAGGCGTCCGAAGCCGAGGTCCACGATCCACAGCGCCCACCACCAGTTGAGCAACGCCGTGGACCGGGAGTTCTGGTCGGCGCCGGCGGTCCAGATGTCGAGGGCGATCCGTCGCGGAAACCACAGGTTGACCACCGGCACGAACCAGCCCCAGATCGCCCAGCCGCGCTTCTTCGATTGGTGATCGGGGGCGAAGACCTCGGCGTTGACGCGGGTTCGGTGGAACCAGACGATGAAGACCACGGCGGTCGCGAGGGTAGCCGCGGCCTGGAGGATCCCAGACGTCTGGTACAGGTGGTCCGCTTCGTTGATCTCCCGCGAGGTGACGGAGCCGACGTCGTCGATGAGTCTGCCGACCAGCCGGTACGAGTGGTTCCCCTGCCACAGCGCGAACAGGTCGGTGACGATGACGAGGCGGAGCAGGATGACCACGGCCTTCGAGAGCCCGACCGGCGAGCGGAGGACGGCCTGCGGGCCGGGTGGAGCGGACCAGCTGGGCGACGGCGGCGGTGGCGGTGGGGCAACGGGCATGTGGGACATGCGGAATCTCCCAAGGGTCCTGGATCTGGCTGGTGCTGGTACTGGTGCTGGAGTTGGAGTAGCGGGTGCCTGGTCGTTTGTTCTGTTCTATGGACTGACGAGGATGCGTTCGGGGCCCATTGACGCTGTGGTGCTGTCGGGGCGCAGGGTGAGTTTGCCTCCGGTCCACAGGGTGACGATGTCGTCCTGGCGGTCGGGGCCGCCGAAGGCGCCGACGGTGGCCAGGGTGGCCTTGCGCCATGGTGAGTTGTGGGGCCGGAGGCGGTGTTCCTTTCGCCGCTTGCCGATTCCGTTGCGGGCGAGGTCCTCGTAGGCGGTGACTTCGCCGTCGACCCAGCGGACAAAGAGGTCCTGGTCGCCCGTCGTCGAACGGAAGTTGCCTGCGGCGAGGTCCCGGGCGTAGGGCCACGTGCGGTCGGGTGGTGGCATGAGCTGTCGCTCGCCGTGCATGCCCTTGGCGTCGACATTGGGGTAGAGCGTCACTTCACCGTCGGTCCAGACCACGGCGAGGTCATCGCTGCGGGTGTTGCCCCCGCCGAAACGGCCGGCGGTCATCGCGACGGCGTGGGTCCAGGTGCCGTTGGGGCCCCGCAGGTCGACTTTGTTCTTCAGCTTGTTGGTTTCGTTGACGTTCTTGTAGAGCGTCACTCGGCCGTTGGCCCAGCGGACGAGGAGGTCGTAGCTGCCGTTGCCGGTGAAGTCGCCGGCGGTGATCTGCCGTGCCTGCTTCCAGGTCTTGTCCTTGACGAGCCGGATGTCCTTGCCGAAGCCGTACCTGCCGTTGCCGGGGTAGAGGGAGACCTCGCCGTCGGACCAGCGCACGATCAGGTCGCTGGTGTGGTTGCGTACGGAGGCGGTGTGGAAGCGGCCGGTGGTCATGCCTCTGGCGTGCGACCAGGTGCCGGAGGTGCCCATGGAGGCGCCGGAGCCGGTGTCCGCGGGTGCGTCGCTGACGGCCTGGTGGTAGAGGCGGAAGACGTCGTCGTCGAACTGTGAGGTGTAGGAGGTGTGGTCGTAGGCACCGCCGGTCTTGTAGCCGCCGATGACGCCGACCAGGTTGCCGCGGGTGCCGTCGAAGTTCTCCAGGAACGGTCCGCCGCTGACGCCGGCCCGGAAGCCGTCGCACTTGATTTCCATGAACCGGCCCTGGAAGGCGGTGGTGTTGTTGGTGCACCGCAGCGGGGTCTTCTGGCCGCCGGGGTATCCGACGACGGTGATGCCCGGGCGTGCGAGGTCGGCGGAGTTCACCTTGGTGAGGGTGTTGCCGCGGCCGGTGGCGTCCTCCAGGAGTTGTCCCTGCGCGTTGGGGCCGACGCGCAGGAACGCGACGTCGACGTCATCGTCGGGCGTCGACCGCAGATAGCGGCCGTCGATCCAGATCTTGCCGGGCTTGACGGGGAAGATCCCGTACGGGGTCTCGCCCGCCTGGCCGGCCGCCGAGCCACCGGCACGGTAGCCGGGAACGAAGGCGATGTTACGACCGGAGGCCCTCTTGAGGCAGTGCGCTGCCGTGACGGCGAGACTCTTGGTCGGTGAGGCCACCGAGGCGGCGGTGCAGAACTGGTTCGGGGTCGCTTCGTCCTTGTCATTGCGGATCAGGAAGACCCCGACGGTGGCCATACCCTCGTCGACGGTGTGGCTGGGCTCCTGGAGAGAGCGCTTCTGCCTGCCGCCGGGTGGCCTGGGCGCGCTCCGTCGGCCGTCCTCCGGGCTGCGCTGGACGCTGTCCGTGCCGTCAACGGGGACTGCGGTGCGGATGCGTTCCGGGGTCCAGTAGCGCTCGGCCTCCCTGGCCTCTCGGACCTCTTCCGGTGTGGCGGCCTTCGAGGGCCTCGGTGGGCTGCCGGGAGCCGGGGCGGCCGACGCGGGGGCGGTGAAGGGGATTGCGGCGCACAGGCCCAGGGCCGCGGCGCGCACCCAAGCTATTCGTCTCATGTGTCTCGTTCGTCTCATGAAGCTCTTGTTGACGGGGACGGGTTGGCAGCAGGAAGGGGTACCTACGAGGTCGGTCGGGGCGTGGCCCCCGGTCCGGGAAAGGCCCGGCCGACCGTGCCGGTCGGCCGGACCTGACGACTCCGGACCTGACGACTCCGGACCTGACGACTCCGGACCTGACAACTGCCGCTTCAGCCGGTCAGCTTGACTTCCCCGTGCGTCCCGGCGGCGTCCACACCCGGGTAGAGACCGAGCGAGCCGTCCTTCCACCGGACCATGACGTCGTTGGGCCGTTCGTTGGCGACGAATGCCCCGGCGGTCACCACGGTGGCATTGATCCACGGCGACTTTCGCGGCCGGATCTTGATCTCACCGTGGAGTCCTGCGGCGTCGACACCCGGGTAGACGGTGGTCTCGCCATCGACCCAGCGCACCAGCAGATCCGCGGTCTTCTTCCCGGTGAACTCGCCGGCGGCGATCTGCGTGGCGTAGGGCCAGGTGGTCGTGTTCTTCTTGACCAGCGTCTTCTTCGCCTTGTCCGCCAGGCCGTTGGTGTTCAGGTCGGGGTGCAGCGTGACCCGTCCGTCGTCCCAGACGACCACGAGGTCATCGCGCTGCGCATTGGCCGTGTACCGGCCGGCGGTCATCTGCCTGGCGTGCGTCCACGGGCCCTTCTTGACCGGTGCAACGAGCTTCTTCTCGTTGTGGAAGCCCTTGGTGTCCACGTGGGTGTACTGCGTCATCTCGCTGTCGACCCAGCGCACCACCAGCCCGTCCGTACCGTCGCCGAAGCCGGCACTCGTCATCTCCTTGACGTACTGCCAGTTGGTCTTCGGGGCCTGCTTCAGCGGCTTGCCCAGTTGGTACTCGGCGACGAACGGATGGGACGGATCCTTGTCGTCCCCGCCCTGGTAGAGCGTGACCTCGGAGTCGGTCCAGCGGACGATCATGTCCATGTGCCGCGTGCCGCCGGCCGAACCGCCCGTGAAGTAACCAGAGGCGATATGGGTCGCCTTCCCCCAGGGAGCCTTGGGGAAGAGGGCACGATAACTGACCTTCTGAATCCACGTGCTGAGGTCGTCCACCCGGGTGTCCACCGCGCCCTTGCGGGTCTCCGACGGATCGGTCCCCAGACACCCGCCCTGCCAGGACGCGCTGTTGATGCCGACCAGCTCCACCCGCCCAGCGGTCTCCCGCAGTGTTGGGCCACCGGTGTCGCCCTTGCATACGGCGCCGTCCGCCGGGGTCTTGGGGCTGATGCCGATCGAGCCACTCAGCACCGAATCCACGGTGAACGCGGCGTCGGCCAGCCTGTCGGGGACCCACACCGACTTGGTACGGCCGAAGCCCGCGACCTTCAACTCCTCGCCCTGCTCGGGTGCGCCGGTCCCGATGGCCACGGGGGTGACGCCGGCGACCGGCTTGGCGAGTTTCGCCATCACCAGGTCACGGCCCTTATAGGGGACCAGTTCGGCGACGTCGGCGACCGTGCCGGCTTTCTTCGTCAGATCGGTGCTGCCGACCGTGGCGGTCGTCTTCCACTTGGGTGCACCCTCGGCTATCGCGAATCCCTTGTCGGGGTCGTCCGCGAAGCAGCTGGCGGCGGTGAGCACCCACTGCTTGTCGACCAGCGCGCCTGAGCAACTGCGTTTGCCGTCACCGATATCGAGCTTCGTGGCGAAGGTGTGGGCGCTGTTCTTGATGCCCCCGCTTTCCAGGGCCTGGGCCGGGGAGGCGGCGGTCACCGCGCCGGCCGCGACGGTAGCGGTAAGGAGGCCGGTCACCCACGCTGTGCGTGGACGTCTGTTGAACACGTTTTGTTTCCTCATACGCAGAAAAAGAGCTGGGGTTGGCGTGACCTGCATCGGCCGGTCAACCGCCGCCGGACGGTTGTGGCTCACGGGCCGAATTGCTCGGGGAGGCCGCTCGGTTACCCGTTGACGCGCAGCTCGACCAGAACCGCCGGCTTTCCGCTCGAACCCGGGCTGATGTCACCGGTTCCGACGGGCTTCGAGGCGCCCTCGTTCACGTGCACCGTCTTCTTCTTGCCCTCGGAGGTGACGGTGGCCTGGAAAGCCGGTCCCTTGGAGTCGACGGAGAATACTTCGGGAACCTCCAGGGTGAGGAAACCCTTCTTCCCGGTGGCCTTGAAGCAGTACTTGAAATTGTCGGCGCTGGTGCTCGTTGTCCGCACCAGAATGTTGGCATCGACACACTCGCTCAACACGATGTGACCATCTCCCCGAACCAGCTTGATGCCCTTCTCCTTCAGGAGCTTCGCCGCGTTCGGATAAGCGAAGTCCTCCACCGCGGACGGCGGCCTGTCACCGGCAGATGCCTGTTGAGCAGCGGCGTTCACGGGCGGTTGGGCCGCCTGGGCAGCGGCGATGGTGGCGGCTCCCGCGAGGGCCGTCGCAGTGCCTATAACGCCGACGAGCAGCGCCGTGCGTGCGCGATGTATCACCAGAGATTCCTTCCCGACGGTGTGCGGTGACAGTGGTGGCCGCGTGTATTGCCCGGATTTAGGGCGAAGGAAAACGTATCACCTGTGAACTGGTGCAAGTCCACCAATACCCGCCCTATAACGAATCGAGAACGATGCCCGATTTCTGGGCAACCATGACCTTCTGATATCCCGGAGTGGGAAGGCGTACGGCTCTCGGCATCGATCCCCTGGGGCGGCGTTGAACCTGCCAATTCCCCTGACATCACTGTCGATTGAGCCGGATACGCATGCCGCGCCATTAATGGCGGTCCACAATCAACGAGAAGGGTTTGCTTCGTGAGGCGCAGTGACCGCTCATACAGAGCGGGGAAGTCCTGGTCGCGTGGCATACGCGGCATGAGTGCGGGCGTCCTGCCGCTGGCACTCATGGCAGGAATTGTCGGGCCCAGCCCGGCAGTTGCCACGGACAAGAGCACAGAGGGCGGTGAAGGAATCGTCAGTCCGATTCCGGAGACCGACCGGGGCCGCGTCGTAGCGGCTTGGATAGATGGCGGGCCTGGCGTCAGGGCGGCGGCAGAGGCCGCGCTCATGGGAAGCGACACGGACATAGGCCGTTTCCTGGACTCCGAGAAGGGCATCGCCGAACGAGGTGACGAGCAGGTCACCGCCGTTCAGATCTCCTCCGTGGGTGGGGAGAAAGTGCGTGCCGCAGCACGGAAGGCCCTGGACGGCACCACACAGGAGCTGCGCGGCTTCCTGAAGGACGGCTGGAAGACGCCGCTGGAGATGGACCAGCGGGTCCGGGTCGCCCAGATCATGAGCATCGGCGGGCCAAAGCTCCGAGAAGCAGGGCGGGCCGCGCTGGACGGTTCCAGCCAGGACGTCCGGAAGTTCCTCACCGACGGTCAGTACACCGCCGACGAGGCCGACGACCGGGTGCGGCTCGTCCAGATCATGAGCATCGGCGGCCCGGCGACCAAGAAGGCCGCTCAGTCCGTCCTCGACGGCTCGGTCGAGGAAGTCCGGGAATTCCTGAACGTGGGCCAGTACGTGGCCCGTTCGCGCGATCAGGAACGTGCGACGGTGGCGCAGCTGGCGCGGCAGGCCAAGGAGGCCGGCGCCCAGGCCAAACGGGAGACCCAGGCCGCCAAGAACGCCTCGGCCCGTGCAGTGGAGGCTGCCAAGCTGGCCAAGGAGGCCGCGCAGAGAGCCGCCAAGGAGACCGCGGCGGCCAAGAAGGACTCCGTCCGCGCGGCGAACGCCGCCGGCCGGGCCGCCGACGCGGCACGTGGGGCCGCCCGTGCCGCCCAGCAGGCCATCAACGCTGCCCAGGCAGCCAACAGATCGGCCCGCATCGCGGCCGGTGCAGCCTCCCAGGCTGACTCCGCCGCGGCCGGCGCCGCCACGGCGGCATCGGTGGCACGCATCCACGCGGCGGACGCGGCATCGGACGCCGGCAAGGCATCGGCCGCGCGCCAGGCCGCCCAGCGGGCACGCGAGGCCGCCAAGGGCGCTCATGCAGCGGCCGACGCCGCCCAGCAGGCAGGCGAAGCCGCCGCCCAGGCCGGTGTCGCGGCCCACGCGGCAGCCACTGCCGGGGCGCACGCCAATGCGGCCGCGGATGCGGCAAGCGAGGCCAGTGGGTACACCGATCAGGCCGGCATACAGGCCCGACGGGCGAAGCAGGCTGCTGCCGCGGCCCGCCGCCAGGCCCACGAGGCGACCCGCGCCGCCAACCAGGCGGGCGGCCTGGCCGACCGGGCGTCCCGCGCGGCACATGAGGCCCGGGACGCGGCCAACAAGGCGGCCGAGCACGCCGATGCAGCGGCGGACGAGGCGGAGAAGGCGGCCAAGCACGCCGGCGAAGCCGACAAGGCCGCAGCAGAAGCCAAGCGGCACACCAAGGCGGCCAAGGAAGCCGCCGACGAGGCCACCGGCGCGGTGAAGAAGGCTCGGTCCACGTACGACCTGGCCCGCAAGGTCGAGGCCGAGGAGCTCAAGACCCGCACCGCGGCCGGTGTCGAGAAGGCCACGGAGCTCAAGGAAGCGGACGACGAGCGCAAGGATGCACAGGCTCGCGCGGCCAAGGAGGCCAAGGACCTAGACGCCGAGGCCAAGCGTCTGTCGGCCGAGGCCGCCAAGCCCGGCGCCGACGCCAAGGAGCTGGCGGTCAAGGGCCGCAAGGTCGCACTCGGTCTCATGAAGACCGGTAGCCCCTGGAACCGCACCGCTGCCGAGGTGGCACTCGCCGGTTCGGACAACGACATCCGAAAGTACCTGCAGAGCGGCCTGCACGAAGCCCAGGAGCAGGACGAACGCGCCCGCGTGGAACGCCTGGCGGAAGACCCCAAGTCGGCCGGCGTCCGCAAGGCCGCCCAAAAGGCACTGGAGGGTGACGCCCAGCAGGTGCACGCATTCCTCACCACCGGCGCGCACCAGGCCGCAGCCGCCGACTACCAAGTCCGCGTGGTGCAGATCTCCAGCATCGGTGGACCGGAGGTCAAAAAAGCCGCCCGGACCGCTCTGGACAGCGAGTCACCGGTGAAACTCGCCGAGTTCCTCACTGAAGGCCAGTACACGGCCCGCAAGGCCGACGAGCAGGTCCGCGCCGTGCAGCTGATGAGCATCGGCGGTCCCGAGCTCAAGGCCGCCGCCGAGATCGCCCAGGCCGGTCCGCCCGAGCTCATGCACGTCTTCATCCAGACCGGGCAGTATCAGGCAGCGCGTGGGGACAAGCTCACCGCGACTCATGTCGCCGATGTGCAGCACCTCATCGCCGAAGGGGCCGGCGCCGCTGCGACCGCCCAGAAGCACGCCGCGGAAGCCGCGCGCGCTGCCGCCCTTGCGGACAAGGCCACCGCGGATGCAGACAAGTACGCCAAGCAGGCCAAGTCCTCCGAAGCCGAAGCCAAGCGGTACGCCGCCCAGGCCAAGAAGTCCGCGAACGAAGCCGAAGCCTCCGCCGCCCGGGCCAGGGAGTCGGCAAAGACCGCCCGCAAGGCCCAGGCGGACGCCAACCAGGCGGCGGCCGGCGCCATCCACTCCGCCACGCGCGCGCAGAGCTCGTACGACCTGGCTCTTGGGTCCGCCGCCAACGCCTGGACCGCGGTCAAGAAGGCACGCAAGAACGCCGAACAGGCCGGCAAGGATTCCAAGGCCGCCGATAAGGCTGCCGATGAAGCCAAGAAGATTTCCCTTGACAAGCAGCGGAAGGAGGAAGCCAAGTGGCAGAAGATAAAGGAAGAGTGGCTGGAGAAGTATGACCCAGAGCAAGGGGACGACAGCTGGGTCCCCGATTGGCTGAAGAACTCCGCCGGCACAGTCTTCAACTATGGCAAGGCAATCCTGACCAACGGTGACTTTTGGGCAGGACTCATCGAAACCGGCGTGGGTGCCGGGATGATGGTCGGCGGATCAGCGGGTGATATCGGGGGTGGTGGCCTGTGCATCACTGGCGTCGGCTGCCTGGCCGGTGCTCCCGCGATCGCTGCAAGCACCTCACTGATAGTCAGCGGCGCATACACCGCGGCCGACGGCGCCGGCCGCCTCGGGGAAGGTCTCAACACAGCTCTCAACCAAGCTCGTTCAACAGGCCGCACATCGGCTGGGGGCCAGAACGAGCAGCGGGCCATGGACCTCGTGAAGGAATACCCGGAATACGGGAACAAACTTCCTCTGGAGATGAAAGACCCCAGGTGGCCGGCCAAGGATGGATGGGTGAAGATGGAGCAATTTGTGGACGATATCGAAATTCACTACGTTTACAATACGCGGACCAGAGCGGCTGAGGATTTCAAGTTCAAAGACCGAAGTGCTGGGTGAAAATGCAGAAGTTGATGAACAGTCTCCGGACGCCAGCGTCTGCATATGGCAGGATGTGCACATGATGACCGAGTCCAACCCGAACGAGCCGCATTCCGGAGACGGAACTTTCGAGCCTCCTGCCGACTCCCCGTCGAGTGACAAGTGGCCAGCAGGTTGCATGCCCCCAGGCACTCGCGTAACGGTCATCCAGGACCCCTCATGGGACGGGCCGTGGCAGGTTGAGTTCCAGGGAACGATCGATGATCTCAGTGCCCCCGAGCCCGTGCAGCATTCCCTCGCAAGGGAAGGGGAACTGGCCTACTGGGTCGTCTTCGACGAGCCGCAGCACGACAGCAGCGGGGACGGCCCTTTCCGGAAGGCTTGGATTTGGGATCGATACCTGAAGAGGATTCCTGAGGCGTAGGTCTCCTGCGGTTCCCGGATGACGACCTGGGAGAGGAGCGCTTTCCCGTTGCGTGGCAAGACTGACTTGTCCAATACCTCAGTCGGTCACCCAACGGGAACGCGCATCATCCGTCTGGAGAACGGCCGTTGATGGCGACACGACCATGTAGAGCGATCCCTGCGGGCCTCACATCGTCCTGGTTCCCGAGATCGCACGCAAGCTCGCCGTCCCGTCCGGCAAGAATTTAAGAGCTCGTTGCATTTGGTGGTGATCAATAGAATGCGGTCGAGGTGAGCATGGAGGATGACACGGAGACCATCTGCCGGATCTGCGGATACGACGACGAACTGTTCTGGGAGGGCGGTTGGCCGACGGCGTTCATATGCCCCTGCTGCGGCAATGAATCCGATGTCGGCGACGCCAGCGTCATGAGCCTGCGCAACTACCGCGGATACTGGGTGAGGCACGGCGCCCAGTGGCACGATTCGCTGGAGGAGTGCAAGCGAAAGCTCCAGGGCTGGGACCTACTGAAGCAGATGGCGAACATTCCGCCCGAGTGGCGCTGACCTGGATCGGTCGTGGGTGCTGTTATCTGCCGAGACGTCGATGACAAATGAGGTTCCGGCGATGCCGGCGGAGGCGTGAAAGAGCTCCGGCTTGCGTTCGTAGCGGCGCTGCGGGCGGCGGAAGGCGCCCATCCGGCTCGTCGGCTCTTGCCGCTGACGTTCGCCGGTTCCTGGACGGCGGCCGCCCAGCAGGAACCCATTGACTTTCGGCGCCGCCTGGCACAGGTTTGCCGGAGCATGTGCGCTTTGCTGGGTGCCCTCTTGCTGATGGCGATCACGGACCGGCCCTGTCATTCGGAAAAAAATTCCCCGATAGCAGGGAATCGCCGGTCTTGAGCGACTGGTGAAGGCACTTGAGAAGGATGCGTGAGCCATGCCGATCACGTCGCGATTCATGCGCACTGGGACGCTGGATGTGTCTGTGCCCGGAGCCGACTACCGTGACGTAGTGGGCCGGTGAGGTGAGCCCGAAGCATTTGCAAGTCAATATCCGGTCGACTGCTTGCACGGTGACCTGGAGCTCGGGCTCACCAAGAGGGGAAGGCTCTACTACATCCAGATCCCTAAGAGCCAGAGGTCATCTGGTCCCGAGTAGACCGCTCCGGCGTGGAATTCTGGCAGGACGAGAGAGACGGGTAGATGTCCATTCACCTCGCGGCGCTGGACATCTACCGACACGATCACGAGATTGCCGCCCGCTGATCTCGGATGATGGAGAACACGGAGATGACGAATAAGTTCGTGGCCGAACCGGACCCCACGCAGGAACTGGCCTGGCTGCGCGAGCGGCTGACGCCGGAAGTCGATGTGCGGCAGCATGTCGTTACCGAGATTGTTCCTGAGGGTTTCCCGGCTTACGTACGTGTCTTCCACTCTTGGTGGCTGGAGGAGGTGCCTGGGCTGCGGAGGACGTGGCGGGAGATGGCGGAGGCTTCCGGTGCCCCATTTCACGGCGAACTAAGTGGTGGGCCGTTGCGGCATGAGATGCTGAATCCGCCCGTGGGGGAACAGTGGGAGACCACTGGGGCGGAAGCCGATGCGGATACCCGACGGGGGCTTGTGGGAATTCTGTCGGATGCCACGGCATCGGGCCAAGCGGTCTTCTTCAGCTATGAGCTTGCCAAAAGTCTCTGGGATGAAGAGCCCATCGTCTGGAAGTCCTCGCTCACTGCCCTGGAGGCGGTTAGGGCCCACACAGGCGAAGAGTACGGCGGGCCGGAGCACTGGTGGCCCGCGGACCGCAGTTGGGTCGTCGCCTGCGACTGGGATCTGACCTCCACGTATGTGGCGTGTTCGGAAGAACTGGCCGAACTCCTTGTCCGCAGTGATCGCATCGAAGCACTCAGAGTCGCCCCGACCGCACGTATCGACGGTACGTGATCGACTCAGAAAGAGGGACGGTGCAGCCGACCGGGGCAGTGTCCCTTGGGGCGGCGGCCTCTCCTCCGTGGGGCTGCTTCGTCCGTCTCGTCGTCACAGGCGTCCTGGGGCTGCCCTCATGATCCCCGCCGACCCGGGCGACCACCACCGGCAAGCCCCGCCCGTGCCGTCACCAGCCCGCCGTGCGGGCACATCAGGGGATCTGGGCCTCGATGTGGGCGAGTTGGGCGGCGAGGATCTCTTCGAATGCGGCGCGGCGGTCTGCTCCGAGGGGGCGGACGTCGCGGGCGAAGTGGGCCAGGGCGGGGTAGCGCTCGGGGTCGGCGCCGAGTACCGCGACGCGGAACTGCTCCATGCCCTGTTCGTACTCCTCGGGGGTGATGGTGCTGACGCCGGCCTCGGAGGCGATCAGCGCGGCGAGGAGGATCACGATGCGGTGGTAGCGCGCAGGGATCTCCTCATCGGGCAGGCCGGACGCCCGCAGGGCCTGTAGCAGCTCCTCCATGACCAGCCGGGATCCGGTGCCGCCGGACGCATAGCGTCCCCAGATCGCGGCGAGTTGGGGTTGCTCGCCGAAAGCCGCGCGCAGGCGCAGGGCCAGGGCCGTGATGCGCTGCTTCCAGTCGCCCTCGGGGCGGTAGCCGTCCATGGCGGCCAGGAGGATCCGGTCGGCGACCGCGCGCAGCAGTTCGGTCTTGTTGCGGAAGTGCCGGTAGAGGCTGGAGGAGTCGGTCCCGAGCGCTGCGGCGAGCTTGCGCACGCTGAACGACTCGGCGTCGCCCGTGCGGAGCAGTTCCGCCGCCGTGTCCAGGATCTCCTCGGTCGACCATCGCCTTCGGCCTGTCATCTCGCCCCTTCGCCCCTCTCGTTCGCCCCTTTGCCCCTTCGCCCCTCCCGTCCGGACTCAGCCTAACCTATGCACTTGCCGTTGCACGCAGTGCGTGCATAATGAGGGCAACGTGCTGCCCGACCGTAACGACACACCGGCATCCAGCCGGGGGGAGAAGGAGACATGAGCGAGACCACCGCCGCGCAGCGGCCGCCGTTACCGGACTTCTCGGCGATCACGACCGAGGAACTGTTCGCCTACCGCGACGCGGAGAACCGCTTCCGGGCGTCCGGCGCGGCGCGGGCGATCATCGGGGAACCGGACCCCGGCGCCGCGATCGACTGGCAGGAGATCGCGCTGCCCGGCCGCGACCTCCCGGTCCGGGTGTACCGACCGGCGTCGACGGGCGAGGGCGAGGCCGCCGCGCGGACCGACCTGCCGCTCGTGGTCCATGTCCACGGCGGCGGCTTCGTGGGTACGGCGGTGCAGTGCGATTGGACCAACAGCCACCTCGCCGCCCAACTGCCCGCGCTCGTCGTCTCGGTCGAGCACCGCCTCGTCGCCCCGGACAGCCCGTTCGCGAACGCCGCCGATGACGGCTGGGACGTGCTCCGGCACGTGGTGCGGCATGCCGCACAGTGGGGCGTCGACCCGGCGCGCACGGCCGTCTTCGGCGAGAGCTGCGGCGCGCTGATCAGCGCCCTGACGGCCATCCGGGCCAGGGAGGCCGGCCTGGAGCTCACGGCGCAGGTGCTGGTCAATCCCGCAGTCGAGGTGACCGAGACGATGTTCGACTACCCCTCGATCGCCACGTACGCATACAGCCCGACCCCCGCCCTGCCGCTACTGCGGCTCGTCCAGCGGCTCGCCGTCCCGCCGGGAACCGACGCCCGCGCACTCTCGCCGCTGTACGCCGACAACCTGAACGGGCTGGCGCCGGCGCTCGTGGTGGTGCCCACCCACGATGCGGTGGCCGATCACGGCCGCCGCTACGCGGAACGCCTGCGCGCGGCCGGGACGCCGGTGCGGCTTTCCGAATACCCGGGCGCGCAGCATGCGTTCCTGGCCATGCCCGGCGTGGAGCAGCAGGCCGGGGCAGCCCGGGCGGAGATCCTCGCGTTCCTGCGCGCGGCCCTGGCGGAGTGACGGAGCGGAGTCAGGGAGTGGAGTGACACAGGAGCCATCGGACCTCACCGCGCTGGAGTCCGATGGCTCCGCGGTCTCCCGGCTCGGCTTTGGCTGCATGAGTATGACCGGCGCCTATGGTCCCGCCCATTCGCAGGCGGCTGCGGCCCCTGACCTGGCCGCCCGCACCCTGCGCCTGAGCACGACCGACCTCGGCGACCTCAGCGACGTCGACGCTGCCGTCCCCGTCACCGGCCACCGAAGACCGCGACTGACATGATGTCACCTTCGTTCGGCTTCGCATCCGAACGTGAGGAAACGGAAGGAAGCGTCCCGACGACATCGCTTTGAGGCGCACCCCGCCCCGAGATACGCGGACGGGCTGGGGGGCGCGCCTCGGGCGCTGTGGTGTCGGAGGCACGGACTCCACTGACACGGACACAACGCCGTGGACCCGGACCACACCAGGTCACGCACACCACCGACCAGAGAGGCAGACACAGTGAAGCGGATCGGCATCATCGGAGTGGGCGAGATCGGCCGAGCCATCGTGGAGGGCCTGCGTCACGGCGATGGTCACGGGGACGGTGGGTCGCCAGAGGTCTTCCTCTCCCCGCGGGGAGCCCGCACTGCCGCGGAGCTGTCCGAGCGCTACGAGGGCGTCCGGGTGTGCGCCGACAACCAGGAGGTGGTGGACCGTTCCGAGTTGGTGATCATCGCCGTGCGCCGCCAGGACCGGCACGAAGCACTCGCGGGGCTGAAGGTGGACCACGACCGGATCGTGGTCAACGTGATGGCCGGCGTCGGCAACGACGAGCTGCGCCGGATACTTGCCACTGACGCCACTGACGCCACTGACGCCACTGACGCCACTGACGCCACTGACGCCACTGACGCCCCGCTGGTCCGGGCCATCCCCCTGCCCGCTATACGCGAACGTCGCTCCGTCACGGTGACCTACCCCTCGCACCCGGAGGTGAATTCCCTCTTCGGGCAGCTGGGCGGAGCGCTCCCCGTCCCGGACGAGGACGCCTTCAACGTCCTCTCCGCGCTGACGGGAACGCTCACCGCCCACTACACCTATCTGGCCACGCTCACCTCGTGGGCCGCCGGACACGGCATCGCCCCCGACGAGGCCGACCGCTACGTTCGCGGCCTCTTCCAGGGCATCGGCCGCTCCCTGAGCGACGAGACCCGCTCCCTGCACCAATTCGCCGCCGACCACGAGACCCCGGGCGGCAACAACGAACGTATCCGCACCACCTGGTTCGATGCGGCCAACTCCGAAGCCCTCAGGATGGCCCTGGACGGACTCCTCGCCGATCTGACGTAGCCCCCCGGCTGACGTAACCCCCGGGAAAAGGCTCGCAGCCGGGTTCGCCGTGGATTCGGCTCAAGGCCGACGTTCGTGGAGCGGAGCCTTCTCTTCGGGGGCGGGGCACCCGGCCCTCATGATCCGCTGGGCTGGTCCGCGGCGCTGTCGTGGTCCTGGGTGTCGGCGGCAGCGATCCGGCGCGGCAGTTTCGCGGCGACGGCGATCGTCACCAAGGTGAGAGCGGCCGCGACGGCGAAGGCGAGCTTCATGCCGCTCAGTTGCGCGGGTACGGCGGCGATGCCGTCGGCGACCAGGTGACCGCTGCGCGCGGACATCACGGTCACCACGAGCGCGGTCCCGAACGCGGCGGCGACCTGCTGCAACGTCCCGAGCATCGAGCTGCCGTGCGAGTACAGATGCGGGGGAAGGGCGCCCATGCCAAGGGTGAAGACGGGGGTGAACGTCGCCGCCAGGCTCACCATCAACAGGGCGTGCAGTCCCAGCACCTGCCAGTACGGCATCGTCATCGAGACCTGGGTGAAACCGCCGAGCGCGAGCACCATGCCGATCGAGCCGGGCAGTACCAGCGGCCGGCTGCCGAACCGGTCGAACAGCTTTCCCACCATCGGTCCCAGCAGGCCCATGGCCAGGCCGCCCGGCATGACCAGCAGGCCGGTCTCCAGCGGGCTGAGCCTGCGCACGTTCTGGAGGTAGAGCGGCAGCAGGATCATCGCCCCGAGCATCGCCAGGAAACCGATGGATATGAGGGCCAGGGAAAGGCCGTAGGCGCGATGCTTGAGGGTGCGCAGGTCCATCAGCGGTACGCCGGTGCGTTGCAGCTTGAGCTGGCGGATCACGAAGACCGCGATGGCCGCGACCCCGGCGATGACGATGCCGATGCCGAGCCCGACCCTGCCGCCGGTGTCACCGAGGAGGCTCAGGCCGTACACCAGGCCGCCGAAGCCGAGCGCCGCCACGGAGACGCTGAGCCAGTCGATGGAACTCACCTGCGGCTCGCTGATGTTCTCCACCTTGCGCATGCCGAACAGGGTCACCAGAGCCGCGATCGGCAGGACGACCACGAACAGCATGCGCCAGGAACCGACTTGCAGGATCAGCCCGGACACGGCAGGTCCGAGCGCGGGCGCCACCGAGATCGCCAGGGTGACGTTGCCCATCACCCGGCCGCGGTCGTGCTCGGGCACCACGATCATCAACGTGGTCATCAGCAGAGGCATCATCACGGCCGTGCCTGCGGCCTGCACGATCCGACCCAGCAGCAGCACCTCAAAGGACGGTGCGGCGGCTGACAGAGCGGTACCCGCGAGGAACACGCCCATCGCGATGGCGTAAGCCTGGCGGGTGGTGACCCGTTGCAGGAACCAGCCGGTGATCGGAATCACGGCGGCCATGGTCAGCATGAACGCGGTGGATACCCACTGCGCCGACTGCTCGGTGATGCGCAACGAGTGCATCAGGCGCGGGATGGCGTTGATCAGGATCGTCTCGTTGAGGATCACCACGAACGTGGCCATCACCAACAGCCGCACCACGGTCGGTATTCGGCCCGTCTGTACGGCAGGTCGTTCTTGTTGTTCTTGTATCGCAGCTGACATGCGGCACCTCGCTGGGGTTCCTGGTCACAGTCGCCTCGCAGCCAGGGGCTGACGGCACGAACGTGGGTGATAAAGCCGGTAAAGGCCGGCACGCTTGGCAGAACACACCGGTCGGTCCGAGTCTTCCGCATTGTCGCGCCGAACTCACCAGAATTTTCGCGCCCGCTCGCGAAGGCATCCGCCGGCGACGCCGTGCCCGACGGACCCGCACCAGCACGAAGTGCGAGCTCATCGCGACCCGATGCCGGAGGGCCAGGCCAGGTCGGAGCTATGACGTTCGGCGCATTCTCCGTCGCACCCGGATGGCAACGCGGAGCGCGACGGTCAGATACGGCGCGCACCGGAACGGGACGCGGAAGGCGATGCTGCGGTGTTGCCTTTCCCGCCGCTTGGCGCGGGCCTGGGGCAGTGCGGCGAAGAGCTGCTCGTACCGGTGGGCGATGGGTGCCGGGGCGAAGCGGGCGGCGTTGTGGAGGGCGGTCGTGCCCATCCGGCGGCGGCCCGGCTCATCCTCGATGAGCTCGCACAGTGCCTGGGCGAGCGCGTTCGCGTCACCCACCGGCACCAGCAGGCCGTCGGCCTTCTCACGGATTATTTCGGCCGGGCCGAGCGGGCAGTCGGTGCTGACCACCGGCACCCCGCAGCGCATCGCCTCCACGATCGTCATGCCGAACGATTCGGCGTCGGAGGAGACCGCGACGACCGACGCCTTCGCAAACTCCGGCTCGATGGGCGAGCGCGCTCCCATCAGGTGGACGGTATCGCCCAGCCCGAGCCTGCCGATGAGGGCGGCGAGCCGCTCGTGTTCCGGCCCACCGCCGTAGATCCGCAACTGCCAGTCCGGGTGCTCGGCGGCGACCTTCGAGAAGGCGTCGATGAGCAGGTCGTAGCGCTTGCCGCGAGAGAGCCGCCCCGCCGCTGCGACGGTCTTCGCCGTGCCGTCGGACGGTGGGAGCAAGGGGTCGGGGACGCTGTTGGGGATGGCGAGGACGTGGGCGCCCGCCAGCGGCATCCTGGCGCGGTAGATGGCGGCGTCTGCCTCGGTCGTGGTGACCAGCGCGTCCAGACTCCTGTAGTGCGGGGCCAGCTCGGCGCGCAGCCATCTGCTGTGCCTGTCGTGGCTGAGGTGCTCCTGGGCGATGCGCAACGCGCGGCGCGGCCCGAAGCGCGCGAGGTAGACGTTCAGACCGGGCCTGGTGCCGATGAATACGTCGGCGTCGTGGTGGCGCAGCAACTTCTCGGCGCGGACGTCGATGAGCCTGTTGTAGTGACGATGCTGCGTTTCCGCCGCCGGGAAGGCCCGCGCGGCCCGGGAGTACAGCGGGTTGCGTGTGTCGGCGCTGTCCGGTCGGGTGTCCACCAGCGGGACCAGAGTGACCCGGGGGTCGATCGTGAGGCGTGGATTCTCGCGGTGCCGCATCATGGAGACGATCTCGACGTCGTGCCGGTCGGCCAGAGCGGCGGCGAGATTGAACGTGGTGCGTATTGTCCCGCCGATGCCGTAGGCATTGTGCAGGAGGAATGCGATCTTCATCCGCTATCTCTCCGTCGGGGCTCCGGGAGACATGCAATGGATCATATGTCGTAAAGCCTGAGGTAAGTCGACGGTAAATCGACAGTAAGCGGAATGCGAGAGGGAGATAAGAAGGTCGGGGGAAGCTCGACGGGAAGCTCGGTGCCCGTAATCCCGACAGATCGGCGCAATACGGGAGTTCTGGACCTCACCGGCATGGGCGCCCGACCCGACGGATACGTTGTAGACGCTATGCGTCCGATCGGGTGCAAGGAATTACCCAACCGTCGCCATTTCGGCGTCCGGTTCCTTGGTGAATTCACGATCGGACATGCCTTGCTCGCTGTGGCGTCGTCCTGCGGCCGGTGAGTGCTCCCGGGGGCGCAGGCGCCCCAGACATGGCCGTGGTCGGTCTCCGTCAGCGTGTACCGCGCCTGCACATGGCGATTCTCGTTTTCAGAACTGATGCTTGCCCGCGTCAGGACCCGGCAGGAGTAACGGATTCACCGTTTCACAGCGATTCCATCGGGCGTTCCTACCGTTCTACGTGACGTGTTCGAGGTGCGCGCGCAAGCGGACTCGCGATCACGTCCGCATTCGCTGGAACAGAGAGCTGAATCAGAGAGCTGAAACGGAGAGGTGAATTATGGCAACCCGGAAGGCGCGTCACGTAATTGTCAGGGGCATGGCGGCAGCGGCGCTGGTGGTACCGGCCCTCATAGTGAGCGCAGGCACGGCGTCGGCCACGACCGACGACATCGTCACGGTCGCGAACGCGAATCTCGACCATCATGCCTGTGACACGAACAGCGCGGGCGAACAGGGCTACAACTCCAGTTGCACGGGCGCAGGTGGCTCGCCGGAGAACTGGTGCGCCGACTTCGTGTCGTGGGTCTGGGCGCAGTCGGGCTACAACGTCAGCGGGTTGACCCCGGCGGCCGGCAGCTTCGGACAGTACGGTGCGGGGCTGCACCCGGATCCCCATGTCGGTGACGCCGTCGTCTTCAACTACAACGGCAACGGATACGCCGATCACGTTGCCATCGTCACGGCGGTCAATGACGACGGGACCATCGAGAGCATCGGCGGCAACGAAGTCACCAACGATCCTTCCACCTCCGCAGCCCACCACGACGGTCCCTACAGCGGTGCGGTGGGGGACAGTTCGTATTGGGGCATGACGATCAGCGGCTACGTCTCTCCGACCAACTAGCCTCATGGTCCGTGACGGTTCGCCGGGTCGTCCGGCCAACCGTCACGGCTCGTGGCGCTGTTCGCGTAGGGCGCTACCCGAGCGCCGTTTCGATGCCGGCGGCGACGTCGAGTACGAGAGGGGCGCCGAGGGACCAGGCGTGGGCGGTGGGGCGGTGCAGGGTCTGGACGAGCAGAACCGCACCGTGCGGGTGTGGATCGATCGTCAGCCGTCGTGGCACCTGCCAGGTGTGGTGCCGGTCGGGTCCGGCCGTGGCGGGTGTGAGAGTACGGGCCAGGTCGAGCAGTTGGGCATCCCGGTTCAGGCGGTCCGTGATCGTGGCATCTCCTTCCCAGGGGGAGGAGCCACGGGTCGGGCCGAGACCGAGTTCGATGCGGGAGGGAACCCGCGTCGTCAGGAGCACGGCGTAGAGAAGCGGGCCCAGCCCGAGACTTCGGCGGAATCCCGAGCGCCCGCTCATGACCGAGGCACGCAGTTCGAAGCCCCTGGGCGCGGGGGAGTCGACATGGACGAGGCAGTACGTCGGCGCGGGCATTCCGCTGAAGCGCTCGCGCGGCGGCAGCAGGCTCCCGGCCGGCACACCGGCGCTCTCGGCCGGCAAGGTTACGGCCGACGGTGGCTCCGCAAGGCCGAGTTCGTCCCTCAGCGCTGCGGCCATGTCGGCGGCAACCCTCTCCGGATATGCGTTTCGGCCGGTCCAGATGGCGGCAGGCATCGCGGTTCCCTCGCTTCCTCAGGAGAGTCCGGTCCTCAGGAGAGCCCGGCGGCTTCCTGGCGGACCTGCGCTGCCTGGTCACCTTGGCCCAGGGCAGCCAGCAGCTCGCTCAGACGTCCCAGCGCCTCCCGCCGTTCCACATGGAAGCGCCCCGGTCGTACCCGGGTGAGCTCACGCCACAGCTCGGCAGCCTCCCTGGCCTGTGCCAGGGCTTCCGTCTGCCGGCCCTGAGCGGCCAGTTCATCGCGGCTGTCGTCCAACTGCCGGGCCTGACGCAGCAGTGTCTGGCTGCGGTCTTCCACCGGAGCCGGAGCAGCGGCCTCCTCCCGGGCGACCCGCCGCCTGCGTACGGCCACGCTGAGAGCTCCCACCAGGGCAATCAGCGCACCGGTGATGACTGCCGAAACCAGCTTGTGCAACAGGTCGTCCATCGGGGTCTCCGTTCGTTCACCGACCACGTGCACGTACGGACAGGTGTCAAGGACATGGGTGCGCGACGGGTCGTTCGGTTCGTTGCCTGCCACTCTCGCGGGAGGCGCTGAAATGCCGATGAACTCCCGATCTGCGAGCGGCCGGAAGACCAGGGCTTCGCGCGACCACCTCCGTGCTCAGCCCGGACGGTGCCCGTCGCAGGAGATGTCGAGGACGACGCGGCGGCCTTTGCGCGCAGCCGTTGGGCGTGGGACTGGAGAGCCGCCGCGTGGGCGCGTAGCCGGGAGGCGGCAGTACGCCGGCCGTCGGGGGGACCGGATGGTGCGGTGGCGGTACCGGACGATGGTCCCGCCGCCGCGGCTCGACGACTCGGGCCAGAGCGTGCGCTACGGGCACCGGCCGCCCCCTGGCCCGCATGCAGGTCCCCCCTGCCCACCCCCCGCTCCCGCCGTATATAAGCTCCCGTCTGTTGACGAGCCTGACGGGGGAGAAGCCGGGTGGAGAGGCTGCGGCAGGACGATCCTGTGCGGATCGGGGACTTTGTGGTGCTGGCCCGGCTGGATGCCGACGGGAGCCGGGGTGTGCCCGAGCGTCGGTATCTGGCGCGCAGTGCTGACGGCGGGCGTACCGTGCTGGTGTGCCTGCCGCCGGCCGGTGGTGACCCGGCGCGGTGGGCGACCGAGGCGCAGCAGGCGGTTCGGCTGGTTCAGCCCGGGTTCTGGCCGGTTGCCCAGGTCGGGGGGTCGCCGGCCTTTCCCTGGTACTCGTCGCCCTATCGGCCCGTGTTGCCGTTGCCGGCTGTTCTGGCGGCGTACGGCGGGCCGCTGCCGGAGGCGTTGGTGCGCACGGTCGGCGGCACGCTGGCCGAAGCCCTGGCCTCGGCGCACGTCCTGGGCGTCGTGCACGGCGGGGTCTGCCCGGCGGGCGTGCTGCTGACCGCCTGCGGGCCGCTCCTGGGCTGCTTCGGCGCGACCCGCGCGACCGCGGTGGCAGGGGACGCGCCCGTACCGGCCACCGTGCTGGAGACCGGCTGCCTCGCTCCCGAACTGGCGGCGGGCGGACCGGCGGACCGGGCCGGTGACGTCTACGCGCTGGGTGCCGTGCTGGCGTACGCGGCGACCGGGCAGACCGTGCCCGAGCGGCAGGAGATCCCCGTCGGCCTGCGGGAGATCGTCACGGCGTGCCGTTCGCGCGACCCGGAAGGCCGGCCCGAACCGGCGAGGGTGCTGGCCGAGTTGCTGCCGGGCGCGGCGTACGGCGCGCTGACCGCCTCAGTGGAGCCGGTGTCGCTGCCCGGCCGGGTCGTCGAGGCGCTGTCCCGTCAGTCGGCCGAGGTGCTTGCCGCCGCACTCCCCTCCCCAGAGCGCTGAGCGCCATGATCTCCCCACTCCCGTACGACGACCGGCAAGAGCGCTGAGGCCATGATCTCCCCACTGCTGCATGACGACCCGCACACCGTTGGGCCGTTCCGGATCCTCGCCCGCCTCGGTGCGGGCGGTATGGGCACCGTCTACCTGGCCCATTCGGCGGGCGGCCGCACGGTCGCGGTGAAGACGCTGCACACCCGTCTCGCCGCGGACACCACGCTGCGGACCCGCTTCCGGCTGGAGGCGGACGCGGCACGCGTCATCGGCGCCCGTCACGGTGCGGTGGTCGTCGACGCCGACCCCCAGGCGCCGACCCCGTGGCTGGCCACCGAGTACGTCCTCGGCCCCCCGCTGGACGCGGCCGTCGAGGCGGGCGGCCCGCTTGCGGAGCCGGCCGTGCGCATGCTCGGCGCCTCCCTCGCCGCAGGTCTGGAGCAGCTGCACCGCTCCGAGGTGGTGCACCGCGACCTGAAGCCGTCGAACGTCCTGGTGACGGCGCAAGGCCCGCGGATCATCGACTTCGGCATCGCCCGGGCCTTCGGCGACGAGCATCTGACGAACGTCGGCAACGCCGTGGGAACGCCGGCGTTCATGTCTCCCGAGCAGGCGGCGGGCCTGGAACACGCGGCGGCGGGCGATGTGTTCGCGCTGGCCGGGGTGCTGGTCTTCGCCGCCACCGGCGTCGGCCCGTTCGGCGGCGGGGCCCCCACCGACCTGCTGTACCGCGTCCGGTACGGCGAGCCCGACCTCAGCGGGGTTCCCGAGCCGCTGCGTCCCCTGCTCGTCCGCTGTCTGGCCAAGGATCCCGCGCACCGCCCGTCCACCACCGAGCTGCGGACCGCGCTGGGCGGCGGCGAGGACGCCCCGGCCGACCGCGGCGGCTTCGCGGACCTGCTGCCCGACGCGGTGCTGAGGGAGATCGCCCGGCGCAGCGACGAGGTGTGGCGCGAGCCGCCGCACCGCTTGCCGCCGCCGGTGCCCGCCGAGGCGCCGCGGCCCGAGGCCGCACCGGCGGGCATCTCCAGGCGGCGGCTGCTGTCCGTGGCCGGGGGTGCCCTCCTGGGCGGCGGCCTGCTCGGCGGCGGGGGCTGGGCCCTGTTCGCGGGGTCCGGGGGCACCGGGGGCGGCGGCACGAAGAAGGACGCCGTCGACCGGCCGAAGCCCCCGACCCAGCTGTGGAGCAACGCCCTGTGGTGCCCGGCCTCCGGCGGCGAGGTGATGCAGGTGGGCCGGAATCTGGTCATGCGCGCGGGGATCGTGCTGTGCGGCATCAACGCCGAGTCGGGCAAGTCGACCTGGCAGGCGAGCATAGAGGAGACCTGGCGGTCGGCCACCGACGGAACACGGGTGTACGCCCTGCGGGGGTACCGGGAGAAGGCGTCGCTGGCGGTGTGCGAGGTCTCGCAGACCACCGGCTACCTGGGCAAACCGCTGGCCGAGCTCTCCGCGTTCGCTGGCAAGGAGCAGTTCAACCAACTGCTGTGCGTGGTCGACGGCATCGCCTACCTGGTGGCCCGGGCCGCCTCCGGCAAGAGCTGGTACCTGGTCGCGGCCGATCTGAAGTCGGGCAAGGAGCGCTGGCGCAGCCCGGTGGAGGGGCCGCAGGCCCAGGGTTTTCCGCCGGCGCTGTGCGGTGCGGTCATCGGGTCCCGGGTGGTGCTGTGCGGGAGCCCGTCGACGGACTCGCACTTCATCCTCCTCTCGTCGCACGACAAGAAGCACGGCCGCAAACAGTGGGAGATGTCCGAGACGTTCGCGGGCGCCACCCCGCCGTCCCGGCTGGTCGCCGACGACCACAACGTCTACCTGGGTGCCGAGAACCTCACCGCCCGCCGGCTGTCCGACGGCGGGCTGGAGTGGATGGTCGGCAACGGGCGCGACGTGGGCGACAGCGCGGGAGAGGAACGCCGCTACGGCGCGCCCCTCGTCCAGGACGGCGTCGTCTACTGCACCGAGGCCGACCGGGGGCTGATCGCCGTCGACGCCCTCTCCGGCACGCTGAACTGGCAGGAGAAGGGGCTGTCCGGCAGGAAGAACAGCCGGGACGTGACTCCGGCGGTCGGCGAGCGGTACGCCTACTGCGCCGACGACAAGGGCCTGCGCGCCGTCGACCTGCGCGCCCGTAAGGCGGTCTGGACGTACGAGGCCACGCCCCTCGTCCTGACCGCCGACCCCAAGGGCGGCCGGCTGTACGTCCGCCAGGAGAAGCGGACCCTCGCCCTGCCGCTCGCCTGACGCCCCGCCCCGTCCAGTCCCGTCCCGCACCGCCGTTCCCGATCCAGGAGACCACCGACTGTGAAACCCCTCGGCCAGGGAGATCCGCTGCGCCTGGGCCCCTACCGCCTGCACGGCGTCCTCGGAGAGGGCGGTATGGGCAAGGTGTACTTCGGAGCGGACGCCTCCGGACACCCCGCCGCGGTGAAGGTCCTGCTGCCGGAACTCGCCCACGACGGACACCTGGCCGACCGTTTCCTCCGGGAGGCGCGGACCGCGCAGGCGGTGACCAGCGAGGGCGTGGCGCGCGTACTGGCCGCCGAACTGGAGGGCGGCAGGCCCTGGATCGCCACGGAATTCCTGGCCGGCCCGACCCTGCACGACGCCGTCACGAACTTCGGGCCGCTCGATGAGGCCGCCGTGCGGGAACTGGCGCGCTCCCTGGCCCGCACACTCCAGGACGTACACGCCACGGGGCTGGTCCACCGGGATGTGAAGCCCCCCAACGTCGTCCTCACCTCGCGCGGCCCGCGCCTGATCGACTTCGGCATCGCCCGCCCCGAGCACGGCCTGACCCTGACCCGTACCGGACAGATTCCGGTCACCCCCGGCTATGGCGCGCCCGAACAGGTCCTCGGGCAGCGCGTCGGCCCGGCGGCCGACGTCTTCTCCCTCGGCGCCGTCCTCGCCTTCGCCGCGGGCGGCCGGCCGGCGTACACCGGCGCCGAGGTCACGGCCGTCCTGTACGAGGTCGTGCACGGCAGCCCCGACCTGGAGGCCGTTCCGGAGGGCCTGCGGTACCTCGTCACGCCCTGCTTCGCCAAGGACCCGGCGGCACGCCCGCTGCCGACCCAGGTCGCCGACGCCGCGGAGGCGCCGCGGCAGCCCGAACGGCTGTGGAAATCCGGGGGGTTGGGAAACGAGATCCGGCAACGGGAAGCGGCGGCACGCCGCCTGACGGCCCGTCCGGCCGGACCCTCGACCGCCCCCGAGGGCGGCGCGCCCGGCGGCACCGCCCGCCTCACCCGGCGGCGGCTGCTGACCGCGGCCGCCGGCGGCGGGGTGCTGGTGGCCGCGGCGGGCGGCGGTGCCGCCTGGTGGCTCAGCCGTGGGGACGCCCCGCCCGACCCCTTCGACATCCCGCCGGCCGCAAAGGTGCGACCCGCACCGCTCGGCTCCGTCGAGGGCTCCCCGAAACCGCTGTGGGGCCCCATCCAGGACGTGGCCGACGCCGGATCGCCGGCTCCGCTGCCGGTGCGCGATGTGGTGGTGTTCGCGGCCTCCGGGGGCGGGGTCGCGGCACGCCGGGTGACCGACGGCCGGGAGCGGTGGCGCATCGGCGACGCCAAGGCGGACGCCGGCTACCTGTCGATCGGCGACCGGCTGGTGGCCACCGCCGACGGCGACGGGACGCTGCGCACCTGGGTGGCCGCCACCGGGTCGCCCCGGTGGACGGTGGACGCGGAGGTGGGCGCCCTGCTGGCCGCGGACGCCCACGACGTCTACCTGCTGACCACCGACGGCCGGCTGCGCTGTGTGGGGACCGACGGGAAGGTGCGGTGGACCCGGCGGCCGCCACTGACACTGTCGGGCGGCCACCCGGCCGCCGCCCTCGGCGCCGGCCATCTGGTGCTCTGTTCGGAGGCGGGGGACGTGGCCGCGGTCCGTGCCGAGGACGGTTCCCGCGCATGGGTCCGCAAGGGGCAGGCCGCGGGGCCGCTGCGGCCCGCGATCGACGGCACCACCGTCTATCTCGGCGGTACCAGCCTGGCGGCGGTGGAGGCGTCCGGCGGCCGCGAGCTGTGGGCCCTCAACCCGCTGCGGCCGCCGAGCCGGGGCACCGCCGGATGGGGGCCGCCCGCTGTGGCCGGCGGCGTGGTCTACGCACTGGACTGCGATGCCCTGCGGTCGCTGCACGCCGACGGCAGCCAGGCCGCCGACCCGATGATGGTCGCCGGCGTCGCCCCGCCGTGGCGGCCACCGGTCGTCCAGGGAAACAGCGTCTGGGTGGTGGAGAGCGAGGAAACCGGGGTGACCGGCCTGCCGCGCTCCGGCCAGGACCAGCATCAGACGTACGCCCTCGCCGGCGGCGGATCCCGCTCCGTCGCCGCCGGCGGCAACCGTCTGTTCGTCCTCAACCGCGCGACGCTGCTGGCGTTGCCGGTGTACTAGGGCGGCGCGCAACCTGGCTAGAAGCTGAAGCTCATGAACGCCCCGTATCCGCGCTCGGCTGCCGCAGCGAAGAAGGTGACAATTTCGCCGTAGGCGCCCTTGAGCCACTCCAGTTCATCCTCGGGGCGGAATTGCCACGTGTTGGGGTACACGTTGCCCCGCGTCATCCGCTGCGGGGCGTAGTGGGCCGCCAACTGCTCCCACGGGGTCGCTCGCAGTCGTCGTGCCAGGGTCTCGATCTGTTCCGCGGACCACCCGAACAGGGTGCCGTCCTCCAGGATCGGGGACCCGTCCATCAGGAAGTCGAGGGGCACGTCCGTCGCGTCGAAGAGGAACTGGAGGCCGGCGAACGCCTTGTCCGGGTCTCCATAGGGACGGTCCGGCATCGGAAAGTCGTCGTTGTCGTACAGATCGTAGACGAAGGCTTCAGCCCAACTCGGTTCCTTCTCCGCCCTGTTCAGCTCCTCGGTTGTCGCGCAGATGAACCCGATGCTGACGCCCATGGAAAACCATCCCCCTTGGTGTACCGCTCGTTGTACTGCTTGCTTGACCTCTTGATCGAACAACGGCGGCGAGTGTTCCATACGGCTCTGACAATGGGCTGCGCTGGGAAGCGCGCGCTCGGCGGCCGCAAGCAATGTGGCGGCGTCCGGGCCGTCGAAGCCCGTGAAACCCGGGACCGGAATGGTCACTTGGGTGGCGTCGACGGACTGCCCAAACCGCTCGAAGGGCTCGGCACGGGGACCGGACCGCGCCACCGGAATGCCCTTACGGCCGATGTCAGCGAGGACGGCGCTGACCTGCGCAGACGGCACAGCCTGGCAGATGCCGCCAGCCCGCCCCGGCGTACCCATACCCCCTCCGGGTACGATGCGGAACAGTCCATTCGACAGCGCACGTCGGAACAGTCCATTCGGCAGCGCACGGGAGGTTGCCAGTGTCCGGGCAGCGGAGATCCACCGCCTTGTGCGGTCGGCTGCTGCTCTTCACCGCGCTGCTCTTCGGCATCGTCGCGATGCACAGCTTCGGACACCCCGCCGAACACTGCGCGTCCCGTGTGTCCGGTGATGCGGATATGTCCGGCAATACGGCTATGTCCGTCAGTGTCACCGCGACGGCCGTTCGCATGCCCATGCACCACACCGCGGAATCCGCGGCCGAGGCGCGCCGGGCCGAGCACCCGAAGCCCGTCGGAGGGATGGACCCGTCGTCCGTCTGCCTGGCCGTGCTCGGCGCCGGGGTCCTCGCGCTGCTGCTCGGCGCGGCCTTCACGCACCGGCCGACGGACGTACCGGCCGCCGTCCTCGCGCAGCTGCCGCACGCCCTACGGCCGATTCCACCGCCCCGCCGCGGAACGCTCCTCGCCCAGTTGTCGGTGCTGCGCGTATAGGAACGCCATCCGCCGCTCCCTCCGGAGCCGCGGACTGCGCCAACTCCCCTACGCCTTACGCATCAACACCGATACGAGGTGCACCCCATCATGCGCACACCCACTCGCCGCGCCGTGCTCGGCACCGGAATCGCCTTCGCCGGCGGCGGACTGCTCGCCGCCTGCTCGGGTTCCGGCACTGACCATGCGGGCCACGGTGACAAGCCGCCGGCCGGCTCCGAAGGCTACGTGTCGCCCCACGGCAAGGAGGTCGCCGCCGCGGAGACGAAGCGCGCGGCATCCGTAAGCGGCTCCGTCCGGAAGGTGAAGCTCACCGCCACCCCGGCCCGCCTCGACCTCGGCGGCCGTACAGTCAGCTCCTGGGCCTACGGCGACGACCTGCCGGGCAAGGAGGTCCGCGTCACCGCGGGCGACACCCTCGCCCTCACGCTCGCCAACCACCTGCCGCAGCCCACCTCCATCCACTGGCACGGCCTGGCCCTGCGCAACGACATGGACGGCACCCCCGGCCTGACGCAAACGCCGATCAAGGCCGGGGCCTCCTACGAGTACCGCTTCGCCGCCGCTCATCCCGGCACGTACTGGTTCCACCCGCACTCCGGCGCACAGCAGGACCGCGGGCTGTACGCCCCGCTGATCGTCGAGGACCCCAAGGAGCCGCTGACGTACGACAAGGAGTGGGTCGTCGTCCTGGACGACTGGGTCGACGGCGTGGACGGCAGCACGCCCGACGCGGTGCTCGCCGAACTCGGCAACGGCATGGGCGGCATGGACATGGGCGACTCCGGTGGTATGGACATGGACATGGGCGGACAGGGCATGTCCAACATGTCGATGACCACCAGGACGACCGCCAAGGCGGCCCCGTCCTCCAAGCCCTCCGCCAAGCCCTCCGCCAAGCCCTCCGCCAAGCCCTCCGCCAAGCCCTCCGGCCCGTCCCGGATGCTGATGGGCGCAACCAGCAGGCTGCTCGGCGGCGACGCGGGTGACGTGGCCTACCCGTACTACCTCGTCAACGGCCGCACGCCCGACGATCCGCAGGTCTTCCGCGCCCGACCCGGCGACCGTATCCGCATCCGCTTCATCAACGCCGGTGGCGACACCGCCTTCCGCGTGGCCCTCGGCGGCCACACGATGACCGTCACCCACACCGACGGCTTCCCCGTCGAGCACGCGGAGACGGACGCGCTGCTGCTGGGCATGGGCGAACGCTACGACGTCCTGGTCACCGTCAAGGACGGCGCCTTCCCGCTCACCGCGCTGGCCGAGGGCAAGAAGCGGTCGGCGATGGCGGTACTGCGCACGGGTGGCGGTGCGGCGCCCAAGCCGTCCGTACGCCCCAAGGAGCTGGACGGACGGCTGCGGCAAGCCCGGCAGCTGAAGGCCGACGGATCGGTCCGCCTGAAGTCCGGCAGGCCCGATCGCACGATCGCACTCAGGCTCACCGGTTCCATGGCCGCCTACGACTGGGCCATCAACGGCAAGAAGTACGATCCGGCGCGGCGGTATCCGGTCCGCTCGGGCGAACGCGTGCGGCTGTCCTTCGTCAACCGCACCCAGATGTGGCACCCCATGCACCTGCACGGCCACACCTTCGCGCTGCCGGACGGCGGGCCGCGCAAGGACACCGCGATCGTGCTGCCCGGCCAGACGCTCGACGTCGACTTCGACGCCGACAATCCGGGGCTGTGGATGATCCACTGCCACAACGTCTACCACGCCGAGTCCGGGATGATGACGGTCCTGGGCTACCGCAGGTAGCCACCGGTGCCGCCCCGCCGGAGACGCACCATGCGCCCACCGGCGGGGCGGCACCGTAGTACCGCCCGCGGCCGGGGCCCGGTTATTTCGCGTGAGCCACCTGTGCCGCGATCTTCCCCGTCAGACCGAGGCCGGCGGCGCCCATGTCATGGGACTGGACGTTGTAGAAGGTGGTGATCACGGTGTTCCCGACCCGCGTCGCCACCAGGGTGGTGCCACCTTCCCACTCGGGTGCGGAGAGCACGGCCTTGAGCGTCTGGTCGCCCACCTTCGGGACCTTCGTGGTCTTGATCGTCACGGACGCGGTGGTGCCGTTGGAGGTGTCCTTGAAGTGCGCGCAGTGCGTGAGCACCTTGTCCAGGCGCGTCATGACCGTCTGGGCGTCCGAGCCTCGGTAAGTGTCGATCTCCTCGTTGAACTCCTCCTGGGAGGCGTTCATGAAGTCGGCTTGGGCGAAGGAGGCGCTGGGGACCCCGCTGGTCTCGACCCAGGCACTGGCCTCCAACTTCGGACACGCGCCCGCCAGATCCACGGCCTTGCTCGACGCGGGGGGCTGGAAGGCCGTACCCGTGTTACGCGAGGTGTGGGGGTCGACGTGGTAGCCCTTGGGCAGTACCGCGGCCGGAAGAAGCAGGGCCTTCAGCCGGGTGCCGTTGAGCAGACCGGCGTTCGGGGCGCCCGCTGCGGGACTGGCTGACGGTGCGGACGCGGCCGTCGATTTCTTGCCGGTGTCACCGGAGGAACACGCGGCGAGCGCGAACGGCAGCACGGTGGTCGCGGCGACCGCCACCAAGGCACGACGAAGCTTCATGAAGCCTTCTTCTGGGTCAAAAACAACATCAGGAATTGAAGAGAGGCCGTCGCGGTATGGGGGTGCGCGGTGCGGCAGGCGCTGATCGTAAGGCTGCGCCGTCGTGGCGCCTAGAGATCTGCTGCGGGAGGCGGGAGGCGGCCGGGCAGTAGCGAGGGGGCAGATCTCGCCGAAACGGGGCAGTTGCCTCCGGTTTCGGAGATTTTTCTATGACACGTATCACGCGGGACGGGTGCGACGCCTGCCGGATGTGGTGGTCCGCAATGGGTGGATAACGTCCGGAGCGGGACGGTTGGGAGGCTCCGGGCCGGCCGAGAGCGGCGGGACGTGCTCGGCCGGCCCGGCCGGGGCTCACGGATGCGGCTGGCCCACACCCACGGTGCACGGGATCGCCGGAGGGTGAGGGGCTCGGGCGGCCGATGGGGGAGTGGCGATGGCCTCCGCGAGAGCTTCCTTGTGCTCGCGGGGGAGGATCACCTCGATCAGGTCGCTGTCGACGCGGCCGGGCATGCTGACCCTGATGTGCAGGGAGACACTGCCGTCCTGATTGCTCACCGCGCTGACGGCTCCGTCGACTACGCCCGACGCTCGCGGCAGGACCTCCGCGTCGCGGCCGTTCGGCGCGGTCGGATGATCCTCGGCCGCCAACTTGCCCACGATATCGGTCACTTGACGCCACTTCCTTGATCGTCAGTCACGCCGAACGTCGGTCGTGCAGGCTCGACGGGAAGCCTGCCGGCGGTGGGGGAGAGTTCGGCGGCGGTGGCTCGACGGCAGGCATGGACGAAGCGGGTTGCCAGGTTTTCGCACTGGTCTCTGCGGCTGATCACCCCGAGTGGGGCGTGAGCGGCGCTGGCGCGCAGGTGGAGGACCTGGGTGTCCTCGCCGTGGGTGAGCCATTCGGCGATGCCCCGGTCCATGAAGGAGATTCCGTCGCCGGCGGCCACCGCCGAGGCGATGTTGGCGTAGTCGGGTTCCTCCCGGACGACATGGCCGACGCCCTCACGGCTGATGATGCGCAGGAGGTGGTCGTAGTAGCCGGGGGCCTGGTCACGGGGCCACATGATGAGGGGAAGTTCGGCGGGCGCGGGACCCGTCGACCGGGTGAGCGGGGTGGGAGCCAGCATCACGATCTCACTGGATCCCACCATGTGGAGTTGGAGGTCGTCGGCTTCGATCGGGGGTCGGACGAAGGCGAAGTCGACCTCTCTGGCGCGTACGAGGTGGACGTTGCCCTGGGACCAGCCGGAGGCGATCGTGACGTCCACGGCCGGGTGCTCCCGGCGGAACTCGGCGACCATGGCGCGTTGCCCCAGGGCGTGGCCCGCGCGGCTGAAGGCCACCCGAACCAGACGGTGCCCGTCCGAGGAGGCGGCCTTGAGCTTCGTTCTGATCGAGTGGATGTGGCCCAGCAGGTGTGGTGCCTCGTGGCGGAGGATCTCGCCCGCGGCACTCAGGGAGATGCCTGTTTTGCTGCGTTCCAGCAGCCGTGTGTCCAGTTCCTTCTCCAGCACCTTGATCTGCTGGGAGAGGGTGGGCTGGGTGACGTGGCAACGTTCGGCGGCGCGTCCCAGGTGTAATTCTTCGGCGACGGCGAGAAAGTATTCCAAGCGCCGCAGCAGACCGGAATGAGTCAAGGTCAGCCTCTGTGTGTGTGATCGCTTGTCTGTGTGGCGGGTGCCTGAAAAGCCATCATCGCTCATCCTGGGCTGAGCGGATTTCCGCGCCCTGGTCCCCGGCTTTCGTCGGGGACCAGGGCGCGGCATGTCGTGGGACAGCTGCCTCGTGGTCAGGGTTTCCAGCCGATTCCGATGACCGCGCGTCGTGGAACGGTGCACCTCCAAAGACTGCTGTCATCGATTCGTTCGACCGTGGAAGAGGACGTCATCCCTGGCTGCTCGGGGTAGCGGAAGATCGACTTGGCCTGTTCGATCGCCCAGCGGTGTGCTTGTTGTGGGCCGAGCGACTCCACCACCTTGCGCAGGCCGTACATGTCCACCAGATATTCGCCGAGGTTCTGCTCGGCCTCGTCCGGGGTGACTCCCGTCGCGGTGTACGAGTCGTCGATCTCCATTATCTTGAAGTCGAATCCCACCTCTGCCAGGTACTGACCGATCTCGTCCTCCGAGAAGTGGGCGTAGTCGTGGCCGGTGTGGGAGTGGCGGTCGACCACCTTCGTGAACCAGGTGTCCATGGGGGATCCGGAAAGGAAGTCATGGAGCAGGAAGGCGCCGCCCGGCCGCAGGACCCGATAGGACTCCTCGGCCACCAACTGGCGTAGCGTGGGCGGGATATGGTGGGTTCCGTAGGCGAGGAGGACTCCGTCCACCGAACCGGACCGGAAGAGTTGCCGTTCGGCTCGCTGGAGCAGCGCCGGGACACCTGTCGCCCATGCGGTCTGCACCATATGGGGTGACGCGTCGCAGGTCATGATCTCGACGTCGGACAGGCCGATGCGGGAACAGACCCGCCGCACCAGTCCGTCGCCTCCGAGAAGGTCGACGATCGCCTGGGTTCCCTCGCTTCCCTGCGTCATCAGCTCAATGAGCTGGCGAATCCCCGCGGCCCGAGCGTCGACGTTCAGCTGCTGGGCGCGGACGTAGCTGGAGCCCCTGCCGCCGGCGATGTCGGAACCGAAGTCGTCACGAATGACCTCATCGGCTTCCTGCTCTTTCTTCCAGGAATGGAGGCGGGACCGGTCGATGCACTGGTGCATCTTCGGCGAGTGGACGCGCAGTTGGTCGAGTTGAGCAAGGAGGTCACTGCCGGCTACGGAAATACCTTCGATACCAATCGACACCATATCTCCTTAATCATGCACACATGAAGGACCGATGTGGGGATGGTGCGGTAAGGCTTCGCTGCGAAACCACGCCGAGGTCAGCTGGTTTGCTTCTCCGGAATGCCGACCTTTTCTCTTTCTTTCCGGTTCGCGGCCGCGGTGAGGGCGAACAGCGCGAGCAGTGCCGCGCCGAAGCCGAGGAAGACCAGGACGATGGGCGTGAAACCAGCGATGTCGACGCTGTCGAACACCACCATCAGCACACCGGTGAAGAACATCTTGATGGCTCCCTGCAACGCGCTCGCGGCGCCGCGAGCGGTCTCCACTTTGGTCATGCTGAGCGTCAGGGTCAGCGGGGCCATCACTCCGCACGTGAAGCCCAGGGCGACCGAGAAGACGCCGATCCGCAGCAGGCTGCCGTCGAGGTCGGCGAAGGCCGCGACGATGAAGACGAGCAGGTAGGCGGCCAAACCTCTGACATAGGTGTCCCGTGGACCCCAGCGGACCCAGCTGTTGAAGAACGATCCGCAGACGATGGACGCCGAATAGAGGATGTAGAAGAGGCTGTTGCCGATCGGGCTGACGTGCAGCGCGTGGAAGGCGAACGGAGCCGTCGCGTAGTAGGCGATCGTGAAGGAGAAGATCAGTGCGGAGGCGATGCTGTAGGAAGTAAAATTGATGTCCTTCAGCACGGTCGTGTACGCCAGGACCTTGCTCGTTCCGCCGTGTTCACGTTCCAAC
The DNA here is from genome assembly GCF_000935125.1 of Streptomyces natalensis ATCC 27448. Lineage (GTDB taxonomy): Bacteria > Actinomycetota > Actinomycetes > Streptomycetales > Streptomycetaceae > Streptomyces > Streptomyces natalensis. The sequence continues at coordinate 310,862 of NZ_JRKI01000034.1, read as the reverse complement.
TCGGGGTGCGTCTCGGGCATCAGGAAGAAGACCACGACCAGGCCGAGGACGACCGCAACGGAGAACAGCAGGAACTGCACGCGCCAGCCGAAGTGAGCACCGATGAAACTGCCCGGCAGTGGGGCCAGCGACGGCGACAGCTGACAGGCCATCGAGAAGTAGGAGAACGCCTTGCGCAGCTTGACGGGCTCGTCGAGGGTGTCGACGATCAGCGCCCGGGAGATCACCGTGCACGACGCGGTTCCCAGCGCAGTCAGCGCACGGGAGATGTTCAACACCGTGACGCTGTGGGCGGTATAGCCCACGAACAGGCCGACGGCCGCGACGGCGAGTCCGATCAACAGGGCGACCTTACGGCCCCTGGTGTCGGACAAACTGCCGTAGAAGAACTGCGCCAGGCCGAGCACTATCATGTAGAACACGATCAGGTTCTTCATCGCGCTCTGGCTGACCGACAGATCGTCCTGGATGGCCGGCAGGGAAGGGTTGAAGAAATCCACTGCCATCAGGCCGAGGACGACGCTGAAGAAGGCGAAGAACAGAACGCGTGCCTCGCGTCGGGTAAATCGGGTGACAGACATTCCCTTGCTACCTTGCCCCGGTGTTGGACGCCTCGAAGGCTTTGAGATTGGACCGGTACGAGCCGGCCGGAGTAGGGGCGTCGCGATCGACGACGAGGTGCAGGACATGGACCCCGTCGATGTCCTTGATCTTCTGCACCACGGTGTCCAGTTCACCGATCGACGTCACCCGGAAACCGGTCGCCCCCATCGACTCGGCGAACTTCACCCAGTCGTGGTTCGGCAGGGCGCTCAACTCCGGGATGTTCTTGATGTTGTTCATATGCGTCGCGCCATAGGAAGAGTTGTCGAAGATCGCGAAGATGATGTTGCGGCGATACCGTACGGCAGTCTGGATCTCCATGCCGTGCATCAGGGTGCACCCGTCCCCGGTGATGACCAGACACGGTTCGTCGCGGGCGAAGGAGATGCCGACGGCGGCGCCGAAGGCCCATCCCATCATCCCCATGTTGGTGGTGGAGTAGAAACCGGCGTCGATGTCCGTCGTCCAGTAATGCGTGGCGAACGACCGGTGGTTGCCCGAGTCGGCGACGCAGATCCTGTCCTTGAGCCAGGAGTTCAGACATCTCACTGCCTGCGCCGGGCTCATGGCATCGCCCTCATCCGGGATGTCGTCGTGCAGACGAACCTGCTCGACGCGCTCCCGCAGGTCCGCATTTCCGGGGAAGCTCTCTTCGGTCAGCGAGGCTTCCCAGTGCTCCAGGAAGGTCAGTTCATCGCAGAGCAGGGTCCGTGAGCCGGGGGAGAAGTTCCCGATGTCCTTGACTTCGGAGGTCACCTCGATGACGTTCTCGGCACCGGATACACCGGCCCAGCCATTGGTGTTCCACTGTGAAGGGCGACATCCGATCAGGAGTGCCGTTTCGGGGCCGTTCCGCATGAAGAGGTCATGGGCACGCTGGTTACCGGAGTATCCGAAGACGCCGACGCTGTTCGGATGACTTTCGGTGAAGGCACCCTTGGCGTCCAGCGTGGAGCCGACCAGGATGTCGTGGTCCTCGGACAACCGGGTGAGCAATCTGCGTACGGCCTTCTTGTTGGCCTGCGAGCCCAACAGGACGGCGACGCTGGACGACGCGTTGACCGTGCCGATCACCCGTTGCAGATCCACCGGATCACATATCAGGTGAGACTTTGAGAGCGTGTTCGTCCGTAGCGGAGCGTCCGACGTTTCCGAGAACAGGACGTCGGCCGCGTACGACAGATAGACGGGCCGCGTCGGCTGCTCGACGAGTTTCCGCAGCGTGATGTCGAAGTATCGGATCGGATGGGCCGCGCTGCGCACCTGTAAGGACGTGCTCGTCAGGGGACGCAGCACGGAGGCGGTGTCAAGGCCGGTCGGTGTGACGTCCTGGAGTGCGTCGTGGGCGTCGAACCCGGTGGGAACGTGTCCCGACAGCAGCACGACGGGCGAACGGTCGGCGCACGCGGTGGAGATGCCGCCGACGGTGTTCGCGACGCCCGGACCGTCCAGTGCGATCACGACGCCGAACCGCTCCGAGGCCCTGGCGTACCCGTCGGCCATCATCGCGGCGCCGCCCTCGGCCGCGGATATCACCGGGGATATCCGGGGATGGCCGGCGTACTCCCCGTCGCGGTAGTTCGACATGAACGCGTTGATCTGCTTTCCCGGGACCATGAAGAAGGCTGACGCACCCTCGGCCCACAGTGAGTCCAGGATCACGCGTGACACATTCGGCATCGACTTTTATTCCTGTTCCGCAATATCGGATAACGCGCGGTATTGGAAGCGATCGGTGAAGATGTTCCGCCCGCAGGAATCCTCGATCAGCTCGCGGGTGATGTTGGGGAGGTCCGCGAAGAAGTTCTTCGCTTGATGCTTGGTGTAGTCCGAGGGGTGCAGTTTCTTCGTGAGCCGGTCGCGCTGGTATTTCAGATAGTCCTGAGTGACGTCGTCGTTGACGGAGAAGGTCCATTGCAGGGCCAGCCGGGCGACGTCGTTGGGTACCTGGGGATGCGTGCCACGGTGCACCACCCGGTAATCGAAGACCACCAGGTCACCCTCCTTGCCGAGCACGGTGTCCTCGGGGGCGTAGGCGTGCTCCTTGGCCATCTGCTGACGCTCTTCCCGGGTGTGCAGGTGGCTCGCCGGTACGATGTCGACACCGCCGCCCAGGAGCGGGTCGTTGTCCTGGAGATAGACGTTGAACATCAGGAACGACGGGAAGTGACCGGGGGCGTCGACGGGCTTCGGCAGCATATGGTCGTCGAAGTGCCACCCGACGACCAGGCCCCTGCGGACGGTGAAGTTCGGATAGAGCAGCACGCGGCCGATCCGGTCGTTGAGGTCGGCGACCGTCTCGCGCAGCTTGGCCGAGAAAAGTGCGTCACGCAGCTGCGGACTACCCAAGAACAGGCTGGGCGGCATGGTGTCGCCCACCTCCGGAACGAGGATGTCCTGCGATGCCTTCCGCAGGCTTTGCGTCGTTTCATGGTCGAGGTAGTTCTCGATTATGCAGTACCCTCGCCTGGCCAGTTCATCGAAATGCTTGACCTCGAATACCATGTGCCGTTCTCCTTGAGAGTCACGATCGAACGCATTCAAAGGACACGTAGCGCGTAGCACGAGTAGCCAGCTCTTTGTGTGGCCGGTATTTCCACACTCTCCTGGGCGTGATCATGCGAGGCCAAGACTGGCAGGGCACAGCGCACTTGATCAAATAGGCATCCTCTGGCAGAGATAGAGGATGCCTAAGTGCGCAGGTCAGCCGGCGTGGATCGGCCTCGGCTCACCCGACCGGGGCGCTGGGGCTGATCGGTGTCGCCGGCGCCCTGGCCGCGACCGTGGCGGGCCGCCTGAACGACCGCGGACTCTCCCGGCGGACGACGGGCATCGCCCTGGCCCTGCTCGCCGCCTCCTGGCTGCCCTTGGCCTTCACCCGCAGCTCGCTCTGGGCCCTGTTCGTCGGCGTGATCCTTCTCGACCTCGCCGTGCAGGCGGTCCATGTCACCAACCAGACCCTGATCCACGCGCTGCACCCGGACGCGGGGAGCCGGCTGATCGGCGGATACATGGTCTTCTACTCGATCGGCAGCGCCACCGGCGCCATCGCCGCAACCTCCCTCTACACGATGGCCGGTTGGGGCGCCGTATGCGCACTGGGTGCCGCGTTCAGCTGCCTCGGGCTCGTGCTGTGGGCGTTCATGCGGCAGAGCGCCCCGGGCGCCGCCGCCAAGACGATCTCCCGCAGGAGAACGTAGGGAAGGCCGAGCGGGACGGGCGCGCCGCAGTACCCACTTTTTTGTGGGTACTTGGCAGCGCGCGACGGCGCGGAGAAGCTCATAGAGGGCGATCGACGGACCTCCGAGGCCCATGGCATCGATGCGGGCGTGATGCGCGCGGCCGAGGGCATGGCCCGCCGCATCATCGGACTGGGCCATGGCGCGGACGGGTTCAGCCGGATCGCCGAGGTTCTCGGCCGTCGCTGAGGAGGCGTCGGTGTGGGGAGGGACTCCGCCGAAGTCCCTCCCCACACCCTGCTGGTCGACGTCAGGACTTGCAGGCCCGGCTGTCGTCGCCGTCCTTGCAGATGTGGACCCAAGGCCCGTCCCAGAACTGGTTCGGCGGGAGCGTGGCGGTCACGTCGATCGTGCCGGGGCCGCACTGCTTCTGCGGCGCCTTGTTCCAGACCTGGGGCCCCGTCGGCTTGCCTATGAAGCCTTCGCCGACCGAGATCGTGTAACAGCCCTTGGCGGCCGTGACCTTCAGCTTGCCCGTCGCCGTCACCTTGCCGCCGTCCTTGCCCCACACCGTCTTGATCGTGCCGGAGCCGCTCGCGCCGCTGACGCTCTCGCTCCAGGGCTTGGACATGGTGTCGGCGGTGGCGGTGCCCGAACCGACGGCCAGCATGAGCGCGGCGCCGGCGCTCGCGGCGCCGATGGTCATGAGCTTGCGCATGACGTTGCGTCCTTTCGTCGTGGCTGTGCTGTGACGCGTTACGGAAGGAAGCTATGAAAGACGCATATCGCACCGATATTGAGCCCGTGCCAGGACACACCTCTCATCCGCGCTTGCTGAGGTACGCCTCCAACTCCGCGGCCCCGGTCAGCATCGACCGCCCCCGGGCCGACAGCCGGCCGCGCCACTCGCACAGTGCGGCCTCCAGCGGCTCCAGGCCGCCGGCCGTCCTTACCTGGGCGATCAGCGGGGCGATCTGCTCCAGCAGGTAGCCGCCCCGCCTGAGCTGGTGGGTCAGCCGGGCGTCCCGTACGTCGGCCTCGGCGTAGACGCGGTACCCGGTCAGCGGGTCGCGGCGCGGGCGTACCAGCCCGGCGCGCTCCCATTTGCGCAGCGTCGCGGGCCGGATACCCAGCTTCCCCGCCAGCGGCCCGATGAACGTGCCGCCGGGGTCGGACGCCGCGGCCGGTTCGGACCCCACGCCGGGTTCGGACGCCGCCGGAGTGGGGTCCAGGTCGCGCAGGGCGCTCTCCACGGCCTGGAGGGTACGGCGGTCGTCGAGGAGTTGGGCGTGGCTCTCGTCGATGAGGCGGAAGGCGTCGTCGACCGCGCCCTCGTTCACGGCCCGCATGATCGACGTCGCCGTCTGGTGCCCGTGGCCGGGTACCAGGGCGAGAAACGCGCGCAGGGCCCCCGCGTGCAGCGGCGTGTAGGTGCGGTAGCCGTGGGGTGTGCGACCGGCGGGCGGGAGGATGCCGGCCTCCTCGTAGTTCCTGACCGCCTGCGTGGACAGACCGTGTCCGCGTGCCAGATCGACCGGCCTGAGCCGTTCACTGTTTTGAAGGTTTCGTCCCATGGGCCTGCCGATATCGCTGAAAAGTTTCCACCGAAGGTTCAACGATACCGTTGACGGCATGAAGATGACGTCGGGTGCTACTGGCATCAACACTGCTGACATCAAGGCTGCTGACATCAACGACACCGCCCATGCCGTCGAGGCGGCCGCCGTCATGAGGCTGCTCCCGGCCCCGCCGCGGCTGCTCGCCCTGGGTGAGCCGGAGCACGGCGAGGACACCCTGCTCGACCTGCGCAACGAACTCTTCCGGCAGCTCGTCGAGGAGGAGGGATACCGGACCATCGCCATCGAGAGCGACTGCATGAGGGGCCTGGTCGTGGACGACTACGTCACCTCGGGCACGGGCACCCTCGACGAGGTCATGGAGCGCGGATTCAGCCACGGGTGGGGCGCGTCCGCGGCCAACCGCGAGCTGGTGCGCTGGATGCGCGCCTACAACGCCCGTGCCGACAACGACGGCCGGCCCGCCTCCGAGCGGCTCCGCTTCGCCGGCTTCGACGGCCCGCTGGAGATGGCCGCCGCCGCGAGCCCCCGGCAGGCCCTCACCGCACTCCACGGCTACCTCGCGGCCCGGGTGGACGCGGACCTGCTCCCCTGCACCGGGGAAACGCTCGACCGCCTGCTCGGCACCGACGACCGGTGGACCGATCCCGCCGTGATGATGGACCCGGCCCAGTCCGTGGGGCAGTCGGCCGAAGCGGCCCAACTGCGGCTGTTCACCGATGACTTGATGGCGCTGCTCGACATGCACACACCGCACCTGCGCGCGACGACCTCGCAGGACGACTGGGACCGGGCGCGCCTGTACGGGCGCACCGCGACCGGCCTGCTGCGCTACCACCACTGGATGGCCGACACCTCACCGGCCCGCCTGACCCGGCTGTGCGCGCAGCGGGATCTGATGATGGCCCACAACCTCCTCGCCCTCGCCGACCGGTCCCCGGTACTCGTCCACGCCCACAACGCCCATCTCCAGCGGGAGAAGAGCTCGATGCGGATGGGCGGGATGCGGCTGGAGTGGTGGAGCGCCGGTGCGCTGGTGAGCGACCGGCTCGGCGAGGAGTACGCCTTCGTCGCCACGGCACTTGGCACGATCCGGCACCAGGGAGTGGACACGCCGCCGCCGGACACCCTCGAAGGACTCCTGTACGCGCTCCCGGAGGACCGATGCGTCCTCGACGCCCCGCGGCTGGCCGCCACCCTCGGCGACACGCGGCCCGCGCCCCGGGTGTCCCCCTGGTTCGGCTACGCCCCGCTCGACCCGGCCCACTTGGACGGCATCGACGGCATCGTGTTCGTCAAGGACGTCCCGGGACAGCGCGGCTAGGTCACACCCCGACCGCTCGAAGGTCGATCGCCGGCAGCGCCGCCAGATGGTCACCCACCCGCAGCAGCACCGCGGCCGCGAGCCCGCCGCGCTCGCCGGTTACGAGGTCCTGACGCGCCCGTCGGGCTCGTACCAGACGACTCCGTCACCGCCGTCGTGGCCGATGGTCTGCGTCATGACGTTGCCGTCCTGCCAGTACTTGGGGTGCTGGTTGAGGAAGCCGGGGATGGACTGGAGCGAGGTGGCGTCGCACGCCAGGTCGGTGCGGATGCAGAAGCGCTGCACCGGGACGCCGTCGAACGTCGTCCGGCCGGCGCCCGTGGACGTGAAGCCCAAGGCGCTCCAACCCTTCGGAACCCGGGACCAGATGCCGGTGTCGGGCTGCATGGGGTCGGAATACAGCATGCCGTTCACCTGCGAGCGGGGTATGTCCGTACCGCCCTCGGATATCGTCGCCAGCACCTGGTCGGCCACCTGTGCGCCCTGGGAGTAGCCGACGATCGTGAAACGGGCGCCCGGGTCGCGGTGGTAGGTGTCCTCGGCGGCGGCCAGCAGGTTGCGGTACCCCTCGCGCACGCTGGCGTCGAAGCTCGGTGCGGTGACGTCCGGGGCGTTGTGGCCGTTGAGCCAGGGGCCGGCGCTCGCCGGATAGCAGACCGGCACCGGTATGCCACCGTTGAGGTGCTTGTTGGCGAATCCGTAGGTGCCGGTGCAGTCGGGCGCGGGCGCCGCCGAGCCCGTGCCGCCGACCTCCAGGTAGTAGTGGTGTACCTGATCGGCGTGGGCAACGGCGGGCGCGGCGGTGCTCAGGGCCACCATGGCCGCCGTCGCACCGGCAGCGCCGATCGCCTTCTTCCACCTGCGGGCCTGGGTCATCGTTCGGTTTCTCCTCATGGTCGGCCGGCACACAACTGCTGTGCGGTGCTGTGACGTTAGCCGCCGCGGTTGGAATGGCGATGAAATGGCGATGGGTGCTCGGAGGATCGGCTCCTCAGTCATGCACGCATGCCGTCCGTCCGAAGGCGTTCGACGAGTGCGCGGAGGACGAAGAGATTCGGGACAGGGGACGTCGTCGACACGAGGCGGCGCCCCTTGCCGTCGGTGACGAGCCTGACGGCCCCCTCCCCGAGGTCGATCTGCCGCACCTGGGGCCACCGCACGGACACCTCCCCGACCCCGACCCGTTCCCTGGTCAGCCAGATGTCCCCGAACACCAGTCGCGCACCGTTGTCGAGTGCGGCCAGTGCCTGGGGCAGTTGGGCATGAGTGATGGCCCGCTGGATCTCGGGCCCCCATTCCTCCGCGCCGCTTTCCTCGGGCCTGCCGAGCAGCACGACCCGTTTCCCTTCGACGTCGGTGAGCGTGTAGGTGCGAGCGGTGGGACTGCTCTTCCGGAACATGGCGGTGGTGTCGTAGCGGACCACATGGATCCGTCCCTTCACGGCAACCGTCAACCCGTGCTCGTAAAGGTCCAGTCGCGCGTCCGCGCTCTTCGTCGCGGAACGCCGGCCGCACCGGACGAAGGCCGGCAGGCCCCGGATCCACCGGACGGGCGCGGGCGGTGCGTGGGGCGTCCGTGCGGCACCCGCGTAGGTGGCACATCGCCTGCCGATGCGTTCGCGGCCGGCCGCCGCGGAGATCCTCGCCAACAGCAGCTCCTCACCGCGCGAGCGCGGCGTCGGACGGGTCACCGCCGGGTACGGGCGAGGCCGAGGCCCGCGTCGTGGCCACGAAGGATCATCTGGTGCGTCTGCCGGAGCATCTGCCCCGGTGGCACCCCCAGATCGTCGGCCAGACGGCGCCGGGTGCGATCGAACACGGCCAACGCGTCGGCCTGTCGGCTGCTGTCGTACAGCGCGCGCATCAGCATCGCGGCGACGGCTTCGTTCAGGGGCTGTTCCGCGGCCAGGGCCCACAGCTCGGCCACCACCTCGGTGTGCCGGCCCAGCCGCAGCTGCCAGTCCAGCTTCCGCTGCACGAGGGCGGTCCTGCGCTCGATGAGGCGCAGCCGCTCCAGCTCGGTGAACGGCCCGGGGAGGCCGGACAGAGGTTCCCCGCGGAACAGGTCCAGCGCCTGGGAGCAGAGGCGTACCGCCTCGGCCAGTTCACCGGCCCGCTCGGCCCTCCCTGCCGCGGCGACCAGTTCCTCCATGCACGCCACGTCCACCTCGACCGCGCCGGGAGCCATCCGGTAGCCACACCGGTCACTGCGGATCACCGAGTCCGGACCGTCCTCCCTGCGCAGGATCCTGCGCAGTCGGTAGATGTACACCGGCACCACGTTCGTCATCGGCGGCTCCAGCCCCCACACTCCGTCGAGCAGCTTCTGCCGGCTGACCGTCCGGTCCGGACACAGCACCAGCGTCGCCAGGACGGCTTGCTGACGGAGGTGCCCCAGATCCACCGGCCGTCCGTCGCGCCGCGCTTGCAGCGGTCCGAGTACGGAGATGTGCCACTGCGGTTCGCGCGCCCGGCGGACTTCGGCCTGTGGTACCGGGCTCGCCGTCTGTGCGCTGGGTCCGTGGCTCGGGGCGACCAGTCCGCAGTCGAAGGCATGGACGATGGCGGCGGCCCGGTCGCGCAGCCCGAGTTTGCCGAGGACCCGCGCGAGGCGTCCGGCCACGGCATCCTCGGGCAGGGCGAGGGCGGCGGCGATCTCGGCGTCCCTCAGGCCACAGCCGACCGCGTAGAGCATCTCGCGCTCCTGGGGCGTGAGGGTGGTGACGGGCGGTTGGCCGGTGGTTGCGGTCGTCGGCATCGCGGCTCCTGGGCTCCGGAGTGGTCGGTCTGGCGGATGCCGTCGACGCTGGCCCCGACAGCGGTCGGCGGACAGGCCAGCCGACCGGCCGTATCCGGCCGGTGGCCGCGCTAGAGTCCCTCACCTGGGGAAATGACGACATGGCGGGGGAAGGTCGTGACCTGTGACCAGTGAGTTCAACGTGCTGTTGCGACAGCTGCGGCACCAGGCGCAAATGACGCAGGAAGCCCTGGCGGAGCGCGCCGGAGTGGGGGTGCGCACCATCCGCGGGTTGGAGACGGGTGAGCGCGCCGACCCCAGGGTGACCACGGTGCGGCTGCTGGCCGATGCCCTCGGGCTGAGCCCCGACGCACGCGAGGAGCTGTTGGCGGCGGCCATCCGCCGGAACGGGGAGGGACGGGCCGGGGACGGGCGGACGGGGGACGGAATCCCGCCGGACGACGCGGCCGACCGCGTCGAACCGGTACCGGGGCAGCCGGGCTCGGCGTTGGACGAAACCCTGGCCGACGTCGCCGAGCAGCTCGCACAGGCGGTGGCCGCCCGCTGGCAGCGCGAGGAGGAGCAGCGGCAGGTCCACGATCCCTATCCGCTGCCGGTGCGCTGGCGGCCGGTTCCCGAGGAACTGACCGACCACTGGGCCAACATCCGCCGTCTGCCCGCCGGGGGAACGCCCGGTCCGCTGGACCTGAGCGGGCGACTGGACGAGATCGTGGGCGTCTACCGGCGGATCCCGTCCAGGCGGCTGGCGGTGCTTGGCCGGTCCGGCTCCGGGAAGACGATCCTCGCCGTGCGGTTCGTTCTCGACCACCTGAAGTCGAGGGCCCGCACCGAAGCCGTACCGGTGATCTTCAGCGTCGGCTCATGGGATCCCACCGCCCTCACCTTCCGGGACTGGCTCGCCGCGCAACTGACGCGCGATCACCCCGGACTTGCCGCCCCGGGACCCGGCGGGTCGAGCCTGGCCGCCACGCTGGTCGAGACCGGCCGGGTGCTCCCCGTGCTGGACGGTTTCGACGAGATCGCAAGCGGTCTGCGCCGGCCCGCGCTGGAGGCGCTCAACGCCACCACCCTCTCCCTGCTGCTGACGAGCCGCCCGGCCGAGTACGCCGCGGCCGTGGCGGAGACCGACGTCCTCACCTCCGCCGCCGCCGTGGAACTGACCGACCTCACCCTGAGCGACCTGGCCGACTACCTGCCGCGCACCACGCGCAAGGCCCGCGGCGGGTCCCCCGCAGTGACCGCCTGGGACCCGGTGCTGAGCGAGCTACGCGACCGGCCGCACAGTCCGGCCGGTGCCCACCTCGCTGCGGTGCTGTCCACGCCGCTGATGGTCACACTGGCCCGCGCCGTCTACAGCGACACCCCCGACGGCGACCCGGCCGCGCTCCTGGACACCCGGCGATTCGGCAGCGCCGAGGAGCTGGAGGACCACCTCCTCGCCAACTTCACCGCCGCCGTCTACCGCCCGCGGCCCGAGCACCGCCCGGGCAACAGGCCGCGTCGCGCCTACGACCCGGAACGCGCCCAGTACTGGCTCGGCTACCTCGCCCACCACCTGACCCGGCTCGACACCCCCAACCTGGAGTGGTGGCGGCTCGGTTGCGGGCTTCGCCGCGCCACCCGCACGCTGGTGACCGCGCTGGTGACCTGTCTGGCCGTCGGGCTCGTCGACTGCGCCGTAGGCACCCTCTTCGACGCCTTCGCCTTCCAGGTCACCGACGGTCTGGTGGCAGGGCTCCTCTCGGGACTCATGTTCGGGATCGCGTACTGGTTCCTGGTCGTGGCCAGGGACGCACCCGTGCAGCCGTCCGGCGTGCGCATGCGGATATCCGGCCGGTACCTGCGCATATCCGGCAAGGGCATCCGGGCATCCGGCCAAAGAGCCCTCGCCCGACTGGGAATCGGATTGCTGTGCGGGCTCGTCTTCGGCCTCGGCTACGGCTTCGCCCGCGGAGTGCTCAACGGCCTCCTCGCCCACGTCAGCCTCCCGACCATCCTGGCCATCGGCCTCGACGACAGCATCATCTACGGCCTTGTGTTCGCGCTGGGAGCGGGCCCCGCCTTCGGCCTTCTGGCCCTCTTCGAAGCCCCTCTCGACATCCGGTCCGCCGTCAATCCGATCAGCCTGCTGCGCACGAACTGCCGCACGGTCGCCGTCCAGTTCCTCCTCTGGGCCCCCGCCTTCGGACTCCTGGTCGGCCTGGGATCCGGGGCGGTGATCCGGCCCCTGCCGGCGATCATGGGCCCACTCGTCTGGAACCTGTGGGCGGCGCTCAAACTGGGCGTCATCAGCGGGCTCGGCGGCGCCCTCGGCTACGCGCTCAGCCTGACCGCCTGGGGCCAATGGGCGGTCCTCGCCCGCCTCTGGCTGCCGCTGACCGGCCGACTGCCCTGGTCCCTCGTCACGTTCCTTGAGGACGCCTACCAGCGGGGCGTGCTCCGCCAGGCCGGCGCGGTCTACCAGTTCCGCCACGCCCGCCTCCAACACCACCTGGCCCGCTCCTACCGGCCAGCCGCCCACGTCCCGGAGCAGCCGGCCGAACCAGGGCATGGCGCACCCACGTGACGGCGGTGGACTCCGTCCCGCGGGCGCCGGGTCATTCGGTGTGGGCGCGGATGAATTCCTCGTACGCCTCCGGTGTGGCCTCGGTGGGGAGCGCCCGGTACAGGTCGCGTGTGCCCGGGACGAGCTGGCGGGCGACGAGGTCGGCGTGGATCTGCTGGAGATGGGAGATCTCACCGGCGGACGGGTTGACCGCCGCCGCAGCGGGTGCGGCCACGTTCGCGAGGACGTCGTCGGTGCGGGGCGCGGTGCGGGTGAGGACGTCCCCGAGTCCGGTGGCGGCGGCGTCCCGCTTGGTGAGCGAGGGCAGCGACCAGCGTTCTTCGAGGGTCTTGAGGACGCTGGTGTGATCCAGCGGAGTCGCGTTGGCGGGTGCGCGGAACACGACGCCCTGGTCGATCAGCGGGGAGACCAGCACGGTCGGCACCCGGACGCCGAAGCGGCCGAAGTCGAAGCCGAACTCGCCTATGGTGCCGTCCCCGGGCGGCGTGGCCGAGGCCGGGGGAGGAACATGGTCGTAACACCCGCCGTGTTCGTCGTAGGTGATGACCAACAGCGTCTTCTTCCAGGCCGGGCTGTCGTGCAGGGTGCGGTACACCTGCTGGATGAGCCGTTCGCCCTTGGCCATGTCGTCGACCGGGTGCTCGCTGCTGCCGGTGGCGCTCCAGCTGGGTTCGAGGAAGGTGAAGGCGGGCAGCGCTCCCGTCTGGGCAGCGGCCTGGAAGTCGGTGAACACGCCGAAGTGGCCGGCGGAGGCGCTGTGGATGTCGGGGAAGTTTCCTCTGGTCAGAGGATCACTGACGTTGCCGTACACCTTCCAGTCGAGACCGTTTCGGCTGAGCAGGCCGAAGATGCTCGGGCAGGTGAAGGTGTGGGTGTGGTCGTCCATGTGTCCCTGGCTGGTGGCGGCGCAGGCGAACGCGCGGTTCGGCATCGTCTCGGTCGGTGCCGCGCTGAACCAGTGGTCGCAGACGGCATAGCCGCGGGCCAGGCCGGCCAGGACGGGCAGACTTTCGGGGGTGTGACAGCGCATGATGTCGCCGTCGGAGGTGCCCGGGATGATGGTCGGCCGGTGACCGGGCGCACTGTGCTGTGCCTGCTGGGCTCGCTGGACCAATGTGTCGGCGAAGTTCGTGACGAAGCCGTTCATGGTCGCCGTCGGTGGTGACGGCGGCGTGAGCGAGCCGAAGAGCTGTGCGTTGGTCGGCTTGTAGCCCTCGCCCGGATTCGCGCCGGGGGTGAAGTAGGCGTGAGGATCCGTCGGCTGGATCCGGCTGACCTTGACGGGCTGTCCTTGCTTGTCGGGGTTGGACTCCGTGCCGGTCAGCCCTTCGTAGGGCTGCCCCGAGGGCGAGGCGTTGTTCTGGTCGGTGTAGAGAAACCCGAGCAGATGGTCGAACGAGCGATTCTCCAGCATCAGCACCACGAGGTGCTCCATGGCCGAGAGTCGGTTTCCGTGGGTCATCACGACCTCCCCCGGCCCGGCACCACCACGGCCGCGACGTCGCCGAACTTCAGGACGGTGCTCTCATCAGGCACTTGGATTCTGATACGTGACATCTCTCCTCCAACCGTGCGCAACGGCCGCAGACCTCTCCCTTCACTCTGGTCGGCGGGCGTGACGGCGGCGTGACGGCGGTGCGACGGCATATGCCACGAGCCGCAACAGCGGCTCGATCGGCGGCCCGATCCCCTGCGCCTCACGGACCACGGATCACGGACCACGGATCACGGACCATCGACCGGATCACGGACCATCGACCGGATCACGGACCATCGACCATGAATCAGCTGGTCACAGCATTGCAGCGGGGTGAGCGCCGCTGCCCAGGGCATATTTCGACAGCTCGCGCCCGGCGCCGCAAAATGAAGACATAGAGACGTGCACAGCCGAGGGGTTCGGTTGCGGCGATGGCGATACAGAACAGGGTCGGTCGCGGCGCGGCCCCGGCGGCAACGGCCGCGGGGGACGGCTGGCGTCCTGCCGTGACCTGGCCGGACGATACGTGTGGTGTGGCCGGTGCAGAGGCCGAGGCGGCGCATCTCGTCGTGCTGGGCGGCTTCGACCTGCTGGTCGACGGCCGGCCGGTGCAGCTCCCGTCCGGCTCGGAACGGCTGCTGGCTTTCGTCGCGCTGTGCTGCCGGGCAGCCGTACCCCGGGGTCTGATAGCCGGAACACTGTGGCCGGACGCTCCGGAGCACCGCGCCCACGCCAGCCTCCGGTCCGCCCTGTCCCGCCTGCACTGCGTAGGCAGGTCGGCACTCGACGTAGGCCCGGGCGAGGTCCGGCTGGCCCGCAACGTGAGCGTCGACCTCCACCAGGGCAAGCAGTTGGCCCACCGGATACTCCAGCGCCCGGGGGAGGGGACCTGGCAGGTGTCGCCCGACGCAGTCGAGGAGCTCTCGCTGGACCTGCTGCCCGGCTGGTACGACGACTGGGCCATATTGCAGGCGGAGGACTGGCGGCAACTGCGCATCCACGCCCTGGAGAGACTCGCGGAAGCCTTCACGGCGGCCGGCAGGTACGCCGATGCGGTGACCGCCGCCCACGCCGCGATCCGCGCCGACGCCCTGCGCGAAAGCAGCCAGTCCTGCCTGATCCGAGCGCACCTGGCCGAAGGCAACCCCTCAGAGGCAATGCGGGACTTCGAACGCTACGCCCACCGACTCCACGCCGAACTGGGCCTGTCCCCGACCACACAGCTGCGCAGCCTGGTACCCGGCTTGAGCGCCGTCACGGTACGCCGTTGACGGACCTCCGCAGGGCGGAACCGTATGCGCCGCTCCGGGCCCCGGGGCCCGGCCGGTCAACCGGTCAGGCACGGCAGCGCAGCATCTCCAGTGGCGGATTCGCGAGGAGGTCCGCCCAGAAGTCCTCGCCGAAGTCGCGGATGCCGGCCTCGGAGACCTCCAGCGGGACCCACTCCACCGCACCGAATCCGGCCGCCCGCAGACACTCCTCGTAGACCTCGCGGCGCGGGACCGTGCTGACGATGCTGATCGGCTGTGGGTCGAGGAGCGCCGTGACCCGCCCCAGCGGACCGGTCTCGATCTCCTCGCCGGTCGGCTCGCAGAGGAAGCCGTACTTGTGCAGGGACGGGTTGTCGAACCGGTAGTCCGGCTTCTGGGCGAATACGAAGAACTCGCCGCCCGGCACCAGGCTTTGGTGGATGTTGCGGCACATCCGCTTCATCTGTGCCATGTTTTCGGTGTAGTTGAGACACTGAACGCCCAGCGCGATGTCGAAGCGCCGGTCGAGCGGGCGCAGTTCGGCCACGTCGCCGACCTCGTAGCGCACGCCCAGCGGGTCACGCTTCTCGAACTCCTCCGCGGCGGCGATCATCTCGACGGAGATGTCGACGCCGAAGACGTCCGTGGCGCCGCGCCGCTTGAACTCCCTGCTGTAGAAACCGGTGCCGCACGCCAGGTCGAGAACCGACTTGCCGCTCACCTCCCCGACCATGCCCAGGAAGCTCGGCACCTCCCCGTAACGTATCAGCGGCAGGGCCTTGAACCCCTCGAATGCCTCGCCGATCTCGTCGTACTGCTGCACGCTCATGTGCTGCCCCCTTGTGTGCTTCGTCCGGTACGTGGCCACGCCGGCACGGCCTCCGGATTCGGAGGCTCGCCGGGTCGCGGTCGTGGCGGAAAGTCTCCTCCGCCCTGTCCGGACCGCCGTACTGGCAGATGACACAAAGAGTTGGCCGGGTGGCCCTCGTATCACCCAACACCCGCTCCGCTGCCCGGCAGAGGTTCGATCACGCAGGCGCGGCGACGGTGGCCAGCGCATCCGTCAGCCGCTGGAGGTGAGACGGCAGCGGCTCCAGGAGCGGGCGGCGCACTGTCGCATGCGGGATGATTCCGAGTTCGGCCAGCGCGGCCTTGGCCATGATGGCGCCTTGCGAGGTGCGCATGATGGCGTCCGTCAAGGGGAGCAGCGACGCCTGGATCGCCTTGGCCGAGGCGAGGTCGCCGCTGCGGACCGCCCGGATGAGCTCGGCGTTGCGGTCGGCAGCGACGTTGCCCACGACGCTGACCAGGCCGGTGGCGCCGCATGCGAGGTAGGGCAGGTTGAGTTCATCGATGCCGCAGTAGTAGGCCAGCGACGTGCGATCCATGACGGACATCGCCTCGAACAGATCGCCCTTGGCGTCCTTGACCGCCCGGATCCGGGGGTGGCCGGAGAGCTCGATCAGTGTGGCCGCTTCCATGGTGATGCCGGTGCGCGCCGGGACGTCGTAGAGCATCACGGGCAGTTCGGTGGCGTCGGCCACCGCCACGCAGTGGGCCACCACGCCGGCCTGAGTCGGTCTGGAGTAGTAGGGGCAGACGAGCAGCAGGGCATCTGCCCCGGCGGCCTCGGCCTCCCGGGCGCGCTGCACGCTTTCGGCCGTGTTGTAGGTGCCGACACCGGCGATCACCCGGGCCCGGTTCTGCGAGAGGGCCACCACGGTGCGGACGAGCCGGGCCGACTCGGCTTCGGTCAGCGTGGGCGACTCGCCGGTGGTCCCACCGACGACGAGGCCGTCGCACCCGGTGGCCAGCAAGTGGTCGACGAGGTGGACGAGCCCTGGTTCGCTGATCGTGCCGTCGGGCTGCATCGGGGTCGCCATGGCGACGAGGTTGGAGCCGAAAAGCAGGTCAGCGGGGAGCAGTTGGTCGGTCATGGTTCGATCCTGCCCCGAGCAATACCTCCGGTCTACCGATGCTTTTTTGTCTGTACTGCGTAGCCTGGCTTCATGATTGATGTCGGAGCCCTGCGGGCATTGCGGTCGGTTGCCGCTCTCGGGACGCTGGCGCGGGCGGCCGACGACCTCGGGTTCACCGCATCGGCCGTGTCACAGCAGATCAAGAGGCTGGAACGACAGGTCGGCGTGCCCCTCCTCGCACCCGCGGGACGCGGCGTCGTACTCACCCTGGCCGGGCAGGCCATCGTCGACTCGGCGCCCGATGTGTTCCAAGCGCTGGAGCGCTGCGCCGAGTCGGCCCGATCCGTCGCGGAGGGCGCGCCGCGCGGGACGCTGCGCGTGGTGTCCTTCTCGACGGGCATCCGCGGGCTGCTCGCGCCCATCATGGAGCGGGTGTCGACGCGCTGCCCGGACCTCCGTATGCACATCGCCGAACTGGAACCCGACCAGGCCCTCCACAGCGTCGACACCGGCAGCGCCGACCTCGCTCTTCTCCACGACGCCGACGGGCTGCCCGTCCACCTGCCGTCGTCGCTGACCCAGCGCCACATCCACACCGACGTCGGCGACGTCGTCATGCATAGGACACATCCCCTCGCACGGCTCGACCCGCCACTCACCAGTGACGACCTGGCCGGCCACGCATGGGCGACGAGTCCGCCCCGCACGGTGTGCCACCAGTGGTTCCGACGGCTCGTGGCAGATCTGCCCGAGGACCCCGACGTGCGCCACCTGATCGACGACTTCTCGACCCAGTTGTCGCTGGTCGCCTCCGGCGAGGTCATCGCCCTGATCCCGCGCCTCGCCCGCCCGCCCCTGAGAGACGGGCTCGTCGTCCGGCCGCTGCGACGACCACCGAAGCGCGAGGTGCACGCGGCATGGCGGCACAGCGCCCATGCCAGCCCGGCGATCCACGCCGTGCTGGCGGAGCTTCAGAGACTGGAGAGCGCCGGCGGCCCGCCTGGCATGATCGGGTCATGACCTTGGCAACCACCGGCCAGGATGTGGCCGATGAGACCGTGGCGTTCAACGAGAAGCTGGCCGAGACGCTCGCGTCGGCACCTAAGACCTATGAGGTGGATGATGCGCGAGTGTTGCGCGGCGGCCTCGGGATCTTCCCCGATCCTGTCGTGCTGGACGAGGGCGTCGACCGGACCGTCCCTGGCCGCGAGGGCGGCATAGGGGTGCGCGTCTTCACCCCGTCCGTCGTCCATGGGGCGTTCCTCCACCTTCACCCGGGCGGCCGCGTGCTCGGCTCCGCACGGCATCAGGACGTACGGCTGTGGAACCTGGCCCGCGCGGCCGGGGTTGCCGTGGTCAGCGTCGACTACCGGCTGGCTCCCGAACACCCGCATCCGGCCGCCGACGACGACTGCGAGGACGCGGCGCGCTGGCTGATCGACAGCGCCCAGGCCGAATTCGGCAGCGACCGCCTGGTGATCGGCGGTGAATCATCCGGCGCCGAACTCGCCGCCCGTACCCTGCTGCGCCTGCGCGACCGCGACGCGTCGCACCGGGCGTTCCGTGCCGCCTATCTGGCCTACGGCGTCTATGACATGTCGCTGACGCCCAGTGCACGGGCCTTCGGCGAGCGCAACCTGGTCGGCTCGACCCAGGGCGAGCGCTGGTTCCGCGAGCAGGCGTTTCCCGGGCGGACGATCGAGCAGCTTCAGGATCCTGAGATCTCACCACTCCATGCCGATCTGCGCGATCTGCCCGCCGCTCGGTTCGTCGTCGGGACACAGGACCCGCTGCTGGACGACACGTTGTTCATGGCGGCCCGCTGGCGAGCGGCCGGCAACGAGGCGGAACTCGACGTGGTCGCCGAGGCGGTGCACGGGTTCACCTCGTTCCCGCTCACCGTTGCCGAGCGCGAGCTCGCCCGACAGCACAGCTTCGTTGCCGCGGCGGTCGCCGACGCCGGGTGAACGGGCCTCTGGCAGCGCCACGTTGCACGAGTCGGGCACCCCGAGTCCGGACTGCTGCGTCGGGTGCCGCCGTCAGCGTCCCGCGAACCGGTCCACCAGGACATAGCGTCCCGCGAACCGGTCCACCAGGACTTTGCGTCCCGCGAACCGGTCCACGAGGACTTCGAGCCGTCGTGACGCTTCGATCCCGGGAAGTCGACCCGAGCGCGTGAGAGTGACCAGCCCGTGCAGGGCCGACCAGAGGGCCTCGACGAACAGGGCCGGTTCGGCGTCCTCCGCGATATCGCCGAGCGTGTCGAGCAGCATCCCGAACGCCTCGCGCAGTGGCTCCGGCGTCGCCGCGTCGGCAAAAGGCAGGCCGGTATCGAGGAGGAACATCGCGTCGTAGAGCGCGGGGTTGCGCTCGGCGAAGTCGACGTACGCCTTCGCGAGCGCGGCCACCGCTGTCCGCCCCTTCGGCCCCTTGGCCATGCGCGTCGCATCGCCGCGGTCAACTCGGCGAATCCTTCCAGGCTCCCGTTCCTCACATCTATGTTCGGCGCGCGCCTGCCCACGCCGCCCACCTCGTAACGCCGCGGCGGTCTCGCCTTGGCGCGCGCGGCCGAGCGTGCACCGAAACCGCGCTCATCATGAACCGGGACGGCCGCTTGTTGCGCTCCACGCGGGGAAAATCAGCACGTCTGACCCGGGCGCGGGCACGGCGGATGAGGCGGGACGGCGCAAAGCCGGGAAGGGGTCATGAGCTGGTCGGGCGGGTGTCGGCCGGGTGTTGTTCCGGTGTGGGTCAGCCGCTCCGGCCGCCGTGGTCGGTCGTGAGGCGGGTCTCGAAGCCGTCGAGGATGGAGTGGAGGCCGAAGGTGAAGGTGTTGTCGGGTGCCGCGGCGTACTGCGAGGCGGCGGGGGTGCCGAGGCGTGCGCGGAGTCGCGGGTAGTGCTGGGCGGTTTCGGTGGCGCGCGTCATGGCGTCGGTCATCAACTGCTCGGCATCTGCGCCGTTCTTGCTCAGTCGGCGCTTCAGTGACACCTCCGCGGCGGGACCGAGTGCGCTGCCGAGTACGAAGGTGAGCACGGTGGCGGCTGCCCGGTCCGCGTCGGCGGCGGTGAAGCCCGCCATTTCGTAGATGGCGAGGCTGAGGTCGTCGTGGCGGGCCTTGCCGGGGCCGTGCATGAGATGGCTGCCGAATGCCTGGCCGAGCCAGGGGTGCCGGGTGAGCATGGTGTGCATGCCGGTGGCCTGGAGGGTGGCGGCCGTACGCCAGTCCGTGGCGTCGAGATCGGGCTGCTCGATCTCGTACCAGATCGCATCGCCGGCGAGCCGGACCAGGTCGTCCTTGGTTTTGATGTGCCAGTAGACGGCCGTGGCGGCCGAGCCGAGCCGTTTGGCCAGGCTGCGCATGTTGAGGCCGTCCAGCCCCTCGTCGTCCAGCAGCTCGATGGCTGCCTGGACGATCCGCTCTGTGGTCAGCGTGTCTCTCGGCATGGCCACCACCTTAGTTGAACTTAGTTCATTGAGTTCATGGCGGGCCTTGCACTTTGTTCAAGTGGTCGTCTACGCTCCCTCTCGTATCCGTACTCGCACTTAGTTCAAGTCTCTGGAGGGGGAGCGATGTCGCAGGAGAAGTCGCAAGAGAAGTCGCAGGACGAGCTGTCGGGTTTCGTCGAGGCACAGGCCGAGGGGTTCGGGATTCCCGGTGTCGCCGTCGGGGTGCTGTGCGACGGCCGGGAGATCTACGCGTCGCACGGTGTGACGAGCCTCGGCAATCCGCTGCCGGTCGATGAGAAGACGCTGTTCCATCTGGCGTCGGTGTCCAAGACCTTCACGGCGACCGCGCTGATGCGCCTGGTCGCGGAGGGGAAGGTGGATCTGGACGCGCCGGTGCGGCGTTACGTTCCGGAGCTGAGGCTCGCCGACGAGCGGGCCGCGGCGCAGATCACCGTCCTGAATCTGCTCAACCACACCGCGGGTCTGGACTGGAACCTGATCGACGACGGCAAGGGCGACCGCTCCCTGGCCGGGCTCGTGGCGAAGCTGCCCGAGCTGCCGCTGATCGCCCCGCCCGGCGCCCGCGCCTCGTACAGCCAGGCCGGCTACAACCTGGCCGGCCGGATCGTCGAGACGGTCACGGGCCTGCCCTTCGAGCAGGCCATGGCGTCGCTCGTCCTGGAGCCGGTGGGTCTTTCGGACACCGTGTACGGCCTGGCCGAGGTGATGGTGCGCAAGTTCGCGGTGGGCCACAACCGCGGCGAGGACGGCGAACCGCAGGCCGCCCGGCCGTGGGGCGCATTCAAGGAGGGCGCACGCGGCGACAACCCTGGCGGCGGCCTCGCCTCCTCGGTGAGCGATCTGCTGCGCTGGGCACGGTTCCAACTCGGCGACGGCGAAGGCGTGTTGCCCGCCCCTGCGCTGCACCGCATGCGGGAGCAGACGGTCGAGCTGCGCGCCAGCTCGCTCGGGAACGGCCTGGGCATCGGCTGGTTCCTGCACGATGTGGACGGTGTCCGGGGGATCGGGCACGGCGGCTCGGGCAACGGCCAGTTCGCCGAGCTCCTCATCGTGCCGGAACGCAACTTTGCGGTGGTCTCCCTGGCCAACGCCGGGCCGGACGGCTACTCCTTCAACCAGTCCGTCGTGAAGTGGGCGCTCGGGCACTACCTCGGCGTCGTCGAGCAGGAGGCCGAGCCGGTCCCGTACGACGAGGGGCAGGCCCGGCAGGTCGTCGGCCACTATGAGATCGACGCCATGAGCCTCGACCTCGCCACCGACGGCACTCGCCTCACCCTGGCGGTCGATATCAAGCCGGAGATCCGTGAGGCGTCGGACGAGGAGATGCCCCCGGGCTACCCTGCCGCGGCCATCGGCTTCCTTCCCGGTGACAAGGACGAGTACATCATCACGGAAGGCGGCCTCAAGGGGCAGCGCGGCTACTTCTCCCGCGACGACAAGGGTGCGGTCGTGGGCGTCGATCTCGCCGGCCGGCTCTTCAACCGGGTCGTGGAAGCGGCAGTCTGATCGAGGGCGCGAGGGCGCGAGGGCGCGAGGGCGCGGCTGCCGGGGTGGCTCCGGGGTTGCCCGCCGTGGCCCGTGGCCATTCCGGGCGCGAGGTGTCTCCCGTCCGCCCGCCGTGGCCACTCCCGGGGCGCGGCGGGTTCGGGGTCAGTGCGCCCGCGCCCGACGTGTGCCCCGATAGGCGATGGCCACGAGCGTGAACACGGCCAGCACGGCGGCGCCGATGAGGACGGTGGGCGGCGAAAAGACCCCGGTGCACAGGGTGATGACGTACGGGGCGAGGAAGCCCAGGTATGCCAGCGTCCAGAAGTACGAGGTCAGCCGGGCCAGCCGGTGGCTCGGCGCGAGGGCGGCGACCTCGGTGAGGCCGTAGGCTACACAGAGGCCATAGCCCGCACCGAGCACCATCGACGCGATCAGGGCGACCACGGGCTGGGCCTGCGCCGCGGCGAACGCAGCGATCAGCAGTCCAAGGGCGACGGCGGCCAGCCCGATCGCGCCGGTGGCGAGGCGATGCCGGGCGGCGAGCGAACGTGCCAGCGGCGCCACAAGGATGCCGGCGCCGGGGGTGACCGCTGTGATCACACCGGCGTAAACGGTCTGCCAGCCCTTCAGATCGGCGTCGACCAGGCCGGGCAGCGTAGCGAAGGCCACTGTCGGGGCGATGAATACCCACGGAGCCACGGGAGCGACCAGCCGGCGGAACTCGGCCGCCGAGGCGCGCTGCTCCCGCCGTGCGACGGGCGCGGGAGCCGACGAGGCCGTGCCGGGGTGAGCCGGAGAGGATTCCGGGGCGCGGGCGGCGCAGAGTGCCGCGAGGGCGGAGAGGAACAGGTGCGGGAGGTAGGCGGTGACCATGGGGTGCGGCGCCCACTGGGCGATGAGGGAGGCGGCCAGGCCGCCGGTCGCGAAGCCGGCGGACAGGAACAGACCGGAACGGCGGGCCGCCACCCCCGGGTTGGGGGCGGTGCCGTACGGGGGCGAGGACAGCTCCTTGACCCACACGCTGCCCGCCGTCAGCAGGGCACCCGCACCGATGCCGGTCAAGAAGCGCCCGGGCCACAAGAAGGCGGAGGCGGCGGGGCCGATCATCAGCAGACAGGTGGCCAGAGCCGACGTGCCCAGTGCGAGAAAGACGACGGGGCGACGGCCCCGCCGGTCGGCGAGCGGGCCGCCCAACAGCAGACCTGGGATGAGCCCCAGCACGTAAATGCCGAACAGAGCGGTCGTACCGGCGGCGGTCAGGCCCAGCTCGCTGCGGTAGGAACCCAGCAGGGCGGAGAACTGGTTGGCGCTCCAGCCGGAGGCCGTCATCACCCAACCCGCGCTCAGCCAGTGCCGGGTTGGGAGTGTGGCTACGGGTGTGCGCGCGGGTGCCGGTGTGCCCGAGTCCGTCGGCGGGGTGGGGGCGGAAGCGGCAGATGTCGTCGTCGGGATGGCGTGCTTGCTCATGCCGACCGTTGTACGGGTCGGGCGGTGCCCGGCGCTGCCTCCGTTCAGGAATCCTGAATGCCCTCGTGACCAGCAGCAATGCGGTCGTATCGTGTCCCGTATGGATCTGCGGAAGCTGTCCTCCTTTCTGGCGGTGGTCGAGGAGGAGCACTACGGGCGGGCGGCCGCCCGGCTCTTCCTGTCGCCGGCAGCCGTCACCCTGCACGTACAACAGCTGGAGCGGGAGTTCGGCACCCGGCTACTGGACCGCGGCAACGGCCCTGTCGTGCCGACCATCGCCGGACGCAGACTGGCCTCCCATGCCCGCGCCCTGCTCGCTGCGGCGAATGCGGCCGTCGAGGACGTGACCGAGGCCGCCCTCGGTCCAACGGCGGGAGCCCGCACCTTGCGGGTGGGCATCATGGGCCACGGCTCGGCCGAGGTCACCCCGGCCGCCGTCAACGCCTTCCGCCGCGCTCGCCCTGAAGTGCCGGTGGAACTGGTCCAGTTGAACTTCACCGAACACCTCAGCGCGCTGCGCGAAGACCGCGTGGACGTGGCATTCGTCCGACCCGCCTTCGAAGCCGAGGACATCGAGGTGGACATCCTCACCGCGGAACAGCGGATCGTGGCGGTCCCAGCCCGTTCTCCCCTCGCCGACGCCGCCGGAACGGGTGTTCACGTGGGCGACGTCATCGATCTGCCCTTTCTACAGCTTCCCCGGCACACCCCTCGCGATTTCACCGACTACCTGTACTTTGAAACCGGCAAGCACCGTGCGCCCGATTACGCCCTCACCCCTCAGGACATCCTCACCAGCGTGGCGGCCGGCCGCGGCGCCGGCTCGGGTCTGAAATCCTTCGCCCGCTACTACCCGTGGCCCGGCACACGCTACGTACCGGTCCTGGACGCTCCTCGTGCGCACAGCGTCCTTGCCACCCGCGCCACCGACACCCATCCCGAAGTACGCATCTTTCGTGCCCTGACGGTGGCCTTGGCGCGCGAGATGAGCACTCTTGCGGAACGCCTCGACACCGGCACGCGCGAGCGGAAGTGATCCGACACTCGGGCCGGTTGCGGAGGGACTCGACGTCGCGGCGACGGGGAAAGGTGAACTCGTCCGCCGTGCGGCGGAGCAGCACCGCACCCCTGGAGCCGCTGTGAAGATCTTTGTCTCGTCCGACATGGAGGGCACCGCAGGCGTCGTGGACTGGTCGCAGTGCCGGCCCACGGAACCTGAGTACGCCTACTACCGGGGCCTGCTCCAGCAGGAGGTCAACGCCGCCATCGAGGGGGCGATGGAGGGCGGAGCGACCGAGTTCCTGGTCAACGACTCGCACTCGAAGATGGCGAACCTGCGCCCCGACACCCTGGCAGGCCGGGCGCGTTACCTGTCCGGCCGGCACAAACCCCTCTACATGATGCAGGGCCTGGACGCGTCGTTCGACGCCGTCTTCCTCGTCTCGTACCACGGCTCCATGGCGGGCGCGCCGGCAACCCTCTCGCACACCTACAACCCCCAGGCGATCAGCGAGGTGCGCCTCAACGGCGTCACCGCGGGCGAGAGCGGGATCAATGCGCTGGTGGCGCTGGGGCACGGAGTACCGGTGGTGCTGATCACCGGCGACGATACGACGGACGCCGAGATCAAGCCGTTCTGCCCGGGCATCCACAGCGCCGTGGTCAAGTCCTCGGTGTCCCGGTTCGCCGCGGACAGTCTGCACCCCAACGAAGCCTGCAAGCTGATCCGCCAAACCGCGCAAAAAGCTGTGCGCACCCTGCCGCAGGCCACCCCGCCGCACATCACGCTGCCGGCCACGCTCACCGTACGTTTCCGCAACCCCGACCTTGCCGAGATGGCAACCTGGATCAACGGCATCGAACGCGCCGACGCCGTAACCGTCCAGCTGACGGACGAGGACCCGATCCGGCTCTACCGCAGGTTCGTCACTGCGGTCCTGCTCACCCGGGGCATTGCGGAGTGAGGGAGTGGTGAGGTGGCTCTGCCGTGAGGGAGAGGTCGGTTGGGGGCTTGCACCGTGCGGAAGTGCGGTGCGTGCCGGGTGGTCACGCCCGGCCCGCCGCCAGGGCCATCAGGCGGGCGAGGACTTGGTCGCCGGAGGCGGAGAGGCCGTCGTGTTCCCATTCGTTGGTGACCCAGATCCGGGAAGCGCCGACGGTGCGGGCGGTTTCCAGGGACAGGCCCGCGTCCACGTACATGTCGTCGTGGTAGACGACCGCGGCGAGCGGGACCGTGTTCGAGGCGAGACGGGCGTGGTCGTACAGCGGGGGCCAGTCGGTGCGCTGGGCGAGGAGGTCGGCGGCCTGGGCGAAGGGGCGCAGGCCGCGGATGTCCTCAAACATCCAGGGGTAGATCATCTCGCCGGTGAGGAGGAGCGGGTCGGCGTCCTCGGTGAAGTCGGGGAAGGCGGGCAGGGCGCGGGAGGCTGCCCAGGCGGTGGGGCCGGCGCCTTGTCCGTAGAGGGTTTCCTGGAGGACGGCGAAGAGGGGGTTGTCGGTGAAGCCGGTCAGGGTCATGACCTGGTAGAGGAAGGTGTCGGTCAATGTGGTGTCGGTCGACGTGGTGTTGGTCGACCTGGGGTTGGTCGATGCGGCGTCGGGTGTGCCGTCTCCGTCTCCGGCGTTGGACAGGGCATCGTCCAGCAGCCAGTGCAGGCGCTCGAATCCGTCGCCCATGCCGAGTAGCAGGCCGAGGGTGCGCAGTCGGCGGACGGTGAGGCGGTCGCCGTCGGGCAGGCGTATGTCCTGTGTCGCGAGCAGGTCGGCGATGCGGCGCAGGCGCCGGGCGTCCTCCGGGTAGCGGGCGTAGAAGTCGCGGACCCGGTCGCCCACCCGCGGATAGGTGCGGACGTACACGTCGTCGGCGGTGGCGGACAGACCGGGCAGGCCGCCGGCGACGTAGCACGCCTTGAGTCCTTCCGGGGCCTGGGAGAGATAGGTGAGGGTGAGAAAGCCGCCGTAGCTCTGGCCGAGGGTCTCCCAGGGGGTGTCGCCGCACAGTTCGCGGCGGATCAGCTCGGCGTCCGCGACGATCGAGTCCGCTCTGAAGTGGGCGAGGTGGGCGGCGAGTTGGGACGGTTGACGGAAGCGGGCGGCCGATCTTGCGGTGACGGGGGTGGAACGGCCCGTTCCGCGCTGATCGAGGAGCAGGACGCGGTGCGTCTTCAGGGCGTGGGCCAGCCATCCCGGCGACGCGGCCGACGGGCGGGGGGACTTGCCGCCCGGGCCGCCCTGGAGATAGAGCAGCCACGGTAGTTCCTCTTCGGCGCGGGAGCGGTCGGCGACCTCGCGGGCGAAGACCTGGAGGGTTTCGCCGTCGGGGGTGGTGTGGTCGAGCGGGACCGTGAAGAGGTGATCGACGGTTGCGTAGGAGGGGTTCATATCGATGAGTTTGTGGTTGTTGGTGAGTTGGGGTAACTCTCATTTGGGCATAAGTTCACGTTATGCAGCATGTGGCCCCTGGTTCGTGATGTGGCCCCTCGTTCGTCATGTGCCCCGCCCTCCGTCATGCGCCCCGCCCTCCGTTACGTCCCCTCGACTCCGTCACGTCCCCCCTCGACTCCGTCACGTCCCCCCGACTCCGTCACGTGTCCCACCGTGCGGCCTACGAACGCGTGGGGCTCAGGGTGTACGTCCGCTCCGAGGTGAAGAAGTCCAGGGCGGCGCGGCCCTGTTCGCGTGGGCCGCGGCTGGATGCCTTGGTGCCGCCGAACGGCAGGTGGAAGTCGACGCCGGTGGACGGGGCGTTGACGCGGATCATGCCGGTGTCGAGGTGGTCGAGTCCGTGCAGGGCCTCGTCGAGCGATGCGGTGTGTACGGAGGTGACCAGGCCGTAGGGGACGGAGTTGGTGATCCGTACGGCCTCGTCCAGGCCGTCGGCGGTGAGCAGCACGGCGAGCGGGCCGAAGACCTCTTCGCGTCGCAGGACATGACCGAGGGGGACGTCCGTCACCAGCGCGGGGGTCACGTACCAGCCGTCGCTCCCGGTGGGTGCGGGGGCGGCGGCCACGTCGGGCAGTGCCCGCCGGGCTTCGATGACGCGATCGCGGGCCCGCTCGCTGATGACGGGGCCGCAGACGGTGGCTGGATCGGTGGGGTCGCCCACCGGGAGTGTCCGCAGGTGCTCGGCCAGCGCCTCGCGCAGCGGGCCGAGGGCCGCGCCCACCGCGATCACCCGGCTGGTGGCGGTGCACTTCTGACCCGCGTAGCCGGCGATCGCGGAGGCGATCTGCGCGGCGGCGGTGTCGATGTCCGCGTCGGGCAGGACGATCGCCGCATTGAGCCCGCCCATCTCGGCCTGTGCAGGGATGCCGCGTGCGGTGGTGGTACGGGTGACCAGCTGGCCGACGACGGTGGAGCCGGTGAAGGAGACGGCGTCGGCGGTCGAGACGACGGCGTTGCCCTCGGCGGCGCCTCCTGGCAGCACGGTGAACACCCCGCTGGGGACGGCATGTTGGATGATTTCGGCCAGGCGCTGTGCACACGCGGTGGCTTCCGGTGCCGGTTTGAGGACGACCGTGTTGCCGGTCGCCAGTGCCGGGGCGGCCTTCCAACTGGGGATCGCGAAGGGGAAGTTCCAGGGGGTGATGAGGCCGGCGACACCGTGCGGGCGGCGCCGGGTGAGCAGCAGTCCGGGTCCGGCGGCCGTTTCGTGGACGGCGCCGGTGGGCTCGTACGGGGCCTGGGCGTGGTACCGCCAGATCGCGGCGGTGCGCGCCACTTCGGCACGGGCTTCGGCGACCGGCTTGCCCACCTCGCGCACGGCGAGCGCGGTCAGTTCGTCCGCGGCCGCCTCGATACCGGCGGCGATGGCGCCCAGCGCGGCCGAGCGGGCCGCCGCGCCGCCCAGCAGCCAGCGGGGCTGGGCGGCGCGGGCGCGCTCGACGGCATTGAGGGCGGCCGGTGCGCCGGGGGCGGGTAGGTGGACGAGGATGTCGGACGGGTCGGCCGGATTGCGGGACACGACCGGGGGAGGGGTGTCATTCATGCCGTAACCTCGCTTCGCTCGGCCCCGCATTCGCGAGGCACACACCTCTCAGTGGCTCTCCCCCAGCCTCCGGCCGGGGGGACCCCCCTGCTGCGCTCACTCATAGAAGGAAACCTCCGGGGAAGGGGTCCTCGGGATCGAGGAAGTACTGGGCGGTGCCGGTGATCCAGGCGCGTCCGGTGATGCGGGGTACGACCGCGGGCACCCCGCCGACCTCGGTCTCCTCGGTCAGCCGGCCGGTGAACTGCGTACCGATGAAGGACTCGTTGACGAAGTCGCGGTGCAGCGGAAGGGCTCCGCGGGCATGCAGCTGCGCCATCCGCGCGCTGGTGCCGGTGCCGCACGGCGAGCGGTCGAACCAGCCCGGGTGGATGGCCATGGCATGCCGCGAGCGGTGTGCATCGGAGCCGGGGGCGGCGAGGTAGACGTGCTTGAGGCCGGTGATCTCGTGCTGGGTGGGGTGGACGGGCCGGTCGGACGAGGAGTTGACCGCGTCCATGACGGCGAGTCCCGCGGCGAGCAGGTCGTCCTTCCTGGCGCGGTCGTACGGCAGCCCCAGGGCGTCGAGTTCGACGAACGCGTAGAAGTTTCCGCCGAAGGCGAGGTCGTAGGGGACCGCGCCGTAGCCGGGCACCTTCACCGTGCGGTCCAGCGCGACACAGAAGGCGGGGATGTTGGTGAGGGTGGCGGACTTCGCCCGGCCGTCCTCGACGCGCACGTCGACGGCGACCAGCCCCGCGGGGGTGTCGAGGCGGACGGTGGTGACCGGCTCGGCGACGGGCACCATGCCGGTCTCGACGAGGACGGTGGCGACGCCGAGAGTGCCGTGGCCGCACATCGGCAGCACGCCGGAGACCTCGATGAAGAGGACGCCGTAGTCGGCATCGGGGCGGGTCGGGGGCTGGAGGATGGCGCCGCTCATGGCGGCGTGCCCGCGCGGCTCGTACATCAGCAGGGTGCGCAGAGGGTCCAGATGCTCGATGAAGTGGAGCCTGCGCTCCGCCATGGTGGCGCCGGGGATCACCCCGATGCCGCCGGTGATGACGCGGGTGGGCATGCCCTCGGTGTGGGAGTCGACGGAGTGGAAGACGTGTCGGGTGTGCATGGGGATCGGCACCCCTTTCTGCCTTGGTACGGGGCTTGTGCGAGAGAGAGGGAGTCCGGCCGGGGTCAGTGGTGTCCCGCGGCGACGGCCTTCTCGGTCGCCGCGCGTACCTCGGCGGCCATCGGGGAGGTCAGCGCCAGGCGCGGCGGCCGGGTGGGGCCGCCGGGACGGCCCGCGATGTCCATGGACGCCTTGATGGCCTGCACGAACTCCGTCTTGGAGTCCCAGCGGAGCAACGAGTGCAGGGATGCGTACAGGGGCAGGGCGGTCTCGATGTCCCGGGCGACGGCGGCGCGGTAGAGCGCGGCGCAGGTGGCGGGGAAGGCGTTGGAGTAGCCGCCGACCCAGCCGACGGCCCCGGCGAGCGCGAGTTCGAGGAGGACGTCGTCGGCGCCGATCAACAGGTCAAGTTCCGGGGCGAGTTCGGCGATCTCGTAGGCGCGGCGCACATCGCCGCTGAACTCCTTCACGGCCACGATCGCGCCCTCGTCGTGGAGGTCGGCGAGCAGGGTGGGGGTCAGATCGACCTTGGTGTCGTGGGGGTTGTTGTAGGCGATGACGGGCAGTCCGGTCCGGGCGGCCTCGGCGTAGTGGGCGCGTACGGCATGCTCATCGGCGCGGTAGGCGTTGGGCGGCAGCAGGAGAACGCTGCCGCAGCCTTCCTCGGCGGCCTGCTCGGCCCAGCGGCGGGAGGCGGCGCTGCCGTACGCGGCGATGCCCGGCATGACCCGCGCACCGTCGCCCGCCGCGG
The DNA here is from genome assembly GCF_000935125.1 of Streptomyces natalensis ATCC 27448. Classification (GTDB taxonomy): domain Bacteria; phylum Actinomycetota; class Actinomycetes; order Streptomycetales; family Streptomycetaceae; genus Streptomyces; species Streptomyces natalensis. The sequence goes on along the minus strand of NZ_JRKI01000034.1, from coordinate 280,940 downwards.
CGACGGCGGTGCGCACCACGCGGGCCCGCTCCTCGTCGGTGAGGGTCTGGTACTCGCCCAGGGAGCCGTTGGGTACGACGCCGTCGCAGCCGCTGTCGATCAGCCAGCGGACGTGGTCGCCGTAGGCGTCGAAGTCGACGGAGAGATCGTCGCGCAGCGGCAGGGCGGTGGCGACCATGATGCCGCGCCAGGGGCGGTCGGGGCTCCAGGTGGCGGGGGAGGTGGTGGTGAGGGAGGTGTCGGTCATGGAGAGGGATCCCTTCTGTCTTATGTGACATTGCATTAAGTCGGGGGAGGGGGAAGGGTGTGATCGGGTGGGGTGTCGTCTATCTCTCGGTCGGCTTCGGCTCGGCCGTACCGGGGGAGTTCGGTTCGTCGAGGGCGGCCAGCGCCCCCAGTCGGACGGGTACGGCCAGCGGCCGGCGCTCCGGGGACGGCTCCGGCTGCGCCCCCTGCGCCCTCCGCGGCCCCTGCGCCTGTGCGGCCAGGCAGGCCACGGCCGCCCCGCACATCCGGCCCTGGCACCAGCCCATGCCTGCACGGGTGAGGAGTTTGACGGTGCGGGCGTCCCGGGCGCCGTAGTCGGCGACCGCCTCGCGGATCCGGCCCGCGGTGACCTCCTCGCAACGGCATACCTCCGTCGCGTCGTCGAGCCACTGGGGCCAGCCGGGGCCGGGGGCGTGGACGGCGGCCATCGCGTCGGCGAACGCGCGCAGGCGTGCGCGGCGGCGCCGCAGCACACGGGGAGACCTCCGTCCCTCGCCGGCCACCGCCCGGCCACGCAGCCGGGCAGCGATTGCGAGACCGGCCAACTCGCCTTCTGTGAAGGCTAGTTGAAAGCCTCCGACGCCCCCGGTCTCGCCCGCGGCCCAGATGCCGGGTACCGAGGTCTCCTGGAGCGGACCGAGTTCGAGGGCGTGGGTTCCGTCCACCGTGCGCCGCGTGGTGCAGCCGAGTCCGACGGCCAGTTCGAGCTGCGGGACCAGGCCGTGACCGACCGCCAGCGCATCGCAGGCGATCCGGCGGCCGGACCCCCGTACCGGCCGCCACTGGCGGTCGAGCCGGGAGACCGTGACGGCCTCCACCCGGTCCGAGCCGTGCACCTGGGTCACCGCGCTTCGGGTCCGCAGCCGCACGCCGTGCCGCAGCAGCGCCGCGCCGTGGACCGCGGCCTCCGCCAGCTTGGCCGGTTGGGACAGCAGGGCGCCGGGCCGGCGGGCGTATCCGAGGTAGTCCGACGCCTCGACCACCGCGGGGACGCGGGCCCCGGCCGCGGCGAGCGATGCGGCGACGGCGAGCAGCAGCGGGCCGCTGCCCGCCACGACCACCCTCCTGCCCGGCAGGGCCAGAGCGGACTTCAGCATCGCCTGCGCGCCACCGGCGCCCACCACACCCGGCAGGGTCCAGCCGGGGAAGGGCAGTTGACGCTCGTATGCGCCGGTCGCCAGCAGTACCGCGCGGGCCCGTACCCGGCCCGGGCGGTCCTCGTCGCCGTTCGCACCGGTGAGGGCATGTACGTCCCACGATCCCGCCGCGTCCGGTGCCGCTACGACCGTCCAGACGTGGTGTCCTGCGAGATGGGTCACCTCGGCGGCGGCCAGGCGGCGGAGCAGGGCGGCGAAGGCGGGCCAGTTGTGGTGGAGGGCCTCGGGGCGCGTGGCGCCGAGGGCGGGGGAGGGGTGTCGGTAGTACTGGCCGCCGGGCTGCCCTGAGGCGTCCAGGAGGGCGACGGACAGGCCGAGTTCGGACGCGGTGACGGCGCCCGCGAGTCCCGCGGGGCCCGCGCCGATCACCGCGAGGTCGTACTCCGGCCCGCACTCGGCCCCGTACGCCGCGCCGTCGTCAGCCCTGCCTTCCGGCCCGTACTCCGCCCCGTCTTCCGGAGCAGCATCCGGAACGGCTTCCGGAGCGCTGTCCGCGCCGCCTCCCGGTGCCTCAGACGCCGAGTTCGGCATGGCCATGTCCCTCCTGGGTGGTGATCGCGTCGCCGGGCCGGGCCGGGAGCAGGCAGGCCCGGCGGTTGGGCCGGCCGTTGACCGTGGCCAGGCAGTCGTAACACTGGCCGATACCGCAGAACGCGCCGCGCGGACGGCCGCCTACGCGGGTGCTGCGCCAGGCCAGGATGCCCGCGGCCCAGAGTGCGGCGGCGACGGACTGGCCGGGCAGCGCGGTGACCGGCCGCCCGTCGAAGGTGATCTCGAATGCGTCGTCGGTCGCCGCGCCGACGAGCGCGGCGGGGCTGCGGTCACGCGCCATGGCGCGGCTCCCTTCGGGGCGGGGTGGCATCGGCCACCGGGGTGTCAGCACGCCGCACCGTCCCCGAACCGTTCGGGCCGGAACGGGCGGACGTCCAGGGGCGGTTCGTCGCCCGCTGCCAGTGCGGCGATGATCTGCCCGGTGGCCGGGGCGAGACCGATGCCCGCCCCTTCGTGGCCACAGGCGTGCAGCAGTCCCGGCCGGCGCGGGTCGTGGCCGATCGCGGGCAGGTGGTCGGGCAGGTAGGGGCGGAACCCGGCGTAGGTGCGCAGGGCCCGCACCGTGGCGAGTACCGGAAAGAGCCGCACGGCCTGGGCCGCGAGGCGGCGCAGCACCTCCACGGACAGGGTGCGGTCGAAGCCGACGCGTTCCCGGCTCGCGCCGATCAGGACCGGACCGGCCGGGGTGCCCTCGACGACGGCGGAGGTCTGGAGCGCCGCCGAGCCGCTGGCGACGTCGGCGACGTAGTCGGCCGAGTACACCTTGCGCCGCACCACGCGCGGCAGGGGCTCGGTGACCAGGACGAAGCCCCGCCGCGGACGCACCGGCAGCAATACGCCGGCGAGCCTGGCCAGTTCGCCGCCCCAGGCCCCCGCTGCGTTCACCACGCACGGGGCGTGCAGATCGCCGGAGGGCGTACGCACCCCCCGCACCCGACCGTCCGTCGCGGTGAGGATCCCGGTGACGGGTTCGCCGAGCCGCAGCCGCACCCGGCCGCCGGCCGCGCGCAGCAGATGGGCGGCGGCCAGCGCGGGCTGTACCTGGGCGTCCTGCGGATAGTGGACGCCGCCGGCGAGGCCGGGGGTCAGATGCGGCTCCAGGTCGCCGAGCCGGTCGCCCGGCACCGTTTCGGCCGTGACACCGGCCGCCGCCTGCCGCGCGGCGAACGTCCGCAGCGCGGCCAGGTCCTCCGTGCCGGAGGCGACGACGAGACCGCCCTTGGCCTCGTACTCGATCTCCCGCGGAAGCGCGTCGCTCAGCTCGTGCCACAACGACGTGGACAGCTGGGCCAGTTCGAGTTCGGGGCCGGGTCCCTTGTCGGAGACCAGGAGGTTGCCTTCGCCGGCGCCGGTGGTGCCGCCGGCGACCGGGCCGCGGTCGACCACGGTGACGTTCAGGCCGCGCCGGGCGGCGTAGTAGGCGCAGGCGGCGCCGATCACGCCCGCGCCGATGACGAGGAGATCCGAAGAGTGTCTCGTGGGCACGGCAGTAATATTTCACATTGCACCGACGGTGCCAAGGGATCGGCGCGCCGCGAGATCTCCGGGCCCGGATTTTCGGGGCGGGCCTCAACTCCCTTGTGTGCGGCCCCTTGTGCAGTGCAATTTCACATTACTATTTTACAGCTCGCGTTCCAGGCTCCTTGGCTCACTTTCCAGCCGCCCGCGGCTGTCCGACTGTTGACGGAGTGACCCCTGATGAACAAGCGCACGTCCACTGCCTTCGCCGTCTCGCTGGCGACGGCCCTCGCCCTCGGCGCGGCCGGCTGCTCCGGTACCAACTCCGCGGACGGCCGCGGCCGGAACCCCGCCCTCGCCCACCAGGGCGCGGCCATCGGCGGCACCCCGAAGCGGGGCGGCACCCTCACCGTCCTGTCCAACCAGGACTTCGACCACCTCGACCCGGCCCGCAACTGGGTCATGAACACCATGGACTTCGGCACCCGGCTGCTCTACCGCACCCTGGTGACGTACCAGGCCGCGCCCGGCACCAAGGGCGGCAGGCTGGTCCCCGACCTCGCCACCGATCTCGGCACCTCCTCGAACGGCGCCAAGACCTGGACCTTCCACCTGAAGAAGGGCGTCCGGTACGAGGACGGCACACCCGTCACCGCGCAGGACATCAAGTACAACGTCGAGCGGTCCTTCTCGCCCGACCTGCCCGGCGGCTCCGACTACGCGGCCCGCTATCTCGCCGGCGCCGACGGCTACAAGGGCCCGGCCGACGGCAAGCACCTCGACTCCATCAAGACGCCCGACGACCGCACCCTGGTCTTCGAACTCCGCAAGCCGTTCGCCGAGTTCCCCAACGCCACGGTCATGCCGACGTTCGCGCCGGTCCCCCAGAAGCGGGACACCGGACCGCGCTACGACAACCGGCCGTTCTCCTCGGGCCCGTACAAAATCGCGTCGTACGAGCGGGGCACCCGGCTCGTCCTGGTCCGCAACCCGCACTGGGACCCCAGGACCGATGCGGTGCGCAAGGCGTACCCGGACCGGCTGGTCGTGGTGATGGGGCTCAAGCCCAACCAGATCGACGACCGGATGATCGCCGACCAGGGCGCGGATGCCTCCGCCGTCCCGTGGTACGCGCTGCGCCCGGAAAGCGCCGCCAAGGTCCTGTCGAACGCCGAGGCCAGGCGGCGGCTGCTCGCCGAGTCGATGAACTGCACGGACATGGTCCAGATGGACACCGGGCGGGCGCCGTTCGACAACGTGACGGTGCGTCAGGCAGTGCAGTACGCCCTCGACAAGGACGCGATCCTGACCGCGTCCGGCGGACCGGCCTTCAACGACCCGTCCACCGCGTACATGCCCGCCGCGCTCTTCGGCGGCAGACAACCCGACACCCTCAAGATCCCCGCCACCGGAGCCCCCGCCAAGGCCCGTCGGCTGCTCAAGGAGGCGGGCAAGCCCGACGGCTTCGCCACCGAGATCACCGTCTCCTCCGGCGACAAGGGCCGCGCCGAAGCCATCCAGGAGTCCCTGGCCAAGGTGGGCATCAAGGTCACCATCAACACCGTCGACCCCTCGGCGTTCTACGCCACCATCGGGGACACCAAGAACCGCACGCCCCTGGTCTACACCGGCTGGTGCCCCGACTACGCCTCCGGCTCGACCTTCCTCCCCTTCGTCTTCGACGGCCGCTACATCAAGGAGAAGGGCAACACCGGAAACCACTCCCTCTTCCGCGACCGGCCGACCATGCGGCGGATGGACGAGATCGCCGCGATGACGGACGCCCGGCGGGCCAACGAGGCGTGGCAGCGGCTCGACGGCGAGATCCTCGCCAAGGCACCCGCCGTCCCGGTCCTGGTGCGCCGCTGGCCTCTCGTGGTCGGCGGCAACATCGCCGGCGCCTACGGCCAGACCTCCTACGGCGGCCAGCTCGACTACGCCACCGTAGGTCTCAAGGACCCCTCCAAGAGCCAGAGTTGAAGGGAAGCCGCCGCATCATGTCCGCTTCCCCACCCGCCCCGGACACGAACCCGGACACGAACCCGGACACCAACCCGGGCACCAACCCGGGCACGGATCCGGAAACAGCCGCCGGGCCCGCCGTGCCCAGCAGCCCCTGGCAGCTGGTCCGCCGTGAGCTGCGCCGCCGGGCCTCCGTCACGGTCTCCCTCGTCATCATCGGGCTCTTTCTCGTCATGGCGGCCGCCGCCCCGCTGCTGAGCGCGCTCGGCGGCCGGTCGCCCGACGCGTTCGACAAGTCCGCCGTGGATCCGTACCTGGGCGGCATGCCCATCGGGCCGCTCGGCGGGATCTCCGCCGCGCACTGGCTGGGCGTCGAACCGGTCACCGGACGCGACCTGTTCGCCCGCGTCGTGCACGGCGCCCAGGTCTCCCTGCTCATCGCGCTCAGCGCCACCGCGATCGTCGTGGTCGCCGGGACGCTGACCGGGATCGCGGCCGGCTACTTCGGCGGCCGGACCGACGCGGTGCTGTCCCGCCTGATGGACCTCACCATGTCCTTCCCGTCCCTCATCTTCATGATCGCGATGATGTCGGTGGCCAAGGACGTCAACCGGATCCTGCTGATGACCGCCGTCATCGGCCTGTTCGGCTGGCCCGGTATCGCCCGTGTGGTGCGCGGCCAGACCCTCTCGCTCAAACACCGTGAGTACGTCGACGCGGCCCGGGTCGGCGGCTCCGGACCCTGGCGGATCCTCACCCGCGACATCCTCCCCGGCGTCGCGGGACCCGTCATCGCCTACACCACCCTGATCATCCCCGGCATGATCGCCACCGAGGCGGCCCTGAGCTACCTCGGTGTCGGCGTGCGGCCGCCCACTTCGTCCTGGGGCCAGATGATCGCCGCGAGCGTCGCCTTCTACGACACCGACCCGATGTACTTCGTCATCCCCAGTGCCTGCCTGTTCCTGACCGTGCTCGCCTTCACGCTCCTCGGCGACGCCCTGCGCGACATCCTCGACCCGAGAGGAGGCCGCGCGTGATCCTCTACACCCTGCGCCGCCTCGCCGCCGTCATCGGTGTGCTGATCGCCGTCGCCGCCGTCACCTTCCTCATCTTCTACGTCCTGCCCTCCGATCCCGCCGCCGCGGCCTGCGGCAAATCGTGCAGCGCCGAGCGGCTGGCGGCGATCCGCGCACACATGGGCCTCGACCAGCCCCTGTGGCGGCAGTTCTGGGACTTCCTCTCCGGCATCTTCACCGGCCGCACCCTGGGCAGCGGCCACTACGCCCTGCGCTGCCACGTCCCGTGCCTGGGCTACTCGTACGAGAACAGCGAAGCCGTCTGGGACCTCCTGATGAACCGCCTGCCGGTCTCCGCCTCGCTCGCCCTGGGCGCGGCGGTGCTGTGGCTGGCGCTCGGCCTGAGCGCCGGGGTGGTCGCGGCCCTGCGCAAGGACACCCTCACCGACCGCGTGCTGATGGTCGGCGCGGTCGGCGCCGCCTCGCTGCCGGTGTACTTCACCTCGATGATGCTGATCTACGGCCTCATCCGGGTGGCCGGGCTGCTCCCGTATCCGGCCTACGTGCCCTTCGGCGACGACCCCGCCCGCTGGGCATCGAACCTGCTGCTGCCCTGGCTGGCACTGGCCCTCCTCTATGCGGCCATGTACGCACGGCAGAGCCGCAGTTCGATGATCGAGGCGATGGCGGAGCCGTACATCCGCACCGCCCGCGCCAAGGGCCTGCCGCGCCGCACCGTCGTCGTCAAACACGGGCTGCGGACCGGCATGACGCCGATCCTCACCCTGTTCGGCATGGACCTGGGCGGGCTGCTCGCCGGCGCGGTCATCACCGAGTCCATCTTCGGCCTCCCGGGCATCGGACAGCTCTTCTACGGCGCCCTCTCCAGCGGCGACCAGCCGGTGATCCTCGGAGTGACCCTGCTCGCCGCCACGTTCATCGTCGTCGCCAATCTGGCCGTCGATCTGCTGTATGCCGTTGTCGATCCGCGAGTGAGGCTGTGATGGTGAGCGATCCCTGTCAGGTCGGCGAACCCGGTCCGGTCGGCGAACCGCGTCCGGCCGTCGAATCCGCCGACCCCGAACCACTGCTGTCCGTACGGGACTTGACCGTCACCTTCGCCACCCCGGACGGCCCGGTCCGTGCCGTCGACCGTCTCTCCTTCGACGTCGGCCGCGGCCGGACGCTCGGCATCGTCGGCGAGTCCGGTTCCGGCAAGTCCGTCACCTCGATGGCCGTGATGGGCCTGCACACCGGCACCGAGGTCACCGGATCCGTCGTCCTGGACGGCACCGAACTGACCGGACTCGCCGAACGCGAGCTGAACCGGCTGCGCGGCCGGCGGATGGCGATGGTCTTCCAGGATCCGCTCTCCAGCCTGCACCCCTACTACACGGTCGGCGAGCAGATCGCCGAGCACCACCGGGTGCACTTCGGTTCGCGCCGTGCCGCGGCCCGCCGACGGGCCGTCGAGATGCTCGCCGAGGTCGGCATCCCGGAGCCGGCCCGCCGGGCGGGGGAGTACCCGCACCAGTTCTCCGGCGGTATGCGGCAGCGCGTGATGATCGCCATGGCGCTCGCCTGCGAGCCCGATCTGCTCCTCGCGGACGAACCGACCACCGCGCTGGACGTCACCGTCCAGGCCCAGATCCTGGAGCTGATCGCCCGGATCCAGCAGGAACGCTCCCTCGCCGTCGTCCTGATCACCCACGACCTCGGCGTGGTCGCCCGGGTCGCCCACGAGGTCCTGGTCATGTACGGCGGTCTGGCGGCCGAACAGGCCCCGGTGGAGGCCCTGTTCGCCGCACCGGCCCACCCCTACACCCGCGGCCTGCTGGACTCCCTCCCCCGCCTCGACGACACCGACGACGCCCCGCTGCGCGCCATCCCCGGCAGCCCGCCCTCGCTGCTCAACCCCGCGCCCGGCTGCGCCTTCGCGCCCCGCTGCCCGCGCACGGCGGCGGCCGACACGGAAACCCGCGAACGCTGCGCCCGGCTCCGCCCCCGCCTGGCCCGCTCCGGCGACCACGCGGTGGCCTGCCATCTGCCGCTCGGTCAGGGCGCCGCACCGGGCGCCACGGCGCGCCCGCGGACCGAGGACCGGAGCCCGGACCCGAGCCCGAGCCCGGCCCCAGGCCCGACCCGAAAGGCCACACCATGACGACGACCCACACATCCCCGCCCCCACCCCCGGCACCCGGCCCGCCGCACCAGGACGCGCCCCCGCTCCTCTCCGTACGCGACCTGACCGTGACCTACCCCGGCAAACGGGGCCGCACCGCGCCCATCCGGGCCGTCGACGGCGTCGGCTTCGACATCGCGGCGGGGGAAACCCTGGGCCTGGTCGGCGAGTCGGGCTGCGGCAAGTCCACCACCGGCCGCGCGATCGTCCGCCTCCTGGAGCCGACACGCGGTTCGATCACCTTCGACGGCCGCGACATCGGCCACCTCACCCAGCGCGCGCTACGCCCGCTGCGCCGCCATGTCCAGATGGTCTTCCAGGATCCGCACGCCTCCCTCAACCCCCGCCAGACCGTCGCCAGGATCATCGCCGACCCGCTGCTGGCGCAGGGCACTCCGGCCGACGAGGCGCGCCGCAGGGCCGCCGAACTGATGGACCTCGTCGGGCTGATCCCCGAACACCTCGACCGCTATCCGCACGCATTCTCCGGCGGACAGGCCCAACGTATCGGCATCGCCCGCGCCCTGGCCACGCGCCCCCGCCTGATCGTCGCGGACGAGCCGGTCTCGGCGCTGGATGTCTCCGTACAGGCGCAGATCGTGAATCTGATGGCGGATCTGCAACGCGAACTCGGCCTGGCCTATCTCTTCATCGCCCACGACCTGTCGGTGGTCAAGCGGGTCTGCGACCGGGTCGCCGTGATGTACCTGGGCCGCATCGTCGAAACCGGCCCCAAGCAGCGGGTGTATGCGGCCCCCGCCCACCCCTACACCCGGGCCCTGCTGTCCGCCGTCCCGCTACCCGACCCGGCCGCCGAACGCACCCGCGAACGCATCACCCTCCCCGGCGACCCACCCAGCCCTGCGACGCCCCCACCCGGCTGCCCGTTCCACCCCCGCTGCCCCAAGGCCCAGACCGTCTGCCGGACCGAGGCCCCGGTCCTGAAGCCGTCGACGCCTGGGGCGGCACGGCGGGTGGCCTGCCACTTTCCGGAGGCGGGCTGAGGCGGCAGCGGGAGGCGGCCACCGGACATGTTTGTGCCCTGGCATCTCGGCCGATGCCAGGGCACAACGGCCGTCACCAGGGACGCAACTGCCGTTTCCACATTCCGCTCGCCGTTCCCCACTTCCGTTCGCGGTTCCCAACTTCCTGCCCTGCAAGGCGGCTCAGGACTTGGTGACGCGCACCGTGTCCCCGTTCCCGTCCGCGTGCAGCACATCGATCCGCACTCCCGCGCCGGAATCGGTGAACGACTCACCGGGCTGGTACGGCGCATCGTCCAGCGGTCGGCAGCCGCTCGCCGGAGGGGTGGCGGGCCGGGCGTCCATGACCCGGATGGGGCCCTCGCCGGTTTTGACGGACGAGTCGACCTTGTAGACGAGGGCGCCGGTCGCGCACAGGCCCGTGTCCGACCGGGCCGCGCGCCGGGATTCGACCACGTAGGCCGACGTGGGGCCGGTGCGGATCACGGCCATCTTGGTGCCGCCGCCGTACTCCACGGCGGTGAGACGGACGGTGTCGCTGCCCGTCGAGGCGCGGCAGGCGACCTGGTTGTCGGCGGTCCAGCCGAGTTTCCACGACTCCCAGCCGAAGTACTGCGGTCCGGCGCCACTGATCAGGCCCATGACATCCCAGCCGCCGACGAAGCGGTGGGCGTCGTCGCCGGCCTCGAAGGCGTACAGGTCGGGCAGCCCGAAGGTGTGCGCGGTCTCGTGGCCGACCAGCTTGGGCCCCCAGTGCCACATGTCCTGGCCGAAGGTGACGGACCATTTGAGGCGCTTGCCGTCGGCGACCACGCCGGCCGTGCCCGGCTCGTAGATGTATGTCGGAGTGAAGGAGATGGCCGAGGCGTTCTTGGTCGGCATCACGTACAGCAGGTCGTACCGGGAGAAGTCCACCCCCCGGTCCGCGGCGGCCACCGCGTCCCTGATGTATGCCTCGTGCGCCTCATGGCTGAAGCCGCGCTGGAAGTGGTAGTCCGTCGAGTTGTGGGGCATCCGTACCCAGTGCCGGTACTGGGTGATGGCCAGCCATGCCTTGCCGTACGACGCCTGCGACACCCAGTCCGCACCGGGCGTGACCTGTGCCGCGTCGCGGGCGGGGGACTCGGTGGCGGGGGCGTCCGGGAAGTCCACGAAGATCATGGCGGCCCTGATGGTCCCGGTGGGCCGCTGGAAGACGGAGCGGTCGGTGTCGTGGCCCTCGTCCGTCCACCCGGTGGCGCCCGGCAGCGCACAGTCGGCGGCGCCGTGCCGGGAGGAGGACGGCGTGGATATGGCCTGGGACTTGGGGGACGCCTGCCGGGACAGGGGGGACGCCTTGGCGTACGTCATCCCGGCGAGGACCAGCAGCAGACCGGCGACCACCGCGGACAGCAGCGCCGCTCGCCTCCCGGGGGACAGGGCCAGGAATCTCACGGCCGGGAATCTCATGGCAGTTGAACCTCCGCGTGCATAGGAACCTCCATGTAAATAGGGTGTGACATTTCACATAAGACTGAGGGGCGTGACGCCCTGCCGGGAAGCTCCCGTCGGTCCATAACATCCGCGCCATGGATCTGGAGATACGGCACCTGCGGGTGGTGTGCGCCATCGCCGAGGCCGGCAGCCTGACCAGGGCCGCCGCGGCACTGCGGATGACCCAGCCGGGCCTGAGCGCCCAGCTCCGGCGGATCGAAACCCTCCTGGGAGGCGCGCTGTTCGACCGTCGGCGCGCCGGAGCCACGCCCACGCCGCTCGGCGAACTCGTCCTCTCCCGGGCACTCGCCGTCCTGCCGGGCGTCGATCAGCTCCTCGCCGACACCGACCGGGCCGTCCGGCGCGCCACCGCCCCCACCCGTCTGCGCATCGGTTCCGTCGGCGCCCCGCTCCTCGGACATCTCCTTCTTGCAGTACGGGAGTTGCTGCCCGACGCGGAAGTGACGGCCCGCTGTCAGTACGCCCCCGCCCCGCTGCTGGACGACCTCGGCGCCGGCCGTCTGGAAGCCGCGGTCCTCGGCGACCACCCCGGCCAGGAGCCGCCGCCCCGTGACGGGGTACTTCTGCACCCGCTCGTCACGGAGCCCGTCTTCGCGCTGCTGCCCGCGACCCACCCACTGGCCGGCCAGGACGAGGTCGGCCTGGCCCGGCTCGCCGACGAGGACTGGGCCGCGCCCCGGCCGGACAGCGACCGTACGCGGGAGTACTGGTCGTCCGTCTTCACCCTGGCCGACCGTCACCCCCGTATTCCGTACGAGGCCGAGGGACGGCAACTCATCGAGATCGTCCGCGCGGGCCTGGCGGTGAGCCTGTGTCAGGCCACCTTCATCGAGGTACCCGGCGTCGCCGTCCGCCCGCTGACCGGAAACCCGTTGTGGTACCGCCACGTCCTGGCCTGGCACCGCGACGGCCCGCTGGCCAGGCACGGTGGGACGATCCTGCGGCGCGTGCGCGACGGTTATCTGGCCACCTGCGCCGACAGCTCGGTATACAGACGCTGGCGCGAACGGCACCCGGGGGCGGCGCAACCGCTGGTCTGAATCGCCGCGCAGCCGCTGGTCTGATTCGCCGTCACCGTGCGGTGCGGACCGAGCCCCACATCCTCCGGCGGATGTCCGGAAGGGTCACGCGCCCAGGTGGACCTCCAGTGCTGCGCGCACGCCGGACTCCAGCGCCCCCTCGATCCACGCGGGCTTGAGGGACGTGTGATCGCCGGCGAAGTGCAGCGGCCCCTCCGGTGTGCCGACGTCCGGGAACAGGCCGGTGTGCTGGCCCGGCAGCAGTACGGATGCCTCGCCGTTGGAGTAGGGGTTGCGCAGCCAGCTCTGGGTCTGGCCGGCGCCGGTGTAGAAGACCTCGATGCGCTGCCCGTAGACCTCCTGGAGACCGCGCAGGGCGTTGGGATAGCGGGCGTCGTCGTCGAAGGAGTCCCAGCGCATCGCGTCATCGGCCCAGGTGTAGGAGGCCAGGACCACGCCGCCCTGGCTGTCGCCGATGGGGTTGGAGGGGTGGAAGACGAACCGGTTGGCGTTGTCGGAGACGGAGCCGCCGCCCTGCACACCGACGGCCGGCGGCTGGTCTCGGGTGATCCAGCGGTTGGCCGCGTAGTGGGCCCGCTGGGCCCGGGAGATGTGCCCGCCCGGGACCGACGGGTGCTTGCCCAGCAGGGAGCCGTCGTCGGGCGCCTTGCCGAGGCGGAAGTCGTCGTACAGGCCCGGCCGGATGCGCTCCAACTCGGTCCGCCACTGGTCTTCGTCGAACTCCCACCAGCGGCGGCCGAACTCCAGCAGCACCTTGGTGGCCGCGTCGTAGTGCAGTTCCACGACGGCCCGCCGCTTGCCGTAGGAGAGGGCGGGCAGGATCTGCATCTGCCGCAGACCGGAGAAGGGCGCGGTGATGATGGCGACATCGCCGGTGTACGACCGGCGGGCCGGATCCGCACCGTCCTCGGAGACGGTGTCCACCCATACCCGCGGCCCCTCCTTCGACACATGAGTGGCATCGCTCTGGCCGAGGCGCCGGGCGTCCGGGTCGAAGTATTCGATACGGGTGACGCGGCGGCCGAAGTGCACGTCGCCCCTGACCTTCTTCAGCATCTCGTCGGCCAGGGTGGCGGTGCCGCCCTCCAACTCGTAGAACCTGGTACCGGGGTTGATCAGCACCGCGTCCAGGAAGCTGTGCAGGAACGACAGCGACAGCCGGGAGGTCATGTCCTCCAGGGTGCCGATCAGATGGATGGTGCGCTGCGTGAGCTTTGCCTTCTCGGACAGGAACCGCTGCATCGACCAGTCGCCGTACTTCTGGATGATGCGTACCCAGCCCTCCAGCGCCTCGGACGGCTCCTTGTCCTGCCACTTGCCGTTCCTGAAGACACTGAACTCCTCGCGGACATCCTTGATGGCCGCGTCCAGGATGTCGCGAGCCGCGGTGTCCAGGTACTCCGCCTGCACCCCGAAACTGCGGTTCACGGGGCGGGGATTCGCCGCGTACGCGGAGCGGCGCATCCGGACGCCGTTGACCACGATCCACGCGTTGTCCCGCGGCTTCCCGCTCTGCGACCCGGCGTGCGACCCGGCATGGGAATCCTCCGCGACCAGGCGGAAGTCCAGCTTCTTGATCTTCAGCTCGTCGATGAGCGCCATCAGCATCGCGTGGCTCTCCGGCAGCCGCATCGCACCGGCCTCGGCGTGCAGCCGGGGATCGGAGAAGGGCTGCTCCGCATTCTCGTGGCCGCCCGTCCGGAAGGTCTTGATACGGCCCCCGGCCCGGTTGGCGTTGGCCTCCAGCACCGTGACGGAATGCCCGGACCGCTTGAGCAGAGCGGCGGCGAGCATCCCCGCGGGCCCTGCGCCGACGATCAGGACGCGCTTGGGCCTACTGCTGGAGCGCGGCAGCTTCCCGGCGCGCAGGATGTCCACATAGTCCGCCTTCAGCGGCTTTTCGCCCTTGTTCATGACCATGATGGCGCGGGCGACGGTCCGCGCGCGGTCGTCATCGTCGGCCGACGTCGGCACCGGCACCCTCGGGGCGGTGGCCGCGACCGCCGGAGCGGTGGGCCAGGGAGGCAGGCCGGTGGCGGCGAGGGCGGCGGCGGATGCGGTGGTGAAGCTCCGTCGGGTGGGAGCCGAATCGGTAGCGGGATCGGCGGCAGGGGAAGGTTCTTGATGGTTCGTCATGCCGTGAGAGTGACGTCGTTCCCGCCGGTCAGGGGAGGGCGGCTTGCGGTGTGCATGCGGTACGGGGCGTAGGGGAGGGCCGGTCGGCGCAGGTGGCGACGTAGGTGCCGCGGCAGTGCGGCACCTGTGGGCAATCACTCGGATGAGTCGTATTTTCTTCGCCCCTATCAACTGCGTATTCACTCAAAGGGGTGTTCCGTAATGCTTCCCTCCTTGTTCCCGAAGATTTTCCCTTTCCCTCCCTGGACACCGCCTTACTCGTCAGTAGGGTGAGCGCGGCGGACGCGCCCGGCAGGCGGGCCTGACTATGAAGTGCCGCCATGGAGAAGGGGACTTCATGAGCGGGATGGGTCGTCGGCGGTTTGTGTCGGGGATATCCGGGGCGGCGGCGGGTGCCGCTCTGTGGCAGGGGTTCACGCCGGGGCGGGCGGCGGCGCAGGAGCGGGCCCTGGCGCTCACGGCGGCGCGGGCGGTGCGGACGGCCGGAACCACTCTCGAACAGGCGGCGACGCCGACCGGCGACGGGCCGTACAAGCGGCTGGTGGCGGGGCCGGGTTGGCCGCTGGTGGTGCGCGCCGAGCTGGCCGGCGCAGCATCCGGGCGGGACGACAGACGTACCGGGCTCGCCTCCTTCGTGCAGTTCACCGACCTGCATCTGACGGACACCGAGTCCCCGGTGCGGTTCGAGTACCTGGCGCGGTACAACGACAGCGCACACCGGCCGCAGGAGACGCTGACCGTGCGGGGCGCTTCCTCGCTGGTCGAGCGCGTCAACCAGGTGCGGCAAGGCCCGTACACCGGCCTGCCGTTCAGCCTGGTGATGGCGACCGGTGACAACACCGACAACCACGAGCGGCTCGAACTCGACTGGTATCTGAGCGTCATGAGCGGCGGCCGGATCACTCCGAACAGCGGCGACCTCGCGCGCTACGAAGGCGTGCAGAACTCGGGAAGCGCGCAGTACTGGAACCCCGAATCGTCCCTCCAGGACGTCTACAAGGCCAAAGGGCTGCCTCATGTGCCCGGCTTCCTCGGCGGCGCGATACGCCCCTTCGACGCACCCGGCCTGCGCGTCCCCTGGTACACCACGGTCGGCAACCACGACGACAGCATCGAGGGCAGCCTGCCCGACCTCGGCCTGCTGAACGACCTGTACACCGGCTCGCGCAAGCTGGAGGGCTGCGACAACGCGACCGCCGCGCAGCTGGCCGACGCGCTGCTGCACAACCCGGGCGAGGCCGTCATCCTGCTGAGCAAGCTGCTGACCGGCGGTGGCGCGATCCGCACGGTCACCCCCGACGAGCGGCGCCACCCGTTCACCCCCACCGAGTTCGCCCGAGCACACCTCAACCCCGCGTACACCGGCCCCGGCCCCGCGGGCCACGGCTTCACCCAGGACGCGGTCAGCAGCGGGCACCTCTACTACACCTTCGACCTCGCCGACGGCGTCCTCGGCATCAGCCTCGACACCACCAACCGTGCCGGTTTCGCGGACGGTTCGCTCGGCACCGGTCAGCTGACCTGGCTGGAGTCGGTCCTCAAGGCGCACTCCGGCCGTTGGTACGACACCGACGGCCACCTGGTGCGCGGCGGCTCGGACAGCCGCCTCGTCGTCCTCTTCAGCCACCACACCAGCACCACGATGGGCAACCTGCTCCCCGACCCGTACCACCCGTTCGAGGGCCGGCACGGCGGCGACGAACTGGTGGCCCTGCTTCAGCGCTTCCCGAACGTGGTGGCCTGGGTCAACGGCCACACCCACACCAACCAGATCACCGCGCACGGCCACGCCGTCCCCGAGCGGGCCTTCTGGGAGATCAACACCGCCTCCCACGTCGACTACCCGCACCACGCCCGGATCATCGAGGTCGCCGACAACGGGGACCGGACGCTGTCGCTGTTCACCACGCTCATCGAGTCCGCCGCCCCGTACCGGACCGACTTCACCGACACCTCCGACCGGGGCCTGGCCGCCCTCTACCGCGAGCTGGCCTACAACGACCCCTACGCCACCCCCGCCACCCGCATGGGCGCTGCCGCCGACCACAACACCGAGCTCCTGCTCACCAAGCCCGCCACGTAGCCGCCGCCGCGACCGGGCGGGGAAACCGCAGGTCAGATGCCTTATTCGGCGAGTGTCACAGTCTCTATCCGTGATCGAGACGTGGCTGATACACGATCTCGGGACGACTGAAACGGGCGTTGTCTACCTTTCCGGGCATGGGTGCTTCTCGGCCCTCATACCGGGCCGATCACTCTCGGCCACTACACGCATCCGTGAAGGAGTAGTCATGCCCAAGCAAGCCATCACCCGCGCCCGTCGCATCAAGCACAAGGGGCTGCGCACCGGCCTCACCGTCGCGGTGGCCGGCGCCGCCATCGCCCTCCCGGCCACCGCGGCGGTCGCCATGCCCACGGACTACACCAAGGAGGTCAAGGTCGACAACGGCGACACCCTCAAGCTGGACGGCTACGGCAAAAAGGTCAGCATCTCGGACCCCGAGCACGGTGTCACGGGTGCGCTGAGCGAGAACAAGCCCGGCCCGGTGCAGAGCCGTATGGACCCGAACGGGACGTACACACTGAAGCTCCCGAAGCCCGCGGCGCAGGCCGATGCCACGCCCACGGTCGTCTACAAGCACGACGGCAAGACGGTGAAGACCTTCAGCCTCCCGCACGCCCCGGCCGACCTGGGCCGCTGACCTCGGCCGACCTCCCGGCACACGGCGGCCCCCGGCTGGACACTCCCCGGGGGCCGCCTCGCTGCACACAAGAAATCCACAAAGAGCGCCCGTACGCTTCCGACCGTTGAGCCTCAGCGACGTCACATCGAGGCGTCGAACCTCGGAGTCACAGTGGAAAGCGGTGATGTCCTCATGCCGGACGGGCGCTCCTGTACGGGTCTCAGCACCCTCACCGCCGTCGAGCCAGGCGAGCTACGGCTGCCCCTCAGTGGCTGGTTACTGCGCATTGCGCGGGGCTCCGCGGACCGGCCGGCCCTGGAGGTGCACAGCCCGGCCGGGCTCATCGACGTGTCCGTCGTGGGCACGCTCAGCGTCTCCCCGCTCAGGGGAGGCCGGCACAGCGGCCGTGCGGCGAGGTGCTGGTCGCTGGCGTGGGGCCAGCTGCCCCCTGACGCCGACGTCGTCGAGGTGTTCTTCCGGGGGTGGCGGCGCAGCCTGAGCGTCCAGGCGTACACGGTGGCCGATGCGTTCTGGGTGGCCGAGGTCGGCGACCGGTTCCGCTCGGTGACGTGCTCCGCGGGCACCACCCGCACCACGGGGCGGGTGGTCAAGGAGCCCCGGCCCCGGGGGAGTTGACCCGGGGGTGCGCGTGGGCCCGGTCGCCGGGCGCAGGTAGCGCAGGACGCTCAGCCCCCCGCCCTCCCGACCGGCCCGCCCCGGCCAGGAGATTCGTCTCCCGGGCGACGCCACCCATCCACACCGCCAGGCTCACCCCGCCGGTGAAGGTGGCGGCGAGCCGCAGCTCGGATTGCACGTCACCCGTCCGGCCCCGCCCGTCTTCCTCGATCCTCGTGTCCCTGACTCATGCTCACATTGGATCTCTGACGAGGGGCGTGGGCATCCAGCGCTCGGCCACATGGGGGGCGAGCCGGAGGCGGACGACGGCGTCGACGCCGGCCCGGGGCGCGGGGCGCAGGGTGACCTCGCCGCCGCTGGCGTGGGTGAGTTGCCGGACCATGGGCAGGCCCAGGCCGGTGCCGTCGTGCTGGGCGTCGGCCAACCTCCCCCGAGTCGGTGACCGCCGGTCCTTGAGGGTGGCCTCCTGCGAACGGCGCTCGGAAAGCGCTTTAAGGGCACCTTCAGGAACAGGTAGTACGCTGCGCCGCGCACTGGGCAGTCATTCCGACGTACAGGACGGGGTTTCCGCATGGCGGAACAGCAAACGGGAGGCCGTATACCTGCGATGAGCCGGCGTCGGCTACTGGCCGGGCTGGCGGCGGCGCCCGTGGTGCTCGCCGGCTGCGGTCGCAAGGGCCCGTCCGACCCTCTCCATCTGGCGGGTTCCAAGGTCACCACCACCATCATGATCATCCGCCACGGCGAGAAGCCCGACGCAAACCACCCCGGCTACGACGAACACGGTCACCAGGACCCCCACTCCCTCACCCGGCGCGGGTGGGGCCGTGCCCGCGCACTGCCGAAGCTGTTCGACCCGCCGAAGGGCCGGCCCCCCGTCCCCGGTCTGATGCGCCCCAAGACCATTTACGCCGCCACCGACAAGGGCCCGCTGGCCGGCGGCCACCGTATGCGGCAGACCGTGACGCCGCTGGCCCGGCAGATGGGCATCAAGCTCGACATGACCTTCGCCGAGTCCCAGGAAGCGGCCCTGGCGAAGGCCGCAGTCGCCGCCCCCGAACCGGTGCTGATCTGCTGGGAGCACTCCCGCATTTCGTCGATCGTGGATGCCCTTGGTGTGTCCGGTACCGGCGTACCCGGCCAGTGGCCGGATCGTTTCGACCTGGTCTGGGTCTTCACGCATGCCCGCGGCACGTGGACCTTCCGCCAGGTTCACCAGCATCTGCTTCCCGGAGACGCCTGAGGTCTTACGGAACAGCAGCAGGCAGCCGCACCTGGAACACCGCCCCTCCGCCGGGGGATTGGCGTACGGCGATGTCGCCGCCGTGCCTTCGTACGATGTCGCGGGCGATGGCCAGGCCGAGGCCGGCGCCGCCGTCGTCGCGGCTGCGGGCGTCGTCGAGGCGTACGAAGCGTTCGAAGATGCGCTCCCGTTCGGCGGGCGGCACGCCAGGACCGTCGTCGGCGACCTCCAGCACCGCGTCTCCGCCCTCGGCGCGCAGTGTCACGGAGACCGCACCGGTGGCGTGCCGCTGGGCGTTGTCCAGCAGGTTTCCCAGGACGCGGGCGAGTTGTCCGCCGCTGCCCTGTACCTGCGCGTGGTCGGCGATGTGTACGTCGACGGGATGGGCGTCCGTGCGCCGTGCCACTTCCTCGCGTACCAGGTCATCAAGGGTGATGCAGCTGCCCTGGGGTTGCTCTCCCGCGTCGAGCCGGGCGAGCAGGAGCAGGTCTGCCGCGAGGTGCTGAAGCCGTACGGTGTCGGCCACCGTGCCGTCCAGGTCCAGGAGTTCGGGGTGCGCGGCGGCGACTTCGAGCTGGGTGCGCAGGGAGGCGATGGGGCTGCGCAGTTCGTGGGAGGCGTCGGCGACGAAGCGGCGCTGCTGTTCGACGGAGGCTTCCAGTGCGGCCAGGGTCTCGTTGGTGGTTGCCGCCAGGCGGGCCACTTCGTCGTGGGAGGCGGGTTCGGGCACGCGGCGGGTGAGGTCGCCGGCACCGGTGATGGCTGACAGTTCGCCGCGGATGGCCTCGACCGGACGCAGGGCGCGCCGGGTGACGAGCCAGGTCACGCCCGCGACGACAACGAGCAGCAGGGGCAGGCCGATGAGCATCGAGCGGACCACGGTGTCGACGGCGGCAACCGCACCGACCCCGACGACGACCGGGAGGGTGCCGACCTGAAGGCTGTCCAGGCGCTCAGGACGGACGCCCGCGGCGCCGTCGCGGCGGCGCTGGCCAAGGCACCCGGCACCGTCACGTCCGTGGAGCTCGACCACGAACGCTCCGCCGTCTCCTGGGACGTCGAGATCCAGGGGAAGAACGGCGCCGAGCACGACGTGACCGTGAACGCCTCCACCGGAAAGATCATCGCGGCTTCCGTCGACCATGACGACCGTCACGACGGCAGCCGTCACGCCGACCGTGACCACGAAGACCACGACGGCGCCGACCACGACGCACACGACGACTGACACATCCCCGGCGCCGCCGGCTCCGTCAGCGTTGTCGGTGGAGCAATGGACAATTCCCTTCATGGCCCACACCGTCGAGACGTCCGGAGGTCACCAGGTGTCGACGGCGTCGATCTGCACCAGGTAGGAACCCACTTCCTGGAGTGTCAGCCAGCACTCCCAGTGCGTCCGGGTGGCCTGGTCGCCCCACGGATTGCCCAAGGAGATCCGACCGCCGGCCGGGTCCACATCCTTGACGAAGTAGGCGTGGTTCCCGATCAGTCGGCCGCCCGCGATCTCCACGGCGTCGTCCGGGCCGGCGTTGGCGGCGGGGACGGTGGTGGCGACGAGCGCCTGGCCGCGCGACTTGCGGTCGGCGATCTCCTGGACGACCCATGGCGAGGTGACGTCGAGCTTCTGTCCCGTGCGGCCGGTGATCAGGGCGAGCGCGTCGGACGGGGGCCCGCCGTGGGCGATGTCGTGGTAGTTGCCGCGGGCCTGGGCGGCAGCCTTCTCGAAGTAGCCCGGCCAGGTCTCTGCGTAACGGGCGTCCTGGGTGTGGCCGGTGGCACACCAGAGACGACCGTGGCCGTACGGCAGGTCGGGCACCACCGTGATGGGGTCCGGGCGGCCCTCGTCGTAGAACGTGATGGTGACGGTGCCGTTGGCCTCCTGTCGGAAGTGCCGTGAGGCGTGCTGCGGGTTGGCCTGGAGCACGGCCTGCATGCTCGTCAGCAGCCAGCAGTCCCCGAAACAGCCCTGGTACATGTCCTGCCAGGACAGCGCCTCGGTCGAGCCCGAGACCCACTGCCAGTTCTCCGTGACGTACGCGCCGTCCACCTTGGCGAACGGCCCCTCGGGCAGTACCCAGCCGTGGTCGCCACAGTCGCACCCGGGATCGTCGTTCGGCTGGCTGCACGTCATTCCGGTACCGATCAGCATTGCGCCGTACGGGCTGACCGTACGCAGCAGCCAGTTGAAGAGCTCCTGCTGACGCGGCCAGTCGTAGGCGGGCTCACCGTGCTCGTCCTCGACGTGGGTGAGCGCGTCCCAGCGGTCCAGGCCCTGTGTCCCGAACCGGCGGACCACCATGTCGAGTTCGGTGGGCGGCAGCGGCATCAGCAGGTTGCCGACCTGGTCGAGCAGGGACCGGGCGCTGTACTGCTTCTCGTCGGCGAACAGCAGGTCCCATGCCTGGCGGCCGACGGCCTCGGCCCGCTGTGGGTTGGGCGGGGGGCCGGGCGGCTGCCAGGGCAGTTCGACCAGCGGGCGGCCGCCGCGCACGTACTGGAGCCGGTCGCGGCCGACGCTGTCGCTGATCCCGTGCACCACGTCCACGGCGGCCATCAGCTCCTGACCGCCGGGAATGTAGGGCGCGGCCTTGCCGACGACCTGGCGCCAGTTGTTGCGGTGGTAACCCACGTTTCCTCCCCGTACCTCTCCCACCCGGCTCATGAGGGTACGTGGGCGGCTCGGCGACCTGGTCACCGCCCTCTGGCCAGGGCTTTCAGCCCCACCGGTCCCGCTCCGGCCCGCCGGTCACACCGACTCGAAGGTGCGGGCGCGCGGCACTGCCTGGTCGTCTTCCGCCCTGGGTGACGCGGGGGACGTCTGGGGTGCGGAGCGCCGGAGGGGTCCGCGGGGTGGTGGGGCATGCCGGCGGACGTCGTCGATGCCCCGGCGCATGGTGGCGCGGAGCCACTTTCCCAGGGGGCGTTCGACGAGGCGGTGGATGAGCCAGGCGGTGGCCAGCATGAGCGCGGTCACCGAGGCCACCAGGACCGGGGCGGGGACGCTGCCGCGGAAGTGGTGGATGAGCGTCATGCCGATGTTGAGGTGGACGAGGTAGAGCGGGTAGGTGAGCGCTCCCGCGACGGTGAGCCACTTCCACCGGATCCGGTCGCAGGCGCCGAGCGCGATCGCGCCGATGAGGGCGAAAGCGACGATGATGACGATGCGGGCGGGCCAGGTGGGCAGGGCGTCCGCGGCGGCCGCGCCGAGGTTGACGGCCATCCGCTCGTAGATGTAGCGCTGCGCGAGCAGCAGTTGCAGGATCACGATCGCCCACAGGATCGCGTTGGGCCGGTGACGGTGCATCAGGTAGAAGGCGATGCCCGCGATGAAGAACGGCGCGTACTGCGGCATGGCGAACTCGCTGATCAGCGGGGTCTTCAGAATCGGTGCGAGGGCGGCGGCCGCGGTCCATACCCCGCACAGGATCAGGCAGTTGCGGTAGGTGACGCCGAACAGTATGACGACAGCCATGATCAGGTAGAACTTGAGTTCCACGAAGAGCGTCCAGTACACCGGGTCGACGTCGGGAGTGTCGTTACCGCCCTGGAGCATGGTCAGGTTGGTGATCACCGTGTTCCAGCTCCGTGGCGTAGCGGCCTCCGGCCACGTTTTGACCACCACGACGGTGATCAGGAGGCCGGCCCAGTAGGCCGGGAACAGGCGGGAGAGGCGGGAGACGGCAAACTCGCCCACCGTACGGCCCCATACGCTCATGCAGATGACGAAACCGCTGATCAGGAAGAACAGCTCCACGCCGAGCCAGCCGTACTGGGCGGCGCTGTGGGCGGACGGGAAGATCGTGTCCGTGGTATGGCCCCATGGTCGTACGAGGGCGACGTAGTGGTAGCACACCACCATCAACGCGGCCAGCAGACGCAGCCCGTCGAGTGCGGCAAGCCTGTTCCCTGAACGGCGCTCGGCCATAGTGCAACCCCCAAGCGCCCTGATCAGCAGCGCTCCGTGTCGGAAGCGGTGCACAGGCTGCGAAGAACGCGTGCGTAGGTGAACCCGTGCGTGAGTCGTATGCCCTCCGTGCTATCACCTATAGGCGAACCGGGAGCCCCGCAGCACGCGATGCACTCAGTCCGGAACATGCAGCGTTGCACGGCGGCGGCGTTCGGGGCGAATTCTTCGGGTGGGGGACCCGGCCAAGTGGGACTGATGGGCTGACAGGTCGGATATCAGTGCTGGTCCGGGTGGGCCGGGAGACGGAGTTCGGCGATGGCTCCACCGTCGGCGGCGTTGGAGAAGCGGAGGGTGGCGCCGAGGACGTGGGCCTGCCCGGTGGCGATGGTCAGGCCCAGACCGTGGCCGGTCCGCTTGCCGACGTCCGATCCGCCGGACTGGCTCCGGAAGCGCTGGGGGCCCTGGTCGAGGAGGTAGGTGGGGTAGCCGTCGCCGTGGTCCCGCACGGTGATGACGGGACCCTCGACGGTGACCACAACGGGCGGGCGGCCGTGTTTGTGGGCGTTGGCGACGAGGTTTCCCAGGATGCGTTCGAGCCTGCGCCGGTCGGTCTGCACATGGGCGTCCTGTACGACGCGGACCTCCGTCGCCGTTCCGGTGGCCCGTACCGCGCGTTCGGCCAGTGGCCCCAGCTGGTGGATGTCGAGGTCGGCGCTCTCGACCTGGGCGTCGAGCCGGGAGATCTCCAGCAGGTCCTCGGTCAGTCCGCACAGGGTCTGCACGCGGTCGCGCACCATGTCGGTCGGGCGGCCGTCCGGCAGCAGCTCGGCCGCGGCGTGGAGCCCGGCGAGCGGCGTGCGCAGTTCGTGGGAGACGTCGGCGGTGAAGCGCTGTTCGCTGTTCAGCCGCTCCTGAAGGCTGGCGGCCATCGCATCGAGCGCGGTCGCCACGGCGGCGGCCTCGTCCTGGGCACGGTGGGGGCGCCGGGCGCGAGGGTCGTTCACCCGGGCGTCGAGATCGCCGGTGCTGATCCGCCGGGCGACGCGGGCCGTGCGGTGCAGTCGGCGGGTGATGCGGGAGACGGAGATCAGTCCGGCCGCCAGGGTGAGGCCGATCGCGGCGGCGGAGGAGCCGATGATGGCCCCGTCCAGGCCGCGGAGGGAGGCCGCCTGCTCGCTGTAGTCCAGCCGTACCGCCAGCACCTTGCTCCCGGTCACGGGCGTGGCGGCCCACATGACGGGGCGGTCACGGTGGGTGGCGAGCTGGGTCCCGCGCTCATGCCGCTGCACGGTCATCTTGCGGAGCGGAGCGGGGAGGTCCGGCGGGTCCACCGCGACGTCGCGGCTGAGCGGGGCCCCGGTGACATAGGCGGACGTGCTGCGGTCCAGTTCCTCCAGCGCCACGTGGCGCGCGCGGTCCTGGGTCTGCCCGTCGACCAGGACGTGCACCAGCATGCCGAGCACCGCGGCGAGCAGGCAGCACATGACGGTGATGAAGACGGCCGTCTTCCAGTAGAGCGTTGCCGTCCAGGCCTGCAGCCACTGCGGCGGTCGGGACCGGACCGGGCGCACGGCTCACCGGCCCGAGGGGGTCGCAGGGGTCCGCCGACCGTAGCCCACGTCCTGGATGGACATGACCTGGTGCCGCGCATCCCACGCGTAGACCGTGCGGCTCTCGTAACCGGGCGCGTCCCCGGGCTCATGGATGACCAGCTTGTGGTTGGCGACCTCCACCGACTGCGGGTAGCTGGTCGAGTCCAGGATCGAGTTCACCACCCCCTTCTTGAGGGTGTAGGCCCAGATGATCAGGAGGTGGTCCTTGCTCTCGACGCCGAGGATCAGCTCGTTCTTCCCGTCCCCGTTCAGATCGTGGTACTCGGGGGCCCGCACGGCACAGGAGCGCGAGCCCGGCCTGTCGGCACAGGCACGGATCTTGCGTTCCTCGTCCTTCTCGAAGACCGGAGTGCCGCGGCGCTTGTCCGCGTCGATCTGCGCCCGGAGAACCGAGCCCACGGAAAGCTTCCGGATGTCCCCGGACGGCATGCGCGGCAGCGCGGTCAGCGGCTGTGGCTTCTCCTGCGCTTCCGTGGCCGGCGAGGACGGTGGCGCGGGCTTACGGTCCGGCCACAGCTGTGCCGGACCGGTAACCGCGGTGGTACGTCCCGCGCTCTTGGGTGCACCGGCCTCCGCACACCCGCCCAGCAGCGCCGCCGTGCCCGCCACCGCGAGCACCGGCGCCACCGCTCGTACGACGGTACGGGGCGGGCGCGGGCCGCGGACACGGGGCACGGTGCTGCTCCCGGAAGGCCCGGAAGGACCAGCAGGCCGGGAAGTCGTGGGGGGTGGGACGTACGAGGCCAAACAATCACTCCGCGTCACTATGCGGCGGTCGAACAGGTCTCCAAACGGTAACCCATCCCTCTTCCAAACCACCGGCCCCGCGTAGCGTCGCGGCCCGGCGGGCCCGCACGAGGTGTCGCAGCTCCGGACCACCCTCCGGTGTGCCGCGGCTCCGGGTCGCTCGCTTGGTGCCCGGTGTGGCGGGACGACTCCGGGCGGTCGGCGCGCCGGGACAGGCGCCCCTGCCCGATGCGTGGTCCGGCGGATCGCGGCCGGGCTCTGGTCGACGGCTTCGGCGAGCTTCGGTGAGCTCGCCGTAACCGGGGTCGAAGACGGCCCGAGGCCGAAGACGGGGGGACGGGACGGTCCGATGCCACCCAAGCCGTCCCTCCGGGCATCGTTCCGTCCACCGCTGGGCCCCAGGCCCGAACTCGACCACGCTCCCGACCACTTGAGCCTCATCCGTTGCTCCCGCTCCGCAACGGCCTTTATTTTGAGCGCGTTTGAATCCGGTTCCACCCTCCCCGTCCAGTCGACGGGATTCGGAAGGAAACCCCCCATGCTCAGACGTATCTCCCTACGGACCGCGGTGACCGCGGGCCTGGCCGTCGCGGCGCTGGCCGGCACCACGGTCGCCGCGACCACGGCATCGGGCGCCCCAGAGCCCTCCCCGCAGCCCCGACACACCCAGCAGGTCGAGTACTTCACGGGACCCGGCGGCCATCCTCGGCACACCACCGTCCCGGCCCCCAAGCCGCTCTCCCGGTCTGCGAAGGCCGCAATCGCCGCCGGTGACGGCGATGTCACCCCGATCGTGCAGAACGGCCCGGTGGGCGACAAGCTCGACGTCGTCTTCATCGGGGACGGATACACCGCCGCCCAGCAAGAGGACTTCCACGCCGACGTCCGCGCCAAGTGGGCCAAGATATCCGCGGTTGAGCCGTATGCCTCGTACGCCAAGCTGTTCAATGTGTGGGCCGTCGACGCGGCGTCCCACGACTCCGGTGTCTCCGGTGACCCGACCAAGGACGTGGTCCGCGACACCGCGCTGAACTCGGCCTTCTTCTGCGACGGCACCGAACGTCTGCTCTGCGTCGACACCGGCAAGGTCGACGCGTACGCCGCCAAGGCCCCGGCCGCCGACCTCGTCGTCGTCCTGTCGAACTCCACCAAGTACGGCGGCGCGGGCTACAACGACGTCTCCTCGCAGGTCGGTTACGAGGGGATCGCCACCGCCTCGTCCGACAACGACCGGTCCGACCAGATCGCGGTGCACGAGACCGGCCACTCCCTGGGCAAGCTCGCCGACGAGTACGACTACGGCGAGTCCGGCACCTACTCCGGCCCCGAACCCGCCCAGGCCAACCTCACCACCCTCTCCGCCGACCAGATGACCGCCCAGCGACAGAAGTGGTACCGCTGGCTCGGCCAGGAGTCGCCGGACGGTGGCACGGTCGACGCGTACGAGGGCGGCGGCTACTACCAGTACGGGCTGAACCGGCCCACCGACAACTCGATCATGCGGTCGCTCGGCCGGGAGTTCAACCTCCCCGGCCGCGAGGCGATGATCGCCGCCTTCTACCGCCATGCGAGCGTGCTGACCAGCCCCATCGCCACCGGCCGTGTACTGCACCGCGGGGACCGTATCCGGGTCTCGCCGGCCGCCTCCGCACAGGTGAGGTGGTACGTCGACGGCCGTGAGCGCAAGGCCGCGCGGGGCCGGACCGCGGTCGTTCCGCGCGCTCTCGGCGTCCCCGTGGACGGCCGCCGCCACACCGTCACCGCCCGCGCCACCGACGGCACGAATGCGGTACGCGACCCGGCGCTGCGCAAACTGCTCTCCGGAAAACTGAGCTGGCGCATCGCCCCCTGACCGCATCGCCCCTGATCGCACCGCCCCCTGATCGCACCGCGCCCCGCCCCGGCCGCCGCCTTCGATGGCTGACGGCTCCGGGGCGGGGCCCCTGCGGCGACGGGTAGGTGGGCCGTAAGTTCCGGGGCTGTGCAGTCGCGGGGGCCGTGCAGTTCCGGAAAAGTGCTCCCCGGCGTCGAGTACATCCGGGAGCATGAAGCATGCGCCCGGATGACTGGCACCTCACCGAAGACGTCGACCACTTTCTCGCCCGAGCCGGGGACTTCCTTCGCTCCCGCCCCGCCCTGCACACCATGCCGCTGACGGTGACCGAGAAACTGCGTACGAACGGGGCGGCCGCGCACGGCGCCGAAGCCCCGGTGTTCGGCCGACTGGAGTCAGGGGGCGAGGTCCGCGCCACTTTCCACCAGCGCACCCCGGCCGGTCGCCTCAGCCTCACCGAGGTCACCCGCGAGCAGGCCGACATGCTCGCCGTCCGCCTGGCCGACCTCGGCCACCCCGTCCCCGGCGTCAGCGCGGACCATGACAGCGCCACCGCTTTCGCCGAGGCATGGCAGCGGCACACAGGCGCAGCGCCGACACTCAGCAGGCGGGTCCGTCTCTACCGTCTCGGCACGCTCACTCCACCGGAGCCGTTCCCGGAGGGCCGGGGCCACACCGTGGGCGAGCAGGACCATGAGCAACTCGTGGGGTGGTGCGGCGAGTTCGTCGACACCGTCGGCGAAGTCCCCACCGTGGACGCCGAGTCCTGGGCGGGCTCGCGCTTCGCCGACAGACACTTCACGTTCTGGGAGACCCCGGACGGCACTCCCGTCTCCATGGCCGCCGCGACGTCGATGGTGGCCGGCATGGTCCGGGTGGACCCCGTCTACACCCCGGCCCACCTCCGGGGCCGCGGCTACGCGGGCGCCGTGACGGTCGAGGTGAGCCGAGCCGCACTGAACGCAGGCGCGACGGACGTCGTGCTCTTCGCCGACCCTGCCAACGCCACCAGCAACGCCCTCTACCAGCGCCTCGGATACGTCCCGGTGGCCGAGTGGGCCGGGTACGACTTCCCCAAGAACTAAGGCGGCCGAAGCCCTTGGTTCAGAAGCGCTTGGTCAGAACCGCTTGGTTGGAGGCCCTTGGTCAGGGGACGGCCGTGAAATGGCCGTGGACGTCCAGGGCGTAGCGATCGGGACGGATCTGGGCGGGGGATCCGGTGGCGGGATCCGGCCCCGACTCGTCCTCCGCGAAGGGGAGAACGAGCGCGGACGGATGATGGAGCGAGACGTCCGCCGGTATCAGGCGAGTGGCGGTCGCCGGGGGTTCGGTGGTGCCCGTGTTACGGGCGAAGCGGGGGTGGGCGCCGCCGCTGATCTGTAGGCGGATCCGGTGTCCGGCGGGAAAGCAGTAGGCCGTGGCACTCATCGCGACGGTGACGGCGGCCGGGGCGGTTCCCGTGGGCCGGAGTCGGCGCAGCCCGTCGCAGACGTTGGTAGAGAGGTTCCGGTCGTCGACGTCGCAGAGCCGGGCGAACACATCGGCGTGGCCGGTGCCCGTACTGACCTGGAGATCCACGCTCACCGGGCCGAGGATGCGGAGCGGCTCGGTGAGCGGCGCGGAGGTGAACGTCAGGACATCGTCCCTGGCCTCCAGGGCGGTGTTGTCCCGCGGGCCCGCCTTGGGGGACACCAGGGGGCCGCCGATCGAGGGGGTGGGGTCGGACGGGTCGTAGTGGAACGACGGCAGCGGCGCCGATGTGTCCTCGGGGGCCTGGGTGCTCAGCGTGCCGCCGCCGTCGAGGGACCGGCCGAGATACCAGCGGTGGCCGCTGGAGGCCGGGGGCCAGTCGGGAAGGTCGTGCCAGGTCTGCCGGCCGCCCAAATGAACACGCACCCTCGTCTCCCGCCGGCCGGACGGCTCGTCGCACAGGTGGGCCCGCAGCCAGGCGAGGCTTTCGGCGAAGCCCTCGGGCCAGCCTTGCTGTAGCGCGGTGTTGTGCGTCCAGGGGCCGACGAGCAGGGACGTGTCGCAGCCGGCGCGCCGCAGTCTGCCGTACTGCTGGAGGGTCTGGTCGAGCAGCGCGTCGTGCCAGCCGGTGATCAGGCTGGTCGGCACGGTCAGACGCTCGGCCGCGGCCCCCAAGTCCGCCCCCTGCCAGTGCGCGTCCCGCGGGTCGGGGTGAGCCATCGCCTCCTCCAGGAACGGCACTCGTCCGCCCAGTCCGGGTGCGTACACCTCGCCGAGGGGCAGGGTGCGTGTGATCGTCCGGAGGTGGCGTTGGAGCCGCAGGGCGGCCCACAGAAACTTCGGTACGCCGCGGTGGTGGTGCATCCGGCCCAACGAGGTGACCAGCGTGTTCTCCAGGGCGAACGCGCCTCCGGGATAGAAGTAGCCGTGCAGGTCGTGCAGGCCGACCTGGACCACCATCGCGCGCAGCTCCGGCGGCGGGTCCAGGGTGAGTGCCCATTGGGTGTAGCCGAGATAGCTGGGGCCGATTGTCCCCAACTTGCCGTTGAACCAATGCTGTTGGCGCAGCCAGGCGACGGTGGCCCGGCCGTCGGCCGCCTCATGGCGCCACAGGTCGGATGCGCCGCCGGAGCCTCCGGTGCCACGGCAGCTCTGGAGGACGACATGGAAGCCCTGTTCGGCGAAGAGCACGCCGAACGTCAGCGCCCAGGGAAAGCCCCGGCCGTACGGCGAACGGAGCAGGAGGGTGGGGAAGTCGCCGTCGGCCAGCGGGAAGTAATGGTCCGTCAGCAGGGGGCTGCCGTCGGCGGCGGGTACCGCGAGGCCGGGCTCGTAGGCGATGTCGTGAAGCTTGGGCGGCAGGTTCCGCTGGAGGCGCCGCAGGACGCGGGCGTGCAGGGGCGGCTTCTTGAACGGCTTCCTGATCGGCCGCTTGAACGGCTTCTTGGAGGGCTTCTTGGAGGGCTTCGTGGGGGACGAGTGGTGGGTCGCCTTCGCCTTGGCCGTCGTCGCCTTCGTCGTCATCGTGCCTCGATTCCTGAGCCGGGATCCGCAGGAGCTATTTCCAGTACGTTGTACGAGAATAGCGGATGGTTGGAGGGATGGTTGGATGGCCGCCGACAGGAGTGAGGAGAGAGCGACGTGGCCCGTACAGGCTCATCCGGCCGCAGTGCCGGTGTGGATCCCGAGGTGCTGTGGTCGCAGGCCGAACGCCCGCGGCGGGGCAGGCCACCCGCGCACAGTCGCGCCGAGATCACCGCCGAGGCCGTCGCCCTCGCCGACACCGAGGGGCTCGCGGCGGTCACGATGCGCGCGGTCGCGGCCCGGATCGGGGCCGGAACGATGTCCCTCTACAGCTACGTCCCCAACAAGGAGACGCTGCTGGAGCTCATGATCGACCAGGTGAGCGGCGACCACCGGCTGCCGCCCGAACCCTCCGGCGACTGGCGCGCCGACCTCCGGGGCATCGCCCGCGAACAGCGCGCGATCATGCGACGCCACCCCTGGCTGCCGGCCGCCCTGCCCGCCCGGCAGACCTTCGGCCCGAACACCCTCGCCGTCGTGGAGTACACGCTCGCCGTACTCGCCCCCGTCGGCCTGGACGCCCCGGCGCGGCTGGAGACCTTCAGCCTGCTCACCGGTTTCGTGGCCAGTCATGTGACGTACGAACTCGCCCAGGAACAGGCCACCGAGGCCGCCGGCCGCACCTCCGGCGAACTCCTCGACGCACAGACCCGCCACCTACGGGCCGCCACCGCCACCGGCGGCTACCCCCATCTCGCCCAAGCCCTGGCGGCCCCGGCCGCCGACCCCGCCTCTCACACGGACCCCGAAGCCGTATTCGACCGTCTCCTCGGCCGCATGATCAACGGGCTTACGGCAGCGCCGTGATCCGTCCCGTGCGCGGCCCGGGGATTGCCCATTCACCGCCGAGTTGCCGTCCTGGCCATGGTGTGCTCGTGTGGAGTTAGGCAGGTTTGGGTCGATGCTGACACCACGCCACGCCCTTGCTGTTTCCCCGCGTTGTGCTCTTCGAGCCCGCGTGGTGCGCAGGGATCCTCCTGTACAAGATGACTGCTCCCGTGGATTCCGCGAGAGCGGCGTGGGCTGCGCGTATGTCAGCGGGGACCGATCCCGAGCGCGGCGCGGCTTTGCGGGACAGCCGCCCTCCATTGCAGGACAGCAGTCCCCAATTGCACGTTCAATTAGCACAATCGGTGAAATCGATGGCAAAGAAATCATTTACACCTCTCGACGGCAGCGAGCGGATGCCAGTCCCTGATGCGCGCCACATCGATGAGGTGGACGATGCCCAACAGATCGACGTCACCCTGGTCCTGAGGCGCCGGGAAGAGCTCCCCAAAAGCCTGGTCGAAGGATCCGACACCGTCTCGACGGAGGAATTCGCCGAGCGCTACGGTGCGAATCCCGATGACATCGATCTCGTATGCCGCACAGCGGAGGACCACGGACTGACCGTTCTGAAGACGGACCCGGCGGCACGCAAGGTGGAGATCGCCGGCACCCTCGGCCAACTGCGGACCGTGGTGGATCCCGGACGGCTCACCTGGGTCCAGAGCACGGATCCCGTCACCGGAAAGTCGACCGAGCACCGCCACAGGGACGGCACCCTCCAGATCCTCCCCGAATGGAACGGCATAGTGACCGGGGTGTTCGGCTTCGACGACCGTCCTCAAGCGCGCCCGCATCTGCACCGTAGGGACGCCGCCGAGGGCGACGGAATCTCCTATTCGCCGGTCCAACTGGGAGAGCTCTACGACTTTCCGCCGCAGACCGACGGGACCGGCCGGACGATAGCGATCGTGGAACTCGGCGGCGGCTTCGAGCAGGAGAACCTGAAGGACTACTTCACCGGTCTCGGACTGCCGACCCGGCCGAGCGTGACCGCCGTCAGTGTGGGCCACGGGCAGAACGCCCCCGACGGACCCCAAGGCGACGACGGCGAGGTACAGCTCGACATCGAAGTGGCCGGTGCGCTGGCACCCGGGGCCCAACAGATCGTCTATTTCGGCGGGAAGGACGACAGAGGCTTCATCGACACGGTGAGTGCCGCGGTGCACGCCAATCCTCCCCCGACCGCGGTCAGCATCAGCTGGGGCAAGCCGGAGGAGGCATGGACGCCCCAAGGCCGCAGAGAGATGGACGAGGTGTTCATGGACGCGGCGGCGCTCGGAGTGACCGTGTGCGCGGCCGCGGGTGACCACGGAGCGAGCGACGGAGTCCGGGACGGCCGGCCGCACCCCGACTTCCCCGCCACCAGCCCCCACGTCCTTGCCTGTGGCGGCACCCGGCTGGAGGCCGATGCCCGGACCCGTACGATCGACTCGGAGACGGTGTGGAACAACCGTGACGGCTGGGCCAGTGGCGGCGGTTACAGCACCGCATTCGCGCGGCCGTCCTGGCAGGCGTCCGCGGGCAGTCCCGACGGCGTGACGCGGAGGCGCGGTATCCCGGACGTGGCGGGTGACGCCGACCGCGGCACCGGATACGAGGTGGTGATCGACGGGCAGGAGGCAGTCATCGGCGGCACGAGCGCCGTTGCTCCGCTGTGGGCCGCACTGGCCGCCCGCCTCTCCGAATCGAAGAACCGCCGCCTCGGCCTGATGCAGCCGCAGCTGTATGCCGGCATCACACCTGGCGAGACCGTCGTCGGCTTCCGGGACATCACTGACGGCGACATCGGCACGTACCAGGCGGCAACGGGCTGGGACGCGTGCACCGGCCTCGGCGTTCCGGTCGGGACGGAGCTGTTGGCCCGGGTGTAGGGGCGGGCGTAATGACGTACTCCGTAACCCCGTACGCCCGTAAGCCCGTAAGCGGGCGTGCCGGCCGACACCGGCGGGCACGCCCGCCGACATGTCCACGCCCACCCACCCGCCCGCTCAGCACGGACGCTGCACGGCCGCCGTCACGCGGCCCGCTCCGTCCTGCGGCGGCGATGAGGCGGGCGTGCCGGCGGGCGCGTGCGCCGTATCCGGGGTTGTCGATCGTGCGGCGGATGGCGTGGGCGAGCCGTTCGGCCCCACAGGTGAGGCGCGCGCCGCCGGGTGCGTCAATTCAGCGTGTGAACAGGGGTGGTGGACGGGACGGCGGCGGTCGGGACGGTCGGGAGCCGGAGGGCGGCTGCCGAGGAGACCGCCAGGGCGCAGGCGATGAGGGCGTAGACCGGCCGGTAGCTGCCGGTGGCACCGGTGAGGTGTCCGGTGACGTAGGGACCGGCGAAGCTGACGAGGCTGCCGAGCGCGTTGACCCCGGCGATGGTGATTGCTGCGTGGGGGCCGGCCAGGACGCCGGTGCACCTGCTCCAGTAGGCAGGTACGACGGCCAGACTTCCCGCGACCGTCACGGTCAGCGCGATCACGGTGAGCACCGGCACATGGGAGAGCGCGGCCAGGGCGGCGGCCTGCGCGGCGACCGCGACGGGCAGTGCGACGACAAAGGTTCGGGAGCCGGCTGTTTCGCCGCGGCGGCTCCAGAGGAGCATGGCCGGGGCCGCGACCGCGTACGGGAGAGCCGCCAGCGCCGAGACGCCGGAGGTCCCGGCCCCAGGAAAGAGCGCGGCGATGACCTGGGGAAGGAAGAACTGGAGCGAGTACAGGGAGAAGGAGATGCCCGCGTGCACCACGGCGAAGTGCACGGCGCGGCCGATCGTGGCACGTCCGAGCGCGGTGCGGCGCGATGAGGCGGGCGGGGCCTCCTGGGCCAACTGGGCTTCGAGGGCACGTCGTTGGGGCATCGACAGCCAGGCAGCCTGGCGTGGGGTGTCGGGCAGCAGGCGCAGTGCGGCGATCCCGAGGACGACAGCAGGTACGGCCTCGATCAGGAACATCGACCGCCAGCCGCTGAGGCCGAGGATGCCGGAATGCGCGACCAGCACGCCGGAAGTGGGCAGGCCGATCGCGGTGGAGACGGGAATGGCCAACAGGAAGGCGGCCAGGGCGCGGGTGCGCTGCCGGGCAGGGATCCAGACGGCCAAGTAGGCGACCACACCGGGGAAGAATCCCGCCTCGGCCACCCCGAGGCAGAACCGGGCCATGTACAGGCCGTGGGCGTCGGTGACGAATGCGGTGGCGGCCGAGCAGAGGCCCCAGGTGGTGATCACGCAGGCCAGCCAGCGTCGCGCGCCGAACCGGCCCAGGGCCATGGCAGCCGGCACGTGGAAGACGACATAGCCGACGAAGAAGATCCCGGCGGCCGTTCCGAAGGCGGCCGAACTCAGGTGCAGGTCGGCGTTCATGGCCAGCGCGGCGACGCCGATGTTGGCGCGGTCGAGGAAGTTCACCACGTACAGCACGAACAGCAGCGGCAACAGCCGCCGCGCCACCGTGCGCACCGCCCCCTCACCCGCATCCACACCGGCCGCCGCGCGCGCGGCCTCTGCCCTCTCAGCGTTTGTCTCCATTCCCGTTGCCACTGGTCGCTGCCTCCGCTCCACCGATCGCCTCGTCCCTCGTCCTTCAATGAAGCCCATGGACAAGGGCCGTGCGTGCGGCACGAGCAGCGCTGCATGCCAGGCAACCCGAACGGGTGCGGTGCTGACCCCATTCGGCGTCGGATCAGCAGCATCGCGGAGCTTTCCGGATGGCCCCCGCGGGCAAGGGTCACGACCTAAGCGTGCTCCGTGAGCAACTCCGCCAGGAGATCGGCGAATTCGGTGAGCCAGTCCAACCGCGATCCACTGCGGGCGACCCGGAATCCGTGACGGCGGCCCCAGAATGCAGCCTGAACGGCATGGAACTGGGCCCATCGCCGGACGCGGCCGCGATCGAGTTCCGCGGCCTCGGCGAAGACATCCAGGATGCGGTGGACGGCCTTGCGTGGGTCGTCCGCTTCGAGGAGCGTGAGCGCGCGCGACTTGAGCAGCGTGCCGCCGTCGTAAGCCGGGTCTCCTGCGTACCCCTTGGGGTCGATGGCCAACCACGGCTCACGGTCGGCGCGCAGGATGTTTCCGGCGTGCAGATCGCCGTGGATGAGGAGGTCCGGCTGGACGCGGCCCAACTCGCGGATGGTGGCAACAGCGGCCTCCACCACATAACGCGTCAAGCCGTGTGGCAGCTCCGCGGCATCCTTGCGCAGTTGCTCCTCCCAGTCATCGGCCTGGTCACGCAGTCGGGGCAGCCCAGGCGGCGCGGGGATGGCCAGGCGGCGACTGATCCGCCCCGCGACCGTCACCACCTCATCGCCGTCTTCGACCTCGGCCAGGGGCGACGTATGACGCCGATCAACCTGACCCCGATCAACCTGACCCTGGCCCGTCCGATCCCGCGCTGTCCGAGCCCGCTCGAGCAGCATCGCGAAGCGTTCATCGTCACGCTCGTGCAGCAGAACGGCCCCGCGCCCGCCCCACGCCGCGAACGCATCCGGCTCATGGACGTTGCCGGGATGCGGAAACGACACCTTCAGCACGGCGGTCCCCGCGCCCCGCCGTCGCACCGGGACGATGACCCCGACACCCCCGTGCATGACCTCGCCGTCAGGAACACACCCCCAGCGCCCCAGCAGCTCGTCCACGATCCCGGGCAGTTCGGCGAGCCACGCCGCCCCTGGCTCTCCTTCGCGCTCGACGGTGCTCCGCGCGAACACCTCTGGTACGTCGATCATTTGGGCACCTTACGCATCAGCCCGGCGGCGCCGCCACGTACCGGAGTGCAGACATCTGGCCTGCGCGCAAGTTCAGGATGCGTTACCGCACCATGGGCGGTAACGTCGGTTGAAATAGGAGCATTGGCGATTCTCATTGGCGATTCTCAATTTTCAATGCGGGGGAGGGCTTATGGCCTGATACTCCGAGATCCCGACGTCAGCAGCGCGTCACTTTCCCCGCCCCCTGGTTTTGGATATTACGGGAAATTTCTTCCAGGCACCTCAGAAAGGCGACGGACAGGGCGACAGGAAAGGCGAGGCGATGAATCAAGCCGATACGCTCATCGACATCGAAAAGGCCGAGGTCGGGTATCGCGAAGGCTATTCGAACGGTCACTACAACAACCATCAGAAGTTTTCCCCCGCCGTTCCCGGGCTGGAGTGGTCACAGAACCAGGCGTGGTGCGAGACCTTCCAGTCCTGGGCCTTCCAGCAGGCCGATGAGAAAAACCTCGCTCCGGTCACCGCCTCCTGCGCGACCGGTGTCACCTGGTACAAGAGCCGTGACAGGTTCTCGTACTATCCCGCGATCGGCGCGCTGGCATTCTTCGGCCCCGGGGGAGGCGAGCACGTCGGGCTCGTCCACAAATACGACGCGGACAACGTGTACACGATCGAAGGGAACACCAACGCCAACGGCTCGGCCGAAGGCAACGGCGTGTACATGAAGACGCGTCCCCGTAGGGACGGTTTCCTCTACGGCTACGGGATGCCGGCCTTCGCGGAAGGCGTCGTCACGGCCGATCCAGGGCTGAAGGACAAGGACGGCTTCCTCTACAAGGCCACCGCCTCGTCCAGTGCGGCCGGTTCGCCCCCTACGACGCCCGTCGAACCCGCGCTGCCGTGGGTGTCGTCGAACCAGCTCATCTGGGCGGCGACCCACTCCGCGGCCGAACAGCGGGCCGTGGAGCCCGGCGACAGCAACCCGGCGGACGATGTGGCGCTGGTGCAGGACGCACTGGAGAAGGTCATGGGGGCCGCCCCCGGCGACCCGCACGGCGTGTTCGACGCGGAAACCCAGAAGCTCTACGACGGATTCCGCAAGGAGAAACTGGGCTACACCGGGACGGACGTCATGGGTACCCCCGGAACGCGCTCACTGGTCGAACTGGGGGAGCGGTCACAGCTCTTCAACGTACGCGCGGGCTCGTCACCGGCTCTCGCGCTGCCCTGGGTCAGCGTGAACCAGGTGGTGTGGGCCGCGACGCACAGCGCCCAGGAAGAAGAGACGCAGCCGGCCGGGGCCGCCGGCACGAAGGCCGATGTCGCCCTGGTGCAGGACGGGCTGAAGAAGGTCATGCACACGGTGGTGGCCGACACGCCAGGAATCTTCGAGCAGGCCACGCAATCTCTCTATGACGAGTTCCGTCGTACGGTGCTGAATTACACCGGAAGCGACGCCACCGGGATACCGGGTGAGGCATCGCTGAGAGAACTCGGGCAGCGCTCGGGACTGTTCCAGGTCCGTGACAGTTCGCCCACGAGCGGACCGACGGGCGGTACGGGCGTCAGCGGAGCGGGGGCAATTGACCCGAAGGACGTGACGTTCAATCGACATGTGAGCGACGGCGCCCTTGAGGACTGGGTCAAGGAGGCTTGTGCGGCGGCCGGAGTCCCCGCCAACAACAACTGGATAAGAGGCATCAGGACCGCCGCCGTGCGCGAGTCGTCCGGCAACCCGAACGTCTGCAATCTGTGGGACAGCAACGCCATTACCCCGCACGGCTTCAGCGAGGTCCACGACTTCGGAGACGGCGTCCACAAGCCCAGCGGAAAAACCCAGAAAATGAATGGTGTTCTGGCACCGTTCCAATGCTCCCGCGGTGTCATGCAGTGCATTCCGCAGACATTCGCCTCGCGCCACGTCTCCGGTACGTCGGTGGACATCTACGATCCCGTGGCATCGATCGCCGCCGCAATCGGGTACGTCCGCAAGAGGTATGACGTCGCCGCGGATGGTTCCAATCTCGCCGCGAAGGTCCGCCAGTTCGACCCCAACCGGCAGGGCGGGCCCTACTGATGGCGAGGAATCCCGCTGGTAGGACCGACTGGCAGGACGGAACCGACTAGTAGGACTGAAGCTCGATCAGGTGGCCGTCGGGGTCCCGCAGGTGGGCGCTGCGCAGGTTCGGGCCCCACTCCGGGCGGTCGGTCGGGGCGGCGACGAGACGGCCACCGTGTTCCAGGCAGAGGGCCATCCGCTTGTCCACGTCGTCCACCCGGAAGACGAGCATGGCGGTGTCCTGCGCCGGTCGGGGTTCTGCGGGAAGCGTCCCGGTGCCGATGGTTGCGGCCATCGCGCCACGGTCGAACAGCACCAGGACGGCCTCGTCGTCGACGTCCCAGTTGGCGTAGGGGCCCTCCGGAGTGCCCTTGACGAGGTCTGCGCCGATCAGCGGCGGCAGGATCGCCTTGTAGAAGGTGAAGCACTCGGTGAAGCGGGTGACGAGCAGGCGAGGGTAGAGGGCATCCACGGCAGGGCTCCTCGGGTCGGCGGTCGGCGGTCGGCGGTCGGCAAAAATTAGTGGGTTGGCACCCACTATAGGTGGGGACCTTAGAATCGCACCATGGCCACCGAACGATCCACCCCGCCAACGCTGCTGGATCTCAGCACCTACCTGCTCTCCCGGGTCGGCAAGACCGCCCGCGGCCTGCTGGCCGAGCGGCTGGCCGAACGTGGCCTGCGACTGTGGGACATGGCGGTCCTCGCCGCGCTGGCCGACTTCGGGCCGCATGCCCAGCGCGATCTGGTCGTCCGGCTGGGCGTGGACCCGAGCGATATGGCCAAGGCGGTCGACCAGTTGGCCGCCGCCGGATACGTCGACCGGGCACGTGACACGGTGGACCGGCGGCGGGTCTCCGTGTCCCTCACCCCCGCCGGGCGGGCCGTCCTGGCGGACCTGGACGCCGAAGCCCGAACCGTGCAGGCCAAGGTGCTCGCACCGCTGGACACGAAGGAACGCCAACTGCTCCAAGGGTTGCTGCTACGCGTCCACGAAGGGCTGGCGGGCGCCGATGGCGAGAATGACGGGCAAGGCGGGCAAGACGGGCAAGACGGTGCCCAGATCAGCTGACGGACCGGCGACAGACGTGCCGTGATCCGCCTTCCGGGCCCGGATCGGCGACCTCGGCCGGCTGGCAGACGTGGCAAACGTTGCTCGGTGCGGCGCATGCGAGCGTGCGAACTGGGTGGCCCCTTTGCGGTCCGTCGCCCTCGACGTCGCCGTACGATCGCCTTGCACGGGTGGGGGCCCAAGGCGGGGGAGATTCATGCTCGGCGAGATGGTGTTCCGAAGCGACGAGGTGGCTCCGGCGGACCGGTTCGACTACTGGCGTGAGCAGGTCGTCGGGAGCTTCATGCCCATGGAAGTTCTCAGTGACGACCACGTGACCGACTTCGCTGTCTCACAGCGCATCCTGGACCTCGGCGCCGTGCGCTTGCGTACGACTGAGCACACGCCGATGACCGTGCGGCGCACGGCGCAGCTGGTCCGGCGGTCCGACCCGGGGCACTACCACCTGTCTCTTGCCACTAGCGGGAGCACGAAGGTCGTCCATCCCGGTGGCGATGCCTGGTACGGCGTGGGTGACCTGATCCTCGTGGACACCTCACGCCCCCATCATGTGGAGATGGGCAGCGGTGAGAGCCAGGATCGGGTGCGGGGGACGGGAGTCTTCGTCCCCCGGGAGATGCTGTCCCTGCCTACCAAGGGCGTCGAGCAGCTCGTCAACCGGCGGATGTCGGGGCGGGAGGGCGTCGGTGCCCTGCTGGCACAGTTCCTGACCCAGGTATGCAGGGACAGCGGCTCCTACCGGCCCTCCGACGGGCCCCGACTGGGGACGGTGGCCCTCGACCTGGTCAACACGCTGCTGGCCCACACCCTCGACGCCGAGGACGTGCTAGCGCCGGAGACCCGTCGGCGCGCCCTGCTCCTGCGTATCCAGGGGTTCATCCAACATCACCTGGCCGACCCCGATCTGACGCCCAGTATGGTCGCTGCTGCCCACCACATATCCGTCAGCTATCTGTACCGCGTCTTCGAGGACGAAGAGGTCACCGTCGCCGCCTGGATCCGCCGCCAGCGCCTCGAACGCACCCGCCGCGACCTCGCCGACACCGCCCTCCGCAACCTCCCCATCCACACGATCGCCGCCAGGTGGGGCTTTCCTCGGGCGGCCGACTTCACCCGTGCCTTCCGGACCGCCTATGGCATGCCGCCTACGAACTATCGGGAGGAGGTATGTCGGGTGGGTGAGTAGGTCGGGTGGGTCTCCCGGTCGTCCGGTCGGTGGTGCACTGGTCGGGGCCGGTCCGGTGCCGCATCTTGACCGGCAATGACTCGCCGTCAGTGAAAGGTGAGGGAGCCGACGCCGACAACGTACGCATCCCGGTAGCCGGTAGCCGGTAGCCGGTAGCCCGGTGCGAGGGAGAAGTGGGCGCCGTGGAAGTACGGTTCGGAGGAGAAGGTGACCGCGCGCTTGCCCTCGTTGATGGCGGAACTGATCGTGTCGTTCCAGCCGTCGTGCTTCAGATTCCACATGTTCTCCGTGAAGGTCGTGTTCCTGTTCTTGTACTTGGCGTCCTGGAAAACCTTGACCTTCGCCCCCTTGGCCAGAGGCGCGGCGACACTCGCGTGGCTGTTGGCGAAGGCCGGCAGCGCGGCGCCGAGCGAGAGCGCAGCGGCGGCGGCGCCCGCAGCGGCTATGAGACGAATACGCATGATGTCTCCCGTTTCACTGGTTCTTGTCTGTTGACGTGATCCACGTGACGTGACGTGTCGTGATCCACGTGGCGCGACGTGATCCACGTGGCGTACGCGATCCAGGCGCGATCGAATCCCCCGTCGGGGCCGACGCTCCGGCTGCTGGTCCGGGCCATGCCGTCCAGCTGCCTCCTTCAGAGTGCCGGGGTGCCGACCAGGTGTCGTTAGCCGTGATTCCACAGTCACTTGGCTCTGCGTCCACCGCGTCAGCGGCGGAACGATCCTATTTATCCGCTATATGCCGTAAATCCTGCTGTCCGCAGACAACCAACAGCGCCTTACCGCCATCTCTGCCAGTGACCAAGCACTTGGACATGGGGGAGACGATGAACTGGTCGAGGCTGGTGGGGCTTGCGGCGGCCGGTCTGGTGCTGTGCGGGTGTGCTCCTGGGGCGGGTGCGACAGGGGCGGGGCAGAGTCCGGGCGTGTCCGGCCACGGTGCACACAAGGCCGCGGGTAATGGCCCGAGCAAGCCTGCGCACACGCCCACCCACACGCCGCCCTTCAACCCCGAGTTGGACCTGAGCGGCAATCTCGACGCCCGTCCCGGCCAACTGATCAGTATGCGGCTCGATTCCATCACCCGCGCGCAGGGGCACGACGCGGTGACCGCCCACTCGCCGGCGTTCGGCGGGCCCGTGCGGTTGCGATGGCAGGACGACGCCTCCTACGGGGCCACACGCCCCCTCGCGATGACGGTCAAGCCCGGCTGGTACCCGCTCTCGGTCTCCGTCGCGGGCCGCACCGTCGCTCGCGACAAGATCCACGTCTTGCGTTCCGAGCGTCCGTCATTCACCGTGACGTTCGGGTCGGAGGTGGCCCGTCCCGGGGAGTCGGTGTGGCTGAACTTCGACGATCTGTACCCCGGTGAGCGGGGCACCCGCTTCACCGTACGGTCCGCGGCTCTGCACCGGCCCGCGCGTCTCGTCCACGACGAGCGGTACGACTTCTACAACCCCCGGGCGTTTCTGGCCGGAACGGCGCTCAAACCCGGGCTGGCGGACGGTACGTACACCTTCACGCTGTACGGCCCGCACGGTCATCGCATCGCCAAGAAGCGGCTGAAGATCCGGGCGTCCCGCCCCGGCGACCCCGACTATCTCGGCAAGGTGCACGGCCCAGCCCTCTACGACCCGGGCCTTGGCTACGCCGACAGCCCGCACCGACGCGACTTCAAGGTCCGTCCTGGAGGGCGGGTCGCGGTCATGTGGCGCGACGCGGTCCCGGACCCGGGCGAGGAGACGCGGCTGACCGCCACCTCCCCGGCGTTCACCCACGTCCTCCGCCTCAATCGCGATGACAGCAAGGCATCCGACGGCGATGATCCGCGCTACTTGAACACGGCCACCGTCCGCGCCGGCCTCAAGCCGGGCCGCTACCCCGTGACGGTGGTCGCCCACCACGGTCGGGTAAGGAAGGTCGGCTATGTGATCGTGACGGCGCGGTAGGTGTACTGACCCACCGCTCGCGGGCAGGCGCATGCGGGTGGTGGGCTTTCTGAGGCCCAGGCCCTCACTGTGCGCGGCCACCGGCCAGGCGATCTGCGAAGGCCGCGGACAGTATCCGGTTGACGAGGGCGAGGTCGTTGCCGCCGCCCGTGGTGGGGTTGAACGAGTAGACGAGGCGCCGGCGCAGGTCGGGTGTGACGAACATGCCGTCGGTGTAGCCGAAGGTACTGCCGGTTTTGCCCCATACGGTGATGCCGCCGACGGTGGCGCGCATCGGGCCCGCGCCGTAGTAGGCCCGGCCGTGGCCCGGGTCGCGGTCGGAGCCGCCCAGGTAGGGGACGTCGGGGACGGTGAGCATCTCGCCGAGTTGGGCGGGCGACAGGAGCCGTCCGCGGAACAGCTCCGTCATGAAGCGGTCCAGGTCGGCCGTGGTGGAGATCATCCCTCCGGCGCCCGGGTTCTGCTCGGTGATGTCCTTCAGGCAGCTCCCACCGCATGGTTGGGGGACGGTGATATAGCCGTGGGCATGCGGACCGGGGATGGTCGGGTCGATTTCCGGGGCGGTCGTGTGCCGCAGGCGCAGCGGCCGCACTATGCGGTTGGTGATCTCCTGCTGGTAGCTGTGGCCGGTCAGTTTCTCGACGAGCATTGCGGCGACGTAGTAGCCGGTGGCCCCGTAGCTCTGCATGGAGCCGGGCTCGTCGAAAAGCCGGGGGTGCCGGACGGCCTTGGCGACCAGCTCGGCGAGCGGATGGTCGTCGAAGCGATGCTCCACGATCCCCTGCGGATCCATGGGCAGATCCTTCTCCGTCAACTCGGCCAGGCCGCTGGTGTAGTTGAGCAGTCGACGCACGGAGATCGGTGGGTATGTGTCGGGCAGCACATCAGGGAGGTACTCCTGGACGGGGCGGTGGAGATCGACCCGGTGTTCGGCGGCCAACTGGAGCACCACGGTGGCGATGAACATCTTGGTGACACTGCCGAGCCGGAACCGGCCCTCGGGTTCAACCGGCGCCTGGGTGGTCACATCGGCCGTACCGAAGGTGCCCGTCCAGCGCCCGGCCGATCCGCTGACTCTGGCCAGTACCGCCGTCACTCTGTCGGGAGCGCTGGAGATCGCCTGCTGAAGTGCGGCCGGATTCAGCGGCGCAAGAGCCGGCGCGACGGACAAGGACCGGGCCGTGGGTCTCTGGGACGGGGCAGCGACGGCAGGGGCGGCAGGGACGCCAGTACTCATGACCACGGCTGTCAGGGCCGTGCAGGCCAGTGCCACCCGTGACAGGCGAGCAGGGCGGACGCGCTCGGTGGTTGTTCGGCAGTTACTCGACAAGGCTTCAGAACTCATGTCCATGAGCCTGAGGCAGAACGGCCGCGCAGCCATCAGGGAAAACCCGGTAGATGACCCTCAGTTGTCCCTGAGGCGACGTCAACGGCAAGCTCGCTCCCGGAAGGCCGGGCCCCATGAGGGCCCGGCCACCGGCTGTGCGAGGTGCTGGGATGCTCAGCGCTTGACGAGCTTGCCGACCGCGTTGGCCTCCCATGCCTGGTCGGCCAGGAACTTCCAGGACAGGTTGACGAACCCGTGGTCGGCCCAGCCGGAGCCCCAGGAGTTCTCGATCTTCACGCCCTTGCTGGTGTAGCCGACGATGGTGATCGCATGGCCCCCGACCTCGGGGTCGCCGGCCGCCGGGTAGTAGGAGTACGACCGGGACTGCTGCGGGGTGATGTCGAAGAAGCTGTTGTGCACCGGGATGGCGATGACGACGGGCTCGCCCTTGGCCAGGGCGGCCTTCACCTCGGCCTTGATCTGGCTTCCGGTGTGCAGCGGCGTATAGCCGGTCAGCTTCCACTTCGCCGCGTTGCGCTGTTCGCCGGCGGTCGGCTGCGTCGAGTAGTCGAAGTCCCCCTGCCAGTAGTGGGACTTGGAGTCGATGCCCTGCTGCTTGGCAATGCCGAGGTGGGCGCCCAGGGACGTTCCTATGTTCTGTCCCTTGGCGATCTGGCTGTAGGTGTACATGGGTGCCTGGGGGCCACCGGAGATCTTCTGCTCGTGCTCCAGGACGCTGTAGGCGGTGTAGTCGACGGCCCAGGCGGCGCAGGAACCGACCTGCCCCTGGTCGCCGGGCCGGGCCGTGAATCTGGTCAGGTCGACGCTGACC
The DNA here is from genome assembly GCF_000935125.1 of Streptomyces natalensis ATCC 27448. GTDB lineage: Bacteria > Actinomycetota > Actinomycetes > Streptomycetales > Streptomycetaceae > Streptomyces > Streptomyces natalensis. The sequence continues at coordinate 237,022 of NZ_JRKI01000034.1, read as the reverse complement.
GGAAGCGCCGCCTTCTTGGTGGTACGCACTGCACCGACGGGGGCGTGGGGTGCGATGGCCGCCAGCCGCGGCTGAAGCGGCTTGTCGAGCACGGCCTTTCGCCACGCGTCGTGCGACGGTACGGCGCCGGTGGCGTACCGGTGGTGGGGCGTGTGCGCGGCCGCGCGGGGTGCCTGGGACGCCTTGGCCGCCGCCTGGTCGTGCGGATCCGCGGTGCTCGCGTTCGAGACGCCGACGGTCACGGCGCCGATCGCACCGGCCGCCGCCACGGCGATCGCCGCACGGGACTTGCCGCTCATCCGGGTCCAGCGGTGGGAACCAGGGCTCATCGAAGTACTCCTTGAGGTTGGGGGGTGATGCCGGGGGAGGTGGGGGGCCGGGGGGGAGAGAGAGGCGCGGGCGGTAGTACGCGCGACAGGTCAGGCACCTGACATCCGCGATTGATGTGCCGACAAGTGCGTTGTCACTTGTCGGCCTCGCCTCGGCCCCGCCTATCGGCGCGGTGACGGGCTCAGTTGGAGAAGTCCTGCGTCATCCAGACGATGCCGTGCGCGTCCCGGTGAACGGCGATGCCGATGTGGTGGAAACTCCGGCTGAGGATGTTCTGCCGGTGGCCGTCATTCGGTGGCTTCTCGGCCAGCATGTCCCGGGTCAGGCCGACCGCGGCAGAGGCGATCCGGGCGCGTGCAGGCCCGGACGACGCCTCGCCGATGTTCTCTCCGGCCGCGTTCCAGTGCACGCCCGCGGCCGTTTCCCGGTCGCCCAACGCGGGCTCTCCAGGGCATTGGTGGGACAGGCCGCAGCCGTTGGCCATCTGCTGGTTGTGCTGCTGCGCGCTGCGGTTGAGCCCGTGCGTGAGGGTGTAGGGCGGCAGATGCTGGGCGGCGCGTGCCCGGTTGATCGCGGTCAGGACCTCGCGGGTGGGGGACGGGGAGTGGGTCTTGCCCTTCGCCGTGTGGGGCGCCTGGGAGGTCTTGGCGGCCGCCTGGTGGTGAGGTTCGGCGGTGCTCGCGTTCGAGACGCCGACGGTCACGGCGCCGATCGCGCTGGCCGCCGCCACGGCGATCGCCGCACGGGACTTGCCACTTATTCGGGACCAGCGATGGGAACCACGACTCATGGTCGTACTCCTTCCGGTGTGCGTGTGGGGGGAGAGTTCGAAGACCTGGGAGGCCATCGCGTCGGAAAATTCGCCGACACCCAGGGAGACCGGTCGGGCCGGTGCGGATAACCAAAACCCCGCGACTTTCTGCGATGTGATCCGCGCAACACCACCGATGGGGCGCGAGGCCCCACCCAGATCAGTCCGAGAAGTCCTGTGTCATCCACACCACGCCCCGGGTATCCCGGTAGACGGCGATCCCGATCCGGTGAAACGTCCCGCTGAGAAGGTTCTGCCGGTGGTAGTCGTTCGGCGGCTGTTCGTCGAGCATGGCGCGGGTCAGGCCGACGGCCGCCGACGCGATCTGGGCGGCCTCGGGCCCGGAGGACGCGTCGCCGATGTTCTCTCCGGCTGCCTGCGGGGTGACCCCCTGCGCTCTCTCCCGGCCGTCGAACGGCGCCTCGCCTGGGCATTGGTGGGACAGGCCGCACCCGTTGGCCATCGTCGTGCTGTGGTCCTGCGCGCTGCGGGTGAGCCCGGAGGCGAGGGTGTAGGGCGGCAGTTGGTGGGCGGCGCGGGCCTGGTTGATCACGGCGAGGACCTGCTCGGCGGCGCCCGGCGTCCCCCTGGTCTGCTGGCGGGAGGCGGCAGAACCGGTCCGCGACGGGCGGGAGGCGTGCGGTCGGCTCCGGCTGGGCGTGGGCGCCGGTTTCCCGCTCGGCGTGCGGGACGGGCGGGGTGGAGCGGTGTGGGAGGGACGGGGGAGTGGCGTGGCGCTGTAGGTGGTCGATGGGGCGGAGGGGGCAGAACGGGCCTGAGGCGGCCCCTCGGGGTCGTCGTCACCGTCGATAAAGGCGATCGCCAGGCAGAGGACGGCGGCAGCCACGGCAGCGGGTCCCGCCCAGTGGCCCCGTAGCCCACGATGACCCCACGAACGCCACCCGCCTGCTGTGGGCATGCCGGTGGCTGCCTGCTGGGCCGTCGCACCGCCCGACGTCCCTCCGAGGCCGCCGCCAGCCGTCCCTCCGAGGCCGCCGCCCGCCGACGTGACGTGGGCCGCGGTGGCGACGGCCGCCGTGCCGTGTCCGCCCGCGGCGCCCCACGCCGCCAACAGCCCCACCGCCGGCGGCACCAGGCCGAGCCCCACCAGCAGCCCTTCGGCGGGGACCAGATCCACCGAGTGCCCGGAACACGTCAAGCACTCCCGCGCGTGCCGGGATATCCGCTTACGCCACAATGCGGACGGAACCCCGTCCCACCGCTCCACCAGCGCCCCCAGCTCCCCGCACCGCGGCTCCGCCGACAACGCCCGGGTGACCACCCGTGCGGTCTCCAGCTGGCTCTTCATCCGCTGCACCCGCACCGCGGTGTGCTGCACCGACAGCTCCATGGCGGCGGCCACCTCCGCCCGGGACAGCTCGCCCGCGGCCTCCAGCCACCACAGCGACAGCAGCGCCCGGTCGTTCTCGTCCAGCCATCGGGTCGCCTCGGCCACCTCCTGCCGCTGACCGGAAAGCCCGAGCCGCGCGATCGTCACATTCACGAAGTCGGCCGCCGGATCCGCGAGATCCACCGCATCGTGCAGCCCGCCGCCCTGGACCGCACGCTGCTTCTCCCGCCAGTGGGAGCGCACCTGGTTCATCGCCACGGCCACCAGCCACGAGCGGAAACTGTGCCGCTCACGCAGACCGCCGATGCCCTCCAGCATCCGCAGCATGGTCTCCTGCACGACGTCATCGACATCGGCATGACCGTGAAGCGCCCGGCCGACGATGTTGTACACCAGCGGCAGATACCCGGAGACCAGATCGTCCTGTGCCCGCTGATCCCCCTCCTGCGCAGCTGCGACGGTCGCAGCGCCGGGTATTCGGTCCACTCGGTCCACGCTTTCCAAGCCTTCCAGTCCTTCCCGGGTCTTCATGAAGGGGTCCAATCCGAGTTCATGGCAGCGGTCCAACACCTCGGAGACGCCGAGACAGCGACCGGATAACAAAAAACCGGCCCCCGTATGCACTCCGGCGAAAGGGTAAAGGGGAGGAAGCAGGGACTCTTGGGGGACTGTTGTGGTCCCGTTCCTGTACGGTCCCGTTCCTGGGGGCTTGCCCGGAATTCAGCGTGTCGGATTACCTCTGCGGTGGATGCGCACCCTGTGCCCCTGTCCGTACAGTCACTTACTGCAACGCTCCGTCAGGACCCAGTTCAACGGTTGAATCAGGAGAAGCAGCGTGGCCACCGAAGCCAGCCTCGGCCCCCTCCCGCACGCTCCCGGAACGGGACGGCCGGTCCCCGAAGCCGAACCGGCGCTCGTGGAGCGGTGGCGTTCCGGGGGAGGGGAACTGGTCGATCTGCTGTCCCAGGTGCGCGAGCGGCTCGGCGGGGTCGCCGCGTTCCGCCCCGGGCCGGACCGCACCGTCCTCATCACCGATCCGCAGGCCGTCCAACACGTCCTCGCCCGCCACGCCGACCAGTACGTCAAGCGTTCCCACCGTGCCCGTCTGCTGATCGGCGACGGCGTCGTCGCCGCCACCGGCGAGGCGTGGAAGCGGCAACGCCGCCTGCTGCAATCCCAGTTCACCGGTACCGGGATGCGCCGCTACGAACAGCGGATCGGCGAGGCCGCCCGGATCACGGCCGAGCGCTGGGCCGGGTACGCCCGCACCGGGCAGACCCTCGACGTCGGACGGGAGATGCGCCGCTTCGCCCTGGACACCATCTGGCGTTCCCTCACCGGCCACCCCCTCGATGACGGGACCGAGCGCGAACTGGGCTCCGTGGCAACCGTGGTCGCCGCCCTTCCGACGCTGCCCGCCGACGGCACCGACGCCCGGGATGCCGTCGCCGCCGACCTCGCCCGGATCGACGCCGTCGCCCGGCACGCCATCGAGGCCGCCCGCAGCGGGGCGCCCGGCCCGGACGGCCCGGGGCTGCTGCACGTATTGGTCGACGCCGCCGACGAGCGCCCCGAGTACACCGACCAGTTGATCCGCGACGAGCTGATCACGCTGCTCGTGGCCGGACACGAAACCACGGCCACCACCCTGACCTGGCTCTACCTGCTCCTCGACCGGAACCCCGCCACCCGCGAACAGGCCCTCGCCGCCGGCGGCGAAGGCTCACCGGAACGTCGGCAGGCCATCCAGGCCCTCATCCACGAAACGCTCCGGCTCTACCCGTCCGCCTGGATCCTGCCGCGCCACGCCACCGAGGACGACACCGTCGCGGGCTACGCCATCGAGGCGGGCGCCGACATCCTGGTCTGCCCCTACCTCACCCACCGCGACCCCGAACTGTGGCCGAACCCCGAGTGCTTCGATCCCCGGCGCTTCACCACCCCGGACGGCCGCCCCACCCACCCGGGCGCCTACCTCCCCTTCGGCATCGGCCCCCGCGCCTGCCTCGGTCTGCAATTCGCACTCCGCGAATCGACCGTCCTCCTCGAACACCTGCTGCCGGCCCACACCCTGACCTTCCACTCCACCCCCACAAAGGCCGCGTACAGCATCACCGTCCGCCCTGACGGCCCCACGCCTGCGACCCTGGAGCCGCAGGCCGACGCCGACCCCTCGGACAGGCGCTAGCCTCCCGCCGGACCGTCCGCCCTCCGTCGTCCGTCGTCAGCGGACCCGGTCGGCGGCCGGACGGACGCGCACCATGGTGAACTCCCCACCCGCCTCCGGCCCATCGGTACGGTCCGATACCTCACGCCGGAACCCGTGACGGGTGTAGAGGCGTTCGGCCGCGCCGTTGCCCTCCTTCACCCGCAGCCGCACCTTGGCGACGCCGTACTCGTCGGCCCAGCCGAGCGCGGCCCGCATCAGCAGATCGCCCGCGCCGGTACCACGCGTTGCGGGCCGTACCCACAGGGAAACCAGCTCGGCGGCGCGCGGGCCGACCGGGACGACCCCGACCAGCCCGCACGGCGCGCCGTCTTCCTCGGCGAGGAACTGGTTGCGGCCCGCCAGCCGCAGCCGCCACCGCTCCTCGGAGAGGGATTCCTCACGGCTCAGCGTGGACCCGAACGCCTCCGGAGCGTCCGTGAGCGCGGCGATCCGGACCGCACGGCACAACCGCCAGTCGTCGGGGTCCAGGGTGCGTACGGTGAGCGAGGGCATGGGGCAGACCGTGGCACATCCCGGTATGGAGCTCAACTTGCGCGGCGTCCACCTGCCGATCCGGGCTACGCACCGTCCGGTGCGTACGGCGGGCCCTCCGTGGTGTAGGACCCGCCATGCCGCTACTGGGCGCCAACGCGCCCTGCCCGCCTACTGGTTGGCGAACTTCCGGCTCATGGTTTCGAAGATCTGCTGCGCCTCGGGGCCCAGGTGCGGGCCTGCCAGTATGGTGTGGCCGGGGGTAGTGATGGAGGTGTTGGACACCAGGGTCAGCTTGCCGTTGTGGTTGGACAGCCAGCCGCCGCCGGACGAACCGCCGGTCATCGTGCAGCCGATGGCGTCCATGGCGGGGGTACCCTGCCGCATGGTGAAGCTGCTCGGGCGGTTCAGACAGCTCATCATCCGGGCACCGTCGTAGGGCGCATCGCCAGGGTATCCAATCGCCGTGACCGAGCCGAGGCTGGTGCCGGTGGGAGCGTCGAACGCTACCTGGGCAGCCGCGCCGACCGTTTCCTGGAGGGACCTGCCGGTTCCGTTCTCCGGCCTGACATGCAGTACGGCGAAGTCATAGGCGGATCCAGCAGAGGCGCGCTCGCCTCCCATTTTGATCCACTCATTGGAGGTGTTGATCCAGTCGGCCCAGAATTTGCCGTACGGCGCGATCTGCTGGGCGGGCGTGTTGCCGACCTGGCTCATTGGGACGCCGTTGTGGTTGTACGACGGCACGAAGACGATGTTGCGCATCCAGCTGCCGTTCTTGCCGGAGTGGACACAATGACCTGCGGTCCACACCAGGTTGGACTTGCCCGGGTGCGCCGGGTCCTCGACGACCGTGCCGGAGCAGGCCATCGGGCCCTCGGGGCCGTCGACGACGAGCTTGCCGACCGGGGCCATGTGGCGGTCGTACGGGCGGGCGATCTCCTGGGCGGCGACCGTCCGCGGCGGCGGGTTGGAGGCATCGTTCTGACCGCCCAGGCCGCCGGCCGGTACAGCGACGTCCGGTGCGCCCTTGGCCTGCGCCAGCCGCTTCGCCCCCCAGTGCCCCTTGTCGATCGGATTGGAGAAGTCCGGCGCCTTGTCCCCCCCGCCGGCGCCCTTCTGCCCGGCGGCGGACGAGCTACTCGGCGACGCGCTGACGTTGCTGTGGCTGGGGCCGCACGCGGTGGCGGTGAGTGCGAGCAACGAGGCCGCCGCGACGGCAGTCGCGGTGGAACGGCGCATACGGCGGACACGGGATATGAGCGGCGTGGAAGGTATGGGCGACTTGGGTGGCATGGAGCATTTCCCCCTGGTACGTACCGGTGACGGCTGTGTGCCGTGCGACTGTCATGCCCCTGCTGGAGGCGCGCTCTACTATGCCGCCCCTCCGCGACGGCCGTGCGGCCAGGTCCCGGGGCAGGTCGGCGGGGTGCTGCCAGGCCCGGTGCGGCCCTGCACGTCGGGCGGGGAGCCCACCGGTCCTGGCGGCCATGATGTGCGCCGCCCGAATCGACTGTGACGCCGCAGTCCCACCCACCCGGGGTCATGGCGCATCAGCACACGGCTCACGTGTCAGGGTGTCGTGAAGGCTCCGCGTCAGGACGGGGCGAGGACGCAGAACTCATGGCCCTCCGGGTCGGTCAGGCAGGTCCACGGGACGTCACCCTGGCCGAGGTCGAGGTCGGTGGCGCCGAGGGCCCGCAGCCGGGCCACCTCTGCTGCTTTGTCGTCACCTGGGTATGGCAGCAGGTCAAGATGGATGCGGTCCGGCACGGTCTTCACGTCGGACGTGCGGAGGAACTCGAGATACGGGCCGACACTCTTGGCGGAGCGCAACACCGCGTGATCGACGGTCACGGCGTGCAGGGTCCAGTCCATTGCCTCGCCCCAGAACCGGGCCATGGCCTGCGGATCCGCGCAGTCGACCACCACCGCGGCGATCGGCCCGGTGTCCCGGTAGATCTCCCGAGGCTCCAGCACGCAGAACTCGTTGCCCTCGGGGTCGGCGAGGACCGTCCACGGCACGTCGCCCTGGCCCACGTCGGCGGCCGTCGCACCGAGAGCCTTCAGGCGCGCGACCAGCTCCGCCTGATGGGCCGCAGAGGTGGTGGCGAGATCGAGGTGCATACGGTTCTTTGTTGTTGTCCTGGGTTCCGGGACGGGAACGACGTCGATGCCGACGGCGACCGGGTCCGGCCAGACGAGGCCGCCGGAGGGCCCGACGTAGGTGGTCACGCCGGGGCTGTAAGCACTCCAGCCGAGCGCCTCCGCCCAGAACCGGCCGACCGCCGAAGCGTCAAGAGCCTTTATGTTCACGTGAACAGGTCGCAGTGCCATGCCGGCGATCCTATGGGCCCGCTCCGGCGCGCCGGTTTCGCCGGATGATGTAGCGGCGGATCATGCTGCCTTGCTCCCACCAGCGGCTCCGTGCCGGACGCCGTCCGGCACGGACAACTCGTCGCGCCCCAGAGATCGGCCTGCGTCAGCGGATGCGGTGGAGGGCGTCGGGGGTGAGGTCGGCGATGGCGGGGTAGCCGTCGACGGCCATGAGCAGGTCGGCCTCGGCAAGCAGTGAGCGCAGGACGTGGACGATGCCATCGGTGCCGGCCAGGGCCGCGCCGTAGGCGTAGGGGCGGCCGATGGCGACGGCGGTGGCGCCCAGGGCGAGGACCTTGATGACGTCGGCGCCGGTCCGGATACCGGAGTCGAACAGGACGGGCAGACCGTCGGCGGCCTCGACGACGGCGGGCAGGGTGTTGAGGGCGGGCAAGCCGCCGTTGGCCTGTCGTCCGCCATGGTTGGAGCAGTAGATGCCGTCCACGCCGCCGTCCTTGGCGCGGCGGACGTCGTCGGGATGGCAGATGCCCTTGAGGATCAGCGGCAGGTCGGTGATCGACCGCAGCCAGGGGAGGTCGTCCCAGGTGAGGGGGTTGCCGAAGATCTTCGCCCAGTGCATTACCGCTGCGGTCGGATCGTCTTCGGGTGACTTGGCGAGCCGGGAGCGGAAGACCGGGTCACTGGTGTAGTTGGCCAGGCAATGGCCGCGCAGCTGGGGAAAGTTGCCGGCCGACAGGTCGCGGGGGCGCCAGCCGGGGATCCACGTGTCGAGGGTGACCACGATGCCCTTGAAGCCGGCGGTCTCGGCGCGATGGACCAGGCTCTCGGCCACCTCCCGGTCGGTGGGCGTGTAGAGCGAGAAGAAGCCGGGGGTGTCGCCGAACTCGGCGGCGACCTGCTCCATGGGGTCGACGGTCAGGGTGGAGGCGATCATGGGCACGCCGGTGCGGGCGGCGGCGCGTGCGGTGGCGAGGTCGCCGTGGCCGTCCTGGGTGCACAGGCCGATCACGCCGACCGGTGCCATGAGCAGCGGCGTGGCCAGCTGAACGCCGAACAGTTCGACGGACAGGTCCCGCTGGGTGGGGCTGACCATCATGCGGGGGATCAGGCCCCACTCCTCGAACGCGGTGACGTTGGCCCGCTGGGTGTACTCGTTGCCGGCGCCCCCGGCCACGTAGGAAAGCACCGAGGGCGGCATCGCCGCCTGGGCCAGCGGCTCCAGTTGGCCGTAGGTCATCGGCAGGCTGGGTACCACCCCGCGCAGCCCGTCGAAGTAGATCTCGTTCTGGTAGTCGGCGTAGTTCACGATCCTGCCCTCCCGGCGCGGGCCCTGAACCCTACAACCTGGCGGCGGCGCACGGTCCACCGTCCGCACCCGGACCCCGTGCGCACAGCAGGCCATACGCCGACACCAATCCGGCCGGGCCTACTCCGCCGCCACGATGCGCTCGACCGCGGCCGTTACCAGCTGGTCGCGCTCCGTCTCTGTGAAGACGTCCGGCAGGGTGAGCTGTTCGACGATCAGCCAGTTCAGGGTCAGATAGAGGAGCTTGACGGCCATGGCGTCGCCGGGGAGGCCGGAATTCTCGTGGTAGGCGATGTTGGCGTCGATGTCGGCGCGGACGCGTTCGGTCAGCACCTTACGTAGTTCGGGGCGGCGGGTGGCCTCGAGGCGGAGTTCGAGCAGGGCGAGGTAGCCGGTGCGGAAGGACGCGATGCGGCCGACGAGTTCGCGCATCAGCTCCGCATAGGTTTCGCGGTCGCGGCCCGCTGCCCGCTGGCGGCCGATCGTGGCCTCGTCGGGCTGGAGTCGCTCGTAGACGCGGGCGCCGGCCTGGGTGAGCAGGTCGTCGCGGTTGGCGAAGTAGTTGGATGCGGTGCCGGTGGGTACGGCGGCCTCGGTGTCCACCGCGCGGAAGGTCAGCCCCCGCGCACCTTCTTGGGCCAGTACCTCGATCGCGGCATCCACGAGGGCGGCCCGCCGCTGCTCGTTCCGTCTCGCCATTGACACCACTCCATCTGTAGTACTAAGTTCCTGTCCGTCAAACCACTTCAGGCAGAGTACTACGGATGGAGTCACAGGAATGCGAAAGCTCGTGTACTACGTCGCTGTCACGCTCGACGGCCGCATCGCAGGCCCCGGCGGCGAGTACGACTTCTTCCCCGCCGGCGATGAACAGCAGGCCGCCGCCTACGCCGCCTGGACCAACGCGCTGTACCCGGAGACCGTCCCAACCGCCCACCGCCCCGCCGTCGGCCTCGCCGACGTGCCCAACCGGCGCTTCGACACCGTCGTCATGGGCCTCGGTTCCTACCGGCCCGCACTCGACGCGGGGATCACCAGCCCGTACGCGCACCTGCGCCAGTACGTCGTGTCCAGCACCCTCAAGCCCGATACCGACCCGGCCGTCACCGTCGTCCCGGGCGACCCGCTCGCCCTCGTCCGCGAACTCAAGCAGGAGGACGGCGAGGGGCTGGACATCTGGCTCTGCGGCGGCGGCAAGCTCGCGGGCGCGCTTCTGCCCGAGATCGACGAATTGGTGATCAAGAACTATCCGGTGGTCGTCGGTGCCGGGGTCCCGGCCTTCGACGGCGCCTTCGACCCCACCGCCTTCGATGTGTCCGAGCGCACCGCGTTTCCCAACGGTGTCACCCTCACCCGCCTGAGCCGCCGTTAGGCGGTTTCGTCGGAGAGGGTGGGCTGGAGAGGGAGTGTGGAGAGGGAGTGTGGAGAGGGAGTACGGGGTCACGGGGCCAGCGGTAGGGCATGAGGCTCCTGACCAGGGCCGCTCGGGCTTCGCCGAGGGGGGTTGGGTCAGGAGCCTCATGTCTGCGCCCGTGGCTCGTGCATCAGGAGCCATGCGCCGTGGGCGGTGCGGTCCGGTCGCTCAGTGCGTCACCGGGTCTTGGCGCCGCAGGCGCCGGATGCGCAGGCGGTGAGCCAGGTGTCGAAGTCGGCGTCGTAGCGGGTGCCGATGTCGGTGTGATACACGGCGTAGCCGCCCTTGTAGTCGCCGGTCCGGAAGTGCCCGAGCATCTTGGCGACGTCGTCCGGGTGCTTCTCGAACATATAGCGGACCGCGAGGTAGCCCCAGGGGTAGGTGCGGGTCACATCGCTGTTGTCGTACGTGCCCTCGAACAACGTACTCAGCTTGTACGTGTGCTTTCCGGCCTCGGAGACCGCCTCGTCGTCCTTCTTGCCGCGGTAGCCGTACGACACGTACTCGGCGAGCCCCTCGATCCACCAGACGTCCGGGACCGATGTCTGCTGGGTGAAGTCGCCCTTCATGTCGTCGCGGGCGTCGAGGTAGTGCGTGTACTCGTGGTTGAGGTTCCAGATCCGGGCCGGGAAGCCGTTGTCGTCGTCCCGCTGGTACATGATCGAGAGGGGTTGGTTGTCGGGTTTGGTGGGATCACCGATCATGGTGATGCCGCCGTTGTTCGTGTCGACGCCGTAGATCGCGCCGGCATAGGTCTGGTAGTCGGCGCGACTGCCGAACACGACGTACTGGATGGTCGATTCGTGCTGGCCGGGTATGGGGCCGTCGTCCTTCACGAGCTTGTGGAAGTACGGGTCCTGTTTCTCGACGCTGGCGCAGGTGGCGGCGAGATCGGCGTCGGTCAGCGCCTGCGCCTTGACGGTGTGCGTCTTGTCGCAGGTGTGGTTGACGGGGAGGGCCGCCTGCGTGAGTTGTTTGGCCAGGTCGCAGACGCCGTAGTACGAGCAGTTGTCCTTGTCGTAGGAGTCGGCCTGCGAGGCGACCGTGACCCACAGGGGCGCCGTCTTGCCGGTGATCTTCGAGGCGTCCAGCAGGCCCTTCATCAGCGGCCGGGCCTTGTCCCTGAGGCCCTGGTGCTCGACGTAACGCGCCACGTTCATCCCGGCGTTGGAGTCCAGATAGGACTTGTCGGTACCCAGCAGGTCCAGGTGGTCCCGCGCGAACGAGTCGAGCGTGTCGAGGATGCTCGGGTCGGCCGTCACCGCCTTCACATAGTCCGGGTTCCAGTTTCCGCGCCAGAGCGGGGTGTAGACGTTGTTCACCGCCGCCAGCATGCTCGGGATGCCGTCGTAGGAGCCGTTGTACCCGGTGAGGATCGCCTTGTAGACGTCCAGGTAGTGGCCCTGGTCATTGGCGCTGTCGGTGAGGGTGACGACCTCGCTGAGGACGTCACCGTTCTTCGCTGTGACGTCCTTGGAATGCGCGTTGGCGAAGAAGGCGTCCAGGGCGCCCTGGACGGGTGTCGCCAGGTTCTGGCCGTAGTCGCCGACATCGTTGGGGTTGTTGGACTGCACGTAGTAGCCGGCGCGCAGGAAGAGCACGAGCTGCAACGTGTTCGCCGAATTGTCGCCGGGGTACGTCGGTGCCGCGTCCTTGAAGGCGTTGGCCACGGTGACCATCTGGTCCTCGCGGAACACGTCGTGCGCGTCTTTGCCGGTGACCGAGAAGAGGGTGTTGATGCACTCGGTGGTCGCGGCCTTGACGGCCGTGACCAGTTCGGGTCCGGTCCGGCTGCCGAAGTCGCCGGGGCTACAGGCGGCCGGTTTCGGGGAGGCCGGATGCGGCGCCGCAGTCGAAGAAGTGGGGGGATTCTTCGCGCTGAGCGGGCGGAGTTGGGCGGGGGAGAGCGGCCGGGCCTGGACGACCGACCGTTGCCCCGCTCCGACGCTTGAGCCGGTCGGTGGCGGCATGGTGTGAGGTGGCGGTTGTGGTGTGGTGTGGCTCGTCGGTGCCGGGACCCCGGTCGCGGCTTTGGCGGAGGCGGTCGGCTGGGGCGTGGTGGCCAGCGCCGGCATCGCCAGGAAACCGGCGATCGTCGCACAGGCGGTCAGGCCGCCGACCACATATCTGGGCAAGGTGAAGCGGTAGCGCATCCCTGCTCCTCTGTGGGGGGACAGATGCGCCTCGGGGACTGGATGAGGCGTGTGCGGCACCTTCTCAGCGCGCACCGGCCGACGACAATGAGGTGTGACATAGCACATGGGACTGACGGGTCATAACCTCCAGGACGGGTTGGCTGTTACGTGTGCCGTTGTCGTCCTGTGGCGCTTCCCTTCGTCCTGCGTCCTGTGGCGTCCTGCTATGGCCTGTGCCGTCGTTCTACGCCTTGTCCCGTGGGCCCACGCCCCAGGTGCGCGAGGCCCATCTGCGCAGGTGGGGCGACTGGGCGAGGAGGTCGCGGTACGCCGCGGTGGCGGAGCCGACGAGCGTATCCGCCACCTCGTCGGCGAGGCTGTCGCGCCGCCAGGCCAGCACATAACGGCACCACAGCGGTGTTCCGTTCAACGGTTTGATGAGGACGCCGGAGACCGGCCGGAGCGTGGCCTGCACAACGGAGACACCGAGCCCCTCCGCGATCATGTTCTGCAACTGGAGTTGGTCACCCAGGAATTCATGGACCGCGGCCGGGGTGAAACCGGCCGACTCGCAGGCCGCGTAGAACACGCCCGGCCAGCCGGCCCCGTCATCCGGAGTCAGGAACCATGCATCGTCGGCCAGATCCGCCAACCCGACCTCCATGCAGTGTTTGAGCCGGTGACGCGCCGGCAGGGCGACGAAGGACGGCTCGGTGACGATCCCGCGATGCGCCACCGCGGCCGAGTGCACGAGCTCCAGCCCCGGGTAGTCGGCGGCGATCGCCGCGTCCACCTCGCCGTCCTCCAGCAGTTGGACGATCTCCGAGGACGGATACACGCTGCTCACCGTGAGCGCGAGGTCGGGCAGGCGGCTCCGGAGCCGGACGACCATGCCGGACAGGACCGGAGAATTGGTCGCGGCCAGACGGAGGGGCATGCGCATGCGCGTCACGCTCTCGACCGGGCCGCGTCCTATCGCGTCCGCGCGGGTCAGGACGTCCCGTGCCTGCGCCAGGACCCCCACGCCGTACGGTGTCAGCTCGACGCCCGAGATGCGGCGATCGAACAGCGGCTCCCCGAAATACCTCTCAATGCGGCGGAGTTGCGTGCTCATCGCCGGTTGCGAGTACCCCAGCTCCGACGCGGCCCGTCCCAGGCTCCCGGCGTCGGCGATCGCACACAGCACCCTCAGGTGCCGAAGCTCCAGCTCCATGTGCACACTCCTCCCATCGGGTCAGCGCATCACGGGCATGCCTCGTACGTCTCGCGCAGGGCATGTCACGTACGTCATGCCCTGCGTGCCGGCGTGGGGCCGACCAGGCAGTGTTGCGTAGCTCAATTCCGGGCAACCCAGGCGGACTTCGCCATACTGGGGGCGGCGGCGTGGGTGATCCCGCTGGGTGGGGCTCAGTGAACGGAGAAGCCGCCGTCGACGAAGATCGACTGTCCGGTGACGTAGCCGGAGGCGCGGCCGGCCAGGAACACCGCTGCTCCGGCGAAGTCCTCGGCCAGGCCGTTGCGCCCGATCAGCGTGCGCGCGGCCAGGGCCGCCACCTTCTCCGGGTCGGACTGCAACCGGGTATTGAGCGGGGTCAGGACGAAGCCGGGCACCAGTGTGTTGCAGGTGACGCCGTGCGGCGACCATGCCTCGGCCTGGGAGCGGGCCAGCGACTCCAGCGCTCCCTTGGAGACCCCGTAGGCGCCGCTCTGGACGAATGCCCGGTGGGCCTGCTGGGAGGTGATGTGGATGATCCGGCCGAAGCCCCGCTCGGCCATACCGGGCCCGAACCGCTCGCCCAACAGGTACGGCGCCTCAAGATTCACCGCCATCGTGGCATCCCACACCTCTTCGCCCAGCTCGCCCATCGGCGGCCGCAGGTTGATCCCGGCGCTGTTGACGAGAATGTCCGGTTCGCCGAACACCTCGGCCGCCTGCTCCGCCGCCGCACGCACGCCGCCGCGGGTGCTCAGGTCGGCGCTCACCCAAGCCGCCCGGCAGCCGTCCGCCGTGAGTTCGTCGACCGTGGCGGCCAGTTCCGACTCCTTGCGCGCCACGATCACCACGCTCGCCCCTGCTCGTGCGAGGGCCCCGGCGATGCCTCGGCCGATACCGGAACTGCCGCCCGTCACCACGGCGACCCGGCCGTCCAGCGAGAACAATTCGGAGAGGTAGCTCTGCGAGATCATGTCCGCACCCTAGACGGCGCGTCCGCGGCGGCCGTGCCCGGGGCGATCTTCTGCCCGCCACGACCGATCCGGGGGTCCGGCCCACGGCGGCCCCGTGACTCGGCCGCATGATCCAGGCATGTGATCCGGCCCCGGGCAGTGAGCTCAGCGGTGGAGGAGTATGACCGCCGCCGAGTAAGGGGCGAGGCGTATCGGGGCCGTGCCGTGGTGGGTGGTGGGGGTGGAGTCGCCGCGCTGCCAGGTGAGGGTGCGGTCGGTGTGGTAGCCGGCCGGGAGCGTGAGGTGGAAGGGCTGGGCCTGCTTCGGGTCCTTGTTGATCACGACGACGGCCAGTGTGCCGTCCGCGCGACGGACCGCATGGGCGGTGAGGGTGCCTGGGCCGCCGGTGGTGGTCGTGGCGAGGGTGGCGCCTCCGCCCTTGAGGGCCGTGGTCAGCATCCGCAGGGTCTGGTAGGGCGCGAACGGAGTGCCGACCGGCGGCTCGCAGTGCTTCTTCTTCGGCTGGTCCCACGGGCACTTTCCGGAGGACAGCAGCCCCAGGTCGCCCCAGCCGCCGTCCTTCGTGGCGGACGGACCGTTGTACAGGGCCCACCAGTCGATGTCCGAGACGCCGTTCTCCAGCAGCGACAGATTGCTGTCGAGCAGGTAGAGCGCGCCGACGGCGTTGTCCTGCTGCTGCGTCGGGAAGACGCCGGAGTTGCTCTCACCCGCGACGATGCCGATGTGGTGGCGCGGCCCCGACGCCCGGTCCAGATCCGCCCGCAGCGCCTTCAGCACGGGCGCCGTGTTCGCGGTGTCGGCGAGCACCGATGCGTCGTCGAACTTCCCGCTGAACGTCGGGTGGTACCAGTGGATATCGACGAAGTCGACGGCCTTCGCCAGGCCCGGCGTGTGCAGAACCGCGTCGTCCCACTGCTTCAGCTTGCTCTGCCCCGGCTTGTGCGCCGTCGCCGGGTCGGAGGGGAAGAACTCGACGCCGACGCGGATGCTCGGATCGACGGCCTTCATCGCCTTCGCGTAGGCGATGGCGTTGCGGGCGTAGGCGGCCGGCGACTTGTCGGCGTGCGCGTCGGGCTCCTTGGGCATCGGGTGCGCGGGGTTGCTGAACCAGCCGTTGAGGTACGTCTCCTCGCCGACGATCCAGTTGCGCACGTGGTAGTGGTGCGTGCGGTTGGCGTACCGCACCCAGGCGGCGGCCTCGCGCGGGTCACCGGGCTTGGGGTGCTCCTTGGTACTCGGATGCGCCTTGGTGTCGGTCGGGCCGGTGCCGTAGTTGACGTGCACCAGCATGCGGGCGTGTGCGTCGTGGGCGGTCTTCGCGAACTGGTCGAAGCTGAACGTCGGGTTGAGGTCCTGGTACCCCCCGTTGTTCTTGCCGTTCGGATCGGGGCTCAGCCAGCCGCCGTGCTGGAAGTGGTACAGGTCGCTGGGCCCGCCGGCGTTGAACGACAGGGTCTTGATGCCTGCCTTGCGGATGAGCTCCGGGGTGTGGGAACGGGTGAGGTACGGGTTCCAGAAGGGGGTGTTCACCCCGATTGCGTGTGCGGAGACGGTGTTGGTCGGGTGGCTGGTGACCTTGATGTCCGCAGCCGAGGTGGGCGGCTTGGACGACTCGGCCCCGAGCGCCGTGGCGCTGGGCGTAAGGGCAAGTGTGGCTACTGCGGCGAGCGCGGCCGTGGCGGAGGCCAGGGCGAAGACACGGTGGCGGTGGCGTTGCGACATGGTGTGCGGGCCTTTCGCTTGAGGCACATCACCAAGTGGTGATCTGACATCAATCTGTCGCAATGGCCGCACAGTTGGCAGAACCGTGTGTCACGGATCCGCACTGACGAATGTCACAGAAGCGGATGCGCTCGTTCCCTACCGGCACCCTCACCGGCACCCTCACCGGCCCCGGCCCGGTTCCGCGGGCCGGGAGCCCCGGACCGCGCAGGGCCGGTCCGTCGTCGCGGGCGAGCCCGCGGATGCCCACCGAGGCGCTGTCGTTCTCCGTCGCCGGACGTGCCGAGCGGTGCGCGACGCCGGATTCCCCGGACGCCGCGCCACGGCCCCGCCTGCGAGGGGGTACCCGCCAAGTAAGGTGCCACCGCTGCAAGTTGCGCGCACGCCTGTGCCCTCCATCGGTACGTCCGACGGGCCGAAAGCGGTCTGTCCTCGACCGGTCAATGAGAGGCGTCCTGGACGTCGTCAGGCGGGAACCGCGGGTCCCGGCGGAACCGCGGTGCACCGGGTTCCGGCGCGAGCCTGGTCGCGCGGGCGGTGAAGCTGATGGCGTGGTACCAGCCGCACAGCATCAGCAGATCGAGAAGCTGTTCCGCGGTGAACTCCGCGCCGAGCCGGTCCCACAGGCCGTCATCGATGTCGTGGTGGGTGTGGAGAGCGTCCGTCGCGTCGAGGAGCAGCCGGTCGCGTTCGGCCGTCCAGCAGCCGTCCGCGCTCGTGCCGTACGTCAAGGAATCCACCTGGTCGGCGGTGAGTCCGGCACGCTCCGCGAACCGGGCGATGTGCACACCCCATTCGTACTCGCAGCCGCACAGGGCGCAGGTGCGGTCGATGACGATCTCGCGGTCGCGCAGGCCGAGGCCGAGCCGGCGGCCGAGCTGATACGAGCCCCAGCCGTGGAGCGCCTCGGCGAGGTGCTGGTGGCGCGCGAACAGGCGGAACAGGGCGAGCGGAGCTTCGTCGCGCGGCATCATCCGGCGCAGTACCGCCGCGGCCTCCGGGCGGTAGGGCGGCTCCAGGGGCGGTATCCGTTCGGGCACAGGCACCTCCGGTGCTTCGATTTTCGAATCAGAGTGATGTCGAGGTTAGTGCTTCTGAAATCGAAGCACCAGTCTCCACTGGGAGAGGGGCCGGAGAGTGCGATGTGCGGCGCCGTGGCCGCCCCGCTCAGGCGGTGTGGGGAGGGCGGCAGCGGGTGAGGGCCAGGATGGCCATATCGTCCTGTCCTCGGCCGCCGGTCCAGCGCCCGACGTCCCTGGTCAGGGTGTCCACCAGGACATCGGGATGGAGGAACCGCCTGCTCATGCGACGGGAGCGCAACGGATCGTAGAAGGTCCCCTGCTTGTCCCGCGCCTCGGTGACACCGTCGGTGACCAGGATCAGCGACGCGCCCGGGGGCAGGCGCACCACATCGACCGGCTCGCGACCCGGGGGAGCGAGGTCGTTCAGCCCCATGCCGAGGGGCAGCTGCGGCACGGCCGGATCGAGCCGTACCAGCCGCCCGTCGTGGACCAGGTACGGGGGCGGATGTCCCCGGTTGACCAGGCTCAGCACCTCACCGTCGACGGACACCTCGGCCAGTAGGGCGGTGGTGAAGCCCTCGGTCGACGCGATCGGGCCGCTCCGGGCCGCCATCCTGGCCATCGCCTCGTCCAGCCGTTGCGCCAGCGTGGCCAGCGTGGGAGCGTACTCGGCTTCCTGCCGGAAGGCGCCGATGGCGACCGAGACGGCGGCGACGGCCTGGATGCCCTTGCCCCGTACATCGCCGATGATCATTCGCACCCCGAAGGGAGTCTCCTGCACCGCGTACAGGTCACCGCCGATCCGCGCCTCGGCCTGCGCCGCCGTATACCCGGCGGCCACCGCCAGCGGACCGGCCCTCCTCGGCGGGTCGGGGAGCACCGCCAGCTGGACCGCCTCCGCAAGATCCCTGGTCAGCGCCAGATCGCGCCCCTGCCGCGTGAGGAGTCCGTTGATCGCCAGGCCCAGCACACCGATCAGGCCCACCACCGCCAGATCGACGAGCAGGGGAGTCGCCGGGCGCTGGCGCTCGATGTCCAGTCCCACCGAGACCCCGCAGGTCAGGCCCACGACGGCGACCGCGCAGCGGAAGGGCAGCATGGCACCCGCGATCAGCGGTCCGGCCGCGAGAAGCGGCAGTCCCGTATACGGCTCGGGCGCGAGAAGGTCCAGCAGGACGCCGGTCACAAGGGCCAGCGCCACAAGCGTCCACGACGCCTTCACCGGCGTGCGCTGCAAGCCGTCCACAGTGCTTCTCCTGCTGCCGGGCCACGCCCGCAACGCGGCAGAAAGCAGAGCCACGCAACGGTGCGCCTCACCGACTCCATCGGTATGCCCATGGCTTCACAGATACGCGGTATGCGCAACAGGTACGGGTTCGGCAGACGGTCGACAGGCCGCCGGACGCCGCCGTCGCGCACGTCCTCCCGAATACCATGTCGGTAAATTTCCGAAGGTGTAGGAACCCCGTACCGCGGTAGGCGACTCCTCTCCCGTGGAGACGCACGCCGGTGCGTCCGGTACGAATATGGGGGCGAGACGATGACACGTACAGTGCAGCCAGTGCGGCAGTCCGTGAGGGCGCGGAGAGCGGCGGCGGGTTCTGCGGCGGCGGTGGCGGCCGGGCTGGCGTTGGTGGTCGGAGCGGCGGGGACCGGGCAGGCGGCGCCCCTGCACACGGACGCAGGTGCGCAGTCGCCGTCCGCGGCGAGCTGCGGTGCTGCGACGGCGGCGCGGACCGCACCCGCGGCGGAGACGGCTCCGGCCCCCGGCATCACGGGTAGCGCGGCGCAGAAGATCTCCTACAGCCTTGCCGGGGAGGCGCCGGTGGGCCTGTGGACGTCGTCGAGCGTCACCCTGCGCACGCCGGTCTCCAAGGGCACGGTCAGCCTGGACGTCACCACGAGCGGCTTCAGTGCCGCCTCTCTGGAGATTCAGCGCTATGTGCCCACGACCCACCGCTGGGTCGATCTGCACTCCTCCGTCGGCGGCGGCCTGCCGGACAAGGGAACGTTCACCTTCCCGGTGTCGGTGGCGGCGAGCCCCGGTCACCCGGCCTCCGTGGCGCTGCGGGTCAAGGACCTCGACCGTCCCGGCCGCCTGAGCGTGGCCGCCTCGGTCAAGGACGGCCACGGGCACACCTACCGGGCGCCGGTGCGGAACGCCGTCGTCGATCAGCCGACGACCACGCTCACCGGCTGGTCGCGCGGCACCGCCATGGTGCGCGGTGGCGCGGCAAAGGAGTTCACCCTCAAGGTCAAGAACACCACCCGGCGGGCCTACCCGGCGCTGAACGCCGGGTACTTCGCCTACGGCCAGAGCAACGGACACACCCTGGCGCCGAAGGACCTGAAGTTGCAGCAGTATGTGCCCGGCCACGGGTGGCAGCGCGTTTCGCTGCTCCCCGGCGGCTGCGACCCCGGCATGAGCGCCGCGCTGGTCCCGACCGCCAAGTCGCCGCTGGCGCCCGGTGCCACGGCCGTCTACCGCATGCGTCTGGCGGTGGAGGGCTCCGCTCCCGTGACCAATGTCGAGGCGGGTGTGTCGGCGGGCACCGGTGACACATCGTTCTTCTACCGGATGCTGCCGTTCGTCATTCGCGCCCGGTAACGCCTCGCACTCCTCCCGGGACGACGCCTCGCAGTGTTCCGGGGACAACGTGGCGGGCGCCGACCAGGAGTCGGCGCCCGCTGTGACGTGGTCGGCCGTCAGCGCTGCACCACGAACGCCCGGCCCTTCTTCGCCTTGGACGAGCAGGAGTTCTGCTCGTCCTGGGTCATCTTGCGGGTCTTGACGATCACCGCATTGTTCTGTCCGTCCGTGCCATTGGCCGCGGGACCGGTGACCTTGTCCGGCACGTACCAGAAGTAGTGGCCCCACTTCGGGCTGTCGTAGTGGGTCTGCCAGGTGCCCGAGACGGTCTGCATCACCTGTGCGCGGGAGATCCAGCCCACCTCGCCGGGTTTCACCGTCATGTTCATCGAGCTGTTCTCGGTGTGCGTGCTCGACCAGGTGTGGCTGTAGGTCGCGGTGACACTCAGATCGATGAGGTCGGCGATCTTGCCGCCGGCGGTGACGGAGACGCCCGCGGAGTCCGTCGAGCCGACGGTGTCCGCCCAGCCCATCGACTGTGTGGCGTCCGAAGTGCTGCAGTTGTAGAGGGAGTTCGAGACCTGGTGGAAGTCTCCGAGGTGCGCCGTGTCGAGCTTGGGCTCGTTGAAGCTGCACTTCCCCTCGCCGGAAGCGCAGTCGGCTATCAGCTGCTCCCTGGTGGGTTGGTCATCCGCTGCGGCCGGCATGGTCATCGTCGCGACCAGACCTAAGGCCGCCGTGGAGAGCGCCATCAGGCGGCTTGCGCACCGGATCGTTCTGCTTTTCGTCCTGTTGCTGTTCACGTTGCTGTTGCCTTTCGCCCAGCCTCACGGAAGCGACGAGGCCGCCCGGAGTGGGGAGTTCGTCGCTGTTGCGTCTGAGACTGGAGTGAAATTTGATTCAACTACACCAAGAATCGGCAAAGTTGTAGTTGAGGGCGAAACATACTCCGTATGG
Source organism: Streptomyces natalensis ATCC 27448 (assembly GCF_000935125.1). GTDB lineage: Bacteria > Actinomycetota > Actinomycetes > Streptomycetales > Streptomycetaceae > Streptomyces > Streptomyces natalensis. Next base: position 216,159 of record NZ_JRKI01000034.1, on the reverse strand, counting down.
GGGTGGGAAACGGAGGCAGCGTCAGGTCTCGATGGGGCATGGCGGGCCGTCATCGGTGCCGGTCGGGGGCCGCGCATGTGATCTCCGGCGTGCGGGGCGCCGAGCTTTCCGGGCGTGTCAGCCCCTTTACGGTGCGTAAGGAAAAGGTCCGAATAGCGGGCGTTCACGTCGTTCGTGCAGACGCCCCCTCAGACTCGTGAGGCTTTCCGCACGTCCCCGGCAATGAACAGGCACCACACGACCATGAGTCGGACACAAACCAGGTCACCCCAGGTTTCCCCGCAGGCAGCGCAGAACGGCGAACCCGTTTTGTCGCACGGCCTCAAGCAACGCCATCTGTCGATGATCGCCCTCGGCGGGGTCATCGGCGCCGGGCTCTTCGTGGGCTCCGGGGTCGCCATCGCCACGGCCGGGCCGGCCATCGTCCTCCTGTACATGGCGACCGGCGCGCTGGTCACGCTGATCATGCGGATGCTCGGTGAGATGTCCGCGGCCCGGCCGTCCACCGGTTCGTTCTCGGTGCACGCCGAGGAGGAGCTCGGCGCCTGGGCGGGGGTCACCTCGGGCTGGATGTACTGGCTGATGCTCTGCGCCGGTGTGGCCGCGGAGGCCACCGCGGCGGGCAAGATCATGCACACCTGGGTGCCGTTCCTCCCCGCCTACGGCTGGGTGGCGGTCTTCATGGCGTTCTTCTGCGCCAGCAATCTGACCGCTGTCAAGAACTTCGGCGAGTTCGAGTTCTGGTTCTCCGCGGTCAAGGTCACCATGATCGTCGCTTTCCTGGTGCTGGGCGTGCTCGGCATCCTCGGGGTGTTCGGCAGCGCGCCCGGCACCCGTCATCTCACCGGCCACGGCGGCTTCTTCCCGACCGGCGCCGCCGGGCTCGCGGCCGGTCTGCTGACCACCATTTCGGGGTTCGCCGGTCTGGAAACCGTCACCATCGCGGCGGCGGAGTCCGACCACCCGAGCCGGAACGTGGCCCGTGCCGTCCGCACCGCCGTCTGGCGGATCGCCGTTTTCTACATCGGCTCCATGGCCGTGGTCGTCACCCTGGTGCCGTGGAACGACCCGAAGGTCGCCCTGGACGGCCCGTACGTCACCGTGCTCGACCGGCTCGGCATCCCGGCAGCGGGCACGATCATGGAGATCGTGGTGCTGGTGGCGCTGCTCTCCGCCATGAACGCGAACATCTACGGCTCGTCGCGCATGGCGTACTCCCTCGTCTACCGGGGCCAGGGCCCGCGCGTCCTCGGCAAGGTCACCAGGGGAGTGCCGGCGGCGGCCGTGCTGGCGTCCTGCGTGTTCGGCTTCGCGGCCGTGATCGCCGGGATCGTCTGGCCCACCACGGTGTTCGCCTGGCTGCTCAACATCGCCGGCTGCTCGGTGCTGGTCGTCTGGTCCCTCGTCTGCCTCACCCAGCTGAAGATGCGCTGCCGTCTGGAGCGCGAGGCACCCGAGCTGTTGTCGGTACGGATGTGGGGCTTCCCGTATCTGACCTGGCTGGCGTTCGCCGCCATCCTCGGCGTCTTCACCGTCATGGCGGCCCATACGAACGGGCGCCGGCAACTCGTCGGCACCGCGGTCGTGGTGGCGGCGCTGGCCGGCGCGGGCCATCTCAAGCAGCGGCGCGACCGGCGGGGCGCTCCCACCGCCTAGGGCACCGCAGGCCGCAGACTTGCCGCCTTGCTGAAACGGGCCTCCTCTCGCGCGCATCACGGGCACACTCGCTCCAACTCCTCGCGCGAGAAGGACAACAGGTGAACCCGTACCAGAATCCTTATCCGAACCATCCGCATCAGCCGAACAATTCGCCTCACCCGTTCCATCCGGGGCCCGCGGTCCCGCGGCCGTGGTGGAAGACGACTCCGAGCGCGATCGCGATGATCGCGCTCGTGGCCGTCCTGGCCGCGATCAGTTTCCCGCTCGGCTTTCTCGCGATGATCGCCGTCATGGTTCTCTTATGGGTGCTGCCGCCGTGGAAGTGGGGCGCCAAGCTCGGCGCCACGATCGGGACCTTCCTCCTCCTCACGGTTGCCAGCGGGATGACCGGACAGCTCGACGACGCGGGGAAGGGCAAGCACAGGCCGGTCGCGGCGAAGGCCCATGAGCCGGCCGCCACGCCGAGCCCGGCCAGGAGCGCAGCGCTCAAGGCGAAGGCGCCGGACTACACCGGCAAGCCGCTGAACGAGGCGGAGCAACGGGCGCGCGCCGCCGGATACACCCCCGGGGCACACGACGCATCGGCAGAGCACCGGACCATCGTCCTCCAGTCGGGCTGGGTGGTGTGCTTCCAGCGGCCCGGCCGGGACGACGGACGCAAGCTGGTCGACTTCGGTGCGGTCAAGGACGGGGAGCCGTGCCCGGACAAGGACGGCGGACGGATTCCGTGGCCGGCGATGCCGGATCTGAAGGGCAAGACCTGGACGGCGTCCGTCCGCGCGCTGAGCGACCTCGGCGTCAAGAAGGACGGGATCCGCGCGGAGGCCGCGTACGCGAACGACACCCTGCCCGACGACGGCGGATACGACGACTGGACGGTGTGCACCACCGATCCGGCCGACGGCGGGGACATCGACACCAGGAGCACCACCCCGGCGACCTTGGACCTCACGGCACCGGGCAACGGATGCCCCGGCAACGCGCACGCCAACCTGCCCGACAGGGACCACGACGGAACCCCGGACTACCGGGACAAGCACGACGACCCCGACGACCGCGACACCACCGGCGGCGGGGGCAGCACGTCCGGAGGCAGCACCTCCGGGGGAGGCTCGTCCAGCGGCGGTGGCTCGTCCAGCAGCGGCGGAGGCGGCGGCGTCCGCACCGTGACCCCGGGCGCCTTCTGCTCCCCGCCGGGCGCGACCGGTACCTCCCACGGCCGTATCTACACGTGCAAGGGCCCCGGACGGAACCGCTGGCGCCAGTGAACGACACCGCGGCCCCGGCGCCCACCACGCCGGGGCCCGCCTCCTCCGCCCGTCCCCTCTCTTCGGGTGGTAGCTCGCCCCGATCCGGTATGCGGCAGATGGCGTAGGTCATACCTCTCTCCGGCCCTCCGGCCCTCCGGCACCGGACCGAAAGGAATCCCCTCCCCATGACCCCGCGCCACCAGCACGCACCCGAGGACCCGTCCGGCCACGCCTTCATCCTGGCGGGCCGGGAGGCGATCCACGGCTACCACCTGGCGATGTTCGGCAGGGCCGAGCACGCCTACCAGGTCGTGGTGAAGTACGACCTGCCCCAAGAGATCGCCGAGACCTACCTCAAGGACCGGGCGCGGCACCCCGACAGTTGGCATGCGGTACGCAACACCCGAGAGGTGCTGCTGCCGCCGATCGGCTACGGCTCGGTGACCGAGTACCCGGCACGGCTCGACCGCGTCACCCAGACCGGAAACGGCGAGGACCGGGTCTGGGAGCCGATCTCCGAGGGCTTCACCGCACGGATCCAGCGGGTGCTGCACTTCCGCCGGTTGAGCGACGAGGACTTCCCCGAGGATCTCACCTATCTGATCTACGGCCAGGGCGACGAGGCCCACATCTGCCACCGGCTGGTCAGGCGCCCGCACTTCGAGCAGATCTGCACCCTCCAGCAGGTGCCCGAAGGGGTCACCCAGGACGATCTGGCCAACGCCGTGGAACTGACCATCCACGCCGTCGCCGACAACGGCCACGACGGCAGGCCGTGGACCACCAGGCCGCTGCCGAACCGTTCCTACGACGCGCTGCTGCGCCGCGGTCCGTCCGGCCCCGTACCGATCCGACTCGACCTCGACGAGGAACGCTGGTGGAACATCACCACCCTCAACGCCTGAAGCCTCAATCGTCTGAAACCTGAACGTCTGAAACCTGAACGCCTGAAACCTGAACGCCAACCCTCAACACCGGAAGCCTTGAACGCCTGGAACCTCCATGCCGGGGAGGGCGCCGGCTACCGCTCGGCCCCCTCGGGGAGCCCTGCCTCCTCGGGGCTGGCCATGTCCAGCAGCAGCATCGCGTCGTGGTCCGCGGAGCCGGGCGGCGCCTGGTAGGTGACGAGGCGCTGGCCGTCCGTGCGGAAGATCGCCATCACCTCGAAGGTGAGGCGCATCGAGCCGACCTCCGGGTGCTGGAAATGCTTCTGGCCGCCGCTGCGCGCCCGTACGTCGTAGCGCTCCCACAACCGGGCGAACTCCGGGCTCTTCACCACGAGTTCGCCGACCAGCTGGGCCAGCTCCGGCATGTCCGGGTCGGCGCCCGCCATCGCCCGCAGGTGGGCCGCGCTGTGTGCCGCCATCCGCTCCCAGTCGGCGTAGAGCCTGAGGCCCATCGGGTGCAGGAACATATAGCGGGTGATGTTGCGGCGCTCCGGTGGCCAGTCCGTGATGCCGGGGAAGAGGCGCAGACCGGGCCGGTTGGCGGCCAGCAGGTCGTTGGTGCGGCTGACGACGTACGCCGGCGAGGGGCGCAGCGTCTCCAGCATGCCGCGCACCGACTCGCGCACCGTACGGGCGGGTCCCGCGCACGGCGCCGGCGCCTGGCCCGCGGCGAGTGCCGCCAGTTCGTGCAGCCGGTGCAGCGCGTCTCCGGAGAGCCGGAGCGCCTCGCCGAGCGCGGCGACGACCGCGGGCGAGGGCCGGGTCTCGCGGCCGCGCTCCAGCCGCGTGTAGTAGTCGACGCTGACCCCGGCCAGCGTCGCCAGCTCCTCACGGCGCAGCCCCGGCGTGCGGCGGATGCCGGTGCCGGCGGGCAGGCCCACGTCCTGCGGGCGGATCTGCCCGCGGCGGGCGCGGAGGAAGCGGCCCAGTTCCGTACCTTCGCTCATCCGGCCATTTTCGCAAAGGGCCGCGCGGGCAGGGAGGCCGTACCAGGGCCAGGAACCGCGCTCCCCCGTACGGCGCGGTCTGCCGGGGGCCGCCCGCGCCGGGCACGCTGTTTTCCGTAGCCGTCCCCGTACCCCTACCCGTAGCGGTACCCGACTCCGTATCCGACAGGGGCGGCACAGTGAGGAGCAGTGCACGATGAGCGTCACGCAATCCGGGGCGGGCACGGCAGTTGAGGCGGGGGCGGGTGAGCGGGTCGAGCCGGGGCGGCCGGGCTCCGCCACAGCGGCCCTGGTCGCCGCCGTGCTCGGATTCTTCGTGATCACGGTCGACGTCTCCGGCGTCAATGTCGCCCTGCCCGCCGTGCGCGGAGACATCGGCGGCTCGATGTCCGGTCTCCAGTGGGTCGTTGACAGCTACACGCTGATGTTCGCGGCGCTGATGCTCTCCGCCGGTGCGCTCTCCGACGCGGTGGGCGCGCGGCGCGCATACGGCTGGGGGCTCGGCGTCTTCACCCTCGCCTCGCTGGCCTGCGGAGCGGCGCCGACGCTCGGGGCGCTGACGGCGGCGCGGGTGGTGCAGGGGAGCGCGGCGGCGGTGATGGTGCCCGCCTCGCTGGCGCTGATCCGGCAGGCATTCCCGGAGGCGGGTGCGCGGGCGCGGGCCATCGCCCTGTGGACGGTCGGCGGCGCGGTCGCCATGGCCGCCGGGCCCGTACTGGGCGGGCTGCTCACCACGGAGTGGAGCTGGCGCGCCGTGTTCTGCCTCAACGCACCCGCCGGGCTGGCCGGTTTCCTGTTCCTGCTGCGGGCCGGACGCTCCCCGCGGCGCCGTGCCGCGTTCGATCTGCCGGGGCAGCTGACGGCGGTACTGGCGCTGGCCGCACTGACCTTCGCCGTGATCGAGGGCGGGCACGCCGGGCTCACCGGCACGGTGGTGACCGCGGCCGGGGTCGCGGTGGTGTCCGGCGCCGGTTTCGTGGCGGTCGAGGCACGGCGGTGCGCGCCGATGCTGCCGCTGGAGCTGTTCCGGCAGCGCGGCGTCACCGTGCCGGTCCTCGCGGGCTTCTCCCTCAACGCCGCCTTCTACGGGGTGGTGTTCGTGCTGAGCCTCTTCTTCCAGGAGCAGCGGGGGCAGTCGGCGCTCTCGGCCGGGCTGATGTTCGTGCCCATGGCGGCGGTCACCGCCTGCGCCAACTACCTCTCACCGCGGGCGGTTTCCCGCTTCGGTCCGCGGTCGGTGGTCGTCGTGGGGCTGCTGGTCTGCGCGCTGGGCTGCGGCGGACTGCTCACGGTCGACACCGGTACGCCCGCGCCGGTGACCGCCCTGCTGATGATCCCGCTGGGCGTCGGCGGCTCCCTGGCCATGCCGGCGCTGACCTCCCTGATGCTCGACAGCGTCGCCGCCGAACGGGCGGGTACGGCGGCGGCGTTGCTCAACACCAGCCGTCAGACGGGCGGCGCGCTCAGCATCGCCGTCTTCGGCGCACTCCTCGCAGGGAACTTCGCACCGGGCATGCGGGAGAGCCTGCTGCTCGCCGCCTGCCTGATGGTGGCGGCTGCACTGGCCGCGGCGGCACTGCCGCGGCGTAGCGCGTAATACACGAGCCCCCCATCGGCATGGGGCGGATCATCGGCGACGGCGGTACCGCGTTCCAGATCGTCGACGTCTGTGTGCACCCCGCCCACCAGGGGCGGGGCCTGGGCAAGCGCATCATGGCCGCGCTCACCGAGGAACCGGAGCGCCGGGCGCCCGCCACCGCGTATGTCTCGCTGATCGCGGACGGGCCGGCACGCGGCCAGCGCTGGTCAGGGGTGCATCCGGGCGCCCTTGAGCACCTTGTCGACGGCGTTGCGCGGTCCGTAGACGGCCAGGCCCACCACATCCAACTGGTCCTTGGCCACGGCCCGCACCGCCGCGCGGTTGTCCCGGTCGTTCCCGGTGGTGAAGAGGTCGGAGGTGAACACCGCCCGGGGCAGCGCGCGGGACAGTGCGCGGCCGTGGGCCGCGGTCAGCGTTTCCTTCGTCCCCTCGAAGACCAGGACCGGCTGGCGGAACATCGGCAGATACGGGGTGCCGTCGGCGTCGGCGTACGGTTCGCCGATCACCTCGGGCACCTCCGTGCCCAGCCCACTGACCAGGAACGCGGTCACGTTCAGCCGCTGCCAGGGCTCCAGGTCCTCGCGCAGCAGGACGGCGATCTTGTTGTCGAAACGGACGGGGGCGCTGTCGTCGGTAGTCATGCTCCGAGCCTGCCGACCGTCGCGGCGCACCGTCTTGTACATTCCTTGCGTGACCCCACCCGTGACTGACGTTGCGGGCTTCCTGAGGTCAGAGCAGTTGAGAGAAGAGATTCGCCCCTTGCCTGAGAGCGAAAGCCCCGTCGCCGGAAAACTGAGGGTGGCCCGGCAGCAGGTTTCCGCGTGGCGCCCGCAGGTCCCGGGTGTGGTGGAGGTCTTCCACGCGCATTTCACCGAGCACACCTACCCGATGCACGTGCACGACGTCTGGACCCTGCTCATCGTCGACGACGGTGCGGTCCGTTACGACCTGAACCGGCACGAGCGCGGCACCCCGCACGGCACGGTGTCCCTGCTTCCGCCGCAGGTCCCGCACAACGGCTCACCCGCCACCTCCCACGGCTTTCGCAAGCGGGTTCTCTACCTGGACCTGACCCAGCTGGACGAGAGCTTCATCGGCCCGGCGGTGGACGGCCCCGACCTCGCCGACGGCCTGCTGCGCCGGCGCATCGGACAACTGCACACCGCACTCGCCCACCGTGGCGACGAACTGGAGGCGCAAAGCCGCCTCGCCCTCATCCGGGAACGGCTGCGCACCCACCTGCGGCCCGGGCTCGTCGCCCGCAGGCCGGCGCCCGATCACGGTGTGGCGCACAGGCTGCGCGAGCTCCTCGACGCACGGCTGCTCCAGGGCGTCACCCTGGACGAGGCCGCCAAGCTGCTGCACGCCCACCCCACCCACCTGGTGCGGGCGTTCAGCGGCGCCTTCGGCATCGCCCCGCACCAGTACCTGACGGCCCGCCGCGTCGACCGCGCCCGCGGGCTGCTGCTCGACGGGCGGCCGCCCGGAGAGGTGGCGGCCGCCGCCGGCTTCTACGACCAGTCGCACCTGAACCGGCACTTCACCCGGCTGGTGGGCACCACCCCCGGGCGCTTCGGCGGTCGATGACCGTGCGGAGTTTGCCGCTGGTGGGGGTGCGTTCGAAGGCGAGCGTGGGGGCGGTCTCGACCGTGCAGGTCAGCAGCGCGTCCGGGCCGGCCGCCGAGCCGAGTTCCGGGATGTGGGCCAGCAGCGCCGCGCGGGCCGCGTCCGGGTCCGGTGCGTAGCGGTCGTCCAGCCGTACGGTCAGCTGCTCGCGGTCGGCTGCGGAGGTCAGGACGATCTGCAACTCGCCCCGGTAGCCGAAGCGTTCCTCGGCGACCTGGGTGAAGCGGCGGTAGTGGAAGTGATACGTGCCCATCCGGAACACCTCGCCGTACCGGCCCAGGAGTTCGATGCGCGGGGTGTGGCTGCCGCACGGGCAGGTCCCGCTCACGGCCCGGCCCAGGTCGCCGATCTCGTAGCGCTCCAGACGCTGGCCGGCCCGGGTCCGGGTGGTGAAGACCAGCCGCCCCGGCTGTCCTGCGGGGACCGGGAGGTCCTCCTGCGGGTCGAGGATCTCCAGTGTGTGCAGCTCGGTCAGGACGTGGTGTTCGGTTCCCCGGGCGTGGGTGCACTGGTGGCCCAGCGGGCCCAGGTCGGTGCTGCCGTATGCGGCGGACCGGATCAGCTCCACGCCGAACGTCTCGGTGAGGATGCGGCGTTGTTCGGTGGTGAAGTGCTCCCCGCCGTAGAACACCTTGCGGATGCCGCCGTAGGAGCGCAGCCGCTCGCCCTGTGTGTGGAAGAGCTGCCACAGGTAGGACGGCATCCCGAAGAGGGTGTCGACCCGGTAGGTGACGAGGGCTTTGGCTATCTCCTCGTGGTCGGGGCCGGCGGCCATCGGGATCTGGGTGGCGTTCAGGCGTTCCAGGATGGAGAAGAAGCTGATGAAGCTGCCGTACATGCCCCCGCAGAAGAAGAGGTTGGCGGCCCGGTCGCGGGCCGGATCGAAGCCCGCGGCGAGCAGGCCGTGGGCCGAGGCGCGCATCTGTGTGTCGTAGTCGTCGCAGGTGAAGACGGACAGGGCCGGGGCGCCGGTGGTTCCTCCGCTGCGGAAGTACAGCTGGGCGTGTTCGGGCGCGAGGGTACGCAGCTGGTCCTGGGCCGCCGCCTTGTCCATCAGCGGGCCGGTGGGCGCGGCGGGCGGTGTGGCGGGGGCGATCAGATCGTCCAGGCACGGGGTGGCGGCGAAGGCGGCGCCGTCGGCCTGCACGCTGACCCGGCGGCTGTAGCGCTGGAGGGCGTAGACGCCGTCGTGGGGTTCGCCCGGGTAGCTGTCGAGCATCGCGCCGAGCGGGGTGATCCGCTGGACGCCCGCGGTGATCAGGGTCCGGGAGAGCGTGGCGATGTCGGCGCGGCTGCCGCCGACCGAGGCGGTCTGGAGATAGCGGCGCATGGGCCGCAGCGTCGCGGTGATCTCGTGGCGGGGGAGTGGCTTGATCCAGACGGTGCGGTGCAGCGGGGAGGCGGCCAGGGCGGGACGGACGTCGGCGAAGACCCGCCAGCTTCCGTCGTCGGCGGTGATGACCCTGGTCAGCCCGAGATGCTGTTCGGCCCGGGCGACCAGTTCGGCGGTGGTGATCTCCGCATGCTCGGCGGCGTCCGCCGCATCCGCCGCGTCGTCGGACGGTGCGGGGAAGGTGGCGGATACCTCGTCGAGGACGGCGGCGAACCGCTCCGCGAAGGCGAAGAGTTCGGCGGTGAGTTCGTCGGCGCCTTCGTCGCCGGCGGGCGACCCGGCCGCGGTCTCACCATCCGTCCCGGTATCGAGATACACGACCTGCGGGCTGGAGCACGCCTGCTGCTCCGCCCGGCAGACATCGGCGGCCAGTGCGGCGAGCCCGTCCCGGTCCGTCCACGCCTCGCGGGCGAGGTAGGCGAAAGAGATCTTGTGGCCCCATTCGACGAGCCGGCACCCGGGCGGGACGAGGGCCGCGACCCCCTCCACGGCGTCCTCGCCGCCCCAGACGGCCACTGCGTCCGCGGGCGCGCACAGCAACCGCATCAGGTCCTTGCGGCGGGAGGGGAATTGCAGCGCCACGATCCGGCGGCCGACGGCCCCTGTGGGGTCCGCGGCCGCGAGTTCGGCGAGCAGGTGCTGGGCGAGCGGGGTGTCGTTCCTGCTGGTCTTGAGGACGTTCACATTGCCCGCGAGCAGGCCCTCCACGACGCTCAGCGGGGCGACCGTCGCGGCATTGCCGGGGGCGATGTGAACCAGCAGGCCCACCGGCGCCCACGCCTCGTAGACCGTCTCCCGCGCGTCGGGGCGGGTGAACCGCTCGGGACGCGGCCCGCCGAGTTCGCGGCGCAGTTTGCGTTCGAGGGCCGGCCGGGCGAGGGCGTCCGCGAGTTCGGCGAGGGTGGCGGCGGCTTCCGCGCGGTCGGCGGCCGGGACGTCCTCGGTCGCGTACGAGAGGAGCCGGGTGTGCACATCACCGTCCGGATCGCGCAGGGCGCGGCTGAGTGTGTCGCAGGCCCGCAGCACCGTCTCGGCGGACAGCGGCTCCGCGAGGGCGCGTTCGACGGCAACGGGCAGTTCGGCGAGTCGGCCGGCGACCTCGGCGTCGGCGATGAACGCGCCCTGCCAGAAGTGGAGTTGGCTGGTCATGACATTCCCTTCAAAAGTTCTGCGGCGGCCACCGCACAGCTGCGGTTACGGCTCACCCCGGCGCGGCCATGGATCGTGAACCACGGTGTGGCCAGGGGGCAGCCGCACTCCTCCCCGGGGTGCAGCGAGGCCAGGTCGCCCATCACGACGCTCTGCGCGGGGACCGAGGTGATGTACGGGGACACCAGGTGGAGGAAGCCGCGTGCGCCGTACGGCAGCGGTTGCAGGGTCCGGGTGTCGCGTACGGCGGCGCGGGACCAGACGGGAACGTGCAGCCGGTGGTGTGCGCACTCGACGTACGGCACGCAGTGCTCGACGGATCCGTAGGTGTCGCGGATCCGCTCGCCGGGGATGCCGAGTTGCTCGGTCACCTGGTCGTAGAAGTCCTCCTTGCCGATCTGCCGGTCGGCATGGCCCTTCCAGCCGCCGCCGAGGACGATCAGCGAGCCCTCCGGGAGGCGCAGCGGCGGGATGCCGGTGGCGCGCATGCGCTCCAGGGTGAAGTGCAGGAATGCCGGGAAGCCCAGGATCCGTACCGGCAGACCTTCGTCGGCGTAGCGCCGGAGCGCGGCGATACAGCCGTGTACGTCGAATTCATGGCCGGATCCGGTGTGCCGCAGGGCGTGGGTGATGTGCCGCGCGGGCGCGAAGTCGCACAGGTAGTTGTCGGTGAAGGAGGTGCCCAGACGCACGTCCGGTGCGGGTTCGTAGCTGTAGAGCAGGTAGTTGACGGGCCGGTCGGGGGTGATCCACCCGTAGTGGTCGAAGATGCGGGCCACCATCCGCTGCGCGGCGCGGATGGTCCACCGGTCGTAGAACATCTGCGACTTCTGTCCGGTGGTGCCGGACGAGGTCAGATGCAGGAAGACCTCCTCGCGCGGTACGGACAGCACCTCGTGCCGCTTGAAGAAGGTGGCGTGCAGCAGCGGGGTACGGGTCCGGGCGCCGACGGTGGGGGCCGGGGTCTCGGGAGGGTCCGCGAGCAGGGAGCGGAAGAACGGGGAGCGTTCCGCGTGCCAGGAGTTCGTTTCGGCCATCGCGGCCGCGAAGAGGGCGTCCGTCTCCGGGCCGGTCGTATAGGGCGCGGTGAGGTCGCACAGGCGTTGGACGGCGGGGAGGGCCGCCGGGTCGGGGACCTCGACGGGGGCGAGATGCGGGTTCATCGGTCAACCTCGTGACGGGGCAGGTAGGTGGACGTCCAGGCGGTCAGGTACGCGCTCAGATACGGCTGGAGCGGTGTGCTGACGGCGGTGGTCCGGAAGTCGATCTGACGGTCGGTACGGGAGAGGACGACGTGGTCGTGGAAGCGGTCGCCGATCCGGCGCATGGCCGGGTAGGCGGCGCTGGGGACGAAGCCGGAGGAGAGGAACGCGTGCAGCCCCGCGGTGTCGGACAGCGGCAGCAGCGCCTCGACGTAGTCGGCGCCCGCCCGTCCGAGGGCCGCCATGAGCGAATCGAGGGCCCCGGTGGCGGCCGACAGACAGGGGTGCACCGCGACCAGGGCACAGCTGCCGGCCGCCGGGTCGAGGTCGGCATAGATCTCGAACGCGCCGTCCGGCGGCGTCAGCACCGTGTTCGGGGTGCGCAGCGGGACGTAGGCGCCCGACGGGTCGGGGAAGACCTCACCGAACCGGCGGCGGACGAAGCCGGGGGCAGTGATCACTTCGACGGGGGTGCGGTCCGCTGTGTGGTGCGCGGATTTCGCGGGGTGCGCAGCCGAGCTCTCCGGCTCCCCGGGACCGAGCGGGCGCAGCGCGGCGTACCGGATCCCGATGCTGTCCTCGGCCGCCTCCAGCAGCGGTACCAGCGCCCGCGGTACGGCGGCGACGGGTGCGCGGCGGTCGAGGACGCCGTCGGCATAGCAGGCGAACAGGGCCAGGGTCTCGCAGCCGGACACCTCGGCGGCGTTGGGCAGCAGCCCGAGCGGCCGGTACCCGTTGCGGGCGACGACGCGCTGCGGGGCCTGCGTGACCGTACGGACCGTGGTGTGGATCGAATCGAGGGCACCGGTGGCGAGGGCATCGGCGGTGACCGCCGCGGTCAGCCGGCCCGCCAGCCCGTGCTGACGATGGCGGGGATGGACCGCGAGGCCGACGAGCTTGCCGACGCGGTTGCCCCGGTCGGTCTGCACGACCGCGGACCCGGCCAGTTCGCCGGTGTCGGCCCGGCGTGCGGTGAGCCAGTGGCAGTGCGGGTCGGTGATCAGGCGGTGCATCTCGGCCGGATCACTGCCCAGGGCGACCGGATACGCGTTTCCGTACACCTCGAAGTACAACTGCCGCAGCTCGGCGATGTCCTGGGGCCCGGCCGGTACGAGGGCGGCGGTCATCGGGCGTCCCCCAGCGGCACGGCGCCGGTGGCGGACTCGGGGGACGCGGACGCGGACCCGGACCCGGACCCGGACGCGGACCCGGGCACCGCCGCGGCGGCACCGTCGGACTCCGGCGGCGCCTCCGTACGCCTGCCGGACCACCACAGCACCACGGCGACCGGCAGCAGCCCGACGGCTTGCAGTACGCACAGGGCCCGCGGGGACAGCACGTCGCCGAGCGCGCCGAAGACGAGCGAGGACAGCGGGAAGGTCGCGCCGAGCAGCGCCTGCATCATGGCGAAGAAGCCCGGCTTGTCCTCGGCCGGAACCATCCGCTGGAACAGTGCGACGAACCGCACCCCGATGGCCCCCACACACCAGCCCGCGACGGTCAGGGCGGCGACGGCCGCGGTCTGACCGGCGACCAGGCCCGGCGTCCCGAGGGCCGCGGCCATCAGCGCCAGGCAGGCCCCGCCGACAGTGGTCGCCTTTCCCGGCAGCCGCGCGCCGGTGAACGACCCGAGCAGCGTTCCGACGCCGAGGCCCGCCTCCAGCGCGGCGACCGTGGCACCGTGCGCATGCAGCACGGACCGGGTGTACAGCGGCATGACCACGTAGACCGCGGTGGTGAAGACGTTCGCCGCGGTGAAGCAGAGCAGCACCCGCCGGATGTACCGGTGGTCGGCGAGAATCCGGCGCAGCGTCCGCCGCGCGGGCGCGCCCTCGGCCGGGCCGGCGTCGTCCGCGACCGCAGCAGCCCGCGGGAACCGGGTGACGGACACCAGCACCGCCGCGGCCAGGTAGGCACCGGCACATCCGGAGACGATGCCGGTCAGCTCCCAGGCATCCACGACGAGCGGACCCAGCAGCCCGCCGGCCAGACCGGCCAGGGACTGGGTGGCCAGTTCGAAGCCGGTCGCGGCCTCGATGTCGGCGTCGTCGACGAGCTCGGGGACGGAGGTGGTCAGGCACGGGTCGAACAGGGCCTGGCAGCCGGCCAGCAGCAGCGCCGCCCCGTAGGCGACGACCGTGGGCGGCGATGCGGCACAGGTCCACCCCGCGGTGGCGGCGGCGACCAGACCCGCCACGGCGGCCGCCGAACCCAGCACCGTACGGCGCGGGCAGCGTGCGATAACCGTGGCCACCAGCGGGGCGAGCGCCACCGCGGGGAGCGTGCTCACCGCCAGGAACGCCCCGGAGGCCAGGCCGCGGTCCCCGTCGGCGCCGATGGCGTGCCCGACGAGCCACCACACCACGCCGACCTGGAACATCCGTCCCGCGGCCTGGGTGAGGATCTGCGCGACCCATACGGCACCGAAGGCCCGGTTGCGCAGGACGACCGGGAGGCGGCGCGGGGCCGCTGCGGGCGTCATGAGTGCGGCCGTTCGTCGAGGACCCGGATCAGCTTGCCGGTACGGGAGTTGACGACCAGGCCGCCGTGCCGGACCCACTCCACGGCGATCGGGTGGATCCGTCCGTCGGCGGCCTCCGCGGCGTACATCGGGCGGGCGGCGAGGACCTCCTTGGTGATGGCGTCGGCCAGGTCCGCGAGCCCGCCGGCCGGCCGGTCCTCGTCGACGGCCAGCCGCAGCACCAGCCCGTCCCGCCCGTCCCAGCGGCGCGCCACGAGCTGCATTCCGCTCACCCGGCCGGCCACGTCCGCGGCGCGCACCAGATCGTGCACGTCCTGGGTGTAGAGCGACACCGCACCGATGCGTACGCCTTCCTCGGCCCGGCCGAGGATACGGAAGTGCCCCGCGGCGACATCGGTCCATTCGGCCCGGTCGCCGACCGGATACCGGACGATGGGCATCAGCCTCCGGCGCAGGTCCGTGACGACGACACGGCCCGCCGCACCGTTGCGGACGAGGGGCTCGCCGGTCTGCTCGTCCAGGATCTCGACGACGGTGTGCGGGGTGAACGCCTGGTGGACGCGGGGGTCGGCACCTGGTACGGCCCGTCCCAGGAGCCCGGAGTCGACGGCGGCATAGCCGATGGAGCGGGCCTGCGCCTGGGGGAACGCCTTGTGCAGCAGCGGCCGCTGGTCCTCGTGGAGCCCCTCGCCGCCGAAGAACAGGATCTGTACGCCGCTCAGTTGGCGTCCTTCGCGTACGAGATGGTCGGCCAGCGCGCACAGCGTCGTCGTGGTACCGGCGACGACCTCGACGTCGAATTCGTCCAGCGTCTGCACGGTCGAGGCGAGCGGTGCGGCGCCCCCGATCGGCAGCCGGACGTTGGCGACGGGTGCACGGTGCAGGGAGTCCAGGATGAAGGTGAAGCTGGCGTACAGCTCCCCGGCGTAGAAGAGATCGGCGACCCGGTGGCCGGGACGCAGTCCGGCTTCGACGAGTCCGCTGCCGAATGCGGCGGTGAATTCGCGCCATTCCTCGCGGGTGTAGACGGAGAACTTCGGGGCGCCGGTCGTTCCGCCGCTCTTGAAGACCACCGCCTCATCGAGCGGTCCGGTCAAAAGGCTGTTGTTCCGGGGCGTGTTGGCACGCCAGAACGCCTCATGGGGAACGACCGGCAGGTCGGTCAACTCCTCCACCCGGTGCGGCAGCCCGGCGTAGAGATCTCGGTAAAAGGGCGAGTGGTGACGCACGAAACGTATGAGTTCCGGCAATGGTTGAACGGGCATGTATTCCTGTTTTCCGGCATGCAGAAGGAACCGGCGCCATGGGGTGTGCGGCGCCAGTTCTCGGGGGTGGGGACAGCAACGGAAGCCTCGGGGAAACCCGGTCGGGGCCCCTCCCGAACGTCTCCGTTCTGGGGTGCTTCGATCGCTGATGATATGTCATGAGCGATGTTCCCCACCAAACCGGGCGGTGTCGGAAACACGCGCTTACCGACCGACATTCCGCCAGATGCCCAGGCCATCCGCCGGGTTGCCCTCCTTTACCGGAACCTGGCAGTGACCTACCTCACCAAGGTCGAGGGCGTGGCCTTTTCACCGCCGCCGGCGCATTTCTGCGCGGCAACCGGCCCACGGTCGTCGCCGACGGAGTCGTCGTTCCGTCCGGCTCCTCTTTGTGCTGAGCTCCCTGGCCGTGGAGGTCGTCATGGTGGGCGTCAGCTATTGGCGTACGTACACCATCGCAGTGACGCAGAGTAGCCATCGGTCGACGGGAAATATCGTCAGCAGCGGCAAGCGTGGGTCGATCCCGGTGAGTCAATCCCTTTTCAACGTTTTTCCGTATACCTGGGTGAACAGCGGGATTAAGGGGGGTCACGAGGAAGGCAGGAGTATGGGAGTCCTCGACAACCTGGTTCCCGCGCTGGGCCGTGGCCGTCGTGACTTCACGTCGGAGGACTGGCGCAGGTTCGACACCAGCGAAGATTTCTTCGGTGATCACGGTCGCCGTCGGCGCCGTCGCCGCCGCAGGCACGGCCACGACCACGACCACGGCATGCACCATGGAGGTGGTTACTGAGCGCTCGCCATGATGGGCCGCGGCCGGGCTCCTGCCCGGCCGCAGCAGTCGGTGAAGCCGGATGAGTGCGCGGCCGCATTTTCCCTCCCGTGGTGACGCCCAGGGCGACGGCGCGGGCAGCGAGAAGGCGCGCCGCGTCGCCGTGCGCCGCCTGAGGCGGGCGCTGCGGCTGCTGCTGACCGTCGCCGAGGACCCCGACGGCACCGGCGCACTCGTCGAAGCCGCTCCGCCGGTGGCCCTGCGCGATGTCTTCCGGCGCTTCTGGCCGTATACGCGGGGCGGCCGGCGCTGGCTGGTGGTGATCCTGGCCTTCGTCGTGCTGGATCCGGTCGTGGACGCCGCCGAGATCTGGCTGTTCAAAATCGTCATCGACGACATGCTGGTGCCGCGCAATCTGCACCTCTTTCTGCCGATCGCCCTGGCCTACCTCGCGTTCACCTTCTTCTCCGGAGTGCTCTCCTTCGCCGACGAGGTGACCTCGACCTGGGTCAGCGAGCGGTTCCTGCTCGCCCTGCGGTCGGATCTGTTCCGCCACGTCGAAGGGCTCTCGCTCGGCTTCTTCGAGCGGCGGCGGCTCGGCGACGTGCTCTCCCGCGTGACCGGTGACGTCGACGCCGTCGAGACCTTCCTGCTCTCCGGGATCGTGAACGCCATCGCCCAGATCATGCGGCTGGCCATCTTCCTCGCCGTGCTGTTCTACCTGCGGTGGGACCTGACGCTCCTGGCCCTCGTCATCGCCCCGATGTTCTGGTCCACCGCCCGCCGCTTCTCCCGGCGGGTCAAGGCCGCATCCCGGGAGCGGCGCCGCCGCAGCGGCTCGATCAGCGCCATCACCGAAGAGGCGCTGGGCAATATCGCCCTCGTCCAGGCGTACAACCGGCAGCGGTGGGAGCACGGCAGGTTCCAGCGCGAGAACCTCGGCCGGTTCCGGGCCGCCATGGCCTCCGCACGCATCGCTGCCGTCTACGGCACCGTCATCGACCTCATCGAGCTGGTCGGCGCGCTGCTCGTGATGGGCCTGGGCACCTGGGAACTGGCCCACGGCCACCTCACCCTCGGCGGCCTGATCGTCTTCCTCACCCTGCTCACCAGGCTCTACAGCCCCATCCGCGGCCTGTCCGGCCTCACCAACATCTTCTACTCGGCATCCGCCGCCGCGGAGCGGATCATCGAACTGCTCGACCAGCGGCCCCAAGTCGCCCAGGTCGCGGCCCCGCTGGAGCTCGGCCGCGCCCGCGGCGAGATCGCCTTCGACGACATCACCTTCCGCTACCCCGGCACCACCCGGCCCGCCCTCCGTGAGGTCTCGTTCGGCGCCGCACCCGGCGAGACGCTGGCGCTCGTGGGGGCGAGCGGCGCCGGAAAGTCGACCGCCGCCAAACTGCTGCTGCGCTTCTACGACCCGGACCGCGGAACCCTCCGCCTCGACGGGCACGATCTGCGCGATCTGCGCCTGGACGAACTGCGGGACAACGTGGCCGTGCTGCTCCAGGAGACCCTGGTCTTCCACGGCACCGTGCGCGACAACATCGCCTACGGCCGCCCCGACGCGAGCGACGAGGAGATCATCGCAGCGGCCCACGCCGCCGACGCCCACACCTTCATCGGCCAACTCCCCGAGGGCTACGACACCGTGGTGGGCCAGCGTGGCCGGCTCCTCTCCGGCGGACAGCGCCAGCGCCTCGCCATCGCCCGCGCCATGATCCGTGACGCGCCCGTCCTCCTGCTCGACGAGCCGACCACCGGCCTCGACGCGGAGTCCGGCCGACACATCCTGGAACCGCTGCGCCTGTTGATGAGCGGACGCACCACGATCCTCATCTCCCACAACCTGCTCACCGTCCGCGACGCCACCCAGATCGTCTTTCTCGCACACGGCCGTATCGCCGACCACGGCACACACGACCAGTTGCTCGCCCGCAGCGCCGCCTACGCACGGCTCTACCGGCTGCACGGGCCGGGCGACATCTCGAAGGTCGAGGCGCTGCCATGAGCCGTACGACACTCCTCGCGCCACCGCCGCTGGCGGCCGGAACGACGGTGGCCCCGGGCTACGAGGTCCTCGCGCACCTCTGCCGCACCGGCTGGCTGGATCTGTACGACGTCTGGAGCCGGGAGCGGGAGTGCCGGTGCGTGGTGAAGGTGCTGCGCCCGGACCGGCGCGACGACCGGTGGCTGCGCGAGAAGCTGCTGCAAGAGGGCCGCTGGCTCGCGGCCTTCACGCATCCGCACCTGGTCCGCGCCTACGAGACCGGCGACGCCCCGCAACCCTTCGTCGTGCTGGAGACGCTCACCGGAGAGACCCTCGCGCACCTCATCGACCGCCGCCGGCGCCGTCTGGCCGCGGCCGACCTCGCGCTCCTCGGACTCCACCTGTGCTCGGCGGTCCACTACCTGCACGGCAAGGACCTGTTGCACCTGGACCTCAAGCCGTCCAACATCGTGATCGGCTGCCGGCGCGCCAAGGTGCTGGACCTGAGCACCGCCCGCCCGCCCGGCCCAGCCCCGCCGGGCATCGGCACCCTGTGCTACCTCGCCCCCGAGCAGGCCCGCGGCGGGATCCTCACCCCCGCGGCGGACGTCTGGGGCATCGGCATCACGCTGTACGAGGCCGCCACCGGTGAGGTCCCGTTCGACGTCGATGACGACATCGCCGATGACATCGACGACATGGCCGACGACATCGCCGACGGTGAGACGGATGACGAGAGCTACGGCGCAAGTTATGAGGGGAGTGACGACGCCCAGGACGCCGGAAGGCGCCGATACCCCCAGCTCGACCAGCGCGCCCGGTCTGTCACCACCCGCCGGCGCCTTCCGTCCCCCCTCACCGCGGCGATCGACCGCAGCCTCGCCCACGACCCGGGTGACCGGCCCACACTGGCCCAACTCACCGCGGATCTCGACGGGTTGCTGGCGCGGGGCCGGCGCGAGGTGTCAGGGGAGTGAGCGCCCGACGCGGGGTCGTCTTGTCAATCATCGCGGGAGACGCTGAAATGCCGATGGCATTTCGATGATACGGGGGACGGGACATGGGGGACGGCGGCTCTGTGGTGAGCGGGGGAGTGCGTCAGCGGCTGCGGATCGCGGTGCTGGGGCCGGTGCTGGCCTGGCGGGACGGGACGCCGCTGGACCTGGGGCCGGTACGGCGGCAGGCGGTCCTGGCCGCGCTGCTGCTGCGTGCGGGGACGCCGACCGGTCCCGAGCAGCTGCTCGACGGCGTATGGGGGGCGAACCCGCCGGGATCCGGCCGCCGGGTGCTGCCCAGCTACGTCTACCAGCTGCGCAAGGCGCTCGACGCGGAAGGCGCGGGACCTGCGGAGTCGGTGATCCGCAGCGACCGGGGCGGCTACTGCTTCGCCCGCGATGCGGCGGAGCTCGACGTGGCCGAGCTGGCCGAACTGGGCGGTGCGGCGCAGCGCGCCAAGGAGTCCGGCGACCTGGCCGCCGCGATGGACCGCTGTTCCGAGGCGCTCGCCCTGTTCCGGGGCGAGCCCCTGGCCGGAGTGCCGGGCCCGTTCGCACAGGGCGAGCGGGGCCGGCTCACGCAGCGGCGGCGCACCCTCCAGCAGGAGCGCCTCGACTGCCTGGTCCTGCTCGGCCGCTCCGCCGAGGCCCTGGACGACCTCGCCGCCGTCGCCGCGTCCGATCCGTACGACGAGTCGCTGATGGCGCTGCGGATGCGCGCCCTGTACGGCAGCGGGCACCAGGCGGAGGCGCTGAACGCCTACCAGGACATGCGCAAGCGGCTGCGCGACGAGCTCGGGGTCGATCCCGGTGCGGAGCTGCGCCGGGTGCACCAGGCGGTGCTGCGCCGCGATGACCAGCTGCTCCTCGGCCCAGCGGCGACGCGCCCCGCCGCTGCCCCCGCCACTCCTCCCGCCCGGCCCCGCCGCCCGGTCAACGAACTGCCCGGCGACACCGGCCACCTCGCCGGACGGGAGCGCGAACTCGCCCTGCTGACCGCGCCGTTGGCCGACGCGGCCGTCTCGGTCGTGGCCGTCGACGGTCCGGCCGGGGTCGGCAAGTCCGCGCTCGCGGTCCGCGCGGCCTGGCGGCTGCGCGAGCACTACCCGGACGGCTGCCTCTTCGCGGACCTGCGCGCGCACAGCACGGAACAGCACGGGATCGCGCCGCAGCGCATACTGCGGCGGCTGCTGCGCTCGGTCGGTGCGGCCGAGAGCGAGGTGCTCGACGACCTCGACGAACTGGTCGCGGCCTGGCGGGCGGCGACCAGCTCGCTGCGGCTGCTCCTCGTACTGGACGACGTCCCCGGCGCACAGCAGGTCCGGCCGCTGCTGCCCGCCGGTCCGGGCAGCGCGGTGATCGTGGCCGGTCGGCGGCGGCTGGCCGGACTCGACGCCGACCGCCGCGTCAGCCTGGAGCCGTTGGCGGCCGGCGATGCGGTGTCCCTGCTGCGGCACGTCCTGGGGGAGGCGCGCGCGGACCGGGAGCCGGAGGCGGCGCAGGAGCTGGTCCGGCTGTGCGACGGGCTGCCGCTGGCTCTGCGGATCGCCGGAGCACGGTTGCAGAACCGCCCCGCCTGGACGCTGGCGTACCTCGTGGAGCGGATGTCCGGCGATGAGCGCCGCCTCGGCGAGCTGAGTGCCGGGGACCGCAGCGTGGAGGCCGCCTTCCGGCTGTCGTACGAGCAGCTGGCGCCGATGCAGCAGCGCGGATTCCGCGCCCTCGGCCTCTCGCCCACGGTGGAGTTCGACCCGCTGACCCCCGCGGCCGTCCTGGGGTGCCCGCCCCTCGACGCCGAGTGGATCCTGGAAAGCCTGGTCGACGCCAGTCTGCTGCAACAGCCCCGCCCGGGTCGCTACCGCCTGCACGACCTGGTCCGGGTGCATGCGCGACGGCTCGCGGACGCCACACCCGGCGAGGCCGACGAGGCCCGCACGGCCGTCCTCCGCCTCTACCTGGACGCCGCCCGGATCGCCAGCGACTGGGGCCCCGACGCCTTCCTCACCGGGCCGCGGCCGGCCGCGGCGCCGTTCCCGGACTGGAAGGACGCGGACGGCTGGCTGGACGCGGCCGGCGGTGAGCTCGTTGACGTCGTCGGCCATGCCGCGGCGCTCGGCGAGGCCGACTACGCCTGCTGGATCGCCGAGGCCCTGAGCGACTACTTCGCCCGCCGCGGCCGCTACCACGAATGCCGGACGGCCCTGGAGATCGCGCTGGCGCACGCCGAAGAGGCCGGCGACCGGCGGATGCCCTCCGCGCTGCGCACCTGTATGGGCGTCAACGACCTCTACCAGGGCCGCCACCAGGAGGGGCACGCCTGGTTCACCGAGGCGCTGCACCTCGCCCGCCGCCGGGCGGACCGCGGCGAGGAGGCCCGCGCCCTGGCCGGACTGGGCGCCGCCGACCTGTACGCGGGCCGGGCCGAGCAGGCGATGACCCGGATCGCCGACGCCGTGGAGCAGGCCCAGCGGTCGGACGACAGCTGGCTCGTCGCGATGGGACTGTGCCTCCTCGGCTCCCTCCACCAACTCCACGGGCGCAACGAGGAGGCGCTGGCCTGCTTCGCCTCCTCCGTCACCCGCGCCGAGAAGATCGGCCGGCCCCGCATGATCAGCAGGTCCCTGGCCTGCGCCGCCGACCTCCACCACGGTCTCGGCCAATACGGTGAGGCCAGGACCTTCTACCGTCAGGCGGCCGATCTGGCGGAGCGGGCCGGGGACGTCCTCCTGCACGCGATCCTGCTGACCCGGCTGGGCAGCGCGGAGCTCGGCGACGGAAACCTGAGCGCCGCCGCGGCCCTCCACCACCAGGCGCTCTCCCATCACCGCACGCTGTCCCCCCTCACCGAACCCCATTTCGCCCGGCTGGAGATGGACATCCGCTACCGGTTGGGCCGCACCTACTCGGCGGCGGGCCGGGTCGCCGAAGCCCGGGAACAGTTCCGCAGCGCGCTCGCCGTACCAGGAGCCGGAGAGCACCCCATGGAGCGCTCACAGGCGCTCGCGGGACTCGAAGAGTGCGGGGCCGGCTGACGCAGCGTCAGCCGGCCCGCCGGGCGCCGCGGCGGCCGGCGTCTACCTCAGCCACAAGGTGATCAGCACCGATCAGACCGGCTACGGCCGGATCCTCGGCCAGTCGCTGTTCAACAGCAAGCGGCTCTACTCCGGCATCGTCACCATGAACAACCGCTTCGCGGACCGGCCCCGTGCCTACGAGGTCGTGCCCGTCCAGTGGCTCCCGGCGGAGCGCGAAGGCGACGACGTCGAGGGGCAGTTGGCCGAGATCTGGAACCGGATCGTCACCCGGTCCAACGAGGACCTGGTGGAAGTTCCCGTCCGACCCGGCCTGACCCCGAACGGGCCGTGGTGGCACGGGCGTTTGCAGCTGCGTAACGGGACGCGATCCGTTCGTCCCGGCGCGACTCCCGCGTCCACACGGCAGAGGGCCCCGGGCATCCCGTCCGGGGCCGTCCCGCCCACCACGGCTGCTCTAGCGAGCAACGATCACATTGGTGGCCTTCGCTCCGTGGACGTCGAAGAGGACACGCTGACCGACGTTCGTGGTCTGCGTTTCCATCCCCGAGAAGGGAAGCGTTTCTCCCTGCTCGTCCGCGATGATCCCCACGCCGTCGCTCTTGTTGAACAGGACGATGGTTCCCTGTGGCATCGCTTCCTCCGTGGCCGGGTCGCTCCCCCGCGGCGGGTCTGTCCCACCGGCTGCGCTGTGTAGGAACCTTATTACGGACGGTGCACCTGTGGGGAAGGGTTGTGCGACAGGTCGGCCATAAACTGACCAGAAGTCAACCCTGTGCGGTGGCAAAGCCGTCCGGTGGGTCGGGACGCTCATCCCACGTGGACGTACGGTCGGCGCGCCCGGTCGGCTTCGGCCTCGCGCAGTACCTCGCGGGTGACGGGTGCGACTTCGCCCTGGCCGAAGAGGAAGAAGCGCAGGAACTGGGCGAAGGGGTTGCCCTCGGTCCATTCGAAGTAGATGTGCGGCCGCTGTCCGGTGAGGTCCCGTACGTGCAGCAGCAGCGCGGCCAGCGCGTTGGAGATGGTGGAGCTGTCGAGGCAGAGCACCCGGTAGCGGCCGTGCAGGACCTCGCCGCGGACGCGCAGCTCGCTCTCGAACTCCGACGGGTCGCCGACCGTGACCTCCACGAAGACGCAGTCGTCCGCCGACGAGAGGTCGTTGTCGCTGCGGATCTGCTGGAGTTTGTCGCGGTATTCGGCCACATCCCGCTGGTCGGGTTCGTTCGCGATGAAGCGGATCGTGCGCTGCGCGGTGTCGCGGATGAACCGCTGCGCCATATCGTCCAGGACCACGCTGGTCACCCGCAGTTCGAAGGCGCGGGCCAGGCGGGAGAGGAACGAGAGCAGGATGATGCCGGCGATGAAGCAGGCACCGATCTTGACACCGTCGGGCCGCTCGATGACGTTGGCGACCGTGGTGTAGAGGAACACCGCGGAGATCAGGGCGAAGCCGATCGTCCAGCCGCGCTGGCGGGCCCGGTGTGCGGCGATGGTCACGGCGATCGCGGCGGAGCTGATCAGGACGAGCACACCGGTGGCGTAGGCGCCGCCCTGCGCGTCGACATCGGCGTTGAAGAGCCATGTCACCAGGAACGCGACCAGCGTGAACACCAGTACCATCGGGCGGACCGCCCGCGCCCAGTGCGGGGCCATGCCGTAGCGCGGCAGATACTGCGGCATGAGATTGAGCAGCCCGGCCATCGCCGAGGCACCGGCGAACCACAGGATCGCGATGGTGGAGACGTCGTAGACGGTGCCGAAGGCGGAGCCGAGGTATTCATGCGCGAGGAAGGCCAGTGCGCGGCCGTTGGCCTGACCGCCCGGCTTGAAGTCATCGGCCGGGATCAGCAGGGTCGTCACGAAGCTGGTGATGATGAGGAAGACGCTCATGATGACGGCGGCCGTGGTGAGCAGCTTCTTCGCTCCCCGGATCCGTCCCGCCGGACGCTCCTCGGTGTCGTCGGACTTGCCCTCGATGTGCGGCATCACCGCCACCCCGGTCTCGAAGCCGGACAGACCCAGCGCCAGCTTCGGGAAGACCAGCAGTGCCACCCCCACCATCGCTAGGACATTGCCGTGCTCGGTGGTCAGCGCCTGGGACCAGTCGGTGACGACATGCGGCGCCTGGGCAACGTGCCACAGTCCGACGACGACCACCACGACATTGAGTCCGAGGTAGAGGGCCACCAGCACGATCGCCACACCGATGGCCTCCAGGAACCCCTTCATGAAGACCGCACCGAGCAGGGCGACCAGGATCAGCGTGATGATCACCTCCTGGCCGTGCAGAACACCCGTCAGATGCGGGTTCTCCACGAGGTGGGTGGAGGCGTCGGCGGCCGACAGGGTGATGGTGATCAGGAAGTCGGTGGCGGCGAAACCGAGCAGGGTCAGGACGAACAGCTTGCCCTTCCAGAACGACAGCAGCCGCTCCAGCATCGCGATCGAACCCTGTCCGCGCGGACTCTCCTCCGCCACCCGCCGGTAGACCGGCAGCGCACCGGCCAGCGTCACGATCACCAGGACGATGGTGGCCACCGGCGACAGCAGCCCCGCTGCCAGCGCGGCGATACCCGGCTGGTACCCGAGGGTGGAGAAGTAGTCCACACCGGTCAGGCACATCACCCGCCACCACCGCTGCCCCTTGTGGGCGCTCTGCGGTCCGGCGTGCGGACCGGGGTGGTGCTTGGCCATATCGGTCAGGCCCTCCAGCAGCCACGCGCGCAGGCGGGATCGCGCGGTGGTGGCCCCGGAAGAGGAGTCGGCAGGGGCGGAGACGGCCATCGTGTGCTCCTGTCGTACCGCGAACGAATCCAGCCATCGACGCGACGGCGACGTCAGGGTATGCATCCGCGGCGCCTTCACCGCCGTGTTCGTCTGCCCGCGCGTCCTCGTGTCCCTGAGCGGCGGTCCGACGGCGGCACGGCCCATCGCGGCCGCAGGGCCGGCGTTCCGGGCTCAGTACCCCACCGGCCGTACCACTCCCGTCTCATAGGCGAACACCGCCGCCTGGGAGGGGGCACCGCCCCGGCTCACCCGGACCGTCCCCGGATCAGGTCCGCGCACTTCTCCCCGATCATCATCGTCGTGATGCAGGGGTTCACCGCCGTCAGGAACGGCATCGCCGAACCGTCGCACACCCGCAGTCCGTCGACCCCCTTGACCCGCAGCTGGGGGTCAAGCGGGGCGTCCGGGTCGTCGGCGGCGCCCATGCGGACCGTGCAGGCGGGGTGGTAGACGGTGTTGTGGGTGGTGCGGATGTACTCGAGGAGGTCGGCGTCGGAGCGGGCGGCGGGGCCGGGAGCCAGCTCGGTGCCGGCCCAGTCGGCCATCGGGGCCTGGGAGATGATCTCGCGGGCCAGTCGCAGACCGTAGGTCATCACCCGGACATCGTGCTCATGGGTGAAATAGCGCGGATCGACCTTGGGTTTGTCGCGGAAGTCGCGGGTGCGCAGCCGTACGGTCCCCGTGGAGCGGGCGCGGGTGACGTTCGGGGTGAGGCAGAAGGCGTTCTCCGAGGTGGGGTAGCCGCGGCGGTAGGTGTTCATGTCGAAGGGCACCGAACCGTAGTGGAACATCAGGTCGGGGCGGTCCAGACCGGGTTCGGTGGGGCTGAATATGCCGATCTCCCACCACTGGGTGGAGGTGGTGACCATCGGCTGTTTGGCCTCCCACATGATCACGCCCTCCGGGTGGTCCTGGAGGTTCTGGCCGACACCGGGGGAGTCGACGAGCGGCTCGATACCGGTGGCGCGCAGATGGTCGGCCGGGCCGATCCCCGAAAGCATCAGCAGCTTGGGGGAGTCGATGGCGCCGCAGGAGACGATGACCTCGCGCCGCGCGGTGACCGTCAGGGTGTGGACGAGGTCGGGGGAGAGGTAGTCGACGCCGGTGCAGCGCGCGGCGGCGCCGGTGGCGTCCGGGGTGTCGAAGCGCAGGCGTTTGGCCTGGACGCCGGTGCGCACGTCCAGGTTGCGGCGGGTGCCCATGACGGGGTGGAGATAGGAGACCGAGGCGGAGGAACGGGTGCCGTCGGGGCGGCAGTTGATCTGGAACCAGTTCGCGCCGCGGACGACGGTCTGCCCGGTGTTGAACGGCGTGGTGGGGATGCCGGCCGCCGCACACGCCTCCAGCAGCGCGGCGCCGCACGGGTCGTGGGGCGGGACGCTGCGCAAGGTCACCGGGCCGTTGCGGCCGTGGTGGCCGCCCGGTGCGTCATTGGTCTCCAGCCGCTGGAAGAGCGGGAAGCATTCGGCCGCGGTCCAGCCCGAACAGCCCAGCGCGGCCCATTCGTCGAGATCCTCGGCCGGTGCCCAGAAGGCGATACAGGAGTTGTGGGACGAGCAGCCGCCGAGCACCTTGGCGCGGGCGTGCCGCATGAAGCTGTTGCCGTTCTCCTGCGGCTCGACGGGATAGTCCCAGTCGTAGCCCGAGGCGAGCAGGCCCATCCACCGGTCGAGGCGCAGGATGTCCGGGTCGTCGACGTCGGACGGCCCGGCCTCCAGTACGCAGACGCTGACCTGCGGGTCCTCGCTCAGCCGGGCCGCCACGACGGCGCCGGCCGTACCGCCGCCGACCACGACATAGTCGAACGCGTCGGCGGTCTCGGGTGCGTCCATCTGGGCCTCCTGGGACATGACGTGGCCTCCGGATCAGGAAGTGGGGGGCGGCGGCGGACCGTCCGGCGACTCGGCGGCGTGGGTCGCCAGCACCCCGGTGCGCTTGCGCTGTACGAACCAGTAGTAGGCGAAGCCGCCGACCGCCACGACGCCGATGAACACGAAGGCGCCCCAGCGCAGGTACCAGTGCTGGGGGCCGGTCGCGTTGTAGACCGTGGCGCGCGGCCAGGCGAGGTTGAGGGACATCGCGGCGCCCCACAGCACGGCCAGGATGTTCACCGGGAGGCCGAACTTCCCCAGGGAGAACTTCCCCTCGACCGGGCGCCATCTGCCGCGCAGCCGCTGGACCAGCATCGGCAGGGTGACCAGCAGATACGCCAGATAGATCATGATGATCGCGATGCTGGTGATCACCGAGAAGATCTGCGGCTGATTGACGTTGATCAGCAGGATGGCGACCGCGACCAGACCGATGATCACGGCCGGCAGCACCGGCGTCTGGAACCGCGGGCTGACCTTGGCCAGCAGGGACGCGGCCGGGAGGTTGTTGTCCCGGGCCATCGCATACGCCAGACGGATGCTGGCGGTGTGCACCGCCAGTTCGCACACGGTGATCGCGATGACCACGCACCACAGCACGATCTGCCCGACGGTCGAGCCGAGGGTGGAGAGCACCACATACTGGAGTCCGTCCACGGACAGCTCCTTGGCGTGCAGATCGGGCACCGCCAGCAGGGCGAACAGCAGGATCAGCCCGCCGATGAGGAACGACGCCACCAGGGCGCGCAGGATCGCGCGGGGGGCATTGCGGCCCGGGTCCTTGGACTCCTCGCCGAGGGAGGAGGCCGTATCGAAGCCGTACATCACATACGCCGAGGCCAGCGAGGCGGTCAGAAACGCGCCGAGGTACCCCAGGTCCGTTCCCGCGCCCAGCCCGAAGGTCTCGGTCAGCGCGGCGGCGGGGCTGCGGGTGAGATGGGCCGCGAGCAGCACGATCAGCACGATCGCGGCGATCAGCTCGATGGCCACGCCCGCGGAGTTGATCCGCGCCATCAGTTTCACGCCAAAGGCGTTGATCAGTGTGGTGAAGGTGACCAGGACGGTGCCGAGCAGGACGGCATTGGCCGCCGCATCGGTCTTTCCGGTGCCGTCGCCGATGAACTGGAACCACGACGAGATCTGCGGCAGCGTCACCTGATACGCCAGCGCCACCGCCGCCAGCGACACCATCGAGGCCGTCAGCATCATCCAGCCGCCCAGCCAGCCCACATGGGGACCGCCCAGCTGCTTGGCCCAGTTGTAGATCGAGCCCGCCACCGGATAGCGGGCGGCGAGCTCGCAGAAGCACAGCGCCACCATCAGCTGGCCGAGGAAGACCATCGGCCACGACCACCAGTACGCCGGGCCGCCGTGGCTCACGCCGAAGTAGAACAGCTGGAAGGTGCCGGTGAGGATGGAGATATAGCTGATACCGGCGGCGAAGGTGTGGAAGTTGCCCAGGGTGCGCTTGAGTTCGGGCTTGTAGCCCAGTTCGGCGAGCGAGGCGTCGTCGTGTTCCGGCGAACCGCTGGTGGTCACTCGAACCACCTCTGCGGCCGCGGCGCCGTATTGCGCCAGACGTGCTTGGCCTCCTGATACTCCGCCAGCCCCGCCGGACCCAGCTCCCGCCCCACCCCCGACTGCTTCATCCCGCCCCACTCCGCCTGCGGTACGTACGGGTGGAAGTCGTTGATCCAGACCGTGCCCGCGCGCAGCCGTCCCGCCACCCGGTGGGCCCGCTCCGCGTCCTTGGTCCAGACCGCCCCCGCCAGGCCGTAGACCGTGTCATTGGCGAGCGAGACCGCCTCGTCCTCGTCGCGGAACCGCTCCACGGTCAGCACCGGGCCGAACGATTCGTCGCGGACCACGGACATGTCCGGGGTGCACTCGTCCAGCACCGTCGGCAGATAGTAGAAACCGTCGGCCAGCGCCGGATCGTCCGGTGCCGCACCGCCGCAGAGCAGCACGGCGCCCTCCTCCAGCCCTCCCGTCACATACGCCGCCACCTTCGCCCGGTGCGCGGCCGAGATCAGTGGACCGGTCCGCGCGGCCTCGTCGAAGGGCCCGCCGAGCCGGATCCGCTGCGCCCGCGCGACCAGTTCGTCGACGAACGCATCGTGCAGTTCGTCCTGGACGAGCAGCCGGGCGCCCGCCGAGCAGACCTGGCCGGAGTGCAGGAACACCGCCATCAGCGCATAGTCCACGGCGGTGTCGAAATCGGCGTCCGCGAAGACGATGTTCGGGTTCTTGCCGCCCAGCTCCAGGGCGATCTTCTTCACCGTGGGCGCGGCCGCGGCCATGATCCGACGGCCGGTCACCAGCCCGCCGGTGAACGACACCATGTCCACCCGCATGTCCTCGGTCAGCGGCGCGCCCACCAAAGGGCCGGTGCCCAGGACCAGATTGGCCACCCCGTCCGGCAGCCCCGCCTCCTTCAGCAGCCGCATCAGATGGACGGCGGTGTGCGGGGTCAGCTCGCTCGGCTTCAGTACGAAGGTGTTGCCGGCGACCAGGGCCGGCGCGACCTTCCAGGCCGTCTGGAGGAGCGGGTAGTTCCACGGGGTGATCAGCGCACAGACGCCCACCGGCTCGTGCCGCACCGTGCTGTCCGTCTCCGGCGCGCCCGTGTCCACGACCCGGTCCGTCCCGCCGGCCGCCCCCAGGTTTCCGAAGTAGCGGAAGCAGTTGGCGATGTCGTCCATGTCGTACGCGCTCTCCACCAGCCGCTTCCCGGTGTCCAGGGATTCCGCCCTGGCCAGCGCGTCCCTGTCGCGCTCCAGCAGCTCGGCGACCCGCAGCACCAGCCGGCCCCGCTCGGCGGCCGGGGTGCGCGGCCAGGGCCCGTCGTCGAAGGCCGTCCGGGCGGCGGCCACCGCCGCTGCCGCGTCCTTGGGACCGCCTTCGTCCACGGTCGCCACCAGCGTGCCGTCCGCCGGACAGCGGATCTCCCGCACCTGCCCGTCGGCCGCTGCGGTCCACTGACCGCCGATGAACAGCTCCGGCATGGTCGTGCCTCCGGTCTCCGGTTGCGTACGGTGGCGGACTTTGCACCGAGCGTATGGCGAGCGTTGTCGGTCCGCACGGCATGCGGGGCCGCGGGCGTGGGACCGGCGGCCGGGCGGGACAATCGGGGCATGCCCGAACAGCCCGAGGACCACGGCGACGACTCCGTCCAGGATCACGGCGAGGGCCCTGGCCAGGATCACGGTCAGGACCACCGCCGACCCGCCGCCCACCCCGTTCCCGATGTCGCGGTCTATCTGGCGGGCCGCTGGCGCATCGTGCGTACGGTCCGCGATCTGCGGTCCGGCACCGAGGGCCGCTTCCACGGCACGGCCCACTTCCGGCCCGATCCGGCCGGGGCCGGGCTGCTGCACCTCGAAGAGGGCGAGCTGACCTGGGACGGAGCCGTCCATCCGGCGAGCCGTACGCTCCGCCTGATCCCGCTGCCGGACGGCACCGCCGAGATCCGCTTCGCCGACGGCCGCCCCTTCCACGACCTCGATCTGCGCAGCGGCCGCTGGCGGGCCGTCCACCCCTGCGCCGCGGACCGCTATCAGGGCACCTTCACCGCCGTCGCGGCCGACGAGTGGCAGCTGGAATGGCGGGTCGGCGGGCCCGCCAAGGACCAGCTGCTGCGATCCGTCTACCGGCGCGCGGACTCCGGATGAGGCTCCTTACGGCGTGACCGCTCACGCCCTGACCGCTCACGCCGTGACCGCCCGCTCACGTCGCGACCGCCCGCACCGCGAACAGCAGCGGCACGATCGGCTCCGCCTCGGGCAGCCGCCACCAGCCGTTGTCGCCGGGCACCATCGCCGCGAACCGCTTCCAGGGCAGCAGCTCCGTCTCCCGTACCCGCTCGATCCGCAGCCCGGCGGCGGCCACCGCGGAGAGCACCTCGCCCAGGCCGTGCCGCCACTCGAAACTGGTCGTCGCGCCCCGTACCGGCGGCCCGTCGGTGTACGTATGCGGCGTATCGCTGCGGATCGGACCGCGGCCCGCCAGATAGTCGTGCCGCAGCAGCAGCTCCTCGCCGTCCGGGCCGGGCGTCGGCCCCAGCGCATGGAGCAGCGGATGGAACTCCACGAGATACAGCACCCCGCCCGGCCGCAGCAGTGCGGCGACCGTCTCGGCCCAGGGCGCCAGATCCGGCAGGTAGCACAGCGCGCCCTTGCCCGTATAGACGACATCGAAACGGCGCCCGCCCAGGGCGCCCACCGCATCATGGACATCCGCCTCGACGAATTCCACCGTCCGGCCCGCCTCCCGCGCCAGCCGCCGGGCCTCCGCGACCGACACCGGCGAAAAGTCCAGGCCCACCGTGTGCGCCGCGCCCCGCTCCGCGAAGGCGGCCGTCTCGGTGCCCAGATGGCACTGCAAATGCAGAACGTCCCGGCCCGCCAGATCGCCGAGATCGGCCCACTCGAACGGCGCGAACCAGTCCTCCGCGGTCCGCGAACCGTCCAGACCGTAGAACCGGCTGGCCACATGCACGGGCGTCCGCGCATCCCAGTTCGCCCGATTGGCCCGCACCATCTCCGCCACGCTCGGCGCCGTCCCGCTCTGCTCAGTGGTCATCCACCCCACCTACCCACCCGCCCGCCAAGCGCGAACACCGCGTCCGATTTCCGCCAGCGCCGCCCCGGCGGCTGCCGCACAGTGGAGGGGTGATGAGCGAAGGCAGCAAATACGAGGCGGTGTGCAGCCGCGATGCGCGGTTCGACGGCGACTTCTTCTTCGCCGTCACCACGACCGGGATCTACTGCCGTCCCAGCTGCCCGGCCACCACCCCCAAACCGCAGAACGTCCGCTTCTTCCCCACCGCGGCCGCCGCCCAGGGCTCCGGCTTCCGGGCCTGCCGCCGCTGCCGCCCCGACGCCGTGCCCGGCTCCGCCGCCTGGAACGTCCGCGCCGATATGGTCGGCCGCGCCATGCGGCTGATCGGCGACGGCGTCGTCGACCGCGAGGGCGTCGCCGGACTCGCCCGCCGCCTGGGCTACAGCGCCCGCCAGCTCCAGCGCCAGCTCAACGCCGAACTCGGCGCCGGCCCGGTGGCCCTCGCCCGCGCCCAGCGCTCCCACACCGCGCGGATACTGCTCCAGACCACCCCGCTGCCCATCGCCGAGATCGCCTTCGCCGCCGGATTCGCCAGCGTGCGGCAGTTCAACGACACCATTCGCGAGATCTACGCCCTGACGCCCACCCAGCTGCGCGCCGCCCGCCCCGGAAAGGCCACCCGGTTCGGCCCGGTGGCCCAGCCCGCCGGCGCCGGCGGCATACCGCTGCGCCTCGCCTTCCGCGGGCCGTACGCCGCCGCCGAGGTCTTCGACTACCTCCAGCGGCGCGCCCTGACCGGCGTCGAGGAAATCCTCGGTGAGCGCGGCGCCCGCACCTACCGCCGCACCCTGCGCCTGCCCGGCGGCTCCGGCATCGCCGAGGTCGACGAACGGCCCGGCGGCCGCGCGGACGGCAGCGGCGGCGGCTGGCTGGAATGCCGGCTGCACCTGAGCGAACTGCGCGATCTGACCACCGCCACCCAGCGCATGCGCCGCCTGCTCGACCTGGACGCCGATCCGTACGCGGTCGCCGACCACCTCGGCCAGGACCCGCTGCTCGCCATGCTCGTCGCCCGGCGCCGCGGACTGCGCTCCCCGGGCACCTGCGACGGCCACGAGCTGGCCGTCCGGGCCGTACTCGGCCAGCAGGTGTCGGTGCCCGCCGGCCGCAAGCTCGGCAGCGCCGCCGTCGCCGCCCACGGCGCACCGCTCGCCGAGCCGAGCGGCGGCCTGACCCACCTCTTCCCCGCCGTCGAGGACCTCGCCGGGGCCTCCCTGTCGGCGCTCGGCATGCCCGACTCCCGCCGCACCACCCTGCGCGCCCTCGCCGCCGCGCTCGCCGACGGCACCGTTCCGCTGGACGCCGGAGCCGACCGCGACCAGGCCGAGAAGGAGCTGCTCAACCTGCGGGGCATCGGCCCCTGGACGGCCGGCTACATCCGGATGCGCGCCCTCGGCGACCCGGACGTCCTGCTGGAGGGAGACGTCGCGGTCCTCGCCGGGATGCGCAACTCCGGTGCCACCATGGCCGATTCGGACGCCTGGCGGCCCTGGCGCTCCTACGCCATGCACTACTTCTGGAACGCCAAGGCCCAGCGCCCGGCCCCCGCCGCGGTAGCGCCCTGAGCGGAAATGCGACGTCCGAATACCGCCAGCAACGGCCACGGCGACGGCGCACCATGGGACATATCAACGACACAGAGGCTTACGGCAGACCCGCCGCGGCACACCCGCCTCAACGGCACAACGGAAGGAACGGACCGATGACGGTCTACACCACCCTCGACAGCCCGCTGGGCGAACTGCTCCTGGTCGGCGAGAAGTCGGCCACCGCCCCCGGCGGCACCGCGCTCGCCTCGCTCTCCCTCCCCGGCCAGAAGGGCGGCGCCACCGTCCAGGACGACTGGAGGCGGGACGCGGACGCGTTCACGGAGATCGCCGCCCAGCTCGGCGCGTACTTCGCCGGTGAGCGCACCGGCTTCGACATCGAATACGTCACCAGCGGCTCCGACTTCCAGCAGCGGGTATGGACCGCGCTGGACGACATCCCGTACGGCAAGACCTTCAGCTACGGCGAGATCGCCGCGCAGATCGGCGCCTCGCGGGCCGCGGTGCGCGCGGTCGGCACGGCCATCGGGCGCAACCCGCTGCTCGTCGTCCGCCCCTGCCACCGCGTGATCGGCGCCAACGGCTCCCTGACCGGCTACGCCGGCGGCCTCGAACGCAAGGAGCAGCTCCTCGCGCTCGAAGGCATCACCCCCGCGGCCTGACCGCACCCCTACCGGAGACCTCCCGTGACCCTCACCCCCGCGCGCCGGATCGACACCGCGGACTGGACCGTCCTGGCCCAGGAACTGGACAGCTACGGCGGCGCGCTCACCCCGCAGCTCCTCACCCCCGCCCAGTGCGCCGACATCGCCGCGCTGTACGAGAAGGAGGAGCTGTTCCGTACCACCATCGACATGGCCCGTTACCGCTTCGGCTCCGGCCAGTACCGTTACTTCCACCACGACCTGCCCGAGCCGGTCGCCGCCCTGCGCGCGGCCTTCTACCCCCATCTGCTCACCATCGCCCGCGCCTGGGCAGCCCGCCTGGGCCGCCCCGCGCCCTGGCCGGACACCCTGGAGGAATGGCTGGAACGGTGCCATGCAGCGGGCCAGGACCGCTCCGCGCAGATCCTCCTGCGCTACGAGGCGGGCGACTGGAACGCCCTGCACCGCGATGTGTTCGGCGAGATGCTCTTCCCCCTCCAGGTCGTCATCGGCCTGGACGACCACGGCACCGACTACACCGGCGGCGAGTTCCTGCTCGTCGAACAGCGCCCCCGGGCGCAGTCCCGCGGCACCACACAGGTGCTCCGGCAGGGCCACGGCCTGATCTTCACCACCCGCGACCGCCCGGTGGCCACCAAACGCGGCTGGTCGGCAGGCGCCATGCGGCACGGCGTGAGCACCGTCCGCTCCGGCCGGCGCCGCGCGCTCGGCCTGGTCTTCCACGACGCCGCCTGATGGACACCCACCACGCGGGCACGGACCCCGCCTCCCCGCTCATCGGCCCCGAGGACCTGGCCGCCTCCCTCGGCCCGGACGGCGCCCCGCCGCAGGCCGCCCCGCACACGGACGCCGAACTCGCCGCGCTCATCGGCCTGTTGACGCGTCCCAAGGCCCGGATCGCCACCGTCACCGTGGGCCACGGCCGCGACGCCGCCTCCCGGGCCGCCGCCGCGGCGTTCACCGGCGCGTGGCAGGCCCGCGGCGGCACGGTCCTCGCCGTCGTCGACTGGCCGGAATCGGCCGCCTCCTGGCTGCGCCCGGCCCGCCGCCTGACGGCCCAGACCCCCGACGCCTGGGTCATCGCGGCGGCCCCGTCCGGCTTCGCCCAGCTCGCCCGCCGCCTGCGGCACAGCACCGACTGGGACCCGGCCCGCACCGTCGCCTTCGCAGCCCTCCAGGACTCCCGCCTCCCCGCCCTGACCGGCCCCGACATCCTCCACGGCCTGCGGGGCGCGACCGGCGAGGGCGGCACCTGGCAGATCGCCGGACACTGGGTCACGACCTTCCCGCCGACGTCCGGCACGGCCGGTCAACAGTCCGGTCAACGACCCGGTCAACGGGCCTGATTCGCACATCTGTTGCCTGCACCTGCGGCCGTCCGGTGGGTATGTTGGTCGCCGCACGGTGTGACCGTTCCGGCACGGAACGGCGCGGCGACGCCGCATGTCGCATGACGTATGCCGTACGCCGTGTGTCGTGTGGGTGCGCTCGAAGCGACCGGAAGCCCGGAAGTAAGGATCGTAGGCAATGAGCCAACAGACGCCACCGCAGTCCAGCGTCGTCGACGTCAGCATTCCGAGCGTGGCGCGGATGTACGACTACTACCTCGGTGGCAAGGACAACTACGCCGTCGACCGCGCGGCCTGCGACGAGCTGAGCAAGGTCGTCCCGAGCACCCAGGTGCTGGCGCTCAACAACCGGCGCTTTCTCCAGCGGGTGGTCCGCTGGCTGGCCCAGGAGCACGGCATCCGCCAGTTCATCGACCACGGCTCCGGTCTGCCGACGCAGGACAACGTCCACCAGGTCGCGCAGGCGGTCGACCCCGCCTCCCGGGTGGTCTACATCGACAACGACCCCATCGTCCTGGCGCACGGCCGGGCGCTGCTGGAGGAGAACGCCAACACCGCCGTCATCCAGGCCGATATGCGCGATACGGACGGCATCTTCGGCAGCCCGGAGGTCAAGCGTCTGATCGACCTCGATCAGCCGGTCGCCGCGCTGTTCGTCTCCGTACTGCACTGCATCCCGGACTCCGACGACCCGGGCGGTCTGGTCGCACGGGTCGCCGAACGACTGGTGCCCGGCAGTTTTCTGGTGGTGTGTCAGCTGGTCAGCGAGGACTTTGCGACCCGCGAATTCGTCACGAACTTCATGGCGGAGTCCACCCACGGCCAGTGGGGCAGGGTGCGGCAGGCGCATGAGCTGGCGGCGTTCCTGGAGGGGCTGGAGATCCAGGAGCCGGGGCTGGTGGAGGTCTCCACCTGGAAGCCGGACGCGGAGCTTGGACCCCGCCAACTGACCAAGGAATGGATCGAGTTCGGCGGAGTGGCCCGCAAGGCGTAGCCGGGCGGCCGGGCCAGGGGCATCGGCTGATCCGGCGTCAGTCCTCCTGCCGGATCAGCCGATCCATCAGGGCCAGGGAGTCGCGCGGTGACGAGGACTGGGCGCTGAGCCGGTCCATCACGGCGAGGTAGTGGTCGACATCATCGCGCTTGTCCAGATAGAGCGCACTGGTCAGCTGCTCCAGATAGACGATGTCCGGCAGATCCGGCTCCAGGAAGCGCAGGATCGTGATCGGCCCGCCCGCCGCCGCGAGCCCGCCCAGGCTGAACGGGGCGACCTGGAGGGTGATGTTGGGCAGTTCCGCCATCGACCGCAGATGTCTGAGCTGATCCGCCATCACCTCCGGGCCGCCCAGCGGACGGCGCAGCGACGCCTCGTCCATCACCGCCCACAGGCGCGGCGCATCCGGCGCGGTCAGCAGCTTCTGCCGCTGCACCCGCAGCGCGACCCGTCGCTCGATCTCCTGCGCCGTGGCCTGCGGATGGCCGAGCGTGGTCACCGCCCGCGCATAGCCCTCCGTCTGGAGCAGGCCCGGTACGAACTGGACCTCGTAGGTACGGATGACGGACGCGGCCTCTTCGAGGCCGAGGTGGGTTTCGAACCAGTTGGGGAGCACATCGCCGTACTGGTGCCACCAGCCGGGTGTGCTGGTCCGCTTGGCCAGGGTGAGGAAGTCGGAGCGGTCCGCCTCGTCCGTGACGCCGTAGAGCGTCAGCAGATCCGCGACGTCCCGCTCCTTGCAGCCCACCCGGCCGAGCTCCAGACGGCTGATCTTGGCATGCGAACCACGGATGGCATCCCCGGCGGCCTCCCGGGAAATGCCGGCCGCCTCCCGCATCCGGCGCAGCTGTGTGCCCAGGACGATCCGCAGCACGGTCGGGCCGCCCCGCGAATGCTCCAGATAGCGGCGCAGAGACGGTTGGCTGCTCGGCTGCGCGGCGCACATGCTGACTCCCCAGAGTGGACGGGCGTACGCCCAAGTGTCCCATCGGCCGATGTGGCCGTACAGTCATGGCGACTATCCGGCCGACATATGCCGTCAGTTGATGCGGTCGTGGGTCAGCAGCGGCCGATCAGATCGTCGAAGTCGCCGTCCTTGGCGCCCTGGACGAAGGCCGCCATCTCGTCGTGGGTGTAGATCAGGGCCGGGCCCGACGCGAACCGCGAATTGCGCACCGCGACCCCGCCGTCCGAAAGAACGGCCAGTTCAACGCAGTTGCCGCTCGGATTGCTGCGGCGGCTCTTGCGCCAGACGGCGCCCTCGATGGCGGTCGCCTGCATACCGTTGGTGACTGACTCCATCACAGTTGCTCCCTTGCTGGAGGCGGTGCCTCCTACCGTTCAAAGCTCACGATCATGTTGGCGTGAACGAGCTCCTGAGCGACCGTCCTTACCGATGTAATTGCAGATGCACTTGCAGCGGGGGGCGGCCGACGAGGATATTAGCTCCCCAAGAGGACTTCCGCCCAGCCCCGAAAAGCCCTTCACGGAGATCGTGATGACCACACATCCGGCCGAGACCGTGCACCACGTCCTTCGGGAGGAGGCGGGTGACAAAACCTGGTGGATGCCTGGCCCCAACGGGTTCGCCGCCTGCGCCCTGAGCCCCTCTGCGCGTGCCGTCGGCGAGGCCCGGCACTTCACCCGGCGCACCCTCCAGGGCTGGCGGATGTGTCCCGGCGTCGCCGACGACGCCACCACCGTCGTCTCCGAACTCGTCACCAACGCCCTGCGTCACGGCGCCGCGAGCGCCCGCCTCGGCGGTGACGATGGTTTCGTGGCCCTCGACCTGCTGTGCGGTGCCTGGCTGGCGCTGACCCGGCAGGACGGCAGCGTGCTGTGTGCGGTCTCCGACTCGGGAACGAGCGCGCCGGAGATCCGTCCGCACGACGCACTCGCCGAATCGGGCCGCGGACTGCATATCGTCGAGCTGCTCAGCGACACCTGGGGCTGGACCCCGCCGGACCGGCTGGGCAAGACCGTCTGGGCGACGGTGCCCAAGCGCGGCTGACGGTCCGGCCGTTCGCCCGTCAGGCGACCCCGTCACGGAGTGGAGAGTGGTGGGCCGGGGCCGAGGCGTCGGCGAAGGGCCCGGCGCCGTGGGCATGCAGCCGGATGGCGATCTCGTGCCCCGAGGGGTCCTCCTCCGCCGACGGGCCGAAGTCCCGGCCTACGGCCGAGAGTTGGCGCGCGACCCCGTACTGACAGGACTTGGCCAGCCGGTCCCCCTCGACGGCCGACAGTGTCACCCCGCGGCGCAGCTGGACATGGATGACCGGCCGCGCCTCCAGATCGCCGCCCGCAGCCGGTGCCAGGCAGAACCCGTCGATCAGCCCGGCCAGCGGATTGCCCTCGGAGAGTCCGTATGCGACGTCCTGCGGAGTGATGGTGGCCCCCTGTGCACGATGGTGGGATCGGGGCATCGCGAGGCGGCGTCTGTGTAGGCGGCCTGCGCCCCCGGGCCCGATCGGTGCGACGTGTCACCGACATCTTCGGGGCCGGGCCCGGGAGGCGCATGAGTGCAGCTACTCAGATGTGCGGCTGAGCAGCCCCAACCACCTTGCGTATCAGGGGACTTGAGGAGCGTCCGGAAGGCCGAAGGCGTCCAGCAGGCGCTCGGCCGCAAGCGTCGCGGTGAGGGTGCCCTCGCGGACCTCCCGCTCGACTTCGGGCCCGAGGCGGCGCACGTCCGGATGCTCCTGAAGGCGGTCCATCAGCCGCTCGCGGACCATCGACCACGTCCAGTCGACCTGCTGGGCCCGGCGCCGCTCGGCCAGGGCGCCGGTGGAGTCCAGCAGGGCGCGGTGCTGCTCGATCCGCTCCCACACCGCCTTCAGCCCGGTGCCCTCCCGGGCGCTGCACGTCAGGACCGGCGGCGTCCACACCGCGTCGGCGGTGGGGGTCCCCCCTGCTCGAGCGTCGTCGAGAGCTTGGGGGCGCAACAGCCGTAGCGCACCCGCCAGTTCGCGGGCCGCCGAGCGCGCGTCCCGCTCGTGCGGACCGTCCGCCTTGTTGACGGACACCAGGTCCGCCAGCTCCAGGACGCCCTTCTTGATGCCCTGGAGCTGATCGCCGGTGCGGGCCAGCGTCAGCAGCAGGAAGGTGTCGACCATATTGGCCACGGTGGTCTCGGACTGGCCGACGCCGACCGTCTCCACCAGGACGACGTCATAGCCCGCCGCCTCCATCACGACGATGGACTCGCGGGTCGCCCGCGCCACCCCGCCCAGCGTGCCGGACGTGGGGG
Source organism: Streptomyces natalensis ATCC 27448 (assembly GCF_000935125.1). Classification (GTDB taxonomy): domain Bacteria; phylum Actinomycetota; class Actinomycetes; order Streptomycetales; family Streptomycetaceae; genus Streptomyces; species Streptomyces natalensis. Next base: position 176,767 of record NZ_JRKI01000034.1, on the reverse strand, counting down.
AGGGGCGCACAAACGCCGCCGGGTCCGTCGCCAGCCGCTCCATCCGGGTCTTGTCGCCCAGAATGGAGCCGCCGGTACGGGTGGAGGACGGATCCACGGCGAGCACCGCGACCCGGTGGCCCAGGCCCGTCAGCAGCGACCCCAGCGCATCGATGAAGGTCGACTTTCCGACGCCCGGCACCCCGCTGATGCCCACCCGCCGAGCCGCACCCGAGTACGGCAGCAGCGTCACCAACAGCCGCTGGGCCGCCGCCCGGTGGTCGGGACGGGTGGACTCCACCAGGGTGACGGCGCGGGCGATCCAGGCGCGCGAACCCGCCCGCACCCCCTCGGCGTACCGTTCGACATCGATCGTCGCAGGCATGACCCCCCGCTCACAGCTCGTGGCCGAGGACCCGTGCCAGGTCCTTCACCAGGTCGTGGGCGGCCTCCGGAATGACCGTGCCGGGCAGGAAGACCGCGGCCGCCCCCATGTCGCGCAGCGGCTGGACGTCCTGCGGCGGGATCACCCCGCCCACCACGATCGTGATGTCCTCCCGGTCCTCGGCGGCCAGCGCCTCCTTCAGCGCGGGCACCAGGGTGAGGTGCCCGGCCGCCAGCGACGACACCCCGACGATATGGACGTCCGCCTCGACCGCCTGGCGGGCGACCTCGTCCGGCGTCTGGAACAGCGGGCCGACATCGACGTCGAAGCCCAGGTCGGCAAAGCCCGTGGCGATCACCTTCTGGCCGCGGTCATGGCCGTCCTGGCCCATCTTGGCCACCAGGATGCGCGGCCGGCGGCCCTCCGCCTGCTCGAACGCGGCCACCAGGCCGCGGGTGCGCTCGACCCCGGAGGAGGGGCCCGCTTCGTCTCGGTACACACCGGAGATGGTACGGATCTGACCCGAGTGGCGTCCGTAGACGGCCTCCAGGGCGTCCGAGATCTCGCCGACGGTCGCCATCGCACGGGCCGCGTCCACGGCCAGGGCGAGCAGGTTCCCCTCAAGTCCCTTGCCCGGCCCGGACCGTGCCGCCGCGGTCAGCGCCCGCAGCGCGTCCTGACAGGCCGCCTCGTCGCGCTCGGCCCGCAGCCGCTTGAGCTTCTCGATCTGCTGCGCGCGCACCGCGGAGTTGTCGACCTTGAGGACCTCGATCTCCTCGTCGGACTCCGCCCGGTACTTGTTGACGCCGATCAGCGCCTGCCGCCCGGAGTCGATCCGCGCCTGGGTACGGGCCGCGGCCTCCTCCACCCGCAGCTTCGGAATGCCCGCGTCGATCGCCTTGGCCATCCCGCCGGCCGCCTCGACCTCCTCGATGTGCTGCCAGGCCCGCCGCGCCAGATCGTGGGTGAGCCTCTCGACGTACGCGCTGCCGCCCCACGGGTCGATCACCCGGCAGGTGCCCGACTCCTGCTGGAGGAAGAGCTGGGTGTTCCGGGCGATCCGCGCCGAGAAGTCGGTGGGCAGGGCGAGCGCCTCGTCGAGGGCGTTGGTGTGCAGCGACTGGGTGTGGCCCTGGGTCGCCGCCATCGCCTCCACACACGTCCGGGTGACGTTGTTGAAGACGTCCTGCGCGGTCAGCGACCAGCCCGAGGTCTGCGAATGGGTGCGCAGCGACAGCGACTTGGGGTTCTTCGGCTCGAACTTCTGGACCAGGCGCGCCCACAGCAGCCGGGCCGCGCGCAGCTTGGCGATCTCCATGAAGAAGTTCATGCCGATCGCCCAGAAGAAGGACAGCCGCGGGGCGAAGGCGTCCACGTCCATCCCGGCCGCCAGGCCCGCACGCAGGTACTCCACGCCGTCGGCGAGGGTGTAGGCCAGCTCCAGGTCGGCCGTCGCGCCCGCCTCCTGGATGTGGTACCCGGAGATCGAGATGGAGTTGTAGCGCGGCATCTTCTGCGAGGTGTACGCGAAGATGTCGGAGATGATCCGCATCGAGGGCTGCGGCGGATAGATGTAGGTGTTGCGGACCATGAACTCCTTGAGGATGTCGTTCTGAATGGTCCCGGCCAGCTTCTCGGGCGGTACGCCCTGTTCCTCCGCGGCCACGATGTAGAGGGCGAGAACGGGCAGCACCGCGCCGTTCATCGTCATCGACACCGTCATCTTGTCCAGCGGGATGCCCGCGAAGAGCTGCCGCATGTCATAGATCGAGTCGATGGCCACGCCCGCCATGCCGACATCGCCGGTGACGCGCGGATGATCGCTGTCGTAGCCGCGGTGCGTGGGCAGATCGAAGGCGACCGACAGGCCCTTCTGGCCGGCCGCGAGGTTGCGGCGGTAGAAGGCGTTGGACTCCTCGGCCGTGGAGAAACCGGCGTACTGCCGGATCGTCCAGGGCTGGTTGACGTACATGGTGGGGTAGGGGCCGCGCAGATACGGCGTGATGCCCGGGTACGTCCCCAGGAAGTCCAGGCCGTCGAGGTCCGCCTCGGTGTACAGCGGCTTGACCTCGATGCCCTCGGGCGTCTCCCAGGTCAGATCCGCCACACCCTTGCCGGTGGCCTGCGCCACGGCCTCGGCCCACCGGCCGGCGTCGGACGTGCCGTGCGGCCCGCCCAGCTCGACGGTGCTGAAGTCCGGGATGGCGCCGCCCACGCGCTGTGCCGACTCTCCCATCACGCCACCTCCGTGACATCCAGGGCCGAGGACAGCGTCTCGACCGCATCGCAGCCCGCGAAGACGAAGGTGTCCACACCGGCCTCTACGAATTCCTCCCGGCGCTTGCCCGCCAGGTGCACCCGCCGCGCCCCCGCCGACTTCAGCGCGGCCACCACGCCCGCCGCCTGCTCGCCGTAGACCGCATCGCTCGCACACAGGCAGGCGATCTGCGCGCCGCTGCGGGCGAACGCCTCGCCCACCGTCTCGGCGTCCACCGCTTCCTGGACGGTCTCGATACCGCCCGCCTGGAAGAGATTGGCGGCGAAGGTCACCCGCGCGGTGTGCGCCGCCACCGGACCGAGGGCGGCCAAAAAGACCTTGGGGCGCTCCCCGGTGGCCGCCAGATGCGCATCGGACCGGGACCGCAGCCGCTCGTAGGCATCGTCGCGCCGCACCCGCGGCAGCCCCCCGCCCACCGGCGCCGGGGCCGGTTCGCGGTGGACGGGCTGTTCGGCCAGATGCGGGAACTCGCTGACACCGGTGACCGGTTCGCGGCGGTGCGCCAGCTCCCGGGTGCGCCGCTCCCATGTCTGCGCCAGCCGCCCGGCGAGCATCCCCGAGCGCAGCGCCGCGGCCTGGCCGCCCGCGCCCTCGATCTCCTGGAAGAACGCCCAGGCGGCCGCGGCCAGTTCGTCGGTGAGCCGCTCCACGTACCAGGAACCGCCCGCCGGGTCGATCACCCGGGACAGATGCGACTCCTCCAGCAGCACGGACTGGGTGTTACGGGCGATCCGGCGGGCGAACGCATCGGGCAGGCCCAGCGCCGCGTCGAACGGCAGCACCGTCACCGCGTCCGCGCCGCCCACGCCCGCCGACAGCCCGGCGACCGTGGTGCGCAGCATGTTCACCCAGGGGTCCCGACGGGTCATCATCACCGTGGAGGTGACCGCGTGCTGGCGCTGCGCGGACGCCTCTGGAGAGGCGCCGCACACCTCGGCGACGCGGGCCCACAGCCGGCGGGCCGCGCGGAGTTTGGCGATGGTCAGGAACTGGTCCGCGGTGGCCGCATAGCGGAACTCCAGCTGCCGGCAGGCGTCATCGACGCCGAGGCCGGCGCCGGTCAGCGCCCGCAGATAGGCCACGCCGGTGGCCAGCGAGGCGCCCAGCTCCTCGGCGGTGGAGCCGCCTGCCTCGTGGTACGGCAGTGCGTCCACGGCCAGCGCCCGCAGCCGGGGGGAGTCTTTGCTGCACCGCTGTGCGAGGCGGGCGGCCGAGGCCAACTGCTCGTCCAGCGCGCCGTCGTCGCCCGTACGGGCCAGCAGGCCGAGCGGATCGGCGCCCAGGTTGCCCGATGCCTCGGACAGCGCCACGCCGGAGGCCCTACAGAGCTTCAGGAGCTCCTCGGCGGCCTCGCCGAAGGCGGCGCCGGGGTCCAGGGCCACGGCGGCCAGGTCCAGATAGACACCCTGGAGTGCCTGCGGCAGCGCCGCCACCGGGACGCCGCCGTCGCCGACGGTCAGCCACAGCGAGGTGACGCCGTTCTCCAGGTCGGCGAGGACGGCCTCGTTGGCGCGCCGGGGATCGGTGTCGGCGTGCCGCTGGCGTACGTCCCATCCGGACACGGCGGTGCCCTCGGGGCGGCCGGCGCGTACGAAGGGCGGGAAGCCGGGGTGGCCGGCGGCGGACTGGGCGTCCTCGGCGGTGTAGAGCGGGCGGATGCGGATCCCGTCCTGGAGATCCGTGGCGAGCGCGTCCTCGGCGGCGGCACCGGCGGCTTGCGTGACGCCCGATTTGTGCAGCACGCCTTCGACGAGGCGCTGCCACTGGGCTCGGTCCGCGTCCGGGAATGCGGAGGCCAGGGGGAGTTCGGGGGACTCGGCGGTCATGTGCAGCAGGCTAGGCGAACGACCGTTAGCTGGAGCAGGGGCTCCGGCTGTGACCTTGCCCTCTTTGGCCTGGCGTTTGTCCGTATTCGGGCCGACATCGAGGCGGTTCAGTACGGTGGGCGCGGCACCCTCCCCCGAGCTCTTGAGGAGCAGGGCCCCCAGAGGAGCACGATGTCCAGGTCTCCGCTCGCCCGCACCGCGACCGCCGCCGCCCTGGCCCTGATCGCCGCCTTCCTGCTGTGGGCGCTGCCCCGGTCCGGCGCCCCGGACCGCACGGCCGCCTGTACCGGACGCCGGATCGCCGACTGGTCCACCGATTCGGGATATACCACCGCCTTCGCCCGATACGGTGACGACAACACCCGCCTGGACGACTGGACCGGCGGCGACGGCACCCACTCGGTGCGGCTGCCCGACGGCCGGACGCTGTGGCTCTTCTCCGACACCTTTCTCGACCGGGTGCAGCCACCGCCCAACCCGCAGGGACGGCCGTACCGCTGGCGCACCGCCGACCAGGGCGGCACCCCCTATCTGCGGCACAACTCCCTTGTGGTGACGGACCGTTCGGGACGACCGGAGCGCACCCTGACCGGCGGCACCCCCGCCGCTCCGGGGCCGTACTTCCCCGACCCCCGGGGCGGCGGCTGGCGCTGGCCGGTCCGCGCGAGCGTGGAACCCCGTACACCGGGCAGCCGGGAGCAGGTCGTCCGCGTCCTGCTGTGGAACCGCACGCCGGGGACCGGCCCCTGGGCCTTCGGGGTGCCGCGCAGCACCGAGGTCGCCACGCTCTCGCTGCCCGGTCTGCGGCTGGAGGAGATCTCCGCGGCCGTCGGCGGGTCCGCCGTCGCCGACCCGGGCCGACGGGTCCTGTACGGGACCGCGGCGGTCACCGACGGCGCCTGGACCTATGTCTTCGGCGGCGACGATCCGCCGTCCGCCCCCGCCTCCAGCGCCTATCTGGCCCGGGTCCCGACCGGACGGCTCGCCGAGGGGGACCGCTGGCGGTTCTGGGACGGCGCCCGCTGGCAGCGGCGGGCCGACCGCGCCGCGCCGGTGCTGCGCGCGGGCGGGCGGCGCGGCGTGGGCAGCGCGTACAGCGTCGTGCGGGACGGGGGCACCTGGGTGCTGTTCACCATGGACACCGCCGGCCGCGGCACTGCCGGACTGCGCACCATCACCAGCTACTGGTCCTGCTCGCCCCGCGGCCCCTGGCACGGCCCCCACGGTCGCCTCACCCCACCGAGGCCCGCCGCCGACCAGCCGCAGTACGTGGCCGCCTACAACCCGCAGGCGCATCCCGAGCTCACCGCGCCCGGCGGGCGGCTGCTGCTCAGCTACGACGTCAACCGGCTCGGACCGGGCCCGGCGGACCCGCAGGTCAACGGGAACGTGGAGCTCTACCGGCCGCGGTTCCTCAGGGTGCGGCTGGCGCGGTGACGGTGGTCACCTCCCATACCGGTCACCCTCCGTCCCGGGATCGCACGCGCGGCTCAACTCCCGTGCCGCGCACGCCACTTACCGGCCTCCGCGTCGATGTCGAACGGCGTGAGGCCGAGCGGCGGTCCTTCGAGCGGTGTCCGCATGGCCGCACGGATGCGCCCGTTGATGTCCGTCAGAATGCGGCGCAGGGCCGCCTCCGTCGGGGCCCGGGACGCGGCCTCCAGGGCCTCCTCGGCCTCCTTGCGCAGCGCGAGCGACGGCGGCAGATACGAGACGTGCTCGCGCGCCATCTTGTCCTTGATCCACCACAGCTCGTCGTACGGCTGGTCGAGATGCGGCAGCGGCTTGCCCTTGCCGGGAAGGTCGGCGAAGTCGCCGCGCTCGGTCGCCTCGCGGATCTGCTTGTCCACCCAGCTCTCGAAGTCGACGCCAGGCGGTTTGCGCTCGGTCATCGCGTGGGTCTCCCGGGGTGATCGGCCGGTCCTGATGGCACGCGAGTGCCGCTTTCACCGTAACGCGCCCCTCCGACAGTGCGGCGGCCTCAGCGCACGGGTGCCTCCGGGCTCGGCTGGACCACCGGGAAGGCGTTGTTGCCGCCGCAGACCATCGGGCCGACGCGGACGCCGTCGCCCACGATCGTGACGGTGACCTTGCCCGGCGGTTTGTCGCCCGGGACCCGGGCGTTGGCCGCCGTGCACACGAGCTGGTTGAGCGAGGCGGAGTCCAGCAGTTTGGCGTTCATGGGCAGCGTGAGGTGCACGGTGCCCCGGCCGGTGGTGGCGAGCAGCCGGCCGGGGAACTTCGGCAGCACGCTGGACAGGCCGCGCTGGCGTTCGGCGTGGTTGGGGCCGTCCATCAGCAGATCGATGGCGGTCTGCGGATCGGCCGGGGCCTTGGCGGGGCGGGTCGCCGAGCGCAGCCCGTTGGGGCCGTAGAAGAACAGCTGCACATCGGCGGCGGGCTGGCCGGGGGCCTTCACCCCGCTCGCGGGCTCCCCGGCATCGATCACATCCGTCGGGGCGATACCGCAGCCGGTCAGCGCAACGGCCAGCGCGCCGGTCAGCAGACCGCCCGCCAGGCAACCCGCCGCGAGCCGACGGGCCGGGCCGCCGAAGCGGGACGTCAGGGCGTTCATCGGTCGTTCTCTTTCCCGGCCCCGGGACGGTCGCCGTCCGGGCCCCCGTCCCGGCCGTCATCCGGGCCGTCATTCCGGCAGCCGTCCCGGTCGCCGCCTCGGCAGTCGTCCGCCGTGCCGTGCTCCGCGGCCCGGTGCAGCGGCAGATCCACCGTGAAGACCGCGCCGCCCTCGGGGCAGTTGGCGGCGCGCAGGGTGCCGCCGTGCAGCCGTACGTTCTCCAGCGCGATGGCCAGGCCCAGGCCGCTGCCCTCCGACCGGGCGCGGGCCGAATCGGCCTTGTAGAAGCGGTCGAAAACATGCGGCAGGACCTCGGGGTCGATCCCCGGGCCGCTGTCGGCGATCTCGATCAGCAGCCGGTCCGCGCCCGGCTCCGGGGCGTGCAGCACGACCCGGACCGGCTCCCCGCCGTGGTGCAGGGCGTTGCCGACCAGGTTGGCGACGACCACGTCCAGCCGCCGCGGATCCAGCCGGGCCCGTACGTCCTCCGGCAGATCGGCGCTCACCCGCTGCTGCCAGGCCCTGGCCTGAAGCGTCTTGCGGATGGTCTCGGCGACATCCACCTCGTCCAGATGCAGCGCCGCCGCGCCCGCATCGAACCGCGAGACCTCCATCAGGTCCTCCACCATCCGCGCCAGCTTGCCGGTCTCCTGGCTGATCAGCCGGACCGCGGAGGCGGTGTCGGGGTCGAGGGACTCGGCGTCCTCGTCCAGGACATCGGTGACCGCGGTCATCGCCGCCAGCGGCGTGCGCAGCTCATGCGAGACATCGGCGGCGAACCGCCGGGAATTGGCCTCCAGCCGGCGCAGCTCGGCGACATTGCGCTCCAGCTCGGCGGCCATGTCGTTGAACGTCCGCGACAGGTCGGCCAGTTCGTCGGTGCCCTTGGCCTCCAGCCGGGTGTCCAGTTTGCCCTCCGCCAGCCGCCCGGCCGCCTGCCGCAGCCGCCGTACCGGCCGCAGCACGCCCCGCGCGGCCAGCAGCGCCGGGACCATGGCCAGGCCCAGCACCGGCAGCGCACCGCCGCGCGCCGCGCTGACCAGCGCCTCGACGTTGGCTTCCTCGGCTCTCAGCGGCAGCTGCGCATAGACGGTCAGCGCGGAGGCGGTGCCGTCGGACTGCCGTACCGGCATCCCGATCAGCAGCCAGGGATCGCCGCCCCGGATGATGCGCTGGAAGACCGGCACATGGCGCTTCTCCACCGATTCGCGCAGCGCCGCCGGCACCACCACACCGCCCTGGAGCGCGCTGTCCTCGCTGTCCGGGACCCCGCTGTAGTGCACCGAGATGTCCCAGTCCCGGGACGTGCCGGAGCGCTCCAGCTGCACCCGGAAGAAGTCCAGGTCCGCCTGGGACGGCGGCACGGTGAGCTCCGGCGCCAGCGAATTGATCTGGGCCCGCAGATCGTTGACGGCGATGCCCTGGGAGCGCTGGAGGATCGCGTTACGGGCCTCGCGGTAGGTCAGGCTCGCGGTGGTCAGCGCGCTCACGGCGGCCACCAGCACGAACGCCACGACGAGCCGGGCGCGCAGCCCGCGCAGCCGGGCGGGGACGAGTCGGGTGGGCAGCAGACGGCCCAGGCGGCTCACAGCGGCCCGAAGCGGTAACCGAAGCCGCGTACGGTCTGGACGTAACGGGGGCTGCGCGGGGTGTCCTCTATCTTCGTCCGCAGCCGCATGACGCAGGCGTCCACCAGCCGCGCATCGCCGTGATAGCTGTGCTCCCAGACGTGTTCCAGCAGCTGCTGGCGGCTGAAGACCTGCCCCGGGGTGGCCGACAGGAACAGCAGCAGCTTCATCTCCGACGGGGCCAGCGCCAGATCCTGGCCGCCCTTGGCGACGACCAGCCCGGCCCGGTCGATGGCCAGCTCCCCGTACGTCTCGACGGGCGCGGGCCCCGGTTCCGTACCGGTTTCGCCGTCGGCGGGCAGTGCCGTACGGCGCAGCACCGCACGGATACGCGCCTCCAGGACCTCGCCCCGGGCCGGTTTGACGATGTAGTCGTCCGCGCCGGCCTCCAGGCCCAGCACGACGTCCAGATCGTCGCCGCGGGCGGTGAGCATGATGATCGGCAGCTGCCGCTCGGCGCGGATCAGCCGGCAGATCTCGAAGCCGTCCTTGCCGGGCAGCATCAGATCCAGCAGCACGATGTCCGGGCGGAACCCCGGCAGTGCCTCGAGCCCCTCCTCACCGCTGGCGGCGGCCGCCACCTCGTGGCCGCGCCGCCGGAGCGCGAGGGTCACGCCGTCCCGTACGGCGGCGTCGTCCTCGATCAGAAGTACACGTGGCATGGGTCCAGTATCGAAGAGTTTCTTGATGAATCCGTAACAGGCGCAGCCTGCCCGCTCTTCCGTGCATCTGACGTGGTGAAGGCGGTGCGTCGACGACACCACCGCCGACGTAGGCAGACGAGCTTCGCACGAGGGACGGGATTCACATGGGACGGCGGCGCTTCGGCATAGAGGGCGGGATCATCGGAGTGGTCGCGGCGGCGGCCGTGTCACTTACCGCCGCGGGGATTCTCGCGTTCGTCCAGCCCGGTGCCACCGCAAAGGCCAGCGCCGATACCGTCGACTCGGCGGACAGGGCGGCGGCGCGGCGCGTCAAGGTGGACACGTCGATCGTGCACGCCTCGGACCGTCCCGGCCGCAGCCTGAACATCACCATCGACGACGGACCGGACCCGGTGTGGACCCCCAAGGTCCTCGACGTCCTCAAGAAGTACGACGTCAAGGCCACCTTCTGCATGATCGGCCCGCAGGCCGCGGCCCACCCCGACCTGGTCAAGCGGGTGGTGGCCGCCGGGCACAAGCTGTGCGACCACACCGTCAGCCACAACACCGCCATGGACCACCGCCCGCAGAGCTATCAGGCGCAGCAGGTCCTCGACGCCCAGAAGATGATCGAGAAGGCGGCGGGCGGCGCCCAGGTGGAGTACTACCGCGCCCCCGGCGGCGCCTTCACGCCCTACAGCCGCAAGCTCGCCGCCGACCACGGGATGCGACCGCTGGGCTGGAACGTCGACAGCAAGGACTTCGAAAGCGGCAGCGTCGAGCGAATAGAGGCGACGGTGCAGGGCGAGCTGCACCTCGGCCCGACGGTGCTCTTCCACGACGGCGGCGGCGACCGCTCCCGCACGGTGGCGTCGCTGGACCGGCTGCTGCCGTGGATGAAGCAGCAGGGCTACGGCTTCGGATTCCCGCAGCGCTGACGGCCGGGTCTTCACCACCGAGCATCTTCCGGGCGGCTTCCGCGGCCGCCCGGAAGACGGCGTCTCAGGCACCTCGAAGTCACAGGCCACCTCGAACGGCCCTCAGGCCGCCCCGAAAAGCTCCGCCAGCCCGCGCTCCACGGCCGCCTGCGCCCGCTCCCGGCCCGCGGGCACCGCGTCGTAGGAGCGCGCGAGGAACAGCCGGACGTCCACGGTCCGCAGCTGCACCATGGCGACGCCCTCGTCCGCATGGAACTCCATCACCGTGCGCTCCGCCCCGCACGGCCGCACCCGCACATCGCCGTGCCCGGCCGGGCCGTACAGCCCCTCGGCCAGCAGGTCACGCGCGAACGCCCAGTCGACCGCGGCGCCGTCCAGCGAGATCTCCGGCGGGAACGTCATCCGTACCGCCAGCGGGTCGGCCGGCTCGTAGTGCAGCACCGCGGGCACCGCCTGCGGGCCGGGAGCGGTGGCGAGGAGACGGACCTGGACGGCGTGGTCGATGACGCTGGGCATCGCGGCTGCTCCCTCACGGCTGACGGTCGTGGTCACACGTCCCGGCTCGTTCAGTCAGTACATGGAGTAGGACGGCACTCCAGGGGCTGCCGTGCATGCACCGGAGGGGCGAAGTGTGTGAGGTACGTCATAGTGGCGACGGGCCGGGCCCTGCGCCCCAGGTCGGAGCAGGCCCCTACGCCACCGCATGGAACAGCGCCGCCGCCTCGCCCCGCGACTCCACCCCCAGCTTGGTCAGGATGTTGGCGACATGGAACTTCACCGTCGACTGGCTGATGTGCAGTTCCTCCGCAATCGCCCGGTTACGCTGCCCCAGCGCCAGACGGGCCAGCACCTGCAACTCCCGCTCGCCCAGCGCGGTGAGCGGATCGGGCGCCGGGTCCTGGGCGGCGCCCAGCGGAATCGTCGCCGTCACCGTCGAGCCCCACCCCGGCACCGCGTCCACGGCCAGCCGCCCGCCCAGCACATCGAGCCGTTCCTGCAACAGCCCGGCGGACAGGCGCTGCGCGGTCAGCGCGCCGGGTCCGTCGTCGCGCACCGTCGCCCGCAGCTCGCCGTCGGCGAGCCGCCAGCCCACATGCACCCGGCTCACCCCGTCCTGCTCCAGCACCGTCAGCAGCACCGCCCGCACCGTCGCCCGCGCCGTGTGCGCCACATCGGCGGCCACCGTCCGCGCCGACTCCGGCGCGCCCAGCTCCAGCCGTACGGGGCTGTAGCGCACCAGCGGCCGCAGCGAATCGGCGAGCCGGGCGAAGGCCCGCCCGGCCGGCTCCTCGGCGATCTCCTGGTCCCGCTCCGCGTCCGCCCGCAGCTCCACCAGCGCCGCGACGGCCAGATCGGTGGCGGTGGCCCGCGCCGCAGCATCGTCCAGGGCCCGGCTGCGCAGCACCCCCAGCAGCCCGGTGAACGCGGCCGCATACGCCTCGCCCAGCTCGGCGATCACCCGCGCCCGGGTCCCGGCGGCGGTCCGCGAACGGGCCAGTGCACCGGGCACGGCCTCCGTCGCCAGCCGGTCGAAATGGCTGGTCACCACGTCCCACAGCGCCTGCGCGAGGGCGAGCACCGAGGCGTCGACGGGAGCCGCGCCGTCCTCCCGTACGAGCAGCAGCACCGCGCCCCGCGGCGTCGCCTGGCTGGTCACCGCCAGCACCGGCCGGTCCGCACCGGCGAGGCGGAGGGTGCCCTGCCAGGGCCGCCCCGGGGTGCCCGAGGCGAGCAGCGGTGCCAGATCGGCCGTGGTGAGCCGGGCGGCGATCTCGGGATCGCCGTGCGTTTTGAACGGCGAGTGTGCGCAGTGCGTCGACAGCTCGGCCGCCGCGCGGTGCGCGACGAGCCCGGCCAGCACCCCGGAGAGCCGCGGCAGGATCTCGCCCAGGGGTTGGCGGATCACCTCGTACGCGGCGGTCAGGGCGGGGACGGCTCCGGGTCCGGTCAGCTCCATACCGGGCAGCGTAATCAGCGACGCAGAGGCCGGTCCTGTCCTTTTGGCCAGGCGCAACTGTCCTTCTGACCGGCCGCAGGGGCCCGGCGGCCGGGTGAGGCTGAAGCCCTCGACCACCGCTTCCACCGCATCCCACGGGGAGACCGATATGCGAGCGACCGATATGCGAGCGATCACCTACACCGAATTCGGCGGCCCGGACGTGCTCACCTACGGGCACACCGGCATCCCGGAGCCCGCACCGGGCGAGATACGGGTGAAGGTGGTGACCGTCGGCGTCAACCCCCTTGACCACAAGCGGCGTTACGGCTGGGTGGAGCAGTACTACCCGACGACGTTCCCGGCCGTGCCGGGGCTGGAGTTCGCCGGGATCGTCGACGCGCTCGGCGAGGGCGCGAGCGGCCCGGCCGTCGGCGAGGAGGTCTTCGGCTGGACCCGGACGGGCGCCTACGCGGAGTACGCCATCGCCGGAGACATCGCCCGCAAGCCCGCCGAACTCTCCTTCGCGGCGGCCGCCGCGCTGCCGGTCGCCGGGGAGACCGCCCAGCGCGTCCTGGGCGAACTCGGCCTGAAGCAGGGCGAGACGCTGCTGCTGCACGGCGCCGCGGGGGCGGTCGGCCAGGTGGCCGTCCAGCTCGCGGTGGCCCTGGGCGCCACCGTGATCGGTACCGCGTCCCCGGCCAACCACGATTTCCTGCGCGCCCTGGGAGCGGTCCCGGTGGCGTACGGGGACGGCCTCGCGGACCGGGTGCGGGCGGCCGCACCGCAGGGCATCGACGCGGTCTTCGATGCGGCCGGCCAGAACGTGCTGCCGCTCTCCATCGAGCTGCGCGGCGGCACGGCCGACCGCATCGTCACCATCGCCGATATGAACGCCGCCGCGCACGGGGTGCCGTTCTCCGCGGTCAGCACGCCCCCCGAGGAGGCCCGCGCCGGGCTGGCCGCGCACGCCCGGCTGGCCGTCGAGGGCCGGCTGACCGTACCGGTCGCCGCGACCTTCCCGCTCGCCGACGCCGCCCGGGCGCAGGAGCTGAGCGAGGCGGGGCATGTGCGCGGCAAGCTGATCATCGAGATCTGAGCCCGGCCTCCGCGGCGTCCCGGCCCGCGTCCCCGGTGGGCTGCACCAGGAACTCCTCCAGGATTCCGGGGGCCGCTTCCGAGGCGAGGGCCGGGGCGTGCCGGGCGGCGAGGTCGGGGAGGCGATAGCCGTCCTCGCCCGCCGCGACCGCCGCGGTCAGCGTGACCAGCCCGGCCCGCCGGGTGAACGGCGAGGTGGTGAACGTCCAGCCGACGATCGCCGCGCGCTGGAGGACCAGCGTGTCGCGGCTGAACGTGCCCGCGCGGATGACCAGATGGCGGCCGCGCAGCGCATGGCCGAGGCTGCGGTAGGCGTCCCGGGCCAGCCACCGTACGGCGGCCGTGCTCAGCAGGGCGTAGATCCAGGCGCAGTGCAGCAGCACGGGCGTGAACGCGGCCCCGAGCGCGGCGAGGGCGGCGGTGCCGGGGAGGACGGCGAACAGCAGACCGCGCGTACGGCGGCGACGCAGGGCGGCGCGCGGGTGCCGGGCGAGCGCCTCCGACGCACCGGAAGCCCCCGGCTCCGGAGCACCGGCATTCCCCGACTCCGGTGTGGGGAACGGAGATTGCAGCGCACCACCGGCCACCCGTACCGCCTCCGCGCGCGGCGCCGGCGGCAGCAGCGCGCTGCGCCGGCGGTTCTCCTCCCGATCTCCGAGGCCGCCGGCCACCGCACGGACCAGCGCGCCGCCGCCGGCCCGCAGCAGCAGCGGCTCGCGCAGCAACACACCCCGCAGCCGGGCCCGTTCGATGGTGACGGAGCGGGGGGTCAGCAGCCCGTGGCTGACCCGCAGCGTGTGCGCATCGGTCCACTCCAGGCGGTAGTTCCACCAGTTCTCGACGTAGAGGACGAGCGCCCCGGCCGAGCCGAGGGCGACGAGGCCCAGGAGAGCGGCCGGGACGGTCAGCCACAGCATGCCGGAGCCGAATGCGGACCAGGCGCGCCGGACGAGGCCGATCTTCCAGGGCTCGATGCCGATGCCGTGCAGCGTCCGGTAGACCGCCCCGGCGACGACGAACACGCCGCCGACCACCCAGAAGGTGAGCGGCGCATAGCGCAGCCAGCGCCGGCTGAACCGGGCCAGTACCGGGTCGTCGGCGGCCGCCCCGGCGCCCGCGCGGGCGAGCAACTCGGCGCGCAGCCGCTGCGCTTCGGCGGTCCTCAGCGCATCGAGCACCAGCGCGCCCGCCCCGTCGCCGGAGCCCGCCGTACCGGCCCGCAGTACGGTGACCCCCAGCAGCCGGTGCAGCGGAGTCGCCGTCACCTCCACGGTACGGATGCGGTGCAGCGGCACGCTCCGCACCCGCCGCGTCAGCAGTCCGCTGCGCAGTTCGAAGCGCTCGTCGGTGACGCGGAAGTCCGTACGGGCCCAGCGGATCAGGCCGATCGCGGTGACCAGGGCGAAGCAGGCGGCGACGGCGGCGAGGGTGAGCCACGCCCCGGTGGTGATCCGCCCTCCGGTGGCCAGCGCCGTCAGCGCCAGCGAACCGAGCGGCGCGCCCATCCAGCCGCAGTGCACCAGCAGCGTACGGGGGTCGAGACGGCGCCGGGCGACGGTGTCGGAGCGGTTCATGGTGACGGCGTCGGAACCGTTCACAGGGGCCGCGTCGGAGCCGTTCATGCGGCATCCCCCGGCACGTCCTGGGCGGCCTCGCCGATCCGCCGGGACAATTCCTCGGCGTCCGCGTCCGACAAGCCCGCGATCGTGATGTCGCCCGCGGTGGAGGCGGTGGTGACGGTCACCGTCGCCAGCCCGTACCGCCGCTGGAGCGGCCCGCGCACGGTGTCCACCGTCTGCACCCGCGACAGCGGCGCGATCCGCCGCTTCTGCCAGAACCAGCCGCCCGCCGCGTAGACCGCCCGCTCACCCAACTCCCAGGCGTGCACCGCATACCGCCACCGCGGCATCGCCACGAGATAGCCGAGGGCCGGCAGCACCAGCACGACCAGCAGCAGCGGCCCCAGCCACGGCAGCGCACCCGGGAAGAACAGCGCGCCGAGCACCGCCGGCACCAGCGCGGTGAGCAGCATCGGCCCGCTGACGGTGAGCAGCGCCTGCACGGTCCACCAGCGACGGGCCCGGGGATCGACACGATGCCGGGGCGGGCGGAGGAGCGGGGCGGGGTACGCGGGCATGCGGCGTCACCAGATTCCAAGTCACGTGTATTGAGTAGCGGTACGTTATAACGGTACGGATGACTTGTAAAAGCGTGACGAGCCCGTGAGGCGAGGAGGGGTGCGACCGTGCCCAAGAAGGTGGACCACGAGGCCAGACGCCAGGAAATCTCCGAGGCGCTCTGGCGGATCGCCCGCACCCGGGGCCTGGAGGGCGCGAGTCTGCGCGATGTCGCCGCCGAGGCCGGGATCTCGCTCGGCCGGCTCCAGCACTACTTCCGCACCAAGGACGAGATGCTCGTCTTCGCCCTCGCCTACATCAACCAGCTGGCCGAAGACCGGATCCGCGAGCGCATCGAGGCCCTCCCTGGAGACCCCACCCCGCGTGAGGTGCTGCGCGCCTGCCTGTGGGGGATGCTGCCGCTGGACGAGGAGAGCCGCACCGGCACACTGGTCGGCGCCGCGTTCTTCCACCGGGCCGTCCATGACGAAACCCTGCGCGCCGGCCCCAAGGGCGGCATCCCCAAGCTCCGCGGCTTCTTCGCCGACCAACTGCGCCGCGCCGCGGACCGCGGCGAACTCCCGCCGGAGAGGGCCACCGAGGACGAGGCGATGCTCCTGATCAGCCTGGCCGACGGCCTCTCCACCTACCTGCTCCTGGACGTCCACGGCCCGGAGCAGGCCATGCATCTGATGGACCTGCATCTGTCGCGCCTCTTCGGCGACGACGCGACGCGCTGACTACGCCTCATGGCCAGGCAGTTGCCTACGCCTTGCGCAGCAGGCCGTCGCCTACGCCTCGCGCAACAGCGTGGCGAGATCGCCGTCGACATCCAGATGCCGCGCCTCGTCGCCCTTCTCCACGACCGCGTACGACCGGGTCAGAAACAGCCGCAGATCCCGCGCGGCGAACTGCACCACGGCCATCCCGCCCGCGGCATGGAACTCCACCACCACACCGTCGATCCCACACGGCCAGATCCGCACATCGCCCGCCCCGGCCGGCCGCCGCAGCCCCTCCGCCAGCAGATCGCGCCCGAACGTCCACACCACCTCGGCGCCGTCCAGCGAGGCGGCGGGCGGGAACACCAGATGCACCGCGAGGGGGTCGGTGCGGTCGTAGCGAAGGGCTGCCGGGATCGCCCGCGACTGCGGTTCGGCCGCGATGAGACGGGCCTGAACGGCTTGCTCGATGACGGTGGACATCGCCGGCTCCCTTACGTTCGGTGTCGTTCGTTCGGTGTGGTTCCTTGTCCGTACAACGCATAGGACGCGCTGGTCATCGTCATCGTGCATCGAATTCCTACGTGACCTGCATCACCAGGCTTTGAATGCGAGGATATGCCCTCTTTACACATGCGAAATGCAAGCATTGCCGCGAAGGTCCGAACCTATGTCCGCGTTCCCCCACGGCTGCCTTCCTTGTGGCCTGTCTTCCCCGCGGGAGCCTGTGCCGGCCCTTACAAAGCCCCCGTCCGCGTCCGCCCCGTCTGAGATCCTGTCGTCCGACCGTCATGCGCCCGAGTGCCACCGCGCCGTCGGCGGGCGCGCGCCGCGCATGTCACCGAAGGACCCAGGGGAGGCGGCAATGCCGTTCATTGGCGAAGTGTGGCGGGTGGAGCGAGGGGCGGAAGTGGTCGGGGAGATCACCGTCACCGAGGCCAACTTCCCTTGGCTGAACGGGAGGTTCGCGCCCGGCCCCGGCTATCCAGAACTACGACCGCACTTCGTCCGGGAGCTGGAGCTGGTCGACGCGATCGACGGCGGGACGGACGGCATGACGGCCTGGGAGGACGCCTACAACCGGGCCTGTGAGGGCGTCCGGCTGGTGGCGCCGACCGGGCCGGTGGCCGAGTTCCTGCTGCACATCGAGGACGATGCGGCGTGGTTCCGCTGGAACGACGAGCCGTTCCCGAAGGACCCGGCGGACGGGGCGGTCTGAGTCCGGGGCGGAGTGCGTCGGGTCGCGTCCAGGGGCGCGTCGGTTCGCGTCCCGGGTGCGGCTTGCGGTCCCGGGACGCGAACCGCCCGTTCGCCCGTTCACCCGACCGTCCCCGCCCGCCACTCACTCCAACAGGCTGCCGAGCCGCCCCTCCAGCACCACCAGCAACTCGCCCAGCGCCACGGACAGTTCCTCCTGCCGCGCCTCGCCGATGCCTTCCAGCAACGCCGCCTCGTACCGCAGCTGTTCGGGCAGCAGCCGGTCGATGGTGTTGCGGCCCTCGTCGGTCAGGGAGAGATGCGCGACGCGGCGGTCCCGGTCGTCGGGCCGGCGGGCGATCAGACCGCGGGCCTCCAGCTGACGTACGCGTTTGGTGACCGCGGCCCCGGAGGCGAAGGTCTCGCGGGCGATCCGGCCGGGAGTCAGCTCGCGGTCCATCCGGCGCAGGGTGCCCAGGATGTCGAACTCGGGGCGGGTCAGCCCGGCCCGGCGCAGCGGCGCATCGGCCGCCTGCTGCAACAGCGCGGAACAGCGGTTGAGCCGCCCGATCACCGCCATCGGGCCGGTGTCCAGCCCGGGGTGCACCTGCTGCCACTGGCGCAGCACCCCTGCGACGATGTCCTCGGTCACCCGCGCTCTCCTCTCGATGTCGGTCCTGGCGACGGGCTCGGACCGCCCCCCCGATCGCGGCCCCGGCCACGGCTCCGACCACGGCTCGGTTCGCGGCCCCGACCACGGACTCATTGTGCCCGCCGCGTGCCGCGTCTCACGTGGTGCCCCTCTCGTGCTGCCCCTCGTGCGGCGGTTTTCGTGGGATGCCCGCCGCCGGGCGGGGCCGGGCGGGCGCCCGGCCCCGTACGCCCGGCAGATGCCGCCGCGCCGCCCGGACCCCCACGCCCGGCTGACGTCGCCGCCCCGCCCCGCTGCCCGGCCGCCCGGTTGCCTGCGGTCAGGCCGCCAACGCCGGCGTCTCCAGACGCCGTACGAGGCCCGCCAGCGTGCGATGCCCGCCCCGTTCGGCGCGGGCGATGCGCTCCTCCGGCAGGGCCCGCTGCCACCACTCGCCGGCCGCCACCTCCACCGCCTCCCGCAGCTCCACCAGGGAGCCCGCCAGCCGGTCGCGCGCCCACCCGGTTTCCCGCGCGTCGTCCGCACCGGGCGCGGGCGCCTCCGCGAGCAGCCGGTGCGCCGCGGCCTCCGCGACCGTCACCCGTTCCAGCGCGGCGTCGATACGGTCCGCGGCGCGCCGGTTGGTGACCAGCACACAACAGGCCAGCCCCACCACCGCGCCCACCACCGTGTCGATCCAGCGGTCGGCGATCAGTGTCGTCTCGGGCAGCCGGGCGCCGAATTCGGTCAGCAGCAGTGCCATGGGGGTGACCCAGACCGACCCCAGCCAGTAATTCCGCGTGATGCAGGCTTCGGCGCCGAACTGGCAGGCCAGCGCGAGCGCGATCATCGTGAGCGGTCCGGTGTGGATCAGCGGCAGCAGCACGGAGAACAGCACCAGGCCGAGCAGATTGCCGACCGTGCGCTGGAACGCCCGCTGCCACGACAGCGTGGTGTTGGCCTGGTAGATCGAGGCCGCGGTGACCACCGCCCAGTACGGATGCCCGACGCCGACCGCCAACGAGGCCCAGCCCGCCAGCACACACCCCGCCGCCACCCGCGCCCCTATCGGCAGCAAGGGCGACCCGGGCGCGAGCCGCGCCAGCACGGCCCGCACGCCGCGCTGCGCACCGGGCGCGGGCTGCCGCAGGCCGAACCCGGCCGCTGCCGAGCCGACGCCCACCGGCCCCGCCCCCTCCGCCACGACGCCCGCGAGCTCCTCGGCCTGCACCGCCGTCAACGGCACCTCCGGCAGCGGCCCGCCGCTCCGGAGCAGATGCGCCCACTCCCGGAGCCGCTCCGCTTCCGTATCCGCCCCGGCTTCCGCCCCTTCGCCGAGCGCCGATTCCGCCCGTACGAGCAGCCGCTCTAGGCCGGCGCGCGCCGCGGCCCGGGCGGGGGTGCGCGCAGGGACGAGGAAGAGGGTGTGCCAGGCGGCGTTCACGGCGGCCGCGGTCGTGTGCCGGGCGTGCGCCACGCCGTCGCTCTCGGCGCCGCCGTCCGCCCGCGTACGCAGCAGCCCGGCGGCGGCCTCCAGGGCGCGCGCCGTGGCGATCCGCTCCGGGCCCCGCGGCCGTACCAGACCCGGCGCCATGCACACCAGCCAGGCGAGCGCGCCGGCGCCGAGCGCCAGGGCGATGTGCAGCGGCACCTGCCCGAGGCGCTGCGGCACGAAGAAGGCGGACGCCGCGACAAAGGTCAGGATGAGATTGCCCGGCGGCCCGATGCGGGTCGCCTCGCACGCCATCTTGTGCGCGGCGGCGAGCAGCGAGGCGAGCACGACGAGGACGGCCGCCGAGGCCGTCAGCGAGGCGGCGGTCAGCGCGATACCGAGGCTCGCGGCCATGCCCAGCACCACCCACAGCAGCGTGCGGGCGCGGGCGGCGTACGGCAGACCGTGCGCGTACAGGGCGCACAGCGCCCCGGCGGAGGTGTAGAGGATCAGATCCAGCCGCCCGAGCGCGTAGAGCGTCAGATCGGGGACCGCCATGGCCACCACCGCGCTCAGCGCCGGTTTGTGCCAGATGTCCACGGGGCGGCGCAGCCGGACGGTGCTGCGGAGGGGCAGCGGACGGGCCCGCGCCCCGCCGTCGGGCGCGGTGGTCAGTGACTTCCCGGAGGGCTTGGCATGCTTCCCCATGCCGAGAAGATTAGCAGGTGTTTTACTAGTGAAAGATATGGAGGGGGCGCCCAGGAATGGAGGTGCCCCAGAGCCGCCGTTCCGGGACCGCCATTCCCGCCACTCCCGTCACGCCCGGCCGGACCCGTCACGCCTGGGCGGGCAGCGACAATGTCCACGTGCCGACAGCCAAGAGCAAGCAGAAGAAGACGCCGACGACGGCGAACGCGTCCCCCGAGCGCCGCCGCGAACTGCTGGCCATCGCGGCAGAGGTGTTCGCCGCGCAGGGTTACAACGCCACCACCGTCCGGCGCATCGCGGACGAGGCCGGCATGCTCGCGGGCAGCCTCTACTACCACTTCGATTCGAAGGAATCGATGGTGGACGAGATCCTGTCCACCTTCCTGACCGAGCTGTGGGGCGGCTATGACGCCGTACTCGCCGCCGGCCTCGGACCGAGGGAAACCATCGATGCCCTGGTCACCGAGTCCTTCCGGGAGATCGACCGCCACCGCGCCGCGGTCGCCATCTACCAGAAGGAGGCGCGGCAGCTCGCCGCCCAGCCGCGCTTCGGTTATCTCACCGACTCCCAGCGGAAGTTCGAGAAGGCATGGCTGGGCACCCTGGAACGCGGCGTCGCCGACGGCACCTTCCGCACCGACCTCGACATCCGGCTCACCTACCGGTTCCTCCGCGACACCGTCTGGGTCGCCGCGAGCTGGTACCGCCCGGAGGGCCGGCACAGTCCCGAGGAGATCGCCCGGCAGTATGTGTCGATGGTGCTCGACGGCATCGCCGTACCCGGCTGACGTGTGCCGTGCCGATGAGGACGCCGATCACGACGCTGTCGGACCGGGCTCCAGGGAAGCGGCGGCCTCAGTGGCTCTCTCAGTGGCTTTCCGTCGAGCAGGACGTGTTCTTGACGAACAGTGCCTTCGGGCCCTGCGTCGTCCCGTAACGGACGTCCTTGGTCTGGCCCTTCAGCAGCCGGCCGTGCGGGTCCTTCGCATGCGGGATGACGATGATGTAGCAGGAGGTGCGCCGGCCGCACAGGTTCGTCAGCCGCAGATAGCGGTACTCGCCCTTGGTGAAGTTCTTCCGCACCATCACACACCGCGGTCCGTGGTCGGCCGCCGCCGCTTGGCCGGCCGTGAACGCCAGCGAGGCGCCGCATGCCGCCGCCGTCAGTGCTATGGCGATGATCTTCCGCACGGTCTCTCCCCCGTTGTCCCGTCTGAAACTTCTGCGAACGCCCGAGGCGCGGGATCCCTGTCCTGTCGGACCCCTGCGGACCGGTTCGGCCTTCGCACGTTCATTCCCCATTGTCCATGGCCGCCGGAGAAAGTCAGCCGTGGGTGGCGCACCGCGGCGCAAGCGCGACGTTTTCGGAACCGGACCGGGGCCGTTTTCCGGGAACCGGCACGGAGACGGCCGCTGCACGAGGGCGTCCGAGCGGCTACGGCTACGGCTACGGACACGGCTACGGCCGGTCGCCGTCGCCCCGGCTCGCCGCGCCCAGATCGTCGATCCGCAGAAACTCCAGCGCGCGGCGGGTCAGCTCGGCGACGTCCTCCGGTGCGTCCTGGCGGGCCCAGTGCTCCATGGCGACGGTGATTGCATCGATCAGCACGGACGCCAGCAGCCGCACCTCCAGGCTGTCCCGCGACGCCCCCGTACGCGCCGCCAGCACCGGCACCAGCCGGTCCTGCATCTCGCGCCCGGCCGCCATCCACCGCATACGGATCGCCGGAACGCTGCCCATGACGCGGATCAGCCGACGCGCCCGTTCCGCGTCCGCGAGGCGCCGGGCGGAGGTGGAGGTGTCGAACGCCGCCTGCACCGCGCAGGTCAGCGGCTCCTCTACGGGCCGGATGGCGAGCTGATCGACGAGCTGACCGACGCCGTCGGTCAGTACGGGCGTGAGCGCGTCCTCCTTCGCCGCGCAGTAGCGGTAGAAGGTGCGCAGCGAAATACCGGCCGCCGAGGCAATGTCCTCGACCGTCGTGGCGTCGTACCCCCGGTCGGAGAAGAGCGCCGCCGCGGCCTCCGCGATCTCCAGCCGGGTCTCCTGCCGCCGCCGCTCGGTCAGCGTGGGCCTGCCGCGCACTGCCGTCATCCGCCTCTCCTCGCCGTCGGTGCGGGGCACCGGGGTGGCCGCCCTGATCATTCGGCACTCACTCTGTCACGGAACTATTCATTGGCAGGGCATGCCAATAAACCGTATGTTGACGTGGGGAGACGAGGCGTGGCGCGGCGGGGTGTCACATGGTGATGCGTCGTGGTGCGGCGGGGTGTCATGTGGTGGTGCGTCGTGGTGCGGCGGGGTGTCATGTGGTGGTGCGGCACGTCGTGAGGTGCTGCGCAGGACCGCGCACCCGCCGAACAACGCCGCCGAAGAACCCCGCCGATCCACGACCGGCCCGCCGGCATCTGATCAACACCCCCGCCTGCTCGGCTGCCGGCCCGGCCGGGCGTCTCAGCGCTGACTCTGCGTCCGGCAGCCGGTATCTCAGCGTCCGGCAGTCGATCCGGCAGCCGGTCCGGCTTCCGTGTCGCCCGGCGGGCGGGCCGTGACCACCCTCAGGCCGCGGTCCGTGAACTCCCGCCGCATTGCCTCCTTCGCTCCGTTGTCCGTGATGAAGGTGTCAAAGACATCGGCGTCGCCGACCCTCGCGAAGCAGCGTTCGCCGATCTTCGACGAGTCGGCGACGACCACGGCCCGCCGGGCACGCTCCGCCATCAGGCGGTTCACCCGCGCCTCCGCCTCGTCGTGCACCGTGGCCCCCATCGTCGGGTCCACACCGTTGGCCCCGATGAACGCGATGTCGATCGAGATCTGCTGGAGCACCAACTCGCTGAACGGGCCGACCAGTTCGTACGACCGTGAGTGCGCCACCCCGCCCGTGAGCACGATCTTGATCTGGGGCCGCACCGCCAGCTCGTTGGCGATATTGAGCGAGTTGGTGACGATCGTCAGATGCGGCTGCGGACCCGCCTCCGCGAAATCCGGCCGGGTGGCGAGCACCCGGGCGATTGCCGTGGTCGTGGTGCCACCGCTCAGCCCGACCACATCTCCCCGTTCGACCATGTTCGCCGCGGCCTGTGCCACCGCGTCCTTCTCCACGGACCGATGGCCGTGCTTGTACCGGATCGGCAGGTCGTACGCGACCGAGCTGAGCACCGCCCCGCCGCGCGTGCGGGTCAGCAGCTGCTGCTCGGCGAGGGCGTCCATGTCGCGCCGCATCGTGGCGGCCGAGACCTCCAGTGCGGTCGCCGCCTCCTCGACATCCACCCGGCCCCGGTCGCCGAGCAGCTCGAGCAGTGCGTTCATCCGTTCATGGCGCTTCATGGCGCGAGCCTAATTCGTCTCCTCCCTCCCCCGTGAGCCCGGCCGGACCAGGCGTCCGCGTTCCGCTGCGACCTACCCGGGCGCCGGCGCCTGGGCGGCGTGCTGCTCCGGGACCGCCGCCGGAGTGCTCAGGACCTCCAGCAGTCTCGCGGCCTCCTGGGCCACCGCCTCCCGGGCCGGCTTCACGTACTTGCGGGAGTCGACGAGCGAGGGGTCCGCGCCGAGTGTCTGCCGTATGGACCGAGTGAAGACGGACACCAGATGTGTGGAGATATTGATCTTCGTCATTCCTGCGGCGATGGCACGGCGGAGCTCGTCGTCCGGTACGCCCGAGGAGCCGTGCAGCACCAGGGGCACCGGAAGCGTCGCCCGCAGCGTGGCGATCAGGTCCTTGTCCAGGACGGCCGTGCGCTCGCGCATGGCGTGCGAGGAGCCGACGGCGACCGCGAGCGCATCCACACCCGTGGCCCGGACGAAGGCCAGGGCTTCGTGCGGTCGGGTGCGCACACCCGGCGCATGCACACCGTCCTTGCCGCCCACTTCGCCGAGTTCCGCCTCGACATAGACACCACGCTCATGACACCAGCCGGTGAGCTGGGCGGTGGTGGAGACGTTCTCCTCGTAGGGGAGCGCCGAGGCGTCGACCATCACCGAGCCCACCCCGGCGGCGACGCCCTGGTGGACCAGTTCCGTATCGGTGAGGTGGTCGAGATGGACCGCGATGGGGGCGGTGGAGCTCTCGGCCAGGGCGAGGCAGGCGCGGGTGATGGGCAGCAGACTGCCGTGGTAGCGGATGCAGTTCTCGCTGATCTGGAGGATCAGCGGGGTGCCGGTGCGCTCGGCGGCGGTGACGAGCGCCTCGGCGGTCTCCAGATGGATGACATTGAACGCCGCGGCACCGGCCTGCGCCGCCTGTGCGGCGTCGACGATGGATGAGGTCGGAACGAGGGGCATGGGACGCTGACTCCCTTGCGGACGGGGTGAGTTGGTCTCAGGGGAAGCGGGGCTGCTACGAGGCGGCCGCCGCGTCGAGCATCACGGAGCGGGTGAGGCTGCGTGGGTTGTCAGGGTCCAGTCCGCGGGCCCGCGCCCGGGCCAGGGCCACCCGCTGCACCAGCACCAGATCGGCCAGCGGATCGCGCGCATGGCGGACGAACCGGGCGCCGGTCCGCGCCACATCGTCCTCCAGCCCCTCCGGGGCCGGCCCGAACAGCCAGGTCACCCGGCCGGGCGCGGCTATGGCGATCGGGCCGTGGCGGTACTCCATCGCAGGGTAGGACTCCGTCCAACTCTGGGACGCCTCCCGCATCTTGAGGGCCGCCTCATTGGCCAGGCCGAACGTCCAGCCCGTGCCGAGGAAGGAGAACTGCTCGGCCTCCACCCACTCCTGCTCCACCGGAGCGGCAAGCGCCTCCTGCGCATCGCCCACCGCTCGGGAGACGTCCTCTCCCAGATGCGCGCGCAGCAGCGTCAGCGCCGTCGTCGCGAACCGCGTCTGGACCACGGACTTCTCATCGGCGAACGGCAGCGCGAGCGTCTCGTCGGAGACCTCCACCGCCGGTGTCTCGGGATCGCCGAGAATCGTCACCGTCGGGATCCGGCCCTTGACCGCGTCGAGAACCCGCAGCACCTCGGTCGTGGTGCCGGAGCGGGTGATCGCCACGACCGCGTCATAGGCGCGGTCCGTGCCGAGGAACGCTTCCGAGGCGGCGAACGGGTCCGTCACCCCCTGGCCCGCTCCCTCGCGCAGTGCCGCGTACGACTGCGCCATGAACCACGAGGTGCCGCATCCGACCACGGCCACCCGCTCTCCCGCCTTGGGCAGCGGTCCCTTCGCCGCCCCGATCCGTGCCGCCTCCCGCCAGGTCTCCGGCTGACTGTTCAGCTCCTGCGCCATGTACGAGGTCTCGCCCACCGCACACCCTCCCGTAATCCAGAATTTGTCCGCTGCGTAATTCTGCAACTTTTACCTGCATTGCAATCGACTGTACGCATGTTCGTGCTGCTGACCAATCCCTCGAAAGGGTGGGTGCGGCAGATGTGTGGCGAGGAGGCCGGATGGGTGAGGGGTGTCGGAGCGTAATAAATGTCCAGAATAAGGCTGTTTGGGTGGCCTCGAAGGGTGCCGGATGCAGCGCGTGTACCGGCGGCTCACATCTGTTGACAACTGCGTGAACGGCGCCGAATACTCGCAAGATCAGTCATGCAGCAAAGGCAGCTCCGCCGCACAAAGGACCCTCCATGTCCAATGCCACGCTCCCCGAGACGCCCCAGCCGCCGTCGCCCAAGGCCGCGCGCCGCACCGGCAGACTGTTCGCGCTCACCGGCGCCGTGGTCGGCGTCATCTACGGCTACGACACCGGCAGCATCTCGGGCGCCCTGGTCTTCCTCAGCAGGGACTTCCACCTCACCGAGGCGGAAAAGGGCCTGGTCAACAGCGTGTTGGTGTTCGGGTCCATCGTCGGTGCGCTGATCGGTGGCAAGCTCGCCGACGCCCTGGGCCGCAAGGCCGCGATGCTGATCGTCGCCGGCTCGTACGCCGCCTTTGTCGCGCTCTCCGCGTGCGCGCCCAACGTCGTCGTGCTCGATGTGGTGCGCTTCTTGCTCGGTGTCGCCATCGGCATCTCGATCGTGGCCGCCCCGCTCTATATCGCCGAATCGACGCCTGCGCGCATCCGCGGCGCATCCGTCGCCGCGTACCAGGTGGCCACCGTCGCCGGCATCGTTCTGACCTACTTCGTGAACTGGGGGCTGTCCGGCGGCGGCCACTGGCGCTGGATGCTCGGCCTGTCCGCGATCCCCGCGGCACTTGTCATGATCCCGCTGCTCCGGCTGCCGGACACCCCGCGCTGGTATGTGCTCAAGGGCCGTACGCAGCAGGCCGTCGAGGTCATGGCGACGACCGACCCGGAGGCCGACGCGCATGCAGAGGTGGCCGCGGTGAGCGCCGCGCTCGCCGCGGAGAGCGGCGGCCCGGCGTCCTCACTGCTGCGCACGCCGTACGCCCGCGCCACGCTGTTCGTCATCGGCCTCGGCTTCTTCTGCCAGATCACCGGCATCAACGCCGTGACGTACTACAGCCCGCAGATCTTCGAGGAAATGGGCTTCACCGGCAACGGGCAGAACTTCCTGCTGCCGTCCTTCGTGGAGCTCGCCTCACTGGTCGCGACCGTGCTGGCCCTTCTCATCATCGACCGGCTCGGCCGCCGGGTGGTGCTGCTCTCCGGCATCGGCACGATGGTCACCATGCTCGCCGTACTGACCGTCGTCTTCGCCATGGGCGAGCTGCACGGCGCCGCGACCTGGGTGGGCTTCGGCGCCATCCTGCTCTTCACCGCCGCCTTCAACTTCGGCTTCGGATCGCTGATCTGGGTCTATGCGAGCGAGGCGTTCCCCGCCCAGCTGCGCTCCACCGGGGCGTCGGTGATGCTCACCGCCGACCTGGTGGCGAATCTCCTGATCGCCCAGTTCTTCCCGTCCCTGATGGCCTGGGCGGGCGCGGCCTGGACCTTCGCCGGCCTCGGTGCGCTCGCGTTCTGCGCCCTGCTCTTCGCCTCCGCGATGGCGCCGGAGACCAAGGGGCGCCAGCTGGAGGAGATCCGGGGCTACTGGCAGAACGGGGGCCGCTGGCCCGAGCTGGCCCCGGCCCCGACCCCGGCCGGCCCCGCACCGGAAGCCGTCCTCTAGCGGCGACCGGCCGCCCCGCCCGGGACCGGCGCGGCCGCCCGAACGGCGCACGCCGGGCCCGGGGCGAGGCGGTGCGGACCATGGCCGGCCATCAGGACGGCAGCTTCTCCCGGTACTCCTCCAGGGCAGGGGCGGTCGTGGTCGCCACGAACTCCGTGATCCGGTACGTGCACACATCGGCGACCGAGAACGGGTCCTCCGCCACCAGGCGCTCGACGGCCGCACGGTCCATTCCGGTGGCGAGGATCACGCCTCCGTCGCGCGGGACCTTGCGGCCGGCGGCGATGAAGTGCCCCGCGGCATACTGCGCCTTCAGCCAGGTCACATGGTCCTCCAGGGCGGCGTCGACGCGCTCCATGGGGGCGGTGTAGGTCAGCTCCAATACGAACATGCCCGCAATATAGACAACGCCACAGGTCAGGCCGTCGGCGGCGCCGGGCGGCGCCGTCCGTGCCCGGTGGCGCCCTCGAAGGCGTGGCCGGCCTGGAGGACGGCGAGATCGGCGCGCGGCGGGCCGATCAGCTGGAGCCCCACGGGAAGGCCGCCGGGAGTGAAACCGGCCGGAACGGAGAGCGCGGGCACCCCCAGGACGGAGATGAGGTAGCAGGAGCGCATCCAGTCCAGATAGCTCTCGGTGGGCCGCCCGGCGACCGCCTCCGGGTACTCCCGTTCCGCCTCGAAGGGCGCCACCTGGCTCACCGGGGCGAGGAGCAGGTCGTAACGGGAGAAGAAGTCCACCGTGCTCAGGTGCAGCCGGCTGCGGGCGGCGGGGCGTCCAGATAGTGCAGAGCGTCGGTCATGACGGTCCTCGGGGACGGAAGGGGCGGGAGCGGCGGCCACCGGGGCGACGGCGGCCGATGACCGATCAGGGGTTCGGTAGCGTGGCGTTCACCATGGACACTCAACCCACCTTCTCGTGTGACGACGAACTGCGGCACTGGCCGACGGACGAGGCCCAGGCACGCGCCGTCCAGGACCGGCTGCGGACCTGTGTGCGGCTCGATGAATCCGGCCCGCCGCCGGGGTTCGCGGGCACCGTCGTCGGGGTGGATGTGGCCTACGACGACGCGCGGAACGTGGTTGCCGCGGCTGCCGTTGCCCTCGACGCCCGAACGCTCGCCGTCGTCGACGAGGCCACCGCCGTCGGACAGGTCTCCTTCCCGTACGTCCCCGGGCTGCTCGCCTTCCGGGAGATACCCACCGTGCTCGAAGCCCTCACCCGCCTCACCCGTACCCCGGATCTGGTGGTCTGCGACGGATACGGGCTGGCGCACCCGCGGCGTTTCGGCCTGGCCAGCCACCTGGGGGTGCTGACCGGACTGCCGACCATCGGGGTCGCCAAAAATCCCTTCACCTTCCGCTACGAGCCGCCCGGCCCCGAGCGCGGTGCCACCTCGCCGCTGCTGGACCGGGACGGGGCCGAGGGTGCGGGCGAGGAGGTGGGACGAGCGGTGCGTACCCAGACGGGCGTCAAGCCGGTGTTCGTCTCCGTGGGGCACCGCGTGGGTCTCGACCAGGCATGCGCCCACACGTTGCATCTGGCGGCCGCGTACCGCCTGCCGGAGACCACCCGGGCCGCCGATTCCCTGTGCCGGCGGGCGCTGGCGCGCACCTGAGCCCCCGGCCACAGGGGGTCAGCCCCGGACCACCCGGAAGGTGATGCCCGCCTTCTGGAGACGGGCCGTCAGCGCGTCCCCCATGGCCACCGCCGTCGTCACCTGGCCCGCGGTCTCCGGCAGATCGTCAAAGGCGAGGCAGAGCGCCGATTCGGCGAGCATCTTCGCCGTCTCGTCATAGCCCGGATCTCCGCCCGACACCTCGGTGACCAGCCGCTTGCCGCCGCCGGACGCCACGAAGCGCACCGCGAACCAGCTCTTTTCGCGCCGCTCGGCGCTCGGCCCCTCGCCCGGTTCGACGCGCCCGGCCAGCCAGCGCCGCGCGGGCGGCACCTGGGCGAGCGCGGCCAGCGCACCCGCCCCCAGGACGCCACCCACCGCGACCGGCAGATGCCGCACCCCGGCGTAGTGGCGGTAGCGGAAATCCGGCCCGTAGCGCTCCAGAGCGGCCGCCGAGCGGGCGATCACCTGTGGGTCCACGGTCGGCAGCGGCACGCCCCACACACGCGTCTCGGCGCTCTTGACGGGCAGGCCGAGCGGCGCCCGGACCGTCCGGCCGACCGGGAGGGGCTCCGCCTTCCGGCGCTCGCGGGCGGCCTGAGCCATCGCCAGCGGACGCGAGAGGGCCGTCAGCGCGGAGGACAGCGTGCCGCCGGAGAAGGCGGCGCCGGCCCGGACGAAGCCGTCGATGCGCAGTGGTACGCCCTCGGGGAGCAGGCCGACGGTGTACTGCACCCCCAGGTCGTGCGGAACGCAGTCGAAGCCGCAGGAGTGCACCAGGCGGGCCCCGGAGGCGCGGGCCGTCTCGTGGTGGCGCAGATACATCCGGTCGATGAATTCGGGCTCACCGGTCAGGTCCACGTAGTCCGTACCGGCCGCGGCGCAGGCGGCCACGAGCGGCTCGCCGTGGAGCAGATACGGGCCGACGGTCGTGGCCAGGACGCGGGTGCCATTGGCGAGGGCGCGCAGCGAGGCGGCGTCGCCGCTGTCGGCGTGCAGCAGCGGCAGGGCGGCGCAGGCCGGGTCGATACCCGCCAGGCGGTCGCGCAGCCGCTCCAGTTTGGCGGTGTTGCGCCCGGCCAGCGCCCAGCGCAGGCCGGTGGGGGCGTGCCGGGCCAGATACTCGGCG
This sequence comes from Streptomyces natalensis ATCC 27448, assembly GCF_000935125.1. Taxonomy (GTDB): domain Bacteria; phylum Actinomycetota; class Actinomycetes; order Streptomycetales; family Streptomycetaceae; genus Streptomyces; species Streptomyces natalensis. Next base: position 146,913 of record NZ_JRKI01000034.1, on the reverse strand, counting down.
GTCAGCGTCCCGGCGAACCCGGTGGCGCCGTAGAGGACCAGATCATGGGCCCTTCCGGAGGTGTCCTGCCGTTGCATCGCGCATCCTCTCGATCTGAGGTCCGGACCCTAAGCACGTCGGCGACGCCCCGTCAATGAACCTCTTCGGCCGTGTCATTGACGGCTGAGCGAGGAGTTCTCCCGGCGGCGCGTGGTCTTGACACGGCGTCGGAGCGCGCTCAGATTCGGGGAGGTGCAACAGCAGGAGGAGGCAGGACTGCTGTGACGACGCGGCCCCCGAAACGTCCCGGAACTCCCGGCGGTCCCGGACCCTCCGGCGCTCCCGACGGCGCGCCGCCCTGGTACCGGGAGCCGACCCCGCGCCAGTGGAAGGCGCTGTTCGCCGCCTGGATCGGCTATCTCCTCGACGGCTTCGACTTCGTCCTGATCACCCTCGTCCTGACCGAGATCGCCGACGAGTTCCACCTCGGCACGGCCACCGCCGCCTCGCTCATCTCCGGGGCCTTCATCACCCGGTGGCTGGGCGGCGCCGTCCTGGGCGCGATGGGCGACCGCTACGGCCGTAGATCCGCCATGATCACCAGCATCCTGCTCTACTCGCTGGGCACCTTCGCCTGCGGTTTTGCCTGGGGCTACACCAGCCTGTTCATCGCGCGACTGGTGATCGGCCTGGGGATGGCGGGGGAGTACAGCGCCAGCGTGACGTATGTGCTGGAGAGCTGGCCCACCAGGCTGCGCAATCGCGCCTCCGGATTCCTGATCTCCGGTTACCCGGGCGGCAGCATCCTCGCCGCCGAGCTCTACGGATGGGTGGTGCCGCACTGGGGCTGGCGCTGGATGTTCTGGATCGGTGTGCTGCCCGTCCTGGTGGCGCTGTGGGTGCGCAGATCGCTGCCGGAGGCGGCCGACTGGCAGGCCGAGATCGGCGCGGCCGCCTCCGGCGCGCGGCCGGAACGCCCGAATCCGTTCCGTTCGCTGTTCACCGGCCGGCTGCGTTCCTGGTGCAACGCCGCCCTGACGGTTGCCGCCTCGGGCGCATTGTTCTGTGTCTTCACGCCCGTGGGGGAGGGGTACGTCCCCTGGCTGTCGCTCCTCGCGGCGCTGTGCCTGATCGCGTTCGCGGCGCAGCTCGGCGGCCGTAAGGGCTGGCTGCGCCATATCGCCCTGATGGTGACGGTGTTCTGTGCCTTCCTGTACAGCTGGCCGATCCAGGCGCTGTTGCCGACCTATCTGAAGACCGACCTCCACTACGCGCCCGCGCAGGTCACCGATGTGATGTTCGCCGCGGGTTTCGGCACCATGGCGGGCTGCTGGCTGGCCGGCTTCGTGGGGGACCGGTTCGGGACCCGGCGGGCGTATGTCGGCACCCTGCTGGCGTCCCTCGCCCTGGTCTTCCCGGTGTTCGCGGTCCAGCGCAGCCTGGTGGGGCTGGGGGTGCTGCTCTTCGGGCTGCTGGCACTGAGTCAAGGGATCTCCGGCATTCTGCCGAAGTACATCGCCGGCCATTTCCCGACCGCGACCCGCGCCGCCTCGCTCGGCTTCGTCTACAACGTAGGGGCCCTCGGCGGGGCGGTGGCCCCTGTCCTGGGGGCGCGGCTCGCGGAGGGGATGCCCCTGGGGCGGGCCCTGGCGGTGCTCACCTTCGGGCTCACGTTCCTGGTCATCGTGCTGGTGGGAGGGGATGTGCCCCGGCGGCTGGCCCGTCTGGTCGACCGCGATGGGCCCGAGGACCATCTGGTGCCCGAGGCCGGGGGATCCGGGCCGCTGCCCGAGGAGGCGCCGTCCGGTCCGGGGTGAGCGGGCCCAGGTCCCTGGTGCGTACGGCGGGGCGGGGGCGGGTCATTCCGTGCTGTCGTCCTGCCGTCCCAGCGCCACCCCGCGTACGCCGTCCAGCTCGGTCAGCGCCTCGACCAGGGGGTATGCCGTGCCGGTGCCCTCCAGACGGAGCAGTACCTCGGCGGCCGACCGCGCGTCGTCGGTGCCGGCCGGACCGGTCTCCACCCGGACGTCGGTGACCCGGAAGCCGCTGCCGGTGCAGTTCTCCAATATCGCCCCCAGCAGCCCGTGTTGGGGACGGTAGGTCAGCCGCAGCTCCACCTGGGCGAACGACGGCGCAGGTCCTATACGGTCCGAGATGACCGTGAGGCCGCGGACGATGAGGAAGTGCACCGCCGTCGCGCCGATCGCCAGCAGGGGCAGTCCGCCGCCGCATGCCATGCCGATGGCGCAGGTCAGCCAGATGGTGGCGGCCGTGGTCAGGCCGCGGACCGCATCCTTCTTGACGAAGATCAGCCCGCCGCCGATGAAGCCGATGCCCGAGACGACCTGTGCGGCGACCCGGGAGGGGTCCAGCGCCACGCCGTCGTGGCCGAGCAGCGCGCCGAAGCCGTGGATCGACACCTCCATGAACAGCGCGCTGCCCACGCCGACCAGCGTGTGGGTCCGCAGCCCGGCGCTTTTCTGCCGGGACTCGCGCTCCAGGCCGATGAGCGAGGACAGCAGCAGGGCCAGCGCCAGCTCGGTGAACTGACGGGGCCCCTGTCCGTTGTGGAAGTCGAACAGTGCGGCGGCGAGTTGCGGGGAGGACATGGGCGCATTGTCCCTCCGTCGGCCCTGCGTCCGGCGCTCCGCGGGCCGTTGTCAGTGGTCGCGGTTAGCGTGGAAGTCGATCGGGCGGCGTGCGGGGAAGGCGCCGCGGACGGCACCGCGCGGTGCGGGAGGGGGACGGACGTGGAGGAGCGCATGGCGAAGGCGGCGGGGCCGGCGGCGGTGCGGGCGCGGGTGCGGACGTTCGCGCTGGGGCTGCCGGGAGCGGTGGAGGAGTTCCCGTGGGGCGAGAGCGTCATCAAGGTCAACAAAAAGGTCTTCGTCTTCCTCGGAGTCGGGGACGGCAGCCATCCGCCGGGTATCACGGTCAAGCTCACCGAGCCCGAGGCGCATGCCCATGCGCTGACCGCACCCGGCGCCGAGCCGGCGGGCTACGGCCTGGGCAAGGCCGGCTGGGTGCGCATCCCCCTGGCGGAGACGGCCGCCCCGGCCGCCGAGCTGCTGTGTGACTGGACGGAGGAGTCCTATCGCGTCATAGCCCCCAAGAAGCTCATCGCCGAGCTCGACGGGGGATAGCGGCGCAGCGGAGACAGGCGCGCAAAGGCCCGTGACGGCGAGGGCGGTTGGACCTCGTCGGCGCGGGCCTTTTGCGGTGGTCGGCCGGTGGCCGGCGGACGGTACGCAGAGATGTCGCGAGCGCGCGGAAAGTGCTCATGGGGGGCTTGTGGAAAGTGGAACACGTTCTTAACATCACGAGTGTTACATCAGAAGTGTCACAGTCGTTTCCGGCGTGCGGCGGAAGGACCGGGGGTGCGATGGCAGACTCAGGCAACGGCCCGCTGAGCGGCGTGCGGGTGGTGGAGCTCGCGGGCATCGGCCCCGGCCCGTTCGCGGCCATGCTGCTGGCCGACCTCGGCGCCGATGTGGTCCGCGTCGACCGGCCCGGCGGCGCCGGACTGGGCATCGATCCGGCATGCGACGTCACCAACCGCAACAAACGCTCGGTGCTGGTGGACCTCAAGGACCCCCGAGGGGCGGCCCGGGTCCTCGATCTGGCCGAGCGCGCCGATGTGCTGATCGAGGGGTACCGGCCCGGCGTGGCCGAGCGTCTCGGCGTCGGCCCCCAGGAGTGTCTGGCCCGCAACCCCCGGCTGGTCTACGGGCGGATGACCGGCTGGGGCCAGCAGGGCCCGCTCGCCGACACCGCCGGGCACGACATCGGCTATATCGCCATCACCGGCGCCCTCGGCATGATCGGCCCGTCCGACGGCCCGCCCGCCGTCCCCGCCAACCTGATGGGCGACTACGCCGGAGGCTCGCTCTATCTGGTCATCGGCGTCCTCGCGGCCCTTCAGTACGCCCGCACGGAAGGCGGCCGCGGCCAGGTCGTGGACGCCGCGATCGTCGACGGCACGGTCCATCTGACGGCGATGATCCACGGCATGCTGGCCGCCGGCGGCTGGCAGGACCGCCGCGGCGCCAATCTCCTCGACGGCGGCACCCCGTTCTACGGGACGTACGAGACGGCGGACGGCGGCTATATGGCCGTCGGCGCTCTGGAAAAGCGCTTCTACGCCGAATTCATCCGCCTGCTCGGTATCGCGGACGACGCCCCCAGCCGCGACGACCTCGCCGCCTGGGGGGAGCTGCGCACCGCCATCGCCGCCCGCTTCAAGACCCGTACCCGCGACGAGTGGACCGCCGTCTTCCAGGAGTCGGACGCCTGCGTGGCGCCCGTGCTGTCCCTGCGCGAGGCCCCGGAGCATCCGCATCTCGCCGCCCGCGGCACCTTCGTCGACCACGGCGGCCTCACCCAGCCCGCCCCCGCGCCCCGCTTCTCGCTCACACCGGGCGCGGTGCGCACCCCGCCCGCACGGCCCGGCGCGGACACCGAGGACATCGCCCGCGACTGGCAGATCCCGGGCCTGGCCGCCGGCCCGGCCCGCACCGAGCCGCAGGAGGCGGACAGCTGATGGAACTGGCCACCACCCTCCAGTACGCGGGCGACCCCCGGCGCGCCGCCGAAGAAGTCGCCGCCCTGGAAAGCGCCGGACTGGACGCCATCTGGGTCGCCGAGGCCTATGGCTTCGACTCCCCGACGATCATGGGCTTCCTCGCCGCCCGCACCGAGCGCGCCAAGATCGGCTCGGCGATCCTGAACGTCTACTCCCGCACCCCCGCCCTGATCGCCCAGACCGCCGCCGGGCTCGACGCCGTCTCCGGCGGCCGCGCGCTGCTCGGCCTGGGCGCCTCCGGACCACAGGTCGTCGAGGGCTGGCACGGCCGGCCGTACGACAAACCGCTGGGCCGCACCCGCGAGACCATCGACCTGTGCCGCCGCATCTGGCGCCGCGAAACCATCGACCACCACGGCATCACCGATATGCCGCTGCCCCCGGAGAAGGGCGGCCGGCTCGGCAAACCGCTGAAGATCCTCACCCGCCCGGTGCGTCCCGAGATCCCCGTGTACGTCGCGGCCCTCGGCCCCGCCAACGTCCGGATGACGGCCGAGATCGCCGACGGCTGGCTGCCCACCCTCTTCCTCCCGGAGAAGGCCAAGGACGTCTGGGGCACCCCGCTGGCCGAGGGCACCGCCCGCCGCGACCCGGCCCTCGGGCCGCTCCGGACGGTCGCCGGGGGCCTGCTGGCGATCGGCGAAGAGGCCGCAGCCGTACGGGAGTTGGCCCGCCCGCTGATCGCGCTGTACGTCGGCGGCATGGGTGCCAAGGGCAAGAACTTCTACAACGACCTCGCCATCGCGTACGGCTACGAAGAGGCCGCACACACCATCCAGGAGCTCTACCTCGCCGGGAAGAAACGGGAGGCCGAGGCCGCCGTGCCGGACGAATTCTGCGAGCTGATGTCGCTGTGCGGTCCCGAGGGATACGTCCGCGAGCGGATCGCCGCCTTCCGGGAGGCGGGCGTGACGATGCTCAACGTCCACCCCGTGGGACCCGAGCCCGCCCAGCTGATCGAGACCGTCAAGAACTGGCTCTGAGGAGGGCCCGCAGCGATGACCGCCATGCCGCGTCAGATCTACACCGAGGACCACGAGGCCTTCCGGGAGACCGTCCGCACCTTCCTCGCCAAGGAGGTGACGCCACATTACGACCAGTGGGAGAAGGACGGCATCGTCAGCCGGGACGTCTGGCGGGCGGCCGGCCGTCAGGGCCTGCTGGGCATGGCAGTGCCCGAGGAGTACGGGGGCGGCGGGCAGCCGGACTTCCGCTACAGCGCCGTACTGGCGGAGGAGTTCACCCGGGCCGGCGCCCCCGGCCTCGCCATCGGCCTGCACAACGACATCATCGGCCCGTACCTGACCACCCTGGGCACCGAGGAGCAAAAGCGCCGCTGGCTGCCCGGTTTCTGTAGCGGCGAGACCATCACGGCCATCGCCATGACCGAGCCCGGCGCCGGCTCCGACCTCCAGGGGATCCGCACGAGCGCCGAGGACCGCGGCGACCACTGGCTCCTCAACGGCTCCAAGACCTTCATCTCCAACGGCATCCTCGCCGACCTCGTCATCGTCGTCGCCAAGACGACCCCCGAGGGCGGTGCGCACGGCCTGAGCCTGCTGGTCGTCGAGCGCGGCATGGCGGGTTTTGAACGCGGCCGCAACCTGGACAAGATCGGTCAGAAGGCGCAGGACACCGCCGAGCTCTTCTTCCACGACGTCCGGGTGCCCAAGGAAAACCTCCTCGGCGAGCTCAACGGCGCCTTCATCCATCTGATGACCCATCTCGCACAGGAGCGGATGGGCATCGCCGTGGCCGCGATCGCCGCCGCCGAGTATCTGCTGGAGATCACCACGCAGTACGTCAAGGAGCGCGAGGCGTTCGGCCGGCCGCTGGCCAAGCTCCAGCACATCCGCTTCGAGATAGCCGAAATGGCCACCGAATGCGCCGTCACCCGCGCCTTCCTGGACCGCTGCATCGCCGACCACGCGGCCGGTGCACTGGACGCGGTGCACGCCTCGATGGCCAAGTGGTGGGCGACCGAGCTGCAAAAACGCGTCGCCGACCGCTGCCTCCAACTCCACGGCGGCTACGGCTATATGACCGAGTACCGCGTCGCCAGGGCCTTCACCGACGGCCGCATCCTGACGATCTACGGTGGCACCACCGAGATCATGAAGGAGATCATCGGCCGCTCCCTGCTCGGCTGACCGGGGGCCGCCCCGGTCCCGCCGCCCGCCCCGCCCCCTCCTGGACCTCCTCCGAAAGGCTTGTTGACTTGAGTACCGAAGCGTACGTATACGACGCGATCCGCACCCCGCGCGGCCGCGGCAAGGCCAATGGCGCACTGCACGGCACCAAGCCGATCGACCTGGTCGTCGGCCTGATCCACGAAGTACGCACCCGCTTCCCCGGGCTCGACCCGGCCGCCATCGACGACATCGTGCTCGGCGTCGTCGGCCCCGTCGGCGACCAGGGCTCCGACATCGCGCGGATCGCGGCGATCGCCGCCGGGCTGCCGGACACCGTCGCCGGCGTCCAGGAAAACCGCTTCTGTGCCTCCGGTCTCGAAGCCGTCAACATGGCCGCCGCCAAGGTCCGTTCGGGCTGGGAGGACCTGGTCCTGGCGGGCGGTGTGGAGTCGATGTCGCGGGTGCCGATGGCCTCCGACGGCGGCGCCTGGTTCGCGGACCCGATGACCAACTTCGACACCGGCTTCGTCCCCCAGGGCATCGGCGCCGACCTGATCGCCACCATCGAGGGTTACTCCCGCCGCGACGTCGACGAGTTCGCCGCGCTCTCCCAGGAGCGGGCCGCCGCCGCCTGGAAGGACGGCCGCTTCGAGCGCTCCGTCGTCCCCGTCCGCGACCGCAACGGCCTGGTCGTCCTCGACCACGACGAGCACCTGCGCCCCGGCACCACCGCCGACAGCCTGGCCGGCCTCAAGCCCTCCTTCGCCGCCATCGGCGACGCGGGCGGCTTCGACGCGGTCGCCCTCCAGACGTACCACTGGGTCGAGAAGATCGACCACGTCCACCACGCGGGCAACTCCTCCGGCATCGTGGACGGCGCGGCGCTGGTCGCCATTGGCTCCAAGGAGGTCGGCGAGCGCTACGGCCTGACCCCGCGCGCCCGGATCATCTCCGCCGCGGTCTCCGGCTCCGAGCCGACGATCATGCTCACCGGCCCCGCGCCCGCCAGCCGCAAGGCCCTCGCCAAGGCCGGGCTGACCATCGACGACATCGACCTGGTCGAGATCAACGAGGCGTTCGCCGCGGTCGTGCTGCGCTTCGCAAAGGACATGGGCCTGAGCCTGGACAAGGTCAACGTCAACGGCGGCGCCATCGCCCTGGGCCATCCCCTCGGCGCGACCGGCGCCATGATCCTGGGCACCCTCATCGACGAGCTGGAGCGGCAGGACAAGCGCTACGGCCTGGCCACCCTCTGCGTCGGCGGCGGTATGGGCATCGCCACCGTCATCGAGCGCCTCTGACCCTCGTCCCACCCCACTACGGAGTACGCACCCATGAGTGAATCCGCTGCCTCGTCGACCATCCGCTGGGAACAGGACGAGACCGGCATCGTCACCCTGGTCCTGGACGATCCGGACCAGTCCGCCAACACCATGAACAACGCCTTCAAGACCTCCCTCACCGCGGTCGCCGACCGCCTGGAGGCCGAGAAGGACAGCATCCGCGGCATCATCGTCACCTCTGCCAAGAAGACCTTCTTCGCCGGCGGCGACCTGCGCGAGCTGATCGCCGTCACACCTGAGCACGCGCAGTCGGCCTTCGAGGCGGGCAACGGCATCAAGCGCGATCTGCGCCGTATCGAGACCCTCGGCAAGCCGGTCGTCGCCGCCATCAACGGCGCGGCGCTGGGCGGTGGCTATGAGATCGCGCTCGCCTGTCACCACCGCATCGCCCTCGACACCCCCGGCACCAAGATCGGCCTGCCCGAGGTCACCCTCGGACTGCTGCCCGCGGGCGGCGGCGTCACCCGCACCGTCCGCCTCCTGGGCATCACCGACGCCCTGCTGAAGGTGCTGCTCCAGGGCACCCAGTACAACGCCGTCCGGGCCAAGGACAACGGGCTGATCCACGAGGTAGCCCACACCCCCGAGGAACTGCTCACCAAGGCACGGGAGTTCATCGACGCCCACCCGGAGTCCCAGCAGCCCTGGGACGTCAAGGGTTACAAGATCCCCGGCGGCACGCCGGCCCACCCGAAGTTCGCGGCCAACCTCCCGGCCTTCCCCGCCAACCTCAAGAAGCAGCTCAACGGCGCGCCCTACCCCGCGCCGCGCAATATCCTCGCGGCCGCCGTCGAGGGCTCCCAGGTCGACTTCGAGACCGCCCAGACCATCGAGGCGCGCTATTTCGTGGAGCTGGTCACCGGCCAGATCTCCAAGAACATGATCCAGGCGTTCTTCTTCGACCTCCAGGCCGTCAACTCCGGCGCCAACCGCCCCAAGGACATCGCGCCCCGCCAGGTCGAGAAGGTCGCCGTCCTCGGCGCCGGCATGATGGGCGCGGGCATCGCCTACTCCTGCGCCCGGGCCGGAATGCAGGTCCTCCTCAAGGACGTCACCCTCGAAGCGGCCGAGAAGGGCAAGGCGTACTCGGAGGGGCTGCTGGCCAAGGCGCTGTCCCGGGGCCGTACGACCGAGGCCCAGCGCGACGAGCTGCTGGCGCGCATCACGCCCACCGCCGATCCGCAGGACCTCGCGGGCTGCGACACCGTCATCGAGGCGGTCTTCGAGGACATCGCGCTCAAGCACAAGGTGTTCAAGGAGATCCAGCACATCGTCGCCCCCGACGCGCTGCTGTGCTCCAACACCTCTACCCTGCCCATCACGCTGCTGGCCGAAGGCGTCGAGCGCGACCGGGACTTCATCGGTCTGCACTTCTTCTCGCCGGTCGACAAGATGCCGCTGGTGGAGATCATCAAGGGCGAGCGCACCGGCGACGAGGCGCTGGCCCGCGCCTTCGACCTGGTGCGGCAGATCAAGAAGACGCCGATCGTCGTCAACGACTCCCGGGGCTTCTTCACCTCCCGGGTCATCGGCCAGTTCATCAACGAAGGCGTCGCGATGATCGGCGAGGGCCTCGATCCGGTCTCCGTCGAACAGGCCGCCGCCCAGGCCGGCTATCCGGCCAAGGTGCTCTCCTTGATGGACGAGCTGACCCTCACCCTCCCGCGCAAGATCCGCAACGAGACCCGGCGGGCCGTCGAGGAAGCCGGGGGCAGCTGGCAGCCGCATCCGGCCGATGCCGTCATCGACCGCATGGTGGACGAGTTCGGGCGGCCCGGCCGCAGCGGCGGAGCCGGTTTCTACGACTACGGCGACGACGGCAAGCGGGCCGGTCTGTGGCCCGGCCTGCGCGAGCACTTCGGCACGGAGGGCGCCGCGATCCCGTTCCTCGACATGCAGGAGCGGATGCTGTTCTCCGAGGCGCTGGACACCGTCCGCTGCTTCGAGGAAGGCGTGCTGACCTCGGTGGCCGACGCCAATATCGGCTCGATCTTCGGCATCGGCTTCCCCGGCTGGACCGGCGGCGTCCTCCAGTACATCAACGGATACCAGGGCGGGCCGGGGCACGAGGACCGCGTCGGTCCGCCCGGTTTCGTGGCCCGCGCCCGTGAGCTGGAGGCGGCGTACGGCGAGCGGTTCGCGCCGTCGCCGCTGCTGGTCGAGAAGGCCGAGAAGGGCGAGACGTTCGGCGACTGAGCGCGGCCCGGGAAGGGGCGGGCCCCGGCGGCCCGCCCCTCACCCCTCGCGCCTGCCGCTCTCCTCGCTCCCGCCGTTCCCCTCGCTTCCGCCGTTCGCATCGTTCGCCGCGCTCTCGCCGAACCACTCCCGCAGTTCCTGCTTCATCGACCTCTGAAAGGCGGTGACCAGTGCCTGCACCACCATCGGCTGCATATGCGCCGACAGCGACTTCATCCGCGCCATCTCCTCGGCATCCGGCCCGCCTTCCCGGTACGGACCCCATACCTCGTCCTTGAAGAGCCGGCTCAGCTCCCGCGCCGCCGAGCGGGTGTGCTCGATGACGACGGTGCGCGCCGCCAGGATCGACTCCAGCGCGATCGGCACGTCCAGCAGCCGCGTGCCCAGATGCAGCAGACCCGGATCCACCCGGAAGACCTGCGGGTCCTCGGTCCGTACGAGCACGCTCATCGCGGCCAGCCGGTCGAGGTCCTCCTCGGTCAGCTCCCGCCCGGCCCGCCGTTCCAGCTGGTCGCGGGTCGTGTCCTCCGCCTTGTCCGGCACCCAACTCGCCACCAGCGCACGGTGGATGGCCAGATCCTGGGCGCTCAGATCGGGCGGCAGCTGTGCCAGGTAGCGCTCGATCGCCGAGAGGGTCAGGCCCTGGTGCTGGAGTTCCTCGATCAACGCCAACCGCGAAAGATGGTCCGGTCCGTAACGGCCGACCCGGCGCGGGCCGATCTCGGGCGGGGGCAGCAGTCCGCGCGTGCTGTAGAAGCGGATCGTGCGGACCGTGACGCCGGCGCGGGCGGCCAGTTCGTCGACCGTGAGGTCGGTGGCGGGCTCCTTCATGTTCAACAGTATTGCTGTCTCACCACTCGTGTGAAACCTTCTCTCCCTTGCTCCGCAGATCAGGCACTCACCAGATCAGGCTCTCACTCCTCAGGAGGCCGCCGTGACCACGATCCTGCGCATGCCCGGCACACCCGACGATCTGACCCTGCCCGCCCTGCTGCTGCGCAACGCCGAGGACCACGGCGCGCTGCCCGCGCTGTCCTGGCGCGACGGCGGGACCGGCGGCTGGCACACCCTGACCTGGTCAGAGGCCCGGCACCGGATCGCGGAACTGGCCGCCGGGTACCGCGCGCTCGGCGTCCGCCGCGGCGAGATCGTCCTGCTCATGATGGGCAACCGCCCCGAGCACTGGCTCAGCGACCTCGCCCTGGTGCACCTCGGCGCCGTCCCGGTGACGGTGTACGGCACGGCCGCCCCCGGGCAGATAGCGCATATCGCCCGCCACAGCAGGGCCCGGTTCGCCGTACTGGAGGGCGGGCGCGAGCGGGAACGCTGGCAGCCGCTGCTCGACGATCCGACGGCCCGGCTCGAAAAGCTGGTGATCGTCGAGCCGGACGAGGACGGGACCGGCCGGCACGACGAGCCCGGCAGGCAGACGACCTACGCCGCACTGGCCGCCCGGGGCGCCCAGCTCCACGACGCCGAAACCTTCGAGGCGGCATGGCGACGGTCGACCGCGGCCGACACGCTCACCGTCGTCTACACCTCCGGCACCACCGGCGACCCCAAGGGCGTCGTGATCAGCCACCGCAATGTGCTCCTGAACGCGACGGCCCTGGATGCCGCCGTCGAGCTGCCCGATCATGTCGAGCACCTCTGCTACCTCCCCTTCGCCCATATCGCGGAGCGGATGCTCGGCATCTATCTGCCGGTCTTCCGCGCCTCGCACGTCTACCTCTGCGCCGACCCGGCCGCGGTCGCCGCGACGGCGCGCGAGCTGCATCCGGCGCAGTTCTTCGGCGTCCCGAGGGTCTGGGAGAAGCTGGCGGCGGCCGTGCGGGCGGCGCTCGCGCGGCTCCCGGAGGAGCGGCGGGCGGCCGTGGACACGGCAGCCGGGACCGCCCGCGCCTATGTGGCCTGCAAGGAGCGCGGCGAGCGGCCCTCCGATCCGCTGGAAGCCGCATATGCGCAGGTCAAGGCCGAGGTGCTGGATCCGCTGCTGGCGCTGGCCGGATTCGACCGGCTGGTGTGGACCGCGAGCGCCTCGGCGCCGATGCCGCCCGATGTGGTCCGGTTCTGGGCCGGTCTGGGCGTGGTGATCATGGACGCCTGGGGGCTGACCGAGACGGCGGGCGTGTCCACGACGAACAGCCCCGGCGCCTTCCGGCTGGGCTCGGTCGGCCGTCCGATCGACGGCCTGGAGGTGCGCACCGCCCCGGACGGCGAGATCGAGGTCCGCGGGCGCACGGTGTGCGACGGCTATCTGCGGGGGGACGGTTCGGTCGAGCCGGTGACCGACGCCGACGGCTGGTTCGCGACCGGTGACATCGGGCGGGTGGACGAGGACGGCTTCCTGTGGCTGACCGACCGCAAGAAGGAAATGATCGTGACCTCCACGGGCAAGAACGTCTCGCCCGCGCTGGTCGAGAACACCCTCAAGGAGCATCCGCTCATCGGGCAGGCCCTGGCATACGGCGAGGGCCGGTCGTATCTGGTCGCGCTGCTGGTGCTGGATGCGGAGCTGGCCCCGGCCTGGGCGGCGCGCCACGGCATCGAGGGCACGCTCGCCGAGCTGGCCGCGCATCCGGCCGTCCGCGAGGAGGCCGAACGTGCGGTCGCGGCGGCGAATGCGCGCCTGAACCGGACCGAGCAGGTCAAGCGATTTTTGGTGCTGGGCGAGGAGTGGTGTCCGGAAACAGGGGAGCTGACTCCCTCGCTGAAGCTGCGCCGCCGGGTGATCGAGGAGAAATACCGTCACTTCCTACAAGGTTTTTACGCCATGTGATCTTGCCCACAGACGGGGCGGCGGTCATCGGGGAAGGTGTGCCGTCGGCCGTCCGCGCGATCCGCGGGTTTCGGTCTCGGCTCTGCCTTGAAAGCGAGATCCACCAGCAGTGAGCACCACAGAAACCGTCACTGAGACAGCCCACAGGCCATCTGCCGGGGGGAACGGCGCACAGCAGGACGCGGGCGACGCGGGCTACAGCAAGGGCCTCAAGGGCCGCCACATCAACATGATCGCCATCGGCGGCGCGATCGGCACCGGCCTGTTCCTCGGCGCCGGTGGCCGACTGCACTCCGCCGGCCCGGGCCTCGCCGTGGCCTACGCCGTCTGCGGCCTCTTCGCCTTCTTCGTCGTACGAGCCCTCGGCGAACTGGTGCTGCACCGCCCGTCCTCCGGCTCCTTCGTCTCCTACGCCCGGGAATTCCTGGGTGAGAAGGGCGCCTACGTCGCCGGCTGGATGTACGTCGTCAACTGGTCCACGACCGGTATCGCCGACATCACGGCCATCGCGCTCTACACCCACTACTGGAGCCTGTTCACCAGCGTTCCGCAGTGGGTGATGGCGCTGATCGCGCTGGCCGTCGTGCTCTCGGTCAACCTGATCTCCGTGAAGATCTTCGGTGAGATGGAGTTCTGGTTCGCGATCATCAAGGTCGCGGCGCTGGTCGCCTTCATGTTCATCGGCATCTTCCTGCTGGCCACCCACCACAAGGTCGGCGGGCACACACCGGGCCTCAGCCTGATCACGGATCACGGCGGTCTCTTCCCGACCGGCCTGCTCCCGGTCGTGATCGTGCTCCAGGGCGTGGTCTTCGCCTACTCCGCCGTCGAGCTCGTCGGCGTCACCGCGGGTGAGACCAGCGAGCCGGCGAAGGTCGTGCCGAAGGCCGTGAACTCCATCATGTGGCGGGTCGGTGTCTTCTACATCGGTTCGGTCGTGCTGCTCGCGATGCTGCTGCCGTGGAACCAGTTCACCGGCGACCAGAGCCCCTTCGTGACGGTGCTGTCCCACCTCGGTGTGCCCTACGCGGGCGATGTCATGAACCTCGTCGTGATGACCGCGGCCATGTCGAGCCTCAACTCCGGTCTCTACTCGACCGGACGGATCCTGCGCTCGATGTCGGCGGCCGGTTCGGCGCCGAAGTTCGTCGGCCGGATGAACCGCAACCAGGTGCCGTACGGCGGCATCATGCTCACCGCCACGGTGTGTGTGCTCGGTGTCGGGCTCAACGCGTGGCTGCCGGGCCAGGCGTTCGAGATCGTGATCAACATCGCGGCGCTGGGTGTGGTCAGCACCTGGGTCACCATCATGATCTGCCACATGGTGTTCGTCCGCCGCTCCCGTGCGGGGCTGGTGGAGCGTCCGAAGTTCCGGCTCCCCGGCACTCCGGTCACCGACATCGCCACCATCGTCTTCCTGCTCGGCGTCATCGTGCTGATGTGGTTCGACAAGCCCGTCGGCCGCCAGACCGTGATGCTGATCCCGGTCCTCGCCGCCGCGCTGGTCGGCGGCTGGTACGCGGTCCGCGGCCGGGTGGCCCGGATCGCCAAGGAGCGCGAGCAGGAGAAGTAAGCCCCACAACACCGGGCGCCCGAGGAATGAGGGCGGCCGCGGAGGCCCAAGAGGCTTCCGCGGCCGCCCTTTTCCGTCCCCGGCCGATTGTCAGTGGTCGCCCTTACCGTGGAGACATGACTGAGAAAACGGGGATCTCCTACGTCAAGGGGGACGCCAGCGCGCCGCAGGGCAAGGGCGTCAAGATCATCACGCACATCTGCAACGACCTCGGCGGCTGGGGCAAGGGATTCGTCCTCGCCCTCTCCGGCCGCTGGCCGGAGCCCGAGGCGGCGTACCGCAGCTGGCACCGCGGGCGCGCGGGGAACGACTTCGGCCTCGGCGCGGCCCAGTTCGTCCAGGTCGGGGAGCGCCTGTGGGTGGCCAATGTCGTCGGGCAGCGGGGGATGAAGACGGGCAGCAAGGGCGTCCCGGTGCGGTATGACGCCATCGACGCGGGGCTGGGCAGGGTGGCGGCCAAGGCCCGGGAGCTGGGGGCGTCGGTCCATATGCCGCGGATCGGCTGCGGACTGGCGGGTGGAAAGTGGTCCCGGGTGGAGCCGCTGATATCCGAGCGGCTCACCCGGCAGGGCATAGCCGTGACGGTCTACGACCACTGAGCTCCCTGTCCGCCGGGCCGCGGCGGCCCTGCGCCGGTCAGCCGCCGATCACGGGATAGTGATCGGAAAGGTTGGTGTAGGTGTAGTCCTTGCCCCAGCTGGAGACCGTCCAGGGCGCCGACTCCTCCTTCACCACCGTGTTCTGCCAACTGGCAGGACGGGCATGGCCGTTGCGGTAGAGGACATAGTCCAGGTCCTCGCGAGGATCGCTCGGGTAGCGGTACTTCGCGATGGAGTTCTCCTGGGTGTCGAAGGAGTACGGGTGGCCGGTGCGGCTGTCGGCGGGGGCCACGTCGGCATTGCTGAGCAGGGCCTGGTACTCGTCGCCGTGGGAGTCGGTGTTCAGATCGCCGGCGAGCATGACCTCCTCGTCCGCCGGGATGTTCTTGGCGTCGAGGAAGGCGTCGATCTCCTTGAGCTGCCGGGCGCGGTCGGCAGCCGCCTCGCCCGCCTTGCAGCCCGAGTCGGTGGACTGGGTGTGGGTGCCGACGACATGCACCTTGGTGCCGTTGACGTCCAGCACCGCATAGACGAAGCCCTTGTTGGAGTAGGAGTCCGAACCGCAGGCGTCCTTGTAGATGTACTGCTCCTTGCGCAGGATCGGCCACTTGCTCAGCAGCGTCACCCCGCCGTCCTCGGGGGTGACGGCGGAGTAGGCGCCGCCGGTGGCGTCCCAGCCGTCCTTGCTGCGGCCGACCACCGGGGTCTGGTGGGGATACTGCGCGGCGGCGCGGGACTTCAGGGCGTCGGAGGCGGAGTTGTCGAAGGCTTCCTGAAGAACGACGACGTCATTGCCCTGAAAGAAGTCCGCGTCCGGGATCGCCTGCGCGCGGTGGTCCTGGCCCCAGTTGGGATAGAGGTTCTTGCTCATGAGGAAGGTGTTGTAGGTCAGCACCTTCAGACGGGGGGTGGTGGCGGCCGAGGCCGTGGAGGGCGCGGCGGTCAGGGCGACGGCGGCCAGGGCTGCGGCTATCGCGACGGCTCGGGACGTACGCAGCGCGGAGTGCGACACGGGAACTCCCTGTGGGGTAGGGGGGTTGGACCGGCGACGCATATCCAATCAGCCGGGGTTACTTCTAGGTAACCGTTGGGAGAGAAGGAGATGGAGGGAAGGGAGACTTCTCCGAGCCGCAGGGGCAGTTGATCGTTTCAGGAACTCCGGGGAGTGCTGCCCACCTTCTGGCATGCCGTGAGGAGGTAGTCGTACAACTGGGTCCGAAGGTCGCCGCCGCCGACGTCGGCCCCCTCCGGAGCGGCGGCTGCGTAATTGCCGAGCGCGATGCTCACGTTCGTATCGCTCGCCTTCGCCCGCTCGGCGCGGAGGTCCGCTGCCAGCCGGTCGGCTGCGGCCTTCGCCGCCCGGTCTTCGGTGGTGAACGAGGGATAGGTCTGCTGGAACACCGCGATGTCCTCAAACGCCCTGTCGCAGACCGTCTTGTCGCCGGTGTCGCCGCGGGACTGCACGAGGGTCACGGCTATGGCGATGGCTACCACCAGCGCGATGCTCGCGGTGACCTGGAGCGCCTTCCCGGACCGTGGCCGTGCGGTTGTCGTGGTGACGCCGGACCGTGGCCGTGCCGCTTTCGTCGTGACGCCGGGCCGCGGCCGTGCGGTTGTCGTCGGGACGACGGACTCGGCCTCCGTCCTGGGCGGACGGTGTACGACTCCGGCCGTCCGCGTGACCTCGGCCCTCCGGGCCTCGGCCAGCGCCCGGACGGCCCCGGCGATCCGTAGGTACGCCTCGGCCCTGGGGGCACGGTGTACGGTCCAGGGCACCGTCGGCGACGCGAGCCGGGCCAGGGCCGCGCGCGTGTCCGGACGCCGGTCCGGGTCCTTGTCCAGGAGGGCCGTGATGAGGGGTGCGAGCCGGCCCGCCCGCTTCGACGGCGGAGCCTCCTCGAACAGGACCGCTGCCATGCATCCGGTGGGCGTGCCCCGGCGGAACGGCGAAAAGCCCTCGACGGCCTGATACAGCGTCACTCCCAGCGAGAACACGTCGCCGGCGGGCAGTCCGTCGGTGCCGCGCACCCGCTCGGGGGCCATGTACTCCACCGAGCCGATGATCGCCCCCGTGGTGGTCAGCGCGGTGTCGGTGTGGTGGACCGCGATCCCGAAGTCGGTGAGCAGCACATCACCGCCCCTGGTGAGCATGACGTTGGCCGGTTTGACGTCACGGTGGACGATTCCCGCCTCGTGCGCCGCACCGAGCGCCCGCAGGAGCGCCCGGGCGACCTTCTCGGCATGTTCCACCGACAGCGGTCCGTGCGTGGCGAGGTGTTCCTCCAGGGAGCAGCCGTCGACCAGCTGCATGACGATCCAGGGGAGACCGTCCTCCACGACGACGTCGTGCACCGTGACGACGTGCGTATGGTCGCGCAGCCGGGCGGCGTTGCGGGCCTCGCGCGCGGCGCGGGCCAGTCGTTCGGCCTGCTCGGCCTCGGATACCGCCGGAGGCAGCCAGATCTCCTTGACCGCCACATCGATCCGCAGGGTTTCGTCACGGGCCTTCCACACCCGTCCGAACCCTCCGGATCCGAGGTCGGAGACGAGCCGGTACCGCCCCCCGATCACCTGCCCCGGTTGCGCGTTCCGCCCCACAGCCACCCCCGCCTGGTCCCGGAGCCCGTCGCAGGACGGGCACGCCACCTGAGTCGCCAACTCTCCCTGGAAACCGTCACTTTAGCCACCGGCGGCGACCGGGCCGGGCCTACAAGCCGTAGCTCTTGCCGATGATCTCGCGCTGGATCTCGCTGGTGCCGCCGTAGACGGTGGAGACCACGGCCGTGCGCAGATGGCGTTCCATGTCGTACTCCGTCGCACAGCCGTAGCCGCCCATCATCTGCATGCCTTCCAGGGCCGCGCGTTTGGCGGTTTCGGTGGCCTTCAGCTTCGCCATGGACGCCTCGCGGGGGAAGAGCCGGTCGGGTTCCGCGTCGCAGCGGGCGGCCGGGAAGGGTTGTGCGGACCGCCGGTCTCGGCCGTGAGGGCGTCGCGCTGGGCGCGGGTGCCGCATTCGCGGTGGGCGAAGGCACGGAGCGCGGTGCGGAAGTCCCGCTGTTCGGGGGTGGGTCGGCCGACCATGGAATACCTCCTGAGCAGGGCGTAGTGACAAAGTTATTCCGTTAGTGTCTCTGTTACGAGCGGTCCGCGAGCGAGGACTGCGAGGGCCGTGAAGGCCGTGAGAACGGGGTGGAAGGGGCGGGAGCGATGGGCGTACGGAGTACGGGGAGCACGGCGCCGGGTGCCGGGGTGGATGCCCGCGACGCGGGGTCGTTGATGGCGCGGGCCCTGGCCGGCGCGCCGCCCGGGGATGCGCTGACCGACACGATCCTCGATGCGGCCCGGGAGCAGTTCATGACCTTCGGGCTGCGGCGGTCCACCGTGGACGATGTGGCCAAACGGGCCAAGGTGTCGCGGGTGACGGTGTACCGGCGGGTGGGCAACAAGGACGAGCTGGTGCAGCAGGTGCTGCTGCGGGAGTACCGGTTGTTCGTGGCCGAGGTGGATGCGGCGGTCGCCGGGCTGCCGACGATGGAGGAGCGGATGGTCGAGGGGTTTGCCGCGATACTCCGGCTGATCCGGGGGCATCCGCTGATCGGGGGGCTGATGCGGTTGGAGCCGGAGACGATGCTGCCGTATCTCACGCTGGAGAGCGGGCCGTCGTTTCTGGCGATGCGGGGGTACCTGGCGGCGCATCTGCGCAGGGCGCAGCGGACGGAGGGCCGGGAGGAGGGGGACCCGACGGCCGTTGCGGAGCTGATGGTGCGGATTACGGTGTCCTTTCTGCTCAATCCGGTGAGTTGTTTTGCGCTGGAGGACGATGAGCAGGCGCGGGGGTTCGCGCGGAGGTATTTGGTGCCGTTGCTGGGGCGGTGAGCTCGCCCCCTCAGCGCCCCCTGTGCCCCAGCGCCCCCAGCGAGCCCGCAGCCGTCCCTGGCGAAGGCCCGCCAGGGGGCTGCCGTCGGCAGTTCACCAGCGCGCGTGCAGCCGCCTCCCCAGTTCGACGGCGCGTTCCGCCCGGCGCCGCGACGAGGTGAAGGACGTCAGGTCCACCGGAGGCCGGAAGCGGCGGACCGTGAGGGAGTGCGGGGCGGCGAAGCCACGGAGGCCCTCGGCGCCGTGGATGCGGCCGTGGCCGGAGTCGGCGGAGCCGCCGAAGGGGAGTGCGGGGACCGAGGCGAAGCCGAGGACGGAATTGACCGAGACCGCGCCGGAGGCGAGGCGTTCGGCGACCGCGAGTCCGCGGCGGCGGTCGGCGGTGAAGACGGCCGCACCGAGGGCGTAGGTCCCGGCGTTGGCGCGAGCGACCGCCTCGTCGAGATCGGCGACGGCATTGACCGCGACGAGCGGGCCGAAGGTCTCTTCCCGCATGGCGGGGGAGTCCTCCGGGACGTTCACCAGGACGACGGGGTGGACGTACGGAGGCCGGAGGGATGCGGGCCCGCCGTACGCGGCATGGGCGCCGGCGGCGAGCGCCTCCTTCATATGGCGTTCCACGGTGGCGAGTTGGGCCGGGAGGATAGCGGCCCGTAGGGTGAGTCGGGGTCCGGGCCGGGGTGTAGGTCGCGTACCCGGTGCACGATGCGGGCGCACAGCGCGGCGTGCACCGAGGCGACGGCGTAGACGCGTTCCACTCCGGCGCAGGTCTGGCCCGCATTGGCCAGCGCGCCCCACACGATCGCCTCGGCCGCCGCGTCCAGATCAAGCGGAGGCGTCCACCAGGACGGCGTCCTTGCCGCCGCACTCCGCGAGCATCGGGGTGAGCCGTTCGGCGCAGACGGCGGCGACCTTGCGGGCGGTGCCCGGGGATCCGGTGAAGGCGACCTTGTCGACACCGGAGCGGGCCAGGGCTGCGCCGGTCGGGCCGTGCCCGGTCACGGTCTGGAGCAGGGCGGGGTGGCCGGGCACCGCCTCGGCAAAGCTCCGCGCCAGCAACTCGCCTACACCCGAGGTGAGTTCGGAGGGTTTGAAGACCACCGCATTGCCCGCCGCGAGGGCGTACCCGATCGATCCCATGGGGGTGTGGAGGGGATGGTTCCAGGGGCCGATGACGCCGATCACGCCCAGTGGGCGGTAGCCGACCAGAGCCCGCTGGTGCACGGAGAGCGGACCGGCGGGGACTCGGCGGCGGCCCAGGACGCGGCGGGCGTTGCGGGCCGCCCAGTCCAGATGGACGAGGGTCAGCAGGACCTCGGCGCGGGCGTCGTGCCGCGGCTTGCCGGTCTCGGCGCGGATGAGCGAGGCGAGTTCGTCCGTCCGGCGCGCCAGCGACCGCTTCCAGGAGAGCAGGTGCGCCCGGCGTCCGGCCCAGCCGCAGGCCGACCAGTCGCGGGCCGCCGCGCGGGCCCGGCCGACGGCGGCGCATACGTCCTCGGGGCCGTGCACGGGATGTTCGCCGACCGGCGCGCCGGTGACGGGGGAGCGGACGGTGAACCGGTCCGTCATGACGTCTCCTCGCCGGGGAGCGGCCGCAGCGGCCGGTGCTGGGCCCAGGCGGGCCCGAGGTCGTCGAGGGTGTGGCCGAAGGGGTACGACCGGGGCGGCGCGAGGCGGGGACGGGACTCGGGGCGGGCGGGGGTGAGCCGTACGAAGGCAGCGCGGGCCCGCAGCGATCGGACCGCCAACGCCTTTGTCCAGGAGGGCTGTTGGGGGAAACCCAGGGCTTTCAGCAGCGGCTCGTCGAGGAGCGCGAGCACGAAGCGGGCGACGGCCGGACGGAGCGCCGGCGGATACCAGGCGGACAGGACGCGGAAGGTGGCGTTGGCGACCCGATGGTTGGCCGGGTCGTAGGCGAACGCCGACGCCTCGTAGTCGTCGAGCAGCTTCTCGTATCCGGCCATGGTGTCCGGGGCGCCCTCGATGCCCATCAGCTCGGCCATCTTGTGGCCGACCAGCGCGAGGGCCTGGCATTCGTTGGCGCACAGCGGCCGCCAGCCGAAGCGGTCGATCCAGCGCTTGGGGCCGACGACCGTCGTGGCCAGCACGAAGCGGTAGTCCTCGTTGCGGATCGTGTACTTGCCGTGGATGCGGTTGAGGTGGCGGGCGGCCGCGCGGCCGCGCTCGGAGTCGAAGCCCTCGGCGGCCATCTCGTGGCCGAAGAGGACGGTGTCGTCGTAGCGCTTCTGTCCGGCGCGTTCGAACTCCTGGGTGTGGTCGAGGAGTTGGGAGATGCGGGGGACACCGTAGTCGCGCAGGAAGGCGAGGGAGATGCCCTGGGCGTAGTCCCAGGGGAACTCGTACTGGGTGATCCAGCGGAAGATCTGTTCGTAGTCGCGCTCGGGGTCCATCCGGCGGATCTCGCGCAGCCGGCTGTAGCGGCCCATGGGCACATACCTCCTGAGGGCGGGGCCGGGGGCTATCGCTGGGGGTGGGTGCCGAGGCGCGTGTAGCGCACGTCAGCGGTGTCGACGAGCACCTGGCCCGCGGTGACCGGTTCCACGGTCAGGTGGGGGAGTCGGACGGCGACGGGGAGGTTGGCCGGGATGATGTCCGCGCCGATGCAGATGTGTGGGGTGTTGACCTTGAGGCCGGGGATTTCGATCGAGCCCTTGAGATAGGTGGCGTAGACGTCGACGTCACGGATGTCGAGCTGGACGTCGAGGGTGTGGGTCGCCCCGCTCGGGCCCTTGACGTCGAGGTGGTAGTCGTCGGCGACG
Source organism: Streptomyces natalensis ATCC 27448 (assembly GCF_000935125.1). Classification (GTDB taxonomy): domain Bacteria; phylum Actinomycetota; class Actinomycetes; order Streptomycetales; family Streptomycetaceae; genus Streptomyces; species Streptomyces natalensis. The sequence goes on along the minus strand of NZ_JRKI01000034.1, from coordinate 125,074 downwards.
ATCCGCGCCGCATGCACCCACAGGACCTTGATCCGGCCGCCGCCCACGGTGGGCAGATAGGTCGCCCCGTGGATGATCGCGTCGGTGGCCGTCAGGCGGGTGGCGTTGACGGTGGGGTAGTAGGGGCTGACGGAGTAGGTGGCGCGGCCGGGGCCCGGTTGGTCGCCGAAAACCAGCGGGGGTGTGAGTGCGGTGAGGTCGTCGGGGTCGCCGATCTTCCCGGGCTCGGCCGTGCCGGTGGGACGTCCGGGACGCCCGGGACGTCCCCCTTCGGACGGCGGAGGCCCCGTGGGGTCGGGGTTGTCGGCGCCACCGGTGTCCACGCCGGAGAGGCAGGGGAGGGAGACGCGGGCGGCGGCGCCGCGGGGATCACCGCCGCCCGGCCGGGCCGCGGCCGAGGGCGCGGTGGTGACCAGGCCCGCGATCAGCAGCGGGGGCAGCGTCAGGGCGAGGGCGGAGGTGCCGGGCGGCCGCCGGACACCGTGGCCCTCAGGCGCTTTTGGGTGGGCGGCCACCCCCTGTGGGGGCGCGTCGGGCGTACGGGGCGGGTGGGGCAGCCAGCCGAAGGCCATGGACGAGCCCAGCAGCCCCAGTCCGCAGCCGATCCCGAAGCCGCCGAGGTTGGTGGTGGCGAGGGAGACCAGCGAGGCGATGGCGGTGACGACGGAAACGAACATCCGCTGCGCGGGGGCGAAGAGGAAGAACAGGCCGCCGGCGATCAGGACCAGCCCGACGCCGATCGCGGACATCGCACCGATCCCCACCTTGAGCATCAGCGGCAGCGGCGCCAGAGGCAGCGCGATCATCTCGGCGCCGCCGGCCATCGCCCAGATCCCCGCCCAGAACGGGCGCCGCCGGCGCCAGGACCGCAGCGGCCGGCGCAGCCCTGGGGCGGGCAGGATGCGGTCGAGCCAGTCGCCGAACTCCTTGGCCAGTTCGGCGAGAAAGCCGAGTACGAAGGTGATCACGGGTCGGCTCCCCTCCGGCTAGTAGCACTCTTTGCCGGTATGGCTCAGCTCGATCTCGACCTTGTCGAGGGTGAGCGAGCCGCCGTTGGAGGCCCAGGCCGTGCTGCGGACATCGCGGGCGACCGCGGTGTCCGCCTGGACGCCGAAGAGCCCCTGCGGGCCGCTGACTCCCGGCGCGGCGGTGAGCGTGGAAGCGTCCCGGCCCGCCTGTACGCCCGTCACCCGGCCCCCGCTGCTGGTCAGCGCGTCGGCGTCGACGACGAGGTGCTCGCCCTTGATGGCCCGCTCGCCGCCCGACCGGACGATCAGCGACACCTCGCCGACCAGCGGCAGCTTCTGCTTCATCGACAGGCACACCCCTTGTGCCGTACCGGAGGCGATGCCCGCCAGCAGGACGGCGTGCCCCGTGCCGTCCTTGGCGCCGAGCGAGGAGGGGAAGCCGGAGATCCCCCGGCCGGTGATCCGGTCCGCGGAGACCTTGAAATTCTTGCCGGAGACGGCGAACGACGCGGCCATCGCCCCCTGGGCCAGTGCGATCACCACCGCTCCCACACAGGCGACGCCCGGCACCAGCATCACGGCGGTGCGCTTCCAGTGGGTGCGTCCTTCGGGGCTCAACTCACGTGCTCGCGCAGCCATTTCGGGATCCATTCCGGGTCCTCCCGACGGGGTGAGTCAATGTTACAAAGACTATTGACTTGTTTCACGAGCCGCGTCAACACTGCTGACACGGATTCATTAACGGGCCCACACGGCACCACAGGAGGCCGGATGAGCACCGCGACCACAGCCGACACCCCTCCCGAACCGGTCCCCGAACCGGCACCTGAACAGGCGTCCGCGCGGCTCCGGGCGCCCCGGCGAGGCGATATCGCCTGGCGTCACTTCGGCGACACCCGCGCCTTTCTGACGTCACCTCAGCTCCTGCTTCTCCAGGTCGCCCACCCCGTGGTCGGCGCCGGCGTCGAGGACCACTCCGACTTCCGTGCCCGGCCCTGGCAGCGGCTGCTGCGGACCGTCGGCTCCCTGGGCACCGTCATCTACGGAGGCCAGGCGGCTGCCACCGCCGAGGCCCGGCGGCTGCGCGAGGTCCACCGCGAGATGAAGGGCGTCGACGGCGAGGGCCGCCGCTATCACGCGCTGCACCCCGAGGCGTACCACTGGGTGCACGCCACCCTCGTCCGCGGCCCCGTAGACGCGCTGAAGCTGTTCGGCAAGGGGCTGACGGAGCAACAGATATCCGAGTACTACCGGGAGATGAGGGAGGTGGGACTCCTGTGGGGGCTCAAGGAACGGCATCTTCCGCCCGACTGGCCCGCGTTCTGCGCCTACTACGACGACATGGTCGAAAACCGTCTGGAGATGAACCGGTCCGTGCGGGACGTCCTCGACGAGCTGGCGCGTCCGCAGAAACCGCCGGTGTGGTGGGTGCCCGCCCTGCTGTGGCGGCCGTTCGCCGCGGTCGCCGCGCGCTGTGCGCTGCTGGTCACCGTCGGCGTACTGCCGCCCGTCCTGCGTGAGCGCCTCGGCCTGGCCTGGACGACACGACAGGAGCGGCGGCTGCGGCGGTTCGCCCGGGTCGTGCGCTTCCTGATGGCGCTGGTGCCGCCGCCGCTGCGGATCGCCCCGGCCCTGTTCCTGGCGTACTGGCACACCCACCGGCCGGGCACCGATCCCCGTAGCCGGCGGCCCCTGGGAGCGTCGTATGATGAGTAACGCGATGAAAACGGAATGTTCCCGGCGAAGCGAACGTGCGGCGCGGAAGGATCCGATACCCCCGCCGCCCGGAGGCATCCTCTGGTCGCTGGTCGGCGACATCCGCATGGTGCTGACCCTCCCGGCCGCCCTGACCATGCAGGTCGCGCACCCCGCGGTGGGTGCGGGGGTGGACGATCACTCGGTGTTCCGCACCGACCCCTGGGGGCGCGGCGAGCGGTCGCTGGCCTCGTTGCAGCTGTGGGTGTACGGCGGCGAGGAGGCCGTCGAGGAGGGCCGTCGGCTGCGGCGGCTGCACCGGACGATCCAGGGCACCGACGCCCACGGCCGCACGTACCACGCGCTCAGTCCCGCCTTCTACTCCTGGGTGCACGCCACCGGCTACCCCGTCTTCCGGTATGCGCAGCGCTACCTCGGCCGCCCCTTCACCGAGGCCCAGGAACGGCAGCTGTACGCGGAATGGCTCCAGGTCGGGAGGATCCTGGGCATCCACGACCGCGATATGCCGCAGACCATCGAGGAGTTCTGGCCGTACTACCGCACCGTCCTCGACGAGGAGCTGGAACAGGGCGCCGTGGTACGGGAGTTGCTCTTCCCCGAGCGCCCGATGCCGGCGCCCGACCGTGGACCGCGCCCGCTACTGCTGCTGCTCCGGCTGACCTGGCCCTGGCTCTACCCGCGCTTCGCCCGGCTGCGCCGTTTCCTGACCATCGGGCTGATGCCGCCGGAGGCCCGTCGGGCCCTCGGGCTGGAGTGGACCGCTGCACAGGAGCGCACGCTGCGGCGCTGCGGGCGGGTGGTGCGCGTGGCGGTGCCGATGCTGCCGGAGCGGCTGCGCTATATGCCGATCGCGCGCCGGGCCCGCCGGGCGGCGCGCCGCGCGAGGCAGCGCTACGGCATGTGAGGCAGCTCACCAGGAAACGGTGACAGGGCGTTGTCGCGGACGGCTGCGAGGGTCGGCGGCATGACGATCACCGAGGGCATGAAGATCACCAAGGGCATGACACTCACCGATGGCATGACGCTCACCGACGAGGACTGCCTCGCCGAGACGCTGGCATTCAACAAGGAATTCGAGGCCACCGCAGCGGGCCGCCCGGCGCGCGAAAGGACGCCGGACGCAACCGCGCTGGCCGCCCTGCGGCGCAACCGGCTCGGTGGCGACGCGCCACCGGTGCGACTGCCGCAGGGCCGGGACCGCGTCATTGCCGGCGGGGTGCGGGTCCGGGCGTTCGTGCCCGACCGCGTCGACGGCGTGTATCTGCACCTCCACGGAGGCGGCTGGGTATTCGGCTCCGCGGACGGGCAGGACGAAAAACTGTGGCGGCTCGCCGAGCAGGCACGGCTGGCCGTGGTCAGTGTGGAGTACCGCCTGGCGCCGGAACACCCGTTCCCCGCCGGGCCCGATGACTGCGAAGCGGCCGCCCGGTGGCTGGTGGACCATGCCGCGGCCGAGTTCGGTACCCAACGGCTGCTGATCGGGGGCGAATCGGCCGGTGCCCACCTGAGCGTCGTCACCCTGCTGCGCCTTCGCGACCGGTACGGCATCACCGACGCGTTCCGGGCGGCCCACCTGCTGTTCGGCTCCTACGACCTGTCGATGACACCGAGCCAGCGATTGTTCGGATCGAAGCGGCTGTTGAGCAACACCGACACGCTGCGGCGGACCTACGAGCTGTTCACCCCCGGCACGGGGGCGGAACAACGCCGCGACCCCGCGCTCTCACCGCTGTTCGCCGACCTTGCCGGTCTGCCCCCCGCCCGGATCGTCGTCGGCACCGAGGATCCGCTGCTCGACGACTCGCTGTTCCTGGCCCGGAGGTGGCAGGCGGCGGGCGCACCCGTGCAACTCGGTGTCGTCGCCGGCGCCATGCACGGCTTCACCCTCTTCCCGCTGACCGTCACCGAGCGGGAACAGCGGCGCGAGCGGGACTTCCTGTCCACCGCGGGACGGTAGCGTCGCCGGCATGAACCGCACTGCCCGGCTCTATGCGCTGGTGGAGGAATTGCGCGCGGCGGCGCCGCGGCCGCTGACGGTCGCGGCGCTCGCCGCGCGATTCGAGGTGAGTACGCGCACGGCGCAGCGCGACCTCCAGGCGCTGATGGCGGCCGGTCTCCCGGTGCGCACCGCCCCCGGGCGAGGCGGGGGCTGGTCGATCGACCCGGAAATGACCCTGCCCCCTATCCACTTCACCGCCGAGGAAGCCTCCGCACTGGCCGTCGCCCTCGCCGCGACCGACGCCCGTGCCCCGTACGCCGGTGCGGCCCGCACGGCGGCCCAGAAGGTCGCCGCCTCGATGACGGGCCCCGTCTCGGCGGCGGCGCAGGAACTCGCCGCACGGATCGTGACGCTGCCCTCGCCGTCCGACTCCACGGTCCGCGCCGCGGTGGAACAGGGTCTCGCCGCCCACACGGTGCTGCGGCTGACCTACATCGACGCAGCAGGACGCGAAAGCGACCGCGTGGTGGAACCGGCCGGACTGCTCACCGCCAACGGCCGGTGGTACCTCATCGGGTGGTGCCGTACGCGACAGGCCGGCCGGGGCTTCCGGCTGGACCGCATCACGGCGGCGGTTCCCACCACGGAGCGGGCGCGGCCCCACGACCTGACCGCACTCCTGCGCGGCTCGGCCGCAGCCGACGCGGTGCGGCCCACCACGCTGGCTCCCCTCACACCCCTGGCCTGAGAGCGGGAGCCGGGGGACGACACCCCGGCTCCCGCTCTCCTACAGGGCTCGACGCCCGGTCCCTTCAGTGCCCGTGCGCCTCGTGCACCTCATTGGTCGCCGCGATCGACTTCCACGACTTCGGCTGCGCCACCGGCGCCTTCCGCGCCGCCGCCGCGATGCCCGTGGCCGCCCCAGCGGCCGGCTTGGCGGGCTGGAACAGCCAGGTGCCGAAGAAGCCGGCGAGCTTCTTGCCGGACTTCTTCTCCGCGAACTTCACGAAGTCGGCCACCGAACCGTTGCCGTACCTGTTCTCCGTCGGCCACGCCTTGAGGATCTCGAAGAAGACCTTGTCGCCGACCTTGTTGCGGAACGCCTGGATGGCCAGCGCACCCCGGTCGTAGACGGCGATGTCGAACTGGTTCTTGGCACCGGGGTCGCCGGGCTTGACCTTCCAGAACGCGTCGTCGGCCGGGTGCTGCGCGTAGACATAGTCCGCGAGCTGCTGCGCGGTGCCCTCGCCCTCCTTCTCCGGCCACAGCCACTGGGCGTAGCGGGCGAAGCCCTCGTGGACCCAGATGTCCTTCCAGTCCTTGAGGGACACGCTGTCGCCGTACCACTGGTGCGCCAGCTCATGGACGATCACGGACACATTGGCGCCGTTGTCGAACACCTTCTTGCCGTAGAACGGCCGGGTCTGGGTCTCCAGCGCGTACCCGGCCGGCACGTTCGGCACATACCCGCCCAGCGCATTGAAGGGGTAGCGGCCGAAGAGGCCCTCCTCCCACTGCACGACCTCGGCCGTACGCGCGATGCTGGCCTTGGCCGCGCCCTCGTTGGCGCCCAGGTCCTTGCTGACGGCGTTGATCACCGGCAGGCCGTTCGCGGTGGTGTCCTTGGTGATGTCGAACTTGCCGACCGCCAGCGTGGTCAGATACGTCGACTGGGGCTTGTCCGAGCGCCAGTTGTAGCGGGTCCAGCCGAGTTTGGAGGTCTCGGACAGCAGCACGCCGTTGCTCAGTGCCTGGGTGCCGTCCGGGACGGCCACCGAGATGTCGTAGGTCGCCTTGTCGGTGGGGTGGTCATTGCTCGGGTACCACCACACGGCGGCGTCCGGCTCCTGTGCCACCACACCGCCGTCGGGCGTACGGGCCCAGCCGCTGTAGCCGTCGATCTTCACCTGCGAGGGCGTGCCCGCATAGCGCACCACGACGCTGATCTGCCGGCCCTTCTCCAGCGGTGTGGCCGGGGTGACCTCCAGCTCGTGCTTGCCGGAGGTCGCGAAGCGGGCCTTGACGCCGTTGACGCGGATCTCGCTGACCTTGAGGCCGAAGTCCAGGTTGAAGCGGGAGAGGTCCTGTGTGGTCGTGGCGAGCAGCGTGGCGGTGCCCTCCAACAGGTCGGTCTTCGGCTGGTACTTGAGCCTCAGGTCGTAGTGGGAGACGTCGTACCCGCCGTTGCCGCTGTCGGGGTAGTAGCTGTCGCCCACCCCCGGAGCCCCGGGCCGGAAGCTTGCCGCCGATGCCGGGATCGCCAGCAAGAGACTGAGCACCGCGGCACCCGGGACGATAAGTCTGTGACGCACGAGTCCTCCAAGTAGGTGGGGAGAGGGATCTCTTGGGCCCTGTGGATCGGACCCTATGTACTCATCGTGGTCATCGTCATGTCCATGGCCCCATCCGACACATGACCGACATCTCGCCGACACGCACCCCGTAGCGCCCCCTTCTGTACGGGAGTTGAGCAGCCGCGCTACGGTCCGCGCGTGACCATACGTGCGTGGATACCCCACATCCCCTGGAAGGCGCTCGTCGTGGCGGCCACCGTCGCCCTGTTGTCGATGCTCCTCGTGCCGGGCGGCGCCGGCGCGGCTCCCGCGGCCGCCTCCGCCGCTTCCTCGGCTTCCGCCGCCTCCGGCGGGAGCAGACCCGTGTACTCCTACGCCCACGCGATACGCGAATCGGTGTGGGTGGACACCCGGCTGGACGGCGACGCGGACGGCAGGACCGACCGGGTCGCCGTCGATGTCGTGCGGCCCCGCGAGCCCGCCCAGCAGGGCCATCGCATCCCGGTGATCATGGATGCCAGTCCGTACTACTCCTGCTGCGGGCGCGGCAACGAGAGCCAGAAGAAGACCTACGACGACAAGGGCCGCCCGGTCCAGTTCCCCCTTTTCTATGACAACTACTTCGTTCCCCGCGGCTATGCCACGGTCCTGGTCGATCTGGCCGGAACCAATCGCTCCGACGGCTGCATCGACATCGGCGGCCGCTCCGACATCCAGTCGGCCAGGGCCGTCGTCGACTGGCTGAGCGGCCGGGGGCGCGCCTACACCGCCCGTACGGGAGGCAGACCCGTCACCGCCGGCTGGTCCAACGGCCGCACCGGCATGATCGGCAAGAGCTGGGACGCCACCATCGCCAACGGTGTCGCGGCCACCGGGGTCAAGGGCCTGAAAACCATCGTCCCGATAGCCGGCATCTCCTCCTGGTACGACTACTACTTCGCCAAGGGCGCCCCGCTCTACGACTCCGGCCCCGACGCGCTGGCGAAGGACGTGGAGAGCCCCGCGGCGCAGAAACGTTGTGGCGCCGTCCAGAAGAAACTGGTCGAGGGCGCGCCCCGCACCGGGGACTGGACCGGTCTGTGGACCGAACGGGACTACGTCCGCAACGCCGCCAAGGTGCACGCCAGCGTCTTCATGGTGCACGGGATGCAGGACCTCAACGTCCGTACCCGCCACGCCGGACGCTGGTGGGACGCGCTCGCCCGGCACGGCGTCGAGCGCAAGATCTGGCTGTCGCAGACCGGGCACGTCGACCCCTTCGACTACCGGCGCGGCACCTGGGTCGCGACCCTGCACCGCTGGTTCGACCACTATCTGATGGGCTACGGCAACGGCATCGACCGCGAGCCGATGGCCGACATCGAGCGGGCGCCCAACACCTGGTCCACCGACGCACAGTGGCCCGCGGCCGGTACGCAGACCACCACCCTGCGGCCCCGTAACGCCACCGCCCCGGGCGCCGGCATCCTGGGCACCGTACCCGCCCCGGCGGGTACGGACGCGGCCTTCACCGACGACCCCCAGCACAGCGAGGCCGACTGGGCGGCGGGGATCGACAAGGCGACCCCGGACAAGGCCGGGTTCACCACCGCACCGCTGAAGGCGCCCCTGCGGCTGTCCGGCTCCGGCAAGGTGACGATCACCGCCACCCCCAGCACCTCGACCGCGTATCTGTCCGCCGTCCTGGTCGACCTCGGCCCCGCCACCATCCGCAATTACGGGGGCAAGGGCGAGGGCATCACCACCCTGACTCGGCACACCTGCTGGGGCACCGGCACCACCGGCGACACCGGCTGCTTCAAGGAGACCGCCGCCGACACCCAGAAGGTCGCCCACACCGTCTTCAGCCGCGGCTGGGCCGACCTCGGCAACTACGCCGACCCGCGCAAGGGCCGCCCGCTCACCCCGGGCAAGGCGTACACCATCACGCTGGACCTGGCCGCGAGCGACCACATCGTGCCCGCCGGCCACCGTCTCGCGCTGATCGTCGGCGGGACCGACGCGGGCCTGATCGACCCGCCGGCGTCCCGGCCCCGGCTGACCCTCGATCTGGCGCGCACCGTCGCCCGGCTGCCGCTGGTCGGCGGCGCCCCGGCGTTCGACCGGGCCACGGCGGGCGCCGCACGGCAGGCGGCCGGCGGAACGCTGAACGGCATCGCCCCGCCCGCGGTGATCAGCCGCATACCGTCCGCGGGTTGACCCGGCCGGGGGCCGCCCCGCACCTCGGGGCGGCCCCCTTCCCGTCTCTCCTCGACCCCAGGAGGCCCCCTCGTGAGACCCCGCTCCGGCAGCCTCACCCGTGCCGCCCTCGCCGTCGGCCTGATGGCCGCCCTCGCCGCGGCGCTGCCCGCTGCCCCGGCCGGCGCGGCCGGAACCCGGCTGCCCCGTACGGGCTTCGAGATCAGCCACGGCGCCCGCTGGACCGGCCAGTCGGAGGAACGCTCCTTCCTCGCCGCGGTCGACCGCGCCACACCCCGGGTGCGCCTCGACCGCATCGGTACCACCCGGCAGGGCCGCCCGCTCCGGCTCGTACGGATCGGCGCCCCCGCCCCCAAGAGCCCCCAGGACGTACGCCGCGGCAACTCCGTGCTGCTCATCTGCTCCCAGCACGGCGACGAACCCTCCGGCCGCGAGGCGTGCCTGACCACCGTGCGCGATCTGGCCTACGCCCAGGACCCGGCCACCCGGCGCTTCCTCGCCCGCACCAGCGTGCTGGTCCTGCCGACCGCCAACCCCGACGGCCGGGCGGCCGACACCCGCGGCAACTCCGAGGGCACCGACATCAACCGCGACCACCTCGCCCTGACCACCCCCGAGGCCCGCGCGATGGCCGCCGTGATCCGCGACTACCGTCCCGACACCATCTACGACCTGCACGAATACACCCCCACCGCGCCGTACTACGTCAAGGACGTGCTGTCGCTGTGGCCGCGCAACCTCAACACGGCACCCGCGGTGCACCGCGAGGCCACCGTCCTCTCCCGCGACTTCGTCGCCCCGGCCGTCCGTGCGGCGGGCCTGAGCACCGGCGTCTACGGCATCTGGACCGACCCGGAGACCGGCGCACCGGTCAAACAGGTCGCGGGCGACGGCCAGGAACGGATCCTGCGCAACACGGCGGGCGTGAAGGGTTCGGTGGGACTGCTCGTCGAGACCCGCGTCGATCCCCTGACGGCCGCCGAGAAGGCGGACCCAGCGCGGGGCAACCGGCGCCGGGTCGCCTCCCAACTGGCCGCTCTGCACGGCGCGTTCACCTTCCTCGACCGGCACCGTTCACGGATCGAAGCGGCCACCACGGCCGCCCGGACCGCCGGATACGCCGACCGCGGCCCCGTCTACCTCGGCGGTGCGGACAACGAACCCGCCACGGACCAGGACGTGTTGTCCGACCCGCCGTGCGGATACCGCCTGGATGCCGGGCAGCTGGCCGCCGTCGAGCGGCAACTGACGCTGCACGGAGTCGGGTGGCGGCGCGAGCGCGACGGGGGAGCGGTCGTCCTCCTGCGGCAGTCGCGGCGCGCTCTCGTCCCGCTGCTGCTGGACCGGCGGGCCCACTACCACCTCACGGCGGCGACACCGGTCGGCCGGGACGTCTGCGCAGGTGGGCGCGCCATCCGGAGGTGATCGCGACGTAACCCTGCGGACGTCATCCGGACAAAACCGGACCTTAGGCTGGGGGGCAGCACCGTCGTCCGTCGAAGGAAGCACATGCCCCGCGCTGCGCGCGCCCTGCCCGCCTGGCTCGCCCATCCGCTCCGCTGGCAGCGGCTGCCCGTTCCCTGGGCCGCCGTCGCCCGCGGCGCCCTGTGTGCCGGGCCGCTGCTCGGCGCGGGCCTGGCCACCGGCCATACCGCGGCCGGTGTACTGGCCGGGCTCGGCTCGATGCTGGCCGGTGTCAACGACCGCCCCGGCACCCGGCGCACCGGCATCGTCCACATCGGACTGCCCGCCCTGGCCTCGGCGCTCGGCATGCTGATCGGCGCCGCCCTGCACGCGTCCGGCGCGGGCTGGTGGATCGTCGCGGCGCTGTTCGCGGTCGGCTTCGTCTCCGGCGCGGGCAGCGTCGCCGGACCCGTACGCTCCACCGCCGGCATGCAGATGCTGGCCACCACCATCCTCGGCGCCGGTATGCCGTTGCCCGGCACCCCCTGGGGAAAGGCCCTCTGCGTCCTGGCGGGCTGCCTGTGGCTGCTCCTGCTGCGGCTGGTCCTGCGGCCGCCGCGTCCCACGGGCGGTGCGCTCGACGGCGAGCGTGCGGCCGTCGCCACCGTCTTCGACGCGCTCGCCGACGCCCTGGCCGCGGCGGGCGCCCCCGGCGCCGAGTCCGCCCGTCGCCGGCTGACCGCCACCCTGGACCGCGCCGACGAGGCCCTCCGGCTGCGCCGCCTGACCAGCAGACTGCTGCGGCGGCCGGCCCGTACGGAAGAACTCCTGCTCGCCGAGCGGTTCAGCGCGGCGACGGCGCTGTGCGAGGCCAGCGTGGCGCTGCTGTGGGAGGCCCGGCCGCTGCCCGCCGCGGTCGTGGAGAGCCCGCGGCGGTTCGCCGACGCCCTGCGCACCGGGCGGTCACCGGGGCGGCTGTCCGCGCCGGAGACCAGTTCGGCGGCGCGCCGGGCCTTCGACCGCGCCCTGCTGGACGCGGCGGTCGCCTTTGCCCGGACGGCGCCCACGACGCGGCCCGGACGGCCGGGCCCCGCCGCCCCCGAGCCCCTCCGGCCGCCCCTCGCCCGCCGCGCGGCCGACGCCGTCGCCCGCCGCACCCGCCCGGGGCGCAGCCTCGTGGAGCCCGCCGGACGCGACTACGGCCTGCGGGTCGCCCTGTGCATCGCCGCCAGCGCCGCCGTCGCGCTGCTGCTGCGCGCCGACCACTGGTACTGGCTCCCGGTGACCGCCACCTTCCTCGTCAAGCCCGACCTGGGCCCGCTCTTCTCCCGTACGGTCAACCGCTTCACCGGCACCGTCGCGGGCGTCCTGGTCTTTGCCGCGGCGGGGCAGCTGCTGACGTGGACGGGCGCCGGGGCGTGGTGGCCCGCCGTGGTCGCCGGTGCGGGCGGTGCGCTGCTGCCGTTCGCCACCCGCCACTTCGCGCTCCAGACCGTGGCGATCACCCTCATGGTGCTGTCGTTCGTGACCGTCGGCGGCGATCCCCAGGCCGCCGCCGAGCGCATCGTCGACACCTCCCTCGCCTGCGGCATCGTCCTCGTCGTCGGCCATCTGCCGCATCTGGCCGACCCCCGCCGCCGGGTCGGCCAGCGCGTCGCCGCGGCACTGCGCGCCACCGAGGACTTTCTGCGGCACGTCCTGGAATCCGCCCCCGGAGCCGACCCCACCGCACGCCTGGCGCTGCGCCGTGCGGCCTACCGCGCGCTCGCCCAGGCCCGTACGACGGCCGAGACCGCCGCCGCCGAACTCCGCACCGCCCGCGACCGCACCCCCGACTGGCTGACCGGCGTCACCGCCGCCGAGCGCATCGTCGACGCCGCCACGGCCTGCGCCGTACGCCTCGACCACGGCGCCCGCCGCCCCGCTCCCGACGAGGCCGAGCGGCTGTGCCAGGCCCTCGCCACCATGGCCGATGCCTTCGAGGCCCCCCGCCACCGTGCCACCGGTACCTCTGCCCCCGCCGTCGACCTTCGGGCCGACCCGGACTGCGCCACGCTGACGGACGTCGCGTCCGAACTGGAGCGTCTGCGGGGGTATGCAGGGGCGGGGTAGCCGGAAGGTGCGGCCTCGACACAGCCGCCGCGGTTCTTACGACCGGGGTATCCGCGCGAACGTATCGATCCAGAACCGCTGCGCCTCGTGGGACGCCCCGACCAGATAGGTGGACCGCAGTTTCGGCGGCAGCAGCGGCAACAGCCGGGCCACCGCATCCTGATGCTTGCCGAGCTGGGACAACTCGGCGTTGGCCAGGATCTGGTGCACCAGATCGCTGTCGTTGGACCCCTCGCTCGACTCGGCCGCCGCCGTGCGCAGCCGCTGTTCCCAGGCGTCGATGTCCTCGGCCAGCTCCCGCAGCCCGGTGACCGGACGTTCGCTGAGCCGGTCGATCAGGGCGGTCAGTGGCACCGGCGCATACTCGCCCTCACCCAGATACACCAGGCCCATCTCCAGCGGCAGCCCCCGCTGATGGAGCCTGATCAGCCGCTCGAGGGTGCGCTTGGTGATCCAGGCGCGGCCCTCCTCGTCGATATCGTGCTTCCACCACTCCAGGACCGTCTCCGCGACCGCCCCGTACTTCGCGATCAGCCACTCATTGGCCGGGATGTCGCCGGGCTCGACGGTCAGCGAGGCGGTGAAGCGGGTCGCCTGGGCGATGTTGTTCCGCGCGACCAGCAGCTTGCGGCCCAGGTGGTAGGGCGGATTCTGCACGGCGATCTGCGCCCGCAGATTCTCGATCCGCCGGCCCGCCAGCGACCACTCCTGAGTGATCTCCATCAGCTTGGCGAACGTCGCCTTGTCCTTGGGGCGGTTGTACTCGTCCCAGACGATGGCCTTCGGCTCGGTCCCCAGAAAGGACCCGGCCAGCAGGTTGTCCAGAGAACCGTCGGCCGTCGGGATCGGGGCACACAGGTCCTCGACATTGGTCACCGGCATCGAGAAGTACAGCGGCTCGCGGCCGCCCAGGCCCTCCCGGACCGTCTCGCGCACCAGCTCCGTCTTGCCGCAGCCGGGCGGCCCCTGCAACAGCACCGACCAGCGGTTGCGCAGCGCCGCGCGGACGACCGAACGGACCGGATCGGGGATCGTCGCGGGATTGGCGGCCCCGACCGCCGCGGCGATCCGGTCCAGGATCTCGGCCGTACGGTCCTTGCCGGGCTTGCCGTCGGCGCGCTGCTCGCGCAGCCGCAGCCGCTCGCCGTTGACCAGCGGCAGCCCCCAGCGCAGCGGGAAGCCCTCCTGCGCATTGGCCAGGATGTGGTCGAGGGTGCGCGGGGAGAGCACCTCGCGCAGCCCCGGGCCCAGGGCCGCCCAGGTGGTGAACACCTCACGCAGATTCCACCGGGGGTACTTCGCGGCCAGCTCGTAGCGCCAGGCCGTGTCATTGGCGGTGATCCGGAGCGTCACCATCCGGTCCAGTACGGCCAGATCGCTGCGCCGGGCCGCCGTCTCCGCCAGCGACTCGTTGTCCGTCAGGAAGACACCGATGCAGCCCAGCGCCCGCAGATCGAACTCGCCCAGCGTCCAGTTGCAGGCGATCTGCATCAGCTGCGACTGGATGGTCGCACCGGCCTGGAGCGAATCGTCGATCAGCAGCACGAACGGCTTACCGGGCCGCAGCTGGCTCATCACCAGCTGCCGCAGCACCAGTTCACCCGTCCCGGCGTCGCGCACCGGGGCGTTGGCGAGCAGATCGTCGGGCGTGAGATTGGCGGCCGGGACGAAGACCAGCTCGGCTTCCGGGTACGCCGCGGGCAGATGGCTGAAGAAGGTGGCGGTCTTGCCGATGCCGTGCTCGCCGAAGATCTGGCCGGTCTGCCCCATGTCGATCATCGCGTCGATGAACGACTCCAGCCGGGAGACGCCCGTCCAGCCCTCGGGCCGCTCCGGATAGGTGGCACTGGCCCGCCAGCTCAACTCCTCGGCCGCGTCCCCCTTCTGGGCCCCCTTCTTCGCCGCCGTCTCCGCTGCCTTCTTCGGTGCCTTGGCCGCGGCCGCCTTCGGCGTCGCGGTGGGCGTGGTCGTGCTCATCGGTCTCCTGTCGTCACCCGGTGGCAGGCCATCTGCGGGGTGTGGTGGTCGGGCCAGTCGTCGCCGCCCTCGGTGATCAGCCAGATCCATTTGTCCGGCTCGGCGGGGGTGATGTGCGGTGCATAGCCGTCGGTGAGCATCACCACGGCATCCGGTATCTCCTCGAAGGGCACACCGTCGAGCGCCGTACGGCCCTCGACGTAATCGGCCACCGCCTGAAAGCTGGTGCCCCCGCCGCCGTACACCCTCTCGCCGGGCCGGAACGGCATCACCGCGCCGTCGAACGACAGCCAGTGTGCCGACACCCCGTCGATCTCGCCGACCAGCTTCGTCAGCCACTCCACCACCCCGTCGGGCATCGAGCCGGAGGTGTCATAGGCGATGACCAGCACCTTCTCGCGCTCCGCACCGCGGCGCGAGAGCATCGGGTCATGGCCCAGCGCCGCCAGCAGGGCGCCGCGCTTCTTCGGATAGACCAGCCGCTCGCCCTCCCGCAGCTTCGAGGCGAGGACATCGACGAGCCAGCGCTGCCACCAGTCGACCTTCCCGGTCCGGGCGGTCTCCCCGCGCAGCGCCCCGGCACCCAGCCGCCCCCATACCTTGCTCGCATGCTCCGACGTGCCGTCCGTACGGTCCATCAGGTCGAGCAACTCCCGCTCCGCGCCCGGATGTCCGCGGCGCGCGGCCAGCAGGGTGTTGAGCAGCGCGGAGGAGACGGTCTCGTCGATGGTCTCCTGGTCGGCGCCCGCCCCGGAGCCGCTCAGATGCGCACACACCGTCTCCGGCGGCGTGGGAGGGTGCTTCATCCGCTTCAGCTCGTTGAAGACGGTCATATCCGTCTCGACGAAGTCGTCGTAGCCCAGCGGTTCGTGGCCCTGGCCGGTCAGGTCGGCGGCGTAGTCCTGGTGGACCTCGCGCGGATCCACGCCCGTCGGGGCGCCGTCGAGCACGGGGAGGCCGGCGCGGCCCAGCCGCACCAGCGCGACGTGATTGATGGACACCTCGGCGGCGAGGGTGAAGAGCGGGTCCGCGCGCAGCTCCGGATCGGCGAACAGATGGCGGTGCACCAGATGGCGCGCCTCGTGGAAGAGGACGAACTTCACGCCCGCCAGGCCCAGTCGGACGAAGAACTCCGGGTTGTAGAGCAGCGGGCAGGTGCCGTCCCCCGAGGCCACCACGGCGGCGGTCGCCACGGCCGTCGTCGGGATCTGCTGGGGGCACTTCGCATAGATCCACGAGGCCACCACGGATTCCGTCAGCCCGAAATCCAGCAGCGCGGCCTCCTTGAGCCGCCGCGCCTCCTCCACCACCTCCGGCTCCGCCGGCCGCCACCGCTCCAGCGCCCGCCGGTCGGTCAGATCGACCACCGGCCGGTGCCCCGCAGTTGTCGCGTCATACGCCATGATCCACCCCCGTGCTCAGCTGCCTTCATTGGTATCAGGCGGCACTGACAACGGATCTTGGGGAGGGTGAAGAGGGGGCGAAGAACGAGCGCGAAGACGGGGCGGCGGGGTCCGGGGAAGGGGGCGAACCAACGCCTGGCGGCATGAAGTTGCCGCCAGGCGTCAGCCGTCTACCGCCTACCGCCGTCCGCCCTCCCCGCCCAGCAGCCCCGCCCGCCGCAGCGCATCGGCCATCGCGTCATTGGCCGGTCCGGCGTCGCGGCCGCCCCTGCGGTCCCCGCCGCGGCCCGCTCCGCCGGCCTGCCGCTGCCGCGGCGCACCGCCGCGGCCGCCCTCGCGCGATCCGCCACCGCGGCGCTCACCACCACCGCCACGCTCGCCACCGCCACGCTCGCCACCGCCACGCTCGCCACCGCCACGCTCGCCACCGCCACGCTCGCCACCGCCACGCTCGCCACCACGGCGCTCACCGCCACCGCGCCGTTCGCCGCCGCCCGCCGGCGCGCCCTTGCCGGGCTCGTCGTCCAGCCGCAGCGTCAGCGAGATCCGCTTGCGCGGAATGTCGACATCGAGGACCTTGACCCGCACGATGTCGCCCGGCTTGACCACGTCCCGCGGGTCCTTGACGAAGGTCTTCGACATCGCCGACACATGCACCAGCCCGTCCTGGTGGACGCCGACGTCCACGAACGCCCCGAAGGCGGCGACGTTGGTCACCACGCCCTCCAGGAGCATCCCCGGCTGGAGATCGCCGATCTTCTCCACGCCGTCCTTGAAGCTCGCCGTCTTGAAGACCGGACGCGGATCGCGGCCCGGCTTCTCCAGCTCCTGGAGGATGTCGGTGACGGTCGGCAGACCGAAGGAGTCGTCGACGAAGTCGGCGGGCCGCAACGTCCGCAGCGCCGCCGTGTTGCCGATCAGCGAGCCGACCTCGGCGCCCGCCGCCGTGACCATCCGGCGCACCACCGGGTACGCCTCCGGGTGCACGCTGGAGGCGTCCAGCGGGTCGTCGCCGCCCCGGATGCGCAGGAAGCCCGCGCACTGCTCGTACGCCTTCGGGCCGAGCCGCGCCACATCCTTGAGCGCCTTACGGGAGCGGAAGGGGCCGTTGCTGTCCCGGTGCGCGACGATGTTCTCGGCGAGCCCGGAGCCGATGCCCGACACCCGCGAAAGCAGCGGCGCGGAGGCGGTGTTGACGTCCACCCCGACACCGTTCACACAGTCCTCGACCACCGCGTCCAGGGAGCGCGAGAGCTTCACCTCGGACAGATCGTGCTGGTACTGGCCGACGCCGATCGACTTCGGGTCGATCTTGACCAGTTCGGCCAGCGGGTCCTGGAGGCGCCGGGCGATGGACACCGCGCCGCGCAGCGACACATCCATGTCGGGCAGTTCCTGCGAGGCGAAGGCCGAGGCGGAGTACACCGAGGCGCCCGCCTCGGACACCATCACCTTCGTCAGCTTCAGCTCCGGCTGGGCGGCGATCAGATCGGCCGCCAGCTTGTCCGTCTCGCGGGAGGCGGTGCCGTTGCCGATCGCGATCAGCTCGACGTCGTGCTCGCGCGCCAGCTTCGCCAGCGTGGCCAGCGAGGCGTCCCACTTCTGCTGGGGCACATGGGGGTAGATGGTCTCGGTGGCGGCCACCTTGCCGGTCGCGTCCACGACGGCCACCTTGACGCCCGTACGGAAACCGGGGTCCAGGCCCATCGTGGCGCGCGTCCCGGCGGGCGCCGCCAGCAGCAGATCGCGCAGGTTGGACGCGAAGACCCGCACCGCCTCGTCCTCGGCGGCCTGCCGCAGCCGCAGCCGCAGATCGATGCCGAGGTGCACCTGGACACGGGTGCGCCAGGCCCAACGGACCGTGTCCAGCAGCCACTTGTCGGCCGGGCGGCCCCGGTCCGCGATCCCGAACTGCCGGGCGATGGACTGCTCGTAGGACGTCGGCCCTTCCACCTGCTCGGTGTCCGGCTCCAGCGCGAGGTCGAGGACCTCCTCCTTCTCGCCGCGGAACATCGCCAGCACCCGGTGCGAGGGCAGCTCGGTGAACGGTTCCGCGAAGTCGAAGTAGTCGGCGAACTTCGCGCCGGCCTCCTCCTTGCCCTCGCGCACCTTGGCCGCGACCTGCCCCCGTGACCACATCCGTTCGCGCAGCTCACCGATCAGATCGGCGTCCTCGCTGAACCGCTCGGTCAGGATGGCCCGCGCGCCCTCCAGGGCGGCGGCCGGATCGGCGACCCCCTTGTCGGTGTCCACGAACGTCGCGGCCGCCGCGGCCGGCTCCACCGAAGGGTCGGTCAGCAGCCCGTCGGCCAGCGGCTCCAGGCCCGCCTCCCGGGCGATCTGCGCCTTGGTGCGCCGTTTGGGCTTGTACGGGAGGTAGATGTCCTCCAGGCGCGCCTTGGACTCCGCGCCCCGGATCTGCGCCTCCAGGGCGGCGTCCAGTTTGCCCTGGGACCGTACGGATTCCAGGATCGCGGTCCGACGCTCCTCCAGCTCCCGCAGATAGCGCAGCCGCTCTTCGAGCGCACGCAGCTGCGCATCGTCGAGCATCTCGGTGGCTTCCTTGCGGTAGCGCGCGATGAACGGGACGGTCGACCCGCCGTCGAGCAGTTCGACCGCGGCCCTGACCTGCCGCTCCTTGACGCCGAGTTCCTCGGCGATCCTCGCTTCGAGGGACCCGAGAGGCCCGGTGGACACAGTGGATGCCGTCACGTTGATCCTGCCCCGCCTTCCAGCGCTTGCTTGAGCCTGCATTGTGCCGGGTGCCGGGCCGCGCTGTCGCACCGCCCGGCCGCGCGCGCCGGGGTGTGAGAAGGCGCACCCACACCCCGGCGGCCGGGGCATGCCCGACGGGTCGGCGTGGGCCCGCCCCGGCTCACTTGCCGAACATCTCCGCGGGGAACGCCCCGGCGCTCAGCGCGGCGGAGGTGAAGCCGGTGGCCAGTTCGGTCAGGCGGGCCACGCCCTCGGCGCCCAGGTGCTCGTACGGGCCGCGGTCCAGCCGGTCGGTGTGGCGTTCGAGGTCCTTGCGCAGCCGGACGCCGGCCTCGGTCAACTCGCCCTCCGCGTCCAGGAGGCCACGGGACCGCAGCCGTTCCTGTGCGGCCTGCCAGTCCTCCGGCGACCAGCCCCGGGTCGCCATGACGCCCTGATAGCTCATGCCGCGCCCGCTGGCGGTGTGCGTGACCAGCGCCTCCAGCCCGTCGAGTTCGGCGTCCAGCAGCGCCAGCAGATGCCCGTCGCCCCGGTGCTCGCGCAGCAGCGTCGCCGCGCGCCAGTAGGCCAGGTGCGGGGCGTCCGGTACGGGCAGATCGGCGTGTGCGGCGTACAGCGGACGGGCCTGGCGGGCGCAGCCCTCGGTGGCCCGCAGCGCCAGTTCGGCGGCCTCCGCCATCTCAGGTGAGTCGAGCGCCGCATCGCCGAGCAGCCGGCGCAGGGTGACGTCGGCCGCCCGCAGCCGGGCCTCCAGCACGGCCTCCGGCGTGGTGACCGTCCAGACGTACGGCACGTGCTGTGCGATGAGGTCGTGGTGGAAGTTGTAGAAGGTGGCCGTGATGGTGCCGGGACCCACCGCGCCCATGGCGGCGCCCCGTGCGGCGAAGTAGGCGGCCCGGCGGTTCCCGATGCCGGCCTTGGCCAGCTCCTCGCCGAACTCCGGCGCGAAGTAATGCGTCGAGTGGTACGGGTTGACGACGTTGTGACACTGGCGTCCGGCGTTCTCGGGCAGTGCGCTCGTAGAGGTCATACGAGCAGGTTACCGACCGCTCGGTATGGGCGCACCGCGGCCCCGGCTCCCGTCCGTCCCCACCCGCACGCCGCGCATGGCAGAAAAGGTGGGAAATTCGTCATTGCCGCCATCGCCACCGCTCTCCAGGATGGAGACATGGAACAGCGCGATGTGCTGGTCGTCCTCTTCGACGGCCTGCAAAGTCTCGATGTGAGCGGACCCGTCGAGGTCCTGAGCGGCGCCACCCTCACGGTCCCTGGCGCGTACCGGATCCGTACGGCAAGCCCGGACGGCGCCCCGGTCCGCGCCTCCAGCGGGCTGACGCTCACCCCGGACCTCGCGCTTCGCGACGCCACACCGCAGCACACCCTCCTGGTGCCCGGCGGCAACGGCACCCGCGCCCCCGACCCGCGGCTGATCGACTGGCTGCGCATGCAGGCACCGCACGCCCGGCGCACGGTCTCGGTGTGCAGCGGCGCCCTGTTGCTCGCCGAGGCGGGGCTGCTCGACGGGCGCCGCGCGACCACCCACTGGGCGCTGTGCGAGACCCTGGCGCGACGATTTCCCGCCGTACGCGTCGAACCGGAGCCGATCTACGTCCAGGACGGCGACCTGTTCACCTCCGCGGGCGTCACCGCCGGGATCGACCTGGCGCTGGCTCTGGTGGAGCAGGACCTCGGCCGCGATCTCGCGCTGGACATCGCCCGCCACCTGGTCGTCTTTCTGCGCCGGCCCGGCAACCAGACCCAGTTCAGCGCCCAGCTCGCCGCCCAGACCGCGGAGCGGCGCCCGCTGCGCGACGTCCAGCAGTGGATCACCGAGAACCCGGCGGCGGACCTCTCCGTCGACGCCCTCGCGGCCCGCGCCGGACTCTCCCCCCGGCACTTCGCCCGCGCGTTCCGCGACGAGGTCGGAATGACCCCCGGCCGCTATGTGGACCGCATCCGCCTGGAGGCCGCCCGGCGCCGCCTGGAGGACACCGCCGACGGCATCGAGGAGGTGTCCCGCCACTGCGGCTACGGCACCCCCGAGGCCATGCGCCGCGCCTTCATACGTGTCCTGGGCGCGGCCCCCGCCGAATACCGCCGCCGTTTCCAGCCGGCCCCCGTTCCCGCCGTCTGACCCACCCGGACCACCACCGGCCCACCCACGCCGACCCATCCCCAAGGAGCCAGCCCGTGCAGATCGCCATCCTCCTCTTCGACCGCTTCACCGCCCTGGACGCCGTCGGCCCGTACGAGACCCTCAGCAGGCTGCCGGGTGCCGAGACGGTGTTCGTCGCCGAGCGGCCCGGTGTCCACCACAACGAAGTCGGCTCCCTCGGCCTGGTCGCCGACGCCGCGCTCGCCGACGTCACCGAGCCCGACATCCTCGTTGTGCCCGGCGGGCCCGGGCAGATCGCGCACATGGACAACGGCGCGCTGCACGAGTGGATCCGCGCCGTGGACGCCCACACCGCCTGGACGACCTCCGTGTGCACCGGCTCGCTGTTGCTGGGCGCGGCGGGCCTCCTCAAGGGCCGCCGCGCCACCTCCCACTGGCTGGCGCTGGACCAGCTGCCGGGGCTGGGGGCCGAGCCCACGGGGGAGCGGGTGGTCTTCGACGGCAAGTACGTCACGGCGGCCGGCGTCTCTTCCGGTATCGACATGGGACTGGCCCTGGCCGGCCGGATCGCCGGGGACGCCGCCGCCCAGGCGATCCAGCTCGGCATGGAGTACGACCCGCAGCCGCCGTACGACGCGGGCGCCCCCGACAAGGCCCCGGCCGAGATCACCGCGGCCCTGCGCGCACGCAGCCGTTTCGTGCTCGCCGTGGAGGAGTAGAGCGCCCCGGCCGTTACCCGGCTAACCCGCGGGCCAGGTGAAGCGCGGCGCCCGGCGCTCCAGGAAGGCGGCGGCACCCTCCACGGTGTCGCCGCTCTCGCGCGCCTGCGCGGCCCAGTACGCGCCGCGCTCCTCGGCGTCGGCGGGCGAAACGTCCCATGTCCCGTCGGCGAGCTCCTTGGCCGCGGTCTGCGTCAGCAGCGACCGGCCGGCCAGTACGGCGGTGAAGTCCGCGACCCGCTTGTCCAACTCGCCCTCGGGCAGCACCTCGTCCACCAGCCCCGTACGCAGCGCCCGCGCGCCGTCGATCAACTCCCCCGAGAACAAGAGGTACTTGGCGGTCGAGGGCCCGATCAGCCGGACCAGCCGCCGGGTGGCGGACGCCGGATAGGCGACCCCCAGCTTCGCCGGTGTCACCCCGAACAGCGCCCCCTCCTCCGCGAACCGCAGATCGCAGGCCGCCGCCAGCTGGCAGCCGCCGCCCACGCAGTACCCGCGGATCACCGCCAGCGTCGGCCCGGGAAACGCCGCCAGCGCTTCCTCGGCCGCCACCGCCAGCCCCTGGGACTCGCCCGCGCCCTCCCGCAGCGCCCCGATGTCCGCCCCCGCGCAGAAGGTCGTGCCCGCGCCCGTCAGCACCAGCTGCCGTACGCCACGGTCGCCCGCCAGGCGTTCCAGCAGCGGCGGCAGTTCCCGCCACATCGGGACGGTCATCGCATTGCGCTTGCCGAGGTTGCTGATGGTGACGGTCGCTGTGCCGTCGCTGACATGCGTTTTCAGGCCCGGTTCCATGCCCGGATATTAGAGCGGCCAAGGCACGGGCGTCCGGATACGATCGGCGGCCTGATGTCAGCAACCCTTGTCGCCAAAGACCTCGCCGCCGGCCACGGCGAGCGCGTCCTGTTCTCCGGCCTCGATCTGGTCGTCGCCCCCGGCGAGGTGATCGGCCTGGTCGGCGCCAACGGCGCGGGCAAATCCACGCTGCTGCGCCTCCTGGCCGGTCTGGACACCCCGGAGGAGGGCAAGCTCGCGCTGAGCCCGCCCACCGCGACCGTCGGCCATCTCCCGCAGGAGCCCGACCGCCGCCCGGGAGAGTCCGTACGGGAGTTCCTCGCCCGCCGCACCGGTGTCGCCGAGGCCCAGCGCGCCCTGGACGCGACGACCCAGGCGCTGGCCGAGGAGCGCCCCGGCGCGGACGACGCCTACGCCGTCGCCTTGGAGCGCTGGCTCGCGCTGGGCGCCGCCGACCTCGACGACCGCGCCGACGAGACCGCCGCCCAGCTCGGCCTCACGGTCGGCCTGGACCGGCCGATGACCTCCCTGTCCGGCGGCCAGGCCGCCCGCGCCTCGCTCGCCTCGCTGCTGCTCTCGCGCTACGACATCTTCCTCCTGGACGAGCCGACCAACGACCTCGATCTGGACGGCCTGCGCCGCCTGGAGACCTTCGTCACCGGCCTGCGTGCCGGCACGGTCCTGGTCAGCCACGACCGCGAGTTCCTCACCCGTACCGTCAGCCGCGTCGTCGAGCTCGACCTCGCCCAGCAGCAGGTCAATACCTACGGCGGCGGTTACACCGCGTACCTGGAGGAGCGCGAGCGGGCCCGCCGGCACGCCCGCGAGGAGTACGAGGAGTACGCCGATACCAGGGCCGCCCTGGAGACCCGCGCCCACACCCAGCGCAACTGGATGGAAAAGGGCGTCCGGAACGCCCGCCGCAAGGCCCCCGACAACGACAAGATCGCCCGCAAGGGCCGGGTCGAGGCCACCGAGAAGCAGGCCGCCAAGGCCAAGCAGACCCAGCGGCTGATCGAGCGGCTGGAGGTCGTCGAGGAGCCGCGCAAGGAGTGGGAGCTGCGGATGGAGATCGCCGCGGCGCCCCGGGCGGGCGCGGTGGTGGCCACCCTGCGCGGCGCCGAGGCCCGCCGCGGCGACTTCCGCTTCGGCCCCGTGGACCTCCAGATCGACTGGGCGGACCGGGTCGCCATCACGGGCCCCAACGGCTCCGGCAAGTCCACCCTGCTCGCCGCCCTCCTCGGCCGGCTCCCGCTGGACGCGGGGCATGCCGCCCTCGGCCCGGGCGTGGTGGTCGGCGAGATCGACCAGGCGCGCGGTCAGCTCCTCAAGGGACGCAGCCAGGGGGACGAGCCCCTGATGGACGCCTTCCGGGCCTGCGTACCGGACCTCTCGCCCGCCGACGTCCGCACCCTGCTGGCGAAATTCGGCCTGAAAGCGACGCATGTACTGCGCCCGGCGCACACCCTCTCGCCGGGCGAGCGGACCCGCGCCGCCCTGGCCCTCCTCCAGGGCCGCGGTGTCAATCTCCTCGTCCTGGACGAGCCCACCAACCACCTCGACCTTCCGGCCATCGAACAGCTGGAGTCGGCGCTCGCCTCGTATCCGGGCACGCTGCTGCTCGTCACCCACGACCGGCGGATGCTGGACGCGGTGCACACCACGCGCCGGATCGAGGTCGACGGCGGGCGGATCACCGACCGTCGGGTGTGAGCCGGACCACACCGAACCGTTCATCGCCTCATCGATTTGGTCCTGCGTCTCCTGCCCCGTACTGTGGTGTTCACCGACGCGGGGTGGAGCAGCTCGGTAGCTCGCTGGGCTCATAACCCAGAGGTCGCAGGTTCAAATCCTGTCCCCGCTACTCAGTAGGACGGCAGGCCCGGTGCTCAGGCACCGGGCCTGCCGTCGTATGCGGCCGGGCCCTCGGGCGTGTGCTGCCGCCCGTGGCGCAGACCGTTCGGCCGTTCTTCCCGGCCGTTCCTGCAATACGGCACAAAGCGGGCAAGAGTAGTCGCCCCGTCGAGCAGACCGCACGAAATCAGCCAGAAGGCGTCAATAGGCGCTGACTTGCGTTCAGCGGGCCGGTCCGGACCAGCGCATTCCCAACACTCTTCTTGTGAGGATGCCTTCCGGACCCCCCGCAGAACCCCCCGAGGAGCTGACCTCCCCGCCGGCGTACGAGGGTGCCTGGCGGTTCACCGCCCCGGCGCTGGAGTCGTCGGTGCCGCAGGCGCGCCACGCGGTACGGGATCTGCTCACCGAACAGCGTGCGCCGGTCGCCGCCGACATCATGGACGGTCTGCTGCTGATCGTCTCCGAGCTGGTCACCAACGCCGTCCAGCACGCCGCCCTGCTCTCGCCGGAGATCGCCGTGGAGCTGACGATCGGGCCGAACTGGCTGCGCGTCGCCGTCGAGGACAACCACCCCTACCGTCCCAAGGCGCTGGAGGCGGACGAGGGCGATGTCGGCGGCCGCGGCCTGTGGCTGGTCAAGGTGCTGACCGCGCAGGCCGGCGGCAAATGCGATGTCGAGCACACCGCGAGCGGCGGCAAGGCCATCTGGGCCGAGCTGCCGCTCGCCCCGCTCGCTACCAGCCCGCCGACGCTCCTGTGAGCTCACGCACCGCCGGGCGCGCCGCGTCCAGCACGGTCATGAACCATGCGGAGAACGGCGCCGCGGCGTGCCGTTCGGCCAGCTCCTGCGGTGTCACGAACGTGATCTCGCCGATCTCCTCCGGATCGGGCGCCGGCTCGGCGCGGACCAGCCCGACGAAGAGGTGGTTGTACTCCTGCTCCACCAGGCCGGAGTCCGGGTCGGGATGGTTGTAGCGCACGGTGCCGGCCTCGGCCAGC
The DNA here is from genome assembly GCF_000935125.1 of Streptomyces natalensis ATCC 27448. Taxonomy (GTDB): domain Bacteria; phylum Actinomycetota; class Actinomycetes; order Streptomycetales; family Streptomycetaceae; genus Streptomyces; species Streptomyces natalensis. The sequence continues at coordinate 99,864 of NZ_JRKI01000034.1, read as the reverse complement.
AGCGCGGGGGCCAGACCCAGCTCCTCGGCGGTGCGCCGGGCCGCGGCCGCGAACGGCGTCTCGCCCGGGTACGGGTGTCCGCAGCAGGTGTTGGACCACACACCGGGGGAGTGGTACTTCGACATCGCCCGGCGCTGGAGCAGCAGCCGGCCCTTCTCGTCGAAGAGGAAGACCGAGAACGCCCGGTGCAGCTGTCCGGGGGGCTGATGCGCGGCGAGCTTTTCCGCCGTGCCGATCGTCGTGCCGTCCTCGTCGACCAGCTCCAGCATGATCGGTTCGGCGGCGCCGTCCGGCGTGCTCACCGCAGCGTCCCCGGCGGTCTGTCCGTTGGCAGGTGTGATCGGCATGCCCATCCTTGTCGTCGGTCCTCGACGCCCAGTCTGCCCCACCTGTGTGCCCATCAGACGCACAGCGGGCCAGGTCGTGCGCGGTGCCGCGGTCTTCGTCGAGTTCCGGCCCGGCGTCCGGAGGGCGGTCCGGAAGTGTGTCCGATTGCAAAACGATCAGCGGGTGGCGGTCGCGCGCGGCAGTCGTCACGGCGGTCGTCACGGTCCTCGTCGCAGCCGTTCGCGCGGCCGGACCGTGAGAGGGGCCACACCCGCGGGCCGCCCGCATGGCCCCCGCCACACCCGCCCCGGCACAACCCACACCACCTGTGACCAGCCCGCTCATAACCGGCACGGATCGAGCGGCTGGTCAGGACGGCAGTTGTTCAGGGGCCGTCCGATCCACCATGATGATCGCGGCAGACGCAGCCGTCGGTCACCCGATCGGGCGGTGAATGCGCGGTGAACGGCCGCATCCGGCGATCCGATAACCTCTGCCGACGTGCCACCCGGCCCCAGCCGCCGGGTGTGCCGCGCCCGCTGCCCGGGTAGTTCGTATCGAATCGGATCGATCGCGGACCTCCCGTGCTGCCTTGTCAGCATCCAAGGAGTGAGTTCGTCTGTCGACCGCCATCCTCACCGGTCCGCCGGTCGCCGGGTCGTCGCTCGAAGCCGACCTGCGCACGCTGGGCTTCGACGTCCGTACGGCGGACGATGCCACGGCCGTCGCCGAACTGATCGCCGCCATGCCCGCCCAGGAGCGGGTCGCCGTCGTCGATCCCCGGTTCGTCGGCCATCTCCACCTCCTTCGGCTGGCACTGACCGACCCGCGCTTCCCGGCCGCCGCCGCCCCCGGCGTGCTCACCGCGCAGCCCGAGGCGCGCTCCGCGCTGCTGAGTGCCACCGCCAAGATCCCGGTCGGCGCCGGCACCGCGCATCTGACGGATGTGCTCACCGACACCCTCACCGAGTCCCTGGAGCGCGCGGACATCGGCCTGCACCGCGTCGAGCCCGGCACCCTGGTCGCCACCGTCGCGCTCACCCCGGCGCAGCGCGAGGAGGCCCGCGAGGCCGTCGCCGCGGTCGATGACGAGGCCGTACGGCTGCGCACCGCGGTGAAGTCCCGTGACGGGTTCTTCACCACCTTCTGCATCAGCCCGTACTCGCGCTACCTGGCGCGCTGGTGCGCCCGCCGCGGCCTCACCCCCAACCAGGTCACCACCGCCTCCCTGCTCACCGCGCTGATCGCGGCGGGCTGCGCGGCCACCGGAACCCGCGGCGGGTTCATCGCCGCCGGCGTCCTGCTGCTCTTCTCCTTCGTCCTGGACTGCACCGACGGGCAGCTCGCCCGCTACTCCCTCCAGTACTCGACGATGGGCGCCTGGCTGGACGCCACCTTCGACCGCGCCAAGGAGTACGCCTACTACGCGGGTCTGGCCCTGGGCGCGGCCCGCTGCGGCGACGACGTCTGGGTGCTGGCCCTGGGCGCGATGGTGCTCCAGACCTGCCGCCATGTCGTCGACTTCGCCTTCAACGAGGCCAACCACGACGCCACCGCCAACACCAGCCCCACCGCCGCGCTCTCCGACAAGCTCGACAGCGTCGGCTGGACGGTCTGGGTGCGCCGGATGATCGTGCTGCCCATCGGCGAGCGCTGGGCCATGATCGCCGTCCTGACGGCCCTGACCACCCCGCGCATCGTCTTGTACGCCCTGCTCGTCGGCTGCGCCCTGGCCGCCTGCTACACCACGGCCGGCCGGGTGCTGCGCTCGGTCACCCGGCACGCCCGCCGCACCGACCGGGCCGCGCAGGCGCTGGCGGACCTGGCCGACTCCGGCCCGATCGCCGAGCTCGTGTCCAAGGGGCCGGCCTCCCGCGGCTATATGGGCGCCCCCTTCATGGCGGTGGCCGGTGTGGCATTCCTCATCAGCCAGCTGGTGTGGAAGGACGGCGGGAGCTGGTGGCCCGTGGTCGGCGCGGCCGTCTACGCGCTCTTCGCCGGTGGCGCGGTCGCCCGCCCGCTCAAGGGCCCCCTGGACTGGCTGGTGCCGCCCCTCTTCCGGGCCGCCGAATACGGCACGATCCTGCTGCTGGCCGCCCGCGCGGACGCCCCCGGAGCGCTGCCCGCAGCATTCGGCCTGGTCGCGGCGGTCGCCTACCATCACTACGACACCGTCTACCGCATCCGCGGTGGCACTGGGGCCCCGCCGCGGTGGCTGGTCCGGGCAACCGGCGGCCACGAAGGACGCGTCCTCGTGGTGACGGTCCTGGCGGCCGCGCTGTCCCCTGAAGGTTTCACAATCGCGCTCACCGCGCTCGCCGTGGTCCTGGCGCTGCTGGTGCTCGTCGAGAGCATCCGCTTCTGGGTCTCCTCCGGAGCACCCGCCGTACACGATGAAGGAGAACCCGCATGATCGGCCTCGTGCTGGCCGCCGGCGCCGGACGGCGTCTGCGCCCCTACACCGACACCCTGCCCAAGGCGCTGGTGCCGGTCGACGGGGACACCACCATCCTGGACCTGACCCTCGGCAACTTCGCCGAGATCGGCCTGACCGAGGTCGCGATCATCGTCGGCTACAAGAAGGAAGCCGTCTACGAGCGCAAGGCGGCCCTGGAGGCGAAGTACGGCCTCAAGCTGACCCTCATCGACAACGACAAGGCCGAGGAGTGGAACAACGCCTACTCCCTGTGGTGCGGCCGTGACGCCATCAAGCACGATGTGATCCTCGCCAACGGCGACACCGTGCACCCGGTCTCCGTCGAGAAGACCCTGCTCGCCGCCCGCGGCAACGGCCAGAAGATCATCCTCGCCCTCGACACGGTCAAGCAGCTGGCCGACGAGGAGATGAAGGTCATCGTGGACCCCGACAAGGGCGTCCAGCGCATCACCAAGCTGATGGACCCGGCCGAGGCCACCGGCGAGTACATCGGTGTCACCCTCATCGAGGGCTCCGCCGCCGACGAGCTGGCCGACGCCCTGAAGACCACCTTCGAGCGCGACCCCGACCTCTACTACGAGGACGGCTACCAGGAGCTGGTCAACCGCGGCTTCCAGGTGGACGTGGCCCCGATCGGCGACGTCAAGTGGGTCGAGATCGACAACCACGACGACCTGGCGAAGGGCCGTGACATCGCATGCCAGTACTGACCCGCCTCATCCCGTCCCCGGTCGTCGTCGACATCAACGCCGGCGCCCTGGACGACCTGGCGGGCCTGCTGGCCGATCAGCGCATCTCCGCGTCCGGCAAGCTCGCCATCGCGATCAGCGGCGGCTCGGGGGCACGGCTGCGCGAGCGGCTGTCCCCCGCGCTGCCGGGCGCCGAGTGGTACGAGGTCGGCGGCGGCACTCTGGACGACGCGATCAAGCTCGCCGACGCCATGAAGAAGGGCCACTACGACGCCGTCGTGGGCCTGGGCGGCGGCAAGATCATCGACTGTGCCAAGTTCGCCGCGGCGCGCATCGGTCTGCCGCTGGTCGCCGTCGCGACGAACCTGTCGCACGACGGCCTGTGCTCGCCGGTCGCCACCCTCGACAACGACGCCGGCCGCGGCTCCTACGGTGTGCCGAACCCGATCGCCGTGGTGATCGACCTCGACATCATCCGCGAGGCCCCGGTCCGCTTCGTCCGCTCCGGCATCGGCGACGCGATCTCCAACATCTCCGCCGTCGCGGACTGGGAGCTCTCGCACCGCGAGACCGGCGAGGCGATCGACGGACTGGCCGCCGCCATGGCCCGCCAGGCCGGCGAGGCCGTCCTGCGCCACCCCGGAGGCGTCGGCGACGACAACTTCCTCCAGGTGCTGGCCGAGGGTCTGGTCCTGACCGGCATCTCGATGTCGGTGGCCGGCGACAGCCGCCCGGCCTCCGGAGCCTGCCACGAGATCAACCACGCGCTCGACATCCTCTACCCCAAGCGCTCGGCGAGCCATGGCGAGCAGTGCGGCCTGGGTGCCGCCTTCGCCACGCATCTGCGCGGGGACAAGGAGACCCGGGACATGATGGTCGAGGTGCTGCGCCGGCACGGTCTGCCGGTCACGCCGGGCGAGATCGGCTTCACCGACGAGGAATTCGTCGAGGCCGTCGCCTACGCACCCAAGACCCGCCCGGGGCGCTACACCATCCTCGAGCACCTCGACCTGTCCACCGACCAGATCAGGGATGCCTACGCCGACTATGCACAAGCCATCGGTAGCTGAGCTCCGGCCGGTCGTTCATCCCCCGGGGGTGAAGGACCGGCGGAGCGGCGAGCACTGGGCCGGCCGGCTCTACATGCGCGAGATCTCCCTGCGCATCGACCGGCACCTGGTGAACACCCGGGTCACGCCCAACCAGCTGACCTACCTGATGACCGTCTTCGGCGTCCTCGCCGCCCCGGCGCTGCTGGTGCCGGGGATCGCGGGCGCCGTGCTCGGCGTGCTCATGGTCCAGCTGTATCTGCTGCTCGACTGCGTCGACGGCGAGATCGCCCGGTGGCGCAAGCAGTATTCGCTCACCGGTGTCTGGATGGACCGCGTCGGTGCGTACCTCACCGACGCCGCCGTGCTCGTCGGCTTCGGCCTGCGCGCCGCCGACCTGTGGGGCTCGGGCCGGATCGACTGGCTGTGGGCCTTCCTCGGCACGCTGGCCGCCCTCGGCGCCATCCTGATCAAGGCGGAGACGGACCTGGTCGGCGTGGCCCGCGCGCAGAGCGGCAAGGAGCAGGTCAAGGAGACCGCGTCCGAGATGCGCTCCTCCGGCATGGCGCTGGCCCGCAAGGCCGCCGCCGCGCTGAACTTCCACCGGCTGATCCTCGGCGTCGAGGCGTCCCTGCTGATCGTGGGACTGGCGGTCGTCGACCAGATCAGGGGCGATCTGTTCTTCTCCCGTCTGGGCGTCGCCGTGCTCGCCGGCATCGCGGTCGTCCAGACCCTGCTCCACCTCGTGTCCATCCTCGCCTCCAGCAGGCTCAAGTGACGGGGGCGTCCCAGATGCGCGTCGGTGCGGTTGTTCTCACGATGGGCAATCGCCCCGACGAGCTGCGCGCGCTGCTGGACTCGGTCGCCAAGCAGGACGGCGAGCGGGTCGAGGTGGTCGTGGTCGGCAACGGTTCGCCGCTGCCCGAGCTCCCCGAGGGCGTACGGACCGTCGAGCTGCCGGAGAACGTCGGCATCCCGGCGGGCCGCAACGTCGGCACGGAGGCGTTCGGACCCGGCGGCCGCGAGGTCGACATCCTGCTCTTCCTCGACGACGACGGGCTGCTGGCCCGGGAGGACACCGCCCGGCTGTGCCGGGAGGCGTTCACCGCCGACCCCGAGCTCGGCATCATCAGCTTCCGCATCGCGGACCCGGACACCGGCGAGACGCAGCGCCGCCACGTCCCGCGGCTGCGGGCCTCGGACCCGATGCGCTCCTCGCGGGTGACGACCTTCCTCGGCGGCGCCAATGCCGTGCGGAGCAAGGTCTTCCAGGAGGTCGGCGGGCTGCCCGACGACTTCTTCTACGCCCATGAGGAGACCGATCTGGCCTGGCGGGCGCTGGACGCGGGGTGGCTGATCGACTACCGGTCGGACATGCTGCTGCTGCACCCGACCATGGCTCCCAGCCGGCACGCGGTCTACCACCGTATGGTGGCCCGTAACCGTGTGTGGCTGGCCCGCCGCAACCTCCCCGCCGTGCTGATTCCGGTCTACCTCGGTGTCTGGTTGCTGCTCACCCTGGCCCGTCGTCCCTCCTGGCCTGCGCTGCGGGTCTGGCTGGCCGGCTTCAAAGAGGGCTGGACGACCCCTTGCGGCGACAGGCGCCCCATGAAGTGGGCTACCGTTTGGCGACTGACCCGACTGGGCCGCCCTCCGGTCATCTGACAAGCTCGTATCCAAGAGCATCAGGTGCGATACGGGGCGTGACCCCGGCCGTGCACAATGAGGACGAAAGTGTCAACTGTGAGCGAGACAACGCACGACAGTGCGGTCGCCATGAGTGCCCCGTCGGCTTCCGACGGAGGGCTCACCGCTGCTGAGCGTGCCCAGAAGTACGGACTCTCGCAGAGCGGGGCCCGTCCCGGCCTCGTGGAGTACATCCGGCAGCTGTGGGACCGGCGGCATTTCATCTCCGCCTTCGCCAGCGCCAAGCTGACCGCGCAGTACAGCCAGGCGAAACTGGGCCAGGTCTGGCAGGTGGCGACGCCCCTGCTGAACGCGCTCGTGTACTACTTCATCTTCGGCGTGCTGATCGGGACCCGTAAGGGCATCCCGGACTTCGTCCCGTTCCTGGTGACCGGCGTCTTCATCTTCACCTTCACCCAGAGCTCGGTGATGGCCGGCACCCGCGCCATCTCCGGCAGTCTGGGTCTGGTGCGCGCGCTGCACTTCCCCCGCGCCTGCCTGCCCATCTCCTTCTGCCTGATGCAGCTCCAGCAGCTGCTGTTCTCGATGGGCGTGCTGGTCGTCATCCTGCTCGGCTTCGGGCAGATGCCGACCTGGTCGTGGCTGCTGGTCTTCCCGGCGCTGCTGCTCCAGTTCATCTTCAACACCGGCCTGGCGATGGTCATGGCCCGCCTGGGCAGCAAGACGCCGGACCTGGCGCAGCTGATGCCCTTCATCATGCGGACGTGGATGTACGCATCCGGCGTGATGTTCAGCATCAGCCTGATCACCAAGGGCAAGCACGTCCCGGCGATCGTGGAGCTCCTGCTCAACGCCAACCCGGCCGCGGTCTACATCGACCTGATGCGGTTCGCGCTGATCGACAGCTTCACCAAGCACCAGCTGCCGCACCACGTGTGGGCCTGGGCCGCCGGCTGGGCGCTGGTGATGGGCGTCGCCGGTTTCGTGTACTTCTGGAAGGCCGAGGAGCGGTACGGACGTGGCTGAGCAGACCAACAGCACCATGGAGCCCATGGCGCCCACGGAAGCCGCGCTGGAACGCGTACCGACCGTGATCGCGGACGATCTGCACATCGTCTACCGGGTGTACGGCACGGGCGCGGGCAAGGGCAGCGCCACCGCGGCCCTCAACCGCATCGTCCGCCGCAAGCCCTCGGTCGGCGTGCGCGAGGTCCATGCGGTCAAGGGCGTCTCCTTCACCGCCTACCGCGGCGAGTCGATCGGCCTGATCGGCTCCAACGGTTCGGGCAAGTCGACGCTGCTCAAGGCGGTCGCCGGCCTGCTGCCCGCCGAGCGCGGCCATGTCTACACCCACGGCCAGCCCTCGCTGCTGGGCGTGAACGCGGCCCTGATGAACGACCTGACCGGCGAGAAGAACGTCATCCTCGGCGGCCTGGCCATGGGCATGTCCCGCGAGCAGGTCCGCGAGCGCTACGACGGCATCGTCGACTTCTCCGGCATCAACGAGAAGGGCGACTTCATCTCCCTGCCGATGCGGACGTACTCCTCCGGTATGGCCGCCCGCCTGCGCTTCTCCATCGCGGCGGCCAAGGACCACGACGTGCTGATGATCGACGAGGCGCTGGCCACCGGCGACCGCGCCTTCCAGAAGCGCTCCGAGGCCCGCATCCGCGAGCTGCGCAAGGAGGCCGGCACGGTCTTCCTGGTCAGCCACAACAACAAATCCATCCGCGACACCTGTGACCGGGTGCTGTGGCTGGAGCGCGGTGAGCTCCTGATGGACGGCCCGACGGACGAAGTGATCAAGGCGTACGAGAAGGAGACGGGCAAATAGCCCGCACTCCGCACCGGCCGCTCCCGAAGACCTCCGCGCGTACGGCTCGCGGAGGTCTTCGGGTGCGCAGGCCCCGGCACCGTCACGGGTGAACGTTCACGGACGGTCAATTCCCGGCGCTCCGGGAATAGTTGAATCGGAGCCGATGCTGACGGGATCGTTGTCCGGGGCTTCGGTACCCACTCGTACAGGGGCGAGGTGTACGGCGTAAGCTGTACGGGTGCCGAACAGCACAAGTGGTACAAAGTAATACAAGAGGCACAAGTCGGGCAATACTCACCTGAGCGGGCGAGGGTCGGCTCGTTCGAGGCGCGCCGTGACCTGCGGCGTGTCCGAAATGGGATGTTTTCGCTTGGCGGTGTAGAACGGGAGACGTGACGGCAATGGCTACTGGTTCGCTCCGGCTCCGAAACGCGCCGGGCAGCCCGCGGTGAGTGAAGGGGAGGCGTTGACGCGCACCGTCGTCCATCGGCGGGCGAAGGACACCGGCGGGCCGGCCGACGCACACTCGCGCAGCACGCTCGACAAGGCCGCGCACGAGAACTTCCCGGTGGCGCCGTTCTTCCTGCCGCGTGCCTGGCGGGCCGACCTGATGGCCGTCTACGGCTTCGCCCGGCTCGTCGACGACATCGGCGACGGCGATCTCGCCCCCGGCGGCGGGGATGCCGCACTCCTCGGCCTGGACCGCGCACAGACCGAGGACCGCCCCGCCATGCTGGACGCCCTGGAGGCGGATCTGCGCCGCGTCTTCAGCGACCGCACCCCCGGCCCCCGTCATCCCCTGATGCGCCGCCTGGGCCCGACCGTCCGCCGCTGCGGTCTGACCCCCGAGCCCTTCCTCGGCCTGATCGAGGCCAACCGCCAGGACCAGATCGTCACCCGCTACGCCACCTACGACGACCTCCTCGCCTACTGCGAGCTGTCCGCCAACCCCGTCGGCCGGCTCGTCCTGGGCATCACCGGCACGGCCAGCCCCGAGCGCATCCGCCACTCCGACCGGATCTGCACCGCCCTCCAGATCGTCGAGCACCTCCAGGACGTGGCCGAGGACCTCGGCCGCGACCGCGTCTACCTCCCCGCCGAGGACCTGAAACATTTCGGCGTCACCGAGGGCGATCTGGCCGCCCGCAGCGGGGGCGCATCGGTGCGCGCACTGATCGCCTACGAGGCGGAACGCGCCCATGAGCTGCTGAATGAAGGCGCCCCGCTGGTGGGTAGCGTCCACGGCAGACTCAAGCTGCTGCTGGCCGGTTTCGTCGCCGGCGGGCGCGCCGCACTCCAGGCGGTCGCGGCCGCCGACCACGACGTACTCCCCGGACCGCCCAAACCGACCAAGCTCAGCCTGCTGCGCGAGGTGGGGGCGACATTGCGAAGAGAGGGGTGAGCCGCGTGGAGGCAACCGCACACGCATCCGCGCCGGTGCTCGCTGCGTACCGCTACTGCGAGACCGTCACCGGGCAGCAGGCACGGAACTTCGCCTATGGCATCCGGCTCCTGCCGACCGACCGGCGACAGGCCATGTCGGCGCTCTACGCCTTCTCCCGCCGGGTCGACGACATCGGCGACGGCGGCCTGGAGACCGCCGCCAAACAGCAGCGCCTGGAGGACACCCGGGCGCTGCTGGCCCGTGTCAAGGACGGCCGGATCTCCGAGGACGACACCGACCCGGTCGCCGTCGCCCTGGCCGACGCCGCCCGGCGCTTCCCCATCCCGCTCGACGCGCTGGACGAACTGATCGACGGGGTGCTCGCGGACGTCCGCGGCGAGACCTACGAGACCTGGGACGACCTGAAGGTGTACTGCCGCTGCGTCGCCGGGGGCATCGGCCGGCTCTCGCTCGGCGTGTTCGGCACGGTGCCCGGCGCGCCGGACGTCGAGCGCGCCCCCGAGTACGCCGACACGCTCGGTCTCGCCCTTCAACTCACCAACATCCTCAGGGACGTTCGCGAGGACGCGGCCAACGGACGGACGTACCTTCCCGCCGAGGACCTCGCCAAATTCGGCTGCTCGGCCGGTTTCCACGGACCGGTCCCGCCGGCCGGCTCCGACTTCACCGGCCTGGTGCACTTCGAGGTGGCCCGCGCCCGCGCCCTGTTCGCCGAGGGCTTCCGGCTGCTGCCCATGCTCGACCGGCGCAGCGGCGCCTGCGTGGCCGCGATGGCCGGGATCTACCACCGGCTGCTGACCCGCATCGCCGACGACCCCGAAGCGGTGCTCCGCGGCCGGGTCTCGCTGCCCGGCCGGGAGAAGGCGTTCGTCGCGGTGCGCGGGCTCTCCGGTCTCGACGCCCGCGCGATCGGCCGTCGCGCGGCCGTCAGGAGGCGCGGATGATCCTCCGGGCAACCCTCGCCGGGACATCTGCGTCCCTCTCAGCGGTATGGGGGGAGCACACATGACATCGGCAGCCAGGCCGTCCGGCCGCCCCGAGGGGGCGGCCGCCGTGGTCATCGGCGGCGGCCTCGCGGGCACCACGGTGGCCCTCGCGCTGGCCGATGCCGGTCTGGACGTCACCCTGGTCGAGGGCCGGCCCCGGCTCGGCGGGCTGGTCTTCTCCTTCCGTCGCGAAAGCGCCGCGGGCGACCTGACCGTCGACAACGGCCAGCACGTCTATCTGCGCTGCTGCACCGCCTACCGCTCCTTCTTGGAGCGCATCGGCGCCGCAGAGCTGGTGCCCCTCCAGGACCGGATGGACGTCCCCGTCCTCGACGCCGACCGGATGCGGCTGGGCCGGCTGCGCCGCACCGCCCTGCCCGTACCGCTCCACCTGGCCAAGAGCCTGGCCACCTACCCGCATCTGACGCCCGCCGAGCGCGCCGGAGTCGTCCGCGCCACCCTCGCCCTCAAGCGCCTGGACCCGGCCGATCCCGCCCTGGACGGCGTGGACTTCGGCAGCTGGCTGCGCCGCCACGGCCAGTCGCCCCGCGCCGTCGAGGCACTGTGGGACCTGGTCGGCATCGCCACCCTCAACGCCACCGCGAACGACGCCTCCCTGGGCCTGGCCGCCAAGGTCTTCAAAACCGGCCTGCTCTCCGCGCCGGGCGCCGCCGACATCGGCTGGGCCCAAGTGCCGCTCGGCGAGGTCCACGACGCGCTCGCCCGAAGCGCGCTGGAAAAGGCCGGCGTGAGCATCCGGCTGCGCACCCGCGCCGTGGCCGTCTCCCGTACGGACGAGGGCTGGCGGGTCGCCGTGGCCAACGGCCCGCACGGCCGCGAGCAGCTGGCCGCGGACACCGTCGTCCTGGCCGTACCGCAGCGCGAGACCCGCGGCCTGCTGCCCGACGGCGCCCTGGCCGACAAGGACCGGCTGCTGGAGATCGGCACCGCACCGATCCTCAACGTCCATGTCGTCTACGACCGCAAGGTGCTGCGCCGCCCCTTCTTCGCCGCCGTCGGCTCCCCGGTGCAGTGGGTCTTCGACCGTACGCACGCCGCCGGGCTCGCCGAGGACGGGCAGTATCTGGCCCTCTCGCAGTCCGCCGCACAGCAGGAGATCGACGCCCCGGTCGCCAAGCTGCGGGCCCGCTATCTGCCCGAGCTGGAACGGCTGCTGCCCGCTGCCCGGGGCGCCCGGGTCCGCGACTTCTTCGTCACCCGCGAGCGCACCGCGACCTTCGCGCCCGCCCCGGGCGTCGGCAGGCTCCGCCCCGATGCCCGCACCCAAGTTCCCGGCCTGTACCTGGCCGGTGCGTGGACCGCCACCGGGTGGCCCGCGACCATGGAAAGCGCTGTCCGCAGCGGCACCGCCGCCGCTCGCGAGGCACTCACCGAACTCGGCTTCCCCCAGGGCCAGTTGCCTCAGGAGGCGGCATGACTACGAGTACGAGCGCTCGCCAGAGCACGAGCACCGGAAAAAGAGGAGAAACCGTGGCTTCCCCGGCTATCGACACCGCGAGCGTCACCGCGCTGCTGGAGCGCGGGCGGACACTCGCCACTCCCGTGCTGCGTGCCGCCGTCGACCGACTCGCGCCTCCCATGGACACCGTCGCCGCCTACCACTTCGGCTGGATCGACGCCGCGGGCAACCCCTCGACGGGCGACAGCGGCAAGGCGGTACGCCCCGCTCTGGCCCTGCTGTCGGCCGAGGCCGCGGGCGCCGCGCCCGAGGTCGGCATCCCCGGCGCGGTCGCCGTGGAGCTGGTGCACAACTTCTCGCTGCTGCACGACGACCTGATGGACGGCGACGAACAGCGCCGGCACCGCGACACGGTCTGGAAGGTGCACGGCCCCGCGCAGGCCATCCTGGTCGGCGATGCGCTGTTCGCCCTGGCCAACGAAATACTGCTGGAGCTGGGCACCGTCGAGGCCGGCCGGGCCACCTGCCGGCTGACCCTGGCCACCCGCAAGCTGATCGACGGCCAGGCCCAGGACATCTCCTACGAGCACCGCGAGCGGGTCACCGTCGAGGAGTGCCTGGAGATGGAGGGCAACAAGACCGGCGCCCTGCTCGCCTGTGCGGTCTCCATCGGTGCCGTCCTCGGCGGCGCCGACGACCGTACCGCCGACATCCTGGAGAAGTACGGCTACCACCTCGGCCTCGCCTTCCAGGCCGTCGACGACGTGCTGGGCATCTGGGGCGATCCGGACTCCACCGGCAAGCGGACCTGGAGCGATCTGCGCCAGCGCAAGAAGTCGCTGCCGGTCGTCGCCGCGCTGGCCGCCGGCGGCGAGGCGTCCGAGCGGCTGGCCCGCATCCTGGCCGCCGACGCCAAGAAGACCGAGACCGAGTTCGCCGACTTCACCGAGGAGGAGTTCGCCTCCCGGGCGGCCCTGATCGAGGAGGCCGGCGGCCGCGAATGGACCTCCCAGGAGGCCCGCCGCCAGCACGCCACCGCCATCGCCGCGCTGGACGAGATCGACATCCCCGAAAAGGTCCGCGCGCAGCTGGTCGCGCTCGCGGACTTCGTCGTCGTACGAGAGAGATGATCACTATCGACACGAACTAGTTCGCAGTCGCCGGCCGGTGCCAGCCGGGCGCCGGCCGACGGAATCCCTGAGCTGAGCCGTGACCGTTCACCGCAGAAGGGGAAGCCATGACAGCGACGACCGACGGAAGCACCGGGGCGCTGCCGCCCCGGGCCCCTTCGGCCAGCGATGCCACCGCTGAGAAGACCGACCTGACCGCGGCGCGGCGGGCCACCGCCCGCGCCACCGACCATCTGCTCGCCCTTCAGGACCCGGCCGGCTGGTGGAAGGGCGACCTCGAGACCAACGTCACGATGGACGCCGAGGACCTGCTGCTCCGTCAGTTCCTGGGCGTGACCGACCCGAAGCTCACCGAGGCCGCCGCCCGCTTCATCCGCGGCGAGCAGAGCGCGGACGGCACCTGGGCCACCTTCCACGGCGGGCCCGGCGAACTGTCCGCCACCATCGAGGCGTACGTGGCGCTGCGACTGGCCGGGGACGCCCCGAACGCGCCCCATATGGCCAGGGCCGCCGCCTGGATCCGCGACCGCGGCGGCATCGCCTCCGCCAGGGTCTTCACCCGCATCTGGCTGGCCCTCTTCGGCTGGTGGCGATGGGAGGACCTGCCCGAACTCCCCCCGGAGCTCATCTACGTCCCCAAGTGGCTCCCGCTCAACATCTACGACTTCGGCTGCTGGGCCCGGCAGACGATAGTGGCCCTGACCATCGTCTCGGCCAAGCGCCCGGTCCGCCCGGCGCCGTTCGCCCTCGACGAGCTCCACGCCGACCCGCGCCGCCCCAACCCGCCGCGCCCGCTCGCCCCCGTCACCACCTGGGACGGCCTCTTCCAGCGCCTGGACCGGGCGCTGCACGTCTACCACAAGGTCGCCCCGCGCCGGCTGCGCCGCAATGCGATGCGTACGGCCGCCCAGTGGATCATCGAGCGCCAGGAGAACGACGGCTGCTGGGGCGGCATCCAGCCCCCCGCGGTCTACTCCCTGATCGCCCTGCACCTGCTGGGCTACGACCTCGACCACCCGGTGCTGCGCCACGGCCTGGCCTCGCTGGATCGTTTCGCCGTCTGGCGCGAGGACGGTGCCCGGATGATCGAGGCATGTCAGTCCCCGGTCTGGGACACCTGTCTGGCCACCATCGCGCTCGCCGACGCCGGGCTGCCCGCCGACCATCCGCAGCTGGTCAAGGCCGCCGACTGGATGCTGGACGAACAGGTCCTGCGGCCCGGCGACTGGTCGGTGCGCCGCCCCCAACTCCCACCCGGCGGCTGGTCGTTCGAGTTCGAGAACGACAACTACCCCGACATCGACGACACCGCCGAAGTGGTGCTGGCGCTGCGCCGGGTCGAGCACCCCGACCCCCAGCGGGTGGACGCCGCGATCCGCCGCGCGGTGCGGTGGAACCTCGGCATGCAGTCCCGCAACGGTGCCTGGGGCGCCTTCGACGCCGACAACACCAGCCGGTTTCCCAACCGCCTGCCGTTCTGCGACTTCGGGGAGGTCATCGACCCGCCGTCGGCCGATGTCACCGCCCATGTCGTCGAGATGCTCGCCGATGTCGGCCGCAGTCACGATCCCCGTACCCGCCGGGGGCTGGAGTGGCTGCTGGCCGAACAGGAGCCCAGCGGCGCCTGGTTCGGCCGCTGGGGCACCAACTACGTCTACGGCACCGGATCCGTCCTGCCCGCTCTCGCCGCGGCCGGTATTCCCGCCTCGCACCCGGCCGTCCGCCGGGCCGTCGGCTGGCTGGAGCGGGTGCAGAACGACGACGGCGGCTGGGGCGAGGACCAGCGCTCCTACCAGGACAAGAACCGCTGGGCCGGCCGCGGCGCCTCCACCCCCTCGCAGACCGCCTGGGGGCTGATGGCGCTGCTGGCGGCGGGGGAGCGGGAGAGCCAGGCGGTACGGCGCGGGGTGCGCCATCTGGTCGACACCCAGCGCGCGGACGGCTCCTGGGACGAGCCGCACTTCACCGGTACGGGGTTCCCCTGGGACTTCTCCATCAACTACCACCTCTACCGCCAGGTCTTCCCGCTGACGGCCCTGGGCCGCTACGTCCACGGCGGACCGGCCGACGCGCCGTTGGGGGACTGATGCCGAGACCGGCCCCGGCAGACGCCGAACCGCCGCTGCTGATCGCCTGCGCGCTGGGCATCGAGCGATGGGCGCTGCGGGGCGGGAAAGCGGACGGCCCGCGTCCGCCGGTGGTCACCCTCCGTACGGGCATGGGGCCGCAGGCGGCCGAGCGGGCCCTGGACCCGGCGCTGCGCGAGGGCGCCGCCACCGCGCGGTCACCGGTCGTGGCCAGCGGTTTCTGTGCCGGGCTGGCCCCGGGGATGCGGCCGGGTGACGTGGTGGTCGCCGAGGCCACCCGCGACCACCGCCCCGAGGCCCATGACGTCGTCTGCCGCGACAACGGCCCGCTCCTCGCGGCCCTTGACCGGCGCGGGCTGACCGTCCACACCGGCCTGCTGCGCGGCTCGGACCACATCGTCCACGGCGCCGAGCGGGCCGCGCTGCACGCCGCGGGCGCGATCGCGGTGGACATGGAATCCGCGGCCACCCTGCGCGCCGCGCAGCGCGCCGGACCCCGCCCCGTTGCGGCCGTCCGGGTGGTCGTGGACGCTCCAGAACATGAACTCGTACGGATCGGCACCGTGCGCGGTGGAATATCGGCCTTCCGTGTGCTGCGCTCGGTTCTTCCTGTTCTCTTCGAATGGCACCGTTCGTTGCTGCTCCCCAGGAGGTGAGTCAGATGGCCATGCCGCTTCGCCAGACCATCCGGGTCGGGACCTATCTCTTTGAACAGAAAGTGCTGCGGCGGCGCGAGAAATTCCCGCTGATCGTCGAACTGGAGCCGCTCTTCGCCTGCAATCTCAAATGCGAGGGCTGCGGAAAGATCCAGCATCCGGCGGGCGTCCTCAAACAGCGGATGCCGGTGGCCCAGGCGGTCGGCGCGGTGCTGGAATCCGGTGCGCCGATGGTCTCCATCGCGGGCGGCGAGCCCCTGATGCATCCGCAGATCGACGAGATCGTCCGGCAGTTGGTGGCGAAGCGCAAGTACGTCTTTCTGTGCACCAATGCGATGCTGCTGCGCAAGAAGATGGACGCCTTCACGCCCTCGCCGTATTTCGCCTTCGCGGTGCATATCGACGGAATGCAGGAGCGCCACGACGAATCCGTCGCCAAGGAAGGCGTTTTCGACGAAGCGGTGGCGGCCATCAAGGAGGCCAAGCGGCGCGGCTTCCGGGTCACCACCAACTCCACCTTCTTCAACACCGACACCCCGCAGACCATCATCGAGGTCCTCAACTTCCTCAATGACGACCTCCAGGTCGACGAAATGATGCTGTCGCCCGCCTACGCCTACGAAAAGGCCCCCGACCAGGAGCATTTCCTGGGCGTCGAGCAGACCCGTGAGCTGTTCAAAAAGGCATTCGCGGGCGGCAACCGCCGGCGCTGGCGGCTCAACCACAGCCCGCTCTTCCTCGACTTCCTGGAAGGCAAGGCGGACTTCCCCTGCACGGCCTGGGCGATTCCCAACTACTCCCTCTTCGGCTGGCAGCGGCCCTGCTATCTGATGAGCGACGGCTATGTCCCCACCTACCGGGAGCTCATCGAGGAGACCGACTGGAACAAGTACGGCCGTGGCAAGGACCCCCGCTGTGCCAACTGCATGGCGCACTGCGGCTATGAGCCCACCGCCGTCCTGGCCACCATGGGATCCCTGAAGGAATCGCTGCGGGCGATCAAGGAAACCGCCGGCGGAAACCGCCGGTGACCCGGGGAGGGGGACCGAGCATGACCCTGCTGGAACACATCCGTGCGCCACGCGACCTCAAAGCGCTGCCCGGGGAGCGGATGGCGGAACTCGCCGAGGAAATCCGCCAGTTCCTCGTACAGTCCGTCGCCCGCACCGGCGGCCACCTGGGGCCCAACCTCGGCGTGGTCGAGCTGACCCTGGCCCTGCACCGGGTCTTCGACTCACCCGCCGACCGCATCCTGTGGGACACCGGCCACCAGTCGTATGTCCACAAGCTCGTGACGGGACGTCAGGACTTCTCGAAGCTCCGGGCCAAAGGCGGCCTGTCCGGCTATCCCTCCCGCGCCGAATCGCCGCACGACATCATCGAGAACAGCCACGCCTCCACGGTCCTGGCCTGGGCCGACGGGCTCGCCAAGGCCAACCGGGTCCGCGGCGTCAGCGACCATGTCGTCGCCGTCATCGGTGACGGGGCGCTGACCGGCGGCATGGCCTGGGAGGCCCTCAACAACATCGCCGCCGCCAAGGACCGCCCGCTGATCATCGTCGTCAACGACAACGAGCGCTCCTACGCCCCCACCATCGGCGGCCTCGCCCACCACCTCGCCGCCCTGCGCACCTCCGACGGCTACGAGAAGTTCCTGGCCTGGGGCAAGGACGTCCTCCAGCGCACCCCCGTCGTCGGCCAGCCGCTCTACGGATCGCTGCACGGCGCGAAGAAGGGCTTCAAGGACGCCTTCGCGCCCCAGGGCATGTTCGAGGACCTGGGCCTGAAGTACCTCGGCCCGATCGACGGGCACGACATCGCGGCCGTCGAATCCGCGCTGACCCGCGCCAAACGCTTCGGCGGCCCGGTGCTGGTGCACACGCTGACCCAGAAGGGACGCGGCTACCCGCCCGCCCTGGAGGACGAGGCGGACCACTTCCACACCGTCGGCGTGATGGACCCCCTGACCTGCGCCCCCGTCACCGCGGCCGACGCCCCCTCCTGGACCTCCGTCTTCGGCGACGAGATGGTACGGATCGGGGCCGAGCGCCCCGACGTCGTCGCCCTGACGGCGGCGATGCTCCAGCCTCTCGGCCTGGAGAAGTTCGCCCGCGCCTATCCGGACCGGATCTGGGACGTGGGCATCGCCGAACAGCACGCCGCGGTCTCGGCCGCGGGGCTGGCCACCGGCGGACTCCACCCGGTGTTCGCCGTCTACGCCACCTTCCTCAACCGCGCCTTCGACCAGATCCTGATGGACGTCGCCCTGCACCGCTGCGGCGTCACCTTCGTCCTGGACCGGGCCGGTGTCACCGGCACCGACGGCGCCTCGCACAACGGCATGTGGGACCTGTCCGTGCTGGGCGTCGTACCGGGGCTGCGGATCGCCGCACCGCGCGACGCCGACCAGCTCCGCGCCCAGCTGCGCGAGGCCCTCGACGTGGACGATGCGCCCACGGTGATCCGCTACCCCAAGGAGACGGTGGGCGACCCGGTCCCGGCCGTCGGCCGCATCGGCGGCGCCGACGTGCTGCACCGTAGGCCGCAGCCGGACGTCCTGCTGATCGCGGTCGGCGTGATGGCGCCGGTGTGCCTGCGGGCCGCCGAACTCCTCGCGGCGCGCGGCGTCGACACCACGGTCATCGACCCGCGCTGGGTCAAACCCGTCGATCCCGCCCTCCCCCCGCTCGCCGCGCAGTACGCCCTGGTGGCGGTCGTCGAGGACAACCTCCGTACCGGAGGCGTCGGTTCGGCGGTCGGCCAGGCGCTGCGGGATGCGGACGTGGACGTACCGCTGCTCACCTTCGGCATCCCCGACCAGTTCCTGCCGCACGCCAAACGCGGTGAGCTGCTGGCCGACGTCGGGCTCACCCCGGCCGGGATCGCCGCCCGCATCAGCGACGCGCTGGCCCGCAAGAACCCCGCGCCGGCCCACGAGGAGAGCGCCTCGTGACCGGGTTCGACCTGGCGAAACTGCTCGCCGAACGCGGCGCCGAACGCTACGACCTGCACGCCCGCCACCTCAACCACCAGCTCCCGCGGATGCTGCACACCATCGGCTTCGACAAGGTCTACGAGCGGGGCGCGGGCGCCTACTTCTGGGACGCCGAGGGCAACGACTACCTCGATATGCTCGCCGGCTTCGGGGTGATGGGCCTGGGCCGCCACCATCCCGTCGTCCGCCAGGCCCTGCACGACGTCCTGGACGCCGACCTGCCCGACCTCACCCGCTTCGACTGCCAGCCGCTGCCCGGCCTGCTCGCCGAGAAACTGCTGACCTACGCGCCCCACCTCGACCGCGTCTTCTTCGGCAACAGCGGCACCGAAGCCGTCGAAACCGCCCTGAAATTCGCCCGCTACGCCACCGGCCGCCCGCGCATCCTCTACTGCACCCACGCCTTCCACGGCCTGACCACCGGCGCCCTCTCCGTCAACGGCGAGCCCGGATTCCGCGACGGTTTCGCCCCACTCCTGCCCGACACCGCCATCGCCCTGGGCGATCTGGCCGCCCTCGAACGGGAACTGCACCAGGGCGATATCGCCGCGCTGGTCATCGAGCCCGTCCAGGGCAAGGGTGTCCACCCCACCCCGCCCGGATTCCTGCCCGCCGCACAGGAGTTGCTCCGTAAGCACAAGGCCCTGCTGATCGCCGACGAGGTGCAGACCGGCCTCGGCCGCACCGGCGACTTCTTCGCCCACCAGCACGAGGAGGGCGTGGAACCGGACCTGGTCTGCGTGGCCAAGGCGCTCTCGGGCGGCTACGTACCCGTCGGCGCCACGCTCGGCAAGGACTGGATCTTCAAAAAGGTCTACTCCGCCATGGACCGGGTGCTGGTCCACTCCGCCAGCTTCGGCTCCAACGCCCAGGCCATGGCGGCCGGCCTCGCGGTGCTCACCGTCATGGAGGACGAGGGGATCGCCGCCAACGCCCGGCGTACCGGCGACCTGCTCCGCACCCGCCTTGCCGCCCTGACCGACCGCTACGAGCTGCTGCACGACGTCCGCGGCCGCGGCCTGATGATCGGCATCGAATTCGGCAGACCCAAGTCCCTTGCGCTGAGGGGACGTTGGCGGATGCTGCAAACCGCCCGCAAGGGGCTGTTCGCCCAAATGGTCGTGGCGCCGCTGCTCCAGCGCCACCGCATCCTCACCCAGGTCTCGGGCGATCACCTCGAGGTCATCAAGCTCATTCCGCCGCTGATCATCGGTGAACCGGAGGTCGACCGGTTCGTCGAGGCGTTCACGGCCGTCATGGACGATGCACACAACGGCGGCAGCCTGATGTGGGACTTCGGGCGGACGCTGGTCAAACAGGCGGTCGCCAACCGCTGACTGACGTACAACTGGGGGGAGTGCGCACGATGATCGCTGCGACGACGGTGCGGGCCGTCAACGACCTGACGGCCCGCTGGGCACACCGCACGGTGGGGGAGCGCGGCACGGCCCTGACCGCCACCGGCCTCTGGCCGCTGCTCGCCCTGCTCGCCACTCCCGCGGCCGGACCGGCCCGCGAGGAACTGGCCGCGGCGACCGGTACGGACGCCGGGGACGCGGTACGCGAGGGCGCCGGCCTGCTCACCGCGCTGGCCGCGACGGACGGCGTCGATGCCGCACTGGGTCTGTGGACCCGGCGCGCCCTCACCCTGCGCCCGGACTGGGTGGCCGCGCTGCCGCCGGCCGTCCACGGCGAACTGACCGGCGACGCCCCCACGGACCGGAAGGCCTTGAACGCCTGGGTGCGGCGGCACACCGACGGGCTCATCGAGCGGATGCCCGTAGCGGCCGACCCCGCCACCCTGCTCGTCCTCGCGAGCGCCCTCCTCGTCCGCACCACCTGGCGCGAGCCCTTCCGCGACGTCCCGCTGCGGCCGGCCGAAGGACCATGGGCCGGACGGGAGATGACTGGCCTGAGGCGCTCGGGGGGCGACCCGGAAGAGATACGGGTGCACCGCACACCGGCCGGTGAGCTGACCGTCGCGCAGGTCGCCGGGGACAACGCCCTGGACGTCCAGCTGCTGCTCGGGCCGTCCCGGATGTCCGGCGGCGAGGTGCTGCGCCATGGCGTGGCGGCGCTGGGCGGTGCGTATCCGGTCCGGTCCGGTACGGCGCTGAGCGACGGCGCCGGGCCGGGCGTCCGGGTGTCGACGGTGGCGAGCTGGGACGGCCGGCCGCAGGCGGAGCTGTGCTGTGCGGCCTTCACTGTCGACGCCGAGCACGATCTGCTGGAGCACGCGGGGCTGTTCGGGCTCGCCACCGCCACCGATGCCTCGCGCGGCCACTTCCCCGGCATCAGCGACCGGCCGCTGGCGGTGTCCGCTGCCCGTCAGACCGTCACCGCGACGTTCGGGGCGCTGGGCTTCCGCGCGGCGGCCGTCACGGCCATCGGGATGCGCGCGGGCTCCGCACTGCGCCCCGAGAAGACGTCACAGGTGGTCTCCGCCACCTTCGACCGGCCCTTCGGCTTTCTCGCGCGGCACCGGGAGTCGGGGCTGGTGCTGGTAGCGGGGTGGGTCACCGACCCCGGCACCTGAGGCGCCTCAGTCGGTCAGCAGCTGGGCGCGGAGCTTCTCGCGGGTGGCGGGGGTGAGGCCGAGGCCCTCGGTGAGGTAGGTCTCGGTGGAGCCCCAGGTGCTTTCGATGGTGTCGAAGGCGGCCGCGAGGTAGTCGGAGTCGGCCCCGAAGAGGGGGGAGAGGAGTTCCGCGACCTCGGGGGGCATGACGGGGGAGGGGCCGGAGCGGCGGACCTTGTAGCGGCGGTGCGGTTCGTTGGACTTGAGGTAGTCGGCCTCGATGGCGTCCCGTTCGACGCCGACGGCGAGCAGCGTCACGGCGATGGACAGGCCCGCGCGGTCCTTGCCGGCGGCGCAGTGCATCAGGGCGGGGACGCTGTCCTCGGCGAGGGAGTGCAGCACCCGGCTGTGGTCCTCGGTGCGGGTGGTGATGATCTCCCGGTAGGTCGCGACCATCCTGGCCGCCGCCTTGCCGTCGCCGAGCAGGACGCGCAGCTGTTCAAGTTCGCCGTCGCGCACCATGGCCCAGAATTCCGCGCCGTCGGCCGGGTCGGTCAGCGGGATGTTCACATTCCGTACACCCGGCAGCGCGACATCGGGACCCTCGATCCGGATGTCCCCCTCATTGCGGAAGTCGAAGACGGTGTGCAGCCCGAGTCCGCCGAGGTACGCCGCATCCGCCTCGGTCGCATGCGCGAGGTGGCCGCTGCGGAAGAGCCGTCCGTGCCGTACCCGACGCCCGTCCACGGTCGGCAGCCCGCCCACGTCACGGAAGTTACGGACCCCCGCGAGGTCGAACTGCTCCTGCGGGACCTGCGGCGTCTGCGTCACGGGCGTTCCTTCGGTTCGGCCGCCGACCTGGGCGTCGACGCGCGGAGTGGGCGCCTCCGACGATACGGCAGGCGCCGCGAGATCGGTGCAGGGGGCAATCACCCGCGGGACGGGCGCATGAAGCGATGGTGGAACTCTCTGTGACCGTTCATTATTCCAACTTGAGGAGAAATTGACTTGGTGGCATTAATCACCTCCCGTCAACCCCTGGTTACGGTGGCGTAAGTCACTTCTCACCGTGAAGTATGTGTTGACGTGGCAGACGATTCGAAGAACATCAACAGCGGCGCCCATGGCGCCATCGGGTCGTACGCAGCCGTCGGGGACAGCTTCACCGAGGGGGTCGGGGATCCCGGCCGTGACGGGGCGTACATCGGTTGGGCGGACCGGCTAGCGGTCCTCCTGTCGGACCAGCGGGAAGAGGGGGACTTCCGCTACGCGAACCTTGCCGTCAGGGGGCGGCTGCTCGACCAGATCGTCGAGGAGCAGGTGCCCAGGGCCAAGGAGCTGGGCGCCGAACTGGTGACATTCTGTGCCGGCGGCAATGACATCCTGCGGCCGGGCTCGGACCCGGACGCGGTGGCCGAGCGCTATGAGAACGCCGTCGCGGACCTGCGGGAATCGGTCGGGACGGTGCTGCTGTGCACCGGGTTCGACACCCGCGGGATGCCGGTGCTGCGGCATCTGCGCGGCAAGATCGCTACGTATACGGCCCATGTGCGGGCCATCGCGGACCGGCACGACTGCCCGGTGCTCGACCTGTGGTCGCTGAAGTCCGTACAGGACCGGCGGGCGTGGAGCGAGGACCGGCTGCATCTGTCGGCCGACGGGCACACCCGGGTGGCGCTGCGCGCGGCGCAGGTGCTGGGGCTGACGGTGCCGGCCGAACCGGACCAGCCGTGGCCCCCGGAGGCGGAGCGGTCGGCCGCCGAGACCCGGCGCGAGACCATCCACTGGGCGCGCGAGCACCTCGTTCCGTGGATCGGGCGCCGGCTGCGTGGCGAGTCCTCCGGCGATCATGTCGAGCCCAAGCGGCCCGATCTGCTGCCGCTGTAGCGGCAAGGCCCGGTGAACGGGCGCGCATGACTGAGGCCCCGGTCTCCGCGGATGCGGACCGGGGTCTCAGAGCGAGGCGGCGGCGTACGGCAGATCCGCCCACACGACCCGGCCCCGGCCGCTGTCGCCGGGCCGCGTTCCCCAGCTCTCGGACAGCGCGCCGACGAGGAAGAGCCCCCGCCCGCCTTCCTTGTCCACGCTGCCGGGCTGGGCGTGCGGCGCCGAATGGCCGGGACCGCCCTCGTCGGTGATCTCTATACGGATGTGGGACCCGACGAGAGCCAGCTCACAGCCGACCTTCTCGCTGTCGGTGTGCCGCACCGCATTGGTGAACAGCTCGGAGACCACCAACTCCACGTCGTCGCGGACGTGTTGAGCCGCACCCCATTCACGCAGCAGCGCGATGACCCGCTTGCGGGCCTCGGGGACCGAGGTGCGCCGCGCCGGCAAATGGAACGCGTCCTGGGGGTGCCCGGCGGCATAGCCGCAGAGGCGCCCTAACGAAGGGGCGTTTTTGGAGGAAGCCACCACGTAACTATGTGCGATGTCGGTCACCGATGGCAAGGATCACTCTGCAATTTGCAGAATCGCATATGCAGTCTGTTCGACATCCTGACGGCATGACACACTGCTGACCACATAAGTCAGTTGGAGGGGATCTGACGTGGTGGACCCACGTTCGGCCGGAGCGCCGACCGTCCTTCGGGTGGTGCTCGGCAAGCGACTACAGGACCTGCGCGAGAAGGCGGGACTGTCCTTCGAACAGTCCGCGCGGGCCCTCGATGTCACCCACGCCACGATACGGCGGATGGAAAAGGCCGAGGTCGGGCTGAAGCTCCCCTACGTCGAGAAGCTGCTGGCCACCTACGGCGTCACCGAACACGACGAGATCGAGGGCTTTCTCTCGCTCGCCCGGGAGGCCAACAAGCCCGGCTGGTGGCACCGCTTCCGTGACGTCCTGCCGGAATGGTTCAGCGCATTCGTCAGCCTGGAGAGCGAGGCCAACCTCATCCGGGCCTACCAGCCCCACTACGTCCCCGGCCTGTTGCAGACCGAGGACTACGCCGCCGCCGTCCTGCGCGCCGGTATGCCGCACGCCCCCGCCGCGGACATCGACCGCATCGTGGCGCTGCGCATGGAGCGGCAGTCGCTGCTGACCCGCGAGCGGGCGCCGATGCTGTGGGCCGTGATGGACGAGACCGTCCTGCGGCGCCCGATCGGCGGTCCGAAGGTGATGCGCGACCAGATCACCCGGCTCATGGAGGCCACCTCGCTGCCGAACGTCCGGTTGCAGGTCATGCCCTTCGCTTCCGGCCCGCATCCCGCGATGTACGGGCCGTTCCACATTTTCCGCTTTCCGATTCCGGAGCTCCCGGACATCGCGTACGCGGAAAGCCTCGTCGGAGCCGTGTACTTCGACCAGCGCAACGACGTCTCGCAGTTCCTGGAGGCCCTGGACCGGATGTGTGCGCAGGCCGCGCCGGCACACACCACCAGGGCCATTCTGGGTGGCTTTCGCAAGGAGATCTAACCCCCCATGGATCGCATACGCATCTACAACGGCATGCCCGCCAATGAACTGGGCAACGAAGGCTGGCACAAGCCGTGGAGTGGCGGAAACGGAGGCGAGTGCGTCGAAGCCATGCGGCTGAAGGACGGCCGGGTGGCGCTGCGCCAGTCGACCGACCCCAACGGCCCGGCGCTGATCTACACCCAGCGCGAAATGGTCAGCTTCATCGAAGGCGCGAAGGCCGGGCACGCCGACTTCCTGCTCACCGCGGCACCCTGTCGGCGCGCGGAGCGGAGGACGGCATGAGCGAGCGCGACGGCACGAGCGAGGGCTTCCCCCACGAGCACGAGGAAGCCGGCCGCGGGGTCCCGGAGATCGGGCCGTATGCCAAAGGGCCCGAGCACTCCGGCTTCTCGGCCGAGGAGATCGACACCAGCAAGGCGCACCCGGCCCGGATGCACGACTACTTCCTCGGCGGCTGGGACAACTACGAGGTCGACCGGGAGGCCGGGGACCGCATCCTGGCCATGCACCCCCACGTCCGCGAGAGCGCCCTGGCCAACCGTGCGTTCCTGCGGCGGGCCGTGCGCGAGCTGGTCGGCGGCGGCATCCGCCAGATCATCGACATCGGTACCGGCATCCCCACCTCGCCCAACGCCCATGAGATGGCACGCGAGACCGCACCCGACACCGTTGTCGTCTACGTCGACAACGACCCCATCGTCGCCACCCATGCAGGCGCCCGCCTCACCAACACCGACCGCACCGCCTTCGTCCTCGGCGATCTGCGCGATCCGAAATCGGTGCTGGAACACCCCGCCGTCCGGACGCTGATCGACTTCGACCGGCCGGTGGCGCTGGTGATGGGCATCGTGCTGTCCTTCATCCGCGACGAGGAGGAGCCCGCAGCCTGCGTCGCCGCCCTCGCCGACGCCCTGCCCGCCGGCAGCCACCTCGTGCTGAGCCATCCCACCTACGAGCCCTACGAGGGCTTTCCGGAGGGCCGGGTGGAGGAGTGGATGCGGATCGCGGCGGAAGAGGTCTACCGCCGCTCCGCCGTGCCGCTCCAGCTGCGCTCCAAGGCGGACATCACCCCGTTCTTCGGCCCGTTCACCCCGCTCGAACCGGGGATCGTACGGATACCGCTGTGGCGGCCGGACGGCGAGGTGCCCGGCCCCGCCGAACTCAACGACATCGTCTTCTACGGCGGGGTCGGCAGAAAGGACTGAACCGCGCGGCGGACGGACCCCGCACCCAGGGCCCCTAGGCCCGGCAGAGCACCGCCGCCAGCACCCGGTCCAGCTCCGCCTCCGGGTCGGCCGCCGCACCGTGCGCCCGCCAGGCCACGAACCCGTCCGGGCGCACCAGCACCGCCCCTTGCGGGGTGGTGCCGTGGACCTCGGCCCAGTCGGCGCCCTTCTCGGGGGCGAGATCGTCCTCGGGACGGGTGCCGATGCGGTACGCCGGCAGCCGCAGCGCCCAGCGCTCGGCGGTGCGTGCGGCGGCGGCGTGCCAGAGCCCGCCCTCCGGGCCGGTCAGCAGGACCAGGGTCTTCTCGTACAGGTCCAGGGTCGACACCCGTACCCCGGCGCGCTGGAGCCACATATGCGGCGCCCGGGTGCCGGGGGCGCCGGTCAGCTGCATCCGGGCCGGTACGACCGGGAGCGCGGGATCGGCGCCGACCACCGCACCGCGCGGATAGCCGTAGCCGAGGGCGACGGTGAGCACGCCGCTCTGCCGGCCGCCGCCGACGCCGGGCGCCGCGGCATACCCGGGGTGGCTGTGTTCGGCGGACCGGGCCGACGCCCGGGAACTGGTCGCGCTCGCCACCGGGCGGCGTTCGGTCTCGTAGGTCTCCAGCAGGCCCGGCCCCGCCCAGCCGTCCAGGACCGCGGCCAGCTTCCATACGATGTTGTGGACGTCCTGGATACCGGTGTTGGAGCCGAACGCCCCGGTGGGCGACATCTCGTGGGCCGCGTCACCGGCCAGGAACACCCGCCCGGCCGCGTACCGCTCGGCGACGCGTTCGGCCGCGTGCCAGGGCGCCTTACCGGTGATCTCGACCTCCATGTCCATGGCCCCGGTCGCCCGGCGGATGTGCTCGATGCACCGCTCGTCGGTGAAGTCCTCCAGAGTCTCGCCCCGGTCGGGGTGCCAGGGGGCGTGGAAGACCCACTCCGCCATGTTGTCCACCGGGAGCAGACAGCCGTCCGCCTCCGGATTGGTCAGATAGCAGGCGATGAAGCGGCGGTCGCCGACCACGTCCGCCAGCTTCGGGGCCCGGAAGGTGATGCTCACATTGTGGAAGAGATCGCCCGGGCCGGTCTGGCCGATGCCCAGCAGCTCCCGGCACGGACTGCGCGGACCGTCGGCCGCGATGACGTAATCCGCGTGGACGGTGGTGTGTTCGCCGCTGTCGCGGTCCTTGACGACCGCGGTCACCCCCTCGCGGTCCTGGTCGAACGAGATCAGCTCGGTGTGGAAGCGCAGATCGCCGCCCAGCTCCCGGGCGCACTGCAACAGCACCGGCTCCAGATCGTTCTGGCTGCACAGACACCATCCGGCGGGGCTGAACTTCGCCAGTCCGCCGCCCGGGTCGATCTCCTTGAACAGCCACTCCTGCTCCTCGCCGGTCAGCGACGGCGCCTGGAGGATGCCGTGATTGTCCGCCAGGACGGACGCCGCCTCGCGGATGGGCCGTTCGGCGCCCGCAACCCGGAACAGCTCCATGGTGCGGACGTTGTTCCCCCGACCGCGCGGATGCCGTGACGTACCCGAGTGCTTCTCCACCAGCATGTGCCGTACGCCCAGACGCCCCAGGAACAGCGACGCGGACAGTCCCACCAGGGAGCCCCCCACGACAAGTACCGGAACCCGCTCTTCGCCCGCTGCTCTCATTGACCGCTCCAGCTCCTGTCACGTCTACGGAGAGGGAGTTTCCCCGGCCAGCCAAGCGTTCGATCATGGTTCACCCGCATGGCCCATACGCCTCGCGATCCCAGGGGGCCCCCGCCACGATCGATTCGGGACGGCCACGTCCCCCGTTCGAGGGGCCGATCGTCCCCGTAGGCCGGGTCCGCGCCCGGATGACCTCCGGGCCTGACGACGCACCACGGGAGCCAGCCCGCTCCGAGGGAGATGCGTAGACGATGACACCAGTGCCGGAACGAATTTCGCAGTCCGCGTTCGACGGCTCGAAACTCCGGGTTGTCCTGATGCTGGACCTCTACGAAGGCGCCCAGCAGCGCTTCCTCGAAGCCTACGAGAACCTGCGCAACCAGGTTGCCTCCGTCCCCGGCCACCTCACCGACCAACTGTGCCAGTCCATCGAGAACCCCTCACAGTGGCTGATCACCAGCGAATGGGAGAGCGCACCGCCGTTCCTGGCCTGGGTCAACAGCGAGGAACACGTCGAACTGGTACAGCCCCTGCACGACTGCGTGAGCCGCACCCGGTCGCTGCGCTTCAGCGTGCTGCGCGAGACCTCCAGCGACCGCGCGAACGCGCCCGACACCGCCAAGGGCCAGCTCCAGGTCGCCCCCCGCGTCGGCGACGGCATCGTCCGCCACGCCCTGTCCTTCACCGTCAAACCCGGCAGCGAGTCGATGGTCGCCGAGATCCTCGCCGACTACGCCTCCCCCGAGTCGCGGGTCGACGAGACCACCCGGCTGCGCCGCACCTCGCTGTTCATGCACGGCAACCGCGTCGTCCGCGCGGTCGAGGTGCAGGGCGACCTCGTCGCCGCGCTGCGTCATGTGGCCGAACAGCCCGAGGTACGCGCCGTCGAGGAGGCCATCAACCCCTACCTCGAACAGGACCGGGACCTGACCGACCCCAACTCCGCGCGGGTCTTCTTCACCCGGGCCGCGCTGCCCGCGGTGCACCACATCGCCGCGGACGGCCCCGCACCGGCCGACGTGCAACGGCACGCGCTGTACTACCCGGCCAAGGAAGGCTGCGGGATGGCGCTGGCCCGGATGCTGGCCCGACAGGACGACGCGGCCGCCGACGACCCCTCCTGCCCCCTCGTCGGCAGCACCCTCTTCCAGCGCGACGACATCGTCATCCGGCTCATCGACCTGCGGATGCCCCTGGACGCCTGCGACCCCGACGTCGTCATCGGCGTATGCGGCCCCCGTAAGCGGGGCGTCTTCAAGCGCCTGATGGACACCGACGTGGCCGGCGGTCTGACGACCGACCGCGAGATGGCGCACTTCCTCGCGCGCTCCGACATGGACCTGATCACCGACCGCCGGGCACCGGAGGACTCCTGAGGGCGCATCCGGCCGTCCCACGGTCCCACCCGCCGGCACCCCGTACCTGGAGGAGGCAGCCATGACCACGCACCGCCCACGCATCGTGGACCTGAGCGAGACCAAGCCCAACCGCCGCCGCGGCGGCGACCTGCGCGCCATGCTGACCCCCACCGCGGTGGGTGCCACCAGCGGCTTCATGGGCATGGCCCTCGTACAGCCAGGGGAGCGCATCGGCGAGCACTACCACCCGTACTCCGAGGAGTTCGTCTACGTGGTGAACGGCGCCCTCGAAGTGGACCTGGACGGCGAGGCGCATCCGCTGCGCCCGGACCAGGGCCTGCTGATCCCGCCGTATGTGCGCCACCGCTTCCGCAACGTCGGCGACGAAGAGGTCCGGATGGTCTTCCATCTCGGCCCGCTGGCCCCGCGCCCGGACCTCGGACACGTCGACACCGAGGAGACGGACGGAGACGCGCCCACGGGGCCACCCGAACGCAAGGAGCCGGTGTCATGACCCGACGCGTGGCGGTCACCGGAGTCGGCATCGTCGCGCCGGGAGGCGTGGGCGTGCCCGCCTTCTGGGACCT
This sequence comes from Streptomyces natalensis ATCC 27448, assembly GCF_000935125.1. Classification (GTDB taxonomy): domain Bacteria; phylum Actinomycetota; class Actinomycetes; order Streptomycetales; family Streptomycetaceae; genus Streptomyces; species Streptomyces natalensis. The sequence continues at coordinate 70,465 of NZ_JRKI01000034.1, read as the reverse complement.
GCTGTCCGCCGGGCGCACCGCGACGCGCGGGATCACCCTCTTCGACCCGGAGGGCTTCCGCTCGCGGATCGCCGCCGAGTGCGATTTCGACCCGGCGGCCCACCGGCTGACCGCGGAACAGGTGGCCGAACAGGACCGGTACATCCAGTTCGCGATGGTCGCCGCCGACGAGGCGGTACGCGCCGCGGGCCTGGACTCCGGTGCCGAAAACCCCTGGCGGATGGGGGTGTCGCTGGGCACCGCGGTCGGCGGCACCACCCGCCTGGAGCACGACTACGTCGCCGTCAGCGACGTCGGGCAGAAGTGGGACGTCGACCATCGGCCGGCCGGCCGCCATTTGCAGCGGGCGTTCTCGCCCAGCTCGCTCGCCTCGGCGGTGGCGGAGCAGACCGGCGCCCGCGGTCCGGTGCAGACCGTCTCCACGGGCTGCACCTCCGGCCTCGATGCCATCGGCTACGCCTTCCACTCCATCGAGGAGGGCCGGCTCGATGTGTGCATCGCCGGCGCCTCGGACTCGCCGATCTCCCCGATCACGGTGGCCTGCTTCGACGCCATCAAGGCGACCTCCGCCAACAACGACGACCCCGCCCATGCCTCGCGGCCGTTCGACGCCCACCGCGACGGATTCGTCATGGGGGAGGGCGGCGCCGTCCTCGTCCTGGAGGAGCTGGAACACGCCCGCGCCCGCGGCGCCACCGTGCACTGCGAGATACGCGGCTATGCCACGTTCGGCAACGCGTACCACATGACCGGGCTCACCCAGGAGGGCCTGGAGATGGCCGAGGCGATCAACCGCGCACTCGCCCACGCGCAGGTCGACAGCTCCCAGATCGACTATGTCAACGCGCATGGCTCGGGCACCCAGCAGAACGACCGGCACGAGACCGCCGCGGTCAAGAGGTCGCTGGGTGAGCACGCCTACCACGTGCCCATGAGCTCCATCAAATCCATGGTGGGCCACTCGCTCGGCGCGATCGGGGCGATCGAGATCGTCGCGTGCGTGCTGGCGCTCGCCCACCAGGTCGTACCGCCGACCGCCAACTACGAGACCCCGGACCCCCAGTGTGACCTCGACTATGTGCCCAGGACCGCGCGGGAGCTGCCGCTGCGGTCGGTGCTCTCGGTCGGCAGCGGGTTCGGCGGCTTCCAGTCCGCGGTGGTGCTGACCAGACAGGGTGGGAGGGCCCGATGAGCTCCCTGCAACAGCTGCCACAACGCCGGCAACGACGGTCCGTCGTCACCGGCATCGGCGTCATCGCCCCCAACGGCGTGAGCACCGAGGTCTTCTGGAAGGCGACCAGGGAGGGCATGAGCGTCATCGACCTGGTCACCCGGGAAGGGTGCGAGCAACTGCCGCTGAAGGTCGCCGGAGAGGTGCGCGACTTCGACCCGGCCGTGCTCATCGAAGAGCGCTACCTGGTGCAGACCGACCGGTTCACCCACTTCGCCATGGCGGCGGCCAACCTCGCGCTGGACGACGCCCGTCTGGGCCGCGCCGACTACAACGACTCGCCGTTCGCGGTGGGCGTGGTGACCGCGGCCGGCTCCGGTGGCGGCGAGTTCGGCCAGCGGGAGCTCCAGCACCTGTGGGGCCAGGGCTCCAAGCACGTCGGGCCCTACCAGTCGATTGCCTGGTTCTATGCGGCCAGTACGGGCCAGATCTCCATCCGCGGCGGCTTCAAGGGTCCCTGCGGCGTGGTGGCCAGCGACGAGGCCGGCGGTCTGGACGCGCTGGCGCATGCGGGACGGACCATCCGGCGCGGCACCGACGCCGTCGTCGTCGGCGCGGCCGAGGCGCCGCTCGCCCCGTACTCGGTGGTCTGCCAGCTCGGTTACGACGATCTCAGCCGGGTCGCGGACCCGTACCGCGCCTACCGCCCCTTCACCGAAGCCGCCTGCGGCTTCGTCCCCGCCGAGGGGGGAGCGATGCTGGTGGTCGAGGAGGAGACGGCGGCCCTCGACCGCGGGGCGCCGGTGCGCGCCGTGGTGGCCGGACACACCGCGACCTTCACCGGCGCGGCCCGCTGGGAGGAGTCCCGCGAAGGACTGGCGCATGCGATCACCGGCGCGCTGGAGGACGCGCGGTGTGCGCCGGAGGAGGTCGATGTGGTCTTCGCGGACGCGTTCGGGGTGCCGGCGGCCGACCACGCCGAGGCGCATGCGATCGCCGACGCGCTGGGCAGGCACGCCACGGAGGTGCCCGTGACCGCACCCAAGACCGGCACCGGCCGGGCGTACTGCGGCGCCCCCGTCCTGGACGCGGCGGCCGCGGTGCTTTCGATGGAGCACGGCGTCGTGCCCCCCACCCCCAACGTCTTCGAGGTGAACCACGACCTCGATCTGGTCACGGTCTCGGCCCGACCGGCCGAATTGCGGACCGCGTTGGTGCTGAGCCGGGGACTCATGGGCTCGAACGCGGCACTGGTGCTGCGCAAGTGCCCGTCCGGGTCCCCCTCGTGAGAAGGAGAAACCCGTCATGAGCGCTGAACTGACCTTCGACGAGCTGGCCTTGCTGATGAAAAAGGGCGCCGGACTTCCCGTCGAGCCCGCGGACCTGGCGGAGCGGGCCGATGCGACCTTCGCCGAATTCGGCCTGGACTCGCTCGGCCTGCTCGGCATCGTCGGCGAGCTGGAGAACAAGCTCGACCGGCCGCTGCCCAACGACGCCGAGCGCAGCAGGACGCCGCGTGACTTCCTCGACCTCGTCAACACCGTGCCGACGACAGGAGCCTGACATGCCTGGCCACACCGAGAACGACATCAAGATCGCCGCTCCCCTCGACCTCGTCTGGGACATGACCAACGACCTTGAGAACTGGCCCCAGCTGTTCAGCGAGTACGCCGCGGTCGATGTGCTCTCCCGCGAGGGCGACAAGACGACCTTCCGGCTGACCATGCACCCCGACGACAACGGCACCGTCTGGAGCTGGGTCTCCGAGCGGACCGTCGACCGCAAGAAACTGAGCGTGCGCGCCCGCCGGGTGGAGACCGGCCCGTTCGCGCACATGGACATCCACTGGACCTACCGCGAACTGCCCGGCGGTACGGGGATGTACTGGACGCAGGACTTCGCGATGAAGCCGGAGGCCCCGGTCGACGACGCGGGCATGACCGCGCACATCAACCGCAACTCCAAGATCCAGCTGGAGCTGATCCGCGACAAGATCGAGGCGCGCAACCGTGCCATGAAGGGCTCGGCCAGCCCCAACTGAGCGGCCTCACCCACCGGTACGCCACCGTCCGGCCCGCAACCGAAGGGACGCACCGATGCACCATGCCCTGATCGTCGCCCGCATGGCGCCGCAGTCCGCTCCGCGGATCGCCGAGGTCTTCGCGGCCTCCGACCAAACGGAGCTGCCGCATCTGATCGGCGTCTCGCGGCGCAGCCTCTTCCAGTTCGGTGAGGTGTATCTGCACCTCATCGAGTCCGAGAAGCCGCCCGGACCCGAGATCGCCAAGCTGACGGACCACCCCGAGTTCCGTTCCGTCAGCGACAAGCTGTCCGCCTACGTCAGCGCCTACGATCCGGAGACCTGGCGCAGCCCCAAGGACGCGATGGCGCGGCAGTTCTACACCTGGGAGCGCGACACCTCTCGCTGACCCGGTGCCCGCGACCGGCACCGGTCGCGGGCACCCCGCGCGGCGGAGCACGGCCGGCTCTTCCGGCCGGCTACCCCGGCACGCTGCACTCGAAGGCGTGCAGATAGGCGTTGACCGGCATGATGTCGTGCACCCGCAGCCCGGCCTCCGCCATCCGGCCGATCAGGCTCTCCTTGGTGTGCTTGGCCCCGCCGACGTTCAACAGCAGCAACAGGTCCATGGACGTGGTGAACTTCATCGACGGGCTGTCGTCCACGAGATTCTCGATGATCACCACCCGGGCGCCGGGCCGCGCGACCTCCAGGATGTTGCCCAGCGTCCGCCGGGTGCTGTCGTCGTCCCACTCCAGGATGTTCTTGATGATGTAGAGGTCGGCCCGGACCGGGATCTCGTCCCGGCAGTCGCCGGGCACGAACCGTACCCGCGAGGCGAGCGGACCGCCGTCGCGCAGCCGCGGATCGGCGTTGGCCACCACCTTGGGCAGATCGAGCAGCGCCCCCTCCAGATCCGGGTGCTTCTCCAGCAGATCCGCCAGTACGTGCCCCTGCCCGCCGCCGATGTCCGCCACCGACGCCACCCCGGTCAGATCCAGGAGTTCGGCGACATCGTGCGCGGACTGCTTGCTGGAGGCGGTCATCGCCCGGTCGAAGACCTTCGCCGACTCCCGGGCGTCCTGGTGCAGATAGTCGAAGAAGCCCTTTCCGTACAGGTCGTCGAAGACGCTGCGGCCGGAACGCACCGCCTCCTCCAGCCGTGGCCAGACCTCCCACGTCCACGGCTCGGTACACCACAGCGCGATATCGCGCAGGCTGTCGGGGGTGTCCTCGCGCAGCAGCCGCGACATCTCGGTATGCGCGAAGCCACCGTCGTCGGTCTCCTCGAAGATCCCGTAACAGGTCAGGGCGCGCAGCAGCCGCTGGAGCGGACGCGCCTCGGTGCGCAGCGCGGCGGCCAGCTCCTCCACGGTGGCGGGCGTGTTCCCCAGCGCGTCCGCCACGCCGAGTCTGACTGCCGCGCGTACCGAAGCCGTGCACGCGGCGCCGAAGACGAGTTCCCGCAGCCGCATGGCCGGCTGGGGGGTGGGGCTTACGGTGGTCATTGCGCCTCGTTTCTGCTGCTGGTCGGTGCTCCAGGTACGGGTGGTCCGGTGCGCGCAGCCCTCAGCACAGGCCGGCCGGCTCGGAGACCCGGCAGACATTGCCGACGAACCGGTGCCCGGAGCCGTCTTGGTCCCGGTCGGCGAGGTCGGCCGGCCGGTTGCGCAGCACGAGGTTGTCCCGGATCTCATGGCGCGCGTTGGGGGCCTTCGCAAAGCTGGGGAACAGGACGATGCCGCCGGAGAGCGGCGAGCCGCCGATGTTGTCGACGACCCGGTTGTCCCGCACACGGGTGTCCTCGGCGCCCGTCAGGACGATGCCGATGCCCTGGAGGAACGGCAGGCGCTTGGTGGCGGGGCAGCGTTTGTTGTTCCGCCACACGTCGTTGCCCCGCAGCGTGAGGTCACCGGCCCGGGGGCGGCCCTCGTCGCCCACGATGAACACCCCGCCGCAGTTGCCGGACATCCGGTTGCCGTCCACGCGCAGGTTCCGGACCCGCCGTACGGTGAGGCCGATCCGGTTGTCCGCCAGCAGGTTGCCGTCGATGGCGGTGTCCTGGGTGTCCAGGGCGCCGCCCTCCTCCTGGACCACGTTGGCGAGGAAGATGCCCGCGTCGCCGTTCTCGCGGGCGGCGTTGTCCAGCAGACTGCTGCGCACGGACCGCTCCAGGGCGATTCCCCACTGGCCGTTGTTCCGCGCGACGACGTCGCGCACCTGGAGCCCGATGGTGCCGGTGGCCCAGATGCCGTTCTTCTTGAAGCCCGCGACGGTCAGCGAACGGATGCCGACATTCCGCAGACGGCGGCCTGGATCGCCCAGGACGCAGATGCCGTCGCCGTCCTGACCGCACGCGTTCTCCGCCCGCGCGACGGGCGGGCCGATCACGGTCCGCGGGCCGGCCCCGCGCAGGGTCACCCCCGACTCCTTGATCACCACGCTCTCCCGGTAGATGCCGGGACCGATGAGGACGGTGTCGCCCGGGCGCGCCGCATCCACCGCCGCCTGGATCGACTCGCCCTGGTGGACCATGTGCGGCTCCGGAGCCTGGTGGACGGTGTGCGGCTCCGAGGCACCGGCCGGCGGGGCCGTACCGAGCCCGCCGGCCAGAGCCGCCGCCAGGTACGTCCCGCACACCAGGCGGCGCAGGGCCGGTTGCTTCGTGGGGTGCTCCGTATTTCGTCTCACGGGCCGTTCCGTCCCTCTCGCCTGACGGCCGGTCTGCCGCCGCGCATGCCACCGCGGACGCGACCACGCCCATCGGCTGATCTGTCGCCTCGTCATGAGGCGAAGTTATGGGCGATGACGACCGCTTGCCACATGCAGTAACCCGATGACCACAGCAGGTACGCAGAACGGGTGGGCGCGGCCCCGGATGCCGTAGGGATCATGACCAGACCTCGTGGTCCCCGCCGCGCCATTCGATCACCTCGCGGTCGTCCAGGGTCACGACGTCCGTCGCCAGACCGGCCCGGCGCAGGAATTCGAGCACGTCCACGGTGCTGTACGCCCGGCCGACGCGCTCGCCCCCGATGGTCACCTGCCGGCCGCCGTCGGGGGACGGCGCATGCACGATTACGGGCGGATGGCTCATACCGTGAACGGCTGCTGTGCCAGGAACGTCTCACCGGGCTGTCCGGTGACATAGAAATTCGGGCTCTGGGTGGGTGGCATGTTCCGCTGGATGTCCCGGTGGAATGCGCGATATCCGCCGCGGAACGTCCCGTTGTCCCACACCTCCAGCAGCGTCCCCGTGAACAGGCCGTTGACCGGGCCGTCCGAGGCGAGCTGATTGTCCTGGCAGGCGGAGATCAGCAGCGCGCTGGTGCTCCCTTTACGGGACGATTTCGCGCCCAGGCTGCGCTGGATGTTCCGGAAGAAGTCCTTGTCCCGCTCATAGATCTCGGCCTGTTTGACGACCGGCATCAGCCGCGAGGTGTCCTCGATCCGGTTCGGGTCGCTGGTCTGGAACTGCCGCTGCATCGCCTCGGGGGTGAGCACCTCGCGCACCTCGATGCCGGTCCCGCTGTGGCAGCTGTCGTGCAGCGCCAGGATCCGCACCCCGTCGGCGAACCGCCCGAATTCCCGGTAGAGCTCGTCGTCCAGGAACTGCCGGTCGTAGAACACCAGCGTTTCGTCGAATTCATCCGCTTCCTCGTCCCCGCCCTCGGCATTCGGCACCTGGCCGCCGTGACCCGAGTAGGTGAACAGAAAGATGTCGCCGTGCTCCAGCCGCTTGGCCGCCTTACGTAGTTCGCCGGTGATGTTCTCGGTGGTGCCGTCGGCGGTCAGCACCACCGTCTCCTCGAAGCCGACCCCGCGGGCCAGCTCCGCCAGATCGCGGGCATCGTTCTCACAGGCGACGAGCCGGCCGTCCCAGCCGTCGTATTGCGCGGGATCGACGCTGTTGAGTCCGACATGGAGGGAAAGGCCGGTGGCCATAAGGGCTCCTGGAATACGGGGTCGGGGGATAGCGGATGCGCCTCGATGCATTCCGTGGCGCACCGGGCCGGAACCCGGGGCGCCGCCCCAACCGCCTGAACGGGCCTTTGGCCCGGCGACGGCCCGCCATCGGCCCGCGATCGGCCCGCGATGGGGCGTGCGAGGGGCCCCGTCTTCCCCGTGCCCGGCCGTTCGAGTGGCTTCGGCGCCGCCCCCGGTGCCCGCCCGGCGCCGCCGGGAACCGCTCCCCGTATGACACCCCCGGATTCCCCGCGCCCCGGCGGCCCCGGCGGGGCGGCATCCCGCGCGACGCCGACCGGCCGTACGGGCTACGACGAGAGCTTCCTCGGCCCCGCGGTGCCGCTGCCGCGCCCCCTCGCCCCGGACCTCGCCACGGTGGTGCTGCCGTACACCCACTTCAGCGTGGTGCTGCGCCCCGACCGGCGGCTGGCGGCGGCCACCGCGGTCTGTATCGACGGGCAGCGGCTGATGGAGGGGGTGCTGGCACGGGAGGACAACTGGCGCTTCGATCCCCGGCTGCCCGAGGACCGCCAGGTCGGCGAGGACATCTACCACGACAACATCCTCGACCGCGGGCACCTGGTGCGCCGTCTCGATCCCGTATGGGGCGATCCGGCCGAGTGCGAGGCGGCCAACGACGACACCTTCCACTTCACCAACGCCGCGCCGCAGGCGAATGTGTTCAACCAGGGCAAGAAGCTGTGGCAGGGCCTGGAGAACTATCTGCTCGACCACGCCGCCGAGTTCGACCGCAAGCTGACCGTGTTCACCGGCCCCGTCCTGCACGATTCCGACCCGCCCTACCGCGGCGTCCAAGTGCCGCTGCGCTTCTGGAAGGTGGCGGCCTTCCTCCAGGGCGGTGCGCTCGCCTCGACCGGCTATGTCCTCGACCAGAGCCCGGATCTGACCCGCGACGCCGACCGGGCCCTGGCCGGGGCGACGCCGGGCGGGCCGCCGCCACTGGGTGCCTTCCGCACCTTCCAGGTGCCGGTCAGCGATATCACCGAGCTGACCGGACTGGATCTCGGCCCGCTGCCCGCCTGCGATCTGATGCCGCTCACCCGCGCCCCCGCTGAGCGCTGGCGGCGCCTGGAATCGCCCGACGACATGGTCCTGAACGGCTGACCGCGATGACGGACACCCCGGCTTCCCCGGCGCAGCGGCCCACGGTGGTCTATGTCCACGGCATCGGCAACAAGGTCCGCCCCGAACTGCTCAAGTCCCAATGGGACCAGGCTCTTTTCGGCAAGGACATGGGCGATGCCTCCCGGATGGCGTACTGGGCCTCGCTCCGGTACGAGACACCGTTGCCCGACTTCCGGTCCGACCCGCTGGACGGCGGACCCGACAGCGCGGCGGAGAGAGTGGGCCCGCACGGGGCGGAAGATCCCGAGGAATTCATCCTGCACACCCTGGGTGAGGCGCATTTCGAGGCGGGTGAACGCAGCGGGGAAAGCCCGCCCGGATCCGTACCGGAAGATACTCTCACCGGCTGGCTGCGGGATATGGTCTATCTCGCCGACACACTCGCCGAAAGCGGTCATGACGAGGGCCCGGGGCAGGGCGAGGAACCCCTGCTCGAGGTGCTGCCGCTGCCCCGGCCCGCCCGTAGAGCGGCATTGCGGCTGCTCGTTCAGCTCACCTTCAAGGACGTTTACGCCTATTTCTTCGGCGGCGACGGACCGGCGATCCGGGACGTTCTCAAGAAAGCGCTGGACGGGCTGGACGGCGGCCCGCTCGTGGTCGTGGGACACAGCCTGGGATCCGTCGTCGCCTACGAGGTGCTGGCGGAACTCCGGCGCGAGGTGCAGCTGCTGGTGACCGTGGGATCACCGCTGGCGATCACCGAGGTACAAGACCGGCTGGCCCGGCCGCCCGCCGTTCCGTCCGGCGTCCTGACCTGGCGCAACGCCTCGGACCTACGGGATCTGGTGGCCCTCGACCACACCCTGCGGCCCGAGTACGCACCCGCGGACCGCATCACCGATCTGCTGGTCACCAACGACAGCGAAAACCACCACAACATCACTCAGTACCTGGCGAACCGCCACGTCAGCGAGCCCGTGCAACGGCTCTTCCACTGACCCCGGCACGGAATTGCAGCGGCGCATCTCCGGTGGAAACATGACAGTGAGAGGTGCTCCGGCCCGAGCTTGCGAGGGCGGGTGGGTAGGTGTGTTATGCCGCTGAACGAAGAGGAATGGGGCCTCGTCCGCGAATGGATACGGGATTACCTCCTCAACGATCCGCATCCCCATCTGGTGCTCGAGCGGTACGACTTCTCCCCGGATTTCATCGGTTCGCTCGCCCTCGGGGCCGTTCCCGAGGAGAACGCCAGATCTCTCATCCACGCCTCGCGCCGCTCCATCGAGGAGCAGATGAAACTCGTCGAGGTTCTGGTGTCCCTGTTGTCCCCACTGCCGGCCGTCGAAAAAGCCAAGAATTTCCTGAAAAGGCTGCTTGCGGACTGGGAATTGCGAGTCAAAATCCGGGGCAAAGAGCGGGATATGTTCCAGATGTCCGTCTTCGGTGACGAGGTGTTCATCGGCCGCAGCGAACTCCGAGAAACCCTGCGCAGATTCCTGTCGGGCTCCGACAAGTTCGTCCTGCTCGTGGACGGTGTCGCGAACAGCGGCAGGTCCTACACGTACACCTTCCTGCGGCACCTCGGACAGCAGAGCGGATTCCGCCCGGCGCGCGTCACCCTGTCGCCCACCTCCACCGCCGACAAAGTCGTCCGCCGCCTGGCCGGATACACCGACGACCCCACCGGCCGCCTCCCACCGCTGAACCTCGCCGAGCTCAACGACCTCCTGCCGTCACTGGACGACGCGGCGCACTGGGTGGTCCGCCGGGCCGCCGCCCTGGATCAGCCCCTCTGGCTGGTCCTGGACGAATGCGACATGCTCGAACGCTCCTCCGACGTCTGGGACTTGATCGGAGAGCTGGGACTGGCCATCTACGAGCAGGTGTGTGGCGACCGGTCCCCCCGCCTGGTCCTCCTCGGCTACGGACCCACGATGCACCAACTGCCCGACGACCTGCGGGTCAACCAGTGCCAGGACACGGCGCGCGTCGTGGACCCCCGCGATCTGCACGGCTTCTTCGACCAGTACTTCCACGAATCGCCGCCCGCCTGGCTGGGCGAAGGACCGGCCGCCGAGGAGCAGATCACCGAACTGGTCCGGCTGGCCGTCGACGAGGTCCTGCGCTTCGCGAACGCACCCGGCGGCGAGGAAAGCTATATGCGCAGGATCTGCCGCGCGGCGGAGGGAGCGGTCCGTGTCTACCAGTCCCTCTGAGACAGGCGAGAGGTTCGCCGCCCGGCTGCGCCAGGAACTGCACGCCGCCGAGGACCGCTCGCACACCGTGTCCGACACCCACCGCGCCTACCGCGAAGCGGCCTGCCTGCTCTCCCGCTTCGACCCCGACCGGCTCCGGCTGCCCGGCGAGGACCACGCCACCGGGGACGCCGCCCTGGAACTGGTCGACGACTGCCGCACCATCGGACTCCAGGACGCCGTCGTCTGGGCCCTCAAGTCCGAGATCCGCAACGCCACCCTGCGCGGCCTGGCCGGCCCGGACGCCGCACTACGCGCCCTGGAAGCCAACCGCGAGCAGTTCCGCGCCGACTGCGGCCCCGAACACCTCTGCCTGGCCTACCTCTCCGGCACCCCGCCACCGCAGCCGGCCCAAACCGCCGAGGCACTGGCCGACACCCTCCAGGCCGTGCGCTGGCTCTCCCTCGTACCGGGCGTGTCGGGCCTGCCGGACCCCGGTGACGTCCGCCGCGCCCTGGACCGTGCCCGGCTGCTGCGCCCCCTCGAACGCCTCGTCCGGGGCCCGTTCGAGGGCCGCACCCGCGAACTGCGCACCCTGCACGACTACGTGTTCGGCGCCCAACAGCCGCCGGTGCCCCCACTGGCCATCCACGGGTCCGACGGGATGGGCAAGAGCACCCTGCTCGCCACCTTCCTGCTGCACAGCATCCGGCAGGACGCCCCCGACTTCCCGTTCGCCTACATCGACTTCGCACGGCCCACGCTCTCCATCCAGGAACCCGTCACCCTCATCGCCGAGGTGGCCCGGCAGCTCGGCATCCAGTACCCCGCGTACCGCGCCGAACTGGCCGCGCTCGCCGAGGAGTGCCAGCAGGTGGCCCGCAGCCAGCGGGTGGAACAGGACCGGGTGACCCAGCTCCAGTCGCTTGCCACCACCCGTTCCGTCCTGGGCCGCAGCTCCTCCACCGCGTTCCAGGTCGTGGCCACCGGGCGGGAGAGCGAACTCCTCGCGCGGACCGCCGATGTCCTGGTGCGCGCGGTGGCCGGCACGGACCAGGAGGAGCAGCCGTTCCTGCTGGCCATCGACTCGTTCGAGGAGGCCCAGTACCGCGGCTCGCCCGTGCTGGGCCGGATGTGGACGACCTACCGCGCCTTCGAGCGGGTCTATCCGCGGCTGCGGTGTGTCGTCGCCGGCAGTGCCCCCGTGGAGCATCCGGCACGTGACGTCCCGTCGCAGGAAATCGAACTCCGGGAACTCGAACCGGACGCGGCCGTCGCCCTCCTGACGGTCCGAGGCGTCGCCGACCCCGAGGTGGCACGCGCGCTGGCCGACCGCGTCGGCGGTCACCCCCTCAGCCTCGAACTCGCGGCCCGCGCCGCCGGCCTCGGCAGCGGCCCCGACCCCATCGGCGAGCTGCTGCGCTCGCTTCCCGCCCGGCGGGACGAGGGCTTTCGCCGCGTCGACCAACTGCTCGTCCAGGGCATCCTCTACGACCGCATCCTCAGCCATATCGCCGACGAGGACATCCGCCGCCTCGCCCGCCCCGGCCTGGTGCTGCGCACCCTCACCCCGCAGATCATCAAGGACGTCCTCGCCGAGCCCTGCGGACTCGACGTGCCCACCCCGCAGGCCGCCCGGCGGCTCTTCGAGGAGCTGTGCCGCCTGGACATGGTGGAGCCCCTCGGCCCCGATGCGGCGTGCTACCGCGCCGACGTCCGCGCCATCATGCTGCGGCTGCCCGGCAGCGACCACACCGCCGCGATGCGCGCGGTCGAAGCCGGCGCCGTCGACTACTACGCCGCACGGGACGGGCTCGCCGACCGCGCCGAGGAGATCTACCACCGGCTGCGGCTGGACGAGGACCCCCGCTCGGTCGAGAACCGCTGGCTGCCCGGCGTCGAACGGTTCCTGGCCGGCGCGCAGCAGGACCTGCCGCCCCGGGCGGCGGCGCAGCTGACCGCCCGGCTCGGCACCGGCGCGCCCGACAAGGTCACCGAGGCCGCCGACCAGGCGGACTGGGAACGCCTCACCGCCCGCGAGGTGGAGGACCTGCTCGCCCAGGGCTATGCGCAGGCGGCGTACGAGCGGCTGGAGCGGCGCCGCCCCTGGACACCGTGCAGTCCGCTGCACCCGCTGCTCGCCGAGACGCTCGACCGGCTGGGACAGCGCACCCGGGCCCGTACGGTCACCGCGGACGCCCTCGACGAGGCGGCCCGGGAGGGCTGCGGCGAACGGCGGCTGGAACTGCTGCTGCTCTCCGCCCGCCTCGCCGAGGCCGACGGCGACCGGGCGGGCGCCGGTCACGACCTGGAGCTGGCGGAGAACGTCGCGGCGGGGCTCGGAGCGGACCTCGAAGCCATGGGCGCGCTGCTCGCCCGCGCCCGGCTGACCGGCGACGACCTGCCCGGCGACGCCGCGGCGGGCGGTCAACTCGCCCACAGACTCCGGGAGATGCCGGACGACGTCCTCGCCAAACGGCCCGTCCTCGTCCGCGCCGTCGCCTCCCAGATCTACGACCAGGACCCCGGCGCGCTCGACCACGCCCTGAAGGTCGCCGGGCTCCCGGCGGACGACGCCACCCTCGACACCCTCGGCGGGGCGATGCGCCGGGCCACCACCCGACGGCCGGAGCTGCTGGGACGCGTCATGAAGATCCTCAACGAAGCCATCGGCACGTACCGGCAGCACTTCGGGGACGCGCCCACCCCCGGCATCGCCGATCTGCTGCGCCTGGCCAGGGACCGCGGCACCCTCGGCCGGCTCGCCCAGCGGCTGCTGACGGTGCCCGACGACAGCGGCGAGATCGTCGCCGGGGTGGCCGCGGCCATGGGCGTGGGCACCGGCGCCCGTACCGCGGCCGGCGAGCCCCTCCGCCCGCACGAAAGGCCGGGTGCACCGTGACCGCCTACCTCCCGCCGGACGCGATCCAGCAGGTGAGCGACGCCGCGCTGGAGAGCGGCCTGGCCGAACCCGCCCTGCGCCCGCTCCTCTTCGACGGCATCATGCTCAAGTACCGCGGCGGGCTGCCCCTGCTTCCTGCCCCCGGCCCTCAGGTGCACTCCGATCTCGCCTCGATGAACCGCGTCGAACGGCTCGTGGACGGCTCCGTCCCCCTGGGGATCTGGCTGCGCAACGCCGTCGCCCAGACCACCGAGTCCGCGCCGCTCGCCGTCTTCCAGCGCGCCCTGGACGAGGTGGCCCGCCAGGCCGGCGGCGAGCCCGACATCCTGGCCGAGCACCCCGCCCCGGAGATCAAGGAGGAGATCGTCCACCGCGACGACACCGTGCCCATCGGCTTCCTGCGGGGCGGCGACCTGGCCGGCACCGCCGTCGCCCGGATCAAGGTCCCGCCGTACGAGGGCGGCGCCCCCCTCCAGCCGAACGGCTACCCGCACTCCGGCACCGGCTGGCTCCTCGCCCCCGACCTCCTGATCACCAACCACCATGTGGTCAACGCCCGCACCGCCACCGGCGGACAGCGGCCCACCGCCGCACCCGACGACCTGCACCTCCAGGCCCAGCACGCCCACGCCCGCTTCGACTACGACACCGACGACGTGGAGACCGAGGAGGCAGCCGTGAGCGATCTGGTCGCCGCCGACCCGGGCCTGGACTACGCCGTCCTGCGCCTGGCCACCGCGCCCGCCCGCCCGGTGCTGAAACTGGCACCGGCGTCCCTGGCGGTCGCCGACGGCGACTACGTGGCCGTCAACATCATCCAGCACCCCGGCGGCCTGCCCAAACGCGTCGCCCTGCGCAACAACCTGGTCTACGAGGCGGACGACCAGGACGTGCGCTACTTCACCGACACCCGCGGCGGCTCCTCCGGCTCGCCGGTCCTGACCGACGACTGGAAGGTGGTGGCGCTCCACCGGGGCAGCCGGCGGGTGGAGAACGTGATGTTCCAGGGCAGAACCACGGCCTTCGTCAACGTCGGCACCCGGATGGACGTCATCATGCAGCACCTGGAAGCCCACACCCCCGCCGTCCACGCCGAAATCGCCGCCGCCCAGCGCGACTAGCCGCCGCCGGAAAGGAGCGCGCCATGCCCACCCGGAGCCGCTCACCGGTCGCAACCGGCCCCGAGCAGCTGTTCTCCGACCTGCGGGAGGTCGCCCAGCGGGTTCGGGACGGTCTGACCTGGGAAGTGCCGGAATCCTCGGCCGAGTTGCCGGCCGCGGAGCTGCCCGCCGGCCAGATCTCCCAGTACGCCCGCCAGGAACGCACCCGGGTGCTGGCCGCGGGCGCCGACGGCCTGGAGAAGCTCGCCGCGGGCCGCGCCGACGAGATCGGCGACGACGAGTCCTTCGGGATGGAGGCCATCGTCCTGCTGGAAGGCCGCCCCGCCCTCCTCGTCCAGAACCACGACTTCGTCCCGCCCGCCGGCGACTGGGCCGTCCTCGACGGCCACCGCCCCGCCATCCGCCGGTCCCTCGCCCGGGTCGGCCGGGTCGAGGTCACCGGGCACCTCAGCCTGGACTGGCTCGGCACGGCGTTCCTCGTCGGCCCCGAAGCGGTGATGACCAACCGTCATGTCGCCGTGGAGTTCGCCCGCAGCGACGGCGACGGATGGACCTTCCAGCAGGGCATGACCGCCGCCCTCGACATGGCCGAGGAGTACGCCACCCCCACCCCGCAGGACGGCGGCGCCACCTACCGCATCACCGAGGTGCTGGGCATCCACCAGGACGTCGACATGGCCCTGCTGCGGGTCGTCCCGTACGCCGGTCCCACCCCGCCGCCCGGTCCGCTGGCCGTCGCCGCGGACGCGCCGGCCGATCTGCCCGGCCGGCCGGTGTACTGCATCGGCTATCCCGCCTGGGACGGCCGCCGCAATGAACCGGAGTCGATGCGCCGGATCTTCATGGACATCTACAACGTCAAACGCCTCCAGCCCGGCACCACCACGGAGCTGCTGCCCGCGCGCGCGACCATGAAGCACGACTGCTCCACCCTCGGCGGCAACAGCGGCTCCCCGGTCTTCGACCTCGCCGACCACCGTGTCCTCGGCCTGCACTACGGCGGCCGCTACGGCTACGGGAACTACGCCGTACCGCTGTGGCAGCTGGTCGACGACCCGCTGCTGACCCGGGCGGAGGTCAACTTCGTCTGAGGCGGGTGTGCGGGGAACATCCCGGCCGCGGGACGTACCCAGGCTGCGGGGAACACCCCGGCTGCGGGAAATACCCCGGCCGCAGGGAATACCCCGCCCGCTCGCGCCGTTTCCCTGGGGACCGTCCCGACCATGGAGGTGCCGTGACCGGCTCCCGACCCCGCCGGACCCCGCTGCGCGCCCTGCGGCCCGCCGCCTTCGGCGCCGAGCCCACCGGGGAGCGGCTGGCCAGGATGCGCCGATCGCCGCAGTTCCGGGACGGCCAGTTCCGCAATCCGGCGCCGACCCGGCAACTGTTCCGGGCCTCCGCGCTGCCGATGGCCCGCGCACAGCTCAGCCGCGAGGCGCGGCGCCGCCGCGTCCCGGCGGGCCGGATTCCGGTGTACGACCCGACCGCCGCGGACTGGGGCAGCCCGCCGGCCTCCGGGCTGCGGATCACCTGGCTGGGCCATTCGAGCGTGCTCGCCGAGATCGACGGGCGACGGGTGCTGTTCGACCCGGTCTGGGGCGAGCGCTGTTCGCCGTTCGACCGGATCGGCCCCAAGCGGCTGCACCCGGTGCCGATCGACCCGGCCGCGCTGGACCCGGTCGATGCCGTCGTCATCTCGCACGACCACTACGACCATCTCGACATGCCCACCATCCAGGGCCTGACCGCCTCCGGCGCGGCCTTCGTCGTCCCGCTCGGCATCGGCGCCGACCTGGAATTCTGGGGCGTCCCACCGGAGCGGATCACCGAACTGGACTGGCACGAGTCCACCCGGATCGGCGAGCTGACCCTCACGGCCACCCCCGCCCAGCATTTCTGCGGCCGCGGACTGCGCGGTCCGCAGCACACCCTGTGGGCCTCGTGGGTGGTGGCGGGACCCGAGCACCGGATCTACCACAGCGGCGACACCGGCTACTTCCCCGGATTCGCCGAGACCGGCGCCGCCCACGGGCCGTTCGACGTGACGATGATCCAGGTCGGCGCGTACTCGAATTTCTGGCCCGCGGGCCGCACGGACACCGTGCCCCTGCCCGGCGCCTGGCCGGACATCCACATGACGCCCGCACAGGGCATCCAGGCCCACCTCGACCTGCAAGGACACCGGCCCGGCGGGGTGCTGCTGCCGATCCACTGGGGGACGTTCAGCCTGTCGGTGCACCCGTGGGCGGAGCCCGGCGAGTGGACGAGGGACGCGGCGGACGAGGCCGGGCAAGCCGTGGCGTTCCCGCGGCCGGGCCAGCCCTTCGAACCCGCCGGAGACGTCCCCGCCGATCCCTGGTGGCGCGCGGTGTCCGCCCCCCTCGCCCATCCCTGGCGCCGGCCCCGGCCTGCTGCCGCGGTGCAAGAGGCAAGCGGCGAGCTCGACTTGGCGGGCGAGAGGTGACTCAGCCGCCGTGCCGCCGCCGGTAGCGGCGAGCGGCCCACAGCCCGGCGAGAATTCCGGGAACGAGGAATCCCCACACACTTGCGGTCGCTTCACGCCCACCGAGGGAAACGATCCAGAGCAGCGCCAGGAGCACCGTGCATGCCGCAGCCACCGACACGAACACCGCGCATTCGATCCACCAGTTGCGAGAGCGGTAATGCATATCCGTCATCATCGGCTACTTGGTGATGAAGTGGCACTGCACAGCGCGCCGCTTACCGTTGACGAACAGCTGAGCACACGCCTTCCCGTACTTGGGAAGCGTACGTTTCCCCGTCTTGTACACGGGCACCGTCCCCGTCTTGCACGTCGTGTTCAGCGGACCGCGCACGATCTTGTACGTCTTCCCGGCGGTATCGGCGTAGTGGTATTCCAGGCGGGTGTTGCAGAAGCGGGTGGCCAGCACCGCCGGTCCGACGCAGTCCACACCCGTGATCTGGCGGTCGATCTTCTTACCGGACCCCTTGATCGAATGGGTAAGAAAACAGCCGGTGGGAACGTTGAAGGTGGCTCCGCCGATGGAATAGCTGAACGAGCCGATGGCGGTGGATCCGGCCGCCGAACGCAGCATCGGGTTCGGCGCCTTCACCAGCTTCTGGTCCTCCGCCGTGACGGCGTCGCCGGGAATATCCTCGATGGCGACGTGATCGGCGAGAGCCTCGCCCGAGTAGTCGGACGGAATGTCCTCTGCCGCCTGGGCGGAGGAGGCGCCGACGGCGAGGAGGGCCGCGGCGGATATACCGGCCATGGCGGCAGCGGTGATCTTGCGCAAGGGATTTCCCCCGGGTGGAGCAAGTAATTCGGTCCCGCGGGACATTACCTTCTCTTTACCGTGGAAATCGAATTGATCTCCGTCGGGCCGTGGGGTTGGTCCGCGAGCGCGCCGGTACGGGCCGTTGTGCGCGGCGTTCGCCCCCCTCCCGTCCCTGGCGTCACCCGCGACGGCGGGGCCCCTCGCGCCCCCGCCGACCCCCCGCGTTACGCGCTCCAACTCCCCCTTTCAGAACGGGAGTTCGTACGGAATCGCACTGCCATCCGGGCGGCGCCCACTCAAGGAGGTGGCGAGGGGTGGCGAAACCTCGAAGTGGGTCCGGTTCCCACCCCGGCAACAACTAGCGTGCGTGCTCCGTGAACTGCCAACGGCCGATCCGGAGGGCGCCGATGCCTGCCGCATTCCCCCAGGGGACCCAGACGTCCCCGGAGGTCCCCAGGTCCCCGGAAGGGGAGAGTTCCTCTGGGGATCAGTGTTCCCCGGGGGGACCCCCCGTACCCCTTCCCGCCGCGCGGCGGGAGCGCGAGGGCAGGCGCCACGGCCGGGCCGCCTTCCCCGAGTCCGCCGCCGACTCGGCGATACGGTCCCGTCTGGTCCGGCTCGCCGCCGTACCCTGCCTGCTCGTCGCCGTCGTCGCCACCGCCGTCGCCGCCTTCGCCGTCCAGGCCGGCGGTGCCCACCTCACCGGCCGCGAGTGGCCGGTGCTGGCCGGCGGGCTGGGGCTGGTCTGCGTCATCGTGCTCACCGCGGGCGCCACCGCCAACTCCGAGGCGCGCGCCGTCGTCATGCGCTACGCCCGCCTCCGCGAGGTGTGCGCACGCAGCCAGTCCGACCTCTACGACCTCCTGGACCGGGTGCGCCGGGGCGACCGCCTGCACCACCGCGACCCCGCATCCGACCAGACCCCCGCCGGTACCGGCGACACCCTCGATCTGCTCGCCCACGAGGTGACCTCCGCCGGCCGCGCCGCCGAGGCCGCCGTCATCGACGCCGTCGCCATCGCCCGCAGCAACGCCACCGGCAGCGAGCAGAAGGTCGAGGTCTTCGTGAACCTCGCCCGGCGCCTCCAGTCCCTGGTGCACCGCGAGATCCTGCTGCTGGACGAGCTGGAGCACCAGGTCGAGGACCCCGATCTGCTCAAGGGGATCTTCCACGTCGACCACCTGGCGACCCGCACCCGGCGGCACGCCGAGAACCTCGCCGTCCTCGGCGGCGCCATCTCCCGGCGCCAGTGGACCCGCCCGATCTCCATGGTCGAGGTGCTGCGCTCGTCCATCGCCGAGGTCGAGCAGTACCCCCGGGTCAAGCTCGTCCCGCCGATCGAGGGCCACCTCCAGGGGCACGCCGTCGCCGACGTCGTCCACCTGCTCGCCGAACTCGTCGAGAACGCCTCGATCTACTCCGCCCCGCAGACCCCCATCATGCTGCGCGCCCAGCTGGTCACCGCCGGCCTCGCCGTCGAGGTCGAGGACCGTGGCCTGGGCATGGACCACGACGAGCAGACGCAGATGAACGCGCTGCTCGCCGACCCCTACAACGTCGATGTCGCCGAGCTGCTGAGCGACGGCCGCATCGGTCTGTACGTCGTCGCCTCGCTCGCCCGCCGGCACGGCATCGTCGTCCAGCTGCGGAACAACATCTACGGCGGCGTGCAGGCCGTCCTGATCGTGCCCACCGAACTCCTCGGCGAGGCACCCCCCGAGGAGGACGGCAAGGGCGACCGGGCGACGGTGACCGGCGCCGCGCCGACGACCACGGCGACGCTCGAACGCGACGACGACCACGAGCACGACCCCTACGCCCGCTACGCCTCCGATGCCTACGAGAACGAGCCGCGCGGCCGCCACCGCAGCCTCGACTCCGCCGCCACCGGCCCCGAGCGCGCACTCGAAGCCCCCCGGCGGGGCGCCGACGACCACTCGGCCATGCCACCCACCGGCCCCGTGCGCGCCACCGCCCCCGCGCACCCCGACTCCGTCTCCGCCCCCGGCCCCACGCACGCGGGCGCCGCCCCCGGCCCCGTCCAGCTGCCGCCCGCCCCGCCCGTCGATCCGGACGACGGCGCCCGCCCCCGGCTGCCGCGCCGGATCAAGCAGACCCATCTGGTGCCCGAACTCCGCGGCGAGCCGATCCTGCCGTCGCAGAGCACCGGCCCCGAACCCGAGCACGACCCGACGCTGATGGCCACCTTCCAGCGCGGCTTCAGCCTCGGCGACGACGACTACGCGGCCGGGCTCGCCCCCTACCGCAACCGCACCCCCGCAGGCCAGGGCGGCGAGACCAGCAGCCCCGGCGGCCCCCAGCCGCTTGCCGACCACGACCACGAGGCCCCCACGGCCCGCCCCCGAGGAGACGACCACAACCATGGTGAGTGATGTGCACACGCAGCCGCACCGGCAGCCGTTCACGGCGCAGCCGCACACCGCATCGCAGGCCCAGGCCCAGGGCCGGCAGCAGGGGGAACTGGCCTGGCTCCTGACCGGACTCATCCAGCGCGTCCCGCATACCACCAGCGCGCTCCTGCTGTCCTCCGACGGCCTGGTGAAGGCCGCCCACGGCTTCGACCCGGACAGCGCCGACCACATGGCCGCCCTGGCCTCCGGCCTCTATTCCCTCGCCCGCAGCACCGGCGCGCGTTTCGCGCCCGGCGACAAGGTCCTCCAGGTCGCCGTGGAGCTTGAGTCCAGCTTCCTGTTCGTCTCCGCCGCCGGAACCGGCGCCTGCCTGGCCGTGCTGGCCGGCCGCGACGCCGATGTGGGCGTGCTGTCGTACGAGATGGGGATGCTGGTCAAGAGCGTGCGGCCCTACCTGTCCACGCCCGCGCGCCAGCAGACCCCGGCCGGCGGTCGCTGACCATGCCGCTGGGCCGCCGGATGCGGCAAGGCGGTCATGAGCCGGCCTGGTACGACGACGCGGCGGGCCGGCTGGTCCGGCCGTACACCATCAGCAACGGCCGGACCCGCCCCACCGCGCACTTCGACCTGCTGACCATGGTGATGGCCACCGGTCGGCGGCCCGTCGCCTGCCAGGGACCGGACTACGCGAGGGTGCTGGGACTGTGCGGCGGGCCGGTCTCGGTCGCCGAGATCGCCGCCCACATACGACTGCCCGCCGTGGTCACCAAAGTGCTCCTCGCCGACCTCGTCGAGTGCGGGGCGCTCACCGCGCGGGCGCCCGCCGCCGTTTCGGCAGACCCCGCGTCCCGGACCGACCGAGCCCTGCTGGAGGCGGTGCTGCATGGACTACGTCAACGACTGTGACTCCCCGGCCACGGGGACCCCTTCCCCCGTACCCCAAACCCCGGGGAGTCCCCCTCCCGAATCCCCCGACCTGTTCCCCACCGCGCTCAAGATCCTGGTCGCGGGCGGTTTCGGCGTCGGCAAAACGACCTTCGTCGGCGCGGTGAGCGAGATCGAGCCGCTCAGTACGGAGGAACTCCTCACCCAGATCGGCATCGGCACCGACGACCTCGAAGGCATCGAGGACAAGAACACCACTACCGTCGCCATGGACTTCGGCCGGATCACCCTGAGCTCCGAACATGTGCTGTATCTCTTCGGCACACCGGGCCAGCAGCGCTTCTGGTTCATGTGGGACGAACTGTCCAACGGTGCCCTCGGCGCGGTGATCCTCGCCGACACCCGCCGGCTCGACCAGTGCTTCGCCGCCGTCGACTTCTTCGAGCGCCGCGGCATTCACTTCATCGTCGCGGTCAACGAGTTCGACGGCTCCTACCACTACGAACCGGAGGAGGTCCGTGCCGCAATAGACCTTTCGGAACGCACCCCGGTCGTGCTCTGCGACGCCCGGCAGTGCAGTTCGGCCACGAACATCCTGGTTTCGCTCGTCGAGCATCTGCTCACCCCCGCCCTAGCCGCCACTCCGGAGGTGCCATGAAGCATCCCGTCTCCCGTGTCCCCTACGTCTCCTACGACCCCACGCGCCGTCTGCTGCTGACCCCGGAGGACAACGAGGCCCCGGCGCGCGTGGCCCGGCTGCGTGAACTGGGCATCGGCAGCTCCCCGTTGCCCGCGTTCGACGACTTCGCCCGCAAGCTGGCGAAGACGACCGATACGCCGTACGCCATGGTCAACTTCATTGACGAGCGGCGGCAGTACTTCGCCGGGCTCTACGCACCCGACATGGACCGGGCCGTCGAGCTGGGCCCGGCGCCGCCCAGCGGCCGGCCGGGCCGGGTGATGGCCCGCGACCACGGCTACTGCCCGCATGTGGTGGTCCGCCGCAAGGCCCTCGTCCTGGAGGACGTCTGCGACTACCCCCGCTTCGCGGGCAACCCGGTCGTCGACGAGATCGGCATCCGCTCCTACATGGGCGCGCCGCTGATCGACCGTACGGGGATGACGCTGGGCACCGTCTGTGTGGTGGACCTCGAACCGCGCCCGTGGGGACGGGAGGGGCTGGCGACCATCAAGGGGCTGGCCGCGGAACTGGTCGAGAAGATTCACCAGATGGAGCAGGAGCAGCTTCAGCGGGAGCAGCAGCCCGACGCCTCCTGAGCGACACCCGGACAACGGGCCGCGACACCGGTCGATGTGACCGAGCGCCGCGGCCCGTCCGTTCACCCGGCGCCGCTCACCGGTGCCGGCTGAACCAGGAGACCGCTCGCCCCGGCCCGGTGCGCTGTCCCGGGACCGTGGCCGACGCCTTCTCCTCCGGCTGCTCGGCCGGCTCCAGCCGCAGCAGCTCCGCCAGCCGGTTCGACCACTCGCCCTTCGCCCGGCCCAGCGCCAATTCGCCCAGCCGCAGCAGCTGGACGTCCGAGGTCCCGGCCGGCGCGACGATATGGTGCGCATCGCGCAGGAACCGCTCCACCGGCCGGTCGGTGAACAGCCCGCACGCGGCATGGATGTCCATCGCATCCCGCGCCGATTCCAGCGCGGATTCCACATTGACCAGCTTGGCGTTCATCAGCTCCGCATCACACGGCAGCCCTTGGTCCAGCAGATGGACGGCGTGGTACGCGGACAGCCGGGCCAGCAGCAGCCGGGACTGGATGCGCCCCAGCTTGAGCTTGATGTTGTTCAGCTCCGCCAGCGGTTTGCCGTAGCGCTGCCGCTCCGCACTGAAGCGGGAGGTCTCGTCCAACACCGCCTGATGGATCCCCAGCGAAACGGCGGTCAGATTGGGCCGCCCGTACAGCACGCTGGAGGAGTACGCCACGGACAGGCCGTCGCCCTCTTCGCCCAGCAGATTCGCCGCCGGCACCCGGCAGTCGTCGAAGAACAGCTCGCCGAAGCTGAAGCCGTGCAGTCCCATCGCGGGCTGCTGCGGCCCGACCCGGAAGCCGGGGGTGCCGGACTCGACGAGGAAGGCGGACAGGCCCGTGGACCCGGGGCCGGTGCGCACGACCACGCCGTGCAGATCGCCGACATGACTGTTGCCGACGTAGACCTTGTGGCCGTTGAGGACATAGTCGTCGCCGTCGCGGACCGCGGTGCTCTCCATGCCCAGGACATGGCCGCCGGACTGCGGTTCGGTGACGGCTATGGTCGGCAGGCATTCGCCCGACGCGATCGCCGGCAGCCAGGTCTTCTTCTGCTCCTCGCTGCCGAAGTGGACGATCTTCGCGACGCCCAGCTGGGACGCCTGCACCATCGCGCCCATGGCGGCGCTCACCCGCGAGAGCTCCTCGATGATGAGGGTTTTGGCCAGATGTCCGGCGCCCATCCCGCCGTAGGCGCGCTGGACGGTCACGCCGATCCATCCCTGCCGGGCGATCAGCCGCGAAAGGTCGTGGCAAACGGAACGGCTCGCCTCCATCTCGGCGATCCGGGGCCGGACCTCGCGCTCGGCGAACTCCCGTACCCGCTGCCGGAGCGCTTCATGTCGCTGGTCGGTGAAATAGCGATACAAGACGAGTCCTCCTCCGCGTTCCTTCCCACGCTGGTTGCAACCGCCTCAGGACGGCACTGGCGATGCCGTCTACCCCACCATTCCGGAACGTGATCTGTCGCTTACTGCGTGCAATACCCGTTGGCATACCTACTGCGGGCCGCTCAAAACATCAACTGGTAGCAATTCACACAGGAGTTGAGGCGTGCGCGCACGGCGCACTCCCCCTTTCGAGCCCCCACCCGGCGAACGCCGGTGGCGCGGCCGCGGACGGTGCCACAGCCGCGCCACCCCGCGCCTCCCCGGCGCTCCCGAACCGTTTCGTACCGTTCAGTGCCCCGTGTGGCAGCACGATTCGCGACGCTGCTGCCGCCCCACCTCCAGCCAGTCGGTGCCCGCGGCGACAGCCCGGTCGGAGTGCGACGCGGGCGCCGGGAAGGACTCCACCAGCTCGCGCCGCTCGATCACCCGTCCGCCGCGCAGCACCGCCGCAATCCGCACCAGGGAGTCGAAGTCGCTGAACGGGTCGCCGTCCACCAGCGTCATATCGCCGAGCTTGCCGGCCTCCAGCGTCCCCAGGTCCCGCTGCGCGCCGAACACCCGCGCAGGCAGCGCGGTCGCGGTCCGCAGCGTCTGGGCCACGCTCAGCCCGCCGCGGTGCAGTGCCCGCAGACACAGATGCAGGGACAGGCCCACCGAGGTCAGCGGCTGGTCGGTGCCCAGCGCGACCAGTCCGCCCCCGGCCAGAACCCGCTGGTAGATGGCCACTTCGGTCGCGATATCGGCCAGCTGCGCCGGGGTGGGCGGCGTTCCGGCGTGCTCCCGTACGAGCGCGCTGTCCCACGGCGGCATCAGCCGGCCCACCCGGTCGTCCTGCGCCAGCGAGGGATCGTCGCCGAGCAGCGCGGCCGCCGAGAACGGGGTCGCGAGGAGGTGGAATCCGGCGCCGCCGGTGTAGATCTCCTCGACGTCCTGGTAGGAATGTGCCGAGCCGGCGACGGCGTGCCCGAACTCCAGGCGCTGGGTGGCCTGGAGATGGGTCGTCAGGTCCTGCCCGAGCTGGACGCCGGGCGTCAGCAGATGACTGCCGGACCGCACCCCCAGCCGCTCGTGCGCGAAACGCGCCGCCTCCTCCATCACCCAGCCCGGCGCCCGGACATAGGTCTTGACGAAGTCCCAGTCCAGGGCCGCGCCCCGGGCCAGCGAACGCCGCAGGCCCGCCCGGGTCCGGTGCGCCCGCCCCATGCTGTACGCCACCCGCCCGCCGTCCAGCAGCTCCCCGCTCGTCAGCAGCCGCGGCCCGGCCAGCGCTCCGGCCGCCACCGCTTCCCGGAGGCGGGCCTGTTCGTACGCGAAACCGCCGCAGGAGACCGCCGTGGTGATCCCGTACGCCAGCTGGAGCGCGGTCTGCCGCCCGCCGTAGGTCGTCTGCCAGGGGTGGGTGTGGGCGTCCCACAGGCCGGGCAGCACGGTCTGTCCGGAGGCGTCCACCGTGCGGGACGTCCGGCCCCGGGCCGGCCGGTGCGGTTCCACCGCGGTGATCCGCCCGTCCCGTACGACGACATCGACGTCCTCGCGCACCTGCTCTCCGGTGCCGTCCCAGAATCTGCCCGCGTGGACGACGGTGTCCCGGGCGCGTGCGGGGCGGTGGTTCAGCGACAGCGGGACGGTCCGCGCCGGGCCGCCCTCCACCGGGATCAGCCG
Source organism: Streptomyces natalensis ATCC 27448 (assembly GCF_000935125.1). GTDB lineage: Bacteria > Actinomycetota > Actinomycetes > Streptomycetales > Streptomycetaceae > Streptomyces > Streptomyces natalensis. Next base: position 45,169 of record NZ_JRKI01000034.1, on the reverse strand, counting down.
CAGCTTCCCGGCCGACAGGTACAGCAGCGTGCGCGAATCCCCGGACCACGACGGATGGTCGGCGCTCTCCTCGGTCAGCTGCCGTGGCGCGCCGTCCGGTGTGCCGTCGGCCCGTACCGGCAGCACCCACAGCGCGGACTCGGCGATCACCGCCATCCACCGGCCGTCGGGGGACCACACCGGCCCGGAGTCATAGCGGTCGGCGAGCGAGACATGGTCGGCGAGCGGATACAGCCGCCCCTTTCCGGTCTCGGTGTCCAGGACCCGGATGACGTTGTAGCCCTCGCGGAAGCGGTGGTTGAGGCGATTGCGGTCGCAGTACGCCAGATAGCGGCCGTCGGGCGACCAGCTGGGCCGCCCCGGCAGCCCGCCCGCGCCCATCGGGGCGGCCAGCACCTTCTCCGTACCGTCCGCCAGGGTCCGTACGACGAGATTGCCCGCCATGTCGAGCGCAGCCAGCCGACCGCCGTCCGGCGACAGCGCCGGCTGTACCCGGCCCCCGGTGGCCAGCTCGGTCTCCTCGCCGGAGGCCATCTCGCGACGGCGGACGGCGAACAGCCCGTCCCGGTCGTCCGCATAGACCAGCGCCCGTCCGTCGCGCGACCAGCTCGGCGCGAGGACGTACCGGGTGGCCGCGGCGCGGACGATCCGGCGCGGCGCACCATCGCCCGAAGTGGGCGCCGTCCACAGGGAGTTGTGCGCGGCGAAGGCGACGATGCGGCCGTCCGGGGAGAGCGCGGGCAGATGCACCCCGCGCACCGGCGCCGCCGCCGTCCGTTCGAACCCGTAGTCCTTGACGCGGTACTCGGGGCGGTCCAGCGGCATCCCGGCGCGGAACGGGATGGTCTCGGCCCGCTGCGGAGCGTCCACCGGGACGATCCGGAAGTGCCCGTCCAGCGTCAGCAGCAGCGCGTCCGGCGTCACCCAGCGCGGCGGCACCGGCGCCACGTCCCCGGTGACGTCGATCCGTGCCCCGTCGACCACCAGGGTGCAGGTCGGCCCCGGATAGTCGGTGGTCCGCAGATAGGCCAGCCGCCCGGTGGGGGACAGGACCGGGGTCATCACCTGGGTGGCGGCCGTTTCGGTGTGCTCGGTACGGACCGCGCCGCCGCCGTCGGCGGGCACCGAGGCGACCGTACGGGAGACGAGCGCGGCCCCGGAGACGGCGCCGCGGACGAAGGCGATCCTCGTGCCGTCCGGCGACCAGCAGGGATCGAAGTCCTCCCAGGCGCCGTCCTGGTGCGGGCCGTCCTGACCGGGCAGCCCGGTCACCCGGGTCAGCCGCCGCGTCGCCACCTCCAGCACCCAGATCCGGTACGGGGCGCCCGCCGCCGCGTCGCCGCCGCGTTCCGAGGCGAAGGCGATCCGGGTCCCGTCGGGCGACCAGGCGGGGCCGCGGTCGTCCCAGGGGCCGTCGGTCAGCTGCCGCAGGCCCGAGCCGTCGGGGGCGACCAGCCACAGATGGAAGGAGCCGCCCCGGTAGGCGCAGAGCGCGATCCGGCGGCCGTCGGGGGAGTGGACCGGACGGGTGGGTTCCAGGTCGGGCGGCGTCAGGGCCACCGCCTCGCCGCCGGTGCGCGGCAGCGACCACAGGACGTTCTGGACCTCGGCGACCAGCCGGTCACCGGACGGGGAGAGGGACGCCGCGCCATTGGTGGCGGCGGATAAGGAGAGGGCGGTGCCGTCCTGTGCCCAGGCGGCGGGGGCGGCGACTCCCGTCAGCCCGGCGACGGCGGCCGCGGATGCGGTGCCCTGGAGGAATCTGCGGCGGGAGAGGGGGAACGGGCCCGCATCGTCACAATGGTCGGTGGTGTTCAACGGTCCTCCTGGAAAAGGGGGTTGGGGCACAGCGGCAGCGAAGAACCGGCTGATCGTGTCACGCCGCGCGCCCACCGGGGCAACCCCGCCGCGCGCGCCCCATGGACGTAGCGCCGCCGCTCGCGCAAGAGTGGGCGCCGACCACTCTGTGCCACCGCTTTCCCCGCCACCGTTTCCCGGCAGTCAGGAGACGCCCCTATGCAGGCCCCGCGGCAGGACTTCCACCAGGCACCCGACGGTGCCCGGATCGCCCGGTACACCTGGCTGCCGGAGTCCGGCCCGCCGCGCGCCCTCGTCCAGATCGCCCATGGTGCCGCGGAACACGCCCGGCGCTACGACCGCTTCGCCCGCTTTCTGACCGGCCACGGCTATGGCGTCCTCGCCTCCGACCACCGCGGCCACGGGGCCACCGCACCCGCCACCGGGGGCCGCGGAGTGGTCGGCGAGGACGCCTGGCGGGCGACCGTCGCCGACCTCAAGGGCATCGGCGACCACACCGCCGCCGAGTACCCCGGCATCCCCCTGGTCCTGCTCGGCCACAGCATGGGCGCGATGCTGGCCCGCGACTACGCCCAGGAGTACGGCGCCGACCTCGCCGGCCTGATCCTCTCCGGCACCTTCCGCACCCTGCCCGGCCTGGACCTCGAAGCCGCCGCCGACGCACTGGAGCGGGAGATCGCCACGCACGGCCGCGCCCACCCCTCCCCCTTCATCCCGCGCACCTTCAGCTCGTTCAACGACGCCTTCCCGCACCGCACGGGCTACGAATGGCTCTCCCGCGACAGCGCCGAGGTGGACCGCTATGTCGCCGACGACGACTGCGGCTTCGCCTTCAGCGCCGGTCTCGCCCTGGACTGGGTACGCGCCATCCGCAAGATCAACGACCCCGCCGACCTCGCCCGCATCCCCCGCGGCCTGCCCGTCCACATCGCCGTCGGCGATCAGGACCCCTGCCACCAGGGCATGACTCTCGTCCACGAACTCCTGGAGGACTTCCGCTATATCGGCACCCGCGACCTGACCTGGAGGGCCTACCCGGACGCCCGCCACGAGATCCTCAACGAGACGAACCGGGACGAGGTCCAGGCCGATCTGCTGGCGTGGCTGGACAAGCGCATCTGACCCACCGGATAGGCCCTACCTCCCCATGAACCCCGCGATCCGCTCCCGCAGGCCGTGCGGATCGAGCCCGTGCGCCGCCAGGTGCTCGTCGATCTGCCCGTAACGGCGCAGCTCCTGGCGGCCCACGCCTAGGGGGCTTCTGAGTGCCGCAGCAGCGTTTCGGCCTCGTCCGGATAGCCGGGCACATGCACCGTCCAGCCGTCGAGGGTGTCCAGCAGCGCGATATCGCCCGGCGCCATATGGGTGAAGCCGCCGCTGGGCCACTCGTACGAGCCGCCGGCGCTCACCAGTACCCCGCCCACGCCCTGGTGGCCGAAGTCCAGCTTGACCTGCTCGAAGGGCCGCTCCACCAGGAAGCCGGCGAAGGTGTGCACCACGGGGCGCAGCCCGGTGAGCGCCGGCCCGCCGCCCGGCGGCACCGGCGGCGGCCGCGCCCCCGCCCCCGTCGGCCCGCCGTACCGGAATATGGCGGCACGCACCCTCTGACATGGGGTATTGTTCTCGTGCACGCCCGGTACGGGACTTTTTCCGGCCGAAGCGGGCAATCGGGACGTGGCGCAGCTTGGTAGCGCACTTGACTGGGGGTCAAGGGGTCGCAGGTTCAAATCCTGTCGTCCCGACGGACGAGCAAGGTCCGTCGGCCTGGGGAAATCCCAGGTCGGCGGACCTTTTCTCATGGCCGGGTGGCCTGCGCGGGGTGCTCCGGCTCGCCCTCGTCGAACGACCGGACGCCGCCCTCGTCCGCGCCCTCGATGTACGGCGGCCAGGGGGCGAGGCCCGCGCCGTTCGGTGAGCCGGTGGTGACGAAGGCGGCAAGGGCCCCGGCGAACCTGTGGAAGAGTGCCTCGGCCCGGAGCCGGCGGGGGTCGTCGGGGCCGCCGAGGGCGCCCAGCAGTGTGCTGCCGCGGTAGGCGGCGAAACTGCCGAAGAGGAAGGGGAGTTCGGCGCAGTGCGAGGCGCCGACGGAGTCGATGGTGCCTATGGATCCGTCGCCCCGGCCCCCGTTCTCGTCGTGGCCGTCCCCGTTACCGGTCAGGTTGTCCCCCTCCCCGTAAGGGCACCGGTCAAAGCGGTAGACGTACGTCAAGTCGCCCGGCCCTGAACGTCGTTCGGCGAGGTCGGTGACGCCCGAGCGCCAGTGGAGGTCGCTCGCGACGTCCGTGAGGATCCGCGCCGGAGTGCCGCCGGGCCGCCGGGCCGTATACCGGACGTAGGTCTCCTCCGCCCGGTCCCGGTCGCCGCCCAGCCAGGTGGTCAGCATGCCCACCGCCGCCGCGCGGTCCGCCGTGCGGATGCGGTCGTCGTGGGTGAGGAAGGCGGTCATCTCGTCGGCCGTGGTGCCGACCAGGACGTCGGTGCCGTGCAGTGCGCCGTCCGCGACCGCATCGAACGGCGGCCGGGGGAGCGCGGCCCCGCCCAGGACCGGGTACATCGGCGGCGCGGTGCGCCCGGCGCGCAGCGCCTCGGCGCGCACCGTGCGGTAGCCGTCCAGCAGTTGCTCCACGGGGAGTTTGCGCAGCGCGGCTGCCGTCTGCGTCGGGCCGGTGCCTGCGGGGACGTCCAGTGCCCGAAGATACCCGGCGGTGGACTCGGCGGCCTGATGGGGATCCTGAGCGGGGAGGTTGAGCGGAGCGCTCTGGGCGATCACGCGCCGGATCAGCGGACCGGCCTCGGGGGAGAGCGCCAGCAGCAGGGCCGTATAGGCGCCGGAGGACTGGCCGCCCACCGTGAGCTGCGCCGGGTCGCCGCCGAACGCCGCGATGTTCTCCCGCGTCCAGCGCAGCACCGCGATCTGGTCCAGCAGCCCGGCGTTGTCCGCGCCGATCTCCGGGAGGTGGAGGTAACCCAGCGGACCGATACGGAAGTTGGCCGTGACCACGACGATGTCGCCCAGCGCGGCCAGGCGGGCGCCGTCGTAGCATTCGGTGCCGCTGGAGCCGCCGGCGAAGGCGCCGCCGTGGAACCACACCAGCACCGGGCGGGGCCGTGCGCCGCGCACCGCGTCGGCCGGGCTCCAGACGTTGAGGGTCAGGCAGCCGTGCTCGGACCACTCCGGCGTGGGTTGACCGGTCAGCCAGGACAGCGCGGAGGGGAGCTGCGGTACGGCGGGCCCGGGGCGCGCCGCGGGGCGGACGCCGGTCCAGCCCCGGTGTGGCTCCGGGGGCGCGAAGCGCAGGCCGCCGACCGGCGGCGCGGCGTACGGAATGCCCTGGAAGGCCGCCACCGGACCGGCAGGCATCCGGCGCGGGTCGTCGTGCAGGACCCCGCGGACATCGCCTCCCGTCGTGGTGACGGTGTGCGTATCCGACGGGCGCGAACTGGTCATGACGGATGGTCGCTTCCGTGTGGGGGGCGGTGACGGCGTGTGCTGTGTCGATCGTAGGCGAGGGGCGTACGGGGCCGCGGGCAGGGCCGCGTCGTACGCACAGCGTGAACTCAACTCCCGGTTAAGTCCGCGCTCCTCACTGTCCGTAAGTGGACTGGTGCGGCGCGTACGTCGCGTGGAAGGATGGCGCAGAGAGGTTCCGGCGCCCTTGACTGCCTTAACTGTTCGTTGGGCCAGGCCCATTGGGCCGCGGTGCGGGACCGCGAGAGTCCGAAAGGCGGAACGGTGGCATGACGGCAGCGGGGGACGGCCGGTCCAAGGAGGCGGGCAGCGGCGCGCTCGCGGAGCGCCTCAACCATCTCTTCGCGCATATGCATCCGGCCGGGGCCCCGTACACCAACGCCTTTGTCGCCGAGGAGATCAGCCGCCAGGCGGCCGAGTACGGCGGGGCCAAGGTCACCGAGCAGTATCTGTCGATGCTGCGCAACGGCCGCCGCACCAACCCCGGTCCGGAGCTGCTGCGCGCCCTCGCCAAGTTCTTTGCCGTACCGGTCGGTTATCTGCTGGGCGACCTCTCGCAGCCGCAGGTCGCGCGGGTGGAGGAGGAGGTCCGCTTTCTGGCGGCGATGCGCGACCAGCGGGTGCGGGCGATCGCCCTGCGCTCGGTCGGGCTGCCGCCGGAGGTGCAGGAGAGCCTGTCGACGATCATCTGCCAGTTCCGGCGGCAGATGAACCTGCCGCCCGATCCGCCGGAGCGGGGCGGTGAGCGTCATGGGGAGTGATCCGATACGGGAGCCGGTGGGCGATGCTCTGCGGGCCGCAGGGCCGGACGAGATCTTCGCCTTCTGGCGACGGGCCGGACGTGAGGACGGGACGAGCATGCGAGTGGGGCAGATACGCCGGCGGTGCAAGCGGCTGATCAAGGAGCTGGCGCTGCCCGCCGCCGTGGATCTGCGGGGGATGTGCGACATCGTCGCCACGCAGGTGGCCCGGCCCGTCCATATGGTGCCGATGAGCCTCGGCGGGGTGGTCTCGGGCATGACGGCCTCCACCGACGACGGCTACTGGGTCCTCTTCGAGCTCCGGACGTCCCCGTGGCACCAGGCGCACATCGTGCTGCACGAGCTGAGCCACCTGCTGCTGGGCCATGCGCAGGATCCGGCCATGACGGAGGACGCCCTGCGGATCTGGACCCCGTCCGTCGATGTGGCCACCGCCATGCGCCGGATGGGGCTGACGGCGGGCCTCGCCCGCCACCACGGCTACGACAACCTCGCCGAACGGGAGACCGAGGTGCTGGGCACGCTGCTGATGGAGCGGGTCGCGCCGTCGGCCGGGGAGCGCGAACTCCCGCTGGTGGGAAAGGCGGCCGAACTGGCCGCGGCCCTCGGGCCCGCGCTCCAGCACATCCGCAAGCAGCAGGACGAGGCCGCGGGGGACGGGCCGGGACAGGGCACGTCCGGGCAGGACGAGACCGCGGCCGACGACGGGGGACCGCAGCGTGTTTGACGTCATCTATCTCTCCTTCGCCGCGCTCTCCTGGGCGCTCGTCGCCTACAAGGCCGCCGCCTGGTTCCGCGACCGCGGCAACGCCGACCTCGGGCTGACGTGTGTGATGACGGGCGGCGTGGCGACCGTCTTCCTCTTCTCCGCGCCCAGCCTCTACCGCGGGTTCGACCGCCTGGTCGGCGTCGCCAACCTCGCGATGGTCTTCCTCTACTCCTCCGTCATGGTCTTCGCCGCGGGCGCGCTCGTCCTGCTGCTGCGCTGGACGGCCGGCGAGGGCGAGGCCGCGCGGGCCCGCGCTCGGGCCAGGGCGCGCGCCGCCGTCGGGGGTGTGGCCGCGCTGTGGGCGGTGGCCGTCGCCGGCTTCGCGATCGGCCGCCCCGATACCGTGGAACACCCGCGTGACTTCAGCACCGCATACACCAACTCCCCGGGCGTCATGCTCTTCCTGGTGCTGTATTTGGCCATCTTCGGGTCGAGCCTGGCGGGCCTGGCCGCGCTCTGTTCGCGCTACGCCGCCCAGCTCGGCCGGTCCTGGCTCGCCCGGGGCCTACGGGTGCTGGCCGGGGGCTGCGGACTCGGCCTGTGTTACTGCACCTTCAAGGTCGTCGGCTTCGGCCTGTCCTGGGCGGGCCACCCGGCGCCCTGGCTCTCGAACGGCGTGGCCCCGCTGAGCGCCTCGGTCGCGGCGATCCTCGTCCTCACCGGCTTCGCCCTGCCCGCCGCCGGTCCCCGCGCCGCCGCCTGGCGCCGACTGCGCCGGCTCTCCCCGCTCTGGCGGACCGTCACCGCGCAGGCCCCCGAGGTCACCATGGAACGCCTGCGCTGGACCGCCCGCTGGCCGTTCGCCGACCTCGAATGGCGCGCCAACCGGCAGATGGCGGAGATCCGCGACGTCCAGCGCGGCATCCGGCGCCATGTCGAGTCCGACGCCGTCGACGTCGCCCGCGAGCGCGCCCGCGGAGTCTCGCTCGACGACCGCCAGCTGGCCGCCGTCGCCGAGGCGGTCGCGCTCCGCCGCGGGCTGGAGAACCGCGCGGTGGGCCATGTGCCGGCCCATGGCGCCGACAGCGTGGTGGTCACCACCGGGACGTCCGCGGGTTCGTCCGGCACCGGTGAAGCCGTCGAACTCTCCACGGAATACGAGCACTTGGCGCTGGTCGCCGACGTCTATCACTCGCCACTGGTGGAGACGGTGCTCACCGAGCTGCGCCAGCGCAGCGCCGTATCGCGCCCCTAGCGGCGGCGCGATCCCCCAGACGGGGTGGCCCGGCACGGGGGTCCGGGCCACCCTCCCCGTCGTCCCCCGCCCACCGCGCCCACTGGCGCCCGTCCGGATCTAGAGTCGAGCCCCATGCAGAACACCGCCGAGACCGGCCCCGACGCCCCCATCGACGTGACGCCCCTCCTCGACGATCCGCACGCCGCGTACGCCGCGCTGCGCGAGTCCGGACCGGTGCACCGGATCACCGGGCCGGACGGGCACCCCGCCTGGTTGGTCACCCGCTACGACGACGTGCGCAGCGCGTTCGCCGATGCGCGGCTGTCCCTGGACAAGAAGCATGCCGCGCCCGGCGGTTACCGGGGTTTCGCGCTGCCGCCCGCGCTCGACGCCAACATGATGAACATGGACCCGCCGGACCACACCCGGATCCGTCGGCTGGTGGTGAAGGCGTTCACCCCGCGCCGGGTCGAGGCGCTGCGCGACCCCGTACACCGGGTCGCCGAGAGGCTCTTGGACGCCATGGAGGAGCGCGGCGGGCCGGCGGATCTGATCGCCGATTTCGCGGGACCGCTGCCGGTCATCGTGATCTGCGATCTGCTCGGCATCCCCCAGAGCGACCGGCACGACTTCCGCGCCTGGACGGACGCCCTGGTCACCCCCGATCCCGCCAAACCCCAGGCGATGCGGGACGCGGTCGGGGCGATGCTGGAGTTCTACACCGGTCTGATCAAGACCAAGCGCGCGGAACCGGGCGACGATCTGCTCTCGGATCTGATTGCGGTGCGCGACGACGCCACCGGGACGGACGGCGACCGGCTCACCGAGGACGAACTGACCTCGCTCGCCTTCCTGATCCTCTTCGGCGGGTACGAGAACGTGGTCCACCTCATCGGCAACGCCACCCTCGGCCTGCTCGAACGCCCCGACCGACTCGCTCGGTTGCGGCGTCATCCGGCCGAACTCCCCGCTGTCGTGGAGGAGTTCATGCGTCATTCCGGCCCGGCGCCGCTGGCTATCCGCCGCTTCGCCAAGGAGGACCTGGAGATCGGCGGCGTCCGCATCGCGGCCGGCGACAGCGTGCTGCTCGGCATCGCGTCCGCGAACCGTGACCCGGCCCGCTTCCCGGATCCGGACGCCTTCGACCACGGCCGGGACCTCTCCGGGCACCTCGCGCTGGGCCACGGCATCCACTACTGCGTCGGCGCGCCGCTGGCCCGTATGGAGACCGCGACCGCGCTCGGGGCGCTGATCGCCCGCTTCCCGGGCTTGCGCCTGGCCGTTCCGCAGGGCGAACTTCGGCGTCGGCGCACGCTGCGCGCACATGGCCTGATTTCGCTGCCCGTGGCCTGGGAATCGAGAAACGAACAAGTTTTTGAGGCGTAACCGCTCCCGGATGCGGTAAAAAGGTCTCAGACCCGCCCGGTGTGCATCCCCCGTCGCACCGGGCGGGTCCTTTGTTTGCAGCTGCGACCGGCCCGGCCCGGCGGGCGACGGCGCGCCACCCCGGCTGTCCTCCCGGCCGCGACACGCCGGGCGGCCGGCCCTCCCGTGGCCCGTCTGGCGCATCCACGCTGCGGGCCGCAACGGCCGTTCATAGCGTGACGGCATGGCAACCGACGCGCTGTATTCCAGGAAGGCCGCCGCCATCGCGGCGCTCGCGCTCGCCGGAATCTCCCTCACGTCCATACCTGCCACGGCCCGCCCCACGGACCGCCCCGCGGCCGCCGGGCCCGACAGCCGACGGCCCGCCGCATACGGACCGGGCGTCCGGGTCGGCGAGGCCCCCGATGTGCCCGAGCTGCCGGGCGGGCTCTCGGCCCGGTCCTGGATGGTCTCCGACGCGGACACCGGCGATGTGCTGGCCGCCAAGGACCCGCACCGCAAGCTCCCCCCGGCCAGCACCCTCAAGACCCTCTTCGCGGTCACCGTGCTCCCGAAGTTCGAGGCCGGTTCCGTCCACCACGTCAATGCCACCGACCTCCAGGGCGTCGCGGACGGCAGCAGCCTCGTCGGCGTCAAGGAGGGCGGACAGTACCGGGTCGCGGATCTGTGGCGCGGGGTCTTCCTGCGCTCCGGCAACGACGCCGTGCACGTTCTGGCGTCGATGAACGGGGGCTGGGACGCCACCGCCCAGGAGATGCAGAAGACCGCCGGCAGGCTCGGTGCCCGCGACACGACGGTCAAGTCCCCGGACGGCTACGACACGCCCGGCCAGGTCTCCTCGGCGTACGACCTCACGGTCTTCGGCCGCGCCGGTCTCGCCAACCCCGACTTCGCCCGCTACTGCGCCACCGCCAGCGCGCACTTCCCCACCCCCGACGGCATCACCCGGATCGAGAACACCAACCGGCTGCTGGCCGGTTCCCACGGCATGACCCGCTACCCCGGCATCATCGGCGTCAAGAACGGCTACACCAGCCACGCGGGCAACACCCTCGTGGCCGCCGCCCGCCGGGACGGCCGCACCCTGCTGGTCACCGTGATGCACCCGAGCTCGGGCGAGTACAACGCCGTCTACAAGGAGGCGGGTGCCCTGCTCGACTGGGGCTTCGACAGCGTGGGCAAGGCCCGCCCGATCGACACCCTGCACGCCGTGCCGGCCCTCCCCGACGACCGCTCCCCGTACCGCGCCCGGGACCGCTCCGGACACCGCGCCGACATACGCCGGCCCGCCGCCGGCACCGGAATGGCGCAGGGCGCACAGGATGCCGGGAACTCCGCCGCCGCGATCTGGGGAGGCGGCGTGGGCGCGGTCATCCTCGCCGTGGCCGGCACGCTGGCCTGGCGACGCCAGGGCCGGCGCCGCGGGAGGCCGCAGGGGGAGGCGTAGGACGCGGGGAGCCGGGCCGGGTCAGGCGCCGCCGGTACGCAGCCGCGGCGCCGTCCCGGCCGCCGACACCGGCGTGTCGCGCCCGTCCAGGCTCCCCGCCACCCGGCGCGCCCAGCCCATCAGTCCGGCGACGTCGATGCCGTAGGGGCCGGTGGCCGCGTACGGGGCGAGGGCCTTCGCGCCCCGGTCGAGCAGCGCCCCGGCGCCCGTGACATTGCCCCGCGCCGCGTGGGTGAGGCCCACCGCGAGCTGCGCCAGCCCCCGCCACAGGCCGCGCTCCGCCTCCGGTGCCGATTTCCAGGCGTCCTCCAGGACTTCGTGCGCATGGAAGGGCATCCCGTCGTCCAGCAGCCGCTGCGCCTCGGTCAGTGTCTGGGCGGGCGTACGGGGCACGCCCTCGGGCTGCCGCGCCACACCGGGGGAGCCGTACGGCAACGGCCGCCCGAGCCCGTCGCGCGGGCGGGCGTTACGGGCCCGTCCCTGCTCGTCCCGGTCCCTGCCCTGGGTGCGGGAGGCCGCAGAACCAGGGGACACGGCTGGCTCCTCGGCCGTATCGGCCCCGGTTTCCGCCGCCGGGGCGCCGCAGTGCTCGCACCCCCCGCCGTCCGGCCGCTCCCGCACCCGGCCGCACTCCTCGCACACCAGGTGCAGCCGGCACGCCGGATCGCCGCCCGGGACGGGCGCGCCGGACTGGTCGGGGGTCTTCTCGGTGCCGTTCACCCTTCGATTGTGCGGTGTAGCGTCCGTCCGCGTCTCAGCCCTGCTCCACCTCGTAGAAGCAGAGATGGTCCTTGATCCGCGCGACCTCCGTGTGCGGCTCGGGGTAGGCCCATGCGACGTCCTCCGGGCCGCCGGGCAGCGACCAGTAGGAGGCGGTGCCCTTGAAGGGGCAGACGGTGTGGGTGGCGGAGGGGGTGAGCAGGTCCGTACGGACGTCCTCGGGCGGGAGGTAGTAGCGGGTGGGGTAGCCGGTCTCGGAGAGGAGGAGGGGGCGGCGCGATTCGGCCAGGATCTGGCCGTTGACCACGACGCGGACCGGGTCGGTGCCTTGGGTGATCTCGATGCGGTGGCCGGGGGCGGCGGGCATGGTGACGTCCTTCGGGTGGTGGGCGGGCGGTGGTCCGGTCCAGGTGGGCACTTCAGGTATCACTCCAGGGTGGCACCGGCGGCGTCGAGCAGCGGGACACGGGCCAGCGCGCCGCGCAGGGTCTCGCCGATGTCCGCGACGGGGATGCCCAGCGCGGTCAGCCAGGCGATGACCTGGGCGAGGGAGGCGTCCATGGCGGCGGTCAGCGGAAGCAGGGCCTGGAGGGTCACCGGAGTACCGCTGTGCCAGGAGCCGTAGAAGGACAGCAGGGTGAGGGCCCGGCCGTACGACAGGCCGTCGGGCAGCCCCTCGCCGGAGATCCGGATGCCGTAGGAGGCCAGGCGCGCCGCGATGTCCTCCGGGGCGGCCCGCACGTCCTGCGAGGCCACCACGGCACGGGCGAACGGCAGCACCTCGGCCGGGTCCACCCGCCAGCCGGCACAGGGCCCGTCCGGGCTGAGCAACTCGTCGTCCAGCGCGGTACGGGGGTGCGGCAGGCGCAGCGGGACCTCGATCCCGTACGCCCGCAGCCGGGTCAGGACCTCTTCCAGGGAGCGGCCGGTCGTGCGCGCGCCGTGGAAGAGGCGCTCGTAGGTGACCGGTTGGGCGCGCCAGGGCAGCAGGGGCCGGTCCGCATCGCAGGCGTCGGCGGGAAACGGGTCGGGCGGCCGGAAGCCGTAGCGGATCAGCCGCTCCAGGACGTCTCCCGGTGCGAGGTGCAGTTTCCGCGCGGCGGAGAGGACATGGCCGGCGGGGACCGGCTCCGCCGGGGACAGCCAGGGCCAGCACCCGTTCGCGTCCGCGCTGAGCAGCGTCAGCGCGGCCTCGTCGGGCACGTCGGGCAGCGGGCCCGGCCGTGCCTCGAACCCGTAGCGGCGCAGCACGGCGGCGATCTCCGGCAGCGGGATGCCCAGCGCGCAGGCCGCCTGCGCCAGGTGGCCCGGCGGCACGGGCTCCTCGGGGTCGAGCCACTGCCGCAGGTCGGGGCCGGGGTCGCGCAGATCCCGCAGCAGCAGCACATCGGGCCGGTCGTTACGGGCGTGGGCCGGTGCGGCCGCCGGGGACGGGGTGAGCGGCAGCCCGAGCGCGGCCGCCCGCCGGCGGACCGCCTCCGGCCCCAGCCGGGCCGCAGCCCTCTCCAGGGCCGCCTGCTGCATCGCTCCGGCGTGCTGGATCCAGGTCCAGTGGCGTTGGCCGGGCCTGCGGTGGGCCAGTAGGAGCTGGTCGGAGGGCAGCGCCGGCAGGACGGCGTCGACCGTGCGCAGATCGGGGTGGAACGCGGCCAGCGTGTCGAAGACCGGGTTGGGGCGGTGGGCGAGGATCCGCCACAGCAGCACGTGGTCGTACGGCGCGCCGTCCACCTTCGTCCACATCGGATAGCGTTCGACGCGCAGCGGCCCGGCCTCCAGGAAGAACGGATCTCCCGGCAGGCACCCGGTGCGCGCGGTGTCGAAGTTCCAGCGGTCGGCAGTCAGCCGCCGGCCCGCCGCGGCGGTCGCCGCCGCCACCACATCCGCCAGCTGCACGCTGTGCTCGGCCACCGAGCTGATCCAGTCGAAGGTGGGCAGCTGCTGTTCCGTGGCGACCAGATCGCGGGCCGCCTCCGCCAGCACCTCCCGGACCGTGTCCGACACCTCGTCGAGGATCTCGGTCCGGTCGGCCGACAGCCGTTCCGGGGCGAAGGCGCCGGAGAGATTCACCACCGCACCGGTCAGCCCCGGGCCGGTCTGCGACAGCACCCCGCGCCGGACGGCCGGGTGGACCACCAGACCGTCGACCAGCACCCCGCCGCCGCGCTCGCACCACACGACCTGGACGCCGTCGGGCGCCTCGCGCCAACGGACCGTCCTGTGATGGGCGTTGAGGCCGAAGCGCTCCCCCGCAGCGCCTTCCCTGGGCTTGAGTTCACCCGCCGGCCAGACGCTCATCCGCCGCCCGTGCCGGGCGACCGTGGGGAACTCCGCGATCCCCAGGACCCGTTCGAGCCCGTCGACGCACGACCAGCCCGGCGCCCGCTCCTCCGTGTCCCGCAGATACAGCCGTACCCGCGTCCCCGGTTCCTCGCCGCGCGGCGCCCGTTCCACGATCCGGAACAGATGCCCCGGGCCGAAGACCGACACCTCCAGCTGCGGCCCCGGCGTACCGTCCCGCCCCATCCGGCAGGTCCGCACCCGGATCTCGTCGGCCAGCATGAAATAGCTCAACACGCCGATCCCGAAACGGGAGTTGGGGAAGAACGGGACCGGCGGGTCCAGCCGCCGCCAGTCCGCCTGCTCCAGCTTGAAGTCCGGCTGTTCGGCAAACCGCGCCCCGGCATGCGAGAACACCCCGCGCAGCTCGGCATCGCCCATGCCGATGCCGTTGTCGCGGCATTCGACATACTCCCGGCCGTCCTCGTCCACGCCCTGCGCGAAGGCGATACGCCCCTCGTACGCATACGCGGCCGGCTCCGTACGGTCCAGATACGCGGTGCGGGCGCGGCGGTAGCGGCAGGCGTCGAGGGCGTTCTGGTAGAGCTCGCGGAGGGCGAGTTCGGGGTCCTTGTAGAGCTGGACGCCCATCAGGAGGTCGCGCACCCGGTGCTCGTCGAGACGGAAGCCGGCCCAGCCCTTGAGGACCCCTGCGGCCGGGACCACACCGTCCGCCGACAGCCGGGTCGGCAGCGGCGGCAGCGGCTCGGTGACGCGGTCGTGGACGGTGCGGTGGACCGCGTGCAGCAGGTCGTCGGCGCGCACCGTGTAGGCGCGCAGCGCCTCGATGACGGCCTCGTGGTGGCACTGCGCCCGCAGGACCGGCAGATCGGGGGAGCCGCCCCAGCCGGATGCGTCCAGTGTCCGACGCAGCTGCGCCGGATCGACGGGATGGGGCACGCCCAGATGTTCCGCGACGATGTCCGGCAGGGCCGTCATCTCGACGGACGTGCCGTAGGCCAGGGCGAGCAGCAGGCACAGGCGGCGGTCGCGGATGCGCTGATGGCGCGGACCGCCCACGACCCGGTCGTCCGCCGGGAGCAGGTCGAGGTATTCGGGATTGCAGACACCGGGGCCGCGGCGCAGCCCGTGCAGCAGCCGGCTCACCCGGAGCGGGTCGAGGGCGTCACCGAGCGCCCGTGCGGCGTCCGGGACGAGGGCGAGGAGCTCCCGGACGGCCTCCGGGTCGCCGAAGTCGGTGCGCTGGGCGAGCCAGCGGTGCCGCAGCCACCAGTGGATCGGCGCCGCCGCCTCGGGATGCAGCAGGGCCCGCTTGCGTAACAGGGCGTGCTCCTCGGCGTAGGTCTCGAAGGACGCGCGGGCCTCGTCGGCCTCCGGTGGGGACGGGTCGACGGCGGCCCGCACGGCACGGCGCAGCGTATGGAGGCGGTAGAGGAACGGGGTGAGGACCAGCAGTGCCGCCTCGGCCGGGTACAGATCGAGGGCCGGGCCCCGCCCCGGCTCGCCCAGGAGCCATTCGATGCGGTCGAGGAACCGGGCGGGCAGTCCGGGGTCCTGCCAGGGGTCGGCGGCCAGCAGCCGTTCCGCCAGGTCGCGCTGCTCGGCCAGGCGGGCGGCGGCCGCGGCCACGCACTCGCGGAAGGGGGCGGCGTCGCGGCCCTGGGGGACGTGGTCCCACACGGGGGAGTCGGCGGCCAGCCGCGCCCAGGGATCCTCGGCGGGCGAGGGGGGCGGGGGCGGGGCGGCCTGATGGATCGACAGCTGCCCGATGTGCTGGGCCTGGACCACCGGGCCCGCCACCGTGCCGCCCGACACCGTGTTCCAGGTCTCCGCGTTCCGCGGCACCCCGGCGTCCCCGCCCCCGGTCTCCCCTTGCTCGCGCATCGCGCCCGCGCCCTTCCCTCGGCTCAGTGGGACAGCCTAGGACCGGCGCCCGGCCCGGAGGTCCGGACGAGGCGGCCCCGGCCGGGGACACGGTACGTGATGATCCGGTCGCCCTTGGTCGTTGGGCGGCCATATCCCCTGGAGCAGCAGAAAGGCGGTGGAATGTGGCAAAGTGACGACATGGCTGACCGGGGAGCGAAGCACCCCACCGTGTCGGTGCCGGACGACTGGCCCGCCCACCCGGACCTGACCCTGGCTCTCAACGGCATGGGCGGCTTCGACTGGGACCTCGACAGCGGGCTGATGCACATGGATCCGCCCGCCCTTGAGGTCTTCGACCTGCGCCCCGCCGAGTACGACGACCGTCCCGAGTCCCTCAGCGGCCGGCTGCCGGCCCATGAGGCGGCCCGGCTGGACGCCCTCGTGGCCCGCGCCCTCAAGGACGGCAGCGACTCCTACGGCGCCTATTTCCGGGTCCGGATGCGCGACGGCACACTGCGCTGGACCCACGCCCAGGGCAGTATCCGCCGCGACCCCACCGGCCGTCCCCGCCGGATCATCGGCATCTTCCGGGACGCCAGCCACGAATACACCCACGCGGCGGAACGCCTCGCCGTCGACGAGGAGCGGCGCCGGCACACCAGCGTCGTCGAGCGCACCACCGCCGCCCTGGCCCACGCCCGGTCGGTCGGCGAGGTCATCGCCGCGCTCGCCAACGAGCAGGGCCTGGAACGGCTGGGCGCCGAGAACGTCATCCTCGGACTGGTCGAGGCCGGCCGTATCCGGCTGGTGTCGGAGGGCAAGGCGGGCAGCTTCGTCCCGGACCTCGAATACACCCGGGTCGGCGACCACTTCCCCATGAGCGAGGTCGTCCGCACCCTCACCCCGCGCTATGTGCGCACCCGCGCCGAGTTCCAGTACGGCTACCCGCGGCTGTGGCACGCCATCGAGCCGCTGAACATCCGCTCCGCCGCCTATCTGCCGCTGATCGCCCAGGGCCGGCCCATCGGCGTCATCGGGGTGTTCTACGCGCGCGAGAGCGACTTTCGCGACCAGGAGCGCAATGTGCTGCTCGCGCTCGGCAGCAGCATCGCCCAGAGCCTGGCCCGCGCCATGCTCTACGACCAGGAGCACAGCCTGGCCGCGGACCTCCAGCAGGCCATGCTGCCGCGCCGGATCCCCGGGGTGCCCGGCGCCCAGGTGGCCGTGCGCTACCGCTCCGCCGGGGTCGGCCGGGACATCGGCGGCGACTGGTACGACGTCATCCCGCTGCCCGACGGCCGGGTCGCCGCCGTCATCGGCGACGTCCAGGGCCACGACACCCACGCCGCCGCCCTCATGGGCCAGCTGCGGATCGTCCTGCGCGCCTACGCCGCCGAAGGCCACGCCCCCGCCACCGTCATGGCCCGCGCCTCCGCCTTCCTCAACGAACTCGACACCGACCGCTTCGCCACCTGTACGTATGTCGATGCGGACCTGAGCACGGGGGCGGCCCGGATCGTGCGCGCCGGGCACATCGATCCGATGGTGCGGCACGCCGAGGGCATCTGCCGCCGCCTGCCGGTGGCCGGCGGGCTGCCCCTGGGGATCGCCTCGGAATTCATACGGCTCGACTACCCCGTCACCACCGTCCACCTCGCCCCCGGCGACACCCTGGTGCTGTGCACCGACGGACTGGTCGAACAGCCCGGCATCGACCTCGACGACGGCATGCGGGACCTGGCCCGCGTGGTCCGCGACGGACCGCAGGACGTCCAGCAACTGGCCGACGCACTCTGCGAGTCGGTGGACGGGGCCCGGGGCGAATCGGCCGGCGAGGACGATATGGCGCTGCTGCTGCTCCGGCGCCTGGGCACCCCCGAGCACGACACCGTCGGCCGCTTCCGCCAGCACATTCCCCCCGCCGACCCCGACGCGCTCTCCGCCGCCCGCCACATGATCCGCGCCGCCGTACGGGCCTGGGGCGCCCGCGAACGCTCCGAGGAGATCGAGCTGGTCGCCGACGAGCTGATCACCAACGCCCTGCTGCACACCGACGGCGAGGCGATCGTCAACATCCGCATGCCGCACAGCGCCATGCGACGGCTGCGCCTGGAGGTCGAGGACCACTCCAGCAGCCTGCCCCGCCGCCGCGAACCGGGCGAGGCCGGGGTCTCCGGGCGCGGGCTGCTCTTGGTGGACAGGCTGGCGGATGTCTGGGGTGTGGAACCGCGCGGCACCGGAAAGTGCGTATGGTGCGAGTTCAACTGCCTCTGACGGCACGGCGCTCGGCCGCACCGCCATCGGCGGTTTTCGGGCGCCGAGCAACCGGCACGGCCACGCGAGGACGGTAGGACGGATATGGGATCGCCGGCGGATGCGGAACAGCGCGGTGACGTCCGCGAGGCGGCGGCCCGGCTGCATGCCGAGGGCGTCCGCACCCTCGCGCTGACCTGGGTGGACAACGCGGGCATCACCCGCGCCAAGGCCATTCCGGCCGAGCGGCTGGCGCACGCCGTACGGCACGGGGTCGGCATGTCGCCCGTCTTCGACGTCTTCACCTCCGAGGACGCCATCACCGAATCCGACCATCTCGGCGGCCCGGCCGGCGATCTGCGGCTCTTCCCCGACCTGGAGCGGCTCACGGTGCTCGCCGCACAGCCCGGCTGGGCCTGGGCCCCGGCCGACCGCTACGACCAGGACGGCACCCCGCACCCCGCCTGCCAGCGGCAGTTCGCCCGCGCCATGGCCGACCGCGCCACCGCCGCCGGCCTCGACCTGCGCATGGGCTTCGAAACCGAGTGGGTGGTCACCCGCGCCCCCCAGGGCCACGACCCGGCCGAGGACGATGCGTACGAGCCGCTGGACTACCCCTGCTCCGGCCCCGCCTACGGCATGACCCGCATCGTGGAACTCTCCGACTACCTCCGCGATGTCACCGAAGCCCTCACCGTCCAGGGCATCGAGGTCCACCAGATCCATCCCGAGTACGCCCCCGGCCAGTTCGAGGTCAGCTGCGCCCCCGGCGACCCGGTGCGCGCCGCCGACGACGCCGTTCTGGTACGGGAGACCGTCCGCGCCGTCTCCGCCCGGCACCAGCTGCGCGCCTCCTTCGCCCCGGCCGTCGTCGCCGGAGCGGTCGGCAACGGCTGCCACCTCCACTTCAGCCTCAACCGCGCGGGCGCGAGCCTGCACCGCACCCCCGACGCGCCCTGGGGCCTGGCCCCCGACGCCGTCGCCTTCCTCGCCGGCACCTTCGGCGCGCTGCCCGCCCTCCTTGCCATCGGCTGCCCCTCACCCGCCAGTTATCTGCGGCTCCAGCCCTCCCGCTGGGCCGGGATCTACCAGTGCTGGGGCGTCGAGAACCGCGAGGCCGCGCTGCGGCTGATCCCCGGCGCCCCCGACGACCCCGACGGCGGCAGCGCCGAGCTCAAGACCTTCGACGGCGCCGCCAACCCCTACCTCGTCGTCGGCTCGGTGATCGCCGCCGGACTGCACGGCATCGAGACCGGCGCCCGTCTCCCGGCCCCCGAGACCGAGGACCCGGGCACCCTCGGCGTCCGCGAACGGGCCCGGCGCGGCATCGTCCGGCTGCCCGGCACGCTCTCCGAAGCCACCGACCGCTTCGAGAAGTCGGGCCCGCTGCACGAGGCGATGGGCAAGGTGCTGCACGGCGCGGTGCTGGCCGTACGGCGCGCCGAGGACACCCGGTTCGCCGACGTCGACGCCGAGGAACTGGCCGCCGCGACCCGCTGGCGCTGGTGACCATGGCGGCGCACACCGCGGGGCCGGAGCCCGGCCCGGACGAGGGCGCCGGGCTGGACCTGCCGCCGCTGGTGGACCACCACTGCCACGGCGTGCTCCGCTACGAACCCGCCCCCGGGACGTTCGCCGCCTACCTCACCGAATCGGACCGCCCGCCCGCCGCGGGCACCACCTTCTTCGACACCCAGACCGGCTTCGCCGTACGCCGCTGGTGCCCGCCGCTGCTCGACCTGCCCGCCCACTGCCCGCCCGACGACTATCTGGCCCGCCGCCGCGCCCTCGGCCCCGACGAGACCCGCCGCCGTCTGCTGGGCGCCACCGGCATCGGCGCCTACCTCCTCGACACCGGCCTGCCCGGCGACCTCACCGGCCCCGCCGAGACCGCCCGCGCCGCGGGCGGCACCGGATACGAGGTCGTCCGCCTGGAAGCGCTGGCCGAACGCACCGCGATCGGGGCGCGCGACGCCGAGGAGTTCACCGACGCCCTCGGCACCGCGATCGAGGACGCCGCCCGCACCGCCGTCGCCTTCAAATCGGTCGCCGCCTACCGCCACGGCCTCGCCCTCGACCCGCTGCCCCCGCCCCCGCACGAGGTGCACCGCGCCGTACGCGACTGGATGGCCGCCGGACTGCCCCGCCTCGCCGACCCCGTCCTGCTGCGCCACCTCGTCTGGCAGGCCGTCGCCACCGGCCGCCCGCTCCAACTGCACACCGGCTTCGGCGACCCCGACCTGCGCCTGGACCACGCCGACCCCGCCCTGCTGACCGACCTCGTCAAGGCCACCGCCGGCACCGGCACCGACCTGGTGCTGCTGCACTGCTACCCGTACCACCGCCAGGCCGCCTACCTGGCGAGCGTCTTCCCGCACGTCTACGCCGACGTCGGCCTCGCCCTCACCCACACCGGCCCGCGCGCCACCGCCGTCCTCGCCGAATTCCTCGAACTCGCCCCTTTCGCCAAACTCCTCTTCTCCACCGACGCCTACGGCCTGCCCGAGCTCTATCTGGTCGGCAGCGCCCTCTTCCGTACCGCCCTCGCCGCCGTCCTCGGCGACTGGACGGCCACCGGCGCCTGGTCCGCCGACGACGCCCGGCGGGTGGGCGCGATGATCGCGGCGGACAACGCGCGACGGGTCTACGGCCTCGAAGCCGCCACGGCCTCGCCATGAGCGCGCCCCGGTAAGGGGCGCACCCGGCGAGCGCCTCTTTTCGCCCTGCCGTCCGCCGCACCCCCGCCGCGTGCTTTACTGCGCCGCGTGGCATCTACAACGACCTCGGACGGCAACCGCTCACCCAAGAGCCCCGAAGAGCCCCATATACCCGCCCGCTCCCGGATATTCGCCGATCTGACCCCGCTGCGCACCTCGCCCGACTACCGCCGCCTGTGGTGCGGCAACACCGTCTCCTGGATGGGCCAGCAGATGACCGCCCTCGCGGTCTCCCTCCAGGTCTACGCCCTGACCCACTCCACCTTCTCGGTCGGCCTGGTGGGCCTGTGCTCCCTGGTCCCCCTGGTCGTCTTCGGGCTCTACGGCGGCGCCATCGCCGACACCGTCGACCGGCGCACACTGGGCCTGTTCAGCGCCTCCGGCGCGACCGTGCTCTCCGTCGTCCTGGCCACCGCCGCACTCGCCGGCTACCACCGCGTCTGGCTGCTCTACACCGTCGTCGCCCTCCAGGCCGTCTGCTTCGCGATGAACTCCCCGGCCCGCAGCTCGATGATCCCCCGGCTGCTGCCCACCGAGCAGCTGCCCGCCGCCAACGCCCTCAACTCGCTGACCAGCAACCTCGGTCTGATGGGCGGCCCGATGCTGGGCGGCGTGATCGTCGGCCTGTGGGGATACCAGGCCGCCTACCTCATCGACGTCGCCGCCTTCAGCGCCTCCCTCTACGCCATGTGGCGCCTGCCCTCCATGCGCCCCGACCAGGGCGACGGCGCCCGCCGCCGCGCCTCCGTCCTGGACGGTCTGCGCTTCCTCGCCACCCGCCCCAACCTGCGGATGACGTTCTTCTCCGACATGGCCGCGATGGTGCTCGCCCAGCCGCGTGCCCTGTTCCCCGCGGTCGCCGTCCTCTGGTTCGCGGGCGATGCCAAGACCGTCGGCCTGCTGGTCGCCGCGCCCGCCGTCGGCGCCGTCCTGGGCGGGCTGTTCTCCGGCTGGCTCGGCGGTATCCGCCGCCACGGCCTGGCCATCCTGCTCGCGGTCGCCTCCTGGGGCGCGGCCATCGCCTGCTTCGGCCTCTCCCGCCACCTGTGGCTCGGCCTGTTCTTCCTCGCCGTCGCCGGCTGCGCCGACACCGTCTCGATGGTCTTCCGCAGCACCATGCTCCAGGCCGCCACACCGGACCGGATGCGCGGCCGCCTCCAGGGCGTCTTCATCGTGGTCGTCGCCGGCGGCCCGCGCCTGGGCGACTTCCTCACCGGCTCGGCCGCCGACCTGACCTCCCCGGAAACCGCGGTCATCGGCGGCGGCCTGGCCTGCGTCCTGACCGTCGCCCTCCTGGGCCTCGGCCGCCGCGCCTTCGCCCGCTACGACGCACGGGATCCGCAGCCGTAGGGCCGTATCCCCGCCCGCTACGGCAGAACCGCCGTCAGGTCCGGCTCGTCGAGGCCCTCGTCGTGAAGGGACAGGGCGGCCGCCGTACCTTGCGGTGTCCCAGGCGCAGCAGGTCCTGGTCCACGCCGCCGGGGGCCACGGCCGCCGTCCGCCCGCGCCCGTCGTGGGCCCGGGACAGCGCCCCGGCAGCGCCGCGCCGCGGCTCACCCGGAAGCCGTCGTACGTCGTGCGGTGCGGGCAGAACCGGCTGGACCCGACGGCCGTACCGCCGATGCGGATCCGCAGCCGGGGGGACGGGGGAGAGGGCACGGTCTCAGTACCGGACGATCGCGGTCGGCCCGAACACCGTCCCGATGGCCAGGTGCGGGGCCAGGGACGGCCGTACCCAGGCCAGGATCCGCGCCATCGCCCCGGCCGGTACGGAGACACAACCGGCCGTCGCACCCTTCCCGTTGACGTGCAGGAAGATACCGGCGCCGCGGTGGCGCGCCGGGCGGTGATAGTTGAACCCGGTCACCAGCGCCTGGCCGTACTGCGTCGGATGGTCCGCCAGCCGCTCCGACTCGCCGGCGGCGCAGTCCGGCGGCAGGGGGGCGACCCAGCGGTTGTAGGAGGCGGAGGCGTTGTCCTCGCACCACCAGGAGTCCGGGCCCACCCGCCGGTAGGGGATCGTGGTGCCGGGCGGCGCCGGGTCGAGGCCGAAGCCGTACGGCAGGTCGTACAGCCCGGTCGGGGTGGTGGAGGTGCCCTGCTGCCGGGTACGGCCCTCGGTCAGGCCGCCGGACCCGAAGCGGGCGGGCGCCGAACCGCTCTTGTGCCAGCGGCCGTTGTGCCGCTGCCACCAGGCCACGGTGCCGGTGGTGGAGCCGGTGGAGAGCGCCCGGGCGGTGATCAGCTGGGCGCCGCCGCCGGTGTCGGCCATCAGGTAGGGGAGGGGGAGCAGCTCCGCGCGGGCGGGACCGGCGGCGGGGCCCAGCAGCAGTGCTGCGCACCCGAGGAGCAGCGCCGCGAGCGCCGCCGGCGCCGTCCTCCGGCGGGCCGGGACCGTCCTGGGCACGGCGGTGAGGGGCATGGCGGCACTGTAGAGCGCACCGCGCCGCCCGCACGCCGTCCAAACAGGCCAAACGGGCCACCGCACGGGCCGGACCGGCCACCGGGTCCCGTCGGCGGCCCCTCCGCCCCGCCCGGCGGGCTCGTCCGCGGCAATCCGTCGTGCGCGGGGGCCATGGACGGGCCAGACTCGGGTACGGGGGCCGATGTGCCACGAAACGTTCCGATACCGGAGGCCCCCAGTGCAGTGGCAATCACCTAAGCGCAGTGACGGCACGCTCGACCGCGAACCCGAGCCCCCGCGGCCCGGGCCGCCCCCGGACCCCGGCGGTCCGCCGCCCAGCCCCCTGCCGGAGCCGCTCCCCGGCCCGCCGCCGACCCCCGAGCCGCCCGATCCCATACCGCCCGAGCCCTCCCCGGTGCCGCGTCCGCCCGGGCCCGACCCGGTCCCGGATCCGTCCCCGGCTCCCGGACCGCTCTCCTGAGCATCACAGCCCAGCCCGTACGCTCTTCCTCTCTCGGGAGGTGCCGATCATGGCCATCGCCACGGTCAACCCGGCCACCGGCGAAACCCTCAAGACCTTCGACCCGCTCAACGCCGGTGAGATCGAGGACCACCTCGTCCGCGCCGAGCAGGCATTCCAGGAGCACCGCACCACCGGCTTCGCCTACCGCAGCGAACGCCTGCTCGCCGCCGCCGATCTGCTGGAGGCCGATCTGGACTCGATCTCCCGCACCATGACCACCGAAATGGGCAAACCGCTCGCCCAGGCGCGCGCCGAGGCGAAGAAGTGCGTCAAGACGATGCGCTGGTACGCCCACCACGCCGAGGAACTCCTCGCCGACGAACACCCCGACCCCGCCGACGTGACCGACTCCGGCGCCGCCCGCGCCGTGGTGCGCTACCGCCCGCTGGGCACCGTGCTCGCGGTGATGCCCTGGAACTTCCCGCTCTGGCAGGTCGTACGGTTCGCCGCCCCCGCCCTGATGGCGGGCAACACCGGTCTGCTCAAACACGCCTCGAACGTCCCGCAGACCGCCTTGTACATCGAGGAGCTCTTCCGCCGCGCCGGCTTCGCCGAGGGCTGCTTCCAGACCCTGCTGATCGGCGCCCGAGCCGTCGAGGACATCCTGCGTGACCCGCGGATCGCCGCCGCGACGCTCACCGGCAGCGAACCGGCCGGCCGCTCGGTCGCCTCGATCGCCGGCGACGAGGTCAAGAAGACCGTCCTGGAACTCGGCGGCAGCGACCCCTATGTCGTCCTGCCGTCGGCCGATCTCGACAAGGCGGCCTCGGTCGCCGTGACCGCCCGCGTCCAGAACAACGGGCAGTCGTGCATCGCGGCCAAGCGGTTCATCGTTCACACCGACGTCTACGACGACTTCGCCGCCCGTTTCACCGAGCGGATGTCCGCCCTCACCGTCGGCGACCCCATGGACGAGCACACCGACGTCGGCCCGCTGGCCAGCGAGCAGGGCCGCTCCGACCTGGAAGAACTGGTCGACGACGCGGTCCACCGGGGCGCCACGGCGCTGTGCGGCGGCCGCCGCCCGCCCGGGCATCCCGCGGGCTGGTTCTACGAGCCGACCGTACTCTCCGGCATCGACCCCGATATGCGGATCCACCACGAGGAGGCGTTCGGCCCGGTCGCCTCGCTCTACCGCGTCGCCGACCTGGACGAGGCGGTGACGGTCGCCAACGATTCGCCGTTCGGGCTCAGTTCCAACGCCTGGACCCGCGACCCCGACGAACAGGCCCGCCTGGCCCGCGACCTCCAGGCCGGCGGCGTCTTCTTCAACGGGATGACCGCCTCCCACCCCGGCCTGCCCTTCGGCGGCGCCAAGCGGTCCGGGTACGGCCGGGAGCTGTCCGGGCACGGCATCAAGGAGTTCTGCAATATGACGACGCTGTGGTACGGGCCCGAGGACTAGGCGCTTCTGACGGATCTCCGCGGCGTCTCGGCGCCTGGCTCACGGGGCGTCCCAGAGGGTGGCCGTCAGCTCGAACGCGGGGTTGCGCGAGCTGCCGAGGCTGCCCCCGGAGGATGTGTCGACCTTGGTGAAGGTCACCTTCGCCACCCGGTTCTCCGTGGTGATCACGCACCAGGTCGTGCCGGGAGTGATCTTCGTCGCGGGCATGGACTGGGCGACGCCGCCGGCGTTCGCGGCGGCCCGGCAGTCGGCGGCCGTCGCGGTGCGGGAGTCGGCGACACCGGCCTGCACCTGGGGGGAGTCACTGTTCCACACGATCGTGGCGGGGCCGCCCTCCTGTACGCCGCAGCCGTAGTCGATGAATTCGCTGTTCGACGAGAGGCCGGTCCGGTCGACATGGGTCGAGGGCTCGTCCAGGTCGAGGACCTGAATCCACTGCCCGCCGACGTCGCAGGTTGCCGCCTGCCAGCTGAGCTTCCGGTCGCGGTAGCGCACCTTCGGGCCCGCGGGGGCGGTGCCGCCCCCGGCCGCCGCCTTGCTCGGTGGTGCGGTGCCGGGGGTCGTGCCCAACGGGCCGGGAGTGCTGCCCGACGGGCTGCCGGTGTGCTGCGAGGACCCGTCCCGGGCCTGGCCGCCGTGTGCGCCACCCTTGCCCGAGGCACCGTCACCCCCACCCCCCAGTACCCCTTTGACCAGCGACGACGCCAGCAGTACCGCCAGCGCACCGCCGACCGCCGCGGCGATCACCACCGGTCGTCCGCCCTTGTGTCCGCGCGGCGGCGGAGTGGGGGCGCCCAGGTGGAACGGCGGTGGGGCGGGGGCGACCGGAGAGAACGGCGGCGGTGACGGCGGCGCCGACGGCCGTGGTGGTGGCGGCACGGCACCGGGTGTCCCGACCGGCCCCCGCACCAGCGCCAGCGACCCGGCTCCCCCGGCCGACCGGCGCTGCGGACGAGGCAGTCCCCGGCTGTGCAGTGTGCGGTCGACCGCGCGGTGGATCTCGTCGAGGGTGAGGGCGGCCGGCGCGCCCAGGGACTCCAGCAGGGCGCCGGTGAACGCGGTGTAGCGCGCTCCGGAGGGCGCATGCGCCGGAGCCGTTTTCGTCGTGGAGGTGAGGACGTACGTTCCCGATACGTCGAGCGATAAGTCGAGCTGACCAACGGCCAGGTTGGTCGGCTCGGCCATCGCGGACACCGCCCGGCCCGAGAAGCAGCAGTCCAGCAGCAGGACCCGCGACCGGGCCAGGGCCTCGCCCACATGGCGTTTGAGCAGTTCGATCGGGACGGCGGTGAAGCCGATGTTCTCGACATCGGTGTGGACCAGTGCGAGGTGCAGCTGCCCGTCGCCGTCCAGCACGCCGTGTCCGGCGTAATAGACCAGCAGCAGATCCTCCGCCTCCCGCACCGCCCAGCTCAACGCCGCGCCGACGGCCGCCTGATCGGAGGGGTCGGACACCACCCGGCAGTGTTCGGGTGCCAGCAGACCGTGCGCCGGATCGGTCAGGGCGGCCTTCAGCGCCCCGAGATTCGCCTCGACGGAGGGGATGTCGGGCAGCCCGGTATGACCGAAGCGACTCGTGCCGATCAGCACGGCCCTGCTGGTGGGGCCGTGCGGGAAGCGTCTGCCGCTCATTCCCCCTGCCCGTTGCGGGAGTCGAGGGAGCGGAACAGCTCCTGCGCTTCGTGGAGCACCGCCGACTGGTCGGTGGCGCGTTTGACGTCGATGCTGACCTTACGGCCGTCGCCCAGCTCCAGGCTGACCGCGACGTCGGGACGGCGGTTGGTGAACCAGGTGCACAGAGGGGCGATCAGCCCCGCGATACCGCCCGATCCCAGAATGACCGTCAGCGCCGTCAGCGTGCCGCCCATGTGGCCGGGCGCCGGCGGCGCGTACTGCCAGGTGACCCGGCCGCGCAGCTCGTCGTCGTACGCCAGCCACTGCTGGAGCGACCGCAGCTGTGCTTCGCCGTCCACCCCCTCGACGGTCAGCCGCAGTTTTCCCGGATCCTGACCGGCCCCCACATCCGCCATCGGACGTCCTCCCCCTTGCGATGGGACGCCATCTTGACACGATCGCCGGGGGCAGGAACCCGATTCGGCGAGCAAACGGCCGTCTTCCTCAACAGTCCCTCCCCGTAAGGTGATTCAGCCCGCCCCCGGCCCCCGCTCCGCCCCCTTCCCCACCCCCGCCTCCGGCACCGCGAACTCGCACCACAGCGCCTTGCCCGCACCGCGCGGCTCCGCGCCCCAGCGGTCCGCGAGCGCCTCGACCATCAGCAGACCGCGGCCGGAGGTGGCGGTCTCGCCCGGACTGCGGCGGCGCGGCCAGGAACTGGACCGGTCCTCGACCTCCAGGCGGATCCGCCGTGGCGCGCCGGACACCAGCTCCACGGACACCAGCGCACCGCTCTCCGTATGGGTCAGCGCATTGGCGATCAGCTCGGAGGCGGCGACCTCGACATTGTGGGTGACCTCGCCCGCCCGCCACTGGTCCAGCGTGCGGCGCAGCGCCGAGCGGACCTCCGCGGTGCCCGACGGATCGGCCTGATGGACGTGCAGCCGCAGACGCGGTGTGGCGGCGGTCCCCGGGCTCGGCGGCCGGTGCAGCAGCAGAAGGGCCATATCGTCGCCGGAGCCCGGTTCGGCCCACAGCTGTTCGGCGAGCCGGTCGGCGAGCGCCTCCAGCCCGCCCGGCCCGGAGCGGAACGCCGCGGACAGCGCCTCGATACCCGTCGAGATGTCCCAGCCCGGCTGCTCCACCAGACCGTCCGTGCACAGCAGCAGCGTGGAGCCCGGCTCCAGGAACAGCTGGGTCTCGGGGAAGTGGTCGTGCCCGAAGTCGGTGGCCGCCCCCAGCGGCAGCCCGCCGCGGACCTCGGGCCAGTCGACATGCCGGGCGCCGTCGCAGATCAGCGGCCCGAGATGGCCGGCCCGGGCCACATGCAGCGCCCCCGACGCCAGGTCGGCCTGGATGTACGTACAGGTCGCGAACCGTTCGGTCTCCAGCTCGGCCAGGAAGCGGGAGGCCCGCACCAGCACGGTCTCGGGGGAGTGGCCCTCGGAGGCATAGGCGCGCAGGGCGATCCGCAACTGGCCCATCACGGCAGCCGCGTGGGTGTCATGGCCCTGTACGTCGCCGACCACCAGGCCCGTCCGCCCCTGGGGCAGCGCGATCACGTCGTACCAGTCGCCGCCGACGTCCCGCCCCACACTCGCCGGGTGATAACGGACGGTCACCTCGCCCCCGGAGATCTCCGGCACCCGGCGCGGCAGCATCGCCTCCTGGAGCCCGGTGGCGAATTCCCGCTCCTTGTCGAAGAGCGTGGCCCGTTGCAGCGACTGGGCGACGACCCCGGCCAGCGCCAGCGCCAGGTTCTTGGCCTCCGTCGACTGCATCGCGGGCTCGGTGTTGAACAGCCCCAGCGCCCCGATGACGGTGTCCTGCGCGACCAGCGGCAGGAAGGAGGAGCTGCCGGGCGGCAGGACCTCGGTGAACGGGCGCAGCCGGGGGTAGCGGGCGATCAGCTCGCCCCGGGTGCTCAAAAAGGCCGGCCGCCGCGAGAACGCCGCCTCGGACAGCGGCAGGGTGTCGTCCAGCGGGGAGCTGGTCATGTCCTCGGGCACCTCGCCGGCCATCCCCGTGACGGCGATGACCTCGAACCGGTCGTCCGCCGCCAGCCCCAGGACCAGCGCATCCGCGCCGAACCGCCGGGCGCCGCCGGTGCCGGTGAGCACCCGCGTCACATCCGCCACCGACAGGGCCCGCGACAGCGCGGCCGTGGTCTGCTGCACCATCACCGTCTGCCGCTGCCGCTCCTGCTGGAGCGACCGCAGCAGCGCGGAGTCCGCCAGCTCGCCGGATGCCTCCCGCACGATGCCGATGATCCGGTACGGCAGCCCGTCACCATCGCGCAGGATCCGCCCCTGGGAGTGCGCCCAGCGCGGTGTCCCGTCGCGGCACTGGACGCGGAAGTAGCCGCCGTAGGACGAGCCGCCCTCCTGAAGGGCCTGGGCGAGCGCCTCATCCAGCCGCATCCCCTCTTCGGGCGGCACCCGCGCGATCAGCGACAGCGGCGCGCCGTCGTATTCCTCCGGGCGCAGATCGAAGACCTCCAGCGCACCGGCGTCCAGATCCATCAACCCGCGGTCCAGGTCCCAGTCGAAGGTGCCCATCCGGTTGAGCGCCAGCCGCCGGCGCAGGCCGATCGGCTCATGGTGCGAGACCCCGGCACAGCGCTCCGGGACGCGTCGTACGTCCCGGTGGGCGCGGGGGTCATAGCCGTCCCGGGACGGTCCGTCCTTGCTGGTCATGGTGCATGCCGCCTGCGCGGCCGAGGTCCACCGGCGGCCATGCGCTCACCTTAGGCGGCACCCGCCCACCCCGCATGTCCGGCGACCAGGGGACCATGGGGAGGGTGCAGCCCCACAGGAAGGCACTCCTCGCCATGACGCCCCGTAGCGGCCGACGGAATCCGCGCCCCTTCCGCCGCGCCCTGAACGGCGCCGCCGGGGCGCTGGCGGCCGTCCTCGCGCTGGCGTTCACGGCCGCCGGCCCGCCGGGCGGCCCGCCCCCCGGCGCCCGGGAACGGCCGGTGCAGGTCCATCTCACCACCACCTCCGACCCCGGCGGCCGCCATGTCGTCAAGGGCCTGGAGAGCCTGCCCCCGCTCCACTTCACCCGCGGCAGCGCGCCGCACCGCGGCATCACGCTCACCGTCGACGGGTCGACGGCGTACCAGACCTTCCAGGGCGGCGGCGCCTCCTTCACCGATACCGCCGCCTGGCTGCTGAAGGGCAGCGGCGCCCTGAGCGAGCGCGCGCGCGAGGCGACGATGAAACGGCTCTTCGACCCCCGCGACGGCATCGGCCTCAGCTTCCTGCGCAACCCCATGGGCGCCTCCGACCTGGCCCGTTTCGACTACACCTACGACGACCTGCCGCCCGGCCGGACCGACCCGCAGCTGAAGCACTTCGCCATCGGGCACGATCTCGCCGGTGTCCTGCCCCTGACCGCCGAGGCCCGCCGCCTCGATCCCGCCCTCAAGATCATGGCGGTGCCCTGGAGCGCGCCCGCCTGGATGAAGGACAACGGCTCCCTCGACCAGGGCCGGCTCCGGGCGCAGTACCACGCCGTCTACGCCCGCTACTTCGTGGCCGCTCTGCGTGCCTACCGTGCCCACGGCGTGCCCGTCGACTACGTCTCCGTACAGAACGAACCCACCTGCTGCGCCGGCTACCCGTCCATGCGCTGGACCGGCCGGGACCTGGCCCGCTTCACCAAGTACGACCTGCTGCCCGCCCTGGCCGGCGCCCGTCTGTCCACCAAGGTCCTGGCCCTGGACTGGAACTGGAACCGCTACCGCGCCTTCGGCGCACCCACCGTCGACGATCCGGCGATCCGCCGCCACCCCAACTTCGGCGGCGTGGCCTGGCACGGCTACGGTGGCGACGTCGGCGAGCAGACCCGGGTCCACCGCCGCTATCCCGGCCTCGCCATGTACGACACCGAGCACTCCGGCGGCCGGTGGATCGCCGACCAGCAGCGCGAGGACATGCACGACCTCATCGACTACACGCGCAACTGGGGCAGCAGCTGGATCCGCTGGTCGCTGGCCGTCGACCAGAACGGCGGCCCGCACCACGGCGGTTGCGGCTCCTGCACCGGTCTGCTCACCGTGCACCACGGCGACGCGGCGCAGGGCACCGTCGACTACACCATCGAGTACTACACGATGGGCCATCTCACCAAGTTCGTACGCCCCGGAGCCCGGCGCATCGCCTCCACGGCCTCGGCCGCCGTCCCCAATGTGGCCTGGCGCAACCCCGACGGGTCCGTCGCGCTGATCGCCTACAACGACTCCACGGCCGCCCGCTGGGTCACCCTCAACTGGCAGGGGGAGCAGGCAAGTTACCGCCTCCCGCCCCGCGCCTCGGCCACCTTCACCTGGTAGCGGCCGCCAGGGACGGCGTGCGGCCGGACACCGGCCCGGTCTGCCGCGTGCGGTGGGCCGGCGTGGCCTTCCGCGTCGCCACATCGACGGTGTAGACGTCGATGGTCAGCCGCGCCCGCGCCACCTTGAGCACCATGAACCCGTGGTCGGAGAAGTTCTGCCAGGCCGCCGGGTTCGCAAAGTGCGCCTTGCCGTCCTCGGTCTTCGCCGACGCCCCGCACACCACCTGCCGGGTGCCGCCGGTGCGCGCCGTGGGCTCCAGCACCTGGAGGCAGTGGTCGTGCCCGGAAAGGATCAGATCGGCGCGGCCGCACACCACCTTCTCGTACATGTCCTTGAGGTGGACGCCGCTCGTGTAGTTCCCGATGGTGAAACCGTCGTAGGCACCGGCGTTGCCGTGCTTGCCGTTGTTGAGATACGGGTGGTGGCCGATCACCACCTTCCAGCGGGCCCGCGAGGCGCGCAGCGCGCCGTCCAGCCAGGCCCGCTGCTCGCGCATGTACGGGCCGTCCCAGCGGAAGTACGGGTCGATCTGGGCGACATACGACGACCAGGGAATGGTGTCGATGGCGAAGAACTCGACCAGCGGGTCGGCGGCCGGCAGCGGCACGCTGTAGTAGCGGGCCGGCATGTACCAGCGCTTCGAGGTCGTGGCGTAGGCGACCTCACGGTCACCGCGGGACGGGTCGCCGCCGCTGCCGGGTATCAGCCCCGAGCAGTCGTGATTGCCCAGGACCATCAGCCAGGGCACGTCGATACCGCTGTTGGGCTTTTCGAACTTGTCCTGGAAATCGGAGTCATGGGCCGACTCCGGGCCGTTCTCGTAAATATTGTCGCCGAGGCCGATCGCCAGACCGATGCCCTCCGCCCGGCAGACGTCCCGGGCGGCGGCCGCCACCGCGTACTGCGCCTCGTCGCCGGTGCCCGCGTCACCGGTGACCAGGACGGCGAACTCGCCCTTCCCGTTGGGGTGTTCGGGGAACGGGAAGGCTCCCGGCGCCCCCGGACGCGGCGCGGCGGACGCGGTGGCCGGGCGGGCGCCCGACGCCAGGACGGTCAGCGCCGCGCCGGCCATCGCGCCGCCCAGCAGCGTCCGCCGGTTCACCGGCTTCGGCACCCGCCCCGTGGTGGGCATCGCGGGCCCGTCCGGCGCCGCCGCGGCGCCGGCCCGCAGCCACTCCCGCTCGGTCATGTCCGCCTGCGGCGGGATCAGTTCGTCATCGCACATGCCTGGTGTTCTCTCACGCCGGGCAGGGGCGGTGGTGGCGAAAAGATGAAGCGCAGGTGGACGTATGGAGATCGGCGGACTCCATACCTACTTGTCGGTAACTCGGCGTTTCCGCACGTCATCAGGGTGTGATCGAGGGGCCGGGGGAGCCCTCTACGGGCTGGGGGCACCTCCCGGCGGTAGCTGGGGGAGGGTCAGCCGTCGCAGGGTCCGGCCGAGGTGCCGGGCGTAGCCGCGCTGGAGTACGGGCACCAGCGGTCCGGCGAGCCGGGTGAACCACGCGGCCGGGCGGCTGAAGGCGGTCACGGTGAACCACACCGAGTCGTCGGCGTGCCGCTCGACCAGGAACGCCTCCTCGCCGCATTCGGGGTGCCCGTCGCGGGTGCCGTATCCGAAGCCGATCCGGTCCTCGTCGGCCACCGTCCACACCACCCGGCACGGCACCCGCAGCACCAGCGGCCCCGCGCCGAGGCCGACCTCGACGGCGACGCCCGGCGCGGCGCGGGTGGCCTCGGCGCGGATGACGGTGCCCGCACTGCGGTGCATCCGGAAGGTGGTGACCGCCTCGCCCGCCGCCCGCAGGGCGTCCCGCCCCCGGCCGATGGGCACGGCCACCCGCAGATGGGCGTAACCCTCCGGCAGCGGGATCTGTGCGGCGCCGCCCTCACGAGGGTAAGTGGCGCCTTTTTCGGGGTAGTTGACGTCACTCATGCGAGGCGCTCCTTGAGGGTCGGGGCGAGGGCGGGCCGCCGCGGCGGTGCGGTGCGCAGACGGCGCTGCGCGAGGATCGCACACAGGGCGAAGCCGAGGGCGTTGCCCAGGCCGTGGGTGGCGGCCATCCAGGCGAGCGAGGGATGCGGCAGGCCGGTGGCCTCGCCCAGCGCCCAGCTCAGCGCGAGCAGCATGGTCGCCACCACGACCACGGCCGAGCAGCCCAGCAGCGCACGGGTCGTCCGGTCGGGTCCCGCGGCCCGCAGGTCCCGCCAGGTGAGCAGGCCGACCAGCCACATCCCGGCGGTCAGCACCAGCGCACCGGCCAGTTCGGCCCAGTCGTCGATGAAGTAGCCGGCGAGGACGAGCATTGTGCCGACGGGGACGCTGAGCGCCGCCGGCCGGCCCGCCCGGCCGCCGCCGCTGCCCCGGCAGACCAGGCCCGCGATCAGTGCGGCCGCGAATCCGGCGAAGTGGAAGTGCGGCACGGTCAGCGCCAGGATGTCCAGATCGAAGCCGAACAGCCGGTATCCGGCGCGCTCGGCGACCAGCGCCGTCCCCGCGATCGCGGGGGTGGCCAGCGCGG
This sequence comes from Streptomyces natalensis ATCC 27448, assembly GCF_000935125.1. Taxonomy (GTDB): domain Bacteria; phylum Actinomycetota; class Actinomycetes; order Streptomycetales; family Streptomycetaceae; genus Streptomyces; species Streptomyces natalensis. The sequence continues at coordinate 11,681 of NZ_JRKI01000034.1, read as the reverse complement.
TGAGCACGGCGATCTCGGACGGTGCGAGCGAACGGGTGCGGGCCAGCCGCCGGGGCGCCTGTGCGGCGAGCGCCAGCGTGGCGGCCGCGTAGACGGCGGCGCACCCGGTGGCGAGCGGGCCGCGCGGCAGCCACAGCGCCACCGCCCCCACGGCGGCGGCAACCGGCCAGACCCGCCGGACCCGGGCCACACCGCCCCCGTCGATCAGCGCGACCCCCAGCGGGATCACCACGAACATCCCGAGCATGACGATGAGTCGGACCAATGTGGTCATCTCGGCCCCCTTTCGCGACGGTCCGGACCCCGTTTCCCGTGGTCCGGACGTGGTGAGGCCGACAGTACCGCAGAATTGAACGCGTTCAATATCGGGCCCCCGGGGTCGCGAAGCGCGCTGCGCACGCCGTCCTGACCGGATGTCAGCCGACGGAGAACGCTGGACAGACGGACCGGCCGAGGGAGTTCCGGGCCCGGCAGGTGGTGACAACCCTGCTCTGGCACATGCCCGGGTCCGCAGGCAGGGCGCAGGGATCGGAGTTGCCCTGGTGGTGCTCGGCCCATTGCCTGGCGGCACGGTGCGGGGCGGCAACGACCGGCGGGCCGCCTGCCATTCGCGGCAGGCGGCCCGCCGGCCCTCGATGCGGGTCCGGATCCCGGACAGGTCGATCAGGGAAGGGCATCCGCCTCCCCATGCCGCCCCGCCCCCGCCGCGAACCGGGCCGCGCCCGCCAGCGCCTGCGTCAACACGCCCTGCCCGTACCGGAGTTCACCGGCCATCGCCGCCTCCTCGCTCCGCCCCTCCTGCTCCAGCAGCGAGGCCCGGTCGCTGCGCAGGCACGCCTGCGGAAAGCGGGCGATCTCCGCCGCCAGAAGCTCCGCCTCGGCTCGCGCCGTGCCGGCCGGCACCACGCGGTCGGCCAGCCCGATGGCGAGCGCCTCCTCCGCGGGGACCGGGCGGCCCGTCAGGACCAGGTCCATCGCCCGGCCCGCCCCGATCAGCCGCGGCAGCCGCACCGTACCGCCGTCGATCAGCGGCACACCCCAGCGCCGGCAGAACACCCCGAAGACCGCGTCCTCCTCGGCGACCCGCAGATCGCACCAGAGCGCCAGCTCCAGCCCGCCGGCCACCGCATGCCCGGCGACCGCCGCGATCACCGGCTTGCTCAGCCGCAGCCGGGTCGGGCCCATCGGGCCGTCGCCGTCCGGTGCGACGCGGTTGCCGCGCTCCGTGCCGACGGTCTTGAGATCCGCACCCGCGCAGAACGTCCCGCCCTCGCCCCACAGCACCGCGACGCTCGCACTCTCATCGGCCTCGAACTCCCGGAAGACATCGGCCAGTTGGCGGGCCGTGGCGCCGTCCACGGCGTTACGGACGGCCGGCCGCGACAGCACCACCGTCGTGACCGGCCCGGTGCGCTCCACCCGTACGGACATCAGGCCCCACCCGCGGCCTTCGGCCGGGCGCGCTCCAGGATCGCGCCCAGATCCACCCCCGTCGGCAGCGTGCCGAAGGCATGGCCCCACTCCCCGCCCAGCCGCGAGGCGCAGAAGGCATCGGCCACCGCGGGGTGGCTGTGGCGCACCAGCAACGACCCCTGGAGCACCAGCGCCATCCGCTCCGCCAGCGAACGCGCCATCAGCTGCGCCCGCTCCGGTACCGCCAGCGAGCCGAGCATCCCGCGGACGGACGCCACGGCCGCATCCAGCCGCCGGTCGGCGCCCGCGGCCGCGTCCACCTCCGCGAAGAAGGCGTCCAGACAGGCCGGTTCCTTGCCCAGCGCCCGCAGGACGTCCAGGGCGGCGACATTGCCCGAGCCCTCCCAGATGGACAGCAGCGGCGCCTCCCGGTACAGCCGCGGCATCCCCGATTCCTCGACATAGCCGTTGCCGCCCAGGCACTCCAGGGCCTCCGCCGCATGGGTGCTGCCCCGCTTGCACACCCAGTACTTGCCCGCGGCCAGCGCCAGTCGCCGCAGCGCCGCCTCCCCGGCATCACCGGTCTGCGCCCGGTCCACCGCCGCCGCCAGCCGCATCGCCAGCACCGTCGCCGCCTCGGACTCGACGGCGAGATCGGCCAGCACCGCGCGCATCAGCGGCTGCTGGTCCAGCTCCCGCCCGAACGCCCGGCGGTGCGCGGTGTGGTGCAGCGCCTGCCGCAGCCCGGCCCGCATCCCGGCCGCCGAGCCCAGCACACAGTCCAGCCGGGTCATGTTCACCATCTCGACGATGGTGCGCACCCCGCGGCCCGGCTCGCCGACCGGCCAGGCCACCGCCTCGTCGTACTCGATCTCCGAGGAGGCGTTGGAGCGGTTGCCGAGCTTGTCCTTGAGCCGCATCAGCCGCATCCCGTTGAGCGTGCCGTCCGGCAGCACCCGCGGCACCAGGAAGCAGCCGATCCCCTCCGGCGTCCGGGCCAGCGCCAGGAACACATCGCTCATCGGCGCCGAGGTGAACCACTTGTGGCCGGTGATCCGGTAGGTCCCGTCGCCGGCCGGCACCGCCCGGGTGGTGTTGGCCCGTACGTCGGAGCCGCCCTGCTTCTCCGTCATCGACATGCCCGCGATCAGGCCCGCCTTCGTCAGCGGCGGCCGCAGCCCGAAGTCGTACGTACGGGCCGCGAGCAGCGGTTCGTACTGCGCGGCGAGGTCCGGGGCGGCGCGCAGCGCGGGAATGGCGGCGTAGGTCATCGAAATCGGGCAGCCGTGGCCCGGCTCGGCCTGCGACCAGACGTAGAACTTGGCGGCGCGCACCAGGTGGGCGCCGGGGCGGTCGTCGGACCAGGGCGCGGCGTGCAGACCGTGTTCCACCGCGACGGTCATCAGCTGATGCCAGGCAGGGTGGAACTCGACTTCATCGATGCGGTGCCCGTGGCGGTCGTGGGTGTGCAGCCGGGGCGGCTGCTCCTCGGCCCAGCGCGCCTGGTCCTGCACCGCCTGCGTGCCGGCCAGCGCCCCCAGCGCGGACACCTCCGCCTCGCCCCATGCGGCGCCCTCCCGGCGCAGCGCCTCCAGCAGGGTCGGTTCGTCCGCGGTGCTGAACTCGGTCAGCGGCGGGGCCTGGTTCAGGACTTCATGAGTGACGGTCGTCATGGCGTCGACGGTACCGGCGGTCTTACAGATTCGAAACACCTGCTGTAAATCTGTAAGACGCGCCCCCGGGTCCGGGCGCGGCGCCAGTAGAATTCCGGGCACATATGAACGACGACTCCCTCGCCCTGCGGCCGCTCACCGCACGTTCCATCGTGCTGAGCACCCTCCTCGGGCACCATCCGCCCCGGATGCCCGCGCGCGCCCTGGTGCGGGTCGGCGAGCTGTTCGGCATCGCCGAGGGCACCGTCCGCGTCGCGCTCTCCCGGATGGTGGCCGCCGGCGACCTCCGCCAGAGCGACGGCTCGTACGAGCTCACCGCCCGGCTGCTGGCGCGCCAGGCCCGGCAGGACGAGAGCCGTACGCCCCGGACCCGCCCCTGGTCCGGCGACTGGGAGATCGCCGTGGTCAGCGTGGAGCGGCGGCCGGCCGCCGAGCGGACCGCGCTGCGGCAGGCCATGGCGGCCCTGCGGCTGGCCGAGCTGCGCGAGGGCAACTGGCTGCGGCCCGGCAACCTCGAACGGCCCCGCCCCGCCGTCGTCACCGAACAGTGCACCTGGCTGACCGGCACCCCGGACGGCGACCCGGCGGCGCTGGCGCGCGCCCTGTGGGATCTGCCCGGATGGTCGGCGCGGGCGCGCGCCCTGCTGGGCGCCCTTGACGGAGCCGCCACCCCCGCGCAACGCTTCACGGTCTCGGCTGCTGTCTTGCGCCACCTCCTCACCGATCCGCTGCTCCCGGACCCGCTCTTGCCTGGCGACTGGCCGGGCGCCGAACTCCGGTGCCGTTACGACGCGTTCGAGGCCGAACTACGCGATCTGCTCCGGCAGTACGTCACGCCCCACCGCACCGACTGACCGTGGCACGGCCCAAGGGGCCGTGCGCGGTGCGTGCGGACCTGCGCCGCGCGTATGCACCGAGCCCCCCGAGTGCGCCCGGCGGGCACGGCCGAGGGGAACGGATGGGCGATCTCTGCAGGGAGTTCGTGCCTCCGGCATGAAGGGTGCGCCCCTACCCGGCTGCGGTGTGCACCATGCGACGGCAGCTGTCCCCGATGTGGCGGCAAGGGGGCAAGCCGGTCGGCCCAGGCGCTACCGCGCGCTCTGTCGATGCGATCTGTGGGCGTGGTTGTGTCTGACCCGTCGAATTCGCGGCACCCGGTGAATTCGCCAGAGAAGAGGGAATTCGGCGATCCCGAAGGACTCTTTGGGCGATATACGCAAGGGTGCCACGTTTCCTGATTGGCCGCCAGGTAACTGCGCGGCGAGCGACGGGAGGGAAAAGAAATGGCACATCCGCAGATGCCGGAACAGGTTTCGGAGCAGGTGTCGGGGCAGATGTCGGACCGGGGGGCCGAGCAGACACCGGAGTCGGAGAGCCGGGGAGAATTCCGCGGCCGGGGGGTCCGGGGCGTCACGGCAGCCGCGGTCCTGCTGGCGGCCGGCGCGCTGAACGTGACGGCCGACGGCCCGGCCACGGCGGCCGGCGCCGGGACCTGGGACCGGCTGGCCGGATGCGAGAGCGGCGGCAACTGGCACGCCGACACCGGCAACGGCTTCTCCGGCGGTCTCCAGTTCGCCCACCGCACCTGGCACTCCTTCGGCGGCGGCAGCTACGCCGCGCGGGCGGCGCTGGCCAGCCGACTCCAGCAGATCAACGTCGCCGAACGGGTGCTGGCACGACAGGGCTGGAACGCCTGGCCCGCCTGCTCGGCCGCGCTGGGCCTGCACGGATCGGCCGCCCCGCGCAGCACGGCACCCCGGCCCTCCGCCCCGCGCACCACGACCCCGCACACCACGACCCCGCACACCGCCCCCTCCCTGGGAAAGCGATGGAAAGCGACACGCCACCGGAGTACCGGCGCCTCCGTCGTCGTCAACCTGGGTGACACGCTGAGCGGAATTGCCGCCGCCCACGGCTGGGAATGGCGGGAATTCTATCGGCTGAACCGCTCGGTGATCGGCGTGGACCCGGATCTCATTTTCCCGGGAATGCGGCTCTCCGTACGGCGCTGAGGCAGCAGCCGACCACATTCCGGCACCTTTGAGTGCCACCGGAGAATTCAGTCGAGGGTGATGCGGCTGAGGGGATAGCAGGCCGTCCGTGGCGCCGCGGACGGCCTGCCCGCATTTCCCGTTGTACGCGGCGGCGCCGAATTTCGTATGCCGCTGGAGCCATCGGAACAGCCACATCCGCAGCGCGCCGGCAGGGCCGGCCCGGTCCGCTCCAGCTTGCGGCGCGGCACGCCACTCGCGCCCACCCCGGCGAATCCGCGAGCACGTCACCGGGTCCGCGGGGCACGTCACAGGGGCAGAACGCACACCGGCATCGGTGCGGCGAACGGCACGCCCGTCCCGGCGAGCGTCCCCGTATCCGGGTCCACCGAGAAGACCGTCACCGACCCCGACTTCTGGTTCGCCGCGAACAGCAGCCGCTCGTCCGGCGAAAAGGCGATCTGCCGCGGAAAGTCCCCGCCCACCGGCACCGCGTCCAGCAGCCGGAGCCGCGCCCCGGCGGCCTCCACCGCATACCGTGTCAGGCTGTTGTGCCCCCGATTGGCCAGATAGGCGAAGCGGCCGTTACGGGTGACCAGAATCTGCGCCGGGTAGTTGGTGCCCGCTCCCGTCCCGGTGGACTGCGGCGCACCGGGCGTCAGCCGGCCGCTCCACCGCTCGTAGCCACAGACCACGACGGTGTTGTCGACCTCGTTCGCCAGATAGGCGAAGGCGCCGGAGGGGTGGAACGTCAGATGCCGCGGCCCGGCGCCCGGCCGCAGCGTCGCATACGACACCTGGCGCAGCCGCCCGGCCCGCTCGTCCAGGCGGTAGGTGTACACGGTGTCGTTCCCGAGGTCGACGGCCAGCACATGGCGGCCGTCCGGAGTGGTGATGATCTGGTGCGCATGCGGTCCGTCCTGGCCGGGGCCGGGCGGGGGATCCGTGTGCACGACCAGGTCCGTACGCGCCCCCAGGGCGCCGCTGCGCGGATCGACCGGATGCACCGCCACGCTGCCGGAGAGGTAGTGCGCGCTCAGCAGCCAGCGCCCGCTGGGATGCACCGACAGATGGCAGGGGCCCGCGCCGCCGGCCGGCTGCGTGCCCAGCACCTCGGGCGGCGCCCCACCGGGGGACAGTCCCAGCGCCGTCAGACCGCCCTCTTCCTGCTCGTCGACCGCATAGAGCGCCCGCCCGGAGGGTGCGAGCGCGAGATAGGAGGGGTCGGCGACGCCCGTCACCACACCCGTCGCGGTGATGCGGCCCTGCGCGGGGTCGTACGTCGCCAGACCGATGCCGGTGCCGCCGCCCGCTTTCGAGGTGTACGTCCCGAGGAAGAGGGGCCGCTCGGCGCGCGGGCGGCGTCCCGCAGGGCCCTGTCGCTCCTGCCGGTCCCGACGCTCCTGCCGGCCGCGCGCGGGCGACGCATCCCCGACCGCGACGCCCGCAGCCCCGACCGCGGTGAGGCCCAGGAACCGCCGGCGCCCCACCCCGGCCCCGCTCGCTCCGTCCCGTCCTGTGCTCATGCCGCACCTCGGTCCCGGTGATCGTGGATGGCGGATCCGGCAGCCAGCGTGACCCGTCCCGTACGCCCTGGCAAGCCCTGCAACTCCCGTTGCGCAGTGCACAACGCGGCTCCGTACGTCGGCCCGACCCTGACGTTCCCCTACATCCAGATGATGACCGGACCCCCCGGCGTAGCACTCCGGGTGTACGGCACAAACCCATACACGGGTTGATTCGCGGCACCCCGCACAGAACGTACGTTCGTGATCAAGGCAGGGAGACGAGCGGATGAAGGAAGGGCCAGGGAACTATGTACGGCAAGGCATTCGCCCCGGAATACCAGGGCGAACTGGGCGCGGCGCTGGGTGTGAACTCCTCTTACGAGGAGGTGCTGGCCACGGCGAGACGCGCGCACGACACCGCGGGCACGGCGCTGGAGCGGGCCCGCGCGGCCCTCGCGTTCGCCGAGGCCAACCGGCGGCTGGGCCGGGTGGCGGATGCCGGCCGGGCCTGGCGTGACAGTTACCGCAGCGCGCGGGAGGCGGGCGATGCGGCCGCCATGGCGTGGGCCCTGTGGAGCGGCGGCACCCTTGCCCGCCAGTGCGGCACGCTTCCGCTCGCCCGTCGACTGCTGACCCACGCCGTGGAGCTGGCCGACGGCAGCGGTGACCGCCTCGCCCACGGCTACTCGCTCGCCGGCCTGGCCGAGACGGGCCGCATACAGGGCGACTACGCCGCGGTCGCCGAGCTCCACGAGCGCCTCCTCGAAGAGGGCCGGGCGCACGGCGAGGCGCGCCATATGGTCTGGGCGATGTCCGGGATCGCCCAGATGCACCGCAACACCGGCGACTACGCCAAGGCCCTGGAGCTGTTCGAGGAGTCCGTCCGTATCGCCACCGACGCCGACGACGCCCGGGGCCGCGCCTGGTCGCTGCGCGGGGTCGCCGACGTGCTCTCCGTCCAGGGCGAACCGGACCGCGCGCTGGCCCTGCTCTCCGAGGCGGAGACCATCTGCCGCACCATGGACCTGGCGAGCGCCCTCGCCTACAACCACAAAATGCGGGGCAACGTCCAGTACCGCGCGGGCCGTTACGCGTCGGCCCGCGACACCTACGCCCTGGCCCTCGCCGAATTCAGCGGTATGCACGAACCCCGCGGCGTCGCCCTCTCCCGCCTCGGCCTGACCAAGTCCCGCGCCCGCCTGGGCCGCGACCCGGAGGTCACCCTCGCCGAACTCGCCGAACTGGAACGGGACTTCGCCCGCATCGGCCTGCGGCACGCCCGGGAGATGGTCCTCGCCTTCCGCGCCGAGCTGCTGGAAGCGGCCGGTGGTGGCGCGATACCGGGGCGGTCGGAGGAGGCCGGGATACCGGAGCGCACCGAGGCGGCCGGGGGCATGGTCCCCGCCGGGGCGTAGCCGGCAGCCCGCCACACTCGGCCCCACCGGCCGCCCTGACCGTCCCGCCGACCGGCCCCGTGCGGCTCGCCCGGTGTCAGCGCGACGGCCGCGACGGCCCCGGCGGCCCCGACCGCGGCCGGTCCAGCGGCGACAGCGCCATCGGCGGCAGAAAATCGCGGATTTCCCGGCGGTGCCACCACGCCCCGGTCTCGCGCAGCTCCCGCCATGTGGTGAAGCGGTACTGGAAGACCCGGGCCCGTACTTGCGCCGGCGGGGTGTCGGGGAAGGGGTTGGTGCGCAGCAGACGCAGCGTGTCGCGGTCGTTTTCCAGGAGGCGTTCCACGAAGGCGACGAACCAGGCCCGGGCGTAGGCCGGGGAGAGCGCGGCGAACCACATCAGCCAGTCCAGCCGCAGGTGATACGGGGCGAACTGGCGTGGCAGGCGGCGGACATCGCCCGGTTTGCCCTGGAACTCGTACGCATGCCAGGTCGTGCCGGGGCCGGTCACCTCGTCCGCCGTGCCCTCGACCACGATCTCCCGGCGGACCCGGGTGATGCTGCCGAAGGCCCCGTAGGAATTGACCAGATGCAGCGACTCGTAGGAGGTGTTCATGCGCTGCTCCCGGCTCACCAGGTTGCGGGCCGGGCGGTAGCTGAGGAGGACGACGAGCGCCGTGGCCACGAGGACGACGATCTCGAACCACAGCGGAGACGGCGGGGGAGGTGCGGACGGCCGCGACCACGAGGGGGAGATGGCCGACATGGCCAGCGTGACGGTGAGCCAGTTGAGCCAGGCGAAATTGCCGGACAGGACCAGCCACAGCTGGGTGACGACCATGGCGAAGGCGGCCCAGCCGGCGATCGGCTGGGGCGTGAACAGCAGGACGGGGAGGACGAGTTGGGCCACATGATTGGCGGCGACCTCGACCCGGTGCAGGGGCCTGGGCAGATGGTGGAAGAACCAGCTGAGCGGTCCGGGCATCGGCTGGGTCTCGTGGTGATAGTAGAGACAGGTCAGATCGCGCCAGCAGCTGTCGCCGCGCATCTTGATCAGCCCGGCGCCGAACTCCACCCGGAACAGCACCCAGCGCAGCAGGAACAGCACCGGAACCGGGGGCGCGGTCTCGGCGTTGCCGAGGAAGACGGCCAGCATGCCCGTCTCCAGCAGCAGCGACTCCCAGCCGAAGCTGTACCACGTCTGCCCCACATTGACGATGGACAGATACAGCGCCCACAGCACCAGCCACATCAGCATCGACGCCCACAGCGGCACGGCGTCCGCCGCCCCCAAAGCGACCGCCGCCGCCAGCAGGGCGCCGCCCCACGACCACAGTGCGAAGAACCGGTCCGAGTAGTGCAGCTGGAAGACCGACGGCGATGCCCGGAACGGCACCCGTGCCACGAAGTCGGGCACCGGCAGCATCCCCCGCGCCCCGATCAGCGCCCGGAACTGCCGGGCCGCCGCGAGAAACGCGACGAGGTACATCACCGCCAGCAGCCGCTGGAACACAAGCCGCCCGAGCCAGTAACCGGGATCCGCGAACCACTCCACGTGCCCATGGGTAGCACTGCGCTCGTACGCGGGGGCGCACGGCGCGCTGCCGTGGGAGCTCGCTCACCACCAGGACCAGGTAAAAAGTACAAAATGCAACAAAAGGGCAACCGGGCGATGCGGGGCGCTCCGCACCTGGTGGGGTGCGGTTTCCGCCGTCCCCCGATGTGACGTAATCGCCGGAAAAGAGCGAGCGCGCCGGGAAAGACGTCGATACCCTGGTGATCGACGGACAGCCCTTCTGGGAGACGCCAACACCATTGGCCCGTCGCGGGACCGCCACAAACCCTGGCCGACCTCCCGGTTTGTGAATGAGGCGCCACCGCGTCGGACCGTTACCTCAATGAAGGAGTGCGTGGTGGCACTGCACAAGGCTCAGTACAAGCAGCCCCGGTTGAAGCAGGGTGACCGGCCAGGTCGTATCAAGGAAGTCCGCAACCTCGAGGTCTGGGGCCGCTGCGTCCCCGTGCGCCTCGCCGGCTGCGACGACGACCCCGCCGAGCCGCATATCTTCCGCGGGATCGACTGAGAGCGAAGGGACGAGAGCGGCGGCCGAGGCCGCCGCTCCCCGTCGCCCCCGTCACACCGCCGGGCTTCCCCGTCACACCGCCGGGCCTCGGAAGGGCGTCAGGGCCGGCGGCCCAGCAGGCACAGCAGCCGGATGAGGTCGTCGGCGTCGGCCGGGGGCTCGATCGCGGGGGCGAAGAGCCCGGAGGCGCCCAGGCCCGGGGCATACGGCTCGACCTCGCGCAGGGCCGCCGTCGCCAGATGGCCGGGCAGCGCCTCCTCGGCGCCGATCGCCCGGGACAGATCCCAGGCGTGCACCACGGCGTCGGCCATCATCTGCGCGCAGTACGCATCGGCCGGGCTGGAGCCGTAGGACAGATGGACGGTGCGATTGAGCGCGCCCGCCGCGCTGAACGCCGCCACCGCCGCCACCGCCGCGCGGTCCCAGACCGCGGCCGGATCGGTGCCCAGCTGATCGCCGTCGAAAACCGTGCCCACCTCCGCGAGGGTGGCGCCGTCGCGCACCAGGCGCGGGACCCACAGCTGTTCGGCGGTGACGTGGTTCACCAGATCGCGCACCGACCATTCCGTGCACGGAGTGGGGGCGTCCCACTGGTCGTCACGGATGACATGCACCCGCGACCCGAAGAGCTGGAGGGCCTCGCCGTGGGTGCGCAGGATCTCGTCATGGTTCATGCTCCCCGAGCATAGGAGGGGGCACTGACAGCCACGGCGACGGCGCACGGGGTGGCGCACAGGACGACGCGCGGTGGGGGCGCACCGGGACGGGGCACGGCGAGGGGTGCGGGGCGGGGTACGGAGGCGGGGCAAGGCCAAGCGGACGGAGTCGCCTTCTCCAAGGCGGCGACGACCCGTTCGGGCCAGCGGCACCCGGCCGCATGCCCGGTCGGACCAGTGGCCGGAAAGTTTTTGCGGCGGCGGAGGAGGCAGGGAGGAACAGGGAGTCGAGGGGGGCGCCGCGGGCCGCCGGTATCGCGTCGGCACTCTGGTAATCCGCCGCGACCGGCTATTCAATGGGCGCCGCCGACCCCCATTGGAGGCACCATGGACGACCCCGCCGAGCCTTCCGCGTCCCCGCTTCCCCAGCCCGCAATCCGCTGCGCCGGTCATGAGCGGGGTTACCCCGCCTTACTCGACCGCGCCGCCCGGATTGCAACAGGGCTGCGCAGTATGGGAGTTGAGCCGGGCGACCGGATCGCCGTCGTGATGCGCAACGAGCCCGCGCATCTGGAGATCACCGCCGCGGCCGCCCAGTTGGGCGCCTCTGCGGTGCCCGTCAACTGGCACTTCCGCCACGACGACCTGGGCCATGTGCTCGCCGACAGCGGCAGCAAGGCCGTCTTCGTCCACACCGACCTGCTGCCCGCGGTGACCGCCGTACTGCCGGACGGCGTGCGGGTCATCGAGGCCCCCGTCCCCGCCGGTGTCGCCGCCGCCTGCGGTATCGACGCACCGGCGGACACCGGCGCCCACCCCCTCCTGGACTCCTGGCTGGCGGGTCACGAGCCGCTGGCCCGGCCCGTCGCGGACCGTCCGCCCACCGTCATCTACAGCTCCGGAACGACCGGCCGCCCCAAGGGAGTGCTGCGCGAGCCGGTCCCCCAGGACCGGCTCCCCCA
>NZ_JRKI01000033.1 GCF_000935125.1 Streptomyces natalensis ATCC 27448 | reverse complement strand
GCAGCGGTGGACATCCGGCTGATCGGCGAAGGTGATGTGCCAGGTGTAGAAGCGGCAGCCGACGTTCCAACCGGGTCGCCACCACCAGTGATTGGCCATGCGGAAGTCTGTCGTCGTCATGCTGGTAGCCAATCAGGGGCGGGGGTCGGCTGGCGAGAGGGCAGGCGGGGGCGCCGAGCTGCAGAACGCGGTGATCCGGCCGCGCAATTCACGGGCGGATCTGCTGTCGGCGAGGGGGGCGCGGGACGTTGTTGCGGCGAGGTCACGCAGTCGGCTGGTGACGGGGGCCATCCGGTGCTCCCATGGCAGGTCCAGGACCGGTTGCAGGGCCTCGATGGCGGCATCCGGCTCGCCGAGCGCAAGGTAGGCGGAGGCAGTGCTGACGTGCAGTTGGGCGGTGGTGCCGTAGGCGTGCGGCGGTTGGGCGAGCGCGGCCTGGGCCTCGTGGAGTGCGGTGCGCGGCTGTCCGGTCCGCAGGTGGACACCGGCGGCGTAGTTGGCGCGCCTGACGTCTGGGCAGGAGAGCAGTCCGCCGACGTCGTCGCGGCCGGTAAGGGAGTCGCGGGCGACGTTGGCGTGTGCCATGGCGGCCTGTGCCTCGGCGTCGGCGCCGAGTTCTGCCCAGGCATCGGCTTCCTGGCAGGCCAGCAGGATCGCCGCGGTGCCGTCGGGTTTGTGAGCCAGCCCGTGGCGTGCGTACTGGATGGCCATCTGGGGCCGGCCGTCCCAGTAGGCGATTTTCGAGCGGGTGGACAGCACCCATGCTCGCAGTTCGGTGTTGTCGGCCATCGTCGCGCACACCCAGGCAGTGCGGGCGTGAGTGTCAGCGTCGTGCAGTTGGCCGAGATCGGAGCTTATCCACGCGAGCAGGGTGCACACGTATCCGGCGACCGCGTACAGCTCGATCGTCTGGCGTGGGTGCTGGCGGCCTTCCAGCAGCTGGAAGACGCGGTCGCGCAGCTGGCGGGCGCGGCTGAGGGTGGTCACGGGGGCGGCGGGGGAGAGGTAGTCCCTGGCCAGGGCGCGGGTACTGGCCTGGAGCTGTTCCAGGGTGAGGTCGCCGACGTTGGACGTCTCCAGTTGCTGGGCCCAGACCGCGGACTCCTCGGCGACTTCCCGCACGAGGTCCTCGACGACCGGGACCGAGAGCGCCGGTGTGGGGCCGGCCGGGCGCTGGAGCAGCCTCGCCTCGTGCGGGGGCATCGCCTTACGGTCCTGCAGGTCGAGGAGTTCCTCGACCTCGCAGCCGTAGACGGCCGCGATGAGCAGCAGCGTCGGCGGTGTCGGTCGGCGTGAGGAGCCGCTCGGCCAGCGCTCCCACTTGCCCATCAGCGACGCATCGGCGGAGACGGCCTCTCCGGGACGCTGCGCTCCCAAGGCATTGACGGCGTCTGCGGCCTGCTGAAGCGTCAAGCCCAGGGCGTGCCGCCATGCCTCCCGGGGGCGGATGCCGAATCGGGTGCGCATCTCCCAGGCGACGTCCCGCGGCGTGGCGCCAACTGCTGATAACTCGCCTCGGAGTGCGTCGCGGTCGGCCTTCGACGGATACGGATATGGGGCCACCAGCGCCTCCCGATCGGTTCCTCGCTCCTCACGGTAGGCATTGAAGGAGGAGGCAGGCATGGGCAGCGGTGCCCAAAAAAGTAGGGCACCGCTGCCCGTGACCGCGACCCGCAGGCTTGGAACGCTGGCCCGCGACACCGGCACCAGCGAGGGACGGCGCAACGCGGACACGCGTCCCGATCCCGCCGCTGACGCATCGTCGCCCGGTGATCACAGTGCGACGACGCGTCAGCCGGTCTCGGCGTGCCCGCACGCGTCCCCCGTCGCGGGCGGGCACGCCACCTTCCACCTGACCGCTACGGCTGAGGCGGCGCCATGACCACATGCCAAAGAACCATCCCCACCCAAGTCCCCCGCTGGCTCGGCCCCGGCGCCCTCGCCCTGGACACCAACACCGGCTGGGCCGGCGTCATCCAGCTCTTCAGGGATGACCGCGGGTCGATCAGCATCGATGCCGTGGGGCACCCGACGCATGCCATCCTGCGGCCGGTCGGCGGCCTGGGCGCGTCCTGGCGGGCCGCCCTCGCACACCTGAAGAAGCCGGAGGGCACCCGATGAGTGAGCGCCCTGACGTCGGCGATCTGGTTCACGACCTCGCCCGCAACGAGAAGGGCGTCGTAACGGACATCTCGCGCGGGAAGCTCATCCTGCGGTCGCCGTTCGGCACCCAGCAGTGGACACCCGACGACCCCACCAAGATCAGGGTGGAGGCCCGGCGCGGCTCTTGGAGGATCCCGTGATTGCCAAAACCTCCCAGGAACAGCGGACAGACAGCGCCTATCCGCCGGACACGATCATCTATGACACCGTCGCCGATGAGGTCGGCCGCGTTGCCGGCCCAGACGAATACCCGCACGAATACCTGGGGGCCGCATGTGCCCTGGTGGTTCCGCTGCGGGGGAATGCGTCGGCGTGGCAAGCCGAACCGGGAGCCCTCCGCCCGGCGACCGCCGACGAGATCGAGGCTGCGCGGTGAGCGGCGTGGATCTCCGGCACGATCCGGGTCGTCAGGCAGCGCTACCCGTCCGTTCGCCGAGAACGGGGCCAGCTCGGGTCGCTCACGGATTAGGGCCCTGCGTCTGGTCGATTTTGTGGACGCGCCAGCCGTCGAGCCCCCAAGTCAGATCCAGTCGCATCGTGAACCAGCTGGTCCGCGGGGAGACTGTGGCTCCCTTGCCAGTGAGTCCCAAGACCCCGGAGCACCACACTGCTACCGACGCTCTGGTGTCGGTGTACGACTTGGTGGTGATTTTGAGCGGCGTTGTCGTCGACACGAATGTCTGTCCGCTAGGCGGTGTGCCGTCGCGCCCGAGCCCGAGGCGGTCTCCCAGGGCCCTATACGCGCGGTCGTCGTCGCGCTGAAGCCGATCCACCACGGTCGGGTCCATGACGGATTCGAGCACCTGCTGGCGCTCCTTATCGCTGAACATCCTTTCCGAGCCGATGAGCTGTGCGGCGTGTTTGGCGGCGCTCTGCGCCCCGGCTTCGTTGTGGGAGTAGCGGGCCGTCGTCTGGCCGGCCTGGGTACCGCCTTCAGTGTCGTCCCGGTTCACCAGGGCTATCGCCGCGATCAGGGCGGCGCACACTCCCACGCTGGCTACGAGACTCCGGGTAGGCCGCCATCGGGCCCTCGCAGGCGGCGGGCTCTTCACCTCGTACTGGTCGTCGGCGCTCATCCGGTGCGGTCCCCCTCAGCCTGATTGATCTTCAACTGCTAGGTGATTGTCCGTTTGTCCGTCAGCAGCGGTAAGGCCCGGTGCGAACAGGACCGGGCCTTACTGCGCGTCATCTCAGGTCAGCGCGGCGGTGGTGGGCCGGCGAGCGTCCCAATCAGCACGCCCAGAGCCACGATCGCCAGAAGGAACAGAAGGCATCCCTTGATCGAGAACTGCATGACATTACCCCCCTTCGTGCGCCCTGGTCAGCGGCAGTAACGGTGCAGCTCACCGCTCCGGCCGGTCATTTCCTGGCTGCTGGCGGGACTCGGGCTGCTGCCTTCCCTGGGTCCCCGACGACCGGCTGGCCCGGCTGGAGTGCGCGGCGATGCCTCCCGATGCCTGGCCGGTTGTGGCGGCTGAGGGCCGGGAGGACGAAGTTTGCTGCCCGATGCCACGCTCGCTGTGTGTGCTGATGCCCTGCTGTACCGTCCGGGCGGGAGAGGTGTGCTGTGGCACGCGGTTGCGCGGTGATGCCTGCGTGATGATGGCGCGGCGTGAAGCCTGGATATCGTCCCCCAGTCCCGGGATGAACCGGTAGATCACAGCGCTGGCGAGAATCGCGAGAATGATGATCGCCAGGCCCGAGATGACGGCAGAGAGGGATGCGTTCTCGTCCTGCTTCGTGCCGCTCAGGGCGCTGGCCAACAGCAATACGATGGCCACGACTGGCTTGACCATGATGACGGCCCCCATGAGCCCGGCCCACCTCTTGATCCTCGGCCACAGGTCCTTGTCCACGAAACCGCTGTAGACCGCGGTGCCCAGGACCGCGCCGACGTACAGCACGGCGGCGCGGATGGCCATCTCCAGCCACAGGATGCCGGCGGCGGCGATGGACACGATGGCGACCACGATCTGCATGATCGGTCCGCCACCAATGCCCGAGTCCGACTGCAGGGCCTTGGCGAAACCGCCGAAGAAGTTGTCGGATGCACCCTTGTCGGCGATGACGGACGTCACCGCGTCCACGGCTCCGACGACTGTGTAGAGCATCAGGGGGGTGAAGGCCGATGCCAGCACGACCAGCCAGAGAAGGCCGACGGCTTCCCCAACCGCGGTGGTGAGCTTGGCTCCGCGGATAGCCCTTTTCATGATGCCGACCAGCCAGAGAATCAGCGTCAAGACGGTGCTCGCCGCGAAGACGATCGCGTACTGGCGCAGAAAGGCGGCGTTGGTGAAGTCGACGGTTGATGTGGCCGAAACAGCGTAGGACAGCTTGGTGACGATCCAGGAGGCCGCCTTCGTGCACCCGTCTGCCACGCTCTGCAGTGGATCGAGGGGGTTGTTGTCCATCAACCCTCCCGGCTTCTTGGGCGCCGCCCCGTCCCCCTTGTCCGACTTGCAGTACTCTGCGGCCGGCGTGCCGGAGAGCAGCTGGCAGGGGTCGTCCTTCTTGTCTTTGTCCTTGCCTTCGCCCGTCGCAGGCTTGTCCTTCTGATCCCCGGACCTGCAGTAATCCCCCGCTGGGCCTCCGGGGCACGGCGGCGCCATCGGGGCGGCCACTGTGCGCTCGGGGCTATCAGCAGCCTCTACCGGGGATGCGGCTGCGGTTGTGCCGAGCATCAGTACAACGGCAGCCGCCAGTGATGCGGCCAGCCGACCGCCTATACCTCGTGGTCGTGTGAGCAGCACCGGGCCTCCTGTGACGAGCAATCTGCTGACCGTAGTCTCCAGCATGACGGCCATATGTTCCGCTGCCCGCTCCTCCGCCCAAGTCCAGTCCTGATCAGGAGATTTCAGGACGCATCGCAGCGTGGCCGACGCCGACCTCGGGGTCGTCGGGTGTTGCAGCCCTTCCGGTATTGCCGCAGTAGATTGGGCATTTACTGCGGCGCCACCCTGACGAGTCATCAGGCGACGGAAGTCCACCGACCTCGAAGCGGACCGCGGCTACGGGCATCCGCTGTACCGCCGGCCCTCACTCCGACCACAGACCTAAGCATCACGCAGTGCTACACACCACCTGGCCGTAGCTATACGAGAACAGGGCCGACTCGCTGCGGTCGGCATGCGAAGGTGTCCGGCCGATCAGCCGATGAGGCTACGGAGCACGGGAATGCTGAGACCTGCAGCGGTGAGGCCGGCCAGGACAGCGGCCGGAACGAGGGTGCCGCTGAGGAACGTGAGGGTTCCTGCGATCAGCCCAATGAGTATGGCCGCCAGGAGGATGATGGCGGTGTGCATCGTCAGGAAGGGGGGCGGCTCGGGGTGGCTCGGCGAGGTGGTCGTGGGCATCGAACTCAACGCGATCTCCAGGGCGGTTGGGGGTTGTGACGCCCGCTCCTATGTCGCCGCGGCCGCCGTTCCCCACGCACCTTTCCTGTGTGCATCGTCTCCAAAAAACTTGTGGAGAATGCGTGGGGTGTTCGGCTGGGCGGCACTTAGAAAGCCGACAGATCACAACCGAACCGAAGGGGGAGAGGGATGGGGGGCGACGACGAGCCCGTGGGCGGGAAGTCCGCGGCCGTGCGCTCCCAGGACCTACAACCTGCAGGAGACTGTCCATCACTCGCTGCTCCGGTGTCGCCGAGTGAACTCAGCACACTGGAGGCGCCGCCCGCCAGCGGCTCGAGCCGACACCTGCAGGCCACGATCGACCAGCGCATGGCCGACGAACGGTTGGTGCGCTTACTGTCCGGGGACGGGTTCGCGGGTCCGCGCTACGAACGGTTCGAGGACGAGCTCGCCCGATACGGGATCTCCGTGATGCGAGGCTGGATGCACTCGGGCTTCGTGTTCAAGCTCGCCGCATCACGCGGCTTCAACCTCAAGCCCCATGACCTGGAACTGGAACAGCTGGCACGCGACAGTGACCTGCGTGAGGAGCTGGCCATGATGACCGTGGCTCGGGCGCTTCCCCGCTTCCGCGAGCGTGCCCTCATAGGCGAGGGCTGGAAGCCTGAGGGGGGCGCCAGCATCACCACGTACTTCATGGGTGCGTGCGCTTACGAGTTCCCCAACGAGTTCCGCCGGCACCGTAAGGAAGAGGAACGGTGGCGACGGGGGACAGAGCAGGAGGCGACGGGAGAGCCCGTGCCATCTGTGCAGAGTGTCGCCGAGGAGGTGCTCGGCAATCTGCGAGTGCTGGAGGACATAGGAGGCATCGAGAATCCACGCGCACGGGCCGTGGTCGCCCTGACCATCGACGGCTACACCCAGGAGGAGATCCGGCAAATGCTGGATGTGTCGAGTATCCGCGCCGTTGAGGCTGTGCTCCACCGATGGCGGGCGAAGGCGAAGCGAGAAGAAGTGGAGGGACGGCGTGAGTGATCAGCGAGACGCGGAGTTCGAGGCTCTCCTGGAACAGTCGTCGCTCGGCTCCCCCGGAGCGCGGCTACTGCGGGAGCGGACCACCCCCGCCACAGCGGCCGTCACCCGCACGCTCGGGCAGTCACAGAACCGCTCCCGCCTCGGTATCACCTGCGGGAATCGCCAATCGTTCCATGACTATCTTCGTGCCCGGTTGGAGTTGGCCGCCGAGACCCAGGCCGAAGAAGAAACCACGACTCCCACCAGTGGCTCGACCAACGAAGAAGTCGTCTTCCTCACCGTGGCAGAGGTCGCCACTGTGATGCGTGTCTCCAAGATGACCGTCTATCGACTGGTGCACTCAGGTGCACTACCGGCGATCCGGGTCGGACGCTCATTCCGGATGCCCGAGCGTGCCGTTCATGACTACCTGAAAGAGTCGTACTCCGGCGCCCCGGCACGATAGGGGCACGCCCCAGATAGAACACTACGACCAACAGACGTAGCGTCCGCCCACCGTGATCGCTCCTGCGCCGTCCAACAGCCCCAGCACAAGCCTGCCGCCCCGACGCCTCCGGAATGGCTGGACTGCTGGGAGCTGCTGCCGCGCGATGAGTGAGGAATTCACCACCAGACGGTCGGTTACCCGGCCTCGCCCTGCTCTGTCCAGGTCTTGAGCACCTGCCGGCGGCCGTCAGTCTCCTCGATGAGCCGGATCACCACGCTCGGATTGCTCCCGTAGAGCCCTACCCAATCCCGGTAGGTGCGCCAGGCAGTAGTGCCGTCGGTCCACTCGCCCTCGACGGTCGGGCCGTTCGCCTCGAACTGGAGCGTGGCGAAGTACTTGGTCGCTATACGGTGCTCCTCGCCTTCGGTGGCCTCCCCGCCCGCTGCGGCGGCCATCGATGTCAGTGCTGGTCAGTAGCCTGCGTCGGTGATCAGTAGTAATACCTCGGCACCAACGCACCTCGACTTCAGCGACGTTCTGGGCTCGTTCTTCGACCCGGAGAACTTCGATCCGGACAACCTCCCCTCCATCGGTGAGCTTTTCGGCGAGCAGGCAGGAGTGAACGCACACCGCAAGAACCTAGACATACTCAAGCGGAACGTTGAGAACCTGGATCAGTTGCTCGACGTCGCCTCTCGTCGTCTCTTCCTCACCGACTGGCACGAGACCTCGGTCCGCTTCTTCGAGCAGTTGGCTTCCGAGGCACCGGCGATGCGTCGTCTGGTCGCTCGTGTCGAGTCCACGCTCGCCACCTCCCCGTCGGCCGGGAAGTTGGAGCCGCTCATCGACGAAGCGAACGCCTGGGTGGGACGAATAGAAAAGATCAGAGAAGACGACGAATCGGAGCATCTGGCTGCTGTAGGGCAGCGCTTTGGAGCCCTTTACAAACTCCACCATCGGGAATTCGAACAGCGCATAGCCCAGTTGCTGAACTTCGACGGCTTCGTCATCGAACGCTGGAACGGCGGAGCGGGCGATGTCGCCGCCGATGTTGTCGCGCGCCTCCCCGCAGGGGACGGCCGCCGCGCCATCGTTCAGTGCAAACACACGGGCGATCCGCGCAATCCGGTCGGGTCAGGGGTGATCCAGCAGGTCAGCGGCGCACGACAGGTACACAGCGCCGATCTCGCCTTCGTCGTCACGACGGGGAGATTCACCAAACCAGCCAGGGACCTGGCCAGCAAGCTGAACGTACAGCTGGTCGACTGTGACGACATACTGCGATGGGCACTGGGAGGGCACCGTGTGCTCGACCTCCTGTCCAGCTCAGGACAGCTACCCGAATCATTTCGTTCCGCGCCCATTTAGGGGCGCCTGACGCTGACCCGAGTTGTTCATCAACCGATCGGTTGTTGCACGAAGGGACCTCAAGTCAGGGCAGCGCATCGGTACGAGGACTCCGCCGTCCAACAACGCTGTTCCGGAGCGAAGGGCTCCCCCCCGGCCACCTGACCATCAATCTACCTAGGTAGACAATGAAGTGTCGACCTAGGTAGATTGATGGCATGTCAGATCCAAAGATGACGCCGCACACTCAGACGGTGCTGCGCGCCCTGCTGGGTCGGGGGGTTGACGGCGAGCGCCGAACGACGGTCCTGGCGGAGGGGCTTTACGGGCTGGAGTTGTCAACGCTCACCGGGCTCCCGAACGGAACGCTCTTCCCTCTTCTGGAGCGTCTCCGCCAGGCTGGTTGGGTGGAGCGCCGCTGGGAGGCAGATGCCCTGGCCGAAGCCGAGGGGCGGCCCCGGCGCCGCTTCTTCCGTCTTACCGACAAGGGTGCCGAGTGCGCTCCATACGCCCTCGCGGCGGTCACTGCCACGGACTCCAGCCGCGCTGGCGCGGTGCGGCCGGGCTACGCCGGAGGAACGCTGTGAAACTGAAGCTTCTGGAGCCGGTTGTTCCCGTTGGGGACCTGGAATCGGCGGCCTACCTCCTGGCGTGGGACGAGGTGAAGGCGAAGTACCGGTCGGGAATCGAGCGTGAGGTTCACGCAAGCATCGAGCTGTCCCGGGCCGGCTTCGTTGTGTACTTCACTCAGCTCGGCGCAGTCGACGCCAGCTTCTCGGTGCCTCTCAGCCGCGAACTTGTAGAAGCGTTTGCACGAGCACGCATGGAGGCGGACCGCAAGATCGAGCACCCCACTGGTGTGGGGCTGCTTCGCCTCACGGCTCTGCTTCTACCTGGATCCGAGCGGGCCGACTGGCTGGAGGAACAGCGCGGCTACTTGGCCGACTTGCCCACGCGCCGGGCCTGCTGGGGTTGGATCATCGCTCAGTTGCTCGCGATGCCGCGGTACGCGTACACGGTGCGCACTGGGCGGGAGAGGGAGTCGGCATGACGGCCCCTCCGCCCCGGACCGAGCCGCTGTTGACCCAGCGCGCGGTCCTTGTGCTGCTGACCGCCGCCTTCTTCGGTCTTGTCGTCGGTGGGCTCACCTACTTCAGCGCCGGCGACGTCGCCAGCGCCGTGCTCGCCGGTCTGGCGTGCACGGGCGCCAGCACGCTCGGCCTGCACCAGCTGATCGGCTGAGGCGCTACCTGGCGAACGCGACCTCATTCCGTACGGCCGGTCCTACAGCACGCCGAACAGCGCATTTGGGCATCAGCATCGTCGCGCTCCTGCATCTCCGGCCTCAGGGAACAATGGAACAGCCATTAGCGCTAAGCGATGATCTGTTCGTCGGCTTCAGCGAGTGCCCGGTACAGCGAGGCGACCGAGGGGGACTTGCCCGCGTTCTTGCCCGTCTTGATGGTCAGCTTCGTCGCGATGTCGGGGACGGGGACGCCCGTGTTCTTCGGCCTCGGGGAACATCGGTACAGCCATTGGCGCTGAGATTGATCATGGTTGCGGCTCACTGGTCGGCTCCTTCCGCCTGCGCGTCCCCGGAGGCGATCGTCATGCCAGCGCCGTCAGCCGGGGCGCGGCCCCGGAGGATGCCCTGCGCGAGGCTGCGCTGGGTGGTGGCGCGGCGGCGGTGTTCGGCGGCGAGGGGTTCCTCGATGGCGGCGAGCCGGTCGTAGACCTCCGCGTGGGCGAAGTGCCGTGCCGCCCACACGGCGCGCTTGTCCTCGGCGGCGTCGGTGTCGGTGGCTTCCATCGCCATGGTGTACGCGGCGTCGCACTCCTTGCGGAGTTCTTCCGCCCGCCCCTGGAGCTGCTTCACCTCGGTGCGGCGGGCGTTGGCCTCGTCGCGGGCCGCCTGATCGTGCAGAGAGGGCAGCAGACGGCTGACCCCGTCCGGGCCCTTGCCGACCAGGGCGTCCAGCCACCGATCGAGGTAGCGGGCGTGCTCGGCCGGGTCCGCGGGACCGCGGCCGATGCCGTTGCGCTGGCGGCCCGTAAGGGCCCATGCGCCCACCTTGGTGTTCCAGCGCTCGTGGGCGGACTGCCGGGAGATGTCAGCGGCGTTGCCGAGGGCGGTCCAGCTGGCGCCGCGCTCGCGTTCGGCGATGACGGCCTGGTCGACCAGTTGCTGGGCGAGGCCCTGCACGAACAGGGCGTCGCGCAGCAGGCCGCCGTGGTCGTCGCTCGGGTAGGGCTGGGCGACGTCGCGCAGCGCCGACTCGACGATCTCCAGGAGCGTCTGTGCGCGGGCGAGCATCGCTTCGTCGGCCGGGGCGAGGGCCGGTGGCCGCTCCCGCTCGGTCCGTTCGTTCGCTTCATCCATGTCGTCAGGGTATCCCTGACAGATAGATGCGTCAGGGCATCCTTGACACTCTGGCTGGATTCACCCGCGCGGGTGGCCGGAACAAACGCACAGGATAATTACGGTTATCCTGTGGGTATGCTGACGCCGCCTCAGAATGCCCCGGAAACGGGTGAATCGAGCGACCTGGACCACTTCCAGCGCGCCGTCGAGACCTACGCCGGAGCCACCGGCAGGGTCTTCGACCCGCAGCTGTTTCCCGAGCTGCTCTTCGACCGGACCGCGCCGGACGTCCCGCTCTCCGGCGAAACGCTGGAGGCCCTGGAGGCGTGGACCGCCGAGCAGGCCGAGCATCTGGAACGCCGCGCCTGGAGCGGGCGCAGCACTGCCGTCGACTCCCTCGCGCTGCGGGAGGCCCAGGAGAACCTCGCCACGGTGCGCCGGTACCGGGCGGCCCGGTGACAGCCACCGCCCTGGTCCGCTCTCCGCGGGCGACCCTGGACACTCTGCACCGCGACCCTCGTGACCAATGGCCCGAGCACGCGCGGAAGCTGTACGACTTCCTGCTCGCCCTCTACGGCGAGGACGACCCGCTCCCGACGCTCGCGGCCTCCTGGATCGCCCACCAGCGCTCGGCGAACACGCAGAAGTCGTACGCCCGGGGCTTCAAGGTGTTCGAGGAGTTCGCCCGGGACCACGGCAGTCACCCGCTGCAGGTCAAGTTCCTCCTGGCGGACACCTTCCGGCTGTACCTGGAGAAGGCCCCCACCTGGGTGCGGGTCAAGGGCGGCCGGCGCGGCGAGATGGTCCGGACCGGGAAGCCGTACTCGGACGCCTCCCGGGCGAATGCCCTGTCGGCGGCCTCCTCCTTCTTCAGCTACCTGGACAAGGCCAGCGACGCGGGAGTGAAGAACCCGTTCGACGCGGTGCAGCGGCCGGTGCTCGACCCGGACTACTCGCCCACCCCCGGCTACACCGAGGAAGAGTGGACCACCCTGGTGGTCACCGCCCGGGACCACCACCGGGTCGCTGCGTACCGCAAGCGCGCGTACGCGCTGCTGCTCATCCTGTACACCTGCTGCCTGCGCATCGACTCCCTGCTCAACGCCCGGGTCGAGGACCTGGGGTACGACAAGGGGCACCGGGTGCTGCACCTGGAGAAGATGAAGGGCGGCGGCCGGAAGAAGAAGCCCATCCCACCCGTGGCGTGGGATGCGCTGCAGGACTACCTCGACGGCCGGACCACCGGCTGGCTGTTCTGCACGGCCAGCGGCGGCCAGCTCGACGAGCCGGCCGTGTGGCGGCTGCTGCAGTCCCTGGCCAAGCGCGCCGGCCTGCCACTGCGCGGCCCGCACGGCACCAAGGGTGACGCCATCACCCACGCGCTGGCGAAGCCGGACGCGCGCCCGGACAAGGTGCAGCGCTGGGCCGACCACAAGGACAGCCGCACCACCCAGCGCTACAACCGACGCAAGGAACTCCTCGACGACAGCCCCGGCTACGGCCTCGCCGCCGATGTCGCCGGCGCCCTGGCACACGGGGAGGAGCAGTGATCAGCCACCAGGCGAGGGACGGGAAGGGCGGACGGCGGCTCGTACTGCTGCTGTCAGAGTCGGTGTCGCCCAGCTACGACCATGCGCAGCAGGACCGGGACGGGCACCGCTGGGCTCGGCGCAACGGCTTCACCGTGGTCCGCTCGGTGCACGAGGCACAGGGCGGTGAAGCCTGGCAGGAGGGACTGCAGCTCGTACAGGACAAGGCCGTGGACGGTGTCCTCGTCGCCTCCCTCGCCCACCTGGGCCCGGCGCTCGTGCGGCAGGAGGCGCTCCTGCAGTACATCTGGGCACACGGCGCACGGGTCTACACCGTGTCGGACGGCGAGATCCCGGAAGACGATCCGGACGACCCTATGCGGACCGCGATGCGCCAAATGCGCGGAGTCATGGAGGAGTTGATCCGCAGCCTGGACGCCCAGCGCGGGCGCGGCGAGCCCTGTCTGCTGTGCGGACAGCCCAAGCCCGATCCCGTTCGCCTCATCGCAGGGGACGGGCCAGCACTGCCCGCTCCGCGGTCCTGACCCGCACTGTCAGTGGCAGGCGCTACCGTGTGAGCAGTGGCAGAGTCCCCGGATCTCGGGGGCTACGCGCCTGCCCGCGCCCGTCCCAGTACCGTGCCACGCCACGGTGCTGATGTGGGGCCAAGGTTCGCCGAACCGCGCGACTCCGCCGAACACTCATGCCTTCTCGCGGCCTACGGTGGCTGCCTTCACTTCCCTGTCGGCGGGGTGCGTGGACCCTGCCGAGAAGGGACTCACCGTGCCAAAGGACCGCGCTCGCAAGCAGGCGGCTCGTGCCGCGAAGGACCACACCAGCCGGGCGTACATGGACGCTCAGCGACAGCTGGAGGCGCAGGCGCCCAAGCTGCGCGAGACACCAGCGGCCGAAGTGCCGGCGCCTGTCGCCGTGGAAATGGCCCGCCAACTGCATGCCGCCTGGCTGCACCTCGGCGCCTTCAAACGCCTGACGGAGGACTACCGCATCACCCCGCCCCGAAAGGCTATGGAAGAGCCCACCGACCCCGTGGGGCGGGCGGAACGACAGGTGTCGAACCTCCTGTTCGACCTTCAGGAATGGGCGGGCCGTACGGCGCACGCGTCCGGTGCGGTCAGCGCCGAGCCGAAATTCATGGCGCACTCAGGAACCCCTGAGGCAAAGGCGTTCGGGCAGCTATACCCCCAGGGGCAGGGTTCGGGTGGCTGGTGCCGGGAGCCAGGTGGAACGATGCCGCAGCCTGGCGCCGAGCAGCAGGACGACGAGCGGCAGCGGCCGGTGACCACCAACCTGGTCGGGCCCGTACCCGAGGCGGCTTTCTCCGTGTACGGCTACCAGGGCAACCCCGCGGGGCCGGCGGTGCGGGGCACTCCGGCCGCGCCGGCCTGGGACGCCCGCGACAGGCTGAACGCGCTGATGTGCCAGCACTGGGAGGCCAGCGGCGATACCCCCGCCGATCTCGCCGCGACGGTCGAGGGTCTGTCCCATGCTGCAGCAGAGCTGGGCAACGCGTGCAGCGCAACGCTGGATGAACTGGACCGCCGTGTCGGTGACGGGCGCCTCCTTGTCGAGGACACGGAAGCGTTCACCGACGCGACAGAGCAGGCCCGGGAGCAGGCGGAGCACTTCGAGGCCCGGCCCCTGGCCCGCGTACGGACGGCTCTGGCCGGTGCGCAGGCGGCGCTGCCGGGCCAACCCTGGCGTCGAGGGCTGCCGCCTGCGGTCCGCTCCGTGCTCAAGCGGCTGGACGGCAAGGATCTGGCCCAGATCCGGTACCAGCTCGGTGACGAGCGGCACTTGAACAAGCAGATCAGCAAGACCCGCCCGACCGACTACTCGCGCGAGGACGTCCTGCGGCGGGTGGTGGCGTGGATGCACGCGCAGAACACCGTCGTCTACGACGAGACCGCCCATAGCCTGGACGAGATCTATCGGCCCCGCCCCGAGGATCGGGACCGCGAACTCGCTGCGGCACGGCGGGCGATTGCGCTGGACGACAAACAGCAGTAGACGCCAGCGCCATGACCTGCACCGTTCCCAGAAACGGCCCCTCGATTGAGGGGCCGTTCGTCGTCATGCCGGTGGCGCCCTGTTGCCGCCCCGAGGCGGGCCTGGCATCAGCGCTGCTGCGCCCACCAGATGGCCCCAGTCACCAGGGCGCTGCCGATGGCACCGGCGATGCCACGGACCAGGCCGTGGCTGGCTGTGCGAGCGAGCGTCCGCAAGCGCGCCCCTGGACGGAGATGACGAAAACGCTGCACATACGAAGGACCTTGCGGCCGCTGCCGACTCGACGGACGTGCGGCGGGCAACGTAGGCTCTGGGATGGAACTGATGGCTCTCTCCACTTCGTGCTGGTTGAAGGCCGTCGGACTACGCGATGAGCGGCCCCCTGTTGGCGCAGGGGGTCGTTTTTTTGGCCTCCGGTCATACGGGCGGTCAGGACTACGCGTGACGGCAACCTGTTGGCGCAGGGGCACCCACCCCGACAGACGTTCGCGAACTACCGTCAGCGGGCACCGTTTTGCCGTCACGCAGAAGCCTACGCACACCACTGAGCATGCGGTTACTGTCGAAAGATGTCGCGAGACATCAAGGCGGAATCAGCCCTCACGAGGTGAAGGACAGTCCCATGCCAGCGCGCCAACGCCCGGTAGATCCGAGACGTGACGAGCTCGCCGCATTCGCGCATGACCTGCGCAAATTGAGTGCTGGCAAGGCGACCGTCCCGTACATCTCGGCCCGCGAGCCGAAGGTGTCCCGAGCGGCCCTCTACGCGGCGCTGTCCGGACTGCGGCTGCCGTCAGCCAGAACCTTGTCGACCTTGCTGCGGTGGTGGGCGGTTGAACCGCCACTCACGCCCGACCCCGGAGCGTGGCCCTGGAACTGGGTGCAGAAGCTGCCCAGCGATTCCCCGGCCGTCGCGATAGCCAACCAGTGGATAGACCGCCGTGACGATCTGGCGGGGGAGCGGCTGTGGCCGGCCGACCGTGCCGCCCCCGTGACGATTCCGCCGCCGACGGAACAACTGCGCTTCGCCGCCGAGCTGGGAAGGGTCTTAGAAGCGCGGGGGCTCCTGCCGGGCGTCCTGATTTGGGACGACTTCTATGAGGAGTGGCACACGGCGGTGAGCGGTCATCAGATCCAGCGCTACCTGAACCATCGGGTGATTCCGAGCGATGACACTCTCGCGGTGCTGTTGAGCGTCGATGAAGAAGATCTAGAGGACCTGCCGCACCTGCTTCTCCTGGCGCGGGCAGCCCGCGCGGCCCGTGTCCGTGGCCGACGTGCTGCGCGCCAGGCCAGTACCCGACACTACCGGGACAGGTAACAAGCAGCCGGACGTCCGCACGGCGGTGCCCTGCGCCTGTTTGCGAGGGACATGGAGTTCTTCTAACACCTGCCACTCCGATCATGGCCGCCACCGGCAGTGCGGCGCTCGTGCTCGCGTCGGCGAGAGGCACGTCCATGTCACAGCTATCAGCGTGGTAGTCAGAAAGCGCTATGAGGGACCGTCGCCGTACGGCGACGCGCACCCCAAGGGGCCGGACGATCCGTCCGGCCCTTCGGCGTATGCGGGCGTGGGGCCGAACGCGCTGGTCGGCACCGGGTTGCGCAACTAACCCCCGCGTCGTGTAGGGCGCGCGAAGGGGACTTGTGGGGCTAGGGCGGCGGCGGTGTAACGGCGGCGCCTACCAGGACGGCCGGGCCGATTCAAGCGCTCGCGAAACGCAGTCGTGAGCGGATTTCGCCGCCCCAATCACCGGTTCGCGAGAAGCGGGGAAGGCGAAGTTCCCAGTTCAGGGGGCACTTGAGGCGGCTGAAAGTGACGACCCTTCAGATTCGGGTGGCAAATTCGCGAGAACTCGAATCGGCCGCCGAAGCGGTGCAGTCTCCTCACTGCTCGCTCGCCCCGGGGGCGCCACTGGGGCGGCGAGTAACCGGACTTGCGGGGCTAACCCTCCGCCGGTCGAAGGTTCGTCCACCCATTCACCGAGTGCTTCCGCACGCACGACAAACAGAGGTTTGCCATGTCCACCACAAACAACCAGCCCGATGACCCGCAGGCGCACGGCAGGGAGCCGGAACCCCACACGCCCGACCAGTCCCCCGCGGAGCGCCCCCAGGCCCGAGACACCCTCGGCTGGACCAAGACCGGACTGTCCGCAGCGTTCTGCACCACCGGCGTGGTCCTTAGCCTGACGGGCCACGAGGCAGTCGGCGTCGCCCTCATCAGCGCCGGATCCCTGGGTGGAGGCATCCAGATCAACCTCCCCGGCCGGAAGTAGGGCGTGAGGGCCCCTGCCGCCGGTTCAGCCCGTCCGGCGGCAGGGGCCGCGCCTCCAGCGGTTCTGGCCTCTGCCGTCTCGGCACCTTCTGTGATCATCCGTCGGCAGGTAGTCGGCGCGCCAGATTTCCTGCGAGATGGCGGGCAGCAACAGCGCCTTCGCTCGGGGCCGCTGCCAGTAGTTGCAACAGCTCGACCGCGGCGCGCGCTTCGCCGAGTGTCAGCAGCGGCAGGCGTTCCTCGTCGTTGTAGATCGCGTTGTCCACCAACGTCAGCAGTCGTTCGTCCACGTCGCTCATGCTCAGCCAACGGGGTGAGGCACGGCGCGGTCACGTGCGACAGAAACCGGACAGCCCGGCGGCCGAGCCACGTTGACGTGGGTGCCCTTCATCCCCGAAGTTCGTCACGCTCCGGGGAGTACAAGCAGTCCCGCTGCACGTATGGCGTCTCTCGGCCGGATGACGAGTCCGACCGGGCGGGGCTTCTCTCTACCTACAGGTGGACGCGTCGCCCCTCTGAGCCACCGGAAGCCACCCGGGCGGGTACTGCACGCTGTGCTGGCTGGGCACTGTCACCTGCCTGTTCACACCGTAGCGGGCCTGCCGAGCGACTCAGCGTATGGACAGGCGGCGCGTCGTGGCCCGGGACTCCTATCCGTGACCCAGGCCGCAAGGTGGAGGGCCTCCGCTGGTCAGCGCCCGCCCGCGTAGGACGGTTCAGAAGTTCAAAAACCATCTGGTGCCGGGCAGGCGGGAAGGCCGTACGCGACAATCGGGCGCGTGCCGGAGTACCTCTCGATCAACGCGCTGGACAGGCTCCTCGACGACCTGGTCGTCGGTGAGGCGCGCCGCCGTCAACTCGCCATGGTCCGCGGCGAGCTGCAGCGTGCCCTCGACCGTGGCGCCCTGCCGTTCCAGGCCCGGCGAAGCCTGCGGCGGCTCCTTGAGGAAGACGCCCTTGGCCCGTACGTACGGCTCGCGGAGTCGGGAACGCTGCGGACCCGCCTGGTGAAGGGGGAACGTCCGCGCACCTCGGTCTCGACCAACGAGATCCGCCGGCAGTGCCTGGACGTGCTGCGCGACGCGCTCGGCCTGTCCGTACTCCAGCTCGGCGGCGGCGCGCTGCCGTTGCAGCCCACCCCGCAGTTCGGGGACCTTGCGACCCTGCGTCGCGAACTCGACCAGAACCTCGCGGGCTCCATGACGCCGGGACGCATCCGGTTGGTCGCCGTGCTCGCCCTGGTCCTCGACGCTGCCCCCCGCGCCGGCGAGCTCGTCGCGCAGCGCCTGGACGACCTCGCCCCGGGGAACACCGCGGTGTACGTCGAGCGGCGCCCACAGCGCGGGGGTGGCGACCAGGCCGGTGAGGGCGACTGGTTCGAGCTGTCGCCGCTGAGCCGGGCTGCGCTGGACCGCTGGCTGCCGGTGCGCGCAGAGCTGGTCCAACGAGCTCACGGAACCAGCCGACTGTGGGTCTCCCTGTGGCACAACCACGACGGTCATCCGGGCGAGGAAGGCTCCACGCTGAACCGTCCGCCCGGCATGCCGTTGGAGGAGAACGGGCTGATCACCAGCTACCGCCGGGGCCGTGCCCGGTACGGGTTCGCCGGGGTGCTGCCGCCGAAGCTGGAGCAGCTGCGGAGGGCGGTCCTCGCCGAGATGCCGCCGGTCGCCCTCTGAGTTCTCTTCCGTCCCTGGTGGCTGCTCTGGCCTGTTGCTTCCAGGCGGAGCGCGAGGGCCGCACGGCTTGTTATTACCCTCCGGTAATCCTCTTCCGGCGATTCGGCTGGCGGTCGCCAGCGGCACGGGGAACGGCCATCTCCTCCGATGCCCCGGACCACAGCTCGGTGCCCTTCTCCATGGCGCCCCCTTCAGTGGCGGTTCGGTCCGAGCGCGGTGGTCACCGGTTGATGGGGCGGTTGTGCAGCTGTTGGAGCCGGGCTTGAGCTGTCGAGACGTGCCGGGGGTCCAGGGCAGGCAGCTGTCGGAGGAGGTTCATCAACTCGGGCCCGGTCTCTATCGCGTCCTTGGCGTCCGAGATCTGGTTCCAGCAGTAGTGCGCCCCTCGTGCGGCGTTGAGTACCTCGGGGGCATCAGGTGCCTGATGCGCGAGGCGAGTGCGTGTCGCGGACACCCACAGCTGTGTGGCGAGTGTCCAGCGGCTGGCGATCCTGGCGAGGTCGGCCCGGATTTCCGCCCATTGAGTGGCCTGGGGGGATTCGTATCCATACCGGCGCAGTGACTGCTGCTCCCATGCTGCGGCCATCTCCGCGGCCTGGTCGTGTCGGCCAGCCTGGGCCGCTTGCCAGATCAGCGGCCGGGGGTCCGGCTCCCGGGTTTCGTACGGGGCGGGCTGCTGTGGGAGCGGATCCGGGACTGGCCGCTGCACGGGCTGAGGCTGAGCTGGGACGGAGGCGTACGGCTGCTGTGGTCCGGGCTCCGCATTCGGGCGTGGTCCCCGGACCAGCTGCTGGGTCGGTTGGTCGCCGGGATGTACCGAGGCGCCCTGGGCCGGTGGTGGAGTCGTGTGCTGGGCGATCGGGGAAAGTGGCGACTGGGGCTGTGGTGCTGGGTGCTCGTCTTCCGGTTTGGTCGCCGGGTGCGGGGTTGGAGCATGTGGGTACGGGGGTTCAGGGGTCGGTTCGTCGAGCTGGATGGGCGGGGGCGACAGGTGCTCAAGGCCCGGTGCCAGCTCGGGGGGCTCCTCGATGCGGCGGCGGCCTGGCAGGAAGGAGAGGTCGCCGGCGAGAAGCCGCTGCACGTTCGTCATCGGCGGCTGGTAGTCAGGCTCGGCTGGTGGGGCATTGACTTCGCGGGTGGCCGGTATGACCAGCGTTCCTGGCGGCAGCGCGGCGGCGGAGACGGTGAGCGCGTGCAGCCGGGCGTTGCTGGGCCGGGCGGAAGTTGAGCGCAGCTGCTTGATCCATTCCCGGGTGTATGTGCTTGTCCCTTCACCGCTGAAGGCTGGCGGGACAATCACCCCGTACACCTCGGCGGAGGTCGCTGCCGGGAGCGTGCCGTACTCCTGCAGCAGGGGCCAGGTGGCCTTGTCTGCGGCGAGGTCAAACATCACGGTGGTCAGACCAGCGGGGCGATTGCGCAGCTCGTTGCCCAACCACTCCCACGGCAGTGCCGTGTAGCGGGCGGTGGCGGACGTGGTGCCGACCAGCGCGAGGTAGAGCTGTCGGCCGCGGCGGTCCACGGTGAGACGCCCGGAGAGGTAGATGAGCAGCGGTCCTGGAGCCGCGGCGGCGGCCCGAAGTCGCATCAGCAGGGCGTTTTGGTCCCGCGCGCCGTCGAGGTACGTGGTGTCGCTCGGGACGGTGCTGTTCAGCAATACGGGGACGGGAACGATGGACAGCGCGGCCAGGTTCGCTGACGGTTCGACCTGCACGGTCCGGCGGCGTACAGCGACGTCTCCCGCGATCAGGAGCACATGCCCTCGTTGCTGCTGTTCCACCCCGTTGATCTGCATAGACAGCACCGTACTCACACGCAAAAAGCCCCGGCGAGCCTTTCCGCCGGGGCTCCTTGCTGCGGTGCTGTCACATGTCCATCTCGAAGTCGTCATCGTAGGCGTGCTCGATGCCCTGGGGCTCCGGCACCCGCGGTTCCGGCCGCGCGTGGTCGCTCGGCGTTCCGACAGGCGTGCCCAGCTCGTGCTCGTACTCGGTCAGCGTCTTGAGTTCCTCGGCCCGCTGACTGAGTACGACCGTGTTCTGGTGGTCGATCTGCTGCTCGGTATCGGTGGGTGCCTGCGGTCCGGTGATCGCGTTCCAGACGTTCTCGACGCGGCTCCCGCTCATCTCCTGGGAGTTGGTGACCTCCTCGGTGTTGCGCAGGCCCTGACCCCAGTCGTACTCGGCCCAGATGCGTTCCTGCGTGGTGCCTTTGAGCACGCCCCGGGTGTACTGGGTGGTGCCGACCCGCTGGGTGTCCTGGATGTCGACGTCGTCCCACGTCGTCAGATCCAGTTCGCCGGCGTCCGCGGCGAAGCTGTCGTCGTCGTAGATGAACTCGGCGGCGGGGGTGGGTTCGATGTCCGGCATGTCTTCCTCTCCTCGCAATGGCTGGGTCCCGGCACCGCTGGCCGGGGCCTTGGCGGTCTTCGGTCGGCTACAGGTCGATGTCGTGGTCGTCGTCGCGGTCGCGGTCCTTGTCCGGCTGGCTGACTGCGGGCTCGGTCGACTCGAACCGGCGGGTGTGGGTGGCGTGGTCTAGGCCCCGGATGGCGAAGCCCTTGTCGCCGTCGCCGCGGTGGGCCTTCTCGGCCTGGGCAACTTCCGTGGCGCTGGTCCCGAGGGCGTCGAGCAGGTGCCGGGCGTGGGTGGCCTGCGTCTCGTAGGCGGTGATCCGGGCGGCGCTGATGTGCTGGCCGGTCTCCAGCTCGGTGGCGGTCTGGTCGAGCTGCGCGAGGACCGGCAGCAGCGCGGCGACCTCTTGGCCGTGAGCGAGGGCATCGGGCTCGTGAATCACGCCTGGCGCTCCTCGCATTCGGCGGCGGTCAGCTCGTGCGGGGCCTCGTGGCCCGCGGCCTTGAGCAGGGCGGCGACGTTCAGCTCCTCGCCCGGCGCCACGGCGTGGGCGTCGCGGGCTGCGCTGGCAGCGACCAGTCCCTCGACGGTCTTGCTGATCGCCTCGACCCGCTTGGCCTCCGTGCGGTAGGCCCACTGCGCCTCGACCGACCGGTTGTACCCGTCGATGACCGCGAGGGCCTGTTTGGTGCGGCTCTCCGTCTCCTTCATGACCTGCTCGTGGCGCTGCTCGCGTTCCAGGCGTCGGTCGGAGCGCCACAGCGGGGCACAAACTGAGTAGACGGCGGTGGTGCTCAGCAGCCACATCAGGGCTCGCGCCGGCCAGAGGGGGGTCCAGGCTGCGATGCCGAGTAGGGCAAGGGTTCCGCCGGCGGCGTAGGCGAAGGCGGTGGTCTGCTTGTCGCCGTTCTGTTTGGCGGCCGAGATGGTCCCGGCCGTGGCGGCGAGGCCAGCCAGCAGACCGCCGATCCACAGCGGCTGGGCGGACCCCTGGGGCAGTTGCTCATGCCACGCCCACGCCAGCGCGGTCGCCGCGGTGGTCATCAGGACCGGCGCGATCCTCCCGAAGTGCTCCCACAGCACCTGGGCGAGATTGCGGACCGGCGGCAGCGGTTCGACGTTGGCGATGGTGGAGGCGGTGATCCGGCGCTCGCGGCTGAGTAGGTAGTGCGTCGGGTCGAAGGGGAGCGGGTCGTTCACTGGGTCACATCTCCATCTCGTGGTCAGGGGCGCAGGCAGTGGCTGGGGCCGGCTGCTTGTCGCTGGAGGCCAGCTCGGCGAGCACCCGCGCGTGGCAGGGCTCGCCCTCACGGCACCAGCGGCCCAGCCGCTGGGCCCTGAGCTCTTGTCCGTGGGTCAGCACGGCTCCGCCTGCTCCAGCAGGCGAGAGACCCTGGCCTCGTCCAGTTGCAGGCAGACCCTCGCGAGCAGCGCGTCGGGAGGGGTCCAGAGCCCCTGAGCGCCCTTCCAGGGCACCGGGAGAGGCAGCGCGGTGACGTCTTCCAGCACGTGGTGGTAGTGGCCGGGGAGGGACCAAGGGCTGCACGCCCCGTCGTCCGGGTGGCAGTTCGCGAGGCGGGCAACGGCGACCACGGCCCCGAGGTCCAGCTGCAGTCCGCGCACCACGGCGCTCACGCCGCGTCCGGGTCGGCGGTCCGGCGTCAGGCTGGCGTGGATGAGCAGAGGGCCGCGGTATGCGGTCCGCCAAACCCGGTTTTCGATGCGCTTGTCGGCGTGGGCGATGGCGGCGGCGTAGGGCTGGCGGATGGTCAGAGCGCGCATCAGCTCATCACCCCCGCGACGGAGCGCCCGATACTGATGAGCAGCAGGACGATGACCACGGCGGTGACGACCGCGCCGCGGCCGGTCGCCGAGATGACCTTGCGCGGCTGCAGGAGGGGGACCTTCCAGGCGGCGAGGGCCACGGCGGTGATGTAGGTCAGGATGGTGACGCCGATGAGGTTGCCCAGCCCCACCCCAGTGAGCAGGGCAAGGGTCGCGACCAGGACGGCGGCCAGGGTCGCCAGCCAGGCGACGATGCGTTCGCGGGTGAGGCTCATCGGGACACCGCCGTACGGGGAGCCGGGAGCTGGGTGGTGACGTGGGCCGCTTCCACGGCGTCCAGGCAGGCGGTCATCCGGGCAGACGCCGTGTCGGGGTGGCGGCCGTACTCGTAGGCGACCTGGGCTTGAGCAGTCTTCGCACCGTCCGGACCGAGCAGGTCAGCACGCTCGTGGATGAGGTCGAGGACCGTGTCCGGGTCGGCGAACTCGCGGGCGGTGGCAGGGGATACGAACAGGAAGGTCGCCAGGATGGTGGTGACCTTGGAAGGGGTGCGCACAGCAGCCTCCGGATCAGGAGAAGAGCAGGGGTGCTGCTCGCCCCGGGCGGACGGTGTCCGCCCGGGGCGAGCGGAAGGTGACGGGTCAGCCGTTCGCGCTGGCAGCGGCCTCGCGCAGAGCTCGTGCGCGCTCGGCGGCCTCGGCGGCCTCCTGGGCGCGGCGCAAGGCATCGGCGGCGGCGATCTCCTCGGCGCGACGCAGGGCCTCGGCGGAGTCCACGGCGGTCAGCCGGCGAGCAGCGCGGCGTTGTGCGCGTGAGGGCGGGCGGGCTCGGGGGCGGGCTGGCGGCCGTCACGCTCGTGCGGCTGCGGGCGCAGCGGCAGCGGGGGCTTGGCCTCGCTGTGCACGGTGTTGGGGCAGGTGACCACGCCGTTGCGGGTGACGACGGCCTCGAAGTCGCGGCAGTCCAAGCACGTCGGCCGCTTGACGACCGGTCCCCAGATGCCGGCGGCGAGGACGTACCGCGTCGTGCTGAGCACAGCCGGGGCGCTCATGGCGACCTGGTAGGGGGAGATGCTGCTGCGGATGACAAACTTGCTCATGGATGTCCCTCCAGTTCAGGGGTGTCTCGAAACCGGAAGGCGGTCGCACGCCTGTCCGGGGAAAGCCGGGGCCGGCAAGCCCCGGTTGAGAGGGCCGGGCTGTGTGCCTGGCCCTCTCGCCTTACACAGAGAACACTAACCGCCAGAGTCTTGAACTTCAAGACTCTTGAGGTATGATTCTTTTCGTGGAACATCACGAAAGGAGGGACCGTGCAGGGGATAGCCCAAGACCGGGCCAGCCATGGCCCACCGAAGATCCAAGGTCATAGTCTCTTGGGGTCATTGACTCCAAGACCCCGAGGGGGCGACAACATGGCCCAGGACCCGGCCGCGAGGCGCTCGTCGAAGAACCTCAGCGAGGCAGCGAAGGCGGCGCGCGAGCAGCTCTCCCCGAAATACGTGCAATTGAGAGGCGACCAGCAGATCGAGCTGGACGTCGTGGCGCGGGAGCTGCAGGCGGCACGGACGCACAAGGGCGAACGGATCACCGCGAACACTGTCATCCGCGTCGCCGTGGACACCATCCTGGCCCATCGCGAACACCTCGTCGGGGACACCGAAGAGGAGCTGCGCACCAACCTGCTGGGCTACATCAAGGAACTACAGAAGAGGCCCGCGGGCTTCAGAGAGGACGAGGGATGATCATGCGTCCCGGTGAGACTACGGACCCTGGCCCCTACTGGTCAGCAGGAGAGTTCAGTCAGCTCGACTGGTTCGGGACCGCCCGACGCGTCCTGACGGAGACTCCGTCGTGGGTGCTCATCGTCACCGCCGTCGTCCTGGTGCTGGCCCTTCTGCTCGTGCAGTACCTGACGGTCCGCAAGATCGTCGCGGACCGGAGGCGGGCGGCAGAGGAGCAGCAGCGCATCCGCGAGACGGAGGGCGCTGAGGCTGCGCAGATGCTCGGAGGCATGGGGCCCGCCGGCCGCGTCGCCCTGGGCGGCGTCCTGGTGAGCCTGTACGGCCTGTGGGGATTCGCGAGGGGAACCGCAGAGCTTCCCTTCCTCGTCGCCATCGGCTTTTGCGCGATGTTCGACGTGCTCGAACTCCAGCTGTTCCGGCTGCTGTATCAGACGGCCGACCCGCGCAAGGGCAAGACGCCGCAGTACAAGCTCATGCACGGCACGGCCTGGGGCCTGGTCTCGCTGAGCGCCACGGCGAACTTCGTGCACGCCCCGAACGCGGTGAGCGCGCCGTTCATGGCTGTGATGCCTGCGGCTGCGGCCTGGGTCATCGAGCTGGAGCTGCGCAAGCGCATGGCGGGCAGCGAGAAGGTTGAGGAGGACAAGGGCAGCGGCGGACCGATCCGTCTGGTCATCAAGATCTGGCACAAGGTGTGGGCGGCCATTTACGGCGCGGCCGGCATCGACCCGGGCGAGAAGAACAGTGAGATGGCGCAGAAGGCGCTCGGTCGCAAAGCCGCCAAGCGCGCCTACGAATTGCGGCTGAGCCTGGAGCGCCAGCAGGGCCTGCAGCGGCAGGTCGAAGCTCTCAAGAGCGAAGTGTCCAGTCGTGAGAAGACTCGTCGGCTCGGCGAGTTGCAGGCTGAGCTGGACACCCTTGCCAAGCGCACCCGCGGCCCGCGCAAGCGCGCCCAGAAGATGCTGATGCGCGGTGACCTGCACGAACCGGCGGCGACGCTGGAGTTGCTGCGCCGTATGGCCTGGCTGACGCGTACGGACGACGTGGCGCTCCTGACCTACGGGCCGGACAGCAAGGCCAAGCAGGTCATGGAAGAGCTGAACATCGCGGCGAACGCCGACTTCGTCGAGGCAAGTAACCGAGCCAAGGAGATCAACGCCCGCGCTGCAGAGGTCGACAAGGTCCGGCGGAAGACCGAGAAGGAGATCGAGGAGGCCACCAAGCAGCTCAACGCCCTGAAGGGCGAGATCGAGACGGCGAAGAAGCAGGCCGATGAGGCCGTGGAGACGGCCACGAAGCAGCAGGAAGAGGAGCAGAACAAGCTGAGCCTGTTGCGCGAGGAGCGAGAGCGTCTGGAGTCCAACGACGCCAGCTCGGAACAGCTCTACAAGAAGACCTCCGACGAACTCGAAACCGCCCGCCAGGAGCTGGCCAGGGCGAACGAAAACGTACGGGAGGCGCAGGACAGGGCTCGCGAACTGGAAGGCCAGCAGGGGACTCTGCAGGAGCGGCTCAAGCGCACGCTGGACGAGCAGGAAGACCTCAAGCGCACCGCGCGGGAGATGGCCGACCAGGCCCAGGAAGCACGCAATGAGGTGGTGCGTCTGCAGGAGCGACTGGCCGTGGTTGAGCAGCAGGCCGCCGGCGTTTCGGCGAAGTCAGCCAAGCCGCGTGGGGTGGACGCCCGCATCGACGCCCCCCGCAAGGACCAGGGCATCGATCCGGCGAACGGCGGTGGCACCCGGGCCCAGATCCGCTCCCTGCTCCAGAAGCTGAGTCCAGACCAGCGAGAGCTGTCTCAGCACCAGCTGGCCGCGCTCCTCGAACCGGACCTCAGCGTGGGTGCGGATGCGATCCGCAGGCACTTGCGAGCCATCGCCAACGAGGAAGCAGAGCACGCAAAACCTGACGTACCGGGCCAGCGTGAGGAAACGGAACCCGCCGGGCACGGGGTCGAGCAGTGACCTCGCCGAACGGCGTGCACTATCCACAGGCTGATCACCTCACCGTGGCTGATGTGCAGATCACTGCAGGAACGGCCGGCGCTCTCACCGGCACCCGGTCCGCGATGCCCGCTCCGTGGGCTGCGCGCGGCGGGGTGTCCGGTCTGGCGGGCAGCGTGCCCACACCAGCCCGCCCTGCGGGAAACCGCGTGACCACATGCGGTAGGTCCGTAACGATCGGCAGTAGCAATGCCTCGAATGTCAGTCCCGCGACGTATACCAACTGGAGTGGCCCCCGCGCTTTCTGAGCTTGGCGGCTACGGCACCGGGGCCACTCCCGACCGAAGGAGAACCTTCGTGAACGACAACAGTAAGGGCACCCTGACCAACACAACCACCACCGGCGACCAAATGGCGACGGACAATGCGGCACCCGCCTGGGAGCCGACCGAGGGCGATGCCCTCAACAGCATGCTGTTCTCCACCGAACACTTCGGACGGCAGGGGGTGCGCCTGACCGCGCTCGCCGCGCCCGTCACCTTTCTCGCGGCGGAGAACACCACCGAGGGACCCGGCGAGATCCTCGGCAAGGTTTTCGGCGGCATCATCGACCTGGGCGGCACGCTCTTCGTCCAGCAGCCGCTCCTGACCTCCGCCATGAGCCTGGCACTGGTCGGCGCCGCGTACTTGAAGCTCCGCGGCGACATCGACTTCACCCGCGACGACGGCTTCGCCAGCAAGCACAAGCTGCGCAAGGCAATGGGCAGCGCACAGCTGGTCAAGCGACGCAAGGTGCTGCGCCCCAGCCTGGCGGACGTACCCAGCCGCAAGGTGCCGGTGAATGCGGTTGGCGTGTACGTCGGCCGGGACCGCAGGACGGGCCTGCACCTGTACATGGCGATCGAGGACAGCTCCCTGATGCTCGCTCCGATGGGCGCGGGCAAAACGGCGAAGCTGTCGAACTGGATCATCGACGCGGAGGGCGCAGTCCTGGCGACGTCCACGAAGTTCGACATCGTGGAGTGGACGGAGAGGATGCGGGCCCGGGTCGGCCGCATCCTGCTGTGGAACCCGCAGGGCATCGCCGGCCGCGACTCGAACATCGCCTGGGATCCGGTCATCGGCTGCGCGGACCCGGAGGAAGGCGTCGAACGGTCCATGCGGCGGGCCCGCTACCTGCTGGAAGGCAGCGACGCGACCAAGGGTGTGGAGAACCGCACCTTCTGGCTGACCGCCAGCTACAGCGTGCTGAAAGCGTTCCTCTGGGCGGCCGACGCGGATGGCCGGAGCCTGCTGGACGTGGCCCGCTGGTCCAAGAACGTCCGCAACTTCGAGGCCATCGAGATCTTCGAGAAGTACGCGCAGCCCGACCCGGCCAACCCGACCCGGCCGGTCGCCCCGCGCGGCTGGAAAGACGACCTGGTGCAGGCGCAGAAGGTCGAGGGCAAGCCCACGACTTCGGAGAACGTGTTCGGCACGCTGGCCAAGACCTTCATGTTCTTGGACTCGCCGCGCGTCCAGAAGATCGTCGAGGCTGCGCACCACGCGAGCACGCCGCAGTTCGACATCGCCGCGTACCTGAACTCGCGGGACACCCTCTACCTGCTCGGCCGTGAGGACGGCATGGGCTCCCTCGGCCCGCTGTTCACCGCGCTGACCGGTGAGATCTATGAGACCGCCCGCGCGCTGGCACCCATGAACCGCGGCGGGCGCCTGGACCCGCCGTGGAGCATGGTCCTCGACGAGGCAGCCCTGATCTGCAGTGTGCCGCTGCCGCTGTGGACGGCGGACAGCCGCGGCCTGGGCATCAACGTCCACGCCGTGTTCCAGTCGCCGGCGCAGATCTACGAGCGGTGGGGCAAGTACGGCTACCAGACGATCTGGGACAACTGCACGAAGCTGATCCTGGGCGGCCTCTCGAACGACGAGCACCTCGACTCGCTGTCCAAGCTGTGCGGCAAGCACATGGAGAAGCGGGAGTCGCGCTCGACGTCCCCCACCGGCCAGAACGGCACGATGCGCGAGTCCGTGTCGCACACCAAGGTCGAGGTGGACACCATGACGGCCTCGGACATCATGAACCTGGAGCCGGGCGAGATCCTCGTCCTGCGCAAGCACCTGGGCGGCCCGGTCGTCGCGAAGTTCACCGCCGTGTGGGACCGCAAGGACATCAAGAGCGCCGAGAAGTCGGACAAGCAGGCGGCCAAGGCCGAACTGAAGGCCCGCAAGCGCAAGCTGGCCGCCGCGACCTCGGCCGCTCCTCACACCCCGGCAGCAGCGACAGGCCCGACGAACCCGCGGGTCACGCCGACCGAGGATCCGTGGGCGCCACAGCCGCAAGGGCCGTGGGCGCAGCCAACCATGGACACCAACCCGTGGACGGCGGCCCCGGCGGCCAGCGGCTGGGCCACCGACGGCGTCCGCGGCCCCCGTACGGTCCTCGGCGAGGTCGTCCCGCCTGCTGAGCCTCCGGTGGTTCCGGAGAAGCCGGCCCACGCGCCGACGGGTCACCTGGAGCAGGTCCCGCCGCAGCCCGAGCCCTCGGCCCGGCCGGCCGATGCGCAGCAGCCCATCCCGCTGCGCAAGACCGGCACGGACAACGCGGCCATCGACGATGACGACGATATGGGGGCCTTCTGATGCAGCTCGACCCCATGGAGATGCTGCTGCGCCTGACGGGAGATCTCTCCGACGTCAACGGCCGGGTCAAGACGCTCGAAGAGCAGCGGCTCGCCGCCACGCTGGCCGCCTTCGAGGAGAAGATGGCCACCTCGGTGGGCGGCCTGAAGGAGCAGCTCGCCGCGGTCGTCGCGGTGATCCAGCAATTGCAGGCGGAGCCTGAGGAAGAGCCCTCCCAGGCGCCGGGCACCGCCCCGAACTGGAACGACGTCAACCAGGACCAGGCCCGGGAACTGTGGGACTGGTTGACCAGCTGGTGCCAGAACGTGCTGTGGCCCACCTACGCCGAGTCGGTCTGGAAGCCCTGCTGGTACCGGCACCAGCAGGTGCGCATCCAGCTGACGTGGCTGTGCGCGTACTGGCACTGGGCGTACGAGCAGCACGCCCCGCCGACCCGGGCCGCGGAGTGGCACGTGCGGTGGTGGCCGCACGTCGAGCAGGTCCTCAAGAAGGAGCTGAAGGAGTGCGGCTACCCCAGCGACGATCTGCCCAAGCCCCGGCACCCTGTCCCGGTGCCGGTGGCCGACCCGGCGGCCCCGCCGGCGCCGTTCGGCATCGAC
The DNA here is from genome assembly GCF_000935125.1 of Streptomyces natalensis ATCC 27448. Classification (GTDB taxonomy): domain Bacteria; phylum Actinomycetota; class Actinomycetes; order Streptomycetales; family Streptomycetaceae; genus Streptomyces; species Streptomyces natalensis. The sequence goes on along the minus strand of NZ_JRKI01000033.1, from coordinate 26,994 downwards.
GACTTCGTCGATCACCGGTTCTTCGAGCGGGTGGAGAAGGACATCGCCCGGCGGCCCGAGCCGGAGAAGAAGGACGATGCCACGGCTGAGTGACCGGCCGGGCTGCCAGACGAATGGGGAGTCACCCAAATTTGGGTGACTCCCCATCGGCATGTCCGGGGCCGGCTACCGCTCTTTGAGGACCTCTTCGGCAGCCTCGGCTATCGCTCGTGCCGTCTGCGCGATGGAGGTGAGCGTGTCCGTACGGGCGTGCTGCAGCAGGCCCGACATCACCATCGCGCTGTGCATCCCCTCAAGCTCACTCCACACCTTCGCCGCCTGGTCGGCCTTGCCGTCGTCGGTCTCCTGGTCTCCGGCGCCTTCCGGCCCGCCCGGCCCGGGGGCCTCCTCGGTAGGCGCGTCATCCGGTTCCTGGTGCGGCTGCTCGTCGCTGGCGGGGGTCCCCGAGTCACCCAAATTTGGGTGACTCGCTTCCTCGCCGGCGGTCTGGACTCCGGCCGCTGCGCCGACGGCAGGAGTACCGGGCGAGGGCTGTGCCGCGGGGCGGGCCTTGGTGGACTTGGCCTTCTCGACCCGCTCTTCCCGGGCTGCCATCCAGTTCTCGGCAGTCAGCGCCGGGCGCTCGCCCGGCTGTTGAACTGCCTGGGCCTTGTCGACCCAGGTCTCCAGGTCGGCTGCGGTGACGCGCTTCTTGTTCTCGGCGGCCCAGGTGCGCAGCGTCACGTAGTCGCGGGCTGTCTCCTCCAGGCCGTAGCCCTCGATCACTGGCAGCAGCGCCTGGACGTGGGAGGCCGGAGTCGCGAGCGGCCTCGTCCACTGCTCGGAAATCGCCTTCATCAGCGGCCACTGCTGGATCGACCGGTTGACCTCGGACTCGGACTCACCGAACTTCTCGTCGCAGTACTCCGGCCACGTCCGGGTGCCGTCGGGGCCTCGGTGGGTCTTGCGTTCGCGGACCGCGTGAGCGGCCTTCCACTTGAGCCATTCGGCCTGGTTGGCGTTGGTGTAGGCGGCCTCGCAGTGCGCCAGCTCGTCGATCTCCTGGGCCGACATCGGTCCCTGGGCGTCCAGCTTCTCCGGCTCAGGGATCAGGTCCGGGGTGAACGGCTGCGGGCGGTACGCCTCGTTGACGGCTGCCGCAGCGGGGCTCTGCAGCGGGTCTACCTCGCCGCCCGGCGCGGGCACGGCAGCGGTGGCACCCTGCTGGCCTTCGGCTTCCCGTCCCTCACGCTCGGCCGCGCGCTCGCGGGCCCGCTGCTCCATCTGCCTCTTGTAGCTCACTGCTCCGCCTGCTCCTCTCGCTCCTCGACGGGCAGCAGGCCCCGCTTCTTCATCTCGGTCACCAGCGAGCCGAACGCTGTCTTCCTGGCGTCCACGATCGGGAAGCCCAGAGACTGCCCGAACATTTCACTGCGCGGGATGGCCGTGGTGAAGACGTCGTAACCCTCCTTGGTCATCTCCTCCCGGTAGTAGCCGGTGGAGGACGCATTCGCCACGGTGCGGTTCAGTAGCACCCAGGTCGGCGGCATCCTCCGCGTGGCACGCAGCGGGGCGCTTCGCTTGAGGATGTCCATGAAGGGGGTGGCGTCCGGGGGCTCGACGATCCGTTCCCAGTCCGCGCCGGTCGGCGACATGTGCAGGATCACCAGATCGGCAATCCGCAGCACGGAGTCCGTGATGTGCGGGTGGTTCTCGGAGTGCCCGCAGTCCACCATCGCGATCGTCTTCCCCGCCGGCGGCACGACCTCCTTGTGGAACTGGGCGCTCGCCTGCAGGTGCACCGGGAACCGGAAGTCGCCCTTCGCCTTTTTGCTCCAGTTGTGGAACTGCTTGGAGTGGTCGGCGTCGTACCCCAGGACGTCGTACTGTTCCTCGTCCTCCTCGAGGGCATGGGAGAGCCACGCCGTGTCGGTGGTCTTGGCCATGGTCCTGGGGGACACGTTCGCGATGAGCATGACCTGACCCTATGGCTACTCCTGAGATCAACACACCAGCACGCGCACGGTGCACCCCAAACGGCGTGCGGCCTGCCCAGATGGGGCAGGCCGCACGCTCGGCTCAGGTTCTCACTCGAAAATGGGGCGCTCCTTGTCGACGGACGTTGCCCATTCCAAGGTCCGCTTCACCCCGCCGGCGTACCACTCGGAAACCTCGGGCCACCTGCCCTCGAAGATGGCGTCGGTGGCGTGTCCGGCGATCCTGCCGACAGGCAGGTCCGGGTAGTCATACAGCGTGCGGGAGATCGGTGCCCCGTCGCGCTCGCCGAGCAGCCATCGGGTGGTGTGGATGATGGCCTCCAGGGCGCTCGCCACCCCGTCGGGGGAGCACCACATCATGCGGACGTCGCCCGGTTCCCGCGCCTGAGAGGCCACAGCGTCGTCGCGCAGCTTCTCCAGCTCGCCGCGTGAGCGCGTGACGCCGGCAGGCAGGTCCCGTGCAGGCGCTTGGGTCGGCTGGGTGTTGCCCCGGTTCCACCACGATGTCTCCGCCATAGCGTCAAGGTAGCGGGCGGCTCGGACACGGGACTAGGAAATGGAGAGGCCAGCGGGTGCCCGCTGGCCCGTGTCCTACATGTCGATGTCGGGCGTGAAGTCCGGCATGGGCGGTGCAGGAGGCTCCGGCGCCGGCGCCATGGCAGGCTCCGGCTCGGGCTCAGCGGGTGCGCCAGCCGTGGGCTCGATGTCGACGTGCCCGGCCAGTTCCTGGCCCAGTCGCTCGTACTGGGCCTCGTAGTCGATGCCGGTGTCGCGGCGCTCCCGGTCCAGTTCCTCTGCCTGCGGCTGTGCCTCGCGCTCCCGCTGGGCCTCCTGCTCCCGCTCCTGGGCGCGCTGTTCGAGGATCAGCTGCGCCTGGCGGGCCTGCTCCATCGCCTGCATCAGCTCTTCTTCGACCGACGGCTGCGGCCTCGGCTCGGCGGGCGGCGCGGCCGGGGTGGCGGGCTCGTCGACTTCCGGCTCAACGGAGTTGCGGCGCTCCAGTTCGGCCCGCGCGTACTCCGCCTCGTCGCGCACCTGCTGCGTCTCAGCGTGCCACCCCTCGCGGACCTCGTGGACTTCCTGGAACTTCTGGGCGCGGTCGCCCATCGTCTCGGCGATGCTGCGGCTCGCCTCGGCGCGATCGAGGGTGTCGCGCACCAGGTCGCTCGGGTCGATCTCGGCCTGCAGGGTGGGCACCTGCTGGATCGCCATCGCCTGGGCGAGGGCCTGCTGGTTCTCGTTGTAGCCTCCCGCAGTCGCGAACTCGCCCATTGCCTGGGTGACGCGCCCGGTGTGCTCGGCCGCTTCCTTCTCCGCCATCTCCTGGGCGCGCAGTTCCATCTGCACGGCCTGGTCGGCGTAGTCGCGCTGCGCCGTGTACGCCTTCTGCATGTCGTCAGCGACGTAGGGCGGCGCCCACTCCTCCTCGCGCTCGGCCCGCTCGATGGTCTGACGCAAGGTCTCCTCGCTGGCGCGGGAGATGTCGGCCAGCTCGTCTGGCACGCCCAGGGCACGGCGGGCCCGCTCCCAGTCGGCCCGTGCCTCGACGGCGCCCGCCGGCGGGGCCTGCCCAATGGCGTCGGCCGCCTGGTCGTAGCCGTGCGCCTCGCGGTAGCGCTCAACGCGGCCGGCGCGACGCTCCCACTCAGCCCGCTTGATCGGGTCGTCAGGGACCTCGCCCAGACGGTCGATCGCCCACTGCGGCTGTTCCTCGGCGACGCGCTCGCCCAGCTGCTCGGTGCGGTGGTCCATCAACTCGGCCCACTCATGCATGAACCGCCCCACGTCGCCAGCGAACTCGGGAGTGCGAGCGGTGTACGAGTCCGTGGCCTCCAGCTGTGCCTCGCGTTCCGCGGCCTGCTGCTGCTTGACCTCGTTGTCCTGGCCGGCGTGCAGAACCTCGACGTGCTCCTGGTAGGCGAGCGTCTGCTGGAGCAGACCGGCGTGATGCTCGGCAAACAGGTCGGCCGGCTCCGGCTCGGGGGTGCCGACCAGTTGCGCCAGCTGCTCCTGGTCGAGCGGCTCGGCGGTCGCGGCCTCAATCCAGGCCGTCCCCTGCTGCTGGCGGGCCTCCTCGCCGACCGGCGCGTGCAGGACCTCCATCCCCGTCTGGACGGCGAGGGCCTGCTGCAGCAGCTCGTCCTGGTGCGAGTGGAGGCGGGCGGCCTCCTCGGCAGCGGCGAGCAGCTGCGGCACCTCATCCGGATCCACCGTGACGTTCCCGGCCTGGGCCGCGGCGTCGACCTTCTGCTCCTGCTCAGTGAGCGCGGCGCGTTGCTCGGCCTTCTCCGCGTTGACCTGGTCCCGCTCCACCAGCCGGTACGCCTGCTTGAGGCGGTGGTGCAGCACCTTGCTGGAGTCGTCGGCGGTGTCCAGCTCGCGCGACCGGGCGGTACGCACCAGCAGGTCTTCGGCGTCGAATCCCTTCTCCTCGACCTCCCGCGCCAGCCTCATCAGGGAGCCGTACGCCTCCTCGGTGGTGCACTGCGCGTACGCCTCAGGCCCCAGTGCGTCGAGCAGGGCCTTGCCGAAGCGCTTCTCGGCGTCCTGGTCCTTGACGCCGGACCACACGGGCTCCAGCACGTCGAGCCGCTCGCGGCGCTCCAGCTCGGCCTCGATCGCCTGGCTGGCAGTCTGCTGCATCCCGCTGCGCTGCAGCGTGCCGTTGAGCACGGAGAGGTGGTGCGGGATGTCCTCCTGCTTGATGCCGTCGCCCTGGCGGTGGGTGATGACGTAGGCCCAGTTTCCGTCCTCGCCTCGGGTAAGGCTGACGTACAGCGCTTCGAGGGAGGTCTGCTCGTCGACCAGGGAGTGGCAGGGGCCGACGGTGCGGCCCTGAGCACCGTGCACAGTGCTCGCGTAAGCCAGCTCGACGTACTCCTGGACGTAGGCCGCAGGCAGGTGCATCCGCGAGCCGTCCTCCAGCTGCACCATCAACGCGCCGTTGTCGCTGATGCCGGTGACCTTCGCGGTCAGCCGGTTGGTGGCGAACTGGCCGCTCTCGCCTTCGATGTGGCGGTTGTTGCGGCGCATCTGGATGAGGTCGCCGCGGCCCGCCTTCGTCTCGACGCCGTACATCCGCCCGGTGCGCAGGGTGATGCCTTCCTCGTCGACCTTGTCGGCGCGGACCAGGTCGGCGCGGGCGCGTGCGGAGAGTTCGGCGGCCGTCTCGTTGTCGGGGGCGACCAGCAGCGGGTTGCGGTTGTTGAGCCGGTCGGTGACCCACGCCTGGTACGCGCGCTCCTTCATCTCCTCGGCGCTGCCGCCGCGGAATCGTCCGTGCAGCTCGTACTCGGCAAGACACTCGGAGTCGCCGTCGCGCAGCTGGAGGGATGCCTCGGCCTCCCACTGGCGGACGGTCTTGTTGCCCCACGCGTCGGTGTCCCGGAAGCGCCGGACCTCCTCCAGCGTGTGGACCCCCGGCATGTCCTCGGCGAGCCAGCCGAACACTCCGCCCGCGCCAACGGCGGCGAGCTGGTGGTGGTCACCGCTCATGACCATCTTCGCGCCGCTGGCCTCGCACAGGGCCCGGACGCGGTCCAGGTCGCGGGTGTTGGTCATGCCAGCCTCGTCGGCGATGACCAGAGCGCCGCGAGGAATCCGGTACTTCTCGGCGTCCTCGACCGTCTTGCCTGCGGCGAGATCGTCGTGGACCTTGAGCAGCTTGCTGATGTTCGCCACGTTGTCGATGCCCTCGTCCGCGAGGACCTGGGCGGCGCGCTCGCCGCTGGCGAGGCCGATGACCTTCCCGCCCTCGTGTGCCTCCCAGACCTCGGTCAGCGCCGCGAGGGTGAAGGACTTGCCCGCGCCGGCCGGGCCGACCAGCAGGTCGGCCTTGCGCCCGGAGGTCGCGGCGGCCCGGACGAAGTCGGCCTGCTTCCCCTTGAGTCCGCGCTTCTCGATGACCTCCTCGACCAGGTCGGCGGGTACGCAGGGGGCGCCGCGCTCGCCCGCGAAGGTGCGCATCCGCTCCTCGGTCGCGATGTGCCGCTCGGTGGCGAACCGGTTCACGTTGTTGTCGGCCGGCTCGTAGACGAACGACCCGTCGGCGCGCTGCAGCTCGGCAGGGATCTCGACCAGGTGCGGGGCGGTCGCGCACACCACGCCGTTGTCGTTGCTCGGGTCCAGGGCCTGGTCGGCGAGCGTGTTGAGCAGCTCGGTGACCTCGTGAGCCTCCATCCCGCCCAAGGTGTCGGGGAGCTGCCGGTTCAGCTCAACGAGCAGGTCAGCGCGTCGCCAGGTGGGCTTCTGCTCCTGGACGGCGGCAACCGCGCGCTGCTGGATGATCTCGGGGTCGAACTCCTTGTACGGCCGGTGCAGGTCGTGCAGCTGCGAGTGGTAGGCAACCTCGTCGGGCACGTTGGCCAGCGAGTCACGGAACCGTTCCTTGCTGAACGACTCCCACCGGTCCAGCAGCTGCTCACGGGTGGTGGCGTCGTGCTTCTTGGCCTTGCGCTGCTGCAGCGTGATGTCCTCGGACATCCGGGCCAGCACATACGGGCTCGGCGCGCTGCCGTACCGCTCCTCGTACGCCTTGGCGACCTCGGCGACCTCGGCCTTGATGGCGACGCGGCGGGAGCTGAACCCGTCGCGCAGGTCCTGGTCGATACCGACGATCTCGCGGGCCGCGCCGTCCGGCCGGGTCATGAACCGCACGCCCTCGGTGCGCTCCAGCTCCTGCTCGGCGATCCGCTCGGCGAGGTGCCCGATGTACTGCTTGTTCGCCCAGAGCCCCTGGCCGTCGATCGACGCCCAGACCTCGCGTTCTTCCCCGGTGACCGGGTCGGTCTCGATGGCCCGGATCTTGTTGAGGACGGTGGCGTGGACGTGGAGTTGAGGGTCGTCGTCACGGCTCGTGTGCTGGGCCCACGCTGCGACGATGAAGCCTTCACCCTTGACGAAGCGGCCGGTGGAGCGGCCCTCGACCTTCGCCCCGTGGTGACCGAGTCGGGTGTAGCCGGCCGCGCGCTCCACCTCCTCCAGCCCGGCCTTCACCCCGGTCTTCCACGCGTCCCAGACGCGGTCGGCCTTCTCGGTGAACTGCTGCGCGCCCTCCAGGTCGCCGGCTTCGCGGCACTGTGCGGCCTTCACCTGCAGCGAAGCGTGGTAGACCGACCAGGACTTCGGCGCGCTGAAGGTGAGGTCGTAGTACAGCTTGGCGCTGGGCGAGTGCTTGCGGACGTCCAGCTCGATCGCCTTGACACGCTCCGGAGTCAGCTCGACGCCCGGCGACTTGGCGCGCGCGTCGTCCAGGGCGGCGGCGAACCGCTTCTCGTAGCTCTTCTGGTAGTTCTTCGGGGCGTTCCCCAGCCGGGCTTCCTTGCGGATCGCCTTCTCGGCCTTGGCGTACTCGGGGGTGCCTTCCTCGTGCGGGATGGCGGCGAGTTTGGTGTACATCTCGTCGCGCTTCCGCGGGTCGATCCAGTCCTTGTACAGGTCGGTGAAGACCTCGTTGTTGACCGTGCCGTCGAGCCCGAGGGTGTCGATGTCGCCGCCGAGCCAGTAGCCGGGCGGTTCGCCCTGCAGTTCGACGCTGCGGGCGTAGTAGTGCTCAGCGCCGGCCGCTACCTCGCGGGTGAGGTAGTCGGGGTCTGAACCTGCGCTGATGCTCAACATCTTGACTCAGAGTAGGCGATTTTCAAGATCAACAACAGCCATTGGATCGTGATGCATAGGTGTGAGGGATTGTGGTTGGTACATGGAGTTCTACGGTCTGCAGTCGGTCTAGATGATCAGGGGAAAGAAGGGGTCCTATGACCTGGGTCTGCAGAGGGTCAGGATGTCCCATTTGAGTCTGCCTCTTGAGGGGCCTTCATGCGATCGCTGGGGGCCTGGGGTTGGAACCACGGGTTTGGCGCGGCGCGCCGGTCTGTACCGAAATGTGACGCTCGGCGGCTACGGGGCTGCGCCCAAGTCGCGGCGCGCGCTGCGCGACTCACGACGGCCGGCCGTCGCCCCAAACGGAAGGCGGTGCTGGCCGCCGGCCGCGCGGGTGCGCTACGGTCGGCACCGACGATTTCGACCCCCGCCGGGCTTCCCGGCGGGGGTCGACTGTTACCGGGGAACGGCCGCGACGATGCCCGCGGACTCGCGCTCGGCCGGCCCGCGAGCGCGGCGGCCAGCGTCCCCGCCGACCCGTTCGGCGACCACGGTGCGTAACCGACGTGGGGAAGCTTCCCCACCACCACGTCGCGCGTGGGGAAGCTGGGCCGCGCTTCGGTGGCGGGTGGGGAAGGCCGGACCTTCCCCACTTCCCCAACGGTGGGGAAGTCGCGGCGGAGTGGGGAACGTGGCTGCGTCGGGGAAGTCGGGGCGGTGGGGAAGTTCCCCACCCGTGCGTACGTCCCCGCCCGGCCCGGTGGGGAAGTTCCCCACCGGCGGTGAAAGTTCCCACCCGCCGTGGGGCGGCCGGCTTCCCCATCCGGTGGGGAAGCCGCGGCGGGGAAAAGCGGTCGCGGGTCGCACGCCCCACGTCCCCGGGGCCGTTCCCCACGGCCGGGTTCCCCGGCTTCCCCACGCGCGCCAGCCCCGGCCACCAGGTGGTCCGGGGCTGGCGGGTGAGCGTCGTCAGAAGAGCGAGTCCTGGTGCGCGCCGGACGGGTTGCCCTCGGCGAGCGCGGCGGCGATCGCCTCGTCGAGGTGGTCGGGGTCGGCCGTGGCGATGGCGGCTTGGACCGCCCGCGCCCGGCCGGCCGCGCCCCGTACGTCGGCGAGCGCGTGGCCCGCCAACCTGCGGCGACTTGCGGCGTCTCGGTTGTTGTCGCCCCGGGTGCCGAGCAGCCAGTGGGCGGGGTTCTGGCACGGCGGCTCGTCGCACCGGTGCCGGATCACCAGGCCGGCCGGGATGGAATCGATGCCCTGGGCGAGGCGGTAGCCGAACAGGTGGGCGGGGACGGTGCCGCGCCTGGTGTGGCCGGGCAGGGAGACGGCGCGGAAGGTCGCATGGCCTGTGTCGCTCAATCCGCCGGTCCACCACCAGCAGTCGTCCGGCCCGCGGCACAGGACGTGGCTCCAGTAGCGGGCGACGGTTTCCCCATCGGCGAGCAGGGTTCCCCACGGCACGCCGTTCCCCGGTGGGGAAATCGACATGTCTTCCCCACCGGGGAACGGCATGTCGACTTCCCCACTTTCCCCGGTGCCGGGTTCCCTGCCGTGGGGAAGAGCGGCGGTCTCTTCCCCACGCGCCGGGTGGGGAACGGGGCGTTGCCCGCTGGGGAAGGTCACCGGGGCACCAGCCCGGCGGGGCCGGGGCGGGTCGCGGTGGGGACGGATTCGGGTCCGGCGTGCACCAGACGGGCCTGGGGCCACGGCTCCTCGCGCACCACTTCCCCGTCGCTGTAGGTGATGGTGACCGTGGTGTCTCCGGCGTCCGGGTCGTACGTCGCGTTGGTGAAGAACCGCCAGCCCTCGGGGTCGCCGTAGATCCACACCCACGCCCCGGCAAGTACGTGGGTGAGGTCCTTCACGCGGACGTCCCGCACCTCGGGTTCCCATCCCGCCGGCGCCTGGCCCTCCTCGACGTCCCGGTCGTCGTCGCCGATGTCGTCCTGGGCGGCCAGCTCTCCCGTCGCCTCGACGTCGACCTCGCCGGTGCCGTGAAAGCAGACGACCGCGCCGTCGGTGTCGGTCTCGGTGTACGGCGGAAGGTCGTCATCGTGCCGGTCGCCGGTGCCGTAGGTACGGCGCCCGCATGCCGGGCAGCGCCAGATCTGCTCGCCCTCCACCTCGATCGCCTGGGTCGGGGTGACGCACTCCGGGCAGGGCGGCGTGATGGACATCACGGCGTTCACGGGCGGCTCCCGTCGTCGGCGGGCGGCTCGATGTCGGCGGCGCCACCAGTGCCGCCCGTGAGTCCGGTGCCCCGGCAGTGTCCGCATGCGCCGCTGCCGTCCGCGTGCGCGTTGCGGAAGTCGTCCAGCTGGCCCCGCACCAGGGTGGTCACCCAGTCGAGCTGTCCGGGCTCGATGGGGACCTGGTGCTGCTCGCCGGTCGCCGGGTCGGTGACCGTGACCGTCACGAGCGGGGCGCCTTCCGGGTCGGTCGGGTATCCGTCGGCGAGTTCGGCGAGCGCCTGGGCGAACGCGTCGGCGGCCGGGGTCGTGGTCGTGGTCTTGGTGCTCACGCGCTGGCTCCGTCCGTCGTGGTGTTGGTCGCGAGGAACGCGCCGGCGGCGGCAGCGGCCTCTTCGCTCGTGTCGTACGTGAGGTCGTCGGGGGCTTCCTGCGTCTTGCGGTTGGCGGCGGTCGCGATCCACCACCAGCCACCCTCCTCGGGGTGCCAGACGACCCGGGCCTCCCCGCCGAACGACTCGAAGTGGATCGGCTCCTTCCTCACATACCCGTTGACCGCCGCGACGGCGCCGGGCCACCGCTTGCGTGCGGCCTGGCGGGAGATCCCCCACGCGGCTCCCAGCTGCGGGTAGTTGATACCGCCCGCGCCAGCGCCGCGGACGAACTTCTCACTCAGCTCCTCGGCGGCGTCCCTGGTCTCGCGGAGGGCCCGCACCATCGCCAGTTGCCAGTCGGGGGTGAACTCGACCTGATCGAGGTGCGGGTGGCCAGCGCCCATCTGCTGCTCGCGCACGGAGATCGATCGGGCCAGGGTGCTGACGACGTCCTCCAGGCGCCCACGGAAGTCCTGCACCTGGTCCTCGGTCGGCTCGGTCCACGCGGGATCGAGCGGTTGCATGAACTGGTCCCAGTCGACAGTTGGTTCACTACTCGTCATGAGGACAATCCTAGTTGTCGACAACTCACCTTGTCAGGGGAACCGTGATTGTCACCTGACCCGTCAGAGATGCCGGGACGGTCGTGTGGGGCCAACGTGGCGCGCTGAGCGGAGCGCCCACGACGGGCTCAGCCACATCGCGGTAGCAGAAAGCTCCCCCTCGGCCACGGAGCACGGACCGGTCTCCTCGCGCTCCCGCATCCGCGACGGCACGAGTACGGCGAGCCACCCAACTCCGGCGGTGTCGACGGCATACCGGGCCCCGACCCCCTCCCCTCCCTCCGTAGCCAGCCGTCTTTCTCACCCCGACTCAGCTGCAGCCGCGCACGCGGCGGGCCACGGAGGCTAACGGTCTTGGGCGCACCGCCCAGCACCGTCGTGGGCGGAGGCAGGCACGGACCCGAGTCACCCAAATTTGGGTGACCAGCCGCCCACAGGGCTTGTTATTAGCTCCCGTGGGTGGGTTCTAGCCGCCGTGGTGTCTGGTCCGCGGCGGCGCCGCTGTACGGATGCCTCGGCGGGCAGATATGACATGGGGCGTCAGAGGGACGGCGACGGGGTGGTGGTGGGGGTGAGCGTTGTGTGGGCGCTGCGCCGGTCTCCAGAGGGGACGCGACGCGCGTGGCGGCAGCGCGAGGAACTGCAGGTGATCCTGCGCGGGGAGTATGGACCGCGCTGGTGGGAGATCACCCCTGCATTCGCCGCGCTGCTGCTCGCTCTCGCCTTACCGCTCTTCGCCGTCGGCTGGGCCTGGTCGCGCCTGGGCTGGTGGGCCGGAGTGCTTGCCGCCGGGGCCTTCCTCTACGCCTTCCGCACGGTGGTTCGCCGCCGGCGAGCAGCCGCGGCCCGCAACCGGCGCCGGTTCACGCTCGCCGAGATCGACGCGGCGGACGACCGCGCGTTCCGCCGGATCGTCGGCCGCCTTCTGGTCCGGGACGGCTGGACGGCTAAGGGGGTACTGGTCAACGACCGCGGCACCGTGCACCTGGTGGGCAACGGGCCCGACGGCCGGCGCATGGGCTGTGCCTTCGAGCGCGGCATCGAGTCGGCGGGGCAGGATGGCCCGCGGCCGGCGGCTGCACTGCGGCCGGTGAGCGCGGCCCCAGACGACGACGGGCCGGAGGAGCCGGAGGGGCCCTCGCCGTTGCTGCTGATCGTGTCCTCCGGCGCGTTCGCGCGGGGGCGGGTGGTGTGGGCGGCGAGGAACAACGTGCACCTGGTCGACCGCGCCCAGCTGCAGCGGTGGGCGGCGGGGGAGAACCTGCGGCAGCTGCTCGACCTGGGCCGCGACGGCTGAACCGGGCAACAGGAAGGGCCCGGCGACGCCGGGCCCTTCGTCGTGGCGGCCGTACGGTCAGCCACCGTGCGGTGGCAGGCGCCGCTCGGCGAGCTGCTCGACGGCGGTGATGCGGTCCGCGGTCCAGCCGGGCTGCGGCATCAGGCTCTGCAGCAGACGCGGCAGCTTCTTCGCCGACACGATGGTCACGCCCTTCACCTCGACCCGGCCGCGGGGACCTGGGACCTTGGCACCGTGGACGGCGATGAACGGCCGCACTTCGCAGCCCAGTACCCGGGCAGCCTGTTGCGCCTCCCAGATGACGGTCTCCAGCGCGCGGGTCTGGTCATAGCGGCCGTACCGCAGCGTGCCGCCCTCGACCCTCACCTTCGACCGCTTCGAGAGCCACGCCTTCGTGTCCACATACGCCACCCCAGCGGGGCCCGCGACCAGGTGGTCGAGGTTGGCCCGGCTGCCGGGGATGGCCCGGTCGTGCAGCACGGCATAGCCGCGGCGGGCGAGCGGAGCCAGTAATCGGGCGGTGGCCACTTCGCCGGCCGCGCCCTTGGCCCAGGAATTGCCCGCGCGGCGGTAGGTCTGCCGGACGCCGTACGCCACGATGCCCAGGGCGACGGCCAGGCCGACCTGCCACACGGTCGCCGTGGCGGCGGCGTAGCCGAAGACGGCGGCGCACACCGCGGTGGCGGGCAGCGCGACCTTGGCGCGGCGGTGCTGCTCGAGCCGCTCGGCGACACGGGCAGCCTCGGCGACTTTCCGGGCGCTGGCGCCTGCTCCGCCTCGGCGTCCTGGTGCGGTGGTCATGAACGTCCCCCTCTGTGTTGGGCTGTTGCTGCCTGTACTGGGACGGTAGCGCTGTGCACTGACACGGCATCAGTGCACAGCTCCGCGGTCGGTCAGGTCTGTTGGCTGCGGATTTCGGCGGCCCGAGCGCGGGCGCCGGCGGCCATCTCCCGTGCGTCCTCACGGCCTTCCTCGGTGGCGATGCGATCCATCAGTTCGGCCTTGCGGTCGAAGAGCCTGGCGAGGTCCTCGCCCTGGGTCCGGTGCTGGGTGGCGTGCCGGATCGCGTCGAGCAGCTGGCTGATCGCGGCGGAGGTGGTGAGCGTGGGCAGGTGCCCGCTGACGGGGTGCTCGTCCTGCTGCTCGGCGGGCCGGCCGTGTTCGCGCAGCCACTTGTCGAGGCGCCGGGCGGTGGCTGTGGGCTGGTAGGCGGCCTCGGGCGCGTTGAGCGACGCGAGTCCCTTGGGCGTGGTCGGCCGGGTGATCGGGTTGACCACGCCGCGGCGCCATTGGGCCTCGGCTTCGGCGTACTTGGCGTGGGCGGACTGGCGGGTGATGCCGCCGAGGGCTTCGCCGATGGCGTCCCAGCTCAGGCCCTTCTCGCGTTCGTAGAGCACGGCGGCCTGCAGTACCTCCTGGGCCTGTTCGACCAGGTGCATGGCCTGCTCGATGAACTCGCCGCGGTGTGCCCCGGTGTCGTGGCGGGTTCCGATGTTGGCGGTGGCCTGCTCGGCGAGGGCATGCGAGGCGTCGCTGAGTACGAGGCGGGCGAGGGCCTGCCGGCTGTAGTTGAGGTGGTCATCGTCGAAACGTTCCATGACGTCAGTCTATGCCTGACAACCAACTTCATGTCAGTTTACATCTGACATAACAAATGCCGTCTTGGTCCCGTTCGCCGTGTGGTTGTCGCCGATCAGGTGGGCCGGGGCGGTCGCTACGTCCGCGGCAGCAGGTGATCGCGTTGTGCGTCGGGCCTTGGGCTTCGCCTGGCGGACTTCGCCCTGGGCGGACATCTCGACCCCGCAGTGCGGCTGCGCGGCATCGGCCGGAGGGTGGAGGTATGAGCAGCAGCTCACCCCCGCGGGCGGTGTGGACCGGGGCGCTGACGTTCGGACTTGTCGTCTTGCCCGTCCGGCTCTACAGCGCGACGGAGGAGCACGCCGTGCGTCTTCGGGAGATGCACAAGGGAGACGGCGGGCGGGTGCGCCACCGGCGGGTCTGTGAGCGGGACGGGCAGGAGCTCGGCCTGGAGGACGTCGGGCGCGGATACGAGCTGCCGGACGGCCGGCTGGTCCCGCTGACCGACGAGGACCTGGACCACCTGCCACTGCCCACCCGCCACACCGCGCAGGTGCTGGGGTTTGTGCCTCTGGCTGACGTGGACCCGATCAGCTACAGCGGCAAGTCGTACTACGTGGGCCCAGCCGGAAACGCGGCGGAGCGGCCCTACACCTTGCTGGCGGCTGCACTCGCCCGCTCGGGAGCGGCGGCGATCTGTCGGGTGGCGATCCGGACGCGCGAGCGCCTGGCAGCCGTCCACCCTCACCAGGGAACGCTGCTGCTGCAGTCATTGCTGTGGCCCGATGAAGTGCGTGATCCCGGGGACCTGGCCCCCTCGACTCCCGTGACGGAGCGGGAGCTGGAGCTGGCAGAACTGCTGATGCGGGAGCTGGCCGGGGTCGAGGCAGCGGAACTTCGCGACCGGTACCGCGAGGCGCTGGAGCAGCTGGTCGACGCCAAGATCACCGGTGGGCAGATCGAGGCACCGCCTCAGCCGGAGCCGGCCGGAGACCTGCTCACCATGCTGGAGGCGTCCGTCCGGGCAGCGCGAGCCGACCGGTGACCACGGGGCCCGGGGCCACAGAGCGACGTTCACCCGTACGTGTGCTGCATCGCAATTCGAACATGTGATGCAATTCCGGGGTGACGCCCTACGACTTCCCCGCCGACCTCCTGCAGGCTCAGCGCGACTGGTACACCGCATACCGGCAGCTGGCTGAGGAGGAGAACCCTTCCCAGACCACGGTCCTGCGGCGCACGCTGCAGCGACTGTCCGTACGGATCGCCACCGATCCGTACTGGGCGAGCATCCCCGGCCGGGCGCCGGCCGCCCGGATGGCGCTGAAGCAGCAGGCGTGGGAGCCGGAGCCTGAGGTCAGACGATGACCGCCTTCATGACCGACACCCAGGGCAAGATCGCGGGGGCCATCCGGTGGCTGGCCGACGACGTCGGGTATCCGCCGTCGATACGGGAGATCGCGGCGGCGGTCGGACTGAGCGCTTCGACGGTCGCCTACCACCTCAAGACGATGGAGCGGCGTGGGATCGTCACGCACGCCCCGCACCGCAGCCGCTCGTACCAGGTGCTGCTGTCGCCTGATGCGTGACGTCAGCCGTCATAGCCGCTGGTATCAGGTGATGGGGTACCAACTTGGCTCGGATGATCAACCACAACCGTGGAAGGTGCGCCACCGTCCAGCCGCGGACAACAGCGGCACACCAACCAGCACCAGGAGCAACCCACCACTGTGATCAGCCACCGGCCTCCCATAGCAACTGACTAAGCGGCAGCGAGGGAAGGCGGTAGCTTGGCGCCCCTGCGCGCCACAGTGGCCGAGCTGGCCTGCAGCGTTGCCGTGATGCCGGGTCAGGGGCACCCCCAGCCGGCGGTCGGCCCAGGGCTTAGTGCAGAGACGGTCCAGCTCGAATACCGCTGTCCCCGGGCCGGACTGTTCGGTGTAGACCGTTCCGTCCTCGGCGACGCGGGTCACGGTGCAGTGATCGACGTAGCCGCCCTTGCCCAGCCGCTTCGCCAGCCACAGCAGCGGTTTGCGCCGGTCGATCAGGGCGTGGGTCGTGGCGTTGATAGCGGCGCCGACCAGCAGCGCCTTGACCGGGAGGCGGTAGCCCAGGGTCCGGGTGACTACGACAGTGGCCGCCATCTGTCCGACGGTGTACGTCACGACGTTCTCTCTGGTTTGTAGGTGCGTCGTGCACTGTCGCGTCACCCGCAAGAGGGTTGCTGTGTACGACGGTTCGCGTCGCCGTGTCGTGCACGTCGGAGTTGTCGTTGAAGGCTCGTGACTCATCAGACGGTCTCCGGAAGACTCCGCCCTTTCCCTGTACGCATGCCGTCGGGGCAGCGGTACTGGACCGTGCTTGACGAAGACCGGCTGGCGCCCGTACCGGCGGCGGACGAGTTCTTGCGGCATGTGCGCTTTGGTCGTGATCAGGCCGAGTCGACCACGCGTACATACGCCGGGGCGGTCGCGCTCTACCTGACGTGGTGCGGGTGCACCGGGCGGGACTGGACGACGGCGGCGGGCCGCCTGGGCAGCTTCATGTTCTGGCTCCGGTACTCGCCCGGCGATGGCACTCCGGTGGTGGCCGGGCCCGGGAGCGAACCGGTCCGCGGGCCGCGCCGGATCAACACCGTGCTGGCCGGCGTCCGCGAGTTTCTCGCGCACGCCACGACGCTGGGAACGGTGCCCGCGTTCGTGCTGTCCCAGCTCTACGAGGTCGCCGACGACCGTGACCTGCCGATGCAGGCCCGCGGCGAGGGGAGCGGACTGCGCTACTACGCCAAGGCCCGGCACCGGGCCGCCGAGCCGGACGAACCGGTCGGCCGCGCAAGCGACGAGGATGTCCTTGCCCTGCTGCGGGTCTGCCGCTCGGCCCGGGACCGGTTCATCGTTCTTCTGCTGGCCAGGGCCGGGTTGCGTCGGAGCGAGGCCGTGGGCCTTCGGCGTGAGGACATCCACTTCGTCCTGGACGCCAGCGTGCTGGGCTGCCGGATTCCCGGCTCCCACCTGCACGTCGTGCGCCGGGACAACGACAACGGCGCCTGGGCGAAGTCGAAGCGCTCGCGCGCCGTCCCGGTCGACTTCCTGCTGGTGCAGGCTTACGACCAGTACGTCGTCGAACGAGACGCCTGCCGCGAAGCCCGCAAGAGCGACTTCGTCCTGGTGAATCTGTTCCGAGCGCCGCTGGGGGCACCCATGCCGCCCGGCGCCCTGAACGACCTGTTCAGCCGGCTCTCGCGCAGGGCCGGACTGGCCGATGGCGTCCACCCCCATGCCCTGCGGCACGGATTTGCCAGCAACGCCGCCGACGCCGGCGCCGTCCTGGACGAGATCGCCGATCTGCTCGGCCACGCGAACGCCTCCAGCTCCGAGGTCTACCTGCACCCCGACCCGCAGCGCCTGCGGTCCGCTGTCGAACGGGTCGGTGCTCTCGCTCCCAGGAGGAACGGATGACCACGGCCCTGCAACTGGTGCCCGCTCCGGCATCGGATCTGCTGCCTGCCTGCGCGAAACGGCTGCGGGCTCTGATCCGACCGGAGACGCTGGATGTTCTGAACTGGGACGAGAAGTCCCGGATCCTTCGGCCCTCACCGGACCACCCTTTCCTCGGCATGCATATCTGCGCCCGTTCCGGCTGCTGGGCAGCAGCCCGGAAGACGGAACTGGGGTTGTGCTCGGCCTGCCGCAGCGTCTGGAAGCGAAGCGGCAAAACGCCGGAAGACTTCCTGGCCACCGAGCCAAAACAGATCAGCAACATCTCGGGCGGGTGCGCTGTCCCCAAGTGCCGACGCCCCTGGACGTCGTCCCGCACGCAGATGTGCATGCGCCACCGCGAGTTGTTCACGAAGCTGGGGCGGCCACCGCTGGAAGAGTTCTTCGCCGACCCGCGCGTTCGCCCGCTGCCGGGCTTCGGCCTGTGCTCGGTGGACGCCTGCCACCGGCACCAGGCGAACAGCTCGAACCCGTTCTGCCCTCCCCACTGGGTGAGGTGGCAGGAGGCACAGATCCCCGACGCTGATTTCGAGACGTGGTGCCGCACCGAGCCCGGCACGGCGGAGTCCACCGCGCTGAGCCTGCGGGGCCTGCCGGCCGTGGTGACCGCCGAGATCCTCTACGCCCTTCAGGCCCGCACGGACGCCGAGGTCAAGACCCCGCCCGTCCTGCTGCGAGGCGTCGTCCGGCATCTGCGCGAGCAACGCGTCGAGCAGTTCGACGACGTCGTGGTCCCCCGCAACACCCATCTCGCGGGTATGGCCAACCGCATGCGCCGCACACTCGCGGCCGCCGTCTCCACGCCGGAGCTGGAGCAGATCAAGGACGTCTGGAACATGGGCGCCTTCGGACTGGGCCAGTGGCGGAAGATGGACTTCACGCCGTTGCACCAGGAGTGGATGCGGCGGGCCTGCAAGACGTGGGTGCTGGACGAGATCCCCCGCCGCTACGGCAAGAACATCCCCAACGGCCTCTCCAACATGATCCTCTGCCTTCGTTACCTCTCGCAGAGCCTGGTCCGCTCCCGTCAGGACGGCGGAGCGGACATGGCCGCGCTCGGCCGCAGCGACATCGAGGCGTTCACGCAGTACGTGGCTCATCTGGCACACACCGGCGAGATCAGCGCCTTCCACCGCACGACGATCTGCCGCTTCACCGGCCGGTTCCTGCGCGAAATCCGCGACCTGGGCCTGACCCGGCCCGGCGAGATCCTCGCCGCTCTGCCCGACGACTTCGCGCTGCGAAGGCACGACATGCCCCCGGTCATGACTGAGGAAGGACCGGGCAGAGCCCTGCCGAAGGAGATCCTCAGCCAGCTCTGCGAGCGGCTGCCCACCCTCGACCAGATCCGCGACGGCAGCGACGACGCGCGCGCCGCCATCGAGGTCCTCGTCGACACCGGCCGGCGCCCCGACGAGATCGGGTGCCTGCCCTGGGACTGTCTGGAGACCGACGAGCACGGCAAATCCGTGCTCGTCTACACCGACTTCAAGAACAACCGTGTCGGCTGCCGCCTGCCGATCCCGGACTCCACCGCGGAGATCATCGTCCGGCAGAAGAAGGCCATCCGCGCCCGCTTCCCGGACACTGAGCTGTCCAAGCTGGTCCTCTTCCCGCGGCCCCGGCAGAACTCCGAGGGCACCCAGCCGTTCCGGATGCAGCACATCGGCAACGTCCACCGGCGTTGGGTCAACGCCATGCCCCCGTTGCTGCTGGCTGACGGCACCGAGTTCCCCAAGTTAGAAGTCGTGCCCTACTCCTACCGGCACTCCTACGCCCAACGGCACGCCGACGCCGGAACCCTGCCCGATGTGCTCCGCGAGCTCATGGGTCACAGATCGTTGCAAACTACACAAACCTACTATCGGGTGACCGAGAAGCGGACTCGATCCGCGGTCGACAAACTCGTCTCGCACCAATTCGACCGGCACGGCAACAAGATCTGGACCCAGGCCCGCCAGCTCCTGGAGCACGAGCACGCCCGCCTGCGGATCGGCCAGGTGTCCGTCCCCTACGGGATCTGCGTCGAGCCGAGCAACGTCAAAGCCGGCGGCCACGGCTGCCCGTTCCGGTTCCGCTGCGTCGGCTGCGACCACTTCCGCACCGACCCGTCGTACTTGCCGCAA
The DNA here is from genome assembly GCF_000935125.1 of Streptomyces natalensis ATCC 27448. Classification (GTDB taxonomy): domain Bacteria; phylum Actinomycetota; class Actinomycetes; order Streptomycetales; family Streptomycetaceae; genus Streptomyces; species Streptomyces natalensis. Next base: position 7,793 of record NZ_JRKI01000033.1, on the reverse strand, counting down.
CTGCGGACCTACCTCGACACCCTGCTCCGGGATCGCGAACGCCTCACCGCAGCAACGGACTTGGACGCCTGGGCCCGCACCGAGGCGACTCCCTCCGAGGAGGAAATCAAGCGCATCCGCACTCTGATCCGCCGCATCGAGACCGACCTCGACGGGCTCACCGACGACGAACGCGAACAGATCACGGAGGCCACGCGGACCCTGCGCAAGACCCGCGCTGTCTCCCTGGGCATGCCCGGCGTCCGCCCGCCGGAGCCGGACCTGCGGCTGGAGCGTGACGCGTGAGCTCATCACCGAACCACCTGGCCCGAGCAAGGGCAGCGGACTCCACCCGGCGACGGACCCGTGTCCTCAAAGCCCTCGACAAACTGGCCGCGGACGGCGAGGAGATCACCGTCTCCTCCGTTGCCCGCACCGCCGGCGTCCACCGCAGTCTGATCCACCGGCACGGTGACCTGCACGCTGCCGTCCTCGCCCGCGCTTCCGAGCCGCCGCCCGGCACGGCGGCCGGGACGCAGGTCAGCCGCCAGTCACTGCTGGCCGATGTCGCGAATCTGACGGCCCGAAACGGCCGCCTGTCCATGCACATCACCCGGCTCGAACGGCGACTCTCCGAGGCGCTGGGGCAAGCGGCCTGGGAAGCTTCCGGCCTCGGCGCCCCTGCCGACATCGAGACACTCACGCGTCGGACCACCGAGCTGGAACAGCAGATCCTCGATCTGCGCGGCGAACTCGCCGAACGGGACGAGGACCTCGAAGCCGCCCGCGCCGCGAACCGCGAGCTGATGGCCCAGCTCAACCGCTGACGGCGTCATCGGCGTCAGCCGTTGCCCGGCGATGGTGTCCCAGACGACCGGACCTCTGATGGACTCACGCCATGACGACACTGCTGACCCGCATTCTTCGAGCACTTGAGCAGTTTCATGCCACCCATCCCTGGGACCACAACGCCCATTACCACCGGCTGATCCTGCGCCAGCTGCCAAAACGCATCAACAGCGCCCTGGACGTCGGATCGGGCAGCGGTGACCTTGCCAGGCTCCTGGCCTCACGAGCTGAAGTGGTGCACGGCATCGACGTCGATGCCGCCATCGTCGCTCGCGCGCGGGAGCTCACAGCCCCGGCAGCCCCGGTGACCTTCACCGTCGGAGACGCACTGAACGAGATACCCCCTGGTCCCTACGACGTCATCACATGTGTCGCCACCATCCATCACCTGCCGTTCAGTGACGCCCTAACCCGCTTTCGACAACACCTTGCGCCCGGCGGAACCCTGGTCGTCCTCGGTCTCTACCGCCCGCAGTTTCGGAGCGACTACCTGATCGACGCCGCCGCCATTCCGTCGAATGTCGCCATGGCATGGATCAAGAACAAGGGCCGCAAGTCACCGCGCCCGACCTCGATGACTGCCCCGACCCGACCGGCGACCATGAACTTCGCAGACATCGTGCGCAACGCTCACCACGAACTACCCGGCGCACGGCTGCGTCGGCGACTGTTCTGGCGCTACACGCTGGTCTGGCACCAGCGCTGAACGGTCAGCGCGCCAGGGTCTGGCATCGGAAGCAGTAGAAGCCCCCTGCGCTGTCGAGGTCGTGAACATCTGGACCGTCCCCCAGCTGCTGGCTGCATCCACGACACCTGTCGCGCACACTGCACCGAACGAGTCATGCCGCTGAGCTGGGAAAAGTGGCGCCCGCCGCGTCCAGTCGTCTCCCAAGCCTGAGAGAAGCGACGTGGCGGGCAACGCTGCGCCGTCCCAACTGGCTTGCTGTCATCGTCGGCTGCCCGGGCGCGGCTCGGTCTCTTCGACCGGGGTGCCGTCCGGGTAGGCGTCCCGGCTCTTCTGCGCCCACTGGTCCCACAAGGGGTGGGTCTCGGCGAACACCGTCAGCAGCACAGCGCCCAGGGCCAGGGGCCTGAGCAAGTATCGGTCGGCTGGTGCTTGTGCGGGCCGTAAATGGATTCCCCTGCATGTCTCTCAAGAGGGTGCAGGAAACTCAGAGTTGACGTTCCGGTTATCTCGGGTGGGTAATAACAAGCCCTGTGGTCGGGGTGACTCTGGAGATCAACGGACTGCGCAGCTGCGCGAGGGGTCAGGCCGTCGCGATACGGCGCTCGATGCGGGCCTTGGCTGCCTGGTGGTCGCCTCGGCCGTCGGCTCCTCGGGGGTAGCGTCGCCGGGGCTGACGGGGCAGCGTGGTGAGGGTCAGGGCCGCCTGCTCGTCGTGGGTCTGAATTCCTGTGCGGATGCCCTGCTTGGGGGCCCGCATCCACGCCTCTTCCTGCTGCCACCAGCGGTACAGCTCGATCTCGACGGCATACCAGCGAGCACGGGCGGCGAGACGGCCGTACGTTCCCAGGACCTTCGCCGCGGCGACCAGGGATCCGGGCCGGGGGCGGTAGTAGGGGGTTCCGGAGCGGTCGGCCGCGAGGGTGCGCCGGGCCATGTGCTGGTCGACTCCTCGACGGCGCAAGACGGTGCCGGCAGCCGTACGGCACCGTTCGCCGGGCGCGGCCTGGCAGGTGGGGCACTCATGGTGGACCGTCATCACAGCGCGCGTAGCGACCATCACATCCCGCATGCGGGCCAGGTGCTTGGCGGCAGTACGCGGAGCGTACCCGGTCAATTCACACATCTCGGAGAGGCTCAGGGGCCGTTCGGCACGCTCGACCAGCTGCTGGTAGACGCGACCAGCATGGTGACCGAGTCCTCCAGCATGGGACAGGGTAGGGCGGCCGTAGGAGAAAACGTCGGCCTGACCAGCGGCGAGACGAGTCTGGAGTCGAGAGATCAGGGTGGCCCGCCGCTCCCCTACCGGGGGCGGGGTTCCTTGTGTCCCACCCCGTGCAACGAGGATGAATCCTGGGTGCGAAGCGGTGACCGGGAGCAGTTCGTGGGTGCCGGCGGGGCCGTCGGATGTGCGGGCACCCAGCCAGCTGTCGAGGGTGAGGCGGGCTTGGGCGCGGTGCATGGTGGAGCGGCCGTGGCCGGTGGCCAACGCCGCCCGGCGGACGTCGAGGGCGAGCACCGTGGTGCCGGAGCGCAGCGCGAGCAGGCAGCGCAGGTCCAGGGCGGCGCGGTCGGCGGGGCCGGACTCGGTGGCCCAGCGTTCGGGCATCGCGTCCGCGGCCTGTTGGACCTGCTCGACCAGGGCGACGACATCGCTGATGGTCTCGGTCCACTCCAGGGAGTCCTCGGTGAGCGGCAGGGTGGCCGCGTACGCCACGCAGCGCTCCCACTGGCGGGTGAGCTTTTCGCGGGCCTGGGTGTCCGTCAGGAGGGTGCGCAGGGGGCCACGTCGGGTGCTGGTGCAGGCGTGCAGCAGGGCGCCCTCACGGTGGCGGCGCTCGCTCAGCAGCCGCTCGACCATGGGCCACGTCCAGCGGCGCAGTGCCAACTTCACCAGCAACGAGGCGAGGACTTCGCTCACCTGGTCGTCGGCCGGCCGACGGGTGAGCAGCTTGTACGTCTCGTCGTCCAGTACGGGGTTCGGTGTGCCCGGGAGGCGGGGGCCCAGCTCGTCGTCGAGAACCTCGACCTGGTGCTCGCGCACCATCCGTACGCGGACACTGGGCGGCGCGGGGACGGCGTCGATGATGAGCGCGAGGCGGACGAAGGCGTCGCTCACGTTGCCGCAGGTGGCGGGGGTGAGCAGGGCGGCGGCCCGCTCCTGGTCGAACGGCGTCTGCAGCTGGCTGCGGCCACCGTCGCGGTGGGCGGCGCCGATCGGCCGGACGGCGCCCGTGGCTGGGTTGCACAGCAGGCCGTGGTCGAGGGTGGGCAGGCGCAGCGCGGCGGCCTTCGCGAGGGAGGCGACCAGCACCGCGTCCAGCGGTGTCGCCGCGGTGACCCATACGTGCCGTCCGCCAGCGGATCCGGAGGCGGCGACCACGTAGGTCAGCCCGGCCTCCTCCAGCCAGCGCAGCAGGGTCGCCAGGTCCGGGCCGGTGTCGCCCTTCGAGCTGTCGAGGTCGAAGCACATCCAGCGGAAGCGGCCCTGACCGTCGGCGAGGTGGATGGCGTACGGCCCGTACGGGACGGCCCTCGGCAGCGGCCGGGCCTTGTAGGAGTGCAGCCATGCGCCATCGCCAGAGCGGGTGTCCACCCGGATGGAGTCGCGCGGGGACAGCTCCAAAAACAGGCTCTGGAGGTCGACCCGGGCGACGTCGAAGAGAGGCGGAACACCGGTATGAGCGATGTGAATTGGGGCAGATGACGGGCCGTGCACACCCCCCTCCACGGACACACCGGGGGCGGGCATGAGCTGTCCGGCATCGCAGCTGTCCGCTACGATGAAGGCGCTCCTAACTTCATAAGCACGCAGAAGCCCCCTTCCGCCGTGACGGCGGAGGGCTCCGAACGCGGCCAACCAGGTCGATCGAGGAGCAGGGCTCCTAACTTCTTGTGTGGTTGGTGCAAATCGCCCGGCAGTCGCATAGCGGCTGTGGGGCCTGACTCACCTCCTCGTTGTTGTGTTCGGTGCGAGGGATCCGGGCCTGGAAAACCCGGGAACCTCTGGGCCGGCGGCGCTGGGTAGGCGCCGTTCTTGCGGGGTGGTCGGCTGGGGAGCCGACCGTGGGTGTGTTGCAGGTGAAACAACTTGGGGACTCAGCGGGCTTGGAAGGAACGCTGGACCCCTGTACGTCGGAAGGGCGCCGCCCCGGTTGGGTAAAGGCCGGGGCCTTTTGGCGCGCCCAGACGATTCTTGCGGAGGGCGCTAACCGGTGAGGGGGAGCGCCTTCTGTTCGTCGAGCTCGTCCGCCCACGCGGGGCGTCCGTGCTCGTCGACCGGCATTCGCCGGAGCAACTCGTTGACCAGGCCAGCGAATGACATTCCGATGGAGTCGGCTGCCTTGATGGCCTTCGCGGCCTGCTCGGGCAGCACCACCACACCGGTGCGCCAGTTCTGGCCGGACGACGGGTCGTAGGCCACGCGCCGGTAGGGCTGTGCCTTACCGCGCACAGATCCTGATCCTTTGCTGGTTCGTGCCATGGAGCCGATCTTTCCATACGGATCAAGGTGTTCACTACAGAGTTGCCGGTGTGTCGCGGATTTTCTCGTGAGACAGAGAATTTTTCCTGCTCTGCTGACCCGCCGGGGTGACGGCTGGTCAGGGCGGTTCGAACGGTCTCGTGTTGGGGGCGGCATCGCCGTGGTCTCCCGGTGCACTGTCAGCTGCCGTACGGCGACATCACCCGATTCGGTCATCCGGCGTCCCCTCCCAACTCATGATCGCGGCCTCTCACTAGGTACATATACGGCTCGGCCCTCGAAATCGTCCCAGGTTTGGGGACACCAGTTTTCGCAGCTCAGCTGCCGTTCCATGGCATGGTTCAGCGAACCAGTGTGGTGTCCCGCAGGACGGGACGGAGCGTCAACGGGTCGGCTTCGCAGTCTGGGTGATGCGGATGAGGGGCGTCCGGTGCGTGTCCTTCGGTCCGCTTTTCTCGTCGGCCTTGGGACTGGTGCTCAGCAGTAACAACCCGAGCAGCAGCAGAAAGGCGCCGCCGGCACCCCCGCTTTTGGCGGCGATGGGCCCGGCGCGGTGGTATCCGCGGACGGGGCGGCCGGCGCGGTAGTGGGGTCGTACGTAGGCCATGGGTGGGATTCCCTTCTCGGTGGGCTGGTCGGAGACGGCGTTCTCCAGCTGCTGATGAACGGTAGGAAACGGCCCGCGGCGGATCCGGGGGACGCTTCGCGGGGGTCCGGCGAGCCAACTGCTTTGCACCCCCGCGTTGTTGGCCTCTTCCGCTGTCGGTGGCAGCCCGTACCGTCGTGGTCATGGCGAGGAGTGCACCGAGCAAGGCGGATCGGGAACTGATAGCCGCGGTGAGCGCGGCCGGAGTGACGGTGAGTGCCACGCAGCTGGAGCGGTGGCGGAAGCTGGGCCTGCTGCCCCGGGCGAGTCAGGCGTGGCGGGGAAAGTACGGCAGTACCTGTTCGTTACCGGAGGGCAGCGTGGAGCTGGCCACGGCCCTGGGGCGGCATGCTCGACGGGGCCGTGGCTGGGTGGACCTGGCGCTGCTGGCATGGCTGGAGGGAGCGCCGGTCAAGGTCGCGCTGCTGAACCGCGCGATTCGGACGTCAACGCGGGACACGCTGCAGATGGCCCTGGCGACGATCGAGAAGGAGCGCGAGGCCCACCCGGTACCGGAGGGGATGGAGCTGGACCCGCACTTCGAGACCGCTGAGGTCGTTGCTCGGATGGCGGACCGCGGCCCAGTCCGCACCCGGCTGCAGGTGAACCGGGAAATGCAGGCGCGGCTGCGGGCTGCGGGCTACGAGGTGCCGGAGCAGCCGCTGCGCGACATGATGACCGCGACCTGGGCCCACATGGACGACGACAACCCCATGGAGCCGGAGGAGGCCGCCCGCTGGTGCGCCGCTGTCGGCATGGGAGACAAGACCCTCTCGCAGATGGGCCGGTCGGGCACCGTCGGATGGGTGCTGTCGCGGGGGCTGCGGGAGTTGATTGGCGCGAATGGGCGCCGGGTGTTCGACAAGGGAGCCCAGCAGATCGTGGACGGCCGGGCCTTCCTCGGCCGCGGCGAACTCGATGCGGCCCGTGCCGATCTCGCCGCACACCTGCACCTGCTCGGCATTGGGGAGGACGACCAGATATCAGCCACCGACAACACTCTGGTCTGCCACTTCGTGGCGTATGTGTCGGCGGTGTGGGCCCTGGTCCTGCGGCAGCTGCCGGAGGGCACCGGGCTGCTGGGGGTCCTGCGCGCCGGGGTCCAGGCTGCCCAGAGCATGACCTCACAGCAGACCGCGCTCGCCGCCTGATCCATCACTCACTGACGAAAGGGACGGCATGAACGAGTTCACCATGCCCCGCAGGATCTTCGCGCACATGGAGGCCGGGTTCGTCGTGAACGAGGGGACAGAGCTGGCGCAGGAGTACAAGCAGAAGGGCGATGTGGCGCACCCGGGCGGCCCCTTCGGCAACGTCTTCGCCTGGCTGTGGGAGCAGGACCAGGACCACGCGATGAGCCTGCTGACCGACCTGCTGGTCGCCGCTCGGCGGGCCGCACCGGACGGGCACGCCCGCCTGGTGCTCGACGACCTGCTCGACTACCTACCGCAGGCGCTGCCTGACCGGCTGGCACCGCAGTACGACCTGATCAAAGCGACCGCCCAGCGGAACGTGCCGAAGTGGTTCGGTGGTGACCCCAACCAACCCTGAATGGGGCCGACAGCATGAGGGGGTGTCTCCCGCGGGAGACACCCCCTCATGCTGTCCGCTGAACCGTCGGGATCACCCGATGGGGATTTGCGCGTATGTCTCCCATTCGTACATCTGTCGGTCGCGATGGATGACGATGAGGTCGGCGGTGGCGATCCGAACTGTGGCAGGAGGAGCGTTGACCGTCTCTGCGGCCTGGCGGACCGGCTCTGAGGGGGCGTTGGCGTTGCTGTAGGCGACGGAGACGTGCGGGCGGAAGCCGTCGGCCTCCGGGACGGTGGGCCATACCTCGGCGATGGCCGCGCGGAGGGAGCTGCGGACCGCGGCCACGTCGTCTTCGGGCTGGGCGGGGATCAGTACCGCCTCGGGGGAGATCGTCACGCCGTAGAGGGTGAGGTGCAACGGCGGGAGGGCGGCGAGCCGGGGGCGGGCGGCATTGACGACGGCCTGGACGTCGCGTTCCTCGACGTCGTGGGTGAAGCCGAGTCCTTGCATGGTCAGGTGGAGCCACTGGTCGGGGATGGGGTCCAGGCCGGGCAGGTGGGCGAGGGCATCCCGGTAGGCGCCGACGCAGCGGTGGACATCCGGCTGATCGGCGA
>NZ_JRKI01000032.1 GCF_000935125.1 Streptomyces natalensis ATCC 27448 | reverse complement strand
CGGCGTAGCCCGAAGCGCGTGCGGCATGTACTGGCGCGAGGGCGCCGCCTGGCGGAGTGCGGACGCGAGTTCGCCCACTCCCTGATCCAGGTGAATCGCCTTGCCCCTCAGGCAGGTTGATCGTTTCTTCTCGGTAGTCATGTCGGCATGAGAGCCAAGAAGACAATGATCGGTCTGTTGTCAGCTGCCCTGGTCGCGGTGACGCCGGCAGTGGGGGCGCATGCACAGGGGCAGACGCGGGTGGCGACGGTGCGCCAGCTCGTCGCGGATCTACCGGTGGCCGGTGAGCACCGCGAGGGCTACCAGCGCAGCAAGTTCAAGCACTGGGTGGATGCGGACAAGGACGGCTGCAACACCCGCCAGGAGGTGTTGAAGCAGGAGGCCGTGGAGGCGCCGGTGCAGGCAAGAGGCTGCAAGCTGACCGGCGGCCAGTGGTGGTCCTACTACGACGACACCGCCGTGAACGGCCCATCCGTCCTGGACATCGACCACATGGTCCCGCTCGCAGAAAGCTGGGACAGCGGGGCCTACGACTGGACGGCCAAGCGCCGTGAGCTGTACTCCAACGACCTGGCGTTCCCCAGGTCACTGGTGGCGGTGACAGCGAAGTCCAATCGCAGCAAGGCCGACAAGGACGTGGCCGAGTGGATGCCGCCGGCCGAGGACGCCAAGTGCCAGTACTTGGACGACTGGGTGTCGGTGAAGACCCGGTGGGCTCTGTCCGCGGACGACGCCGAGCATCGGGCGCTTCAGCAGCTGGCCGAGGCATGCCCGGACACCACACTGGACGTGCCGATCGCCTGAGCAGGACAGCAGCCATCGGTGCGTGGCCGCCGTGGTGGGGCCCGATCATGGCAAGCCGCTCCATGAAGTCGCGGCTTTCGGCCGTCCCTCGCACACCCGGACCGGACCAGGAACAGCGGCTCGCCGAGGTCTACGACGCCGGCCGTCCCTCGCACACCCGGACCGGACAAGTACCCGGTCTGCCCGATGTGCAAGGAGATCGGTCGTCCCTCGCACACCCGGACCGGACACTTCGTGACCTGGGGTTTCAGAACAGTTTTGCCTGTTCGTGGTGCGGGTTGGGGGACGTCGGCGGGTTGCTCCGCCGAGGTGGCGCCAGGCTGTTGGGCCTGGCGTCCATGTGTGCCTGAAAGGCATGGGCTAGATGGTCTTGCAGTCGAGCGTGGCGGAATTGGTAGACCGCGCCCGCTTGGCGCAGCACGCCTCGCTGGTAGGCGTCGTCCAGGAAGGCGATCACCGCCCACGGCAACCGCCCGGTCAGCGGCAGCCACATGCGTGAAAGGACCACCCATCGCCCCCATGCGGTCGCACTGAGCGCGTATCCGAGCCCACCTCCCAGCCCCCCTACGAGTCCGAACGCGAGGCCGTTGGCAAGTCCGGATACGAGCCCGGAATGGAGCCCGAGCACAAGCCCCTGAACGAACTCACCCCAGAGCCCGATCACAATTCCGACTCCAAGTCCGAACACGAGCCCCCACGCGAGCAACTCGAAGATCACAGTCGTGCGGTTTGTGTCCAATAGGTCGGAAGGGCTGACGGCAGTTCTGATGTCAATGGGAGCCTCAAGCCCGGCCAGGAGCCCGAACGCGAGTCCGCTCAAGAGCCCGTACACCAGCCCGTTGACAAGGCTGACCATGAGCCCGTTGACGAGCCCGGATTTGAGCCCGTTCAGGAGCTCATACCCGAACCAACCCACAAATCCGATCCCGAACCCGCCACCGAGCCCAGCCATGAGCCTGAACATGAATTTCTCACGCACCCGCCTCATGCCACCGATGATCCGCATTCGTACGCGCGACGGCTCAAGCGCTGCCTCTCCAGACCCGAGTTCGACCCCGAACCTGTGCAGGAGTCCGAAGGCCAACCCGCCCGCGAGCGCTGCCGCAAGCCCAGACACGAGCCCGTCCGTGAGCCCGAACATGAACCCGACCGCCAGCCAGTTCACGCACCCGACCACGAGCCCGAACACGATCCCGACGGCCAGCCCGGACACGAGCGCGACCACGAGTACGCGTGACGAACGGCGTGTGGTGTTGCCGAGTTGCCACCAGGCGAGGTCGCGCGTGCCGAGTTGGCTCAGGTGCTCGGCAAGGTAGCCGAGCCAATGTTGGACACGCTCGGGGTTCCAGCGCCGGTGATGCCCGTTGTTGAGGTGGCGGCGGTAGACCGTGGCGACGAAGTTGTCCAAGAGGTGATCTTCAATGGCCTCCGGGGTGCTGAACTGGTCGGCGTTCAGCAGCGCGGACGGGTCGTGGTCGGGGTTGTCGCTGTAAATGGTGCGGGCAAGCGCAACCATCAGGGGAATTTTCAGCACTGCAGCAAGACTGACGCTTACTCGGCTCTGGGGATGGTCGCGCAGCTCGTTCAGGACGGGATCCCACGCGGTCGCGGTGGCGCGGGTTCCGTTGGAGGCAGCCTTGCGGGTGGTGCGGGGCAGGTAGCTTTCCAGGTCCGTCAGGGTGAGATCGGTCAGTTCGATACCAGCGGCGGAGGTTAGTACATCGGCTTGCGCTACGGCGTAGGCGTATTCGGCGCGGCGGCTGGTCAGCACCAGCGGCAGGGTAGTGGCGTTGAGCTTTTCCAGCGCGTCACGGTGCAGGCCCTCGGCGATCTCGTCGAACCCGTCCAGGACGGGCAGGATACGGTCGGCCTCGACCAGCGAGGCGGCCAGCGTCGACCCACCAGGGGCGGTCGCGGCCAAGCCGGGGTAGTCGCGCACCAATTGGCCGGTCAGCCAATCCCGTAAGACGGTGGTTTCGGGGTTCCACGACCCGAGGCTGAAGATCACCGGTACGGCGTCGGCGGTGGTGCGGGTCCTCAGCAAGTCCAGGACGAAGCGTAGAGTCAGGATCGTCTTTCCCGACCCTGCTCGGCCTATCACCAACAGCCTTCCCGACGGCAACCGTCGGTACAGGTCTACGACCCCGTCCAGCTGGCCGGCCAAGGGCAGCGGGCCGGGTGTGACCCCGGCCGGTGCACGGCAGATGTTCGCCCAGTGGTCCGTCAAGTCCTCGGGTGCCGGTTGCCACCGCACGGGCAGCGGGAACGGGTCCTGTATTTGCCGCTGTTCCTCCTCACGCCGCCAGCGGGCGCCGACCGCTTGCGCGAGCTGTTCAGCAGCCTCCGCCGCGGGGTCCCGGAGCACCGCGCCAGAGCAGTCCATAACTGTCACCGGACCGCTGATCGTCCCTGCCTGGATCACCGGCCCGTAGACGGTCCCGCTCATCTGGTTGTGCGCGAAGTGCCCGCGTTGGGCTTCCTGCACGTCGGCGTGCTCGCCAGTCTCGGACTCCCGGATGGCGCGCACACCTGCTGCGGAACGCCCCGCGAGTTCCTCCCGTGTCATCCCTGCTCGAAGGCGCAGCCACCGCAGTAGCGCGCTGAAGTGCCTTGTCACATCGGCGCCTCTTCGTCTCTCAACGCTCCCGCTGCTGGACTCTAGCGCGCGTCGACCACACACGGCGGGCGCTAGCTGGGATCAGCGGGAGGGGAAGCGGCGGCAGAACGCCGCCGAGGAGATGCCCGCACCAGAACGTGTCGCGCTGATGGTGCTGGCGGAAAGCGTCCAGCTCGATGGGCTCTAGCGGGAGCGCCAGCGGCCGGTCGGAGTCGGCGTTGCCCAGGACTGCTGTTTGAATCCGCCGCCTGTCTAACCGCAAGAGCCCCCACCCTCCGTCGCCTCATCCCATCCTGCCAGCAGACATATCCGCCGAGCAGGCAGACGGACAGATAGCGTCAGGCCTTCGCAGGCGAAAGTGGCGTGTGAGGGATGCGTTGCTCGGGACAACCGTAGTGATGCCTTCGACCGTGCCCCTGTCCCGGCTGAAGAAAGGCTCGAACCAGCCCTGGCACCTGGGAGAACGCACGTGTCACGTGCGAACGCAAGGAAACGGAACCATCCCCGCGCCTGCGGGGAGAGCAACCGGACACCGATCTATCGGATCCCGCTAACCGAACCAGCCCCGCACGCATGGGGAGGCTCCACAATTCGGAATTCTACGGCCCCGGAACCAACCGAACCATCCTGCGACTGCGGGAACAACTCGTCCTGCAAGCCCAGGACCAGCGCGTTGGCCGAACCATCCCCTGCGTCTGCGGGGAGAACGGCGCCGGACGTCGTCCGGGTGGCCGATGAGCCGAACCATCCCTGCGCGTGCAGGGAGAACCGGGCCCAGGAACTGGCGCTGGTCACCGAGGTCGAACCATCCCTGCACGTGCAGGGAGAACTTCGTGCCGTGGAGCGGCGAAAGCCCTCGCAGCGAACCATCCCTGCGCGTGCAGGGAGATCGGCTACAAGACCCGGGTCTGGTACCAGCCCACCGAACCATCCCTGCGCGTGCAGGGAGATCCCTTGCTGACCTGCAGGGTTAGAGGTGCTTTGCTCTTCCGTTATCAACCTTCGAGTCAGGCAGGTTGCTCATCGCGCGGCGGCTTGCTGACCTTAGTTCAAGGTTAGGGGGAGTATGAGGGGGGTGATCGGGCTTGATGCTAATCATCCTTTTGGTCTAGCGTCGCTCGTGTGACGAACACTCCACTCTCCGTGTCTGAGCCTGACTTATTCCACCAACCGTGGATTCCGGTGACGCTAGTGGATGGCACTGACAACACCGTCGGGCTGCGCGATCTCCAGGTGCAGGCTCGGCATATCCAGCGCCTCGCTTTAGGTGTCCCGCCAGCCGAATCTGTACTGCTGCGGATCCTGTACGTTCTCGGCCTGCGCGCCGCCGGCCTTGACGCCATCGACGCTGACAGCCGGTACGAGCTGCTGGAGAAGGGGGAGTTCGACCCGGACCGGGTAGACGAGTACTGCAGCCGGTACGCGAACCGGTTCCAGTTGTTTCACCCGGAACGCCCGTGGATGCAGGACCCGCGCCTGGCTGACCAGATGGCCAAGCCGAACGGGATCCCGGCGCTCACCGTCTCCCGCCCCTCCAAGTCCAGCAGCACCCTCTTCGGTGCGTTCCATGACGGCATCACCACGGCCGTGCCTTGGGAGCAGGCGGTCATGCAGATGCTGTGCTGGTTCGGATACGGCCAGGGCGGCCCCACCGGCGTCGTCCGCGCGACCAGCAGCAACAAGGGCAGGCACTGCCGTATCGGCCCGTTCCGGGGTCGCATGTCCTACCACCCCACCGGCCGGAACCTGTTCGAGACGATCGTTCTCGGCATTCCGGAGACCGACCACGATCCGGGGCCCGGCGACGACCCCGCGCCATGGGAGAGCGACCTCAACGACCCTGACGCCACCCCACCCGAGGTCACCGGGCCGGTCACCCTACTGACAGGCCGCTACCAACACGCCCTGCTCCTCGAACCCACCGCCGACAAAACAGCTGTGTCGGACGCGTGGATTTCCTGGGCCTGGCCGACCACCCTCCCCACGGCCCCGGACCCGTATTTGATCTGGCAGGAGAACAAGAAGGGCGAGCGCTACCCACGAGACGCCGAGGCGCACCGGGCCCTGTTCCGTGACCTGGACGCACTGCTCCTCGAGCACACCCCCGACCGGCACGCCCATCGGCCGCTGATCATGGATGCGCTGCACGATGCTCCCCTCGACGTGCTCGACCACGCTGGTGTCACCGCCTACGGGTTCGCCCAGGACCGCGTCAACGCCGTCGACCACCAGTGGTGGAAGGCCCAGACCCCGCCCGTTCTGCGCGCCTTGCGGGCTGGGGAGCACGCCACCGCGGCTCGCATCGCTGAGACCCGGCAGGCTGCGGAACTCGCCGCCTCACGCCTCACCTGGGCTTTGGAAGGCATCGAGGCAACCACCTCGGCAACCGGCCTCGCCCGCGCCGCTGAACGCGACTACTGGCCACAAGCCGAGGCTCGGTTCTGGCGCATCGTCACCGAACACGACTGGCAGGCAACCGCGTTCGCGGCACTCGCTCTGGACATCTACGACGACATCGTCGACACCGCCGCCGCTACCGACCCGACCCGCATCATCCGCGCGGCTGTCCACCAGCGCGGAAAGATCGCCTCCCTCCTGCACCGGAAGGGCCCCGACGACCCGAAGGAGACGGCCGCATGACCACCCCCGCCCCCGCAGCCACCGGCGCCAAGAAACCGGTCACCATCAGCGTTGCTCAAGCCGACCGATTCATCCGGCACATCGTCACCACCTGCCGCCGCGACACCGCCGCCCGCCAGGCCCTCACCGCCGGCACCGGCCGGCCACCCGCCCACGCAGCGCGCGCCCACCGCTACATCGTCCCCCAACTCCACCGGATCTACGGCGACACCGAACCCGGCCCCGACACCGCATGGGCCTTCTACACCGTTGCCGCTCTCGCAGCCGCACACGACCCTCGGGCCACCCAGTTCCACCACGACCAGGACGACGACCCGGATCAAGACCCGCCCGCCGACAACAACACCGAGGGCGAAGACGCCGCACGCCGCGCCCGCGACCGCCGGCGCCGCACCGGATCTCTTGGCGCCGCCACCGCCGGCATGGACGCCCCCGACATCGAACCGGGAACCGACAACCCCGAGGGGCGCAACGCCCGCACCCTCCACACCCTCGCCGCCCAGGACCTCGACGGCCTCCACGCCCACCTGCCCCGCCTGCTACGACGCCTCGACGCCTCCAGCACCCTCCCGGACTGGGGCGTCCTCCTGGCAGACATCGCCCACTGGAACCGCCCCAACACCCGACAGCGCGTAGCCCTCCGCTGGGCCCACACCTACTACCAGACCCTGAGCAACCACACCCGCAAGGAGAACTGACCAGTGACCTTCCTGTGCCTGCACGCCCTGACCACCGTGCCCTTCAGCAATATGAACAGGGACGAGAACGGCGAGCCCAAGAAGGTGCTGTACGGCGGTGCCACGCGCGAACGCTGGTCGTCCCAGGCCCAGTCCCGCCCCCTTCGCCTCCACATCGAGGAGGCAACCGGCATCCAGGCCCTGCGCACCCGCCGCATCCCCCAGCAGCTCACCAACCGCCTCACCGCCCGCGACTGGCCCAACGACCTCGCCGCGTCAGCCGCTGAGCAGACCATGACCTCCGCCGGCCTCGGCGTAGACCGCAACGGCAACACCGTCCTCGCCTTCATCAGCGCCTCCGCGATCGACCAGCTCGCCGACCTCTGCGACACCCACCGCCAGGCCATCGAGCAACACGCCAACGACAACACCGGCAAAAAAAGCAAGAAAGGCTCAGCGACCGGCATCCCCGCCACCGACGTACAAAAGATCCTCACCAGCTCCAACGGCAGCATCGGACTGTTCGGCCGGATGCTCGCCGAACTCCCCGACGCCGGCGTGGACGCCGCCCGCCAGATGGCACACGGCTTCACCACCCACGCCGTCCCCAACGTGCCCATGTCCGACTTCTTCACCGCTGTCGATGACCTGCAGGGCGACTCTGAAACCGGCTCCGGCCACATGAACCACGCCTACTACGCATCCGGCACGTTCTACCGATATGCCGTCCTCGACCTGGACAGCCTCCTCAACAACCTCGACAGCGACACCGAAACCGCCCGCATCCTCGTCACCGCGTTCACCGACGGATTCATCCGCACCCTCCCCCAAGCCAAGAAGAACACCACAGCACCAGCCACCGCACCTGACCTGGTCCACCTCACCGTGCGGACCGACCAACCCCTCAACTACAGCCCCGCATTCGAGCGCCCCATCACCGACCACAACCGGTCCGGGTGGGCCGAACCGTCCCGCCAGGCCCTCGCCCACTACGCCCAGCGCCTGACCACCCTCATCGGCGACCCCGACACCGGAGCATCGCCCTGGTCCGGCTACGCAACCATCGCCGCCGACGACTACCCCGGCCTCGGCGCCCGGGCCACCTCCTACCCGGCACTCACCAAGACGGCCACGGAAGAACTGTTCGACGCGCATAACAAGACGGCAAAGCGCCCCTAACATTGCAGGTCAGGGAGAGTCTTCCCCGTCCACGCGGGGCTGGTTCGGCAGCACGCGAGCCCCTCCACCTCCCCACCCTGTCTTCCCCGTCCACGCGGGGCTGGTTCGTGGGTGTAGGCCCCAAGTTCCAGGCCGAGTTGGTCTTCCCTGTCCACGCGGGGCTGGTTCGGGCCAGGACGGCGCTCCCAAACCGGATCCTGCGTCTTCCCCGTCCACGCGGGGATGGGCTTCCCGCAGGCGCGGGACCGCTTCTAAACCTGGAGATTCAATGGATTACGGACTTCTTCTGCACCTTGCCGCGCCGATGATGTCGTTCGGTACCCATTCGGCATTCACGATCCGCGACACCCACAGCAGGCCCACCCGCTCGGCCCTGATCGGCCTGTGTGCCGCTGCCCTCGGGCTCCCCCGGGACGCCGACCTCACCGACCTGCGCCAGCTGCGGTTCACGATCCGTGCGGACCGCCCCGGCCAGCAGCAATCCGATTTCCACACTGCTGGTGGCGGGTACGCCGCCGCTCGGACAATCCCCAGCGCCGACGGAGGCCGCAAAAAGCCCTTCGTCGCGACCGTCATCACCCATCGGCACTACCTGGCCGACGCGGCATTCACCGTCGCCGTCACCGGACCAGCCGACATGATCGACGAGGTTGCTGCCGCCCTGGACCAGCCCCGCTACCCCCTCTACGCGGGCCGTCGAGCGTTCCCCCTCGCCGGCCCCATCCTCATCGCCCGCGTACCCGACCCCAACCAGGAACTGATCCGTCTCCCCCTCCACCGCGACGCCCAGCCGTGGGAAACCGAGGTCACGGTCGAATACGCCAGCGACCAACCCACCACCCACACAGCCCGCACCCTGCTCGCCGACGAACCCGTCTCCTTCGAGCCGCTCAACCGCACCCACCAGGAACGCCCCGAATACGTCACCACCCGCACCCACCCCGCCAACCAATGCGCCGGATACGGCACGGACTGGATCAGCGCCGTCGCCACCTACCGCAGCACCCTGGAGACCCTGTGACCACCCCCCTCGACACCCCCATCGGCCCGAACACCGCTGCCACATCTGCCTGGCTCACCCAGATCGTCCCCAACTACGACAGCTACTGGGTGCAGTGCGACCTCACCACAGGCGACGGCCTGCACAAGCGACTCATGAAGCTCGACGAGCAGCCCGCCGGCACCCCACACGCCCGCCAATCCGCAGGCCTGCTCTACCGGCTCGACGACACCCCCACCGGCCCCCTCATCCTGGCCCAAACCTGGCACCGGCCAGACCTGACGGCACTCCCTGACGACTACGGCCAAGCAGAAACCCGCGACATGACCGCATTCCTGAACCACCTCCAACAGGGACAGCAGGTCCGCTACCGCATCACCGCCAACCCCGTCCGCTCCCGAAGCCTCCGCGTACGCCGCGACATCCAGACGACTCACGGACTACGAGAACTCCCCCCGGACCGTGTACCCCTGGCCGGAGCCGACGCCGACCAATGGTGGACCAACCGCGCCGAGCAAGCCGGGCTCGCAATCCACAACCTCTCCCAGACCACACCGCCCGCCATCCTCATGAAAGCCCAGAGAGGTCAACGGCGCTATCGGCACACCCTGCTCACGTTTACCGGGTACGCCACCATCACCAACCTCTACGCCACCCGCGACGCGATCACCACCGGCATCGGGCGTGCCAGAGCGTACGGCGCGGGCCTCCTCTCCCTCGCACCCGCATAAAGAGACGGCAAAGTGCCTCCAACGCTGCAGGTGAGTAAGGGTCCTCCCCGTACACGCAGGGATGGTTCCGTGGCTGGCCCCTGCTCTTGCTCCGGGAGGGGACCTCCCTATACGTGCGGAGATGGATCCGCGGATGAGCTGCTCCGCCGGCTGCCCTTCCCCTGGGCGGGGGCTGTATTCCACCAATTCGGTGAAGGGAATAACGGATAGTGATCGATACCCGCATACGTGGCAAGCTGCGCGGCCTGGAGGACGTCAGCCCGGATGGCTACCCGCTGATCTGCCACCTCATCGACACTGCAGTGGTGGCCGAGGTCCTGTGGGACAGCTACCTGTCCCGTTCACAACACCGCCTGATCAGCCGCGCGTTGGGCCTGTCGGAGGTGGAGGCCCGAGCGACGGTGGCGTTGTGGGCAGGGCTGCACGACATCGGGAAGGCAGTGCCGCCGTGGCAGGGCATGATTGGCGGCCCCGGCGCCAAGGAGGGCTACGCGACCTCATCGGAGGGCGAGGACACGGCCCGTCGGCATGACACCGGTTCGCAGCTGCTGATACCGCCGCTGCTGGCTGAGCTGGGCTACGGCACAGTGCGAGACCTGCGCGGTACGCCCGCCGCGTTCGCTGGCATCGCGCTGGGAGGTCACCACGGATCGTTTCAGGCGCCGACCAACCCCCGTCTGCTCCCGTGCCCTCTGACCGCCTACAGGGCCCTGGGGGACGGCCTGTGGTCGGTGCAGCGGACACTGATCATGCAGGCCATTGACGCGGTGACCAGCCCACCCCGGCTGGCTGCCGACATCCGCATCCCTGGGTTCGTGATGCCGGTGATCACCGGCCTGATCATGCTCGCCGACTGGCTGGTGTCGCAGGAGCACCATCTGATCGGCCTCCTCAGGCAGGCCGCGCCGTTCGACGTGACATCGCCCCAGGCCGCGCTGGCATGGGCCAAGAAGGTCCGCCCGCTGTGTGAGGACCTGCTGGACGAGGCCGGACTCACAGCCCCCACCCCCGCGGCGCCTGCGCCGTTCGACGACATGTTCCCGCACATCGACACCCCCAACCCCCTGCAGACATCGATTGCCACCCACCTGCCAGATCTCGCCACCGGACCCGGCATCCTCCTCATCACCGCGCCGCCCGGCGACGGCAAAACCGAAACCGCCCTGTACGCCGCCCACCACCTGGCACACACCTGCGGCACCCACGGCCTGTACGTGGCGCTGCCGACACAAGCCACCGCGAACCAGATGGACGGCCGCGTCAGAACGTGGGCTGAAAGCCATCTGCCGGCACGGTCAACGCTCCTGCACGGCGCCGCATGGATGCACGACGACACCCCTGACGCCCGCGTCATCACCGGACACGGACCGGACCTGTCAGCCACCCGCTGGCTGCGAATCAACAACCTCCGCGGTCTCCTCGCCCACCTCAACGTGGGCACCATCGACCAAGCCCTCCTGTCCGTCCTGCCCCTGCACCGCAACCCGCTACGGCACCTCGGCCTGTCCGGCAAAACCCTCGTCATCGACGAGGCACACGCCTACGACGCCTTCACCCAGGCCCTCCTGCTCCGGCTCCTGCAATGGTGCGGCGCCTGGAAAACACCCGTGATCGTCATGTCCGCCACCCTCACCGGCACCACCGGCGCTGCCCTCGTCAACGCCTACCGCAAAGGCGCCGGCCAACAGACAGCCACCCTGGACGGCGCCTACCCCGGCTGGTGGTGGTCCCCCGCCGACACCGAAACCATCCAGACCGCCCCCGAACCTGTGAGGTCGTCACGTGAACGCACCCTCACCGTCACACGACGCGCCGCCACCACCAGCACTGCCCTACTCGCCATCCACCGCGAACTCGCACCCCTCCTCAACGACCAGGGATGCGCAGCAGTCATCTGCACAACAGTCACCGAGGCCCAGACCACCTACAGCCAGATCGCCGAAACCCTCAAAGCCGAACAGCACACAGACACCGACCTACACCTTCTGCACGCCCGGCTCCCCCAGTGGCAGCGCGCCGACTACACCGCCCGGGCCGAAACCGCCTTCGGCCGCGTGGACAAGCCCACCACCCGCCGGCCCCGCCGCGGCATCATCGTCGCCACCCAGGTCATCGAGCAGTCCCTCGACCTCGACTTCGACCTGATCATCAGCTGGCTGGCGCCCTTCGAGCTCCTGATGCAACGCGCCGGCCGAGCACACCGCCACGGCCCCGACATCTGGAAAAAAGCCGGACTCACCCGGCCCACCTGGGCCAACACCAACCCCCGCATCACCGTGCTCGTCCCCACCCACACCAACGCAACACCCGACTACGCACCACCCCGCTGGGGCGAGGTCTACCAGCCATCAGCATTGCAACGCACCGACGAGCTCATCACCCGCCTCACCACCCCCATCGGCATCCCGCACACCCTCCAACCCCTCCTGGAAGAGTGCTACGACCCCGCATTCACCAGCACCTCCCCCGAGACCCTCGCCAAAACCGACGCGGCACGCCTCGGCGACGACGCAGCCCGCCGAGCCCTCGCCAACCTCGCCCTCATCCCCACACCCACCCGCGTCTCCTACAGCAACCTCCACCGGCTCACCGAATCCACCACCGACCCCGACCTCATCACCACCCGCCTCGGAGCCGACGCCCTCCAGCTCATCCCCACATTCCTCGACCACGCCGGCAACCACTACCTCGACCCCGAACGCACCACCCGCTTGCCCCAGCACGGCTCGGCAACAGGCGGACGATTCACCAAGAAACAGGCCCGCGACCTGATGCGCTACGCCGTGCCCGTCAACGCCACCGGCTGGCCCGAACGACTCCCGGACGAAAACCGCCCACCAGCGGCCTGGGAACGCGACCCCCGCCTCGCCCGGCTTGCTGTTCTGCCTCACCACCCCACCGCCGGCGGCTGGTCCACTCTCCCCATCGCCGGGCGCCGCATGCACCTCGACCCCACCCTCGGCATCGTGACCCAACGCGCATAACGCGCTGTCAGACGGCGCCCGTACGATGGCCGCGTGTACACCTCGAAGGTTGATAACAGAACAGCAAAGGACTCCTAACGCTGCAGGTCAGCAAGAGTTCTCCCCGCAGGCGCAGGGATGGTTCGGTGCTCGGTCGTTTGAAGAAGCGCGGCCTGGTGTTCTCCCCGCAGGCGCAGGGATGGTTCGCGCGTCTTGCGACGGCCGATGTTGTTGCCGATGTTCTCCCCGCAGGCGCAGGGATGGTTCGCTCCCGCTCGTGGAGGCCGACATGCCTCTGTCGTTCTCCCCGCAGGCGCAGGGATGGTTCGCAGCAGGGGCGTTCAGGACCGTTTGGGGGGCGGTTCTCCCCGCAGGCGCAGGGATGGTTCGGCAGATACGAAGCGGCCGTCCTCAGCTGGAGAGTTCTCCCTGCAGGCGCAGGGATGGTTCGCTGTGGTCTGGCCGATTCCGGGTCAGGTTGGTGTTCTCCCTGCAGGCGCAGGGATGGTTCGCTGATCACAGGGGCGGCGGAGTCGGGCAGTATGTTCTCCCTGCAGGTGCAGGGATGGTTCGACGACGGACACGGGGATGATGGGCCACGCCTTGTTCTCCCCGCAGGCGCAAGGATGGTTCGGACCCGCTTACCCGCCCGCTCGTGGAACGCCTGTTCTCCCCGCAGGCGCAGGGATGGTTCGGAACCACCAGCGGGAATGCCGAAGGCCGGTGAGTTTTCCCTGCAGGTGCAGGGATGGTTCGACGACGGACACGGGGATGATGGGCCACGCCTTGTTCTCCCCGCAGGCGCAAGGATGGTTCGGACCCGCTTACCCGCCCGCTCGTGGAACGCCTGTTCTCCCCGCAGGCGCAGGGATGGTTCGGAACCACCAGCGGGAATGCCGAAGGCCGGTGAGTTTTCCCTGCAGGTGCAGGGATGGTTCGTAGACGGTGACGGGGGCCTGGTCGGCGACGAAGTTCTCCCCGCAGCCGCGGGCGTGGTTCGGCCCCGCCGGAAAGCGATACCACCGATGGCTGGTTTTCCCCGCAGCTGCGGGGATGGTTCGCCGCTCTTGACGTCGGCTTTGGCGATCTCGGAGTTCTCCCTGCACGCGCAGGGATGGTTCGGAGGGGACGCCGAAATCGGCGCCCCGGGTGCGGTTCTCCCCGCAGGCGCGGGGGTGGTTCGTAGGCCAGGTGGTCTCCGATGCCCTGCGCACCGTTTTCCCTGCAGGCGCAGGGATGGTTCGGAGCGCAGCAGCTCCCTCGCCTCCGCGGCCAGGTTCTTGCCGAAGGCGCAGGGAGGGTTCGACCTCTTCGGCCAGGAACGGTTCCAGCCGTTGGGTTTCCCCGCAGGTGCGTGGATGGTTCGTCTGTGCACTGGGTGGTCGATGTCGACTGGTCGTTCTCCTCGCAGCAGAGGGGATGGTCCGGTGATCCGGGCGGAGCAGAGCGTGCGGGGTCGGTTCTCACCACCGCTCAGCCTGCCCCCAGGTGGTGTGTTCGAGGACCAAGTGATGGGTGCCCGACAGGCGCCGTGCCCGGTCCAGCAGCCGCCCAGTGAACAGCCTCCTGGCCGACGTCTCGCCATAGTGGTCGATGTGGTCGATGACGAGCTGTGGGTCCTGTATCGCCCGCGCACGCCAATCACAGACCTGCTCGCGGGTCAGTTCCTCGAGGTCCAGCTCCTGGCCGACCTCGGCGGGCTCCGGCTCCGGAGCGGGAATGACGGCGGCCGGGCGGGGAGCGGGCAGTACGACCTGAGCCACCGGCGCAGCCGGGATGGTGGCCTCGGCGGCGGCCTGCCTGGCACGGGCGTGCTCCCACTCCCGCTCGCGGGCCCACGCCCTGGCCGTCACGTCCCGGTGCAGCTGCCGCTCGGTGGCCGCCCGCCGCTCCGCCTCGGAGACTCCGGGCATCGCGGTGTCGACGGTGGCCGCGACCGCGCGGCGCTGCGCACGGCGGTCGAGCTGCCGGTCCTCGCACCGCGGGCAGCCCCGGCCCGAGTCCAGCAGTGCACCGTCGTCGCACCGGGGCTCAGCACACCCCTGACGCCGCGGCAGCGCCCTACCGATCAGCCAGCCCACCGGGTCCGTGATCGAAACGCCCAGCCGCATCTGCTCATCCAAACGCCGAGTGAGGCGGTCAGCGAGGACCTGTGGCGCATCGATGCGGCCCACATGGCCCGTCACCCAGGCCAGCTCACGGCGCGCCGCAGCCTCCACCAACCTCCGGGCAGCCCGGCGCTCCAGGCGCGCCCACACCAGGTCGACCGGGGCCAGGACGGCCCGCAGGTCCTCCGGTGGAAGGGGCACCCTCCCCCACTGCTGCCTGCTCTGACCCGAGCCGTCGACGATCCGCGCGTGAGCGTCGGCCACCGGCCCGAGGGGGCCGGACTTCTCGCTGCTCGACGGGGTCTCGTTCGGCTGTTCCCCGCGCAGCGGGCCGCCGTCCTCGCGCACGCACGCGCGGTCCGGCAGACCAGGGTTCCCCCCACGGCTCTCGCCGGAAAAACCACCAGAGAGCGAGAGAGACGAGACGGGAATAGCCAGGGAAGGGTGGTCAGTGTGAAGGGTTGCCGCATCATCGGGCTCTGCAACTGCTGCCTCATCGACCCCCGGCACGCCGCTGACCTGCGGCTCTTCCTCCGACTCAGGAACCTCACTAGCCCCTGCCGCAACGTCGGGCTCTGTGGAAACGGGATGCGGGACCGCCGCGCGGTCCTCCTGGCCGTCGGCAACACTGCCCCGGCCGTGCGCGGCGGCGACCGCCGGCACCATCAGCCGCGTTCGGTGCGCGAGACCGGACGCCGTCCGCAGCCGGATGCGCCTCACCACGCCGCGGCCCTCCAGCCGCTCCAGCACCCGCTCCCCCGCCGACGCAGTGCAGCCCAGCAGCCGGGCCACCGTCGCCGCCGCGCGGCCGCGCTTGGTGTCCACCGCGCCGCCACACTGCCGCACTCGCCCGGTCTCCCGCGCCTCCAGCACCAACAGCAGCAGCGCGAGGCGGTCCGTCGCCGCGCCGCGGCCCGTACGCGACCCGAGCAGCCCGGCCGGAGTGACCCGGCCGTCCCGGTGTGTCCAACCAGGTGCCATCACGGCCTCCAGCAGCCGCAGCAGCGTCGCGAACTCCGGGCGCCGCAGCGCGAGTGGGTGACCTGCCGCCTCCCGGGCCTTCCACAGTGGCAACACCCGGCACTCCAGGCCGTCATGCTGGCCGAACTCGCCCTCCGACGTGACCACGGAGACCACGCCGGACCGCTGCAACACCGGCAGCACGTTGGAGGCGACATAGGACGCAGACAGTCCCAGCCACCGGCCCAACTCACCTGTACGGATCTGCACCACACCCGACGCCGACGGCGTCCGCGCCGCCAGGACCACCGTGGCCAGCCGTACCGCATCCGATGCACTCTCCACGCCAGCCGCTTCCAGCAGCGTGCGCACCGCAGCGCCCAGCCGGGCGCGGGCATCCCGCCCCAGCGCCAACGGGCGACCCGCGCCACGGACCGGCACTGGTCCAGCCTGCGCGGGCATCGACCGCAGCCGACGCCGCCGCGGGGGAAGTCCGGCCGGAGTGTCGACCGCGTCGTCGTCGATCGATAGCCGCGGGCCGGGAACCATGACGGCGGCCGCCGCCGCCGCGGCGCTCACCAGCGCACCCGCAGCGAAGCGGACACGGAGGCCGGGGTGAGGACGAGGGCGGAGCAGCTGGTCACACACAGAGAGGGGACCGACAAACGGCCAGATGTGACACGCATCCGAAAAAAGATCGTCTGGCGGCTCCGGATCCGTTGCCCCCGAGCCGGCCGCTGCCCATGAGACGGGGGCGCGGTCGGCGGCTGAAAAGGATCACTGACGGTGGCCGAAACCGACCGGCACGACCGCAAAAAACGCCCAAGGCGCGCCATTCGGGCATGGCTGGGCTGGCCAAAGGTAGACCGGTGATGCAAAATGACACCGCTCCGCTTCACGTGGATGCGTACAACGAAGCCCCTCGTGGCGCTTCGGGTTCGTGGAGAACCAAGATTCGAACTGTTCGCCCGGCTGCTAACCGGCGAACAATCCCTTCGGGGGCCTGCTAAGCCTCCGGAGACATGTGGGGCGCTGAGCCGAGGTGCTGCTAACACCGAGTGGCTGAGCGTCCCAGGCGGCTAAGCCGCCCCAGCTCCTAAGTCATCTCGACCCCCTCCACGGAGGGCTGGTCGAGGTGCGCCCAAACAGCACGAACACCCCACCGAAGAACCAGCGTGCGTGTGTAGCTGCTGGCACCACGGCAGGGTGCGATGAGCCCGGTGCTGGGTACGGGTACCCTGATCACGTCGCGCGTCCTTCTTCTCAAGGGTGTGCGGTAGGCCGACTGGACCCCCATCACAAGGTCCCTCGGCCGCGGTGGCCCCTCTCGCCTTGTCCAAGGGCGATCGACGGGGCCACTATTTTTTTGATCAACGCCGACCACCCTATCGCGCGCCGCGCGCCCCTACACCGGCGGCGCGACCGGCAGACTTTGACGGTCCATCGAGCATCTCGGCCAAGCCGTGGTCGCTGCCGCCAGCTCATCTGTCCCATCCACTTGTCGCACCTCCTCAGTGATCTGAACTGACCACATCCTGCAGGCCCTGCCAAGAAGTTCCAGTCGGCTGCCTACGCGCTCCCGTAGGACGGACAAAATTCGCTCTAGCCATCCCGTCCTGCGGGAGCATCCAGGCCGCCAAGTGATCGGCGTGCTGGTTTTCCGGACTAACGTGTCAGGGGCCAGGTCGATTGCCTGCCCAAGAGCACCAGTCACCAGCTCGCGGATACCCGTACGCGCAGCTTGGTGCGTCTCCCTTTGGGTGTCGACGCCGGGACTCAGAGCGTGGCGCGGACAGTGAAGGTTTGCATGTCCCGGTCCGGCCAAGCTGGACGAGGCCGCCGTCGAATACGAGGTCAACACCGCGCACATCCCCACCGACCCCGTGGACCTCGCCGCCGTCGTCACCGGCCCCGCCGACACCGGGCCCACCCTGCTCCCGCAGCTGTACCCGACGCCGGTTGCGGCCCTCCTCCAGCGCGCCCATAACCGGCTGCTCACCGGCGGCTGGTGCTCCGGCGTACTGGCCGGCGCAGAAGGCACCCGCTGCATGCTCGGAGCCGTCCGAGCCGAGGCCGGTGGCGACCGCGGCCTGGAAGCCGACGCGGCCTCCGTACTCCTGGACGCGATCCGTCGCCAGTTCGGCGACGACGTCGACTCCGTGCCGTCCTTCAACGACGCGCACGGCACAGGCCGCATCCCGATCCGCATGGCCGACCAGGCATCCCGCCTCGCTGACGCCCGCGACCTGTAACCGCTCGAACTGCCCGTGCTCCTTTCCCGCCCGCGCCGCTGAATCCGCCGGCCCTGCCCGCAGTGCTCCTGCCCCGCGCCTTGCGCCGGTTAATCGCTGTAGGCCGGGCATGCGGCCCGCAGGGTCGTGACGCGCGCATCGGCCTGACCTACGGTTCAGCCACATCATGCCGGTCCGCCTGAGCAGGTCTATCGGCCGGGGTGGAGCTCGGCCATCAAAGCTCGGCGAGGATCTCGGCCCTCAACCGGTCGTACTCGTCGACGGCGGCAGGCACGACGTCGAAGTAGTCCTCCCAAAAGCCGGTGCGCTGCCATTCACGCGGCGCCAATGTCAGCCTGCCGTCCTCCAATTCTGCGACCCAGCAGCTCGGCATCCGACTGCTGACGACCGTGAACATCGATGCGTCCCACAGTCCTGGGCTGTCCCGGTGCTCCATGGTGTCGAGCAGCTCAGGGATACGCAGCTGCACTCGGTTCGCAGTAGTGAGGACTTCCAGCACCGGGTACTCCGCTCCGACGCGGATGGAGGGGTGATCGGGCACGACTTCCCCGGTCGCCGGGCTGATGATTTGGGTGCATCGGACGATCATGCGAGCAGCCTATGCAGGAACTGCGGATCCCTCTCGGGACGTTCATCGGGCACGGTGGAAAGCCCAGCAGACATGCCACCTGGCCTGCGAAGACTCATGAGTTGTTCCGGTCAACAAACCTTATCCGAAGGACGCCGGAAGGTCGCGCTCTGTGTCCGGGGTGAGTCCTGCGCGGCGTGGCCGGTGCAGTCCCTGCTCGCGTTCCCAGCGCAGTGTGTCGGCAAGGAGGTCGGTGCGGGAGCGGTGGCGTAGGCCCGCGGTAGTGGTGGCAGGGCCGTCGCGTGCTGCCCAGCCCTCCCATCCCGGTTCGACCACCCACAGGGGCAGTGAGTCGGGGCCCATGTACTGGGCCACTCTGTGCGCGAGGAGTTGCTGGGACGCCACCGTGATGACTGGTCCGGTGTGTCCGCCGACGCTGCGGGACAGGTTGATCCACTCGGCGAAGGGCACGGCCGGGCCCACCGCGTTGTAGGCGCCTGTGGCTCGTTTTCTGCAGCGTCGAGGAGCCAGGTCGCCAGGTCGCGTACGTTGATGGTCTGCGCCGGGACCTGCGGGGTGTCGGGGACGAGCAACGGCGCCTGGGGGGCGCGGGCGGCGCGGGCGACCCAGTAGCCAGAGCGGTCGCTGTGGGCGCCGGGCCCACCGATGAGTCCGGCGCGTGCGATGAGGAGGCGGTCAACCAGAGCAGTGCGGGTGAGCGTTTCGCAGGCGGACTTGGCCTCGCCGTATCGTTCACGGTCGACCTCTTCGTAGCCCCGGCCCCGCCCGCAGCGCCCGGCCCCCGCATCGTCTGCTTCCCCGGCGCCTGGAGCAGGTGATGGACGGGCAGGACGAGGACCTGGTCGACGTCGCCCCGTACGACCCCGACGATGGCTCCTTGCCTGTCTTCCGCTGAAAGCAAGCCGCCCTGGTCTCGTTGATGTCTAGTGACTACTGACGGCATCACGTATCACGATGTCGTGAGCTGGAGTCGCTGGCCGCGGCGATGAGCTCCATTGCAGCTGTTCAGGGGCATGTGAGATCGACCCAGACCCACGGTTCGTGGTGCCACGAGCGCAATTCGCCGATGACCAGATCGATGGTCGCTCCCAGCGGCGGGAGGTCCTGGGCCAGTGCCTTCACGCCTGGCTCACTGCCTCGGCGGATGACGTCCAGTGACGCGCCGACTGACTCATAGGCGATGAGGTTCGCTGTGATGCCCCATGGCTGATGGCTAGTGATGGTTGCCTGAACTACTTGGCCCGGTTGGAGCTCGCTGAGGGGGCGTTTCGGCTCATCTGGCATGGCGGCATCATCTCCCCATTTCACTGGCGGGAGGGTGGCGGGCGGGGACGTAGTTCGCCCATGTCATGCCTGATGCCTTGGCATGTCGTTTGGCGCACTGAGCGGTGTAGCCAACGGCCTGTGCGGCAATGGCGGGCGGCATCTCGGAGACGAGGGCTCGGAGTGCGGCGATGCGGCTGCCGACGAGGCCCGGCAGATCCTGCGCCGCCACAGCGACGACGTATGCGGCGTCCTGATCGACCAGGGCCACGGCTCACCTACCAAGCCAAGCATGCCGCACTTCGCCTCCACCTTCATGGAGGGCTCCAGCATGGCACGACGAGTGCGCGAATCACCGGGAGGACGCTGGCCCGAACAGCGGTCAGTCGTCGAACAGATCAGGATCGACCGAGGCCAAGAACGCAGCCAGTCGCTCCGGTGATCGATACAGGTCGCTCATAAGGACGCCCAGAGCTTCAAGGACCTCACGATTCGACGAGTACACAGCGAACATCCCGGACTCGGAGTCGTGCTCCAACTGATCCGCCGCATCGGGCAGATATCGGGCTACCAGGAGTCGTGCGATGCCTTCCCAGGTATAGCCGTTCCCCTCTCGACCCGCAGCCTGGAGCACCGGCACCAGCTCGTTCCAGTCCGTGAGCCGAAGGCTGTGACCGGGATCGAAATCGAGGTCTTCAAGCAGAAACGGTGCCAGATCGCGCGTGTCTACGACGCGACGATATCCGTGCTCGATGGCACCGCAGCGACAAGGGTGCGCGCCGACCACAAGATCGACTTTTTAGTCCAGGAAAACCACTTCAAGGCCATCAACGACGGCTTTGGCCACGAGACCGGCGATGCCTTCCTCAAGTCACTTGCGGCCCGCCTGACCGTCTAGGCCGGTCCCCGCGTCGCGATCGGCTGCCCCCCGCGGCCGGCGCGGCCCCCTGGGCATCTCCATTCCTACGAGCCTGGAGGCTCCGTGACGACCCCTCACGTGAACTCGGCTGCTTCGGCGCGCGCTGGCAGGACGCTCCCCCACCCCGCTACCGCGCCGCCGTCCTCGGCAGCAACCTGACGAACGAACTCCTGAACCCGTCGGACGACGCCACGCGCCCAACTCAGGCCGCCGTCGACCAGTGCCGCGCGATGCTCGCCGCCCTGCGTGGTCCGGAGCTCTGGACGCCGGGCCGCTGGTAGGACGTCGCCGTCTGGATCGGACCGTGGATCGAGCGCGCGGCCACACCAGGCCTGGCGACGATCACGGTCCCGACCTCATCGCCGTCGTCTTGGTCCACACCCACACGCCGACTCGCGCCGAGCCTGTGCCCTCACTGAGATGGTTCAGAGGTCGGGGTCCATGCAACCCACGGCAGTGCCTCCCGCCAGCTGGGGCGTTCGCTGGCCCAATCCTTGAGCACCCGGGCCACGGTCTCGTGGCCAACCGCGTCGAACGGTCCCTCCACCTGCGCCTGGAAGTGCAAGTCGGGCCCCCGCCTCTCCACCCAAATCCCCCGGCTCTCCGGGCAGGCCGTTGCCTACCACGGAACCCGCTCCTCCCCCGCCATGCCACCGCCTGGGGTGATGCCGGCGACGACCACGACGCGCAGTGACGCCGCCGCCGGCGGCGCCGCGACGTCCACCCGCACCGCCGAGGGACCAGCAACGCAACCGCATTCCTCACGACCCGGCTGCTCCTCGGCAACTCGTGGTCGACGGGGCTCTCCTCCGCCAGGGACGCGCTCCCGGCAAAGGCACAGCAAGACGCCCAGCGCGTGTACCGCGCTCACGACGGCCGGGAGGTATCCGGTCCATTCCAAGGGCGGTGTCATCTAGTGGTTCTCCCTCTATCGGGCAGGGACACGGTGTGCGTCCTCGCCCCTCCCGACGAATCCCGAGGCCCACTTCTCCCCCGACCAGCCCGCCATTCAACCGAACGGGTGACTCCGGACGGCGATATGCGGACGGATCGTTGAGTTCATGGCGAGCGCTTCGCGGCGGATTCCTGCTGGGCCTCGCCTGGCCGACTGCAGGGGCGTTCCGGGCGAATCCACTTTTGCGGGCTTCGAGGAGCCGCCCCCGCAAAGACGAACACGCTCGCATCCGCGGCCTGTTAGCCCGCAAAGCGGTTTGGCATCCAGATGTCGGCGCTCGGTGCGAGCCCTGCGTCGGGGCACCGGGGCCCGCACCGACACTTCCCCTTCCCGCTTATGTGACCACGCTGATGTCGGGAGCCGATGGCGCAACACGCCACCGAATCCTGGCCTGCTGCGCCGGTGAGAACCGTGTCATCGGTGCTGAAGGTGCCGTAGAGGTAGCTCATGAGGGAAGGCCCTTCACCCCGGGCGTGGGCACCAGCGGACAGTGGGCACATGCCAGACCACTGACCGGGACGGTAAACATGGGGTTCTGCGCACGGTCACGGAAGCCGTCGGCGTCGCGTGGCCACGGCGTCTGTTCTGCCGGCCGCCCGGCGTCTGCTGTGCGGGCTTGTGACGACGCGTCCTGCACCAGGGGTATGCGTCGGCGCATCAGCATGCTGCTCCCCCGCCCCCGTGACCCGGCTCTCCGTTCATGGCGCTGCCGGCCGGTCCGGGACTGCGGTGCTCGTGAGATTCCGCTCCGTTTGGGTCACATGCTGAGGCTGGCGGCACCTCAAAGGCCCTAGGCGGGTGCCTGACGGCCTGGGAGACGGTTCAGAGTCCCATCGCCCCAGGTCCTCTCTGAAAGGCCGCGAGAGGCGGCATTATGTGCGTCGCTTTCTTCGTGAATTGTCACGTTTGCGCAAATCTGGTTCGGCGGGTTCGGCCTCGACGATTCGAGGCAACGACTGTTCACCGAACTCTCCGTTGGAGTAGGCGCGGTGCCCATTGATCGTGCCTGCCGGGATTTCGCTCTGCCTGATGCGCTCGCTGGTGTCCTGTGCTTGCGCGCTCGCGCCAGGAATCAAGGGAGGATCCGCCGACGGCAAGGCGCTCGTGCACAGGCTCCGTGGAATGTGTCATGACGGCACCTGTGGCGGCGATCGGGAGCCAGGCCAAGGGCGTTGTCCCAGTCGGCGCTCTCCTCTGCGTGCGGTTGTCCTGCTCGCCCATGCGTCGGCCACGTGGACACCGTGCCGTCACGGTGCGATCTGCTGTCGAGGCATCGTCGATGCCCGCACCGAGATCACGATGTGCCAGTGCGACGCCTCCGCCAACGGAGGTAACGCGCCGAAGATGATCCGCAGCGTGATGTCAGCTGAAGTGCACAGTCGGCGGCCTCTCCCCTATGCCGAATGCGGAGAGCCCGGCTGCTGCAGACGCCTCATGAAACCGGCGGCGAAGCTCTCCCGGCTCCCGCGTTCGTCGTCACCGTCCCGACTTTGCGAGGGCAGGAAGTACGTGACTGCGGATGCCATGCACGAGACGTGGTCAGCCGACGTCTGCGTAGAACGATGCCCCAGTATCAGGAACGAGCACGGATAGCGGTGGGTCCGAGGGCAGGAACTGGTGAACTTACAAGTGGGTTCACCTTGACCTGAAGACGTCTCGCTGGCCATTCCGGACTAGCGAGATGGCTAGGGCGATGCACCTGAGGCAGCAGACGTGCTGCACGACCTGAGTCCTTCCTGGGTGGAGGCTGGCGGACCGGATGCCTGTATAGGCCAGAAGGGTGTGGGGGCAGACGCTGAATGAGCCAGTGCTCGAATTCTGATGGGAAACAGCCCTGTAGGAATTCGGTTTCGCCCTGGAAATGGCAGGCGGATCCATCGGCGCTGGGTCAATGCTGCGGCGTGCTTTGCTGGATCCGGGCGCTGTTCCTCGCATGCTGAGTCCCCTGATGTGTCGCTCTGCAGCTGCTCCGGACGATGGCTCCCCAAAGGCTCCTTGCGTTCTGCTCGTGGTGTCGCAATTCCCGGCCTGTCGCTTAAACGGATGAAGCCTCAGGGGTCGCATGCTGGAAGAGCTGCACGTTCAGCACGGTGACCTGCAGGCAGGCGAGAGCTGTCACCGCGGGCAGGACACGAGTATCTGCAAAGAGCTACGCAGTCACCCGCGACCATGATGTGGCAGATGGCATGCCGTCATGACTGTGCCCTGCTGGGCATCTGTGCATCGCAGCAGGGGGTCGGCTCCAGGTGGGCATTGCATGTGTCAGGAGTGTGCGATGCAGATTGTTACAAGTGCTGAAGGCGGACCTTCTGCCTTGCGATCCTGGCGTCGGATGCAACCCTATGGGGCGACCTGTCACGGCTCGGAGAGCCCTCGCTTCTCGGGGCCTCTCAGCAGGTTTGCCCAGTCGTGCCTTGGTTCTTCAGGTCGCTTCCATCGGAGATCCACGTTTGTCTCAAAACGTGAACCCAAACAAGCTTCCAAACACCTTGCCAAACGCGGTGTCAGCGCTGTGTGAACCGCTGGCTATCTGAGTGCCTCGTCTCCTGGATGCAGCTATGTTGGGCACTGTGTCGTCATCATGGTGTGATCCTGAACGTGCAGCGTTGACTGCTCGTAAGTTTCGAGATCTTGCTGCTCGTGTGGCCAGGGCACTGGAAGCATGCCGCTTCACTACCGTGCACCTAACTACGCCCACGCGCCTGTCCCCATAGTTCCTTGCACTGCTGACTGCATGTATGGAACGAGATGTGCGCGAAAAGCCCTATGCCTTTGTGCCGGTCTCCAGGCCAGTCTCCTTGCTTGCTGGCATAGCTACGAGCAAGACGCAGAGCGCGATGGGATGCGGCTTGGCGTACCGGTGTGGCTGCTGGTGGACCTATCCGCCCGCCTAGTGGATGGCCGCGCTGCAGGCGAGAATGAGCAGGTGTGTCGTGCGTGGTGTGCTTGCATGAACGCTTGCTGTCGCGAGGTGAGACGTGCAGTCAAGCGCGACATTGTTTGTGGCTTGCAACCAGGTGGGGTGCTTCTTGCTCTTTGGGAGCCTGTGCGTGCGTGCTGAGTTGGCGGACATCGCGGCTGTTGGCGCGCTGCGCTCTTTGGTCTGAGGCAAGTGACGGCACATAGTGCCGTGCACGGTGGCTTGTGTAGTACGGGATGTTGAGTCACGCCAGCGGGTGAGCTTGCTATCCAGAGGCGGTGCCCATGGAGTACCTCGGTGGGCAGCCGTTGTGCTGCCTTCTGGAGCACCAACTGTTGAGGAGAGCTGCCCTGTCCGCGTGACTGAGAGCCCGTCTGTATGCCGGCTGCATCGCTCGGCTGTGGGACGGCTACCTGTCTTTGTGCCGCACAGCGTGCCCAGCTTTGACGTAGACGTGTCTCCCCTGAAGCTGTCCTGTGTGGCGGCTTGTGTGCTTCCTGGGCCGTGTGCAGCATCGGCGTGTTGGGTGCTGCCCTTTCTGGCGGCCCGTCCGAACCGGCGTTTGCGTACTGATGAGCTTTTGTGACCGGGGCGCTGCGTGGCGGGAGCGACGGTTTGGTGATCACGTGGCAGAATGTGCGCCGTCGTACTACCCAACCCTGGCCCACAGGCAGGACCAACGCAGCAGAGGTTCAGATGAGTTCCATGACACCCTCCGGAGGTCTCGTAATGTCGGCCGCCGACCTGGGCATTGACCACGCTCTTTTCGCGAACGTCTTCATGTTCGGCAACGGGAAGGGAGGCGTCGGCAAGACGACGCTGACCGGTAATGCAGCAGCGAAGTCGGCTCGGGAAGGGCTGCGGACTCTGGCCATCGACGTCAACGGCCAGGGCAATCTTCGACGTGAGCTGGGCTACGGCGAACAGGACGAGGGCGAGGCCTTCGCACAGTCCATGCGCAGCGGAACCCCGCTCGTACCTCTCACGGGCGTTCGAGAGAATCTGGACGTGGTCGTTGGCGGGAGGAAGGTCCGCGACCTCAACGACATCTTCGTCTCCATCGCCACCAGCCAGGGTCCTCTGCCCGCGTTCCTGCGCCTCGCGCAGTGTCTGCAGCCTCTGTTGCCGAAGTACGATGCCGTATTCATCGACAGTCCGCCGGAGAACCCCAACCTCTTGATCATGTGCCTGGCGGCGGCCCGGTGGCTGGTCACGCCGGTCAAGAGTGACAGTGCCTCCCTTGAGGACGGACTCAAGGACATCGCAAGCAGCTTTGGCATGGTGAAGTCTCAGATCAATCCCATGCTCACCCTGCTGGGCGTGGTGCACTTTGCGTCGCCGCGGAATGCCACCGGCATCCACAAGGACGTCGAAGAACGCGCGAAGAAGATCCTCGGCAAGGTCTCCCACACGTTCGACACTGTCATCGGTCAGTCGGAGAAGGCGGCCGAGCTCGCGCGTCGGCCAGGGTTCTTCTGCCCTGTGTACGAACTGCATGAGCGGCGGAAGGCGGGGGAGCGCTCGATTCCCGAAGCGGCGACCGCACTGTCTGAGGATCACGACGCTTTGACCATCGAGATCTTTGAACGAGCCCAGATGCTGAGGAGCGCAACCTGATGGCTAAGAGCAAGGACGCCACATCGGAGCCCGAGGAGACGGCGGGGGAGTCGCTGGAGGACGCGTTTTCCGGGGGTGGCGCCGGCGCCGGGGGTGGTGGTGTCTTCGGTGCATGGCAAGGCGGAGGGAGCGCGGCTGCGGCCGTGCCTGCGCCCGCTGCGGCTCCGGCTCCAGCTCCGGTTGTGAAGCCCGCACCTTCCCAGGCGCAGCAGGAGGTGGCCTCGGATGGGCGTGAGCCGTACCGGCGACCTGTTGGTTTTCGGGTGTCGGTTGGCGTGGCCAAGAGGCTTGAGCGGTTTCGGAAGGACAAGAACCTGACGGTCACGGAGGTGGTCATGCTGATGGCCGACAAGTCCGTGAGCGTGATGGAAGAGATGTTGACGTACGCCGTGCAGGGCCCGAAGGTCAAGACTTCCTTGTTTGCTCCGCAGGGTGTTGCTGGCCCCCCGAAGGGGACTGGGTCGGAGCAGCGGCAGTGGTCTCCACGGCCCGAGGACCGGCAGGTGATGGCTCAGCTGGTGGAGATGTCCGGGCTCACGAACGAGTCCACGTACATCGCCGTTGCTTTGAATTACTGCCTTCCTGAGAAGCCCTGCAAGAAGGACTGAACTGACGTCAGGTAGCGGTTGGGCTGGTGGGCTCAGGAACGTTGGAGGCCCGCCAGCTTGAGCCTTCGTATTCTCCGGGGACAGATGTGCAGCCTCGGATCGAGGTGCGTTTTGCCACTAAATGTCGCATGGTGCATGCCTTCTGACCTGCGGAAACTTGTGTGCGGCCCGAACTGAAGCCTGCTTGACTGCCTGCCCTGGCAGGCCCTGGCAGGCCCTCAGTGGGCCGCACAGCGGTTTTTGGCGTACAGCTGTGGGTCGACACGCGATCCGAGAGGCCATGGCCTGCAGTGCGGCGCGGAACTGACATCACGACATCCCTCGCCTTCTCGCTCGCCCATCACTTCGACTACCGCCGCCACTCCGACGGCTGGATCCGCCGTTACCGCCATCGCCGTGCTGGCCGGCACCGCATCGGAGAGCAACGAGACCGCCGCGTCCATCCCGAACCTCCAGCTCGTGAGAGCAGCCCCGGCATGGCCACGGCCATGGGCATACGCCTACGCCCGAGACACCCACGCCCGCCAATGCGGCGATCGCTTTCGGCGGGGCGTAGGACACCAAGCCGCAGGCAGCTCCGAAAAGCCGTCTCAGGCGCTCGTGAGCAGGACAGCGGCCAGGGTGCCGACGATCAGGAACGGCCCGAAGGCCACGGTGCTTTTGCGGTGTCTACGCCCGGCGAGCAGGAGGAGCAGCGCCACCACGCAGCCGAGGAGATAGGTCAGGACGAGCCCAAGGAGTGCGGCCTGCCAACCACGCCATCCGAGCACCGCGCCCAGGGAGATCGCCAGCTTCGCATCGCCAAGTCCCATGCCACACAGCGCGAGGATCATGAACAGCCCCCCGGCGGCGGCCGCGACGGCTGCGGCGCGCAGGAAACTCCCGGCTTCGTGGTCAGCGGATGCGGCGGCGAGCAGCACCACCGTGCCGACTGTGGCAGCCACTGTCAGTGGGTTCGGCAGCCGCTGCACGGCACTGTCGATCAACAGCAGGCCGGCGCCGAGGAAAGCGATCCAGTACTGAGCGACGCAGTACCAGCCGACCGCTCCGCCGGCTGCAACCACAGCAAACGCGGCTGCCGTGGTGAGCTCCGGTAGCCAGGGCGCACACAGGCGGACACGGCAGTCGGGGCAGCGTCCACCAGGCGGCAGAAGCCGCAGTGCGTGCAGGCCCCACGTCGGCACCGATTGTGGTGAGCAGGCCGGGCAAGGTACACCAGCAGGCTGTCCGGCCGGGACAGCGAGAGCGACAACGACCGGGCGAAGAACAGCCCCCGCCGCAAGCCCCACAAGTGTGGCCACCAGCTGGCTCAACATGCACTGCTGCCTCTCGTGCTGCGCCGCCGACGAGCGGCGACCCGGGGTTTCGCTCAGGCCGACTTGCTGAGCTGGGCCAGGACGGCGGCCG
Source organism: Streptomyces natalensis ATCC 27448 (assembly GCF_000935125.1). GTDB lineage: Bacteria > Actinomycetota > Actinomycetes > Streptomycetales > Streptomycetaceae > Streptomyces > Streptomyces natalensis. The sequence continues at coordinate 57,234 of NZ_JRKI01000032.1, read as the reverse complement.
TGGACTCTTCCATATCGACCCCGATCTCCATATTGAGGGTGTCGAGTTTCTCCGCTGCCCGCTCCAGCCCTGCATAGTCACCGAGGGCCGCGTAGGCGCGGAACAGGATGCGGAACAGGCTCTCCATCTCGGGCGCTGCGTCCAGCCCCTTGGTTGCCGCCCACAGAGCGCCACGTGGATCCCCCTGGGCGAGGAAGTGCTCGGCAAGGTCGGCGGCGGCATCGACGATCGCGGAGATCATGTCTTGCATCTGGTGCTCGGCCCACGCGAACCGGCGAGGGTTCACGCCGGCGAATGGCCGGCCCCGCACCAGGTGGAGGGCAGCACGTAGGTGTTCTGCGGCCTCGAGGCCGGAGCTGATGGCTGCGGCTGCGGTCAGGCGCTGGAATGCGTGCCAGTCCGAGTCGACGCTGGGAGCCAGGGCATAGCGGACGTCGGTGGTGTTGGCGACGGCTGGGAGGTAGGGCTCGCCGTGGTCGTCGGCACCGAGCCAGGTCCGCAGCCGGCTCACAGTGGCATTGCGGTACCTGCGGTCGATGTCGCGGCCGGGCCACATCGCTTCGTCCAGGGCGTGGTGGTCGCGGCCGGGATGCAGCACCAGGAAGGCAGCCAGCTCGAGGCAGGTCCTCTTGCGCTTGGATTCGATGGTTCCGCGGGTGCCCAGGATGTCCACGGGGCCGATCATCCGCACGACCAACCCGCCACCCGTCTGTGCCTCGGCTTGCTCCAGGGTCGTGGTTTCGTGCGGGGCCTTTGCCTCGCTAGGGGAGGGGATGGGCTCGCTGGCACCTCCATGCTCTCCTTGCGACGCGTCGACCAAGTGCACCCCGACCCCGGCTTCATCGGCCGCATTGGATTCTTCTGACGGAGGCTCCGGTCCATCTACCGTGGCGTCCGGTGTGTCCTCGTACATGGCGAACTGTGCCATCAGACTCGCTGGCGCAGCGCTCGGTTTGACCCATTCCGCAAAGATGCTCCGGCCTGCGGAGCTTGCCGTGTCCTCACCAGTCGACTCCGGTTCGTGCACCGAGTCCTGAGTCTCGCGCAACGGCTCTTGTGGTGCGTCGGGGACGGCCTTGGGTGCGGTGATGACGGGCTGAGATGCGGGGACGTCGTCGGCACGGGCAGTGGCCAGCACTTCCAGGGCCTGCGCGTAGTGCTCATCGGTCAGCGCCTGGAGGCTGCACCGCACCTCTACGTCGGTGCCCGGAAGCGTCCAGGTGACAGGTCCGGCGGCGGTGTCGGCATACAGAACGTGCGCGCCGTCCGGCGCCTCCGGGCCAGTGGTGACGACTGTGGTCGCCGATCGCGGCCGCTGCGTGACGACCTCCCGCAGCCCTTCCAGGGCCTCGGCTGTCTCCACGAGGCTGGTGTCAAGGTCGCCAGCGAGGAGGCAATAAGGGTTCCAGGCAGCCGCGGTGTCCACGCCGGTCCGAGCCCGGTGCAGGTTGTCGGTCGCCAGGACGCCCAGGGCGCGCTGCTGCTCGGCATGATGGGCCCGCAGACCGCACACTGCCTCGCTGAGGGTGGCGTGTTCGATGACGCGCTCGGGCATCTCGCTGACCAGACCGGGCGCGGCATCGGCGACGGAGCCGACGACGAGGTGGTCGGCGAACTCGCTGGCGGCGAGTTCCAGGGCCACGGTGCGTAGCACGCGGTGCCGGTCGGGGCCCGTCAGATGGAGGTGGCCGACGTTCTCCAGGTCGATGAGGATCAGGTGGCCCTGTTCGTCCCAGCCCAGGGAGGCCAATGCCGGATACGGGGAGTCGATGTCGTCGCTCTGCTCCTGGGGCAGCAGCTCACTCCCGTGGGTTGGGCAGGTCCACCGCCGCTGCGTGTCGTCGGCCGCGGTGAACGGCGGTACGGGATCAGCTGGTTCGGTCAGGTGCAGCATGATCTCGGTAGGGCTGATCACCGCCGCGGACAGGGAAGGCAGCTCTCGGCCGGCGTCGGCGAGATGGACGGCTGCGGTACGCAGGGCGCCGTCGAGCATTGTGGTGTCCAGCGAGGCCTCGGCGGTGCGCAGGTTCTGCTCGGTGGCGGCGGCTTCGTCTTGGGGGAGGGCGATGCGGCGGCCGCGGTGCCGACGCCGCTGCTGCAGGGTGCGTCGGGTGGCCACCGCGGAGAGCAGGGCCGCGGCCAAAACGCCGCCACCAATCCCGGCGATCTGGCCGGAGCTGACCTGCTCCGAGGCCGTGGCGCGGGCGGGCGTGTGGGGGGCAAGAGTTGCTTCGGTGGGGGAGTGCGGAGCAGAAGGCTTAGCTGACTCCGGGTCCGCGGAGGGCTTCCGCGAGGGTGCCGCCGTCTGCCCTCCGGACTTCGAGTCGGAGGCGTCGGGCGCGGGCTTCTCCTTCTCTCCGTGCCCGCCGTGCTCCTGGTGCTCGTGGTGGGGTGCGGCGTTGCTGCCGTCGTGTGGCTCGGGCGCGGGTCGCTCGTGCCCCGGAGCCGTGTCCTGGTCGTGCTTGCCGGACTCGCTCGGAGGGCTCGGGGTGGCCTGCGGGGGAAGGTCGACGCGCTCGCCGGGGTAGATCAGGTCGGGATCGTGGATCGTGTCCTTGTTCTCGGCGTAGATGTCGCGCCACCGGTCACCGTCGCCGAGCTTCTTCTGCGCGATGAAGGACAGCGAATCGCCCGAAGCCACCGTGTAGGTCTCGGTCTTCGCCTCATGCTGCGTGCCGGCCTCGGCGGAGGCTGGGGTGGCCGCGGCGAGGTCCGTGTGCATGCCGCTCGCGTCGGCTGGCAGGTTGACGATGGTCCCCGCGGGCAGCGTCGCGGTCTGCGGCAAACCGGGATTGAGGGCGCGCAGTTCGCTGTAGCGGCGCCCGTCGCCGAGGTAGTGCTCGGCCAGGTCCCAGAGCGTCTCGCCGGTCGCTCCCACGGTGTGCCGGGGGCCGTTGTGCGTGGCCTGCTGCGGGGTGGGCGTGTGGGCAGTGGAGGGGCCGGGCGCTGCGGTGGCGTTGTGGGCGACCGCGGTCGCAGGTGTTGCGGCAATGGCTGTGGCCGACGGAAGGACCAGCAGCCCGCCCAGCAGCACTGCCGCCAGGCGTTGTGGTGCGGCCAGGCCCCGCACGCGCGGTGCGGCCCGGTGGCGCAGCAGCGCTGCGGCCTCCACGACCAGGGAGGCGATGAACCATGCCCACAGCACCCAGCACACGAGGGTGATGGCGGTGAACAGGACCTGCCCGTCGTCCGGCGCCATCAGCGCATCGCCGATGTCGCCCACCGAGGGCATGCCGTTGGGCAGCGTGCCGATGCGCAGCAGCGCGATCGGCAGGCCGACGACGAGGGCTGCCAGGGCTACCAGGCTGCCGGTGATGCGTACCAGGGTGAGCGGCCAGGGGCGGCGGCGCATGGGGGAGTGGAGCATGTCAGTCAGTCTCCGACCTGGTGGACGAGCTGGGCGGTGCCGTGCCCGGTGACGGGCAGTGTGGGGCGGCCGACGCCGACGAGCATCAGACAGTGGTAGGTGTCCCTCACGCTCACGTTCAGACGTTTGCCGCCGTCGGAGACCGTGACGGTGCCGTCCACTCCGGCCTTACGCAAGAAGTCCCGGGCGACGGAGGCGGCGGCCTCGGGGTCGACGACGACCTCCCCGCCGGGGACGGCCTTGCCGGCGTCGATCTGCTGACCGCCCGCCCGCGCAGCCGCGTTGGCGACATCGTCGGCGTGCGCGGACGCCTTGAGCTGTCCACCGCCGTCCACGACGAGGGCCAGCAGACCGAGGAAGACCACGCCGACGATCAACCAGAACAGGGTGGCCGAGCCGCGGTCACGCGGACCAGGGCAGCGGCGGCGCAGAAGCCGGCGGGTGGCGGCGGGCAGGGGCAGCATGATCACTCCGCGCGGTCGGCGTACTGGTCCAGCGCGCTGGTGGCAGTGGAGGTGAGCGTCTTGGAGCCGGGCAGGCCCGGGACCGTCAGCTGGGAGAGCGGGATGGCGCAGGTAACGGTGGCGGTCACGCTCGCGGCCTGCCCGAGTGGCGCGTTGAAGGAACTGGTGTCGATGCGGACGGTCTGGCTGGTGCAGTTGCGGTCATCCTGGCGCAGGGCCGCGTTGGCTGCGGCGCGGCCGCGGGCCTGAGCGGTGTCCGCGTCGGCGGCCTGCGAAGCAGCGCGGGCGGCGGAGTTGGCTGCGTTGTCGACGGAGTTGTCGAACACGCCGGCCAGCCCGTACGCGGCGAGCAGCCCCAGGAAGGGCAGCAGGAACGTCACGCAGATGACGGTTTCCAGGGTGTAGGTGCCCCGGTCGTCTCGCCAGTGAAGGCGGCGCAGCATGGCCATCACCGCCCCACATTCCAGCGCTCGACCGGCACTTCGGCGGACTTGGTGACCTGCGGGGTCCAGCCGGGCACGAGCGAGAGGCTGGTGCCGGTCACGGTCACACGGACCCGGTCGGCGGTTGAGCCAGCCGAGGAGACGTTCGTGCCTTTGATGAGGTGGACCCCGGCGAGCCAGTTGCGGGCACGGGCGGTGCCATCAGCGGGGGATGCCTGGTAGGCGGCGCCGGCGGTGGCGGCCTTGCGGGCAGCGGTGAGCGCGGCTTCCTGGGCGAGGTACCACATGCCCAGCTGCAGCCCGGCGCAGAGGATCAGCATGATGACCGGGGCGATGATGGTGAATTCCAGCGTCCCCATCCCCTCATCGCCCCGCAGGCGTCGTGCTCGCCACCTTTCCCTCCCGCTCCGCCACATGTCAGAAGCTGCTCTTGAAGGTGTTCATCAGGCTGTGGAACTTTCCGTTGAACACGACGCCGAAGGCAGTGGCCGCGACGATGAGAACGGCACCGATGATGAGCTTTTCCAGCGTCTCCAGGCCGGCGTCGCTCCGCGTCGTCGTCATACGGGCCACGCAGGTCAGCCAGCGATCGGCCAGCCGGGAGCGCAGGGTGCGGGCGGTGTGCTTCATGGGAATTTCCCCCTTCGTGGTGAACGGTTTGGGTCGGTGGCCGCCGCAGCGGTCAGGTGCTGATGAGGGTCTGGAAGAGCGGGTAGCCGAGGGTGGCGAACAGCACGACGAACAAGACCGTGCCGGGCACCACCGACTTTTCGGAGTCGGCGTTGGCCTCGGCCTGGACGTCGGTCTGCAGCCGCTTGCGCAGAGCCTTCGCCTGCGTCTCCAGCGCCGCGATGATCGAGGCGCCCTCACCGCCGGCATGCGCGAACGTATCCGCCGGCCCGGCCAGCTCGGGGACGTCCAACTGCTCGGAGAGCGCCTTGAGCGCGTCCCACGGCGGGGTGCCCGAGAGGCGGGCCTGGTCCAGCGCGGCCCGGATCCGCACATAGACGCGCCCGTCCCCGACGGCCGCCGTCTCGTACAGGGCCCGCTCGGCGCCGGAGTGCGCACCGCGCTGTAGCCGGGCCCGCTCCATCAAGGAGGCCACCGCATAGCGGTACTCCAGCCGCAGCTTGGTCGCCTTGGACCGCACGTTGGTGTCGGCGGAGACCCACATGATCGCCGCGAACATCACCGAGACGAACAGCGGCACCACGAACGGCAGCGGCACGCCGAGCAGTGCGGCCATGGCCAGAGCCATCTGCGGCATCGCGAACCCGCCGATAGCGCCGATGACCTTGTCACCGATGTGTTTGGCCGGCGAGATACCCAGCAGATCCAGGTCCTTGCGCGGCACTCCCACCCGGTCGCCGAAGGACCCCAGGACGCGCGTGCCGACCTGCTCGGTCCAGATCACGCTGCGGGAAGTCCCCGGAGCCGACTGGTCCTTCGGGGCCGGAGTGGTGTTCTCCAGGCGGTCGAGGACGGTGCCCAGGTCCGGGCGGGACGGCAGCAACTCCCGGACCACCAGGAAGGCGCCGCCACCGATCATCGCGCCGTATACGGCGCCTGCCATCGACATCATCCGACGCCCCCCTGCCCGGCCATCGCGGCCTGCTTCGTCTCCTGAGCCGGTCGCGGCTGCAGCAGCCGCGGCGAGGGCTTGACCGCGCACAGGCGCCGCAGCCACACCAGTGCCCCCACGAATCCGGCGCCCATGAGCAGCAGCCACATCTGCCCGCCCGCGCTGTTGTACGCGGGCCCGAAGCTGCTGCCCATGGTGAAGCCCATGGCCAGCACGATGATCGCCACCCAACGGGTCTGCGTGCGCACCTTCTGGCGGTCCGCGTCCACCGTCCGCAGTGACGCGGCCTCTTCGGCCGTCAGGTCGGAGAGGGTCTGCAGGGTCTCGACCATGCCGCGGCCGCGGTCGCGGATGTGGGTGATGAACACCAGCACCACGTTGTCGACCGCGCCGTCATCGAAGTCGTCGGCGAACGCACGGTAGGCGGCTTCCGGATCGACGCCCATCCGCAGACGGGCCTCCAGTGTGCGCACGGGTGCGTGAATGTCCGGGGGGACCTGGCGCATCGCGCCGCTGATCGCGGCCTCCAGGGTGTGCCCGACGACGTGCGCGCCGGCCAGGTGCTGAAGCCAGCGCGACAGCGCCTCCAGCCGCACGATGCGGCGGGTGGAGGTCACCGACGGATGCCAGATCCAGGGGAAACCGGCGACCACCGCGGCGGCCAGCAGCCCCTGAACGGGCCGGGCCGTCCAGACCCACACCCCCACCGCAACGACGCCGGCGGCGACCACGATCCACCGGTAGCGCTCCGCCCAGGCCCCGGGCAGCGACTCACACACCCGCTGCCACAACGAGGCCCGCTGCGGCCGTGCGCGACCGGCTTCGGCCGGCGCGGTGAAGGACCGCACGACCAGGACGATGCCGGCCACCATCAGCAGGCCGCACAGCGCGCCGAGCATCCCGAGCTGTCCCAGACTCATCGCCGCACCCACTCCATCGGCTTGGGCCAGCGTCCGTACTGCTCCTCGGTCAGCCAGCGCTTGTCGAAGCCGGTGTCGGCCAGCTCCTGCATCACTTCGCCGGTCGGCAGATCCGTCGGTACTCCCCGCGGGTCTCCGTCGCCGGCCGGCGCGAAGATGCGGCTGAAGGCGGGCTGACCGCCTTCCCCGGGGGTGACTTGGAGGACGTCGGAGACGTAGCGGTGGCGGCGGCCGCCGATCTGCGTCTGGTCGGTCTGCCGGATGAAGATCACGAAATTCACCGCGTTGGCGACGAGCTGGTGGGTGGAGTCGACGTCCTTGCCGGCGCTCTGGCACAGCTGCACCAGCCGGGGCAGGACGAGGCGCGGGTAGGCGGCATGCAGGGTGCACATCGACCCGCGGCCGCCGGAGCTCATCGCATCGAGCATCGGCACGACCTCGGTGGAGCGGACCTCACCGACGACCACGCGCGTGGACAGCATCCGCAGGGTGTGCGGGTACATGTCGGAGATCGTGATCCGTCCGGTCTCCCGACCGTCCTTGCCGACCTCGCCGTTGGAGGCCCGCTCCTCCATCGCCATCACATGCGCGGCGACGTCCGGATCCTCATCGAGGAACAGCTCCCGGTCGGTCTCCAGCGTCACGATGCGCTCACCCGCACCGACCTTGCGCACCAGCGCCCGCAGCAACGAGGTCTTGCCCACGCCCATGTCCCCGGCGATCAACATCGTCTGCTTCGCCGCGACCAGGCCTTGCAGGAACGCGCTGAGCGCGGGGCTGAGCGTGCCCCATTCGACGAGGTCCTCCAGGGAGGCGCTCATGACGCGGTGGCGGCGGATCGCCATGGTGGGACGGGTGGTCAGCAGCGTCGCCGCGACACGGGAGCGGTCCGGCAGCCGGAAATTGACCATGGGCGTCGCGGGGTTCAGCACGCGGTCGCCGTGCCCGGAGCGCGCAGCGAGCCGGTTGATGAGCGCCACCAGACTCTCGTCGTCGTCAGCCACCGGGTCCACGCGCTGGGTGGGCCGGTCGAAGTAGTCCACCAGGACCCGGTCGCCGTCGACAACGATGTTTTCGACCGTCGGGTCGTCCAGGTACTTCTGGAGCGGGCCGGCCTTGAACAGGCTGTCCAGGATCGCCTGGCGCACCGCCTCCAGCTGGGCGCCGGACAGCGGCCGTGCGGTGCGTGCCTCCTCAACCGCCCAGGCCGACACCCGCTTGGCGACCAGGGAGCGGGCAAGTTCCAGCTGGTCCTCGGCACTGAGCCGCTTCTCGCTGCTCCGCTCCTGTTCCACCAGGTCCTGGGACACCGCGTCCTGCAGTTCCCTGACCACGGCACGCGAGACAGGCAGCACACCGGGAAGCTCGTCCAGGTGACCGGGACCAGCAGCGTCGTTCTTGCCGAGCTCTACCGCCGGTGCTGCCGGCTGCGGCGCGGGGGCCAGCGGCCCGCCGTGCGGGCGCTGCTGCGCGAGCACGTCCTTGAGCATCCCGGACAGGGGGGTGCCTGCTCCGTTCACCGGGGTGCCGTTGCGGCTAGCCACTGATCGTCGCCTCCTGGCGCGGGGCGGTCAGCCGCTGCACCACACCGGCAACCACCGGCGAGTTCGCGGGCGGTGGGGGCAGCTGCATCCGCAGGCGGCGCGTGCTGGCATCGACCTCGGCGGCGCGGGCCGCTTCGCGAGCGTGCTTGAACAGCCGCATCGCAGACGGCTTCACCTGCCGGGTCGTGCCGTGCGTGAGGATGCGGGCGGACTTCTCCTCCCACGGCAGTGTGCCGATGACCGGGATTCCCAGACGGTGGGCGATGTCGTGGCCCGACACGTCGCCCTCCTGCACCAGCAGCAGCCGCAGGGCATCGGCACCCGTACCCCGCTCCGCCAACTCCTTCTGGAGAGACCGGGCGACGGGCAGCGACTGCGCGACGGACGTCATGGTGTTGCGCATCACCAGCAGGACCAAGTCAGCGCGGTGCAGCAACGGCCGCGGGCACAGGGAAGGGTGCACCCCGCCGGGTTCGAGGACGACGCGGCCGGCGTCGATGACGACGTCGTAGCCGGCCTGCTGGTCCATGGCCTGCAGCAGCACACTCAGCGGCTCCCAGGTCTGAGCGAGAGCCGCTGCCTGCAGCGGATCGGTCAGTCCCGGCAGCCACAGTCGGTTGCCGGACGCATCCAGCCGCCTGAGGTGCGCCTCGAAGGCCTCAGCCACCTGGCCTTCGCGATCGGCCTGGGCCAGGTGCCACAGGCCGACTTCGCCGCCCCATTCGCCCATGCGGTAGCCGGTACGGATGGAACCGCCCTTGGCGTCCGCCTCCGCCAGCAGCGACGGCCGAGGCCCGGCCAGCGCCATCGCCAGGGAGGAGACGGTCACACCGCTCGCGTGCGCCGAGGTCAGCGCGATCACAGACACCGCGCTCAGCCCTTCGACGCCAGCACGATCGCCACCCGGCCCGTCGCCGCCCGCGCGGCCAGCAGCGAACTGTCCGTACCGGCAACCGAGACCTGCACGACAACCGCGCCGGACGCATTGGGCGCACCGACCTTCACGATCTGCGCCTCGATCTCCTGGGGAGCCGAGGCGTTCTTCGTGATCTGCTCGTCCTTGCCCGGAGTAGAGACGATCTTGACCTGGTCGCCGGGCGCGAGCGCGTCGATGGGAGCAGCTCCGCGCTGCACCTCAACGGCCACCAGCTCCTGGCCAACGGGGAGCACCTTGCCGCCGCGGAACTGCGAGTCGGCCAGCAGCTCGCCACGGTGCAAGGGCGCTGTGGCCCGCCGTCCGATCACACTCGACTTCTCGCTCGCCTTCACCGGCGTGAGCGCAGGGTCGCTGGGCAGGGCAGCCGTGGTCAGGTCCTCCGCGGTGATTTCCTGGCCGGCCGGCACGTCACGAGCCACCGCCAGCACGTCCACGCGATCACCGGCGCTGCGCACCAGCATGCTGGTCCCGAGCACACCGACCAGGGTGACGAGCACGCCGAGCACCAGCATCGAGCGTTTGCGGCGCCGGGGTACGGGGCCGGCCCCGATGGGGGTCTCGGGCCGCATCGGCGGCGCTGCGGTGGGAGCAGGGATCTGGGAGGTGCTGTTCTTCATCGTCGCGCCCGACTTTCCATGACGTGCTGGCCCGCAGAGTTAGTTGAGGACCTTGAGCTGACCGATGGTGACCTGGGTCTGGGACTGACGGGTCTCAGTGAGCTGACCGGACTGGCCAGCCCCCTTCCAGTCGATCGTCCAGGTCGACGTGGCGGTGACCGTGTACTTCTGTCCGGGCTCGTCCTTGGACGAGTGCTGGTAGAGATAGCCGCAGTCCGGCGAGCGGCGCTTGCCGTAGGAGGACTTGTACGGCGTGCCGGCGGTGGTGCACGTGACGGTGTCGCCGTCACCCATGTCCCACACGATCTGCGAGACCTTCGCGGTCGCGCTCACCGTTACCGCACCTGCGGTCGCGGTAGCCGTATTGGGCCCGTACGCCTCGGGTGTCTTTTCGGTCCACATCCACACCGGCAGGCCCACCAGGCCCTGGCTGCCCGGTTTCGGGACAATGCCGATATCCGGGCCGGCCAGCTTCATCTTGTCCACGGCCTGCCGGGCCAGAACAGCCGGATTGACCGCGTTTGCTGCAGGCGGCTGTTTCGACCAGAAGACGCCGGAGGACAAGGTGCCTCCGCCGGTGCAGGTGCGGGCGTAAACCGCGCCGTCACCTGGTTTGTGGCCTTCCCAACCGAGGTTTTCAGCGGGGGGCTGCGGATCCAGCTTCTTCACCGAGCATTTCACGGCAGAGGGCTTCTTTTTGGCTTTCCCGCCTCCGTCGGAGGCCTGGGTGCCGGAGGCGTTGTCGGTACCCGGATCCTTGGCATCAACGCAGATATAGGACTGTTGTCCTGCGCAGTCGCCAACGGTCGTGTCACCGTCGTCGGCCATGGCGAAGGGGCCTGGCAGTGATAGGGCGAGCATGGACGCGGCTGCGATGGTGAGCCCGCGGGTCAGCAGGAGCGGTGCTGCGATTCGACCTTTGTGATCATCCATTGCTTCCCCCACTTCTGAGCCGAGACTATGGAAACGTAACGGGTCAGCTTGCCCTTGGGAGCGGCCAGCGCTTTACCCGTCTTCTTGTTGACCGTCCGCCATTTGGAGACGTCCATGCAGTCGGTGATGGTGGCCTCGGGGAGTTTCTTCTCCAGCCCCAGTGCCGTCACCTTCGCGTCATGGGTCGGCTTGCCGGAGGTGACGTTTCCGGAGCCGTGCAGGCTCGCCAGGTCACCCAGCGCTCGGGCCAGAGCCTCCGTCGAGGCGTACTTCTCCAGGTCCGTGCCCTTCTCGGTTCCCTTGGAGTACGCCTTGACCTGCTCGTCCCAGAAGTGGCCGTAGGCGTCGAGCACTTCCTTTTTCGCCGCTGCCTGAGGGTCGGCGCTCGCCGTCGGAGAGGGCTTTTGCCCCGCGGACTTGGTCGGTGTGGGCTTGGCGTCCGTGCTGCCGGATCCGCTGCTGCACGCGGTGACGCTCAATGCGGTGCATCCGGCGACAAACAGCATGCGGAGACTGTTTTTGACCGGGCTCTGCTCGCCGACCCTGTTCTGTACTGTTCGCATTCGTGCTCCCTCCCCGATGGCCTGATCACCAGGTCTTCTTAGTCATGCTGTGATGTTGTGACGTTGTTCTTGATCACTCACCGCAAGGGTGGTATTGCGCCATCGGAGTGGCTGGACCTGCACCCTACCGCCCGATTTGCAAACCCTGAAGTCTGTTTTTGCGGGCGGTTGCGGCATCTGCGGCAAATCGATGCGGATTGGTAACCGACTTCTTCGTCAACGCCGTTGTGATGTGACGAGAGTCCCGCCCGGCTTCACGACGACCGGTCGGAAATCTTCCCTTCGAATGTGGCCTCGGCGCTGCCGAGGTCGGTGACCTCCACCGACACCGATGCCGCGTTCGCCCCCTTCGGCAGGGCGAATCGGAAGGTGTGGGTCGCAGCCCGCTGTGGCGCGATGAAGCCGCTGTCGGCAGTACCAGGCCCGCCCTGGAGGAGATCTGCCTCTTTCAACCCGGCCCCGTAATAGACGCGCACGTTCTTCTTCATAGGGGTGTAGGGGAGGTCGGCCGCTGTCGCGTCGTTGAACACGGTCAGTTCTCCGGTGTACGTACGCCGCCCCTGGGCGTCGGTGCCGCCGTCCGCCCGGACGTTGTCGACGGTCATCCGCGGATCTGCCTTCCATTGCCCGAAGGCCAGCGGTTTGTTGGTCTCCGTGGCCGGCTGCGGGTGGAGGGCGAAGTCCTTGCGGGCAGGAGCCCCGGGGAACGTGCCCTCGAAGAAGGCGACGTCGCCGGTGTCCCCATACACCGTCGACGGGCGCGTGGTGATGGTGACGGGGTCGCCGACCGCGTCGGCCGGGACCGCGACGCCTACCGTCAGGGTGTAGGACCCGCCGGGCTTGACTCGCGGCGGATCGTCGCTGATCGCGTCGGGGATCCCGTCGACGCCGGTGTCGGTGAATTCGGCGGCTGGCCGACCGGTCGCGCCGTACCGGGTGGTGGGGGAGACATCCAGTAGCTGCTGGATCTCGCCGGTCTTGTTGGTGAGCGTCCAGGTCATCTTCGCGGTGCGCCACCCGCGGGGTACGCCCCGGGCCTTGCCGGTCGGCGTCACCTCCGTCAGCTTGGACGGGGCCAGTGCCCAGGCCCCTTCCTCCGTGCTCACGCTCTCGCCGAGCTTGTGCATACCCTCGGGCAGTTCACGCTTCGGCGCGTGTGAGGCCTTGGACTTGCTGTCGGCGGCGGGACGCTGCTTCGGGGGCGGGTCGCCGGCGCATCCCGTCACCAGCCCCGCCACCATCATGCCGACAGCGATCCAACCGGCCTTCCTCACTGCTGCCCCCTTGCCTGCGACCACCACGGCACCGCGCCCTGTTGGGGCGCCGATTGTGCCAGCTCAGGCGCTCGAAGATCAGGCTCGCTGCAGATGGGGCCGGAATCCGACGGGTGGTCGTCCTGGACAGGCACGCGGGTCGGGCGGATGTCGTCGGTCAGGAGGTCGTCGATGGTGCCGCGGCCGTCGGTCTGGTGGTGCCAGCCGGCCAGGACCTGCCGCACGATCGAGCGTGCCAGCAGGCGGTATTCGTCCCGGCAGTTCTCACGTTCGGAGAGCCACTCCAGGTGCCGGGTGTGGGTATGCAGGGCGATCAGCTCGCTGACCAGGGGGCCCATGGGCTGGGGGATGGCGGCGAAATCAGCGCAGGTGGTGTCGTTGTGCCGGCTGGAGAAGGCCGTGATGTCGATGACAGCTATGGAGGGTCCGGCCGGCTTACGGCGGCGCGTACGGCGAAGGAAGGCGAACATGGTGCTCTCCTCTCAGGCCGCTGATGCGGCAGTGGCAGACGGACGCAAGAGGACATCGGTCGGTTCGGGATCACCGACGACGGGCGTGACGATCGGTGCGAACGGCCCGTGCTGCTGTAGCTGCTTGAAGGTGGTGATGCCAGCCTTCAGCTCCGTGGCGGTCGGCTGCAGACGTGCGTCCGCGGCCACCAGAGCCCGAAGATCGTCGGTCCGCTTCGCCAGCTGGCCCTGGGATGCTCCGTCCAGCACGAGGAGAATCCGGGGGAAGGACGGGTAGCGGGCGCGCCATGCCTCCTGTCGGTACCCACCTGCTTTCGGCCGGCCGCGGCCCAGGACCGGCTGGGGAATGTAGCGGACGTAGCGGGCGTAGGCGTGCAGCTTCGCGGCCAGGCGGGCGATGCTCATCGTGGTGCGGTCGATCTCGCAGAAGAACGTCAGCAGCATCCGCTGCCGGCCACCGTCGCCGGTGGGGGCGGTGTGGATGTAGCGGAGCACCGCGTCGGGCACCAGGAACGCCTCGTCGCCCAGGCGACTGTCGCCGTCGCGAAGGCGGTGGGCGACTTCGGGGTCCCAGTCCAGCGGCCCGCACTCGTCACCGAGGCGCCGGGCGTGCTGGACGAACGCCAGCCCCACCTCGTTGACGGCCAAGGTGTGCTCCTGCAGCTGGCTGGCGGCCGCGTCCTCCGTCATGCGGTAGGCCCGCGGCGCGAGCTCGCCGCCGCTCTCGACGACCTCGCAGCCCAGCGCGGTCGTGTACCAGAGGAGTTCGCCGGCGCGGCTGCTGCGACGGACCGACGCATCGACCAGACCGCGGTCGTGGAGCACTTCCAGCTGCCGGCGGATGTAGCGGGTGGAGGTGGCCGCCGGGCGCAGGAGCTGGGTGAGCTGGCCGGCGGTCAGCAGCCGGTGGCGGTAGAGCACGGGCAGGATCTCCTGTCCCAGCTGGGACAGGCCCCGCTGAGTGGGGTCCAGGAAGCGAGGACGTGGCATCGGAAGCCTTTCTGTGGAGCAGGTCAGACGGGGCGGAGCGTGCGGACCACGTCGCCGGAACCGTGGCCGGAGGTGCGCGGCGGTTGTGTCCGGCCGGTGGTGAGGTGGGCGAGGATCGCGTCGTCCAGGCCGCGCTGGGTCGCGAGGATGTCGCCGACCGTGAGACGGCGCAGGTTCTTGTCGATCGCCGCATCCAGGGCTGGCAGACCCGCCTCGTTGCGGTAGTCGGCGTAGACCTCATCCACCGGGACGCCGCGGACCCTGAAGGGCGTGGTGCGCTTGCCGCGGAGCATGACCGACTGGATGTACTCGTACTTGTCCAGGCCCAGCACCGTCTCCGCGTCGATCCCTGGTAGGCGCTTGGCCACGAAGCCGGCCTCGTCGTAGTCCGCAGCCGTCGCCGACAGAAGCGACTGGTTCTGCATGAGGGCGGCCCGGGTCTCGGGGGACAGCCGCATCGCCATCTGCGTCATCCCCATGAAGCGCACTTCGAACTTCCGCAGCTGCTCCAGGATCTTGGCGATGTGGCCGTGGGAGGCCCCGTCGACCGCGGTCAGCTCGTCCGCCCACGCCCAGAACGTTGCCAGGTCCTCCACCGGGGAATCGATGCGGGAGGCACCCGCCCGGAACAGGTCGAACAGCAACAGCGCAGTGACCAGCTCGTCGCTCTCGCCGGTGCCGGACGGGCACACGAAGACGACCTGCCGCTCATCCATCGCCCGCCGAACATCGTATGCCGATCGCGGCGAGCCCAGGAACGCCTTCAAGGACCGCGAGTTGTCGAGCCGGTAGAGCGCATTGGTCACCGGATTGACTGCGGAAGCTTCCAGATGAGGGAAGGACCGGCGCCAGAACACAGCCTCCGCCGGATCCAGAACTGCCAGCACCGCCTCACGCCACTCCTCGTCCTCCAACAGCGTCTTGATCTGGAACACGGTCGGCTGCAGTTCCGGATGGCCACTGGTCACAAGGTGGTGCGAGAGCTGGGCTAGGGTACGCACCACGCTGGACAGGATCGTCCGGGCCCGGGTCGCGTTCTCCCCCCATGCATGGGCGGAGGCGATTGCCCCCACCACGGACCCGATGACTTCCTGAACCTCCTCGATGTCCCGCCCCTCCATGGACAGCGGATTCCAGCACGCCATCCGATCCGTCATGGCCGGGCGGGCCAGGTTGATCTCCCACACACGGTCGGCGACGGCAGGGTGCGCGAGGTAGGGGCGGGCCCGCTGCCACGCCGCGCCGTGCGGGTCGAGGAACCAGGCCCCGTCGCCGGCGTAGGCACGGGCCAGGCACTGGACCAGGCCCAATTCCGTCTTCCCGAAGCCGGATTTGCCGTAGAAGGCACCGAAGAGGACATCCGCGGTGCGGGCGCCCGCGAGCCGCTCGGTACCGTCCGGGCCGGAAACCAGCCCCAGCGGCAGCACATCGCGCTGCCCGGTCCAGGTCGGCAATGCAGCCGGCGCCGGCGGAACCACACCGCCGCAGCGGGCCACATTGGGCGCGTCACACCGGGCGGTGGGCGGCTTGAGAAGACCGGCGATCTCCTGCCACGTCACCCACTGACGCCGCGCCGGCGCGAAATCCCCCCGCTCCAACCGTCGGTCGAAGCGACGCCGCAGCCACCACACATTCGAATACCCGCGCCAGGGGCCGTGCTTCGGCCCCACCGGCACGAAACGGTTCTCGCCGCTGAAGGCCTCCATCGCCGCCATCACCTGGTGCAGACGGGCCTGCGCCTGCTGCGGATGCCGTCCCACACACCGCACCAGCACCTGGACGGCGAATACCTCCGCACCGGGGGTGAACTTCCCGACCCCCTCGGACAGGTCACTCTGGCGCGGAATCCGCGCCGAGCTCTGCTTGGCCCCTCCGCCTCCCGAGACGCCGAGGCCGTCGCGCAGGATCTCCATCAGGCTGCCCCCGCGGCCGCCCGTACTGAGCTGCTCGCCGTACGCGGACGGCCCTCGCCGGGTGGTACGCCGCATCAGGGCACGGCGCCGTCGGGCCACCTTCCGACCGGGGACCGGGACCAGGTCAACAAGCAGCTCGGCCTCTTCACCGGCCTCGGTGCGCACCTGGGCGAACACAGCGGCCAGGTGCTCCAAGGGGTCAGGATCCAGCCCGGCCTTCTCCAGCGGGCGGTGATCCGGCCCAGCCAGTACCAGCTCGGCCCGCGCGACGTAGCGCGGTCCGCCCTGGACGGTGCTGTTCTCGGCTGCGGGCTCCTGATCACCAGATGCGTCGGCACTGGGCTTGGTCAGGTCGACGGTGCTCACCACGAACCACCCCGCTTCAACGGCGCAGCATCAGCGAACCGGATGCGCTGACGACGCCCGCCGCGGGAACGGGGAGCGACGACTTCGACCCGCCGGTATCCCGACAGCCGCAACACTCCAGCCGACCGCTGCGGGCCCTCCCACCAGTAGTGCAGGCGCCCTTCATCACCCGCTGCGATCCGTACACGGACCACAGCCGCGCGCCGGGGCAGCATCCCGCTCGCCGTGCGAACACTGGCCAGCCGACCCGCCACACGACCCACCTCAGCGAGCTCGGGGTCGAACGTGGCCGCCGGCACCAGCTCCACCCGCTCACGGTCGGCCAGCTCGCGCACCGCCCACCGACGCCACCACACCGCGGCCGCAACCCACACAGCCACAGCAACAAGAGCGACGACCGCGACCCACCACAGGTGCGCCAGGCCGCCCTCCACCAGCACCCACAGCCAGTGCCCCACCTCCGACGGACGCGGCAGAATGCCGTTCATCGCAGCCCCCGCCCGCTCGGCGTGACCTCGTGCGGATTCATCTGCGCCTCCTCACCGAGGACGGCACCTTGCCGCCTCAATGAAGAGAGGGGAGGCGGATCCGCCCTGATGTGACACAGGGCCTCATCTTTTTCTTCATCTTGTTCGCGAGGCTGCATGGGCAGCAGGTCCGCGTGCCCATTCCGCAGCACGGGAGCAGGCGCACCTTCGTCGCGTACTGCGGGAGCCGCCGACATCCCGGCGATCCACGCCCGCAAAAGACACCGGACACCGGGCGGGAGCCGTCACACTCCCCACTCGGCGCCCGGAGCATACGAGCCGGCCCCGGCTGCTGCCCCACGGGGGAAGGGGCGGCGACCGGGGCCGACGGTGTGCACACTCTCGAAGGGGGCTCCCTGCTCAGCGAAGCTCGGGTTTCGCCGTGCGCGACATGAGTTCCTTGACGGCCTCCTTGGGTGCCTTCCTACCGTGGACGATGTCGACAACGGTCTCGGTGATCGGCATGTCAACACCGTGGCGTCGTGCGAGATCGAGGACGGACTCACAGGACGTGACGCCCTCGGCTGTCTGTTTCGTGATTGCAGCCGTTTCGGGCACCGTCCGGCCGCGGCCGAGGTTGACGCCGAAGGTGTGGTTGCGGGACAGCGGCGAGGAGCAGGTGGCGACGAGGTCGCCCATGCCAGCCAGCCCGGCCAGGGTCAGTGCCTCGGCCCCCATGGCCTGGCCGAGGCGGGTGGTCTCGGCCAGGCCCCGGGTGATGAGTGCGGCTTTGGTGTTGTCGCCGAGTTTCTGGCCGTCGGCGATGCCCACGGCCAGGGCGATGACGTTCTTCACCGCGCCGCCGAGTTCGCACCCGATGACGTCGGTGTTGGTGTACGGGCGGAAGTACGGGGTGCGGCAGGCCGCTTGCAGGCGTTCCGCGACGGCCAGGTTCTTGCAGGCCACCACGCTCGCTGCGGGCTGACGACGGACAATCTCGCCCGCCAAGTTCGGCCCGGAGACGACCGCGATCCGTTCCGGCCCGGCGTCCGCCACGTCCGCGATCACCTCGCTCATCAGCTTGGCCGTGCCCAGCTCGACGCCCTTCATCAAGGAGACCAGAACGCTCTCCGGGGGCAGCAGAGGCGCCCAGTCGGCAAGGTTGGCGCGCAGGGTCTGTGCCGTCACGGCCAGGAAAGCCACCTCCGCGTCCTTGGCGGCCTCCGCCGGGTCAGCCGTCGCGGTGATGCCCGGCGGCAGGGCAAACTCGGGGAAGTAGTCCGGGTTGGTGCCGCTTTCATTGATCGCCTCGGCCAGCTCGGGGCGCCGCGCCCACAAAGTCACTCTGCACCCGGCGTCGGCCAGGATCATCGCCGCGGCCGTCCCCCACGATCCCGCACCGAACACGCCGACGTGAGCCGTCATTGTCGCCCCAATCCCTCAGTCTGTGGTGCGTCGTAAGGTAACAACGGAGAAGTGACGGCTGCTCACAGTCGGAGCCCTGCGCTGTGCCTCGTCGAGCATGTCCTGCGCGTGGTCATCTCCGAATTCCCTGCGCAGCTCGGCCTCATGTTCGGCCCGCAGCTCGTACAGTCGCAGCCACATCTGCCCTACGCCGGGCCGGTGCTCCTCGGCTTCCAGTTCCAGGCCTTGGTAGGTCCACGGTCGGCTGCTGAGCGGAGCCTGACCGCTGAAGGTGATGACGGCTCGGGCGCCGGGGGCGAGGATGCGGTGGACCTCGTCGATCGCCGCCCGCTTGTTGGGAGCGAAACCGTATGCGTCCACGCATATCACGCCGTCGGCGCTGCCGTCGGGCAATCCGGTGGAGGCCAGCGTGCCGACGCGGAAGTCGGCACGCCCCTTTGGAACGAACTGGCCGGCCCTGGCGGCAGCGAGATGTACGGCCACCAAGGAGACGTCGATTCCGGTCAGTCGGGCGGCCAGGGCGCGGGCCAGCCACAGGCCCTCGCCGCCGGTGCCGCACCCCAGGTCCACCAGATGCTGACCCGGGTGCAGCCGCAGCCGCCGGACGGCGGTGGCGAGCAGCTGCCAGTCGCATGAGCTGGAGGCGTTGACCTCGGGCGGGTAGTCCTCGCCCATGGCGAGGGCGTAGAGGCGGGCGGACAGGGAACTGGAGGCCCTGGCAGCGTGGAAGGCGTCGTAGACCTCGGCGAGCCGCTGCTCCTGCGGTGACAGGGTGGGCTCATCCATGGCGCTTCCCGGGCCTGGGGATCGAGCGGGTGATGCGCATCTCCAGGCCGGGGGCGGCTACCTTCACGGCCGCGTAAGCATCGGACCGGGACACGTCGACGGCGATGGGTTCGTAGCCGGTGACGGAGGCGACCCGGGCTGCCACGGCTGCGGTCTCCGCCGGAAAGTCGCGCTCTGCGGGCCCGTAGCGGGCGGTCAGGGCGGCCCAGTCGCCGGTGCTCGGCCCGGCGTGCTCGGGGCGCGGCGGGCGGGCGGCGAAGGCGTGCTCGTGGGATTCCAGGTCGTCTCGCGTTCCGGCGATACAGGTCAGCCGGCTCTGAGCGGCTTCCGTGAGCGCCCGGGAGAGGGCGATGCGCGGGTCGCGGTGGCACCCAGAGCCGGCGAAAAGAATCGGGTAGTCCTCCGACCAGATGTAGACGGCGCACACCGGGATCTCGTACGCGCTGTCCACCAGCGCGATCTCCAGGAACATGCGGGCGTCCTGGAACCGGTCGATGAGGTCTCGGCAGTAGCGGTCCTCGACGCTGCCGGGGTTGATCAGGGTGCGGTGCCCGCCTCCGCTGACGTAGTCACGGTGGAGAACATCGCGCTCGATGACCTCGAACAGGGCGTGCACAGTGGCCTCGCCTGCGGTGTTGCCACAGGCCAGTCCGTTGCTGGTGACGTGGAAGATGTTGGGCACCACCACGTCGCGCCGGAGATGGCGCCGTACGAGGTCTGCCGGGACCAGAGTGCTCCGGCCGCTCGTGAGACCCGTTCCCAGCGCCCAGTCCAAGGGGGTGTCCGGCAGGCTGTCGTGATCCAGCTTCACCGGCAGGGCGTTCATCGGGTACGGGACGCCGAGGTCGCGGTGAGTGCCGCGCGCCGCCGCAGCGAGAGGCTGTTCGGCGTGCCACAGCTCCGCGCTCTCCAGAACGGCTGAGATTTTCGCCAGGAGGTCGCTGGCCCCCTTGCCCTGCGAGGTGACGAGGGTGCGGGCGCTCGGGCGGATGGCCGTCCAGACCGGGATGCCGAGGTAGTCGAGGCCGGTGATCTGAGCCACCCGTGTGATCCCCAGCCGCTCCATCTGCCCAGCCAGGATCTGCCACGTCTCCTCGGGCGTCCTGGCGCGCACCGTGCCGACGAGCACAATCGCGGTCACTGCACCGTCTCCGTTTCCTTCAGGAAGCCCACAACGAACCACTTGGCCGTCTCGGCGGCATCTCTGGCGCCCTGGAATCCCCGGGTCCACGCCTCGTTCTCCAGGGCATCGCCAGGCAGTTGCCAAACTCGGGTGAGGAGCCGTCGGGCCACGGAGTCTTTGATCGCCTCGACGAAGAAGCCCGGTTGCGCCTGGACTGCCAGGTCGTTCAGCGCGGCGTACTGGGCCACTGCGGCACGGTCGTGCGAGGTTTCGTGGGCCAGCAGCCGGTCAACCGTGCCGGGGTCGGTCAGGTCGATCTCGGACCGGTAGGCCGCGCAGGCGAGCAGGTGCGGCAGTTCCTCGCCCGCCCCGGACTCCTTGAGATGCGTCGACCACACGGCCTTGAAGTGCGGGTCGAAGATCTGCTGGTAGGCGACGCGGTGGCGGGTGGAGAGCGTCAGGCCGTCGATGGTCTGGGCGGCGAAGGCGTTGGCCCACTGCCGGGAGCAGCGGGTGCGCCATTCCACATCCGGCACCCGCGTGACGGGGGTGCCGTCGAGCGACAGCGCGGCCTTCAGCGCTTTGAGGGCATCTGCGCGCTTGAGGTCGCCGAAGTGGGGGTCTGCTGCGAGGCGTTCTGTGAGCCAGGCGGCGAAGCCGTTGGCGCCGCACTGGCGGCTGTAGATCCTCAGAGCGGTCAGGGAGCGGTGCGCGTAGTAGACGTCTCGTAAGCCTGTCAGCATCATGTCGGCTGTGAACTCGTCGATGACCTGTGCCCGAACGCCTTGGTGCAGCACATGGCGGACGTTGACGAGAGGCCAGGTGTAGGACCGCGCATCGGTGTCGGCCGATTGGGCGACGGCTACCTCGTCGTCGCCCTCGATGGCGCCTGTGGCGTAGGCGTGGAAGATCTCGCCGACGCCGACCATGCCGCACGGGGCGAGTTCGGCTGCGCGCAGGGCTCCGATGCTGGCGGCGCCGATGACGCGGATGCCCTGGCTCATGGCCCGGATGATCTCTTTGTGCCGGAGGGCGGGGGTGTGGTGGTACAGGCCGTCGATGATGACGACGGTGTCACCCTCCATGATCTGGGGATCGAACAGGTCTCCGTGCTGGATCGGCGGCCTTACGGTGAACCGCTCGTGTGACAGTGCGGGATCGTCCGGGCTCAGCGTCGGCCCGGTGAAAGCGTGAATCACGCCAGCCTCCTTGGAAGGACGGAACGACAGGGGTGCCCCGCCTGCGAGCAGCGGGGCACCCTGGTCTGCCAGAGCGCCGGTCAGAAGGTGAAGCACTCCTCCTGCTCGACGTCCTCGCTCTTGACGACCTTCGCCGGGTCGATCAGATCCACGACGTCGGTCTCTTCAATCGCCGGACCGACGGCCTGCGCGATGACCTGAGACTTCGCTTCCATTTCTCCTCCTTCCAGGGGTAGTGACGGAATGTGCCTGACCCCCCGCGGCCGAGCCGCACAACGGCGGTCTCGGTCGCGGAAGTCCTTAGCCTGCGGACTGCTGCTGACGCTGTTCTCGACCGACGGCCTGTGCGGGCGGGAGATGGCGTACAGAGGTGCCGGGCGAAGTAGCGGCTGGTGGCCGGGTGGGGATAGGGACACCCGGACACCGGAACTCAGCGGCGTGTCCTGCAATGCTGTGGCGGCCTCCGAAGCCACATCAGGGACGGAGGCCGGTGCATGGGCGGTTCGGGCTTCTTTGGAGTCGGCAGTGCCGTCTGCTGCCATGACCCCTAACAGGGCCAGGATGGCGGTCGACCCCAGGCCCCATGCGGACGCCAGGACGCCGTCCACCGTGGGATGGGGGAGTGCGTGACGGCCGCTCACCTCGTCGCTCCGCCGCCGACTGTCGCAGCCAGGGGCGCCCACGAGAACAGAACCTGGGTGCCGCAGTCTTGAAGGGCCGCGACCTCCGGGTAGCGGCGCTCGTGGTTCGGGCTGATCATGGTCGGCCAGCGGGTGATGACCGCGCCCACCTCACCGCGCTTTGCCAGCTCCCGTACCTTGTTCCAGCCGTTGCGCTTCTGCGGTACCGGCTCGCCGTACGGATCAGTGATCACCTCGGTGATCGACAGACCGTGCCGGGTCGCGAAATCGCGGCCCTCCTCGGTGGCCCGCTTCTCGGCCAATCCGCGGGTTTCGGCGCCAGGGCTGGGCTGAGCGCAGATGTAGAGAACAGCGGGGGCCTTTTCCTCGCGCGTAGTCATTTCGGGTTCCTCGTCTGGCAGGGGGTTGAGGCCCTGCCTGCCTCGGCCGGGGGACAGCAGAGGCGGCAGGGCCGGCCACCGGGGCGACGTGGAACCGGTATCCGGTGGCCATCGCCTACTCAACGCCCCAACGGCGCTCACGAGTAGTGCTGCATGGGTTGCGGAGGGTTGCGAAGTTCGGAGACCCTCCAAGCAGTTGGAAGGGGACTCATGGCCAGCGAACGAAATGACCGGCTCGCCGCCGCGTTAAGACTGGCGGGCATCAGCAACAAAGAACTGGCACGCCAGCTCAACACCCGCGCGAAAGCGGCCGGCCTGAACATGGCTGTTGACGCTTCCAGGGTCGGTCGGTGGATCAATGCCGGCGAACGTCCGCGTGATCCCGTCCCCGGGCTGCTGGCCGTCCTCTTGCGGGAGCGGACCGGGCAGGCGCTTACCCTGGCGGACATCGGACTGAGCCACGGCGGAACTGATCCCTTTGACCCGTCATGGGGACCGGATCGCCTCCTGGCTTCCCTCCACGAGTACGCCAGGAGCGACGCCTTGTTCAACCGCCGTGACCTGATGAAACTAGCCGTCGGTGGCCCCCTCGTGGCCACAGCAGAACGCCTGTGGTGGATGGACTCGGTGGCACGCGGCGAGACCACCAGCGGAAAACTCGGCCTGGCCGACGTCACCGGTATCGACTCGCTCGTGGCGAAGTTCCGCAGTCTGGACGCGACCCACGGCGGCGCCCTCTTCCGACAGGCGGTCGTGGCACAGCTGGAGACCACCGTTCAACTTCTTCAGGACGGCCAGCGGCCCACCGTGACCCAGCGGCTGCGACAGGCCGCTGTCGACCTCGCCCAGCTCGCCGGGTGGACATCCCACGACGCAGGCAGGTACGCCACAGCGCAGCGGTATTGGGCACACGCGGTATCCCTGGCCCGACAGGCTGACGACCCGGGCCGCGGAGCTGAAGTCATCAGCCGCATGTCTCACCAGATGGTGTACCTCGGCCGCCCCGATGACGCCCTGGCCCTGCTCGACGTGGCGACCCGCGCCGCCGGCAAGACCGGAGACTTCCGGCTGAGGGCGATGTTGGCTGCGCAGTCCGGCCGGATGCACGCTGCACTAGGCGACGCGCAGCGCTCCCGAATGCTCCTCGGCCAGGCCCAGGAGCACCTTCACAAGGCCGAGGAGGCAAAGGAGCAGGTTGCGCCGTACATCGCCTACTTCAACCATGCGGAGCTGGCGGGCGCGACAGCGGTATCCCACCGCGACCTCAAGACCCTCCACGGGAAGAGCACCGAGCCGGCCTCTGTCTACTTCGGGCAGGCCATCGAGCGCCGGCCCGCAGGCTATGACCGGGTACGGGCGATGGACGCGGTCGGGCAGGCCGCCGCCCTCCTGGACGAGGGTGAGCCCGAGCAGGCTTGCACCGTCGCCGGTCAGGCACTCACCCTCGCCGAGCAACTCGAATCGACCCTGATCAAGTCGCGGGTCAAGACGCTGGTGGATGCCAGCGGGCGTTTCGGTGATCATCCGCAGTTGGCTGACCTCCGCGAGCGGGTGACCGCGTGGGGCGGCGACCCTGACCTACTCGCCGCGTAACGCGGCACCACCATGGCCCGCACCCCAAGGAACCCGCCGCTTTCCATCGAGAGTCTGACCACCATCGGGGAGGCTGTTGTGAACCGCCGCCGATTCCTGGCCGCCTCCGCCTACTCCATGGCCGCCGCGACGCTGCCACTGGAGAGCGTCCAGGAAGCCGCCGCCCGCACCCGCACCGTCAACGGCGGCGCAGTCGCCGGTCACGCCGATGTCGCGGCTGTGCGGGACATGGTGCGCCTCTTCATGGACATGGACGAGCGCCACGGCGGAGAGCACGGCCGCTCCGCGGTCGTGCAGTACCTGATCACTGATGTCCGCGACCTGTGCCGCGCCCGCTTCAGCAGCGAACAGGCCCGCGCCGAGGCGCTTTCCATCGCCTCGGCCGCGGCTCATCTGTGCGGGTGGAAAGCCTACGATTCGGGCGAACAGGGGCTCGCGCAGCGGTACTACATGCAGTCCCTGGGGCTCGCCCGGGAGTCCGGAACCCCGGGCCAGGACGGGTTCGTGATCCGGACCATGTCGCAGCAGGGTATGAAGCTGCACCGGCCCGAGCACTGTCTGGCCCTCGCCGAGACCGGCTGGGAGCGCGCCAAGGGCCGGGTCGACTCGCAGGTCGAGGCGCTGTTCGCCGTCACTCATGCGCATGCGCTATCCAAGACCGGCCAGCGCCAGGCCGCGCTTGCCGATGTCGACCGTGCCCACGCCGCGCTGGCGGCCGGCGCCGACGACGAGCCACCGTTCTGGGCGCTGGCGTGGGGGCCGCCCGCGGCCACCGTGCACTCCCGTACGGCGAAGGTCTTCGAGACGCTCGGAGACCGCCGCAACGCCGCGAGGCAGTACGCGATCGCAGCGGCCAGCCGGCCTGGGACGACCTACGCGCGGATCATCGCCCTCGACCTGGTCGCCCAGGCCGAGCAGCAGGCCAAGCAGGGCAGCATCGAGCAGGCGTGCGCCACCTGGGGTCGGGCGATTGACACCATGACCGGGGTGAAGTCCACCCGCACGCTCAAGGCCGTCCGCTCCCTGCGCTCCGACCTCCGCCCGTACTGCGCCCGCGGGGTGCGGGTCGCGTCCGCTCTCGACGAGCGAGCCCGCGTATTCCTTGCCCACCATCGGTGACACGAGTTGTGTGAGAGACCTGGCAACGAGGCTGGCCTCCCAATGCCCCGCCGCCATGGCGCTTCCGGCAGCGGGCAGTCTGTGAGACTGGGTGAGCCCGGCGGCTGGGTTCTGCGTCCGGCCGATGCTGCCGCCGCCGGGCCCCTCCCCTTCACAGAGGAAGTCGGTAGCCCCTCCTCGTCGCCCTGGAGAAGGCCGACTGCGCACCTCTTGCGGCCGGTTAGTGTCCCTGTATGACGACTGAGACCCGCCGCGACCTCACGGCTGTGTGCAAAGCGGCACAGAGCGGATACGTGCTGCAGGTCGTGCGTGACGGCAGCTCCCAGCCACTTGCCGAAAAGGAGCTGCACAACTGGCCCGATTGGCCAGAGTTCCCGCCGGCTGCTGCAGCAGCGGCCGGCAGCGAGATCGTCATGCTCGGCTACATGATCTGGCCCGATACGGTCACGCCCGACTCGCTGATCGGGTGGCGCTGTGTCCCGAACGAGCGGGCGTGGTCGGCGAAGGTTGCGACCTTCGCCGAACTGCAAGCCCACGGATTCTGAGGTTCCCCGTCTGACTCGGTTCTCGGCAACTCAGGTGCATGGCCAATCGGCCTCGTTAACCGGGCGCTGGCACACAACACATCACGCCACCCGACGGATATCCCAGGCGTAGTTCTCCCAGTATCCCGACAAGCTGATTATTTCCACGGATTTGCCCGGTCTGGGCGCGTCGATCATGCGGTTTCCGCCGGCGTAGATACCGACGTGTCCCCAGCCGTCCTTGTCGAAGACGATGAGGTCACCGGGCTGCATCTTGTCGCGGGGGACGGACGTACCGACGTGGCGCTGCTCCTGCGAGGTACGCGGCAATTTCACCTTGTGGCCGGTGCCTTGGTACACCGCGTATGACGTCAGCCCGGAGCAGTCGAATCCGCCGCCGGACTTCCCGTTGATGGTGCCGCCTCCCCATACATAGGGGACGCCGAGCTGGGTGTACGCGGCCTTGACGATCGGGTTGGAGGCTACGTCGATGTCCGATTCGGACCCGCTGGACTGGGTGGTTGCGTAGGACTTGGCCTGGGCGAGGACCTTCTTCACGTACCAGTCGGCGTGGTTGTAGGAGTAGAGCGCCTTGTAGAGCCCCGTGCTGGTCCCGGACTTGGCGCCGTTGGCGCACAGCATCCGCGCCGCGGCATACACCGCGTCGGTGGGATCCCACGGGCTGGGCGGATTGGCGCCGCCGGGCGGCACCGGGTAGGCGTACCCGGTGAACGTGGCCGGCAGGAACTGCATCGGTCCGACGGCTCCGGCCGAGCTGCGCATGGTGGGGTAACGGGCGTGGTCGGTCTCGACCTTGCCGATCGCGGCGAGCACCGTCCAGTCCAGCCCGCGGCACGCGGCCGGAGCCGCCCGCCGGTACAGGGCCAGCATGTTCGAGGGTATGTCGCCCACCGGACCGCCGGCCGCGGAGATCTGCGAGGCGGTGGCGTCTTGCTCCTCCTGGTGGCCGGTGGCGCCGTTGGCCACGGCAGCGATGAACAGCACCAGGACCCCGATCAGTGCGACCGCCCCTGTGCCGAACCCCACCGCGGCAGCGAGGACGGGCTTCTTCACGAACGCCTCCTCGGTCGCGTAGGCCGGGGCGGCGGGGTCTGACGGCGGGGCGGTGCAGGTGGGGTGGCCGGCCGGTTGGCCGCGGCGGCGCGGGTGCGGATGCGGTGCAGCCGCTGCTGCAGGCTCGCCTGCTGGCTGGACGCCGGCGGTGTCAGCGGCCGCTGCGGGACCATCTGTGTCCGGCGGCTGCGCCGCGGTGCGGGGGCAGGATGCGGGGCGAACGGGCGTCCCGGGGTGCGGCGGGGCGACGGGGTGGTCGGACGGCGCGTCCAGTGGGAGGAGAGCACGGGAGGCAGACCGCGACGAGCGCGGATGCGGTTGCTGATCCAGCGGCCGCCGATGCCGCGCCAGTACTCGTCGGCGAAGTTGTAGACCTGCGGCTCGTAGAGATTCCTGGCGTCTTCGAGGCGCTTCTTGAGTTGGGTGGCCGCGCCTGTGACCTGACCGGGTACGGCCTGCACCGCAGCCGCGGTGCGGCGAGCGGCACGCGGCCCGTAAACGGGCAGTCCCACCGTGCCCTTCAGTCCAACGCGGCCCGCCCGCACGCCAGCTCGGGCCCCGGCACGCACCGTCTTCTCGGCACCACGGGCGAGGCGCCCGGCGCCCTTGGCCAGGCGTCCGGTGAGCGCGCGGGTGCTGCCGGTCCGGCCCAGGCCACCGCCGATTGCGCCGGCGGTGCCGCCGGTGGCGGCCATCATGCCGAGCATCAGCGCGGCTCCACCGATCTTGCCCAGGGTGCCGCGCCGCCGACCGCCGGCGCCAAGGTCGGAGGGCGCCGAGGCACCGCCAAGTTTCGAGGCGCCGACACGGCCCTTGAGACGGGCCGCCATCTGATGCGAGGCGCGGGTGAGCCGCTTGCGGAAGATGATCGCGCCGACACACAGGATGTCGATAACGACGAACCGGACGACGATGCCGCCGGGGATGTCCTCGGGTGCGGCGGAGACCACGGCCGTAACCGCCACGGTGAAGGCGGCCAGGCTGAGCACGAGCAGGATCATCAAGGCCAGGCCGCGGGCGATGGCAGCGCCGCGGGACCACAGCCATGCCCGGCCCGGTCCGGGAAGCGTGCCGGCGATCAGGGCGCAGCGCAGCAGCATCGCCTCGGCGGCGAGCCACACCTGGGCGGCCAGGTAGCCGCCGGCGATCCCGATGACCAGCACGCAGACCAGCAGGGCTGCCAGGAGCATGAAGAAGGCCCCGGCGAGTTTGTCTACGGATGCCTTCTTGGCCTCCTTGGCATTGCCGGCCAGGCACGCCTTCTCGAAGCCCCCGGCGGGCGTGCTGCCGAAGGTGTCCTGAGCCCACTGGGAAGCCTTGTCCGTGACGAAATCCTGGATTTTGCCGCCGATTACGGGAAGGAGAATGTCTCCCGCCTTGGGCATGTCCTTCATGGTCTTGGTCTGTTCGGCGACGATCTTGTTGTAGAAGGCCTGCTGGATCCCCAAGGACGTGAAGCGCGAGGCGCACTTGCCGGTGAAGACGTGGCCGTAGGTGAGGACCATGCTCGGCTGCACCACGAAGGCCTTGACAAGCTCATCGGTGATCGGCGTGGTGATGCTTTCGACGGCGTCTTTTGAGGAAGCACCGGTGGGGTCCTCGCCGCCCATGACGATGGCGGCGACCGCCACCCCCAGGTCACGCGCCTTGCCGACGGCCCCGTCCTGGCCGAGGAGCGTCTGGGGCGGCGAGGCGAGGCTGGTGACCGCGAGCGCGGAGATCAGCAGGGACGCGGTGAGCTCGCCCCAGCCGCGGGAGCGGTCACCGAAGAAGAAGTGCCACGCCGCGACGGTGCCACTGAAGGCGAGGAACAAGCCGGGCAAGCCAAGCTGCAGCAGGACGCTGTTGTAGAGGGAGTCCGACACGGCGATGGCTGGCTTGAGGAGGAGCGAGGCCAACTTGAACCCGAGAGCCCAGGCGATCAGCCAGCAGGCAAAGGCCACCAGCCACTTGACGCACATGAACAGCAAGGACGTCAGCCACGCCTCGACCTTGAGGTCCCAATCGGACCACGTGCCGCTATCGGAGTCGACCTTGAAAGCGCTGACGGGGATGCCGTGCTCGTCCGTGATGTGGAAGCTGTCGAGGAGGTCGTCTTTGCCGATCCCCAGCTGCTTCAGCTTCTTGCGCAGGCTCTCCTTGTTTTCCCGCAACGCCTTCTTCGCGGCTGCCTTGCCTTGCGCGGTGTCCTCGTAGGCCACGCCCTTGCGCCCGTCCGGCGCCGGCTTCTGGTCTTTCGCTCCGGGCTTCGCCGTGTGGGAGGGGGCGGGCTGCGCGCTGGCCGACACGGCCGGCTTGGGCTCGGGGGCCGCCGCCGCGTGCGCAGCCACCCCCGTGGTGAGGACCGCCGCGGCGCACAGCACCAACACCAGCCGCCAGGCTCCCCGCCGCCCTATCCATGCCGTCTGCCCGGCCAGGCGCAGCCACCTCATGCCGCGAGCGCCGGGTCGGAGTGAATGGCGGCCTCCGCCTCGGGGTCGGCCGGGATGACGACCTGCATCCCGCCGATGCGCCCGTACAGATCCCGGTGCAGGCACTCGCCGGCGCGCTGCGCCCGGATCTCGTCAGCTACGTCCATGGGGGACAGGCCGGTGGTGACCAGCTCGACCAGGTCCTCGTCGTTCGGGTCGAGGTCGAGGAAGGCGAGGCCGCGCTTGGCGAGGGTGACGTCGGTCTGCCGGAAGAGGAACTTGCGGGGGAACAGGCCACGGATGACCTGCCCCATGGCGGATTCCTTCGGGCCGATGTCCTCGCCATCGTGGCTGCCGGCGAACACGCCGGCGTCGTGCTTGCGGCCGTCGCGTACGAGCTCCAGGAGCAGGCTCATGCCTTCGGGGGAGGACGTCAGCCACCAGCATTCGTCCCACACCGCCACACAGAACTCGTGCGGGTTGGCGAAGCACACTTCCCGGCACAGCGCCGCGATGAGATACAGCGCTGCCCGACCGAAGACCTTCTCGAACTCCAGCGTCGCCAGCCGGTCGGCGGCCAGTTCGTGTTCCTTGGGAAGCGCCAGGTTGGCGGTGGCGAAGACGATCGCATCGGCCTTCGAGGTGTCCACCACGGGCAAAGTGGGGTCGAAGATGGTGCGGGCCAGGTCCTTGCGAGCAACCGAGCCGAGCTTGCGCGCCACCGCGTGAGAGGTCGCATCACGCTTCCCCCGGCTCTGCAGCTCACCCACCAGCGTTGCCATGGACGGCGCTGGGCCGGCCAGGACCGCCTCGATCGCTTCCGACAGCGCGACGCCCTGGTCGCTCATCGGGGCGATGCCCAGCAGCAGCGTCAGGAAGCTCTCGGTGCGGCGCTGTGCCTGTGCGCGGTCGCGGATGGTGCGCAGCGGATCAAGGGAGACCTGGGCTTGGTCGTCGATGGTGATGACCTGGGTGGTGCCGGGGCAGGCCTTGGCGAAGCGGACCCATTCCTGCTGCGGGGTGCGGTCGACGATGACGGCCCGTCCGCGGCTGCCGGGCTGATCGGTCTTGCGGCCGGCGGCGAGGATGCCGTAGACGGCGGACTTCATCGCAACGCTCTTGCCGCCGCCGAGCTCCCCGATGAATGCCGCGGAGGCAGAGGCGGACTTGCGCGGCCCCAGCGACCAGTCGGTCAGCACGGGACGGGTGCCGCCGCCGGACAGCTGCAGCCCGTACAGCGGCCCCTTGGCATCGCCCAGTGCCGAACCGGCGAAGGCACCGGCCATCGCGAAGTCCCTCGCGAGGAGCACCTGGGCATAGCTGAGCATGATCTTCGGAGTGCGGGCGCCCGGCAGCATTCCGTAGAACAGCCGCTCCTGCTCCCCGATAGGGCGGATGAACGTGTAGTCGTTCTCCCCGAAGTGGGTCTTGAGGTCGGCGGCGCGGGCCTCGGCCTCGGCCGGGGTAGTACCCCAGACGCACAGGGTGCCCATGGCCTGGACCTCGACCTCGGACTTCGACCGAGTCACCGCGCTGCGGAAGTCCTCCATGTCCTCGGCTGCCTCGTGCACGTGCGACGGCACACCGGAGAGCTCCCCCTCGTACTCACCGGGCTGGTTCGCCAACTCATTGGCCTGTCGGCGCGCCTTGGCGTTGGCGACGGCACCGGGGGTGACCTTCAGGCGCATCACCCAGTCCACCGGAAAGCCGAACTCGTCCAGCGCGGCGAGGTACTCGGAGCCGGGGAAGACGAACCGCTCGGGCATCTCCGCAAGGGACAGAAAGGTCTGGTAGGACTCGCCCCACTCCGTGGAAACTTGCAACCAGCGCCGCCCGAACCGGCCCTTGTGCTGCGCCTCCTCTTCCTCGCCGGCGTCGGTGGCGGGAGTGGCGCTCTCCGCAAGAATGACCTCGCCCAGGGCCGCCGCTCCGCGGCCGCGGCTCCGCCCGGTGCCCTGATCCGGTTCGGGCAGCAGGGGCTCCAGCACCCCGCGTCGCGCGCTGTGCCCGTAGATCCACAGGATTTCCGCCTCGGTTGCGGGCTGCAGGGCGATCGTGGAGGGCCAGGTCCCGGCGAGCGCCTGGGCCTGCTTGATCCGGCGCTCCTCTTCGCGGGCGCTGACCGGTGCGGGCAGCAGGCCCAGCTGCAGAGCGATTTCCGCGCGAGCCGCATCGAACGCCATGCCCGCCGCCTGCTTCTTGCTGCTGGCGGTCAGCGGGACGGCCAGCCAGTCCACACGGCTGGTCAGCTCCATGCGCTCCAGCTGGTCCCACACACGCGTCGCCAGCTGCGCGTAGCGCTCACTCACGGCCAGGTCGACGCCGTCGGTCATGCGGCGCACCACCGCGGCCGGGTCGACCTGCGGGCACAGGCTCAACAGCATCGCTTCGCCGTGCAGCTGCTTGACCAGAGATTCCAGGGCGCGCAGGCGGCGTTCCTTCACGGTGCGGGAGGACTGCGCGTGCCCGCTGCCCTCCACCCGCCACAGCGCCCAACAGGTGCCGTGACGGGTCCAGATGACGTTTCCGGCGATGTGCCGTACGGGAATCCGCATCACTGCCCCCGCTCGTTCGTGTTCGTGGTGGCGGGCTGGTCGGCGGTGCGGGCGGCGAGCAGTGCGCCCACGCCCGACGCCACCCGCACCACAGGCGCGTCGACGACCGGCCGGTCGGTGGCCGGCGCGATCGGCCGGGCGCCTGCTGCGGGAGCCGTGCGCACCGGCTTGATGGGGGTGGGTTCGGCCTCCGACTGAGCCCTCGTGCTGTCTGTCCCGGTCGGCGGCTGCCACGTCAGCGTGCAGACGCCCACCGCCGCACCACGCCTGGGCTGACGTACGGGGCGGCCGTCCATCCGGCCGGCGTTTCCGCTCACCGCCAGGCCGAGGGCACTGGCCGCCACAGCCAGGGGGCTGCGGCCATCGACGTGCACCCGCCCCACGACCATGGCCAGGGCGTAAGGAATACCGACCAGCGGCACGGCGTCGAGCAGGCCATGGTGCGCCCACAGCCCGGCGGTGAGCAGCAGCGCCGCGAGGGTGACTGCGGCGACGGCGATCTGCGGCCATGTGTAGGGGCCGCCCCAGATCCGGCCGCCGCCGGGCCAGTTGCCGACGACGTTCTGGTGCCGGCGGGCCTTGGTGTAGCAGCGGCCGATCAGCGGCTCGGGCTGAACAGCGGTGCTCATCGCCGGTCACCGTCCAGCGGGCCGATGCGGTCGATGACGCGGACCGCAGCACCGGTGGTCTTGCCGGAGGGGTTCTTGATGTCCTCACCGATCTTGTCCCGCACCGAGGTCATGTTGAACACGATGGCCATGACCACAGCCCCGCCGATGGCCGCGACGCCTGCCTTGAGCACGCTCTTGGTCTGGCCCCACACATAGGCGATCGAGACGGTGTACATCAGCCCCAGCACGCCCACGAGGAAGAAGTTTTGGATCTGGGTGACGAGGCTGTTGGCGTCGGAAATGGCGCCTGCCATCTGCATGATCATGAGTCCTGTCCTTCCGGAGAATGTGAAGAGCTGTCGGACGTCGCCAGGGCGGGTGCGGCTTCCAGCGCGGCGACTTCCCACCGGCCGCCCCGGGCGCGCAGCTTGACCGCGTACGTCATCGGACGGCTGCTGGTGTGCCTGCCTTCGCCCTCGACGTCGACCAGGAGCCGACGCTGGACACCGTCGGGCGGGGTCTGGGCTTCGGCGCCCTCGGCCGGGCCTGGGCCGTGGTCGGCGATCTGCGTGATGGTCACCGACGTGTACGGAGCCGGCCGCACCGCGTGCAGCGTCGTACCGGGGGAGAGGTAGCGGTCCATCTCGCCCCGGCCCGTCAGGTACGCGGCCAGGAAGCCGTTGATCGTCTGCACCGCCGGGTCGGAAGCCAACGGCGCATGCGCCGATCCGTACGACAGCTCAGGCGCTGCGCCCTTGCCCCCGGTCGGGGCCGCCACTTCGCCAGGCAGCGCGGCCGCCACCCATCCCGACGCCGCGCCCTTGGAGGTGGACGTGGCGCGCACCGGTACCTGGAAGTACCGGATGCGGCCTTCGCCGTCCTTCGACGAGCCGGTGATCTGTGCGGCCACGGTCACCGACCAGTAGCCGGCCGAGATCTGCCGCACCTGCACCGCCGACGCCGACTCCGCGCGCTCCACCCCGTCCTGCGTCGGCCAGGTCATGGAGCGAGCCGCTGGGTAGAACGCGGCGAGCTCCTCCGCGGCCGCGTCACTGGCACCGGCTTTCACATAGGCGGCGACGTACAGCTCGGCAAAGCCCGCCGGTGCCACCGCATCCGACGACGCCGGCTGCGCCCGTGGCCTCTCCGCCCGCGTGGGCACTGGCACCGGGTGGGTGCTGGAGGCCAGGGCCCACCCGCCGAGCAGCGGCCCGGCCAGCAGCAGACCCCAGGCGCTCCACCGCACCACAGCCGTCCAGTTCGCCATCGCGCCCGTGGAAAGGGACGTCGTGGCCCATCCGGTGTCCGGGACAGCGGATTCCTCCACCGCTGGCGCCTCCTCGTTGCGACGCCACTTCATGACCGCGACCCCTTGCGGAGCAGAGGACCCCAACTACCCATCGGGTCCAGAAACCAGACGCGGCTGCCGTCGCGGCGAGCAGCCACCAGCTGGTTCCTGAGCACCGCCTTCAGGGCCTGGCTCTTTCCGTAGCCCGCAGGACCGAACACCGTTGTCACGCCGACACCTCGCCCTGCACGGTCTTGGCCCGGTTGACCCGGGTCAGCTCGGCGATTCGCTCACGCAGCCGAGCCGGCGGAAGCGCCAGCACCTCCCGGACCAAGAACTGTGCTTCATCGGCGTCCCGCTCCACGTACGACCGCAGCTGCGCGTAGGTGTCGGCCGAGAACGGCTCGGTCACCAGCGCAACCGCCAGCTGCGTCGCCCGCCGACGGATCGCCACCAGCCGCAGCTCCTCTTCCTTCAGCTCCACGGCATCCCCTTCATGTCCCAGCCCCTCCGTCACGACGGCTCCCTCCGCTGTGCTCGGTGCGCGGAATCCCCGCACATCAAAGAGAGGGGAGCCAGATCGGCCCTGATGTGACACCGGCACCCGAAAAACTTCTGACGGCCTGCTCACGCCGCCTCCGCCCACTGCGGCGCCGCCTGCCGCAGCCGCGCCACCGCCCGGCTCCGCCGGCGACGCAGCGCCACCGAACTCACTCCCGACACCCGCGCCGCCTCGGCATCCTGCGGCGCACCCTCGCGGTAGAAATCGCAGACCTCGACCGCCGCCTCCTGGGTGAGGACCTTCTCCTCCAGCGCCCACACCAGGAGCGCCACCACCTCGCCCCGAGCGCCCTCCAACTCCTCGACCGCATCCACCGCGCCCTGAAGGCCGGCCTTCTCGGCGGCCTGTGCCAGCAGCGTCGGCTCCGCGGCGTGCGAAGGGTCGTCCCCACCGGGGAGTTCGCACGCCCACACCTCATCCAGGGGCTCGGCAAGAACCGCCAGCTCCCGCTTGAGGTCACGCGAGACGCGATGCCACAGCTCCATGCGCAGATTCCTCGCGAGCTGTCGCGGCCGCCGCGCCACCGGATAGCTGCGCACCACCTCCCACAAGGAGGCGATCACCAACTGCGCCACGTCCTCGGGGCGCTCGCCGCTGCGCACGGATCGGCGCGTCATTCCCACGGCGCACGGGAGCATCGCCTGGACCAGGACACGGGCGGCTACCTCGGCGTCCCGCCCGTTACCCGAGCTGACCCGGTGCAGGAGGACGCCCATCCAGGCATCGCTGAATTCCGGTCCGTCACGGTCGGCCCGCTTTCGCAGCAGGACACTGAGGTCACCCAGATCGGTGGGGGCCTGGTCCTCGTCCAGCACTCCGGCGGCGAGCATCCAGGAGCGCACGCGCTCGGCGTTGCCGCGGTCGGCGCACAGCCATTCCCACTCGGCGTTCAGACGTGTGACCAGCGTCGGCTGTACGGCATCCACGGCAGGCTCCTTCCGGATCGACTGCCGTGAACTCTGCTCAGCACCCCTTGCCAAACTGCTTGCCCCAAAGGGACAAAGGAGCAGGTCAATCGGGGTATCCAGCTGGGTAACCGGTGGGGTATCCGCACCGCCCACCGCGGGTATCCGCTTGCCGAGGACCTTTTGGAGGGTGTCTGGGTGCCGTCTTCAGACGACGCTGCGGCAGGCCGCGGGACCGGTTACGACTCAGGCGCCGGTTGCCTGAGTGACCGCACTCAACATCACCCCGCAGTCAGCGCAGCCTCCACGAGTCCCCTCCGGCGCTCCCGTTCTGCCTGTGGCAGCCGATCGGCTGCGCCGGCAGGGAAGACGTGTGTGCAGTTGGAGGGATGACGGTGTCGGGTTGCTCTGTTTCGCGGCTTCGGCCCCGGGAGTTCTGGCCGGTCCGTAGGACTGATCGATGCCACATGGAAGCAGCCCCGCACTGGTACCACCGTAGGTACCACCGTGCGTTCCATCGTGCATTCCACCGTACGTACCACCGTTAGTACCACCGTGCGTACCAGGTGCTTTCGGAGCACCGGCGAATTGATGCAGGTCAGGGCATGTGGGTATGCGGTCCCCGCTGCTGACACCTCTTCCTCAGGAGGAGGAAGAGGCCCTTCTCCTCTTCGTTTGGGACCGCGTGGCGCGGTGTGTGGTCCAGTGGACCTCGTCAGCTTCTGGTGCGGCATGGCCTGGGAGGCGCTGCGTCTTGGCTCATATACAGCGCTGGCGTATTCACCATCGTGGTACGTGCCATGTACCATCGCGCGCATGGCGAATTCACCGAAGCGGCAGCCGAACCCTCACGCGTTGAGTGAAGCGGACCTGAAAGACGGCACCGTGAAGGCATTTCTGAAGGCCCAGGAGAAGGTCAAGGCGGCCGAGCGGGCACTGAGGGAGGCGGAGGCGGAGCGGGATGCTGCGGCTCTCGCCACCAAGGAAGCCGAAGTTGAGCGGGGCCTTCCGCAGCGCTTGGCCGACTTGTACGGCGTCACTCGGCACGCGATTGAGGACATGCGCCGCCGCGCCACGTCCGCGACGTAACGGCGTCTCGAACAGCATTAGACCCCCGGGGATTGCCTCGGGGGTCTTCTTGCTGTGCGGGCACCCCCCATTGCCGCCGACTGTGTCGTCGCCGGCTACTTCCGGGCGCGGCAAGGTCCCGCGACCCCCTCGCCGCATAGACGTGACTCACGTCACGTATGAATCACGTACCATTCTCTTGTTTTGGTATGTGACACATACTAAAATGGTGGCATCACCAGATGGACGGCACGGAAGGGGTCGGCAATGAGCTTCGAGGCGATTCAGGGCGAACTCCGGGAGATCCGCCTGGAGATGTCGCCGGCTCGTCCCGCTCAGGCGCCGACCTGCCACCTGCCCGCGATGGACTGGGAAGAGCTGGCATACGCACTGCGTGCGCTGCGCTCCGACCTGGCCGGGCAGGAACTGGAGGACAGCGCCAACGACCTGTTCGGGGACCTGTTCCTGGCCGATGACGCAACGGACGTCGACATCTGGGCCGGCTGCGATGCCCTCCCGCTGGAGAGCGACGCTGACGCCGCGGTGCGCATCGAAGGCGAACGCATCCTCCGCATCGCACTGTGGGAGCAGGAGCGCGAGCAGGAGCAGGAGTCGGCCCGCGCTGCCTACTCTCAAGCCGAGTCGCGTTCGAGCTACCGGGCGCACTGCGAGGAGCAGTGGGAGCGCGCGGAGGACTGGTGCCGCGGGAACCTGCTGAACCGCAAGGCCGCGGCGAAGGGCATCAACCCGCGCGACCTGTTCAGCGGCCCGGCCACGATCGCCTACGCACGGGCGTCGGAGGACCTGATCCGCTTCTGGGCCGACGTTGAGCCGCGGATCACGTACGCGCAGTGGGACGAGATGCAGCGCGGGACCCGTACCGAGGCTGCCGACCGGGCACGGCAGACGGCGCACAACCTGCTGATCGCCGCCTGAGCATCCACCACCAGACACCACTACGAGAAGGGGACTGCCATGCACTACGCCACCACCAAGAGCAACGCGACGGAGCTGCACCGCCAGGACGCGGGCAAGGTCAACGGCTACTGCGGGAAGTTCGCGCCGAACCCGGTCGACCCGGAGTCCGCCTCCATGGGACTGGCGTCCCGGATCATGCGCACCTGCCGGAAGTGCGACGAGATCGCGGAGGACCGGCGGCGCGCCGAGTTGTCCTTGGCCGACGGGCTGTTCGTGACTGAGGTGGCCGCCTCTTCCGCTCCGGTCGTGACCACCGAGGAATCGCTGTTCGGCGCGGAAGAGCTGGCAGACCTGTACGTGGCGCCGAAGCGTCGCCAGCCGCGCCCCTCGGCCCCGCCGGAGGACGGCGGGCTGTTCGGCGACGCGGAGCTGGCAGCTGCTCAGGACGACGCGGAACCGACGGAGGGGGCAGCCGCGGTGGCTGCGGAGAGCGCGGCGCGGTACGGCGAGTACGCGCCTGCGTCGCTGGCGGAAGCGGACCCGTCGGAGGCGGATGCGCGGGACCGGGCGGCAGACGTCGCGGATCTCGCGGACATGGTGGCTGAAGCGGAGATTCGTGCGCGGGTGCAGGCAGAGATTGATCTTGAGGACGCGCGGAAGATTGTGCCGAAGCTGGGGTGGTCGCGGCTGATTCACGACGCGCTGCGGGCAGCGGCTACGGGCCGACTGATGCTCGGTGCCGATGGCGAGCCGCGGATCGTCGGAGCCAATGGCGGGCAGGGTCATAAGACGCGTACGGACCGCCTGCTGATGCTCGTCGGATCCGGGATGCTGAACCGTGCCCGTCGCGGGAACCCGTTGACGCCCACGGCGGATGGCGCACGCGCGCTGTACCTCGCAGACCTATGCCCGGATGACGTGCACGTCACCGACCGGGAGGCGTACACGGCCCGTCTGCGGACGGCCCGCAAAACCGGGGTAAGCGGCGAGGATGCCAAGAATGCTGCCCGCAGGTTGCCGCCGCTTCCCCATGGCATAGAGGAGCAGCATCGCGTGAAGGCAATGTTCGCGGACATGCGCCGCTCCGTTGAGCGTGTCGAAGAGATCCGTCGCCAAATCGATGAGCGTGCAGAGCAGACGCGGCGAGAGGAAGCGGAGCGTAAGCGAGCCCGGAGCGCATCCAAGGCTCCGGCCCGTGAGGGTGGCCGCCTCCGGCACGTGTTTTGCGGGCCGGATCCGCGGCTCGTCGCACAGTGGGAGGCGGAACGCGCCGAGGCGCCACGGCGACCGGCTGCGGAACCGGCCCGACCCTCACCTGCAGTGGCCACTCCGCCGGCCGCGCCGACGCCTGGCGCGCGGCCTCCCGCTGCTCCGCCTCGGCCATCCGCCGGCACACGCGCTCCAGCTGCTGGTGCGGTACGGCCTGGCTTCCGGCATCGGTCGACCGGTCATCCGCACACCGAGACGTCAGCCACCCGGGCGAGGCCGTCGCGCGAAGTTGATCATGGGCGCCATTGCCGATGCCCGATCGGGAGCACACGGGCGGTGGCGGATTCCGTGCCCCATCGGTCATGGCCGGTCCGCTGCATGACCGATGACCGATGGCCGATTTTCCGGCATCGGCCATCGGTCATGGCCGACGGTGGCCGGTCGGTCATGGCGGTGCGGTGTTTAGCTCACGGCGGGGTGACCGATGCGCTGCGCTGTGATGGCCGTGTCCGACGCGCAGCGAATAAGCCCTGCTCACCGCCGGGTATCCGGGGTGGGGTAAGCATTCGGGTATCCGCTGTGCGGCGTGGTGCCCGGGGTATCCGCGACGCAAGCACGACGACATCCCGGTCCCAGCGGTCGGTAGTCCGGTGACTCACCACCTGATCAAGCGCCCGGAGCAGCGGTACCAGTGCTCGCGGTGCCGGGCCGCCTTCCTGACGAGGGAGGGTGGCCGGGCCTCCCGGTTCGAGTGCCCCGGCGTTCCGCTGGCTCATGGGATCGAAGGGCGGCGCGAACACGTCATCTATCCCACGTGGTCGAAGGACCGGAGCTGTGCGTCGTGGGGGTGCCCGGACCCGGATCCCGCGCACCAGTGGCACGGGCCAGATCCGTTCTGCGATGAGCTGTCGTGCGGGCGGTGCATGCACGAGTGCGACTGCGACGTGTGCGAAGGGCGGGTGTGGGCGCCGGGGCTTTTCCGGTTGCTCGACAGCCGGGAAGTCTGAAGCGTGAGGGAGCCGGTGTGTCGCACCGGCCACGGCTGCCCTGATGCGGATGGCCGATGACCGATATACAAGCATCGGCCATCGGCCATCGGCCATCGGCCATCGGCCATCGGCCATCGGCCATCGGCCATCGGCCATCGGCCATGGCCGATGGCCAGTCAGCCGCGGCGGTGCCAATGGTGGCCGCTGGCCGGGCAGGGTGACTGATGACCGATGGCCGGGGTGGCCGAAATGCCACCAGCACGGCCGCTTCGACTCGTCCGGCGCCACCCCTTGGCGGCTCCCGCACCCGACCACGGCACGTCAAGAGCAGCGCCTACGACCTGCTGTCGGTCAGCTGGCTGGCAGTGTTCTCGATGCAGAGCAGAGCCCATTCGACTCCGGCCTGCCACCCCGGCTCCGCGCCGGCATACCGGCCTTCTGCATCGGCCCGGATGTTGGCGGCCAGGGTGCGCAGGTCCTTCTGCAAGCCGTGGCGCCGAGCCGCGTCCATGGCTTGGCGCATCTCATCAGTGATCTCAACGGGGTACTTCTCGCTCACCGCACCACCTTGGACGATGCCACCAGCGATGGCCATACCCCGAGGTCACGAAGCTGAGCACGCACGGCGGAAAGCTCTGGTCAGCCGGTGATCGCCCATGGCAGGCTCTGCCTCCCCGTAGGAACAGAAGGGCCGCGATGAGCGAGACGCCGGAGACCGAGCGCAACCTGTGCCCCGACTGCCTTGCCGGACCCGACCCGGCCAACACCCGCATCGGGGTCGGGCTTCCGATAGAGATCTGGCACGCGCCCGACTGCCCACAGTTCACCATCATGCAGATCAACTGGGAGGCAGGATCCCGGCAGATCAAGGAACAAGACGCCTGGGCCAAGGGCGTCTTCCCGGCCGCGCACGAAGCCCTCAAGCAGGCCGCCGCCGCGATGCCGCCGGGCACAGCCGCCCAGCCGTTCATCGACGCCCTGACCGAACTGGTCCAGGCGCAGGCCGACACCACCGGCTTCGTCGTCCTGCACCAGTGGGCGTCGATCCTGGACCGGCACTTCCCTCCACAACTCCCCGACACCGACCACACCACCGAGTAGGTCGACCACGGCCCCGGCCGACAGCACAGTTGTGTTCCGCCATGCCGTGTGACACTGCGCCGATGATCGAGATCGAGACCCCGCGCCTGGTCCTGCGCCGCTTCCGCATCCAGGACGCGGCTCCCATGGCGGCCTACCGCAACGACCCGGGCATAGCCCGCTACCAGGCATGGCCCTCGCCCCTGACCCCCGAAGGCGCCACCGACCAGGCCCGCGTCTACAGCGAGCAGGACCCCGAGCAGCCCGGCTGGTTCCAGTACGCCATCGAGCTCAAAGCCGACCGGAGCCTGGCCGGCGACCTCGGTGTGAACCTCCACGACAACCGCTTGCAGGCCGACTACACCCTCGCCCCGGCCCTGCACGGCCAGGGATACGCCACCGAAGCCGTCCACGCCGTGCTCGGCGACCTCTTCCGCCGGGGACTGCACCGGGTCTCCGCCGAATGCGACGCCCGCAACACGCGCTCGGCTCGCCTGCTGGGACGTGCCGGCTTCGATCTCGAAGGCCGGCGCCCCGAGTTCACCTTGAACATCAACACCGGCGAATGGACCGACACCCTCCTCTACGGCTTGCTGTCCGGCCGCTGGCATACGCTGGCAGCCGGCTCACAGCCGACGGCAGAGGCCACCGGAATCCAGCACCAGTAGCCGCGCCTCAGACACCTCTCGTCGGCTTCTGACGGGCGGCTTCGATCTTGGCGCGACAGGTAGCGCACAGCGGGTTCCCGCCCGCGCCGTACCTCTGGCAGCTCTGGTGGCACCGCGCGCACCTTCCTACATCCTTGAGTGCACAGCTGAGTGGCACGGGGCTCGGTGCGTTCGATGTGGGTGTGGTCATGGTGAAACCTTTCTCTCAACCTCATGACAATCCGGCGGGGCGCGGCGGCATTCCTCAGTCGACCTGGAGCTCACGATCGGGCCGGCACAGGACACAGGGCTGGACGCCGACGGCCAGCGCCTCGATCGCGTCCCTGCGGGAGATCTTCCGCATCCTGGCGCTGCGCATGGTGCACTGGCCGTGGTGCACGGCGACCGGCTGCGGATCCGCTCCGATGTCCATCTGCAGCGTCCACTCCGGCGGCACCGCCGGCCGCGCCGACGCCCGTCGGGTGGCCTCCCACCGCTCCACCTCTGCCATCCGACGGCGCACGCGCTCCAGCTCCAGCTGAAGGTACGTCGCGATTGCC
Organism: Streptomyces natalensis ATCC 27448; assembly: GCF_000935125.1. GTDB lineage: Bacteria > Actinomycetota > Actinomycetes > Streptomycetales > Streptomycetaceae > Streptomyces > Streptomyces natalensis. Next base: position 15,717 of record NZ_JRKI01000032.1, on the reverse strand, counting down.
TGGAGCCGGGGAAGATCGGGAGGTAGCGGAGGGGTATCGCTCACAAGTTCGATTCTAGGTCGGGTATGGCACTGCTCCCGCATACGGTTCGTTGTCCAGTGGCGCCGAACCTTGATCACGCTGGCCAGGAGCCCGAACCGTGTAGGCGCTCTAGATCTTCCCGAGCTGTCAGCTCAACGTTCTAGGCCGGCATCGACGATCTGGGGGGGATCGTGATCAACTTCCGAGTTGAGGCGATCGAGGTCTACGAGACGACGCGCAGCAGCGATACCCGGGGCATCAGATCTTCTAGAGTTCGGAATCGCTGAGGATGCTTCAGCGGGAACTCAGGGGTGTCTCTGTCGTTGGGCATCGAGATGGGCTCTGGCACGGCAAGCGTGAACCGGTGACTGACCGTGGCCATGTGGCGTTGTGATGGGTGTACGAGCTACCGGGGCTTGATCGCCTGTTCCCTCACCTGTCGGACGCGGCCATCGAAAGCGTTGCCCGGTTCGATGCTGCCGACGTCCCAGACACGGAGTAGGGCCACGGCCTCGGCGGTTCTCGGCGCCTCCCGCGTGGTCGCCCCGCTCGAAGGGAGCTTCCTGTGATTCCCGCCCCGGATCACCGTCGGCTACACCCACAAGGGTGGACTTGCCCGACAGCTGGAACCAGCCGCGCCCACTCGTGTCCGCGGAGACCAGACTGATCACACAAAGTGGTCCAGGGCTCGGAGGGAGACGACAATGAGCGGTGGCCTTTTCGGCGGGCCGGAGGACATGGCAGGCCAGGCACGGGATGCGGTGTTCCAGGCAGCGGGCGGTACACCGGGAGTGAGAGAGGACGGGCCTCGAAACACGGCCGAGACTGTCCGGGACACGCTCTACCAGGCCGCTGGCGGCCGTCTCGACGACGAACCGCTGATCGCCCAGGCCAAGGTCATCATGGCGGACATGCTGGAGTGCGAAGCCCAGGCCCTGCGCCCCGAGGCCGACCTCGCCACCGATCTGGGCGCCGACGAGATGACCCTGATCAACCTGGCGGCAGTGCTGGAGATGGAGCTCGACATCGACGAGCTCTACGAGGACGTCCACGGCTGGAAGACCGTCGACGACGTCCTCGACAGCGTCCACGAGCAGACAGCCTGACCGCCCCACGCCCGCCGTTTCGAGAACCGGAGATCCGATGCCCAGAGCGACGAAGACTGCCGAAAGTAAGCGCACCAGGCGTAGTAAGGCCGAGGATGGAGACCGGGCCCACCGCTCTCGCCGGAAGAAGGACGCCAACGCCCCCCAGCGTCCCCTGTCTGCCTACATGTTCTACTCCCAGGACAACCGCGAGCGTGTGAAGAAGGAGAACCCGGACGTCTCATTCGGCGAGATCGGGAAGATCCTCGGGAGGGAGTGGTCCGAGCTGTCCGAGCCGGACAAGGCGCCCTATATGAAAAAGGCGGAGCGCGACAAGAGGCGGTACGAGGCGGAAAAAGCGCACTACGACGCGAGGGAGGGGGACGAGTGACGTGCACCCGGGGTCGGCCTCTCCCGTAAACGGTCGAGCGCGCCGCTCGGGCTACGACACTTCCGGTCACCTGCCAATGGCACGGCAGGCGTGAACCGATGGCTGACCGTGGCCGCGCTACGTGGCGTACAGGACTCGGCAGCGGAGGAGGTCCAGCTTCGCGCGGCCGTACATCTGGCGCTTCAGCATCTTGATGCGGTTCACCGTTCCCTCCGTCGGCCCGTTGCTCCACGACAGCGTCAGACCTGCGGTGACTGCCGGGAGGTCGCGTTCGAGACTGTTCGCGAAGCCGTGGAAAGCGGGGAGATCGTTAGCCCGGACGTGCTGGAGCCACTGCGGCAGCAGGGCGCCGCCCAGGGTCTGGATCATCTCGGCGAATGCCCTTACATGTCCGTGGGCGGCCTGGAGTTCCGGGCACCGGGCGAGGATGTTCTTCAGTTGCACCGTGGCGGCGGATCCGAGATGGCTGGGGTCAGACATGATCCATCCGGCGACACGACGGGGCTTGGGCGGCACCGGGGTCGTAGTCGGTGGATCTTCCAGGGCGCGGAGCTGCTGGACGTACCGGCTCACCGTGCGCGAACTGCCCCGCCACCCCAGGTTGTGCAGCTCGTTGTGCAGGGTGGTGGCATTGGTGCAGCCCTCGTTCCACCGATGGTGCAGGTAAGGCTTGAAGCGGTCGAGCGAGCTACCGCGGTTCACCGTCCTGAGCAACGCGTCGGCGGTCGTGGCATGCGCGAAGCGTTGGACAGTGCGGAAGCAGAGCCCCAGTTCCCGGCTCATGGCGTTGAGGGAGTAGCCCTTGGCCACGAGTTCCTGGACGGCCGCGTAACGCTCGCAGGTCCGCTGGGAGAGGCGACTCTCCGATACGGCTTCCTGTACCGACGTTCCGCCGGGGAGCGGATGCTCCGCTGTTGCGGTCATTGCACCGCGTTCACCGGGGGTGCCCGTGGTCTGTGCTTCGGGCGTTTCATCAGGGGGTTCGTGCAGGCAGTCGAGGTGTACCACGACGGTCTTCTCCACGGCCTCGCCGAGGTTCTTCCACAGGTGCCACCGGTCCGCAATCTCGGTGGCCTCGGGAGCGCCGAGCCGACAGCCGTCCGCGTACGCGCCAGCACGGTCCCGGCAGATGATCCGGATGCCGGGGTGGGCCTGTAACCAGGTGGCGACGGTCTCCGCGTCGCGCTCCGCGAACACGTCGATGGGACGGTGCGTCTCCATGTTGATCACCACGGTGCCGTACACGGCGCCCTTGCGTAGAGCGAAGTCGTCGATGCCCACGACCTTTGGGATCACGGGCCGGTCGTCGGGGATGGCTCGGACCAGACGAAGCAGTGTCATACGGCTCACCGTGATCGACAGCTTCTCCGCCAACCTGGCGCCAGCTCGCCCCGCCAGCGCCAGACCTATCGAGGTCAATTCCTGACAGAGCCGGATGCTGCGACGCCGACGACGCCCGACCAGACTCTCCACCTGCTCGACGAACGTCCGGCGCGGACACGCATCGTTGTGGCAAAAGAAGCGGCGCACGCACAAGCTGATCCGCGTGGGCTGACCGCTGACTGGCACATCAGCGACTTGACGCTCGTACCGACTGTGGACCGATGCCGAGCAGGCCCGGCAATCCGGGCATCGTGCCTTCGGCGCGCGGGGCTGGGCGCGGATGTGCACTTCTGCGCCGTCCCCCTCGATGCTGTTGATGATCACGTCCGACAGGTGGGGCAACAGGTGGCCAGGCTCCGGTAACTCGTACACCCATCACAACGCCACATGGCCACAGTCAGTCACCGGTTCACGCTTGCCGTGCCAGAGCCTCGAGATGCCCGCGGGTTTGGACACGAGATGTCACCGGACTGGCCATGGCGGGTGTCAGTACGGCAGTGACATCGTAGAGGTGCCGTCCGGTGGGGGCTCGGGAAGCAACGGCAGGCTGTAGGCGACGTTGTCGTGGAGCTGGTCGACAATGTCGCCGCGCGTGACCATCTCGGCGGCGGCGAAGTCTTCGAGGGCCTGGCGCTGGGCGGCGTCGTCCGGGTGGATGCCGCCGTCGCCCCATACGCGCAGGAGGGCCTCGGCTTCGATGAGCTGGATGGGCCCGCGTACCGAGGGGGTTGGGGTTCATGCGGCCGGCGATGGCGTCGGTCTGGTCGGGCCGGCCGGAGCGCATCGCGAAGGTCCGCTGCGTGTCGGCCATACCTCCGGTGTACGCCATCGCGGCGCAGCCGCATGTCCGGTAGCCGCGCCCAGTACGACAGACTTCCCGCCGTGTCTGGCCGCCCTCGCCGGTCTGGCCCCCGGCAACCACCTCGGCCCGGACCGGGCCACGCTCGACATCGCCTGACGGCCTCGGCCTCACCGCCGCGCGCCACGGCGCCGTTCGCTCGTATGGGCGGCGCCGTCGCGTATCCGAGTGGCGGGCTCGGCGGACGGGAAGTGTGCAAGGTGAGCGCCACGTGTCCCTGCGGCGCGCTGCCCTGCTTCCTTTCCCCGCCGCACGGACGCGGCAGGCGCCCCCACCGAGGAGGCCACATGCCCGAAGTCACCTCCGCCTATCAGCCCGGGACCCCCTGCTGGGTCGATCTCGCGGCCCCGGACCAGCAAGCCGCCATCGACTTCTACTCCAGCGTCTTCGGGTGGACCGGGGAGATCGGGCCGCCCGAGACCGGCGGCTATGCCGTGTGCGAGCTGAACGGCAAGCCGGTGGCCGGCATCATGGCCGCGATGACAATGGACGGCCAGCCCCCGCCGCCCACCGTATGGACCACGTATCTGGCGGCGGCCGACGCGGACGCCACCGCCCAGGCCGTGAGCAGCGCCGGCGGCACGATCCAGATGCCGGTCGTGGACATGATGACGCTCGGCCGGATGTGTATCGCCGCCGACCCGGCGGGCGCCGTGTTCGGTATCTGGCAGGCGGTGGACTTCCCCGGCGCCGGCATCGTCAACGAGCACGGCGCGCTGATCTGGAACGAGCTCAACACCACCGACCGCTCCGCTGCCGCTGCCTTCTACCAGGCATCCTTCGGCATCGAGAGCGCCGCCATGGAGATGGCGGGCGCCGAGAACTATTTTGCGCTCAAGGTAGGCGACCGCCCGGTGGGCGGTATGCAGCCGATGCCCGAGCAGATGCCGCCCGACACGCCCTCGCACTGGCTGACGTACTTCTCAGTGCCGGACACCGACGCGACCGTCGAAAAGGTGACCGCGGCCGGCGGCGCGGCACTTCAGGAGCCCATCGACATGGTGGCCGGACGGATGGCCATGGTGACCGATCCGCAGGGCGCCACCTTCGCCGTGATCAGCCCGAAGTCGATGGACCTGGGGTGACACCGTTTGCTGCTGTCGCGCGCAGGATGCCTGCGGGCGAGGACGTCGGGTCCGGTGTCGGTCGCTCCTCCGGACCCGGCACCGTGCGGACCGAACGGAGGTCCTGAACGACGGCCAGTCCCAAGCCGCACCTCCCCCACTTCAGCGCGGCCGAACAACGACGCCCCACGGCGAAGGCTGTCGGTCTCACACGGAAGCTTCCGCCGCGCCGTCAGCGCAAGGTCGTCGCTGCGCTCGTTGTCCTCGTCGGCCGGTGGCGGATCGAACTGGCAGAAGACATTGGCCCAGCATGGCTGCGGAGCCGCGAAGCGCTCACGAAGGGGGAGGACCCGCGCTGGCCCCGACGTCCGGGCTCATGGATGAGCAGAAGCTGGACTTCGTCATGGCCAATCACCAGGCGCGGGCCATCAAGGCGGGCGATGAGGATGAGGGAGTGCTCGGGAAGATGCGCACGGCGCAGCTCCCGGATGCCGAGCATCCGATGGCGCTCGCGGCCGTCGACCGGCTCCTGACCGTTGTTGGCGGTGCGCACCGGCTCGGTCAGACGTGGTGGCGGAAGGCTCACGCACGAGATCCCGGGGCCATCGCGGCCCCGGGATCTCGCACACTCCAGCTCAGCGCCGGACCGTCAGGCCCAGTCGATGCCCAGCTTCCGCAGCGAGTCCAGCTGCTCCGCGCTGAGCTTGTCGCGCCGGGCCTTGGTGTTCGAGACCCACACGCCCAACTTCACGGCCACCGGCTCCGCCTCGCCGCCGACCGCAATTTCCTCGCTGTGGCCGCGCGGCACCGCCCGGTCCGCGCCTTCCCGCGCCACCCACTGCGCGAGGGCCACCAGGCCGCGCTGGAACGCCTGCTGTGCCTTGCTCGGGCCCTTCGTCGCACGGGGCGCCGACGGGGCAGGAGACGGGGCCGCAGGGGCCTTGATGCCGAGCGCGGTCAGCCGCTCCCGCTGCTCGGGGAGGAGCTGCGCCCAGGTGCCCGGTTCCTGCTGCCGCCACCGCCACTTGCCCACGTCGTCGCCGTCGAAGACGACGCCCGGCGCGATGTAGGGCAGAACGCCGTCGGCGTCGACCAGGTCGGCGAGCACCCGGTAGTGGCGCTGCCAGTCCAGCGGCCAGGGGCAGTCCCAGTCCGGTTCGATCTCCGTCAGTTGCGCCGCGCGCACGGCGGCCCGCTCCGGGTCCTTGCCCAGGCCATTCTTCGCGCCCTTCCTGCGGAGGTTGGCCATGTGCTGCCCTACGGGCACCATCGCCTCGCCCTCACCCCACACCGCGTCCTGACGCGGCGCGAGGTGCCCGGTGGCCCGCCGGTAGGACCGGAGCGCGGCGAGCTTGGCCTCCCACGCTTCCTCGCCCGGTTCCCAGACCATCCCGGCCTCCGGCGCGTTCAGGAGGACCTTGCGCCGGTTCTCCAGCTCCCCGGCCCGCAGCGCCTTGCGCTGCTGGTGCACCCACCGCCCGAGAGGGAAGTCCTTCGTGACGCCGACCTCGGTCTCCACTCGTACGGGACGGCGTAGACGCCGGTGATCTCGTTTTCCGCCCGCCAGCGCAGCAGGGCCTGGTAGCCCTCCAGCCATACCAGCGACTCCGGCCGGTAGACCCGGGTGCGCAGGAACGCCGCGATCGTGGCTGCGTCGCGCGGAGAGGAGAAGTGGAGCAGAGCCGCTTCGGCGGCGGCCTGTGTGTCGTCCTGCTCCTGGTCCTCGCCGTCGACCTCGCCGCCAGCCTCGATGATCTGCCCGTCCTCGTCACGACGGACGTGGACCTTGCGCTTGCCGCTGGTGAGCGTGCGGGAGGCGAGCTGCTCGACCAGGCGCTCGTCATGTGAGCGAAGCCCTTGGAGCACGGCCACGAGCGGCTTGAAGCTGGCGGAGGCGACCATGTCTGTCGGGTCCTCGCCTGGCTCCAGGAACACCGGAACGATGATCCTGGCCACCTTCGTGCTGCCGTCCTTGTTGAGCCGGAGTGCCCGGCCGATGTTCTGCACGATCTCCACCTGCGAGCCGCGGGTGTCGGCGAAGCACACCGCCTCCACGCCCCGCTCGCCGGTGATGTCCACGCCCTCCCCGAGCACCCGCACCGAGGCGAGGAAGGCGCGGTGCACCCGGCGCCCTGCCGCATCGATGCCGTTGGCGAACTGGCGCAATACCTCCCGGCGTTCGGCCACCAGGTGGTCGCCGCACAGCCACGCCGACCACACCCGGTCCGGCGGGACGTGACGGCCGGCCTCGAGTTCGTAGAACTCCGCGTCGATCGACGACTTCGGCAACCGGTCCGCGGCGGCCAGGTCCTCGTCTGAGGCGTCGTTGACGTACAGCTCGGCCGCGGTCTCCCGCAGCTTCTCCGCGAACGCAGCGGCCTCCTCCACCTTCTGGTGGAACGTCATGACGGTACGCAGGTTGTACGCCGCCGCGTGCTCCAGGAGCGCGGTCTGCAGGAGCGCCAGGCGCCGCCCGCGCCGGGCCTCTTCGGACTCCCCGAAAACGGGGGAGGGGTCGCGGATCTCCAGGACGTCGATCTCGAACCCGGCGAGGATCTCGCGCTCGATCGCCTCCGAGAGTCCGAGCTCTGCGAGCCACGCGCCGTACGTGCCCGCCGGGTCGTCGGCCATGGTCGCGATCTCCGCCTCCTGGCCGTCCGCGCCCTTCTGGGGCCGGGCCGCGGCGAGGATGCGCGGGGTCGCGGTCAGGTAGAGCCGGAAGTCCGCCGGGATGCGGGCGTTGTCGTGGATCGCCGCCCACGGCCGCCCAAGATCACCGGCGGTGCCGTGGGCCTCATCCACGATCGCGAGGTCAAAGCCGGTCATGCGCTGGCCGTACAGCCGGTCTCCGCCTGCCAGGGCAGCCTCCAGCGGCCCGCGAACCTTGCGCTGGCCCTCGGGTGCGTCGATGTCCTCGCGGTCCACCAGGGAGGCGTACGTGGCGAACACGACGACCGGCCCGGACCCAGCCCACAGGGCGAGCTGGATCGGGTTGGTGGTGGTCCGCACTCCCAACGAGTTGAGGACCGCGTCGTTCTCCAGCGAGCACACCGCGACCATCTGAAGAATCCGGAGATGGTTGCCACTTGGGCAGCGTTCTGACCAGCGGCGATTGTGGGAACCTATGGATTTTTTGATGTGCTGTCATGCGTGGTCTGGGCTGCATGTTTTGTCGGGTGCTGGTTGTAGATATGGCTGTGACCTGGAGTTATTGATGTAGGTCTGGAAAGTAGTGGAGATCGTGGGATTCGTATTGCTCCAGCGGTGTCGTGGCTGGCGGGATGGAGTCTGAGGTACTGGTCTCTGGCCGGATGAGGTTGCCAGCGGGGTGGGTGGCTGGGCAGATGGGTCTTGTCGTGGTCCAGAACGGCATCAGGGTGCAGATCGCGGTCGCCGACGGCCAGGACGTCGAAGGTGGCGACGTGTACGTCGAAGTCGGCGCCGGGCCGCGGGCCCCGAATCGCGCCGAGAGGCAGTGGCTGGCCTTTGGGCTGGGGTTTGCGCGTAGTGAGGGTCCTGGTTGACCGAATTGATCGCTACTTAACGTGGATTAATCATCTACGGTGGGTGACGATCTTTCGGTTGTCTTTGCTGTGAGGAGGAGCTGATGGTCACGTCGCAGGAGAGGGTCCTTGACGATGGCGTCTATCTGATCAGGAACGCCATGTCGGGCCTGTATCTGACGGTGCAGGGCGCCAGTAAGTCGGATTCGGCCCGGGTGGTGCTGGAGCCACTGCACGGGGGCAAAGTCGCCAAGGAGAAATTCGCCAGCCAGGTGTGGGCAACCCGGGGGCGCGCCCTTCATGGCGAGAATGGGAGGCCGGTCACAAAAGCGAACTCGACCGAAAATGTGTGGGTGACGTCGCTGACGAACAAGCACAGCGGCCTCGACTTGCATGTCGCTGCTCACAGCACGTCCGAATCCGCGCATGTCGAGCAACTCGGGTCTACCGGCAACGGCAGGCCCTGGAACAGCGCCGGCTGGCGGGTGTTCGACCAGGGGGCGGGGGCATGCGTCATCTCCAACGTGAACAGCGGCATGACGCTGACGTCCGTCCGTAGCAAGGGCTCCGGAGCCTATGTCGTGCAGTACCGGGACGAGTACGGGCTCCCGCGGGGCTGGCAGTTGTGGTTCCTGGAGTGCTTCGGCGACCGCGCTGCCTCCTACGACGGTGCCGGGGACTCGATGCTGGGCCTGTGGCGCGACTCCGCGTACACGCTGGCCGGGGGCGTCATCGATCCGGACACGGACAAGGGCACCGGCGGACTGGGCGGCGTCTTCGGCAAGGCCCGTGACGCCGTCTATCAGGTGGCCGGCGGTGAGGTCGACAAGGGCGGGCGGCGCAAGACCTTCGACCAGCCCGGCACCTATGGCTTCATCGTGCCCGACAAGATCACCCGCGTGACCGTCTCGGCATGGGGCGCGGGCCAGGGCGGCGGCGGCGGCGCGGGCGGCGCGGGCGGCGGCGGGGGCGGGTGCGGCGGCGACGGCTACGGGGGCGGGGACGCCTTCGGGCACGGGGAAGGAGGTAAGGCGTATGACGGAGAACGCGGTGGCCACGGTGGAGGGGGCGCCGGTGGCGGCGGCGGCGCGGGCGGCGCCTGCGGTTCCTACGCTCACTGCGTCCTGGAGGTGACTCCTGGTGAAATGCTGTCCGTGACCGTGGGCGCGGGCGGTTCGCCCGGGGCCAAGGCCCCCGGCGGGGCAGGGGGTTCAGGCGGCGCAAGCGGGAACCACGGGTCCGGCGGGAAACAAGGGCAGCACGGGAACGCACCGGGGGATGGCGGAAGCTCGTTGCTGGCCACGCCGGGACGCAAACCGGAGGATGTGCTGGTGGTCAAGGCTGGCGGAGGTGCCGCAGCGGACTTCACCGTCCCCTCCACCACCTATGGCTTCGGTGGCGGTGCATGGGCCGGCAGTGACAGCAGCATCGGTGACGGCGGTGCGGCGGGCAACCCGGCAGGGGAGGGCGGACAGCCAGGCAGCCCCCCGCTGGACGCTGCTTTGCCCGAGGCGGCGGCCGACAGCAGGACCAGCGCGCCCCGGGCGGGCTCCGCCGGGCAGCCCGGTGCGGTCGGCGATTCTGGCGACGATATTTCCCAAATTTCCCCGAAGGTGCGGGGGTACGGTCACGGCGGAGCGGGTGGGGCTGGTGGCGCCGGAGCTCCCGCCGCCACCGATCCTCAGTTTGAGGGCAAGCCCGGGTACGGAGCGGGCGGGGCCGGAGGCCGTGGCGGTATCGGAGGCGACGGCGGAGGCGGCGGCAACGGAGGTTCGGTGGAGGACCGCACCAGCGGGGACACACTCAACCTTGGCACACTCTACGGAGGCAACGGAGGCGACGGCAGTGCGGCAGGCGACGGTGAGCCAGGCAGCCCGGGCCAGGCGGGCGCCGTGCTTGTCCAGTGGTAGCCCTGAGCCTGGCCACTGCTGACGGATGAGCGTGGTGGCTCCGGCTGTCCTCCGCTTCACGGCAAACGGCCCCGCCGTCACCGAAGAATGGGCTGCCGAGGCCACCGCGCGCCGCACCTGGCGTGACTGGATCGGTCTCTACGGAAGCGACGAGAACGTGCTCGTCCGCCTCATCGAGGACACCGGCGACCGCGAGCGCGCGTGACAAATCTGTTGTCGATCACTAGATGGGCGAAGTGCTGACCTGGGGATTTAGTGATCGTTTGAGGATTTCGGTTGTGGTGTGGTCTGGCGTCGAGCTGGGGTTTTCGTGGGGCTGCGGAAGTTGCAGCGGTCTGAATTGCGAGTTCAGTGATCGTCTCGGAATGTAGTGATCGGTGCGGGATTTCGCTTCGCAGTGTCGGGTACGGGCGTAGCTCGGCGCATGCCTCGGGTGGGATGTGAGGAGGGCGCCCGCATCCGGGCGCCCTTCGTCGTGTCGGGTCGGTTCAGATGACTCCGAGGCTGGTCAAAACCTCCACCCGCTCCGCCGGCAAGGACGCCTGCCGGGAACGCTGGTTGGAGATCCACGCGCCGAGCTTCACGGCGTGGGGCTCGCCCTCGTGCACCACCACTTCCACGTGCCCACGCGGCACTCCGGTCAGCGTGCCTTCCCGCGCGAGGTAGGCCCGCGCCGCCGCCAGGCTGCGCTCCCACGCCGCCGCCCGGCCACCCCCGGCGGCCGAGGCCGGCCTCGGCGCCTTGGCCAGTGGCTCCACCCCCAACTCCGCCAGGCGTTTGCGCTGCCCGTCCATCAGCGCCTGCCACACGTCGTGTTTGCGCTGCCGTGCCAGCCAGCGGCCGATGTCCATCCCGTGGACCGTGACCCCCGGCTCTACGTAGGCCAGGGCGCTGTGGCTCTCCTCGGCGAGCATCTCCCGCACGGCCGCGTAGTGCCGCTGCCATTCCGCCGGCCACGCTGGGTTCCAGTCCTCATCGACCTCGCGCAGGGCCTTGTGAATGTGTGTTGCTGTGGCAGTGGGTTGATCGGCAGCGGGTTCTGGCGTGATGGATGGTCTGCTGACCGGCATGTTCAGTGGTGGGAACTGCTGGATCTCGGCTGTCACGGAGTGGCCAATTCGCTGTCGTGGCACGCGAGTTCGGCCTAGCACACCGGGTCTGTGGCTGTCATGGGGATGCCCATTCCTGTGTTCTCGGTCAGGGCGGCGGGTGTGTGCTGGAGGGCATGACTGCTGATCCGTCATCTTCACCGTGGTCGCTGCCGGTGGTGGCCGAGAACTCGGCTACGACTTCTCGGGCGTGGGACCGGGCGATGGCTCGGCAGGTGGTGGTGCGTCGCCTGCTCGCACTCGATGAGGTGGGGACGCTGCAGACGGTGCATGTCCGGATCGCCGCATCGACGGCAGGGGTCAACGTACGGACGGTGTGGCGTTGGCTGGCTGTGGCGAAGGAGACGGGCCGGATCGAGCCTGCCGCACGACGTGGGGTGTTCACGTTGACGGACGTGTTGTGGGCCCAGCTGGGGGAGCTGGGCGGGAACGTGAAGGCCTTGCATCGCTGGATGGCCGAGCACGCCGATGACGTGCTTCCCGCTCTGGACCGGGACCGACTGCCGTCGTTGTCGACGCTGCACCACGCGGTGACCCGGGAACGACGTGCAGGGCGTGTCCTTGACCTTCCCCGTCCTGGCTACGCCCGGATGGATCCAGACCGCTATGACCGGGCGTTGGCCGAGCTGGCGTTGCCGGGCACCATCGACGAGTCCGGCCAGGCTCAGCCCGCGGTCGCCGACCCAGCCCCGAAGGACGGCGCCGATCGTGCTGATACGCCCAGCACGTCTCCGTTCACCGAGGGCGTGCGTCTGTACGTGCCCAGCGCGCATGTCGTGGCGACGAGGCAGGTAGGGGAGGTGACCGAAGCGATCGCACACACGACAGCTGCCCGTGGCGTCCTGTGCGTGTACGGGGATCCCGGGCATGGCAAAACGGTCGCGGTCCACCAGGCGCTGCGCCTGCTCCCACGCCGTGACCCGGTACGCCACGCGGTGCTGTCGGTGAAGCCGGCTCTGCCGCAGCTTCGGGCCGCGCTGCTCACCGCGTTCGGCCTGCCCGCCATGTCGTTGACGAACCGCACGGACACGGCAGACCGTGCCCTGATCGATGCCTTGAAGACGCCGGGTGTCCTGGTCATCGACGACGTGCAGCGCATCGCCGCGCCCGAGCTGGACTACCTGCGCCTGCTCATCGACGCCCCTACCACCGAGACGACGATGGTCTTGTGCGGCACGGGCGCCGAGCGGACCCTCGCGCGTGCTCCCGCGCTGGCCTCCCGGGTGCTGACCTGGCAGCAGACGCCACGTCTGGACACCGAGCAAATCCCCACCGTGCTGCGTCTGTTCCACCCGCTGTGGGACACCGCGGCCGAAGCCGACTTGCTGCACGCTGATGCCACGTGCGCGAAGGGGAACTTCCGTACCTGGGCGAAGATCACCTCCCACGCGTACGCAGCCCTCGCCTGCAGCCCCGAGAGCGCGGTTGACCGGGCTCTACTGTCGCGTGCCTGTTCCCGCCTCGGCCCCACCCCCTGACCAGCCACACCCCACCCAGGCCGAAGGACCTCCCTTGACCGCGTCCACCTCCGACCACAGCGCCCCTGAGCCACCACGACCCGAACCCGTCCTGGACGCCGCGTCGTTGACCGCACTGCGCGCCCCGGCCGTACGCCGTCTGCTCGCGCTGCGTGCCCAGCGTCGGCTCACCCGCGCTCACGTGCACACCACCGCCCAGTGCCTGAACGTCTCGGACCGCACTGTGTGGCGATGGCTGGCGGATGCGACCGCCACACCGCAGAGCGCCGCGCATCCCGGAGTGCGCCGTACTGAGAGGTTCGAGATCACCGCCGAGATCCGGGTGCTGTTGGCGTACTGGCACGGTAACGCCTCTGCGGTTCACCGTGAACTTGTCGCCCGAGCCCAGGCAGCCGCCGATACCGAGCCGTCCGAGGAGACCGACACCTCGACGAACATCGACCCCGGCTCGCGGCCCGCCGCCTCCGTTCCGGGCGGCGCCCCACCCGCATCTGTGCCGCTGCTGGACCCCGTACCGTCGCTGCCGACGTTCCTGCGCGCTCTGCGCCGGGACACCACACCAGGGGAGCGGGCCAGCTACCGAGGCGGCCCCGACGCCGCCCGCGCCCTGGACGTATTCGCCAAACGCCCCCGGACCTGGCGTAACCACGTCTGGGAGGCCGATCACGTCCAGGCCCCGCTGCGCGTCGACGCGGACGGCGACCTCGTCCCTCCCTACGTCACGTGGTTCATCGACTGTGCGACCAAGGCCATCACCGGCCTCGCCGTCACCCCCGGCCCTCCCACCCGCGCCTCAGTCCTGGCCGCTCTGCGTTCCGCGGTCCTGCGCTGCGAGCCCTACGGGCCTTTCGGCGGGCTGCCCGAGCAGGTGCGGTTCGACAGGGGCAAGGACTTCCTCTCGCGCACTGTGTCCGCCGCGCTGACCGCGCTGGATGCAGACCTCACCGTCCTGCCGCCCTACAGCCCCCACCTGAAGGGCACGGTGGAGAACCTCAACCTCAACGCCTCCCGCATGCTCTTTGCTGCCCTGCCCGGCTACACCCCCAAGAAGAAGAAACCCGACCGCCGCCCCGACCGGCGCCCGGATGGGCCACCGATGTCGTTCGAGGAGTTCACCGAGCAGCTGCTGGCCTGGGTGACGTGGTGGAACACCGAACACCACCCCGACGCCCTGAACGGCACCACCCCGCTTCAGGCCTGGCAGGCCGACCCGACCCCGCTCAACGACATCCCCGCCCAGGACGTGTGGTCGTTCACGCTCGAGGACGATGGCCGCCTGCGCGCCATCACCAGCCACGGCGTGCGCTTCCGCAACCGCGACTACACGCCGACTGGATGACCGGACAGGCCGGCCGTGACGTGACCGTGCGCTTCATGCCCCACCACGACCATGAGATCGAGGTCTGCGACCCAAGCGGCCGTCACCTGGGCACCGCGCACCTGGCCGACGCCGCCACCCCCGAACAGCTGTCCGCGCTGCGCCAGGCCCGCTCCCGGCGGGCCCGCCGCTTGCGGGCCGAGGTCAAGGCGGCCGAGAAGCTGCGCCGCGACCGGTTCGCTCCCGCCACCGTCCCCCAGAAGGCTCGCCGACTCGACGCGCTCACAAGCTCACAGGCCGACCACGAACTCACCGGGGACGCAGCCAGGGATCTGTCCGAGCTGGCGCTGCCCGATCTGATCCCACCCGCCGCGCCGCCCGCGCACTGGCACACTCCGCCGGCCCTGGCCGCACCCCAGCCCCCCACCTCCTGCGATGAGCCCGCAACCGAACCGCCCGCGCAGCCCAGCCACTCCGATAAGAGGAAGCCGTGACCGTCACCGCATACCAGTACGTGGATCTGCCGGATGCGCAGGTCGTCACTACCCGGGCCCTGCTCACCGCCCGGGACAACATCGGCGACACCGTCGAGGCGCGCGCCATGATGTGCATCCACGGCGGCGCCGGCTTCGGCAAGACCGTCGCCGTCAACTTCTACCTCCACGAACTCGAACCGCACGAGGACGTCCGCCGCGTCACCTTCCGCGCCCGCCCCACGGCCCGCGCGGTCCGCTACGAACTCTTCGCCGCACTCGACCTGCCCGGCCACCCGCCGCGCCACCCCAGCGAATTCGACTGCCTGCTGAAAAACGCCCTGGCGGAACGCCCCCGCACCCTCCTCGTCGACGAGGCTCAATGGCTCAACGGCGAAGCGTTCGAATACTTCCGCTACCTGTGGGACGAACCCTCAACCCAGCTCGCGATCATCTTCGTCGGCGGCGAAGGCTGCCACACCGTGCTGCGCCGCGAACCGATGCTGTCCTCCCGCATCTTCATCTGGCAGCACTTCACCCGCCTTGCCGAGGACGAAGTGCGGCAGGTTATCCCGTTGTTCCACCCCGTCTGGGCCGACGCCGATCCCGACGACATCGACTTCGCCAACCGCCACGCCGCCCACGGAAACTTCCGGGCCTGGGCCCAGCTGACCGCCCATGCCCGTATCGGCCTGGAGCGCACCGGCCGCACCCGCGTCGACCGGGAACTTCTGCGCTGGGTCTTCAGCCGCCTGGGGTAACCACCATGGCCCTTCGCTCGGCCGGGCCGCCGCACCGCCACCCAACACCCTGTCGCCCCCCGTCCTGTTCCTTCAAAGGAAGGCCGCCCGTTGCGCCGCACGCCGAAATCTGGCTGCTTTCGAACAAGGCGCAGACCGAGCCTGCACGGATGTGGCGCGAGGCGCTCCCCGGCCTCCTGTCCTCCCGCCCACCGCTATGCCGCCGCTGCCGCGCCCGGCCGGTGCCCGGCCGCCCCCACGTCCCGGGGCCTCGGCCGCCCTGGGCTTGGTGCTGGGTCCCGCTTCCGCCCCGCCTTCCGCCGTTCCGCCCCTCATTGCCCCGCCACCTTCCGATTCCCGTGTTTCGTACCGCCCCTCGTGTG
>NZ_JRKI01000031.1 GCF_000935125.1 Streptomyces natalensis ATCC 27448 | reverse complement strand
AGGCAAGCGGAGCGGCAGGCAAGCGGAGCCCACACGGCGCCGGAAGAACAAGCCGAGCGCCGGCGACGCACAGCACACCAACGAAAACAACCAGCCGCGGACAGCACCGCCTCGGCACAGCCAGCGGAACGCCAGCCGACGGGTCGGCCGGGGGCCGGAGAGCTGTTGCCCAGTCAGCAAGTGGCGCTCGCCCGGCGTGACTTGCGCGGCGATGCCTGCCGCAGCTGTCATCAGGACGCATTGTCGCGAGAAGGCTGGAGGCGAAGTGGTCGACTTTCCCGGAAAGGCCCACGATGGCGGTCCGTACCGCGTCGGGGTTTTCCGCATCGTTCCCTTTACCGGGGAGACGACATCGTTGCCTGCCGGATCTACCGCACCCCCACCGGTCCAGCCGGAGCCCCCGACCTCGGCCAGCTCCGCCAGGCCCTCACCGAGGAGGCCGGAGAGGGAGCCTGACCAGCACGTACATCGCTACGCCCTCAGCTCACACCATGATCAACGGCTTAGCGTTAACCGCTGTACCGATATTCCCCAAGGCCGGGTCCCCTCCCCGCCCGCCACGGATCACTTGAACCCTTCCGCGATGTCATCACCGACATCGAAAACGCCCTCGACCTCACCTACCACAAACCAGGCACCCTCCCCCGGCACACCCCCTACCTCCACCAGCGCACCGCCGGCCGCATCGGAAGCCTCACCCGCCTCATCCGCCAAGCCGCCATCACCGCCATCTGCGACGGCACCGAACGCATCACCAAAACCACACTCGAAGCCATCCGCCTCGACCACCTCGCCGAAACCCACCACCGCCCCCGCCGCCGCTAACCCCACCCGCCAACCCACACAATCAGCCCTGACCAGCACAAACACACACCGAGCCTTTCGGCGCTACCGATACCTACAACGAACCCAGCCCCTCTCAGCACACAACACACAACACACAACTCCAGCTCACACACCCCGACCTCCCCGCCCCACCCCCTCGCCCTTCCTCTCAACAAACCAGCAACACACCAGGTCAGCCGCCACCCCAAACACCAACCACCACCCCACCCAGCGTCAGCCCCGCGGGGAGCTCAGCGGGCGCATCGGCTTCCGGGCGCGGAGTCCGCAGCGGTCGCTGCGGACTCCGCGCCCGGGACATCGTCGTCGCTCGCGGTGGAGATCAGCGCGTTGCTGTCTCGCCCATCTGCCAGTTGCATCCTTCCGTGCGTAGGTCATGAGCGGTGTCGTGCCTCGCGCGGGTCGCCGATTTCGCACGAGCGGGCAGTCGGCTGGGGACGTCGGGCCGGTTGGCGGCCGCAGTGAGCAAGGTGCGGATCTTGCGGGCGAAGTTGGGTCCCGGCATGGGCAGCTCCATGTCGGGCTCGCGGAGGTACCCGACCGCCACGGCGGTGGGCATGTAGTCCATGAGCCCGGTGACCGCGGCGGAGCGGGGGCGGCTGGTGTGCTTGGAGAGGTGTCGCAGCACGCGCAGGATGGTGGTGGTGGAGGCGCTCGCGATGGAGACGCTGGCGATGCGGTCACGGTTGTCGCTGTCGGTCTGAGGCGGGGGTTGGACGTCGTCGGTCTGGTGATGCCACCACCGGGCCGTGTCGTCCTCGCCGAGGGAGAGGTGGTGGAGGTAGAGGCAGTAGGCGGCGGCGGCCTGGCCGGCGCCGGCGGCGTACTGCCACCAGAAGCGGGCGCCACCTTCGGTGTTGGTCAGCTGGAGGACGCAGGCGAGGATCAGCGCGCTGCGGGGTTCGGGCACCTGGTCGGTGACGAAGCGGGTGATGGTGGTGGCGGGGGTGTGCGTGACGAGGGTTTCGCATAGTGCGCGCAGGTCTTCGGCCGCGGCGTTGGGCATGGCGTCTGTCGTGGCCGATGCGACGTCGAAGCGAGTCTCCGGATCGCCGGGGTCGGAGCGCGGCACGACGTCGCGCGGTACGACGCGGTCAGGTACCAGCAACGCCCGGGACAGGATCTCTTCTAGTGGTGTCATGGGGTAGGTCCTCCGGTCTCGGGCGGAAGGTAGATGGCGCGCTCCAGATAGCGGACGGCGTGACGTTCGTCGGACAGGACGGCGGGCAGCGAGACGCCGAGGAGGGCAGAGACGTGAGCCGGCGGGACCCCGCACAGGTGGCGCAGCACCATAACGTCGAGTTGGGCGTCGGGCAGTTTGCTGATCGCCTTGAACAGTTCCAGGCTTTCTGCCACCTGGGCCATGCGGTCGGCCTCGGAGGTGCGGCTGCGCAGGGCGACGGTGTCGAACACCGCGGGCCCGAGTTCGGGCCGGCCGTCCAGGTGCGGTGTCTTGGACATGACGGTGGCGCGCAGGATGCTCCAGGCGTAGCGGCGGATGTCAGGGCTGGCCAGGGCGTCGTTCCAGTACAGCCAGAGGATGTCGAAGGTGCCGGCCACCGCGGCGTCGCGCGCGTCGTCGAAGAGGAAGACCTGGGCGTAGCGGAGGTAGTCCATCTCGACCATCTGGCAAAAGGCGTCGTGCTCCAGGGGTGGCTTGGGGTTCGTGGTGGCCAGGGTGGTTTTCTCGGTGGATCGGTCGATCCACTCGCGGGTCTTTTGGGAGTCGAGCGCTGCCTGGCGCCAGAGGCGGTACAGGGGCCAGGTGGGCATGTTCAGCTCGGTGGACAGTCGGTCGATGACTTCCCACCGCGGGTACAGTCCCACGCCGCGCAGCAGTTCGGAGAGTTTGGACTTGGCCAGCAGGATCCGGTCGCTGAGGTGGCTGAGGGTCCGTCCGCTGGCGAGGTAGCTCTCACGCATCGGCTCCAGCCAGGCTCGATGCGAGCTGCCCACACAGTCCGCGATCGGGCCGAGCTTGCGGCCGGGGCGTGCCTGTGCCGGCTCGGGGGCCGGCACAGGTGACTCGAAGGGCGTCGTCACGGGGCGGCGTCCTCCTTGCCGGATACCCCCACCGTGCCCTGCTCTGAAGTCGGTGCGTTCCGCGAGCGGGTTGCGCGAACGATCTGCTGGACCGTCAGCGCCAAAGCCGGGGCGAGCCAGGCGACGACGGACACGTGGCCCATCGCCGTCATCACCACGCTCCACGCGAACACCACCATGGTGACCAGCACCACCGTGGTCACTATCTTCTTGATGTCCATCACACTCCTTGAGGTCGGCTGCGGCCATCCGGTGAACCGCGCGTATGCGCCCTCAACAGGCGGGTGCCGAACCGCCGTTGAAGGGAGACCTCAGCATTCATGACACCCGTCAGTAACACCACGTGATCAAGGAATCACGGAACATTGCGGGTCTTGGAGTGTTCAGCGAACGCCCTCAGATGACCGTTCCGGCGCACGAAAGCGGCAGCCTGGCAGGGCTCCGGGTGGAAGTTCCCGATTTTCCTTGCAATCCCCCCGGCTACCCCCGTCAATGGATGCAGGACACCTTGGTGTCGGCCTTCCATCCGGAAGAGGCCCGCCCCCGTGCCGAGTACGAAGGGGGCAAGCCTGGCCGTTCCCGCCTGGCCGCTGTTGGAGGCCAGGCGGGAACGGACGCGTCCCGCAGGACGCGATGAACGTAACTCAGGGCACTGACAACGCCCCGAGGAAGCCCATCGCGGCGGCCTGCCCCTTCCCGCACGGCCCGAGGGACAGAGACAGCCCGTGAGCAGCTGCAACGGGCTCGCGCCGCGCACTCCGTGGCGGGCGCGAACCGGTGGCCAGTGACTCAGGCCGGTGCACCACGGCCCCGGCCTGGCCCGGACGGAGGCTGACAGTGCGCATACTGCCAGCAGCGGCAGGAGCTGGGTGATGTCATGCCGGTTGCCGCCGGTGAGGGTGACGGCGAGCGGGGGCCTGTGGCGGTCGACGATCAGGTGGTGCTTCGAGCCGGGGCGGGCGCGGTCGACGGGTGAGGGGCCGACGTGATCCCCCCTTTGAGAGCCCGGACGTGCGCCCCGTCCATAGAGCAGTCTTCCAAATCCAGCAGGCCAGCGCGGCGAAGCTCGGTCAGCAGGACAGCGTGCAGGCGCGGCCACACGCCGGCCTCGGTCCAATCCCGCAGCCTGCGCCAGGCCGTTACCCCGGAGCAGCCCACCGTCTCTGCGGGGACATCACGCCATGCGACACCGGTCCGCAGCACATACATCACACCGGCGAGTGCCACTCGGTCGGGAACGCGCAGGGGGCTCGCCAGGACAGGTCTAGCTCTGGCGCCTACTCCGGGGGGGCTCCCCCGCAGGCAGTGTGTTGGTGCCTGGCGCGGGTTGGCGCCTTAGTGTCGGCTGTGTCGGGACAGGGCATGTCGAATTCGAGGTACCTGCATGTGGAAACGCGTTGCGCTGGGCAGTGCCTCTGCTCTGTTCGCCATCCTCACAGCCTTCACCCCTGCCCGAGCGGTGTCCCCACCGGCGCCGTTCGATGCTGCGGCGGAAGACATCTGCGCCACAGCGAAGGGGCATCGGCAGGCTGGATCGCTTGATCGCGCGAATGCCTGGAGCAGCTCGGCATCGTGCCGCTGCCGCCTGAGCAGGAAGCGCACGCGAAGCCCTCCAAAGCTGCCTCTGGGGCCTTCGAGCGGGGTATTGCGGCCCTGGCGCAGTACAAAGCCCGCACGGGCTCTGCGACGGCCCCCAGGGGCCACGTAGAACAGCTGGAAGACGGCGCCGAAGTCAAGCTCGGGGTATTCCTGTCCAACACCAAGACCCGCCACGCCAAACTCACCGCGGCCAGGCGGAAGGTGCTGGTCGAGCTGGGTGTGGACTGGGCCTGAGCTGGGCGCTGCGCGGGCGGCCGTCACTGGGTGGTGTTCTCGGTGCGCATCATGCGGCGCAGGCTGGTGCGGGCCGATGCAAGGTCGTCTTCGAGCCCGGTGAGGCGGTCGCGCAGGGCGGAGTTTTCTTCGGTCATTTCTGCGAACCGCAGCCCGACGAGCGGCGTCATACGGACCAGATGATCGCGCTCGCGGAAAGCGGCGATGTCGTGAGCACGGTGAAGTAGCCGACGGCCCCGGCGCCGTTGGAGAAACACCCCATCTGGCCGACCCGCAACGGGACGTAGCCTGACCGGCTCGTCTGTGCCGTCAACGCGGAGCCGCACTGGCCGGGGGTCGGCGGCTTCGTCCCGTTCCAGGGAACGAGCAATTCGCCACCGATCACCTGCGGCGAGCACGCTCCGCACAGATACAGTGCCTCGCCTGCCAGCAGCCCGGTGGCGGGCGACGCCGCCACCGGGTGGGTGTCCGAGCCGGGCTGAGAGGGGAAGGTCAAGGATCCCTGCCACAGCATCTGGCCGGGCGTGTCAGTGGGAGTCGACGGGGACGGCTCTCCCGTTGGCTCTGCGGTGCCGATACCGGTGTCGGTGCTGCCCGAGGTAGGCAAGATCGAATGGGTCGGCGTGGGCAGGGTGACCGAATTCGGGGACTGACGGTTCGCCAGCGCGAAGAGGCCGACGAGCAGACACAGGCCAGCCCCAGCGACAGCCCACCCCCACGACCGGGAGGGTGGCCCCCCGGCCACGCGCACCGGGCCGCCGACGGTGACCCGCTCCGGGGCCGCCATGGTCACCGGGCGCGCTTCGGGCGTCGGTGCCTGCGCGGGCCCGGAGCTGGCGCGGAGCACTGTCTTCGGTGCCTGACGACCCGCTCGGCCTTCGGCGACGGTTTCCGGCGCAGCGTCCAGGGCCACACGCGAAGACAGCTCGCCGACCACCGGAACGTCGAGTAGCGAAGCCAGGAAGCGCCGCCACCAGCTGCCTCCGACGGCCCGCCCCGACAACGGCTCCGGGACGGGATGAGGCGCGGCGGACAGAAGGGAGTCCATGTAGCGCCGCTTGAAGCTCAACTGCCCACCTCCCCAGTCATCTCGGCCTCCGGCTGGACCGGCATCGTCGGATGTTCCGGCGCAGGTGGGACGGTCACCGGAGCATCCGGGTTCCGCCCGCCAGCACCCGCGCTCCCGCCCTGGACGACCTCCTGCACCGTGCGCAGGGACCCCAGCTGCCGCAGCAGCGCGGGGGCCGAAGCACCGGCGGCCACGGCCGCGTACAAGCCGGTGATCTGAGAGTGAAGCAGCCAGCCCACCAGGGCCCCGAGAAGCAGCCGGCTGACGGCTGCGGCCAGATCCGCCGGCGGGTCCACGTAGGCGCGCAGTGGCGGGAGCTTGCGGCGCTTGGCGTCGCGGGCCCGCCGCCGCGCCGCCTGCCACGCCAGCACACGCCCGTTGAACACAAGAGCTTCGATCAGTGCGCCGCCGACCGCCCCGTAGGCCGCGCCGTGGATCCAGTCCACCTGGCCCCCATCCGTCGCGGACATAATCCAGCAGTTGACCGCGGCGGATCAACCGGATCCGTGCAACCGCCACAGTCGCAACGCGCTGCGGCCCGCCGAGCTGAGGCAGTGTCACACCTCGGCGCCCTGGGCCGGCTGCTCGAAACGCTGCCCGGGCACCGTCACGGCCGACGGGAGGAAGTCGAGGCGGGAGTTCATGTCCAGCTCGAACCGGCCGTAGGGGTTCACGTGGGTCCAGAACAGCGGCGACAGGCCGCGTCGGTCGGCGTCGATGAGGCGCTCGGCCCACTTCGGCTCGGCCAGAACCTGCTGGATCAGCAGGGTGTTGACGTGGACCAGGGCGGACTGGAGCAGGTGCAGGGCGAGCATGCTGACCTCCATGCTCTCCCGGTCCTCGCCGGTCAGGTCGCCGTCCTTGCCGTAGAACACGTCCTTGTTCGCCGAGTTCCAGTTCTCCACCACCTGCAGCCCCTCGTTGATCTCCCGGCGAAGCCCCTCCTCCGCCAAGGAGTGGCAGAGGAACGCCGTGCGCACGGCGCGCCCCAGCTCCTCGATCGCCTGGAACGTCGGGTGCTTCGGGCCGCCGCGGGTGAAGCGCCGCAGCACCTGCTCGGCCTCCGCGGTGCCGAGGCGCAACGCGCCCGCACGGGCTCCGTGACCGTACCCAGGGCCCACGTAGAGCGGCTGGAGGACGGCACGGAGGTCAAGCTCGGAGTGTTCCTCTCCAACACCAAGAGCAGGCGCGGGAAGCTCACCGCAGACAAGCGCGCCACGCTCGCCGCCCTCGGACTGGAATGGGCAGCGGCCTGACGGTACAACGACGGCGCCTGCCCCGGGGGTGTTCCCGGGGCAGGCGCCGTTCACGCTCGTGTGCTTCGGAGCCCAGGGACGCAGCCGACGAAGTAGCCGAAGCCGCCACCGCCGCGCTGGAGTCCCTCACGCTCACCGCCGACACCCGGGCGGGCAGGCCCTCGCCGAGCTCCGTACCTGCGGACCCGAACCCAAGGCCCGAGTTCAGAGCCCTGGCGGTCCCGCGGCCCTCCTCCGAGGAACGGAGCGCTAGGTGTGCATCTGCCAGAGCTTGGTTACATCTGGGTCTGAGTCTTCTGCTTCAGGCGTTCGTAGGGAGTCTGGCCGCCGAGAGCGCCGTGCGGGCGGTGGTAGTTGTAGTAGTCCTCCCATTCTCGGAGTTTTTCGTTCAGTTTGCCGGTGTCGTCGATGACGACACCGGCGAGCATGCGGTAGAACTCCTCGGCGTCGATGCGGTGTGAGCGTTCCACCTTGCCGTTGAGGTGCGGGGATGCCGGTTTGATGTAGGTGTGGGCGATGCATTGTCGAGCGCGTGCCAGTGGAAGGCGGACTGGAACTCCGCGCCGTTGTCGGTCTGGATGACCTCGACGCGGAAAGGCAGTCGTTCAAGGACGTAGTCCAGGAACTGGACGGCTGTCTTCTGGTCGCACCGAGGGTAGATCCGCAGCACGCGCAGCCGGGTGCAGTCGTCGATCGCGGTGAACTGGTAGTACTTGGCCCGACGGCGGACCTTGGGCGTCGTGCCGACGACGGGGGCCGGCTGCTGGGCCGTCGGGGCAGGCGCGCCGATCGGCTCGATGAACTTGACGTCAATCTGGACCCGGTTGCCGGGCAGTTGCTTCTCGTAGCGGGTATAGCGCCTGTCGTGGCGCTTGTAGCGTTGCGATGCGGGCAGCCGGTTGAGACCCAGCCGCTTGAGGATGCGGTAGACGGCGGAGCAGGCGATGTCGATGTCGTGGTACCGCTGGAGGTACATCCGGATCTTCATCGGGCCGAAGTGGTAGTTCTGCCGCAGGTAGACGATCTTGTTCACGATGTCGGCGTCGGTGGCATGGGGACTGTGGTGCGGTGCGCTGGAACGGTCGCGCAGGCCCTCGATGCCCTCCTCCTGGTAGCGCCGCTGCCACTTGTAGAAGCAGTTGCGGCTGATCCCGTAGTACCGGCAGGTCAGCGAGACATTCCCAGTGACTTCCTCGGCGTGGCGCAGGACCGCCAGACGTCGCTGGGCCCGGCGATCCTGCTGCTGTTGCGGTGAAGGGGGCATGGCTGGCTCCGTCGTAGTCGGAGATCCATGTGTCACCAATGTCCGGCAGTTTTATAGGCCCGGCGCGGTGGAGTTCGGGCGGTGGCCGCCGGGCACGGTCGTCGAGCGCACTCCGGTCCACGGCGGCGTGTCGGCGGCTCGCAACCGCGCTCTCAACCTCTCCCCGGACGGATGGATATATCCCCTCGACGGGGACGACACCCTGGACATCGACGGGTTGGTAGACCTGGTGTGCGAGCCGGCGGTGGAGGAGGGGGGTATCGGCTGGGTATCTGCCAACCGGGCCTTCCTGGACGGAACCCCCTCGCGGCACCACTGCGCGTCACCCTGCCGATGGGCGCGCCACGAACTGGCTCCCGCGTGGACGCTGCCGGCGTTCCCTTTCCACCCGAATGCGGTGCTGGCTCGCACCGACGCGGCTCTTGCGGCAGGCGGCTGGCCCGCCATCATCTGCTGCGAGGACATCGGCTGGGCACTGGCCATGTCCGAACTGTTCGCCGGCGCATCGACACCGCACGTCGTCACCCGCTATCGCACATGGCCGAACCAGGTCACCCACCAGGACTGGTTCGACCAGGAGTGCCGGACCACCTACGCGACCGTCACCCGTATGGCCAACGCCAGGCGGCGAGCCCTGGGGCAGCCTGCCGCGGAATTTCCCGAACCCCCGAAGAACTATTCCGCGGAATCCACCACGCATCGGACGCCGTCCGCCACGACCAGCTCTGGATCGTCGGCGTGATGTGGTCAGCGCCTGACACGCTGCCGGAGCTCGCAAGGGGTGGGCCCGTCCGAGGAGAGCCCGCCGCCCACGCGCTCGACCGCTCCCGCGGCGGCCTGACACCGTGTTTTTGAACTCTGGTCGTGGGGTCTGTACGGCTGGATGATCTGGGTTGTGGCGTCTGGTGGGGTGGGCGGGCTCGAAGCCGCCCTCGACAACGGCGAGTCCACCCTCGACGAGCAGCTGGCCCAGTTCCTCAAGGGCGAGTAGCCGTGCCCCGCCGCCGGGAGGCCCGGCCGTTTGCGGAGCACTTCGGCGCCCTGGTCCGCGTCGCCCTGATGGAAGCCCGTCCCGCCGGCCTTCAGACTCGCAGGCCGCAAGCGCCACATCGACGTCGACACCCTCGGCCTCCTCCTGGCCGTCACGGTCACTGCCGCCAGCATCTCCGACAACGTCGGCGGCATCCGCGTCCTCTCCCACATCGCCTCCAACCACCCACGCATCATCAAGCCGATCCGGCGCCACGGCTGCTCGTACTTGCCGCCGCACGGCCAGACTGCCGGGTGCCTGGGCGGGGCCGTCACACTCCCCGCCCAGGCGCCCGACTGCCCCTGTGTCCTGCACTCGGGGGCTCAGTGCTTAAGGGCTTCCAGCAGGGCTGCGCGCTGCCTGGAGTTCAGGCCGCCGATGCGGCGATCAGCGGGGATCTCGGCCTCGTCCATAAGCTTGGCGGCCTTCACCGGGCCGATCCCTGGCAGCACCTTGATAACTGCCGCAATCTTGGTCTTTTTGACGAGGTCTTCCTTGTCGGCCCTCTTCAGCACTTCGGCCATCGACATCCTGCCCTTACGGACCTGTTCGAGCAGTTCCGACCTGGCCTTGCGGACCGCGGCGGCCTTCGCCAGCGCAGCGCTGCGTTGTTCGGGGGTCATGGTAGGCAGAGCCATAGGATTCTCCCTGGTTGATGGCGGATGGGGCGGGTCAGGCAGAGGTGAGTCCGGCGGCCAGCTCTCCGATGTCGAACAGCACACTGCCGACCGTCTGCCAGTCGTCCGTTACTTCGACGAGGCCGTCCAGTTCCAGTACCTCCCCCAGGTGCCAGGCCAGGACGGCGAGCGTCTCTTCGTCCGCACCCAGGACCCCGATGAGGTCCGTCTCAGGCCGAAGGGCGGCGACGTCGCAGTCCAGGACCTTCGCCATGACGGCCATGGCTCGCTCGGTCAGGTCCTTGGCATCCTGCTTTGCCAGTC
Organism: Streptomyces natalensis ATCC 27448; assembly: GCF_000935125.1. Classification (GTDB taxonomy): domain Bacteria; phylum Actinomycetota; class Actinomycetes; order Streptomycetales; family Streptomycetaceae; genus Streptomyces; species Streptomyces natalensis. Next base: position 75,712 of record NZ_JRKI01000031.1, on the reverse strand, counting down.
GGTCGTCTGCGCCTTTGACCACCGCGTCGACAGGAGTGTCAAACACCTCCGGCACCGGCCCAGTGAGCTGGTCGACCGCCTGATCGGTCCCGCCGAACGATCCGCCACCCATCCGCATCCTCCTCCGTGTGCAAACTGATCTTGACGACACGAATTTGATGCCCACAGCCGGAACCAGCTAACGCGAGCAGGATCAGACCAGCCCGAATGGGTGGCCCCCGGCCTGTCAGGGTCTCAACCGACCAGCAGTCGACCGCCTGGCAGAACCTCGTCCTTCACGAAGCCGGCATCGAGGACCCGGTCGTCTTCGAAGAGGACCTCCGTCGCTGCGCGGCCCGTGACACCGGAGTCGGGCCGTCATTGACCCCGTACGACTCCATAAAGTCGGGCACTCAAGCTTAGATGACAGCGGCAGTCGCCGACTCGGCAACGGCGTTCGGATTGTTCGCGGTGAGATTGGTGTTGTGAGCGGCGTCGAGCCTCTCGGTCACCTTCTCGTGATCCGAGAAGGTGACTGTCATCTCCACTGGTACGTTGCTGGTGGCCTCATTGGTGCAGGTGAGCTGCGTCGTGTTGGCCGGGACGTTCTCCGTCTCCTGCGGGTCCAGGTTGGTGAGCACGAACAGGTTGTCGCCGGTCACCTGGTTGCTTCTGTTGTCGTCGACGCAGTTGACGACGGCCTCCTCGACCTGGACCGCACGCGATGCGTGCGCGGAAACCGGCACCGGCTGCGCGCTCGCCACGACCGGGGTGGCCAACACAACGGGCAAAGCTGCCGCGACGGCCATGGCGACTCGGGAACCCCACATGAGACGTCCTCCTCTAGCTCAAGACGCGCTGATACCGATGCGGCGACGGCGCCACGCTCAGCGGTAGCACTATCCAAACCCGCTGATCAGGACCCGGACAGCGGCACTCCACTGTTTCACCAACACGCCCCGGAAGCCTCATCACTTGGCACCATCCGACCACCTCGGCCGGTCCGCCAGGGCGCGCGTTCCCGGCGCGTGGAGCGGCCTTGTAATCGTCGGATGCGCCGCGCACCGTGACGTGCGCCGTCTGTGCCAGTGGAACCTTCGCCCGCGACACCAGCGGGGCGCCGTACCCGCGGCTCGACGCTGGCCGGACCGGACACGGCCGGGTTGCAGCCTTCGGCAGCCCAGCAGGTGTGGTCAGTCCAGGCGGTGGTGCCGGAGTCGGCGCGGGGGCGGTTGCGTGCCCAGCGCTTGAGGTCGCTGGGGCGGTAGAGGAATTCGGCGCCGCGCTTGTCGACCGAGCGGGGGAAGGTGGGGTTGTTGGTGCGGGCGTAGCGCGGCGCGGCGAGGGTGATGCCCGGCAGGTGGTGTTCGTGGGCCTCGCGCAGCCCCACCGCCTGGTCGTCGTCCGCGGCCGGCCCGCCGGCGAAGAAGTTCGTACCCCGTGCCCCAAACCTGGAGGCGGCCCGCGCGTACTTCGAGGAGCACTGGACGCTGCGCTTCTGTGGCCAAAGGACGCGTGACCGGCTTGTGGAGGGCTACGGGGCGGCGGGGAGGGCTTCGGTGAGGCGGTCCAGCCGCGTGTAGAGCGCCCGTACGAGCCGGGCGCGGTTCTGGGCGCAGCGGGCGGTGCCCTGCAGCGGTGCGGACAGGCGTCCGTCGGCTTCGCGGAGGACGACTTCGGCGAGGGCGCCGCGGCCGTCGCTCTTGGGCAGGGCGGCGGCGCGACGCCGGACGTCGGCGGCCACAGCGCGGGCGTGCCCGGTCATCTGGAGGGCGATCTGCTCGTAGTCGCGGGGCTCGAGGTGCGGGTCCTTCCACGCGAGCACGACGGTGACGAGCGCTTCGTATGGGGCGCGGTCCAGCGGGAGTTCGGCCTCGATCAGCGCGTGGGGGTCGTAGAGCACGGCGTGCGTGTCGCTCATCGGTGACTCGCCGTGTCGTCCTGGCCGTGGTCGCCGGTGCTGCAGTCCGGGGCTGGGGTGGTGTGGGCGAGGAAGCGGGCGTAGCCGCGGTCGGCGCGAGCCAGCAGCGCCGGGGAGGGCCGGCCGAAGGCGGGCGGATGGAGGCCGCCGAATTTCGGTTCGGTGCCGGCGGGTGTGGGTGCGCTCATGGGCACCGCCTCCGTTGCTGGGTGCGTCGATGTCCTTTGACGCTACGGAGGCCACCGATCGTTCTTCAACGAAATTGCGAGGAATTGCGGAGGTTCACTCCAGGGCATCGATCGCAGCCTCGATGAGCGCGCGGGCGGCGTCACCGTACACGGCCATCTCCGCGAGGCCGGCGAACGCCTTCGCGTAGTCGGCGAGTTCGCGCGGCTGCGTCACCTTGATCTCCGCTGTCAGGGTCTCCACCACGGCCTGGGTGTCGTCGTGGAGGTAGAACGCCTCCAGCGGCCACACGGTGCGCTGCGCGGAGAACGGGATGATCCCCAGGGAGACGGACGCCAGCGGCATCACGGCCAGGAGGTGGCGCAGCTGGCCCTTCATGGCGTCGGGGTCGGCGGTGCGGTAGCGCAGGACGGACTCCTCCATGAGGACGACGTAGCGGTGGCCACCCTCGTAGAGGAAACGGGAGCGGGCGACCCGGGCGGCGACGGCTCCGGAGACGTCGTTGGGGGTGCCCTGGAAGGTGGTGATCTGCTCCATGAGGGCCGTCGCGAAGGCCGGCGTCTGGAAGAAGCCCGGCGGAACGTTGGAGACGTAGACCCGGCACACGCGGGTCTGTTCGTGCAGGGAGTTCCAGTCCTGCTGGACCTTGCGCATGCCGTTACGGTGCAGGCGGCGCCACTCCAGGTACATGGAGTCGACGGCGCGGGCGGTGGCGATCAGGTCGTCGGCCTGGTCGTCGGCATCGCAGGCCGCGCACCAGGTGCGGATGTCCGTATCCGAGGGCGGGGTGTCGCCTTTTTGGATGCGGGTGGTCTTGGCGGGGTGCCAGCCACACCGGGCGGAGAGGTCCTTCCCGGTGAGGCCGGCATCCTTGCGCAGGTGCTGCAACCGCACCGCGAGCGCTTCGCGGGCTCCTTGTGCGCTGGATGACGGGGAGGCGGGCATGGGCAGCTCAGGGGGCCTGGACGGTGTACTTCTCGTGTGGGATGCCGCGTTCCCAGACCGCCTCGAACGCCCTGGCGCACAGCGCGACGGCGGCGGGGGCGGCGGTGCGCTCCTTCCCGTCCGGTGCCCAGTCGCCGGTGCCGGTGAAGTGGTGGAACTGCACGATGCGGCCGTCCAGGAGCCAGAAGTCGTTGCCGGGCAGCGGGATGTCGCAGGCGTGTCGGCGGGGCAGCCAGCGGACGTCTTCCCCGGCCTGGAGGTTGAGCGGGGTGATGGCGTGCTCGTAGCGGATGTAGTCGGTGACCGGCTCGGAGACGATCCGAGCGCGGCGCATCACCACGCCGCGGGCGACCGCGTCCTTGACGAGCGGGATCCACTGCGGCCAGAACGAGCGAGCCGGATCGAGGTTCGGGACGCCGGTCCGCAGGAATGCGGCGTAGTCGTCCGTCTCGTCACCGACGGCGTAGACGTCGCGCATCTCCAGGTGGACAGCCGTGTGGTGGGTGTCGGCGAGCAGCTCAGCGAACGTCGCGGTGTTCAGCTGCTGCGCGTTCAGCGGCATCGCACGCCTCCCTCAGAATCGGCACCATGCGGGCCGGAATCCGGATCACCCGCTCGTGAGCGGGGATCCCCGTCGCGTGGCCGACCACCCACCCGGTGGAGCCCACCAGAGCCTGGAGGAGACCGTCGGCTTCCTCGCCCTGAAGGACCAGGTCCGCGCTCTCCTCTTCCACCCACACCGTCGGCGAACCCTCGCCTCCCGTGTTCGGGTCGATCCCGACGAACCGTAACGTCATCGCTTGCTCCCCTGTGAGTCGGTTGCGCAGAGTTGCGCCGACCGTCCCGCAGACCGGTGCCAGCGGTCAAGAGCCAGGTGCACCGGCCGCACCTCCCAAGTTCTGCGCCGAGGCTGACGCAAGGCAGTCTTCCGGGCCCCGGTGGTGCCGACGCCGCCCACCCGCTGGGCATAAGGCCGTTCGGTCGTCGAGCGAGGGGGTTACGGATGTAGCCCTGCCGAGACTCGGGTTTAGACGTCGAGGCTGAGCCTTGCCCAGAGCGTGATGTCGCTGCTTGTCGCGACGACGAGTGTGCGTCCGGAGGGGGAGAATCCGACGGTTCGCAGTTCGGAGTAGTGGGCGTGGAAGATGTGCCACCACTTCTCGCCGGCGGGACCGCGGCAGAGTCCGCCATCGGCCGAGAGGAGGACGCGGTGGTGCGGCCAATCTGGGCTGACGCCCTCAACGGTCCATCCGTCCTCGGTGGTGGCGTGGAGGCCGCCGCCGAAGAGGCCGGCGATCCGCACCTCAGTGTCGGCGAGCGGTCCGAGTCCAGGGCAGGACAAGTTGGGGCCAGTTGGTGTGCTGTGATCGGGGTCCGGGTCGCGGTCGCGGGCGAGTCGCTGCCCCGTGGAGGCGTCGAAGACGCCGTGCCCGTTGCTGGAGACGACCATCAGGAGGTCGTTTCCGCTGGCGGGGTCGGCCCCGAAGCCGACTCCGAGTAGCCCGCCGATGGGCGTTCGTCGCGCGGAGACGGGCTGCCAGGGGTGTGGTGCTGGGATGACGGGGGCAGCGAGGAAACGATCCCTCAGCTGCTGCTGGTATTCGGAGAGCATCGTGTCCTCAGGATGGATGTCCCAGGCTCGGTCGGGGCAGCTTACTGGTGGTTCAGAATCAGCCCGTCGTGGACCGGGGCTGCGGTCATTCGTCGATGCGTTGAAGGATGTGCGTGAAGTCGCCGGTCTCGACCAGGCCGACGAGGACCTGGGTCATCTTGCTGATGCTGGCGTCGCGGACGATGAGGCCATCCGAGCACGAGAAGTAGGCGCCGCCGAGGGCCTCCCCGGTCGCCGCCCACCGCTCCATGATGGTCTCCACCTGAGCGAGGGTGATGACGGTCGCACTCCACCGGGTTCCGTCGTTGAGGTCCACGAAGACGTCGATGTTGTCCACAGATTCCAAGTCCTCGCCGGCATTCGGCAGGAACGTCGCCTCGAAGTGCTCCGTGCGGACTCTGTACCAGGGTCCGTCCCATCTGCCCGCATGTTCGTTGTGGCTCACCGGGCGAGTGTGCGGGGCTGATCCTCCGGCCTCAACTGCATTGTTCTGGCACGCCGCGGAGCGTAGCGGCTGGCCTGTCGTTCACCGGGGCGCGTCGCCGCGTTCCCGAAGCCGACGCTGGAGACGAAGGATCTCGCCGTGGACAGTGGCCAGCCGTTGTTCGAGCTCTTGGACGCGCTCTCGGTGAGCGGCGCGTTCGCGGCGGAGGCCCTCGGTGAGGGTATGGATCAATCACCGTGCCGTCGTCAGCTGAGGACTCCTGCCGGAGAGGCCAGTGGGCAGCCCGTTGCTGGCCGCGCAGGGTTTCGACGCGTTTGCGCAGGTCAGTGGGGGTGTAGAGGAAGTCCGGGCTGACGCCCGCCGTGCGGGCGACAGCCCGGAAACCGCCAAAAGGCCGACCAGGACCCGGCCACGTGGATGCCGCCGGCCGCAGACGCCTGGTGCACCCACCTCGCCGACTGGGTCGGCACGAAACTCCGCTGGCCTTGACCGTCGACCGCGATGAAGGGGACACCCTGCGCGCACTCACGGTCGGCCGTAAGGGCACCGGCGTGGAGTACGAGCGGACGTAGCGCGCTGCTCGGCGGTCTGAACACGGCGGTGCGCCGCAGGCATCAGCCGCGGCGCACCGTGGGCGGCCGGTGAGAGCGACCAGGTCTCACCGGCTTGCCCGGCAGGGTGGTCAGTGACCGTGGCCGTGGTGGCGGCCCCAGGACCTGGAATCGACGATGCGGCGGTGGTCATTGCGCAGGGTGGCGGTGTCGCCGTCGTTGTCCCAGACGTAGGCGCGGCGGTCCTGGTACAGGTCCCAGCGGTTGTCGCGGCCGATGCCGGTGTGGACGCGGACCTGGCTGCGGCCGGCCAGGCGGACGTTGCCGAACCGGTAGGTGTGACCGGACTTGTCGGAGAGGGTCCAGCCCTTGATGGTCACCGGCCAGCGGCCGGTGTTCTTCACCGTGACCCACTCGGCATTCAGGCTCCAGTTGGACCGGTCGTCCCGGCCGGGACTGTCGTACTGGATCGCCCCGAGAACCACCGAGGAGCGGACCTGGTGGCGCGGGGCCGGAACGTGGTGGCCGACCGCGGCCGCAGGCAGCACAGCGGTGGCTGCAAGTGCCGCGGAGCCGAGCACGGCAGCAGCGACACGCGAAGCATGACGGAACACGAAAATCCCCTCCCAAGGCACCCAGCGGGTGCCGGAACCGGAAGCCCGGCCGGTTTGACCGAGCCCCCACACAGTGACGCCACGTCATGCCTTGCCAGACGAAATCCAATTTGGTGTACAAAACACAGATATTTACACAACCATCCCACGCTAGGCGTGCACTCCCCCGCGCTCACCAGCCAAAACGCAACACCCTCTACATCCATCCAGGCGCCCCAAGGGGGCAGCCCAGGTATCTGCTCATAAACTGCCGGAGCCGGCCCCGACGAGGCCCTCGCGAGGACCGGCAGGATGAGATTGGAGTTCGACGTGCCTCCTCAGCCCAGATCACATGTGCCGGTCTCGGAAGCCGCATCAGGGGCCAGGCTCGCTCAGTACCGGTCGGCTATCGGCGTCGGCTATCGGGCCCTGAGCGCCCAGAAGAAGCACGGAGGGCAGAGCACCCTCCACGGGCGCACTACGCGGAGCCGACCGGAGAACCCCTCATGCATGTTCGCGGTAGCCGAGGTCAGCCGACTGCCCAATCGATGTGGACGCGTACACAGCCCTTCCCTTGCGGCCCGGCCGGCTTAACGGCAGTGACGACCTTCACCTGCAGATGGTCGAAGGCAATGAGCCACAGGCTCCTCCGGCCCTAACTGTGCACGGGTGAGGTCGATCTCCATGCCCATCAGAAATACGGGAACGGGATTCACCGCTCGGTGCTCATGAAGTGGGGGACGTTCGCCGTGGAACCGGAGCCCTGGGGACCGCCGTGGCGGAGGTGGGAAAAGATCGGTCCGCACGAGGCGCAAACCCGCGGCATCTATGCACCGGTCTATGTCCTATCCGATGACGCACCCGGCGCGATTGTCGTCTCACCCGGAGATATCCACGGCACCCCGCTGATCCCTGAGAAGGGCGGCGGCTACTGCTGCGGCCTCGACGGGTCTGACCGGCTCAACCTGGCCTGCGAGGCGTGCGTCCTGCCTGTGACGAGCCGGATCGACGACTGCTCGCTCTGGCAGGCGGTGTGGCTCTCCCCCAACGCCGTGCACCGCCTCCTCGTCGACAACACCAACGCCTCGACGCTCTTGGGAGGAGCTACTGGGGAAGAGCACGGCATCGCCGACCTGAAGAACTGACGGGCCCTCGCCTGCCACCTACCACCTCGAGCACATGAGTGACATCGTTCAAGCCGTCGCTGGCCTATTGCCCCATCAGCAGACCGCGGACCTGAACTCGGTACAGCAGGTGTGAGTACCGCGTCCTGCCTGCCGTCCTCGACGTCTCGCTTCTTACCGCGCACGAGCTCACTAGAACGACACTGAGCACGTCCGCAATTCGGCGCCTGCGTCGAGAGGCCACTCATGTGGAGGGGCCTCTTGCTGATTCAGGGGGTCAGTGTGCCTTGGCGTACGCCTCGCGCACCTCGGCCGGCACCCTGCCCCGGTTACTGACTTCGTAGCCAGCGCCCTTGGCCCATGCACGGATAGCAGCGCTGTCATCACGGCGGGATGCGCTTAGCTGGCGGGGCTTGCGGACCCGGCCAACCTTCCGGCTGGCCTTGATGAACGGCCCGAACGCCTGAAGCATCTGCTCGTAGCTGTTTGGGCCCAGGTCAATCTCGTACGACACCCCATCCAGCGAGAAAGTGTGGGTGGCAGCCTCCTGAGCTTCTTCACCCGTGAGGTCATCGATGTAAAGGGTGACGATCTTCTGTGCCATGAGGCAATCATAGGGCTGCGCAAAGCGAAAGATCACCCCGGCGAACGGGGCTATCCAACTTCACCGCGGGCATTTGCAAGCTCCATGCAGCCATGGACGCGAAGCTGGAGGGAAGATTCGCAGCAGCACCAGCCAGCGTGCGGTGGCCAGACCAGCTGGCACAGGTCTCGCGGCAGTGGAGCAAAACATGGTGCTCGTGCGGCTCGGTCATGCGGTCTTCCGGCGGTGGGTGGCTGACTCGGGGCGGTCCTCGTCGTGGTGGGAGGGCTGACGGCGACGCCCCACGCGGCCAGGTCGCGAGCGCTCCACAGGAACGAGGAGCCGGGGATGTGCCGGCAGGAGGGGATGGCCTCCCGGCGGAACCAGTCGGTTTCCCCGAGGCGATGGCCCTCCCAGCCGGTCGAGAAGGTGCCGGTGCCAGTGCCCTTGCGCTTGTAGCGGTTGACCTGGCCGCACACGGTGCCCTCTTGCTCGACGAGCCAGACGTGGCGTTTGGCGTCGCCGTCCCGCTGGGTCAGCGTCCATCCGCTGCCCAGCTTGGCAAACAGGTCGACAGTCTTCGCGCGGGGCCGGGCGAACTCCGCAACGAGGCCCGCGCTGGGCGGCGGCGTCCTGGTCCTGTCGGGTGGCGATGCAGGCTGAACAGATCAGCCGGTCGCCAAAGAGCGGGTTCTTCGCCTCCTGCTAGTTGCGGGGGTGCCGGGGGTGGGAGGATCCGTGGCAACTGGGCCCGGTGCTGGGGCAGTACCGACTCATGGTCACTACGTGCCTTCTCTCCCAGAGACAGCGGCAGATCGTTCCGGAGCGATCTCTCCTCGAGGCCAGGTGCAGGCTGTCACTCTGGTTGGTAGTGCACAGCCCGGAACGATGAACTAACCTCGCTTGTGCCGTGGCTGGCTGGGCGGGAAGGCGCCCCGGTGAGTCGGGCAAGCACACCGCCAAGAGACGACTTGTTGTCCCAGGATTCTGCTGGCAAAATCCCCCAATTGGTAAGGGCCGGAATCAGCACGGGGTCGACTGGGATCCACACGCCTTCCACAAAGAACTCGGCCCAATAGTGTCCCGCAGTGAATGGCGGGGTGAGAGTCTTGCCGTACGAGAACCGGACTGCCAGCCCCCGCCTCCTGCCTTCATCGACCAGCAGGTTCGCTATACCGGCGCAGTCGGCAACGCGGTGACGCCGAATGAATTCGCCGTCCCACCGCAACGATTCCGGAAGACGCAGGAACGTTACGTCCCGGTATTCGTCGATTAGTTCGACGAACGGAGCCGTTAGGGTCGGCCATGTGCGGCGCAGGTGGAATATCTCACTATGGATCGGGAGTTGGCCGTCGCTCCCAACCGTTGACTGCGGCACTATGTATCTTTCGTGTATTCTAAATGCACACACTCCATAGTGCCCTGGTTCTGGGCACTCAGCAAAGTAGTCAAGGCGGTACTTGGCGGTCGCGCCGTATGGCCTACTGAGTTCCCGCCCCCACCACACCAGAACTCGGCGGGCACGGGAACGAGGCTCAAGGAACAGTGCGACATTCAGCATGTCGGTAGCGTCGTAGTACCATTCGCCCCCTCGCTGAATTGCTGGAATCCCTCGGGCTCGAATCCGGCTCTGCATTTCTGGGGATATCTGAAATTCAGAGACGACGGCGGAAGCGGAGATCGAGAACTCGCGCGCACTATCTGGACACCGTGCGATTAAGGAGAGTACATCATCAATGTCACCTGCTGGAGAATTCATGCACTATTCCCTGAGGGGTGATCTATAACGAGTGTTGGGCCGCAATCGAAGTTCCGAAGCTCGTTGATCAGCGAAACCGGACGGTGACTGGAACAGTTACTCACGTAGCCGCTCCTGCGTCGGTTCGTAACACCTGGCCGGTTATAGTCCCGGCTGCACCAGAGAGCAGGAAGAGGACTGCCTCGCCCACATCATTCGCAGTTGGTTGGCGATCGAGCAGTCGCCGACCGAGAATACGGGTGCGCAGGTTCGGAGGAATGCTCGACGTCATGGCAGTATCGATAAATCCAGGGGCAACACAGTTCACGGTGATGCCCCAACCGCCCACTTCCGCTGCAAGTACGCGGGAGAACGCCTCCAGCGCAGCCTTGGTAGCGGTGTAGCCGGCGAGACCTCGATACGTCTTGTGCGCGCTTACCGACGAGATGTTGACGATGCGTCCGGTGCGCGACCCAAGCATGGACTTGGCAGCAGCGCGGCTCAGCAGCTGCGGCGCCGCCACGTTGAGCGACCACATGCGATGGTGTGCTTCCTGCTCCATATCTACATGCAGACCTGCATGGGCGATTCCAGCATTGTTTACAAGCCCGTACAGAGACTGGCATCGACGGATCTCCAGCGCCACCGCCTGCACGCCTGCTGATGTGGCAAGGTCTGCGGCGAGGAATGACACTGCTCCGGCCGCACCATCGATCAGGGCCTGCAGATCTTCGGTAGGTCTGCGAGCGACGGTGGTTACTTCGTACCCAGCCTCTACGAGGCTGGAGGCAATCGCCAGCCCTAAGCCGCGGGATCCGCCGGTGACGAAGACCTTCCTCGCGCTCATGATCGCAATACCTTCCCCGCGGCACTTGACACGAACTCTTCCACGATCCGTATTCTTCGCGGCAGTTCAGCCGGAGCCAGGTGTGCCTCCGCGAAGGCCCTGAGGTCACGCCGGCAATCTTCAGTCTTTCCAGGAACGAGTACGACGTCGGCAGCTACCACCGACCCGACGACCGGGCTCCGCCATGCGTACGCCCGAGCTGCGAGCACTGAAGGATGCTCTTGAAGCACCCGCTCCACGGCCTGCGGGCTGACTTTCGTCCCACCGACGTTTATCGACAGCCCGCGTCGACCAGTTACGAAGACCCGATCTCCTACTATCTCCACGAAATCCCCGGTCTCGACGTAGGGAAGACCGACAGAGGGAGACAGCAATAGGCGGTCGGCGAGGACATCGAACGCAGCACCACTGCTCTGACGTTGACCAGCAGCATCGAGTGGGAGGCCTCCTCGCTCGTCGTCGATGTGAATTCCGGCCCCTAGTTCGGTTGCACCGAATATCTGCTTGATCCGATGAGGATGAAACGTATTCCGTACGGCACTCAGTAGCGTGTCATCGACAGGCTCTCCGCCCATTGAAATGACGTCAATCTTCGCTGGCTCCTTGTATCCTCGAAAGGCGTGCACACAGGCCATACGCCAAAAAGTGGGCGTACCTACAGCGATGGTGAGAGGATGTCTATCTGTACGAGTCGACGGCCAGGCAGGTGTCAGGAACTCGACTGAGGCGCTGCTTGAGAGTGCCTGGCAGATGGCCGAAACACCCGCGAACGAAGCTGGTGCGTACCCGATTCCCCAGCGCTTAATGTCACCTACCTCATTGTGCTTCAACGGGAAAAGCCGACGCCAGGGCCAGTGCACGGATTTCGGCGAACCGGTAGTACCGGAGGTATATATCCATACGCCCGGCCCGACGCTCCGGTCTGGCAACTGACTGTGGTATGGGGGTGGGGGCTGGATTACGAGCTCGCATTCCAGTGTGAAGCCCGCGACAAGAGCGACAACAACATCGAACCCACTGGCCGGCGTAACCGTCAGAAATCTTTCATCGCCGTGGCGAGCATCGGCCGCGAGTTCTTCGGTGCGGCGGCTAACTTCCGACCAATCCCAGTAGCAGCCCGACTCAATGAGGTATCGTGTCATGGCAGTTTGATTCGTCACTCAGCTTCGCGCAGAGGACGCAGGGATAGCATGAGATCGCGTAGTGTTTCAAGCCGACCCGTCACGTGCAGATCAAGCATGCCGTCCGTTTCCTCTTCAAGCTGCACGATCAGTTCTGCGAGCAGCATGCTGTCTAGTCCGATTTCGTCGAATCTCGTATCAAGTCCTGAGAAATCTTCAACGCCCGGCAGCACGTGGCCGACGCATCGACGCATCACGTCTTCATCGATGACCATATCGCCCTGATTGTTGCTCACAACAACTCCTAAACAGTGTAGCGACTCAGGATGTTATTGACGGAAGTCAGGTATTCCACGAGATGGTCTTCCGAGAATCCGTCGAGCATCGTCCTTGCCGTTACAAGGAGATCACCAAACTCTGACGCTGCCACCATGAACCGTGGACCAATCGTACGAGACGGACGTTCGCGTACAACGCGCACCATATTGGTGGGATCAGGAGCAATTCCCGCGGAGCTGTTTGGAGTGAAATTGAAGTGAAACTCCGCTGGCTGTGGCGTACCCCCGGGGAACAGCTGTTCTCGAATCTCTGCGCGTTCATCGGGGTTGTAACGACCGTGGCGATATGCCATAAGTGTGGCTCGATGTATTTCCTGAGCAGACTCTTCGAAACTTCTACCCTGGCCTGCTTGGCAAATGATTGGCACCCATTGGTTCATCGAAACCACTAAGTTCTTATCGCGTGATTGAAAACGGTTGGCGCACATCGTGTTAAGGAGGTACGTGCGAACCCCAATAGCATCAGCGGCGGCTTTGCCCAGCGCGGCCAGAATTACGCTGGGGACAGTGATTCCCAAGTGAGCGGCCAGCTCCCGAGCCCCCTGAAGGGCAACTCCAGAATGAAGCGATGCTTTGACCGGCACGCCGGACGAGGGTAGTCCACCGCCACCATCTGCCGCTGAATATATTTTGTGAAAATAGCTTCGGACGGCCCTCCGCTTCTTGTCCCATGATGGACCTCGCTGCTCAGCGGCGAGATCGCGAGGAGTGGGCGCCGTCTCAGTGATAGGCCCCTTAAGCAATTTACGGAAGTCTGCGCCGAGCAGTCCCAGGGCCCAGAAGTCAGCAGCTATATGATGGACAGTCACTACGACATCGGTTGGACGTCCCTGGGAAACGATCACGACTGCTTTCCAGGGAGCATCGGATAATATATTAAATGGGTGGAAGTCAAGCCTAGCGACGGTCGCCTCAACCGCAAGGTGCTCCTCACCGGCAGCTACTCGGAGTACTTCGAAATCCGCAACTGCAGAAGGAGCGATAATTTGGCGTGGTTCGGTGCCGTATTGAACTTCCAGAGTTGTACGAAGCGCCTCGTGTCTTAACGATAGCGAATGCAATGCGATGACAACATCTTCAGTGCTCGGCCCTGCCGGAACTTTCCAGACATGAACCAGATTCACTTCCCCGCGTTGCGATTCGGAACTGTTCTCAATATTTCGCCACAATGACAGTTGGCCGAAACTCAGCGGACTGCTGATCGCCATCACCACATAACCCCCGTACTTGTCTTAGGCGCCGGTGAATACTGAGGATAGGCCTGAGGGGATGGGCTAATTCCGCTACATCCCCTCAGGCAAATCGTTACGGCTTGCTAGAGTCCATCATGACTATCTCCCTCCGATTCGTGGGCATCATTCAAGCGCGGGAATTCCGTGGAAACTTCCCTTATGGTCTACACTGACTCACCGGAACCGATGAAGTCAATAGCTTTCTTCGCCACTTTGATTTGAAGGTCCTCGGCGAAGCTGAGCACATTGCGGGATCGTGCAGTCAGCGCCCAACATTGCCGGCGCTGTAGCCACAATCTCGACGGTGGATGGAATCAGACGGAACGCCCGATAAGCAGCGAACCTATGACGACTCTGACCCACTTGGGGGATATCGGCATCATCAGGCTCTCTGGCGAACCGTCGATCGTCTGATTCTGGCACCGAAGGTGCGCTCCTCTCCTTGCCGGCAACGCCACGTCCGGGCGCCCATAACGCTGCCTCGAACCCCACTAGCACGAAGGCTCGCTTGCTCTCGATGCACTCGAACTCTCCCCGGCAAATACACCGGCTATAGGAGTCGGTGCGATCACCAGTGAGGCAAGCTGCCGAGCGAAGCGTGTCAGGTCCACAGCCGCGACGAAAGTATTGATCAAGCCGAGTTGAGCGGTCGCGCCCACTCCACGAGTGCGGGGCTGCTCCCGAACGCCAAGAAATGCGGTTGGGTTCGGTCTACGAGGCACGCAGGGACGCGTGTAAGCGCTTCGCAAGCGAAGTCGGTGTATGGGTTGTAGAAGCCGGCGTATGGCCGGTTGGCGCGGTGCCTTCGGCCGTAGGGCGTCGCGCAGTCCTGTCGAAAGCAGTTACAGCACAGCATTAAACGAAGGAGTTGCAGAACAGCAACGTATTACCCACTGCTCAGGACCGTGGAACACCAGAAAACTCGTTGACACTTCTCACGCGCATAGCATCGAAGAGACGCTCCAGGAAAGGCTCGTTCCATTTTTTCGGCTGACCGTCAAAAGTACCGTATTCGTCAAGAAAACGACAATCAGCGGGACGAAGTTGGGCGAGCACTGTGGTCGGCACAGATTCTGGATAGAGAATTGCGGTGTGATGCAGTGCATAGTAGAGGCTCCGGTCGGCATCGTACCTACTCGATCTGTCGAGTACCGAAGGCCAGAGATTCTCTCGAGTGAGTTCCTCTGAACTAAGCGCCACATCAAGAAACTTCAACAACTCAAGATCGAATCCCCCCTTGATGTAGTAAAACGTAGTGGCTTCCTTGTGTAAGTGAGCACAAAGGTCGATAAACTGGTCCTCTATCGATAGCGCCACTCCTAGTTCCCCACAGACAGGACCGCGAACTCTTTGTTCCAGTAGTTCCAAAACGTCAACACTGCTACCCGAGAGCGGCTGGAAAATATCGAAACATATATCGATATTATAGGATTCGACGTGCTCTCTGTGAGCCATTTTCACAAAGGGCAAATCGTTGGTTTTCACATTCATGCGCCAGAAAGCCTGCGTGGTGCGACTGAAATCCTGCACGGTGTGCCCATTGGGCGATATACGCCCTTGAATGTACCCCAGGTCCCATAGGATCGATTTCAGTAAAGAAAAATCTTGCCGAGCTACCAAGATATCCATATCTCCCATACGCCGGAGTCCGGGATCCCTGTACAGTCGCTCGCTGAGCACCGGCCCCTTTCGAATTGCGTACCGAAGTTCACTTTCGCTGTTTAGTGCCCTGATAACGCAGCCAAACTCTTCAGTCAAAGCGCGGTTACGGTCGCGGCTTGAGTAATAAACACTCTCATAAAGCCACCAATACGGAATCGTCCAATCGCTGGTTTCCGCGTCACGAAAAAGCCTATTCCGCAATATATGCCGGGCCACTAGAGGAAGTACCTTGTGACGTGCTGCCTGATCTACGAAGAATCCCCAATCCATGTTCTCTCCGGCGTCACGAATCCTGTCACGACAGGACTCAATCAACCCGGGGTCTGGGCACAAACGAGCCAGAGCAAGCAGGAGATCAGTTTCGATCTTCACTCAAACCCCTCCTTGTAAAGGGTAATTGCTTTCTACGGAGAAAGAGACCACTCAGATCGAAATTCGCAAGCAGATATGGTCTTGCGTGACAGCCATATGTTTCAGGAGAGTACTTCCCGCCTTCATCGCATCTTCCTAGGGAGGCAGGCGACGTTCGGTTGGGCTAGCCAGGTCTCGCATCTGCCCCTGAGGCTCAATTAACAGACAGCTCGGGCACGTAGGTGAGCCTCGACGAGTTTGAGCACCTTTCCAGCTGTGCATACTGGCTTATCTTTTGAGCTGTTAAGAACGACTGGCCAATCCTCTGCTTGTGCATTGAGACGCAGCTCATTGGCGATTTGTTGAGTAAACGTTCCAAAATGGGTAGCGTCATGACTCACTGCCCCCTGGGAGTCATATACGGGTTCGATGCAGCCACCATTCTGGTACCAATGGATACGGTCCTCCATGTCAGCCTCCAGCAGCACGGTCATCTGCTGATGAGGGCCAAGCCGACGAGAAACAGGCATAAGGTCTCGCTGCCAATTGCGAAATTTCTCCGCTTGTACAAGGTTGTGCTGTTGGCGGATGGAAGCTTCGATCGCCATCCGCACCCGCGTCTTATGCCACCAGCTCTCCGCCACTACCACTCCGCCGCCTAGGACTATCTCCTCCACCTCACTTTGTAGCAAAGCCAAATACTGGGCTGCCGCAGCCAGACTCAATAGATCCCACTGGACCTCAAGTTCGTCACCATCCTTAAACAGTCCACCGACCGCCCGGATCAGATTTGCGTAAGACTGATGCCCACGAGGTGACTCCCTCAGAATCCGGTGCATGGGGATACCCTCATTCTCGGCGAGTGAGATCAATTCACCAACCACAGCACTCTTTCCGGAGCCGTCTGCCCCCTCGAGAACAAGAAAAAGTCCGGAACGGTCTTGCACAGCCACGATGTGTTTCCTATCTGCAGTAAGCAGGGCATGTGTGGCTAGGTATCCCTTAACACACCGCCACATACTCTCTCAGGCTTGTCGGTACGTTAAGCCCCAGGATGGCATGCCAGGGTGGTCAGGGCTCCTTCTACCAGCCTGTCTAGGGTCACAACAGTCCTTGGGTCAAAGGTCCTGGGGCTTCGCTTTGCGAGCGAGTCGGCAACAGCCATGCCGGCAGCAGCAGGAATGCCGCGGTGCCTGGCAACCGTAAATACTGCGCTCGACTCCATGTCGGCCGTGAGCAAACCACGTTGCTGGTAGCTGTCCACTTCGGCGGCGGTCTCACGATATGGGGCATCGGTCGTCCAGGTGTCGCCTCGTTGATAACACAGCGCCTTCATACGCAAGGCCCGTCCGAACGCTTCGGTAAGATCACTGTCCGCACACGCAAATTCGTCAGGAGGTGCGTAGTGGTAGGAGGTTCCCTCGTCCCGTAAGGCTCGATTGCACAGCACTGCATCGCCCGCTGATAGCGAGGGCTGCAGCCCTGCGGCCGTACCGACTGTGATAACCGCTGGTGCTCCTAAAGAAACGAGCTGTTCCAGAACAAGAGCTGCAGCCGGTGCCCCTACGCCAAACCCTCCACACAGGGCAACCCGTTTACCCTCGTGTGCGATGAACCGCAGTTCGCCCCTACACCAATCCTCCGGCAAACTTGGCTGATACTGGGAGATTGTCCGTCTCAGGACTGATGACTGATATAGCAGAATCACGCCAGCACAGTCGTCCAGTCCAGCGTTAGGGGCTCTCTCGCGAACATAGGCTTGATGCTCTGAAGGGTGAATAGCCGAGGGAAGAGCGTGCTTTCCTCTAAAGCGAGGGAACCTCATGGAGGGGTCCAGATTATCTACCATGATTCATGGTCTGATGTGCTTGTGAGCGCGGCAGTCCGCTCGTCGAGTGCCTTCAGAAGTTCCCTTTCCTGCTCGGGGTTGACATTGTTGACGACCTCCCAGGGAAGTACCTTGTCACTCATTCGACGCAAGAATTCATTCTGCCTAAGTCCGTGATGATGTAGAGCCTCTTCCAATTGACTAGAGGTGATGTTTTCCAGGTCATGGCCAGCGTCATACAGATACTCCAGAATAGTGCCGACACGGCGGTCACCTCGGCCGCAAACACTTTCCAGGTACATTCGCGACGACTCTTCCCAAAGCACACGGAAGTGACGGTCGAAGATCTCCTCACCCACCAAATCGCGCATGCGCCGGCTTATCTCCTCGACGTGCGCATCCGTGTGGCGAGGATCAGCCATTTCCAGCCGCTGTCCGACAGTGCCAGGCTTTGGCATGTATTGCAGAGGCTTCACGATGATAGTGCCGTCCTCGCGGTTGAGTCGCTTGAACACATCAACCGCATAATCCGCGATCCCAAGACGGTCCTCGCGCTGTTCACTGGGCGCACCGATTATGAAGTACAGCATCACTGTATTGAACTCTGGATGCGCACTACATAGCTCGATAGAGCGATTTACCCTTTCTCGGGTTAATGTTTTATTGAATATTCGAACCAGCTCTGGGTTGGCAAATTCTGGAGCTATAGTAATCACGCCACGAACTTCATTCTGCAAATGAAGTTCTGTAAGTATGTGCCCGAAGTCGCCAAGTTCGCTCACCGCATCCAGGTAGCTATTAGAGACCTCATCAGCGCGAACCGAGCCAATGATCGTGGTGACCTTCTCCTCTGAACGAGCTGAGAAGTCGCGAATTTTTCCGAGGAGGTCAAAGCGCTTGCCATACTGAGTGAAGGTTGGAGAACTGATGATGAATTTTCGGATACCGCGCTTTTCGCATCGGTCGAGATAATCGGAGAGTAGTTCAAATGGCGCCTGACGGAAGGGCGGAACGCCTAGCGTGCAGAAATGGCAATCCCAGCGGCATCCCAGTGTTGGTACCATCATTGCGAAATCTCCGTCAGAAATCGGAGCTGTAAAGTGAGATGATGGCAAATCTGGGACAGAAAGATATTGCGGGAGCACCTTTTGGGGGACCTTTGGAGTGTGGGGGCGAATTTCCGTAATTCCCCCGCCTTCTCTGTATTCCACGTCGTACATATGCGGAACGTAAAGCCCGGGTATCTGTGCGATATGCTCTAGCATATCTTCCCGTTTACCGGTTGCGCGCGCCGTCGGCAGCTCTTCGATTAGACGTCGAACGGATACTTCGGCCTCTCCCAAGGCAATCACGTCAATGTAGTCGCCAAGCACCTCAGGGTTAGCAAAGCCGGCACTTCCCCCGACGATGAGTGGATGCCGACCGGGTTGACGATCCTCTCCACGTCGAGGTATGCCTACTAGATCCAAAATCTTGAAGGCTGTAGCTAGATTTCCAGCGTTTGTGATGCTTAGCGCCAGGATGTCAGCATCAAGTACGGGGGCGGGGTTTTCTATCGTTCTATAGGTACTTTCCCCTTCGGGCAACTCCAGCCTGTTTCCATCACGCACGAGAGAATCGTAAACCAAGGCACGTTCAGCAACCGCGCCGAGTTTGGCGTCGCGGTTTATCATGTCATACAGTGTCATTGTCCCCAGTGAAAGCAATGAATATGCGTGCCCGTAGGGCATAAAGAAAACGCACCGTAGTGGATCAGATGGCTTCTCGGAGAGGGGATATGCGTCATCCAAATGAATCTCACGACTGATGATTTGATGGATTTCATTAATGAGAGCCGACATAGCAGTACTCCTCAATTGGCGGTTCGGGAGATCGATTGAACTGTTGCAATAATCGCTTCACACATGGATTCGTTCTCCTCGTGCTCCATCAGTGGATGGAGGGCGGGGCAAAAGAGGCGCTCGGCAACAGACTCAGCAAGGGGGAGTGAATGGCTTCCGATGTGCTCACGAATCCACGGATGTGTTAAGTAGGTGGGGGGGTCGGCAACGATGCTGCCAATTCCGTGGTTTCGATTGAGTGTGAGCATCACTTCGTTTCGAAGCTCGCCTGCCCACGCAGGAGGGACCAGCAGAGCGTAGCGATAATATACGTGCTCTCTCCCTTGGAATTCGGGCGGTAGTGTCAGTTCTGCTACGTGACGTAGCAATTCATTGCGTTGCTGTGCCAACTTGATGCGCTTCATATTCATAGCGTCAAGACGCCTGAGCTGCACCAGGCCAACAGCAGCCTGAAGCTTCGTCATTTTGTAGTTGGAGCCCCACTCTTCATTCTTCCCAAATGAACGGAGACGTCGAAGTCTCTTCGCGAGATTTACGTCCTGAGTGGTGACCATGCCTCCTTCTCCGAGCGTGGTCATAAGCTTCTTTGACTGGAAAGAGAAGATCGTCGCCCAACCGCGAGAACCTACGGGTCCTTCACCATCTTCGGCCCCACAGGCGCGTGCGGCATCTATGATCAGCTTAGGCGGGCCAAAAACCGGATGCTCGTGCCGGGCAGCCAATCGCTCTAAAGCCTTCATGTCTGCCGGCATACCATTCATGTGCGTGACAAGAATGGCTCGTGTTCGATCGCTAATGCGACGTTCCACATCCGCTGGATCGAGGTTGAGAGTAGCCGGATCGATCTCACTGAGCACCAGCTTTCCGCCCTGTCTGATCACCGATACGTGAGCACCAACGAAGTTCAAGGCACCTGAGATCACCTCGTCACCTGGGCGTAGATCCAAACAGTGAAGCACCATGTCCAGGGCTGTCCCTGCCCCGTTATAGGCAATCGCGAACTGAGCCCCACAATAGGCGCCGAAAGCATCCTCGAAGATCATCTCACGGTTTTTGGCGCGGAATCCTATGTGCGGATCCATGGATTCATGCAGTGCAGCCAAAACCGCGTCAACTTCCGCTTGTGTGTATACGGCTCCTAGCGCCGGCTCGTTCGCCCAAATCTGATTTTTGCTGACCACATGTGGAGGAAACAAGTTGAATCATTCTCTCGTAAAGTCACACTCTTTTGAAATCTGATTCCAACGGGCCGACTTTAATTGTCTTCTGGTATTCACTAAGCGAACCGTTGAGGACCTCCGTCACTGATACTGTCCGTCCAGCAATTGCTGATTCGTAGAAAGCGAGTGACGTGGCAAGAGTATTCAATGCTGTATCCGCGCCTATCTCAACTTGCGCACCGTCACGGATGGCTAGCAAAAACTCCGCGCATTCAATTGCGAAACCGTGGGTCAATCCAAAGGGGAAGTATTTCTCGTGCTCGCGAGGTGACAATGATGCGAGGAAGTCCTTGTGGAAATCGCGCAGCGAGCGACGATTTCCGCCCCTGGCGTGAACTCGGGCTTCAGGGAGGGGGGCATGGAATAGCTGCCCTCCATCGTCCACTATTGCCCCTGTGGTTCCTCTAAGGGCGAAGCTGAAATCGTCGGCATGAGGGAGCGAACTAACGCAGGAGAAAATTCCTGTGGTGCCGCTCTCGAAGGTCATTAATGCTGAGAGAAAGTCTTCTCTCTCGTCAATTCTGGTATCTCCATTGGCATGAAAGACAGGCGTATTATGCAGTCTTTTAGCCACAGCTGTAACGCTGCTAAGTGGACCTACAATGTAAGCCAAGCTGTCAATGAGATGGGCGCCATTGTCGATAGCCCAACCGCCACCTCCCAATGCCCTTTGCGTTCGCCATCCCGTTCTCGTTGGGTTTGGTTCGTAGCGCACTCTCTGGGCTTGGATGAGTTCTGGTGTTCCGATAAGCCCAGTCTCATGAACCAACCAGCGTGTGGTCCGGATTGCGGCAGTTCTTCGGTGGTCTTCCGCCATGCTCAACACTCGGTTGGCGCGCACTGCGGTATCCCTCATCCTCCGTCCTGCTTGGATAGTCATGGCTAACGGCTTCTCAACCATGGCATGCACACCAGCATCGAGGGCTGAGCATGCGACTTGCTCATGCAGGTAGGTAGGTAGACAGATATCGACTCCGTCGATTGATCCGTCCAAGAGGTCTTCGTAGCTTGTGTGGACAGTGACTGGTGTCGTCTGCCATCGGCGCACCTCTAGAGCGGAACTCTCGGCCAGCGCCCCGTTGCTATCGCAGACAGCAGCTATCTCGAAGTGCTTACCTGCCACGCGAGCAACAGCTCGCCATGCTCGGAGATGTTCTGCACCGATAAGTCCACAGCCAACAACTGCAATTCGGACCCGTGAGCTCACCTTCCACCACCATACGCAATAGCATGCAGCTTAAGAGAATGGCGTACTGCGTCGCCGGCACGGAAGGCAGTCTCCGCGGCGGCCAATGCGGGCATGGCGTGCAGCTGTGGATGTTTTAATTCTATGGAAGCAGGCCCTCTATAGCCGAGACCAAGGAGAGCATTGAGAAACCCTGATAGGTGAATAACCCCGGAGCCCGGTAACTCGCGCATAGCATCCGTCAGGCTCCTGCGGTCTCCGGCTGGAGCATCGTTGAGGTGAACGAAGAGGGGAATGTCAGTCGGCATATCATTGATCTCGTCCAGAGTCCCGCCGGATGTGTACCAATGGAAGGAATCCAGCAGGATCCCTAAATTTGCGCGCCCTACTAGACGCACTACACGAAGTGCCCCCGTTAGCGTCCGATACGAAGCGGGGAGTGGTTTTTCACTACCGACGCCCATAAACTCGATAACCAAGGATAGCCCAGAGCGCGATGCGAGGTCGGCAGTCCGGCCGATACGTTCGAGCATCTCCTCCTCAGTCATGCCATGGTTTACTGTAGATAAAGAAGGAGGAAGTACCAATGCCCCGCTGCGACTTCCCCATTGGGCAGCGAAGTGCATTTCTTTCTCAGCTACTAATAGGCCCTGTTCGAACTTTTCCCTCGACCAATTGAGTCGCAGCGACCATCCCCCATGTACGGGGATGATCGCGCGATCTTCCAGGAGATTTCGGGCTTCTTTGTCCGTCTCAATTGTCTGGATTAGCCGTTTGGCCGACATCTCCACATATGTAAATCCTGCAGCATGCGCTGATCGGACTACTTCAGCCGGCGGTACGCTTGGATTCAACACGGCCCTATTTAGGCTGAGCTCAATCACGTATCCCCCTAGTTATGAATGTGCGCATGAATGCGACGAGAGCTCGACCGGGATGAGCGCGGTGTCGTCGATACGCGAACGGCTTTATCCATGGCAAGCGGCTACGCATCCACATCGTCCCGTCCGAATGGCGCATTTTGAGCCACTCGGTTAGCCTGGGTGCCTGATTCTGAATGAGATCGCCAAGCAGCGGACGGTGACCTGCGAGCGATGCGAACGCTATTTGTCCGCGGGTGCTGCGGTGACCGCCATTTGTGTAGGCAGGTCTTGGTATTGTCGAGTCGTGACTGGTGATCGCCGATGACCGGGGCTGAATGTTTACTGTGTCTGTATCGCGATCGCGCCGGCGCCGGCGAGAGTAAGTACGCAGTGCCAACTCGGAGCGGGGTGAACGGGCTGGCCCCGCCCACGGCCTGGTTTTGAGTATCTCCCCCGAGGCGGGCGACCAATAGAACTGGCGAACCAGCCAGCGTGGTGGGCTCCAAGGGTTTCGCACTCGCCACGTTCCACGACCGTGTTCTCGCGCTCCTGCGGAGCAAGCAGGTCGGGCACTTAGAGAAACCCAGTAGGCGCGTCGACGAATTCCCGCGCTGGGTGCCAGGGCCCTGCGCCATCCGCCTGACCTGGCACGCCGCTCACGGCTGCGAGGAGGGGAGGGACGTGGTTGGGATGCCGGCCGCCCTCCACTGGCATCTTGATTGCCGACGCCTTTACTCCCAACACCCGCTATGGCTCCGCGCTCTTCCTCGGCGCCTTCACCCAGGTAGCGTGACGTTCTACGCGGACCCGCGAAGGATTGGTCGCGCTGTAATGGAAGTTTTCCTAGACGATGCGTTACAGCATAGCTGTGGACCTTGACCCTCGCCAGGGAAATCAGGGAATATTCATCCAGATCTCGGCGGGTTAACTTCCGGTCCGTTCCGGCATCCTGAGCTTCGTGTGCGACCTGACGGCGTTCTTCACCGACAACCAGACTGAGCAGGAATTTAGCCTGGCCACAGTCCAGATAAGGATCTCCAACAGTTAGCTCATTGGGCGCTCGCAGCTGTTCCCCCCGTAAACACGGCATCAGCCTCTCACCGTCCTCCGCGACTTCTTCGCCGGAAACGCCCTGGTTGCCTCCCGATCACGTGCACTGAATCATGATCGTAGCTTTATCCATGCAACCTGGCCCTGTAGTGAATGTCAAGTGAACTCGGACAAGCGTCCGTTTTGCGTGGCTTCGCTATCTTGCGTGAAATTAAGGTCGCGTGATCACTGTTGACAGATCGCCTGCTTGTTGATCTGCTACTGCAGATAACGGTTAGGGGGAGCGGTAGTGGTCGTGTTACCGGGGTTCAATGCTTGGTCGCTGATCGAGGTTCAGGCGGCATTGAGTCCGAAATTATCGGCTGTTCTTAGCTGTCTAACGTCCGCCTTCGCCAGCCTTGTTCAGGCACCTCCTAGTTTTAGCCAAAAGTATTTGTCCCGCGTCCCGCTCGGACCTATGGTGACGCTCAATGCCCCGGATCCCGAAACTGAGGCTGTCGTCATCTTCCTCCGGCTCCGTGGAGGCATTGGGCCAAAAGCACGTCTGGCTCGGGTGCGTCGGAACTGCCGGTCCCAGGGACGTGGGCTGGAACTCGATGTGATTCCCCGAGGTCAGGTATCACTTCTACCGGGTGACCAACAGTGATGGGCGAGGGCGTCCCGATGGCACGGACGCATCCGCTTGTACTCGACTGGCTGTCTGCGGCCGCGGCACGGCGGCCGGAGGCCATCGCCGTCCGGGATGAGTGGGGAGCCTGGACCTACGGCCAGCTAGACGCCTACAGTTTTCGCGTGGCGCGGTGGTTGCACGCACGCGGAGTGTCACGCGGGGACCGCGTCGTGGCGCAGCTACCTAACTCCCGCCAGGCTGTTGCCCTCTTGTACGGGGCGTTGCGCCGAGGCTCGGTCTTCGTTCCGCTCAGCCCGGACCTGCCACCGTATGTGACACGGGGACTGCTAGCGGATGCCAAGCCGGTGCTCGTTGTCCATGACAGCGACTCAGAGATTCCAGCCGCCAAGGCGACCCACGAGTCCGCCGAGGGCGTCGGTGAATCCTTCCTCCGGGTCTCCGTCAGCCATCTCTTCGCAGACTTAGGTTCCGGCGGGTGGCGAGATCAAGATGATCACCGGCAGGAGCAGTCCCCCCAGCCCTCTGACACAGCGCTGATGCTGTACACCTCCGGCTCGACCTCCACGCCCAAAGCGGTGGTCTGTCCGCACGCCCAGGTGGCGTTCTCTGCCGGAGCCATCTCTCAACGGTTGGGCTACGAGGCCGACGACATCGTCTACTGCCGGTCGCCCTTCTCCTTCGACTATGGCCTATATCAGATCTTTCTGTGCGCCATTGCCCAGTGCGAACTGGCACTGACGGGCCGACAGCCCGAGGTAGCCCTGTTACGAGACGCTAGCTCCTACAGAGCAACGGTCCTGCCGCTGACTCCGTCGCTGGCCCGGACCGTGATCCGGCTATCGCGCCGTGGGGCGGTTCCGGCACAGATCCGTTTGGTGACCAGCACGGGAGAGGAACTGACAGCCAGTACTGCTCGTGCACTGCGATCCGTGCTGCCTGGGGCTCAGGTCGTCGCTATGTACGGCATGACTGAATGCAAGCGTATCTCCATCGGGACACCCGACGCCGATCTTCACCACCCGGGGACGGTTGGCACCCCGCTAGCCGGCACCAAGGTGACGATCATCGACGAAATCGGGCGCCCGCTGCCTGCGGGACGTACCGGTCAGATCGTGGTGAGGGGCCCCCACGTCATGGCCGGTTACTGGCGGGCTCCGGACTCCTCGGCCCAGCGATACCGCCTTTGGCCGGCGACGGACGAGCTGGCTTTGTACACAGGCGACTATGGATGGCTCGACGAGAAGGGCCTGCTGACTGTCGTGGGGCGACGCGACGACATCTTCAAACGGCGCGGCGTCCGGATGAGTACCGCGGAAATCGAAGCGGCGGCACTCGACATCCCCGGCGTCAGCGAGGCAGCGGTGGTGGCGCCTGACGGTTCGGGTGAACTGCGCATGTGGGTCGTCAGCGTGCTCAGCGGCCCAGGGGTGCTCAAGGAACTCTCCAAACGGCTGGGACCGTTTAAGGTCCCGGACCGTTGCACCGTGCTGGCCAGCATTCCTCGCACGGTCAATGGAAAGGCCGACAAGCAGCGACTGGCTGCCACCGACAACACGGATGCGTTATGAGAGCACTGGCCAGAAAGTTCGGCACCCCCCTCTACGTCTACCAGCTAAACCAGATCCGGCGGGCGGCCGAACTTCTGCTCCAATCGATCCCCGAAGAGGCAGTCCTCTTCTACTCACTCAAGGCCAATCCGCACCCGCACCTGGTGGCCGAACTGGCCTCGTTCGGGCTTCGCTCGGAGATCAGCTCCCTGGGAGAACTGAATGCTGTCCTGCGCGCGGGGCTGTCGTCCGCGGGTTGTCTGTACACGGGGCCGGGGAAGTCCCCGCATGAGATTCGTACTGCGCTCGCCGCCGGCGTCCGGTTATTCTCCGTGGAGTCACCGACGGAGTACGAGCGGCTGGCAGAAGCAGCAGCCGAGAGCGCGGCGGATGTGCGGTACCTCGTGCGCATCAACGCCCCGCAGGCGGGGGGTGGAACCTCCGGGCTCCGCATGACGGGAACTGCCTCGCAGTTTGGCATCGACCTGGAAAGTGCGCTGGCCAGCCCGCACCTGTTCCAGGCTCGAGGACGGCTCACCCCCATCGGGCTTCATCTCTATCCTGCCACCAACATCGCGGACCCCAACGTCTTGGCCCGCGAATTCGACATGAGCATCGCGACCGCCGCTCAGGTGCTGTCCCGGACGGGGCTGCAGGCATCGCTGGTGGATGTTGGAGGTGGGTTCGCGGCGCCCTACGCCAAGCCGGGAGCGCTGCTGGACTACCGGCAACTGCGGGCGAAGCTCTCAACGTCATTGGACACCCACCTGCCCGGCTGGAGGCAAGCGCGGCCGCAAGTGGCCTTCGAATCGGGCCGCTATTTGACTGCGCACAGCGGCACCCTGATCACGACGGTGCTCGACGTGAAGCAGAGCCAAGGCAAGACATTCGTCGTCCTGGACACGGGCACCCACACCCTGGGTGGCATGTCAGGCCTGGGCCGCATCATGGCTCCCGGTGCCCAGCCGTCGGCGCAGGAGTCGTCGGCCACCGGGCGAGACCTCCAATTCAGCCTCGTTGGACCGCTTTGTACACCGCTGGACGTACTGAGCCGTTCCGCCTCACTTCCCGAGCCCCGCGTGGGCGACGTACTGACCATTCCGAACGTGGGTGCATACGGGCTGACTGCTAGTCTCCTCGGCTTCCTGAGCCACCCCGTGGCTGCTGAGGCGGTCGTCGACGGGGAAGCTGTCCGCACCGTGCGTCGACTGATCCTGCAGGAGACAGAGATTGAGGGAGATCGGCATGAGTGACCCCTGGGATGCCCAGTTCGAGGACATGCTGCGACCCGTACTGCAGCATCTGCCTCCGGGCGAGCCGCTGCGGCCTGACACCGATCTGGCCCAAGCTGGGCTGGACTCCATGGGCACGGTGGAGCTATTGCTGTCTTTGGAGGACCACTACTCCATCTCGCTGCCGGACGAGATGCTGCAGAGCAGCACTTTCAGTACTCCCGAAAGCGTGTGGAAGGCCATTACCGCCGTCCGTGACCAGGGAGCGGAGGCGTGAGCACATCCCGTCCGGACCACGAAGTAGCACTGGATCAAGTGCTGCCAGTGCTCCGCCGACACGCGAGTGAGGTCGACGAAAACGCCAGCTTCCCTTCGGAAAGCCTGACTGCGTTGCGGACCTCCGGCCTCCTGGGCTCTGTCATACCGTCGCAGCACGGCGGGTGGGGCATGTCGTTGTCGCAGTTCGTGGAGACAGCCCAACTCCTCGCAGGCGCCTGCCTGACCTCTGCGTCGATCTGGGCCATGCACTGCCAGCAAGCAGATGCCTTGGCGCGCTACGGGAACCAAGGGTTCACCGATGAGATACTTCCGCAGATAGCTGCCGGCCAAGTCTATCTGGCCTCGGTCACCACGGAGCCAGTCAAGGGCGGGCACGCGCTCTCCGCCCACTCCGCCGCTCTCCACAGTGATGAGTACTTGTCGTTCGACCGGAAGGCACCAGTTGTCACCGGTGGCAGACACGCCGACGGATTCCTCATCACGCTCCGGGCCTCGGCGACAGCGCCCGAGACCCAGGTCTCCCTCATCTACGCCGATCGGAGTCAACTGCGGATTGAGCAGTCTGGTGACTGGCGGACCCTGGGCATGCGCGGCACGGACAGCGTCTCACTGCATTTGAAGGGAAAGGTACCCGATCGCCAAGTGATCGGCGGCCACGGAGGCTTCCGGGAGGTGGCTGTGGAGAGCTACCTCCCGATGGCCCATATTGGTTGGTCAGCCTGTTGGCTGGGGGCCGCCAAGGGCGTCTTCGCCGAGCTCGTCCAGGAGCTCCGGCGGCCGGGCCGACGCGGAGGCCCTCAGCTGTCGTCGGATCTGGTACGGGAACGCCTGGCCAGAATCAGGCTAGATTTGGAACTCGTGCACAGCTATCTCCAGCGGGTTGTGTCAGAAGTTGAACAATGCTGGCGTGCAGGGCAGTCGGTCGGTGAGCCTGTGCAGCAGATTCACCTCAATTCTCTTAAGCTCTGTGCTTCTGAGTTGTGCTACCGGGCGGTCGACCGCATGATCGAACTTGCCGGGCTGTCGCTGGGATACTCCAAGGATTCGGTGGTGCCGCTGGAACGCTGCCTGAGGGATCTGCGTTCGGCCAGTCTGAATTACTCCAACGAACGTCTGCTGACCGTGACCGGTGCCATGACCCTCATGGATCGTTCGGTGCGACTGGCCTGAGAGGACTCCGGAACGGGCACGGCCGAGGGTGGCCAGATGCGGGCCTGCCGTCGGCGACCGTTGATCAGGAGCTCCGGTGCTCGACAACTCCTCGGAACGGGGGATGCGACCAGACGTTGCCCTGATTCGTGCCACCCAGATGGAGCCGTCCGGCTCGTTCAGCACGACCGGCATTGCGGACAGCCAGCTACCCGCGGCGAATCAACATCTTTGGGCGTCCCAGTTCATTGCAAACCTCGGCCCCACCGGCAGCCACCACCTTTCGACGTTTCGCCGTCGGTCTGCCGGCCGCCAGGCTCACCCGGCGGTCGGCAGCATCCAGCGTCAGATCGGTTCCTGGTTAGCCGAGGGAGCCTTCTCCGTGTCCGAGTAGCCGTTGGCCTGCTTGGCGAAGAGATCGGCATACCGTCCCTGGTTCGCCATCAGTTCCTGGTGTGTTCCGCACTCGGTCACGCGTCCAGAATCCATGACGACAATTTCGTCCGCCATGTGGACTGTACTGAAACGGTGTGACACCAGAACAGTGATTCTTCCGGGGCAGGCGCGGGTCTCCTTCGTAAACCGCTCGTACAGGTCCTGCTCGGCTTGGGGATCGAGTGCGGCGGTCGGCTCATCCAGCACGAGCAGTAACGCACCGGTACGTACCAGAGCTCGGGCAAGCGCGATCCTCTGCCACTGGCCGTGCGATAACTCCACACCCTCGTGCACGAGGCCGAGTTGAGTGTGAATACCCTCAGGCAGCCGTTCGGTGAAGTGCGCGGCACCGGCCCGTGCCAGGGCATCGTCGATCACCTCTGGGCTCACCGCCGGGTTGAGACGTCCGATGGCCACAGCGTCTCTCACGGGCACCTCGAACTTCACGAAGTCCTGGTATGTGGCTGAGGTACGGGTACGCCAGGCAGCAGCATCCAGTGTGTCCAGGGAGGCACCCTCGACAGTGACGGACCCCTGGTCCGGCAGGTACATTCCCGTCAGCAGCTTGACCAGGGTGGTCTTCCCAGCACCGTTGTCCCCGACGAGGGCGACGGTCCTTCCGGGGCTCAGGGTGAGGTCGATTGCGTCTAGCGCCGGCTTCTTGGCCCCCGGATAGGTGAAGCTCACGTCCTTCAGCACGACCCCTTCCCGCAGCGCCGACGGAGGCTCATCGGCCGCGGCGTTCCTACGCTTCGCAGCATACGAGGTGAGCCACCAGAAGTGATTCGTGGCCTGACCCGCCTCTGCGAGACGCATGAATGTGTCGACGGCGACGCGGACCTGCCACCGCATGCGCATGCCGAGTGCCAGAACCAGGGCCAGGTCACCGACCGACGCCTCGCCTCCAGCTGCCATTTTGACGACGAGGGCCAACGTCATCCCGAATCCGCCTGCATAGCAGAGCCATCCGACGAGCTGCCACATGGTTGCTCGGAGTTCAGCCGTCGTCCGGAGGAGGTTCCGCTCCTCCCAGGATGCGGCTGCCTCGTCACTCAGGATGTGCCCCGCTCCCGCTATTCGGATCTCCTTGTTCCGTGCAGGGTTGACGAACAGGTCGTGCAGCGCCTCCTCTCTCCGTTCATGCTGTGCGCTCGCATCGCGCGCCCGCCGTATGATTCTCTGCCCGCGGCTTGCAGCCCACAGAGGGGGCACCGCAAGAATTGCGAGCAGCGCGAGAGTCGGATGCACGCCGATCAGCAGCCAGAGAGACAGGAGAATGCTCGCAACTGCTGCGGCGGCGTCCGCGAGCCGCCAACCCACCGCGGCGAGGGAGTGGGTTCCTCGCCGCAGCACGGAGATCCGGTCCAGATAGTCGGGCCGTTCCAGGTGTTCGATGGTGGGCACGTTCGCCACCATGTTCAGGACGTCTTCATTGACTTTGACGTCGACTCGGTCCGCAAGGTCAGACTGCAGATTGCTTTGATATCGTCCGCCCGCCGCCATGACGGCGTGAGAAAGAGCGCCCACCAACACCGCCGAGAAGAGGCCTGTCACGGTATCGAGACCGGCCGAGTCGATGAGCCAACGCTGGCTGAGGCCGTTCATGGCTACTGCCCCGGCCTGCAGAACCCCTAACGACGTCACGAGCAGAGAAGCTCGCTGGTCTACCCGCCATGTCAGGGATATCATGAGACGCAGAAGTTGTTGCTTTCTATTCATGCTTCCTCTAAATCTGCTTTCACCAGCGAGACTTGGACGTCTCCCGCCCCTTTGCGTCACGAGGACCGGGCCGGCGCCTCGGAACTTTCATGCCCCCTGAAACGTGCTGCCTGCAGTTTGAAAAGGCGGGCATACTCTCCGTCAGCGGCCATGAGTTCCTGATGGCT
This sequence comes from Streptomyces natalensis ATCC 27448, assembly GCF_000935125.1. Taxonomy (GTDB): domain Bacteria; phylum Actinomycetota; class Actinomycetes; order Streptomycetales; family Streptomycetaceae; genus Streptomyces; species Streptomyces natalensis. The sequence continues at coordinate 45,337 of NZ_JRKI01000031.1, read as the reverse complement.
TCCGCTCTCCGCGACCTTCCCATCGCTGAGCAGGATGATCCTGTCGGCGTGGCGAATGGTCGACATGCGGTGAGAGATGAGGACCACGCTCCTGCCTCGCACCTCGGTCACTACCCGTTGGTAGAAGGCGGCCTCCGTCTCCACGTCGAGGTGCGCAGTCGGCTCGTCCAGGATGATCAGGTCTCGACCATGCTGGGCAGCGAACATCGCTCGTGCCACAGCGATCTGCTGCCACTGCCCCCCGGAGAGGTCAACGCCATCGGGCTGTTCCCCCGAGAGCACGGTGTCCGGGCCGAAGGGGAGTGATCCTGGCAGCGTGCCACCGCTGATCCGGGTCATGGCTCGTACGGCTCCTGCGGTGTCATGCATCGCCTCTGGTGCTCCCAAGGCCACGTTCAGAACCGCGCTGAGCGGGTAGCGATTGAAGTCCTGGAAGACGACGGCGAGCCGACCGCGCCAAGCCTCTGCGTCGATCTCCGACAGGTCTGTCCCGTCCACGGTGATCCGGCCCTCATCGGTTTCGTACAAGCCAGCCAGAAGTTTGATCAGCGTGGTCTTCCCCACTCCGCTATTTCCGACGATGGCCAGGACTTCTCCCGAGCTTATGTGCAGGTCGAGTTCGTCCAGCACAGCCTGGTCGGAACCGGGGTATCGGAAGGTCACCTTCTCCAGTCTGACCTCCGCCGGTGCGGTCCGGCCTTTCTCCGGCATGCCGCCACTGAAGGCTAAACCGTCTCGTCTGCCGCGATTTTCGAGGCGCTGCAGGGCTTGAACCGCGTCAAATCCATACTCGATGTCGAATGCTTCCATGCCCATGAAGCTGACTTGGAAGATCACCCATGCCGCCGTGAGACAGGTCATGAGCTCGCCGGCACTGATCTCGTCCCTGCGGAAGGCGAGCGCAGGGAAAAAGAGGGCGGAGGCGGCCGAGCCCAGAGCTATCCCGATCGTCCACCACTGCTTCCCCAACACTTCGGCCCTGGCCTGCCACAAGTCGGCCGCCGACTCCAGTGCCTCACGGGTGCGACGCCGGACCGCCCACGCGACGAGCCCGAAGAGGCGCACCTCTTTCGCCGCCTCCCGGCCGCCTGCCACGTCCGTCCAGTACCGGACGCGACGCGCACCGCGTTCGCCGGCGCTCATGACGGAGGCGAGGTACATCCACTGCCTGCGGATGATGGACCGCATGAGAAGAGAGGCAGCGAGCAGCCCAAGAGCAAGCACGGGAAAGTAGAGGGAAAGGAGAATAGTCGCTGCGCAAGCCGAGAACACGCGAAAGGTCAGCAGAATCTGTCCGACCGCGGCCTTCCCCGGTGAACGGAAGGTACCGGCACCGATGTTCGAGGCGCGACTGACGTCATCTAGGTACTCGGGGTCTTCCATGTGGCTGATGAAGCGCGGCTCCATGACGAGTGCACGGACCCGTCTGCGGGCACGGCCGTCCAGACGCCCTGCGACGACCAGTTGGAGCACATCCCGGAAGGCCACTGCCAGCTCTTCGGCGAGCATTAGGAGGACGAGGACAGCCAGGGGAACCGTCATCGTGCTCGCATCGGCGCCTCTGCTGACAACGGAGCTCAGCCGTGCGGTGAGCCAACCAATCGCCATCGCATTGACCGTGGGCAACGCTGCAGCCAGCAGATGAGTACCCAGCAGGCCAGCCAACGTGCGACGCTCCGCCCGCACTAGTTTCAGCAGTTCCATCCGCTCACGGCTGATACGACCACACCGCGCCACCTCACGAACGACAGGGCTTAAAAGTGCCGCCCACTTCACCTGCATACCAATTCCTTGCTCATCTCTCTCGCGCCGAACAGCTGCCAGGGAGGGGAAAGCCACTGGCTCATAGCCCCCCGTCTCGCGCGCCCCTTGTAGCCGACCGACGACCAGGTCCGAGAAGCGACCCTGAGCCACCCACCCTTTGTGACCGAAACCGTCCATGCGGGTGACGGGGTATTGCTTCGCTAGGCGATTGCGCGTCCGCCGCCACGCACCCACTGGGTGTGTGGCGGCGGACGGCAACAACCATACCTGCGCACTGCGTTGCTGTTCGCGTCATCAGGAGAAATCTTTTTGCGCTCCAGGCAGGCACATTTGGCGCTATTGAGAACATGGCGGGCGATGTGACTCCGTCCATAGGCCAACAGCGAAATAAGGCTGCTGATTAGCCGATACGTCGGGATCCCCCATTCCCTCTTGGCGGCATCGCAATGGGGGTCTGGCCTCTGGAGGTGGCGTGACATTCAGCCCTGTTGAACGCATGGCCTGGAGGCTGCGTCATCGGTCCGGACGCATCGATTGACCGCCGATTGGGGGCATGGCTACCGGGGTCTCACCTTGGATGATTGATTCCGACGCGTTGGCAGCTCGTGGACCAGCGGTTAGCTTATCCGAGCGGCGCGGCTGCTGTAAGGGCGCCGGACCGCGCCGTCGGCACCCTGCTTCTCCGTGAAGGTCGAGGGTGAGTGTCGCGAGAACCTCGTCGGTCTCAGCTAAGTAGCGGTAGACCGTGGCGATCACAAGGCTGAAGCCAGCCACGATCTGAGTGCACGGGTGTCGACGTGCCGATGGGCCAGGCCAGGGCCTGCCGGCCCGATGGGACGTGCAGTAAACCGCACCAACGGCACCAGAAGTTCAGCAGATCAGACGGGAATCAAAGGGTGACTAGACAGGTTGGGCCCTGATGGGTAGACAAGCACGCGATGCTTCATGCGGACAGGTCGATCTTGTGAACAGCCCATCCAGCAGGAGCTTCACTTCTTCCAGCGGTCGTTTTCACGGCAACTCGACTCGGCGGCAGTCGAGCTGAAACACCTCGCTAACGCCAAGGCGGGCGAGGGTTGGATATTGCGGCCATTACAAGAAAGGCCTCCTGTAAGAATGAAATACCGTCAAGCTGGAGATGCCGGTCCACTTCTCCCGGTCGTTTCGCTTGGTTTGTGGCAGCGGTTTGGGGAGGATGGTGATCCGCTTACGCAGAGGGCAATTATTCGGGGCGCACTCGAACTTGGTGTAAATCATTTCGATTTGGCAAATAATTATGGACCACCCCCGGGGGGTGCGGAAATTAGGTTCGGAAAGGTGCTGCAGTCGGACCTAAAGCGTCAGCGAGATTCAATAATTATCTCCACTAAGGCCGGGTACCCCATGTGGCCGGGCCCTCATGGTGCAGGAGGGACGAGGAAGCACCTCCTGGCGTCGCTTGATCAGTCACTTGGCCGCATGGGATTAGATTATGTCGATATCTTCTATTCACATCGACGCGACATGGATACCCCACTCGAGGAAACGATGAGTGCGCTAGCTCTTGCCGTTCGTCAGGGCAAGGCTAGGCATGCCGGTATTTCATCTTACAATGTTGCGGATACGCACACTTGCATTCAGATTGCGCGGAGATTGAATATGCCAACATTGATCCATCAACCTTCGTATTCAATCGTAAACCGCTGGATCGAAGAAGACGGGCTACTCGACGCCTTAGGTAAGGAGCGCGTAGGGTGCGTCTCCTTTGCGCCGATGGCTCAAGGGCTACTCTCGAATAGATACCTCCAGGGAATTTCACGTGATTCCCGTGCAGCCCTTGGCAAACACCCCAAACCTAAAGTCATTACTGTGGATTTTCTTGATAGATTGAGTCTACTTCAAGCATTGGCGGATAGGCGAGGTCAAACCCTTGCGCAATTATCTATTTCCTGGGCCCTCAAAGATCAACGCGTGACCTCGACAGCGATTGGGGTCTCAAGTGTTGCTCAATTGCGCGAGAACGTTGATGCCATCAACTCCGTTCAGTTCACCACGGGTGACCTTTCCGAGATAGACGATCTGTTCCTCGATTGGCAGATGAACATGTGGCGCCCGTAGCCGGAGACCCGCTCTGGTTCCAGTCCCGCAGCCGACGCCAGCAGGTCATCCCGGAGCCGAAGCCGAGCTCCTGCAGCCACCAGTCCCGCTGCATATCCGTGTGCAGCGGGAATAGGACACCTTGCAGGCACTTGCTTGGCTCCCTCCCGAGTGCGAATCGGCAGCAGCGGTTCGATCCGACCCCACATGTCATCCGTCACCAGCCGCGGCGGGCCCTGTTCCTTCCCTATCCAGCACTTGCACGGCTCGTCCCCGTCTTCGGGCGGCTGGGCTATCAGCCGGCTCAGACCGATCGTGCCGTCCGCGGCGGGTTTGAGCCGACGTCCGGCAAGGCTGACGGCACCAGCACGAAGGGTGAGCTCATTGCGGCTTTGGAGCCCTTGCGCCAGGTCAGGATCCGTCCCTGGCCTTGTCCTGTGCCCAGCATGTGGTCACGCAAGGACACCGGCCGACTGCGGTAACGCGGAAGGGACCTGGGCTCAAGTCCGTTGTAGGTGGGCTGGTGGAGTTCGGTGGCCTCACCATGGGCAGCAGCCCCGCAGATACCAGGCGCCTTTCTCACTCTGATCCCGCCGCACCAGCTGCGCGAACACCTCCCCGGCAAACTCCTCGAACCGGCCCTGACGCGCAGCAAGTTCCCTAGCCCTCACACAACCAGCGGACTACCGTGGCGGGGATGATGACAGCTCAGAAGCCAGAATGCGGCTCCGGCCGCGGTGCTGTCCGTCGTCGTGAACAATGGTCGGCGTCGGCCGAAGCACCTGCCCTCATCTGATCGGACGGACATCTCCGGCCGGCGTCCTCACCCTCCGCGCGATGATGGCCAACGGAGACTTCAAGGAGTACTGCCGCTTTCACGCAGCCCATAAACGGAAGCGGCTCTATCCTTGCGCTGAGCAGGGTGATTGAGCACACGGCGCCTGACTGACAAAGTCACTCGAAACGAGCCGACCCAAAGGCCCTCAGCAGAAGCCTGGTGGGTCCTCTCGGGGCCGCTACCCAGGGCAGCCGGGATCGTGCGGGGTCGGCATCCCACCGCAGAACGGCCTGTCCCCTTTGATCCGTCGCTCGTCTTTCGAGCCCGGAGTCGCGTAATCGCCAAGGCGCTCGACGTCCACGACAAGGCTGCCACCGCGCGATTGCCGAAGCCTGTGGAACGGAGTTGATAGGGAACGTGTTCGGCCGTTCTCAAAAGTTCCTCCTGCGCTGGTGGTTAGGCTGCGGCCGACGATCTTCAGAGGATTGGTGGGCGGCCCAACCTGGTCATCTGCCACACGGTGCGCCACCTCATCGGCTCGCGCGGGCCGCACGACGTGCGCATGCCCTCGATGAAGCCGCCCCACCATGCTTTCAGGCCGAGGAGGGACCGGATACGTGCCATGGTAAGGAAGATCCACACTCCGAGATAGATTGGAATCAAGGGAAGAGGAAGCCGGCGGCGGGCGAGCCATACACGGTTCCGGGCTGTGAACCGGTAGTAGGCCGGATGCCGGGCTGGTGATGTCTTTGGGTGCTGAAGGACGAGTGCCGGCTCGTAGAGAATTTTCCATCTTGCATCGAGCGCACGCCAGGCTAGGTCGGACTCTTCGTGCCCGAAGAAGAACTCCGACGGCCATAGACCGATCTCGTTGAGCATGTGCATCGAGAAGGCGTGTCCGCCACCGAGGAACGCGGTCACCAAGCCACGGCGCATCGGATCGTCAGCGCGCAGGCGGGGCACCCAGCGTCGCTCTGTGTGCCCGTGCTCGTCAGCAACCCTGAAGCCGATGATGCCCAGCTTGGGGTCCTCCGCGAACAAGTGCTGGACCTTGCGGAACACGTCGTCGGCAATGAGCAGGCCGTCGTCGTCCAGCTCGACCACAACATCGACGTCGCCCGACTCTTGCAACATCTTCAGACCAACGTTGCGGCCGCCGGGGCAGCCCAGATTCTCATTCAGCGGGATCTTGGTCACATCAGCCGAGATGTCAGTGAGGGGCGTGGCGTTTCCAACCAGCACTACTCTCGCGGCACGCATGTCCTGCTTCTCCACTGAGGCAAGCAGATCCTGGAGCTCTCGCGGGCGAGTGCCCATCGTCACGATGACAACTCCGAGGCGTGGCAACGACATAGCAGTGAACTCCAGTAGTCGACGAAGATACTGATGCTAACCGCGTACGAGGCCCCTTCCGTATGCCACTCACGGGTGATGGCAGAGTTGTCACTGGGACCGGAGCGAAGGGCGGAACTTACAACGTACTGTTCAGGTTGGCTTCGAATGCTCGGAGCAGGCCCCTGACCTTCGCCAAGCAGCCGGGCAAGGCCGCGGGCATCCGACTGGCCGTGGCTCTTAGACCGTGTCCTACATGGTGAGGCGGACGAGACGTTTGTAGCAGCACATGGCCGCGGCAAGTTCGAGAAAGGCCAGGTAGTTGCGGGGATTGCGTTCGTAGCGGGGACTGAGGCGGCGGTAGCCGGACAGCCGCGACATGGTCGGTTCGATGACCCAGCGGCGTCGCCCTAATCGTTCACTGGACTCGATGCCTTTGCGGGCGATCCGTACTCCGATGCGCTTCCACTGAAGCCATTTGCGTAGTTCAGCACGGTCGTAGGCTTTGTCCGCGTGCAGGCGCCGGGGCTTGAAGTACCAGCCGCGGTGAGGGTCGTGTCTCGTTTGGTGACCCTCGACCATGGGCTCCAGTCCTTCGGCTGTCGTGAGTGTTGCCAGCCGAGACGCCGACGAGGAGGGGCAGTCCGTTCGCGTCCGACAGGATGTGCATTTTGGAACCCGGCTTGCCCCGGTCCACGGGGCTCGGACCTGTGTGTTCACCCCCTTTTTAGCCCTGACATGGGCGGAGTTGAGGACCACGCGGGTGACATCGATCAGGTCGGCATCGTCGAGCCGGTGCAGCACCGCTTGGTCAGACGGCCCCAGACACCAGCTCTGGACCAGATCAGGAACCGGCGGTGAGCGGTCGACTTCGAGATCCCGAAGCACGATGGCAGGGCCCGCCAGGCACAGCCGCTGACCAAGACGTAGATGATGGCCGCGAACACCGTCTCATCAGGCGTGTCCTGCGTCCCGCCGCCTTGCGGCCGCACCTTCGACGGTGGGATCCTGGCCGGCCTCCACTTACGTGCCTCGATGATCTGGATCAAAGACCTCACGCAGACCACCTCCTGATCACAACCCGATACGCGCCCTAGTGCAGAGAAGCACGGTCCGTTACGTCGGGCTGTTCTTGGAGGACCCTCACCGTGCCATGTCTGGTGGTCGGCCCTGGCCGCGCAGTTGGGCGTCGAGGATCCGTCGTGCGTGAAGCGGTACGCGGAGCGGTCGAAGACGGCGTACGAGCACGCGTGGGAGATGCGGGACTCGTACGGCTACCGTCCGTATGAGGACGCCGAGTGGGGCTGGAGATTGTGTACGTCCTGCATAGGCGGGCGTGGATGCACGCCGAGTGGCCGGTGCCCCTGTTCAGCCAGGCGGCGGGCCGGCTGCGCCGTCGTCGCGCGCTGTTGCCCGAGGTGTCAGTGCTGACCTGGCAGGTGTCCGAGGCCCGGACGGTCGCAGGAGAGGCGCCTACACGTCACAGTCGCCAAGGCCGCTTGCGGCGTGCGGGACATCTATCCGACGAGCGCCTGGGTGCCGATCTCGGTGAGCAGGGCGAGGCGTTCGGCGTCCTCGGTGTCAGGTTCGGCCGTGTAGACCAGGATGCGCAGCTCGCTGCCCGCGACGCTGAGCAGGTCGCAATCCAGCGTCAAGGCGCCCACCTGTGGGTGATCGACGGTCTTGTGTGCCGCCACGTGCCGGCCTACGGCTCCGGAAACCGGCGACTGTTCGCGCGTAGATCCCGCGACCAGACACCGCAGCCGCTGGTCCGACGGATATCGACTCATCGCCGAACGCGACTCGAAGACCTGAGCGACCTCGAGCTCGCGCCGGTCCTGGGGAGTGTGGCGAACGCGGCCGCCCGAGCCGAGGAAGGTGCGCCACACCGCGTTGCGCTCGTTGCCGTGAACTGGCCCATCAATGCCGTGTACAGCAGGTTGGCCAGCGGCAGCGTCCACGCCACGTCGGAGACCGCGACGGGCGTCCGGTCAGCCTGCCCAGCATCCGCCAGACAGACCTTGGCGACGACGGCCACGCGCCGGATTCCCCACGTCAACCGTGCCTTCGCATGCAACGGCTCAAGAACCAATCGTCATCCCCGGCAGCGCCGCCGACAGCGATGCCATCCGCGCCGACCTCGGCCCGGCCGACAACACACCTACGGCCTGACCTACACCATGCAACCCGTGCACGCAGGACGTCGACAGCGAGTGACGACGCCGGTGGCGGTACGTGGGGAATCGTCACCGGGTGCCCAACCCGTCGACTGGACAGCAGTGAACATGGTAACTACCCACCGCCCGCCGTCTGCTGCGGCTGTTATCGGCCCGCCACGAGTTCGCCGAGATCGCCGACCAGGCGGCCAAGGACCAGATGGCCTACCGTGGCTTGCTCGCGGAGCTGCTGATGGCGGAGTGCGACGAGCAGCCCGCAGGGCGACGCGTGCCGGGCCGATGCCAGACAAATCGCCACTCACACCGTCTCCCAGGCGGTGTGTGCGAGCACCAGGTGGTGGGTGCCTGTCAGGCGCTGTACCTGGTTGACCAGTGGGTGGGTGAACAGGCGCTTTGCTGAGGTTTCGCCGTATGAGTCGATGTGGTCGAACACCACCTGGTGGTCCTTCATTGCCCGCACCCGCCAGGTGCGGATCTGCTCGGGGGTCAGGTCCTCGAGGACGAGCCGCTCCTGGTCTGCGTCCTCGGCCTGCGGTTCCGGCACAGCCGCCGGGCGCGGCGTGGACAGCACGGCCGAGGCCACAGGCGTGTCCAGCTTCGCCACGGCATTCTGACGCGTCTGGAACTGCTCCCGGTACCGCGCCTTCGCATAGGCCTCCGCGGCGACAACCTCGTGCAGCCGCCGCTCGGTCTCCGCCTGGCGCTCCGGCTCGGAGGCATGGGGCATCGCCGCGTCGACTGTGGCTGCGACCCGGTGCCGTCGGGCGCGGCGGTAGCTGATGACGTCCGCGCAGGTCACGCACTCCCGGCCCGAGTCAAGCAGCAGGCCCTCGTCGCAGCGTGCGTCGCCGCAGGACTGGCGCTGCGGCAGGCCCCGGCGGATCATCCAACCGACGGGATCAGCCACTGCCGTCGCCCCGCCCTGGGCCACGAGGCGCCCCGCCACTACCGAGGTGGGCGCACTGCTCCCTCTCGATCATGCCCACGAGCGGGAGCTTGAACTGCCTGCTGGCCAGGATTTCATCCACGGCCCGGCATTGCTGCTCGCGAACGTCGTTCGCATCAGTCATGATGCTGTCCCCCGCATCTGAGTGTTTACCGAAGTGTGCAGGTGTGGCCAGCATGCCCAACCTAGCTGGCCATAGACAACCACTGCGGCGGTGGCTTCGGCGAAGCGAGGACGCGGCACGTTGACCGACAGCCCTAGGTCGAGCCGCTTGTCCACGTCGAGACGAAGCGCCTGGGCACGCGGGTACACCATGCCAGATCGTGGGCTAAGGCCGGATCGCCGCTGGTGGGAATCTGACGGGCTGTTGGTGCCGGGACTGTGGTGTGGTGCGCGCCAGCCGCGTCATGCGGTCGTTGACGAAGAAACTCCGTACGACTGCTCTTCTGTTCCCCTGGGGATGGCGCGCCCACCACTGCTCACGACGCTTGTGGTCGCTCGCTGCACGTCGCTCCAGGGCCCTTGCCTTCTGTTTCTCCCAGCGGCGCCGCAGCTTCTCCCTGGTGGCTTCCCAGACGGTCGAGAAGGCCCTCCGCTCCTTCTCGATCCGGGCCGCCGTCGCTGCCTTCCTCTTCTTCATTGACCGCAGCTCCCTCGCGGCCTGTCCGGTCAACTCCCACCCGTTCTTTGTCGACCGCGCTACGCGGAGCGTGCGGAGCGTCTGAAGGCCCGTTTCTACGTTCGCCAGCTGCTGGCGGGTCGGGTGGGGCGTGGGGGTGTAGCCGCTGAGGTGGAAGAGCTGGGTGACCGTGTGGGGGCGGGGGTGGAGGGCCAGGGTGGTAGCCAGGCTGAACCAGGAGCGGCTGCGGGGGGCGGGGGTGTGACTACAAGGTGGTTCAGAAGTTTCAGCACGGAAGTCGAGGGTGAGCAGGTTCAGGCTGAACTCGTGCGATGCCTTTGGGCCCATGCTCTGGTCGTAGGTGCGGGTGCGTATGAGCACGCCAGCCGCGGTGAACGCCTCCAGGGCATCCCGGATCGTGTTCCTGGACTTCCCGGTGTCGTTCTCCAAGTCCCGCTCCGGCAGCGGGCGGCAGGCCAGGCCCTGCCGTGCCATGCGGTCACCGATGGCCGCCAGGATGTGTTCCCGGCTGTGCCGGGTGCTGGGCGTCCAGTTGTCCCAGAAGAGCGTGCGTACGCCCGCCAGCAGCGGGCCCGTGAGGCTCTTCCAGCGCGCGGCCGGCGACTTTCCGGTACGGCCGCGGTTGCTGTCGACGTACTGCACGGCCGGGTTCCAGGCGTGCTTGACCCACCAGCGGTGGCCGCGCTGCCGGGCGCGGGCGAAACCGCGGTGCTGGGGGTTGGCGACGACTTTCCAGGCCGCTTCGTTGTCGTACCCGGCGACGATCAGCCGGGCGGTGGAAAGCAACTCGCTCAGCGAGCGGTCCAGGTAGTAGTCGGCGCCAGGGGTGCGAAGGCGGTCCCAGAACTCACCGTTGGGGATTGCGGACAGGCGCCGCTGCCTGGGAATGGCAGGAGTTACCTTCCCGAGGGTGGCCGGGCGGCTGACGCGGGGCATGTTCATCGCCCATGTCGGCAATGCGTCAGCGGCGCCCTCGATGGACTCGGGAAGGTCGACACGGCTGGTCTTGCGATGTGGTGCAGACAACGGCCGCAGAGTGCGGCGCCAGTCGATCTGCCGGGCCGTCGCACCCCAGTGGTCCCGGATGGTGTCCACGGTCGCCTTGAACGCGTCCCGCGCGGCCTGGCTGCGGAGGCAGGCAATGAGGTGCCAGCGCCCTGCGCCGCCGCCGGACCGGCGCTTGATAGACCAGCCGCCGAGTTCCTCGGCGTGGTTCGTCAGGTGTTCGAGCGCGGAGATGCTCCAGTCCTCGTCCTCGTCCTCGTCGTCGCCGTCGATGTCGATGGCGACGACGCTCTCTCGGAGCGTGGCGACGTAGGACGCAGCCTTGCCGGTGCGTACGAGGTCAGCGGCCTCACTGAGGAACCTCAGCGGCCGGTCCGTGACGACCTTCGAGTTTCCGCTGTCGATGCAGAAGACCGGAGCCGCGAAGAGCAAGTCGTCGAGCAGGAGGGCAGCCACCCGGGCTCGCTCCTTCGTGCTGTCTGCCGAGCGCTCTGCCTGCTTCGGCGGGGCGGTGACTGTGAACAGCGGCTCGGTGACCGCCGTCTGGTAGGGGACGGGCGCGGCTGTGAGTATGCCGATGAACGGTGCGTGATACACACCGTCTTGAGGCAAGGATGTGCCGGCCCGGGGACCTGTGGCTATGATGGTCTCCAGAACTGAATGACGTCAGGCAGCACAAAGCCCGCATCGGGCGATACCGCCGACGTCAGTGGAAGAGGCTCTGGTCAGCTCACTGGCGACCAAACCGATCGCTGACAGTGCCTCGGATTCAGTTTTCGTATGGCCCCGCGGGGTGCCCCCCCGGGGTGTGTATCAGTGACTCTTCCGCGCGTCACGAATCACGCGGGTCACCCTTATTCTTGATCACCTCTCACAGGTCATGTCCAGTTTGTGTAATAGGGTCGAGGGCTCGGTTGGGGGGTAGAGATTGGCGCTGGGCGCACCCTGAGGGAGGCACGCCCAGCCTCCTCGGTGGGGCTCCTGAGCGAGGCGTGGGCGCAACACGCCTGGCGGAGCGCCTGTTGGTGCATTGGGATGGGTGTTGCATAACTCGGGCTGAGCCTGCGGTGGCTATTGGAACCACCACGTCTTACTTGCGGTGCCTGGCCGGGACTGGTCGCAACAGTCCCGATGCGGGATCGGTGTTGTTCAGTGCCCCACGCGAGCGCCTCCGTTCATGGGAACGATTACCTCGGTGGTCGAGGTACTGGGAGTCGGGAAGTAGATGCCCTGCGTTGCTTCGGAGGGCATCGCGAGGCGTCGTGGCTGGTTCCGGTGCACGATGTTCGCCTGTTGATCTTCAGGCAAGCTCGTCGCCATACCGTCCTCCTATCGACGAGTGGCTGTCGTCATCTGTGGTCAACGGGCAGGTTTACGGCCGACGGCCGCGTACTTCGAGTCCTCCAGGTCGCTGATCTGGAAGGTCCTGACGCGCGACATCACGGGTGTGCCCTCGATATGCGGCACCACGATGTCCTGTCGCCAGGAGTGGCTCATGACCAACCCGGGGCCTGTCAGGTCAAGTCCGCTGTCTGTGAAGAACCGCAAAATTTCGTCGCGGCTTCGTAGGTGCAGGGGGCCTTCGTCGCTGTTGGCGTTGTAGACATCGACCACTTTGCCCATGTCGCGCAGATCGCCTGTCGGATGGTTGAGCGTCATGTAACTCCCGGGCGCCAGCGCGTCCACGTAGCGGGCCACGAAATCGTGGGGCTGGGCGGAGTCTGGGATGAAACACAGCACGTTGTTGAGCAGCAGGCCGATGGGCTGGCTCAGGTCCAGCATCTGGGTGACCTGGGGAGAGGTGAGGACCGCCTGTGGGTCGGTCACATCGGCGTACAAGAACGTGACGTGCTCTGCTGGGCTCGTGCTCAGCTCGATCTCCCAGTAGTCACGCACGAAGGGGTCGGAGTCGACGCAGACCACCCGTACATCGCGGGACACGTGTCGGGCGATCTGATGGAGGTCGGGCTCTATCGGGTAACCGGCGCCCAGGTCGAGGAACTGTCGGATGCCGAGGTCCTTGGCGAGGTGGTACATCATGCGCTCCGAGCAATGACGTGCCGACCAGGCGCTGGCCCGGGCGTCGAGCCCGTGTTTCGCGTAGTCCTGGATGATCCCCTCAGCGACCGCCATATCGTCGCGGAAGAAGCCGGGGGTCCCGAGCAGCGCGAAGTAGACCCCTGCGGGGCGCTGTGTTCGGGGCGCTCGCGCCTCGTTGTCGTCTGCGGATTCGTGGCCGCTGCTCGTCATATTTCCTCCCGTGTGTGCCCGTTCCTCCTCACCTCGTCAGCCGTCACCCGTCCCACAGTTCGCGCTGAATCACCCGCAGGACGTCCGGGGTGTCGCGGAAATCGGTGGAACGGCTATTCGTGCGGTCGAGATGTTCCAGGTAGGCGCTTGTGATCTTTGGTTTCTCAAGGTACTCACCTCCCTCCAGGTTGAAGCGGACGACGACGTCAGGAAGGTCGTACAACCGGAACCGGAACAGGTAGAAGGGCTCCCCCGTGCCGAGCGACGCGCCGGCGTTGTGAGGCAGGACCCGAAGGCGGATGCTTGCCTTGGCCGCCTTCTGCTCCCAAGCCCCTTCCGCGAGGTCGATCAGGTGCTGAAGCTGCGCCCGCATGACCTGGCGGCCGCCAACTGCGCGCCGCAACACCGTCTCATCCAAGATCAGATACAGGACCTGAGGTTTGAAGTCGCCCTTCTCCTCCAGAAGTCCGCGCCGCCCCTCTCCCGACAGGAACCGCTGCTGACGCTGGACGTTCAACTCGACACGGCGCTCGACCGCTTCGGCGTCCAAAACCTGATCTTGAGCCTGGAGCGCGGCGCGGGCGTAGTCCTCCGTCTGGAGCAGATCCGGAACCGTTTGCGGGGCATATCCCCGGATGGTCTGCGCGGCTTCTTCCAGGCTCAGGAGGCGCGTGCAGGAGGGGGGAACGACGTCCTTGTAGTCGTCTTCCCACCACTCGGGTTGCCTTGCCGCGCGCACGTCTGCAAGGAACTCGGCAGATTCTTTCTCGTTGAGGCCATACCGGGCCAGCAGGCTAGCGACGTAGGGGATCTTGAAGGCGCTTTCCGCGTTTTCCATCCGGCGGATGGTCATGTGGCTGGTGCCCAACAAGGCTGCGGCTTCTGAAAGGTCGACGTTCGAGTGCTCGCGCAGGGCCTGGAGCCGTCGCGCGATCACCGTCTGCGCCACGGTCGCCTGGTTGCTCATCGGCACCTGGTGTCCCCCTTCACGATCTCCGTGCACCCGCGAGTGTGCCACGGGCATGAAAGTGAATACCAGAATGTTAATCACATTTTCCGTGTGGGATAGTAGGCATCGGTTCCACCCGGACGCAGAAGGCGCGCTGACGGTGGTCCTTGCTGGGCGCCACAGACATGCATCGGACAGCTCCAGCACCCAACTCCACTGACTCCCGCGGAGCTTTCGTGTCGCTACCTGATGCCGGCGGAACCGGCCCGCACCACATACGCGACATCGCCCTCACCAAGGCGGTGCATGACGTCGGCCCCCGTTTCGAGGAGTACGTCACACAGCTCGCCGACGAGTTGATCGACGTCGTCGGCCCGGCTGGCCGGGCCGACCTGATAGCCGACTACGCGACACGCCTGCCGCTTTTGGTCGCCATGGGGCTGCTCGGCATGGACGAGCGCTACGCCGCGGCGGTCCAGCACAGTGTCCGAGACATATGTGATCGGCGGCCGCGTGCTGCCCGTTCGTCGGCAAAGCTCAATGATCGCCTCCGCCAGCTCGTCGCCGAGAAGACGTCCGTGCCGGGGCCGGATCTGGTCTCCTGGATGCTGCATCATTCCCCGGCTGCCTCTGCGGACGAGATCACCTGGCAGGCCCGCACACTCTTGATGACGCTCAGCGCCGATGCGACAACGTGCATCGGGCAGGCTCTCGACGATGACCTGGTCGACGAGACCGCGCGCGGCGCCCAGCAGCCTCCGACGGAGACAACCACCACCCCACCGCGCAGCCGCCTTCAACCGACAACGAGCCAAACCACGGCCAACCGGACCCACCATCATGACCAGGCGGAAGAGGCAGCGCACCGCGCCTTGAGCTTGCTGACGGAGACGACCGTTGAGACGGCGGTCTGCGCACTACGCAACCGCCTCCGCCACCTTCGCCTCACGGTTCCTCGCCGTGAACTGCTCTACGACCCGACACGATGGGGGCCCTGCCCCCGGAACCTGCCCGTGCGGTTCGTGCCCGCGAAACCGATCGTGACCGGCCCCGTACGCTGGCTCCCCGATCCCATCTTCACCACGCAACCACCCGCTCCTTAAGCCCTGCATCCGCACATGCATCACCCCTTCGTTCCCGAGCGCGCCGCGCATGGTCGAGCCCTGCCTCCCTTGCGAAGCCGGCCCCCCAACCCCCCATACGGAGAGACCTCCATAACCAGCTCGCAGTCATGCCCCCATCTGCTCGATCCGAGCATCGGCGAGGTGCACGCGGAGACGGCGCGCCTCCGTGAGCACGGACAGTTCGTCCCCGTTGAGCTGCCCGGCGGAGTGGCAGCGTGGACAACTACCGACGAGGAGACGGCCCGCCTCGTCCTCGGCGATGACCGACTCGCCAAAAGGATCGAGATCTGGCGCGCCGTCCAAACGGGCGAGGTGCAAGAAAACTGGGAGTTGTTCGGCCTGGTCGGCGGGCGGGGGATGCTCTTTCAAGACGGCAAGGATCACCAGCGGATTCGCTCCCTGGTCCATCCAGCCTTCACCACGGCCCAGGTCAAAACGCTCACCCGACCGCATCACATACGTGGCCGACGGCTTGCTGGAACGCCTGGCCATCGCATCCGCGCAATCGCCCGGCGTCCCCGTCGATTTGCGGGAAAGCTTTGCCTATCCCCTGCCGGTGCGCGTCATCTGCGACTACATGGGCGTCGACGACCGCTCATCGACCCTGATGCGCGGCCCGTTCGAGGCCCTGCTCTCGGTACGCACTCAAGGCGAGGCCGCGTCCGCGATGGCATCCATCCGCCAGGTGCTGGGCGACCTGGTCGCCCAGCGACGCCGCGAGCCAGGCAACGACCTCACATCCCGACTCGTCCGGGCACGCGACGACGGCGACGGCTTCCGCAGCGACGAGGAACTGATCGACAACCTACTGCTGCTGATCAGCGCGGGGCACGAGACCACCGTCAATCTCATCTGCAACGCCGCCTACGCCCTGCTACAGCGCCCGGACATGCTCGCGCTGGTGCTGGACGGCACACACACCTGGGCCAGGGTGGTGGAGGAGAGCCTGCGGCACACCTCACCGGTGCGCTACGCGCTCATGCGGTACGCGACTGAGGACCTGGTGATCGCGGACGCGCACGTACGCCGCGGGGATGCGGTGATCGTGGGTATCGCGGCTGCCGGCTACACCCCGGACGAGGAAGGCGCTGACACCTTCGACCTGTCCCGCGCCGACCGGAGCCATGTGGCGTTCGGATCCGGGATACACCGCTGCCTGGGCGCGGAACTGGCACGAGCCGAGGCAGAAATCGCGCTGCGCCGGTTGTTCACCCGCTTCCCCACCATGCGATTGGCCAAAACGCCGAAGGCGCTCAACTCGATCGCCTTGCAGGGCATTGACAACCTCTCCGTCCATCTCGACACCACAGTCTGAGGCGCCGTACAGGGGTCGGCACCTCATATGGGCCGTGGCAGGTGACGGACGACTCATCACCTGCCACGGCCCCGTTGTTGCTAGTGATCGCGGGCGACGATCCGCATGGGTACACGGTCGGGGTGCGCCATGGCGGAAGCGGCCTCGCGGGTGGTGTGCTCCCCGGTCGGCCGCAGTTGCCAACGGGACAGGAGCGTCGCCAGGGTGATGGTGGCCTCGGTCCAGGAGAAGGCGTCGCCGATGCATTTGCGGTTGCCGCTGCCGAAGGGCACATAGGCATGGCGCGGCAGGTCGCTGTGGCGCTCGGGCTTCCACCGGTCGGGGTCGAAGCGGTCCGGCTCGGGGTAGAGGGCCGGATCACGGTGCAGGGCGTAGAGGCTGAAGGCGATCTCGGCACCGGCGGGCAGGCTGTGGCCGCCGAGATCCACCGGTTCGACCGTACGGCGCATCAGCAGGGTCACACCGTGCAGGCGGATCGTCTCGTCCAGCACGCGGCGGATGGTGTGGAGCTGGCTGACGTGCTCGATGGTCACGGGTCCTGTCCCGACGACGTCGTCGATCTCGGCGAGAACTTCCTCCTCCACCTGCGGAGCGTGCGCCAGCTCGTGCAGCGCCCAGGTGAGGGTGGAGGCGGTGGTCTCGGTGCCGGCGAAAAGTATCGTGACGAGTTCGTCGCGGACCTCCTCGTCGCTCAAGCCCTCGCCTTCGTCAGTGCGCGCTTCCAGGAGCAGAGACAGCAGGTCGGTCCGTTCGCCGCCCTGGGCCTGGCGGGCGGTGGCGATGACCTCGTCGATGACCTGTCGCATGGTGCCGGCGGCGCGGTCGAAGGCCCGGTTGGGGCCGATAGGGAGCCAGTCCAGGAATGTGGGGGATGCGGCGCGTACGAGCATGGTGCGCAGGATGACGGGCAGGTCGCGGCGGACCGATTCCACGGCCGAGCGGCCTATGTCCGCGGAGAACATCGTCGCCGCGAGGGTCTCGATCGTGAAGTGCCCCATCACGTCGAGGAGTTCGATCCTCTGGTCATGGCTGAGGGATTCGGACAGAGCGCGGGCCCGGTCGCTCATGATCTCGGCGTAGGCGGAGATGCGCTCGTGGTGGAAGACCGGCTGTATCAGCCGCCGGTGGCGGCGGTGAGTGTCGCCGCTCGCTGTGGCCAGGCCGTTGCCGACCAGGGGCTGGACCCGGTCGTAGAGGCGGCCCTTCTCGAAGGAGCGGGCCTGGGTGGTGGTGATCTCGCGGATCAGGTCGGCACTGGTGGCGACGTACATCGGCATCGTGCCCAGATCGACGCGTACCAGGTCGCCGTTGTCACGCAGCGAGCGCAGGAACGGCAGCGGACCGCGGGCCAGCTTGAGGGTGTGGCCCAGCAGGGGCAGGCCGCCCGGGGCGCGGGGTACGCCCAGTGCGTCACGTCGTGACACCGAAGAAACCTTCCTGTTGATGGTGGGTGAGCCGCCCGGTCATGGGGGCGAGGTAGGCGGAGACGGTCTCGTGCGAGGTCGCGGGCAGCAGGGACCACCACTCGCGGATGACCGGGATGTCCAGCGGGTCGTCGCTGTCGTCGGTGGGTTCGCTGCGGAAGGCGCTGGGCAGCGGCGCCGGATCGTCGGGGGTGGTGTACCGCAGGGAGGTGATGCCCCAGTCCTGGCTGGCGCGGATGAACTGTCCCAGGCTGTCGAGGTATTGGCACAGCTCTGGTCCGGCATGGGCTTGCAGGTGTGTGCGCAGGCGCAGGAAGAGGCGCAGCACGCGGTCGCGCTGGGCCACCGCAGTGGCGAGGGCCTGGTTGGTGGTGCAGCCGGTCTCGTGCTCCAGGACGCGGATGACGTTGAGGTAGTAGTCGCCTGAGTGATGCTCCTTGTGGTGGCTGAGCAGGTCGTTGTCCCAGGTGATGACGAAGGAGGCCATCTCGCCGGCGGCGCGTACGGCTGGGTGGTCGCGTTCGTCGGCGTCCAGCGCGTAGCCGTGGCCCATCTCCAGCAGCGGCAGCACTACCGTGGTGGCTCCGTCGTACAGGCGCATCAGGGTGTAGTCGCTCAGGCTCGGGACCGTTCCCGCCGCACGGTGGTGAGCCTCCCAGACCACCGACCAGAAGTACTCGCGCAGCGCATCGACCCAGCGGGTCGCCTGGGCGGGGGTGGCGTGGCGGTCGACACGGCGGCTCAGGTCGCGCAGCGCCGCGGCCAGAGGATCGTCGACGAGCATCGGCGCCTGGGGCTGCTGGGCTATGCGCAGCAGCTCGTGCAGGGTGGCGGTGAGTTCTCCCGGTCTTCGCCCGAGCGTGCCTTCTTCGCAGTGGCCGTCGTCGACGCCGAAGAGCCACAGCACGAAGTCCGACAGCAGCGTGATGACGTTCTCGTCGCCCTGGGGGAGGATACGTGCGGCGAAACGGCCGATGTCCTGGGTGACCAGGCGGCCGCGCAGCTGCGGGGAGCCCACCTTGTAGGCGTGTGCCCAGCGGGTCGTCGCGGCGTTGATGTCCGCGTGCCGGGGGTGGATTGCCGGTGGGATGGGAGCCCACAGGGCGGGTATGAGATCGGGCCCCACGGCTGCTTCCTTCATCTCGACGCCCTGTGGTCTGCTCATGCCAAGGGTGATTGTCCGGTCGGCATCGTACTGATCGACCGGAATCTCAACCACTGTGTCTCACGTGAAGACGCGGGAATCATGAGGCGTCAGATGAACAGGAGGTGTCAGCTTGACGTGCCCATCAGGCGCTTCCACCACGGGCGACGTGCACCCTCGTCAACCCGTGCGGGGGCCGACTGCGCGGGCACCGGAACCAAGGTCCCGGCCGTCGGAGGAAGAGGCAGGCGGGTTTTCGTGTCCTCGGTCTGCCTCGGCGCGAACTGCACCGGGAGCCCCTCCTGGCGCTGAGTCAACCATGAACTCCGCGTGACGAGTTCCCCCTCATCCACGGCGAGGTGCAGGTCGGGAAGCCGCGCCAGAAGCGTGTCGATGGCTCCCTCGGCGATCGACCGGCCGATGTCCCTGCCAGGGCACTCATGCGGCCCGCTGCTGAAGGCGAGGTGCGCCCGGTTGCCGTGCAGCGGCTTGGCCAGGTCGGGACGCTGGGCCGGGTCGACGTTGCCGGCCGCGAGACCCAGCAGCAGAAGGTCCCCCTGCTGAATCTCGTAATTGCCCAGCATGACCCGTTCTTTCGCCACGCGCCCCGGGACCACCGACATCGGCGGGGCGTCCCACAGGACCTGATCCAAGGCATCGGGCAGCGTCATCTGCCCGCCCGACAGGCTCGCCCTGAAGCGCCGGTCGGTCAGCACCATGCGCAGCGTGTTGGCCATCAGGTTGACCGTGGTCTCGTTCGCGGCCACCAGAATCAGCCGCAGGTGCTGAAGGACCTCATCCTCGGTGAGCTCGGAGTGGTGAGCCAGCAGCATCGACGGCAGGTCATGGCCCGGCTTGTCCCGCCGGCGCCTGACCAGGTCACGCAGCGTCTCGACAAGGAACGCGTTGGACTGCATCGCCGTTTCGCTCAGTCGCATCAGGTCCAGGGCCGCACTGACCAGCTGGGGACTGTTGGCCTCCGGCATGCCCAGCAGCCAGGTCATTACCATCATCGGCAGCCGCTCGGCGAACTGGCTGATCAGATCGGCCCGGCCGTCGGCGGCGAACTCGTCGATCAGCTGCCGGGCGTAGCGGACGGTGTAGCGGCGGATGCCGCGCAGCGCGAACTGCTCCAGGCTGTCGGTGACCGCCCCGCGCAACCGCGCGTGTTCCTCCCCATCGGCGAAGACGCACACCGGCTGGGGTTGCAGCGTCGGCCGAAGCGGGGAGTCGGCCGGCACCTGGCCACGCTGGAACATGGACCATTGGCTGGAGTCACGGGTGAACTGGAGAGGGCGGTTCGTCACCTGCTTGAGTTCGTCGTAGCCCAGCACCAGCCAGGCCGGCAGATCCCCATGCAGCAGCACCGGAGCCACAGGCCCGTGCTCACGACGCAACTCCTCGTGCAACGCACGCGGATCGGCTTCGCCCTGCCCATACAAGCGGCGTATGCCGTCCTGTCCCAGATTGTGTGCGGGACATCCCGGAGGCGGAACGATGCCCGTGTTGTGGGGATCCAAGTGATCAGTCACGAGTTCTCCGAGCCCCCGATAGCAGCGGGCGATGCACCGGTGTCTGCGGGCAGACACAGTCTGGTGTCACCGCGCACGCTCCATCGCGGTAGTCATACAAGATGATCAGGTCCAAGGCAGCATAGCGCCGTAGTCTCAGCCCTATTGGCGCCCTTGCGTGTCTCTGACGCCGACGACATGTGCGGGACTTCCGCCGTTCGCGTCACGGTGACGTGGGCGGCTTGGGAGACTGCTGTGCCGCTGGGACGTGCAGGGCCGCGATCTCTCGCACGATCGCGTGGATTGCGTCCTCGTCGCCGGGGCTACCCTTGCGGATCTGCTCCAACAGGCCTGCCTCTGTGTCGACTTCACCACGCTGCACGGCATTGAGATAGGCGGCCGCCATCTGGCACAACGCCTCCATGCCGGAGTTTTCAGCACCTTCTTCCTGGTGTCCACTGAACCGGCGAGTCAGGTCCTGGTAGCGGGCGGGGGGCAGCGCGGCTTCCGGTACCACCTTGGCGTACGGTGTGCGGGCGCTGGCGCCGGCATGGAGGACGATGTCCTCCGCCAGCAGATGCAGCAGGTAGTCAAGGCCCCCGCATCCCCACGCGGACCGTACATTGCGGTGCAACAGCAGCACCACACGATGGTCTCCCGACGCCGTGCAGGCTGCCATGTCCTCCGCCACAGATTGCAGCTGGGAGCGGTCACCGTCGTTCAGTGGCTTCACCAGGTGCTCCTCCTCTGCCTGCGCCGGTCACTTGCGTCAACCCTGCCACATCACGATCGGCCACCGACCTGGGCCAGTTGCCGACGAAGCGTGAGGCCTCGGCTCTGATCCGTTCGACGTCCGCCCACGGCTTATGACTTAGGGAGTGTTATGCCCATCTCCCGCATGGCATCGGACGCCGGGCCGCCTTCGGAGCGTTCGGTCTTGTAGCCCTTGGCGCGGGGACTGACAGTGCGGGGGGCGACGGCTTCGGAGGGCGCGCCGGTGGCGTAGAGGCCGTCGGGTTGCTGGTCACGGTCATGGGGGTAAGACAGAAGACGCGGCGCAGGAAGGTGCCGGACGCGCGGGAGGCTTTGGCGGCGGGGCCGAGGATGGCGTAGCCGACGAGCCGGCCGTCTCGGTGGTAGGGGGATGTCGGCGTCGGCTGGGGACGCGGTCGAGGCTCTAGCGGACGTAGTCGAGGGAGGTCGTGTCCTCGAGCCACACGAGGTCGGTTTCGTGCGTGAGGTCCTCGGGGTCGATCAGGGCGCTCACGCGTTCTCCTCGTTGATGTCCGCGATCAGTCCGATGCCTGGGTAGTACTTCTTGGAGCTGGAGGTGGCCATCTCCTTGGGGGAGGTCATGCCTAGCGTCTCGCGGACGCGGCCGGCGAAGGCACGGGAGGAGACCGTGGTGGCGCCCTCAGCTTCGCACCAGCGGGTGTAGGCGAGGTAAAGGTGTTCTTGTTCGGCACGCAGTCCGGGGTCGGTTTTGCAGTTCTCGGTGAGGACGCGTCCCATGTGGTCCTTGGTCTCCGCATACGCCGTTGTCGCTACGCGTACCCGCTCAGGTCCAGTCAGATCCTTCTCGCCAGCGAGGTAGCGGGCTGCGTCGTTGACGAGCCAGGTCAGGATGCCGGGGCCTTCCAACGGTGATGAGGATGCCGACCTTGCCGGCGTCGGGCACGACGTGTCCGAAGGGGACCAGGTGCATGCGGCGGGCCTTGATGATGTCGCCGCCGGTGAGGAGTTTGACGCGGGATTCGAAGCGGTCGCCTGCCATGAGCTCGGAGCAGACAATGACGCGACGACCGTGGCGTTCTGCCAGGTCGGTGAGGTGGCCGTCGAACTGCTTGGCCATCAAAAAGCCTGGTGGGGCGGCGTCGGCGTAGTCGCCGAGGAGTTTGACGATGACATCGAGCAGGACGCTCTTGCCGCTCTTGCCCAGGCCGTAGAGGAAGGCCAGGATCTGCGCGCCGACATCTCCGGTAACGGAGTAGCCCAGCAGCAGGTGCAGATAGTTGATCATCTCTCGGCCCTCGGTGTCCTCGCCAAAAGTGTCGGTGAGGAACTGGCGCCAGCGTGATGTGGGCGTCTTCTGCGGCGCGGTGCACTCCACCAGATCTCGGTCGGCAGTTGCCTGGCGCCCTCGCTCCGCCGCGCCAACCCTGACCGCGACGGAAGCTCTGTGGTGTGCCGCCCTCGCGGCCCGCTTGCCATCCGGCGCATTGAAGAGGTGGTCGACGAGGCCGGAGGCGGCTCGGCGGCGGTGGTAGTGGGTGATCTGGCCGAACCACTGCCGGGGAATTTGGAACCGTGCCGTGGAACGAAGATCGGTTACGTTGGCCGCGCCGAACACGGCATGAATCCACAGACCCACGCGGGCGCACTCGGAGCGCCCGACCACGTGTTACAGAGGCAGCTGTATGCCGAGTTCCTGCATGGCGCGGGAGGGTGGGCCACCTTCGGAGCGTTCGGTCTTGTAGCCCTTGACGCGAGGTTCGAGGGTACGGGGGTCGACGGCTTCGGCGGGGGCGCTCTTCGCGTACAGCCCTTCGGGCTCGGTGTCGCGGTCGTGGGGCAACAGCCAGAAGACGCGGCGGCGGAAGGTGCCAGAAGCGCGCGAGGCCTTGGCTTTTGGGCCGAGGATCGCGTAGCCGACCATGCGACCGTCGCGATGGTAGGGCGGCTTGCCCTTGCGGGTGGGCAAACGGTCCAGGCTCTGACGCACGTAGTCGAGCTGGCTGACGTCCTCCAACCACACAAGCTCGACCTCGTGGCTGATCTCGTCCACATCGATCAGGGAACTCATGCGCCGGCGTCCCTCTCCTCGTCGGTGAGCAAACCGATGCCCGGGTAGTACTTGCGCTGGTTGGATACTTTCATCCCCTTGGGCGAGGCCAGCCCGACCAGCTCCCGGGTGCGAGAGGCGAAGGCGCGCGAGGACATGACCAGTGCGCCTTCATTCTGGCACCAGGCTGTGTAGGCGGCGTAGAGCGCCGTCTGCTCGGCGCGCAGGTCGGGGCCCAGGCGGCAGCACTCCTCGTAGAAGCGGCCGGTGTGATCCTCGGTCTCCGCGTACGCGGTCGTCGCGATCCGGACGCGCTCGGGGCCGGTGAGGTCGCGGTCGCCGCCGAGGTAGCGGCGGGCGCCGTCGATGAGCCAGCCGAGGATGCCGGGGCCTTCCTCCATGACGAGGAGGTCCGCCAGGTTGTCGATCTTACGGTCGTCGGGGACGACGCGCTCGAACGGGATCAGGCGCATGCGACGCCAGAAGGCGAAGCCGCCCGTGCCGACTTCGGGCTTGTGGTTGCCCAGCAGCCAGAGCTTGTGGGTGGGTCCGAAGCTGAAGGGGTCCTGCCTCATGCGCCGAGCCTTGATGCGGTCGCCGCCGGTCAGCAGTTTGACCCGGGCCTCGTCGAACTTGTCGCCGGGCTTGATCTCTGAACAGACATAGACGCGCCGGCCGTGGAGTTCGGCAAGGTCGGTGGGGTGGCCTTCGAACGGCTTGGCCATCAGGAAGCCGGGCGGGGCGGCGTCCGCGTAGTCGCCGAGCAGTTTCATCATGACGTCCAGGAGAACGGACTTGCCGTTCTTGCCCGTTCCCCACAGGAAGGGGAGGATCTGGGCTCCGACGTCACCGGTGATCGAGTATCCGAGCAGCAGGTGCAGGTAGTCGATCATTTCCAGGCCTTCGGCGTCGTCGCCGAAGGTGTCGGCCAGGAAGCGCTGCCAGCGCGGGATGGGCATCTGCTGCGGGCCGACGGTGGTGGAGCGGGAGTGGAAGTCCTTGTTCGGGTCGGGGACCGTCAGCAGCCCGGTGCGCAGGTCGACGACTCCCTGCGGGGTGCACAGGGCGTAGGGGTCGGCGTCCAGGCGGTCGGGTTTGAGCACCATGCCGGGCGCCGACCTGGCCTGGGCGAGCATGGCGTTGATGCCGGAGGTCGACATGGCACGGGTGCGGTGCTTGTGCAGGGCGGTGCTGGTGACCAAGCCCCGGGGGTCGTGGGTAGCGATGCTCTCGGCGAGGTCACCGGCGGCCCACTGGACGGTGTCGTCCTCGTCGATCTGCCAGCGGGTGGTATCCCACCGGTACCAGCCGATCTTGGGGACGTGCCGGTAGTCGTTGGCGTAGAGCTTGACGAACAGCTTGGCGTTGCCGCGGTCGGTCAGCGTGTCCGGCAGCAGACCGTTCGCAGTGGCTTCGCCCACGGGCCGCTCGGTGGTGGACTGGGCAGGCAGCGGTACGCCGGCCGCCTGGTTGCGGATCTGGGCGGCGACAGCTTCGGGGTCAAACTCGAACAGTGTCTCGTTGCCCGGGGACGTCATGGGCGCCTCCCAGCGGCGTGAAGGGGCTTTGCCAGGCCCGCGGCGATGCCGCTGCGGATGATCTGCTCGATGCGCAGTTCCTGACCCGGGCGGGCCACGGCCGCGGCGTCCTTGAGGGCCTGCTCGGCTTCCTGCTGGGAGAGACGGCCCGCGGCGATGAGCCCGCCGAGAGTGTAGGCCGCGCGGTTGAGGACGTCTGAGAAACCAGCGCCCTCGGCCACCTGGCCGCAAGCCTCGACCGGCGCGAGGACAGCGGCGAGGGTGCGCTCGGCGCGGCCGCCACCGGCGGCAAGAACTGCGTGCTGGGCGCGCGGCGGGACAGGGCGGGGAGCGGGAATGGTAGGTGCAGGGAGGTGGCCGGTGCGGTCGAGTTCCTGGGCGAGCCACAGGGGAAGCGCGGCGGGTTCGCGGACCTTGCCGACGGGAGTGTAGGTGCCGTGGTGGGTGGTGGTGCCGGGAGCGATGATGTAGCTGCCGTGGGCACGGACGTCGACCTGCCAGGCCAGGGCTCGGCCCGGGCTGGAGCCCGCGGAAGACTTCCACTGGCGGTTGCCGGTTGCCCGGTACCACACGTGCAGGCCCCCGGAGGGGGTGCGCACCCGCAGGGTGGTGGTGTCGTCGGCGGGGCTCTGCTGGCTGCGCAGGGCTGCGAGGACGGCGAGGGTGTGGAAGCCGTTGGCGAGTCCGGTGAGATCGACCTGGTCGCCGATGGGGATGCCGGGGAGGATCCGGTCGCGTGCGGGGGGCTCGGTGTGATGGGCGTCGATGTCGATGACGACCAGGCCGGCCGGACCGCAGGAGACGCCGGTGCCGAACTCAGGGTGCTGCCCCCACCAGTGCTGGATGCGGTGTTGGTTGAGGGTGGCTGCGTGGAAGCTGTGGCACCAGCGGCCTGCGCGGATGCAGGGGCAACTGGCTGGCGCGTGGGAGCTGGCGCGGCACTCACTGCAATTCGCGGCTGGCGTCTTGCGCCCTGAAGCCAGGGGATGCACGGGCCAGCCCCGGCGGGCACACGCCTGCGCCACGGCAAGGGGGGCAGCGGCTGAAGACGCGGGGACGGCAGGATCCCTTGAGTCGCTGCGGGAAAAATGCAGCTCAGCAGGCATCTGCACCCCCCATCAGCGACCGAAGCGACTCAACAACGGACACAGACTAGCGAACGTGGCCGGTGTGGTCGTGGAGCACATGCGAAGCATCGGTGACGCCGTGTCGATGATGGGACCGGCGAGCATTCGCTGAGCGACCGAAAAGAGGGCGCAGCGACTCAGGGGCGTTCGGTCGCTGCTCGTTGGCCACGGCAAATGCACAGGTCAGACCGGGGTTCCAGCCTGAAAAGCGACTGAAGCGACTGAAGCCTGCTGTATATCACGCACACGTGCACACCGTTATGGCACTCACATATGCGCGCCGTGAGTCGCTTCGGTCGCTACTCCCCTAGAGGTGATGCGGTGACCTGCAGTTTTCCTCTCTGGCCCGGCAGCGACCGAAGAGTCGCTTGGGTCGCTGACTGTTCGTCGCTGCCCCAGATCCAGGGCAGCGACCCAAGCGACTGAACCTCGGACACGGCCACTAGGTCGACGGCGATGAGGGCCCGCCAGGCGCTGGGCGGCCCGAGCACGCTGTGCGATCTCTTCGGACTCAGCGTCGTCAGCCCCCGCACCGTGCGCCCCAAGCTTTGACAAGCCCAGTGCACAAACGCCGCACCCCGCTGCTGACTGTCGGTGTGGTCTGCTCGCCTGTCATGCCGATCCGGAGATCAAGGCCGCCGAGCCCGAGCGCTTCACCGAGCAGCGACGGGCCCGGTATGCACCCACAGGTGGCCAACCTCGCCGCCAAATACTGAACACCCCACCCGGGCCGTCCAGCAGGCTCCTGGACGCGAAGCGTCCATCCCCAACCCCAGGCGCTGCACCCCTGGTGCAGCGCCTTCTTCGTGCCCGCCCTCGATCAAGGCCGGTAGCACTAGGTAAACCGGCTTGTTCTGGAAGGGCAGAACAAACGAAGGGAGCGGCCTGTGGCCGACGTCGACCGCGAGCAGCGACAGCCGGTGACGGAGGACAAGGCCGCCAGCTTGGCGTAGGATAGCCGCCGGCGGCGACGTTCCTCGCGCAGGAAAAGGGACAAGTCTCCCCACTGCCGAGCCCGGAAGCGGGACCGGCTTCTCCGGCCGTGCCATGCTGCGCAGATCCCGACTGAAGCGCTGGTGCCTGTAGGGCTCGCAGTCCGCGCGCCACGTGCACCAGGCTCCGGCCCGCGAGCCCAACGAGCTCGACAGCGATTCCACCGGCCACAGCCAGCAGCTGAGTGGTCCCCGTCGGAGACACCCCGCCAGTGACAGGTGCTCGATACGCCAGGGCAGCCTCGACGAGGCCGCCGTCTGGTGCCGCCCAAGGCGGGCGTTCTGCGGGACCGGGGTAAGCCGCGAAAAACGGCGACGACCAGCATGTTCGGCTTCCTACCCGTACACCGGCGAGGGGGCCGGACGTTCGTCGAGCCCCCTGGGCGTTCGCTGCGGGCAGCAGGTGGCGCTACCGCTCGCCAGCCCGTTTCAGGGCGAGTTCGGCGTAGTGACGGGCGGTTGGAAATCGGCGATCTCCGCGGTGGCTTCAGACGGCCCGCATTTGCGATCACCCTCCGGGCGGTGAAGCAGAGTTCTCTGCTGCCCGGCTACCGCGTGTCTAACCGGCCGTCAAAAGACCGCCGCTAGGATGGCCGAAATGCATTCCTCGGTTGTCTTTTCGCTGGGCATCGTGGGGGCGCTGGCGCCGGAAATCGTCCGGCTCTACGGAATCCGCGAGGATCCCGCGCGCTTCACGTGGTCGTGGTTCTACCTTGTGGTGACGGCGGCCTTCGCGGCGCTTGGTGGGGTGCTGGCGCTGGTGATGCCCGCTACCACGTACTGGGGGGCACTGTACGTCGGGGCATCTACTCCCGTGCTCGTCAACTCATTGGTGCGTAAGGGCCGTCAGGCATCCCAGCAGCAGCTGCGGTCCGGTGAGAGCACCCCGCCGCCTTATGGCGGTGCTCCGGCGCGATACGCCCCCGTCGATTCGTACCTGAACGGGTTGTAGCGTGAACCTCGGCGCGGTCCACGGGACCCGTATCGGCGTCGGCGACACGGTAGTGGTATGCCGCCCCGACCAGCTGCGCGAGGCGGCAATCGTAGTGTCGTGCCTGCCTGCCGACCGCCTGACGCCCGTCGTCACCGTCGAGCCGCCGCCGATGTCGGAGGCGGAGTACATCGTGCTGTACGCCCGGATGCGCGAGTCCCAGAACGGCTTGCAGCAGAGAATCGGTACGAAGCTCGGCAAGGCCGAGGAGTTCTCCCGCGGCGAGGGTGCGCGGCGCTTCGCCACCGACTTCGCCACGACCCAGGAGCTGGGTCAGGCCGTCGCGCCGTACCGTTCCTGGCTCAAGCGCAATGGGAGGGTCGCGTCCCTCCTCGAGGAGCTGGGCATCCAACGCGCCGCACTGCTGGGTGACTTCGCGCCCGGGGAGCTGAACTCCTGCGATCCCGCGCTGCGCGCGGAGTATAGGCGCGCAAAGGCTGCGCTGGCGGGCGAGGGAGACGTTCCCGATCGGACCTGTCCGGGGATGCTCGACGATGTGCCCGTCCGGCTGCATGTGCCGTGTACGGACCTGGCCGGTCTCACCTCGTCCGCGTGGCGGCTGCTCCGCGACCCGGACGGCGCACCGGAGCAGGTGATCGAGGTATCGGCCGGTGAGCGGGCGGGCTGGGTGGCTGCACTGTTCACCGCCCTGCGCACCGGGGCGGTGCTACGTGCCGTCGACCGTCCGGTGGCGGGGTGGGGGCCGTCCTTCTCGGCGGCGAATCCCGACGGAGAGGAGGCGGTGCTGGTCGAGGAGACCGGGCACCCCGACTCGCTGCTGGGGGCGGTCTACGCCCACCACCGTGCGGCGCGCCTGGTGATCACCCCGAGGCCGGAGGTGGAACCGGTCCGGGCGGCGGTCGCCGAGCAGCAGCGCCGGGTCACCGCGGCGGCCCGTTCGATCGGTGAAGGGGTGCGGGGCACCGCGTTCGCCGACGCGCTGTGGCGGGTGTTGTCCGGGGGCGGGCGCGATCCGTTCGCCGCGCTGGAAGCCGCAGTGACCGCGCAGGTGTCACCGTCCGCCGTCGCTGAGGTGGGCGAGCGCAGGCTCACCGCCTTCACCACCGGGCTCCCGTACTCCTTCGTCCGCACCGAGACGGCCGATTGGTCCCGCAAGCCCATCGGGCATGTGGCGGCGGACGCCGTGCTGATCATCCTGAACGAGCTGTACGGTGCCGCGGTGCCGCAGCCAGAGGCCGCGTTCAGCCTGGTCTTCGACCCGGGGTTCTTCCGGGTGTCGGAGACGGACGACGTGATGCGCACCGTGGGCGCCCACGTCACCCATCCGATCCTGCTGTCCGGGCCGGCGGCCACGTGGGAGGGACTAATGCTGCCAGCGAGCCTGCCGGTCGAGCTGATCTTCTTCAACACCCATGGTTCGGACGACACGATCGTGCTGGGCGAGCCGTTGCCCAATTGGCGCATCCCGCAGTGGGTGACCCTCAGCCACCGGCCCATCATCTTCAACAACTCCTGCCAGTCCTGGACGGGTGTGGGCCGGGAGTTCGTCCGGGCGGGTGCGCGCGGATACATCGGCACCCTGTGGTCCATCCGCTCCGACCTCGCCGCCGACTTCGCCCGTGTCGTGGTCAGCCGGCTCGCCGTGCAGGAGATGCCCGCGTGCGAGGCGATCGTGGACACCGGGCTGCGGGCCGGGATCGAACGCTCCTACCTCTATGTAGGAACCGCCGCCGGGCGGCTGGACCGGTCGCGTGGCCGGGCCGTCACCAGCGGCGAGACTGCGCTGGCCGCCTGTGCGATGCTCGCAGACGCCGCTATTGACTCCTCGCGCGAGGTGGCGCGCGTACTCCTCCGGGAGATCACGGTCCTCCGGCGGGCTGCCGAGGGCACTCCGCACCAGGACGCGGCAGCGTATGTGGATGCCCTACTCGGCGAGTTGGGCACGCTGGCCGAGCATCCACTCGACCCGGACGGCGACCGTGCGGCGGAGAGCGAGCTGACCGCACGGATCGACGAGGCCCTGCACCGGCTCGACCTGCCGTCGGAGGCGGTCGATTCGCGCTGGGCCGACAGATTCCGCCTCACCGGCAACCTGCATCTGCAGCGCGACGAGTGGGCGGCCGCGCTGGCGGACTTGGGGCGCAGCGTCGGCTACGGCGAGGCGTGCGAAGACCGAGCGGACCTGCTGGCGCGGATGGCCGAGATCCATATGCGGCTCGGAGACTGGGCACAGGCAGAGCATCTGGCCCGCTCCGCGCACGACCTGTGTGAGGAGCAACACGACACCGGCGGAGCGATGCGTGCGCTCGGTCTACTCGGGCAGCTGAGCAAACGCCACGCTCGGTATGGCGAGGCGATGGCATACGCCGAGGAGGGTTACGCCCTTGCGGTCACACTGCGTGACCGCAAGGAACAGGGCATTTTCAAGCTGGACCAGTGCTCGCTCCACCACCTCCTGGGAGACTTCGACGCCGCGATCGCCGCGGCCACCCGGGCCCTGGAACTTTTCCGCGTCGTTCATGACGAGCGGGCAGAACTCTTCGCAATGGGCCAGCTCGGTGGGTGCCACCTCCTGAAGGGTGATCTTGCCGCCGCCGAGCGGTACGTCGTTCAAGGTCTGGCAGAGGCCCGCAGCTTGGGTGTCTCCTCCGAGGTGGTGAGCTTCGCGTCCGACCTTGGCGAATTGCTCTTGTTGCGCGAGCAACCCGCCGACGCGCTGCGTTACTACCGTGAGGCGGTGGCCGTGGCGGTGGAGATCGGTTACTGGGACCTGGGCACAACGCTGCTCGCCGAGCTGGTGGAGTGCGCGAGCCGGCTGGGAGACCCGGAGACGCTGTGGTCGGCGGCCATGTGGGGGAGCCGCATCTGCCGCGGAGCTGCTGACAAACGGCTGCAGTCCCAGGTCCTGCCGGTCTGTGTCGACGCCCTGAAGAACGCGTTGCGGACCGGATCGGCAGACTCGACCGCACAGGGATTCAACCAGGTTTTCCCACTGGCGGTCCTCGACTCCGAGACCGAAGAGACCGAACCATCCCCCCACGAGCAATTTCTCAGCAACGTTGTGCTGATGCTGGCCCAGTGGACAACGAACACGGAAACCGGACAGCTCGGCGCATTTGCCCGCGACCTGGACGCCCAGACCGGGGGTGCACTGGGCCTGGCAGAGTTTATCGCTGACCCGTACACGGCTCCACGGTCCGGCGGCCAGCGCCGTGGGCGGTGGTGGCGGCAGGGGTAGGCACCATAGCTGGGTCGACGCCGAGCACGTTGTATCCGAGATCATGAAGATGCTTGGCGAAGCCGCCAGTGCCACAGCCGATGTCAAGGGCGAGGCGTCCGCCCCCGGGGGCGGTGCGCCGAGCGAAGGCGGCGGCTTCGTCGTCTGTGACGGGCCGGAACCCGCGGCCTGCGGCGTAGTGGGCGTTCCACTCGTGTGCAGCGATGACCTCACGCATGGTCTTGTCCTCGGTGTGCTCGGGCGGTTGCTTGGCGGGCGGCTTTACGTACCGCTGGTGGGTAGCCGAGTTGTTCGGCGACCTGGTCGAAGGACAGCTCCGGGGCAGCCGTCATGACGTCGGCGATGCGGTCGCCGCGCACCTGGGCAAGGGCATGCTGTGCCGTGCTGTAGGCGATGCCCAACTGCCTGCGGACTTCGTTGATGGTGATGGCTGGCTCTACGTCGAGCAGTGAGGCGATCTCGTCGCGCAGTTGGTTGCGGGGGATGGCGTTTCCGCTGCCTTTGGGGCGGCCGGTCGCGGCTTGCTTACCCGGCCGGCTGTTCTTGAAGGCATGGATGACGGCGCGCGGACAGTGCTCGACACCGTGTACCACGATCAGGTGCGGGGCGATCTGTGGCCCCGTCTTGTAGTCGTCCCAGGTCTTCGGCGTGACGTTGAGCTCGCTCGCGGCTTCCTGGCGGTCCAGGAGGTCGTCGTCCGCGCCGGCTGCTGGAAGGTCGGGCACCGGCTCGCCAGCCAGGAAGGCGCCGGTCTGCTCACCATCCCACAGCATCACCCGTGCCCCTTTTGGGCTGATGGGCGCAGGGAAGCCCGCTGCCGCGTAGGGCTTTTTGTTGCGGAAGGTGCCCATGGCCATGCCCATGTCTTGCGCGAGCTGTTCCCGTGTCCGTACGAGGTGCGTTCGTCCGGCGCGGATCATGTGTCGTGTCCTCTCAGCTTCGGCGCGGGGCGGGGTACTGGGGTGGTCGTCGGCACCGGGGCGGCACGTCTTGTCTTTCAGAACGAGACATCGAAGTAGTCGATATCCGTGAATTCGACTTCGAGGTGGTCGGCGCGGCGTCCGCCGTCCTTGAAATAGATTTCCTGGAGCCCTTCCGCAACGATGTCGCGCATCTGCTGGTCGCTTGCACCCTGCTCGCGGGCGTCGAACAGACGGCGGGCGTACTCCGGCGGGAGGTGGACGGTCAGGCGGCGAAAGCGCCCGTCGTCGGTGGTACCGATCGGCGCGGTGTAGCCGAACCGGGCCCTGGTTTCGACGGTGATGCCTGTGGCGGTGGCGGCCTGCTTCTGGCGCCGTTTGCGGACCTGCGGCTGCCAGCGGGCGCGCACCGCCGCGTCGATCCGGTCCGTGATCTCCTTGGGCGGGTGCTTGCGCTCGCCGGTGCGGTAGCGCTTCACCGACCGTTGGCTGACCCCGATCTCGCTCGCGACGGCCTTGGTCGTCTTGAACTGCTTGACCAGGAAATTGATCCGAGCCTTCAGGCCCTTGGGAGGTTCGCGGGTGAAGATCTCCTGGTCCGCACGCTGCAGGGCGTCGTGGACGTCTGTCACGGCTTACTCTCCTTCGTCCATGACGGCGTCGCCGCCTTTGATGTGGCGGGCAGGGTTGAAGCCCTTCTCCATCAGGTCGACCGCCCAGGCCATCTCCTGGACGCCCTCCAGCTTGGCCAGGCCTGGCGTCGGTCCGAGGCGGAACCCGCCCGGCTGCGGCTTGCCGGAGGCGGCGTACGGCAGGAAGTCCAGCGGCGAGGGCCCCGGTGAGGGGTAGACGACGCAGTCGGACAGCACGGCCAGCGGGAACAGGCCCGTCATCTTGGCCATGTTGGCCAGCTTGCGGTGCATGTTGACCCGCGCCTTGGAAATAACGGCGGCGCGGATGTCGGGGCGCCAGGTCGGGCGCTCCAGGGCCGGCCACCGCTCGCCCTGCTTGTAGTGCCGCCCCTGCGGGCGCTCGCGCAGCTTGCCCACGCCGCCCTTCACCGTTGCTGCTCCGAAAGCGAGTACTGCTCTACAGGTGACCGAGGCGTCAGGACGGCTGTCCCACTGGCTCGTACCTCTCATCGATTCGGCGAGGAGCAACTCCGAGAACCAAGTTCTCCATGGCGTGAGGCATCTGGCTCTGTCGATGACGAAGAGCAGCGTTTCTCTGGCAGTTCGGGAGGCGCTGCCCGCGTCGAATATCGACGGCTTCGGACAGCAGCTCGGTGCCGACCGGCAAGACGACGTGTGCCGCTCGTCCGGAGCCCGGGACAAAAGCGCTGGCTACGGGCGCAGGTGGTGGCCGCCATCGCGCCGTTGCCGAGTGCCGGCGGGTGCCTCCCGTTCTCATCGACATCGAGATCCGGGTGCGGTGGGTGCCTTCCGAGGACGTCGACAACTGCTGTCGTGTGACGTCGATAGAGCCAGGCATCGGTCCGAAGCTGGCAACCCAGGTCTCGACGAGATAGATCACGCCCACTTCATCGATGCCCAGGAAGAACCGGCCGTGGTCCAGCTCGCCGAGCGGGTAAAGATGGCGCCCGATCGCTTCGCCCCACTCCGTGAATCGGTCATCCTCGCCCCAGGCCAGCTCGGGGTCCAGCTCGAACGGCGTGCGTGCACAGCTGATCCCTGGCCCACTGACGTTCACAGTCAAACCACCGAACTCTTGCAGGAAGGCTTCCGCAGCGTCGTGCATGGCAAGGCCGACCGCTTCGAACACGGACCGCCAGCGAGCCGTGTCTACCTTCCGTCCAGGCGTCCATCCCGACGCCTCCAACACCTCATCTATCTCTGGCGACCAGGTTCTCATCTGGGGCCCCGGCTCCTCAGCTATGGGTAAGCAGCGATCATCTCAGCGGCCGACGTCACTGAACAGCGTGTGATCACTTCACGGAAAGCGAGCCAGAACCCGAGTTTCGACAGCGCCGATGAACGAGCCGCTACCGAGTGCCGTTGCAACGTCTCCGGCACCCGGCTGCTGAGGCAGCGGCTTGGCACGCCCGCAGGCGGCGCTCAACTAGGCATGAGGGGCCCAGAACGCGACCAACCGCCCGATGCCATGCTCAACGGCCTGCCAGGAGCCGTTGAAGGTGAGTACGGCCACTGCGGAGGTGGGAAAGCCACTGCGGTTCACTCGCGGCAGCAGGTCGCCTTCCGCCTCGCCTGCGAGGGCATCAGCGAGAGCGTGCATGCCTGGGTTGTGCCCGATGAGCCCCAGGTCTTGGACCTCGTCGGAAACCTCGTTCAGGACAGCGATCAGTTCACCCACGGACGCTTCGTAGATGCGGTCGTCGTACACCGTCCTGGGCCGCTCCGGCAGCTCGGACACTGCCAGCTTCCAGGTTTCGCGGCAGCGTACAGCCGTCGAGCACAGAGCCAGGTCTGGGGCGATGCCCGCGCCCGCAAGCCACCGACCGGCGACGGGCGCGTCCTTGCGACCGCGTTCCGCGAGCGGACGCTCGTGATCATCTACGTCGAGCCAGTCGTCCATCGCGTGGCGGAAGATCACTACGCGGCGGGGGATGTCAACACTCATAACGCCCCACCCTGGCGCAGCGGCGGCCTCCAGCCAGGGCGAACCGCACCGGGTTCAGCCGAGTGGGGTACGCCCAACGTCGCGGCCGGTGTCGCCGCCGCGGTGAAGGCATCTCGGCAGCACTTCCGCCCCGCCCGTTACGACACCCTGGCCCGCACCCTTCCCGGCCAGGTCGCCCAAGCCCAGGCCCTCCATGCGGGCGGGTACAGCCTGAGAGTTTCGGTGATGACACGTCTGGTGAACTCCAGGTCCTCCAGGTGTGCGTACGCCGGCGGTGATCCGGCCAGAACGTGGTCCACTTCCGTGTGCAGGCGTTCTTGGAAGCGCGGGTACTGAGAGAGCAGGTGCAGCGCCCAGGAGATCGTGTTTGCCGTCGTATCGGTGCCGGCCAGGAAGAAGGTGACCACCTGGTCGACCACCTCCGCATCCGTCAGCGCCCCGTCGCCACCCTGGCTGTCGGTGTCCACAGCGCCCAGCAGCGTCGACAGCAGATCACGAGAGTCGGTTGCTGCGGTGCGGCGCTCGGCGATGATGTTGCGGATGGTGCTCCGGATACGGCTGCAGGCTTGGCCGTAGCGCCGGTTTCCCGGGGTGGGTAACCGGGTCAGCTGTGGAGGTAGCACCATCCGCGAAAAGATGCCTTCGAGGACAGTCGCGAGGTCACTGGTCGTGCGGTACCGGGTCGAGGATGGCAGGGCGGTGGAGAACATCGTCTGCACGAGCGCCTGAGCGGCCAGTCCCGTGACCTCCCTGTTGACGTCGATGACGCGGCCGTCACACCAACTTGTGGCAGTCGTTTCGGCCTCTGCCGACATCACCGCCGCGTAGTCGGAAAGCCTCTCGGGGCAGAATGAGGGCTGACACAGCCTCCGCTGGCGTCGGTGCTCGCTGTGCGGGCATGTCGTCAAGCCGTTCCCCAGCAGCTCCATGCCCCGCTCGATCGCCGGCCCTCCCTTGTCGAAGGTGCGGTCATCCCGCAGGACCTGCTGGGTGATATCCGGGTCACAGACCATCACCACCGGATGCGGCCCGAGACGGATCTGCACCAGATCGCCGTGAGCGCGCGAGGAGGAAATAAATCCCAGCGGGTCACGGAACAAGGCGGGCCCATGGCCCAGCAGCGGCCAGGCCCCAGGCGCGTGGGGAATGCCGTTCAAGGTGCTCACAAACTGCTCCCGAGACAGAAGGGGTGCTGAGGACGGCGGGTGGCTCAGGTGCGCCACCAGCGGGCTGCCGCGGGCACGGGTGGTCCTTGGTCGGCGGGGGGTGTGTCCTGCGTGGTGGCGGTGATGGTGACGGCGCCAGGGTGTTTGCCGTCGGGGTTGGTGTAGCGGGGGGTGGTCAGGTGCCAGTCGAAGCTGCCCCTGATCGTCTGGGCCACTGTGCGGAGGTAGTAGGCGGTGGCGGGATCGGCAGCATCGTTCATCTGGGTGTAGAGCCGGTGGAATTGACCGGTCAGAGCGCTGGTGAGGTCAGCCGCCCTGCGGAGCGCCTCGTCCAGCGGGATGCCGTCGGTCTGTGCGAGCTGGGCGACGGTGCTGAGGCTGGTGGCATCTGCGTGCAGCGGGTATTGCTCACTGAGCCACAGGTCCTTCCCCAGCGAGACCATGTGGTTGTAGACCTCGCAGAGGGTGGCCATGAGCTCGACGAGATCGCGCATGTCCCGGGAGTCCAGGACCTCAAGCGACACCGGGCCCGGGGTGAGGAAAGGGAAGAACGGCGTGAACACCCCGTGGCCTGCGATGTCCGTGGCACGTTCGGTGATGCTGTTGAGATCGCCCAGACGCCTGCCATCGGCGAGATCGGCACTCTGCCAGAAGCAACTGGTGAACCACTCACGGACGTCACGGGTGAAGCGCAAGAGGTAGGGGTGGTTCCCCAGCTCGTGCACGCGCCGTGCGATGTCGCGGACGGCGGGTCCGAAAATGCCGAGTTCCCGTATCGCGCGGGAATCGGGGTCTTTGAGGATGTGGAGGAAAGCGTGCCCGACGCGCACAAAGGTGCCGAGATCGCGACCGGAGCCTTCCACCGTGACCGATCCGTCGATGAAGTCATCGACCAGAAACATCAAGTGGACCATGTCCACCATCAGCTGGAAGGGCTCGCTCCATGAGGTCTCGAGGCAGACGCGCGAGGCGAAGTCCCCCACGCACGCATCCGCCGCGTGCTTACGCATCTCCTCTGAGGCACACAGCCCATGCCGGGTCACCCAAGCCATCGCCTTCTCCTCCGCCTCAGCGGCCAGTGGCGCTGAGGACGGCGGGTATGGCATGTACAGCGGCGGGAGAGTGATGTGGATCGTGTCCCCCTTCCGCCATGGATGATCAGGCGGGAAGACCGTGTGCGTGAAGTTGGGCTGCGTCAATTGCATCGCACCTCCTGGTGATCGGAGCCATTCACGTAGTTCTCGCGACGACGGCGTCGGCCAGACCGCGCATAGCCTCAGCCGCCGCGGGCGGGAAAGGCACCCGCTCCAGGGCGCGCACTGCTTGTGCGTACCGGTCGCTGATCATCTGCTCGACGGTGTCTCGGGCACCGGTAGCGGCGAAGATGCCACGCACGCGGGAAGCGTCGTCCTCAGTGAAGCTGGGATCGCCGACCACGGCATCGAGCGCTGCGCGCTGGCCGGGGTCCGCGCGTTGCAAGGCGAGTGCAAGCAGCGCGGTGTGCTTGCCCGCGCGCAGATCATCGACGACGGGTTTGCCAGTGCAGTCAGGATCGCCGAAGACGCCCAGCAGGTCATCTCGCAGCTGGAACGCTTCCCCCAACGGCCGACCGAACTCACTGAGCACCCGGTGCAGGGTGGTTGGGGCATCGGCCAAGGCGGCCCCGATCCGTAAGGGGTATTCAATGGTGTAGGAGGCAGTCTTGTGCCGGGCGATCCGCACCGCCGCCTCGACATCCGCACCCGAACGGCCCCCGGCGACCAGATCCAGGAACTGCCCGTACATCACCTCACTCCGCATGTCATCCACCAGCGACAGCACGGCCGACAGCCGGTCCTCGCGTAGCCCGGCAGTGTGCAGCAGCCGGCAGGACCAGGCGAAGACCAGATCACCCACCAGCAGCGCCGCACTGGCGCCGACCTCCTCCGCATCAGCCGTGCCGTGGGCGTGGGCGGCAGTCAGGGTGTGCTGCAGGGTTGGCCGGCCGCGGCGGGTCTCGCTGCGGTCCATCACGTCGTCGTGGATGAGGGCGAAGGCGTGGAACATCTCCAGCGAGGCCGCCACACGGAACACCGGCGAGGTATCGCCGCGGCCGCCTGCAGCCGCCCAACCCAGGACACACAACAGCGGGCGCAGCCTTTTCCCCCCGGCCGCCAGAAAACCCCTGACCGCCTCGGTCAGCTGGGCTGCCTCGGCCACAAGCCCCGCGTCGGGCGGATGATCGCGCTGTTCGTCCAGGAACTGGGTCAGGACCGCATCAACAGCCTCACGGAGTGCTGTCGAGTCGAGACTGCTGAGGGCAGGGGACTGCGTGGTGGCGATGGCGCATCCTCCATGTTCTGCTCCAACAGTCCCGCCATCACACCAGCGGGGACCGTTGCGGTCAGCGGCGCATCAGCGGCTCGCTGAGCCCGGCGAGGCAGTCAGCCTCAGCACCTCGCCCCCAAACCACACGTTCGATCGGTTTCCCGCCGTAAGAAGGGTGTGCCGGACCCCTCGTGCACCCGCTCACCGCCCGCGGCATACAGGCCACCGCAGCCGCACTGGCCGCCAACCTGCGCCACTCCCCCGCCGCGGGCCGCCTGGCCGCCGTCGCCGCCGTGCCCGCCGCGGCCTACCTGGCCGGCGGCTGGTCCGGACTGGTCTGCGGCGTGCTCGTCCCGCGCCTGCTGCTGTAGCCGCAGCTTGCCTGGATGATCCTGCTCAGCACACATGGTTTGACGCCGAGCCCCGCACCGGTTCCCCGGCCTGGGTGGAGGCGGGCCGCTGCCTGCGCCTGTACCCCCGCAACCGCGTCCTGGCCCACCCCAGCGTGCGCTGGAACTACCTGCCCGCCCTCGAACGGCACCTGGGCGAGCCGCACTTCACACCCGACGGTCTGCTCCTGGGCCCCGGCTCTGTCACCCGCCGGCACTTCACCGCGCTCCAGGCCGACGGCCCCGCGTCGGTACCGCGGCCCACACCGGCCACCTGACCGCTCCACAACGAAGGCTGCCCGATCTAAATCAGGTCCAGGCAGCCTTTTGCGTCTGGCGGCAGGCGACGGCCCGCCCATCGCCCCCCGCAGGGCCTTTCTATCCGTAGGCGGCGAGCGCGGTGAAGAAGATGATGAGGGTTGCGCCTGCGGCGCCGCCGCCGTACATGATGGCGCGGGCCGTGGAGAACCCGGTGCTGGCAGCGAGGAGGCCGGCTATGAAGGCGATGTTGAGGGCCATCGACAGGCCGAGTAGCAGGACGGCAATCTGGGTGCTGGTCACGGTTCTCCTAGGTGTGCGGACCCACCGGTCTGGTCGGCAAGTCGCTGGGGCCGTCGGCTGGGTGCGGCCGGTCGAGGGTCGTGCCCACCTTCGTGATCAGGGAGTCAGCCGGTAAGTCGTGACGCTAGAGCGGAGTTCGTAAATCGGGCAGGGGCGTCTGGCGCCGCATCTCCCGGCCCAGCGACATACCGACTGGTCGGTCAGCTGGGTCGCTGACCGAGGCAGGCCCACGAACCTGCCCACCCTGCAGTGACTGCCAGCGCCCTGGGCTGGGCGATGCGCGCTCACGACCATCAGGCCATACGCAAAGCAGACACAGGTGTACAAGCGTGCCCTCCGCCGTGGCCGGCACGACTGCCAACTGGGTACCGCCGGGTGCCCGGCGGTACCCAGTTTGATTCTCGGCAGGGGATAATCGCTCCATGGCCTCGCAGTCCGCACCCACCGCCGCACCGTCCACCGCCCACGTGCTGCGCCAGCGGTACGCCAGCCGCCTGCCGGCCTCTCTCGACGACCTCACCGGCCCCACTCACGGCCGTATCGAGCTGCCGCTGCACGTCGCCTGGTCCGGCCTGCGCACCTACAACCTGGACCAGCCACGCCAGCGCATGAGCTACTACCGCACCGTCCTGGCCGAGGGACAGCACGATGACCTGACCGCCCTGCTCGATGCAGGGCTGCTGGTCTCGCTGTGGCCGGTGCTGCGTACGCTAATCAGTCGGCACATCCGCGAGGTGTGGGAAACGGCCTTCCCGGCCCTGGCCGACGGGGCGTCCGCAGCCGCGTGAATCTCAGCGCACTCCACCGCCGGCTCCTGGCCGACGTCCTCGCCATCGGCAGCCCGTACCCCCTGGTCATCACCGGCGGCTACGCCGTCCAAGCCCACGGGTTGGTCGATCGCCTCAGCCAGGACCTCGACGTCGCCACCGAGAACCCCGCACCCATGGCCGACATCGCCCGCAACCTCGAAGACGGCCTGTCTCAGCGGGGCTGGCACGTCACGGTGATCAGCACCGACCCGCTCTCCGCCCGCCTCGTGGCCACCGACGCCGATGGTGCGGCATGCGAAGTCGACGTCCTCAAGGAAAACCTCTGGTCGCCGCCGCGCGATACCGAGTACGGCCCGGTCTTGTCACTCGACGACGTCATCGGCACCAAGGTCCGCGCCCTGGCCGACCGCGGCGCCGTCCGGGACCTCATCGACGTCCATGCTGCCGCCGAACACCGCACCCCTCCGGAACTCGAAGGGCTCGGTCAACGCCACGGACGCGACGCTTTCTGCCTCGAGGACCTGCGCGACCGACTGGTCGGCGCCGAGTGGTACGACGATGAGGAATTCGCCGCCTACGGCCTCACCCAGGACGCCATCACCGAACTCAGAAGCTGGGCCCAGCAATGGGCGAGCGATCTTGACGAGCGGCTGGCACGAGACACAGACGAGTACGAGGACTGACCCGCTTCCTGTCCCACATCTCGTACGTGCCGTACGACTTCCGGGAACCTCAGATATCGACTCGGGCCCTGCTCACCACCGTCGCCACGTGGCCTGGCCGTCGGTGGCGTCGTCCAGGAGTTGGGGGCCGTTGTTGCGTACGTTGTTGACCGCGGTGGACACCGCGCGGGCATCCAGGTGACCTGCGGCAGGGGCTGCCAGCAGGGCGCGGAGCTCGTCGGCGTCCTGGTGGGCGGGGTCGAGCCAGGTGCTCCAGTCGTCAGGGGCGACGGCCAGGGGCATACGGGGGTGGACGCGGCCGACTGCATCGGTGGCCTCAGTGGTGATGATCGTGCAGGTCGTCCACCACGCCCCCGGGTCGTCGTCGGGAACGACCCGGTCGCGCCAGAACTCATACAGCCCGGCAAGCGCCATGACCTGCCCGTCCTCGGGGCTGATGAAGTAAGGCTGCTTGCGGGCCTTGGTCGCCTCGGTTGCCGCGACGGCCTGCCACTCGTAGAAACCGTCCGCTGGCAGCAGGCAACGGCGCTTGGCGAAGGCCCGGCGGTAGGCCGGCTTCTCCGCGACCGTCTCCACCCTGGCATTGATCATTTTCGCACCGACGTTCAGGCTCTTCGCCCACGACGGCACCAGGCCCCAGCGCAGCGGCCGCAGCTGCCGCGTAATCTCGCCGGTGTCGCGCTCGACGCGCTCCAGGACCGACCACACGTCGTCGGTCGGGGCAACATTCCAGCTCGGGTCCAGCGCCTGGTCGGGATCCCATCGCGTGACGTCGAACAGGTCGACCAGATCCTGCGGACGGCGGGTGGAGGCGTATCTGCCGCACATGGCCCCACCCTGCCACGCCGTCGGCCGCTGGTGGGGCCGGGCGGTAGGTGGTTCGAGGTGCGGTCAGCCCGGGTGGGCGGTGCGATGGGATCATGGTGCAGACCATCGCAAGGCTGTCGATCACCTGGGGCCTGGTGACGATCCCTGTGACCGTGCACGCCGCGACCGCCCCGCATTCCCTCCCGCTCCACCAGGTCCACGCCCGGTGCGGAGGCGGCCGGATCCGGCTGCGCCGCGTCTGCGAGCGAGAGGGCGTCGAAGTCCCCTATGAACAGGTAGCCCGCGGCTGGGACGCCGGCGACGGCCGGGTGGTAGTGCTCTCCGAAGACGACCTCGCCGACCTGCCGCTGCCGAGCTCACCCCGCACCATCGACGTCCTCGCATTCATCTCCGCGGACCGGATCGACCCGCTGCTCCTGCACAAGCCCTACTACCTGGGCACAGACCCGGCGGTGACGCGGCCGTACGCCCTGCTGCGTGATGCGATGTACGAGAGCGGCCTGGCCGCCGTTGTGCGGGTCGCCTTGCGCAGCCGCGAGTCCCTCGCCCTGCTACGGCCCCGCGGCCAGATCATCGCGATGCAGACGCTCCTGTGTTCACTAGTCAACCCGCTTGTCGACAACGATGGTGTCGGCTCGACTCGTGTAGGTTCCGCGGCTTGGCGGAACCGCACGGTCCCCTTGAACGCGCGCTCGCCTGGCGATCTTCAGAAGACGATCGATTGTGGGGGCTGGCCAATGAAGAACCGTGTGCGCCGGTGTCGTCACCGGGGTCGCCGAGCGCAACGGGACGCCGCGGAACACAAGACGACGGCCCGCCGCACCAAGAAGAAGCCGGCGACGGACGAGGAGGAAAACACGCATGTGCCCGGACAGGTCGACATCGACGGGCACGAGCGTGACGAGTGACAGCCAGCCGGGCCGGTACCGGGTGACGCTGCGGTTCACCGCAGACGACAACGGCCCGGCGGCATCCGGCTACTGGACAGACCCGCACACCGCCCAACGTGCCTACCGGTCGTGGATCGGCACCCACGGCAGCACGACCGTCCGCATCCAGCTCACCGAGCAGACCGCAAGACGCTCGCTCGTTCTGGCGAGCTGGACCAGGTCGACCGGCGAGGTAACGGGCTGCCCAAGGGGCCACCAGCGTGCGGGGAGCGGGTGAGTGGACCCGTACGGGCTGGCGACGGCCCGGGAACGGGCTGGGACCTGCACGAGTACCGGCATTCCGGCCTCTCGCACCTCGGTGAGCAGGGCGCGTCCCTGCTGATGCTGATGGCGAAGTCCCGGCACAAGAAGCCGGAGAACGTCCGGCGGTACTTCAAGCCATCGCCGGAGGCGATCGCCGAGGTCACCAGCCTGCTCGCCCCCGGCGCCGCCCGGCGCTGAGTCACCCGGCCGGGCGGGGCTGCTGGAGGCCATCGCCTGCAACAGGGTCAGCCTCAAGCGGATCGCCACGCACTGGCCGGACATGCTCCGGGTCACCGGGTCGCTCATCACGAACCAGGTCCGGGCCTACGACCTGCTGCGGATGTTCGGCCGCGAGGGCCACCCCATCCCGCTCGGGGCGGCGTTCGCCGAGTACGGCCGGATCGACAAGACCATGCACCTACTTGCCCTGGTCGATCCGGTCGACGACACTTACCGGCGGCTGATGAACCGGCAGCTGACCGTGCAGGAGTCCCGCCATCGCCTGGCCCGCGCGATCTGCCACGGCGGCCGGGGTCAGATCCGACAGGCGTACCGCGAGGGTCAGGAAGACCAGCTGGCCAGTCTGGGTCTCGTTCTCAATGCCGTCGTGCTGTGGAACACCCGCTACCTGGACGCTGCTGTTGCCCAGCTCCGATCGGCGGCTGCGCGGTGCCCTCGCCCGGGCCGGTTGCCTGCTCAGGCGTAGTAGAACGCGTACATGCGTCCCTTGTAGGTGACGATGCCGGGGGCGCCGAGGACGGTGGGATGTGTGCCGTCTCCGATGGGGACGGGGGTGCTCCAGGTGCCGGCGGAGGTGCTGGTTACATTGATGCGCCGGCTGAGGTGGGGCTTGCCGCCGGCGTCGGTGTACGCGCACCACAGGTTCTGGCCGTCGAAGTACAGGGCGGGGTTGCTGCTTCCTGCCTGCGGGCCGGCCTCTGACTGCCATTGCGCCGTGTCGGGGCTCTGCCCCCTGGCGCTCCAGTAGGTGCGTACCTGTCGGTCCTTGCGGGCCGTTACCCACATGCGGTCCAGGCCGTAGGCCATCGAGACGGCGCCGAAAGCGTGGGAGGACGTCGCTAGCTCTTTTTCGTTGCCGAAGTGGGCGCCGTCTTCTTGCGTGCTGCCACAGATGACCAGGGCGTTGCCTTCTGTTCTGTTCCGGTGGGAACTGCGGGCCACCCAGAGCCTTCCGTCGCGTTCGGCCAGGCCGGGACCGAATTTGGTTTCCAGGTCAAGCAACTGCTTGGGGCCGTATCCCCAGTGGTCCTTGTCCCACGGGGTGCCCCAGATGGCGGTATTCGCGGGCTGGTACCAGTAGCTCCACAGCTTCTGGTTCCATACGGCCAGTCCCGCCGGCTCTGGCGTCATGCCTCCAGCACGTGTCGGTGCCTGCCACGCGGTGCCGTCGTACCATCCCGCGATCACGGATCCCTGTCCCTGCGCGCCCGCGTAGAGGACATGGAGTTTGTCGTCGTGGACGGCCGCGCGGGGTGCGTTCTGCGCCTGCCCGCCGAGCGGCATCGGTGTGCTCCACTCGCCGCCCTGCCCCAAAGAGCCGTCCTGGTCTCGGAACGTGCAGTAGACGCTGCCGGTGGGGTAGGTGGGGCGCTCGCCGGTGTAGCGGACGCTGAGTTTGTGGTGACCGTCGCCGTTGAAGTTCCATTCCAGCTCGCGCCCGCCGTGCAGGGCGGTCATGTCTTCGCGGGTCAGGAGGAAGGTGCGCGAGCAGGACAGGTCGTCGTGGTTGCGCAGGGTGTCCATCAGCGCGATGAACAGCTTGGCGATCTCCCAGCCGATGGCGAGCGTGTCGGGGACCGGGACCAGGTTGTTCATGGGGTTTTTGTCGATGTACTCGTCGACCATCTCAACAGTGCTTTCCAGGGCGAGCTGGAGTTTGTCGTACCAGGCGGAGTTGGACTGGTCCGCCTCCCAGACCTGGATGCTGGTCAGTACCGTGCCGCTGGAGCACTTCTTGTCCAGGAACACCTTGCAGCTGTCGGAGAAGGTGCGGGTCTGGCCCTTCTCGACGGCGCCGAACTCCTCGGAGATGAACGGCTGCCCGACACCGCCGCCGACGCCGGAGGCGGCGGCGAAGTAGATCTCGTCGCGGCCTCCCCATTGATCACCGACCGCGCGCTCGACGTAGACTGGCCCGCGGTGATGAGCCGCTCGACGACATCACGCAGCTGAGTGGCGGTGACTGCGGTGGCGTCGTCGGTCGGGCCCAGCCGGACCGCGTCCAGGATCTGCGTCCAGGAGGTGGCCCCATCTCCAGCACGGCGACGAACGAGTACGGCCATCCGGGGATGAACTGCGAAGCTGTCTTCGCGCGGCCGTAGACGTGGCAGAACAGCCGGTCTGGTGAACATGGCGCATCCGACCGCAGCCACGGCGAGACGTCCACCGCCAGCACCAGCCGCCCGTCCGCAAACCGCGGCAGCGGAAGGCCGGCCAGCACCGACCGAAGCCGGTCGGTGTCG
Organism: Streptomyces natalensis ATCC 27448; assembly: GCF_000935125.1. Taxonomy (GTDB): domain Bacteria; phylum Actinomycetota; class Actinomycetes; order Streptomycetales; family Streptomycetaceae; genus Streptomyces; species Streptomyces natalensis. Next base: position 375 of record NZ_JRKI01000031.1, on the reverse strand, counting down.
ATCCGGCCGTGGTTGAGGCCGTCGTACATCGCGCCGTGCCCACGCCGGTGTTCGGGCACGAGCGTCAGCTCCACCGCTGAGCGCACCGCACCCGGCGCACACAACATCGCGTCCGCCAGCTCGAACAACTCATCGCCCCGCACGGTCAGACACGCGTACAACTCGTCCCGGAAGCGTGACGCTTCCGCGAACGCTTCCCCCACAGCGGCTTCAGGCAGCAGACTCACCTTCACGGCCTTCGTTCTGATCGGTGCACCTTGGTCGGAGCACATGATCAGACGAAGGCCGCTTCCGTAACCGGCGAATGCCCATCCGAGCGATCACGTTCGGGGCGGTGTTCGAGGCCGTGAGTCTGCGGCTTGAGCTCAGAAAGGG
>NZ_JRKI01000030.1 GCF_000935125.1 Streptomyces natalensis ATCC 27448 | reverse complement strand
GTCAGACACGCGTACAACTCGTCCCGGAAGCGTGACGCTTCCGCGAACGCTTCCCCCACAGCGGCTTCAGGCAGCAGACTCACCTTCACGGCCTTCGTTCTGATCGGTGCACCTTGGTCGGAGCACATGATCAGACGAAGGCCCCTTCCGTAACCGGCGAATGCCCATCCGAGCGATCACGTTCGGGGCGGTGTTCGAGGCCGTGAGTCTGCGGCTTGAGCTCAGAAAGGTACAATTAGACCGGCCTGTCGCAGCTTGAGCAGTGCCCTGCCCATGCATTCCGCGACTGAGGATCCGTCGGCTCTCATCCCTTCAGACAGCGGTCCACCACCAGCAGCGAAGGTCCACGCGGGTCGGCCCTCCCGCATGCGCTCCGCGTCGACCCGGATCATGGCACCGACACCCTGCTCACCGAGCCATTCCAGGATGAGCAGCGTCGCGTCCTCGACGCCGCTGTCCAGGTCCACCTTGGGCCGCCGCCCCATTCCCTTGGCCATGGCCACAACCCTACTCAGCGTCTGGTCGGACCTCGTCACACTCTTTCAAGGCGGCTCAGACCATAAAGAACAAGCTTAGGCCTGGAAGATGAACAAAAGCCCCCCGCCACTGCACCCCCGACCGCCTCGAAGCCCCGGTCCACTGCGGCGTGTCCCCGCTCGTCGGCGTAGACGGGGTAGAGGGCGACCTGGGAGTTCTCGATCTGCCCGGCTGTGCCGGTGTAATGGCGCTGGACCCCGACGGTGTGGGTGCCCTTCTTCAGGTCACCGGTCTCGTCGACGACCAGCACCGCGGCCTCGTCGTGGAGGTGCTCAACAACGTATTCGCGCACGTCGTCACGGACCGCATCCGCGTCCCAGGAGGCCCGGCACAGCAGGTGCTGCATGCCGTGCGGAGTAGATTCCCCGGCCCACTCCGCGGTCGTCCAGCAGTTCTTGCGCGGCAGGTCCGACAGCAGGCCCAGTACCAACCGACCGGCCCGCCGCCGTGGTTCGACCCGGGCGAACAGCCCCGCAATACGGCCCATGGCCACCTCAAACGCCTCCCGCCAAAGGGCGGGATTTATGCTGTGACCTGCGGCCACCGTCTCGTCGTTTGTCCACACAACTCACGATGATCAACGGTGGCCGTACTTGAACCAGGCCCCATCAGTACGCCCGAGCACCCGAGTTGGCGAGTCCGAGTCCGCACTTCGTGTTCCGTTCGGGCGAACGTCATGGCTGTGCACTCTGGCGGTGCATCGGTGGCCGGTCGAGTATCTCGATGTACATGATCCGGCCGTCCACGATGTCCAGGATCAGCATGCCTTTCGAGGGCGAGAGAGGCACACACCGATGGCCCGGGCCGTACGGCTGCCCCTGCGGATGATCTGCCGTCCGGATGCTCTGGCAAAAGTCATCGCCGCAGCCGCACTCGTCAACCAGACACAGATCCCACGCGCAGATAGCCAGCTCGCGTTCTCCTTCATCCTCCAGGAGGGCGGTCAGTTCGGTGATGAGATCTGGGAAGACGTCGCGAATGAGGGGGTGGTCGTGCTCCATGGGCGGAGGGTAGCCGGGGCGGCTGGCTGAGCGCGATGACGGGGTGCGCGGCCACAGCCAGCCAGATCACGATCTACAGGTGGAGTATTAGCGTGTGACGCAGGGATCTTGGGCTTGAAACTAAATCTTCGCTATCACTGCAGATCCGACCTCAAAAGATCTCCCGCCGCAGCTTGCACGCGACTGATTCGATCGTCGTTTTCGTCAATTATTGACAGTGTTTCGTACGCGTTGCTGGCTGCATCAACGCATCGCCCTGAAAGAACTTCAGAATAAAGCAGCCAGATTCCATTCCTCGCCGAAGTGATGCACTCTCCGATCAAGTCCCGCCCTTCCAAGACCAGTTGAGTCGGCTGCCCCTCGCTGGCGACCAGGAGAAGTAGCAACTCGGAGAAAGCTCTCCTCGCAGCCAAGGAAATGTCATCGGCCAGTGCGGCAAGCGCAACGGAAACAGCCGCGAGAGCTGGCTCGAATAACACCGCCGACGCGAACACATGACCATCGCAGATGCCAGTATCGGGCCTATCCTCCCCAACGACTCCTGCGATCTGCAGAAGATCGACTGCGACGTGAGTGGCGGGCTGCCCGCATCCGCAACGCAGACGAGCCCAGTCATAGCGATTGATCTCAGTCTCTGCAAGTTTCACGCAGTGATCTCGTCATTTTAGACCTAGCCCTCGCAAAGGGGCTTTCCGATATTCGCAGCTGCCTGGGCGGCGTCCATATGTGCCACGACGACCATGCCGGCCGTCAGAAGGATCATGAGGCAGGCGATGACGAAGAAGAGCGTCGAAACCAGACTCTGCCAACCGCGGTTGGGATCCTGTCCGGCACGCCGTGCGGACCGGAACATCAGCAGATGGATGGCCACCGCCAGGACGGCCGCCGTCATGCCGCCGTAAGCGACGGCAAAGTGCGTCCACGGCAGCAGCATGTACCGGCACTCGGTCGACTGCAATTCATGGTGCCCGTTGGAGAGCGAGACCGACACAAAGAAGCTGACGATGGCGGCTACCGAGAGCAATGGAACGGAGAGGATCAACGCCTGCCAGCGCCGCGAGGGACGTTGCCCGGGCTGCGCGCGTTGTGGTGTCACTTCGGTAGTCACTGTCAATACCAATCCGGATGCGGACGAACGATGCGGATTTTCTGCTGTCCTTCGGCTTTTTCTGTTGCCGGGAGCCGGCCTTGCAGACTCACGTTCTGGTACGAGTCTTGGTGCTGGGTGTACTTGATCTCGCCGTCCGGCATCACGGCCGTGACCACGGCGGCGTGGTGGGTGTTGCTGTGCGCGATTTCGTCGTTGGGGCCCTGCTGCTCGTAATAGATGATGTCGCCGGGCCGCGCCTGGGACGGAGGGACTTCCTCCCCGCCGTGCTTGAGCATGAAGTTCTGCTGATTCTCGGCTCCGGCCCAAGTCTTCGAGTAGTACATGCTCGCGTCGATCGCGTCGATGCCGATGCCGCCGGTGTTGCCCCAGGTGTCGTCGCCTCGGGCGCCCGACCAGAAGTCGATTTTGTGCTGCATGCCTGCGTGGTCGAGTGCCTCGGAGACGAAGTTGGTGCAGTTGTTGTCAAAATGGACCGGATCCTTCTTGTCCCAGTTCTCCAGCGCATATTCCACCATCTTGACGCGATCGAATTTCCCGTCCGTGCCACGCATCTCTCGTTTGACGCTTTCGGGGATCCCGTCGAGGTGGGCGAGTTGCACCGGCTCGGCCCGCATCATGTCCTGCTGCTGCTTCTCGCTCAGGCCGTTCCACCAAGCGCGTACCGCGGCCGGGTCGGTGTTCGCCTTCGGGATGTCGGCGGCGAGCATGTCCATCTCGACATGCGAGGCACGGTTCTGCTCCTTGAGGGCCTTGTCCGGGTCGCTCACACCGACCATTCCTGCCAGACGGTACAGCTCGGCCGCTGTTTCCTCGTCCGCCTCGGTCGCCTGCCGAACCGCCTGGTCGCGCAGGGCCAGGATCTCCTTGTATGCCTGCTGCTGGTCCGCGTCGGCGTTCGGGCCGGGGCACTGCAGCGGCATGCCGTCATCATCCACCGGAAGGTCGTGTGCCCGTGAGAGGTCGGTGATCTGACATGCGGTGCTCATCGCCGTTTCCAGGCTGGTGTGCATGCCTTCCATGACCATTTTGACGCTGAGCAGCAGGTCGTATGCCGACTCCAGTTGGTTGGCCAGCTTCACGAAATCGCCGGCCGCAGCTGCGCCGACTTCGTCGGCCCAATGGTCGGCGAGGGGCTTGGCGCCCTGCTCGCGTACGTCGTTCGCGGCGTTCAGCGCGTACTTCGCGAGAGCCGCCCAGTCGTCGGCGGCTTCCTTCCACTTGCGGGGGTGGGCGCTGATGAGATCCGAGTACGAGACCATGCTGTCAGTGCCTCCCCAGGTCCTGCATACCGGCCCTCAGCCGCGAGACGGCTTCCTGGTCCGCGGCGTCGTAGCCGTCGGCGGAGTCCTGCAACTTCTGCCCCAGTTCACCCATTTTCTTGGCGAGCTCGACCATATGATCCTCCCAGGCAGTGCGACACGACGTCACAGCGTTTCCGCTCTTCCAGAGCAGAGCGTCGTAGTAGACCTCCCAAGAACTGTCGAGGACATGCGACAGGCGCCGCTGCGTGTCGCTCGACAACGCCTGCATGTCATCGCCAGTGCTGCGCACCTTCGCCGTGTCCACCCGTATGTCACCCACGGGTGCCCCCTTGTTTCGTTCGATCATTTTCGTACGCGGTCCTGTACATGACCTCATACCTTGCGCCTGTGCACCGTACGAGGTCTCCGGCGCGGCTACGAAAGTGAGGCGCTGATCAGGCGGTTCTGACTCAAAACGACGTAACGGCGTGCCCTACGCGGCGAGGCGAACGAGGCGTGTGTCAGCAGATATGCGCCCTGGGGTGTCGTCGGCCTCGGCGCTGGCGCCCAGCCATTGAGGGATTGAGGTCGAAGGCGCGCACGGACTGCTTGTTCCAGTGTGCAGAGCGAAGGACCTGTCAGGCCGGTCCAGTATGGGCTGGCCGCGTACAGGCAGTGGGCCGCCACCCACGACGACGTCGGGATCTGAGCCAGCTTGTGCGCATGTGCTGCACGAGAACGGTGAGTCAGCGCGAGGGAAACCGGCGCTTGAACCACGTCACACGGGCCTGATGCGGGCGGCCATCCGGTGTCTCACACCGGGATCCGCTCCTCACCCCGCATTCAGGACAGGAAACATCCTTGACCCGCCACAGAGGCGAAGGCGGCTCCGGACGCGAGCGCGGCACCGGCGAGGACGACGCCGGCCGTGATCTCGGACCCGGTTTACGGCGCTCTGCCCGCGAGCTTCGTTCGCTGATGATCAACTGGAGTCGCTCGTCGTGCGGGAACTGCCGCTCTTCCCCCTTCCCGACGCCGTCGTCGTTCAGGCAGTCCCTGCCCTTGGGCGCAAGGCAGCGCGGGCACGACGTCTTCGTCCACGACCGACGCCCCACCTGCTCGTGCAACGGCCTCTTCTTCGTCTTCCTCTTCGGGACCGACGCGCTCAGATGCGGTGCAGCCGGCTGGGGCTTGGCTTGCGGGGGCGGCCGGTCGAGACCTGCGCGCACCTTCCAGGTATCGATCTGCTTCTGCTGACGCGGGTCGACGCAGTCGTCGGCCTGCTCCGCTACCCGGACAAGCTCTTGGACCAGGTCGCGCATCGCCTCACGCCGCTGGCCAATCCCGCGCCGCTGCAACGTCGTGAGCAGGGTATGCACCCGGCCCGCTGCTCGCCACGCTCCGCTGGCTGCCCTCGCGGCTGCTTGGGCTGCTGCCTGCTCCCGCCTGTGGGCTGCCAGCTGTTCAACGGCTGCGTCCACGATGGCGTTCTCGGCATCGCTACGGTCATGGCCAGCGGTCGCATTGGCACGCGTCAGGAGCTTGCGGACCTGCTTAGCCTTCCCGCTGGCAACAGCCTTCTCCAACTGGCCGAACAGCTCCTGGCGCACAGCAGCTTGCGCTTCCAGCCACCTCTCCGCTTCCGACACAGCGGCTGTCAGCTGCCTTCGCGTCTCTTCGTCCCCACCGGTCACAGCAGCGATCTCACGGCACACCCGGGTCACCACGACCACCGACCCGAACTTCTGGGCATCGGCCAGCCTCCGCAGCAACCCCTTCGCCCGCGCCTGCGCGTCCGGAACCCTCCGGGTGCGCCCTGTCGGCCAAGGGGCAACGGGACGAGTGCTGCGGGAGCGGACGATCCGCTTCACCGCCGGCGTCGACAGGCCGCGATCGGTCATGTCGCATTCGTCAAGCGTGAACCACTCGGTGTCCCGGGCGAACGCCTGCGTGCCGATGCGGACCTCGCGGGCGGTGCCGGCGCTGTCGAAGCGGACCCGGTGGACATACCAGCGCCGCACCAACGTGTCATCGTCCACCGGCACCGACATGCCCAGGACCACGTCGACGTCGTGGCTCTCCCAGGCCGGCGGCACGGTCGCATCGAGGTGAACCCGCAGGGCACCGTCGCCTTTGTCCCAGGCGATGTCCAGGACGGAGCCGATGGCGGCGCCGTCGGGCTGGGGGAAGGTGAAGGCAGCCTGGTGGCCGCGGCCGGTCAGCCACTGGGTGGCGGCGGCCTTCAGGTAGAGGTGGTCGGCGCTGGAGACGTCGCGGGCCCGGCGCTCGCAGATCCGCGGCAGTCCGGTGGGGTCGGGGTGGTGGGCGAAGTGGCAGACGCGGTCGGTGTAAAGCTTCGTGGTCAGTTGGCCACCGCAGCCGCCGAGGAGATGCCCGCACCAGAACGTGTCGTGCTGATGGTGCTGGCGGAAAGCGTCCAGCTCGATGGGCTCCAGCGGAAGCACCAGCGGCTGGTCGGAGTCGGCGTTGCTCAGGACTGCTGTTTGAATCCGCCGCTTGTCTAACCGCAAGAGCCCCCACCTCCGTCGCCTCACCCCATCCTGCCAGCAGAGACATTCGCCGAGCAGGCGGACGGACAGATAGCGGCAGGTATTCGTAGGCGAAAGCGGTGTGGGGGGACGCGTTGCTCAGGGCAACCG
>NZ_JRKI01000029.1 GCF_000935125.1 Streptomyces natalensis ATCC 27448 | reverse complement strand
GGAGAGTAGGACGCCGCCGAACAATTCTTAGAGAGAGCCCCGTCGGGAACCACGTTCCCGGCGGGGCTCTTTCGCGTTTCCCGGATCGGGGACCCGCGGCGCGGTGTGGTCGGCGCGGCAGGTAAGGTCAGGGGTATCGTCGGCACATTTCACCCAGGAGGCTTCCGAGTGGAGGTCCAGGAGACGCGGGTACAGACGGATCGCGTCCTCACCATCCCGAACATTCTGAGCATGGCTCGCCTCGTCGGCGTGCCGGTGTTCCTGTGGTTGATCCTTTGGCCGGAATTCGGCGGCCCGAACACCAACGCCTGGGCGTTGCTGGTGCTTGCGCTGAGCGGCGTCAGCGATTATCTGGACGGGAAGCTCGCCCGCCGCTGGAACCAGATCAGCAGTCTTGGCCGGATCCTCGATCCGGCGGCCGACCGGCTGTACATCCTCTCCACCCTCGTCGGCCTGACTTGGCGTGAGATCCTGCCGTTCTGGCTCACCGCCGCACTGCTCGCGCGCGAACTGATGCTGCTGATCGCGGTCGGATTCCTGGGGCGTCACGGGTATGGCCCTCCCCAGGTGAACTTTCTGGGCAAAGCGGCTACGTTCAACTTGATGTATGCCTTCCCGTTGCTCCTGCTGAGCGGCGGAAGCACCTGGCTTCACTCCCTCGCTACAATTTTCGGTTGGGCGTTCGCGGGATGGGGTACGGCGCTGTATTGGTGGGCAGGGATCCTCTACGTGGTCCAGGTCCGCCGGCTCATCAGGGCGGACGCCACGGCCGACTGAGCTCGTCGAACCGGCAGATTATGCCAAGGTCCGGTGCCCGAACGTGAGCACAGCAACAGTGGGCGACCTGGACAAGTGAAGTCGGCAAGACCGTTCGTCTCTTAGAGGAGGACGCTTCCGACATGAAGGCCGTTGTGATGGCAGGCGGCGAAGGCACTCGCCTTCGCCCTATGACCTCGAGCATGCCGAAACCGCTGCTGCCGGTGGCCAATAGGCCCATCATGGAGCATGTGCTGCGGCTGCTGAAACGGCATGGTCTCACCGAGACCGTCGTGACCGTGCAATTCCTTGCCTCGCTCGTCAAAAACTATTTCGGCGACGGGGAAGAGCTCGGAATGGAGCTCACATACGCCAACGAGGAAAAGCCACTGGGCACCGCGGGGAGCGTGAAGAACGCGGAGGCGGCCCTCAAGGACGATGCTTTTCTCGTCATCTCGGGTGATGCCCTCACCGACTTCGATCTCTCCGATCTGATCCGGTTCCACAAGGAAAAGGGCGCCCTGGTCACCGTCTGCCTCACCCGGGTTCCCAATCCGCTGGAGTTCGGCATCACCATCGTCGACGAGGCCGGCCGGGTCGAGCGGTTCCTGGAAAAGCCCACCTGGGGCCAGGTCTTCTCGGACACCGTCAACACGGGCATCTACGTGATGGAGCCCGAGGTCTTCGACTACTTCGAGCCGGATGTTCCGGTGGACTGGTCCGGCGATGTCTTCCCGCAGCTCATGAAGGAAGGCAAGCCGATTTACGGTTATGTCGCCGAGGGCTACTGGGAGGACGTCGGCACCCACGAGAGCTACGTCAAGGCGCAGGCGGATGTCCTCGAAGGCAAGGTCGACGTCGAAATCGACGGCTTCGAGATCTCGCCGGGCGTGTGGGTGGCCGAGGGTGCGGAGGTGCATCCCGACGCGGTGCTGCGGGGGCCGCTGTACATCGGTGACTACGCCAAGGTCGAGGCCGGTGTGGAGATCCGCGAGCACACGGTCGTCGGCTCCAATGTCGTCGTCAAGAGCGGCGCCTTTCTGCACAAGGCCGTGGTCCACGACAACGTCTACGTCGGGCAGCACAGCAATCTGCGCGGCTGTGTGATCGGTAAGAACACCGACATCATGCGGGCCGCGCGGATCGAGGACGGCGCGGTCATCGGCGACGAATGTCTGATCGGCGAGGAGTCGATCGTTCAGGGGAACGTGCGGGTCTATCCGTTCAAGACGATCGAGGCCGGTGCGTTCGTCAATACGTCGGTGATCTGGGAGTCCCGCGGCCAGGCGCATCTGTTCGGGGCACGCGGGGTGTCGGGGATCCTGAACGTCGAGATCACTCCGGAGCTGGCGGTGCGGCTCGCGGGTGCGTATGCCACCACGCTCAAGAAGGGGTCGACCGTCACCACCGCCCGTGACCACTCCCGTGGCGCGCGGGCGCTCAAGCGCGCGGTGATCTCGGCCTTGCAGGCCAGCGCCATCGATGTGAGGGATCTCGAGAACGTTCCGCTTCCGGTCGCCCGCCAGCAGACCGCCCGGGGCAGCGCCGGCGGCATCATGGTCCGGACGACGCCGGGGGTGCCGGACTCCGTCGACATCATGTTCTTCGACGAGCGGGGCGCCGACCTCTCGCAGGCCGGCCAGCGCAAGCTCGACCGGGTCTACGCCCGTCAGGAATACCGCCGCGCCTTCCCCGGCGAGATCGGTGATCTGCGTTTCCCGGCGAGCGTCTTCGACTCGTACACCGGATCCGTCCTGCGGGCCGTGGACACCACGGGTATCGCCGACTCCGGGCTCAAGGTCGTCGTGGATGCGTCCAACGGAAGCGCCGGTCTGGTGCTGCCCAGTCTGCTGGGGCGGCTCGGGGTCGACTCGCTGACGATCAATCCCGGTCTCGACGAGTCCCGGCCGACCGAGACGGCCGAGGCCAGACGCTCGGGCCTGGTCCGGCTCGGTGAGATCGTGGCGTCCGCGCGGGCGGCGTTCGGGGTGCGCTTCGACCCCGTGGGCGAGCGGCTGTCCCTGGTGGACGAGCGCGGCCGGATCATCGAGGACGACCGTGCGCTGCTGGTGATGCTGGATCTGGTGGCGGCCGAGCGGCGCAGCGGGCGGGTGGCGCTGCCGGTGACCACGACCCGGATCGCCGAGCAGGTCGCCGCGTATCACGGGACCCAGGTGGAGTGGACGACCACCTCGCCCGACGATCTGACCCGGGTGGGCCGGATGGAGGGCACGGTTTTCGGTGGTGACGGGCTGGGCGGGTTCATCATCCCCGAGTTCAGCAGCGTCTTCGACGGCGCGGCCGCGTTCGTCAGGCTGATCGGCCTGGTGGCCCGCACGCAGCTCACGCTCAGCCAGATCGATGCGCGGATCCCACGGGCGCATGTCCTGCGCCGCGATCTCGCCACGCCGTGGGCGGTCAAGGGGCTGGTCATGCGGCATGTGGTCGAGGCGGCCGGCGACCGGGAGGTGGACACCACCGACGGTGTACGGGTCGTGGAGACCGATGGCCGCTGGGTGCTGGTGCTGCCCGACCCGGCCGAGGCGGTCACGCACCTGTGGGCGGAGGGGCCGGACGACGCCTCCGCCCAGCAGCTGCTGGACGAGTGGTCGGCCGTGGTGGACAGCGCCGGGCGATGAACCGCGGCACACCGGCGTGCCCGTAATCGGGCACGCCGGTGGGGCCATTGGGAGACTGTCAGTGCGGCGTGCGACGATGAGCGGCATGTCGCAGCAGCGCCCCGATCGGAGCACTCCAAGGAAGCCGGCCGCGCGCCCCGACGCGTCGATGTCGCTGCTGACCAATGTGATGGATCACAGCCTCGACGACGGGTATGCGGAGGCCGCTGCGCGCAAATCCGCCGCGGGCGTCAGCGGTCTGCCGCGCACTCTGCGCGCAAAGTTGGGCCTGGCCACCGGTCTCGTCCTGGCGGCCGTGGTGGTCACGGTAGGTGCCGCTCAGGCGCGGATATCGGCACCGACGCTCGCGAAGGAACGCGAGGAGCTCATCCACCGCATCCAGAAGGGCACCAGCGCGGCGGACACACAGCAAAAGCGGGTGGATGCGACCCGGGACGCGGTCAGCAGAATGCAGCACGAGGCGCTGAAGACGCACGGTGGCGACAAGGTCGATCTGCTGGCCCTGTTGTCCGGTTCGACCGAAGTGACCGGCCCTGGCGTGAAACTGGTGGTGGACGACGCCAAGGATGCGGAGTCCAGTGGGGGCGGCCCGCGGGAGAGCAGTGGTTTCTCCGACACCGGGCGGGTACGGGACAGGGACATGCAGCGCGTCGTCAACGGCCTGTGGGAGTCCGGTGCGGAGGCCGTCTCGGTCAATGGACAGCGGCTTACGTCACTCTCGGCGATCAGGGCCGCGGGAGACGCCATACTGGTCGACAACAAGCCACTGGTACCGCCTTATACGGTGCTGGCGGTGGGGGACGGGCAGCGGCTGAGCACCGCGTTCCAGGCCAGCGCCGACGGTCAGTATCTGCGGGTACTGCAGGAGAACTACGGCGTGCGCACCAAGATTTCGGCCGAGGGTGAGCTCATGCTGCCGCCCGCGCCCAGTTTGACCGTACGTACCGCAAAGCCGCAGGCCGGTGCCGCCAAGGCGGACGGCGCCGACACAGGGAAGGGCACATCGTGATCGCCGTACTGGGCCTCATTGTGGGAGTCGTGGTCGGGCTTGTGGTCCGACCCGTGGTGCCGACGGTGGTCGAGCCCTACTTGCCGATTGCTGTCGTGGCGGCGCTGGATGCCGTGTTCGGCGGTCTGCGCGCGATGCTGGACGGCATCTTTGACGACAAGGTCTTCGTCGTCTCCTTTCTCTCCAACGTCGTGGTCGCCGCGCTGATCGTCTTCCTCGGCGACAAACTGGGCGTCGGCGCCCAACTCTCCACCGGAGTCGTCGTGGTGCTGGGTATCCGGATCTTCTCCAACGCGGCCGCGATCCGCCGGCACGTTTTCAGGGCGTGAGGCGGATGACAGCCGACGAGACCCCCGGGCCGGAGAAGAAGACGCCGGAGCGGCACGAGCCGGAGCAGCGTGAGCCGGAGCCGCAGCAGGGCCGCGGGCCCGCCGACCGGCGGCCGATGCCTCCGGAGAGCCGGCCCGCCCCCAAGGTTGCGGGGGAGGAACCAGAAGGGCGCAAATCGGACGACACGCGGCAGACCGCCGATAAACCGGCAGATGCCGGTGGCGCCGCCCCGGTGGCGGAAGATGGGACATCCGGAGAGCCGCAAACCGGCCGTCAGCGCCTCGTCGCGAGCCTGTGGCCGCCGCGGCTGACCCGGGCTCAACTGATCGTTGCTCTGCTCCTGTTCATTCTCGGTCTCGGCCTGGCGATTCAGGTACGTTCCACGAGTGACAGCAGCGCGTTGCGGGGTGCGCGCCAGGAGGATCTGGTGCGCATTCTGGATGAACTGGACAACCGCTCCCAGCGGCTGACGGACGAGCAGCGGCGTCTTGAAGGGCAGAAGACCGAGCTGGAGAACAGCTCGGACCAGGCCGAGGAGGCCCGTAAGCAGACCGTGGAGAAGGAACAGCAGCTGGGCGTGCTGGCCGGGACCGTCGCGGCGCAGGGCCCCGGCATCACCCTGACCATCGACGACGCCTCCCACTCCGTCGAGGCGGACAAGCTGCTGGACACCATCCAGGAGCTGCGGGCGGCCGGTGCCGAGGCCATCCAGGTCAACAACGTACGGGTCGTCGCGAACACGTATCTCTCGGATGTGAGCGGCGGCGTGGGGATCGACGGAAAGCGGGTCACCCAGCCCTACCGTTTCAAGGTCATCGGTAAGCCCGAAGATCTGGAACCGGCTCTGAACATCCCCGGCGGGGTGGTTCAGACTTTGGAAAAGGAGCAGGCCAGGGTGTCTGTGACCCGACAAAGGAAGATCATTGTGGATGCCTTGCGAGAGGCGAAGCGGCCTGACTACGCTCGGTCGTCATCGCAGTGAGGGGTTCACGTATGGCGATGGCCCGGGGAGGGCATGAGGTAGCGGGGGGTCGGCGCACCGTGATTGTGGTGTGTGGTGGAAACTGTCTGATGGCCACGGACGTTCACAGGATGTCCGGATCGGCCGGTGTGTGCATCGAGGGTTCGTCCTGCCCCACGGGCGGGTCTGTTTCGTTCAAGGGGAATCGCCCGTGAAGTTGTTTGGAAAGCTGTTCGGCAAGAGCGCACGCCAGGAAGGCGGCAGCGGCTCGGCGCGGCATCGTGCCGCGGGCCGGTCCGAGGAGGGCGACGCCGGGACGGACCGTCCGCTCTTCCGTGACGAGGTCAGCGGTCCGTCCGGGGGGCACGGCGCGGGTTCTGTTGACCCCTCCGGTGCCGCCCGCATAGGTTCCCAGGAACCATCGGCCTCAACCCCGGGTGGAGGTTCGGCTGTGCTGGTCTGTACGAGGTGTGGGCACCGGAGCGCCGAGGCGAGCCGGTTCTGTTCCAACTGTGGTGCGCCGCTGCGCGCGGGCGCCCAGCCCGAACGCGCGTCCGAGACGACGTCGACGATCTCCATTTCGGGCATCGAGGCCTATGACGCGGAGGCGACGGGCCAGACCCAGATGCCGTCCCTGTCGCCCGAGGCCCAGGCGGCGGTCGACGCCCTCCCGCTGGGCTCGGCGCTGCTGGTCGTCCGCCGGGGACCGAATTCGGGCAGCCGCTTCCTGCTGGACGACGAGCTGACCACGGCCGGGCGCCACCCGCAGGGCGACATCTTCCTGGACGACGTGACGGTCTCGCGCCGCCACGTGGAGTTCCGGCGCGGCCCCGACGGCCGTTTCACGGTCGCCGACGTCGGCAGCCTGAACGGCACGTACGTCAACCGCGAGCCGATCGACTCGGTCGCGCTCTCCAACGGGGACGAGGTCCAGATCGGCAAGTTCCGGCTGGTCTTCTACGCGAGCCAGCGAGGCGCCGGTATCTGACCGGCCAGGGAAGGCATATGCGCCCCACACCGAAAGGCGGTGCCGGGTCCTCCGGCGCCGCCTCCTCGGACGGCAAGCCGGTGAGCATCGGTACGGTGCTCACTTTGCTGCGCGAGGAATTCCCCGAGGTCACCATCTCCAAGATCCGCTTCCTGGAGGCCGAGGGGCTGGTCGAGCCGGAGCGCACGCCTTCCGGATACCGCAAATTCACGCCCGCCGACGTCGAGCGGCTCGCCGGCGTGCTGCGGATGCAACGTGACCACTATCTTCCGCTGAAAGTCATCCGCGAGCATCTGGACGCCCTGGAGCGCGGTGAGCAGGTGCAGCTGCCGGCCCAGGCCACCGCGTCCCGGGATCTTGTTCCGGGGATGCGTGAGGCGGGCGAGGACCGTGCACCGGCCGCCCGGGTCGGCCGGGAGGAGCTGCTGGAAGCCGCGGAGGCGGACGAGGCGGCGCTGGCCGACTGGGAGGCGTACGGGTTGGTCGCGCCCGATGCCGACGGCAGCTACGGCAGCGAGGCCGTCACGGTGGCGAAACTCGTCGCCGAGCTGGGACGCTTCGGTCTCGAACCACGGCATCTGCGTGCCGTCAAGGCGGCCGCCGAGCGCGAGGCGGGCCTTGTCGAGCAGGTCGTGGCGCCGCTTCGCCGGCACCGTAATCCGCAGACCAGGGCGCATGCGGAGGCCACCGCCAGGGAGCTGGCGACCCTGTCCGTACGCCTCCATGCCGCATGGGTCCAGACCGTCCTGAAGGTCCGCCTCCCGTGACCAAATGACTGCCCGACTACCCAAACCGGCCGGGCACGTCCTAGGGTTGCTGTGTGAACGAGCTCGACGTCGTGGGTGTCCGGGTGGAAATGCCTTCCAGCCAACCGATCGTGCTCCTGCGGGAGGTGGGAGGCGATCGTTACCTGCCCATCTGGATCGGGCCGGGGGAGGCCACCGCCATCGCCTTTGCCCAGCAGGGCATGGTCCCTGCCAGGCCGCTGACGCACGACCTTTTCAAGGATGTGCTGGAAGCGGTGGGCCAGGAGCTGACGCAGGTCCGCATCACGGATCTGCGCGAGGGGGTGTTCTATGCCGAACTGGTCTTCGCCAGCGGCGTCGAGGTCAGCGCGCGTCCGTCGGACGCCATAGCGCTGGCGCTGCGCACCGGTACGCCGATCTACGGCACCGACGGTGTGCTGGACGACGCGGGCATCGCGATCCCGGACGAGCAGGAGGACGAGGTGGAGAAGTTCCGCGAGTTCCTCGATCAGATCTCGCCCGAGGACTTCGGCAGCAGCAGCCAGTGACCCGGCCGGCCCAAGCGTCTGATTCCGGCCAAACTCTTTAGCCGTTCCCCGCGCGAGGTCACGAGAAACCACTCGTAGGGTGATTATCACTCGGCGTGGCGAGCGCGGCGATCGTTGACGCACCCCCAGTGACTGCATACCGTCGATAAGGCAGGTCCCGTCCGGGACGTGGAGGACGGAGGGCGGCGTGGCAATCACCGGCGACGGTACGGCGGCGGAAGGGGCGTTGCCGCTCCACCCGAATGCAGCAGCGAACCGCGCACCGGCGCGGCCCGCCGCGGTGTCGGGTGACCGCGCGGCGGAGACCATCGGCTACCGGGGACCGACCGCGTGTGCGGCGGCGGGGATCACCTACCGGCAGCTCGACTACTGGGCGCGCACCGGTCTGGTGGAGCCGAGCATCCGCCCCGCCTACGGTTCCGGCACCCAGCGGCTGTACAACTTCCGGGACGTCGTCGTCCTGAAGATCGTCAAGCGGCTGCTGGACACCGGGGTTTCGTTGCAGAACATCCGCACCGCCGTCCAGCATCTGCGCTCGCGCGGGCTGGCCGATCTGACGCGGATGACGCTGATGAGCGACGGCGCCACGGTCTACGAGTGCACCTCGCCCGACCAGGTCGTCGATCTGCTCCAGGGCGGTCAGGGCGTCTTCGGGATCGCGGTGGGCGTGGTGCTGCGGGATGTGGAGGCCGCGCTGTCGGAGCTGCACGGCGAGCGGCTGGACACCGGCGAGACGCTGATCGGGGAGAACCCGCACGACGAACTCGCGCGTCGGCGCAACCGGGCGGGCTGAGCCCTCACTAGGCCCGCCGCGGCCCTCGGAGCGGGTTCGGGCCGATTGTCAGTGGGGTGCGGGAGGATCGGTTGTGTGAGACCCGCGCCGACGATTCTGCATCTGGACATGGATGCCTTCTACGCCTCTGCCGAGCAGGCGGCGAAGCCGAGCCTGCGCGGGAAGCCGGTGATCGTCGGCGGGATCGGGCCGCGCGGGGTGGTCGCCACGGCGTCGTACGAGGCCCGGGTCTTCGGTGTCCGCTCGGCCATGCCGACCGCGCAGGCGCGTCGGCTGTGCCCCAACGCCGCCTATCTCAGTCCGCGCTTCGAGCTCTACCGCCAGGTCAGCGAGAAGGTGATGGAGCTGCTGCATGCGCTGTCGCCGCTGGTGGAGCCGCTGAGCCTGGACGAGGCGTTCGTGGACCTGGAGGCGGGCGGGGTGGCGCCCGAGGCGGATGCCGTACGGGCCGTGGGGGAGCGGCTGCGGCGCGACATCCGTGAGGCCACGGGACTGACCGGCTCGGTGGGGCTGGCCGGGGCCAAGATGCTGGCGAAGATCGCGTCCGAGGCGGCGAAGCCGGACGGCCTGGTGGTGATCGAGCCAGGTACGGAACGGGAGCTGCTGGGGCCGATGCCGGTGCGGACGCTGCCCGGGGTGGGGCCGGCCACGGCCGAGGCGCTGCGCCGGGCCGGGATCCACACTGTCGCGGAGACCGCGGAGGCCGGGGAGGACGAGCTGGTCCGGCTCCTGGGGAAGGCACACGGCGCCGGGCTGTACGCGATGGCGCTGGGCCAGGACGACCGCCCGGTGGTGGCCGAGCGGGATGCCAAGTCGATCTCGGTGGAGGACACCTTCGAGGTCGATCTCACCGACCGGACGCGGGTGCGGACCGAGCTGATGCGGCTGGCCGAGCGGTGTGTGCAGCGGCTGCGGGCGGCCGGGCGGTCCGGGCGCACGGTGGTGATCAAGGTCCGTAACTACGACTTCTCGACGCTGACCAGGTCGGAGACGCTGCGCGGGCCCACGGACGACCCCGCGGTCGTGCGGGAGGCCGTGGCGCGCCTCCTGGAGACGGTGGACACCACGGGCGGAGTGCGGCTGCTGGGGGTGGGCGTGAGCGGGCTGGCCGACTTCACCCAGGAGGATCTCTTCGCGCAGCTCGCGACGGAGCAGGAGGCGCAGGAGAGCGCCCGGGCGGCGGCGGAACCGGCAGGGGCGGAGGGGGGCGAGCCGGAGCCGGAGGAGGAGCTGCCGCGCCGCTGGTCACCGGGGCTCGATGTGGTGCACGACGATTACGGCGCCGGATGGGTGCAGGGCAGCGGGGTGGGGAGAGTGACCGTACGTTTCGAGCAGCCGTGGTCCGCACCGGGAAGGGTGCGGACCTTTGCCGTCGATGATCCGGCGCTGCGGCCAGGGGAGCCGTTGCCGCTGGTGGGCGGGGGACCCGGGGCCGGTCAGTCGTCCGATCCGGCGACGTGGCCGAAGTCCTTGTCGCCCGGGGGCGAAGCGGCGTCGGATTCCGGGGAGGAGATATCCAGCCGGTAGTGGTGGTAGAGCTGGAGTTCCTGCTCGGGGGAGAGATGGCGGCCCACCCCGAAATCCGGGGCGTCCTTGATCAGCTTGCGGTCGTAGGGGATCTGTAGCCCTTCCTCGACCAGCTCGCTGGGTTCCAGGGGGACGAACGCATCCCGGCTGAAAAGGCCGGTGCGCACGGCCGCCCATTCGGGTTCGCCGGTCGCGTCATCGAGATAGACCTCATCAATGGTGCCGATCTTGGTGCCGTTCCTGTCGAACGCTTTGCGGCCGATCAGGCTCCGGGGATCAATATCGGTGTGCACGGCCCCTCCTAGTGGTCGCAACGGCCCTGTGACACCTACCAAACGGCACATTTCCCGCCCCGGCCACTCGAAGGTTCGCCCAACAGGTGCGCTGGTAGGCTGGCGAATGGCCGCTGACCCCATGCGGGAGAGTCCCTTGTCGTTCGCGACGGGGGCGCCGAAGGAGCAACTCCTCCCCGGAATCTCTCAGGCATCCGTACCGCATGGACGAGGTCACTCTGGAAAGCAGGTCGGGCCGCGGAAAGGCACCAGCGCCGGGACCCCTCCTCACCGACGGTGAAAGCCGGGCCGCCTCCTGCGGGCCGGTGAAGCTCTCAGGTTGAGATGACAGAGGGGGAGGCCGTCCGGGCACCAGCGCCGTGGTGCCCCTCGTAGGTCGCTATGACCAGGAGGCCCCCGCAGATGACCACCAATCGCATCTCCTTGACCGAGCTGGAGCGCGGTATCCCCTTCGAGCACCGGCACGTCGGTCCCGACCACGAGGCGCAGGCCAAGATGCTCGCGCAGGTCGGCTTCGGTTCGCTGGACGAGCTCACCGACACCGCCGTCCCCGACGTGATCAAGAGCGCGGAGGCACTCGGCCTGCCGCAGGGCCGTACCGAGGCCGAGGTCCTCAAGGAGCTGCACGGCCTCGCCGAGCGCAACCAGGTCCTGTCCTCCATGATCGGCCTGGGCTACCACGGCACCTTCACCCCGCCGGTCATCCTGCGCAACGTCATGGAGAACCCGGCCTGGTATACGGCGTACACGCCCTACCAGCCCGAGATCTCGCAGGGGCGCCTGGAGGCGCTGCTCAACTTCCAGACCATGGTCGCCGACCTGACCGGGCTGCCCACCTCGGGCGCCTCCCTGCTGGACGAGGGCACCGCCGCCGCCGAGGCGATGGCGCTCTCCCGCCGGGTCGGCAAGGTCAAGCAGGGCGTCTTCCTGGTCGACGCCGACTGTCTGCCGCAGACCATCGCGGTGATCCAGACCCGCGCGGAGCCGACCGGCGTCGAGGTCGTCGTCGCGGACCTGTCCGACGGCATCCCCGCCGAGATCGCCGAGCGCGGCGTCTTCGGCCTGCTGCTCCAGTACCCGGGTGCCTCCGGCGCGGTGCGTGACCCGCGCGCGGTCATAGCGCAGGCGCAGGAGCTGGGCGCGGTCGTCACCGTCGCCGCCGATCTGCTCGCCCTGACGCTGCTGACCTCGCCCGGCGAGCTCGGCGCGGACATCGCGGTGGGCACCACCCAGCGTTTCGGCGTCCCGATGGGCTTCGGCGGGCCGCACGCGGGCTTCATGGCGGTACGCGAGAAGTTCGCCCGCAGTCTGCCCGGCCGCCTGGTGGGCGTCTCCGTCGACGCCGACGGCAACAAGGCATACCGCCTCGCGCTCCAGACCCGTGAGCAGCACATCCGCCGCGAGAAGGCCACCAGCAACATCTGCACCGCGCAGGTGCTGCTCGCCGTCATGGCCGGCATGTACGCGGTCTACCACGGCCCCGAGGGCCTGCGGACCATCGCCCGGCGCACCCACCGCTACGCCGCGATCCTGGCCGAGGGCCTGCGCGCGGGCGGCGTGGAGATCGTCCACGGCACGTACTTCGACACGCTCACCGCGCGGGTGCCCGGCCGGGCCGCCGAGGTCGTCGCCGCGGCCCGTGAGGCCGGTGTCAACCTCCGCCAGGTCGACGCCGACCTGGTCGGCATCGCCTGCGACGAGACCACCGGACGCGCACAGCTGGCCGGGGTCTGGGGCGCCTTCGGGGTGCAGGCCGACATCGAGCAGCTGGATGCCGCCGCTGCCGAAACGTTGCCGCAGGAGCTGCTGCGCGGCGACGACTACCTGACCCACCCGGTCTTCCACCAGTACCGCTCCGAGACCGCGATGCTGCGCTACCTGCGCAGCCTGGCGGACAAGGACTACGCGCTGGACCGCGGCATGATCCCGCTCGGCTCCTGCACGATGAAGCTCAACGCCACCACCGAGATGGAGCCGGTCACCTGGCCCGCGTTCGGGCAGCTGCACCCCTTCGCGCCCGCCGACCAGGCCCAGGGCTACCTCACGCTCATCCAGGAGCTGGAGGAGCGGCTGGCCACCGTCACCGGCTACGACAAGGTCTCCATCCAGCCGAACGCCGGATCGCAGGGCGAGCTGGCCGGTCTGCTGGCCGTCCGCGCCTACCACCGCGCCAACGGCGACGAGCAGCGCACGGTCTGCCTGATCCCGTCCTCGGCGCACGGCACCAACGCCGCCAGCGCCGTCATGGCCGGGATGAAGGTCGTCGTCGTCAAGACCGGCGAGGACGGCGAGGTCGACGCCGACGATCTGCACGCCAAGATCGACAAGCACCGTGACGAGCTCGCGGTCCTGATGGTCACCTATCCCTCCACGCACGGCGTCTTCGAGGAGCACATCACCCAGATCTGCGCGGCGGTGCACGACGCCGGCGGCCAGGTCTACGTCGACGGCGCCAACCTCAACGCGCTGGTCGGTCTCGCCGAGCCCGGCAAGTTCGGCGGCGATGTCTCGCACCTGAACCTGCACAAGACCTTCTGCATCCCGCACGGCGGCGGCGGCCCCGGCGTCGGCCCGGTCGGCGTACGCGCCCACCTGGCGCCGTATCTGCCCAACCACCCGCTCCAGCCCACCGCGGGCCCCGAGACGGGCGTCGGGCCGATCTCCGCGGCCCCCTGGGGCTCCGCCGGGATCCTGCCGATCTCCTGGGCGTATGTGCGCCTGATGGGCGGCGAGGGGCTCAAGCGCGCCACCCAGGTCGCGGTCCTGAGCGCCAACTACATCGCCAAGCGCCTGGAGCCGCACTACCCGGTGCTCTACACCGGCCCCGGCGGCCTGGTGGCGCACGAGTGCATCATCGACGTCCGGCCGCTGACCAAGGCGACCGGCGTGAGCATCGACGATGTCGCCAAGCGGCTGATCGACTACGGCTTCCACGCGCCGACGATGTCCTTCCCGGTGGCCGGCACGCTGATGATCGAGCCCACCGAGAGCGAGGACCTCGACGAGCTGGACCGGTTCTGCGATGCGATGATCGCCATCCGCGCGGAGATCGAGAAGGTCGGCTCGGGGGAGTGGGACAAGGACGACAACCCGCTGCGCAACGCCCCGCACACCGCGGCCGCGCTCGCCGGCACGTGGGACCACCACTACACCCGCGAGGAGGCCGTCTTCCCGGCCGGTGTCGTGGCGGCGGAGAAGTACTGGCCGCCGGTGCGCCGGATCGACGGCGCCTTCGGTGACCGCAACCTCGTCTGCTCCTGCCCGCCGCTGGACGAGTACGAGGGCTGATCACCACCGGTCCCTCCGGACAACGTCAAGGGCCCTCGGCGCACTCGCCGGGGGCCCTGTTGTTCTGCCAGGCGCCGGAGGTCAGGCCACGCTGGCGACGGCCTGCGGCCGGTGCGGGGCGATGACCTGCCCGTCGGGCAGCAGCTCACCGGTGTCCTCGAAGAGCAGGACGCCATTGCACAGCAGGCTCCAGCCCTGCTCGGGGTGGTGCGCCACGGGATGCGCGGCTTCCCGGTCGCTGGAGTCCGCGGACGGGCAAGGAGGTTGGTGCTGGCACATGGAAGTTGTCTTTCGCTGCGGTGTGAACGTCGTAGTGCGGCTCGATGAGATGGCCATGGCCGCTCCCCCGTTTCCCTCGGTTGGTCCCAGTGTTGCCCCACGGACGGGTTTCCGCAGGGATTTCGCAGCAGTTGTGCGCACTGGATAAGGACGCATCACCCGTGCGGGCGGTTCAAATGCATTCGTACCCAAGGGGGTTGGGGTCCTCAAGGGGGCCGGAAGGTGTTTTCGCGACTCCGGAGGCCCTTGACGGACGCACTCGGACGCAGCCGGGCGCCCCGCGGCCACAAGGGAGCGCGGGGCGCCGGGGACGGGCTACGGCGTACGCCCTCAGGCGGCCGGGGAGTCCAGCAGCGGTCCGGGCGGGGTGAGGCGGAGGGTGAGCCGCGGCAGCAGATCGGCGACCCGGTGGGGGCGGTGCGGGGCGATGCCCGGCGGGGCGGGCGCCAGCGGCACCAGCAGATCGCCGGGGGCGGGCAGACCGTCGGTGCCGTCCGAGGCCGTGTCGTGGTGCAGCCACAGGGTGACCATGTACAGCTCCGGTACGGACAGCAGCCGTGGCTGGTACGGCACGGCCAGCGCTTCGGCCTGGTGGAGAGCCTGTTCCGTGGCGGCGACGTAGGGGCCGCCGCAGAAGTGCGAGAACGTCCAGCCGTCGGCGGTGAGCCGTGCCTCGGCTGCCGCCGCCGCACGCTCCCCGCTGCGCACCAGGAAGCGCCATCCGGCCAGCCGGGTGCGTGGCGGGCCGCTCGCGCCGCGGACGTCCTTCCATACGTGGACCGGCAAGGGGTGATCGGGGGCGAGCGGGCCGTGCGCGGAGCGCAGGGCGGCGGGGGCCTCGCGGAGGGCGGTGGGCGAGCCGAGGGCGGTGAGAACGCTGCGCAGGGCGGGCGCAGGGGCAGGGGGGAGGTGCAGCGGCATGGTGGGTCGCCTCTCACTTCGGAGACACGGTGAAGCCGGGCAGGTGCGGACGGCGCTGTCAGCTTGCGGGGCCAGAGCATGGCCGACCGGAGCGGCGGCCCGGTGGGGCGGCACCGCAGTGCTCCGGCGCCGGCGGGTACGCCACGGCACCGGGCGTCAACTCTCTGCCTCGTGTGCGGAGTTTATACGACGTATGTTCTGAAAATGTTTCGGCTACTTTGCTTGCCGATTTCCTGCAAGGAGGAATCCAGACCCTTTTGCGAGGCCCTTCGCGGGGTGATTTTCGCCGCTTTGTACGGGCCTTTGGAGGCGCCACCTCGTATTTCCCACCGGAAGCGGTAGGCCGGATCTCATCGGTGATTTTCACAAGAGAAATGCGGATGGCGATCGCCGTCGAGATATGCCCGGGGAATGTGCCGCGTCGCACCCCGCGCCCGTTCTGTCCGCAGGCCGGCTTCCATCCGGCCAATCCGTCGCTTCGAGCCTATCGGGAGCGTCACACCGCCGATGCGTTATCGATCAGATTGCCGGGGCATCATCGACCGTAGCGCGTGCCCCGGTGGTGGCGGGGACGGCCCAACCGGCCCGTGGCCGCGGGCCGTTCGCTCGATCGAGAAGGGACCCTTCGATGGGGGAGAAGGTCGCCGCGGACGGGATCGACCTGGCCGACCGGGAGCGTTATCGAAGAAAGCTGCACGAGTGTCTCGCCGGATTGCGCACCCTCCTGGCGGAGAAGCGGTTCGACCGGCCCAAGAATCTCATCGGCCTGGAGATCGAGCTGAATCTCGCGGGCGCGGACGGGCTGCCGAGAATGCTGAACTCCCAGGTACTGGAGCGCATCGCCAGCCGCGATTTCCAGACCGAACTCGCCCGGTGCAATCTTGAGGTCAACATCGCCCCGCACCGATTGGCCGGCCGCGTCCTGGACCAGCTTGCCGAGGAACTCCGTACGGGCCTTGCCTACGCCGACCGAAAAGCCCGCGAGGTCGCCGCCCGGATAGTGATGATCGGCATCCTGCCCACCCTGGCCGCCACCGACCTCACGGCCGCCAATCTCTCCGCCATCGACCGCTATGTGCTGCTCAACGACCAGATGCGGGCGGCCCGCGGTGAGGACTTCGCGATCGACATACAGGGCGTGGAGCATCTGGTCTCCCGTTCGGCCTCGATAGCGCCGGAGGCCGCCTGTACGTCCGTCCAGCTGCACCTCCAGGTCACCCCGGGCCGCTTCGCCGCCGTCTGGAACGCCGCGCAGGCCATCGCCGCCGTACAGATCGCCGTCGGCGCCAACTCGCCCTTCCTCTTCGGCCGCGAGCTGTGGCGCGAATCGCGGCCGCCGGTATTCCAGCAGTCGACCGACACCCGGGCACCCGAACTCCAGGCCCAGGGAGTGCGCCCGCGCACCTGGTTCGGGGAGCGCTGGGTGGATTCCGCCTACGACCTCTTCGAGGAGAATCTGCGGTACTTCCCGCCGCTGCTGCCGATCTGCGGGCCCCAGGATCCGCTGCGCACCATCGCCGAGGGCGGCGCGCCCGACCTCGCCGAACTGGTGCTGCACAACGGCACGGTCTACCGCTGGAACCGCCCCGTCTACGCCGTCGCCGACGGCAAGGCCCACCTGAGGGTGGAGAACCGCGTCCTGCCCGCCGGCCCCACCGTCGCCGACGTCATCGCCAACACGGCCTTCTACTACGGCCTGGTGCGGGCGCTGGCCGAGGAGCCCCGCCCCATCTGGACCCGTCTGCCGTTCGCCGCAGCGGCCGCCAATTTCGACACCGCCTGCCGCTACGGCATCGACGCCGACCTCCAATGGCCCCGCCCCGGCCGCGGCGGCGGCATCGCCGAGATCCCCGCCGTACGGCTCGTCCGCCGGGAACTGCTGCCCCTGGCGGCGGCCGGCCTGGACGCCTGGGGCGTCGAACCGGCCGACCGGGACCTGTATCTGGGCATCATCGAGGACCGCTGCGCCCGCCGCGTCAACGGCGCGTCCTGGCAGGCCGCGGCCTTCCACCACGCCCTGCGCCAGGGGCTGGACCGCGACGCCGCGCTGACCGCGATGACCCGCCGCTACAGCGAGCTGATGCACGCCGGAGACCCCGTGCACACCTGGCCGGTCGCCTGGCCGGCCGGCGCGTCGGCCGTACCGGGGCCGCGGCACGCGGTGGAGAGCGCGTAACGCGCATCGCGAGCCGCCGCCCGGAGGGTGCCGAGGGCGGACCCCGGTGGCCCGCGGTACGGACGGATCGGGCAAGCTGTGACGTCCTGCTGCGGTGACGCTCACGTCTGATGCGGCAGCGCCCCCGTGCGGTGCTCGCAGCGCCCGCGGGCCCGGAGCCGGTCGACTGCGTGGACGAGTCCCCGGCCTGTCGCGCGCTCTTCGCCACTGGTGCCGAGACCCTGGCGGGACGGTGATGGCGAAGAGACGGCAGTGCGGAAGTGGAGGAAGCGTGGAGCCGGAGACACGTCCTGTGGCCGATGCGGACGTTCCAGGTCACGGGCCTGGTACGGGGAGCGGTGCGGGGACCGCGGAGGGGCCCGGCCGCAGCATCCTGAAGAGCGAAACGCTGCTCGTACTGGCGCTCTCGCTGGGAGCCAGCGCACTGTCGGCACTGATCAGTTTCATCGGCTCGGTGACCAAGTCCGGTGCCCTCAAACACCAGGCGGCCACGCTCAATGCCTCTCAGGCACCCGGGCGCCCCTGGCTGGATCTGGCGTGGCAGCTCTTCGGCATCGCGACCGCCCTGGTGCCCGTCGCCCTGGTGGCGCACTTCCTGCTGCGGGAACGGGCGGGCGGACTGCGCGCCATCGGGTTCGACCGGCGGCGGCCGGGCTTTGATCTGAGCCGTGGGGTCGGGTTGGCCGCGGTCATCGGCGGCAGCGGACTGCTGCTCTATCTGGGCGCGCGGGCGGCCGGAGTCAACCTCACGGTGGTCCCCGAGGCGCTGCCCGAGGTGTGGTGGAAGATCCCGGTGCTGATCGCCTCCGCGGTGCAGAACGCCGTCCTGGAAGAGGTCATCGTCGTCGGCTATCTGCTGCGCCGACTGGGCCAGTTGGGCTGGGCCCCGATGGCGGCGCTCGCCGCGAGCGCGGTGCTGCGCGGCTCGTACCACCTCTATCAGGGCATCGGCGGCTTCTTCGGCAACATGGTGATGGGCGTGATCTTCGTCCTGCTCTACCGGCGCTGGGGCCGGGTCGGGCCGCTGGTCGCGGCCCATGCCCTCATCGACATCGTGGCGTTCGTCGGCTATGCGCTGCTCGCGGGCCGGGTGGGGTGGCTTCCGACGGCTTGATGCGGGGCGCGGGACGCCATGTGGGCGGGTGCCGTGTGAGGGCTGCCGGCTGAGCGGCCCGCGCCGTCCGCAGGTTCGGCCGTCCGCAGGTTTCAGCCGGCGAGCAGTTCGCCGTCGATGACGGTGACCGCGCTCCCGGTCAGCAGCGTCCGGTCGTCGCGCAGCTCGGTCCGTACGCATCCGGTACGGGGCCCGCCCTGCAACCCGACCAGGGCCTCGCGGCCCAGGCGCGCCGACCAGAACGGGGCGAGTGCGGTGTGGGCGCTCCCCGTCACCGGGTCCTCGTCGATACCCAGCCCCGGGAAGAAGCAGCGCGAGCGGAAGTCGTAGCCGCCGTCGGGGTCTTCGGCGCGTGCGGTGGCGATCACGCCCCGGCCGCCGTGCCCCGCCAGCGCCTTGAGGTCCGGCGCCAGCGCCCCCACGGCCTTCTCGTCGGCCAGCTCGACCAGCAGATCGCCGACGTGCGGGCCGGTGTCGTACGCCGACCGGATCTCGGTGCCCAGTGCCGATGCGACGACCGGCGGCACCGCCACCTCGGTCAGCGGCGCGGTGGGGAAGTCCATGGTGATCGCCCCCTCGTCCCCGGTGGTCGTGATCAGCACCCCGCTGCGGGTACGGAAGCGCACCGTGCCGCTCGCGGCCCCGGTGGTGTGCAGGACATGCGCGGTGGCCAAGGTGGCGTGCCCGCACATGTTCACCTCGGCGGCCGGCGTGAACCAGCGCAGCGCCCAGTCGGCGTCGCCACCGGCGGGCAGCCGATGCGCATACGCGGTCTCGGAGAGGTTGACCTCGGCAGCGACCCGCTGGAGCCAGGCGTCGTCGGGGAAGGCGTCGGAGTCGAGGAGCACGACTCCTGCGGGGTTGCCGGCGAACGGACGCGCACTGAAGGCGTCGACGATACGAATCCTCATGGCCGCGAGCGTAGGGGCGCCACAAAACCGCAGGCCAAGGCCAATCCCGGGAAATTGGCCCCGGATCGGGTGCGCGATGCGGCGAGAACTGGCGGGAGGGCTCGCGGCGGTCACCGGAAAAAGGGGGTTGTTCGGCAAGTCTTCTCGATATATCGTTGAGGCATCGCGATCGGTCAACGATGGATGGCGATACAGGCAGTGCCGTGGGTGCACCACGGCGAAGCGAGAACACGGCGATACGAGCAGAAAGGCACCACCATGCGTGGACAGGGACATCACCACGGCGGCCCTCACGAGCACGGACACGAGCAGCGCCATGAGCGCGGCAGCCCCGGGCGCCGGGGCGGTTGGGGAGAGTTCGCCGGCGGCTTCGAGCGGGGGCGCCCCGCGTTCGGCGGCTTCGGGCCGCCTTTCGGGGGCCCGCCCTTCGGCGGCCGGGGCCGCGGCGGCGGACCGCGCGGCCGGGCGCGGCGCGGCGATGTGCGCGCCTCGATACTGGCGCTCCTCAAGGACCGTCCGATGCACGGCTACGAAATGATCCAGGAGATCGCCGAGCGCAGTGGCGGGGCGTGGAAGCCCAGCCCCGGTTCGGTCTATCCCACCCTCCAGCTCCTGGAGGACGAGGGGCTGATCACCAACGCCAGCGAGGGCGGCAAGAAGCTCTTCTCCCTGACCGAGGCCGGCCGCGCCGAGGCCGAGAGTGGTTCGGACGTCCCCTGGGAGGACGCCGGACGCGGCGTCGACTGGGAGGCGATGAACGAGATACGCAAGGCGGGCGGCGGTCTGGTCGAGGCGTTCCGCCAGGTGTGGGCCACCGGCAGTCCCGAACAGCGGGAGAAGGCCATGGCGGTGGTCAACAAGGCCCGCAAGGAGCTGTATCTGATCCTTGCCGAGGAGGACTGACCCTCGCCGAGGAAGCTGGTCCTCGACAGGGAGGACCGAGCGGGGTCGTGGGGGAGCGGGGTCAGGGGGAACGGGGCAGAGGTACGGGGTGCGCCCGGCGTGGCGTGCCCCGCCTCAGCCCACCAGCCCCGCGAGCTTGCGCAGCGACTCGTTGAGCGCCGCGCTCGCCGAGTCCTTGAGCTTGCCGGCCATCAGGGAGACCGCGGCCCCGGTGAACGTTCCGTCGATCCGGACCGTCGTGGCCTTGCCGTCCGGCGTCAGCTGGTAGCGCATCCCCAGGCTGACGCCCATCGGGCCCTTGCCCTCGATGTCCAGGAGGCGGGCGGGCTCGACCTCCCGCACGGTCCAGCCGACCTCGGCGGGGAAGCCCATCAGCTTCATGTTCTCCGCGTAGCTCGCGCCCACTTCGAGTGCCGCGGGGCCGCCCTGAGGGAAGTCGGTGTGGGTGGCGTTCCACTGCCCGTACGAGTCGAAGTCGGTCAGCCGGTCCCAGATCTTCTCGGCCGGTGCCTCGATCCGGGCCTGAGCGGTGACATCGGCCATACGACCACCCCTTCGGTGCCTGTCCCTGGCTGGTGCCGCGGAACGTAGCCGCAGGGAGGCGAAGGTTCAAGAGTCGCGGGCCTCAATGCTGATACACCATCAGACTCGTGCAGAGGCGCCGCCGGGGAAACAGCCGGACGAGGGACGGACTGACGAAAAACAGACGGAAGGCAGGTGGGACGGGTGGTGTTCCGGTGGTGCGTGCGAGACGCGGGTTTCGGCCATCCGTCGACCTTCCTCCCGTCTCCGTCCCATCTCCTCCCTAAGGAGGAGAAACGGTGTGGTCGTCCCCAACCAGCGTGGGATGCGCAAATGCTTCCCAGCGGGGATGTTCCAGGCCGCAGGGACTGGTGGGGTGGGTCTGTGCAAAACCGTACTGCGTATAGTGGCGGCGACGGCCCCGCCAAGGTGGACCTCGACACCCAGCTCACCGTGGAACTGGCGTCCGTCGTCTCCGCCGCCCGCAGGAGGGCCACCCGCGACGGCGACCGCCAGGTGGACACCGCGCATCTGCTGCACGGCCTCCTGGAGTCGGACCCCGCGGTGCGCGACGCCTTCGACGGCGGCCCCCAGATCGCCCGGCTGCTCGGGTATCTCGTCCAGCGCAGCATCGGCTACGGACTCCAATGGCACGGCACCGTCGAGGACTCCGGCGCGGTCCCCCTGGTCACCGAGGGCGGCGTCCCCGGATGGTCACCGGCCGCGGCCGCCGCCCTGGACGGTGCCCTCGACCGCGCCCACGCCCGCTACGCCACCCGCGCCGGCTGCCTCGATCTGCTCGCCGCCCTGGTGGACGACCCCGAATCCCGGGCCGTCGAGGTGCTGCGCCGCGCCTCCGTCGACACCGGCCGGCTCGCCGCACGCCTGGACAGGTGCGGCCCCGGCCCGAGCTGACCACGTCCGGCCAGGGGTGACAGGGGTCTCGGCGGGGGCGCTGCTGACGGCGGCTGTCATCATGGCCGAATGCATACGTCTTCGGGGAGCCCCGCCGGCCCGGCTGCCGGTACGGGCCCAGCGGCATCAGGGTCCGCGGGGACCACACGGACGTCACCGGCCGTCCCGGCGAACGGTCCGCGCGGGCGCGGTGCGGGCATCGGCATCGCACTGCTGTCCGCGCTGGCGTTCGGCGGTTCCGGCGTCGCCGCCAAGCCCCTGATCGAGGCCGGTCTCGCACCGCTGCACGTCACCTGGCTGAGGGTCGCCGGTGCCGCGCTGGTCCTGCTGCCGCTGACCTGGCGCCACCGCGGTCTGCTGCGCCGTCGGCCCGCCCTGCTCATGGGCTACGGCCTACTGGCCGTGGGCGGAGTCCAGGCCTGCTACTTCGCGGCGATATCCCGGATCCCCGTCGGCGTTGCGCTGCTGATCGAATACCTCGCGCCCGCCCTCGTGCTGGGCTGGGTGCGCTTCGTCCAGAAACGGCCGGTGACCCGGGCGGCGGCCGTCGGCGTCGTGCTGGCCGTCGGCGGCCTCGCCTGTGTCGTCGAGGTGTGGTCCGGGCTCAGCTTCGATGCCGTCGGGCTGGCCCTGGCGCTGGGGGCGGCCTGCTGCCAGGTGGGCTACTTCGTGCTGTCCGACCACGGCAGCGACGGCGAGGACGCCGTGGACCCGCTCGGTGTGATCGCCTACGGCCTGCTGATCGGCGCCGTGATCCTCACCGTGATCGCCCGGCCCTGGACCCTGCGCTGGGAGGTGCTCGGCGGCAGCGCCGAGATGAACGGCACCCACGTCCCGGCTCTGCTGCTCCTCGGCTGGATCGTGCTGATCGCCACGGTGGCCGCCTATCTCACCGGAGTCGTCTCCATACGGCTGCTCTCGCCCCAGGTGGCGGGGGTGGTGGCCTGCCTGGAGGCGGTGATCGCGACCGTACTGGCCTGGGTGCTGCTCGGCGAGCATCTCTCCCTGCCGCAGATCATCGGCGGTGTGGTGGTCCTGGTGGGCGCCTTCATCGCACAGTCGGCGAAGCCGAAGGAACCGGCCACGGCGCGGAAGGATCCGGCGCCGGGCGGAGAGGGCAGGGCGGCGGTCGTGACATCGGGTGTGCCGTCGGCCGGGGAAGGCTTGTCGGTCAAGTCGAGCGCGACGTAGGGTATCGATCATGCGTTTGACTGTGCTGCCCCCTCCTGCCGCATAAGGCGGGCGGCGGCCTCCGAGTAATCCCCGGCCCGGGCGAGGTCCTGGGCCGACTGGCGCTGCCTGCACCACGGGACCATGCGACCATTCCGCGGCGCAGTGCGCCGTGCCGGATTCCCGGAGCACCTCTCTCATGCATTCCACGCCTTCCCCCGCCCTGCCCGTGGGCCGGGGACTCCTGTACGTCACGCTCACCGGCATCGCCTGGGGTACGGCCGGTGCGACCGCCGCCCTCCTCTACCGGGGCAGCGGCCTCGGCCCCCTGGCCATCAGTTTCTGGCGCACCGTCGGCGGCCTGGTGCTGCTGGTCGCCGTCCGCGCGGTACTGCGCCACCGGTCCGGTGCCACCCCCGCCCCGGCCTCGAATGAGCCGATGCGACGCCGCGCCGTACGCATCACCCTCACCGGCGTCGCCTTCGCCGTCTTCCAGACGTCCTACTTCGCTGCGGTCCAGGACACCGGCCTGGCCGTGGGCACCGTCGTCACCATGGGGGCGGCGCCCGTCCTGATCGCCGTCGGCGCCCGCCTGACCATGGGCGAACGGCTCGGAGCGGGCGGCGTCCTGGCCGTCGCCGGGGCGCTGACCGGGCTGTCGATTCTCGTCCTCGGCGGGGGCGGCGCCACGGTCCGGCCCGCCGGGGTCGGCTGTGCGCTGCTGTCCGCGGCCGGCTGTGCGGCGATGACGCTGATCACCCGCCGGCCGGCCCGGGACGGCAACGGCAGTCCGTATGCCGCGATCCTGGGCACCTTCGCGGTCGGGGCGCTGTGCATGCTGCCGTTCGCGCTGGTGGAGGGGCTCTGGCCGCAGGCGCACGGCCTGGGCCGCAGCCTGCTGTTGCTGGGGTATGTCGCGGCGGTGCCGACGGCGCTGGCCTATGTGCTGTACTTCGCGTCGCTGGCCGTGGTGCGCGCCGCGACCGCATCGGTGATCCTCTTGCTGGAGCCGGTGTCGGCCGCGGCCATCGCGGTGCTGTTCCTCGGGGAGCGGCTCACGGTGACCACGGCGGCCGGAACCGGTGTGCTGCTGACGGCCGTTGTGGCCCTGGCGGTGACGGAGGCGCGCCGTGCGCCGGCGCCCGCCGAACCGGATGTGGTGCCGGTGGCGGGCTGAGCGGGGGTGCCCGGCCGGCGCGTCGGCCGGGCACTTCGGTGTGCTACCGCGGCATGACGGACCGGGCGGCCCGGCGGCGCTCCTGGTGGCTGCGGGCCGCCGCATCGCCGGGGCCGTTCCGCTCCGCCAGCCGCTGGCCGATACGGCGCTGGACGGCCTCGCCCCGCTTGCCCGCGTACTTGAACTTGGCCCGTACGTCCTGCACTTCGAGCCGCAGCCCCCGCAATCCGGACAGCTGTCGGCCGTACGGAGCCTGTCCGGCCCGCACCGGGGCCGAGCCGCCCTCCGGCTGGAAATGGCCCATCTGGCGTTGCAGCAGCGCCGCCTTGGCCTCCGGGTCGTCCACCACATGGGCGGTGCAGGTCAGCTGCACCGCGGCATAGAAACTGGTGGGGACGCCGTGCTCGGGCGGTTGGTCCTCGTCCGCCTGCCAGGGGCCGGGGATGAAGGCGTAGTCGTCCACCACGCTCAGCAGGACCGTCGGATGCTCCTCCAGGGCGCGCCAGAGGGGGTTGGGGCGGGCGAGGTGCGTGATCACCTCACGGCGGACCGGATCGTAGGCGAAATGCGTCGGCTGCACCATCGGGGGCGCACCGGCCGGGCCGTTGACGGCCAGCTGCCCGAAGTCGTGCGCGGCGAGCCAGTCCTGCCACTCGGCGTCGTCGGTGGCGGCGTCCCAGGGATGAATCAGCATGGCAACTCCTCAGCCGTCTTCAGGTAGGCGGGCTGCGGTGTGCCGGGCACGAGGTCGTCGGACGGTATGGGGGCGCCGTAGACCGGGGCCACCGGGAGGACGCCGCTCCAGTACGGCAGGGCGAGGTCTTCCGGCTCGTCGTGGGGGCCGCCCGTGCGCATCTTGGCGGACACCTCGCGCAGATCGAGACGCAGCACGGCGGTGGCCGCCAGTTCCTTGGCGTTGCCCGGACGGGAGTCGGCCGCGCGGCCCGGCAGGACATGGTCGACCAACGCGTCCAGGGCGGCCGACTTCTCGTCCGGGTCGAGGACCTGGTGGGCGGTGCCGTGGACCACGACGCAGCGGTAGTTGATGGAGTGGTGGAACGCGGACTTCGCCAGGACCAGCCCGTCGACATGGGTGACGGTGACACAGACCGGCAGACCGGGCTCGGCCTGCTCGCCGCTTGCGCCGGCCATCCGCAGCGGGCGGGAGCCCGTCGAACCGTGCACATAGAGGCGGTCGCCGACGCGGCCGTAGAGCGTGGGCAGCACCACCGGTGCGCCGTCGCGCACAAAGCCGAGATGGCAGACGTATCCCGCGTCGAGGATGGCGTGCACCGTCTCGTGGTCGTAGGTCGCGCGCTCGCGGGCGCGGGTGGGGACGGTGCGGTCGGTCGGTGCGTATGACGACGTCGGCGCCGCGTCCGGAGCGGCTTCTGCGGGGGTGCCTGCTTCGCGTCCTGCGACGTCCGCTGCCCGGGCCTCTGGCCGCAGCGCTTCTCCTGCCGCCTCTCCTACCGCTTCTCCCGCCACTTCACCTGCCACCTTTGCTGCCGCGCCCTCTGCCGCTTCCTCGTCTGTTCGCTCTGCCGCTACTTGCGTCGCTTCCCGTGCCACGGTGCTCGCCTCGTCCTCTCCGCCGGTTCGTCCTCACCGGCTTGTGCCCTTGCCGAATCTTTTGAACTAGTGCATAATCGTGTTTGTGCTAGGAGAGTATCGGATCGAAGGGCGGCGCGCATCGGACATTGCCGCCAGTGTCGAGCAAGTCATCGGTGCGGGCGAGCTCCAACCAGGCGAACTGCTGCCTCCCCTAAGGGAGTTGGCGGTCTACCTTGAGGTCAATCCGAATACGGTCGCGTCCGCATACCGGACGCTGCGCGACCGCGGGGTGATCGAAACCGCGGGCCGGCGCGGCAGCCGGGTGCGTCCCAGACCTGCCAGCACCCCCCGCGAGGCGCTGCGGGTCGAAGCGCCGCCAGGCGTACGGGACGTCTCGGACGGCAACCCCGATCCCGCACTGCTGCCCTCGTTGGAGGGCGCGCTGGCGCACGCCGCGGCGCGCAGCACCCGGCGGCCCACGCTCTACGGCGCGCCCACCATCGACGACGATCTCGAGGCGCTGGCCCGCGCAGCCTTCCTCCGCGACGGTCTGCCCGAGGCGCCGATCGCTGTGACCAGCGGCTCGCTCGACGCCATAGAGCGCGTGCTCGCCGCGCATCTGCGGCCCGGCGACACGGTGGCGGTGGAGGACCCGGGGTGGGGCAGTCTGCTGGATCTGATCCCGGCGCTCGGGCTGCGGCCCGCGCCGGTCGCGGTGGACGACAACGGCCCGCTGCCCGAGCAGTTGGCGCAGACCCTCCGTGGCGGGGCCCGCGCCGTTGTCGTCACCGACCGGGCGCAGAACCCGACGGGAGCCGCGATCGGCCGCGCCCGCGCCGGGGAACTGCGTGCCCTGCTCGCCGAGCACCCCGGCGTCCTCCTCATCGAGGACGACCACGGCCACGGCATCGTCGACCTGCCGCTCCATCCGCTCTCCGCCGTCACCGACCACTGGGTCCTGGTCCGTTCCACCGCCAAGGCGTACGGCCCCGACCTGCGCCTGGCGGTGCTCACCGGCGATGCAGTGACGGTGGACCGGGTGCGCGGCAGACAGCGCCTGGGGCCGGGCTGGGTCAGTCATCTCCTCCAGGACGCGGTCGTCCATCTGTGGCGTACCTCCGCCATCGACCCGCGGCACATCGCCGCGGCATACGGTCGCCGGCGGGATGCTCTGATACGCGCGCTGGCCGAGCGAGGAGTGCGGGCCCGCGGGCTCAGCGGGATGAACGTCTGGGTTCCGGTCCCCGACGAGACCGGTGCCGTCGCCCGGCTCCTGCATGCCGGCTGGGCGGTGGCGCCCGGGGCGCGCTTTCGGATGCACTCCCCGCCGGGTGTGCGGATCACCGTGTCCCCGCTTGCCGATGACGACATCGACCCGGTGGCGGATGCGGTCGCGGCGGCCGTAGGAGTGGGGGAGGCGCGGAGATATGAGTGAGAGTCAGGTGCCCCCTCGGTGCCACGGCGAGAGCCCCCGAGTGGGGGCTCGGGGGCTCTCCAGAGGAGTGGCTTCGGGGGGCCGCGGCCGGGGCCGGCGCCGGGGGTGTTGCTAGGGCTTGCGGCGTGGCTTGCTCTGGGTGAGGGCGGCGCCGGCCAGGACGATCAGGGCGCCGACCGGGGTGTTCCAGCTGAGCTTTTCGTTCAGGAGGGTCACACCGGCGGCGGTGGCGATGACCGGGATGAAGTAGGTGCACATCTGGGCCGTGGTGGGGCCGATCTCGGCGACCAGGCGGTATTGGAGGACGAAGGCGAAGCCGGTGCCCAGTGCGCCGAGAGCGAAGGCGGAGAGCACCGATGCGAGGGGGAAGGAGGTCGGCCAGGAGGTGAACAGGGGCGTCACCACGGCCAGTTGGAGGGTGGCGAGCAGCAACTGGGTGCCGGTCATGGCGAGGGGGGAGTGCTCGACGTCGGCCAGCGTGCGGCGGACGTAGATCCAGCCGATGGCGTAGCAGAGCGATGCGCCCAGTGCCATCGCGGTGCCCGCCAGGTCCGTACCGGCGAAACCCTGCCAGGCGCCGAGGACCGTGAGCACGCCCAGGAATCCGATCCCCAGTCCGGCGACCCGGCGCCGGGTGGGGCGGTCCTCGGAGAGGGCGACGAGCGAGAGCACCATCCCCCACAGCGGGGAGGTGGCGTTGCAGATGCCGGCCAGCGTGGAGGGGATGGTCGTCTCGGCGTAGGCGTAGAGGGTGAAGGGGAGGACGTTGAGGATGAAGGCGGCGACCGTCAGATGGCCCCAGATCCGCCGGGAGCGCGGCAGTCGTTCCCGCTTGATCGCGAGGATCACCAGCAGAACGAGCGCGCCGAAGGCCAGCCGGCCGAGCGTGAACTGCAACGGGACGAAGCCCTCGGTGCCCACCTTGATGAAGAGAAAGCTGAACCCCCACACCGCGCAGAGCATGGCGAAGCGCACCGGCCAGCCGAGGGTGCGGCGACGGGCGGAACCGGCCGGGAGATCGCCGGAGGCGGCGGTGCTGCCGGTGTCATGGACGTCGGCTTCGGTGCGCTGGGTGCCGGGCGTCGTGGAAGAGCGGGGGGAAGGGGGAGTGGTGCGGGTGGCGTCGGTGGCGGGGCCGGGGGCGGTGCTCATGGGCTCTACGATGCTGAGCCCAACTTCGTAGCACAAGCGAGTTTTTGTGCGCTGTATCGCGTAGCATCGCTAATGTGTTGAACCTGGATCGCCTTCGAGTGCTGCGCGCCGTCGCCCGCCACGGCTCGGTGAGCGTGGCCGCCGACGGGCTGCATGTCACCACCTCGGCCGTCTCGCAGCAGATCGCCAAGCTGGAGCGGGAAACCGGACAGCAGCTGCTGGCGAAGAACGGACGCGGGGTACGGCTGACGGATGCCGGCCGGCTGCTGGCCGATCATGCGGGGCGCATCCTCTCGCAGGTCGAGCTG
This sequence comes from Streptomyces natalensis ATCC 27448, assembly GCF_000935125.1. Lineage (GTDB taxonomy): Bacteria > Actinomycetota > Actinomycetes > Streptomycetales > Streptomycetaceae > Streptomyces > Streptomyces natalensis. Next base: position 899,524 of record NZ_JRKI01000029.1, on the reverse strand, counting down.
GCGCAGGCCGAGCTGGAGGAGCACCGCGGCCGCGCCGTGGGCGAACTGCGGCTCGCCGCATTTCCCACCGCCGCCCGCGGACTCTTCCCGACGGCGCTGGTCTCCCTGCGCACCGATCACCCGCAACTCCACGCTCGGCTACGGGAGTTGGAGCCGGGCGATTCGGTACGGGGAGTGGTGCGCGGTGATCTGGATCTGGCGGTCGTTCTGGACTGGCACAACCGGCCGCTTCCGCTCCCCGAGGGCCTGGCCAAGGCCCCGCTCCTCGACGATCTGGCGGATGTGGCGATGCCGGCGGACCACCCGCTGGCCCAGAGGGAAACGGTCGATCTGGAGGAGTTCGCCGACGACGAGTGGATCTCCTGGCCGCAGGCGGAGTTCTGCCACGACTGGCTGCTGTTCACCCTGCGCAGCAGCGGAGTGGAGCCCCGTATCACGCATATGGCCGAGGAGCACCACACCCAGCTCGCGCTGATCGCGGCCGGGCTGGGCGTCGCGGTCGCCCCGCGCCTCGGTCGCGGACCGGTCCCGGAGGGCGTGAGCGTGGTGCCCGTACGCCATACGATGTGCCGCCATGTCTACGCCATCTGGCGCGCGGACGCCGACCGCCGGCCCTCGATCCGCGCCGCCGTCGCCGCACTCCAGGAGGCGGGCAAGCGCGTGGCGGACGGCTGAGCGGGGGCGATACGGAAGCGGCTGCGGCGGGCGGCCTGGCCAAAGGAGTTCGGGGCGCCGGTGCGACACGGGCCGGTGGGATGCGAGTCGGCCCGGCGCGGACGGGAGCGGTTCGGGTGGGCGTGACTCCGGCCCGCCCGGCGCGGACCGGTGTGGCTGACGCGGCCCGGCTCCGGTCGGCCCGCCATACGCGGACAAGGCTCAGGCCGGTGTGGACCCGGCGGGCGGAACGATATCGCGGATGATGCCCAGGGCGAGCAAGTCCTGGGGCCGGATGCGGAGTTGGTCGGCGGTGTGGTGCACCTCCTGGGGGTCGCGTTTGAGGATGGCGGCGGCCAGCTCCGGGGCGATCACCGAGAAATAGCTGTCGGGCGTCGCCCAGAGGCGGCCGGGCGCGGCCAGGGCGAGGGCGCCTCCCGAGCCGCCCTCGCCGATGAGCAGCGACGTGACCGGTACGCGGGCCGAGGCGAGCGCGGCGAAGGCGTCGGCGATGGCCGCACCCGCGCCGGCCCGTTCGGCCGCGGCGTCATTGGCGGCGCCCGGGGTGTCGATCAGGGTGAGCACCGGGATGCCGAGCCGGTCCGCGAGCCGGACCAGCCGGGCGGCCGTACGGAATCCGGCCGGGCGGGTGGCCGTACCGCACTGCGCCGCGAAGGCGATGGTGTGGCCGTCGCGATGGCCCAGGCCGCAGCGTATGCCGCCGTCGGCGCCGCCGCAGCGGTCGCCGTGGATCTCCTCCCAGTCGTCGAAGTACGCACGCAGATAAGCCTCGGCGCGTGGGCGGCGGGCATCGCGGGCGCGGACCACCGCCCGCCAGCCGGTCTCCGGCAGATTGCCCGTGCCGAGCGCGGCCGGCGGCGGAGCGGCCTCCGGTACGGCCCCCGGCCCGCCCGCGCCGGCCAGCAGCCTGAGCCACCGCTGAAGCGTGCCGCGCAGCTGGTCGGGCGGGACGACGGCGTCGATCTGACCGGCCGCCAGCTGGCCCTCGGCGCAGTAGGCGGCCGGATCGGCGTCCGCCGGGCGCACCCGCGAACCGGCGAAACCGATCTGCGCGCCGGGCAGGGCGAGGAGGACATCGGCGGCCGCGCCGAGCGTCGCCCAGCCGCCGCCGGTGGTCGGATCGCGCAGTACGGCGAGATGCGCGAGCCCGGCGGCGTGGTGCAGCGCCGACTGCCCGGCCACCCGCTGGAGCTGCGTCAGCGCCCGCATCCCCTCCTGCATCCGGCTGCCGCCCGTGGCGATCAGCGACACCAGCGGCAGCCGGCGCTCGCGGGCCTCGGTGTAGGCGGCCACCAGGCGGTCGCCGGTCCGTTCGCCGAGGGAGCCGCCCAGGTAGCCGAACTCGAAGGAGATCAGGACGACTTCGGTGCCGCCCACGGTCGCCAGGGCGGTGACCACCGACTCCTCCTCGCCGGTACGCTCGCGGGCCCGGGCCCGGGAGGCGTCGTAGCCGCGCCAGCCGAGCGGACCGTCCGGTCTGCCGGATCCCGTGGCCTCGGTCGTCGGCAGCTCGACACAGGAGTCCGACACCGCCGCCATGACCTGACGAGCCGTCAGCCGCATACTCGGCACCGGGGCCGGGAAACCGGGCTCATGCATGGAGGTCTCGTTTCAGGATCTTGCCCATGTCGTTGCGCGGCAGGGCCGTGAGGAAGTGCACCACGCGGGGCCGTTTGTGGGGCGCCAGCTGACGGGCGACATGCTCGGCCAGCTCCTCGGCGGTGGGGGCGGGCCCGGCGTCCGGACCGGTTGCGGGCACGATCCAGGCGACGATCCGCTCGCCGAGGTCGTCGTCCGGCTCGCCGGTGACGGCCGCCTCGGCGACCCCCGGGTGCGCCAGGAGGGCGTTCTCGATCTCGCCCGCGCCGATCTTGTAGCCGCCGCTCTTGATCAGGTCGGTGGCCTTGCGGCCGACGATGCGGTAGTTCCCCGCCGGATCCCGGACCGCCACATCGCCCGTACGGAACCAGCCGCCGTCGAACGCCGCGGACGTGGCATCGGGGCGGTTGAGGTACTCGGTGAACAGGTTCGGACCGCGGACCTGGATCTCGCCCACCGTTTCGCCGTCGCTCGCCTCGATGGCCTGTCCGGTGTCGTCGACCAGCCGGACGTACACGCCCGGCAGCGGCACCCCGACCGTCCCGGTGGCCTCCGGGCCGTCCGCCCGCACGCTGGTGTTCATCAGCGTCTCCGTCATGCCGTACCGCTCGATCACCCGCCGTCCGGTGGCCGCCGCGAGCCGTTGATGATCGGTCAGCGGCAGCGCGGCCGAACCGGAGACGAGCAGCCGCGCCCCGGCGAGCGCCTTGGCGAGCACCGGGTCGCGCCCGGCCTCGGCGGCCAGCCGGTGGTACATCGTCGGCACCCCGAACAGCATCGTGCCGTCCGCCGACAGCTCCCGGGCGACGCCTTCCGTACTGAAGCGCCCCAGGTGGTGGACGCTTCCGCCGCGGCGCAGCGGTCCCAGGATGCCGAGGATCAGGCCATGGACGTGGAACAGCGGCAGGGCATGTACCAGGACGTCGGCGGCTGTCCACTGCCAGGCGTCCTCCAGCGCGTCCAGGGTGTGGGCGATGGCGCGCCGGGAGAGGACCACACCCTTGGGCGGGCCGGTCGTACCGGAGGTGTAGACGACCATCGCCGGGGTCTCGTCGACCGGTTCGTAGGGCAGCGCGGCCGGTTCGGAGTCGGTGGCGACCGCCTCGATGTCCGTCCGGGGGAGCGCGGCGAGCGCGGCGGGAAGCTCCTCGCCGGGCGCGGCCAGGACGAGCGAGGGCGCGCTGTCCGCCACGATGTGCGCCAGCTCGCTCTCGCCGATTCTGGGATTCACCGGCACCGCGGCCACCCCGGCGAGCAGCGCGGCGACGGCACCGACCGCGGTCTCCAGCGTCGGCGTCGCCCACAGCGCCACCCGGCTCTCGCCGGCGATCCGCCCGGCGAGCGGCGCGGCCACGGCGGCCAGCTCGCGATAGCTGAGCGCGCGGTCGCCGAAGCGCAGCGCGGTGGCGGGCGATGCGTCGTGCAGCGCGGGGAAGAGCACGTTCACCGGGTCTCCTTCGTCCTGGTCGGCGCCCGGCCATGACGGCCGGGTCACCCCGCTCCCGCGCCTGCGACGGCGCCGGACGGGCTGACCACACCACTCTCGCAGAGACCACTGACAATGCGGTCCGTGACCGCGCGATCTCGCCCTGCTGCCCCCTTCGCGAGCGCCCGGCCCGGCCGCCGCCGGCGCGATTCAGCCCGCCATCTTGCGGAAATCCCAGGAGACGACGGACCTCGGCGTCAGCCGCAGCCACGCATGCCGGCCGTCGTGCGGCATGGCCTCCATCCCGAAGTACTTGGCCGCGAACAGCCGCTCCGGACCGTCCAGTTCGGGACACCGCTCACCCGTACGGGGCGCCTCCCCGACGCGCACCGCCTCGCCCGTCAGCTCGACCCCGCGCAGCTCCCCGTACGCGTCCCCGTCGTCGACGACCACCGCGATCCGCGGGTCCTTGCGCAGCTGCGCCCACCGCTTGCTGCGGGTGATCGAGTACAGCCACAGCGCCGTACCGTCCCAGGCGAACCACAGCGCCCCGACGTGCGGCGCCCCGTCACCGCCGACCGTCGCGACGCGGCAGGTCCGCTGCGCCGCCAGGAACGCGTCCAGCTCGTCCGGCGCCATCATGATCCGGCGCCCGCGCCGCTGAGTGTCCGCCATGGGTGATCCCCTCCGTTGCCGTTGGGTGTGTGGTGCCGCGAGAAGCCTTGACGATGAAGCCCTGATGACGAAGTGGTGATGACGAAGTGCTGCCGACGACTGCTGATGACGAAGTGCTGATGACCAAGTGCGGACAGCAGGGTGCTGACGATGCGTCAGAAATCATGGGGCCTCTTCCTCGCGGACGCAATGGCGGCTACCCTCGCGCTCCGCCACACGAGAGGGCCCTTCATGCCGCCGTACGCGCAACTCGCCGGGCAACTGGACCCGGCCACCACCGTGCTGCTCACCGTCGAGTGCCAGCGTGGTGTGGTCGGCACGGACAGCGCGCTGCCCGAACTTGCCGACGTGGCCCGTGGATCGGGGGCGCTGGCGAATATCGCCCGCCTGGTGGCGGCCGCTCATGAGGCCGGGGTCCAGGTCATGCACGCGATCGCCGAACGCCGCCCCGACGGACGCGGCGCCAACCGCAACGCCCGCCTCTTCCGGGCGGCCGAGCGGCTGCCCGTCCAGCAGATCACCGGCTCCACCGCGGTACGCGTCGCCGACCCGATCCCCGTCTCCGATGACGACCTGGTGGTCCGCAGGCTGCACGGCCTGTCCCCGATGGCCGGCACCGATGTCGACGCCCTGCTGCGCAACGTCGGGTGCCGGACCCTGGTGGTCACCGGGGTGTCGGCGAACGTAGCGATCCCCAACACCGTCTTCGACGCGGTCAACCGCGGCTATACGGTCGTCGTCCCCGCGGACGCCATCGCAGGGGTACCCGCCGAATACACCCCTGCGATGGTCCGTAACACGCTCGCCCTGGTGGCCACCATCGCCACCACCGACGACCTCCTGGGCTGCTGGAAACGGCCGCGCCGCGCCCGCTGAGCCGGGCGGGGCGCGGCGCCACCTCCGGTTGACGTCCGGTCAGCGAAGGGTGACCGACCCGTCTTTGACGGTCACCTGGGCCGGCGGCAGCGCCTTGGTGGCGGGGCCCTTCTTCACGCTGCCGTCCTTGATGTCGTACTTGCTGCCGTGGCACAGGCAGTTGATGGTGCCGTCGGAGATCTCGCCGACGAGACAGCCGGCGTGCTGGCAGACCGCGGAGAACGCCTTGAACTGACCGCCCTCCGGCTGGGTCACGACCACCTTCTCGGCCTTGAAGATCTTGCCGCCGCCCTTGGGGATCTCGGAGGTCTTCCCCAGGACGGCCCCGGCCTCGGACGAGCCCCCGCCGCACGCCGCCAGGGCCGCGGTCATCCCGACCGCGCCGGCCGCCACGACGACGGCCCGCCGCGTGGTCCCGGCCGCGGGCCCCGGGGCCGTCGGTTCCGCTGCCGCCACCGGTGCGGCCGGTTCTGCCGGGGACCGTTCCCTCAGGGCATCTTCCGGAGCCGTCCGCCCCGGGCCGCTGCGCCGCGCAGCCGTCCGCTGTGCTGCCCGCTCCGTCGCTTCCCGTCGAGCCATGGTGTGCCTCCGGTTCCTGGTGCGTTCGGTATGGGGATCCCCATGCCGTCGGGGGGTTCCTCATGCCATACGGAGGCGCCGCCTCTCCCGTTCACCCCTTCCCCTCCCGTTCACCCGCCGGCCGTCCCCAGGGCATCCAGCAGGAAGTCCCGCTGGAACCTGAGCAGGTTCTCGTTGACCGTGTCATCGGCCGGGGAGTGGGTCGCCCCGGGCAGCGGCAGTACGGTGTGCGGCCGCCCCGCCGCGAGCAGCTCCGCCGAGAACCGCAGGGTGTGCGCGGCCGCCACGTTGTCGTCGGCGAGCCCGTGGACAAGCAGCAGCGGGCGGCGCAGCCGGTGGCCGTGGCCGGCCAGAGAAGAGCGCGCGTAGTGCTCCGGGTGCGCGTCAGGGTGGCCCAGGAACCGTTCCTTCCAGTGGGTGTCGTACAGCCGCTGGTCGGTGGGCGGGGCGCCGGCCACCGCCGCGTGGAAGACATCGGGCCGGTGCAGTACGGCGGCGGCCGCCAGGAAGCCGCCGAACGACCAGCCGCGGATCGCCACCCGCCCCAGATCCAGGGCGGCGCACCGTTCCCCGGTGGCGCGCAGCGCGTCCACCTGGTCCTGGAGGACGGGCCCGAGCTGGTCACCGTGCACGGCCTTCTCCCAGGCGGGCCCCCGCCCCGGTGTGCCGCGCCCGTCCACCACCAGGACCGCGAACCCCTGTTCCGCGAACCACTGGGACACGCACGCCGGCCAGCCGCGGTCCCGTCCCACGAGCTGCATCCCCGGCCCGCCGTACGGATCGAGCAGCACCGGCAGCTTCCCGGTGCCCTCCCGGTGCCAGGACGGGAGGTACAGGGCGCCGCGCAGCTCCCGTTCGCCGAGCGTGAGAAGCCGCGGCCGCGGGGCGACCACCGGTTGCTCGGCGCGTGAGACGAGGCCCCCTACGGGCGCGTACGCACCGGCCCCGCCCCGGACGACCGTCACCTCGGCGCCCCGTGCCGTGACCCCGGCCAGCACGACCGTGCCGCCCCGCCCCGCGCCCCCGTAGCGGCCCGGCTGCCGGCTCAGCCGGTGTGCGCCGGGGCCGGGCTCGTAGCACCACACATGGGTCTCGGTGGGGTCCTCGCTCGCCGTGAACAGCACCCGCTCGCCCTCGGTGCCGAGGACCTCGCGCAGTTGCAGGCCGTCGCCCGTCACCCGGTGGCCGCCGACGGTCAGACAGCGGGTGTCGGGCGTGTCCTCGGGCAGCACGAGTGCCCCGGAGGCGGTCCGCGCGGGCGTGCCGGGCACCAGCTCGACCCAGGCGGGATCGGTCCGCTCGTGCAGCACCTCGGTGGCGCCGGTCGCCGGGTCGACCGCGAGGGTCCGTACGGTGCGCTGGTCACGGCTCTGTACGGCGAGGAACGGACCGTGCGCGTCCCAGCCCGCGGCGACGAGGTATTCATACGCCGCCCGGTCCCATGCCACCTCCACCCGCCGCCCGTCCAGCGCGACCAGCTGCACGGTGACCTCGGCATTGGCGGTGCCCGCCGCCGGATAACGGATGGCCCGCGGCGGCTTGGCGGGGTCGGCCGGGTCGCTGAGGTAACGGCGTTGCACGGGGGAGGTGTCGACCCGCGCCACCAGGAGGCGGCTGCTGTCCGGCGCCCACCAGTAGCCGCGCGACCGGCCGATGGATTCGGCGGCCGTGTACTCGGCCAGCCCGTAGGTGATCTCCGGCCCTTCGCTGCGGGCCAGTTGGCGGTCGGTGCCGTCGAGGCCGACCACGTGCAACGACCGGGCGCTCACGTAGGCGATGTACCGGCCGTCGGGGGACGGACGCGGATCGACCACCGGGCCGGCCGCCGCCACGGGGAACGGCGCGCCGCCGTCCGTACACACCGCCCACAGCGCCCCGGACAGCGCGAAGGCCACCAGACGGGCCGCTCCGTCGGCGGCATACGCCACCACCCCCACGGAACGCTCACGCGCCCGCTCCCGGCGCAGCCGCTCCTCCTCCGGCACCGTCTCCGCCCCGGCCCCCACCAGGACCGCCGGGTCCGCCAACAGCCGCTCCGCGCCGTCCCCGTACTGCCACAGCCTGCCTACGGGGTCCCGGCCCGACCCGGTACGCACGAAGAGCACCCGCCGGCCATCGGGGGAGACGGTGAACTGGCGGGGCACACCGAGCGAGAACCGGCGGGTACGCGCGAACTGCCGCGGGAATCCGGCCGGATCCGGAGCCGCGTGGTCCGAGGTGCCGTCCAAGGCGTCGTCCTTCCGTCGCACTGTCCTGGAGGAGCCAAAGGCTCCAAGGGTGTATAGGCACAAAAGAACGCGACGCGAAAGGGAGCGAGATCCTTTGACGGTGACGGTGACGGTGACGGTGACGGGACCGGTCCCCCCTCCCCAGGCGTCGTGCACCGCCAGGGGAGGGGGTAGCAGCAAGGGAGCGGGTCAGGACCCTTCGGCGGCCAGCTCGTTGCGGATCTCGCGGGCGGCCGTGACCAGGTTCTCCAGGGAGGCCCGGGTCTCGGGCCAGCCGCGGGTCTTCAGGCCGCAGTCGGGATTGACCCACAGCCGCTCGGCCGGGATGGCCTCAAGTCCCTTGCGCAGAAGGGCCGCCGCCTCCTCGGCGCCGGGGACCCGCGGGGAGTGGATGTCGTAGACGCCGGGTCCGGCTTCACGGGGGTAGCCGTGCCAGGCCAGTTCGCGGGCGACCTGCATATGGGAGCGGGCGGCCTCCAGGCTGATGACGTCGGCGTCGAGGTCGTCGATCGCCTGGACGATGTCACCGAATTCCGCGTAGCACATGTGGGTGTGGATCTGGGTCTCCGGCCGTACGCCGCCGGTGGTGAGGCGGAACGCCTCGGTCGCCCAGCCCAGGTAGGCGGCGTGGTCGGCGGCGCGCAGCGGCAGCGTCTCGCGCAGCGCGGGCTCGTCGACCTGGATGACCGAAGTCCCGGCCGCCTCCAGGTCGTCGACCTCGTCGCGCAGGGCGAGCGCCACCTGGCGGGCGGTGTCGCCCAGCGGCTGGTCGTCGCGGACGAAGGACCAGGCGAGCATGGTGACCGGGCCGGTGAGCATGCCCTTGACCGGCCGTTCGGTGAGCGACTGCGCGTAGGTGGTCCAGCGGACCGTCATCGGCTCGGGGCGCGAGATGTCCCCGGCGAGCACCGGCGGGCGGACGTAACGGGTGCCGTAGGACTGTACCCAGCCGTGCTGGGTGGCGAGGTAGCCGGTGAGCTGTTCGGCGAAGTACTGGACCATGTCGTTGCGTTCGGGCTCGCCGTGCACCAGCACATCGATCCCGGCCTTCTCCTGGAAGGCGAGGACCTCGCGGATCTCGTCCTTGATCCGGTCCTCGTAACCGGCCGTGTCGATCCGTCCGGCGCGCAGATCGGCCCGTGCGGCCCGCAGCTCGGTGGTCTGCGGGAACGAACCGATCGTCGTGGTGGGCAGCAGCGGCAGCCCGAGGTGCGCGCGCTGGGCGGCGGTCCGTTCGGCATACGGCTGCGAGCGGCGCCCGTCGGCTTCGGTGACGGCCGCGGTGCGGGCCCGCACCGCGGGGTCGTGGGTCAGTGCCGACCCGGCCCGGGAGCCGAGGTCGGCGCGGTTCGCGGCGAGTTCACCGGCGATGGCTTCGGTGCCCCGTGCCAGGCCGCGCGCCAGGACCGCGATCTCCTGCGTCTTCTGGCGGGCGAAGGCGAGCCATCGGGCGATCTGCGGGTCGATATCGCTTTCGGCGGTGGCGTCCAGCGGGACGTGCAGCAGGGAGCAGGAGGCCGAGACGTCGACGCGGTCGGCGAGACCGAGGAGGGTGCCCAGAGTGGACAGCGACTTCGCGTAGCCGTTGATCCAGATGTTGCGGCCGTTGACGACGCCCGCGACCAGGCGCTTTCCGGGCAGTCCGCCGGCCGCGGCGAGGTCCTGGAGGTTGGCGGCGCCCGACTCGGTGAAGTCGATGGCCAGACCCTCCACCGGCGCCTTGGCCAGGACGGGCAGCGCTTCGCCGAGACGGCCGAAGTAGGTGGCCACCAGGAGCTTCGGCCGGTCGGCGGCACCGCCGAGTTCGCGGTAGGCGCGGGAGGAGGCATTCAGCTCGGCCGGTGTGCGGTCCTGGACCAGCGCGGGCTCGTCGAGCTGCACCCACTCGGCGCCCGCTGCCCGCAGATCGGCGAGGACCTCGGCGTACACCGGAAGGAGCCGGTCCAGCAGGGTCAGCGGCTCGAAGTCCGCGGCCACCCCCGGAGCGGGCTTGGCCAGCAGCAGATAGGTGACCGGCCCGACCAGGACCGGGCGGGCGGCGTGCCCGAGGGCGAGGGCCTCCGTCAGCTCCGCGACCTGCTTGGTGGAGTCGGCGGTGAAGACGGTGTCCGGGCCGAGTTCGGGAACCAGGTAGTGGTAGTTGGTGTCGAACCACTTGGTCATCTCCAGCGGGGCGACCTCCTGGTTGCCCCGCGCCATCGCGAAGTAGCCGTCCAGGGCGTCGGTGCGGACCGCGGCGCGGTGCCGTTCGGGGACGGCGCCGACCATGACGCTGGTGTCCAGGACGTGGTCGTAGTACGAGAAATCACCGGACGGCACTTCGTGGATGCCGGCGTCGGCCAGCTGCTGCCAGTGTGACCGGCGAAGGTCCCGTGCGGTCTGCCGGAGGGCGTCGGCGCCGACGCGGCCCTTCCAGTACCCCTCGACGGCCTTCTTCAGTTCACGGTGCTGTCCCTGGCGGGGGTAGCCGTACACGGTGGCCCGTGCTGCCGCGGCTGCGGACTTCGCTGTCACGGAACTCTCCTTCGCGAAGATGTCTCGTCGGTATCCCGGAGACGGGACGAGAGCGCGAAGGAACGAACGACCGGGCGGACCACGACGCGATGTCCGCGCGGGTGCCGCTCGATATGTACGCCGACCCGCCCACGAGGTCACCGGGATGGCCGCACACGATCGGTCGCGTGCGGGCAACGGGCAGGTCTTCGGACTCGCGGGCCCGTCTCGTACGCGTACGAGACACCTACTGGCCGTCGCTTCCCAGACCCGTCCGGGCCCAGTGCGTAAGACGGCGGTCGTTCCCACTCACCGCTGCGGGGCAGTCCCGGATTCCCACCGGGTTCCCTCTTACGACGCTCCTGCCTGGCGGACAGGGCGAACCAGCTGCACCCGTCACCCTAGAGGGACAATCCGCGGGCCGCACAGCCTTGATCGCATCGCGGACGGTGACATGAGACACGCCCGCGGGATGCACGACCGCCGGGACCGCGGGATGCAGGACAGCCGGAAACCGGACGATGCAGGACCGCCGGAACCGGAGGCTGCACGACGGCCGGACGAGGTGCGGGGCGGCCGTTCCTGTCGCCCCGCACCTCGTCCCACAGCGGCCGGGGCCCCTCAACCCCGGCCTGACCCGGGCCCCTCAGCCCCGGTCGTAGGTGTGGAACCCACGGCCCGTCTTGCGGCCGAGCAGCCCCGCCTCGACCATCCGCAGCAGCAGGGGAGGGGGCGCGTACAGGGGTTCCTTGAACTCGTCGTAGAGCGATGCGGCGATGGAGGCGACCGTGTCGAGGCCGATCAGGTCGGCGAGCTTGAGCGGGCCCATCGGGTGCGCGCAGCCCAGCTCCATCCCGGCGTCCACGTCGGCCGCGGAGGCGAAGCCGGATTCGGCCATGCGGACCGCCGACAGGAGGTAGGGAATGAGCAGCGCGTTGACGACGAAGCCGGCGCGGTCCTGGGAGCGGACCACGGTCTTGCCCAGCGCCGTGGTGACGAACTCCTCGGCTGTCGTGGTGACATGCGGTGCGGTGTGCAGCGACGTGACGACCTCGACGAGCGGCAGCACCGGGACCGGATTGAAGAAGTGCAGCCCCAGGACGTGGTCGGCGCGCCGGGTGGCCATGCCCAGGCGCATGACGGGAATGGCCGACGTGTTGGTGGCCAGGATCGCTTCCGGGTCCTCGACGATCTTGTCCAGTGCGGTGAAGACCTCCGTCTTCGCCTCGGCGTTCTCGACGACGGCCTCGACGACCAGCTGCCGGTCGGCGAGGTCGCCGAGGCTGCCGGTGAAGACCATCCGGGTGAGCGCGTCCTCCGCCGGGATCCGGTCCAGCTTCCCCCGCTGGACGGCGCGTTCCAGGGAGACGGCCACCCGTTCGCGGGCGGCACGGGCGGCGACCGCGTCCGCCTCGCACACGACGGTGTCGAGCCCGGCGCGGGCGCACACCTCGGCGATGCCGGCCCCCATCTGGCCGCCGCCCACCACGCCGACCCGGCGGATCTGCCGGCTCATGAGCGTGCCTCCGGGTGCCGGACGAGGTGCCGGGAATAGGCATCGGGGGTGAAGAACGGCGGCAACTCCGTTGCCATGGCCGTCCGTTCGAAGAGCGCGCGGACCTCTTCGACCCGGGCCCAGGGGTACTCGGCCCCCAGCGCGGCGGTCTCCTCGTCGAGCAGCCGCCGCACGGTTTCCCGGTCGACGGCGCGGTGCCGCAGCCACTGCCAGATCTGCACCCGGGCGATCTCGGCGGTGGCCGCGTCCTCCATCAGGCCGTACAGGGCGACCGCCCCGCTGCCCCGCAGCCAGGCGTCGAAGTAGCGCAGGGCGACGGCGATGTCGGTGCGCACGCCCTCCCGTGTGGGCGGGCCGCTGGTACGGCGCACGGACAGCAGGTCCGCCGCGGTCACCTCGACATCGTCACGGGTCCGCTCGATCTGGTGCGGCCGGTCACCGAGGACGTCGTCGAAGACCGCGCGGCAGACGGGCACGAGGCCGGGGTGTGCGACCCAGGAGCCGTCGAAGCCGTCCTCCGTCTCGCGCTCCTTGTCCAGCCGGACGGTGGCCAGAGCGGCCTCGTTGGCCTCCGCGTCCCTGCTGGGCACCTGGGCGGCCATGCCCCCGATCGCGTGGGCGCCCCGCTTGTGGCAGGTACGCACCAGCAGTTCGGTGTACGCCCGCATGAACGGAGCCGTCATCGTGACCTTCGCCCGGTCCGGCAGCAGGAAGTCGGTGCGGTGCCCGAACGTCTTGATCAGGCTGAACAGGTAGTCCCAACGGCCCGCGTTGAGCCCGGAACTGTGCTCGCGCAGCTCGTAGAGGATCTCCTCCATCTGTACGGCCGCGGTGATCGTCTCGATGAGGACGGTGGCACGGACGGTGCCGCGGGGGATGCCGAGGAGTTCCTGGGCGAGGACGAAGACGTCGTTCCACAGCCGTGCCTCATACCGGTTCTCCAGCTTGGGCAGGGAGAAGTACGGGCCGCTTCCGGCGTCGATCCGGCGCTGCGCGCAGTGGAAGAAGTACAGGCCGAAATCGACGAGCGAGGCGGGCACGGGCCGGCCGTCGAACTCCAGGTGCTCTTCGAGGAGATGCCAGCCGCGGGGGCGGACGACAAGGGTGGCGACCTGGTCGCCCAGGCGGTACGCCTTCCCCTCCGGGGTGGTGAAGTCGATACGGCGCTCGATGGCGTCGAGCAGGGTGAGCTGGCCGTCGACGATGTTGTCCCAGGTGGGGGCCGTGGCGTCCGCGAAGTCGGCCATCCAGACCCTCGCCCCCGAGTTGAGGGCGTTGACGGCCGTACGGCGTTCCGGAGGGCCGGTGATCTCCACCCGGCGGTCGGTCAGTCCGGGCGCCGGCGGGGCGACGCGCCAGGACGGGTCCGCGCGGACGGCGGTCGTGGCGAGGGGGAAGTCGAGCGGGGATCCGGAGGCGAGCCGCGCCGCCTGCCGCGTGCGCTCCTTCAAGAGCTCCTGGCGGCGCTCCGCGAAGGCGGCGGCGAGGTGGCCGACGAAGTCCAGGGCCTCCGGCGTGAGGATCTCCTCATGGCGGTGCCCTGGTGCCGCGAGGACCTGGACGCGGTGCGTCAGTGCGCTGATGGACATGCGGGTCTCCTGACGAGGGGAGGAGCGGGGGCCGGACGGAGACGGTCGTCCGGCCCCGCTCGATCACGGGCCGACGCGATACGCGGGCGCCGAAGCGTCCTAGTGGAACTGCTCTTCCTCGGTGGAGCCGGCCAGCGCGGTGGTCGAGGAGGCCGGGTTGAGGGCGGTGGAGACCTGGTCGAAGTAGCCGGTGCCGACCTCGCGCTGGTGCCTGACGGCGGTGAAGCCGTGCTGCTGGGCGGCGAACTCCTTCTCCTGGAGGTCGACATAGGCGGTCATACCGGACTCGGCGTAGCCGCGGGCGAGGTCGAACATGCCGTGGTTGAGGGAGTGGAAACCGGCCAGGGTGATGAACTGGAAGCGGTAGCCCATCGCGGCCAGCTCCCGCTGGAACTTGGCGATCTGGTCGTCGTCCAGCGCCGCCTTCCAGTTGAAGGACGGCGAGCAGTTGTAGGCCAGCATCTGGTCCGGGTACTGCGCGTGGATGGCCTCGGCGAACTCCCGGGCCTGTGCCAGGTCCGGCGTACCCGTCTCGACCCAGATCAGGTCGGCGTACGGGGCATAGGCCAGACCACGGGCGATCACCGGAGCCATGCCGTTCTGCACCCGGTAGAAGCCCTCGGCGGTCCGCTCGCCCGTGACGAACTCGGCGTCGCGCTCGTCGATGTCGCTGGTCAGCAGGTTCGCCGCGAGCGCGTCGGTACGGGCCACGATCACCGTCGGCACATCGGCGATGTCGGCGGCGAGGCGGGCGGCGTTGAGCGTGCGGATGTGCTGCCCGGTGGGGACGAGGACCTTGCCGCCGAGGTGGCCGCACTTCTTCTCCGAGGCGAGCTGGTCCTCGTAGTGGATGCCGGCCGCACCGGCCGCGATCATCGCCTTGGTCAGCTCGAAGGCGTTGAGCGGACCGCCGAACCCGGCCTCGGCATCGGCGACGATCGGCGCCAGCCAGTCCGTCGTGTCCGTGCCGCCCTCCGCGGTGGCGATCTGGTCGGCGCGCAGCAGCGCGTTGTTGATCCGGCGCACCACCTGGGGAACGGAGTTGGCGGGGTACAGGCTCTGGTCGGGGTAGGTGTGGCCGGCCTGGTTGGCGTCGGCGGCCACCTGCCATCCGGACAGGTAGACGGCCTGGAGACCGGCCCTGACCTGCTGGACCGCCTGACCACCCGTCAGCGCACCGAGCGCATGGACGTAGTCCTGCTCGTGCAGTTGCCGCCACAGCCGCTCGGCGCCGCGCCGGGCCAGGGTGTGCTCCTCACGCACACTGCCCGACAGCCGGACCACCTCCTCGGCGCTGTAGGTGCGCTCGATCCCCTGCCAGCGGGGATCGGTGGCCCACCGCTGCGCAAGCTGGTCGGCCGCAGTCGTCTTCGCCTCTGCCATGACCTTCACCGTCTCCAAGAGTCGCGTGATCTGCCAATGTCTCCTCGGCCGTGCACCGGCTCCGAAGATAAATGGCACTGTGTGTCGTCACTGGGATGCGGCCCGCCGTCCCATCGAGGGCGGAGCTGAGCAATGCGGTCTGGCAGCCGAGCCGAAAATGCCGGGCTCTCCGACGTCAGGGCGGTGAATCGCGCCCGGTGATCCGCCTCGGCCGCCAGGGTCCGGCGGGCCGCACGGGAACTCTGACATCGGCACCGAGTGCCATCAATCGTGGACTCATGCCAAGTTCTGCGAATCTTCTCCGCTCCAACTGCCAAGATTGCGAAGGGTCGCAGAGAAGGAATGCCGCGTACGCTGGACCCCGCGTCGACGGCTGCGCCCACGGCCGGACCGACAGGTGACCCGACGGGGAAGGAGCGCGGTGAGCAAAACGTATGCGGGAGCGCGGCTGCGGCGTCTGCGCGAGGAACGGCGGATGAGCCAGGCCGAGTTGGCCCGGGTGCTGGGCATCTCGCCCAGCTACCTCAATCAGATGGAGCACGACTCCCGCCCGCTCACCGTGCCCGTGCTGCTCAGGCTCACCGAAGCCTTCGGTGTCGACCCCGGCTTCTTCTCGGAACGCGACACCGGCCGACTCGTGGCCGACCTGCGCGAGGCGCTGGCGGGCGAGGTCGCCGAGGCCCGCGTCTCACCGTCGGATCTCGCGGAACTCGCCTCCCGGATGCCGGCCGTCGCCAGGGTGCTGCTCGATCTGGGCCGACGCGGCCAGGTCCTCGCCGAACGGATCGCCGGGACGGCCGACGACCGGGACGGCGAACCCGTCGCTCCCCGCTCACCGCACGAGGAGATCCGGGAGTTCTTCTACCGCCGCCAGAACTACCTGCACGACGCCGATCTCGCAGCCGAGGACCTGGCTCACCGCATCGGCATCCGACCGGGCGACGTCGTCAGCGTCCTCTCCGGCAGACTCGCCGAGACACACGGCGTCCGCGTCACGACCAAGGCCGCCCAACGCCTCCACCACTACGACGAGACGTCGCGCACCCTGCACCTCTCCAGCCGGCTCCGGCCGGGCCAGCAGGCGTTCCGCATGGCCACGCAGCTCGCCCTGTTCGAGTACGGCGACGAACTGGACCGGCTGGCCGCCGAGGACTTCCCCACCGGGTCGGACACGCACGCCCTCACACGCATCGGCATCGCCAACTACTACGCGGCCGCGCTGATCCTGCCGTACCGCGCCTTCCACACGGCCGCCGAGAACGTCCGGTACGACATCGAGCTCCTCACCGACCACTTCGGACTCGGCTACGAAACCGTCTGCCACCGCCTCAGCACCCTCCAGCGCCCCAGACTGCGCGGCGTCCCGTTCTCCTTCGTACGCGTGGACCGCGCCGGCAACATGTCCAAACGCCAGTCCGCCACCGGCTTCCACTTCTCCCGGGCCGGCGGCACCTGCCCCCTGTGGAACGTCTACGAGGCGTTCGCCGCCCCCAGCCGTATCCATGTCCAGATCGCGGCGATGCCCGACGGGCAGCGCTATCTGTGGACCGCCCGCGCGGTCACCCGTCACCGGGGCGGCTGGGGCGAACCCGGAAAGACCTTCGCCATCGGCCTCGGCTGCGAGATCCGGCACGCCTCCCGGCTCGTCTATTCCGACGGCCTCGACCTCGACAACGCCTCCGCCGCCACCCCCATCGGCATGGGCTGCCGCATCTGCGAACGCCTCGACTGCCCCCAGCGCGCCGTGCCGCCGCTGGGCCGCCCGCTCGCCATCGACGAGAACAGCAGCACCTTCGTCCCCTATCCGGTCTCCGACCGCGTTCAGTGATCTTTCTCCGAGGCGGAGGGGAACATCGGCCACCCTGCCCCGGGGGGGCGGCCACCGGTCGATGGTCTGAGGTCGGCCTTCGTGTCTGAGCCTTCCTCATATCTGACTACTACAGCTGGCGCCTACGATGACGTGGCCGTCCTTTACGCCGACGAGGCCATCTGCTGATGCGCGCGGCGTAGCGCTGCGGCCGCGGTCCCGTTCACCGGTGGGCCCCCTCCGCATCGCTTTCGGGCGTGGGCTGATAGCCGGACGCCTGAAGACGGAACATCGCGGCGTATTCGCCGCCTTGGGCCATGAGTTCGCGGTGGGAGCCGGACTCGGCGATGCGGCCGCCGTCGAAGACGTAGATCCGGTCACATTCGACGACGCTGGCCAGCCGGTGCGAGATCAGCACGGTGATCTGGTCCTTGCGGAGCTTGCCTCGCAGGACCGCCTCGTAGATGCCGTGTTCGGAGGGCGGGTCCATGCTCGCGGTGGGCTCGTCCAGCAGCAGCACCGGCGCGTTCTTGTACAGGCCGCGGGCGACCGCGATCTTCGCCCACTGGCCGGCCGACAGCTGCTGGCCGCCGCGGAACCTCTTGGACAGCAGCGTCTCCCACTGGCGCGGCAGGCCGGCGATGACCTCCTCGGCGCAGGAGGCCCGCGCGGCGTCCAGGGCCCGCTGCGGGTCCGCGTCGGTGAGGGTGCCCGTGGAGACCGTGAGGTTCGACAGGGCACTGAACGGGAAGCGGAGCGGGTCCTGTAGCACGCAGGCGACCCGTTGGTGCAGGGACTGGGCGTCCATGTCCAGCACGTTCACCCCGTCCCAGCACACGCTTCCCTGCTGCGCGTCGTACAGGCCGGCGAGGACTTTGGCGCAGGTGGACTTGCCCGAGCCGTTGAGTCCGACGAACGCCACCGTCTCGCCTGCGGTGAGCGTGAGGGAAACGCCGTCCAGGGCCGGGGTGTCCTTGCCCGGGTAGGTGAAGGACACGTCGTGCAGCGCGATCGTCTGCACGGTGGCGGGGGCGGTCATCTCGCTGGTGCGGGGCTGGAGTTGGCGGCAGCGCTGCTGGAAGGCGAGGAGGTCGTCGACCCACATCGCGTGTTCGTAGACGAGGTGCGCGACGTCAACGAGGCGTTTCAGCGCGGTCTGGCTGGTCTGGACGGCGAGGGCCGCGCCCGCGCCGGCCGCCAGGGGAAGCCACCCCGCGATCAGCATGGCACCCAGGGCGGTGTACGTGATGCCGATACCGATGCCCCCGACGGCCCGCCCGGCCAGAGCGACCGCGGCGGACTGCATGCCCAGCCGCGTGTCCTCGTCGGCGATCCTGGTGATCAGCCTGCGGTGTTCGTCCAGGAGGGCGGGCTGGGCGGTGTCCGAGCGGAGCTCGGCGGCGGCGTCCGGCTCCAGCAGCAGCCACGAGAACACCCGGACCCGACGCTGAAGGGCGTTCCACCGCCGGTAGGAATGGAAGCGAGCCCGAGCGCTGCGGGCAGCGGCGGCTCCGACCGGGATGACGGACAACAGCAGCAGCGGCAGCAGCGCCGGGTGGAGGACGCTGAGCACACTGGCGGTGCCGATCAGCCCGAGCGTGGCCGAGGCCAGGTCGACGACCTGGCCGACGATCTGCCGGGCGTAGAACAACCCCCTGTCGTTGGCCCGGTATGCCTCGTCGTGCCAGTCGGGATCGTCGACGACCGTCAGCCGCACATGCGCCGTCAACGCCAAAAGCTCACACTCCAGCGCGGTGCGGATCCGGGGTGTGACCCGGGCCTGGGCGGCCGCGACTCCCGCCTCGAGCAGGGCACGGGCGGCAAGGAACGCGACCACGGTCAGGATCTGGGGCACGGCCGTGCGGACCCGGTCGGGGGTGGGGCCCTGGGCGAACAGTTCGCGCAGGACCGCGACGGACGCCATCAGCCCGAAGGCGGTCGTCGCCGCCGAGGCGAGCTGGAGGACGATCACGGCGATGGTGGCGGCGCGGTCGGCCCGCCAGGCCAGCCGGCCGATCTGCCGCATGATCTGCGGCAGCCGCGCCAGGACCTGACGCACCGTTGCCTTCGCGGCGGCTCCGTCGTAGAGGGACCAGTACGCCTCCTCCAGCTCCTCCGTCAGGTCGCCGTCCTGCGGGCCGGCGGGCACGGCGGCCGGGGGCAGGGGCAGCGGGGCGGACCGCGGTGCCGGTACGGCACCGCCGCCGCTGCTGCCGGCCTCGGTGGACTCGCTCATGCCGCCCACCTCGTATCCATGCGTGATGAGTGGCCGGTACCGCGAGCGGCAGCGTCAACAATGCGCCCTGAGGAGCCGGTGGACACATGGCGGTCCGGCTGCCGATGTTCGAAAACGGCAAGGGCGATCACGGGGAGGGGTAAGGGATGCATGGTTCCTCCAGGAGCGGCACCGATGAGTACAGGTGCTCTAGGAACGGCCCCGAACAGGTCCCCGTAACGGGTACTTCAGGGGCAAATACTGGACATACGTTCGGATTGCTGATTCGGGTCGTGCGGCCGTTGACCTGTGCGCGCCTGCGGGTACTCGAACGGTTCGGGTCACCCCTTCGAGGTATTGCGGCAGCTTGACTCCGCGCACGTCATGCCCGAGGCCGGAGGGAGCGGGAGTCGGGCCGCCGGGAGCCGGAAAAACCTTGGATGTCGCACCCGAGACGGCCGGTAGCCTGGCGAAATGCTGACGAAGTCACAGCGACCCGCTATGCCACGCCCTTGCGTGAGGGCGGATCGCTCCCGGGGATCGTCGAGGCCGACGATCTCGGTACGTACGTCATGAAGTCGTCTACCCAGCCGCCCCGACCTGGGGAGATGCGAGTATGCGGGACTCTGGCCTGAGCCCTTTTCCACCTCAGGTTGAGGCATGGTGAAGGGCGACGATGGCCTTCACGATGTCGGTGATCCGGTTGGTGCTGCCTGACCTGCGGGAACGTTAACTACCCGGCCGTGGAGTGTACCGACCTGCGCCCCCTCACGAGGGTGGGTCAAGCCGGGTCGACGTTGTCCAGGACCGCGCGCAGCAGGCCGGGGAAGCGGGCTTCGAACTCGTCGGCGCGCAACCGGGCGCTCTGCTGCTGGCCTTGGTGGGTGCGCAGGAGGATCCCGCACTCGCGCAGCACGCGGAAGTGATGCGAGGCGTTCGACTTGCTGATGCCCAGGGCGTTGTAGATGTCGGAGCATTCGGTCTCGCCCTGGTGGGCGAGCAGCCCGACGATCCGGAGTCTGAGCGGATCGCTCAGACCGTGCATCGCGTCGGCAAGGCTGACGTTGGCCAGCTCGGCGTGGAAGGTGTCTCGCATGGTGGTCGGCCTTCTTCGACCTCCTGGCGAGGTCGTGTGGTGACGGGCGCGGATGCTGTCGGAGGTGTGTCGAAGCGTGCGCGGCGGGCGGGGGGACTTCAAGGTAACCATGTCCATCGCCTTCGCTGTCATGGGCCCGCGACCGGCGCGGCAGTGCGCGGACCGTGGCCGCACGCGCAGTTCAGTCCCACCCACTCACCCAACAGCCTTTTGGGCGCGCCCCATTGGAATCGCCTTGAGTTATGTCCAAAGGTTCAAGAACGGTTGTACCGTTGGACGCATGAACCCACGAATCTACCTTTTAGCCCTCGGTACATTCACAGTAGGAACCGAAGGGTATGTGATCGCCGGTGTGCTGCCGGACGTCGCGCACGACCTGCATTCGACGGTCTCCGTGTGCGGGCAGATGGTCACGGTCTTCGCGGTTGTGTACGCCCTGGCCGGGCCGCCGCTGATCGGGCTGTTCCGCAACGTGCGGCCCAAACGGCTGCTCATCTGGGCCGCGTTGGGGTTCGCCGCGGCCAATCTGGCAGCCGCGGCCTCGCCCGACGTCGTGGCCCTGGCCGGAGCGCGGGTCCTGGCCGCGCTGGGTGCCGCGCTGTTCGCCGCCCCGGCGGCCGCGGCGGCCGCCGCCCTGTGCCCGCCCGAGGAGCTGCCCCGGGCGATCGCCGTGACGGCCGGCGGAAACGCGATCGCCCTCACCCTGGGCGCGCCGATCGGCACCATCGTCGGCGCCGCCTTCGGCTGGCGGGCCGCGTTCGGCTTCGTCACCGCTCTCGCACTGATCACGGCGGTCGCCGTATGGGTCTGGCTCCCCGAGGTCCCCACCTCCACGGCCTCCACCGCTGGACGGCTCAACCTTCTTCGCCAAACCCCCATCAGGTGGGGCCTGTTGACCACACTCGGGCTCTTTCTGGCCGCGTACACCGTGTACACGTACCTCTCGCCCGTGGTGCACAGGGCGACCGGCCTCGGCAGTGACGGCGTGGCCGCTCTGATGATCGTCTTCGGTGCGGGCGGATTCCTCGCGGGGCGGCTGATCGGCCGGGTGCTCGCCAGGCATCCGCTCGCGACCGTGCTGCGCACCGCGCTGCTCCTGATCACCCTGCTCCTCGCAGTTCTGACCCTCATGACGTATGTGCACGTGCCCGCCGTGTCCAGGGTCGTCTCCTTCCCGCTGCTGTTCGCCGTCGGCGCAGCCTGGTGGTCGGGCGGCATCAGCCAGCAGACGCGGCTCGCGGGACTTGCGCCGCAGCAGCGGTCCCAGGCCCTGGGCCTGCACTTCTCCGCCCAGTTCCTGGGGGTCGCGATCGGCGGTGCGGTGGGCGGGCTCGCGCTCTCGGCGGCCGGAGAGGGGGCGGTGCCCGTGGTCGGCGGTGTCATCGCCCTGGCCACCGTCCTCAGCGTCCGCCATGTCCTCCCGGGCGCGCGCAACGACGAAGCCCCGGCCGGGGAGCGGGCGCCGTCCGGCGACTCCGCGTGCGTGTGATCCCCGAAGCGTCGGACCGCGGAGGAACGATGGAAGCCCAACGGCGCGACTGGCTCTTCGGCGCCGGTGCCACACCTACGGAGAAGCTCCTGGCCCACGGGACGGCAGCGCTCGGCACGCTCGCCCTGGCCGTGGCCAACCGCCATGCGGGCTGGGCCTGGTGGCAGTGGCTGCTCGCCATTTCGCTGGTGTGGGACCTGGTCGGGGGAGTGGTGGCCAACGGGCTCGACACCGCGAAGAGCTTCTACCACTCACCGCTGCCCGCGGACACCCCGAAGCTCATCCGCTTCGTCCACCACCCGGTGGGATTCACCGGACTCCACATCCAGCCGGTCCTCGCCGGCCTCCTCTTCCCGGGCGGCAGTTGGTGGTGGGGGACGCTCTGGTACGGCTGGGCCCTCGCCGGCGCCATCGCCGTCGAGGCCGCGCCCGAACGGCTGCAACGGCCGATCGCCCTGGCCACCGTCGTGGCCGGCGCGATGGTCTCTCCGCTCCCGCCCGGCCCGGACGGTCTGAACTGGCTCCCTGTCGTGCTCCTGCTCAAGTTGGTCCTGGCACATGGGGTACCGGAGGGGAAGGGGGACCCGCATCGCGCGATGGTGCCTTGAATGACGGAAGCCGGGCTTCCGCTGAGCGGGACCGAAGTCCCCCTCGGGGAAGCGATGTTCGGACACAAGCCTGGATCCGGTGCACGGACTCCGGGGCCATGGCCATGGCCGGGTAGTTAACGTTCGCGCAGCTCACGCGAGGGGTGTTGACGGGTTGCCGGTGTGTGACTGCGGGCCGGTTCGCGCACGGCCATGTTGGGGGGGGCTGACGGCGGTCGGTGCCTCAACCTGAGGTGGAAAAGGGCTCAAGCACACGAGGCTCCTGGCAGCACGGTGGAACTTGGTCATGACGCCGTCTGCCAGGAGCTTCGTCGTATCGCTGAGCCATCCAACTCATGAGCCATCCCACCAGGTTGGAACAGCCTCAATTCCATGTGCTGCGGCCCACCTACGCCTCGATGATGCTGGAGGCGGGAGAGTCCGCGGTGACTCTGGCGCGGTGGCTCGGGCGCTCCTCGCCGACTGTCACGCTCGGTTACTATGCTCACTTCGTGCCGGAGGCCGGAAGCAATGGGGCGCACCGCCATTGACGGACTGCTCGGGAGGAACAGGAGTCCACCGTGCCGGTAGGAACTCCCCGGATTCTCCCCAGGGTTGTTCGCGGCGGATTCCCCGGCTTGTGCGAATCCGGATCTAATTATGGATTCTCAGGCCGCTGGGTCAGATAGCCTGGGAAAATGCTGACAGAAGTCACAGCGACCCGCTATGTCACGCCCTTGCGTGAGGGCGGATCGCTCCCGGGGATTGTCGAGGCCGACGATCTCGGTACGTACATCATGAAGTTCACCGGTGCAGGTCAGGGCCGTAAGACCCTGGTGGCCGAGATCATCTGCGGGCTGCTGGGGCGTCGGCTCGGTCTGCGGGTGCCGGATCTGGTCCAGATGCAGCTCGACCCCGTCATCGGTCTGAGCGAGCCCGACCAGGAGGTGCAGGAACTCCTCAAGGCCAGCGGCGGACTGAACCTCGGCATGGACTACCTCCCCGGATCGCTCGGCTTCGATCCGCTCGCCTTCGAGGTGGGCGCGCGCGAGGCGGGCCGTGTGGTGTGGTTCGACGCGCTGATCAACAACGTGGACCGGTCCTGGCGCAACCCCAACATGCTGGTCTGGCACGGCGAACTGTGGCTGATCGACCACGGCGCCACCATGATCTGGCACCACAACTGGCCCGGCGCGGAGAAGGCCGCCATCAAGCCGTTCAACGCCTCCGACCATGTGCTGGCCACCTTCGCCCCGGACCTGGCCTCGGCCGCTGCCGAGTTCGCGCCCCGTATCACCGAGGATCTGCTGACCGAGATCACGGCCGAGGTCCCGGACGAGTGGCTGACCGACGAGCCCGGATTCGACTCGCCGGACGAGGTGCGCCGGGCCTACGTCCGGACGCTGCTGGCCCGTGCCGAGGTCATCAGCGACCAGATCACCATCGGGGACCGCAGCAAGGACGCCCCCTCGCAGGCACCGGAATGGCTGGCCGGCAAGCTGCCGCGGAGGGCTGTGAAGTGAACGGTCTGCACAACGGGCGCGATGTCTTCGAGTACGCCCTGCTGAAGGTCGTCCCGCGGGTCGAGCGGGGCGAGATGATCAACGCCGGGGTGATCGTGTACTGCCGCGCCCGGCGCTTCGTCGAGGCGTGTACGTATCTGGACGAGGCCCGGCTGCGCGCCCTGGATCCCTCGTGCGACGTCGAGGGCGTACGGGCCGCGCTGGCGGCCGTCGAGGGCATCTGCCACGGCGGTGCGCAGGCCGGCCAGGCGGCCGAGGACGATGCGGGGCGGCGCTTCCGGTGGCTGATCGCCCCGCGCAGCACGATCGTCCAGCCGGGCCCGGTCCACACGGGGCTCACCACCGACCCCGCCGCGGAGGCGAAACGGCTGCTGGAGCTGTTGGTGCGCTGAGGGCGCGCCGGATGGTGCCAGGGTGTGCGCCGAAGGTGCGCTGAGCCGCAGGAATGCCGTGAGGGACGCCGGGCCTGTCCGTGGGACGGGCCCGGCGCCCTTGTGTTCGGGGGAGGCGGTTGCGGCGGTATCAGGTGAGGTGGGTTACGGCGCGGCGGCGGGGCGTTGACAGCGGGTGGCCGGGCTTCTAGCGTCAGCCCTACTAAGCGGTTGCTCACCTGTTCGGCCGGTGCGGCGAGCCGCTTTCGAGGTTTCGAGGTGAGGAGAACCCGCATGTCCACCACCGAGCAGCGCGTCGCCATCGTGACGGGCGCGGCCCGCGGCATCGGCGCGGCCACCGCCGTACGCCTGGCGGCCGAGGGCCGTGCCGTCGCCGTACTCGACCTCGACGAGGCGGCCTGCAAGGAGACCGTCGAGAAGATCACCGCGGCGGGCGGCAAGGCCATCGCCGTCGGCTGCGACGTCTCGGACGCGGCCCAGGTGGAGGCGGCCGTCGAGCGTGTCGCGAGCGAGCTCGGTGCGCCCACCGTGCTGGTCAACAACGCGGGTGTGCTCCGCGACAACCTGCTGTTCAAGATGAGCGACACCGACTGGGACACGGTCATGAACGTGCATCTGCGGGGCGCGTTCCTGATGTCGCGGGCCTGTCAGAAGCACATGGTCGACGCCAAGTTCGGCCGGATCGTCAACCTCTCCTCCAGCTCGGCGCTCGGCAACCGCGGCCAGGTCAACTACTCGGCCGCCAAGGCCGGTCTCCAGGGCTTCACCAAGACCCTTGCCATCGAGCTCGGCAAGTTCGGCGTCACCGCCAACGCCGTCGCCCCCGGCTTCATCGCCACCGACATGACCGCCGCCACCGCCGAGCGGGTCGGCATGGGCTTCGAGGACTTCCAGGCGGCCGCCGCCACGCAGATCCCGGTGCAGCGCGTCGGCAGGCCGGAGGACATCGCCAACGCCATCGCCTTCTTCACGGGCGAGGCGGCCGGATTCGTCTCCGGCCAGGTCCTGTACGTCGCCGGCGGACCGCTCAACTGACCCCAGGAGTCATGGATATGACCGAGCAGAACAGCGCGCTTCCCGAGCCCTCCGGCAAGGTGGCGCTGGTCACCGGCGCCAGCCGGGGCATCGGCTACGGCATCGCCCAGGCCCTGGTGGCCCGCGGCGACCGCGTCGTGATCACCGGGCGCAACGAGGACGCCCTCAAGGAGGCCGTCGGGAATCTGGGCGCCGACCGGGTGATCGGCGTGGCCGGCAAGGCGCATGACGAGGCTCACCAGGCCGTCGCCGTCGAGCGGACGATGGAGATCTTCGGCCGCGTCGACTACCTGGTCAACAACGCCGGTACGAACCCCGTGTTCGGCCCGATCGCCGACCTCGACCTCGGCGTCGCGCGCAAGGTGTTCGAGACCAACGTCATCTCGGCGCTCGGCTTCGCCCAGCGCACCTGGCACGCCTGGCAGAAGGACAACGGCGGCGCCATCGTCAACATCACCTCCATCGCCGGGCTCAACGCTTCGCCCTTCATCGGCGCGTACGGCATGAGCAAGGCGGCCATGGTCAACCTGACGCAGCAGCTCGCCCATGAGTTCGCGCCGGTGGCCCGGGTCAACTCCATCGCCCCCGCGGTGATCAAGACCAAGTTCGCGGCCGCGCTCTACGAGAACCGCGAGGAGGAGGCGGCGTCGGGCTACCCCATGGCCCGGCTCGGCGTCCCGGAGGACATCGGCGGGGCCGCGGCCTTCCTGCTCTCCGACGCCTCGGGGTGGATCACCGGGCAGACGCTGGTCGTCGACGGCGGTCTGTTCCTCAACGCCGGGGTCTGAGCGGGAGGAGCCGAGTGGGGGCGGGCGCCGAGGCGCCCGCCCCCACTCCCCGTATGGGATCCTGAGGGACGGCGCCTGAGGCCCCGCCGCCCCGCGGCGGGCCCCGTGATCCGCCGCCCGCGGGCCCCGTTGTCAGTGGTCGCCGGTAGGTTCTGATGACGAGAACGGAACGTACACCGGAGGTTGTTGACGTGGTGACCGACATGCTGCCCGAATCCTGGCGGGGGGTCCTCGGCGAGGAGCTGGAGAAGCCCTATGTCAAGGAGCTGACCGACTTCGTCGAGCAGGAGCGGGCCCAGGGACCGGTCTACCCGCCCCACGACCAGGTCTTCGCGGCGCTGGAGGCCACGCCGTACGACCAGGTGAAGGTGCTGGTCCTCGGGCAGGACCCGTACCACGGCGCGGGCCAGGGCCACGGCCTGTGCTTCTCGGTGCAGCCCGGCGTCAAGACGCCGCCGTCGCTGCGCAACATCTACAAGGAGATGAAGGAGGAGCTGGGCCACCCCGTCCCGGACAACGGCTATCTGCTGCCGTGGGCGCAGCAGGGCGTGCTGCTGCTGAACGCCGTGCTCACGGTCCGCGAGGGCGAGGCAAATTCCCACAAGGGCAAGGGCTGGGAGAAGGTCACCGATGCGGTGATCCGCGCGGTGTCGTCCCGGCCGGACCCGGCGGTGTTCGTGCTGTGGGGGAATTACGCCAAGAAGAAGCTCCCGCTGATCGACCAGGACCGGCATGCCGTGGTGCAGGGCGCACACCCCTCCCCGCTCTCCGCGAAGAAGTTCTTCGGCTCCCGCCCCTTCACCCAGATCAACGAGGCGATCGCCGCCCAGGGCCACGCCCCGATCGACTGGCGCATTCCGGACCTGCATCAGGACTGACCCGCAGGGGCCGAGACACCCCCTCCGCGCGCCGCGCACGCCGCGCGGAGGCTTCCCCCGGCGGTTAGCGTCGGGGGAAGGGCCAGGGCGGACACGCTCCGGGGCGCAGCCGCTCCGGGGCGGCGAGCGAGCGCGGGGTGAGTGCGATGGAGGAGGAGCGGCGGGACGAGTCGCCTCTGGACGAGGTGCCCCCGGACGGCGTGCTCACCCGGATCGGCCAGGCGATCATGCTGCATCGCGCCGGCGACCGGGAAGAGGCACGCAACCGCCTCGCCGGCCTGTGGGACGAGCTGGGGCCGCAGGGGGACGCCTTCCACCGCTGCGCGCTCGCGCACTACATGGCCGACACCCAGGACGACCCGCGCGACGAGCTCGACTGGGACCTGCGCGCCCTGGAGGCGGCCGAGGGCTTCGTCACCGCACCGGCCGAGGGGACGGACGCCGGTGCCCTGCGCGCCTTCTTCCCCTCCCTCCACCTCAATCTCGCCGCCGACTACGTCGCCCTGGACCGCCCGGCCGACGCCCGCGCCCAGCTGCTCAGGGCCCGCGCCTCCACTCATGGCCTCGCCGACGGCGAATACCGGCAGGGGCTCCGGGAGGCGATCGACCGGCTGGCGGTCCGGCTGGACGGGGACGGGGGCAGGGGCTGGAGCGCCGGGGGGTAGCGGACGGGGCGGGACGGGGGAGGGGCAGGCTACTCGGGCCGGCTCGGCAGCATCCCGTTCAGCAATTCCGCGCAGGAGGTGCGCAGGGCGGCCCGGCTCGGTACGGCGGCGTGGTACTGCCCCGCTGTGCAGGAGAAGAGCACCCCGTCGCACCAGGCGATCATGCTCAGCGCATGCCGCTCGGGGTCGGCGGAGCCGGCCGCCCTCAGCATCGCCGCCATCGGCTCCCGGAAGGCCCGCCCGGCACGGTCGTAAGGGGCCCGCAGCTCGGGCCGCCGGGTCGCCTCCAGCGCCAGTTCGTAGCGCGCGACGACCAACTGCCGGTGGCGGGACAGATAGCGGTGGAGGGCCAGGGACAGTGCCTCGGCGACGGCCGCCGGTGTGATGCTCCCGTCACTCGTGGCGGGCGGCATCGCGTCGGGGGTGAGGACGGCCGCCTCGCGTTCGGCCAGCCGTCGTACGGCGCTCTCCAGCAAGGCCGCCCGGGTACGCGCCAGATTCGAGGTGGAGCCCTGCGGCAGCCCCGCCGCTTCGTCGACGGCGCGGTGCGTGAGCCCGCGCATCCCGCGTTCGGCGAGCAGTGCCAGGGCGGTGTCGGCGATCAGCTGATGACGCGGGGTGGTGCTGCGGGTGTTCATGGGGGAGGAGTTTATCGGGTCCGACTACGTCTGTAGTGCTGCACTGTCCAGGTGGGTGAGTGGCGCCTGGGGGTGGCTGTGGCTGCGGCTGTGGCCGCGGCGATGGCTGTGACTGTGGCCGCGACGACGGCCGTGACCGCGACTGCGGCCGTGGTGAGCGCAACAACACCTGTAGTGAATCGCGACTACATCCGTAGTAAGCTGTGACTACAGGCGTAGTTCCGGCGCCCGGCTGCCCCACAGGTGGACGCCCCGGGCGGCGCAAGGACACCAAGGACAGTGGGAGTGGCCATGGAGCGGCGTACCGCGATCGTGATCGGCGGGGGAATCGGCGGGCTCACCGCCGCGGTGGCGCTGGACCGGCGCGGCTGGGCGGTCACCGTTCTCGAACGGGCCGCCGCGCTGGAGCCGGTGGGCGCGGGAATCGGACTGGCGCCCAACGCCCAGCGCGCGCTGGACACCCTCGGTGTGGGCGATGCGGTCCGCGCGCTCGCCGCCTGGCGCGCCACCGGCGCGATCCGCCTACCCGGCGGCCGCGTCCTCGCCCGTACGGACAATGCCGCCGCCGTCCGGCGCTTCGGCGGGCCGGTCGTCGTCGCTCCCCGTGCCGAACTCGTCGAGCTGCTCGCCGAGCGGCTGCCGGCCGGTTCCGTCCGTACCGGTGCCGTCGCCACGCTCGTCGACGTGGGCGACCCGGCGCCCGGCGGCCGTGCCGCCAGGGTGCGGTGTGGTGACGAGGAGCTGACCGCGGATCTCGTCGTGGGCGCGGACGGGATTCGTTCGGCGGTGCGCCGGGCCGTCTTTCCCGGCCACCCCGAGCCCCGCTACGCGGGCTTCACCGCCTGGCGATTCGTCGTGCCCGCCGCCACGGCCCCCGGCACGCCGACGCCGCACGAGACGTGGGGCCCAGGGGGCCTGTGGGGCTCACAACCCCTGCACGGCGGGCGCGTCTACGCCTACGCCACCGCGGTCGTACCTCCCGGCGGACGCGCCCCCGGCGGCGACGAACGGGCCGAACTGCTGCGCCGCTTCGGCGACTGGCACCACCCGGTCCCCGCGCTGCTCGCCGCCGTCGATCCGGCTGCCGTGCTCCGCAACGACGTGTGCAGCGCGGCCGCCCCGCCGCCCGCCTTCCACCGGGGACGCGTCGCCCTGCTCGGCGACGCCGTCCACCCCATGACCCCCAACCTCGGTCAGGGCGGCTGTCAGGCCATCGAGGACGCCGTCGTGCTCGCCCACCGGGCAGCCCCGGACAAAGACCTCGGCGCCGCGCTCGGCGCTTACACCCGGGAGCGGTTGCCGCGCACCATGGAGGTGGTGCGCCGGACGGAGCGGATCGGCCGGCTCACCACCTGGCGCGCCCGGCCGGCCTGCCTGCTGCGCGACGCCCTGATGGCGACCACCGCCCGCCTCGCCCCGGATCTCCCGCTGCGCGCCCTCGACGGCATTGCCGACTGGCGTCCGCCTGCCGCGCCGTAAGCTTCCGGCCGAGGGGCCGAGGAAGCACCCCGGGTCCCGCTCACCGCAACGAACAGGGAGAACGCGTGAAGGTCGGCTGCATCGGGCTCGGAGACATCGCGCAGAAGGCGTACCTCCCGGTACTGGGCGCGCAGCCCGGCATCGAGCTGCACTTGCAGACCCGCACTCCGGCCACGCTCCAACGGGTCGGCGACGGCTGCCGGCTGCCCGCCCGGCAGCTGCACACCGAGCTGGACTCGCTGCTCGCGGCCGGGCTGGACGCGGCCTTCGTGCATGCGCCGACGTCCGTGCACCCGGAGATCGTCACCCGGCTGATCGAGGCCGGCGTACCGACGTATGTCGACAAACCGATCTCCTACGAACTCGCCGAGTCCGAGCGCATCGTGCGCCTCGCCGAGGATCGCGGGGTGGGGCTGGCCGTGGGGTTCAACCGCCGCTTCGCGCCCGCCTACTCCCAGTGCCGCGAGCACGCCCGCGAGCTGATCCTGATGCAGAAGAACCGCGTCGGCCTGCCCGAGGACCCGCGCACCCTGGTGCTGGACGACTTCATCCACGTCGTCGACACCCTGCGGTTCCTGGTGCCCGGCGAGGCCGACCACATCGATGTGCGGGCCCGGATCCGCGGGGGGCTGATGGAGCATGTGGTGCTCCAGCTGTCCGGTGACGGTTTCACGGCCCTCGGCATCATGAACCGGCTCAGCGGCTCCGCCGAGGAGATCCTGGAGGTGTCGGGGCAGGACACCAAGCGCCAGGTCGTCAACCTCGCCGAGGTCATCGACCACAAGGGACAGCCGACGATCCGCCGCCGCGGCGACTGGGTGCCGGTCGCGCGGCAACGGGGTATCGAGCAGGCGGTGCTCGCGTTCCTCGATTCGGTACGTGCCGGCGAGGTGCTCAGCGCTGTGGACGCCCTGAAGACTCACGAGTTGTGCGAGCGCATCGTGCGCGAGGCGACGCAGGAGGGCTGAGGGCGCCCGAGCGTCCGTACGCCCGCGTACGCGCCGGAGAGCACCAGCGCGCCGATCGCCCCGTACAGCGCCCAGTCGCCCCACCGGGTGTACGGACTGGTGCCTTCGGCGAGCGGGAGGTCGTAGACGGCCGCCGCGCTGCGGTCGGTGCCGAGGCGCTCGCCGACCGGCTCGCCCCGGGGGCCGTAGACCGCGCTGATGCCGGTGAGCGTGGCGTGCACCACGGGGCGCCAGTTCTCCGCGGCGCGCAGTGCCGCCAGTGAGGCGTGCTGGGCCGGTGCCCAGCTGTCCTGGAAGGTCGAGGTGGCGGTCTGCGCGACGAGTACCTGGGCACCGTCGCGCGCCAGATGGCGGCTCATGTCCGGGAAGGCGGACTCGAAGCAGACCAGCGGGCCGATGCGCAGTCCGCCCGCCGAGGGGATCGTCATCACCACCTGGTGGGTGCCGCGGATCCCGTTGGCGGGCGCGGCCTTGCCCACCCGGGTGGCCCAGCCCAGGAGGGGCCTGGCCGGTATGTACTCGCCGAACGGCACCAGGCGCATCTTGGCGTAGCGGTCGCCGGTCGGCCCGTGCGGCCCGATCAGTACCGCGCTCTTCTCGATGCCCGGCCGGCCCGGGCGCCGGGCATCGGCGTTGACCAGTAGATCCGCGCCGGTGCGCCGGGCGAGCGCGGTGAGCCGGGCGGCGAGCGCGGGATGGTCGGCCGGGTCCTGAACGACGCTGCTCTCGCCCCAGACGACGAGGCGGACTCCGCGGCCCGCCAGCGACCGGACCAGCGCCTCGCTGCGGGCCAGCCGCGCGGCGGGGGCGTCGATGACGCCCGGTTGGACGACGGCGATCCGTACCGTCCCGGCCGGGCGGGGGACCGGCGCCCACCACCAGGCCGCGGTGGCCGCCAGGGCGCACACCAGCAGTCCGGTGACGGCCGGCCGCCAGGCCGCCGGACGGGCGAGCAGTTCGGCCAGCGCGGTGTTCACCACCACGATCAGCAGGCTCACCAGCCACACCCCGCCGAGCGAGGCCAGCCGCAGCGCGGGCGGCAGCTGCCACTGGCTGGCGCCCAGCAGGCCCCACGGGCCGCCCAGATATTCCCAGGAGCGGACCAGCTCCACCATCAGCCAGCCCGACGGCACCAGCACCAGCGCGGCGGCGCACCTCCCGGCGCCCGGCGCGCCCCCCAGCAGCGCGCGCACCAGGATCCCCCAGGGGGCCCACAGCGCCCCCAGCAGCAGGGCCAGCACCAGGATGAAGACGTGCAGACTCGGCAACAGCCAGTGGTGGACGGCCAGCATGAAGCCGGTGCCGCCCAGCCAGCCGTCCGCCGCCGCCCGCCGTACGGTCGGGGCGGTGCGCACCAGCAGCAGCCAGGGGACGAGGACGGCGTAGGCCGGCCACCACCAGGACGGCGCCGGAAAGACCAGCACCGGGAGCGCCCCGGCGAGCGCGGCCGCCAGGCCCCGCCACCAGGGGGAGGCGAGCCATCGGGGGCGAGAGCCGAGCGATATGTGCATAGCGTCTCCCTGCGCAGCCACGTGCGTGCTCATTCCCCGGCCGCTGCCACCTCGCGCCATTTCTCGTGCACGACGACCTCGGCCAGCCGCCAGCCGTCGGGGGTGCGGCGGGCGGTGAAGGCGTAGCGGCCGGCGCAGGTGTAGTTGGGGCCGGTGGGGGCCGCGGGGCCGGCGGGGCCGTCATCGGGGGCCGCCGGGCCGCCGAGCCGCATCGGGTTGAGGTAGTCGGCCTGGACGGTGGCGGTGTCGCCCGGGGCGCCGTCCTGCCGGGCGAGGGCGATCCGGCGGTTGACGATCAGATGCTGCCGTATGGGGAAGTGGTGCAGCACCTCGGTCAGCCAGGCCGTGATCGTCGTGGTGTCGCCCTCGATACCGCCCGCCGAGCGGTAGTCGGCTCTGCCGTCGTCGGTGAACAGGGACAGGTAGGCGGGCCAGTCCCCGTCGTCCAGGGCGATCGCATAGCCCGTGATCAGATCGTCGATCGCGAGGCGGTCCATGACGGTCGAGTGTTCCGCGCGCTGCGTCATTGCCTCAGTTTTCGGCATAGGAAGGCCCCCGCCAAGAGAGCGGGGGCCAAGCGGCGGGACTTCACGGCACCAGGGCGGGCTCCCCGCTGAGCTCCGGGCCCGCATCCCGGTCCTCGTCCGCACGGGCGCTCCGGTCCTCGTCGGGCCCCGTCACCAGGTCCTCATCCGGCCCCGCAGCCTCGTGCGAATCCGTCTCGGTGGCGAACTGCGTCCGGTACAGCTCCGCATAGCGCCCATCGGCCGCCAGCAGCGTCTCGTGCGTGCCGCGCTCGACGATCCGGCCGCCCTCGACGACGAGGATCAGATCGGCGGCCCGTACGGTCGACAGCCGGTGGGCGATCACCAGCGCCGTGCGGCCCTCCAGGGCCTCGGTGAGCGCCTCCTGGACGGCGGCCTCGGAGGTGTTGTCCAGGTGGGCGGTGGCCTCGTCCAGGATGACCACCCGCGGGTGGGCGAGCAGCAGCCGGGCGATGGTCAGCCGCTGCCGTTCACCGCCGGAGAGCCGGTAGCCGCGCTCGCCGACGACGGTGCCCAGCCCGTCGGGCAGGGCGCGGACCAGCTCCTCCAGACGGGCGCGGCGCAGCGCGTCCCACAGCTCCTCCTCGGCCGCCTCCGGCCTGGCCAGCAGCAGGTTCTCGCGGATGGTGTCGTGGAAGAGGTGCCCGTCCTGGGTGACCATGCCGAGCGCATCGCGCAGCGAGGCGGCGGTCAGATCGCGGACGTCCACCCCGGACAGCCGTACCGCGCCGCCGTCGGCGTCGTAGAGCCGCGGCAGCAGCTGCGCAATGGTCGACTTGCCCGCACCGGAGGAGCCGACGAGGGCGACCATCTGGCCCGGCTCGGCGCGGAAGGAGACGCCGTGCAGGACCTGTTCGCCGCCCCGGGTGTCGAGGGTGGCGACCTCCTCCAGGGAGGCGAGGGAGACCTTGTCGGCGGACGGGTAGGCGAAGCGCACGGTGTCGAACTCCACCGAGACCGGGCCGTCCGGCACCTCCCTGGCGTCCGGCTTCTCGGTGATCAGCGGCTTGAGGTCCAGCACCTCGAAGACCCGCTCAAAGCTGACCAGCGCGCTCATCACCTCGATGTGCGCCCCGGACAGCGCGGTCAGCGGGGCGTAGAGCCGGGTGAGCAGCAGGGCGAGCGAGACGATCGCGCCGGGCTCCAGGTGGCCGCGCAGGGCGAGGAAGCCGCCGAGCCCGTAGACGACGGCGAGCGCCAGGGCGGAGACCAGGGTGAGTGCGGTGACGAAGTAGGTCTGCACCATCGCCGAGCGGACGCCGATGTCCCGTACCCGACGGGCCCGGAGGGCGAATTCCGCCGATTCGCGGGACGGGCGGCCCATCAGCTTGACGAGGGTGGCGCCGGGCGCGGAGAACCGTTCGGTCATCTGGGTGCCCATCGCGGCGTTGTGGTCGGCGCCCTCCCGCCGCAGCCCCGCAAGCCGTCGTCCGACCCGGCGGGCGGGCAGGACGAACACCGGCAGCAGGACGAGCGCGATCACGGTGATCTGCCAGGACAGACTCATCATCACCACCAGGGTCAGCAGCAGCGTCACGATGTTGCTGACGACCCCGGAGAGGGTGTCGCTGAAGGCGCGCTGGGCGCCGATCACATCGTTGTTGAGGCGGCTGACCAGCGCACCTGTACGGGTGCGGGTGAAGAACGCGATCGGCATCCGCTGGACGTGGTCGTAGACGGTGGTGCGCAGATCCAGGATCAGCCCCTCGCCGATGCTCGCAGACAGCCACCGGGTCAGCAGCCCCAGGCCCGCCTCGGCGAGCGCGATCACGGCGATCAGCCCGGACAGCCCCAGGACGACACCGGGCGCATCGCGGCCCACGATCGCGTCGACCACCCGCCCGGCGAGCAGCGGGGTGGCCACCGCGAGCATCGCGGTCACGGTGCTCAGGACCAGGAACCACACCAGGCGCTTGCGGTGCGGCCGGGCGAAGGCCGCGATCCGGCGCAGGGTTCCGCGGGAGAAGCGCCTGCTGCCCTGCTGCGCGGTCATGGTGCTGTGCAGGGAATGCCAGGCGGTGACTTCCATGTCCATGGGGGACTCCTGTCTGTCGGCGTCGTCACGGGATCGCCGTGAAGGACCGGCGACATAGAAGGAACCTAGAACCTCAACCAATATTGAGGTCAAGGGATTCCCGCCGCGGTCACCCTCAAGGGCGCCCGCCCCATGGCTACGATGGCGGGCATGCGCTACGGGGGAGCGGACCGGATCACGGCCCGGCCGGCGGCGGGGGAGCCCGGGACCCTTGTCCTGCCGCCGCGGCTGACCGCATCCGCCGAAACGCTGCGCGAGGCCGCCCGCCGCCGCGGACTGGACACCGTCCAGCTGCCCACCTTCGCCGTCCCCGACGGGCTACGGGCCACACATCTGCACGCCGGACCGTCCTTCGCCGACGCGGTGGCCGCCCCGCTCGGCCTCGCCCCGCTCGAAGCCCCGGCCGACTGGCTCGCCGAGCTGCCCCGCGACCTGGTACGGCGCGAGATCCGCGCGCTGCCGGTCCGCGAGGCGTACGCCCTGCGCCGGCCCGTGTTCGTCAAATCACCCAACGACAAGGGCATCCGGGCCATGGTCTACGCCGACGGCTCCCGGCTGCCGGGCCCCGACGCCGTCGATCCGCAGACCCTCGTCCTGGTCTCCGACGTGGTGACCTTCGCCGCCGAATACCGGCTCTACCTCCTGGACGGCGAGGTGCGCACCGGCAGCCGCTATGCCGAGGACGGCCGCCTGAGCCTCGGACCGCTCGGCCCGGACGCGGCCGCCTTCGGCGCCGAACTCCTCGCGCGCTGCGGCGGTGGCCTGCCCTCCGCCATCGTCGTCGACATCGGCCTCTCGACGGCAACTGGGCGGTCATCGAGGCCAACGCGGCCTGGGCGAGCGGCCGGTAC
The DNA here is from genome assembly GCF_000935125.1 of Streptomyces natalensis ATCC 27448. GTDB lineage: Bacteria > Actinomycetota > Actinomycetes > Streptomycetales > Streptomycetaceae > Streptomyces > Streptomyces natalensis. Next base: position 863,983 of record NZ_JRKI01000029.1, on the reverse strand, counting down.
ACCAGCGATCCGGACCTGGCGCTGGATGTGGTGCTGCGCTCCGCCGGTCCGGCCGCCCATCTCGCGCCGCGCGACCGGCCGTTCGTCCGGACGGCGGCGGAGGACCGCGCCGAGGCGGCCGCCGCCAGACGCAATTGAGCCAACCTTTTTACGCGGTTCTCACCAGGACTTGACGCTATGACAGCCGGGTAAGCGGTACAACGTAAGGCACGGAATACGCACCCCGAGCAGGCACACAGACCGTACCGCGTACCTACCCTTCCCCCCGTATGCCTTCGCCACCTGAGTGGCGCTGTCTCGCTCCCTGACAGGAAAGTGGGTCGGGCCGATGGCCGAGGGTCACCCGTACCAAGAATTCTTCGGCCACCTCCGCGAGGCGGGCGGCACGCTCGTGCTCGAACTGCGCGGGGAGTGGGACATCCTGGCCGCGTCGGTGGCAGCCGGCCGGCTGGACGCGCTGACCGGCGGGCCGCGCACCGACCTCGTCCTCGATGTGCGCGCGGTGACCTTCATGGACTGCGCCGGGCTGGGCCTGCTGTGCCGCGCCCGGCACCGGACGCGGGAGCGCGGCGGACGGCTGCGGCTGACCGGCGTCGAGGACGACGGCTGGGTCGCGCGGCTGCTGCGGATGGCCGCGCTGACCGAGGAGTTCGAGATCGTGACCGAGGGCATCGCCGGGGCCACCTGCCTGGCCGACTGCGTGGCCGTCTGACCGGTGGCCCCGGGGACCGCATCGGGTATCAGGCGGGCAGCGCCGCCTCGATGGCCGCCACCAGCTCATCGGCCTCCGGCTCGGTGCGCGGCCGGAACCGCCCCACGACCGCGCCCTGAGAGTCGATCAGAAACTTCTCGAAGTTCCACTGGACGTCACCGGCCGCGCCCTCCGCGTCCTTGGCGGCGGTCAGCTCGGCGTACAGCGGATGGCGCTGCGCACCGTTGACATCGGTCTTCTCGAACAGCGGGAAGCTGACCCCGTACGTCGTCGAGCAGAAGGTCGCGATCTCCTCGGCGCTGCCCGGCTCCTGGCCCGCGAACTGGTTGCTGGGGAAGCCCAGCACACTGAAGCCGCGGTCGGCGTAGCGCTCCTGGAGCCGCTCCAGGCCCGAGTACTGCGGGGTCAGCCCGCACTTGGACGCCACATTGACGACCAGCAGCGCGCGGCCGCGGTAGTCGGCCAGCGAGGCGGGGTCACCGGTCAGGGTGCGCAGTGGAATGTCGTACAGACTCACGGTCATGCTCCTCAAGGCGGGTGCGCGGACAGGGACGTCCGTCGTCCGTGACAACAGCGGCGTCCGGCCTGATCTTCCCGGCATCGTCGACCGGCCATGACAACACCGGTCGCAGCGCCCCCGCACGCCACTCCCGAAGCAGCTGGTCGAAGATCGGCGTCGGTTCCTCGGCGGGCCGCCAGGCATGCGGGGGAGAGAGCGAGAGCTGCTGAAAAACATGACCGGTGGTCTTTTTGAGGTCCATGTCCGGATTCAACCGGGCGGGAGCTGCCCTGGTTGCGGTGCGGCCGCGCGACGGCCGCCAGATGCGCCTGAGCCGGTGACGGGCAGAAGATACGTTCCCGCGCGGCCCAGCGTCGACAGATCCACCGCCTGTGCCATGGCGTGCATACCGGCGGTGTTCGGATGCACGCCGTCGCCGCTGTTGTAACGGGGGTGCAGCCGCCGGGGCTCCGCCGGATCGCGCAGCGCCGCATCGAAATCGACCATGCCGTCGAAGGTCCGCGTGGTGCGGATCCAGTGGTTGACCTGCCTGCGCATCCGTTCGCCCGCTCCGGTCAGCAGGGCGTTGGGGATGATGGTGCCCGCATGCAAGGCGACCCCGGCGGCCTGCGCCCGGTTGGCCAGCGCGGCCAGTCCCGCGATCACCTGGCCGGAGGTCACCCGGTGATGCCGGTGCACCCCCACGCGGGAACCCAGGTCGTTGGTGCCCAGCAGCACGATGACGTCGGAGACGGCGGTCTGCCGCAGCGCATCGCGGGCGAACCGGGCCTCGCCGTTGACCCCGAGGTGGACCCGGCCGTCGGCGCCGGTCCCCCGGTCGCTCAGCAGCCGGTTGCCGCCGATGCCCGCGTTGACGACGGAGAGGCCGCGGCCGCGCCGCGCCCGGGCCAGCCGCCGGGCCAGCACGTCCGGCCAGCGCTGGTTGACGTCGTCGGGGATGCGGCCGCCCTCGGTGAGGGAGTCGCCGAAGGCCACCACCGTACGGTCCGCGGCCGTCGTGGCGACGTCCACACCTTCCAGGAAGTACCAGGACAGGAGCCGCCGGGGGAAGGCCGAGCCGGTCTCGTCGGCGGTGTGATCGCCCAGGTGGGAGAGATAGCTGGTCTGCTTCGCCCCGCCGTGCCAGGTGGTGGGCCCGGTGGCGGTCGGCAGATGGATGCTCACCACCAGGTCGCGGTCGGCGTCAACGGTCAGCCGTACGGGATCGCTGACGAGTTCCGCGCCCACGGGGAGGGTGGCCGAGCGGCGTCCGGCGAAGGTCACCCGGCGCCCGGTACCCGGTTCGGTCGCCGCGCCCCTCGCCCGCCGGGCGACGGTCACCGCGCCCAGGTCGAGCGGCCGGGTGCCGTACAGATTGGACAGCCGCAGCCGGACCAGGTCGCCGCCGACCGACAGATGCACCACCAGGCGCACGGTGCGATGGGTGAAGCCGGCGACGGAGCGGCCCCGGCGGGCGGGCGGGGTCAGGGCCGTGGCCCAGCCGCCGACCCAGTGACGGGACGCGCCTGCGGGAGCCGCTTGTGTCGCGGCCGCCCCCAGGAGGCCGAGCGAGGCCGCACCGGCCAGGAGTGATCTGCGGGCCAAGGGTCGTCCGCGCACGGGATGCCTCCTGTCGTCCGTCACCGGGAGCGCTCGGCCATGGTCACGGACGGGTGCCCTCACCGGGGCCGCGGTCGGCCGCGTACACGCCGCTCTCGCCCTTCTGGCGGCACCCGGGTGGCCGAGAGGCGGGCGGGGGAGGCGTTCTGACGGGTTGTCAGGAGGGCCTCACCGGCCGGACTTGTCGATGGACGCCGCGATGCCGTCCAGGAGGACGTCCAGGCCGACCTCGAAGGTGGTCTTCGCCTCGCGCTCCAGGTACGGCTCCGCGCCCCCGGTGTGCGGGGCGGCGCCCTCGGTCTCCAGGCGGACCACGAGCGGAAAGCGGTCCTGGAAATCGGGGACGACCTCGCCGAGGACGCTGGAGCGCGACTGCCACCACTCCTCGTCGGACACGCCGGTCGCCGCCGCGGCCAGCCGCGATTCGGTGACGGTCTGGGCGGCGCCGCGCACGAAGTGGAAGAGTGCGCCGACGATACGGCGCAGCACCGCGGAGTCCAGCTCCGTCGCGTACAGCAGCCGCACCAGCGTCTCCAGCGCGACATATTCGTTCGGGCCCAGCACCGGGCGGGCCTGGGAGACCTGGAGCACCCAGGGGTGGCGCAGATAGAACTCCCAGGTGTCCTCGGCCCATGACGTCACGGCGGACCGCCAGCCCTGCGCGAGGTCGTAGTCGGTGGGCAGTTCGGCCAGCGCCCGGTCGTACATCAGGTCCAGTAGCTCGCTCTTGCTGGGGACGTAGGTGTACAGCGCCATCGCGGTCCGCCCCAGGCGCGCGCCGACCGCGCGCATGGACAGCGCGGCCAGGCCCTCGGCGTCCGCGAGCGCGATGCCGGCGTCCACGATCGCGTCCACGCTGAGCGCGGGCTTGGGGCCGGGTGCCGACCGTTTCCCGGCCGGTCCACCGCCCTTGGCGTCCTTGGCGCGCCACAGCAGGGACATCGAACGGCGGGCGTCGCCCTGGCCGGCGAAGAGAACCACTTGCGAACTCCTTACGGCATAAAGTAACCTCGTCGAGACGAACTCTTTACGACGTAAAGATATCAGGGGGACTTCCATGACGCACCTGCCTGTCGCGCTCCTTCATGTCACCGACGTCCGGCGGATCACCCCGCGGATGGTCCGTATCACCTTCGCCGGAGACGGTCTCGACGACTTCCCCACCTGGCCCGACCAGCAGCTCAAACTGCTCTTCCCCAAGCCGGGCCGGACCGCACCCCGCCTCCCGCAGAGGGGGGCCGACGACGATCCGATGCGCTGGTACCAGGCATTTCTCGCCCTCCCCGAGGACGAACGGCCCTGGATGCGCAGCTATACGGTGCGGTCCTACGATGCCGAACGCCACCGGATCGCCGTCGACTTCGTGCTCCACGGCGCCGCGACCGCACCGCAGGACGCCGCCGCCACCGGACCGGCCACCCGCTGGGCCGCCGGTGCCCGCGTGGGCGACACCCTCGCGCGGTACGGGCCGGACGCGCTCTACGCCAGGCCGCTGCCGCTCGGTGAGGCCGATGCGCTGCTGCTGGCCGGTGACGAGACGGCCCTGCCGGCCATCGGCTCGCTGGTGGAGTCGCTGCCGCCGGGCCTTCGCGCGCTGGCGTGCATCGAGGTGGCCGACGCCGTGGAGGAGCAGTCCTGGGTGACACAGTCCGACTTCACGGTCCACTGGGTGCACCGCAACGCTCTCGCGACCGGACACGGCGAGGGGCTGCTGAGTGCCGTCCGCGACGCCGTCCTCCCCTCCGGCCGGATCTTCGCCTGGCTGGCCGGTGAGGCGGGCACCGTCCGCGCACTGCGCCGCCATCTGGTGGAGGAGCGCGGCCTGGCCAAACGGCAGATCGAGTTCACCGGCTACTGGCGCCGCGCGCTCACCCAGGACGACGCCCCCACCGAAGAGGACCTGGCGGAGGCGCGGGAAAAGATAGCGGCGGCCCGGACGCAGGCCGCGGGGTAGGGGATCGCGCCGCTTGTGGCCGTTTTGCGGCCTCCGGAGGAATTCAAGTCCGCCGACCCATAGGGCCCGCCCGCCCTCGTCGTCTACAGTTGCAGAATTCCGCAATTCAACAGATGACGCGACGGCCGGTCGGCCTGGACGCGGAGGGCATGCGTGGGCGGTTACGCCGAGTCGGTACGGGAACGGGTACGCGCGGCGCGCGCCGCCGTGGCCACGGCGGCGTCGGCGGACGACGCCTATGCGCTGGCCGTGGCGCAGGACGAGCTGGACGATGCGCTGCGCATCGCCCACAACATCGGCATCGACCCCGACCGCGGGTCCGGGCCCGGTCCGCAGAGCGGGGCGCCGGCATGACCGGGGCATGGGGGCCGCGCGCTCAGGCCCCGCTCTACCAGGCGAAGGCCGAGTTCTTCCGGATGCTGGGCCATCCGGTCCGGATCCGCGTCCTGGAACTGCTCCAGGACGGTCCGCTGCCGGTGCGCAGTCTGCTGTCCGCGATCGAGGTGGAGCCCTCGGCGCTCTCCCAGCAACTGGCGGTTCTGCGCCGCTCGGGGATCGTGACGGCCACCCGCAGCGGTTCCACCGTCGTCTACGAACTCTCCGGCGGCGATGTCACGGAGCTGCTGCGCGCCGCGCGGCGGGTGCTGACCGAGGTGCTCACCGGCCGCGATGCGCTCCTTGCCGCACTGCGGGAGGGCGAGGGCGGCGCCGCGGCGGCGGGTGCGGCGGCGGGTGCGGTCGCGAGTGCGGGGGCGGTGTCGTGATGTCCGCCCGCCGCCCCGGGGAGTGAGCGCCGATGGCCGCAGCCAGGCGTAAAGGGCCGCCGTCGTGGCGGGCGGTCCGCTCGCGCACCTGCATACCGTCGGCCACCGGGCCGGGCGCCGCCCGCCCGTGCCGCGGCCGCCACCACACCCGCCGTCCGCTGCGCACCGTCCGCGGACACGGCCGCGGCTGCCCGGAGTCCGTCGCCCGCCACCGGACGTCGCCGCGCTGCGGCATCCGGCGCGGCACCACCACCGCCGTCCGCCCCGGCCGCCAGCTGGCGCGGCTGCCCGGCGCGGTGCATGTGCCGCACCGTCCGGCCCAACGCAGCGTCTGGCAGCGGATGTTGCTCGCCCTTCTCGTCGGCCAGCTGCTGCTGCTCTTCCTGGCGCTGGTGGTCTATCTGGGCCGGCACGCGGGGACGTAGGGCTCGGGGCGCGGCGCCTGGGTGGGGGCACCTCCCGGCGTCGGCCGGGGGAGCCGCGGGCCCAGCCCGGCTCAGCCCAGCCCGGCCCGGCCCGTCGGACAGGTCTCAGGCCGACCCGTTGGACAGTCCCCGGCCCGGCGCGCCGGATCAGGTCCGGGTCCGCCACAGCCACCCGATGTCCCGCCCGAACGACCACACCAGCAGCGCCAGGGCCGCCGCCACGGCAATGAACGCCCAGGTGTGCGGCACGATTCCGGCGCCGGCCACCACCAGGACGATTCCCTGGAGCGCGGCCACCGTCTTGCGGGCCATGCTGTGCGGCAAATCGCCGCGCAGCCACGGCAGGGCCCACGAGGCGGCGACGAACGCATAGCGCATCAGGCCGATGGCCAGCACCCAGCCGCCCAGCGGCATGGCGACATAGACGGACAGCACCAGGATGAGAAAGGCGTCCACCTCCATGTCGAAGCGGGCGCCCAGCGCCGTCGCCGTGCCCGTACGCCGTGCCACATGGCCGTCGACGGCGTCCAGGACCAGCGCCACCGTGGCCAGCGCGACCAGCACCCCCACCGGCGCCCGGTGTTCGAAGGAGTCGGCCACCAGAGCCGTCACCGCGCCGACCAGAATGGCCCGGGCCAGGGTGACGCGGTTGGCCGGGCCGAACGGGCCGGTCCAGGAACGACGCAGCGCGATCATCAGCACCGCCCAGGTCACCACCGCGAAGGTGGAGCCGGTCAGCCACCCCGCGGTCCCCAGGCCGACCGCCCGGCACAGCACCTCCAGCACCAACAGCTGCACGCCCATTCCGGCGGTCATGTCCGGGCCGTACGGCGGTGTGGCGTACGGCCTTATGCCGTAAGGGTCTTGTACGGTCACCGGGCCTCCCGAGACGTATGGCGCAGGCGATGACCGCCGCGTATCGTACGGCGTCATCAAGATCCCCCAGGATCCCCGCCGTGCAGTGCCCCAGCATTAACGATCCCGCGCCGAAGCGTCCAGGAGGATCCGATGTCGCGCCTCGCCCAGGCATTCTGGATCACTTCTCCCGGACGGGGCGAGATCCGCGAGGTCGCGCTGCCGGTGCCCGGCGAGGACGAGGTGCTGGTGCGGGCGCAGTGGTCCGGTGTGAGCCGGGGGACCGAGAGCCTGGTGTTCCGCGGCGAGGTGCCCGCGAGCCAGTACGGGGCGATGCGCGCGCCGTTCCAGGAAGGGGATTTCCCGGGGCCGGTCAAGTACGGCTATCTGGGCGTCGGGGTCGTCGAGGAGGGCCCGGCGCCGCTCCTCGGGCGGACGGTGTTCTGCCTGCATCCGCATCAGACGCGTTATGTCGTCCCGGCCAGCGCCGTGATCCCGGTGCCGGACACCGTTCCCGCCGCGCGGGCCGTCCTCGCCGGGACGGTGGAGACCGCGGTGAACGCTCTGTGGGACGCAGCGCCGCTGCTCGGCGACCGGATCGCGGTGGTCGGCGCGGGGATGGTCGGCTGCGCCGTCGCCGCCGTGCTCGCCCGCTACCCCGCGCTCAGGGTGCAGCTGGTCGACACGGATCCCGCGCGGGCGGCGACCGCAGAGGCGCTCGGCGTCCCCTTCGCGCTGCCCGGGGAAGCGCTGGACGGATGCGACCTCGTCGTGCACGCCAGTGCCACCGGGGCCGGGCTCACCCGCGCCCTCGAACTGCTCGCCCCGGAGGGCACGGTCATCGAACTCAGCTGGTACGGCGACCGGCAGGTCAGCCTGCCGCTGGGGGAGGCGTTCCACTCCCGGCGCCTGGTCGTCCGCAGCAGCCAGGTGGGCGCCGTCTCCCCGGCCCGGCGCGCTCGCCGCGGCTTCGCCGACCGGCTCGCGCTCGCCCTCGATCTCCTCGCCGACCCCGCCTTCGATGCGCTGATCACCGGCGAATCCGCCTTCGAGAACCTGCCCCAGATCATGCCCGGCCTCGCCTCGGGCGCACTGCCCGCGCTGTGCCACCGCATCCGGTACGGGGACGGGGCGGACCGCGAGTAGCCCGTACCGCGGGACCGCCCGCCGCCCGCCCGGCCGGCTGACCGCGTCCCGCCGCAGCCCTCACACCCTCCCAACCCGCCAGCACCGTCAGCACACCGGAGGATCCACCGTGTTCAGCATCACCGTCCGCGATCACCTGATGGTCGCCCACAGCTTCCGCGGCGCGGTCTTCGGCCCCGCGCAGCGGCTGCACGGCGCAACCTTCGTGGTGGACGCCACCTTCCGCCGCGCGGAACTCGACGCCGACAACATCGTCGTCGACATCGGCCTGGCGACTCAGGAACTCGGCGGGGTGATCGCGGAGTTGAACTACCGGAACCTCGACGACGAGCCGGCCTTCGCCGGCATCAACACCTCGACGGAGGCCCTGGCCAAAGTGATCGCCGACCGCCTTGCCGACCGCGTACACGCCGGAAACCTCGGGGAAAGCGCCCGGGAGCTGTCCGGTATATCCGTCACCCTGCACGAATCGCATATCGCCTGGGCGACATACGAGCGCACTCTGTGACACGCCCCGGCCCGGGAGCCGCCGAGCGCCTGGTGCACTGTGTGCTGCCCGGAGACGTGGACGCCCTCGCCGCGCCGAGCGGCGGGAACGTCTACGACCGGCGGGTGTGCGCGGCGCTCCCGGCGGCCGGGTGGCGCGTGCGTGCATACGCCCTGCGCGGGAGCTGGCCACGGCCGGATGCGCGGGCGCGCGGCGAACTGGCGCGGTGTCTGGCCGCGCTGCCCGACGGCGCCGTCGTCCTCCTGGACGGCCTGGTGGCCTGCGGGGTCCCCGAGGTCCTCGCGCCCGAGGCCGGCCGGCTGCGGATGGCCGTCCTGGTGCATCTGCCGCTGGGCGACGAAACCGGCCTCGCCCCCGGCGTCGCCCGCGAGCTGACGGCCCGGGAGCGCCGCGCGCTGCACGCCGCAGGGGCCGTGGTGGCCACCAGCCGCTGGGCCGCGCGGCGGCTGGTCGCGCTGCACGGGCTCCCCGCCGACCGGGTCCATGTCGCCACGCCCGGAGCCGACCCCGCGCCCCTCGCGCCCGGGACGGACGGCGCCACCCGGCTGCTGTGCGTCGCCGCCGTCACACCGCGCAAGGGGCACCGCCGTCTGATCGACGCTCTTGCCGCCGTCGCGGATCTGCCCTGGACCGGCGAATGCGTGGGCGCCCTACGCGACAACCCGGACCATGTCTCCCAATTGCACAAAATGACGGAGAACTTGGCACTCGGCGATCGGGTCCGGTTCTCCGGGCCGCAGGTGGGTGCCGAGCTGGAGGCCCGCTACGCGGCCGCCGATCTCCTGGTGCTCGCCTCGTACGCCGAGACCTACGGAATGGTCGTCACCGAGGCGCTGGCGCGGGGCATTCCCGTCCTGGCGACGGCCGTGGACGGCGTTCCGGAAGCCCTGGGGCGGGCCCCGGACGGCGGCCTGCCGGGGCTCCTCGTACCGTCCGACGACCCCGCGGCGCTCCCCGCGGCGCTGCGCCGCTGGCTCACCGACGCCGAGCTGCGGCAGCGGCTGAAGATCGCGGCGCGGGACCGCCGTGCCATGCTGGAGGGGTGGCAGATGACGACGCACCGACTGGCCGAGGTGCTCGAACGGCTTCGCCGCGCGCCCGAGGCGGAGGCATGACGGCGCCCGGGCGGCCCCGGTTCGCCCCGGAATGGCTCCAGTTGCGCGAGCCCGCCGACGCCGCCGCGCGGGCGGCCGACCTGCTTGGGCCGCTGCGTGCGGCGCTGCCCGCCGCCCGCGACGGACAGCAGCAGCCGACGATGATCCGCGATCTGGGCTGCGGCACCGGCTCCATGGGCCGCTGGCTCGCCGGCCGGCTTCCCGGCCCGCAGCACTGGATCCTCCAGGACCACGACCCCGCACTGCTCGCCCGCGCCGCGGACGCGATGCCCACGGCCGCCGCCGACGGCAGCGCCGTGACGGCCGCCACCGCATGCGGCGACCTCACCGGGCTGACCGCTGCGGAACTCGCCGGGACCTCGCTGGTCACCGCCTCCGCGCTGCTGGATCTGCTCACCGCCGACGAGGTCGCGGCGCTCGCCGCGGCCTGCACCGACGCCGGGTGCCCCGCCCTGCTGGCGCTCTCCGTCGCCGGGCGCGCTGACCTCACGCCGTACGAGCCGCTCGACGACGCGCTCGGCGCCGCCTTCAACGACCATCAGCGCCGCACGGACGGCGACGGGCGGCGGCTGCTCGGGCCGGATGCGGCCGCGGCGGCCACGACGGCGTTCCGACGGCAGGGCGCCACGGTGCTGACGCGGTCCAGTCCCTGGCGGCTCGGCAGCCCGCAGGACGCACTCACCACCGCCTGGCTGCACGGCTGGGTGGACGCGGCGTGCGAACAGCGGCCGGAGCTGGGGGAGCGGGCGCAGGCGTATCTGGCGCGGCGGCTGGCGGCCTGCGCGGCCGGGGAGTTGACGGTCACCGTGCACCACACGGACCTGCTGGCACTGCCCGGACCGCGCCCCGGCACCGCTGGATGACGCGGCCGGCCGGCATGAGGAAACGGTCCGTCTGGGCGTGGCTGAGGATGCTCGGGGGAGCGGGCATCCTCGGGGTGCTGGTGTGGCGTCTGGGATCTGGCGCCTTCCTGGACGGCCTGCGCCGTATCGACGCCCCCACCCTGCTGTCCGCCCTCGTGCTCGGCCTGCTGACCACGGTCTTCAGCGCCTGGCGCTGGTGCCTGGTGGCCCGCGGCCTCGGTCTGCGGCTGCCGCTCGGCCGGGCCGTCGCGGACTACTACCGTGCGCTGTTCCTCAACGCCGCACTGCCCGGCGGGGTGCTCGGCGACGTCCACCGCGCGGTGCGCCACGGCCGCAGCGCCGGAGACCTGGGCCGCGGTGTGCGCGCCGTGGTCCTGGAACGCACCGCGGGCCAGCTCGTCCTGCTGGTGGCCGGGACCGCGGTGCTGCTCGTCCGGCCGTCCCCGGCCCTTGCGCAGGCCGGCCAACTGCTGGGCACGCCCGCGGGGTGGGTCTCGGCGGCCGTGGTGGCCTCGGCGGCGGTTGCCGTCGCGTACTGGAGCCGGGGCGCGTCCCGCGCGGGGCGGGCCGTCCGCACCGCGCTGGCCGAGGCCCGCCGCGCCCTGTTCGCCCGCGAGAGCTGGCCGGGGGTGGCGCTCTCGTCCGTGGTGGTCCTCGCGGGGTACCTGGCGATGTTTGTGCTGGCCGCCCGGGTGGCTGGGGTGAGCGCACCGGTGGCCGAGCTGGTACCGCTCGTGGTGCTGGCGCTGCTGGCGATGGCGCTGCCGCTGAACGTCGGCGGCTGGGGCCCGCGGGAAGGCGTCGCGGCCTGGGCGTTCGGCGCGGCCGGGCTGGGCGCGGCGCAGGGCCTCGCCTCGGCCGTGGTCTACGGGGTGCTGGCGTTCGCCGCGAGCCTGCCGGGGGCCGGGGTGCTGGTGGTGCGCTGGGCGGCCGGACTGCTTGCCCGGCGAGCGGCGGACCTGGCCGCGGCGGGGCCTGCGCCGGCCCTCGCCGAAAAGGCGGGCGGGGGCGCGTAAGGCAGGCGGGGCGGTGCGCCGTACCTCACTCTCCGCCCGGCGCCTCCAGCTCCAGTTCGAAGAGGGTGTCCGCGCCGAGCGGCGAGCGGCGCAGCGGCGGGCGCAGCGCGTCGCGCATCACGGGCGTACCGGGAAACCGCAGGCCGGGTACGCCGTCGCCGAGCAGGACCGGGGCGACGGTGAGATACAGCCGGTGCAGCGCACGCTCGCTGACGAACCGTGAAACGGTCACCCCGCCGCCTTCGACCAGCACCCGGCCCAGCCCGCGCCGTGCCAGGACCGCGAGCAGCCGGGCCGGGGCGAAGGCCGCGGCGTCGGGCAGCACCAGGATGTCCACGCCGCAGCCGTCGGCATCGCCGCGGGCCCCGCACGACCCCGCCGCCGCCCGCGCCCGCCCGGCGCCCTCCGGGCCCACCACCCACACCGTCGGCGCCTCGCCGTCGGTGAACACCTGGCGCCCGCGCGGCACCCGGCCCCGCGGATCGAGCACCACCCGCACCGGGTTGTCGCCCGCACAGGCGCGCACCGTCAGCCGCGGATCGTCCGCCACCGCGGTCCCGGCCCCGACGATCACCGCATCGGCCAGCGCCCGCAGCCGGTGCAGATGGCGGCGGTCCTCCTCACCGGTGACATAGTCCGCATCGCCGGTACGGGTGGCGATGAAGCCGTCCAGGCTCTGCCCGAGCTGGGCGAACGCGATACGGGGACCGGCCAGGCACAGCGGCAGATAGCGTTCGGCCAGCCGCGCCGCCCCGGGCGTGGCGGGCCCCGCCCACCGCAGTGGGCCGTCGTCGCTCTGCCGCGCCTCGCCTTCGTCCGGTGCCCGGTCACCGGACGCGGAGTCCGGCACCAGCCCGGCGGCCGCGGCATCCGCCGCAGTACGGATGCGGCGCAGCCGCTCCCACGCCGCCTCCGCGTCGAGCGCTTCAGCCATGGTTTTCCGCCTCCATGCCGAAGAGCGCGGTATAGGCCCCGAATGCCTCGATCAGCCCGGCCAGCAGCATTTCGCCCTTCTGCGCGGAGGCGAGGGAAGGGCGGCCGATGATCCCGGATTCCGTATAGGCCGGCATGCCGAGGGTGAGCAGATGCCTGCGGTCATCGGCGATATGGTCCGCGGATTCCTCCGAGGCGTATCCGGGGCGCACCAATGCGGGATGGGCGTGCAGAAGGAGGGAGGTTTCCACCTCGCCGGCGTGCATATCGCTGTGGGCGGTGGTCCCCGCCCCCGCCCGCTTGCGCGCCGCATCCCAGTCGGCCGCGCCGGGGAAGAGTGCCATACGGATCCCCGTGCCGCCGGATTCTTGAACCACATTGCGCAGTACGTAATTTCCGCCGTGTCCGTTCACCAGAATCAGGGCGTGGATACCAGAGGCCCGGAGGGAATCGGCGATGTCCGTGACGACGCTGTGCAGGGTACGGGCGGAAATACTGATGGTGCCCGGCCAGGAGGCGTGTTCCTGGGAACAGGAGACGGTGAGCGGGGGCAGCAGCAGGCCCGGATGGGCCGCGGCGAGCTCCTCGGCGATGGTGCAGGCGATGACCGTATCGGTGGTCAACGGCAGGAACGGGCCGTGCTGTTCGAAGCTGCCGACGGGCAGGAAGGCCCAGCGCGGCCGGCGCGCCCGTACCTCCTCGGTGGTGTCCGCCGGGAGCAGCCCACGGGCCGAATTCCGGGATGCCGATGCGGTCATGGGGGGTTGCGGCCTTTCGTCGCGCTCACTTGCCGGGCCGTCGCAGCATAAGCAGGACGGTAATCCCTGCCAACCGGCCGCCCCCGCCGGTACGATCGCGCCATGACGGACCCCCATAGCGATGCCTCTGTCGTGGCGGATGCCGGCTCCCGGGTCGAGCGGGTGGTGGAGGTCCGCCTCCCCACGGCGCACGGCGCATTCCTGGCCGTCGGCTATCTCGACCTGCGCAGCGGAACGGAGCAAGTGGCCCTGGTCCACGGCGAGGTGGCGGGGGAGCGGGTGCTGACCCGGGTGCATTCGGAGTGTCTGACCGGAGATGTCTTCGCCTCCGCGCACTGCGAATGCGGCGACCAGCTGTCCGCGGCGCTGGAGGCGATCGTGGCGGCGGGGCGCGGAATTCTCGTCTATCTCCAGGGACATGAGGGCCGCGGAATAGGGCTGCTGGCCAAGCTCCGGGCGATGAAACTCCAGGAGGACGGGCTCGATACCGTCGATGCGAATATCGCGCTCGGACTGCCCGTCGACGCCCGGGAATACGGCGTCGCCGCCGGAATTCTCCAGGACCTCGGCGTGGCCTCCGTACGGCTGCTGTCGAACAACCCCCGCAAGCGGGCGGCGCTGCTGCGGCACGGCATCGCCGTCGACGAAAGGGTCCCTCTGCTGATGCCGCCCGGGGCGGAGAACATCCGCTATCTGCGGGCGAAACGGGAACGCCTCGACCATGATCTGCCCCATCTGGACGGCATCCCGGGGCTGTCGTGAGCACACACCGAAGGGGAGGGTCCGAAGGCCCTCCCCTTGCGGCGTCGGCCGTCAGGATGCGGCGGGTGCCGCCTCGGCGGGCGCGGTGGCCCGCTCCGGTGCGATCACGCGTTCCGCCAGATGCCCGAAGAGCAGCCCGAAGGCGGTCCAGAGCACCAGTTGGACGGCGATCGCCGACAGCCGGAACTGCCACAGCAAGGTTGCCGAGAAGTCCTTCGGAACCTCGTTGACCGCAGGCAGGAAGGCATAGGCGAGCCCGATGGCGACGCCGAACGCCGCGCCGGCCGCCACCGTCGCGTACCAGTTGCCCAGCCGGGGTGCCAGCCGCCGCCCGAGTATCGTGGCGGCGACCGCCAGCAGCACGCTGAGCAGCATCATCAGGAAGTACAGGGCCGTGCGCTTGCCGATGGTGTCGGGTTCACCGACGGACGGCGGATTGGCCGGGTACTTCAGGAACGGTACGAGGTAGACGGCGAGCAGTGCCGCGCCGGAGAGCAGCGCCGCGGTGGCCCGGGGGCCGAAGCGGCCGATCCGGCCCAGTGCGATGCAGAAGGCCAGCGCGGCGATCCCGCCCAGGGCGACGCCGTAGAGGAGCACACCGGTCGCCAGCCCCGCCGTGGACTGGAGACCGCGGCTGACGACCTCCATCTCGTGCTCGTGGCTGTGCGCCTCCTCGAAGGCGATGGCGGCGTCCACTCTCGGCTCGCCCAGCAGATAGGCGACGACGAGGGCGAGGACACCGGCACCCAGACCGGCGAGCATGCCGCGCGTCAGGAGATGTCTGATGGTGACGGAGTTCATGGAACGGCGCCGGCTCAGTGGCAGGGGAAGCCGAGGAGGTGGCGTCCGTCGTGGACCCACTCGTGGACGTCCGAACCGGACATCACGGAGGTGGCGCCCTGCTCGGCGCCGATGAAGTAGAGCAGGACCAGCATCAGGACGCCGACGAACAGCGCCCAGGGGGCGATTGCCTTGAGGGGGAGCGGGGCCGGGGCGGCGGTGCCGGTGGCCGGGGGTGCGATGGTCTGAGCCATGGCGGGGGACCTCCTGTGAGAGGGAACTCGCGTCCCTGGTGGATGGAGCGCCGGACGACATGGCGGGTCTGGCTTGCCCGGTCCCGGCCCCTGTGGGGCTGAGTCAAAACCGGACATACAGTGGCGCGACCGCGCCGGGATCCCACCGGCTTCCGTCATGTCATCGTCAATATCATCGGGACGCTACCGCGAACCGACCGGCGAGCCAAGGTCATCCAGGGGGCGGACAGGGGCAGGGAGGGGCGCATGATTGAGTCAACTTCCCTTGGCGGGATATGTGTTGACGTTGCCGTTCGGGAGCGGGAGAAGCGGGCATGACAACTCGGGTGATGTTGATCTCACCTGCGGCGGGCGAGGCGCAGCGCGCGGTGCGGTTCGACGACGACGGGCCGCTCGGTGCGGCCGGGGTGCGGCGGGCGCGCGCCATGGCCGGATCGTGGCCGGCCGCGTCCCGGATCGTGGTCGCGCCGTCCGTCCGGTGCCGTCGGACGGCCGAGGAGCTCGGGCTGCCGGCGGAGCCCGCGCCCGAGCCGGGGCCGCCCGGCTGGGCGATGGGCCGGTGGCGGGGCCGGACCCTGGCCGAGGTGGGCGAAGGGGAACCGGAGGCGGTGTCCGCCTGGCTGTCCGACCCCGGCTTCACCGGGCACGGCGGGGAATCGCTGCATGCGCTGTGCGAACGGGCCGGGGACTGGCTCGCGGGGCTGGCCGCCACGTCCGGGCGGGTGCTGGCCGTGGTGGAGGTGGAGATGGTGCGCGCCGCCGTGGTGGCCGCGCTGCGGCTCCCGCCGGAGACGTTCTGGCGGCTGGACGTTCCGCCGCTGTCCGTGACCGAGCTCAGCGGCCGGGGCGGGCGCTGGAATCTGGGGCTGGGGAGCACGCGCTGACCGGGCTCGCCGGTACGCGTCACCTTCGGGTCCGCAGAAACTCGGTCGCCCGTCTACACATAAAGGCGACATAAGCGCAAAATAAAGAGTGCGCGGTATTCATGCCGCGATACGGCCAGGCTTGCAGAACGAAGGAGGCGAGTCGGATGGCCGACCTCTCGCACCACAGGGGCGATCTTGCAGGTCACCCCGATGTTTCTGAGATGCAGGCTCGTTACGAGCGAGTCCTCGGCGGGCGTGATGTGGTCCTCGTTGACGGGCCGGTGTTCCTGGTCGGCCTGTACTGCGCGGCATCCCCATGGATCGTGCACTACGCGACCTCGCAGCCCGCACTCCTGACGCACAACCTGATCCTCGGCATCGCCATCGCCCTGCTGGCGGTCGGGTTCACCGTCACCCCGGACCGGATGTACGGCCTGAGCGGCGCCATGTGTGCCATGGGTGCCTGGCTGATCATCGCGCCCTGGATCGTCGGCACCGGCCCGGACGCGGGCGTGATCTGGAACAACATCGTGATCGGAGGGCTGACGTTGCTGCTCGGGGCGATGTGCATCGGTGCGGCCGCGAAGAGTCGCCGTACGACATGAGGCAGGTCCCTGCGGTATGAGACAGGTCCGTACGGAGCCTGTGGCACCTCCGCCGGCCCGTTCGCCCTCATTCGGGGCGGGTGGGCCGGCGGCTCGCTGTCAGGAGGTTCCCGGAGACGCCGGCCAGGACCAGCCCGCCCGCCAGCGGCAGGGCCTCGCCCAGGGCGATGCCGGTGCCCAGCCCGCCGAGTGCGGCGGCCAGCAGTAGCCAGCCGGCGCCCTGCCGGAACTGCCCGGTGTGGTCGCCGGTTTGGCGGTCGTCGTCGCGGGACACGGGGTGTCCCTCCCTTCCCGGAGCGGCTCGGCGGCGGAGTACGGACGGATCGCGGGCGGGGGACGGGGCTTGCGACGTCACAGGCGTTGTTGTGCCCTGCCCGGCGTCGGCCGTAACACAAGGTGCCCCGCCCGTAACGCCGTTGGCTTTCTTTGACCGCCTCGCCTCCTTAGTCTCCTCGCCTCCTTGCCCGCCTTGACCGCCTCGACCTCTTGGCTTCCTTGGCGGGGTCCGGGCGGGCGGCCGCCGACCATCGCGCCGCGCATTAGGTTAGGCTTGCCTAAGTTGATTCGTGGCGAGGGGATGCGGGCGTGTGGGATTCCGAGCTTTCCGGGCGTACGGCGCTGGTCACCGGCGCCGGGCGGGGCATCGGCGAGGCCGTGGCGCGGCTGCTGGCCGAGGAGGGCGCGCGGGTGATCGCCGTGGACCAGGACGCGCACGGCATCGCCGCCCTGGAGGCCGCCTACGGGCGGGCGCGCATCACCGCCCGCGCCGTCGACCTCACCGCCCGCGCGGCAGTCGACGCCCTGGTGGACGACGCCGAACGCACCGTCGGCCCCCTGGACATCCTCGTCAACGTGGCCGGCGTGCTGCGCACCGCGTCCGTCGTCGACCTCACCGACCAGGACTGGGACGACACGTTCGCCGTCAACACCACCGGTGTCTTCCGGCTCTCGCGCGCCGTGGCCCGCAGAATGACCGCCCGCCGGGCCGGCAGCATCATCACCGTCGGCTCCCATGCGGCCGGCGTGCCGCGGGCCGGACTGGCCGCGTATGCCGCGTCCAAGGCCGCCGCGACCCTCTTCACCAAATCCCTCGGCCTGGAACTGGCGGGCAGCGGTGTGCGCTGCAATGTCGTCTCGCCCGGCTGCACCTACGGGGACCTCCAGGCCCCGCACAGCGACACCCCGCTCGGCCGGATCGCCGAACCCCTCGACATCGCCGAGGCGGTGGCCTTTCTGGTCTCCGACCGCGCCCGCCACATCACCATGCACGACCTCTATGTCGACGGCGGCGCCACACAGTTCGCCTGACCGACCCGCCCCTCGTCGTAACCCGTCATCCCACCCCGCACGTCGCACGCCGCACCCCGTCCCCCTTCTCCGCCGCCGCGAAAGGCCCCCCATGCCGAGCCCTCTGCCTGCCCCGCTCACCGCCGCCCAGCGCGCCCTGTGGCACGCGCAGGCCCGCGATCCGGACAGCCCCGCCCATACCACTGCGGCCTGCGTCGAGATCCACGGCCCGCTCGACGCCGTCCGCTTCGCCGAGGCGCTGCACCGGACCGTCGGCGAGAGCGATGCGCTGCGGCTGCGCATCGAGGAAACGCCCGACGGGCCGCGGCAGTTCCCGGTCGAGATCGAGCCGCCCGGCCACGGCTTCGCCCTGCACGCGGCCACCCTTCTCGACCTGGGCGATCCGGACGCGGTGGCCCGCGCCTGGATGCGCGACGACCTCGCCCGCCCCTTCGACCTCGCCGCCGGACCGCTCTTCCGGCACGCCCTGTTCCAGGTGGGCGCACGCCGCTGGCTGTGGTACCAGCGGGTGCACCGCCTCGCGCTGGACGGCCACGGCTTCACCCTCGTGCTGCGCCGCGTCGCCCAGCTCTACACCACCCTCGCCGCGGGGGAGGACCCCGGCCCCAGCCCCTTCGGACGGCTCGCGGACCTGGCGGCCGAGGAGCGCGCGTACCGGGCGGGCGAGGGCTACGACGCCGACCGCACCTACTGGCGGCACGCCCTCGCCGACCGCCCGCAGGCCCCCACCCTCGCCGGCCGCAGCGCCCCCGCCGCCCGTACACCCCTGCGCACCACCGCCCACCTCGGCGCCGAACTCACCCAGCGGATCGACGCCCTGGCCGCCGCCGTCCGCGCCACCTGGCCCGACGTCCTGATCACCGCGCAGGCATGCCATCTCGCACAGGCCACCGGCAGCCGCGAGGTCGTCCTCGGCCTCCCGCTGCGCGGCCGGATCAGCGCCACCGCGCTGCGCGTCCCCGGAGCCGTCGGCACCGTGCTGCCGCTGCGCCTGGCCGTGCCTGCAGGGGCGACCTTCGCCGATCTGACCCGCCAGACCGTCCTGGCCGTCCGCGCCGCCCGCCGCCACCAGCGCTACCGCCCGGAGGACATCCGCCGCGACCTCGGCCTGCCCGGCCACCGGCGGCTGACCGGACCGCGCATCCACCTCCTGCACGGCGACGACGCCCCCGCCTTCGCCGGGGCGCCCTCCGCCATCCACCACCTCGCCGCCGGCGCCGTCGACGATATGACTCTCACCCTGCACCGCCGCCCCCACGGCGCCGGTCTGCGCATCGACCACGACGCCAACCCCGCGCTGTACGAGGAGTGCGAACTCGCCGCCCACCAGGACCGTTTCCTCGATCTGCTCGGCCGGCTCGCGGACGCCGACCCGCACACGGCACCGGCCGCCCCGGACCGCCCCGGTCTGGTCGGGGGAACCCGCGCACAAATCATCGACAAGGGCCGTACGCCGCGCCGGACCTCCGCCCGGCGGACGGACGTGCCGACAGCACAACTAGCCCTTTCCTTGGGGGAGTTGTGCAAGGGTGAGGCCGGGACGGCGGCCCGGGGGCGGGCGGGGGACGGACGTCAACCTCGTCACGGCAAACCATCGGGTGACACCGCGCCCCGCCCGTACCACCGCGGCCTGCCCTGACGCCGTGGTGCGCCACCGCACGCCATCGGGCGAACGGGTACGTCACGGCCCCTTCCCGGGGCCGCGTGGGGCAAACTGGGCCGGTGGCGAGCAATATTCCCGAAGAATCCACCAGTTTCGTCGGGCGTAGGGACGAACTGCGCAGAGTGAACATCGAGTTGGCGCAGCACCGGCTGATCACCCTCACCGGCCCCGGAGGCGTCGGCAAGACCCGCATCGCGATGCGGGCCGCGGCCGCCGCGGCGACCCGTCATCCGGACGGCGTGCGCTGGGCCGACCTGTGGCCGCTCCAGGGCGACCGGCTGCTGCCGGCCGCCGTCTGCGACGCCGTGGGCCTGTCCGACCACACCGCGCGGATGCCGGTGGCCGCGCTGTGCGACTGGTTGTCGGACAAGCGGATGCTGCTGGTGCTGGACTCCTGCGAGCATCTCGTCGACTCCTGCCGGGACCTGATCGGCGATCTGCTGACGGCCGCGCCGCTGCTGACCGTCCTGATCACCAGCCGGCAGCCGCTGGACGTGGTCGGCGAGTGGATCACCGAGGTCGAACCGCTGTCGGTGGAGGGCGACAACGAGGCGCTGGCCCTCTTCCGCGAGCGCGCCGGGGCCGCGGCACCCGGCCTCCGCCTCACCGACCCGGCGCACGCCGTGGCCGCCGCCGCCATCTGCCGCCGTCTCGAAGGCATCCCGCTCGCCCTGGAACTGGCCGGCGCCCAGCTGGCGGACAGCTCCCCCGAGCGGGTCGCCGAACGCCTCAACTCCCGCTTCGAGGCGCTCGCGGGCGATCCGTCGGCCCGCCCCCCGCGGCACCGCACCCTGCGCACCGCCATCGGCTGGAGCCATGAGCTGTGCGCACCGCTGGAGCGGCTGCTGTGGGCCCGGCTGTCCGTCTTCCGCGGCACCTTCGACGAGGAGTCCGCCCAGTCCGTCTGCGCCGGCGGCCCGCTGAGCCCCCAGGACGTCCGCACCGCCCTCGCCGGCCTGGCCGCCAAGTCGGTGATCAGCCGCGAGGGGCAGCGCTTCAGCATGCTCGACACCCTGCGCGAGTACGGTCGGCTGTGGCTGGCGGAACTGGGCGAGGTAGGGACGCTCGCCGACCGGCACGCCGAGCACTTCCTCGGCTTCGGCCGCCGGGCCGACGCCGGCTGGCTCGGCCCCGACCAGGTCCGGTGGTACGAACGGGTCGCCGAGGCCCATGTCGACCTGTGCACCGCGCTCGACCACCTCCTGGTCGCCGACCCCGAGCGCGCCCAGGAACTCAGCGCCTGCATCGGCTTCTTCTGGAGCTGCTGCCGCCATCTGCACGAGGCCCGCGGCTATCTTGAGCGCGCCCTGGCCGCCCGCCTGGCCCCGAGCCCGGCCCGTACCCGGGCGCTGTGGATGCTCGGCGTCGCCCTGCTCTTCCAGGGCGATCTGGACACCGCCGACGAACTGGGCCGCCAGTGTTCGCGCGCCGCCCGCGAGGAGGGCGATGCGGAGGCGATGCTCGCGGCCGGCTATCTGGTGGGCCTGACCCATCTGATGGCCGGCCGTCCGCTCGCCGGGTACACCGTCGCCGACCATGTGCTCGGCCCGATGCCGGACGCCCCCTTCGACTCCGCCGCCCGGCTGCGCTGCCACATCGTGCGGATCTTCGCGCTCACCGCCCTGGGCAAGCTCACCGAGGCCCGCGCCGAGGCCGCCGAACTGCGCCGCGACTGCGTGGCGCACGGCGAGTACTGGGCCCGCTCCTACGCCGACTACCAGCTCTCGCTGATCGCCCTCCTCCAGGGCCGCCCCCAGGACTCCGCCGGACACGCCCGCGCCATGCTCGCCGCCAAACAGGCCATCGGCGACAACTTCGGCATCGCCCTCGGCCTGGACCTGCTGGCCGCCGCGGTCGCCGCCCAGGGCAACGGCGAGAGCGCCGCCGTCGTCTACGGCACCGGCCAGGCCTACTGGCGCACCGTCGGGCACCCCCAGCGCGGCACCCCCGAACTGCGCGCCGTCCGCGAGGAGTGCGAGCAGCGGGCGCGCGCCGCGATCGGCGACAAGGCGTATGCGGACGCCTACCGCCGGGGCACCGAGGCCCGCCCCGAGACCTCCTTGGCCAGGGTTCTGGCGGGCGATCTCTAGGGCCTGTCCGGTGGGTCGGCGCGAGCCTTAGGGCCCTTCTGATGGATCTCCGCGGCGTCGCGACGCCCGGCACGCCCTCTCGCCGCACCGCACGAAAGCCCAAGTAGCGCCGCTACGAGGACTTCCGCGCGGCACGCCGAGAGCACGCACCGGACGCCGCTCCTTCTCCCACGGAGATCCATCAGAAGGGCCCTACCCCTGCTCCGCGTCCGCGGGCTCGTCCGCCAGTTCGTACAGCAGCTCGTAGGCGGTGTCGACCATATGGCAGGTGCGGCCGCGCCGGGTGGCGGCGGCCACCACGGCCGTGCCGGAGACCGGGTGGAAGCCCAGGAACGTCTGCTGGCCGAAGGTCGCCCCGGCGTGGAAGAGCAACGGGCCGCGCGGCGCCGGGTGGTGGAACCACGTGAGGGTGTGGGTGTGGCGGTGCCGCCAGCCCCGGCGCAGCTGCGGGATCTGCACCGCGCGCAGCGCCCCGGCCAGCGGGGTGTCCTCGGGGAAGAGATGCGCTTCCAGATAGGTGAGCAGATCGTCCGGGGGCGCATGCACGGCTCCGGCGGCGCGGAAGCCGCCCATGTCGGTGCCGCGGACCGGCGTTCTGCCGTTCGTACGGTGCCCGATGGCGTCGGTCCCGGTGGTGCCGGCGCCGAGCGTGGTGCCGTTCAGGGCGAGCGGCTTGAGCACCCGTTCGGTGAGCAGGGTGCCGAAGTCCGTGCCGGTGGCGCTCTCGATCGCCGGGCCGAGCAGCGCCAGCCCGAAGTTGGAGTAGCGCCAGCGGGTGCCGGGGGCGCTGCGGGGCCAGGTCCGGGCGAAGGTGGTCAGCAGCCGGTCGGTGTCGTAACCGGTGTAGCCGTTGCGGTACGGGTGCAGCAGCGCGCCGGCCACCAGGTCGGCCGGGATACGGGGCAGCCCGGAGGTGTGGGTGGCCAGATGGCGCAGGGTGATCCGGCGCGAGGCGGCGTGCGGCAGGTGCAGTCCGGGCAGATGGCTCGACAGCCGGTCGTCGAGGGACAGCGCGCCCGATTCGGCCAGCTCGGCGAGCAGCAGCACGGTGAACGTCTTGGACAGCGAGCCGAGTTCGTAGCGCAGCGCATGCCGGGGGGTGGGCGGGGCGAGGGCGGTGCCCCCGGTGATGACGGAACGCCGCCTGCGGTGGGTGACGGCCAGCACGATGTCCGGGGCGTCGATGAGGGTGACCGCCTCCGCGAGACGGTCACCCAGGTCGCCGCCGGCGTGGGCGCGGCTCATCCGGCCGCGGCGGCCGAGAGCGACCGGGAGGTGGCCATCGCCGAGGCGAACGCGGCCACCAGGGTCGGGTGATGGACCAGATCGAAGACCTCTTCCGGATCTCCGGCCGGCATACCGTGCTGAATGGGCATCGCCCCGCTGTCGGACTGCGCGGCCGCATACCGCTCCCACATCTGTCCGTCCAGTGTGGGCCGCGGTAGACAGGCATCGACGACCAGCAGCTCACCGAGCAGATCCCAGTGCTCCATGTCGGCCCAGTCGTCCATCCAGGCGGGCAGATAGCGCGCCAGATAGTCGGCGAGCGCCGCGGGAATGCGCTCGGGCGCCTCGCCCCAGTTGGTGATATGGAAGATGGTGTGGGTGAGGTCGTAGGCGATGTGGTACTGCACCGTCCACGGCTCCGGCATCCGGCCCAGCCAGGTGGCCGCCAGCGCCTGGTCGAAATCGGCGCTCGGCGGGAGCTGCACCCTTCGTTCGGCGTTGAGGACGCCGAGCCGCCGGTTGGGCACCAACTCCAGCGTCGTCCAGGTGGCGGTGCGCCGGACGACCTCCAGGGCGGTCTCCAGCGCGGGATGGCGGTGGCCCAGTTCGTGGAAGGTCGCATAGACCTCCAGGGGAACGGGCGAGAACGGCTCCTCGTGCTGGAGCGCGGCCAGCACATTGCCGCCGTCCAGCAGCTCCCGCCAGGTGAAGTCCAGCAGCTGCCCGGCCCGTGCGTGCTGCCGGGAACCGGCCACGCCCTCCCGGAACAGCACCTGCATATTGATCGCCAACTCGCCGATGGGCTTGAGCCGTTCGATCAGCGCGGCGCCGCTGGCGCGGTCCTGATCGGTCGGCCGGAAGAACTCGCGGTGCTTGTCGAGCCAGGTCAGGGCCCGGTCGCCGACGCCGTGCAGCAGCGCCGGGGGAGCGGGTGCGGCCGTCACCGTCACGGAAGTGCCTCGCTTTCGCAGCGTACGGAGGGGGCGCGCCGGGCCTTCGCACTTGTCGTGCCCGGCGCCGGGGGCTTGCGGGCGGTGCGCGCGAGAGTCCCGGCGAACGCGGTCACCAGGGTGGAGTGGTAGCAGGCCATGAAGACCCCGGCGGGGTCGTCCGGGCAGGGCGCGGCGCCGGTCTCCGGGACCGCCCCGTCGGCCCGCTGCGCACCGGCCAGCCGCTGCCAGGCGCCCGGATCGCAGGGGGCGTCGGGCAGGCAGGCGCTCACGGCCAGCAACTCGCCCACCAGGTCCCAGAGTTCTTCCTCCAGCCAGTTCTCCAGCCAGGCGGGGAGCCACAGCCGCAGATAGCCGGCGAACTCGGGGGCCAGCCGTTCGCGCAGGCGGCCCCACTGCGTCAGATGGAAGACGTCGTGGGTCACGCCGTACGCGGCCTTGCGGTCCAGCACCCAGGGTTCCGGCAGCAGACCCAGCCCCGTGCGTGCGAACTCGGCGTCGAAGTCGGCATGTTGCACCAGCCCGATGCGCCGCTCGGCGTTGAGGACCGCGAGCGTACGGGTGTGGTCCTCGCGCGCCACCCGCCGGCCGCGCAGCCGGGCCGTCGTGGCCAGCAGCTCCTCGACGTCCTCATGACGCAGCCCGGCCTGGGCGAAGGCCCCGTAGAGCTCCATCGGATAGGTGGCAAACGGCTCGCCGCGGATCAGCTCGGCGAACAGCTCGCCGTCGCGGGTCTGTTCCCAGGCGAACGCGAACAGATCGCGCGCCACCTGGCGGATGTCCCCGATCGGGTGCAATTCACCGATCAGATGGGCCAGTTCGGCCAATTCGCCGAGCGGTTTGAGGGTCAGGTTCGGGTCGGCGTCGGTGGTCGCGTTCGCGGGCAGGCGGAAGTGCGGCCGCGCCGCATCCAGCCAGCCCAGGCAGTCGGCGACCATCCGGTCCAGCAGCCCGGGGTCGCCCCGGCCGCCGGTCACCAACCCCGCCCGTAGAACCGCCGGGCGGCCGCCACCTGCACCGCCACCCGGGCGTCGCCGCCGCTCATCTGCCGTACGAAGGCGAGCCCGGCATCCAGCCCCAGGGACTGCGGCACCTCGGGCAGCCGGGCCAGCCAGCGGCCCACACCGGCCGCCTGCAACCAGTCCCGGCGGCGGACGGCACGCACGAAGCCGCGCGCCAGGTCGTCCGTACGGGCCGTCAGATCCTCGGCGAGACCCGGCGCGAGCCCGGGGAGGGCGAGCGCGGCGAGCTGGGACGCCCGGTGGGCGAGCTTGGGCCAGGGGTCCGCCCGCACCCAGTCGGCTCCCGCCTGCGGTGGCTGCGGCCAGTGCTCCGCGCCGCCGGGCAGCAACGAGTGCGAGGCCTCGACCAGGCCCCGGTAGGTCCACACCGACACCTCCGAGGCGTCGGCTCCCGGTGGATAGGCGGCGAGCGCCTCGCGCACCACCTTCTCGTCGTCGCCACCGGGGCACACCCGGTGGTCCAGTGCATACGGTGCCAGTGCGTCCGCGCCCAGCACCCGCAGCGCCCCGAGCGAGACCGCATCGCCCTGCCGCAGAATGCGTGACAGGGCGTAAGGGTCGCCCTCACCCCGAAGGGCGAGGGCGATCCCGGTTGCGGCATCGGCAATCACAGCGCTCAGTGGGACTGCGCCCTGTGCCTGTTCAGCCAACGCGTGCCCCTTTTATCGCGGGTCCGTCTTCGGACGGGGAGTGGGCGGCGAGACGAGCAGGAGCCCGAACAGCGCCAGGCCCCCAGCACACTCGCGGGTGTCGCGGAACACGCCGTGCGGTTCGGCAGAGTCCAGCAGTCCTTCGACTTCGGCGGCCAGGCTGGTCGTTTCGGTCGATGCTGTGCGATCCGTAACCATAGGTTTTTCCTCCTTGTGCGACGGACGGGACCAGCCTTACATCGGCCTAAATCGGTCGCAATCGGAAGTCCAACGCTGCGCTCCCTCGTGCCGCTGCGCCGAGAACCGCCCGTACGGGGCGGGTTGCCCGGACCGGTCCGGGCACGGTCCTCCAACTTCCCCTGCTTGCGAGGCAGTTGATCGCCATCCGGTGAACCCCGAACGGCTTACGGAACCGCCCGGACGGCCGCCACCGGGTCCGTGGCGCACTGCTCCATTGGGAGCTGCTGCCGGCCCGTACGGGCCGGAGGCGGGACCCGTGTGCCGTCGGGGCCTGGTCGCGTCCCCGGGCGAGGTCTAGAGTGGAAGTTGGTTGACATCAAGCAACCAATGCACCGATGCGCCCTCCGTAGGTCAACCCCGCCGAGCGTCCCGACCACTCCGGACCCGCGGCCCAGGCGCGCCCGCGCGCCTCCCGCCGACGGTGACCCCCAGGGAGAGCCGATGGAGACCCCCACCTCCGCGCCCGGTACGTCCGCCGAACTGGCCGGCCGCCTGCGCGCCGTCCTCCAGCACCTCCTGCCGTTGCTCCGTCGTCAGAGCGTGCACGGCGATCTCACCCCCAGCCGGCTGACCGCCCTCGCCGTGCTCGATGCCCACGGCCCGCTGCGGATCAGCGAGCTGGCCAACCGGATGAACATCGCGCTGTCCACCACCTCCCGGATGGTCGACCTCCTTTACGGCTGCGGCTGGATCGTCCGCCGCCCCGACCCCGAGGACCAGCGCGCCAGCCTGATCAGCCTCAACGACGACGGGCAGCAGCTGCTGCGCTCCGTACGGCAGGAGACCACCGGCATACTCGCCGCGGAGATCGCCGAGCTGCCCCCCGACCGGAGGCGCCTGTTGCGCGACGCACTCCCGGCCCTGGAAGACCTCGCCGAGCGCGCCCAGCGCCCCCGTCCGGCCGAGCCGCCACGGCGGGGGACGCCGACTCGATGAACGGCGGGCGGAGCTAGAGTGCGGGGGTGCCGACGTACAGCATTGGTCAGGCAGCCAGGCTGCTGGGAGTGAGTTCGGAGACCGTCCGCCGCTGGGCCGACGGTGGTCAGCTGCGGATGGACCGGGACGGTTCGGGCAACCGTGTGATCGACGGCGTCGGGCTCGCGGCGTTCGCCAAGGACCGGGCCGCCGGACTGCATCCCGTCCCCGGCGAGGTCCGCACCTCCGTCCGCAACTCCTTCGCCGGCATCGTCACCTCCGTCGTCCTCGACGACGTCGTCGCGCAGGTGGAGATCCAGTCCGGACCGCACCGGCTGGTGTCCCTGGTCAGCCGTGAGGCGGCCGAAGAACTCGGCATCGAGGTCGGCGTCACCGCCACCGCCCGCGTGAAGTCGACCAACGTCCACATCGACCGGCCGGACGACCGACGGCAGTAACGCGCGCTCTCCCGGCCCGAGTTGGCACCGGATTCCGCCCGCACCGACGGGTCCGGCATGTTTCACGTGAAACATCACCTACCGGCACAACAGTGCGTACCGGCACAACAGCACCTACCCGCACACACGCGCCTACCGGCACAACAGCGCCGCATGCAGGTCCAGTTTGTGGTCGAGGCGCGACAGATCGCGGCCCGTCAGCACCTCGATGCGCTGGATGCGGTAGTGGACCGTGTTGACATGCAGATGCAGCGTCTCGGCCGTACGGGCCCACGAGCCGTGCTGCGCCAGGAACACCTCCAGGGTCTCCAGCAGCATCCGGTGCGAGGTGCTGCCCGCGCGGGCCAGCGGACCCAGGACGCGGGAGCTGAACGCCGCGCGGACCTCGGCGGGCACCCCGGCGAGCAGGCTGCCGAGCGTGGTGAGGTCCCCGACGGACGTCACCCGGGCGTCCTTGGGGGCCTCGGCGCGGGCCGCGGCCAGTGCGTAACGAGCCTGGGAGAGGGCGGAATCGAGGCCGTCAGGGGCGGTCGCGAGGGCACTGACACCGGCATGCAGCGGAGCCTGCGGACGGCAGCCGTGCAGGCCGGGCCACAGCTCGCGGAGCGCGGTGCGGGTCTCGGCGCCGGGGTCCGCATGGACGACGGCGACCGCCTCGCCGCTCGGCAGGCCGCCGACCGCGAACGGCTCGCCGGGGGAGTGCCGCAGCGCCTCCGCCAGCGCCCCGACCGCCCCCTCGCTCTCCTCGCCGCCCACCGAGGCGACCACCACGCGGTACGGCCCGGCGGCGGGCAGCCCCGCGGCGTGCAGGGCGGCGTCCAGCGCGGTGCCGTCGGCCGCCGCGGTGTCGATCAGCGTCACCAGGGCGTCGGCGGCGCGGCGCCCGGCCGCCCGACCGCGGTCGAGGCGGTGCCGGTACTGGGCGAAGACGTCGGCGATGTCGTGCAGCACCCGCGGTGGGGCGTCGGCCTCGCCCCCCAGATGAAGATGCCAGCTGTCGTACGGGCCGCAGTCCCCGTCGATCCGCAGGCTGGTGCCCGTCCCGCCGGTCAGCTCGCGAACGGCCTGGTGCGCGGGCAGGGGTGGGGCCGCCGGAGTGCGCGCGATCTCCCGCCCGGTGGCCGTCAGCAGATAGCAGGCGGGCCCGCCCAGATGCGCGAACGCGCGGTCCAGCAGCGCATCCGGCGCGGCGTCCTCGGCGAGCAGACCGGCCAGTTCCGTGCGGACGTTCTCCGGCAGCGCGTAGTGGCCCGTGGGCCGCCGGCTCAGATCGCCCCACTGGCGCAGATACACCGCCTCGGTGATGGCCCGGAAGGTGGTCTGCGCGGGGACGGCTATCAGGGCGATCCGGTGCTCGCGGCAGGCGTCGACGAGGACGTCGGGGACCGCACCGTGGGTCTCCTCGCCGGCCAGCAGGGCCGCGGCCCCGGCCGAACGCAGCGCGGAGACAAAGCGGTCCACCTTCGCGTGGTCGTCGCCCGGCGACCACCACACCAGCCCGCTGAGCACCAGCTCGCCCGGCTGGAGAAACCGCTCCGGATCCTCCAGATCGGTGGCGGTCACCCCGCTGACGTCCCGGGCGAGCAGCGCGCTCTCGCCCCACAGCAGGGTCAGCTCGAGCGAATCGAGCCGGAGGAGGTCTTCGACGTGCATGGATGGCTCCTTGGGCGGCTGCCGGAGCGGGCGGACGGAGGGAAACAGGCCCCGGCACTCGCAGGCACCCTTCTCATATTCGCAAGGTGCATGCGAGTTCCGTCATGGTAAATGCAAGCCTCTCCCGGCCAAACACCTCTTGGTCAATCATCCAGATACGGGCCGTCGCGCTTGTCGTTTTCCGTGCTGCGCACCAGTCGTGCCGGGCGCCGCCCGATTGCTTGACTCGCCGCATGGACCTCAACACCGTGCTGGAGGTGCGAGACGCCCGGCAGCGCGCCCCCTGGCGCAGCGGCGACGCCTGGCTGGGCGGCGGCACCTACCTCTTCTCCGAGCCACAGCCGCACATCCGGCGCCTGGTGGACCTCGGCCGGATGGGCTGGGAGCCGCTGCACCGGCTGCCCGACGGCTCGCTGGAGATCGCCGCGACCTGCACCATCGCCCGGCTCTCCCGCTTCGCGCGGACCTACGCCGCCCCCGCGGCACCGCTGTTCGAACAGTGCTGCCGCGCCTTCCTCGCCTCGTTCAAGATCTGGAACATGGCCACCGTCGGCGGCAACCTCTGCAACGGCCTGCCCGCCGGCCCGATGATCTCGCTGACCGCCGCCCTCGACGGCACCGCCCTGCTCCAGGCCCAGGACGGCACCCGGCGCCACCTCAAGGTCGCCGACTTCATCACCGGCGCCGGCCGCAAGGACCTGGCCGAAGGCGAACTGCTGCGCTCGGTCACCCTGCCCGCCCGGTCCCTGGTGTGCCGTACGGCCTTCCGCCAGGCGTCCCTCTACGGACTCGGCCGCTCCGGCGCGCTGGTCATCGGCACCCTCGACCCGCTGGACGGCTCGCTGGCCATGACGGTCACGGCCGCCACCGTACGGCCGTTCCGCCTCTGGTTCCCGGTCGCGCCGGACGCCGAGGAGCTGCGCGACACCCTCGAATGGACCGTCGCGGACGGCGACTGGTTCGACGACATCCACGGACTGCCGGCCTGGCGCCGGCACATGACGCTGCGGCTCTGCGAGGAGATCCGCCGGGAACTGGGCCGGGAGGCCGGGCGATGAGCTTCGACATACACGTCAACGACCGGTCCTTCGACGCCCCACCGCGCCCCGGCCAGTGCCTGCGCACCTATCTGCGCGACCGCGGCTGGTTCGGCGTCAAGAAGGGCTGCGACGCCGGTGACTGCGGTGCCTGCACCGTCCATGTCGACGGTGAACCGGTGCACAGCTGCCTGTATCCGGCCGTGCGCGCCGACGGCCGCCGGGTCACCACCGTCGAGGGCCTGGCCGGCGCCGACGGCGAACTCCACCCCGTCCAGCGCAAGTTCCTCGACGCCCAGGGCTTCCAGTGCGGCTTCTGCACGGCCGGATTCCTGATGACGACCGCGAAGCTGGACGAGGACCAGCTGGCCGATCTGCCGCGCGCCCTCAAGGGCAATCTGTGCCGCTGCACCGGCTACCGGGCCATCGAGGACGCGATACGCGGCGTCAAGAACGTCGAAGAACCGTCCCCGGGGCGGGCGGTCGGCCGCAATCTGGGTGCCCCGGCCGGACCCCAGGTGGTCACCGGCACCGCCCGCTACACCTTCGACATCGACGTCCCCGGGCTGCTCCACATGAAACTGCTGCGCTCCCCGCACCCCCATGCGCGGATCGTCGCGATCGACACCGCCGCCGCGCTCCGCGTCCCCGGCGTACACGCCGTCCTCACCCACCACGACGCCCCCGAGCGGCACTTCTCCTCGGCCCGGCACGAACACCCCACCGAGGACCCCGACGACACCCGGGTGCTGGACGACGTGGTCCGCTTCGTCGGCCAGCGGGTGGCGGCCGTGGTCGCCGACACCGAGGCCGCAGCCGAGGAGGGCTGCCGCCAGGTCGTCGTCACCTACGAGGAACTGCCGTACGTCCTCGACCCGGAGGAGGCGATGGGCCCGGGCGCTCCGGTGATCCATGCGAAGGAGGCCGAAGCGTCGCGGATCGCCCGGCCGCAGAACAACGTCGTCGGCGAGGTGCACGGCGAGATCGGGAGCGTGACGGACGGCTTCGCGGCGGCCGACCTCGTCTACGAGGAGAGATTCCGTACGCAGCGGGTGCAGCACGCGAGCCTGGAGACACACGGCTGCGTCGCGTACTTCGAGGACGGAGAAGAAGGCGGCGAAGAGGACGGGGAGCGGCTCGTGGTCCGCTCCAGCACCCAGGTGCCGTTCCTTACCCGCCGCGCCCTGTGTGCGCTCTACGACCTGCCGCGGGAGAAGGTCCGGGTGGTCGCGGGCCGGGTCGGTGGCGGATTCGGCGGCAAGCAGGAGATGCTCACCGAGGACATCGTGGTGCTGGCCGCGCTGCGGCTGAAGCGGCCGGTGAAGCTGGAGTTCACGCGCGCCGAGCAGTTCTTCGGCGCGACCACCCGGCATCCGTTCGGCATCCGTATCAAGGCGGGCGCCAGGAAGGACGGCACCCTCACCGCGCTCCAGCTCCGGGTCGTCTCCAACACCGGCGCCTACGGCAACCACGGCCCCGCCGTGATGTTCCACAGCGTCGGCGAGTCGATGGCCGTCTACCGCGCCCCGCACAAGAAGGTCGACGCCTACTCCGTCTACACGAACACCGTCCCCGCCGGGGCGTTCCGGGGCTACGGGCTGGGCCAGGTGACCTTCGCCGTGGAGTCGGCCATGGACGAGCTCGCCCGCCGCCTCGGCATCGATCCGCTGGTCTTCCGCGAGCGGAACATCATCGGCCCCGGGGAGCACATGATCAGCCCCGGTGGCGAGGAGGAGGACCTGCACATCGCCAGTTACGGCCTCGACCAGTGTCTGAAGGTCGTACGGGACGCCATCGCCGAGGACACCAGCGCCGACCAGGCGCCCGAGGGCTGGCTGGTCGGACAGGGCGCCGCCATGTCGATGATCGCCACCGGCCCGCCCGGCGGCCATTTCGCCGATGCGACGGTCACGCTGCTGGAGGACGGCACCTACGACATCGCCGTCGGCACCGCCGAGTTCGGCAACGGAACGACCACCGTGCACCAGCAGATCACCGCGGGCGCGCTGGGCACCACCGTGGACCGGATCGCCGTCCGGCAGTCCGACACCGATGTCGTACGGCACGACACCGGCGCGTTCGGGTCGGCGGGCACGGTCGTCGCGGGCAAGGCCGTGATGAAGGCGGCCAACGGCCTCGCCGAGCGGATCCTGACCTTCGCGGCGGAACACGTCAGGGTGCCGCGCAGCCTGTGCCGGCTGACCGCGGACGCGGTGGAGTGCGAGGGGCGCCCGGTGCCGCTCAAGGAGCTGTACGAGGCCGCGCGCAGCCGGGGAGTGGAGATGTCGGCGGCCGGCCACTGGGGCGGCTCGCCCCGCTCGGTGGCCTTCAACGCCCAGTGGTTCCGGATCGCGGTCGATCCCGGCACCGGGGAGATGAAGATCCTGCGCAGCGTGCACTCGGCCGATGCGGGAAAGGTCATGAACCCCATGCAGTGCCGCGGTCAGGTCGAGGGCGGCGTCGCCCAGGCGCTCGGCGCGACCCTCTTCGAGCAGGTCCTCATCGACGAGGGCGGCAAGGTCGTCACCCCCGCGTTCCGCCGCTACCGGCTGCCGGCCTACGCCGATGTCCCGCGGACCGAGGTGCACTTCATGCAGACCTCCGATGCGATCGGCCCGCTGGGCGCCAAGTCCATGAGCGAGAGCCCGTTCAATCCGGTGGCGCCCGCCTTCGCCAATGCGCTGCGCGATGCCACCGGGGTGCGCTTCACAGAGGTCCCGCTGCTGCGCGACAAGGTGTGGCTGGCCCTGGAGGAGCACCGGGCGGGCGGGGCGGTGGAGGGCGGATCGGCCGCCGCGCACCCGTCGCGGGAAGGGTCGGTGTGAGCAGGTACGACGGTGTGAGCAGGTGCGACGGTGTGGGGAAGGGCGCCGGTGTGAGCCCGCAGGCCGGTGCCGCCCGTGCCCCGGCGCGCATGGCCGGAATACAACCCGGACATGCCGCCCGGATGGGCCATTCTCCCTCTCACCCGCGAGGTGAACTCGTGTATTTCCCTGGTATTCGTGGTTCAGCGGCGGATCGACAGGGCATCACAGGAGGCAGTCGCCACGCGAACAGCCTTGAGGGGGACTCGAATGAGCCGACTCAGCCCGCCGCCGCCCCGCCCCGTCTCCGTACCCGCCGGTCTCCGGCGCCTGGTGATCCGCGGTCAGCTGCGCCACCCGCTCGCGCTGACCGTCGCGGATCTGCGGGAGCGCTGGGCGCAGCGGCGGGCTGAGGTGGTCTTCGACTGCGCCACCAACGGGCCGCAGCACCACACCTTCGAGGGGCCGCTGCTACGGGAGGTCATCGATGCGGCGGGCCCGGCCTTCGACGCCCGCCGTCGCAAGGACCGCTCCCGTTTCCTCCTGTCCGTCACCGGCGGCGACGGGCACCACACGGTGGTCTCCTGGGCGGAGCTGGACGCGGACTTCGGCGATTCGCCGATCCTGCTGGCCACCGCGCTGGACGGGCGTGCGCTGGACGAGGCGGGCAGCCAGCTGGTGGTGCCCTCGGATCGCTGCGGGGCGCGGTACATCAGCGCGATCACCGGGATCTGGGTCGGCGCCTGCGCGGTGCCGGGGATGTGCGCCGTGGCGGACGGAACCTGAGGCCCGCGGCCGGGCGGGGGCGTGCGGTGGGGCGGGCCGTCGAGGCGCCGCGGTCAGGCGGTGGCCAGGGAGATCTCGGTGGACTTGATCAGCGCGGTGACCGGCGAGCCGGCGGTCAGCTCCAGGTCGTTGACCGCATCCTTGGTGATCGCCGCGGTCAGCTCACCGCCCGCCACGCTGACCTTGACCCCGGCCATCGCCCCGCCGGTGGAGACGCCCTCCACGGTGCCGGGGATCTGGTTACGGATGCTCAGCCCGTCGACCGCGCCGGTGGCGAGGGCGACCTCGGTGGACTTGATCAGCGTACGGACCGCCGAACCCGCCGCGAGCCCCAGGTCCTTGGCCGCCTCCAGGGTGATCGCGGCGGTGATGTCCTGTCCGCCGTCCAGCCGGACCTTGACCGTCGCCATGACCTCGCCGGTGGTGATGGAGGTGACGGTGCCGGGAATTTGGTTGCGAATGCTCAAGCTCATGAGGGGCGCCTCTGCGGAAGAGTCAGATATCGGGTATTTCCGTTATGCCGCTTTCCTTTGCACTCTATCCGCACTCCCCGCAGGCGTCCGGGTGCGCAGTGCAGGCGCCGGTGACCGGAAAGGAGTCCTTGGCTCTTCCTCCAATGGGCCTTGCGGATGCTATATGCATTCGCCAAAAGAATTGCAAATGCCAGCCAATGCTGCCTATCTTGTCGCACATGCAGTCCTACACAATCGGCCAGGCGGCGCGATTGCTGGGCGTCAGCCCGGACACCGCCCGGCGCTGGGCGGATGCCGGCAAGGTCGCCACCCATCGCGACGACAGCGGGCGCCGCCTGATCGACGGCCGGGATCTGGCCGCGTTCTCCATCGAGGTCGCCCAGAACGGCACCGGTGACGACGACGCCTCCTACACCTCGGCCCGTAACGCCTTCCCGGGCATCGTCACCGCCGTCAAGCTCGGCGATGTGGCCGCCCAGGTCGAAATCCAGGCCGGGCCGCACCGGCTGGTGTCCCTGCTGACCCGGGAAGCGGTCGAGGAGCTGGGGCTGGAGGTCGGCATGCAGGCCACCGCCCGCGTGAAGTCCACCAGCGTGCACATCGACCGCACCTGAACCGCGACGGCCCGCTCCCGCGGCGCCGCGCACGGGCCGCCCCCGTACGCCCCGCCCGGACCGCGTTGCCTCACGCACCCGGATCGCGTTGACACCAGCGCACCACCCGAACCGCACCCACCGTCCCCACCGGTCGGCTGCCTCACCGCAGCGGCGTCGCCCGTCCACGGCGCGGCTGGTCACCATCCGCTCGGGCGGCGTTCGCCGCCCGCGTCACAAGGAGTCCCGCCCATGTCCCGAGTCGTCACCCGGCGCCGTACCGCCGCCGCTCTCGTCACCGCCGCCCTCCTCGTCCCGCTCGCCGCCTGCGGCAACGACACCGGGAAGAAGGACGGCGCGGGGAAGTCGGGCGGCAGTGTCCCGAAGGCCGACCTCACCGTGCTGGCCGCCTCGTCGCTGACCGATGTCTTCAACAAGGCCAAGGCGGTCTACGAGAAGGAACACCCCGGCACCAAGGTCACGTTCTCCTTCGCCGGCTCGCAGGAACTGGCCGCCCAGGTCCGGGAGGGCACCCCCGCCGACGCCCTGGTCACCGCCGACACCAAGACCATGGACGGGCTGAAGGCGGACGCCGCCGATCCGACCGTCATCGCCAAGAACCGCCTGGTCATCGCCACCGGCCATGGCAACCCCAAGAAGATCACGGGCCTGAAGAACCTCACCGACAGCAAGCTGAAGGTCGTCCTGGCCGCCCCCGAGGTGCCCGTCGGCCGCTACAGCAAGAAGGTCCTGGACGCCCAGAAGCTCAACGTCAAGCCGGTCTCTCAGGAGGCCAACGTCCGTGCCGTGCTCAGCAAGGTGGAGCTCGGCGAGGCCGACGCCGGCATCGTCTACAAGACCGACGCCCAGACCGCGCCGAACAAGATCGACGCCGTCGACATCCCCGACGCGCAGAACGCCGTCGCCTCCTACCCGGCCGCGACGCTGAAGTACTCCGAGCACGCCAAGGCCGCGGCCGCGTTCGTGAAGTGGCTCAGCAGCCCCGAGGCGCAGAAGATCCTGCGGGACGCGGGCTTCATGAAGCCGTAACGGTCCCGCGGCGCCGCAGGGGTCCGTCCGGCTCGGGGGAGCGGACGGCCCCCTGCGGCGCCCTCGCCGTACGCGGCCCGGCCCCGCCCGGCCGGGTACGGTTCGGCCGCCCCCGCCCGACCCTTCCCGCCGCGACCCCTGGACCCGCGATGACACCCCCACCGGACCCGCGATGACCCGTCCGCGCACGCTGCCCCGGCCGAAGGCGGCACCCCGGACGGCCCGGCCCCGCACCCCCGGCACCCGCGCCCCCCTCGCGCTGGGCGTGCCCGCGCTGCTGGCCATCGCGTTCCTGCTGATGCCGCTGTGCGGCATCCTCGCCCGCACCACCTGGGGCGACATCGGCGACCATCTGACGAGCCCCGGCGTCACCGAAGCGCTCCGGCTCTCGCTGCTGGTCTCCTTCTGGGCGCTGGGCCTCTCGCTCCTCCTGGGGGTGCCGCTGGCCTGGCTGCTGGCGCGGGTCAGCTTCCCGGGCAAGGCGCTGGTGCGTTCGCTGGTCCTGCTGCCGATGGTGCTGCCGCCGACCGTCGGCGGCGTCGCCCTCCTCATGGGCTTCGGCCGCCGCGGGCTGCTCGGCCCCTGGCTGGAGGACGCCTTCGGCCTCACCCTGCCCTTCCACACCTCCGGCGCCGTGGTCGCGGCCACCTTCGTCTCGATGCCGTTCCTGGTCATCAGCCTGGAGGGCACCCTGGCCGGTCTGCGCCCCCGTTACGAGGAGACGGCGGCCTCCCTCGGCGCCTCCCCGGTACGGGTCTTCTGCACCGTCACCCTCCCCCTGGTCGCCCCCGGCCTGGCCGCCGGCGCCGCGCTGACCTGGGCCCGCGCGCTCGGCG
Organism: Streptomyces natalensis ATCC 27448; assembly: GCF_000935125.1. Taxonomy (GTDB): domain Bacteria; phylum Actinomycetota; class Actinomycetes; order Streptomycetales; family Streptomycetaceae; genus Streptomyces; species Streptomyces natalensis. Next base: position 827,793 of record NZ_JRKI01000029.1, on the reverse strand, counting down.
AATTCGGCGCCACCATCACCTTCGCCGGCAACCTGCCCGGCACCACCCAGACCCTCCCGCTCGAGGTCTATCTGCTGCTCCAGGACTCCCCGGAGGTCGCCACCTCGGTCTCCCTGCTGTTGCTGGTCATCGCGATGGCCGTCCTGGTGGCGCTGCGCGGCCGCTGGACCGGCAGCACGGCCGACCGCGCGGCCCGCACCCGCTCCGTCCGCCTGGCCGACACCACCGGCGCCGATGCCCTCCCCGACGCAGACACCACCGGCCTCACCACCCCAGACGCCGCCCCGCAGTCCGCCCCCGCCCTGGCCGCCGACGCCGCACCCCCCGCCCCCGAGAGCCACTGGCCGCTGCGCGCCGAGGTCACCGGTTTCACCGAACTGACCCTGGACGCCGGACCGGGCACCACCCTGGCCGTCGTCGGCCCCAACGGCGCCGGCAAGACCACCCTGCTGCGCGCCCTCCTCGGCCTCACCCCGCGCGCCCACGCCGCCCTCCGCCTCGGGGACACCGACGTCAGCGCGCTGCCCCCGCACCGGCGCGGCGTCGCCTGGGTCCCGCAGGACGGCGCGCTCTTCCCGCATCTGAGCGCCCTGACCAACACCGCATACGGACTGCGTGCCCACGGCACGCCGCGCGCCGAGGCCCGCCGCACCGCCCAGCAGTGGCTCAACCGGCTCGGCGTCGGCCACCTCGCCCACCGCAAACCCGCCCAGCTCTCCGGCGGACAGGCCCAACGCGTCGCCCTGGCACGGGCGTTGGCCGCCCGCCCCCGGCTGCTGCTGCTCGACGAACCGCTCGCCGCCCTGGACCAGACCACCCGCGCCCATGTGCGGCACACCCTGCGCCGCCATCTCGCGGGCTTCGGCGGTGTCTGTCTGATCGTCACCCACGACCCCGTCGAAGCGGTCTCGCTGGCCGACCGGGTGCTCGTCCTCGACGGCGGCCGCGCCCTTCAGGACGCGCCGCCCGCCGAGGTGACCCGCCACCCCCGCTCGCCCTGGGTCGCCCGGATGCTGGGCCGCAACGCCTGGCCCGGCACCGCCACCGCCGACGGGCTCGGGCTCGACGGCGGCGGGCAGCTGATCGCCGCGGACCCCCTGCCCGACGGCACCCGGGCGCTGGCGATCATCGCCCCCGAGGCGGTCTCCGTCCACCTCGACCGGCCCGCGGGCAGCCCCCGTAACGTCTGGCCCGGCACCGTCCGCGAAATCACCTCCGCCGGCAGCCGGCTGCGCATCCTGGTGACCTCGCCCAAGGCCCCCGACCTGGTGGCCGAGGTGACCCCGCAGGCCGCGCTGGACCTCGGCCTGGCGGACGGCGCAGCCGTCTGGACCAGCGTCAAGGCGACCGAGGTCACGCTCGTCGGCCTGTAGCCGGACCTGCGGGCAGCCTTGTGGGCGGAGCGTGGACCCGTGGACCCGTGGACCCGTGGACCCGCGGATCCGTGGACCCGTGGACGGGCGGCCGCGGCGCCGTCCGGTGACCGCCCGTCAGTGCTCCGCGGCCGCGGGCTCCAGCACGATCACCGGGATCTGCCGCTCGGTCTTCTCCTGGTAGTCGGCGTAATCGGGGAACGCCTCGACCGCGCGGCCCCACCACAGGGCCTTCTCCTCCCCGGTGACCTCACGGGCCGTCATGTCCCGGCGCACCGGGCCGTCCTGGAGCTCGACCCGTGGATCGGCGAGCACATTGCGGTACCACAGAGGGTGCTCGGGAGCGCCGCCCACGGAGGCCACCACGGCGTAGGTGCCGTCGCGTTCGACCCGCATCAGCGGGCTCTTGCGGATCTTCCCGCTTCTGGCGCCCCGGGTCGTGAGGATCACCACCGGCAGGCCCCTTATCGTCGTCCCCTCCGTGCCGCCGGAGCTCTCGTACAGCGCGACCTGATCGCGCACCCACTGCGCCGGGCTCGCCGCGTACTCACCCTGAAGAGGCATACCGTCGTCCGTCCCCTCGTGACAGTCCTGACGTCCACTCGACCCACTCAACGACCGGCGCGCACGCAGCGTTCCCCCGCCGCGCCGCTGGGCCGCGCGGTTCACCCCGACGCACGGGCGGGCCGGGAGCCGTAGCCCCCGGCCCGCCCGTTCCGGCGCCGAGTCCGGTTCAGGACACCGGTTCCGCCGTCCGCTCGCGGCTGCGGCGGTGCGCCTCGGCCCAGTTCGTCAGTGCCGTGCCGCAGGCATGGTCGAGATGGCGCAGACCGCTGAGATCGAGGGCGACCTCGCGGCCTTGGGGGAGCGCGTCGAGCTGGTCGAGGAGCTTGGGCAGCCGCAGGAAGGTGGCGTTGCCCACCGCGCGTACCCGCACCGGCCCGTCGCCGTCCGGGGCGTCGATCTCCAGATGGACGTGGGAGGTCTCCCAGGCCGTCTTGGCCACGGCCATCAGCAGCCCGATGAGGACACCTTCGAACATGTTGACCGTGACGATGGCGACCGCGGTGGCCAGCAGCACGACCGCCTCGCCGCGGTGTTCGCGCCACAGCGGCCGCAGCTCGCGCAGCGGGATCAGCTTCCAGCCCGCGTGGACGAGGATGCCGGCCAGCGCGGCCACCGGCACGACGCCCAGCGCCGCGGGGAAGGCCGCGGCGAAGAGCAGCAGCCAGGCGCCGTGCAGCACCCGCGACGCCTTGGTCCGGGCGCCCGCCTGGACATTGGCGGCGCTGCGCACGATCACCGCGGTCATCGGCAGCGCGCCGAGCGCCCCGCAGACCGCGTTGCCCGCACCCTGGGCCATCAGCTCCTTGTCGTAGTCGGTGCGCGGCCCGGTGTGCAGCCGGTCGACCGCGGCCGCGCTGAACAGCGACTCCGCCGACGCGATCAGGGTGAACGCCAAAACCGTGCCCAGGACGCCGATATCGGCGAGCCGGCCCAGGTCGGCGAGGCCGGGCGGCTGGATCGCCGACAGCAGTCCGCTGACCCGCACCCGGGCCACCGGGAGGTCCAGCACCGCCACCGCGGTGGTGGCCAGGGCCACCGCGGCCAGCGGGGCCGGCAGGATCCGCGCGGCGGGCCGCCAGCGGGGCCACAGCACCAGGACGGCGATGGTGGCGGCACCGATGGCCAACGCGGTCAGCGCGGGCCCGGACCCCGCGGTGGTGGTGACCAGGCCGGGCAGCCCGCCGAGGTTGGCCAGGCCCCCGCCCGGGGCCTTGGCGTCCGTGAGGGCGTAGACCTGTCCGGCGATCAGGACCAGGCCGATGCCGGCGAGCATGCCCTGGACCACGGCGACCGAGATGGCCCGGAACCACCGGCCGAGCCGGAGCGCGCCCATGGCCAGCTGGAGCACACCGGCCGCCAGCACCAGTGCGCCCAGCGCCCCGAGGCCGTATTCCTTGACGGCTTCGAAGACCAGCACGGTCAGTCCGGCGGCCGGGCCGCTGACCTGGAGGCTGCTGCCGGGCAGCAGTCCGGTGAGCAGCCCGCCGACGATCCCGGTGACCAGCCCCAGTTCGGCCGGTACGCCGGAGGCGACCGCCACCCCGACACACAGCGGGACGGCGACCAGGAAGACGACGAGGGAGGCGGCGAAGTCCGCCCGGAAGACGGCGAGTCGTGCGTTCTTCATGAGGTACGCACCCGCCTTCACAGGGGGAGGAACAGGTCGGAGGCCGGCTGGTGTGCGGCCACCAGCCCGGTGTGCACCTCGTAGAACCAGCCGTGCAGCGTCACCTCGCCGGCGGCCAGCCGCTCCTGCACACACGGGTAGCGGCGCAACCGGCCCAGCTGTTCGCGCACATGCTGCTGGACCGCGGCGGCCACCGTCGGCTCCTCGTCCTTCGGCAGCGCGTCGGACAGCTGCCGGTCGAGCCATTCCCGTACGGCCGGGACGCCGGTCAGATCCTCGCCGCGGATCTTCGCGCCGACCGCGCCGCAGTGCGAATGACCGCAGACGACGACGTCGGCGACACCCAGGACCCGCAGGGCGTACTCGATGGTGGCGGCCTCCGCGCTCGGCGCGGTGCCTTCCCGGTACTCGGGGACGGCGTTGCCCGCCGTACGGAGTTCGAAGAGCTCACCGGGCCGCGCGCCGGTGATCAGGGACGGCACGACCCGGGAGTCGGAACAGGTGATGAACAGGGCGAGCGGGGACTGCCCGGCGGCGAGCCGGCCATAGGACTCCCGCTCCTCCCGCCGCTCGGCGATCCGGGCCGTGCGGCCGCGGGCATGCTGGATGAAGGTCTCCACGAGGAGGTCTCCTGCTGTGAGGCCACCGTGGGGTGGCGCGAATATGCGGTGCGCGAGCGGTGGCGACGGCCACCGGGCACCGCTCAGCAGCGGAATACGCAGTGCAGTACGGGGAGTTCGAGCGGTCCGGCCGAGGCGGCGGCCCGCGCCGTTCTGCCGTCCGGCACCGGTCCGGTCACGACGGCGGGCGCGGAGGTCGGATCGGTACGGCAGGGGGGAAGCGGCCGCCCGCTGTGCTGCGGGACGCCGACCGCGGTCCGCGCGGCGCGCCACGGCCCGCCGCGCTCGTCCTCCATGCCGTCGCAGTCCCCGCCGGTGTCCGCGTCGGAGTCGGCGACCGGTGCCGCCTTGGCGGACTCGGCGCCCATGGCGGCCGGCGGCGCGGGGGCGGCCAGGGCGGGTGCGGTGGCCGCACCGGCCAGGATGAAGGCGAGTGCGGCGACGAAGGCGGCGAGGGGCACACGGCTCATCCGCCGCAGGCGCCGCAGGCGGCGAAGGACGAGAGCGAGCACACCGGTGGTGCCGGTGGCGCCGGGTATGCCGGTTCCGTTCCCCATGGTTCCCCCCGTGCCTGTCCTGTGTCCTGTGTCCCGAGTCCGCCGGACGTCCCCACCCTGCACCCGCCAGGTTTCCTCAGTGAAAACAGGAAATGACGGGATGTTTCCGTTCATAGCCACCACGGGGGCTTTGCGCTGGTGGGGGCACGCCTCCCGAGGATTCGAAAGTAAAAGAATCGCCAAGTCGATGTCAATCAAGAGTAACGTTCCGCCAGGGGAAGTTCATTGCTCCGTCATGGAATCTGTCCTGGTATCCGCCCATTGCGCCGCCCGGCGGCCACCGATCGGATGACCCGCACCGCGGGTCCGGTGCCCCGCCCCGGCTTCTGCGCAACGATCACGGCCGACGGCTCATCGGTACCAGTTCAGGGGAGTCTGCCGTGCGCATCCTGCTCATCGCCGGCGCGTTCAACAGCCTCACACAGCGCGTCCATGCCGAACTCGGCGACGCCGGGCACCAGGTGTCCGTGGAGCTGGTCACCCGCCGCACACCGCTCCTTGCGACCGTACGCAGCCACGCCCCGGACCTGGTCATCGCGCCGATGCTCACCACGGCCGTGCCGCGGGAGGTGTGGTCCGCCTACACCTGCCTGATCGTGCATCCCGGCCCCGTGGGCGACCGTGGGCCGTCCTCCGTGGACTGGGCGGTGCACCTGGGCGCGGACCGCTGGGGCGTCACCGTGCTCCAGGCCAACGACGAGATGGACGCGGGCGATGTGTGGGCCGCCGCGGACTGTCCCGTCCCCGAGGTCGGCAAGAGCGACCTCTACCGCGGGGAGATCGCCGATGCGGCGATGGCGGCGGTCCACACCGCCGTCGCGCGCTTCGCCTCCGGCACCTACCGCCCGCGGCCCCAGCACTCCCTCCCCGCCGCCGAACGGCCCGGCCGGGCCCGGCCGCCGCTGCGTCAGGGCGAGCGCCGGATCGACTGGCGCAGCGCCCCGGCCGCGACGGTCCTGCGCACCCTGCGCGCCGCCGACTCCCGGCCCGGCGTCCGCGATGAACTCCTCGGCGCGACCTGGTTCCTGCACGGCGGCCACCCCGAGGACACCCTGAAGGGCGAGCCGGGCGACATCCTCGCCACCCGGTGCGGGGCGATCTGCCGGGCGACCGTCGACGGCGCGGTGTGGATCCCCGAACTGCGCCCGCCGCGCACCCCGGGCGGGCCCGGTACCGTCAAACTGCCCGCGACCCTGGCGCTGGGCGACCGGCTGCCGTCCGTACCCGAGATCCCCGCGCCGCTGGAGGCGGACGACGGCACCGCCGCGGGACGCACCTGGGCCGATATCCGCTACCACGAGGACGGCCCGGTCGGCTTTCTGCGCTTCTCCTTCCCCGGCGGCGCGATGTCCACCGACCACTGTGGCCGGCTGCTGGCCGCCTACCGCCACGCCTGCTCCCGGCCGACGTCCGTGCTGGTCCTCGGCGGCCGCCGGGACTTCTTCTCCAACGGCATCCACCTCAACGTCATCGAGGCCGCCGCCGACCCCGCCGAGGAGTCCTGGGCCAACATCAACGCCATGGACGACCTCGTCCACGCCGTGCTGACCACCACCGACCGGCTGGTGGTCGCGGCGCTGGGCGGCAACGCGGCGGCGGGCGGGACGATGCTGGCGCTGGCGGCCGACGAGGTCTGGTGCCGCTCGGGCGTGGTGCTCAATCCGCACTACCGGCTGATGGGGCTGTACGGATCCGAGTACTGGACCTACACCCTGCCCGGCCGCGTGGGCCCGGAGGCGGCCGCGGAGCTGATGGAGCGGGCGCTGCCGGTCACGGCCGCCGCAGCTCAGCGGTGCGGGCTGGCGGACCGGATCGTCGACTGCGCCCCGCAGGACTTCACCGCACCGACCGCTCGCCTCGCCGCCCGGCTGGCCGCGTCGGCCGCCTGCCAGCCGCGGATCGCCGCCAAGAAGGCCACCCGGGAACGGGATGAGGCGCGGCGGCCGCTCGCCGCCTACCGGGCGGACGAACTGGCCCGGATGCACGCCCAGTTCTTCGGCCCGGACCAGCCGTACCACGCCCTGCGGCGCGCCTTCGTCCGCAAGGAGCCCGGGCCGGCGCGGCCGGCGGCCGGATGACCTCGTGCCCCGGCCCCCGCACCGGCGTACGGGGGGCGCCGGTGTGGGGGCGTACAGGGCCGAAGAACGACCGTGCCGGGTGCGGGAACCGGCCGGGTGAGGGATGCGGGACGGTTCAGGGGGTCGGCAGGTATTTGTAGCCGATGCCGAAGACGGTGCTGATGCAGTCGCGGCAGCCCGGTCCCAGTCGGCGGCGCAGGCGGGCGATGTGGACGTCAACGGTGCGGGCGCTGGAGCGGCAGGTGGGCCACAGGGCGTCCATCAGCTGCTGCCGGGTGAAGGCGCGCTGGGGGTGCAGTACCAGGTGGGCGAGCAGGTCGAATTCCAGCCGTGGCAGATCGAGTTGACGTCCCTCGATGTATACGGTGCGGGCCGCGGTATCGATCCGTATCGGGTCCGGGGCCGGCTCCGGGGGCGGCGGCGTCTTCGCCGTGGTGGGGCGCAGTGGCTCCCCGCAGGGCGGGGCCAGGATGATGTGCACCTCGTCCGGCAGCCGGTGGACCGACACCGGTTCGAGGTCGTGCAGGGTCAGCTGCCACTTGCCGTCGGGAAGCCGGTCGACCGCCAGCGGAGGCCCGTCGTCGGGGGCGGCGTCGGCCGGCAGGCCGAACTCCGACTCTGGTCGCAAGACAAGGGTCGTCGAGGAGTTCATAAACATGATCTGGGCCCATTCCTCTTGCAAAGCAGGCGTGTACGGACAGAGACATGGCGGTGCTCGACGTTCGGTGTGCAACGGCACTACGGGACGAGCGCGGCGCGCCCCCGGTGCGGTCGGCGGGGCTTTTCGCTCCGTTCGTACCGGAAGCGTGCACGCCCAGTCCCGTGGCCCGGCCGTGACATGGTGCAAAGCCGCGGCTCAGGTTCAGTCGAACGCTACATGTGATCGCATGCTTCCGGAAAGTAGCGTCCGCTAATCGCAGTTGGTCTTTGGACGTTTTCCCGCTGACCTGGCGCAGCGTCAGATACTCGCCGGTTGGCCTGAGCAGGCGACGGCTCACTGTACGGAGGGTGGCGGCGCCGCCAACGCCGCAGGAACGTGCCGGGAATGTGTCCGGAGCGGGTCCGGCGTGCAGGGAAAGCGGCGATCGCGGGGGCCGAGGGTGGCCGAAACGGTGCGGTGCCGCGCCGTGTGTGGGTAGTCGAGCGGAGTGCGGGGTGGCTGGAAGTCGCCGTCGAATTGGCCGACATTTACGAATAGTTGACGGATGAACGGGGCGGAAAACCCGTCATGATCGGCTCATCGTCGCCCTCTTGGCGCGATGCCGGCGCACCGCATCGCGATTGGCGCAGGCGGGGGAGCAGTACCGCTGCCGCCCGGCGCGGCTGAAGTCGGCATAGGCCCGGCGGCAGTCGGCGAGCGCACAGCGGCCCAGCCGGTGCATGCCCAGAGAGGTCAGATGCAGTGCGGTGCCGACGGCGGCCACCGCGCACAGCACGCCGGCCGGGGTCCGGTGATCGTCGCGATAGTGGATGTGCCAGATGCCGCCCCCGTGGTCGGTCAGCCGGGGATGCTCGGCGAACTCCGCGAGCAGCTCGTTGAGCAGGGCCGCCCGGCGGGCGTCCGTGGCGGCGTCCACCACCTTTGCCCAGCGCGTCAGGAACGCCAGCACCTCGGTCAGATCCGTGTCCGTCACGGGGTCCTCCAGGAGCATGCCGCCCGCCCGGCAGCGTTCGGCCAGCTCCCCGGCGCAGGTCGGAGGCGTGTTCGTGAGGTCGATCACAAAGCGGACGAGATCGCGCCCGTAAGGGTTCAGCTGCATAAGAGCATTACAGCAGGGTGAGCCGTATGAACTCACCCCTGCCCGACCGGAATTCGGCCGGCCGCGGCACGTGGCTGCCCCTCGTCGCCACCTGCCTCGGCACCTTCCTCCTGCTCGTTTACGCCACGATCGTGACGGTGGCGCTGCCGCGCATCGCCGGCGACCTCCACGCGGACTTCGGCGCCCTGCAATGGATCGTCGACGTCTACACCCTCGCCCTGGCCGGACTGCTGCTCGGCATGGGATCGCTCGGCGACACCCTCGGCCGCAAACGGCTCTACCTCCTCGGTCTCGCCGTCTTCACCCTGGCCACCCTCGCCTGCGGAGCGGCCCCCGACGCCCCGCTGCTGATCGCCGCCCGCGCCGTCCAGGGGATCGCCGGCGCCGCGATGTTCGCCACCCTGCTGCCGCTGATCGGCCTCACCTACAGCGGCCGGGACCGGGCCCGCGCCTTCGCCGTCTGGGGCGCGGTCGCGGGGGCCGCCGCGGGCGTCGGCAATGTCGCGGGCGGGATGCTCACCCAGTTCCTGTCCTGGCGCTGGCTCTTCCACGGCGCGGTCCCGCTGTGCCTGGCGACCCTGCTGCTGTCCTGGAAGGTGCTGGCCGCCGACGCCCGTACCCCGGCCCGCATCGACTGGCCGGGGATCGCCGCCTTCACCCTGGCCGCGACCGGCGTCACCTTCGGCTTCGTCCGCGGCGGCGAGCGGGGCTGGGGCGATCCCGTCACGCTCCTGGGCTTCGCGGTGGGCGCCGCGGCGCTGCTCGTCTTCGTCCTCGTCGAACGGGCCTCGGCGCACCCCATGCTCCCCCTCGCCCTGTTCCGCACCCGCGCCTTCAACGGACTGCTGATCGCCTCCGGCACCTACTATCCGGCCGCCTTCGGTTTCCTGCCGGTGCTCTCGCTCCGGCTCCAGCACCACGACGGACTCGGCGCGTTCGCCACCTCGCTCGTCCTGACCGCCCAGCCGCTGGCCTTCTTCGTCACCTCCGCGCTGGCCGGCAGCGCACTGCACCGGGTCCCCGCGCGGTGGGCCATCGCAGGCGGCTGCCTCCTGGTGGGCATCGGCGATCTGACCCTGCTCGCCGCGCAAACCGGCTCGTCCTGGCCGGTGTTACTCCCCGGCCTCGTCCTCACCGGCGCCGGCGCGGGGCTGGTCTCGCCCGTACTGCCGGCCACGGCCATGGCCGCGGCGCCCTCGGCCCACAGCGGTGTCGCCGCCGCGGCAGCCAACGGCGCCCGCCAACTCGGCCTCGCCCTCGGCATCGCCCTCCTGGGCACCGCCTACGCCGCCGCCGGCCTGTCCGCGGTCTTCCTGCTGGCGGGCGCCCTCGCGCTGCTCGGCGCGCTGCTGACCGTCCTGCTCGGCCGCCCCCCTCGCCCGGCGGAGCCTCTCCGCCCCGTGATGCGGCACGGGGCGCCCATGGCGGGGCAGGATGTCCGTGGTTGACGACGGGGATTCCGTACGCGACCCAGGCACCGGACCCGAGGAGAACAGATGACCGAAACCCGGCACGCCCAGGAACGGCCCACCCCCATCGGCCCGCCGCCGCCGTTCGACCCCGAACTGGCTCTCGCCCTGGAGGCCATAGGCCAGGACATGTCGCCCTCCATCCGGCCCGAGATGATCCCCGACCTGCGCAACTCGCCCATGAGAGCGGTGCCTTCGGACGAGCTGCTCTCCCTCGACGGCGCCTTCGAGGTGGAGCACCGCACCGTCCCGGGGCCGCAGGGCGAGCCGGAGGTCCCGCTGGTGATCCTGCGTCCGGTGGGGGCGAAGGCGCCGACGCCCGCCCTCTACGCGATCCACGGCGGCGGCATGATCGTCGGGGATCACCGCAGCGGCGCCCTGGGCTTCGCGGAGGTCGCGCGGCAGCTGGGCGCGGCCCTGGTCTCGGTCGGATACCGGCTCGCCCCGGAGAATCCGCACCCGGCACCGGTGGAGGACTGCTACGCCGGTCTGCTCTGGACCGCCGGGCACGCCGCCGACCTCGGTGTCGACCCCGGCCGTATCGTCGTCGCGGGCGTCAGCGCCGGTGGCGGACTCGCCGCGGCCGTGGCCCTGATGGCCCGCGACCGCAGCGGCCCCGAGCTCGCCGGGCAGCTGCTGCTGTGCCCCATGCTCGACGACCGCAACGACACCCCCTCCAGCCACCAGATGGCGGGCCTCGGCGTCTGGGACCGTACGGCCAACGACACCGGCTGGACGGCACTGCTCGGAGCGGCGCGCGGCGGCCCGGACGTCTCGCCCTACGCCGCGCCCGCCCGCGCCGAGGACCTGTCCGGGCTGCCGCCGGCGTTCATCGACGTCGGCTCGGCCGAGACCTTCCGGGACGAGGACATCGCCTACGCCTCGCGTCTGTGGCAGGCCGGCGGCAGGGCCGAACTCCACGTCTGGCCGGGCGGTTTCCACGGCTTCACGGGCATGGCCCCGAAGTCCGCGCTCTCCCGGGAAGCGGCGGTCGCGCCGCTGAACTGGCTGCGCCGGCTCCTGGCGCACTGACCCGGCGGCACCGCGCCTGCCCCCGCCCCCGCCCCCGCCGGGACGGGGGCAGGTGCCCGCCCCGGAGCGCGTTCCTCAGACCCCCACCACCCCGTCGATCCCCTCGCGCAGGAAGTCCGCATGGCCGTTGTGCCGGGCGTACTCGTGGATCACGTGGAGCATCACCGTCCGCAGCGAGACATGCTCACCCCACCGCGGCTGATACCCCGTCACCTCCAGGGACTCCGCGGCCCGTTCGATGCGCCGGGCGTGCTCGATCTCGGTCCGCCAGGCGTCGAACGCCTCTTCGGGGTCGGCCGCGGCCGCGTCGTACGCCACCTGGAAGTCGCCCTCCGGCGACCACACCAGCCCGATGTCCTCCGCGGCGATCACCCGCCGGAACCACGTGCGTTCCACTTCCGCCATATGCCGCACCAGCCCCAGCAGCGAGAGCCCGGACGGCGGCATCGAGCGGCGCCGCAGCTGTCCGGCGTCCAGGCCGTCGGTCTTCAGGGCGAGCGTCGCCCGGTGGAAGTCGAGGCTCGCCCGGAGCGACTCGCGTTCCCCCGCGCGCAGCGGCGGGCCCGTACGTTCGATGGTCATCGCCACACACTAGCCGCGCCGCACGGCCCGTACGCGGCCGACGGCGAACCCGGCTCCCACGCAGCGCTCAGCCGCGCGAGGTCCGGGTTTCCGTGATCATCGGGACGTCACGGCAGATACCGCTCGATGGCGGCCGGTCCCTTCTCGTCGATGAGCCGCTGGGCCCACTTCAGGCTCTCGGGCGTCGGCTCCCGCCCGGAAGCCTTGACCAGGTCCTCCGCATCGAAGGGCCGCTCGCCACCCGTGTACAGCTCCACCGGCCGCGGCGCGGCCGACTTCTGGCTCCCGTTGCTCGTCACAGGTCCTCCTTGTCCCGCGCCCGCCGAATCCCAGGGCGGCCGCTTGCCTCCATCATCGGCCCACCCGCCGACACCCGCACGGCGTACCGCCGGCGCATGCCCACGGGCCGTAGGGCCTGTGTCGGAAGTCCCTCCCCCAGACTTCGTCCGGGAGGTGCCCCCTGCCCCGCGGCGCCCGGCACGCACGCTCGCGGCGTTGTCGGGATCACCCCGATACGCCCAGTATCGGGGCGACCCTCCGCCTTGCGATCGCACGCACCGGACACCGCGGGGCCCGCCCTTCGGGCGGACGACGGGACTTCCGACACCGGCCCTACCCGACCGGGCGAGGCGTCCCCGGATAGCCCGGCGGGAACCCCTGCTCGGTCCAGATCGTCTTCCCGTACGGCGTGTACCGCGTCCCCCAGCGTTGCACCAGCTGCGCGACGATGAACAGCCCGCGCCCGCCCTCGTCGTCGCTCGCGGCGTGCCGCAGATGGGGCGAGGTGTGGCCGGTGTCGGAGACCTCGGTGAGCAGGGTCAGATCGCGCAGCAGCCGCAGATGCAGCGGCCCGGACGCATGCCGTACGCCATTGGTGACCAGCTCGCTGACCACCAGCTCGGTGGCGTACGACAGCTCCTCCAGGCCCCACGCCCGCAGCTGCCCGGTGGCCAGCTCGCGGGCCCGGCCCACCGCCGCCGGCTCGGCCGGCAGCTCCCAGGCGGCGACCTGCCGGGCATCCAGCTCGCGGGTGCGCACCAGCAGCAGCGCCGAGTCGTCGGCCGCGGTGCCGGCGGGCAGCAGCTCGGCCACCGCGCGGTCGCACAGCTCCTCCAATGGTCTGCGGTTCTCGCCCAGCACCCGTCCCAGGGTCCGCAGCCCCGCCTCGATGTCCCGCTCGCGCCCCTCGACCAGCCCGTCGGTGAACAGCGCCAGCAGACTGCCCACCGGCAGCTCGATCTCCAGCGACTCGAACGGCAGGCCCCCCAGCCCCAGCGGCGGGCCCGCCGGCAGATCGGGGAACGACAGCCGGCCCTCGGGGTCGACGACGGCCGGCGGCAGATGCCCGGCCCGCGCCATGGTGCAATGCCGCGAGACCGGGTCGTAGATGGCGTACAGGCAGGTCACCCCGGTGGCCACGTCCTCGCCGGCCTCGGCGCCCGGTGTGCCGGTGCGTTCCCCCGTCGGCTGCCCCACCAGGTCGTCCAGCCGGCTCAGCAGTTCGTCCGGGGACAGATCCAGCCGGGCCAGCGCCCGTACCGTCGTCCGCATCCGGCCCATCGTGGCCGCCGCCTGGAGACCGTGGCCCACCACGTCCCCGACCACCAGCCCCACCCGGGTCCCGGACAGCCCGATGACATCGAACCAGTCGCCACCGACCCCGGCGGTGTTGTCGCTGGGCAGATAGCGGTGGGCCAGGTCGACGGCGGACTGCGCGGCCACATGCTGCGGCAGCAGCGTGCGCTGGAGGGTCAGGGCGGCGGCGTGCTCACGGGTGTAGCGGCGGGCGTTGTCCAGACACACCGCGGTACGGGTGACCAGCTCGTCGGCCAGCTCGACCTCGCCGCTGTCGAAGACGGAAGGATGCCTGCCGCGCACGAAGGTGACCAGCCCCAGCGGGGTGCCACCGGCCCGCAGCGGCACGACCATGGTGCTCTCCACCCGCACGATCCCGCCCGACGACAGACTGCGGTACTGCGGCGAGCCCGGCGGATGAACGACCCGGTGCGCACCGTTCGCCGTCCTGGTGCCCCCGCTCTCCCCGGCCGACCGCTCCGCCACCCGCACCAGCGTCGGCAGCCCCACCCCGTGCTCGGGCTCCTCACCCTCCAGGACCGACTGCACCAGATCGACGGTGACGGTGGCGGCGAACTCCGGCACCGCCACCTCGGCGATCTCCCGGGCCGTGACGGTCATATCGAGCGTGGTCCCCAGCCGGGCGCCCGCGTCCACCAGGAGGTTCAGCCGCCGCTGCGCCTGATAGCGGCCGGTGATGTCGAAGGCGTCCTCGCACACCCCCAGCACCCGGCCGTCGGCGTCGTGCAGCTGGTAGTAGGAGCACGACCACACGTGCTCGCTCCCCGGATCGGTGGGCAGCTGCCCCACGAAATGCAGATCGACGACCGGCTCACCGGTGTCCAGCACCTGCCCCATCACCGCCTGGGTACTGCGCGGATACCCCTCGGTGACGAACTCGCCCCGCGGATAGAGCTCATCGGCCTGTTTGCCGATGAATTCCCGCAGCGGCAGCCCGATCTCCCGCCCGTAAGTGGCGTTGAACCAGGTCAGCCGCAGCTCCGTGTCATAGATCGCCAGACCCACCGGCGACTGGGTGGCCAGTCCGTGCAGCATGGCCTGCTGCGACTCCCACGCCCGCAGCCCGTCCAGCTCGGCCGCCACCAGGACCCGGGCGGGCGTGCCGGCGATGCCCCCGGTGTCGGCCAGTGGGCAGATCGAGGTCGCCACCGACAGCAGCCGCCCGTCGCGGTGCCGCGCCGTACGCGAGACGCTGCCCGGCATCCGCACCGGCGGCGATTCCCCCGCCGTACCGGTGCCCAGATGCGGCAGCAGGGTCTTAAGGGGCTGCCCCACGATCTCCTGCGCCCGGTACCCGAGCAGCCGCTCGGCCGCCGGGCTCCAGCCGATGACCAGGTCGCGGGCGTCGAGCACCGCTGTGGCCGCCCTGGTGACGTCGAGGGGACCACGGAAGTCGGCGCTCTCCACCCCATTCCATGCGTTCATGGCATCAACCCAGCCCGGTTCAGTACCTCCAGCATCGATCCTGATCAAGAGCGGCACAACCGCTCTGGCCACCCGCGGTGTGGCGGGCCGGGGCCTGGGCCGTATGTGGTTGCGCCCGGTGAGGGGAGTGCGGGGGAGGCCATCCCGGTCGCCGCCCCCGGCGCTCGCTGGCACAGTGGGAAAGGGCGGTGAGTACGAGGAGGCAGATCTTCATGTCCCCCCTGAAGCCCGTCGTCCCCCGACGCGGTGCGCCGTGCTGGGTCAGCCTGCTGGCCCGCGACCTGAAGACGGCGCAGGAGTTCTACTCCGCGGTGCTCGGCTGGACCTTCCGGCCGGCCAGCCTGGGCGACGAGTTCTCGGTCGCGATGTCCGACGGGGAGCCGGTCGCCGGGATCGGCGCGCTGGCCCAGAACTTCCAGGTCGCGGTGGCCTGGACCTCGTACTTCGCGGTGGCCGACGCCGACGACACCGCGGCCCGCATCCGCGAGCGCGGCGCGACCGTCGCCGTCGGCCCGCTCAAACTCGGCCCCGGCCGCGCCGCCCTGGCCGCCGACCGCGACGGCGCCACCTTCGGCTTCTGGGAGGGCAAGACCCTGTCCTGGTCGGTCGGCCACGGCCGCGCACCGGCCTGCCTGGAACTGCGCACCCGCGACGCCTTCGAGGCCGCCATCTTCTACGCGGAGGTCTTCGACTGGGCCACCCCGGACGGCTGCGACGTCGCCTACGAGCACGAGCAGGTGATCGTCAGCGACGGCACCCACACCGTCGCCACCCTGCGCGGCGGCGCCGTCGAGTCCGCCCCGGACCCGCGGGTGCGCCCCCGCTGGCACGTCTACTTCCCGGTGCGCGACATCGAGGCGGTCACCGCCGCCGCGGTCACCGCGGGCGGCACCGTCACCCCCATCACCCAGAGCCCCGAGGGCACCGGCGTCCAGTCCGTCATACGCGACCCCGACGGCGGCCTGTTCACCGTCTCGGCGCCCTGACTTCGGCCCCCGGAAGGCTCTGGCCAACGGAGAGGCGGCCACCGCGGCCCCGCCCCGGATCACCGGAACCGAGGGTCTATCGTGGCGTCATGTCCGCCCCAGAGCCGCTCCGTTCCCCAGAACTGATCCGCATCGTCTCCCGTGACTCGCCCATGGCCCTGGCCCAGGTGGAGCGCGTTCGCGCCGAACTGCGTGCGCTGCACCCCGCCACCGCCACCGAGGTCGTCCCGGTCAAGACCACCGGCGACCGGTGGATGGGCGCCCTCTCGCAGGTCGAGGGGAAGGGCGCGTTCACCAAGGAGGTCGACGCCGCCCTTCTGGCCGGCGAGGCGGACCTCGCGGTGCACTGCGTCAAGGACATCCCCGGCGACCGGCCGCTGCCCGCCGGCACGGCCTTCGCGGCCTTCCTCACACGCGACGACGTCCGCGACGCGCTGATCCACCCCGGCGGTCTCACCCTCGACGAACTTCCCGCCGGGACCCGTATCGGCACCTCCTCGGTACGGCGCATCGCCCAGCTCGCCGCCTCGCATCCGCAGCTGACCTGCGTCCCGATGCGCGGCAACGCCAACCGCCGGATGGCGAAGCTGGCCGCGGGCGAGGCCGACGCGCTGCTGTTGGCGGTCTCCGGGCTGGAGCGCATCGGCCGTACGGACGTGATCACCCAGATCCTGTCCGTCGACGAGATGTGCCCGCCGATCGGCGCGGGCGTCCTGGCCCTCCAGTGCCGCGAGGACGACACCGCCACCATCGATGCGGTCAGCGGCCTCGGCGACCCCGCGGCCTTCCGCGAGACCACCGCCGAGCGGATGCTGCTGCACGTCCTCCAGGGCCACTGCAACAGCCCGATCGCGGGCCTTGCGACGACCGACCGGCGCGGCGAACTGTCCCTGCGCGCCTGTGTGTTCACCCCGGACGGCAAGACGGTCCTCAACGCCCACGAATGGGCCGGACCGCTCACCCCCGAGACGCTCGGCACGTCGGTGGCGGTGGCCCTGCTGCGGCAGGGGGCGCGGGAGCTGATCGATGGGATCGCGCACTGAGGGAAGGCTGAGGGAAGCCCTGAGGGAAGGCTGAGGGAAGCCCTGAGGGAAGATTTCGGGAAGGGGGCGAGGGCCCCGCGCCGGGTACGGTGCGGGGCCCTCGCCATGGTGGGGGTCAAGTGGGCTTCGTGCGTTGTCGGTTGTGTGCCGTCAGTTCCCGGCGCCGAGCTTCGCGCCCGTCGCTTCGAGCGCCTTGGTGACCGGCTGGAAGAACGTCTCCCCGCCCTTGGTGCAGTCGCCGCTGCCACCGGAGGTCAGCCCGACGGCCGAGTCCCCGGAGAACATCGAACCGCCGCTGTCGCCCGGTTCGGCGCACACGTCCGTCTGTATCAGGCCGTTGACGATGTCTCCGTTGCCGTAGTTCACGGTGGCGTCGAGACCGGTGACGGTCCCGTCGTGGACCCCGGTGGTACTGCCCGAACGCTGCACCTTCATGCCCACGGCGGCCTCCGCGGCCTTGGTGATCGGCTGGGTCTTGCCGTTCCCGAGGGTGACCGCGCTCTGCGGCTTGGCGCTCGCATCGTCGTAGGTGACCAGCGCGAAGTCGGTCTTGGGGAACTTGGAGTCCTTCACGGTGCCCAGCTGCTGACCGCCCTGGTCGGCGGACCAGGTCTTGGAGTCGTTGCCGCAGTGGCCCGCGGTGAGGAAGGCCGGGGCGCCCTGGACGGTGACGTTGAAGCCGAGGGAGCAGCGGGCGTTGCCACCGAAGATGGCGTCGCCGCCGGCGGGCGTGGCGCCGGACTGGCCACCGTTGCCGCCCTGTTGACCGCCGGCTCCGGTGCCGCCTTGTTGACCGCCGGCTCCCGCGTCGCCGCCTGCGCCGGCGCTGGCGTCGCCACCCGCGCCCGCACTGGCGTCGCCACCTGCGCCCGCACTGGCGTCCCCGCCCGCAACCGCGCCGGCGTCTCCTCCGGTTCCGGCTCCGGAGTCGCCGCCGATTTCTGCCCCGGCGTCGCCTCCGGTTCCGGCGTCTCCTCCCGTTCCGGCGTCGCCTCCGGTGCTCGCGCCGGAGTCACCTCCCATACCGGATCCGGCATCCGTTCCGCCGATCCCTCCTCCGCCGATCCCTCCTCCGTCCATTCCCGTACCCGCTCCCGCGTCCCCGCCGTCGTAGCGCCGGAATTCGCCCGCCGACCGTTTGACGGTCACCATCTCGCCCATCTGCCCGGTGGCCTTGGCGAGGGCGGCCATCTTCCGTCCGGTGACGGTCCGGTCGGCGAGCACCACGATTCTGTTCGTCCGCGGATCGATCGACCAGGCCGTACCGGGGACGGAGGCCGTGGCGCGCAGCGTCCGCGTGCCTTGTTCGAGGGCGGCCATGCTGTGGCGTACGACCTTGGCGACCGCGCCCTTGGCCGTGACACGCTCGGCCTCCTCCTTGCTCAGCACATTCATGACGAGGTGGCCGGTCGAGCCGTCCAGGTACCAACCGGCCGCCTTGTCCCCGAGGTCCGACTTCAGGGTCGCCGCGAGCCGGGCGGCCGACGGGGCGCTGAAGGTGCGCAGGGTGGGCGTCGTGTCGGTGCTGGCATGGGCGTTGGGCAGCAGGAACGCGGCCGCGGCGATGGCGGCGGCGGAGGCGCCTGCGATGGCGCCGGTGCGCTTGTTCACCTGCCGATGGCCCGCCTGCCTGCGGCTGTGCTGTCGGGGGCTCACGTCACTGACCTCCAGCTGGGGTTGGGGCGGCCGCCGCCGGCGGCGGCCGGGGCAACTGTTGCCACCCAGTCGTACGCAGCCCGCCCACCGCCGTCTCGGGCCCACTCAAGGTGCGATGAATTCCGCCGGCCCCGGCACCGGGCCCCGTACCCTCCCGCCCGGCGCCCGGCGGCCGATTGTCAGTGCCGCATGCCAGGATTCGAGACATGTCTGCACTGCCTGTCATGCCGCCCGCCGAACCGAAGAACTCGACCGTCTTCCTCGATTGGGCGCGGCTGCATGCGCCCGAGGGGGAGGGCGAGGCCCAGGACCTGATAGCGACGGTGACGGACGGCCTGGGTCGCGCGGTGAACAAACCGGGCCGGTTCATGGACGAGTTCAAGCGCCGCGCGGACAGGCTTCCGGCGGCGTATCTGCCGTGGTTCTGGGACACCGTCGGCCATCGCCTGGGCCCCTGGCTGCCGCGCCACTCCGGTACGGCATACGGCCTGGCCCGCACGGCCGAGAAGGCGCACGGCCTGTCGGTCGACGAGGCGTACCACCGGGCCAACGTCCTGCTCTACGCCCGCCTCGGTGCGCTGCCCGGCAAGGAGATCGCCGTCCATCAGCGGCGGCTGCACGCCACCCTCGAAGCGGCCGACGCCCATCAGGAGTTCCTGCGGTTCCTGCGGGCGTTCCTCGTCGGCGGTGGCGCGCCCGGGAACGATCTGCACCGCAGGGTGCAGGCATCGGCCAAGGCGGCGGGGCTCGGCAGCGCCCAGAGCGCCCAGGCCCTCGGCGACCTCCTCGTGGCGTCGAAGGGCCGCCCCCTCCCTGATGCGCTGCTCGACGGTCTCGGGCCGGTCCTCGCCCAGGTGCCGCCCGCGGCGCCGGTGCGCCAGGCGCTGGCGGAGCTGTTCCCGACCTCGGTCACCGACGGTGCGGCCTGGCTGCGGCTGCTGGCGGCCACCGGGGTCGACGACGCCCTGACGGAGGGCCGGATCGTCCCGGCGGGCGGACTGGGGGAGTGGCTGGGCCGGTTCGCGTTCCACTACTCCTACCGCGGTTCGAACGCCGGGGTCCGGCGGCAGCCCATGCCCGACGAGCTGTACGCCCTGGTGCCCCGTATCGCCGCGCGGATCCGGGCCGAGGGCGGCGAGGTCACCCTGCACCGCTCCCGCTTCCGCCACACGCTCCTCGACGCCGACCTCGTCGACATCTGCCTGGCCAACGGCATCGCGGTGGCCGACCCCGGACCGCGCGTGGGGCTGACGTTCTGGGGCCCGGCGGCCCGGCGCGACTACCGTGCGCTGGCCGCCCACCCGGTGTTCGGGGTCCGCCTGGCGGGCACGTCGTACGCGCCGCGCGCCCCGCGGGCCGGCGCGCCGCGGCTGCCGCTCGCCGAGGGGACCGACGCGGCGCTGCACGAGCGGGTGACCCGGCTGCTGGACGCCGTCGCGGACGGCGGACTGGGCGCGGCGCAGGAGGCCATGACCACACTGGACAAGGCCCTCGCTCCGCTCGCCATCGCCGCCCTCGACGGCATCGACACCGCGCTGGAGGCCCTCGACGGCGTCGGCCCCCTGCTGCGGACGCTGCGCGCCGGCCTGCCCGAGGAACTGGCCTGGCCCGCCCTGGAGGACGCCGTACGGAGCCTGGGCGGCGGGGCGGCCGTCAGCGGTGTGACCTGCACCTGGCCGGTGCTGACCGTCTTCGCCCGGGACCGGGCGATCGCCGTCGACCACAGCGGGGAGCGCGGCTCGTGCACCTTCGCCCTCCCCGAAGAGGCCGCCGTCCACTCGGTGTTCTTCGTCGGCGGCAGCTTTCTGATCGGCTGGAACACCGGCAAGCACTATGGGCGTTCCGCGGAGCGGGCCTTCTGGGCCGACGAGCCCGAGGCCGTCTTCACACCCGAGCACGCGCTCGGCCTGGTCCCCTACGGGGGCAGCACGGACGGCGCCCTGGGCTACCAGTTCGCCACCCCCGACGGCGGCGGCCGCTACGACGGCACCCGGGTGCTCAGGCCGGGCGGCCGCGAGGGCATCGACCACTTCGAGCAGCAACTCGGCGACGGCGTGCGGCTGTGGAGCTCCTGCCTCTTCGGGGAGCGGCGCGGCGGCCGCGACGACGCCTGGCGGGAGATGGATCCCGAGACCGGCCGGCGTACCGACAACACCGCCCTGCCGCCGTTCCTCGCCGCCGCCCCGCCCGCGGGCCTGTTCCGCACGCACGACATGCAGACCCTCGCCCCGCTGCCGCCCGGCGCCCCCGACTCCCCGCTGGGCCAGGTGGACGGCGTCTCCGGCTGCCGGGTCCTGCACTGGGAACACGGCGGCAACGCCCCGGTGCGCTATCTGCTGGAGGGCATCGACGGACGGCGCGCCACCTTCCGTGTCACCCATCCCGGCGAGGATCCCTGGGGCGTTGTCCGGCTGCCGGAAGGCGGCGCCGAGGCTGTGGTGACCGACCACTCCCCGATGCGCTGCTACGCAGCAACGGACAACTCCCTGCTGTGGGAGGTGCGTGGCTTCCCGCACGGCAAGCGGTCCGGGGGCGCCGCCGCCGACGGGCCGATGTTCCCGCCGCCCGCCTTCTGGCACTTCCTGACCCCGCGGGACGCCGAGTCCTCCAAGGCACTGCGGACGGTCGAAGCGGACGCGGTGCAGGCCCTGCTGGAGGCGGGCACCGACGGCGAGGCACCCGACCGCGAGCAGGCGGTCCGCGCCGCGGCCGCCCGGGTGCTGCCGGAGGTGCGCGACCCCGGTGTCCTGGACGGCGTGATACGGGCCGTGGGCACCGCCGCCCGGCTGCTGGAGCGCCGCCGCGCCGTGTCGCAGCGGGCGGCGCTGATCGTCTCCGGCGCCCGGGTCCGCCCCGCCGCGGAGACCACCGACACCGCGCTGGTCACCGCCCTGCGCGACCTGCTCGCGTACTCCGTCGCCTACAACGCGCCCAAGGTCCCCGATCTGCCCGCCACGGTCGCCGCGATCGCCGCCGACGGCGCCTTCCTGCGCGGCCGGATCGACGACGCCACCCGCCGGGTCGGTCCGCCCGCCCGGCCCCGCGACTGGGCGGTGCTGCTGGGCGACGGCATCGAGGCCGCCGCCTGGCGCTGCCTTTGCCCGGCCACGCCGGAGGAGGACCGCGCCGCGCTGAGCGCCCTGCTGCGCACCTGGGCCGCGTCCCCGTTCGCCGAGCCCGGCAGCTGGCGGCTCGGCCGCGCCTCGGGCGAGGCCCTGCGCCCGCTGTGCGCGACGGGCCGGGCGGTGGCCACCGGGATGGGCGACGGCAGCCAGGGCGCCGCCCCGGAGCCCACCGCGGAGCTACGGCCCACCGGCAGTTACCGCTTTGTGCAGCCCGCCTCGGCGCCGGTGCCCGAGGGCGCCACCGAGATCCGTACGGTCACCGTCACCCGCGATGACGCGAGCCGGCTGACGCGACTGCTGCAACTGCTCTCCGAACACGGCCCGTTGCGCCTGACGCCCGAGGCCGTCGCGGCCTTCGTGGCCCGCAGCGGGGTCCGCCGGGCGGTGGCCGTGCATGCGCTCGCCGGGCTGCCCACCCGGCCGGGCTACGGGGAGACCGCGCGGCTGCTGCGCGCCAAGCCGTTCCAGGCCACGGCCTCGGTCGCGAGCGCGGCCGAGGCGCTGGCGGGGCGGCTCGGCATCGCGGACCGGATGCGTGTCCTCGCGGCGGGCCTGCCCGACGACCCGGCGGAGCTGTGGACCGCCTCCGGACCGGTGGCGGCCGCCGAGCGGATGGCCGGCGCCTGGACCGCTCTCCTGGGCCAACGTCCGCCGTTGGACGAGGAGTTGAGCGACGAACTGGAGAAGGAACTGGGCGCCGACGAGAGCATGGCGGCGGCGCTCGGCGATCCCCGGGGCGGCGGTCTGCTGACCGAGGACCTGCGCCGGGTCATCGTCGCCAACAAGTACGGCTCGCTGTACGTCCACCCGGTGTCGGCCGACGGCTCCCCGGGCGAGCGGCCCAGCTATGACACCCCGTACCGCGATCTGGCCTCCGCCCTGTCCTGGGCGCTGACCGAGCGCCCCGTCGGCGACCGGGCCCTCGCCGGGCTGCCGGCGCTCTGCGCGCGGCTGGCCGACCGCCTGGACGCCCCGGACCTGCTCGTCCGCCTGCGCAGCGATCGCTTCGCGCTCGACCAGGAGCGGATGAGCGCCCTGTTCGGGCCGGAGCGGTACGAAGTGGTGGCCCTGGAGCCGCCGCTGAGCGACCGGGCCCGCCCGCCGATGTACTACGACCAGGGGCTGCTGCTCGTCCAGGTGGCCGGCGGCTGGAGCTCGGTGTTCCTGCGCCCCGCCGGCTTCGGCCGGCCCGGGACGTATGCGGCGATGGCGCGGCTGTGCGCCGAGCTGGGCATGACCGAGCTGCGCGGCGAGATCGAGCGCATTCGGGTGCTGCGTGACGGCATCGCCGACCTGGCCGCCCGCGCCGCCGACACCCCCGTACCGGCCGGCGGCTACGAGGCGAACCCGCTGCTGAGCGTGCCGGAGCTGGTCGATGAGGCGGCCGGGGCACTGGGCGTGGGCCGCGACGCCGCCGCGCTCCACCTCCAGCTGGCCACCCTGGCCCGCCCCACCGACCGCAACGTCCGCCGGTGGAACGGCTGGAGCACCGCCCGGCACCGCACCGTCCAGGCCGAACTGGCCGCCACCGGGGCCGTCGTGACCGAAAAGCGCAGCCGCGCCGGGCGGACAGCCTTCCTCCCCGGCGGCTGGACGGACCTCAAGGCGCCCCATCTGCCCCTGGAGACCGCCAAACTCGACGCCCATCTGGCCGCGGCGACCGGGAAACGCGAACTGGACGGCCCGTTCACCCGTCTGCTGCCGCCGCGCCCGCTGCACGAGATGTTCGCCGAGGCATGGGCGCGGCGCTGAGCATGCCCGCGGGCGACGGCAGCGGCTCCGGGGTGTCCGGCCGGTTCAGGCGGCGCAGAAAGGCCAGGACGCCGGCGTACCCCTGGGACCAGGAGTAGGGCAGCTGCTGGAAGTCGGGGTGGACGAACAGGGGAGCGTCGTCCGGGCCGTAACTGCGGATCAGCAGCTGACGGGCCGCCGTCCGGGCCGCCTCCTGGAACCGCTCCTGACCGGTGGCCCGGGCCATG
This sequence comes from Streptomyces natalensis ATCC 27448, assembly GCF_000935125.1. GTDB lineage: Bacteria > Actinomycetota > Actinomycetes > Streptomycetales > Streptomycetaceae > Streptomyces > Streptomyces natalensis. The sequence continues at coordinate 804,318 of NZ_JRKI01000029.1, read as the reverse complement.
TCCACGAGCATGCTGCCGACCCCGGCGATGCCGCAGCACTGGCCCGGTCTGCTCATCCGGGGCAGGAAGGCGGCGCAGGCGGACGCGGCGGCCTGCGCCGACGTCAGGAACGCGGCCTCGCCGTAGCGCAGATGGGCATGGAGCAGGACCCGTGCGGCGCCGGCCAGCCCGCGGCACCACGAGGCCGTCATGGGGGAGGCCGCGGCGACCTCGCCCCCCGCGACCAACCGGAGGACGCGTTCGGCCAGGGCACGGGCGCGGCGCCGCGCCGCACCGTGCAGCTGCGGATCGTCGGTGTGCGCGGCGACCGCGATCAGGCAGTCGGTCGCCCCCGCGAAGCCATGGGCATAGCCGAACGCGGGGTTCTGCGCGATCGAGGCGCCGAGCGGCGGCAGCACGCTCAGGCCCGGCTGCGCCACCAGCCGCCGCGCCTGGTCGTGCGCCGTTTCGACATCCCCCAGCAGGAGCGCGCCCAGGCCCACCCCGGCACGGCCGCTGATCACGTCCAGTTCCCCGTCCCGGGCGCCGTTGCCGGACGCCGGCGGCACCTCGTGGGGCATGGCGACCCCGGCCGCCCGGGCCGCGGCGAGGAAGATCTCGGTGCCGGTGCGTCCCGAGAACAGCCCCGGTGCCGGGGCCACCCTGTGCAGGGCCGTCACGGAGTGCGCCGCGAGCCGCTCCAGCAGCTCGTCCACCCCCGGCCGGCCGCGGTGGTGCAGCAGCTCCAGGCCGATCCCCGCGCCACCGGAGTACACGGCCGCGTCCACGGCGGCGAAATCGCCGGGCTCGCCGCCGAACTGGTACTCCCCGGCCCCGTCCACGAGCAGCCCGAGGGTCCGTTCCTCGAGCCGGACGCAGACCTCCGTCCCCACCTCCGGCAGGACCGGCACGGCGCGGTCGCGGCCGGGCGCCTCGGTCAGCCAGGACCCGTCGCGCAGCCGGTCGGCCGCCCGGCCCGCCGTGGCGCGGTCGCCGGAGGTCAGATCCGCGATCAGCGCCGCGAAGCCGGGCCGGCCGCCGCCGTGGACCGCGGCCAGGGTCTGCCGCATCCGGGTACGGGCGAGCACGGCGGTGGCCGCACCGGGCAGGGGCAGCACCCCGGTGGCGGCATGGGCGAGCACCATGCCCAGCGCGTAGTGGTCGTCCTCGACGCGCGGCGGGTCCTCGTCCGCCAGCTGTTCGGGGGGAGCGAATCCGGGGGTGCCGCCGGGCAGATGGAAGCCGTCCAGCGCCGAGATGCCGAAGTCGATGATGCTGGGGCGGCCGTCCCGCAGCACGATGTTGCGCGGGGTCAGATCGCGCATGACCACTCCGCGCCGGTGCAGGGCGTGCAGCGTGTCGCCGAGGGCGGCGGCCAGCCGGGCGAAGGCGCGCCCGGCGGTCCCGGCCGGGTCGTTCGCGGGCGGCGGCAGCATGGCGCCGTCGCTCTCGATCACTTTGAGCAGATGGGTGCCGCCCGCATCGGTGGTCACCAGGAACTCGTCGTCGCCGTGCGAGAAATGATCGAGGAAGCGCGGGATACCGGGCACGGCGGCGCATGCCTCAAGGATCCGCCGTTCGTTGCGCAGCCGTGCCCGGACGTCGGTTCCCCCGGCGGACTCGCCGACGTATGCGCGGGCCTGCTTGACGATCAGCGCCGGTGCACCGGGCCGGTAGGAGCGGACGTCCAGGACGCGGTAGACGTTCCCGTGCGCCGCCTGGAAGACGCCCTCGACGACGCGGAACCGGCCACCGAGCAGCTCCGGCTCGGCCTCGCGCACCGGCCGGGAACCGTCGCCCGTGACGAACGGATCGGCCACCCAGGAGGGCTGCCGGTAGGCGAGGGTGGCCGCCGCGTCGAAGCCCTCACCGCCGGGGCCGTGGATCCGCAGGACGGGCAGGCCCTGGGCCCCGGAGGACCAGCGGGAACGGAACGGGCCGTACCGGTAGTACACGGGCGCCCGGCCGTCCACCCGGCGGTCGCTCAGGACGCGGGGGCCGGCGTGTCCCCGGAGTAATTCCGCGAGCAGCAGTCCCAGTTCGCGGACGCGGGACTGCTCCGGATAGACGGTGACGGCCTTGCCGATGGCGGCCGGGTACCGGAGGCCGGAGTTGAGCCGGGACAGGACCTCGTCGGAGCGGGCGATTTTGAAGTGACAGCACTCCCGCAGAAGAACCGGAAGCAGGCGGTCCGCCAGCTCCGGGAGGGTGGCCGCCCGGGAGGAGATATGGAATTTCCAGCCGTCGTCGGGAAGCGGGGCCGCCTCGTGCGGGCGGACATGCGTCCATAAGGGGCCGGTGGTCGTGGCGAACCCCGAGAGCGATGCCCCGTCACCCAGGACCGCAAGCGCGTCCTCCGCCTGCCAATGCGTCACAGTGCATCCCTCTCGGGGCCGTGCCCGTCAGCCGGGCGATTTCAGGATTTCCGCGGAGGGCTCAGCCGGTGTGGGTACCGACGCAGTGGTCGGCGCACATGGTGATGGGGCAGGCATCGGCCTGCACCTCCTGCGCGCCGTCGAGGAACAAGACCTCCGGCTCCCGGTCGAGAACGCCGGCCGGGCGAGGGACGAATACTGACAGAGTTTCCATGGAACTCCCCGATCATGAGGCGGTGTTCGCTGGCTACTGCTCAGCGGAAAGGACGTTAGTCAGCCGATCGTTCGCGGGGCAATCCGATTCAGGACATTGTTTTCGGGGTCCTCGTATAGCCCCTGCCTGCACCTTCGCGCGCACCGGATTCGCTTAACTATTTCGCTTAAGTATTTCGAGGGGAATGAGTCCGGGGCGGGGAAGGGATATGGCCGCCGACCGTCTCAGCGGAATGCCTCTTTCGCTCCACGACTTTCGCCGTGCCGATGGCATCACAAACCCGGAGGAAATCCTTGCCGTCCTTTCCGCGGCCGCCCCGGCACCGCCCGCGGAGTCCCCGGGGCGGCCATGCATCCAGGGGGCGTACAGGACAGCTGTGACCCCGCTTAAGAAAACCTCGATGGACCGACCGGCCCGTGTGCGGGAGATTTCTGACACGGACCGGGCGGCCGAAAAGCGCCCCCGGCAGGTCTCTGCACGTACGGGGAGCGTCCACGGTGAAAGCACTGGTCAAGCAGAAGGCGGAGCCCGGACTGTGGCTCACGGAGGTGCCCGAGCCGGCCGTAGGCGCGGGCGATGTCCTGATCAAGGTGCTGCGCACCGGCATCTGCGGAACGGATCTGCACATCCGTTCCTGGGACGGCTGGGCCCAGCGGTCCATCAGCGCCCCGCTGACCCTCGGCCATGAATTCGTCGGCGAGGTCGTCGAAACCGGCCGGGACGTCGCCGACATCACCCCCGGCGATCTGGTCAGCGGCGAGGGCCATCTCGTCTGCGGGAGCTGTCGCAACTGTCTGGCCGGACGGCGTCATCTGTGCCGCGCCACGATCGGCCTCGGCGTCGGCCGCGACGGCGCCTTCGCCGAGTACGTGGCGCTGCCCGCGGCCAATGTGTGGGTGCACCGCCACCCCGTCGACCTCGATATCGCCGCCGTCTTCGACCCGTTCGGCAACGCCGTGCACACCGCGCTGTCCTTCCCGCTGGTCGGCGAGGACGTCCTGATCACCGGCGCCGGCCCGATCGGCATCATGGCCGCGGCCGTCGCCCGGCACGCCGGCGCCCGCAACGTCGTGATCACCGACGTCAGCGGGCCGCGCCTGGAACTGGCGCGCAAGGTCGGCGCGAGCCTCGCGCTCAACGTCGCCGAAACCTCCATCGCCGACGGCCAGCGCGCGCTCGGCCTGCGCGAGGGCTTCGACGTCGGCCTGGAGATGTCCGGCCGCCCCGAGGCGCTGCGCGACATGATCGACAACATGACCCACGGCGGCAAGATCGCCGTCCTGGGCCTGCCCGCCCAGGAATTCGCCGTCGACTGGTCCCGGATCGTCACCTCCATGATCACCATCAAGGGGATCTACGGCCGCGAGATGTTCGAGACCTGGTACGCGATGTCCGTGCTCCTCGAAGGCGGCCTCGATCTTTCCCCGGTGATCACCGGCCGCTACCCCTACCAGGACTTCGACGCCGCCTTCGACGACGCGGCCGGCGGCCGCGGCGGCAAGGTCATCCTCGACTGGACAGCCTGACCCCCGGTCCCGTCCCACCCCAACTCCTGGAGAAAACCCCGATGTTCGACTCCGTACGCGACGACCTGCGCACCACCCTCGACGAGATCAGGGAGGCCGGACTGCACAAGCCCGAGCGCGTCATCGGCACCCCGCAGTCCGCCACCGTCGCGGTCACCGCCGGAGGCACCCCCGGCGAGGTCCTCAACTTCTGCGCCAACAACTACCTCGGCCTCGCCGACCACCCCGAGGTCGTCGCGGCCGCCCACGAGGCCCTCGACCGCTGGGGCTACGGCATGGCCTCGGTCCGCTTCATCTGTGGCACCCAGGAGGTCCACAAGGAGCTGGAGCGGCGGATCTCCGGCTTCCTCGGCCAGGAGGACACCATCCTCTACTCCTCCTGCTTCGACGCCAACGGCGGCGTCTTCGAGACCCTGCTCGGCCCCGAGGACGCGGTGATCTCCGACGCCCTCAACCACGCCTCCATCATCGACGGCATCCGGCTCTCCAAGGCCCGCCGCTTCCGCTACGCCAACCGCGATATGGCCGATCTGGAACGGCAGTTGAAGGAGGCGGCCGAGGGCGGCGCGAGCCGTAAGCTCATCGTCACCGACGGCGTGTTCTCCATGGACGGCTATCTCGCACCGCTGGGCGAGATCTGCGATCTGGCCGACCGCTACGGCGCGATGGTGATGGTCGACGACTCGCACGCCGTCGGCTTCGTCGGCCCCGGCGGCCGCGGCACCCCCGAACTCCACGGCGTCATGGACCGCGTCGACATCATCACCGGCACCCTCGGCAAGGCCCTCGGCGGCGCCTCCGGCGGCTATGTCGCCGCCCGCGCCGAGATCGTCGCCCTGCTGCGCCAGCGCTCGCGCCCGTACCTCTTCTCCAACTCGCTCGCCCCGGTGATCGCCGCCGCCTCCCTCAAGGTCCTCGACCTGCTGGAGTCCGCCGGCGACCTGCGCGAACGTCTCAACGCCAACACCGCCCTGTTCCGCTCCCGGATGACCGAGGAAGGCTTCGACATCCTGCCCGGCGAGCACGCCATCGCCCCCGTCATGATCGGCGACGCGGCCGAGGCGGCCCGGATGGCGGAGCTGCTGCTGGAGCGCGGCGTCTATGTGATCGGCTTCTCCTACCCGGTCGTCCCCCAGGGCCAGGCACGCATCCGCGTCCAGCTGTCGGCGGCGCACTCCACCGACGACGTCAACCGGGCCGTGGACGCCTTCATCGCGGCGCGGGCCGCCCTGGGGAAGTGATCCGGCCGGCCCCTGCGAAACTGGAAACATGATCGAAGCACGGCGGCTGCACATCCTGCGCGCGGTGGCCGACCACCGTACGGTCACCGCTGCGGCCGCCGCGCTCTACCTCACCCCCTCCGCGGTCTCCCAGCAGCTGGCCGCCCTGGAGCAGGAGACCGGCCACCGCCTGGTCGAACGCAGCGCCCGCGGGGTGACGCTCACCGCCGCCGGCGAGATCCTGCTCGGCCACGCCAACGCCGTCCTGGCCCAGCTGGAGCGCGCCGAGTCGGAGCTGGCCGCGTACGGCTCCGGCGACGCGGGCGTGGTGACCGTCGCGGCCTTCGCCACCGGCATCTCGCTGGTCGTCGCGCCCGCGATCACCACGCTCGCCGCCCGCGCGCCCGGCATCCGGGTCCGCGTCCAGGACGCCGAGGGGGACGCCAGCCTGGTGATGGTCCTCGACCGGCAGGTCGATGTGGCGGTCGCCGTCGAATACCGGGGCGCGCCGCGCGCCGACGACCCCCGGCTGACCCGCGTCCCGCTGTACGCCGAGCCGTTCGACGCCGTCCTGCCCGTCGGCCACCGTCTCGCGGACGCCGCACAGGTGGCGGTGGCGGATCTCGCGGCCGATCCGTGGATCGGCCCCTACACCGGCAACCCCTGCCATGACGTCGTCGTCCTGGCCTGCGAATACGCCGGATTCGAGCCGCGGCTGGAGCATTTTTCCGACGACTTCCGCGCGGTGGTCTCGCTCGCCTCGGCCGCGGCGGGGGTCGCCCTCGTACCGCGCTCGGCGCTCGCGGACATGGACCTGACGGGGGTGGTGGTCCGGCCCGTCGACGGCGTCGCCCCCACCCGGCGGGTCTTCGCCGCCGTACGCCGCGGGGCCGAGGAACACCCCCTGCTGCGGCCGGTGCTGACGGCCCTCCAGGAGGCGGCGGCGCCCCAGGGGTGATCCGGCGGGCCGGGACGCCGCCGCCCGGCCGTGTCGTCCCTTTCGCCCCGGTGCGGCCGTGGCAGGCTCGGCACGGCGGAGGCCGGACGGCGCGCCGGGCGTCCTCCCGGCTCCGGATCCCGCACGGCGAGGCGGAGGCGAGGCGCATGGCGGTCGGGCGGTCGGGACCGGTGGGCGGGGCTCCGGCCGGGGCGCCACAGGACCCGGCGGCGCTGCTGCGCAGCCGCGGCTATCTGGGGCTCCTGCTGCTGGCCGCGCTGCTCGGCCTGCCCATCTGCGCCGCGGCCTTCGGCTTCCTCGCCCTGGTCCATGAGCTGGAACCGCTGCTCTACCACGATCTGCCGACGGCGCTCGGCTTCTCCGCCTCCCCCGTCTGGTGGCCGTTGCCCCTGCTCGCGGCCGGCGGACTGCTGGTGGTGCTGATCATCCGTCACCTCCCGGGCGACGGCGGCCATGAACCGGCCGACGGATTCGCGTTCAGCGGCCCGCCGCCGCTCGCCGCGCTCCCCGGGATCGTGCTGGCGGCGCTGGCCACCCTCGCCTGCGGTGCGGTGCTCGGCCCGGAGGCGCCGCTGATCGCCCTCGGCGGCGGGCTGGCGGCCGGCGCCGTACGGCTGCTCCGGCGGGACGCACCGGAGCAGGCCGTCGGGGTGGTGGGCGCCGCCGGCAGTTTCGCGGCGGTCAGCACCCTGTTCGGCTCGCCGCTCCTGGGTGCGTTCTTGCTGATGGAGACCTCGGGTCAGGGCGGGGCGCTGCTCGGCGCGGTGCTGGTGCCCGGTCTGCTCGCGTCCGGGATCGGCGCGCTCATCTTCACCGGCCTGGGCGACTGGACCGGCCTCGGCACCTATTCCCTCACCCTGCACCATGTCCCCGAGGCGGCCGCCCCGACCCTCCCGGAATTCGGCTGGGCCCTGGTCATCGGGGCGCTCGCCGCCCTCGCCGGATGCGGCGTACGGCGCCTCTCCCTCGCCCTCAAGGGCCGCGTCATCCGTCACCGGCTCCCGGTCACCGTGGCGATGGCCCTCGCGGTCGCCGGCCTGGCGATCGCCTTCGCCGAGGCCACCGGCGAGCCCGCCACCGAACTGCTGTATTCGGGCCAGTCCGCGCTGGGCTCGCTGTTCGACCACACCGCCGGCTTTTCGGCGGCGGCGCTGGTGCTCCTGGTGGTGTGCAAAGGGCTCGCCTACTGCGCATCCCTGATCTGTTTCCGCGGCGGCCCCATCTTCCCGGCGATGTTCATCGGCGCCGTCGGCGGCGTGGCCCTCGCCCACCTCCCCGGCCTCCAGATCACCGCAGCCTCCGCCATGGGCATCGGCGCCATGACGGTCGCCATGCTCCGCCTGCCGCTGACCTCCGTCCTGATGGCCGCCCTGCTGCTGGGCCGCCCGGGGCTGACCGTCCTGCCGCTGGTGATCGTGGCGGTGGTGGTCGCGTACGTGCTGACGGCCCGGCTGACCCCCGCGGCGCGCCCCGGCGAAGGGTCGCAAAAGGGGTCCCCGGGCCGTGCCTGAGGCTCGGCCCGGGGACCCCTTTCCGCTGTCCGCCCCATCCGTTACAGACGGATGATGTTGTTGCACCCTTCGGACGAGCCGATCCGGGTCTTCTGCACCTCGGGCCTGGACCGCAGGCCGTGCGTGAGGATCCACAGGGGGTCGTCCGCCCCGATCTCGCCCAGGACGTCGCTGTTCTTCTCGAAGGTCCTGCACGAGGTGGTCTGCCGGATGTAGGTCTTGCGGGCGTGCGACTTGCCGTGTCGGTGGCCACCGCTCGACTGCGGCTGGTAGGAGCCCTCGCGGACCGTCTGGGTGCGGCTGTAGTCGCTGGTCCCGCCGCCGGCGTAAGCGGTGCCGGCACCGAGCAGGCCGACGCTTCCGAGGACGGTTACCACGACGGCAGCCTTGCGAAGCTTGCGCATGTCATCTCCGATAGATCGAACGGAAGCGATCGGTAAGCGATCAACTTCATACAGTGAACGGAGGTTAATACGAAAGGTCATGCACAAACTCGGAGACGCGCCGAGTCTCCCGACCGCCGCGCACCGATGCCGGCCCGGCGAACTGGCGCTGTCCGGCTTATCAGTTGGCCCGTAAGTCCGATGAATGGCACACATGGGTGAGGCGGAGGGGAGGCGCAACGGTCGCGCCGCCCGGGGGCTCGTCGCCCAGGTTCTGGGGCCTGACCCATCGGACAGGCTCAGCGCTCCGGCACCCGCCCCGTCTGTGTCCACTCCCTCAACTCCCCTGCCGTCCAAGTGGTGATGACCCGCTCCGCCGGTACGCCGCACTCCTCCGCGCGGGCGCAGCCGTAGATCTGCCAGTCCAGCTGGCCCGGGGCGTGGGCGTCGCTGTCGACGGCGAAGAGCGTGCCGGTCTCCAGGGCCTGGCGGAGCAGGCGGCGGGGCGGGTCGAGGCGGTCGGGGCGGCAGTTGATCTCCACGGCGGTGTGGTGGGCGGCGCAGGCGGCGAAGACCTCGGCGGCGTCGAAGCGGGACTCGGGGCGCGATCTGCCGGTGATCTGGCGGCCGGTGCAGTGGCCCAGGACGTCGACCAGGGGGTTGGCGACCGCGGCGAGCAGACGGCGGGTCATCGGGCGGGGCTCCATCCGGAGCTTGGAGTGGACCGAGGCCACCACCACATCGAGCTGCGCCAGCAGCTCCGGCTCCTGGTCCAGCGCGCCGTCGTCGAGGATGTCGCACTCGATTCCGGTGAGCAGCCGGAACGGGGCCAGGCGGGCGTTGACCTCCGCCACCAGCGCCAGCTGCTCCCGCAGCCGCTCGGCGCTCAGCCCGCGGGCGACGGTGAGGCGGGGGGAGTGGTCGGTCAGCGCACACCATTCATGGCCGAGATCCCGGGCCGCGCGGGCCATCGCCGCCACGGGGCTGCCGCCGTCCGACCAGTCCGAGTGCAGATGACAGTCGCCGCGCAGCGCCCGCCGCAGCCGCAGCCCCCGGTCCCCGTCGACCAGCGGTCCGCCCGCCTCCTCCGTCAGCCGCGCCAGATATTCCGGTACGCCGCCCGACAGCGCCTCCGCCACGACCCGGGTCGTCTTGGGCCCCAGCCCCTTGAGCCGCGCCAGCGAACCGTTCGCCGCGCGTCGCCGCAGCTCGTCGGCGGGGAGGTGGCCGATCACCGCGGAGGCCGTACGGAAGGCCTGGACGCGGTAGGTCACCGCGCCCTGCCGCTCCAGCAGAAAGGCGATCCGCTCCAGCGCCTCGACCGGATCCATGTCCAGCCCTCCCTGCGTAGTCCACGGCCCCCTCCCGTCACGGTGCCGCAGGGCGGGCGCGGCTGCCATCGGTGGCGGGCGCTCCGTCGCGAACCGCGCATTTCCCCCGCGTCCCGCGTGACGTCGTTATACGGTTATGTCCGTTCTCTGGATAGCCGATAGGTTTCTGTCACAATGCTGTGAGGATTGCGGCGTGCATTCCCGGTAATATCGCCCGGGAAGCGCCGGGGATTCATACGTGGTTAATGCGCGGCAACATCCCGTTGATAGGTGCCACGGGCAACCTCTACGGATCTGCGGGCGCGCCGCGTCAGAGTCGCGCAAAAATTGTCAGCCTTCAGAAAATCTCCACATCGACGGCACCGCCCCGGCACCGTCCAGTGCGGGCCATTCATGGCTTGACCTGCGGATCCATGGTTTGGGGCGGGAATGTCGCGTTCGGGGTAAAGGGCGCGCCAAAACGGTGGGGCCGGGGCGTCGGGAGTTGTGAAGAAGCTGCCACCAAGTCATGAACATGTATCCACGTCACGTAATTCGGTGGAGGCTTGGGGTCCGGATCTGCGGTCGTCGGATTAGCAGACCAGCACGCCTGCATGCTTTGATCCATCGCACCGCGGAAGTCGCACAGGGGTTCTCGATTTCGCGTCCCGGCACACCCGTTGCCGGGGCCGTATCGCCCTGTCGGACGACTCGGCCGTAGCAATGTGAAATATGTATCCGAAAGGAATCATCATGCGCGAGATTCAGACCCAGGAGATCGCTGACAACGAGCTGGACAACGTGGCCGGCGGCCTCGTTGGTGGCCTGCTCAACACCGCCACCAACACCGTTGCGGGCGCCACCGGCCTCAACGTCGCGGGCACCCTCGGCACCGTCACCGGCACCGTTGAGGGCGCGACCGGCGTCAACACCGCCCAGGTCACGGGCCTCGCCACCGGCCTCTGAGCGCCATGGCACGTCGGCGTCCCCTCTTTGCCGACATGCCGGTCGGCTGCCCCGGAACACCAGGCTTTGGCCGGTTTCCGGGGCACCCGGCTTCCACGCCCCGGACAGGACACCGTACGCTCGGCCGCGCAGTGAAGGCCGGGCGCCTTCGTCGTGTCCGTGCCGTCCCGACAGACCATGGCAGTTGAGGGAAGAGTGTCGTGCAGTTCCGCCAACAGGCCCTTTCCAAGCTGCAGTCACCGGAGGACATCGATCTTCCGGTGCGCTTCGCCCGCCCCCAGGGCTGGCTCGTACTGATCGTCACCGTCGCCGTGGTGATCGGCGCCGCCGTCTGGGCGGTGAACGGCACCGTCTCCTCCACCCTCGACGCGCCGGGCATCCTCACCCACGGTCAGGGCAGCTACATCCTCCAGAGCCCCGTCGCGGGCCAGGTCACCGCCGTACTCGCCCAAGAGGGCAAGCCGGTCGCCGCCAACGCCCCCGTGCTCAAGGTCCGTACGCAGCGCGGCACCACCGCCGTCGTGCGCGCGATCGCCGCGGGCCGGGTGACCGGCATGGTCGCCACCATCGGCTCGGTCGTCACCACCGGCGCGGACGTGGCCTCCGTCGAACGGATCGCCCGCCCCGACGACCCGCTGACCGCGACGCTCTACGTCCCGGCCGAGAGCGCCGCGTCGGTCCCGGTGGGCGCCTCGGTCGACCTCACCGTCCAGTCCGTCCCGAGCCAGCAGTACGGCGTGCTGCGCGGCCATGTGCAGGCGGTCGGCCGCGCCACCCAGACCCGCCAGAGCATCGGCACCTACCTGGGCAGCAGCCAGCTCGGCGAGCAGTTCTCGCAGCACGGCCCGCCCGTCGCCGTCCTGGTCAAGCTCGACCGCTCGGCGCAGACCCGGTCCGGCTACGCCTGGTCCACCTCCGACGGCCCGCCCTTCGCCGTCGACTCCATGACCATGGCCGGCGGCGCCGTCCACCTGGCCGAGCAGCATCCGATCGATTGGCTGCTTCCGTGAGCGCACCCCAGCCACCCGCCGCCGGCGCCCCCGCCCCGCAGCAGCTGCCGCCCCCGGGCCGCCGCCGGCACCGCCCCGAACCCGCACCCGGCCGCCGCTCCCGCCGGGCTCCCGCCCCGGCCCCCAAGCCCACGAAGGCCAAGGCCGTCCGCACCCCCACCGTCCTCCAGATGGAGGCCGTCGAATGCGGCGCCGCCTCCCTGGCGATGGTCCTGGCCCACTACGGCCGCCATGTGCCGCTGGAGGAACTGCGGATCGCCTGCGGCGTCTCCCGCGACGGCTCCCGCGCCAGCAATCTGCTCAAGGCCGCCCGCAGTTACGGACTGACGGCCAAGGGCATGCAGATGGAACCGGCCGCGCTCGCCGAGGTCCAGGCGCCCGCCATCCTCTTCTGGGAGTTCAACCACTACGTCGTCTACGACGGCACGGGCCGCAAACTCGGCCGCAAGGGCGTCCACATCAACGACCCCGACAAGGGCCGCCGTTTCGTGGCGACGGAGGACTTCGACACCAGTTTCACCGGTGTCGCGCTGGTCTTCGAACCGTCGGAGTCCTTCGAGAAGGGCGGCCGCAAACCGGGCATCCTGGGCGCCGTGCCCGCCCGGCTGCGCGGCACCAAGGGCACCCTGCTGGCCGCCCTGCTCGCCAGCCTGCTGCTGGTCGCGGTCGGCGCCGCGGTGCCCGCGCTCAGTCGTACGTACATCGACATGTTCCTGATCGGCAACCAGACCTCGCTGCTGGGGCCGCTCTTCGCCTCGATGACCGCGATGGTCGCGCTCACCGCCGTCCTGACCGGACTGCAACAGGCCAATCTGCTGCGCGGCCGCATCATCTCCTCCACCCTCACCAGCGCCCGCTTCCTGCGCCATCTGCTGCGGCTGCCGGTCACCTTCTTCGCCCAGCGCAGCCCCGCCGACCTCGTCCAGCGCCTCCAGTCCAACGACGCGGTCGCCGAAACCCTGGCCCGTGACCTGGCCGCGGCCGGCGTCGACGGCATCGTCGTCATCCTCTACGCGTTCCTGCTGTGGACCTACGACCCCCAGCTGACCGTCATCGGCGTGGGCATCGCGCTGCTCAACGTCGTCGCGATGCGCATCGTGATCCGCATCCGCGCCACCCACACCCAGAAGCTGCGCGCGGACACCGCCCGGCTGACCAACACCTCCTACACCGGCCTCCAGCTCATCGAGACGATGAAGGCGACCGGCGGCGAGAACGGCTACTTCCGCCGCTGGGCCGGCCAGCACGCCACCACCCTGGAGGAACAGCAGCGGCTCGGCGTGCCGAGCGCCTGGCTGGCGGTCGTCGCCCCCACCCTCGCCACCCTCAACAGCGCGCTCATCCTGTGGATCGGCGGCCTGCGGGCCGTCGAGGGCCATATCTCCATCGGTCTGCTGGTCGCCTTCCAGGCGCTGGTGACCCGCTTCACCGCGCCCGTCACCCGGCTCAACGGAGTCGCCGGCCGCATCCAGGACTTCGCCGCCGACGTCGCCCGCCTCAAGGACGTCGAGTCCTTCCCCGCCGACACCCTCTACTCCCGCCCCGGGGCCGGCACCGACACCCGCCGCCTCAAGGGCCACGTCACCCTGGAAAACCTCACCTTCGGCTACAGCCCGCTGGACAAACCCCTGCTCACCGGCTTCTCCCTCGCCGTCGGGCCCGGCCGCCAGGTGGCCCTCGTCGGCGGCTCCGGCAGCGGCAAATCCACCGTCTCCCGGCTGATATCCGGCCTCTACAGCCCCTGGGAAGGCACCATCCGCATCGACGGACAGCGCCTGGAGGACATCCCCCGCAGCGCGCTGGCCGCCTCCGTGTCCTTCGTCGACCAGGACATCTTTCTCTTCGAGGGCACGGTCCGCGACAACGTCGCGCTGTGGGACCCGTCCATCCCCGACGACGCCGTCATCGCCGCGCTGCGCGACGCCGCGCTCTACGACGATGTCATCGCCCGCCGCCCCGACGGCATCTACAGCCGCGTCGAACAGGACGGCCGCAACTTCTCCGGCGGCCAGCGCCAGCGCCTGGAGATCGCCCGCGCCCTGGTCCGGCGGCCCAGCATCCTGGTCCTGGACGAGGTGACCAGCGCCCTGGACGCCCGTACCGAACAGACCATCATCGACAATCTGCGGCGGCGCGGCTGTGCCTGCGTGGTCATCGCCCACCGGCTGAGCACGGTCCGCGACAGCGACGAGATCGTGGTCCTCGACCACGGCGTGGTCGTCGAACGCGGCCGGCACGAGGACCTGGTCGCCGCCGGCGGCGCCTACGCCGAGCTGGTCAAGGAGCACTGACGTGGCATCCACCCACCCGTCCGCGGTCACCGGACCCGACGAGCTCGACGCGGTGACGCAGGCGATGGGCGCACTGGGCACCCCCGTCGACTGCACCGGCCTGCGCAGCGTCCCCCTGGAAGGCCCGCACGTCCTGTGGCTGGTCACCGGCGGCGCTCTCGACCTCTTCGCCGTCGACGCCGTCCAGGAAGGCCACTGGCACTTCCTCGGCCGGCTCGAAACCGGCACCCTGCTGCTCGGCCCGGTCCAGGGCCCCCAGCACACCCTCCTCGGCCGCCCCTCCCAGGACTGCACACTGCGCCGCATCCCGCTGCGCGAACTGCCGCGCCCCGAGTACGGCCACGAGGTCGGCCACGAGGTCGGCTACGGATACGAGGACGGCTACGACCCCAACGGGACCCTGGGCGGCGGCGCACCCTCCGCCCTGGAGCACGCCTTCGCGCTCGGCACCGCCCGCAGCCTGGGCGTGCTCTTCGAGGCCCCGCTGGAGGGCCGGCCCGGTGACGACGCGGTCGCCGACGACGACATCCTGTGGATGCCGGTGCCGCCCGGCAGCGTCCAGTACGGCGCCTCCTACAGCGCGGAGGCGGCGGGCGATCTGCTCGTCGACGCCGCGATGTGGCAGCAGATGGTCAATCAGCAATACCGGCTGCTGTCGGCGGTGGACCGCTGGATCGAGCAGCTGGAGCGGGCGCACGAGGACCGTACGGCGGCCGGCATCAAGGCGGGCGAGGCGGTCCGCGAGCGGGCCGACCAGGCGCTGCTGGCCTCCATCGGCCGCCAGGACCGCGGCGGCCGCGGCGGGTCCGAGGACCGCGCCACCGCCGACGCCACCTTCGCGGTCTGCCGTACGGTCGCCGAGGCCGCCGGGATCACCCTGACCGAACCTCCCAGGGGCGGCGCGGTCAACGACCGCATCACCCCCGTCGAGCAGATCGCCGTCAGCTCCCGCATCCGCACCCGCGCGGTCCGCCTGGGCCACCGCTGGTGGCGGACGGACACCGGCCCCCTGGTCGGCCACCGCGCCAAATCCGGTGCGCCGGTCGCGCTGCTGTGGCGCCGCGGCGGCTACGAGGCCGTCAACCCGGCGTCCGGACTGCGCATCCGGATCGGCAAGGACAACGCCGACGAGTTCGCACCGAACGCCGTGATGTTCTACCGCCCGCTGCCCGAGCGGCCGATGACGTTGTGGCGGCTGATGCGCTTCAGCCTGCGCGACACCCGGATGGACCTGCGCAATCTGGCACTCAGCGGCCTGGTGACGGTCGGCCTCGGTGCGCTGGTCCCGATCGCCACCGGCAAGGTGCTCGGCGTCTACGTACCGGCCGCCGAGCGCAGCCTGATCGTCCAGGTCGCCCTCGCCGTCATCATCAGCAGCGTCGTCACCGCCGCCTTCATGCTGCTCCAGAACCTCACCGTGCTGCGGATGGAAGGCCGGATCGAGGCCGCCCTCCAGCCCGCCGTATGGGACCGGCTGCTGCGGCTGCCCACCCGCTTCTTCACCGAACGCTCCACCGGCGAGCTGGCCAGCGCCGCCATGGGCATCAGCGGCATCCGCCGGGTGCTGTCCGGCATCGGCCCGGTGGCCGTGCAGTCGGTCACCGTCGGCGCGATGAACCTCGTCCTGCTGCTCGTGTACAGCGTGCCGCTGGCGCTGGCGGCGATCGGGATGCTGCTCGTCATCGGCGCGGTCTTCCTCGCCATGGGTCTGTGGGAACTGCGCTGGCAGCGACACCTGATCAAACTCTCCAACAAGCTCAACAACCAGGCGTTCCAGACCCTGCGCGGACTGCCCAAACTGCGCGTCGCGGCGGCGGAGAGCTTTGCGTACGCCGCCTGGGCCCGCGAGTTCGCCCGCTCGCGGGAACTCCAGCAGAAGGCCGGCCGGATCAAGAACCTGACCACCGTCCTCAACGCCGTCTATCTGCCGCTGTGCACGCTGACCATGTTCATGCTGCTGGCCGGACCGGCCCGCGGCAGCATGTCGGCCGGATCCTTTCTGACCTTCAGCACCTCCATGACCATGCTGCTGACCTCGGTCACCCAGATCACCGGCGCCTTTGTCTCGGCGGCCGCCGCGCTGCCGATGTTCGAGCAGATCAAACCGGTCCTGGACGAGACCCCCGAGGTCCGCGGCGGCAGCGCCCAGCCCGGCACCCTCACCGGCGCCCTGGAGGCCAAGAAGCTCTCCTTCCGCTACACCGACGACGGCCCGCTGGTCCTCGACGACGTCTCCCTTCAGGTGCGGCCCGGCGAGTTCGTGGCGATCGTCGGCCCCAGCGGCTGCGGCAAATCCACGCTGCTGCGCCTGCTGATCGGCTTCGACCGCCCCACCTCCGGCAGCGTGCTCTACGACGGCCAGGACCTGGCCGCGCTCGACCAGGCCGCGGTGCGCCGCCAGTGCGGGGTGGTGCTCCAGAACGCCCAGCCGCTCACCGGCTCCATCCTGGACTGCATCTGCGGCGCCGAGTCCTTCACCCCGGAGGAGGCCATGGAGGCGGCCGAGATGGCGGGCCTGGCCGAGGACATCAAGCGGATGCCCATGGGACTGCACACGATGATCGCCGGGGGCGGTGCGATCTCCGGCGGGCAGCGGCAGCGGCTGATGATCGCCCAGGCGCTGATCCGCCGCCCGCGGATCCTCTTCTTCGACGAGGCCACCAGCGCCCTGGACAACGAGACCCAGCGCATCGTCATCGACAGCACCCGCAAACTCAGCGCCAGCCGGCTGGTGATCGCCCACCGGCTGTCCACGGTCATGGACGCCGACCGGGTCATCGTGATGGAGCAGGGTCGCGTGGTCGAGCAGGGTGCCCCCGCCGCCCTGCTGGCCGACACCGGCGGGCACCTCCATGAGCTGGTCCGCCGTCAGCTGACCTGAGGCCGTTGTCCCGGAGGCCCGTGTCCCGGAAGGCCCGCCGTCCCTGCGCCCGGCCGCCGAGCCGCTCCCGGCATCCCCGTAAAGCACCGCATATCGTGCACAGCGGGCAGCAGCCGGCAGACGGAGGATGAGATGGCCAGAGCGAAGGACCTGTTCGATGCGATGCCGCCGGACCGGCGCCGGAAGTTGACCGACGTCGCCCGCGAGGTGTCCCTGCCCCGCGAGACCCGGCTGTTCGAGGAGGGCCGGCGGGCCGACCGCTTCTGGATCATCCGCAGCGGAAAGGTCGCCCTCGACCAGCACGTACCCGGCCGCCGGGCGGTGGTCGTGGAGACCCTCGGCCGCGATGAGCTGCTCGGCTGGTCCTGGCTCTTCCCGCCCTACCTGTGGCACCTGGGCGCGGGGACCACCGGCCCGGTGGAGGCCGTGGAATTCGACGCCACGGTGGTCCGCGCCCTGTGCGAGTCCGATCCCGTCCTGGGCCGGGCCGTCTACCGCTATGTCGCCGAGACCGTCGCCGACCGGCTGCACCACACCCGCATGCGCCTGCTCGACCTCTACGGGCCCCAGGGCAGCGGCCTGAACACCTGAGGCGTCCGACGCCCTGACGACGCGCGGGAACCGCGGCCGCCACCGGGCCGACTACCTGTGCCGGGCCGTAACGGCGGCCCGCGAGCAGCGAGTCACAGGGAAGTAGGTCCGATGCGTCCGTTGAAGATGTCGGCGATGGCGGTGGCCGTCGCGCTGGCCGCGACCGCGTGCGGGGGAGCGGCCGACGGGGGGAAGCACGCGGACGCGGCCGGACGCGGGGCGGGCGGCTTCCCGGTGACGGTGGCCGACTGCCACGGCGCGAAGACCCTCTTCACCGCCGCCCCCCGCAAGATCGTCACCAGCAATGCGGCCGCCCTGGAGATGCTGCTGCGGCTCGGCGCCGGCGACCGCGTCATCGGCACCGGATTCCCGCCCGGCAAGGGCGCCTTGACCGGCAAGCTCGGTGCGCAGGCGCGCACGGTGCCGGTACTCGGCAGGACCGTCATCGCCAAGGAAAAGCTCCTCGGATCGGGCGCCGACCTCTACGTCGACACCTTCTCCTCGATGCGGAACATGGGCGGCGCGGGCAGCGCACCCACCGAGGAGGAATTCCGGGCGGCGGGCATCAAGCACGTCTCCCTCGCCTCCACCGCCTGCGCCTCGATGGCGAAGGGGCCGCAGCAGGACCTGTCCGGTGTGGAGGGCGATCTCATGCGGCTGGGCGCGGTGACCGGCACCGCCCCGCGGGCGCGGCAGCTCGTGGCCGGTATGCGGGCGAAGACCGCCGCCGTGCACAAGGCCCTCGGCGACATCCCGGAGAACAAACGCCCCGGCTACTTCTTCTTCGACTTCGACGCGGGCACCAAACAGCCCATGGCGGTCTGCGGCAAGCAGGTCGCCAACGCCGTGATCACCCAGGCCGGGGCCCGTAACGTCCTCGCCGGATGCGACGGCGACTTCCGGCCCGTCTCCTGGGAGGACGTGGTCGCCAAGAACCCCGACTGGATCCAGCTCGCGGTCCGCAACCGGGGCGATGCGGCGGCGACCGAGAAGGCGTACGACCGGGCCGAGGCGTTCCTCAAGAGCTTCCCGGCCACCAAGGGGCTGCGGGCGGTGCGCGAGGGCAGGCTCCTGCGGATCGGCTCGGAGCGTACGACGATCGCCGGCGTCGGCACCGCGGACACCGTCGAGCGGATCGCGCACACGATCCACCCCGGCGCCTTCCGGGCCGGGCGGTAGTGGCGGCGGTCACCGGCCGGATGCGCCGTACGGTGCGCCCGGCGCCGCTCGCCCTGGGGCTGGGCATCGCCCTGGCGGTGGCCCTGACCGCCGCCGTGGCGCTGGGCTCCACCACCATCGCGCCCGGCGAGGTGTGGTCCGTGGTGCTCCGCCGCCTCGGCGGCGCCGCGCCCCGGCCCGGCACCGACGACCTGATCGTCTGGCAGCTCCGGGTCCCTCGCGCCCTGTTGGCCGCGCTGGTCGGCGCCGGACTGGGCCTGATCGGTACGGCCACCCAGGCGCTGGTCCGCAACCCGCTGGCGGATCCGTATCTCCTGGGCATCTCCAACGGCGCCTCCCTCGGCGCGGTCGCCGCGATCGTGCTGGGTATGAGCGCCGACGGTCCGCTGGGCCTGTCCGCCGCCGCCTTCGCCGGGGCGCTCGGCGCCTTCGCGCTGGTGTGGAGCATGGCCCGGCGCGGCGGGGGATTCTCCCCCCTGCGTCTGGTCCTGGCCGGCGTCGGCATCGGACAGTTCCTGTCCGGCTTCACCAGCTATCTGGTGCTCCGGGCCGGGGACGAACAGCAGACCCGCAGCGTGCTGTTCTGGCTGATGGGGAGCCTGAGCGGGGCCACCTGGGACGTCCTGTGGCTGCCCGCGCTCGCCGTCGCCGCCGCCCTGCTCGCCCTCCAGTCCCGCGCCCGCGCCATGAACGCCCTGATCATGGGCGATGAGACCGCGGCCGCCGTGGGCGTGTCCGTCACCCGGCTGCGCCGCGAACTCTTCGTGGTGACCGGCCTGCTGACCGGCGTCCTGGTGTCCGTCTCCGGAGCGGTCGCCTTCGTGGGCCTGATGGTGCCCCATCTGTGCCGACTGCTCATCGGCGGCGACCACCGCCGCCTGCTCCCGCTCGCCGCGCTCACCGGCGCGGTGCTGATGGAGATCGTCGACGTGGTGTGCCGTACGGCCATGGACACCCAGGAGCTGCCGGTGGGGGTGGTCACGGCGATGATCGGGGCCCCCGCCCTGCTGTTGATCCTGGACCGGCGGATGGAGACGGGCCGATGAAGGTCGAGATCGAGGATCTCCACGTGGGCTACGCGGGCCGGGACGTGGTCGCAGGCGTCCACCTGGTGGCGGCCGAGGGCGAGATCGCCGGGCTGGTCGGCCCCAACGGGAGCGGCAAATCCACCGTGCTGCGCACCGTCTACCGCCATCTGCGGCCCACCGCCGGGCGGGTGCTGCTGGCCGGAACCGATATCCGCGCCCTGAGCCCGGGGCAGACCGCCCGGCAGGTCGCCGCGCTTCCGCAGGAACGCGGCAGCGACTTCGAGCTGACCGTGGCGGAGGTGGTGGTGATGGGCCGCACGCCGTACAAGCGGGCCTTCGCGGGCGACGACCTCCGTGACCGGGAGATCGTGGCGCGCTCCCTGTCCGCCGTCGGCATGGCCCGCCACGCCTCCCGGCGCTTCTCCGCACTCTCGGGCGGCGAGCGTCAACGGATCCTGCTGGCAAGGGCGTTCGCACAGGAGCCGCGGGTCCTGGTGCTGGACGAGCCCACCAACCACCTCGACATCCAGCACCAGGTCGAACTCCTCGCCCTGCTGCGGGCCCAGCGCCGCACCACCCTGATCTCCCTGCACGACCTGAACGCGGCGGCGTCCCTGTGCGACCGCCTGCACGTCCTGCACCAGGGCACAGTGGTGGCCTCCGGCCCGCCCCGCGCGGTACTCACCCCCGACCTGCTCGCCGAGGTCTTCGGCGTGCGGGCCGCAGTCACCGAACACCCGCTCACCGGGGACCCGTTGATCGCCTTCGATCACCGACGTACGGCGTAGGCGCTCACCGTGCCTCGAAATGGCTCGGCCGCCCCTGGTGCAGCACCAGCCGGCCGAGCCGTTCGGCATCCGCCCGGCGCATCAACTCCAGCCGTCCGTCCCGGTGTTGGAGGACGCAGGCATGCCACGGCGTCATCCACACATCCGGTGCGTCGAGCAGCCGGATGCCGAATTTCGCCGCACCGCGCGGCTGCGGGTGGATGGACAGCCGGACCGCCTCGGGGTGCTGTTCGGCGATCAGCGCGCCCCAGGCCCGGCTGCGCTGGATCACGCCGTAGGCACGGGCCCGGCAGTCGCGCTGGAGCGCCGAGCGGGTCCCGGCGAAGGAGGCGGTGTCCTCGAAGAGGAAGCGGGTGATGCCCTGGTAGAGCCGCCGGGTCTCCTCGTCGCCGGCCCGGATCCGCGCCCGCAGGGCCTCCCGCGTCGGCGCGTGGCGGGCGTGGACCCGGGCGCGCTTCTCGTCGTACGGGAGATCGCCGAGCACCTCGCGCAGATCGAACAGGCGCAGATGCGCCAGGCCCTCGCTGCGGATCAGCGCGCGCAGGGCGTCGCCGTAGGCGTCGATATGCGCGTCGGGGACGCCGATGAGGTCGCCGAAGACATGGCCGTCGGCGCACAGGACGATCCGCGCGCCGGGCGGGTGGACGGCGGCGATCCGGGCGCACAGTCCGTCCAGGAAGCGCAGGGCGAGCCGTTCGCCCTCGTCGGGGAGGTGGCCGAGGACCTTCGCCGGGTTGGGGGATTTGCAGGGGAAGCCGGGGAGGGTGAAGGAGACCGGTGCGCCCGCGGCGATGGCCGGAAGGAGCCTGCGCAGCTGGGGGCCGCAGGCGGCCGGGCCGGGCTCGTGGGGGCCGTCGTCCAGGGTGCGGCGGTGGGGGAGGAGCAGGGCGAGGATCGCCTCGGCGGTCGCCAGGTGGCCGGCGGTCGGGCCGGGGTGCGGTCGCGGCGCGGCGGTCAGCATGCGGCGTCCGGGGCGTGGAGGACGGGGCAGCCGGTGGCCGGGGACGTGTGGTGGCCGGTGGCCGGGGAGGCGGTGTGGCCGGGCCCGTACGCCACCGGAAGCCGGTCCACCCCGCGGGCGAGGACCGCGGGAATCCAGGTCAGTTCGGATTCCGGTACGGCCATCCGCAGGCCCGGCAGCCGGCGCAGCAGCGTGCCCAGGGCGACCTGGAGCTCGATACGGGCGAGCGCCGCGCCGGGGCAGAAGTGGATGCCGTGGCCGAAGGCGAGATGGGGGTTGGGGGAGCGGTCGAGGTCGAGGGCGTCGGCGTCGGGGAAGCGGCGCGGATCGCGGTTGGCCGCGCACAGGGAGACGATCACCGAATCGCCCGCCGGGACACGGGTCCCGTACAGATCGGCGTCCTCGGCGAAGAAGCGCCAGGTGGTCAGCTCGAATGCGCTGTCGTGGCGCAGGAGTTCCTCGACGGCACGGGGCAGCAGCTCCGGCCGGGCGGCCAGCGTCTCCAGCTGCTCGGGGTGGCGCAGCAGGGCGACCAGGGCGGTGGTGATCTGGTTGGTGACCGGCTCCTGCCCGGCGACCAGCAGCTGGAAGACCATGGAGTCGAGCTCCGGCGGCCGCAGCCGACCGTCGTCGCAGGCGGCGACCAGCCGGGAGAGCAGATCCGCGCCCTGCTCGCGGCGCTTGTACGCCACCAGATCGGCGATGTACCGCTGAAGGCCGCGCAGCCGCGCCTCGTACGCCGGACGGCCGGGGTCCTGGGGGCCGACGGGCTGGACGACCTTGCCCCAGTCGCGGTCGAAGCGGTCCGCGAACTGCCCTGGCAGGCCGATGACTTCGGCCAGCACCTGGAACGGGAAGCGCGCGGCGAAGCCCTCGACGAGGTCCGCGCGCCCGGTGCCGGGCAGCGCATCGAGCAGGGCATCGGCCATGTCCTGGAAGCGGGGGCGCAGTTCCTCCATACGCCGGTGCGCGAAGGCGTCGGTGATCAGCCGGCGCATCGCGGTGTGCTGGGGCGGGTCCTGGTGCAGCAGATGCACCTGGAGCTGTGAGTGCTGCGGCTCGGGCATGATCGAGGCCCGCGCCCGCCAGGCGGCGTTGCCCCGGGAGTGGTGTTTGCCCAGCCGCGGGTCGGTCAGCGCCCGTTGGGCGGCTTCATGGCCGGTGACGAGCCAGGCGCAGACCCCGCTGGGGAAACGGACCCGGTGGACCGGGCCGCGCGCCCGCAGTTCGGCGTAGAGGGGGTAGGGGTCGCGTGTGTAGTCCGTCCCGTACAGCTCTACGGGCTCCGGCGCTGCGGCCATGCCGGTGGTCTCCTCTGGTCGTCTCCTGCGCCGCGCCCGGACGGTGCGGCGTGGGAGAGGTCGGGCGGCGACGGCGTGGAGTTCCCACGGAACGGGGGGATTTCGCCCACAGAGGTCCCGCCCGGCCGCACCGCGCCGGGTGCGCAAACCCAGGTAGTCGGCGCGGCGGGCGGCCCGGTTCCGGCCGGTACGAGGGAGAAACCTCACGCGTCGCCCGGGGGACTTTTGAGCCTTCGAACCCGCCGTGGCCTGCCAGGATGCGCATCTCCACCCCCAACTCAGGAGCGGCGATGACTCCCTCTCCGGTCCCCGCGGTCTCTTCGGCCGACCGCAGCCGGCCCGCGCTTCCCCCGGCCGTCCGGCGCCTCCTGCCCGCCCGGTCCGTTGTGGGCTTCCTCGCCCTCCTGGCGGTGCTCTTCGTGCTCGCGTACGGAGCCGGCGCCGCCGCCGGACCGGTCGCGCCGGGCCTGCACCCCCAGGGCGGCACCCGCACCCAAGTCCCCGGGCCCGCCGGAGACATGGGCCGGATGCCCGGGATGGGCGGCGCACGATGACGGCCGCACCCCCGCCCGGAACCGCGCCGCCCGTGCCCTCCCGTACCACCACCCTCACCGTCGGCGGGATGACGTGCGCCGCCTGCGTCGGCCGGGTCGAGCGGAAACTCGGGCGGCTGGACGGCGTATCGGCCTCGGTGAACCTGGCCACCGGCCGGGCCCGCGTCAGCCATCCGGTGACGCTGCCGGTCGACGACCTCATCGCCACCGTCGAGGCGGCCGGTTTCACCGCGCAGCTGCCCGAACCGGCGGCGCAGCCGGCCGGCGAGGGCGGGGCGCACGGCGAGCGGACCGGCGGCGCGCACACCACGCAGCCCCCGGCCGGGGACGACACCACCCGCGCCGAACGCCACCGCCTCCTGGTGACGGCCCTGCTCTCGCTCCCTGTCCTGGCCCTGTCCATGGTCCCCGCCTGGCAGTTCCGCCACTGGCAGTGGCTGTGCTTCGTGCTCGCCGCCCCCGTCGCCGTCTGGGGCGCCGCCCCCTTCCACACCCGTGCGCTGCGCGGCCTGCGGCACGGCGCCGCGACCATGGACACCCTGGTCTCCCTCGGTGTGGCCGCCTCCTTCGGCTGGTCCGTCTACGCCCTGTTCCTCGGCGGCGCCGGTGCGCCCGGTATGACCATGCCGTTCACCCTGCTGCCCACGGCCGGCGACCCGGGCGCGCAGCTGTATCTGGAAGCGGCCGTGGGCGTGGTGCTGTTCGTGCTGGCCGGGCGCCGGATGGAGGCCAGGGCCCGGCGCGGCACCGGCTCCGCGCTGCGCTCGCTGGCCGCGCTCGCCGCCAAGGACGTGGCGGTACGCCGGGACGGGACCGAACACCGCATTCCGGTGGACCGGTTGCGCGTCGGCGAGCTGTTCCTCGTACGGCCGGGGGAGAAGGTGGCCACCGACGGCACCGTCACGGAGGGCCGTTCGGCCCTGGACCTGTCGCTGGTCAGCGGGGAGAGCCGGCCGGTCGAAGCCGGGCCGGGTACACGGGTGGTCGGGGGCGCGGTCAACTCGGGCGGGCTGCTGGTGGTCCGGGCCGACGCGGTCGGCGCCGATACCCAACTCGCCCGGATCACCCGGCTGGTGGAGGACGCCCAGACCGGCAAGACCGCGGTGCAGCGGCTCGCCGACACGGTCGCGGCCGTCTTCGTCCCCGCCGTGCTGACCGTCTCGGTCACGGTCCTGGGATTCTGGCTCGGCGCCGGAGCGGCTCCGCAGGCCGCCGTCACCGCGGCCGTCGCGGTCCTGGTCGTCGCCTGCCCCTGCGCCCTGGGCCTGGCCACCCCGACCGCGCTGCTGGCCGCCACCGGGCGCGGCGCCCAGCTCGGGATCCTGGTCAGCGGTCCGCGGGCCCTGGAGCGGCTGCGCCGCATCGACACCGTCGTCCTGGACAAGACCGGCACCCTGACCACCGGCGCCATGAGCGTCACCGCCCTCACCCCGCGCGCCGACGGCCTCGCCGCGGCCGAGACCCTCCGCCTGGCCGCGGCCGTGGAGCACGGTTCCGAACATCCGCTGGCGCGGGCGGTCACCGCCCATTTCCGTGGCCTGGGCGACCAACCGCTGCCATCCGTACGGGACTTCGGCGCCACCCCCGGCGAGGGCGTCCGCGGGACGGCGGACGGGCGCCGGGTGACCGTCGGCCGTCCGCCCGGCGATCCGGCCGGCCTTCCGGCGCCGCTGCCCGAGGCCGTACGGGAGGCCGAGGCCGCCGGGCACAGCGCGGTCCTGGTCACCGTGGACGGCACCCCCGAGGCGGTGCTCGCCGTCGGCGACGCGCTGCGCCCCGATGCCTACCGGGCCGTCGACCATCTGCGCCGCCTGGGCCTGCGGCCCGTTCTGGCCACCGGGGACCGCGAGGCCACCGCCCGCGCCGTGGCCGGACATCTCGCCGTCACCGAGATCCATGCCCGCGCCACCCCGCAGGACAAGGCCGCCCTGGTCACCACCCTGAAGGAACGGGGCGGCCGGGTCGCCGTGGTGGGCGACGGGGTCAACGACGCCGCGGCCCTGGCATGCGCCGATCTCGGCATCGCCATGGGCAGCGGCACCGACGCCGCGATCGGCGCCGCGGACGTCACCCTCGTCCGCGAGGACCTCCAGGCCATCGCCGACGCGGTACGGCTGGCCCGCCGCACCCTGGCCACCATCCGCGCCAACCTCGTCTGGGCCTTCGGCTACAACCTCGTCACCGTGCCGCTGGCCGCCGTCGGCCTGCTCGATCCGATGCTCGCCGCCGCCGCGATGTCCGCCAGTTCGCTGCTGGTGGTGGGCAACAGCCTCCGCCTACGGGCCTGGCAGCCGGCGCGACAGGCAACGGGACTCGCCAGGCAGGCAACGGGATCCGCCCGGCAGGCAACGGGATCCGCCCGGCAGGCCATGGGGCCCGCCCGGCGCTCCCGCCGCCCCCGTACGTCCGCTCCCGGGGAGACCTCATGCACCTCGTGAACCTCATGAACCGCCTGCGGACTGCCGCCGTACCGCTGCTCGTCTGGCTGGTCACACTGGGCGCCCTCACCGCCTGGACCGCCACCGGCAACGCCGGCACCCCCGCACGCCTCCGCGCCGCCGAGGGCCGGGTGCTGATTCCCTACGGCACGGAGTCCACCGCCGCGTTCTTCACCCTGCGCAACACCGGCACCGCGAACGACGTCCTCACCGGCGTCACCGCCCCGCCCGGACGTCGCGCCATGCTCAGCCGCACCGTCGACATCGGGCGCAACGCAGGCCGGATGGAGATGGCCGGTGCCGTCACCGTTCCGGCGGGCGGCACCCTGCGGATGACCCCGTCCGGCCTGGACGTCATGGTCACCCCGCCGCCCCGGCTCGCACCGGGCGACCGCCTCACCTTCACCCTCCACTTCCGCGACAGCCCGCCGCTGACCGTCCGGGCGCGGGCGGTCAGGACGCTCGCCGGGCGATGACGGGGGCGCGGGGGACAGCACACCCCTCGCCCTCACCAGCGCCGGACTGCTGCTCGCCGTCGTGGTCGGCGGATTCGCCTTCTCCGCCGTCGTCTTCCTGAAGACGATCGGCGTCGGCCTCGTCCTGGCCGTCGCCCTCGACGTGCTGGTCGTCCGAGCCCTGCTGCTGCCCGCCGTCCTGGGCCTGCTGGGCCATCGCGCCTGGCGCTCCCCGCTGCGCCGCGGGCGGGGCGTCCGGCCGTCCGCCGCTCCCGCGCCCGAGGCCGGGGTACGCCTCTGAGCGGCCCCCAGCCGACGGCCCCCGCACCGGACGGACCGGTGCGGGGGCCGAGGCGACGGAGGTGGCCTGACGGGCCGTCAGGCCACTGCGTCGGCGAGGGCGCGCGACCGGTCGTCGGCGGCGGGCTCCCAGGCCCGTTCCGCCTCCGCCAGGTGCGCGATCAGCGTCTCCCGCGCCCGCGCCACCCGGGACCGGACGGTCCCCACGGGAGTGCCCATCACCCCGGCGGCCGCCGCATACGGCAGCCCCAGCAGCTGCGTCAGCACGAACGCCTCGCGCCGCCCCGGTCCCAGCGCCGACAGCAGCTCCGTCAGGGCGACGCCCTCGTCGAAGCCCGGCACCCCGCGCGGCTGCACCCGTTCCGCCGCCGACTGCCAGTCGTCGGTGGCCGCCAGCCGGGGCCGTACGGCCAGCGCACGGATCCGGTCCGCCACCACCCGCCGGGCGATCGTCAGCAGCCAGGTCCGCGCCGAGGACCGGCCCTCGAATCCCGGCAGACTGCGCAACGCCCGGACATAGGTGTCCTGCACCAGATCGTCGGTGGCCTGCGGATCGCCGCTCAGATGCGTCACATAGCGCCGTACGTCGAGCTGGGTGGCCCGTACGAACTGCTCCACGGCCCGTTCGTCACCGCCGCGGGCGGCCAGCGCCCACCGCGTCACCGCCTCGTCATCCCGCATGGCGCGACCGCCCCTCGCCGCCCGTCCGCGCGTCGGGGAGGATGGGCCCATGCACTGCGCGCGCATCCGTACGGCCCTCTCCGCCCGCCTCGACGGCGAGCAACTGCCGCCCGGCGTCACCGACCGCCGGCTCGACGCCCATCTGTCGGGCTGCGCGGGCTGCCGCCAGTGGCAGGCGCGGGCACGGGAGCTGGCGGCGGACCTCGGCCGGGCCGCCGTCGCCGCCGAGGGCGATACGGCGTCGGCCGAGGCGCTGCTGGACCGTCTGCGGTCGCGGTCGGCGTCCGGCTGACGGGTCGCCGCAGCGCCCCGTCCGGACAGGAGTCATCGCACACATCATTCGGAGTCCTCGGGAGTCCATGGCATGATCCGGCCGCCGCGCGGGCGGCCGGTGAAGGGAGTTCGACCGTGCTGTCAGACGACAGCCGGCTCCCGCGGAGGACCCCGCAACGACCTCGTATGGGCCAGCAGCAGTCGGCGCACCGCACGCCGCGGCTCCTGCCGGGCGCGCCGTACGGCAGGCGGCGTCTCGGGCAGAACGATGCGCAGCACCAGCGTCAGCGGCGGGAACACCCGTGCCGACACGGCCCGTACCAGCCGGAACGCCGCCCGTTCACCGCCCCACAGCCACCATGCGCTCAGCACGGCGATCAGGAGGTGGACGGCGAGCATGCCGGCCGCGTCGCCGCCCATCGCATGCATCCCGTGGGCGGCGGGCGTCCGGCCCGTGCCCGCCATGGCGTCCATGCCCGGCATCCCGGCCATGTCCCGGTGTGCCGCGGCGATGTCGGCCGGCGACATCCCCTGCGCACCGCACAGCCAGGTGTTCGCCCACTGCTGGGCCAGTGACGCCCGCTCGGCCCCCGCGCCGGCCAGCGCCTGGCCCAGGGAGAACGCGCTGTGCAGGGCGGCCTGGGTGCCGACGGTCAGCAACCCCACCAGCAGCGGGCCGCGTTCGCGCCCGGCCAGCAGCCAGGCGCCGGACGCGGTGGCCGCGCCGGCCGTGAGCAGCATCCACCCGGGCACCGCGGTATCCGACATCGCCATGTGTCCGAGCGCAGCGAGCAGCACACACACCGCGGCGAACACCGCGGCGCGCAGCCCCCGAAGTATCTGCCCCGCATCCATGACCTGCACATCGTCCCACCCCGCCCGCCGGACCCGACGAGAGGGTCAGGCGGTGTGCACGGACCGCGCCTCGGCCACGTTCGCCGTCAGCCGGAGGGAGCGGTGTCGACGATCGTCAACCAAGGGTTGACGTTCCCCTGGTCGTCAACCTATGGTTGACGCATGGGGAATTCAGACCGCACAACGAATCCGGTCCGCCTCGACGATCTGATCGAGGCCATCAAGAACGTCCACACCGACGCACTCGACCAGCTCTCCGACGCGGTGCTCGCCGCCGAGCACCTCGGCGATGTGGCCGACCATCTGATCGGCCACTTCGTGGACCAGGCGCGCCGTTCGGGCGCGTCCTGGACGGAGATCGGCACGAGCATGGGCGTCAGCAAGCAGGCGGCACAGAAGCGCTTCGTGCCCAAGGGATCCGGCGAACCGGCGGACTTCGATGCGCAGCAGGCGTTCGGCCGCTACACCCCGCGGGCGCGCAAGGCCGTGGTGGCGTCCCAGGAGGCGGCCCGCGCGGCCTCCCACGACACCATCCGTCCCGAGCATCTGCTGCTGGGGGTGCTGACCGAGCCGGACGGGATCGGGGCCAGGGCGCTGGTGGAGCAGGGGGCGAGTGCGGACGCCGTCCGCGAGGCCGCCACCGCGGCGCTGCCGCCCGCGGCCGAGGAGCTGCCGGCCCTGATCCCGTTCGACGCGCAGGCGAAGAAGGCGCTGGAGCTCACCTACCGCGAGGCCCTGCGCCTGGGCCACAACTACATCGGCACCGAGCACATCCTGCTCGCCCTGCTGGAACGCGAGGCCGGTACGGGCGTCCTGTCCGGCCTCGGCATCACCAAGGCGGCCACCGAGACCGCGGTCAACGACGTCATGACCGCGGCCATGCAGGACCGCGACCGGAACGAATCCTGACGTCCGAGCCCTCCCGCCGACGCGGGTGACGCGGGCGGCGCCGTCCGGACGGCGCCGCCCGCGTCGGGTGCTCGGTCCGCCCCTCCCTGTCCATAATCGACAACCCCTATTGCCGTTTCGGGGACGACCATGTCCAATGGGCGCCATGGAGCCCGCACCCGCCATCGCCCAGGTCCTCGACGAGGTCGGCCCGCGCCTCAAGCGGTTGCGTACGCAGCGCGGCGTCACCCTCGCCGCCCTCTCCGAGGCCACCGGCGTCTCCAAGAGCACCCTGTCCCGCCTGGAGTCCGGGCAGCGCCGCCCGAGCCTGGAACTGCTGCTGCCCATCGCCCAGGCCCATCAGGTGCCGCTGGACGAACTGGTCGGCGCGCCCGAGGTCGGCGATCCCCGGGTGCGGATCACGCCCCGGACCGTGAACGGCACCACCGTGCTGCCGCTGTCCCGCCAGCCCGGCCCGCACCAGACCTACAAGATGGTGCTCCCGCCCACCCGCAAGACCCCCGAGCCGTGCACCCACGAGGGCTATGAGTGGCTCTATGTCATCTCCGGCACGCTCCGGCTGGTCCTGGCCGACCACGATCTGACCCTGGAACCGGGCGAGGCCGCCGAGTTCGAGACCCGGCTGCCGCACTGGTTCGGCACCACCGGCGAGGGGCCCGTGGAGGTCCTGAGCATCTTCGGCCGCCAGGGCGAGCGGATGCATATCCGCGCCAAGCCCCGCCGCCGTGCCGCGGCCGACCGCTGACCACGCCCCCGCGCCCGGCAGCGGCGACCGTGCTGCGCATTCGCCCGGGTCCGGGGGACCATGGATGGACCGCGAGGTGCGCGTTCACCGGCGGAGGGAGTGCCTGCGATGAGTACAGGGGTCCCCTTCGGCTCCGCGGACGGGCAGTGGGCGTCCGGGTCGGCGGAGCGCAGCGGGCTGCTGGATCTGCTCGGCGTGGCGGCGGTGGTCCTGGACGCCGAGGGCCGGATCGTGCTGTGGAGCCCGCAGGCCGAGGCGCTGTTCGGCTATACGGCGCAGGAGGCGCTGGGCCACCACGCGGGACCGCTGCTGGTCCCTCCCCAACATCTTGACCTGGTGCTTCGGCTGTTCACCGAGGTGATGGGGACGGGCGAGGTCTGGGCCGGGTCCTTTCCCGTACGCCGCAAGGACGGCAGCATGCCGCTGGTGGAGTTCCGCAACATGCGGCTGCTGGACGACCGCGGCGACTTCTATGCGCTGGGCATCGCCACCGACGAGGCGACGCTCAGCCAGGTGGAACGGGATGTGGCGCTGTCCACGCGGCTGGTGGCGCAGTCCCCGATCGGGGTGGCCGTCCTCGACACCGATCTGCGCTATCTGGCCGTCAACCCGGCGCTGGAGCGGATGAACGGCATCCCGGCCAAGGACCATCTCGGCCGTACGGTCCACGAAGTGCTGCCGTTCCTGGACGCCGCGGAGATCGAGGCCGCACTGCGGCAGGTCCTGGAGACCGGCCGCCCCCTGGTCGACGAGTACACCGTGGGCCGCACCCCCGCCGATCCCGGCCACGATCACACCTGGTCGGTCTCCTACTACCGGCTGGAGGACCCCGCCGGGCGGGTCCTGGGCGTGGCGGGCCTGCTGGTGGATGTCACCGACCGGCAACGGGCCGCCACGGAGGCGGCCCGCGCCCGGTGGCGCCTGGCCGTGATCGCCGACGGCTCGTCCCGTATCGGCACCACGCTGGAAGTGGACCGCACCGCCCACGAACTGGCCGATGTCGCGGTGCCCGAACTGGCCGACGTGGCGGCGGTGGACGTCCTCGACTCCGTTCTGGAAGACCGCCGGCCCGCCGAGCCCGGCGCCCGCCCCGCGCTCTTCCGGGCCCTCGCCGTGAAGGCCGCCTACCCCAGCGAGGCGGTCCGCGCCGCCGACCCGCCCGGCCACCTCGCCCGCTACGGGGCCGACCGGCTGGTCACCCAGTGCGTACGGACCGGGCGCCCCATCCTGGTCCCGCATGTCGACGACCGGGACCTCGCCCGGATCGCCCGCGACCCCGAGGCCGCAGCCCTCCTGGCCCGCGCCGGCGTCCACACCTACCTGACCACGCCGCTGATCGCCCGCGGCGGGGTGCTCGGCGCGCTGTGCCTGACCCGCGCCCGTAATCCCGAGCCCTTCGACGAGGACGATCTGACCCTGGCCGGTGAACTGGCCGACCGGGCCGCCGTCTGCATCGACAACGCCCGCCTCTACCAGAGCCTGCGCGACGCCGCCGTCACCCTCCAGCGCAGCCTGCTGCCCGGCCGCCCGCCCCAGCGGACCGGCCTGGAGATCGCCACCCGCTACCGGCCCGCCGGCACCACCCTGGAGGTCGGCGGCGACTGGTTCGACGTCATTCCCCTCGTCGCCGACAAGACCGCGCTCGTCGTGGGCGATGTGATGGGCAGCGGCATCAACGCCGCCACCACCATGGGACGGCTGCGCACCGCCACCTCCACGCTGGCCGACCTCGACATCCCGCCGGCCGGCGTCCTGCGGCACATCGACAAGATCACCGCCGATCTGGACCAGTACGCCACCTGCGCCTATGCCGTCTACGACCCGC
This sequence comes from Streptomyces natalensis ATCC 27448, assembly GCF_000935125.1. Taxonomy (GTDB): domain Bacteria; phylum Actinomycetota; class Actinomycetes; order Streptomycetales; family Streptomycetaceae; genus Streptomyces; species Streptomyces natalensis. The sequence continues at coordinate 772,811 of NZ_JRKI01000029.1, read as the reverse complement.
ACCGCGCCGCCTGCCGCATCGCCGTCGCCGGACATCTGCCCCCGGTGCTGATGCGCACCGGCGAGCCGCCCCGGTTGCTGGATCTGCCCACCGGCGTGCCGCTCGGCGTGGGCGGCGTCCCCTTCGAGGACACCACCTTCGACCTGCGCCCCGGCGACCGGCTGGTCCTCTACACCGACGGCCTGGTCGAGACCCGCCACGACCCCCTCGACGAGCGCCTGGCGCTGCTGCTGCGCCTGCTGGACGCCCCCGACCGTTCGCTGGAGGAGACCTGCGACCGCCTCCTGGAGGCCCTGCGCGATCCGGACGACCACGACGACGTCGCCGTCCTCATCGCCCGGCTGCGCTGACGCGGCGCGGGCGACGCCCGACCGCTACGACGTCAGATCGCGCTGGATCAGCCGCGCGGCCGCCTCGATGGTGGCCACGCCGTCCTGCATGGTGCGGTTGCCGTGCGAGAGGACCGCGATGCCGTAGTCATGGCCGCCGCCGGTGAAGACGCCGACGCTGTGCACCCGCCAGCCGTTGGTCTTGCGGGGCAGCCAGCCGTTCTTGACGTGCACGGTGGCCGTGGCGGGCGCCCCCGCGGGCACCCCCCACTGCTGGTCCGCCTCGACCCGGTGCATCAGGTCCAGGGCGTAGGCCCGGTCGGCCGGGGTCAGGACGTCGTTCTCCGACGTCAGCAGCCGCAGCAGCGACAGCTGGTCGTCCGCGGTGATCTGGGTGAGCCCCCACGAGCCGCCCGTGCCCGGCACCGTGTCGTGCATCTCCGCAAGATCCAGGAACCGCTCGACCCCGGCGAGCCCGATCTCGTGCCAGAGGGCGTCGGTCGAGGCGTTGTCCGACTTGGTGATCATGGCGGTGGCCCAGCGGTCCTCCTGCGCCGTGAGGCGACGGTGCGCCTCGTCGGCCCGGTGCAGCAGCGCCCCGAGCACCGTGACCTTGACCACGCTCGCGGAGTCGAAGTGCTCGGCGGCGCGGTAACGGCAGGTGGTCCCGGTGGTCCGGTCGTAGAGGGCCATGGCCGACTGGCCCTTGCGGCCGTCGAGGGCGGCCGCTATGTCGTGCGACAGCGTGGAGGCGAGTCCGGGCTTGTCCGAACTGCACTCCACCTGCGAGGCGCCCGCGGGGGAACTGGCGGTGCTCGCCATCGCGGGGGTCGCCGCACTGACGACCGTGAGCAGCGTGCCGGCCGCCACGACCGCGGCCAGGCCGCGTCGGGCACGGCGAGACGTGAGCGATGCGCGCATGAGGGACATCCGTTCCGGCCGTCCGATGTGCCATGGATTACGGCACATTTCCGTAAAGGGACGACGGTGACGATACGGGGACCGGCCGCGACCACCCTCAAGAAACGGGCGTAATGTCCGGAATTGTCGGCGCCATTGATCTGTGACATTCGCCAAATCGGCGGCGCCGACCACGGCGGCGGGCGGCGCCTACTGCCCCGCCAGCACCTCCGGCCGCAGCAGATCCGCCAGCCGGTCGGCCGGCAGCAGGCCCCTTTCCAGGACAAGTTCGGCCACGCCGCGCCCGGTGGCCAGCGCCTCCTGGGCGATGGTGGTCGCGGCGGTGTAGCCGATGTGCGGGTTGAGCGCCGTGACCAGGCCGATGGAGTTCTCCACCGTCGCGCGCAGCGCCTCGGTGTTGGCGGTGATGCCCGCGACGCAGCGGTCGGCCAGGGTGCGGCAGGCGGCTCCCAGGTGGGGGATGCTCTCCGACAGGGAGTGCAGGATGATCGGCTCGAACGCATTGAGCTGGAGCTGACCGGCCTCCGCTGCCATGGTGATGGTGACGTCGTTGCCGATCACCTCGAAGGCGACCTGGTTGACGACCTCGGGGATCACCGGGTTGACCTTGCCGGGCATGATGCTCGAACCCGCCTGCACCGGCGGCAGATTGATCTCCCCGAGCCCGGCCCGCGGACCGGACGAGAGCAGCCGCAGGTCGTTGCAGCTCTTGGAGAGCTTGACGGCGATGCGCTTGAGGACGCCCGAGAGATGGACGAACGCCCCGCAGTCCTGGGTGGCCTCGACGAGGTTGGCCGCGGTGACCAGCGGCAGGCCGGTGAGCGCGGCCAGATGGCGGCGGGCCGCCTCCGCATAGCCCTCCGGGGCGTTGAGACCGGTGCCGATGGCGGTGGCGCCGAGGTTGATCTCGTGGATGAGCAGCGCGGCCTCGGCCAGCCGGCTCTGGTCCTCCTCCAGCATCACCGCATACGCGGAGAACTCCTGGCCCAGCGTCATCGGCACGGCGTCCTGGAGCTGGGTGCGCCCCATCTTGAGGACGTCGCGGAACTCCTCGGCCTTGGCGGCGAAGGTCTCGCGCAACAGGCCCATCGCCTCAAGGAGTTCGCGGACGGCGATGACCGTGGCCACCTTGACCGCGGTCGGGTAGACGTCATTGGTGGACTGGCCGAGGTTGACGTCCTCGTTGGGGTGCAGACTGCCGTAGTCGCCCTTGGCGCGGCCCAGGATCTCCAGGGCGCGATTGGCGATGACCTCATTGGCGTTCATGTTCGTCGACGTACCGGCGCCGCCCTGGATGACGTCGACGACGAACTGGTCGTGCAGCAGGCCCTGTTCCCGGATCTCCCGGCAGGCGGCCGCGATGGCGTCGGCCTTCTCGGGGGCGAGCAGCCCGAGGTCCTGGTTGGCCCGCGCGGCGGCTTCCTTGACGGCGGCGAGGGCGTTGATCAGGTGCGGGTAGGCGGAGATCGCCGTCCCGGTGACGGGGAAGTTCTCCGTGGCGCGCAGGGTGTGCACGCCCCAGTAGGCGTCGGCGGGTATGTCCCGGTCGCCCAGGAGATCGTGTTCGCGGCGGTGGCCGGGGCAGGCGGCGGTCATGGTGCGGGTGTCCTTTGCGGGAGAGGGGTGGGGGAGCGGCTACGGGGCGGAGTGCGGGGCCAGCGTGCCCGCGGCGCGCAGGGAACCGACCGGCTCACCGCCGCCGATGACCGGTGCGGCGGCGAAGGGGGCCAGGATCCGGGGGTCGAGCCCGCAGCGTTCCAGGGCCGCGGCCGTCACCGGCATCCGGGCGCGGTCGGCGCCGTCGGCTATCTTCACGCCGACCGCCCGGCCGTCCGGCAGCGCCGCGATCTGTACGCCCTCGAAGCCGTCCTTGGCGATCATCCCGGGTATCGCCCGCATCAGCCGGGTGACGTCCCGCCCCTCCCCGGCGATCATCTCCGGGTGCGCGCGCATGGCGGCCGCGATCCGGCCCTCGTCGGTGTCCGGTGCGGCGGTCGCGAGCCGGGCCGCCGCCCTGGTCAGACCGTGCAGCGAGACGGCGAACAGCGGCGCCCCGCAGCCGTCGACCGTGACGTGGGCGATGCCCTGTCCGGTCAGGTCCTCCACCGCCGCGGCCAGCTCCCACTGGAGCGGATGCCCGGGATCGAGGTAGCTGTCCAGGCACCAGCCCCGTGCCTGGGCGGTGATCAGCATCGCGGCGTGCTTGCCGGAGCAGTTCTGCGCGAGCCGGGTGGGGCCCAGGCCGCGCCGCAGCCACTCCTCCCGTTCCTCGGCGCCGTACGGCAGATCCGGGACGTTGCGCAGTGCGTCCTCGGTCAGCCCGGCCGACCGCAGCAGCCGCCGGGCCGCCGAGAGGTGGACCGCCGCGCCGGAGTGGCTGGCGGCGGTCAGCGCCAGCGAGGCGTCGTCCAGCGGCGGCAGCCCCGCCCGCAGCAGACCGACCGCCTGAAGCGGCTTGAGCGCCGAGCGGGGGTAGAACGCCGCCTCGATGTCGCCCGCCTGGAATTCCACGCTGCCGTCGGCCGCCAGCACGACGACCGAGCCGTGGTGGACCCCTTCGACGAGACCGCCGCGCACCATATGGGCGACGGGCGCATGGGCCGGTTCGCGCACATCGGGCGGCGCGCCCGGCGTGCGGCGGGTGGACGACGGCGGTGACTGCCGAAGGGACTGTTCGCTCATGCCGAAACCTCGCTTCGCTCGGCCCCGCATTCGCGAGGCGCGCACCTCTTGATTGTTCTCCCCCAGCCTCCGGCCGGGGGGACCCCCACGCTCCGCTCGCTCACGCCTGGTCCTCTGCGTCGGGGGAGGGGGAGGGGGCCGTACGGTGGGCCGGCCGCACGATGGTGGACAGCGTCGACTCGACGCGGGCGAGGTGGTGGGCCATCGCCTCGGCGGCGTCCTGCTCGGACCGGTCGGTCAGCGCCTCGACGATCGCCCGGTGCTCGCGATTGGACTGCTCGCGCCGTCCGCCGAGTTCGTTGAGGAAGGCCGACTGACGCGCCAGCGCATCGCGGATCTCCTCGATGACCCGCCGGAAGACCGGATTGCGCGCCGCCTGGGCGATGGCCAGATGGAAGAGGGTGTCCATCGCGACCCAGGCCGTGGTGTCGGTCTCCCGCTCCATCCGCTCCAGCAGATGGGTCAGGTGATCGAGGTCCTCGGGCGTATGGCGCACGGCGGCGTACCCGGCCACCGGGATCTCCACATGGCGGCGCACCTCCAGCAGATCGCTGGCCGCGTAGTCGCCGAAGGTGGGGTCGGCGACCGCGCCGTCGGAGACGACGAAGGTGCCCTTGCCGGTGCGCGAGACGGTGAGCCCCATGGTCTGGAGCGCCCGCAGGGCCTCGCGCAGGACGGGCCTGCTCACTTCCAGTCGTCGGCACAGCTCCGCCTCGGACGGCAGCTTGTCCCCGACCGCGTAGTCGCCGCGCTCGATCGCGCCGCGGAGGTGGCCGAGCACCGCCTCCATCGCGCTGACACGCCTCGGCATCTCGCCAGCTGTCTGGCTGTCTGACAGGTTCACCCCGGGATAGTCGACCCGACGGGGGCGGGGTGTCAAGCGGGCCGGTGGACGCCGCCCCGTCGGACACCGGCCGGGCCGCCGTCGGTGACAGATCGAATGAAGTGGCGCACAGCGGGCAGTCGACCAGACACCCCCTGCGCGGGGCGCCGGGCGAGGCCCGGCGGTGCGGGCGGATGTCGTCGATGGCGCAGCGCTCTCCGTCGGCGTGGACCACGACGACCGAAGGAGCGGAATCGATGCGGCGAGGGCACTGGCAGAGGGCGGGGTCGGCGCGATGACCGACACGGCGGCGGAGCGGGTGGCGCCCAGGGCGGCGAAAGGGCCGGCCGGTGCGGTGCAGTCGGTGGACCGCGCGGTGAGCGTCCTGGAGATCCTCGCCCGGCACGGAGAGGCCGGGGTGACCGAGGTCGCCGACGAGCTGGGCGTGCACAAATCGACCGCGTTCCGGCTGCTCGGGGTGCTGGAGAACCGGGGGCTGGTCGCGCAGGAGCAGGAGCGCGGCAAGTACTACCTGGGCGCGGGGGTGCTGCGGCTGGCCGGGGCGGCCGCCGTACGGCTGGACATCTCGCAGGAGGGCGCCCCGGTGTGCCGGGGCCTCGCCGACGAGCTGGGCGAAACGGTCAATATCGCGGTGCTGGACAAGACCGCCGCCGTCAACATCATGCAGGCCCGCGGCCCGGCCTCGGTCACCGCGCAGAACTGGCTCGGCCGGCGGACCCCGCTGCACGCCACCTCCAGCGGCAAGACGCTCCTCGCCCATCAGCCGGATGCGGTCCAACAAGCCTATCTGGCACGGAAGTTGCCCCGGCTGACCGAGCGGACGCTCACCTCGCCCGCGGCGCTGCGCCGGGAGCTGGCGGAGGTGGTCGACCGCGGATACGCGCTGGCCATCGAGGAGTTGGAGCTGGGGCTGCGTGCGGTGGCCGCGCCGGTACGGGCGCACGACGGGACGGTCATCGGGGCGATCAGCGTGTCGGTGCCCGCCTACCGGCTGGCCGAGGACCGGCTCGCGGAGGTGGTCAAGCGCACCGTCGTCGCCGCGGCGGAGCTCTCGCGGCGGATGGGATACGCCTGTTGAGCGGCTGAGGCGCAAGGGGCGAGCGAAGCGAGGTGGGGGTCCCCCGGCAGACGGCTGGGGGAGGGGCGCGGGGCCGGAGCGGCTGCTTCGGCCCCGCCGCCGTGTCCGCGTCCGTAACCGGCCTTTTGTGACGAGCCGTCCCGGGCCTCTTGACGCTGCCGAGGCGCCGCTTTCACGATGTCTCCCGGCGCGCGATGTCTCCTATCGCGCAACCAGTCGTGCAGTGCGCAACACTGGCGTCGCCAGGAGGAGGGCCATGTCCCGTACGCCCGCACACCGATCCCGCGTGGTCGTCATCGGCGCCGGCATCGTCGGCTGCTCCCTCGCCGACGAGCTGACCGCCCGCGGCTGGAGTGAGGTCACCGTCCTCGAACAGGGCCCGCTCCCGGCCCCCGGCGGCTCCACCTCACACGCCCCCGGCCTGGTCTTCCAGACCCATCCGGCCAAGACCATGACCGAGTTCGCCGCCTACACCGTCCGGAAGTTCGGCTCCCTCGACGCCGACGGACTGCCCTGTTTCCTCCCCGTCGGCGGCCTCGAAATCGCCACCACCGAAGCCCGCTGGGCAGATCTGCACCGCAAGGCCGGACTCGCCGCCTCCTGGGGCGTACGCGGCGAACTGCTCACCCCGCAGCAGTGCAAAAAGCTGTGGCCGATGCTGGACGAGACCCGCCTGCACGGCGGCTTCCACACCCCCGACGACGGCCTGGCCCGCGCCCTGCCCGCCTGCCGCGCCCAGATCGCACGGGCCGAGAGCCGCGGCGCCCGCTTCCTCGACCGGCACACCGTCACCGGCCTCGAAAAGGCGGACGGCCGCATCACCGCGGTGGTCACCGACCGCGGCACCTTCCCCGCCGACCACGTCGTCTCCGCCGCCGGATTCTGGGGCCCGGTGATCGGGGCGATGGCCGGTGTGGACGTCCCGCTGCTGCCGCTGGCCCACCAGTACGCCACGACCGCACCGCTGCCCGAACTGACCGGCGCCCACGCCCCGGGCACCGAGGCGATCCGGCCGATCCTGCGCTTCCAGGACCGCGATCTGTACTTCCGCGAGCATCTCGACCCCTCCGGGAGCCGCCTGGGCATCGGCTCCTACGCCCACCGCCCGATGCCCGTCGACCCCCTCAGGGTCCCTGCCTACGACGAGGCTCCCCCAAGCTCACAGCTGCGTTCGAGCAGGAGGGACCCCCACCTCATGCCGTCCTCGCTGCCGTTCACCGAGGAGGACTTCGCCCCGAGTTGGCAGGACGCCCTCGACCTGCTGCCCGCGCTGGCCGAAGCCACCGTCGAGCGCGGCTTCAACGGCGTCTTCTCCTTCACCCCCGACGGCATGCCCCTCCTCGGCGAATCCCGTGAGCTGCGCGGATTCTGGCTGGCCGAGGCGGTCTGGGTCACCCATTCCGCGGGCGCCGCCAAGGCCGTCGCCGAGTGGATGACCGACGGCCGCCCCGCCGCCGACCTCCACGAATGCGAGGTCGCCCGCTTCGAGGACGCCCAGCGCTCACCCGCCTACACCGCCGATCGCGGCGCCCAGAACTTCGTCGAGGTCTACGACATCATCCACCCGCTCCAGCCCATGGAGCACCCCCGCCCACTGCGCACCAGCCCCTTCCATCCCCGTCAGCAGGAACTCGGCGCGTACTTCCTGGAAGGCGGCGGCTGGGAGCGCCCGCACTGGTACGAGGCCAACGCCCCGCTCGCCGACGGCATCCGCCTCCCCGAGCGCGACGCCTGGTCGGCCCGGTACTGGTCGCCGATCGCCGCCGCCGAGGCGCGGGCGACACGGGAGCGGGTCGCCCTCTACGACATGACTCCGCTGCGCAGACTGGAGGTCACCGGCCCCGGCGCCCTGGACTTCCTCCAGCACATGACCACCAACAACGTCCGCAAAAAGCCCGGCGCGGTCACCTACACCCTCCTCCTGGACGAGTCCGGCGGCATCCGTTCCGACCTCACCGTCGCCCGCCTGGCCCACGACCGCTTCCAGATCGGCGCCAACTCCCCTTCCGACCTGGACTGGTTGCTGCGCCATGCGCCCGCCGGAGTTCACCTTCGCGACGTCACCTCCGGCACCTGCTGCATCGGCGTATGGGGGCCGCTCGCCCGCGACCTCGTCCAGCCGCTCACCCGCGACGACTTCTCCCACGAGGGCTTCGGCTACTTCCGCGCCCGGCAGACCTACCTCGGCCATGTGCCGGTGACGGCGCTGCGGCTGAGTTACGTCGGCGAGCTGGGCTGGGAGCTGTACACCACCGCCGACCTGGGCCTGAGGCTGTGGGACACGCTGTGGGAGGCGGGCCGGGAGCACGGGGTGATCGCCGCCGGGCGCAGCGCGTTCAACAGCCTGCGGCTGGAGAAGGGATACCGCGCCTGGGGCGTGGACATGACCGACGAGCACACCCCGTACGAGGCGGGCCTCGGCTTCGCCGTCCGCCGGGACAAGGAGTTCCTGGGACGGGCGGCACTGGACGACGCCCCGCTGGCCCGTACGCTGACGCCCCTCCTCCTCGACGACCCGGCGGCGGTCGTCCTCGGCAAGGAACCGGTGTATTCCCCCACTCTCGACTCCTCCCCCACTCTCGACTCCGCTCGAGCGGGGGGACCCCCATGCACGGGAGGTGCCCCCATCCATGCCGTGGCCGGTTACGTCACCAGCGCCGCCTACGGCTACACCCTCGGCCGCTGCATCGCCTACGCCTGGCTGCCGCCGCTCGCCCCCGGCACGGGCGTCCATATCGAGTACTTCGGTGCGCGGCTCCCCGCGACCGTCGCCGAAGAGCCGCTGTTCGACGCGAAGATGACCCACATCCTGACGTGAGCGCAGTCGCCGCGAGGAGGCCACCATGTCCCCCACCCATGACGTGATCGTGATCGGTCTCGGCGGTATGGGCAGCGCCGCTGCCCACCATCTGTCCGCACGGGGAGCCCGCGTGCTCGGCCTGGAGAAGTTCGGCCCGGTCCACCACCGCGGCTCCAGCCACGGCGGTTCGCGCCTCACCCGGCAGTCCTACTTCGAGGACCCCGCCTATGTGCCGCTGCTGCTGCGCGCGTACGAGCTGTATGCGGAGGTGGAGCGGGCGACCGGCCGGGAGATCGCCACCCTGTGCGGCGGGGTGATGGTCGGACGCCCCGCCTCGCGGACGGTGGCCGGTTCCCTGCGCTCGGCCCTCCAGTGGGATCTGCCCCACGAGATGCTGGACGCCCCGGAGATCCGCCGTCGTTTCCCGACCCTGACCCCGCACGACGACGAGGTCGCGCTGTACGAGCGGCGGGCGGGCCTGGTCCGCCCCGAGAACCTGGTTGCCGCGCACCTCCAGCTCGCCACCCGGCAGGGCGCCGCGCTGCACTTCGACGAGCCGATGGTCCGCTGGGAGCCCTACCGCGACGGCGTGCGCGTCCACACCGCCGAAAACACCTACACCGCGGGCCAGTTGGTGATCTGTCCGGGCGCCTGGGCGCCGCAGCTGCTCACCGACCTCGGGGTGCCGTTCACCATCGAGCGGCACCTCATGTACTGGTTCCAACCGCGCGGCGGAATCCGCCCGTTCCTGCCCGCGCACCACCCCGTCTACATCTGGGAGGACGCGGCGGGGGTCCAGGTCTACGGCTTCCCCGCGATCGACGGACCGGACCTCGGCGCCAAGGTCGCCTTCTTCCGCAAGGGCACCGTCTGCACTCCCGAGACCATCGACCGCACGGTGCACGACCACGAGGTGGCGGCCATGGCGGACCGGATGTCCGGCTGCCTCCCCGATCTGCCCGGCACCTTCCTCAAGGCCGCCACCTGCATGTATTCCAACACTCCCGATGAGCACTTCGTCCTCGCCCGGCATCCCGCGCACCCGGACTCGGTCACCGTGGCCTGCGGGTTCTCCGGGCACGGCTTCAAGTTCGTGCCCGTCGTCGGCGAGATCCTCGCCGACCTGGCCCTGACCGGTGCCACCGCGCACCCCATCGGCCTGTTCGACCCGCACCGCCTCGCCGCCGCGCCCGCCTGAGTCCGCCCCGGAGGCGAGCTCGATCACACCAGGAGTACGCCCGTGACGACGACCCCGACGTCCCCCACCCTGATCGCCACCCTCGCCGGCCACCACTACACCGACCCCGGCCTCTTCCGTCAGGAGCAGGAGAAGATCTTCGAGCGGCTGTGGTGCTGCGCGGTGCGCGCCGCCGACCTGGAGCGGCCGGGCGCCTTCCGTACGGTGCCCATCGGCCGGGAGAGCGTACTGATCACCCGCAACCGCTCGGGCGCGCTGCGCGCCTTCCTCAACGTCTGCCGGCACCGCGGCGCGCAGCTGTGCACCGACGAGTCCGGCGAGGTCCGCCGCAGCCTCCAGTGCCCCTACCACGCCTGGACCTACGACCTCGACGGCCGCCTGGTGGCCGCCCCCAACCTCCGGAAGATGCCCGACCTCGACCGCACCGCCCGCGGTCTGGTCGCCGTCCCGCTGCGCGAATGGCTGGGGTATGCCTGGGTGTGCCTCGCCGATCAGCCGCCGTCGTTCGAGGAGACGGTGATCGGCGCGGCGGCCGAACGGCTGGGCGACGCCGCCGCCCTGGACCGCTACGGCACCGAGCGCCTCGCCCTCGGCAAGCGGATCACCTACGACGTGCGGGCCAACTGGAAGCTGATCGTCGAGAACTTCATGGAGTGCTATCACTGCGCGACCATCCACCCCGAACTGACCGAGGTGCTCCCGGAGTTCGCGGAGGGACTCGCCGCGCAGTGCTACGTCGGACACGGCGCGGAATTCGCCGAGGAGGCGGCCGGGTTCACCGTGGACGGCAGCGCGGGTTTCGGCCGGCTGCCGGGGATCGAGGACGCCCAGGACCGCCGCTACTACGCGGTCACCGTCCGCCCGCAGACGTTCCTCAACCTCGTCCCCGACCATGTCATCGTCCACCGGATGTTCCCGATGGCCGCCGACCGGACGCGCGTCGAATGCGACTGGCTGTATCTGCCGGAGGTCGTCGCCTCCGGCGCCGATGTCTCGCGGTCCGTCGAGCTCTTCCACCGGGTCAACGCCCAGGACTTCGCCGCCTGCGAGCGCACCCAGCCCGCCATGGACTCCCGCGCCTACCGCGACGGCGGGGTGCTGGTGCCCAGCGAGCACCACATCGGGGCCTTCCACGCCTGGGTCACCGCCTGTCTCGGGGACGGGCGGTGACCCGGTGGCGGCGTGCTCAGGCGGTGGTCTCGGCGGCCACCGGCTTGGGGATCAGGAACGACGTCGCGATGGCCAGGGCCATGATGACGACGCCCGCGATCATGCCGGCCGTGTACCCGGCGTGGGACGTGGCGTCCGCCGGGTCGCAGGCGGTCTTCACCGCGTACAGCAGCGCGAAGCTCAGGCCCGCGCCGAGGTTGAAGGCGCCCGCGTTCAGACCGGGCAGGAAGCCCGGGTTCTCGCGGGGGGACAGGACGATGCCCAGCCCGTTGAGGACGATGTTCGCCACGCCCGCGTAGGCGATGCCCACCAGGAGGGAGGCCGCCAGCAGCAGGAGACGCGAGTGGCTGCCGAGGGTGAGGAACATCAAGGCGACGGTCGCCACCGAGCCGACCAGGCCGCAGCGCAGCACACGGCGGTAGCCGAAGGTGGCGGCCAGCCGGCCGGCGACCGGGCCCATGGCGAGACCGGCCAGCGCGTACGGCGTCAGGGTCCACCAGGCGGACTGCTCGGCGCTCATGCCCAGTCCGGCCCGGGCGTCCTGCGCGAACGCCGGGATCAGGCCGTTCATCACGGCGAACACACCGGTCATGGTGAGCACGGTGGTCAGCAGCGTCGCCCAGGTGCCGCGCTGCTTGAGGTGCCGGGTGGCGACCAGCGGATGGCCGCTGGCGTTCTCGGTCCGCCAGAAGGCGGCGAACGCGGCCACGGCGACGACCAGGAGCACCGCGATCAGCGACCAGTCGGCCGCGGCGAGCTTGCCGGCCTCGTTCAGCGCGATCAGCAGCGCACCGATGGACACGACGAGGAAGGCGACGCCGGGCCAGTCCATACGGGTCGCCTCGGGCGCCTTGGACTCGGGCGTCAGGGTGGCGATCAGCGCCGTGGCCACCGCGGCGACCACCGCCATCGCCCAGAACACCGACTGGAAGCCGTGGTGGTCGGCGAGATAGCCGCCGGCCAGGGAGTCGACACCGGCGATACCGCCGTTGACGGCGGTGATCACGCCGAGCAGGGTGCCGTACCGCTTGGGCTCGGTGACCTCGACCCGCAGCATGATCAGACACAGCGGGACGACCGGACCGGAGGCGCCCTGGATGATGCGGCCGGCGAACAGCATCGGGACGCTGGTCGCCAGCGCGGCGACCACACAGCCCACGGCCATCAGGCCGAGCATGCCGGCCAGCACCTTGCGGCGGCCGACGACATCGCCCAGGCGCGGCAGGAACAGGGAGAACAGCGCCGCGGAGGTGAAGAACGCGGTCTGGGTCAGACCGATCTCCGCGGGGCTGGCGCCGAGGGTCTCCTGAATGCTGGTGAGCGCCGGGCTGAGCATGCTCGCATTGAGCTGGAACGCGAAACATGCCGCCAGCAGCGCGATGACCAGGACGGAGATCCGGACGCCGGATCCCTTGGCCGCCTCGGCCGGGCGGCGGTCGGTGGTCAGGGTGTTCATGCCGCGCCGCCCTCCCCGATCCGCTCCAGGGCGTCCACGATCAGGTTCCAGAACCGCTCGTGGTCGAGCGTGACGGCCACCTGGGTGGTGCAGTCGGCGGGCGCCGGCGCGCGGAAGTCCGTCACGGTCATCCCGAGGGTCAGCTCACCGCGCAGCTCGATGTCGACCGGGGCCTTGCGGACGGTCATCACGTCCGGGTCGATGACATAGGCGACCGCGCACGGGTCGTGCACCGGCGGGTGCTCGAAGCCCTGGTTCTCGCGGTACGCCTCGCGGAAGAAGTCCAGCAGCTCCAGGACGAAGCGCGCGGGCTCGGTGCCGACGGCGGCGATCTTCGCCTCGACCTCGGGGGTGGCCAGCGCCTGGTGGGTCAGGTCCAGGCCCACCATCGTGACCGGCCACTTCTCGTTGAAGACGATGTGGGCGGCCTCGGGATCGATCTTGATGTTGAACTCGGCGACCGCGCTCCAGTTGCCCTCGTGGAAGCCGCCGCCCATCAGCACGACCTCGCGCACCCGCTCCGCGATCCGCGGCTCCTTGCGCACCGCCATCGCGATGTTCGTCAGCCCCGCGGTCGGCACCAGGGTGATCTCGCCCGGTTCGTGTGCCATGACGGTGTCGATGATCAGGTCGACGGCGTGCCGCGGGTCCGGCGCGAACGCCGGCTCGGGCAGCTCGGGGCCGTCCAGACCGGTCTCGCCGTGGACCTCCGGCGCGATCTGGATGTCGCGTACGAGCGGACGCGGGCAGCCGGCGGCGAAGGGGACGCCGGTGATACCGGCGATGGTGGCCACGGACAGCGCATTGCGCGTGACCTTCTCCAGGAAGTGGTTCCCGACCACGGTGGTCACCGCGACCAGCTCGACGTCCGGATTGCCGTGCGCCAGCAGCATGGCGACGGCGTCGTCGTGCCCCGGGTCGCAGTCGAGAATGATCTTTCTGGCCAACGGAGGAGCCCCTTTGCTCTGCGGTGGTGGTGCGGGGGTGACGTCTCGTAGGCGCGCCCGCAGAAGGCTGCTACCCCGGGAAAACGTTCTCCGGGAATTTCGCCCATCGACCGGCCGAATGTCAACGGAGTGTGAGGCATATGACCTGCTGCTCATCGGCGCGGACGCGCTGGAAGGGCGGTGATAACGTTTGCCGCCACCCGGGCCCGACCCGGGTCCTGACCGAGCGCAAAGGGGCGCAGCAGCGTGGCCGAAGTGACCCTGAAGGACGTCGCACGGGCGTCCGGCTGCTCGGTGGCCACCGTCTCCCGCGTCCTGGCCGGCACCCGTCCGGTCGGCGCCGAAACCGCCCGCACGGTGCGCGAGGCCGCCGCACGCCTCGGCTACCGCCCCAACCAGGTCGCCCGCGCCCTGCGCAGCCGCTCCACCGGCACCGTCGGCCTGGTCCTGCCGCAGATCACCAACCCCTTCTTCCCTTCCCTGGTACGGGAGTTGGAGCACGCCCTGCACGCCGAGGGCCGCGCCGTCCTGCTCGCCGACTGCGATGACGACCCGCTGACCGAGGCCGCCCGGATAGGCGCCCTCCTGGACCGGCAGATCGATGCCCTGCTGCTGATCCCGGCCGACGAACACCACAGCCGGGACGCCGTCCTGGAGGCGGCCGCCCGCGTCCCGCTCGTCCTCCTGGACCGCGGCTGCGGCCCCGGTGTCGCCGACTCCGTCGCCGTCGACAACGCCGCCGGAATGGCCCTCGTCCTGGACCACCTGGCCGCCACCGGCCGCCGCCGCCCCTGTTTCATCGGCGCCGCCGGAACCGCGTCCACGGCCGTCGAACGGCGGGCGGCCTACGAGACCGGCGCCGCCGCCTTCGGCCCGCAGGCGCCCGGCCGCACCGAACTGGGTGACTTCTCCGTCGCCTGGGGCCGCGCCGCCGTCGACCGCCTGTGGCCCGCGCGCCCGGACGCCGTCGTCTGCGCCAACGACCTCATCGCCGTCGGCGCCCTCCAGCGGCTGCGCCAACTGGGCGCCGACGTCCCCGGCGAGGTCGCGGTCACCGGCTTCGACGACATCCCCCTGGCGGGCCTGGCCGACCCGGCCCTGACCACCGTCCGCCAGCCGGTCCCCGAACTCGCCGCCGAGGCCACCCGCCTGCTCACCCACCGCCCGGCCGGCTTCGCCTCCCGCCGGGCGGTACGCCTGACGCCCGAGCTCGTGGTGCGCGCCTCCAGCGCCGAGGGCGCCCGCTGATCACAGGCGCAGGCGCAGGCCCGCCCTACGCCCTCCGCAGCACCCCGCGGATGAACGCCGCCTGCCCCACGTGCTGGAGATCGTCCGCGAGCACGCTGACCAGCCGCACCCCCAGCGTGACCGGTGGTGCCCAGCCCTCGTCGACGACCCGTTCCAGGTCCTTGACGTGCAGCTCCTTGAGGTAGCGCACCGTGTTGTCGTACACCGCGCCGTGATAGCCGTTCAGGAGCTGCCGGCCGATGCCGGAGACGGCCGCCACATCGTCGGGGGAGTGGCCGAAACCGGTGTCGAAGTCCGCGAACGGCAGCCCGAACCGCTCGTACCAGCCCTGCGCGGTCCAGATCTGCTCGGTGCCGGCCGCATCGGCGAGGTGGTCGTCCTGGATCCGGGTGAGGTGCCAGACGAGCCAGCCGATGCTGTTGGCCTCGTCCTCGATGCGGGCGCCGAGTTCGGCGGTGCCGAGTCCGGAGAGCACATCGTCGACGCTCTCCCGGATGCGCCCGAAGGCATCGATGAGCAGATCCGTGCTGGCGGTCATGGCGGGCTCCTTTCCTCGGGGCTGCCTCGGGACGCCCTAGGGGCTCTCCGGGCTTCTTCCGGGCTTCATCGGGTGGGGTAGCCGGAGGTGGCCGGGAGGTCCAGCCAGCGGGTCGTTCCCGGGGCGACGGTGAACAGCCGCCCGCCGAGCCGCACTTCGACCGTCCCGTTCCCCAGGTCCGGTACGGCGACCCGGACCCGCTCGGCGCGCAGCTGGAGCCCGATGTCCCAGTGCCGCCGGTAGCGGATCCGTACCGCGAACTTCGAGAGCTGGGGGAGCGGCGCCGGGGCCAGCCACAGCGCCTCGTCGCGGGTCTCCAGGCCGGTCATACCGCGCTGGACGAGGTCCAGGGTGCCCGCCATCGCGCCCAGATGGATGCCCTCGGCGGTGGTGCCGCCCTGGAGGTCGGCGACATCGCCGGTCAGCGCCTCCTCGCAGTACGACCAGGCGTCGGCGTGCCGCACCCGCGACAGCACCCAGGCATGCACCAGCGCGCTGAGCGTCGAGCCGTGGGCGGTACGGGAGAGGTAGTAGGCGACGGTGTTGCGCCAGATGTCGTCGTCGAGGGTGTAGCCGAGCCGGCGGAAGACCTCGGTGAGTTCGTCCGGTGAGAAGAGATAGCCGAGCATCAGCACATCGGCCTGCTTGGACGCCTGATAGCGGTTGACGGTGTCGCCCTCCGCCTCCAGGATCCGGTCCAGCCGCCGGATGTCGCCGTAACGCCTGCGGTACTCCGCCCAGTCCAGCTCCGCGAGCTCCTGATAGCCCGCGAACTGGCTGATGACGCCGTCGTGGTGGGGCACATACAGCCCGTGGGCGACATCGTCCCAGCGGGCCAGGTCATCGTCGCGCAGGTGCTCGCGCTCGCACAGCTCCCGGCGCAACGCCTCGGGGAGTTCCCGGCCCAGATCGAGCGCCCGCATCAGCACCCAGGCGGCGGTGACATTGGTGTACGCGTTGTCGTCCAGCCCGGGTTCGGCCGCGCCCGGATAGGCGTCGTGGTACTCGTCCGGACCGACGACCCCGTGGATGCGGTACCGGCCGAGCGCCGGGTCCCAGCGCGCGCAGTCGGCCCAGAACCGGGCGATCTGCAACAGCATCTCCGCGCCGTGGCCGTAGAGGTACTCCCGGTCGCCGCTGGCCTGGCAGTACTGCCACACGTTGTAGGCGACGGCCGAGCCGACGTGGTGCTGGAGATGCGAATGGTCGGGCAGCCAGCGTCCCGAGCGCGGATTGAGGTGCAGCTGCTGGGTCTCCTCCCGGCCGTCGCTGCCGCTCTGCCACGGGTACATCGCCCCCGCCCGGCCGGCCTCCCGCGCCGCCCGGCAGGCCGCGGGCAGCCGCCGGTGACGGTAGTCGAGCAGCGCCCGGGAGACCTCCGGCAGATGCAGGTTCAAGAACGGCAGCACGAACAGCTCGTCCCAGAAGACATGGCCGCGGTACGCCTCGCCGTGCAGCCCGCGGGCCGGGACGCCCACGTCCAGTTCGGCGGTGTGCGGGGACAGCGTCTGGAGCACATGGAACAGATGCAGCCGCAGGATCTCGCCCGCCTCCCCGGGCACCTCCAGCTCCGCCCGCTGCCACAGGTGCTCCCAGGCGGCCCGGTGCGTGGCCAGCAGCCGGGGGAACTCCGGGGCTGCCAGCGCGCCGTCCACGGCCGCCTCCAGCGGGCTGCCGATCGCCGGGTCGCGCGAGGTGTACAGCGTGACCGTCTTGTCGACGACGGCGGTTCCGCCGGTCCCGAGGACCGGCAGCCGCAGCCGCTGGCCGATCCCCTCGGCCGTGTGCGCGGTCGTACGAGGCGGCACGCCCCGCCCCGAGCCGACCTGGATCCGGGCGGCCAGTGCGATCCGGACGTCCGAATCGAGGGTGCGGCAGCTCAGCCACACGATGTCGGACCCTTCGCGTCCGCATTCCCAGTCGCCGAGGTGCCGACTGGCCAGCTCCCGGTAGCGCGCCACCCCCTCGTTACGGACATCGCCGTCGATCCCCGTCGACACCTCGACCTGGCCCGCCCAGCCGTCGGCGGTGAACAGCGTGCGCAGCGCGGCCAGATGAGGATCTTCCATATGGACCAGCCGGGTCTGCTTCACCTTCAGCCGGCGCCCGTCCTCGTCCTCGTACGTCGACCAGCGCGTCAGCGTGCCGTGCCGCAGATCCAGCGTCTGCCGGAACTCCGCGAGCTGCTCGTGGTCGGGGGAGAGCCATGGGCCCGGAGGCGCGTCGTCGGGGCGGATGCGGTAGCGCAGCGGCAGCCAGTTCGGCAGGTTGACCATGTCCTCGTTCTCGATCTGCCGGCCCGCCACCTGTGAGGTCAGCCGGTTGTAGCAGCCCGCCGCATAGGTGCCCGGGTAGTGCAACGGGCCGGCGAGCGTCTCGGTCGCCGCGCCCCGGGTGGCGAAATAGCCGTTGCCCAGCGTGCACAGGGATTCCCGCAGCCGCTCCGCCTGCGGGTCGTAGCCCTCGTACGACCAGGTCCAGCCCGAGTCCATCAGCCCTCCCCGGAGGTCAGCAGTTCGCCCACATCGGCCACGACCAGGTCCGCGCCGCTGCGGCGCAGATCGGTCGCGCGGGCCGGGCTGCCCGTACGGTCCACGCCCACCACCAGGCCGAAGCCGCCCCGCCGTCCGGCCTCCACGCCGGCCAGCGCGTCCTCCACCACGGCCGCGTCCCGGGCCGGCACCTCCAGCCGCCGGGCCGCCTCCAGGAAGAGCGCCGGATCCGGCTTGCCCGGCAGGCCCAGCCGCTGCGCCTCGTTGCCGTCCACCACGGCATCGAGCAGCGCGAGCACCCCCGTCGCCGACAGCAGCGCGGTCGCGTGCCGGGAGGCGGAGACCGCGGCGCACGGCACCCGCTCGCGCCGCAGCACCTGAAGCAGCCGCACCGTGCCCGGCCAGGCGTCGACGCCGTCCGCGCGCACACCGGCCGTGAACAGCGCGTCCTTACGGGCCGCGACCGCCCGCACGGTCCGGGTCCCCGGCGGATCGTCCGGCTCCCCCAGCGGCAGCCGCAGACCACGGGAGGCGAGGAACGCGGCCGCCCCGTCCTGCCGCGACCGCCCGTCGACATACCGCAGATACTCGCCCACCGGATCGAACGGCCGCTGCCCGCCGGCGGCCTCCAGAGCGGCGTCGAAGGCGCCCTTCCAGGCGGCCGCGTGCGCCCGCGCGGAGTCGGTGATCACCCCGTCGGTGTCGAGGACCACGGCCCGCAGCGAACGCAGGCACGCGGCCGGCGACGGCGCGCCGCTCATGGTGACGTATCCC
Source organism: Streptomyces natalensis ATCC 27448 (assembly GCF_000935125.1). GTDB lineage: Bacteria > Actinomycetota > Actinomycetes > Streptomycetales > Streptomycetaceae > Streptomyces > Streptomyces natalensis. The sequence goes on along the minus strand of NZ_JRKI01000029.1, from coordinate 754,334 downwards.
TTCGTCAGCCGGGCCGTTGCCGGATTCCCGTGCCGGACTGTCTCTCCATGGCACCACGACTTCCGGCGGGCGGCGCGCCCGCGGACGGGGGACGTCCGGGGCCGGTCAGCAGCCCGTGGCCAGGCCCTCCCAGCGGTCGGCCAGGGACGTGAGCAGACGCAACAGGTCGGCGCGGCGCTCGTCGTCGTACGGCTCCAGGAGGCGCTCGCCCAGGCAGCGGGCGCGCTCATGGACGGCGCGCAGGGTCCGTTCTCCCTCATCGGTCGGGTACAGCAGCTTGCGGCGGCCGTCGGCGGTGTCGGTACGGCGGACGAGCAGACCGCGGTTCTCCAGCCTGCGGGCCACATCCGCCATCGTGGAGGTGTCCAGCGCCACCGCCGACGCCATCGACCGCTGGTCGCGTCCGGGAGCCGCATGCACGGCCGTCAGCACCGCGAACTGCGGCCCGGTGAGCGTCGCGTCCACCGCGCGTCCCCACAGCGCGACATACGCCTGGTGGAGCCGGCGCACCTGGTAGCCGGGCGCGTCGGTCAGGGCCTGCGGAACCGCGGGCGCGGGGGCGGGGGCCAGGTCGGGGACAGCGGTCTTGTCAGCCATGGGAAGACTCAACCACGCGGCGTCGGCGGACAACCGGCTCCTCGGCCAGGGTCGGATGATCACCCAAGCAGCGGGGGCGGATGTGTCGGATGTCCCGGGAAGCATCCGTGGTCAGCGGGCCAACTCGGCCTCCGGGCAAGAGAAGTGGCCTCCGGTCCTTACGGGCCGGGGGCCACCCGCGTCGGCCTTACTGCGAGTTGTCTTCAGTGCGAGCCGTCTTCACGACGAGCTGACGTCACTGCAAGCCGTCTTCACGACGAGCTGTCTTCACTGCGAGGGGAAGATGTCCCCGCCGCCCATGCTGCTCTCCTGCTCGGTCTGGCTCTTGAGCTTGCGTGCCTTCTCCTGGAGGCGCTGCCGTTCCTTGGGGTCCGTGGTCTTCTCCGCGGCCTCGGTCAGCTGCTGGGCCTTCTCGCGCATCTGCTGGAGACGCTGACGTGCTTCGTCCGTAGCGCCCATGATCACTCCTTGGTCGTTGGCGAAAGTCGCCCTACCTCATCTCTCAGCCAACCAGGCTCCGCGGTCCCCGGCATGTCGAAGGATCGCCCCCTGTGACCGCCCCGTCACCCGCCCGTCGGCCACCCCTTCCGCCGGGCCGGTTCGGCGCAGGCGTGCAGAAAACCGGGCACCGCCGGATGCGGCTGGTCGGCCCGCCAGACGGCGTCGATCCGCAGGCCGGGGCGGGGCTCGGCCAGCGGTACGAGCGTGATGCCGCGCGGGAGCTGATGGGCCGGCGACGCCACGACGAGGTTGATCCCGCGCCCGGCGGCGACACCGGCCCAGGCGTGGGAACCCGAGGCGGTGTCGTCCAGCACCGGGCGGAAGCCCGCCTCCCGGCAGGCGTCGACCACGGCGTCGAAAGAGCCGGGCGTCATCTCCCGCGCATGCTGCACCGCCCGCCCGCCCGCCCGCCCGCCCGCCCCGCCGCCGCGAGGATCCGCTTGCAGTCGGCCGGATACGCCGCCCCGGCCGCGAGACAGAAGGACGGCGGGAACGAGACCGCATGAACCGGGCGGTGTGAGGGACGCGGCGGCCGGTGGCGGGCCCGCCGGCCGCCGCTGTCCACAACCGCCGGACCCGGGACGGCTCCGGGGCGTACGCTCGATTTCGTGACGTCGAATCCCTTCTTCCAGCCGAGCGAACTGCCCTACGAGCTGCCGCCGTTCGCGCGCATCCGGCAGGAGCACTTCCTGCCGGCCTTCGAGCGCGGCATGTCCGAGCAGCTGGCCGAGGTGGCGGCCATCGGCGCCGCCACCGAGCCCCCGACCTTCGAGAACACCGTCGAGGCGCTGGAGCGCAGCGGCGCCGTGCTCGGCCGGGTGCGGAGGGTGTTCAGCAACAAGGCAAGCTCGGACACCGACGCCGCCTTCCAGGCGATCGAGGCCGAGATCGCCCCCCGGCTGGCCGCGCACGACGACGCCCTGCTCCTGGATCCGGCCCTGTTCGCCCGGCTCGACGCCCTCCATGCCCGGCGCGAACAGCTCGGACTGGACGAGGAGCAGTCGCGTGTCCTGGAGCGCCACCACACCCTGCGCATCCGGGCCGGGGCCCGGCTCACCCCGCAGCAGCAGGGACGGCTGCGCGAGCTGAACGCCGAAATCGCCTCGCTGTGCACGCAGTTCCAGCAGAATCTGCGTGCGGACACCGCCGCGGCCGCCGTGGCCGTGGACAGCGCGGAGGAGCTGGCCGGCCTGCCCGAGGACGAGATCGCGGCCGCCGCCGAGGACGCCCGGGCCCGGGGCCGCGAAGGGTTCCTGCTCAGCCTCAAGAACTTCTCCAACCAGAGCCAGCTCGCCTCCCTGACCGACCCGGGCCTGCGCGAGCGGCTGCTTGCCGCCTCCCTGGGGCGCGGACTGGTCAGCAACGGCCCGGTCGCCGTCCGGCTGGCCACCCTGCGCGCCGAACGGGCCGCGCTGCTCGGCCACCCCAGCCATGCCGCCTGGGTGGTCGCCGACGGGACCGCGGGCACCACCGAGGCCGTCGAGGAGATGTTCGCCCGGATGATCGGCCCGGCCGTCGCCAACGCCGAGCGCGAGGGCGCGGAGCTGGCCGAGGCCGCCGGGGTGGCCGGGATCCGCGCGGCCGACTGGCAGTTCTACTCCGAGCGGATCCGCAAGGAGCGCTTCGCCGTGGACGCGGCCGCGCTCCGCCCGTACCTGGAGCTGGAGAAGGTGCTGTGGGACGGCGTCTTCCATGCCGCGGAGCTGGTCTACGGCATCACCTTCGCCGAGCGCCGCGATCTGGCCGCCCACCACCCCGACGCCCGGGTCTTCGAGGCGTTCGAGGCGGACGGCACCCCGCTCGGGCTCTACATCGGCGACTTCTTCGCCCGCGCGTCCAAACGCGGCGGTGCCTGGATGGACTCCCTCGTACCCCAGTCCCGGCTGCTGGGCCACAAACCGGTGGTCATCAACAACCTCAACATCGCCAGTCCGCCGGCCGGCGAGCCCGTGCTGATGACCTGGAGCGAGGTCACCACCCTCTTCCACGAGTTCGGCCACGCGCTGCACGGACTCTTCTCCGACGTGCGCTATCCGCTGCTGTCGGGCACCCGTGTGCCGCGTGACTTCGTGGAGTTCCCCTCCCAGGTCAACGAGATGTGGGCGGAGTGGCCCGAGGTGCTGGCCCGTTACGCCCGGCATCACCGCACCGGCGAGCCCATGCCGTCCGATCTGCCGGCCCGGCTGCGCGAGGCGGAGGACTTCGGCGTCGGCTTCCGGGTGGTGGAGCATCTGGCGGCCGCGCTCCTCGACTGGGCCTGGCACACCCTGCCCGCCGACGGTGAACTGCCTGACGCGGACGGCGCCGAGGCGTTCGAGCGGGCCGCGCTGGAGCGCTACGGCGTCGCCCTGCCCGCGATCCCGCCGCGCTACCGCACCGGCTACTTCGCCCATATCTTCGCCGGCGGCTATGCGGCCGGGTACTACGGCTACCGCTGGGCCGAGGTACTGGACGCCGACACCGTGCGCTGGTTCGGGGAGAACGGCAAGACGGTGCGCGAGAGCGGCGAGATCTTCCGCCGCGAACTGCTCGGCAGGGGCGCCGGCGTCGATCCGATGGCGGCGTTCCGCGCCGTGGTCGGCCGCGATCCGGACCTCGGACCGCTGCTGGCCCGGCACGGTCTGACGACGACCGGCTGAGGCTGAGGCCGAGCTGAGCGGGGCGCTGCGGACCGCCCCGCTCCCGCACGCGGGGCGGGCGCGCTACCGCACGCGTTCCGCCTCGGCCTCCTCCTCCTCTTCGGGCAGCTTGACGTCGCTCACCGCGGTGTTGACCTCGACCACCTCGAAGCCGGTCATCCGCTCGACGGCGAGGATCACGCTCTCCCGTACGGCACCGGCCACTTCGCGGATGATCTCGCCGTACTCGACGATGAGGTCCAGATCGACCGCCGCCTGTTTCTCGCCGACCTCGACCTTCACGCCGTGCACGGTGGTTGCCGGTCCTCCGGGGACGCGTTTGCGCAGCGCCCCGACGGACCGGGAGATTCCGCTGCCCAGCGCGTGGACGCCGGGGACGTCCACAGCGGCCAGGTAGGCGACCTTGGCGACGACGACGTCGGCGATGGTCGTCTGCCCGCGGTCCTGGATGTCGGTCATGGCGCATCATCCTTTCGACCCGTCAGCCCGGTCGCCGCAGCAACTCCTGGACCTCGTCCGGCACCAGGGGCGACACATCGACCCCGGCGTCCTCGCCCAGGTCCCGCAGCGCCCGCACACACGCGGTCTGAATGCTGCGGTCGTCATCGGTGACATGCCGGATGAGGAGGTCCACGGCACCGGGATCGTCCTGCGCGGCCAGGCGGGTCAGCCCTTCAACGGCCGTGGTGCGGAGGGTGATTTCCTCCCCGACGGTGGAATAGGGGTAGGGGTACTGCGGGGTGCGCTCGGGCGGGATGGGCGTGGTCAGTATCGTCTCGAACACCTCCGTGGCGGAGGTGAGCCGGAGGTCCGTGAGCACCTGGACGACGCCCCAGCGGTCGGGATAGGCGGACTCCGGCAGGGTTTCCCAGCCGCGCCGCAACACCGCGGTGACTTCCTCGTCGGGGTAGCGGCGCAGGGCGTCCAGGGCCTGCTGATAGCCCTCCGGGGCGTATTCGACCGTATCGCTCAGGGCCTCCACGGCACGCATGGCCTCACCGACCGCCGCGCCGAGGCGGCCGCTGTCGGCGGCGAAGCCCCAATGCTGTCCGTATTCCATGACCATGAGGTTGCCGTCCCTTCGAGCAGAGGCTTTTCGAGAAGGCATGTCGGGAAGATGTTTCGAGAGCGCACATTCCTCTCCATGCTTTGCGCAGAGGAACGCCATCCGCAACCGCGCCGGAATGCCCCCACCGGGTGCCGCGCTGCGCTCGCCGAAGGCGCCAGGCCGTGGTAGGGCCCGTCCGATGGGTCATGGCCGGGGCCGCCGCCTCACACCCGGCCGTGGGCCTTCTGGGCGCGGCGCGAGAGCGAGTCGATGACCACGGCGACGAGCAGCACCCCGCCGGTGATCATGAACTGGACGGCGGTCTGGATGCCCATGAGGGCCACGCCGGAGGCGATCGACTGGATGACCAGCACCCCCAGCAGCGCCGACCAGGTGCGGCCGCGGCCGCCGAACATGCTGGTCCCGCCGATGACCGCGGCGGCGATGGCGTCCATCAGCAGATTGCCCGAGCCCGAGGTCTGGCTGGCCGAAGAGACCCGGGAGGCCAGGAACAGGCCGCCGATCGCGGCCATGGTGCCGGAGATCATGAAGACCGAGATCCGCACCAGGGCGACGTTGAGGCCGGTACGGCGGGCGGCCTCGACGCTGCCGCCCAGGGCGAAGATCATCCGTCCGTAGGGCGTACGGCGCAGCACACAGTCCAGGCCCACCAGGAAGACCAGGAAGATCAGCAGCGCCAGGGGCAGGCCCTCGAACTGGTTGAGGACCCATGCCACGGCGAGGGCGATCGCGGCGAGCAGGGCCGTGCGCCACACGATCCCGCGCATCGGCCGGTACGGTACGCCGGCCGCCTGCCGGCGCCGGGCGTCGTGGTACGAGGCGAGGAAGTACCCGGCGGTGCCGAGGGCCGCCAGGCCGTAGGCGGCGGCGACATGGGTGAAGTAGTGGCCGGTCAGCATGGCGACCAGGCCCTTGTCGGAGAGGTTGATGGTGCCGCTGGTGCCCAGGATGTAGAGCATCAGCCCGTTCCAGCCCAGCAGGCCCGCCAGGGTCACCACGAAGGACGGCACACCGACCTTCGCGAAGAAGAACCCCTGGACGGCGCCGATGGCGGTGCCCGCGAGCACGGCCAGGAGCACCGCGAGCCCTTCCGCCATCCCCCGGTTGACGTTCAGTACGGCGAAGGCGGCCGCCGCCAGACCGCTCACCGACCCGACCGAGAGATCGATCTCGCCGAGCAGCAGGACGAAGACGATGCCGATCGAGATCAGGCCGGTGCCGACGATGTCCACGCTGAGGTTGGAGAGATTGCGCGGGGAGAGGAAGTCGGCGTTGAGCGCCTCGAAGATGATCCAGACGATGAGCAGGCCGAGCACGACGGGGACCGAGCCGAGTTCGCCGCTGCGGAAGCGGCGGCCCAGGGAGGCGGCGGCGCCCCGTACGCGGTGCCCGAACCGTCCCGGCGGCCGGGGCGCGGTGTCGGCCGGCTTGTGCTTTCCCGGCGTCCAGGTGCGGCTCACAGCTCCAGCTCCCACCCGTGTGTCTGACGGCGTGTGACGGCGTTGTCGGTGGCCCCGGTGATGGACGAGATGATCTGCTCGTGCGAGGTGCTGGTCACATCGAAGAACCCGTTGTTGCGGCCCAGCCGCAGCACCGCCACCCAGTCCGCGACGGCCTTGACATCGCCCATGTTGTGGCTGACCAGCAGCACCCCCAGCCCGCGTTCCCGCAGCTGGTCGACCATGTCCAGGACCTGGGAGGTCTGCTCGATGCCCAGGGACGCGGTCGGCTCGTCGAGCAGCACCAGACGGGGCGCGCCCAGCAGCGAACGGGAGATCGCCACGGTCTGGCGCTGGCCTCCGGACAGCGAGGCGACCGGCCGCCGGACGCCGGGCATCCGGATGGCGAGGGTGTCGAGCAGCTCCAGGGTGACGCGCTCCATCTCCACCTCGTCCAGCACACCCGCGCGGTGGATCTCGCGGCCGAGGAAGAGATTGCCGACCACATCGAGGTTGTCGCAGAGCGCGAGGTCCTGGTAAACGGCGGCGATGCCCATGTTCCGGGCGTCGTGCGGGCGGGTGATGTGGACCGGACGGCCGTCCCACTCGATCATGCCCGCATCGGCCGGAGCGACCCCGGCGATCACCTTGACCAGCGTCGACTTGCCCGCGCCGTTGTCGCCCACCAGCGCGACGACCTGCCCGGCGCGGATCTCCAGCTCGACGTCCTGGAGGGCCTGGACGGCGCCGAACCGTTTGAAGATCCCGTGCAGCGCCAGCAGCGGCGGAGCGGACATGGATACCGCCTTATCTGGTGAGGCCGGCCTTCGCGCAGGCGGCCGCGTATGGGGGCGTGCAGATCTGATCGACCGTGTACATCCCGTCCTTGACGAGGGTGCCTTTGACGTTGTGCACCGTCACCGCGATCGGTGTGAGCAGCACGGCCGGGACGCCCCGCGTCGTGGGGCTGTTGACCGTGTGCCGGGTGATGGGGGCCAGGCTCTTGCCGTGGACCAGTGCGACGGCCATGTCGGCGGCGGCGTTCGCCTCGTACACGAAGGGCTTGTAGACGCTCATGTACTGCTCGCCCCGGACGATGCGCTGGATGGCGGAGAGCTCGACGTCCTGTCCGGTGACCGGCGGCAGCGGCTGCATCTTGGCGGCCTTCATCGCGGAGATGACGCCCGCGGCCAGACCGTCGTTGGCGGACAGCACCCCGTCGATACGGTCGGCGCCCAGGGCCGAAATGGCGCCGGACATATTGGTGTGGGCGACCTCCGGCCGCCATCCGGTGGTCTCGTACGCCTTGCCGATGTGCACCCTGCCGCGCAGCACGGCCAGCGCGCCCTGCCGGAACCAGGCGGAATTGGGGTCGCTGACGTCCCCGTTCATCATGACGATCTGGCCGCCGTGCGCCTTGGCGCCCATCGCCCGCAGCAGCTCCTGGCCCTGGAGCCGGCCGACCCGGTCCCCGTCGAAGGAGACATAGCCGGAGATCGGGCCCTCCGCGAGACGGTCGTAGGCGATGACCTTGATGCCCGCCCGGTGGGCGTTCTCGATGGAGTGGCGCAGGGATCTGGAGTCGACGGCGTCGAGGATCATCACCTTGACCCCCTTGGTGATCATCGCGTCGACCTGCGCCTGCTGCGTGGCCACATCGTGCTGCGCGCTGGCGAACTCCACCCGGCAGGCCGGGCACCGCTCCTGAATCCGCTTCTCGACCAGCGGCTTGTCGAACTTCTGCATCCGGGAGGTGTAGTCGGGCAGCAGCAGACCGATCGTCAGGCCGCCGGCCGGGTGCTGGTTCGATCCGCCCGCCTCACGGGCCAGTCCGCAGGCGCCGGCTCCGACGGCCAGACACAGCCCGGCCAGGACGACGACGGCGTGCCGGATGCCGAGGCCCATCTCAGCCGCCCTCCTCCGCGCCGCCCTGGGCCTGCCGCTCCCGCGGCGACACCGCGATCTCGCTCCACACCTGCTTGCCGCCGCTGAGCGGCACCGAGCCCCACACCAGCGACATCGCCTCGACGAGCAGCAGCCCGCGGCCGCCGGTCGCCTCCCAGTCCACGCTCCCCGGTTTGACCGGCGCCCGCGGCGAGGCGTCGTTCACCGCGATCCGCAGCCGGTCCTCGACCAGCGTCAGATCGAGCCGCACCTCGCCCTGCGTATGCGCAATGGCGTTGGTGACCAGCTCGGACACCACCAGCAGCGCCACATCCATCTCCTGGGTCACCTCCCAGGAGCGCAGGGTGCGCGCGGTGAACCGGCGGGCGTGCATCACCGCGTCCGGCAGCCGCCACACCGCCCACCGGGCCCGGGTCGGACGCACCCGCATCCCGTCGTAGCGCAGCACCAGCACGGCCACGTCGTCATCGCGGCGCTTCGCGCTGCCCAGCAGCTCATCGGCCATCCGCCCGGCATCGGACGGATCCGCCGCCCCCAGCACCTCGCGGACCTTGCGCAGCCCCTCCTCCAGCGGGAGGTGCGCCGACTCGGCCAGGCCGTCGGTCAGCAGCGCCAGTACGGTGCCGGGCGCCAGACCGACCTCGGTCAGCGGGAACTCCCCGTCGGCGACCACCCCCAGCGGCGGCCCGCCCGCAATCTCCATCTCCTCCGTACGGCCGTCGGGATGCCGCAGCAGCGGCGGCAGGTGCCCGGCCCGTACGAACCAGGCGATGCCCTCCTCCATGTCCAGATCGACATAGCAGCAGGTGGCGAACAGATCCGTCTCCATGCCGACGAGCAGCCGGTTGGTGTGGGAGACCACCACGTCCGGCGGATGGCCCTCCACCGCATACGCCCGGATCGCGGTGCGCATCTGGCCCATGATCGAGGCCGCGCCCGCGCTGTGGCCCTCCACATCGCCGATGACCAGCGCCACATGCCCGTCGGACAGCGGAATGACGTCGTACCAGTCGCCCCCCACCTCCAGGCCCACGGTGGCCGGCAGATAACGGGCGGCGGCCACCCCGCCCGCGAGCTTGGGCAGCTTGCGCGGCAGCAGACTGCGCTGGAGCATCGTGGTCAGCTCGTGCCCGGCGTCCAGCGCCCGCGCCCGCACCAGTGCCTGGCCTGCCAGCCCCGCGGTCGCGGTCAGCAGCGAGCGTTCCTCCGGCCCGAACCGGTGCTCCTCGTCCCAGCCGACCAGGCACACCCCGGCCATCCGGCCGTCGGCCGGCAGCGGCAGCACGGCCAGCCCGCCGGGCCCGACATCCGCCAGACCCGGTTCCAGGGCGGCCCCCGGAGGCCACAGGGCCACCTGCCCGGCCCGTAGCGCGGCCTCCAGCGTGGGCAGCCGGTGACGGGAGGCGTCGGGCCACTCGGAGCGCCATTCGCTGCGCCATTCCTCGGGCCAGGCGTCGGGTTCGGGGGGATCGAGGACCGTGACCACGAACCGGTCGGCCTCCAGTTCGGCGACCGCCACGCGGGAGGCGCCCAGCGGCCTCCGCAGCGCCGCGACCACCACCCGGCTCACCTCCCGGATGGTCGTCGCCCCGGCCAGCGCCGCCGACAGCCGCCGCACAATGGCGACCTCGTCGGCAGTGGGCCGCAGGGAGGCCGCATCGGCGACCACGCCCAGCACCCGCTCCGGCGCCCCCGTGGCGCCCATCAGCACGTGGCAGCGCAGGCTCAGCCAGCGCAGCTCGCCATTGGGGCGGCGGATCCGGAACGACAGCTGCTGGCCGGGCGTGGGCAGCCGGTCCGGTTCCACGATCGCCATCAGCGCGGGCACATCGTCCGGCGCGGTCCGCGCCAGCAGCGTCTCCACCCGCCCGTCGAACCCCTCCGGTGCAATCCCGAACAGCGCCAGGACCTGCGCATCCGCGGCGATCCGCCCGGTGCTCAGGCCCAGGGTGAACGCGCCGCCCCGCAGTGTTTCCAGCCCCGGTCCCAGCCGCCCGCCGCCGGCCGCCTGCGCCCGCCCCAGGTCCCGGGCCGCCACCGCCTCCAGCCCCGCCGCGACCTGGTCGGCGTGCAGCTCCAGCAGGCGCCGCCGGTCCGCGCCGAAGGCGTCCGGGCGCTTGTCCACGACCACCAGACAGCCCAGCCGCTGCGTGTCCCCGCCCAGCGGCAGCACGCCCATCGACCCGTCGGCCGCGCTCTCCCCGGGCCCCAGCCACAGCGGCACCCCGGTACGGAAGGCCGTGGCCACGGGGGAGTCGCCGGACCGCGCGCAGCGTGGCGGCAGTCCGTAGGGGAGGCCCCAGCCCCCGGCCGTCCCGGCCAGCTGAAGATCGCCGTCCCCCTCGGCATCGGCCGGCACATAGACGGCGGTCAGCTCGGCCCCGGAGAACCCAAGGACCCGCGCGGTCACTGCCTGCACCGCCTCCGTACGCGGGAAGCCGTCGTCGTAAGCCACGGTCGCCGTACCCGCCCTCGGGGCCGGGGTGGACGGACCCGGCCCCACCTCATCGGACATTTCACCATTTACCGCTTCTTCTCCATGGTGCGGCATCGGGGGAGACGGGAGCTAGTCGGGAACGTCCAGGCCGAGTTCGGGGAACGGCCCGGATCAGCCAGGTACCAGGACCGCGGCCCCGTGCACCCGGTCGGCCGCCAGGTCCGCCAGCGCCTGCGGAGCGCGGCTGAGCGGATACGGGCTGACCGTGACCCGGATGCCGATCCGCGCCGCCGTCCGCAGGAACTCCCGGCCGTCCTCGCGCGTATTGGAGGTGACGCTGCACAGATTCCGTTCGTGGAAGAGATGACGCTGGTAGGTGAGCGGGGGGATGTCGCTGAGATGGATACCGGCCACGGCCAGCGTGCCGGACCGGTCCAGGGCCGCCAGCGCCACCGGCACCAGATCGCCGACCGGTGCGAAGAGGATCGCCGCATCCAGCGGTTCGGGCGGGCGGCCATAGGCATCGCCGGCCGAGGACGCGCCCAGCCCGAGGGCGAGTTGACGCGCCTGGGCGGACCGGGTCAGCACATGGACGGTGGCGCCCTCGGCGAGGGCGACCTGCGCCGCCAGATGCGCCGACGCCCCGAAGCCGTAGATCCCCAGCCGCCCGCCGGGCGGCAGCGCGCTGCGCCGCAGCGCCCGGTAGCCGATGATCCCGGCGCACAGCAGCGGCGCCAGCTGGGTGGCGTCGCGGTCGCCGGGCAGGGGATAGGCGTAGTCCGCGGGCAGCAGGGCCGCATCGGCGAAGCCGCCGTCGGCGTCCCAGCCCGTGTAGCGCGAGGCCGGACACAGGTTCTCCCGGCCCGCGCGGCAGTAGCGGCAGGCGCCGCAGGTCTCCCGCAGCCAGGCCCCGCCGACCCGGTCACCGACGCGGAAGCCGCTCACACCGCTGCCGGTCGCGGCCACCCGCCCCACGATCTCGTGCCCCGGCACGGTCGACCGCCGGTGCGGCGCCAGATCCCCCTCCGCCAGATGCAGATCCGTACGGCACACCCCGCACGCCTCCACCCGCACCGCCAGCTCGCCGGGACCGGGACCGGGAAGCGCACGCCGCACCGTCACCAGCGGCCCGGAGGCCACCGGTCCGGGCCGTTCGACGGCCCAGCCGGAGACGATGTCCGGCAGCTGGGGACCGGCACCGGATGCCATGCCTCCAGCCTGCTGCCGCCCGCTACGGCGGGCAAACGGGCCCGCCCCTGCTCCGCCGCCCTGCCCCGCCGCGCCTGGCCGCCGCTCAGAGATCCGCTTCCTCGCCGATGTACAGCCCGGCGAACGCCTCCGCCGCCGAGCGCGAGCCCAGCAGCCGCCGCAGCCGCGCCGCGGCCGTGCCCGCCCGGAAGCGGTCGCCCGACGAGGCGCCGTGCAGCACCTCCGACAGCCACTGCGAGAACTCCAGGTACTGCCACGCGCGCCGCAGACACGCCTGCGAATACTCGGCGAGGCCGCTGCCGTCCCCCTGAAAGTGCGCGATCAGCGCCTGCGCGAGCAGCAGCGCGTCATTGATCGCAAGATTCATGCCCTTCGCCGCGATCGGCGCGACCAGATGTGCCGAGTCCCCGGCCAGATGGAGCCGGCCGTACGTCATCGGCTCGACCACGTAGTTGTGCATGTCCAGGACCACCTTCTCCACCAGCGGCCCCTCGGTCAGCGGCGGGGCACCGGCGGCCGCGAGCCGGGTGCGCAGCGCGTCCCAGATGCGCGCGTCCGACCAGCTCTCGGCCCGCTCGCCGGGCTCGACCTGGAGGTAGTAGCGGGTGATCTCGGGGCTACGGGCCATATGGGCGCCCAGCCCGCTCTCGTGGATGCCGAAGACCACGCCCTCCGCGGACGGCGGCGCCTCGGCGAGCAGCGCGAGCCAGGCCACCCCGTGGTCGTGCCGGGTCAGGACCGTCCGGCCGGCGGGTATCGACGCCCGGCTCACCCCGCGCGCCCCGTCGCACCCCGCGATCAGCTCGCACTCGATGCGCTGCCGCTCGCCGGTGACCGGATCGCGGTAGGACACCGCGGGCCGCTCGCCGTCCACGTCGTGCAGCCGCACCTCCCGTACGCCGAAGCGGATGTCGCCGCCCGCGGCGTCCGCGTAGGCCGCGACCAGATCGGTCACCAACAGCGGCTGCGGATAGACGAAATGCCGGCTGCCCGACAGTTCCGCGGTACGCATCAGATGCCGCTCCCCGGCGAAGCGGAACTCGAACTGCGCCTGGGTCTCGGCCCGTTCGAGCAACCGGTCGGCGAGGCCGTGACGGGCCAGCGCGCGGACTGCCCACTCCTCGATGAACCCGGCGCGCGGCCGCCGCTCGATGAACTCGCGGCTCTCCGCCTCCAGTACGACGCAGTCGACCCCGGCGCCGCGCAGCAGATTCGCCACGGTGAGCCCGGCGGGACCGGCGCCGATGACGACGACGCGGGTGCGGGTGGGTGCGGGGGAGGGGGACGTCACGTCGGGAGTTCCCTTCGGGGTACGCGTGCGGGGACGCGGCGGGGCCGGGGCGTGGCGGGGACCAAGATCGTACGCAGGGCCCCGGGCACTCCCGGCGGCGGGCCCCAAAGTGCCCCGCCGGAGGGCCTGTCGGGGATCCCGAATGTCCTGACAGCGGGTGCTTCGGGGACCGCGAACGCCCGGCCGGAGCGCCTGTCGGGGACCGTGAAAGCCCCGACCGTCGGTCCGTCGGAGCCCCGAACGCCCGGACGGCATGCCGCCGCACACCCCGCCGGCCCGGCTGCGTACGCTGAACCGGTCCCTCTCGCCGATGGCCGAGAGTCTTCGCACATACGCGAGAGCCTTCGCACACACGACAAGGAGCACACCCATGGCCACCCCCGCCCCCGCCGAGGCTGCCCCCAGGGCCTCGGCGCGACAACGGATGCGGGCATGGATGCTGGAGGGCCTGGCCGACATGGCCAAGCACCAGCAGGGCGGGCAGCCCCAGCAGGAGCCCGCCCACAAGGGGCAGCGGTGGTGGCGGGTGATGTGCCTGACCGGCGTCGACTACTTCTCCACCCTCGGGTACCAGCCGGGTATCGCGGCCCTCGCCGCCGGTCTGCTGTCACCCGTCGCGACCATCGTCCTGGTCATCGTCACGCTGGCCGGTGCGCTGCCGGTCTACCGGCGGGTGGCGGAGGAGAGTCCGCGCGGACAGGGTTCGATCGCGATGCTGGAGCGGCTGCTGTCGTTCTGGAAGGGCAAGCTGTTCGTCCTGACCCTGTTGGGCTTTGCCGCCACCGACTTCCTGATCACCATCACCCTGTCGGCCGCCGACGCCTCCACCCACCTCGTGGAGAACCCGCATCTGACCGGTGTCCTGCACAACCAGCAGATGATCGTCACCCTGATCCTGGTCGCCCTGCTCGGCGCGGTCTTCATGAAGGGCTTCCTGGAGGCGGTCGGCGTCGCAGTGGTCCTGGTGGGCCTCTACATCGGCCTCAACGTCGTGGTGGTCGCCGTCGGACTGTGGCACGTTGCCCAGGCGCCGCATGTCGTCACCGACTGGTCCCAGGCCCTGACCGTCCAGCACGGCAACATCGTCGCCATGGTCGGCGTGGCCCTGCTGGTCTTCCCCAAGCTGGCGCTGGGCATGTCGGGTTTCGAGACCGGCGTGGCGGTCATGCCGCATGTCGAGGGCGACGCCGACGACACCGAGCAGCGTCCCACCGGCCGCATCCGTGGCACGAAGAAGCTGCTCACCACGGCCGCCGTGATCATGAGCGTCTTCCTGATCCTCACCAGCTTCGTGACGACGCTGCTGATCCCGGCCGATGACTTCAAGCCGGGCGGTCAGGCCAACGGCCGCGCACTGGCCTTCCTCGCGCACGAGTACCTGGGCAACGCCTTCGGCACCGTCTACGACGTCTCCACCATCGCGATCCTGTGGTTCGCCGGTGCCTCGGCGATGGCCGGGCTGCTCAATCTCATGCCGCAGTATCTGCCGCGCTACGGCATGGCCCCGCACTGGGCGCGGGCGGTCCGCCCGATGGTACTGGTGTTCACGCTGGTCGCGTTCCTGGTGACATGGCTCTTCAACGCCGATGTCGACGCGCAGGGCGGCGCCTACGCCACCGGTGTGCTCGTCCTGATCAGCTCCGCCGCGATCGCCGTGACCATCGCCGCACACCGGGCCCGCCAGCGCGGCTGGACGATCGGCTTCGCCGTGATCTCGGCGGTGTTCCTCTACACCACGGTCGTCAACGTCATCGAGCGGCCGGACGGTGTCAAGATCGGTGCCTGCTTCATCGCCGGGATCATCCTGGTGTCGTTCCTCTCCCGCGTCGCCCGCGCCTTCGAGCTGCGGGTGACCAGCGTGGTCCTCGACGAGACCGCCGAACGGTTCCTCCGCGACGCCGCCCGGCGCGGCATCCGCCTCATCGCCAACGAACCCGACCAGCGCGATGTGGCCGAGTACTGCGACAAGCTCCAGCAGATCCGCAGCGACAACGACATTCCCTCCGAGGACGACCTCATCTTCGTCGAGGTCACGGTCGGCGACCCGTCGGAGTTCGAGAGCGAGCTGCGCGTCCGCGGCGAGGTCCTGCACGGCCGCTACCGGGTGCTCTGCCTCGACAGCTCCACCATCTCCAACGCGCTGGCCGCGCTGCTGCTGCACGTACGGGACCTCACCGGACAGCGGCCGCACATCTACTTCGAATGGACCGAGGGCAACCCCTTCGCCCAGTTCCTGCGCTTCTTCCTCTTCGGCCAGGGCGAAGTCGCACCCGTCACCCGCGAGGTGCTGCGCGAGGCGGAGCCCGACCGGGCGCGGCGGCCGCGCGTCCACGTCGGCTGAGCGGCCGCCCGCCCGCCCGCAGGCGCCGGGCGGGCGGTGCCGCGCCCGGGTCGCCTCCGCCGTCCGCCCGGAGCACCCTGGAGACATCATCCGAAGCCGTGAACCGAGCTGTGAGGTGCCTGATGAGCACGCTCGAAGAACACGTAGACATCGGCGCTCCCGTCGACAAGACCTGGGACTGCCTGCACCGGGTGGACAGCATTCCGCAGTACGTGGCCGGTGTGCGCGAGGCCCATCTGGAGGGCAAACGGACCCATCTGGATCTCGAGGCGGGCGGCCGGACCAGGGAACTCGACCTCGAGATCACCGACCGCACCACGGAGAAGGTCATGTCATGGCAGACCACGGGCGGCCCTGACCTGGCCGGTTCCGTTTCGCTGCTGCCGATCGACCGCGAGCACACCCGCGTCCAGGCCCGGTTCGAATACGACCCGGGCACCATCAAGGACGATTTCGGCGGGCCGAAGGGGTTCGCCCAGGCCGCCGCGATCGAGCGGGGGCTGCGCAGCGATCTCCAGCAGTTCAAGACGCTGGTGGAACACGAGCGGTGAGCGGCGCGTCCACTCGGAGCAATCCGTCTAATCGGAGCGATCCGTCTGCTCGGAGCGATCCGTCTGCTCGGAGTGGTTCGGCTACCCGCCTTCCCTGATCATCCGGTCACCCTGAGCGAGGCGCGTCGGACATCGGCTCGTCCCTCACCGCCACCTGCGCGGGCCGCAGCAGCCGGTCGCCGACCCGGTACCCCGGCCGGATGACCTCCCCGCAAACGGCGCGGTCCGGGGCCGGGACCGCGGCGGGACCGCCCCCGCCGCCGTCGGCGGGCGTATACGTGACGGCCTCGTGGAGGGTCGGGTCGAAGGGCGCCCCAGGCCTGCCGACGGACTCCAGCCCCAGGGCCGCCAGTTCCGCCTCCAGCGCCTCCGCCACGCGGCGGAATCCGCCCGTCAGCTCGCCCTGCTCGGCCGCCTCGGCGACGGCATCGAGCACGGGCAGCAGCCGCTCCAGCACATTGGCGACGGCGATCTCCCCGACCGCCCGGCGGTCGCGGCGCACCCGCTTGCGGTAGTTGTCGTACTCGGCCTTCACCCGTTGCAGATCGGCGGTGCGCTCGTGCAGCTCGGCGCGGAGCGCGGCGTTCGGTGACACCGACTGCACGGCGGCGGGCTCGCGGCCCGGGGGCGCGACGCGGTCCGTATCGCCGCTCTTCCTGCCCTGGGGCGTGCGCGCCGGGAGGACGGCGGGACTGTCGTCCGGCCGGTCCGGGACGAGCGACAGCGGTGGGCGGGGCAGGCCCCGGATGCCGGTCGGGGGGTCGGTCCGGCGGGTCATCGTCCGCTTCCCCCCTCCCGGTCGTCGTCGACGATCTCCGCGTCGACGACATCGTCCTCGGCCTTGGCCTGCTCACCGGCAGCGGCGCCCTCGGCACCGCCGGCGGCCTGTGCGGCCTGGGCCTCGGCGTACATCGCCTGGCCGAGTTTCTGGCTGACGGCCGCGAGCTTCTCCGTGGCGGTGCGGATCTCGGCCGTGTTGTCGCCCTCGGCGGACTCGCCCTTGAGCTTCTCCTTCAGCTCCCCGGCCGCCGCCTCGACCTCGGTCTTCGTCTCGGCCGGGACCTTGTCCTCGTTGTCCTTGAGGAATTTCTCGGTCTGGTAGACCAGCTGCTCGGCCTGGTTGCGGGTCTCCGCGCCCTCCCGCCGCCGGCGGTCCTCCTCGGCGTGCTTCTCGGCCTCGTGGACCATCCGGTCGATGTCGTCCTTCGGCAGCGAGGAGCCGCCGGTGACGGTCATCTTCTGCTCCTTGCCCGTGCCGAGGTCCTTGGCCGTGACGTGCATGATGCCGTTGGCGTCGATGTCGAAGGACACCTCGATCTGCGGGACACCGCGCGGGGCCGGCGGCAGACCGGTCAGCTCGAACATCCCGAGCTTCTTGTTGTACGCCGCGATCTCGCGCTCGCCCTGGAACACCTGGATCTGCACCGACGGCTGGTTGTCCTCGGCGGTGGTGAAGATCTCCGACCGCTTGGTGGGAATGGTGGTGTTGCGCTCGATCAGCTTGGTCATGATGCCGCCCTTGGTCTCGATACCGAGGGACAGCGGGGTGACGTCCAGCAGGAGGACGTCCTTGACCTCGCCCTTGAGCACACCCGCCTGGAGCGTGGCACCGATCGCGACGACCTCGTCGGGGTTGACGCCCTTGTGCGGGTCCTTGCCGGTCAGTTCCTTGACCAGCTCGGTCACCGCCGGCATCCGGGTCGAGCCGCCGACCAGGATCACATTGTGGATGTCGGAGACCTTGATCCCCGCATCCTTGACGGCGTTGTGGAACGGCGCCTTGCACCGGTCCAGAAGATCGCTGGTCAGCTGCTCGAACTGGGCCCGCGTCAGCTTTTCGTCCATGTGCAGCGGCCCGTCCGGCGAGGCGCTCAGATAGGGCAGATTGATCGTGGTCTCGGTCGCCGCCGACAGTTCGATCTTCGCCTTCTCGGCGGCCTCGCGCAGCCGTTGGGTGGCCATCTTGTCCTGGGCCAGATCGATCCCGTAGGCGTTCTTGAACTGCTTGGCCAGATGGTCCACGACGCGCTGGTCCCAGTCGTCGCCGCCGAGGTGGGTGTCGCCGTTGGTGGCCTTCACCTCGACGACGCCGTCGCCGATCTCCAGCAGCGAGACGTCGAAGGTGCCGCCGCCGAGGTCGAAGACCAGAATCGTCTGGTCGTGTTCCTTGTCCAGGCCGTACGCCAGCGCCGCGGCGGTCGGTTCGTTGACGATCCGCAGCACCTTCAGGCCCGCGATCTCGCCGGCCTCCTTGGTCGCGGTGCGCTGGGAGTCGTTGAAGTACGCCGGTACGGTGACGACGGCATCGGTCACGTCCTCGCCCAGGTACTGCTCGGCGTCGCGCTTGAGCTTCTGCAGCACGCGTGCGGAGATCTCCTGCGCGGTGTACCGCTTGCCGTCGATATCGCCCTTCTCCGGGAACCGCCACTGGGCGTCGCCCATATGGCGTTTGACCGACCGTGCGGTGCGTTCGACGTTGGTCACGGCCTGACGCTTGGCGATCTCGCCGACCAGGACCTCGCCGCCCTTGGCGAACCCGACCACCGACGGCGTGGTCCGGGCTCCTTCGGCATTGGCGATCACGGTGGGCTCACCGCCCTCCATCACGCTGACCACCGAGTTCGTCGTACCGAGGTCAATACCCACTGCGCGTGCCATGGTCCTCTCCTCACCTTGCGGCCCCGCCCGCTCCCGGAGCGGTCGCCAACGCGGGGCAGCGGCGGCTGCGTCGTACGGTCCGCTGAACAGGCCCTCTCACCTGCCGGTACGGAGAGCAAGCCACCTACACCATGTGCATAAATCGTGCCCCGGTTCCTGTCAAGATGCTCCGAATTCGTGGCAAATGGGCCGTATGGCAGGGGCCCGCCGTCACCGCCCCCTCGCCCATCGGTATCGGTGTTCCGGCCGCCCGGTGTCCCCGTATTTCAGGGTCAGGGTGATGTGCCCGGTGCGTTCGAGGTGTTTGAGGTAGCGCTGGGCGGTGGAGCGGCTGACGCCGGCGCGGGCGGCCACCTCGTGGGCGGACAGGGGGTGGGCGGCCCCGCCGAGGACCTGGCGGACGAGGTCCACGGTGGCCGCCGAGTGGCCCTTGGGAAGCTCCGTATACGGGGCCTCGGCGGTCCGCAGGGCGCCGAAGATGCGGTCCACCTGCTCCTGGCCGGCCTCGCCCCGCCCGCCGACGCCCGCAACGGTGCGGCGCAGCGCGGCATAGCCCTCCAGCTTGGCCCGCAGCCCGGAGTAGCCGAACGGCTTGACCAGGTACTGCAACGCGCCGCAGCGCATGGCGTCCTGCACGGTGGTCACATCGCGGGCCGCCGTCACCATGATCACGTCGGCGTGGTGGCCCAGCTGGCGCAGCCGCCGTACCAGGGTCAGACCGGTCTCGTCCGGCAGATAGTGGTCGAGCAGCACCAGGTCGACAGGGGTGCGCTCCAGGGCCGCCAGCGCCTGGGCGGCGGTATGGGCCCGGCCCGTGACGCGGAAGCCGGGGACCTGGGCCACATAGGCGGCGTTGATCTCGGCGACATGGAAGTCGTCGTCCACGACCAGGACGTCGATCACGGTGGCGTCACTCATGCGCCGGCCTCGCTCCGCTCGGCCCGCACGCTTTCGAGGTGCGCGCACCTCTCGATGCTTCGCTCGCTTCGCTCACTCATGGGTCCTCCCTCGGTCAGCGTGGTTCGCCGGCGGCCGTGAGCCGGGCGTCCGCCGTGGCGGCGGCGCCCGGAGCGTGCGCGGTCCCGTCCCGGGCGAGGGCCTCGGGCAGGACGACGGTGAAGACCGCGCCGCCGCCCGCGCGGGCGGTCACCCGGGCCCTGCCGCCGTACCGCTCGGCGAGCCGGCGCACCAGGGCGAGGCCGATGCCCCGCCCGCGGTGCGCGGAGGCGGCGGCCTTGGTGGACCAGCCCTCGGCGAAGATCCGCTCGCGCAGCGCGGGCGGCACGCCGGGGCCGGTGTCCGCGACCCGCAGGACGGCCGTGCTGCCCTCGGCCCGCAGCTCCACCTCGACGAACGGCTCGGCGAGCGGCCCGGTGCCCGGCCCCGTACCGGGCTCGACACCGGGCCCCGCACCCGGCTCGGCACCCGGTTCGGCGAACGGCCCGGCGAACGGCCCGGCGGGCCCGGCCCGCCGGGGCGCCGCGACGGCGTCCAGCGCATTGTCGAGAAGATTGCCCAGCACGGTCACCAGATCGCGCGGATCGACCACCGCATCGGGCAGCAGCGTCGCGGCCGACACCCGCAGCGCCACCCCGCGTTCGGCCGCGATGGCGGCCTTGCCGACGAGCAGGGCGGACAGCAGCGGATCGTGCACCCGCTCGGCGATCTCCTCCGCGGACGCCCGGTGGGCGCCGGCCACCTCGGCCACGAATGCCACGGCCTTCTCGTACCGGCCCAGCTCCAGCAGCCCGCGCAGCGTGTGCAGCTGGTTGGCATGCTCGTGGTCCTGCGCGCGCAGCGCATCCAACAGGCCCTGGGTACTGTCCAGTTCGCGCCCGAGCAGCTCCAGCTCGGTACGGTCGCGCAGGGTCACCACCGCTCCGTCGTCCCGCGTCGGCACCCGGTTGGCGACCAGCACCCGCCCGCCGCTGACGGCCAGCAGATCGGCCCCGGACACCCGCCCCGACAGCACGTCCGCCGTCCGGCCCGGCGCCAGCACCTCGTCCGGCGTCCGTCCGGCGGCCGTCGCCGCATCGAGGCCGAGCAGCCGGGCGGCCTCGTCGTTGACCAGCCGGATCCTGCCGTACCGGTCACAGGCCACCACCCCCTCACGGATGCCGTGCAGCATCGCCTCGCGCTCCTCCAGCAGCGCGGAGATATCGGCGAACGCGACACCGTGCGTACGCCGCCGCAGGGTCCGCGAGACGGCGAGCGTCGCCAGGACGCCGACGGCCAGCGCCGCGCCCGTATACCGCAGCAGCCCCGGGATGCTGCCGAGCAGCCGCCCGCGCACACTGTCGTACGCGATCCCGACCGACACCGCGCCCACGATCCGCCCGCGCCCGTCCCGCAGCGGCACCTTGGCCCGGGCCGACCGCCCCAGCGTGCCGGTGTCGATCTGCCGGACCTCGCGCCCGGCGAGCGGACGGCTGGGGTCGGTCGAGACATGCCGCCCGATCTCGGCGGGGTTCGGATGCGACCAGCGCACGCCGCGGGTGTCCATCACCACGATGTACAGCGCCCTCGTCGCCGTACGGATCCGCTCCGCGTCCGCCTGCACCGGCCCGCGCGGATCCGGCCCCGTGGCCACCAGCTCCCGCGCCAGATCCGGATCGGCCGCCGTGGTCTGGGCGATCGACAGCGCCCGCCGCATCGCCTGGTCGTCCAGCTCCGCGCCGAGCGGGGCGAGGAACAGGCCGGTGGCCAGGACCATCACCCCCGTGGTGATGACCACCTGTGCGGTCAGGACCTGCGCGAAGATCCGACGGGGCCGACGCATCCGCATCCCTGCCTCCCTCGTCTCCCGGTACCACCGCACCGCACCGCGCCGTCCCGGCCCGCCGCGCCCCCGCGGAAGCGAATCTTCCGCATGTCGGCGCGATGACCGCACCGTAAGCCGTCGGTGAGCGGTTGCCCACCCCTCGGTCACGCTTCGGTCGTTCTAGCGTGAGCAAAACGAGCACAACAGTGCTTGCGCGCAGAAAGACGCTTGCGCCCACAAGACTGCCGCCGCCGGCCCCCTCGCTCCTAGCCTCCCGGCCCATGAACAGCCACCACGTCCCCGCGATCGAACTGCGGGGAGCGAGCAAGGCGTTCCGGACCCCGTCCGGCGCGCTGCACACCGCCGTCCGCGATCTCGACCTGGTCGTCGAACGCGGCGAATTCGTCGCCGTCGTCGGGCCCACCGGATGCGGCAAATCCACCAGCCTGACGCTGATCAGCGGCCTGGAGGAGCCCACCTCCGGTGACGTCCTGGTCGCCGGCGAGCCGGTCCGCGGCATCGGCGACCGGACCGGTTTCGTCTTCCAGCAGGACGCGGTCTTCCCCTGGCGCACCGTCCTGTCGAACGTGATGGCCGGGCCCCGCTTCCGCGGCGTACCCAAGGACCGGGCCAGGGAGCGGGCGCGCGAATGGCTCGCCCGCGTCGGGCTGGCGGCCTTCGAGGACCGCTATCCGCACCAGCTCTCCGGCGGCCAGCGCAAACGCGTCGCCCTCGCCGCGACCTTCGTCAACGACCCCGAACTCCTGCTCATGGACGAGCCGTTCTCCGCCCTCGACGTCCAGACCCGGGCGCTGATGTCGGACGAACTCCTCGACCTGTGGTCGGACACCGGCGCCTCGGTCGTCTTCGTCACCCACGACCTGGAGGAGTCGATCGCCCTCGCCGACAAGGTGGTGGTGATGACCGCCGGCCCGGCCACCGTCAAGGAGGTGTTCGCCATCGACCTGCCGCGCCCGCGCCGGGTCGAAGAGGTCCGGCTGGAGCCCCGGTTCGTGGAGATCTACCGGGAGATCTGGTCCTCGCTCGGCGAAGAGGTACGGATCACCCGTGAAAGGGGCGCCACCCATGCCGCATGAGTCCGTGGTCCTCGGCGCCCCCGCCGCCGTCCGTACCGACCGCACCCAGGCCAGGGCGCGCGCCGCCCGCAACCGCACCCTGCTCGTCCACGGCACCCGGGTCCTGCTCCTCGTCGGCCTCCTCGCCCTCTGGGAAGGGCTGGCCCGCGCCGCCGTCATCGACCCGTTCAACTTCTCGATGCCCTCGAAGATCTGGGACCAGATCACCCAGTGGGCGATCGACGGCACGCCCCAGGGCTCCCTGTGGGAGCAGATCTGGTACACGCTCTACGAGGCGCTGTTCGGCTGGATCATCGGCGTCATCGGCGGTGTGGTGCTGGGCATCGCCCTCGGCCGGATCCGGTTCCTGGCCGATGTGCTCGGCCCGTACATCAAGGTCCTCAACGCACTGCCGAGGATCGTCCTCGCGCCGATCTTCCTCATCTGGTTCGGCCTCGGCCCGGCCTCCAAGGTCGCCTCCGCCGTCGTCCTCGTCTTCTTCCCGGTCTTCTTCAACGCCTTCCAGGGCGCCCGGGAGGTCGACCGCAACCTGGTCGCCAACTCCCGGATCCTCGGCGCGAGCAACCGCCAGGTCACCCTCCAGGTGGTGATCCCCTCCGCCACCTCCTGGATCTTCACCAGCCTGCACGTCAGCTTCGGCTTCGCCCTGATCGGCGCGATCGTCGGCGAGTACATCGGCGCCACCAAGGGCCTGGGCCTGCTGGTCTCCGCCTCACAGGGCACGTTCAACGCGGCCGGTGTCTACGCCGCCATGGCGATCCTCGCCGTCGTCGCCCTGCTCGCCGAGGGCCTGCTCGCCTTCCTCGAAAAGCGCCTCTTCCGCTGGAAGCCCGCCGACACCTCCGCCGACCGCTGAACCCCCGACCCCGCCCCTGACCCCCAAGGACGTGACCATGCGTACCCCGCTCAAGCTGTCGGCCGCCGCTGCCGCCACGCTGCTCGCCCTCACCACCCTGACCGCCTGTGGCGGCGGTTCCCCGGCCGGCGCCGACGCCAAGGACGGCGGCATCAAGATCATGGTGGGCGGCCTCGACAAGGTCATCTACCTCCCCGCCAGACTCACCCAGCAGCTCGGCTACTTCAAGGACGAGGGCCTCGACGTCACCCTCCTCACCGAACCCGCCGGCGTCCAGGCCACCACCTCCCTCGTCTCCGGCGATGTCCAGGGCGTCGTCGGCTTCTACGACCACACCCTCGACCTTCAGGCCAAGGGCAAGCAGGTGGAATCGGTGGTACAGCTCGCGCACGCCCCCGGCGAGGTCGAAGTCGTCTCCCGCAAGGCGGCCGGTAGCCTCGCCTCACCCAAGGACTTCAAGGGACAGAAACTCGGCGTCACCGGCCTCGGCTCGTCCACCGATTTCCTCACCAAATACCTCGCGGTCAAGAACGGCGTACCGACGAACTCCTTCACCCCGGTGGCGGTCGGCGCGGGCCAGACCTTCCTCTCCGCGCTCCAACAGGGCTCCATCCAGGGCGGAATGACGACCGACCCCACCGTCGCGCAGCTCGTGAACAAGAACCTCGGCAAGGTCCTCGTCGACATGCGCACCCCCGAGGGCTCCCGGCAGGCGCTCGGCGGCCCGTACCCCTCCTCCAGCCTCTATATGAACACCGACTGGGTGAACAGCCACAAGGAGACGGTCCAGAAACTCACCAACGCCTTTGTGAAGACCCTCAAGTGGATGTCCACCCACACTCCCGAACAGATCGCGGCCAAAATGCCCGCCGACTACGCCCAGGGCGGTGAGCAGCTGTATGCCCAGGCCATCAAGGACACCCTGCCGATGTTCACCAAGGACGGCGTGATGCCGGCGGACGGGCCCGCCACCGTCGAACGCGTCCTGAAGTCCTTCAACCCGAATCTGAAGAACGCGACGGTGGATCTGACGAAGACCTACACGACGGAATTCGCCAAGAAGGCGGGCTGAACGGAGCCGGACCAACCGGCGCGCCCACGCCGGCCCTGCCGCTCAGATCCCCAGCGGCAGGGCCGGATCCGTGCCGTTCAGGTAGTGGTCGCCGATGTCGCGGAGGCTGTGGGTGGGGGAACACTGGGCGGTCAGGACGCGTGCATTGCGCCAGAACCGGTCGAAGCCCGGACCGTCGGTGGGGGAGTCGGCGCCGCCCGCCAGCTCCATGACGCGGGTGGTGATCTGGAGGGCGGACGCGCCGGTGACGGCCTCGGCCGCGGCGACGAGTACGGCGATATCGGCACGCTGGTCGACGCCGAGTGCCGGGCCCAGGAGCAGCCCCCTCGCCAGGGCCTCCGTCGCCGGTTCGACGACCGCCGCGGCGGTGTGGGCAGCGGTCACCAACTCCCCGTAGGCGAGGAGGAGATAGGGATCCCGGCCCGGACGGTCCGGGTAGCCGCCGTCGTCCGCGGCCGCGCCGGACCAGCCGTGCGGCGTGGCCCGGCTGACATCCCGCGCCTCGGCCAGTGCGCCTTCGGCGGCGCCCAGGGCGACATGGGCCAGCGCCAGCCGCAACGCCAACGGGGCGAGCGAGGCGAAGGGGGAGAGGGCGTGCTCGTCGCGGGGGACGGCGCCGAGTACCTGGTCCCCGGGAATCCGTACGTTGTCGAACCCGATGTCGCCCGCTCCGGCCAGCCGCTGCCCGAGCCGGTCATGCGCCGGGACGGCCGTTACGGCGGGATGGGCCGGGTCCACGGACACGATCAGCGCGTCGCCGGTCTCGCCGCAGCGCGCGCCGAGGACCAGGCGGTCGGCGACGGTCACGCCCGTGGCCAGGCTTTTGTGCCCGGTGAGGACGTATCCGCCGGGGGCGGGCGTGAGGGTGAGATCGGCGTCCGTCGGGGAGGCCGGCTCCGGCTCCGGGATGTCGGTGCTGCCGGCCCAGAGCCACTGCCCCTCGGCCGAGAGCAGTTCGAGGCGTTCCGCGCGCTCCGGGGTGCCGAAGAAGCGGGGGGACCAGGACAGGACGTAGTGGCGGGCGAGGACTTCGGCGATGGAGCTGTCGGCCGCCGCGATCTCGCGGAGGACCGCACAGGCCGTACGCCAGTCACTGCCCCTGCCCAGCGGGCCGGCGGGCAGCAGCCGGGCCGGCAGACCGGCCTCGCGCAGCCGCGAGAGCTCGTCGAAGGGAGGCTTGCCCGCCCGGTCACGGGCGAGCGCGTCGACGGCCAGGTCATCGGCGATCTCCCGGGTGACGCGGAGCCAGATGCCGTCCTCCGCCGCGGTGGGCGGCGCCGGGGCGGGGCGGGCTGCGGACTCTTTCGGCATGGCGCCGTTCACCGTCCTGTCGGGGGAGGTGGGCCGGCGGTCATCCCGGCTTCCCTAGTTTTCCCACTGGATTAATAGGGATTAAGCATGCTTGCGGACTCCGGGAGGGGCAAGGGGTGTTCAAGGGGTGGACAGTTGGGGTCGGGATCCGGACGCGAGGTCGCGGGGGCAGAGGTCTCCGTCGTGCCTGTGGCGCCCTGCCTCGCCGTCCGGTCTCTACGGGTTCGTCACGGGTTTGTCCATGAGGCGGGGTCCTCGCTCAGCGCGGACACCAGGGCGGGCAGCTCGGCGGCGGCGACATCCGCCAGCGACACACCGTCGAGGATCTGCCGGACGTTGGCCCGCAGCGCGATCCACAGGGGGAGCAGCGACTCGGCCGGCCCGCTGTACGACAGCTCCGGCGGGCGTACGCCGCGTACCGACACCAGCGGTCCGTCCACGACGCGGATGACGTCCGCGATGCTGATGCTCTCCGGGGGCTTGGCCAGCCGGTACCCGCCGTTGCCGCCGCGCTGACTGAGGACGAGACCGCCGCGGCGCATGTCGTTGAGGATGCCTTCGAGGAATTTGTGCGGAATCTCCTGAGCGTCCGCAATGGCCTCGGCCTTGAGCGGCCCCGCATCCCGGACATCAGCGAGTTGCAGCGCGGCTCGCACCGCATAGTCCGCCCTGGCTGAAATCCGCATGGGGGCATTATCCCGCAAGGGCGCGGGCGGGTGGTCGGGTGTGCGCTCTTGACGCCGTTCGACGGCGGCTCGACACTCGGGGGCGGGAACCTAGTGAACGGGTGGGAATTCATGGGGCGTACGGTGCCGGACACCGACCGCGCGGCCCGCGCGGCCCGGCCTTTTTCCCTGCTCACCGCGCTTCCCCTCCCGATGTCGCGCCCGCCGCTGACGTCGCTTCCGCTGCTCACCTCGCGACGGCACATCGACCTTCTGCGTGTGTGCAGCGCGGCAAGTTCCGCTTCCTGATGCGCGTGAGGCGGTAGCGGGTCGGCTCGGCGTGGGCTCGGGTCCGATGCCGACGTGACGTCGATCCACCTCTACGGCGGCCCCTACCGCCCGTCCGCTTCCGTCGGTTCTGCGGGCCCTGCCGGCGTGGCGGCCTACCGGCCTACTGATCCCTCCCTCGGGACCTGCCCGCCGTACGCCGCCCCACGCGTCCTCACCTCCGCCGCCACCTCCGCCGTCCTCACCTCACCCGTCCCCACATCACCCGTCCACACCCCAGGGAGTCCACATGACCGCCACCTCTGCTGCGACCGCCATGTCTCCCACCCCCCACCGCACCGCCGTACCCCCGCTCCGCGGCCGGATCGGCGGCGACCCGCGCAGCGGCCACTACGCCGCGCCGCACCGCTACCGCCTCCACCTCTCGCCCGCCTGTCCGGACTGCCTGCGGATCGCCATCACCCACAGCCTCCTGGAGCTCGGCGACACCCTCCCGGTGACGCTGCTGCCCGCCGTCCCCGACAGCCCGGACGGTGAATACGCCGCGCTGCGACCGCTGTACGAGGCCAGCTCGCACCAGTACCCCGGACCGGCCGCGGCGCCGGCGCTGAGCGACGGATGGACGGGGCGGATCGTCAGCACCCACGCGCCCGACATCGCGCGTGACCTGGCCGAGCGGTTCGGCGAGCGTGGCCCGGTGCTGTATCCGTGCCGTGCCCGCAACGCCCTTGAGGAGATCAGCCGGCTCTGTGCGTACGGCATCCACGAGGCCGCGCAGAACGCCGGCCGGCTGGGCGCGGACAGCCCGGAGTACGAGACGGCGTTGGGCACCCTGCTCGGCGCGCTGGGCTCGTTCGAACGGCGACTGGCCGACCGGGACCACGTACTGAGCGGCGAACTCACCTCGGCCGACGTCGAGTTGTGGGTGGCCCTGGTCCAGCTCGACACCGTGCACCGCTGGCACCTGGACGCCGCGGCGGTGCACCGCATCGCAGGCCACCGGCGGCTGTGGTCGTACGCCCGCCGCCTGGCCGCGCGCCCCGCGTTCGGCGCCCACCTCGACCTGGACGGCATCGCACGCCGCCATCACGCCCGTTGCCGTGGGCAGGAGGCCGCCGGGGCGGCGGTACAGATCGTGGACTGGACGGCGGCGCGCCGTTCGGGGCCGGTGACGCCCAGCTTCGGCTGAGTGGAGACGGACGGGGCGCAGGGCGGGCCTCCTTGACCCGAGGGGAAGCCGAGGCTGACGAAGACCGCTACGAGGACGAAGAGGAATGACGGCGGCTTCCCCGGCCGCCTACCCGCGCCCGCGCCCGCCCCCGCCGTCCGCCAACGGGACCGCCGCCGACGGCACCACCGCCACCGGGCACGCCGCGCTGCGCAGGGTTTCGGCGCTCACCGACCCCAGCACCAGCCGCCGCAGGCCACCGCGGCCATGGGAGCCGACGACCAGCAGTGCGGCGCGGCGACCGGCCTCTCGCAGGAGGGTGGCGGGGCGGACGCGCTCGACCCGTACGTGGACCCGTAACCCGGGGTGGCTGTTACGTCGCTTGGCGGTTTCGGCCTCCAGGAGGAGCCGGGCCGCATCGTCGGGGGCCCGATAGTCGGGTGGCACCAGCCCCGGGCCGACGGGGGTCTCGCCGGGGTGGAAGGCGGCATGCAGCAACTCCAGTCGTGCGCCCCGGAGTTCGGCTTCGGTGAAGGCGAGGTCCAGAGCCTCGTCGGAGACGGGAGAGGTGTCGCAGACGTCGACACCGACGACCACCCGATTTTCCGGAGCCTCGGGGGCTTCGCGCGGCGGTATGACGATGACCGGACAGGGCGCATGTGCGGCCACGTGGCGGCCGACCGACCCCAGGGGAAGCCGGGGTAGGCCGCCGCCTCCTTGATGTCCGAGGACCAGGCGCGACGCCCCGTGCGAGCGGCTCAGCAGGGCGTCGGCAGTCCGGCCGTGCGTCGTTTCCCTACATACCGTCAAGCCGGGGAACTCCGTACGCATCAGGGATGCGAGGGCTTCGAGGGTGTCCTCGGCCGGATCCGCCAACGGCCCCGCCGGGCCCGCCCGTTCGGCGATATGCAGGAGGTGCAGTGGACGGTGGTGCAGCCCCGCGTGCAGTGCGGCGTGCCGGGCCACCCGCAGCCGGTCGCCCCCTCCGCCGATGCCCGCCAGGACGGGGCGGCCTGCTACGGGGCGGTGTGCGGTGGGACGGTCTGCTGTGACAATGCCGTTCATCAGGGTGCTTCTCCTGCTCTTTCTGCTCGTCCTGCTGGCTCTGCTTGTCCTGCTCCTGCTCGTGCTCCTGCTCCTAAAGCGTTGTCGGCGGTGCCTGCTACCCGTGACTTCCGGGGTTCAAGGCGGTGTGGATCGGCCGTTGTCCGCGGGCCTCACCGCCCTGTGTTCGCCCGCTGACGTGATGTGACGCGGAGCTGGGACGTGGCGTGGAGTCGCGCATGGCGCCGTGCCTGCCGTACACCCTGCGTGCCCGCTTCATCCCGATAAGCTCTGAAACGAGCCGTATACCATGGAATGGCGCCTCTTGACGATGGCGCGGGCAGCATGTCGTCTCCGATTCCGCGTGATGGCGAGCTACCGGGTGACGCCCGACGAGGAAGGCTCATTGGTGGTGTATGAGCGCACCCGTCGCTACACCCGAGGGCAGAGCAACCCGGATTCCGGCGAGGACGAGGAGGAGGGCGACCAGGGGAAGGAGTGGGAGCGGGTGCACCGGACACGGCACAAGGAGCCCGCGGAGAGGCAGGAACGGTCGTCCCGTCGGCCGACCCGGCAGCGAAAGGAATGAGCCCGAAGGGAATGAGCCCGTAAGGGACGAGGTGAGCGATGACCGAGCCGACCGCCCAGGATGCGCTCACCTACGCCTACGGAGTGGCTCGGGATGCCCACGAAGCGTTGGCCGACGTGCTCTCCGGGCTCCGCGGCGTGGCGGATGCGCCGCTCCACCTGGTGCGCGGGGGAGCGGACCATGACGTGGTGGTCGCGGTGAGCCCGGTGCCCGCCCAGGACTTCCGGGAGGCCGCACTGCATGCGCACCTGGAGGACCTGGACTGGCTGGAATCGGTCGCTCGCGCCCATCACCGGGTGATCGAGGCGCTGGCCGCGCGCACGACCGTGCTGCCCCTCCGGCTGGCGACCGTCTATCTGGACGACGACCGGGTACGGCGCATGCTCGACGCCCGCCGGGAGGCGTTCGCCGAGCGGCTGTCGGCCCTGGCGGGACACGAGGAATGGGGCGTCAAGATCTACGTCGAGATGCCCGCGACGGCCGAAGCCCGGTCCGAACCGGCCGGTCGGGCCCCGGGCCCGGAGCCCGACCCGGCCCCGGACCCCGGCCGCGCCTACCTCAGCCGGCGCCGGGCGCAGCACCGGGTGCGCGAGGACACATACCGGGAG
This sequence comes from Streptomyces natalensis ATCC 27448, assembly GCF_000935125.1. GTDB lineage: Bacteria > Actinomycetota > Actinomycetes > Streptomycetales > Streptomycetaceae > Streptomyces > Streptomyces natalensis. Next base: position 724,238 of record NZ_JRKI01000029.1, on the reverse strand, counting down.
GCCGAACGGGCCGCCGAGCGCGTCGAGGCCGCGGCCCGTGACCATGCGGTCGACCGGGTCCAGCATCGCCCGCAGCAGGGCGAACTCGCGCAGGGGCCCGGCGAGAACGTCGTCAACGACGCCTATCTCGTGCCGCTGGAGCACGCCGCGGACTTCCGTGCCGCCGTACGGAGGGCCGCCGACGGCCTCCCAGGGATCCAGGTGGACGTCACCGGCCCCTGGGCGCCGTACTCCTTCATCGCGACCACGCACGATGAGCCGTTGCCCGATGAGTCCCCGCCCGATGAGCCGTCGCAGGGCGGGCAGCCGCAGGGAGCCGCGCCATGACGGCGGCCGAGGGGCGCCTGCCGGAGGTGGGCCCGGCAGCGGGGCTCCCGGCGGCGGACCGGCCGCTCAGGGACCGGCCGCTTCAGGAAAGACCGCTCCCGGACCGACCGCTCCCGGACCGGCCGCTCGCGGACCGGCAGATCGCGCTGATCGATCTGCTGGACCGATTGCTCGGCGGAGACCTCACCGAGGAGCAGGAGGAACACCTGGGATCGACGCTGATGATCCTCCACGACCGCATGATCGAACTCTGTGCCCGATACGACCTTTCCCTCAAAGACCTCAATCTGGATCTCGGTCCGCTGGGCACCTTGCTGCCGCCGTCCGACTGAGCGCAGCGCGCAGCCCGTGCGGTGGTGAGACCGTTGTGGTGAGACAATTCAACCGGAATCCCCATGGTCCTACCGAAGCCTCTTAGGGAGTGCGATATGGGCATCGGAGAGAAGGCCAGGAACTTCGGCAAGATCGCCGAAGGAAAGACCAAGGAAAAGCTCGGCCACGCCCTCGGCAACGAGAACATGCAGTGGAAGGGCAGGGCCGAAAAGATCAAGGGCAAGATGAAGCACGCGGCGGAAAAGGCCAGGGACACGCTGAAGCACTGATGCGCCGGCCGGGCCGCCGGCTTCGGAACCGCCGTTGCGCACACGCGCACTTACGGCAGATCCCGCTGCCCGGCCACGATCTCCCGTACCGCCAGCAGGAACCGCTGGACCGTCGCCACCTCCGGGGCACCGAAGGAGTGCTTCGCCGGCTACCGGTTCGGATATCTGCTGCGCGCTCTGCCGCTGCTCCTCCGGCCCACCGCGGAGCGGCCGCGCGCCGCCATCTGCCGTATGTCGAGACGGCCATGGTCCCGGGCCTTTCACACCACGGGCATCCCATTCCTTCACGCGGCCGAGATCGACCGCCTGGTCCTGCAATTCCTGGAGAAACAACGGCCGTGACAACGCCCTACCAATAATGCCTGCGGCCACGGACCGCGTGTCCCATGGCGCCGAGGACCCACAGGATCGCCCCAATGACGGCGAGCACGATTCCGATGGTCCACAGGATTCCTATGCCCGTCAGAAACCCGACGATGAGGAGGATGATTCCGAGAATTATCACCATGCGCTCCGATCCACATACCCGTCCCCTTTCCACTTTCGTACCGGGCCACCACAACGGCAATCGGTGAACGGTGAACGGTGCGCCGGGCCGGGTTGCGGGTACGGTGCGTCACCCTCCGCCTCCGGCGCGCACACGCACGCCCGTCCGCATCAGACGGCGTCGCTAGGAATGCCCTCATAGCGCCGCCGGAGTTCCGCGAGTACCGGGTGTTCGGGGTCCAGGGGCAGGTCGTCGATGGCGGAGAGGGGGCGCACGCCGATTGCCGTGTTGGTGGCGAAGGCCGCGCGCAGGGTCGGCAGGTCGGCGGGGGTGAAGGGGCGGGTCAGTGACGGATATACGTCCTGGAGGAGGCGCATGGTGACTCCGGGAAGGACGCGCGCCTGCGGCCAGATGACACGGTCGTGGTCGTCGATGAATCCGACGTTCCAGGTGCCGCCCTCGGAGAAGGCGCCGGTCCCCGGCTCCGTGAACAGCGCATCGTCGAACCCGGCGCGCTGTGCGGCGCGCCGGACGGCCAGTTGCCCGAACAGCCCGACGTGTTTCACCTCGGGCAGGTCCCGCTGATACGCCCTCGTGGCGACGCGCAGGGGCGGGCAGGAGCGGGGAACGGGACGGCAGGTGGCCAGCAGGTGCGGCCGGGCGTCGGCCCCGGGACGGGCGACTCCCAGCTGCGGATCGAAGACCGTCACCCGGACCACGCACGACCCGGTCTGCCCGGAAGCCGCTTGGCGGATGGCGGAGCGGATCCGGTCCCGGTCCAGCTCCGCGTCGAAGACCGTCCGGCAGTCGTGGACCAGGCGATCGAGGTGCAGCGACAGCCCCTTGGCCCGCCCCTCGTCGACGCGGAGTGACGTGAAATGGCCGAAGTTGGTCAGGGCGAGCGCCTTGAGGTCGGTGAGGGAGAGCGGGGCGCCATTGAGGTGGTCCATTGGCTCAGTCTGGCATCGGCCCGCGCCGCACTCGTGCGGTACTCGCGCCGTACTCGCTCCGCACCCGCGCCAGGCAGGGCCGCAGGGGTATAAGGCATTTTGCCGGTGAAGGGGTCTTCCCGCATGATGATTGTTCCGCCGTGTGCGGAGTGGAAAGGCGGTTGGAAGAGCCGGAAAGGCATCACGCCGGCCCCAACCCCCAACCCCATTCATCCCCAACCCCATTCATCTGGGTAAGGAAGACCCCCCTCATGATCTTCATCACCGTGAAATTCACCGTCCGCCCCGAGCAGAGCGACAACTGGCTCGATCTCGTGGACGACTTCACCCAGGCCACGCGCCGCGAGCCGGGAAACATCTTCTTCGAATGGTCCCGGAGCGTGACGGACCCGCATCAGTTCGTGCTGGTCGAGGCGTTCCGCGATGGCGAGGCGGGCAAGGAGCACGTGGAGTCCGAGCACTTCAAGGCCGCGATGGAGGACATGTCGTACGCGGTCGCCGGCCGGCCGCAGATCGTCAGCACCGAGATTCCCGGGATGGACGGCTGGGGCGAGATGGGGGAGATCACTCCCCGCGAGCCGAAGTAGGCAGCGCCCGTTCGGCCTCGCGGGAAGACGCGGCAGCCGGAGTACGCGGCGGCGGGAATACGTGGCAATTGCCGTTCGTTCAGGCCGACATGACTGTGGGAGTAGCACTCAACGCCGCCGACGCCGACAACCAGATCGACGCCACCGTGCGGCTCGCCGCGCAGGCCGCCGAGGCGGGGCTGCGGTCGGCGTGGTTCGGGCAGACCTTCGGTGCCGATTCGCCGTTGCTGGCGGCGATCGTGGGGCGGGAGGTGCCTGCCCTCCAGGTGGGCACGTCCGCGATCCCCGTATTCGGGCGCCATCCGCTCGTCGTCTCCAGCCAGGCCCAGACCGCACAGGCGGCCACCCACGGCCGCTATCACCTGGGACTCGCGCTCGGCACCAAGCTGTTGACCGAATCCGGCTTCGGCATCCCCTTCGAGCGGCCGGTCGCCCGGCTGCGGGAATTCCTCACCGCGTTGCGTCAGCTGACCGAGACCGGCGCCGCCGACTTCCACGGAGAGCTGCTCACCGCGACCACCCCGATTCCCGCCCGTGTACCGGGCGCGGAGGCCGGTGTACCACTGCTCGTCGCCGCGATGGGGCCGCAGGCGCTGCGGGCGAGCGGGGAGCTGGCGGACGGGATCCTGCCGTATCTCGCCGGTCCCCGCGCGCTGGCGGAGCACATCGTTCCGGCCGTCACCGCGGCGGCGGAGGCGGCCGGCCGTCCCGCGCCGCGGATCGTGGCGCTGGTCAACGGCGTGGTGACGGACGACATCGACGCCGTACGGGAAAAGGCCGCCGAACAGCTCGCGTTCTACGAGCAGATACCGTCCTACGCGCGGGTCATCGAGCTCTCCGGCGGCGAACGGGCCGTCGATGTGGCCGTCATCGGTGACGAGAAGACGGTCGCCGCCGAGGTGCAGCGGTACCGCGACGCCGGGGCGACGGAGGTGGTCTTCGGTGGCACGGAGATCGCCGGGGATGCCGACCGGCGCCGGACCTGGGCCCTGCTGGGGGAGTTGGCGGGCTGAGGGAGGGGCAGGCCGGGGCGCCGCCGGTCGGTGGCACCCCGGCCCCTGGCGGGTCCCCGCCCCGTTGCTCTACGCCCTCGCGCCCCGGATCAGGTCGGCGGCCTTCTCCGCGATGACGATCGTCGCCGGGTTCGTATTGACGGAGACGATCGTCGGCATGACCGACGCATCCGCCACCCGCAGCCCCTCCAGGCCGTGGACGGTCAGGTCCGGGGCGACCACCGCATCCGGGCCCGTCCCCATGGCGCAACTGCCCACGGGGTGGAAGTACGTTCCGGTGGCGGCCGTCAGATAGCGGCGCAGGTCCGCCTCGTCGCTGACGGGTGCGCCCGGCAGCACCTCGCGCGCACCCCACCGTGCGAAGGGGCCGGTCGCCGCGATCTCGCGCGCCACCTCGATGCCGTGGAGCAGCCGCCGGATGTCCGGCTCCGCGCCGAGGAAGCCGGGGTCGATCAGCGGCGCCGTGTCCGGGTCGGCGTCGGCCAGGCGCACCGCGCCCCGGCTCTGCGGGACGGTGGCCACGCCGAAGGTGAAGCCGTTGGGCGGGGCCTGCATCGTGGGCGGGACGTACGGGAGATGAATGAACATCAGCTGCATGTCGGGTCCCGGCAGGGACGCGTCGCTGCGCCAGAGGAGCGAGGTTTCGCCCAGGTTGGTCCTGGGCGCGGGAACCGGCCGGCTCGCCTCGTAGACGACCGGGCAGAGCGGATGGTCGTGCAGATTGCGCCCGACGCCGGGCAGGTCGTGGCGGACCGCGATACCGGCCTGCCGCAGCTCGTCGGCGGGTCCGATGCCCGAGAGCAGGAGCAGCCGCGGTGAATCCACGGCGCCGGAGGCGACGATCACCTCGGCGCCGGCCCGTACGGTGACCGTCTCGCCCGCCCGCCGGAACTCCACCCCCGTACACCGGTTGCCGTCGAACAGGAGGCGCCGCGCGACGGCATCGGTCAGCACGGTCAGGTTCGGCCGCTCGGCGCGGACGGGGTGGAGATAGGCGTCGGCGGTGCTCTGCCGTCGGCCGTCGGTGATGCTCAGGTCGAGCCAACCGGCGCCCTCCTGGCCGGCGCCGTTGAAGTCGTCCGTCAGCGGATGGCCCGCGGCCACCGCGCCGTCGAGGAAGACCTGGGAGAGCGGGTTGGCCTCCTCGGGCGACGCGGGCGCCGGGCGCATCGGGCCGTTGTGGCCGCGGAACTTCGGGTCCCGGCCGGTCGTCGTCTCCATCCGGCGGAAGTACGGCAGGAGCGCATCGAAGTCCCACCCGGCGCATCCGGCCGCCGCCCAGCGGTCGTAGTCGTGACGGTGTCCGCGCAGGAAGACCATCGCGTTGATCGCGCTGCTGCCGCCGAGCGTGCGGCCGCGCGGATACGGGATCGCCCGCCCGTCGGCGCCGGGCTGCGGCACCGTGGTGTAGGCGTGGTCGACCTCGGTGCCCTGCAACGCGGGCCAGGCGGTGGGCGTGGCGAGCTCCGGCTTGGTGTCCGGCGGCCCCGCCTCCAGCAGCAGCACGGTGCGTGACGCGTCCTCGGACAGCCGAGCGGCCAGCACGCAGCCGGCCGACCCGGCGCCCACAACGATGTAGTCGAACTCCCCGGATCCCCCGTCCACCCCGGATCCGCTGTCTACCCCGGATAACCCGGATCCCTCGAAGTCCTTGAATTCCTTCGGCAAGGCGGTGTCCTCCCCTGTCGATCCGTCCGGATGACGGCTGTCACGCGGCCGTGGTCGATGTATGTCGATTGTGGCCGGGGCGTAGACGGCGGGGTCCCGAAATGAGGGATTGGGCTACGGGAGGACGGGCCGGCCGGGACGGGCCAGGGGACGGCCGCCGCTCGCCGGTCAGCGCGTCGGGGCGAGGCGTGCGGACACGCAGGGGTCCTCGTTGCGGTAGCCGAGGCGGGTGTAGAGCCGCTCGGCGGGGTTGTTGTCGGCGAGCTGCCAGAGCGTGCAGAAGCCGTGGCGGCGTACGGCGTACCGGGTCAGCCATGAGGTCAGCGCCGCGCCGAGCCCCTGGCCGCGCAGCCCGGCATCGGTCGCCACGGAGGCCATCAGCGGCGCACCACTGTCCCGCAGGCTGCTCAGGGCCCCGCAGGCCACCAGCCGCCCGTTCCCTTCCCCGTCACCGTCGTCGGCGCGGATACCGGCCCACAGGCTCACGTCCGAGGAACCGGGGCCGGTCGAATGGGCCGGGCTGTGCACCCGCAGAAAGGCGAGCAGTTCCTCGTGGTGGGACGCGTCGAACGCGATCACCCGCTCCTCCGCCGGATGGACGGGCGGCTCCTCCAGTGTCCAGCGGAAGACCCACTCCACGGCATCGGTGACCGGCAGATGCCGGCCGACCAGGGCATCCGTGCCGCGCGGTCCGGTGAACTCCCGTACGCGGTCGGGCAGGCCATGGGCGGCGCGGACGACGAGTCCGGCCGCCGCCTCGGCCTCGCCGACGCTCCACACATGGCCGCGCGCCTCGTCCAGCCAGGCGGCGGCGCCGTCGCCGGACCAGCTGATCCGGCCGGCCGGGCGCGGCCGCGCGGCGCCGAAGCGCAGCAGGGCGGCGCCGGCCCGCTGCTCCAGGCCCTGGCTGAACAGGTCCGCGGTCCGGGGGACAAGTGTCGTTGCCAGCATCGCTCTCTGAGGAAGGAAGGGGATCGGGGGCGGGCGACGGCCGTTCGGGCCCGCACGGCGCGCGGCCGCAACGGTGCGTCCCGGCGGATACGTCCGACAAGGCCGTCCGACGGATCCGACGGCTCGGCCGTCTGGTTTTTTTGGGGGATCCCGGCAGCGGCGCGCGCCCGCGCGCCCGGCCGACCGGGTCGGCCCACTGTGGCATACCGCCCCTGGCCCGGGGCAAATCGGGGCCTCACCTGGTGCAGATCGAGGGACGCGGAGCCGGTCCCCGCCTCAGAGCAGATCCTCGATGGTGATCGGGAGTTTGCGGATTCGGCGCCCGGTGGCGTGATGGATCGCATTGGCGATGGCCGCCGCGGCGCCCACCTGGCCGACCTCGCCGACGCCCTTGACGCCGAGCGGGTTGACGACCTTGTCCGCCACCTCGATGAGCTCGATGTCCACCTCGGGGGCATCGGCGTTGACCGGTACGAGGTACTCGCCCAGGCTGGAGGCGACCCAGCGGCCGCGGTGCGGATCCATGGCGTTGGCCTCAAGGAGGGCCTGGCCCAGCCCCCACAGCATGCCGCCCATCAGCTGGCTGCGGGCCGTCTTGGCATTGAGGACCCGGCCGGGGGCGAACGCGCCGACCATCCGGCGGACCCGGGCGAGGCCGAGGTCGGGATCGACCGCCACCTCGGCGAACTGCGCGCCGAAGGTCATCATCCCGTAGTGCGCGCTCTCCGGGGACGGGGACCACGCACCGGTCGCCTCGACATCGGGCAGGACGTTGCGGTGCAGCAGCTCGGCATAGCCCTCGCCGGTCTCCGGGGCGTCGCGCAGCATCATGCGACCGTCCCGTACGGTGACGGTGGCGGGATCCGCCCCGTGCAGCGGCGACTGGGCGTCCCCGATGGCCTGGGCCACCAGCTGGTTGCGCAGATTGGTCGCGGCGGTGTGCACGGCCGCGCTGATCATCCCCGCCCCCGAGGAGCCGACCGCCGCGGCGATCGTGGGCAGCGTGGTGTCGCCGCCCTCGAACCGGCACCGGTCCAGCGGCAGGCCGAGGGCGTCGGCGGTCACCTGGGTCATGACGGTGGCGACGCCGGTGCCGAAGTCGGGGGTCGCGGCCTGGACGACGGCGGTGCCGTCGGCGTACAGGCGGGCGCGGGCGCGCTGCGGGTTGTTGGGGCCGTAGACGGGATAGCCGGCGGTGGCCATGCCGTAGCCGAGGAGCCGGCGGCCGTCGCGGTGGGAGCGCGGTTCGGGGTTGCGCCGGTGCCAGCCGAAGCGTTCGGCGCCGCGCCGGTAACACTCCTTGAGGCCGGTGCTGGACCAGGGGTTGCCGGTGTTGGGGTCCATGTCGGTGTAGTTGCGCAGCCGCAGGTCGATGGGGTCGATGCCCAACTGGTGGGCGAGGTCGTCCATCGCCGTTTCCAGCGCGTACATTCCGGATGCCTCACCGGGGGCCCGCATGAAGGTGGGCGTCATGGTGTTGGCGCGGACCAGCCGGTAGACGCCCTCGTAGTGCGGGCAGGCGTAGATCTGCGAGGCGACGCCGAGGGACGGCTCGGCCCAGTCGTCGAAGGGCGAGGTGGGCGAGAGCTTGTGGTGCCGCAGCGCGGTGAGCCGGCCGTCCTTGTCCGCGCCCAGCGTGATGCGCTGCTCCTGCTCCTCCCGGTGGCCGACCGAGGTGAACATCTGCTCCCGGGTGAGGGCGAGTTTGACGGGGCGTTGGACGTGGCGGGCGGCGAGCGCGGCCAGCGCGGGATGCGCCCAGATCATGGCCTTGCAGCCGAAGCTGCCGCCGACGTAGTGGGAGATGACATGCACCTTCGACGGGGTCAGGCCCAGCAGTGCCGCGACGGTGAGCTGGGTGGCCGCCACGCCCTGGGTGGCGTCGTAGAGGGTGAGCTGGTCGCCGTCCCAGGCCGCGGTGGTGGCGGAGGGCTCGATGGGGTTGTGGTGGTTCGCGGCGAAGGTGTACGTCGCGTCGATGCGGACGTCGGCCCGGGCCAGCCCGGCCTCGATGTCGCCGCGGGTGTTCCGGCCGGGGACGAAGCCCCCGAAGATCGCCTCGGGCTCGTACGCCTCCTCGCGCGCCTGGTCGAGGGTGGTGACCGAGGGCGTCTCCGCGTACGCGATGCGCAGCAGGGCGCCCGCGTGCTGGGCGCGTTCCAGGGTGTCGGCGACGACGAGGGCGACGGGCTGGCCCGCGTAGTGCACGACGTCGTCCTGGAAGGGGAAGAAGGTCTGTCCCGGGGCGGGCATACCGGCGAGGGACGGGATCAGCGGCGGCTGCGCGGCGGCCTTGGGGAGGTTCTCGTGGGTCAGGATCGCCAGCACGCCGTCGGCCTGGAGCGCCTCGGTGGTGTCGATGCCGGTGATCCGGCCGCTCGCCGCGCGGGCACCCACCAGGACGGCATACGCCGTGGTGCCCGGGAGCATGTCTCCGGAGTAGTGCGCGCCGCCGGTGACCTTGTGGCGGCCGTCGACCCGGTCGGTGGGCTGTCCGATCGCGAGGGCGGTGGTCATGGCTGACCCTCCCTGCCGGGGTCCGTGTGCGTGTCCGTATCGGGAGCCGCGTCCGTCTCCGTACCGGAGGGCGTGCCCGTACCGGTGAGGGTCTCCAGGATGCGGACCATCGTCCGCTGGGCGAGCTCGACCTTGAAGGCGTTGAGCGGCGTGGTGCGGGCGGAGGCGAACTCCGCACCGGCGGCCCGCCGGAAGGTCCCGGTGCCGGCGGGCGCCCCGCGCAGCACGTCCTCCGCGTGCCGGGCCCGCCACGGCTTGGTCGCCACTCCGCCCAGCGCCAGCCGTACGTCGGCGATGACACCGTCGTGGAGGGTCACCGCGGCCGCGACCGAGGCCAGCGCGAACTCGTACGATTCGCGGTCGCGGACCTTCAGATACCGCGAGGTGCGGGCCATCGGCGTCCCCGGCACCTCGATCCCGACCACCAGCTCGCCGTGCTCCAGCGGATGCTCCAGATGCGGGGTGGCGCCCGGCAGCAGGAAGAAGTCGTCGATCGCGTAGACCCGCCGGCCGTGCGGTCCCTCGGTGTGGATCCGGGCGTCGAGGGCCATCAGCGGGACCGCGACGTCCGAGGGGTGGGTGGCGATGCAGTGCTCGCCGACGCCGAGAACGGCATGGCCGCGGTTGAAGCCGTCCAGGGCCGCACAGCCGCTGCCCGGGTCCCGTTTGTTGCACGGCGACGCCGCATCGCGGAAGTAGCCGCAGCGCACCCGCTGCATCATGTTGCCGCCCATGCTCGCCATGTGGCGCAGCTGTGCGGAGGCCCCGAGCTCCAGCGCCTCGGCGACCATCGGGAACCGCTCGCGTACGGAGGGCGCCTCGGCCACCTCGCTCATCCGGGCCAGGGCGCCGATGTACAGGCCGCCGTCCGGACGGTCCTCGATCTGGGCGAGGGGCAGATCGTTGATGTCCACCAGGCGGCGCGGCAGCAGTACGTTCTGGCGCAGCAGATCCACCTCGGTGGTGCCCCCGGCCAGGAAGTCGCTGGTGGGGTCCGCGGCTACGGCGGCGACCGCATCGGCGACGGCGTCCGCACGGGAGTAACTGATGGGCCGCACAACAGGGCTCCTTAGGTCTGGCCGTGGGACGGGTCCCGGCTCCGGTCACGGACCGTGCGGATGGCGGCCCGGATGTGGGGATAGGCGGCGCAGCGGCAGATGTTGCCGCTCATCCACTCGGCGATCTCGGCGTCATCGCCGTCGTGGCCCTCCTTGAGCAGCGCCACCGCGGACATGATCTGGCCGGGGGTGCAGTAGCCGCACTGGAAGGCGTCCTGCTCGATGAACGCGCTCTGCACGGCGTGCAGCTCGTCGCCCTGCGCCAGACCTTCGATGGTCGTCACCTCATGCCCCTCACAGGCGATGGCCAGCGTGAGGCAGGCCAGCACCCGGCGCCCGTCCACCCACACCGTGCAGGCGCCGCACGTCCCCTGGTCACAGCCCTTCTTCGCGCCCGTCATGGACAGCCGCTCGCGCAGGGCGTCCAGGAGGCTGACGCGTGGTTCGGCGTCGAAGGTGTGCTCGTCGCCGTTGACCGACAGCGTGATCTTCACCGGCTCGGGGCCGCGCTCCGGGAGAACGGCGGCCGCGGGCGCCCGCGAGGGGACGTGAGGGGCAGACACTGGCTCGCCTCCAAGGCACGTAGGCACGTAGGGCACGTAAGGCGTGCAGGGCGTGCAGGGCGTGCAGGGCGTGCAGGGCACGTAAGACAGGTGGGGCCCGTATCGCGCCCGGAGTTTTCATGCTGGTTCATGGACCCGGTGATCGCGACCCGACATCTGCGCCCGCGGCGGCGGGAGGCGAGAATTGAGCTGGGGCCCTTCGTGAGCGCTGGGCCCGCACCCTCCCTGACCTGGGAAGTGACGCGCGATGATGTATTGGTACGGCCATGGCGGCGGGGGCTGGGGCTGGTTTGCCATGATGCTCGGCATCGTTCTGTTCTGGGGGCTGATCATCCTGGTCGGCGTCCTGCTCTTCCGCGCTTTCGCCCGCCCGGCACCCCGCGACGGCGGCGGTGAACGCACCGGCTGGCACTTCGGCCCCGCATCCGGCGTCCCGCCCACCCCGGAGCGGATCCTCGCCGAACGCTATGCACGCGGTGAGATCGAGGACGAGGAGTACGAGCGCCGCCTGGCCACGCTCCGTTCGTCGCGGGGCGGACCGGCGGCGCCCTGAAGCGGCCGAGGGAGGTGACACCGATGTCTCCCTGGCGGGTTCGCACGCTGGACGAGGACGACCTCGATCAGGTGGTGCGCATCTGGGAGGAGTCGCGGGACACCACCGCGGATCCCGCCGTGAGCCTCGCGGAGGTGGTGAGCGCCCTCCAGGCGGATATGCCCGCTGTGGTGGCCGTGGTGGGGAAGGAGGTCGTCGGTGCGGCGGTCTCCTCCGTCGCCCAGGAGCGGGGCTGGGTGCTACGGCTGGCCATCGCCCGTCAGTGGCGCCGCCACGGCATCGGATCGGCCCTGCTGGCCGCCCTGGAGGAGCGTCTGGCGCGGGTGGGGGTACGGCGTATCGGGGCGCTGCTGCCGGAGGGTGAGGTCGGCGAGGACGCCTTCCGGAATTCCGGATACACCGGCCGGCCGGACCTGAGCTATTTCGAGAAACTGCTGACCGCGGATTCGGCCGAGGCCACCGTGCTCGACCAGCTCGACGGGGCGGTGCCGGAGGACGGCCTGTGGGAGCGCATCGCGGGGATGACCGCGGAGAAGACGCTGATCGAGCGCCGGCTGGTGCTGCCGCTCGAGAACCCCGAGGTCGCGGGGCTTTACCAGCTGGTGCCGCCGCGGGCGGTGGTGCTCTTCGGCCCCCCCCGGGCACGGGCAAGACCACGTTCGCACGGGCGGTGGCCTCCCGGCTGCGCTGGCCGTTCATCGAGGTGTTCCCGTACCAGCTCGCCGACGAGGCGCATGGGGTGGCGGCAGGGCTGCGACGGCTGTTCGCCCGTGTCGAGCATCTTCAGGAGGCCGTGCTGTTCTTCGACGAGGCGGAGGAGATCGCCTCCGAACGGCAGGACCCGACCAGCCTGGCCCATCGGGTGACCAATGAACTGCTCAAACTCATCCCGCAGTTCCGGCGGGGCGACCGTCGGCTGCTGATCTGTGCGACCAATGCGGTGCGCTCCCTGGACCCGGCCTTTCTGCGGCCGGGACGGTTCGACTATCTGATCCCGGTCGGCCCGCCCGACGCCGAGGCCCGCCGGGCCATTTGGATCCGTTACATCGGGCCGGACCGGGCGGCGGGCGTCGAGCTGAATGCGCTGGTCGAGGCCAGCGACCGCTTCACCCCCGCGGACATCGAGTACGCGGCACGTACCGCCGCGCAGACCGCCTTCGAGCGCCACCTGTCGGCCGACCCGCAGGAACCCCCGGACTCCACCCGGCTGACCGGCGATTACCTCCAGGCCATCGCCGGTACGCGCACCTCGCTCAGCGAGGAGGACATCCGGGCCTTCGACCAGGACCTGCGGTCGGCGGCCCGGGTCTGATGGCCGGTAACTCCTCAGTAGCCATGGGGCTTGAGATGCGGATTCGCCTGCTGGACGTGTGAGATGTCCCCGTATCGGTTCCAGATGTAGTTGATCGCCGCCGAAATGTTCGCCACCGGATCGTAGATCTGATCAGACGTACCCGCCTGGTGGTTATCGGCGAACGTTGTGGCGATGACCTGGGCATAACCGCGCGAACAATTGAGCGGTGCCCCGTCGGACTGATGGGTACCCGTGGCATTGCTGTCGGTCTTGTTCACCGCGTTCGGGTTGTAGGAGGACTCCCGGAGGATCAGGGTCAGCATATTCGCATCGTTTCCGACCCCGGTCACCCAGGTCGACGGCGCACCGGTCAGCTTGCATGCCTGTTTGGCGAAATCGCGGGCCGTGTCGATGTTCTGGGCGATCCCGTGGTTTTTCGTAAAGCGCACCGAGCCGGCGGTGATGGCTCCCGGATTCCGGCAGTCCACCGCGAATCCCGCTTTGTGGCCGAGCTTTGTCAGGGAACCGCATCCGGGGTTTCCATCGGCATCCTTGCCGTGGAATCCGAGCGACCCCTGCCAGGCGGCATACGCGGACCTGGTCTGGTCGTCGAACGTGCCCGTGGCGCCCTTTGGGAGGCTGAAATGGGCGGCGATCAGGGCTTCTTGAAGGGTCTTCACGTCGCTGTTCTGCTTGCCGAACCGGACGTTGAAAAGGTTGACCATCCTGGCTCCTACGGCAGGTTGTGTCGCACGTCGGAGGACGGGGGGTCTCGGACGACGTGCGACGGACGGATTGAGTCGGAAGGGGGACGTCGGACGAGATGCGTGCGTCAGAGTCAGACGAGGTGGGGGACTTGCAGCTGCTCCCAGCTGGACTCGCCCGGGATGCCGTTGGCGTCGTGGCCCGAGAATCCGAGCTTCTGCTGCCAGGCGGCGTAGGACTTCACGTCATCCGGTTCCCATACGTCGAGAACATCACTGGCCTGGTACTGGTTGCAGCCCTCGGTGACCAGTCGTTGGTGCATGGCGGCGATGACCGGCGATTTCTGGCCGGTGTGGAAGAACGCCGCACCGGGGAACGGTTCGGTGGCCACGAATTCCGGCCAGGAGCCGGGATCCACATGGTCGTTCTCGGGTACGTGCGCATGCGCGTACCAGCCGCCCTTGGTCTCCCATATGTGCTCGGAGCGATTCGAGGTGAAACCATTGGGATGGCCCATGGGCCAGGCGTCCGGAACTCCCCAGGAACGCACAAAGCCATTGAGCTCCGACCATCCTTTGCACGGGGTGTCGGCCAGCGTGGCGAAAACCTTGCCGTTGACCCGGCAGAAGGGGAAGAACAGCGCCTCGATCTGAAGGACGACCTTGCCGGCGCGATTGACTCGCGTACCGCCCTGCTTTTCGAAGAGTCCCTTGCTCCGGGACGTCGCGGGGAAGAACTGGGCGAACGTACCTGTGAAGGGGTTCCACAGAATATGCGGCGCTATTCCCTTCCCGCCGCCGGAGAAGAATCCCTGGAGATTGGCGAACGGCACCAGATCCTTCGGGTGCGCCGCCGTGGCGTCATCGCGGTCCGCCGTGATGTGCGCGATCGCCTTCGGCGGAAAGCCGGGGTCGCACGGGGCGTGATCACCGAGGTCCACCTTGATGGCCTGAGGCATCCATATATCGGCCATGGTCAGCTCCTGCCGTTGTGCCCCAGGTGAGGAAGACACAAAGCCGTACCGGCCGTTACCGCCAGAGCCTCATGCCGTGCCGTCACGGTCGGCGAACGGATCTTTCTCTGGGGCATGAGGGTGTGTACTTCAAGTCTGATCCGGGACGTAGGGTTCGGCCACCGCTGGGGGCGGGGTCGGCGTCCAACGGGCCCTCCAGGCCCGGCGCGAGCCTCGGCGGAGTGCACTCCACGCCACTGTGGGTGGCCACGCCTCCGTACCCACGTATCCGCCCTCCGGGGCCCCGTCGCGCATCCCGCACGAGGCTCCCGCGCCCCCGCCCCGTCCGGTTCCTGACGGCCCGCCGGCCCGGCCTCCGCCCCACCCACCCTCCAGCTTTCCGCCACCCTTCACCCAATGTTGTCGGCCCCGCCCTCTCGTCACCGGCCCCCCGGCGTACGACGATGTCCCCGCGCCTCCCGCGTGCCCGTGCCTCCCGTAGACCGTGCCTCCTGTAGACCCGCGCCCCTCCCTCCGTGCGCCGTGCCCGCGAAAGGACTCCGTCCATGAGCAGACCGTCTGCCGTACGCGCCGTCACCGCCCTGCTGTCCGCCGGCCTGTTGCTCGGGCTGCCGCTCACGGCGCTGAACGGGCCGCCCGCGCACGCCGCCGGGATCCGGGGGCACGTGACCGCGTCGGAGGACGACGCGTACTGGACGGCACGGCGGATGGCGGCCGCCAAACCCGCCTCCGTCAAGGGGAGTTCGCGGGCCGCGCGCCCGGCGGCCGACCCCGTCCCGCCGAGCCATCCCTTCGACGGGATCCCGCAGGTCGGGACGTTCTTCTGGACGGACGGCAGCAACACCGGCCGGTTCTGCGGCGGAACGGTCGTCCGCAGCCCGCACCGCGACCTGGTCGTCACCGCCGGGCACTGCCTCCGTTCGCCCGACCCCAGACGGCATCTGTCGTTCGTGCCGCAATATCACGATGGCCTCAAACCGCATGGGGTCTTCCCCGTCGACCGGATCTACATCGACCAGCGGTACTACGACCTCGGCACGGGCGCCGGGGCGCGCTGGGACTATGCCGTCGTACGGCTCGCGGCGCGTGAGGACGGGGCGCAGGTGGAGGACGAGACCGGCGGCTACGACCTCGTCCCGTACCCGGGCTACCGCCACCGCGAGGTACGGCTCATCGGCTACCCGGGCAACAGCGACACCACCCACCCCAAGCCGCTGGACTGCACCTCCTCCACCCGCCGCTACACCAGCACCGACCCGGGCGCCCCAGGCGACTTCCTGGAAATCGCCTGCGCGGGCTATATCGGCGGCACCTCCGGCGGTCCCTTCCTGGTCAGCGACTGGACCGGCACCGCGCTGATCGGCGTGATCGGCGGCTATCACACGGGCGGCGACTTCCCCGACGTCTCCTACAGTTCGTACTTCACACTCGACACGCTGGCCCTCTATCTGCACGCCCTGCGCGGCGACACCCCCGCCGCGCCGCGCTGAGACCGCTCTCGCATCCGCCGTGGCCGTGACGCCGACGTCGACATCAGGGGCGAGGGCGGGTGGTTGGGTGCGTGGGTTCGACCGGAGCGACCCATAGGGGTCAACTCCC
The DNA here is from genome assembly GCF_000935125.1 of Streptomyces natalensis ATCC 27448. GTDB lineage: Bacteria > Actinomycetota > Actinomycetes > Streptomycetales > Streptomycetaceae > Streptomyces > Streptomyces natalensis. Next base: position 708,391 of record NZ_JRKI01000029.1, on the reverse strand, counting down.
GGCGTGGACAAGGACGATGAGCGCCGCGGCTGCCTACCGTCCCTGACATGACCTTCACGCTCACCTTCCTCGCCCTCGGCACCCGTGGCGACGCCCAGCCCTATACAGCGGTCGGCCGGGTCCTCCGGGAGCGCGGCCACCGGGTGCGGATCGCCACCGAACAGCGCTACCGCGGTCTGGTCGAAGAGGCCGGGCTGGAACACCTCCCCATCGATGTGGATGCCTTCAACGCGCTCGCCCTGGGCCCCGACGGACGGCGCTTGCTGGAATCCGGGCGCAATCCGCTGCGGCTCGCCCGACGGGCGCGACCGCTGGCCGCTGCCTATGCGGACCAGGTGGTCCGCAGCCTGGCGGACTCCTGCACGGACGCGGACGCCGTCGTCTGCTCCGCGGTGGGTATGGCGTTCCGGCCGGCGGTCGTCCCGCCGTCCGTTCCCTTCTGCTACGGCGGACTGCAACCCACCTATCCCACACGCGCCTTCCCCACCATCCACCTCGCCGGTCACCGCTCGCTCGGCGGCTGGGCCAACAAGCGCAGCCACAGCGCGGTCGAGACCCTGCTGTGGCACGTCTTCCGCCGGTTCCTCGCCAGCCGGTCCGCGCGCAGCCTCCCGCTGCGGTCGCCCACGGCGCAGCTGCGCCGGGCCGGCCACCCGAAGCTCTACGGCTTCAGCCGGGCCGTCGTACCGCGACCGGCCGACTGGCCGCGCTCCGTCCACGTCACCGGCTACTGGTTCACCGACCACCATGCCGCCTGGACACCCCCGCCGGACCTCGGCGCCTTCCTCGCCGGCGGACCGCCACCGGTGTGCGTGGGCTTCAGCAGCATCGTGCCCGGCGGCCGGGAACAGCGGCTGATCCGTACCGCGCTGCGCCGTGCGGGCACCCGGGGCGTCCTGCTGGGCGACCCGGCCGCCATGCCGTCCGACGACGAGTTCCACGTCCTCGCGGAGGCCCCGCACCAGTGGCTGTTCCCCCGGATGGCCGCCGTGGTGCACCACGGCGGAGCCGGCACCACGGCCGCCGGGTTGCGCGCGGGCGTGCCACAGGTCGTCACCCCCTTCTACGCCGACCAGCCCTTCTGGGGCGAGCGCCTGCACGCCCTGGGAGTCGGCACGGCGCCGCTGCCGGTCCACACCCTGACGGCGGACCAGCTGACCGGCGCCGTACGGCAGGCCCTCGCCGACCGCGCCATGGGGGAGAGGGCCAAGGCCCTCCAGGAACAGATCGCGGCGGAACGCGGCCCGGAGCGTGCGGCCGATCTCCTGGAGGAGTGGCTGGCACACACCAGGCGCTGATAGACCCCGCCCCGGCCCGGGGACGGATCCGGACATGACCGTTGTCCTGGGAACCTCCGGCTGGCAGTACAAGGACTGGCGCGGCGTGCTCTACCCGCCGGACCGGCCGCAGCGGCTCTGGCTGGAGGAGTACGCGCGGCAGTTCGCCACCGTCGAGAGCAATGCCGCCTTCTACCGGCTGCCCGAGGAGAAGACCTTCGCCGACTGGCGGGACCGGACCCCGGACGGCTTTGTGATGGCCGTCAAGGCCAGCCGCTATCTGACCCACATCAAGCGGCTGCGCGACCCGGAAGAGCCGGTCGGACGCCTGATGGGGCGCGCCGCCCGCCTCGGCCCCCGGCTCGGTCCCGTACTGCTCCAACTGCCGCCCACGCTGCATGCGGACGCCGGGCTGCTGGACGACTGCCTCGGGTGCTTTCCCGCGGGGACGCGGGTGGCCGTCGAGCCCCGGCACGACTCGTGGTGGACCGCCGGGATCCGTACGGTGCTGGAGCGCCGCGGCGCCGCGCTGTGCTGGGCGGACCGCGGATCCCGGCCCGTGACGCCGCTGTGGCGGACCACCGACTGGGGCTATCTGCGGTTCCACGAGGGCCGCGCCGAACCCTGGCCGCACTACGGACGCCAGGCGCTGGCCACTTGGGCCCGGCGGATCGCCGACACCTGGCCGGACCGGGCGGACGTCTACACGTACTTCAACAACGACCCGGGCGGAGCGGCCGTCCACGACGCCGCCCACTTCGCCCGCGCCGTTGCGGCCACGGGCCGTTCGGTGACCCGCGCGCCGGGCAGAGACCCTCAGCCCTCTTGAGTCCCGACAGCGTCGGCCCCCGCAGGACATGCCGCCGACGGCGTAATCACCGGGCGGGGCGCTGCGGCTCGGTCAGGCTGTGGGCCTTGAGCACGGCCGTGCCCCAAGCCGCCGGTCGCACCCTCCGGACGCGGGGCGGACGCCGGCCCGGTGGAACAAGGTGTCGCGGAATACGGTGGTGAAGGCTTTGGCGCGTCCCGGTCCTGCGACGCTCGGGGAGCCGCCGACCGCCCCGGGGACGCCATGAGACGCCCCGACCACGGCCGGCCCGCCAACGGGCGCGTGGTGCGGCTGGACCCCAACGGCTTCGAGGCGATCCGGCCGCCCGCATGGATGCGCTGGCTGCCGGCCGCGTTCGTCGCGGCGGTCCTGCTGCTCGAACCGGTGACGCCCACCCCGTGGCCGGTCAGCTTCATGCTCGTCGCCCTGCCGGTGACCGCCGCCTACACCCTCGGCCCGGTGAGCGTCGCCGCCATCACGGTCGGCGCCGTCGTCCTGGAGGGCGTCATCGCCGGCACCCCCTGCTGCACCGGCCGCAACATCCACCAGCTGTGGGAGGGCCACCACATCGCCGCGTACATCGCCACCACCCTGGTCGGCATCCTCGGCGTGGCGCTGGCCGCCCACCGCCAGCGCCAGGAACGGCATCTGGTGCGCGCCCACTCGGTGGCCGAGGCCCTGATGCGCACGCTCCTGCGACCGGTGCCGCACCAGGTGGGGCGGGTGCTTGCGGCCGGTCTCTACCGGTCCGGCGAGGTCGGCACCATGGTGGGCGGCGATCTCTACGACATCCGGGCCACCGAGTCCGGTGAGCGCGCCATCATCGGCGACGTCCGCGGCAAGGGGCTCAAGGCCGTGCGCACCGTCGCCGGGATCCTGGGCGCCTTCCGTGAGGCCGCCCACGACCAGGGGGACCTGCGGTCCGTGGCGCTGCGGATGGAACGCAGCGTGGTCCGCGAGGCCGAGGAGATCCGCGACGACGAGCTGTTCGTCACCGCTGCCCTGGTCGAATACGACGCCGAGGCCCAGCAGGTGACGATCGTCAACCACGGGCACATCGAACCCGTGCTGATCTCCCGGGGCGAGGTGCGGGCCCTCGTCGGACCGCCCGCCCTGCCCCTCGGCCTGAGCCGCCTGTGCGGCGATCGCCCCGCCGCCTACCGCCACCCCCTTGCCCCCGGTGACGTCCTCCTGCTCTGCACCGACGGTCTGATCGAGGCCCGGGACCACACCGGCGCCTTCTACCCGCTCCTCGACCGGCTCCGCGCCCGCTTCGCCGACGGTCCCGTCCCCGGCCCGGACGACGTCATCGACTTCCTCAACACGGACCTTCCGCACCACACCCGCGCCTTCCACGACGATGTGGCCATCCTCGCCCTCGCCCCCGCGGACGGTGGGTAGCGGCGCTTCGACGGCGGCGGCGACAGGCCGGGGCGTGCGGACGCCGCGTCACGCCCCGGCCCGCCGCCGGTGATCAGGCCGCCACCGGCCCCGTCCGTCCCTGCCGTACGGCGAGCGCGTTCAGCCGGATGGCGTACGGGGCGACATCGTCGAGGGTCAGCGCGTGGGCCTGTGCCGCGGGGAGGGCGACGGTGACATCGATGCAGAAGGCGAGGGCGTGGACGAAGCCCTCGGTCTCCTCGTCCTGGAGCGCGAACAGGAGGTTGTAGTAGTAGCTCGTGCTGTCGGGGTCGTCTCCGTAGAACGAGAGGTGGGTGCCGTCCTGTGTGCCGAGGCCGAGGAAGGCGTCGGTGAGCGCGGACTCCGCCTTCTCCCAGAAGGCGGGGTTGGTGAACGGGTGCGTCAGCGCCTGGCGTACGGCCTCGCGCAGGGAGAGCACCATGACGCCGACGGGTGCGGTCTCCTGGAGCCCCCAGCCACGGACGATCTTGACCGTCGAGCTGTCCGGGATGCCGCCCGCCACCCGGCTGATCTCGCCGAAGTCGAAGTTCACGGTCGCCGGTGCAATCGCGTGCTGGAACGTGTCGGCTATGCCCTGCGCCTGCTCCAGGGCGTCGGGGCCCACGTCGAAGACGGTCCGGAAGGTCGTCTTCCCGGTGGTGGGCTGGTCGGCCATGACTGCTCCTCATGTGCGGAATGATCGCGTCGCGCCGACGGGAAGTATGCCGCCCGTGGTCCGGGGCGGCTGCGGCGGGCGGCCCTGGGGACGCGGAGCGGACTTCGGGCGGGGCGCGGCCCCTCGATCGTTGCGCGTTCAACCTCTTGCCGTGCGCGGCCGGGCCGGCGCGGCGCGGCGGGCGTCGGGGGTGTAGGCAGGAGGTATGAATGTGCGGCGTGGGCTCGTCCGCCTCGGCAGGGCCCGGCGGCCGAGCCATGGGTGGGTGGCGGTGCCGTTGGCGATCATCGTGGCGGTCACGGTGATCGACATCAATACCCCGACCACCATCCACCTGGGCCCGTTCCTGGTCGCGGCCCCCGCGATCACCGCGTCGTTCGCCGGCCCGGCCCTCACCGGGGCCATCGGAGCCCTGGCGGTGGCGGCCCTGGTCGTCATCGGCCAGCTGCACGGCGGTCTGACGACCCCGAACCACCTGGCGCAGATCGCCGCCCTCGTGGTGATTTCCGTGCTGGTGACGGTCTTCCGCTATGTCCGCGACCGGCACCAGCGGCGGTTCACCCAGGTGCAGTCGGTGGCCGTCGCGGCACAGCAGGTCCTGCTGCGGCCGCTTCCCGAGCGGATCGGCCCGCTGCGGATCGCCTTCTCCTACCTCGCCGCCGAGGCCGAGGCCCAGATCGGCGGCGATCTGTATGCGGCGGTGCCCCTGCCCGACGCCACCCGTTTCGTCGTCGGCGACGTCCGCGGCAAAGGGCTGTCCGCGATCGGAGAGGCCGCGGTGCTGATCGGGGCCTTCCAGGGGTCCGCGTACCGCCATATGTCCCTGCCCGCCGTCGTGGCGCACCTGGGGAACTCCGTGTACTGGAACATCACCCACCTCGGGGACGGCATCCCCGACTCCGAGGAGTCGTTCGTCACCGCGCTGGTGATGGACGTCCACCACAACAGCCCCTTCCTCACCATGGTGAACTGCGGTCACCCGCCGCCCCTGCTGCTGCGGAACGACAAGGTGCGCGCACTCGAAGTCCCCGATCCCGCGGTTCCGCTGGGCCTGAGCGCTCCGGCGGAGAGTGACTACGAGGTCGCGACGTTCGGCTTCGAGCCCGGTGATCTCCTGCTCCTGTACACCGACGGCGTGATCGAGGCACGCGACCGCCACGGCGCCTTCTACCCGCTGCTCGACCGCGTTGCCTCATGGAACGCGACCGGCCCGGCCTCCCTCGTCCGGCATCTCCACGAAGACCTGCTGCGGTTTGCCGGGGGAAACCTCAACGACGACGTGGCCATGATCGCGATCGAGGTGCGGGAGCCCGGCCCCGGGACGCGCCACGACGGTTGACGCGCGCCCTCGGCCGGGGCGGTGAGCTCCCGGAAATCTCCCTGACATCGCATGATCGGGGCCGCGAAATACGCCGTGTCTAGCGTTTCCGTCCCTCCCCTCCTGCCGATGGCGCCATGCGGGGACACACAGCGTTCCCGAGCACCCCAGGAGGCGTGGCATGAGTGCGCACCCACGACCGGCAGCGGACGTACGGCCGACGGCAACGGACGTACCGGCGGCGGCTGAGGACATCCGGCCCGGACCGGCGCCCGAGGAACCGTCCGGCACTGGGCGGGCCGCCGCCAACGAGACCCTGGAGGACTACACCCTCCGCTTCGCGCCCCGCAGTTACCGGCGCTGGACCCCGATGGTGGTGGCGACCACCGCACTCGGCGGCATCGCCTACATGGCCGACTTCTCCATCGGGGCCGGCATCGGCCTCACCCACGGCACCGGGAACGCCCTCGCCGCGATCGCCGTCGCGGCGGCGGTCATCTTCCTGACCGGCTTCCCCCTCGCCTACTACGGCGCCCGCTACAACATCGATCTGGACCTGATCACCCGCGGCTCCGGCTTCGGTTACTACGGTTCGGTCCTGACCAGCGTCATCTTCGCCAGCTTCACCTTCATCTTCTTCGCGCTGGAGGGCTCGATCATGGCGCAGGGCCTGAGCCTGTGGCCCGGGCTGCCGCTGTGGCTGGGGTATCTGGTCGCCACCCTGATGGTGATCCCCCTGGTGATCTACGGGATGAAGGCCCTCAGCAAGCTCCAGGTGTGGACCACGCCGATCTGGCTGCTGCTGATGGTGGGCCCACTGGTGTATCTGGTCTCCACCGACCCCGGTACGGTCACCCGTTTCCTGTCCTACGCCGGGAGCGACGGCAACGGCGGCCTCAACACCGCCTCGGTGCTGCTGGGTGCGGGCGTATGTCTGTCGCTGATCGCGCAGATCGGCGAGCAGATCGACTATCTGCGCTTCATGCCGCCCAAGACCCCCGAAAACCGCCGCAGTTGGTGGACCGCCGTGGTCATGGCCGGTCCCGGATGGGTGGTGCTCGGCGCACTGAAGCAGGCCATCGGGGTGTTTCTGGCGGTGTACATCCTCGCCGAGGTCGGCCCGGCCGCCGCCACCGAGCCCATCCAGCAGTTCCGGGGCGCGTTCGCGGCGGTGCTGCCGTCCTGGCTGGTCATCCCGCTGGCCGTGGTCCTGGTCGTGATCAGCCAGATCAAGATCAATGTGACCAACGCCTATTCGGGCTCGCTGGCGTGGACCAACTCCGTCACCCGCCTCACCAAGCGCTACCCCGGCCGGATGGCCTTCGTCCTGCTCAACCTGGCCTTTGCGCTGGCGCTGATGGAGACGGACATGTTCCGCGTCCTCAACTCCCTCCTCGGGTTCTACTCCAACTGCGCCATCGCCTGGGTCGTCACCGTCGCCACCGACATCGTCGTCAACAAGTACCTGCTCCGACTCTCCCCGCAGGCACCCGAGTTCCGCCGCGGGATGCTCCATGCCGTCAACCCCGTGGGCGTGGTGTCGTTCATCGCCGCCTCCGGCCTCTCCATCGCCCTGTACTTCCACGCGTTCGGCGACGCGCTCCAGCCCTACTCGCCGGTCGCCGCGGCCGTGATCGCCTTCGTCCTCACCCCGCTCATGGCGGTGGCGACCAAGGGCCGCTACTACCTGCGCCGCGCCGACGACGGCCTGGCCGAACCGCTCCTCGACCCGGACGGCAACCCCAGCGCCGCCACCTACGCCTGCCATGTCTGCCACCAGCCCTTCGAGCGGCCGGATCTGGCGGCCTGTCACGCCCATGACGCGATGGTCTGCTCCCTGTGCCTGACCACGGACAAGACGGGGGAGCACGTCCTGCCGGCGGGTGCGTCGTCCAACGGGCAGGTAATGGACAGGAAATGAAGTTGTGAAGTTCGGTCAACGCGCGTAGCGAATGACATGGACACTGCGGTTTCCTGAAGTGTCTCTTCCCCCCACACTCTTTGGAGACCTCCATGCGCCGTGCTGTCCTCGGTCTGTCCGTGACCGCCCTCGCACTCGCCGCCGTCGGTGTGACGGCCGCCATCCCCGCCCCCGCCCTCGCCGACCCGCCCGCCCCGCCCTCGGAGTCGACGGCCCGCGCCGAACTCGCCGGCCTGACCGTCGCCACGCCGGGCTCGATGGACGGTTACGCCCGCGACAAGTTCGACATCTGGGCCAAGCAGCCCGACGGCTGCACCACCCGTCAGGACGTCCTGGCCCGCGACGGCAAGGACATCACCGACGGCTCCAAGTCCTGCCAGCCGACCAGCGGAAAGTGGTACTCCGCCTACGACGACACCACCGTCACCGACGTCGCCCAGGCCACCATCGACCACATGGTGCCGCTCGCCGAGGCGTGGCGGTCCGGTGCCAGCAAGTGGACCGCCGACCAGCGCAAGAACTTCGGCAACGACCTCAAGGACCCCCAGCTCCTGATCGCCTCCGAGTCCTCCAACAGCTCCAAGAGCGACAGCGGCCCGGCCGACTGGAAGCCCACCAACAAGAGCTTCTGGTGCACCTACGCCGAGGACTACACCCATGTGAAGTCCGTCTGGAAGCTCACCACCACCGACCCCGAGAAGAAGGCCCTCGGCTCGATGCTCGACACCTGCAAGAGCTGACCCATCGCCAGTCCCCGTCGTCGTCCCCGTCCGGCCTCCCATGACCGGACGGGGACGTCGCCGGGCGCCACGGCCCCGATCACCTAGACTCGGCGGATGGCGAAGTATTTCGACGTACACCCGGAGAACCCGCAGCGGCGCACCATCGCGACCGTGGCCGACAGCATCCGGTCCGGCGCGCTCGTCGCGTATCCGACGGACTCCTGTTTCGCCCTGGGGTGCCAGCTGGGCAGTCGCGACGGCATCGACCGGATCCGGACGATCCGCAAGCTCGACGACCGTCACCACTTCACCCTCGTATGCCAGAACTTCGCGCAGCTCGGGCAGTTCGTGCACATCGACAACGATGTGTTCCGCGCCATCAAGGCGGCGACCCCCGGCCGCTACACCTTCATCCTCCCCGCGACGAAGGACGTACCGCGCCAGCTGCTGCACCCCAAGAAGAAGACCGTCGGTGTGCGCATCCCCGACCATGTCGTCGCGCAGGCCCTGCTCGCCGAGCTCGGTGAGCCGCTGCTCTCCAGCACCCTGCTCCTCCCCGACGAGGACGAGCCGATGACCCAGGGCTGGGAGATCAAGGAGCGGCTCGACCATGTCGTCGACGCCGTGGTCGACTCGGGGGACTGCGGCACCGAGCCGACGACGGTCATCGATTTCTCCGGCGGTGCGGTCGAGATCGTCCGCCGGGGGGCGGGCGACACCGAGCGGTTCGAGTGACCGCGCGATGCGAGTGACCGCGGTCTGACGGCCCGACTTCAGGCGGCCCGCCAGCCCGACCACCGGGTCACCGCGATCTCCACCACGGGGCCTTCCGGTGGGCGGTCGGCGTACTGGTGGCGGTACTTGTCCGTGAGCAGGCGGACGTAGCGCGCGGAAGCCGCCGAGCCGGAGGCCGGGGGCAGGATGGTGGCGATGCCGTCCGCGCGGGCCCACCACAGGCGGTCCCAGTCCTCGTCGTAGCCGTCGACGAGCAGGCAGACCTCGGGGTGGACGCGGATATTGGCCAGCCGCTTCAGCCGGGCCGACCGCTTCGGCTTGTGGTCGACGGCGAAGGCGACGGTGTCCGCGGTGAGGGCGAACACCGCGGGGACCAGATGCGGTCGGCCGTCGGCGCCGGTGGTGGCGAGGCGGGCGATCCGGGCCCGGACGAAGCGCTCGCGGGCCTGTTCGCTCGTCATCGTCGGCACTGCGGCCCCCGGCACCTCACCGTGGTGGCTCCTTCGCTTCCGGGCTGCCGCGATACGGCCGTGTCACTGCCGCGTTCACGGTCCCGCGGATCCCTGGCGAGGTACCCCGATCGCGCCCGGCACAACAATCCGTGCGGCCGGCCGGGCGATCGCCCGGCCGGGCCTCAGCACGCAGAGCCTCAGTCCCCGCGGAGCCTCAGTCCCCGCGGAGCCTCAGTTCACGCAGGGCCTCAGTCCATGCAGAGCCTCAGTTCACGCAGACAAGTCCCAGCACGCACAGATGTGTGGGCGAGGTCGGATCGGCCGACGGGGAGGTCGGTGACGTCGGGGAGGTCGAGGTGCTCGGCGAGGTCGTCGCCGGGGCCTGTGCCGGGGCGTTGCCCGCAGCGGAGCCGCCGGAATCGCCCGAGCCGTCGGAGGACGCGGGGGCCGTCGTGTGCGATGACGAGACGGCGGAGTGGCCGGTGTGCGTCGCGGGGGCCGCTGCGGTGTGCGACGGCGCGCTCGGGGACGCGACGGGGTGGGCCGCGGCGGTGGCGTCCCGCCGGAGCGGCGTGGCGGCGGTCGGCGTGGCGGCGTGGTGCTGCGGGCGGTCGGCCGTCAGGGGCGGGCGGGCTCCGGGATGCCGGGAGGTCCGGTCGTCGGGCTGCTCCTCGGGCGCGGCGGCCGACATCCCGGGCGCGGACGTCCGCTCCGGCTCCGGCGCCGCGGCCGCCTGGTCATGGCCGGGGGTGGGGCGGTGCTGCATCAGCATGGTCGTCAGGCCGCCGCCGAACAGGGCGAAGGCCGTAGCGGCCGCGGCCCGGCGCCGGTACTTCTTCCACCGGGCCAGCTGACGGCGGCGTGCCGCCCGGCCCTGGCCGGTGGCGGCGGGGGCCTCGGGGCTGTCGGACACCGCGGCGTCCGGTACCTCCGATGCCTCCGACCACGCCGGTACCGCCGCCGTCGCCTCGGGCGGCGTCCAGTCGGGCGCGGACTCCGCCGGCCAGGCGTCCCAGTTGTCGCCGACGGCCTCCGCGTCGGGTCGGCGGCGGCCGGTCGGGGCTATGTCCGGAGCGTAATCGCCGCATCCCGGGCACACGAGCGCCCCGTTGAGATTCCGGCGACACGACGAGCAGTAGTCCATCTGCGAGCTTTCTGTGCTGACTGCGCCGCCAGGGACGCCGGATACCTTGATCACATTCGTACGCGGGGGGCGAGCGAGCAGTAACGGTAACGAGGCCCGCCGATCACGGAACGGGGAGCCGGTGGCGCTTTCGTGAAGATTCCTTGTCGATGGCTCGCGCATTCCTGGCATGCCCCGATGAATCCCGTCATGTGACGCTGGACGCGGGGGCGATGTTTGTGATCTTGGTCGATCCCGGCCCTCCGAACAGCGGTCCTAGCCGCCCGGCCGGAAAGCCAGCACGGTGTTGTGGCCGCCGAAGCCGAGGGAGTTGCTCAGGGCGAGGCGGACGGTCTGCGGACGGGGCCGGCCGGTCACCAGGTCCACCGGGCCGGTGTCCGGTTCGGCGCTGCGGAAGTTGGCGGTGGGCGGGACGAGGCGGTGCTCGACGGTCAGCGCGGTCAGGGCGGCCTCGATGGCGCCGGCCGCTCCCATGGTGTGGCCCAGGACGCCCTTGGCGGCGGTCACCGACGGAGGAGCGGCACCGAACATCCGCGCCAGCGCAGCGGCCTCGGCCCGGTCGTTGAGTGCGGTGCCGGTCCCGTGGGCGTTGACATGGTCCACCTCCGCCGGGCCGGCGCCGGCCACCCGCAGGGCCTGCTCCGTGGCCCGCCGCAGGCCCTGGCCGTCGGGGTCGGGGGCCACGGGGTGGTGGGCGTCGGCGGAGCTGCCGTATCCGGCGAGGCGGGCGTGGACCGGTGCGCGCCGGGCGGCCGCGTCGGCGCCCCGCTCCAGGACCAGTACGCCCGCCCCCTCGGCCAGCACGAAGCCGTCCCGGGCCGCATCGAAGGGCCGCGAGGCGGCCGCGGGGGGACCGGGGTGCCGGGAGAGCGCGCCCATCCTCGCGAACGCGGCGGCGCACAGCGGGGTGACCATGGCGTCGGTGCCGCCGGCGACGGCGAGGTCACAGTCGTCGGCGCGCAGCAGCAGGGCCGCCGTGGCCACCGCGGACGCGCCCGACGCACAGGCCGCGGCGGTGTGCAGCGCCGGGCCCTGGGCCCGCAGGGCGATGGCCAGCTGCCCGGCGGCCATGTTGGGCAGGAAGGCGGGCAGGGTCAGCGGCGAGACCGCCCGGGACCCGGCGGCCAGCAGCTTGCGGAGCTGGCTCTCGTAGGTGTCCACCCCGCCGGCCGCCGAGCCCAGGACGACCGCGACCCGGGCGCCGTCCCACGACGCCGGGTCCAGCCCGGCGTCGGCGACGGCCTCACGGGCGGCGGCCAGCGCGAACTGGGTGAACCGGTCATGGCACCACGGCCGCCGACCCGGCACCTGCGTGCGGGGATCGAAGCCGGGCACCCGGCAGGAGAAGGAGACCGGAAGCCCGGCCAGCGCCGGGTCCTCGGCCGCGGTGCCCCGGCCGGCGCAGACGCCCGCCCAGGTCCGTGCCGTACCGACACCGGCCGGGGTGACCAGCCCGATGCCGGTGACGGCGATGCCCGGATCGCGGCCGCGTCGGATCACTGCGGGGCTCCCGAGTCGGTCGCCGCGCCCGCCGCGGACAGCTGCGCCGCAACGGTCTGCGCCAGCTTGTGCAGCGCCATCTCCGCGGCCGCGTCGTCCTCTTCGAGCGCGACGCCCCAGTGTTCCTGAAGCGTGACGTAGAGCTCGACGACGGCCAGGGAGTCCAGTTCCAGGGAGGCGAGGGTCGCCTCGGGACGGATCTCGTCGGCATCGGCCTCGAACTTGTCCTGGAGCACGGTCACGAGGTGGTCGTAGACAGATTCCATGGTGCTTTTCCCTCAGGTGTCGGGTGGGTGGTGGAACGGGCGTCACGCGGTTCGGGTTCGGACGAGCGGGGGCGGGCGGCCGGCCAGCTCAGCGCGACCGACCCCCAGGTGAGGCCGCCGCCGAACGCGGTGAGCAGCGTGCGGGTGCCGGGCTGGACGCGGTGGCGCGCCGCCGTGTCGGCCAGCGCCAGCGGGATGGAGGCGGCGGCGGTGTTGCCGACGTCGCGGATGTTGCCGTGGCGGAAGCGGGGGGCGATGCCCACTCGGTCGGCGACCGAGTCGAGGATGCGCTTGTTGGCCTGGTGGCCGATGAACGCCCCGACCGTGCCGGGCCGCCAGCCGGCCCTGGCCAGCACGGCGAGCGAGGAATCGGTCATCCGGCGCACGGCGTGTCCGTACACCGCGCGGCCGCTCATCCGGAAGTACCGGTCCTCGCGGCACAGTCGGGGCGAGGTGTCGGGCCGGCGCGAGCCGCCGGCGGCGATGGCGATCAGATCGCTGCCCGAACCGTCGGACCCCCAGTCGACGGCGGCGATCGCCCCGGGCTCGGCGCGGTCCCCGGCCTCCAGCAGCACCGCCCCCGCGCCGTCACCGAAGATCACCGCGGTGTCCCGGTCGAGCGGATCGATGATGCGCGAGTACGTTTCGGCGCCGATCACCAGGGGCCGGGTGCAGACCCCGGTACGGACCAGGGCGGTGGCCACGGTGACGGCGTAGACGAAGCCCGAGCACACCGCCGACAGATCGAAGGCGGGCACCGCCCCCAGCCCCAGCCGGTACGCGACCTCGGGTGCGGTCGCCGGACAGCGGCGGTCCGGGGTCGTCGTCGCGAGCAGGAGCAGATCCGCGCGGGCGTGTGCGGACTCCTGGGCGGCGCGGCCCGCGGCCACCGCCAGATCTCCGGTGCTGGTGTGCTCCTCGGCCGCCCGGCGCCGGGCGATGCCGGTGCGGGTGCGGATCCATTCGTCGGTGGTGTCCAGCACCCCGCGGCGTTTGACGTCCTCGTTGGACAGCACCTGGGGCGGCAGACAGCTGCCGATACCGCGGATCACGGCGGTGGGGGTCACGGTGGTCATGGTCGACCCGGCCTCTCGGGAGGGGTGTCAGGCGGCGAAGGGGGAGGGCGGTTTCGGGATCCCGGCGAGCCCGCCGTCGGGCACCGAGGCGCCGCCGTCGAGCATCAGCGCCTGGCCCGTCAGATAGGACGCTGCGGGGCAGGCCAGGTACAGCGCGGCGCAGGCGACCTCGTCCGGCTCCGCCCAGCGGCCCAGCGGCACATGGGCCATCAGCCAGTCGGACAGCGGCTCCATGGAGTAGGCGAAGGCGGTCATGTCCGTACGGGTCCAGCCCGGGCACAGCGCATTGACCCGGATGCCCTGCCGCGCCCAGCCCACCGCGAGGCTGCGGGCCAGCGAGATCTGCGCCGCCTTGGACGCCGCATACGCCTCCATCCCCGGCGTGCCGATCACACCGGCCAGCGAGGACATCAGCACCACGCTGGCCCGGGGCGAGGCGGCCAGATGGCGGTGGGCCCGCCGGCACAGCGCCGCGGTGGCGTTGAGGTTGACCGACAGCACCTGGTTCCAGTCCTCCTGCGCCGAGTCCTGGAGGGGGTCCAGGGCGGGGCTGCCGTCCGGGTGCGCCGGGAGCATGCCCGCGTTGTGGACCATTCCGTCCAGTCCCCCGAGCGCCTCCGCGGCCTCGTCCACCACCGACTCCGCGGCGCCCGGCCCGGCCAGATCGCCCGGGACGAGCACGGCGGTGCGCCCCTCCTCCTCCACGAGCGCCGCGGTCTCCTTCAGCGCGGCCGAACTCCGTGCGGACAGCGCCAGATCGGCGCCGGCCCGGGCGAACGCCACGGCGACGGCCCTGCCGATACCGCGCGAGGCGCCGGTCACCAGGATGCGCGCGCCGTCCAGCCGGAACGAGGCGAGGGTCTTCATCAGGAACTCCTTTGCATGACAGGGGTGTTGGTGGATGTCCGGACGGTGTGCGGGGCGCGGGCCGGTGCGCTGTGGGTGGCCGGGGTGCGGGTGGGCGCGATCCGGATGGCCGGCGCCCCGGTCCAGGTGAGCAGCGCGCTGCCCCAGGTCACGCCCGCCCCGAAGACGGCCAGCAGAATCCTTCCGCCCTGGGGCAGCAGCCCGCGTGCCGCGGCGGTCGCCAGCGCGTACGGTGCGCTCGCGGCGCCGATGTTGCCGACCTCGTCCCCGACGATGACCAGCCGCTCGCGCGCAATGCCGATCCGGTCGCCTAGGCTGCGCAGCAGAACGGGATTGGGCTGATGGGTGATGACCGCGTCGAGGTCCGTCAGCCGCAGCCGGTTGCGCACCAGGGTTTCGTCGACGAGCCGGGGGAAGACCTCGGCGATGAAATCGCGTACCGCACGGCCGTCCATGTGGATGCGGTGGCGGTGGCCGCCGAGCGTGGCGGGGCTGGCGGGTGCGCGGCTGCCGCCGGCGGGGATCAGGACGTGATGGGCGCCGGTGCCGTCGGAGCCGAGCCGGAAGTCGGCGAATCCGGCGTCGTCCGCGACGGTTCCCAGGACCGCGGCGGCCGCGCCGTCGGCGAAGAGCACCGCGGTGCCCCGGTCCGTGGGATCGAGGAACTTGGAGTACGCCTCGACGCCGACGACCGCCGCATACCGCGCCCCCGGCTCCCCGCGCAGCCAGTCGTGGGCGACCCGCGCCGCGAACAGCCAGCCCGCGCAGGCCGCGCTGACATCCAGCGCCACGGCACGGCGGGCGCCGGTCAGCGCCTGGATCCGGCAGGCGGTCGAGGGGCCGAGTTCGTCGGGGGTGGAGGTGGCGGCGATCAGCACGTCGATCTGGTCGATGTCGATGCCCGCGGCGGCCACCGCGGCCCGTACGGCGGCCGCCGCGAGATCGGAGGCGGCCTCTTCGGGCGCGGCCACATGCCGGGTGTGCACACCGGTGCGTTCGGTGATCCACTCCGGTGTGACGCCTGCCGAGGCCGCGACGTCGTGATTGGTGCGGATGCCGCCGGGCAGATACGTGCCCATGCCCAGCACGCCGATCCGGGGCACGGTCGGAGGTTCGTGGCTCATGACGGCCTTTCCGGTAGCCAGTTGAGGGATGCGGACAGGGCCGCGGCGTAGTCGTCGGCGCCCAGCGGAGCGGACACCGCGCCGGACGGGGCGCCCATGGCGTCCTCCAGCAGGGGCAGATGCGGCAGCAGGCGGTCGCACAGCCTGTCCAGCACCGCGGGCAGCGTCCGTACCGTTGCGGCATCGAGCACACCGGTCGCCTGGAGGGGGCCGGACAGGCGGCGCGCCTCGACCGCCCCGTACAGCGTGGCCAGGGGACGCAGGACGGCCAGCAGCCCGGGATCGTGGACGGCCTCCAGAACGCCGGCCACCGCCTCGGCCATGAGCCGGCTCCCGTACGCCTCCCCGAGCCCGCGCGCCGCGTCCAGCAGCGGATTCCACAGCTCCAGGCCCGTCGCGCCCGCCCGGGCACGCAGGGCCTGGTGCAGCGCGTCCGCCAGCCGGGTCTCCTGGGCGCGGGTGGTCGCGAGCCACCAGCCGGGGTGGTCGACGGGCACGTCGGGAAGCGGTGTGCCGGTGCCGTGGGCGCGGCCGTTGCTGCGGCCGGCCTCCTGTGCGAGGGCCCGGCCGGCGTCCAGCAGAATCAACTGGCTGTCGCCGCCCGCGCTCTCGAAGGCATGGGCGAAACCGTGGTAGCCGCCCAGCATGTTGGGGTGCAGGAATCCGGCGAGCCCGCACCGGTGCTGGCATTCGGCGGCCACCCGGGCCGTCCCGCGCACCGACAGCGCCTTGAGCACCGCCAGCGGACGGTCGACGGCGGTCCACGGAGCGAAGGCCATCCCGTTCGCGCGCTGCGCCCCCGGTGCCGGGGCGCCCGGTGCGGTACGCGACCGGGTCCAGATTTCCCGCGCCGTCCGTCCGGCACAGGTCAGGGCGAACGATTCCGCCAGACACCCCAGCAGCGCATGCTGCTGTGTGCGGCAGTCCAGCACCTTCGCCCCCGGCGCCAGCCGGCCGTGCGCCCGGCGGCGCGCCGAGAAGCGCAGCGCCTGTACGGAACTCTCCCGTGCCATGGCGGCCATCGCCGAGGGCAGCGTCGCCCACAGGATCTGCCCCACGCACAGGGTCCGTTGCAGCCGCGCGTCCGGGCTGCCGAGGGGATCGTGGAAGGCGCCGTCCGCAGCGATCCGCGCCCCGTCGCACAGCCACTGCTCGGGCCGTAGTCGTACGCCGTGGAAGCGCACCAGCGCATAGTCCAGCGGGAGAGCCGGCACCTCCAGGCTGCGGGAGATCTCCACCCCGGGGAGCGGACCGTTCTCGTCGCTGAGGTCCACCACGAAGGAGAACACTCCGCGGTCCGTCCCGCCGGTCACCACGCGGGCGCACACCACGGCCGTCTGCGGAGTGCGGGGAGAGCCGACCGCGGAGAATTTCGCCGCCCGCGCATCGGGCGTTTGCAGGACGAACTCCCCTGATGCGGGGTCGAATCGGGCGGTGGTCCGGATCCCCAGGTGGCTGCTGGCGTCGCCGATCTCGGTCACCAGGAAGACGCCCTTGGCGCGTGCGCTCGCCAGCGCCTCCCCCTGCCGGCCGAGGCGGGCCGGGTCCCCGGCCAGCGTGACGACGGAGCCCAGGCACAGGGCGTAGTGGGAGAGGACGGCCATGTACAGGGGAGGGTCGACGAGCGCCACGCATTCGCTGAGCACCGCGAGCTGCTCCGGGTCGCGGAACAACTCGCCCACCGGCGGCAGGATCTGGGCGATCCGGCGCAGCCGCCGGTGCACGCGCAGGGCGCGGTCCCCGCAGCCCGCGGCCGCGGGGGCGTCCTCGGCCAGGGTGAGCAGCAGGCGGTGGCGCAGGGCGTCGGAACGGGTCCCGCCCACGATCTCGGTCAGTTCACCGCGGGGTGGCAGGTGCGTGGTCATCGCGTCGGCTCCAGAGGGCGGAGAGGGGGCCGTCGGGCGGCGGGGCGGTCGGGGGGTGGGCGTCCGGCCAGGGGAAGCGGGGGTCGGCGAGCGGGGCGTGGGCGCGGGCCGCGGCGGGCGGCAGGGTGTGCCGCACATTGCGGGTCAGCGCGCGGCCGGTGCCCGCTTCGAGGAACAACACGCCGCCTCCGGTGGTCACTTGGTGCAGCACCTCGGGCAGCCGCACGGGACGGACCAGGCAGTTCGCCAGCCCGCGGTGCACGTCGTCGCCGGGCCGGTAGCGGCCCTTGTGGACGGCGGAGAAGACGGGGACCCGGGCGGGCCGGGCGGTCAGGGGGCGGATCGCCGCCTCGAACGCGTCGGCGGGACCGGTGAGCGACGGGTGGTGGGAGGAGAACGGAAGCCGCAGCCGGCTCACCGCGATTCCCTGCCGCCGGGCCAGTTCCTCCACGGCCCCCAGCGTCCCGAGCGGGCCGCTCACGAGGGTCTCACCGGGGTCGTTGATGCAGGCCGCCGCCAGATCCGGGGCATTCGCCTCGCGCATCAGTGCGCGCGTACGCCACTCCGCCGCGCCCACCAGCGTCATCCCGCCCGCACAGCCCACCAGCTGACGGGCCAGCAGACAGGCGATACGGGCCCCTTCGGCCACCTCGAACACCCCCGCCGCGGTGAGCGCGGCGATCTCCCCGAAGCTCACCCCGAGCACGGCATCGGGCACCAGCCCGATCGTGCACAGGGCGCGGTGCACCGCCACCGAGGAGCAGAACAGCGCGAGTTGGGGCGTGCCCACCCGGGCGGCGGCCAGATCGCGGCCACTGGGCGGGGAGTCGCCCAGCAGGGGCCCGGCCAAGGGCGCGATACCGAATTCGCGGCCCACGTCTTCCGCTTCTTGGAATACCTCGGCGACGGATTTCCGTACCGCGGCATGCGTACGGATCGCCCGTACGAGCGGGCTGACGGAAAAGTCGCCCTGCCCCGGAAAGACATGGACGATCCGGCGCGGCGACGACTCATGATTCCCCGGATCCTGATCGCTCTCGGATACGACGAAGGAATTGCGCATCTCGCCACCCCTCCTTTCCTGTTGACGTCCGCTCACCGATTGAACAGCGGCCCTCACGCCGATTGCCGGTTTCCGGAGCCCGGGGCTGTTGAAAGGAGTGAAAGCACCGGTGAAAGGAGGGAAGGCACCGGCGGCGCATGCGCTCAGCAGCGCTGCGCCGGCTGCGTCATGGCGCACGTACGGTGCAGCACGGCGGCCGCCGCCGGAACGCGCCGAAAGGAGATCAGCAGCTTCCGCAGCCGGGCCGCGGCGAGATCCGCCGAGCCCGACCGCAGATGAACGTAATGATCGAGAAAGGAGTTCCAAGACGCACAGGCTTCCTCGACATGTCCGAGGCCGACGAGGATTTCCGCGTGCCGGGCATAACTCAGGGCCAGCCCCCGGTGGTCGTCGTCCGCCCGCCGCGCCAGCGAGCGGTGCAGCTCGGTGCGCGCGGCCGCCGGATCGCCCGTGTGCCGCAGGACTTCGGCGCTCTGGAACGCGAGCGAGGCGCGCGAGTACGCGGCGAACGGCCCGCCCGGCCCGGCGCCGCGCTGCTGTGCCTCCAGGGCGCGCTCGGCCACGCCGAGCGACGCGAGGGCCGCCCGGCGCACTCCGCAGGCCGCCTGCGCCACCGCGAGCTGGGACGCCAGGAACGCCTGGGTCGCGGCGTGCGGAGCCCGCGCGGCGGCCACGGCGGCCTCGGCGGCATCCAGAGCCATGCGCCGGTGGCCCAGCGCGAGCCCCTGGGCGCTCAGTCCGCGCAGGACGACGGCGCGTGCGGTGGGGTCCCCGGACTCCTCGGCGAGCCGCAGCGCGGTGGTGAAATGGCGCTGGGCGAGGCCGTGGACGGATGCGTCCTGGTACATCCGGGCCAGCAGGAAGGACAGCCGGGACGCCTCCACCAGCAGGCCGCGGTGCGCCGCGTCGCCGTCCGGTTCGCGCAGCCGCGGCGCGATGTCGTCGGCGAGGTAGGCGGCGAGCGCCGAGCGCGCGCTGCCACCGCCGTGCGCATTGAAGGACGTCGCATAGAAGCGGACGGCGAAGCGGACGACGGCGAGCTCGCCGTCGTCCGCTCCGCCGTGCGGCACCGGGGGCCGAGGACTCCGTTCGTGCTGATCGTCCGCCAGTTTCGCGAGTTCCGCCTCCCGGTACGGCTCCAGCCTGGCGGCCGTCCGGCGCGTGGGGTCGCTCTCCAGGGCGCATGCGTCGGTGAGCGCGGTCCCGGCCGGGGAGCCGCCCTCGGCCGGCCGCCCGGCCGGCGGTGTGCACGGCGGGGAGAGCAGCCCCGCGGCTCCGGGGGAGACCGCCCGCCCCAGGCGCCGGGTCAGCGACTCCGCGATCAGGTCCGGCACCGGTGGCGCCGGCTGCGTACCGCTGAGCCAATGGGCCACGCCCGTACGGTCGTAGTGCAGATCCAGGCCGATTTCCGCGGCGAGCGCATTGACCGAACGGGCCAGCGCGGCCTGCGTCCATTGGGCCTCTGCCAGCAGGGCCCGTAATTTCTGGTTACGACGGCGTGACGACGGCACCTGGTGCTCCCGGTGGAAGGTGCGATCCGGGGAAGTCCGCAAAGGGCCGAATGGCGCGGGAGTTCAGGCGCTGCCATGTGCCGTGCCTGAGACCGCTGTTGCCCGTGGTGAGGCAACGCGCACGGCCGGCAATGCGTCCGCGGCGCCCGTGGAATTCCCCGGCGAATGACCGGCGGCTGGCCGGAAATCCTCCCTACGGGTGACCGGGCCATAGCCAACGGCCGCCCCTTAACGGAACCATGAAACGAGCCAGGGTGGAACGCCCGGCCGCGCCCCAAAGCGTGAACGTGTTGAACGTTGAACGACGAAAGGGCCCACCGAGCCGCAGCATGGAGCGAGGCAGCACCCTGATGAATCCCCGCCGTGACCCCAACCGCCTTCTCACCGCGCTGCTGGCCGAGGCCGACTGGACCGCCGCGGATCTCGCCCGCGCCGTCAATACGCTGGGCGCCGCCCACGGGCTCCGGCTGCGCTACGACCGGACCTCGGTGGCCCACTGGCTCAACGGCTCGCGCCCCCGCACACCGGTCGGCGAACTGGTCGGCCAGGCACTGGGCCGCCGCCTCGGCCGCACGCTGACCCCCCTGGACACCGGACTCGCCGAACCGGACGACGCAGCGGAGGTGATGGCACGGCTCCTGCGCAGCGACGATCCGGTGCAGCGGCTCGCCGCCCTGTGCCGCGCGGACGCCGACCCCGTCCGCCGCGCACGTCTGGCCCGCGCGGTCGCCCCCGCCGGGCCCGACGTCCCCACCCACTGGGGAACCCGGCCGCCGACCCTCCCGCCCGTCACCCCCGGGGTACGGCAGGCGACGGCCGCCGATGCGGCACGGCTGGAGAACGCGGCCGTCTGCGGCGTCCTGATGGGAGAGAAGTACGGCGGTGCCCATGGCCGGCGGGCGCTGACGGTCCATCTCTGCGAGGAGGTGGTGCCGCTGCTCACCGCTCCGGCCCACCCGTCGGTCCGCCAGGCGCTGTTCACCGGTGCCGCGCAGCTGACCCTCCTGCTGGCCGGCCGCGCCTCCGAAGTCGGCCAGGCCGGCCTCGCGCAGCACTACTACTCCCTCGCCCTCGAACTCGCCCGTGCGGCCGGGGACCGCGGCAGTTACGCGATCGTGCTGCGCTGTCTGAGCGTGCACACCCACCGGCTGGGCGACCACCAGCGGGCCGTCGCCCTGGGCGAGGCGGCGCTCGATGTCGCGGGCAGCGCCGTCCCGCATGCCACGCGGGCCTTCGTCCACGCGGGCCGGGCCCTCGTCCTCGCCGGTGCGGGCCAGGGCCGGGCGTCCGCCGGAGATCTGCTGGCCGCCGAACGGCACCTGGCGCAGGCGACGGGACCGGAGGGCCCCTTCACCAGCTATCCCGAAACCGCCCTGCGTTATCAGCGCGCCGAGGTGCTCTCACGCCTGGGCGACCACCAGGGCGCCGCGGCCGAGCTGGAAGGTTCGCTGGCCGCCCGGCCCGCCGACCACCACAAGGCCCGCACCCTGCTGCACGCCCGGCTCGCCCACACCCTGCTGGCCACCCACCAGGTCGAGGCGGCGGTCGACCACTGCCACCACGTCCTGCGCCACCACCAGCAGCTCGCCGCGGGCTCCGTGCACGGCACCGTCCCCCGACTGCTCCGAGAACTCGCCCCCTACGAGCGGAACCCCCGCGTCAGGGCCTTCCGCGAACGCCTGCGGGCGACCCCGTGCTGAGTCCGACGCCGCGCCCCCGTCCGGATCCGGCACGCCTAAGCGGGCGAGCGTCACTCTCGTCACATCAAAAGGATCGATCACACAGCTATAAGGGGGACGCACGGGCGCTTTCCCGCCTCTGGCGCGCCCACCTCGCCCCGGGCTTCACCCATACGCACGCACCGGGAACTGGGGGCCGGGCCATGGCACTTGATTCCCGCCACCCCGCATTACCCGCGAGTATCTTTGGCTGATCATCGTCTCACCAGGGGCGATGCCGCGCCCGTACGCTTCCGATCACCGCACCGGATGGGTGCCATGGTGGCACTGCGGTCAGATTCCGATGGAGCACCGATGGCGCGATCCCCCCGTACCGCCGGCCGATACCGCGGCCGGCCGGGGCTCAGGGCGACAACTCCCGCACTGCTCACGGCATTTGCCCTGTGCGGCACCCTCCTTGCCACCCCCGCGTCGGCGGCCTCCCACACCGGCCCCGCGGCCGCCACCGCCGCCTCCGCCGCGCACACCGCCCCGTCCTTCCGCCGGGTCGACATCCGCATGAAGGACGGCGTCGTCCTCAAGGCCAACGTCTTCACTCCCGCTCCCGGCACCCCCGGCGCCGACCGCAAGGGCCGCTACCCCCTGGTCGTCCAGCCCGCCAGCTGGGGCCAGAACGACCTGGAATACGTCGCCCAGGGCAAACAGCTGGCCGCCGACGGCTATATCGCCGTCACCTACACCGTGCGCGGCTTCTGGCAGTCGGGCGGCGAGGTCGATGTCGCCGGACCCAAGGACGTCAAGGACGTGTCCGCGGTCATCGACTGGGCGCTCGCCCACACACCTGCCGACCGCCAACGCATCGGCATGGTGGGCCTCTCCCTGGGCGGCGGACTGACGCTGATGGGCGCCGCCTTCGACCCCCGGATCAAGGCGGTCGCGTCCCTGAGCGGCTGGGCGGACCTGACCGACTCGCTCTACAGCGGTCAGACCCGGCACCTCCAGGCCGCCGCCCTGCTCACCGCCGTCGAGACCCCCACCGGCCGCAAGAGCCCGGAATTCGCGCGCATGCTGGCCGACCTCTTCGCCGACCGCGATCTCCCCAAGGTCGTCGCCTGGGCGCAGACCCGCTCCCCGGCCCGCTACGTGGACCGGATCAACGCCCATGGCACCGCCGTCTTCCTGGCCAACGCCTGGGGCGACAGCATCTTCAACCCCAGCCAGATGACCGCCTTCTACCAGCGGCTGACCGGCCCCAAGCGCCTCGAACTGCGCCCCGGGGACCACGCCACCCAGGAAATGACCAGCCTGCTGGGCCTGCACAACGCCACCTGGACGAGCGCCCGGCGCTTTCTCGACAGCCACCTCAAGGGCACCGGCGGCCGAGGCGACGCCCCCCAGGCGGTCCAGCTCCAGGTCCGGCACAACGGCGCGACCGAGCACTACCCCACCTGGCGCGCCATCAGCTCCCGCACCGAACGTCTGCGGCTGGGCGACCCGGGTGTCCCCGGCGACGGACAACTCGGCACCACGGACCGGCCGGGCTGGCACAAGCCCGTCGCCGGCGACACGGACTCCGGAGCGGACGGCGGCGTCGCCGAACTGTCCGGCACGCTGGACCAGCTCGCCGGTCTGCCGCCCCTCGTCTTCCTCCCGCTGCTGCCGCAGCGCTCCGCCGCCGTATGGCAGTCGGCCCCCTACGCGGCCACGCACGCCCTCCGCGGCGCCGCGCGCCTGCACACCACGGTCACGGCCACCGCCCCCCGGGGAACGGTCTTCGCCTACCTCTACGACGTCAACGCCCTCGGGGTGGGCAAGCTGATCTCCCACGCCCCGCAGAGCTGGTCCGGCAAGCGTCCCGGGCAGGCATTCCCGCTCGATGTCTCGCTCTTCACCACCGCCTACGACGTGCCCGCCGGGCACCGGCTGGCGCTGGTCCTGGACACCAAGGACCCGCTGTACGGCGGCAGCACGCCGAAGGGCAGCACCGTCTCGTTCGGCTCGACCGCGGCCGACCCGTCCGAGCTGGAGCTGCCCCTGCGCTGACCCGCGTCAGCCGCCCGCCACGACATTCGTGGCTTCCACCGCCGGACGCAGGGCGTGGGCGAGCGTCACGGCGTCGCCCTCGGCCCAGAAGTGGGTGAAGAACAGCCGGGGTTCGTCCGTCAGGCCGTGGTTGTGCAGCTCGACGAGCTGGGCCCCGGCCTGGCGGAGGGCGCCCAGGACGTTCTGGACCTCGCCGGCGATCATCGCGCAGTCGCCGCTGACCGCGGCCCGGCCGCCGCCCAGCGGCTGGAAGCTGAACGCGCTGGTCGAGCCCAGGCCCGGCGGCAGCGCCCAGGTGCCGTCGGTGATGGTCTCGCGGCGGACGAAGAGGCTGCGGTAGATCCCGTGGTCGGCGATGCCCTTGGTCTCCAGCGCGGCATCGATGCCCGCCGTGTCCAGGTCGACGGACTGCTGCTGCGGCGTGGTGGGCTCCGACGGGGTGTTGGTGCGGTCGAGCGAGGCGCGCAGCCCCCGGGCCAGGGAGTCCGGGTCGTCGCCGTGCGCATGGATGTGGATCCACCAGATGTCCGGGCTCTGGGAGAGCAGATGCTTGTGGATGGCGGTCTGGGAGATCTCGTTCGCGTGCAAGGCATCGGAGAACCCCTGGAGTTCGGGCTCGGAGACCACCACATCGCCCATCATCAGCGAGCCGTCGGGGTAACGGACGAAGGACACGTTCGTGCCCAGGGCGAGGCCGGGCTGGACGACGATGCCGCGGGAGACCACGCGCAGGTCATAGCGCGGGAAAGCGGTGTGATACATCATGTTCTGCTTCATGTCGCCCTCCCGGCCGAGGGCTTCGGCGACGCCCGACCAGTCGGCCAGGCTCGTCTGCACCGGCGCGGACGGCGCGGCGCTGCCCGCCTCGGGGTCCCGGACGGACAGGGCGCGGGCGGGGGTCGGCGCCGCGGCCAGCACCGGAGCCAGCGCGGCCGCGGTCAGTACCCGCCGCCGGGGCGTACCCGCCTGCGCGGCGTCCTGCTGTCGATGTGCAGCGATCATCACGTCAGTACCTCCATGCCGAGATCGAAGCACGGCAAACCGGGAACAACGTGATGGCGGTCATCTCTTGGGGCCAAGTGGCCTAAGCAGTCAGCGCGGTGGGTGGCACGCCCCGGGGCCGCGGGCCCTCTGTCAGGCGCCCGACGCGGCCTCGGCGGCGGCACGCACGGCTCCGCCGCCCCCGCAACCGGAGCGTGCACACACCGGCTTCCCCGATCAGCCGTACACCATCGACCGCGCGTCGGCATACGCCTCCCGGATGCGACGGCCGGCGGTGCCGTCGGCCGGTGCGGGGATCTGCCGCGCCGCGGCCACCGGCCAGTGCGGCGGTTCGGGCGTCCCCGCCAGGGCCCAGGCGGCCTGCCGGGCCGCGCCCAGGGCCACGTACTCCTCGGGTTCGGGGACGGTGACCGGGGTACCGAAGATCTCGGCGGCGATCTCGCCGACCACGGGCGCCTTGGCCGCACCGCCGATGATCAGCACGCGGCGCGCCTCGACGTCCTGGGCCCGCAGCCGGTCGAGGGCGTCGGCCATATTGCACAACATGCCCTCGACGGCCGCGCGGGCGAAGTTCGGCGGGTGCATGTTCGCCTTGCGCATGCCCATCAGACTGCCCGCGGCCTCCGGGAGATTGGGGGTCCGCTCGCCGCCCAGGTAGGGGAGCAGAACCAGGCCGCCGGCGCCCGGGTCGGCCGCGCGGGCGAGGGGGCCGAGGTCGTCGAGGGCGATGCCGAGCATGCGGGCGGTGGAGCTGAGGACCCGGGCCGCGTTCAGGGTGCACACCAGGGGCAGATAGCGGCCGGTGGCGTCGGCGAACCCGGCGACGGCGCCGGTGGGTTCGCCCACCGGGTGCTCGGTGAGGGCGAAGGCGGTACCGCTGGTCCCCAGCGAGATGACGACATCGCCCGGCCGGATGCCCAGCCCCAGGGCCGCGCCCATGTTGTCGCCCGTCCCGGCCGCCACCAGCGCCCCGTACGGGGTGCGGCCGGCCGCCTCGGTGGGGCCGAGCACCCGCGGCAGTTCGGGGGTACGGCCGCCGAAGGCGAGGGCGAGCAGATCGCGGCGGTAGGCGCCCTCGGCCGGGGACCAGTAACCGGTGCCCGAGGCGTCGCCCCGGTCGGTGACCGGTTCTGCGCCCGTACCGGGGCCGCCGCACAGCTGCCAGGTCAGCCAGTCGTGCGGCAGCAGCACCCGGTCCGTACGGTCCGCATGGCGCGGCTCGTGCGCGGCCAGCCAGCGCAGCTTGGCGACGGTGATGGCCGCCACCGGTACGGTGCCGACCGCCTCGGCCCATTTCTCCGGCCCGCCGAGCTCATCGACCAGATCCGCCGCCGCCTGCGCCGAGCGGGTGTCGTTCCACAGCAGCGCCTCGCGCACCGGCAGTCCGGTCGCGTCCAGCGCGACCAGGCCGTGCTGCTGCCCCGCGACCGCGAGGGCATCGACGCGTTCCAGCAGGCCGTTGCCCGCTTCGAGGAGCGCCCGCCACCAGGCTTCGGGGGCGACCTCGGTGCCCTCGGGATGGGCGGCGCGGCCCCGGTGCAGTACTTCCCCGGTGTCGGCGTCGCAGACGACGACCTTGCAGGACTGGGTGGAGGAATCCACCCCGGCAACTGTGGGCATGTCGATGTCGCTTCCGTGCAACGAGACCAAGGGGTAAGGGAGTTCAGCTCTGCGGTCGGATCTGGATCTTGCGCCCGGAGCCGTCCTTGAACGTCTGGAGGGCGGAGCCGAAGTCCGCCAGCCCGAAGCTGTGCGTGAGCATCGTGTCCGCGTCGATGACCCCCTTCGCCATCAGGTCCACGGCGCGCCCGAAGCTGTGCAGTACGGCCATCGACCCGACGATGGTGATCTCGTCGTTGTACACGTGGAACGGCGAGAAGGACGCCTTGGCGGCGGACGGCGCGACGCCGAACTGCTGGAAGGTGCCGCCGCGGCGCACCCGGGTCAGGCCGTCCTCGATGACGGGGATGACGCCGGTGCAGTCGATGACGGTTTCCCAGCCCTGCGGCCGGTCCAGATCCGCCGCACTCGCCGCGGTGGCGTCCGCGCCCAGCTGCCGGGCGACCGCCAGCCGGTCCTTGTTGATGTCCACGACCGAGAGGGAGGCCGCGCCGGCGGCCTTGGCGAGCTGAAGCATCATCAGGCCCATGGTGCCCGCCCCGTAGATGAGGTAGTGGTCCCCGAGGCGGCGCGGCAGCACGTCGAAGCCGCGCACCGCGCACGACAGCGGCTCGATCAGGGTGCCCTGCGCGACGTCGACGCTCTCGGGCAGCCGGTAGCAGTTGGCGGCCGGCACCTTGACGTACTCGGCCATCGCGCCGTCCACGGTGTCGCCGATCGCGCCCCAGTTCTCGCACAGGTTGCCGTGCCCGATCGCGCAGTAATGGCAGGCGCCGCAGAAGAGCGACGGGTCGACGGCGACCTGCTCGCCGGTGCGCAGCCCGGTGACCCCGGCGCCCAGCGCGACGATCTCGCCGGTGAACTCGTGGCCGGGAATGATCGGGTACGGGGTGGGCGCGAACTCCCCCTGGACGATGTGCACATCGGTGCCGCAGATGCCCACCGCGACGGGCGCGACGATGACCTCGCCGGGGCCCGGGGTGGGGTCGTCGACGGTGGTGACCTCGTAGTGCCCGGGGGTGTGGATGACGACAGCGCGCATGGAGGAGGGCCTTTCTCGGGGGAGGAGGAGGGGGAGGCGGGTGAGCGGCGGCCTGGACCGGCTCAGCCGGGGGTGTCCCCGGTGCGGACCTCGACGGTGCGGACCTCGACGCCGAGGTCGCGGACGGGCCGCAGTTCGCTCTCGGGGGTGTCGGCGTCGGTGACCAGCAGGTCGTAGCCGCCGACATCGCCGTACGGATAGGTGGCCGTGCGGCCGAACTTGCTGTGGTCGACGGCCAGTACGGCGCGGTCCGCGGCCTGGAGATACGCCTGTTTCGTCTCCGCGTACTCGCGCACCGGGTGGTAGAGCCGGCCCTCGCGGACCGACGTGGCGGTGACGAAGGCGACGGTGGCGCGGATGTCCTGGAGCTGGCGGCGGGACTGCGGCCCGGCGCAGGACTCGAAGTCCTCGTAGTAGCGGTCGCCCAGCAGCGTCACCTCGGCCGGCGAGGACGCCAGGAGGTAGGTGATGCGCAGCGAGTTGGTGATCACCCGGATCCCCTCGACGGTGGCGAGCCGGCGGGCGAGCGGGAAGAGCGTGGAGCCGCAGTCGATCAGCACCGTGTCGCCGGGGGAGACCTCCTCCGCGAGTGCCTCCGCGATGGCGGTCTTCAGCTCCGTATGGGAGTTCTCGCGGAAGCGCAGCGCGCTCTCCATGGCGACGTTGGAGAAGGCGGTGGCCACCCCGCGGCCCTTGCGCAGCAGCTGGCGCTCGTGAAGGTTGTCCAGGTCGCGGTGCATGGTCATCACGCTGACCCGCATCCGCGCGGCGAGCTCGGCGATGCGGATCCCGCCCTCCTGGGCGACATGGCGCAGCACCGCCTGACGGCGCTCCTCCACCTCGGCCTCGGAGCCGCGACTCGCTCTCATCGTGGGCATCCCCCGTTCGATTCGGCGGCGGTTTTCCGCCATGCGCTCACCCTAGAACATCACACACTTTATGTGAAGCTCTTGAAATTGTCTGTGAGGTTGTTCAGTCTGATGGCCACATTCGGGCGAACGCCCGGCCCGTCAGGAAGGTCCCCGCCGTGCTGCGCACACCTCAAGAGCGCGATCCGTCGCTGCCCCGCCCCGCCGTCCTCGGGATCCCCCGGGCCCTGATCTGGGGCTATTTCGGCGTCCTGCTCTTCATGATCGGCGACGGTGTGGAGACCAGCTATCTGCCCACGTACTTCAAGACCGACCTCGGCTTCGCGGAGGCGAGCGTCGGCATCATCTTCACGGTCTACGGCGTCACCGCCGCGATCGGCGCCTTCCTGGCCGGCGGCCTCTGCGACCTGTGGGGGCCGCGCCGGGTGATGATGACCGGCGCCGCCTGCTGGGCGGTCTGCCATGCGCTGCTGCTCGCGGTCGCCATCCCCACGCATGCGTACGGGCTGATCCTCTTCACCTACGGCCTGCGCGGATTCGGCTATCCCCTGTTCGCCTACGGATTCATGGTCTGGATCATGGCGGGCGCCCCGGAACGCCAGCTCGGCAAGGCGCTCGGCTGGTTCTGGTTCTGCTTCACCATGGGCTATCCCGTCATCGGCTCCGTCCTGGTCTCGCTCCTCAAGCCCACGATCGGCTTCTACCACACGCTGTGGGTGTCCCTGGCGATGATCGTCGCGGGCGCCCTGGTCGTCCTGTTCCTCCTGCGCGAACGCACCGGATTCCAGGGCCTGTCCAAGAGCCGGGAGCGCATCAGCCTGCCGCGCACCTTCCTGGGCTGTTTCACCGTCATGTTCACCGAACCGCGTGTCGGCATGGGCGCGGTGGTCCGGCTCATCAACACCACCTCGCAGTTCGGCGTGTGGGTCTTCATCCCGCTCTTCCTCATCGACCGGATCGGCTTCAGCGCTCAGGAGTGGGCCTCCCTGCTGATCGTGATGATGGTCAGCAATCTCGCCTGCGTCGTCCTCTTCGGGGCGCTCGGCGACCGGTGGAGCCGGCGCAAAACCGTCGCCTGGCTCGGCGGCGTGGTCTCGGCGCTCGCCTGCCTGGCCCTCTACTACGTCCCCGAAGCCGCGGGCCACGACTACCCGCTCGTCGCCCTTGCCGCCGGCGCGCTCGGCGTCGGCATGGCCGGCTACGTCCCGCTGCCGCCCCTGATGACCGCGCAGGATCCCCAGCGCAAGGGCCAGATCATGTCGGCGTACACCCTGGGCGCCGGCGCCAGCATGGCCTTCGGCCCGCTCCTCGGCACGGTCTTCACCGGCGTGATCGGCATCGGGGGCGTCATGTGGATCTACGCGGCCCTGCATCTGCTCAGCACCGTCCTGGTCCTGCTCATGAAGACACCCCAGGCGCGACCGGAAGCGGACGCCGCCCCTGCCGCCGACCCCGCCGCCGACCCTCGGGCCGAGCGCCGGCCGGTCGGGACGTTGACAGCACCCTCCCAGGAGTTTTAATAGGGAAAAGGTGCATATGAGGCGCTACCGCTCATGCGAGCGGTAGCGCCCGGCGTCCGGAAAGGCCAGGGCTGATATGCGCACCCACCACACCGGCCCCGAATACCTGGTGCAGACGGCCGCCATGGCCCGGCGGTTCTACCTTGAGGGCAAATCCAAGATGGAGATCGCCGAGGAGTTCGGCATCAGCCGGTTCAAGGTGGCCCGCACCCTGGAGACCGCCCTGCGCGACGGCCTGATACGGCTGGAGATCCGGCTGCCGCCCGAACTCGACGCCGACCTCTCCGACGCCCTGCGCACCCGCTTCGGCCTGCGGCACTCGATCGTCATCGACTCGCAGCAGGAAGTCCCGGACGACACGGTGCAGGCCACCCGCCGCCTCGGCGCCGTCGCCGCCGACCTGCTGGCCGAGATCGTCACCGAGAACGACGTCCTCGGCCTCGTCTGGGGCCCCGAGATCGAGGCCCTGGGACTCGGGCTGACCACACTCGCCCGCTGCACGGTCGTCCAGCTGTGCGGGGCGACCCCGCTGCGCCCCGTGAACAAGACCGCCGTGGAAGCGGTACGCCGAGCCGCCACCATCTCCCGCGGAGTCGTCCACCCCATTTACGCCCCGCTCCTGCTGCCCGACGGCGAGGCGGCCCGGATGCTGCGCGAGCAGCCCGGGGTGGTCGATGCGATCCGCTGCTTCGGCCAGGTGACCAAGGCGGTCGTCACCGTCGGCGGCTGGGGGCCCGGACTCTCCACCATCTACGACGCGCTCGGCGACGCCGAACGGGAGGATTACCGGCGCCGGGGCGTATGCGCCGAAGTCGTCGGCCAACTGCTCGATGCGGAGGGACGGGTCGTCGTCCCCGAACTCACCGAACGGGTCATCGCCATCAGCTTCGACGAGCTGCGCAAGGTGCCCGACGTCATCCTCCTGGCCGACGGCGTGGAACGGGCGACCGCCGCCTCCGCGGCGGTGAAAACCGGCCTCTTCCACGGCATCGTCACGGACGCCGGGGTGGCTGCGAGCCTGCTGTGACGGCGTACGTCCGACACCGCGCGGGATCCTTGCTCCATTGGTGGGACCGTGGCGGACATCGGGCATTCTTGCCACGGCCCGCGTGAAAGGTGCCAGCCGTGAGAGCACGATTCCCCGGGCGGCGCCGTGCGAGCCGCGCGCTGTGGCCGGTCCCGGTCGCCCTGGCCGTGGCGCTGTCCGCCACCGGCTGCTACCGCGGCGCCGGTGACGTGGGCAACAGCGGCCGTCACACGATCAATGTGCTGATGGTCAACAACCCGCAGATGGTGGATCTGGAGAAGCTCACCGCCGAGCACTTCACCAAGGAGACCGGCATCACGGTGCACTTCACCGTGCTGCCGGAGGACGATCTGCGCGACAAGATGAGCCAGGACTTCTCCAGCCAGGCCGGGCAGTACGACGTGGGCGGCCTCAGCAACTACGAGACGCCGATCTACGCCCGTAACGGCTGGCTGGTGGATCTGGGGGCGCGGGCGGCCAAGGACGCGGCCTTCGACCAGGGCGACATCCTCGCGCCGGTCCGCAAGTCGCTGACGGCCGCCGACGGGAAGATCTACGCGGAGCCCTTCTACGGCGAGTCGTCGTTCCTGATGTACCGCAAGGACCTCCTCAAGGCCGCCGGACTGACCATGCCCGCCCGCCCCACCTGGCACCAAGTCGCCGCGCTGGCTGCCAAGTTGGACGGATTCCGTAAGGGGATGAAGGGGATCTGCCTGCGCGGCCAGCCCGGCTGGGGGCAGATGATCGCCCCGCTCACCACCGTCGTCAACACCTTCGGCGGCACCTGGTTCACCAAGAACTGGCAAGCGCGCGTCGATGCCCCGCAGTTCACCGAGGCCACCCGGTTCTACGTCGACCTGGTGCGCAAGCACGGCGAGGCGGGGGCGCCGCAGGCCGGCTACACCGAATGCCTCAACGATATGCAGCAGGGCAAGGTCGCCATGTGGTACGACGCGACCGCCGGCGCCGGCTCCCTGGAGGGCAGGGATTCCAAGGTCGCCGGGAAGGTCGGCTACGCGCCCGCCCCGGTCGAGAAGACCGGTAACTCCGGGTGGCTCTACACCTGGGCCTGGGGCGTGCAGAAGGCCAGTACGCACCAGGACGACGCCTGGAAGTTCATCCGCTGGGCTTCCGGAAAGGGCTACGAGCGACTGGTGGGCCGGGAGCTGGGCTGGTCCCGCGTCCCCGGCGGCAAACGCGCCTCCCTCTACCGCGACCCTCAGTTCATCAAGGAGTCCGGGGCCTTCGGCGCCGCGACCGAACGCGCCATCACCACCGCCCGGCCGGATGACCCCGGCCTCCAGCAACGTCCGGCCCCCGGCATCCAGTTCGTCGGCATCCCCGAATTCTCCGATCTGGGCACCAAGGTCTCCCAGGAGATCAGCTCGGCCATCGCCGGAAAGCAGAGCGTGCGCGAAGCCCTCGAAAAGAGCCGGCGACTGGCGCAGGAGGTGGCCCGTGCCTACGCAGGCCACTGACGCACCGGCTCCCGGCCCGAACGGCACCGCGCACACCCGCGGCCGGGCGGCCGTGGACCGGGCCAGGGCGCGGACCCGCCGCGCGCCCCTCCTCCCCGCACTGCTCTTCCTGATCGTCGTCACCCAACTCCCGTTCCTGGCAACGGTGGTGATCTCCTTCCTCCGCTGGAACGCCCTGGCCCCGCAGAACCGCGGCCCCGCCGGCTTCGACAACTACCGGGCCGTCTTCACCGACCCCGCGCTACGGAGTTCCGTAGCGACCACGGTCCTCCTGACGGTGACCGTGGTGCTGGTGAGCCTGCTGCTCGGACTGGGGCTCGCGCTGCTGCTGGACCGCAGATTCCGCGGCCGCGGGATCGTCCGGACCCTGCTGATCACGCCGTTCCTGATCGTCCCCGTCGCCTCCGCGCTGATCTGGAAGCATGCGCTGTACAACGCCTCGTACGGGCTCATCAACGGTGTACTGACCTGGGTGTGGGGACTGTTCGGCAGCGACGGTCCGCCCCAGCCGGACTGGCTGACCCGTACCCCGCTCGCCGCGGTCGAGGTGGCGCTGATCTGGCAGTGGACGCCGTTCATGATGCTGATCCTGCTGGCCGGACTCCAGAGCCGGCCCACCGACACCGTCGAGGCCGCCCAGGTCGACGGCGCCTCGCCCTTCGACATCTTCCGCTATCTGACGCTGCCGCATCTGCGGCGCTATCTGGAGCTGGCCGCGCTGCTCGGGACCATCTACGTCGTCCAGAACTTCGACGCGGTCTTCACCATCACCTCCGGCGGCCTGGGCACCGCCAACCTCCCCTACACCCTCTACCAGACCTTCTACCAGGCCCATGACTACGGACTGGCCTCCGCACAGGGCGTCGTCGTGCTGCTGGCCTCGCTGCTCGTGGCCACCTTCGCGCTGCGCACCGTGTCGTCCCTGCTGCGCGAGGAGGGGGTCCGATGAGTCCGTCGAGTCGGATGAGGACGTTGAGGACGATGAGGGCGATGAGGAGAACCGCCACCGTGCCGCCGCGCGGACGGCGCCGCCGGAGCCTGCTGGGCCTTGCCGCCTGGCTGTGCGGACTGTTCTTCTTCGTTCCCGTCGCCTGGATGGTGCTGACGTCCTTTCACCGGGAAACGGATACCGCGGCGAATCCGCCCGACCTCGGCGCCCCTCTCACCCTGCACGGCTATCGCGAATTCTTCGGCGCGGGCGGCGGCGCCAGTCCCTGGCCGCCGCTCATCAATTCGCTGACCGCATCGGTGGTCGCCACGCTCCTGGTCCTCACCCTTGCCGTACCCGCCGCCTACGCCCTGGCCGTCAAACCGGTCCGCAGATGGAGCGATGTCCTTTTCTTTTTCCTGTCCACGAAAATGCTGCCGGTGGTGGCGGGACTGCTGCCGCTCTACCTCGTCGCCCAGAAGGCTGGGATGCTGGACAACATCTGGCTGCTGATCATTCTCTATGCGTCGATGAATCTGCCGATCGCGGTATGGATGATGCGCTCCTTTCTGGCCGAGATCCCGGTGGAGATCCTGGAGGCCGCCGCGATCGACGGCGCGGGGCTGCCCACCACCCTGCTGCGGATCGTCGCGCCCCTCGCCCTCCCCGGGATCGCCGCCACGGGCCTGATCTCCTTCATCTTCAGCTGGAACGAGCTGCTGTTCGCCCGGGTGCTGACCGGCGTCGTGGCCGGTACCGCGCCGGTGTTCCTGACCGGGTTCGTCACCAGCCAGGGTCTGTTCCTGGCGAAGGTGTGCGCCGCCGCCACCGTCATCTCCCTCCCGGTCCTGGCCGCCGGATTCGCCGCCCAGGACAAGCTCGTCGAGGGCCTCTCCCTCGGCGCCGTGAAATGACGTCAGGCGGGACGGTGAGCGCGGCGGGTGTGGCGAAAATGCTCGTCTGAGCGCTCACCGCTCAGATTTCGTCGAATTCCCCGCAATCCGTTGACATCACACTTTCCGTATCTTTAATGGAAGGTAATTGCATATATGAGCTGTACCCGCTCACCTGAGCACAATCCAAAGCCGCGGTAAGCGGCGGCATCGATCTTCCGCGTGCTTGCTTGAAGGGTTAAGAAAATGACTGCTGTGGCCGAATGCGCCATCCCCCGTGATGTCGACGTGGCTTCCGCCTCGCTCACCTTGCCGGCAGTCCTGCGCTCGGCCCGGCAGGCACGGACCTTTACCGCCACGTCCCTGCGGCTGTGGGACGAGAGCGACGACCTCATTGAAGCGGCCGTGCTGATCGTCTGCGAACTGGCCACCAACGCCATCCGTCACGGAGCCCGGCCGCCCGACGGCGCCGGAAGCGCGCCGGGGCCGGATTCCGTGATCACTCTCCGGCTGACGCGCGCATCCGCCGTGCTGCACATCGAGGTGCACGACGGATCCGCGGTCCTGCCCGTCCCGCGCACCGCCGCCGGTGACGAGGACTGCGGCCGCGGGATGGCGATCATCGCCGCGCTCGCCGAGTCCTGGACGTGCGGCCGGGACCCGGGCGGCGGCAAGTGGGTCCGCGCGACGCTGCGGTGTGCCGCCGCCGTACCGCCTACGCCCCGGCCGCCGGCCGATAGGTGCACACCTGCGCTCCGGTCCCGCTGGTGACCGAGGAGACCAGTTCGAGCGTGCGCAGCGCCCCGTCATCGGGGAAGATCGTCTTCCCGCCGCCGAGCAGCACCGGCATGCGGATCAGCCGCAGCTCATCGACCAGGCCCTCGCGCAGCAGCGTGCGCACCAGCGTCGGGCTCCCCATGACCGCCAGGTCGCCGCCGGCGGTCCCGTGCAGCTCCCGGATGCCGGCGACGGCCTTGGCACCGGGGATACGCCGACTGTTCTCCCAGGTCAGCTCGTCATCCGTGAGCGTCTCGGACACGACGTACTTCGGCAGGGCATTCATCTGGTCGGCGAACGGGTCGCCCGCCCGCTCGGGCCAGGCCGCGGCCATCGTCTGCCAGGTGCGCCGCCCGAACAGCAGCGCCTCGGCCCGGGACAGCCCCTCGGCGAAGGCGCCGCCCACCACCTCCGGGTCGAAGAACGGATGCGACCACCCGCCGTGCGCAAAGCCGCCGTCGGTGTCCTCCTCGGGGCCGCCCGGTGCCTGCACGACGCCGTCCAGGCTCATGAACTCACTGACCACGATGCGCATGTGGTGCTCCTCTTCCGTGGTGCGGGCACCGGGAACGGGGCCGTTCCCGGTGTACGGCAGGACAGACTCCCGCGCCGCCCGGAAATCATCGCTTCCGCGGGCGCGGATTTCCGTGGACAGGTACTAAGTACGGGGCGGGGTGCGTACCGCGAGGATGGCCATGTCGTCGTGGCCGTCGCCGGGGGGATGGTCGGCCAGGGTCTGGCACAGCGCGTCCAGGGGGAGGCCGGCGTGCGCGGCGGCGGTGGTCGCCAGGAGGCGCAGGCTGGTGTCGATGGAGTAGTGGGGGTGTTCCACCAGCCCGTCGGTGAAGAAGACCACGGTGGCGCCGACGGGCAGCGGGCGGGCGTGGTCGGGGCGGGGCTGGCTGGCGTCGACGCCGAGCGGGAGGCCGGGCTCGGCGTCCAGATACTCCGCCCCGCCGTCGGGGGAGATCAGCAGCGGGGGCAGGTGACCGGCGCTGCTCCAGCGCAGTGTCCAGGCGTCGTCGCCGGGCTCGATCCTGGCCAGGCAGGCGGTGGCGACGGGGTCGTCGGTGATCGCGTGCAGGGTGCGGTCGAGCTGGGTGAGGACGGAGCTGGGCGGGGTGCAGCGGTCGTACAGCAGGGCGCGCAGCATATTGCGGGTCTGGGCCATGGCGGCCGCCGCCTGCATATCGTGGCCGACGACATCGCCGACGACCGTCGCACAGGCGTTGTCGGGCAGCAGGACGGCGTCGTACCAGTCCCCGCCCAGGAGCCCGGGAGCGGTGGCCGGCCGGTAGATCGCCGCCGCGGTGAAGGGCCGCAGGTCGGGCAGGTGGGGCAGCAGCAGCCGCTGGAACTGTTCGGCCCCGGCACGGACCTGCTCGAAGAGCCGGGCCTTGTCGATGGCCACGCCCGCGGCGCCGGCCAGGGCCAGGACCACCGATTCGTCCTCGGTGTCGAAGGGCCGCCCGTCGAGCCGGTCGGCCAGGTAGAGGTCCCCGTAGATCTCCCCGCGCACGCTGATGGCGACCCCGAGCAGGCTGCGCATCGGCGGATGCCCCGGGGGGAATCCGGCGGCGTGGGGGTGGCCGGGGATGTTCTCGGTCCGCAGCGGTTCGGGGTGGTGGATCAGATGCCCCAGCAGCCCCCGGCCCCGCGGCTGCCCGACGCCGGCCATGGCGGCCAGCTCCTGGTCGGTGATCCCGACGGGGATGAATTCCGACAGGCCCGTGCGCTCCTCGTCCAGGACGCCCAGGGCGCCGTAGCGCGCGCCGACCAGGTCCATCGCGGTGGTGACGATACGGCGCAGCACGACGGGCAGCTCCAGCTCCCGGCTGATCGCCAGCACGGCGGACAGCAGCTCCTGCAACCGTTCGTGGGCCTCGGCCAGCGTGTGGAGCTGCTGGGTGACGCGGTCCCACTCGGCGTCCAGGCGCAGCTGCACGTCGGGCGGCAGCGGGTCCTGTGGCTCCATGTGCGGCTCTTTCCTGCCGGCGACCGGCCCGTGGTGGGGGTCCGGACCGGTCCGGCACCGGGCACGCCCTGTCAGGACATGCCCGGTGCCGTTGCTCCTGGCGTCCCGCTTCCACCATAGAAGGAGATCGGTCCCTGCCGCCGCCGCGCCGTGCTCAAGCGCGGCGCGGCGGCAGCCGTGGTGGTGCGGGAGCGCCGCAGGCTAGGCGGCCGTGTGCCGCGTCCGACGCCGCCGGACGGCCAGCAGGGTGCCGGTCGCGCCGACCGCCAGGGCACCCGCCGCGATACCGATCGGCAGAGTGGGCACGGAGTCCGCCGTCTCGCTCAGGTTCGGTGCGGCGGCGCCGCGGTCGATGCTCGCCGCCACGGGGGCGACGGGCCGGATCTTGCCCACCGACTTGACCGAACCGTCCTTGTTCAGCAGGACCTGCTTGCCGTTCGGGTGCCGGAAGTCGAACATCCCGGCCAGCGACCCGGCCCGCTCGTCGAAGGAGGCGTCGCCGAGCCGTCCGGTGTGCCAGTTGTCCTCGATGAACTTCAGCACCGAGGTCTGCTCGGTCGGCGTGTGGTCGACGGCGTTGACCTTGCTGTAAGGGGAGATCACCAGCAGCGGCTGGCGGCTGCCGGGGCCGCAGCGGTCGGCGTAGCCGCCCGCGGGCGCCGGTCCCGCCTGGCAGGCCGGGCCGTCGGTGGCCTTGTGGTTCGAGCCGGGGGTGGAGTCCTTCGAGCCGTTGAGCGGCTTGGCGAAGGCGTGGTCGTACCAGCCGTCGGAGTCGTCGTACGCCACCACGATCGCGGTGTTCTTCCACTGCGGCGACCGCTGGATCTTGTTGATCTGCCGGACGAGGAAGTGCTGCTCGTCGGTGGGGTCGGAGTAGCCCGCGTGGCCGTCCTGGTACGCCGGTGCCTTGACGAAGCTGACCGCGGGGAGCATGCCCGCCTTGAGCGAGGCGTCGAAGTCGGTCAGGTCGTAGTTGTGGTTGGCCGGCCCGGCGTGGCCGATCTCCCGCACGCTCTTGGGCGGCAGGTGGTGCGGGTTGGACGTCGACCTGTAGTACTGGAACGGCGAGTGGTGCGGGCTGTAGTCGGCGACCTGCGCGCCGCCGACGTTGGTGTGGGTGGTGCCGCCGCACTTCGCGAAGTGGTCCTGCTTGCCGTCCCACGGGGTGCTCGGCCTAAAGCCGCCCTGGAACCAACCCCAGCTGACATGACGGGAGTTGAGCAGATCGCCGATGTTGCGGCCCTGGAGCGCGCCGAGCGTGTCCTTGCTGGTGCGGTCGTGGCCCGAGCAGTCGTCGTAGGCCGGGTCCGGGTCGTTGACCAGCGTGCCGACGCCCTTGGCGTCGGGCGAGAGCACGGTGTACGGGTCGGGCTTGTCGGTCTGCCGGGGGTGCTCGCTGCCGGAGGCGGGGTCGGTGGAGATGATGCCGTGGGTCTGGCCGGAGACGAGGTTGATGGCGCCCGGGGTGGAGGGGCCGTAGGTCGTGCCGAACGACCGGTCGTTGAGCGCGTAGTGCTGGGCGTAGTTCCACAGCGCGGTGACGGTGTTGCCGTCGTAGTAGTCCATGACCAGGCCGGGCTCGCCGAAGAGGCTGCCCGAACACTTCCCGGAGTCGGTGTTCTCGACGAACTTGTCGGCCTTGCCGCCGTTGTAGGCGTACTGCTCGGGGCCGTAGTCGTGGTTCTGGTCGCAGGTCATGGCCTGCTGCGGGGTGAGCCGCTTGGGCAGGTACTGGTTGGGGTTCTTCTTCAGCAGCCCGGCGGTGCGCAGATTGTCGATGTCGCGCGGGGTGTGCCGCGACGGGTGGAACGTGGTCCCGTCGCTGTTCGCCGCCTTGGGGTAGGTCGCGAAGTAGTGGTCGAAGGAGATGTTTTCGTCGAAGAGGACGACGACGTGCTTGATGGGCGTGGCCGTGGCGGAACCGGCGTGCCCGGCGGGCGCGGCCGCCCAGGACGGAGCGGCGGTGCCCAGACCGGCGACGGCGGTGAATGCCGTGAGCGCGGCGGCGCCGGCGAGCGCCCCCACCCGCCTGTTCCTGCGTGACGTTCTTCCGGTGCCGGCCATGCTGTCTGCCCCTCCACATATGAAAATCCGGATAGGAAATTCCGGGTACGGCTCGGGATCCTCCGCTCGCTGTGCGTCGGACCAGCGGACCCACCATGGCATGCGGGTGAACACACGGTCAGGAACGCAAAGTCAAACCTTGACCGTACGTTGACCTTTGGCCCGAACTTGGTGTGCTCCTACCGCAGCAGGGCCCGCCCGAACCAGTCCTCCCCGTCCCGTACACCCGGCAGCGCGAAGAAGTAGCCGCCGCCGAACGGCGTGACGTAGTCGACCAGCGGCTCACCGGCCAGGCGCCGCTGCACGGTCTCGAACTGCCGCGCCAGGTCCTGCTGGTAGCAGCAGAACAGCAGCCCCATGTCCAGATTGCCGTTGGAGTCCATACCGCGGTCGTAGTTGTAGCCGCGGCGCAGTATCCGCTCCCCCTCGCTGTGCGGGGTACGGGGATTGGCCCGGCGGATATGACTGTCCAGCGGGATCACCTCGCCCTTCGGATCCCGCGGATAATCCGGCGCATCGCCCTCGTGGTTGCCGTCCAGGGGCGCCCCGGTGTCGCGGCTGCGGCCGAACATCCGCTCCTGCTCGGTGAGCGAGACACGGTCCCAGAACTCCACCAGCATGCGGATCAGCCGCACCACTTGATAGCTGCCGCCGACCGCCCACTCCGGTTCGCCCGCACCGGCCCCCACCCACACCAGCCGGTCCATGACGCGGGCGTCCCGCACATCGGGGTTGGCGATCCCGTCCTTGAAACCCATCAGATTGCGGGGAGTCCCCGAGGGCCGCGGCGGGTTGGCGAACCCGTCGAGCCGCCAGCGCACCTGCATCCCGCCACGGGTGTGCCGGGCGATGTCCCGCAGCGCGTGCAGCACCGTGTCCGTGCTGTCCGCGCACAGCTGGAGGCTCAGATCGCCGTGGCACCAGGAGGGGTCCAGATCGTCGTCCGGGAAGGACGCCATGGTGTCCAGCCGCAGCGGCTTGCGCCGTCGCAGACCGAAGCGGTCGTCGAAGAGCGAGGCGCCGACGCCCACCGTCACCAGCGGCCCGCCGGCCGGGAGCTGCGGCCCGAGGATCCCGGAGTCCGGGGGAGGGGCGGTGATTCCGGCCGGGGCCGGGGTGCCGCCACCGGTCAGGAACCTGGCCCGCTCGGTGAGCGTGCGCAGCAGCTCGGTCAGCTCCCGGCGGTTCTCCGCGGTCACATCGAAGGAGACGAAGGCGGTGCTGCGCCGCGCCGGCGTCCCGATCGCCGCCTGATGGAGACCGTGGAACGGCACCGGGGCCGCCGCCCCGTCGCGCCCCGCGCGCGGGTGCCCGCCAGCCGCCGCATCCCCCTCTCCCGCCACCAGGCCCGCACCGGCCACCACCGCCCCGCGCAGAAACCGCCGCCTGCCGACACCGTCCCCGCCCACGCTCACACCGTTCTCCGTACGTCGCACACCGTCGCCACGGCCGCCAGCCGCTCCACCAGATCACCCATGTCCGCGTCGACCTTCTCCCGCGCTCCGCGCCCGAGGCGGTCGAGCGGCAGCCACCGCCCGCCGCGCCGGGACGCATCGAGGGCCCGCTGCGCACGGTCCAACCGGTCCTCCAGACCGGGCAGATCGC
This sequence comes from Streptomyces natalensis ATCC 27448, assembly GCF_000935125.1. GTDB lineage: Bacteria > Actinomycetota > Actinomycetes > Streptomycetales > Streptomycetaceae > Streptomyces > Streptomyces natalensis. The sequence goes on along the minus strand of NZ_JRKI01000029.1, from coordinate 668,122 downwards.
CCAGCCGGGTCGCCAGCAGCGGCCGCAGGCGGGCCAGTACGGCACGGGTACCGTCGAGGTTGGCCCGCGCGGTGGCCAGGTTGCTGCCACTGCCGTAGTCGGTGCGGCCGGTCAGCTCGAACTGCACGGTGTTCTCCAGGATTTCGTGGGCGCGCAGCCCCAGGTCCGCCGGGTCCATCCGCGCCTGCGCCCAGGTGCTGCGCAACGCCCCCACGGCCTTGGCCAGCGCATCGGCCGGCCCGCGCAGCCGCCCGGTGGACTCCCCGTGCCACAGCCCGTATTCGACGCGATGGAACCCGGTGAAGCCCTTGTCCCGTACGCCGTCGGGCCCTCCCGCCGTCGTTCCGTTGATCGCCGTGTCCGCATCGCCGAAGGCCCCGTAGGCGGCACCGAGCCGTTCGTACTGGAGATGGGCCGCCAGCCAGGCCGTACGGGCCGCGGACCGGTCCCCGCCGTCGACGGCGTCCCGCAGCAGACCGGTCTTTTGCACCAGGCCGTCCATCTGGCCCGCTACCCACTTCTGATACGCCAGCGTCGGCGGGATCAGGTCGTGCTCGGTGACGGGCGCGGCCGCCGGGCCCCTGGCGCCGCCCGCGCCGACCCGGACCGTGGGGCCGGTGACCGCGTCGGCGTCATCGGGCAGGCACATGAACGCATACGCGCCCCTGCCCAGCCGTACCCGCAGCGGCCGGGAGGTGCCGGGGGCGAGCCCCTCCACCTCCCCGTACACCGCTCCGGTCCGGGCGTCCTTGAGATACACCTCGGCCGCGGCACCCGAGGTGTTGCGCAGATCGAAGACCTGGAGGCCGGGCCGCGGGCGGTCCCAGCCCCGGCCGCAACGGCTCTGCGAGACCTCCACGCCGGTGTGCACCAGCCCGTCGGCCCCATACCGCGGCCGCCCCGCCCCGCCGTCCGGGCCGCCGCCCGCCCACAGCAGCACTCCCGCCGCCGACGCCGCGGCCGCCAGCACGGCGCCCACCGCCACCAGCGGACGCCGGACGACGGCCCTCGGGCCGGACCCCGTCGCGGCGACGGGGCGGGCGGGGGCGGTAGGGGCGGTGTGCGGCACTCCACGTCTCCAAGGCGATCGGGCGGCGCCGTACGGACCGGCGACCGGCGGGCCGTCCCGACCACGGATTCTTCCCCTCCGCGCGGCCCGGGACGCCGCAGTGCATCGTAGGCACCCCCGCGGCGCTCGAACGGCCTTCCGCATCTTCCGTGGGCCAGAATTTGCCCGCGGTTCACTCACCCCTCGTGTGCTTGACGCCCCGGGGCACGGCGAAGTCCCTGAGCACCGCGCCACCGGCGCCGAACTCCGGCCAGGGCGCCGGGGACTCCAGGACCGCGAGCCCGGAGGTCGGGAACTTCTCCCGTACCCGCGCCAGCGCCTCGTCGTCGCCCCCGCCGGCCAGGCTCAGTACGAGGTCCTGCACACCCGGCTGATGGCCGATGAGCAGCAGCGTGCGCACCCCCGCCGGTGTCTCCCGTACGACGTCCAGCAGCCGGGCCGCGCTCGCCCCGTAGACGCGGTCGTCGAACGTCACCGGGGGTGCCGCCGCGAACTGCGCCGCCACCAGCTCCCAGGTCTCACGGGTACGGCGCGACGGGGAGCAGACCACCGCATCGGGCAGGCATCCGGCGTCGGCCAGCCGGCGTCCGGCGGCCGGTGCGTCCCTGCGGCCCCGGGGAGCGAGGGGCCGGTCACGGTCCTCCACCTCCGGCCACGCGGACTTGGCGTGCCGCAGCACGACAAGGCGGAACGGCCCGGGGCGGGTTGGCCGGGAGTCCGGTGCGGACGACATGGACGACATGGACGACATGGACGACAGGGACGACATGGACGACAGGGACGACAGGGACGACGTACTGGCGGCCCACTCGTTCTGCATGCCTTTCAGTGTCGTCCACGCTCAGGTACACGACAATCCGGCCCCGCCCGCAGCGGCCATTCCGCCGGCCTCCTGAACGGCGGGTACGGACGCCGTCTGCCGGATCAGCTCGTCGACGACATCCGCCGGACGGGACCGGCGGGCGAACGCGGCGCGCTGGCGCTCGGCGCCGCCCCGGCCGGTCAGCTCGCCGAGCACCGCGGTCACCGGCGCCAGTTCCCCGTACTCGTCGAGCGCGGGACGAGCGTGGTCGACCAGATCGCGCACCAGCCGGGAGACGGGCACGAGCGCGCCGCTGCGGAGGTCGAGGGCGTCGCCGGAGCAGCCGTCGCGGGCGGATCGCCAGTACGCCGCCCGCAGCAGGGCAGGGCACACCTGGGGCCCCGGGTCGCCGCCTGTCACGCGCTCCAGCGCCCGGGCGACCAGGGCGCGGACGAGCGCGGCGAGCGCGGCCGTCTCCTCCAGGCGGGTGGGGACGTCCATGACGCGGATCTCGACCGTCGGCAGATGCGCCGAGGGCCGGACGTCCCACAGCAGCGTGTGATCGCCCACCGCCGCCCCCGTCTCCGTCAGGGTCGCGCACAGCTGCTTGTAGTGGTCGGCCGAGGTGAAGTACGGCGGCGGCCCGGCGACCGGCCACTGGCCGCCGGCGACGGTGCGCCAGCTCGCGTAGCCGGTGTCGCGGCCTTCCCAGAAGGGGGAGTTCGCCGACAGGGCGACCAGCAGCGGGAGCCAGGGCCGCAGGTGGTTGCAGACGAGGACGGCGTGATCCAGGTCGGGGACCTGGACGTGGGTGTGCAGGGCACACAGGGCGTAGGTGTCGTTGAGGGCCCGGTACGCGTCAAGGCCGGGCCGGTAGGCGGGGTCGTCCCGGATCGGCGCGGGGCCGTGCGCCGCCAGGACCGGAGTGCCCGAGGCGGCCACGCCCAGCCCTTCCGCGGCGGCCGCCGCCACCACCGCCGTACGGATCCCGGCCAACTGTGCGCGCAGGGCGTCCAGGCCGGTGCACGGCGGCGTCTTGGCCTCGAACTGGTACTCGGTCAGCTCGCCCGAGACCCGGTCGCACAGGATGTCCGCGGCGCGGCGCAGGACCAGGGATCCCGCGGGTACCACGGTGCGGCTGGCGGGGTCGATGAGGAAGTACTCCTCCTCCACCCCCATGGTGGGGCCCTTCTCGCCACGGGTCATGCCGGTGTCCTTCGCTGCCGGGTCCGGGCCGTACGCCATGGCCGGGACGTGCTGTGCCGGTCGCACCTGCGGGGCGGCGGCCTTGCCGGTCTCCGCGGCTCCATGGTCGGGTGACGGCACGGGGCGCGCCACAGCGGTTCACCCACCCGCAGCCGCCGGGGTGCCCGCCCGTCCACCCCGTATCACGCTGATGGCAGGCGCCCGGCGAGGGCGGAGGAACCGGAGCGGCGATGTCCCTCCCGACACCAGCAGGAGATCCGATGGCCCGCCCGACACCGGCATCCGCCCCCGACCGCCCGGCCGTCACCGGCAAGGTCCCCGACGATCTGCTGCGGGTCAGCGACCTGGATCCGGGGACCCTGGGCCAGGTGCTGGATCTGGCGGCGGCGATGAAAGCGGAGCCCCTGGGCTGGGAGCGCAGCCTGCACGGAGCCGTGATCGGCTGCATCTTCGAAAAGCCGTCCACCCGCACCCGCGTCTCGCTGGCCACGGCCGCGCACCGGCTGGGCATGAGCGCCATCGTGCTCAACCGGGACGAGATGCAGCTCGGCCACGGCGAGACCGTCGCCGACACCACCCGCGTCCTGTCCTCCTACCTCGACGCCCTCACGGTGCGCACCTTCGAGCACAGCACGGTGGAGCAGATGGCCGACGCCGCGACGATTCCGGTCATCAACGCCCTGTCCAACACCCATCACCCCTGCCAGTCCCTGGCCGATCTCCTCGCGCTGCGCGAGCACTTCGGCACCCTGGCCGGGATGACGGCGGCCTTCATCGGCGACGGCACGAGCAACACCTGCAACTCCTTCCTCGCTGCCTGTGCGGCCTCCGGTATGCACCTGAACATCGCCACCCCGTCCGGCTACGAGACCGACGAGGACATCCTCGGAGAGGCCCGGGAGCTGATGGCGCAGACCGGCGGGTCCGTCGCGCTCATGACGGAACCGGCCGAGGCCGTCCGCGCCGCCCAGGCCGTCTACGCCGAGGTCCGGGTGCCCATGGACAAACAGCAGGAAGAAGCCGAACGGACCCGGCGCCTGGCCGCCTACCGGGTCGACGAGGCGCTGCTCGACCAGGCTCCCCGGGAGGCGATGGCCCTGCACTGTCTGCCCGCGCACCGTGGGCAGGAGATCACCTCCGAAGTCCTCGACGGCCCCCGGTCGCTGGTCTGGCGCCAGGCGGCGAACCGGCTGCCCACCGCCCAGGCGGTGCTGCACACCCTCATCACCACGGCCCGCCAGCGGGCGGCCTGACGCAGCATGGCCGGAACCGCACCGGCCCGCCGTTAAACATCGCAGTAGCGCATTTCCCTCCATCGTGCGCTTCACTGGTCCATGTGCTGACTCAGGTGATGTATGCCGTTTAGCGTGCTTATGCACTCATCCCTCTCGTGGAGGACGCGGCATGACGGAGAACGGCATCGAGACGACCACCCCCTACGACATCCTCGACCTGGACGTGCGCGAGATCCGCACCGCCGATCCGGCCGAGACATCGGCGATGCTCAGCGGTCTCGCGTGCAATCTGTCCCTGTGGACCTGTCCGCCGGATCATCCCGGCACGCATTAGGCGGGGTCACCCGGCCGGCCGTCCGCAGCGGACGGCCGGCCTCTTCATGGGAGGGGACGGTCCATGGGTGAAGGATCGGTGTTCCGGTGCATGGAGCCGGGAATGCTGCGGGCCCCGGTGCATCCGGTGGACCGGGCGCGACAGCTCCCGTCGGATGCGGCCGGTGACGGTGAGAGGTCAGGGGGCGACGAGGGGCAGGGTAACGGTGGCCACAGCATCGAGGAACTGGCCGCTCTGGTAAGGGAGTTGGCGGACGATTCGCTTGTGGCCGAGGCCATCGCGGTGGCCAGTCCGCCGCTGGCGCAGACCGTACGGCGGGTGACCGGACCGGCCGGGTGCGCGGGCGATGTACGGGCGAAGGACCTGCGGCGGGCGGTGCGCGCCCTGGCCGGGTACCGGCTGCGGATGGCCGCGCGGGCCACCCCGTTCGGGCTGATGGCCGGGGTCGCGCCGGTGCGGTTCGCCGCGCGGCCGGACGAGACGACGGCACGCTGGGGCGCCGCCCACCGCCGCGGGGTGCGCCCGGACCGCGCATGGCTGCGGGGGCTGGTCCACGGCCTGGAGCGGCGCCCCGCCGTGCTGCGGCACCTGCGGGTGGCGGTCAACGACCTGGCGTTCGTACGGGGCGACCGGCTGGTGCTGCCGTACGTACCGCAGACCGACGCCGCCGAGCGCGACGGGGGCCCCGCCGTCCAGGAAGTCAGCGTGCGCTGCACCCCCGCGGTGCGGGCGGTGGTGGACTGGGCCCGCACCCCCGTACGCGGCGGGGAGCTGGCCGCGCGGCTCTGCGCGCGGTTTCCCGGCGTGCCCCGGCAGGGCATCGAGGCGATGCTGGTCCAGCTCGTCTCCCGGCAGTTGCTGCTCAGCGAGCTGCATCCGCCGCTGGAGACCGCGGATCCGCTGGCGCATGTGGGGCAGGTGCTCGGGAACGTCCCGCGCGAGGACGTCCCGGAGGGCGACGCCCTGCGCGCGCTCGGCGCGGAGCTGGCCGCCTACGCCGCCCGGCCGGTGGGACAGGGTGCACCGGCCTATGCCGCGGTGTGCGCACGGATGCGGGAACTGCACGACGGGGAACGGCCGTTACAGGTCGATCTCGCGCTGGACGCAGAGGTGCGGCTGCCTCCGGTGGTCGCGCAGGAGGCGGAGGCGGCGGCCGGGCTGCTGTGGCGGCTCTCCGCCACCGAACCGGGCCCGGCCCCGCTGCGCGGCTATCACACCGAATTCCTCGACCGCTACGGCACCGGCCGCCTGGTCCCGGTCACCGAACTCCTCGATGCCGACACGGGGCTGGGACCCCCGGCCGGGTACCGCTGCCCGCCCGGCCCGCGTACCGCGCCCGTACCGGCGGCCGATACCGAGCGCGACCGGGCACTGGCCGCGCTGGCGCAGGAGGCGCTGCTGGCCGGGCGTCGGGAGGTGCTGCTGGACGACGGCCATCCGCTGCTGACCCGCTTCGCCCGCGACGAGGGGCGGCCACCGGCGTCGGCGGAACTCTGCGCGCAGCTGCTGTCCGCCTCGCCCGAACGGCTGGCGGCGGGCGACTTCCGGCTGGTCCTGGTCGGCGGCTCGGCGCAGGCCGGGGCCATGGCCGGACGGTTCGCGTACCTCTTCCCGGCACAGGCGCGCGAGCGGGTGCGGCGGCTGGCCCGGAGCGCGGGCCCGGCGCCGACGGAGGCGCTGCGGGTGCAGGTCAGCGTGCCGCCGGGGCTGGCCCGTGGCGGCAATGTGGCGCAGGTGCCGCGCTGGCTCGATGCGCTGCTGCCGGTGGCCTCGTTCCCCGGACGCGCCCCGGCGGAAGGGCCGGGCCACTGCGACGACGACCCCGGCGACCGCGTGGAGCCGGTCCCCGCGACGCTGCACGACCTCGCCGTGGGCGCCGACGCGGAAGGGCTGTATCTGCTCCACACCGCCACCGGACGCCGCGTCGCACCGGCCTTCTTCCATGTCCTCAACCCGCAGTGGCAGGCGCCCAATGCCGTGCGCTTCCTGCGCGACGTCGCCGAGTGCGGGGTCCGCGGGCCGGCGTGGTGGGACTGGGCGGGCGCCGGAGTGCTGCCCTGTCTGCCCCGGGTGCGCTATGGACGTACCGTGCTGGCACCGGCGAGCTGGCGCCCGGACGACGCGCTGCGCGACCGGCAGGCCCCTTACGGCCGGTGGTCGGCGGCCCTGGAGGCATGGCGGGCGCGCCTGCGGGTACCGCACCGCATCCGCGTCGGATCCGCGGACCGGTACCTGGAGCTGGATCTGCACCTCCCCGCGCACCGGAGCCTGCTGCGTCAGGAGCTGGTACGCCGCCCGCACGCCCTCGTCCAGGAGGCGCCCACCGAGGCGGGGTGCCCGGACGGCTGGCTGTCCGGACCCGACGGGCCGCACCGCGCCGAGGTGGTCCTTCCCCTCGTGGCGAGGCGGCCGGAGGCCGCCCCGGACCCGCCGGCCGTACGGGCGCCCCACGTCCGCCGCGACGACATCGATGCGCATCAGCCCCAACTGCCGGGCGGTGACTGGCTGTTCGCCACTCTGCACTGCTCCGCGGAACGGCACGACGAGATCCTGGCCGGCCATCTGCCGCACCTCATCGCCGCACTGCCCGAGCCAGTGGACCGGTGGTTCTTCCTGCGCTACCAGGACGTCGAGGGGCCGCATCTCCGGCTGCGCTTCCATGGCCCCGCCGCGGCACTCACCACCCAACTGCTGCCCCGCATCCACCAGTTCGCCGCCTCGTTGCGCCGGGCCCGGCTCGTCCGCCGCCTGGCCCTGGACACCTACGACCCGGAGCTGGAACGGTACGGCGGCCCGGAGGCCATGCCCGCCGCCGAGCGCGTCTTCCACACCGACAGCCTCGCCACCCTGGAACAGCTGAGCCTGCTGCGCCGCTCGCCGACCGAGCCCGACCCGCTGCTCCTGGTGGCCGCGGGCCAGGTGGCGATGGCGCGCGCCTTCTTCCGGGACGTGCCGGGTGCGGGCGCCGCCGGACCGGGCTGGGCCGCCTGGCTGCTGGGCACCTTCGGCAAGGACCCGGAGCTGCACCGGCGGTTCCGCAGCCGGCTCCGCGAGACCCTCGCCGTCATCGACCCCGGCGGCGGCCGGGGCTGGCCCGTCGGCGCGCCGGGCGGTGCGGCGCTGCGGGAGGCATGGGCGCGACGGGACGAGGCGGTGGCGGCGTACGGCAGGCGCCTGCGGGAACTGGGCCCCGGCGCCTGGTGCACGCCCACCGGAGCGCTGGCCTCTCTGCTCCACCTGCACCACAACCGCTTCGCCGGTGCGGACCGCGCGGCCGAGCGGGCGTCCCAGGCCGTGGCCCGCGCGGCCGTACAGGCCCATGTCGACCGCATCCGGCAGGGCCGATGACCGCCTCCGCCGCCGCACCGGCGGACCCCGGAGACCGTACGACACGCGAGCGCGCACGCCGGGCGGTCTACGAGCTGGCCGACGCCCCCGAACCGGGCGACGGCTCCCGCTACCCGCCGGGCCGGGCCCTCTCCCTCGCGGACGGCCACCCGGGCCTGGCCCTGCTGTTCGCCGAGCTGTCCCATACGGCACCCCCCGACCGGCGCGAGCGCTACCGCGCCGCCGCCCACGCCCATCTGGCCGCGGCCGCCGCGCAGGTGCACACCGCCCCGACCGACGGCCTCTTCCAGGGACCCCCGGCCCTCGCCTTCGCCGCGCACGCAGCCCGCCACGCCCCCGACGACTACGCGCGCCTGCTGCACCGGCTCGACGACTTCCTCGCACGCCGCGTCCACACCCTGCTGACCGACGAGAACGCACGCCTGGACGCGGGCCGCCCCGGCACCCGCATCGCCGCGTACGACGTGGTGAGCGGCGCCACCGGACTGGGACGCCTCCTGCTGGCCCGCCACCCGTCCGCTCCCCATGGACCCGAGGCCGGGCTCAGGGCGACGGTGCGCTATCTGATCCGGCTGTCCGGACCCGTCAGGGCCCACGGCCGTACGGTTCCCGGCTGGTGGACACCGGACGGCCCCTCGATACGACCGGAGCCCGCACTGCCCCGCGGACACCTCAACTTCGGCCTCGCCCACGGCATCGCCGGCCCCCTGGCGCTCCTCGCCCTCACCCGCCGCGCGGGCCTCACCGAACCCGGGCATGACGCCGCCGTCACCACCTTCGCCGAGGCCCTGGCACATCAGCGACGCGCCGACGGCCAGTGGGCGGGCGTCGTCCCGTTCGACGATTACGCCGACGGCCGTGATGCGGACGGCCGTTATCCGGATCATCCGCACCCCGACGACGGCCCCGCCTCTCCGCGTCCCGTCGCCGCCCGCACCGCCTGGTGCTACGGCACCCCAGGCGCCGCCTGCGCCCTGCACCTGGCGGCCGAGGCCCTGGGCCGTCCCGACTGGTCCCGTACGGCCGTCGCCGACCTCACCACGGCGCTGGAGGCCCCGCGGGGCGTCACCGACGCGGGCCTGTGCCACGGGTGGGCGGGCCTCCTGCACCTCACCGCCCACCTCGCCCGCTGCTCCGGCGACCCGCACCTCACCGCGCGGGCGGCCGAGCTGGCGGGCCGGCTCCTGGACGCCCTCGCCCTCTCTCCGCAGCCACGGAGCGTCGCCCACCGCACGGGACTGCTCGACGGCGCCGCCGGTATCGCCCTCGCCCTGCACTCCTGGGCGGCCGACGCTCCTCCCGCCACGGCCTGGGATGCCGCGCTGCTGATCAGGTGACGTTCCGGCCGCGGCGGTCCGCTGCCCGGCGCCCGGTGCCCAGGGACCCGTCGGTCCGGCGGCCCGCCGGGAAAGAGGTCCGGACGGCCCCTGCCGGTCCTCCGCGGCGCACTTCACGCTGGAGACGTGACACCGGCCGGGGACCGCGGGCCCCGCCCCCGGCCCCGTCCCGAGGAGGCCGTATGCGCAACGCCCCGCACCTCGTCGGCGATGTGATGACCCGGACCGTGGCCGCCGTCGACCGGGAGGCACGGTTCAAGGAGATCGTGGAGACCATGGAGCGGTGGCAGGTCAGCGCGCTGCCGGTGCTGGCGGGGGAGGGCCGGGTGGTCGGCATCGTCTCGGAAGCGGATCTGCTGCCCAAAGAGGGCTTCCGGGAGGCGGACCCGGACCGTCTGGAGCGGCTGCGGCGCCTCGACGACGTACGCCGGGCCGAAGCGGTGACGGCGGGGGAGCTGATGACCAGCCCCGCGCTGACCGTGCGGGCCGACGCCACGCTGTCGCAGGCCGCCCGCACCATGGCCCGGAAGTCCGTCAAGCGGTTGCCCGTGGTGGACGGGGACGGGGTGCTGCGGGGCATCGTCAGCCGCGCCGATCTGCTGAAGGTCTTTCTCCGCTCGGACGAGGAGCTTGCCGAGGAGATCCGCCGGGATGTCGTCGGGGGCCTGTTCGCGGCGCCGGAGAGGGATCTGCGGGTCACCGTCGTGAACGGGGTGGTCACGCTCAGCGGGCGGGTGCGCGACACGTCCTTGATCCCGGTGGCCGCCCGCCTGGTCCGCGCCGTTGAGGGAGTCGTGGACGTGGAGTTCGACGTGACCGGTCCCGTTTCCCTTCGTCACTCCGGCCTTCGTCACTCCAGGCCGGCGGCGTGATCGGGCACATAGGTCTGGAGGTCCCGGGGCGGCCGCCGGTAGCCGGTGGCGGGTGGCCGCGGGGGGAGTTCGAGGGTCTGCGGGGCGACGTCGTGATAGGGCACGGTGGACAGCAGATGGGCGATCATGTTCAGCCGGGCCCGCCGTTTGTCGTCGCTCTCGACGACGTACCACGGCGACTCCGCGATGTCCGTGTGCACGAACATCTCGTCCTTGGCCCGTGAGTACTCCTCCCAGCGGGTCAACGACTCCAGATCCATGGGAGAGAGCTTCCAGCGCCGCGTCGGATCGCTGAGCCGGCGCCGGAAGCGCTGCTCCTGTACCTCGTCGCTCACCGAGAACCAGTATTTGCGCAGGAGGATGCCGTCCTCCACGAGCATGCGCTCGAAGACCGGGCACTGCCGCAGGAAGATCTGGTGCTCCGCGGGGGTGCAGAAGCCCATCACCCGCTCGACGCCCGCCCGGTTGTACCAGCTGCGGTCGAAGAGCACGATCTCGCCCGCGGCGGGAAGGTGCTCCGTGTAGCGCTGGAAGTACCACTGGGTCTGTTCGCGCTCGGTCGGCCGCGGCAGCGCGGCGATCCGTGCCACCCGGGGGTTGAGGTGCTGGGTGATGCGTTTGATCGTGCTGCCCTTGCCGGCCGCGTCGCGCCCCTCGAAGATCACGACGAGCCGGGCGTCCTCGGCGCGCACCCATTCCTGGAGCTTCACCAGCTCCGTCTGGAGCCGGTAGAGCTCGCGCTCGTACAGCGGCCGCGGCAGTGTGCCGCGGCCGCCGTCGCCCGATTTTTCCGCGCCCGGTTTTTCCGCCATGCGACGACCGTACGGACACCTGCCGGGCACGGCTCGGACGGCGGAGCCGAACGGGGCAGCGCCTCCCGCGGGCGGCGGGAGGGCCGGCCCTCACACAGAGGCGCGGATGTCCCGTGCGATCGGACCCTGTAGTTGCTCTTCCCGTGTGTACGTCACGCGTTCACCCACCCGCATCGTGGGGCGGTCCCCGTCCGACCCACTGAGCTCGGTGTACGCGGCGAGGACATCGGCCCCGTCCTCGTCCGCCCGGATGACGGCTTCCTTTCGTGCCTCGCTGACCGCCTGTACGGTTCCCGACCTGCGTTGCGACATCTGTACTCCCGGTGTTTCTGCGGCGCTGCGGCGTTACCGCGGTTCGCGCTCTTGCCTGGGTGCATGGCTCTGTGGCCACCCGCATGCGGATCTGTGGTCTTGCACGCCCTCTTCTGGAATCACTGTCAGTGCATCGGAGAATCGGGAGAGTTCACTGTGAGATCGCAAATCCAGCGGTGCAAAATGCTTCGTCTTTCCTACGCCTAACCGCTTATTCCCCGAAAAATCGGCGTGTGACAGGCCGGTCGCTGCATTGCTGTACTCCCGGCGCGCGAATGGCTGAACACCTTCTTCCGCGCGCCGTGCGAATTTCCCCGCTCCCCCCATCCCTTCTCGCCACCCCTCGCTCCCCTCTCCCGGCCCCGTCTCCAAACCCCGTACCTCCCAAGGGAACTGACAGGCGCTCTCTCCCGGGGCTCCTGCGGCCTGCCGGGACGCGTGCGGCAGGATGACACCGCGTGCCGGGGCGTCAGCGGACGTCCCGGCGCATTTTCAGCCCTAGAGACAAGCAGGTGGCAAGGTGACCAGACCTCATATCCGGCGTTCAGCGCGGTCGCTCCTCCGGTCGGCGGGAGCCGGCCGGTGAATCGCGCACTGACCCTGCATGACGCGATCGTCGCCGGAATCGCGCTGGCCGCCGGTATCGCGGCCGGCCTGTTGCTGCGTGCGGTCCTGAAATGGCTGGGCAAGCACGCGCTCCGGACGCGGTGGAGCGGGGACGACATCATCGTGGATGCCCTGCGGTCCGTGGTGCCCTGGGCGGCACTCTGTGCCGGTCTGGCGGCGGCCACCGCGGCGCTGCCGCTGACGGCGGCGGTAGGACGCAATGTCTACCGGACGCTCACCGTGCTGCTCATCCTGGTCGTCACGCTCACCGCGGCCCGGGTGATCACCGGGCTGGTGAAGTCCCTGGCCCAGTCCCGGTCCGGCGTGGCCGGATCGGCCACCATCTTCGCCAACATCACCCGCATCGTGGTGCTGGCGATGGGGATGCTCGTCGTCCTGCAAACCCTCGGCATCTCCATCGCCCCGCTGCTCACCGCGCTGGGTGTGGGCGGTCTCGCGGTCGCCCTGGCACTTCAGGACACCCTCGCCAACCTCTTCGCCGGCGTCCACGTCCTCGCCTCGAAGACGGTGCAGCCCGGCGACTACATCCGGCTCAGCAGCGGCGAGGAAGGCTATGTGGTCGATATCAATTGGCGTAACACCGTGGTGCGCCAGCTTTCCAACAACCTGGTGATCATCCCCAATGTCCAGCTGTCCGGCACCAACATGACCAATTTCACCCGGCCGGAACAGCGGCTGACGATACTGGTGCAGGTGGGAGTCGGGTACGACAGCGACCTCGAACACGTCGAACGGGTCACCCTCGCGGTCGTCAAAAGCGTCATGAACGAGGTCACCGGAGCCGTCCCGGAGCATGAACCGGCCGTTCGTTTCCATACGTTCGGAGACTCCCGGATCGGCTTCACGGTGATCCTCGGTGTCGGCGAATTCAGCGACCAGTACCGGATCAAGCACGAATTCATCAAGCGCCTGCACCAGCGATACCGCTCCGAGGGCATCACCATTCCCGCCCCGACGCGCACCGTGGCCTTCCAGCAGTCCGACGGGGCCCCGATACCGCATCAGCGCGAGGCGCCGGAACCGATGCCGTAGCGGGACCCCACCGGACTCGACCGACCGGACTCAACCCACCGGACTCAACCCACCGGCCAGGCCCTGGCCCACCGGCCGGAGGCCCGGCACATAGGCCATTCCATGGGCCCCCGGTTCGCCGGACTTCGGCACCTCCAGGGTCGTCACCGGCTCCCGTCGCGCCAGGCGGCGTGACGAGGCAGCTGAGAGGGTGGGGAGAAGGGCCGCCTGCTCCTCCCCACCCGTCGGTCAGCAGGCGCCCAGGTCCTGCCAGACTCCCGAGCCTCCGGTGGACGGCGTCTCGCCCTGGGTCCACCACTTGGCCTTCCAGGTGTGGCCGCCGTATGAGGCCGTGTCGCCGCCCAGGTAGACCGTGTCGGCGCGGTAGGCGGCGGCGGTGCAGCTGTGGTCCGGTGGTGGGGTGGTGGGTGGCGTGGTGGTGGGGGGAGTGGCTCCGGCGAACTTCACCGAGTAGGTGGTGAATTCGTAGGCGCGCTGCGGAACGCTGCTACAGGTGCCGGACGTTTTACCGTTGTTGTCCGGCGGGGAGCACTGCCGGTCCCGGTTGACGGACCAGTTGGTGAAGCGCGCCATGTGATGGGACGTCGCGAAATCCAGCACCGTCTGGAAGTCGGCCTGAGTGAAGAATTCGCCGGTGTCGCTGCGGCCGTTCATCTGCGAAATGCCCTCATGGGCGTACGCGGTGGCCTCGTCCCAGCCGAAGGTGGATTGCAGAAGGGAGTTGAAGTGCGTCAGGGCCGCGGTCTGTGCGGCGGCGCCCTGGAAACCGCCGTCGAACGGCATGATGGAGAAGTTGTCCGGGGTGAAGGACTGCGCCTTGGCCTCGTTGAGCATCTGCTTGCCGAACCAGCCGGTGCCGTCGGCGGTCCCGGCGGTGGTCACCGAAAGATAGATTCCGGGGTTCTTCTGCTGAAGAATTCTGGCGGCCCCGATTTCGTTGTGGATGGCGGCGGAGTTCTCGTACTCCGGCTCCTCCAGATCGAAATCGAGTGCCTTGAGGCCGTATTTGTCGACGACCTGCTGGTAGGCGGCGGCCGTTGCCTCCGGGGTGCCGCAGTTCTGGCCGAGCTTGGTGCCGCCGTATCCGCCGACGGAGGCGGAAACGTCGCCGCCCTTGGCGCGGATCGCGGATATCACGCCGCCGACCGCGGTATCCGTGCCCACCGGACTGGTCCCGCCCCAGGTCGGCGAGCAGCCACCGCCGTTGGGCGCCAGGATGAAGGCGAGCTGGAATGCCTTGAGGCCGGTGGCGTCCATCACCGCCCCGGCGTCCGGCGGGTCGTTGTCGAGCGGCATGAGATAGGGCGCCGCCGCGTACCAATTGCTCCCCAGTGCCGCGCCCGCGGCTTTCGGGGTCGGAGTGGCGGTGTGGTGGCCGACGGCGAGTGCCGTACCGGCCGCCGCCGCAAGCGCGAGTCCGGCCGTCGCGACGCCGGCGGCGAGCGTTCTGAGGTGACGAGGTGCCATATGCCCTCCCGTGAACCCTGAACCGAGCTGGTCCAGACCAATTGCCCCACAGAGTGAGCCCCGATCACGAGGGCGTCAATACTTTGGACTGGACCAGGGCGGACCGGACCTCACGATCCGCCGCCCGCCCCCGTCAGCCGGCCTTCCTGCACCCGCCGCGTCCCGCCGCGCCCCGCCACCGGTACGTCGAGGGCGCGGGCGATGCCGACCACGCCCTCGTCAAGGCGCTGGAGATGCCGCAGCACGCGGAGGGTGACGGTGTCCGGCCGCAGCGCCGGGGCGCCGTCCGCCTCCAGCAGTGAGGCGATGCTCGGGCCGGAGATGACCTCGCCGTCCCCGGCCCCGTCCCCGGTTCCGTCCCCGTCTCCGTCCTCGTCCGCTACGCGGGCGACGATGAGATCGATATTGCGCGCGATGCGCAGGCCGACGCCTTCGAGCCGGGGGTCGGCCGCCACGGTCCTGCTGTACGGCAGCAGTTCCGCCGTCGCCGCCAGGGACCGGGCGTGATAGGCACAGGTCTCCAGCAGCGCCACCAGATAGCGGGCGGTCTGCCGGCGCCCGCGCAGCGGCGTGATGGGATGCACCAGCGGCTGCGTGGAGCCGCGCAGATCGTTCAGGGCGGTGTCCAGATCGCGCGCCCTGGTGAGCAGTTCGACGGCCGGCCCGCCGCTGAGCTGGTGCACCGCCGCGGAGACGGCCTCGCGCAACCGGACCAGGACGGTGCCCAGGTGCTCGTCCGTACGGCGGTCCGTATGCACCGGCAGCACCAGCACGGCGGCGATGATCCCGCAGGCGGCGCCCAGCGCCGTCTCCTCGATGCGCAGCACCAGCGTGGCGAGACTGTAGGTGTTCAGGAGCGTGTAGAGCAGGCCGAGCATCGCGGTGACGAAGAAGGACATCAGCGCGTACGACAGCGGCGCGGTGAAGAACATCCCGAAGACGCAGAGCAGCACCAGCGCGAACGCCGTCCAGGTGTGATTGCCCACCAGCCCCGCGAGCGCGACACCGGCGACCACGCCGAGCACCGTGCCCACCAGCCGGCGATAGCCCTTGACCAGCACCTCGCCCGTGGACGCGGTGTTGAGGAACACCACCCAGCACGTCAGCACCGCCCAGTACCACCGCTGGGTGGAGAGGAACTCGCCACCGACGATGGCCAGCGCGGAACCCACCGAGACCTGGAACGCGGCCCGGGTGGTGGGCCGCTGGAGCCCGGTGTCCGCGTCCTCGCTCTCCTCCTCGTCGCCCTCCGACCCGACGATCGCCAGGTCCTCGGCGTCGAACTCCTCACGCGAACGCGTGGTGGCGGAGCTGTCGTCGGACTCGTCCTGTGGCCCGTCCAGCGCCAGCCGCAGGCCCAGGACGGCGCGGGCCGCCTCGCCGAGACCGCGGAACGCGTCCTGGACGGCCGGTGGTGCGGGCGGCAGCCGGTCCTCGTCGCGGTAGGCGAGCAGCCGGTTGCGTACGTGGGCCACCGCGGTACCGCGGTCGTCGGGGGCCCGGGTGACCAGCAGCAACAGCGCGTCCAGATCCCGGCGCAGCCTGGTCACGGCATCGCCCTCGCCCTGCATGCGGTTCGCCGTGCTCGGCAGCGGGGCGTGTGGCAGATGCAGGGTGAGGGTCTCCGTGCGCTCGGCGCTACGGGCGTTGAGCAGCATCATCCCCAGCCGCTCGGCGGCGATCTCGGCGTCCGCGACCCGGCGTTGCAGCAGCCGCGCGGTGGCCGCGTCACGGGTGCCTTCCTCCAGGCGGTCCTGGATCATCAGCGCCGCCTCGTGGAGCCGGGAGGTGTGCCGCCGCAGATCGTCCAGAACGTCGTCCAGCTCCTTGGGCTCGGCGTCCACCAGCTCGCGGTGGGTGGCCACCAGCTGCGCGAGACGGGCCCGGAACGCCTCCCGCAGGCGGCGCAGGGTGCGTTCCGGAGTGTCGGGGACGACGGCGAACCGTACGGTCGCGCTGCACGCGAACGCGATGGCCAGGGTCAGGAACAGGGGCGGCAGCGTCGGCAGGGTCGCGTGGACGAACAGCGAGACGAAGTAGATCTGGAAGCCGATCAGCCCCAGCGCCATCCCGCGGTCACCGAAGCGGCGGGCGTAGACGGCGCCGAAGATCAGGGCGATGAAAAACAGGTCGCCGGCGATGATCCGGCTGTGGAGCAGGGCCCCCAGAGTGACGGCGGCGAGCGCGACGGGCAGCCCCAGGGCGAGGGTGACCGCCTGGCCGCGCACCTCCTTCTCCCTGATCGCGAACGTGGCGACCATGGCCGCCATCGCTCCCGCGACCATGAGGGTCACGCCGGTCCGGAGCAGTGCGAGGACGAGCAGGGTGAGCACGATCGCCCCCACCGTGCGCAGCCCCGCCATCAGCCGTAGCAGTCCGGGGTCCGATGCCAGGAAGCGGTCCCAGATGCCGGTCGCCGTCCGTCGTATCGCTGCCATCACGCTGCCGTACGCTCCCCGTTCCAGACATCGGCCGAGGTCATGCGCGCCGTCGGCCGGCCGTCCCCAGCATCGCACGACGCCGGGGCATGATCGCCGATGATTGCTGCGACGAGTGGCGATCATCGGCCACTTCTCTTCACCGACTACGGATGGGACACCTGATGACCCCGATATCCCCTGCCGACGACGCACGGAGAACAAAACCGGCCCCGGCCCCGGCCCCGGGTCGGCCCCGCCTCCACCGGGCCTGGGCGCGTGCCCTGCTCGGCGGCGCGGTGATGGCCTGCGCGCTCGGGGCCGGTAATGCGGGCGGGGCGGCGCTTTCCCGGGCGTTCGGCGTCGGCGGCTACGGCGGGCATCTGCTGTCCGCCGTCCTCGTCAGCCTGCTCGCCGTGCCCACCGTGCTGTGGTTACGCAGCGCACGCCGCCCGACGCCGCGCCGCGCTCCTCAACTCGGCCCGCCGGCCCCGGCGTTGTACGGATTCTGCCGCGGCGTGGCCGTCACGGGCTCGTCCGCCGCACTGGTCTTCGGGGCCGGTACGGCGGCCGGCTGGGTCCGCTGGACGTCGCTCCACCTCGCGTCGTTCGGCTGGTTCCTGCTGACCAACGCCCTGGTCGCGATGCTGCTGGAGGCGGTGCCGGAAGAGCTGACCCTGCGGGGGTACACCTGGGCAGCGCTGCGCGAGCGGCTGGGGGGTGTGGGCGCGGCCCTGGGCACGACGGCGGTCTTCCTCGTCACACCGGGCGCCTCGACCGTGGTGGAAGCGGGGGTGGGCCGGATCCTGGGTGTGCAGACCCCGCCGATGGGCCTCGTCCCGCACGGCCAGGACCCGTTCTTCTACCCGGTGTTGCTCATCGTCTTCGGCCTCACCCTGGTGGCCGCGCGGACCTCACCGGGCCCCGGGCCGCTGTGGGCCTCGATCGGTACGCATCTGACCTTTCTGAGCGTCAACCGCGTGGCCTTCGAGGGCGTTCGCCGTCATACGGGCTGGTCGGCCCGCATCGCCCCGGAGCACGCGGCGCTCCTCTGCCTGGGCTATCTCGCCGTCACCGCGGCCGTCTTCCTGTGCCTGCGGCGGTGGAAACGGCCGTCCCTCGGCGAATATGCAGAATGACGGGGCGGGTGACGGGACGGGTGACGGGATTGGCTGACGGAATGGAGAATTGGGGGGATTTTCCTTAGTTCTCGTCGGCAAATACGCGTTGGGGGCATTACGGCCGTAGCGCCGGCGGCACGTTTGCGGCGGCCGACGGGCCCGTCCGGTCGACGTGAGGTCTTTCACAGTGCGAAGACGGCGGCGGAAATGGGTCGGCGCGACCCCCCATTGCTGCGCCACCTGCGAGAGAGGGGCGAATGCGGACGATGTGCCGTGCTGCGGCGCAGGTGAGGGGCCATGGTGAATAGGAGCCGAATTTCTGGGTAGGAGCCCGGCCTTGTAGTCCGCCGCGCGGCCTCGCCGCAGCCGGTGGGCTTCTGCATGCCTTTGACCGTGCCACCGTAAGGCGACGACGTCGGCCAATCTTTCCTCTTCTTCTGCACAGGTAACTGGTTACACTCACGCTCCATGCGAACCGCTACCCCCCACAGCAGTCGCGCAGGTAAGCAACGGAATCTTCCCGTATTTGTCGATGCCTCAGGCCGGCGTCGACGCTTCCTGGCGCACGCAGCGTTGACCCTCGTGTGCATATGCACCGGATATCTCGTGCTTCTCGCCGTCGTGTTCGGCGGCCTCCTCCAGCCGGCCGGAAAGCCGGCACAGGGGCAGGCCGATCCGCTTCCGCAGCACACCGCCCACCATCGACCCGGGGCCCCTGTCGACACCGCTCCCACCCCGTGAGACCCACCGGTCAGGTGCGTTACCCCGCCGGGCGTGACGCACCCCCTCACGCGGTATGACACCTCGACAGAAAGGGCCCCACTGTGGCGTTGTCAGGCCAGGGGCGTCACGCGCTACGCCATCCCCCACGCTGGCACTGGTTACTGCTGCTGCTCATTCTCCCCATCGTCGCCACCTCCCTGCTTTTCGAAGGCTGGACCACCCACGAGGTCGACGGCGCCCGGACGCGGCTGGCGTGTACGCACCCCATACCGAAGTCCGCGGACAACGGAGACCCGGTGCTGCACCTCACCGCCACCGGGGCGGAGACCGCGCAGATGCCGCAGCGCACCGCCGCGCTCACCTTCGACGGCGGACCCGACCCGGTGTGGACACCGCGGCTGCTCGATCTGCTGCGGAGAAACCACGCCCGGGCGACCTTCTTCCTCTACGGAACCCAGGCCGCCCGGCATCCGGACCTCGTACGGCGCATCCGCGACGAAGGCCATGAGATCGGCTCGTACGGCTACACCGGCGGAGACCTGGGCAGCGCCTCGTCCGTCCGCTACCCCCTGGAACTCTCCCTCGCGCAGACCGCGTTGGCCGGTTCCGCGGGCATCCACACCCGGCTGCTGCGCCTGCCGCACACCACCACCGCCGAGACCCTCTGCGGCGCCGAATGGTCGGCCGCCCGGCGCGCCTCCGACGAGGGGTATCTCGTCGTCGCCGCCACCCCGCACTCCCGCAAGCCCCCGCAGGGCGTCATCCGGCAGTACAGCCACACCGCCCTGGGCTACCAGGAGGCGGCGAAACTCCTGGCCGACCCGGAGGTGGGGCGGTTCGCCACCATCTCCGACGGGCTGGGACGGCCCTCGCTCACCACCCGTGCCTCGCCGATCGAGCGGGTCCAGGGCCGGGCGCTGATCTGGATGCAGGCCGCGGGACACGCCTTCGCCCACGCGATGACCTGGGCGCTGGGCGTTGCCGGCGCGCTGGGTGTCGTGCGGCTGGTGCTGCTGGCCCTGCTCGCCCGCGTCCAGGTACGGCGCAGACGCCGCCACCGGTCCGGCGCGCCCTGGCTGCACGAGGTGAACGAACCGGTGACGGTCCTGGTTCCCGCGTACAACGAAGAGGCGGGCATCGAGGCCACGGTGCGCTCGCTCCTGGCCTCCACCCACCAGGACCTCCAGATCCTCGTCATCGACGACGGATCCACGGACCGGACCGCCCAGATCGCCCGCGATATCCGCGACCCCCGGGTGACCGTGCTGCACCAGCCCAACTCCGGTAAGCCCAACGCCCTCGGCATGGGCTTGAGCTACGCGCGTTGCGACATCATCGTCATGATCGACGCGGATACGGTCTTCGAGCCCGACGCGCTCCACCGGCTCATCCAGCCGCTGGCCGACCCCACGATCGGCGCGGTCAGCGGGAACACCAAGGTGGGCAACCGCCAGGGGCTGCTGGGCAGATGGCAGCACCTCGAATACGTCCTCGGCTTCAATCTGGACCGGCGGATGTACGAGGTCCTCGAATGCATGCCGACGGTCCCCGGCGCCATCGGCGCCTTCCGGCGGGACGCGCTGACCGCCATCGGCGGTATCAGCGACGACACCCTCGCCGAGGACACCGATCTGACCATGGCGCTGTGGCGGGTCGGGCGGCGCGTGGTCTACGAGGAGACGGCCATCGCCTGGACCGAAGTCCCCAGCAGCCTGCGCCAGTTGTGGCGGCAGCGCTACCGCTGGTGCTACGGGACCCTCCAGTCGATGTGGAAGCACCGCCACGCCGTGCTGGAGCTCGGCCCGGCCGGACGGTTCGGGCGCCGCGGACTGACCTACCTCACGCTGTTCCAGGTCGTTCTGCCGCTGTGCGCGCCGGTCGTCGACATCTCGGCCCTGTACGGGGTGTGCTTCGGCGACACCGGAGAGGCCCTCGGGGTCTGGCTGGGCTTCCTCGCCGTCCAACTGGTCACGGCGGCCTATGCGCTACGGCTGGACCGCGAACCCCTGCGGGCGCTGTGGGCACTGCCGCTCCAGCTCTTCGTCTACCGGCAGCTGCTCTACCTCGTCGTCATCCAGTCCGTGGTCACCGCCCTGCTCGGCACCCGGCTCAAATGGCACCGCATGCAGCGCGCGGGCACCGCCAACCAGCATCTGCGCCAGGAGCCGGCCCCGGAGCCACCCACCGCAGCGACCAAGGAGGTATGGACATGAGCGAGCGAAGCGTGGGGGTCCCCCCGGCCGGAGGCTGGGGGAGAACAATCAGGAGGTGCGCGCTTCGCGAATGCGATGCCGAGCGAAGCGAGGTCTCGGCATGAGCGAGCGAAGCGAGCGAACAATCAGGAGGTGCGCGCCTCGCGAATGCGATGCCGAGCGAAGCGAGGTCTCGGCATGAGCGACTCGCCGGGCCCCGGCGCCCGCGGCGACACCACGGCCCCGGGGCGGCGCCGTGCCCACCGCTCCCGCAGGAGGCGGCCGCTGCGCCGCCTCGCGCTGGCCGTGCTCGTCGTCCTCCTGGCCGTGCCCGCCGGTGCCCTGGCCTGGGCCGAGGGCGAACTCAACAGCACCGTCGACCTCGGCACCCTGCCGGAGCGGCCCCCGGAGGGCAAGGGCACCACCTATCTCCTCGTCGGGTCCGACAGCCGCGAGGGGCTCACCGACAGCGAGAAGCACAACCTGCACACCGGTTCGGCCGGCGGCGGACGCACCGACTCGATGATCCTGCTGCACACCGGCGCGGCCGGCACCACGATGGTGAGCCTGCCGCGCGACTCCTGGCTGACCATTCCGGCGTACACCAGCCCCATGACCGGAAAGCGGCACGCCCCGGCGAAGAACAAGCTCAATGCGGCGTTCTCGATCGGCGGCCCGCAGATGCTCGTGCGCACCATCGAGCACAACACCGGACTGAAGATCGACCACTATGTGGAGGTGGGCTTCGCGGGCTTCGTGAACGTGGTCGACGCGGTCGGCGGGGTCCCGCTCTGCCTTCCCCGGGACCTCAAGGACAAGAAGTCGGGCGCCGACCTGAAGAAGGGCTGTCACACCCTCAACGGCACCGCGGCGCTCGCCTTCGTCCGCCAGCGCCACCAGGAGGCCCAGGGCGACCTGGGCCGCACACAGAACCAGCAGAAGTTCCTGTCCGCCCTCGCCCACCGGGCCGGCGAGGCGGACACCGTCCTCAACCCGTACGCGCTCTACTCCGTCCTGGACGCCGGACTGGGCACCGTCGTCGTCGACCGGGACACCGGCCTGCTGGACCTGGCCTCGCTGTTCAAGGCGGTGCACGGCGTCGCGGGCGGCCGCGGCACCCGGCTCAACGTCCCGGTGTCCGCGGTGGGCATCCACACCCCCAAGGGCAGCGCCATCCTCTGGGACACCGCGCGGGCCCGCCGGCTGTTCTACGAGCTCGGTGAGGACCAGCCGGTGACGGAGAAAGGGGGGCGGAGGTGAGGGGCCGCCCCCGTTGACGCCGCTCTGATGCTCTCCCGCCTTCTCTTGACGCAGGTTTGACGCAGGTTTGATGCGGGGTCGCGAGGTCCGTAAGAGGGCCGCAAATACCCGGGCTGTACTGGGCATTCATCGACCGGCCGCGGTTTACATTCCTGTCCCGGCCGGCTCGACCGGCCGCGTGCAAGGCTGCCGCTCCCCTGAGAAGGTCATCACCCCCCATGCTCCCCGCCGCCCCTCGCCAGGCACCGTACGATCCGACGCCCGAGGCCGTGCCACCCGCCGCGCCGAGAACTCCGCGGGGCCCGTTCGCCCGGCTGCGGCCGGGGACCGGGAACCGGCGGCGCGCGGCGCGGGCGGGCCTCTTCGACCCCAAGCAGCTGGTGCAGTCCTTCCCGGACGCCCTGCACAAACTGCATCCGCGGGCGCTGGTCAGGAATCCGGTGCTGTTCGTCGTCGCCGTCGGCGCCGTCCTCACCACCGTGTCCGCGGTGCTCCACCCGGCCGTGTTCACCTGGGTCATCGGCGCCTGGCTCTGGCTGACGGTGATCTTCGCCAACCTCGCCGAAGCGGTCGCCGAGGGCCGCGGCAAGGCGCAGGCCGAGTCCCTGCGCAAGGCGCGTACGGCCACCGTCGCCCGGCGGCTGCGCAACAACTGGCGGGTCGGCACCGACCTCCGGTGCGCCGAGACCGAGGCCGTCCCCGCCACCGATCTCCAGCCCTTCGACTTCGTGCTGGTCGAGGCGGGGGAGACGATCCCGGCCGACGGCGATGTGGTCGACGGCGTCGCGGCGGTCGACGAGTCGGCGGTGACCGGCGAATCCGCGCCCGTCATCCGCGAGTCGGGCGGCGACCGCTCCGGTGTCACGGGCGGTACGACCGTGCTGTCCGACCGCATCGTCGTCCGGGTCACCTCGCGCTCCGGCCATTCCTTCCTGGACCGGATGATCGCCCTGGTCGAGGGGGCGTCGCGGCAGCGGACCCCGAACGAGATCGCCCTGCACATCCTGCTCGCCGCGCTCACCATCGTCTTCATCCTGGTCGTCGTCACCGTGCAGCCGATGGGCGACTACGCCGGTGCGGACCAGTCCACGACGGTGCTCGTCGCGCTCCTGGTCACCCTCATCCCGACCACCATCGGCGCCCTGCTCTCCGCCATCGGCATCGCCGGCATGGACCGCCTCGTCCAGCGCAACGTCGTGGCCATGTCGGGGCGCGCGGTCGAGGCCGCGGGCGACGTCAACACCCTGCTGCTCGACAAGACCGGCACCATCACCCTCGGCAACCGGGAGGCCGCCGCCTTCGTTCCGCTGCCGGGCGTCGACGAACTCCAGCTGGCGGACGCCGCGCAGCTGGCCTCGCTGGCCGACGAGACCCCGGAGGGCCGTTCCGTCGTCGTCCTGGCCCGGCGGACGTACGGACTGCGCGAGCCCGCCGAGGGAGAGCTGAGCCAGGTCCGGTGGGTGGAGTTCAGCGCCCGGACGCGGATGAGCGGTGTGGACGTGCGCTGGGACAACGGGGAGGTGAGTCATGTCCGCAAGGGCGCGGCGGCCCAGGTGATCGACTGGGTGCAGCGCTACGGCGGCCACGTCCCGGTCGAGGCACGCCGGTTCACGGACTCCATCGCGGCCTCGGGCGGCACCCCGCTGCTGGTGGCGATGCACGATCGCGGCGGGCCCCGGGTGCTGGGCGTGATCCATCTGAAGGACGTGGTCAAGGAAGGCATCCGCGAGCGGTTCGACGAGCTGCGCCGGATGGGCATCCGTACGGTGATGATCACGGGGGACAATCCGCTGACGGCCAAGGCCATCGCCGAGGAAGCGGGCGTCGACGACTACCTGGCCGAGGCCACCCCCGAGGACAAACTCGCCCTCATCACCCGCGAACAGGAAGGCGGCAAGCTGGTCGCGATGACCGGCGACGGCACCAACGACGCCCCGGCGCTGGCCCAGGCGGACGTGGGCGTGGCCATGAACACCGGCACCTCGGCCGCCAAGGAGGCCGGGAACATGGTCGACCTGGACTCCAATCCGACCAAACTCATCGACATCGTCGAGATCGGCAAGCAACTCCTCATCACCCGAGGGGCGTTGACGACCTTCTCCATCACCAACGACGTCGCCAAATACTTCGCGATCATCCCGGCGATGTTCACCGGCGCCTATCCGGGCCTGGCGGCGCTGAACATCATGGGCCTGCACAGCCCGACCTCGGCCATCACCTCCGCGATCATCTTCAACGCCCTGATCATCGTCGGCCTGATCCCGCTGGCCCTGCGCGGTGTGCGCTACACCCCCACCACGGCCCATGACCTCCTGCGCCGCAACCTCGCCTGCTACGGCCTGGGCGGCCTCGTCCTGCCGTTCATCGGCATCAAGCTGATCGACCTGGTGATCTCCACGATCCCGGGCCTGGGGTGAGCGGTCGCGGTCGGTCCGCGTCTTCCGCGCCGGGTGCGCCCGACGGGGCGGGAGGAGGGGCGGAAGGGGCCCCGCAAAGGGCCGGACGGCCTCTGCCCCCGGGCGGCCGGAAAACCGCACGCTGGAACCGACGAGGAGTCACGGCGAGGAGTCATGACGAGGCGGCACGAGGAGGCGTCATGGAGCACACTCCGAACACTCCGAACACTCCGAACACTCCGAACACTCCGCACACGCCGCGCGCTCCGCACACCGTCGGCGAGGTGATGACGCAGGCGGTGGTCGCGATCGGCCGGGAAGCACGCTTCAAGGAGATCGTCGAGACCATGCAGCGGTGGAAGGTCGGCGCCCTGCCCGTGCTGGTGGGGGAGGGGCGGGTGATCGGGGTGGTCTCGGAGGCCGATCTGCTGCCCAAGGAGGAGTTCCGCACGGCGGCCCCCAGCCGCCTGGAGCAGCGGGAGCGCCTGGACGACGTACGCAAGGCGGGAGCCGTCACGGCCGGGGAGCTGATGAGCGCACCGGCCCTCACGGTGCACGCCGGCGACACCCTCGCCCAGGCGGCGCGGACGATGGCGTACAAGTCCGTGAAACGGCTACCGGTGGTTGACGACGAGGGGATGTTGCGGGGCATCGTCAGCCGCTCGGACCTGCTGAAGGTCTTTCTCCGCGCGGACGAGGACCTGGCGGCGGAGGTCCGGACGGAGATCGTGGACCGGCTGTTCGCCGGATCCGCGCAGCAGGTGACGGTGCGTGTCGAGGACGGTGTGGTCACCCTCCGCGGCCCGATGCCCCGCACCTCGCTCCTGTCCGTGGCGGCGCGCCTGGTACGGGCGGTGGAGGGGGTCGTGGACGTGACCTTCGAGGACACCACGCCGACGCCCGCCGCAACGGGAGCGACGGCACAGCGGCAGCACTGAGCCGGGCAGGCAGCAGGCAGCAGGCAGACGGCGGGCAGGCGGCAAGAGGGCAGGCGGAAAGAGGCCCCGGGATGAAGCGCCGACGGGTCGGGAGCATCATGAGCAGCGATGTCGTCCGCGCGCAGCGCGGGACACCGGCCGATGAACTGGCGCGGTGGCTGACGGAGTTCGACATCAGCGGCGTGCCGGTGGTGGACGCCGACGAGAAGGTGCTCGGGGTCGTCTCCGCGACGGACCTGGAGCGGGCCCGGCGCGACGCGGACGGCGAGCCGCGCCCCACCGCGGCCGTGGTGATGTCCGCCCCCGCCCGTACGGTCCGCGCCGACGACTCGGTGGTGCGGGCGGCGCGGCTGATGAGCGAGAGCCGTATCGAGCGGCTTCCCGTGGTGGACGAGGAGCAACGGCTCGTCGGCATGCTCACCCGGCGTGATGTGCTGCGGATCTTCGTCCGTTCCGACGCGGACATCCGCGACGAGGTGGTGGACGAGATCATGGTGCGGGCGCTGTGGCTGAGTCCGCAGAGCGTGCAGGTCTCCGTGCACGAGGGCGTGGTGACGCTGCACGGCACGCTGGAGAGCAGCGGTCAGGTGGCCCTCGCGGTGCGGATGACCGGCCAGGTCGACGGCGTCATCGCGGTCATCAGCCGCCTCACCTGCCGGCACGAGACTCCGTACCGGCACGAGACTCCGTACCGGCACGAGACTCCGTACCGGCATGAGACTCCGTACGGGCCGCTTCGCCCTGGGGCGGGACCGTTCGGCTCTGGTGACCCCGGGGAATCGGGGTGACCATGAGAAGAGCGCAGCGGCGTCGTACGCAGTCGGAGGAGCGATGAGCGAGACGGGCACCTTCTCACCGCAGCGGCCGATCCGGGTCTTTGTGCTGGACGATCATGAGGTGGTCCGGCGCGGGGTGCAGGACCTGCTCGATGCCGAACCGGACATCGAAGTGGTGGGCGACGCCGGTACGGCCGACCATGCGCTCGCCCGGGGCCCGGCGCTGCGGCCGGATGTCGCCGTTCTGGACGTGCGGCTGCCGGACGGGGACGGGATCTCCGTCTGCCGGGAGCTGAGGTCGCGGATGCCGGGGCTGGGCTGTCTGATGCTCACGTCGTTCGATGACGACGACGCGCTGCTCGACGCGATCATGGCCGGTGCGGCCGGTTATGTGCTGAAGGAGATCAAGGGAGCCGATCTGGTCACCGCGGTGCGCACCATCGCCTCCGGCCGCTCGATGCTCGACCCGGCGACGACGGCCCGGCTGATGAACAGCCTGCGGGGGGAGGCCGATGACGCGGAGCCCGAGGCCGATGCGCTGGCCGAACTGTCGCCGCGGGAACGGGAGATCCTCGGTCTGATCGGCGAAGGGCTGACGAACCGTCAGATCGGCCAGCGGCTCTATCTGTCGGAGAAGACCGTCAAGAACCACATCTCCCGCCTGCTGGCCAAACTCGGCGTCGAGCGCCGCATCCAGGCGGCCGTCATGGCGACACAGCTGTCCTCGGGCACGGGGGCGGAGACGGGCCGGGGCAGGAACTGAGGCCGCCGCGCTCCTCGGGGCTATGCGGGCAGCGGTACGGACCACACCAGGCGGGTCCCGCCCTCCGGCAGCGGCTCGACGCTCAGCTCACCCCCCACGCTCTCCGCCCGCTTCGCCAGATTGCTCAGCCCGCTGCGCCGGCCGCCCCGCGCGATGCCCACCCCGTTGTCCCTGACGGTCAGCGTCAGTCTGCGGTCACCCACGACCATGGCGACCTCCGCCGCACTCGCGCGGGCATGCCGCGCGGTATTGCTCAGCGCCTCGCCGAGCACCGCCAGCGCATGCTCGGCGATCTCCGGCGGTACGTCCGTGTCCACCAGCCCCTCCATGTGGAGTGCGGGGGAGAACCCCAGGGCATGGGACGCCTGGTCCACGGTCGTGACCGTACGGACGCGCAGGCTGTGCCTGCCGCGGGCGGTGTCGTGGGCGCGCAGCCCGAAAATGGTGGACCTGATGATCTTGATGGTCTCGTCCAGATCGTCCACCGCGCGCCAGAGACGCTCGGTCGCCTCGGGATGGTCCACGAAGCGGACCGCGCTCTGGAGCGTCATACCGGTGGCGAAGAGCCGTTGAATGGCGAGATCGTGCAGGTCACGGGCGATCCGTTCGCGTTCGGTGAGCAGCGTGAGCCGCTCCGCGGCGGCCCGGCGCTCGGCCAGCTCCATGGCGAGGGCCGCCTGGCCGGCGAAGGTCAGCAGCGGTGCGGTCTCCGACGCGGTGAACGGCTCGCGGCCCCGGCGCCGGGCCAGCAGGAGCACACCGCGCACCTGCTCCCCGGCGATCATCGGCACCGCAACGGCGGGCCCCAGACCCGTCCACCGGGGCGGCCCGGCGGTGACCCTGGGGTCGTGCTCGACATCGTGGCTGATCAACAGGGTTTTGGCGGTGAGCGTGGCGCCCATGAACGACCCGTGACGGGGCAGGTCGAGGCCCCGGTGCGCCTCGGCGCCCTCTCCCACGGCGAGTTCCACCCGCAGATGCTCGCCCTCGGCGGGCTGCGCCAGCACGCCCAGGTCGGCCGAGAGGAGCCGTACGGCATGGCCGACGATCATCGGCAGCACATCGGCCTCGTCCGCCCCGGGCAGCAGGCCCGCCACGATCTCGCCGTTGGCCTCCAGCCACCGCTGACGGTTGCGGGCCTCCTCGTACAGCCGGGCATGCTCGATGGCCGCGCCCGCCGCCACCGCGAGCGTCGCCAACACGGTCTCGTCATCGGCGTCGAAGTGCCCGCCGCGCTTCTCGGTCAGATACAGATTGCCGAAAACCTCGCCCCGGACCTTGATCGGCACCCCGAGGAAGGAGTGCATCGGGGGGTGGTGGGGCGGGAATCCGTACGAGGCGGGGTGCTCGCCCAGTTCGTTGAGCCGCAGCGGTGTGGGATGACGGATCAGCTCGCCGAGAATGCCGTGGCCCTCCGGCAGTCCGCCGATGGCGTCCATTTGCCGCTGCGTGACCCCCACCGGAAGGAACTGGCCGATCCGGGTGCCTTCACGGATCAGGCCGAGCGCCCCGTACTCGGCATCGACCAGGACGGTGGCGGCCTCGACGATCCGCCGCAGCACCTGCGGCAGCTCCAGTCCCTGGCCCACGGACAACACCGCTTCGAGCAGCAGGTGGGGGGAGGGGCCGGTGCCCCCTGCCAGGGTGCGGAGACGTTCCAGCAGATCGTCGGGCAGCGCATCCAGGTGCTGCCGCGGCTCCTTCGCCCGCCCGGCTTCCTCATCACCCACGACGGCATCACCCACGACGACATCACCCACGCCGACACCACCCGGGCCGACATCCCCCACGCCGACATCGCCCCTACGTCCGCCGCGCCCGCCGCCGAAGGCACGGACGCACAATCCACGGTAGTCGCCCGCCGTCGGCGAGCATCTCGGCCAAGGGGCCGTCCGGCCCTCCCACAGCGCCCATCGGCTCCTTGGCCGGCGGCCCCGCATCCCGCAGGCTCGACAACACGGGGGCGCACCGCTCCCCGAAGCCCGGAAGAAGGCCAGCCATGGAGCCGGACATCATCACCGTAGGGCTCGACGGCTCGTCCGAGAGCCTGGCGGCCGCGCAATGGGCGGCCGATGAGGCGGACCGTCGCCAGTCCGTGCTGCGGCTGCTCCATGCGTGGATCCTGCTCGCCGCCGAAGCCCCCGGCACACCCCCCGACCGCGACCAGAACGCCGGGGCCCGGCAGCTCGTACGGCAGGTCCTCGACGCGGTGCGCGAACGCCATCCGCACCTCCAGATCATCGAGGACCTGGTGGGCGCCGAGGCCGAGCCGGCGCTGCTGCGCGCGGCCGGTGAATCGCAGATGCTCGTCCTCGGATCGAGGGCACTGGGCGCCTGGGAGAGCTATGTCCTCGGCGATATCAGTCTGGACGTGGTGGGCCGCGCCGAGGGACCCGTCGTGCTCGTACGGGCACCCGGACACACCGCAGCGGCACCGGCCGAACGGCCCCCAACGGTCCCCGATCCACGGGTCGTTGTCGGCATGGGCCTGACCGCACCCTGCGACGGACTCCTCGCCTTCGCCTTCGACGCCGCCGCGACCCGGGGGCTTCCCCTGCAAGCCGTCCACGGCCGTCCGCTGCCCGTGCATGCGTACGCGCCCTGGGGCGTCGATCCCGATGCCGAGGCGACGGTCGTCAAGGAGGCGCAGGACGACCTCCGGGCCGCCATCGACCCGTGGAGCGGGCGGTTCCCCGAGGTCACGGTGCAGCTGACGGTCCTGCCGGAGAGCCCGGCCCGAGCCGTCGTCCGCACGGCGCCGGGAGCCGAGCTGCTGGTGGTCGGGCGCGGGCGGCACCGCCACGCCCTGGCGCCCCGCGTAGGCCCCGTCGCCCACGCCGCCATCCACCATGTGACCTGCCCCGTCGTGGTCGTGCCCCACGACTGAACCCCAGGACTGAACGCGTCGCGACCCCAGGACCGAACGCGTCGCGACCCCGTGCTCCGGTGGGTGGCGCCTCACGTCCGGGGAACCACCGCCACCGGACAGCGCCCATGGTGCAGAACGGCGAGCACGACCGGGCCCAGCCGCGTCGGCGAGCGCCCGACCCGGCGGCCGATGACCAGCAGCCCGGCCCGTGAGCAGGCGCCCAGCAGCGCGGGAACGGCCTTGCCGCGGGCCACCTCCTCGGTCACCTCGACGTCGGGAAAACGGGCCCGCCAGGGGCCCAGGGCGTCGGCCAGCGCCTTCTGCTCGCCGACCTCACGCTCCGCTGCGTCCGGCGCAGGCTCAGGGGGCGGGACGGCACCCACGGCCACGCCCGGCTCCCACGCCCGTACGGCGCGCAGGCTCCCACGGTGGGCCTCGGCGACCGTGAACGCCAGGTCCAGCACCGCCTCGCCCGGCGGCCCCACATCCTGCACGCCGACGACGACCACCGGCCGGGGACACGGGTCGGACTGCCCCTCGCGGACCGTGACCACCGGGCACTCCGCGCGCCCGAGTACGTGCAGACTGACCGAGCCGAGCAGGAAGCCGTCGACGGCCTCGTGCCCACGCGAGCCGAGCACCACCATCGCGGCCTGCCCGCTGCGGTCCACCAGTGCCTCCACCGCCTCCTCGGGAACCTGCTCGGTGGTCACGATGATCCCCGGATGCCATCCATGTGCCGCCGCTTCGGCCGAGGCGAGCACCTCGGCCCCGTGGTGCTTCCTGGCCGCGGCGTCATGGGCGACGCGGACGGTGGACGGCCGGGGGTTCCATGCGTGCAGAAGGTGCAGCGTCAGCCCGCGGGCCGCGGCCTCCTCGGCACCCCAGCGCACCGCCGGAAGGCTGTGCCTGCTGCCATCCAGTCCCACGACGACAGAGCCGCCCATGACGTACCTCCACGGAGCCGGGCCATGCGTCCCCTCCCTCGCTACCAGCATCGCCGCGTCCCGGAGCCCCGCCATGGGCCGAGCGGGCCACGGGGGAGGGGCACACGGGCACCGGCTCCCGCCCCTGGGCCCTTCGGCCACCGCACCGGCCGAACAGCCCCTGCCCCGCCGCAGGCCGGGCGCGCACGCTGGGGGTGAACGGGATGTACGGCCGGCGGCGGCGCGTCGTCGGCGGACCCCTGGGAGGACCGCCATGGCTGCGAGGCCCGTGCTTCACCTGCTCCCGCCGGAGGGCCGCGAGCGCCTGATGACCTTCGCGCACGAGGTGTCGTTCCCGGCCGGGACACGGATCTTCGAGGAAGGCGGCCTCGCCGACCGGTTCTGGATCGTCCACACCGGCTCGGTCAATCTCGATCTGCGGGTGGCGCACCGGCGGCCACTGGTCGTCGAGATGCTGGGCCACGGCGATCTGCTGGGCTGGTCCTGGCTGGTGTCGCCGTACACCTGGCGCCTGGGGGCCGAGGCCGCCACCCCCGTACGGGCCTATGAGTTCGATGCGACGTCCGTACGCGCCCTGTGCGCCGCGGACCCGGCCCTCGGCCTGGCCCTGACCCGCCGGGTCCTCGACGTGGTCGCACGGCGCCTCCAGGCCACCAGGCTGCGGCTGCTCGACATCTGCGACGCGGGCGCGGGCGCGACGGCGGCCAGGCCATGAGCCGCCGGCCCGGGGGCACGGACGGGACGACGGCCGCGCGCCCCGTCGTCCTCGGGGTCGTCGGCGTCGACGGGTCGGAGAGCGGCTTCCGGGCCGTCGACTGGGCCGCCGACGAGGCCGCACTCCACGCCCTGCCGCTGCGCCTGGTGTACGCCTCCCGGCAGGAGCGCCACGAGGAGCCGACCCCGGCGCTGCACCTCGGACACCCCACGGCCGAGCCGCTGCCCGCCGACGACGCCGTCGCGGCCGCGGCCGAACGCGCCGGGCTGCGGCATCCGGACCTCGACATCACGACGCAGGTGCTGGGCGACGACCCGACGACCGTGCTGCTGCGCGAGAGCGCCTACGCCACCGCCGTCGTCCTCGGCGCCGCGCGGGACCGGGGCGCCCTCACCGGCCTGTTGCCGGGACCGGCCGGGTCGGTCGGCCCGGCGGTCGCCGCCCGGGCCGAATGCCCGGTGATCGTGGTGCGGGGAGACCGGGCCGCGCTGGCAGCGACCCACGAGCGGATCCTCCTCGGCGTCGGCGCCACGCCCCAGGGGACGGAAGCGGTCCACTGGGCCTTCCACGAGGCCGCGGCCCGCGGCTGCGCACTGGAGGCCGTACACGTCCGCCACCACGAGCACCGCGGCCCGGCCGGGCCGGACGAGGCGCTGCGGCACGAGGCCCCGCCGCACGAGGCCCCGCCGCACGAGGCCCTGCCGCACGAGGCCCTGGCGGACGAGGCCGCCGGGCATCCGACGGTCCGGGTGCGGCGGGCCACGGTCGAAGGAGCGGCCCACAAGGTGCTCGTACACCGGTCCGCCGCCGCGGACCTGCTCGTCCTCGGCGCCCACCGGCGCGTCGGCCATCTGGGCCCGCGGCTCGGCCGGGTGGCGCATGCCGCGCTGGTGCACGCCGCGTGCCCGGTCGTGGTGGTGCCGCTGGGGTGACGCGGCATCAGTTCCCCCAACCCTGGGGTGACTGGGCGTCAGATCACCCACCGGTGCCCGTCACGCGAATCCGGCGGCCGGTGATGCGCGTGGGGCGGATGGCGATCCACTGGTAGCGGCCCTCGCCCACCCAGGGCGCGGTGTGGGCGTGTTCGTCCAGCCGCTGGGCCTCGTAGAAACCGGTCACCACATGGGCGGGCCCCACGACCAGCACGCTCCAGCCCTGACTCATCGCCTCGTCGATGTGATCGACTTCCAGGGCCACCTGGTGCCCGGCCGCCGCGGCCGGCCCCGAGTCCGCATGGGTGCGGTAGGCGATCAGCTCACCGGCGACGGTGTAGTTCACGGGAAAGACGGCCGGGGTGTCCCGAAGGGTCACCGCCACCCTGCCGATGCCGTGCGTGGAGAGCCGTTCCCGGCACTCCTCGGGGCTCAGGACCAGCACCTCGGGATGGCGCCCCGCCGCGCCGAAGCCGGCCGGCAGTTCGGTCGTGCTGCCCGCCAGTTCGTCGACGGTGGTGTCGAGCGCGCCGGCGAGCCGCAGCAGAAAACCGATGTCCGGCTCGGCCGCCTGCTCCTCGACGTAGCGGACATAGTCCGGCGAGGCACCGGCACGGGCGGCGACCTCCTCCCGGGACAGCCCCAGCTGCTCCCGGCGCAGCGTGGCGCGCCGCCCCAGGTCGCTGCCCGGCCCGCCCGGCTCCGCGCGGGGTGTCGGCTCGTCGGTCATCGTGCACTCATCCCTTCGTCCAGCGGCATCGGTGCAGAGCGGCCGCCGACTGACCCGGCGGCCGCCCCTCGGGCCGATCATGACCCCGGCCGCTCCCGAATGGCATGGAGCGCGCCGCGCTCCGGCGTGGTCCGCTCCGCAATCGGCCGCCGACGCCCACCGGCCCGGCCGCGCAGTGGCGACCGGGCCGGTGTTCCGCCCCCTCCCCCGCGGGCTGCGGTGCCGGGCGACGTCGGGTCAGGCGTCGATCCAGGTGATCCCGTTGCCGCCGTCGTGGGCGATGGTCCGGGTCATGACGTTGCCGTCCTGGGGGTACTGCCCGTGCTTGGTGAAGTAGCCGAGGACGGACGCGAGCGAGGTCGCATCGCACACCCCGTCGCCGCGGATGCAGAACCGCTCCACCGGAACACCCGGGAATTCCTCCGGCCCGGCTCCGGGGGAGGTGAACCCGAAGGCGCTCAGGCCCTTCGGCACGCGGGCCGCGACGCCGGTGCCCGGCTGCATCGGGTCGGCGTAGAGCATGCCGTTGACCTGGTCGCGCGGTACCTCGGTCTCGTTGTTGGCGATCTTCTGGAGCACTACGTCCGCGACCTGTGCGCCCTGGGAGTAGCCGACGATCGTGAGGCGTGCGCTGGGGTCGTTGCGGTGCGTCTCCTCGGCCTTCGCCAGCAGGTTCTTGTACCCCAGCTCCACACTCGCGTCATAGCTCGGTGCGTTCGGGTCCGGGCTGAACTGCTTGCTGCCCGCCCACGGTCCCGCGCTCGCCGGGTAGCAGACCGGAACTACCTTGTCGCCCGCGTCCAGGTGCTGGTTGGCGAAGCCGTAGGACGTGGTGCACCCCGGGGCGTCCGCCGCGGCGCCCGTGCCGCCCACCTCCAGGTAGTAGTGGTGGACGTCGTCGGCCTGGGCGACGACGGCGGTGCCGGCCACCATCGCCGCCGTCATCGCTGCGGTCCCAACGGCCCGCATCAGCCTGCTCTTTGTCGACATGTCCTGGGTCTCCCCCTTGGTTTGGGTCATGCCTGCATCGGACGGCGCCGACGCTAGCCACGGCCGTTGACATCGTGCTGACATGCCGATGACAGCGCTGGTGGGAGGGCCTGGGGCGGTGGGCAACCCTGTCAAGTCAAGTCAAGGAGATCCGCAACGCCCGAGGGCCGGACCCGTGCGGTACGGATCCGGCCCTCGGAGCAACGGAGCTGCGGGAGTGGCTACTTGAGGAAGCCGATGTGCTCGTAGACCGGGTGCTCGGTGAGGCCGAGGGCGCCCATGTTGGCGAGCTTCTTGTTGATGGCCGCGACGTCGGGGCGCTGGTAGAGGGGCAGGACACCGGCGACCTGCCATGCCTCGGCGTCGGCCTGGTTGGTCTGCTTCAGCGCACCGGCCGGGTCGGTGGCGTTGGAGCTGGCCGCGTAGAGGAAGTCGTCCAGCTTCTTGCTGCCGACCTTGGCGTAGTTGTTGCCGCCCTTGAGGGTGTAGACGTTAGTGGCCCCACTCGCGGGGAACGGCGTGCCGAGCAGGGTGTAGGGCGTGACGTCGAAGTCGCCCGGGGTGATGTACTTGTCGAAGAAGTCGTTGGCCGGGACCGACTGGACCTGGAGCTTGACGCCGACCTGCTGGTACATCTGCGTCAGCATCGACCCCTCGTTGGTGGCCGCGGGGGTGCCGGACGGGATGACGAACCGCAGCGACAGCTCCTTGCCGTCCTTCTTCCGGATCTTGCCGCTGAGCTTCCAGCCCGCCTCGTCCAGCAGCTTCCCGGCTGCCTTGGGGTCGTACTTGCCGAGCTTGCCGGAGTTGTCCTGGTATCCCTTCTGGGTGGGGATCAGGAGATTGTTGTTCATGACGGAGGGCTTCCAGCCCAGGCCCTTGAGGTCCGACTTGGCGATCGTCTCGCGGTCGGTGGCCATGAACAGCGCCTGACGCACCCTCACGTCCTTCAGCTTGGCGCTCTGGCCGTTGAACGTGATCTGGCGGAAGTTGGGGCCGCCGGCCTCACGGATCTCGCCGGAGGCCACCTTGGACGCCTGCTTGTAGGCGGAGGCGTCGCCGCCGATGTCGAAGTAGTCGATCTCGCCGTTGGCGAAGGCGCCGGGCATCGAGGCATTGTCCATCGCGTGGAAGACGATCTTGTCGAGCTTGGGCTTGTCGCCCCACCACTTCGGATCCGCCACCACCGTGACGGTCTTGGCGGACTTGTCCATGCTGCCCAGCTTGAAGGCGTTACCGGTGACCGGGATCTTGTTGACGTAGGCGGTGTTGAAGCTCTTCGCATCCGAGAAGTACTTCGCCGGGTACAGCGGCTGGTTGGCCGCCGAGTTGAACATGCCCTTCCAGTCCGCGAACGGCTTGGCGAAGGTCATGACGGCCTCGTAGTCGTCCTTGCCCTTCTTGACGTCCGCCACCTGGTCGAAGCCGACGGTGGAGGTCACCTTGTACGCCTTGTCATGACCGCTGAGGGCGGTGGTGTTGGCGGCGATGTCCTTCCAGGTGATCGGGGTGCCGTCGGACCACTTGGCCTTGGGGTTCAGATGCCAGGTGACGACCTGCTTGCCGTTGACGGTCTTGGACGAGGCGTCCAGCAGGAACGCCTTGTTCGGGGTCTGGTCGCCGCTCGCGCCGGAGATCCAGAAGCTCGGCATGAGGGCCTTCATCACCTCGGTGGGACCGGCCTGAAGGCCGTCGATCTCCACCACGTTCCACTGCGTGGCGAACGTCTGGATGGCCCAGTTCATCGTCCCGCCCTGCTTGAGCTTGGCGGGATCCGTCGCCTTGATGTTGAGGGAGGTCGACTTCTGCGGGGCCTTCTCCGCCGCGTCGTCGTCCGAGCCGCCGCAGGCGGTCAGGGCCAGCGACGCCACGGCGAGTGTCGCGACCAGAGGGAGTGGGTATCGGGAGACCTTCACGGTTTTCTCTTCCTGTGTGGGGATGGAGCGGAGGAGCGAGCGCGGCCGAATTACTGTGGCTTACTGCGGTGCGGACGCAACGACGTCGACCGCCGCCGCGTAGTGGCAGGCCGCGCCGTGGTCCGGGCCGAGGACGGCCGTGGCCGGATCGTCGTCCCGGCAGCGCGCCTGCTCGCTCTCGCCGAGCCCGGCGTACTTCGGGCAGCGGCCGGCGAACCGGCAGCCGGACGGCACATCCGCCGGACTGGGCAGATCGCCGCTGAGCAGGATCCGGCTGCGTTCCCGCTCCTTGCGCGGGTCGGGCAGCGGGACCGCGGACAGCAGCGCCTGGGTGTACGGATGGGAGGGCGCGGCGAAGACGTCGTCGGCCGCGCCGCTCTCCACGATCCGGCCGAGGTACATCACCGCGATGCGGTCGGCGATATGCCGTACGACGGACAGGTCGTGGGCGACGAAGAGATAGCTGAGCCCGAGGCGGGTCTTGAGCTCGTCGAGGAGGTTGAGGACGCCCGCCTGGATGGAGACGTCGAGGGCGGAGACCGGCTCGTCGAGGATGACCAGCTTGGGCTCCAGCGCGAGGGCGCGGGCGATGGAGATGCGCTGGCGCTGGCCGCCGGAGAACTCCTGCGGATAGCGGTCGGCGTGCTCGGGCTCCAGGCCGACCATCGTCAGGAGTTCGGGGACGCGGGCGGCGATCCGCTCCTTGTCCCAGCCGTGGGTCTTCAGCGGCTCGGCGAGGATGTCGCCGATCGGCATCCGGGCGTCGAGCGCCGCCATCGGATCCTGGAAGACGATCTGCATGTCGCGGCGCAGGCCCTTGCGGTCCGCCCGGCTCAGACCGCGGATGTCCTTGCCGAAGACGGTGACCGTACCGGCCTGGCCGCTGGGCAGATCGAGGATCTCCAGCAGGGTGGTGGTCTTGCCGCAGCCGGACTCGCCGACCAGGCCGAGCGTTTCGCCCTCGCGGATGTCGAAGCTGATGCCGTCGACGGCCCGTACGGTGCCGACCGTGCGCTTGACGATCGCGCCCTTGGTGAGCGGGAAGTGCTTGACCAGACCGTCGAGTTCGAGGACGGTGGCGCGCTCCTCGCGCGGCAGCAGCTCGATCTCGCCGGCCTCCGGCAGGACCGGCAGCGGATAGACCGCGTCCCGGTCGAGCCCGGCGCCGATCTCGTGCGCGCGGTGGCAGGCGGCCATTGGGGTCTCCCCTGCTCGAACGGAGTTGAGAGCTTGGGGAAGATCGGCGCCCTCGGCCACCGTCAACTCCGGTTCCACCGTGCGGCATTGGTCGACGGCGATGGGGCAGCGCGGGGCGAAGGGGCAGCCCGGTGCCAGGTCGACCATGGCGGGTGGGTTGCCGTCGATCGGGGTGAGGGCGCGGCGCTCGGTGCCCTCCGCCCGCGCTTCGTCGAGCCGGGGGATGGAGCCGAGCAGACCGATGGTGTACGGCATCCGAGGCCGGTAGTACACCTCGTCCACCGGGCCCGCCTCGACCGGCTTGCCCGCGTACATGACCTGCACCCGGTCGGCGAAGCCGGCGATCACACCGAGGTCGTGGGTGATCATGACGATGGCTGCCCCGGTGACCTCCTGGGCGGTCTTGAGCACCTCCAGGACCTGGGCCTGGATCGTCACGTCGAGGGCCGTGGTGGGCTCGTCGGCGATGATGACCTTGGGGTCGTTGGCGATGGCCATGGCGATCATCGCGCGCTGGCGCATACCGCCGGAGAACTCGTGCGGGAAGGCGTCCACCCGGCGCTTGGAGTCGGGAATGCCGACCACATCGAGGAGTTCGACGGCCCGTTTGCGGGCGGCGGCCTTGTCCAGCGACTGGTGGACCTGGAGGGCCTCGATGATCTGGTCGCCGACGGAGTAGACGGGGGTCAGCGCGGACAGCGGGTCCTGGAAGACCATGCCGATGTCCTTACCGCGGATCTTCGACAGGTCGGCGTCGCCGAGACCGAGCAGTTCGCGCCCGGCGAGCTTGACGGACCCGGTGACCTCGGCGGTCTCGGGGAGCAGCCCGAGAACGGCCATGGAGGAGACGGACTTGCCCG
Source organism: Streptomyces natalensis ATCC 27448 (assembly GCF_000935125.1). Taxonomy (GTDB): domain Bacteria; phylum Actinomycetota; class Actinomycetes; order Streptomycetales; family Streptomycetaceae; genus Streptomyces; species Streptomyces natalensis. The sequence goes on along the minus strand of NZ_JRKI01000029.1, from coordinate 629,927 downwards.
AGCCGGATTCACCGACGATGCCGAGGACCTCGCCGGGCCGCACGGCATAGGAAACGCCGCGTACGGCCTGGACCCGGCCCGCTTCGCTCGGGAAGGAGACCGTCAGATCGCTGACCTCGAGGACGGGCTGCGTCGCGTCGAGGGCCTCGGTGGGCTGGGCCGGGCTGGTCTCGGTCACCGTCGGGGTCCTTCCTGGCGCGCGGTGCGCGGGGTGCTGGTGCGGGGTGGGGACGGCGCGCTTCACGAGGCGGCGCCCTGGCTGCCGGCGGTGGCCGTGGTCTGCGCCGGTACGGCCGCGGTCGGCCGCCCGGACTTCGGCTGCTTCTTCTTACGGGGCGAACGCACCTTGGCGCCGGACGCGTTGGGGTCGAGCGCATCGCGCAGACCGTCGCCGATGAAGGAGATCGAGACGCCGATCAGCACCAGGCAGCCGGCCGGGAAGAAGAACAGCCACGGGTAGGTGGTGGCGTTGGTGGTGTTGTCGGCGATGACCGTGCCGAGGGAGACATCGGGCGCCTGCACACCGAAGCCGAAGTACGACAGGCTGCTCTCGCCGATGACCGCCGCGCCGACCTGGATGACGGTGTCGATGATCAGCATCGAGGCCATGCTGGGCAGGATGTGCCGGAAGATGATGACCGGCGCGGAGACGCCCATGTACTTGGCGGCCTTGACGAATTCGCGGTCCTTGAGCGTGAAGGTCATGGAGCGCACGACGCGACCGGTGATCATCCAGCTGAAGGCGCCGAGCAGCACCACGAAGATCAGCCAGGTGGAGCCGCGGAACATGGGCGACAGCACGGCGATGATCAGGAACGACGGCATGACCAGCAGCAGGTCGACGATCCACATCAGCACCCGGTCGGTCCAGCCGCCGAAGTACGCGGCGAACGCGCCGACGGTGGCGGCCAGGAAGGTGGAGATGACGCCGACCAGAAGGCCGATGATCAGCGACTTCTGGAGACCGCGCATGGTGAGCGCGAAGAGGTCGACGCCGCCTTGTGTGGTGCCCCACCAGTGGTCCCCGGAGGGGCTGGCGAGGAAGTTCAGGTAGTCGTGCTGCTGGTAGTCCCATTTGGTGAGGAACGGGCCGCCGTACGCGCCGAGGAACAGCAGCACGAGGAGGAACAGCCCGAACAGCGCCAGGCGGTTACGGGCGAAACGGCGGACGGTCAGCCGCATCCGTGAGGTGCGGGTCTTGGCGGGGCGGCCTTCGGCTTCGGTGGGCGGGACGGGGCCGGGGGCGGGTTCGGTGGCGGGGGGCAGCTGGACGCTCATCGCGCGCTCTCCTGAGGTGCGGTGGGTAGGGGGTCGGTCTGCGGGCCAGGGTCAGCGGACCCGTACGCGCGGATCGAGCGCCGCGTACAGCACATCGGACAGCAGACCGGCGATCAGCACCAGTACGGCGGTGAACAGCCCCACCGCGGCCACGGAATTGACGTCCTGCTTCCCGATCGAATCGACCAGCAGCTCGCCCATACCGTGCCAGCCGAAGGTTTTCTCGGTGAAGGTCGCGCCGGTGAAGAGCAGCACGATGTTGTAGACCAGCAGCGGCACCACGGGCAGGATCGCGGTCCGCAGGCCGTGTTTGACCAGGGCCTTTCGTCGCCGTAGCCCCTTGGCCCGCGCGGTGCGCAGAAAGTCGCTGCCGAGCACGTCGAGCATGGTGGAGCGCTGGTAGCGGCTGTAGAGGGCGACCTGAAGGATGATCAGGGTGAGCGCGGGGAGCAGCATGTGCTGGGCGCGGTTGACGAGGGCGTCGAAGTTCCACTGCCCGGCGTACTGCGGATCGTATTCGCCGAGCACTTTGATGGTCTGCGTGCCGTCGTTGAGCGCGGTGGCGCCGATCTTCAGCGCGACGCCGATCACGAACACCGGCATGGCCAGCACGAAGAACGAGGCCAGGGTGGTGAACCGGTCGAAGAGCCGGTACTGGCGAATCGCGCCGAACGCACCGAGGGCGACGCCGCCGATGGAGCCGACGATGGTGGCGAGCAGCAACAGCCGGGTGGAGACGCCCACCCGGCGCCCGAAGTCGTCGTTGACGTCGTCGCCCTCGATGGTCTTGCCGAGATCGCCGTGGACCACGCCGTCCGCCCAGTGCCCGAACCGGGTCAGGATCGGGGTGTCCGGGTTCATGTTGTACTCGTCGAGCGTCTTGGTGATGGACGTCTCGGGCAGCGGTGGGTTACGTCCCTCGAACTTGGCGCGGGGGTTGAGACTGAGCCCGGCCAGGAAGTACGTCAGTGACGCCGCGACGACCACGAGGACCAGATAATTCGCCAATCGGCGTAGCAGATACCGGCCCATGTTTTTGATGCCTCTCCCTCTTGCGCACCGCATCAGCGCATGACGGCTGTGTGGGGACGGTGCTGGTCGAGCGACATCTTTTAGCGAGGGCAACCGGATTGTCGATCACGGGATGTTTACGGAGCGGTAACGCCAAGTCCCGCCCAGACGGGGGCATTACGGGCGGCTGTCGATGAACCTGCGGGTGCATGCGTGCCGTTCCCTTCTATTCACAGGCGTGACCGCTCCCCGGGTGAAGATGCCCGGTATGCGGACGGCGTGTGGAACGTAACCTTGCCCCGGTCTAATTGAACAAAAATTTACGTAAAGGGGGAGTGTCGGCGCGTCGCTCCGAGCGTCCGGGGGAGCGGACGGCCTGCCTTCCTCACCCGCCGCAGGTGAGCTAGAAAGGGTGGCGTGAACCAGTCGTCGAATGATCTGAGCGGGAGCGTCACCGGCCCTGTCGTCCAAGCGGGCCACGTAGGGCAGTTGTACCTCTCGCCACCGGCGCCCACCGCGCTGGCGGGCCTGCCGCCGGCGGTCCCGGAGTTCACCGGCCGGGACGAGGCCCTGCGGCAGGTCACCGACGCCCTGCGGCCCGGCTCCGACGCCGCGCCGGTCGTGGTGTCCACGCTGACGGGCACGGCCGGCGTCGGCAAGACCACCCTCGCGCTGCGCGCCGCCCATGACGCCGTGGACGCGGGCTGGTTCCCCGGCGGCGTGCTCTTCATCAACCTCCAGGGCTACGACGACCTCCGCTACGTGGGGCCCGAGACCGCGGTATCCGTCTTCCTCAGCGCCCTCGGCGTCCCCGACGAGCTCTTCCCGCCGACCTTCGCCGGGCGGCTGTCGCTGTACCGCTCCAGGCTCGCGGAACGCGCCGACCGGCACGGCGCGGCCCTGATCGTGTGCGACAACGCCTCCGCCACGGACCAGATCAGACCCCTGCTGCCCGGACCCCCGCTCCACCGGGTCCTCGTGACCAGTCGTCACACCCTCGCCGACCTGCCCGGCTCCCGGATCGTCGACCTCGGCGTACTGGAACCACCCGAGGCCGCCGCCCTCATCTCCCGCACGCTGCGCATGCGCCGCTCCGACGACACCCGCGCCCAGGACGAGCCCGAGGCCGTCGAGGACCTCACCGCCCTGTGCGGCCATCTCCCGCTGGCGCTGGCCGTCGTGGCCTCCATACTGGCCGGCGACCCGGACCAGACGGTCGGCGAACTCACCGCGGCCTTACGCGACCGCGCCACCCGCCTGGAAGAACTGACCTACGGGGAGCGCCGCTCGGTCACCGCCGCCTTCGCCCTCTCCTACGCCCGGCTCACCCCCGACGAGGCCCGGATGTTCCGGTACCTGTCCCTCAACCCGGGCCAGCAGGTGAGCGTGGAGGCCGCCGCCGCGCTCACCGGACAACCGCTGCCCCAGGCCCGAAAGCTGCTCCGTGCGCTGCGCGGCGTCCACATGATCGAGCACGGCAAACCCCGCGGCTGGGTCCGCTTCCACGACCTGCTGCGGCTGTTCGCCGAACGGCGCCGCCGTGAGGAGGACGACGCGGCGAGCATCCAGGCCGCCGTCGACCGGCTGCTGGCCCACTACCGTGACGCCGCCCGGGACGCCACCGAGCGGATCGTGGCGGCGGCCCGGCAGCGCGGACGGGACGACGAGGCCGAGCGCTGGCTCGACACCGAGAGCCTGAATCTGCGCTCGGCGCTGAAGCTGGCCCAGCGGCACGGGCGGCCCGCCATGGCCCTGCCGCTGGCCCATGACGTCAGCTGGTTCCTCCGCCGCCGTCAGGACTGGGCCGTCGGCCGGGAAGTCTGCGATACGGCCGTGGAGTTCGCCGCCGCCCTGCCCGACGGCGCCCAGCAGGCACTGGCCCTGTACAACCTGGGCGACTTCCTCAAGCACCAGCAGGAGTTCCCTCAGGCGCTGCCCGTATTCGCCGATGCACTCGCCCGCTATCGCGAGCTGGACGACCGCACCGGCCAGGCCAGGACCCTGCACAGCATGGGCACGGCCGCCCGGCGCCTCGGCCGGTACGAGGAGGCGGAATGCCACTACGCCGCCGCCCTGCCGCTCTTCGACGCGCTCGAAGACCACCGGGCGAGCGGCCACACCCTGTTCAACCTGGGGTACTCCGCCCGCCGGCAGGGCCACCACGAGGACGCCCAGGACCACTACCGGCGCGCCCTGGACGTCTACCACCGCCTCGACGACCCCGCCGGGCTGGCGCGCACCCTGCATCACCTCGGCCACCTGGCGCTCGCCAGGCACCGCCCGGACGCGGCCCGCGGCTACTGGGAGCGGGCCCGGTCGGCGTACGAGGAGGCGGGGCTACCGCAGTACGCCCAGGAGGTCACCGAGCTGCTGGACCGGTAAAATCGTTCCAGGAGCGCTGCCCATGACCACACCGCGGGACCTCTTGATCATTGCTCTGGACACGGCCGCCAGCCGCCCCCTGGAGCGGGGCGACCTGTCCCTGGCGCTCGCGGGCGCCGAGCTGCTCGACCTCCTGAGCGCCCAGGCGATCACCCTCGACGACGAGCACATCGTGCCGGGCTACCGGCCGTCCCTCGACGATCACCTCCTGGACGAGGCCGCCGCGGCGCTCGTCCGCCAGGCGCCGTACGAATCGGTCGACGACTGGCTGTGGCGCAGAGGACGTGATCTCGCCGCGTCCTACCTCACCGCACTGGAGGCCGACGGCCAGCTCACCCGGCAACGCGAGGGCCGACGGCCCTTCCGGACCACCCGGACGGTGCTGACCGACTCGCCCGCCCGCCGCCAGGCGGCATACCGCTGGTCCTCGGAAGAGCCTGTACTCACCGCCCTCGCACAGGCCATGGGGATCCACCACGAGCAGGCGGCGAACACCCCGGAGAACACCCCGGGCCCGCCCGACGACGACGTGGCGACCGTCCTCGCCGCCCTCCACGACGCCCTGAGCCACCTGGAGTTCGAGCGGCAGCGCCGAGCCCTCCACGAGGCGGCGTTCGACAACATCTGGCGGGGCAATTGACGACGGCGGGCGGCGGGCTCCTCGGCTCACCGCTTCGGCTGCCGCACGATTCCCCGCGTGCCGTACGGCCGCCGCCGCGAACTCCCTGATCAGCGGGTGCGGGCGGGTGTTGTCGCCGTGAAGTTCCGGCTGGAACAGGGTGGCCAGGAAGAAGGGATGCGAGGGCAGTTCGGCGATGCGCCCAGGAGAACGACGGCAGCGACCCGTTCCCTGCTCGCCGCGCTGGGCGGTTGAGCCGGGCTCGGCCACCGGACGCCACCGGGTACGGGTACGGGGCACACTCTCCGCGGTCGGTCAGTGGCCGGTCAGTACGATCACGAAACTGGCGGCGAACGCCAACGCCCCCGCCACGCCCCCTCCGATGAAGAGCGTCAGGAGGACGGACAGCGCGATGCGCCAGCGCCGCGGGTTCGCGCGGAGCGGGGCATCGCCTTCGACGACAACTCTGGGGGAACTCACACACACCCCCAGCAACAGGAACGCCGCCACCGCCGCGATCCCGAAGGCGCCCGCCACATCCTCCAACACACCGGAGGTCAGCGGCCGGACATAGCTGCCGTCCGACTCGCGCTGCATCCCGACGGGCTTGCCGCGCTCGATCCGGCCGCCGTCCACCCGCGCCGTGCGATCGGTGAACCCGCCGTGTGCCGCGACGTACGTCCCCGTACAGGTGCGTGAGGAGCTGCGTCCCGAGCCCACGGTGTGGCACTGCGCGGCGGTGAACGTACCGGGCGTGCCGGACAGGCCCGTTGTGTAACGGAAGTCGTCGAGCGGCAGCCGCATGACCAGGCCCGCCACCGTCAGGATGACGAGGACGAGGACCGCACGGAGTGCGGTGCGCGCCCGGTTCCGCGGCGGGGGCTCGGCGGGCGCGGTCTCCGTACGGACGGCTCTTTCGTGTTGCCCCATCGGTCCCCCGTGCGTCGTTCCCGGTCGGTCAAGCTACCTCGTCGCACGCCGGTGGGCGTCACCGGTGGAGGCGTCTACGGCAGCCCCGATGTAGGCGTCCACGGCAGCCCCGGGGGCCCGGCCGGACAAGCGGAAGGCGTGCGCCCGGAGTTACCGCTGGGTAGTCTCGCGGGGAAGTGCGGCGGACGGGCGACCAGGCGCGCCCGTCCGGAGAGCGACCCCCGACCAGCATCCGACCGAAACGGTGGTAAGCCATGGCAGATCACGACCTGACCGGTTTCGACCGCGGAACCTTCGCCCATGACGGCGTCACCCGCCGGATTCTGCGGCGCGGTACGGGGCCTGCGGTGATCGTGATGGCGGAGATTCCGGGCATCACGCCCAAGGTGCTCGCGTTCGCGGAACGCGTGGCCGCGATCGGCTGCACCGCCGTGCTCCCGGTGCTCTTCGGCACGCCCGGCCGCGAGGGCTTCCCGGCGTCCGGCGGCCGGCTGAAGTCGGCGCTCTACACCGCCTCGTCGATGGGGAAGGTGTGCGTGAGCCGGGAGTTCACCGTGCTGGCGACGGGGAAATCCTCGCCGGTGGTGACCTGGCTGCGAGCCCTGGCCGCGTACGAGCACGAGCGCTGCGGCGGACCCGGCGTCGGGGCCATCGGGATGTGCCTCACCGGCGGGTTCGCCCTGGCCATGGCCGCCGATGAGCGCCTGCTCGCCCCCGTCCTGTCCCAGCCGTCCCTGCCACTGGCCCTCACCAAGGGCCGCGCCGCCGGGATCGACATCTCCGCCGAGGACCTCGCCGCCGTCCGGGGCCGCTGCGAACGTGACGGCCTTCGGGTCATGGGGCTGCGCTTCCGTGGGGACCGGTTGGTACCGGGCGACCGGTTCGCCTTTCTGCGCCGCGCACTCGGTGAGGCGTTCGTCGCCGTCGAACTGGACGACTCCGACGCGAACCCCGAGGCCGCGCTGCCGCCGCACTCCGTGCTGACCGAACACCTCGTCGACGCACCCGGCGAACCGACCCGCGCGGCCCTGGACGAGGTGCTCGACCTCTTCCGCACCCGCTTGCTGGAGCAGCCCCACGAGACGGCCGCGGAGACGCCGGCCCCAGCGGGAGGCGAGTGACACAGAGACCTCGCGCCGTCATGACCCTGATCACCAAACCGCCGTAGGCAGCTAATTCGGTGTTCGTCCGGCCCTCCTGCACGTGACAATCAAGGTCCACTACCAGGAGGAACACATGAGCCAGGACTACCTGACTCTCCATGAGCTGGTGCCGTCCCAGGACCTGACGGCGGCCCTCGATGCCGGGCACATCAGCCGTAAGCGACACCCCGAACTGCCGCTGTCCCTCTACTCGTACACGAGGGCCTGCCAGTTCGAGCGCGTCTGGAACGAGGCGACGCTGCGCTGCCGCGGTCTGGTCGCCGATGACGTCACCGGCGAGATCGTGGCGCTGCCGCTGGCGAAGTTCTTCAACGTCGGTGAGCACGGGACCGGTCAGCCGTACGCGCCGGCGCTGCCGGACGAGCCGTTCGAGGTGTACGACAAGGTCGACGGCAGCCTCGCGGTGATCTTCCACTACGCCGGCCGGTGGCTGGTCGCCACCAGGGGATCGTTCATCAGCACCCAGGCGACGTGGGCCCAGCGCCTGCTGGACGCCAAGGACACCTCCGCCCTGGTGCCCGGCGTGACCTATCTCGCCGAGATCCTGTACCCGCAAAACCGTATCGTCGTCGACTACGGCGAGCGCCGCGACCTGGTGCTCCTCGCCGCCATCGGCAAGGACGGCACGGAGATACCCCTGGCCGACGCCGCGGCCGGCTGGCAGGGCATCGGCTCGGTCGTCACCGTCTGGCCCGCCCTGCCGCTGGCCGAACTGCTCGCCCGGACCGCATCCAACCGGCTGCCCGACGGCCGGACCGCCACGGGCACGGACGCCGAAGGCTTTGTGCTGCGCTTCGCCTCGGGCATCCGGGCGAAGGCCAAGCTCGCCGAGTACGTACGGCTGCACAAGGTGCTCACCGGCGTCACGGAGCGGGACATCTGGCGCAGCCACGGCATCCAGCGCTTCGCGGGGCTCCCGCCCAAGCAGCTGGCCCAGGCGCTGGGCTGCTCGGCGGCCGATACGGCGGCGTCCGGCGGCAGGCCCCTGGACACGCTGCTGGAGCAGGTGCCCGACGAATTCGACACCTGGGTCCGCGAGGTGATCGCGCGCATTGAGAAGGACGTCGCCGACCGCGAGCGCGCGATCGATGAGGCATACGCCTCCCTCGCTCCTCTCGCCGCCGACCGGGGCGCCTTCGCCCGCGCCGCGCAGGCGCTGCCGGACGCGGCCGTCCGCCCCGCCGTGTTCCAGCGCCTGGACGGGCGTCCCACCGAGCTGATGACGTACCGTTCCGTCCGGCCGCAGGCCGCCGACCCCTTCACCACCGACGAGGAGAACTGACCGTGCCCGTAGTACACGTCATGACGGGGCTTCCGGCCTCGGGAAAGACGACCGCCGCGCGGACGTTGCAGGCAGAGTCCGAGGGCCGGATGCGCCGGGTGAACCTCGACGACCTGCGGACCATGCTCGACATCCCGGCGCCCGAGCGCGGCCGGTCGTACGCGCACGAGCAGACCGCGCTGGCGATCCAGGACGCGGCGGTGCGGGCGGCGGTGGACGGCGGGTTCGACGTCGTCGTGGACAACACCCATCTGACGCCGCACATTCCCAAGCGCCTGAAGGCGGCGGTGGCCGGAGCGGCTGCCTTCGTCGTGCACGACTTCACCGACGTACCGGTGGAGGAGTGCATACGGCGCGACGCCGAACGGGAGCGGACCGCGGGTGAGGAGATCATCCGGATCCTGGCCGACAAGCACGCCAAGGCCCGGCAGGGCGGCTGGCGGCTCACCGCGGAATGGCTCAACGACGAGGTCCCCGTCGAGCCGTACACCGCCGACCCGGCCCTGCCGCCGGCGGTGATGTGCGATATCGACGGAACGCTCGCCCTGCGGGGCGACCGCGGCCCCTACGACTTCAGCCGCTGCGACGAGGACCTGCTCAACGTCTCGGTGCGGGACGCCCTGCGCTCCTTCCGGCGCGACGGCGATGTCATCGCTCTGCTGTCGGGGCGCGGTGAGGAGCACCGCGAGCGGACCGAGGCATGGCTGCACCGGCACGAAGTCCCCTACGACGAACTGTGGATGCGCGCCGCCGGCGACGGCCGCCGTGACGACCTCGTCAAGGCCGAACTCTTCGACCGCCACGTCCGCCACCGCCTCGCGGTGCGCGTCTCGCTGGACGACCGCGACCGCGTGGTCGCCGTCTGGCGCCGGATGGGCCTGCCCACCTGGCAGGTCAACTACGGCAACTTCTGACCGGGAGTCCGGGGACGGGGGGCACGGCGCCCACCCTGGACGGGCGGGCGCCGCTCGGCGTCCTCGGCCCACAGCGAGCGCACATGGCCGAGATGGCGCGCCATGCACCGCTCGGCGGCCTCGGCGTCGCCCGCCACCATCAGGTCGAGGAGTTCGAGGTGCTCCTCGGCGGAGGGGATCAGCTGATCGCGCTCGTCCAGCCCGGTCAGGCCGTACAACCGCGAGCGCTTGCGCAGGTCACCAACGGTCTCCACGAGCCGGTCGTTGCCGCCGAGGGCCAGCAGGGACAGATGGAACCGCCGGTCGGCCTCCAGATAGCCGATGAGGTCGTGATCGCGGGCGGCGCGCACGATCTCCTCGGCGACCGGCCGCAGTTCCTCCAGATCCGTACGGGAGGCGGTGCGGGTGATCCGGCCGACCATGGGGACCTCGATCAGGGTACGGATCTCCGTGTACTGGTCGAGGTCGCGCTCATTGACCTCCGTCACCCGGAAGCCCTTGTTGCGAACCGGCTCGACCAGCCCCTCGCGCGCCAGATCGAGCATCGCCTCACGCACCGGCGTCGCGGAAATACCGAAATCCTCCGCAAGCGCGGGCGCCGAGTAGACCTCACCGGGCCGCAGTTCACCGGAGATCAGCCCGGCACGCAGATGGTGGGCCACCTGGTCGCGCAGGCGCTCCCGGGTCGTGTTGAGATTGCGCTGCTTGAGGTGGCCCATGGCTGTGGTGATCCCCTTCGTGCCGGTGCCTCACAGCGTACAATGTCACGTTGTTCTTGCCGGTGGCCATGGCGGTCATAGCGGGCGGTCGTCGAGGACACTGCGTTCGCATCCGCGGTGAGGGCCCTGCGCTCCTGACTACGGCCACGAGCGCGCCCCTCACCTGGCAAAGTGACCTCATGGCGAATATTTCATCGATGACCTATGGGCGGGTGGCCGAAGTCCTTCAGCAGCTCGGCATGGTGTCGCAGGACAGAGCGCACACGGTCGTCGAGGAATGGGGCGCCGACCAGTACAACCTGACGCCGTATGACGTCGCGTGCTCTCTTGTGGGGTTCGGTGTCGCGGTCAGGATTCACGCCGACGACATCGACTTCCTGGAGGAGTCCTACGCCTCGCTCCTGAACGCGGCAGCCGCAGTCGCCGGCGGTGCGGTCACTGTCGCGAACGTGCGCCTGCACGAAGGGCACGCCACAGAAGGGTTCGGTCGGCCTGACTTCGCTCCACGCGATGACGTCCTGGAGTTCGAACGCAACGGTCAACTGGTCTCCATACCAGCCGAGCACTTCTCGGAGGACTACTACGACATCGCAGCTGCGGTGGATGCCGTCGCAGCCCTCGACCCCGACGACGATCCCCGCGCGTTTCACCTCGTCGAGTTCGAGCGTGAGCGGCACCGCATCTACGACACCGTCATGGCGCTTGTCTCGCCTGAGCAAGCGCGAGCCCTGGAGGAGAATCTCGGCCTGCAATTCCCGGGAGTGCGCTGATCGACGGTTGCGAGTAGCGGCGGCGCCGGGCGTGGTCGCGGTGGGCGCGGAGACCGAGCCGGCAGGCTCAAGCCCCGGAGTCGCGCATATCACGGGTGCTGCGGGTGCCATTCGAAGAGCAGGATGGTGGCGTCGTCCCGCAGGTTGTTGTGCTGGAAGTCGAGGATGGCGTGGCTGAGCAGCCGCAGGACCTCGGACGGGCGTTGGCCGGCGGCGGAGGCACGGATGATGAAGTCCGTGAAGTGGTCGAGGCCGAATTCGACGCCGTTCGCGTCGCGTGCGTCGACCACGCCGTCGGTGTAGAGCAGAACGCGGTCGCCCGGTTGGAGAGCGGTCTTGTGGACCTGCCGGGCGGCCGGGCCGAGTTCGAGGTGCAGGCCGATCGGTGGTTGCGGGGGGCTGTCCAGCTCCCCCTCGATCACCCGCTCGGCACGGATCAGCAGCGGTGGCGGGTGACCGCAGTTGATCCAGTGCAACTCCCCGGTGCCGGCGTCGAGACGGCACACCACACCGGTGCAGAAGTGGTCGGGCAGCCACTGGGCGAGCGCGTGGTCGACGGAGCCGACGAGGTCGGGCAGGTCGGCTCCGCTGCGGCGGGCGTTGCGTGCGCCGGCCATCGCCACCGAGGTGGTCAGACCGGAGGCCAGATCGTGGCCCATGGCGTCGAGGATCATGGTGTGCAGTACGTGCTTGACCACCGCGTGGTCGAAGGCGTCGCCGCCGACGTCGTACGCCGGCTCCAGCACGGCGGTCGATACGCAGTGCTTGCTGCCGATGGTGCGGGGCGGCAGGAAGGCCCGCAGCATCTCGGCGGGCAGCCGCATGGTCGCGGTGCGGGTGCGAGCGGCGATCCAGTCGCTGTAGGCGCGCTTGGAGGTGACGACCATCGCGAGCAGATCGGCCAGCATCCGGCTGCGGCGCATCCGCGGCCCGTCCAGTGCGGCGGTCCGCACCGCCACCACCCCCAGCCGCTCCGCACCGTCGACCATCGGCAGCCAGACGACCACGCCGTCGCCGTTGTCCGTCACCCGTGGGGAGAGACCGTGCGGTACGCCCAGCCGGCCTGCGAGGCGTCCACCGGCAGTGCTTCCAGGGACTCGTCGAGCGGGACGAGCACCACTTGCTGAAGGTCGACGACGTAGATACGCACCGTGTTCAGGCCGAGGGCGGAGGCGCAGCGGTTCGCCAGTGCGGACAAATCCACCGGGAGGACGATCTGCGCCTCGGTGATCAGCGCTTCCAGCAGACTCTCGTCGACGGCGCCGCCGGGATCGGCGGGCGCCCGCGATGCGTCCGGCACGGGGATCACCCCTTCCGCACCCAGTTTCACACCGATCCCGGCGCCTCTCACCTCAGCGGCGCCCGCCGAGCCGGGCCACGGCTGCGCCGACGACCTCTCTGCGAAGGGGCCGGGTATGGGCTGTCCCGGAGGGCCTACCTGCCCCAGATCCTCCGGTACACCGCGCGGTATCCGGGTGGGTCCCAGGTGGTGGCCCCGCCGCTGTTGGCGGCGGTGGCGATGTGGACGGGGGCGACGTAGCCGCTGGCGGGCCCGCCCGAGAAGGCGCGGTTGAATTCGTCGAGGATCTGCCAGCCCTGTTGGGAGAACGGCTCGGGGACGGTCGCGGTCTGGAACTGCCTGCTGTTGATGCGCTGGAAGGCGGAGGGGTCGCCGTCGCCGGCGCCGATGTTGAAGGGGACGCCGGCGCCTTTCCGGCGTGCCGCGCGCAGGGCGGGGGCGGCGTCGGCGAAGTAGACGTCGTTGATGGCTACGGAGTGTGTCCAGGTGTCCGGGAAGCGGGAGAGGAGAGAGGAGACCTCCTGGGGGGCGCGGCTGCTGGTGTCCGAGAGGGGGATGTTCTCCTGCGCGAGCAGATGGACGCCGGAACAGGTGGCCAGTTCTTTTCTGATCAGGTCGGACTTGTTTTTGGCGAACGGGATCGACGCGTCGGTGAACAGCACGACTCCGGCGTGGCCGTGGGAGTGCGCGATGATCCAGTCGGCGCTGATCTTCGCGACGTCCTCGACCCTGGTGGTGATGTTGGTGAAGAGCGCGGGGTGTTTGCTCGGGCCGGGGGCGGCGACCGCGTGCCAGCCGATGAGCGGGAGGTGTTCCGCGGTTGCCTTGGCAACCTGCTGCGACGTCAGGCCGGGGTCGAAACCGCCGAGGACGATGCCCGACGGGCGCAGGGCGATGGCCTGGCTGAAGGCGGCCTGGATCCCGGCGGGTGTGCCCTGGCCGTCGATCACGCGGACGTTCCAGCCGATGACCTTCGCGGCCTCCTGTACGCCCTTGGCGGCGCCCGCGACGCCGGGGTTGGTCATGGTCTGCGCGACATAGACGATGTCCTTGCCGGAGGTGGCCCTGGGGCCGAGGGCCGGGCCGTGCCACATGGTGTGGGGTTTCTCGGCGTATGCGGTGGCCGCCTCGGCTCGGGCCAGGTCGGTGGGGCACCCGGGCCGGGCCGGTTCCGTGGGGGAGGGTCCGGCGCCGGTGGACGTACCGCGCTGGCAGCCGACGAGGAGGGCGGCCGCCACCGCCAGTACGGCGACGCGGCGGCTACGAGGCGACTTCGGGTACATCACGGGGCGTCCGGGGAGGCGGTGTGCGGGGTTGCCGCAGCTGTCGGCGCGCGGCATAGCCGGCCATGCCGACGGCGAGCAGCAGCGTGGCCCCGTTGAACAGCGGCGTGACCCAGAACTGGGCGCCGAGCTGGCCGATTCCGGCGAGGCCGATGGCGAGGATGATGACGGCGATCAGGGTGCCCAAGGCGTTGGCGCGGCCCGGGCGGATCGCGGTGGAGCCGAGCAGCGCACCGACGAACGCGGGCAGCAGGTAGTCCAGGCCGACGCTGGGGTTGCCGATGCGCTGCTGGGCCGCGAGCAGCACGCCGGCGATACCGACGACCAGCCCCGATCCGGTGAAGGCGTAGAGGACGTAGCGCCGGGAGGGGATGCCCACCAGGTCGGCGGTGCGGCGGTTGGAGCCGATGACGTACAGGTACCGGCCGAGCGGCAGCCGCTCCAGGAGCACCCACAGGACGGCGGTGAGGGCCAGTACGTAGAAGGCGGACACCGGCAGGCCCAGGAACCGGGAGTCGTACAGGTCGGTGAAGGCGGGCGGCAGGCCCTGGGGGCCGGGGACGATCCGGGCGCCGTTGGTGATCCAGCCGGTGAGGGCGTAGAGGATGCTGCCGGTGCCCAGGGTGGCGATGAACGAGTCGATCTTCGCGAATTCGACGACGACGCCGTTGAGGGTGCCGAAGACGGCCCCGCCGAGGATCACCGTCAGGCAGGCGAGCGGCCAGGGCCAGGCGTCGTTCGCGATCAGGTGCATGGTCATGACGTGGGCGAAGCCGAGCCCGTAGCCGAGGGACAGGTCGAATTTGGCCGTGACGAGGGGAATCATGGCGCCGAGCGCGAGCAGGGCGGGGATCGACTGGTTGGACAGGACCGCCGAGATGTTGTCCAGGGTGGGGAAGGTGTCCGGCAGGGCGAGGGAGAAGGCCCCGAACAGCAGGGCGGTGAGGGCCAACAGGCCGTAGGAGCCGAGGAGATGACCGGACCGGCGGCTCAGCGGGGGACGGCGCGGACGGCGGGCGGGGGTCATGGCTGCGTCGTCCCGGTGAGCGGCGCCATGGCCGACGAGGCACGGGCCAGTTCCGTGACGGTGAGGGCCGCGCCGCTCAGCTCCACGGTCTGCGCACCGCGGACGAAGACCAGGGCCCGGTGGCAGACCGTGGCGACCTCCTCGAAGTCGGTGGACAGAAGGAGGACGCCGAGGCCGCCGGCCAGCGCGTCCTGGAGCAGCCGGTAGACCGCCGTCTTGGCGCCGACGTCCACCCCGGCGGTCGGCTCTTCGAGGATCAGCAGTCTGCGGCCCGTCCGGAGCCCCCGGCCGACCATGACCTTCTGCTGGTTCCCGCCGGAGAGGGTGACGACCGGCGCCTCGGTGTCCCGGGGCTGCACCGCGAACCGCTCGACCAGCGCGCCCGCCTCGGCCCGCTCGCGCCCGGGCCCGATCCAGTGAAAGGCCGTCAGGCCGTCCGCCCTGGGGTTGGCCAGGAAGTTCTCCCGTACGGTCAGCTCGGCCGCGCAGCCCTCTTCCTGACGGTTGCCGGTCACGAAGGCGACACCGGCGTCGACGGCGGCGGTGACCGAGCGCGGTGCGTACGGCCGCCCGTCGAGCAGGGCCCGTCCGGCGAGGATCGGGCGGGCGCCGGCGAGCGCGCGGCCCAGTTCCATGTGTCCGGCGCCGGTGAGGCCCACCAGGCCGAGGATTTCCCCGGCGCGCAGTTCCAGGCCGACCGGTCCGGTGTGCGCGGTCCGTACGCCGTCGAGGCTGAGGACCGCCGGGCCCGCGGCGGGTGCGAAGGCATAGCCGCCCGGTTCGTGGCCCACGATGTCGCGTACCAGCTGGGCGGGGCGGTAGCCGGCGAGCGGGCCGTGCCTGATGAGGCGGCCGTCGCGCAGGACGGCGAAGGCGTCGGCGACCTTGTAGACCTCGTCGAGCCGGTGGGTGACGAAGACGATGGCGTGGCCCGCCTCGCGCAGGGAGTGCAGGACGCCGAAGAGCCGGGCGCAGTCCGCCGCCGGGAGGCTGGCGGTCGGCTCGTCCAGGACGAGGAGTTCGGCGCGGGTGGCGAGCGCGCGGGCGAGGGCCACCAGGGAGCGTTCGGCGCGCGGGAGGTCGGCGAGGGTGGTGCGCGGGTCGAGGTGTGCGGCGACGATGCCCAGGGCCTCGGTGCACCGCTCGCGGACCCGCCGCCAGGACAGCAGTCCCGCGCGGCGCGGATAGCCGGTGCCCAGCGCGATGTTCTCGGCGACCGTCATCCATGGGACCAGCCCCAGATCCTGGTGGATGAAGGACATGGTCCGGGAGGCTGCTTCGCTGCCGAGCGGGTGCCCGGCCACCGTCACCTCGCCCTCGTCCGGGTGGTGGACGCCCGCGAGGACCTTGATCAGGGTGGACTTTCCGGCGCCGTTGGGACCGAGCAGGGCCAGGACGCTGCCGGGGACGATATCGAGGTCGACCGCGTCCAGCGCCACGGTGCCGCCGAACCGTTTGCCGAGTCCGCGGATGCGGACGAGGGGCTCCGGGCCACGGCGCGGGGGAGGCGCGTGCTGACGCATTTCGGCATGGTAAAGCCCGTTTCGGCGTCTTTGCCGGATGGCTAGGAGATGGCGGGAATGTCGTCGAAGGAGATCTCGACGGGGCCGGGCTTTCCGGCGGGGATCTCCAGTGCGCATTCGGCCCAGATGACCTTGCCCTGGGTGGTGTAGCGGGTGCCCCACGCCTGGGTGAGCTGGGCGACGAGGAACAGGCCGCGGCCGCCCTCGTCCGTGGTGGCCGCCCGGCGCAGATGCGGGGCGGTGCTGCTGGCGTCGGAGACCTCACAGGTCAGCGTGCGGTCGTACAGCAGACGTACCTGGATGGGGCCGGTGCCGTAGCGGATGGCGTTGGTGACCAGCTCGCTGAGCAGGAGTTCGGTGGCGAAGGCGACCTCGTCCAGTCCCCATGCGGCAAGTTGGCGGGTGACCGCGGCACGGATTCCGGAGACGAGCGCGGGGTCGGCGGGCAGGTCCCAGGTGGCGATCCGCTGTGCGTCCAGGGCGTGGGTGCGGGCGACGAGCAGCGCGATGTCGTCGTCGGGGTGGTGCGGCACCACGGTCCGCAGCACCGCCTCACAGGTCTCCTCGGGCGGTCGGCTCGGGTGCGCCAGGGCCCGGCGCAGCTGGTCGAGGGCCGTATCCACATCGCGGTGACGGTGGCCGATGACCCCGTCCGTGTAGAGGACGAGCTGGCTGCCCTCGGGGAGGTGGAAGGCGGCGGTCTCGAAGGGGAGGCCGCCCAGGCCCAGCGGTGGCCCGGCCGGCAGATCGGGGAAGGTGACGACGCCGTCGGGGTGGACCAGCGCGGGCGGCGGGTGGCCGGCGCGGGCCATCACGCACTGCTGCGAGGTGGGGTCGTAGATGGTGTAGAGGCAGGTGGCGCCGATGATGCCGGTGCCGTCGGCGGTGGGGTCCTCATGGCCCTCGTCCCGGTCCAGGCGCCCCACCACATTGTCGAGGTGGGTGAGGACCTCGTCCGGCGCGAGGTCCAGTTCGGCGAAGTTGCGGGCGGCGGTGCGCAGTCGGCCCATGGTGGCGGCGGCGTGCATCCCATGGCCGACGACGTCCCCGACGACGAGGGCGACGCGGCTGCTGGACAACGGGATGACGTCGAACCAGTCCCCGCCGACCCCGGATGCGGCAGGCAGATAGCGATGGGCGACCTCGACGGCGTTCAGCTCGGGGAAACTGCGCGGCAGCAGGCTGCGCTGGAGCGCGACGACCATGGTGTGTTCGCGGGTGTAGCGGCGGGCGTTGTCGATGCAGATGGCCGCGCGGGTGGCGAGCTCCTGGGCCAGGGACCGGTCGTCGTCCCCGAAGGGGGCGGGGTCCCGCGAGCGGTAGAAGCTCGCCACCCCCAGGGCGATGCCGCGGGCGAGCAGGGGGACGGCGATCAGGGAGTGCACGTGGTGGTCGAGGAGGCGCTGGGCCGCCACGGGATCCTGGGCGATCCAGCCCGGAGCGGCGCGCAGATCGGGTTCGAGCACCGGCTGTCCGGCGGCCAGACACCGCAGTTGGGGGGTGCTCGGGCGCAGGTCGACCGGTTCGCCGGCGGGGTAGAAGGGGCAGTCGTCGCGATAGCCGTGGACCACCGTGCGATGCAGGCCGGTGCACGGGTCGGACGGCTCCTCGCCGCGCAGCACCGCCTCGGAAAGGTCGATGGTGACGAAGTCGGCCAGGCGCGGGACGGCCATCTCGGCGAGTTCCCGGGCGGTGCGGGTCACGTCCAGGCTGGTGCCGATCCGGGTGCTGGCCTCGGACAGCAGCTCCAGGCGGCGCCGGGCCGCCACCGCGTACTTGCCCACACCCGGCTCGCCCACCAGCACCAGCCCGCTGGTCGCACCGCCCGCGGGAGGTCCGGTGCCGGGCCTGTGGACCGTCGCGGCCGCCCGGCCGGGTACGGGCTCGGGGACGCCGGGTACGGGCTCGGGAAGGGTCCCCGGCGCCGTGGCGGTCGGGGCCAGGGTGAGATCAGGGGCCTCGGTTTCCGTGGGGACGGCGAGGGGCTGTCGCGACGAGGGGAGGATCGCTTCGATGGCGACGCCCTCCACCCCGGACGGGCTGGTCACCGGCCGGCTCAGCAAGGTGACCTGCCGGCCGCCGGGCAGCGGGACCTCGACGGCGGCCCGTTGGGCCGCGGAGATCAGATCGCCGGCCCGCTCCTTGAGGATCATCTGGTCGCGCCAGTCCAGCCCGCTCGCGGCCAGCTCGGCCGGCTGCCCGTTGCCTTCGGCGGCGCCGGCCGGCGAGCGGCGCCGGGCCTCGAGGTAGGCCTCCAGCAGGGCCCGTTCCCGCGTCGAACTCTGCTCCAGCAGCCGCCGTTCGATGACCTCGGCCGCCCGGCGGATCAGGGTGTTCAGCGCGACAGAGGCATCGGCCATCGGGTAGCCGAAGCAGAGGATGCCCTCGATGCGCCCACTGAGCAGGTCCCGTAGGGGAATTGCCGCGCAGGCGTTGGTCTGCGCGCGTTCGGCGAAGTGCTCGGCCCCGTAGACATTGATCAGCTTGCGTTCCGCGAGGGCGAGGCCGATGCCGTTGGTCCCGCCGAACTGCTCGGCGAAGACGAAGCCGGGGACGGTCTGGATCGGGGGCAGCTGCCTGGCCATCGAGGCGGTGCCGAAACGGCGCTGGAGCACCGCACCGCGACCGTCGGCGAGGGACACATTGATGGTCCGGCCCGCGAATCGGGCCTGGAGCCGGTCCAGTACGGGAACGGCGGCGCGGACGAGCCGGCCGTCCAGGTCGAGGTCCTGCTGGAAGGGCAGCTCGCAGCCTTCCGGCGTCAGCCCCAGCGACTGGGAGCGCTGCCAGGACGTGAGGATCGAGCTGCGGACGGTCCCCTCGACCGGTTCACCGCGAAGGAACTGATCACGGGCGAGCGCGGGACCGATGCCCTCTCCCGCCAGCCCCATCCCGATCACTTCCCACGTCCGTACAGACGGCGTTGCCCACCCTTCCCCCGGTGAGCAGCTGTCCCGTTTGATCCAATTGTAGGGCTTTGGGTAGGCAACGGTGCGGTCGTCCCGGCCCTCACAGCACCGCGACCGGGGTGACCGGTGACCCCGTACCGCCGGGCACGTTCAGCGGGGCCACCACGAGCAGGAAGGCATAACGGCCCGCCTCCGCACAGGCGGCCGAGAGCGCGTCGAGAGCGAGATTGTCCAGGAGCGGCACCCCCATCGCGGCGAGGGCGAGCGTATGGACCGGGGAGCGCACGCCGTCGACCGGCGAGGGCCGTACATCGCTGTCGCCGTCGCCGCCCAGCACGCAGATCCCGCGCTCGGCGAGCAGGGGCAGCGCGTGCACATGGAGGCCCGCGCTCGCCGCGTCGAGGTCCCAGGCGCCTCGTTCCCGGCGCCGCCGCAGCCGCCCGGTGCGCAGCAGGACCGCATCGCCCTCGCCGAGCGTCACCCCGAGTGCCTCCTCCGCGGCGACGAGGTCCGGGGCGTGCACGGCCCGTCCGGGCTCCAGCCATTTCTCGCCCGACACGGTGGGCAGATCCAGGAGCACCCCCCGGGTCACGAGGGGGCCGAGCGCCGATACGGCACCGAAGCGGGCACCCCTGGAGCCGACCGCCTCGCGCGCCGTACGGCCGTCGTAGAGGCGGCCCTGGTAGGCGATATGGGACAGCGCGTCCAGATGGCTGACGGCCTTGCCGTGGTAGTCGGCACCGAGGAAGTCCTTGTAAACGGAGGGTTCGGGGGCCGCGGCATCGCCGAGGGCGGACATGTAGTGCAGGGCGGGCCGGGCGTTGTCCGGGCCGGGTTCCGTGTCCCACGGGCGTGCCAGCGGGACGACCGTTCCCGACCGGACCAGGTCCGCGGCCCGGCGTACGTGCTCGGGGGACACCCGGTTGCAGGCGCCGCGGTCGGCCGGAGTCCAGCGGCCCCAGGTACGGACCGCCTCGAAGAGCGCGTCGAACTCCTCGCGGGAGACGGCGGGGCCGTTGCCGGGGTGGTCGTTTCCCTTGCTGGTCACCACTTGATCGTGGCGCATCCGACGGCCGCACGCGCGCCGCGCGGGGCGCCCGGAGTCTCCCCCGGCCCGGAGTCGTCCCCGGCCCGGTGTCGTCAGACGGTCGGCGTCGTCAAGCGGCCTGGTGCCGTCACGCGCCGTCGCCTCCGCCGGGCGAGTACGGCCCGGCGGAGGCGCGGGGGTCAGTTTCCGGAGGCGTCCGCGGCGGCGTTTGCGTCCGCCGCATCGGCGGCGTGCTCGGCGTCGTCCACCTTCTTCTGCATCTGCGCCAGCTGGTCCGGCGCGGCCGGGGAGCTGCTGCGGGATGCGGCCGGGGCCGCCGTGTCCGGTGTGGTGGCGGACGAGCAGGCCGCGGTGGCCAGGAGGGGCACCGCGAGGGCCGCCGTCACCAGTACGGACAGGGGTCGGCGGCGGGTCATGACGTGGCCTTGTCCGTGTCCTTCGCGCCGCCGTTGTTCGCCTTGCACCAGGCGGCGACCTCCTTCAGGTCGGGCTTCTTCTTCTTGAGGACCGTCAGCATCTCCTTGCGGGCGGTGAGGCGGTCGCCGAGGAAGGTCGCGATGGCGGTGTGGTGGGCCTTCTTGGCGTTGTCGATGCGCCGTTCCAGGAAGGCGATGGAGCCGCGCCGGGTGACCGGGCCCTCGAAGCGCGTGATCCGCCGGTCGATCCGCCGCTCCAGGCGCGGCACCCGGTGGCACAGCCGCTTCGCCCCGTCGTCCTTGGGGGCCTTGGCGTGCGCGGCCGCGGGCGCGGAGGTGGCCGGGCTCTGGCCGTCGGCCGCGTAGGACGGTGCGGTGGCGGCCGTTGCGGCAAGGACGAGGCCCGCGAGGGCCGCCGTCATGGTCGCTTTGCGACGCTGCATGAATGGATCTCCGTTTCGCTCTGGTGCACGGACCGGTGCACGGACGCGGTCGGCGGCCCACCCGTGCGGGGCTCACCCCTACGGGGGCCGGCGGCGGTCCGCGTGCGAGCGACGGTAGAGGCGGTTCTTGTGGTTTCTTTGTGGGCCCGGTCGGGGCGGGCCGGGCCGGCGGGAGGCGGCCGGGACCACGGGGAACGTCAGGGACGCGCGGCCGGGATCTCCCGGTGCTGCCGGGCGGTGTCCGACATCCAGGACCGATGCTGGGGCACCCCGTCACCGGCCTGGTCCAAAGGCGCGAGCGGAAAGACGACCTCGAAGCGGGCCCCCACGCCCCCGGCGCCGTCCCCCACGCGCAGCTGCGCGCGGTGCAGGGCGGACTGCTGGGCGACCAGCGTCAGGCCCAGCCCCGACCCGGGACTGTCGGAGCGCCGGTGGAAGCGCCCGAAGATCGTCTGCCGCTGCTCCGGCGGCACCCCGGCCCCCCGGTCCTCGACGGTGAGGACGGCCGCCGGGGCGACACCGTCGCGCTCCGCCCGCAGCCGTACGGCGATCCGCGTCCGGCCGTCCGGGGAGCGGCCGTGCACCAGGGCGTTGCCGAGGAGGTTGTCCACCAGCGACCGCAGCCCCGGCTGCCACCCGTGCACGGTCAGGCCCGGTGCGCCCTCGAACGTCACCTCGGCCTCGGGATGGGCGCGCCGCAGGTCCGACACGGCCGCGTCGGCGAGGTCGGCCAGGTCGACGGGCGCGAACGCATCCGCCTCGACAAGATCTCCCTGGGCGAGCGCCCGCAGCATGACCAGCAGCCCCAGCAGCCGGGCGTGGCCGCGCCGCAGATCGTCCACCGTCTCCGCGCGGTCGGCGGGATCGAGGTCCTGGAACGCGTCGAGGATGTCGAGGCTGGTCTGCATGCTCATCAGCGGCGTCCGCAGCTCGTGGGAGGCGGCGGCGGAGAAGGAACGGGCGGTCGCCAGGGCCTCGGCGGTGCGGGCGGCCTGTTCGTCGTAGCGTGCCAGGACCGTTTGCAGGGTGTGCGCGAGGTCGTCGACCTCCGTGATCCGGGTCGGGGTGTGGTCCAGCCGGGCGGCGCTGGTGTGCGGATCGAGGCCGCTGGTGCGCTGCTGGAGGTGCCGCAGCGGACGGGCCGCGCCGGCGGCCAGCGCCCAGGCCAGGCCCGCGGACAGCGGCGCGGCGAGCAGCGCCACGGTGAGCACCCGGCCGCGCACCATCCGGATCTGCGCCTGGTTCGCGGCCTCCGGGGCGAACAGCCACAGCGTCCCGTGCACCTCGGGATGCTGGACGGTGATCGGGACATGGACGGCGCGCCAGGTCTTGCCGCGGGCGTGGACGCTGACGGGATGCCCGGTCGCGGCCGGCAGGCGGACGGCGGGGCCGGGCTGCGGGCCGTCCATGACGGTGCCGTTGGGGCCGGTCAGCCGGATGCCGATGTCCAGGGCCGCGGCGAACAGCTTGCGCTGGCGGGCCTGCTCGGCGCGTGGCCGGCCGTTGGACGCGGCGCGCAGCACTCCCCTGGCCGCCGAGGCGACGCCCTGGGCCTGCTCGCGGAGCTGCCGGTCGGTCTGTGTGTGCAGGTCCTTGCCGACCAGGCCCACCAGCACCCAGCCGGCGGCCAGCACCAGCAGGGGCACCACGGCCCCCACCACGATCGCGATCCGGGTGGACAGTCTCACGCCCGGCCCTCCCGCTCGCCGCTGGTCCCGTCGCGCAGGACGAAACCGACACCGCGCACCGTGTGCACGATCCGGGACCGCCCGCCCGCCTCCAGCTTGCGGCGCAGATAGCTGACGAAGGTGTCGACCGCGTCGGTGCGGACGTCGAAGTCGTAGCCCCACACCCGGTCCAGCAGCTGGTCCCGGGTCAGCACCAGACCCGCATTGCGGGCGAGCACTTCGAGCAGCTCGAACTCCCGCCGGGTCAGCTCCACCGGCCTGCCGTCGAGTCGTACGGTGCGCGCCGCCGCGTCCAGCTCCAGGCCCCCGACCCGTACGGTTTCGGTGGCGGCGGGCGGGCGGCGGCGCAGCAGCGCATGCAGCCGCAGCACCAGCTCGTCCAGGGCGAAGGGTTTGACGAGGTAGTCGTCGGCACCTGCCTGGAGCCCGGCCACCCGGTCCGTCACCTCGTCCAGGGCGGACAGCATCAGCACCGGTATGTCGTTGCCGTCCGTCCGCAGGCGCCGGCACACCTCGATGCCGTCGACGTCGGGCATCGAGATGTCCAGCACCACGACGTCCGGCGGCGCGTCCGCCAGCCTGGTCAGCGCGCCGCGGCCGCCGTCCGCCAGGTCGACGGCGAAGCCGTTCAACCGCAGTCCGCGCCCCAACGACCGCCGGATCGCGGCGTCGTCATCCACCAGCAACACCCGCCCACAGCCGGCCGTCACACCCGTCCCCGCCTTCGCCGCCCCTGTTTCCGATCCCCGCATCATGCACTACCGCTGCCGCCGGGCGGCCGGTCAGGGGCGGCGGAAGGCGAGGACGGCGGTGTGGCCGCCGAAGCCGAAGGAACGGCTGACCGCAGCCTCGATCGCACCGGCCGCCCCGAGGCTGTGGCCGAGGGCGCCTATGGGTGCGGTCACGGTGGGCCGGTCACGGTGCCGCGGGCGAGGGAGAGACGAGCCGCTTGGTCAGGATCCGGGCGACGTCGGTCAGCGTGCTCCTCTTGCTCACGTCCTGGGTGGTGAGCAGGACGGAGAACTCGTCGCGCAGGATGAAGGCGAACTCGGCGAGGGCGAGGGAGTCCACGTCCAGCTCATCGAAGGTGGTGTCGGGGCGGATCTCCTCGACGGGGACCCCGGAGCGTTCGCTCAGGAGGGTGCGCGCGGTGCGGTAGACGGCGTCGTCCACGTCCATGACAGGCTTCCTTTCCGGTGGCGGACAGGACCGGTGGCGGACAGGACCGGTGGGGAGAGGTCCGGTGGCGGGTAACTCCGTTGGCGGGCAAGCTCGTTCAGGGCGCCGCGTGGCCGTCCGCCCGGGTCAGTTCCGCGATCCCGTCCGAGAAGCCGACCGGCGGTACGAATCCCAGGTGGTGCCGGGCCGCGGAGAGGTCGAACCAGTGCGGCTGGACGAGTTCGGCCACCAGGAAGCGGCTCAGTTCCCGGGTGCCGGTGGTCCGGGCGAGGCGTGCGGCCGTCTCATGGGCCGCGGCCGCGGCACGGGCCAGCCGTACGGGCACCGGGCACCATGTGGCGCGGACCCCGGCGGCGGCCAGGAAGAGCGTGGCGATGATGCGCAGCGGCCGCGGGTCGTCCTGGGTGATGAAGTAGGCGCGGCCGCCGACGGGTTGGCGTCGGTGGAGGAGGTCCAGGGCGAGCAGATGGGCGTGGGCGGCGGTGCGCACATGGGTGGTGTCGACGAGGTTGCTGCCGTCGCCGGGCAGGAAGAGACACCGGCCACGGACCGCGCGCCGCAGGGCGGGCAGGAAGTGGGGGTCGCCGGGGCCCCAGATGAGGTGCGGGCGCAGGGAACAGGTGGCCAGGGAGGGGCGGTTGGCCGCCAGGACGAGCCGTTCTGCCTGGGCCTTGGTCCAGGGATAGGCGGCCAGGTGGCGCACGGGGTAGGGCGCGCTCTCGTCGGCGTTGCGCAGTCCGTCCGGCGGGCAGACGACGCTGGCGGTGGATGTGTACACCAGGGTGCGGACGGCGTGCGCGCGGCACTGGTCGAGGACGTTGCGGGTGCCGTGGACGTTGGTCATCCAGTACGGGCGCGTCGGCCCGCTGACGCCGGCGAGGGCCGCGCTGTGGACGACGGCGTCGCATCCGGCGACGGCCCGGGCCACGACGGCGGGATCGGCGAGGTCGCCGTGGTACTGGTGGACGCCGAGGCGCTCCAGGGCGGCGCTGGGGCGGCGGGTGAGGGAGCGGGTCGGGGTGCCGCGGGCGACGAGCCGACGGCAGATCTCCCGGCCCAGAAAGCCGCTGCCTCCGGTGACGAGCACCCGGGCGGGGCCGGACGCGGGGTCCCCGGTCATGCGCTGCCTCCTGCCCGCTTGGCGGCCCAGTCCGCCAGCCGCTCGCGGTCGATCTTGGAGTTGTGGCGGATGTCGGTGGGAAAGCCGGGGTGGAGGAGGACGGAACGGATGTGGTGGCCCTGCGGGTGGCCCCGGAGGACCTCCCGCAGGGCCGCGACGGCGCCCCGGCGTTCCCTCCTGCCGCACCGTTCCAACTCGACGCAGAGCACGGCCCGTTGCCGCCCGGCCGGGCCGAGGCCGACCAGGGCGGTGCGCCGTACGCCCGGTGCCGTATCGGCCGCCGTTTCGATGTCCTCGGTGTTCAGGACGAAGTTGTCGCCGGTGACGCGCTGGGACGCGCGGCCGTGGAACCAGAGGCGGCCCTCGCCGTCGAGATGTCCCAGGTCACCGGTGCGGTGCAGCAGCCCGCAGTCGGTGGCGACCTTGGCATCGGCGGTGGCTCGCGGGCGGGCGTGATACGCGGGACTGATGTTGCGCCCGGCGACCGCGATCTCGCCCACTCCGGTGTCGTCGACCCCCAGTACGCGCACCTCGACCCCGGCCACGGGACGGCCGACGCATGTCCCCGAGAGCGCACCGTGCCCAGCGGCCCGCAGTGCCGACAGTTCCCGCGTGGTGACGGCGCTGACCGGAAGGCATTCGGTGGCGCCGTAGACGCTGAGCACCTCGGCGTCCGCGCGGAGCACCGAACCCCACGCCTCGGCGAGCCCGGCGCGCAACGGGGCACCGAAGGACAGCACCCGGTCGACGGACGGCAGCCGCAGACCGTGGCGTACACAGTGGCCGGCCAGCAGGCCGAGGACGGCGGGCGAGCCGGCGACCACCGAGGCGCGGTGTTCCAGCAGGGGACGCAGCAGACGCTCGGGACGCGTACGGGCCGGGGCGTGGTGGCGCAGGGCCGGGGAGAGGGTGGTGATCCCGAGGGCCGGGCCGAGGAGGACGAGGGGCAGGAAGCCGGACAGCAGCACCCCGCCCGGATCGAGGGCCAGTACCGCGCGCAGCGCCTCGACCTGCCCGGCCAGGGTGCCGTACCGGTACTCCACCCCCTTGGGCACGCCGGTGGAGCCCGAGGTGAAGGCGATGACCGCCAGCTCCTCCGCACCGGGTTCGGCGGCCTCCAGGCCCGGCCCGGCCGCGTCCGGCACCACCACCGGCACCGCCCGCCCCAGCCCCGGCAGCGCGCGACGGGTCACCAGGGGCGTACGGATGTGACCGGGCGCCCAGCGCAGCACCCGCCGCGCCAGATGAGCCAGGGGTTCGCCGATGAACACCTCGGGAGCCACCTCGTCCAGACAGGCCCGCAGCCGGGCGCGGGGCAGCCCTGGGTCCACCAGGACCGGGACGGCGCCGAGGGCGAGCAACCCGTAGACGACGGCGACCAGTTCGTAGGGATCCCCGGTCATCGTCACCGCCTTGTGGCCCCGGCGCACCCCGGCCGCGCGCAGCGCCTCGGCCACGGCGTGGCAGCCCGTCGACAGCCGGGCGTAGCTGACGGCCTGCCCCGAACCGTCGCGGCGTCCGCGGACCAGCGCCGTGGCGTCGGGCCGGGACCGGGCCAGCCGTGCCACCTCGGTGTAGAGCCCCACGCCGTCCGCCGTCATGCGGTCTCCTGGAGGAAGTCGCGGAGGCGGCGGCCGAGTTGCTCGGCGGCGTCCTCACCGGACGCCGCGATCCCCGCCCGGGTCTCCTCCGTGGTCCGGTAGCGGGACGGCAGATGGACGGCGAGGGTGGCCAGACGGCCACGCGGAACATCGCTCACCACACCACGATATTCAGGACGAACAGCGAACTCGCCGCCCATACAACTTAATTCACTCAATATGGTCAAAACTCGCGCCAGATGGCGTGGAGTTGGGTAGCTCGCCCCAAACGGAACTGTCGGACAGCCGTGTGGAAGTGTCGGACAGTCGTGCGCGGCGGGGCGGAGTCGGGGAGGGGGCTCGGCGTAGCGGTTGACTGCTGAGAGCCCTCCTCCTTACAGTCAACACACTTACCGCCGTGCGAATCTTCTATTCCGCAATGCGGATGCATCAAACGGGGGCGAGGTCATGCAGGAGATCGAGGCGCAGCACCCCCTCGGCAAGCCGACCGAGACACCCGGGGTGGCCGAGATGGCCGAGGTAGCCGAGTCCACCGCCCGGTTCATGGCCACCCTCACCGCCCTCACCGACGACCGGATCGGCGGCCCGACCCTCGTACCGCCATGGACCCGCGGCCATGTGATCACCCATGTCGCACGGGCCACCGACAGCCTCTGCCGACTGCTGGCCTGGGCCCGCACCGGAGTCGAGACCCCGCAGTACGCGAGCATGGAGGCCCGCGCCGCCGAGATCGAAGCGGGCGCAACGCGGCCGGTCGCCGCGCTGATCGCCGATATCGCCGACACCGCCGCCCGGTTCGAGGAGGCGGTGCGTTCCCTGCCCGAGGCGGCGTGGCGCGCCGAGGTGCGGATGCGTACCGGCGAACTGCGCACCCCCGCGAGCCTGATCCCCACCCGGCTGCGCGAACTGGAGGTGCACCACGCCGACTTGGCGGCCGGTTACACCTTCGCCGACGTACCGCCCGCCGCGGCACGCTGGATCATCGACGACCTCGTCGAGGCCCTGCACCGCCGCGACGATCCCCCCGCCCTGCGCTTCGCCGCGACCGACACCGCCCTCTCCCATGAACTCGCCCCCGGCGGCCCCCTCGTCACCGGCCCGCAGTCCGCCCTCCTGGCCTGGCTCACCGGACGCTCACCCGGCACGGGCCTGACGGCGTCCGGAGCCGACGAGGTGCCCCCGGCGCCCTACTGGATCTGACCCCTACTGGACGGATGTGAACCCCTCCACGGCGATGCGCATGGTGGACAAACTCGAAACCCTCGGCCTCGTGGACCGGCAGGTCAACCCGGAAGACCGCCGCGAGCTGGTCCTGCGCCTCACGACGGCGGGCCGGCAACCGGTCGAGAAGGTCCTGGCCCGCCGGTACGACGAGATCGTTGCCCGCTTGCCCGCTTGCCCGCTTGCCCGCTTGCCCGCTTGCCCGCTTGCCCGCTTGCCCGCCCACCAGCGCACCGGCCTGGTGAAGGCGCTGCGGGCGTTGATCGAGACCGCGGGCGAGCCGGCGGTGGATTCCCTGACCGAAGCACCCACGGTCTGAAGGGGTGTCCGAAGGCGAAACGGCCCCGGACAGCCGACCGGCGCCCCTGGACCGGATGCCAGGGGCGCCGAATCTCACCAGTTGACGAAGAAGGTCATCGACCGGCCTTTCCGTGCCCAGCACTGTGGGTCTTGGCGTGGTCACCGACGTGCGCCGTCTTGGCGTGGCCACCACTGTGGGTCTTGGGGTGGTGAGCGACGTGCGCCGTCTTGGCCTGGTCACCACTGTGCGTCTTGGCGTGGGTGCTGTTGGGCGTCTTCAGCTTGCCGGCGACCTTGTCGACCGAGCTGACGAGCCCGTCGATGTCGAGGCCGGCGAGCGGGTTCTTCACGTCGTTCTTGGTGACGGTGTCGCTGTTCGTCAGCGCCTTCTCACCGTGCGGCCCGGAAGCCGCAAGTGCGGGGGAGGCGGCCCCCAGAGCCAGCGCGACACCGACAACACCCGCAGCAGCCTTGGCGATCTTCACGACCTGTATCCCTTTCCAGCAGGTGCGTTCAAGGCGGCGGCACGACCCTCGTACCTCCGGAGCGGCCCTTCGTGGACGCTCGCAACGCACTGCCACACCCCCTAACCACCGCGCTCATATCAAAGTGTCGGCACGTCACCCGTCCGATCAAGACCTGCACGTCAGCGGCAGGTGCCCGGGTATCCAGGTGTCCAGGTATCCAGGTGTCGAAGACAGCAGGCCGGGACGCCTCATGCGGTCCGTTCCCTGCCGGGGGAGGGGCACTACGCGCCCGGTCCGCGAACCATGGAGTTCGCTGGCCGGGGGTTCGGGAATACGGCCGGGGATACGGCGGTTGGGCGATATGGCGCAGTGATCACGCAACGCCGGCCGTATACGCGGCAGCCGCACCTACGGCAACCGCAGTCACGCCAACGGCAATCACGTCAACGGCACGCACGGCATCCGCGATCACCGCAGCCGCCACCACACCACAACGTATGTGAGCGAGGAACCACATGAGCCAGGCCACCGTCGGCGTCACCGTCCCCCGTCCGGCCGTCGAGGGCGGTGCCGAGGGTCTGCGGGGCCGGACGGTCGTCCTGATCGGCGGCGGATCCGGTATTGGACTGCGGGTCGCGCACCGGGTGGTGGCCGCCGGCGCCCGAGTGGTGCTCGGCGGCCGCACCGCGGCGCGACTGGAGGCCGCCGCCGACGAGCTGGGCGCGGCGGCCACCTGGCGCGTCGTGGACACGGGCGACACCGAGTCGCTCGCCGCCTTCTTCGACGGGATCGAGCGCGTCGACCACCTCTTCACCTCCGCCGCCTCCTACCAGGTCGGCCCGATGCGCGAACTGAGCGACGAGGACGCCGCGTCGCCCTTCGACTCCAAGTTCTGGGGCCAGTACCACGCGGTGCGCCGTGCCGCTCCCAAGCTGGCCGAGGACGGCTCCGTCGTGCTGATGTCGGGCGCGGCCTCGGCGCGCCCGGCCGGTCCCGCCCCCGCGTACGTCGCCTGCAACGCCGCGATCGAGGGCCTGGGCCGGGGCCTGGCGGTGGAACTGGCCCCGGTCCGGGTCAATGCGGTGGCGCCCGGCACCGTCGACGGTCACCTCTGGTCGAACCGCCCCGACGCCGCCCGCGAGGCCGCCTTCGCGCAGTACCGCCGCGATGCCCTCCTGGGTCGCCCTGCCACCGAGGACGAGATCGCGCAGGCCGTGGTCTTCCTCTTCACCAACGGCTTCACCACGGGCTCCACGCTCTACACCGACGGCGGCTACACCCTCCGCTAGGCAGCGTCCGGCGACCGCAGACCTGGCGGTTCGTCATTGCTGCGCACCGCCGGGCCCGCCTCCGCCCCCGGACCGAACCGGCGGCGGTACTCCGACGGAGCGAGCCCCGTCTCGCGACGCATCAGCGCGCGCAAATGGGCGGCCGTGCCCAGCCCGCTGCGCCGAGCGACGACCTCGAAGCGTGACTCGCCCCGCTCGATCAGCCGGCACGCCAGGGCGAGCCGTTCCCCCGTCAGCCAGGCCAGAGGCGTCGTGCCCAGTTGCGTACGGAAGCGGCGGTGCAGCGTCGCCGGGCTGACGGCGGCACACGTCGCGAGGTCGGACACGGTGAGCGGGGCATCCAGCCGTTCCTGGGCCCAGGCCAGGACGGGTGCCAAGGACACATCGGGGATATCGGGCACGGGCCGTTCGATGAACTGCCGCTGCCCGCCGTCCCGGTGTGCCGCGAAGACCAGCCGTCGGCTGACCGTGTTGGCGACCTCCGCGCCGTGGTCGCGGCGGACGATATGCAGCCCGAGGTCGAGTGCGGCCGCGCTTCCGGCGGCGGTGAGGATGTCGCCGTCGTCCACGTACAGCACGTCCTCCGCAAGCCGGACGGAAGGGAAGCGGGCCCGGAAGGAATCCGCCCACTGCCAGTGGGCGGTGACCCGACGCCCGTCGAGGACACCGGCCTCGGCCAGCGTGAACGCGCCGCTACAGAAGCCGACCAGCCGCGTTCCGCGTGCATGCGCCCGCCGGACGGCGTCGAGAACCGCCGGCCGGCGCGGCACCTCGACATCGGGCCGGTTGGGGACGATCAGCGTGTCCGCCGAGTCGGCCGCTTCCAGACCGGCGACTCCCGTGAGCGTGAAGAAACCGTCCCGCATCGGCGTGCTCGGCTCGGGGGAGCAGAGCCGGAAATCGTAGAGATCGCGGCCGAGTTCGGGCCTGCGCAGGCCGAAGACCTCGGTGGCGCAGCCGAGTTCGAAGGGGTTGGAGTTCGCATCCACGATCACGACGACGCGGTGCGTGCCCGTGGACGCGTCTTCGGGCGTGTCCGTCGGCGTGTCCGTGGGCGTGTCCGTGGGCGTGCCCGTCGATGCGACTGCGTCGACTGCGTGCGAGGAATCTTGCGGCATATGCGATTCCTAGCACTCACATGTGCCGCCCTCAACCGGCAACGATTCCCTCATGAGCAACGAACCCATCGCCCTCAGCACCGCCCTGGCCTCCTTCGACGCGCTGTGGAGCCCGCGCATCGTCACTCGCGTCAACGATTACGACGTCCGCATCGCCAAGGTCGAGGGAGAGCACCTCTGGCACGTCCACGACGACACCGATGAGTTCTTCCTGGTACTCGACGGCGAGTTGACCATCTCCCTGCGCGAGCCGGCCGGAGAGCGTACGGTCACGCTCCCGAAGGGCGCGGTGTTCACCGTCCCCCGCGGCACGGAACACAAACCGTCCGCCCCCACCGGCGCCGCGATCCTCGTCTTCGAGCCCACCGGGACACCGACCGTCGGCGACCGCCACGAGGAGATCCCCGACCATGTCGACGTGACGACGGGACACGCACTCACCTCCTGAGGTGAATCAGGCGAATCAGAGGAGGATTGCGGTCATGGCATTGTCGACGTCGTTCACGGAACTGTTCGATGTGGAGCATCCGATTGCCCTGGCCCCGATGGGCGGCTCGGCCGGTGGCGCCCTGACGGCGGCGGTGTCGCGCGGCGGCGGGCTGGGACTGCTGGGCAGCGGGAACGGGGATCGGGACTGGCTGGCCCGCGAACTGCCGGTCGCGGCCGACGAGAGCGCCGGGAGACCCTGGGGCATCGGCTTTCAGGCATGGGCCATTGACGACGGAGTGGTGGCGCGGGCGCTGGAGCACGACCCGGCGGCGGTGATGTTGTCCTTCGGCGACCCCGGTCCCTTCGTGGAGCGCATCCGCACCGCGGGCACGACGCTGATCCTCCAGGTCACCGACCTGGAGGAGGCGCGCAGGGCGGTGGATCTGGGCGCCGATGTGATCGTGGCGCAGGGCACCGAAGCCGGCGGGCACGGCGCCCGGCAGGGGCGGTCCACGCTGCCGTTCGTGCCCGTCGTCGTGGACCTGGCGGCGCCCGTGCCGGTGCTGGCGGCCGGCGGGATCGCCGACGGCCGCGGCGTGGCGGCCGCCCTGGCCCTGGGCGCGGCCGGGGCCTTGCTCGGCACCCGCTTCCAGGCCACGGCCGAGGCCCTCGTCGCCCCCGCGACCGCCCAGGCGATCGTGGACGGAGGCGGGGAGAGCACCGAGCGCAACAGGGTGCTGGACATCGCCCGCGGCGCACGGTGGCCGGCGCAGTACACCGCACGCACCCTGGGCCACCCTTTCCTCGACGCATGGCGGGGCCGGGAGGACGAACTCGAACGCTCAGCTACGCTCCCCGCCCAACAGGCGTACCAGGACGCCGTGGCACGCGGCACGATCCCCCCGCTGCCGCAGTGGGCCGGCGAGGGCATCGACCTCATCAACGACCTGCCGTCCGCGGCCGATCTGGTCGCCACCCTGGCCACCCAGGCCGAGGCCGCGCTGGGCCCACAGCGGCCGCCACGTACAACAGACACCTACACCAGAGGCGTGACGAGCAGGTTCAGGTGGTGGCCAGCAGCACGTCCTCTCCGCTCGACGGGCGGAGGCGGTCGGAGCGATCGGCGAAGTAGCGGTGGCCGAGTGAAGCTCCCGACAGGTGCCGGGCGTCTGCGAAGCCGGCGTCGCGGGCCAGTGCCAGCATTTCGCGCGGGGTGGAGAAGCTGATGAACGGCGTCCCGGATGCCTGCGCGCCGTCTCTGGCCGTGGCTGCGGCGGCTCAGGTTGTGGTGGGCGGTGAGAAGATTCGCTGATGGGGATGACCGATGGCGACCGCAAGACCGTCCGGTACGTACGGTTCCAGTCGCCGCACCCGAACAGGCGGGGCCACTTCACCGGAGTGTTTGGGCTGGTCAACACGCTGGCGCGGAACGGGAGACTCTCGGACGAACAGGAATCCTTCCGCCGCATCAACAACAGCTGGTACGACGCTGCGTACGCCAACCCGTCGACCGTTGACGCCACTGTTTACGACCATGAGATCAACCCTGGCGCCGCGGCGTGGTTCAAGCCGTCAGCCGTACATCTCATTGGGCGGGTCTCCGGCTATCTGGAGATTCTGGCCGCCCATGGTGTCGATTGCCGGATGATGCGTTCCGCCGATCCGGGGCGTGTGATCTACGAGGACGACGTACAGATCGTGGTGGTGCCCTACGCGTAGGCATCGACGGCCTGCGCGCACCGGAGTGCCAATGCCCGGCCCGGATCAGGGGCCGGGCCGGGCGATGGCGTACCAGACGGATGAGGCTGAGGCGGCGTTCCGACCAGGACGGTCAGTGCCTCAGCGCGCTCAACACCGCTTCGCTCATGACCCGTTCACCGGTCGCGTTCGGATGCAGTGGGAGGGTCGGTGAGCCCGGCAGGAGACCCTCGATCCACGGGTCCGACGAGCAGCTGTCGTGGCCCTTGGTCGGGCCGAGCGTGTCGACGTACGTGGCGCCGGCCGCGGTGGCGGTTTTGGCGATCTTGGTGTTGAGTTCGCCGAGGACGGAGTGCAGGAACGCCAGATCCCCGGTCGTGACGGGCATTTTGCCGAAGCACTTCGTCGGGTCCTCCGGCAGCACCGACGGATAGCCGAGGATCAGCACCCTGGCCTTCGGTGCCTTCGCGTGCACCTTCTGAAGGGCCGCGGCCAGCTCCGTGGTCGCGGAGTCCATCCGGTTGCTGAGCGTGTCCCCGTAGTGGTTGCGGCAGGGGGCGCCGAACGGATTCGTCAGGGACAGGGCGGAGCAGACGACCGCGAGATCGCCGAAGCCGATATCGGAGGTCCCGAGGTTGTCGCCGCCGATGGTGAGCGTGATGAGGGAGGTGTCCGGTGTGACGGCATCGAGTTGAGGACCGTTGACGACGATCCCCACGTCCTTCTGGGGCGTGGTGAGCGCGCCCACCTTGGCCCCGGCGCATGTGGTGTCCACGTACGACGACGAGGCGAGGGCCGTGGCGACGAGATGGCCGTAGTTGTGGTCGGAGCGCAGGCACAGGCCGGCGGAGGAGGCGGGGATGCCGGCGCCGGCGGCGTACGAGTCCCCGAGCGACACATACTTGCCGGATCCGGCCGATTCCACGGCGTGGGCGGGGGAGACGGTGGCGCCGAGTGCGGTGGCGAGCAGCGCGGCGCCGGTCAGTGCGGACGACCACTTGGGCGACCACTTCGGCGATCGGATCGGCGACAAGTTCGGTGTGCTCGTGTTGTTGGGTGTTGCGGCTCTGGTCACAGTTCCCCCTGAGGAGGCAGCAAGATCGAAGAGAGGCCGATACCGGCTGGTAACGTCTCCGACATCGTTGCGGCCGCCCGCCGAATGAGCCATGTGCCGACGCACAGCAGCGTCACCGTCCCCGTTGTCCCCGGGAACAACTCCCAGCACTGCGTGCACCAGGTTTTGTAACCTGCGGTTCATGCGCCACATCCCCGATCCGCCCGTCGAAGTCGCCCCCATCGCCGCCTCGTTGCGGGGCCGCGCAGCGGAACTCGGTATACGCATGGCACGCCGCATCCGTGCCGAGGTGACGTACTACGGCAGTGAGGACAGCGTGCCGTTCGCCGAGTTGAGCGCCTCGTGCCGGCGTAACGCGGAGCTGGTCTTCGGGCATCTCGCCGGGGACCCCAGCAGCGATATGACACCGGCGCTCGAGACCGGCCGCGAACGTGCCCGGCGCGGGGATCCGTTGGCCGATCTGCTGCACGCCTATCGCGTCGGGTCCGAGTTCCTGTGGTCCGAACTCGCCGCCGAAGCCCGCGATGCCGAGGGCGTCACCACGGACACCTTTGTGTCCCTGGCCGGATGGTGGGTGATCGAGGGACTCGCCGCGGCGGCCAGCGACGCCTATCGCGAGGAGACCTCCGAACTGGTGCTGCAACGGGAGCGCGAACGGTCCGCCATGGTCGAGGCGCTCTTCACCGGCATGCTCACCGATCGCACCACCCTCTGGGAGGCCGCGGGCGTCCTCGGCCTGCCGACCGGTGGTCCGTACGTCGTCGTGGCGTCCGAGGTGCCGGCGCCCGGCCGGGAGGCGCTGCCCGGCATCGAGGCGCGGCTTCGTGCCGAGGAACTGCGTTCGGCCTGGCGTCTGCTGCCGGACGTCCAGATCGGTGTGGTCGCCGTCCAGCACCCGGGTGCCGAGGACGTCATCCTGCGCGTCTTGGAGCGGTCTCCCGCCTCCCGGGTGGGCGTCAGCCCTCCGTACCGTGCCCTACAGGACACCCCCAGGGCGCTGCGCCTTGCGCGAGTGGCGCTGGCCGGCGTCCGCCGGAAGCGGGCAGGCGTCGCGCGATTCGACGACAGCCCGGCCGCCCTGCTGGTCGCCTCGGCCCCGGACGAGGCCGGCCGGATCGCTCGGACGGTCTTCGAGGCCGTACTGGAACTGCCGGCCGCCGAGCGCGACCGCCTGCTGGAGACCCTGGAGTGCTGGTACGCAGCCGCGGGCTCGGCCGCCGACGCGGCGGAGCTGCTGTACTGCCACCGCAACACGGTGCGCTACCGACTCCACAGGCTGGAAGAACTGACCGGCCGCTCCCTCCGCGACCCCCGCGCGGTCGCCGACCTGGCCGTGGCGTTGCATGCGCTGCCGCTGCTGTCTCTTGACGGACGGTGAGGGCGTGCACCCGCGGCGGCTCAGGCCCTCCCGCCAAGCCCCGTGGCGCTCGCAAGCCCCGTAAGGGTGCTTTGTCTCGGCGAGTGCGTGGATACCGGCGACCGCATCAAAGCCATCGACCACGGCGCCCGCCTTGGCATAAGGGGAGCTAACGGAATGCTGACCCATGAGCCAGGTCTCTCCTGCAGCAGCTCGTCGGGGAGTTCACGGGGGAGGGGGAAGGGCGTCGGTGAATGACGGCGCACTGTACGAACGGATTGCGCCGCTCCTGCCGGTGCGCACGCACTGTTCAGCGACTCCCGACCTGGGCAACGACATGCAGCATGAGAGTCAGTTCACGTCTACGTTGTCGAAGAGTTCGAGCATCTGGGTGAGCACGCGCATGCATGCCGTCAGCTCGGCGTCGGTCAGGTCGCCGCCGACCTGGCGCAGGAGTGCGTGCTCGCGGATGGTTACCGCGGTGATGGCCGCCCTGCCGTCGTCGGTCAGCCGGATCAGCGAGGAGCGCTGGTGGGCAGGGTTGGGGGTGATCTCGACCAGTTGCCGGGTTGCTGCGTCGTTGACCGTGCGCTGCACGAATTGTCGGCTCAGTGCCTGTGCGCGACCCATCTGCGGGACGGTCATGGGCCCGTGTTTGAGGAGCAGATCCAGGACGGCGCGCACACCGACGGAGAGCCCCTCGATGGGTTCTGCTTGTTCGACCTTGCGCTGCACGCGTCGGTACAGCGGGCCGACCAGCGCGAAAACTTCCGTGAGCCGGTGGCCGAGGTCGTCGGCAGCGAGGGGAGTGTCAGCATCAGTCACCCAGCCAGGATGACACCTGTGTTGCCAATACCCCAAACGATATGACACCTTGGTTGTCATGACTCACGTTTCTGACATGTTCTCGTTAGACACCGCAGACGGCCACCTCGCTTACCGCGACACCGGGGCAGGCCGGCCCCTGGTGCTGCTCCACGGTGGCTTCCTGGACCACCGCATGTGGGACGACCAGGTGCCGGTCCTGGCGTCGGACCACCGGGTGATCGCACCGGATGCCCGCGGGCACGGCGAATCCTCCAATGCGAGCGCACCGTTCCGTCCCACCGATGACCTCGCAGCGCTGCTGCGTCACCTCGACGTCGGCCCCGCGACCCTCGTCGGACTCTCGATGGGCGGAGCCATCGCCGTCGATACCGCACTCGAACACCCTGAGCTGGTCAGTGCGTTGGTCATCAGCGGCGTCGGCACCAGCGAACCCGAATTCCAGGACCCATGGCTCAAGGAGATCGAGGCCGAGGAGGCCCGTGCACTGGCCGCGGGTGACGCCGAGGGCTGGGTCGAGGCATTCACCCGGCTCGGGGCGGGACCGCACCGCACACTCGACGACGTCAACCAGGATGTCGTGCGCAGGCTGCGGGAGATGACCCGGCGGACCGTCGCCAAGCACACCAGTGCCGAACCCGATCACAGGGTGCCGGTGGCCGATACCTGGGAGCGAGCGGCGAAGATCACGGTTCCGGTGCTGGCCATCAACGGCGGCATCGACTCGGACGACCACATCGGCATGGCCGAACGTCTCGTACACACCGTCGCCAACGGCCGGGTGACGACCATCGAAGCCACCGCTCACTACCCCAACATGGAACGACCGGATACCTTCAACGAGATCCTTCGGGACTTCGTCCGCACCATCTCCGCTCAAAACGGCTAGGCGGTCTCCAGCCCATACTGTTAGCGCCTCTTAGGAGCAGGATCACGACCCGGCGGCCAGTCCGTCCAGGGTGAGGTCCAGTAGGCGTTCGGCCTGCTGTCGTTGTTCGGGCTGTGCTGAGGTGAGGGCGATGCCTGTGAGGGCGGCGCCCATGTCGGACGGGCTGATGTCGGTGCGGATCGTGCCGGCGGCTGCACATGCGTCCATCAGGGTCGTAAGGGCGGCCTGGATCATCTCCCGGCT
Source organism: Streptomyces natalensis ATCC 27448 (assembly GCF_000935125.1). Taxonomy (GTDB): domain Bacteria; phylum Actinomycetota; class Actinomycetes; order Streptomycetales; family Streptomycetaceae; genus Streptomyces; species Streptomyces natalensis. The sequence goes on along the minus strand of NZ_JRKI01000029.1, from coordinate 592,411 downwards.
GTGGCCGTAGGGGTTCTCTCCCGTGGCGGCGATGGCGCGCAGAGCGTCGATCATGCCGAGTTTGGCAGTGACGTAGTCCAGGAAGAGGCGTGTCCAAGCACGCAGGGCTTCGTACGGCGGCTTTGCCGACAGAAGGTCGGGGACCGCGTCGCACAATTGGGCCACTTCGTTGCGGTAGACCGCCTCGATCAGGGCTTCGCGGGTGGGGAAGTTGCGATACAGGGTTGCGCTGCCCACGCCCGCTGCCTTGGCGATGCGCTCCAGGTGTGCGTCCAGCCCCTCCTTGGCGAACACGCTCACCGCAGCCGTGAGGATCCTGTCCCGGTTGCGTCGCGCGTCGGCCCGCAACGGGCGTTGCGCATCTTCGACCATCGGTGGTTGCCCTCTCCTCTCCAGTCTTCTCCAGCACTCTGCTCCAGTTGCTAAGCGGGGGCGCCCCCAGTTAGTCTCGCATAAGTGGGGGCGCCTCCAATTCCACTGTAGGTCATGGTCTGACCTGCGCGTATTCCACCGGTAAGGACTTTTGATCATGTCGGGAATCGCAGGCAAGGTCGTAGCGATCACGGGTGCCAGCAGCGGCATCGGAGCCGCGACGGCGACATACCTCGCCGAGAAAGGGGCCCGGCTCGTCCTGGGAGCCCGACGGGAAGACCGGCTGAACGCGGTGGTGGACCGGATCACTGCGCAGGGCGGCTCGGCCGTCGGAGCCGTCATCGACGTGACACGCCGGGAAGACCTGAAGCTCCTCACGGATACGGCGGTCAATCGGTTCGGGCGGCTCGACGTGCTGGTTTCCAACGCCGGCACGATGGCGGTGTCACCGTTCGACGAGCTGCGCCAGGACGACTGGGACGCGATGGTCGCCACGCACATCACCGGCCTGCTCAACGGGATCGGAGCGGCGCTGCCCGTCTTCCGGCGGCAGCGTTCCGGCCAGTTCGTCAATATCGCTTCCACCGCGGCCTACGTGGTGAAATCACCGCAGAGCGTGTACGCGGCCACCAAGACGGCGGTCAAAGTGCTGACCGAGGGGCTGCGGCAGGAGTCCGGTCCCGACCTGCGTGTCACCCTCGTCTCACCCGGGTTCACCCACACCGAAGGGGTCGGCAAGGGAGCGAGCCCCGAGGCAGCGGCAGCGATGGTCCGACAGCGCGACGAGATCGCCATCCCGCCCTCCGCCATCGCATCCGCGATCGGTTTCGCGATCGAGCAGCCCATCGGCGTCGACGTCAGCGAGGTCGTCGTCCGGCCCACTGCGCAAGCCTGACGATCGGCAGAGACCACCGCGTTCGATGGGCCGGGCTCAGGACAGGCCCTGGCCCTTTCTCTTGACGTCCCTGCACGGCAGGGACGTTGGGGGCCAGCCTAGGGTTCAACCGTGACCAAGCCGAACCGCGAGCGACTGCGCGGGACCTTCACCGAGGCCGCAGGTCTCTACGACCGTATGCGCCCTGCTTACCCGCAGCGCATGTTCGACGACCTTGTCCGGCTCGCCGGAACGGGCCCCGGATGCCGGGTGCTGGAGATCGGGTGCGGTACCGGGCAGGCCACGCTGCCCCTGGCGGCCCGTGGTTGTCGGATCACCGCGGTGGAACTGGGCGCCGAGATGGCCGCTCTGGCTCGTAGGAACCTCGCTGACTTCGCCGACGTGGAGATCGTGGTCTCTGCGTTCGAGAACTGGCCGCTGCCGCAAGAACGCTTCGACGTGGTCATGGCAGCGACCGCGTTCCATTGGATCGATCCCGCGGTCCGCGTGACCAGAGCGGCCGACGCCCTGTGCCCGGCGGGTGCGCTGGCCACCGTGACCACGCACCATATCGCCGGCGGCAGCGAATCCTTCTTCCTCGAGGTCCAGGACTGCTACGAACGGTTCGACCCCGCCACGCCGCCTGGCCTACGGCTGCCCACGGCGGCCGACATCCCCGAGGACAGCGAGGAACTGGACGCCTCGGGGCGCTTCGGGCCTGCCGTCTTTCGCCGTTACGAGGGGGAGCTGACCTACTCCACCCAGGAGTACCTGGACCTCCTGCGCACCTACTCCGGACACCGTGCCCTGGACCCCGTCGTCCTGGACGGACTGCTGGAGGCCATCGGCGACCTGATCGACCGCAGGTGCGGCGGCAGCGTCGCCAAGCGCTACCTCACGCAGCTACGCGTGGCCCGTCGCCTCACGTGACTGCCGTCTGCCATCTGACGTCCACCGTCCGCCGGTCGGCGTGTCGGCCGGCGCCGTTCCGGCCGCAGGGCTGTGACAGGCTGCATCGGGATGCCCGGCCGGTCAGGCCGCCGGGCCGGAGGACGTCAGGAAGTGTGGCGAAATGGACATGCCTAGTCAGTCGGGGTGGGCGGCTGCACCCGGTGCCCATCGTGCGGCCATCGCGGCGGAGACCGCCAGGTTCGTGGAGGTGGTCAGGGGCGCCGACCCGGCGACCCCGGTGCCCGGCTGTCCGGGCTGGACGCTGGTGGACCTGGTCAGGCACACCGGGAGCGTGCAGCGCTGGTTCTCCGTCCTGCTGCGTCAACTCGTCCAGGAACCGCCCCGCAGCCGCGATGTCGAACTGCATCTGCCGGAGCACGAGGACGGCTACGCCGACTGGCTCGTGGCGAGTGCGGCGGAGGCCGAGAGCGTGTTCGCGGTCACCGATCCGGAGGCCCCGATGTGGGCGTGGGGCGCCGATCAGCATGCCAGGTTCTGGGTACGGCGGATGCTGTTCGAGACCCTCGTGCACCGAACCGACGCGGAGCTGGCCCTCGGGTTGCAGCCGGTGATCGACGGCGGGCTCGCGACCGACGGTGTGGACGAGTTCCTGGTCAATCTGCCCTTCGCCGCGTTCTTCGCCCCCAAGGTTGCCGCCCTGCGCGGCCACGGCGAAACGCTCCGCTTCCGGTGCACCGACACCGACGGCGACTGGCTGGTCCGTCTGGAGCCCGGCGGCTTCGGCCTCGTGGAGGGCCCGGCGGCCCCGGGGAGCGCCGACGCTGCCGTCCACGGAGCCGCCGCGGATCTGCTGCGCCTCGTGTACGGACGTCTGGGCCACGGTGCGGATGTCTTCGAGGTGCAGGGCGACGAGGAGCTGCTGACGCGCTGGTTCGCCAACTCCGCTTTCTGAGACGGAGACGGAGACGGGTTTCTGAGACGGACTCCGGTTTCTGAGACGGATACGAGCAGTCCGACACGGATACGGGCAAGGGGCGGCGACCGCCGGGCGCCGCCCCGGGCTTTCGGCGGCCCGTATGGCCCGCGCGCCCCCGGGGCCGTAGCCCCGCACTCAGCCCCGCACTCAGCCCCTCACCGCGCCACTCCGGACTCCCGCGCCGACTCGTTCGCCGACTTCGAATCCGACTCCGAATCCGAACCCAACTCCGAACCCAACTCCGAACCCAACTCCGAGCCCGACTCCGAGCCCGACTCCGTCTCCATCGCCGCCGCCGGCGCAGGTGCCGCGTCCTTCCACACGGTCTGGAAGGCCAGCCGCAAGCAGCCCGCGAGCGCCGGATGTTCGATGAAGAGCGTGGTGGTGGAGCCCGCACCGGCCACCGGGTCGGGCATATCGCACAGCACGAGTGAGGCGTCGGCGATGACGAGTTTCAGCGGCAGTTCCGGGGCGAAACGGGCTTCTTCCCCCGCGGTGGCGAAGCGGCGGACATGCTCCACCGTCCCGGGGTTGTCGAGCTCGTCATTGAGGTAGATCGCCCGGACGGTGCCGCCCGCCCGGTGGAGCCGGCGGACGACCTTGATGCCCTCCGCGTTCTCCGCGGGGGCGACGAACGGCGGTTTGCAGAAGGTGAGAAGTTCGTGCTGGGCCTGCCGCTGGATGTCGGCGAAGCGTTCCGTGATCGCCTTCGGGTCGCGCAGGATCTCGATGTAGTCCAGCGGATCGGTGTGCACCCGCCCGTCGGACCAGAGCGGTTGCAGAATTCCGGACAGACCCTCCGAGACCCGCTCCAACCGGTCCAGGGACTCGCGTTGCAGCGCCATCAACCGCGCTACGGCCAACTCGGGTGTGACGGCTGAGTACTTGGTCACGCGTCCGGGGTGTGTGGTGGCCAGCCGCCGCCGTATCAGCGCGTCCAGCACGTCGTAAACCCGCTGGCGCGGCACGTCGGCCTCGCGCGCGGCCTCGGCGGCCGTGTACGAATCACGCCTGATGAGCGCCAGATAGACCCGTGCCTCATACCGGGCCAGGCCGAGCGCCATCAGGTCGTTGATGGGTCCTTCTTCCAACTCCATGGCTCCACAAGGTATATGCCAAGGCGCAGAAGTTGAGGGGAAGGTTTTACCAAGTGCCTCTATCCCCTTGGCCAAGCTGTCAATACTTTGATTTATAGCCACCACTGAACGGGGTGGCAGTAGCTGAACCCCATGCTCGAAACGCTCCAACACTGGCTCCACCGCGGCACCCCATGCGAGATGTGTGTTGTCATGCTCTTGACATGTCAGGTCCATGATGATCTGGATGTGATGACAACGCGCAGGTACTTCTCGACGGCCGTTGCGGGGCCAGCCATCCCCCCACGGAGGGCAGTTCCTTGCATTCTCATCGCAGAAAGAGCCTGATACGCCGCGGCGCGCCCGCCCTGCTGTCGGCGGCGGCCCTGGTAACCGGCGGCCTGGTCTTCGCGTCCCAGTCGAGCGCCTTCGCGACGACGCACACCGCGACGCACACCGCGACGCCCGCAGCATCCTCGGCACACACCCACCGGCTCTGCTCGGAGCCGAGCAAGCCTGGCTACATGGCGTGTCAGTCCGTCGTCCGCACCGACATCCCGTCGCAGCAGTCCCTCGGCCGCCACGACACCCCCAAGGGTTTCGGACCGAGCGACCTCCAGGCCGCCTACAACCTCCCCAAGGACGGTGGCAAGGACGCCACCGTGGCGATCGTCGACGCGAACGACGACCCGAACGCCGAGAAGGACCTGGCGGCCTACCGGAAGCAGTACGGCCTGCCGGAGTGCAGCACCAGCAACGGCTGCTTCAAGAAGATCGACCAGGACGGGGGCGCGAAGTACCCGGCGCCGGACGCGGGTTGGGCCGGTGAGATCTCCCTGGACGTGGACATGGTCAGCGCCGCCTGCCCGAGCTGCCACATCCTGCTCGTCGAAGCCAAGACCGCCAACATGGACGACCTCGGTGCGGCCGTGAACCAGGCCGTTAAGCAGGGCGCCAAGTACGTCTCCAACAGCTACGGCGGCGGCGAGGAAGCCGCCGACACGTCCGCGGACGACAAGTACTTCAAGCACCCCGGCGTCGCCATCACCGTCAGCTCCGGCGACAGCGGCTACGGCGTCGAGTACCCGGCTGCCTCGCAGTACGTCACCGCCGTCGGCGGCACCTCGCTCAAGAAGGACAGCAGCAAGCGCGGCTACTCCGAGTCCGTCTGGGGCACTTCCGCCGGTGGCGAGGGCGCCGGCTCGGGCTGCTCGAAGTACGACGCCAAGCCGTCCTGGCAGAAGGACAGCGACTGCGCCAAGCGCACCGTCGCCGATGTCGCAGCCGTCGCCGACCCGGCCACCGGCCTCGCGGTCTACGACACCTACCAGGCCAAGGGCTGGAACGTGTACGGCGGCACCAGCGCCTCCTCGCCGTTCATCGCCGGTGTCTACGCCCTCGCGGGGGCCCCGGGTTCCGGTGACGTTCCGGCCTCGTACCCGTACGCCCACGCGGACAAGCTGAACGACGTCACCGAGGGCTCCAACGGGTCCTGCGGCAACTACCAGTGCCAGGCGGGCAAGGGCTATGACGGCCCGACGGGTCTCGGTACGCCGAACGGCGCCGCGGCCTTCACCAAGTAGTCCCGCTGGCCACGTAGAACCAGCACGCCCAGTACGCCAATCAAGCTGAGCAAGCCCAAGCACGCTCACCGCGCCGCGCGGAACGTGCAGGACGTCGGCCTGTCCAACCCCTCGGGGCTGGGCAGGCCGACGTTGTGCGTAGCGGGGCTCTGCCGGGGCGGGTTCCGTGGCGTCACTCATGTTGATGTGCCAGGTCCACGCAGCGTTTGCGGATTCGCGGAGTGGTGAATGTGATCACCGGGCGGTGTCAAGGCTCAGCGCCGGGTTGGCTTGAACAACCACGCGAACCAGTCAGCGCCCGGCGGTCAACCGGTTAAGGTTCGGCGGGAGTCAGCGGACGCTCCCCACGAGCGGAAGAGGCGGAGCCAGCATCGTGGAGCCAGAGGACTGGATGGCAGCAACACCCAAATCGCCCATCGACCTTCACACGGACCGGCCGCACGCCGCCCGCGTCTATGACCTGTTCCTCGGCGGTAAGACCAACTACCCGGCCGACCGGAAGGCCGCCGAGCAGACGCTGGCGGCGCTCCCCAACGCCGCCGTGATCGCCCGGCAGAACCGGGCCTTCATGCAGCGCGCGGCCCGATACCTGGCAGCAGAGGCCGGCATCCGCCAGTTCCTCGACATCGGCACCGGTATTCCCACGTCGCCCAACCTGCACGAAGTCGTCCAGGCGATCACCCCGCAGGCACGGGTCGTGTACGCCGACAACGACCCGATCGTCCTCGCTCACTCGCGCGCCCTGCACACCAGCCACCCCGACGGCAGGACCGCGTACATCCAGGCCGACCTGTGCCATCCCCAGGAGATCCTGCGCCATCCCCAACTGCGGGGAGTCCTCGACCTGGCGCAGCCCGTCGCATTGACCCTGGTAGCCGTCCTGCACTGGCTCCCCCCGGAATACGACCCGTACGCCATCGTCAAGGAACTCCTCGGCGAGCTCCCCACCGGCAGCTTCCTGGCCTTGACCTACGTCACCAACGACTTCGAGCCCGATGCCATCGAGACGGTCTCGGAGAACTTCGAAGCCAAGGGATCGCACGTCAACGCGCGCAGCAAGGCCGAGGTGCGGCGGTTCTTCGAGGGTCTGGAACTGGTCGAGCCCGGTCTCGAAGTGGTCCACCGGTGGCGGCCGGACGAGCTGGACGTGGGAGCGGACGCCTTGAGCGACACGGACGTCCCGCTGTACGGCGGGGCCGCCTGCAAGGTGTGAGCGGCCGCGTCCGCCGGGAGTGGTGTCAACAGGGCGGGCAACGGGGTGGGTCGGCGGAGCGGGCGTCGTGCTCGGCGATGGAGAGTGCGGCCCATACGGCCTTGCCCGCGACGGTCGGGGTGGTCCAGCCCCACGACTGGCTGAGGCAGTTGACGATGTGCAGGCCGCGGCCGGACTGGGCGAGGTGGTCGGGGGTTTTCAGCAGGGGGACTTGGGTGCTGTGGTCGCAGACCGTGCACAGCACGAGGTCGGGGCGGCGCAGAAGGCCGAGCCAGAGCGGGCGCGGGCAGGTGGTGGTGCGGGCTGCGGAGGTGGGCAGTCCGTAGCGCAGGGCGTTGGTCAGCAGTTCGCTGACGACGAGGGCGGCGTTGTCGACGAGAGGGCCCAACTGCCAGCCGCTGAGGGTCGCCCAGGTGAAGCGGCGGGCCTTTCCGGCCGCCTGCTGGTCCGCGGTGAGGGCACAGGCTGCGAATTCCGTGGGGTCGTGGCCGCTGTCGCCGGTCGGGAGGGTGGGGGTGCCGGTGGCCTGCGCCAGTAAATGGCTGAGGGGTTCTACAGGTATGAGGGGCGCGGTCGTTCCTTCCGGGTGCGGTGTCATCACGATCTCCGTGGAGCCTTCCAGGCCTTCATCACGAACGGGTGATTCGCGACCACTATCCACGGGGACCCATGGCGCTGCAACTGCATCTGCAATTACGTTAAGAAGAAACGTAATTGCATCGGTACGTGCAGAAGCAATTACGCAGGCACATGATGCCTGGTCAAACGCCCGTGTATGAGCGAGGGAGCGACGGGAATGCCGCAGCAGTTCGACAATGGCGTATCGGCTGAGAGTATCGAGGGGGCGGTCTGGCGGAAGAGCCGGCGCAGCGCACCGGGAGGCGACTGCGTGGAGATCGCGGCTCTGGAGGACGGTGGGTTCGCCGTCCGGAATTCGCGTGACCCCCAGGGTCCCGCGCTGATCTACACCCGCGCCGAGATGGTTGCGTTCCTCGGTGGTGCCAAGGACGGCGACTTCGACGCGATGGTGAGCTGAGCCGAATCCCTGAGGGTCGGGTGATCCAGGGTCGGCCCGCCCAGGGCCGACCCGCCCGCGGCCCGTTGGACGAGGGGCCGGGGCGTGCTGGGCCGGGGCTTTCGCCTGGCAGCGCGCCCCGGCCGTTCGGTCTTCGGCGGCTTCCTGTACCTGGCAGTCGACGGATGGGACACTGGGTGTATCCGCACTGTTGCTTCGGGAGTGGGAATGACCGCCATGATGCGGCCGGATGACGAGCTGTCGATAGGGCGCTACCTGGACGAGAATCAGGGCAGCCCCACGGTCCGGCGCATTGTGCTGGGCGCGCAGCTGAGGAAGCTGCGTCAGGCATGCGGAATCTCACGCGAGGACGCGGGCAGGACGATCCGCGGATCGCACGCCAAGATCACTCGGCTGGAGCGCGGACAAGTCGGCTTCAAGCACAAGGACTTGGTCGATCTGCTCACGCTCTACCGCGTACTGGATCCGAAGCGGCGCGAAGAATATTTCGAGCTGGCCCGCCAGGCCAATGTCGCGGGCTGGTGGCAGCAGTACAACGACGTCCTGGAAGACTGGTTCGAACTGCACATCGGGCTGGAGGAAGCGGCGGCGCTGATCCGCACCTACCAAGTGCAGTTCCTGCCCGGCTTGTTGCAGACCAGGTCCTACGCGGACGCGGTGACCCGCCTCGGGTATCCCAACGAGCCGGACGCGAAGATCGAACGCCTCGTGGAGCTGCGGATACAGCGCCAGGAGCTGCTGAGCCGCCCGGAGCCACCTCAGCTGTGGGCGGTGCTGGACGAAGCGGTGCTGCGCCGTACGTTCGGCGGCGCCGAGGTGATGCGCGCGCAGCTGGAGCACCTGCTTGATGTGGTGGAGCGGATGCCGCATGTGACGGTGCAGGTCGCCCCGTTCAGTGTGGGGGCGCACGCGGCGGCCGGGTCCCCGATCAGTATCTTGCGCTTCCCCGAGCCGGAGCTGCCGGACAAGGTGTACCTCGAGCAGCTGACCGGTGGGCTCTACCTGGACAAGCAGGAGGAGATCGACCAGTACTCGGCGGTCATGGATCGCCTGTGCACCGCGGCGGACCCGCCGGAGGAGACACAGAACTTCCTCAAGAGGCTGATCGGTCGGCTCACGTGACGGTGGTTCGTTGCCGTGACTGTGACTGTGACTGTGACTGTGGCCCGGGTGTGGTGGTGTCATCGCGATAAGGACGCTGCCGAGTCATGAGGTGCGGAATGAGCATGGGGCCTGCATTGTGCAGGCGCCAAGCCACCATCAAGCCGACGACTCATCACCTTCGTGCTCGGGCGTCAAAACGGCTGAGCTTGAAGGCCGGGCACTAATTCGGAATCATTTTGGAATCAATGCAGCCAATTATTGGCGTCGTTGGCCAAGAATGCAGAATTCGTTGCCTTCGGGGTCTGCCAAGACAACCCACGATTGATCGCCCTGGCCGATATCAACACGCTGTGCGCCATGAGCCACCAGGCGAGCCACCTCGGCGTCCTGGTCAACGGGCCTGAAGTCGAGATGGAGTCGGCTCTTGGCCTTCTTGCTCTCCTCGATCCGGACGAAGTCCAACCCCGGCAGGCGATCCGGCTCCGGGCGGATCTCGAACTCGTCATCAGAGGAGTGGACCACAACCCAGCCAAGAGCCTCGGCCCACCACTGCCCCAAGGCTGCCGGATCCACCGAGTGAACAATTACCTGTTCCCATTCCAAGGTCATTCGCCGAGCTTAGACCTGCCAGGGCTTCAGGGACAGGCACTTTGGTTCGGCTGTGGGGGCCCGCACCCGAGCGGTGCGGGCCCACTTGTCGCTCATCAGGTGCGGCCGGCGGGGGCGGCTGTGAGCGCGGTGTCGGCGGCGTCGAGGATCTTGCCGAAGACGTGGCCGATGACGGGTTTGGCGAATGCCCGGGTGAGGGGCGCGCCGATGAAGGGGAGGGGGAGTTGGAAGCGGGTCGTCCAGGTCACGAGGGTGCCTTCGGGGACTTCGGCGAAGGTCATGCGGCCGAGTTCGTGCCGGGCGGCCGGGAAGCTGCGGTCGACGGCGTAGTCGAAGTCGTACGGCGGGTTGTAGACGGTGATCCGTTCGCGGAACCAGCCGATCAGCCAGGTGTGTTGCCGGACGGCGCCCACTCCGTAGGGTGCGCCCGCGCCCGGCCGGGCCAGGCGCGCCTTGAGGACGAAGGGGGAGCGGGTGTAGTTGGTGGTCGTGGCGCACCAGTCGAAGACGTCGGCGATCGGCGCTGCGATGACACGTTGCACCGTCAGGGTCTCCATGTCGTGTCCCTTCTCAAGGTCGGACGGCGCGGAACGAGGGCCGCGCCCAGCCTGTTCACCGTGTAGACAGCACGCAGCCCGCGATCGTGACGTTATCGCTGGTGACGTGCGTCACGTCGCGGGCCGATGCGACGGTGGTGCGGCCCGGGCGGGGCGCGGCCGGTCGGGGCGTGGGTGTTCGGGGAGCGGGAATTACGTCTCCGCGACGGCCTCCAGCGGGCTCAGGGCGGCTGCCCGGCGGGCCGGGACGGCGGCCGCGACCGTGCCGATCGTGAGGGAGACCAGGCACACCAGGAGCAGCGTCCCCCAGGGCAGTGCCAGGGCGTAGTGCTCCATCGCGCCGTTGGCCAGCGAGCCGACCGCCCAGGCGCCGAACAGGCCGCCGGCCAGGCCCAGCAGGGTGCCGAACGCGGCGACGGTCACCGCTTCCAGGCGGATCATCCGGCGGATACCGGCACGGTCCATGCCGAGGGCACGCAGTGCGCCGATCTCGCGGGTGCGTTCGGCGACCGACATGGCCAGGGTGTTCACGATGCCGAGCGCGGAGATCACGACGCCGATGGCGAGCAGGCCGTACATCAGGGTCAGCAGGTTGCCCAGGGTGCCGGCGGTCTCCCGGACGAGTTCGGGTCGGTCCTGCACCTTCAGCAGCGGGTTGTTGCCCACGGCGCTGCGTAGCCGGTCCTCGGTGGCAGGGGAGATCGCGCTGCCGTCGGTGCGGACGAGGATGCGCTGGACGGAGTGGGGGAGGAAGCTGTTCTGCTGTACTTCGCTGCGGACGCCCAACGCGTCGTGGGCGACGGGGTTGTCCTTGTAGACGCCCACGACGGTGTACTGCTTGAAGCTCTGGTTCGGCCCCCTGCGCAGGCCGGCGTTGAGCTTGCCGCCCGCGCTCACGCCGAATGTGCGGGCGAGGGTGGTGGAGACGGCGATCCGGCCCGGCCCGAGGTCTTTGAGGGAGCCGCTGACGAAGTCGAGCTTCATGACGTCGTTGACGCTGTCGGGGTCGACGCCGGAGATGTTCTGGGTACCGCCGCCGGTGAACAGGGTGGAGTCGGTGACGGTGCTCGTGGTCCGCACTCCGGAGGTGTGGGCCACCCGCTGAACGGCTGCCGGGTCGATGCCGGTCGTGGGGGTGCGGGTGCTGATCACGTAGTCGGCGCTGAGGCCGGCCGCTGCCTGGTGGTCGAGGGCCTGGCCGGTGGAGTGGCCGATGACGGCGAGCCCGGCGACCAGCGCCGTGCTGATCAGCAGGGTGGCGGCGGTGGCCGCGGTGCGCCGTGGGTCGCGCAGCGCGTTCTGCCGTGCGAGATGGCCGGTGATCCCGAAGCGGCCGGTCAGGCGTCCGATCAGCCGGATCACCGGGACGGCGAGCAGCGGCGCGAGCACGATCAGGGCGATGACGAGGATGCCGCAGCCCAGCATCGCGCTGTGCAGGTTCTCCACCGAGGCGTCCTTCGCGCCGGTGAGGGAGATCAGCAGGCCGGCGCCGAGGACGAGGAGGGCCAGGCCCACGAGGGCGCGGATGCGGGGTCGGCTGGTGGGTGGTTGCTGGGCCGTGCGCATCGCCTCGATGGGCGCGACCTTCGCCGCCTTGCGGGAGGGCAGCCAGGCGGCGAGCACGGTGACGCCCACGCCCACGCCGAGCGCCGCCATGACGGGGCGCGGGCCGATCACCAGGGGGCCTTGGGGCAGTGTGTTCCCGTCGGTGCTCAGGACCTCGGGCAGGACGGACGCGATACCGAGGCCGAGGACGAAACCGACTGCTGATGCGGCGAGGCCGACCAGGAAGGCTTCAGCAAGGACGGAGCGGACCACCTGACGGCGGGAGGCGCCGATCGCCCGCAGCAGCGCGATCTCACGGGTGCGCCGGGTGACGAGCATGGTGAAGGTGTTGATGATGAGGAACGAGCCGATGAACAGCGAGACTCCGGCGAAGACCAGCGGCAGCTTCTCGTAACCGCGGGTCAGGGTGCCGACGAGGATGCCCTGCTGGTCGGCCTGGGCGGTGCCGGTGGTGGCCTCGGCCCGGTCGGCCGGGAGCATGCCGGAGACCCGGCGGGAGAGGTCGAACTGGTCGGTGCCGGGCGTGGCGGACAGATCGATGCTGGTGTAGTGGCCCGGGGTGGCGAACAGGCGCTGGGCGGTGGCCTTGTCGAAGAGGGCGAGGGTGCCGCCGGCGGTCACCCGGGTGTCCTTGGTGGTGACGATGCCGACGAGCCGTTTCGTCATGACCGGGCCGTCGGTGGCCAGCGTGATCGTGTCGCCGATGCGGAAGTGGCCGGCGGTGGCGGTGCCGCTGTCCACGGCGAGTTCATTGCGGTGGGCCGGGGCGCGGCCCTCGATCAGGGGGGAGCGGCTGTCCTTGCCGTCCTTGCCGGGTACGTAGGCGGCGGCCAGGTTCGATCCCGTTTTGACGCGCAGCGGGGTGCTGTCCGCGGCGTTCAGGGTGGCCGAGCCGTCGACGGAGGGGCGCACGGCAGCAACACCGGGTAGGCCGGCGAGTTTCCGCGCGAGGGCGTCGTCGAGCATGCTGGAGCGCTGGTTGGCGGCGGCCCCCGGCGCGGGGTCCTTGGCGGTCACGGTGACCGCGATATCGGCGAAGTTCTTCGACGCGGCGGCGCGGTAGGCCGCGGCGGTCGAGTCCGCGAAGACGAGGGTGCCGGAGACGAACGCGACACCCAGGCAGACCGCGAGGACGGTCATGACCAGACGGGCCTTGTGCGCCAGGACGTTGCGCAGGGCTGTTCTCAGCATGGGCAGCTTTCGGGAGCGAGGGTTTTCGGGAACAGAGGGAACGAGGTACGGAGGGGCGGGATGTGCGGCGCGGGCGCGGGTCAGCTGGTGTGTGAGTGGGTGTCGAGAGCCTTCATCCGGTCGAGGACCCGGTCCGGGGTGGGCCGTGTCATCTCGTCGACCAGGCGGCCGTCGGTGAGGAAGACGACGCGGTCGGCGTAGCCGGCGGCGACGGGGTCGTGGGTCACCATGACGACGGTCTGGCCGAGTTCGCGTACCGAGTCGCGCAGGAAGCCGAGGACCTCGGCCCCCGCGCGGGAGTCGAGGTTGCCGGTGGGCTCGTCGCCGAAGATGATCGCGGGCCGTGCGGCCAGGGCGCGGGCCACCGCGACGCGCTGCTGCTGCCCGCCGGACAGCTGTGCGGGCCGGTGGCCGAGGCGCTGGGAGAGGCCGACCATGGCGACCACGCGGTCCAGCCACTGCTGGTCGGGCCGGCGTCCGGCGATGGTCGCCGGCAGCGTGATGTTCTCCAGGGCGGTCAGCGTCGGCAGCAGGTTGAACGCCTGGAAGATGAAGCCGATCCGGTCGCGGCGCAGCTGGGTGAGCTGCCGGTCGCCCAGCGTGCTCAGTTCGGTGGTGCCGATGCGTACGGAGCCGGAGCTGGGTGAGTCGAGACCGGCGGCGCAGTGCATCAGGGTGGACTTGCCGCAGCCGGAGGGGCCCATGACGGCGGTGAACTCGCCCTCCCGGAAGCCGATGCTGACCTCGTCCAGGGCCACGACCCGGGTGTCGCCGCTGCCGTAGACCTTCGTCAGGTCGGTGGCGGCGGCCGCGATCCCGGGCGTCGTGTGCGGCGCGTAGGGGGCTGGGGAGTTGGCGGTCACGGGGACTCCTCTTCGGGTGCGGAAGGGTGCACGTCGAAGGGTGTCCGGCGAACGTATCGGGGGCCTGGGCCGCCGTGTATCGGCAACCGCGCCGATTCGTAGCAGTTCTGTAGGGGGCGGTTCTGTAGGGGCCGGGCGTCGGGTGGTCAGTCCGGCAGGCGCAGGGTGGCGACGGCGCCGCCGTCCGGGGCGTTGTCCAGGCGCAGCTCGGCGCCCAGAAGCCGGGACTGTCCCAGGGCGATGGTCAGGCCGAGGCCGTGGCCCGAGCCGCGCTCCGTGGCGCCCGTGTGGAAGCGGCGCGGGCCGTGGAGAAGCAGGTCCTTCGGGAAGCCGGGGCCGTGGTCGCGTACGACGACCGTACGGTCCTCGACGGTCACCCGCACCGGGGTGTCCCCGTGCCGGTGGGCGTTGACGACGAGATTGCTGACGATCCGCTCCAGGCGGCGCGGGTCGGTCTCCACGGTCCAAGCGGCGTCCGCCTCACCGTCGATGACCTCACCACTGATGACCCCGGCAACGGTGACCTCGGTGTCGAGGCCGGTGCGCGTCACGGCCTCGGAGACGACGGCGCCGAGCGGCACCCGGGCACGGACCGGCCGTTCGGCGCCCGCGTCCAGCCGGGAGATCTCCAGCAGGTCCTCGACCAGACCGCGCAGATCGCGCACCCGGGCCCGGAGCAGATCCTCCGTCTCACCGGGCGGCAGCAGGTCGACGGCGGCCAGCAGACCGCCGACGGGGGTGCGCAGTTCGTGGGCCACATCCGCGGTGAACTGCCGCTCGGTGCGCAGCCGTTGGCCGAGGCTGTCGGCCATGAGGTCGACGGTGGCGGCGATGTCGGCCACCTCGTCGCGGCCCTTGGTGGGCCCGGTCCGGGCATCGAGGTCCCCGGCGGAGATCCGGCCCGCGGTCTCGGAGACCCGCCGCAGTCTGCGGGCGAGCAGCCCGGCCCCGTAGACCGCGAGGGGCGCGGCCGCCGCGAGCGCGGCCAGTGAGGCGACCGCCATGGTCACGTCGAGTTGACGCAGTGTGTGGAAGTCGTTGCTCATGTTGACGCGGACGGCCAGGACCCGGCTGCCGGGCCCGCCGGTCCGCTGGCCGGCCCACATGGTCGGCCCCGCATTCGCGTCCGCGTCGACGCGTCCGTCATAGGCCGTGTGCCGGTTGCCGTCCGTCGGGTGGCGCAGGGCGGCGGGCAGGTCGGCCGGATCGAGCTCGGCGCCGTCCGCCGGCGTTCCGGTACGCCGGTAGACGTCCATGGCCGAGTAGACGCCGTTGAAGACCTGCATATCGGCCCGGGAGCGGATGTCGTGTGCGGTCCACAGGTGCACCAGCACGCCCACCGCGGCCACCACCAGGCAGGCTGTGGCCGCGGCCAGCGCGGCGATCTTCCAGCGCAGGGACGCGAGGTCCGGCCGGAGTCGTCGGAACGGGCGCACCGGTAGGTGGAACGGGCGCACCGGTCGGCGGAAGGGACGCACCGGTCTCAGCGCCTGAGCTTGTAGCCGAAGCCGCGGACCGTCTCGATCCGGTCCCGGCCCAGCTTCCTGCGCAGCCGCTGCACACACAGGTCCACGACCCGGCTGTCGCCGTCCCAGCCGTACTCCCACACGTCACGCAGCAGGGTGTGCCGCTCCAGCACGACGCCGGGGTGGGCGGCGAACTCCAGGAGCAGCTTGAGTTCGGTCGGGGTCAGCGCCACCGGGCTTCCGGCGACGAACACCTCCATACCGGCGGTGTCGAGGGTCAGGTCCCCGAAGACCAGCACCTCCCCCTCGGTCGGCGGCCCCTCGCCTGCGGTGCGCTCGGGTCCCGGGACGGGCGCGTAGGTCGCCCGGCGCAGCAGCGAGCGGATGCGTGCCACGAGCACGTAGGTGTCCACGGGCTTGACCACGTAGTCGTCCGCCCCGGCCTCCAGACCTGCGACGACATCGAGTCCGTCGCCACGGGCGGACATCATCAGAACCGGCACCAGGCTCGTCTCCCGGACTCTGCGGCACAGGCCGATCCCGTCCAGACCGGGCAGCATCACATCCAGAATCAGCAGGTCGAACTCCTCGTCCCGGAAGAGCTCCAGCCCCGAAAGGCCGTCGGCCGCGGCCTTCATCTCGTAGCCGTAGCGCTCCAGGGCGACGGTGAAGGACCGGCGCATCAGCTCGTCGTCCTCCACCAGCAGCACGCGCACCGGTCGCGCAGAGACCCCAGCCGGGGCGGACGAGGACACGGGCGGATGACTCCTGTTCGGACGGGCCGGGTGAGAGGGCGGACCTGGCTGCACTCACCATGGATGCGCAGTCGGCGACCTGAAAAACGATACGGGAGAGGCCGGGGTGAGCCACCCTTCGCCGTGGCCCGGCGCCCGATCCGATGGACAACGAAGCGCTCCCTGATACCCACCGGATACAAACCGGTTCCGCCGCTCACCCGCCGCCGTGGGTGACCGCGAGCAGCGCCAAGTCATCGGTGATGCGCCCGCCGGTGTGGCGGCTCACCTCGGTGAGGAGGGTGTCGAGCAGTTCGTCCGGCCCGGGGAAGTCGCGTCCGGCCAGCCGGGCCGCGGGGTCGTAGAAGCGCCCGGCGCGGTTTCGTGCCTCGTTCAGGCCGTCGGTGTACAGGAGGAGGGTCGACCCCACGGGGAAGGGCACGGTTTCGGTCCGGTCCTGGTCGGCGCCCAGCTCCGCCAGGCCCAGGGGGAGTGCCGGTTCGGACGGTTCCGCGCTGCGCACCTGACCGGCATGCAGCAGCAGCGGCGACGGGTGGCCACGGTTGACCAGCCGCAGTTCGTCGCCGCGGTGCGGAATCTCGACGAGAATGCCGGTGACGAACCCCTCCGTCCGCTCGGGCCCCGCCCGCCGCGCTCTCTCCCGCAGCAGCGCCCGCTCCAGCCTGGCGGCGATCCCGACGAGCGTGGGTTCCTCCTCGGCGGCCTCCCGGAACGCCCCCATGGCCACGGCCACCACCCTGACCGCGTCCATGCCCTTGCCCCGCACATCGCCGACCAGACAGCGCACGCCGTACGGAGTGTCCTGCGCGCTGTACAGGTCGCCGCCGATCTGTGCGTCCTTCACCGCCGCCCGGTAGCGCACGGCGATCCGCAGCGGCCCGATCGAGGTCGGCAGCTGGGGCAGTACGGCGCGCTGCACGGCGAGGGCGATTCTGCGTGCGGACTGGAGCCGCACGTTGCTGTAGTACATGAGGCGGTTGACCACGATGGCGAAGGCCGAGACGGTCACGACCGCCGCCAGCTCACTCAGCCCACCGGCCTCCGTTATGAAGCCGAAGTGGGTGAGCAGCGCGACGTCCGCGGCACAGGCACCGAGACCCGCCAGGATCGTCGCGCGCAGCGACAGCAGCGCGGCGGCGGTCATCGGCGCGGCCGTGTAGAACGCCTCCGCACTGAAATGCGGGGGAGTGTTGTAGTCGAGAAGGGCACCTACGACGAGGATCGCGACGGGCAGCAGCTGGAGGTGGCGCAGACACCAGCGTCCGATGGTGGTGCGCCCCACCCTCGGTGCCCTCACGTACCCGCTCCCGCTCTGTCGCGTGTGCCACACGCTCAAGCATCCTCGGGCCGGATCACGGCTGCCAGTCGTGGAGCGGCGCTGCGCGAACGGCTCAGGCCGTGGGCTCGTCGGCCGGGCGCGGCAGCCGGCGGCGTACCGTCCAGACCAGGGCGCCGAGCGCGAATCCGTACACGCTCACCAGCCCGTGGCCGTTCTCCTGGGCACACCACATCAGCAGGCCGAGCACCGGAACGGCCACCGCGAGGAGCCGCTGCTTGGCGACCTGGGTGCGGGTCAGGAGGGCCAGGGCCAGGGTGGCGCCGAGGAAGTACGTGGCGCCGGAACTGCCCGCGAAGTTCCGGGGGTCGGTGCTGGGGCCGCCGCCCAGGCCGAGCAGGGCGTCGATCCGCTCCGGCAGGAGGATGCCGGCGAGGAAGAAGAAGACCGTCAGCGGGCCGCCCCAGAACCACTGCGCGAGGGCGGCCACGCCGGCGAGGGTGGCGATGTTCCAGGCCGCGCCCCCGATGCCGCCGTTCTGCATGAAGACCGAGGTGAACACCCGCCACCAGCCGGTCTTGGCGGGATCGTCGTCGAGTGCGGCCATCGCGCCCGACCAGCACAGCTGGAGCACGACGCCGCCCACGGCAAGCGCGGTCAGACCGACCGCGGCCCACGGGACGGGGCGTCCACGCAGGGTGTCACGCCCGATCACCCCGAGCCCACAGTTGACCATCATCACCATCAGTGCGGCCGTGGTCGCGCTGAACAGCAGTCCCCCCATGTCCGCCCCCTTTCCCACGCTGTTCGAAGTCGATGCGGTGAGGCTAGCACGTATTTCGAACGGTGTTGGAAAAGTTTCAAACACCGTTCGAACTTCGTTGTATGGTGGCCGCATGAAGCTCACCAAGGAGCGGATCGTCGACGCCGGTATGGCCACGTTCGCCGAGGTCGGCTACCACGGCCTGTCCATGCGCCGGGTCGCCGAACGGCTCGGCGCGCATGCCGGCAGCCTCTACTACCACGTACGCGGCAAGGACGAACTGCTCGCGCTGATGGCCGACCGCGTCTGCCGGCAGGCGTACGACGCCGGTACCGCCGCCCTCGCCGGACTACCACCCGAGGCGACCTGGCACGACGCGATCGAAGCCCAGGCCGAGGCGCTGCGCCGCACCATCCAGCAGCACCCGGGCGGCGCGGTGCTGCTCGCGGACAGCCCCCGAACGCTGAGCTCCGGTGCGCTGTCCCTGATGGAGCGTCTGCTCCAGACCCTCCTCGACGCCGGTGTGCCCGCCGCGCACTGCGTCGTCGCGGCCGACACCCTGCTCAGTCACGTCACCGGATTCGTCCTCCAGGAACGCGGCAACTCCCCGGCACCGCCCGTCACCGCCGAGGTCCACGCCGACCTGCGGACGCGCTTTCCGCTGATCATCGAGCGGATGCCGCGGCCGAGCCGGGACGACATGTTCCAACGGAGCGTCCGGTTGCTGTGCGCGGGGTTCGCGACCCTCGTCGAGGAGTGAATTCGGCCGGGCTACGTGTCGGCGAACCGTCCCGGGAAGCCCCGCGTGCGCCACGACCGGCCGTCGGGCAGGACCGCGAAGCCTTCGTGGCCGTCGAGGTGTTCCAGCCAGTCTTCCGCCCGCTCGCCCATGGCGAAGGCCGCCGTGGCGTAGACGTCGGTCGGGGTCAATCGGCTGCCGACCACCGTGACGGAGGCGAGTCCCGCGGCCGGGGCTCCGGTGTGGGGGTCGAGGATGTGGGCGCCGCGTTCGGCGGTGCCCGAGGTGGCGACGGCCAGGTCGTTGCCGGTGACGACGGCGTACAGCTCGCCGGGGCGCAAGGGATGGGCGATGCCGATGCGCCACGGTGTGCCGGGCGCGGACTCGCCGCTGAGCTGGAGGTCGCCGCCGCCGTTCACACAGACGTGGTGCGCCCCCGCCTCGCGCAGCATCTGCCAGGCGCGTTCGATGGCCCATCCCTTCACCAGACCGGAGGGATCCAAAGCGCCGCCGGGCGTCGGACTGAACCATCCCTCGGTGGCGCGAGCGGCCCGTGCGCACCGGTCCAGGACCTCACGTACCTCGGAGGAGCAGGCGTCGAGCGCGATCTCGCCGCGCGCCAGGCGGCTGATGGTGCTGTCGCTGCGGTAGGTGGAGAAGACCTCGTCGACGTGGTGGAGCCAGGCGACGGCGTCGCTGAGGGCGGCGTCGATGGCGGCGGTGCGGGCGTCGTGGATGTCGAACGAGAACACCGTGCCCATCGCATGCTCGACACGGCGCAGACCGCGCCCGTCCTCAGACACCGGCCCGGTCCAGGGCGCTTTGCAGGGACCGGATGTAGCCCGCGCTCGTATAGCTGGCGCCGGACACCGCATCGATATGGGCGCTGTGCACGCTCAGCGCCTCCTGCGTCAGACGCGGTACGGCGTATCCGGCGATCTCCCGGTCCCGGCCGTTTCCGGACGGAGCCCGGAGCACCTTGACCGCGGTCAGCGTCCCCGCCTTGACGGTGGCCGCGACCTGCACGGTGCCGTAGGTGGTGCGGATCGGGGCGCCGGTGAACGTGCCGTCGGCCGGGTGGGCGCCCTTGTGCGGACGGCCGGTGGGCGTCGGGGCCGGCGCGACGCCCGGCTGCGCCGCGTCGCCGACCGGGCCCGCGGTGTGGTGCGGTTTGAGGGCGAGCAGCAGGACGATCAGGGTGCTGGTCGACGCTGCGGTCACAACGGCTCGGCGCACGCGGGGCTCCTCAGAACTCGAACGACTCGTGGTGGATCTGGCGTCGCGGCACGCCGGCGCCGCGCAGGGCACGCCGGGCGGCCTCGGCCATACCGGGCGGGCCGCACAGATACACCTCATGGGCGGCCAGGTCCGGGACCAGGCGGCTCAGGGCGCGGGCCGTCAACGGGGTGGAACGGGCGGCCGGTTCGCTGACGGAGTAGTGCACGGCCGCACCCCGGGCGGCGGCTATCGCATCGAGCTCGCCGCGCAGCGCGAGGTCCTCGGGGCGCCGCGCCCGGTACAGGAGCGTGACCTCGCCGGGGAGGGTTTCGAAGAGCGCGCGCAGCGGGGTGATGCCCACGCCGCCCGCCAGCAGCAGCACCTTTTCCGGGCTGCGGCGCTTCGCCGTGAAGGCACCGTACGGGCCCTCGGCCCACACCCGGGTTCCGGGCCGCAGCCGCGCCATCGCCGCGCTGTGCCCGCCGGCCGCCTTGACCGTGATGCGCAGCTCGTGGGGGAGCGGCGGCGCGGACAGCGAGTAGGGGATGGCGGTCCACCGCAGACCGGGCGCCAGGAAGCGCCAGCGGAAGAACTGGCCGGGCCGGGCGCCCAGTTCGGTCAGCCGCTCGCCGGTGAGATGGACCGACACCACACCCGGCGCCTCCGGGCGGACGTCGGCGACGCGGAGCCGGTGGCGCCGGGCCCGGCATACGGGAACCACGAAGCGGTACCAGAGGATCAGCGCCGCCACCGTCCCGTACAGGGCGTACCAGGCGAGTTGGGCGGGCCGCCGGCCCACGAAGTCGGCGCCGTTGGAGAGTTGGTGCCCGAAGGTGAGGAAGACCGCCAGATAGGTGGCGAAGTGGAGGTAGTGCCAGGTCTCGTAGCTCATCCGGCGGCGGGCGGCCCGTGCCGAGACGATGCCGGTGGCGACCAGCAGCAGAAAGCCCGCGGTCGCCTTGAGCATGTCCGGATAGTCCAGGACGAGCGTGGTGGTCTCGTCGACCACGCCGCTGTGGGAGGTGAGCGTGTACCCCCAGATGATCAGCAGGGTGTGGGCGAGCACCAGGGAGAGCGTGTAGCGGCCGCCGTGCGCATGCCAGCGCGCCAGACGGTCGGTGCCGAGGCTGTGGTCCAGCAGCGGGATCCGGGCCATGAGCGCGACCAGCACCGCACAGGCGTAGCCGGCGAGCAGACCGGTGATCCGGCCGGCGCCGGTCAGCCAGTCCGCCGGACCCACCACCGACGTCGTACCCGTCCACCACAGGGCGAGCACACCGGCGGCGCCCGCCCAGACGGCACCCAGGGCGAGCAGCGGCGCCGGGTGCGGCGGCCGGCGCGGCGCGGTACGGCGGGCGGCACCGCGGCGGGCGGGCGAGAGGGTGCTCATGGCGCGAGCGTCGCAGCGCAACCTCTCAAGAACCTCTGAGCGGATCGCTGAGAGGCGATTCACAGGAAATTCAGAGCCGCCCCGGCCCCCGTACGCCGTCCCGCGAGGGATGCTGGAGCGACCATGCACAGCCACCGCACCCCCGCCCACCTGCGCAGCGCCGACGGTTCACCGGTACGCGTCCTGGTCGTCGACGACGAGCCGGACCTCACCGAAGTGCTCTGCGGCGCCCTGTCGAGCGAGGGCTGGGAGGTCCGCAGCGCTGCCGACGGCGCCGGGGCGCTCGCCCTCGCGCGTACCTTCCGCCCGCACGCCGTCGTCCTGGACTGGATGCTGCCCGACCTGGACGGCCTGCGGGTGCTGCACCTGCTGCGCCAGGAGCTGGAGACGGTCTGTGTCCTCTTCCTGACCGCCCGTGACTCCGTCGAGGACCGGATCGCGGGGATCACCGCCGGGGGCGACGACTACGTGACCAAGCCGTTCAGCCTGGAAGAGGTGCTGGCGCGGCTGCGCGGACTGCTGCGCCGGGCCGGTATGGGCCGCGAGCCGGACGGGGACCGGCTGGTCGTCGGCGACCTGGTGATGGACGAGGACGCCCGGGAGGTGATCCGCGGCGATGAGCTCGTCGAGCTGTCGCGGACCGAATTCGAGCTGCTGAGGTTCCTGATGCGCAATCCGCGGCGGGTGCTGTCCAAGGCGCAGATCCTCGACCGGGTCTGGTCCTACGACTTCGGTGGCCGCTCCCATGTCGTCGAGCTCTACATCAGCTATCTCCGCAAGAAGATCGACGCCGGACGGACACCGATGATCCATACCGTCCGCGGGGTCGGATACGTCCTCAAACCGGAGTCGGCATGATCCGGGAACCTGGGTCCGGCATCGGCATGAAACCCGAGCCGGCAGGAAACCGGAATCGGCGGGAATCCGGAGTCGGCATGAAACCGGAGTCGGCATGATCCGGCCGCTGCCACGCACACTGCGCAGCCAGCTCACCGCGGGGCTGGTCGCGCTGCTGGCGCTCGTCTGCCTCGCCGTCGGGGTGACCACCGCCCTCGCCCTCCAGGGATTCCTGGTCCGCCGCGTGGACCAGCAACTCTCCGCCTCCGCCGGTCGGTTCGCGGCGAGTCTGGAGCACGAGAGGCGGCCCGATGCGGACAACCGGCCCGACACCCGGGGCCAGTCCGAGGGCACGTTCGGCGCCCGGCTGCTGCGCGGCACCCCCACCCAGGCGGCGGTGGTGCGTGCCGCGGCGGACACGAAGGTGCCGCTCACCGGCGGCGACCGCCGGGCGCTGGCCGCCCTCCCCGCCGACGGCACCGGCCACGGCATCCGGCTGTCCGCCCTCGGGCGCTACCGCGTCACCGCCGTGCCGGGCGACGACGGCGATGTCCTGATCACCGGCCTGCCGCTGCATCCGGTGGAGGAGACGGTGCACCGCCTGGAAGCGGTGGAGGCCGCGGTCTTCGGCGGCGCGCTCCTGGTCACCGGCGTCCTGGGCGCGCTGTGGGTACGGCTGTCGCTGCGCCCGCTGCGGCGGGTCACCACCACCGCCGCGAGCGTGGCCGAACTGCCGCTGGCCAGCGGCGAGGTGGCGATGCCGGCGCCGGTACCGGTGACCGATCCGCGCACCGAGGTCGGGCAGGTGGGCACCGCCCTCAACCGTATGCTCGGCCACGTCGGCAACGCCCTGGAGCGCCGCCATGCGAGCGAGGAGCGGCTACGGCACTTCGCCGCCGACGCCAGCCATGAACTGCGCACCCCGGTGGCCAACGTCCGCGGCCATGCGGAACTCGCCCTCCGGCACGAGGGGCCGGTGCCCGGCGAGGTCCGGCGCGCCCTGGAGCGTATCGGGGCCGAGTCGGAACGGATGAGCAGCCTGGTGAACGATCTGCTGCTGCTCGCCCGGCTCGACGCGGGCCGTGCCCTCGAACACCAGCCGGTGGATCTGACCCGCCTGGTGCTCGATGCGACGGACGATGCGCGGGCGGCCGGCCCCGATCACCGGTGGCTGCTGGATCTTCCCGAGACGGTGGTGACCGCTACCGGCGACGCGCACCGACTGCATCAGGTGATCGGAAACCTGCTGGTCAACGCCCGTACGCATACGCCCGCGGGGACGACTGTCAGCGTGGAACTGACCGCCGATGAGCGCGGCCCCCGGTTGACCGTCGAGGACAACGGCCCGGGAATCCCGGCCGGCATCCAGCCCGAGATCTTCGGCCGCTTCGTGCGCGCGGACCACAGCCGCTCCCGCGCCGCCGGCAGCACCGGCCTGGGACTCGCCATCGTGCAGGCCGTGGCCACCGCCCACGGCGGCACGGTCACCCTGACGAGCCGCCCCGGCCGCACCCGGTTCGTGGTGAGCCTTCCCGCGGAACCGCCCGGCCGACCGGGCGGCGCGGAATAGCCCGCGAACAATCAACAGGCATCCGATGAGGCGGAGTTGATAGAAAGGGGTATGGACGACACGATCCCCACCCCCGTCGACCGGATGCTCGCGGAACGCGCCTGTGAGCGGATCATCGTGGACTTCGTGCACCGGCTCGACCTCGGCGAACCGGGCTCCGTGGCGGAGCTGTTCACGCACGACGGCTACTGGCACTGGCCGCACGGCGAGCGCCGTATCGAGGGCCGGGAGGCCCTGCGCACCTACTTCGCCTCCCGCCCGGCGGACCGGCTCTCGCGCCGTCTGATGACGAACATCCTGGTCACGGTGGAGTCCGCGACGGCGGCCCGTGCCGTCTCCTATCTGACGACGTACCGGGTCGACGGCTACACCGGCGGAATGGTCGAGCCCCGCATCCCGACCAACGTCGGCCACTACGAGGACACCTTCCGCACGGTCGACGGCACCTGGCTCCTCGCCACCCGCACCGTCCACCTCCCCTTCGGCGCCGCCGGCGGCACGGAGCGACTCCCCGCCGCGCACGCGCCCCGCGCCTGACCGGAGCGCATGAGCCGGAGTGCATGGCAATGCCGGCGAAGGGAGCCCACCTCGTAGGTCCCTTTGCGTTTGCGCGCGCCCCGGCCGCGCCGGATGCCTCCGTGCGCCGCGGCGCGGGCGTTCCCTCCCGTTCGACGATCGCCGTATCGAAGGCCGCCGTCATCGCCCTGACGCGGACTCTCGGCGCGGAATGGGCATCGGCCGGGGTCCGGGTCAATGCGATCCTCCCGGGCTGGACCGCCACCGCGGAGACGGCGGCGGTCCGCGCAAACCACGACGTCTCCGCCGGTCTGATGCATGCCGTCCCGATGCACCGGTGGGGAACGCCCGAGCAGATCGCCGACTCCGCCGTCTACCTGGCCGGCGACGCCTCCGAGCTGGTCACCGGACGCTGCCTGACCATCGACGGTGGTCTCTCCGCCTACGTCGGCGGCCCCACCCTGCTCGATCTGCTCGCCCTCGGGCGCCTGGGCTGACCACCGCGCCTCTTGCGCTCCCACGGTCCTGACCGGCCATGATGGTACGTCGCGTAGCACCTGCCCGGCCGACCCTGGAGGTCACCGTCCATGGAGCGCCCCGAGGAACTGCCGTTGTCCGGTGTCACCGTCGTCAGTGTCGAGCAGGCGGTGGCGGCGCCCTTCGCCACCCGGCAGCTGGCCGATCTCGGGGCCAGGGTGATCAAGGTGGAGCGGCCGGGAGGCGGCGATTTCGCGCGCCGGTACGACACCACCGTGCACGGCCAGTCCAGTTACTTCGTGTGGCTCAACCGGTCGAAGGACTCGGTGACGCTGGACCTCAAAACGGACCGTGGGCGGCGGATCCTGGAACAACTGCTCTCGGAAGCCGACGTGTTCGTACACAACCTCGCTCCGGGTGCGATCGGCCGGCTCGGCCTGGACGCGCAGACCGTCGCCGAGCGGTTCCCGTCGCTGATCCCGTGCGCGATCTCCGGTTACGGGTCGAGCGGACCGTGGGCCGACCGTAAGGCGTACGACCTGCTCGTACAGTGCCAGACCGGCCTGGTCTCCCTGACCGGGAGCCCGCAGGAGACCGCCCGGGCGGGGGTGTCGGTCGCCGACATCGCCGCCGGGATGTATGCCTACTCGGGCATCCTCACCGCCCTGTTCGCCCGCGCGACCACCGGCATCGCCCGCGCCGTGGAGGTGTCCTTGTTCGAGGCGCTGGCCGAGTGGATGGGCCAGCCCGCCTACTACACCCGCTACGGGGGCAGCCAGCCCCCGCGGGTCGGCACCCAGCACGCCACGATCGCCCCCTACGGCGCCTATACCGCGGCCGACGGCAAGGACGTGCTCTTCTCCGTCCAGAACGAACGCGAATGGGCCGCCCTGTGCGAGCAGTTCCTGCGGCGCCCCGACCTCGTCGACGATCCGCGGTTCGCCACCGGCTCCGCCCGGGTGGCCCACCGCGAGGAGCTGAACGCGATCGTGACCGGGCGGTTCGGCGAATGCGACAGCGGCGAGGTGATGACGCTGCTCGACAAGGCGGGCATCGCCAACGCCGGAGTCAACGACGTCGAGGAATTCCTCGCGCACCCCGTCCTGAGCGCCCGCGGCCGTTGGCGGGACGTACGAATTCCCGGGGGCGCCACGGTATCGGCGCTGCTGCCGCCCGTGGACCTCTTCGGCACCACGGTACGGATGGGGGACATCCCCGCCGTCGGCCAGCACACCGAGGCGATCCTCGCCGAACTCGGCTACGGCACGGCGGAGATCGACGCGCTGCGGGCCGACCACGTCATCTGAACCTCCGCGCCGGTACCGCCCCGTAGTTCGGCCGCCCTCCTCCCGCAAGGAGCGAACACACCACATGAGCACCCTCGACATCCTGTCCGAGGACGAACGGTGCATCGTCGGCACGGTGCGCGACTTCGTCGACAAGAGCGTCAAGCCGGTCGCCAGGGAACTCGACCACACCAACACCTACCCCGAGGCCCTGATCGAGCAGATGAAGCGGCTCGGCGTCTTCGGCCTCGCCATCCCGGAGGAGTACGGCGGCACCCCCGTCTCCACCCCCTGCTATGTGCTGATCTCCGAGGAGCTCGCCCGAGGGTGGATGAGCCTGGCCGGCGCGATGGGCGGCCACACCGTGGTCGCCAAACTGCTGCTGCACTTCGGCACCGAGGAGCAAAAGCGCCGGTATCTGCCGAAGATGGCGACCGGCGAGGTACGGGCGACCATGGCCCTGACCGAACCGGGCGGCGGCTCCGACCTCCAGGCCCTGCGCACTGTCGCCCGTAAGCACACCGTCGGCTACGAGATCGACGGCGCGAAAACGTGGATCACCAATGCGCGCCGCTCCGGGCTGATCGCGCTGCTGTGCAAGACCGACCCGGACGCGGCCCCCGCGCACCGGGGCATCTCCCTCCTCCTTGTCGAGCACGGACCCGGCCTCACCGTCTCCCGCGACCTCCCCAAACTCGGCTACAAGGGCGTGGAGAGCTGCGAGTTGTCCTTCGACGGCTACCGCGCTCCGGCCGACGCCGTACTGGGGGGCGTCGAGGGCAAGGGCTTCGCGCAGATGATGAAGGGGCTGGAGACGGGCCGGATCCAGGTGGCCGCCCGTGCGCTGGGCGTGGGCCGGGCCGCGCTGGAGGACGCCCTTGCCTATGCGCAGCAGCGCGAAGCGTTCGGCAAGCCGATCTGGAAACACCAGTCGATCGGCAACCACCTCGCCGACATGGCCACCGCGCTCACCGCCGCGCGCCAGCTCACCCTGTACGCGGCCAGGGAAGCCGACGCGGGGCGCCGGGTCGATATGGAGGCGGGGATGGCGAAGCTGTTCGCCTCCGAGACGGCCTTGCAGATCGCCGTCAACGCCGTCCGTATCCATGGTGGGTACGGCTATTCCACCGAGTTCGATGTGGAGCGCTACTTCCGCGACGCACCGCTGATGATCGTCGGAGAGGGGACCAACGAGATCCAGCGCAACGTGATCACCCGCCAGCTCATCGAGCGTGGCGGCCTCGATGCCTGACCCGGACGCCGGCGGGTCCCGCTAGCCGCACGCGGACAGGCGCCCCGTACTCGCCGTGCTCCCCGTACTTCCCGTACTTCCCGTACTTCCCGTACTTCCCGTCCCCCCGGTGGTCCCCGAAACCAGGAACCGCGCCGCCGCCCGCTGCACGCACTCCACCCCGCCCGTGGTCGCGATATGCGTGCGCCCCGTGAAGGTCACCAGCTTCGCGTCGAGGCGGCGGGCCACCGCCCGGGCGCCCGCGATTCCCGTACGGGGGTCCTGGGTGCCGTTGATGACCAGCGGGCGCGGCCCGGCAGCGGGTGTCGTGATCTTGCCGAGCGGTCTGCCCCTGCTCGGCCACCGTCGTGCACTGACGGCCCGGCTGCCCCGGCAGCGGGCAGCCCTTCCAAACGAGGCCCTGCTGGGAACGGTGGGGTGAGGGGCGGCCGGGGGAGGCCGAGGAGCCCGCGGGGCCGCCGCACCCCGTGCCGAGCAGCAGCGCAGTGACGCCGCACAGGGCGGACAGGACGGACAGGACGGACTGCGGGGACGGGGTTTTGCCGGGGCGCAGTGTCATTCGCCCATATCTATCCGATTTGCCCCGCCGAGGTGGCTCTCTCGGTGCCCGGCGTCGTCTGTGAGCATCGCTTCACACGGTGGGCGGCACCAAGTGTCCGCGGCACCAAGGGGTGTTGGGTGCCGCGGTCGCCGAACCGGGTCTTCTGTGGAAGATTTATTCCTCTTTGCGAAAGTTCAAGTTTGCGTCAAGGAAAGACGCGCCGAAGGTCGCTTGGGGTAATCGGTCGATCGCCTTCCGCTGTGTAAGGCGCGGATAAAGCCCACCCCCCTGCATGCGTTCAGGGAAATGTCCACAATGGCGAGCCGAAATCCAAGCAAGGATTTCTCCAAAGAATATAACTATTCAGCCGAGGCCCCTTTGCAGGTCCGTGCATGCTCCCTAGCCTGATGCAAATTTCCAGCCAGTCCCTGTCTTGAAAGGGCTCCAATGGCAAACGTTGACGAAATCTCTGCACCGAGGGCAGGCGAACCCGGCTCCCTCGGAAAGGGTGGCTCCCTCCGCAGGGATGTGGGACTGATCGGTCTGATGTGGGCGTCGGTCGGCTCCATCATCGGATCCGGCTGGCTCTACGGCGCCCAGAAGGCCGTGGTCGTGGCGGGACCCGCCGCGGTCATCTCCTGGGGCATCGGCGCAGTTGCGATCATTCTCCTTGCGCTGGTGCATGCCGAGCTCGGTGGCCTCTTCCCGGTCGCCGGCGGTACGGCGCGGTACCCGCACTACGCCTTCGGCGGCCTGGCGGGCATGTCGTTCGGCTGGTTCTCCTGGCTCCAGGCGGCGACCGTCGCCCCGATCGAGGTCGAGGCCATGATCGGCTATGCCGGTCACTGGAAGTGGGCCCAGGGATTCCTGAATGCGAACGGGACGCTCACGGCGAGCGGTCTCGTCGTCGCCGTCCTCCTGATGGCGGTCTTCGTCGCCGTGAACTTCCTCGGCGTGAAGGTGCTGGCGCACACCAACAGTGCGGCGACGTGGTGGAAGATCGCCGTACCCCTCGGGGCGATCTTCGTCATCGCGGCGACCAACTTCCACCCGCACAACTTCACCTCGCACGGCTTCGCCCCGTTCGGCGCCAAGGGCGTGCTCAGCGCGATCAGCACCAGCGGCATCATCTTCGCGCTGCTCGGCTTCGAGCAGGCCATCCAGCTCGCGGGCGAGAGCCGCAACCCCAAGCGTGACCTGCCGCGCGCAACGATCGGGTCGGTCGCGATCGGCGCGGTCATCTACATCGCGCTCCAGGTGGTCTACATCGGCGCCCTGCCGCTGGCCTCCTTCGCACACGGCTGGGCCAAGCTGAACTACGTCGGCATCAGCGGCCCGTGGGCCGGTCTGGCCACCCTGATCGGCCTGGGCTGGCTCGGCTGGGTCCTGTACGCGGACGCGATCATCTCTCCCGGTGGCACCGGCCTGATCTACACCACGTCCACCTCGCGTATCTCCTACGGCCTGAGCAAGAACGGCTACGCCCCCCGGGCGTTCGAGAAGACCGACAAGCGCGGTGTGCCGTGGTTCGGCCTGATCATCTCGTTCGTGACCGGCGTGATCTGCTTCCTGCCCTTCCCGAGCTGGCAGGAGCTGGTCTCCTTCATCACCTCGGCGAGCGTCCTGATGTACGCCGGTGCGCCGCTGGCCTTCGGTGTGTTCCGTGACCGGCTGCCGAACCACGAGCGCCCGTACCGCCTGCCCGGCGGCAACGTGATCTCGCCGATAGCCTTCGTCGTCGCGAGCCTGATCATCTACTGGGCCGGCTGGGACACCCTCCAGCGGCTCGGCTGGGCGATCATCATGGGCTACGTACTGCTCGGCAGCTACGCCGTGTACGCGACGAAGAAGCGGCTGCCGAACGCGCCGCGACTGGACTGGAAGGCCGCGCAGTGGCTTCCGGTGTACCTGATCGGCATGGGCGTCATCTCCTGGCAGGGCGGCTTCGGCGGCCAGAGCCACATCCCGATGTGGTGGGACATGGCGCTCGTCTCGGCGTTCGCCGTGGGGATCTACTACTGGGCCCGCGCCACCGCCGTCTCCGGCGAGGCCATCGAGCAGAACATCGAGGAGGTCGCGGTCGTGGACGAGGGCGGTCACTGACCTCGTACCCGACCTGACAAGCCGTGGGACCGCCGGACATCCGGCGGTCCCACGGCTTGCTGGTGTCCGGGCCACCGGGCGCCGCGCTCCTCGGCCGTGTCCGCCGGTTCAGCGGACTTTTACAGCGGGGGTTGTACCCGGCTCGGCAGGAGGGAACGGGTCGGTCGGACGGCCGGGTAGGCCGGCCGTCCGAGCACCACCAGGAGGCGGCACCATATGGGCCACGGCGGGGACGTCATTGCGGAGCTGCTCGTCGACCACCGCGAGGTCGACGCACTCTTTGAACAGTTCGACGACGCGGCTCCCGGCAGCACGGACCGCAAGCGGCTGATCGATGCCCTGACCATCGAGCTGGTACGGCACTCGGTCGCCGAAGAGCAGCACCTCTACCCGGCGGTGCGCGAGCACCTTGAGGACGGCGATGCGCTGGCGGACAAGGAGATCGCCGACCACGGCCGCGTCGAACGGCTTCTGAAGGACCTGGAGGGCCGCGAACCGGACGACGCCGACTTCGACCGCCTGGTGCGCGAGCTGCGCACCGAGGTCCTCGCGCACGTGGACGACGAGGAGAACCACCTCTTCGAGCAGCTGCGTACGGGTGTCCACCCCTTTGTCCTGGAGAGCCTGGGTAAGAAGGTCCGCGAGGCGAAGAAGACCGCCCCCACCCGGCCCCATCCGGCGGCCCCGAGCACGCCGCCGGCCAACAAGCTCCTGGCGCCCGGCCTCGGCCTGGTCGACCGGGCCCGGGACTACGTCACGGGCCGCGGGCAGTAGCTCGCCCCCTCCGGCGGCGCGCGCCTGGTGGGGGCGATCCGGCCCGAGTGACCGGCTGGCCTGGCAGGGTGGAGGTATGTGCGGTCGCTACGTCTCCACCCGCCGTCCGCAAGACCTTGTGGACCTGTTCGACGTCATGCGCTGGGATCCCGGCCAGGCGCTGGACCCGAGCTGGAATGTGGCCCCGACCGACACCGTGTGGTCGGTGCTGGAACGCGTCGAGCGGGACACCGGCGAGATCACCCGGCAGCTGCGGCCGTTGCGCTGGGGGCTGGTGCCGTCGTGGGCGAAGAGCCTGAACGTGGGCGCGAAAATGATCAACGCGAGGGTGGAGACCGTGGCCGAGAAGCCGGCCTACCGCCGGGCCTTCGCCAAGCGCCGTTGCCTGCTGCCCGCGGACGGCTTCTACGAGTGGCAGCCCGTAGCGGCGACCAAGACGACCAAGGCCCGCAAGCAGCCGTATTTCATCAGCCCCGAAGACGGTCAGGTCATGGCGCTCGCCGGGCTGTACGAGTTCTGGCGCGACCCGGCGGTGGCCGAGGACGACGACCCGGCGGCGTGGTGGACGACCTGCACCATCATCACGACCGAGGCCGTCGATGCCGCCGGACACGTCCACCCCCGCATGCCGCTGGCCATCGCGCCCGCCGACTGGAGCGCCTGGCTCGACCCGGCCCACCAGGACAGCGGCGAACTCCGCGCCCTGCTGGCGACCCCCGCCGCCGGCCATCTCGACGCCCGCGCCGTGTCCAGCGCGGTCAACAGCGTCCGCAACAACGGCCCGCACCTTTTGGACGATGCCGGTGCGGGCCGCTGACGGCGGGTGACGGCGGGTGACGCGCTCGGCCGACGGTTCTACCGGGCCGTTTCCGTCCACGTGACCGGCAGTTCGTGGACGCCGTAGAGATTCATGTCGGTCTTGAGTTTCACCTCGTCGGCGGGGATGGCGAGTTCGAGGGTCGGGAAGCGACGCAGCAGTCCGTCGAAACCGGCGCGCATCTCTATGCGGGCCAGTTGCTGGCCGAGGCATTGGTGGATGCCGTGGCCGAAGGACAGGTGACCGCGGGCCTTGCGGTGGAGGTCCAGGGTGTCGGGGTTCTCGAAGCGCTCGGGGTCGCGGTTGGCGGCCAGCAGCGAGATCAGGACGGTGGATCCCTTGCCGATGGTTTCGCCGCCGAGTTCGATGTCCTCCGTGGCGTAGCGGTAGAAGATGTCGCCGACCGCCAGGTAGCGCATGAGTTCCTCGACGGCACCGGGCATCAGATCCGGGTTGGCGCGCAGCTCGGCCAGCTGCTCGGGGTGCTCCAGGAGCGCGAAGGTGCCCAGCCCCAGCATGTTGGCCGTGGTCTCGTGGCCCGCGAGCAGCAGCAGGAAGGCGATACCGGTCAGCTCTTCGATGGTGAGGTCCTCATCGCGGGCCAGGTCGGACAGGATGTCCTCGCCGGGTGTGGCGCGTTTGCCCGTGACCAGTTCGGCGAGGAACGCGCTCATTGCGCCGTACGCGGCCATCTTCTCGTCGAGCGTCACGTCCTTGGCCATGAACTTGACCGTGTTGACCTGGAAGTTGTCCCGGTCCTCGTAGGGGACACCGAGCAGTTCGCAGATCACCAGCGAGGGCACCGGCAGCGCGAACTCCTTGACCAGGTCGACCGGCGGGGTGAGCCGCGCCATCTCGTCCAGTTGCCGCTCGGCGATGTCGCTGATGCGCTCTTCGAGCTGCTTCATGCGTTTGACGGTGAAGGCGCCGGTGAGCTTGCGCCGCAGCCGGGTGTGGTCCGGCGGGTCCATGGCGACGAACAAACCCGGCACCTGCGGGGACGGTTCGGTCATGACGGGCATGCCGGGGGTCTCGTACGGCAGGTGGAGCACGCCGATGTCCTGGCGGGAGCTGAACCGGGTGTCGGCCAGGAGCTGGCGGACCGCGTCGTAGCCGGTGACGAGCCAGCCCTCGTGGCCATCGGGGAAGACCAGGGGACTGACCGGGCGGGCCTCGCGCAGCCGGGTGATCTCGCGGGGCGGGTCGAAGGGGCCCGCATTGCGCTCCATGGGAAGGCCGTGCGGGACGGGAACCGTGTTACTCATCGGACTGCCTTTCGTGGCGGTAACTGCGGCCGGACGGCGGCCGTCGACTGCGGACCGCCCTGATGCGTTGTGGGCATGAGTGATGTGGGCGCGAGTGATGTGGGCATGACAGAAGAACTCATGGGCTCACCCGTTCCGAGATGAAGTAGTCGAGGGATGGGGTGAGTTGAGGATGACGTGAGTTGAGGATGGTGTGGGGTGCGCGGGGGTGTTCAGGGCTTGGCGCGGAGGATGTCGATGTTGCCGTACCGGGTACGGGCGCGGACCTCGACGGTGTCCTCGGCCTTCTCCGGGGACTCGGACTCGGTGAGCGCGTTGCGCACCTGCCCGGAGCGCGAGCTGGCGTCGAGCCAGGCGGCCGTGCCCTCGCGGATGCCGACCTCGATGGCGCCGTAGGAGGTCTCCAACTGGACGGTGCCGCGGGCCACTTCGGCCACGCGCACGGTGCCGTGGGCGGTGGTGGCGGTGACCGAGTTCTCGGCGCGCCGGATGTCGATGTCGCCGTTGGCGTTGCTCACCCGCAGCTCGCCGGTCGCGGCACCGATGGTCGTGGTGCCGTGCGAGTTCTTCAGAACGGCGGGGCCGTCGACGAGGCCGACGCGCAGGCTGCCGGTGCTGGTGGTGATCTCGGCCCTGCCCTCGACGCGGTCCACGGTGATCGAGCCGTGCGATGCGGTCAGATCCAGCGGCCCGGTCGTGTCCAGGCGTACATCGCCCGCGGAGGTCTTCACACGGGCCTCGCCGAGCCGGCCCTCGCCGAGCACCTGGGCCCAGGAGCCGGTCATATCGATGCGGGAGCCCGTGGGCAGTTCGACCGTCACATCGACGGTGCCCGGGCGGCGAAGCGAATTGCGCAGCTTGGGGGTCCTGACGGTCAGGACGCCGCTTGCGTACGTGACTTCGGTCTGCTCGGCCGACCGCACATCGCGGTCCAGCTTCGGGTCGCGGGGCCGCACCTCGACGACCGTGTCGAGGCGCTCGCCCGCGGTGAACTGGATGGAACCGGCCTCCACATGCACGGTTGCCGAGATCGGTTCGGGAGTGTCGAAAGAAGGCATAGCTGTCCCGTCCTCTTGGGTCTCATCGTCGTCCCCGCTGGTGGGGACGTGGTGTGGGTGAAGTGGAGCGGGCGCGGGCGCGGCTAGCGCACCCAGCCCTTGAAGTTCTGTCCGACGGCGTGGCTCTTCTCCGTCGTACGCGGCCGCGCGCCGCCGTCGACCGCGGCCGACACGGCGCGCACCAGCCACGCGTTGAGCGACAGGCCCTCGCGGTTCGCGGCCTCCTCGGCGCGCGCCTTGAGGTGGGCCGGCAGTCGCAGATTGACGCGGGCGGTGCCACCCTCGTCGCCCTCCGAGGAGAGCGGCGCCGCGAGCGGTTCGGCGGGTCCGGCCGTCGCTTCCGGGTGGCCGCTGTCACTGGGCGGCAGCGTCACCACGAAGTCGGGGTCCAGCCCGCGCAGCCGTACGTCGACCGAGCCGGGGGCGAGCTCGCGGGTGATCTCGTCCATCGCGGCGGAGAGCACATTGAGCATGGTCAGACGGGTCGCCGACTCCAGAGGAGTGGTGAGCCGCTCGGCCAGTTCGCGAGCATCTTCCCCGCCGGCTTCGGCGGCCACCGCGAGCTCGCGACGCAGGGTGTCGACATACGGAGTGAGGTCCATGACGTCATGATGGCACCGAAGTGGCGCCATGCGCAAGTCCCGGTGGTGTCTCACGTGGTGCAGACGTGAGATGGCGGCCCTGAGCTGGTGAAAGGCGAGGAGGGCGACCAGTGGCGCCATGTGATGCCATACGGTGCCGCGTGATGCCGAGTGATGTCGCGTGATGCCATGTGGCGCCATGCGGTGTCGCGCGAGGGCGGCCTGTCGCGCCTCGCAGGCTCGGCCTCGCCCCCCCGAGCGGCTCGCAGCGGTGGACCGCGGCGATCCTCTCCGCGCGGCGCACGGGCTTGGTCGTACGCTGCGGGCATGCCCCCTACGCAGCCCCAGCATCAGCCCCTGACCCCCGGCGAAGCCTACGAGTTGCTGCTGGCCGGCAATCGGCGATTCGTCGCGGGCACGCCGGAGCACCCGAACCAGGACGCCGCGCGTCGCACCGAGATCGCACCGTCCCAGAGCCCGTTCGCCGTGCTGTTCGGATGCTCCGATTCCCGGCTCGCCGCCGAGATCATCTTTGATCGCGGTCTGGGGGACCTGTTCGTGGTGCGCACCGCGGGCCACGTCGTGGGGACGGAGGTGCTGGGCAGCATCGAGTACGGGGTCAGCCTGCTGGACTGCCCGCTGCTGGTGGTCCTGGGCCACGACTCGTGCGGTGCGGTCGCGGCCGCATGCGCCGCGATGGAGGAGGGCGTGGCCCCGACCGGTTACGTCCGGGACGTGGTCGAGCGGGTGACGCCCAGCGTGCTCGCGGCCCGGGCTGCTGGATTCCTCAAGGCCGACGAGATCCTGGCCGAGCACATACGGCACACCGTGGACCTCCTGCTGGACCGCTCCCGGGTCCTCGCCGAACGCGTCGCCGCCGGGCGGGCCGCCGTGGTGGGGCTGTGTTACCGCCTGGCCGACGGCAGCGCACGCCCGGTCGCGGTCCGGGGACTCGACGTCCCGGTCGGCCTCGCCTCGTGACCGCTCAACCGGGTGCGGATCCGTCTCAGGACCTGCCGCGCCCGGTGACGTAGTCTCGCGCCCGGTCGACGAGGCCGAGCCCCGGTGCCAGGAGTTTGTTGGCCGGAGGAGTGGTCGGCGCGGCCGGGTGGGGGCGGGTCGGCGCGGCCTTTTTGGCCATCCGGACCTTGTCGCCGAGCTTGGCCAGTTCCTCCGGTGAGCAGGCCCGGCGCAGCTGTGGGAAGAGGTGGTTCTCCTCGTCCTCCACGTGGCTGGTGACCGCCTCTTTCACGGCCATGAACAACTGGTCGAGCTGCGGATCGTCGGCGGCGCACCCTTCGAGCCGCTTGAGCAGCTTTTCCACCGCCGAGTGATCGCCGATCTCCTTGTCGGCCAGGGCGGCACCCTGCGGCAGGCGCTCGCGCACCGTCGGGTAGAGGTACTGCTCCTCGGCGACCGAGTGCCGCACCAGATCGATCGTGAGGTGGTCGATCAGGCGCTTGCGGTCCTGGTGGCCGCTGGGCAGCATCGTGATCTGCCGGAACACCTCCTCGGCCTCGCGGTGGTCCGAGGTCAGCTCCTCGATGATGTCGCCGCCGTGCGCCATGGTGCCTCCTGAAGTGGCGAATCCCTGAAGTGGTGCGTTGGGGCGCCCGCGAGCGGTGCGGCGGGCGCGCGCATCCAGCGATTCCCGTGTCCCGAGGCGGCTAACGGACGGGGCGGGCCGAGGGCCCGGTTGGCGCGGCGGTTTCACCCGATCCGTACGCAGAGGAGTGATCTGCGTCATTTCGGGCGAACCGGCTTACGTCTAGGCTTCCGGGCGTCCGCGCTCCACGGGGCGGTCTGGAGCAGCTTGATCGGCCCCGTAAGGCCCCCTTCCACCGCAGCCAGCATGCGCCAGCGAAAGGACGCCGTGCCTTGTCTGCCGACATCTCCTCGGTCATAGCCTCGACCACGCAGTGGCTCCTGCGCTCCTACCCCGTAACGGGTGGCGCCTTCGACGCGGCACGGGCCCAGGCCCAGGCCCGGCAGGCGGCCACCGTCGCCGCATGGCTGCGGTATCCCACGGCAGCCGACGCGGGACTGGTCGCCCTCGTCGGTCCGGGCGGCTCCGGACGGCTGGACTGGCTCACCGGGGCCGATGCGGCCGCCTGCGGGGAGGACGGAGACGCCGGGGGAGCGGAGGAGGCGTGGCGCAGCTGGGTCGACGAGGTCGTGGCGAGCTGGGCCGCCTGTCTGCTCACCGCGCCCGATCTGGCCGATGCCGCGGTGGCCGCGCTCACCGCGTGCGAGCACGCCGCGGGACTGCCGCTCGACTTCGGCCGGCTGACCCGGCCCGATGACCACGACCGCCGGGCAGCGGCGCTACTGAGACATCCGGATCTCCTCGCCCCCGTCGCCGATCTGCACCGCGCCACGCTCGTACGCCAGCTGCGGCGAGTTCCCGTCGACAGCGACTGACCGGCTCGGCCGCACGCGATCCCTCCGCCCTCAACAGCCAGTGAGGGCAAGGGAGTTGACCTACCGGTCGCCCTGAGTATCCTGTGGGTGCGGCGGGCGCACGGCCGACGCCATGCGGCTGCACCGGGGCCGCAGTCAGCGGCCGAGGGCGTTGCGGAGTTCCTGTTTGTTCATATGGGAACGGCCCTCGATGTTCTTCTTCTTGGCTTCCTCGTACAGCTGGTCCCTGGTCGGGCCCTGGGCCCCGCTGTGGGAGCGTTCGCCGCCCCGTTGCGAGGCGGACTTCGGGTCCCGCACGGAGACCCTGCTCGCGGTCCTCGACTCGCCGGAGCGTGCGCGTTCCTTGTTCACGGTCCGGGCGGCGATCTCCTTGGCGCGCTTGGTGGACTCGCCTCGTTCTTCGGCGCTTTCCTTGATGTGCTCGTACTGACGCTCACGCTTCTTGCTCGACCCCGCGGGCATGACGGCTCCTGATTTCGTGGCTTCGTGACCGGTCGGCGCGTTTCTGGCGTCACCGGGCGGCGTGACCGCCGTCTTCTCTCCAGTTCGCCTCCGATTGCAGCGGCACGCGAGACGAACGCGCCGATCGTGCGGGGGAGCGGCGGCGGCCCGGCGGCCTGCCTCAACAACCCGCTGCCCGATGAGCTGTTCGGTCGCCGCTCGTTGTTCACCTTCGGGTAACCCCCGGTCAGCCGGGCGGCGTACAACGCCGGCCTGCCATGCGTTACCGTCCGCAGTCGAGTCCTCGTTCGACAGGAGTACCTTTTATGCGCAACAAGCGTCGTTGGCTGGCAGCAGGTGCCGTTCTCGCGGTGGCGGGAGGCGGCATCGCGACGGCCCAGACGGCCACCGCGGGTCCGGCCCCGCGCAACTGCCCTACCCTGCATGTCTCCAAGGGCTGGTACGGCGCCAACCATGCCGCGTTGCAGAAGATGATCGACGAGCGCGGCAGCTGTTCCGGATCCGGTGGCGCCAAGCCCGTCGCGACCTTCGACTGGGACAACACCGTCGTCAAGAACGACGTCTCCGACGCCACGCTGGCGTGGATGCTCCGGCACGACAAGGTGCTCCAGCCCACCAGCTGGAAAGCCACCAACAAGTGGCTCACCGACGACGCCGCACGCGCGCTGACCAAGGCCTGCGGCACGTCCGTACGCCCCGGCCGCCCGCTGCCGACGTCGACGGACACCGGCTGCACCGATGAGATCCTCGACATCTACCAGGACGAGAAGACCTCCGACGGCAAGACGGCGTTCGCGGGGGAGTGGAACCACCGTCGCACGGTGCCCTCGTACGTCTGGATCACCCAGCTCTTCGGCGGCCGCACCCCGGCACAGCTGACCGGGATCGCCCGTAAGGCGCGCGCGGAGAACCTCGCCGCGCCGGTCGGTACGGAGCAGAAGGTCGGCACGCACACCATGGAGGGGTACGTCCGCTACTACGACCAGCAGCGCGACCTCATCCACACGCTCCAGAAGGCCGGCTTCGACGTCTACATCGTCTCCGCGTCCTCGGAACCGGTCGTACGGGCCTGGGCGCCCGGTGTGGGCATCGACCGCGACCACATCGTCGGCATCCGCAACACCCTCCGCCACGGCCGCCTCACCTACGGCGTCCAGGGCTGCGGCGACGTCAAGGACACCCACGGCGAGGTCCTGACGTACATGGACGGCAAGCGCTGCTGGATCAACCAGGCGATCTACGGCGTCAAGGGCGCCAAGGCATGGAAGCAGCAGGACCCGGCGCACCGCCCGGCCCTCGCCGCGGGCGACGCCGAAACCGATGTCACCTTCGTCGGTGACGCCACCGGCGTCCACCTGGCGATCAACCGCAACAAGACCGAACTCATGTGCCGCGCCTACGACAACGGCGACGGCCGCTGGCTCATCAACCCCATGTTCATCGAGCCGAAGAAGCGCCAGGCCGCGCCGTACCCCTGCGCGACCAAGGGCTATGTCCACCCGGACGGCACGCTCGGGCCGATCCACCGCCCCGACGGTTCGGTGATACCGGACCAGCAGGACCGCATCCACGGCTGACCGGAGCCGCGGGCCGCACCGTCCCCGTCATCGACGTGGGCGGTGCGGCCCTTTCGGTGCCCGGCGCGCGGCACGTGACGCCGTCGTACGCGGCGGCAGTAGGAGAAAGGGAGACAGGGTGGGAAACGGAGGCAATGTGGCGTCGATACGGTGGCCGGCCTTATGCCTGGGTGCCACGGGGGTGCTCATGGCCCAGGCTCAGCCGGCGGTCGCGAGTGCCGTCACCCCCGCGACCGCCAACATCAGGATTACTGAGGGGCAGGTCGGCGAGATCGGGCCCGGTGGGACGCTCACCTACCCGAGTGTGACCAGTTGTCTGACGGTGACCGTCCGACTTCGGGGCGGTGTAAAAGTGGGAGCGCACGCCAGCTTGTTTCAGGTGCCGGGGGAGTATCGGTCGGATCGGATCCTCGCTGCCGTCAAGCAGCGGATCGCGCTGCGAGGGGTACGCGCGGTGGAGGTCAGGGGCGCCGTCGGTGCCTGGGATCCGAGCTATTTCCGCAAGGCGATCGAAAGCTACGGGGAGGGCGAGCAGGTTCCCCTACCCGCTGGGCCCGACCCGGACGGCGTGGCCGGGGTCGTGGCCGACGAACTCGCCGTGCCGCGGGGGAAGGTGACGGTCGAGGATCTGCCCGACGGCGACCAGACGGTGGGCTGAGCGCGGCCGAGCGGAGCCGAGTGCCGGGCGCATCAGGGCAGATATGCCGGAGCCAGGGCCGAGAGCATCAGCCGCTGGGCCTTGCCGCTGCCGTCGGCCGGTACGGTCCACAGATCCGAGCCGTAATCGCCGGCGAGGGCGTAGACCAGGGTGGAGCCGTTGGCCCAGAGGGCCTGGTCGTCGATGTTGCGCCGCTCGGCGGTGGGGGTCTCGGACATGGTGCGCAGATTGAGTACGTACAGCCGCCACGGGGCATCCGGCGAGGCTCCGTGGACGCGTTTTTTGTACGCGATCCGGGTGCCGTCGGGGGAGAGCGAGGGGCATTCGACGTTTCCGTGCAGTGTGGTGAGGGTGCGGGCGCTGACATCGCCCCGGACGAGGTAGGTCTGGCCGCCGGTCGCCAGCGTGGCGTAGAAGCGGTTGTCATCGGCGAAGGTGACGCCCCAGATGTTGATGTCGGAGGCGTGGTACGGCCGGCCGTCCTTGGTGACGGCGAAGGACTCCAGGTTGTCGTCGATCGCCCAGGTGCGGGTGTCGACGATCGCGGTGCGGGTGGAGAAGTTGGTCCCCGTGGCGTAGGAGTCTCCGCTGACGAACACCGTCCATCCGACCAGGTGCCCGGAGGGTGA
This sequence comes from Streptomyces natalensis ATCC 27448, assembly GCF_000935125.1. GTDB lineage: Bacteria > Actinomycetota > Actinomycetes > Streptomycetales > Streptomycetaceae > Streptomyces > Streptomyces natalensis. Next base: position 552,048 of record NZ_JRKI01000029.1, on the reverse strand, counting down.
GACCCGGGCGCGGGTCGGGACGCCGCCGACCGGGAAGTGATGCCGTTCGCGCAGGTGGGAATCGAGTACGACGGCTCGATAGGTGTCGTCCAACGCGTGGTGCACGGCCTGAAGACAGATGCCGGTACCGGCGGCCGCATGGAAGCGCAGGCACTTCACGCCGGACACGGTGCGTGGCCCGTCGGGCCGGTCGGCCGGCACGGCGGCGATCTCGTCGCGGTGCGGGCCCCAGGCCAGGTTGCGGACGAGCAGCTGACGGCCGGCGGCGGCCGCCCGGAGCGAGACGGTGCCGGGGTGGACGGGCGGACCACCCGCCTGTTCCTGTTCGCGGCGGCCGGACCGGTCGGCGGCGCGCAACACCGCCGCGGTGCCGACCGTTCCCAGCAGGAGTACGGCGACGAGCAGGATCACGACGCGGGTGGTTCGGGTCATTCGGCACCTCATCGGTCGTACGGTCGGCCGTGCCGGACGGCTGGAGGGGGAGGGAAGAAATGGCGGCGCCGGGTCAGGTCGACGCCTCGGCATGCGCAGCCCCGGTATGCGTGGCCCCGGCATTCCGGCGGAGAACAGCCCATGCGACGAGCGCGCTGACGGTCAGCGCAACGGCGGTGACGGCGAGGGCGCGTCGCCCGCCCCACAGGCTCCAGCCGGCACCGAAGGCGAGCGAGCAGGCGAACCGGGCCAGCGCCTGGCCGGTGCCCACCAGGGCTTGTCCGGCCCCTTGATGTGCGGCCGGGACGGCTTCGGAGGTGGCGGCCGCGAGGACCCCGTCGGTCGCCGCGTAGAACGCGCCGTGCAGCACCAGGACGGCGACGGAGACCGCGACCGGGGCGCCGTGCACGCGGGCGAGCACCAGGCCGTAGCCGAGCAGCAGGACGCCGTGTCCTGCCAGGAAGAGCCGGAGACGGCCCATACGGTCCGCGAGCGCGCCCATCGGGACCGCGAGCAGCAGAAACGCCGCGGCCGTGCCGAGCGGCAGCAGCGGGAAGAGGTGGGCGGGCAGGCGCAGTTCGCGTTGGAGGAGCAGATAGAGGAAGGCGTCGCTGACGGTGGTGAGCCCGAGCAGGGCGGCGCAGAGCGTGAGGCGGCGCAGGCCGGGGCGGCGCAGCAGCGCGAGCGCGTCGCGCAGGGTGGGGCCGGACGGGGCGGGGGTGGCGCCCCGAGCGGCGGTCGCGGAGGTGGTCGCGGGTGTGGCCGCCGGGGCCGGCTCGGGAGGGGCCGCCGGGGTGGCCCCGGGTGTGGCCGTCGGGGCCGTCTCGGCGGTGATCCTGCGCGGCACGAAGAGGACCAGGACGAGGACCCCGAGTGCGGCGATGCAGCCGCTGACCGCGAAGACCGCGTCATAGCCGTCGACCGTGGCCCGGAGCACGGCGAACGCCGTCAGCGGGCCGAGCATGGCGCCGGTGGTGTCCATGGCGCGGTGCACACCGAATGCCCTGCCCCGGTGTTCGGGCCGCGTGGCCAGCGAGATCATCGCGTCCCGGGGGGCGGTCCGAAGGCCCTTGCCCGTGCGGTCGGCGGCCAGCACGGCGCTGATGCCGGGGAGGGTGTGCACGAACAGGAACAGCGGTTTGCACAGGGCGGACAGTCCGTATCCGAGCCCTGCCACCACCTTGTGCCGCCGGCCGCCCCGGTCCGCGAGGTGGCCGCCGACCAGCCGGACCAGCGCGCCGACACCGTTGTTGATGCCGTCCAGCAGCCCGAAGCCGAGGGGCGAGAGGCCGAGAGCCGCGACCACGTAGAGCGGGAGGACGGCGGTGACCATTTCCGAGGAGACATCGGTGATCAGGCTGACCGCACCGAGGGACAGGACGGCGCCGGGCACGGCGGGCCGCCGCCCCGAGCGGGTGTTCGGGGCGGCGGCTGACGTGGTGCTACGGGAATCCGCGAGGTACACAGGCGTCAGTTCCAGATGCCGGTGATGTCGGACGCGGTGGCGGCGTTGCCGGCGTGCGTGGTCAGACCTGCGAGGTCTTCCAGCGTGCGGAGCATGTTGTAGTGGTTGTAGGTGGTGGCGCTGGAGCTGCCGGGGGCGACATGCGCTCCGTACAGGACGGTGGGAATGCGGTTGCCTGACTGCTTGTTGTCCTCGTCGAAGGTGACGGCCAGGATGCTGTTGTGGGACTGCGCCCACGTCGCGTACGCACTCAGCTTGTTCTTGATCCAGGTGTCGCCGGTGGCGACCGAGCAGTCGTGCATGTCGTTGCACAGGTTCGGCACGACGAAGGAGACCTTCGGCAGCGTGCTGTAGTCGGTCGGGAACTGCGCCATGGTCTTGGCGGTGTTGAGCGGCACGTTGGAGAAGCCGAACCAGGGGTTGTGCTTCTGCGCGTAGTTGCCGCTGCTACAGACCGTCGAACCTTCGCTGGGCAGGTCCTCGTTGTAGCTGTCCCAGGTCTTTCCGGCGCCGATCAGCTCGGAGCCGAGGTTGGGCGCGGAGAGGGACTGGACCGGGACGCAACTGTCGTCGGTGCGGCCCTGGTTGGAGCCCGAGAACAGCATGTAGTAGTTCGGCTCGCTGGGGTGGGTGAGCGCGAAGGACTGGGTGAGGTTGGCGCCACCCGCCTTGAGGGTGTTGTTGATGTACGGCGCGCTGGAGCTGCCGATCACCTGGGAGTAGGCGTGGTTCTCCATCACCACGACCACGACATGGTCGGGCGTCGGCAGGGAGACGGCCGAGGCGGTGGACCCGGTGATGGCCCACAGCCCGAGCGAGGTGACGGCGAGGGCCATGCCCCCGGCCAGTGCGGTGAGGGAACGACGGCGTCTGCGCTTGGGTGCCTTGACTTCGGTCATGGCTGTCCTCCGGACAGAAGTGGCGAGCGTTCGGGGGGGGCGGCACGGGCGCAACCTTAGAATCCGCCAAGCGGCTTCGGCCGCATCCGGTAAGTGAAGAAGAGACGAACGGCCGTTCCGTTTCCCGCAGCCGCGAACGGGCTTGAATTCACGCCGACTTGGGTGCGGTTGTCCGGGTGGGGAGGGGCGGGGAAAACGGTGGCGAATAAGGATTCGGCGGGACGACATTCGGGCTGGTAGCTTGCAGCTGATCGTGACATCGCGCCAGGAGGTGAGACCCGTGAACGCTGTATCTGTGTGGGTGCTCCCCTTCGCCGTCACGGTCGGGCGATTGACGTAGCTGTCGCTGCCGGGAGCGCCTCAACAACAAGGCACTCCCGAAAGGCAACAGCCAATGAATTCTTTGCATTTCACTGTGGAGACATCGTCAAACGGTGTCATCGAACGCGATTTCACTGTCGGTGAGATCCCCGGCGTGCTCTGGTCGCCCGCATCCGGTGCCGATCGCGCGCCCCTGGTGCTGATGGGCCACGGCGGCGGCACGCACAAGAGATGGCCGGCGATGACGGGCCGGGCACGCCTCCTCGTGACCCATGGTGGTTTCCATGTCGCCTGTATCGACGCACCCGGTCACGGCGACCGGCCGCGTACGGCGTACGACGAGCAGGAGGTCGACGCGATGCTCCGGGCCAGGGCGGCGGGCGAGCCGGAAGGACCGATCGTCGTCCGCTACAACGCGCACCTGGCGGAGCGCGCCGTACCCGAGTGGCGGGCGACCCTGGACGCCCTCCAGGAACTGCCGGAGATCGGCGCCGAAGGGCCGGTCGGCTACTTCGGCCTGAACATGGGCACCGCGACGGGGGTGCCGTTCGTGGCGTCCGATCCCCGGATCACCGCCGCGGTCCTCGGTCTCCACTGGCCCGACGCCCTGGCCGGGACGGCGCGGCAGATCACCGTCCCGGTGGAGTTCGTCATGCAGTGGGACGACGAGCACATCCCGCGCGAGGCCGGTCTCGCGCTGTTCGACGCCTTCGCCTCGAAGGAGAAGACGTTGCACGTCAACCCGGGCAGGCACAAGGAGCTGCCCAGGTTCGAGGCCGACAGCGCGCTCCGGTTCTTCGTCCGGCACCTCGGCCGGGCCGTCATGTGAGGCTCGCCGCCTGTTCCCGCGCCTTTTGGGGTGCGTTCTCGCGGCGCGGGAGCAGCAGCGGGGTGGCCAGGAGCAGCACTCCGGCGGCGGCGATCGCGGTGCGCGGGCCGGTGAGGGTGGCCAGCAGACCCCATACGGCGGTCAGGGCCGCGATGGCGGCGCTGCTGCTGACCGACCACGCGGACAGGGTACGGGCGACCCGGTCGGCGCCGGTGTGGTCGAGCCGGTAGGTGGCCAGCACCGGGGCGAACAGGCCGCAGCTGGTCACCAGGCCGAGTTGGACGGCGATGATGAGGACGATCCCGGGGACACCGGGCCCGACGAACGCCAATCCGACGGACCAGCACGCACGCAGCGCCCCAGCGGTGAGCAGCACCTTGTGCTGCCCGAACCGCGCCACGAGCGGGCGCGCGAGGCGTGAGCCGATGAGACCACCGACGCACGGGGCCGCGAACGCGAGACCGTACTGCCAGGGTGTGAACCCGAGGCGGCCCAGCAGGAGTACGGCGAGCAGCGGCTCGGTGGCCATGATCAGGCCGTTGACCACGATCGAGTTGAAGAACAGCGGACGCAGCGTGGGATGGGTGAGGATGTGGCGCCATCCTGTGAGCAGATCGCCTGCTCGCAGCCGCGGTGCACCGGTCCGCGCCGGGCGCGGTTCCGTACCGCCGATGGCGCGGATGCCCAGCGCCGAGAGCAGGTAGCTGACCGCATCGGCCAGCACGGTCGTCACCGGGCCGAACAGCCCGATCGCCGCCCCGCCGAGCGGCGGTCCGACCACCGTCGCGGTCCACGTCGTGGACTCGAACCGGCTGTTCGCGATCAGCAGGTCCTGCGGCGCCACGAGCGCCTTGAGATACGCACCGCCGGCCGCCTTGAAGGCGATATCGGCCGCGGCGGTGGCCACGGAGACGAGGAGGAGCTGGGCGAAGCCGAGCCGGCCGAGCGCGAACGCGGCGGGAACGCTCAGCAACGCCGCGAACCGGATCAGATCCATCGCCACCATCACCGGCCGCTTACGCCGGAACTCCACCCACGGACCGAGCGGCACCGCCACCAGGGCTCCCACTGCCCGTCCCGCGGCGGCCAGCGCCGCCACCTGGGCCGGCCCGGAGTGCAGCACCAGGACCGCGATCAGCGGAAGCGCACCGAACCCGAACCCTGTGCCGTACGAGCTGACCGCGAACGCCGCCCACAACCACCCGAACTGCCTGCCCAGCCCCCGCCTACGCGTCATACCCACCGCACCTCACGCCGATCCGAACAACCACAAGCTGACCACCGGCATCAAAGCGGTTGGCGGATGGCGAGCTCAAACAACCGATCGGCCAGGAAACCACAACCAGGCGTTGTGCAGATACTCTGGCCGGCGTGGATCTGGATGCTGTGCGCACCTTCGTGGCCGCCGCGGACGCCGGGCGGTTCCAGGACGCCGCCGCCGACCTGTCGATCACCCAGCAGGCCGTCTCCAAACGCGTCGCCACGCTGGAGAAGACCATCGGGGTGCGGCTGTTCACCCGCACCCCGCGGGGAGCGAAGCTCACCATCGACGGACAGGCGTTCCTGCCGCACGCCCGCGATCTCCTACGGGCCGAAGAGCGGGCCCTCGCCTCGGTGCGTCCCGGCCACCGCGCGCTGCGCGTCGACGTGATCGGCCGACGCCTCGCCCCGGCCGGCCTGCTGCGCGACTTCCACCGCGTGCACCCCGAGATCGAGCTCGATGTCGTCACCCTCTTCGACGCCGACGCGGCCGTCAACGCCATCCGGTCCGGCACGATCGACGCATCCTTCCGCGCCGTCACCATGCCCGGTCGGCAGCTCCCCGACGACATCGTGGCCGCCCGGGTCCGCGACGAGCCGATCCAGCTGCTCACCGGACCGCAACACGAGCTCGCCGCCGCCCGTGCGGTGACGCCCGCGGACCTCTTCGGGCACCGGATCTGGATGCCCGGCCTCGTTCCCGGCACCGAGTGGGGCGCCTACTACGACGCCCTCGCCGCCGCGTTCGCGCTCACCATCGAGATCACCGGTCCCGACTTCGGCACCGAGCCCCTGCTCGACACCATCGCCGACTCCCGTTCACTGGCGACCTTCGTCGGCGAGCAGACCAGGCTCGTCTGGCCCGCCGACCACGGCCTGCGGCGCATCGCCGTGCGGGACCCGACACCGGTCTATCCGCACTCACTGGTATGGCACCACGACAACGCCCACCCGGCGCTCGCCGCGCTCCGCGACCACTTCCGCTCCGGGCGGCGCGATCACACCGCCGGTGAGATCTGGACGCCGACATGGGCGTAGTGGTCAGGACACGCCGAGGGGCGGCCCGCGGCCCAAGCGCCTGCGAGCCGCCCCTCGGTCGTCGGAGCGTCAGTCGGCGGTGAGGTCCTGGGCGGCCTCGACCAGGACCTTGCCTCCGTCCCGACCGGTCATCACGACCCGTGGCAGCCAGGGGCCGTTACGGTCGTAGGCATGGGTGACGGCCGCCCCGCCGGTCTCCTGCTGCGTACCGTCGCCGAAGTACCAGTGGTAGCGGTACCCGGCGGCGGGCGGCTTTCCGTGGACCGTCACCGACATCCGCACCTCACTGCCGACGTGCGTGTGCTCCGGGACGTTCAGCTGCGCCCGGGGCCCCTGCCGGGGGAGGCGGAACCAGTCGCGGACCTTCGGGTTGAGGAGGAAAGCGTCGGCGTACTGCCGGGCACCCTCGATGTCGGGGTGACCGACGGCCGCGGACAGACACTGCAACGGAGTCGAGCTGAGTTCCGGGCAGGCCCGCGTGCGCAGCGGGAACGCCGGGTCGGTGACCGGGGTGTTCCAGACCTTGGAGTCCCGGGAGAGAAGGGCGTTGTCCACGGTGAACAGTCCGTCGGCCGCGACCGCGTAGGGACCGTCCGCGGACGCCTTGTCGGCGGCGGCCGCGGCCTGGTGGTAGGCGGCATTGGCCAGCTGTGTGTACTGCTCGTAGCGCTCGGCCACGCTACCGAGGGCGGCCTTGCAGGAGGCCAGCCGTGCTCCGGCGACCCCCGGGGTCGAGCACGTCCTGACCGGGACCGGAGAGCTGCTGCGGCTGAGCGCGTAGTAGAAGTCGGCCACGATCACCTTCGGCCGCCCCGGCAGGGAGTGGGCCTTCTCGATCGCCGCCTGCATCCCGCGTCCGCCGTATCCGACCTTGGCGCCGCTGAAGTAGGGCACGTCCTTGGCCGGGTTCTTGGCTGCCGCGCCGATGCCGGAGCACTCGCGCTTCACGGCCTTGGGCAGGTCTTCCGAGCCGGGGGTGATGCCGACGCCGATGCCGAAGAACGGATCGAGGTCGTTGATGCACCCGTTGATCACGACCAGATCGAGACCGTAGCCGCCCGCCCGTGCCTGCGCGCCCGCCTTTTCCAATTGGCAGAACACATCCGGCATTTGCTGGGTGACCTCGCCGAACTCCATCTCTCCGTCGCCGTCCGGGTCCTGCTTCTCCGTCGTGCGCAGACAGTTCGCGTCCTTGTTGCCCGCGGGGAGATGGGGCGCATCGAGCACCGCGCCGGAGATCGAGTAGTCCAGGTGCTGAAAGCCCCGGCCGGTCGCACGGCCGAGCAACTGGGCCGTCAGATCGGGGAACTTCTGGTCGTGGTCCAGGCCCTGCCCCCAGACCACGGAGTCACCGACGGATGCCACCCGCACCGGGTGGCACCCCCGGCGTATCGTGTCCCGCCAGACCTTGCCGTAGTGGCCGGGCTCATCCCCGTCGGACGAGGCGGCGATGCGGGCGTCGACCTGCAAGGCGGTCTCGGCGGCGGGCACCCGGTCGTAGGGGATGGTGAACTTCGCCGTGGCGACGTTGGCGGCCATGGTGACGCGCCCGCCGGCCAGTTGCTTCTCACCGGCGCGTACGCGCCACTCCACGGTGTCCTTGGCCTTCGCCGCGCCGGGGTCGTAGATCTCCACCCGGCCGTGTACCGGTCCGCTGCACACCGGATTCGGCGTCATGTCGACGTCGAGGACGAGGGGGAACGCCGACCCCGGCAGGGCGAGGGGCTGTGCCTCGGCGGGGTGCCCGCCGAGGAGGAGCTGGCCGAGGAGCACGGCGGCCGCGCCGACCGCCGCGAAACGCCTCGCTGCCAACGAGCGAAGCGCCACCCCCGGCCCGCCCGGGACGGATCCCCGGCCGGTGCCCGCCCGCCTCGGCACAACCCCTCGCGACCACGCTAATTTCACGCCAACACCCCTGTCTTCGCTGCCATTTCGGTCCGTGTGTCCGTGTGTCCGTGTTCCGTGCGGAGTCAACTGCGTCCGCATCGGTAGGGATCATGGCAGCCAGGGAGCCGGTAGGGACCGCGAGCGAGGTCGCATACCGAGTGAAACTGATCACTTACCCGCAGTTACGGACGTTTCCCGGCGGCCAGTTTCCACTCACGGTTCAGCGGGCCCAGGGGGATCCGCCGGTCGAAGATCGGCGTGCCGAAGATGTCGAGGTGGGCACGGAGTGCACCCGAGAGGTCGACACCGCCGAAGGCGGCCCAGCTGCCGGTGGCGGAGGCGGTGCCGTCCGTGGCGGCGGAGGCGGTGCCGGCGACTTCGGCGCGCAGGTAGGGGGCGACATCGGCGGTCACGCCGACGCTGCCGTAGAGGCCGAGGCTGGCTTCGGTGCCGAGGGCGGCCTTGACCTTGCCGGCGGCGGCCGCGGTGGCCCGTACCGGTGTGCCGTGCATGGTGGCCTTGGCGACCGGGGCCCAGCCCTTGGCGTGCCGGTAGGTGCCGCCAACGGTGAAGTCGCCCTTGAGGTCCTGCTTGACGTCCACGCTGGCCTTGCCGTCGGCGTCGACCTGGAGGTAGCAGGTGAGGTCGAGGTTGACCACGACCGGCACCGGCCCGACCTGGATGACGGGGTCGGCGTGCAGCTTGGCGAAGGGCACCCGCAGCGGCTCGGCCTCGGTGGAGGCGGCCGCCCGGCCCTTGAACTCCCACTGCGAGGACCATCTGCCGGACAGCGTCAGCGAGGCGCCGCCGACACCGCCGCCCCGGCCGCCCTCGTACGAGAAGTCGACCTCGGGGGCGAGCTGGACGTAGCCGGTGGCCGACGCCTTGGCCGAGACGGGCCCACCGGAGGGCGTGGGCAGCGAGGCGCCGACGTCCAGGCGCAGGCGGCCGAGGGGCAGTTGGGCGCCCTTGGGGCCGAAGTGGAGGCCGCCGGTCCTGGCCCAGGAGACCTTGACCTTGGGGGCGAGCGGCTCGACCTTGACGGAGGCCGGATCGACGGGCACCGCGCCGTGCGCCGTGGAACCGCCGAGCAGTGCGTCGAGCGTGGCCGGGGCGGTGGTGACCTCGGTGCCTCGATCGGTCGTGGCGACGACCTTGGTGACCTTGGCCAGGACGCCCTGGGGCGCGCCCGGTGCGGGGGCGCTGGCGATGATGTCGCCGGCGGCCACGTCCGCCTTGGGTGAGGCCCCGCCCTTCGACGGGGCGGCGGACGGCGATGCCGAGGATGTCGGGGACGGCGATGCCGAGGCCGAGGCCGCGGCGGACGGGCTGCCGGACGACGGCGGATTCGTCGGGGCACCTGACGGGGTACTCGACGGGGAGCCTGACGGGGCACCTGACGATGCACTCGGCTTGCCCGGCGACGGCCGGACGGCCGCGGTGGTGATGACGGCCCGTCCGCTGTTCCGGTCGAAGGAGGCGACCTTGAGTGCGGACTTCGTGGCAAGTCGTCCCGCGTGGCCGCCGCCCGGCCGGGCCACGGCGCTCGGGGCGTCGCCGCCGTTACCGTCGTCGGCGCCCCGGACGGTCAGCTGCGGCGAAGCCGGGGCGCCGTCGGTGACCGCCGAATCCTTGTCGGGCGCGCCGGACTGCGTCGCCGAGCATCCGGCGACGAGCAGGGACGCGGCGGTGAGGGCCAGCAAAGGAGCAATCCTGGTGGATCTGCGCAAGGTTGGTCCTGGAGAGGTGAGGTGGGGGTAGGCCGGGGGAGACCGACGTAAGTCGGTGCCCGGCGGTTGCCGAACCGGCAGGTAATGATCCGCAAGATCGTGTCATGGACATCAGGAACAATGAGCGGATTCATCCGTCGTAAGCGGATGATCTGGCTCACATCCGCCGAGGCCGTACGGCTTGTGCGCAGCAAGCGCCGTCCCCCGGCGGATATCAGCCCCCGGTGATGGAGTAAGGCGAGGCGTCCATCACCGGTCAACGGGCAGGCGGAGGCGGCCCGTTCGGGCTTTTGGTGCTCGGCTCAGCTCGCTCGGACCAGCTCGGATCGGCCCGGCTCACCGTACGAACTTGATCTCCGGATAGTGGCGCGAAGGGCCATTCAGGAGGTCGCTGTGATGGCCGCGCAGTTCCTTGTCGAAGAAGGCCGCGAGATAGGTGCGTTGGATCTCGATGGCGCGGTCGGGGGCGATCGTGCCGAGCATCTGGACGAGCTGGGCGGAGGAGTATCCGAGCGGGCCGGCCATCTGGGGCAGGAGTTCCTCGTAGTCCATGAAGGACAGGTGCTCGGCGCCTTGCAGCTTCAGATCGAATCGCTCGCCGTGCAGATGCTGCCAGAAGGTCGACCAGCTCGAATCGTCGTTGCGATTGTGGTGCTGGGAGCTGAACAGCAGGAAGGGGCGCTTGAGGTCGCGGGTTTTCGCGGGGCCGAAGAACTGGCCGTCCAGGTTCGCGCCGGCGTGGATCCTGGGGTCCACGTGCATGGCCTCCGGCACCACCGCACCGCCGAGCGAGGCACCGAACATCCCTATTCGGTCCATGTCCACCGCATGGGACAGTCCTTGGGGAAGCGGTGCGTGCTCCACGTCCGGGTTGTGGCCACGGGCGATGGCGCCCAGTTGGTCGACGACGAAGCGGGTGTCCGCGGCCCGGACGGAGATGATGCGGGACGCAGGGATGCCCGGCGGCATCGTGGCCACTTCCAGCCGGCCGCCGGGGAACTGCACTTCGCCGTCATCGTGGGTGTCGTCGAGGGTGACGACCAGGTAGCCGCGGCTGGCCAGGTCCTGGGCGAGCGCGGTGCCCGTCGCGCGGTCCGAGCCCCGCCCGGTCGAGTACAGCACGACCGGCAGCTTCCCGGCCTTGCCGTCCACCGGGGCACCGGTGTGACCGGCGGTGGTGGGCAGGGTGACCGCGTTGGGCGGCAGCCCCCGGGAGGCCAGGTAGTGCGCGGCGGCGGCGGGCTCCAGGTACGGAGCGGCGGGGTGGCCGGCCGTGTGGGTGGCCGGGTACCAGAGCGAGACCATCAGCTCGCGCGGCCGGCCGTCGGGCAGCCAGGGGTCGGTGCGTTTCGTATCGAGCAGGTGGAGGTTGGTCATCCCGACCTGGTAATGCCCGCTCGGGGCGGGCAGCGTCACCGCACCCGGGGCGTCCGCCGCGTCTGCCGCGTTCGCCGCGTCCTGGGGGACCTCCTTGGCCTCCTTGGCCGCGGGCGCCGCGGCGGCCTTCCCGGCGGCGTTGGCCGTCCCGATCCCGGCGCCCAGGATGACGGCAAGCGCTCCTGTGGTACTGGCGACCCGGTCGCGCATCCGGCTGCGGGGTTTTCTCCGTGCGTGCTTCATGGCAGCCCTCTCCCTGATGGCGATCGCAAACGTGGACGGCCGAATGGCCGCTCATCGTAGCGGTGTTCGGCCGGTGCGCTGCAATGCCCTGTTGCACGGAGAGTGCACCCGGGAGGCGTGGGTGAGTCGCGAGGCCGACGCCCCGACGTCCCCCGCGTCCGGGCCCTTCCCGGCTGTGCCCCGACCGGCTGTGCCGACCGGCTGAGCCCGCCCTGCGAAAGGGGCCGAAAAACGTTTGTCGGGCCCCGTAAACGTTTGCCGGGCCTCCGTGCAGCCTGAAATGGCCGCGGGGGATACTCCGTGCTCGCAAACGGGACCGAGGTGCGAACAATGTTGTGATGATCTCGTGATAATACTGACGCATACTGCGAGTTGCTACATAGATCCCCCTGTGCCGAGAGGACGCTGCCCTGCGCCAGGTAGCCCGCGCGCCCCGTCGACACCGCACCCGACGCCGCGCCGATATGCCCCTACTCGGAGGCGTTCGCCCCCCGATAGCCGCACTGCTCTGCGCGCTGCTGGCCGTTGCCGCGTTCTTCGCGCTCGGTCTCGGCACCGTCCATGAAGAGGACGTGCCCCAGGCCGTGAGCGACGGGGAACGTCAGATCGCCGCCGACAGCGCCGCTTCGGTCGCCGCCTCCGTCAACGCCAGAGCCGCGGCGCTGCGCCGTTCCGCAGCCGCGGGCACGCCCGCCGCCGACAGCACCGCGGCACAGATACTGAAGACCTTCCTCCCGGACCGGCTTTCCGCCCCCAAGTCCCGAAAGCCCCGGCAGGACGGGCACCCCGGGCTGTCCGGACAGTCCGTACGGGGCGGCGCGCTGCTCGTCCCCGGCACCGGCAAGCGGCTGGCGGTCAGCGGCGAAGCGGTGCCGCTGGCCGGGGTGGACGTGACCGACCTGGCGCGGTCCGGTGCCGACGACATCATGCCCCGGCTGGTCACCGAGGGGACCCCTGAGGCCCGGCTGCTGTTCTTCGCCCGGGTGACCGTACCCGTTCCGGGGCGCAACAAGGACGAGAACGCCGACCAGCCGGGGGATCTGGCCGGGAAGGGACCCGGCGCGCGCGAACTGCTGCTGGTCGTGTCCGAAAAGCTCCCCACCCCTCCGGTGCACGGGGACGGGCGCACCGGCCAACTGGTCGACGGGAGCGGAAAGGTGCTCGCCGGGACCGCCACCGACGGTCAGGCCCTTGCGGCTGACGCCGGTGACGGCGCTCTGCGCGCCGCGGTGAGCGCGGCGGACTCCGTTCCGCACGCCGCCGGCGCCGCCGGAAGCACGCTCGGCGACGCTCACGGCGGATTGCGCAGGGTCGCGGGCTGGGCGTCGGTCGCCGCGGCGGACGGCAAGGACGAGACCTCCGACCTGGGGCTGACGCTCCTCACGTTCCGGGACGTGCCTCCGGCCAAGGACAGGCCCGACCACCTCCGGTTCGCCCTCCTGGGCGCCGGCGCGTTGCTGGTGATCGCCGCGCTGGTCACGGTGGGACTGGGGAGCATCCTGCAGCGTCCGCTGCTGCGGCTCCATCTGTCCGCCGCGCGGTTGGCAAAGGGGGCCGCCGCGGAGTGTCCCGAGGCGCGGGAGGAGTTGGCGCGGCCGGTGCCCGTCCCGGCCTTCGGCGAGCTGGGCAGGGTCGGCCGGGCACTGGAGTCGATACGCCGCCAACTGCTCGGTGAGGCGGGACCGGAGCCCGCGCCGTCGGTGGGCCGACGGCCCGATGTCCGGTCCGTGGTGCTCGCCTGCGTGCTGCTGATCGCGATCTGGGGGGTGCCGTTGCTCTTCATGGTCAACCGTGTCGAAGCCGGCAAGGCCGTACCGGCCGCTGCCATAGCCGACCAGCAGGCACGTACCGAGGCCGCGGCCGACCGGGTGCGGTCGATCCTGGACCAGAGCTACACCGACCTCACGGGGGTCGCCTCGGCCGTCTCCGGGCAGTCGCCCGAGCGGGCGGCGGACACGCTGCGGCGCGCGCTCGCCGCCCATCCCAAGTACCGCTCGGTGTACGCGGTGGACCGCACCGGCGCCATCGTGACGCGGGTGGGCAACGAGCCGCTGCGCACCCGCGTCCATGCGCCGACCGGCAGCGGCATCACCCAGGTCAACACCTCGGGCCGGATCCCGTCGATCGCCGCCTACGCCCAGATCCCGCCGGCCAAGGACGCCAAGGGCGGCGCGGGCGGGCGCCCCCCGGCCGTCGTCTTCGCCGAGATCGATGTGGACGCGCTGAACAGCCTGCTCTCGCGGCCGGGGCTCGGCAGCGTCTGGCTCACCGACCACCGGCAACGGGTCCTCGCGGCCAGCGTCGGCTTCCAGGCGTTCCAGCCGCTGCCCAGCCAGGGCTTCACCCGGCTGGCGGCCAAGACCGAGGCGGCGCCCGGCAGTGCGGGCAGCCCGGCGTCGGCCGTCGTGCATGCGGAGACCACGCCGGGTGCCGGACCGTCGGTCGCGGCCGCCGCGCCGCTGGCGCAGACGGGGCCCGCCGCCCCGCTCGGCTGGCGGGTGGTCTCGGCGGAGCCCGCCGCGGCCCTCAAGCTGACGGCGTATCAGGTCCAGTCGCGCACGATGCTGGCCGGGCTGCTCGCCCTGACCGCGGGCGTCGCCTGTCTGGGCTGGCTGCACATCGTGGTGGTCAGACCGCTGCGTTCCCTGGCGGGGTACGCGGAACGGCTGGCCGGCGGCGACCGTCGCACCGTGCTGTACCCGGTCCACCACGACGAGTGCGGCTCGGTCACCCGCAGCCTGGAACTGCTCCGCCAGGCGCTCGCGGATCGCGACCGTGGTGGTGATCGAGACCGTGGCGGTGATCGCGGCCGTAGTGGTGATCGCGACCGAAGTGATCATCGCGACCTCGGTGGTGATCACGACCCTGGTGGTGGAGCCGACCTCGCCACTGCCCATGCCCAGCCGTCCCGGCGCGAAAGTGCGCCGCGGCCGTAAAGGATCAACTGACGTGCTTTTCCTCTATGTTGTGCTGCTGCTGAGTTGCACGGTGCTCCTGGTGGCCGGTGTGCTGGAACAGCGACGCCACTACGCGGCGCTGGCGCAGATCCCCACCCGGGTGCTGGTCAACGGCATCCGCGGAAAGAGTTCCATCACCCGGCTGTGCGCGGGGGCGCTGCGCGGCGGCGGTCTGACCACCGTCGCCAAGACCACCGGCACCGCGGCCCGGTTCATCCACCCGGATGCCACCGAGGAGCCGGTGTACCGCAAATTCGGCATCGCCAATGTCGTGGAACAGATCGGCATCGTCCGGCGCGCGGCGGCCTACCGGCCGGACGCCCTGGTGATCGAGTGCATGGCGGTGATGCCGGCACTTCAGGAGGTCAACCAGGAGAAGCTGATCCATTCCACCATCGGCGTGCTGTGCAACGTCCGCGAGGACCACCTCGAGGAGATGGGGCCCACGCTGGACGATGTGGCCCGCTCGCTGTGCCGGTCGATGCCGGTCGGCGGGATCTGCGTCACCGCCGAGCGGGACCGGCTGGGCATCCTCCAGGAGGAGGCGGACAAGCGGAGTTGCCGGCTGATAGCGGTCGATCCGGAGACGGTCACCGACGAGGAGCTGCGCGGGTTCAGCTGGTTCACCTTCAAGGAGAACGTCGCCATCGCGCTGGCGGTGGCGGAACTGCTCGGCGTGGACCGGCACACCGCACTGCGCGGTATGTGGGACGCCCCGCCGGACCCCGGTGTGCTCTCCGTCGAGCGCTACCGCACACCGGACGGCAAGCGGCTGCGCTTCGCCAATGTCTTCGCCGCCAACGACCCCGAGTCGACGGTGATGAACATCCGTCAGCTGGAGGACCTGGGCGCGATCCGCCGCCCGCTCAACGTCATCATCAACTGCCGCCCGGACCGGGTGGAACGCAACGGGCAGATGGGCGCGATCGTCCCCGACCTGGACCCGGAGACGGTCCTGCTGATCGGCCACCCCACCAAGAGCGCCCGCGACGGCATCCCACCGACCTGGTCCTCCGGGCGCGTGGTGGACCTGGGCGGCGACCGGCGCGACGCGGCCGAGCTGACCCACGCGGTCCTCGCCGAACTGGGCCCGGACTCCTCGCTGGTGGCCATCGGCAACATCCACGGCCAGGGCGAACTCTTCCTGGAGCGCCTCGGCGAACTGCCCGCGGACGAGACCGACGAACCGCTCGCCGTCGCGCATCCGCCCGAGCCGGAGCCGTACGGCTGGGTGGCCCCGCTGAACGGCCCGGAGCCCGACCGCCCGCACCCCCCCGGCGCCGCATCCGCCGGCCACCAAGACCGGCACGACCGCCACGACCGGCATGACCGGCACGACCACTACGACTCGCACGACACGTACGAATTGCGCGCCCCGCACGACCCGACAAGGAAGCCGTCATGATCCCCGTCACCGTCACCCCGGAGACAGCCGCGCTGGGGATCGCCCTCGGCCTGGTCTTCTCGCTGGTGTGCTATCTGACCACCAATCTCTCTCCCGGTGGCATGATCACCCCCGGCTGGCTGGCGCTGACCCTCGTCACCGACGTGGGCCGGGCCGGAATGATGATCGGCGTCACGGCGCTCACCTTCCTCGCGACCAAGGTCCTTCAGCGTCAGGTGATCCTCTACGGGAAGCGGCTGTTCGCCGCCGTGGTGCTGTGTGCCGTGGTGCTCCAGACGACGGTCGTGCTCGCGCTCCAGCACGAGTTCCCGCTCCTCTACACCGCCCAGACTCTGGGCTTCATCGTCCCCGGCCTGATCGCCTACCAGCTGATACGCCAGCCATGGGCGGCCACCGCGATCTCCACCACCGCGGTCACCCTCGGCACCTATGTGGTGCTCGTGGCCGGGCTCCTGATGGGGGCGCTGCCCACCGGCTGACCGAGCCGCACCGTCCCCTGACCGAGCGGGACATACGCTGACCGAGCCGCACCGCCCGCAGCCGACCGAGCCGCACCGCCCGCATCCGCCGCCCACCCGCACGTCGAGGAGGTCACCATGAGCACCGAACGCCCCCCGCGTCGTGGCCCCAGCCGCCGTCAGGTCCTGACCGGCGTCGCCGGTCTGGCCGCGGCCGCCGGAGCGGTCAGCGCCTATGCACGCAGCCACTTCCAGCAGCCCGACAACGGCCACCCGCACGACGACTTCACGGCGCCGACCGGCGGCTACCACTTCCAGCGCCGCCGGACGCCCGACCGTACCGAGGTCCGGGCCGCCGACGGCCGGGTGCTGGCCACCTTCACCGACGGTGCGCGCACCGCACTGCTGACCGGCCCGACCCGTACCTGGAGCGAGCCGCGCACCACCAGCGCGGTGGTGCGCGGCAACGCCTGGGTGCGGCTGATGCCCGACGGATGGCGGCAGGGCAAGGAGCACACGCGCTGGTTCCGCGAGTGGTTCCCCAAGACCCTCGCCGACCGGAGCCCGGACGTCCTCGGCGTGGCCTTCCAGTACGGCGACGGGGCCCCCGACCGCCGTAACGGATCCGGCCTGCGCTACGCGGGCAAGGCCCACTTCGGACCGCACGTTCCCGGGGAGTCGGCGACGTCGTTCCACTTCCACGACGAGAAGTCGGACTTCTACGACTACCTCGGCGTCCCCTGGACCTTCCCGGACGGCACCCGTAAGGATCCGGAACACGCCCGCTACGGTGACGTGGACTGCTCCGGTTTCATGCGGCTGGTGTGGGGCTACCGCATGGGGTACCCCATGCACTCCACCAACCTGCCGGGGGTCGGCCTGCCCCGCCGGGCCTACGCCATCGCCTCGCGGGCCCCGGGCGTGCTGCTGCTCCCCGACACCGGCCGGCCGCCCGCCGACATCAGCCTGCTGCAACCCGGGGACCTGGTCTTCTTCGCCATCGACATCGGCAGACCGCACGGTATCGACCACTGCGGCATCTACCTGGGGCCGGACACCGAAGGACATCCGCGGTTCTACTCCAGCCGCTCGAAGGCCAACGGCCCCACCATGGGCGACCTGGCCGGCCGCGCGACGCTCGACGGCGACGGCTTCTATGCACAGGGGCTGCGCATGGCCCGCCGTCTGTGAAGCCGCCGTCCCCCTCGTCGCCCGCCTGACGCCTGCCGACCGTCCCCCGTCTCACGCTCCTCCCGAGAGGCCCCGCCATGGCCACCACCCCCCTCACCCAGGACTCCGCCGACCGCCACCGCTTCCGTCTCCGCTTCATATCCATGGGCGTCAGGCGGACCTCGGCTCCCTCCCAACCGCCCCTCGACAGAGGCGAGTTGCAGGCCCTGCTGGTGATCCTCGCCCTGGCCGCGGTGCTGTACACCTGGGGTATCGGCCATGCCGGAGTGCAGCCCTACTACGGCGCGGTCGTACGGTCGATGGCGGCGAACTGGCATACCTTCTTCTTCGGCGGGCTGGACCCCAGTGGCTGGATCACGCTGGACAAGATCCCCGGCGCGCTGTGGCCGCAGGCCCTCTCCGTGAAGCTCTTCGGGCCGTACGACTGGGCGGCGGCGCTGCCGCAGGCACTGGAGGGCGTCCTGGCCGTCTGGGCGCTGCACCGGATCGTCCGCGCCTGGGCCGGCCCGCTGGCCGCTCTGCTCGCCGCGCTGACGCTGACCCTCACCCCGATCACCGTCGCACTGAACCGGCACACCATCCCGGACACCCTGCTCGTCCTGCTGCTGGTCCTCGCCGCGGGGTCGCTGCAAAAGGCGGTCAGCACCGGGAGGCTGCTGCCGCTGCTCGTCTGCGGCGTATGGGTGGGGCTCGCGTTCCAGGCCAAGATGCTCCAGGCATGGCTGGTCCTGCCGGTCTTCGCGGCCGTGTACCAACTGGCCGCGCCCGGCTCCCGGCTGGACCGCGCCTGGCGGCTGCTGGCTGCCGGGGCCACCGCACTCCTCGTCTCCTGCTCCTGGCTGCTGCTGGTGTGGGCGACACCTGACGCGAGCCGCCCCTACATCGACGGGACCACCAACAACAACCCCTTCACCCTCGCCTTCGGATACAACGGGCTGAGCCGCTTCGGCAACGATCCGCACGCGCTGGGCGCCGTAGCCGGCACCGCCGCCAGCCGCACCAGCGGCAACACCGGCTGGACCATGCTGGTCAACGACGTCGTGGGCCCGCAGATCGCCTGGCTGCTGCCGCTCGCCGTACTGGCCCTGGTGCTGGGCCTGTTGTGGCGTACGGGGCAGCCGCGCACCGACGGGCTGCGCGCGGGGTATGTGCTGTGGGGCGGCTGGCTGGCGGTGCACGTCGTGGTGTTCAGCACCTCGAACGGTAACCACGGCTACTACACCGCCGTACTCGCCCCGGCCGTGGCCGCGCTGACCGGTGGCGGAGCGGCCCTGTTCTGGGCGGAGTACCGCGCCGGCGGCCCGCGTCGGCCGGCGCTGCCCGCCGCCATCGCGCTGACCGCACTCTGGGCCGCGGTGATCGACGGTCCGCATACCCGCTTCGCGCCCTGGTTGCTGCCGGTGGTGCTGATGCTCGGTGTGTGCGGGACCATCGGCCTGTGGTCCAGGGGGCCGCGCAGCACGCGGCGGGCGCTGCACAGCGCCCTGGCGGCAGGGCTGGCGTCCACACTGCTCGCCCCGGCCGTCTGGGCCGCCTCCTGCCTGGACCCGCTCTACGGCGGCTCCCCGATGTCGCCGCTGGCCGGACCGGTGGGACCCGGCTACCGCGCCCTGCGCCACCAGCACCGGGCCAAGCCCGACGCCCTGAACACCCCGTCCGTGCGGGACACCGCTCTGCTGAACTACCTCACCGCACACCGTTCCGGGGAGAAGTACCTCCTCGCCACCCAAGCCGCCTACGGTGCCGAGCCGCTGCTGCGCGCCACCTCCCAACCCGTGCTGGTCATGGGCGGCTTCACCGGCCTGACCCCGTACCCGAGCGCGCAGCAGCTGAGCACCGTCGTCTCCGCTCACCAGCTCCGCTACGCGCTGCTGACCAGCCGCCGCCCCCGCACACCAGCAGTGACCTGGGTGAAGCAGCACTGCACCCGCATCCCCCCGCGCGCCTACGGACGCGCCGCGGACGGCAGCTTCACGCTCTACGACTGCGCGCCGGGAGTCTGACCGTTCAGCACCGCGAGCTCGGCTTCGAGGTCCGTCAGGCCCAGGGAGCCCAGGGACAGCGCCGCCATATGCCAGCGCTTGAGGTCGAAGTCGGCGCCCTGCCGCATACGGGCGGCCTCCCGGCCCCGCAGCCAGGCCCGTTCGCCCAGCTTGTAGCCGATGGCCTGGGCGGGCCTGCCCTGGTAGCGGATGATCTCGCTCTCGATGTACGCGGAGGGGCGGCCGGAGCACCGGCCGAGGAAGTCCTGCGCCAGGGCCGGCGTCCACCGCTCGCCGGGGTGGCGCGGGGAGTCCGGGGGGATCCGGAGCCCCAGGTGCATACCGATGTCGACGATGACCCGTACGGCACGCATCATCTGCGCGTCGAGGTAACCGAGCCGGTGTCCGGGATCGGAGAGGAAGCCCGTCTCGTCCATGAGCCGCTCGGCGTACAGCGCCCAGCCCTCGACATTGGCGCTGATCTTGCCCACCGCCGTCTGATAGCGGGTGAGGTCACCTGCGGCGACGGAGCGTTTCCACCAGGCCAGTTGCAGATGGTGACCGGGCAGGCCCTCGTGGTACCAGGTGGACACCAGGCCGTGGACGGGGAAGCGGCTCCGGCCCAGCGTGGGCAGCCAGGTGCGACCCGGGCGCGAGAAGTCCGGTGAGGGCGAGGTGTAGTACGGCGCGGCGGCGCTGCCGGGCGGGGCGATCCGGGACTCGACGCGTGTGAGCTCCTCGGACAGATCGAAGTGGGTGCCGTCCAGCGCTTCGGCGGTCTCGTCCATCAAGGACTGCAACCAGCACCTGGTCTCCTCCACACCGTCGATGGCCGGGCCGTGCCGGTCCAGCCATGCCATCGCCTCCCACGGGGTACCGGCCCCCGGCAGGACCTTCTTCGCCTCGGTCCGCATCTCGGCCAGCAGCCGGTGGAACTCGGACCAGCCGTACGCGTACGCCTCGTCCAGGTCCAGATCCGCGCCGGTGTGGACGCGGGCGAAGCGCACGTACCGCTCACGGCCCACCACATCCGGGGCGTCCGCGACCATGGGGCCGTACACATTGAGGAACCAGTCGTGCAGCTCCGCCACGGCGGTCGTGGCATCCTCCGCGGCCCCGTCCAGCTCGCTGCGCAAGGCGTCCGGCCCGGCGGCGACGAAGTCGGCGAACCAGCTGCCGTCCGTCCCCAGCCACTCCTCCAACTGGTCGATGTTGGCGTCGACCTGGCGGGGCCCGGCCGGCAGGTCGCGTCGCACCCCCTCGATGAGTGCGGCCCGGTAGTCGTCGATCGCATCGGGCACCGCCCGCAGCCGCCGGGCGATCGCCGCCCAGTCGTCCTCGATGCCGGTGGGCATGAGCGGGAAGATCTTGCGCACCCGGTGCAGCGGAGAAGCGAGATTGCTGACCTGCCGCAGGCCCTCTCCCGCGTCGTGCAGGGCCAGTTCGGCGGTCAGCCGCTCACGCAGCAACCGCGCGCAACGCCGCTCCCCGTCGGCGTCGGCACCCGGCTCGGCCTCAGCTCCCGCCAGCCGTGCGAGCGTGGTACGGGCCAGCTCGGCGGTGGCCTCCTGCCCCTTTGGCGAGAAGTCGGGAAGAGCGCCCGCACTCTCCGGTACGCCGAGGAACGTGCCCAGGATCGGGTCGAGTCGGACGACCGCGTCGGCGTATTCCTCCGCGACCTGACGCGGCAGCGCCCCGCCCCGCCCCGTCTCCTGCCCCGGCCGCGTGCCGCCGCCTGCCCCACCCGCCATGTCCCCGCCCCTTCCGCTGTCCGCGCGCCGGCCATCCGTTCCGCCGGCCACCCGCCACGCTGCGTGACCATACCCGGGTCGGGCCCGGCATAGGCGCACCACTTCCGGACACGGCATTAGCGAGGCGTTACCGCCCCGTTAGTCGACCGGCAGCGGCAGTGATCAGGCTGGAAGCGCAACGGATCGACCGTGCACGCCCCCTCCCGGAGGGGCACGCACGACCACACGAGGGGGAGACGGATGTCGCTCACCACCAAGACCCTCCGGCACGGCCGCAGGATCGCCGCCGGATCACTGATCGCCGTGACGGCGCTTACGCTCTCCGCCTGCCAGAGCGGCGGAAAGGACTCCGCGCTCCACTCCTCCGCGGCCGCCGCGGCAGTGGCGCCCCACGGCAAGGCGGCGAACGCCCCGAGCGCGGACCGGGCCCCGAGCGCGGCCCAGGTGCCGAGCGCGGCCCAGGCCCGCACCTCGGCGATGACCGCCTCGGACCGCTGTACCGCCGACACCCTGTCGGTGAGCCTGGGCCGTACGGACATCGGCGCGGGCAACATCCACATACCGCTGGTCTTCCCCAACAAGGGCAAGACGGCCTGTTCGCTGCGTGGCTTCCCCGGGGTCTCCCTGACGCTCAAGGAGGGCACGCCCGTCGGCAAGCCCGCCACCCGCTCGGGCGCCGCGGGCGACGCCGTCCGCCTGCGGCCCGGACAGAGCGCGCATGCCGTGCTGCACACGGTCAACGACGGCGTCTCGGACACGCCGTGCTGGTCCACGGCGCAGCTCGTCCGCGTCTACCCGCCCGGTTCCAAGGAAGCGATGACCGCCGGTACCGACGGGCTGCGGGTGTGCGGCGGAGAGTTCGATGTGACGTCGGTGAAGCCCGGGGCCACGGATTAACCGCCCCAAAGTCTCGTCGTGAGCACCGGACGGTAATCCATTCACAACCCTCCGTGCGGTCCGTCGAGATATCTCCTTCTTTGGGCCGTTTCTTTGGGTCGTATACGGAACCTCGGCCTGAGCTGGCCCGTCTCTCTGGGCGTCCCAGTGACAAGAACTTTTGAACGAATGCGATAGGGACAGTGATGCGTGAATTCAGCCGGCGCGGAATACTCGGGCTCGGTGCAGGGGCGGCGGCCGCATTGTCCGTAGCCGGATGCTCTTCTTCCGGGTCGGGGGCCTCCGGCAAGGTCGGAACCAAGCCCGGCCAGACGGCGCAGGCCAAGCCGATAGGCGACGGCTCGACCGCCTTCACCGGAAAGCAGCCGCACCAGCCGGACAAGCCGGAGAAGCTGGAGCCGGGGCAGAAGCCGCCCCAGTTCGTGGTTTTCTCCTGGGACGGGGCGGGAGAGGTGGGCAATGGCCTCTTCCCGAGGTTCCGCAAGCTCGCCCGCGACCACAATGCTTCGATGACCTTCTTCCTTTCCGGGCTGTATGCGCTGCCCGAGTCGAAGAGGCGGATGTACCGCCCGCCGAACAACCCCGTCGGTGCCTCCCAGATCCCCTTTCTCAGCGACGACCACGTCAAGGCGACGCTGAAGAACGTGCGCGCGGCGTGGCTGGAGGGCCACGAGATAGGCACCCACTTCAACGGTCACTTCTGCGGCGAGGAGCGGGGGTCGGTGAAGTTCTGGACCCCCGCCCAGTGGGACGACGAGATCGAGCAGGCCATGTCCTTCGTCACCAAGTGGCGGACCAACACCGGCTTCACCGACCTCGAACCGCTGCCTTTCGACTACAGCAAGGAACTGGTCGGCGGCCGTACACCGTGCCTGCTCGGCCAGGAGAACCTGCTGCCCACGGCGCGCAAGCGCGGCTGGCGGTACGACGCCAGCTCGCCAGGCGGCCTCCAGATCTGGCCCGCCAAGAAGCAGGGCCTGTGGGACTTCCCGCTCCAGTCCATACCGTTCCCCGGTCACTCCTTCCAGGTCCTGTCCATGGACTACAACATGATGTTCAATCAGTCCCAGAACTCCACCAAGGGCCCGCCGGCCAACTACCCGGGCTGGCGCAAGCAGGCCGCCGAGGCCTACATCGCCGGCTTCCAGCGGGCCTACGAGACCAACCGGGCCCCGTTCTTCATAGGCAACCACTTCGAGCAGTGGAACGGCGGCATCTACATGGACGCCGTCGAAGAGGCGTTCAAGCACATCGCCGACGAGAAGCGGAAGGACGTCCGTCTGGTTTCCTTCCGCCAGCTCTGCGACTGGCTGGATGCCCAGGACCCGCAAGTCCTCGCTGATCTGCGCCGCCTCGGGGTGGGGCAGCAGTTCACGGGGCGCAGCTGACGGCGCCGGAGCTCACGCCGCCTCTCGTAATGGCACGGGAATACGCGGCGTAGCTCCGTTCTCACCCTCAGGCAGTTCGCATCACTTCGTCAACGCCGACTGGTGCATTTTCCGTCAAGTTAATCGCGGAAAACGAGCAAAGATGGCAACTATTGACCGAACTGTTGCGTCAACTGTTCAGAGTTGTCTGGTGAGATAGCCGTCCCGGCAGCGTGGCATGAGGACGGACATCGCGGTCTTGGAGGAGAAAGCATGCGACCGTTCGCGCTGAGCTACGCCCGTCCGGCGGTGAAGTCGGCAACCGAAACCCCGTACACCTATGACGCCACGCGGCAACTCAACGTCCTGTCCGACGGTCGCCAGGCCACCAGCAGTCGGGCGGTCCTGATGGCCACCGGCACCACCGCCTCCACCGCCGGGTCCAAGACCCACTTCGACGACTGAACGCCGATGACGGTTCTGGTCCTCACCTGTGAGGAAGACTTGACCGCGGATACGGTCGTCGCGGTCCTGCACGACCTCGGCGTGCCGCTCGTCCGCCTCGACCCCGCCGACCTGCCCGGCCGGGTCCACCTCTCGGCGGACTACGGCACCAACGGCTTCCACGGCTATCTCAGGACGAACGAACGCATGGTGAGCCTGAACAGCCTGCGTTCGGTGTGGGTGCGCCGGCCCGGCACCCCCGGCACCCGAGCCGAGGAGCGGTCGACCTGGCTCACCCTGGAATCCGAGCAGGCGCTCTACGGCATGCTCACCTCTACCCGGGCTCGCTGGATGAACCACCCCGCGGCGGCCGGACAGGCCCGCTACAAACCCTGGCAGCTCCATATCGCCCAGCAGAGCGGCTTCACCGTGCCCGCCACGCTGATCACCTCCTTCCCCGCCGTCGCACGCCAGTTCGCCGACACGTACCAGGACCTGGTGGTCAAGTCGGTCTCCGGGAAGCATCCCGACGACCCTCCGTTGGTGCTGCCCACCACCCGTATCAGTCCGGACGCGGACTTCACCGCGGTCGCGGCCGGCCCCACCCTGCTCCAGCAGCATGTCCGCAAGGGGGCCGACATCCGGCTGACCTGTGTCGGCGGCCACCTCTTCGCGGCCCGTAAGGAAGCCGACTTAGAGGAGGTGGACAGCCGCTTCGCGGAGAACGGCGTCTGGAAGCCCGCCGAGGTCCCCGAACACATCCGACGGTCGGTGGCCGCCTATATGACGGCCACTCAACTCGCTTACGGGGCCTTCGACTTCGCGGAGGACGCCAACGGGACCTGGTGGTTCCTCGAATGCAACCAGGGCGGCCAGTTCGCCTTCATCCAGCTCGACACCGACCAGCCCATCGCCGAGGCCATCGCCGCCTGGCTCGCGGCGGACCCGCTCGCCTGACGCCCTGTCCGCTCGCCGGTCGGCCGTTCTCGGAGCCGTTGTCAGCGGCGGTCAGGGCCTCACGGATGAGCAGATGGCCCGGATCCTCCTCGACGCGGCCGGGGAGTGACCGCAGTCCCCCGAGGGGCTTCGGGAGTCAGCCCCCTGCGGTGCCTTCCGCACGGGACAGGGCGACCTCGAGTACGACCAGCAGCGCATCGCGGACCGAGCCCGTCGTGCGGGCGTCGAAGACGACCAGCGGCACGTGGTCGGAGACGTCCAGCGCCCACCGCACCTCGTCGAGGTTGTGGTGGACCTCGCCGTCGAACGCGTTGACCGCGACGGCGAACGGCATGCCCTTGTGCTCGAAGTAGTCCACCGCGGCGTAACAGTCGTCCAGGCGCCGGGTGTCCACGATCACCAGAGCACCGAGAGCGCCCTCGACCACGTCGTCCCACATGAACCCGAACCGGTCCTGGCCCGGTGTGCCGAACAGATAGAGCTTCAGCGTCGGGTCGATGGTGATACAGCCGAAGTCCATGGCGACCGTGGTGGTGGTCTTGCCGGGCGTGTGGGAGAGATCGTCCACGCCCGCCGCGACCTCGGTGATGGCCGCCTCCGTCGTCAGCGGCCGGATCTCGGAGATCGCGCCCACGGCCGTGGTCTTGCCGACGCCGAAGCCGCCGGCGATGACCAACTTGACCGGTAGTGGCGGCTGTTCAACCGCTGTCACGGAGTGTGCCCCGTGAGTCGGGGACGGCACGGAGACCATCGATAACCCTTCGCAGTACGGAGATGTCCTGGGTTGCCCTGGCGTCCGGGACATGGACCGCCAGATGCCCGGCGGCGCACAGGTCCTCCGCCAGCACCCGGACCACGTTGAGGTGGAGGCGCAGCCGGGCGGCGAGTTCCGCCACCGACTGCGGATGCCGGCATGCGGCGACGATGTCGTGGTGTTCGAAGGCGAGCGAGCCCAGGACGGTGAGCCCGGAGGCCGTCGCCACGACCTGGGTTTCGACCGGGAGCGGCGGGCCGGTCCCGCCACCGGCCACCCGGCCGGCGGTCAGCAGGAACGGCCGGATCGCGGAAGCGCGGCCGACCGGCTTCGAGGGGCCCCGGGCGCTGCCCTCCGCCTCGTCCGGTCCTGGTTCACCACCGGCCATCATGCTCCTCTTCTCAAGCCCTGCACCGCTGTCTCGGCGGTGTGGGACGGGTCAGCGGGCCGGTGTGGCGCCGGCGGTCTTCTTCAGCTCCAGCACCAGCTGGGGGGTGAGGGCGCTCCCGGCCCGGTTGGCGAAGAGGGTCATCTCGTAGGCGATGTTGCCGAGCTTCGCCTCCTTCGTGGTCACCACGCCGAGAACGGCACCGCAGCCGATGGCCGACACCAGCACATGGCCGCCCTCCAGGTCGATGATGACCTTGTTGAGGCCGCCGAGGCCGTAATTGCCGGACGCACCGGCGGCCAGACTCGTCACGCCCGACACGATCGCTGCGAGCCGCTCGGAGTCGGCCTGCTCGCGCAGTTGGGAGACGGCGATCAGCAGACCGTCGGAGGAGACCGCGATGGCGTCGACGACACCGGCGGTCTGGGTGGCGAACCGGTCGAGCAGCCAGGTGAAGTCGGCCGCGGCGGCTGTCAGATCGGTGGGTTCCGTCCGCTCGGAACCGCTCTTACCTGTCGGCGTGGTCACTGCCCGACTCCTTCCGGGTTTGCTGGTGTTGCGAAGATGCTGGGTCCCCAGGGGCAGGGGCACTCTCCTGCTCCGCCCTGCGTACGGCGGCCTCGAATTCATCGAGTTCCGAACGGACCGCGTCGGCGTCGACGGGCCGGCGCATCGCCTGGGCCCCGCGGTCGGCCGCCGGGGCGGTCATCCCGAGCGTCGCACCCCGTACCCGCCGTCGCAGCGGCCGGCCGGGCTGCGCCGGGCGCGGTTCGGGCGGGGCGGCGGAGGTCCGGCGCAACGGCAGGGGAGTGGGGGAGACGGGAGCGGGCCGGGGATCCTGCTCGCGTTCGGGCTCGGGCGTGCGGGATTCCCGCTCGGGCGCTGCCGGGTGGTGGCCTGACGTGGTGTCTGACGTCACGTCTGACATGGCGTCAGTTCTGCCATCGGAGAGGGCACCGGCGCCGTCCACATCCGCCTCCGCGGCCCCCGCCTCGGTCACGCCCGAGGCCGGGCCCGACATGGCGGCCGGATCCACGGCGAGCAGCAGCGCGGAAGGGAGCCAGACGGTGCCGGTGACCCCGCCGCCCGGCGTACGGCTCAGGGCGACCCGTATGCCCGAGCGCCGGGCGAGGTTTCCGACCACGAACAGGCCAAGGACCTTGGTCGGTACGAGGTCGAGCCGTTCCCGCCGGACCAGCCGGGCGTTCTCCTCGTCGAGGCGCTCCGTGCTCATGCCGAGGCCGTGGTCGATGACCTCGATCAGTGCACCACCGTCCGAGGTGACGTCGGTGCCGGGCCGGACGACGACCTCGACGGGTGTGTCGGAGGGGGAGAACGAGACCGCGTTCTCCAGCAGTTCGGCGAGCATCAGCGTCAGATCGTCGACGATGTCCGGCGCGACGGTGATCTCCGTCTCGGAGCGCAGGGACACCCGCTGGTACCCCTCGATCTGGCCGAGCCCGGCCCGGATGACGTTGACCAGGGCGGTCGGCCGGGCCTCCACCTCGGGGTCGCGGATGCCGGCGAGCAGCATCAGGCTGTCGGCGTTGCGCTGGAGGCGTACCGCGATGTGGTCGATGCGATACATCCGCTCCAGGACGTCGGGGTCGGTCTCCTCGCGCTCCACGGCGTCGATCAGCAGGAGTTGGCGCGAGGTGAGGTTGCTGACCCGGCGTCCGACGTTGCCGAACATCTCGGCGACGTTGCGGCGACTGAGCACCTGCCGCTCCAGCAGCGCCGCGGCGGTGACCTGCACCTGGTTGAACGCCTCGGCCAGATGCCCGATCTCGTCGCGGACCGGAACGGGTATCGGCTGCGGTTGCAGCGGGGTGCCGTCCGCCGACTCGTCGTCCTCGACCTTGGCCAGTTCCTCGCCGGCCACGTCGACGACCTGCTGGGCGGCGCCGGTCAGGGCCGCCAGGGGCCGTACGACCGACCGCCGGACCAGGACGGAGAAGGACAGCCAGGAGGCGAAGCCGAGCAGGGCGAGGGCGAGCATCACCAGCGCGTTGTCCAGGGAGTCCCGGGAGAGCCCGTCGGCCCGCGCGGCGATCTGCTGGATCAGCGACCGGGTGATGGCGAGCCGGGCCTCGGCCTGCCGGGTGCCGGCGGCGATCGCCTTGCGCAGCTGGTGC
This sequence comes from Streptomyces natalensis ATCC 27448, assembly GCF_000935125.1. Lineage (GTDB taxonomy): Bacteria > Actinomycetota > Actinomycetes > Streptomycetales > Streptomycetaceae > Streptomyces > Streptomyces natalensis. The sequence continues at coordinate 523,881 of NZ_JRKI01000029.1, read as the reverse complement.
GGGGTCTGGCCCTGCAACGAGCCGGGGTCGATCTGGAGCTCCGCGAACTGCGCCTCGATGCCGTTCTCCTCGGCATCCCGCTCGATCCCGCTCAGGCGCAGCACCTGGTCGGGGTCGGCGATCCGGCCGAAGCGTTCCGTCTGCTCCTCGTAGACCTGGTGGGCACCGACCGCACGGGTGTACTCGGTGAGCGCATTGGCATCCCGGGTCTGGGCGGAGAACACCCCGCTCTCGAAGGCCGCGTGGGCGGCGTCCGCGCGCAGTACCGTGTCGAGAAGGTTGATGACCGAGGACGACGAGCTGCCGACGAAGCGGTCCAGGCCGATGCCGTCGATCAGGTAGCCGACCGCGGCCGCGTACGCGGGATCGATGCCGGCGGCCGGGACGGAGCCCCGCTCGACCTTGTCGCGCAGCACGGCAAGGTCCCGGATGTAGTCGAGGGCCTGTGCTTCCTTCCGCGGCAGGCTCGCCCCGAACGCGGAATGCACGGCGCTCACCTGCTCATCGGTGTCCTGCTGCGTGCGACGGTAGGTGGTGATGGAGGGCAGGGCGGCGCCGGGCCGGACCGACTCCTGCTCCACGGACAGCAGGAGCGCCTGCCGGTGTTCGGCCTGGACGTCATTGATCAGCCTGGTGACCTGCTCGCTGTCGCGCACCAGCTCCGCGGTCCGGTCGGCGTCCAGGGCCTTGTCCACCTGAGCGTCGACGCCGACGCCCAGCAGCACGCCGACGACCGCGACGGGCGCGATCACCAGAACGTTGAGCTTCCGCCGGAACGGCCATCGGTCCAGGAGCGCGCCCGCCCGCTGACGGAACCGCGGCCTCAACGGCGAACGCCGGGACGGGTCCTGTTGGTGCGGCGGGTCCACCTCGTGCGGCGGGTCCACTGTGTCCACAGACACCCCGGCCTCCTTACGACGTGCTCCTGAGCGGTGACCGAAATGTTGTTGTTGCCGACCGCCGACGAGGGGTGAGCGTGACGCGACGCCCGTGACGTTCATGCCGGAATGCGAGCGACAAGATTGCGCCACACGTCCAACAGGCCGCGAACACTACCGCGTGTGCGGAGGCATGCAAGACGTGCCCCATCAAAGGTCAAACGGTATTCAGCTCTTTGTCACTTTTGGCGCGATAGCGCCTTGACCAGCGGGTCGTGAGCCGATGTGCCGACGAGCGAGGGGTCGATGTCAGCGGCGTGCGCCCAATTCCGACGGCGGATGACCGTCGAAATCTCGCCACCCGTAACCTGTCTCCCCCCACCCCGACCCACATCCTCATCCCGCCCTGCGAGGAGACCCGTGCACCCCACCCGCAAGGCGGTCGTGACAGCCGCCGCACTCCTGGTCATGGCCGCGACCGCCGGCTGCCAACCCGGCGCCGACACCACCGCATCCCACCGCAGCGCCGCCAAGCCCGGTTGCCCCACCGAGCTCTCCCGGGCCAAGCGGGCCGTCCAGCGGGCACAGGAGGTCAACGCCCCCTGGAAGGGCCCCACCACCGGACCCAAGGCCGTCCACGGCAAAACCGTCGTCTACATCGCCCAGACCCTGACCAACCCCGGCGTCGCCGGCGTCGCCCAAGGCGTCGAGGAAGCCGCCAAGATCCTCGGCTGGCACGCCCGCACCCTCAACGGCCAGGGCACGCCCGACGGCATGCGGGCCGCCTTCAAGCAGGCCCTCGGCCTCAAACCGGACGGCATCGTCATCGGCGGTTTCGATCCCCGGTCCGTCGCAGCGGACGTCAAAAAAGCGAACAAGGCGGGAATACCGCTGATCGGCTGGCATGCCACCGCCGCTCCCGGCCCCAGCAAGGATCCGCAGCTCTTCAGCAACATCACCTCCCGGGTCGAGGACGTCGCGAAGATCAGCGCCGACTGGATCATCGCACGGTCCAACGGCCACGCGGGCGTCGTCCTGTTCACCGACGCCTCGATACCCTTCGCGAAGCACAAGTCCGATCTGATCAAGAAGGAACTCGCCACCTGCTCCGGCACCAAGCTGCTGAGCTACACCAACATCCCCATTCCCCAGGCCAACACCCGCTCCATCGGGGCAGTCCGCTCCCTGCTGTCCCGTTTCGGCGGCAAGTGGACCTATTCCGCCGCCATCAACGACCTGTACTTCCAGCACGCCGCCCCCGCCCTGCGCGCCGCGGGCAAGGACGGCGCCGGCGCCCCCTTCAACATCGGTGCCGGTGACGGCGATCCATCGGCCTTCCAGCGCGTCAACGGCAAGGAGTTCCAGGCCGCCACCGTGCCCGAGCCGCTCTCCGAACAGGGCTGGCAGATCATCGACGAATTCAACCGCGCCTTCGCCGGCGCCCCGGCCAGCGGATACGTCGCCCCCGTCCACATCGCCACCGCCACCAACAGCGGCGGCGCACTGTCCTGGGACTCCGAGGGCTACCGCCAGGCCTACCGGAAGATCTGGGGCGCCTGACGCCGGGGAGGGGCACGCCCGCTCGGCTGCGGTCGGCGTGGGCGCGAAAGGTCGTGCCCTGCCTTCGGGGGAAAGCCCGCCCGTACACGTTCGAAGACCGCTCCGAGGTGATACCACCATGGGGCATGCACGGGTGCCGTCGCCCGGCCCCCGTGCGCAAACGGCCCCCTTGCGGGGCCTCGGTACGCGACGGGCAGGAGGTGGCGGCGGCGGGTGCGGAACCGACCCGGTGGTGAGCGCGAGCGGTCCTTTGCCGTACCTCGCCGGACGACTCGGCAGCGCCTGCGCGCCCTGGAGCGCACGGCCCGCGCGGGGCGGCTGGGCGGGGGAGCGCATCCGACCCGCGGCCATGACGGATTCTCTCCGCTGCTGTGGGCGGCCGCCGCGTACGCCTGGCGCCTGCTCGTCGTGGGCGCCGCCGTCTACGTCATCTTCATGGTGCTCGGACGGTTCCACCAGGTGACGCTGGCGGTCTTCCTCGCCCTGGTGGTGACGGCCCTCCTGGGGCCGCTGACCGATCTGCTCCACCGCTGGATGCCGCGCTCGGCGGCCGTCGCACTCGGACTGCTGCTCGCCCTCGTGCTCGTCCTCGGGGTGCTGAGCCTGATCGGAGCGAATGTGGCCGCCGAGTGGCAAGAGCTGCGCCGGCAGTTCGGCGGCGATCTGGCGCGGACCGAACGGTGGCTCGAAGGCGCGCCCTTCCACCTCCGGCACGGAGCCCTGGCCCGCCTCCAGTCGTGGGTGTCGCGATTCATCGCCACACACGGTTCGAGCCTGTTCAACGCCGCGGTCAGCGGTGTGGGCCAGCTGGTGGACGTGCTGACGGCCGGATTGCTGGCACTCTTCTGCTCGGTCTTCTTCCTGCATTCGGGGGAGCGGATGTGGCGGTGGTTCGGCGGCCAACTGCCGGAGCGGAGGCGCGGCGCGGCTCGTATCAGCGGGTACGCCGCATGGACGACCTTCACCGGTTACACCCGCGGCATTGTGATCGTCGCCGCGACCAACGCGGTCCTCGTGGGGCTGGCGCTCTTCTTCCTGGGCGTCCCGCTCGTCCTCCCGCTGGCCGTCCTGGAGTTCTTCGCCGCCTTCATCCCACTCGTCGGCTCACCCATCGCCCTGGCGGTGGCCACGGTCGTGGCCCTCGCCGTGAAGGGTCCCCTGGTCGCCCTCATCCTCATTCTGCTGATCGTGGTCATCGGCCAGATCGAGGGGCATGTGCTGCACCCCTTGGTGATGAGCCGCGCCGTACGACTGCACCCCGTCGTCGTGGCGCTCTCCGTGGTCTGCGGCGCGGTGACGGCGGGCGTCCTTGGCGCGGTCGTCGCGGTACCGCTGGTCTCGGTGCTGTGGTCCGTCTACGGCGTGCTGCGGACGGCCGACGTCAAGGTCCCCATGCGCTGAGAGCGGCCACAGCGGACGGGCGCTGTCCGAGTGGACCCGTCCAAGCGCCCGGATGGCGGTAGGAGGCATCCGGAGCCGATGGGAAGGAATCGGGAGCACGATCCCGCCCCCTGCTCTCCCCTTCCCGAGGTGAACCATGAATGCCAAGCCGCCGGAATCCCCCCGCCGGACGAAGAAAGCCACCCCACGAAAGTCCACCGCAGCCCGCAAGACGGCCGCGACCGGGGGAGGGCGCAGAAGCAAGAGCCAGGGCAGTGGCTCCGGAGAGTGCCGGTCCGGCCCGATTGCAGGGACCGCGTTGCTGGACGGCGTGACATTCCTCGGCAAGGGCGTCCAGTACGCAGAGGTGGACGGTATGGCGGTGGTCGAGGGAGACATCGTCCTCGGCACCGTGGCGGAGGTGGCCGAGGCCGCGTCCGCAGGCGGTCAGGAGCTGATGCCCCGGTCGATCGGGATTACCGGGCAGCAATTCCGCTGGCCGAACGCGACCATCCCGTTCGAGATCGACCCCGCCCTTCCCGACCAGGGCCGGGTATTCGATGCCATCGCCCACTGGAGGACGAACACCCGGATCCGCTTCGAGGCACGGACCGCCGACAACGCGGCGCTGTTCCCCGACTTCGTGCGCTTTGTTCCCGGCGGCGGGTGCTCGTCCTGGGTCGGCCGCCGGGGCGGCATGCAACTCATCACGCTGGGCGACAACTGCTCCGCCGGAAACGCCATCCACGAGATCGGTCACACGGTGGGGCTGTGGCACGAGCAGAGCCGGGAGGACCGCGACCAGTTCATCTCCATCGACTTCTCCAACATCGCGCCGGAACAGCAGCACAATTTCCTTCAGCAGATTTCCGACGGTGATGACATGGGGCCGTACGACTTCGGGTCGATCATGCACTACCCGCCCAACGCCTTTGCGATCGACGCCAGTTGGCCGACAATCACCGCCAAGCAGCCGCTGCCTCCCGGTGTGGTGATGGGCCAGCGGACGGGGCTGTCGCAGGGCGATCTCGCCGGTGTCCAGGCGTTGTACCCGACCGTGCCCGTCAAGGGGAAGGACCCGGTACACGATCTTGCCACGAAGATGCCGGTCCACGACATTCCCGCGAAGATCCCGGCTCATGACGTTGCCATGAAGTTCCCGGGCCACGACCTGATGAGCCCGGCCGCCGCCAGCCCCTTCGTACTCGCCACCCCGCACCAGTCACCCGCGCTGACCGGGCAGCCCGACGGGCTGGCCGAGCAGGTACGTCAGCTCACCCAGCTGCTCGGCTCCGTCCAGCAGGGCCTCGCCGCCGTGACTGCCAGCCAGCAAAGCCTCGTGGCCCAGCTGGGTCCGCTGCTCGTCGGCAGTGGAAGTGTGGGGCAGATGCGATGATCCTCGTCATCTCCTACGACGAGGACCACACCCTGGACGTCATGGGCCGGCTGGAGGCAGCCGGCCGGGAGGTCGTGCGCTTCGACCTGGCGGACTTTCCCGCCCACGGCGTGATCAACCTCGACTATTCCGATGGCGGGCCGCCGGACTGCACACTCACCGCGTCCACCGGATCCGCGTCACTGGACAACTGCCGCGTCGCGTGGTGGCGACGGGTACGTCCCTTCACCGTCGACCGGACCCTGCGCACGGCCCGGGACCAGGGCTTCGCGGCCAGTGAGACAAGCCAGGCGCTGCATGGGCTGTTCCACGGGCTCGGCTGTTCCTGGATCAACCCACCGTCACTCGACGCCATCGCCCATCACAAGCCGTACCAGTGGGAGACGGCCCGCCGCGTGGGCCTGACGCTGCCGCGCACCCTGGTCACCAATCAGCCGGAGCGGGCACGCCGGTTCATCCAGGACGTCGGCGTCGGGCGCACGGTCTTCAAGTCCTTCCTCGCCCATGCGGAAGCCTGGCGGGAAACCAGGCTCGTACGGCCGGCGGACCTGGCGCACCTGGACGCCGTCCGCTACGCCCCGGTGATCTTCCAGGAGTTCGTACCGGGAGCCGACCTGCGGGTGACGGTGGTGGGGGAGCGGGTCTTCGCCGCCGAGATCGACGCCTCGGCGACCAGCTATCCCGTCGACATGAGAACGGTGGTCGACGAAGCCCGGGTACGGCCGGTGACTCTCCCCCCGGCCCTCACCGACGCGCTGCTGCGGTTCATGCGCCGGCTCGGTCTGGTCTACGGCGCCATCGATCTGCGCCGGCGTCCGGACGGGCAGTACGTGTTCTTCGAGGTCAATCCGGCGGGGCAATGGCTGTTCGTGGAGCAGCGGGCCGGGCTGCCCATCAGCGCGGAGGTCGCGGCGCTCCTGGCACGGATCGACGAACGCGGACCGGAACGAGCGACGGTGTCGCAGACCTTGGCCGGCAGCACCGCATGACGCACACCGTCCGGGGCATCGTGTCCCTGCCCGCCGACGCGCCCGCCACCCAGGCCGCCAGGGTCTTGGTAGAGGTCCGCGACGTCTCCCTCGCCGACGCCCCCTCCACCGTGGTGGCCGCGCATGTCCAGACGGACGTCCCCCTCGCCCCGCATGGCCGGATCCCCTTCAGCGTCGACGTGCCCGACCTCGATCCGAGGGGTGCCTACGGCCTTCGTGTGCACGTGGACCTCTCCGGAAGTGGGGCACTGGAGCCCGGAGACCTCATCAGTACGCAGGCACACGCCGTAGTGCCGGAATCCCACGAGGAGTTGACGGCCCCGGTCAGCACGGTCTGAACGGGCATGGACGCGCCACCGGGGCACTCGCGGAAGGCGCACCCGGTGAGATGAAGGCCGTCATGGACTCTCCAGCCGGGCCGCCAGAACCCCGGGGAGGGCGTCGCGGTTCGCGCGGGTCACCTGGACGAGTTCGATGTCGGCGCGCCGCTTGAGGGCGTCGGTGAACGGGTCGTTCTTGGCGTGGGCCGTGGCGACGATGTCGATGTCGGACGCGAACAGGCGCCGGACCGCGTCCTGGAACCCGGTGCACGCCAGCTCCATACGCCCGAGCTCGTCGATCAGCACGAGGTCTCCGGGAACCGGATGCGCCGCCGCCGATCTGAGCGGAGGCAGGGCGACCCGCTCCATGACACCCAGGTCGACGCCGTACCGGCCCACCCGCGGTGGCCCCGGGAACTCGACATGGGCGAGTACGGCCTGGCGGCCGCTCTCCAGTGATTCCAGTGCGAAACCGACCCGGGCCGCGCCTTGCCGGATTTCCGCCGTGGTGAAGCCGACCACCCCACGGGTGCGCAGGAGTGCGGCCAACCGGCGGACAACGGTCGTTTTGCCCGCTCCGGGACGTCCCTCCAGCAGGATCCTCGTCGGCATCCGGTGCGGCATGCGCTGCTCCCTGTAGGTCCGTCTTGCGCTTCCCGGCTGGTTGGCCGGCGTACTGAGCCAATCGGGGGTTCTGCCCGCGGGGGCCGGTCCCGACCGGGCCGTTGCGGGTAGGGCCGGGCGTATGACGGGAATTGAGCCAGGAGCGTGGCGTTCGCCGACCACGCGGAGATCCCTCGACGCCACACGGGGGAGGGCGACGACGTCTCGCCACCGCTGATCTGGTCGGCGGTGCCGGACGGTACGTCGGAGTTGGTCCTGCTCTGCGAGGACCCTGATGCCCCGGGCGGGTCGTTCCTGCACTGGCTGGTCACCGGTATCGATCCGCGGAGTTCCGGTGCGGCGGAGGGGGAGCCACCGCCCGGCGGCAAGGAGTGGCCCAACGGATTCGGCCGGGTGGGCTGGGGCGGTCCGATGCCTCCCTCCGGGCACGGGACGCACCGCTACTTCTTCCGCCTGTGGGCCGTGTCGCAGCCGCTCACCTTGCGGGAACGGCCGACGGCCGATGCGGTGCATCGCGCGGTGAAGGCAAGGGAGTTGGCGAGCGGCGTGCTGGTGGGCACTTACCAACGCTGACCGGTGTATGGCCGATGACGGAGAAACCCGCAGGAGGCCCACGCCGCGTCGTGCGGGGCTTCGTGACCGGCCGTCAGTGCAGGATCTTTTCCTTGGCCCGCTGGAACTCGTCCTCCGAGATATCGCCCTTTGCCTTGAGGTCCGCAAGCTTGGCCAGTTCGTCTGCCTGGCTCGCGCCGCCGCTGGGTGCCGCCGTTTCCCGGATGTAGGTGTCGAACTCCTCCTGATGCTGCTTGGCGAGCTGTGCTTCGCGTTTGCCCATGTCCTTGCCGCGCGCCAGTACATAGATCAGGACGCCCAGGAAGGGAAGGATGATGACGAAAAGCAGCCAGCCGGCCTTTGCCCATCCGTGCAGTGTGTGGTCACGGAAGATGTCGGCGATGACGCGGAAGAGCACCATCAGCCACAGAATCCACAGGAAGATCCACATCACGGTCCAGAACGCGCCCAGCACCGGATAGTCGTACGCCAAGTACAGGTTGCCCATGACTGCCTCCTGGCCCTCGTGGTCGCCCCTCCAGGCTCGGCCACCGCGGGGGCAGGAACATCACCCGCTGCGGGTGAGCCCAGGCGCTCGCGCGGACCTCAGCGGGCCGCCGTCCTGGTGAGCCGTTCCGCCGGGAGGTTGCGGGTGAACACGAAGCTGACGAGCGTGATGGCGGCGGCCGTCAGGATGGCGGTTTTGAGGCTGTTGAGCTGGGCCTGGGCGTAGGAGTCGACGACCGCGTCGGCCTCGGCCGGCGGCAGCGAGGCGCGCTCGGCCGCGGCTCGGATCTCGTCGGTGCTCACGAAGCTGACCCCGGCTTCCATGGCGATACCGGCCTGCTCGCGTACCTGGTCGGAGATCTTGGGGTGGTCGGCGATCTCGTGGGTGAATGCGGTGACCAGGGCGCCGATCAGGATGGCGCCGATGAGGGCGGTGCCGAGCGAGGATCCCAGGTTCTGGGCGGTGTACTGGAGGCCGCCCGCCTCACTGCGTTCGGACTCCCCGACGCTGGACTGCGCCACGTTGCCCAGCTGCGAGGCGAGGAGCCCCATACCGAGTCCCAGCACGGCCATCGCCAGGGCGAAGGACAGGTCGTCGATACGGGGCTTGATGGTGGCGAGCAGCCACACGATGGCGATGAACAGCACCAGCAGGCCGGTCCGTACGACCGTGCGCGGCCCGGCGAACCGGCCGAGGAGGGGGCCGCTCATGGCGGACAGCAGCATGGTGAGCGACACCGGCAGCAGCCGCAGACCGGTCTGGAACGCGTTGAGGCCCTGCACGACCTGGAGATAGAGGGGGATGGTGAAGAACAGGCCGAGCAGGATGAGGTTCTGGGCGAGGAGCATGCTCAGGCCGGAGCGCAGCGGCGGGTTGGCGAACAGGGAGAACCGCACCAGCGGATTCCGCCCGCGGCTCTCCTGCCGCCGCTCCCAGGTCCGGAACAGCCAGAGGACGAGGGCGCCCGCCGCGATGAAGAAGAGGGTGAGGGAGAAGCCGAAGATGGTGATCGGGGAGTTCCGGGGTTTCACCCATCCCCAGGAGCTGCTCTGAAGGACGCCCAGGACCACCATGGCCAGGCCGATGGCGGAGAGCACGGCGCCGACGGTGTCGAGCCGGGGCCGCGGCTGCGGCCGCGGGTGGTCCTCGACCCACCGGATGAGGCAGAGCATGGCCACCACCAGGACGACTTCGCCGGCGAAGACCAGCCGCCACGTCAGATACGTCGTCAGCCAGCCGCCGAGCAGCGGGCCCACCGCGATGCCCGCCCCTGCCAGCCCGCCGATGACCCCGTAGGCGACGGCCCGGTCCCGGCCCTTGTAGGCACCGGCCACGAGCGCGGCCAGGGCCGGGAGTACCAGCGCCGCACCGAGTCCCTCGATCACCGACCAGCCGAGTGTGAGCACCCACAGGACGGGGGCCACGGCGGTGAGTGCGGAGCCCGTTCCGTACACGGCCAGTCCGACGGCGAACATGCGCCGGCGCCCGAACATGTCGCCGAGCTTGCCCCCTGTGATCATGAAAGCGGCCATGACCAGGGTGTAGAGGGTGATGACGGCCTGAATCGCGGTGACCTCGGTATCGAAGTCCTCGACCAGCTGGCCGATCGATACGTTCATCACCGAGGTGTCGAGCACCATCAGGAACTGGGCCGTGCCGAGAATGGCCAGAGGCCGCCAGCGCCCCATCGCGTGCACCTCCGCAGGTTCCGATGTGCCGGACGGTGTGTGATCGGCCGTCATGACGGCTCAGAATAGGCGGGTGAAGGGCGATTTATCCGGTTGCGTGGTGACGCGTCGCCCGACTGGGCGCGGTGGCCGGAGCCGGCGAGCGGCGGTCAGTGGTGCAGCCCGGCCTTCAGCACCACGATGAACAAGCCGAGCAGAAGATTGACCGCGCCCGCGGCCAGCACCAGGCGGCGCGGGGCATGGGCCCGGACCACCGCGACGGTGGCCCACCCCACCTGCTCGACGACCGCCACACCGAGCGCCAGCCACGCCGCCCCCTCCGGCCCGAGCCCCAGGACGGGACTCACCGCCACGGCGGCGGCCGGCGGGACGGCAGCCTGGACGATCGGCCACTCGTCGGCACAGACCCGGCGGACCTCCTGCCGGCTCAGGGCCTGATGCACCAGCCGGTCCCCGACGAGCCGGGCGTAGACGTGCGCGGCCCAGAACACCAATCCGGTGCCGAGCAGGAGCAGTACGAGCACGAGCCGTGGGAAGGTACCGAGGGTTCCCGCCCCGGCCACCACGGAAGCGGCGAGCAGCGATCCGTAGACCGCGCCGGCGTAGTCGGTCTTCCGGGTCGCGGCCGGCTCCGGCCCCTTGTTGCCGTCCCGCTCGTTGGCGTCATGCTCCGCGCCGTGACCTGCCACCGCTCCAGGATCCCCGGAATCGGCCCGGCATGCAGTGCGTGACGTGCCGCATCGGGTGGTCAGCCGCCGTCGACGGCAGGGGGACCGGGACCGGATCCCGGGGGCACCGGAGCGGTTCCGGCGGCGGTGAGGATGCCGAGGAGCAGCAGGACGAACACCACGATCCCGAGAACCAGGGCCACGACGCCCGGGGTCGGGAAGTTCCACAGGAACAGCGCCAGAACCCCCGCACCGATGACGATCCCCGTCGTCCAGCCGCGGTGACCGTCGAGCCAGCGGCCCGGGCCGCCCGTGCGCAGACCCACCCGGGCCAGGCCCCGCCCGGCGGATTCGGTACCGCGGACGGTGACGGAGCGTATCCAGCGGGCGCCGCGCCCGGGCCCGTAGAGGTAGCCGGCGACCAGGATGATCACCGAGAGGACCAGCACCGTACGGGCGCTCTGCTGGAGGAACCGCACCAGGTCGTCGTAGATGGCGGCCGCGGCCTGCGGCGACTGCACTCTGGGCCCCACGGAATCCAGGTACGTCGCTCGGGCGAAGGCGAGCGCGACGAGCAGGACGACCATCATCACTCCGACGCCGACGGCCGCGCTCATCATGGCGACCCGGTGCGCGGGCCCCGACCACACGGCCAGCGCCGCCAGCCCGACGACCAGCACGGGAAGCCAGACCCCGACGATGCCGAGCAGACGCATGGCGTTCTGGGCCTTGTTCAGCTTGTCCGTCTTCACCAGCACGACGGACTTGTTGATGTCGGGGATCTTGTCGGCCCGCTTGAATCCCTCATCGACCAGTTTCTTCTGCACCTGGTCGATCGCGGTGCCGATGTTGAGGCTGATGGTGTTCCCCTTGGCCTCGACGGCGCTGCCGCCCTTTCCGGTGAGGACGTTGACCACGGCCGCGTGCGCCCTGCGGTTGGCGGCATTCCATACGTCCGCGAACTGGTCGCTGGTCACCACCTTGTTCGCCACCGCGTGGACCGCGCTGGTGGTGCCGGATTTCAACGCCCCGGCGAGCAGATCCGCCTTGTCGACCACGACCGGTGGGGCGCCGGTCTTCTTCAGGGCGCGCTTGAGCGCGGCGGTGACATCCGCGGTGTTGATATAGCTCACCACCTTGGTCGTCACACGGTTGGTCACGGCGTCCTGGACCGCCGGATTCCGTGCGAGGGGCGCCACGGTCTGGACGTACCGACCGGTATCGGAGATCTGGGAGTCCAGCCAGGCGGCGACGACGCCGAGCGGGGCGAGGACGAAGGCCAGAACCAGCAGCAGGGAGGTGACGGCGTACCGCAGCCGGCGGTGCCGCACAGCGGCAGCCCGGCGAAGACGCCCGTATTCCGCCTGCTCAGCGGCGCTCAGCGGTCCCTGAGCGCCTTCGGAGGCGGCCGAGGACGACAAGTCCATCGCGTGCTCCTTCGCACAGACCCCCGTTACACCGTCACCCGCCCCGGGCCGAACGGCATCACCCGTAACGGGCGGCCCGCTCCCGCGGTGCGCAAGGGGTGCTCAAGACGGGGTCCGTCACGGTTCCGGCAGTTGGCGCATCTCAAGAACCCGCAGGCCCAGGCCCTGGAAGCGGATGAGCAGCCCGTAGAGGTGGGCCTCGTCCGTGACCTGGCCGAAGAGGACCGTCTGCTCCGGGGCGAGCACCCTCTCCAGCTCGGGAAACGCCTCGGCCATCACCGTCGACAGACGGCCCGTGACGCGGAACTCGTATCGCATGGGCGCGCCTCCCCGACGTCGGTGCGTCGTTTCCCTGCGATGCTGGACGGCTACCGGGCCCGGCCGCATCACCCGGACGAGGTGACCTCTCCGTCGCCGCTCGTGGGCCGGAGCAGATGAAGCTCTCGCGCGCACCGTACGGCATCACTGCGGCGGGAGACCGCGAGCTTGCGGTAGATGCTCCGCAGATGCGTCTTGACCGTGTTGACCGACAGATACATCGCTTCGCCGATCTCCTCGGTCGACATCAGCTCCGCAGCACGCTGGAGCACCTCACGCTCACGGTCGGTCAGCCGTTCCACCACGACGGGCGCCGGTGGACGGCCGCCGGTACGGAACGCGCCGTTGACGCACGCGGGGCCGGGCAGCAGCCATGCATGCCCGGCGGCCAGGTCGGGCCGCCCTTCCAGCAGACGCCACACCCAGGGGCCCGCGTCGGTGAAGGGCAGACGCATTCTCTCGGGCCGAGCGGCGGCCAGCGCATCGTGGAGCAGACGGCATGCCGCCTCGGTGTCGTGGGTCAGGGCCGCGGCGCGGGCCCGAAGCAGGCGGAGGTGGACCCGTTCCGCGGTTCCCGCGCCCGGCCGGCGGTCCAGGGGCGCGAGGAGGCTCAGGGCCCGGTCGAGGTCTCCGGCAGCGAGCCGGGCCCGAGCCAGGGCGAGGGTGTGCGCCGAGCCGCCAGGGCCGGACTCCTCCAGGACGGCGATCGCCGCCCCGGGCTCGCCCCGGGCCAGCTCGGCCGCCGCACGCACGAGAGCCATGCGCTGAGCCGACCACGGCGCACGGGGCCGCGGAGACGCGTCGGCTGCCGTGACGGCCGTGAGCGCAGCGTGCCACTGGCCGTGTGCGAGGTCCAGCCGGGCACGGGTCAGGGCGATTTCGGTGTCGGTGACCGGGTCGTGTCCGGCGTCCGGGGACCGGCACGCGAGGGCGAGATGACGGCGGGCATCGCGGAGTTCGGCCCGTTCGAGAGCGACGGCGGCCAGCGCGAGGTGACCGATCCCGGACCGGCGGGTCGGCGCAACGGAGCGGTGTCCGGCGACCTCCAGAGAGAGCAGGGCGTGCCCCTCGGCTTGGCTCAGCGAACCGAACTGCGCCTCCAACAGGGCCAGTCGGCCGAGGCAGCTGTGCCGGACGCCTTCGGCCACCTCGCCGGAGCAGCCCTCCGCCGCGTACGCGAACGCCTTCCGGGCTTCGTCGGGACGGGCGCCGAATTGGAGGGCGCAGGCCAGCCCGTACCGCCGCAGCGCCTCGATTTCCGGGTGGGTTTCGGCCAGTTGGCGCGGCACCTGTTCGGTGAGCTCGCGGCGCCGCTGCGCCACCGGCTCCGCCGCGTGGCCGACGCTGTTGCCGCTGTGCGCATCGGATTCCGTGACGTGCGCGTCGGATTCCGTGACGTACGCATCGGGCTCGGTGACGTACGCCCCGGGTTCCGCGAAAAGCCGGAGCAGGGAGAGCACGAACCGCGCTTCCCCGGTGGGCCGCGCTCCGGGCTTGCGCAGCTCCTCCTCGGCCCGGTCCAGCCACGCCTCACAGCCCGCGGTGTCGTACCGGGCGAGGGCACAGGCACCCGCGACCAGCGCGGGCGCGGCTCCGGCAAGATCGCTGGGCATCCCCGAAAAGGCCCGCTCCAGCCGGTGTGCCTCCGGGCCGGTGAGCAGTTGTCCGATCTCCGAGCGGCTCACCATACGCGCGCAGGCCCACTGCCAGTCCTCGGCCGCGGCGGCCTGTTCCACCGCCTCGGCGAGCCTCCCGGTATCGGCGAGCCAGGTCGCCGCCCGGCGACGCAACCGGGGTTCGAGGCCGGGCCGGTGATGGCGCAGGTGCATGCGCAGCACTTCGGCGAACAGCGGCTGGTAACGGCACCACGGCGTGCCGTTGATCGGTTCGACGAAGAGGTGGGCTCGGGTGAGTTGGGCCAGGATCCACTCCGCGTCCGTGCGTCCCGTCAGCGCGTTCGCCAGGTCCGGGTGCACCCGGTCGAGAATGCTGCTGTACAGCAGCAGTTCCCGGGTGGCGGCAGGCTGGGCGTCGAGAACCTCCGTCAGCAGGTAGTCGGCGACGGCGCTCTGGGACGCGGCGAACGACCGGGCGAACTCGGCCGGATCGTCGGCCCGTTGCATCTCCAGCGCGCACAGCCGCAGTCCCGCTGCCCAGCCCTCCGTGCGCGCAAGGAGGGCATCGACGCTGTTCTCGTAGCGCCCCAGACCGTGTCCGCGCAGCAGCCTCGTGGCCTCCTGCCGGGTGAACGCGAGGTCGGGACCGCGAATTTCCCGGATCCGGCCGTCGGCGCGGTAGCGGTGCAGCGGAAGCAGCGGGTCGACGCGGCTGATCAGCACCAGACGCAGCTGCGGTCCTGCATGGTTCAGGACGAAGTCCAGGCCCGATGCCGCCGCCGGTACGGGCAGCTGCTCCAGGCCGTCGAGCACGAGCACGACAGGCCGGGACAGGCGCGCCAGCGCCGCCGCGAGCCTTGTGAGCAGGGAGCGGTCGACGAAGTCGGCGGAGCCGGGCTGCCCCACCTCATCGGACAGCGCGATCTGGTGACGGCTCAATGCCTCCAGGACGTAGGCCCAGAACACCCCGGGTGCCCGGTCGTCCTGCTCGACCGTCAGCCACGCCACCGGGCCCGGGGCCGCCCCCTCGCGCGCCCAAGCGGCGGCCAGTGTGGTCTTCCCGGTACCCGCCGCGCCCGTGATCAGGGTCAGCGGGCCCGCGGCGCCCTCGGTGAGCCGCTCCAGCAGCCGCTGCCGTCGGACGATGCTCCGCGGAACGCAGGGTACGGAGAACTTCGCGACCAGCAGCGGGTCACCGGTCGGCCCCAGGTGCGCGGCCGTGCCACCGTGGCCGGAAACCGGGGCGGTGGTCCGCGTACGGGCGGTACGGGGCTCCCCACCGCCGTCCGCCGCTGCGGAGGCCGAGCTGCGGGGCATGGACACCACCGTCCGGATCCGGACTCCCTGGCACCGCCGCACGCCGGTCACCGCACACCGCCGGACGATGCGGCGGGCCGAGTCGGACGGTGTCTCGCGTCGTGAACGTCTGTGAACGTCTCTGAACGTCTGCTTCCATCTTCACGGCTTCCGAACCATGATCGCCATACGGGAGGTGTCTACGGGAGGTGCCCCGACGCCCCCGGGGAACCGGGTCTCCGGTCACCGGTCACCCGCGCAGGGTGATGAAAGGCGTCACCACCGGCAGTGGGATTGGCAGACGGGAGGCCGCAGCGGTGACACGCAAGGTGTCGCCCCACATGTATGCCGGGACCGCCCGGACCGCATGACCGCCAGGAGCCGCCATGGATACGGATACCGGCACTCGCCCCGGCACGGCGCAGCGATGGACCGCGGTCCTGGCCCTGGCGGCCGGAGCCGCGGCGGCCCTGGTCCTGCTGGTGTGTGCCGGGCTCCGGAGCATCGCGCTCCTGGGCCTGGGGGTGGCCGGACTCGCCGTCGCGGCGGCGGGCGTCTGGTGGGCGCTGACGCGGCGCGGACTCCTCAGAGTGCTGGCGAGCACCCTGGCCGCCATGGCCCCGATCGTGGTGCTCCTCCTCTACGTGTGGGCCGGTCTGCTGTGGGTGGTACTCGTCTCGCTCGGCCTGTGGGCACTGGCGATCTCCGCCGGCGGAGCCGCGCTCGGCAAGGACACCCAGCGGGCCCGCGCGCCCGGAGTCCGCACGGCTCCCCCGCAGCGCCCCTTCCTGATCATGAATCCCCGTTCGGGTGGGGGAAAGGTGGGCCGATTCCGGTTGCAGGAAAGGGCGGAGGAACTCGGCGCCGAGGTGCACCTGCTGGATACCGCGCACCACGAGGACGTGGTTGCGCTCGCCCGCAGCGCCGTGCACAACGGCGCCGACCTCCTGGGCGTCGCGGGCGGGGACGGCACACAGGCCATGGTGGCCGCAGTGGCCGCCGAACACGGCATCCCGTTCATGGTGATCTCCGCCGGGACCCGCAACCACTTCGCTCTCGACCTCGGCCTGGACCGGGACGATCCCGCGAGCTGCCTCGACGCCCTCACCGACGGCGTCGAACTCCGCGTCGACCTCGGCTCCATCAACGGGCGGGCCTTCGTCAACAACGCGTCCTTTGGAACCTACGCGTCGGTCGTACAGAGCCCCGCTTACCGCAACGACAAGGTGCACACCACCCTGGAGATGCTGCCGGACCTGCTGACGCACCAGCGCGGCCCGAGACTGACCGTCCGCGTCGCGGGCACCGCCATCGACGGGCCGCAGGCGGTCCTCGTCAGCAACAACCCCTACCGCATGGGCGATCCGGCCGGACTGGGACGACGGGATGAGCTGGATTCGGGCGTCCTCGGGGTCCTGGGCATCACCGTCGACAACGCGGCGCAGGCGGCCGGAATCCTGGCGGGCCGACACGGTCCGGGCCTCACCGTGCTGACCGCGCGGGAGGTCGTCGTCGACGCCGACGAACCCGAGATCCAGGCCGGCGTCGACGGCGAGGCCCTCACCCTGCCAACCCCCGTCCGCTGCACGATCCAGCCCCACGCCCTCCGCGTACGCCTGCCCCGCCACCGCCCCGGCGTGCCGCGGGCGAAACCCCCGATGGACTGGCGGCGGCTGCGACGGCTCGCCTGGGCGGGGGACCATCCGGCGACGGGCGGGGAGGCCGCCCGCTGAGGGTGTGTCTCAGGAATCCCGTATGACGGTTCCCTGGTGGTAGAGGGCCGTCCACCCGCCGGCGCGCTCCTGCCAGATCGTCGTCCGGCGTGTTCTCCGGCCGTTGAAGGCCAGGGTGTAGGTCAGCAGATAGACATCTGTGGCCAGTTCCCGGCAGTGGAAGTCGGATGCCTCCCACGCCTCAGCGGGCGGAGCCTTATGGCGCTCTTCCAGGACGTCGAGCACATACGCACGGCTGTAGCGTCGTCCCGACGCACCCGTCTCCCAGAAGTCCGGCGCTGTCATGGCCTCGAAATCGGCCCTCGCTGTTCCGAACTCGGCTCGATGAAAGAGCGGTTCCCTGCGGACAAGCTCGTCGAGAACTGCCCGCAACCGCTCTTCCGTCACGAGGTGGGGTTCCATCTTTCAAGACCTCACACGAACGCACGCGGCCTGGCACGCCGTATTCCCGCGGAGTCAGCGGGACGCCGTCTGGTGGAGACCGGGGACGTCCAACTCGTCGGCGCCGAGGTACTGGTTGTACGCGGTGACGTCCGTGAAGAAGATCGGGATGGGCAGGGTGAGCCCTGGCGGAAGTGGGGGCGGCATGCTCGGGGTGAAGGTGATGGGGAGCAGGCCGAGGAGGTTGCCGCTGAGGACCTTGGTCAGCAGGACCACGGGATGGCCGGTGGCAACTGCCGTGCCGAAGGGGGCGCCGTCCGTCTCCAACTCGCCCTGGCAGGGATGCCAGGGACCGGGGGCGAACGGGTCCACATGGCCGATACCGGGAATGCCCATGTCGAGCAGGGGCAGCGGGAGGCCGGGCAGGCCGTAGAAGGGCGGATCGGGCGGCGGGGGCTGGTTGCGGCCGCATCGGGGGGACAGGAGAGGCGAGGTCTGGCGCAGGCTCGCGATATCGGCCTGGTACACGGTGAAGACCAGGACCCGCTCGGGGCCGGACGCCGTGGGTACTTCGGTGATGCCGTGATACGTCAGGCCGGTGAGCACCAGCAGGGGGGTGCGGACCCGGAACGGCTGGGCGGCGGTGCGTACGCGGTACGCGGCGGCATCGACACCGAGGCCGAGAGAGATCGAGAGGTGCGGAAGGCACCAGCGCGAGCGCTCGTCCCGGCCTGACGGGGTGCCCAGTTTGATGTGCAGGGGCAGCAGCGACAAGGGCTTGTCCAACCGCCCGTCGGCAGGCAGCGGCGGGATGTTCAGACGCAGCGTGGACGGCGAGACGACGTTGCCGGCGGCGACGCCCGAGCGGCTCGACTCTTCGTCCGAGGTGTCCGAGGTGTCCGAGGTGTCCGAGGTGTCCGAGGTGTCCGAGGTGTCCGAGGTGCCCGACGTGTCCGGCGCGGCGGCGTGGCCGGACCGGCCGTGCTGCGGCGGGTCGGCCGGCCGGGTCGGGCGCGGTACGGAAGGGGCCGGGCGCGGTGTCGTGTGGTCCTGCTGGGCAGCCGGGCGGTCCTCGTGGTCCTTGCGTGCGTCGTGCTCGTCACGTGCGTCGGGTACTTCGGATGCTCTGGGCGGGGCGTGCAGGCCGAGCAGGTCGGCCACCGAGCCGAGAAGGCCCGCTCCGGAGGGGTGCGGGGGAGCGGGCGCAGGCGCGGCGGAGTCGGGGCCGCGTCTGGGCAGGTGTGCGTCGTCCGTCTCGGTACGCGGTTTCGGCAGCTGCGGGCCGACGGACGCGTGCAGGCCCAGCGGTCCGTCCACTGTGACGCCCGGGTCCGTGGCGTGCCGATCGGGTGCACGCTCTTCGTCCGGTGCATGGCCCGCCTTGGCGCCCACCGAGATGCCGCTTCCGGTGCCGCGCGTGGTGGGACCTGCCCCGCCCAGCAGACCGTTGAGCACGGAGCAGACGCTCAGGTGCGGGGGAGCGTTGCCGTCCGCCGTACCCCCGGGCACGTTGGGCGGACCGGCGGGGCTCGGCATCATCCGAGGGAGGTGCGCCGCGGCCGGTTGCAGTCCGCCGGTCAGCAGAGCCCCGACCGGAAGCACCCCGAGCGCCCGCATGCGGTGGGTGCGTGAACTCATACGGCCCGTACGCGAGTTGGCGCGGGCTC
Organism: Streptomyces natalensis ATCC 27448; assembly: GCF_000935125.1. Taxonomy (GTDB): domain Bacteria; phylum Actinomycetota; class Actinomycetes; order Streptomycetales; family Streptomycetaceae; genus Streptomyces; species Streptomyces natalensis. Next base: position 504,880 of record NZ_JRKI01000029.1, on the reverse strand, counting down.
GTCGGCCGCCGACCCGATGGCCTCCGGCCCCGCCTCCCCCGCCGCCCGTTTCACCGGACCCGCCCGTTTCACCGGACCCGCCCGTTTCACCGGACCCGCCGGACCCGCCCGTTTCACCGAACCCGCCGGACCCGCCGGACCCGCCGGGCCCACCAGCGTCGTCGGCCCCACCGGAACCGCTCGAACCGTCGTGATCACCGAAACCACCGGAACCACCAGGGCCACCCGGACCCCCTGGACCACCTGGACCACCTGACCCTCCCGGACCGCCCGGCCCTCCGGGGCGGCCTGTCCCGTTGCCGCGGCCCCAGTCCGGCCAGATCCGCGGTCGGGCTGGAGCACGCTCATACGGCACCCAGGCCACCGCCATCGCGCCGCCGGTGATGCCGAGCAGAAAACCGATCAGGAAGCCGCCGAAATTGGAGAGCACCAGCGAGGCGACGGCGAGCACCAGCGTCGCGATGCCCGCGAACACCCGGTATCCGGGCGCCAGCCACATGCTGAGCGCGAGGACCACCATGAAGATCCCCATGAGCGACCCCGCCACGCCGGCGATGCCTTCATGCACCATGATCGGCAACGGCGCGATCGGGACGGAGAGGATCTCGATCCCGGCCAGCAGCGTCCACAGTCCCGCCCAGAACGGGCGGCTGCGCCGCCAGTCGTGGAAGGAGTTCCACCACCCCGGCCGCCGCCCGTCGGCCTCTGCCTTGCTGCTACCTCCCGCGCGCAGCCGCGCACTACTCACGTCGAGCTCCCCGAGTGTGGTGGTTTACCTGACACAGCATCAGAAACACGGGTGGGAGCCGAGCCTCACGCTCAGGTGAAGTCCCGGCAGCCGGAACGTGGCCGCACTCACCGATCGCGTCTGCTGCCGCAGGCGGTCGATGCGTACGGTGTCGGCCTGCTCGCCGAAGCCGCCGGGCGCGCCGCGCACGCCGGGCACACCCCGCACGGTTGCGGCGTCCTGGCCGATGTTGATGTTGCGGAAGAGCGCGTCGCCCCGCAGGTCGTGGCTGTCCGCGACGAGCCGGTCCGCGTGCGCGGGAACCCTGCTGCTGCCCGAGGTCAGCCGCATGGTGACCGGCCCGAGGATGGGCACGTTCTGCACGACGGACTGGCACAGGTTGTACAGATCCGCGGAGCGGATGCCGGACAGCGCTTCCGGGTACGTGGCATGCGCGCCGCGGTCCAGCACACCGAACTGCACGAACCCGCGCCCGGCGAGCGTGCTGGCCCCGATCTCGAAGGTCCTGCCGGAAACCGTGAACGAGTTGGTCGACACCCCGAACGACGCGGCCAGCGCGCCTCGCGCCATCGCGGTGCACAGCGCTGCGGACGCCAGCAGAGTCGGCACCATGACCACGGTCAGGCGCCGCCATCGGGTGCGGCCCGTGATACGTGCGCGCACGGTGGTCTGGGTGGCACTTTCGGCGTTGCTCGTCATCCTTCTCCCCGTCAGACAAGCGGGGGCCGGTCCATCAGCGGGCCGAGCAGCCCCGATACCAGAGTCTCGGGCGGTACGCATCGCCAACTACGACAGGACCCACTGGTGACACAGAGATGCACCAGGGGACCCCAATGGACGGACGCTTTCACCCGCTTGTCCCAGCGGGAGGAACCCGCTTGCCCCATCGGTGGGGACCCGCTTGACCATCGGGAGAGACCTGCTTGACCACGGGAGGGAGAAGGCCGTTCAGTAGCAGGACTTGTCTCCGGCCTTCACGGTCAGATGCAGGTCGGTGAGCCGGAAGGTGGCCGCACTCACCGCTCGGGTCGTCTGCCGCAGATGATCGATGCGTACGGCGTCGGCCCGCTGCCCGAAGGTTCCCGTCGGGGCACCGGGGCCGCCTTTGAAGGTCGAGGCATCCTGCCCGATGGTGATGTTCCGGAACACCGCGGTGCCGGCGAGGTCGTCGGTATGGACGACGAGATGGTCCGCGTGCGCCGGCTTGCTGCCCCCGCCCGCGCCGATCCGCAGCGTGGCCTGGCCGGCGCCGGGGATGTGGACGACCACCGACTGGCACAGGTTGTACAGGTCGGCCGACTCGATGCCGGAGAGGGCTTCCGGGTGCGCCTTGTTCGTCGCCCGGTCCACCCCGACGTACTGGGTGAACCCGGTGCCTTGCAGCCGGTCGGCGGAGATCTTGAGGTTCTGTCCCGAGAGCACCAGGGACTGGGCGGACACCGCGAGCGAGACGGGGAGGATGCCCAGGCCGATCGTCGCCAGGAGCACCGCGGATACCAGCAGTGTCGGCACCAACACCAGGCCGAGCCGCATCCAGCGGGTGTGCCCCGCGGGACGGGCACCGGGATCAGGAAACGTCATCACTGCCTCCCCGGCTGGAGCGGGGCCGAGCGGGGGAGGAACCACACCTACGCCGCTGGCTGCGACCGTCGGGCCGCAGCCTCATTGCACCCCGCGGTCTGATGGTCGGCAACAGCAGCTCGTACGGGCCGCACCGGCGGCACGCACCCGGACCGGGCCGCCGGGCCGTCACACCACCGGACCCGGGCAACGGACACGGATGACGGGGGGCTGACGGGGGGCATCACGCGGATGGCCGAGCCGGGCACCTGCGCCGACCGGCCGGCCGGGGCGCGGCCGGGCTCAGATCAGCGCGGCCCTCGGGCTGCGTGACGTACCGCTGCCGGGCACCGGCTCGGACGCGTCGGCACCGAGGGCCACGATGCGGTTGTCCGCGTCGACGTGCACGACCTTCGGCCGCAGCGTACGGGCCTCCGCGTCGTCCACCTGCGCATAGCTGATCAGGATGACCAGGTCACCGGGGTGGACCAGATGCGCGGCAGCCCCGTTGATACCGATGACGCCCGAGCCCCGCTCGCCCTCGATGACGTAGGTCTCCAGGCGGGCCCCGTTGTCGATGTCGACGATGTGGACGAGCTCGCCGGGGAGCAGGTCGGCGGCCTCCATCAGCGCGGCATCGATGGTGACCGACCCGACGTAGTGCAGATCGGCCTCGGTCACCGTGGCCCGGTGGATCTTGGACTTGAACATGGTGCGCAGCACAGCGTCACACTCCTGCGGAAGAAGGGTCGCGCCCTCGCAGCGAGGTGCGCGCCGGAGGGGCCATGGTAAGGGGTGACGTTCCGAGCGTCACTGAGCAAGCTCAGCCGACGCGTCACTCTCCGTAACCGGGAGCGCCGGCCGTAGGGGCCTGGCCCCGAACTGCGTGTGCCTGCGAAGCCGGGTAGAAGTGGGAGGGGAGGAGAGCGACGAGGGGATGGGCGGTGGATGGACATGCACGGTGCCACCGCCCCCGGTAATGGCTCCGGCGAGCTCCCGGATCCGGCCGTCTCGGCCACAGCGGTCGTCGATGCGCGGGGGATCGTCACGGGATGGAGTGCCGACGCCGAGCGGCTGCTCGGCTACCCCCGCCAGGAAGTCGTCGGACGCCCCGTGACGCGGCTGATCGGCGCGGACGAGGGGGACGAGGGGGACGGCGCGGAGGGCCTTCCCGCAGCTCTCGACGGGTGGAGCGGGACGACGCTGCTCCGGCACCGAGACGGTCGACGCGTTGAGGTGTGGCTGCGCGTGTACCCGTCGTACGACGCGGCAGGCAACGCCCAGCAGCTCATCGTGGCCGCGCCGCCCGACCGGCTGCCACCGGGACCGTCACCGGACCTGGACGAGGCGACGACGGAAGAAGCGACGACGGAAGAAGCGACGACGGAAGTGGCGTTCGCGCAGAGCCATCTGCCCGTGGCGATCTACGACTCCGACCTGCGGTCCGTACGAGCGAGCGCCGGCGCGGCCCGTGAGCTGGGCCTCACCGAGGAGCAGATGCGGGGCCTGCGGATCACGGACATCCTGCCTCCCCACATCTGCACGACGATCGAGGAGGGCATGCGCCGGGTCTTCGGGACGGGGGAACCCGAACAGTTCCAGGTGCACGGCAGACCCCGGCCGGAAGCACGCGAGAGGACCTGGTCCGTCACCGTGTCCCCGCTCAAGACCCCGGCAGGGGTGGTGCGACACGTACAGCTCACCGCGCTGGACGTCACCGAACAGCACCGGGCACGGCAGCGGCTCGCCCTGCTCAACGACGTCAGTACACAGGTGGGCAGCACCCTCGACGTGATGCGCACCGCCCAGGAGATGGCCGACGTGGCGGTGGGGCGGCTCGCCGACTTCGTCACCATCGACCTGCTGGACTCACTGTTCCGCGGGATGGAGCCGAAGCCGTCCGTCACGGGCACCGTCGCCCTGCGCCGCGCCGCGCACCAGTCCGTCCTCCCCGGCGCACCCGAGGCGGTGATCCGGCCGGGAGAGGTTGACTACTACCCCGAGTCCACGCCCCCCGTCCGCTGTCTGGCCACCGGCCGGTCCTATCTGCACCGCACCTTGGACGAGGCCATCAGGCTGTGGCAGGGGGCAGACCCCGAACGGTCGGCGGTGGTCCGTGACTTCGGGATCCACTCGATCATGGTCATCCCGTTGCGCGCCCGCGGCATCGCCCTCGGCGTATCCGTCCTCGCCCGCCACCGGCGCCGCGAGCCCTTCGAGGGGGATGACCTGCTCCTCGCCGAGGAGATCGGCGCACGCGCCGCCGTGGCCGTCGACAACGCCCGCCGCTTCACCCTCGAACGCACCACCGCGCTGGGCCTGCAACGCAGTCTGCTTCCGCAACGGCTTCCCGCCCAGGAGGCCGTCGAGGTCGCCCACCGCTACCTTCCGGCCCGCACCCGGGCAGGGGTGGGCGGCGACTGGTTCGATGTGATCCCGCTGTCGGGCGCCCGGGTCGCCCTGGTCGTCGGGGACGTCGTGGGCCACGGCCTGCGCGCCTCCGCCACCATGGGACGCCTGCGGACGGCGGTACGCACCCTGGCTGATGTGGACCTTCCCCCGGACGAACTCCTCGTCCACATCGACGATTTGGTCACCCATCTGGCAGCGGAGGAGGACACCACCGCGGAGTCCGGCTCCGAGTCCGGTTCCGAGCCCGTTCCCGAGCCCGGCTTCGGCATCACCGCCGAGATCTCCACCGATCTCATCGCCACGTGCCTGTACATGGTCTACGACCCGGTCTCGCGCCGCTGCACCGCCGCGAGCGCGGGCCACCCCCCGCCTGCGGTGGTCACGCCCGACGGCGTGGCGGACCTCATCGACGTGCCGCCCGGCCCGCCGCTGGGCGTGGGCGGTCTGCCCTTCGAAACGGCCGAGTGGGAACTGCCCCAGGGCAGCCTTCTCGCGCTGTACACCGACGGCCTCATCGCCGGCACCGACCATGACCTCGACAGTGGCCTCAGGCTGCTGCGCCGGAGCCTGGAACGCCCCGGCCGCTCGCTGGAGACCACCTGCGACAACCTGATCCAGACCCTGCTGCCCGTACAGCCCTCGGACGATGTCGCCCTCCTCCTCGCCCGCACCGGAGCCCTCGACACCGGCAAGGTCGCCACCTGGGACGTGCCGTCCGACCCGGCCGCCGTGGCCGGTGCCCGTGTCCAGGCCCTGAACAGGCTGGCGGACTGGGGCCTGCACGACATCGCGTTCACCATCGAAGTGCTGGTCAGCGAACTCGTCACCAACGCGATCCGGTACGGCCGGCCACCCGTCCAACTCCGTCTGATCCGCACCTCCGCGCTCATCTGCGAGGTCTCCGACGGCAGCAGCACCGCCCCGCACCTGCGGCGGGCCCGCACCCTCGACGAGGGCGGCCGCGGCCTGTTCCTCGTCGCCCAGCTCGCGGAGCGCTGGGGATCGCGCCACCATGCCGCCGGGAAGACGATCTGGGCGGAGATCGAACCTCCCGACGGGCGGGCGTGAACGCATGCCGCGTACGGCGGTCGGAACAGCGCGGCGAACGCCTCACGTCGCGGCGAACGCCGTGCTCATGCTCCGGCCGCGGTGACCACCGCGTCGGTGGCGAAGCCGAGGATCAGGCCGAGGAAGATGCAGCTGGTGGTGAGGTTCTTGAGGCCGGCCTTGCGGGCGACGGCCAGCAGCTCGATCACGACGTAGAGGATCGAGCCGGCGGCCAGGCCGAGGAAGGCGATGGACAGGGTGTCGTTGACCAGGTGCTGGCCGACGACGGTGCCGAGGAAGGTGGGGCCGCCACCGATCAGGCCGAGCCAGAGCAGGGTCGCCCAGGAGGGACGTTCACCTTCCGCGGCGAGCGGGGCGACGATCCCGAAACCCTCGGTGGCGTTGTGCAGACCGAACCCGATGATCAGGAGCACGGCGAGGGAGAGTTCCCCCTGAGCGGCGGAGTTGCCGATCGCCAGCCCCTCGGCGAAGTTGTGCAGGCCGATCCCGGTGGCGATCATCAGCGCGAGCGAGCCGGCCTGGCTGCGTACCGCAGGCGCCAGTTCGGTCACCGCCGCGGCACCCGGACCGGCGGGTCGCTGGGCGGCAGCCTGCCGCCGACGGGCGATCCAGCCGTCGTAGTACACCAGCCCCACCAGCCCGATCCCCAGCCCCGCGGCCAGCACGGCTCCCCCCGAAGCGACCGGCCCCCACTGGTGCTTGCTCAGCCCCTCGTCGATCGGCTCCCAGGCATGCGTCAGTACATCCCACACCAGGAAGAGCAGAATGCCGATGGCCACGGCGTTCAACCCGGCCTTCAGGCGCGGAGTCGGTGTGCGCAGCCGGCCTATCGGCAGGCCCAGATAGATGGTGAAGCCGGCGATGGCACCGAGCAGGGCGATGTTCGTGCTGGACATGAGGGGACTCCAGTCAGCATGTGCGGGGACGACCACAGACGGTAAAGCAGGTAAGCCTCACCTAACAGGCCCGTGGGTCGGTTTTGGGGAAGGCTTGAGAAGTCGTTGGCCGCAGCCAGACCTGTTGCGGATCGTCGAGTCGCGCCGGGGGCGAGTTCCCTGAGCGGCAACTTCCTTACCCCGTAAATGTCTTGGCGGCGAACACTGCGTCGGCACCGTCATTCGCATGCCCAACCCCACGAAAGAGAAAAGAAAAAGAAAAGGAAGCGGGCGCCGCCATGACCCGGCGTGGCATTCCCTCGGGCCGGTCCCGCCCCTCGATGCCGCCCTCTTCCGACTGCGGCGTCCATCCCGCCCCACGCGTTCCTTCCGTCCGCATCTCGCCTGGTCACGGAAGGGAATCCGCGGCCGACGCCACCCCACGCACCTCCGGTGCCGCCCCGCCGACGGGAGCGAACAATCCCTACCCTCACCACCCCACATCGGCACACTTCAAACGTTTGGCACATTCACCTCGACTATGCCGCAACTGATCTCCAACTGTGCGCCGCCCCATGACGTACGGCCATTGACGCCCGGCGTGTGAGCCGCATAACTTCCTGCCCCAGTCGGCCCGCCGAACAGAAGTTCCACCGCAATTCATCGATGGACCCTCCGAATTCGGCAGTCCGGCGCTTCAGGCTCCTTACCCCCCACACCCATGGGAGCCGCCCGAGCACCACGACCGCCCCGGCGGCCGACGGGCACGGGCTGCTGCCGTACGCAAGGAGACTCAGTTGCGGACCTCGCCTGGATCCCTATCGCACAGCCCCGGCGCGCCCACCGCCGCACCCCGGCCCCTGGCCGCGGGCACCCCTGATGCCGTCCCGGTGCCCTGCCGCCCCGCGCGATAGCCACGCGCCTCTCGGCCCACCGCCGGGCAGCCGTGCCGTGTGCCGCCGGCCGGAACACCTGTTGAACTCCCTTGCTTCGCTAGGGCATTGAAGAGGACTCAGGTCAGTAGGTCAGCACCACATACGGGCCCAGCGGGACCGCTTCCGCCGCCGCGGCGCGACACCCGTCGCAACGGTTCCGTACGAGCAACGGCGCTCGGCCCACGTACCGGTGCACCGGCCTCCGCAACTCCGTACTCCCGCGCCCGACACCGCGGGTTCCCAGGCGTACCCCGCCACCCCGCCAACCGGTCATTTGGACCGTCCGAGCTCCGTCGGTCGACCCCCGGCCGGCGGCCCGCGACTCGCACCGAGTCGCAGAACGTCCGTACCTGAGGAGAACCACCCCACATGATCCCCTCGCACAAGAAGAAGACCAACAAGAGATCCCGCGCCGTCATCGCCGTGGCCGCCGGCGGTGCCCTCGCCGTCGTGTCCGGCGGCATCGCCCTGGCCTCGGGTGCGCACGACGCCCCCGCCGCCGCGCACCACCACCACTTCGCCCTCGGCGCGCAGCTGCCGTCCGGCGGCAAGGTGAACACGCTCTCCTCGCACACCTCGATCGTCTCCCGCCTCGCGGACCTCTCGCCGCACAAGGACGGCGCGCCCAAGAGCGTGCCGAACAGCGTGGACCTGAGCCAGTACGCGATCGACCCGGGCAACCAGGGCCAGGTGGGCTCCTGTGTGTCCTGGGCCATCGACTACTCCGGCTACAGCATCCAGGAGAAGCAGCAGGGCATATCCGGCGGCCCGCAGGCGCCGATGTACACGTACGCCCAGATAGCCAAGGGCAACGACCAGGGCAGTACCCCGGACGACACGTTCAGCATCGCCGAGTCGCAGGGCGTCGACTCGAAGTCGGACTACAGCCAGGGCGACTTCGACTTCACCTCCCAGCCGACCGACGCCGAGCGCCAGAATGCCGCGCACTGGAAGCTGTCGGGCCACACCAAGCTGCACACCGGCAACCAGATCCAGGCCGACGTGAAGCAGGCCCTCGCCGACGGCGAGCCGGTCGCCATCTCCCTCCCGGTCCACCAGAGCTTCCAGGACGTCACCCAGCAGCAGGCGGCCGACTACTCGTACCAGCCCGGCGGCAGCGAGGACCCGGTCCTCGGTGGCCACGAGATCACCATCGTCGGCTACAACGACCAGGGCGTCCGCGTCGAGAACTCCTGGGGCGCCAACTGGGGCGACGGCGGCTACATCAACCTGTCGTGGGACTTCCTGGCCAGTCAGGTCGAAGAAGCCAACGCCATCGGCAAACTCGTCAAGTAGTCCTGGCAGTTCCTGGTCCACGCCCGTAGGTATGTGATCGATACCTCTCGGCGCATCATCTAGGGGTGGCGGCCAGTCACTGACGGTGTGTCAACTCTCATCCGAAGTGCGGGGCCCGCGGTGTGTGCGGGCCCCGCACTGCTGCTGTGGGGCCGGTCGGTCACGAATTCCACCGCACCGCCGCCCGGCGTCCGCCTCCCCCGTCGGCCGCAGGCGTCGCAGCAAGGCGTAGAGCGTGGCGCCCTCGGCTTCGCCCAGGGCGTCGAGGGCGCTATGGGTCTCCTGCATCTCCTCGCGCACGCGGCGGATGATCTCGCGGCCCGCGTCGGTCGCGACGACGTTCTTCACGCGGCGGTCCGCGGGGTCGGCTTCCCGGCGGACCAGCTCGCGGGTCTCCAGGCGGTCCACGATCCCGGTGACGTTCGATGCGTCGCACACCAGCAGGGCGGCGAGGCCGCGCATCGGCAGCGGGTCGTCGAGCTGGGCGAGGACCTTGGCCTGCATGGCGGTGAGCCCGTGGTGGGCGGCGGTGGCCGCGAAATCGCGCCATTGGGTGGTGCCTATGGCGGCGAGTAGTTCCAGCAGCTGGAGCTTGGTGGGTGCATACGGGGCGGTGGCGCTCATGGCCGGAGCGTACTCAAGATGCTTCAGGTCATCAATTATTTACTTGACTGTCTTAAGTATCTGGAGCTACCGTCTGTGGAAGTACTTGATGTGATTAAACATCTACGATCTGAAGCATTGAGAAGGTCCCGCCAGCCATGAGCCACGCCGCATCCGCCCCCGACTCCGCCGCCGGGCGACGGAACGAGACGGTCATCGTCCTCGCCCTGAGCCTGGCGGCCATGGTCGTATCGATGATGCAGACCCTGCCCGTCCCGATCCTGGGCCTGATCCGGAGCGACCTCGGCACTTCGACCGCCAATGTGAGCTGGGTGACCACCGCCACACTGCTGTCCGCCGCCGTCTTCACCCCGCTGCTCGGCCGCTTCGGCGACCAGCACGGCAAGAAGCCCACCCTGGTGGCCGTGCTCGTCGTCATGGTCGCGGGCTCCGTGATCGCCGCGGTCGCGAGCTCGCTGCCGCTGCTGATCCTGGGCCGGGTGCTCCAGGGCGCCGCCACCGCGATCTTCCCGCTGGCCCTTTCCGTCCTGCGCGAAGAGGTACGGCCGCAGAAGCTGCCCGGCGCCATGGCCCTGGTCAGCGGCACCCTGGCGTTCGGCAGCGGGCTCGCGCTCGTCGCCACGGGCCTGCTCACCTCCGGCGCCGACGCCGACTACCGCAACGCCTTCTGGATGGCGACCGGCTTCGCGGTGCTCGCCCTGCTCGCCGTCGTCTTCCTGGTCCCGGCAACCCGGCACAAGACCGGCGGACGCACCGACTTCCTCGGCGCGCTGACCCTCGGCATCGCCCTCCTGCTGCTTCTGCTGCCGATCTCCCAGGGCCACGAGTGGGGCTGGGCCTCCGGCCGCACCCTGGGCGCCTTCGCCGGCGCGGTCGTCATGATCGCGGTCTGGGTCCTGGTCGAGCTCAAGGTCCGCGCGCCCCTCGTCGACATGCAGATGTTCGTGCACCGCCCGGTCCTCATGGCCAACCTGGCCGGCATCCTCGTCGGCTTCGGCATGTTCGCGAACTTCCTCGGCGTCTCCTACCTCGTGCAGATGCCCAAGGCGCTCACCGGCTTCGGCTTCGACGCCTCCATCCTCCGCGCATCCGTCGAGTTCCTGCTGCCCGGCGCGATCGTCTCCCTGCTCGCGTCGCCCATCGGCGGCCGGCTCGTCCGTCACCGCGGCCCCCGGTTCGTGCTCGCCATGGCCGCCGTATTCGGAGCCGTCGGCTTCGGCTGGCTGGCGCTCGAACACGCCCACACCGGATCGGTGATCGGAGCCGGCCTCATGACCGGCGCGGCCGTCAGCTTCGGCTACGCCGCCATGCCCGCAGTCATCATGGCGAGCGTCCCGCACCACCAGAGCGGTATAGCCAACGGCATCAACTCGATCTCCCGCTCCACCGGCAGCGCGATCGGCAGCGCCGTGGTCACCACGATCCTGGCGTCCAAGACCATCGAGCACCTGCCGGCGGGCGTTCCGCCGCTGCCCGCCGAATCCGGGTTCACCCTCACCTTCGGCATCGGGGCCGTCGCCTTCGCGCTGGTCGCGGTGATCGGCTGGCTCGGCCTGCGCGGACAGCACGGCCCCCGGGTCGCCGAAGCGGGCGACGTGAACGCGGACACCCCTTCAACTCCGGTTGCAGATACGCCCGTTGACGGTCCGGTTACGGATCCTGCGATCCAGTCCGACGCCCTCCAGGCCGACGTCCTCCAGTCCGATGCTCTTCGGGCCGATGCCCTCCAGGCCGATGCTCTTCCGGCCGGGGCCGGTTTCCACGGACTGGTGCGGGACGCCGACGGCGAGGTGCTCGGCGGTGTCGCGCTCGCCCTCGTCTCACCGGACGGACGGCAGGTGGGCCGCACGGTCTCCGACCCCGACGGCCGGTACGCGCTGGATGCCCCGACCGCCGGCCCGTACATCCTGATCGCGGCCGCCGACGGCCATCAGCCGCAGGCCGCCACGGTGACGGCGGCGGCCACTCCGGTCGCGTACGGCGTCAGGCTTCCCCACGCCACAGAACCTGCCGGTCTGCACGTGCGGGGCACCGTACGCGCCGGGGAGGGCGGCCGCCTGCTGCCCGATGCCCGGCTGACGCTGGTGGACGCTTCCGGGAACGTGGTGCGCACCACCATCACGGATGCCGACGGCGCATACGCCTTCACCGACCTGACCGCGGGCGAGTACTCGCTCATAGCCAGCGGCTACCCGCCCGTGGCGTCGGCGCTGGCCGTCGAGGGCCGCGGTACGGACAGCTTCGACATGGCGCTGGCGCACCCGGCAGCTCCGTAGGCGGGGGCGTCCGGGATCACACGGAGCCCGCCGGACAGGCGGAATGCCGCGCCCGCCAGGACGGTTGGCCCTCCATGCACCCGATGCACCCGATGCCTCCCATGCACGTCACACATACCTACACCGATACCTACAGCGGTACCGCCACTGGCACCGACGCCGGCACCGGCACCTACTCCGATACCTACTGATGCTGACAAGGAGCACCTCCATGACCGCCACGGCATCCTCCGCCGCGTCCCGCGCGGCCGAGATCCTCTCCCGGCCCGTCGCGCTGAACGGCCTGACCGTTCCCAACCGCATCGCCATGGCGCCGATGACGCGCATGTTCTCCCCGGGCGGCATACCCGGTGAGGACGTGCGGTCGTACTACGCCCGTCGCGCCGCCGCGGGCGTCGGACTGATCGTCACCGAGGGCACATACGTCGGCCACGAGTCCGCCGGGCAGAGCGACCGCGTCCCCCGCTTCCATGGTGAGGAGCAGCTGGCCGGGTGGGCGAAGGTCGCCGAGGACGTGCACGCGGCGGGCGGCACGATCGTGCCGCAGCTGTGGCACATCGGCATGGTGCGCAAGCAGGGCGAGCCGCCCTACGCCGACGCCCCCGCCGTCGGTCCCTCCGGCATCCGCGTCGACGGCACCGAGAACGCCGGCAAGGCGATGACCCAGCGCGACCTGGACGACGTCATAGGCGCCTTCGCCGAGGCCGCCGCGGCCGCCGAGCGCATCGGCTTCGACGGCGTCGAACTGCACGGCGCCCACGGCTACCTCCTCGACCAGTTCCTGTGGGCGGGCACGAACCGCCGTACCGACGCCTACGGCGGCGACCCCGTGGCCCGTACGAAGTTCGCGGCCGAGATCGTGGCCGCGGTGCGCGCGACCGTCTCGCCGGACTTCCCGGTGATCTTCCGCTACTCGCAGTGGAAGCAGGAGGCGTACGACGCGAGGCTCGCCGAGACCCCGGAGGAGCTGGAGGCGATCCTGAACCCGCTCGCCGCGGCCGGCGTCGATGCCTTCCACGCCTCCACCCGCCGCTACTGGCTCCCGGAGTTCGACGACTCGGACCTGAACCTGGCGGGCTGGACCAAGAAGCTCACCGGCAGGCCCACCATCACCGTCGGCTCGGTCGGCCTCGACGGCGACTTCCTCCGCGCCTTCGCGGGCGAGGGCGCCCCGGTCCAGGGCATCGACAACCTCCTGGACCGCCTGGAGCGCGACGAGTTCGACCTCGTCGCCGTCGGCCGCGCCCTGCTCCAGGACCCGCAGTGGGCGGCAAAGGTCCTGGGAGGCCGCGTCGAGGAGCTGACGCCGTACGACGCTGCGGCGCTGAAGACGCTGGGCTAGGGCCTGTCCGATGGGTCCTGGCCGGGCCCGCGGCGCCTGGCACGGCACCTCGCGGCGTCTGGCACGGCACTCCCCCAGCTAACGCTGGGAGGTGCCCCCACGCGGCGTTGCCGAAACATCCCAATAGCTCCGCTATCGAGACGCTCCGGCGCCTTGCGATGCAGCTCGGCTTCCGAGGAATCCATGAAGAGCCGAGACGGAGCGAAGCGGAGTGCACCAGACGCCGCGGCCTTTCCGACCCTGACCCATCGGACAGACGCTAGGCCGCAGCCGTAGCAGGCTCGTATGACGGAGGGCACCGGTTCTCACCGGTGCCCTCTTGTCGATTCCGCACAGGCTCGCCGGCAGGCAGTGAACGCGCCCCGCCGCGTCGCCAGTTGTCCGCGCCGGAGCCCGATCGCACGCTGTCTGATCCTTTGTCATGGTGCTCAGTTTCACCGATGTGGATCACACGATCCACTCCGTGATGTCAGCCCGGAAGAGGCGGCCGGGCAGGTACCGCAGGGAAACCCGCTCGACCTGCTCAACCCCGCGAGACCATGGACACATGCCGTCGACCGCATCAGCAGCCCGCGAGCTTCAGGACCGCGCCGCCCTTTGGAGCATTGGCGAGATCAGCGCCACCGACATCGTTACGGGTGCCTGTGACGCACTCGTCGACGGCCTCGACAGTCCAGCTCTGCGGACCTTGGCGGCGTGCACACGAGCGGAGGCGATGTACGACGTCCCCGAGCTCCTTCCCCCAGCACTCCTCGAATTGGGCCTCACCTTCTACCCCTTCGACGGAGTTGCCGGACGGGGAGCCGCCGCACGAGCACTTGCCGCTCGGATGCTGGCCGGCGAGCTGTCCCCACGTGAGCTGGCCTTCCGTGTCCACCAGCACTTCGGGCACGAGCTGCCCCTGGCGGAACGGCTCGCCGAACTGGACGACGCGTACGACACGCTCGCATACGGCGACAGAACACCGGCACAGCTCGACGCCGACGTCAGGGCCGAAGCCCTTCGGCTCGTTCGGCATCCTCGTGTTTCCACCGATCCCACGGATGCACCGACCTGAAGCACAGCGCTGAACCTGGGTTTCACGCCGACCGGGCTACTGCTTGAGGCCGAGTACCGATTCCGCGGTCGTCCAGTCGTGTGCGATGGCCTCTTGGGTCTTGGCCAGCTCGGTCTTGCCTGAGCAGATCGCGGCCTTGAGGCGGTTCTCCACCACGTCCTTGGGGTTGTTGGGCCCGGCGCCGGGGCGGTGTCCCGGGGACGGCGGCTCGACCCAGAGGTTGCGCGGGTCGTTGGGGTCGCCGCCCAGCTGGAGGCTGATGAGGTGGTCGTACTCGGCGTCGTGCAGGGGGCCGGTATAGCCGTACGAGGCGGCGTTGGCCTTCTTCTCGCGGCTGGTGATGTTCACCGGCGGCCGGATGCCCTTGGTGTAGCCGCTGCGGCAGATCGTCGTCTTCAGCGTCGCCGCCGTGACCTTGGGATTCGTCGCCCCGGGGGTGCACTTCGGGTCGGGCAGTGGCTGCTTGCCGGCGGTGTGACGGACGTGACAGGAGCCGGGGGACGGCTGCGGCTGGACGGTGTAGGCGGGCTGGGGACCGGGGCCGGCGGGTATCGAACCGCCCGGACCGGAGGCGGACGGAGAGGAGGTCGAGGAGGGGGCCGGCGCTCCGGTGTGTGCGGAGCTGCCCTTCGCGTCGGGGTGGGTCCGGACGGAGGAGCATCCGGCGAGGGCGGTGGCCACGACGGTGAGGGCCGCCACCGCGGCCCGGCGTGCGGATATCGGCATGGGAGAGGAATACCCCACGGCGGTGCCGGGCAGCCAGCCCGCCGGAAGCACGGCCGGATCGTCACCCCGTGCGCGCGCAGTCCGTGCGCGGGGTGGCGCCCCGGTCGGGCCTCTGTGCCTGCCTGGGCAACCGGCTCTCAGCGTCCGCCGCCAGCTGCCGAAAGGGTCTCTGTCACGGACGACCAGGCTAGGGCCGTTCTGATGGATCTCCGCGGCGTCGCGACGCCCGGCACTCCCTCTCGCCGCACCGCACGAAAGCCCAAGTAGCGCCGCTACGAGGACTTCCGCGCGGCACGCCGAGAGCACGCACCGGACGCCGCTCCTTCTCCCACGGAGATCTATCAGAAGGGCTGTAGTGCACGCGGCCACCGTGGACTGCGCTGTCGGCCGGCAGGGCAGCACGGACGGCCACGTTGTCAGTGGGCTCCTGCATCATCGTTCCCATGACACAGAGCACTACGGATAGCACTACCGACGCGCTGCATACGCTCTCCCGTGATCACCTGCCCGCCGAGATCGCCGAGCGGTGGATCGCCCTCCTGCGGCCGAGCGTGCGCCTGGAGAAGGGTACGGATACGGGTACGGAAGCGGGTACGGAAGCGGTCGTCGGCCGGCTCGGCGGTCTGCCGGAGCTGCCGGAGGACGAGGGGTGGCCCGTATGGGAGGGCAACGGCCCGCTTGCCTTCGTCGCTTCACTCGACTGCGCCCTGCTCCCCACCTCCGCCCTCGACATGGCCTTGCCGGAAGACGGCACGCTGGCCTTCTTCTCTTTCGACGGGCAACTGGACGACGGCTGTGCGGTGGTCGACCCCGGTGAGCCCGACAGCTGGGCGGGAGCGCGCGTGCTGTACATACCGGCAGGCGTCCCCGTCGCCTCGCGGGCGGCGCCGGAGGGGATTCGACCGTACCCCGAGGTGCCGCTGACGGCCCGGGTGGAGATGACGGCACCGTACCTCTGGCACCCGGTGGTGCTCCGGGAGTTCGCGCAGTTGCCCGACGACCACCCGTTGTGGGGCGAGGAGTTCCAGGAGGCGCTGTGGGACCACTTCGAGGGCACGGAGCACCGTATCGGCGGCCACGCGAACCCGGTGCAGGACGATGTGGAGACCGAGGTCGCCCGCGGCGCCCTGGGCAGTCCCCCGTGGGATGACCCCCGCATCAAGGAGGAGGCTCTCCGCTGGCTGCTGCTCGCCCAGTTCGACACGGATGACGACGCCGACATGATGTGGGGCGACTGCGGCGTCCTCTACTGGCTCATACGCCCCGAAGACCTGGCCGAGCGCCGCTTCGACCGCGCGATGTTCACCTGGCAGTGCGGCTGAGGGGAATCGTCGCCGAACGCCCGTAGCAGCCGGGCCAGGGTCCGGCTCATGGTCGGCGCGGAGGTGCGGTCAGCGGCAGTCCTCGCCGCGTCCGATTCGTTCAAGACCGCCATGCGCCCCGGCTCTAACGTGGCGCTCATGACTCCTCTACCCCGGATCGACCTGATCGGCCTCGTTGTCTCCGACATGGCAGCCTCGCTCGCGTTCTACCGTCGGCTCGGACTGGACGTGCCCTTGGAGGCGGACGGCGCACCCCATGGAGAAGTCACCCTGCCCGGCGGGCTCCGCCTCGCCTGGGACACCGTCGAGACCGTCCGGTCCTTCGACCCCGACTGGACGCCGCCCGTAGGCGGCCACCGCACCGCGCTCGCCTTCGCATGTGCCGACCCCGCCGAGGTCGACGCGACGTACGCAACGATCGTCGCCGCGGGCCATGCGGGCCACAAAGCACCCTGGAACGCTGCCTGGGGCATGCGCTATGCCGTCCTTCATGACCCCGACGGCAATGCCGTGGACCTGTTCGCCGAGCTAGGGCCTGTCCGATAGGTCAGGGTCGGACAGGCCCTATCCGGCTGATTCGTCCGCCAGCAGCCGCCCCAGCGGGACGCCGGCCAGCGCCCGCACCTCCCGTGCGAGATGCGCTTGGTCGGCATACCCGGCAAGCGACGCGACCTGCGCGAACGGCAGCCCGGCTCGGGCCCGGTCGAGGGCCCGGGCCAGCCGTAGGACCCGGTCGAGCGTCTTCGGCCCGTAGCCGAACGCCTCCAGACAGCGACGATGCAACTGCCGCTCGCTCAGCGTGAGTTCGCGCGCTAGCTCCCGCACCGTCAGCCTGTGCCGCACTCCCCACAGCACCGCCTCCGGTACTCGGTCCCGCCGCGTTCGCCCGCGCCGCGCCGACGACGCCACAGCGCCCGCCGCCACCGCTTCCAGCGCGGCCGTGCGGTCCGCCGCGCCCCAGATCCGCTCGGCCACTTCGCGTTCCTGTCGCTGCGGCCACAGCTCGTCCAACGGCACGCGGCGATCACGCAGCTCATGTGCAGCAATGCCAAGCACACACGGCCCCGTACCCGGAGCGAACCGCACCCCCGAATAGGCGTCACCGGCCCGCACCGGAACCATGTGCGCCGCCGTGTCAGGGCCCGCGACCAGCAGCCGGCGCCCGGTCCAGATCAGGTCCATGCAGCCGTCCGGGAGCACGCGGATGTCCGCGCCGGCGTCCGTGTCCCGCGACTGCGTCCACACCACTGCCCCTGGCACCGCCGATGAATCCCATTCCTGGTACACGCTCCAGTATCAACGGGGACGGCGGGGAAGGGAGTCGGCGGGGAAGGGAGTCGGCGGGGGCGGACGAGGTGGGGCGTGTGCAGTGGTCGACGGAGACGTTCGGTCGGTTCAGCGTACGAAGTCGACCTCTGGGTAATGGCGCGAGGGGCCGTCGAGCAGGTGGCTGTGCTGATGGTGCAGATGTTTGTCGAAGAAGGCGGCGAGGTACGTGCGCTGGACTTCGATGGAGCGGTTGGGGTCGATCGTGCCGAGTATCTGCTCCAGTTGGGGCGGGGCCAGCCCGAATGCACCCGGTGCCTGGGGGAAAAGGACCTGGTTGTCGACGAAGGAGTTGTGCCCGGAGCCGCGTAGCTTCAGGTCGAGCCGCTCTCCGTGCAGGTGGTCCCAGAGCCGCGCCCAGCTCCCGTCGGTGTTGCGGTTGTGGTGCTCGGAACTGAACAGCATGTAGGGGCGGTCGAGCCGCTGGTATTCCGACGAGCCGAAGAGCTGGCCGTCCAGGTTCGCGCCGGCGTCGATCCTGGGGTCCGCGTGCATGGCAGCGGCCACCGACCCTCCGCCGAGGGAAGCGCCGAACATCCCGATGTGTTTCGTGCTCACGGCCTGGGTCAGCCCGTGGGGGAGCGGCTTGTGTTCCACATCCGGGTTGTGGCCGCGGGCGATCTCGGCCAGCTGGTCGTTGACGAAGCGGGCGTCCGCCGCCCGGACGTCGATCAAGTCGCGCGATTTGGTGCCTGGCGGCAGCATGCTCCCCTCATGTCGCCCGTCAGGGAACACCACATCGCCGGTGTCGTGGGTGTGGTCGATGGTGACGACCAGGTAGCCGCGGCTGGCCAGGTCCTGAACCAGTGCGGTGCCGGTCGCCCGGTTCCCGCGCCCGCCGGGTGAGTACAGCAGCACCGGCAGCTTGCCGGCCCGGTGTTCGACCGGGGCGCCGGTGTGTCCGGCAGTGGTGGGCAGGGTCACCCCGCCCGGCAGGGCCTGCTGGCTGTTGGGGAGGAGCGCGGCGGGATAGCGGGAAGTGTGCGTGGCCGGGTACCACAGCGAGACCATCAACTCGCGCTGCTGTCCGGGCACCCACGGATCCATGCGTTTCGAGTCGCGCAGGTGGAGGTCGACCGTTCCGACGCGATAGCGCCCGGTCGGGGCGGGGAGAGTCAGCTGGCCCGGGGCTTGCGGCGCCTCATTCAAGGCCGCCGCCGCGGTGATGGGCGCACCGGGGGTCTTACCGGCGGCGACGGCCGGAGCGACTCCGGCACCCAGGACGACGGCCAGTGTTCCGGTGGTGCCGGCGACCCGGGCGCGTAGCCGGCTGTGACGCCTTCGTGCGTGTTTCATCTGGTCAGATACCTTCGTCCAGGATCGGTTGCGGGCCGCGGCGCACACCGGTGGCGGTGAGCGCCGCGGCGCGGGCGGGCGTCGTCGATGGGGGATGCGTACGAGGGGCCGGGTCAGTGCGCCTCGTCAGTGGCCCGTCAATGGTCTGGCAGTGGCCCGTCAGGCCGGGTCAACTCGCCTGTGACCGCCTGCGATTGCGGCGCCGAACCGCGATGAAGCCGCCGGCGAACGCCACCGCCACCAATCCCGAGGCACCGAGTTGCAGGGGAGCCGAGGACGGACGTGGCGGCGTGGATGCGGAAGCCAGACGGAAGCCGCCGGCGAGTCCTTTGCGGTCGTACGCGGACCCCGGCAGTTTGTCCGCGTAGCGGCTGTGTACCAGCTTCTGGTACGCGGCGAGCGTCACCGTCCGCTTGCCGCGCAGCCCGGAGGCCGCTTCCCGGTTGAGTGGTTCCACGATGTTGTTCTTCAGGCGGTACCAGGCGTGGATCTGCGGCTCGGTGAAGACCTTTGCGCGGCCCGTGGTCTGCTGGCCGTAGGTGACTTCCCTGTCGCCGTCGCGCACGCCCGTCAGATGCCAACTGCCACCGCCTTTGGCCGTGGAGGCGAGCAGGACCGTGGCCTTGTGCCCGTTGGCGTCGTTCGCCCGGGAGGCCAGATATGACAGGCGCGCCACGTTGTCCGTGGTGGGCTTCGCCTTCCCGGTGACGAACGCGGGTGAGAGTTCGTACAGCGCGACCGGATCGTTCAGGCTGACCGCCTGCTGGTCGTTACGGGCTCCGTGCGCCATCGGCGCCGCCGCACTCGTGCCGCCGTCGGCGCCGGCGTTCGCCGTCACGCTGAGGAATCGGGAGACGGCGTTGTGCACTTGCGCGGTCTGGAGCACCTGCCGTGCGCCCTGGTAATGGGGGATGGCATTCGGGCTGTCGGCCGCCTGGGCCTGGCCGCAGAAAGCCGTGGAGAGCAGGGCCGCCGCCGCACCGAGGGAAAGCGAGAGACGACGAGCACTTCGTTGCAGAGAAAGGGTCTTGCCGCGCATTGCCGCCCGCCTCACTTGTGTATCCCGATGCGGGAATGGGTCCACTGGAACGAAGAGTTGTTGACGTAGTCGTTGTAGTTCCACCAGGTGTAGGTCTGCGTCGACTGCCAGGGATCGCCGACCGCGACCATCTGCGACGAGGGGTCGTAGCCGTAGATGACGTTCATATGGCCCCCGCCGGAATTCCATCCGATACGGACGGCGAAGGGACGTTTGCCGTCGATCTCCTTGCCGACCTCCGAGAACGAGGCATTGCGGTCGAGGTCGTATCCGGTGTTGCTCAGGCCGACGTTGCCCAGTCCGTTGGCCAGGTCGTCCAGCGTGGCGGGCTGGTTGTCGCAGCTGAGGTTGCTGTTCTGGGCGGCAAGCCGGCAGAAGTCCTGCTGGTTGTACTGGTTGTAGCCCCAGTACTTGGCGATGGTCAGGCCGCTGGCATCCCAGCACCACTCGTCCTGTACCTGCTTCTGCATGTCGATGGTGAGGGCCACGCGCCGACTGGACTTGGTGTGCCGGGACGGGCAGGTCGGCAGGTTGTCGGTGTTTCCTTTGAGGAACGCGTTGGCTATGTAGAAGGAACCGGAGTCCGACCAGATCCATCGGGGGTCGTTCTCCACGGCGTCGCCCTGGACGCGGCAGGTCATCGAGACCTTGCTGCCGACCGTGGCCTGACCGACGACGTGAGCGGAGAGGTTGGACGACGATCTTTCGTTGACGCTGCGGTAGTTGCCCTGACCGCCGGTCACGGTGCCGGTTACGGAACCGGCTCGGGCGGTGCCGCCGCTGAGCAGGAACCCGGCGGTGACCGCGATGAACGCGATCACCGTTAACGTTCTCCACAGAGTTTTGACGCGGGGAAGACGCATATACGGACTCTTTCGAGATGTGGGGGAAGGTACGAAGTCCATGCGGGGTGTCCGATGGGCGCTTTCACAAAAAGCCGTTCGGACCTACCTGTCGGTAGTGATTTGGCATGCGCGCTGTGTTACGCCTCAATTCCGTCGCGCATGCCTTCTGTCTGCGCACCGCGAACGGCAGCGAGCACTGGTGAACACCGCTGAACATCAGTGATGTCCCCCTGGTCGCCACGCTTGGAATGCGCAGGGGAATTAGTACAGCATCTTCACGGGCTCTTCAAATGACGCACAGTCAACTCGACTTTAGTTACCGAAGAGTTCGGGGAAAAACATAGGGCGGTATGCGTTGCCCAAGCCGTCGACGGCCCATCAAATTGCTTGAGCCTGGGCGTGTTTGCGTAATTCGTGACGTCGCATTGAGTGCGGCGGCCCGGCACGGACAGTCACATGTGCCCCGGGGTCAGAACACCCTTCCCTCACCTGGTTCACCGACTGGCGCCACGAGCTCTTGTGTTCGTTGCTGTTCTCCACAACACTCTCACTGCACAGAAACGCGCACTACTGAACATGTTCGAGCTTTGGGCGCCGACCGGTCGAGCCGAGGAGAGCAGACATGACGCAGTTCAGCCGACGGAGATTTCTGAGCGCAGCCACGGTGGGCGCCGCGTCCGCGGGCGTGGTCCTGGGCGGCGGCCGGGCGACCCTCGCCCAGGCCGAAAGCCCGAGGGGACTGACCATCCGCGGGAAGGAATTCCTCCTGGACGGCAAGCCGTTCCGGATCCTCTCGGGGGCCTTCCACTACTTCAGGACGCACCCCAAGGACTGGCGCGACCGGTTGCTGCGGATGCGGGCCATGGGCCTGAACACCGTGGAGACCTATGTCGCCTGGAACTTCCACCAACCGTACGAGAGGAAGGCCGACTTCACCGGATGGCGCGACGTCGCCGCATTCGTCCGCACCGCGGACGAGGTCGGGCTGAAGGTGATCGTGCGACCGGGACCCTACATCTGCGCGGAGTGGGACTTCGGCGGCCTGCCCGCCTGGCTCCTCAAGGACAAGGACGCGCCGCTGCGCCGTTCCGACCCCAGGTACGAGCGAGCCGTAGATGCCTGGTTCGCCGAACTGCTGCCCCGATTCGTCGACTTGCAGGCCACCCGCGGCGGGCCCGTCATCGCCATGCAGGTCGAGAACGAATACGGCAGTTACGGCCACGACCACGCGTACCTGGCACATCTGCGGGACACCATGCGGGCGCAGGGCATCGACAGCCTGCTGTTCTGCTCCAACGGAGCCACCCAGCAAGCGTTGAAGGACGGCAGCCTTCCCGACCTCCTCTCCACCGTGAACTTCGACGGGGACCCCACCGGCCCCTTCGCCGAACTGCGCACATTCCAGCCGGACAAGCCCGTCTTCTGCACGGAGTTCTGGGACGGCTGGTTCGACCACTGGGGAGAGCACCACCACACGACCGATCCGGCTCAGACCGCCGCCGACGTGGAGAAGATCCTCGAAGCAGGGGCGTCCATCAACTTCTATATGGCGGTGGGCGGTACGAACTTCGGCTGGTACGCGGGTGCCAATCTGAGCGGCAGCGGCGCCTACCAGCCCACCGTCACCAGCTACGACTACAACTCCCCGATCAGCGAATCCGGCGAACTCACCGAGAAATTCCATGCGGTGCGCAAGGTGCTTGCCAAGTACACCCAGCTGCCGAACACTTCCCTGCCGGCCACACCACGCCGGATGCCGGCCCAGCAGATCACCGTCCGCGAATCGGTGCCGCTGAGGGATGCCCTCGACGCGCTGAGCGGCACTCCGGTGCGGCGTACCACCCCCGTCCATATGGAGGCCCTCGGACAGCCGCACGGACTGATCCACTACCGCACCCGGGTGCGCGGGCCGCAGGGGACCAAGGGCCTGAGGATCACCGGGCTGGGCGACCGCGCGCTGGTGTTCGGCGACGGCAAGCGGATCGGCACCTTCGACCGCAACCAGCCGCACCACTCCGTCGACTTCACCGTGGCCGGCGCGTCCAGCACCCTCGACGTCCTGGTGGACCCCACCGGGCGGGTCAATTTCGGCCAGGGCCTCAACGACCCCAAGGGAATCAGCGGCCAGGTACTCCTCGACGGCGAGGAACTGCGCGACTGGGATATCCGCCGACTGCCCCTGGACGACCTCTCGGCGCTGAAATTCGGCAGCACGGACACCCCGGCCGGCCCCGCCTTCCACCGGGCCCGGGTCCATGTCGACACCCCCGCGGACGGCTTCCTCGCCTTCCCTGGCTGGGACAAGGGCATGGTCTGGCTCAACGGGTTCGCGCTCGGCCGGTACTGGTCCCTCGGGCCGCAGGTCACCCTGTACGCGCCGAGCCATCTGTGGCGGAGGGGACGCAACGAACTCGTCGTGCTGGAGATGGAGCGGGCGGGGGACCGGATCGAAGTGCGGTCCGCGCCCGATGTCGGTCAGGGCTGACCGATGGGTCGGCGAAGGCGGTTCAGCCGCCGACGTCCTTGGCCCAGTTCTCCTGGACGGTCCGCAGCGCCTTGTTCAGCTGGGCCTCGGTCGGGAACTGCGGTGTGCCCTCGACCGTCGGCAGCCGTGCGGCCAGGGCCTGGTTGAGGGTGCCGTTCTTCGTCATGGCGGCCATCAGGACCGGGCGGGCGTAGTCCACCAGGCGCAGGTTCTGGCCTTCCGGACTGAACAGGTACTCCTCCCACAGGCGCGCCGCGGCCGGGTGGGGCGCATCCTTGTTGATCGCCTGTGCGTAGTACTGCGAAAAGCTGCCGTCGAACGGAATGGAGACCTTCCAGCGCACGCCCGTCCCGCGGAGCTGGTCGATGTGCTGAAGGTTCAGGTAGTCCCATTCGATGCTGACCGGTGTCCTGCCCTTGGCGATCGCGACCGGATTGGGGTCGGCCCGGTTGTAGTTGCCCATCTTGTCGAGCCGGGCGAAGAAGTCGATGCCCGGCTGGATGTTGTCGAAGGTCCCCCCGTTGGCGAGCGCCGCCGCGTACACGGCGGCGAAGGCCGAGCCCGCGATCGTGGGTTCGCCGTGGATCGCGACCAGGCCCTTGTACGCCGGTTGGAGCAGATCCGCGAAGGACTCGGGGCAGGTGTGGACGCGGGCGGCGTCGCAGCCGATGGAGACGTAGCCGCCGTAGTTGTTGTACCAGCGGGCCTGGGGATCCTTCTGCTCCGGCGGGATCTGGTCGAACTGCGCGACCCGGTAGGGGGCCAGCAGGTTCTGCCGCGCCGCGGACTGGGCGAAGGAATCCCCGAGGTCGAGCACATCGGGGGCGCGCTTCTGGCCACGGTGGCGCTTCACCGCGTCGATCTCCTGCTCGCTGTGGCCGTACGGATTGTCGACGACGACCTTGATGTCGTACTTCCTCTCGAAGCCGTCGATCAGCCGGCCGTAGGTGGCCCACTGGCGCGGCAGCGCGACCGTATTGAGCCTGCCCTCGCGCTTCGCGGCCTTGACCAGTGCCGTTGTCCCGCCCGCTTCCGCGGCGGACCCGGCCCGGGAGGGCTCGACCGGCCGAGTGGTGCTTCCTTCCTGGCAGGCACCGAGACCGAGCACCGCAAGGCCGAGACAGCAGAGGACAGCGCCTGCGCGGACCCGATGATGTGTCGCCACGACGCCTCCAGCACGGCCACAGCCCGACGCTGCTCTCTGCGGCAATGGTCCAAACCAGCGTACGCCTAGGACTGGTCGTCGGGGCCGACCGCCTGAGCCGCCCAGATCGTCTTGCCCCTGGAGGAGTAGCGGGTGCCCCATTGCTCGGCGAACTGTGCGACGAGGAAGAGGCCGCGGCCTTCTTCGTCGGTGTCCTTCGCCTGGCGGATGTGCGGGGAGGTGCTGCTGCCGTCGGAGACCTCACAGATCAGGGTGCGGGTGTGCAGGAGCCGCACGTGGATGGGCTCGGCGCCGTAGCGAATGGCGTTGGTGACCAGTTCGCTGAGGATGAGCTCGGTGCCGAAGGCGACGTCCTGCAACCCCCAGTCCGCCAACTGCCGGGCGCAGTTCTTGCGGACCGTGCCCACTGCCTCCGGGTCGCGGGGGACATCCCACTCGGCGACGTGTGCCGGGTCCAGCCGCCGGGTCCGGGCCACCAGCAGCGCGACGTCGTCGGCGGACCTGGCGGGCAGCAGCGCCTGCATGACGGTGGCGCAGGTGTCCTCCGGCGCACTGTCCGGTCCGGCGAGGGCCGCACCCAGTGCTTCCAGGCCCGCGTCCAGGTCGCGGCTGCGGCTCTCGACCAGCCCGTCGGTGTAGAGCACCAGCCGGGAGCCCTCCGGCAGCGTCAGCTCGGCGGTCTCGAAGGGCAGGCCGGTGCCCAGACCCAGCGGAGGGGAGACCGGCGGGTGCAGGAACTCCACCCTCCCGTCGGGGTGGGCCACGGCCGGCGGCAGATGGCCGGCGGTGGCCGCGGTGACCTGCCCGGAGACGGAGTCGTACACGACGTACAGACAGGTGGCGCCGGTGATCGCCGTGGCCTCCGCGGCGTCCTCGTCCTGGACGTCGATGTGGGTCACCAGCTCATCCAAGTGGCGCAGCAGCTCGTCGGGGGAGAGGTCCAGCGCCGAGAAGTTGTGCACGGCGATGCGCAGCCGGCCCATCGTCGCCGCCGCGTGCAGGCCGTGTCCGACCACATCGCCGATGACCAGCGCCACCCGGGCGCCGGGCAGCGGGATGACGTCGAACCAGTCCCCGCCCACTCCCGCCTGGGCGGGAAGATAGCGGTGCGCCACCTCCAGGGCATCCTGGTCGGGCAGGCCACGGGGCATCAGGCTGCGCTGGAGCGTCATCGCCATCGTGCGTTCCCGGGTGTAGCGCCGGGCGTTGTCGATGCCCACCGCGGCCCTCCCCGCCAGTTCCTCGGCGAAGGACAGGTCCTCTTCGTCGAACGGAGGGGAACTTCCGTACCGCCAGAACTCCACCCGCCCCAGCACCACGCCCCGGGCGCGCAGGGGTACGACCGCCAGGGAATGCACCCCGTGGTCCAGGATGCGCCGGGCGCGCTCCGGGTCCTGGGACCGCCAGTCGGCAGTGCCGGCCAGGTCCGGCTCCACCCGGGAGCGGCCCTGGTCCACACCCCCCGCCGCCGCGGCGCCCGGGGCGAAGCCCATCAGCTCGCCGACGGGGTGGAGCGGATGGTCCGCCGCCAGACCGGCGATGGCCGTCCGGCGCATCTCCGTACCCGCCACGGCCGGCTCCTCGCCCTTCAGGACCGGGTCCAGCAGCTCGACGGTGACGATGTCGGCGAACCCGGGGACCGCCACCTGCGCCAGGTCCTCGGCGGTGCGCTCGACATTCAGCGTGGAGCCGATCCGTACCCCGGCGTCGTAGAGGAGCCGCAACCGCTCCCGCGCCATCTCGGCGCGCCCGGACAGCCACCTCAGCTCGGTGGTGTCGCGCAGGGTCACCACGCTTCCCTGGTGGGCTCCGTAGGGGCTGGTGGAACGCTTGTTGAGGGCCAGCAGCCGGTCCTGGGCCAGGTGCACCTCGTCGGTGGCGATCCGGTCCGACGCCAGGAGTTCGGCGGTGCGGTGGTCCAGCCCCAGGTCGCCGACCTGGCGCCCCTCCGCGTCCGTCGGCAGGTCCAGGAGCCGCCGCGCCTCGTCATTGGCCAGCAGCAGCCGGCCGTCGCGGCCGACGATGAGGACGCCCTCGCGCACCGCGTGCAGGACCGCATCGTGATGCTCGTACATCCGGGTCATCTCGGCCGGTCCCAGACCGTGGGTCTGCCGGCTCAGCCGACGGCTCACCAGCCCCGCACCGCCTCCGGCGAGTGCCAGGGCCACGACCGCGGTGCCCAGGAAGATGGGCAGCTGCTGGTTGACCGACTTCTGCACCTTCTCCACCGTGACCGGTGCGGAGACGATGGCGATGACCCTGCCCGAGGAGTCCTTGACGGGGGCCGCGGAGATCACGGAGAGGCCGAGGGCACCCTGGAAGGTCCTGGTGAAGGGTTTGCCCCGGGCGGCGTCGGCATAAGGGCCGATGACGTGCTTGCCGATCTGCCGCGGGTCACTGTGGGTGAGGGTGATCCCGTCGAGCTTGTACACGATGAGGGCGTCGACGCCGGAGGCCCTCCGGGCCGCCTCGGCGAGCGGCTGGAGCTTCGCGGTCGGATCGTTGCTGTTCAGCGCCTTCTGGAGCCCCCAGGAGTGGGCGAAGGACTCGGCGGCGGCGAGGGTGCGGTGCCGGGCATCGGTCATGGTGTCCCGTCGGCTCTGGACGACGATGGCCACCACCGCCGCCGCGACGAGCAGCACCACGAGCACCAGCTGGAGGAGGAAGACTTCCCGGGCGACGCTGCGCGTGGCCGACGAGGGCCGTGTGCGGCTCAGCCAACGCCGGAAACGCCCCGAATGTCCGGTCATGGTTCATTTTTATCCTGCGGCGCCCAGGTGCGGGCAAGGCGTGCCGCCGGCTGCGGGTCGGGCACCGGAATTCCGTCGCGGCGCCACGCGGAATCCATCCGGCATCCGGCATCCGGCATCCGGCGGACGCGGTCCGGGAAGGGATGACGTCTGTCAGGCGCAGGACGCGAGGGGTTGCGTGCGGGCGATGAGCAGGGCGACGTCGTCCGGGTCCTCGGGGCGCCGGAGTTCGCGCAGGAGCCGGTCGCAGGTTGCTTCCAGCGTGCTGTCGGGCGTGTCGAGCAGTCGGCGGAGCGTTTCGAGGCGTTCGTCGATGGGGTGGTGGCGGGTTTCGACCAGGCCGTCGGTGTACAGCACCAGTTGGTCGCCGGGGCCGATGCCGAAGGTGGTGGTCTCGAAGGGCGCGCCGCCGACTCCGAGCGGGGTGCCGGTGGGCAGCTGGAGGAGTTCGGGGTGCTTGCCGCTGCGTACGAGGGCGGGGGGCAGGTGGCCGGCGTTGGCGATATGGCATTCGGCGCGGCGGGGGTCGTAGGTGACGTAGAGGCAGGTGGCGATGTAGTGCTCCAGCCGTGAGGTGATCTTGTCGAGGTGGTGGAGGACCTGGTCGGGGGCGAGGTCGAGGTCGGCGAAGGCTCTGGTGGCGGTGCGCAGACGGCCCATGGCGGCGGCCGCGTCGATGCCGCTGCCCATGACGTCGCCGACGACGAGCGCGGTCTTGTCGCCGTCGAGGGGGAGGACGTCGTACCAGTCGCCGCCGATCTCGTAGGTGGCCTGTGCGGGCCGGTACCGGGAGGCGATCTGGAGGCCGGGAAGATGGGGCGGGTGGTCGGGGAGCAGGCTGCGTTGCAGCGTCACGGCGGCGTTGCGCACGCTCTGGTGCGAGCGGGCGTTGTCGATGCACACGGCGGCACGGGAGGCCAGCTCGGCGGCCAGGGCGAGGTCGTCCTCGGTGAAGGGCAGCGGGTTGCGGGCGCGGCTGAGGCCCAGGAAGCCGAGGATCTGGCCGCGGGCGGTGAGCGGAACCAGCATGTGGGAGTGCACCCCCGCGCGGGCGAGCAGCGTGGCGGCGCGTTCGTCGCGGGCCATCCGTGCCAGGTCCTCGTCGCCGGCGTGCGAGATCAGGATCGGGCGGCCCGTGCGGACACATTCGGTGGCCAGGCGGCCGGCGTCGAAGGCGGCGATCTGGCCGGGAGGATCGACGGCCTCGACGGCTTCGGTGGGGTAGGCGGCCTCGACCGCGAGGGCGCGGAAGACCGCAGGACCGCTGCTGCTGGCCGGGCGGTGCTCGTTCAGTACGGAGTCGAGCAGATCGACCGTGGCCACGTCCGCGATCTCGGGGACGGTGACCTCGGCCAGCTCATGGGCGGTCTGGTCCACCTCCAGGGTGGTGCCGATCCGGGCGGAGCCGTCCGCGATGAGGGCCAGCCGCTGCCGGGCCTCGGCCGCCTCCATGGCGGCCTGATAGCGGTCGGTGACGTCCACCACCAGATCGGCCACTCCGAGCACACGCCCCTGGGGGTCCTCCAGCCGGTACAGCGAGATCGACCAGGCGTGAATGTGGTTCTGGTCCAGGTCGGCGGGGCTGCGGCCGACGATCGTGGACTGGTCGACCATCGGGACCCCGGTCTCCAGGACCTGCCGCATCGCCGCCTCGGGCACCTCGAACTTCGCGGCGGTCATGATCTCGCGGTAGTGGCGGCCCAGGTGATCCTTCGCGGGAATGCCGTGCATCCGCTCCAGAGCGGGATTGACGGCCACGTACCGCAGTTCGGTGTCGAGCATCGCCAGCCCGATCGGGGACTGGGAAATCAGCCGGGTCGAGAGCGCGACATCCCGCTCCACCCCGCGCAGCGTCGAGGCGTCGGTGGCGAGACCGAGGGCGTAGAAATCGCCCCGGTCGTCCAGCAGCCGCATGCTGCGCAGTTCGACCGGCCGCGCGGTGCCGTCCTTGTGCCGGACCGGGAACGTGCCGCCCCAGCTCTTGCCGGTCTCCATGACCTCGGCGAACGTCGCGAGCACCAGATCCCAGTGCTCTTCGCCGACGAGCAGTGTCCCGGCGTACTGCCCCAGCGCCTCCGCGGCCGTGTAGCCGTACAGGTCCTCGGCCTGGGGACTCCACAACACGATCCGCCCCTCGGCATCCAGCAGCACCGCGGCGACACCGAGGAGGTCCAGAAGCCCGCTCGGCTGCGGCGGCCCGCCCGGCAGCTCACCGGGGCCGCCCGTCGGCTCGCCGGGACCGGCCGCAGGCTCACCGGGACCGGCCGGAGGCCCCTCGGCTGCGCTCACCAGGGCCTCCTTCCCGTCGACGGACCACGTAGGCGCCCGCTCACTCCGGTCTGCGGCCTGCGATGTTGTCCGACCTGCCCTCTCCGTGGAGTGCTTCGGCTTCCATGGTCCCCCAGGACCAGCCGACGGGACACCCTGCCGGGCCCTGTCCCGAGCGAGGGATCGATACGGTCCGTGTCGGAGCATCACTCCACGTAACGATCGGGTGTGGATCCCGGCCGAGCGCCTCGCGTCCCTGCGCGGCGCGCCCTGGCGGGCGACGGCGGCTCCGCCGGAGCGGTCGCGCAAGATCCACGCAGCGGACCGGAACGTGGTCCGCATCGTCCACTGACGAACTGCCCGGAGGCGGGCTGCACTTGTCGCAGCCGGGCACCTTGTGCGCCTGCACGCGTACCGACCCGTTCGCCCCACGCCCGCGTACCCGGCGGGCCAACCACCGCTGTGTGGCCGCGAATTCACCGGGGAGTGGCCGACTGACGCGCATCCCGGCAACTGCCTCCCCCTAGGAGAGGCGCTACTGTGCTCGGGTGCCCTGTGCGGCACGCCATGGCTCCTCCGGGCGTGTCTTCATCGGGCGAGACGAAGAGACCAACGGAGGGGAAGGAGCAGGCACAGGCCGTGGCCTCGACCTCCAGGGCTGACAAACAGCCCCGCAAGAAGGAACTCAAGCAGCTGCGACGGGCCTCGGAGGCGGTACTGGCACGCCTGGACCTGTCCGACGGATGCGGCATCGCCACGCTGATGGAACAACTCAGCACGGACAGAGGCCGTCCGATCCAGCTCGTACCGCTTCCCCTGGGCGCGAAGACTCCCTGCGGTATGTGGCTGGCGACGGACACCTTCGACGTCATCGTGGTCGAGGCGGACACCAGCCGTCTGCACCAGGACCACATCATCGCCCATGAGCTCGCGCACATGCTGTGCAACCACTGCGACTCCACCGGATTCGACACGGTGACGATGCGCGATCTGATGCCGAATCTGGATCCACGGCGAGTACGGGAGATGCTGGGGCGCACCAGCTACTCCACCGCGGAGGAGCAGGAGGCGGAGACCGTGGCCTCCCTCATTCTCGAACGCGTTACCCGTCCTCCGGTGGAGTCGGTGTGGAGCGTTCCGTCCGCCGATGCCGAGACGGTCGCGCGGATCGAGAGCTCGCTCAAACCGGGCCCGGGGCCCCATGCCCGGTAGGTGCTCGGCGCAGCAGCGTCCCACGGGCCGCCAGGAGGTCTGGTGACCGCCGTGAAGGCCGTCGTCTTCCCCGCGTGCGCCGTCCTCTGCGCACTTGCGCTGCTCTACAAACTGCGCGACCTGCGTCATCAGAGAAGCGATCCGGCACTGCTCGCGCTGCTCCTCGCGTTCGCCTGCAAGGGGATCTCCTTCCTGCTCTCCACGCCCTCCGTCTCACAGGCGGTGGACGCTCGCCTCGGGGTGGCCGATATCGGGGCGCTGGGCATCCATCTCCTCGGTGGCGTCGCGTCCAGCGCCGCCTTCCTCACGGCCATCGTCCACTGGGTCTACCCGCCCGAGGCCGCCCGGCGGCGCGCTCTCGTCCGGCTGCT
This sequence comes from Streptomyces natalensis ATCC 27448, assembly GCF_000935125.1. Taxonomy (GTDB): domain Bacteria; phylum Actinomycetota; class Actinomycetes; order Streptomycetales; family Streptomycetaceae; genus Streptomyces; species Streptomyces natalensis. The sequence goes on along the minus strand of NZ_JRKI01000029.1, from coordinate 473,882 downwards.
CATCGCCGCCCTGTGCGCAGTCGCCATGATCGTCCTGTGGGCGGTGGCAGGAACGGGTGCACAACAGCGCAGCGCGCACTATCTGCTGGAGAACGCGCACCGCCCGCTGGTCGCCGCCTACCTGCTGCTCTACGTCAGCGCGTTCGGTGCCGGAATGATCGAGATCATCCGGCTGTGCCGCCGCTACGGGAGAGTGGCCGGACGGCAGTGGCTGCGAAGGGGCCTGTACAGCACGGCGATCGGCGCGAGCGCGTGCCTCGTCTACTGTCTCAACCGCCTGCTCTCGCTGATCGCGGTGCAGAGCGGACTGGACCCGCTGGACTGGGAACTGTTGACGCCGGTGGCCAACGGGATCGGTATCTTCTTTCTGGTGGCAGGTCTCACCATGCCGTCCTGGGGACCGGGTGTCTCGGAGTGGCGCCGGCTGGTCCGCAACTTCGTCATCTATCAGCGGCTGCATCCGCTGTGGAGGGCCGTGTACGCGGCCGTGCCGGACATCGCGCTCGACCCGCACCATGCCGTCCGCCTTGCCCGCTTCCTGCCCGGCGACATCAGCTACCGCCTCTACCGCATGGTCATCGAGATCCAGGACGGTCTGCTCGCGCTGCGCCCGTACATGGCCCCGGCCGTGGCCGCCGGCGCTCGGAAGTCGGCCGAGGACGCGGGTCTGTCGGGCGACCGGCTGCACGCCATGGTGCAGGCCAGATCGCTGGTGTCGGCTCTGCGGGCACGGCATGACGACCATGCGCCGGTCCGGACGTCCGGGGAGCCCGGTCCCGAGTCCGCCAAGGGCGGGAGCTACACGGAAGAAGTCGCGTGGCTGCTGCATGTCGCCCGCGCGTACACCGCTGTTCGGTCCACTGATCGCTCCACTGATCGGTCCAGTGGCCGGTCCACAGAGAGGAACGCTCGATGAAGTACCGCAAGCTGGGCGATGACGGCCCCGAGGTGTCGGCGATCGGCCTGGGCTGCATGGGAATGTCGATCGCCTACGGCGTTCCGGACGAGGAGGAGTCCCAGCACACTCTGGACCGTGCCCTGGAGATGGGCATCACCCTCCTGGACACCGCCGATGCCTACGGGCAGGGTGGCAACGAGGAGTTGGTCGGCCGCTGGCTGCGGCGTCGCGCTCACGAGCGGGACCGGATGGTGGTGGCGACGAAGTTCGGGCTCCGTCATGACGCGACCACGGGCCGGGTCGGCGACGTCGACACCTCCGCCGCATATGTGCACCTCGCCTGCCGGGCATCCCTGCGCCGCTTGGGCATCGAGCACATCGACCTCTACTACGCACATCGCCGCGACCCCGCCACGCCCGTCGAGGAGACGGTCGGTGCCCTGTCCGAGCTGGTGGACGCCGGGCTGGTACGCCACATCGGACTGAGTGAGGTCAGCCCCGCGACGCTGCGCAAGGCCCATGCCGTCCACCCGGTCAGCGCGGTCCAGGTGGAGTACTCCCTGTTCACCCGCAGCGTGGTGGAGGGCGAACTGCTCGCCACCTGCCGGGAACTGGGTATCGCCGTCGTCGCCTACTCCCCGCTCGGGCGCGGCATGCTCACCGGTGCCCTCTCCTCCCGCGACGACCTGGCCGCGCAGGACAACCGCCGGCGCTGGCCCCGGTTCGCCGACGAGAACATCCAGCGCAACCTGGGGCTGGTCGAGGCTGTACGGGATGTCGCCGAGCGGATCGGCTGCTCGCCCGCCCAGGCCGCGCTGGCCTGGCTGCTGGCTCAGGGCGAGGACATCGTGCCCATCCCCGGTACCAAGCGCCGCCGCTACCTGGAGGAGAACGCCGCTGCCGTGTCACTGGCTCTGACCGAGGCCGACCGCGATCTGCTGCGCCGGGCCGTACCCGAGGAAGCCGTGGCGGGCGAGCGCTACCCGGAAACGGCCCTGGAGAGGCTGGGGCACTGATCGGATCCACCGGGCTCCTCCGGGGCGGCGGAGGTTGCCCAACCCGTCCCTGGTTTCGGCGGAAGCGCCGGCGGCCATCTGTTCGACAGGGCGTGCCGGTGTGAAGGGGGGACCATGGCTGGGCGCGGATTCATGGTGAAGGCGGGAGCGGCCCTGGCCACCGTCCTGGCGGTGCTCTTACCGGCCACGGCACGGGCGGACGGGCCGCCGTCACCGCCGCCGTCACCGCCACCGCTCACCGACGACCGCGGACGCACGCTCACCTTGCGCGGCTGGAACGTCGAGGACAAGACGCACCGCGGCGCCGACGCGCTCAGCGCCGTCACCGAGCGGCACTTTCGCGACATGCATGACCAGGGGTTCGACTTCGCGCGCCTGCTGGTCTTCTGGGACGACCTGGAGCCGCGACCCGGCCACTACAGCGCGCGCTGTCTCCGGAAGATCGAACGGATCCTGGACTGGGCCCACCGCTGGCGCATCCAGGTCGTCATCGACGCCCACCAGGACGTCTTCGGACCGGAGTTCGGCCATCGCGGCATTCCCGAGTGGGCGACCCGCACCGACGGGCTGCCCTTCACCCCGCACCCGGAGGACTGGTTCGCCGAGTACTTCGAACCCGCCGTGCAGGCCGCCTTCGAGCACCTCTACGAGGACCGTGACCTCCAGCGGGCGCAGGCCCGCATGTGGCAGGTGCTTGCCCGGCGCCTGGCCCACCACCCCGCCGTGTTCGGGTACGACCTGATCAACGAGCCCATGGGACGGCTCCGCGCGGGCGAGGACCTTCCGACGGCCGCCCACCGCATCGAGTCCGAGCAACTCACCCCGATGTACAACCGGATCGCGGCCGCCATCCGCACGGCCGACCGCCACAGCAGGCTGTTCGTCGAACCGACCCCGATCGTCGGCGAGGGCCTGCCCACCGGCCTCGGCCGCATCCACGACCCCAAGGTCGTCTACGCACCGCACTTCTACGACGCCACGATGGAAGCGGGCGGCGACTACGACCCCTCGGCGCACTGGATCGAAGCCTACGAGAACGCCGTCACCCGTTACCCGAGCGCCCAGCACATACCGGTCGTCATCGGTGAGTGGGGCCCGCGCGACAGCTCGCTGCCCAATATGGCGCGCTTCTACGGAGATGCCCTCGCCTCCCTGGACCGCTACAGCTCCGGTTGGGCGGGTTATGAGTGGTGCTACGGAGGCGGGTACTGCGCCGTCGGTGCGGACGGCCGCTTCCTGGCCAACAAGGAGCAGACCGCGCGCCCCTACGCCCCCGCCGTCGCCGGCACGGTACGTGACCAGGGCTATGACCCTGTGGCGCGCACCTTCCACCTCGTCTACGGCTCCCCGGGGCGGCCCGGCGTTAGCGAACTGTCCACTCCGCCCACGGCCGTGGGATGGCGAGTGTCGGTTCGGGGCCCGGCCGTGGCTCGGCCGCGTACCGTGCCGGCGGGACGGCGGGGCACGGTCCGCGTGTGGACACAGCCGGGTGCCTCGGGGCGGATCACGGTGACGGTTTGTCCGCAGCCTGCCCCCTAGGCTTTCACCCGGCACCGGCCTCGACCCAGGAGCGCGCATGATGTTCGACCCCGCCTGCAATCACCCGTACCCGGACGCCCTCCGGCCGGACGCAGCGCCCGCGCCGCACGCACTGCTCGCGCCGCTGATCGGGTTCCTGGGAACCTGGGTCGGCCGGGGCCGTGGCGGATACCCGACGCTCGCCGAGGAGTTCACCTACGCGCAGGAAGTCACCTTCAGCCACGACGGGCGCCCTTTCCTCCGTTACGAGGCGCGCGCCTGGTTGATCGACGCGGACGGTAACCCGCTGCGGCCGTCGGCGCGGGAGAGCGGCTGGTGGCGGCTCCAGCCCGATGGCCGTGTGGAGGCATTGATCACGCAGCCCACGGGCATCGCGGAGATCTTGGTCGGCAGTGCGGCCGACGGGACGGCCGACCTCACCACCCATCAGCTGGCTCTCACTCCCACCGCCAAAGAGGTCAACGCCACCCGCCGCCGGTACACCCTGACCGATGAGGGCACGCTCGATTACGTCCACGACCTCGCGGCGGTCGGCCAGCCGCTGCAACACCACCTTTCGGCACAGCTCCGACGCCAGGGCTGAAGCTGGGCCGCGCCATGGGGGCACGTGTGCTCCGTCATGGGCTGGCGGCAGTACAAATTCGCCATGCCCATGCCTATACACTTCGGCCAGGTCAACGCCGCGCACTACGCGCCGGGCGGGCCAACTTACGTATTCTGCCCGGCCATCGAGGCCGGGCAGGCAACATCATGGGGGATTGCAATGTTCAATCGGCATGTTCTCAGCGTCGCGCTGGTCGTCTCCGGCGCGCTCGCCTTGACCGCCTGTGGGCCCGACGACGGCGACATGGCCACTCCCGGTTCCTCTGCATCCCCGTCTCAGAGCGCCACCGCCAAGCCGGCGGGCGACGACAAGGGCAAGGACGGCTGCCCGACGCTCGCCAAGGGCCACAAGCTCATCTGGGTCCACAACGTCGAAGGCGCGATGGCCAACATCATCGCGCGCGACGCCAAGATGTTGTGCAACACGAAGATGGACGAAGGGGCCTTCTACCACCCTGAAGGCCCCTTGAAGACGTACTCCTTCGACATGAACTCCAAGGTGACCGTCGTCGGCAAGGACGGCCCCGAGGTCCGACCGGCGACCAACACCGGCAAGACCCTCTCCGGGATCGGCCACGTCAAGGAGTGCGCGGACCCGAACCACAAGCAGTACGACAGCGGTCAGTCGAAGGACAAGATCGACGAGTACTGCATGGGCCAGAACTACTACGACGTGGTAGTGGGCCCAGACAACAAGATCACCGAAATGACCGAGCGCTACGGCTCCTGACCTCCACCGCCCGGGACGGAACTCCCGTTTGCAGAGAGTTCCGTCCCGGGCGGGGTAGCACCTCGGCGACTGGAAGACCTGGCCCCAGGCACCGGTGTCCCGGTCGACGTCGACATAGACGTGTCCGTCGCCGTGATTACCGTGGCGAGGAGATGGGCGTTAGGTCAGCTGCGGAGGAGCTTCCCATGGCTCACACCTGATCTCCGGACCGGTTGACTGCCATCGGCAAGGCATACCTGAGGATCGCCCTGCACACCGGGTTGCGATGTGTCACGGCATGGTCGAGTGGGACCAGATCGCAGCCCATTTTGCGTTTCGCCTCATAGGCGGTCTGTGTCAGGTTCAGCCTGGCCACACCCATACGGATCGCCTCTTCGATGCCGCGATAGTAGGTGACCTGGTAGAGCCGTAGGTCACGCGAGCAGTCGTAGTCCAGGCCGATACGGATCGCCACCCCGCTCTTCTCCCGGAACAGGCAGATCAGAAACCCCACCAGACGGTCCTGGTACCAACAGGTGACCGCCTTCGCCGGAATCCTCGGGTCGGTGGACAGCAGCGCCATGAACTCCGGTGTCCAGACGTCCAGTCGGGTCTCCGCACGGTCGAGTACCGCCTGATAGAGCGGCATCATGGCCGGCACGAGATCATCGAATCGCTCGCGCACCTCGATGGCCGCGTCCTGGTGACCGGAAAACTTCGCCAGGTTACGTCGGGCGACGCTCCGGCCATTCCTGGACAGGGAGGAAATGAATTCGTCAAAACTCTCGGCACGGAGGCCGAGCCACGCATCGGGAAGCCCCGGAGCCCGAAAGTATCCGGCTTTTCCCAGGGCTGGATCCAGCCACTCCAGGTCCGTCTGTGAGAAGTCCTTGAACACGGTCCACCGGGTGCCCACCGATGCGGACAGTTCCCGCACCGCGTCCACCAGAAGATGTCGGGCGGTCTCGTGAAGTCCGTCCCCGTTGCGCAGGACTCTCCCTTCTCCCAGAAGGTGTCCGCATATCAGCATCTTGATGCGCAGCGGTCTTCGCATGATGCGACGCAGAGGCCGCAGCGCTTGGCGTCCCTGGTTCCCCAGAACGTCCTCGAGAGCCAGTGACCGGAAGACACACGTCGGCAGCACGGCCCTGACCCGTTCTCCCTGTCTGACCACGAGGTATCGATAGGAATCCGGGCCGAGTCGGGTCCGTTCCATGGCCTGGAAGAGTGCGTACCCGTAGATGGGGTCGTCGGACGGCGCGAGCTTCCGCCACACATCCGGCGGGATCTCCGAGATGCTGTTGGCCACCGCGACCCGCCAGCCGGCTCGGGAATCCGAAGCCGCGTGTTCAGAGCTGCCCACCGTCAGCCTCCAAAGGGGCCAAGGACAGGTCCTCGCACTCCGTGACTTCTGCGCTCGGGCCGAAGACTCCGTGCAGCATCTTGGTCACGGTGTCCGTCATGGCCCGGCCGGCGACGGGTTCCAGGAGGTCCGCCATGCCGGGCACCCCGAGGTCGAACCGGGCATCGAACCGGACCTCGCTCCCCTCCGGGAGCGGGGCAACCGCCCAGTGACCCGCAAGGGCGACCAGGTCACCGTCGATCAGCTCGAAGTCGATCCTCAGGCGCGGCTCGTCCAGGCGGTCCCGTTCCCGCCACTTGAGGATTCCGCCGGCGAAGGCGACCTCCCAGGAGGAGATCCGGTCCCCGTCTGGACCGCGGTCAAGGGAGACGGAGTGCACCACGGGGGAATACCGCGGGAAGCTGGCGAAATCCGAGAGTGACTCGAATGCCTTCTCCGGCTGTGCGCAGGGAATACGAAAAGCGATATGAACCTGGTGCACTGCACCCCCAAATTTCCCGGGTCACGGGTCACAGATGGCATGATCTTCGGCAGCCCGGCGCGGGTCGGGTGGACCCACAGGAACCGGGAGGGAGATTTCCCGCTGGGATGGTGGTCGGTGACGGTTTCCGTCCTGTCGGATGCGGAGACACCTCTCCCCACGGCAGAGCGGGGAAACTGTGGGCCTTCCGGCACCGCCATGCTAGGTCCGGTACGAGGTCACCCGCCCGCTGGGAGTCATGACTTTCCGCCACACGGCTGAGTTCACGCTCGCCGGCGCATGACACATCCACGCGTGTCCCTCCTCACGGAGGAAAGCGGATCCGTCTCCGGTGGTGGCCTGCCGTACCCCTCCATAGAGTATTCCTCGGTTCCTGAACCCACCGGGTGCACACATCAGACCTACCGCCGCGGCTGTCGGCTGTGTGGACGAACCGTCCCGGCGGGAAGCGCGGAGGTAAACCATGAATATCTCTTCTTCTCAGTGCCCCGGGAGGAAGCCGCATGTCCGTCCTCACGTCGAGAACTCCCTATGGAAGGAAAGGGTGCCCATGCGGCATATCGAGGACGGGCCCCGGCCCCCGGACCCGCCGTCCGGAAGGCCGTCACTGAATGTTCTCCTCACCGGAGCGACCGGAGTGCTGGGCAGGGCCCTGCTGCCGAAGCTCGCCATGCACAACGTTATATGTCTCACCCATACGACCGAGATGAGCGAGCCGGGGCTGAAATCTCTGCGCGGAGACGTCCGGCTGCCCCGTCTGGGCCTGTCCCGTGGAGAATTCAAGGAACTTTCCTCGGTGACCGATGTGATCGTGCACGCCGCGGCCGATACCAGCTTCGGTGCCGAGTCCGCTCTGGTCGAGACGAATGTTGCGGGCACTGCGAGGATCGTCGAGCTGGCCCAGGAGTCCGATGCGCGACTGGTGTACGTCAGTACCGCATTCTCCGGGGTGGGTGCCGATGATGACTCACCGGCGCTGGCCTACGCCAGGACCAAGGCGCATGCGGAGCAGCTCGTGCGGGCGAGCGGCCTGCGTGCGGTCATCGTCCGGCCCTCGATCATCGTCGGCGACTCCCGTACCGGCCACATCGCCAGACACCAGGGGTTTCACAAGCTGCTCGGAGCGATGATGCGCGGCCTGCTTCCCCTCGTCCCCATGGACCCTTCCCGGCTGCTCGACTTCGTGCCTCAGGATGTCGTGGCGAAGCACATCGCCGACCTGGTCGACGGGATCTCCGACACGACGGACCTGTGGCTGACGGCCGGATCACGCGCCCTGGAACTGGGCGCGGTCGCCACCGAGATCCACGCCGCGGCGGGCGAACTGGGCCGGCCCGTTGCGCCCGTACGCTTCGTGGACGCGGATCTGTACGAACGGCTCGTCGTGCCGGTGTTCCTTGAGGCCATTCCGGTGCGAACCCGCAGGTTGTTGACGACCCTTGCAGAGCAGCTGACGCCTTATGTGTCCACCCACGGTCCGTTCCCCAGTGACGTGGGTGACCTGCCCGACCAAGTGCTCACCCTGCGTGCCTCCGTACGCCGTTGGGCACAGGCCAACGGATATGAGGCGCGCAACGCATCGGTGGCGGTCCGGTGAGCCCGGCGGATTCCGACGGGGCCCGAGCAGTCGTACTGGACCACCTCCGTGATCACGTCAACCGTGGTCATGCCCGGATCGCCTCGCTGCTCGGCCTGCCGCTGGAGGTGCGGTCGGCGGGTGCTCTGGTCTACGACGAGAAGGACACCCCCCACCTCGACTGCGGCGGGTACGGGGTGTTCCTCCTGGGCCACCGCCACCCGGATGTCGTCGACGCCGTCGCCGGGCAGTTGGGCAGGCACCCGCTGTCGACGCGTGCACTGCTCGACCCCAACCTGGCATCCGCGGCACAGCTACTGAGCTCGGTGGCACCCCCGGGCCTGCCCTATGCCTTTTTCGTGAACTCGGGGGCCGAATCCGTCGAGTTGGCGATGAAGCTCGCCCGGGCGAACGGCTGCCGCAGAGTGATCGCCGCCGAACGCGGTTTCCATGGCAAGACGTTGGGCGCGCTCAGCGCGACGGGGAACGACCGGTACCGGAACGGTCTCGAACCGCTGCTACCCGGTGTGGAGTTCGTCCCGTTCGGTGATGCCGACGCCCTGAAGGCCGTTCTGGGAAGCGATACGACGCGAGCGTGCGTACTCCTGGAACCGGTGCAGGCCGAGGGCGGGGTACGGATGCCTCCCCGGGGCTACCTGCGGGAAGTCAGAGAACTGTGCACGGAGTTCCGCGCGCTGCTCGTCATGGACGAGATCCAGTCCGGACTCGGCCGCCTCGGATCCTGGTGGGGGTGTGACGAGGAAGGCGTGTGTCCGGACGTTCTGACGACGGGGAAGGTGCTCAGCGGCGGGGTTGTTCCGGTCGCGGCGACACTGGCATCGGCCGAGGTCTACGAAGTGCTCAACCAGGACCCGTTGCTCCACTCCTCGACCTACGGCGGCAATCCCCTCGCCACCGTTGCCGCGGCCACAACCATCAAAGTGCTGCAACGGGACCGCATCGTCGAACGGGCCGGAGAACTCGGCGGTCGGCTTCTGCCGCAGGTGACCGGGGCGCTCGCCGCCGCCGGTCCGGACATCATCCGGGAGGTCCGTGGACGCGGACTGCTCCTCGGAATCGAGTTCGCCTCCGAAGCGCTGGCCGGGCTGTTCCTGACCCATATGTTCCGGGAGCGGGTGCTGACCTCTTACACCCTCAACGCCAGCAGGGTGATCCGGCTGACTCCGCCGGCGATCCTGGAGCCCGACCACATCGACTGGCTGCTGGGTTCTTTGGAACGATCCGCGGCGGCGTTGGCCGACGGGTGACCGGAGGGGGCGAACGACCCGCATCCACACCGCCGTCCACCTCGCCATGCCGGAGGGGGCATCGGCTGGATGATCTCATGAAGATGCTTGGCATCCTGAGATCCGCCGTCCTACGTGAGGCTCGCGGTACCAGACCCGTCACGCCACCTCGGCATGGATCACCGACCGGACGCGCTCGCCGGACAGTGGGCGTCGATAGCGGAACGTCTCGACGGACACGGCAGCGAAGTCGGCCGACAGCGCCTGTGCGCGCATGTATTCGGCGGCCAGCCAGTGGAATCCCGGGACGCCGGGGGCCGGCTGGACGCTCTCACCGTTCTTCGGGGCGTCGTTGGAGGCGATCAGGACGGCCCGCCCGGAATCCCGGCCCTCGGCCCTGCCCTGCTCAAGCCATGAGCGGACCCGTGACAGGGCGGGCAGCAATCCGTGGGTGGGGTCGTAGAGGTGGCCGAGCACACCGTCCATGTACACCACGGGCCATGAACGGTCGGGAGACCATGTGGTGATATCGGCCCTCAGCGCGTCGACGCCTTTCACCAGCGCCAGTTCCACCGCCTCCTGCATGGCGTCGACGGCGAGGACGCGATATCCCTCGCGGGCGATCTCCGCCTCGATCACGGCGTTCCCGCTTCCCAGGCTGAGGAGGCCGGCCTTCGGTCCGTTGCGACGGAGTGCCTTGAGCAGTCTGCTCCTCATCCACCGGCGGTACTCGGCGCTGTATGTCGAGGGTGTCACCGAGTCTCCGCGGCCCTCGCCTTTCTCCCAGACTTCGAAGAGGTTGGGCCCGCCGTCCTCGCGCCGGAGGTATAAGGAGGCGACGTCGTCAAGCTGAGCGTTCATGAGGATCACCTGCCCTGCGACTGTGGGCTCGATCGACAGAATCGACAGAATCGGCATCGACGGAATCGGCAGATGTGCTGCCCACGATGCGATACGGCATGCGGTGAAATCGGGCCGATGGCGGGCAATCCGAGGAATATGGCCGACACTGGTTGCCGACTGGCTTACGGGGCATTCTTGACGGCAACTTACGGTTGTGGTCAATGCGTAGACGATTCTCTGTACGTGCGCCCCTCGTGTTCCATGCGACATCCGTGCGCCCTTGTGCCCGGTTCGGCGTCATTGCACGCTGAACCGCGACGTCGCTCCAGGGGGTCGCATTGATCTGGCTCACGCTCGGGTACTTCGTCTCCTACATCCCGTACGCCATGCTGGTGAAAGCACTGACGAGTGGCGCGTTACCGGGAGTTCCGGAATCTGTCAATGGCGTCGTTCTGCTCCCCGCGGCCGCCCTCGGTCAACTGGCCGTCATGCCCGTTCTCCTGGGGGTAACGGGCCGCTGGCGTGACGTGCGCACACGACGCGTTCCCGGCCGCCATGTCATTGCCGTGGGCGGACGGGAAACATGGGCGGCGGGCTTCTTCACGGCGCTCATCATCGGCACCACCACGCTAAATTTCACCTTCACCGGCGCCTCGATCCTCCTTATGCTGATCTTGATGCGCGGCGGCGTCCTCGTTCTGTCGCCGGTGATCGACGCTATCCGTCGGAGGCGTATCGCACCGTCCTCGTGGATCGCGCTCTGCTTCAGCCTGCTGGCCATTGTGGTATCCCTCGCCGACGTGAGCGACTATCGCCTCACGATCGCCGCGGGATTGAGCGTCGCCGTATACCTGGCCGGCTACACAGGGCGTTTCGAGATCATGAGCCGGGTCGCCAAGAAGGGGAAGGCAGAGGTCGACCGGCGCTATTTCGCCGAGGAGCACGCCACGTCCGCCGTCGTCCAGGTACTGCTGCTCGCCGTCGCGGCACTGCTCGGGCAACCCGAGTTGCGACAGGGATTCACCGTCTTTCTCGGGTCGACCGAGGCGGCATACGCCGTAGCAATCGGCGTCGCGTACGAAGTCCTGTTCGTTTTCGGCACGTTGATCTACCTCGACCGCAGGGAATACACATGGTGCGTGCCGGCGAACCGGGCCGCCAGCCTGATGTCCGGGCTGGTCGCGTCCTACGGCCTGGTCTGGCTGGTCGCGCTGCCGGCGCCCGGGAGTGGGCAGTTGGTCGCCCTGGCCTGCATCGTGTGTGCCGTGGCGGCGCTGTCCCAGCCCACCATGGCCGTCTGGTGGCGGACACGTCGGCCGAAAACGGAGGCCGGGCTGCTGCTGTTCGTCTGCGGTGGCAACACATGCCGGTCGCCCATGGCGGCGGCCCTCGCGCGGGCGCAGCTCGCGTCGGCGGGTGCGGCGTCCGCGCTACGGGTCTCCAGCGCGGGGCTCACGGTCGCCCGTCACGGTGCACCGATGACCGGCGCCGCCCGTTCCGCGCTCGCCGAGCTCGGGATCCGGCGACGGGAGGCCCGAGCCCACCGTTCGCGCCCGGTGACCGCACAGCTCTGCCACGCCAGCGACGCCATCTACTGCATGACCTCGGCCCAGCGCGACGCCGTGCTGTCCATGGCACCCGGCACCGCCGACCGCACCTTCTGCCTCGACGCGGCCGGTGACATCCCCGATCCGATCGGAAAGCCGGCCGATGCGTACCGCCGCTGCGCGCGCCGTATCCAGACCGCCGTGACCGCTCGGCTGGCCGAGCGCCTCGGACCCGGCTTCCTCGTGACAGGCGGCGGGGTGCCCGATGCCGCCTCCTGACGTTCTGTCGGCGATGACCTCCCGGCACTGCAAGCGCGCCTTCCTGGACCGCGCCGTGCCGCGCGCCCTGCTGGCCGAGGTGCTGCTGGCCGCCGGCCATGCCCCGTCGAGCCGCAACACGCAGCTGTGGCAGGCGACGGTGGTGTCCGGCAGTGCTCTGGAGGCGCTGGTGGCTGCGTTGTGTGCGGCGTTCGACGGGGGAGAGGCGCCGCACCTGGAGTATCCCGGTCGTCCGCCGGAACTCGGCGAGGACGTCGAGCGGCGGGCCCGCGACGCAGGCTCGGGCGTGCTCCGGGCCCGCGGCACGGCCGTCTCGGACGCGAGGGCACGCCGGGCGCTCCTGCGCGACAACCTTCGCTTCTACGGTGCGCCGGTCGCGCTGATCTGCCACCTGCCCAGGACCGCCGTGGCGGGCACGTTCCTGGAGATGGGCTTCTTCCTTCAGAACGTGATGCTCGGCCTGGTCGCCCATGGCCTGGGCAGCTGCCCGCAGGCCAGTGTCGCCGGTTACGCCGACATCCTGCGCAAGGAACTGGGGATCGGTACCGACCGGCTGATCGTCTGCACCCTGGCGGTGGGGTACCCCGACGAGGCCGCCCCGGTCAATCGGTTCGTCCCGCAGCGGGCGGGGCTGGAGGAGTTCACACAGTGGCACGGATGGTGAGCGCGAACGGCTCCGCCGGGCGGCGGGCCCGGCTCGTCGCCGTCGTCACCACACCGGCCGGTCTGAGCACCGCCCGCCTCCAGACCCTCAACGACATCGCCGACGATCTGGAGGTACGCGCCGATCTCGTCGGCGACCCCGATCCGCGGCACCTGCGACGGCACTTCACCGGCTCGCTGACGTACACCCTTCGCACCCGCCGGCAGGGCGGTGCGTTCGAGGGAGAGCCGGCCGAGCGGCGGTCCCGGCTCCTGGGCGCCGCCGCGCAGTACGACCTCGTCGACCTCGAATGGCCCAACGACCTGCAAGGGCCCGACTGTCTGACGTGCCATCAGCTCTCCGCGATCCCCGCACCGCGGCGCCGGATCTCCTGGCAGGGGACGGCCGACGGCGGCGCGGACCTGCCGGCCCGGTTCGCTGCGATGGCCGCCGAACCCGCCGCGCTGTACCTCCTGGCACCGCGTTGTGCCGATCCCGATTCCGCCGCAGCGATGCCCCTGCTGCTCAGCGGGCTCGGCCGGAGCGACGTCACGGCCTTCGCGTCCGGCCCCGAAGGCACCTGGACGCGCATCCTGGCGCCCTGGCTCGGCGCGCCGGTGGCCTTCGGCCTCGCCGGCCCCCCGGGAGCGGACGGGACGCCCGGCGTGGAGCAGCTGAAGTCGGACTACGGCCTGCCCGAACTGCCCGCCCTCCGCGGCCTGTACGGAGCCGCTCGCGGCGCCCCCGGCCGCTCCCTGTTTCCGCGATTGCAGAACGCCGCATTCCGTGAGCTGGGACTGCCCGCGCTCTACCTGCCGTTCCCCATCGCCTCGCTGTCCCGCTTTCTGCGGCGGGTGGCGCCACTGGGCGAGCGGGCCGGACTGCCGCTGCGCGGCCTCACGGTGAGCGCCCCGCACCGGGAGGACGCCCTGGACCTGGCCGACACGACGAGCCCGCTGGCCCGCTCCAGCGGCGCCGTCAACGTCCTCCGCCTGGATGCGGGGCACCGCTACGGCGACGACACCGACAGCGCCGTTGCCCTGCGCGCGCTCGCCCGGTTGGGGATCGATCCGGCAGGCCGTACCGCGGCCGTCATCGGATGCGGTGGCGCGGGCCGGTCCATCGCGGTGGCGCTGCACCGAGCGGGTGCGCAGGTGACCCTGGTCAACCGGGACCCGATCCGCGGCCGGAAGGCTGCCGAGCTGCTCGGCCTCCCGTTCGTACCGCTGGCCGCATTCTCCGCCGGGGGACACTCGGTGCTGGTCCATGCCACGCCGCTGGTGGAGCGGGCCCCGTTCCCCGTCGCGGACGCCGACCCGGACGCGGTGATCCTGGAGCTGGCCTACCGGGGCGACGCGCCCACACCGCTGATGGCCGCCGCCCGCGCCCGTGGCATGCGTACCGTCGACGGCCTGGAGGTCCTGCTCCTGGAGGCGCAGGACCAGTTACGAATCCTGACGGGACGTCAACTCCCGGTCGCATCGGTACGCCCGCTCCTCCCGTCAGGACGCCCGCTCCTCCCGCCGGTACGCCCGCTCCTCCCGTCAACCTGCCCGGACCCTGCAAGTGAGGAGGCACCATGACAACCCAGCCCTCAACCTCCGCCGGATCGAAGGCACCACCCCGGCAGGACGCCCCGGATCCCTCGGTCCTGCTCGGCGAGTGGCTGAATGCCGAACGCGACGCCGCAGGAGGAATTCTGGGGATCAACGTATCCGAGCAGCCCGACGGGACGGTCGTGGTACGGGCCTTCGGGACGGGAGATCCCGAGCCCCGCGACTGGGGCGCGGTCGAGGCCGTCGTGTACACGAAGGAGGACGAGCGATCGGCGGCCTGGGCGTTCCGGGCCGCCTATGACTTCGGGTTCCTGCGCACGGTCCTCGCCGCGTACCACAATTCCGGCGTCCTGGTGATGACCAGCTACAACGTCTTCTCGGACGACAGCGGACGTGCCGACTACTGGACGCGCGAGTTCTTCCACCGGATCAAGGAGCAGCCATGACAGCACACGGCATCAGCCGCGAACGTGAACGGCGTTCGCCGCGCGGGCCGCAACCCGGCCTCGACCTCCGCCCGGTGACCGGCGAATGGGAAGCCTTCGCAGCGCCGACATCCGGCATCGTCCACATCAGCAGCACGGAACACGACGGCCGGCTGCTGATGCACATCACCGAGGCCGACGGCACGGACCTCCGTAAATGGGATGCGTTCCACGCCACGCCAATGGCCGACGAGGTCGATTCCGACGCAGCCGTCGGCTTTCACGGTGAAGCACACCTCGGCGTGGACCTCGGCTCTCGCGAGGCCGTCGTGTGCGGGTATCTCAACCGTGGTGTGCTGGCCATCGATCTCTACGAGACCCGTCCGCAGGATCAGGGGGCGGCGGCCCGTGTGGTGAACCGCCGCTTCCTCCACCGTCCCGTAGGGCCGTCGCACCCATGACGACACCTCTCGGTCCCGCCGTGGAGCCGCACGCCCAGGCAGCCCTCGACGACGCGGCGAAACTGGCCCGCGACATCTTCAGCGGCCGGGCGGACGGGTACGACCGCACGGCCACCTTCCCCGCCGAGGACTTCGACGACCTGTTCTCCGCCGGGCTGCTGGCCGCTGCCGTGCCGCGCGAGCACGGCGGCCTGGGGTTCGGCCCCCAGCAGCGCGACACCTTGCCCCTGTGGGAGATCACCACACTGCTGGCCAAGGCGGACCTGTCACTGGCCCGCTGCTGGGAGGGACACGCCAACTCGCTGGTGCTCATCGACGGCCTGGGAACGCCGGAGCAGAAGCGGCGCTGGTTCGGCGGTGTGGTGGAGCGCGGCGAGAAGTGGGTCGGCTGGAGCGGTGAACCGCAGGCCGCCACACCGGGGGAGACCCGGCGGTTCGGCACCACACTCGTTCCGGTCGAGGGCGGCTGGATCATCCGGGGAACCAAGGCGTTCGCCACGAGCGCCACCGGAGCCCAGCGGGCGATCCTGTTCGTCGACACGGCGGGCCCGGGCGGCGCCCGCCATGCCCAGGGGAGCCACGGCGGGCTGCTGATGCTCGCCTGCGACCTGTCCGATCCGAGCGTGACCGTCGACACCTCGTGGTGGGATCCCGTCGGCATGCGCGCCACGGCGAGCCATGTGGTGCGCTTCGACGACACGTTCGTCCCCCACGACTGCCTCATCGGCGAGCCCGGTGCGTACATCGACGGGCAATGGCAGACCGCGTTCGTCCCGCACTACGCCGCGAGCTTCCTCGGCGCCGCCGAAGCCGCCTACGAGTACGCCGTCGCCTACCTGAAACGCCAGGGCAAGGGCGGCGACGCCTATGTGCGGCAGCGGGTCGGCAGCATGGCGGTCAACGTCGACACCGCACGCCTGTGGCTGCGGCACGTCGCCGGGCTGTGGGACGCCGGCAGCCGGGAGGAGGCCGGTGTCGCCGGTGCCCGGGCCCGCCATGTGATCGAGCATCTGGCCGAACGGACCGTGCAGCACTGCATCCGTGCCTGCGGCGCCCGCTGCCTGGTCCGCCCCAGCCCGGTGGAGCGGATCCTGCGCGACCTGACCTTCTATCAGCGCCACGACAACGACGACCACATCCTGGCCACGATCGGTCGCGCGGTGCTGGGCGAGGGGCACGATCTGTCGTTCCACAAACCCTGAAGCGGCCCGAGAGGAGCGCGCGTCATGACCCACGACTCGCCCCCCAACGCCTTCCCCTTCCACGGCTCGGAGTCCGAGGTACTGTCCGAACTGGCCTGGCTGCGCGAGAACCGGCCGCTTGCGCGTGTCGTGGTCCTCAGCGGCCACGAGATATGGCTGGCCACGCGTTACCAGGACGCGCGGCGCATCCTCGGCGATCCCCGGTTCGGTGTGTCCAGTGAGGCGCATCCCGACTCTCCGCGGCTGAACACGGTGCCCTTCGACGCGGACTTCCCGGTGCTCCGCCAACTCGATCCGCCGGACCACCCACGCATACGCAATGTCCTCGCACCTGCCTTCACGGTCCGCCGGATCGAACGCATACGTCCTCTGGTCCGGCAGGTCGCCGACCGGCTGCTGGACACCATGGCCGAGACCGGCCCGTCGGCCGATCTGGTGTCCGGCTACGCCGACCCGCTCCCGGCGGCCGTCGTGTGCGCATGGCAAAAACTGCCGGAACAGGAAGTGGACCGCATCCGCTCCTGGAACGCCGCGGTGAACGGCGCGTCCTCGGCCGAACACATCAGGGCCGTCCGGCGTCAGATGCTCCACTACGTCTTCGAGCTGATCGCTGTGCGGCGCGCCGCACCCGGCGACGACGTGATCAGCTCACTTGTCGCGGCACGGGACGAACGGGGTGCGGTGAGCGAACGGGAACTGGCCGTGCTGGTCTTCCAGCTCGTGTTCTCGGCACATGTGGCCCTGTCCAGCCTCCTCGCCTCGGCCCTCAGCGACCTGCTGCGCAATCCGGAGCTGTGCGAGCGACTGCGCAGTGACCACACACTGATACCCGTCGCGGTCGAGGAGATGCTGCGTGTCCATACGGTGCTCAAGGACGGTCATCTGCGGGTCGCCAGGGAAGACGTCACCCTGGGTGGGGTCACCATCCGGGCGGGTGAGACCGTCGTCGTCTCGGTCCACTCCGCCAATCGGGACGCCACCGTCTTCCCTGCTCCACACGACGGCGTCGGCTCCGCCCAAAGCCATGAGCACCTCGACCTGGAGCGCGCCCCCAACCCGCACCTGACCTTCGGGCACGGCATCCACCGCTGTGTGGCGGCCCATCTGAACCGCGTGGAACTCCAGACGGGGATCGCGGCCCTGCTCAGCCGATTCCCCTCCCTGCGTCTGGCTACCGCCGAGGAGGAGCAGACGTGGAAGGCCCTCCCGCGGGCCTACGGACTCGCCGCCCTGCCGGTCGTGTGGTGAACACACCGAGTTGCAGCCGTCGGCCCACCCGGTAATCCTGGAGGAATTCTCCAGGATTCTCCGGATCCGAATTCTTGCGGAGCTACGCGCAATTCATGCCCCGGGAGTCTGATGGATACCTCTCGCGTATTCGCAAAGGAACCGCCGGTACAGTACCGGTTGTCCCGCAAAGCGGTCACGGCCGGGGCCGTCGGAAACCTCATAGAATTCTATGACGCAACGCTCTACACCCTGCTCGCCCCCGTCTTCTCACAGCAGTTCTTCCCAGCCGACAGCAAAGCGGCCGCGCTCCTCTACACCTACGGCGCGGTCGTCGGCGTGGCCTTCGTCGTCCGCCCGGTCGCGGCCGCCCTGCTGTCGCCCTACGGGGACCGTTACGGGCGCCGCCGGCTGCTCTCCCTCACCCTGTACATCATGACGGCCGGCCTGCTGCTGATAAGCCTGTCACCGGCCTATGACTCGATCGGCGTACTCGCTCCTATATTCCTCGTCTCGGGCAGAGTGATCCAGAACATATCGAATTCCGGTGAATACCAGGCGGCTTCCGTGTTCATGGTCGAGCACGCACCGCCGGGCCGCCGAGCGAGCGTCGGCAGCGTCCAGTACGTGACCGCCGGACTGGGGATACTGTGCGCGACCCTGGTCTCCGCACTGATCAGCGCGGTCCTGCCGGCGGACGCGCTGGCCGCATGGGGATGGCGGATCCCCTTCCTGCTGGGCGCGGTGCTGTGCCTGTACGGGCTCCGCCTGCGCCGAGCGGTCCCGGAAAGCCGGGTCTTCAGCGCATTGCAGACCGCGGGGAAAGTCGAATCCAGGCCCCTGCGGACCGCGATCCGCGAACACCGCCGGGGCGTTCTGCTCGTGATGGTCGTCCAATTCAGTCAGTCGACGTACTTCGTCTGGCAGGTCTTCCTGCCCACGTACGCACATCTGGTCTGCGGATTCCCGCTGAAGACCGGACTGATGCTGAACGCGGTGTCGCTCGCGGTGTTCGTGGGCGCACTGCCGCTGGTCGGTTCCCTGTCGGACCGGATGACCGGCCGCAAGCCGCTCATCCTGGCCGAGGCGTTCGGCTTCGCTCTGCTCGCCGTTCCCATGCTCTCTCTGCTCCAGGACGCGACCCCGGGCAGATATCTCCTCGTGGCGGTCACCGGAAACCTGCTGCTCGCCCTCACCTACGGCAATGTGTCGGCCCTCTTCAGCGAGCTGTTCCCGACCGGCGTCCGGGCTTCGGGCGTGGGCGTTCCGTACAACGTGGCGACCACGATTTTCGGCGGAAGCGTGCCCATCATCGCCACCTGGTCGATCGCGCACCAGTATGAAATGGCCCTCGGATACTGGATTCTCCTCCTGGAAGCGACCGCCGGGGTGCTGCTCTTCCTGCTCCTTCCGGAAACCCGGGGCAGAACGCTCGACACCGCCTGAATCCGCCTGACACCGCCTGAATCCGCCTGACACCCCCTCCGAGCGAGACCGAGTGAGTCTGCGCCGCACGGAGGCATCCGCGTCGTAGGGTGTCATGCACTCCCGGCAGCCGGATTTGCTGCCGGGTTTGTGCGTCCTGGGCGGAGAGCGATCGTGGGCTATGTACGGCTGCTGCGTCAGGGGCCGGTCCTGCTCCTGTGGGGCGCCCAGATGCTCTCCGTCTTCGGTGACCGCGTCTACGCCATAGCGATCACGTGGATTGCGTGGCGGGAGTACGGCGCGGCGGCCATGGGCCTGGTGGCAGTTGCCGAGTCCGTGCCGTACATCGTTCTGGGCACGGTCGGACGCAGGATCGTGGCCCGCTTCGCCACACTGCGGCGGCTCGCGGTCGTGGACGCCGCCAGAGCCGCGCTGGCCACGGCCCTGCCCCTCGCCTGGGACACCCTCGGCGCCCCCGGGGTTCTGGTCTGCGTGGTCCTGCTGGGCGTCGGCGGAGCCCTGTTCGATCCGAATCTCGGCGCGCTGGTCCCCGAGCTGGTGGACGAAGATGACGTCCAAGCGGTGACCGGGCTGATGGACCTCACCCTCCGCATCGCCCGCGTCGCCGGCCCCGGCGCCGGCGGTCTCCTGTTGCGCCTGGTGCCCAGGCATTCCCTGTTCTGGCTCGACGGCGGCACCTTCGTGGTGTCGGCCGTCGCGCTCCTCGTGCTGTTCGCCCGCGCCACGTTCGGCATGTCTCGCGAGCAGGAGAAGAAGGCCGGAGTCGGGACTCGTCCCCGGGCCAGTGTGCTGCTGCGGACGTGCCCGGACACGGCGGTGGCCATCGGAGTGCACGGTGCCGGGTTCTTCGCCCAGACCGTCTGCATGGCCCTGCCCGCGTTCCTGGCTGCGCGGCTGGACGCGGGAGCCGCCGCGTACGGTGCGGTACTCATGGCGATCGGGACCGGGGCCTTCCTCGCCAACGGATTCGCCGGGAACATGCAACTTCCCGCCAACCTGCCCGCGTTCTGCTGCGGCACCTCGGCAGTCTCCGGCCTGGTGATCGCCGCGATCGCCCTGGCCGACTCGCTGCCGGTCCTCCTCGGCCTCTCCGCCGCCCTGGGCGCGGTGACGGCGTTCCTCCAAGTCGCCCTGGGCACACACCTGTCCTCGTTCCCGCCGCCGGCCCGGCTGCGGCTGATGAGCGTCGATCTCACCGCCGTCCGCACCGCCGGAACCGTCTCGTGGCTGTTCCTCCCCGGCCTCGCCGCCCACGACCCGGTGGGCGCGTTCCGGATCAGCGGCCTCACCCTGTTCGCCGTTGCCGGGGGGAGCGCGGGCATCGTCGTACGGCGGTCGGCCACCCGCGTCCTGGTGGGGCGGCATCACTCCTGACGTTCCGGGCGGCCCTGCGACACCACCTGACAGAGCTTTACTACTCCTGACGAAGCCTCACTACCGCTGACAGAGCCTTGCTACTACTGCGCCAGCCAGAGAGTAATTGCCAAATTCTGTGGAATGGTTCAGGGCGCCCCTGGGCCGCCTGCGGACCGATCCGGGACGGCTGAAAGCCCAGCGGAGGGGCGCTGAACGCGGTCGGGTGCGTCACTGGGTTTCGGCGGGGGGAAATTCCGCTTCCAGTACCTTGAAGAAGGCGGCGATCGGGTTGACCCAGTCGCCGTTCACGTTGCAGACGACCAGGCGCTTGCCGTCTCGGGTGCCCATCACGTATGTCCAGGAGCCGTTGAGTGCGCCGCCGCCGCCGAAGACGGTGACGCCGTTGGGCAGGGTCTGCTCGAAGGTGCCCATGCCGTACCTGGTGTTGGGGATCCAGCCTGCGCCTTCGGTCGAGACGGTGGCCCACATCTCGGCCTGCAGGGCGGGCGAGAAGAGTTCGCCGCTGAGCAGGGCGTTGAAGAAACGGCCGAGGTCGGCGGTGGTGGAGACGAGGCCGCCGGCGGCCCAGCCCAGCGACGGGTCCCATTCGGTCACGTCGTAGACCTTGGCGTCGGGGTCGCCGGCCGGCAGCTTCGTGTAGAGCCGGGGGTGTGGCCCGCTGATGGTGGTCTCGGTGCCGGGAAGGTAGGTGCCCGTCAGGCCGAGCGGGTGGAGGATCAGCCGGGAGAGTTCCTCGGCGAAGTTGCAGCCGCTGGCCCGCTCGATGATCAGGCCGAGGAGCATGTAGTTGGCGTTGGAGTAGCGGAAGGCGGTGCCCGGCGCGAAGTAGGGCGGGTACTTCATGGCGAGCTGTATCAGCTGTTCGGGGGTCCACTTGTCGAAGCGGTGGGTGAGGTAACCGGTGGTGACGTAACGGTCCATCATGTCCGGGTCGTCGAAGGCGTAGTTGACGAGGCCGCTGGTCTGCTGCATCAGGTGCCTGACGGTGATGGCGCTGCCGTCGTTGCCGTTTCCCTGGACCAGGCCGGGCAGCCACTGTTCCACGGTGTCGTCCAGACGCAGCCGGTGTTCGTCCACGAGCTTGAAGGCCACGGTGGCGGTGAACGCCTTGGTGAGGCTGCCGATGGAGAACTGCTCGCCCTGGGTGCGTGCGCGCCCGGTCTCGATGTCGGCCACCCCAGCGGTGCCGAACCAGCTTCGGTCACCGTCGCGGACCTCGGCAACGATGCCGGGCAGGCCCTCGACGACTACCTGCTCAAGAGCGTCCTGGATCTTGTTCATGACGTAGTTCCTCTCGGGTTCGCGGGCGGTGTCGGCCGCGCCGCAATCGACGTTCGGTACATGTTGAAAGCTATGTTGCGTTCGATATTCAATCAAGTCTCACATCGGCGAATTTCCGTGTCTATGCAGGTAGAGAGCGTGCAATCGGTGCAATGGTCTTGATGCTGAAAGCACCACAGTTCCTCGCCTGTTGCAATGAGATGGAGGTGAACGCACACTGATCGACGACGGGATCGAGACAGACCGAGACGGGGAGAACACCGATGCCAGGAGGCAGGCTCAGCCACCAGGAACGCCGGACCATTGCGGAGGGACTGGCCGAAGGGCTCGCCTACGGCGAGATCGCCAGGGGCCTGGACCGGCCGACCTCGACCGTCACCAGGGAGGTCAACCGCAACGGCGGACCCGCCGGCTACCGGGCGGACCAGGCGCACCGGGCCACCGAGCGGCGCGCCCGCCGCCGCAAAACTGCCATGAACCAGACGCCGCCGGCCGAAACCGACGCCCACGGACGCGACCGGCAGGCGGTGCGCGGCTTCGAGGAACAGTTCACCGCACTGCTCGTCCAGACGGGACTGCCGAAGACGGCGGCCAGAGTGCTGGGCTGCCTGTACGCCGCTGACACCGGCAGCCGCACCGCGGCAGAACTGGTAGAGCGCCTCCGGGTCAGCCCCGCAACGATCTCCCTGGCCGTGCACTACCTGGAAGAGCAGGAACTCATCCGGCGCGAACGCGACCCCGGAAAGCGCCACCAACGCTACGTCATCGACGACGACGTCTGGTTCCGGGCCATGCTCGCCAGCGCGAGCGTCAACGCGCTGCTTGCCGAGGCCGCCCACCAGGGCGCCCGGACACTCGGCGCCACCACACCCGCCGGTATGCGACTCACCGGCATGGGCCGGTTCCTCACCCATGTCGGCCAAGACCTGGTCACGTCGGCCGAGCGCTGGCGAGAGGCATGCTCGTCCGGGCCGGCCTCTGGAACCGCAAACCACCCCCAGCAGGCGCAGGACCGGCGCCCCGGCTGATCGGTCTACGACTCTCCAGCACGGCCCGGCCTCAGCGTCCTGCGGGGCAATCCGGTCGTCGGCACGGCCCAGTACCACCACGGCGATCCACTACGAGGTGTTCGGCCCCCGCGGTCGAGGAGATCGCCACGCAGGGTACGCATGAACGGCAGGGGCCGCAGAGGTAGGCGGTGGTGCCCTCGGGCAGGGGCAGCCCGCCGAGCAGATGCTCGTTGACGATCTTGTACTGGTCCGAGGTGACACCGAGCGAGGCATGCTTGTGCGCGATCCGGGCGAGCAGGGCGTCGGGGCGGGTGTCGGGCCCGCCGAATGGCTACGTGGTGTACGTGCAGCCCTGCTCGCCGTAATACCACTCGTACTGGCTCATCACCCACGGGTCGGCCCTGATCGTGAAGGTGTTGCGCGGGGCGGGACAGTGGAACGTTGTGGTGACGATGTCACGGCCCGGAGGGGAGCCCGGCGACGCGGCAGTAGCGGAGGCGATGCCGGTGGCTCCGGCGGTGAACAGTGCGGTGAACAGTGCGGCGATGAACGCTATCGCGATGATCTTCTTCATCATGTCTCCCAGTTCCATCCTGTGCGGGAACTGTCTCTGAGGACGATACACACAACCGCCCAATTCGGGACAAGAGAAAAATTCGCCCGATATCCGGGAGGGTGTGTACGCCCCGTCGCTGCCGAGTCCCCATGGGTCGTCGATGATTTCGCGGTAGGTCATCTCCGGCGCCGCTTTCATGCCCACTTCCATCGCTTCGGATTTCGAAGCATTACCATGGTTCGGTATGCGAAGCGCAAGCGATTCCGGAGCGGCCGAGCGTGCACCGAGGCCGGGCCGACCCGTGCGTGGGTCGAGCACCGGCCGACCGATGATGGCCGCGCTGGACCTGCTGGGCCGCCGGTGGACGCTGCGTGTGATCTGGGAGCTGCAACAGGAACCAGCCGGTTTTCGCGAGCTGCGCCGACGGGCGGACGCGATGTCCTCCAGCGTGCTGACCGATCGGCTGCGCGAGCTGACCGACGTGGGAATCGTGACCACCGACGCCGACGGCGTCTATCGCCTCACCGAGCTGGGAAACGCACTTCGCCCCTCGCTCGAGCCCCTGCGGGATTGGGCGGATCGGTGGTCGGCCGAGCTGTCCGCCCAGCGAGGAGACGACGGCTGAGGCCGAACTCGCGGAAGTGCGCGACATACTTGGCAGTGCAGTGCAGTGCATTGCCGTGCCGTGCCGTGCCGTGCCGTGCAGCGCAGTGCAGTGCATAGCCGTCCCGTGCCGTGTTCCGCGTTGCCGAGGTGCGGTCAGTGGCGCGTCGGAGTGATCCAATCGCGCCATTGACCGGCGAGGACGATGTCGGTCAGCCTGCGGTAGCCACCGCTGCCCGGGTGCGCGCCGTCACCGGCCAGCGCTTCCCGGCGCCAGGTGGGGTCATTGGCCAGTTCCAGAGTGGTCGCGATGAACGGGACATGGCGTGTCCGGCAGAGGGCGGTCATCTCGTCGGCGAGCTTCACAGTGCGCCGCAGGTGGGCGTCGCCCGCGTCGATGACCGGCGGAGGGCCGACAACCAGAGGGGCAACGGCCTGCCGTCCGCACTCGTCAAGGATCGAGGTCAGATTCTCCAGCGAGCGCCCCAGCTCGACCCGTACCGCGCCGTTCTCCTCAAGGGTGTCGTTGCTGCCGAAGGAAACGACGAGCCGGTTGTCCGCGCCGACCAGGCGGGGCAGGACTTCCTGCCAGCAGCGACGCCGAATGTCTTCGGAGGTGTTGCGCCTGATGCCCAGGTTGAAGGCGGTGATGTCCCCGCCAGTGGCTTCCAGCGCCCGGCCGACCCACCCCCGGTGTTCCGGGTCGCCGACTCCCTGGACGAAGGAATCCCCGAGGAAGCAGATACGTATGTCCCTGATCACGCGGGCGACTCTAGCGGCCGGTCCGATAGCCGCACACCGAATTCCATGGCCGTACACCAGGGTTCAGCTGATGGCCCGAGGGTGCGCAAGGGCGGGCTCGTCCTTGGGATGCGGGACGACGCAGGTCGTTCTTGGGGAAGGTGTGCGGTCGGCTCTCCGGAATGCGTGGGGCGCTCGTCCCCTCACCTGACCCACAGCCTGCTCGGGCATCGAGGTGAGTGCCTGCATAGCCGGTCGGTCCAACTTGTGCTGTGTCCGTATGGGTTTGACGGGGTGTTCAGGTTGGTCTCCCAGCCGCTGCACGGTCACGCCAGGCCGAACCACGGCAGGCACTCCGGCAGCCCCGTCATCTTCACCGGGAACAGTTGGTGTTGTCGCCACTGTTCGGCAGTGAGACGGAGCCTGCGCAGCACGGCGGGCTTGGCGCGTACGGCATGGTGTTCGATGCCGTCCTCGTGGTAGCCGAGCTTGCGCGAAACCTCCAGTGAGGCTGCGTTGTCTGCGTATGCCCCGGAAACAGCGTGCTGTGCACCGAGTCCGGCGAAGGCCAGGTGGAGGACAGCCGCGCGCATCTCAGTTCCCAGGCCCTGGCGGTGATAGGCCCGGCCCAGCCAGGAGCCGGTGCCTACTTCACGACGGACCGAAAAATCCCGGGCACTGATGCCCTGCGTACCCACGACAGTGCCGTCTCTCACCACCGCCAGGTTCAGCTCCCAGTTCTCCGGCTGCCACTCGCCCCAGCAGCGCCAGTGGTATTGCAGGACACTCCGAGCACGCTGCTCGGGTGCGACGTCGGTCCATGCCACGGTGAACGGCTGCACCGCCGGGTTGTGCACACCATCGGCGGCCAGCGAAGCCAACGCGGCGAGATCATCCAGGTTCGGCAGCCGTAGCTCCAGCCGCGGTGTGGTCAACCGCAGGCCCGCAAGCGGCCAGTGGGTCAGCAGGGTCATGAACAGGGATTCTTAATGCCCCCAGCCATCGTGACCACTGGATTTTCGAGGGGAGGGGTGATGCGCCTGTCCCAGCCGGTCGCCTCAGACCTCCGGGACGTCCCGCGGGGCCGGGGGTGGGCTGATCGGTCGGATGGCAATCAGGGTGAGCCCAGGACGGGCCCGAGGCATACATCTTCGAGGTCTCATAGTTGTAGAACCAGGTTTCGCCCGGTTCGAAGCTACGGATCACCGGGTGCCGGGTGCCGGGTGCCGGGTGCCGGGTGCCGGGTGCCGGGGCTCGGTGGGAGGGTCTCGCAAAGAGGGAACTGCCTGGTGGCGGCCGCGTACGCACCGCATATGCACCGGCTGTGTCGGCGGATCGTCAATCCGCCTTGGATACAGGCAGGTTGACGCGCCGACGCCGCCGGGCCACCGCGCCCCGGATGACCTCGTAGCCGCCCGCGACGGCGAGCAGGCCGAGGGCGGCGCAGATCGCCCAGTCGCCATACCGGTCATACAGGCTCCGGCCGCCCGCCAGCGGCACGGTGTACATCCGCGCCGTGCTCGCCGTCGTCCCCAGCCGTGGTCCGACCTGATGGCCGTCGGCGTCGTACACCGCGCTGATGCCGGTCAGCGTGGCGTCCACCACCGGTCGTCCCGACTCTGCCGCCCGCACTGCCGCCAGCGATGTCTGCTGGGCCGGCGCCCAGCTGCCCTGGAACGTCGAGACGGACTCCTGCACCACCAGCACCTGCGCGCCGCGTACGGCGAGGTGGCGGCTCATGTCGGGGAATGCGGTCTCGAAGGAGATCATCGGTCCGATCCGGAACGAGCCGACATTCATGATCACTTGGTGGGTGCCGCGTCGCCGGTTGGCCCTCGCGGCTCTGCCGACCTTCGTGGCCCACCCCAGCACCGAGCGGAAGGGGATGTACTCGCCGAAGGGCACCAGCCGCATCTTGTCGTACCGATCACCAGTCGGCCCGTGCGGCCCCACCAGCACCGATGCCTTGTAGATGCCGCGCTTGTCCGCGCGCTGCGCGTCCACGTTCACCAGGATGTCGGCCCCGACCTGCCGGGACAGGCCGGCGAGCCGGGCGGCCTGCCCGGGGTGTGCCGACAGGTCGAAGCCGACGCTGCTCTCGCCCCATACCACCAGGTCGGGACGGTGGCCGACGAGCCGCCGGGTCAGTCGCACCCCCCGGTCGAACCGGGCCAGCGGCCCGCCGATCACCCCGGGCTGCACGATCGCGATACGTACGCTGCCCGTGTGCGGCGGCAGCGGCACCCAGAGCCAGACCCCGGCCACCAGCACGGCCACGGCCAGCAGGGCGGCCAGCGCCACCGTGCGGGCCCTGGGCAGCGCGATCAGCGCCGCGAGGGCGGTGTTGACCGCGACCAGCAGACAGCTCACCAGCCACACCCCGCCGACCGAGGCGAGCCGCAGGGCGGGCGGGACCTGCCACTGGCTCGCCCCCAGCAGTCCCCATGGACCGCCCAGGTACTGCCAGGAGCGGACGACCTCCCCCAGCAGCCAGGCCGCAGGCAGCAGCAGCACTCCGGCCGCGGCCCTGCCGGGACCGGGTGTGCCACCCAGCAACCGCCGTACCAGCCAGCCGAACGGGATCCACGCCAGCCCGAGCAGGGCGCCGATCGGCAGGACGAAGACGGTGAGGTTGGGGATCAGCCACTGCTGGACGGCGATCACGCATCCGGTGCCGCCGAGCCAGCCGTCCAGCACCGCCCGGCGGGGCGTCGGCGCCGTGCGGATGAGCAGGACCAGCGGGACAAGCGCCACATACGCCAGCCACCACAGCGACGGCTGCGGGAAGACGAGCACCGCCAAGCCACCTGAGGCGAGCGCCGCCGCCCCGCGCCACCACGGTGAGCGCAGCGACGGTGCGCACCGGTCGACCGCCACCCGCATGCCATGCCTCCTCGTCGCGGCATGACTCCAGTGTCCGTGACCGGCCGCCCCCTGCACAGCGGGCACTCCGGATGTCCGCCCAGGTCAGCCCATTGGACCCGGGAGGCCGACGACGCGGCGGCGGTTTCTCTGAACCCAGCGGTCGGGTCGGGCAATCGTTCAGATCGTCGAGGCAGTACCACGGTTCCACAGCGGCTTCCCCCGGTCCCTCAAGCGTCCCACTTCCACGTCGCATGCTGCCCGTTGGAGTCTTTCAGATCCACCCTTTGCGCGAGCATGGGGTCATGCAGGCTCGCGGAGGTTCACGGAGGTTCACGGAAGGGGGCTGATCTGAACTTCCCCTGGGGGAGTGATGTTGTTCTCGTGCGAGAACCGGCCCGATGCCGGTGGACGCGTTATGGGGCGGGCCGGGACGGGGCGGAACCGGACTGCGGTCCGTAAGCGGTCAGGAAGCGGTTGCGGAAGGTGTCCATGCGCCAGACCGGTGCCTTCGGGCCGGGCATGAGGCCGGGCGTCCAGTGCCAGCCGGAAATGCGCTTCAGCACTGCCGGGTCGTGGGCGACGAGCGTGACCGGGACGTCACGGCTCGCGTGCTCGCCGGAGACCTTCGCGAGGGGCTGGTGGTCGCCGAGGAAGACCAGGACGGTGTTCTTGGTGCCGTACTTCTTCAGGTACGAGATGAGGCTGTGCAGCGAGTACTGGATGGACCTGCCGTATTCGGTGCGTATGCGGGCGGTGTCCTTCCAGACGTCCACGGGCTTTTTCCCTGCCTTGTTGATGGCGTTGTAGACCGAGCCGTCACCGATCTTGTCCCAGCCGACCATCTTGGGGAGGGGCGCCCAGGGGTTGTGGCTGGAGGTGAGGATGACGAACGACATCAGCGGCTTTGAGTCTGGTGGGTTGGCTCGCTGCCCGGTCTGCTCCTCGGCGCGGTGGTTCCTGCCGTGTTCCAGGCGCTCGAAGGCCGACAAGGCGTATTGGTCGGGCATCGTCGACCAGCTGAATTTCGGGCCTTTGTAGCCGAGTTCACGGGAGTTGTAGACGCGGTCGAGGCCGTAGAAGGACCCCTCCGGCCAGCCCTTGGTGACGCCGGGCATGATGCCGACCGTGCGCCAGGCGCCGGTGCGTTCGAAGGCGCCGGTGAGGGTCAGGTGGTCGCCGGCGGTGAGGGTGCGGTAGCGCTGTTGGTTGTCGATCCACAGGCCCGACATGAACGTGGAATGGCCCAGCCAGCTGCTCCCGCCATACGTCGACGAGGTGAGCCAGCCGCTCCGTGCGGCGTACCCGGCCGCGCGCAGCTGTGTGGTTCCGTCCGCGAGGGCCGCGTCGACCCCCGGTGCCATCAACGGGTCCTCGATGGCGCTGCGCCCGTAACTCTCTATGAACGTGAAGATGACGTCCTTGCCGCGCAGTCCGGTCAGCAACCGGTTGCCCGGGGTGTCGCGGAACGTGTCGGCGGCGGCCACTTTCGCGAACGCCTGCTCGTCCGCCAGGCTCGCCCGCACTTGCTGCGCACGGTTCTGTACGAGCCCGGCCGCGCTCTCCGCGGCCACCGGCACGCCGGTCGTCGCCTGTACGCCGAGTGCTGTGCAGGCGGTCCAGACGGTCCCGAGCACCAGGACGGCACGGGTAGCGGCGGCGCCGTGCCGCGCCATGAGATTGCCGAGCCGGACGACCGCCAGCGTCATGAGGATGAGCAGGGCGAGGGCGAGGGCCAGGGCTCCGATCGCGACACCGGTCGCCTTCGTCGGGCCGATCGAGTCCTGGAGGAACGATTCGCCATCGTCGAGCAGTATCCAGTCGTACACCGGATTGAACCCTCGGCCGAGCGCCTCGTTGAAGCCGATGTCGAGGAGGTTCAGCACGGTCAGCACGCCGAGACCGGCCCCTGCGACAGCAGCAGCCGCCCGCCTCGCCTTCGGTGGAAGGACGAGCAACAGGGCGGCGCCGAAGATGCCCTCCACCGGGATACGTGCGAACTGACCAGGCGTCAGGAGCGTGAGCTGATTCGGCAGGAGGAGGGCGAGGAGGACGAGGAGGGCGGAGAGGGCCGTGGTGGCGTGGGCGAGCGTCCGCACGGTGGCCGGGTGACGGTCGCGCCAGGTGCCGCCGGCAGCGGTGTCGTCACCCGCGGAGGTGTCGTTCGTGGGGATGTCACCCGCGGCGGCGTCGTCCGGGATCCGCTCCGGAGCCGGCCGCTTCGGCCGCTTCGGCCGGCGAGGAAAGCGCGTGGAGAGTGACAACGCGAAGGTCCTTCCGTGCGGGGCCCGGTGGTGGCACGGCAGACCAGACCTGCGAGAACCGGAGCCGCCGCCCTTCTCTGTACGGCTCTATACGTCCGGGCGGCGGATTCCGTTCAATCGCGGAGGATCTTGCAGGTCATCTCGTAGGTCATCTCGCAGGGCGTCCCCTGGTGGGCCCCAAAGGAAGCCCGGGGCAGTCAGCGGGGTGAGTTTGCGGGCACGGCGTCGGCCGTGCCCTCCCGCGCCCGCGCCAACGCGGCCGCGTCCTTCTTGAACGCCCAGGACATTTTCGGCTCCATCACGTACCGGAACACCCGCCGCACCGGACTCGTGCACAGCAGCGTGATCAGCGTGACGGCCAGCACCGTCACCGCGATCTCGCCGACCGGCGTGCGCACCCAGGGGAAGGCGTCGTACCAGCCGAACCAGCGCGACATCTTGATCACGAACCCGTGCAGCAGATAGCCGTACAGCGTGCCGGCGCCCAGCTTCGTGAACCATGTCTGCCGCCGCGGCACCAGGGCCAGGAAGCACACGGTGAGCACCATGGCGCAGCCGAACAGCGCGAGTTCCATGACCGGGGAGACCCACGCCGGCATGCCGAAGTTCTGTACGGGGTCGTTTTGCCGGAACCATGAGACGTCCATGTGCGCCGCCGCCCAGTATGCGAAGACAACGGCGCCCAGCATGACCGGCGCTGCCGCGATGCGGATCGCGCGCCGCCGCAGCAGGTCGAAGTGGGCCGGCGTCAGGTGCAGTCCGATGACAAAGTACGGCAGGAACTGCAGAACGCGCCTGATGGCGAAGTCGTTGCCGATGTCGGGTGAGGTCGCCGCGAGCACCGCGATCACCAGGGCCAGCGGGACGGGCCACCGTACGAGCTTCCAGATCGGGGTGGTCAGCCGCCAGACGAAGAGGGCTGCCAGGAACCAGTCCAGGTAGTACGGGTTGGTGAGGCTGATCGGCTCGTTCGGATCGTCCTGCAACCAGCGCTGGAAGAAGGTGTAGAGGATCTCGAACACCAGGTACGGCACGGCGACACTGGTGATGAGCCGCTTGAGCTTGGCCGGGCTGAAATCGAACCCGCGGGAGAAATAGCCGGATATGAGAATGAACGCGGGGATGTGGAAGGTGTAGACGGTCATGTAGAGCGCCATCGCCGCCCGGCCGCCGTGGGTCAGCGGCTCCCACGTATGCCCCATGGCGACGAGGACGACCGCCAGGTACTTCGCGTTGTCGAAGAACGCGTCTCTCCCGCCGGATGGGGGATCGAGGCGTGGGGCGGGAGCCTGCTGCCCATTGGGCGCCGGGTCCACAGTACGTAGCAGGGGTATGGCCGCGCGGAACATTTGAGGCACCCTAGCCTCGCGGTGGTCATGGGTAAAACTTTCTGCCGAGTTCTGGGCAGAGTGCTGTCGGCCGGGTCGGCGTCAACCCCGGCGGGAGAGCCTTGACCTGTTCCCGATGTCGCATCATATGGAGTGCCCGGCGACGCTTGCGCGTGACGTACGACACATGTTCTGACGGACAATCAGATACGGGGGCAAGTGGCCGGGCTTGGTGCCTTCTGCGGTCCGATGGCGGGATCGGGCATGGTTGACGGGCTTTGTCATGGATCTGTAACGGCGCCGGGCGGGGTGCAACGGGTGGGGCTGCTGACTCATCTGGTGGGTCAGCGAGGCGCATCGGGCGCCTTCGCGAAGGGGCGGGTCTCACCGAGTGGGGGAGATCCCGCGGGGGAGATCCACGGGAGGGAAGTCCATGACCAGGACGAAGAAGACCGGGATGAAGGCGCGGGGCGGCCGGGTGGCCGTGATCGGTGCGCTGGGTCTGGCCTCGGTCACCCTGGCCGCCGGGCCGGCGTTCGCCAAGGGGGGTGTGGAGATCACGGCGCCGCACACGGCGCGTGTCGGCAAGACCTTCACGGTCGCGGCGCACGGGGACGACGACGCTGCCGGCTACCTGCGGGTATGCCTGGAGGGCCGCAGCGCCGGGACGGCCTGGCACCGGGTGACCTGCGGCGCCGTGGTCGACACGGGCGCCGAGGCGCGGGTCACCGCACACATCAAGACCGCGCACCGCGGCGTCCTGCACTACCGTGCGGTCCTGTACGGCCTGACCGGCCCGCACGACCGCCATCCCGTACGCGAAAGGGCCTCTGACCTGGCAAAGGTGAACGTCCGCTGAGGCCGGCAGGGCGGCGGCGGACAGTCGGCATCATCACTGTCCGCGGCCGCGCGGTTCGGGACCGTCACAACGGCAGGTGGTGGGGCCCGGCGGTTTCAGCGGAGGTTATCGGCCACCTCGCTCGGAAGGTTTCCGGGTAGGAGGGCTCGTGCGCTACACCGGATCCGTCTGCTTGGAATGCCGCACATCGTGGCATAACGGGTAAAACCACCGCCTCCGGTCGGCCGGAGAAGCCGGATGAGCCGGGCGCACCCCCTTCGTTTATTGGCGCAAAGGCGCCGGTCTTCTTCCGGTCGTCTCGACCAACATCATCTGACGTTGATTCACTGACGTTGATTCACTCACGTCACAGGAGCCTCATGGGCCAGCCGGCCCATCGCGGGGCTCCTTCTTGATGCAGGCGCCCATACGGAAGGACCAGGATGTCGCAGCCGGAGCAGCCCGACCATTCAGCAGGCCGGGCACAGCTCAGTCTCGGGATCGCCGCCGCGCGGAACCTGTCGACCACCACCAAGACCGTGCCGCAGATGCAGGGCCTCAGCTCACGGTGGCTGCTGCGGATGCTGCCCTGGGTGGAGGTGAAGGGCGGCACGTACCGGGTCAACCGGCGGCTGGCGTACGAGGTCGGGGACGGCCGGGTGACCTTCGTCCAGGAGGGGGCCGCGGTCAAGGTCGTCCCCGCCGAGCTGGGCGAACTGCCGCTGCTGCGCGGCTTCGACGACGAGGCGGTGCTGCGGGCCCTTGCCGAGCGCTGCGAGCAGCGGGAGTACGAACCCGGCCAGGTCATAGCCGGGCAGGGCCGGTCCGTCGACCACGTCCACCTGATCGCGCACGGCAAGGTCGAAAAGCTCGTGCCCGGCCAGTACGGCGAGGAGACCCGGCGCGGCGTGCTGTCCGATGGCGGGTTCCTCGGCGGGCAGATGGTCGCCGAGGAGCCGGGCACGTGGGAGTTCACGGCGCGGGCGATGACGGCGTGCACGGTGCTGGCGCTTCCCCGGGCCGCGTACGAGGAGGTCGCGGGCCGGAACGAGGGGCTGCGCGCCCACGTCAGGCAGCGCCGGGCCGATACGGCGCGGCCGCACAACAAGAAGGGCGAGGCGGCCATCGCCCTCGCCTCAGGGCACATCGGCGAGCCGGTGCTGCCGGGCACGTTCGTCGACTACGAACTCCGGCCCCGCGAGTACGAGTTGAGCGTCGCACAGACGGTCCTGCGGGTGCACAGCCGGGTCGCGGACCTCTACAACGAGCCGATGGACCAGGTCGAGCAGCAGCTGCGGCTGACCATCGAGGCCCTGCGCGAGCGCCAGGAGTTCGAGCTGGTCAACAACCCCGAGTTCGGGCTGCTGCACAACGCCGACTACAGCCAGCGCATCTCCACCCACTCCGGCCCGCCCACGCCGGACGACATGGACGAGCTGCTCAGCATGCGGCGCGGGACGAAGGCGTTCTTCGCCCACCCGCGGGCGATCTCCGCCTTCGGCCGCGAGTGCAACAAGCGGGGTCTCGCGTTCGACACCGCCGAGCTCGGCGGACACCCGGTGCCGGCCTGGCGTGGCGTCCCGATCCTTCCCTGCGGCAAGATCCCGGTCTCCGAGCAGGGCACCTCCGCGGTCCTCGCGATGCGGCTGGGCGAGGGCGAGCAGGGCGTCGTCGGACTGCGGCAGACCGGGATCCCGGACGAGTACGAGCCGGGCCTGAACGTCCGCTTCATGGGCATCAACGAGCAGGCGATCATCTCCTACCTGGTCAGCACCTACTACTCGGCGGCCGTTCTCGTGCCCGATGCGCTCGGCGTTCTGGAGAACGTCGAGGTCTTCGGCACGCCGTCGTAAAGGGGGAGTCCGTGTCACTGCTGTCCCGGATCGCGGCGCCCACGGCCCGTCACGACGTGGCGCGGCTCGTGGCCGCGCTGCTCGCCGAGCACCCCGGTGTTCGCCCGGAGGGGCCCGAGCCGGAGGGGTCCAAGCCCCCGGGCGCCCGCCCGGAAGGGCCGGCGAGGAGGGCCGCCCTGCCGACCGGACCGACGGGTCTCGGTACGTCGGCTGCCCGAATCACCGTCGGACGCAAGGGTGTTGAGGGCCCTGGCGTCCCCGAGCTGTACTGCCCGCCCGCGCTCCGCGACGACCCGGCGCTCGCCGAGGAGGTCAACGCCCGCCTGCTGGCGTGGGCCGAGGAGATCGGCCTCTACGCCGGCCGCCTCGACCGCGTCCGCGCGGCGGACTTCGGGCGCCTGATGATGCTGGCGCACCCCGACACCGACGACCCGGACCGGCTGCTGGCCGCAGGCAAGTGTGCCCTGGCGGAATGGGCCACGGACGACTACTACTGCGACGACGAGTCGATGGGATCCGCGCCGGCGCTGCTCGGCGCGCACCTCGGCATCGCCTACGCGGCCATCGACCCCGCCCACCCTCCGCTCCGCTACGTCCCCGCCGTCGAGCAGGCCATGCAGGACGACCCGGTGCGGACCGCCCTGCGCTCCGGCTTCGCGCATATGGCCCGGTACGCGGACTCGTCCCAACTGGCCCGGCTGAGCCACGAGGTCGCGGTGCTGTTCGTGGGCTACGGACAGGAGGGATCCTGGCGCTCCCAGGGCCGGATGCCGGCCGTCTGGGAGTACCTGGCGCACCGTCAGATCAACAGCTTCGTCCCTTGCGTCGCGATGACCGATATGGTCGGCGGCTACGTACTGCCCGCCGCCGAGTACGCCGACCCGCGCGTCCGCCGCGCCGTGACCATGGCATCGACGGCCGCCACGCTCGTCAACGACCTGTACTCGATGGCGAAGGAACACCGCTCGGACAGCGTGGAGTTCAACCTGCCGACCGTGATCGCCGCCGAGGAGCGCTGCACCCCGCGCGAGGCGGTCGAGCGGAGCGCGGCGATCCACGACGAACTGGTCCGCACCTTCGAGACGGAGGCGGCGGCACTGGCCGTGACCGGCTCACCCCAGCTGCGCCGTTTCCTGGCGGGGGTGTGGGCCTGGCTGGGCGGCAACCGCGCCTGGCACAGCGGGAGCCCGCGCTACACCTCCGCCTCCACCCCTTCCTGACTTCCGCACACTGCACCATCGCAAGGAGCCCCACCCGCATGACCACCACCCCCGTCCCCGTTCTGCGCACCGCCTACCAGAAGTCCGTGGCGGACTACTGGAACGCCGAGAAGGCCCCGGTCAACCTGCGCCTGGGCGACGTCGACGGCCTCTACCACCACCACTACGGGATCGGTGACTACGACCGTGCCGTCCTGGACGGCCCCGAGGACACCCGCGACGAGCGCATCATCGCCGAACTCCACCGCCTGGAATCGGCCCAGGCCGATGTCCTGCTCGACCATCTCGGCCCCATCGCCCCCGGCCACCGTCTGCTGGACGCCGGCTGCGGCCGCGGCGGTTCCAGCATCATGGCCAACGCCCGCTTCGGCTGCCAGGTCGACGGTGTCTCCATCTCCGAGGCCCAGGTCGAGTTCGCCAACGGCCAGGCACGCAAGCGGGGTGTGGACGACAAGGTGCGCTACCACTTCCGCAACATGCTCGACACCGGCCTGCCGACCGGCGCGTTCCAGGGCATCTGGAACAACGAATCCACCATGTACGTGGACCTGTTCGACCTCTTCGCCGAGCACGCCCGCCAGCTGGCCTTCGGCGGCCGTTACGTCGTCATCACGGGCTGCTCCAACGATGTGACGGGCGGCCGCTCCAAGGCCGTCAGCCGCATCGACGAGCACTACACCTGCAACATCCACCCGCGCAGCGCTTACTTCAAGGCCATGGCGGCCAACGGCCTGGTCCCGATGAACGTCGTCGACCTCACGGACGCGACCATCCCCTACTGGGAGCTGCGCGCCGAGTCCTCGCTGGCCACGGGCGTCGAGGACCCGTTCCTGACGGCGTACAAAGAAGGCAGCTTCCACTACCTGCTGATCGCGGCGGACCGGGTCTGAGGGCTCGGGCGAGAGTTTCCGCCACCGCAGGGTCGGCTCGGGCTCGCGCTTCGGCATCGGGTCCGGGTAGGTGGGGATGACGCCCTTGTCGCGCTACGAAGACCACGCCGAACCCGACCGCCGCCACTGCGCTGACCTGCGGAGATGGCACGGACGAAAAAAATCTTGGAAGAGATTCGGCGCGTGTGTCGATGCGGGCGGTCTCCGTTCGACGCAATGGGTGAGAGGCGGGGACAGGCCCCGCCCCCACAGGAGGACCGACCCAGGTCCCCGCGAAGGAGTCACCATGCCGCGCTACCTGTCGCTCGTGCAGATCGACGAGAAGACCGCGCCCGCCGAGGGCCCCAGCCCCGAGCTGATGCAGCGGATGGGCGAGCTGATCGAGGAGATCACCAAGGCGGGGGTGATGCTGGACACCGCCGGGCTGACGCCGTCCGCGCAGGGTGCTCGGGTGCACTGGGAAGGCGGAAAGATCTCCGTCACGGACGGCCCGTTCACCGAGTCCAAGGAGGTCGTCGGCGGCTACGCGATCATGCAGTGCAAGGACAAGGCCGAGGCGCTGGAGTGGACCAAGCGGTTCCTGAAGGTGCATGAGGAGTTCTGGACGGTGACCTGCGAACTGCGGGAGATCGCGGAGGGCTGAGCGTTCCTTTGCGCAACGCCGCGCAGGGGTGTTGCATGGTGGGTTGTGGAACCGCAACCCACCGCCACCCCGCCGGACCGGCCCGCCGCCATACCGCCCGGTCAGGACGCCGCCACCCCCGCCCAGCAGTCGGAGACCGGCTCCTGCGAGGCCGCCGCGCACGCCCTGGAGACCGTCTTCAGGCTGGAGTCGCCGCGTGTCATCGCCGGTGTCGCCCGGATCGTGCGGGACATCGGGATCGCGGAGGAGATCGTGCAGGACGCGCTGGTCGCGGCGCTGGAGCGGTGGCCGCGGGACGGCGTGCCGGACAACCCGGGTGCCTGGCTGATGGCGACCGCCCGGCACCGTGCCGTGGACCTGGTACGGCGCCGGGAGAACTACGCCCGCAAGCTGGCGGAGATCGGCCGCGACCTTCAGGCCGCGGTCCCTCCGGAGGAGCCCGCAGATCCGGGCGACATCGACGACGACCTGCTCCGCCTGGTCTTCACCGCCTGCCACCCCGTGCTGTCGGACCAGGCCCGCATCGCCCTCACCCTGCGCCTGCTCGGCGGACTGACCACCGCGGAGATCGCCCGCGCGTTCCTCACCCCGGAGCCGACGATCGCCCAGCGCATCGTCCGCGCCAAGCGCACCCTGGCCGCGAAGAACGTCGCCTTCGAGGTCCCCTACGGCCCCGACCGCGAGGCGCGCCTCGGCTCCGTCCTCGACGTCATCTACCTGATCTTCAACGAGGGGTACGCCGCCACCGCGGGCGACGACTGGCTGCGCCCCGGACTGTGCGAGGACGCGCTGCGGCTGGCCCGTCTGCTGGCGGGCCTGATGCCGAAGGAGCCCGAAGTGCACGGTCTGGCCGCGCTGTTGGAGTTCCAGGCGTCCCGCGCGCCCGCCCGCACCGGCCCCGACGGCGCGCCCGTCCTCCTCAAGGATCAGAACCGCCGCCGTTGGAGCCGGCTGCTCATCGCCCGCGGCATCACCGCCCTCGGCCGCGCCGACGCGGCCTCCACCAAGTTCTCGACGTCGCCTGGGGAAGTCCTCCCGGGCGCTCCGGGGCCGTACGTCCTCCAGGCAGCGATCGCCGCGTGCCATGCGCACGCGTACTCCTACGAGGAGACGGACTGGGCGGCCATCGTCACTCTCTACGGCCTCCTCGCCGCCCGCTCGCCGTCCCCCGTCGTGGAGCTGAACCGTGCGGTCGCCGTCTCCATGGCGGAGGGCCCCGGACCGGCCCTGGAACTCGTCGACGCCCTCGCGGCCGAACCCGCCCTGCGGGACTACCACTTGCTGCCCAGCGTGCGCGGTGACCTGCTGGCACGCCTGGGCCGCACGGCCCAGGCGCGGGCGGAGTTCGAACGGGCCGCCGCACTCACCCGCAACGAACGGGAGCGGCAGCTGCTGCTGGCCCGGGCACAGGAGTGTGCCCGTTAACCGGAGGTGCGGTCGGCCTGTGGGGGGCCGGTTGCTGCGGTGTGGTGGTCACCGAGCTGCCATGGGGGCACGGGCGAGGGCGGGCAGGGTGGCGGCGAGGGCGAGGGCGCCCGTACCGGAGACCAGGAGGGGGATGTGGCCGTCGGCGCCCCAGGCGAGTCCGGCCCAGAGGCCGGCGATGAGGACGGCGGCGCCGATGGTGCCTTGGTAGAGCCCCTGGGCGGTGCCCTGTTGGCTGTCGGGGACGAGGGTGGAGATCCAGGCTTTGCCGACTCCGTCGGTGCAGGCGTTGAAGCCGCCGTAGAGAGGCAGTACGGCGAACACGAGCCAGGGGGCGTGGAGGAGGCCGAGTCCGAGGTAGCCGATGGCGAAGAATGCCAACCCGGCGGCGAACACCAGCGGGCGCGAAAGCCGGTCCGACAGGGCGCCCGCGGGGTAGGACAGGGCGGCGTAGGCGAAGTTGTAGACGGCGTACGCGCCGATCACTCCGGCTGTGGTCAGACCGAGGTCGTGTGCGCGGAGCAGGAGCAGGGCGTCGGGGAAGTTGAGCAGGTTGAAGGCTGCCAGCAGCGTGAGGGTCCGCCAGTAGCGGCCGGGCAGCGCGCGCCATGGTGCGCGTGGGGGTTCCGCCGGTGCGGAGGTTCTGGTTTTGGTGCGGGGGTCGCGGACGGCGCTGACCAGGGCCACGGAGGCGACGGCGGGGATGAGTGCGATCCAGAACAATGGGCGCAGATGGTGGTCGAACGCCTCGTAGAGGGCCAGGCCCAGCAGTGGGCCGACGACGGCTCCGGCGGTGTCGGCGGCGCGGTGCAGTCCGAACACCTTGCCGCGCCGGCCGTTGGGGATGCCGTCGATGAGGAGGGCGTCGCGGGGTGCGGAGCGCATGCCCTTGCCGAGGCGGTCGACGACGCGGGCGACAAGCACCAGCGGCCAGACGGTGGCCAGGGCGATCAGCAACTTGCCGAGTGCGGCGAGCCCGTAGCCGGTGGCGATCAACGGTCGGCGAGCGATGAGGTCGGCCAGGCGTCCGGCGGCGACCTTGGTGACGGAGGCGGCGCCCTCGGCCAGGCCCTCGATCGCGCCGACGACGGCGGGTGGCGCGCCGAGCACCGTGGTGAGGAAGATCGGCAGGATCGGGTAGAGCAGTTCGCTGGCCGTGTCCTGGAGGAAGGAAATCCCACACAGGGTCTTGACGTTGCGCGTCAGCCACGCCGGGCCTCTCCCGGAGGGGGACGGTACGGGCCCGGTCACGGGTGCAGGACTTCCAGGAGCCGGCCGAGTGCCGCGGCGGCGTCGGCGTTGGCCGGGGCGAGTGCGGTCACGGCGGCCAGGGCGCCGAACGTGCGGGGGACGGGGTCGGCGGCTGCCAGGGTGGCCGCGCGGTCGGCGGCCGCCGGGGCGAGGCGGCGGGCCATGCGCGGGCCGGCCGCAGCCAGTAGGGCCGGTGCGACCAGCAGCAGGTAGACGGTCACGTACACGAGCCCCAAGCCCTTCCTTTGTCGCACACCCTGTAGGACGCAGGTTAGTCTCACCGCCTGTGAGACTTCGCAGGAATCGGCCGGCCACTCCCGGCCGTCACCGATCCGGCCCGGTACCGAGCGGCACGACGGCAACGGTGAGGACCCGGCCGGAATGCCCCATGGGCTCCCAGGCGTTGTAGGCGTCTGACGGGTCGGCGCCCATGGCTGGGTTGTCCGACACCTGGTTCTCCCTCACCGAAACTCCTTCGCCCGGCGCGGGACCGCTGACTGCGGTGTTGGTGTAGCGGAGAGACCCTCTGAAGGCCGCCGAGTGGTGGCGGGGGCGCGCCGCTGGGCAGGGCGGAGGCGGACCACGGCGTCGAGGCCGCCGCCAGGTGCTGCGTGCAGGGAGGCCCTGCCGCCGCAGGCCCGTGCGAGTTGCCGGACCATGGGCAGACCCAGGCCGGTGCCATCGTGGTGGACGTCAGCGGCGCGCCAGAACCGGTCGAAGGCGCGCTGCCGTTCGCTTTCGGTCATGCCGGAGCCCTCGTCGATGACATGCAGCTCGGCCATCGGTGGCGTGCGGCCGCCGTCGCCGGGGGTGGTGACGGTGGTCAGAGTGATGGCCGTTCCCGGTGGGGATGCGCGCAGCGCGTTGGAGAGCAGGTTGTCGATGATCCCGTCGAGCGCGCCCGGGACCGCCCAGACATGACCGGCGTTCGCCCCGGTCACGGTGATGTCGACGCCTTGTTCGCCGGCAAAGGCCGTCCAGATGGCGGCGCGGTCGGCGACCACGGTGTCGAGGTCCGTGGCCTCCGGTGTGATGGCGGAGTTCTCCAGTCGGGCGAGGGCGAGCAGCCCTTGGACCATACGGCTGAGCCGTTCCACTTCCGCGAGTGCTTCGTCGAGGCTGCCTTGTGCGCTGGGGGCGAGGTGCGGCTCGAAGTTCTCCAGGCGCAGGCGCAGGGCGGTCAGCGGGGTCTTGAGCTGGTGGGATGCCTCGGAGGCGAATGCCTGCTGGGCGCTGAGCAGGTGCTGGAGCCGGGTCGCGGTACGGGTGAAGGAGGCAGACAGCCGGCGCAGTTCCGGCGGTCCGTGATCGGTGGCCGGGGGATCGGTGAGGCGGCCGTCGGCGAGTTGTGCGGTGGCGCGTTCCAGGGCCCGGATGGGACGGGTGATCGAGCGGGCGAGCACGAAGCCGATCACGGCGACGGTGGCCAGTACCCCCAGTCCGACGGCGGCGAGTACCGCCCAGGTGGCGTGGACCCTCTCGTTGAGTGCGCCGAGGGGGTGGCGGGTCCGTACGACGCAGGTGACGGTGTTGTCGGCGCCGGAGGTGCCGGGGACGGTGACGAACAGGGCCTCGCCGTCCGAGGCCGGGGCGTCGCGGGTCCCGATGGCGGGCCGGTTGTGCAGTGCGGTGGCGATATCGGGCTCGGCGGACAGGTCCTTGCCGACGGTGGTGACGGCCGGGGCGTTGTCGGTGTCCGTGCGGACGATGCCGTTCCGGTCGGCGACGATCACACGGCTGCCGGTCCGCCGGCTGTAGTTGCGGGCGAGATCCGGCAGCTCGGCCGCCAGTCCCCGTTCGAGCTTCTCCTCGCAGACGTCGGCGAGCGTCATCGCGCCCTGTTCCGCCGTGTTGGAGAAGCGGGACAGCTCACCGCGGCCGTAGACGAAGCCGAACGGCACTTCGAGGACGAGGAGGACGAGCAGCATGAGGCTGAGGTAGCTGCACACGAGGCGACGGGTCACCGGGTGCCTCCGTCGTGTCCGGGCGGTGGGGGAGAGGCGCCGTCGTGTCCGGGCGATGGGGGAGAGGCGCCGTCGCGATCGGCCGGCGGGACCAGGCGGAAGCCGATGCCGCGGATGTTCTCGATCCAGGAGGAGTCGCCGAGTTTGCGGCGCAGCGCGGCGATATGGACGTCCAACGTCTTGGTGGGGCCGAAGTAGTTGGGTTCCCAGGCCGTATCGAGGATCTGCTGGCGGGAGCAGACGGCTCCGGGGTCTTCGGCGAGGCAGACGAGCAGGTCGAACTCCTTGGGGGCCAGCGCGATCGACGATTGGTGCAGACGGACCTGCCGGGTGCGGTGGTCGATGGTCAGCGGTCCGATCCGCTGGGCACCGGGTGACCCCGCCTCGGCCGGGCCGCGGGACGGCCCCGGCTCCGCACCGCCCGACGCCGGGCCCGCGGCCAGGGTGCGGCGGGTGACGGCGCGGATCCGGGCCACCAGTTCCCGCACGCCGAACGGTTTGGACAGATAGTCGTCCGCGCCCAGCTCCAGGCCCAGCACCCGGTCCACCTCGTCGTCCCTGGCAGTGATCATGATGATCGGTACCGGGGACCGGGCGCGCAGAGCCCGGCACACGTCCAAGCCGTCCATGTCGGGCAGCCCCAGGTCCAGCAACACCATCGCCGGCTCCGGTGCGGACAGTCCGTCGGCGCCGTTGCGGGCGTGTTCCACGGTGAACCCGAAGCGGTCCAGACCCTCCATCAACGGTCCGGCCACCCGGTCGTCGTCTTCGATCAGCAGCACACGCATGCCTTCAGGTTCGCAAACGTCCGGCCGCAACCGCTGGAACCTCCCCCGAGTCACTGATCTTTCCCGAGCCCGCACGGTGCTGTGCTACCGGCACACGCTTCGGTGGTGGACCGGACGTTCGCCGAATGGCGCAGCGACCGGACGGGGTTACCGGAACATCCAGCACTCCGACAGCATTCAGTAAGGGAGAGTTAAGAATCCTGAGGTGCAGTGGGTCTGACGGTTAACCGGCTCCGGCCGACCGAGGAACAAGCCCGGCCAGGATTCGACGAATTCCGGCCATGGACTCAACGAATTGACGCGTTCGATCGCCTGAAACCGCTTCGGATTCACCGTCGGATTCGGCGTCACTCGATCCAGCGCCTCTGTCATGACCAGTATGAACTACGTATCGAGGGCACCCGGAATCAGAGAGGAATTGGCGTTGCCCGATCATTCGCGAGGTGCTCGCTGTATGTCTGCTGGCCATTCCCTTGAACGCCGTCCCGTAGTGTCGAGGCGCAGACCGGGCCACAAGAGCTCCGAGTGGCACAACTCCCCCCACATCCCCCTGGAATAGCTATGACGAAACCCTGCGCATGCGCTGATCTCCCCCTCCCTTTCGGACCCGGACGGTGATTATGCGTCAGACGACGACCGACGAACTGCGCACAACGAACGAAGTGTGCACGACCGACGAACTGCGCACGATCGACGAACTGCACCGTGTGCGCCCGGACCTGGTGGAACCGTTCACAGCTGCACTGCCGGGAGCGCGCGCGGCCGTGCTCGGGCGGCTGTGGGGGGCCTTCGCGCGAGAACCCCTGCCCGGGGTGACCGGCCGGCGCCGGGAGGCGGACACCTTAGAGGTCTCCGTGCAGCGCGGCGGTCCGCTCTCCGCGGCCGACTCCTGCTCGCGACGCTTCGCCCAGGTGCCGGAGGACTTCACCGTGACCGGGCCCGACGGGCCGGTCAGCGAACCGACGGAGCTGCTGGCAGAGTTGGGGCTGCGGACTCCCGCCGCGCAGCGGCTGGCGGCCGAGCTCGACAACAGCGTGGTCAATATGGCCCTGGCCCGCGCCGCCAACGCCAGGGGAATCGGCCCGCTCGCCGATTCGACCGACGCCGAACAGGCAGTGGTCGACGGCCATCCGCAGCATCCGTGCTGCCGCACCCGTACCGGCATGTCGGTCGCCGAGGTACTCGCCTACGCACCCGAGCACCACCCCGTCGTGCAGGTGGCCCTGCTCGCCGTTCCGGCCGAACGCTGGCAGGGTTCCGGCCAGTGGCCTCAGGAGCTGCGTGACGGCGATACGGTCCTGGTGCCTCTACACCCATGGCAGCGGGACCACGTCCTCGT
Source organism: Streptomyces natalensis ATCC 27448 (assembly GCF_000935125.1). Classification (GTDB taxonomy): domain Bacteria; phylum Actinomycetota; class Actinomycetes; order Streptomycetales; family Streptomycetaceae; genus Streptomyces; species Streptomyces natalensis. The sequence continues at coordinate 430,588 of NZ_JRKI01000029.1, read as the reverse complement.
CCACCACCCCGAACTGGCCGTGGCGCAACCCACCATCCCGGCCCGGCCGTTGCTGTCGCTGCGCACCCTCGCTCCACTGGACGATCTGCCGGGCCGCCACATCAAAACGGCGCTCGACGTGCAGCTCACCAACTACCGGCGCACCATCTCACCCGCCGAGGTCGCCGATGGCCCGCCCCTTTCGGACCTGGTCACGGCGGTCGTCGACAAGGCGGGGTACGGCGGCAGCCTGCGGGTCCTGCACGAGCTGGGTGGGGGCGCGGTGCGCGTGGACGGGCAGCCGTCCGCGAGCCTGGCGACGATGATCCGGGAGTCCCCCGAGTGCCACCTCGACGACGGGGAGATCGCCGTCCCGCTCACCGCGGTACACGCCACGGGAGGGGCCGTGGTGGCGGGCGATCCGGTGCGGTGGCTGGCGGACTTCGCCGGGCTCGTCCTGCCGCCCGCGCTGACGCTGCTGTCCATGGGAGTGGCCCTGGAGGCGCACGGCCAGAACACGCTCGTCGTGCTGCGGAACGGGCGGCCGGTGCGGGTGCTGTACCGGGACCTGGACGGCGTACGGATCAGCCCGCGCAGGCTGGCCCGGTACGGATTCACGCTGCCGCCGCTGGCCGGCACCCGCGCCGGCGACGATGTGGAGGCGCTGCGCACCAAGCTGTTCGGCGGCCTGCTCAGCGGCGTCTTCAGCGAGCTGGTCGATGTCCTCGCCCGCACCCGGGCGGCGGATCCCATGGCGCTGTGGACCGCGGTGGCCGACGTCGGCCGACGAGTGTACGCAGACCTCCCGGATGACGGGGACGCGGCCGCGTTCTTCGCCGACACGCTTCCGTTGAAGGCGACCATCGCCATGCGCCTGGCCGACAACCCGGGCAAGGCGCTGTGGGCTCCCGTCCCCAACCCCCTGGCGCGCGCACGTTCCCACGCCCGGACCACTCACACACTCACCCGCTGACGCACCGAGTTCGTACGCATGGGAGCTACGGCATGACCGCAACCACGACACCCGACGTCACCGCCACCACCACACTGCCCGACGACCGGGCCGAGCAGACCGCCGACACCGTCACCGCCCACACGCTGCTCAACTGCCTGATCCGCGAGGTATCCGCCCCCGAGCACCAAGTAACCGTCGACCAGGGGCACTTACTGCTCCGCCTTCCCCGGCGTCACCTCCTGCTGCGCGCCCGGCTGCGCCGGATCTCACTGATCGGCGCCCACCGCTTCCAGGGCCCGGTGCAGCGGTTCGAGGCCGATGCCTGGGCCACGGTCGGCTGGCGGGAGCTGGCCGACTACGTGCAGAACGAACTGGAACTGCGCACCGGCATCGCCAACGAAGAGTTCCTGGACCAGGTCGCCGACAGCCGCGAGACCATCCGCACCGCCCTGGAACAACGGTCCCACCGGCCCCGGCAGCAGACAGACCCCTATCTCTTTTCGGAACAGTCCCTGGTGTTCGGCCACCGCTTCCACCCCACACCCAAGGCACGCACCGGGGACCCGGACGACTGGCTGACGTACGGACCGGAGACCGGCGCCCGCTTCCGCCTGCGGCACCTGGCCGTACGCCGCCATCTCGTGCGCGAGGAAGGCGCCCTGGACGCCCTGGACGCACTGTGTCCGCCGGCCGACCCGGGCTGCCTGACACTGCCGGTACACCCCTGGCAGTACCGGTTGTTGCAGGCCAACGACCGGCTGCGGGCGGCGCTGGCCGCAGGCGAGGTGGTCGACACCGGCGTGCGCGGGCCCGAACTGGTGCCGACCGCGTCGGTGCGCACGCTGTACCAGCCGGACGCCGACACCTTCCTGAAGTTCAGCCTGAATGTCCGTCTCACCAACTGCGTGCGCAAACACGCCAGTTACGAACTTCCCGGAGCCGTTGCCCTCAACCAGCTGCTCCAGCCCGTCTTCACCGCTCTCGCCGACCGGTTCCCCGGTTGTGCGCTGCTCGCCGAACCCGGCTACCGCACCCTGGACGCCGACGGCGACACCGCATTGCTGGAGGGGCTCGCCGTCATCGTGCGCTCCGGGCTGCGCCCCCACCTGCGACCCGGGGTGACCCCCCTGCTCGCCGCCGCCATCGCGGACGAGTACCCCACCAGCACCGCCCACGTCTCCCACCTGCTCGCCCGCGGCGACGGCGATGTCCTGGCATGGTGGGACGCCTACCTGCGGCTGCTGCTCCCGCCGGTACTGGCCGCCTACTTCGAACACGGCATCGTCCTCGAACCCCACCTCCAGAACGTTGTGGTCGGGGTGCACGCCGACGGGACCCCGGCGCAGATGCTCTTCCGCGACCTGGAGGGCACCAAGGTGCTGCCCGGCCACCATCAAAACGCCCTCGCCGACCTGCCCGAGGACGTCCGCGGGCCCCTCACCTACGATGCCGAGCGCGGCTGGAACCGGGTCGCGTACTGCCTGCTGGTCAATCACACCGCCGAACTCCTCGGCGCCCTGGCGGACCGCGATCCCGCCCTGGAGCCCGCCCTGTGGGGCCTGGTCCGCGACCATCTCGCCGCCTACGCCCGCACCGCCGGCGAACCGCCGCGGCTGCGCGCCCTGCTGTCCGGCGTACCGCTGCCCGCCAAGGCCAACCTCCTGCTGCGCTGGGCCCGCCAGGCCGACCGGCATGCCGGCTACGTCCCCCTGCCCAGCCCGCTCGGCGAGGACTTTCCCCGGGAGGTGGCCCGATGAGGCCCGCACTGCTCGACCACGTCCGCCGCATGACCGACGACGACCTGCCCGCCTATGTCCACGACCTGCCGGGCCTGCGCGAGCACGTCCGCGCGATCCGGGCGGCCCTGCCGGATCGTGTCGAGCTGCTGTACGCGGCCAAGGCGAACTCGGACCCCCGGCTGCTGCACGCACTGGCCGGGCACATCGACGGTTTCGAAGTGGCCTCCGGCGGCGAACTGCGCCACGTCCGCGGGCTCTTCCCCGACACGCCGATCGCCTTCGGCGGCCCCGGCAAAACCCCGGCCGAGCTGGCGCAGGCGCTGAACGCGGGCGTACAACGCCTGCACATCGAAAGCGCACATGAACTGCGCCTCCTCACCACCGCACTGGGCGACCGCACCGTCGACATCCTTCTGCGCGTCAACCTGCCGGTCACACTCGGTCCGGTCGCACTCGCCATGGGCGGGCAGCCCAGCCCCTTCGGTCTGGATCCCACACAGCTGGACCAGTGCCTGGCAGTCATCGCCGCCGACCGGCGCATCCGACTGCGCGGCCTCCACGTCCACCTGGCCAGCGGGCTGGACGCACCCGCCCAACTGGGCCTGGCCGACGAGGTCTTGGCATGGGCGGTCGACTGGGCCGACACCAGGGGGCTCGACCTGGCCGAGATCAACATCGGTGGTGGGATGGGCGTCGACTACGCCCGCCCACAGCAGGTCTTCGACTGGTCGGCCTTCGGCGCCGGTCTGCGCGAGCGGCTGACCCGCCACCCCCGGCTGACGCTGCGGATCGAGCCCGGCCGTTCGCTCACCGCCTACTGCGGCTGGTACGTCACCGAGGTCCTGGACGTCAAACGCAGTCACGGCCAGGCATTCGCCGTCCTGCGCGGCGGCACCCACCATCTGCGTACGCCCGCCGCCAAACAGCACGACCAGCCCTTCGAGGTGATCCCGGACGACGTCTGGTCACGGCCCTGGGAGCGCCCCGAGGCGCGTGACGAACCGGTGACGCTGGTCGGGCAGCTGTGCACGCCCAAGGACGTTTTGGCCCGCGGGATCACAGTGGAACGGTTGCGCGTCGGGGACCGGGTCGCGTTCGCCATGGCCGGCGCCTACGCCTGGAACATCTCCCACCATCAGTTCCTCATGCACCCCCATCCGACCTTCCACCACGTCGACGACGTGGAGACGGCCGGGGTGGCGGCGGCGTCCGTCTCCAGCCCGTCCGTCCACCACGCATCATGAGCATCGTCCGCCGCGTCCGCGTCCGCGTGCCCGTTTGTCTCCGCGCACGTCGTCACGAGGTTCCGAGCCCGGTGCTCGCCACGCTCACCGTCCGGAACTTCCGCCGCTACCTGATCGGACAGCTGACCTCCAACATCGGCACCTGGATGCAGCGCGCCGCCCAGGACCTGCTGGTCCTCCACCTCACCGGCAACAGCGGCAGCGCCGTCGGCCTCGTGACCGCCCTCCAGTTCCTTCCCCAGACCCTGTTCGGCCTGACCGGCGGCGTCCTTGCCGACCGCTTCCCCAAGCGACGGCTGCTGCTGATCACGCAGACGGCCATGGCGGTGCAATCGCTGCTGCTCGGTGTCCTGACCGTCACCGAGGCGGTGAACCTGCCCTCCGTGTACGCCCTGGCGTTCGCCCTCGGTACCGCCACCGCCATGGACACTCCCGCCCGCAACGCCTTCATCTCCGAACTGGTCGCCCGAGAGCGGGTGCCCGCCGCGGTCAGCCTGAACTCCGCCCAGTTCAACATCGCCCGCACCCTCGGCCCGGCCATCGCGGGCCTGACGGTCGCCGCGGCCGGCACCGGCCCGGTATTCCTCCTCAATGCCGCCTCGTACCTGGCCGTCCTGTACGGGCTGATCAGCATCCGTCCCGCCGAACTGAGCAGCCCAGGCCCGCCCCGGCACGGCGGGACACGGCTCCGCGACGCCTTCCGCCACATCAGATCCACCCCAGACCTGCTTCTGCCCATCACGCTCATCGGCTTCGTCGGCACCTTCGGCCTCAACTTCCAGGTCACCACCTCCCTCATGGCGATCACGGTCTTCCACTCCGGCGCCGCCGTCTTCGGCTACCTCTCGGCCGCCTACGCCATCGGCAGCCTCATCGGCGCGCTCCGCGGCGCCGGCCGCGGGCAGCCCCCCACCGCACCACGCCTGATCACCGCCACGGTCGTCTTCGGGACACTGGAAGCCGTGCTGGGCCTGATGCCCGGCTACGGCACGTTCCTGGCCCTACTGATCCCGACCGGCCTCGCCGCTGCCACCGTGACCACGACCGCCAACTCCCTGACCCAGCTGCACGCCGACCCACATCTGCGCGGCCGTGTCATGTCCGTCTACTTCCTGGTGCTCCTCGGCGGAACACCCATCGGCGCCCCCCTCGTCGGCCTGGTGTCCGACACCCTCGGCGCCCGCTCCACCCTGATCCTCGCCGGCATCGTCTCGGCGGCCTCCGCGCTCGCCCTCCCCGCACTGGTCAGCGCGCGAACCCGACGGCTGGACCGGACCAACAAGCCGATGACCCAGGCCGATGCACCCCTCACCGACACCCCCGGTCCGGCGCTCTCCGGCAAGGCTCCGACCAATCAGTCCACTACCTGACAACTGCCCGGCCCGCTCGGGCACGTCGCCCCGGTTCGATGGGCCGAAGGGGCGCAGCGAGGTGCCCGCATCGCTCCTGACGTACCAGGCATGACCGGGTGGCACGCAGGTGAACGCGATGCGTGTTCGGTTCACGTGCGCGTCGTCAGCGCCGTTCCCGAGCAGTGGCGCCGGCGGGCTGCTCCGCGGAGATGGTCCTCCCCGCGGAGCAGCCCCCAGGGAGGGGTTGTGCGCGCCCCGATCGGCCCTACCAGACCACCCGGAGCTCGGCGAAGCCGCCCGACAGCTGGCCCTCCTTCAGGCGCAGTTGCTCCACCGGAAGTTCCGGGCGCAGTTCCGGCAGGCGGGTGAACAGCTTGGTGAACATCGTCCTGAGTTCCAGGCGCGCGAGGGGGGCGCCGATGCAGTGCCAGATGCCGTGGCCGAAGGTCAGATGGGGATTGGGGGTCCTGGCGGCGTCGAATTCCTCCGGCCCTGTGAACGCCCGCTCGTCGAAGTTGGGCAGGCCGAGGTCGAACAGGACCAGGTCTCCGGCCCGTATCGTCACCCCGCCGAATTCCATGTCCTCGCTGGCGTAGCGCGGCGGCAGGACCGACCCGCCGGCCCGGGCGGTCCGCAGCACCTCCTCCACGGCACGCGCCATCACGTCGGGGTCGGCCAGCGCCGCCGCGCGCTGATCGGGGTGGGCGGCCAGCAGCACCACCCCGTTGTCCATGATGCTCGCGACGCTGTCCAGCCCGGCGAACAGCAGGCCCATGGCCAGGTGTGCCACGCGGTCCTCGGTCAGCTCGCCGTCGTTCAGCCGGGAGATGATGTCTGGGCCGGGCTCGGCCCGCTTGTGCTCGACCAGCCCTGCCACGTACCCGAACAGGTCGTCCTGTGCCCGTACGGCGCCCTCGCGGTCGTCCAGCTTGGCGATACCGGCCAGCAGTGTGGTCAGCTCCGCGCGGCGCTGCGGCGGCACGCCGATGACCTCGCAGAGGACCGTGAGGGCGAACGGCACGGTGAGCTCGCCGTGCAGGTCGCCGGGAGGCCCCTGGGCGATGAACGCGTCCAGCAGGGTGTCCGCGGCCTCCTCCACCTTCGGCTGCATTTCCAGAACGCGCCGGGCCGAGAACAACGGAGTGAGCAGGCGGCGGGTCTCGGCGTGCTGCCGACGCCCGGACTCGGCGTCGGCGTCGCTGATCAGCAGGTCCAGGAAGGGGCTGCGTACGTACTGGGCGGCGGAGGGCGGGTCGGGGTGCGTGCGGCCGATGCGCTCGTCGTGCAGCAGCTGCTTGAGCTCGGCGTGGCGGGTCACCAGCCACGCCTCGTCCCCGGCGGGTGTGCGCACCCGGTGGATCGGCCCCCGGTCCTGCAAGGCGCGCAGCAGCGGGCTCAGTTTCAGCATTTTGGGCGGTTCGAGGTTGAGGCAGGGCAGGTCGTGGGAGGCGGCGGTCATGGGGGCCCCTTATGTGTGCTTCGTGACATGACGGGTGAGGGGTGACGCTAGCCGTCTCCGGACCAGGAAATCCCTACACATGGCTCGGGCGCGTACGGGGCGGGCAGGCTCGTTGACCGCGCCATCCGCAATGCCGCGTGCTCCGGCAGCATCAACTAGGGAAACCCGCAGTCCACCTTGACGAAGGATGGCGGGGAAACGGTCGGACGTGCGTGTCGGCGCTCTGTGCCCCAGGTCCGGCATACCCCCGAGCGATTGGCGTCCTGATGTCGAACGAGGAGAAGCTGCGCGAGTACCTCAAGCGCGCGATCGCGGACCTTCACGAGACTCGTCAGCAATTGGACGAGACCGAGGCGAAGCAGCGAGAGCCCCTCGCGATCGTGTCGATGGCCTGCCGCTTCCCCGGCGGCGTCCGTTCGCCCGAGGAGCTGTGGGAGCTGCTGCGCGACGGCGTCGACGCGGTTTCCTCCTTCCCCCGTAACCGCGGCTGGGACCTGGACGCGCTCTACCACTCCGACCCGGCCCACCAGGGCACCAGCTATGCGCGCGAGGGCGGATTCCTGCATGACGCGGGCGAGTTCGACCCCGGCTTCTTCGGGATCTCCCCGCGCGAGGCGCTCGCCATGGACCCCCAGCAGCGGCTGCTGCTGGAGACCGCATGGGAAGCCGTCGAGCGGGCCGGTATCGACCCGGAGTCCCTCGCGGGCAGCCGAACGGGTGTCTTTGTCGGCACCGGGCACGGAGGGTACGACGCCGAGGGCCGACGGCGTGCCGACGAGGTCGGCGGGCACTTGCTGACGGGCAATCACATCAGCATCGCCTCCGGCCGGATTTCGTATGTCCTGGGGCTGGAAGGCCCTGCCCTGACCGTGGACACGGCCTGCTCCTCGTCGCTGGTCGCCCTGCATCTGGCGATGCACGCGCTGCGGCGCGACGAATGCGCCATGGCCCTGGTGGGCGGCGCGACCGTGATGTCCACGCCGCAGATGTTCGTGGAGTTCTCCCGCCAGCGCGGCCTTGCCCCCGACGGCCGCTGCAAGCCGTTCGCGGCCGCCGCCGACGGCACCGGCTGGAGCGAGGGTGTCGGACTGCTGCTCGTCGAGCGGCTCAGTGACGCCGTACGCAACGGCCATCCCGTCCTCGCCGTGCTGAAGGGCTCGGCCGTCAACCAGGACGGCGCGTCCAACGGCCTGACCGCCCCCAACGGCCCCTCGCAGCAACGCGTCATCCGCCAGGCGCTGACCGGCGCGGGCCTCGCCGCCTCGGACATCGACGCCGTGGAGGCGCACGGCACCGGCACCACCCTCGGCGACCCCGTCGAGGCGCACGCCCTGCTGGCCACCTACGGGCAGCAGCGCCCCGCCGACCGGCCCGTGCGGATCGGCTCCATGAAGTCCAACATCGGGCACACCCAGGCCGCCGCCGGTATCGCCGGCGTGATGAAAATGGTCCTGGCGATGCGGCACGGGCACCTGCCCAGGACCCTGCACCTGGACGAGCCCACCGGGCACGTCGACTGGAGCGAGGGCAACGCCAGGCTCCTCGCGGAGCCCGAGCCCTGGCCGAGCGCCGGCCGGCCCCGTCGCGCCGCCGTCTCCTCCTTCGGCATCAGCGGCACCAACGCCCACGTCATCCTGGAGCAGGCGCCCGCCCACGAGGCCGAACCGGCCCCCGAACCGGCCGCCCGGCCGGGCGCGCTGCCCTGGATCCTGTCCGCCCGCACCGAAGCGGGCCTGCGTGCCCAGGCCGACCGCCTCGGCCGCCACCTACGGGACCGCGCCGACCTCGAACCGGCCGCCGTCGCCCATGCGCTCGCGGACACCCGGACCCTCATGGAACACCGCGCGGTAGTCGTCGCGGGCGACCGGGAGGAGTTCCTGCGCGGCCTGGACGCCCTCGCCGCGGGCCGCACCGCCAACGGCCTGGTCAGCGGCGTCGCCGTCAAGGCCGCCAGCGCGTTCCTCTTCGCCGGGCAGGGCTCCCAGCGACCGGGCATGGGGCGCGAACTGCACGCCGCGCACCCCGTGTTCGCCACGGCCTTCGACGCGGTGTGCGCCGAACTGGACCCACACCTGGACCGGCCGCTGCGCGACATCGTCTTCGCCGAGGAAGGCAGCGCCGAGGCCGCCCTGCTCGACCAGACCGCCTACACCCAGGCCGCGCTCTTCGCCCTGGAAACCGCCCTGTTCCGGCTCGTCGAATCCTGGGGCGTGGCACCCCGGTTCGTCGCCGGACACTCCATCGGCGAGCTGACCGCCGCCCACGTCAGTGGCGTGCTGACCCTCCACGACGCCGCACGGCTGGTCGCCGCGCGCGGCACCCTCATGCAGGCGCTGCCCGCAGGCGGCGCCATGGTGGCGGTCCAGGCCACCGAGGACGAGATCCGCGAGCGTCTCGCCGGCCACGAGGACCACGTCGCCCTCGCGGCCGCCAACGGGCCCGATTCCACCGTCATTTCGGGCGACGAACAGGCCGTCACCGAGATCGCGGCCCACTGGGAGGCACAGGGCCGCCGCACCAAGCGGCTGCGGGTCAGCCACGCCTTCCACTCCCCGCACATGGACGACATGCTGGAGGACTTCCGGCGCGTCGCCCGCGGTCTGACCTTCCACGCCCCCCGCATCCCCGTGGTGTCCACGGTGACCGGCGCGCTCGCCACCGAAGACGAACTGCGCTCGCCCGACTACTGGGTGCGGCAGGTCCGCGAAACCGTCCGCTTCTGTGCTGCCGTGCGCACCCTTGAGGCCGAGGGCGTCACCACCTTCGTGGAGATCGGCACCGGCGGCGTCCTCACCCCCATGGTCCAGGACTGTCTGACCACCCTCGAAGAGCCCGTTCTCGTCCCTCTGCTGCGCACCGGCCGCCCCGAAACCGTCGCTCTCACCGAGGGCGTCGCCACCGCCTTCGTGCACGGTGTCCCCGTCGACCGGTCCGCCTTCCCGGGCGCGCCCGGTACCTCCCGCGCGGACCTGCCCACCTACGCCTTCCAGCGTCAGTGGTACTGGCTGGACCCGGCCGACCACGACGAGGGGGAGGCGGCCGCCGCCGAAGCGGGCGAGGCCGGATTCTGGGCGGCCGTCGAACGCGAGGACCTCCAGGAGCTGTCGGCCGTCCTGGCCATCGACGGCAGCGAAGCGGACTCCCTCGGCAGCTTCCTGCCCACCCTCTCCTCCTGGCGCAGGCAGCGCAGGACCCAGGCCGCCGCGGACCGCTTCAGCTACCGCACCCACTGGGCCCCGCGCACCGCCTCGGGCGGCCCCACCGCCACCGGGCACTGGCTCGTCGTCCTGCCCGAAGGCGGCACCGACGACCCGTGGACCGCCCGCCTCCTGGACGCGCTGAACGACCAGGGCCTGCACACCGACGTACGCGAACTGCCCGCCGACCACGAGCCCGACGCCTGGCCCGACACCCCCGTGGACGGCGTGCTCTGTCTGCTGGCACTCGACGAGCGGCCCCACCCGCTCCTGCCCTCCGTACCGCGCGGCCTGGCCGCCACCACCACGCTGCTGCGCGCCCTGGAGGGCGCGGGCATCCAGGCACCGCTGTGGTGCGTGACCCGCGGCGCCGTCGCCGTCGACCGGCACGAGGCGCTCAAGAGCCCCTTACAGGCACAGACATGGGGCCTGGGCCGGGTGGCCGCCCTGGAGTCCCCGCAGAGCTGGGGCGGGCTCATCGACCTGCCCGACAACCTGGACGGACGGGCCGTCTCCGCGCTGCTGAGCACCCTCGCCGGGGAGGAGGACCAGGTCGCCGTCCGCCCCGCCGGGGTCTTCGCCCGCCGCCTGGAACGGATCACACCCGGCGGCGACACCGGCGACCGGTGGAGCACCCACGGCACCGTCCTGGTCACCGGCGGCACCGGTGCCCTCGGCGCGCACCTCGCCCACTGGCTGGCCGACGCCGGAGCCGAACACCTCGTGCTCACCGGCCGCCGCGGCCCGCAGGCCCCCGGCGCACCGGAACTCGCGGCCGCCCTCACCGACCGGGGCGTCAAGGTCACCCTCGCCGCCTGCGACGCCGCCGACCGTGATGCGCTGGCGGCCGTCCTCGCGGACATCCCGCCGCACCTGCCGCTGACCGGCGTCGTCCACGCCGCGGGCGTACTGGACGACGGCGTACTGGACGCGCTCACCCCCGAGCGCTTCGAGACCGTACTGCGCCCCAAGGCGCGGGCCGCACAGAACCTGCACGAACTCACCCAGGACCTCGACCTGGACCACTTCGTGCTGTTCTCCTCGATCGTCGGCGTCCTGGGCAACGCCGGACAGGCCAACTACGCCGCCGCCAACGCCTACTTGGACGCCCTCGCCGAACACCGTCTCGCCCAGGGGCTCCCGGCCACCTCCGTGTCCTGGGGCCCCTGGGCAGGCGGCGGCATGGCCACCGACAGCGACGCCGCCGACCGGATGAGCCGCGACGGACTGCTGCCCATGGCCGCGGCCCCCGCGCTCGCCGCCCTGCGCCAGGCCCTCGCCCAGGGCATGACACAGGTGACCGTGGCCGACATCGACTGGAGCGCATACGCCCCCGCCCTGACCGCCGTCCGCCCCAGCCCCCTCATCGGCGACCTGCCCGAGGCACGCCGCGCGCTCGGCCCCGCAGAAGGCCCCCGCCGGGAACGCTCCCCCCTGCGCGACCGGATCGGCGCACTGCCGCCCGCCGAACAGGAAAAGGCATTCCTGACCATGGTCAGGGAAGAGGCCGCGAGGGTACTGGGACACCCCTCGCCGGACACCGTCGATGCCCAACGCGCCTTCCGCGAGCAGGGGTTCGACTCCCTGATGGCCGTCGACCTGCGCAACCGGCTCTCCGCCGCGACGGGCCTGCGGCTGCCCGCCACCCTGCTGTTCGACCACCCCCCCCCCCTTGCGGCCGCCGCCTGCCTGCGCTCCGAAGTCCTGGGCGCCGCAGGACCCGCCACGGTCGTTCAGGCATCGACCGCCGCCCTCGACGAACCGGTGGCGATCATCGGCATGGCCTGCCGCTTCCCCGGCGGCGTGCACTCACCCGAGGCCCTGTGGCGGCTGCTGGCCGAGGGCGGCGACGCCATCACCCCCATGCCCGCCGACCGGGGCTGGGACCTGGACCGGCTCTACCACCCCGACCCCGACCACCAGGGCACCAGCTACGCCCGCGGCGGCGGCTTCCTGGACGGCGCGGCCGACTTCGACGCGGACTTCTTCGGCATCTCGCCGCGCGAGGCCCTCGCCATGGACCCGCAGCAGCGGCTGCTCCTGGAAACCACCTGGGAGGTGCTCGAACAGGCGGGGATCGACCCGGAATCCCTGCGGGGCAGCAGCACCGGTGTCTTCGCGGGCACCAACACCCAGGACTACGGCACGGCCCTGGACGCGGCACAGGACGAAGCCGGCGGACACCGGCTCACCGGCAACGCGATGAGCGTCGTCTCCGGCCGGGTCTCCTACACCTTCGGCTTCGAGGGACCGGCCCTCACCGTGGACACGGCGTGCTCCTCCTCGCTGGTGGCCCTGCACATGGCCGCGCAGGCGCTGCGCCAGGGCGAATGCTCCCTGGCGGTCGCGGGCGGTGTGACGGTGATGGCCACCCCGTCCTCCTTCGTGGAGTTCGCCCGGCAGCGCGGGCTGGCCCCCGACGGCCGCTGCAAGCCGTTCGCGGCGGCCGCCGACGGCACCGGCTGGAGCGAGGGCGTCGGCCTGCTGCTCGTGGAACGGCTCAGCGACGCCCGCCGAAACGGCCACCAGGTGCTCGCCGTCGTCCGCGGTTCGGCGGTCAACCAGGACGGCGCGTCCAACGGTCTGAGCGCACCCAGCGGCCCGTCCCAGCAGCGGGTGATCCGGCAGGCCCTGGCGAACGCCCGGGTGGCCGCCTCCGAGGTCGACGCCGTGGAGGCCCACGGCACGGGCACCACGCTCGGTGACCCGATCGAGGCCCAGGCGCTGCTGGCCACCTACGGCCAGGAGCGGCCGCCGGAGCGGCCGCTGCTGCTCGGCGCGGTGAAGTCCAACCTCGGCCACACCCAGGCCGCCGCCGGTGTGGCGGGCGTGATGAAGATGGTGCTGGCGATGCGGCACGGCATGCTGCCGCGCACCCTGCACGTCGACGAGCCCACCGGGCATGTCGACTGGACCGCGGGCGCGGTCGAGCTGCTCACCGAGCACACGGACTGGCCCGAGACCGGCCACCCCCGGCGCGCCGCGGTCTCCGCGTTCGGCATCAGCGGCACCAATGCGCACGTGGTGCTGGAACTGCCCGCAGCCGAACAGCCCTTGGTCGAACAGCCCTCGGCCGCGGAGCCCGACGCGCCGGCCACCGCTCCCGACCGGACGCCCACCGCCTCCGACGGGACGGCGCCGCTGCTGCTCTCCGCCAAGAGCGAGAGCGCCCTGCGCGCCCAGGCGGCCCGGCTGCACTCCCACCTGGAGCGCGACCCCGCGCTCCGGCTCACGGACGCCGCGTACACGCTGATGACGCACCGCACGGCCTTCGCCCACCGCGCGGCCGTCCGCGCCGCCGACCACGAAGCCGCGCTGCGCGCCCTGACCGCCCTGGCTGCGGGCGAGGCCGACCCCGCCGTGGACACCGGCACCGCCCACACCGGCCGGGACGCCGTCCTCTTCTCCGGCCAGGGATCGCAACGCATCGGAATGGGCCGGGAGTTGTCCGGCCGCTACCCGGTGTTCGCAGAGGCCTTCGACACCGTGTGCGCGGCCTTGGACGAGCATCTGGACCGCCCCCTGCGGGACGTGGTCCGGGGCGAGGACGAGGAGCTGCTGAACCGGACCGTCTACGCCCAGGCGGGGCTGTTCGCCATCGAGGTGGCCCTCTTCCGGCTCGTGGAGTCCTGGGGCGTACGGCCGCACTACGTGGCCGGGCATTCCGTCGGCGAGATCGCCGCCGCGCACGTCGCCGGGGTGTTCTCGCTGGCCGATGCCTGCGCGCTGGTGGCGGCACGCGGACGGCTGATGCAGGCGCTGCCCGCCGGCGGCGCGATGGCGGCGATCCGGGCGACGGAGGACGAAGTCCTCCCGCACCTGGCGGACAGCGTCTCGATCGCGGCCGTCAACGGCCCGTCGTCGGTCGTCGTCTCCGGCGCCGAGCACGCCGTGCTCTCCATCGCCGCGCACTTCGAGGGCGCGGGCCGCAAGACCACCAGGCTGCGGGTCTCGCACGCCTTCCACTCCCCGCTCATGGACCCGATGCTGGCCGACTTCCGCGCCGTCGCCGAGGGCCTGACCTACGGCGAGCCGGAGCTGGCCGTCGTATCGAACGTCACCGGCCAACTCGCCACCCCGGACCAGCTGCGCACCCCCGAGTACTGGGTGACCCATGTCCGCGCGGCGGTGCGCTTCGCGGACGGGATACGGGCTCTGGGGGCGGAAGGGGTGACGCGGTTCCTCGAACTCGGCCCGGACGGCGTCCTGTCGGCCTTGGCCAGGGAGTCGGCACCGGACGACGCCGTGTGCACTCCCGTGCTGCGCAAGGACCGCTCCGAGGCGGCGACCCTCCTCGCGGCCCTGACGCACCTGCACGTACACGGAACCGAGATCGACTGGACCGCGTTCCTCGCCGGCCGCGACGCGCACGCCGTCGACCTGCCCACGTACGCCTTCCAGCACCAGCGGTTCTGGCCGACCCCCGACCACACCCGCACCGGTGACCTGGGCGCCGTCGGCCTCGAAGCGACCGGGCACCCGCTGCTGAGCGCCGCCGTGGAACTGCCGGACGGTGAGGGCCTGTTGTTCACCACCCGCCTCTCGCTCCAGACCCACCCCTGGCTGGCCGGGCACGTCGTCATGGGCTCGGTCCTGCTGCCGGGGACGGCCTTCGCCGAACTCGCCCTCCGCGCCGCCGACGAGGTGGGCTGCGACCGCGTCGACGAACTGACCCTGGCCGCCCCGCTCGTCCTGCCCGAGCACGGCGGCGTACAGCTCCAGCTGCGGGTGGGCCCCGCCGACGCGTCCGGCCGCCGCACCCTGACCGCCCGCTCCAGGGCGGAGGGCGACGGCGACCGCCCGTGGGTCCAGCACGCCACCGGCGTCCTCGCGGAAGGGGAGTCGACGCCCGAACCCGGCTACGACTTCCACACCGAGTCCTGGCCGCCCGCCGACGCCGCGCCCGTCGAACTGTCCGGCCTCTACCCGGACTTCGCCGCACACGGTTTCGACTACGGTCCCCACTTCCAGGGGCTGCGGACCGCCTGGCGCCGAGGCGACGAGGTGTTCGCCGAGGTCGCCCTGCCCGCCGAGGCCGAAGGCGAGGCATCCGCGTACGGACTCCATCCGGCGCTGCTCGACGCCGCCCTGCACGTCGTCGCGTTCAACGGAGTGGACCGCGGCGTCGTGCCGTTCTCCTGGGAGAGCGTCGCGCTGCACGCCACCGGCGCCTCGGCCGTACGGATCCGGGTCGTCCGGCACAGCGGCGACACGGTCTCCGTGGATGTCGCCGACACCACCGGCGAGCCCGTCGCCTCCATCGGCACGCTCGTCCTGCGGGCGGTCTCCGCCGACCAGTTGGCGGGCGGCGCGGACCCGGCCGTCCGCGATGCGCTGTTCCGCGTGCAGTGGAACCCCGTACGCCTGCCCCCGGCCGGGGCCGCGGTGACCGTGGCGACGCTCGGCTCCCTTGCCGGCGCACCGTTCGACGGCTACCCGGACCTGGCGTCCCTGGCCCGGTCCGGTCGTGTGGCGGGTGCGGTGCTGGTACCGGTGGAAGCCGGTGCCGGCGAGGTGGTGGCGGACGATGTCGTGGGGGCGACGCACGCAACGGCCGCCCGGGCGCTGGACCTGGCCCGGTCGTGGCTGGCCGATGACCGGTTCGCGGCCTCGCGCCTGGTGTTCGTGACGCGTGGCGCGGTGTCCGGTGCGGATCTCGCGGGTGCGGCGGTGTGGGGTCTGGTGCGGTCGGCGCTGTCGGAGCACCCGGGCCGCTTCGGTCTGGTGGATCTGGATGACGATGCCGAACTGGCGCTGGTGCCACGGGTGTTGGCGTCGGATGAGCCGCAGCTGCTGGTGCGCGGTGGTGAGGTGCTGGCGGCGCGGCTGGCCCGGGCGCAGTCCTCGCACGCGGTGACCTGGGATCCGTCCGGCACGGTGCTCGTCACCGGTGGCACGGGTGGTCTGGGCCGTGTGATGGCACGTCACTTGGTGGTGGAACACGGGGTACGGAACCTGCTGCTGGTCAGCCGCCGTGGGCCCGCCGCCGAAGGTGCCGAAGAGCTGGTGACGGAGCTCCGGCACAGCGGTGCCGAAGTGGCCGTCGAAGCCTGTGATGTCACCGACGCGGCCGCCGTGGCCGACCTGGTGGCCCGGCACCGGATCAGCGCTGTGGTGCATACGGCCGGTGTCCTGGATGACGGTGTGGTGGAGTCGCTGACACCGGAGCGGCTGTCGGCGGTGTTGCGTCCGAAGGTGGATGCGGCCTGGAACCTGCACGAGGCGACCAGGGATCTGGACCTGGACGCGTTCGTGGTCTTCTCCTCAGTGGCAGGCACGATCGGGAGCCCCGGTCAGGCCAACTACGCGGCGGGCAACGCCTTCCTGGATGCCCTGGCCCACCACCGTCGGGCGGCGGGTCTTCCGGCGGCGTCGCTGGCATGGGGCCCCTGGTCCCGGGACGGCGGCATGACCGGCACCCTGACCGACGTCGACCTCCAGCGCATCGCCCGGCAGGGCATGCCCGAACTCACCCCCGCACAGGGCGTGGCCCTCTTCGACGCCGCGCTGGCGGCCGGTGACGCCCACCTGCTCCCCGTACGCTTCGACTGGGCGTCCCTGCGCGCCCAGGGCGAGGTGCCACCGCTGTTGCGCGGCCTGATCAGGACCCGTGCCCGGCGCTCGGCGGTCGGCGGCTCGGCCGCGGCAGCCGGCCTGGTGGGACGCCTGAGCGGACGGGGAACGGTGGAGCGGCGCGAGGTGCTCCTGGACCTGGTACGGGCCCAGATCGCGGTCGTCCTGGGCCACGCGAACCCGGAGACGATCGAGTCCACCCGTGTCTTCCAGGACCTCGGCTTCGACTCCCTGACCGCGGTCGAACTCCGCAACCGCCTCAACAACGCGACCGGCCTGCGCCTTTCGGCCACCGCCGTCTTCGACTACCCCACGGCGGACGCGCTCGTCGACTTCCTGCTGGACGAGCTGTTCGGCGCGCAGGAGGAGGCCGAGCTGCCGGCGCCGGTGCCGTCACCGGCGGGGGCCGCCGACGACCCGGTCGTGATCGTCGGCATGAGCTGCCGCTACCCGGGCGGCGTCGGCTCGCCCGAGGACCTGTGGCGCCTGGTGTCGGAGGGCGTGGACGCGGTGTCCGACTTCCCCACCGACCGTGGATGGGACGTGGAGAGCCTCTACAGCCCCGACCCCGAGGCGCTCGGCACCTCGTACACCCGCTCCGGTGGATTCCTCCACGAGGCGGCGGAGTTCGACCCCGATTTCTTCGGGATGAGCCCGCGCGAGGCGCTGGCGACCGACGCCCAGCAGCGGCTGCTGCTGGAGACGACCTGGGAGGCCATCGAGCGCACGGGCATCGACCCGGCGTCGCTGCGGGGCAGCCGTACGGGCGTCTTCGCGGGCGTGATGTACACCGACTACGGCGACCTCCTCGTCGGCGACCAGTTCGAGGGCTACCGCAGCAACGGCAGCGCGGCCAGCATCGCCTCCGGCCGGGTCTCGTACACCTTCGGTTTCGAGGGTCCGGCGGTCACGGTGGACACGGCATGCTCGTCGTCCCTGGTCGCCCTGCACTGGGCGGCGCAGTCGCTGCGCTCGGGCGAGTGCTCGCTCGCGGTCGCGGGCGGTGTGACGGTGATGTCCACACCGACGACGTTCGTCGAGTTCTCGCGGCAACGCGGACTGTCGGCGGACGGCCGCTGCAAGGCGTTCGCCGATGCGGCCGACGGCGTCGGCTGGGGCGAGGGCGTCGGCATGCTCGTACTGGAGCGTCTGTCGGACGCGCGCCGCAACGGGCACCGGGTGCTCGCGGTGGTGCGCGGCAGTGCGGTGAACCAGGACGGTGCGTCCAATGGTCTGACGGCGCCGAACGGCCCCGCCCAGCAGCGGGTGATCCGGCAGGCGCTGGCGAGTGCGGGGCTGTCGGCGGCGGATGTGGACGCGGTGGAGGCGCACGGTACGGGTACGACGCTGGGCGATCCGATCGAGGCCCAGGCGCTGCTCGCCACGTATGGCCAGGAGCGACCTGAGGACCGGCCGTTGCTGCTGGGGTCGGTCAAATCCAACATCGGTCATGCGCAGGCGGCTTCGGGTGTGGCGGGTGTCATCAAGATGGTGCTGGCGATGCGGCACGGTGTGCTGCCTCGGACGCTGCATGTGGATGAACCGTCGTCGCATGTCGACTGGAGTGCCGGTGCCGTCGAGCTGCTGACCTCCGAGGCCGAGTGGCCGCAGGGCGAGGGGCCGCGCCGCGCGGGCGTCTCCTCCTTCGGCGTCAGCGGGACGAACGCGCATGTGATCCTGGAGCAGCCCGGACCGGACGCGGCCGACGCCGCACCGGACGCCACGGTGACCGATCCCGGCGCGCTGGCATGGGTGCTCTCCGCACGGAACGAAGCGGCCCTGCGCTGCCAGGCGGCGCGCCTGCTGTCCCTGGTCGCCGGCAGTGACGCGCTGTGCGCGCGGGACATCGGCCACTCGCTGGTGACCGGGCGGTCGAGCTTCGCCCACCGTGCGGTGGTGTGGGGCCAGGACCGCGACGCACTGGTGCGTGCCCTGTCCGCACTCGCGGTGGGCGAGGCCGACGCCGGTCTGGCGGAGGGCGCGTCCGGCGCGGGGAGGACGGCCTTCCTGTTCTCGGGCCAGGGATCACAACGGCTGGGAATGGGATGGGAGTTGTACGCTCGCTACCCGGTGTTCGCGGACGCATTCGACGCCGTGTGCGCGGCCTTGGACGAGCACCTGGAGCGCCCCCTGCGGGACGTGGTCTGGGGCGAGGACGCGGAGCTGCTGAACCAGACCGCGTACGCCCAGGCCGGGCTGTTCGCGATCGAGGTGGCGCTGTACCGGCTGGCGGAATCGTGGGGCATGCGCCCGGACTTCGTGGCGGGGCATTCGATCGGTGAGGTCGCCGCGGCCCATGTGTCGGGTGTCTTCTCGCTCCCGGATGCCTGTGCGCTGGTGGCGGCCCGAGGCCGACTGATGCAGCAACTGCCCTCCGGCGGCGCGATGATGGCGATCCGGGCGACCGAGGACGAGGTCCTTCCGCATCTGGCGGAAGGCGTCTCGCTCGCGGCGGTCAATGGCCCGTCGTCGGTCGTGATCTCGGGCGCCGAGGACGCGGTGCTGGCCATCGCGGCGCACTTCGCGGGGGAGGGGCGCAAAACCACCCGACTGCGGGTCTCGCATGCCTTCCACTCGCCGCTCATGGAACCGATGCTGGAGGAATTCCGCGCGGTGGTGACACGGCTGTCCTTCGGCACGCCGACGATCCCCGTCGTCTCCAACCTGACGGGCCGCCTCGCCGAACCCGAACAGCTCGCGCACGCCGACTACTGGGTCCGGCACGTCCGCGAGGCAGTGCGCTTCGCGGACGGGATACAGGCGCTGCGGGCGGAAGGGGTGACGCGGTTCCTGGAGCTCGGCCCGGACGGTGTGCTGTCGGCGATGGCCCGCGAGTCGGCATCGGACGACGCCGTGCTCGCGCCCGTACTGCGCAGGGACCGGCCCGAGGAGACGGCGCTGCTGGGCGCCCTGGCGCAGCTGTACGTCCGGGGTGCGCACGTGGACTGGACGGTGCCGTTCGCCGGTTCGGGTGCGCGCTGGGCGGATCTGCCGACGTACGCGTTCCAGCACGAGCGGTTCTGGCCGTCGGGCGGTGTGGCACGTCCGGGCGATGTGCGGTCCGCGGGCCTGGGCTCGGCCGGGCATCCGCTGCTGGGCGCGGCGGTGGAACTGGCGGGCTCGGGCGGCCTGTTGTTCACGGGCCGGCTGTCGGTGTCCTCGCACCCGTGGCTGGCGGACCATGTGGTGCTGGGCTCCGTCCTCGTGCCCGGCACCGCGCTGGTGGAACTGGTGCTGCGGGCGGCCGACGAGGCCGGCTGTGACCTCCTGGAGGAGCTGACGCTCGCCGCACCGCTGGTGCTGCCCGCCTCGGGCGCCGCGGTCCAGGTTCAGGTAGCGGTGGGCGAGCCCGATGAGGCGGGCCGCCGGCCGGTCTCGGTCCATGCACGTGAGGGCGAGGGCCCATGGACGCTGCACGCCAGTGGTGCGGTGACCTCGGGCGCCGAAGTGCCCCCCTTCGACGCCACCGTATGGCCGCCCAAGGGCGCGGAGCCCGTGGACGTGGCGGACTGCTACGACGTACTCGCCGATGCCGGGCTCACCTACGGCCCGGCCTTCCACGGCCTGCAAGCGGCCTGGAAGCTCGGTGGGGACGTCTACGCCGAGGCGAAGCTCCCCGAGAGCACCGACGGCGACGCATACGGTCTGCACCCCGCGCTCTTCGACGCCGCGCTGCACGCGTCGGCGCTGGGCGGCGCGGAAGCGGGCGGAGTCCCGTTCTCCTGGGCCGGAGTGTCGCTGCACGCGACCGGCGCCTCGCACCTCCGCGTCCGCATCCGCGAAGCGGGCGGCGCGCTGTCGGTCGCGATCGCGGACACGTCCGGCGCGCCGGTCGCCTCGGTGGAGTCGCTGGTGATACGTCCGCTCTCGGCCGGGCAGGTGCAGGCCGCCGACCGTGACGCCCTCTTCAAGGCCGACTGGGTCCCCGTACCGCTCACGGACGAACGCGTCGAGCCGGGCACCGGCCCGGAGGGCGAGCCGCTGCGGACGTACGCGGATCTGGATTCCCTGGAGGGCGCGGCCGTGCCCGGGACGGTCCTGGTCGCGCCGCCTTCCGGCGCTGCCGGGACGGTGGAGTCCGTACACGCCGCGACCGTCTGGGCGCTGGAGATGGTGCAGGCGTGGCTGGCCGACGACCGGTTCGCCACCTCGCGACTGGTGTTCGTCACCCGCGGCGCGGCCTTCGGCGCGGATCTTGCGGCGGCCGCCGTCCGGGGCCTGGTGCGCTCGGCACAGTCGGAGAACCCGGGCCGCTTCGGCCTGGTGGACATGGACGGCGACGCCGATACGACCGTACCGGCGCAAGCGCTCGCGACCGACGAGCCCGAACTGCTGGTGCGTGGTGGTGAGGTGCTGGCGGCCCGGCTGGTCCGGGCGCAGTCCTCGCACACGGTGACGTGGGATCCGTCCGGTACGGTCCTGATCACCGGCGGGACCGGTGGGCTGGGCCGTAGTGTCGCCCGGCACTTGGTGAGCGAGCACGGGGTGCGCAGTCTGCTGCTGGTCAGCCGCCGTGGTCCCGCGGCCGAGGGTGCCGGGGAGTTGGTGGCCGAACTCAGGGGCAGTGGCGCCGAGGTGGTCATCGAGGCTTGTGATGTGACCGATGCGGTGGCGGTGGCCGATCTGGTGGCTCGGCATCGGATCAGTGCTGTGGTGCATACGGCCGGTGTTCTGGATGACGGTGTGGTGGAGTCGCTGACGCCGGAGCGGCTTGCGGTGGTGTTGCGTCCGAAGGTGGATGCGGCCTGGAACCTGCACGAGGCGACCAGGGGTCTGGATCTGGATGCGTTTGTGGTGTTCTCGTCCGTGGCAGGCACTTTCGGCAGTGCGGGTCAGGCCAATTACGCGGCGGGTAATGCTTTCCTGGACGCGCTGGCGTATCACCGTCGGGCGGTGGGTCTGCCGGCGGTGTCGCTGGCGTGGGGCCCTTGGTCGCAGGACGGTGGTATGACCGGCACCTTGAGCGACGCCGATGTCCAGCGCATCGCCCGGCAGGGCATGCCGCCGCTGACCGTCGAGGAGGGTCTGGCCCTCTTCGACGCCGCGCTCGGCAGCGCCGAACCCATGGCACTCCCGGTCCGCCTGGACCTGGCGGCGCTGCGGGCACAAGGCGAGCCCCAGCCACTGCTGCGCGGCCTCATCCGGACGAGGACCCGCCGGTCCGGCGCCGCCGCGGCATCCGGCATCGCGCAGCGCCTTGCCGGGCTGTCCACGGCGGAGCGGCGCGAGGCGCTGCTCGATGTCGTACGGGCCCAGATCGCGACGGTCCTGGGCCACGCCGGCCCGGAAACGATCGCCCCTGACCGGGCCTTCCAGGACCTCGGCCTCGACTCCCTGACGGCGATCGAACTCCGTAACCTGCTCGGCAAGGCCACCGGGCTGCGGCTCCCGGCAACGACCGTGTTCGACTACCCGACGGTGGATGCCCTGGCCGCCCACCTCTTGGACGAACTGTTCGGCGCGGAGACGGGGACCGCGACGGAGACGCCCCTCCCGGTGCCCGGCCTGCCGTCCCTGGCGGACGATCCGGTCGTGATCGTCGGCATGAGCTGCCGCTTCCCCGGCGGCGTCGCCTCGCCGGAGGACCTGTGGCGCCTGGTGGCGGACGGCGTGGACGCCGTCTCCGCCTTCCCGACCGACCGGGGCTGGGAGATCGACGACACCTACGACCCCGAGCGGGAGGGCGCCATCGCCACCCGTTCCGGTGGATTCCTCCACGACGCGGCGGAGTTCGACCCCGAGTTCTTCGGGATGAGCCCGCGCGAGGCCCTGACCACCGACGCCCAGCAGCGGCTGTTGCTGGAGACGACCTGGGAGGCGCTGGAGCGCGCCGGTATGGACCCGGCCACGCTCCGCGGCAGCCGCACGGGTGTCTTCGCCGGCGTGATGTACCACGACTACTCGACGCTGCTCTCCGGGCGCGAGTTCGAGGGCTACCAGGGCAGCGGCAGCGCAGGCAGTGTGGCCTCGGGCCGGGTCTCGTACACCTTCGGTTTCGAGGGTCCGGCGGTCACGGTGGACACGGCGTGCTCGTCGTCCCTGGTCGCCCTGCACCTGGCAGCACAGTCGCTGCGCTCGGGCGAGTGCTCGCTGGCGCTCGCGGGCGGTGTGACGGTGATGTCCACACCGCTGACCTTCGTGGAGTTCTCCCGCCAGGGCGGACTGTCGGCGGACGGCCGCTGCAAGGCGTTCGCCGATGCGGCCGACGGCGTCGGCTGGGCCGAAGGCGCCGGAATCCTGGTGCTGGAGCGTCTGTCGGACGCCCGCCGCAACGGGCACCGCATCCTCGCGACGGTGCGCGGCAGTGCGGTGAACCAGGACGGTGCGTCCAATGGTCTGACGGCGCCGAACGGTCCCGCCCAGCAGCGGGTGATCCGGCAGGCGCTGGCGAGTGCGGGGCTGTCGGCGGCGGATGTGGACGCGGTGGAGGCGCACGGTACGGGTACGACGCTGGGCGATCCGATCGAGGCCCAGGCGCTGCTCGCGACGTATGGCCAGGAGCGGCCGGAGGACCGGCCGTTGCTGCTCGGCTCCGTGAAGTCCAACATCGGTCACGCGCAAGCGGCTTCGGGTGTTGCCGGTGTCATCAAGATGGTGCTGGCGATGCGGCACGGTGTGCTGCCTCGGACGCTGCATGTCGACGAGCCGTCGTCGCATGTCGACTGGAGCGCCGGTGCCGTCGAGCTGCTGACCTCCGAGGCCGAGTGGCCGCAGGGCGAGGGGCCGCGCCGCGCGGGCGTCTCCTCCTTCGGCATCAGTGGGACGAACGCGCATGTGATCCTGGAGCAGCCCGAACCGGTCGCGGCGGAAACGGAATCGATCACGCCCGACACCGCACCGGACGCCGCCGAGGACGAGGCGGCCGATTCCGGGACGCCGGTGCCGGTACTGCTGTCCGGCAGGAGCGCATCGGCGCTGCGGGCCCAGGCAGCACGACTGCTGTCCCGACTCGACGGCGATCCGGGGCCGCGGATCACTGACGTCGCCTACTCCCTCGCGACCGGCCGTTCGGCCTTCCCGCACCGCGCGGTGATCCTCGCCGCGAACCGAGCGGACCTGCTGCACTCGCTGTCCGCCCTGGCCGAGGGCCACACCGAGGCGCCGGCCGTAGTCGCACAGGACCGAGCCCGCTCGGGCAAGCTGGCCTTCCTGTTCTCGGGGCAGGGATCGCAACGCCTGGGCATGGGACGGGAGTTGTACGGTCGCTACCCGGCGTTCGCCGAGGCCCTCGACGCGGTGTGCGCCGCCCTGGACGCCCACCTGGACCGTCCCCTGCGGGACGTCATCTGGGGCGAGGACGCGGAACTGCTGAACCGGACCGGGTACGCCCAGACAGGGCTGTTCGCCATCGAGGTGGCCCTGTTCCGCCTGCTGGAGTCGTGGGGCGTACGCCCGGACCACCTGCTGGGGCACTCCATCGGAGAAATCGCCGCGGCCCATGTGGCGGGCGTCCTCTCCCTCCCGGACGCCTGTGCGCTGGTGGCGGCCCGAGGTCGGCTGATGCAGCAACTGCCGTCCGGCGGCGCGATGATGGCGATCCGGGCGACCGAGGACGAGGTCCTTCCGCATCTGGCGGAAGGCGTCTCGCTCGCGGCGGTCAACGGGCCGTCGTCGGTCGTGGTCTCCGGCGCCGAGGACGAGGTACTCGCCCTCGCGGCGCACTTCGAGGAAGAGGGACGCAAGACCACCCGACTGCGGGTCTCGCACGCCTTCCACTCCCCGCTCATGGAACCGATGCTGGCCGACTTCCGGGCCGTCGCCGACGGCATGACCTACGCCGCGCCGCGCATCCCCGTGGTCTCCAACGTCACCGGCCGGCCCGCCACCGCGGAAGAGCTGTGCTGCGCCGAGTACTGGGTCGGCCACGTACGCGAGGCCGTACGGTTCGCCGACGGGGTCGGCGCGCTCCGCGAGCAGGGTGTGACGACGTTCCTGGAACTCGGCCCCGACGGCTCTCTCTCCGCGCTCGCCGCCGAATCCGCCGCCGACGACTCCGTACTGGCCCCCGTACTGCGCAAGAACCGCCCCGAGGCACCGGCACTGCTCACGGCCCTGGCACGACTGCACGCCCAGGGCACGCCGGTCGACTGGTCCGCCGCCTTCGCCGGTACGGGTGCGCGGTGGGTGGACCTGCCGACGTACGCATTCCAGCACGAGCGGTTCTGGCCGTCGGGCGGGGCGGCGCGCGCAGGCGATGTGCGGTCCGCGGGCCTGGGCTCGGCCGGGCACCCGCTGCTGGGTGCTGCGGTGGAACTGGCGGGCTCCGGCGGGCGGTTGCTCACCGGGCGGCTGTCCCTGTCCTCGCACCCGTGGCTGGCGGATCACGTGGTGCTGGGCTCCGTACTGGTGCCCGGCACGGCGCTCATGGAACTGGTGCTGCGGGCGGCCGACGAGGTGGACTGCGCCGCGGTGGACGAACTCACGCTCGCCGCGCCACTGGTCCTGCCCGCCTCGGGCGCCGCGATCCAGGTACAGGTATGGGTGGGCGAGCCCGATGAGGCGGGCCGCCGGCCGGTCTCGGTCCATGCACGCGAGGGCGAGGGCCCATGGACGCTGCACGCCGACGGCGCCCTGGCCCCGGCGGCCGAGACGGTGCCGTTCGATACCGCGATATGGCCCCCGCAGGGTGCCGAGCACCTGGACGCGGCGGGCTGTTACGAGCGGTTCGCGGACGCCGGATTCGCGTACGGCCCGGTGTTCCAGGGCCTGCGGGCGGCCTGGAAGCTCGGCGAGGACATCTACGCCGAGGTCGCACTCCCCGAAGGCACGGACGGCAACGCCTACGGCCTGCACCCCGCACTCTTCGACGCCGCGCTGCACGCAGCGCTCCTGGGCGGCGAGGGAACGGACGAAGCCGCGGTCCCCTTCTCCTGGAACGGGGTGACGCTCCACGCCACCGGCGCTTCCCGGGTGAGGGTACGCATCCGTCCCACCGAAGGCGGTACGTCGATAGCCCTCGTGGACACCGCCGGTGCGCCGGTCGCCTCGGTGCGATCCCTGACCGCACGTCCGATCACCGCCGGGCAGTTGCAGACCGGTGACCGCGATTCCCTTTTCCAGGTCGACTGGACCACCCTCCACCTCACGGACGAGCGCGCGAACTCCCTCGCCCTGCTCGGCAAGGACACCGAGGGCATCCTCGACACACTCTCCCTCCAGCCCCACGCGGACCTCGACGACCTCGCGGCGACGGGCGTCCACGACACCGTGCTCGCCCCGCTGCCCACCCGGACCGCCGGAACGGTGGAATCCGTCCATGCCGCCACGACAGGGGCACTGGCCCTGATCCGGTCCTGGCTGGCCGACGACCGGTTCGCCGCCTCGCGCCTGGTGTTCGTGACGCGTGGCGCGGTGTCCGGCACGGATCTCGCGGGTGCGTCGGTGTGGGGCCTGGTGCGGTCGGCGTTGTTGGAGCACCCGGGCCGCTTCGGTCTGGTGGACGTGGACGTGGACCAAGACGCTGAAGTGCCGCTTGTGCCAAGGGCGTTGGCGTCGGATGAACCGCAGGTGTTGGTGCGTGGTGGTGAGGTGCTGGCGGCCCGGCTGGTCCGGGCGCAGTCCTCGGACACGGTGACGTGGGATCCGTCCGGTACGGTCCTGATCACCGGCGGGACCGGTGGGCTGGGTCGTAGTGTCGCCCGGCACTTGGTGAGCGAGCACGGGGTGCGCAGTCTGCTGCTGGTCAGCCGCCGTGGTCCCGCCGCCGAGGGTGTCGATGCACTCGTTGCCGAACTTGCCGAGTGCGGCGCGCAGGTCACCGTCGAGGCTTGTGATGTGACTGACGCGGTGGCGGTGGCCGATCTGGTGGCTCGGCATCGGATCAGTGCTGTGGTGCATACGGCCGGTGTTCTGGATGACGGTGTGGTGGAGTCGCTGACGCCGGAGCGGCTGTCGGCGGTGCTGCGTCCGAAGGTGGATGCGGCCTGGAACCTGCACGAGGCGACCAGGGGTCTGGATCTGGATGCGTTTGTGGTGTTCTCGTCCGTGGCAGGCACCTTCGGCAGTGCGGGTCAGGCCAATTACGCGGCGGGTAATGCTTTCCTGGACGCGCTGGCGTATCACCGTCGGGCGGTGGGTTTGCCGGCGGTGTCGCTGGCGTGGGGCCCTTGGTCGCAGGACGGTGGTATGACCGGCACCTTGAGCGACGCCGATGTCCAGCGCATCGCCCGGCAGGGCATGCCGCCGCTGACCGTCGAGGAGGGTCTGGCCCTCTTCGACGCCGCGCTCGGCAGCGCCGAACCCATGGCACTCCCCGTCCGCCTGGACCTCGCGGCCCTACGGGCACAAGGCGAGCCCCAGCCACTGCTGCGCGGCCTCATCCGGACCCCGGGTCGACGCACGGCGGCGGCCGCGACGGAGGGCGACACCGCTGCCGCCTTCGCCGGGCGCCTGACCGGGCTGTCGGCGGCAGAAGGACGCGAGGTCGTACTGGGCGCCGTACGCAGCCAGATCGCGGGGGTCCTCGGACACGCCGAAGCCACGGAAATCGACCAGGACCGCGCCTTCCTGGACCTCGGATTCGACTCCCTCACCGCGGTCGAACTCCGCAACCGCCTGGGCGCCGTCACCGGAATCCGCCTGCCGGCGACCCTGCTCTTCGACTACCCGACGCCGGCAGAACTCGTCGCCCACCTCCATGCCCGGATCGCACCGGAGCCGACCGTCGGCCCGGAGGCGCTCCTGGGCGAACTCGAAAGGATGGAGAAGTCCTTCGGCGGACTCGACCTCACGGAGGAGATGCACGAACAGATAGCCGGCCGTCTGGAAGTCCTCCGGGCCAAGTGGGACGCCCTGCGGGACACGGCAGCGGCAGCCGGGCACGACGGTTCCCCGTCCGACGAGGACTTCGACTTCGAGTCCGCCTCCGACGACGAGGTCTTCGACCTCCTCGACAACGAACTCGGCCTGTCCTGACCTGCGCGGCAGAGACTCAGCGCCCCCCTTCCGGCCACGTGCCGGAAGGGGGGCGTCGTTCGTGCCGACGGTCAGGGCCTTCGGGCCGCCGACCGACAGGACGGTCAGCCGGTGAGCAGCGCCTCGCGCAGCCGCTCCAGGTCCCGCTCGCTCAGACTCAGCCCGTCCCGCAGATGTGCGTCAAAGGCATCGGCGACGATATAGCGCGCGCCCGTGGGCACGCGGTTCGGGGCTTTGGCGCGCTCGCCCGGCATGCGCAGGTCGAAGTCCGTACGGATGCCGAGGCGCTGGAGCTTGGCCAGGTCGGCGTCGGTGAGCGCGTGCAGATTGTTGGTGCGGTACAGGACGCCCATTTTCACCCACCGGCCGTCGGCGGTGCGACAGCCGCCCACGTCGCGGAGGTGGGCGGCGCCCTCCAGGTGCAGCGAGCGGTCGGCGAGGGTGAGCGGCGCGCCCTGGTCGGGGACGAAGCGGAACCACTGGCGGTCGGCGGCGGGCAGTCCGCGCACGGTGACGGAAGCCTCGGCCCCGCCGTGCGCCACGGCCCTGTTGCCGGCGTAGACCCGCACCGAACCGACGCCGGGCGCCTTCCAGGACACGGTGAACGAGCCGTTCTTGTGCTGGGTCACCGTGGCGTCGGTGAACGGAATTCTGCGCACGGCACGTGGTGCCGGCGGTGGGTAGCGGCCCGCTTCGGTGGGCGCGCCGAGGGCTGCGGCCGAGGCGTGGGGCACGGTGACCCCCACTGCCGATACGGCGGCCACGAACGATACGGCGATGTGGCGAGCGGTCAGCACCGCCGCCGTGGAATGGCAGTTCATATCGGGACCTTAAGGCCCGAAATGGTGTGGAATTACCTAGAGTTCGCGAAGTGGGTCGCGCCGGGCCGGGGCCCGGCCGCGCCCGTCAGCTCTCCGCGTCCATCAGCCGGAACAGTTCCTCGTCACTGGCCGATACCAGGTCCAGAGCCCCGCCGGAGCCGGCGCCCGTACCGCTGCCCGACCCCGTCGTCCCCGTCGACACCGCCGTCACCGCTTTCAACCGCGCCGCGGTCTCCTCCGAGACCTCCGCACCGGCCGTCAGCAGGGACTCCAACTCGGCCACGACGGAGGCCACATCGCGTGCGGGGGAGGCCGGTCGCGCGAGTCGTTCGCGTACGAGTCGGACGACGGCCTTCGGCGTGGGGTAGTCGTAGACGAGCGTGGCGGGAAGCCGCAGGTCCGTGGCTGCGATAAGGCGGTTGCGCAGTTCGACGGCGTTCAACGAGTTGATGCCCATCTCCTTGAACGTGCGGTGGCCCTCCTCGCCGTGCGGCTCCTCGCCAGGCGTCTCCTGGCCGCCGAGCACGGCCGAGGTCTCGGCGAGGACCAGGGCCAGTACGAGCGCGTGCTGTTCGGCCTCGTCGAGACCGGACAGCCGGGCCTCCAGCCCCGGCGGCTCTTCACCGGCCGCCGTCCCGTCCGCGGTATCCGCGACGCCCGCGAAGCCCCCGTCGGCGGTCGGCCCCGCCGAGCCCGCCGGAGCCGACGCCAGCCAGAACCGCCGCCGCTGGAACGCATACGTCGGCAGGGCAACGGGCCGGGCCCCGGGGAGCACCGCGTCCCAGTCGACGGGAACGCCCTGGGCGTGCACCCGGGCGACCGCGGTGAGCAGGGCATCCCGCTCCGGCACTCCGGCGCGCAGACTCGGCACCAGGGCGGTCCCGGGCTGCCCGTCGGCGGACTCCAGGCACTCGTCGATCATCGGTGTGAGTGCCGGTTCGGCACCCAGCTCCAGGAACCCGGTGACGCGTTCGTCCCGGAGCCGGCCGATCGCGTCCTTGAAGCGGACGGACTGCCGCACATGCCGCACCCAGTGGTCCGGGTCGCGCGCCTCCTCGCCGGTCAGCGGGCGGCCGGTGACGGTGGAGACGAGGGGAACGGCGGGCGCGGCGTAGGACAGCGTGCGGACGACCGCGCGGAACTCCTCCAGCATGGGGTCCATCAGCGGCGAGTGGGGCGCGGTGCTCACCATGAGGCGCCGGGTCTTGTGTCCGGCGGCGGCGAGCCGGTCCGTGAGGGCGACGAGCGGGGCCTCGGCGCCCGCGAGCACGAGGGAGTGCGGACCGTTGACGGCCGCGATCGACACCTCGTCCGTCAACTCCGCGAGCCATGGGGTCACTTCGGGTTCCGTGATGCGTACCGCCACCATCGCACCGCCGGGCGGCAGCGCGCCCATCAGCCTGCTACGGGCCGCCACCAGGGTGCACGCGTCCCGGAGGCCGAGCACGCCTGCCACATGGGCGGCGGAGATCTCGCCGACCGAATGCCCCACCAGCTGGTCCGGCACCACGCCCCAGGACTCGAACAGCCGGTACAGGGCGACCTGGACGGCGAACAGGGCGGGCTGCGTGTAGGTGGTGTCGTCGAGACGGGCCGCCTCCTCGGAGCCGGGAGCCGCCCACATCACCGAGGTCAGTGGGCGTGTCAGCAGCGGGTCCAGCGCGGCGCACACCTCGCCCAGCGCCCGTCCGAAGACCGGGAACGCCTCGGCCGCCGCGCGCCCCATGCCGCTGCGCTGGCTGCCCTGCCCGGAGAAGACGAAGGCCAGCAGGCCCGGCGCGGAATCGTCCGGGGTGACGCCCGCGGTCCGCTCACCGAGCCCGAACCGCTTTGCCGCGGCGAGCATTTGTGCCCGGTCGGAGCCGCTGACGACGGCCCGGTGCCGGTGCAGGGTACGGGAGGTGGCCAGGGCATGGGCGACATCCTGGGCCCGTAGACCGGGGTCGGCGGCCACCTGGTCGGCCAGGCGGAGCGCCTGCGCGCGCAGCGCCGCCCGGCTCCGGGCGGACAGCACCCAGGGCGCGGCCGCGTCGCCGGACGGCTCCGGGAGTCGAGCCGGTGAGGAGGCGCACCGCGCCTCCTCGGGAACCTCGGCCCGCGCCCCTGCCGCCGCCTCTCCCGGCGCCTCCTCCAGGATCACGTGCGCGTTGGTGCCGGTGAGCCCGAACGAGGACACCCCCGCCCGGCGCGTACGTCCGCTCTCCCGTGGCCAGGGCCGCGCCTCGGTCAGCAGCCGTACCGAACCGGCGGACCAGTCCACCTTGGCCGAGGGAGCGTCCACGTGCAGCGTCTGCGGCAGGACGCCGTGGCGCAGCGCGAGCACCGTCTTGATGACGCCGACGACCCCGGCGGCGGCTTGTGTGTGCCCGAAGTTCGACTTCACCGACCCCAGCCACAACGGCCGTTCCACAGGCCGCTGTTGGCCGTACGTGGCCAGCAGCGCCTGCGCCTCGATGGGGTCGCCGAGCGGCGTGCCGGTGCCGTGCCCCTCCACGGCGTCCACGTCCTGCGGCGTCAGCCCGGCGTCGGCCAGGGCCTGGCGGATGACGCGCTGCTGTGCGGGTCCGCTCGGCGCGGTGAGCCCGTTGGAGGCGCCGTCCTGATTCACGGCGGAGCCCCGTACGAGCGCCAGGACACGGTGTCCGTTGCGCCGGGCGTCGCTCAGCCGCTCCAGCAGAAGCAGCCCCGCGCCCTCCGACCACGCCGAGCCGTTCGCGGCGTCCGCGTACGCCATGGAGCGGGAGTCGGGGGACAGCGCGCGCAGCCGGGAGAAGTGTGCGAAGGGCGCCGGGGTCGCCATGACGGTGACGCCGCCGGCCAGCGCCAGGTCGGTCTCGCCCGAGCGCAGCGACCGGCAGGCCAGATGCAGGGCGACGAGGGAGGACGAGGAGGCGGTGTCGACCGTCAGCGCGGGGCCTTCGAGCCCGTAGGTGTAGGCGATGCGCCCCGAGACCGCGCTGCCGGCGGTCCCGGTGATGAGCATGCTCTCCCATGCGCTGGGCGCGGCGGACGCGCTGGTTCCATAGCCGCGGTCCATCGCGCCCGTGAACACGCCCGTACGGCTTCCCCTCAGGGACTGCGGGTCGATGCCCGCCCGCTCGAAGGTCTCCCAGGCCGCCTCCAGAAGCAGCCGCTGCTGCGGATCGGTCGCCGTCGCCTCCTGGTCCGACAGGCCGAAGAAGCCCGCGTCGAAGTCGCCCGCGTCGTGCAGGAAGCCGCCTTCGCGGGCGTACGAGGTACCCGGGCGGTCGGCATCCTCGTCGAACAGCCGGTCCAGGTCCCAGCCGCGGTCCGTGGGGAAGGGGGACATCGCGTCGGTCCCGTCGGCGAGCAGCTCCCACAGGGCGTCGGGGGAGTCGGCTCCGCCCGGCAGCCGGCAGGCCATGCCCACGATCGCCACCGGGTCGGCACCGTCCGCCGGGTTCTCCCTCGGCTCGTCCTGGGACGGCTCCTCCTGCTCGGCCAGGACGCGCGCGACGGCTCGCGGAGTGGGGGAGTCGAAGGCCAGGGTGGCCGGGAGCGGCAGCCCGGTCTCCTCCCGCAGCAGATTCCGCAGCCGCACCGCGCCGATGGAGTCCAGGCCGAGCTGGCGGAAGTCCTTGTCCGGGGAGAAGAAGTCCTTGTCCGGGGGGAAGGGGACGGCCGCGCCGCCGTAACGGAGCACCCGGCCGACGCAGTCGCGTACGAGGTCCAGCGCCTCCTCGGCCGTGTAGGGCGGGACCGCGCCGAGACGGGCCGGAACGGACACCTCCGCAAGGTTGGCGAGCAGCCGCTTGAGCGCCCCGCGGTCGAGCTTCCCGGCAGGGGAGAAGGGAAGCTCGCGCACGGTGACCAGTTCGAGGGGGATCTTGTGGTCGGCGAGCCCCAGCCGGCGCAGGAACGCGGTCACCTCGCTCAGGCCGATGGTGCCGTCCGCGTGGTCGGTCACGACCAGGCACGGGTACTCCCCGAGCCGGTCGTCCGGTGCGCCGACGACGGCCAGCGGGCCCAGGTCCGTAAAGCCGGAGAGCAGTCCCTCGACCTCGCCGGCGCTGAACTTCCGGCCCCCCGTATTGATCAGCTCGGCCGCCCGGCCGTGCAGCACCACCACGCCGTCCGCGTCGACGGTCGCGAGATCGCCGGTCCGCAGCCAGCCGTCGTCGGTGAGGGCCGAGCGCGTCAGCTCCGGTTCGCGGAAATAGCCGCGGAACAACCCTGGCCCCCGGTACTGGAGTTCACCCCTCTCGTCCGCCGCGCACTCTTGGCCGTGCTCGTCGACGACGCGCACGTCCACCCCGCTGACCGGCTCTCCCACACAGCCGTCGGGGTGGTGGGCCCGGGTGCGGGTGCCGGTGCCGATCTCGGACATCCCCCACACCACGACCAGTTCGCAGTCGAGGACGGCGCGTACCCGTACGGCGAGCGCGGGCGCGACGGCGGCCCCCGCGGTACGCACCTGGTACGGCGTGAAGCCCGCCGGTTCGCCGGTCCTGGCCAGTCGTGTCACGACGTCCCGCAGTTGGGCGGGCACGGCGAACACGACACGGGGGCCGTGCTCCCGAGCCTGTTCCAGGAAGCGGTCCACGTCCCAGCCGGTGAGCAGGACCTGCGTGCAGGCGGCGAACAGCGCCGCGTGCAGGGACTGGAGGCCGAACAGATGGGTCATCGGGCAGGCCGTGAGGACCGGACCGTCGAAGGCGTCGGCGGCCTCGGCGGTGACGGCTGCGGTGTTCGACAGCAGACCGTCGTGGCTGTGCACACACAGTTTGGGCCGTGCCGAGACCGTCCCGGACGAGGGGACGAGAACGAGCGGCATATCGGGGGTGACGTCCACCGGCCGGGGCCCGCTGCCCGCCCAGGCCGCCAGCAGCCCGTCCAGCGACCCGACGCCCGGATCCTGACTCCCCACCTCCGACGGATCCCGACTCCCCGTCTCCGACGCCCCGGCCAGCAGCACGCCGCGCAGCGACGGCACGCTCTCCAGAAGCGAACGGGCCGTCGCCAGGCCGTCGCTCCCGGCGGCCGACAGGACGAGAAGGGCGGGTTCCGCCCGGGTCAGCAGCGCGTCGACCTCCGGGAGCGGGGTGCCCTGGTGGATGGGCAGCAGTACCGCTCCGACGGCCGCGACGGCCAGGTGCAGGGTGGGAAACCTCCCGCAGTTCGGCAGCCGCACCGCCACCACGTCACCGGGTGCGATACCCGACTCCTGCAACCCGCGGGCCAGCGCATCGACGTCTGCGCGCCACTGCGCCCAGGTCCAGGAACGGTGCCCGTCGACGAGGGCCACTGCGTCGGGGGCGGATTCCACGGCGGCCTCGAACACAGCAGGCAGTGTGAAGCCACCCCCTCCATGCGCGGTGTCGGCGGGCGGCTGGATCGCGTAGTCATCTGTGTGGACGGGCACCATCACTCCCGGATGTCAAGCACTCTCGTCAGTTGTGGGGACAGGCCGGGGTTCGGACACCAGCTCCTGCCCGGGGCGGGTCTCAGCCCTCGTGCACGGTGATCGCCCCGGACGGGCACAGGGCGCCGGCCAGCCGGGCCTTGTCGTACTGGTCGGCGCCGGGCTCGGTGAGGAGGGTGACGAGTCCGTCGTCGTCCTGGTCGAAGAGCGCGGGCGCGTTGAGCGCGCACTGGCCTGCTCCCACGCAGCGGTCGGGGTCAACGGTGATACGCATGGCGAGGTGTCTCCT
Organism: Streptomyces natalensis ATCC 27448; assembly: GCF_000935125.1. GTDB lineage: Bacteria > Actinomycetota > Actinomycetes > Streptomycetales > Streptomycetaceae > Streptomyces > Streptomyces natalensis. The sequence continues at coordinate 396,683 of NZ_JRKI01000029.1, read as the reverse complement.
GCGGTGGATGGGGGGCCGCCCGGCGGTGCCGGGCGCGGCTACCAGCGGACGGGCAGCTCGTTCAGGCCGTAGAGCACGCCGTCGTACTTGATGTCCAACCCGTCGGTGGGCACGGCGAGTTCGAGGTTCGGGATGCGCTCGAAGAGTTTCCGGTACGCGACTTCCATCTCGATCCGCACCAGGTTCTGTCCCAGGCATTGGTGTACGCCGTAGCCGAAGGCCACATGGTGGCGGGCGGACCGGGACGGGTCGAAGGCGTGGGGGCATTCGAAGGCGTTCTCGTCATGATTGGCGGCGGCGACCAGCGGCACGATTCCCTCGCCCGCCTTGATGAGCTGCCCGGCGATTTCCACGTCCTGGACCGCGACGCGCAGGGACACCAGGTCGGCGACGGAGTGGAAGCGCAGGGTCTCCTCCACGGCCCGGTCGTCGCCGATCCATTGGGGGTTCGCCAGCAGGGTGACCACGCCGAGGGCGATGTTGTTGGCCGTGGTCTCGTGGCCGGCGATGAGCAGGAGCATCAGCACGCCGGACATTTCGTGGGGGGCGATGGCACCGGTGGCCAGCAGCCGGGTGATGAGGTCGTCGCCGCCCCACTTCTGTTTGATCTCCACGAGCCGGTTGATGTACCGCAGGAGGTCCTTGGCGGCGGCCATCCGGTCGTCGTCGGTGGAGGAGCGGAGGGAGACCAGGACGCGGGTCCTGGACTCGAAGAACTCGCGGTCGGCGGGCGGCACGCCGAGCAGTGCGGAGATCACCAGGGAGGGGATGGGCAGGGCGAAGTCGGCGACGAGGTCGGCGGTGTTGCCCGCGGCCAGCATGGCGTCCAGTTGGGCGTCCACCGTGCGTTCGATCGCGGGCTTCATCGCGCGTACCCGCCGGACGGTGAACTCCGGGATGAGGGCCTTGCGGAACCGGTCGTGCTCGGGGGAGTCCATGCCCACGAACCAGCCCGGGATCTGGTCCTGCTTGGGCACACCCAGGTTCCCGACGTTGGGAAATCCCTTGTGCTCGGGGTTCGAGCTGATGCTCGGGCTGGTCAGTACGGCGCGTACGTCCTCGTGCCGGGTGACCAGCCATACCCGTTTGCCGTCGGACAGCTGCGAGAGGACGAGCCCCTTCCGGTCGCGGTAGTCGGCGTAGTCGGGCGGCGGGAACGGCACGCCGGGCTTGCGCTGCGGAAAGTCGACGGCCGGCGGATCCGTCTCGGGCGCGGCCGGGTCTGTGTACGTCATGGGTGGGTGTCCCCTTTCCAACGGGCCGTCAGCTCGCGCCGTAGAACGCGCGGACCCGGTCGATCACGAAGTCCTGGTCGGTGGCGGACAGTCCGGTGTGGGTGGGCAGATACAGCCCGTCCTCGGCGAACGTATGCGCCTTGAGCGAGGGCCAGTCGGGGTGGAAGTACATGGGCTGCCGGCTCATCGGCTTGAAGAACAGCCGGGTCTCGATCGACTCACCGGCCAGGAACTCCCGTAGCTCCTCGCGGCGTTCGGCCCGCAGGTCGTACATCCACAGCACGTCCCGCGGCGGCATCAGCGTGATACCGGGAACTCCGGCGAGCCCCTCGTCATAGCGCCGCTCGATCTCCCGCCGCGTGGCGAGGATGTCGTCCAGCCGCTCGACCTGGGCGAGCGCGACGGCGGCCTGCATCGCCGTCATCCGGAAGTTGTAGGCGACCTTCTTGTGCAGGAAACTGTGGTCCTTGGTGAACGCCATGGCGCGCAGATGCGCCAGCTGCCCGGCCAGCCTGGGGTCGTCGGTGAGGCAGATGCCGCCCTCGCCCGCCGTGATGATTTTGTTGGCGAACAGCGAGTAGCACGCGATGTCCCCGACCGGGCGGACACCGTGGGCCTCGGCACTGTCCTCCACGACCCGCAGGTTGTACTGGTGCGCGATATCCATCACGGCGTCCATATCGCACCGCCGCCCATAGATGTGGACGGGCATCACGGCCTTCGTCCGCGCCGTGATCTTCTCCTCGATACGCGTGACATCGATATTGAGGTCGTCTCCGCAGTCCACGAACACGGGCGTCGCACCGGTGTAGGTGACCGCCCATGCCGAGGCGACCATCGTGAACTCCGGAACGATCACCTCGTCCCCCGGGCCGATACCCAGCGCCCGCAGCGCCAGCGTGAGCGCCGCCGTCCCGGACGAACAGGACACGCCGTGCGCGACGCCGTTGTAGTCCGCGAAGGCACGCTCGAACCGCGCGACCATCGGGCCCTGGGACGAGATCCAGCCGTCCCCGACGGCACCGGTCACATACTCCAGCTCCCGGCCGTCCAGAGTGGGCCTGGACACGGGGTACTTGAACGACATCCGCTGCCTCTTCCTTGTCTTCCTCGTGGTCCGCGTACGGACGTGTGTGCTCGTGCGGCCTGATGACGACAGGCGGGTGGCGGCACCGCTAGGCGGCCTTGACGTCCTCCGCGATGATCCGCTCGATGTTCCGCTCGGCCAGCGCCGTGATGGTCACGAAGGGGTTGACCCCGATGGACCCCGGGATGAGCGCGCCGTCCGTGACGTAGAGGTTGTGGTAGCCGGCGACCCGGCCGTACCCGTCGGTGGCCTTGCCCAGGACGCAGCCGCCGAGCGGGTGGTAGCAGAAGTCGTCGGAGAAGTTCTTCAGCTGCGGCCCGAACAGGTCGTAGCGGTACATCGTGCCGTTGGCCTTGTTGATGCGGTCGAAGAGCGACCTGGCGGCGTTGACCGCGGGCGTGTTCTGGTCCCGCGTCCAGCGCAGCGCGGCCCGGTCGGTGGCCTTGTCGTAGACGAAGGTGCCGCGCTCGGGGTTCTTGGTGATCGCCAGATAGAGGCTGACCCAGGTCTCCAACCCGGCGGGCATCGGGGCGATTTCGGCGAAGACCGGGGCGGTGGGGTTGTTCCAGTCGTCGATGCCCAGAGCGGGGATCGAGGACTGGTGGGCCCCGGTGGGGTTCCAGACGTGGTTGGCCCGGCCGGTCATGATGTTGCCGTTGGGGCCCCAGCCCGCGCCGACCTCGGCGTTGAGGTCGGGCAGCGCGCCGGTGTCCCGGGCGCGCACCAGCAGTTCGGTGGAGCCGAGGCTGCCGGCGCCGAGGAACAGGTGACGGCAGGAGATCTCCTTGTGGGCGACGGTCTGGCCGGCCGTGTCGATCTGGTCCACGGACAGCACGTAGCTGCCGTCCGGCTGCTGGTGGATCGCCCTGACCTGGTGCAGGGTCTCGATGGTGACCTTGCCGGTGCCGAGCGCGGCGGCCAGGTAGGTCTTGTCCAGGCTCTGTTTGCCGTGGTTGTTGCCGTAGATGACCTCGGTCGCCAGCGCGGACTTGGGCGACTCACCGTTCGCCTCGCGCCGCATGTAGTCGAAGTCGTAGACGTTGGGGACGAAGGTGGTGCCCAGGCCCGCCTTGCCCGCCTGCTCGCGCGAGACCCGCGCGAACTTGTACCACTCCGTCTCCTCGAACCACCCCTTGTCGATGTGGTTCACCTTGAGCATGGAGTTGGCGCGCGGGAAGTACCGGTCGTACATCTCGGCGGCGTCCACCCGCGGGAGGACCTCCTCGAAGTACGAGCGCTTCGGTACGACGGCCATCCCGCCGTTGACCAGCGAGCCGCCGCCGACACCCCGCCCCACGTACACCGACATCTGGTCGAAGTGCACCTTGTCCAGCACTCCCGCGTACGGGTCGATGTCGCGGTTGATCACATCCAGCCACAGGAACGAGCCGAGCGGGGCCTCGGTGCGGGACTTGAACCAGCTGGAGCGGCGGTCGGGCGAGAGCATTCCGCAGAAGACGTTGCCGTCGTCGGCGGGCTTGTTCCACAGCTGGCCCATTTCGAGCATGAGCGTGGGAATTCCGGCCTCGCCGAGCCGCAGCGCGGAGACCGCGGCGCCGTATCCCGTACCGATCACCACGGCCGGTACGAACGAGCCGCTGCGGGCCTGCGGACTGCGCCGGTCGGCGGCCGCGGCATGAGGGGCGGAGGTGATCGTGGTCATTCCGGCGGCTGCGGCGCCGCCGAGGGCGGCCAGTCCGAGCAGACGGCGCCGTGACAGATGCTGGTTCTCGAACATGCCGGTAATCCTGGTCAGGAAAGACTGGGGGAAATGCCAGAGGTACGCGGCGCCGCCGTCGCATCGGGCCCCGCCGTCGCATCGGGCCCCGCCGTCGCATCGGGCCCCGCCGTCGCATCGGGCCCCGCGGTCGCATGCAGCCGGGCGTAGGCCCCCTCGGCGGCCAGGAGCTGGTCGTGGGTGCCGCGCTCGACGATGCGGCCGTCTTCCATGACGAGGATGAGGTCCGCATCGCGGATGGTGGACAGCCGGTGGGCTATGACGAAGCTGGTGCGGCCCGCGCGCAGCGAGTGCATCGCGCGTTGGATGAGGACTTCCGTGCGGGTGTCGACGGAGCTGGTCGCCTCGTCCAGGAGCAGGATCGAGGGCCGGGCCAGGAAGGCCCGGGCAATGGTGATGAGCTGCTTCTCGCCCGCGCTGACGTTGGCCGACTCCTCGTCCAGGACGGTGTCGTAGCCGTCCGGCAGGGTGCGGATGAAGCGGTCGGCGCAGGTGGCGCGGGCGGCGGCCACGATCTCCTCGCGCGTCGCGTCGGGGCGCCCGTAGGCGATGTTCTCGGCGATGGTGCCGGAGAACAGCCAGGCGTCCTGGAGCACCAGGCCGATATGGGAGCGCAGGTCCTCGCGGGTCAGGGTGGTGATGTCGGTGCCGTCCAGGAGGATGCGCCCCGCGTCGGTTTCGTAGAACCGCATGAGGAGGTTGCCCAGCGTGGTCTTGCCCGCGCCGGTCGGACCGACGACCGCCACGGTCTGTCCGGGTTCGACGGTGAGGCAGAGGTCCTCGATGAGGGGGAGGTCGGGGGAGTAGCGGAAACCGACCTTGTCGAACCGGACGTGTCCACGGGCCTGTGGGAGGCGTGCGGGCCGCTCGGGGTCGGGGCCTTGTTCGTCGGCGTCCAGGAGGTCGTGGACCCGCTTCGCGGAGGCGAGGGCGGACTGGAGGCGGGCGGCGATGCCGGCGACCTCGACGATCGGCTGACTGAACTGCCGGGAGTAGAGGATGAACGCCTGGACGTCGCCGATGGTCAGGGCCCCGGAGACCACGCGCAGCGCGCCGACGACCGCCACGACGACATAGCCGAGGTTGGAGACGAACATCATCGACGGTTCGATGGCGCCGGAGACGCACTGGGCCCTCGCACCGGCGCGGTACAGGGCGTCGTTGTGCTCGTCGAAGACCCGCTCGGCCTGCTCGCGCCGCCCGAAGCCCTTGACCAGCGCATGTCCGGTGTAGACCTCCTCGACATGGGCGCTGAGCGCTCCGGTCGCGGACCACTGCTGGGTGAACCGCGGCTGTGCGCGCCGGCTGATCCGGGCCGCGATCACGGCCGACACCGGTACGCAGGCCAGCATGATCAGGGCCAGCGGCGGCGAGAGGGCGAACATCAGCACCACCATGGTCAGCACGGAGAACGCCGCCGTGATCAGCTGGCTGAGGGTCTGCTGGAGGGTCTGCTGGAGGTTGTCGACGTCATTGGTCACCCGGCTGAGCACCTCCCCCGCCGGGTGGCGGTCGAAGTACCGCAGCGGCAGGCGGGCGAGCTTGGCCTCCACGGAACGGCGCAGTGCGAAGACCACACGCTGGACGACGGCCGTGACCAGCCGCCCCTGGAGGAGGGTGAGGAGGGAGGCGGCGGCGAAGAGCGCGAGCGCCGTCAGCAGCACACGGGCGATCGCGTCGAAGTCGATGCCTCTGGATCCGTGGGTGTGCCGGATGCCGTCGAAGATGAGGTCCGTGGCCCTGCCGAGGAGCATCGGACCCGACGCGTTGAGGACGACGCCGCCGATGCCGAGGGCGACCGCCACGGTCACCGGGGCACGGTGCGGGCGCAGCAGTTCCAGCGTGCGGCGGGCCGGGCCGCGCCACTCGTGGCTAGAGCTGTCCGTCGAGACCATGGACAGCCTCCTGAAGGGTCGTGGCGGCTGCGGCGTCCGTGCCGGTGCCGTCGTGGTCACCGGTGATCGCGGTGAGCTGGGACCGGGCGATCTCCCGGTACGTCGTACTGGTGCGCAGCAGCTCCTCGTGCGTTCCGGTGGCGGCCACCCGCCCCGCGTCCAGGACGACGATGCGCCCCGCGCGGCGGACGGTGCTGACGCGCTGGGCGACGGTGACCACCGTCGCCCGGGAGATCTCCGGCTCCAGGGCGGCCCGCAGCGCGGCGTCCGTGGCGTGGTCCAGCGCGGAGAAGCAGTCGTCGAAGAGATAGATGTCCGGCCTGCGCAGCAGGGTGCGGGCGATCGCCAGGCGCTGCCGTTGCCCGCCCGACACATTGGTGCCGCCCTGGGTGAGGGGTGCGTTCAGCCCGCCGGGCAGGAGCCGCACGAAATCGCGCGCCTGGGCGATCTCCAGCGCGTGCCAGAGTTCGTCGTCGGTGGCGTCCGGGTCGCCGAAGCGCAGATTGCTCGCGACGGTGCCGGAGAAGAGGTACGGCCGCTGCGGTACGAAGCCGACGGTGCGGCGCAGCACCGCCGCGTCCAGGGTGCGGACATCGACGCCGCCCACGTGGACGGCGCCGTCGGTGGCGTCGAAGTGCCGCAGCACGAGGTTGAGCAGGGTGGTCTTGCCGCTGCCGGTGCTGCCGAGGATCGCCACCGTCTCGCCGGGCCGGACGCTCAGATCGATGCCGTGCAGCACCGGCTCCTTCGCTCCCGGATAGCGGAACCCGGCTCCGTACAAGGACAGTTGGCCGGCTGCGGGCAGCGCGCGTACGGGCTCACTCGGCGCCGCCACGCTCGGCTCGGTCGCCAGCACCTGCTGGATCCGCTCGGCCGAAACCCTCGCCCGCGGCATCGCCAGGCACACGAAGGTCACCATCACCACCGACATCGTGATCAGCGTCAGGTAGCTCAGAAACGCGCTGAGCGCACCGAACCGCATCGCCCCGGCGTCGATGCGGTGGGCGCCGAACCACACCACGGCTGCCATGAAGGCGTTGAGGACCAGCAGCACCAGGGGGATGACCGTGGCCAGCAGCCGGCCGACGCGCAGCGAGATGTCACGCAATTCGGAATTGGTGCGGCCGAATCTCGCGCCTTCGTGGGCGTCGCGCACAAAAGCCCGTACGACGCGGACTCCGGTAATGCGTTCGCGCAGCAGCCCGTTGATGCGGTCCAGCTGTTTCTGCATACGGGCGTAGAACGGATCGGTGCGGCCGAGAATGAGGCCGAAGGACATTCCGACGGCCACCATCAGCGCCACCAGGAGCAGGGAGAGCGGGACGTCCTGCTGGAGTGCGAGCGCGATGCTGCCCAGACACATCAGGGGCGCCGACACGACGACGCCGAACGCGGACAGGGCCAGCACCTGCACCTGCTGCACATCGTTGACGGTCCGCGTCATCAGCGACGGAGTGCCGAACCGCCCGACCTCGCGGGCCGAGAAGTCCAGCACCCGGCGGAAGACGGCCGAGCGCAGGTCGCGGCCCATCGCCATGGCCGTACGGGCGCCCAGCGCCACCGCGGCCACGGACGCCGCGATCTGCACGAGCGCCACGGCCAGCATGGCCAGGCCGGTCCGGGTGATGTAGCCGCTGTCGGCCCTGACCACGCCGTTGTCGATGACCGCGGCGCCCAGTGTCGGCAGGGCCAAAGTGGCCAGGATCTGCACCAGTTGCAAAAGCCCCAGCAGGGCGACGGAGCGCCGGTGCGGCCGCAGATGGATTCGCAGAAGACATAGCAGCACCCGGACAGTGCAGCGCACCGCACACCGGAAAACCCCTAGATCCCGGCGGCAGGGCCCCGCGGGGCCGCACCGGATCCGGCTGCGCCCAGGGAAACAGGCCACGAACACCTGGTGGTGGGGACTCGGGAATTCCCTAGTGTGCCCGGAATTTCTTGACATCATGACCGGCCGCTTGGAAGCGTGCGAGGACCCAGCGTCCGGAACGCGGCGTATTCGATGCCGGCCGACGCCATTCGACGCCATTCGACGCCAAGAGACCAAGCAGCCAAAAGGCCAAGAGGTCAAGCAGCCGACTCGGCTCTGCGTTTGGGCGGTCTGTTCTATGCGGAGAAGAGGAATGAGATGTCCAAGCGTGCGCTGATCACCGGAATCACCGGGCAGGACGGCTCCTATCTGGCCGAGCACCTGCTCGCCCAGGGGTACCAGGTATGGGGTCTGATACGAGGTCAGGCGAACCCCAGGAAGTCGAGGGTCAGCCGGCTGGTGTCCGAACTGTCCTTCGTCGACGGCGACTTGATGGACCAGTCCAGCCTGTGCTCCGCCGTCGACAAGGTGCAGCCCGACGAGATCTACAACCTCGGTGCGATCTCCTTCGTACCGATGTCCTGGCAGCAGCCCGAACTCGTCACCGAGATCAACGGCATGGGCGTCCTGCGCATGCTGGAGGCGATCCGCATGGTCAGCGGGCTGAACGGCTCCCGGAGTGACGGCGGCGGCCAGATCCGGTTCTACCAGGCGTCCTCGTCGGAGATGTTCGGCAAGGTCGCCGAGACCCCGCAGCGCGAGACCACGATCTTCCGCCCGCGCAGCCCCTACGGCGTGGCGAAGACCTACGGGCACTTCATCACCCGCAACTACCGTGAGTCGTTCGGTATGTACGCGGTCTCCGGGATGCTGTTCAACCACGAATCCCCGCGCCGTGGTGCGGAGTTCGTGACCCGGAAGATCTCCCTCGCGGTGGCCCGTATCAAGCTCGGCTACCAGGACAAGCTGTCCCTGGGAAACCTCGACGCCGTACGCGACTGGGGCTTCGCCGGCGACTACGTCCGTGCCATGCATCTGATGCTGCAACAGGACGAGCCGGGCGACTATGTGATCGGGACCGGCGAGATGCACTCGGTCCGCGACGCCGTCCGCATCGCCTTCGAGCATGTGGGCCTGAACTGGGAGGACTACGTCAGCATCGACCCCTCGCTGGTGCGCCCGGCCGAGGTGGAGATCCTGTGCGCGGACGCCGAGCGCGCCCGCACCCAGCTGGGCTGGGAGCCCAGCGTCGACTTCCCCGAACTGATGCGCATGATGGTCGACTCCGACCTGCGCCAGGCATCCCGCGAGCGGGAGTACGGGGACCTGCTGCTGGCGGCCAGCTGGTAGTCGGGCCGGACACCACGGATACCCCGGCGCGCCATGTGTGCCCCGGGCGTATCCCGTACGGCTCCGGCACGGCGGGCCCGCCGTCCTGCGCGGCGCGGATACTAGGTGTTTTCCGGCATTCCTCCTTGTCGAATGGGCGTGTGAATACCGGGGCCGGTGATCGGCGCCCGCATCCCGCCGGACCGGTCCGGCGCCATCGCGAGGAGGAGCCAGCACCATGACGACGACCACGGCGGAAGGGCTCTGGGCCCGGAGCTACCACCCGGCGCCGCACCATCGACGCCAGCTCGTCTGCTTTCCGCACGCGGGCGGTTCGGCCTCTTTCTTCTTCCCCGTATCGGCACAGCTGTCATCCGTGGCGGAGGTGCTGTCGGTGCAGTACCCCGGCCGCCAGGACCGGCGCACCGAGTCCAGCCCCAGCGGCATCGAGGCCATGGCCGACCAGGTGTACGCGGCCCTGCAAGGCCGGCTCCGGTCGCGGCCGACGGCGTTCTTCGGGCACAGCATGGGCGCGATGGTCGCCTTCGAGGTGGCCCGGCGGCTGGAGGCCGACGGAGGCGAGCTGACGCACCTCTTCGCTTCCGGCCGGCGCGCACCCTCGCGCTACCGCGCGGAGAGCGTGCACCGGCGTGACGACGACGGGATCGTCGCCGAACTGAAGCTGCTCTCCGGTACGGACGCCGCGCTGCTGGGCGACGAGGAGCTGCTGCGCATGATCCTCCCGGCGATCCGCAGCGACTACACCGCGGTGGAGACCTACCGCTGCGATCCCGGAGCGGCGATCAAGGCGCCGATCACCGCGTTGACCGGTGACGACGACCCCAAGACCACGCTGGAGGAGGCCGAGGGGTGGCGCGCGCACACCACGGGGGCGTTCGACCTCCGGGTCTACCCCGGCGGTCACTTCTTCCTCAGCTCCCAGGCCCAGGCCGTACTGGCACTGCTGCGGGAACACCTCACCGCCGCCGAGGAGTTCGCCGTGTGAGGAATCTAGGGAATTCCATGACAAACACCGTCGAAACTGGGCGAGTGGCGTGCGGAAAGTCGAGCTGCCTCGTGCAGGGCACGCGGATCACCCAGTAGCTGTGGAACGGCCGTCCTCAGTGCCGGATGCCCACATCGAAATCCTCTGCTGTCCGCCGGTCTTGAGATGGGTTGTGTTGAACGTGGCGAACATGGACCAGGAACAGAAGCTCCGCGACTACCTAAAGCGGGCAAGTGCCGATCTGCGGCGCTCCCGGCAGCGGGTGGGCGAGCTGGAGGCGGCGGCCCGCGAGCCGATCGCGATCGTGGGCATGAGCTGCCGCTTCCCGGGCGGCGTGCGCAGTCCCGAGGAGCTCTGGTCCCTGCTCGCCGCCGACGGGGACGGCATCACCAAGTCCCCCGCCGACCGCGGCTGGGAGCTCCTGGCCGAGGACGCGGGGGAATTCTCCGGCGGATTCCTGCACGACGCGGCCGAGTTCGACGCCTCCTTCTTCGGGATCTCGCCCCGTGAGGCGCTCGCCATGGACCCGCAGCAGCGACTGCTGCTGGAGTCCTCCTGGGAAGCCTTCGAGCGGGCCGGCATCGACCCGGCGGCGGTCCGGGGCACCAGGACGGGCATGTTCGTCGGGGCGATGCCCCAGGAATACCGGGTGGGCCCGGACGACGACGTCCAGGGCTTCGCCCTGACGGGCACCACCACCAGCGTCATCTCGGGCCGACTCGCCTACTTCTTCGGCGCCGTGGGCCCGGCGGTCACCGTCGACACCGCCTGCTCGTCCTCGCTCGTGGCCCTGCACCTGGCCGCCCACTCCCTGCGCCAGGGCGAGTGCTCCCTGGCGCTTGCCGCCGGCGTCACCGTGATGTCCAGCCCCACCACCTTCGTGGAGTTCAACCGCCAGGGCGGGCTCTCCGCCGACGGGCGCTGCCGCTCCTTCGCCGACTCCGCCGACGGCACCGGCTGGTCCGAGGGCGTCGGCGTCCTGGTCCTGGAACGCCTCTCGGAGGCCCGTCGCAACGGGCACGAGATCCTGGCCGTGATCCGCGGCTCCGCCGTCAACCAGGACGGCGCCTCCAACGGGCTGACCGCACCCAACGGCCCCTCGCAGCGACGGGTGATCGAGCAGGCGCTGGTCAGCGCGCGGCTCTCGGCCGATGAGGTCGACGTCGTCGAGGCACACGGCACCGGCACCACCCTGGGCGACCCGGTCGAGGCCCAGGCGCTGCTGGCGACCTACGGCCAGGGCCGCGACGACGACCGCCCGCTGCTGCTGGGGTCCGTCAAATCGAACCTCGGCCACACCCAGGCGGCGGCCGGTATGGCCGGCGTCATCAAGATGGTGCTGGCGATGCGGCACGGCGTGCTCCCGCGCACGCTCCATGTGGACGCGCCGTCCTCGCACGTCGACTGGACGCAGGGGGCCGTACGCCTGCTCACCGAGCACGTTCCGTGGCCGCAGGGCGAACAGCCGCGCCGGGCCGGTGTTTCGTCGTTCGGGCTCAGCGGCACCAATGCGCACACCATTCTGGAGGAGGCCCCGGCCGCCCCGTCGCCCGAGGCGGGCCAGGAAGACACCGCGCCGGTCGCGGAACCTCTGGCGGCGGGCGCCGTCCCGTGGCTCGTCTCCGGCCGCACCCGCGAGGCGCTTCGTGCCCAGGCGGCGCGACTGCTCGAACACCTCACCTCCCGCCCCGGCCTCGCGCCCCTGGACGTGGCCTACTCCCTGGCCACGGCCCGCTCCGGCCTGGAGCACCGCGCCGCGTTCACCGCGGCCGGCCCGGACGGCGCCCGCGCCGCCCTCACCGCGCTCGCCGACGGCACACCGGCCCCGGGTCTGGTGCAGGACACCGCCCGTACCCGGTCCAAGCTCGCCTTCCTCTTCGCGGGCCAGGGCTCCCAGCGGCCGGGCATGGGGCGTGAACTGGCCGCCCGCTTCCCCGTCTTCGCCACCGCCCTCGACGAGGTCCTCGGCCACTTCGACGAGGGTCTTGAACGGCCCCTGAAGGACGTCCTGTTCGCCGCCGAGGGCACGCCCGAGGCCGCCCTGCTGGACCAGACCGGCTATGCCCAGCCCGCGCTGTTCGCGATCGAGGTCGCGCTGTACCGGCTCGCCGAGTCCTTCGGCATCACGCCGGACTTCCTCGCCGGGCACTCCATCGGCGAAATCGCCGCGGCGCACGTCGCCGGCGTCTTCACCCTGGCCGACGCCGCGGCCTTGGTGCTCGCCCGCGGCCGCCTCATGCAGGCGCTGCCCGAAGGCGGCGCCATGGTCTCCCTCGAAGCCACCGAGGAAGAGGTCCTGCCCCTCCTGGAGGACCGGCCCGACCGCCTCTCGATCGCCGCGGTCAACGGGCCCGCCGCCGTCGTAATCGCCGGTGAGGCCGACGACGTCACCGCCGTCGCCGAGCACTTCGACGCGCTGGGCCGCAGGACCAAGCGGCTGCGTGTCTCGCACGCGTTCCACTCCCCGCTCATGGAACCCATGCTGGCGGAGTTCCGCACGGCCGTCTCCCGGCTCACCCCGCAGGCACCCGTGATCCCGGTCGTCTCCGGCCTGACGGGCACCCTCGCCACGGTGGAGCAGCTGACCTCCCCCGACTACTGGGTGGACCACGCCCGCCACGCCGTACGGTTCGCCGACGCCCTCGCCTGGCTCGACGGCCACGGCGCCGCCACCTTCCTCGAACTGGGCCCCGACGGCGTCCTGTCCGCCATGGCCCAGTCCTGCCTGGCCGCGGACACGGACACCGCCGCCGACGGCGTCTCCGCCACGCTCGCCGTGCTGCGCCCCGGCCGCCCCGAGGCCGAGACGCTCACCGCCGCGCTGGCGGGTCTGCACACCCGCGGCGTGGCCGTCCAGTGGGAGCCCTACTTCCAGGGCACCGGCGCCCGCCGCGCCGACCTGCCCACGTACGCCTTCCAGCGCCGCCGCTACTGGCCCAAGAGCCTGCCCGCGACGGGCGGTGACGTGCGTGCCGCCGGTCTGGGCGCGGCACACCACCCGTTGCTGACGGCGGCCGTGTCGGTCGCCAACTCCGACGGGCTCCTGCTGACCGGACGGCTGTCGCGGCGTACCCACCCCTGGCTCGCCGACCACGCCGTGCGCGGCACGGTGCTGCTGCCGGGCACCGCCTTCCTGGAGCTGGCCGTACGCGCCGGGGACGAGGCCGGCTGCGGCCGCGTGGAGGAACTCACCCTCGCCGCCCCGCTGGTGCTGCCCGAGGAGGGCGGCGTCCAGGTGCAGGTGTGGGTGGGCAGCCCCGACGCGTCGGGCCGCCGCGCCGTCAGCGTTCACTCCCGCCCCGACGGGCCCGAGGAGCTGCCCTGGACCCAGCACGCCGCGGGCACCCTCGTCGCCGGTGAGCACCACGCCGGATTCGACGCCACCGTCTGGCCGCCCGCCGACGCGACCCCGCTGGACCTCGACGGCTTCTACGCCCGCATGGCCGACACCGGCTTCGGATACGGCCCCCTCTTCCAGGGCCTGCGCGCCGCCTGGCGCAGCGGCGACGACGTCTACGCCGAGGTGGCGCTGCCCGACTCCGACGGCGCCGCGTCCACCGAGTCGTCCGCGGCATTCGGGCTCCACCCGGCCCTGCTGGACGCCGCGCTGCACGCCGCGGCCTTCGTTGACCTGGGCGAGGACGCCCGCGGCGGCCTGCCCTTCTCGTGGCAGGACGTCACCCTGCACGCGAGCGGCGCGAGCACGGTCCGGGTGAAGCTGACCCCGGACGGGGACGATGCGGTGGCCCTCGCCGTCGCCGACACCACCGGCGCCCCCGTCGCCTCCATCGGCTCGCTGGTCCTGCGCACCCTGCCCGACGAGCAGATCGACGCGGCCCACTCCCTCGTCCGCGACGCCCTGTTCGAGCTGCGGTGGAGCGAGGCGCGCCAGACCGCCCACGAGGCGCCCGCCTCGGCCGCCGTCCTCGGCCCCGACCTCTTCGGCCTGGAGCGGGCCCTTGCACCGACGGACCTCACGGTCACGGCGGTGCCCGGCCCGGACGCCGCCCCCCACGCCCCGGACGTGGTCCTCGCCCCCGTCGCGGGCACGACCGAGGACGACGTCGTCACCTCCGTGCACGCCCGCACCGCCCACGTACTGGAGCGCCTGCGGACCTGGCTGACGGACGAGCGGTACGCCGCCTCCCGGCTGGTCTTCGTCACCCGTGGCGCCCTCGCCACCGACGCCCGGCAGGCATCCGACCCGGTGGCCGCCGCCGTCTGGGGCCTCGTACGGGCCGCGCAGAGCGAACACCCCGGCCGCTTCGGGCTGTTGGACCTCGACCCCGGCACCACCGAGCCCGCCACGGAGCCGCTGCTGCGGGCCCTGGCCCTGTCCTCGGACGAGCCGCAGACCGCCGTCCGCGGCACCGCCGTGCTCACCGCGCGACTCGCCCGCGCCCAGGCGCCGCAGGCCGCCACGGAGTGGGACCCGGAGGGCACCGTGGTGCTCACCGGAGCCACCGGCGGCCTGGGCCGCGTACTGGCCCGGCACCTGGTCGCCGAGCGCGGCGTACGCCATCTGCTGCTCGTCAGCCGCCGCGGCGCCGACGCCGACGGCGCCGGGGAACTCATGGCCGAACTGGCCGCGCACGGCGCGCAGGTGACCCTCGCGGCATGCGACCTGGCCGACCGCGCCGCCGTGCGGCGGCTGCTGTCCGGTGTGCCCGCCGAGCACCCCGTCACCGCCGTCGTGCACAGCGCCGGCAGCCTCGACGACGGCGTGATCGCCTCGCTCACCCCCGAGCGGATCAGTGCCGTCCTGCGGCCCAAGGCCGACGCCGTCTGGCACCTCCACGAGGCCACCCGGGACCTGGACCTGGCCGCCTTCGTCGTCTTCTCGTCCCTCTCCGGCACCGTGGGCGCGGCGGGCCAGGGCAACTACGCCGCCGCCAACGCCTTCCTCGATGCGCTCGCCCAACTGCGCCGTGCCCAGGGGCTGCCGGGCCTCTCCCTGGCCTGGGGCCCGTGGGCGCCCACCGCCGGAATGACCGGCGGCCTGACGGACGACGACCTCGATCGCCTGGCCCGGATGGGCACGCCCGCGCTCACCGAGGAACAGGGCATCGCCCTCTTCGACGCGGCCACCGCCACGGACGCCGCCGTCCTGCTGCCGACCCGCATCGACCTTTCCGTCCTGCGCGTCCAGAGCGAGATTCCGCCGCTGTGGCGCGGCCTGATCCGTACCCCGGCCCGCCGCTCGGTGGTCTCCGCCTCGGAGACCGCCGTCACCCTCGTCCAGCAGCTGTCCCGGCTGGCGGAGACCGACCGCCGCGAGGTCGTGCTCGACCTCGTGGCCGGACAGGTGGCCGCCGTGCTCGGCCACGCCGGCACCGCCGACATCGACCCGCGGCGCCCGCTGCGGGAGCTGGGCTTCGACTCGCTGACCGCCGTGGAACTGCGCAACCGGCTCAGCGCGGCCACCGGCCTGCGCACCGCCGCGACGGTCATCTTCGACCACCCGACCGTCGATGCCCTCGCCGCGCACCTCCTCGACGGACTCATGGGCTCCGAAGCCGCCGCCGCGGCCGACGCGCCCCGCACCGCCGCGGACGACGACCCCATCGTCATCGTCGGCATGAGCTGCCGCTACCCGGGCGGCGTCGCCTCGCCCGAGGACCTGTGGCGGCTGGTCAGCGAGGGCACCGACGCCATCTCGGGCCTGCCCACCGACCGGGGCTGGGACCTGGACGCGCTCTACGACCCGGACCCGGACCGCACCGGCACCTCCTACTCCCGTTTCGGCGGATTCCTGCACACCGCCGCCGACTTCGACCCCGCCTTCTTCGGCATGAGCCCCCGCGAGGCCCTGGCCACCGACTCCCAGCAGCGCCTCCTCCTCGAAGCGTCCTGGGAGGCCGTCGAGCGGGCGGGCATCGACCCGGTGTCCCTGCGCGGCAGCCAGACCGGCGTGTTCGCGGGCGTGATGTACAACGACTACGCCACGGTGCTCTCCGGCGGGCAGTTCGAGGGCCACCAGGGCAGCGGCACCGCCCCGAGCGTCGCCTCCGGGCGCATCTCCTACACCCTCGGCCTCGAAGGCCCCGCCGTCACCGTCGACACCGCCTGCTCGTCCTCGCTGGTCGCCATGCACTGGGCGATGCAGGCCCTGCGCGCGGGGGAGTGCTCGCTCGCGCTGGCCGGCGGAGTCACGGTCATGTCGACGCCGGGTGCCCTCATCGAGTTCTCCCGGCAGCGCGGCCTGTCCCCGGACGGGCGCTGCAAGGCGTTCTCCGACGGCGCCGACGGCGTCGGCTGGTCCGAGGGCGTGGGCGTCCTCGTCCTGGAACGCCTCTCCGACGCCCGCCGCAACGGGCACCGGGTCCTGGCCGTCGTACGGGGCTCCGCCGTCAACCAGGACGGCGCCTCCAACGGCCTGACCGCCCCCAACGGCCCCGCCCAGCAGCGGGTGATCCGGCAGGCCCTGTCCGCCGCCGGCCTGTCCGCCACGGACATCGACGCGGTGGAGGGCCACGGCACCGGCACCACCCTCGGCGACCCCATCGAGGCGCAGGCCCTGCTCGCCGCCTACGGCCAGGACCGCGAGGCGGGGAGTCCGCTGCTGCTGGGCTCGGTGAAGTCCAACATCGGCCACACCCAGGCCGCGGCCGGCGTCGCCGGCGTCATCAAGATGGTCATGGCCATGCGCCACGGCGTGCTGCCCCGCACCCTGCACGCCGACGAGCCGTCCTCACACGTGGAGTGGGACTCCGGGGCGGTGCGCCTGCTCACCGAGGAGACACCCTGGCCGCAGGCCGACCGGCCGCGCCGCGCCGCCGTCTCCTCCTTCGGATTCAGCGGTACCAACGCGCACCTCATCGTCGAGGAGCCGGCGGCCGTCGCCGAGCGGCGCGAGGAGCCGGCGCTCACCCCGGCCGTCGTGCCCTGGACGCTGTCGGGCAAGAGCCGGGCCGCGCTGCGCGACCAGGCCGCCCGCCTGCGGTCCTTCCTGGAGGAGCGCCCCGCCCTGGACCCGGCCGATGTCGCGCTCTCCCTGGCCACCACCCGCTCGGCCTTCGACCAGCGCGCCGTCGTCACCGGCGACCGCGACGAACTGCTGCGCGCCCTCGCCGACCTGGCCGCCGACCGGCCCGGCCCCGCGCTGACCGAGGGCGAGGTCGGCGGCGCGGGCAAACTGGCCGTGGTGTTCTCCGGGCAGGGCAGCCAGCGCCCCGGCGCCGGCCGGGAACTCGCCGCCCGCTTCCCCGTGTTCGCCCAGGCCCTCGACGAGGTGACCGCCGCCCTCGACCCGCACCTGGACCGCCCCCTCAAGGACATCCTGTTCGCCCCGGAGGGCAGCCCCGAGGCGGCGCTGCTGGACCGCACCGAGTGGACCCAGCCCGCGCTGTTCGCCATCGGGGTCGCGCTCCACCGGCTGCTCGGCACCTGGGGCATCCGCCCCGACGTGCTGCTGGGCCACTCCATCGGCGAGATCACCGCCGCGCATGTCGCGGGCGTCCTCTCGCTGCCCGACGCGGCCCGCCTGGTGATCGCGCGCGGACGGCTGATGCAGGCGCTGCCCGCCGGCGGCGCGATGATCTCCCTTGAGGCCACCGAGGACGAGACCGCGCCGCTGCTCGCCGGGCGCGACCACGAGGTCTCCCTGGCCGCCGTCAACGGCCCCCGCAGCGTCGTGGTCGCCGGAGAACTGGCCGCCGCCGAGGAGATCGCCGCCCACTTCGCCGACCGGGGCCGCAAGACCAAGCGCCTGACGGTCAGCCACGCCTTCCACTCGCCGCTCATGGAACCCGCGCTCGACGGGCTGCGCGAGGCCGCCGCCGAACTCACCTACCACGCGCCGGACGTGACCGTCATCTCCGGCCTGACCGGACGGCCCGCCACCGAAGCGGAACTGCGCTCGGCCGACTACTGGGTCGCGCACGCCCGCGGCGCCGTCCGCTTCGCCGACACCCTGCGCGCCGCGCACGACTGCGGCGCCGGCACCTTCCTCGAACTCGGCCCCGACAGCGTGCTGTCGGCCGCCGCCCAGGACGCCCTCGGCGACGACGCGGAGGCGCATATCGTCCCGCTGCTGCGCCACGGGCGCGGCGAGGAGCGCTGCGCGGCCACCGCGCTGGCCCGCCTGCACGTCCGCGGCACGACCGTCGACTGGCCCGGATACCTCGCCGGCACCGGCGCCCGCACCATCGACCTGCCCACCTACGCCTTCCAGCACGAGCGCTACTGGCCCGAACAGGCCCCGGCCCGCCTCGCGCAGGGTGCCGCCGACCCCGCGGACGCCGAGCTGTGGGGCGCCGTCGAACGCGGCGACGCCACGGAACTGGCCGCCCTCCTCGGGCTGCGCGACGAACAGCACGCCTCCCTGTACGCCCTGCTGCCCGCGCTGTCCTCCTGGCGCCAGCACCGGCAGGAGAAGGCGCTGCTGGACTCCACCCGCTACCGCGTGGCCTGGCGCCCCGTGCAGGCAACCGCCGCACCCGTACTGGACGGCACCTGGCTGCTCGTCACCGCCGACGGCATCGACAGCGACGAGATCCTCGACGCGCTGCGCGGCCACGGCGCCCAGTTCGAGACCCTCGTCCTGGACGACGCCTGCCGCGACCGCGCCCATCTCGCCGGCCGGCTCGCCGCCGTACGCGACCAGGACCGGCCCCTGACCGGTGTGCTGTCCCTGCTGCCGCTCGCCGACCGGTCCGGGGCCGAGGCCGGGGCCGAAGCCGGGGCCGAGACCGGCGCCCAGCCGTCCACCGGGCTCGCGCTGAGCCTCGTGCTGATCCAGGCGCTCGCCGACACCGGCCTCGCCGCGCCCCTGTGGACCCTGACCCGGGGCGCCGTCACCACCGGCGCCGACGACCCGCTCACCCACCCCCTCCAGGCCGCGGTCTGGGGACTGGGCCGGGTCGCCGCCCTGGAGCACCCGCAGCTGTGGAGCGGCCTGATCGACCTGCCGGCCGCCCTCGACGCCCCCGCCACCCAGCACCTCGTCAGCGCGCTGGCCGCCGAGGGCGGCGAGGACCAGATCGCCGTCCGCGCCACCGGAGCGTTCGGCCGACGCCTGGTGCGCCACCCGCAGGCCGAACTGCCCCCGGCCGACGCGTTCACCGCACGCGGCACCGTGCTCATCACCGGCGGCACCGGAGCGCTCGGCGCCGAGGCCGCCCGCTGGCTCGCCCGCAGCGGCGCCGAGCACCTCCTGCTCACCAGCCGCCGCGGCCCCGAAGCCCCCGGAGCCGCCGAACTGGCCGCCGAAATCGAGGAGTTGGGTGCCCGCGTCACCCTCGCGGCCTGCGACACCGCCGACCGCGCCGCACTCGCCGCGCTGCTGGACTCCCTACCCGACGAGCACCCGCTGACCGGCGTCGTGCACGCGGCCGGTGTCGGCCAGGCGGCCGCCCTCGCCGACACCCCACTGGCCGACGCCGCACAGGCGATGGCCGCCAAGCTGCTCGGCGCGGCCCACCTCGACAGCCTCCTGGACGGCCACGACCTGGACTTCTTCGTCCTGGTCTCCTCGATCGCCGGAGTGTGGGGCAGCGCCGGACAGAGCGCCTACAGCGCCGCCAACGCCTACCTCGACGCCCTCGCCGAGCACCGCGCCGCCCGCGGCCTGCCCGCCACCTCCGTCGCCTGGGGCCCCTGGGCAGAGGCCGGTATGGCCACCCACGAGGCCGTCACCGACGAACTGCACAAGCGCGGACTGCGCTTCCTCGCGCCCGCGACCGCCCTCGCCGAACTGCGGCGCGCCGTCGTCCACCGGGACGTCACCGTCACCGTCGCCGACATCGACTGGGAGCGCTACCACCCCGTCTTCACCTCCACCCGCCCCAGCGCCCTCTTCGACGAACTGGCCGAGGTCCAGGCCCTGATACGCCCCGAGGACGAAAGCGCCGCGCCCGAATTCGCCGCGCGCCTGCGGGGCCTGGACCAGGACGGGCAGGAGCGGCTGCTGGGCGACCTGGTGCGCGCCGAGGCGGCCATCGCCCTCGGCCACGACTCCGCGGATGCCATCGCGGAGCGGCGGGCCTTCCGCGACGCCGGCTTCGACTCGCTGACCGCCGTGGAACTGCGCAAGCGGCTCGCCGCCCTCACCGGCCTGGCCCTGCCCGCCACCCTCGTCTTCGACTACCCGACCCCCGTGGCCCTCGCCCGCCACCTGCGCGAGCAACTCCTGGGCACCGCCCAGGAGTCGGCCGCCCCCGTGGCCGTACCGTCGGGGGGCTTCGACGAGCCCATCGCCATCGTCGGTATGAGCTGCCGCTTCCCCGGCGGCGTCCGTTCCCCGCGGCAGCTGTGGGACCTGGTCAGCGAAGGCGTCGACGCCATCAGCGACTTCCCCGTCAACCGCGGCTGGAACACCGGCCTCTTCCACCCCGACCCGGACAACCCCGGCACGACGTACTCCACCCAGGGCGGATTCCTGCACGACGCGGGCGAGTTCGACGCCTCCTTCTTCGGCATCTCGCCGCGCGAGGCGCTGTCGATGGACCCCCAGCAGCGGCTGCTGCTGGAGACCACCTGGGAGGCGTTCGAGCACGCCGGCATCGACCCCACCACCGTCCACGGCACCACGACCGGCACCTTCATCGGCTCCACCTACCAGGAGTACGGACTCGGCGTCGAGGACGGCTCCGCCGGTCACCTGGTGACCGGCACCAGCCCCAGCGTGCTCTCCGGGCGCCTGGCCTACCTCTTCGGCCTCGAAGGCCCGGCCGTCACCGTCGACACCGCCTGCTCCTCCTCCCTGGTCGCCCTGCACCTGGCCTGCCAGTCGCTGCGCAACGGCGAGAGCTCCCTGGCCCTGGCCGGCGGCGCGACCGTGATGACCAACCCCAACCCGTTCGTCGCCTTCAGCCGGCAGCGCGCCCTGGCAGGCGACGGCCGCTGCAAGGCGTTCTCCGAAGGCGCCGACGGCATGACCCTGGCCGAGGGCGTGGGCGTCCTCGTCCTGGAGCGCCTCTCGGACGCCCAGCGCAACGGGCACGAGATCCTCGCCGTCGTCCGCGGCTCGGCCATCAACCAGGACGGCGCCTCCAACGGCCTGTCCGCCCCCAACGGCCCCTCCCAGCAGCGCGTCATCCGCCAGGCCCTGGCCAACTCGGGGCTGACCCCGGCGGACATCGACGCCGTCGAGGCCCACGGCACCGGCACCGCCCTCGGCGACCCCATCGAGGCCCAGGCCCTGCTCGCCACCTACGGACCGGGCCGCGACCCGGACAGTCCGCTGCTGCTGGGCTCGGTGAAGTCCAACATCGGCCACACCCAGTCGGCCGCCGGCGTGGCCGGCGTCATCAAGATGGTCCTGGCCCTGCGCAACGGACAGCTGCCGCGCACCCTGCACGCCGACACCCCCTCCAGCCACATCGACTGGACCCCCGGCACCGTCTCCCTGCTGACCGAACCCACCGACTGGCCCGAGGGCGAGCGCCCGCGCCGCTGCGCGGTCTCCTCCTTCGGCATCAGCGGCACCAACGCCCACACCCTCCTCGAAGAGGCCCCCCGCCCGCACGAGGCGACCCCCGCGGGGCCGGTGCCCCCGGCCGGGGACGCCATCCCCTGGGTGCTGTCCGCCCGGACCCCGGGCGCGCTGCGCGCCCAGGCGGCCCAGCTCGCCGCCCACCTCGACGGCGAGGCACCCGATGCCCTCGACGTCGGCCACACCCTGGTGGCCGCGCGCACCCTCTTCGACCACCGCGCCGTCGTCGTCGGCACCGACGACGCATCCCGGCGCGCGGCCCTGGACGCCCTCGCCACCGGCGGCTCCGCACCCGGCATCGTCCAGGGCACGGCCGACACCGACGGCAGGACCGTCTTCGTCTTCCCCGGCCAGGGCTCCCAGTGGGCCGGCATGGGAGCGCGGCTCCTTGAGGAGTCCCCGGTCTTCGCCGCGCGCCTGACCGAATGCGCCACCGCCCTCTCGGAGTTCGTCGACTGGTCCCTGCTCGACGTGCTGCGCCAGGCCGACGGCGCGCCGACCCTGGACCGCGTCGACGTCGTCCAGCCCGCCTCCTTCGCCGTCATGGTCTCCCTGGCCGCGCTGTGGACCTCCCACGGCATCACCCCGGACGCCGTGGTCGGCCACTCGCAGGGCGAGATCGCCGCGGCCGCCGTCGCCGGGGCGCTCTCCCTGGAGGACGCGGCCCGCGTCGTCGCGCTGCGCAGCCAGGCCATCGCCCGCGGGCTGGCCGGAACCGGCGGCATGCTGTCGGTCCCGCTGCCCGCCGCCGACGTCGAACAGCGCCTCGCCGCCTATGAGGACCTGTCGATCGCCGCCGTCAACGGCCCCCGGTCCACCGTCGTCTCCGGCGCCACCGCGCCGCTGGACGCCCTCCAGGCCGAACTGGTCGGCGAGGACATCCGTGCCCGGCGCATCGCCGTGGACTACGCCTCGCACTCCGCCCAGGTCGAGCGGGTGCGCGACGAACTGCGCACCGTCCTCGAACCGGTGCGCCCGCGCCCGGCGCAGGTGCCCTTCTTCTCCACCGTCACCGGTGACTGGCTGGACACCACCGTCATGGACGCGGAGTACTGGTTCACCAACCTGCGCCGGACCGTCCACTTCCAGCCCGCCATCGGCGAACTCCTCGCCCAGGGCCACCACTTCTTCATCGAGGTCAGCTCCCACCCCGTCCTGTCCATGGGCATCCAGGCGACCGCCGAGGAAGCCGGGGCCGCCGCCGCGGTGCTCGGCACGCTCCGGCGCGACACCGGCGCCACCGACCGCTTCCTGGCCTCCCTGGCCGAAGCCTTCGTCCGGGGCGCGGACGCCGACTGGTCCGCCGTCTTCGCCGGCACCGGCGCCCGCCGGGTGCCGCTGCCCACGTACGCCTTCCAGCGCGAGCACCTGTGGGCGATCCCCGAGCGGTCCCCGGACCGGCCCGAAGCGGATCCCGCGGACGCCGAGTTCTGGACGGCGGTCGAGGAGGAGGACGTCGAGGCGCTCGCCTCCCGGCTGCGCCTGGACCGCACCTCCCTCGCCCCGGTCCTCCCGGCCCTCTCGCACTGGCGCAAGCGCCGCCGCGAGCTGTCCACCGTGGACTCCTGGCGCTACCGCGCCACCTGGAAGCCGCTGACCGGCCTGCCCGCGGCGGCCCTGACGGGCACCTGGCTCGTCGTCGCCCCCGAAGGAGCCGACACCGACACCCTCACCGGTGTCCTCGCCGCCCACGGCGCCGGGACGCGCACCCTCGTCCTGGACGACAGCTGCGCCGACCGCGCCACCCTGACCGCGCGCCTGACCGGCCTCGACGGCGCGGCGGACCTCACGGGCGTGGTGTCCCTGCCGGCCCCGGCAGACGAGGCAAGCGCCACCCACCCGACGCTCAGTCGCGCGGTGACCCTGACCGTCGCGCTCGTCCAGGCGCTCGGCGACGCCGGAATCGACGCACCCCTGTGGTGCCTGACCCAAGGCGCCGTCTCCACCGGTCGCGCGGACCGGCTCACCCGCCCCGACCAGGCCCAGATCCTCGGCCTCGGCTGGACGGCCGCGCTCGAACACCCGCAGCGCTGGGGCGGCCTGGTCGACCTGCCCGAGGAGCTGGACCGGCGGGCCGGCGAGCGCCTGGCTGCCGTCCTGACCGGCCGCAGTGGCGAGGACCAGCTCGCCGTCCGCTCCTCGGGCGTCTTCGCCCGCCGCGTCGTCCGCGCCGCCCCCGCGGACCCCGCCCCGGCCCGCCCCTGGACGCCGAGGGGCACCACCCTCGTCACCGGCGGCACCGGCACCCTCGCCCCGCACCTGGCCCGCTGGCTCGCCCAGCAGGGCGCCGAGCACATCGTGCTCACCAGCCGCCGCGGCCCGGCGGCACCCGGCGCAGCGGAACTCGTCCAGGAACTGGCCGAGTTGGGCTGCCAGGCCGAAGCGGTGGCCTGCGACCTGACCGACCGCGACGCGGTCGCGCAGATGCTCGCCGCGCTTCGGGCCGAGGGCCGCACCGTACGCACCGTCGTGCACACCGCCGTCACCATCGAGCTGGCGCCGCTGGACGAGACGACCCTGGACGACTTCGCGAAGGTCATGGACGCCAAGGTCATCGGCGCCCGGCACCTGGACGAACTCCTCGGCGACGACCTGGACGCCTTCGTCCTGTACTCCTCCACCGCCGGTATGTGGGGCAGCGGCGCCCACGCCGCCTACGTCGCCGGAAACGCCTATCTCAACGCCCTGGCCGAACACCGCCGCGCCCGCGGCGCCCGCGCCACCGCCGTCTCCTGGGGCATCTGGGCCGACGACCTCAAGCTCGGCCGCGTCGACCCCGGCCAGATCCGCCGCAGCGGGCTGGTCTTCATGGATCCCCAACTCGCCCTCACCGGCCTGCGCCAGGCCCTCGACGACGAGGAAACGCACCTGGCCGTCGCCGACGTGGACTGGGGGCGCTACTACCCCGTCTTCACCGCCGCGCGGCCCACCCGGCTCTTCGAGGACCTGCCCGAGGTGCGGCAGCTGGCGCAGGAGAGCGCCGAAGTCACCGACTCCGGCAGCGAGTTCGCCACCCGGCTCGATGGGCTGGCCGCGGTCGAGCAGGACCGCCTCCTGCTGGATCTCGTCCGTACCGAGGCGGCCACCGCGCTCGGCCATGCCTCACCCGACGTGCTCTCCGAACAACGTGCCTTCCGCGACGTCGGCTTCGACTCCCTGACCGCCGTCGACCTGCGCAACCGCATCGCCTCCGTGACCGGGCTCGCCCTGCCGAGCACCATGGTCTTCGACTACCCCAACCCGCTCGCACTCGTCGCGTTCCTGCGCGAGTCCCTCGCCGGGTCCGCCACCGGCACCGCCGCCACGACCACGCACACCGCCGCCGCCGACGAGCCCATCGCCATCATCGGCATGAGCTGCCGCTATCCCGGCGGCGTCGGCTCACCGGAGGACCTGTGGCGACTGGTCACCGAGGGCGGCGACGCCACCGGAGAGTTCCCCGCCGACCGCGGCTGGGACGCCGAGGGCCTCTACGATCCCGACCCCGACCGGGCCGGCCACACCTACTCGACCCGGGGCGGCTTCCTGCATGACGCCGCCGACTTCGACGCCTCCTTCTTCGGCATCTCGCCCCGCGAGGCCCTGGCCATGGACCCCCAGCAGCGCCTGCTGCTGGAGACCTCCTGGGAGGCGATGGAGCGCGCCGGGATCGACCCCGCCACCCTGCGCGGCAGCAGCACCGGCACCTTCATCGGCGCCAGCTACCAGGACTACGGCGCCTTCGGCGCGGGCCCGGACGGCGCCGAGGGACACCTGATCACCGGCACCATCTCCAGCGTCCTGTCCGGCCGGCTCTCCTACACCTACGGCTTCGAGGGCCCGGCCGTCTCCCTCGACACCGCCTGCTCCTCCTCCCTGGTCGCGCTGCACCTGGCCTGCCAGTCCCTGCGCAACGGCGAGAGCTCCCTGGCCCTCGCGGGCGGTGTCAGCATCATGTCCACGCCGGGCGCGTTCGTCGGCTTCAGCCGGCAGCGCGCGATGGCGGCCGACGGCCGCTGCAAGGCGTACTCCGACCAGGCCGACGGCATGAGCCTGGCCGAAGGCGTCGGCCTCGTCCTCGTCGAGCGGCTCTCCGACGCCCGCCGCAACGGGCACCAGGTCCTGGCCGTCATCCGGGGCTCCGCCGTCAACCAGGACGGCGCCTCCAACGGACTGACCGCGCCCAACGGCCCGTCCCAGCAGCGCGTCATCCGGCAGGCCCTGGCCAACGCCGAGGTGGACCCCGACGGCATCGACGTCATCGACGGGCACGGCACCGGCACGGCACTCGGCGACCCCATCGAGGCGCAGGCCCTGCTGGCCACGTACGGCCAGGGCCGCGACCCCGAGCACCCGCTGCTCCTGGGCTCCGTCAAATCCAACATCGGCCACACCCAGATGGCGTCCGGTGTCGCCAGCGTCATCAAGATGGTCATGGCCATGCGCCATGCCGCGGTGCCGCGGAGCCTGCACATCGACCGGCCCTCCAGTCACGTCGACTGGAGCTCCGGCGCCATCCAGCTGCTCACCGAGCCGCTGCCCTGGCCGGCCACCGGGCACCCGCGTCGCGCGGGCGTCTCCTCCTTCGGACTCAGCGGCACCAACGTCCACACCATCCTCGAACAGGCCCCGGAGGACCGGACCGAGGAGGACACCGACACCGCACCGGCCCGCCCGGCCGACCCCACACCCGTCCCCGTGACCCTGTCCGGACGCACCGAAGCGGGCCTGCGCGCCCAGGCCGGACGGCTCCTGACCCACCTCGCCGACCACCCCGAACTTCCGCTCACCGACCTCGCGTTCTCGCTCGCCACCTCCCGGGCCGCCCTGGAGCACCGTGCGGCCGTCGTCACCGACGACCCCGACACCCTCACCCGCGCCCTGACCGCGCTGCGCGACGCGACCCCCGACGGCGGACTGCTCACCGGCCGCCCGGACCGCGGCCGGCTCGCCTTCCTCTTCACCGGCCAGGGCAGCCAGCGCCCCGGAATGGGACGCGAGCTCTACGACCGCCACCCGGTCTACGCCGAGGCCCTGGACGCCGTACTGGCCCGCTTCGACCTCGAACTCGACCGCCCGCTGCGGGAGATCCTCTTCGCCGACCCCGGCACCCCCGAGGCCGAACTGCTCGACGACACCGGCTACACCCAGCCGGCCCTGTTCGCCCTCGAAGTGGCGCTGTTCCGTCTCGCCGAGTCCTGGGGCCTGCGCCCCGACTACGTCGCGGGACACTCCATCGGCGAGCTCGCCGCCGCGCACGCCGCAGGAGTCCTCTCCCTGGAGGACGCCTGCACCCTCGTAGCGGCTCGCGGCCGGCTGATGGCCGCCCTGCCCTCCGGCGGCGCCATGGCCTCCGTCGAGGCCACCGAGGACGAGGCGGCCGCCGTGCTCGCCCCGTACGAGGGACGAGCCGCGGTCGCCGCCGTCAACACCCCCACGTCCCTGGTCGTCTCGGGCGACGAGGACGCGGTACACGCCGTGGCGGCCCACTTCCACGAACTCGGCCGCCGCACCAAGCAGCTGCGCGTCAGCCACGCCTTCCACTCGCCGCATATGGACGCGATGCTGGACGACTTCACCCGCGCCGCCGAAGGCATCACCTTCCACGCGCCGGAGCTGCCGCTGGTCTCCACCCTCACCGGAGAGCTGATCCTGGCCGACGACCTGTGCTCGGCGCCGTACTGGACCCGGCAGGTCCGCGGCACCGTCCGCTTCGCCGACGCCGTACGGCACCTCACCGAGCACGGTGTGACGACCTTCTTCGAGCTCGGCCCGGACGCCGTACTCAGCGGCGCGGTACGCGAGAGCACCGGCGAGCAGACCCCCGCCACCGCCGTCCCGGCACTGCGCCGCGACCGGCCCGAGGCCCCCGCACTGACCACGGCACTGGCCCGGCTCCACCTCCACGGGGTGCGGGTCGACTGGGACGCCGTGTTCGCGGGCGGCGGCGCCCGGCGGATCGACCTGCCCACCTACCCCTTCCAGCGCGAGCGCTACTGGCCCGAGGCGGCCGCCGGAGCCGCCGCACCCGCACACCCCGCCGACGCGGCGGACGCGGAGTTCTGGTCGGCCGTCGAGCGCGCGGACCTTCCGTCCCTGGGCTCCTCGCTGGACCTGGACGACGACACCCTCACCGCCGTCGTGCCCGCCCTCTCCTCCTGGCGGCGCAAGAGCCGGGAGCGCTCCACCGTCGACGGCTGGCGCTACCGGACCACCTGGAAGCCCCTCACCGGCACGGCCACCGCCGGACACCCGGCCGGGACCTGGCTGGTGCTCGCACCGGCCGACGGCGACCGGGCCTGGACCGATGCGGTCGCCGGGGCCCTGGGCGCCGACGCCGTACGGGTCGAGGTGAGCACCGCCCAGCGCCAGGAGCTGGCCGAGCGGCTGAGCGAACTGGCCGCGGAACACGGTGAGTTCGCGGGCGTACTGTCCCTGCTGGCAACGGCCGGCGAAGGCGCAGAGGATGCCGATGACGCCACGACCGAGGGCCTCCTGCTGACGGCGACCGCCCTCCAGGCCCTGGGCGACGCAGGTATCGACGCCCCGCTGTGGTGCGTGACCCGTACCGCCGTGGCCGTGGACCGCGCCGAACACCCGGCCCGCCCCGCCCAGGCCGCCGTCTGGGGCCTGGGCAGGGTCGCCGCACTGGAGCACCCGCAGCGCTGGGGCGGCCTCGTCGATCTCCCCGACGAGCTCGACGGCGCCACCCTGCGCCGCCTGGCCGCCGTCCTCGCCGACAGCGGCGACGAGGACCAGCTCGCCGTACGGACCACCGCGACCTTCGTCCGCCGCCTGGCGCACCACCGGGCCGCACCGGCCCCCGAGGCAGCCACGTTCCGCCCCACCGGAACGGTGCTCGTCACCGGCGGCACCGGTGCGCTCGGCGGCCACGTCGCCCGCTGGCTGGCCGAGGCGGGCGCCGAACATCTGCTGCTGGTCAGCCGGCGCGGCACCGACGCCCCCGGCGCCGGTGAACTGGCGGCTGAAATCGCCGAGTTGGGTGCTCGCGTCACCGTCGCGGCGTGCGACACCGCCGACCGGGACGCGCTCGCCGCCGTACTGGCCGCGATCCCCGACGAGCACCCGCTCACCGCGGTGTTCCACACCGCCGGCACCGTCGACGACGGCACCCTGGACACGCTCACCCCCGAGCAGTTCGCCTCCGTCCTGCGCACCAAGGTCACCGCCACCCGCAACCTGCACGAGACGACCCGCGAGCAGGACCTGAGCGCCTTCGTGCTCTTCTCCTCCGTCGCCGGCACCCTCGGCGCACCCGGCCAGGGCAACTACGCCGCCGGCAACGCCTTCCTCGACGCCTTCGCCGCACACCGCCGCGCCCACGGCCTGCCCGCCACCTCGCTGGCCTGGGGCCCCTGGGCCGAGACCGGTATGGCGGCCGACGGCACCGGCATCCAGGACCGCGTCCGCCGCGGCGGCTTCACCCCCATGCCGCCCCGGCTCGCCCTCACCGCACTGCGCCGGGCGATCGAGCACGACGCCACGGCGCTGACCCTCGCGGACATCGACTGGCAGCGCTACGCAGAGGTCTTCACCGCGACCCGCCCCAGCCTCTTCGTCGCCGACCTGCCCGAACTCCAGCAGGTCACGCCGCCCGCCGGGACACCGGAAGCCGCTCTGCGGGAACCGGCCCTGCGCCAACGGCTCGCCGGACTCTCCCCGGCCGCGCGCCCGCGCTTCGTCCTGGACCTGGTACGCACCCAGGTGGCCGCGGTCCTCGGGCACAGCGGCACCTCGGCCATCGGCGCCGAACGCGCTTTCAGTGACCTCGGCTTCGACTCGCTGACCACCGTCGAACTGCGCAACACCCTCACGGCCACCACCGGCCTGAAACTGCCCGCAACCCTCGTCTACGACTACCCGACCCCGACCGCCCTCGCCGACTTCCTGCTCGCCGAACTCCTGGGCGCCCTGCCCGAGTCCGGTGCCCCGGCCTTCGTCGGCCGCGCGGCGGACGACGATCCCATCGTCATCGTCGGCATGAACTGCCGCTTCCCCGGCGGCATACGGTCCCCCGAGGACCTCTGGCAGCTGCTGAGCAGCGGCGAGGACGCGATCAGCGGATTCCCCGCGGACCGCGGCTGGGACCTCGACGCGCTCGCCCGCGGCGCCTCCGCCACCCTCGAAGGCGGATTCCTGGACGGCGTCGGCCTCTTCGACGCCCCCTTCTTCGGCATCTCGCCCCGCGAGGCCCTGGCCATGGACCCCCAGCAGCGCCTGCTGCTGGAGACCTCCTGGGAGGCGTTCGAACGCGCCGGAATCGACGCGACCACCCTGCGCGGCAGCCGTACCGGCGTATTCGTCGGCACCAACGGCCAGGACTACGCCACACTCCTGCGCCAGGGCACCGGCACCACCGACATCCGCGGCCATGTCGCCACCGGCAACACCGCCAGCGTCATGTCCGGCCGCCTCTCCTACGCCTTCGGCCTGGAGGGCCCGGCCGTCACCGTCGACACCGCCTGCTCCTCCGCGCTGGTCGCCCTGCACATGGCCGCGGGCGCCCTGCGCAGCGGCGAGTGCACCCTCGCCCTGGCCGGCGGCGTCTCGGTCATGTCCAGCCCCGACTCCTTCACCGAGTTCACGGTCCAGGGAGGGCTGGCCCCCGACGGACGGTGCAAGCCGTTCGCCGATGCGGCCGACGGTACGAGCTGGTCCGAGGGCGTCGGCGTCCTCCTCCTGGAACGGCTCTCCGACGCCCGCCGCAACGGCCACGACGTCTGGGGCATCGTGCGCGGCACCGCGGTCAACCAGGACGGCGCCTCCAACGGGCTGACCGCGCCCAGCGGCCGGGCCCAGCAGCGCGCCATCCGCCAGGCCCTGGCCGACGCCGACCTCGCCCCCGCCGACGTCGATGTGGTCGAGGCCCACGGCACCGGCACCACCCTCGGCGACCCCATCGAGGCGCACGCCCTCATCGCCGCCTACGGACAGGACCGGCCGACGGACCGGCCGCTGCTGCTCGGCGCCGTGAAGTCGAACCTGGGTCACACCCAGGCCGCCGCCGGTGTCGCCGGCACCATCAAGGTGCTGCTGGCGATGCGCCACGGCGTGCTGCCCAAGACCCTGCACACCGACTCGCCGTCCGCGCACGTGGACTGGACGGCCGGCACGGTCTCGCTCCTCACCGAACAGCAGGAGTGGCCCGAGACCGGGCACGCCCGGCGGGCCGGTGTCTCCGCCTTCGGCGTCAGCGGCACCAACGCCCACGTCATCATCGAGCAGGCGCCGGACGCCGAGGAGTCCGTGGCGCCGGAGCCCACCACGGTGCCGGGCCTCGTGCCCTGGCCGGTGTCGGGCAAGTCCGAGGCCGCCCTGGAGGCAGGAATCGAGCGGGTCTCGGCGCTGACCGGCCGGTCACCGGTCGACGTGGGCCACTCCCTCACCACGGGCAGGGCGGCCTTCACCCACCGCGCGGTCCTCGCGGCCGACGGCGCGGGCGTACGGGAACTCGCCCGCGGCGTCGCCCACGAGGCCGACGGGAAGCTGGCGGTGCTGTTCTCGGGCCAGGGCGCTCAACGCGTCGGGATGGGCCGGGAGTTGTATGTCCGGTTCCCGGTGTTCGCCGAGGCGCTGGACGGGGTGCTGGCGCACTTCGATGCCGGGTTGCGGGACGTGATGTTCGGTGATGCGGAGGGCTTGGACGAGACGGGGTTCACGCAGCCCGCGCTGTTCGCCATCGAGGTGGCGTTGTTCCGGCTGGCCGAGTCCCTGGGTGTGCGGCCGGATTTCGTGGGCGGGCACTCGATCGGTGAGATCGCGGCGGCGCATGTCGCCGGGGTGTTCTCGCTGGCGGATGCGTGTGCGCTGGTGGCGGCCCGTGCGCGGCTGATGCAGGCCCTCCCGGCGGGCGGCGCGATGGTGGCCGTCCAGGCAACAGCGGAGGAGGCGGCCGCACGGCTGGTCGACGGGGTGTCGATCGCGGCGGTCAACGGCCCGGAGGCGGTGGTGATCGCCGGGGAGCAGCGCGAAGTCCTGCGGATCGCCAAGGAGTTCACCGGCCTGGGTCGTAAGACACGGCGCCTGCCGGTCAGCCACGCCTTCCACTCGCCGCTGATGGAGCCAATGCTGGAGGACTTCCGGCGGGTCGCCGAGGGACTGTCGTACGAAGCCCCGCGGATCGCGCTGGTGTCGAACCTCACCGGCGAACTCGCCACCGAGGACCTCGTCCGCTCGGCCGAGTACTGGGTCCGGCATGTGCGCGAGACCGTGCGCTTCGCCGACGGCGTGAGCGCCCTGGCCGCCGAAGGAGCCTCCGTCTTCCTGGAGCTGGGCCCGGACGGGGTGCTGACCGCGATGGCCCAGCACACCCTGGACGGCACCGCGACCGCCGTACCGGCCCTGCGCAAGGACTGGTCCGAGGAGACCGCGCTGCTGACCGCGCTCGCCCAGCTGCACGTCGTAGGCGTGGGGGTGGACTGGTCCGGGATCTTCGCCGGCACCGGTGCCCGCCGTGTCGACCTGCCCACCTACCCCTTCCAGCACCAGTGGTACTGGCCGGACGGCGCACCCGCCGCGGAGGCGACGACCGGTGCGCAGGACCCCGTGGACGCCGAGTTCTGGGACGCGGTGGAGCGCGCGGACCTCTCGTCGCTCTCCGACAGCCTCGAACTGGACGACGCCGCACTGTCGGCCCTCGTACCCGCCCTGTCCGCCTGGCGCCGCAAGCGCGTGGAGCGCTCTACCGTCGACGGCTGGCGCTACCACGTGACCTTCAAGCCGCTGACCGGCACCGCGCCCGGCACCCTCGCCGGAACGTGGCTGGCGCTCGTCCCGACGGGAGCCGCCGACGACGAGTGGACCACTGCCGTACTCGCAGCCCTCGGCGATGCGGTCGTCATCGCGGAAGTCGATCCGGCCGACCGCGGTGCGTTCGCCGGACGGCTCGGCGAACTCGCCGAACGGGGAACCGAGTTCACCGGCGTGGTCTCCCTCCTCGCAATCCCGTACGCCTTCGCCCTCCCCTTCGGACCGGCCTGGCCCGACGAGGCGCTGCGGGCACTGGCCGAGGCGGGCATCGACGCCCCGCTGTGGTGCGTCACCCGCGACGCGGTGCCGGTGGACCGCTCGGAGAGCGAAGTCAGCCCCGCCCAGGCGGCGGTGTGGGGGCTCGGCAGGGTCGCGGCCCTGGACCACCCGGACCGCTGGGGCGGCCTGGTCGACGTACCGCAGGAGCACGACCGGCGTACGGCGGAACGGCTTCGCGCCGTACTGTCCGGCGCCGGCGACGAGGACCAGGTGGCACTGCGGCCCTCCGGCGCCTTCGGACGACGGCTGGTGCGCGCCACGGACGACACCCCCGCGACCCCGTGGCAGCCGGCCGGCACGGTCCTGGTCGTCGGCCCCGCGTCCGGCACCGGCGGACACTGCGCCCGGTGGCTCGCCGGACAGGGTGCCCAGCACCTGGTGCTGGCCGACCGCACCGCACCGGACACGGCGCAGCTGATCGGCGAACTCGACGCCCTGGGCGTGCCGTTGACGGTGCTCGACTGCGCACCGGCCGACGGTGAGGCGCTGCTGAGCGCGCTCGCCGCGCTCCCGGAGCCGCTGACCGCCGTGATCTACGCGGACGGGCCGTCCGACGCCGACGCCTACGGAACCGCCACCACCGCGGACCCCGGCGCATCCCTGGCCGCGCTGTACGCGGACGTGGAGAG
This sequence comes from Streptomyces natalensis ATCC 27448, assembly GCF_000935125.1. GTDB lineage: Bacteria > Actinomycetota > Actinomycetes > Streptomycetales > Streptomycetaceae > Streptomyces > Streptomyces natalensis. The sequence continues at coordinate 363,492 of NZ_JRKI01000029.1, read as the reverse complement.
CCTGGCGGCCGTGGCCGAGGCGGCGACCGGCGCTCGCCCCCTGGGCGCGTTCGTCCTCTTCTCCTCGATCGCCGGGACCTGGGGTGCCGGAGGCCGGGGCACCGAGGCCGCGGCCGGAGCCCAACTCGACGCCCTGGCAGGTATGTTGCGTGCCCGAGGACTGCCTGCCACGGCGGTCTCGTGGGGCGGCTGGGCCGACGCCACCTCCGGCAGCCTGGCCGCACACCTGCGGGCCAACGGGCTGCCCCCGATGGACCCCGCGCGGGCCCTGACCGCGCTCGCCCGCTCCCTGGGCACCGACACCCCCTCGGTGACGGTCGCCGACGTACGGTGGGACGAGTTCGCGCCCGCCTTCACCCGCAGGCGGCACAGCGCCCTGTTCGCCGAACTCCCCGAGGCCCGCGAGGCGCTGGCGGAGTCGGACGGCAGCGCGCCGGGAACGGCGGATGCCGCGTCCGGCCTGCGGGCCGAACTCGCCGCCCGCCCGGACGCGGAGCGCACGGAGCACCTGCTGGCCCTGGTCCGCGACCGCGTGGCGGCCGTGCTCGGGTTCGCGGACGCCGACGCCGTACCCTCCGGCCAGGCGTTCACGGACCTCGGCTTCGACTCGCTGACCGCGGTCGACCTGCGCAACCAGCTCGCCGTCGCGACGGGTCTGGCCCTGCCCGCCACCCTCGTCTTCGACTACCCCACGGCCGACGCGCTCGCCGGTTACCTGCGGGCCGAACTCCTCGGCGAGGGCGGGAAGGACGCGGAGGAACTCCCCGCGGTGGTGCGGACGAAGGACGCCGACACCGCCGAGGACCCGGTCGTCATCGTCGGCATGAGCTGCCGCTACCCGGGTGGGATCCGCTCGCCCGAGGACCTGTGGCAGCTGGTCATGGGCGAAGCGGACGCCATCGGAGGCTTCCCCACCGACCGCGGCTGGGACCTGGACCGGCTGCTGCACGGCGACCGGGACGGCCGCGGCCGGACCGTCACCGGCCAGGGCGGATTCCTCTACGACGTGGCCGACTTCGACCCCGGGTTCTTCGGCATCGCGCCGCGTGAGGCGATGGTGATGGACCCGCAGCAGCGCATCCTGCTGGAAGCCACCTGGGAGGCCCTGGAGCGCACCGGCATCGACCCCGCCCGGCTGCGCGGCGGCGACACCGGCGTGTTCATCGGCGGCGGCTCGGGCGACTACCGGCCCGAAGCGGGCCAGCTGGGGCATGCGCAGACCGCGCAGTCGGCGAGCCTGCTCTCCGGCCGGGTGGCCTACCACTTCGGCCTGGAAGGACCCTCCGTCAGCGTCGACACGGCGTGCTCGTCGTCCCTGGTGGCGCTCCACCTGGCCGCCCAGGCCCTGCGCAACGGCGAATGCTCCATCGCCCTGACCGGCGGTGTGACGGTGATGTCCAGCCCGGTGAACTTCGTCGAGTTCGGCGAGATGGGAGCCCTGGCACCGGACGGGCGCTGCCGGCCGTTCGCGTCCGCCGCGGGCGGCACCGGCTGGTCCGAGGGCGTGGGCGTCCTCGTCCTGGAACGGCTCTCCGACGCCCGCCGCAACGGGCACGAGGTGCTCGCGGTACTGCGCGGCTCGGCCGTCAACCAGGACGGCGCCAGCAACGGCATCACCGCGCCCAACGGCCCCTCGCAGCGCCGCGTCATCCAGCGGGCGCTGGCCAACGCGGGGCTGGCGCCGGCCGACGTGGACGCCGTGGAGGCACACGGCACCGGCACCACCCTGGGCGACCCCATCGAGGCGCAGGCGCTGCTGGCCACGTACGGGCAGGGCCGTGACCCCGAACTGCCCTTGCTGCTGGGCTCGGTGAAGTCCAACATCGGCCACACCCAGGCGGCCGCCGGCATCGCCGGTGTGATCAAGATGGTGCTGGCGATGCGCCACGGCATGCTGCCCAGGAGCCTGCACATCGACGAGCCCTCGGCACATGTCGACTGGAGCGCCGGGGCCGTCGAACTGCTGGCGCAGGCGGCCGACTGGCCGCGTACCGGCCGCCCGCGACGGGCCGGAATCTCGGCCTTCGGCGCCAGCGGCACCAACTCCCACGTGATCATCGAGCAGCCCGCACCGACCGTTGCGGAGGAGCCCGAGCGCCCGCAGGAGGCGGGCGGCCCGCTGCCGGTGCCGGTGTCCGGCGCCGTACCGGACGCGCTGCGGGCCCAGGCCCGGCAGCTGCACGCCTACGTGGCCGGTCGGCCCGGCCTCACCGTCGCCGAGTTCGCGCTGTCCACCGCCACCACCCGGTCGGCCTTCACCCACCGGGCCGCCGTCCTCGCCGAAGACCGCGAGGAACTGCTCGCGGGTCTGGCCGCGCTCGCCGGCGGGCTCGACACCCCCCAGGTCCTGCGGGGCCGGGTCGCGGAGCGCCGCGGCAGGCTCGCGGTGCTGTTCTCCGGCCAGGGATCGCAGCGCGTGGGCATGGGACGGGAACTGCACGCCCGCTTCCCGGTGTTCGCGGAGGCCCTGGACGAGGTGACGGCACGCCTGGAAGCGGAACTGGAACTCCCGCTGCGGGAGGTCATGTTCGGCGACTCGGAGCGGCTGAACGAGACGGGCTACACCCAGCCCGCGCTGTTCGCGATCGAGGTCGCGCTGTTCCGTCTGGTCGCCTCCTGGGGCATCCGCCCGGACTTCGTCGCCGGGCACTCCATCGGCGAGATCGCGGCCGCGCACGTGGCCGGGGTCTTCTCCCTGGACGATGCGTGCCGGCTGGTGGCCGCACGGGCGCGGCTGATGAACGCCCTGCCCGCGGGCGGCGCCATGGTGGCCGTCCAGGCCACCGAGGAGGAGACCCGCGCCTGCCTGACCGACGGCGTGTCCATCGCCGCGGTCAACGGACCGCGCTCGGTGGTCCTCTCCGGCGACGAGGCCGCCGTACTCGACCTGGCGGAGAAGTTCACCGCCGACGGGCGCAAGACTAGGCGTTTGCGGGTGAGCCATGCATTTCACTCACTGCACATGGACGCCGTTCTCGACGACTTCCGACGAGTCGCCCAAAGCGTCGGCTACGACGCCCCCACGATCCCGCTCGTGTCCAACGTGACCGGCGAGGCGGCGACCGAGCGGCAGGTGTGCTCCCCCGACTACTGGGTGCGCCACGTCCGCGAGGCCGTCCGCTTCGGCGACGGTGTCCGCACCCTCGCCGACCGCGGAGTGACCGCGTTCCTGGAGCTGGGCCCCGACGGCGCGCTGTGCGCCATGGCCCAGGAGACCCTGGACACCCTGCCCTCGCCGGCGGTCACCGTACCGGCGCTGCGCAGGGACCGCGGTGAGCAGGAGTGTGTGGTCACCGCGCTCGCCCGGCTGCACGTCGACGGAGTGAGCCCGCACTGGCCCGCCGTACTCACCGGGCCCCGGACCGCGCCCCGCCGCACCGACCTGCCCACCTACCCCTTCCAGCACCAGCGGTTCTGGCCGGCCGCCCAGCCCGCCACCGACCCCACCCCGGCGACCGCCGCGGACGACGGCTTCTGGTCGGCGGTGCGGGAGGCGGACTTCGCGGACCTCGCCACGACGCTCGACGTCGAGCGCGACGCGCTGTCCACGGTGCTCCCCGCGCTCGCGGACTGGCGCCGCAGGCGCGAGGAGTCCGGCACGGTCGACGGCTGGCGGCAGCAGATCACCTTCGAGCCGCTGACCCGCACGCCCTCCCACACCCCGGCGGGCACCCGGCTCGCCGTGATCCCGGCAGGGCATGAGCAGGACCCATTGGTCGCCGATGTCGTCGCGGCCCTGGGCCCGGACACCGTACGCCTCACCGCGCCCGGCAGCGACCGGGCCGCCCTGGCCGACCTGCTGCGCCAACAGGCCGCCGACGGAACCGAGTTCACCGCCGTGGTCTCCCTGCTCGCCCTCGCCACGGAGCCCGCCCACTCGGAGCCCGCCCACTCGGAGCCCGCCCACCCGGCGCACGCCCCCGAGGCGCTGGCCCTCACCACCACCTTGATCCAGGCGCTCGGCGACGCGGACCTTGCCGCACCCCTGTGGTGCGTCACCCGCGGCGCGGTCGCCGCTGCGCCCGGCGAGCCGGTGTCCGGACCCGCCCAGGCCGCCGTATGGGGACTGGGTCGGGTGGCCGCCCTGGAGTACCCGCAGCGCTGGGGTGGTCTGATCGACCTGCCCGCCGCTCTGGACGACCGCACCGCCGCCCGTCTCGCCGATGTGCTCGCCGCCCCCGGCGGCGAGGACCAGATCGCGATCCGGCCCTCCGCCGTCCTCGGCCGCAGGCTGGTCCCCGTACCGGCCGGGCGGACCACCCGGGAGTGGAACCCCACCGGAACCGTCCTGATCACCGGCGGCACCGGAGCACTGGGCGCCCGCGTGGCACGGGAACTGGCACGGGCGGGCGCAGAGCACCTGCTGCTGCTGAGCCGCCGGGGCCCGGACGCGCCCGGCGCGGACGCACTGCGGGCCGAACTCACCGCGCTCGGCGCGGACGTCACCCTCACCGCATGCGACGCCGCCGACCGCGACGCGCTCGCGAAGGTCCTGGCGGACATCCCCGAGACGTCCCCCCTGACCGGCGTCGTCCACACCGCCGGCGTCATCGACGACGGTGTCCTGGACAGCCTCACCCCGGACCGGTTCGAGGACGTCTTCCGCGCCAAGGCCGCCTCGGCCCTGGCCCTGCACGACCTCACCGAGGACCTGGACCTGGCGGTGTTCGCCCTGTTCTCCTCGTCCTCCGGAGCGGTCGGCAACGCGGGCCAGGCCAACTACGCCGCCGCCAACGCCTTCCTGGACGCGCTCGCCGAACGGCGCCGGGCCCAGGGCCTGGCCGCGACATCCCTCGCCTGGGGTGTATGGGGAGGCGGCGGAATGGCCGCCGACCAGCGCGCGGCCGACGTGGCCCGGCGCACCGGAATCCGCCCGCTGGACCCGGACCTCGCCGTCGTGGCGCTGCGCCGGGCCGTCATGGACGGGCGGCCCACCGAGGTCGTCGCCGACATCGAACGCGACCTGTTCGTCCGCTCCTTCACCGCCGTACGGCCCAGCCCGCTGCTCGGCGCGCCGACCGTCGACGCCGAGCACCGGGCGGCGGGGGACACCGGCGAGGACACCACGGGCGACGCGCTGCGCGCGAAGCTGACGGGCCTGCCGCCCGCCAAGCGCTCCGAGGCCGTACGGGACCTGGTGCGCACCCGGGCCGCGGCCGTACTGGGACACCCCACAGCCGACGCCGTAGGCGCCGACCGGGCGTTCCGTGACCTCGGCTTCGACTCCCTCAGCGCCGTCGAACTGCGCAACCAGCTCGGCGCCGCTACCGGACTGAACCTGACCGCCACGCTCGTCTTCGACCACCCCAACCCCGCCGCCCTGGCAGACCACCTCCTGAGCCTGCTCGTCCCCGACGAGGACCCGGGGGAGGGGACAGCCGACGACGGCGACCCGGACTCCTCCGCCATCAGGGCCCTGCTCGCCTCCGTCTCCGTGGCCCAGCTGCGCGAGATCGGCGTGCTCGAACCCCTGCTGAAGCTCGCCGCCGAGCAGACCGCTGCGTCCGGCGCCGAGGCCGCCGCCGCGACCGCAGCGGACGCCTACGACGAGTCGATCGACGCGATGGACATCGCCGACCTGGTGCAGGCGGCATTCGACGGCAATTCCCCCCAAGAGCGCTGAAAGAGCGGACCATGACCACATCCAGTGAAACCGTCGTCGCAGCCCTCCGCGCCTCGCTGAAGGAAGCCGAGAACCTGCGCCGCCAGAACCGCAAGCTCGTCGCCGCGGCCACGGAGCCGATCGCGATCGTGGCGATGGCCTGCCGCTACCCCGGCGGTGTCCAGTCGCCCGAGGACCTGTGGGAGCTGCTGACCGCGGGCAAGGACGCCATCGGCGCGTTCCCCACGGACCGCGGCTGGGACCTGGACGCCCTGCGGGACGCCGGGGTCGACCGGCGCGGCAACGCCGTCAGCCAGGAAGGGGGCTTCCTCGACGGCGTGGGCGACTTCGACGCGGACTTCTTCGGGATCTCACCTCGCGAATCCGTCACCATGGACCCGCAGCAGCGCCTCCTGCTGGAGACCTCCTGGGAGGCCATCGAACGCGCCGGCATCGACCCGACCACCCTGCGCGGCAGCCGCACCGGCGTGTTCATCGGCACCAACGGCCAGGACTACGCCTACCTGCTCGTACGCTCCCTGGCCGACGCCACCGGCGACATCGGCACCGGAATCGCCGCCAGCGCCACCTCCGGGAGGCTGTCGTACACGCTGGGCCTGGAGGGCCCGGCGGTCACCGTCGACACGGCGTGCTCGTCCTCGCTCGTGGCCCTGCACACGGCGAGCCACGCCCTGCGGGCCGGTGAGTGCTCGCTGGCCCTGGTCGGCGGGGTGAACGTCATGTCGTCCCCCGGTTCCCTGATGGAGTTCAGCAGGCAGGGCGGGCTCGCGGCGGACGGCCGGTGCAAGGCGTTCTCCGACACGGCCGACGGCACCGGGTGGTCGGAGGGCGTGGGCGTTCTGGTCGTGGAGCGCCTGTCCGACGCCCGCCGCAACGGGCATCCCGTCCTCGCGGTCGTACGGGGCTCGGCCGTCAACCAGGACGGCGCCTCCAACGGCTTCACCGCGCCCAGCGGTCCCTCCCAGCAGCGGGTGATCCGGCAGGCGCTGGCCGCCGCCGGTCTGTCGGCCTCGGACGTGGACGTGGTCGAGGCCCATGGCACCGGCACCGCGCTCGGTGATCCGATCGAGGCGCAGGCGCTGCTGGCCACGTACGGTCAGGACCGCGACCCCGAGCGGCCGCTGCTGCTGGGGTCGGTCAAGTCCAACCTCGGCCATACCCAGGCGGCGGCCGGCGCGGCAGGGCTGATCAAGATGATCCTGGCGATGCGGCACGGTGTCCTGCCCAAGACGCTGTACGCCGATGTGCCGTCCTCCCACGTGGACTGGACGTCGGGGGAGGTGGAGCTGCTGACGGAGCCTCAGGAGTGGCCCAAGGCCGACCGCCCGTGGCGGGCCGGCGTGTCCTCGTTCGGCATCAGCGGCACCAACGCCCATGTGATCGTGGAGCAGGCGGAACCGGACGAAGAGCCGGTGGCGGAACCGGGGTTGGCGCCCGCGGTGGTGCCATGGCTGGTGTCCGCCAAGACCGAGGAGGCGCTGGCGGCACAGCTCGCGCGGATCTCCTCGCGCAGGGGCACGGCGTCACCGGTGGACGTGGGATTCTCGCTCGCCTCGGGCCGTTCGGCGTTCGAGCACCGCGCGGTGCTGCTGGCCCAGTGCCCCGACGGCGAGCTGTCCGAGGCGGCCCGGGGCCGCGCGGAGACGAGCCGCCCGCTGGCGGTGCTGTTCTCGGGGCAGGGTGCTCAACGGGTGGGTATGGGCCGGGAGTTGTATGTCCGGTTCCCGGTGTTCGCCGAGGCGTTGGACGAGGTGCTGGCGCACTTCGATGCCGGGTTGCGGGACGTGATGTTCGGTGATGCGGAGGGGTTGGACGAGACCGGGTTCACGCAGCCCGCGCTGTTTGCCATTGAGGTGGCGTTGTTCCGGCTGGCCGAGTCTCTGGGTGTGCGGCCGGATTTCGTGGGCGGGCACTCGATCGGTGAGATCGCGGCGGCGCATGTCGCCGGGGTGTTCTCGCTGACGGATGCGTGTGCGTTGGTGGCGGCTCGGGCGCGGCTGATGCAGGCCCTCCCGGCGGGCGGTGCCATGGTCGCCGTACAGGCGTCGGAGAGCGAGGTGGCCGCACGGCTGGTCGACGGGGTGTCGATCGCGGCGGTCAACGGCCCGGAGGCGGTGGTGCTCGCCGGGGACGAGACCGCGGTGCTCCGTATCGCGGAGGAGCTGGCGGCAGGGGGACGCAAGACGCAGCGCCTGCCGGTCAGCCACGCCTTCCACTCGCCGCTGATGGAGCCGATGCTGGAGGACTTCCGGCGGGTGGCCGAGGGGCTGTCGTACGGGGCTCCGCAGATCCCGCTCGTCTCGAACGTGACCGGGGAGCTCGCGGTCGAGGAGCTGGTGTGCTCGCCGGACTATTGGGTGCGGCATGTACGGGAGACGGTGCGTTTCGCCGACGGTGTGAGCGCCCTGGAGGCCGAAGGGGCCAGCGCCTTCCTGGAGTTGGGCCCGGACGGGGTACTGACCGCGATGGCCCGGCACACTCTGGACGAGACGAAGGTGGCTGTCCCCGTATTGCGCAAGGACCGGCCCGAGGAGACCGCGCTGCTCACCGCCCTCGCCCACCTGCATGTCGCGGGCATCGGGGTGGACTGGTCCGGGATCTTCGCCGGCACCGGTGCCCGCCGCGTCGACCTGCCCACCTCCCCCTTCCAGCACGAGCGCTACTGGCCTCGTCCTGCCGTGCTCAGCGGAGATGTGGCCGGTGCGGGTCTGCGGTCCGCGGAGCACCCGCTGCTGGGTGCGACGCTCACCCTCGCGGAGTCCGGTGAGGTGGTGCTGACGGGCAGGCTGTCGCTGCAAACGCATCCGTGGCTGACCGACCACGCCATCGGCGGCAACGTCTTCTTCCCGGGAACCGGCTTTCTGGAGCTGGCGATGCACGCCGCCGACCAGGCCGGCTGCGACCGCGTAGAGGACCTCGTCCTGATGACTCCGCTGGTGCTCGCGGAGGAGAACGGCACCCAGGTCCAGGTGCTGGTCGGACCCGCCGACGAGGCAGGCACCCGCACGATCTCCATCCATGCCCGCCCGGAAGACGACCCCGACCAGCCGTGGATGCAGCACGCGGGCGGCACGCTGACCAGCGGCGAGCGCGTCGTGGACTTCGGTTCCACCGTGTGGCCGCCGCAGGACGCGGTGGCCGTCGACCTGGAGGGCTTCTACGAAGGGACCGGTTACGGCCCCGCGTTCCAGGGCCTGCGTTCGGTGTGGAGCTGCGGGGACGGTGCCTACGCGGAAGTGGCCCTGCCGGACCACGTGGCCGAGGACGCCGGGGCCTTCGGGCTCCATCCGGCGCTGCTGGACGCGGTGTTGCAGTCGCACCGCATCGCCGGGGTCGGCAGCGCGGACGACCAGTTCCTGCCCTTCGCCTGGCGAGGCGTCTCGCTGCATGCGGGCGGCGCCTCGGTCCTGCGGGTCCGGGTCGTGAAGACCGGCGACGACTCGATGTCCATCGCGGCCGTCGACGCCGAAGGCGCACCCGTACTGTCCGCCGAGGCGATGGTGATGCGGGCCTACCGCGACCCCGGCACCGGCCAGGCGGCGGCACGGCACGGCGCGGAGCGCGATGAGCTGTTGTCGTTGGAGTGGGTGTCGGGTCCTGAGGTGCCGCCGGCCGGGGTGCGGTGCGTGTCCCTGGGCGCGGATGAACTGGGTGTGGGCGCGTCGGTCGCCTCGTTGGCGGACCTCTCCGGGGACGAGGATTTCGTGGTGCTTCCCGTGTCCGGTGTGGGTGGTGATGTGCCTGCTGCCGCGCACGAGTTGACGGCCCGGACGCTCGGTCTGCTTCAGGAGTGGTCCGGCCGCGAGGGCTCAAGTGGCTCGCGTTTGGTGTTCGTCACCCGTAACGCGGTCTCCGCCGACGAAGGCGAGTCCGTACGCGATGTGGCCGCGGCTGCGGTGTGGGGTCTGGTGCGCTCGGCGCAGTCGGAGAGTCCGGGGCGGATCGCGCTGGTGGACCTGGAGGCCGACTCCGGCGATCTCGCGGAGGTGCTTGCGGGTCTGCCGGGTCTGTTGGCTGCCGGGGACGCTCAGTTCGTAGTGCGCGAAGGTGCTGTGCGGGTGGGGCGGTTGGTCGAGTCGAACGAGGGCGCGGGCGTGTCGCCGCGGGAGTGGGATGCGGACGGCACGGTGCTGGTCACCGGTGGTACCGGGGGTCTGGGGCGTGAGTTGGCCCGGCATCTGGTGGTCGAGCGCGGTGTACGGCATCTGCTGCTGGTCAGCCGGAGCGGACCCGAGGCGCCGGGCGTCTCCGGACTGAGCGACGAACTGGCCGCCCACGGCGCGGAGGTCACCGTGCGCGCCTGCGACGTGGCCGACCGGGCGGCGGTGCACGCTCTCGTCGCTGCCGTACCGGCCGAACACCCGTTGACCGCCGTGATCCACACGGCCGGTGTCCTCGATGACGGGCTGGTCACCTCGCTGACACCGGAGCGGCTGTCGACCGTACTGCGCCCGAAGGTGGATGCGGCCTGGAATCTGCACGAGGCCACCAAGGACCTCGACCTGGCCGCGTTCGTGCTGTACTCGTCCATCTCCGGGGTGCTCGGTGCTCCCGGACAGGCCAACTACGCGGCAGGCAACGTGTTCCTCGATGCGCTCGCCTGGCACCGGATGGGGCAGGGGCTGCCCGCGCAGTCCCTGGCCTGGGGCGCCTGGACCCAGGACGGCGGCATGACCGCCACCCTCTCCGACACGGATATGCAGCGGATGGCCTCCTACGGCACCGCACCGCTGAGCCGGCAGCGCGGCCTGGCCCTGTTCGACGCCGCCTGTGCGCGCAGCGCGGCCCACCTCGTCGCGGTCGGCCGGGTCGGCGGGCCGGTGCGGGCCTCGGCCCCGGTCCCGTCGGTGCTGCGCGGCCTGGTCAAGGGCGCCCGCCGCACGGCCGTGAACACGACGGGAGAGACGGCCGTGTCCCTCGCCGACCGGCTGCGGGCCGCGCGCCCCGAGGAGCGCCCGCGCCTGATGACGGACCTGGTCCGCACCGAGGCCGCCGCCGTCCTCGGACACGCCTCGGCGAAGAACGTCGACGCCCGGCGGGAGTTCAACGAACTCGGCTTCGACTCCCTGACCTCCGTCGAACTGCGCAACCGGCTCTCCGCCCTCACCGGACTGCGGCTGAGCGCCACCCTCGTCTTCGACTACCCCAACCCCACCGCGCTCGCCGACCACTTCGTCTCGGAGCTCGTGGAAGAGGCCGCCACGGGACCGGCCCTCCTGGCAGAACTCGAACGGCTCGACTCCGCACTCGCCGCCGGCGCGCCCGACGCCCGAACCAGGGCCGCCGTCACCGCCCGTCTGGCGCAGATCCTTGACGACTGGCGGGACGCCCCAGCGGAGGAGGACGGCGCAGAGGTCGCCGAGCGGCTCGAAGCCGCCAGCACCGACGAGATCTTCGCCTTCATCGACAACGAGCTCGGCCGTCACAGCGATCGCTGAGTCCGGCCCCTTATTTCCACGGAAGGTTCCACGGCATGCCGAACGACAAGCCGAACGACAAAAAGCTCGTTGACTACCTCAAGTGGGTCACGAACGACTTGCACCAGACCCGCCAACGGCTTCGGGAAGTCGAGTCCGCCAAGCAGGAACCGATAGCCATCGTGGGCATGTCCTGCCGACTACCGGGTGGCGTGCGGTCGCCGGAAGAATTCTGGCAGTTGTTGAAGGACGGCCGGGACGGCATCTCGACCTTCCCCACGGACCGCGGCTGGGACCTCGACCTGCTCGCCGGCGACGGCAGTGGCAGCAGTGCCACCGCCGAAGGCGGCTTCATCGACGCCGCCTCGTTCGACGCGGGCTTCTTCGGCATCTCGCCCCGCGAGGCCGTGACGATGGACCCCCAGCAGCGCATCCTGCTGGAGTCCTCCTGGGAGGCCCTGGAGCGCGCCGGAATCGACCCCGTGTCCCTGCGGGGCACCGAGACCGGTGTCTTCGTGGGCACGAGCGGTATCGACTACATCAACACCGTGATGAACTCCCGCGAGGACATCGAAGGCCACGGCAGCACCGGCCTCATCGCCAGCATCCTGTCCGGCCGGGTCTCGTACACCTTCGGCCTGGAGGGCCCGGCCGTCACCGTCGACACCGCATGCTCCTCCTCCCTGGTCTCACTGCACCTGGCGGCCCAGGCGCTGCGTGTGGGGGAGTGCTCGCTGGCGCTGGCCGGAGGGGTGACGGCGATATCGACGCCGATGAGCTTCGTCGGATTCAGCAGGCAGGGCGGGCTGGCGCCGGACGGCCGGTGCAAGGCGTTCTCCGACACGGCCGACGGCACCGCATGGTCCGAGGGCGTGGGCGTTCTGGTCGTGGAGCGCCTGTCCGACGCCCGCCGCAACGGGCATCCGGTCCTCGCGGTCGTCCGGGGCTCGGCCGTCAACCAGGACGGCGCCTCCAACGGCCTGACGGCCCCCAGCGGTCCCTCCCAGCAGCGGGTGATCCGGCAGGCGCTGGCCGCCGCCGGTCTGTCGGCCTCGGACGTGGACGTGGTCGAGGCCCATGGCACCGGCACCGCGCTCGGTGATCCGATCGAGGCGCAGGCGCTGCTGGCCACGTACGGCCGGGACCGGGACCCCGAGCGGCCGCTGCTGCTGGGGTCGGTCAAGTCCAACCTCGGTCACACGCAGGCGGCGGCCGGCGCGGCCGGGCTGATCAAGATGATCCTGGCGATGCGGCACGGCGTCCTGCCCAGGACGCTGCATGTGGAGGCGCCGTCGTCACATGTGGACTGGTCGTCCGGTGCGCTGCAACTGCTGACGGAGCCTCAGGAGTGGCCCAAGGCCGACCGGCCGTGGCGGGCCGGCGTGTCGTCCTTCGCCATCAGCGGCACCAACGCCCACATCATCCTTGAGCAGCCACCGGCCGCCGAGGAGCCCGAGGACGAGGAAGGGCCGCATACCTCGCCGTCGGCCGTGCCCTGGCTGGTCTCCGCGAAGTCCGAGGAGGCACTGACCGCGCAGCTCGACCGGATCTCCGCGCTGACCGACCGGTCGCCTCTCGACCTGGGCCTCTCACTGGCGACCACCCGGGCGCATCTGGAGCACCGTGCGGTGCTGCTGTCCGAGGGCGGCGAAACCGTCGAGGTGGCACGCGGGCACGCCGAGCACACGGCCGGGAAGCTGGCGGTGCTGTTCTCGGGGCAGGGTGCTCAACGCGTCGGGATGGGCCGGGAGTTGTACGGTCGGTTCCCGGTGTTCGCCGAGGCGTTGGACGGGGTGCTGGCGCACTTCGATGCCGGGTTGCGGGATGTGATGTTCGGCGAGGCGGAGGGCCTGGACGAGACCGGGTTCACCCAGCCCGCGCTGTTCGCCATCGAGGTGGCGTTGTTCCGGCTGTCTGAGTCTCTGGGTGTGCGGCCGGATTTCGTGGCCGGGCACTCGATCGGTGAGATCGCGGCGGCGCATGTCGCCGGGGTGTTCTCGCTGGCGGATGCGTGTGCGTTGGTGGCGGCCCGTGCGCGGCTGATGCAGGCCCTCCCGGCGGGCGGCGCGATGGTCGCCGTTCAGGCGGCAGAGAGCGAGGTGGCTGCACGGCTGGTCGACGGGGTGTCGATCGCGGCGGTCAACGGCCCGGAGGCGGTGGTGATCGCAGGGGAGGAGCGCGAAGTCCTGCGGATCGCCGAGGAGTTCACCGGCCTGGGGCGTAAGACACGGCGCCTGCCGGTCAGCCACGCCTTCCACTCGCCGCTGATGGAGCCGATGCTGGAGGACTTCCGACGGGTCGCCGAGGGACTGTCGTACGAAGCCCCGCGGATCGCGCTGGTGTCGAACCTCACCGGCGAACTCGCCACCGAGGACCTCGTCCGCTCGGCCGAGTACTGGGTCCGGCATGTGCGCGAGACCGTGCGCTTCGCCGACGGTGTGAGTGCCCTGGCCGCCGAAGGGGCCTCCGTCTTCCTGGAGTTGGGCCCTGACGGTGTGCTGACGGCGATGGCCCAGCACACCCTGGACGGCACCGCGACCACCGTACCGGCCCTGCGTAAGGACCGGTCCGAGGAGACCGCGCTGCTCACCGCCCTCGCCCAGCTGCATGTCGCGGGCGTCGGGGTGGACTGGTCCGGGATCTTCGCCGGCACCGGTGCCCGCCGCGTCGACCTGCCCACCTACCCCTTCCAGCACGAGCGCTACTGGCCTCGTCCCGCCGTGCTCAGCGGCGATGTGGTCGGTGCGGGTCTGCGGTCCGCCGAGCACCCGCTGCTGGGCGCGACGCTCACCCTCGCGGAGTCCGGTGAGGTGGTGCTGACGGGCAGGCTGTCGCTTCAGGCATACCCGTGGCTGACCGACCACACCATGGGCGGCAGCGTCCTCTTCCCGGCCACCGGCTTTCTGGAGCTGGCGATGCGCGCCGCCGATCAGGTCGGCTGCGACCGGGTCGACGAGTTCGTCCTGATGACTCCGCTGGTGCTCGCGGAGGAGAGCGGCACCCAGGTCCAGGTGCTGGTCGGACCCGCCGACGAGGCAGGCACCCGCACGATCTCCATCCATGCCCGCCCCGACGGCGACCCCGACCAGCCGTGGATGCAGCACGCGGGCGGCACGCTGACCAGCGGTGAACGGATCGTGGACTTCGGGTCCACGGTCTGGCCGCCGCAGGGCGCCGAGGCCGTCGACCTGGAGGGCTTCTACGACACGACGGGTTACGGCCCGGCCTTCCAGGGCCTGCGTTCGGTGTGGCAGTGCGAGGACGGTGCCTACGTGGAGGTGGCGCTGCCGGACCAGGTCGCCGAGGACGCCGGGGCCTTCGGGCTCCATCCGGTGCTGCTGGACGCGGTGCTCCAGTCGCGCCGGATGGCCGGGATCGGCGCTGCGGGGGACACGTTCCTGCCCTTCGCCTGGCGCGGTGTGTCGCTGCATGCGGGCGGCGCCTCGGTCCTGCGGGCCCGGGTGATCAAAACCGGCGAGGACACGCTGTCTCTTGTGGCCGTCGACGCCGAAGGCGCCCCCGTCCTGTCCGTCGAGGAACTCGTTCTGCGCACCCAACTCACCCATACAGACGCACCGTTGACGGCGCGACGTGGCGCGGAGCGCGACGCACTGTTGTCGTTGGAGTGGGTGTCGGGTCCTGAGGTGCCGCCTGCCGGGGTGCGGTGCGTGTCCCTGGGTGCGGATGAGCTGGGTGTGGGCGCATCGGTTGCCACTCTGGCGGACCTCTCCGGCGATGAGGATTTCGTGGTGGTTCCCGTGTCCGGTGTGGGTGGTGATGTGCCTGCTGCCGCGCACGAGTTGACGGCCCGGACGCTCGGTCTGCTTCAGGAGTGGTCCGGCCGGGAGGGGACGAGCGCTTCGCGTTTGGTGTTCGTCACCCGTAACGCGGTCTCCGCCGACGGAGGCGAGTCCGTACGCGATGTGGCCGCGGCTGCGGTGTGGGGTCTGGTGCGCTCGGCGCAGTCGGAGAGTCCGGGGCGGATCGCGCTGGTGGACCTGGAGGCCGACTCCGGAGACCTGGCGGAGGTGCTTGCGGGTCTGCCGGGTCTGTTGGCTGCCGGGGACGCTCAGTTCGTAGTGCGCGAAGGCGCTGTGCGGGTGGGGCGGTTGGTCGAGTCGAACGAGGGCGCGGGCGTGTCGCCGCGGGAGTGGGATGCGGACGGCACGGTGCTGGTCACCGGTGGTACCGGGGGTCTGGGGCGTGAGTTGGCCCGGCATCTGGTGGTCGAGCGCGGTGTACGGCATCTGCTGCTGGTCAGCCGGAGCGGACCCGAGGCATCCGGCGTAGGGGAGCTGCGCGACGAACTGGCCGCCCACGGCGCCGAGATAGCGGTCCGTGCCTGCGATGTAGCGGACCGGGCGGCGGTGGAGGCCGTCGTGGGTGCGGTGGATGCCGCGCATCCGCTGACCGCGGTGATCCACACGGCCGGTGTTCTCGATGACGGTGTGATCGCCTCGCTGACGCCGGAGCGGCTGTCGGCCGTACTGCGCCCGAAGGTGGATGCGGCCTGGAATCTGCACGAGGCCACCAAGGACCTCGACCTGGCCGCGTTCGTCCTGTACTCGTCCATCTCCGGAGTGCTCGGTTCTCTGGGACAGGGCAACTACGCGGCGGGCAACGTGTTCCTCGATGCGCTGGCCGGGCACCGGGCGGGCCTGGGGCTGCCCGCGCAGTCCCTGGCCTGGGGCGCCTGGACCCAGGGTGGCGGTATGACCGCCACCCTCTCCGATGCGGACATGCAGCGGATGGCCTCGTACGGGACCGCACCGCTGAGCCCCGAGCGCGGCCTGGCGCTCTTCGACGCCGCTACCGCCGGCAGCGCGACCCACCTCGTCGCGGTCGGCCGCGTCTCCGGACCGGTGCGGGCCCAGGGCCCCGTCCCGTCGATGCTGCGCGGCCTGGTCAAGGGCGCCCGCCGCACGGCCGTGAACACGACGGGAGAGACGGCCGTGTCCCTCGCCGACCGGCTGCGGGCCGCGCGCCCCGAGGAGCGCACGCAGCTGATGACCGATGTCGTACGGACCGAGGCCGCCGCCGTCCTCGGACACGCCTCATCCCAGAACGTCGACGCCCGCAGGGAGTTCTACGAGCTGGGCTTCGACTCCCTGACCTCCGTCGAACTGCGCAACCGGCTCTCCACCGTCACCGGACTACGGCTGTCGGCAACCGTGGTCTTCGACAGCAAGAACCCCACCGACCTCGCGGCCCGGCTCTACGCCGACCTGGCCGCCCAGTCGGCCCTGGACGGCTCCGCGTCGCAAGCGGGCTTCCTCCCGGTCGCCGCACCGGAGACCGACTCGCTGGAGCGGATGTTCCTCGACGCCCTGGACAGCGGCAAGGTCCCGGAGGCCCAGCGCATGCTCTCCGCCCTCGGCGCCCTGCGTCCGAGCTTCGAGAACACCGCCGAACTGGAGGATCTGCCGCTCCCGGCAACCCTCGCCGAGGGCCCCGGCACGCCGCGGCTGATCTGTGTGAGCACACCCACCGCCAACGGTGGCGTACACGAATACGCCAGGCTCGCCGCGTCCTTCCGAGGTGAGCGGCACGTCAGCGCGCTGCCGCTGGTCGGCTTTGCCACGGGGGAGCGTCTGCCGGCCACTGCGGAGACCGCGGTGCGGGTCATCGCGGAGAGCGCGCTGCGGGCGAGCGACGGCAACCCGTTCGTGCTGGTCGGGCACTCGTCCGCCGGCGCCTTCGCCTACCTGGCTGCGGCCCTGCTGGAGAACACCTGGGGCATCCGGCCCGAGGCCGTCGTGCTGCTGGACACCCTCAGCCTCCGGCACGAGCAGAACGAGAGCATCGACTACGCCGGCCTGATGCGACGCCACTTCATGGTCGACGAGGTCTCGCCGGTACGGATGACGAACTCCAGGCTGTCGGCGATGGCGCGCTGGATGGGCATGCTGAACCAGCTCGAAGTGCGGCACACGACCGTTCCCGTACTGATCATCCGTGCCACCAAGGAGACC
Source organism: Streptomyces natalensis ATCC 27448 (assembly GCF_000935125.1). Taxonomy (GTDB): domain Bacteria; phylum Actinomycetota; class Actinomycetes; order Streptomycetales; family Streptomycetaceae; genus Streptomyces; species Streptomyces natalensis. The sequence goes on along the minus strand of NZ_JRKI01000029.1, from coordinate 346,480 downwards.
TTCGGCATCGGGACCGACACCGGAATCTACGGCGAGGACCACGGCAGCCCGGTCGACGTCCGCAGCGTGGACGCGGACCACTTCTCCATGGTCCGCGACGACGCCCCGGAGACCGCGCGGATCGTCCGGGAATGGCTCGACTCCCTCGGCAACGCGTGACAACGGCATACGAGTAACCAAGTAACAAGGCCACAGGGCAACACCGCCGAGGAGGTCGGCGGTGTTGCCCTGTGTGTGGTTGTGCCGGGCGGCTCTTACGCCAGGGCCGGGAGCGAGAGAACCAGGCCGGCGGCGGTCTCCCGCCCGCCCGCCGAGCGCATCAGGGCGGCCCGCCGCTCCGCCTTCTCATAGAAGGACGGGGTGCCGAGAACCCTCGTGAGCTTGTCGACGACGTCGTTGACGTCGATGGTCTGCGGCCGGTCGAGGGTCAGGCTGAGGCCGAAGTCCTGGCCGCGGACGGCCTGGTCGTAGCAGTCCACCCACAGCGGTCGCACCACGAGCGGCTTGCCGAAGTACATGCCCTCGTTGAAGCCGTTGCCGCCGCCGTGGGTGAAGAACACCTTCACATGCGGATGGGCCAGCACGTCCATCTGCGAGGGAACCCAGCTCTCGACACGGAGGTTGCCCGGCAGCGACTCCCGGGGCGGCAGCAGGTGCTGCTGTTCCGAGGGCAGCTTCCACAGCACCTGGTGCCGGTCCTCCAGCCGACGGGCCACCTCCACCATGGAGCCGACCTGCTCCCGCGTCAGGCGGGTGATCGTCCCGAGCCCCACGTAGACCACGGAGGACTGGGCGTCCAGCCACCGCGAGAGATCCTGGTCGTCCGGCGCCTCGGGCAGCGGCGGCACCATGGCACCCACCAGCCGCATCTTTTCCGGGATGTCGAAGGGGTAGTCCAGCTCGGCGAGGGAGTTGCACAGCACCAGATCGGCGTGCTCGATCCTGGCCATGAAACTGGCCTTCGGCAGCCCGAGTTCATTGCGTCGCCGGTTGTCCTCCGCGAGGACCTTGCCCAGCCGAGGGTTGAGGAACATCGCGAAGGTCCGCAGCTTGAACAGCTCGTTGGCGACGCGCTGCGCGAGCGTCATCCGCCGCGACAGACCCGTGTGCGGGACCGGGAAGCCCCGCGGGGTGTAGCTTTTCGCGAAGTGCGTATGCGCCGTCAGCACATTGCTCGGCAGGAACGGCACGCTCAGTACGTACGGGATGTTCCGGGCGATGGCCGCGTCGACCGCGAAGCCGCTGATGCAGTCGATGACCATCAGCGCCGGTTGGACCTCGTCGATGACGGCTTGGAGACGGCGGAACTTCTCCGCCTGGAGGCCGGGCCGGTAGGTGTGCCTGACGACCGCGCGGTGCGCCTTGAAGCGCGAAGGCTGCGTGACCTCGCGGTAGACCTCGTCGCTCCACGTCACGGCCGACATTTCGGAGTCGACTTCGCCCAGCGAGGCGAACTCCACAGGGGAGCCCTCCGCGATCCGTTTCACATCGTTGCGGCGCGGCTCGTCGGTGGCGAACCAGAGGTCCTCCACGCCCTGGCGGGAGAGTTCACCCGCCAGCACGAGCAGCGGATTGAGCAGGCCGCTCTCCGGAAGGCTGACGAAGAGGATCGGCCGTCGGGCGGATTCCATGGATTCCCTTTCACCGGTGGCAGGCTGGGCTCGGCGAGCACGCCTGTGTGCGGGGCGATCGGTCGCACCTCCCTTTGATGTCACGGCGGGCGTCGGGAAATCCTTAGACTTGGCCCCGTCCTGGGTCCCGGTCCGCGAGCGCCTCGTCGGCACCGTGGCCCAGCAGTTCGTGGAGCAGCGGAGTCGCGGGCAGTGCCGGGTGGAGGTACACGCGCTCGCGGCGTTGTTCCACGGCGGCCAGCAGCATCCGGAAGGTCGTCCTCGCCTCCTCGATCTGCCCGTTGTGATGTTGGGCCTGGCCCAACAGGCCCAGATGGAGCGGGTGGCGTAAGTACGTTCTGGACTGGCCCAGTTCGGCCAGCGAGGTGTGCATCAGGGCGAGACCCTCGTCGCGGTCTCCTGCGTGCACCAGGCCCCACCCTTTGACGACGCCCAGCATCGCCTTCCAGTAGAGAAGCCCATGGTCGCCCGCAACACGGACGCCCTCGTCGCTAGAGGCGAGTGCGGTGCGGGTGTCACCCTCCCAAGCCGCCACGACCCCGTCCACGTACAGCGCGAAGGAGCGGTCGGACGGCCTGCTCTCGTACTCGGTGAGGCTCAACAGCTCGCGTCGGCGCGCGTCGGCGATCTGCCGGTGTCCGAGGAGCCAGTGGGTGAAGGTGTTGTAGGAGCGGCAGGAGACGCGTGGGTCGTGCTGGAAGGTACGCGCCAGCGCATGCCCCTCGTTGGCGAAATGATCTGCCCTTTCGACGCCGTGCTCCAATTCGGCGAGCGCCTGCGGCAGCATTCCGCGCACATGCAGCACGATGCCTTCGCCGTACGCCGCACCGAGCACCGCCACGGGCTCCCGGGTCTGCCACGAGAGGTCCCGCAGCAGGCCGGACAGCTGCCGTGAGGCGTCGTAGCGGCCGGTGACCAGGGACGCCGCGCACAGCGCCCAGAGCACCGACGGGTCCTCGGGGGCATGCGTGACCGTGCTGAGGGCGCGACCGCGCGTCAATGCCGTCTCGGCCTCGGGGTGGCCGTAGCCGCGAGTGGTGGCGAGTACCTGGCCGAGTTGGATGTGCAGTTTCTGTTCCAGCCTCACCGTGGCGGGATCGTCCGGGGGCAGGAAGCCGACCAGGTGCACTGCGCGGCGCAGCCAGATCTCCACCTGCTCGTACGCCATGGCCTGCTCGGCGTGTTCCGCGGCGAGCAGCAGCCGGGGCAGCACCTCGGCGGCCGGCAGCGCACTCTTGGCGTGCCAGCTGTGATGTGCCACCCGCTCGATCTCCTCGTCCCCCACGTGCCCGCGCCTGCGTGCGTACAGTGCGTCGGCGACCTTGGCGTGCAGACGGCGGCGATCCGCACGGGGAAGCTCGTCGAAGAGCGTCTCCTGGACCAGGGCATGAGCGAAGTGCAGCTGCCCCGGGTGGTGCGGGTCCTCCCCGAGCAGGCCGGCACGGATGGCCGACTCAAGACCCGCGTTGACCGATGCGTCGCAGGTGGCGGTCCGGCGCAACAGGTCGGTGTCCACCTCGGCGCCGATGACGGCGCACAGTCGAAGCACCCGCAGGACCGGTTCGGGCAGCGCGGCGAACCGCTGGTTCAGCGCCTCGCGCACGCCGGTGGGAATGTGCGCCAGGAGCGCGTCAACCGCATCCGGGCGATGGAGTCTACGCGCGTCCCCCACGAGGGAGAGAAGCTGCATCACGAAGTACGGGTTGCCTTCGCTGCGCCGGTGCAGCACCTCGACAACCTCCGGGTCCACACCGGACCCTGCATGTGCCTCGACGAGGGCGCCGACGGCCTGCCGGGGGAGCCCGCAGAGCCGCAGCGTCGCGGTCCTGGGGCCGCGTAGGACGTCGGAGACTATCCGGCGCAGCGTGGCGTCCGACTCGGTTTCGAACTTCCGGGCCGTGAGCACGATGCCGAGCGGATGGCCCTGGCAGCGGGGGCTCAGCAGCCTGAGCAGGTCGAGGGAGGCGGTGTCCGCCCATTGCAGGTCTTCCAGGAGCAGCACGAGCGGGTGTTGCCCGGCGAGGGTGAGCAACACCTCGCAGACCGCGTCGTGGGCGAGGAAGCGGGCCTGGGACCAGTCGGAGGTCCATTTCGTGCCTTCGACCCGGTCCGCCGACCGCTCGGGCATCAGGGGGGCGAGCAGGGCGCCGTACGGTTCCGTCGCCTCGCGAAAGGCATCCGGCCGGGTGGCGGACAGCTGCCGCAGGATCTGGGTCCAGAGCCAGTAGGGGGGGACGCCGTCGCCGGGGAAGCAGTGGCTCCAGATCACCTCCAGCCTGGAGCCGTTCTCCTGCGCGTCCATGCTCTCCAGCCGTGCCGCAAGTTCCAGCAGCAGGCGGGTCTTTCCGACTCCTGGGGGGCCGAGGACGCCGGCCACATGGCCGTGGCCCACGACCGCGCTCGCGGCGGCGGTCGTCAGGCGGTCGAGGTCCGGGCCGCGGCCGATGAACGGCGAGGGGGCAGCCGTCCACCCCGACTCGAACTCCGGGGTTTCGCCGGCCCCCGGGGCGGCTGACGGCGCGTGTTCCGGCCCGGGGATCGGCCCGGGTATCGGCCGCCACGCGGCTGTCCCTGCTGGTGTGCCGGCGGCGTCCGCCCGCGCGCCCGGCGGCACATCGGTTCGCGACTCCGGGCGCGCGTCGGTCCCTGTGATCCCCTCGCGCTCGACGGCCGCCGTGGAGCCGTCCGTCCCGTTGCCGTCGTCGGTCGCCACCGCCCGGCCGCGCCCCTGGGGCGTGACGGCCGTCCTCCCCTCCCCGGAGCCCTCGAAGCCCGCGGACTCCGCGGAGTCCGCTACTCCGTCGTCACCGGTCTCGTTCCTCACGAGCGGGACATATGACGCCCGGGTGGACTCAACTGGTGTGGGAGGCAGCTTCTTCGAGGGGGCGCTCGCTCCCGGCTCCTGGCGCAGGATCGCGGTTCTGACCCGGCGTAGTTCCGCCGCGGTGTCCACGCCGAACTCCTCGACCAGATGACTACGCGTCCGCTCGTACACCTCAAGTGCCTCGGCCTGCCGCCCGAGTTGGGACAGTGCCGTCATGAGGTGGCCGACCAGCCGCTCCCGGGTGGGATGACGGCGTGCCTCCCCGTCCAGAGCGGCGGCGACCTCTTCGGCCGCGCCGAGAGCCAGCCGGGCCTCCGCGCAGGACTCCACGGCGGTGAGCCGGATCTGTTCGAGTCGGGAGCGCTCGTCGCTGAGCGGCGGATGGCCGTCGAACTCCGCGTAGGGCGAGCCGTGCCACAGCCCCAGCGCCTCGGTGAGCCGGGCCTGCGCGGTGCGCGGATCGCGCTGCTCCAGCAGCCGCCGTCCGTCGGTGACCAGCCGCTCGAAGCGGCAGGCATCGACCTGTTCGGGGTCGAGATGGAGGACATAACCGGGCGTCCGGTGACGCAGCACCGAAAGTTGGCCCATTTCCGTCACTGTATGCAGGGCGCGGCGCAGATGCGAGACATGGCTTTGGAGTGTGGCGACGGCGTGACGGGGTGGTTCGTCACCCCACAGTTCCTCCACCAGCAGTTCGGTGGGCACCACGCGGCCGAGGCGTATGAGCAGCAGGGCGAGCAGCGTGCGCCGGCGTGGCGGACCGAGTGGCAGGTCCTGCCCGTTGTATCGCGCCGACATGGGCCCCAGAACACTCAGTAAGAGCTCAGCCTGGCCGGTCGTTGCAGGTGACACGTTTGCGGTCGGTGGTGCGGGCATTACGGTCCCCGTGCCTCTCGCGGATATGGCTGACTGACGGACGGATTCGAGCTGGCTGGCCCCCCGCTCCTGTGGATCGTTGCATAGAGAAAGCGCCTTCCCGGCTGGCGACCCGCCGATTGGCAAGAAAGCGGCAGGTGTTCGGCAAGGATTCCGACAAAGGTCCCGGGAACGACGGCAGGCGACGGCAAGGAGCCGCCAGCGGCTCGACCAGGACCCCGCAAGGGCGGGGATACACAATGTTCAACAACTGGAGAACCACTGGTCCCAGGGCCGATGACGCCCCTGGTGACGGCGTTCAACGCCGCTTGCCAGCCTCCGAATTGACTTCGCCCTCAAGTTTCGACAGGGAGCCCTCTCTTGCTGAGTCCAGCACCTTCAGCTCCGGGCCTGTGCATGGCGAGCCTTGATAGAACATTGACCATCCAGCAGGCGAACCAGGAGTTCTTCCGGCAGTTCAACGGCTCGTCCGAGGACATATGCGGCCGCAATTTCCGTGACGTGGTGCACCCGAGCGTGCAGCAGCCGCTGGTGCGCCAATTCTCCAATTTACTGGAAGGTAAGCACCAGCGATTCGTCACGCCCGTCATCGCCGTGGGGCCCGGCGAGGAGTCCGCCTTCACCGTTCCCCTCACCGCGGTCGCGGTACGCGGTGGCCTGCCCGACACGACCGCGATCCTGGTCATGATGCCCTCGGCCGGGGACGCCGAGGGGACGCGCGTGGTGACCAAACGCAAGAAGATCCTCTCCGCGATGGACGCGCGCATCCTCGAAGGCATCGCCGCCGGCGTCTCCACCGTCCCCTTGGCGGCACGGCTCTACCTCAGCCGGCAGGGCGTCGAGTACCACGTGACCTGCCTGCTGCGGAAGCTGAAGGTACCCAACCGCGCCGCGCTGGTCTCCCGTGCCTACTCCATGGGCGTGCTCAAGGTCGGCATCTGGCCGCCCGAGGTCGTGGACGACTTCGTGAAGTGAGCGGGCACAGGGCCCGCGCCGCCCCTCACGAGCGCGCGCCCGCTCGCGACGCCGACTGTGGCAGCGTTCACCCTGCGCCACCGGCTGAACCAGCCGCCGCGGCTGAAGCCTCCTCGCCGGTAGGGTCCCCACCGGCCCTTCGGCCCTTCGGTCGTGTCCGGGGCACGGCCCGCCCAGGTCTCGCATGCCGGGAGCGAGGGTCTGTGACCGGGGTAACAGACTGGAGATCGGCGTACGGATCCGGCAACGCACAGTGGCGATGGGAGGCGACGCACCACGGGGGGACGCGTCTCGCGGTGCTTGGCCGCCGCCCGACCAGGTGGTACGTGCGGTAACCACGGAGTGGGAGGGCACCCGAAGCGGCCCCGCACAGACAACCCCGGACCCCCTCTGTGCGTCTTCACGGGAGTCCCCCCACCGCAAGAACCCGAGGACGACGATTCGCCATGCCTCGTAGCTCGCCACCGGCCGCCCCGCGCCTCCAGCGCCCGCAGGCGGCGTCCGCCGCTCGTGACTGGTGTCTGGTGGCTGCGGGCTTCCTGCTCGCTTTCGGGCTGGCGAGTGCCGTCGCCGTCCAGATCCTGCTGACGGGACACCTCGACCTCCCCGACTGGGCCGTGCAGTACCTGCCAGGCATGAAGGCGGGCTTCCTCATCGCCGCGGCCTCGATGCTGCTCGCCCACCGGTGGCTGGGCTACAGCGCCGGCGATCTGGGACTGGCGGCGCGGCCCCGCAACGGGTTCCCGTACGGGAGCCTGGGCGCCGCGGCGGTGGCCTACCTCGGTATGTGGATCGGCTTCGAGGTGATGCGGCTCTTCCCCTCTCCGGGATACGTCCCTACGGGTCGCAGCAGCGCCGGCGAGCAGTTGCCGGCCAACCTCCACGGCGCCCTCGTCGAGGAGACCCTGCTGCTCGCCCTGCCCATGGCGGTGATGACACGGCTGCGCTGGTCCTGGCAGGCGCAGTTGGCCGTGCTGGTCGCCCTGCGCGTCCCCTTCCACCTCTACTACGGATACGGTGCGCTCGCCCTCGGTCTGATCTGGATGGGCGGATACGTCCTCGTCTACCGGCGCACCCGGCTCGTATGGCCCTTCATGCTGGCCCACTTCGCCTACAACTCGGCCCATGCCGACTACCTGCCGCCGGGCGTGAGGCCCCTGCTTGGCCTCACCCTCTGTGTCGGCGGTGTCGTCGCCTCGATCCGCTTGATCAGACAGGTGGGCCCCGGCTCGGGTGTGTCCAGGTGACCGTCACCCAGGGGTGCCGGCCGAATCGGCGAGATGGCCGGTGATACCGGCATGCGGATGAACCTGGTGCCGATCGTCCGCCATCTGTTTGTATGACCCCTGGGCAACATTCCAGGAGGTGACGGGCACATGGTGTCCACGGAGAGCATTCTCGCGTTCGCGGCGATGTCGCTCTTGGTGATCGTGATACCGGGGCCGAGCGTGCTGTTCGTGATCGGCAGGGCCCTCGCGCACGGCCGCCGCACGGCACTCGCCACGGTCGTCGGCAACCTCATCGGCTCATACGTCCTGGTTGTCGCTGTGGCGTGGGGACTTGGGGCGCTGGTGGAGACCTCGGCTGCGGTGCTCATGGGTGTGAAGCTGGCCGGAGCGGTGTATCTCGTCTACCTCGGCGTGCAGGCATTCCGGCACCGCAAGGAGATGCGTGCAGCGGACATGGAGGCACCGGCGGGCGAGCGGCGCGGCGATCTGCGCACGGTCCTGGACGGCATTTTCGTAGGCGTCACGAACCCGAAGGGCATCGTCTTCTTCGCGGCGGTGCTGCCGCAGTTCGTGGACCACTCCACGGGTCATGTCCCGCTCCAGATGATGGTGTTGGGCCTGGTCCCGGTCACCATCGGCATGATCACCGACACTCTGTGGGGCCTGGGCGCCTCGGCGGCCCGGTCCTGGTTCGCCCGCTCGGACCGCCGCCTTTCGATGGTCGGCGGGGCGGGCGGCTTCGCGATGATCGGGCTGGGCGTGACGGTCGCGGCGACGGGCCGCGCCGACTAGGGCGCTTCTGACGGATCTCCGCGGCGTCGCGGCGCCTGGCACGCACGCTCGCGGCGTTGCCGAAATGTTCCCATAGCTCCGCTATGAAGACATCCCGGCGCCTTGCGATCGCGCTCGGCATCCGAAGGACGAATTGAAGAGCCGAGGCGGAACGAGCGGAGCGAGTGGAGTGCACCAGGCGCCGCTCCTTCCTCCACGGAGATCCGTCAGAAGCGCCAGCGCATATCCCTATTTTCCCTCACACTCTGCAATCGCGAACCACGTCTCCGGGCGCGTGGCCCGGATTCCCGGCCCGTCAGGTGGCCCGCAGTGAGGGGGTGACACTCGCCGGACGAGGCGGCCAGGTCTGCGGGACGAGAATGCCGAGTGAGTAGGCGCGGGCGACCAGCGCACACCTGTTGGGTGCGTCCAGGAGGTCCCGAAGACGGCTGAGGTGGTAGTCGACCGTCTGACGGGAGAGGTGCAGCGAGGTGGAGATGTCCGCGTTGCTGCGGCCGACCGCCAGGAGCGACAGGATGCGTACCTGACTGGCCGACAGGGTGGGATGGGACTCGTGGGCGACCCCCTGCTGGGTGACGACCGCCCAGACGCTGGTGGCGCGGGCTGCGCTCCGCCCCACCGTCGTCAGGTGCAGCTGGGCCCTGCGTTGCCGGCCGTGGGCGTCGAGGAGTACGGCGGAGGTCTGGAGCCGTCGGCTGCGGCGGGCTATCAGATCGCGCCAGCCGCGCCGCAGACCGGCTAATTCCGAGGCGGGCGCCAGCACGCTGTCGGCCCGGCGGCCGACCAGGTCGGACAGCCGGACCTGGAGAAGTTCGGCGGCCGCCGCGCTCGCCTGCTGTATCCGGCCGCCCGCGGAGACCAGCGCGCACGGCAGCCCGCTGTGATCGCGCAGCGCGCACAGGCTCTCCTCGGCCTCCCGGCGCTGGTGGAGCGCGCGGGTGTAGTCGCTGATGTCGATGTAGATTCCGGCCACACAGGTCTCGGCGCCCTCCTGTACGGGGAAGCGATGACCTGCCGCCTGCCCTCTGCTGCCGTCCGGGCGGTGATAGGTGACCGTGTGCCGCACCGGCCTCCCGCGAGTGAGCACGTCCTTGTCGAGGGCGAGGACCCGCGCCGCGTCGACGGGGGAGTCCACCTCCTCGACGTGTTTGCCGACGATGTGCTCCGGGGTGGTGCCGTACAGGTGGGCGTAGGCGTGGTTCGCCCACAGGTGGCGGCCGTCGGCGTCCCGGATGAAGGCCGCGGCGGGCGCGAGGTCGGCGAAGGCGTCGTAGCGACGGGTGGTGGCCGAGCCGGTGCCGACCTCCACGGCGACCCCGCGGGAGCGGCCCTGCCGCGGCACACCGCCGTACCAGTTCACATCGAAGAGCCGGCCGTCGAACTGTGCCTGCCAGTGGCTGATTCCGGAGGCGTACGGGCCGGACAGCTTCTGGCGCACGGTGTCCAGAAAGCGCTGTGCGGTCCCCCTGTCGCCGAAGGCGCCACCGCCGCTGTCGATCACCCGCAGTTCACCGTCGGCCTCCCACCAGGACACCGGGAGGTGTTCGAGCAGCGACTTCAGACCGGTCTCGTCCACAACGGCCTCTCTTTGGCGAAGGGTTCAACGCATTCGATCACGGCACGTATACCGCGCCAACGCAATGCGTATCCGGAGCTCCCCGGCCGCATACCCGCTTCTCGGCCGATCTGGACGTATGTGTCCGGCCGTCAGAACGCACTTCCCCACCGCCATACAGCATCACGGAACCTTCACGAGCGGACGGTGAACTCCACAACTCTGGCGTTTGCCTGAGTGCGTGAGGCCCGCAGCGGCGCATCCGGTGCCGTCCTGCTGCTTCTCTTGAAGTACGGCGCACGGACAGCGGATCCGGCGCCGTCGGCCGCCCTGGTCCACCGGTGGTACGGCCCCAACCCACCTTCAGAGGAGTCGAATTCCAGTGAGCACGGTGCTGTTTGTGTATGCCAAGGGCGGTCCGCCCTTGGGGTATGCCCTGTCACGGGTCGCCGCGCGGTCGGCAGTGCACCTGCTGGCGCTCAGCACGCTTCCCCCCAGCGTGGCCCCGGTTGCCGAGCGGCTGTGCGCCTCGGTGCTGAGCCCCGCCGGGACGGAACAGGACGATCTGGTGTCCCTGATCGTCTCCCGGGCCGAGGCCGTCGGCGCCGACGCCGTCGTCACCTTCTCCGAGTACGCGGTCGTCGCGGTCGCCGAGGCCGCCGTGAAACTCGGCCTCGCCGGGGCCGGCGGCTTCAGTGCGCTCGCCCGCGACAAGCGGCTGATGCGCCGCACCTGGATGCAGCGCGGCATCGCCCAGCCGCGGTTCCGTCCGGTGGCCGACGAGCAGGACCTCCGCGATGCGGCCGCCACGCTCCGCCTCCCCCTCCTGCTGAAGTCCGCCTGGAGCGCGGGTTCCACCGCGCACCAGATCATCCGTTCCGCCGACGAGATACCGGCGGCCTGGCACCGGGCGCATGCCGTCATGGCCGAATCCGCGGAGCTGGGCTACGCCGAACTCCATGTGGCCGGAGCCGGCGGGAACTTCCTCGTCGAGGAGATCGTCCCGGGCACCGCAGACGGCTGGTTCGACCAGAGCGGCTGGGGCGACTACGTCAGCGTCGAAGGCGTCGTCGCCGACGGGGAGTTCCGCCCGGTGTGCCTCAGTGGCCGGATGCCGACCGTGGCGCCGTTCACCGAGCGCGCCGGCATCACCCCCGTACCGCTGCCGGACGACACCCAGCGGCGCATCGTGGCCCTTGCCCGCGACGCCGTCGACGCGCTCGGCCTGGAGAACTGCGGGACCCACACGGAGATCAAGCTCGGTGCGGACGGCCGGATGTGGGTGATCGAGACCGCCGCACGGTTCGGCGGCGCGATGACCGTGCCCCAGATCGAGGAGGTCTTCGGGCTGGACCTCATCGGCATGCTCGTCGACCAGCTGCTGGGAAGGCCGGTTGTCTGGCCCGCCCAGGTCCTCACCTCCCAGGAGGCGCGCGGTGCGGCCGGCTCGCTCGTCGTCCTCGCCGTGGACGCCGCCGGTGACGCCTGGCCGGACCGTCGCGTCTGGGATTTCCCGACGGTACGGGACGCGGCGCCGCTCAGTGCCGGCAGCCGGCTGACCGTGGTGGCCGAGAACTCGCTGCCCGACGGTGCTCCGGTGCCCGTGTACGACCCGGCCGCGGGCGCCAACACGATGGCGGCGCTCTGCCTGCTGTCCGCCGCCGACCCGGGGACCGTGCTCCACGACTTCGAGACCCTCGTGCGCGCCCTGCCGAAGGTCCTGCCCCTCGCCGGCGCCACGGAGGCCCGCTCATGAGCATCACCATGGTCCCGCCGACCGCGGCTCCACCGTCGCCCGTCACCGACCGGACGGCCGTCGGCGAACGCCTTGACCTGCCGCTGTTCCGGAGCCTCGCCGGCTCCCTGGCCGGCCACCCGTACCTCAAGGTCGTGGTGGACCGCGCCGAGGACACCTGGCACCTGCTCGACACCGCGGTCCACCCCTTCCACGTCGACTACATCGCCACCCGCGTCCTCGGCATGGCACCGGCGGAGCTGGACGCCTGCCTGGACGCCTTCAACGCCTCCGTCTACATGGCACCCGACCGCCGCTTCCTGCTGGGCGTGCTCTCCCTGCACACCGACCAGGACACCGAGGGCCCCCGGCCCTTCCTCGTCCTGGAGACGACCGAGGCCGACACGATGGACGGCCCGTTGCTGGAGGAGTTCTACGCGCTCGTCCGCCAACGGCTCGACGGCCGAATGCCGTTGCTGCTGAAACCGGCGAACCACGGTCAGGAGCATGCCCTCGCCCCGATCAGCGACATCCGGGTGCCGCGGATCCTCAGCCACCAGCTCTTCGGCCATCGCACCCGCACACCGCTCAACCCCGGCGAGGCCGCCGGCCGGCTGCGCCACTTCCGTACGACGCAGGAGTACGCGGCTGCGGCCGGCACACTCGGCGGGTCCGACATCCTGGCCATGCCGTGCCTGCCGGACGATGTGCCGCGCGTCGCGGGCTTCATCAACACCGCGACGACCACCCCGCTCTCGCACACCAACGTCCTCGCCGCCGGCTGGGGCATCCCCAACGCCATCGTCCGCGACCTGGACCGGCTCATCGGGGCCGAGAGCCTGGACGGCGGCTGGGTCCGCTACCGGGTCACCGAGGACGACATCAGCCTCGTCCCGCTCGCCCCGGCGGCGGTACCGGCCACATCGGCCACATCGGCCCGGCAGCGGCAGCGCATCCGGCTGAGCACGCCGCTGCTGGACGACCTCGCGGCACGGCCGCTGCACCGACTGCGCCTCGCGGATCAGAACCGCTACGGCACCAAGGCGGCCCACCTCGGGGAGCTCCACCACGTCCTGAACGCCCGCACCGCCGACCTCACCGCCTTCCACGGACAGCCGCGACCGCCCCGCCCCGACCTCTACCGGCATCTGGCCGCCCGCCTCGGCACCACGCACCCGGCGCCCCCCGGGGAACTCCGGGCCGCGGCCGCCGACTTCGTGGCCGACACCGTCAGCGCGCCGGACGGCATAGCCCTGCCGTTCGGCCTCCAGCACCGCTTCGTGCGGTCCTCCCCGGCACTGCGCGAGGGCATCAGCCGCCTCAAGGCAGCCCTCGACGGCGGCGCCCCCGAGGCGCTGGAACCGCTCTGCCTGCGGCTCCAGCAGCTCGTCCGTACCACCGCCCTTCCCGACGAGGTGGCCGGCCACATCCTCCGGGCACTGCCCACCGGACCGGCCGCGGGCCGCCGTCTCGTGGTCCGCTCGTCCGCCAACGCCGAGGACCTGCCCGGCTTCTCCGCGGCGGGCGTCTACACCTCGGTCACCTCCGTGCACGGCGCGGACCAACTCATCGGCGCCGTACGCGAGGTGTGGGCCTCCCTGCTGTCCCCGCGCAGCGTCCGGCTGCGTCACCAGGCGGGCATCCCGCTCGACGACACCTACATGGGCGTGATCGTCCAGCCGTACCTGCCGGCCGACCTCGGGGGAGTGCTGGTCACCTGCAATCCGACCAAGCGCGCGGACTTCCGCAATGTCTGCCTCAACTGCTCGCCCGGATCCCCGGAGGCCGTCGTCGACGGTACGGCGCTGCCCCTCCAGTACCTCTACAACACGGTCGAGGGCGGTGGCCGCACCGTCGCGCTCGGTTCGTGCGACAGGGACCTGCCCGCCGCCACACGGGAGAGGCTGGCAGACCTGGCCCTGTCCGGGAGGCTGCTCCAGTCACACTTCAGTGCGCCGGACGTGGACCGTCCGCTCGACATCGAGTGGCTGATGACCGATCAGGGCGCCTTCCACCTGGTCCAGATCCGCCCCTACGCGCGGTGAGCCGCAGCAGTGCCCACCCGGGCAACGCCGGTACGTCCCGGCCTTCGGCCCCCGGGGCCCGCCGGATCATCCGCCTGAACAACGCCTTCCAGCTGCTGTTCAACCTCCTGTGGTGGATGCCGGTCTTCTACGCCTACCAGCGGCAGGCGGGCCTCTCCGACGGACAGATCTTCGGCATCCAGAGCATCTACTACATCGCCTTCTGCCTGTTCGAGATCCCGACCGGACTGGTGGCCGACCGCCTCGGGGCCCGCAACTGCCTGCGCGCCGGCGCCATGGTGATGACCGCGGCCAACCTGGCCCCCCTCCTCGCTCCCACCTACACCGGCTTCCTGGCGCACTTCCTGGCGATCGCCGCCGGTCGCTCCCTGACCTCCGGCGCCGCCAGCGCCTACCTCTACGACAGCCTGCGTGCTCAGGGGGCGGGCGAGCACTATCTGAAAGCCGAGGGACAGGCGCGGGCGTGGGGCCTGGGCGCGAAGGTGCTGTGCTGGCCGCTGGTCGGCCCGCTCATGAACCTCGCGCACGGTGCGCCCTACGCACTGAGCGCCCTCAGCGCCGCCGGCTCCGTCGTGTGCGCCATGGTCCTGCCGGGCCGGGCCACCTCGCCACCCACGGCCGGAGCGCGCCGCCGCCCCACGGCCCTGCGCGACGCCACCGCGGCGCTGCGTACCCTGCGCGCCACCCCGTGGCTCGCCCTGGTCATGGTGCAGGGCGTGGCGGTCTTCACCCTCTCCCGCATCTGCCAGGTCAACCTCTTCCAGCCGGTGCTGCTGGACCACGGCATCGGTGAGAGCTCGCACGGCGCCGTACTGGCTGCCATGACCGTCGCGGAGGCGCTGGCCTCGGCCCGCCCGCAGTGGCTCACCGCACGGCTGCGGCCGGCGTCATGGGTGACACTGCTCAGCCTCGCGATGGCCGGGACACTGGCAGGTCTCGCGCTTGGCGGCCCGTGGACCGTCATCGTGCTGCTCTGTCTGTTCGCCGCCGTCTGTGGCTTCACCTACCCGCTCCAGCGCAAGCTGGTGAACGACGCCATTCCCCCCGGCGCACCACGCGCCACCCTCCTCTCCGTCGAAAGCATCGTCGACCGCGCCGTGTGCGCACTGGTGGCCGTGGCCGCGGGCAGCTACCTAGAGGCAGGCCGACTGGACGCCCTGCTGTGGCACAGCGCGCTGCTGACCGGCGCCCTGGTGGCCGTCTGGCACCTGGCACTACGACACTCTGCCGGCCCTGTGCCCACCGCCCTCCGCCGCTCGCCTCGACCACAGCCCTACCGGGATCTGATGGGGAAGTAGTCGATCAGCAGCATGTCGCGGATGCCTCGGCGAACCCCGTCCACCGGGCGGATCGCGGAGACGCCGTGGAAGACCCGGCGGTCGTCGATCACGAGGGACTCGAACGTGTCGAGCAGTGTGGTGCGGTGGATCGGCCTGCGGTTCCGGTCGAAGATCTGCGACTCGCCGCCGTCGACGTCGGTGCGGCGCATCAGGACCTGGGCCACGAAGTGGTGGCCGTCTTCGTGGACTCCCTCAGGGGCCGGGAGGCCGTCGGCGTCGTGCGTCGCTGTGATGCGGATCTGGTGCACTCCGACACCGCTGGTGACCGGGTCGAACTCGCCGGGAAGACGTGCCATGAAGAAGTGAATGAGGGTGTCCAGCACTGCGGATTCCCGCACGCTCTCCGACAACGGGGGAAAGGCCCGGTCCACCCCGCCGTGCAGGGAGTTGACCTCCTGCGTCTGATGGAAGACACCCGCCGGGTCCGCCACGAGTTCTCCGGCCGCCCAACGGAAGGATCCGTACCGTCGACGACGGTAGTCCGCCCCGTCCTTCATGTAGGAGTCGACGGGCAGATCCTCCCAGGACTCCAGAAAAAGCTTGAGCTGTTCCTCGGAGTGTGCCGCCAGGTTCTGGTGTAACTCCGCTGCTGGAAAGCAGCGGTAGGGGGCAGAGGCGTCATTGTTGCCCCCAGGAGTGCTCTGCGGCTGTATCGCCTTGGTCGTCACTGTGTATTCCCCGTATTCCCCGTATCGATTGCCCTGTGCGGTCAAGTCTCGCTTGCGGCCGGAGGTGGACCGGCCCTGGGGGTGAGGTCCGAAGACTCCCTCAGCATTCGGCCCGCTTCCGGACCAGGCAAGGCGAGGGTACATACGGGTCGTTCAGGACCTGGGCGGTCACCGCTGCGCTTCGGCAGTAGCGGCTAGGGTCGGGGCGTGGACCGCAGCAGCAGACAGCCGGACAACACCTTCGCAGAGGAAGCGCAGGGTGAGCTGTCGCCCCGGGCGGCCCGGGTGCTGTGGGGGAAGTCTGCCGGTCTGGTGCTTGCCGTCCTCGGCACCTCGGTGCTCGTCGTCGGTGCGGAGCACGGCCGGCGACTGCCCGTGGCCGTGGCCCTGGTCCTCGTGCAGGTCTGCGTCCTGAGGTGGCAGGCGCGCGCCCCGGTCGCCGTACTGGCCGCGAACGCGGCGACGGGGCTCGCGGTGTGGGCGCTGCTGCCCGCGGTGTCCTTGACGGGGGCGCTGCTCGCGGCGCAGGTCGCGCTGTGCGTGCTGTCGGCCATCAGGCCGCGGCGGGTGTCGTTGTGGGCGCTCGCGGCGATGTGCCTGCCGGCGCCGCCGGCGTTCGGGGCGGGCGGCCCTGCGGGACTGGCGGTCTATCTGCTGACGGTGGTCCTGGCGTGGACCGCGGGGCAGTGGCGCAGGGCGCAGCGGGCACGGGCGAGGGCGGAGGCGCGCCGGGCCGTGGCGGAGGAGCGCGCGCGGATCGCACGCGAGGTGCACGACGTCGTGGCGCACACCCTGTCGGTGATGGTCATTCAGGCGGGTGCCGCCGACGACGTGTTCACCGAACGGCCCGACCAGGCCCGTCAGGCGCTACGGGCCATCGAGACCGGCGCCCGCTCGGCGCTCGGCGAACTGCGTCTGCTGCTCCGTGCGTTCCGGCCCGATGCGGAGGAGACCGGGGCCGGGGCAGGAGCCGGGGAGCAGCGGGAGCCGGGGCCCTCGCTCGCACGCTTGGACGAGCTGGCCGACACCGTGCGCGCGACCGGGCTGACCGTGCAGGTGCACCGCGAAGGCGCCACCGACGGGCTGCCCGCCGCGGTGGACCTGGCGGCGTACCGGATCGTCCAGGAAGCCCTCACCAACACGCTGCGCCACGCGGCCGGAGCCGACGAGGTGAGCGTGCGCGTGACGGTCGAAGGGGAGTACGTGAAGATCGGAGTGGTCGACAACGGCCGTACGCGGCAAGGTGGTTCGGCCATGGCGGGAGCGGGGCGAGGGCTCGTCGGGATGAAGGAGCGCGCACGGCTCGTGGGCGGCAGCCTGCGCGCCGGTCCGCTGCCCGGAGGCGGGTTCGAGGTGGCGGCGCAGCTGCCGGTGGAGGACGCGTCATGACGCTGCGCGTGGTGGTGGCCGACGACCAGGCCCTGGTACGTACCGGATTCCGCATGATCATCGATGCGAGGGACGACCTGGAGGTGGTCGGTGAGGCGTCCGACGGCCGGGAGGCGGTGCGGCTGACGCGGGAACTGGCGCCCGACGTGGTGCTGATGGACGTACGCATGCCCGTCGTGGACGGTATCGAGGCGACCCGGCAGATCGCGGGGTGCGACAGCCGGGCCCGCGTGCTCGTACTGACCACCTGGGACGTGGACGCACATGTCGTCGACGCCCTGAGGGCCGGGGCCAGCGGCTTCCTGCTCAAAGACATCCGCCCCGCCGAACTCGTCGACGCGATCCGCCTCACCGCGCGCGGCGACGCGCTGCTGGCCCCGACCGTGCTGAGCCGCGTCCTCGACCGGTTCCTGCGCACCACGCCCGATCCGGCACCGCCGCCCTCCCTGCAAGACCTCTCCGGCCGCGAGCGGGAGGTACTCACCCTGATCGGGCAGGCGCTGTCGAACGCGGAGATCGCCGGGCGACTGCGCCTGTCGGAGGCCACCGTCAAGAACCATGTCACCGCGGTGCTGCGCAAACTGGGCCTGCGCGACCGCGTCCAGGCCGTCGTCGCCGCCTACGACCACGGCCTTGTGGAGCCACGTCGCCCCTGACGGCCCCGATGCCGCCTCCTCCTCAAGGAGGAGTCCGGGCCGCGATCCTCCTGCGTTCCCAGTGGCGGTCCGTTCCCGTGGCCGATCCGTGGCAGGGGTACCCGGCCATAGCGTCGACGTGTGAACGACGACCTGACCTCCTGCATGTATCTGCTCGCCCACGACGACGCGGCCGAAGGCCCTTACAACCGTTCCCGGACGGAGCTGCTGGTCCGTGCCGCCGCCCTCGTCGACCTCGCGTTGCGCGGCCGGCTGGGGGAGGACGGCGGCACGGTCACCGTGTCCGGCACGGAACCGACCGGCGACCCCGTCCTGGACGATGTGCTGCGCGACGCCGCCGCCGCGCACGGCTGGAAGCACCTCGTGCGCCGCCACCGCAAGCGGACCCTGAGGGAGGTGGAGGACCGGCTCGCCACGGCGGGACTCCTCACCGTGCAGGCACCCCGCACCCGCTTCGGCACACGGCGGCTGACCGTGACGGATCGCGCCGTGCCCGCCGCACTCCGCACCCGCGTGTCCGCGGCGCTGCACGGGGACGGCCCCGTGCGGGACATCCCCGCCGCCGACGCCGCGCTGCTGGCGCTGGCCGCGGCGGGCGACCTCCGCCCGGTCGTTTCCCGGCAGGACCAGAAAACCTGCCCGGCCCGTATCGACGCCTGCACGGGCTCTCTCGCCGCCCTCGCACCCGGCCTGGAGAAGGCCGTACGCGCCCTGCCGATGACCATGATCGCCGCGCAGGGCGGCATGGGCGGCAGCTGACCGGATGGGGAGACAAGGGGAGACGATGAGCATGCACCGCGTCCTGACCGCCCTGTGCTGCACCCTGACCGCCGTGCTCGCGACGGCCTGTTCCGCAGCACCACCGACGGGGCCCGTCCGGCCCGCCGCCGTCACGACGAAGCCCGTCCGGCCCGCCGCCACGACGGTGCGCACCCACGACGGCCCGGTGCGGGGCGCTGCCCACGACGGCTACCGCACCTTCGAGGGCATCCCCTACGCGGCGCCCCCGGTCGGCAGGCTGCGCTGGGCGCCGCCCCGCAGTGCGGCGCCCTGGTCCGGGGTACGGGACGCGACCCGCCCCGCGAGCGCCTGCCCGCAGCCGGCCGGCGAGGTACCCGGCGGCAGCACCGACGAGGACTGCCTCCACCTGAACGTCACCACGCCCGACGACGCACGCCCGGCACACCCCCGGCCGGTCATCGTGTGGCTGCACGGCGGCGGCTTCACCACCGGAGCGGGCAGCTCGTACGACGCCCATCGCATGGCCACCCGCGGCGACGCCGTGGTGGTCACCGTCAACTACCGCCTCGGTGCCCTCGGTTTCCTCGCGCACGGCGGGCTGCCCGGCTCCGGCACCTTCGGTCTGGCCGACCAGCAGGCGGCGCTGCGCTGGGTCCGTGCCGAGATCGGTGCCTTCGGCGGCGACGCGGACAACGTGACGCTGGCCGGCGAGTCGGCGGGCGGCTACAGCGTCTGCGCCCAGCTCGCCTCACCCGCCGCCACGGGCCTGTTCGACCGGGCGATCGTCGAAAGCGGCCCCTGCACAGGCCGCCCCGATCGCCCGTTCGCCCCGTCCTCCGTCCCCCTGTCCACGGCGCGCGCCGAGGGCACGGCCCTCGCGGCAAAGGTCGGCTGCGGCACGGCCCACGACGTGGTGGCCTGCCTGCGGCGCGTGCACGTCTCCCGTCTCCTCGCGGCTCAGAACACCGATCAACAGCCCGCTTACGCAACCCTGTTGCTGCCTCGCGACCCCGCGGCAGCGATCGCCGCCGGCCACTTCCACCACGTCCCCGTACTCCTCGGCAACAACCACGACGAGGGCAACGGCTGGGCCGCCGGCATCGTCCAGGCCGGCCACCCCGTCACCCCCGACACCTGGCCCGACGTCGCGGCCACCTTCTTCCCCGCCCCGGGGCAGGCGAAGGCGATCGTCCGCGAGTACCCGGTGCACCGGACCGGCGGCGGCCCGGTGTTCGGCGCGGTCATCGGCGACGCGGACTTCGCCTGCCCGACGGCGCGCACGGACGGCCGGCTCGCCGCCCAAGTACCGGTCTGGCGCTACGAGTTCGCCGACGAGCACGCCCCGCCGCTCACCCCGGGCACGCCGCCGTTCCCGCTCGGCGCACCGCACGCGAGCGAACTGCCCTACCTGTTCGACCTGGGCGGCCGCCCCCGCGACCTGACCGCGGCACAGCACCGGCTGGCCGACGCCATGATCGACTACTGGACCCGCTTCGCCCGCACCGCCGACCCGAACGGCCCGTCGTCGCCGTACTGGCCCCGGCAGACGGTGCTGTCCCTGGCGCCGGACCACATCGTCCCCACCCGCACGGCACAGCACCGCCACCACTGCGCGTTCTGGAACGCCTTCGGGTGATTACGAAATGATTCCGTTGATCACCGGGCGGCTGATCACCTGGCGGCGATCCCGCCCCCGTGGATGTACTGATCGGCCCAGGCACTGATGATGTGGGCGGCTCGCTGCGCTTGTCCCCGTGCGGTCAGGAGATGGTCCGCTCCTTCGAGTGAGACGAAGCTTCGCGGGTGTCGTGCCTCGCGGAAGATCTCCCCGGCATCGTCGATGCCGACGGTGTTGTCGGTCGGCGAATGCAGGACGAGCAGCGGCAGGTCCAACTCGCGAATCCGGTCGCGCAGGTGAGCACGGCGGACGTCTTCGACGAAGGCGCGCTTGAGGACCAGGGTCCGCCCGCCGACGAACCACTCGTGCGAGCCGTCACTGAGAACGCGATCCACGACCGCGTCATACTGTCGTTCGACGTGGCTGGGGTCGGCGGGCGCCCCGATCGTGGCAACCGCGCGGACGCCGGTTGCCTCGGCCGCTGCGGCAAGGACGGCGGCGCCTCCCCATGAGTGCCCCACCAGCAGGTCTGCCGGCGTCCCTCGCTCCGCCATCAGCGCTGCGGCACGGACCGTGTCCTGGACCTTGACGGTGAAGGAACCGTCCCCCCAGTCGCCGTCGGAGTCCCCGATTCCGAGGTTGTCGAAGCGCAGCATGCCGATCCCCTCGCGTGCCAGCTGCTTGCTGACGCGCGAGGCGGCCGGCGAGTCCTTGCCGAGTGTGAATCCGTGTACGAAGATCCCCCAGCCCCGGATCTCGCCCTCCGGCAGGTCGATCACTCCGGCCAGTTCGGGGCCGACGACGCTGGGGAATCTCACTTTTTCGGGCATGTTGCGATCACCTAAGCAGGGACTGTTCGTGGGCAAGGACGACGCGGGCGACACCGGCTGGTGCCACGCGCGTGCTCCGAGCAGGAGAGTAGAGCAGTCAGTGCGGACTTGCCGCGGTCGGCGCGTCAGACGGCCGGCTTCTGTACGGAGGTCGGCTTGGTGGTGAGCAGTGCAGTGATCTCCTCGGCGAGGTGCGGGCCCAGCTCGCCCCAGCCGTCCTTGTAGCCGTAGACGCCGGCCAGGGTACGTGCCTCGTAGTCGCCGTTCATGATCTCGATGTCAGTGGCCGTGATGAGTGCCGGGTGGGCGACTCCGACGGCCGCCGATACCTTCATCAGCTCCTTGCGCAGGGTGCGCAGGTAGACGGCGGCCCGGGTGGCCTTCGAGGTCGGGTCGAGGCCACGGGCCAGCCACGGGTTCTGGGTGGCGATGCCCGTGGGGCACTTGTCGGTGTGGCACTTCTGCGCCTGGATGCAGCCGATCGACAGCATCGCCTCACGGGCCACGTTGATCATGTCGGCACCCAGAGCGAAGGCGACGGCGGCGTTCTCGGGCAGGCCGAGCTTGCCGGAGGCGATGAAGGTCAGGTCGTCGGTCAGCCCCAGCTCGGCGAAGGCGCCGTAGACCCGGGAGAAGCCCATCCGGAAGGGCAGCGACACCGAGTCGGAGAAGGTCAGCGGTGCCGCCCCGGTGCCGCCCTCGCCGCCGTCGATGGTCACGAAGTCGACACCACGGTCACCACGCGCCATCAGCGTGGCCAGTTCCTGCCAGAACTCCATCTCTCCCACCGCGCTCTTGATCCCGACCGGCAGCCCGGTCTCGGTGGCGAGCAGTTCGACGAAGTCGAGCATCGAGTCGACGTCGCTGAACGCGGTGTGCCGCGACGGGGAGGCACAGTCCTCGCCGAGCGGGATGCCGCGGATCTCGGCGATCTCCGGGGTCACCTTCGCGCCCGGCAGCATCCCGCCCAGCCCTGGCTTGGCGCCCTGGGAGAGCTTGATCTCGATCGCCTTGACCGGGGCGCCGGCGACCACATCCTTGAGCTTGTCGATGTTGAAGCTGCCGTCCTCGTTGCGGCAGCCGAAGTAGGACGTACCGATTTGAAGGACGAGGTCGCCGCCGTTGCGGTGGTGCGGCGAGAGGCCGCCCTCTCCCGTGTTCTGCATGGCGCCCGCCAGCGCCGCTCCCTTGTTGAGGGCCGTGATCGCCGCGCCGGAGAGCGATCCGAAGCTCATCGCCGAGATGTTCACCACGCTCGCCGGCCGGAACGCCTTGGCGCGCCCGCGCGGCCCGCCCAGCACCTTGGCCGAGGGCAGTGGGGCCTGTGGGTCGTGCGCGTCGGGCAGCGTGCCGGCGAATGTGCGCTGCTTCAGGTACGCGTGCCCCTGCATGTGCTCGACGTCGTTGTCGGTTCCGAACCCGAAGTAGTTGTTCTCCCCCTTCGCCGACGCATAGATCCAGGTGCGCTGGTCACGACTGAACGGGCGTTCCTCGTCGTTGGAGGTCACGATGTACTGCCGCAGCTCCGGCCCGATCGTCTCCAGCAGGTACCGGGCGTGCCCGATCACCGGGAAGTTCCGGAGCAGTGCGTGCTTCTTCTGGACAAGGTCACGAGCGGCCACCAGCCCCAATACTGTTGCGGTGGCTGCGGCTATGCTCCGGGCGCGCATGAACGTACCTCTCCTCGATGCTCGACTCCATCGCCATGCGGTGGACGTCGTCGTGTCGTATCGGGCGTTGGGCGGCGGGCACGACCCAGCGGGCGTCAGCGTCCGTCGGAGAACGCGAAATGATATTAGGGGCTCGCTCGGTCAGGCGTGGGGGCAGGGTCGTCGGGTGGGGCGGTCCAGATACAACTGCGGCCACGGCGTCACATGTCAGCGTCCTTGATTCCCGCGCCCCCGTGTCAACGCGCCGAGGAGACCGTTCTTCCCCGCTGCCGCCCCCGGCGCGTGCAGGATGAGGGCATGACGCCCCATCGCGGCAGTTCGGCGGGTGGTCCTCGGCCTCGCCCCGTCATCCGCCTCCCACATGAGCAGGAGCTTTTCGCCCGTGGGCGCGGTGTGCAGGACCACATTGCGGACGTGATCACCGCTTTCGCGGGATCGATGGTGTTCGTGTATGTGCACATGGTGTGGTTCGCCGGCTGGATCATGATCAACGAAGGGATCTTCGGTCAGGCCGCGGTCTTCGACCCTTTTCCCTTCGGGCTGCTCACCATGATCGTCAGCCTTGAGGCGATCTTCCTGTCGACGTTCGTCATGGTCAGCCAGAACCGTCAGGCCGCGCGCGACACGATTCGCGCCGATCTCAACTTCGAAGCCAGTGTGCGTTCGGAGGTCTGGTCGACGAACTTGGGGCGAGCCCTGGGCCTGGATCCCGAAGAGATCGAGCGGCAGACCCAGGAGCTCCTCGCGACGAGCCGAGCCAGGATGAACAGCGAGTTGGGACGGCAGCGGCCCTGAGCGCGGGGCCCCTGTCGATCCGGTTGAGCCGACCCAGTGGGAGAGTCAGGTCCCCTCGGTCTCAAAGCGGCGCAGCACATCGGCAGCGACGCTCACGGCAATGGTCGCCGGTTCCTTGCCGGTGATGTCGGCCAGCCCGATCGGGGTCTTGATCCGATCGACGGTGGCCTCGTCGTGACCGCCCTCGGTGCCGAGGCGTTTGCGGAACCGCGCCCACTTGGCCGCCGACCCGATCAGCCCGATGAAGCCGAGATGGGGTGTGCGCAAGGCGGCGTCGCACAGAGCCGCGTCCTCGGCGTGGTCATGGGTCATGATCAGGATGTGC
Source organism: Streptomyces natalensis ATCC 27448 (assembly GCF_000935125.1). Taxonomy (GTDB): domain Bacteria; phylum Actinomycetota; class Actinomycetes; order Streptomycetales; family Streptomycetaceae; genus Streptomyces; species Streptomyces natalensis. Next base: position 322,786 of record NZ_JRKI01000029.1, on the reverse strand, counting down.
GTGCCGCGCGGCAACTCCGCGAGCACCTCCTCGGGCAGCAGCGGCGTGTGATGCACGTGCACCTGCGCCACCGCGTCTGCCAGCACGTCGAGCCGCTCCTTCGCGAGCATGTCGCAGCGGCTGTCGATCAGATGGAGGTCGAGGTCCTGACGTGCCAGGATGCGCGCCAGTTCCAGCCCGATGTGCCCGACGCCGAAGATCGCCACCGCCCGTGGCACCGGCAGCGGTTCGAGCAGCACCGAAACCGTCCCGCCGCAGCACTGCACGCCATGCTGGTTGGTCACCTTGTCGTTCAGGGTGAAGTCGATCAGCTCCGGCTCCGGCTTGGCCGCGGCGATCATCTCCCGGGCCCGATCGATCGCGACGGCCTCGACATTGCCGCCACCGATCGAGCCCCATGTCTCGGTCTGCCCGACGACGAGTTTCGCACCGGCGTCGCGCGGGGCATGGCCGCGCACGGTCGCGACGGTCACCAGCACGCCGGGCTCCCGGCCTGCTCGCAGCCGTGCGACCGCGGTGAGCCACGTCATGTCAGGCATCGCTCAACGCTTCTGCGTCGGTACGGACCTTGGCCTCCGCGGTATGGCCGTTGGCGGCAAGCGCGCCCGGGGCATGACCGTTCTTCCGCGAGGCACCGCCCTGGCGAGCCGCCTGGATCGCCCAGTACACCGCTTCCGGCGTCGCAGGCGAGGCCAACTCGACGCTGACCTCGCCCGGCCCGAACGCGGCAGCGGCCTGCCGCAACGCTTCTCGCACCGAGAACGCCAGCATCAGCGGAGGCTCACCCACCGCCTTGGACCCGTAGACCGCGCCCTCCTCGGTGGCGTTCTCCAGAAGCGTGACGTTGAACTCCTCGGGCATCTCCGAAAAGCTCGGCAGCTTGTACGTGCTCGCGGCCTGGGTCAGCAGCCGGCCGCGGTGCGGCCCGTCACCGGCGTCCCAGCGCAGGTCCTCGAGCGTCAGCCAGCCCGCGCCCTGCACGAAGCCACCCTCGACCTGACCGATGTCGATCATCGGGGAGAGGCTGTCGCCGACATCGTGCACGATGTCCACCCGCCGGATGCGGTACGCGCCGGTGAAACCGTCCACCTCCACCTCAGCCGCGGCGGCGCCATGGGCGAAGTACTTGAACGGCGAGCCCCGGAACGACTTGGCGTCCCAGTGCAGACCCTCGGTCCGGTAGAAACCGGCCGCCGACAGCTGAACCCGCTGGAGGTACGCGGTGCGCACCAGGTCGTCCCAGGCCAGTTCCTTGTCGCTGCCCAGGCTGCGCGCGACGCCCTCGACGATGCGCACGTCCGAGGCATGCGAACCCAGCCGGCCGGCGGCCACCTGTAGCAGCCGCTCGCGCAACTGCTCGCAGGCGTTCTTCACCGCCGCACCGTTGAGATCCGCCCCGGCACTGGCGGCGGTGGCACTGGTGTTGGGGACCTTGTCCGTTCGCGTCGGGGCCAGCCGCACCTTGTGCAGGGGGATGCCCAGCGTGGTCGCGGCCACCTGGAGCATCTTGGTGTGCAGGCCCTGGCCCATTTCGGTGCCGCCGTGGTTGATCAGGACCGAGCCGTCCTTGTAGATCAGCACCAGCGCGCCGCCCTGGTTGAAGGCGGTGAGGTTGAACGAGATGCCGAACTTGAGGCCGGTGATGGCAAGTGCCCGCTTGGTGTGCGGGTGCGCGGCGTTGAAGGCCGCGATCTCGCGCTTGCGGTCGGCGATGCCGGCGTTGTCCTTGACCTGCTGCCAGACGGCGGAGATCCGTTCGGGGTGAGCGACCGGCTGTCCGTACGGCGTGTACTGGCCCTGCCGGTAGAAGTTGCGCTCCCGCAGCTCCATCGGATCCAGGCCGAGCAGTGGCGCGCACCGGCCCATGATGTCCTCGATCACCAGCATGCCCTGCGGCCCGCCGAAGCCGCGGAAGGCGGTGTTGGAGACCTTGTTGGTCTTGGCGATGCGACCGGCGATGCGCGCGTGGGGAATCCAGTAGGTGTTGTCGATATGGCACAGGGCACGGGCCACCACCGGCTCGGAGAGGTCCAGGCTCCAGCCGCCGTCCGCGGTCAAGGTGGCGTCCAGGGCCTGGATGCGGCCGTCGGCGTCGAAGCCGATCTTCCACGTGGCGTGGAACCCGTGCCGCTTGCCGGACATGGTCAGATCCTGGGTCCGGTTGAGCCGCAGCCGGACCGGCCGGCCGGTCAGCTTGGCGCCGAGCGCGGCGACGGCCGCGAACCCGTGCGGCTGCATCTCCTTGCCGCCGAAGCCGCCACCCATCCGCAGACACTGCACGGTCACCTCATGGCTGTGCAGACCGAGCACATGCGCGACGATTTCCTGCGTCTCCGAAGGATGCTGGGTGCTGCTCTGGACGAACACCTGCTCGGCCTCGTCGACATAGGCCAGCGCCGCGTGCGTCTCAAGGTAGAAGTGTTCCTGATCCGAGAACTGCAACTCGCCGGTGAACACCTGCGCGGAGTCGGCGAAACCGGCATCGACGTCGCCGGTCAGCATCACGGGCCGAGCGCCGTGAAAACTGCCGGCCGCGATGGCGTCCGGCAGCGTGATCACGGAGGGAAGTTCGTCGAGTTCCACCTCGATGGCCGCCGCACCGAGCCGGGCCGCCTCCCGGGTCTCGCCGAGCACCCAGGCGACCGCGTGGCCGTAGAACATGACCTCGTCGGGGAACAGCGGTTCATCATGCTTCATCCCCGCATCGTTGACGCCGGGCACGTCGGCTCCGGTCAGCACGCGGACCACACCCGGTACGGCGAGCGCGGGGCCGGTGCGGAGGGCGGTGATCCGGCCGTGCGCCTTCATCACCTGGACCGGGTAGGCGTGCAGCACGTCCTTGGTGCGATGGACCAGGTCGTCGGTGTAGAGCGCGGTGCCGGTGACGTGCAGGTTGGCGCTCTCGTGCGGCATCGGGAGACCGACGACGGGCTTTTCGGGACGCTCGGACAAATGGCTCATGACGACACCGCCTCGGTGGTCTGTGCGTACAGCTTCAGCAGGCTCTGGCCGAGCATCGCGGAGCGGTACTCGGCGCTGGCGCGGTGATCGTTCATCGGCGTGCCCTGGGACCGGAGCACCTGGGCCGCCGCCTCGACGGTCTCCGCCGCCCACGGCTTGCCCTCCAGAGCCGCTTCGGTGGCGAGGGCGCGGATCGGGGTGGCGGCCACGCCTCCCAGGCCGATGCGTGCCGTGCGGACGATCCCGTCCTCGATGTCCAGCGCGAACGCGACCGCCACGCTGGAGATGTCGTCGAAACGCCGCTTGGCGATCTTGTGAAAGGCCACGACCGGCGACAGCGGCAGCGGGATGCGCACCGCGCGGATCAGCTCGCCGGGCCTGCGCACGCTCTGCCGGTAGCCGGTGAAGTAGTCCGCCAGCGGGACCTCGCGCTCGCCGTCGGCGTCGGCGAGCACCACCGACGCCTCCAGCGCGAGCAGCGCCGGCGGGCTGTCACCGATGGGGGAGCCGGTACCCAGGTTGCCGCCGAGGGTCGCACCGTTACGGATGAGCCGGGACGCGAACTGCGGGAACAGTTCTGCCAGCAGCGGGACGTCACCGTCGAGACGACGCTCGATCTCGGTGAGCGTCAACGCCGCCCCGATCTCGATGTGGTCGGATTCGACGCGCAGCTCCCGCAGTTCGGGCAGCCGGTCGATGGCGACCACGCAATCCGCCCGGCGGGAACGGATGTTGACCTCGACGCCCCAGTCGGTGGAGCCTGCGACCACCACGGCGTCGGGCCGCTCGCGCAGCACCTGGAGCGTTTCGGCCAGGGTGTCCCTCCGCAGGAACACCCCGCCGTCCTGGGCGTATTCGGTGGCGACCGGAGCGGGCGGGGACTGCTCGCGACGCTGCGCCAGCGGGTCCTCGTCGACGGGCGTACCGACGGCGAACGCGGCATCGCGAATCGGGCGATAACCGGTGCAGCGGCACAGGTTTCCGCTCAGCGCGTGCAGATCGAAACCGTTCGGACCGTGCTCGGCGTCCGTGCTGTCGTCCGAGTCCGAGTCCGAGTCCACGTCCGAGTCCGCGTGTGCGCAGCGGTCGGGCCGGTAGTACTCGGCGGCCATGCTGCAGATGAATCCCGGCGTGCAGTAGCCACACTGGGAGCCGCCGCGGACCGCCATCTCCTCCTGCACCGGGTGCAGGGTGGGCGGCTTGCCGGGACCGCCGCCGGTGGCCAGACCTTCGGAGGTGATGATCTCCTGACCGTCGAGCGACGCGGCCGGGACCAGGCAGGCGTTGACCGCCACCCAGTCGGTGGGCTTGTTCACCCCGGGACGGGCCACCAGGACCGAACAGGCGCCGCATTCACCCTCGGCGCATCCCTCCTTGGTGCCGGTGAGGCCACGCTCGCGCAGGAAATCCAGCGCAGTGATGTGCGGCGCGGCCGGTGAAATCGGCGTTTCCTTCCCGTTGACCGTGATCCGCGCTTCTACCATGTCAGGCCCACATTTCGGTACGCGATCGGCCGATTCATCATGTTCGCCATGTTCGCCAATTTCAGGCAGCTTTCTGTGTTCAGACGCGCCACGTGAGGGGAGCGGGCGCACGACGGCACGCAACAGGGACGTGCCGGAAGACGGTGACGAGAAACCCGGAATGTGCGGCATGTGCCACCCATGGACACATCAGAACGGCGTGCTCAGCAGCCGTGCGCGATCCGACCCGGAACCCAGACCGTGCACTGGGCGAGGCGACCAAGATCGGAGCTGGTGTACATCCGCCGGTCGCCTCCTTTCGGTAGTCATGGATCGACGTCTACCGCAAAGTAGTGGCTGGGGCCACCGAGATCAAGGGGTTGACGCCGGTCCGCGGTGCGCACCTGCCAGTGCCGCCGCCCGACGTTATCGTTGAAGCTGGAACAAGTTTCGGGCTGGGAGGCGGCCACCGTGAGCAATACCGAAACGAAACCGATGGAGCTGCGATGCGGTGCCACGGTGGACAGCGGGCTGCCGGCCGAGGCGGCACGGGTGGACGTACTGACCGCCCGCGACGTGCCCCTCGGCGGCCCCCGGGCGATGACCGTGCGACGCACACTGCCGCAGCGCGCCCGGACTCTGATCGGCGCGTGGTGCTTCGCCGATCACTACGGCCCCGACGACGTCTCGCTGACGGGCGGCATGGACGTGGCCCCGCACCCGCACACCGGCCTACAGACGGTGAGCTGGCTGTTCAGCGGGGAGATCGAGCACCGTGACAGCCTGGGCAGCCGCGCCTACGTACGGCCGGGCGAGCTGAACCTCATGACGGGCGGATTCGGCATCTGCCACTCCGAGGTGTCCACGCCGCGGACCACCATCCTGCACGGCGTCCAGCTGTGGGTGGCGCTGCCGGAGGAACACCGCAACGCCGAACGGGACTTCCAGCACTACGCCCCCGAGCCCGTGCGGATCGACGGGGCCGAGATCAGGGTCTTCCTGGGCTCCCTCGCAGGTGATGTCTCCCCGGTGCGGACCTTCACCCCCCTGCTCGGCGCCGAGATTCTCCTCCAGCCCCGCGCGGCGGTCACGCTCACCGTGGACCCCGGCTTCGAGCACGGCCTCTTGGTCGACCACGGCGACGTACGTCTGGGCGACGCCCTGGTTCGTCCCGCGGAGATGGGCTACGCCTGTCCGGGCAGCGAGGCGCTGACGCTGACGAACGATGCGGACGACATCGCACGGACGGTCCTGCTCGGCGGTCCCCCCTTCGACGAGGAAATCGTCATGTGGTGGAACTTCGTGGGGCGGTCGCACCAGGATATCGTCGAGGCCCGTTCGGCGTGGATGGAAGATGCGGATGGTGCGCGCTTCGGCGAAGTGAAGGGCTACGACGGCGATCGACTGCCCGCCCCCGAGCTGCCGAACGGATCTTTGAAACCGCGCGGACGTGTGCGCTGACCTGCTGCTATGAGTCGTCAGTGGATCAGTGACGGGTGCGTCCGCCGCCAGCCGGGCTGTGCGGCCCTGAGTGGCCGACCGTGCTTCAAAACGGTGACTCCGGGAGCACCCTGCGGGTCGCGTGTTCAGTCATGTGTGACAACCTCTGGTCGGACTCATGCTGACCCCATGCTGACTTTCCTGAAGGTCAGTCAGTTCAGTCCGGAGTGCATGCCGACCTCGCGGGCGGTGGTGTAGGCAGCCAGGCCCATCACCGGAACATCTCCGCCTGCGCGGAGCGGCCCCGGGCCCCAGCGAGCACTTCGACGCCGAGACCGGCGCATCTCCGCCTACGTGGAGATGTTTCGGCCACCATCTGCGCGAAGTGCAACGGCACCTGGTTCGCTCCCCGCCCGCGGAGGCGCTCCGGGCATGAGCCGCCGGCTGTTCATGACATGGCGGGCCGGACCTCGCTAGCGGTTGCGCTCCGGGTCGCGGAAGAACGCCACCTATGCCGCCTTCCGTGAGGTCGGCCGCGTGATCCGCACTGTCCAGTTGCTGCGCTACCTCTCGGACGCGCCGCTGCGCCGGCGGGTGACCGCGGCGACGAACAAGGTGGAGTCGTTCAACCGGTTCTCCCAGTGGATCGGCTTCGGCAACCGCGGCGTCATCGCCGACAACGACCCCGTCGAGCAGGAGAAGGCGATGAAGTTCAACGCGCTGCTCACGAACGTGGTGATCTTCCACAATGCCCTGGACATCGCGGAGATCGTGCGGCAGCTGCTGGAGGAGGGATGGGAGGTCGATCCGGAGGACCTGGCACACATCTCGCCGTACCTGACCGAGCACATCAACCGGTTCGGCGAGTACAGCACCCACGAACTCGGTATCCAGCCCGAGGCGTACGACCCGGAACTCGACGTCGACTTCACACCGCTGCGCGAGCAGGACCTGATCGCCGCCGGTCTCGGCCAGGCCGCCTGAACCGTATCGAACGAGCCATCAACCGGCTCAAACAGTTCCGCGCCGTGGCCACCCGCTACGACAAGCGCGGCTACGTCTTCCTCGGCACCGTCACGACCGCAGCCCTCGTCATCTGGCTCCGCACATGATCGACCGGACAAGCTCTAACCCCATCGGTCAGTCAATGCCTTCGATGATGCGGAAGTCACGCTCGACGCCGTCGGAGAGGGCGGCCAGCGCCTCCTGGTAGGCCTTACTCTCGCGGGCCGCAACGGCCTGATCGAAACTGTCGAACTCGATCAGCACGGTGCGCTCGGCGATTCCGGCGTCGTGGGCGACGACCCGAACACCGCGGGAGAGGAGCCGCCCGCCCCCGGCTTGGACGGCCGGACCGGCCAGCTCGTTGTAGGCAGCCAGCTGCTCAGGGTCTGAAATCGAGCGGTAGGAACCGACCCAGTAGCCCTTGGCCACGGAATCCTCCAGTGCCTGGAAGAGCACATACGACTTCGAATTCACACTTCAGATCGATCGTACCCAACGACGGATAACCGGGGCGCTGCAGAGTCCTCGCCGGTCAGCCCCGATTCGGGCCAGCCGGTCCGGCCAGGTTCGTGCTCGCAGGACCTGGCCGAACGACAGACGGCACGAGCCACGGCGACGTCGGTCATCTGGAGGGCATCCGCACCGCGCCGGTCGAGGCTGCGGTCAGGACGGCCCCGGGCGAGCGTAGGCGGGCGAGAGCGAGGCAGGCCATAGTCGTGACCGCCATCGCGGCAATGCCAACCACCGCTGCCGTTGTGTAGGCGCCGTCGTTCGCGAAGGGATGGCCGGCGTCGGTGCCGGCGGCCAGGAGCAGGCCGCCTATGGCGCTGCCCCAGGGGCGCGTCGATCCGCATCCGAACCCGAGGCGTGAACGGGGATTGTGACGGTTCTTGTGAGCCCTCGCCGTATTTCAGAGGGACACCCGCGCTGTTCTGCCAGCGGCAGAACACCGGCCGGACCGGGCTCGACGATCACTACAGTCCAGTCTCATGACGACGATTACGACGCGTACGGTCGAGTACCCGGCCGACGGTTTGACGATGATCGGGCACCTCGCGCTCCCGGCCGGTGTCGACCGCCGGCCCGCGGTGCTGCTCGGACCAGAGGGCATGGGGCTCAGCGACGTCGAGCGCCGCCGGGCCGATGCTCTCGCCGAGCTGGGATATGTAGCGCTGGCCTTCGACCTTCACGGCGGGCGCTATTTGGGTGACCCCGAGGAGATGCTGGCCCGTTGCATGCCACTGCTCGCTGATCCCGACCGGATGCGGGGCATCGGCCATGCGGCGCTCGACGTGTTGCGCACCGAACCGCGGACCGACCCCGACCGGATCGCCGCCGTCGGCTACGGCACCGGGGGCGCCATCGGGCTGGAACTCGGGCGTGATGGCGTCAGCCTGCGCGCGATCGGGACACTCAACGCACTGACCACGGGCCGACCGGGCGAGGCGGCACACATTCGCTGCCCGGTGTGGGCCGGGGTCGGGTCGGAAGACCCGATCATGCCGCCCGCGCAACGGAACGCATTCACCGCCGAGATGCAGGCCGCGGGCGTCGACTGGCGCCTCACGGTCTACGGCGGCGCCTTGCACGCCTTCCACCACCCGCCGGTCGACCATCCCGCAGTCCCCGGCGTCGGCTACCACCCACGGCACGCGCAGCGCGCCTGGCGCGACGTCGTCGACCTGCTCGCCGAGTGCTTGCCCGTGACGGAGGATCTGGGGGCATGACCCAGGTAAGCATGCTGGCGCCGGGCCTGGTCGGCGTCGGACACTGACCGTCCCCTCCCCTCGAGTCCGCACAGCAGAACCGCATTCGGGCGGATGCTCGGTCGCGGAGACGCGGTCGCAACTGCCGCAGTAAATCACCGACCGCAAGGCCCCGGCCGGAACACCGACGCTCGATGTGTGCGCGGAGACCGGCCGGGCCCGGCTCTCCTACCGCCGCGCTGAGGAGATCTTCGAGGAGAACACCCGGCTGCCGGCGGCGAGGGCGGCAACTTCGGCGTGGTCACCCGGTACTGGCTGCGCACACCGGATGCCACCGGCACCGACCCCGCCCGCCTGCCGCGCGCCTGCCGCCCGCCCCGCCCCGCCCCGCCCCGGCGACTGGACTGCCAGCTCGTGTGGGCGTGGGACCAGCAGATGACCGAGCAGACCTTCACCACGCTGCTGCGCAACTACGGCACCTGGCACGAACGCAACAGCCAACCCGGCTCGCCGCACGCGCCGCTGTGCGCGGTCCTCCAGCTGATGAACCGCGGCGCGGGCAGCTTCATGATGAATGTGTGGGTCGATGCCGACATTCCAGGCGCCGACGGCCTGGTGAACGACCTGGTGACCGCGGTGACCGCGGGCACCGGCACCACGCCGGCCGACACCCGGACCACGATGCCGTGGCTACACCCGACGACCTGGCCGGGCACCGGTCAGACCGGCGACGCGATCACCCCTCGGTTCAAGAACAAGGCCGGCTACCTGCGCCGCTCCTACACCGACACCCAACTCACCACGATCTACCGGCACCTGACCGACCCCACCGCCAGCCCGACCGGCCTCATGATGCTCGCCGGGTACGGCGGCCAGGCCAACGCGGTACCGCCAAAGGCCACCGCCATCGCCCAACGCGACGCGGTCATGAAGGTCATCTTCCTGACGACCTGGACCGAGGAATCCGACGACGCAGCCCATCTGGCCTGGATCCGCGATTTCTACCGTGACGTGTACGCCGAAACCGGCGGCGTTCCGGTGCCCGGCGAAGTCAGCGACGGCTCCTACATCAACTACCCCGATTCCGACCTGGCCGACCCGAAATGGAACACCTCCCGCGTGCCCTGGCACACCCTCTACTACAAGGACAACTACCCACGCCTCCAACAGATCAAGGCCCACTGGGATCCGGGCAACGTCTTCCACCACTTCCTGTCGATCCAGCCCCCCGCCTGACCGGCGGCCACACCAGCAACGCCACGGCGAACGCCACTCGGGCCGGGCCACTGATCTCGGTGCCCTTGCGCGCATACTCGCGGCTCAGCGGGTTTCGACCCTCAGGCCGCCGAACATGGCGCTGCGGTTGCGGGCCAGGAACTCGTGGGGGAAGCCGAGGTCGATGGCGCTTGCCTCGTCCAGGCGGGCGAGGTGAGCGGCATCGAATGCGACGTCCAGGGCACCGAGGTTGTCCTCCAGCTGCGCCGAGGTCCGGGCGCCGACGATCGGTGCCGTCACGTCGGGGTTGTGCAGGGTCCAGGCGAGGGCGACCTGCGACGGCGTCTTGCCCAGTTGGGCGGCGATCTCTTTCACCACATCGGCGATCGCCAGACCGCGCTCGGTGAGGTGGCCCTGGGCGAGAGCGAGGTCCTTGCGGGTGCCCTCGCGCGAGGCGGCGACGGGCTGCTCGGACAGGTCGGCGCGGCCATATTTGCCGGTGAGGACTCCGCCGGCCAGCGGTGACCACGCGATCACGCCCAGCCCCATTTCGCGCGCCATCGGAACCAGGTCGCGCTCCACGGTCCGCTCGATCAGGCTGTATTCGATCTGCAGCGCCACCAGCGGCGACCACCCGCGCAGATCGGCAATGGCCTGCATGCGCGAGACCTGCCAGGCCGGCGCGTCCGAGATCGCCACGTACAGCACCTTGCCCTGGCGGACCAGGTCGTCCAGGCCGCGCAGGATCTCCTCGACCGGGGTCAGAAAGTCCCACACATGCAGGTACAGCAGATCGAGGTAATCCGTATTCAGCTGTCGCAGACTCGATTCCACTGAGGCGAACATGCTCTTACGGTGATTGCCACCGGAGTTCGGGTCGCCCGGTCGGCGCAGGCTCGTGTATTTCGTCGCCAGTACCAGGCTTTCGCGGTTTTCGCGGGTGAATTCGCCCAGCAGCCGCTCGGAGCTGCCATTGGTGTACATGCTGGCAGTGTCGATGAAGTTGCCGCCGCGCTCGACGTAGATCTCGAACAGCTTGCGCGCCTCGTCGGTGTCGGCACCCCATCCCCAGTCGGCACCGAAGGTCATGGTGCCCAGCGCCAGCGGCGAGACACGCAGACCGGAGCGGCCCAGCAGCCGGTAAGCGTCGAGGGTAAGAGACATCGCTTTCTCCTTGGTCGCGTTCCGTATGTCGGACGTCAATGCTCGATGTTCACGTCCTGCTGATGGGACGCTGACGCCACCTTGTGCCACTTCAGCACCAGCACCCTCACAAGATCAGCTCCATCATTCACGCCGCACTCTCTCACGCACGTCGAAGCGGCTGGACCATCTGGATTTCGTTGAGATCCCGCCATCGCCCCGTTTGCCGTTCGGCCGTAAACCCACTGGGCCATTCGGGGGAATTCGACTTCCTCTTATGCGTTTTCGGAGTATGTCCAAACTCGCCTTAAAGTCCGTAGTGGTGTCCGGTGTAGGGCGGTCTCCACGCCCGAGCGGGGCGGGTTTGCTCCGAGAGCTCAACCGCCGCCGTGGCCAGTGGGCAGTCGATGTAGGGGGAACAGTCTGCGGCCACCGTTTCCATGTGAATGGTTGCCGTCAGAGCTATGCGGTAGTGGCAGGCGTGCCATCGGGGAGGGGCTGTTCGGCCCAGATGGTTTTACTGCGGGCGTGGTAGCGGGTGCCCCAGAGTTGGGCGAGTTGGGGACCATGTAGAGGCCGCGTCCTCCTTCGTCGGTGTCCAGGGCACGGCGGATGTGGGGGAGATGCTGCTGCTGTCGGAAACCTCGCAGATGAGGTTGCGGTCTCGGATGAGCCGCAGCTGGTTCGGCGGGCTGCCATAACGGATGGCGTTGGTGGCCAGTTCGCTGACCAGAAGTTCTGTGGTGAATTCCAGCTCTTCCAGGTCCCATTCCTTCAGTTTCCCGATAGCGAGGGCACGTGCTTCGCTCACGACGGCGGGATCGTCCGCCAGATCCCAGGTGACGTGCCGGTCCGGCTCAAGGCCGCGTACCCGAGCTACGAGCAGCGCCACATCGTCCTGCCGACGGGCCGGTGGAAGGTGGCCCATGATCGTGTCGCAGATGTCGTCGAGCCCGGCGCCGGACAGCGCCCGACGGAGCGATGCGGGGTTCGTCTCGGGGCCCTGACCCTGCCCGGTTGGTGAGCCATCGGTGTACAGGACCAGCAGGTCTCCGTCGTCCAGTGTCGCTTCGCCCTTTTCGAAGGGTGCTCCGCCTCGGCCGAGGGGGAGGCCGTCGGGCAGGTCGAGGAACTCGACCTGCCCGTCCGCGCGTCCGCGTGCGGGTGCCGGATGCCCTGCGCGGGCCACGGCGCGTCGCCGTCAACTCGCCGGCAGGTAGCGCGAGGCGGCCGCGACGGCACCGAGCACGGGCATCCGCTGGGGCAGAAGACTGCGTTGCAGCGCCAATGCCGTCGTCCGCTCGCGGGTGTGGCCGGTGGCCTCCGTCTCGGCCAGCAGGCGCCGGGCCTGGGTGGGATCGTCGCTGACGGCCCGGGCGATCTGCTCGGCGGCTGCGGTCATGGCGGTTGAGTGCTTCAGCCACCGCTCGCCGCCGTCTACGTGCTGGCGGTCGACGGGCCGCAGCAGCCGGGCCGCATCGAGCACGTCGGCCAGCCGGTGCTGGTCGGGGTCGGCGTAGCGGACCGCGTTCGCCAACACCGTACGTACGCCGAGCTGGTCGGGCAGGCCCACGGTGCGCGCGGCCAGCCGCAGCGAACCCGCGCCGGTGCCCTGCCGTCCCAGATACACGGTCTCCAGCCGCAGTCGCTCACCTGCCAGCTCCCGCCACGGCGCGAGCAGCTGTTCGGCGACGTCGAGGCGACCCGCGGACAGGGCCCGTACGGGCTCGGTAGCGGGACCGAGCAGCACCACCAGGTCCTGGTCGGCGTATGCGCGCAGGACCGGCCAGGAAACGACCGGCGCCGTGCCGTCGGCCTCGGTGTGCGCGGCGGACACCAGACGGCACAGCCGCGCCCACCCAGCCGCGCTCTGCGCGAGCAGGGTGATCCGCAGCGGCGGCTCCATCACGTGCGCGCCGCCGCGCACGGGCGTACGTTGACGAACGGCGGTCGGGTCCGGCGGGGTGAGCGGGGCGACGGCAACGTCGATGCCGAAGACGGGGCGGATGCCGGCTGCCGCGGCGGCTGTGGCGAAGCGGACCGTGCCCGCGACGGTGTCCCGGTCGGTCAGCGCGAGCGTCGTCATCCCGCGCTCGGCGGCGGGCCGCACGAGGGCGTCGGGCAGGGAGGCACCGTGGCGGGCGCTGTAACCGGAGGCGACTCGAAGCCGACGGGTTCGCTGATTCCTGGAGTGGTCTGGGTGCGAACCCGTAAGACCGTGTCCTATGTGGTGAGGCGGACGTATCGCTTGTAGCAGCAGAGGGCGGCTGCGAGTCCGAGAAAGGCCAGGTAGTTGCGGGGGTGGCGTTCGTAGCGGGGGCTCAGGCGCCGGTAGCCAGACAGCCAGGACATGGTCCGCTCGATGACCCAGCGGCGCCGCCCTGATCGTTCGCTGCCGTGCCCGGCAGCGACGCCAGCAGCAGGCTGCTGGCGTCGAGTCAGCCCCGGAATGGGCGCGCGCTACCTGGCTTCGCTCGTGATCGCCCGGACAGAACCCTAGTTGTCCGAGCACCCGCACCGTTCCAGCTGGCTCTGCTGCCCACAACCGTCGGTTTGTTGCCCGTCATCGCTCAGCCAGTGTTCACACGGGGTTGGCGTCGGCTGGCTTACGTGAACGGCCCTAGTACCCATGCCTAACTATCTGTTCCCGCGTGAGGAGCATCCATGGCCCCCGATCCGACCACCCCAACGCCCGAGTCCGAGTTCGGCGACAGACACGAGACGTCGACCGGCGCCACCCGCCGTCGGTTCCTCCAGGGCGCGGGAGTCGCCGCTGGGACGCTGGTGCTCGGCGCGACCGCCGGGGCGGGCGGCGCGGACGCCGCTCCGAAGCCCGGGTACGTCTTGCCAAAGGGCTTCAAGGGCGACATATCCGACCTGAAGCATGTCGTGATCCTGATGCAGGAGAACCGGTCCCTCGACCACTACTTCGGCACGTTCCCCGGCATACGCGGCTTCCACGACAAGCAGGCGCTGCGGTTCCAGGACGGCACCAACGTCTTCCAGCAGAAGGACGGCAACGGAAACATCGTCACCCCGCAGGTCGACGACGGTACCTGGGGCAACGACCACGGAGCCTGGGGCGACGTCGACCACCGCAAGTGGGACCTGTGGGTGCAGCACAGCGGCGCAAGCTGCATGAACTACCACAGCGACGCCTACATGGGCTTCTACCACTCGGTCGCCGCCCAGTACACCATCGCCGACCAGAACTTCTGCTCTGAGTTCGGGCCGACCGACCCCAACCGAAAGTACCTGTGGAGCGGTACCGCCAACAGCGAGACGGGCAACGCCGATGAGTCCAACTACTCCCGTCCCTGGATCACGGTGGCCGAGCAGCTCCAGCAGACCGGCATCGACTGGCGGCTCTACTCCGACAACAGCGGCAACGGGCGACAGGGTTACCTCAGCACCTGGGTCGGCGACTACGGCGACAACGAGCTGAAGTACTTCAAGGGGTTCGACCCGGAGGGGCTGAGCGCCGACGACCCGAAGCTGCGGCCCGGCACCGGGCTGATCTGGCGCGGCAACGCCACGTACTACTCCGGCACGACCTCGCCGAACGACGACTCCGACGAAAACCTCGACGCGGTCCTCAAAGACTTCCATGACGCCTGCCGGCCGGGCGCGGAACACCCGCTGCCGGCAGTTTCCTGGATCGTGGCGCCGTACGGCTGGTCCGAGCACCCGGACGCGGACAGCCTGCACGGCGAGCGCTACGTCAAGAAGGTGCTCGACATCCTCCAGAGCAACCCCGATATCTGGAACCACACCCTCTTCATCCTCAACTACGACGAGAACGACGGGAAGTTCGACCACGTGCTGCCGCCGTGGCCTGAGCCGGGCACGGCGCGTGAGTACGCCGGCGACTACCCGCTCGGCCTCGGTGCGCGGGTGCCGATGCTGCTGGTCTCACCGTGGACCCGCGGCGGGTACGTCGCCTCGGAGGTCTTCGACCACACCTCGACGATCAAGTTCCTCGAGAACTGGGCGGCCCACCTCGGCAAGCCGTTCCGTTGCCCCAACATCAGCGACTGGCGGCGCTCGATCGCGGGCGACCTGACCAGCGCGATCGACTTCGCTCACCCAAAGCCGGGGCCCGCCACCTTCCCGGATCCGCTTGCCGAGCAGCCGGTGTCGATCGCCGCCGACCACATGAAGCCGCGCCCGCTGAGCTTCCATCCGCACGCGACGATCTCGGAAGACCGCGCGGCGGGGACGGTCACCGCCACGATGACCCTGACCGGCGGCGCGACGGACAAGGCCGTGAGCTTCCAGGTCTTCCCCGACAAGTACCAGGCGTTCTCCAGCACGCCGTTCACCGTCACCGCGCGCAAGCCGCGCAAGTACACCTGGGGCACCAAGGCCACCGACGGCAAGTACGCGTTCTCGATCTACTCCAACGACGGCTTTGTGCGCTCCTTTGCCGGCCAGGTCGCGCCCGCTGGAAAGACAGACGGTGGCCTCCCGCGCGTGGAGGTCGCCCTGCTGAAGGGCGCGGGGACCCATCAGGAGGCTCAGGTGAAGCTCACGCTGCACAACGGCGGCACCAAGCCGGTGCGCTACACACTCACCGCCCACGACTACCTCGGCAGCACCCGGAGCGTCACGGTGGACGGCGGCAAGACGAACGTCGTCATGTGGCCGACCCAGCAGGGCTACTACGACGTGGTCATCACCGTCGACACCGACGCCACCTGGACGCAGCGGTACGCCGGCCGGATCGCCACGACTGAAGAGGGCTGATCGGCCAGGACATCCGCTGCGCGCTGCCGTCCTGGCCGCCGGCAACCTTGCCCGCCTTGGGTGGGCTCATCACTTTGTTTTGTGGATGCGCAGTGGTGACGCCGTAAGCCGAACAGGAAGCCCCGTCAGTGATGCAGCGACCACCGCGCTGGTAGTTCGCACCGGGGAAGTTACCGTGGCCCTCGCGTGCCCGATCGGGCGGGAAACCACGGGGAGTGGCGGGCAATCACGGACACCGGGAGCAGGAGCGGCCTCCGACCAAGAGTGCTGGTCGGAGGCCGTTCACCTGCGGAGGGTGTGGGATTTAGCCACAGCGGGCATCGCACACGACGGCCCGAACTGCTGCCGTCGGCAAGACCCACATCGCCCAGGCCCTCGGCCACCTCGCCATCCGGCAGGGCGCCCACATCCGCTTCGCCAAGACCAGCCGTGTCCTGGCTGACCTGGCCGGCGGCCACGCGGACCGCACCTGGGAGAAACGGATCCGCGAACTCGTCCGTCCCGACGACCTCATCCTCGACGACTTCGCGATGCGCCAGCTGAATGCCACCCAGGCTGATGACCTCTACGAGCTGGTCAGCGAGCGGCAGGGACGGTCTCTGATCATCACCAGCAACAGGGCGCCCAGCGACTGGTATCCCCTCTTCCCCAACCCGTTGTCGCCGAATCGCTCCTTGACCGACTCATCAACACCAGCCACCAGGTCATCACGCACGGCCCCAGCTACCGCCCGAACAAGCGACCCAAGAACCCCATGTGATCGCCACGGTCCGCCAATTCCCGGACCCATCCCCGCACGTGCGGGGGGCAGAGTTCGTAACCTGCGTCGTTACACGCCGCCGGCCGGGTTTTGAAGCACTTTCAGCGATTCCGGCAAAACACCCAATACATCCCGAGGTTCACACCCTGCTCGCCCGTCCAAGCTTGGGACGGGGAGACGGACAGCATTTCCGCGTGTACGGAAAGCAGAGCCACGCAAAGCTGAGCGTCGAGGAGGAGCGCGTGGGGAGCAGGGCGCGCCGCGCTGCCCGGTGTCCTCCGACC
Source organism: Streptomyces natalensis ATCC 27448 (assembly GCF_000935125.1). Classification (GTDB taxonomy): domain Bacteria; phylum Actinomycetota; class Actinomycetes; order Streptomycetales; family Streptomycetaceae; genus Streptomyces; species Streptomyces natalensis. Next base: position 306,063 of record NZ_JRKI01000029.1, on the reverse strand, counting down.
AAATTTCCGCGGAGGTCCCCCGATGAGCGGCGCACGACCTCCCGCCCACCGGACGCGTCCCTACCTCGACATCAAGATCGGTGGTCTGAAGGTGGTCCTCCAGGAGAGGCCCCGGCTCCGCCGACGCCTCTCCAAGATTCTCAGCGGGGCAGCGATTGCGGCGTTAGGAGCCATCGCCTACCAGGCAACCGGCTGGCACCCCTTCCTCTGAACACGCACCCAAGGATCCCGGTTCACCAGGCGGCGAGGTGCCCACGACCAGCTCGACCAGGGCGAGCACGGCCGCGGGCATCAGTCGCAAGCGGTCACCGACCCGCCCGCTCGGTGCGTTTCTTCTCCGCGAGCTCTTCCCGCTTCTGGAGCACCCGGGCGCTGACCACCGCCCACAAGAAGGTCGCGTTCACAAAGATTTTTTCTGTCGCGTGTTACTTCCGCGGTGCCGCGCTGCATAGCAACGGCTGAGAGCCGCTAAAACCAGGCCACATGGTCATTGCGGGTGGGCGCCTTGGCCCGCTCGGGGCGGCCCGCAGTCGAGATCCGAGGGGGTTTTATGTTTTTGCAGGAAGACACAAGAGAAGAGGACATCAGCGAGGGTGCAGTGGGGGGCAGCGCGGAGCGGATTCGTCGCGATGTGGAGCGGGTGGCTGACCTCGCGTATCACGGCTTCGCCGGCCCTACATACCGCGTCTTCGAAGACGATCTGTGCCGTAAGAGCCTGCCGATGCTGCGTGGCATGCTGCGCAGCGGAAAGCTGCCGCGCCTCTCCCAGCAGAAGCACCAGCGACGCGGTATCGCGCTGTACGTCCACGACGAGGACCTCCGCCTGCTGCACAACAGCGCCGAGGCTCGCGACGAGATAGCGGTGGAGATCTTGCTGCGGGCGCTGAAGTCCTTCCGCGACAACGGGCTCGTGGGCGGGGGGTGGAACCCACGGCATGCCGGGCGTCACGGCGCTTGCTCCCTGACGACCTACTTCATCGGACAGTGCGTGTGGGAGTTCCGCCGCGTCTACCTACGATGGCGGCGCGCCCGGCTGCTCCTGGCGGAGCATGAGGTGGCGATGCGCAGCAGCGACGGACTGCTTCAGCTGCTGCAAACGCCCAGCCGCCTCCCCGGACCCGACGCACGCGTTGCCGGCGGCTCGCTGTCCGAGCTGATCAACAAGCGCTCTGCCGAGTCCCAGGCGGTCGTGCTGCTTGCCCACGCAGGCTACGACGACTCCCAGATCGCCGAACGGCTCAAGACCACCGCCGCCGCGGTGCGCCAGCACCGATACCGGTTGCGGCGGGACATCAAGCGGGCGGAGAAGGCCGGTCGTGTGTGGCTGCCCCGTCAGCTGCGCAGCGAGTCCGGGGAGGCGCTGTGACCCAGTCCGAGAGCATCCGTGGGCGCGCCGCCATGGCACTGACGGCGGTGCCTCCGGGCACCGCGGCCCTGGCGGGCGCCCCCTGGCAGGTGGTGGTCGGGATCAGCATGGCGAGCATGCTGATGGGGGTACTGGGCACGGTCTTTCCGCAGAACTCCCGGGACCGGCTGTTGTGGTGGCGGGACCGGCGCCGCTATCAGGAGAAGGCCCGCCAGCTGCGGGGTCGAGCAGCCCCGGAGCCCGAAAGGCAGGGACCGTAGAACCGCCAGCCGCACCGCGGCGCGCGCCCGAAGGGACCGGACGATCCGTCCGGCTCCTTCGGCGTATGCGGGCGTGGGATGCGAACGCGCTGGTCGGCACGGGGTTGCGCAGCTAACCCCCGCGTCGTGTAGAGGGCACGAGAAGGGGACTTGCGCGGCTAGGACGGCCGTGGTTCCGGGCCGGCCGCTTAGCAGTAGGGCCGCACTGATTCAAGTGCTGGCGAACACGGGTGCCGTAGCAGGCTCCGGCAGCTCATTCAACAGTTGGCGAAGAGCAGACGGGCCCAGCGCACGCCCAAGAATCCGCATGCAGATCCACGGGCTTTATTGAATGGATTCGCCTCAGCTGATGGTCTGTGAGCAGGAAGCCCCGCGCCATCGCGGGGCTTCCTGTCGTCCGGGGGCGCCACCGGGCGGGCGGGAACAGCGGACTTGCGCGGCTAACTCCCCGCTGGTCCACGGTTCAGCCACCCATTTGCCGAAGTGCTTTCGCACGCACACAGACAGGAATAGCCGTGCCCGCAACAACTTCGAACGATGCCACCAACCAGCAGCAGGACACCGTGCCGGCGCGTACCTTCTGGTCGCTGCTGATCCTCGTCTTGGTACTGCTGGGACTGCTCGGCACAGGCATCGTGGTCTACGTGATCTGGCGTCACCCGTCCCTGGGCACCCCGCTGGGGGTGGGTTTCACGGCTGTCACTCTCCTGGTGACCACTGTCCTGGCGCTGTCCCGCCGGTAGGGCCCGTGTCCCGCCAGCTTGGTCGAGGTCGGCGAGAACACTTCCGCCCTTCCGGCTACGGCCAACGGGCCGGCACCGCTGATGCGGTGCCGGCCCGTGCGGCGGCGAACGAGGGCGGGACACCCCGCTGTTCTCACAGCACGCCGCCCTCGTCCTGGTGGTCGCCGTCATCGTCGGCGGTTTCGTCGGCGCCCTCACCTACTGGAAGACCCGGTCCCTCCCCGACGCCGCGCTTGCCGGCCTCTTCGCGGCCGACGGCAGTACGCCGGTACTGCACAAGCTCATCGGGTGAGCACGTAGAGGCCAGGGAAAGAGGCTTTGAGGCGGCAGTCTCGAAGGATCTTCCAGTTCTTCAGCCGGGACAATGCGTGCTCGACACGGGCCCGAGCACGTCGGTGGACGTTGTTCTCTGCTTCCTGGACTGGGTCGAGGTGGGTTTGCCCGCGCCGACGGCGATGCGGAATCAACGCGACGGTGCCCCGATAGCCACCATCGGCGATCACAGGGGCGCCGCGGCAGGCCCGATCGACTCCGGACTCGGTAAAGGCTCGGCAGTCGTTGCGGCTGCCAGGCAGCGGGTGTCCGACGGCCACCACCAGGCGGCTGTTGGCGTCGATGACGACTTGCAGGTTGTCGAGTATCGGTAGTTCTTGCTTGAGGCGGAGATCGTGCGGTCGCGGGTCGGCACCAGCGTGCCGTCCACGATGTACACGGAGTCCTTGCGCGGCCGGCCAGCCGGAGAGATGGCCAGCAGCGGGGCGAGGTGGTCCAAGATCCGGTCCGCAGCAGACTTCGAAATCCCGAACAGCGGCGCCACCTGCCGCAACGTGAGGTTTGTGCGCCAGTAGGTCGCCACCAGCCACACCCGGTCTGCCAGCGACAATCGCCACCCACGGTCGCCCCCGCCGGCCATCGCCTCCACGATGCCGGACCCATGCCACCAACTGCTCGAACTGCGTCTGGCTCAGCCCAGAGAACGGCTCGATCCACTTCGGATCATCCGCTGAGATCACCCCACCCATGCCCGATCAACGCACCATCCGCCACACCAGTTACGGAACAACCTTTAGGGGCGTGCCAATAGACCTGGCCGCCGCCCTGTTCGTGGCGCAGCGCGAGACCTGGGCCGCGGCCCCTGTCGGTACGCAGCGCAACCCATGCCCGAGCGTCCCGACGGCGCGATCGCCCATCGCCGCACCGACGCGATGGCATCGCCAAGCGGTCCGGGGCTTGGACCTCAACGTCTGACCGGCCTCCTCCCGGTCGTCCGGCCTCGCTGATGCTCGCCAGACCTGCGTTGCTCGGCGGAGAAGCGGAAACCGCAGGTATGCGGGCAGACCAGCTGAGGTCATGGCAAGAGGATCAGATCATGATCACGGAATTGGGGGAGGGGCAGGCAAGGACGAGAGCAGCACGGTGCGCGCGGTCGTGTTCGACCAAAAGGCGGTCCTGCGGGCCTACGGGCGCGCCCACGACGGGATCGCAGTGTTGCTGCAGTGGCTAGATGGCCGCGACATCTCCTTCGTACTGCTCACCAGTGATCCGGTCGACGCCGGAGCCGCCCTGGGGGCGGCCGGGCTGCCCACGCCCGCTCTCCACCTCTCTCGTGAGGACATCCCTGGCAAACCGGCTCGCGGCAGCGGTGCCTGGCTGCGGACGGTCGCCGAGCACCTCAAGCTGCGCACGAACCAGCTCATGCTCGTGGGGGACGAGATCGTTCCGGTCGACGTGAGGTGGAGTGATCTGTCGGGCAGGCTCAGTCGTGCCGCGGTGCGGGCTGGGTCGTGCCTGGGGCGGGAAGGGCCGCTATGCCCTGGCGAGTTCGCGCACTGTTGCCATGTCGCTGAAGGGCAGCAGTTTCTCACCGACGATCTGGTGCGGCTCGCTGCCTTTGCCGGCGATCAGGACGATATCGTCCGGGTCCGCGACGGACAGGGCGAAGGCGATCGCCCGACGGCGGTCGGCGAACCGTTCAAACGGTGTGCCGGTCGCCGCGATGCCTGGGGCGATCTGGTCCAGGATGGCCTGGGGGTCTTCGTTGCGGGGGTTGTCGGAGGTGAGGATGCACAGGTCGGAGTGGGTCCCGGCGATCCTTCCCATGTCGGCTCGCTTGGTGGTGTCCCGGTCCCCGCCGCAGCCGAAGACGGTGATGACCTGGCCGGGGGCGAAGCCGCGGATGGTGGTCAGGACCTTGTCCAGGGAGTCCGGTGAGTGGGCGTAGTCCACGATCACGGATGTGCCGCGCGGGGTCTGAAAGCGTTCGAGCCGGCCCGGGACAGGAGGCATCCGGTCGAGCGCGGCGATCAGCCCGCCCATGTCGTGTCCCAGAATGTGGCAGGCCGCCACAGCTGCCAGCACGTTGGCCACCGAGAACCGGCCCGGGACGGGGATCGCCGCCGGATACTTGTGGCCGTCGTGGTGCAAGGTGAAGCGCGTGCCGCAGGCGTCGACGGTGAGGTCGGTGGCTCGGTAGTCCGCCTCGGTGTCAAGGGCATACGTGGTCACCGCGCCGGGCATCAACCTCTGGATCCCGGCGCCCACAGGGTCGTCGGCGTTGACCACCGCGTGCCGGCACTGGCCCTGGAACAGGCGCAGCTTGGCGTCCCGGTAGTTCGCCATCGTTCCGTGATCGTCCAGGTGATCCTGCGTCAGGTTGGTGAAGACCCCGACGTCGATGAAGGTGCGGTCTACCCGATGCGTCAGCAGGGCCATTGACGTGGCCTCCAGCACCACGCTGCCGGCCCCGCGGTCGCGCATGCAGCCCAGCAGGTACTGGAGGTCCGGCGACTCCGGCGTGGTCAGCACCGAGGGCGGCATCGGGATCAGCTCGTCGCCGATACGGCTGCCGGCCGTCCCGATGACCCCCACCTTCGCGCCCTCGGAGAGCCGCAGCAGCGACTCGACCATGTACGACACCGACGTTTTCCCGTTGGTGCCGGTGATCGCCACCATGTCCATCTGCCGCCCCGGCTCGCCGAAATAGCGGGAGGCGACGACCGCGGCCGCCGTCCGGGTATCCGGCACCCGCACGGCACACACCCCCGCCGCCGCCGACCACACCGACGCCGGAAGATCCGGTTCCCCGCCGTCGACGAGTACCGCCGCCGCGCCATGTGCGAGGGCCGTCCCGACGGAGCCGGAACCGCCTTCACGGCGGCGGGGCACCGCGATGAACAGCGAGCCCGGCGTCACCCGGTCGGCGTCGAAGGTCGTTCCCGCGGTGATCCACGTCGTCTCCGGGTCGCCACGGACAACGTGGTGGTCGTGCCCGGCAAGCAGCTCGCTCAGCTTCACAATGATCCCTTCGAAGGTGGCTCGGACCGGTTGTGCGGCCGTCGCCAGGCGGCAGCGCCGGCGGCGCGCCGGAAGCTGCGGTGATGCTGTGGAGCAGGTGGCGGGACACGTCCGATCAGAGCCGGAAGCCAAAGATCAGCCCGGCGGGCGAAGTCCTGCGGTGTTCGTGGAAGTGCGTCGAACCGGAGGCATGGCCCCTGGGCAGGGGCAGCTGAGAATCGCTAGCCGTGGCCGTGCAACGCCCCGCGACCGTTCTCCGGCGCCTCGGCGTCGGCTGCGGTCGCCGGGCCGACGGCCGCCGAACCCGCAACGGTGGGGCGCAGCGCACAGGGGGCCTGCTGCTGGCACTCCCTTACGGCACGTGTGCGACCCATGGGCGGAGTGTACGTCCGGTCGAGCAGCTCAAAAACCGCATCCAGCGCACCCACGGTCCCGTGACCCGCTCGCTGCCGTCTGACAGCCCTGGCTGCGCTAGGCACCGGCGTCAAAAATCGGCACGGGGTTTCTGCAGCGGGATCAGCCACGACGACTGCAGACAGCCCGTACGCCGTACCCGGAGAAGCCAGGCGGCGAAGTTTTAGTACGTTGCGCTCTTCGGCGGCAGGTCGTGCGGGAGGTAGACCCACTGGCAGCCAGTCAAAAATGGGCCACTGCGGCTTAGTTCTCGCCAATTCCTAATTAAGAAATTGCGGGGATATGGACTACACCTGCATGCCCGTGGGGGAGTGACTCTACGATCTCCCCAGGTGGAGCGGCAAACGTGCAGGTCAGATGGGCATTTCGCGGCCCTACGATCATGTGCAGGTTCGGTAGCGTGAAGCCCGATCTGGCAGGGTTGATGCTGACCCAATGCTGACTTAGGTGACGGCATGTCGGATCGTGATGGTTCGTGGCGATGGACCTTAGGAGCGGAATGGCGCCGTGGAGCTTGACCCGTATCGAGCGGAAGAACAGGAAACCACTGGTGGCACGGTTCGGTGGGATTCCTCTCCAACGGCAGCGAGCGGCAGAAATCGCCGATCGTGAGCCGGTCCGGGTGGACTATCCGCAAAAGGAACTCATCGCGAGACTCCTGGCCCGCGAGATCTGCGGAGGCAAGGGCAACGTGCAAGTGCACGACGTCCGCACTCTCGCCGACCTCGCACATGCCGGATGGCAGCCTTCCGACTGGGCGCGCGTCATGCTTCACCGGCGACGCAAAACGGTCGTGGCCTGCGACATCTGCCACGACCGCATCCACTCGGAACCGCCAGCCAGACCACTCACGCCGTAGTCACTGGTGGGCCGGATGACAGGGAAACCGTCATGTCCGGTTCGGCGGGAGGCCGCGCGGAACAGAACCTGCCACGACAGGCCCCTCACCGCGGCCGCCCCAACTGCCTGGCTGCACCGCTTCCGTCGGCTGCGCGTGCGGTGGGAACGACGAGCGGACATGCGCGAAGCGTTCCTCAAACCCGCCTGCTGCCTGACCGCCACCGACAACTCAATTCGTCGCGCTAGCCGTTGTTATTCCGTGCGTTCGTTGGTCGGAGCACGGCGTCGGGCGAAGGCGGCATGCACGAACGGCGAATATTTAGGTGAGCGAACGCTTCGAGTTTCGAGGAGTCGTTCGCGGTCGTGGCACCCTGTGCGGCGTGAGATCGCCCGTCTCGGGCGGACACGGAATTACCCCTCGACACCGTGATGCAAGCAATGTCACCTTGAAGCGCCCGTGAACTCCGGACGACCAGGAGGAGGTGTGACGCTTCCCTGCGTCCAACCAAGGTCACGAAGTCGCACTGGAGTACCAGTGGGCCTATGGAGTATTCCAACTGAGTGGATCGACGGTGCGCCTCCGTGCAAGGCATGCCCCAAAGCATATTAATTCTTGAGGTATGGGAGAGCGGCCAACTTTGCGGAGAGAGTCATGGAACAGTCGTTGTTGACCAGTATCGACGCTGTAGTTGGCGACGGGAGAGCGACGATCTCAGCGGATGATTCCGTCATCGTGGAAATCGTCAAGGAGACCATCAGAAGCGGCAGGGCCGCATCGTTCTACCTGCCCCAAGGCCAGGCCGAGGCGGTCAAGGCCTGGTACTGGACGTCGGAACGCCTCAAGTCTTCCAATATCAGAGTGGTATTGGAAGAGGAGAAGGCCAGGATCAGGTCAGAACTGGGTATCGAAGTCAATTCCTTCCGCTGTAGTCGCATTGAGTGCGAGTGCGGACAAGTGTATGGCGGGTTCGAGTTCTTGCAGCAGGGAGTGCGCGAACACGGCGTGGATGCCGTGAAGGCGGTCTTCGAAATGAAGAACACGATGCTCTTTCGTGCCAACCCCGCGTTTCGTGCCATCTGTCCAAACTGCAGGGAAATGCTGGGCGACCTGGAATACGATTGTGACCAGTACGGGGGATGCTGCCTCGCGCCGGCATGAGGGCGCACACGTTCCGCGGAGCGTTCCCACCGTCACACCGCCACCTCTGCTCCTGGGGCGTGACGAACAGCTTCAGGACGCGTGCAGGGCGATAGCAGCCCGGCGCCCCCTTGGCTTCCACGCACCTTGTGGATTCGGCAAATCGACACTCCTGCGTGGCATAGCCGCTGATTCCAGCAGGCGCGGCGCCCCGGCGATCCTCCTCGGCTCTGTCGGGGATCTTGGGGTGGTCGAGGTCAGCTGCCGAGAGTTCGCCAGGACTTCGGCCGGGGGATCTCGTCTTGGTCCAGGAAGGTCTGGAAGGCGGTCGGCGGTCGGCGGTCGCGGTGAGGGGGGCTCCTCGGTCGGTGGCAGGCTGCTGAGGCGCTCGATGTTCACGGCGATTGCTGTGAACACGTGTTGCAGGTGGGGTTTCGGCTGTCCTCGGTAGCGGCAGTGGCGCATCCGTGTCCGTGGGCGAACTCGTTGATGGTGCACTCCACCCTGTCCCGCTCGAAAAGTCGTCGCCGCAGGTGAGTGGGGTGCGGTGGGTGCACTGGGACCATGTCCGCGTGATCGTGTCCTTGCTGTACAAGGTGGCTCGGAAGCTGGTGTCCATACGGTCGGTACTGCTCCGCGGGGGGGCGAAGGACGCGGAACTGCTGGTGGGGCGGCATGAGAATGCTGTGCTGCGCGGGCAGTTGGCCGGTCCGGTCCGCTACGAGTCCGCCGACCGGTTCTGGTTCGCGTGCTGTCCGCGCTGATACCCCGACGACGCTGGCGTGAGGTCTTCCCGGTCACCCCGGCACCCTGCTCGCCTGGCACCACAGGGGTTCATTGGCGCGAAGTGGGACTACAGCGCGCGTCGGTGCACCGGGCGCCCGCCTGCCCGAGCAGCGGTCAAGACGCTCGTCCTGCGGTTGGCCCAGGAGAGTCCGAGGTGGGGGCACAGGTGGATCCAGGGGGAGGTTGGCCCGTCTCGGGCACCAAATCGCCGCCCCCACGGTCTGGGAGATCCTGAACGCCGCGGGATCGGCCCACGCCTTGGTCACGAGAGGGTGTGTTGCGGCGATGTGGGACAGCAGGTGGATGCCGCCGACGTTGTCGGAGACGCCGACCAGTGCCGCTTCACCTCTCGACACACACTGACTCCGGCCGCCGCAGGGGTACCGTCCATGCGGCAGTGGTTAGATCGCAGTCTCTCCTCTGCTCCTTCCCGCCCCTCTCGGGGTATTGGCGTCACGTTTCGGCCGTGCAAACAATCCCGTGGGTCGTCTTTTGGGCGGCCACCGATGCCCGTCAGTTCGCTCTCGTCGACAACGCACATGAGTCACATGAGTCATGGTTCCCGGCAACCGCACTGTGGCCCCTGAAAATCCTGACCAACAGGGTCTGGCGCACGGCACAGCCACAACTCTCGGGAGGATCATCATGCTTGGACTCCGAGTCCGACTACGTACCCTGAGATTCCGCCTGGTCGCCCTGGGCGCGGCCGTCGGCCTGGGGATGACCAACATGGTCGCCTTGGCGCCGGCCGCGCACGCGGTGTCCCCGGGCGTGCACATCCAATGCACGCTGGACGTGCGGCTGACCTTCAACCCGGCCATCACCAACAGCCTGCAGGTCGTCTCCGCGAGCGCGTCGGGATGGCTCGGCAACAAGGCGAGCACGGAACCCGTGGGCATTCCGGGCGGCACGACCGGCAGCTGCACATCACCGGACGGCACTGCCAAGGACTCCGGCGGCACCCTGATCGCCGGGTCGAGCGGCTCCACCTACCCCAATTCCGGCGCTGGCGGCTCCGGGTCCGCGACCGGCCCGAACAGTTGCACCAGCTCCAACCTGCCCAACGGCACCGGGCAGATCACCTGGAACGACAACACCCAGATCAAGTTCAACTGGCAGTTCGGGGTCACCGCCTCCGGCGCCACCTTCACCGGCCAGGTGACCTCTTCCACCGCATCCTGGTCCGCGCCCGGCGACAGCTTCGTCGTGCAGCTGACCGGTTGGACCCAAAACGGCGGAAGCGGGGCCGGGAAGTTCCCGATCGTGTCCTGCTTCCTGCCCGGTGGCGTCACCCAGGACGACTTCGCCGCCGACTTCGAACTCGAGACCCCACCGCCGAACCCGGCACCCACGATTACCGTCAATCCCGGCACGTGCTCCGTGTCCGGTGCCAACGTCACCTGGACCGACACCGTCACCGGACTGAACTTCCCGGCAAGCACCGCGGTGCAGCTGATCGACACCGGCTTCGACACCGGAACTCAAAACGGCACCAACACGGTCATCGCCGCGGGCCTTGACCCAGTAACAGCCTCGGTGACCACCAGCAGCTCAGGAACGTTCAGCACGACCATCCCCATCAAGGTCAACCTCGGCCTTGCCCAACCGCCGGGCACCATCGAGCAGAACGCCGACAGCGTGCTTGCCAGCACACCGCCCGCCGTCGCCGCAGGCCACGGCGGACCCAACTACTGCGTCGCCAAACCTTGACTCTGTCGGGGATCTTGGTGTTTCCCGGTGCGACGGTGTAATCAACGGGCATGCTCGGGGCTGTTCCGCAAACCGATGCAGTTGTCGAGCTGTTCGTTGTCCCTCCGTCCCCGTTCCGGTGAGGCCGGGTCAGGGCGACGCGATGCCGGGTGGCTCGGGTGCGGGGCTGGTGGCCTGCCCGGTCGGGTCCTGCGTGTCGTGGTCTGGCCTTCGTTGGCATGGCGCTGCGAGGGCTGTGTGCGGGGCCGTCGCCGAGCCGCGCGGTTCCTCTGGCTCCCACTGCAGCGTTACACGCCCGCCCCGAGGTAGGCGGGGAAGCGCTTACGGCTGTGCTGGGGGCAGTGCCGAAGCCCTTGGCGGAGACGGCTGGCACAGCAGATTGGGAAACGCTCAGTGTCCGACGAGACACGTCGCGTGCGGCGGAACGATACTGACAGTTTGCTGACCTCTCGGCGCGAACTCTGTCCCATCTTGCGATGGTTTCATGGCGCCAGCGAGATCATCAATTTGCCAATAGAGTAAAGTTCTACCTGAGTTGATACTCTTCTTGGAGAGTGCGAAGAACGCTACGGATTTCGCTAATTCCTAATTAGGGAATTAGCGGGGACATGGACTGCACCTGCATGCCCGTGGGGGAGTGACCCTACGATCTCTCCAGGTGGAGAGGCGAACATGCAGGTCAGTTGGCCTTTTCGTGGGCCTACGATCATGTGCAGGTTCGGTAGCGTGAAGCCCGGTCTGGCAGGGCTGATGCTGACCCGATGCTGACTTAGGTGACGGCGTGTCAGATCGTGATGGTCCGTGGCGATGGACCTGAGGAGCGGAATGGCGCCGTCGAGCTTCGAGCAGCCGGGTCGGTAATAGGGCGCGTCGGTATCAGCACCACGGCAGGACCCATCGGCCAGGATGAGGTTGTCTGTCTAGGTCAACCTCGGTCGGCCCAAGATGATCAGCTGCGAGCGCGGTCCGGATTGGTTGGTCCCGTCCGCATGGCTATCGAGCAGCTGGCTTTTCCGCCGATCGACTCGTGAATCAGGAATCTCAGAATGGATTACTGCCCGGGGTGGTCGTGCGGGCACCCCGGGGGAGCCGGGAGCGGGGCGCAGAGTGCCGGCGTCGTGTAGGCCATCGGACCGACGGGGCTTATCCCGCGCGAAGTGTGCAGCTCGCCTGCCCTCGGTGTCGCGGAGTTCTTCTCGGCTGGGGGCGCCGCACCGCAATCGGGCGGCGGATCTGGCGCTGACGAGCGGGATGCGGCTTCAGGAGTGGTCGACGGTGCTGTTGCCGGAGATGGCGATCGGGACACGTCGCGCCGGTGAGCCGGCGGAGTTCACGTTGCACTGTGGAACTGGCGGGCCTGCCGCTGACGCTTTGGTGAAGCCGTCATCAACTCGACCGGCACGCATCGGCCCGGGACGGCAGGCGCCGCCCCGGGCCGATGCTCAACGGGTCAGGGCCCGCATCATGCTGGCCGTCTGTTTGCCGATGTCCAGTGCATACTCACGGGCCGGCGGGACCAGCATTCCGATCAGCCACACGATGCCCAGAACGGCGACCAGGAGCGTCACGGGCACCATCAGAACTGCTTTCGCCCACGCGCTGGTTGGGATCATCACCGGCGCCTCCCATGAGTCGACGCCCACGTGATTCCGTATTGCCTGATGCCCTCGCAGTGCCTTATCGTTGCTTCCAAGCAAACCTTCCCTAATCGGACGAAGGTGGAGACGGCTCCCGCGCCATCGGGGGCCGTCGGCGTTTGCGCCGACAGCCGGTCTCCCTCTGCGCACAGGCTAACTGGCAGGCGCACACTCGAAGTTCCTGCCCTTGGAGCGCACTGAGCGCCATTTGACAAGCCTTCCGCGAAATTCTGGCTGAATTAGCTTCGACGTCGCTCCGGAACGCGGGCCCGTCGATCTCGCGTGTGAAGTGCGAGGTCGGCCTCAAATATCCCGGTGTCGGAGGCATCATCGGCCTGGCTGGATTCAGCTCTGCCGAGAGCCAGCGGCTGTCGACTATTTTCGACAGATGGCAAAACGGGGATGGCGGGGGCCGGCACACTTCGATGACCGCCCGGACTCATACGGCGACGATTGTCGCTCCCTCTGGGCGCGAGAGTCCTGCGCGAAGCCATGATGCGACTTCGGGAACTGGCTGGCCGTCCTCGTGACGGCGGAGTCGAGGAACTCCTGGATGCCTTGGAACGGCTAAGAGTCATCGAGCAGGAGATCAAGGCGGAGCGTGCGTTGCTCATCGCTGAGCTGCTTGCCACCGGGGGGACCTGGCAGAAGGCTGCCGACGCCTGCAAGGTCCAGAAGCAGACCCTGCACAAGGCGTTCAAGGACAAGGTCAACTCCATCTCAGGCATCTGCAAGGACACCTCACCCGAGCAGGTCTTGCGGGTGATGGATCTGCTCCACCACCAAACCGTGGTGTTGCTGATCCGCAAGGGGCACGTCGATGTCCAGACCGCCATCGTCAATGCGCGGCGAGAGCGCGTTCTGCGGCGCAATCCCAAGGCCATCGCCGCAGAGCAACGGGTTGTTCGGTCTCGTGCCGACGGCCCACTGAGATCAGGAGGGGACGTGCGCAAGGTCCCACTTCCGCGCCGTCAAGCATCCTGACGAGTCGCTACCCCGGCGAGTGAATCTCGGCTACCGGACGTCTTCGCCATTTTCGCAACCGATACCCCCGCACATCCGGCGGCCGGACCATCCACTGTCATGGCGCCGTCCGCCGCTCCGGCAAGGGCGTCAGTGACCTCCTCACGGGCGATGACCGCGCGCCGCGCGGCCTCCTCCGCATCGGCCAGCGCGGCCTTCACCCGCTCCATCTCCACTCGCAGTTCCTCCGTCCGGACCAGCGCCGCCCGCTCGCGCTCCTCCAGCGCCCCCAGCACCGACGGCATCCGCCACCTCCGCTACCCGCGCATGAACACTCGGGTTTAGCAGAACCCGGCTTTGGATAGCTCGTTTTGGGGCGCAGATCGCCACCCCGCGCGCCCTGGGTGCACGAGTGCATCGAAGGGTTTACTACGTGTCAGGCAATACCGGAATTGTCATGTACCGACCCTTCGTTTCTCGGACAATGCGCAGCTGACCGTCGTCGGCCAGCTCTACGGTGCGCATCTGGACTTCGTCGGGTGGGTCAGCTTGACGAACTCGGGCAGGAGGCAGGTGGCCTACGATACGGGCACGCCGAACCAGCTCACGCGACCGTAAGCGATCAAGACCGCGACAGGGCCGGTTTAGGCACTGGCGCGATCAGATGGGTCACCGACTCGAACCGGCCCGTCGGCCACGAGAAGCCCTCATCAGGCCGAATTCGGCGTGCCCATCACCACAGTGCACGAGATTGTCTCGAACACCGCGGTCACCATTGCGAGCCCGATACCGAACATCGTGTTGCAGAAACAGATTGGTGCCGACGGCACCCAGACGGTGTTGCGCGGCCGACCCCTGCGCTCCTACCCGCTGCCGCTTGTTGACTACTGTGCGTCCGATGGGAGAGTCAGCATGACTTCTGTTTTTCCCGCTTCCGCGTCCCCTGCCCTGTCGGCTCCTGTGGAGCCGATCGCAGTGATCGGGGCTGGCTGCCGCTTTCCAGGTGGTGTGGACTCGCTGGAGTCGTTGTGGCAGTTGCTGCTGGCGGGCCGGGACACTTCCGGGACGGTGCCGGAAGGCCGCTGGTCGCTACGGGAGTTGGGGGACGTCGATCCGGCGGTATTGAAGCAAATGGGGCATGGTTGCTACCTGGACGGCGACATCAGCACGTTCGATCCGGTGCCGTTCGGGATCAGCGTCGAGGAGGCTGCCGCGGTTGATCCGCAGCACCGGCTGTTCCTGGAGGTCGCCTGGGAGGCGTTCGAGCATGCGGGCATCCCGTTGGCCGACCTGGACGGCTCCCGAACAGGGGTGTTCGCTGGTGTCTACACCGACGACTACCTGTTGCGGAGCCGGCCTTCGGTCGGGGAGGTCAATCCCTACTACGGGTTGACGGATATGCACAGCACGATGGTGGGCCGAGTGGCGTTCCTGTGGAATCTGCACGGCCCTGCGATCGCGGTCGACACCGCGTGCTCCTCCAGCCTGGTGGCCACGCACCTGGCCTGTCAGAGCCTGCGTGCCGGTGAGACGGATCTGGCGCTGGCGGGCGGGGCGCAGCTGGTGCAGACGCCGGAGCAGATGCTGTGTCAGGCGTATTTGGGGATGCTGTCGACGACTGGCAAGTGCCGCTCGTTCGATACGGGTGCGGACGGATTCGTCCGCGGCGAGGGCTGCGGTGTGGTGATCCTGAAGCGGTTGGCTGATGCCCGGCGCGATGGCGACCGCGTGCTGGCTGTGCTCCGCGGTTCGGCGGTCAACCATGACGGACGCTCGATCCGGTTGACGGCACCGTCGGCGGTGGCGCAGGAGCTGGTGTTCCGCGAGGCACTGGCCGCGGCGGGTGTGGCCGCGGGGGACGTGGGCATGGTGGAGGCGCATGGTCCGGGTACCCCCGTGGGGGACCCGGTCGAGTTCGCCTCGACTGCTGCGGTCTACGGGCAGGGGCGGGGCCGGTGCGCGTTGGGGTCGATCAAGTCGAACATCGGGCACACCGAGCCGGCGTCGGGAGTGGCGGGCCTGCTCAAGGCAATCTTGGCGGTGCGCGAAGGTGTCGTCCCCCCCACGTTGCACTTCACTGCGTGGAACGGGCGGATGCAGCCTGAGGGGACTCGGCTGTTCGTGCCGACGGAGCCGGTGCCGTGGCCGGTTTCGGACGGGCCGCGGCTGGCCGCCGTGTCCGGTTACGGCGTCGGCGGCACCAACGCCCAGGTCATCGTCGAACAGCCGCCGGCAGGCTCGGCGGACCGATCAGTCGGCGACATCGGGGCGGGCCAGGGGGCGCACCGCGAGGGCCAGGACAGCGCGCGGTCCACGGTGACGTTGCTGTCGGCGGCTTCCGCGCCCGCGCTGGCTGCCTCGGCGGGACGGCTGGCCGATTGGCTGGCGGACACCGGCCGGTCGGTGGCGCTGGCGGATGTGGCGCACACCTTGGCAGTGCGGCGTAGCCACGGTCCGTACCGGCTGGCCGTGGTGGCCGGGGGACGTGCAGAGCTGGGCGAGAGCCTGCGGACGTTCGCCGACGGGCGAGAAGGCGCCCAGGTGGTGAGCGGGCTGGCCCAGCGTTCCAGCTCTTCCGGCAGCCCGGTGTGGGTGTTCTCCGGGCAGGGGTCGCAGTGGGCCCGCATGGGCATGGGTCTGCTGGGCCGTGATCAGGCGTTCACCTCGTCGATTGCCAGGCTGGAGCCGCTCATCGAGGCGGAGACGGGTCTTGTTCTCCGTGATGTGCTGGCCGCACCGCGGGTGGTGGAGGGGTTCGCGCGCGTGCAGCCGGTGCTGTTCGCGTTCCAGGTCTCGCTGGCCGCCATGTGGCGAGCACATGGGCTGGAGCCGGCTGCGGTCATCGGTCATTCGGTGGGGGAGGTCGCGGCCGCGGTGGTGGCGGGCAGTTTGTCCGCCGAAGACGGTGTGAAGATCGTCTGCCGTCGGTCTGCTTTGATGTCGCAAGCCGCCGGCGGTGGCGCGATGGCGGCGGTGCAGCTTCCCCCGCAGCAGGTCGAGACCGTGCTCGCCGAGACCGGGATGACGGGGGTGAATGTCGGGGTCCACGCGTCCCCGACCGCTGCGGTCATCACCGGCGACCACGATCAAGTGGAGAGGCTGGTGTGCCGCTGGGAGAGCGAGGGCGTCACCGTGGCCCGGGTAGCGGTGGATGTGGCTTCCCATTCGGCGCACGTCGATGCCATCCTCGAAGACATCCGCGCCGCACTGGCTGACCTGAGGCCGATGCCACCGGCGGTGCCCTTCTACACCACCGTCGGTGCTGACCCGTACGCCGTACCCCGGTTCGACGCGGCCTATTGGGCGGACAATCTGCGCCAGCCGGTCCGGTTCGCTGACGCGGCGCAGGCCGCGATCGAGGACGGCCACCGAGTGTTCGTCGAGGTCTCTCCCCATCCACTGCTGGGCTCCGCGTTGCGGCAGAACGCCGAAGCCGCTACTGGCGAAGCGGTGACCGTGTTGCCGACGCTGCTGCGCGACCAGGATGAGCTGAGGTGCTTCACCGAGCAGACGGCCCGGATCCATTGCGCCGGCGGTTCGGTGGACTGGACCCGCTGGTACGGCGACGGTCGGCTGGCCGACGTTCCGGCCACCGCATGGCAACGACGCCCCTATCTGCTGCCGTTCACCCAGGTCCGCGGCGATCAGGGCGGCGATGCCGACGGACACCCTCTGCTGGGCACGCACCTGCACGACCTGGACGGCGACGACCGGCACTGGTGGCAGACGACGCTGGAGTCGCAGACCCTGCCCTGGCTGGCCGACCACAAGGTGGAGGACGTCGCCGTGCTGCCGGGCACCGGCTTCTGCGAGGCGGCACTGGCCTCGGCCTGTGCCCTGTACGGCGATGTGGACCCACAGCGGATCCAGGTGCGGGAGGTGCAGTTGCGGGCACTGCTACCGCTGACCGCCCCCACCCTGATCACCGCGAACACCGGCTTCCGGTCCGCCCACGCGGCCGACTGGAGTCTGAGCACCCAAGATGCCACGGGCACCCGTACCGTCCACGCCACCGCCAGACTGGAACTGCTCGGTGACGATGTCGAACCCGACTCTCACCCCGCGCGGGTGGATCTCGGCTCTTGCCGTGCCGAGCACACCAGGCCCCTGGAGGTGGCCGAGTTCTACACCCGGCTGCGGAAGCGGGGCATCCACCATGACACGGCATTCGCCGCACTGCGCTCGCTCCGTCTGCACACCGACGGGTCCCCTTCCATGCTGGCGGAGATCGTGCTGCCGGAGGAAGCCCGCCGCAGCTCCGCACGCATGTTCTGGCACCCGGTTCTGTTCGACGCCTGCCTGCAGGCACTGGCCGCCGTGTGGGTCGATTCCACCCAACCCGGTGGCGGCCTGGCCCTGCCGACCGAGCTCGGAACGGTGCGCGTCTACGGCCCCGCTCGGCAAGGCCGATTCTGCCTGGCTCGGCTCGACCACAGCGACGACGCGGGATGCATCGGCCAGGTGCAGTGGCTGGATCCGGAGGGCACCGTCCTCGCCGAGGCGACCGGAGTACGGTTCACCCGCTCCGATCCCACCCACTCGCCGACGTTGTTCGACAGCAGGCTGTTGCAGGTCACCTGGCTCCCGGCGCCGCTGCCGGCGGCATCCGTGCCGACACCGGGCCGGTGGCTGCTGATCACCGAGCCCGGCGACAGCTCCGCAGACGACGCGCAGGCGTTGGCAGAGCAGTTGGACGTGTGTGGCCAGACCTGCCAGAACCTCGTGCTGCCACTCGGCCTACCAGCCGAAGCCATCGCCGAGCGCGTGGGACGGGCGCTGGGCGCCGCCCGGGAATGGCAAGGCGTCGTGGTGCTGCCCGGACCGGGCCGGGCCGTACTCGACGACATCACCCTGGAGCATGCCGAGCAACGAGTGGGCCGGACCGCTCTTCTGGTCAAGGCCCTGGTCGGCCACCTCTCCACCGGCTCCGCCGCTGTGTCGCGTCTTTGGGTCGTGACACGCGCCGCCCGGCAGGTGCTGGCGGACGACCAGATGTATCTCCACAGCGCCGGGCTGCGCGCCCTGGTGCGGGTTCTTGGGTACGAACATGCCGAACTCTGCCCGACCAGCGTCGACATCGACACGGTGACCGGCGCCGACGACCTGGCTGCCGAGCTTCTGGCGGGGGATGTGGTCGATGACGAGGTCGCCTGGCGTCAGGGACAGCGCTATCGGGCCCGGCTTTCACGCGCTCCCATGCGAGACACCGATCGACGGACCGGCACCGGCCGTTTCGGCCAGGACGGGATAGCCCTGGATCTGCGGTGCCCCGGCGATCTGGACTCCTTCGAGCTCGTCCCCCGCCCGCGCCGGCACCCCGGGCCCGACGAGATCGAGGTCCAGGTCCACGCCAGCGGGTTGAACTTCATCGATGTGCTGATGGCGATGGGACTCTACCCGTCCGAAGACCCGGCCTTGGGCGAGGCCACCTTGCCGGTGGCACCGCCCGGCATGCGACGCGCCGGCACCGAGTGCGCCGGCACCGTGGTCGCCGTCGGCCGGGACGTCACCGGGTACCGAAAGGGCGACCGGGTAGCCGTGCCAGTGCTGGGGGCGGAGGCCGGAGGATTCTGCTCGTACGTCACAGTCCCGGCTGCCCACGCCTTCGCCATCCCCGACGACATGCCCGTCCAGGCCGCAGCCGGACTGCTCACGGCCTATCTGACCGCCTGGTACAGCCTGGTGCACCTGGCACGAGTGCAGCCGGGTGACACCGTGTTGATCCACTCGGCGGCCGGCGGCGTGGGCCTGGCTGCCCTGCACCTGGCCCATGCACGCGGTGCTCGAGTACTGGCCACCGCTGGCACCGATGCCAAGCGCGCCTACCTGCGTTCCCTGGGCGTGAAGTCCGTCTTCGACTCCCGCAACCTGGACTTCGCCGACGAGGCACGCCAGGCGACCGGCGGACGGGGTGTGGACATCGCGGTCAACTCCTTGACCGGAGCGGCCCAGAAAGCGACCTTGGACCTGCTCGCCCCACTGGGACGCTTCGTCGAGCTCGGCAAGAAGGACATCTACGCCGACACCCGGCTGGGGTTGTATCCCTTCCGCCGCAACATCACCTTCCACAGTGTGGACCTTGCGCTGCTGCCCCAGCTCGCGCCCGGCCTGATCCGGCAGATGGTGGGCGAAGTCGCCGCCGACCTGCGTGCGCGCCGGCTGCCGGTGCTGCCGTATGCCGAGTTCGCGCTGACCGAGGCGTCCACCGCCTTCCGCACGATGGCGAACGCCGAGCACATCGGCAAGCTCATCCTGACCTGGCCGCAGCAGGACCAGGCCAACCTCGTGACGCCCCCCGACCAAGTCCCCGTCGCGTCCCCGGACGGCAGCTACATCATCACCGGCGGCCTGGGCGGCCTGGGCCTGGTGATCGCACACCACCTGGCTGACCACGGCGCCGGCCACATCGTCCTCAACAGCCGCCGCGCGCCTTCCGCCGAGACTCAGCAGACACTGGACCGACTGGCGGCAAAGACCCGCGTCAGCGTCGTTCTGGGCGACATCAGCGATGACCGGACCGCGGGCAGGCTCGTCGAGGCCGCCACTGGCGGCGGCCACCGACTGCGCGGCGTCCTGCACGGAGCCGCGGTGGTCGAGGACATTTCCGTCGAGCGGTTCGATCCCGAACTGCTGCACCGGGTCTGGCAACCCAAGGCACGGGGAGCCTGGAACCTGCACCAGGCCACCTCGGGCCACCCTCTGGACTGGTGGATCGGGTTCTCCAGCATCGCATCCGTGTTCGGCACCCCCGGTCAGGCCGCCTATGCGGCGGCCAGCGCCTGGCTGGATGAGTTCCTGGCCTGGCGCACCGCCCAAGGCCGTCCCGAAACCCGCTGTATCAACTGGGGGATCTGGAGCCAAGTCGGCCGAGGCCTCACCCTCGAAAAGCGCGGCTACGCCTCCATCCCGCCTGCCGAAGGCGTGGCGGCCCTGGACCGCATCATCGCCTACGGCCGCCGGCGTACGTGCTACAACCCGTCCGAACTGACCGACTGGCTCGGCTCCTTCGCGACCCTGGCCGAGATGTCCTTCTTCTCCGACGTCATCGCCGGCGCCGCTGGCGGCGGGCGGGAGACCGGCGAACCGACTTCCCCTCTGGTAGCTCTCCGCTCGGCCCCCACACCTGACCGTCGGCACGAACTGCTGCGCGCCCAAGTCGTGGCGCAGCTCGCCGCCATCTTGCGGATCAACGTCGACATGATCGGGCCGGACACTGCTCTGTCGTCGATCGGCCTGGACTCGTTGATGGGGCTGGAACTGCGCATTCGCCTCGAACGTGACCTGGAGACCCCCATCCCCCGGATCGTGGTGTGGACCTCACCCACTGTCGAGGCACTGAGCGAGGCCATCCTGACCCACTTGGAAGACCACCTCAGTAGCGGCGCGTGAACCAGTCCCGCACCTGCCATGCCGTTCAGCAGTCGGGCTCGGAGAGGCGATTGGACACCAGTGTTTCGACACACCAGGGGAAGCGGCACTGCAGGCAGCGGCCTGCCCGCCATCGCATGCCCCACGGTCCGGTGGTCTGTTCACGGCTCGGCCAGCTCGCCGGCCACCTGGCACCACACCGGCACCGCGCTCGCCGCCCACACCCATTACTGGGCCACGTCCAACAGCCCATCGGCCTATTGACGATATGTCATCTAGGTAGGAGAGCTTCATGGCCTCGGCGCAAGAGGACGTCGGTCGAGTGACCAAGACCACCGACACGCTGAACGACAGGGACTACGAGTACACCCTGGGTTGCCTGGGGGAGGAGTTCCGCTACGAGGACCGCGGCCAACGGGAAGGCCTGCACCACCTACGACGCCATGCGCGACCTGCTGGACGTATCGCTCGCGGCTCTCGCGGACTGCCGGACCAGCACCGGCGTGAACCTTGGCTGAAGCAGACTCAGGGGTAGCTATGCAGATCAGCGGTTCCACAATCCTGTTGACCGGGGCGACCGGTCTTGTCGGCCAGGCGCTTGCGCGCGAACTGGCCGGCGCCGGAGCGCGTATGGTGCTCACCGGCCGCAGGAAAAGCGACTTGGCCGCGCTCGCCACAGAAGTCGGCGGCACCGCCGTCGCCGCCGACCTGTCCGCGCCGGCCGCCGCGGCCAAACTCGTCCAGGAGGCCGGGCTCGTGGACATCCTGATCGCCAACGCCGCCATGCTGGCCTTCGGGGCGATGACCGAATTCTCTCCGGAAGAGGTCAACTACCTCCTCGACGTCAACCTCCGTGCCCCGGTACACCTGGCTCACCTGGCCACCGAGCAGATGATCGCGCGCGGGAGAGGGCACGTGGTGTTCATGCTGTCGCTGGCTGGGAAATACGCATCCCCCTACGCAGCCCTGTACAACTGCGCCAAGTTCGGGCTCCGCGGTTACAGCCGAGCCCTGCGGCAGGAGCTCCGCCCCCACAACGTGGGGGTCTCCTCCATCCTGCCCGGCTTCATCCGTAACACCTCCTCCAGCAAGCCCGAGGTCCGTCTGCCCCGGTGGACCGGCGGCTCCAATAGCCCCCGCGACATCGCCCACGCCACGATCCGCGCCGTCGAGCACAACCGTGGCGAGGTCATCGTCTCGCCCTGGCCCTTCCGGGCGGTCGCCACCTTGGCGGCAACCGCCCCCGACCTGACCCACAACCTCTTCCGCCGGATGGACGTCGACCGGATCACCCGAGAACTGCACGCAGGAGGCGAGGTCCAGCGATGACTGCGCAGCAGGGCCACCTTCCGCCGAGTAGGGACCCGTTCCCGTGCGACGGCGCCGACAACCCGTTGTCCGCGGCCTTCTGGACCCGACCTCCTCATCAGCGTGACGCCGTCTTCGCCCGCTTGCGCGCGCAGGACGCGCCCGTCTTCCTCCACCGTCCCGCGACGGGCGCCTGGCAGGTGGGCGACGGCTTCTACGCCCTGACCCGCTACAGCCATGTTTTGGCCGCGGGACGGGACACCCAGGCATTCAGCAGCGAGCCCACAGCAGTAAGCCTTGAGGCCCCGCCACCTCAGATCCGCCAAGACCAGGCGGCCATCATCAACCTGGACAACCCCCGGCATGCCCGGCTACGCAAGATCGTCTCCCGCATGTTCACCCCCGCCAAGATCCAGCAGTTGGAAGCGCACATGGCCGTCCAGGCGCGCAGGATCGTCGACGACCTGCTCGACCGCGGCCCCTGCGACTTCGCCCGCGACGTCGCGCCAGCCCTTCCCATACAGGTCATTTGTACGATGACCGGGATCCCCGACGCAGACCGGCCTGTAGTGCTCCATGCCGTCGACTTGCTCTTCCAGGCCACCGACATGGACAGCCGAGTCGACCCCCGGCAACTCGCCCAGGCTCTCGACACCGTCGGCCGGCTGATCGCCGATCTCGTCCGCACCCGCCGCGCCCACCCGACCGACGATCTGATCTCCGCCGTGGCCACCAGCCAGGGAGCTGGCGCGTACCTCAACGAGACCGAGGCCATCACCTTCTTCCTCGCCCTGGTCGGCGGTGGCAATGAAACCGTCCGCAACACCCTGTGCCACGCGCTCAGCCAGCTCACAGACCATCCCGACCAGTATCGCCTGCTGCTCGGCGATCTGCCCGCCCGCTTGCCCACCGCAATCGAGGAGTTCGTCCGGCACGCCAGTTCGGTCTCCTGGGTCCGGCGCACCGTCAGGCACCCCACCCAACTCGGCGACCAGATCTTTCAGATCGGCGACAAAGTCATCCTTTACTACGCCTCGGCGAACATGGACGACACCGTCTTCTCCTCCCCCCAGACCCTCGATATCCTGAGGAATCCCAACCCGCACCTGGGCTTCGGAACTCCCAACCCGCATTTCTGCCTGGGTGCCCACCTCGCTCGCCGCGAACTCACCGCACTGCTCACCGAGCTCCTCACCCGGATCCCTACCCTTCACGCCACCGCTCCACCCACCTACCACCCTCGCGGCGCCACCCAGGACATCACGCACCTACCCTGCGCCTGGTAGCCCCAGAGGGTGCTGTCACGTTGCTGATCCGCCTGCGGCCCGCCGCCGGGCCAAGAGCGGGCCGCACCACCGGCATTGCGCCAGAGCCTCCAGATCGACATGACGTATGGAGCTGGGGCCGGTGCCCAGGGGCCGGGCACCGGCCGGCGGTCAGACGAAGGGGTTCTCGGTGGGGCGGTCGATTTCGGTGGCGGCTTCGAGCAGTTCGGGCAGGTCGCCGGGTTCGCCCGAGTTCGACAGTTGGCAGGCACACGATCATGACGGATTGCGGTTGTGACCTGCGGGAACGGGCATGAGGTGCCGACGGGGTCGTGTGTCCACGCCTCCGTCGGCTGTTTGACCTGATCAGGGCCTACTCGGCGGTGGTGAGGCCGCTCAAATTTGCCGGCATCGGAATGCCGCAGGTCGTGAAGATCTGCTCCTGGATGTCGGTCGTCTGAGTGGTCTGCTCGAGCCGTCCGGCGGGCCCGGCGAGGGTGACCTGGTGAATGCGTTGCAGTCACCGGCGCCCGTCGCGCGGCCTTGCCGGTAGCGCTTCTGCTGCCCACCCCCCGGTTCCTGCGCCGCTCGCCCTTCGTGGCAAGGCAATTGACGGGCCGACGGTTGTTTCTTTACCGGCCCCGGTCGCCGCCGACCAGTGTGTTCACTTTCTGAAGTGATGCCAGCAGTCTTGACGCCCCTCCCTACGCCCAGTTAACTCAAGCCGTGCAACAGGTCTGGACCAACCTGAACTGCTCCGGTCCCGACGCCATTCCCGGTCGGCCGAACCGACTGTGCACCGCGTTTCGGAGGGCGGCCCCACCATGCCTTGACGTCCAGGTCTTCAACGCTCCTTCAGCTCTCCGGGGCACACGCACTTCTGATGCACACGCACTTCTGACGGCAGTGCAGCCGCCCCCGGGTGTCGCCTGCTCCCCCCACCGCACAGGAGCCCCCCCATGAGTTCACCAGCACGGCACGGAAGCAGATCGCGGTCACGGCACATGCGTGGCGCCCGCCGGAGCACGATCGGCGTGGTCGCCGCTGCGCTCATCGGCGGCAGCACGACCGCGGCGGCCGGCGCCGTACCGTCCGACGGGCCCAAGGCGGCCGATGCGCCGCAGGCCGTGGCCCCGTACCTCTACAACGGGTGGGGCAACCCGCCCGATCCCGCCACGGTGATGGACGCCACCGGCGTCAAGTGGTTCACCCTGGCCTTCGTCCTCAGCGGCGGTACGTGCGATCCGCAGTGGGACGGCAGCCGCCCGCTCACCGGCGGCGTCGACGCGCGGACCGTGGACGCGATCCGTGCCAAGGGCGGCGACGTCGTCCCCTCCTTCGGCGGGGCCAACGGCAACAAGCTGGAACAGACCTGCCCGGACGCCTCGGCCCTGGCCGGCGCGTACCAGAAGGTGATCGACGCCTACGGCCTGAAGGCGATCGACATCGATATCGAGGGCGATGCCTACGACGACCCCCAGGTGCAGCAGAAGACGATCGACGCGCTGAAGCAGGTGAAGGCGCACCACTCCGGTCTGACGACGTACGTCACGTTCCCCAGCGCCCAGGACGGCCCGGACGACAGCATGATCAAGCGGGCCGCGGGCTCCGGTCTGGCGGTGGACGGCTGGACGATCATGCCGTTCGACTTCGGCGACGCGGGCGGTCAGGACATGGGCGAGCTGACGAAGAAGGCCGCCGAGGGTCTGAAGAACACGGTCAAGGACGCCTACGGCTACCGCGACGACGCGGCCTACCGGCACAGCGGCATCTCGTCGATGAACGGCATCACCGACGCCAACGAGCAGGTCACACCGCAGAACTTCGAGGCCATCCGCGCCTACGCCCAGGAACACCACCTCGCCCGCCTCACCTACTGGTCGGCCAACCGCGACCGCCCGTGCCCCGGCCCCTACCCCAACGACGACACCTGCTCCGGCGTGGACCAGGAACCCTGGCAGTTCACCAAGATCTTCGCCGGATACACGGGCTGAGCGGGGGCATCGTGAAGCGGAACATGACCCGCGACGAGTCGGGCCGGCCGCGCCATCGCAGGCGCCGCGCCCTGACCGCCGCTGCCGCCGCCCTCGTCCTCGCGGCCGGCACCGCGGCCCTCCTCTCCCCCCAGAGCGCGAGCGCAGGACCCGAACACCGCACACCGCAGAAGCACATCACCGCAGCGGATGCCCCGGACCTCGGCCCCAACGTGGACATCTTCGACCCGTCGATGCCCAAGGAGCAGATCCAGTCCCGGCTCGACACGGTCTTCAAGGCGCAGGAGAAGAACCAGTTCGGCGAGGAACGGCACGCGTTGCTGTTCAAGCCGGGGAAGTACGACGTGGACGCCAACATCGGCTTCTCCACGCAGATCGCCGGCCTCGGCCTGTCGCCCGACGACACCGACATCAACGGCGATGTGCATGCCGAGGCCGACTGGTTCGGCGACAACGCGACACAGAACTTCTGGCGCGACGCCGAGAACATGGCCGTGACCCCGGTGAACGGTACCGACCGGTGGGCCGTCTCGCAGGCCGCGCCGTTCCGCCGGATGCATGTGAAGGGCAACCTCCAGCTGGATCCGCGCAACCACGGCTGGTCCAGCGGCGGCCTGCTCGCCGACACCAAGGTCGACGGTTCGGTCTCCTCCGGCTCACAGCAGCAGTACCTCTCCCGCAACACCGAGTGGGGCAGCTGGAACGGCTCCAACTGGAACATGGTGTTCGTCGGAGCGACCAACCCGCCGGCCGGCACCTTCCCCCAGCCGCCGTACACCACGGTGGACAAGACCCCCAAGTCCCGGGAGAAGCCGTTCCTCTACATCGACGATGCGGGTGCGTACAAGGTCTTCGTCCCCGGCGCCGCCACGGACACCAAGGGCACCACCTGGTCCGGCGGCGCCCCGAAAGGCACCTCACTGCCGCTGAGTGACTTCTTCATCGCCAAGCCCGGCATGACGGCGTCCCAGATCAACGGCGCGCTGAAGCAGGGCAAACACCTGCTGTTCACGCCCGGTGTCTACCACTTGGACGACACGATCAAGGTGACGAAGCCGGATACCGTGGTGCTCGGCCTGGGCCTGGCCACCCTCGTCCCGGACGGCGGAGTCACCGCCCTCTCGGTGGCCGACGTCGACGGAGCGAACATCGCGGGTCTGCTGATCGACGCCGGTCAGAAGAGCTCGGACACGCTGATGGAGATGGGCCCGAAGGGCGCTTCGGCGGACCACTCCGGCAACCCCTCCTCCCTGCACGACGTCTACTTCCGGGTCGGCGGCGCGGGCGTCGGCACGGCGACCAAGAGCCTCGTCATCAACAGCTCGGACGTCATCGGCGACCACACCTGGATCTGGCGGGCCGACCACGGCGACGGAATCGGCTGGACGCAGAACACCGCGGACAACGGACTGACCGTCAACGGCGACAACGTCACGATGTACGGCCTGTTCGTCGAGCACTACCAGAAGGACCAGGTGGTCTGGAACGGCAATCACGGCCGGACGTATTTCTTCCAGAACGAGATGCCCTACGACCCGCCGGACCAGGCGGCCTGGACGGACGGCGACACCAAGGGTTACGCCGCGTACAAGGTGGCCGACAAGGTCACCGACCACCAGGCGTACGGGCTGGGCAGCTACTGCTACTTCAACGTCAACAAGTCCGTCGCCGCCGACCGCGCCTTCCAGGTACCCCGTGCGAACGGCGTGCAGCTCCACCACATGGTGACGGTCTCGCTCGGCGGCACGGGCACGATCAACCACGTCATCAACGACCAGGGCGGCCCGGCGAACACGGACCACCAGCAGTCCTACGTGGTGGACTACCCGTAGCCCGCACGTCCGCCCACTCCTTCCACCCCTCCCCACAGCGAACGGCCGCCGGCTCCAACGGCGGCCGTTCGCGTGTTCCCGGTGCCTCGCAGGCGCCGGCGCCCCGCGCCGCTGGCGCGCCGCGTTACGCGACCTCGGTGAGGATCCGCTCCACTGCGGGGGAGCGGGGCCGGAAGACGTCGAGGAGGCCGATGGTGCGCAGGGCGGGAGCGAGTTCTCGCATCTGCGTGACGACGGCTGCGTGCTCGGGAGTGCCCTCGGTGAGGTCCTCCAGCCGTAGCGCGTTGGCGACGAATGCGGCCACCGACCCCTTGCGGACGGTCAGCCCGTTGATCGCGGTCGAGTCGATGCCCTCGGGCAGGACGTCTTCGGGGCGTACGGCGGGCTGGTGCGGGTTCGAGGACGAATGCGACATGACTATCCTTTGCGTGCTCGATGAACGTGCTTTCTGCACGCATTCGAGGTTAGCGGAACTCCGTGTTTTTTGCACGTATCATCGAGGTGTGAGGGAAACGACGCGTAACAGCACTTCCGCCGCCCGTGTGGCCGCAGCCATTGGGGCGCTGACCCTGCGGGCCACCCGTGCCGGGCTCTACAGCCGGTTGACCTCCGGGGTGCAGGGCGTGGATGCCACGACCTACCCGGTGTTGTCCGGGCTCGCTCGCGTGGGACCCGTCACCGCCACCAAGCTCGCCGAGGCGATCGGAATGGATCGCACCGTCGCCACCCGGTATGCGACCAGGTTGCAGGAGGCCGGGCTCATCGACCGTCGTCCCGACCCCGCTGACGCCCGCGCCACCGAGCTGGTCCTCACCGCTGAGGGCGAGCGGGCCGTCACGGCGTTGCGCGGGGCGATGGAATCCTTCCTGGCCGAGGAGATGGCGACGTGGCCGCCGGGTGAAGCCGCCGCCTTCGCCATGCGCCTGGAGCATCTGACGGAGTCGCTCGTCCAGGGCGAGGCGGGCCGTTCGTGCTGATGCGGGAACGGACAGTTCGGCTCTCGGCCGCCGGCACTTCTCATCTCGCCCCGTGAACGTACGGGGCGGCGTTCGATGTCAGTCCCGGCCGGTAGCGTGCGCACCACGCACGTGGTCCGAGGCCATCTCGACCGGCTCACCCCGTTCGCCCAGGCAACCGGCTCGGGTTCGTTCTACGCCCTGTGGCACCACGACGACCGCGCCGACCTCGCGACGCTTCCCGTCATCCGCTTCGGCGACGAGGGCGATCTCGACATCATCGACGGCCTGCGGAACCTGTTCCGGCTGCTCGCGATCGACGACGAGTGGTTCACCCCGTGGGACGAGGAGCGTGCGGCGGGCCGCGGGGGCTGCTCGGGAGGAGTGGCGCGGGCTTCTTACATTTTTCTGAGAACCGTGTCGCACAGTCGGATCCATGGTGACCAAACGCATCGCAGTCAGTGCCGGAATGCTCATGACGATCACCCTGTCCGCGGCAGCTTGGACGGCCGCCTCGGCCTCCGAATCGTCGTCCGCCAAGGACTCCGCCCCATCGGCCGGTGCCAAGCCGCCGGCCAACTACTTGTACGCGTCGATCGGGGACTTCGACGCGAATGTGAAGCCGCTGATCGACCGTCCCGATATCGCCGGTGTGCAACTGGTGGTGCCGTGGAAGGCGCTTGAGAGGAAGAAGGACCAGTACGACTTCTCGTCGGTCGACCAGGCGCTGACGTATCTGCGGGCCCGTCACAAGAAGCTGTTCATCCAGGTCCAGGACCGGTTCTTCGCACCCCCGACCAGGCTCCCGGGCTACCTGCTGTCCGACCCGAAGTACCAGGGAGGCGCGGCCCCGACGAAGAACGAGAACGGTCTCGGCCCCGGTCAGCCCGGTACGGTCGCGGCGCAGTGGAACCCGGAGGTGCGGGGCCGCTTCCAGCATCTGCTGAAGGCACTGGCGCAGCGGTTCGACGGGCGCCTGGCCGGGGTGAACCTTCCGGAGACCGCCACCGAGGTGGACAAGGAGAAGGATCACACCGGGTACAGCGACGACGCCTACTTCTCCGCCGAGCTGGCCAATATGGCCTACGGCAAGAAGGTCTTCACCAGGACGCCGTTCATCCAGTACGTCAACTTCTGGCCGGGCGAGTGGAACAACAGCCGCAACTACATGCAGCGCACCTTCGAGTTCGCCGCGTCGCACGGGATCGGCCTGGGCGGGCCGGACATCCTGCCGGACCGTCCGGCGCAGATGCAGAACTCGTACCCGTTCTTCCACAAGTACCGGGGGAAACTGCCCCTCGTGGCGATGGCCGTGCAGGAGCCCGACTTCCAGTACAAGAGCCCCAGGACGAAGAAGCCGTACACCCGGAAGGAGTTCACCGACTTCGGTAAGAACACCCTCGGCGTCGACGCCATCTTCTGGGCCACCAGCGCGCCCTGGCTCCACCAGCCGACGACGCGCTAGCGCCGCGGCTCGTGGGGGAGGGGAGCCGCGGGCTGCGCCTCCTGGGCCTCGGCGGCTCGGGGTGGCGGAAGTGCGGGGGCTTCGGTGCTGCGGGCCAGTCCCAGCCGTAGGTACACCATCTGCGCGATGTCGGCGATGGAGCTGTTGGCGTTGCGCAGCAGCTCCATCGGCGGGATCTGCACGTCGTACTGCTGCTGGAGCTGGACGAGGAGCTCGGCGCCCATGAGCGAGTCCAGGCCGTAGGAGTCGACCCTGTGGTGCGGGTCGATCTGGGTGGCGTCCATCTGGAGGACGCCGGCGAGCATCGTGGCCAAGGTGTCGGTGATGTAGTTCAGCGCCTCTTCCTGTGTCATGCGGCCGAGTTGGCGGAGCAGGTCCTCCCTGCTGGGCGCACCGCTCGCGGCCCCGGGCGGCACGAGTCCCGCCAGCCGGGGGCTCGCCATCACCGGGAGCAGGATGGCGGCGCGTGCGTGGTCGAAGCGGCCCACGCCCGCCACGTCGGCGCCGGCCTGGAGCAGGCGCTCGGCCTGGGCGAACGCCTCGGCCGGGCGGATCGTCTGGAGGCCGACGCTCGCCAGGGAGGAGACCAGCTCGTTCCGCGCGACATAGCCGGTCTCGGCGAGTGCACCCCATGCGATGGCGAGACCGGGCAGGCCCGCTCTGCGGCGGCTTCGGACCAGGGCGTGGAGGTAGAGGTTCCCGGCTGCGTAGGGGGCTTGTTTGACGTTGCCGCTCACGGCCGTGCCGGAGGAGTACAGCAGGAACAGGTCGCATCTCCGGTCCCGTGTGAGGGTATCGAGCACCACTGCTCCGCCGATCTTGGGGGCCATGACCGCGGCCATCCGCTCGGCATCGAGGTCGACGAACAGTTCGTCGTCGAGGTGCATCGCGCTGTGGACGACACCGCGCAACGGGTGTCCGGTGGCGTCGATCCTCGCCACCACGTCCGCCATGGCCGCCAGGTCGGTGACATCGGCCGGGTGTGCCGTGGCGCTGATCCCGCGCTCCCGTAGCGCGGCGAGGCAGGCTTCGCACTCCGGAGCGTCGGCACCGCGGCGGCTGACGAGTGCCAGGTGCCGGGCTCCGAGATCGGCGAGCCAGTGTGCGGTCGCCGCTCCGAAGCCGCCCGTGCCGCCGCTGATGAGGTACGTGCCGTCCGGATCCAGGCGAGGCGCACGGGGCCGGGGTTCGACGAGCGGTGGCTCGTCGAGCGGGTCGAAGGCGACGACCACCTTGCCGATGTGACGGGAGTGTTGCAGGAGCGCGAAGGCGTCGGTGACCCGTGCGGCGGGGAAGACGCTGTGCGGCAGCGGCCGCCATGCCTCGCGCAGGGCGGAGGACTTCAGGTCATGGCGGAGACTCTCCAGGTGGGCGGGGCTGTCGAGAGCCTTGGTGAGGTCCACTCCGAAGAAGGCGATGTTGTTGTGGAAGGGCCGCAGCAACAGCGGCTTGTTTTCGTAGATGTCCCGTTTGCCGAGTTCCAGGAACCGGCCGCCGGGCCGGAGCAGTTCGAGGCTGCGGGTGATGGCCTCGCCCGCCAGGGAGTTCAGCACGATGTCGACCCCTTGACCGCGCGTGATCTCCTTGACCTGCTCGACGAAGTCGAGGGAGCGGGAGTCGAGGACGTGCCGGACGCCGAGCTGGCGCAGGAAGTCCCGCTTGAGGCCGCTGCCGGCGGTGGCGATGACGTGCGCACCGCATGCGGTGGCGTACTGGAGGGCCGCCAGTCCCACACCACCGGCAGCTCCGTGGACGAGGAGCGTTTCTCCTGCTTGGAGCCGTGCCAGGGTGACGAGGCTGTAGTGAACGGTGGCGAGCGCCACGGGCATGGTCGCCGCCTCGGTACAGGCCATGTCGTCGGGCACCGGCCACAGGGCGTCGGCGTGCGCCACGGTGTGCGAGGCGAGGGATGCGGCGGACAAGCCGGCGACCCGGTCTCCGGCCTTCAGGGCCGTCACGCCCGGACCGCACGCCACGACGGTGCCCGCGCATTCCAGCCCGGGGCCGTCTTCGGACGGCGTCCCTTCGATGGCTTCGGCCGGTAGCAGGCCGACACTCTGCATGATGTCGCGGTAGTTGAGGGCGGCGGCCCGCACCTCGACGAGCACCTCACCGGGCCCGGGCTCGCGGGGCTCGACCTCCTGCCAGGCGAGGCGGTAGGACAGTCCCGCGTCACGGATCTGCAAGGCGAAGGCGAGGCCCTCCGTGGCCGGCACGGCTGCCGGCCGGGCCTGCTCGCGCAGGACGAACCTGCCCTGTGCGGTGAGGGCGATCTCGTCCTCGTCGGAGGGCCGGAAAAGCTCCTGTGCCAGCCGCCGTGCGTCGTCACCGGCGACGCCGGAGCGGTGGAGGGACAGGCGTCGGCAGTGGAGGCCGGGCAGCTCGTTGGCCACGCAGCGGCCCAGGCCCCACAGCACCGCGTCCGCGGGCCGGGGGTCTTCTGCCGTCAGGGGCGCGACGTCGCAGGGGTGGGTCACCAGCCACAGTTCGGGCCGGAGGGCTTCGGGCAGGCGGTCGCACGCCTCGGTACAGGTGCGTATCGTCTCCGCACGCCGGGCGGCACGTGCCAGCACGGCGTCCGGGTCGTCTTCGGTCGCCTCACCGAAGACGAGCACCACGGCGAGGGTTTCCGAGCCGGCGTCCTGCCGGGCCGTGGCCAGGTGGGCATCCCAGTCGGCTGCGGTGTCGGGCATGGCGAACGGTGGTGTGGCGGTGGCACCGGCGGCGGTGACGGTGCTGACGAGAGCGCCGGCGAGAGCCTGGGCGTCCGGCGTCTCCGCGGCGACCAGGAACGTCGTGCCCGACCGGTCCTCGGGCAGGCGCAGGGGGAGGGGAGCGGTGTTCCGGTCGGAGCCGGTGGCGGCGACCCGGGCAAGCAGGACGGAGCCGAAGTCCCGGGCGGGTGCCCGGTCGTAGCCTTCCTGGACGACGTCCTCGAAGCCGCAGTCCGCCAGCAGCGCGGGCCACTGATCGCGCGGCAGCAGGAGCGAGTGCGGCCGCAGCTCCGTGTCACGGTGACTGTAGAAACTCTCCAACGTACCGAAGATCGAGGCCAGGGTCTCGGGGTCGTGCGACTCGACGGCGAGCAGGGCGCCGCGCGGTGCCAGAAGGGCGGCGACCCGGTGGAGGGCGGATCTGAGGTCCTGGGCCGTGTGGAGGGAGTTGGCCGCGATCACGATGTCGAAGCCGTGCGGGGTGAATCCCTGCTCGGCGGGGTCCGCGTCCAGGTCGAGGGTGCGGTAGTCGAGGAAGTCGTAGGCGCTGAACCGGGCTTTCGCACGGGGGAAGAAGATCGGCGAGACGTCGCTGAAGCAGTAGCGGGTGCGGTCCGCGGGCAGCACGGGCAGCAGGGCCGCGGTGGTGCCGCCGGTGCCCGCTCCGACCTCCAGTACGCGCAGCGGCCGGTCGGCCGGCCAGGCCCGGACCATTTCACGCAGCAGGGCCTGGGCGAGCCGGTTGGGGAACCGGCAGTACTGCGCGGTGTCGTAGAACTGCTCCAGGGTCCGGACCGCGGCGTCGTCGGCCAGCAGTTCCATCGGATCCTGGCGCCCTCGCAGCACCTCCGGCAGGCGCTGGATCTGCTGCGAGGCGAGCGCCTGCTCGACGACGCAGGCCGGGCCGGGCTGCCCGGCCCCGCGCGATGACGGGACCGCCGTGACGTGCGGTGCCGCGAGGCGGCAGCGCCCGTCCTCGCCGGTGACGAGGGTGCCGCGACGTCGCAACGCCGGCTCCAGCAGTGTCCACAGGTGCCGGTGCCGGTCGTCCAACCCCCAGGACACCAGGTCCTGTTCGGTGAAGGGAGCCATCGGATCCGGCAGGAGATCGGAGACGGTCCGGACAAGGGCCTCGAGGAACCTCTCGGCGAACCCGGGCAGGTACTTCTCGTAGCCCAACGCCCGCATGTCCGCGCACAGGTCGGCCACGGTCCCTGCGCAGGCCGAGGCGATCCGCGGGGGCGAAGGCAGCGGCACCGGGGCACAGGGCTCGTCATCGGGCGGGGCCGCGCGGAGCACCGTGTGCTGCACGGTGAGCGGGGTGCGGTGCGCGGCGGTGAATCGCCGCAGGCGGCAGCCCTGCATCTGCACTGTCACGGTGCCGTCGGGATCTGTGACGGCGATGTCCCAGCACACCTCGTCGGCGGTGCGGGACCGCTCCTTCACCACGAAGGTGCCGGACGGGGCGGGAGTGGCCCACACGCGCACGGAGTCGAGGACGGCCGGCAGATATGCCTGCCCCTCCGCCAGCCGCTCGGCCAGCAGCGGAACGCCCGCCTGAAGCGCGCCGTCGAGGAGCGCGGGGTGGACGGTCCACGGAGCTCCCGGGGCGCCGTGGGTGTAATGGGCCAGGACTTCGCGGTCGCCGACGGCGAGTTCGGTCAGGACCTGGAATCCCGGACCGTATCCGAGTCCGGCGTCCGCGCAGCGGCTGTAGTGCTGCTCGGCGGTTACGGGATGCCGGCATCGCCCGCGGGCGGCGGCAAGGTCGACGGGGTCCGGGCGGGATGCGACGAGTCGCCGGACGCGGGCGCGGGCGTGCGTGCGTGCTGCGCCGACGTGGTCGTCGCTGCTGGAGACCGACAGCGTGCCGTCGTCGAGGTTCAGCGACACCTGTACATATGCGCGGGAGGGATCGTCCCAGGGGATCACCAGCGCGCTGGTGATGTCCAAGTACTCCGTCTCGACCGGTGCGCCGAGCGCGAGACGGCCGGCGGCGAGCGCCATCTCCAGGTATCCGGTGGCGGGCATGACGACGGAGCCGGCCACCCGGTGATCGGTGAGCCACGGCACCAGGACCGGTTCGACGACTCCGGACCACAGGGGCATGGGGGCAGCGATCCTGGCCCCGAGCAGCGGGTGATCCAACGGCCCGTTACGGGTCCACAATTCTTTGCCGCCGCCCCAGTGCCGTTCCCGTTGCCACGGATAGGCGGGCAGGTCGACGACCTGGCCCGGGCGAGGGAAGTACCGGCTCCAGTCGGTGGCCGCCCCGGCGGCGATCAGCGTGGCGCGGGTGGTGGCCAGGTCCCCCGGCCCGTCGGCTTCCCGATGCAGCGTCGGCACCACGGCAGTGGTCGTCCGCGGGCGGTCGGCCGTGATCCGGCGCAGAGGGGAACGCAGGACGGGGTGGGGGCCGATCTCCACGAACAGGTCTGCGCCGTCGTCCAGGGCGTTCTCGACGGCCTCGGCGAACAGGACCGGCTCGCGGACGTTGCGCCACCAGTAAGCGGCGTCCAGATCCATGCCGTCGATGCGTGCGCCGGTCACCGTGGAGTAGAGCGGCACCTCGCCGAGACCGGGTTCCAGCGCCGTGAGCGCGTCGGTGATCACCGCACGCCGGCTGTCCATGGCCCGGCTGTGAAAGGCGTAGTCGAGGCCGAGGTCGCGGCAGAAGACCTGGCGTTTGGCCAGTTCGTCGCCGAGCTCTGCGACGGCCTCGGCCGTTCCGGCGACGGTCACGTCCTTGCCGCTGTTGACGGCTGCGATCTCGAGCCTGCCCGCGTAAGGCTTCAGCGCCTCCGTCGCCTGCTCGGCGCCCAGGCCCAGAGCCGCCATCCGGCCGGATCCCGCCGTGGCCGCCTGGGCCGCGCTGCGCACCGCGAGGACCTCGGCGGCCTGGGCCAGGGTGAGGGCGCCGGCCGTGTGGGCGGCGGCCACCTCGCCCACGCTGTGGCCGAGCACCATCGCCGGCTCCACCCCTTGGGACCGCAGCACGGCGACGACGCCCAACTGCACGGCAAACAGAAGCGGTTGTGCCACCTCGGTCGCCGCGAGCCGCCAGTCTTCGCGCGGTCGAGCCATCTCCTCGGCCACCGACCAGCCCAGCCGGGGCGCCAGTTCGGCGTCCACCGATGCGACGGTGGCGCGGAAGACCGGGTCGTTGGCGAGCAGATCCGCGCCCATGCCGGGCCACTGCGAACCGTTGCCGGTGAACACGAACGCCACCCGGCCGCTGTGCACCGCCTGGGCGGTGGGACCGGAACCGTGCTCGGCGATCCGGGTGAGCTTGCTCGCGGCCTCCTGCGGCGTGTGAGCGAGGACGGCCGTGCGGTGCTCGTGCTTGCCCCGGCGCAGGCAGGATGTGTAGGCGAGGTCGTAGAGGCCCTCCGGATCCGCCGTCCCGAGATGATGCGCCATGCGGGAAGTCGCCTCGGTCAGCGCCTGTGGGGTGCGGGCCGTCACCAGGACCGGCAAGCCTTCAGGGGGTGGCGTGCACGGTGGTGGAACGGGGCGGGGAGGGGAATCGGTCAGGATGGTGTGCGCGTTGGCGCCGCCGAAGCCGAAGGAGTTGACGCCGACGACCGGACGTGCCGCCCCCTTCAGGGCACGGTTCTCGGTGACCAGGTCGATGCCCAGTCCCGTGAAGTCGATGTGCGGATTCGGCATCGCGGCGTGCAGGGAGGCGGGAACGGTACGGTGCCGCAGAACCAGCAGGGCTTTGCACAGCCCCGCCATACCGGAGGCGGGTTCGAGGTGGCCCACGTTTGACTTGACCGAACCGATCGGCAACGGGCCGGTGATGCGCCGGATGCCCAGGGCCTGGCCGATGGCCCGGGCCTCCATCGGGTCCCCTGCGAGGGTTCCGGTGCCATGTGCTT
This sequence comes from Streptomyces natalensis ATCC 27448, assembly GCF_000935125.1. Taxonomy (GTDB): domain Bacteria; phylum Actinomycetota; class Actinomycetes; order Streptomycetales; family Streptomycetaceae; genus Streptomyces; species Streptomyces natalensis. Next base: position 270,129 of record NZ_JRKI01000029.1, on the reverse strand, counting down.
CGAAGTAGACCAGTTCGTCCGGGTGCACCCCGAAGTCCGCGTACACCCGGCGCAACAGGTCCTCCTGCGCCTGCGGGTTGGGCAGGGACAGGCCCAGCGTGCGGCCGTCGCTGTTGCTGGCACTGCCCAGGATCACACCGTGCACGCGGTCGCCGTCGGCCAGTGCGTCGGTGAGGCGCTTGAGCAGCACCATGCCGCCGCCCTCCGCGCGGACGAACCCGTCGGCGTCCGCGGAGAACGCGGCGCACTTGCCACGTTCGGAGAGCATCGACGCCTGTGAGAAGCCGACATAGTGGTACGGCGAGAGCAGGATGTTCGCTCCGCCGCACAGCACCGTGTGGCTCGTTCCCTCCCACAGCGTGTGGCAGGCACGGTCCAGAGCCACGAGCGAGGAAGAGCACGCGGTGTCCACCGCCATGCTCGGGCCGTGCAGATCGAAGGCGTGGGAGAGCCGGTTGGCCGCGATGGACGAAGCCGCACCCGACATCGTGTACGGGCTGATGGCCCATGGCTTGAGCATCTGGAGGGCGCCGTAGGAGGCGTCGGAGATGCCGATGTAGACGGCCGTGTCGGAGCCGGCCAGCAGCGCCGGGTCGATCGCCCCGTCGTCCAGTGCCTCCGCGGTCAACTCCAGCAGCAGCCGGTGCTGCGGGTCCATGTGCGCCGCTTCCTTCGGGGAGATCCCGAAGTACGTGGCGTCGAAGCCCGCGATGTCGTCCAGGAAGCCCCCGGCGGCGGTGTAGCTCTTGCCGACTCGCGGCATCGAGGTGTCCACGAAGCGGTCCTCGTCGAAGCGGTCCGTGGACATCTCGGTGACGAGGTCCTTCTGCTCGCGCAGAGCGGCCCACAGGTCCGCCATTCCGGCGATTCCACCCGGGAGGCGACAGGACACGCCGACGATCGCGAGGGCACGGTCGGGAGAGGGGTCTGGGCGCTGGCTCATGGATACGGCCTTCCTGGAAGGCGGCTCACCGAGCACGACGATCCGCGCGGAAAGCGGTCCATTCCAACGTAATGAAATGTCCGCGAATCGTCCGCCCGATCGCCAATAGAAATATTTACACATCAATCCAATCTGTCCGGTTGATGCGTACGTTGGCGCTTCCGCCGGGCATCGCTGCGGTAAGTACCTGTCGTGCCATGGCTGTTGGCCGCCCTGTCACCCTTCCAGTGAAGGAGACGTCGTGCCCGTCCTGTTCACCGGAGCCACCGGATTCCTTGGCTGCCGCATCGTGCGCGAACTTCTTTCCGAGGGCGGTGACGAACCGATCACCGTCATCGGCCGCCGCAGCGAGCCGGAGCTCCGGGCGCGGCTGACAGCGGCCGTCACCTGGCTCCACGGCCCGCCGCTGCCGGCCGGTGCGCTGGACCGACTGCACTACCTGAGCGGGGACATCACACTGCCGGGACTCGGCCTGACGACCGAGCAGCGCGCACGGGCCACGGACGGTCTCACCCAGCTGTGGCACAACGCCGCCCACATCAGGCTTGAGGGCGATCCGGCGCCCCTTCACCTCTCCAACGTCGTGGGGACCCGGCACGTCCTGGAACTCGCGGACCATGCCCCTGATGCCCATCTGATGCACGTCAGCACGGCGTATGTCGCAGGCCGCCGACTCACCGGCCACATCCTCGAAGAAGACCTCAGCGAGGACCACGGCTTCCAGACGTATTACGAGGAAAGCAAGTACACCGCCGAACGCCTGGTTCGCGCCTGGGGTTCCCGCACCGGCCGTCCGGTGACCGTCTTCCGCCCCGGCCTTCTCGTCACGGACCGGCCCGTCCCTGACGGACTGCCCGACCAGCCCTTGAGCACCCTGCTACGGCTCGTTGACGCGGGCATGCGCAACAGGGCCGTACGCAACGCAAGCCTGATCGCCTTCGTCAAGGGCGACCGGCACCGCGGGGGCACCGTACACATCCGGATCGCAGCGGACCCTGAAGGAACGGCGAACCTGGTACAGGCGGAGTACGCCGCCCGAGCCATGGCCCGCACGGCGAAGGCCCACACCGGCCGGCCCGCCGCCGTACGAACCGTTCACGTCACCCACCCGCACAACGCGTCGGCCGACGTCGTGCCGAAGACCTTGCAGGTCCGGTACCCTCGCCTCGCCCTGAGCGTCGTGCCGCACATCCCCGACCCCACGCCGCTGGAGACGCTGGTCGCCCAACAGGGCGCGCGGATGATCGAATTCAGCGCCCACCGCCGCACCTACGACCGGACGCATCTGTTGGAGGCCGTCGGGGACCTGCCCGATCCCGAGCCCATCGACGCGACCTACCTCGCCCGGGCGTGCGGGAACCCGGATGCCCCCGCCTCCGGATGACGGCAGCGAGCGCCCCCGACCTCGTCCGAACGCCTCACAGCCCGCCTCGTGCAGGACGGCGAGACCGCCGCCGGGCCGGCCGGCCCGTTCCCGTCATGGGACACGTACGGTATCGACTCGGCCTGCGAACACGAGCACCTCGGCTGAGAGGTGAGGCCATGAACCGATGCCGGGCCGGCGTCCCGCAGGTCCGGCAGTGGTGTTATGCCATCCAGAAGAAGACGGCAGTCATCCGCTTGTCCTCCAGGGTCCTGCCCCAGTAGCCGGTGGCGCTGTGCATCATGTTGGCGGTGTAGAGCAGCAGTCGGTTGTAGCGGTGCGACACCCGTACGTCTTCGGTGAAGGAGTGGGGCGGGACGAAGCGCGTTCCGAGAGCGTCGACCAGGTTGTTGTGCGGTGAGGTCACCATGTTTCCGCCGAGCCGGCCATCCGACAGGCTCTGGCGGTAGAAGCTGGTACCGCAGTCCTTGGGCACGTGGGGATTGAGATAGAGCACAGCGGCATAGCGGCACAGCGATCGTGAATCGGTGTGCGGTCGCGGCTCGCACTCGTCCTTGCCCACGACCTGGATGCAGTTGTGGTTGAGGGTGCCGCCGCCAGGGGCGGTTTCCTGCCACAGCCGACGCGCGCCGGTGGCCTTCCTGACCAGCCTTTCGACGCAGGCCAGTTCAGCCGGTTCGAGACCGGGCATCGTGCGCAGACCGGGCCAGCTCTCGGACTTGTGCGGATAGCCTTCGATCCAGTCGTCCTTGGCGAGGCAGCGGGCCCGGACGGCGTCGACATCGGGCAGGGCATCGTCCAGAACCCAGTAGTCCCGGCCGCGCGTGGGTTTGCGGTAGGGGAGTACGGGGAGCGCCGGGGATCCGGGGGTGCGTGGGGGCATGCGGCCGACCATACGGTCGGGCCGCGTCAGCACACTCCCGTGAATGGGTCAATATTGCGTCAACTCACCGCATCTGATGGAGCGTTGGTTTCGCCCTGCCGCTGCGTGGAGCTGCCCTTCGTCTTCGATCGCACGGACCTCCTCGCGCTGCACGGCGAACCTCCCGCCCCCGCTGTGCCGATCAGCTGCGTCGCCGGAACCGGGCCTGGTGCCCATGCCGCCCGGCCTGCCGGTCAAAATCTCGCCGTCACGTGGTGAGGACGAGGCTGACGTTGTGTCCGCCGAATCCGAACGAGTTGGCCGGCGCAGCGGACCACTGACCGGTGCGCTGCTCGCCGCGCACCACGTCCAGTTCCACCCGCGGGTCGAGCTCGTCGAGGTTGCGCGTGGCCGGCACCCGGCCGTACGGGCAAACGGCCCGTAGCTTGTCGGCCGTGTCAGCCGTTGTCCCCCTGTTCGCCCTTGGCGGTCTGGGAGAAGCCGTCGTGCCACGCGGCCCGCGCCCCGGAGTCGCCGATCCGGTACACGTCCACGACGGCGCCCGCGGCCACTCCGACGCACAGTACGGCCGCCGCGACACGGAGGATCATCGACGGGGAAGAGGTGGCCCGGGGGCGCCCCCGATGGGCCGGCTCCGCCGCGGCCGACCGGCGGGTCGTCCACCAGATCGCCGTCGCCAGCACGAACAGCGCGGCGGCCCAGGGGAGCAGTCCGTCGCCGAGTTCGGTGTGCCTGCGCACCAGGGCGTTGCTGTCGACGTGCTGCTCCAGCCACCCGCCGGCCTGCGTGGCCAGCGGCACGCTCGCCAGCGTCACCAGTCCCAGCAGCGGCAGCACAACCCCCATGCGCCGGGCGGTGCTTGGCCAGATCGCGGCGACCACGACAGCCAGTGCGCTCAGGGGCACGAAGATGACGACGAAGTGCACGATCAGGACGTGTGCGGGCAGACCATTTATCACGCTGAAACTCATCGGGTTGTCCTCCGGAAGGCGGCCGTGAGAAGTCGACGCGCGCACGGCCTTCCCGTGCCCGCACCTCAGGGCCTATCACCTTGGCAGGAGAATTTCTCAGCTTCTTCTGAAACATGAGTCATTCCGGTTCTGAAACGTGAGTCATTCCGGCGGCCTCGGCCAGTGGCCATGGAGCCGATCACCCGCTGCTGCCCGTTTACGCAGTCGCGTCGGGGGAGGCGGGCCGCGCGATGAACTCCGAGAATTACCGTACGGGGCGACTCGGCTACGTTTGGTGGCCCTCGGTTGGATCGTCATCCGCGTGCTGCGATAGACTGGGGCAAAAGTTTTTGTGCCCGTTGGTCGTCGCGGCTCAGTCGCCCGGAACGGTGCGGCACGGCGGCCGACATCTGCGCGGTCAGCGGGAAATGCATACCAACAGTCAACAGTCCCACGGGACAGTCGTCTTCCGTAGGTGCGTTCTTCTGTAGGTCGGTTTCATGGACCTCAACACCATCACTGAAGTCATCCGGCGACCGTCCGAGCGGCCAGGCATGGACTGGCACGAGGGCGATGCCTGGCTCGCAGGCGGAACCTGGCTCTATTCCACGGAGCAGCCGGATCTGCGACGGCTGATCGACCTGACGGCAATGCGTTGGGAGGCTCTTGTTCCGACGGGCGAGGGCTTGGAGATCAGCGCCACATGCACCATTCGCGACCTGTATGCCTTTACCTGGCCGGAGGACTGGACCGCCGAAATTCTCTTCCGGCAAAGCTGTGAGGCATTCCTGTCCTCGTTCAAGGTCTGGAACGCGGCGACCGTCGGCGGAAACATCTGTATGTCCTTGCCCGCCGGCCCGATGATCACGTTGACGGTTGCGCTGGAGGCGCAGTACGAACTGTGGGCGCCCGATGGCTCCGTACGTTACGTCGACGCCCTGGATTTCGTCACGGGCGACCACCGCAACGTACTCGCCCCCGGGGAGATCCTTCGGCGCGTCGTCATTCCGGAACACGCGCTGTGCAAACGCACGGCGCACCGCCGCTTCACGCTGACCAGGCTCGGCCGTTCGACGGTGTTCCTCGTCGGCACGCAACAACGGGGAGCCCATGACCTGTTGCTCACCATCACCGCGGGGACCACGCGGCCGGTCCGCATCGCCTTCGACTCCCTGCCCGATGTCCGAACCCTGCGGCAGAGCATCGACGACGCCGTGCCGGCCGACGTGTGGTTCGCGGACCCCAATGGGACCCCCGACCACCGTCGGCATCTGACACGGCATTTCGCCGAAGAGATCTGCCGCGAACTCACCGCTGGGGACCTGGCATGAATTACCGCGTGAACGGCAGGGAATTCGACCGGGAACCGGCCCCCGGTCAGTGTCTGCGCACGTTCCTGCGCGAACTCGGCCACTTCGGCGTCAAGAAGGGGTGCGACGCGGGCGACTGCGGCGCCTGCACGGTGTGGCTGGACGGCACACCGGTACACAGCTGCATCACCCCCGCGTTCCGCGCGGACGGCCGCGAGGTGACCACGATCGAGGGCCTGGGGCGGCCCGGCGCCCCGCATCCCATGCAGCGGCAGTTCGAGGACGCCCCGGGGTTCCAGTGCGGATTCTGCACCGCAGGGATGATCATGACGTCGGCGACCTTCACCGAGGATCAGAAGGCGGATCTGCCGCGGGCGTTGAAGGGCAACCTCTGCCGCTGCACCGGATACCGGGCGATCGAGGACGCCGTGAAGGGCGTCAGCGCGGTGGAGACGGCGGCACCGGGCAAGGCCGTCGGGACGAGCGTCGGCGCGCCCGCGGGCCACGACGTGGTGACGGGGCACGCCGAGTTCACCATGGACACACGGATCGACGGCCTGCTGCACCTCAAGGTGCTGCACTCACCCCACGCGCACGCCCGGATCCTCTCGATCGACAAGAGCGCCGCCCTCGCGGTGCCCGGCGTACACCGGGTCTACACCTGGGAAGACGTACCCCGCAGACGCTTCTCCACGGCGATCCACACCGACCACCTGGTCGACCCGGACGACACCTACATCCTCGACGACACGGTCCGCTTCGCCGGCCAGCGCGTCGCCGTGGTCCTGGCCGACACGGTCGGGGCGGCCGAAGAGGGCTGCCGGCGTCTCGTGGTCGAGTACGAGGTGCTGCCGGCGGTGTTCGACCCGGAGGCGGCGATGGCCGACGGCGCACCCCAGCTGCACGGCTCCGACGATCCGTTCGTGCGCGACCCCGTCCGCAACATCCTTGTCGAATTCCACTCGCACATCGGCGACGTCGACACGGGGTTCGCCGCGGCCGATGTGATCCATGAAGGCACGTACTTCTCACCGCGGGTGCAGCACGCGCATCTGGAGACCCACGGCTCGATTGCCTGGATGGAGGACGGCCGGCTGAACGTCCGCACCAGTTCGCAGTCACCGTCGATCGCAAAGGTCAAACTGGAGCACCTCTTCGCGCTGCGCCCGGACCAGGTGCGGGTGTTCTGCAAGCGCGTGGGCGGCGGATTCGGCGGCAAGCAGGAGGTGATCGCGGAGGACCTGGTCGCCCTTGCCACCCTGGACACCGGTCGGCCCACCTGTCTTGAGTACACCCGTGAGGAGGAGTTCACGACGGCCTCGCCACGGCATCCGATGAGCCTTACGGTCAGGCTCGGTGCGAAGGCGGACGGAACGCTCACCGCCTTCCAGGTACGCAATGTGTCGAACACGGGCGCCTACGGCAACCACGGAGGCGAAACGCTGTACGCGGGCGGAGCCGCCGTCATGATCTACCGCTGCCCCAACAAGAAGTACGACGCGTACTCCGTCTACACGAACACCGTGCCGAGCGGAGCGCTGCGAGGTTACGGGATGACGCAGCCGGCGTTCGCCGTGGAGTCGGCAATGGACGAACTGGCCCGAGCGCTGCACATCGACCCGCTGGAACTGCGCCGACGCAACATCGTGCGGCCGGGCGAGCCCCTGGTCGCCAGGCACGACGGCCCGGACGACGTGATCTTTGGTGAGAACGGACTCGCCAAGTGCATCGACCTGGTCGGCGACGCTCTGGCCCGTACGGCCGACCGGACGCCTCCCGGCCCCGAGTGGCTCGTCGGAGCCGGCGTGGCGAGTTCCCTGCACGAAACCGCGCCCCCGACGGAACACATCTCCGAGGTATGGGTCACGCTGGGCGACGATCTCCTCTACGAACTGGCCGTCGGAACCGTCGAGTTCGGAGAGGGAACGTCCACCGCTCATGTCCAGATCGCAGCCGGCCAGCTGGGCACCACGCCGTCGCGGATCCGTCTGGTGCAGTCCGACACCGACCGCACGGGATTCGACACCGGTGCCTTCGCGAGTGCGGGTCTCTTCGTGGCGGGCAACGCGGTCCTGCGGGCGGCCAATGCCGTGCGCGATCGCATCCTGGAATTCGCCGCCGCACACACGGGCGTCCATGTCGTGATGTGCACGATGGACGACGACGGTGTCGTCTGCGGGGACCGGCGGGTGTCGCTGGCCGAACTCGTCGCGCTGGCCCGGGCGCGTGGCATCCGGTTCACCGCCGCACGCAAGGCATACGGCTCGCCCCGGAGCGTCACCTCCAACACGCAGGGGTTCCGGGTCGCCGTGCACCGCGTGACGGGCGAGATACGGATCCTGCACAGCGTGCAGGCGGCGGACGCCGGAGTGATCATCAACCCGGAGCAGGTCCGGGGCCAGATCGAGGGCGGTGTCGCCCAGGGAATCGGCTTCGCGCTGACCGAGAACCACCACCTCGACGACAACGGCGTCATGGTCAATCCGAACTTCCGGAACTACCGCATCCCCACCTACGCCGACATCCCCCGTACCGAGGTCCTCCTGGTGGGCTCGGCGGATTCGGTGGGGCCCATGCGGGCGAAGGGGATGGCGGAGTGCTGTATCAACCCGGTGGCCCCCGCGCTCGCGAACGCGGTGCAGGACGCCACGGGCGTCCGCTACCGCGCGCTGCCGCTGACTCCGGAACGCATCTACGGACGGCTCCCCTCGGAGCAGTCGGTGTCGACAGGTTGAGTCACCATGAACACCGAAAAGAACGTAGCCGCCGCGGCGACGGCGATCATCGGCCGGACAGGCCGACCGAAAATACGGAGCCACGGTCACCGGGCCACGGCGAAGAGGGCCACGACGAAGGGTGCCATGTAGAGCAGCAGGAGCGCACCCGCTGTGGCCGCCGCGATGAGGACGGCCTTCATCACCTTCTCCATGGCCCGGTGATCGCGGGCGGGTCGTAGAGGAGCTTGGGGACAACTCTCGTGTTCCGTCACGGAGGTCATCCTGCTGAACGTGGTGACGGCAGGACATCCGTAGAAGTACTCACGTGCGCCGTGACCGAGCGCCTCATATGACGGGTGGCTCCTGGTGCTCGCTCTCGGTATTCGTCCCCGTGGCACGGGCGGCCTGGAGACTGGTCGGCACGGGGATCATCCGGCCGTGCAGCGACGGGTGATCTCATTCGTCGGTAGGGCGGCGACCTCGCCGCCACCCTCGGGGCCTCTGCGGTCATGTCGCCGAACTCTCCTTCTGAAGAAGGTCGTTGACCGCCTGGAGCACGGCATCCGGGCGTTCCTCATGAAGCCATCCATGTCCTGCGTCGTCGAGGATGCGGTGTTCGCCGCGCGGGGCCTCCGCGGCCAGTTCCGCGTGCAGGGCGCGCTTGCCTTCGTTGATCTCACGGAGCAGGTCTTCGGGCCAGAGGTGGGCTTGCGTGGCGTCGTGCCCCATGGCGGAGAGCACGATCAGTGGCACGTCGGGGGTGCCGGGTGCGCGCCGGAACTCGTCGGCGACCTTGTCGTAGAGGTTCTGGTTCTCCTGTGAGGCGCTCCGCCAGGTGGCGAGGTGACGTTCGATCAGCGGCCCGCGCACGGGCTCCGGCCAGGCTGCGAAGTGGGGTGCCATCTGGTCGCGGGACTGCCGTATCTGCTCCTCGGTGAGCTCCACCAGCTCCTGGTCCCGCATTTCTTTCATCATCTGCTCCAGTCTTTCCCGCGCGCGGCGGGGTGCGCGTACGACCAGGTCCTCGTGGAACGGATCGAGCAGGAGCAGACCGGCGACCTCGCCGGGGAAGCGCCTCGCGTAGTGGCGCGCGTAGGCCCCGCCCAGGGAGTGACCGGCCAGCAGGTACGGGCCGGGTACGGCGGCGGCGCGCAACAGGTCGTGCAGTTCATCGGTGACCTCGGCTGCCGTACGGGGCAGGTCGACCGGGTCGCTCCAGCCGGTGCCCGCGCGGTCGTAGAGCACGCTCCCGGTCAGTTCGGCGACACGGTTGTGGATGTTCAGGTAGTCCAGGCTCATCAGTCCGACTCCCGCCAGGAACACCACGGTCGGGCCGCTGCCACCGGAGTGGTGCAGCATCAGCTGCCGCCCGTCGATGTCGTAGCGGCGTCCCAGCGGTAGTGAGGGGTGCGGCATGGTCCACTCTCCCGTTCGTTCGACGTCACAGTCATTGTTCTTAACTTTGAGAACAGTATCAGTCATGAGAATGTAGACCCATGGATACGGTCGAACTGCTTCTGCACCCGGTACGGCTGCGCATCGTGCACGCCATGTCCGGCGGGCGGACGCTCACCACGTCCCAGGTGTGCGCGCTGCTGCCCGACGTGTCGAAGGCCACCGTCTACCGGCACGTCGGGCTGCTGGCCGACGGCGGCCTCCTGGAAGTGGTGGGTGAGGAGCGGGTACGCGGCGCCGTCGAGCGCCGGTACCGGCTGCGCGGGGAGCGGGCGGTGATCGACGCCGACACCGCGGCGTCGGTGTCGGTGGAGGATCACCGGCGCGTGTTCGCCATCGCCATGGCCACGCTGCTGGCCGAGTTCAATGCCTACCTCGACCGGGACGGCGCCGACCCGACCGCCGACCTGGTGGGCTACCGCCAGCACGCGCTCTGGCTCAGCCCGGACGAACTCGCCGAGCTGATCGGTGAGATGCGCGACGTGCTCCTCTCCCGGCTGGGAAACAAGCCGTCAGCAGAACGCACCCGCCACCTGCTCAGCCCGATCGTGTTTCCCGCCGAGGGTCCGTCAACGACCGACGAGAGGCCCTAAGGGCAATACCGGTGATGTAGAGAGTCCGCAGACTGGGGGGCATTCCACCGCTGCCGTGCTCTACCCGGCGCCAGCCCGCCTGGCATCAGCAGCTTCGCTGCTGACTTGCCTCCCGTAGCGACCCAGCTGCTGCATCACTCAACCGCCGGGGGCGGTGGTCATGGTGAGGGCAGGCTGTTCAGCCGCTCCAGCATCCTCTGGATGGAGGTCAGCGCGCCGGGTTGCCGTCCCGGTACCTGGCGGCGCAGGGCGATGAGTCGGGGTGCGAGGGCGCGGGCGGCGATGGCGTCGCGCATCTGCATCCACTGATGGTGGGCCCCGTCGACGCTCGTCTCGACATCGTAGGCGTCGGTTGCCTGGTGGAGCACGCTCAGGCGGGTTTCGGCGGCTCGCAGCCACAGCTCACAGCTGCGACCGGGCTCTTGGGCGACGGAGGCCAAGAAGGCTCTGACCTCGACCCAGTGCACGGCGGCGAAGGTGTCGGCCCCGTACGTCTGCACGGCGTACCGCTCGGCGGCGGCCGCCAGCTCGGCGGCCTCGTAGTGCCGGCCGGCCTTCGAGGCGGCGGCGATCCGCTCATGCGGGTCGCCCTCGGCGGGGAGGGCGGCATCGCTGGGCAGGCAGGCGGGCGGGACGCCCTGCTGCGCCTGCTGTGGTGGTGGAGGAGCAGGAGCGGGGATCGTCACTGCCGCTGGATTTCCGGGCGGCAGAGGGACGTTCGCGCCGACTGCGGTCGGCATGGGGCCGAGGACGAGAGCGGTCTGTGCGATGTCGGCACGGCGGAGGGCCTCGTGGTGCAGCTCCTCGTCGCCGGGGTGGTGGCCGCTGCGCAGGATCTGGGCCAGGGACTGCGCGTAGCGGGGCTGGGCGGTGCGTCGGCGTCCCGGGGGCGGTGGGGCGATGACGCCGTACACATGGGCGCCTCCGAAGGAGAGTGGCTTGTCGCCGAGCAGCTGCCAGACCTCCGCATCGGCGATCAAGTCAACGTGGACCGTGGTGGCGCGAGGGCGGCGTTGTTGCAGCGCCTGGACGAGCCAGGCCCATGGCAGGGCGGTGTAGCGGACGGTCTGGGGTGTGGTGCGGGCCAGCGCGAGGTGGATCTGCCGCTGTCGGCGGTCGAGCTGGAGCTGGCCGACGAGCACGACGGTCAACGGGCCCTCGGTGGCGGCGGCACCCCGGATGCGGGTCAGCACGGCCTGCGGGTCGGTGGGATCGGCCAGTTCGATGAGCGTGGTGGTGGCAGCGGAGCCCGTCCACGCGGCAGGCCGCACCGCCGCCAGCGCGGGAATCACCCTGCTCGTGTCCACGAGCGCACCCTTGCCTGCCGGGGCGGCCGTCAGCAGCAGCGCGGTTCCCGGTCGTCCTTGTGCCCCGTCGATCTGCACATACGCACGTTATCCGCTGCTTCGGACACGATGCGGCCACTTCAGGGACAAGTTTCGACGAGAGGTGCATCGGAGCCCGGCGCTCCGCGCCTGCCGCACGTGGTGTGTACGTCCTCGTCATTTGCCCCTGGTGCACGGGCGAATTGCCCCTGCACACCGACCCCGACGAGCCGCCGAAGGTGACGTGTTCGACGGGCCCTAGCTGCACCGCCCCGTATCTCGCGACCAGCTCGGCATGGACCCTCCCGCCGGCGACCAGCGGGAGATGTCCGTGCACCTCCTCGACGAGGCATCTACGACTGTGCGTGACCATACAGACCGGTTGCGATGCAGCCACCGCCCCCGACCTGTCCCATAGGGATAGCGCCGGAAGTCCTCACCGTCGCACTTGCGACAGCTAGACCAAGCTCGTGATCAGTGCTCCTCGTTGTGATCGTAGTGATCGTGGTGATCGTTGTGGTGCTTGCAGTACCAGGGGCTCCAGTGACCTGGGAACCAGACCCAGTGACCGTGAACCCAGCGCCAGTGGCCCTTCTCCCAGTGGCACTTGTAGTGATGGTTGACCGTCGAGATGCTGGTGGTCGAGGGTGCGGGGGCCGCTGTGGCCCCGCCCGCCGTACCGACCGCCGCGCCGCCCGCCAGCAGGGCACCAGCTGCTGCCAGTGCCAACGAGCGCCTCATACGTCGCGCTTGCATGGGCTACACCTCATTCTCGTCTGCGCGACCCCCGAGGAGGTCCCCGCTGGCCGAGAAGACCGGCCGAAGGTGGCACCGTCGTCGCGCTGCCTACACTTCCAGGGTAGACATTCACCCGAATGGAGCAACGCGGGGCGCCACCGCAGGCGGCGCGGGTGTCGTCCGTGGGCCAACCGGCGATCTCGGGCACCCGCCGCCGTATGACAGATGTGCGCGCCGCTGTACGGCACGGGGGGCACCGCCCGACCAGACGCGAGACCGTCAGACGCTCGTGTTTCAGACACTCGTTTCAGACACTCGGTCGCGTGAATTCCCGCCGTTCGACGAACCATGGCGGTCGGCCGGTGCGTGCCCGACGACATGACCGACACCGCACCATGGGCCGGCCCCGGCATCGTCCGCGTGGCCATCACCGCCGACGACCTCGCCACGGCCCGCGCCGCCGCCGCACGCATCGCAACTCTGTGGGATTCGAGGGGAGATGAACGCGGACAGCTCCCCGAGGAAGACGCGAGCGCGCGCCTCTGCGCCGACGGTCTGTCCGCCCACGCACCCGCCCACGCACCCGCCCATCCACCAGCCCAGGCGACAGCCGAGTCGTAGCCGCGGCGGATCATGCGACGGCACAGGTCAGACCCGCGGCGGCAAGGAGGCCGGCGGCGGGGTGGCACTGGTACCACCCCGGGTACGGAAGGTGACTTCATTGATCGCCGCGTCTGCGCAAACCAGTATCGAGGGCACCGATATTCCTCAAGGGGGAACCAATGCCCATATCCGGAAAATCCATACGCTGGGCGACCGTCGCCGCAGCCGTACTCCTCACGGCAGGAGCCCTTCCCGTCGCGAACGCGCTCAGCGTCACGGCCGCACACCCCTCCGGTTCAGGGGCGGTGCGTACTCCGGCGCGCTATCTGAACCAGCATCTCGACTGGCAGCCCTGTGCCTCCGGTGCGCTGGAATGCGCGGCCATGGCCGTGCCACGAGACTGGCACCATCCGGAACAGGGCCCCCGCCTGACCGTGGAAGTCTCTCGGCACCGGGCTACCGATACCGCCAAGCGGCGCGGTGTGCTGATGATGGCCGCCGGCGGCCCCGGAGCCTCCGGGCTCAAGCGGCCCGCACATCTGGCACATTACGCACCCGGCCTCGCCGCCACCTACGACATCGTCAGTTTCGACCAGCGGGGCGTCGGTAGCAGCACCAAGGTCACCTGCGCCGACCAGTCGACCGTCGACACCTACTTCTCCGGCGACAAACGCGACCGCTCCGCCCACACCCTCCGCACGACGTTCGCCCGAGCGCGCGCCTTCGTCCGCGACTGCCAACGCCACTCGCACGACCTGCTGCCCTACATCACCACCGAGCAGGCCGTCCACGACATGGACCTCTACCGAGCCCTTCTCGGGGCCGACACGATCTCCTACTACGGCCCGTCCTACGCCACCGTCCTCGGTGCCTCCTACGCGACCGCGTTCCCCCACCGCGTGGCGCGTATGGTCCTCGACAGCAACGTCGACTACACCGGCACCTGGCAGTCGTTCATGGAAGGCCAACCGTTCAGCTTCCAACGCCGATTCGACGAGGACTTCCTCCCCTGGCTGGCGAAGAACGACGGCGCCTACCACCAAGGGCGCACGCCCGCGCAGACCAGGGCATCCTTCGAGCGTCTGCGGGCCGGGCTGCACGCACACCCACTGGTCCTCGACGGGACGACCATCACCCCCGATCACCTGGACACCCTCGCCGGCAACGCCATCTACCAGGCCGACCCGGGCTTCAAGAACCTCGCCACCGCCCTGACCGTCCTCGAACACCCCGATACCGCACCACCTGCCGTCAAGCAGACCCTCGCCAAGGCATTGGCGCACCCCGTGGACGCGGGCTTCGCGGCGGACTTCTTCTCCGTCACCTGCAACGACACGCCCTGGAACCGCAGCACCGCCTACTGGATCGCACAGAGCGACCGCGCCACGCGCGACCATCCGCTGGTGGGGGCCCGCATGTTGGCCTACTCCGCGGTCTGCGCCGCCTGGCCGCGCTCCACCGCACCGCGCCTCCACGTCACCGGCCGCGACCTGCCCCCCGTCCTCATGCTGAACTCCGTACACGATCCCGCCACTTACTACGAGGGCGCACTGCGCGACCACCGGGCCCTGCCCACCTCGCGCCTGGTGACGGTCGTCGGCGGCGGCGACCACGGACAGTTCCAGAACCACAACGCCTGCGTCGACAACCTGGTCGAGGGCTACCTCGTCAACGGAACCATCCCGCCCACCGACACCACCTGCGCCGCCAACCCGCTCCCGGTGCCGAGCGCGGCTGCCCGGGGGTGACGAGGCCCGGTATGGCTGCCACGTCGGCCCCCGCGGGGTCACCGTGAACACCGGCACCGGGCAAGCAGAAAGGCAGGCTCGACGCCCTTGGGGCCGAGCCTGCCTTTCGTGTGGTGCCTTCCCGGGATGACGAGCGTTCGGCTGCGCCGGGCCGATCAGTCCGTGCCGGATTCCATTGCGGCGCGGTCCAGCAGCGCGTCGTCGGAGGTTTCGCCGCGGGAGGCGATGGCCTCGGCGCCGCCCTCCGGCATCTCCGGCATGGTGCTGATCAGCCCCGTCGCGGCCGCCTGGGCGGCGCCGATGGCGGGGCTGCCGGTGCCGATGAGGCCGAGGCCGGCGTACTGCTCCAGCTTGGCGCGCGAGTCGGCGATGTCGAGGTTGCGCATGGTGAGCTGGCCGATCCGGTCCACCGGGCCGAACGCCGAGTCCTCGGTGCGCTCCATCGACAGCTTGTCCGGGTGGTAGCTGAAAGCAGGACCGGTTGTGTCGAGGATCGAGTAGTCCTCACCGCGCCGCAGCCGCAGCGTCACCTCACCGGTGACGGCAGCGCCGACCCACCGCTGCAACGACTCGCGGACCATGAGCGCCTGCGGGTCCAGCCAGCGGCCCTCGTACATCAGCCGGCCCAGGCGCCGGCCCTCGTTGTGGTACTGGGCGAGGGTGTCCTCGTTGTGGATCGCATTGACCAATCGCTCGTACGCGGCGTGCAGCAGGGCCATGCCGGGCGCCTCGTAGATGCCGCGGCTCTTGGCCTCGATGATCCGGTTCTCGATCTGGTCCGACATGCCCATGCCGTGGCGGCCGCCGATGGCGTTCGCCTCCACCACGAGGTCGACGGCGGAGGTGAACTCCTTGCCGTTGATCGTCACCGGGCGGCCCTGCTCGAAGCCGATGGTGACGTCCTCGGCGGCGATCTCCACCGCCGGGTCCCAGAACCGCACACCCATGATCGGCTCGACGGTCTCGACACCCGTGTTCAGGTGCTCGAGGGTCTTGGCCTCGTGCGTGGCGCCCCAGATGTTGGCGTCGGTGGAGTACGCCTTCTCCGCGCTGTCGCGGTAGGGCAGGTCGTGGGCGAGGAGCCACTCGGACATTTCCTTGCGGCCGCCGAGCTCGGTCACGAAGGCGGCGTCCAGCCAGGGCTTGTAGATCCGCAGATGCGGGTTGGCCAGCAGGCCGTAGCGGTAGAACCGCTCGATGTCGTTGCCCTTGAACGTCGAGCCGTCGCCCCAGATCTGCACGTCGTCCTCGAGCATCGCCCGCACCAGGAGGGTGCCCGTGACGGCGCGGCCGAGCGGCGTGGTGTTGAAGTAGGCGCGCCCACCCGAGCGGATGTGGAACGCCCCGCAGGTGAGCGCGGCCAGACCCTCTTCGACCAGCGCTGCGCGGCAGTCGACCAGGCGCGCGATCTCGGCACCGTAGGTCTTCGCGCGGCCGGGCACCGAGGCGATGTCGGGCTCGTCGTACTGACCGATGTCGGCGGTGTAGGTGCACGGGACGGCGCCTCTGTCGCGCATCCATGCGACCGCGACCGAGGTGTCGAGTCCGCCGGAGAAGGCGATGCCGACACGCTCGCCGGCGGGGAGGGAAGTGAGAACCTTAGACACAGGAAGAGTATGCATTGGTAAGCATGGCCATGCAAGCGTGGTTCCCGCATGGTCGTCGAGGTCGGTCGGAGCGCGGCTTCGCAGCCCCCGCGCACTTCGGCGACGGGCTACCCGCTCACCTCCATCTGGGACGCGCGTCCGTGCTGGTGTACCTGCGGCCACTTCCAGCCCGACTCCCGCAGGGCGGTGGCGCGTTGGACGAGCGCGTCGGTCCGCGTGGCCGCTTCGGCCGGCTCCCAGTAGCGATGGGACGCGGTCGTCTGGTCGGGATGCTTGCGGTAGAAGACGCTCGGCTCTGCTATGAATTCACCGGGTGCCACGGCCTCGGCGGCAAGGAGCAGCGCAACCGTCTCGGCCCCGGACAGTGCCTGCCAGCCGCCGAGCGCCATCACCAGGCGACGGTGAGCGGCGAATGTGGTCGCCTGGACGGACAGACGTCGCTCCAGCACCTCGCGGTAGAAGAGGGCGGGTTCCAAGGGGCCGCCCGGAGGGTCGTACGGACCCGGTGCCGTGGTCCCGTCCTCGTGGAGGTCGATGCAGGCGGATACGCACCACGGCACACGTTCCAGGGTCTCGATGTCCCGCTCCAGCGCGCCCGGAAGCAGTACGTCATCGGCGTCCAGCGTCCGGATCAGATCTCCCGTCGCGCGGGCGAGGGCGTGTGTGCGGGTCACCGCTATGCGCGCTCGCAGTCCTGTCCCGAAGGTGATCCTGGGGTCGCTGGGCAGGTTCTTCGCGGGGATCCCCGAGGTGCCGTCCTCTTGCACGCACCATTCCCATTGCCAGTCATCGGGGAGCTTTTGTTCGCGAAGGGATTCATAGGTGTCACCGATGAAGTGGTGGCCGCCTTCGTGAACGGCGGTGATGACGCTGATGGTTCGCATGGTCGGGTCCTGTCGGAGAGGGATGAGCCCGCCGTGATCATGACATGAACCCCTAGCCGATGCTTACTCTCGGTACTCAGCGCGTTCGCCCGGTTACGGACCTGAAGGGGGGCCCTCCCCAACGACCTGCACCGAAAGGTGACAGGGGTGGCGCCAACGAGAACTGGCGCTACCTGAATGTCACCCACCGTGTTGCTGCGGCGTCGCGCCGTGGTGCGGGCCTGCCCCGTGGGTTCTTCGCGCGTCGGCAGGCCGATGCACAGTGAGCGCAACCGTAGGCCCCGGTAAGAGAGTCCTTCCTCGGCAGGCGCGTTGATCACGGGGAAGGGTTACTGGGGATGAGTCGTAGCGGCGTGCGGAACATACGCTTCATGCGGGCGGCAGCGGGTGGGGCGGTCGTCACATTGCTGGTCGCGGGAGGCACCGCATGCGGGGGTGACACACAATCGCAGCCGCAGACTTCCACCGGCCAGAACCAGCAGAAGCAGCGCAAGGCGTACGATCCGGCGACGAAGTTCGCATCGAGTGGGCCGCGGCTTCCCAAGGCGGTGCTGCTCGACGTCGAGGACTCCACCACGAAAACCCTCGCCGCTCCGCACGTCACACTGCGGGGCGGTACAGCATGGGCCGCGACGTCACAGAGGCTTCTCGCCATCGACCCCGAAACCGGACGGGGGCGGGCGACATTCAGGCCCGAGGGAGAGTCGACCGAGTACAACGCCAGGGCCGACGGGGGGCGTCTCGACATCGTGGCGCCGCAGACCGTCACTGTGGGCGGCCGGCACCTGGTCGTGCAGAGCTTCGGCATCACGGTCCGCGGTCAGGGCACCACGCCCGCCCACAGCGCGATCGAGATCGTGGCCGCCGACGCGGACGCCGTACGACCGGCGTGGCGCCATGTGGTGGAGCTGCCCAAGGAGTTCGCGGACTTGGCGGGGTCGTCGATCAGCACGGCCGTGGTCGGTGTCCAGGGCGCCACTGCGGTGGTGAGGGTGAAGGACAAAGACAAGGCGGGTGTCGTGGCGATCGACCTCGCCGCACGCAAGGTTGTCTGGGGCGAGCGGCATTTCACCCCCGTGGCGGTCGCCGCCGGCCAGGTCGTCGGCCTGGTGTCGACGGGCTCCTGGTCACCCGAGAGCCTTCAGGCACGGGCCGTGCGGGACGGTGCCACGGCATGGACGAAGGCGACAGAGGACGGAACGGCTGTCGCCGCCGGGCCCGGACTGGTCCTGGTGCAGGGACTGAAGGGCAAGCCTTTCGGCAACGTCACCGCCGTCGTGATCGCCTCGGGCAAAGAGCTGAGTTTCCGGGCCCCGTCGGGCCACGGTGCGCCGGCTCAGTGTCAGTACGACCGGCGGTCCGTGGTGGTCTGTGCGAGCGGTGGAGCGGAAGCCTTCGGTATGGACCCGCACACCGCGAAGGTGCTGTGAGCGCTGCCGGACAGTTCGGGGCGGGTGGCGCCCAAGGTGACCGGTGCCTGGCACGGCATGGTCTACGGCGAGACGGAACAGAACGGTCCGGCGGTTCTGGATGCCCTTACCGGCAAGGACAAGGAGGCCTCATCCGGCGCGGCACCGTACTGGACCGACGGCCGTTACGCCGTCACCGACAACAAGATTGTGCCGGTCCGGGGCTGAACGCCGATTCAGGCGACCCGACGTGGGGGAGTCCCTGTCCTCGCACGCATGTGGCCGGTGGCTCCCTCAGGCAGTGGTGTCTGCTGCTGACGTTCGTTCTCCCTGCCGCAGAAAAGGATGAACCAAAGGCGTGGGGCGCCCTGGCCTGTCGGCTGTCCGTGGAGCAGGATGCGCCTGCCCTGGTAGCCGCCGTCGGCCGGCAACAGCCGGTGCCGCAGGCGCAGTTGGCGCCGGAGACTGGTGGAGGCCCGGCAACCGGCAACCGGCCATCGCGGTTGCCGGGCGCCGGCTTGCCGAGCACGATGACCAAGCGGCTGTCTCCTTCACCGAGGTGCTCGACCACCTGCGAGACAGACCTGGAAGCGGCCTGGTGGACCGACCTCAGCCCCGCAGTTCCGTCAGGAACTCGACCAGTGCGGCGTTCACCTCCTGCGGCCGCTCCTGCTGGGTCCAGTGGCCGCAGCCCGGCAGCACGATCGGCTCCCGGCGCAGGTTGGGCATCAACTCCGGAAGCCTGGCGATGAGTTCGGACGTACCGGGGAACGCCGGGACCAGGTCGCGGTCGCCGTACATGTACAGCGCGGGCGTGCTGACGACCGCACCGTGCAAGGCGGCGGTCAGCTCCCAGTTGCGGTCCAGGTTGCGGTACCAGTTCAGGGCGCCGGTGAAGCCCTTGGTGTAGCTCGCGGTGAGTTCGTCCAGGTCTTCCTCGGTGAGCCAGTCCGGCAGTACCTCGGGGTCGGTCATGTCCGCGAGCCAGCCCCGCGCAGGGTCGGCCACCAGGGCCTGGTCCGGGCGTCCGGCGCCGGGGGCGTCACCGGAGGCGGAGTAGAACAGCTTGCGCAGGGCGGTGCGGGCGTCCTTGGCGAACTCGGCGTCGGCGACCCCGGGCTGGTTGAAGTAGTTCCAGTAGAACCGTCCACCGAACCGCTCCTGCATGGCCGCGAGCGGCGGGTGCACACCGCGGAAGGGCGGCGGCACGCTCAGCCCGGCCACCCCGCGGACCACATCGGGCCGCAGCAGCGCGGTGTGCCAGGCCACCGGTGCGCCCCAGTCGTGCCCGACGACGAACGCCTGCTTCTCGCCCAGAGCGTGGATCAGCCCTATGACGTCCCCGACGAGGTGGAGGATGCTGTACGCGTCCACGTCCTCCGGGTGGTCGCTGCGGCCGTATCCGCGCTGGTCGGGGGCGACCACACGGAACCCGGCGGCGGCCAGCGGGGCGAACTGGTGGCGCCAGGAGTGCCAGGACTCGGGGAAGCCGTGCAGCAGCACGACGAGCGGCCCCGTGCCCTCCTCCGCGATGTGCAGCCGGATACCGTTCACGTCGATCATGCGATGCTCAACCATGGGGCGAGCATACGCCTGTAGGATGCACCCAATTGCCTTGCTGCTGTTACTCCTTGCCGCGTAGGGCCCGCAACTCCGTGAGCATCGGTCCTGGGCGTCCGGCGCGTCCGGCGTCGGCCGACGCCGTATTTTTTACGGCGGGCGTTCGAGCGCGCCTTCAACCCTGAGTTCCCCGGAAAACTTCCGGTGAGCCGATGACTGCCCCGGTTATCCTGCCTCGTCCTGAACAGACCAGGGAGGCCACCCAGCATGAGCAGCACCACGTCATCCTTCCCCGCGCGGATCGAGCTCACGGGGGAGGGTCTCGTCCTGCGCGACTGGACGGAGGCGGACCTGGCCGCGATGCCCGAGCTGTTCGACCACCCCGACATCGCGTACTGGACGCCGATCGTCTCCCCTTTCGACGAAGCTGCCGCCCGCGCACGGCTGGCCCGGGACCGTCAGCTGCGGGCGGAGGGCACGGCCATCCTGCTCGCCATCACCGTCGACGGCGGCGCACCACTCGGCGAGGTGATGCTGCGGCGCGCCCCCGAGGGCACCGAGCTCGGCTACGCGGTCGGCCCGGCGCACCGCGGACAGGGGCTGGCGGCGCGGGCTGTGCGGGTCATGGCTGCGTATGCCTTCGAGCAGCTGGGCGTGGAGCGCGTGATCGTGGAGCTGGAGGCCGAAAACGACGCCAGCGTCGCGGTGGCCACCCAAACGGGCTTCAGCCTGCTCGACGTGCCGCTGATCAAGGGTGAGGAGAAGGGGCGGCCCTACGCCCTGCAGACGTGGGGCTTGGACCGTACCTGATCCTCAGCCGGTGCGGCCGCGCACTTCCGGCGCGATGTCCGGCTTCGGGGCTGTCCTGGATCGTCTTCGAGGGGTGCGGATGCCGATGTGTCCGTCGGGGCGGACGAGGACGAGTTCGCCCGGGGTGGCGGCGTAGGCGCTGCGGGCGTGACCGTCGGTGTCGGTGAGGTCGTTGCCGATGGCCACGCCGTGGACTGCGGGGTGGGGCTCCTGGGGGCCGGCGGCCTGGGCCTCGATGGTGATGCCGGTGCGTTGGGCCGCGCTGCGCAGGCGCGTCGGTGAACCGGCGAGGCCCTCATAATGGGCGACAACGGTTTGATCGTGGGGGCGAATCAGTGTGAACCAAGATGACGAGCGCCGCCATCTCCTCGTGCGCGCCCAGGGTGCCCGGTCTCCCTTGCACGAGCTGTATGCGGGGTTGTCCGAGGAGGGCGGCGACCACTACACCAGCAGCGTTCCTGTCGATGATCCCGACGTGGATCTCCCTGAGGACTTGGCGCGCGGGCTGGTCTCCTGGTCCACAGCCCGCCCGCCCGGCGGGTTCGCCTCCCGCCCCCCGCTGCGCAAGCATGTCAAGCAGGGCTTGACGCTCGCCCAGGCGGTGGCGAAGCATCTCGGACCCGCGTGGGTGGTGCGCTACTGGGATGAGCAGCACCACGCGGCGAAGTTCGCGTGCTGGGGATGTCAGCGCCTGCACTGGACCCTCGACGCGCATGGCGATCCGCCGCATCCTCTCCACATCGTCGTCGAGGGCGAGTACAAGTGGTTTCCGCTCCGTGCGGAAGGCTTCGGAGACTTCGCCCCGGACGATCCGGCCGCCGCCCTTGGGTTGTCGGACGAGCTGATCGATGACCTGCACGGGTGGTCGGCGGACTTCGACGCCAACATGGAGCTGTACCTGAAGGAGCGCGACGAGGACAGGGACGACGCCCGGCGAAGGGAACTGGACCGTCGGGGCGAGGAGCTGGCCGAACGCGTCGCGCGCGAACTCGGGCCGGGAAGGACCGTGACGTACGCGGGGCTGGCCTAGATGAATGGGTTCGTTCGATGTGACGGGTTGCCGGAAGCACAAGATCGGTACGGCAGTTCGGGAGGATTCATAGCGGTCTACGGCATGGTGGCCGCCGGTTACGAGGGGATGCGGGAGGAGTTCGCGGCCTTTCGCGGCCTTTCGCGGCCGAGGAGCACGCGCCGGGCGCGCAGCTGGTGGTGGACCGGGCCGGCGCTTCAGTCCTGCCCCTCTTTTTCCGGGCTCCGGCCGGGTGTTGGCGGGCCCGTACGCAACGAGATCGGTCCGCAACAGCTAGGCAGGTTGGGCGCGTCCGCGTTGCTGAGGGTGGACCGATAATCTGGGCCCGTCAGCGAAGATCGCAGAAGGGTGGAGCATATGGCAGACATCGTGGAGACGGCGGCGCGCAAGGTCTTCGAGCGCTACGACATCGACGGGGACGGCCAGGTCACTGCGGACGAGTACCGGAAGGTCGTGGCGGAGTTGGAGGGGGCGGAGATAACCGAGTCGCAGGCCCAGGAGCTGATCGACTCGCTGGACACCAACGGCGACCGCCAGATGTCCTTCGAGGAGTTCTGGGCGGCCATGAATGGCTGACACAGCCGGGTCCGGCACCTGAACCTGCCGGACCCGGTTCGTCACCCCCCGATTCCAGGAGCGGATTTTGGTTAGGGTGACAAGTAGAGGCTGGTCGGATTCGACGGGGGGGGGCTCGCGTTGGATCGCCTGGTCGGAGCGGACCTGGGAGTCGGTCCAGCCCCTTTTGTGCTTGACGGGTTTGTCATCTTGCTCGGTCCAGCCGCGCAGCCCGTACAGGGTGGCGACGTAAGCCCGCAACGCCCGACGCTGCGTACGGCAGACAAGAAGGTCGCTACCGCAGGTCGACCGGACCTGGTGGGCGTGTGACCGGCCGACGGGCGCCCGCGGTGCTGCCTCCATCGCTGCGCTCATCGCTCGGGATGATCGCGGCCCTCGCCGCGCTGGTGGTCGTCGTGATCGGGGTCATGTATGCCGACCACAGCCGGCCCGGCAGGGTGGACACGTGGATCATCCGTCCGACGGCGGACAGTGTGCGGCCGCCGTGGCGGCACCTCGCTCTGGCCACGGACTTCCTGGGGGAGCCCGCCGGAGCGGTGACGCTGGTCGTGGTCGCCGTGACGGGCTGTCTGCTGCTTCGGCGTCTTCGCGCAGTGGTGCTCGCCGTTGCCGGGGTCGGTGCCGCCGTGGGGGCGACGACGCTGATCAAGCACCTGGTGGGACGTACCATCCACGGTGACGGCAACCTGTCCTACCCGAGTGGGCACACCGCCTTCGCCACCGCGTTTGCCCTCGTGGTGGCGTTGCTCGTGACCGGCCGGCTCGGCCTCGGCAGGACGGCCGGCACGTTACTCGTGCTCGGCGCGGCGCTGGTTGCCGGCGGCGCCATGGGCTGGGCGCAGGTTGCCCTGGGCGCGCACTACCCGACCGACGTCCTCGGCGGTTGGTGCACCGCGCTGGCGGTGATACCGACGACCGCGTGGCTGGTCGATCGGGTGGCTGACCTGTGGGTCGGTCAGATGGCCAACGTCGGTCGGGGGGAGCTTCGCTGACATCACGTCATGTGATGCCGCTCCCTCACATCGCGTCACATCACCGTCTCTTCACGCCAGGCGGCGGAATACGGGCTTCACCGGTCGTCCGGCCAGCCAGGGGGTGGGGTCGGCGGCGTCCAGTGCCTTCCGGTACACCGCACATGCCTGGGCCACCGCATCGATGGTGCGGTCGATGTCGGCGTCGTCGAGCGCGCTGCTCACGACGAAGGACGGGGCCAGCACCCCGCCGGCGAGGAGTCGGCGCAGGAACAGGGTGCGGTACTGCTGCGACGGCTGCCGGTTCTCGTCGAGGGTGGCGAAGACCAGGTTGCTGGCCCGGCCCCGGACGACGATGTGGTCGCCGACGCCCATGGCGGCCGCGGCCTCGCGGACACCGGCCGCCAACTGCTCGCCGAGAGCGTGCAGTTGGGCGGTGATGCCCTCCTCGGCGTAGGTGCTCTGCACGGCCATCGCGGCTGCCAGGGAGTGCGTTTCCGCACCGTGTGTGGTGGACAGCAGGAACACCCGGTCGTGGGAGTGACGCAGCCCGCCCCGCTCCATCAGGTCGCGGCGTCCGGCCAGCGCGGATACGGCGAACCCGTTGCCCAGCGCCTTGCCGAACGTGGAGAGGTCGGGGGCGACGCCGTAGAGGCCCTGGGCGCCCGCCTCGGACCAGCGGAGGCCGGTGATCATCTCGTCGAAGACCAGTACGCAGCCGTATCGGTCGGCCAGTTCGCGCAGCCCTGCGAGGTACCCGGGCGGAGGCTCGGTGTGGGTGGCGGGTTCGAGGATCAGGCAGGCGATTTCGTCCTGGTACCGGGTCAGCAGTTCCTCCGTGGCGGCCAGGTCCCCGTATGGGAAGGACACGGTGAGCTCGGTGGTCGCCGTCGGAATACCGGCGGACATCGGGGTGGTGCCGATGAACCAGTCGTCGGTGGAGAAGAAGGGGTGGTCGGCGCAGAGGGCCACCCGCGGGCGCCCGGTGGCCGCGCGGGCGAGGCGCACCGCGGCGGTGGTGGCGTCGGATCCGTTCTTCGCGAACTTCACCATCTCGGCGGTCGGTACCGTGGCCAGGAAGCGTTCCGCGGCCTCGACCTCCACGATGGACGGCCGGACGAAGTTGCTGCCGCGGTCGAGTTCCCGCCGCACCGCCTCGATCACGCGTGGGTGGGCGTGGCCGAGGCTGACCGACCGCAGGCCGGAGCCGTACTCGATGTAGCGGTTGCCGTCGATGTCCCATACGTGGGCACCGCGGCCGTGGCTGATGACCGGGGCCAGGTCCTCGGGGTACTGGTCGTCGCCCTTGGCGTAGGTGTGCGCACCCCCGGGGATCAGGGCGTGCAGCCGCTCGTTCGCCTGCCGCGACCGGGGGAGGGGGAACTCGCCGGTGTCTGCGGTCTCTTCGATGTTCACGTCGACCTCACCTTTCCACTTGCTTCAGGACCTCGGCGAGGCTCGGCGCCTCCCGGTCCCGCTGGGACGTCAGGGTTACCGGCAGCGGCCAGGGAATGGCGAGCTCCGGGTCGTCGAAGGCGATCGTCACGTCCTCGGCCGGATCGTGCCGGCGGTCGATCCGGTACGAGGTGTCGGCGGTTTCGGTCAGCGCCTGGAAGCCGTGCGCGCACCCCGCCGGGATGTAGACGGTCGCCTGCGTCTCGTCGGACAGCTTGAAGAAGGCCCGGCCCAGGTACGTCGGGGAGTCCGTCCGCAGGTCCACGACGACGTCGAAGATCCTCCCGTACGAGCACCGCACCAGCTTGGCCTCGCCGGCGCCGGAGCGCAGGTGCAGGCCGCGCAGCACGCCCCGGACCGAGCGGGACATGCTGTCCTGGACGAAGGCGTCCGGGTCTAGGCCCACCGAGCGGACCACGTCGGCGTCGAAGGTGCGGCAGAACAAGCCGCGCTCGTCGGCGTACGGTGTCGGCTCGAACAGGTACGCACCGGCGATCTCCGGGACTTCGGTCGCTTTCATGGAGCCTCCCGCAGGGTGTGGGTGTGGGCGTGGTCGGCCGCCGGGAACAGGGCCGCGGTCAGGGCGGTGAACTGGTGCTCCAGGCGCCGGACGGCGGCCAGGTTCCGCTCGGTGAGGGTCTGCCGCAGCTCGGCCGATCGCTTCTCCAGCGCCCGGAACTGCTCCAGCAGCCGGTCGGCGTCGACCTCGCGCGCCGGGTGGCAGTACGCGCCGAACCCCATCTGCGCCATGAGCGCGTCGCTCTTCGCCGCATAGCTGAGGGCGAGCACCGGCGTGCCGGTCTTCAGCGCGCAGATCAGGTTGTGGTACCGGACCGCCACCACGGTGTCGGCAGCTGCCATCTCCTTCATCAGGTCGGCCAGTGCGGCCGGTTCGGCGGCGGTGACCAGCGGCGAGTTGACCGCGTCGAGGATCGCGACGACCACCGACGCATCGCACGCGTCCCCGGTGAGCAGCCGGACCGGCCTGCCCTCCTCGACCAGCGTGCGGACGAACCGGATCGTCCCGTCGAGGTAGCGCCGGTGGATCTCCTCGGCCCGGGCGCGGTCGTCGTTGCCGCCGTGGAAGTCCATGACGCCGACGCAGACCGGGCCGGGTGGGCCCGAGGGCGCTTCCCCAAGCTCTCCGACAAGCTCCGAGCAGGGGTTACCCCATTCCTGCTGCGTCGACAGGGAGAAGGCGAGGTCCGGGTAGACCTCGTCGCGCGAAGTGTCCACGCCCATCGCCCCCATCGCCTCGCGGGACGGGGCGTCCCGGTACGACCGGTACGCGGCCAGCCGGGCCGACCAGCGCACCAGGGCCCGGGTCGGCCGGTTGCCGATCTCGGCGGCGCCGACGCTGACCAGCGCGACCCGGGTGCCGAACAGCCGCCCGCTCGCGCACAGCAGGAACAGCGAGTACGGGAAGCCCCACGGCCGCAGCGGCAGGGTGGCCTCCAGTACGCCCATGCCCGGCACGATCACCACGTCGTGCCGGCGCACCCAGGCGGCGGTGCGGAAGACGTCGACGAGTTTGCCCAGGCCCTTCGACACGATCGCGCTCGCACGGGATGCGGTCCGGTACTCCCCGCGGTACCAGTGCAGCCGCGTCGCGGGGATCCCGAACCGGGTCGTCACGACCTCGGGTCCGCCGCACAGCGCGTCCACCACCGCCTCCGGGTGTTGGGCGCGGAGGTAGCCGAGCACGGCTTCGAGCGATCCGTCGTTGCCGAGGTTGCCGGAGCCGAGCAGGCCGAACACCCCGACGCGTACCGGGGTTTCGTCCGCGGACGTCATGCCTGCCCCCCTTCGCGACCTTCGCGCCCTTCGCGACCTTCGCGACCGGCGACGACGGCGTCGACGGAGACCGTGAGCCCGGCCGGGTCGACCGGGGCGCGGTCCTCGACCCGCTCGCCGGCGCCCGGCCGGACCCGGCTGGTCATCCATGCGGCCAGGTGGCGGTAGCACGCGCGCCGGTCGGCCGGGGACAACGGCGCCCGCCGGATCGCCGAGGCGAAGCCCCAGAGGTACTCGGCGAGCAGCCGGGGCGTCGGGTGCAGCGGGCCCGCCCGGCGCGGATCCAGGTTGACGCACCGGGAGCGCTTGGACGGGTTCGCCCGCTCGGCGCGGGTGGGGTGGTCGCGGCGGAAGTACAGCAGCTCCGGCACCTGGTGGAAGCGCCCGTGCAGGGCGATCTCGGCGACGAATGTGCGGTCCGCGTGGTGGTAGCTGTCCATCGGCTTCACCCGGCGGAGCACGTCGGCCCGGATCACCCCGTAGAAGTCGTCACCGCCGGGCTCGAACAGCATGCTGCGGAAGCGCTCCGGCGGGTGCGGTGAGTCGGTGGCGAGCGTGTACTCGTACGGGACCTTCACCTGGCCGTCGCCGTCGATCACCGCCTGGTCGGCGTGCGCGAGGATCACGTCCGGCCGCTCGTCCAGCGCCTGGACGCAGCAACGCAGCAGATCCCGGGCGTAAAGGTCGTCGTGCGAGGCCCACTTGAACAGCTCGCCGCGGCACTCGGCGAACACCCGGTTGTGGTTCGGCGTGGCGCCGACGTTCCGGGGCAGCCGGAGGTACCGGATGCGCGCGTCCTGCGCGGCGTATGTGCGGCAGATGTCCTCGGTCCCGTCGGTCGAGGCGTTGTCGGAGATGACCAGCTCGAAGTCCTCGTAGGTCTGGCCGAGCAGCGCGTCCAGCGACTCGGCCAGATACTCCTCGCCGTTGTACACGGGCAGGCCGATGCTCAGCCTGGGTTGGGCGGTCATGGCGTCCTCACTTCGCGGATGGGGTCTTGGTGGTGCTCGTGCAGGGCGGAGCGCAGGTGCAGCCACCACACGGCCGAGCCGCTGACGGTCGCGGTGGCGACGCCCCAGGCCGAGCCGACGGTGCCGGCGACGGCCGCCCCGCCGAGCCCGCCGCCGACATAGCAAGCGGAGGCGAACAGCTGGGAGCGCAGGCTGCGCCGGGCCGCGCCGAGTGCACGCAGCCCGGCCGCCGCGCCGGTGCCGAGGCCGGCGCCCGCGACGCCGAGGGCGACCGGCACGATGAGCTGTGAGGAGGAGTGCCAGACGCCGCCGAGCACGAACTCGCCGAGCCGGTCCGGCACCAGCAGCAGCGCCCCGCCCCAGAGCAGCGCGCCGACGGCCTGCCCGCCACCCAACAGGAGACAGAACGTGCCGAGCCGGTGCGGGGCCCGCCGGAGAACCCGTGCCGCCTCCGGGACGGTGACCAGCGAAAGCCCCATCAGCACGGCGAGGAACGGGCCGAGCAGGAGCTCGGCGCCCCGCACCGCGCCCACCGCGCCGACCCCGATGATCGCGCCGAGCCCGTACGCCCGCAGCTGGCTCGCGCCGCTGAGGCTGACGTTCTCGACCAGATACCGGTGGCCGAGGTCGCGGTGCTCGCGAAGCCACTCGCGTGCTCCGGTCAACCGGGGCCTGATCCCGGACTGGAAGCAGCCGTACGCGGCGGCCACCGCGGCGGAGGCTCCCCAGGCGAGCACGAAGGCGGCCACGCTGCCCACGCGGGCCGCCACGACCATGCCAGGGACGAGCGCGACGCCCCACACGAGGTCGTTGACGAACGCCTTCCGCCCGGTGCCGGCGGCGAAGAACGCGAACCGCCAGGCGTCCTGCAACAGCAGCCCCGGCAGCAGGACGCCGAGACAGGCGAACGCGGACCCCACGCGGCCGCCGAGCGCGAGGCCGACCATCAGACACGCCGCGCCACCGGCGGCACCGACGCCGAGCGCGGTACCCGACGACCGGGCCACCGCCCCGCGCCAGGACGCGTCCGATACGCCGCTGAAGCGCACCACGAGCGGGTCGGTGGCCAGCCCGCGGGAGACGTTGAGCACCACGCCGTACGTCACCCAGGCGAGGCTGAACACGCCGAACGCGGTCACCCCCAGCGAGCGGGCCACGTAGATCCCCACCGCGAAGTTGCTGATGCTGGAGGCCGCCTGGTCGGCCAGTCCCCAGGACAGCCGGCCGACGAGGGCCCGCTTGGCGGATCCGGCCGGTGGCGCCGTTGTCCGCGGATTCTCCCCCTCGGTGCGCATCGGCGTCATGCCTTGATCAGCCCGGCGCCGTGCAGGGCGCCGGCCGCGACGGCGACGGTGTCGAACGGCAGCCCGGACCGCTCGGCGACATCCAGCAGACCGTGCTCGCCGTCGGAGAGGCTGAGCACCCAGAGCATGGCCATCTGGGCCTGCTTGGTGTCGCTGCGGCCGCCGAGCGCGTCGTACAACCCGCGTCGGCCCAGCTGTGGTTCGCCGCAGGGGCTCAGGTTGACGTACCGCCGGTTGCGGTCGAGCACGGCGAATGCCTCGCGGCAGACGGCGAGCGTGTCCGCCATCGCCTCCGGGGAGACGAAGTCCAGGTTGTCCGCCGAGGTGTGGTACTCGGGGTAGCCGGCGTACGGGGTCCGGCTGAGCGAGCCCACACCCAGATCGAATCCGGGCGAGCAGAACTGCCGCTCGTCGTAGCCGTACGGAGTGAACTCGTTGACCTGGTGCGGACGTTCGGAGGCGGCCAGCACATGCCGCATCACCCGGTCGATCTCCGCGTCGCCGCGCCTGCTCTGCTTGTACGTCAACCGGCCCGGGTCGCCTGCGCAGGCCAGCACCAGGCCGTGCTGCACCCGGTCGATCCGCTCCGTGTTGCGGGCCAGCCAGGTGATCGCCCCGATGGTGCCGGGCGCGAAGAGGAACCGGTAGGTGTAGTACGGCGTCTGCTCCGCCAGCGTTCGGGCCAGGAACGTCGCCACTGCGATGCCGGCCAGGTTGTCGTTGGCCAGCGACGGATGACAGACATGGCAGGAGACGATCACCTCGTCGGGTACCTGCCCGGGGATCACGTGCTCGGCGTAGGTGAGGTGGCCGTCGGCGAGGGTGGAGTCGATGCGGACCTCGTAGTCGCCGTCCGGCAGCGCGTCCAAGGTCTCCTGGGCCAGGCAGAACCCCCATTCCGGCTTGTAGTAGCTGGTGCGGTACGGCACCCAGGACGGGTGGTCCGGCAGGGTGTGCAGGTGTTCTCGCAGCTCGGCGAGCGGCATGGTCGCCGACACCGGCACGCTGTAGCCGAGCACGTGCAGGCTGGACGCGGCGAAGTCGACGACCCGGTGGCCGGCGGGGTCGGCGATGTACGCGTCCCGGATGTTCCACTCCTGCGGCACCGTCCAGTCGAGCACCTGGGTCCCGGTCGGCACCTCGTGCACGTGCAGCGGGATGTGCTCGCCGACGATGTCCAGGGTGGCGCGCACACCGTCGCCGGTGATGCTCCGGCAGAGCGGGTACAGCCGCTCCACCAGGGCGTACATCTCCTCGCCGTGCTCGGTCACCGGCGCCACCGCAGGGTGTCGTCGACGGTGCCGGCGTCGGACGCCGCGCGCAGCACGGCGAGGCGTGTGAAGCGCTGCTCGAAGTCCTCCCGGGTCAGAGCGAACTTGCGGTAGGTGTCGGCGAGTTCAAGCGCTCCCCGCTTCACCGTCCACTCGCAGTCGAAGCCGGGGATCGCGGTGCGGAAGGCGGAGAAGTCCACCCGGTACGAGCGCGGATCGGCACCGTTCTCCCCGGTGATCTTCACCTTCGCGCCGGACACCGCCTCGGCGACCTGCTCGGCGATCTCGGCGACCGTGACGTTGTTCGTCTCGCTGCCGATGTTGAACGCCCGGTCGTGGACAGCCTCCTGAGGGGCCGTCAATGCAGCCGCGAAGGCCCGTGCGATGTCGGCGGCGTGCACCAGCGGGCGCCACGGGGTGCCGTCCGAGAGTACGAGGACCTCGCCGGACAGCAGCGCGTGGCCCACCAGGTTGTTCAGCACGATGTCGGCGCGCAGCCGGGGCGAGTAGCCGAAGGCGGTGGCGTTGCGCATGAACACCGGGGTGAAGTCGCCGTCGGACAGCGCGTGCAGGTCGTCCTCCACCCGCACCTTGGACTCCGCGTACGGCGTCACCGGGCGCAGCGGGGCGTCCTCGGCCACCAGGTCGTCACCGCCGGCGGCGCCGTAGACCGAGCAGATGGACGCGTACAGGAAGCGCCGTACCCCGGCGTCGCGTGCCAGCCGGGCAAGGCGTACCGACGCGTGGTGGTTGATGTCGTAGGTGAGCTCCGGGGCCAGCGATCCCAGCGGGTCGTTGGAGAGCGCGGCCAGGTGGATCACGGCGTCGACCCCGGCCACGTGTTCCGCCGTGACGTCACGCAGGTCCACCCGATGCCCCTGCGGGTCCGCGGGCGCCGGGCCAAGAACGCAGTCGGCGAACAGGCCGGCGTCAAGACCGACGACCTCGTGCCCGGCGGCAGCAAGGACCGGGGCCATCACGGTGCCCAAGTAGCCCTGGTGTCCGGTCAGTAGTACGCGCAAGGTTCATTCCCCCAGGTTGAGAGTGAGTTTGGTGACGGCGAACGCCTCGGCGTAGCGCGCGTGGCATTCGATGCCGCGGATCCGTGCAAGACCGAGGAAGGCTTCCCGGTCGTACCAGGGCCGGTGCCGCTGCGAGGGGTAGTGCTCCTGTAGCAGCCGCACCTTTTGTTCGGCGATCTCCGGCGAGAGCGGCTGGTACGCCGCCGGACGGCCGAGATCGCCGTCCCATTTGACGATCTCGTAGCCGAGCACGAGATGGTCGCGGAATGCGGTGGGTATCAGCTGAGCCAGGCCGCGGTGATCCTGGTGCGCGTCATCCGTGCGCGGGGCCAGGATCAGATCCGGCTCGGTCCGCTCGCGCAGTTCCTCGACCGCGGCCTTGGCCTCCTCCCAGTGGACGGGCATCCGGCCGTCCGGCAACTTCAGTACGGTCAGGCGCAGTTCGGCGCCCGGACAGAAGGCGGCGAGCGCGGCCTGCTCCTCCTGCTCGCGTGCGCTGCCGCCGCCGGAGAGCACCAGCGCGTCGATGCGGATACCCGGCCTCGCGCGGCACATCGTCAGGATCGTGCCGCCGGCGCCGATGGCGATGTCGTCGCAGTGCGCGCCTACCGCGACGATCCGGTCCAGGCGCCCGGCCCCGAGCCGGATCACGCGCTCACCCCGGCGTGGTCCCGTTCCCACACGGCCCACGGGCGGTCGCCCCGGGCGTAGGCGGTGTCGAGCGCGGCCCGCTCCTTCACGGTGTCGGTCGGCTTCCAGAATCCGCGGTGCTGATGCGCCACCAACCGGCCGCGCTTGGCGAGTTGGGCGCATCCGTCGGCGACCAGGTCCCCGTTCTCCGGTATGTGGTCGAAGACCTCCTGACGGAGCACGAAGTAGCCGCCGTTCTCCCACAGCGGCAGTTCACTCACCGCGGTGATGCCGCCCACGAGGCCGTCCTCGCCCAACTCCACGCAGTGGAACGAGGATTGGGGCGGCACCACCATCATCGACGCACCGGCCTCGCGCCGGGTGAAGTTCTCGATCATCTCCGGCAGCGGGGCGTCGGTGAGCACGTCGGCGTAGTTGGCGAGGAACATCTCGTCGCCCTCCAGGTGGTGCCGCACCCGGCGCAGCCGCTCCCCGATCGGCGACTCGACGCCCGTCTGCGCGAACGTGATCGTCCAGTCGGAGATGTCAGTGGACAGCAGCTCGGGCCGCCCGCCCCGCAGCACGAAGTCGTTGGACGTCGTCTCCTCGTAGTTGAGGAAGAAGTTCTTGATGTGGTGGGCGCCGTAGCCGAGGCACAGGATGAACTCCGTGTGCCCGAAGTGCGCGTAGTAGCGCATGACGTGCCAGATCAGCGGCCGGGGCCCGACCATCGCCATGGGCTTGGGGACGTCGTCGGCGGCGCCGCTGCGCATCCGCATTCCGTAGCCGCCGCAGAACAGGACGACCTTCATGCTGCTACCTCTTTCACGACGCGACCTCGACAATGCTCAGTTCCGGGATGGGGAAGACCAGTCGGCCGCCCCACTCGTGCACGTACGACAGCTGCTCGACGAGTTCGGCCCGCAGGTTCCACGGCAGGACGAGGACGTAGTCCGGCTTGTCGGCGGCGATCTGCTCGGGCGCCAGGATCGGGATACGGGTGCCCGGGGTGAACCTGCCGTGCTTGTACGGGTTGCGGTCGACCGTGTACGCGAGCAGGTCGGGCCGGATGCCGCAGTGGTTGAGCAGGGTGTTGCCCTTGCCGGGGGCGCCGTAGCCGACGACGGACTTGCCCTGCTCGGCCGCCTCGATGAGGAACTTCAGCAGGTCCCGGCGCACCTTGGCCACACGGGCTGCGAACTCCGCGTACCCGGACAGCTCCTGAAGACCGGCGGCCTTCTCCCTGGCCAGCACGTCCGCGACCTGCTGCGAGGGCTCACCGGACACCTCGACCGGCCGGGCCCACAGCCGGATGGAGCCACCGTGCGTGGGCAGCAACTCGACGTCCACGAGCGCGAGTCCGCCGCTCTCGAGCGCCCGGATCGCGGACGCGACCGTGTAGTACTGGAAGTGCTCGTGGTAGATCGTGTCGTACTGGTTCTCCTCGATCAGGGTCAGCAGGTGCTGCACCTCGATGGAGACCCAGCCGTCGTCGGCTACCAGGGCGCGCAGCCCCCGGGTGAACCCGACGACGTCGGGGATGTGCGCGTACACGTTGTTGGCCACGACCAGGTCGGCCGGGCCGTGCTCGGTGCGGACGGCCGAGCCGGTGTCCGGGCTCAGGAACTCCGTGAGCGTGGGCACACCCGCGTCCCGCGCCGCGGCGCCGACGTTCACCGACGGCTCGATGCCGAGGCAGCGGATCCCCCGGTCCACCATGTGCCGCAGCAGGTACCCGTCGTTGCTCGCGACCTCGACCACGAAGGCGTCGGGGCCGAGAGCAAGGCGCGCTGCGGCGTCGGCGACGAACGTGCGCGCGTGCTCCACCCAGGAGGTCGAGTAGGAGGAGAAGTACGCGTACTGCGTGAACGTCACCTCCGGCGTGATCAGCGGCGGGATCTGCGCCAGCCAGCAGTCGGTGCAGACCCGCAGGTGCAGCGGGTACGCCGGTTCCGGTTGGTCCAGTTGGTCCGCGGCGAGAAAGCTCTCACATGGTGGCGTCGCCCCGAGATCGACGACGCTCGCCATCGCCTCCGAGCCGCAGAGTCGGCATCGTGTCATTTACTGCCCCCCATTGATTCCGTCCGACCCGCGATCGCGGTGCGGTACTCCTCCACCAGGCGCTCCAGCCCGACGGACGGGCTGAAACCCTGCTCGTAACGGCGCCGGGCCGCCTGGCCCATCTCCCGGTTGCGGGCCGGCTCGGCCGCGATCCGGCGTATGCAGGACGCGAGCGAGGCGGGCTCGCCCGGCCGGTGCAGCAGCCCGGTCACCCCGTCCTCGACGAGTTCGACGAAGGCGCCGTGACCGGCGGCGACGGTCGGGACCCCCGCCGCCATCGCCTCCACGACCACTAGGCCGAACGCCTCCAGCCACGTCGAGGGAGCCACCACGGCGACCGACCGCGCGACGGCCTGACGGCACTGAGCCGTGTCGTACAGGCCGACGTAGCGCACGTCGTCCCGGCCCGCCGCCCAGGCGGTCACCTCTTGCTCCAGTGGCCCCGCGCCGGCGATCGCGAGCGGTACGCCCACACCCCCGTCCGCGGCGATCTCGTCCCACGCGGCCATGAGCAGCCGTACGCCCTTGGCCTCCGCGAGCCGGCCGAGATAGAGCAGATGCTCGCCTGCGCCCGCTCGGCGGGTGTCCGGGTCGGGCACGAAGTTGTGCTTCACCGCCAGCCGCTCGGGTGGCATGCCGGCCCGCACCAGGACGTCGCGCTGTGCCGCGGAGATGCAGAGGAACCGCTCCACGCCGGACCACCACCGCCGCCGGTTGACCGACAGGCTGACCGCGAGCGGTACCGTCGCCAGCCGGGAGCTCCGGTAGCAGCCGTGCCGGACGGCGGGCAGCGGCGCGGACCCTACGCACTCGGTGCACGGCCGGCCGTCCCGCTGGAGCGTGCCGGGCGGGCAGATCTGGGTGTAGTTGTGCAGCGTGGCGACGGCGGGCACGCCGGCGTCGGCGCAGGCGGCCAGCACCGCCGGCGACAGGAGCGGGAAGACGTTGTGGACGTGGACGATGTCCGGCCGCTCGGTGCGCAGCCGGGCGGCAAGTTCCGTGCGGACCGCCGGGTTCCACGGCACAAGGAGCGGCACCGCGGCCTTGGCCAGGAGGGACCGGGCGGCGATG
Source organism: Streptomyces natalensis ATCC 27448 (assembly GCF_000935125.1). Taxonomy (GTDB): domain Bacteria; phylum Actinomycetota; class Actinomycetes; order Streptomycetales; family Streptomycetaceae; genus Streptomyces; species Streptomyces natalensis. The sequence goes on along the minus strand of NZ_JRKI01000029.1, from coordinate 235,054 downwards.
TCGTCGCTGCGCCGCTCGAACACCTCGACCCGGTGGCCGGCCGCGCGCAGCAGCGCCACCTCCTGGTCGACGACCTTGTTCTCCCCACTTGGCTGCGCCGAGGCGTAGCGGTTGTGCACCACGAGGACATGCATGCTCAGGTCACCTCCGATCTCTGGGCCCAGCTCGGGATGTGCCGCCCAGGGACTTCGGGCGGCGAAGGGGAAGCGGCCGCGGCAGATGACGCAAGCAGTGCGGCGGCCAGGGCCAGATGCAGCAGATACGGCGAGGCGTCGCCAAGCCCGGCCTCGGTGTACGAGGCGATCGCGCAGTAGCTGATCAGGAAGATGGCGCAGGCCCTCGGCAGCGACGGCGGCCGCAACAGCGCGACGCCGCCCAGCACGATGATGATCGCCGCGACGAGGGCGACGCCGATCAGACCCTGCTCGTTGTAAACGGCCAGCCAGCTGTTGTCGATCGGCAGCCCGCCGAACGACTTGTCGCCCAGGCCCACGCCGAACACCTTCTCCGAGGTCGACCGGGGCGCAGTCAGCAGGGCGTCCCAGACCTTGGCCCTACCGGTGAGGTTGGAGAAGTTCTCCTGGCTCTGTCCGCGCAGGAACCACGCCTGGAGCGCGGAGGCGAACCCCACCGCGGCCACCGTGACGCTCAGCACCGCCCAGGTGAAGAACCGCCGGGCGGCGGCGCTGGTCAGGAGGAGCGAGCCGATCGCCAACGCCAGCCCGATGAGCAGGCCGAGCGTGGCCGTGCGGGTATGGGTCAACGCGAGCAGGACGAGTGACGGCACGATGACCACCGCCGCGCCGGCCCTGTCGGTCCGGCGGCCCAGTACGAGCAGCACGGTGAGCCCGGTGATCACCGCGGCGTACTGTCCGATCTGCGGCGGGGTGAGGGGCCACAACGCGCCGACGAGGCGTCCGCCGTAGAGGTCGGGCAGGGCCGCGCCCGGTGAGACGACCAGGCCGGCGGCCACCGACCCGAGCACCGCGAAGTACATCCGGATGTGGTGCCGGACGAACGTCAGGCCGCCGTCCCACCAGCGGCTGAGCAGCCACAGCGTGCCGACGAAGAGAGCCAGCCGGAAGCAGCGGAACAGTGCGCCGAATCCGGACTCCAGGTGCGCGCTGGAGATCACGCTCGTCACCAGGAGCAGGGTGAGCAGGAACACGTAAGCACTGGCGCGGATGCGCAGCCGGAGATTGACCGCGAGCGCCAGCGCGAACGCGGCGACCAGCGCGCCCATGGTGACCATCTGGATGAGGGAGCGGGGCAGCGGGATGATGGTCTTCGCCCCGGCGGAGCCGAGCGTGTTGAGGACCAGCAGCCCCCAGACCGTCCCGGCGATCTTCGGCGGGTGGTCCGCGCCCATCTCAACCACCGTCCCGTGCACGGAAGGTGCTGCCCGCGTCCTGCCGGTACGGTGTGCCCTGCCACTGCCCGAAGTCGAGTACCCGGCTGGGGTCGTGGGCGATGAACTTCCACGGCCCGAGGTAGACGTTGTCGTGCCAGCGGTTGTGCTGGTCGCGGGTGATCGCCTCGGCCACCCGTTCGCCCTGGTACGGCGACCAGTCCGGATAGGTGCCGTAGTTGGCCAGCACCGCCATGCGGTCGCACTTCTCCGTGCACTTGACGACGGACGTGTCCAGCACGAAGCGGTTGTCGTGGATGTCCACCCGCTGGGTCTTCCACCGGCAGTCGGCGTAGAGCGGCGCGGTGGCGATCGCCCGCTTCACACAGCGGTCGGTGTCCCGCACCAGCAAAGTGCAGTCACCGGAGGAGGTGTTGGCCGGGCTGTTGCAGAACCGGTCGGCGTTTTCCCACAGGGTGATCCCGGACCAGTTGTTCTCCAGCACGTTCCGGTAGATCTCGATCTTGCCGGTGCGGGCTGGGATCCGTGGTTCGCCGCCGGACTCGGACAGGTAGACGGTCGCGAACGGGAAGGTGTCGCCGCGGTCGGCTGCCCTGCGGCCCTCGACCCAGTTGTTCCGCCGGATCGCGTTGTTCCGGATGACCGCGTTGTAGCTGGTCTCGTAGATCAGCGCGGCACCGTCGTTGGCCTCGATCACGTTGTTCTCGATGCGGAAGTCGTTGTTGTTGGTGTCCGCCCACAACCCTGTTCCGCGGTTGTCGTGCACCCAGTTGCCGCGTACGTCGGCGCCGTCGACGGCCCAGAACTTCACGCCTCCGGTGCAGCCGCAGCCCGGGTTACGCCGCTCCCAGTCGCCGGTGTTGTTGCCCACGATCTCGTTGCCCTCGACCACCAGGCCGCCGATACGGCCTTTGTTCTTGTACGCGTTCATGCCGTACTGGCCGTTGCCGCGCAGGCAGCTGGCGCGGACCCGCTGGCGGGCACCGGCCATCAGCCCGGCGCCGGAGTTGTGCTGGATCGTCGCGTACTCGATCACCCACCCGTCGGCCGAGTCATGGTTGACCACGCCCTCGTTCTGCGGCGCGACGAAACCCCGCACGGTCAGGTAGCGGAGGGTGACATTGCGGGCGGTACCGCCGAACGCGTACTGGTTCTTCTTCCGGCCGTCGAGCACCGCGCCCGGCGCACCGAGGTAGCGGTCCCCCGTCTTGGGAATGACCTGGGCGTAGCGGTCCGGATCGAGCCTGTGCTTGCCGGGTCGAAGCCAGAACGTGGTGTTCGGGGGGCTGCTCTTGGTCTTCGCCGCCAGGTCACCGACCACCGCGGGGTCGACCGTCACCGCACCCGCCGGCGCCTTCACCGGCCCGGCCGCGGGCTTGGCGCACACCCGTGCCACGGGCGTGGACGGCGCCCCCGACACGGACGGCGTACCGGCCGCCTTCGCCGGGGCGTCCGGCGGGCACGTACAGCCGGTCGCAGCCAGCACGACCAGCGTCGGCAGCGCCACCGGTAACACCCAGTTCCGCCACTTCCTCACCACACGTCCCCCTAGCCGCGGAATCTGAGCACGGTGGTGAACCCCGCCGCGCCGTCGGGGAAACCGGTGCCGACCAGCGTGGTGGTGGGTTCCTTGCGCCCGAAGCCGGGGGAGTACCAGCCCAGCATGGGGTATCCCCTGCTCGAAGAGCTTGGGGAAGGATCGGTCTCGCCGCGGTGCGCCCGCCAGGTCAGCTGCCCGGGCAGGTCGAGCACCGCGGAGCGTTCCTCGCCGTCCCGGATCCAGGTGAGCTGTGCCCGGTTCCCCGCCAGGTCCGCGGCGATCGCCGGGCCGAGGTGGAACGCCAGCCGCACGGCCCGGCGCGGGCCGCACACCTCGTCGACCACCCTCAACTCCTGGCTCGCGGCCGTCAGTTCCACCCGGCGGCGGTGCACGGAGGGCCGGTAGCCGTCGTGCTCGGCGCACCAACGGGCCACACCCTCACCGGATGGGTCCGCGACCAGCACGCGGCTGGGGGCATGCCGGGTCCACAGGAACGGGCCGCCGGAGACGGACTGGTCACCGCCGTCCCATTGCAGGGTGTTGTGGGCGAGGGTCGACCGGAAGTACTGCCGCCACTCGGGCTGCCCGTGATAGCAGTACGTCCCCGGGTCGGCGAGCACGTCGACCCCGTCGTGCCGGACCTCCACGGACAGCGCGTCCGCATGGGCATGCGCGGCGATGGACAGGAAACCGTGCGGACCACCGTCGCAGCGGCACCAGATCTCCTCCGGACCGCGCAGGATGGTCATACCCGCGTCGGCGAAGTGGCCCGGTCGGCTTGCCGGGCGGGCCACCGCCGGTGCGGTTCCCTTTGCCGCGTAAGGCCGGATGAGCGCGGCCAGCAGCGCGGTGCGCACATCGGTGCCGGTCACCGTCGGCCACCAGGCGAGCCGGCCGAACACGGCGTCCCCGGTGGCCAGCAGCGAGGCCCAGCGGTCGGTGCCCGCGCCGTCCAGGACCAGACCGTGCCCGTCGTCCGCGTCCCCCTGGCGCGGCGGCCGCAGCCGGTTGTCCACGATGGCCGCGAGCGCGTCGGTCATCCGTAGCAGCACAAGGCGGACGGACGCGGGGACCGGCACACCGACGGCGTCCGCCTCGGCCACCGCGGCCAGGCCGAGTTCCAGCACGAGGCCGTGATACTCGGTGGCCAGCTCGCGGTTGAGGCCGGAGTGGAAGGTGTTGCTGCGCAGATGCCGCTCCAGCGACCGCAGCGCGCCGGCCCGCCAGCGCGCCGAGGAGGGGAACCACCCGAACGCGCAGGCCGCGGCGAACTGCCCGGCGGCCTCGGCGATGACGTGGTTGTTCGCCGAAGATCCCCGGCTGGGGAAGGCGGCCAGCCAGCGCTGGTGGTGCCAGATCTGGTTCAGCGCCACCGGGTTGTCCTCGAACAGCCCGGCCGCGCCCGGCCAGCCGTCGAGCAACCGGCGGATCCACACCCAGGACAGCAGCCGGATGCCCAGCTCGATGCCGCTGACCCAATGGACGCCGCACAGCGGTGGGTTGGCCGCCCACCACGACCGCAGGTGCTCGGCCACCCGCCCGGCGTACCGCTCGTTCCCGGTGATCGCGTAGGCGGCGGCGAGCACGGTGAGGTACTGATGCCGGGACAGCTCCCAGATCTGCTTGATGTCCCCGACCGCGTCCTCGTTGCGGTACGGCACGTCGAAGGCGTAGCCCCGCGGAGCCCGGCGCCCGGTCTTCGGGTCGCGCCACCAGTCCGGTGCGGCCAGGTCGTCGCGGACCACCCCGAAATACTCGGCGTGCCCGTCCATCAGCCGGTCCGCCTCGGCGATGAGGCGTTTCGCGGCGTCGGGAGGTATGGCGGCGATGGTCCCGGCGGGCAGTACCGCGGTGAACCGGGCGCCGGTCACCCTCGGGCAGTCCGGCCGCGCCGACCGCCACCGCCGCCTGCGCACCGCGTCGCCCACCCGGCCGCCGACCTCCCGCGGTCCCATCCGGGACAGCCGCCGCAGGTACCAGCCCGCGCTCATGGTCATCGCGTCCTCGCCAACGTCACCGGCGCACCGCCGGCCAGGCCGGTCTGCACGGCGAGGGTGGCCGCCGTGGTGGCGACCAGCGACTCCAGCGGCACCGGCATCGGCCCGCCGGTCCGAACGGCCTTGATGAACGAGGCCAGTTCGGCGTTCTGGCCCTTGTCCCGGGCCTTGGGCAGCCGCGAACTGACCCAGCGCTTCTGGCCGACTGTGCCATCCAAAAACACCGAGGCACGGACGAAGTCGTCGAGCCGCAGCGCACGGCCGTCCGCGACCAGATCGAGCGTCTCCTTGGGGAAGCCGGCCGGCCCGGTGGTGACGTAGCTGATGGTGGCGGTGGACCCGTCCGGGTAGCGCAGCACGACCTGGAGGTCCTCGTTGCCGGACGTGGCGACCGCGTACACCGATACCGGGTCGGCCCCGAGCAGCCAGCTCGCCGTGTCGATGAAGTGTCCGCCCTCGCCGACGAACCGCGAGCCCTCGGTGCCTTGTCGGAGGTACCAGCTGCCGTGCTGCAACCGGCCCGCGTTGACCAGGTAGCGGAGGTGCGCCGGACCGGTCCGGGCGCCGAACCGCTTCCTGGCCTCCTCCAGCAGCGGCGCGAACCGGCGGTTGAAGCCCACCTGTAGCCGGTCGTTGCCGGACTCCTCCACCGCCGCGAGCACGCCGGCCAGTTCGTCCTCGGTGAGGGCCAGGGGCTTCTCCACGAACACGGTCTTGCCGGCCAGCAGGGCCCGTCGGGTCAGTTCGGCGTGGGAGCTGTGCCGGGTGACGACGAACACCGCGTCGATGGACGTGTCGCCGAGTACGGCGTCGAGGTCGGTGGTCGCCTCGGCGAAGCCGAACTTCCGCTTCGCGTTGGCCGCGGACAGCGCCGTCGTGGTGACGACCGTCGACAATGCGACGCCGTCGCGCTGTGCCAGGTGTGGCAGCAGCATCGACGTCGCATAGTTTCCCGCGCCGACGAACGCGAGGCGCAGGGGCGACTTGGCGGCCCTGGCCGGGGTGGACGCCGGGCCGCTGCGTGCTTTCACCGCGGGCACGGCCACCGTAGGAGCCTCCGCTTCCCCCTCGTCTCCCGCGCGTTCGGGGTACCGGAACAGCACGGCCACGGCCTTCAGGTCGCCGTCCTTCAGGCGCTGGTACGTCTCGACGGCGTCGTCGAAGTCGGCGACGTGGGAGACCAGGGGCTCCACGTCGACGCGGCCGCGGGCGAGGAGATCGAGGAAACACGCCAGGTTGCGGCGCTCGGTCCAGCGCACATAGCCGATCGGGTAGTCCCGCCCTTCGAGCTCGTACGAAGGGTCGTAGCGCCCGGGACCGTACGAGCGCGAGAACCGGACGTCGAGCTCCTTCTCGTAGTACGCGTTCCACGGCAGGTCCAGGCGGCACTTGCCGATGTCGACGACCCGGCCGCGGTCCCGGCAGAGCCGGGCGGCCAGCTCGACGGGCTGATTGCTGCCGCCGCCGGCGGCCAGGTACACCTGGTCCACGCCATGACCGTCGGTGAGTTCGGCGACGGCGGCTTCCACGGCCGCGGACGCGGGATCGCCGCAGGCCGCGGCGCCCAGGCGTTCGGCGAGTTCGCAGCGTGCCGGGTCGGGGTCGGCGCCGACGACGCGGACTCCCGAGGCGGCGAGGAGCTGCACCACCAGCTGACCGATCAGGCCGAGGCCGATGACCAGCGCCACGTCGCCGAGCTGTGGCTCGCCGCGGCGCACGCCCTGCATCGCGATCGACCCGACGGTGCCGAAGGCCGCGTGCCGCGGCGCGAGGCCGTCCGGCACCCGGGCGTAGAGGTTCTTCGGCACCCAGTTCAGCTCGGCGTGCAACGCGTGCTCATTGCCGGCGCAGGCCACGAGGTCGCCGACCTTCACCTCGTCGATCCCGGTGCCGACCTGCTCGACCACCCCGCACAGCGAGTAGCCCAGCGGCGTGTAGGAGTCCAGCTTGCCCATCACCTTGCGGTAGGTGGCGGGCACCCCGTTGGTGGCCACGCTCTGCATGACCTTGGCCACCTGGTCCGGCCGGGAGCGGGCCTTGCCCAGCATCGACATGCCGGCCTCGGACACCTTCATCAGCTCGGTCCCGGTGGAGATCAGCGAGTAGGCGCTGCGGACCAGTACACCGCCCGGCTTGCACCCCGGCACCGGCACGTCGAGCACCGCCAGCTCACCGCTCTTGTAGTTCTGTACAACCTGTTTCACCCGAACTCCTCTGATTCCTAACCGGTTTACCGAGTGCTCTGGCCGGACCCAGAGGTCGCGTCGCGATACCAGTACTCAAGGGTCAGCACATGCCACAGATGCTTGGAGAAGTCCCGCTGCCCGGCGGCGTCCTCGGCGACCATCCGCGCCAGCGCGTCGCGGCGCAGGAACCCGGAGCGGACGAGCAGGCCGTCGTTGACCACCTCGCGCACCAGCGGTGCCAGATCCCGGCTCATCCAGGCCCGCAGCGGGGCGCTGAACAGGCCCTTGGGCCGGTACACGATCTCCCGGGGCAGGACCGAGGTGGCCGCCTCCTTGAGGACGGCCTTGCCCTGCCGTCCGACGATCTTGCGATCACCGGGCACGGCGAACGCCGCCTTGACCACCTCGACGTCCACGTACGGCACCCGCACCTCGGTCGACGCGGCCATGCTCGACCGGTCCGTGTAGGCGAGGTTCAGGCCCGGCAGGAACATCCGCGCGTCGCCCAGGCACATGCGGTTGACGAAGTCGTCGAGGTCGTTGTCCCGGTAGATGTCCGCATGCTCGGTCAGCACGTCCTCGACGGTCCCGGCCAGGTCCGGATCGACCAGTGCGAGCAGCTCGTCCTGGTCGTACATGGTGTAGCTGCGCCGGAACGCGGTCTCCTCCGGCAGATCGGCGAAGGAGAGGAACCGCTTCGCGAAGCGCACCGACCGGTACCCCCGGCGGGACGTGGCGACCGGCAGCCGGTCCACGGCCCTGGAGAGGCCGTGCCGCAGGGGCCGCGGGACGCGCTGGTAGCGCAGCGCGAGCAGGTTGGCCAGGTGCTTGCGGTACCCGGCGAACAATTCGTCGGCGCCCATCCCCGAGAGCATCACCTTGACCCCGGCCTCCCGGGCGGCCGAGCAGATCAGGAAGGTGTTGATCGCGGCGGGGTCGCCGATCGGCTCGTCCAGGTGGTACGTCATCCGCGGCAGCAGGTCGAGGACGTTCGGAGCGATCTCGATCTCGTGCAGGTCGACGCCGAACCGCTCGGCCACCCGCCGGGCGTAGCGCAGGTCGTCCGGCATCGCCTCGAACTTGGCGTCCTCGGCGCGGAATCCGATCGTGTAAGCGGAGATCCCTGGCTGGTGGCGGGCCGCCAGCGCGGTCAGATAGCTGGAGTCGAGGCCGCCGGAGAGGAAGGTCGCCACGGGTACGTCGGAGAGCAGGTGGCGCCGGGTCGACTCCTCGACGATGGCGGCCACGTCCGGCCGCTCGCCGCTGCGGGCCCGCTCCCGGCCCTCGGCGGCGACGTCCTTCAACTGCCAGAACCGGCCGCGCTCCACCCGGCCGTCGGGCCGGATCCGCAGCCAGCTCCCCGGCGGCAACTTCTCCGCTTCGCGGAACGCGCACCGTGAGTCCGGCACCCAGTAGTACAACAGCGAAGCCACCAGTGCCGCATGGTCCACCTCCAGCAACCCGCCGGTCGCGGCGGCGAGCGCCTTGAGCTCGGAGGCGAACACCAGGCCGCCGCCGCGCCGGAGCAGGAACAGCGGCTTGATGCCCAACTGGTCGCGGGCGAGCACCAGTTCACCGGTGCGCTCGTCGAAGATCCCGAACGCGAACATGCCGCGCAGCCGGGGCAGACAGTCCGTGCCCCAGCGCCGCCAGGACTCCAGCACCACCTCGGTGTCGGAGGTACCGCGGAAACGCACCCCGGCGGCTGCCAGCTCGGCACGCAGCTCGGGCGCGTTGTACAGCTCGCCGTTGTACGTCAGGGCGAGGCCGCCCGAGACCATCGGCTGGGCGCCGGTCCCGGACAGGTCGATGATGGCCAGCCGACGGTGCCCCAGGTGCACTTCGCCGTCACCGGCGGGGTGGTTGTACCGACCCGCCCCGTCCGGACCGCGGTGGGCGAGGGTATCGGTGAGCCGGTCGGTCACGACCTTCCCGTCCGGCCATCGGTACGTGCCTGCGATGCCACACATGTCCTACCGCGCCTCCTGGTCGTTGTCCGGGACCTGTGCGGCCCACATGGGCAGCCGCTCCGTCCGCCGCCGGCCTGTCCCCTTCTGCCGGGCCGACCGCTCGCCATGGCCCCGCAGCGCGATGTGCAGCCCGTCCCACAGCGTGCCGTCGGTCCGGTCCCGCGGATCGGGGTCGATCAGCACCACACCGATCACCGGAATGTCCTGGTCCGCGAGCTGCCGCGCCACGGTGTGCAGCCATGCGGCGCTGCCGTGCCCGGCACGCACGACGAGCACGGTCTGGGTGCCCAGGTACTGGAGGTCGGTCCACGCCGTGCCGGGCGCGACCGAGCCGACGCCGAGCCGGCGCCCCTCGTCCGGAACGGCCGCGGCACGCTCGCCGCTGACCACGGTCGGGCCTCCCGGCTTGGCGCGGTGGCCTGCGAGCTGCGAGCCGGGCAGACCATCGATGACGATCACCGGCCCCTCCGCCGCCAGCGCCCTGGCGACGTTCAGGGCGATCCCGCTCGCGCTGCGGGCACAGCCCAGTTCCAGCAGCGACACCGGTTCCGCGGAGTCGCGCACGGTGCGGGCCAGGGACGCGGTGAGCCGTTCGCGTGCCGCCCGGGTCCGTCGGCGCTGCCACAGCCTGCCCGACCGGCGGGGCAGCTCCGAGATGACCGAGGCGCCCAGGTTCGCCGCGATGTCCCGGCGCAACACGGGGCGGTCCGCCACCACCGTGCCGACCGCGGCCAGCGCGAGCCCTATGACGAGTCCGAGGACGAGCCCGATCGCGGCGTTGGTGCCGGCGGCCTTGGGCAGGGACTGCCGCACCGCGTGCGGGGCGTCCACGATCTGTGTGTCGGTGATGATCCGGGGCGTGCCGAGGCGCGCATCCTCGGCGCGCTGGTCGAAATCGGCGATCCGCGAGGTGAGCTCGGCCCGGCGGGCGAAGAGCGACTCGACGCTCGCCGACGCTTTGGGGTCGTTCCCCGGCGACCGGTCCCCGATCGCCTTGTTGACCTCGGCGAGTTCGCTCTGCATGTCGTCACGCCGGTCGAGCAGGGCCTTGGTATCGGCGTTCGCGGTCTCCCGCATCCGCCTCACATGGTCCGCGACGAACGCATCGGCCAGCGCCTTGGCCCGGGCCACCGCTTCCGCGTCGCTGTCACCCGTCACATCGATTTGCAGCAGGTTGTTGGTCAGGCCGGTGCCCCGGTATTCCCGCATGAAGTCGTCGGCGTTTTCCGGGGACTTGAGGGATCGCAGGGCCTTGTCGGCGATCCGCGTGGTCCCCAGCACCTCGACGTCGGTGCGGATCAGCGTTCCGGTGTCGTTCGGCTGGTCCTCCTGGTGCGCGACCAGCACCTTGGTCACCGCGCTCGGCGCCGGCGGCATCAGGACCGCCACCGCCGCGCCCGCCAGCAGTCCCAGCAGCGCCAGGGAGCACCAGAGGCGGCGGCGTCTGCGCACAGCCGCCACCAGCGCCTGGAGGTCAAGGAGCGGAGTGGCGGCCGACGACTCCGAAGTCGTGCTCGTCGTCACGCTGAACCTCCCGTCACGGGGCCGCGCACCGCGAGTGCCAAAGTGGCCTCGTCCGGGGGACGGTCGGCATTCCGCGTCGGACGGGCCCGGACCGTGCCGGCGACGACGATGCCGACGACCTCATGCCTGCCGTCCGCACAGGCATCGGCGATGCCGGTCAGCTCCTCCGCGGTCCAGCTGCCCGTGCTGAGGACGACCAGGACACCGGACTCGGTGTCGCCGTCCGGCAGCATCGGCCGGTCGACCGAAACCTCCACCACCCGCAGCTTGGGGTATCCCCTGCTCGAAGAGCTTGGGGAAGGATCGCTCTCGGCCTCGGCGACCAGCTGCCCGGCGGCCCGGCGGGCGATCTCGTCGCCGTCCGGTACGACGACCAGCAACCGCCGCGGGGCCGGCAGCTGGTCCCGGAGGCGAGCGCACACCCGCCGGTAGCGGATCCGCCTGCCGGCCTCGTCGCCGGACCTCTGCGGGGCCGGTATGTCCCATCGGGTGTCGACGCCGAGGAGCCGGCGGATCCAGGCCCGTGGGCCACTGCCTTCCGGCCGGTGCGCGCGCCCTTCACCAGGCACGTCGACGGTGCCGAGCAGTGTCGAGCCCAGCGCCGCGGCGATCTCCGGTTCGGTGCACAGCCGGCGATTCATCCGTGCGGCGACGAGATGGCCGATGAGTGCGAGCAGGAAGAACAGCAGGGCCCCGGCGACGATGAGCTGCATCCTCGTCGGCGGCGCCGCGCCGGTCGGCCGGGCTGCCGATCCCATGACGACCATGCCGGCCTTGTTGGCCGCCGGGTCGGCCTCGTCCAGCTTCTTCATGGCCTCTTGCAGCGACGTGCGCAGCTTCTCAAGCGCGGTGCGGGCCTGCACGCTCTCCACGGTCTTCCCCGGATCGGCTGCGTTGGCCAGGTCGGTGATGCGGCGGTTGGTATCCGCCACCTTCTTCCGCAGCGCCTCGGTCCCCGTAGCCGCTTCGGGGTCGGTGCTGCCGCCTGCGATCCGCGTGGCGAAGGTGACGAGTTGCTGGGCAACCTGCTCGGAGAGCTGCTGCGCGTGATCCGGGGTGTCGGCGGTACCCGAGATCTTGATGATGTTTCCGTCGGCGGCCTGGGCGCTCACTTGATCCCGCAGTTCGGCGCCGCTGACCCCGCTCCAGCCGAGCGCGGCGGCCGCCCGGTCGACCACCGCCGAACTGGTCGCGATGTCCACCTGAGTCAGCAGCTCGCGCTCCTCCCACTGCCCCGGCAGCAGTACCGATGCCGACGTCGTGTACCGCGGCGGAAACAGCAGCACCGAGGCGCCGTAGCCGACGAGCGCGCCCGCCACGGCGAGGACGGCGAGAAGCCGCCACCGCCGACGGAGAATCCGTCCGATCGTGACCAGCCGGATCGTGTCCTCACTCAATGGCGCGGCCTCTTCCCCGTACGGAGCGGCCCACGTGCCGACATCGGAGCATGGTCACGGCAGGCAGCGGCGTAGGCGGCGAGCAGCGACGCTTGCGAGTTCCGCCAGGAGAGCGGCCCGCCGATCCGCTCCTGGCCGATCTTGCCCATCCGGGCCCGCTTCTCCGGATCGTCGAGCAGCAGCGCGATGAGCTCGGCGAACTCTGCCTCGTCGTTGGCGGGCGCGTAGACGGCGGCGTCACCGGCGGAGACGCGCGCCTCCCGGAGGTCGAACGAGACGATCGGCCGGCCCATCGCCATGTACTCCAGGACCTTGTTCATGGTCGACACGTCGTTGAGCGGATTGCGCGGGTCGGGGGAGAGGCACACGTCCGCGGTGGACAGGTAGCGCACCAGGTCGGCGTCCGGAATGCGCCCGGTGAACTGCACCTGCTCCCCTAGCCCGAGCTGCCGGGACAGCTCCACCATCGCGTCGAAGGCGTCGCCGGCGCCGACGAACACCGCATGCCAGTCGGTCCGCCCGAGCTTGTCGCGCAGCTCCGCAAGGGCCCGCAAGGCGTAGTCGACGCCGTCCTGAGGGCCCATGACGCCGAGATAACACAGCAGATGAGGCTTGCCGCGCTTCAACTCCGGTTCGGGCGGCACCGGTTGGAACCGCTCGATCGCGGGCGCGCTGCGCACCACGAAGACGTCCTCCGGCCGCTTGCCGCCACGGCGCATCGCGACGTCCCGGTAGCTCTCGTTCGTGGCGAGCACGATGTCCGCGGCCCGGTAGGTCCGCCGTTCCAGCGCGCACACGGCGCGGTAGAGCAGGTCCTCGCCGCGGTCGAACCGGGAGAGGTACAGCTCGGGTACCAGGTCGTGCTGGTCGAAGACGAACCGCGCGCCGCGCCGCTTCAGCCACAGTGCCGGCAGGAACAGCAGGTCGGGCGGGTTGCAGGCGTGGACCACGTCGACCGGGCCGACCTTGCGGGCCAGCCGGGCCGTATGCCACAACGCCGATCCGTACTCCCGCAGGTAGCCGGCCGGTCCTCCGGCGGCCGCGCGCAACGGGTAGCGGTGGATCCGCACCCCGTCGATCACCGCCTCCGGCTCCGTGTCCCGCTTCTCCCCCCGGGGACAGATGACGTGCACCTCCCAGCCCGCGTCGCGCAGCGTTGTGCACTCCTGCCACACCCGCCGGTCGAACGGCACCGACAGGTTCTCCACCAGGATCAGCGCGCGCCGGTCCGACCCGACGCCGCCGGCTGTGTCACCCAACGATGTGTCACCCAACGATGTGTCATCCAACGATGCGTCATCAAACGATGTGTCACCAAGCAAGGCCCACGTACCCCGGTTCGGCCCGGCGCGACTCGGCGTCGGGAAGGCGGATGAGGTCGACGATCAGCGACCCGTCGGCGCCGCCATGGGGCAGCGCCGAAAGGACGGCCGGATCTCTGGTCCCGACCAGGCACACCTCGGCATGCTTGAGCACCTCGTCGACGGAGTCCGCGAGCAGCTGCGCGAGGTGCGGCAGTCGGTTCTCGATGTACTCGCGGTTCGCGCCGAGCAGCCGGGAAAGGCTCACGTTGGCGTCATAGATCTTGAGGTCGTAACCCTTGCCGAAGAGCCGCTCCGCCAGCTCGACGAGCGGGCTCTCACGGAGGTCGTCGGTGCCGGGTTTGAAGGACAGCCCGAACATTCCCACCCGGCGTTTGCCGGTGCGCTCGACCAGCTCCACCGCGCGTTGCAGATGGTCGGAGTTGGAGGGCAGCACATGGGCGAGGATGGGCACCGAGACGTCGGCCCGCTGCGCCGCGTGGACCAGGCTGCGCAGGTCCTTGGGCAGGCAGGAGCCGCCGAAGGCGAAGCCGGGCCGCAGGTAGGCGGGGCTGATGTTCAGCTTGCGGTCGGCCAGGAACACGTCGATCACCTGGTGCGAGTCCACCCCGAGCGCCTGGCACACCGCGCCCAGCTCGTTCGCGAAGCCGATCTTGAGGCCGTGGAACGCGTTGTCCGCATACTTGATGGCCTCGGCCGTCGGGACCGGCACCCGGAACACCTCGCCGGGCAGGCCGTCGTACAGCGCCGCCACCACGTCGCCGCTTGCCGGGTCGAGTTCGCCGATGACGGTCTTGGGCGGGTCGAAGAAGTCCCGCACGCTCGTGCCCTCGCGCAGGAACTCCGGGTTGACCGCGACCCCGAAGTCCACCCCGGTCGTGCCGCCGACGTACTTCTCCAGGATCGGTACCAGCAGGTTCAGGCAGGTGCCCGGCAGCATGGTGCTGCGGAACACGACGGTGTGCCGCCCGCTGCGCCCACCCCGCTCCGCCAGCGCGGCGCCGATCTGCTCGGTGACCCGCTCCAAGTACGTGGTGCACAGGCTGCCGTTGGGCTCCGACGGCGTGCCCACGCAGACCAGCGACACCTCGCTGCCCATGATCGCCTCGCGGACGTCGCGGGTGGCGCGCAACGCTCCGGCCCGCACGACCTCGGCGCTGAGCTCGCCGATCCGTTCCTCGACCACCGGGGCCTTGCCGTCGTTGACCAGGTCGACCTTCACCTGGTTGACGTCCACCCCGATGACCTCGTGACCCATGCTGGCCAGGCACGCGGCCGACACGCAGCCCACGTAACCGAGCCCGAAGACGCTTACTCTCACGACTCGTTCCTCCCCCCAGGCAGGCCCCTGCGGCCTGCCGTCCGTGCGCCGACCAAACGGCACCCCCCGCGCATCAGTACGCCCCCTGCCCGTGGAGCACCGCACGCAGCGTCTTCCACAAGATCACCGTGTCGAGGGCGAGCGACCAGTCCTCCACGTACCGCAGGTCGAGGCGGACGGCCTCCTCCCACGGCAGGTCGCTGCGTCCGCTGATCTGCCACAGGCCGGTGAGTCCGGGCTTGACCAGCAGTCGTCGCCGGATGTCCGGGCCGTACGCGGCGGACTCCTCCGGCAACGGAGGGCGCGGACCGACGAGCGACATCGATCCGGTGAGCACGTTGAAGAGCTGCGGGAGCTCGTCGAGCGAGTACCGGCGCAGCACCGTTCCCACCCGGGTCACCCGCGGATCCCGGCGAACCTTGAACAACAGCCCCGCACCCTCGTTGTGGTCGGCCAGCGCGGCACGTGCCCCGTGGGCCCCGACGACCATGGTGCGGAACTTGAGAATGGTGAACTCGCGGCCGTCCTTGCCGACCCTGCGCTGGCGGTAGAACGCCCCGCCCCGGCTGTCCGTCAGCACCAGTAGCCCGACGAGCACCATCAGCGGCGCGAACAGCATCAGCAGGACCGCCGCGCCCATCCGGTCGACGACCTCTTTGACCGCCCGGCGGCCCCCGGTGAAGATCGGCATGCTGACCCGCAGCAGTGGTATCCCGAGCACCGCGTCGACGTGCAGCCGCGGGCCGGCCACCTCCATCAGCACGGGGGCCACGACCATCTCGGCATCGCTGCCTTCGAGGTTCCAGGCCAGCCGTTGCAGCCGCTCCGGTGACCAGTACGGGTCCGGTGTGACCGCGACGACACGGTAACCGTCGCGCTGGACGTGGCTCGCGACGTCCGGCAGGCGACCGACGACCGGTACTCCGTCCAGTTGGTCACCCTCGTCGAGCCCGAGACCGTCCGTCGTGCACACCGCATCCACCCGCCAGCCGAGGTGCGGGAACTTGCGGGTCCGGGCGATCAGGTCGCGCACGGTGACCAGGCTCCCGGCAGCTAGCACCGGTCGCAGGCACCGTCCTTCCTTCCGCTGTTTGTGCAGCCAGAGGCGCAGCAGATACCGCGCGGTCATGGTGATGAGCGCGATCGCGGGTATCGCGACGAAGATCCAGAGCTTGATGTTGCGCGAGGTGAGGGCGATCCCGCCGAGCGCCAGTACGACGGTCGCCATGAACAGTGAGCGTCCGAGCCGGCGGAATTCCTCGGCGCCCTGGCCGAGCACGGCCGGAGCCCACGACCGGCTCACCGCAAGCGCCCCCAGCACCAGCAGCTCGGTGCAGAATGCGAGAATCCCCCACTTCTCATGCCAGTTGGCCGCGTCCCGGACCCCGAAGAAGTTGCCGATCGCCGCCACCACGAAGGCGGTGGTCACGGTATCGCTGGTGATCACGGTACGGCGGTAGCGCTGCTCCCAGTCGATCGCGGGCGGGCTGACTGCCCCGTCCACCGGATGCCCGTCCGCCGAGAGAAAAGGGCTGACCCATTCCCCCTGTTGCACAGACCCCCCCACGTCGCCAGTGGGCTCGACGTGTTCGCTCCACACGGTTCCTCCCCCTGGGAGGCGCGTGCCCCCCACACTGTTCCTCCCTTCGGGAAGCCCCCGCCCCCCGCGCCGCGCTGTTCCTCCCCCCGGGAGGCCCCCGCCCCCCGCTAATGACATTCCGGCTGTTGCAGCGCTGCCTCGGGTGCTCCCCGCACCCGAGCCCCTCTCGGGCTCCAGGAATTGATCACCCCCACATCTGGCGCCGGGGGCGCGGCTGTTGGCTGTCCATAGCATTGGACCTATAGATCATGATTTGTCGCCTCGTGTCATGTGAAGCACGGTCAATGTAGAGCATCGGAGCCCGCCTGAAGAGGGGATGTGTGCAACTTGTGCTCAGGCTTTGAAGCCGGATTCACCAAACGATCACTACCTGTGGGTGCTTGGCGACGAAGACATGCCTCCTGACCTGGGATGACGGGAATCCTCCGAGCCGCCGGCACCGGCAACCCCGAGGCGTCCCGGCACTGCCGGCTGAGCCGCGGTCAGTAGTGCCGGGTCCTCAAAGGGGGTACAGATATCTACGCCGCAGTGGGCGAGTTGGCGCGGGCCTGCCCCATGTCCCTGGCCGGGCCCGGGAGTTGAGTTGAGCTGAGCTGTTGTCAGGCGGGTGCCTGGTCGGTGTCGTCCGGTCCGGCGAAGGACCGGCGGCGGGGCGTCAGTGCTTGGGACGCCTGCCGTCCCCCGTTCCCGGAACGTTCAGCTCGTCTCCCTGCCCCCGTTCCATGCCGTCCCTACGGTCCTTGACGGTTTGTAAGGAGGGGGTTCATGGACGCAGTCCTCGCGGTCCGGGCTCGCGGGATCACGAAATGCTTCGGCGACGTCGTCGCACTCGACGACATCGATCTGGAGGTTCCGCAGGGCCAGATCCACGGCTTGGCCGGCCCCAACGGCGCCGGCAAGACGACATTGCTCGGCCTGCTGCTGGGCCTGGCCGTCGCCGACAGCGGGAGCCTGAAGATCCTGGGCATGCCGGTCGGGCGGGCGCTCGCCGCTCCCGACGGTGTCGCCGGCTTCGTGGACGGGCCTGGTCTCTACCCCTCGCTCACCGCCCGGCAGAACCTCGCCGCACTGGCCGCTCTCCGCGGCCACGACGCGCGGACGGCGGGGATCGACGACGTGCTCGACCAGGTCGGGCTCACTGATGTCGCCGACGACCGGGTCCGCGGCTTCTCCCTCGGCATGCGTCAGCGGCTCGGGCTCGCCGCCGCCCTGCTCACCAAGCCCCGGCTGATCGTGCTCGACGAACCTTCCAACGGCCTCGACCCGGCGGGCAAAAAACACGTGCACGGTGTCCTCACCCGGCTCGCGAACGACGGAACCAGCGTCGTGCTCTCGAGCCACCGCATGGATGACGTCGAGGCACTGTGCTCCGAGGTCACCCTCCTCGCCACCGGACGGGTGGTCTTCTCCGGACCGCTGAACAAGCTGGCCGCCGAGAACCGTGACCTCGACTACCGGTTGCGCACCTCCGACCCGCAGTCCGCGCGCCGGCTGGCCGCCGACACGGCCGGTATCCGGGTCGTCGACGACGCCGGGGCACGGCATGACGCCGAGGTGCTCGTGGTGCGCACGCTGCTGCCGGCTCTGGATGAGCTGGTGGTGCGGCTCGTGCAGTCGGGTGTCGCGGTGCGCGAGCTCGCACCTGTGGTGTCGCCGCTCGAGGCCGCGTTCCTCGCTCTCACCGAGCAGCAGGAGGCGGGCCGATGACCGCGGCCGTCGCCGCGCGCGAGGTCGCCGGTGCCCGGCGCGTTTCGGTGTCGCGCAGCTACCGCTTCGAGCTGGTCAAGCTGGTCTCGCAAGGGCGCATCCGCTTGCTCGTCCTCGCCTGCTGGATCGCGCCGGCGCTCTTCGTCGCCGCAGTGAGTCAGCAGAGCACGCTCCCTTCCGACACGCTCTTCGGCCGCTGGATGCACTCCACCGGGTGGGCCGGTCCGCTGGTGATGCTCGGATTCGCGGGCACCTGGGCGCTCCCACTGCTGACCTCGGTGGTCGCCGGCGACGTGTTCGCCTCCGAGGACCGGCTCGGCACCTGGCGCCACCTCCTCGTGGCCGTCCGGTCGCCCCGACGGATCTTCGCGGCGAAGGCACTGGCCAGTCTTACCGTCCTGCTGCTGCTCGTGACCGGGCTGGGCTGTTCCAGCGCGGCCGGCGGCGTGGTGGCGGTCGGCAACCAGCCGCTGGTCGGCCTCGACGGCCATCTGCTCGCGCCGGCGGACGCCGCCGGTAAGGTCCTGCTCGCCTGGATTTGCGTACTCGCCCCGACGTTGGCCCTCGCCGCGGTCGGACTGCTCGGGTCCATCGCGCTGGGGCGGTCCCCGATGGGACTGCTGCTGCCCGGCCTCCTCGCGCTCGCGATGCAGCTCGCCCAGATGCTGCCGCTGCCCGTCGCCGTACGCCTCGCCCTGCCGAGCTACGCCTTCATCGCCTGGAACGGTCTGTTCACCAGCCCCATGCAGCTCGGCCCGCTCCTGATCGGCATCGTCGTCAGCCTGGTGTGGGCCGTGCTCGCGACCGCGCTGGCCCATGTGCTGTTCCTGCGGCGGGACTTCACCAATCTCGTCCACGACGGTTCCGGGCGCCGTGCGCTCACCGTCGGGCTCCTGCCACTGGCCGGACTGACCGCTCTCACCGTTGTGGCCCTCGCCGTGGCGACCCCCTCGGCGGGTTCCGGGATCGAGCAGGGCACGGTCCAGCGGTCCGTCGCCACGGCGTTCGCCCACCTCTATCGCCTCCAGACCCGGCAGCTCCACCGCCCCGCCGTCACGGAGGCGCAGCTGCGGACCACGGCGGCGTGCACCAAGAGCGACGGCCAGGCCGCCCAGGAAGGGGCGGGCAACGACTGGCGCTGCGTCGTGACCTGGCATCTGCCCGGCATCGCCGTCGCGGGGACGGCCATCTACCAGCTCGACGTCGGCCCTGACGGTCGGTTCGTGGCCGACGGTGACGGACCGAAGGAAGTGAACGGCTACTTCCTGCTGCGGACTTCGACCGGGGACTCCCCGAATCCGCTGTGGCAGTTCGACGGCAACGTCGAACTGCTCGACACCACCTCGAAGGGATAGTTCCATGCAGGTAACACGGCAGCGCCGGGTTGACGAGAAGGCGCAGGTCAACCTCTTCGGCAGACGCGTCGGCCGCCGGACCTTGCTGGTGACGGCAGGCATCGCCGTCGCCCTCGGGGTCACGGGTACCGCGGTCGCCTCGACGTGCCAGTTCGGCACCCAGCAGGTCGCCCAGGTCACCGCCGACGGCCAGGTCATCTCCAGCGACCAGTACATCAAGCCGTACGGCAGTCGCACCGTCCTCAACGACGGCAAGATCATGTCGTCCGCGGTCAGCCCGGACGGCACCCACCTCGCGGCCTCGGTCGCCGACGGTGACGCGTCGCTGGTCGTCATGGACCTCGCGACCGGGCAGGTGAAGCAGAAGGTCGGCACCAACGCGGCGGACGACCTGCGGATCAAGAGCGGCGCCGTCGGCCAGGAGGGCCCGACGTACTCGCCCGACGGCAAGCAGCTGTGGCTGGGCCAGGCAGACGGCTACACCAAGTTCACCGTGGCCGCGGACGGCACCCTCTCCAGCCCGGTGACCGTCTCCATCCCGGTCGACGGAACCAAGCACGCGCTCGTGGGCGCTGCGGTGTTCTCCGCCGACGGCTCCACCGTGTATTCCGCGGTCAACGGCCAGAACCGGGTGGTCGCCATCGACGCGGCGACCGGAACCCTCAAGCAGAGCTGGCCAGTTGGCAACGCTCCCCGCGGAATCGCCCTGGTCGGTGGCAAGTTGTACGTCAGCAACGAGGGCGGGCGCCCGGCGAAGCCCGGCGACACCACGATCGACTCCTACGGCACCCAGGTGGTGGCCAACCCGCACACCGGAGCCAGCACCACCGGCACGGTCAGCGTCATCGACGTGACGGACCCTTCCCCAAGCTCTTCGAGCAGGGGATACCCCGACGCCGCCGTCGGCACCATCGACGTCGGTCTGCACCCGACCGCCGTGTACGCGACCAAGGGCGCGGTGTTCGTCACCAACACCGCCGACAACAATGTGTCGGTCATCGACAGCCGCAAGGACAAGGTCGTGCAGACCATCTCCACCCAGCCGTGGCCGGAGGCCCGGGTCGGCTACGAGCCGAACGCGGTGACGCTCACCGACGACGGCCACCTGCTGGTGACGCTCGGCCGCGCCAACGCGGTCGCCGTCTACCGCTACAAGTCCCCGCAGGAGCCCGCCAGTTACCTCGGCCTGCTGCCGACGGACTACTTCCCCTCCGGAATCGCCGCCGTGGGCAAACACGTGGTCGTCTCCCATACCCGTGGTATCGACGCCCGCCGCCCCTCCACCACCGGCGGACACGGCACCCATGACACGACGTCGAGCCTGACGCAGTTCACGCTGCCGGACGACCGCGTCATCAGGTCCCAGACGGCCAAGGTCTTCAAGCAGAACGGCTGGACGCCCGGCTCGGTCACGACGGCCACGGGCAAGAGCCACGCCAAACCGCTGCCGGTCCCGGTGCGGCTCGGCGACCCCTCGACGATCAAGCACGTCTTCCTGCTCGTGAAGGAGAACCGGACCTACGACCAGGTCTACGGCGACCTGTCGCAGGGCGACGGCGACCCGACGTTCACGCAGTTCGGCGAGAACGTGACGCCGAACCAGCACGCGCTGGCCAGGAAGTTCGGGCTCTACGACAACTTCTACGACATCGGCACGAACTCGGCCGAGGGCCACAACTGGCTGATGCAGTCGGACAATCCGGAGTACACCGAGTCCTCGGCCGGTGAGTACGCGCGCAGCTACGACACTGAGAACGACGTCCTCGGCCACCAGAAGACCGGCTTCATATGGTCCGGTGCGCAGGCGGTCGGCAAGTCCGTGAAGGACTACGGCGAGTTCCAGTCGGTCGAGAGCAAGCCGGCCGGTGCGACGTGGCAGAACCTGTACTGCGACGCCAAGAACATGGACGCGACGGGTCAGCAGACCGCGTACCCGATGCAGACGGGTTCGGCGATCCCGTCGCTCAACAAGGTGTCGGTGCCCGGCTTCCCGCTGTTCGACCTCGACGTCCCGGACGTGTACAAGTACCAGATCTGGAAGCAGGAATTCGAGAAGAACGGCCCGGCGAACCTGAACATGTTCTGGTTCTCCAACGACCACACCGGCGGCCCGCCGAGCCCGGCCGCCGAGGTCGCGGACAACGACCTCGCGGTCGGCAAGATGGTCGACGAGATCTCGCACAGCAAGTACTGGAAGGACTCTGCGATCTTCGTCGTCGAGGACGACTCCCAGGCCGGCATCGACCACGTCGACGGGCACCGTGCCCCGGTCCAGATCATCAGCCCGTGGGCCCAGCACGGCAAGGTCGACAGCCACTACTACTCGCAGATGACGATGATCCGCACCGTCGAGCAGATCCTCGGGATCCACCCGATGAACCAGAAGGACAGCGCGGCGACGCCGATGTACGGGGCGTTCACCCGGAAGCCGGACAACACCCCGTTCACGGCACAGCCCAACCGGATCTCACTGACCGACGGCCTGAGCACCCCGCCTCCCTGCGGCGCGGACACCCCGGCCCCGCAGGACAGCAAGGCGGTGCTCGCGCCGACGACGACGAAGGTGCCGGCGGACAAGCAGACGCTCGCGGCGCAGTGGAAGACATGGGAGTCCCACCAGCGTCTGACCGGCCCGCACGCCGTGCCCGACTTCGCGAACCCCGCGCAGATGAACCACCTCACGTGGTACCAGACGCACAACTGGGCCAAGCCCTACCCCGGCGAGTCCAAGATCTACGCACCGAAGGACGTGCCGGGTGCCTACATCCCGTCGGCGGAGTCCGACGGCTGACGAAGGCTGCGCGCGTCAAGGGGCCTCTGGCCGGCGCCACTGCCGGCCAGAAGCCCCTGCTGTTCCCTGTGGGGACCAGACTTTCCCCGGTTCGCGCTGCCGTCCCCGACTACTACACACGTTTCACCGACCGCACCACGGTGAGCGCCGTCTTCCATGCTTCGAAACGCGGTTGGCTCTCCGTGCGGGCCTCCCGGTGGCGCTGCGTGCAGCACGCCGATGTCGGCCAGGCCGTCCCCAGAGTCCTACCGGCGCCCGCAGACCCGTATCCGACTTCCGCCCTCGGCCTACGAACCGGGCGTCTGGCCACGGCGACCGGGCCGCTGAGGCAGTAGCCGCGCAGAGACCATTTAGTGATCGTTTATCGGGGCTCGGCAGGATGTGAAGTGTCGAGAAGGATCCATCACAGGGGAACGGTATGGCCAGGCTGTATCTGGAGAAGCTCAAGTGCGTCACGACTGAGGGCTGGAGCGGCTTCGATGAGCCGAGGCTCATTGTCCAGGACCGCGGCACGGTGTGGAATGGAACGGTGCTGGGGGACCGGATGTTCACCGTCAAGTACGACTGCGACTTCACGGGGACGATTGCTGTCTCTCTTGGGGAGCTCGGCGCCTCGGGTGGGGATGGCGAGCTCGGGGAGCAGCGGATCACGGATACGCCTGGTGAGCGCAGTCTGCGCTTCAGGGCGGACGGGGCTGAGTACAGGCTGCTGTACGCGGTGGAGTAGGTAGCTCGACTTGTAGCAGCGTGATGCTTGGGCGAGTGCAGCGCTCGTGATCAGTACACCTGCGGTGCCTCCCCGGATCGTCGTGGCTCGCGGGGCTGGTCGGGCAGGTGCCGTTCGACGAGCGTGGAGGCAGTCCGTCCTGCCGACGGCCGGATCCGCGGCCCGCCCCATGCCGTGCGGCGGTGCTCACCTTTAGCGGTCGAGCGCCGCGCTCATGTGTCACAGCGGCCGACGAGTGGGCCGGCTCAGCCGGACAGTGGCAGTGCGTCTGCCAACTGTGCCTGCTCCTCCTCGCTGAGCTTGAGCTCCACCGCTCTGGCGGAGTCCTGGATGGAGGCCGGGCGGCTGGCGCCCGGTACCGGGATCACCGTCGGGGAACGGGTCAGCAGCCAGGCCAGGGCGATCTGCTGCGGGCTGGCGCCGTGCGCGGCCGCGATGCGGTGGAATGCGGTGCTCGCAGAGGTTGGACCGGACGGTCCGTCGAGGGAGCTGCGGGAGATGCCGCCCAGCGGACTCCAGGGCAGGAAGGCCAGCCTCAGCTGCGTACTCAGCCGCAGCTCGGGCTCGCTGTCGCGCACGGCGGGCGAGTACTGGTTCTGCACGGAGACGAGGTCGTTGCCGAGGATCGCGTGGGCCTGGCGGATCTGGCCGGTGGTGACGTTGGAGATCCCGGCGGCGCGGATGGTGCCGGCGTCGAGGAGCTCGCGCAGCGCGCCCACTGACTCCGCCCAGGGCACGGCCGGATCCGGCTTGTGCAGCTGGTACAGGCCGATGGCCTCCACGCCCAGGCGTTTACGGGATGCTTCGGCGGCGCTCTTGAGGTGGGCGGGGGTGGCGGTGACGGTCCAGCTGCCGTCGCCGGGGCGGCCACGGCCGCCCTTGGTGGCGACGAGGACATGAGAGGTGTCCCGGCCGTAGCGGGCCAGGGCGCGGGCGACCAGAAGTTCGTTGTGACCGGCTTCGCCGGCGTGCCAGTGGTAGCTGTCGGCCGTGTCGATGAGCGTGATCCCGGCGTCCAGCGCGGCGTGGATGGTGGCAATCGCCTGTGGTTCGTCCGGGCGGTGCTCGATGGACAGCGGCATGGCGCCCAGGCCGACGGCGCTGACGGTGGTGTTTCCCATCGTGCGGTACTGCATGGTGGGTGACTGCTCCTCAGGCGGTGGTGGCGGGGATGGTGTTGAGTGCTTCGGCGACGGCGCCGGGCAGCCAGTCGGTGGTGTGGGAGAAGGAGAAGCCCAGGTTCTTCGCGCGGGCGTTGCTCATGGCGTAGTGACGGTCGAAGGAGAACGGCGAGGCCGGCTCGCCCGCGGCGACACTGCGGTAGACGGGCTCCCGGCCGGCCCGTGCGGCGATCACGGCCCCCAGCTCGTACACGTCGAGCGGGCCGTCGGAGCAGGCGTTGACGGGGCCGATGGCGTCGGTGGTGGTGGCCGCCCACCCCAGCAGGTCCGCCAGCTCCTGGTAGTGGATGAAGACCGTGGGCAGCGCCTCGGAGTGCACGGCGATCTCCCTGCCGTGGGTGATGCGCTCGACATAGTGCGCCAGCCGGCCGGTGAACTCCGCCGTGCCGCCACCGAGCACATGGGCGCTGCGCACGGCGGCGAAGTCGAACCCCTGGTGCTGGGTGAAGACGGCCTCGGCCTGGCGCTTGCCTTCGGCGTAGTGAGCCTGAAGGTATGCCGTGTCGTGCCAGGGCAGGTCCATGGCCACGAGCCAGGTGGCCGGGTCCACACTCTCCTCCGGCACCGGTGTGCCGTGCGGAACGGTGGCCAGCGCGGCGGTTGCCGGGTCGTAGACCTCGATGGTGGAGGTCATGACGTAGCGCGGGGTGCGGCCGCGGAAAGCGCCGGCGGCGATCGCGGCCTGTACCGGGGTGTAGCAGACCTGATCGATGACCACGTCGAAGGTGGCCGGGCCAAGCGCAGCGCTCAGGGCGGCCTCGTCGTTGCGGTCGACGACGACGTGCTCGACGCCGGCCGGCGGCGGGGTCGAGCCGCGGTTGATGACCGTGACCTGGTGGCCGGCCGCTTGCAGAAGCTTCACCAGGAGCTTGCCGAAGTAACGGCTTCCGCCGATAACGCAGATCTTGTGCATGCCCCCATCCTGGACACCTGCCATCATCAGCAGAAGTGCCCACTTACTGGATACGCATTAAGGAATACTGTTGATCGATGTACAGCGACTGCGTGTCCTGCGGACGGTGGCGGAACACGGCAGCTTCAACCAGGCAGCGCAGGCACTCCACCTCACCCCCTCCGCCATCTCCCAGCACATCGCCGCCCTGGAACGCAGCCTCGGCGCCCAGGTCGTGGCGCGCAGCACCCGCGGCGTCACCCTCACCCCGGCCGGCCGGATCATGGTCGGGGCCGCCGAATCGGTCGCCGCGGAACTCGCACACGCCCAGCAGCAGGTCGACCGGCTCGGCAGCGGCCGCTCCCAGCTCACCATCGCCACCTTCACCAGCGGAGGAAGGCTCCTGCTGCCCGGCGCACTCGCCCGCCTCACCACCACCCATCCCGACACCGTCGTCCACGTGCGGGAGGCCGAACCCGAAGACAGCCTGCCGCTGGTCCGCCAAGGCGCCGTAGACCTCGCCCTCGCCTACCACTTCGACGGCCCGCTGCCCGGCCGGCCCGGCCGGAGTTCCAGCCTGGTGTGGACGGCCCTCATGGAGGACCCCCTGCACGTTGTCCTGCCCGAGACACATCCCCTGGCCGGCCGCCGGGCGCTCGACATCACCGAACTGGCCGCCGAGCCCTGGGTACTCGGCTGCCTCAAGTCCGAGACCTACCTGCGCCGCTACGCCGAACACGCCGGCTTCGACCCCGAGGTGCGCGGCACCACGACCGACTACTTCTTCGCCCGCTCCCTCGTCGCCGCGGGCACGGGGATCTCGCTGATCCCCTCCATCGCGCAGACCCCGCCGATCCCAGGACTACGCACCATCCCGATCACACCGCCGACTCCGACCCGGCACATCGGCGTTGCCACGATCCACCGCCGAAACCACCCCCAGGTCAGCACCCTGATGCAGGCCCTCCAGGAACAAGCAGCGGCAATGGACGCCCCCTGCCCCCCACACACCACCAACCGACCCCACTCATCCGTACGCAACTGAGGAAGTCAAGGCGTACGCCGACACCCCAGGCGTACGCCGACACCGCCTACGGATCGGTGGGTTGCCAAGGAGCTGGCTGCCCCTTGCACTCGCCCTTGCGGACCCAGCCGTAGGCGATGCGGCCCTGCGCCTGGGCACTTCGGCGCGTACGAGGGCGCGCCGTCAGGGCGGGCTCGGCGGCGCGATCCAGCCGAGCGAGCGCTCGACCGCCCGCTTCCAGTTCTCGTACTCCGACTGCCGCCGCTCGGGGGACATGTCCGGCAGCCATTGAGCGGCCCGGTGCCAGTTGCGGCGCAGGACCTCCAGGTCGGGCCAGTAGCCGGCGGCGAGCCCAGCGGCGTACGCGGCGCCCAGGGAAACCGTCTCGACGGCCATGGGGCGCACCACGGGCACGTCGAGCGCGTCGGCCAGGAACTGCATGAGCAGGTTGTCGGACGTCATGCCGCCGTCCACCTTGAGCACCTTCAACGCAAGCGAGAAGTCGGCGTTCATGGCGTCCACCACCTCCCGGGTCTGCCAGCCGGTGGCCTCCAGTACGGCTCGGGCCAGATGCCCCTTGGTGATGTACGAGGTGAGCCCGACGATGACACCACGGGCGTCGCTGCGCCAGCGCGGCGCGTACAGGCCGGAGAACGCCGGGACGATGTAGCAGCCTCCGTTGTCCTCGACGCTGCGCGCGAGGGTCTCGATCTCGGGGGCGGTGCTGATCAGCCCCAGCCGGTCGCGGAACCACTGGACCAACGCTCCGGTGACGGCGATCGGGCCTTCAAGTGCATAGACCGCGGGCTGGCCCTCGATCTTGTAGGCGACGGTGGTGAGCAGTCCGTGCCGGGACCGTACGAGATCGGTCCCGGTGTTGAGCAGCAGGAAGCTGCCGGTTCCGTAGGTGCACTTCGCCTCCCCGGGGGCGAAACAGGTCTGTCCGAACAGCGCCGCCTGCTGATCGCCGAGTGCCGCGGTGATACGGACGCCCGGCAGGACGGTGCGGGCGGCTCCATAGGTCTCGGCCGAGGAGTGGATCTCCGGGAGCATCTGGCGCGGGACGCCGAAGAACTCCAGCAGCTCCTCGTCCCAGTCGAGGGTGCTGATGTTCATCAGCATGGTGCGGCTGGCGTTGGTGACGTCGGTGATGTGCAGGCCGCCGGCCGGTCCGCCGGTGAGGTTCCAGATCAGCCAGCTCTCCATCGTGCCGAACAGCACCTCGCCGTCCTCGGCGCGCTGCCGCAGCCCGTCGACGTGGTCGAACAGCCAGCGGATGCGGGGGGCGGAGAAGTATGTGGAGGGCGGCAGGCAGCAGCGCCGGAGGAAGAACTCGTCCCCGGGCCGGTTTCTGAGGTCCTCGACCAGCGGGGCGGTTCGGGTGTCCTGCCAGACGATCGCCCTGCCCAGCGGGGTGCCCGTACGCCGGTCCCACAGCACGGTCGTCTCGCGCTGGTTGGCGATCCCGATGGCGGCGACCTCATCGGGGCTGACATCGGCGTGCGAGAGCGCCTGCGGTACCACGCGCTGCAAGGTGTGCCAGATCTCGACGGCGTCGTGCTCGACCCATCCGGGCCGGGGGAAGTGCTGCTCGTGCTCCTGCTGGGCGACCGACACCAGCCGACCCCCGTGGTCGAAAAGGATGCATCGGGTGGAGGTGGTGCCCTGGTCGATGGACATCACATACCGCTCAACCATGATCAGCCTTCCGTTGCGGTAAGGACGGCGGCGGGGCTCACCAGCGGGCGGCCCCCAGATCTCTGGAGATCGCCCGCGCGGCGTGCCGGACCTGGGTCACCATGGCCGGCAGCGGGATCCCTTTGGAGTCGCAGATCCGCTCGATCGTGCCGGAGACGCCGATGGCGCCCACCACGAGTCCACCGTGGCCCCGGATCGGCGCGGCGATACCGGCCTCGCCCGTGATCATCTCTTGTACTTCGGCAGCCCACCCGAGCTCCCGGACCTCGGTGAGCGCCAGGGTGAGGTTCTCCGGGGCGGCCAGGGTGTGCCGGGTGTACGCCTCCAGCCCGGCCTCCACGGCCGGTTCCAGGGGCACGCTGCCGAAGGCCAGCAGCACCTTGCCGAGCGAGGAGGCGTGCAGGGGGAGCAGTGAGCCCACTTCCAGGGTCTGGAAGGTGTCGTCGGGGCGGAAGACATGGTGGACTATGAGCACCTTGCCCTCCAGGGGCGTGCCCAGGCGGACCGCCTCCCCGCTGCGGGCGGCCAGGGCGTCGGCCCAGTTGATGGAGCGGGACCGCAGCTCGTTCACATCGAGGTAACTGGTGCCCAGGTGCAGCAGCGCGGCCCCGAGCTGGTACTTCCCGGTCGCCGGGTCCTGCTCGACGAAGTCGATGTTCTGCAGGGTGCGCAGAATGCCGTGGGTGGTGCCCTTCGCCAGTCCGAGCGAGGCGGCCACCTCACCCAGTCCGAGCCGACGGGGCCCGCTGGCGAGCAGACGCAGGATTGCCGCCGCCCGTTCGATCGACTGGACCGGGCCGGCCATGAGGCCATCGTAGTCCCGCGGTCGGCATCTGCCGGGAGGGACGGCTTGCCGCAGACAGGCGTTCGGTAATGCCGACCGGTGTTCATTGACCGCCTCCGCCGTCGCCCATAGCGTCGCCCTCAAGACCGGTGTTCAGCCGGTAGCGGGCCTCGGAGGAGGCGGCATGACAGCACAGCTTGAAGTGGTGTTCCGGGAGGTGGCCGAGCATGTCTGTCCGCTGCCACACATCCCCGAGGCCGTCTCGGTCGTACGCCGGCGGATGCGTACGGTCCTGGCCGACTGGGACCTGACCCCGGACCTCGCCGAGGACGCGCTCCTCGTGATCTCGGAGCTGATCACCAACGCGGTCGTCCACGCCCTGCCGCCGGCGGCGCTGCGGCTGTCACGGCTCGGGGTCGGCGGGCGCAGCGCCCTGCGCGTCGAGGTCACCGACGCGGGGCCCGTGTCCACCGGCCGGTTGTCCGCCCAGCCCATGGACGAGCACGGCCGTGGGCTCGGCATCGTCACCACCCTGGCGGCCGAGTGCGGCACGCGGGTCCACGAGACCGGTGTCACACGGTGGGCGGAGTTCCTTGCAGCGTGAGCAGGGTTCATCCCGGCCCGGCCCCAGCGCGTGCCGGGCCTGGGGACCACGGTCCGCGGCGGCGGGCGGGATGCTCTCCACCGCGAGCCGCCGTTCCTCGGGCAGATCGAAGAACCGCCTGGCCGGCTTCAGAGGTTCCGCCGACCGTTGCTCGGTGATGCGCCCCGGTCCTGTCGGTGGCGATACGTACGCGCGCTACTGGGCCGGTGGGACGAGAAGGCGGCCCTCACGTCGGGCAGCCGGGCCGTCAGCAGCCTCACGGGCCGCGCGGTCCTCGAACCCTCCGGCGGCGAGGACGGCCAGGGAGACGGTGTACACGGCGTCGCGGAGCATCGACGAGAGGGCCCGGGGCCGTGCGTCCTCCTCGCCCCCCGACTCACACCGCCTTCCCGGGCTCCTCGGACTCCGCCGTGGCCGGCGCAGGCGCGGAGCCGGGAGCGGGTCTCCGCCGCCGCGCGAATCGCCGCATGCAGGGCTGCTCCACCAGGGCGTACAGCAGCCATGCCATGAGCAGCGCCACGGGCAGCCCCAGCACGCCCGTGGCCAGGCCGGACCAGGCGGCACCGGTGAAGTGGTCGACCACCAGCAGCGCCAGGGTGTGGACCAGGTAGAAGGCGTACGAGATCTCGCCGAGGAAGACCATCACCGGCGTCCGCAACGGCGACCGGGCGCCGCGCAGATCCAGCGAGGCGGTGGCCCGGATCAGCAGTGTCAGCGGCACCACTCCGACCGCGGCGAAGAGGAAGACCGGCGGCAGCACGGTCGCGCCGAGGACCAGTGAGGCGAGTAGCAGTGCGGACGAGGCCCACACACCCGTGCGCCGCTTACGGTCACCGGACCGCATACCGGTGGCCAGGATGATTCCGAGGACGAACTCCGGCAGACGGCAGAGCGGCAGGAAGTAGGCGAACCACAGCTGGTCCCGGGGCACCGGCCAGGGGAATCCGGGCAGCGGCGCGCCGTGCAGCGCGTAGGAGACCACCGGTACGGTCCACACGGCCGCCGCCATGCAGACCGCGGCGGCCGCCAGCCGCCGTGGTGGGATTTTGCGGACCAGGGTCAGCAGGAGCGGGAACAGCAGATAGAAGAAGACCTCGCACGCCAGCGACCAGGAGACGATGTTTCCGCTGCCGATCAGGGTGTAGTTCGGCAGCCAGGTATGCACCAGGAGAATGCCCGGTACCAGCGACAGGACCGAGCCGGACGGCTGCACCGCCATGCCGATGACCAGGAAATAGATCATGAACAGCACCAAGGCGGTCAGGTGGTTCGGGTAGATCTTGACGACCCGTCGGCGCCAGAAAGCGCGCGCCGTGTCCCCGGGGCGGGCGAACCGGGTGAGCACGAAACCACTGAGGATGAAGAAGAGCGACACCGCCAGCGGGCCCAGCAGTTCGGTCGGTATCCATGCCCGGCCCCGCAGGCCGAGGAAGACCGCGTGGCAGAGGTACACCCCGAAGGCGGCGACGAACCGCAGACCGGTCAGGGACGGCAACCGCTCGGGCGGCGAGGTCGTCGGCGTCATGGTGAAACTCCCCGGTGCGGGGGCGCGGCTGCGTTGCCGACCCGTACCTCGCCCGTATAGTCGCGACCACCTCGGCACCGCCGCCCACCTCCGCAGGGGAGCCCGCCGTGCGCATCCTTTTCGTGGCAGCACCCGGAGTCGGCCATCTGTTGCCCGCTGTACCGACGGCATGGGCGGCGCAGTCCGCCGGCCATGAGGTGCGGGTGGCCGCGACCGGCCCGAGCCTGGACATGGCGACCCGGCTGGGACTGGCCGCCGTTGAGGTCTCGGACGGTACCGCCGCCCACGCCTACCGCCGCCTCGCCGAGCGTGCGATGGCCGCCCGGCCGGCGGCCCACGACCTGTCGACCGCCTGGCAGCGGTTCACGCGTCCGCCGCGGCCGGAGGGTGGCCAGGACCAGGCCGAGGGCGGCCAGAACGACGACGTCTCCGAAGCGCTGGAGGTGGGTCGGCAGATGACCGACGGGATTCTGCGCGCCATCCGTGACTGGGCGCCGGACCTGCTGGTGTTCACCTCCTTCATCGGCGGTGGACAGTCCGCGGCCGACCAGGCGGGTGTCGCCTCCGTCCACATCGGCATCGGCATGCCCCACCCCGACCTCTCCAAAATGCTGCCGGACCCGCCCGCCCCGCCCGTGCTCACCGCCAACGTCTGCCCGCCGAGTCTGCACCCGCCCGGTGCCAAGCCCGGTGTGCCGCTGCGGTTCGTGCCGTGCAACGGCGGCGGGGTGGTACCCGACTGGCTGCTCGTCCGTCCCCGGCGCCCGCGGATCTGCGTGACCTGGGGATCGGTTCTCCCGGAGCTGGGCATGGACGAGACCCTGGCCACCGTGCTGGAGGCCCTGGACGGCATCGACGCCGAGGTCGTCCTCGCCGTCGGCTCCGCCACACCGCCGGCAGGGCGTACCCTTCCGCCTGGCGTCCGGACGGTCGGCTGGGTTCCGCTCACCGCGCTTCTGCCGGGCTGTGCCGCGGTCGTCCATCACGGAGGCTCGGGCAGCACGTTCACCGCGCTCGCCCTCGGTATCCCTCAGGTGGTGATGCCACACGCCGCGGATCAGCCGATCAACGCGCAGGCCGTACTCGGCCGAGGAGTCGGCACGGCCCTGGAGAAGACCCGCCCCGGCCGTGCCGAGTTGCGCGAAGCCGTGGAGCGGGCGCTGGGTGACGCGGAGATCCGCCAGGCGTGCTCCGAGGTGCGGGAGGAGATCGCCGCCATGCCGGGACCGGACGCGTTCGTCCGGCGGCTCGCCGCGGCGGCGTCCTGAGCGCACGGGCGGAGCGGCAGGGCAACGGTCCGTACGGGAGGCCGTCACCGGGCCGCTGTCGCTGCCCGCCGCCCCGCGGGACGGCGAGCCCTGCGGGCGCGTCACCAGCAGACCGGCACCCTGGCCGGCCGGATCAGTTGAATGTCCACCTGCCAGGGCAGGTCGTCCTCGGGCACGGCCAGGAACAGGTCGGGGAAGCGCCGGAACAGGGCCGCGTAGGCGGTGGTCAGGAAGACCCGTGCGAACGCGCCTCCCAGGCAGAAGTGCGGTCCGGCGCCGAAGGTCGCCGACATGTCTCCGCTGCGATGGATGTCGAACTTCTCCGGGTGCCGGTAGTGCCTGGGGTCCCAGGTGGCGCCGAGCATCGGTGCGCAGACCCCGTCGCCCGCCGCGATGCGCACACCGTGCAGGGTGACGTCCTCGGTGGCCACGCGGGGCAGGCCCAGGACTCCGTTGTGGTGGTAGCGCAGCACCTCGTCCACCGCCTGCGGCCACAACTCCTCTTCGGCGACACAGGCGTTGAGCTGGTCGGGGTGGCGCATCAGGGTCACCGCCCCGGTGGCCAGCGGTGGTACCAGCGGCTCGGACCCGGTGACGAGGAGATAGCTGGCGGTGCCGTGCAACTCCTCGTCGCTGAGGACGCCTTCGGCCTCGGCCCCGACCAGCGCCCCGAGGGGCCCGTTGTGGTCGCCGTCCGCTCGTTTGGCCTTGATGATCTGCTCGGTGAGATCCAGCGTCGCGGCGGTCGCGGCGGCGACATCCGCGGCGCTGACCACCAGGCTCGTCTGGGTGCGGAAGGCGTCCAGGTACGCGGCCCGCTGCTCCAGGGGTATGCCGAGAACTTCGCAGCTCACCCTGAGCGGCAGCGGCGCCGCGTACGCCTCGACGAGATCGGCGGGGTTCAGCCCGGTCTCCATGGCGTCCAGCAGGCCCTCCGCGTGCCGGGCGATCATCTCCGTGTGCCGGGCCGCCGCCGAGGGCGTGAAGTGCGGCGCGAGGATGTGGCGGATCCGGGCGTGGTCGGCGCCGTCCAGATTGAAGATGCCGCCGGGCACGGCGGTGAAGTCCTCGCCGACGAAGCGCGGCGCGCCGGGGTAGACCAGGTCGCGGGAGAAGACCGGTTGGGTGAGCAGCCGGGTGATGTCGTCCTTCCGGGTGACCATCCAGACCTGTTGGCCACTGGGCAGGAGCACCGGGCACACCGGGTGGTGCTTGCGCGCCCATGCGATGACCGGGGGCGGCGTGCCGTGCGGGCCCAGCGCGAAGGGGTAGCGCAGGGGTGGGCTGAAATCGTCGACGCGGCTCATCCTTCCCTCCTTTCGAGGGCGGTCGGCGGTGGTGTGACGACGGCGAAGCCCTGTCCGGCGACCGGCCACACGGTCGGGGAGCGGCCCAGGATCAGCGGGGTCAAGGGGCCCAGTTCGCGGTGGTAGACGACGACCGACGACTCCGTCGCGAAGATCGCCGGGCTGTCGAGGATCAGCGGGAGTTCGGCGAGCGGATAGCTGACGGCGAGGTCGACCTGCTGCTCGGACGGCTGTCCGTCGCAGTGCGTCCGCAGGGCCTCGCGGGCGGTCTCCCGGCAGGCGGCGCGGACCACCGGATCGCGCGCGTACTCCGTGCGGACCCGTTCGTGCAGTCGGGTGTACGCCCCCCGGCTGGCGAGCGTCGTGGAGGTGTGGACGCGCGTATGCGGTTCGGTGTCGCCGCAGGACCGCAGGGCGTCGACGGCGGCGTTGCGGAGGCGCTTGGCAGCCCGGCGGGAGCGGTGCACCGCGTCGCGGGGACTCATGCCGGCGCCGGTCAGCGTATGGGCGGTCTCCCAGCCAGGGATGAACACGTCCGTACGGTCGAAGTGATGGTGACCCCAGGCCACCAGGTCCCGGACGAGCCGCGGCTTGTAGTAGCCGTTGAACGGGCTCAGGCCTATGAGGACGTGTTCCGCACGGTTCAGGATCCGCTGATGGCGGCGCGACAGGGTACGGACGGTAAAATCGCCTATATGGGTATTTGCGCTCATGAATACGCATATTGCCACCGGCATTGTCGGCTCGCGCGCGGACCGAAGGCTCGCCGAAGATGAGCCGATGATTCCGGTTGACGGCAAGCCGCCCATATGATCACCGCCGTGAAGGCTCTTGTGCTGGCCGGAGGCGCGGGCGTACGGCTCCGGCCGATCACCCACACGTCCGCCAAGCAACTGGTCCCGGTCGCCAACAAACCGGTGCTCTTCTACGGTCTCGAGGCAATCGCCGAGGCCGGAATCACTGACGTCGGCATCGTCGTCGGTGCCACCTGCCAGGAGATCCGGCAGGCCGTCGGGGACGGATCGGCGTTCGGCCTCGACGTCACCTACATCCCCCAGGACGCCCCGCTGGGGATCGCCCACGCCGTGCTCATCGCCCGGGACTTCCTCGGGGACGACGACTTCGTGATGTATCTGGGTGACAACTTCATCATCGGTGGCATCACCGGCCTCGTCGGCGCCTTCCGCCGGCAACGCCCGGACGCGCAGATCCTCCTCACCGCCGTGACCGATCCCACCGCCTTCGGTGTGGCCGAGCTGGATGGCTCCGGCAGGGTCATCCGACTGGAGGAGAAACCGCCCCGGCCCAAGAGCGACCTGGCGCTGGTCGGGGTCTACCTCTTCACTCCCGCGGTCCATTCCGCCGTACGGGCCATCCAGCCTTCCCGGCGCGGCGAGCTGGAAATCACCGACGCCCTCCAATGGCTGCTGGACAACGGCAAGGACGTACGCTCCACGGTCGTCTCCGGCTACTGGAAGGACACCGGGAACGTCACGGACATGCTGGAAGTCAACCGTGCCGTGCTGGAGACGGTCGAGCCCTGTACCGACGGATCCGTCGACAGCGACAGCGAGATCATCGGCCGGGTGTCCATCGCCGAGGGCGCCCGCATCCGCGGGTCCCGCATCGTCGGCCCGGCGATCATCGGCCGCGGCACGACCGTCGCCGACTCCTACATCGGCCCGTCCACCTCGGTCGCCGAGGACTGCCACGTCCACGACAGCGAGATCGAGTTCTCCATCGTGCTCCCGGGCTCCTCGATCCGCGGTGTCCGGCGGATCGAGGCGTCCCTCATCGGACGCGCCGTCGACGTCGCCCCGGCATCGACGACGCCACGCGCCCACCGGTTCGTCCTCGGCGACCACAGCTCGGCCAGGATCTGCTCATGAGCGCCGAGGCGATCCTCGTCACCGGAGCGGCCGGGTTCATCGGTTCCCACTACGTGCGCACCTTGCTCGCCGCCGAGCCGGGACACGGTGACGCGGCCGGTACACCCCGCATCACCGTGCTGGACAAGATGACCTACGCCGGCAACACGGACAATCTGGCGGCCGTCCGCGACCATCCCGCCTGCACCGTCGTCACCGGGGACATCTGCGACGCCGGGCTCGTCGCAGAGCTGATGGGCAATCACCAGTACGTGGTCAACTTCGCCGCGGAATCCCATGTCGACCGGTCCATCGCCGACGCCGCGGACTTCATGACGACCAACGTCCTCGGTACACACACCCTGCTGGACGCCGCCCTGCGCGCGGGCGTGCGGACCTTCGTCCAGATCTCCACCGACGAGGTCTACGGCTCCCTCACCACGGGCTCCTGGACGGAGACCGCGCCCCTCCTGCCCAACTCGCCCTACGCCGCCTCCAAGGCGGCCGCCGATCTGACCGCCCTCGCCTACCACCGCACCCACGGCCTGGACGTCAGGATCACCCGCTGCTCCAACACCTACGGACACCACCAGTACCCGGAGAAGCTCATCCCGCTCTTCGTCACCCGGCTGCTGCGGGGACAGAAGGTGCCGCTCTACGGCGACGGGCTGAACGTCCGCGAGTGGCTGCACGTCGACGACCATGTCCGCGCCGTCGAACTGGTCCGGACCGCCGGCCGCCCCGGCGAGATCTACAACGTCGGCGGGGGCACCGAACTCACCAACCGGGAACTGACCGGTCGGCTCCTGGCCGCCTGCGGGGCGGGCTGGGAGCTGGTCGAGCAGGTCGCCGACCGCAAGGCCCACGACCGGCGGTACTCCCTCGACTCCACGAAGATCTGGGAAGAGCTGGGGTACCGCCCGCGCACGGACTTCGCCACCGGCCTCGCCGAGACCGTGGCCTGGTACCGCGACAACCGCCACTGGTGGGAGCAGACATGGTAGTCCGCTGGCTGGTGACCGGGGCCGGCGGATTGCTCGGGCGGGATGTGTGCGCCCGGCTCGCCCGGCTGGAGGGTACGGAAGTCACCGGGCTGCTCCGCCGCGATCTCGACATCACCCAGGCCCGCGCCGTCCGCGCCGCGTTGCATGCACACCGGCCTGACATGGTGGTGAACTGCGCCGCATGGACCGCCGTGGACGACGCCGAGACCCACGAGGACGCCGCCGCCGGCGTCAACGGCGACGGGCCACGCCATCTCGCCGAAGCCTGCGCCGAGTCCGGTGCCCGGCTGCTCCACCTCTCCACGAACTACGTCTTCTCCGGCGACCCGGAGGGCCCCCGCGCCGAAACCGACCGTCCCGGCCCACGGAACGCCTACGGACGCAGCAAGCTGGCCGGGGAACAGGCCGTGCTGGCGGGTCTGCCGCACACCGGCTATGTCGTCCGCACCGCCTGGCTCTTCGGCGCGGGCGGCCGCAACTTCGTCCGCACCATGATCCGGATGGAGCGCGAACGCGACCACGTCCAGGTCGTGGACGACCAGCGAGGCCAACCGACTTGGACCGTCGACCTCGCCGACCTGCTCGTACGGCTCGGTCTCGGCGCGCTGCGCGGTACCGCACCGGCCGGCGTCTACCACGGCACCAGCCGCGGCGCGACCACGTGGCACAGCCTGGCCCAGGAAACGTTCCGTCTGCTGGGCGCGGACCCGGGGCGGGTGGAGAGCATCACCAGCCAGGAACTGGCCCGCCCCGCCGCCAGGCCGGCCCACGGCGTGCTGGGCCACGCGGCCTGGCGGGCTGCCGGGATCGAACCGATCCGGCATTGGAGGGCCGCGCTCACCGAGGCGTTCCCTGCCCTGCTCGCCGCCGAGCGGCAGCGGCCGCCGGGCACCGGTCCGTAGGCTCACTGCCGCTCTGACCGGGATTCCGACCGAGCCGGGCGTCGTTCGTAGTGAGCCAGACACCGGTCGAAGAACGGGAGCAGTCCGGCCCGTTCCGCCTCGGCCAGCGACGGGGCGCCCTCGTCCTTCTCGGACAGGACCGGTTTCAGCCCGGCCGGCCAGTCGATGCCCAGTTCGGGATCGAGCGGATGAATGCCGTGCTGGCGCCCCGGTGCGTATCCCTCGGAGCACAGATACACCACGGTCGCGTCGTCGGACAGCGCCATGAAGGCGTGGCCCAGTCCCTCCGCGACATAGAGGGCACGCCGGGTCCGGTCGTCGAGCCGTTGCGCCACCCACCGCCCGTACGTCGGCGAGCCCAGCCGGATGTCCACGACCACGTCCAGCACCGCCCCCCGCACACAGGTGACGAACTTCCCCTGGCCCGGCGGCACATCGGTGAAGTGCACCCCGCGCAGCACCCCGCGCCGGGACAC
Source organism: Streptomyces natalensis ATCC 27448 (assembly GCF_000935125.1). Taxonomy (GTDB): domain Bacteria; phylum Actinomycetota; class Actinomycetes; order Streptomycetales; family Streptomycetaceae; genus Streptomyces; species Streptomyces natalensis. The sequence goes on along the minus strand of NZ_JRKI01000029.1, from coordinate 197,715 downwards.
CGAGCAGTTGGCCTGGAGGACCCTCAGGTCATGGCCGGTGCATTCACGGAACCGTTCCGCGCGGAACCACTCGTGGAAGGTGCCCCGGTGATCTCCGAAGACGTCTGGCTCAGTGATCCACGCCCCCGCGATGTCCAGTGCCCGCACCTGACACCCCTTCACTCCGTGCCCTCACGGCTGGTTACGGAATCTGACACTCCGCTCTCCGGGCCACCACCTTGCCACGCACTTGGCCGGGCCACCGAGCACTCCGGCCGGTGTGGCGGGACGGCCTCGGCCCTGACCGTGCCGCACCGCTGCCGCCGTGACGTTCGCACACTCGACCACGAGTGCCGGATCGCCCCACCAGCCGGCAGTTTCCCACCTGCGGCAAGGGGCGCGTTCCCGGATCCTCTTATCAGCCTCAGCACCGGCTCTCTGTCAGCACCAGCTCTCTGCCAGCACCGGCTCTCTGCCAGCACTGGCTCTCTGTCAGCACCGGCTCTCCATCAGCATCGGCTCTCTGTCAGCACCGGTCCAGACTCTCAGCCGCCTACGAAGTCCGTGCACCGCTCCGTGGCTCCGCCCCCGAACCTCACCGGGTGTTGCTGCGGCGGCTGTCGGGGGAGGCGTACCAGGTGGACCGGCTACCGGGCGCGTCAGCGAGCGGATGCCGCGGCGTCCGGTGGGGGCCGTCGCTCTTCCGCCAGTACCAGGTTCCCGTCTTGTTGCCGTCTCCGCGCTTCGCACGACGTTTTCTCCCCGCCGCCGGTTCGGGCTCGGAGGCGGGGAGAACGCACCGGAGAAAATGCGCTTAGTGGCCAGTTTGGCCGTAGGCGAGGCGTTCGGCATCTTTAAGTGCTTCTCTTGTGGACCGTTTGGGGGTGGAGGGCCGTGGCTCTGCGAAGGGGGACGTCCATGCGGGGACCGGAGCGGGTTCGTCGCTGCCGGAGGTGGGCCACGCTACGGAGGGTTCCAGCGGTGCGCGGTGCTCCGTCTGACCCTGCACCACGCCGCCGAAGAAGAGATCCACGGCGCATGGATGACCGGGGAACTCGCCACCCACGGCTACGAGATCAGCCCCGGCATCTCGTACCCGACGCCGCACCGGCTGGAGGACGACGGGCTGCTGACCTCCGAGCAGCGGGTGGTCGACGCCCGCACCCGGCGCGTCTGCAAGCCGACCGAGGCCGGGAAGCCGGCCCTGGCCGAGGTCCGGCAGGCGCTCAAGGAACTGGCCCGCGAAGTCCTCGGCGACGACGCCCGTAGTCCGGGAGACGGCCAGCGGCCGGCAGCGCCCACTGCGGCAGTCGAGCGCGGACTTCTGTACCCCGGCGTAGTTCACAGCGGTCAGCGCCACCACCGCCGCGACCGCTACCGCGTGGGCCTGGCCCGGCCACACGTACGAACCGACCGTCAGCGCCATCGCCGCGCAGGAGGCGGTCTTGCCGACGACGAAGCCCCACCCCGCGAGGTAGCCCCAGAAATCGCCCAGGCGCTCACGGCCGTAGACATAGGTGCCGCCCGACGCTGGATAGCGCGCGGCAAGGCGGGCGGACGATGTCGCGTTGCAGTACGCGACCACGGCCGCCAGTGCCAGACCGAGCAGCAACCCGGACCCGGCCGCGCGAGCCGCCGGAGCGAGCGCGGCAAAGATCCCGGCACCGATCATCGACCCCAGGCCGATGACCACGGCGTCGGACACCCCCAGCTGCCGGTGCAACTCGTCCGGCACGATGCCGGCGGCCGATGGCTTGTTCATGGCCCCACTCCTTCGGCGGCGCGGCGCACGTCTTACGGAATCCGATATCGGCAGACGAAATGGGACCGGGGCAGGCCGCTTCGACCCAACCCCACCTGGGGCCAGAGCTGCGTGAAACGCGATTCTCATACATGAGTAGTGCTGAGAGATCACGGGCCCCGTCGGATCGTGTCCGGTTTGGCCTTGATCTTCGTTCTCATAACCTCTCGTAAAACGGCTTTCGCGCGATGCCCTGCTGATGGGCAATCAGGAAGTAGTGACGGCGACGCAACCCTGCGGGTTGGCGAACGAACGAGGGCGGCGAGGTCGCGTCTGTCGATCCTGGCGGACCGGTGCTGCGCCGCCCGCTCGCGGATGGGTGGGCAGTGCGATTCGCGGACGCCTCACAGTCTCGGAAATCCGCTCGGCAGCACACAGCGGCACAAGGCACAGTGGGCGCATGAATGATCGTGGTTTGGACCGTGACGGGACGATCGCACGTGAAGGCGCACTGGACCGAGTGCCGGCAGCGTTCGTCCCCGTCGTCGATGCCGCCCGCGCTCATATCACCGAGACGTTCGGCGGAACGCGCCTGCACAGCGCCTACCTCTACGGCAGCATCCCCCGTGGCACCGCCACGCCCGGAGTCTCCGACCTCGACCTCCAGCTCGCCCTCCACGACGAGCCCACCGAAGGCGATCGGGCTGACGCCAAAGCGATCGAGGTTGTACTCGACCGTGCATTCCCGCAGATCGACGGCGTCGGGATCCTGCTGAGCAGCACGCGGGTTCTGCTCAGCGACGTCGAACGTCACGACGGCGGATTCTTCATCGCCTGCCTCTGCACCCCGTTGCTGGGCCCTGACCTCGCAGAACAACTGCCCCGTTACCGCCCCACAGTCGTACTCGCGCGGGAGACCAACGGTGACCTCGCTCGCGTGCTTCCATACTGGCGTGCCAAAGCAGCCGAAGCCACCACGGACGCCGATCGCCGGACCCTCAGCCGGCTCGTCGGCCGTCGTACGGTCCGCACAGGATTCACCCTGATCATGCCCCGATGGGGCGGCTGGACCAGCGACCTCGACCAGTCCGCCGAGCTCTTCGGCCGCTACTACCCAGAGCGCGTCGAGCAGATGCGCGTCGCCGCGTCCATTGGCCGTGCGCCCTCACCCGACCCGGCGGTGCTCGGGATGCTCATCAACGATCTCGGCCCTTGGCTCACAGCCGAATACACAGCTGTGCACGGCGAGAAGGCCCCACGGTCGTGACGGGCGTGAACGACCCTCGGAGCCGCAGCTTTGCGTGTGGTCCCTTCTGTCCGCCGCGTCGTCGAAGCTGAGCATGAGCCAATCGCGCGGTGACGCATGGGAGTTGGATGTGTGGCGAGGCGTGGACGCGCAAGAGTGCGACAACAGGGGCCCTGGTGCTCGAGTGGCGTCGTGAACCGAGCTACCGAGGGGCCCTGTGTTCATGCGCCGACGTTGTCGCGATCACCCGATCCAGAACCGACTGATCAGGCCCACCGGCCGGTGAGCGGAAGCCTTCTCAGAGGACGGCACCGGCTTTGACCACGTGCCGCAGGTGGCGCTCGGGGCGGGTGAGGACGGCCAGGTCCGCCAGCGGGTCGCCGTCCACGACGAGCAGGTCGGCGTGCGCGCCCGGCGCGAGGGTGCCGATCTCGCCCTCCATCCGCAGCAGGCGGGCCGCCGTGCTCGTGGCGGAACGGATCACATCCGCAGCGGGCTGGACCTCGGCGCGCAGGGTGAACTCCTCCAACTGGGCCGGGTGCAGCGGCCCGAGCAAGTCGCTGCCGTGGACCAGATTGACGCCCGCGCGATGGGCCTTCTCCAGGGCGGCCAGCCCATGGTCGCGGACCTCGGTGAGCTTGCGGTAGGACGACTCCGGCAGGCCGGACTGCCGGCCGAGCTTCGCCGTCTGCTCGTAGGCGATCAGGGTGGGCACCAGGAAGGCGTCCCGCTCCAGCAGCAGGGCGATGGTCGCGTCGTCGATCAGGTTGCCGTGTTCGACGCAGCGCACGCCGGCCCGCAGGGCCCGATCGATGGCGCGCGGGTGGTAGGCGTGCGCGGTGACGTACCGGTTGTGGTTCTCCGCCTCCTCCACTGCGGCGCGTATCTCGTCCTCGCTGTACTGGACGGCCGCGATCTCGTCGTGCGGCGAGGCCACCCCGCCGGAGAGCAACACCTTCAGATGGGCGGCGCCCTTGCGGAACTCGTCCCGGGCCGCCGCGCGGACGGCGTCGACGCCGTCCGCGATCCGGGCGAAGTCGGGACGGCTCTCGCAGCAGGGCACCGAGTCGTCACCGAGCGGGTCGCCGTACACGACCGCACGGTGACGGCGGCGCTGGCGGCCCTGCTGGAGCGGGTCCTGCCGGAGTTGGTGCCGCCCGGGGCCTCCGCCGAGCAGGCCGCCGAGGTGATCCTGGCCGCACGCGAGGGCCTGCTCGCCCGCACCGCCGCGGGTGGCCCGTCCTCCGAGCAGTTGCTGAACGCGACAACGGCGGTGCTGGCCGGGCTGCTGGGCTGACACGAGGAAGGGGGGCCCGGTCATGTACGGACGCCGCCCGTTCGCCCGATCCGGAACCCGGCTCGATCGGACAACTCAGCTGCTCGATCAGGCAACTCAGCTGCTCGATCGGACAACTCGGCTGACTGGTAAGCAGAAAGCTTCTGAGAGACGGCGCCCTTCATCAGCGTGCCGGTGCGGCCGAGGGTGCCGGCGCCCGGTTTCCAGTCCGCCGCGGTGGTCTGCACGGGCTGCTGAAGGTGGTTGTGCTGGGCGGTGGCTGGCGCCGCGACCGCACTGGTACCGGCGGCGTCGCTTCTCGTCTGGGCGCCACAGCCTGTCAGCAGGCCGGCGCGCGTGCTTCGGCCCGCCGATCGAGGTGTCCTGGCATGAGGGGCGGTGGCCGGCGCACTCGGGCAGGCGTTAGTGGGGCAGCGGTTCCCGGCGCTCGGACCACTCCGGCGGCAGCCCGCCGGTGCCCGTCCGGGCCGACACCACCCCGCCCGTGATGGCGCAGGTGGTGTCCACATCGCCCAAGCCTGCTGCGGTCGCCCAGAGTGCGGTCGGCAGGTCGTCGGGGTGCCGGGCGGCGCACCACAGCGCGAACGGGACGGTGTCGTCGGCGCGGACCATGCGGCCGTTGCCGAGGGCCGCCGCGGCGGCGACAGGGTCGGTGTCCGGCGGCAATCCGGCGGCGGCCAGCAGGCCCCGTCGTACCGCGCCGTCGGGGGTGCGGTCGGCGACCGCGGCGGGTGCCGGCGGCTCGCCGCGGGCCGATAGGGCGGCTGCCACGGCCACCGCCACCGCGCCCGCGACGCCCTCGGGGTGGGCATGGGTGACCCGGGCGGAGCGGGCGGCCTGTTCGGCGGTGCGGTCGAGGTCGTCGTGGAACCAGGCGCCCAGCGGGGCGACCCGCATCGCCGCGCCGTTGCCGAGGCTGCCCTCGCCGCCGAAGAGGGTGGTGGCCAGCGTCTCCCATTCGCCGGGGGTGGCGGCGACGCGGGGCAGCAGGGCGTGCATACCGGAGCCGTAACCGCGGCCGGGGTCGGCCTTGTAGCGTGCGGCGAAGCGCTCTGCGAGCGTCTGCGACCGCACCTCGCCATGTGTCTCCAGGACGGCGAGCAGCTCCAGCGCCATGGCGGTGTCGTCCGTCCAGTGCCAGTGCGGGTCGGGCGGTGCGATGCGCTCCGAGATCAGCCGGCGGGCCTCGGCCTCGGGGCGGAACAGCCCGAAGAAGCGCTCCCCGAAGGCATCGCCGAACGCCAGCCCCTCGATGCTCCTGCGTGCCGCGGTCCGTCGTCGGTCATCCATGCGGGGATCCTGCCATGACGCAGCACCAGCGGTCTGCCTGCCTCCGTGGGCCTTCTCGGGAAGAGTCACCAGGCTGTCCGATGTGAGGTCACTGCTCGCCACAACTCAACCTCATCCCCTGCCAGTAGTAGCGCTAGAAAAACACCAGGCCGAGCAGGTAGAGGACAATGGCTGATGGCGGCTCAGGGTTGACATCTGGCTACTGGCTTTCAACCGACACCGTGGTGTTGGGTAAGCGCCCTTCAGTTCTTCATGTGTGCATTGCCGTGCTCGATTCGGATGCGTCGTGAGGAGTGGGCTTTGCGCTGCTGTTCGTGCCGTGCCTCGTATCAGGCGGGAGCGTTCTTCTTGAACTTGTGGTGTGGCGGCTTCACCACCCGTTCACGGCGTTCTGCTGGGTCTTGCCGGAGGCGAACTGTCCAGGTCCCTGCGGCCCGCGGCCGGCTGCCCAGCGGCCCGGTACTCCGCCACGATGCGCTCACGCGCCCCAGCCCCCGTCATGCACAGTCAGCGAGCTACCGGGGCACCAAGCCACGGCCAACCGTGCAAGAGGGCGTTAGGAGAGGCCCCTATGCATAAATGGGAAGCACCAGCCGTTACACCGGAATTTCATCGCCGCCTACTAGCGTGCACCGGGAATTGACCATGCGATATTCCGGTATTCGCGAATATCGCCTCCGGCCATGGAGACCTAGTGCGTAAACTCGCTTCAAAGCTGACACTGGTTGGCCTGTCCGTCGCTTTCCTCGGAGGAGCGCTCCTGTCCCCGCAGGCACAGGCGGCCCAAGCCGCGGCAGGAGTGCCCGGGCGCTTCATCGCAGACGCCGACATCCTGGCAGCCCCCGACGGAGCGATCGTGGGCAAAGGCCGGAACGGCCAGCAAGTCACCATCAACTGTCAAACGGCTGACGGGAACTGGTGGAACCTCAATGCCCCGGAAGCCGCCGGCTGGGTATGGCAGCCGGACCAGGTATTGCGCGAGTGGGGGACCCCCGACCCCCCGGTCTGCTGACCCTTTTCCCGACTCGATCAACCCATCAGGTTCCCTGCCGGTCACAGGCTGGCGGGGAACCCCACACGTCGGTGAACTACTCATTCACATTTCCCAGTGGACTCGCCCACTTCCCAGTGGACTCGCCCATGGCCTCGACGACCGGGCGGCACGGTGCCCACTCGCCTGGGGCGGCCGGGACCGAACCTGGTGCTCCCAACCCCGTGGGTCGGGGGCACCATCACGTTCTGGCTCCGGGGTGTGAAGCCGCGATATCCCGCATGTCAGAGCACAACACGAAGCCCGGCCTCCCTGCCAGGGAGGCCGGGCTTCGTGCGTCGTAGGGGGGTGGGGCCGACGCCCAGCCCGCCGGAGCGCGCAGGAGCCGGTCCCTCGTGCTCTCGGGCAGCACCCGACGCAGGACCGGCGCGGTGGAGCTGAGAGCGCCCGCGAACACGGCGACGAGGTCGTGCGGCACGCTGGCACCGAAGGACGCGGCCCACAGGCACGGCGCGCCAAGCACCATCGATCAGGCGTCGTTCCAGCAGCATGCGACCGACCGGGGGTCCACATCGGACACCTGGCCGGTCGTGTGTTCTCAGCGGGCTTTACAGCTGTGGCTGCGGCATCCGCTGCCAGCTGAACGGGCCGTAGGTTGTGTCGGTGACGGCGTAGTTGGCGTTCGGGTCGGCTGTCAGTTTCAGCCATTCCAGCGGAGTGGTGCTGCCGTGCACGACGATCCGGTGGAAGTTCGAGACGTTGTAGTACGGGTGCTCGTTCCAAGCGTTGTCACCCGGGTCGTGGGCGCACACGCCGGCCCCGGTGGCCGGGTCCGTCTCGCCGGTGCACGTCGCCGTCGGCGACAGCGGGTTGTCCGAGCGGTACAGGTGCGAGTCACCGTTGAGCATCAGCACCGGACGGCCGAACTCGGTCGTCTTCGCCGCGACCTCGCTGATGACCGGCTCGTAGTTCGTCAGGTGGTCCTTGGTCTTGCCGTCGAGGTCCCACACGTCGGCCTGCGACGTGATCACCACGGCCTTGGCGTGCTGGACCGCCGCGTCGGCGAAGGCGGCATCGAGCCAGCGGACGTCGGCCGCGGTCCGATTGGTCCGCTCGTCGGTCTGCGCCTGAGTCGCGGTCGGCACCTTGTACCAGGGGTCGGCGTCGTTGTTCGAGCCGCCGGGCACGTTGATGGTCACGAAGACGATGTCGTTCTGTGCCCACCTCACGTTCTCGGCGTACTGGGCGTCGCCCGGGTGGCTCGGGTCGTAGGCGGTGGCCTGGGACACCACCTTCAGTGTCCCGCTGCCGAGGGTGCGGCCGGGCTGCGCGAAGAAGTTCTGCCGGACTTTGGCCAGGTTGTCGAGCGGGTTGCCACAGTGGTAGCTGACGCAGTCCGCCGTGTTGGTCGACAGGCCGCTCGTGCCGATGTAGTTGGTCGTGCCCGAGGCCGAGTCGTAGAAGCCGCCGCCCTGACCGGGCGAGGTGAGACTCGACGCCTTGTGGCAGTCGGCCCACTCGTTGTCGCCCGGCGTGTAGACGAGCGGCTTGGTGAGGGTCTTCCACACGGACGCGATCGAGGCGTCGTAGTCCTCGGTGCAGAACTCCTTGCCCGAGTGGATGTCGCCCACGTGGATGGCGTCGCTGATCGTCGGGTCACTGTTGATGGTGCCGATGAACGCCGGGGTTTTCTGGAACTGCGAGGTGTCGGCGGTCTGGCCCGCGGGCGCGTACGCCGACCTGCCGTACGGCGAGTCGCCGAACACGGCGAGTGTCACCGGGCTGCCGGCTGCCGATGCCGTGGCGACCGACCCCACCGACCCCACCGAAATGGCAAGGCCGACGGCAACGAGCGTGATAAGCCCGCGTCTTAGCATGCGTCCCTCTTTCAGGTCCGGTGTGCGGGGGGCGCTCCAGTGAACTGATACTCAGGGAGCGCGACATGGCACCAATGGCGACCTGGAGATGACGAACCGGCGAAATTCCGACCGCGGCCGCAGGCCGGATCGCCCTCTGCACAACTCCAGGGACCACAGGACCCGGAACCACCGCAGCAGGTCGTACGCGTAGCTCCGGCAGGTCTCGGGCAGCCTGTCGCTTACTGCACAGTTCTGGGGGAGTGGGTCGGCATTCGGCCATTGCGGGTGGGTACGTTCTTGTCCAGCGCACCCATCGGGATGTCCGAGGCCGTGCGGCGGCTGCCGCGCAGCCCCACCGTCCCCGCTGAAGCCGGGGAGCGATGTCTTGAACTCCTCGCGGGCATGGCGGATGTGGACTTCGTCCACGATCTGAACATCGACCGCACCCACATCCGCGGTGGTCGGGCGTGCCACGGCGGGTTGTGTCTGAACGAGCTGGATCTGTACGTGTGGTACGCGCAGATCGACCGCCGGCCCGGCAGCTACCACATCGAGGCGCTGCGGACCCTCAGCCAGGGCACCCGGGTCGTCGTCGACCCCGAAAGATTCGCGGTAGGCGTCGACACATACCGGGCTCATCTGCTGGCCATCAGCTTTGCGCGGGTCGTTGGTTCGGGGAACAGTTCCGTGTCGTTAACTGCACTTCACCTGAAGGAATGCGTTCGCAGGTCGTGCTCCGTCGTCGTACCAGGGATGGGGATCTGCAGCGGTCAAGGCCACGCCTTCGGCGTCACTGGCGCGGCGGGCTTCGCCCCTGGGTACCGTGTGAACATGTCCACTCGCGCTGAGCTGCGTCGGATTCGCCGTATTCACCGCTGGATGCAGATCATTCTGCCGAGGGTGGTCAGACGCGTGGTCAACGGCGACGTATCGCAGCCCGGTTGGCTGCCTCACCGCTGGATGACCCTGGTGTCCGGTGACGTCGACCTGGACGCGGGGGTCGGCGCAGTCTGGCTCGTCCGGCGTCCCAGGTCCGCGAAAGCGGAGACGCACACCGCACTGATCGAGCGCTGCGGCGAGACGTGGCAGTACACAGGCGGCGGCAGTGCGTCGGACGGTGACCTGCCTGCCGGGAGGCTGGCGGTGGGCCAGCCGGGGCAGGTCGGCATGATCGAGGTCGGCGAAGGCACAGGTGGTCTGAGCTATGCCTATCGCCTGCGGGGGTCTTGTCATCCGGACATCATCGGGACGGCCCCGTGGGTCGGTTCCAACATGCTCCAGGTGGCGGCCGAAGTGGATCATCTCCTCCTCGGCGATCGACGGATCGAGGTGCCCGGACACGGCAGGTTCATCGTCGTCTGGAAGTCCCCGTATACAGGCCACGGGGGGATACGACCGCTCATCGTGGCAGTGGGGCGCGACGGCTCGGAACTCTCCAGGATCGGCCCTCACGACAGTATGGACAGCTATACCTGGGCACAGTTGAGCGGCCAGGTGGAGCAATAGCTGTGAACTGCCCGTGACCCCTCTCAGTCAAGGTGTACCAACGTGAGGCTCTGACCTGCGATGGTTCGGATCGACTGAGGTGTCGGGAGTTCGATTGCCTTGCTCAAGGTGAGCAGTCGGGCATAAGTAGGTGCCGTTCAGCTGTGGTCGTGAGGTGTGTAGGCCTGGATGATCTGGTGTGGGGGTTGGCGGGACGGCTCGGCGGTGCTGCCGGGGTGTGGTGGTCCGGTGACGATGGCTGCGGGGGCGGTGTTGTGGTCTGGGTGGTGCAGGTCACGGCGGTGGGCTGAACTGGGGCGGACCCGGCAGCAGGTGAATGCGATGCGGCGGGGCGAGCTGGCGGAGCATCCGGTTCACCCCCGTCGCGGCCGACTGAACACGCCCACCGATCAACCCGTCCCCCCTGCCTGGTGCGGAGCTGGGCGGCATTCCACAAGAGCTACGCGATGGAGGGAGGGCTCTGGCGCAGAACAGTGCACGTACCTGGTCGACGTCACCGCGTTAGCGATCCTGGTCGCCAATCAGTTGGTGGCGGCGGTTGGGCGCGGTAGATGGCGGATGAGCCTTGAGGAGGGGCCAGATCAGGCCGTCCTGGTACTGCGCGGGTGTGCCTTCGGCGCCCCGGGCGTCCAACGAGGCTACGACGGCGAGAAGTGCAGCCGGTGCCTGGAAGTTGGTGTCGGCACTCATGGTGCGTCTCGTTCTCCGGTCTACTTCTCGACAAACACGAGGTCTTCGATGGGACGGGTCATCCGGAAGGTGCCGTTGGTGACCTCGACCACGTGATGGAGGCCGGTGATGCTGTCGCGCTGTCCGGGGACGTGAAACTCGTCGGCGCCACCGGCCAGGTAGGCGGGGAGACAAGCGAGCGGCGGGCCGAAGAGCCGGACGTAGTCGGCCAGGCGGCGGAACAGCTTGGGCACGATCACCAGCTCGTCCGTGAGAGAGGCGAGCCCCTCGATCTTCGCGCCGGTGGTGGTCACGTCGTACAGCCAGACGCTGTTGGGAGCCTTGGCCGCCCTGGCCTGCTGCGCGGTGGCGGTCATGTCCGCCCGCAGCTCCTTGAACAGGCTGCTGTAGAAGGTGGGGTAGACCAGGCCCAGGGACAGCAGGTGGTGGTTGACGGTCTGGTGCAGCATGTCGAGGGCGACGTCGATCCGGGCGCCGCTCTTCGCGGGCTTCGGGGGGTTGCCGACCTTCGGCGGGTCGCCGCGCCCGATCAGCGCAACGCACCGGCCGTAAACGTCGGCGCCGGTGGTGAGGATGTAGCCGGGCACGGTCTCGGGGGCCGAAGCAGTGACCTTCTCCTCGGTGTCCTGGGTGACGTCGGTGAAGCCCAGCCAGTTCAGCAGTTCATCCCGGGCGGCGTGCGCGCCGAGGTTCAGTGGCTGGTGGACGAAGTCGGGCCCGACGCCCTTGTAGTGGGTCTCGGCGGCGTCGATTCCGTCCAGCCGGATCGAGGCACCGCCGTGCTCGTCCCGCTTGACGCGGTGTTGGCCGGGGACCTCACACCAGAACCCCGGGTCGCGCGGGGTGAAGTGGACGGTGTCACCGTCGGGCCGGTCGCCGAGGATGCGGTACGAGCCCGTAATGAGCAGCATGGGCATATCTACCTCTCGTGTCCGATCGGGCACTCGCCGTGGAAGCGGTGCCGAGTTATGGCGAGGGCGTCGATCTGAACAGCGGCGTTCACCACCCGACGAACCCGCACAACTTCACCGGAGCCGCCCGGCACTTCGGGCGGCTCGCGTGGACCTGGCAACGCAACGTTCGTTGAAGGGCAGGGTCACGCCGGGGCGTGGATCGCGGTGCCGCTGGCCCAGTTCGACATCGCCGCACGGCTGTCGAATCGGGCGACATTGGTGTCGAGGGGGTGCTGTGTGTACTGGTGGATGAGCCAGGGCGCGGTGATGTGGGGGTGGCCGGGAGGGGTGTCGTAGTCGGCGATCCACAGGCCGTCGCCCGCGTGGGAACTCGTGTCATGGTGGAGCCAGAAGTCCCGGTTGCAGTAAAGGATCACGCGGTGGTTGGGACGCAGCGCCTTGATCTTGCGGAGAATGGCGTCCTTCTCGTCGCTGGATGCACGGGTGCCGGGCTTGGTGGTCTCCCAGTCGACGGCGAGTATGTCCCCTTCGCGGCTGTCGCACTGCTCGACGAAGTACTGTGCTTGTGCGTCCACGTTGCCCGGCCACAGGAACTGGTAGAAGCCGACGACGAGTCCGGCGGACCGGGCGATCGCCGCTTGCTTCTTCTGCTCGGGGTTGGGGTAAGTGTGGCCTTCGCTGGCCTTGACGATCACGAAGTCCATTCCGCTGATGCTGAAGGACGAGTTGTTACTGGATACGTCTATACCTTTGAGCATGGGGAGCTCCTGAATGTGAAGCGCGCACATGGACCCTATGGAAAGGGCCCATAGCGTCGTATGACTGGATGTCGCCAACTCTTTTCGTGACCCAAGAGCGCTGCGGTTGTTGGCTGATTCGCTTGTGCCCCTGGCAACTGCTGGTTTGGGTGAGCCTGCGTTCGCCGCGGTATCGGCCCGCAACCCGTCGACGGTTGCCCGGCCGAAAAGCGGCCTGGTCAGCAGGCCCAGCCCCTGCTCGGCCGGTTGGGGTCGAACTGCTGGACCTTCGAGGCGAGGTTGGAGCCGTCTGCAGCAACGCCGTGATTGTTGCGAAGGCACCCGATTGCGGCAGCTATCGATGCCACCGGATCGTAGATATTCACCGACGTACCGGGGACGTGCTGCGATGCGAACGACTGCGGAATCAGCTGCACGATACCTCGGGAGCACTGGAATGGGGCCAGCGCGCCGTTGATCTTCCGGGGTGGCCCACTGCGTCGTTGACCGTCTCCGAAGTCATGGACCTCGCTGAAGCCGTGCGGAGTTATGGCGTTGCTGTCCCACAGGTTGCAGACATTCGGGTTGCCGGACGCCTCGCGAGCGGCGGCAGTCTTGAACCCCCTTATCCAGTTGCTGTTCGCGGGAACTCCAGCCGCCGAACACCCCTGCGTGATCCATTCCTCGAGGGTGCCACCGCTCACATGCCGGTTGAACGTCACTTCCTTCGGGCTGATTTCCCCTGACATGTCGACGCCGGTGCCACTCGTCGGCCCGCCCGCAGGCGTGGAACCGAAACGGACCTGGAACAGTCCCGAGCGCTGTCCGAGTTCCTTCAGCGATGCTTCACCGGGTATCCCCGTGGCATCGCCTTCGGCGAAATGCAGCACAGTACGGCGAAAGTCGTCATAGAGGGACTGCGTGGCCTGCTCGAAGATTCCGGTTGGATCGGCCACCACCGTATGCATGACCTTCTCCAGCCCCTCCTGCACCAGGGCCACATCGACCTTGGCGCTGGCAGACCCGGCTGGCTGCGCCTCTTGCTCCTGGACGCTGTGCGTTGCGGCCCACACCACCTGGTTCATGTCGATCCAGGGCAGCACCAGCGCCGGCGTCGAGCCTGCGCGTACGTTGAACAGCTCTGACCGCCTTCCCAGTTCGACGAGCGACTGCGTTCCGGGGACGCCTGTGGCCTCCGCCCCGGAGTAGCCCAGCTTCTCCTTGCGGAATCTGTCGTAGAGCTGCTGCGTCTCAGCTTCGAACACGCCGTGCGGGTCGCCCGGGGCGACACCCATGACCTTCTCCAGTGCGTCCTGCACCAGCGCCACATCGTCGGCAGGGTTGCTGTTGCCCGCATCCGCCACCTTCTCTTCGGCCACGGAGTGGGCGGCCGCCCAGATGAGCTGCTTCGAGGACACCCACGGCAACGCGGCTTCCACGGGCGTCGTAGGGGGAGAGCCGACCGCACCGGATGAGGCGGTGGCCTGGTACGTGAAGCCGGCCTTGCCCTTCAAACCGGGATCGGCCGTGACGACACCTTCCGTGAAGGCCGGCAGCCCGTAGCCGTAGAGGTAACCGTCCCTTCGGGGACGTGTTTTCACGTATACACCGTTGCCTTCGGCCGAACCATTGGCGTTGGTGTCCCCTCCGGGGTGTTACGGTCGGGCGATAGGTCGTCCGGGAGCGCCGTTCAAGAACACTCCCGAAAGGAACGAACACGACGCGCCCGGGCACGGTGATCGGCCCCGTGCGCCGTCGATGAGCAGCCCCGCGCCGACCTCCGCCGGGCGATGGCGTCCGGCGAGCCGGTCGACGAGATGGTCGAGTCCTTCATCGCCCCGCTGGTCGAAAGGGCGGTCCCAGGAGCGGCCGTTCACCGTAGCGGTGCCGGGGTCAGGGGATCGCGCCTTTGCAAAAGGCCCGCACGGTTTCGTCGAAAGCGGGGTCGGCAAAGTAGTTCGAGTGCCCCAAGGTTGCTGGATAGCAGGGGTCGCCCGGCTGGCGTGCGAAGCCAGACGGGTCGAGGAGCTGTCGGTCGACGGGAGGCGGAACCGGGTTCACCGGCTCGCCCGCTTTCGGTAGTTGGGCCGGTGCGAGGACCCAACTGCCGATCGGGTCTGACAGACGATACAGATTGCGCCATGGCCAATGGTCGGCGTCGGCATCCGGCGCTCCCGCGACCAGCAGGGTACCGATACGTTCGAGACTGCTCGCGTTGAAGTATGCGGGGAAGAACCGGACGAACATGTGGGTCAGCGGGCAGCCGTACGTGAGCAGCCGGACGCGACTGTCGGCTGCGGTCGTCGTCTGCAAGACCAGGGCCGCCCCGATCACCGAACCCTGGGAGTGGCAGGAGAGGATCACATGCCCCTTCCTCGCCAGCAGCCCCCGGTTCGCGGTCAAGTACTCCACCCGCTTCAGAAGATCGGGGATGGTGCGCTCGGCATAGCAGGGGGGTGCCAGCGGGTGGGTCTCGCGCGGCCAGAACGAACCGATGTCCCACAGGATGCCCACGGTCCGGCGGAAGCGCGGGCTCCTGTACGCCTGTTTGCCTGCCCAGAGCATCCCCAGGAACCCGGCGCTCAGGACGAGGTTGGACAGCAGGACCAACCACTGCTGGTCCGTGACCGGCTTGGAATCGAGCGCGAACGCGATGGTGCCCGCCACGACCACAGTCGCGGCTACGAGTACGAAGCTCCCGAGGCCGCGCTGTCCTCTGCGCTCGATCAACTGCCCCAGTGCCCAAGACGTGGCGATTTCCTTGCATCGGCGGGGATCTCCGCTGGTGGGGCGGTACACCCTGTCGACCTCGTGGGCGAAGTGACCTCGGGCGCCACGCTGCGCCAGCCAGGAGATCACGGCGATGACGATGGCAACGGCGACGAGGAGGGACACGGCTGTGCCCGTCCAGAAGTAGGCATCCGGCACGATCAGTTGGGCCTGCTTCGCTGCCTTGTCCCAGCGCTGAGCGACCGTGGGCGCACCCAGAATTTCGGCCGTGCGCATCATCAGTCCTGAGGCCAGGGCACCGGCGAGCGCCCAGCTGAGGAGCGCGACGCCGGTCAGAACGAAGCCGCCCCACGGTTGCCGCGGGAGATCCTTGAGGGAAGATGCTGTGGCGGGCGGGCAGGCCAGGAGTCTGGAGAGAAGCTGGGAGACGAAAAGGAGAACCAGCATCGCAGCCTGGGCGATGAACAGTACGTGGATCCACGCCACTTCCCACGGCAGCTGGCTCGCGGCCGAATTCTCACCGCCCTTGGAACCCCACGAAGCCGCCACCCCTGCACCGACGACCAGGACAAGCGCTCCCCAAGGCAGAAACCCGTACAGATCACGCTCGGAAGAGACCCGATCCTGGGCGCTCGGACGGATACGTCTCGCAGTCCCGGGGAGTGCCACCATGACGATGACGAACGCCAGCAAGACCAGCGCCACCACCAGGCACAGGCTGCGGAAGAACGCCGTCCCCGCCTCCCAACGGTTGTTGTCCGTCAAGGCGTTGAGGCCGCGCCGGGCAGGGTCGACCAGAGGGGCCAGGATGAACACCGTCGTGATGGCGAACGCGCCCGCGATGTGCAGGGCACGCAGACGGCGTACCGGCCCGCGCCCGTTCCACATGCGGCGGTCTTCGAGCGGTGTTCGGACGTCGGGAGTGCCGGGGCTCTGCGATACCGGCTGTGCCTCCGCGACCCGCCACGTCTTGTTGCCTAGATACCACAGCAGTGCAATCAGAGCGATCGGGAAAACGGCCGTCACAGTGAGATGGCGTCCGGGCGAGTCGAGCCAGCCGTACTGCAGCCACCGAAGCCAGCCCGTACCTCCGGCGCAAGCCTTCGCCCCGGCTGGGCGGCCGAGGGCCGCGTTGCCGCACTGCCAACCGACCAGGTCGACCGAGGCCGAGATCCCGCCGAGGACATAGGCTCCGGTGAGGGAAATGGCCAGTAGCCGCTGGACGACGGTTCGGAAGGCCACATGCCAAGTCGTGTCGCTGGCTTGATGGCCGCGGTCAGTGAAGAAGGCCAGGTTGAGGAGCATGAACGGCAACAGAAGGAGCCATAGGGCCCGTTGATTGTCCCCTGACGTCAGCCCGCCCCAGGAGTAGGTCTCACGGCGGAATTTCTTGGTGTCCTCGGAGACTCGCCTGGTTTCCCATTCACGTCGGTAGAAGCCGGCCCGCTCGTCCCCCGCGACGCGAGCGACGCACGGATGACCGAGTGAGGACTCCGGAGGGGTGCCCGACACGCCGTGGACCCGCAGCTCGGTCCAGCCCTTGGAGCCGTGGTTGACGTAAAGGCCCATTGCCGCCTCCTGACGAACAGACCCCACGCTCCCAGCATCAGCGCTGTGTGCAGCACCTGCCAGTCGATCAGCCGCTCTCGGTATCTCTAGCGGTGGTTTGTTGGACGGGCAGTAGAGTTCGAGGGGGCTGTCTGCGGAAACGGCGTTGATCAGGTGCTGGAGATCGGCGGGCGGTGGCGTCGTCGACCATGCCCGCCAGTAGCGCTGAAGCATGGTCCAGGGCGTCAGCCGATCACGGACGGCTCGTACGGCCGGGAGCAAGCAGGTCCGCTGGGCTGCTGGGACGGTGTGGGTCCCTCTCTCGCGCAGCTCGGCGCCGAGCGTCATCAGGTGCAGCACCGAGCGGAGAAACGGTCGAGCCGAGGAGAAGCTCGTTGCTCTCGATCGCAGTCCGGAACGCGACCGCAGCACCGACGGGGCGGTCCCAGCGACCTCGGCATGCTCGTGATCGCGAAGCCCTCCGGCCCGAGGCGAGAAGGAAATCCGCTGGTCGTTCGCTCTCCGGTGGGAGATGCTGCCTGAATGATCGACCGTGAATTCGCCGTCCGGCTGGTGGAGGCTCAGCTGGAGCGCGAGTCGCCAGGGCAGCTGCTGGTGGCGCATGTCGAGGAGCACGAACTGGTGTGGATCGTCTCCT
This sequence comes from Streptomyces natalensis ATCC 27448, assembly GCF_000935125.1. Lineage (GTDB taxonomy): Bacteria > Actinomycetota > Actinomycetes > Streptomycetales > Streptomycetaceae > Streptomyces > Streptomyces natalensis. The sequence continues at coordinate 180,529 of NZ_JRKI01000029.1, read as the reverse complement.
ACCAGTCCGCCGAGTATGTGCGCACGGGAGATTTTTCTCAGCAGCTGGTGGGCAATGGCCCGTTTCTCGTTGACCGCGTTGACGGCGGACTGCATTCGATCGGTGTGGTGTCCGCGGTCACCGGTGCGTGGGAAGCGGACTACCGGACTCGCATCCGGAAGACGGCGACACGAACGGCGGTGGATGACCTGCACGACGAGATACGCCAGGCCACGGCAACTCGTGGGCGGATCTTCGCTATGCACATGCTGCGGCAGAGGATTCCGGCGCTTGCTCACGCGGAGGGCGTGGGCGACTCTCGGGTCGAGCGGTGCCGGGCGCCCCGCGACTGCCCTTAGCTCGGTGTACCCGGCGGCCAGATCCACGTGCGAGCCAGGGCCGTCGGAATCGGCGGTTCCGAGCGCGGCGAGCAGCCGGCGGACCTCGCACCTGGGCCGTTGCCGTGGCCAGAGCCGCGGCCTGACGCCGGTGCGCGGCGAAAGGGGCGGGCGGCGGGCGCGGCCGCGGGGCCGGTGCCGGGCGTCGGTCATGGGTGCAGGGTGACGCGGCTGGCGGTGCTGCGCATGAGCCACGTTGTCGCCTGTTGCCCGTGTATTGCGGGAACCACTGCGCTGCCGCCGCCACAGCCATTGATCATTGCGGCCTGACGGAAGGAAAGCTGTGCGGGATCAATCTTGAGGACCCCCGTAAGGAGCCGTCTGTGACGAGCAGTTGGGCAGCCGATCTCTTGCTGGGCGGCATTGTCTTGTTGGGCGCGTCGGTGCAGTGGCTCACAGGTATGGGGTTCGCGCTCGTCGCAGTTCCTGCGCTGGTGCTGGTTCTTGGCCCGGCCGAGGGGGTGGTGCTGGCCAACCGTGCTGCCGGTGCCATCAGCTTGGCGGGGCTTGCCGGAGGCCGGCGCAGGGTGCGGCTGACTGCGATGGTTCCCCTGGTCGTCGCGTCTGCATGCACTGTCCCTGCCGGCGCATGGGTGGCTGCCCGTCTGCCTGAGCCCGAGTTGTTGATGGCGATGGGCGGCCTGGTGAGCGCGGCCGTGCTGCTGGTGAAGCGGGGTGCCCGGGTGCCGGCGGCCACGCTGGTGACCACCACCAGGGGGGCGATTGAGGGCATCCGGAGGGCGCACCGCCTCGCGGAAGGTCTGGATGGCGCCGTATGGGGGAGGGGGCACGACACCGGAACCGCTACCAGTGTGGGCGGCTCTCCGCCGCTTCCGGGTGCGGTCGTGGCAGGGATGGGGCACGGCGCGGGGCTACGGGTGCTTCCCGCTGCCCGTCCCGCCGTTTGCCTGGTCGTTCCCGGTCGCGTCGTGCGTGCCGCCGGGGTTGGCGCCGGGGGTGTCGTTGCCGGAGGAGCCGGTGTTCCCCGCTGTCCCGTTGCCGGCGTTCGCGGCGCCCTTGCCGGGTTTGTTCGTGCCGGCCGGCACGCTTGGCGTGGCCGTCGCCCGCCTCAGCTGCTCGGAGCAGTACGCGGCGATCTTGTCCTTTCCGCCGGCCGCCGCGACGAGCCGCTGCCAGGCCGTCGCCTCGAGTGCTTTGCCGCGCCTTTCGACCTGCTTGTAGGCGCGGCAGTGGGCCTCGGTGTCCTGGGCGGGGGAGGGGCGGTCCCTGTGTCCGGCGTGGCCGGAGGGTGCCGACGAGGCCGTACCGCCCGGCCGGTCCGGGGCGATGGCAGTGGGGTGCGCGGTCCCCCGGCCGGTACCGCCGCTGTCGGCGGACGGGCCGGCCGACCCGATGGCTGCGACCGCGACACCGCCCAGGGAGAGGCCGGCGAACACCACACTGAGAGTCATCCGCACCGGGCGCCGGACGCTCCGCTCCGCGCGCGGCCGCCAGTCGTCCCGGCGTCGGGTACGTGGCCGGCGTGCGCCCGCGCCAGGGGCGGCGGCCCGGAAGGCGGCCAGGGCCCGCTGCTCTCCCTCGGGATCGAGGCGGTCTCGACGTATGGCGTCGGCCAGCACCGTTTCCAGCGCGGCGGCGTCAGATATGTCCGACGTACCGGACACGGCGCCGTCAGGGTCCCCATGCCAGTGACGGACCGGCGCTCCGTCGTCGCTCAGCCGTTCACCCATGTCCGCTTCCGTTCCTGTCCGGCCGTTTCGATGCGCCGAGGTGCAGGCCGGACGCTTCTGGCCGCCCGCTGTCGTCCTCGTCGTTCATGTCGACTTCCCCAGCGTTGGGGACGCCTCATCCGTCACACCCTCGTCCACCTCGCCGACCCCCAGCTGGCACGCCAGACGCTTCAGGCCCCGGTGGGCGGCCGTACGCACCGCTCCCGGACGCTTGCCGAGGACGCGTGCGGAGGCGGGACCGTCCAGACCCACGACGACCCGCAGGAGTACCGCCTCGGCCTGGTCCCGCGGCAGCCCGCGGACCAGTTCCAGGGCCCGCTCGGTGGAGAGGGACTCCAGGGCCTGGTCATGGGTGTTGTGCGGGCCGGGCAGGTTCAGGACGTCCTGTTCGGTCCCGCCCGCCCGGGGCCGCACGCGCCGGCGGCGCAGGTGGTCCAGTGCCCGGTGCCGGGCTATGGTCGCGGTCCAGCCGCGGAACCCGGGCCCGTCGCCCTTGAAACGTCCGAGGTCGCGGGCTATCTCCAGCCAGGCGTCGGAGGCCACGTCCTCCGCGTCCTCGCCGACCAGCCCGTGCAGATAGCCCAGCAGGCCCGGTTGCACGATTCGATAGGCCAGCGCGAAAGCGGCGTCGTCGCCGTCCTGGGCCCGCGTGACCGCCGCGCCCAGTTCCTCGTCGTACGGCTTTGCGCGCCGGGGTTGCCGTAGCTGGCCCAAGACTGTCCTCGTTCGCACCGGGTTCATTGCGGGTCTGTGTCGTCCGCCGCGTTCCGGACGCATGGACGGCCTCATGGTGAACAGCGTCCGCCCTCACAGAAGTGTCACAACGACCCGTGTTCCTTCACACGTCGCCGCGGCCCCCGGCGTGCCGCCGTCGAAACGAGAAGACCTGCGGTGTGGCGCGGAGAACCTCGCCGCACCGGTCCCACGCGCACAGCATCGGCGGCGTGTGGTGCGGCGCGTGGTTGGGCGCGGAGCACGGATCTCGCCGCGTCCGCCGATCCCGGGTTCCGGTGTGGCCACCTGTCGATCTGAGTCCGAGTCCGGTATCGGCAGATCTGTGAACTCATGGCAGGGATCGCGCTCTCTCAGGGGATTCATCCGTCCTTTGAGTGCCAGGTGTAACACTTCCGGCCGAGTGCGCTCTTTCCATGTGGGCGACCGCGTCGGTCGGCCAGGACAAGGGGACGCGACTCGTGCGGTGGACAGACGGAAGCGGAGCGGTGTACGGCGAGGATCCGCAGGGCGGGCCGGGCTACGCCTATGCCTACAGCCATCAGTACGGCTATCCCTATGGCGACGAGTACGCAGGGGGAGTCACCACCGACACGGCCTCGCCGGGCTGGGACGGGGTACCGCCCGCGCAGTGGACGTATCCGACGGGGCAGACCGCGACGGCGTGGGACTCCCCGTACGGTGACGTCCTCACAGAGCAGCTCCCGGTGTGCGACACGGCGCAGCTCCCCGTATTCGACACGGCGCCGCTCCCGGTGTTCGACGCACCCGGCCACCCCGTGCCGGAACCTGACACGCGCCGGAGCGAGTCGGCGCGGCCCGTCTTCGTCGATTCCTCGGGGCGACGCCAGCGCCGCGTGCTCCGCGCCGCCCGGCTGATGATGATCCCCGCCGGCGGCTATGTCGCCGTGCTGATCAGCGCGATGCTGGGCGGTCCCGGCATCAGCTCCCCGTTCGTCCCGCACGCGGACTCCGCGCACTCGGCCGGCCCCAGGGCGACGGCACCCGACCCCTCGTCCGGCACCGGACACCCGGCACGGAGCGCGAGCCCCACCGCGGCGCGGAAGGGCTCCGGCGCAGCGGTGCACGAGTCCCCCAGCCCCACCGGCCGGCCGACAGCCTCCACCGCCCCTGCGGCCCCGTCCGGGCAGTCGGCTGCGCCCACCCCGACCGCCGCCCCTACCCCGACCGTCGCCCCCACCCCCTCCTCCAAGGGGCGCGCCCTCGGCACGTCCCACAAGCCCGTGAAGTGATCCAAGGCTCTGACGTGACCGACCGCCGACACCGCAACGCTCCTGCCCGCCGCCACGGACGCACCCGACAGATCACACCCCGCGCCCACTGGCTCCTGCTGAGTGTGATCGCGGTGACCCTGTCGACGGCCCTCCTGCTCCAGGGCTACACCCACCACATGTTCGGGATCACCTCGGACGCCGTGACCGGTGCCCGGGGCCGGAGCAACGCGGTGCCCCGTCAGGTGACCCACGGCGGCCCGGTGATCGCGGACGCCGCCACCTCCGCGCACACCGCCCGGGTCAAGGACCGCACCCTCGCGCTCACCTTCGATGACGGCCCCGACCCCGTCTGGACGCCGCGCGTCCTGGACGTACTGCACCGCAACCATGTGCACGCGACGTTCTTCGTCGTCGGAACCCAGGTCGTGGCCCACCCGGAGCTGGTCCGCCGGATCGTCGCCGAGGGCCACGAGATCGGTGTCCACACCTTCACCCACCCCGACCTGGCCCGCCTCGCCCCCTGGCAGCGTTCCCTGGAGCTGCGGGAGACGCAGCTGGCGGTGGCCGGTGCCGCGGGGGTCACCACCGCACTGCTCAGGCCGCCGTACTCCTCGGAGAACGATGCGCTGGACGATGCCGGCTGGTCCGTCCTCAAGCAGGCGGACGCGGCAGGCTATGTCACGGTGCTCTCCACACAGGACGCCGAGGACTGGCAGCGCCCCGGTGCCGATCGCATCCTTGCCCATGCCACACCCCACGGCCACGCCGGGCAGATCGTGCTGATGCACGACGGCGGCGGTGACCGGTCGCAGACCGTCGCCGCGCTGAGCACCCTGATTCCACGGCTCAAGGCTCAGGGCTTCCGGTTCGCCACGGTCGGCGCCTCGGTCGGCATGGCCGGGGAGCTCCGGCGCGCCGGGCCCGGCGACCAACTGCAAGGCATGGCCCTCATCGGGCTGCTGCGGGCCGGCGACTGGACCGTGTGGCTGCTCGGCGTGCTGATGTGCGTGGCCGGAGCGATCAGTGTGCTCCGCGCGGCGGTCGTGCTGATCGCGGCCCGTCGGCACCGGCGGCTGCGGACGGGGGACCGTGGCCGCTCCTGGGGGCCGCCGGTGACCGCACAGGTCAGCGTCATCGTCCCCGCGTACAACGAGAGCGCCGGGATCGAGGCGGCCGTACGCTCACTGCTCGCCTCGGACCATCCGGTGGAGATCATCGTGGTGGACGACGGTTCCACCGACGGCACCGCCGACCTGGTGGAGTCGCTCCGCCTGCCGGGGGTGCGGGTGATCCGGCAGCGGAACGCGGGCAAGCCCGCCGCGCTCAACACGGGACTCGCCGCCGCCTCGTGCGAGCTGGTGGTCATGGTCGACGGCGACACGGTCTTCGAACCCGGCACCGTCCGCACGCTCGTGCAGCCCTTCGCCGACCCCCGGGTGGGCGCCGTCTCGGGCAACGCCAAGGTCGTCAACCGCGGTGGCCTGCTGGGCCGTTGGCAGCACATCGAGTACGTGGTCGGCTTCAACCTCGACCGCCGCCTGTTCGACCTCGCCGAGTGCATGCCGACGGTCCCGGGGGCGGTCGGCGCGTTCCGCCGCCGGGCGCTGCTCGCCCTCGGCGGCGTCAGCGACGTCACCCTCGCCGAGGACACCGACCTCACCATGGCGCTGTGCCGCGCCGGCTGGCGTGTGGTCTACGAGGAGGGTGCGGTGGCCTGGACCGAGGCGCCGGCGTCACTGAACGCCCTGTGGCGGCAGCGGTACCGCTGGTGCTACGGCACCCTCCAGGCGATGTGGAAGCACCGCGGCGCCTTGGTGCAGCGCGGCGCCGCCGGGAAACTCGGCCGACGCGGCCTGGTCTACCTCCTCCTCTTCCAGGTCCTGCTGCCGCTGCTCGCCCCCGTCGTCGACATCTTCGCCGTGTACGGGCTGCTCTTCCTCGACCCGGTCCGGATCACCGGGCTCTGGCTGGCCTTCCTGCTGCTGCAACTCCTGATGGGCCGGTACGCGTTCCACCTGGACGGGGAACGGCCAGGACCGCTGTGGAGCCTGCCGTTGCAGCAGTTCGTCTACCGGCAGCTGATGTACCTGGTGGTGATCCAGTCCGTCTTCACCGCCGTTTCGGGCTCCCGCCTGAGATGGCAGCGCATGGAGCGGTACGGCAGCCTCTGGGCCCCGGCGGGCGCGCAGGATCCCGGCCACGGCCTGCCTCCGCAGGATCCCGGCTCTGCGCCCTCGGCACCGTACGACCGTCTGCCGCCGCAGGTGCCTTACGACCGTCTGCCGCAGCAGGTGCCGTACGACCCCTTCCACCAGCCGGCACCGTACGACGGCCTTGCGCAGTCCCCACCCCACAACGGTTACCGGCAGCCCCCGCCCCACAACGGTTACCGGTAGCCCGCACCACACGAGACATCGCAGTTGTACCGAGCAGTTGTACTGAGTAGTTGTTCTGAGAGGACAGTGATCCGAGCCCATGAGCGGACGCCGGCGCCGACCGTCGCAGCAGTCCAACGGCGGAGCGGCGCCGGAGAAGAGACGCGGGAGACGGTGGATCGACTACCCGCACCAGGGCAGGACGGGCCCGCGCCGCTGGCTGCCATCGGTGCGCCAACTGCTGGCGCTCTTCCTGTTCTTCTTCGGCAGTGCGGCGGCGGCCGTCGGCTATGCCTACGCCACGGTCACCATCCCCGACCCCAACCCCACAACACTCCTTCAGAACAACGTCTACTACTGGTCGGACGGCACGGTCCTGGCGACCGACGGCAGCGTCAACCGGCAGAACGTCCCGCTCTCGCAGGTCCCCGCCGACGTGCGGCGGGGCTTCATCGCTGCGGAGAACGCCTCCTTCTACACCGACCCGGGCATCGACCCGCAGGGCATCCTCCGTGCCGTCTTCCACATGGCCGAGGGCGGCACGGTGCAGTCCGGGTCGACGATCACCCAGCAGTTCGTCAAGAACACCTACCTGGACCAGTCGCAGACGGTCTCGCGGAAGCTCAAGGAACTGCTGATCTCCACCAAGATCGGTGCCGCCATGACCAAGCAGCAGATCCTCCAGGGCTATCTGAACACCTGCTTCTTCGGCCGGCAGGCCAACGGCATCCAGGCCGCGGCCCGCGCGTACTACGGCCTTCCGGTGCAGAAGCTCAATGCGAGCCAGGGAGCCTTCCTCGCCGCGGCGGTCAATGAGCCGAGCCTCTTCCAGCACGCGGACTCCGACCCCACGGCCAGGGCAACGGCCAAGGCGCGCTGGTCCTGGGTGCTCGACCGGATGGTGAAGACCGGCAAGCTGACGCCGGGGCGGCGCGCACGGTACGCGGCCGCAGGATTCCCGACACCCAGGAAGTGGAACCTCGGTTCGGGTCTCCCGGGTCAGACCGGCTACCTGGTTCAGCTCGCCCGGTCGTACGCCCAGGCACACAACCCGAGCATCACCGACGCCGGCCTGAGCAGGGGCGGCTACCAGATACACACCACCTTCGACCGGAAACGGACCGCAGCACTGGCCAGGGCCGTCGCCAAGGTCCGTGCACAACGCCTCGACCCCGCCCACCGGTCGGTCGACCGGGACGTCCAGGTCGGAGCCTCCTCGGTCGATCCCACGACCGGCAGGATCGTCGCCGTCTACGGCGGCCCCGGCTACGAGCACGCCCACTACTCGGACAACGCCGACACCTCCGGCGTCCCGGTGGGCTCGACGTTCAAACCCATCGTCCTCGCCGCCGCGCTCCAGCACCGAGCCGTACTGAAACCCGGCGAGCCCCCGGCGCCGATCACCCCGGCCAGCAAGTTCAACGGTGACGACGGCATCAAGATCAAGGACCAGCAGGGCAATTACGTCACCGACGACAAGGACCCCACCGGCCTCCTCCACCAGCACAACGACACCCCCAAGCGCTGGGGATACATCTCGTTGCGCAAGGCGATGGAGCAGTCGGTCAACACGCCGTACGTGCAACTGGGAGAGGACGTCGGCTACCCCAACGTGGTGAGTACGTCGCAGGCCCTCGGTCTGCGCCCCGACAGCCTCGCCGCCCCCAGTGCCGGCTTCTACATCGGTACCTCGACACCGAGCGCCATTCGCATGGCAGGCGCCTACTCGACCTTCGCCGCCTCCGGTATGCGGGCCACCCCCTACTCGGTGACCAAGGTGACCCACAACGGCTCCGCCCTCCCCGGCTTCGCCGCCCCCGCCCCCGTACGGGCGCTGCCGAACGCCATCGCCGACAACGTGACCGACGTCCTCCGCGGCGTCATAGCCAAGGGCACCGGTACCAAGGCCCAGGCCCTCGGCAGGACGGCCGCGGGCAAGACCGGTACCACCGACGACTACCACTCGGCCTGGTTCGTCGGCTACACCCCCCAACTGTCCACCTCCGTGGTCCTCTTCCGCGAGGACGCGGCCCACCCCCAGCTCCAGTCCCTGGTGGGCGTCGGCGGCCTGCAGAAGGTGTTCGGCGGCGACATCCCCACCGAAATCTGGACCCAGTACATGAGCGACGCCCTCGTCGGCCTCCCCGACGCCCCCTTCCCCACCCCCGTCTCCCTTGGCCATGGTGCCAACGAGCCGGGCGGCCCCGCACCTTCCCCGTCCGCCACCCCCGCCAAGAAGGGCGGAAAGACCAGCAGGACCGGCAAGGCCGGCAAGAGGACGGCCGCCACTCCCACCCCCATGCCGGGCGCTCCGACAACGAGTCCCAAGTGCCGCCACCACAAGTGCCGGTGACCGTGAGCGAACACGACGGTCCGGCTCCCCGGCATTGCCCGGCTGACAGCCGGCCCGTTCGTGACCTTGGGCAGCCGACCGGTGGCATCAGCCTTGTCCGGATGCCGGGGCAGCGGGTGCGAGAACCGGCGCGTGACGGGCCGGTCTTGGGCTCTGTATGCCGGGTTCAGTCAGTGGCGTATCAAGGGCGGAGTCCGTCCGGCTCGCGGCCAAGCGCGGTCGGTGGCGTAGCTGGGAACGTTGCGCAGGGGGTGCCGGTGCCGTCAGTGGGGCGGTCGACGGGTGGGGCAGTGAGCGGGGCAAGGCTGAAGACCCGGATGTCGCGGCTGGTGCGGGCGGCGTAGGTGTCGTAAAAGGGGATGGCGAGCAGGATGCGGTTGCGTTGTCGTTCCTTTTCACAGGTGGTGAGCCGGCGAGCCGTAACCTGCCAGGAGCGTCCTTGGGCGGTGACGGTGGCCTGGGGCTGGTGGAGCAGGTTGGTGCTCCAGGCCGGGTGGTGGGGGCGGCCGAAGTTGCTGCCGATGACCAGCCAGGTTCCGTCCGCGGCCCGATGCGCGGCCAGGGGCGTGGCGCGTGGGCGCCCGGTGCGGTGACCTGTGGTGCCCAGCACGATCGTGTCCAGGACGAGTTTGCTCGGCAGCAGCCGTCCTCGGGTCAGGCGATGGATGAACAGGTCGCAGCGCGGCAGCACATAGGGGGCGATGCGGAGAACGGCGCGGTTGGTGGCCATGCTGGTGAAGAGGGTGTGGTTCACGGGGCGGCCTCGGTTGTCGGGTCCGGTACGTGCTGGTACGGCTCGCCCTGGGCGGGGCGTTGGTCTGGTCGGCCTGAGGCGGGCCAGGCCGCGCACGCGCGTTCCGCCAGCGCGGTCACGGTGAGTGCGGGGTTCACGCCAAGGTTGCCGGGGACGGCGGAGGCGTCGATGACATGCAGGGTCGGGTAGCCGTGGACGCGGTGATAGAGGTCGGCGACGCTCGTGACCGGGTGGCTGCCGATCGGGCAGCCGCCCATCAGGTGGGCGGTGACCGGCAGTTGCAGGGCGGTGTTCCACAGGAGTGTCGACCGGCCGCCGATGCGCCGGGCGTAGTGGTGGGCGACCGCCTCGGCAGCGGCCAGCCGTACGGGTTCAGGTTGCGGGCTTCCCGGACGGAAGGTCAGTCTCCCGTGGCGGTAGCGGCTGGTCAGGTGGGAGTCGCCCTGCTCCATGGCGAAGAGGATGGCGGTACGTCGGCCGAAGTCCCGCCACGAAAGACCGCCCGGCCGTGCGAGCAGAGCGGCCGGATGGGTTCCGGGCCCGAGCCGGCACAGCTGGACGAGGAGGTCTGGTCGCGGTCGCAGCGCGGAGCTGATCGCCACACCGGGCCCGACGTCGAAGCTGTCGGTGGACGCGGCGGCGAACACCTCGCGGTTGGTACGTGTGCGGGTGCCCAGCGCCGGGGACAGGTGCGGCAGGTACGGGCGTGAGCGGTGCAGGAGTTCTGCGGTGCCCCAGGCCCCGGCAGCGAGAACGACTTGATGCGCCGTCAGTACGGTGTGGGACCGGGTGATACCGGTGCCGTGGCGCGTGTGCACCTGCCAGGTGCCGTCCGGTTGCGGGATGAGTCTGCGGGCCTCGGCCAGGGGCCGGATGTCGGCTCCGGCTCGCTGGGCGAGGTGCAGATAGTTGTGGTCCAGGGAGTTCTTGGCGCCGACGCGGCAGCCGAGCGTGCACCGGCCGCATTCCGTGCAGCCGGCCCGTGCCGGGCCCCGGCCGTCGAAGAAGGGGTCCGGCACCGTACGCCCGGTGGGGCCGAAGTGGATGCCGACCCGGGTGGCATGGACGCCGCCGGGCACCCCGAGTGCTGTGGCCACTTCGCGCAGTGCGTCGTCCCCTGCCGCCTGCCGGGGAACGAGTGTGGTGCCCAGTATCCGTTCCGCCAGCGCGTAGTACGGGGCGAGTTCCTGCTCCCAGTCGAGGGACGGATCCCAGGAAGCCTCGCGGAAAACGGCCCCGTCGGGCCGGTAGTGGACGCCGGCGTAGACAAGGGATCCGCCGCCGACCCCGACACCCATCAGTGCGGCCAGCCGGCGTCGTACCCGTAGGCGTGCGATGCCGTGCCAGCCGAGCCAGGGCGCCCACAGCAGGCGGTGCGCCTGCCACGGGGAGGTGGCGAAGTCCTCCGGCCGCCATCTGCGCCCGGCTTCGACGACCGTGACGCGGTAGCCCTTCTCCGCCAGACGCAGTGCCGCGACGCTCCCGCCGAACCCCGAGCCCACGACAAGCACATCACACGAGCATGACCCAACCGCACCCCTCATCACGATCAGTACATTATCGGTTGCAGTGTGCGCCCATCATTCGATCAGTCAGAGAGAGGGCCTGTGGCTGTTTCCGTGCCTCCCCCCGTCGTCCCGACCGCTCCGGGTTCGCTGCCCCTGCTCGGGCACGGCCTCAAACTCCTGACCGACCCGCTCAACTTCATGGCGTCGCTCAACGAGCTGGGTCCTCTGGTACGGATGCGGGGCCCCGCCTTCACGCCCGACGTCTACCTGGTCAACTCGCCTGAACTCCTCCACCAGTTGCTGGTGACCGATGCCCGCAACTACGCCCAGGCGAGGATCACGGCCGGCATCGGCTCCCAGTTCGGCATCAGCCTTGTGATGGATATGGACTTCGACGGGTTGACGCTGTTCGGATCACACCGCAGGCACCGGCGTGCCGTGCAGCCGGCCTTCCACCCTCACCGCATCGTCGCCGGAACACCTGCACTGCGGCGGGCCGCCCAGGAGGCCATGGCCCGCTGGCGCCCTGGCGCGACGATCCGGCTGGACAAGGAGATGGCCGGCCTCGCCTACCGGGTCAACGCCCGCGCAGTGTGCGGGGACACTCCGGCCCTCGACCAGGTGACGGCCGCTCTCTCGGCCGTGAGTTCCCAGACCACCCGTGGCCTGTACTGGCGCCTTGCTCTCCCGCAGTTCGCCCACCTCAAGCACGTGCCGGGCACAGGCAGGTTCCTGCGGGCGCTGTCCGACCTGCGCACCGCGGTCACGGCGGCGCTCACCCACCAGCGCAGTCAGGATGCGGCCGATGGCAGCGTCTTGTCTCAGCTCCTGCAAGCCCGTTACACCGACACGGACGAACCGCTCGACGACCAGCAGATCATCGCCGACATTCTGTTCCTCATCTGGGCCGCGACGCACGGCCTGAAGGAGGTGCTGCCCCACGTCTTCCACGAGCTGGCGCGCCATTCGGACATCGAACGGCGAGTGCACCAAGAGATCGACTCCGTCATCCAGGGCCGCCCCGTGCAGGCCGAGCACCTCACCGCGCTCGAGTACACCCGGCGCGTCGTCAAGGAGACGCTGCGGCTGCACCCCGCCCCCTGGATGCTGGGCCGGCGCACCCTCGTCCCCGTGCGCCTCGGCACGGCCGAACTCCCCGCCGGCACCGAACTTGCCTACTGCACCTACGCGTTGCACCGCAATCCCGCCGTTCACCCCGACCCGCTGCGTTTCGACCCCGACCGCTGGCTGCCCGACCGCGCGAAGACCCTGGCCCGCTGCGCCGACATCCCCTTCGGCGCGGGGGTACGCAAATGCATCGGCGACACCCTGACGATGAACCAGCTTCTGACCGCCGTGGCCACCATCGCGGCCCGCTGGCAACTGCGCGCCGTGCCAGGACACCACTATCGGCCGCACGCCCGCATCGTCATCTCCCCCGGCCCGATGCCCATGGCCTGCCACCCCCGCAGCGAAGGAGGGTATGGGCAGCAGCGCATGCGGCCGGACGGGCCGCCCTGGCAGACAACCTGACGACGGTAGATCATCCTTCACGGTTGTATGCACAACGCGGCCGTAACAGGGATGTGGCGGGCGACGTTACGCGGGCGTGGACATGGGTACGCAGGTCGTCGGCCGGGACGGTACGGACGCTGAAGATCACCGGATGGGGCACGAAGGACACCGCTGGCGTCGGTTCCGGTCGCCTTTGGTCCCGGCTGCTCCGGCAACCGCAGGGGTAGGGGTAACGGGTCTGGTCACGCAGGGGACGGCGGCTGCCTCGTTGGGGGCCTGTGCGTCAGCGTGCCGGTGCCGGCCCGGCTGGGCGAAATCATGCTGCGGGGTACGGCCGAGACCAAAGAGCCGGTCCGGACCACAGGGTTGGCCGTCCAGAGAGATCAGCCCTCCGGCGACATCGATGACAACCGGTGTGGTGCACTCAGCCGGTGAAGGGAGGATCGGTGCTCCCGCCTGAGACGGCCGTTGGGCCGGACGCCGTCGTCAGCGACTCCTCCGCTCTGACGCCTACCGGCCGGACCAGCCGCCTGCGATTCGCTTTGGCGCTGGCGCCTCTGCTCGTAGGCGCCTCCGTTCTGCTGGCCGGGAGCGCCGCGGGGGCCGTCTCCGTGGCGTTCGCGGGGGAGCTGCCGGTCACGGTCCACGCCGAGCGGATGTCCGGGTCAGGTGTGTCGGCCTCTCCGAGTGCCTCCGGGCACGGCGGGCTGCTGCCGACGCTGGCCACCGGCATGCAGAAAGCCACCGTGGAGGACGCCTGCGTGACCTCCACCGCCCACCTGCCGCTCGCCGGCGCGGTGACGGCCGTCGTGCGTATCAAGCGAGCCTCCGCCACTGACCTGACGGTGGAGGCAGGCATGGCCACGGCCCGGTCGGTGAAGCTCTCCGGCGCGAAGTTCAACACCCCGCAGGTGTCACTGGACCGGCCGACGGGCCTGTTCACCGTCGGTGCCGAGACCGTCAGCGGCAGCGGGGTGACCGTGCAGCCGCACGCCTTCACGGCCGGGACGATCACATCCCAGGGTGTCGCGATCGAGCTACGCCGGGGAGAGGGCGGCTGCGAACCGGGAGCGACCCGATGACCACAGCGCTGCGACCCGGTTGGCGGCCCCGGTGGCGCAGGTGGCGTCGGAACCGCCCGTTCGCGGCCGGGCTGCTGCTGGGGCTGGGCGGGCTGGAGTTGATCTGCGTTTCCTGGGTGGGGCTGGGGTTCCTGCGGTTCACCGGCACCGCGGGCGCCGCCTCGTGGACCCTGGGCGCCGTGTTCGTCGTCTCCGGCGTGACGACGTGGCGCAACCCGGCCCTGCGCTACTTCTCCGGCGTCCTGGCCGCCGTGCTGTCCCTGGTCACTCTGGTCGCCGCCAACCTCGGCGGCCTGCTGCTGGGCTTCCTGCTCACCGCCGTCGGCAGCGCCCTGGCCCTGGCCTGGATCCCCCAGCAGGCGCTTTCGAACCCAGAGGAGTCCTGAGGTGAGTTCCCTCGCGGTGCCACCCACCGGTGTCTACCGGCGCAGCGGCATTCACGACCCGGCCCTGTTCCGCGGCTACGAGGCGTGCCGCCGCGCCACCCGCGCGACGGGCGAGATCGAGTACGCGGTCTCGCTGCTGCTGCCGCCCCCGCTGCGGATCGCCACCTGGGCGCTGTACGGCGCCGTACGGGCAGTTGATGACCTGGCCGACGCAGCCGGCCCTCCTGACAGGGAGAACCGGTCCACCAATGAGTCGGATCCGGGGCGGGCCGAACGGCTGGAGGCATGGATCTCGGCCTTCGACGCGGACCTGCGCGAGGGTCGCGGCAGCGACCCGGTACGGCAGGCGCTGATCCACACCATGCTGACCTGGAACCTGCCTCCGGGGTTCCTGCACACGCTGTTCGAGGAGCTTCGCCAGGACGTTCACGGACGGCAGTTCGCCACCTGGCAGGAGTGGCGGCGCTACAACAGCCTGATCAACACCCCGCTCGTGCTGCGCGCGGGCTCACTGCTGATGCGGGCCGCCGGCCTGTCCGCCGAACCGGAGGCGATCGCCGCGAGCGTGCCGGAGGCGGCGGTGGCGTGGCAGACCGCCGTCGATGCGATCTACCTCACCGACGCCCTCGTCGACCTCTCCGACGACCTGGGCCGCGGTCACGTACCGCTGCCGCAGGAAGCCCTGGACGAGGCCGGCGTACACCGGGCGGACCTGCTGGCCCGGCACACCACCCCGGCGTTCGAGGAATTGGTACGCCGCCTGGCCGCCCGCGCCCGAAGCTGGCTGGATCACAGCCCACTCCCACCCGTACTGCACCCCGCAGTCGCAGTGACCCTCGGTACCTACACCGACCTGTACCGGCTCCGCCTCAAGGCCGCCGCCGACGCCCCCGCCGCGCTGCTGCACCGCCGCCCGGCCCTGCCGCGAAACGCCCGGCTGCGCCTGCTGCTGCCCGCCCGGACGAAGGCCGCACTGGCCCGGGGCCTCTTCCCCTTCCCCATCCAGCCCAGCCCGCCGCCACCACCCGCACCGGCCGACGCACCCGAAGGGCACGGCCGGGCCGATGAGGCGCGCGCACGCGCCGTTCAGCAGCAGGCCACCACATCTCCGCCTCCCCACCCGTCCGGCGCCCGCCCGCCCCGGCTCCCGCCCGAAGCCATGCCGCGCCACGTCGCGATCGTCATGGACGGCAACGGCCGTTGGGCCACCGCTCGCGGCCTGCCCCGCACCGACGGCCACCGCGCGGGCACCGAAGCACTGATCGACGTCGTCCACGGCGCCCTGGAGATCGGCCTGAAACACCTGACCGTGTACGCGTTCTCCACCGAGAACTGGAAACGCCCCGCCGACGAACTACAGACGCTGATGTACGAAATCCCCCAGGCCATGCACCGCATGGTGGACGAGACGCTGGACGTCCGCTTGCGCTGGGCCGGGGTCCGCTCCCGCCTGCCGGCCGACGTCATCGAGACACTCCTCCAGGCCGAGCGGGCCACCCGCGAACGCACCGGGCTGCTCCTGACCATGTGCGTGAACTACGGTGGCCGCGCCGAGATCACAGCAGCCGCAGCGAAACTCGCCCAGGAAGCAGCCGCCGGAAGGATCGACCCCAGCTCGGTCTCCGAGCACGCCTTCGCCCGCTACCTGCACGTCCCCGAACTGCCCGACGTCGACCTGCTGCTGCGCACCGGCGGTGACCAGCGCACCTCCAACTTCCTTCCATGGCAGGTCACTTACGCCGAACTGCTCTTCCTCGACACCCCCTGGCCCGCGGTCGACCGCCGCACCCTGTGGGAGGCGATCGAACAGTACGCCCGCCGCACCCGCCGCTACGGCTCCGTCCCCCGCATCCCCGCCCAGCCCACCTTGCTGCGCGGACACGGAGCACCGTCACCATGAGCCATCTGATCGACCTGGGCGGCGCACTCGCGGGTGGGCGGGCGGGTGCGACGTGTCGCCCTGCGCTGCGCGGCGTACGGAAGCACCGTCGGCGTACGCCTGTAGGAGACACGCCCCTGTCATGTGTAGGACTGTCTGAATGTGTCGTATCGATTCTGTGCGCCCTGGGCCGGGTGTTGCCAGGTCGGGTCGCGTCGAGTGTCGTAGAAAGCGGAACTACCTGCTGCGGATTGCCGGCCTGAAGTGTCCCGTTGCTGCCCCGGCAGCGTAGGGCAGCTGCGGCGGGTGCGTGGTCGCCGGTGTGGATTCCCGAGCGGTGCGGGGGCCCGCTCGGTCGCCGCTCCGGTGCCGTGGTGCACCGACGAGCCGCTGCGGACCGGCCTGGTAGGTGAGATGTGTCAGCTGTGTGGAGGGAGGTGGTACCACCCGCGCTGGTTCCAGCGCTCTGGTGATGGGAGCACTTCGGCCACGAACTCGCCCAGGTCCTCCCGCAGTTGATCAACCTCCCCGAGATTCTCGAGCGGCAGCATGCACCACTCCGGCACGCCGGACCACACGCCCGAAGCAGCCTGACGAAGCACTACGAGGGAGCCTGTCGTGGATGTGATCACCGTGTTGAACACAGGGAGCTGCCGGGGGAGGTGGGGTGGGTGATGCCGGGTCTGACGCCCGATGGGCGATGCGGTGGGGCGGGGAAGGCGTTGTCGGTGTCCGGCTGGCTGGTGGATGCGTTGTGTGCCCAGGGAGTGGAGTACGTCTTCGGTGTCCCCGGCGGGCCGCTGCTGTCGTTGTATGAGGAGTTGGAGAACTCCCCGGGGCTGCGGTTGGTCCTGGCACGGCATGAAGAAGCGGCGGCCTTCATGGCGGACGGGTACGCGCAGGCGAGTGGCCGGCTGGCGGTCGTGTGTGCGACGACGGGACCGGGCGCGATGCACGCCCTGACCGGCGTAGCCAGCGCGACGAGCGACTCGATGCCGCTGCTGGTGATCACCGCGCAGACCATGGCTTCGATGTCCGGCCGGAGTGGACTACAGGACAGCAGCGGCGGGAACTGGTCCGTCGATACCGTGGAGATGTTCCGGACCGCGACCAAGCTGTCGACACGGCTCGCCCATCCCGGCCAGTTGCCGTGGCTGTTCCGCCACCTGATGCGGACCATATGGAGCGGGCGTCCCGGTGCAGCCCATCTGAGCGTGAGCTCCGACATGATGAACAGCCCCGTGACCGACGCCTCCCTGCCCCCGCTCTACCACGCGGCGTCTACGGCACCGGATGCGGCCGCGGTGCAGTTGCTCGCGCAGAAGCTTCGACGGTCGCGGCGGCCCGTCATCCTTGCCGGGCAGGGAGCGAAGCTGTCCGGCGCGGCCGGCTCGCTGCAACAGCTCGCCCAGAGTGCAGGGATACCGGTCGCGACCACGCTGAAAGGCAAGGGTGTCTTCCCCGAAGACCACCCATGGGCGCTGGGAGTGTTCGGGCTCGGCGGCACCCCCGCCGCGTTCGACTATCTGCTCTCCCCCGAAGTGGACCTGCTGCTGATCATCGGCAGCGGACTCGGGGAGGCGGCCGCCAACGTCTTCGACTCCCGGCTGGTGACGGGACGCCAGGTGATCCAGATCGACCTCGACCCGCTGCGTCTGGGCGCCGGTTGCGACCTCGACCTGCCCATCGCGGGGGACGCCGACACCGTGCTGCGCGCGCTGCTGGCCGAACTGGCAGATGTTCCCGCCGCGCCGCGTGTCCGTGATGCTGTGCTCACCGGGGCACAGGACCGGCTCTTGGTGCGCGTTCCGGCCTCCGCCCTGCAGAAGGACCACGCGGTCCTTTCCGCGTCGGCCGTCGTGAGCCGGATGAGCGAGCGGCTGCCGGAGGACACCGTTCTTTATACCGACAACGGCAACTGCCTCAGCTGGGTCGGCCAACACCACCGGTCCCGCCCCGGCGGGCAGATCCACTTCTCGTTCAACGTCGCGTCCATGGGATACAGCACCGGGGCCGCCATCGGCGGCAAGCTCGCCCAACCGGACCGCACCGTCGTAGCGGTCATCGGCGACGCCGCTTTCGCGATGAGCGGGATGGAACTGCACACCGCGGCCGAACTCGGCCTTCCCGTCATTTGGGTCGTGCTCAACAACGGCGGCAACGCCATGGTCGTCAACATCCAGGACAGCATCTACGGCCACGGCTCCCGCTCGATGTTCGACCAGCCCATCGACGCCGCGGCCGTCGCCCGCGGACTCGGTGCCCAAGCCCGCACCGCGGCAGACCTGAACTCCTTCACGGAAGCCCTCAGCGAGGCCCTGGAATCCGACGGCCCCTTCCTCATCGACGTTCACGTGGACCCTTCCGAGGTCCCCTGGGCCCTCGGCACCCGTATCACCAGCCTGCGGACGGCCTTCGCCGACCGCCCCGCGAGCGGGTGGTGACCGCCGTGCGCCTGCCCTACCCACGCCCCGAGGACCTCCCCGAGCCGCTGAAACAAGTGCCGCCGCTCAACCTGTTCCGCGCCTTCGGCAACGCTCCCGCCTACGCCGGCGGCCTCATCAGCCTCGGACTCGCCGGCCTCGGCCGGCTCCACCTCACCCCACGCCAACGCGAACTGCTGATCCTCGACACCGCGACCAGCACCGCATCCGCCTATGTGACCCAGGCCCATATCCCGCTCGGCCAGGCCGCGGGCATCACCAGCGAGCAAGCCTTGCTCATACGGCAGCGGAAGCCGCTACCCGGCCCCTTCCCGCCACAAGAAGCCGCGCTCCTGGCAGCAGGCCGTGAACTCCTCCAGGGCGCCACCTGCACCGGCGGGACCATCCGGCGGGCCTACCAACTCTGCGGCGCCCAGGTCGTCACCGAGACCCTCGTCCTGGTCGGCTACTACCGTCTTGTCTGCGGCCTCGCCAACGCCCTGGCCGTGGAACCGGACGGGCAATCCCGCCAGATGCTCCCCTACGTCTCCTGACGAAACGGTCAACCAGCGGCACTGACAGGTGAGTTGGGACATGTCCGTGACGCCTGTTTCAGCCGGACGCTGCCCACTGTCTCGGCGGTGTCGTCGCCCTCGTCCGCCTCACCCAACAGAAGGGTCGTCCATTTCCCATCCCGAGGCGGCAGTCGGTACTTCACCTGGTTGAGCGTTGCTCAGCGAGGACTGGTGACCGAAGTGTGCTTTCCCAGGCCCCGACGGATCGCGATCTCCACGGGTGAGTACGCGCCGTCGGCCCGCTCCAGTTCGTACGGTGCGGCCGGCATCAGCGGCGGCTGGGCCATGAAGCGTGGCCGCACCCCATGGTGCGGTTGCGCCGCGTGCACCAGGAACGGATGGCACAGGAAAACGTCGCCCGGGGACCCGGTGGCGAGGGCGAGTGGCCGGTGGTCGGACGCCGCCACCAGATCGGGCGCAAGAGCCGGCCCGCTCGCCCCGTCCTCCCCGTACTTCTCCAGCACCTTCGGCACGTCGAGGTGTGAGCCGACCCGGATCCGGGTCGGGGCGTCCTCCTCACCGACCTCGCTGAACAGGAACAGCATCAGCAACGCCCGGCCCCGGGAGCGCAGATTTGTGAAGTACCAGCTCTCACCCTCCGGCAGATAGCTCCCCTCGATGTGCCAGCCCGCGTCGTCCGGTTCCTCCTCGTGCGGGAAGCGCAGGGGGAACGTGCCCAGCGAGTAGCGCGGCTCCCAGCGTCCCGCGCCGACGAGCAGGTCGTACGCGCGTTGCAGGGAAGGGGAGTTGGGTGCGGCGGCGAACGGCCCCTGTGCCATGCCGGCCACCCATCGCACGGGCTGTGTCCACGTCGCCGGATCATCCGGGTCGCAGCCGGTCTCTCGCCACAGCAGCCGTGCACAGTCCGCGGCCACTCGCGGCGCGACGGCGCCCTCCAACTTCACGAAGCCGTCGCGGAGGAATCGGGATACCAAGGTCGTGTCATCCATGCCCCCATCGTGCGGCGGCACCGGTCCCGATCACCCAACATTTTCCGCACCGCCTGTGTCGGGTGTTCGCCGAGTCCCTTCTTGCCCCGCTGAAAGAAGGCCACTGCCACCAGTCACATCCCAGTTGCCGAAACAGATCCCGGAGGTTGCCGGCGACGACACATATTCCGCCCTCGTCTCCGAAGACCACCACGGGCGACGTGGCCAGGTCAGCACCGTGGTCGACGCGCCAGAACGCATAGTCCGAACCGGATCTGTTGGCGCGGGCGAAGCACACGAAGCTGTCGATGAACTCTTGCTCGTCCGAGTATGTCTCGGCACCGCTGGGTCTGCCGAACTCGACGAGCTCGAATCCGTTGGCGTAGTACTCGCTTCCACAGCGCTCGTCGAACTCCTTGAGGCCATTGAGTTCCGGGACGGGAGAGTAAGCGTTGCTCACGGGCTGCTCCGAAGCGGGCCGAGAGATCATGTGAAGTCCGGTGAACGGTATCGCCCGTGGTGCCGGGGCCCGTAGCCGTTTCGCCGACCCTGACAACAGCAGTGCTTGTTGGTCAGCATGATGGCCCAGCGGTTCTTCGACGGTGAGATCCAGATCCACATGCCGGTGCCGGTGAATCCGTGGGGCGTGCGAACCCGTTGTCGCGGAGAGGTATCAGCGATCATGTGCCCGAGTGGCGCGCCTGGCGGTGCCCGACTCTCCCAAGGCGGTCAGGACGTCGTGGAGGGTGTGCTCGAAGAGTGGCTCGGGGTCGGTGAGGGCGAAGTCGAGGTGGCCGAAGACCTCTACGGCCACGGCTCCGTACAGGCGGGCCCAGCAGGAGACGAAGACGTAGAGGATCTCCAGCGGCACGGGTTCGCCCCCCAGGTGCTCGCGTACCTCCTCCAATTGGACGATCCACGAGGGGTCCAGGTCGTTGGGCGGCTGGATGTCGCCGCGGTGCCAGAGCTGGACCATCAGGTCCAGGAGGATGGTGCCGAAGCGCCAGCTGGGGTCGTGTGCGGCCGATCCGGGCGCGGTGTCGGCGTCGGTGACCGGTTTGGCGAACAGCAGCCCGAACTCGCGGGGATGGGCCAGGGCCCAGCGGCGCAGTTCCCGGCACACCTCCCGCAGCCGTCGGCCCGGTTCGGAGTCCGGATGGCGTTCGCGCGCCTGCGCCAGGGCCGCGGCCAGCTCGTCGTACAGGTGTGAGGTCAGCGCCTGGATGAGGTCGCGGTGGCTGCCGTAGTAGCGGTAGAGGCCGGGTGCGGTCATGCCCATTTCCCGTGCGATCGCCCGCAGTGTGACGGCGGACGGTCCCTCGTCCACCAGCAGTCGGCGGCCGGTGCGGAGGATCTCGGCCAGCGCCTCTTCGCGGACGCGGTGACGACGTCCTCCGGCAGCGGTTCCCGATGCGCTGGGCACGGTCGTGCACCCACCTTCCCCTTGACAAAGTTAACGCCTATAACTTTAGCTTCCTCCGAAAGTTAACGGTGTTAGCAACTCTCTTCGGGGGATTCTGATGACCTACGGCATCGTGCTCACGTACACGGTCACTCCGCGCTGGCTGGCGCTGTCGCGCGAGCAGCGCAACGCGATGCGCGCCGCGCACCTGGAGCCGGTCTTCGCCGCCTATGCCGACCGGGTCACGGCCCGGTTCTTCGACGCCGAGGCGTTTCACGGGCGTATCTCGGACTTCGCCGTGCTGGAGACGGATGACCTGGGCGGGTACTACTTCCTCATCGAGGCGCTGCGGGACACCCCGGTCATCGCCGAGGGCTATCTGACGTTCGGCGAGGTCTTCCTGGGCGTCGAGGACGGCTTCGCCGCGTACGAGCGGGCCCTCGCGGCCGGGGCCGGTCCTCGATGACCGGGAACGGCGGGGCGCCGGTGCGTCGGCAAGCGTCGGTGCGGCGATCACGGTGGGCGCGGCCGGCTGGTCCCGCCTTGCCGGGGCGTCCACCGGGCGCGTCCTGGCCAGTGCAGGTTCGCTGCCCCGGCCCTTCGGCGTGCCGCTGCCGGTACCGCCGGTGGCCCGGCCGGTGCGCAGCGAGCGCGGCGCCGACTTCTACCGAGTCGAGCAGCGCGAGGGCCGGGTGGAGATCCTGCCCGGCCGGAAGACCACGGTGTGGGGGTACGACGGGATCTTCCCCGGCCCGACCTTCGCCGCCAGGTCCGGGCGCCGGACCGTCATCGAGATGTTCAACAGCCTTGCCGTGCCGACCGTCACGCATCTGCACGGCGGCGTCACCCCGCCCGCGTCCGACGGCTACCCCACCGACCTGCTGCTGCCGACCCGCTGTGCGCCCGGCCGGACACACGACGGCATGGCCGGTGCCCACCCCGGGCGGACCGCCGTGGGTTACCGCAGCTACGAGTACCCGCTGCCGCAGCGGGCGGCGACACTCTGGTACCACGACCACCGCATGGACTTCAGCGCCCCGCAGGTCTGGCGCGGCCTCGCCGGCTTCTTCCTCGTTCGCGACGCCGAGGAGGACCGGCTGCCGTTGCCGGACGGGGACCGGGACGTTCCCCTGATGCTGTGCGACCGGTCCTTCGCCGCGGACGGCTCCTTCCGTTACCCGTCCCATCACGACCGTGACGCATTCCCGGACGGGGTGCTCGGGGACGTTCAGCTCGTCAACGGCGCCCCGTGGCCCCTGATGGAGGTGGCCGCCGCCCGCTACCGCTTCCGGCTGCTGAACGGCTCCAACGCCCGCCGCTACCGGCTGCGGCTCGACCCCGGCGGCAGCACGCACGGGAGGTTCGTCCAGATCGGCAGCGATGGCGGTCTGCTCGCCGCACCCCAGCCGCTGGACGCCGTGAACATGGCGCCCGGCGAACGCTTCGACGTCGTCGTCGACTTCTCCTCCTTTCCCCTCGGCAGCACGGTCACCGTGCACAACACCGCGGCCGAGGGCCGCATGCGCGACGTCATGCGCTTCCACGTCGTGCGCAGGGCGAAGGACGACAGCCGGATACCGGCCCGTCTGTCACCCTCGTTCGCCGCCCTCTCCCCGAACAGCACACTGCCGGTGCGCTCCTTCGACTTCCGCCGCACGCACGGCGCTGACGGCTCGGACGAGCGGCAGATGTGGACGGTCAACGGGCGGCCGTTCAGCACGGATGCGGTGCTGGCCTCCCCGCGGCTGGGCAGTGTGGAACGCTGGCGCTTCAGCAGCGACTTCCACCATCCCGTCCATGTGCACCTGGCCCAGTTCCAGGTCACCGCCCGCGGCGGCAGACCACCAAGGGACGCGGACGCCGGCTGGAAGGACACCGTGGACGTCCGCCCCTATGAAGTGGTCGAAGTCCTCGTACGGTTCACCGGCTACAAGGGCCGCTACATGCTGCACTGCCACAACCTCGAACACGAGGACATGGCGATGATGGCCAACTTCCAGGTGACCTGATCAGGACGGGGAAAGGGGGAGCGGTCGGGGCCTCGCGCGCCCCGCCCGGGTCGCTTCCCGAAGGCCGGGCCGGCGACCGTGCCTACCCGGTCCCGGCTGCCTGGAGCGGCTGCCGGCCTTGGGGGTGGCAAACTCGGGCCCGTGGACCCGACGCCCCCGCAGCGTCATGCGACAGCCCGGCCAGTCACGGGACATATCGGGCAGTCAGTCGCTGACGGCGAGGACGCCGGGCCTCGGAAGAATCGAGGTCAGACCTCCTCGATATCTGTGAAGAGGAGCCGCACACCGCCCGTCGCCAGCTCGAAGGCCTTGGTGACAAACGCCGATGCCTCTTGGGTCGTTACGGCCCTGCTGGCCGCATCGTAGTCGGCGAAGTACATGTCGAGTACGCGATAAGCCGGCGTCTCGCTGCCGTCCTCCTTCGGCCAGACCTTCGCGCTCTCGATCCGCTGGACCCCGGGGATCTTCTGCGCCAGGTCGATCTGCTCGTGGTGACCGGCCTCGAAGGCCTCGGCGGATTTCGGGTTCTCGTAGATTGCAGTGATCTTCGTCGGCATTATTCTCTCCTCGTGTCCTGCTACTGGGATTTCCACTTCGCATTGTCGGGAATTGATTTGTTCGGTACGTGGACCTGGATGATGGAGGGGCTGCTCGCGTTCTTCAGAGCACCCGTCACGGCATCCCTCAGCTCTCCGTACGTGCCGACTTCCCACCCCCGGCAACCGAACACCTCGGACAGCAGGCTGTAATTCCACCGGTGCAGGATGCAGGGTTTGTAGAACGGCTTGTCGGTATGGAAGACCGATGCATCGGCGAGCCACTGCTCCACGGCGTAGACGCCGTTGTCGATGACGAAGATGATCGGGTTGAGCTTGAAACGCGTCTGCGTCGAGAGGCACTGGGCGGTCATCTGGAAGCCGCCGTCACCCGTGAAGACCATGACCCTTTGGTCGGGCCGCTTTGCCAGGCAGATACCCGTCGCAGCCGGCGCGCTGTAGCCGATCGATGAGTAGGACGACTGAACGACAAACCCGCCCGGCCCCGGCACATCGAGCAGCAGGCTGCCGAAGTAGTTCATGCTCGCGTCGGCGCCGACGATGGTGTTCCTGTCGACGTACTGCTGGATGAAGTTGTAGAACCCCTGGTACGTGATCACGTCGGACGAGCCCACGGTCGGCGCGCTCCGCGTCGAATTCTCCGGCAGCTTCCGCGTTTTGGGCACCACCTTTTCGGCCAGTATGCCGTCGATCAGGTGCTCCAACGCGACCTGTCCGCCGAAGAAGGTTCCGAACTTGACCGCGTCGAACGACGCAAATGCGGTCTTGTCGTAGTCCGGTTCCCAGCCCAACGAGTTGATGTCGGTCAGCCACACGCCGAGGCCCAGTACAAAATCCGATGTCGCGGCCAGCTCCGTAACGGCGGCCGATGATGCCTGGCCGTCCAGCACGCCGGCAAACAGCGCGTCATCTTCGGAGAGGACGGCCTTGCTGAGGAGTTCCGTGACGAAGGGGACGTTCAGTTGCTGTACCAGGCTCATGGCCTTGTCCTGAAGGCCGAACCGGTCGATCTCCACACCCAGCCAGATGAGCGGGTTCTCGGCGCTTTCAAGCTTTGCGCAGATCTGTGCGACCGACTGTTCCAGGCTGGTCTCGTCCGACAGGATCCTGGCCGGCTTCAGAACGCCCCTCGGCGGCTCGCACTCCAAGTCGACCATGTCCTGGAGAAGCTCAATGTAGACAGGGCGTCGTTCGGTTATGCACCTGGTCAGTGCATAATCGATCAGCGTCGGCGCAAGGTCCGGGTTGTCAACTCGTATGGTTGCGACCGTTATATGTTCGAACGACTGCATATCTGTTTCACGGCCGCTGATGAAGTGATGCGCACTGAAGCCGGTCTGCTCGAAGGTGAGCGTCTTCTTTATGCTCGGTGTGCCATTGATCAGTACGAGCGGCACCTTCTCGACGTAAGCGCCGGCGACCGCGTTCACGGCACACAATGCGCCCGCGGAGTAGGTGACACAGAGAGCCCCGATACCCTTCAGCCTCGCGTACCCGTCCGCCGCATAACCGGCATTTACCTCGTTGACTTCCTCGATGATTTCAATGCTGCTCGGTGTGACGTACCGGTTCAACCACTCGATCGAATAGTCGCCCGCGATGGAAAACAGATGCCCCAGCCCCAGTTGACGGAGCCGGTCGACCAGGTACCGCCCAACGGTGGAACCCTCGCTCATGGTGTGACCCCCTCCGTTGTCAGTAGTCGCTCGCACTGCCGAACAGCCGGGGCATGTAGATGTCGAAGATCCCCGGGCATTTACGTTCCGGATACCGCTGGAGCATGAAAGCCTTGAAGGCGTTGTCCGCCAGTCCGTTGCCGATTGCCTGCCGAGCGGTCGACAGGTACTCGACGTTACGGGCGACCTCATTTTTGTCGGCCGGCAGGCCGTGGCCCGGCATGAACAACTCGTAGTCCGACACCAGCATTTCTTGCAGCACCCGAATCCAGTGGTCCAGGTGTTTCGTGAGGTACAGATGGGTGCCGCTGTAGAGCAGGTCCTGAGCGAAATACACTCCCAGCTCAGGGAGCCTGATGGTGAGGTGATAGTCGATTTCGGTGTCTGTTACGCGGTCGAAGACATACCTGACCCCGTCGATCGTCTCGACACCGGGGCTGACGACCTGCTTGGGAACGACTATGTGCTCCGGAACGAGATCGCCGAGCTTCCAGTGGTCACTTCGCGAGTCCTCCCCGTGCTCCTGGATGAAGTCCATGGTTTCGGACAACGCGTGGATCTCGATGTCGCTGAACGCGGCTCCCAAGCCGAACCAGTGGTCAGGGTGCCGGTGCGAGAGGTACAGCCTTTCGATCGGCTTGCCCAGGCTGTCGGCGTAGTCCCTGAATGCCCGTGCGTACGGGACGAGGAACTGCCCATCCACGAGGACCAGTTGGTTTCTGGTTTCGATGATGTGCGTGGCGTTCGCGATGTTGCTGTACGCGAAGGAGGCGACGAAGGTGTGAATACGGACATCGCCTTCCTGCTTCACGACCATGACGATGGGATCTGACACCTGAGCCAGCATGCGGGACCTTTCCGAGGTTATGTGGTGTGCTCTCGCAGTTCCGCCAACGCAGCCCTCGCGACGTCGTAAGCGCTGTCAACGCCCGGCACCGGGTCGTCCTCGCCCGGCCGCCAGAAGCGCCGGCGCGCCATGCGCATGGAGCTGTCGAACGGCGGGATGGCGTTGAACACTTCGATCAGGTACGGGCCGCGGTAGACCGGGTCGATCTCGTTCAGGATGATGTCCCACGGGATCCAGCTGTCTTTCACCGCACCCCGATCGGGTGCGGATATGTGGACGTAGGAGAGTCGGTTCTGCCGTACGGCTCGCGCGACATTGTTTTTGAAGACCGAAGGCCCCTGGCTTTCCATCACGACTTGCGCGGTGTCGATCGTTACGCCGCCCCGCGCGTGCTGGAGGCCATCGAGGAAATCGAGTACCTCGGAGACCATGTTGGGCGGGGGCGTCTCCCAGCTTTTGACGGGCTCGATGGCGAGCTGCACTCCGCGCGCCGCGGCGTACTCCGACAGCTCTTCGAAGACGGAACGGGCCGCGTGATAGCGCGGCTTCATCCAGTCCTGGAGGGCGTCGCTCCATAGCGGTTCATTGGCGTCCGTGACCGGAAAGACGCCGTAGGGGTAGAGGAAGGGCCCTGACATGATCGAGTCGCCGCCCAGGACCCGCGTGATGTCAACGCGTGACTTGAGGTAGGACAGGGCCTGTCTGCGCTGTTCCTCATACGGTGAGGTCGGGTCGAAGGTCCGCGTGGTCCCGACGTTGGTGGTGAACTTCACCTCCTGTAGCCCTGCCTGGTCGAATGCCTTCTTGAGGCCGATATAGCTGTCGACCTCGCGCTTGTGATCGACGGTCGTGGGCCGGGAGGCGATGTGCACGTCGAAGCCGTCGTAGCCCATGTCCGTAAGGGCCTTCAGATGACGGATCAGGATCCGGGTGTAATCCGAGTCCTGCGGCCTGAGATCGGCCGTGAACATGAAGAAGCTGAAGAAGACGTCTCGTCCGAATGTCGCGTTCATCGTCACCAGCCCAAGACGTCTGCGAGGTAGGCGCGGGCCTTCTTGGCGTACTCGAGCGGGTTGGCCTTGTTCGGATCCTGCTCGGCCTCCACGACCAGCCACCCCCGGTAATCGGCGTCGGCCAGCACTTCGAGGATGGGCCGGAAGTCGATCGCGCCGTCTCCGGGCACGGTGAAGACGCCGAGTTCGACGCCCTCCTGGAACGAGAGGCCCTCTTCCCGCACCCGGCTCACGACCTCGGGCCGGATGCTCTTCATGTGGACGTGGCCGATGCGGTCGGCGTGAGCCCGGGCCAGGTCCAGTGGATCGTCGCCGGCAAAGGCGATGTGGGCGGTGTCGAGCAGGAGGTGGACCAGGGCCGGATCGGTCGAGGCCATCAGCCGGTCGACATCGGCCCGGGTCATGACGCCGGTACCCATGTGGTGGTGATAGCTGAGCTTCATCCCGGCCGAGCCCGCGATCTTGCCGAGTTCGTCCAGGCCCGACGTCAGGGCGTCCCACTGGGCATCGGTGAAAACCGGGCGGTTGGCGAACACGTCGACGGGGAGCAGGTGCGACGACGCTCCGAACTCGGCCACGACCAACTCGGTCCCGCCCAGCGCCTTGATATGGGCCAGTGTCTCCTCGAAGGCGGCGATCGTCTTCTGCCGCATCTTGTCGATCGTGAAGTACGTGCTCGTCCAGGGCTCGGACACCCGTAGGCCGCGGAGGTCGAGGGCGGCCTTGAGCGCGGCGGCGTCCGAGGGGTACTTGTGCCCGATGCTGCAGCCCTGGAAGCCGGCGAGCGCCATCTCGCTCACGGCCTGGCCGAAGGAGATGTCGGCGTCGATGGCGGGGAAGTCGTCGTTCCACCACAGGGTGCAGCAGACGCCGAGCTTCACCTTGTCCGGGCCGAGGCGGTTCGCCAAGTCGGTCATTTCGTCGCCCCATTCAGGTAGCGGTCCTCGATGCGGGGTGGCTGAGCCCAGGAGCCGTAACCGGGGGCCTTTGCGCCCGGCGGATTGGCCCCGATGGCCCGCCACAGCAGCCCCTCCTGGTAGGAGGCGGCGGTGACCGTGGAGGCTTCGCCCGCAGCGTGGGCCCCGTAGCAGTCGGTCCACTCGGGTGGCAGCGCGTACCACATCCCGGCGTACCAGAGCTTGATCACATTACGGGCCACCGGGCCGAGGCGGTCGTCGCTGAAGATCCGGTGGCGCAGGGCGCGGTCGAGCAGCGCCCGGTCGGGCAAGGCCCGTTCGGGCAGGGCCCGGTCATGGCCGTCGGCATCAACGGCCGCGTCCGCCCGGGCCGCCCGGTGGGCGTCCAAGAGGGCGGTGACGACCTCGTCGCCGCAGGCCGCCTGCACTTTGGCCAGGTAATGGCGGGCCAGACCGGTGCCGAGCAGAACGGTCTCCTCAAAGGCGGTCACGTCGACCGACAGGGAGAGGAACTCCTCGAACGACGGGGCGGTCACCGCGTCACCCCCCGGGCACTCGCGCCGGCGGCCGGTGCGGCCTCCGGATCGGCCCCGAACGCGGCCGGGATCTCGAAGGTAGGAGCGGCGTGCAGACCGTCGCTGCCCGGCAGGGGGTTGCGTACCAGCAGGTTGAACCCGTCGCGCAGGCGGAACATGTCGCAGACGGCGTCCTGCAAGAGGCCCGGATGCCCGTTGAACGCTCTGGTGAGCAGGGCGAGGAAGGCCCCGTAGGCGGCGTTGAAGTCCCGGGCGACACCCGCGAGTTCCGAACCCGCCGGGTAGTCGGCCAGCCGGGCACTCACCTTCACGTTGTACACATCGTCCCAGGCGACGCTGAGCGGCGGCCCCGAAGGTGCGTCGGGGGCGTCGCCCATCTGGTAGTAGCGGCCGAGCTGCAACTGCCGGAACCGGTAGTAGTGGGCCAGCTCCCCGTCCGCGTCGTAGATGCCCGAATCGAGGCCCTCGCCCTGAGCGGCGATGAAGCGCAGCGCCCGGCAGGCCGAGTCCAGGTCGGAGACGACGATCACCGCCCCGCCGCCGGAGTAGAAGTACTCGGGCCCCACCTGAAGGGCCGGATCTCCGGAGAAGAGCTTGGGGTCGTCGGCCGCCACCTTCTCGAGTCCTTCGATGATCTCTGCGTAGAACTCACCGATGCTGTAGAAGCGCATCCCCTCGGCCGTGGGGCTGAAGGCCAGTACCGGACTCCCGCTGTCCGGTGTGCGCAGCAGCCGTCCGTCGGCACGGGGGGCCTGGCCCGGCCGCTCGATCTTGCAGAACGTCTCCACCGCCTCGGGGGACAGGGGCCGCAGGTCGACGGTGAAGTCGTCCTCCCCGTCGGGCAGGTAGGCCGGGTAGGACGGCACGAAGCCGGGGCGGGTCAGGTCCGGCCTCCCGCCGATGGCGTTGAGGATGTTGGCGACGAGGGTCAGGTGCAGCATCTCCTCCACCGCGACCACTCGGATGATGTGGGCGGCGTCGGAGTTGGTGGTGGACTGTATGGAGTAGTACGCGGTCAGGTAGGGAGGGATGGTCGCGTGCTCGAGCGCCATCGCCACGTGCAGATAGCTGATCAGGTCGTCACGGTTGTTGATGGTCGACGCGGTCACCGGGCCACCTCCTGAGGTTGGCGCCGGCCGGCGCCGGTCGAGGTGACGGTGATCGGTGCGGTCTCGGCGTCGAGCTGGGCCAGCATGGCGCGGCTGCTGCGCAGGCTCAGGGCGGCGATGGTGAGCGTCACGTTCGACGTGCCCACGGTGGGCATGCTTCCTCCGCCGACCAGGTAGAGGTTGTCGTGATCCCAGCACCGCTGATCCGGGTTGACCACCGAGGTCGACGGGTCGCGGCCCATGGTGTGGGTGCCGGCGAGATGGTTGCCCCCTCGGATCTCGTACCCCTCGCCGGCGTGGACGGCGTAGCCCCAGAAGTTCGGGTCGTACGCGGTGTGGTCCTCGGCTCCGAGGCGGGCGAAGATCCGTCGCGACAGCTGCCTGGCGTACGCCACCCCGCGCATCGTGTAGTCGGGGATGTCGTAGGTGAGGATGGGCCGCATGTTCCCCAGGTGGTCGGTGTAGGCCGGGTCCACGGTGATCCGGTTGCTCGGGTTGGCGGGGACCTCGACCATGAACGCCAACTGCAGCTGGCGGGACACCCGGTCCACCAGGCCCTGGCGGAGGGACTCGCCGTAGCGGCCACCGGCGTCGACCAGGTCGATCAGGTCGGTCATCGGCGCCCCCCGGGCCCAGCCCCAGCCGTCGTTGTGGATGTCGACGCTGAATGCCGCCTGGCGGCGGCGGAAGCGGCCCCCGCGCAGGTCGGTGATGCCGCCCGTGCAGTTCGTGCCCCGGAAGGTGCCGGCCACCTCGGGTAGCAGGGCCCACGCCAACAGGTAGGCGTGGTCCATGAAGTTCCGCCCCATCAGGCCGCTCGAACTGCGCAGGCCGGAGGCCAGCATC
The DNA here is from genome assembly GCF_000935125.1 of Streptomyces natalensis ATCC 27448. GTDB lineage: Bacteria > Actinomycetota > Actinomycetes > Streptomycetales > Streptomycetaceae > Streptomyces > Streptomyces natalensis. The sequence continues at coordinate 149,803 of NZ_JRKI01000029.1, read as the reverse complement.
AGCCGGGGGTTCTCCACCGCGTTGGCGGCCAGGATGAACAGCCGGCCCCGGGCCCTCATGGTGGTGAAGCCGGGGCTGTCGGGCCGGTCGTAGCGGCGGTACTCGATCTCGGTCACCCGGCGGGTCTGCTCATCGACGTGCACCTTGTAGGCCACTGCCTGGGCGACCAGGTCGACCCGGCCGCTCTGTAGGGCCACCGCGAGGGTCTTGCCGGCGTGGTACTTGGCCTGCACCGGGCAGATGGGCACGCAGTTGTTGTTGCCCTGGCACCGCCCGCCGACCTCCACCTGGTACGTGCTCACCGCCCCTCGCGGCACATAGCCCTTCCCACCGTCGAAGGCCGGGTTCGGTATCCCGTTCCGCCCCTGCGGGAACGGCCGGACCCGCAGCTCGCGCCGCTCGCCGTCGAGCTCGACCGGCATCCCGTCGAGGTCCTTGGCGACCATCCGGTCCAGGTACGACAGCGGCAGCCCCTTCATCGGGAACACGTAGTCCTCGTCGAAGGTCATCCCGAGGTAGGCCTGGTCCTTTACGTCGGCGGAGACGCCGATCTCGCGTTCGGCCTCGTTGTAGTACGGGGCGAGGTCCTCGTAGGTGAGCGGCCAGTCGGCCCCCTCGCCGTAGAGCGTGTGCATCCGGAAGTCCTCGGGGAGCATCCGCAGCGTCTTGGCCTCCCAGTGCATGGTGGTGCCGCCGAGGACCCGGGTATAGGTGGTGTCGGTGGCGAAGGGCCCGCTCTGGACGATGTAGGCCGAGGCGTCGGGCGCGCCCGGGACGATGCGCCGTGCGTCGGTGCCGCGGGGCATCGGGGCGTTGGCGGCGACCGGGTAGGGGGACTGGTTGTCCTTGCTGGTAGCCGAGTAGAAGCGATCGAGGTAGCTCTCGTAGCCCCTCAGGGTGAGGTCCTCGGCCGGGCCCGCTTCGAGTATCAGTACCCTCTTGCCGGCGTCGCCCAGCCGCGAGGCGATGAGGGCGCCGGCGATCCCGCCGCCGACGATGACGGCGTCGTAGAGAACCTCGGACGCCGCGGTGGGGTCGGTGCGCTTCGCCGCCCCCTCGGGGAACTTCGCGTACATGGGGCAGTCACTCCTCCGCTGCCGGGCGCGGCCGGGGCCGGTGTGATGGTGGCGATTCGAGTCGGTCGGCCATGGGTCACACGGCCTCGGCCCGGGCCCGCATGGCGGACAGGTAGGCGGCATAGCTCCACGTCAGGTTGTGCACACTGCGCTCGAAGCCGGTGGCGCCGTCGAACTGCTCGGAGAGCTCCAAGTTGTCACTGTGGTAGACGACGGCCTGCACCATGGCGTCACCGGTCGCCACCAGAGCGGCGGCGGCTGCCGCCGGGGCCGTCGACGCGTCGATGCCGGACTGGGCGAAGAAGGGTGCGGACAGGTCGTCCATGGGCACCTTGCCGCTCGACTTGATCGTGGCAGCCAGCTTGTAGTGCAGCTCAGCGACGTTGCACGTGGAGAGGGCCCAGGGGTGGCCGCCGAGTTCCGGGTGCGCGGTGTCACCGTTGTAGACGTCGCCCGGGTAGCGGCCGAACAGCGGCCCGATACCGAACGCTTCCTTGTCGGCCTTGTTGATCGGGTAGAAGGCGATGCCGCCCTCCTCCCACTGCGAGCGCAGTTGGGCCGCTGTGGCCAGCAGCTTGGTGTCGGTGACGGGAACCGCGCCGTAGACGGCCGACTGGACGATGTCGATGTTCGGGTCGTAACCGCTGACGACCGGATTCTGGGGCGATGGCTGAGCCCCGTCACCGGGGTCGGCCAGCATGCTCACGTACGTGCTCCCGTCCCAGTGGCCCTCAAGGGCCTTGCGCAGCCACTTGATGGCGGGCCGCAGTCCGGTCGGCTTGTCGATGCCGACGATGGTCGAGGCCTGGATCTCCTCGAAGCAGCGCAGCTGGGCGGAGCGGGCGAAGAAGCTGTACCCGCTGTGTTCCTCCCACAGGTTCGTGGTGGGGCCCTGGTAGACGCCGAGGAGGTAAGCCACGTTCGAGTTCACCAGGTCGACTGCACGCTTCTGGGTGCCGACGTCGAGCTGGTCGTAGGCGGCCAGGATGGTGATCGTCTGCAAGGCCGGACCGTCGTTCTGCTCGGTCCACGGGCGGGCGTCGCCGGCGATGTTGAAGCAGGCGTGCCCCTTGGTCAACGGCGGCTGGGCGTTGGAGTGGCAGAGGTCGGCGAACTGCACGTAATCGTTGAGCGTCTGCACCGTCCCGCCCGGGCGGGTGGGCATGTCGGCCTTGACCACCTCCATGGCCGTGATGGCCCCGTCGCGCACCCAGTTGAAGACGTAGTCCTCGTCGATGCCGGGGGTGTCGGCCGGGAAGGACGGGGCGGCGATGATGCACCCCGGCTTCGAGTTCCGGGAAATGTCGCCCGGCGACTGCGGATCGCTGAAGACGAAGCCGTCACTGGCGATGTTCCGGAACATGAAGGTGTACATGATCGGCACGAGCGACGGCAGATCTACCGCTCCCGGAGCAAAGGAGATCTGGATGTTCGCCCGCGCTCGGGAAGTGTCGGCCGGCCGGTTCGTGCGTGCGGGCGTGTTGGTGGATTCTGGCATTGCTGAATTCCCCCGATGTCTTTCGAGCGGAACTATCGGATTCGGTTGGCGCCCTGATCGCGTGGATCGAAAGGCTTGGAACCGAGAGTGTCCATGAGTTGCCCCCACGGGGTGCGTGGGATTCCGGGGCGAGCAAACCGGATGGACGGCGGAAGAGGGTGCAGGTTGTTCATAGGGATTTCGATGATGTCAGGCTGCGAGTTGGTACAGCTGCTGGTGGCACCTGACGCGAAGACCACTGCCGCGTCACCAGCGATGCGCGGGAACCATCGAGATCGCCGAGTGGGCCGTGGGCGCGTTCCGGTCTACTCGGTCGACCTGGGCGCGACCCGCCCATCGCCCGCACCCTGGCGACCGCACGGCGGGCAGGCATCTCGTGAGCCACGTGCGTGGCATGGTCAGGAGGGTGCGCGGGCAGTCACGGGACTCCCTTTGACCGGGCGAGTTGCAGTGACCTGAATGCTCATCAGAACCCATGCCCGTACACGACTTCCCAGGCGACGCGCAGCCCCGCGGGACTCCGGCGGTGTCACACGCCTGCCGGGCAGGGCAGGCGAACCGATCATCTCGGACTCATGTTTTCGCCCTCGGGACGCGGCGGCGAGGAGAGTGACGCACGACAACGCCGTCAGGCTTGCGATGACACTCTGAATCAGGTGCCCGAGTCGACACCATTCCCATATTCTCGTTAATAGGGAATGCATCCCTTCGTCCCCCCGTTTTCCCGGAAAGCGCGCGATGCAGAGTCTTTCCGCTAGCAGGCCCCATGGCAGCTTTTCACTGAACGCCATAGAGCAATTTTGAAGCAGCCTGAGACTTGACCGTTCCACGCGATGGGTATGCCACTTGGCGTGCCCTTAACTTTGCGTACCGCAGGCTACAGTTGGCCGAGTAGTGCCGCAAGAGAAAAATCCAATGTTGCGGATGAGGCTGGGATAATCGGGTGCAGCTTACTGTTGCATAACTGTGCGTCGGATCCTGATGGTGCGCGTGAGCATCTCCTCAGGGTTTCGGCGGAGTTTCGTGATGTGCAGATCGTGATCATGTGAGGCCGAGCAGGGTGAACGGTCGGCGGGCGTCCCGGGCGTTGTGCCTCAGTGCGGCTGCGAGTTCGTCTTGCCGGCCGGGCGGAGGGCATGTTCTCCCTGGCCGCGCCGGACCGCATCCGCGACGTCCTCACCGCGGCTGGATTCACCGGCATCACCGTCAACCAAGCGCAGGCGCAGGCGCAGGCGTACGGGGCATGGGGGCACGGAGCCGAGGATGCGGCGGAGTTCCTGCTGGGAACGGGACCCGGTCGCCACCTGATAGAGCAGGCCGACCCGACTGCACGGGTCCTCGCCCGCCGCACCCTGACGGACCATCTGCACGACCACGAGGCGACGGACGGCACGGTCCGGCTGCGCAGCACATCGTGGCTGGTCACGGCGGACCGCCCGGCCGACGCATCGGACAGGCCCTAGTTGAGTGTGCCGCCGATACGAACAAGACCCCTGCGGACACGCACGTCGTCCAGCGGTAATCGGCCGGGTTCCTGGTCCGTCGCTGACGGACCAGGCTTCATCGCTCAGATCGGCTTCGTACTCGAATCGCCGTAACTCCAGTCATTCAAGGTCAGTGGCGCCTCTGATTGCCAGGCTCTCGAAGCTGGGTCGTCTGCCGGTGGGGTCGGGACAGGCAGCGGGACATGGTGATGAACGCCCACGGCATGTGCGCTTCGGTGTGGGAGCTTACGCACGGGGCTGAGGTGGGCATGTGAGGCAGCTCACGCTCGGGAACTGCATAGCGGGACGTGGGTCAGTGCCTTTGTAGGGGTGTAGGCGAGTGATCGAGGCGAGGGATGGCGTTGATGGGGCAGTTGCGGGCCGATGCGTTCGACCGGTTCGTCGCGGCTCGTTGGTCGGCACTGCTTCACCTGGCGCATCTGCTCACGGGTGGAGATCGGCATCGGGCCGAGGATCTGCTGCAGGAGGCGCTGGTCAAGCTGTGGTTTGCGTGGCCGAGGGTGGCCGAGCAGGCGCCGGAGGCGTATGTGCGCCGGGTGCTGGCACGTGCGGCGGCTCGCTCGGCGCGACGTCGCTGGTGGGGCGAGCGTCCGGTGGAACGGTTGCCGGAGCTTCCCGACGCCGGCGATGTGGCCGATGCCGTGGAGGACCGGACTCGGTTGGAGGCCGCCTTGGCATTGTTGCCGGTGCGTCAGCGCGCCGCGGTGGTGCTGCGCTATTACCAGGACCTGTCCGAGGTGCAGGTTGCCGAGGCGCTGGGGTGTCCGGTGGGCACCGTCCGATCCCTTACGTCACGGGGCGTGACGCGGTTGCGGCAGCTCCTGGGTGACGCCATCGAGCCGGTGAAGTGAAAGGAGACATCATGGAAGACTTCGAACACGAACTCGCGCGGATGATGCGCGATACCCAGGCAAACACCCCCTTTGAGGACCAGCACCGGCAGCGGCTGCAAGCCGGGGTCCGTGCCCGTCGACGTGCTCGGACGGTCTGGATGGCCACCGGCTCGGCGCTGACGATCGCCGGGCTCGGAGTCGGGCTGGAAGTCCTGCCGAGCGCTTTCGCTCAGGGCGGGCCCACCGTTCCTCATCACCAACCCACCTCCACGACCGTGCCGGTCCCCATCCCGACCCACACCTGTACGGCCGTGCCGGTCCCCATTCCGGCCCACAGCTCAACGACCGTGCAGGTCCCGATCCCCACCCGCACCTGCACGATCGCGCCAGCCCCGATCCCGACCCACGCCTCAACGACCAAGTAGCACCGGCCAAGGTTCGGGCTATGGCGCAGGAGTGGACGGTAATGGCAGGAATACCGAGACCAAGGACCGGGGACCTTGGAGCGGGATCGACCCGCCGACGGAAACAGCCTGACGTCGAACTGACAGCGCGCGCCCGGGATGGAGGAGAGAGAACGGGAGTGCCGTAAGCATGCTTCGAAACTCGCCGCTTACCTGCAGACCTGCGAGCCACCGGTGATACCCGCGCTACCCGCTGTGTCGGTTGCCCACGCCGCGACCAGGCCACTGCCCACGCCGCGACCAAGCCACCGGGCCGCAGCGGGTCAGGCCACTACCCGAACCAACTTCCCGTCGACATCTACATGCTGGGCTCCTACGGCAGCAACTGTCTGACGGCATGACGGCATGACGGCACGACGGAATACGATCACCAGAATCTCCACATCACAACAACGGCGCTGCCACGGTGCCTGTTGGCCCCACAGCAACCGCGCAGAGCTGTTTAATTCACAGGCCACCAGTCACTGAGATGGTCGCCGCCGGCGAAGGCGCCACCCAAGAGATCACCATGCGGTTCCGCCGTCAAAGACGTGCCCAGCGCCACGATCTCCATGACTTCACGTCAGTCTTGGCTGCACTCAGAAACCTGCTCTTGGCCAGCGACGACAGCTGCCTGCAACTGGAATATCGAGACGCATCCAGATTGACGGAATCAACTGGTGATCGGTTCGCGGAGACAGCCGTGCTCGACCTCGACCTCGGCCTAACTCTTACCCATGCGCCCTGTGGTACCGGTTACTTCAGGCGCCGAATGACCGTATCCAGCGAGCTGCCGTAATGAGTGTTCCGGCCATCGGAATGGAAGCAACTCGGCGGGCAAGGACAGTCGGCAATCGGCGCAAATGCCCTTTCAGCTTGCGAGAATAAGGACGATTTCGAAAAATGTCTAACGCTGTCCTCAGAATTTTTAAAGCGCCCGGCCTTCGTAAGAAGATACTCTTCACACTGGGAATCTTGCTCATCTATCGGTTGGGGCAGAACGTCCCGGTCCCCGGGGTGGATTATCGAAGCGTTACGCAGTGCATCAAGGAGGGGGTCGGCAACGGCGGCCTCTTCGGCCTGATCAACACGTTCAGCGGTGGTGCGCTACTGCAGCTCACCATCTTCGCCCTGGGGATCACGCCGTACATCACGGCGAGCATCATCCTTCAACTGCTGACGGTGGTCATTCCGCGCCTGGAGGCGCTGAAGAAGGAGGGCCAGGCGGGCACTGCGAAGATCACCCAGTACACCCGGTACCTGACGCTGGGCCTGGCGGTGCTCCAGGGCGCCGCCTTGGTGGCCAAAGTCCAAAGCGGTGGGCTCTTTTCCACCTGCCAGGTTCGCACCCAGATCATCCCGGACACTTCGATCTTCCGGACCTCCGTCATGGTCATCACCATGACCGCCGGCACCGCCGTAGTGATGTGGCTCGGAGAGCTCATCACCGACCGCGGCATCGGCAACGGCATGTCAATCCTGATGTTCACCTCGCTCGCCGCCGGCTTCCCGGCCAACCTGTGGGGGATCAAGAAGTCGGGAAAAATCCTGGACGGCTGGGGCGAGTTCGCCATCGTGATCACGGTCGGCCTCTGCATGGTGTGCCTCGTGGTCTTCGTCGAGCAGGCGCAGCGCCGGATCCCGGTCCAGTACGCAAAACGAATGATCGGCCGCCGTTCCTACGGCGGCACTTCGACCTACATCCCGCTGAAGGTGAACCAGGCGGGTGTAGTTCCCGTCATCTTCGCCTCGTCACTGCTCTCCATCCCCAGTCTGATTGATCTCGGCGGTAACTCATCGTCAGGATGGTCCCGGTGGATCGCCACCAATCTCGCCAGAGGTGACCAACCGATCCATCTGATACTTTACTTCCTGCTGATCGTTTTCTTCGCGTTCTTCTACGTCGCCATCTCTTTCACCCCCAAAGAAATTGCCGACAACATGAAGAAGCACGGCGGGTTCATCCCCGGTATCCGAGCCGGCCGACCAACGGCTGACTACCTGGGCTACGTGCTCAACCGGATCACCTGGCCGGGAGCCCTCTACCTGGGGCTGATCGCCCTTGTGCCCACAGCGGCACTGGTGCTGTTCAACGGCAGCAATTTCCCGTTCGGCGGCACGAGCATCCTCATCATCGTGAGCGTCGGATTGGAGACCGTGAAGCAGATCGAGAGTCAGCTCCAGCAGCGCAATTACGAGGGATTTCTGCGCTGACGCACATTGTCCTGGCTACGACGGCCGCCGTGGCCAGGTCGAGCAATCGTGGAATTCTGACCCAACCTCGCTCTTTCGCAGGTGAGCTGTCCGAGCCTTGATCAGAAATACGGAAGGTGCTCCTTCCCTGTAACAGTAGGGCTTACTGAGGTCACTGAGGTCCCGTTGGCTGCGGGGAATGGAGCATTTGGAGCACTTCTCAGGTGAAGAAGCGTCTAGGGCCCTACCCGCGTGTGCGCGTCGAGGACGATGTTCGTGGGGTGTCTCCCAGGCCGGGGCGATATTGCTGGTGCAGACGATCTGTCAGATCGATCTGGATACGGCAATATCGGCCGCGCTCGCCCCGTGGCGCAAGCCGCGGGGCGACCACGATCCGGGCAAGACCCAGCTGGGGGAGCAGGTCTGGCGAGAGTTCGGCCTGGGTGCCCCCGCCGCCGTCGACGAACTCCAACACCAGATCACCCGCCTGGAACAGCGGGCAACGTGGACGTACGGCCGTACGTCGGCCAGGGGGAGGCGGTCACCGTCTCCTTGTACCGTACGGCCATGCGGCCGGTCAGGCAGATCCGGCGCGGGCTGTCGTCGGGGCGGGTGAACTGCACGACTGCGTCGCCCCGTCCCAGGCTCACCGGCGTGTGGTAGTAGCCGAAGCGGAACGGCTTGGGCTGCTTGCCCTTGAGCACCCGATCGATCGACAGGGCGGCATGCACCCCGCTGGGCATGCCGCCCTGGCAGGTGCCGTGCATGACGCCGTAGCCCTGGCGGATCGCGGCCGCGTCGCCGATCGCGTACACCTCGGGGTGGGACACCGACCGCAGCGCGGCGTCGGTGAGGATGCGTCCGTGCGCGTCGACGGCCAGCCCCGCGGCGGCCGCCAGCGGCGAGATGCGCGTGCCGCTCGTCCACAGGACCGCGTCGGCAGTGACGCTCTCCCCGCCCGCCAGCTCCACCGCGCCGGGCAGCACCTTCACCACCTCGACGCCGGCGCGCACCTGAACGCCCAGCCGGTCGAGCGCGGCGCGCACATACGCCTTGGCCTTCGGGTTCATGGCCGCACCGGGCTCGGTCCGGCCCAGCAGTACGACGTTCAATTCCGGGTGCCGCTCGGCGATCTCCGCGGCGGACTCGATGCCGGTCAACCCGTTGCCCGCGACCAGCACCGTGCCGCCGCCGAGCCGCGCCAGCCGATCGGCCAGCAACTCGGCGTCCTGGGCGCTGCTCAGGGCGTACGCGTGGTCCTCGACCCCCGGCACCGCCGCGGTGTCGGCCACACTGCCCAGCCCGTACACCAGCGTGTCGTAGTCCAGGACCCGCTCGTCGTCGATCCGCGCGGTCCTCGCGTCCGCGTCCACCGTCGTCACCCAGCCGCGCACGAACCGTGCGCCCGTGCCCTCCAGCAGCTCCGGGATGCTCAGCTCGGCGAGCCGCTGCCCGGTCGCCGTCATGTGCAGCCGCATGCGCTCGGCGAACCGCTCCTGTGCGTTCACCACGGTCACCTCCACGCCCTCGCGCTGCTTCACCCGGGCCGCGATCTGGACGGCCGCGGCCATCCCCGCGTAACCCGCCCCCAGAATCACCACGCGGTGCGCGGTCGCCGTGCCGGTTTCCTGCCGTGTGCTCATCGCTGCGTCCTCCTCGTCTCGCTTGCTGACGCCCACCAGATGGGAGCGGACGGTCTGCACGTGACATGGGACGGATGTGATGTGCGGCACAGCCCGTCTCGCGGCCAAGCCGGGCACCTGGCATCAGCTCGACATCCAGGGGCACGCGGGCCGGTTCAGGCGGAGTCAGGTGTCGGGCGCAGGACCAGGGAGACGAAACCCCAGGTGTCCCGGTAGGCGCGCAGCCATTCGGCGCGCCGGACCGTGGCCGTTTCGAGCGCCTGTGCGCTGTCCGGATGGTCGGGGTGGTCCAGGGCCCATGCGGCCAGGGAACCCCAGCAGGCCCATTCGTAGTCGTCGAGCTCCTGACGCGTGCTGACGTGCCCGCCGACGGGAGTCCAGCCGTCGGCGACGACACGGTCCACGGTGGTCGCCAAGTCGGTGAAGTTCCCGAGCATTTCGACGGCCTCCTGTGACGGCGGGTGCTCCCAGAACCCGTCGCCGATGAGGACCCGCCCGCCGGGCGCCAGGTGTCTGCGGGCCGCGGCAAGGGTGGGGAGCAGGCCGCCGAAGGCATGCGCGGCCCCGAAGCTGAGGACTACGTCGAACGGCTCCTCGGACACGAACTCCTCGGCATTCCGGTGATGCAGGACGAGGCGGTCCTGGACGCCGAGGTCGTGTGCCGCGGCGGCCGCCTGGGCCAGGGAGTCCTCGGAGATGTCCACGCCCTCGGCGCGCACGCCCGGCCGCATGGCCAGAGCGCGCAGGAGCCATTCCCCTGTGCCGCAGCCGAGGTCGAGCACCCGGTCCTCGCCCCTCGTAAGGCCGCGTTCCAGCAGGCGGCGGACCGACTCGTCGTCGAGCGGAGACTTGATCGGGTGCTCGGTATGAGCGATGCGGGAGATGTGTTCGCGATTCACCGGGGCAGCGTGCCAACGGCAGCGCATGCGCGCACCTCATTTACGGCGAACTCCCGCTCCACGCGAGGCAATCGGCGCCGTTTGAACGGATCCGTGCCGGCCATGCGCGAGCTTGACCGCCTGAGACCCTTCCGGGAGCCCTTGGCCCTGGGGGTCCTGAGGCCCTGGGGGCCCTTGGGGAGCCACCCCGCTCCCAAGGTGTTCTCGGACTGCGCCACACCGATAGAGCGCACGTGTCGCCCGCCGGGAACGCCCACGGAGTCCGAAGCCTTTGCGAGCCACAAAGGGCAACACCGACCGGGTGGCCACCCGCCGCTGCCAACCTGTGACGCCCACTCACAGGCCATGGCGTGCCACATGCCTGGCCGGCCGTCCGTCATACGTGAGCGATGCGTGCACGGACGGTGGAGCATGAGCCATCAGGAGCAGCAGGACCGACTATCCGGCTCGGTGGCGCTGACCTGCGAGGACAGCGCCACCCAGCCCGATCCAGCACCCTCGATCAGGAATTCGGTCCCACGCCACCGCGTTCACCTCGGGCACCTTCATCAGCGAGGCGGAGGAAGGAAAGCGCCGGCCCATCCCCGTATCCGCCGGCACCTACCAGGACCGCCCGGCGGCGGACCTCTTGACGCCGTACGCCGTCAATCGGTCGATCCTGACTTCGCCGTGCTCATCGACACCAAACAGGTCCACCAACTCACCCGCCGGGCACGCCTATGCCGGCGGATCGATGGCGACCGCATCATCGGCTGGACCCGTGGCCGCCGGGCATGGTGGCCCGACGTCCGGGTCCGCCCGGAGGTCAGGACGCGGGGCGCTGCGGGGCGGGTGGGGGAGACGGCGGTACGGGGGAGCGTTGGACCCTGGACCAGCCTTCAGGGGTCACCCGGTAGTAATCCCCGTCGTCGGCGTCCATCCGCGAGTGGCCGTGCACATCGAGGTAGTCCTCCTCGAGGTGGTAGGTGAAGCCGCCCATCATGCCGACCACCCCGAAGAAGATCTCCACGGCCGGTCCCTCCGTGAGGGGAGCCAGCGGCGGCAGCAGGTGTTCGATTTCCTCGAAGCAGCGGCCGGTCCTTTCCCGCAGCAGCGCATGGAAGTGGTGCTCCAGCATCTCCGCAGGGGAGGGGAGTCGCCGCACCACGACCGGCTCCAGGAGTTCCAGCAGATGTGCGTGCCCCTGCTCCCGCGCGATGTCCACGGCGCGCCGCCCGTCCCGGGTGCGCTGTGTGCGCCAGGCACCGTGCGCGAGCAGCCGGGAGACGACAGCGAAGTCCGCGCCGTGCCAGGCCGCCTGATGCAGCGGGGCGAAGCCGCTGTGGTTCCCGGGCCGGGGGAGGTTGACCCACCCCGGATGTTTCCCCAACTCCTCGAACAGGCTGTTCCAGCCGGCGTCCCGGGCCGTGTCCGAGAACCGGTCCCGCGCCTGTAGATACCAGTCGTTGAAGCGCTCGCGGTCGGTGAGGCCGTCCCACTCCATTCTGATCATGCGGGCTACGCTAAGGGGTGTCCCGCCAAGGCCATCTGCCACCCTGGCGGGCTTATGCTCCTCGGCTCCTCGGCTCCTCGGCTCCTCGGCTCCTCGGCTCCTCGGCTCCTCGGCTCCTCGGCTCCTCGGCTCCTCAGCTCCTCAGCTCCGAGTGCGAGATTGTGCAGGCGGCCGATGCCTCGCACGACATGTTCATGCGGGCAGTACCTCGCCACAGGGGAACTCATCGGGCGACCGGTGTCGCGTTGCGCTCCGTCGCGTCCTGCTGGCCCTGACGCTCAGGAAGGCTTTTCGCCATGCAGCGGGGGAGCGTAGGAGATGCCGACGATCAAGCCGTCCTCCGTGAGAAGCCTGCTCACTGTTTGCCCCCACGGCTCTGTGCGGGCCGGGTGCAACAGCTCGAAGCCCGCGCGCTGGAGCTCGTCGCCTGCCGCTGCGACAGCTTCCGCGTCCGCCACCTCGAACTCGATGGAGGCCTGCGGAACCACTCGGTCGGCGGGCCACTTCGGTGTGCCGAAGCACGCCTCTGCCGCCTGCGAGAGTGGCCACACACCGAAGTGCTTGCTGCCCGGAATGCTCCCGCTGGAGTAGTAGCCATCCTCTTCACCCTCCAACGGGAGGCCGAGGGCATCAATGAACAGCCTGCGGCTCCGAGGGGGATCAGCGGTAACAATCGCCACACTCGTGACAAAAAGCACGTTCATGTGGCACAGCATACGGACCGCAGCAGATGAGATATCCCTCCAGGTGGCGACCGCCTGGACGGCGTGGTGAAGGCCGGCTCCTTTCGGTCGGCAGTCACGGAGGATCTTCCAGGTCTTGATGCGGGCGAAGGCGTGCTCGACGCGAGCACTGACGTGGCGGTGTGCGGCGTGGTGTTGCTGCTTTCATGCCACAAGCTCCTCGCCTGGGGCACGCCGGTGCGGGAGGAGCAGCCCGGTCCCCCGCATGCCCGCGAGGATTCAGCACCGCAGCCTCCGCCACGTCGCTACACGCACCATGCCCACCAGCGATATTTCATCGCGATTTGATCGGCCGTGGTTAGCGTCAGCACCGTCCGTGGGTTCCCGTTGCAGTGCGCCACGCATTGCGACCCACCACTACAGAGGAAGGACGCTCAACACCATGAGCAGCACGCCCCGCATTGAGACCCGTGAGATAGCCGACGACGACCTCGACGGCGTCGCGGGTGGTCTCTCCGTCAGCGGCTCCGTGAACGGCCTGACCGCCACGTTCGCCCCGGGCCCCAATGGCATCCCGATCCTGACCGGCGGCTCCGTGAAGTCCGTCAGCCTCACGGTCTCCGACATCCCCCTGGGCCCGATCCACAGCTGAGATACAGCTGTAGCACGGTGCTCATCCACCGGGCCCCGGAACCACCCCCGGCCGTCATGGGGGTAATGCAGGGTCCTGTGTGACGTCGGCCTTCAAGACCTGGTTGTGGTCGTGGAGGCCGACATCCCCGTATGCGGCGGTTCCTCGGCGGCGGTTCCTCGGCGGCGGCGACGAGATCAGCACCGTCCGCCATCTCAACGGCCCCGAGGCACGCAACAACCTGCTGCTACGCGACCTCCCCGCCACGCCGGCCGTGGACTCATGGACCGCCCACTCGCCCACTCCCTGATGCGCGCCGTCCGCACCACCGCACTCACCGCCCGCCGCCGACTGGACGCGCTGGTATGCGGGGGCGTGGTACGCCTGGCGACCGAGGTCGACCTGACACTCCTGGGCGTACGCGCCGAGGCCTTGATCTGGCTGGCCGTCAGGCCCGACGCGCTGGACACCACGACCCAGGCCCTCAGCCACGCCCCCGGGTCCGCTTCACCGCTGCCACCACGGGTACGAGCGCTGCTAGCGACGTTGCGTGATTGCCGTTGACCAGCCAGAGGGTCACGAGCAGGTACTTCGTCGGCTGGCTGCAGGCATATCGACGGTAGTGGCTGGCCCTGGGTGCGGGCCTGGTGGCGGCGTCGCCAGGCCCGCACCAATCGAGCTGGTGGGGCCACGTCATTCACGGGCTGGGCGACGAGCGTCGTGAACAGGCGCTGGATCTCGTTGCAGGCGAGTGGGATCAGCCCTTGAATGTCCTTCCAGCCCGGATCACGGTGCGGATGTCGAGCAGAGTCTCCAGACGGTGCAGGGGGTTGTCGGCCACTGCGATGAGGTCGGCGTCGTAGCCGACGGCGATCCTTCCTTTGCGATCGTCCAGTCCGCATGCCTGTGCGGCAAGGGAGGTGGCCGAAGCCAAGGCTTCGGTGTGGGTGAGGCCGAGAGAGCCGAAGTGGATGATCCCGTACGGGAGCACGCCGTGGGGCTTACGGGGGCCGGCGCCGGCATCGGAGCAGCAGACCAGCCGTGCTCCTTCGCGGTGCATCCGTGCGAAGTTGGCGCTGCGCTGCTCCACTCGCTCGGCCATGTGTGGTGCGACCATCGAGCCTGTCGGCAGCCATGCTTCGGTGGCGCCGATGAAGATGCCTGCCTCCACTACGGCCTCAACGGTCTTCCAGTCGGGCTCGACGCCGTCCTCGGTGAAGAAGGAGGCGTGCTCGAGGCCGTCGACGCCGGCTGCGACGGCATCAGCCATCCCCTGCCGGCCGTGCGCATGCGCGGTGACCGGCTTGCCATGCGCATGGGCGACCCCGGTCATCGCGGCCAGTTCGTCGCGTGTGTACTGCGACTGATGCGGCCCCCATCCAGGAGTGGTCACACCACCGGTCGCCATGACCTTGACTACGTCGACGCCGCGAGCGACGCGCTCCCTGACCGCGGCCTCCACAGCCGCGATGCCGTCGGCTTCGCCTCCCAAGAACCAGCAGTGTCCGCCAGTTCGCGTGATGGGAGGCCCGGCGGCAACAACCTCCGGGCCCATCTCCATGCCTGCCATGTAGCGCTCACGGAGCGACAGCGCGAGAAAGCGACGATCGCCGAGGTCCCGTACGGTCGTGACGCCCGCCCGCAGTTGCTGCCCGGCGTGGAAGCGCATGCGCATCAGGGTGGTGTGGTCATCTTCGTCCGCCATCGCCTGCTTCGACTTGTCGTCGGGGTCGAAGGCGAGGTGTACGTGGGAGTCGATGAGCCCGGGCAACAGCGTGGCGTCGCCGAGATCGAGAACGGGCAGATCCGCAGAGGGGGCCGCTCCTGTCAGATCGATACCGGCAATGCGCGAACCCTCGATGAGCACAAGCGGGCGCCCCGCTCGCAATGTGTACCCGTCGAACAGCCGCGCTGCGCGAACCGCCCAGATTCGCTGGCCCTGTATGTGTTGTTGTTCTCCGCTGGTAACCACCCGGCTGTGACTCCTCATCACTCAGTAACGACGGTGGGGTGCAATAGTGATTGATCAGCACAAGCTGTGAAGGCGGGCAACAACACGGAAGCGCTCCAGAACGACCGGGGTGGCGTCGTGCACAGTGAAACGAGGGTCGCCAAGTGCCCGTCGCACGGCAATCGCTCCCCATCGTGCTCGTACTCGGTTAGCAGTCCGGTAGTCGCGGTCTTGGATCCGTCGAGGATCGCAGCAACGAGCCGGTCGCGTAACGGCCCCGGGAAGGCGAATTCAGCCTTGGGCAGCAACTCGGCGTCCCGTGTTCTGAGCAGGGTTGACGGTCATACGACGACCCTGACGCGTCGCACGCCGTGACGGACTTGAGTGATCAGCCGTGACGTGTGAAGGACCGTACGGATTGGGTGAGTTCGAGTGGACGGCGCGGCCAGACGGAAGCGGGATGAAGTCGATCGCTTTGCAGTAGTGGATGTATCGCACGTTGTGACGGTAGCGCCCGCAGTGTCCCGCCGGGAACTCAGTTCAGCGGACCTGGCCGGGACGCGGGTTAAGCACAACGGCCCCTATACGTGGTCCACTTCGGGCAGCCAAGGCAACGCATACGCCCGCCTTGCCCCTTTCAGCGGAGCCCCTCCCTTTTCGGGCCGTATCCTCATGTGAGGATGCGGCCGTCACCTCCTTACGTGAGAAGGTGTCATGTACCCGCTCCAGGCTCGAACCGGGAACACTACAGGTCTTAAGCCGTGCGCCTCCTGCCAATTGGGCCAAGGGCTGTCCCGCAATGATCAAAAGGCCCCCGCTCGCGGACAGACGAGCTGTGAGAGGAGACCGTGCGCCGCACCGAGCCGGCATGATGTGCGTTCGCTGAGTCCGGAAAACCGTTGGATCCGCTGACGGGGGCGCGTCATAGGGTTCGGGGCGCGGAGACGCGGTCGGCGAAAAGGGAACGGTGGATGGCGGGACTGTATGAGATCTGGCAGCGGGCAGAGGTGTCGCGCAGGCTCGACGTGTTGTCGGGCTTCATCGCGATGTGCGTGGCGGGGGACAACGACGCGCAACGCCGTTTCAACCAGCTGGTCGTCGGCGCGGACGCGGCCCTCTCCGCCTCGCCCCCGGATTTGGTGGTCGCCTCGGAGTACCTGGACGAACTCGTCTGGTGGGCTGAAACGGAGTGGGCCGATCACCCCTATCGTCCGGTGGAAGCCCGGCCTGACGAGGCCGACCGTCAGACGCGTGACTACGCCAAGGACCTCCGGCACGCCGCACTCTCGGTCCGCGTCCGGGACGAGATGGGCCGCATCGAACTCAGTCTCGAGGTGCGGTTCCTGGCCTTATGCCGCCAACCGGGGTTGGGCTGTCGGATCCGCCAGGACGTCTTCTACGTCGCCGGGCGCGCCGCTATGGCCCTCGACCTCGGGCACTTGGAAGCGGCAGAGCGGGAGATCCGGCGCATGGAACAGGTGGGTTCCGTGGAGCCACGGCAGAGCAGCTGTGGCTGATTCGCGGCTTTCAGAGGTCCATAGGTGTGGAACGATCTCTGCACGTGGTTGGTGTGATCACGGCGTCGGAACCGCATCGGATAGCCCCGTTCAGCGGGCTGCAACCGCGCGACTTCCGCAGGCTGATCGCTATGTTGCGCCGAGAAGGTGCTGAGCTGACTCGCCGGGGTCCCCAGTGCTGTGACCCCATAGGTTCGCCGGGTTGGACGATCAAGGCCAGGATGACGAGCGGTTGGCCTTCCCATCGGATGCTTTCTGCTATGGACCTTTACGCGTTCGCGTCGCCGGCACGGGCAGTAGGCTGAAACGGTGACCTCCTTACCGGAAGACTCGCCGCCGCTGATCGGCGAAGATGACCGCGATACAGCCGTGCAGCGCCTGCAGGAGGCGTACACCGAAGGGCTCATCTCGCACGAGGTGTTGGACGAACGCCTCCACCAGGTGCTCACCGCCAAGGCGCACAGCGAGCTCGCGTCGGCCCTGGCCTCACTCCCGGAGACGCACCCGGGCACCGCGTCAACGATCGCCGCCGCTGGCGGACGGATCCAGCGGCGAGGTGCATGGCGGGTACCTCGGATCCTCAAGGTCGCGTCCGCGTTCGGAAGGGTACGCCTGGATCTGTCCCGGGCGATCATCGAGCATCCGGTCATCGACATCGAGCTGCAACTCGGAACCGGCAGGGCCAAGATCACGGTGCCTCGCGACGCGGTCGTCGACGTTGAGGGATTGCACACTGGATGGAAGGACCTGCGCTACAAGGCCCCGCAGCGTTTCCGCCCCGGCGGGCCGAAGATCCGAATCTCTGGGACCATGGGATTCGGACGATTGAAGATCCGCCACTCTCGTCGTTGAGGCCCCATCCGGCACCAGGACCACACTTCCGGTACTTCGCCCCCGCCAACTGCGGGGCCGTGGCGGCACAGGTTCGCCGGGTTGGTCAGGCGACGGCTTTGAGAGGGCGTCCGCCCCCCAGCGGATGTCTTTCTCACTGCGGATGCGGGCGCGTTCCTTGCGTTCGGCAGCCAGGACGTCGCGGTGACGGGCGCCGGCGTTGCGCCAATGCAGGTAGGCGTGCAGGGCCCTGGTCTGCACGGTGTGGTTGGGGTGGTTGGAGTTGGCGATGGTGAACTGCCTCAGCGGTCCGAAGTGGGCCTCGATCGGGTTCGCCCACCAGGCGTAGGTCGGGGTGAAGCACAACTCGATGCTGTTCTTCTTCGCCCCAGCCGCAAGAAGCCGCTGGGCAACCGGAAGCTGATCTGCCGCCGGAAGAGGCCGAGTCGGAACGAGGGCCCGGGACAGGCGCGGGCCGATGACACGTCCAGACCGTGCCACAGCGGTGCCGGACCGAGCGGGAACCACGGGGAACACCGAGGATCAGCACGGCAGCGCCAAGGAGATAAACACGGGAACGCGCAGGTCAGACGCCGCATGGTCAAACCTCGCTCTTACCAGCCATCCAGGAGAGCGGCCGTCTCCGCTGCCGGGGAGGGAGCTTCGAAAGCGGTTCCAATAAGGATGACAATTGACCGCGTGGTTCCAAGAAACTTGGCGAAACGGTTCCAACAAGCGTGTCATGCAGGCCGATAACGGTCAGGTCACCACGTCTGTCGGTTCCAACTACCGTGTCACGGCTCAGGCGCCCAGGAGCGCTTGTCGAGGTGGCGGATTCTCACTCGATCTCATCCGCGCTGGAAGATTCTCACTGGATCGGGTCGTACTTCGAGGGGCTTGGTCGGCTGTTCCGGCGACCTGCTTGGATCTTCGTATGACGGATTGGTCGCAACTCAGCCATGCCTACGGCTCCGCGGAAGACATACCGGCGCTCCTGGATCGGATCGCATCGGAACCGAGTTCCGAGCTCTGGAACGATCTCTGGTCAGCCTTGTGCCATCAGGGCAGCGTCTACTCGGCCAGCTTCGCAGCGCTGCCCTGGCTGACGGTCATCGCTGCGGGGGACGACCAGCAGGAGCGGCTGAATGCCCTGGTCCTGGCCGGCGCGATCATGGCAGGCGCTGGACAGCCGCACGAGGCCGGCGATGTCCGCAACACGTACGCGATCGAGGTCGCAGCCCTGCTGCGAATGGCGAACGAGCACCTGCGAACACTTCCCGACAGCGATGAGTACATCTACCTGCTGGAAGCCGCTCTGGCCCTCGAAGGCATCCCGGTATGGAGCGAAGTCCTGGCGTGGGGGCTTGTGAACGGGGGATACGGGGTCTCCTGCCCCGGCTGTGAGACCGGCTTGTTCATCGCCATCGGCGAGTACGGCCACTTCTCCACCAGCGGCGACTACGCCTTGGAGGACGATGTCGAAAAGACCTCCTTGCGTCCGGCGCATCCCGCAGATCTGGAGGGAATCGGCCGACGCCTCCACGGCGTGGCGCTCGCCGACGGCCGGCAAGACGTCGCCGCCACGATGACCTACCTCTTCGGCCACGCTACCTGCCCCGACTGCGGAACGGACTTCTCCGTGGCCGACCAGGTCGCCGCCGACGGATGATCCGGCGCGGCCACCAGGATCGGATCCGATGGGAGCCTGGCGCCGCTTTCAGCCATCGGCGACTTCTTCGAAAGCCATGTCGTTTGAGAACGACGAAGGCCGAAGTCCTCATTCGGCATGGCAGCCTCACAGGCCTGCGGGCCACCAACTGCCAGATGCAGTGCGACGGGAACCGCCGCAGCCAACACCTGGTACGGGCGGGTCGCTACCGACCTGCTCGCGAGCAGCTACGCCGTTCTCGCGGCGCTCCGCTCCCGCCGCTGATCACGGAGGCGGGCCCTCCCCCCTGCTGCGCACAACAGCGGGCGGACGGCAAGCCCGAAGGGATGGGGTCCGCCGCGAACGAGGACGGTCGTGCAACTGGCCCTGGTCGAGCTCGTCCAACTCGATGAGGCGGAGGAAGTCGGCGACTGCCGCCGGAAGAGGCGGAGTCGCTGCGGTGGGTGCACTGGCCCGGCTGCCCGGGGCCCCGCCGCCTCAAGCGCCCGCTGACCACCGCGGCATCACGAAGGAGCCCGGCTACCCCGGCGGCACCACCACGCAGCCGCCCGGTCCCGGAGAAGAACGTAGGGAACTTTGAGCGCGTGTCACCGATGTTTGAGCACCAACGCCGGATCCGCGGTCAGTAGCCGACGGTGAAGCGCTCGCCGAGGTGGGCGGGCTGCTCGAGCTCGTCGAGGAGCGCGACGGCATAGTCCTCGGTGGAGATCCGGCTGCTGCCGTCTTCGGCGACGATCAGGTCGTCGAGGGCGGTGCGGTAGGTGCCGGTGCGCTCGCCGGGCTCGATGGACGCGGCCGGGCTGATGTTGGTCCACCGGATGTCGGAGACGGTGCGGTAGTAGTCGAGCGCGTCGCCGTGGGCGTGCATGATCTGCAGCAGCGGGATCGGGAGACCCTCGGTGTCCCAGATCTGGATGCCGTCGGGCTTGCGGAGCGAGCCGGCGCCGCCGACCGCAATCAGTCGGGGCATCTCCCCGCCCAGCAGGCGCAGGCCCTCGACCAGTGCCTCGGCGGCGGGCTGGATGGTGGCGATGTGGCCCGGTCCGCCGCCGCCGCCGACCGCGCTGACTACGACGTCCTGTCCCTTCGCCACCTCTGCGACGGACTCAGGGTCGAGAACGTCACCGTAAATAACGGTCAGCGCAGGGCTGGTCGTGGTGACTTTCGCTGGGTCACGTACGGCGGCCGTAACCTGATGGCCGCGACGGAGCGCCTCGTCCAGGATGCGGGATCCGATGGTTCCCGTGGCGCCGAACAGGGCGATCTTAGACACGCGCTTCTCCCGCTTCGGGTGATCGTCTATGGAGTCCGCAGACTAGCGAGATATTTCATGACAGGCATGAGGAATCAGCCGCTCCCGATGAACTCACCCCAATCAGGCGATACCGTCTGTCCCGTCGCATCGAAGTTGTCCGTGGAGCTCACCGTGGGCTGCCTACCTGTCAGGCCGGTTGGAAATCCCGCTGGGCCGCGTTCTCAATAGAGGTGGCTTCTGCAGAATCTCGGAGGGGCGGCTGAACCTGGCCCGGTCAGGGGTCATCGTCGGCCCGTCAGTGGCGTTGTGCGGCCTCGCGGGGGTCGGTGGTCGTGATCTGTTCGATGAACTGTCGGACCTGGTCCTCGACGGGCTCGTGAGCGGACACGGACATGGAGTACCAGAGGGGTGTGCTGTTGAGGTACGGCTCGGCAGTTCGAAAGGTCATCGACACGCTCGGGGAGTCGTCCCGGTCGCTGACCTGGATGCTGTTCGGGAACGGCAGGCAGTTCCAGCGCTCGTGCCAGCCGGAGTCGGCGATCTGGTGGGTAAGCAGGCGGGCGGCGAATTGATCAAGCTCCGATGGCGCGCGCTCAAAGTTCGATGACACAGGGCACGCGGGAATCAAGCAGACGCGGGTAGCACCACGACCAGGCAATCGAATGTGTGAGCGTATTCCTTGGGTGTGGCCAAGACACCCAATGCTTTCGATTTCCCGCGCGATCTGCTGGACGCGCGGAGGGAGCTGCGCAAGGTCCGGCCAGAGCTGTCCGCCCTCTACAAGCGGCTGCCATGGTCGGTGGAGTCCCTAACCCGGCTTGACGCACACCAAGGAGGGCGGTCGTTCCTGCGAGTCCTCGCGGCCCGACTCCCCGGGATGGACGGAGGAACAGAAAGCGCAGGTGGCTGCGCTACGAGCCCGTGAGATGGAGCTCGTCGACCACATCTTTCCCCACCCCTTCTGGGCTACGTGCGGCGACCCGGTCACCGCACGCTCGGGGCTCAAGCGCGTCGGCCACGATGAGGCAGTGGATACAGCCTCGGCCCCGTGATGGACGGCGAATGCGAGGGCCCACCAGGCGCCTCGGCCCCGCGGGCGGAGGTCACCCTCCCTGACGGCCAGCGCCTTACAGCGCCGGTGACCCGCCGGCGCCGGGACCGCTCCGGCACGTGGTGGTACGACCTCCAGATCGAGCTTCCCGACCGGGTCGATGGCCGTCGCCAGGGGCCGGCTCTCACCTCCCGCATGATCACGATCTGCGTGCCGTATCCGTGGTGCAGCCGATACCGGGGGAGGACTACAGTGCTCTCGGCCGGGTGCCGAGGGGGTGCGCCAGGCCCCGGGGCCT
The DNA here is from genome assembly GCF_000935125.1 of Streptomyces natalensis ATCC 27448. Taxonomy (GTDB): domain Bacteria; phylum Actinomycetota; class Actinomycetes; order Streptomycetales; family Streptomycetaceae; genus Streptomyces; species Streptomyces natalensis. The sequence continues at coordinate 128,335 of NZ_JRKI01000029.1, read as the reverse complement.
GGCGGTCCGTCAAACAACGATGTGCGCACCCTATTGGGTGGCGAGACTGGTGAGCTCGCATGTTCAGGTGTCGCGTATTCGCTGACGGCTGACGGCTGACGGCTGGCTGGCTGGCTGCGTTGACGGTGAGTGATTGATGTAGACGGCACACCTTCGGCTCGGCGGGTTGGAGGAAGGCCCCGGCATGAACAACTGCGACAGTCATCAGACCGTGCAATCGCCGCGGTTACGGCCCGGGGATCGGGTGCGGATCGTCTCTCCAGCCAGTCCTCCCAGCCGCGAGGGAGTCGCCCGTGGCGTCGAGCTACTGACGTCATGGGGGCTTCGGGTCGAGTTGGGCGAGCACGTCTTCGACCAATGGGGGTATATGGCTGGCCGAGATGAGGATCGCGTTCTCGACCTGAACTCCGCGTTCGGTGACGCGGGAGTCCGCGCGGTGATTGCCACCCGGGGCGGCAAAGGCGCCTACCGCATCGTCGACGATCTGGACATCGATGCCTTGCGGCGCGACCCAAAACCCTTGGTCGGCTTCAGCGACATCACCCACCTCCACCTCGCCCTGTGGGCGCGATGCGGTCTGGCCTCGCTGCATGGCCCGTTCGCCAACTGGAGCGACGAATGGTCCGGGCCGGCGTCGGCCGAAGCGCTTCGCCGCGCGCTGATGACCACCGACCCTGTCATCATCCACCGGGACACCGGCCAAGCCGGCGCGGCGGTCACCGTCGAGGGAACCGCGACCGGTGTCTTGGTCGGCGGCAACCTTGATGCGATCCGCACCGAGGCCGGAGCCGGTCTGCCGAGCCTTGAGGGGGCGATCCTCTTTCTCGAACACCAAAGAGGCACAGGGCTGGGAGAGGTCGACCGCGCACTGACCCAGCTGACCCGTACTGGGGTCCTGGAGGGGCTGTGCGGTGTCGCACTTGGCCAGTTCCTCGGCTTCGACCAGGATGCCGGTGATCCAACCCTGGGTGGATGGGGCATCGCCGACGTCCTACGCGACCGGCTGACGCGCCTGGGTGTTCCTGTTCTCGGCGGACTCCCTGCCGGACACGGCCCGCACCCTCCGACCATCCCACTTGGCACTCAGGCCACGATCGACACCGCCGAAGGAACCTTGACGGTTCAGCCGGCCGTCGCCTGACCGTCGACCGTCTTACCCAGCGTGCAAGGCCCACGCAGCGGTGATTGATCGGCCAGTCAATCACCGTGTGTGGTCGCCGGGGGCGTATCGGCTCCAGGTGCCGTCGGCCTCGGTGACCAAGCGGGTGACTGTCTTAGCCCAGGTCGGCGATGGCGCCGAGGCCGGTCGCGCGCAGATGGGCGGTGAGGTGGTCGTGCCGGCAGGCGGTGATCTCCGAGGTGCGTCCGGGCCGGGCCGCGGAGACCCAGAGCAGCCGGCCACGATCGTCGGTGAGTGCGGTCACGAGTAGTCCGTGGCATGTGCTCTTACCGGAGTCTCCACCAGGGCTTGATCGTCATGGTCTGCGCAGGGAGAGCCTCCCCGGCCTCGGCCCGGTGTGCGGCACGGAGGTCATCGTCGATGACGTGGAACTCCCGCAGCGGCTGGCCAAGTTGCTGGGTTCGGGCAGCCTCCACTGCCTCCTTCGCGCCCTCCTGCAACCCTTTGCTTCCTGGAGGCGTCCGAGTCAGCAGACCCGATTGGCCGCTGGGTGATCTGAGATGGGGGAGCAGTGTCCGATATCGAGATGCGGTTGGCTCAGGAGCGCAGGTTCGTCGAGCGCAGGATCGAGGCGCTGCGTGAGGCGATCGAGCAGGGCCGGGCGAAGCCTGGCGATGCGGGCCGCCTGGCGACGGCCATGTACGAGCTCAAGTCAATGGTGCTGAGCCCGGTCACCGACGAGGAGTTGCTCGAGACCGTGCGCTGGGCGCACGCCGCCGACCCCAGCGATCCGAAGCCGCTGGAGGTCCTGGTCGGGGCGCTCTGTGTGGCACGAGTGGGGGCCGGGGACTCCCGGTGGGACGCTGAATTGGACGCAGCTACACGAGAGTTGGAGGCGCGGGCGCCAGAAGCACCCGTTCTGGACCTGGTCCGCCGGGCACGGAGCGATCTGCAGTCACTGCTGGAAGAGAATCGCCCGCGGCGCGGGGAGCGCGGTGCATGAAAGACCCCGCCGAGCGCCTGGTCGACGAACTCCTCGCCGCCTCGTCGCTCCTCCAGGCGGAGTCCCTGCTCTTCAACAACGCCGGCGCGTGCGCGTGGGACAAACTCTGGGGGGCGCTCCTGCTCCGCAGGGACCGGCTCCGTGCGACCGGGCGCCCGGCCGCCGAGCAGGCCGCACTCCAGGTAGTGCGACTGGTGGAGGAGAGCCGGGGCAGCTGGGAACTCCTCGCGCACCGGCGCAGGCAGCGCTCCCGGATCGACGAGGTCTTCCCGGCCGCGCCCACGAAACCGCGCATGGTCCTGGAACAGATAGTGCTGGAACACCTCGACCGCGGTGACCTTGAGGCCGCGCTCGCCAGTGCCCGGAAAACAGATGCCCTGCCCTGCACGGACCGGGACGAGCAGGCCCGCATCGCTGAGGTGCGGGTGCATCTCGCCTATGCGCTGCAACGTGTGCACCGCAACCGCGAGGCGCTGGATATCTTGGAGTCCGTCGACGCCGACCCGGAGGGCCCGGACCTGCTGCCGCACGGCGGCTCGGCCTACCTTGCCGCGGGTCATCTCCACCTCAAGCGCGGATCGTTGTACCAGAGCCTCGGGCTGCACGGCCGCGCGCGGCACGCCTTCGCGAGTGCCTGCCAACTGGCCGAGCCGATCGGCGACGATCTGGTGGAGGCACTCGCTCGGACGGGGCTGGCCGATGCCTTCTCCGCAGTGGGCAGGCACCGCGACGCAGTGCGCGAACACCGCCGGGTCATCGACCTCATCCAGACCCGGCGTCCCGATGAGGACGTGGCGCTGGCCCACGCGCTGAACCACCTCGGTGAGGCTCTGCGCATGGCCGGCGACGCAGCGGGGGCCCGCTCCTGCCACCAGCGCGCGCTGGAGCTGGTGGGTGGCCAAGACGGCTGGGCTCTCGTCGAGTCGGCGGCCCGGTTCGGGCTGAGCGACGCGGCCCTGGAGTCCGGCAGCGGGGAGGAGATGGTGGAGAACCTCTTCCAGGGCTTCATCGTTACGCTCACCCCCGATCTGCAGTCGCTCGGCACTGGCCTGAGTCGGCTCGCCTCTCGGCTGACCCAAGACGTCCCGGAGACAGACCTGCTGATCTCGCTCGTTGAGATCTTTCTCGACGGCTTCGCCGGCCCGAAAGCACCTTCCTCTCCCGGGTACCGGCGCGTCTCGCTGCTCTTTGATCGCGCCCTGGCCCTCCAGCACCGTCGACAGGGGCGACGTCAGGAAGCAGCAACACTGCTCAGCCGTCTTCGCCAGCAGACGCAGGAGGATCCGGAGCAGTTTCAGTACCACGCAGTGACGGCCGACCTGGCCGAGACGCTTGCAGCCGGTTCGCACGCAGACCGCCAACTCGCCGTCGATCTGCTGTGGCAGTCGCGTACAGCACTCCTGCGCCGCCTCGCCGCAGAGGCGGACGCGGACACCGGCGTCGCGGACCCGCAGAGCATGCGGGCGGCCGTCCGGCAGCACCGGGCCCTCCACCACCTCCTCGCAGACCTGCTGCTCGACCATGGGCGGGAGCTGCACGTGCCCAGCGCCCTGTCCCCGGAAGAACTGGCCTTCGACATCCACGAGGAGGTCGCGCAGCCCGGACGCCGCACCGGGTTCGCGTCCGTTCGCGAGCGTCTGCGGAGTGAGCATTCGGCCGAGCACTGCGCGTTTTTGGCGTTCTTCCCCGGAGAGGACCAGACCACGGTCTTCACGTACGTCCCGGCCACCGAGGCGCTCCGCGTGAACCGGGTGCCCATCGGACGCAAGCAGCTCACTGACGCGGTCACCGATCTGCACCGCGCCTTCGACGGCGACCCGCACACCTTCCCGCCGCTGCCACCACTGCATCCGCGCCGGCCATGGCGTCGACCTACCCCATTCCTTGACTCGCTCACGCCCCTGATCGCGGCCTTCCTGCCGTACGTGCGCGACCGGGAACTCCTGCTCGTCGCCGGGGAAGGGCCGATGCGGAGAATCCCACTGCATGCTGTCCCGATGCCGGACGGCCGACCGCTCGCCGCCGCCCACGCCGTTGTCCGGGTGCCACACCCCCAAGCTCTGGTCGCCGGTGGCAGGCCCCGATTCACGACAGCTGGAACCCGGCCGGTGTTCTGCGCGGGCGTGGCTGCGCGGGAGGATCCCGCCCCGGAGCGTTTCGAAAACGACGCCGACCTGCTGACGGCCCCCTCCTGGTCGGTGGACCGGCTGACCGGAACGGCTGCGGACCGACATACGGTCCTCCGGCGCCTGGCCACAGCCCAGATCGCCCACCTCACCTGCCACGGATACTTCGACCGGCGCGAGCCTCTGGACTCCGGACTCCTGGTCTCCCATGACGGGAAGCTCCCGAGCAAGACCCCGGGCCAGCTCTCGGTCCGCGCGCGTCTCGACCACCTGATCACGGTCCGAGATTTTGCCCGCTATGTACTGGACTTGGACCTCCTCACTCTGCGTGCCTGCGCTACCGGATACGACGAGTTCGCCGCTGGCGACGTCGAAGACCTGGTGGAGGCGCTGCTGAGGTCGGGCGTCGGCAGCGTAGTGGCCGCGCTGTGGAACGTCGACGAGACGAGCTCCCGACGCTTCCTCGCGGACTTCTACCAGCGTCTTGCCGCCGACCCGCACAAGCCGGTCTGGCGCGCCTTTTGGCAGGCACAACGCAACATGCTCGCGCGGCCAGACCACCACTGGCAGGCCCACCCCTACCACTGGGCTGCGCTTTCCCTCTCCGGCGATTGGAGCCGACTGTGACCACTCCGCTCGAACCCGTCAAGGAATTCGGCAAGTTGACCGACCGTGTGGTGCAGCTCTCCCTCCAGGAGATCGCCGAGGACCTCGGCGGTTCCGACCCGATCCAGACGCCCCTGGACGCCTCCGAGGCCCAAGCCCTGATCGAGGCCCTGCTCCGTGCGGGTGGCCGGTCGCCCGAGGCCGTGGCCGCGGCGATGGAGGGCGTGCACGACCATGCCGCCACACGCCGACTCCTTGCCGAGCTGTCCCGTGACGCCGAGACAGCGCAGCTCACGGCGGCCGTCCTGGCCGATCCGCCCGCGGACGAGCAGATGAGCGTGGAGCATGCCGTTGTTTCCGCAGTGCTGTTGGGCGCCCTGGTGTCCTGGCTTCAGACGAAGATAGACATCGAGATCAAGCGCACCGAGGGGAAGTCGGAGTTCCGCTTCCGGGTGACCAAGCAGGCGACATCCACCAGTCTGCTCCGCGATCTGGCTCGCCTGGTCTCCCGCATCCTCAGCGGCCCTCCAGAGTGACGCCGCCGGGCCCTGGCCGGCCCGGTTCGGGTCTCCAGGCCCGGGGTGCCGACGTGATGGCACTCGACCCACGCACTGAGAGCTCCATCGGGAGCCAGCAGCGCTCCCACCAACTCCGCGCACCGATCACGAACGGCGACTTCGAGGACTACTGGAACTTTCACGCGGCCCGCGAACATCAACGCCTTGACCCAGGCCCCGACCAGCGGAACTACAGCCTCACCGCCTGATCCCCACCGTCACTTCAGAGGATCCGCACCCAAAGCCATTCCGCGACGATTGATAGCCGGGCTCACCAACAACAGCCATAGCGGGATCTCCTTGAAAAACGTTTGATGGAGGGGGAGTTGGGGTCCGCCTGCCCAGGCGGCGTCTCTTCGATCACGTGATTCGTCGGGTTTGGGTAGGGGGATCAGCATGTGACGGGTACTGATGGGCTGACGATGCCGATCGATTCGGCGGCCGACGGCAGTGGCCATCGCGGGAGTTGGCGGACAGGAAATTGGGTCGAACGCGGAGTCGATCTTTGAGAAGGTCGTGAGTGTCCCGGATCTACCGCGAAAGGAAGCCCGTGCCGCGTGCCGTCACGTTGATTCGCTCTGCGTCCCTGTCCGATGTTGCCGAGTACGCCTACGCGGCCACGGCCCCGGCCGAGTCGCGGCTGATCTTCCTGGCCGGAGCATGTCCGCTGAATGAGGACGGCTCCACTGCGGCAATCGGAGACGTCGCGGGGCAGGCGGCCAAGGCCGTGGAGAATATGCGGACCGCTCTGGCAGACTCCGGTGCGTCACTGCAGGATGTCATCAGCACACGCGTTCTCGTTGCCTCTCACCGCCGGGAGGACCTGGTGACGGCGTGGGGGGTTGTCCGGACTGCGTTCGGCGACCACGACGTGCCCAGCACGTTGATGGGTGTCACCGTGCTCGGCTACGACGGCCAGCTCGTAGAGATCGAAGCCATTGCCGCCGTGCTCGATTCCTGAGCCGACAGACCATCGCTGCAAGGGCGACCAGCCGGCCCGCCCGCGTTCTGGCTCCGATCACGACCGGAGCCAAATGAGGAGGGCGGCAGCGGTGACGGTGCCAAGATGGACGTACCCGCGCTTGTCGTAGCGGGTGGCGACGGCCCTGAACTGCTACGAGAAGAACCCAGACCGCTGCTTCGTCGCTATCCGCCCGCCGGCACCCTCATCTGGCTCACCGCATGATCGACGAAACGCCCCGATGGACGGGGCGCGCCGGAATTCCGCTATCCCGCCGTGCCGAAATCCTGCGTCCAGTAATCGCCGGGCTGTGCGAGCCCCACGCCCATCTCCTTGAACGAACAGTCGAGGATGTTGCGCTTGTGGCCGGGGCTGGACATCCAGCCCCTCATCACGCTCTCGGGAGTGGAGTAGCCGTAGGCGACATTCTCGCCGTAGGCGGTCCAGTTGTAGCCGGCCTGCGTGATCCGGTCGCCCGGAGAAGAGCCGTCGGAACCGGTGTGGGACATATTGCTGTGGCCCGCCATGTCCTTGCTGTGGTCCTGCGCGGCCTTGTTCAGCTTCGCATTCAGGGTCAGCGGTGAGCATCCGGCCTTGCTGCGCTCACTGTTGACGATTTCCAGAATGCGGGCCGCGGTCCCGGAAGCCGGGGGTGCGGATGGCGAAGCGGGTGAAGGCGGGACGGGGGCCTTCGTCGGGGGTGCGGAATGCGAGGGGGGCGAGGACGGAGAGGGGGCTTTGGAGGGGGGTGCGGAGTGCGAGGCGTCCGAAGACGGCGAGGGGGCCTTCGTCGACTGCGCCGGCTTCACCGTCGGCGTCGGGCTCCAGGCGTCCGTCGCCGACCAATGGTGGTGCTGGTGCCGGCTTTGGGAGAAGTCTCTCTTCGATCGAGCGTCGGCCTGACCGTCTTCGTCCCCCTGCCCGTTCAGGCACGCCAGTGCGACGGAGGGCACGGCCACGGCACCTACGGCAAAAGCGGCAATCGTTATTTTCCGGTAGTTCCGCTTTCGGCGGTGCTTTGTCATCGATTACCTCACTGAGCCGTGGAGATGCCGTGGGGTCGTCATTCTTGGGACCATCGCCGCGCAGGGCAAGAAACCTCAATACTATTGTGTCTAGTAGTAGTGGATGCCACTTGCCGCGGACGTGCGGACATGCTTTCCATGGTGTGGATCTTCCGCGAATTGGTGCTTCTCCGTCAGAAGTCCCTACGCGCCGAGGCGGGCCCCACCGGCGGGGCCGGTCGGATAGCGATCCAGGCATCCATGGGCCGTTCCTCAACCAAGACGGACAAATCCCATATGTCGTAGGAGATTCATCTGCTATCTGCCTTAGTTGCCACCTCAAACGCCTATGGCGGATGTCACAAGGGGGGCGATTTCGCTCTTGGTACTCCAGCCGTAGATCGTTATGTGCCTTGGGCTTGGGGCTTGTCTGCCACTGGCGGAAACTCAGGTGGCCACGGCGCGCTGTCTGGGTAAGGTCGGGCAATGCCCGAGCTGAAGCGGCTGCATGCCGGTCATGCCCCGGCGGTCCTGGCCTTCGAGCTGGCGAACCGCGCCTACTTCGCTGCCTCGGTCCCCGACCGCGGCGACGACTTCTTCGACCAGTTCGCCGCCCGGTACAACGCCTTGCTGGCTTGAGCAGGCGGCCGGCATCTGCGCCTTCCACGTGCTCGTCGCCGAGGACGGTTCGGTACTCGGCAGGTTCAATCTGGTCGACATCGAAGACCACACTGCGGAACTCGGCTATCGGGTCGCCCAGCATGTTGCCGGCCGTGGCGTGGCGACCGCGACCGTCCGGGAGCTGTGCCGGCTGGCGGCGGCCCAGCACGGGCTGCGCACACTGCGGGCGGCCACCGCCCGGCAGAATGCCGCGTCCCAGAAGGTGCTGACCAAGGCCGGGTTCGTCCCTGTCGGCCCGGCCGACCCGGCTCACCTCAGCGGCAAGCCAGGCACCTGGTATCAGCGCGACCTCGTGTTCTAGCCGTATAGCGCGATGGTGTTGGCGCTGCTGTCGGACCTGCCGCGCAAGAACTGCTGGAGCATCGCCGAGTGAGCCGGGGAGAGCAGTCCGGACGGTATGCAGCACTCCCGGACCGCTGCCGGGCCGCGGGGCTGGGTGAGGGCATCGTCCTCGCGACGAAAAGCTGCGCCGGATGCGCGCACGCGGACGTCGTCGAGAGCGTCGCAATCGAACGCGCCAAGGTCCTCTTCGGCGCCGAGCACGCCACCCTCCAGCCGCACTCCGGCGCCCAGGCCAACGCGGCCGCCTACATGGCGCGCCTCGGCCGGGGGGACACCGTGCTCGCCCTGGACGTCGCCCACGGCGGACACCTCACGTACGGCATGAACAACAACTTCTCCGGCCGTCTCCACCGCCTGGTCCTGGCCACGACACAGTCAACGGCCACTGCGATGGAGCGGCGTCACAGGGGTCATGGTCCGGGCCGGTACACGAGGAGGGTGGGGTGTCCGGCGGAGCCGTGCGGGACGGGGTAGTAGCTGAGGTGGGTGGTGGGGTCGACGGCGACCACGTGGGCGCCGTCGGCGAGGTGGGCGCGGCCGGTGATGGTGAGGCGCCTGTTGTGGTTGTCGGCGGTGGTGACCCAGCCGGACTCCGCGGCGACGTACAGGCGGCCGGCGGCGGGGTCGTAGGCGAGTACGTCGGGATCCTCGCCGACCTGGTCGGTTGCGGTGACGTGCCAGGTGGTCAGGTCGACGGTGAGCAGGCGGGCGTTGCCGTCGCAGGCGACGAAGGCCAGCCGGTCGGCGGGGGCGAGGATCAGTCCGTGGTCGTGGTCGCAGCCGGGCAGGGGGACGCGGCGGGTGATGCGGAGGGTGGCCGGATCGATGACGGCGAGTTCGTTGCGGGTCTGGACGTCGACGAGCATCCGCCGGGTGGTGGGGTCGTAGGCGACGTTGCCGGCCTCGCCGCCGACGGGCACGGTGCCGCGGGCCGCTCCGGTGGCGGCGTCGACGACGGTCTCCGAGCCGCCGGATTCGTTGGTGGCCCACACCGTGCCGTGCACCGGGTCGTAGGCCAGCCCGTCGGGGTAGTCGCCGGTGGGGCTCCGGTGCAGGACGGTGCCCGTGGTCTCGTCGAGAGCCACCACCTGGTTGGCGTCGGTGGCGGTGGCGTACACCCGGTGCAGGGCGGGGACGACCAGCACGCCGTGGACGCCGGGCAGGCCGTCGATGGTCCGTACGACGCGCCCCGCGTGCACATCCACCTCGATGGCCTGGCTCGCGCCGAGGTGGGCGATGAACAGCAGCCCGCGGCCGGGATCGAGGCTCGCGTAGTCGAAGCGGGAGCTGTCACCCGGCAGGGCGATCTCCTTCACCGGGTGGAGCGGCAGCGTCACCTTGGGCGGCTGGCCGTCCCCGCGGGTGAGGAATACGCCGACCACGACGGCGACGACAGCGAGGACCAGGCCCACGGTCAGGGCCAGCAGGGCGCGGGGGCTGAGACGACGGATCATGTGCGGGCTTCCCTGGGTCGGCGGCGAAGCGGCGTGGGCGGTCCGCCGCTGCCCGTGGGTGGCGAGCGGCGGCGGGACGGTCGGGTTGTTCCGTACAGGTAGTTGGCCGATCCGGCCTCAGCCGATCAGGACGCGGGAGCCGGCGTGGTCGCGTCCAGGGCCGGGCGCAGTGCCCTGGCCAGGGTGACTCCGTCGGCGGTGGCCCAGAAGTGCATGTAGAACAGGCGCGGGTGCTCGTTCAGGGTGTGGTTGTGGAGCTCGACGATGTCGATGTTGCCCTTGCGGAGCGCCTGGATGACGTTCTGTATCTCGGGCGCGGTCATGACGAAGTCGCCGTTGATGGCTGCCTTGTTGCCGCCGAGGGGCTGGAAGTTGATACCGGTGGTCAGGCCGAGGGCGGGCGGGAGCACGTACTCCCCGTCGTTGACGGTGTTCTTGCGGGCGATGGTGAACTTGTAGATACCGCCGTCGGCAGTGCCCTTGCGGCCGAGTGCCTTGTCGATGCCGGCGGTGTCCAGGGCGATCGGCGGCTGGGTGGCCGGGGGCGGCGAGGCGGGCGGGAGGGAGGTCGCGGCGAGGGCGGACTTGAGGCCCTTGGCGAGTTTCACCGGATCGCCCATGGCGTGGATGTGCGTCCACCAGATCGCCGGGGACTGCTGGAGCAGGTGCTTGTGCAGGGCGGTCTGCTGGATGCCGGCGGCCTGGAGAGCGTCGGTGACCTTGGGCAGTTCGTGCTCGGTGACGACAAGGTCGCCCATGAGCATGGTCGTGTGCCGGTACTTGACGAACGCCGCGTAGCCGCCGAGGGACAGGCCCGGCTTGACGGTGACGCCCTGGGTGGTGACCTTGAGGTCCTTTCGGGGCAGCGGGACACGGTAGACGGTGCCCTTCATCAGCATTCCGGTGCGGCCGAGAGCATCGGCGACGGGCTTCCAGTCCGCCTGCGTGGTCTGCACGGGCTGCTGAAGGTTGCTGTGCTGGGAGACGGCCTGCGCCGCGACCGCGCTCGTGCCCCCAGCGGCGTCGCTTTTCGGCTGGGTGCCGCAGCCTGTCAGCAGGCCGGCGCCCGTTGCCAGGAGGAGTGCTGCGGTGGCCGCCGCGGCCGGCTTGGTGATCGAACGGGGTGACATGACCACTCCTCGTCGAATCGTGTCGATGTCGAAGTGCCTATGTGGTCAGAGAAGCCGCCCCAGATGAAGCTGCCATGAAGACCCACCCGCTCGGGCGACTTCATGCCACCTTCATCAGTGGCAGGGATCGTGAAAGGCACGGCGACGTGCGCGGCAGCGGCGGACGAGGGAAGGTGCGATGCGAATCCTGGTGGTCGAGGACGAGCCCAAGATGCGGGACCTGCTACGCCGGGCCCTCACCGAGGAGGGATATGCCGTCGACACGGCCGCCGACGGCCCACAGGCCCTCGCCCTCACCGACGTCGCCGCCTACGACGCGATGGTGCTGGACGTGATGCTGCCGGGCCTGGACGGCTGCGAGGTCTGCGCGACCCTCCGGCGACGCGGTATCTGGCTGCCCGTGCTGATGCTCACGGCCAAGGACGCGGTCACCGACCGGGTGCACGGTCTGGACGGCGGCGCCGACGACTACCTCACCAAACCCTTCAGCCTGGACGAGCTGATGGCCCGGCTACGGGCCCTGATCCGCCGCGGCCCGATCGAACGCCCCACCGTGCTGACCGTCGGCGACCTGTCACTGGACCCGGCCACCCGGACCGTGCGGCGCGGCGACGAGGAGATCCCCCTGACCGGCAAGGAGTACGCCCTCCTGGAGGCGCTGATGCACCGGCCCGGCACCGTGCTGACCCGCGCCATGCTCGTCGAGCACTGCTGGGACCTGGGCACCTGCCCCGGCTCCAACGTGGTCGACGCCCACATCAAAGCCCTGCGCGACAAGATCGACCGCCCCTACGGCACCCGGGCCGTCGAGACCGTCCGCGGCGCCGGATACCGGATCCGCCGCGACGGCGGCCGTACCACCACCCGTACGCCATGAACCGCATCCCGCTCCGCATCCGCCTCACCGCGATCTTCGCCGCCGTGATGGCCCTGGTGTTGGTCGGCGCCGGCTACCTCACCCTCAGCCGCTTCCGAGAGTCCCAGAGCGAATACGGCACCGCCACCGGCATCGCCCACCAGGCCCAGCAGGCGGCCCTCGACGACCTCCTGCGCGAACTGCTCACCGCCCTGCCCATCGTCTTCGTCCTCGCCACCCTCGGCGCCTACCTTCTCGCCGCCGCAGCCCTGCGCCCAGTGGAACGGATGCGCACCCAGGCCGCCGCCGTCACCGAGGACACCCCCGATGACCGCCTCGACGTACCGCCCAGCCGCGACGAGATCGCCCGCCTCGCCGCCACCCTCAACGACATGCTCACCCGTCTCCAGACCGCCCTCGACCACGAGCGGCTCTTCGTCGCCGACGCCAGCCACGAACTGCGCACCCCGCTCAGCCTGCTGCGCACCGAAATCGAGCTCGCCCTACGCCGTCCCCGCGACGCCGCCGAACTGCATGCCGCCCTCGTCTCCGCCCATGAGGAAACCGAACGGCTCGTCCAGCTCGCCGAGGACCTGCTGCTGCTCGCCCGCACCGACCGCCGCGAGACCAGCCCGGCCGGGGTGACGGTGCCCGACCTGGCCCGGCTTCTCCAGCGCGTGGCCGCCCGCCTGCGCAACGGCGATCCCGGCAAGGCCGTCACCATCGGCTGCCCCGCCGGGCTGACCGCCGCCGTCCCGCACGACCGCCTGGAGCGAGCGGTCACGAACCTGATCCACAACGCCCAGCAGCACGGCCGCGGCCCCGTCGAAGCGACCGCCCGCCCCGACGGGGACCAGGTCCGCATCGAGGTCCGCGACCACGGCCCCGGCTTCCCGCCCGCCTTCCTCCCGCACGCCTTCGACCGCTTCACCCAGGCCGACCGCTCCCGCGCCACCAGCGGCACCGGCCTCGGACTGGCCATCACCGCCGCCACAGCGCGCGCCGCCGGCGGCGAGTACGGCGCCTTCAACCACCCCGACGGCGGCGCCGTCGTATGGATCACCCTCCCCACCCTCCCGCATCCGCCCCATGCCGCTTGATGTACGCGAGGTAACTGCAACACCCGCTGTCTTCGCCTGGTGTTCCGCCCAGGTGGATCAGCGGACCGGCACGTGCCCGCCCGCTGTCGGCCAGGTGGTGTGGAGGTGTGCGACGTGGCCCGCGTTGTGCGACGGCCACAGGCGTACCGCCAGCACCCCGCCGCCTCGGAGATCCGGTCGAGGGCGCGTGGCAGTATCAGCGCGACGACCATGGATCCGACTCCGTAGGCGCCGAGTGCCAGTGGCACCTGTCCGGCTGAGGAGTCGAGGTGGTCGCGGACGTAGATCACGGTGAGGCCATCCCGCGCAGCGTCAAGCTGTCGAAATCATCGCCGCCGTTCGGGAGAGGAGGCCGTCGTGACCGACCGCGTGGCCGCGGCGTTCTTCGCCGGTTACCGGTCCTGGGGCGCGAGGGACGCGGCGGACGATGGCGAGCAGCGGTAGAGCTGTGACGGCTGGTGGGGTACGGGCGGGCAGTGGTCGCGTACCCAGCGGGCGACGGAACGGCCCGGGGCGGTCGCCGGTCCGCCGAGCACGATGTAACGCAGCCGGCCGGTGGCGATGAGGTGGCGGAACTCCGCGCCGGTGGGCGTGGGCACGGCGCCGGTGAAGCCGCCCATGGGGAGCACGTTGGCGCCCGCATGGAGGACGTACGGGGAGGCGACCCGCCAACTGGTCGTCGCGAAAAGGTAGGTGGCGCCGTCCTGGTGGGCCCGGGTGTACGCCAGGAGTTGCCGCTGATTCCGGCTGAGCGAGGTCCCGTCCGGGGTCTTGGCCGCCGTCCGGCGGGAGGAGGCCGGGGCGGCGGAGGCCCGGTGATGCATGGCGCGGTGCCTGGTGGCCACCGGCCCGGTCGAGCCCATACCGGAGTGGCCGTACGCAGGATTCAGGACCGACGAGGCCCACGCGGCGGACGGAAGCAGCATGGCCGCGATGCCCACGCCGAGGCCCAGCACCGCCAACCGCCGCCGCGTCCCTTCGTCACCGGTGCGGGACAGCGCCAGCAGCGCCAGCGCGCCCGCACCGAGTGTGATCGCGGCCGGGGCCAGCCATGGCAGGAACGAGGGGAAGAGCTCCGAGACGCCGGCCGACCAGGCCACCGTGCTCACCACCGCCGTCGGCAGCGCCCATGCCCGTGCCCGGCCACCGCGGCGCCAGGCATGCCAGAACTGCACCATCCCGGCACCGAACAGCGCTGCCAGCGGCACGGCCACCACACCCATGTAGTACGTATGGCCGCCGACCGCCCCGGCGCTCAACACCAGGAAGAACGTCGTCAGCCACACTCCCCACAGCACGAAGCCCGCCCGCAACGGGTCCGTACGCGGTCTGCCACGCCGCCACGCCAGACCGCACACCACGGCGAGTGCCGCCGCCGGGTACAGCCAGCCGACCTGCGAGGCCAGCGACGGGCCGAACATCTTGCCCCAGCGCGCGGCGGTGGCATGGGGCCCGGACCGGCTGGATGCATGCGCCGGAGCGGCCCCGGCCATCGTCAGCACGGAGACGCTTCCGGTGTCCTTGGCACTGATGCCGAGCGAGGAGAAGCGGCTGACGAAGTTGTAGCCGACCACCTGGCTGACCGCCGAGTTGTTCGTCGTACCGTCCACGTACGGACGGTCCTTGGCCGGGGTCAGCGTCACCAGCAGCACCCACGACGCCGACACCGCCACGCACACCGCGCCCGCCACCGCCAGGTGCGCCAGCCGGCGGCGCAGCACTGCCGGGGCCGATATCACGTACAGCAGGCCGAGCGCCGGGAGTACCGCCCAAGCCTCCAGCATCTTGGCCTGGAAGCTCAGGCCGACCCAGATCCCGGCCGCCAGCAGCGGGCGCAGCCGGGCCTCGCGTGCCGCGCGCAGTGTGGCGTCAGCGGCCAGCACCACGAGAAGGGTGAACGCCGGGTCCTCGACCTCCGTACGGAACAGCCCGGCGACTGCCGGGGTGAGGGCGAAGGCGCCCGCCGCGAGCAGGCCGGCGTTCTCCCCTGCCCAGCGGCGCACCGCACGGTGCAGGACCGCGACGCTGAGTACGCCCTCGATCACCTGGGGCAGGGTCAGCGCCCACGGATGGAATCCGAAGATCCGCGCGGACAGTGCCTGCGGCCACAGGAAGCCCGGCACTTTGTCGATCGTGATCGAGTTGCCGGGGTCGAACGAGCCGAACAGGAAGCCCTTCCAGCTCTCGGTCATGCTGCGCACGGTCTCCGAGTAGAACGCGTGATACCCGCTGTGCTGGATGTCCCACGTGAACAGCACCGCCGCCACCGCGAGGATCGCCAGCAGGGCGGGCCGGGCGTAACCCGGCCGACCCACCGGGTCCGGGCCCGGCGTCCCGCTCCGGGCGAGCCGCCGGTCGCCCGTACGCCGGGCCGACGCGGTGGTTGCTGTGGTGGCGCTGACCATGGACGAACCTTCCCTGGGGGGACTTACCGTTCGGTGTGCCAGAGGGCCGGACTGCCCGTCGGGATGCCTTGGTCCGGTGACTGTTCAGGGAACGTTCACCGTTAGGTAGCCAGCGGTGAGGGAGCGTGCGAAGGACCGGGCATCCGGACTGCGCGCCGCTTCCGCGCCGCCTCAGCCCGCGCGCCACGGCGCGGACAGCTTCCAGCACCGCGCCGTACGCGAAGCCTGGAGGCGGGTCGGTGTGCCGCGGCCGGCTGCACCGCGCAGGGCAGGGGGACCAAGCGGGCGTCTGCCGACATCTGGCCATGATTCATTTCATGTTTCGGGGCTGGAACCCTCCGGCGGATTCGCCCCTCAAGGAGAAGGGAACCGTCAGTCCTGCCCTTCGGGGCAGCCGCATCCGGAGGGCCACGATGAGTCATGCTTCCAGGGGAGTCCACCGGTCCCGCGGCCATCGGAGGGCCTCTCGGGCCAAACTCTTTGTCCTCGGGATCGCCGTCCTGGCGGCTCTCGGTGGTGTCGCGTGGCCCGTGATCAACCACTTCAATGGTCAGTCGGACCAGAGTGACCAGGTGACCTACGGGCAGCAGGCATCGGGATCCGGCGGGAACGGCGGGGGCGCCGCCAACCCGGCCAAAACGCTGATGCCGACCGGCCCCCAGGCCCACTTCCGGGTGCAAAACCGCCTGCCCGATGGCACCACGGTCGGCGTGGTGACGCTCAAAGGCCCCAAGTCCGGGTTCACCGGCAAGGTGTGGGTGTGGGCGCCGAAGCAGTACAGCGAGCCGAAGTACGCGAGGAGCGGTTTCCCGGTGATGGTGGCGCTCCCCGGCGGCGAGGGTTTCCCGTACAACTACTGGATGGGCACCGACCTCAAGCTCCAGGCGACCATCGCCAAGCTGTCGCAGGAGGGGAGGAGCCTGCCCTTCCTGCTCGCCATGCCGGTGCTGAACCCGAATGACAAAAACTATTACGACGGCAGCGACATACCCGGCCAGCCCAAGATGGGCACCTGGCTGACCGAGGACGTTCCCAACCTGATGAAGGCCAATTTCCGCACCCTCAAGTCACGTGACGGCTGGGCCTTCATGGGCTCCTCTTCCGGTGGCTTCTCGGGGTTGAAGGCCGTACTGAAGTACCCGGAAAAGTTCAAGGCCGTGATTGCTTCCGGACCGGACATCGTGCCGGACTCCCCACTGTGGGCGGGCTATGGAGCGGCGGAGCAAGCGAACAACCCGGAAAGGCTGGCCCAGAAACTGATAGCCAAGAAGGGCCCCGACGTCTTCCTCGACTTCCAGGTCGGCACCCTCGAACGAACCGTGATGCCGAAGGTGGACAAGTTCATCGCCCAGTACGGCCACGGCCCCGTCAAGACGCGCCTGTTGAAGATCCCGGGCGGCCAGCACGACGCCAAGAAGTACGTGCAGGGAATGGCTGACAGCAGCTTGCAATGGATCAGCGCACATATGGAGGGGCCAACCGCCGACGGCTGACGGCGGTAGGCGCGGTCTCGGCCTCCACGAGATCGCTACACCTCACGGCGCTCGGCTGCACCGACATCTCCGGCTGGTGGCTGGACGGCGACATCCTGCACATCGGAGCCGTCCGGATCGGCGCCGGAGCGCGGGTCGCCCACCGCGGCATGCTGATGCCCGGCGCCGTCCTGGGCCGCGGCGCCGAACTCGCGCCGGGCGGACGCCTGGACGGCGAGATTCCCGACGGCGAGAGCTGGACCGGCTCCCCGGCCCGCCCTTGCGCGCGGAACGCCCGCGACGCCTGGCCCGCCCCCCCGCTGGCAGCGCTCCCCCCGCTGGACCGCCGCCTACGCACTCACCCTCCCGGTCCTGCCGCTGCTCTCCCTACTCACGTCAGCCGGGTCGTGGCGTACGCCTCGATGGCGTCCCGCTGGTAGGCGGCCAGACCCGGCGCGATCGCCTCGTACGCCGCGCGCCACGGCTCGTTCTCCAGGCAGGAACGCCCGATCGCGCGGTACTCCTCGGCGGATACCGCGCGGAGCCGGGCGAATGCCTGGTACTGGGCGTCGATCTCGGCCTGCACGGGTTCGGCGTCGGCCGGGGTGCCTGCGGCCATCAGCTCGGCCAGCCGGATCATCTGGGCCGTGCGCTCGCGGTGTCCGGCCTCGATCTGGGCGTCGCTCATCGTCGCGGTGTGCCGGTCAATCGCCTCGGCCAGATCCGGGAAGTGTTGCAGGCTCTCCTGGTACTGGGCGGGCTGGATCCCCTCGAAGAGGTTCTCCGGTCGGTTGATGGTCATGGGTCTGGCGTCCCTCCTGGAATGCTCCAGTTCGGTGATGGTGCGGGCGACGGTGCAAGCCAGGGCGTCGAGCCGGTCGCGCTCGGCGAGCAGGCGACGGTGGTGGCCCCGCAGGGCCTCCACCTCGTCGACCTGCGAGGCCAGGACCTTGTCGATTTCGGGCAGCCCCAGGCCCAGCTCCCGCAACACGAGGATCTGCTGCAATCGCAGCAGCTCGGCTTCCTCGTAGTAGCGGTGGCCGTTGGTACCGATCCAGGCGGGCGGCAGCAGACCGATCTCGTCGTAGTGCCGCAGTGTCCGGGCCGTCACGCCCGACATCCGGGCGACCTCCGCAGTCGGCCAGGCCATCGCCGCCTCCCCTTACGAGTGCTTCACCGGGCCAGTCTTTCCGGCCCTGGTCAGAACGGTAGGAGCTTCCGCTGCGGCAGCTTCAAGCCCCCACACCCAGGATCCCAGTGCATCGCCGTCGCCGTCGCCGCGCCCGTACCGACGCCGGCCCGATCGGCCCCGCTGGGAACGCCTGGTGCTGGGCTCCGGCGGCAGGCCGTGCAGCCCACGGCCCTGTCCTCGGCCGTGTACAGGACGACAGCTGCCCACGAATCGCAGGTTCTCGCACGGCTTCTGACGAACGATCTACTCCGCGGGCGGCCGCCCTCGACCAGCGCGAGTAAGCCGACAGACCAGAGGGGGGCCGGGATCAGCTTGTCGTGCGGAACGCGGATTCAAGACGGGGGATGTAGTCGGCGAGGGCGGGGGCCCAGCAGCCGTAGTTGTGGCCGCCGTTGCAGGTGGAACCCATCGTCGCGCCGTTGCCGTAGTCGACGAAGCGGCTGGGGAGGCCGAGCCGGTCCAGGCGGGCCTTGACGTTCTTGGCGGCGATCTCGGTGAAGTGGTCGACGGGTCCTTGGCTGCCGGTGTAGAGGGTGATGTCGTGCCCGGCCAGCCTGGCCAGGTTGGCCGTGGCGGCGGGATCGACCTCGTTCCAGAGGCGATCGGCGCCCAGCACGGGATACGGGGAGCCGAAGATGGCGTCGCTGTCGACGTAGGGACCGTAAGCCGGGCAGCGGCCGGTGCCGGACGTGCTGACGGCGCACCACGCGCCCGTGATGTTGAGTTCCGTGGCCACAACGGCCGCGCGGACAGCCGGCATGCCCAAGTCGATGCCGCCCGACAGGGAGGCGACGTGGCCGAACAGGTCGGGGTGGAACTCGGCGTAGTGCAGGGCGCCGTAGCCGCCCATCGACAGGCCGACGACGGCCCGGTGGGACTTGTCGGCGATGGTGCGCAGATTGGCGTCGATGAAGGGCACCACCTGCGCGATGTGGAAGGTCTCCCAGTGCGCCGCGCCCAAGGCGGTGTTCTGCATGGCCCAGTTGGCGTACCAGCCCTTCAGACCGCCGTCCGGCACCACGGTGATCATGGAGTCGGAGTGCAGGGCCGGAGCGGCGGCCGCGTCGTCCACGGTGCCGCCCCCGCCGTGCAGGAAGTACGCCACCGGCCAGCGCCTTCCGGGGTCGGCGGCGTATCCGCTGGGGAGGAAGATGCGGATCTTGTGCCTGCCGGACAGCTGTGGGGTGGTCACCGTGATAGTGAAGTCGGTTGCGGAGTGCACCTCGCTGGCGCCTGCCACCTGGGTCAGGCCGTAGCCGTCGGTGAAGCTCGGGATCGCCGGAGCGTCGGCGTGCGCGACCGGTGCGGCGAACACGGTCAGCGCCGCGGCCATCGCAGTCGCGGCGGCGGCCGCCTTGGCCCGGACAAGCGCCCCGGACAGCAGTGATCTCACGGTGTGTTCCCTTTCCCACAAGGATGGCCGGGTCGGTCGGTCGGACGGCCGGCGGCCGTCCGACGGGGCGCGGTTGCGGGCGGCATCGTGTCCGCCCGCAACCGCGGGCCGTTCACGGATTGTCGGTGACGTGGAAGCCGGCGCCGAAGATGCCGGGGTGTGCGGTGTCCCGTGCCCGCAGATCGGCGAGGATGTTCGCCGAGCTGGTGTAGACGTAGGGGGGAACGCCCAGGACCCTGGCTTTGGTGATGCCGGCCCAGGGGCCCGCCGCCTGGAACCTGTTCGCGGACGACGGGTAGGCGCTGCCCGGCACGTGCCAGATCGCTGGGCCTCCCGAGTCGCCGGCTTTGTGTCCGGCCCAGGACTGGTAGATGCCCTTGGAGTTGTTGGTGATGCGTCCGTAGAGCACGCCGAGTTGGCCCGATACCACCAGCTCGTTGTCGTTGTTGAGGGCGGCTCCGAGGAGGCGTTCGTTGTTCAGCGGCGGAGTCGGGGCATTCGGGCTGGGGTGCCCGCCGGGCACTTCCACCTCACCCGTTTCCTTCAGGTACGGGCCCTGCGAGGAGAGCGTCACCGCCGGCAGCAGCTCGATGACCATGTAGTCCTTGGTGGGGTGCCCCGTCGTCGAGCCTTCCGGATCCTTGAAGTACCGCACGTGGCCGATGGGTCCGAAACCCAGGTCGTTCCGGTCGTAGACGGGTTCGATGTCCTCGGGGATCTCGCGGTCCGCGTACTTGTGGGTGGGGTCGGATATGCAGTGTCCCGCCGAAATAGCGATCTTCCGGCCGTACTTGTCGTTGCCGACCGCCCCGATGGTGCAGAACGCGTCGGGGGTGTCGGGGGAGAAGACGATCTGCATCGCGTTGAAGACGCGCTTGCCGGATTCGGGCTGAGCACTGGCCGCCCCCGTGGCGCCGGTGATGGCCAGTAAGACACCCAACACACTGGCGAGCGCGCCAAAGCTTTTCCGTCTGCGCATGTGTATGTCCTTTTCCTTTTCCTTCGAGTGGGGGTTGGGTCCTGTCCCGTCCGGCATACGCAGCGGCTTGGCCACGCCTTACCGGAGACGGACGACGATGCCGTCGATGTCGGTGTCGGTGTCGGTGTCGAGACGGAACATTGATTCGCGGATGATGTGTCCGCCGGGCTCCTCATGCGCCTTGTACGGAATACCCGTTATCGGACGCGCTCGCCGCCGAGGCGGTCGCGAGGATGCTCGCGCCGCCGACGGCCGACGGCCGACGCCCGCGGACCCACCGCCGACGGCCCTCGGACACTCCTGCGGGCGGGCCGGTGCTCGCTCACCGTGTTCTCCTTGGTCTCCTTGGCCTCCGTGGTCAAGCGTGTGGTGGTTCGTCAGTTGCCCGCGGAACCGGATGTCGTGCACGCCCTCGTCTGTCGCGTCAGCGCCGGGAAGCGGCGATCAGCGGCAGAAACACGATCCAGTTCACCATGGCCGCGGACGCGTCAGGTCTGACGCTAGGAGCGGCCGATGAAATCGCTGTGAAACAAGCGGGTGTTGAGGGTACTTGCCGCTCTTCACCTTCAGTCGTCACCCTGTTGGGCAACCATCGGGGGAATGCCTGCCAGATGCTCGGCGATGGAGCCGTTCCGGATCGCGGTCCGCCGGATCAGCGGGCCACCACGTGGACAACTCTCCGGAGCCGACCTCCTCCCCGGTGAGCCAGACAGGGTTCGATCTCGACGATGACCGGGTCGTCTACCACGGGCAGGCCGGCAGGTCCGACGACTACGGTTCGGACACCTACTCATGGGGCGCCAGGAGACCCCGAAGAGCGGCGCGCGCTGCCGCATCGTGAGGTTCGTGCGGGAGGAGACGGCCACCAGCAGCACCCGATCCGCCAGCGGCAACACCCTTTAAAGGCTGTCCCGTAACTGATCCATGGCACGAGGGTGGTTGGCCGGGATTGGATCCTGGGGCCGCCCTTTGGAGGCACTGGCATTGGTTCACTCTTCCCCCCCCTGCGACTGCACGACACAGCAGCGGCTAGCAGGGGCCGCCCCCCCGTCAACGTGCGGAGTCCTACCGGGAGATGGGCAACAGAGCCCCCCCTGTTATGGTGCGCTGATGTCATCGATCAAGCAGTTCCAAGTCACCTTCGACTGTGCGGAACCTGAGCGCCTCGCTCGCTTTTGGTGCGAGGTGTTGGGGTACGTCGTACCACCGCCACCGGAGGGGTTTGCCACTTGGGACGATTTCAAGAGCTCGCAGCCGCCTGAGCAGCGGGATGCATGGTTCGCCTGTAGTGATCCATCAGGTGTGGGCCCGCGCCTGTTCTTCCAGCGGGTCCCCGAAGGCAAGGTCGTCAAGAACCGGGTGCATCTCGATGTGCGGGTCGGCACCGGGCTCGTGGGTGAAGAGCGACTGGCCGCACTCGAAGCCGAGTGCGCACGACTGGTCCCGCTCGGCGCGGTACACGTGCAGACCCTGTATGACGGCAATGATTCGTGCATCCCGATGCAGGACATCGAGGGCAACGAGTTCTGTATCGACTGAGCATTCTCCGAGCCGGAGAAGTGGGGCGGCGCCGCGGCCAGGCGGGCGCCGCCGATCGAGACGTCCTTGTCGGTCGCGTCGAGCGCCGCAGCGGCCTCCTCGGCCACCGACGCCTCGGCGAGCGGGGCGTTGCCCTGAACGCTGTCGAGCGTGCGACTGAAGACGACCTTCGGGAGAGCGCACCAGACGTCGGCGACCGCGGCCCCGAGCTCGTTGTCGCGCATCGACGGATCCGTCTCCCAGGGCAGCATGGTCTCGTAAAGCCTGCGGCCGCACAGATAGCCGCCGAACTCGCGGGTCTGCGCGAGGTGGAAACGAAACTGCTCCTCGTCAGGGGCCGTCCACCCGAGCGCGCCATCGCGGTCGGCGATAAAGCCGTCCACCGAGACGCTCATCGAGTAGATCAGCATGGCTTCAAGCTCATTGCACCGGAGCGACGGACGGTGATCGCGAGCGGCGGCGAGGACGAGGTCGTGACCGGGGCGCCTTGCAGGACCGTGGCTGAGGGGAGCCAGTGCCCAGTTGTCCTCGTTGCTGCCCTGACAGGGGGCGAATACCTAAGTCGGCCCTCACCGCCCCGCTTCGGAGACCGTCACGGTACGGTGTCCGGCGATGGATGACGACGTGCGGCCCTGGGACGCGGCGGCACCGCTCGTACGGGCCGCGCAGCGTGGCGATGCCCTCGCCATGGACGACCTGCTGAAGCTGGTGACGCCGTACGTCACGCGGTTGTGCACCTCGATCGCCCCGCGCGACACCGCGGACGCCGTGCAGGAATCCCTTCTCGCGGTGTTCCGCGGGCTGCGCGGGCTGCGGGATCCCCAGGCGTTTTACGGGTGGGTTCGTGCGGTCACCGTGCGGGAGGCCGCCCGGGTGGCGCGACGCACCGCGAGTGAGACGCCCGCCGAACCCCAGGAGATCGCCCGGCTGCGGGACCTGCTACCCCATGCCGGGAGCGAACTGACCACGGAGGTACGGGACTTGCTGGCCCGACTGCCCGTACAGCACCGCACCGTACTGGTGCTGCGGGAACTGGAAGGCTTGGACGAGCGGACGATGGCCGCGCTGATCGGCGTGCCCGAGGGCACCGTGAAGTCACGGCTGAGCAGGGCTCGTTCCTCCTTCCGGAAGGCGTGGACGCGGTGACCGCCCCCGCCCCGGTCGCCCGGCTGCGCGTGCTGGCCGCCGGACTGCGCGCCCCGCTGTACGCGGAGGCCCGGATCGCTCTGCCCTTCGAACAGGTGTGGGCGGTCATCGCCGACCTGGAGGGCGAGCTGACCCATCTGATCCCCTTCGTCCGCGAGTTCAGGGTTCCGCCCGGTGACAGCGAGCGCAAGGCGGCGCAGGCCGTGGACGTCCTCGGCCTGCGCGGTCCGTTCGATGTGCGGCTCAGCTCCGGGTGGTGCCTGATGCAGTCCCGCCTGGTGACGATGGGCATGGCCGCGGAGCCGGACGGTGCCGGGACGCGGCTCGCGGTGTGCGGCGCGGCGCGCCCCGCCGTCCTCGGCCCGGTGCAGCACGTCTACCGCAGGCTGCTCGGGAAGCGCCGCACCCGTGCCTTCTTCCGTGCGGTGGAGCGCCGCGCCGCCATGCGCTGACCTGTCATCTGGTCCTCGCGATGAGTTCCCGCAGGGCCTCGGCCACCAGCGCGGGCTGCTCCTCGTGCAGATGATGCCGGGCGCCCGGCACGATCCTGACGGTCAGGTCGTCCGCATCGGGATCGCCGCCGCGCAGCAGGGCCGGCGGGATCACCGGGTCGTGTTCGCCGCCCAGGACGAACGTCGGGACGGTCAGCCGCCGCCGGCGGTGGGTGCCTCGGAAGCCCGCCGGAATGTCCCGTATGACGTACTGCCAGAACATCGCCTGCCAGGCGTGGGCCGAGACCTGTGTGGCCGCGGTGAACTCCGTGAGATCCGCGTCCCGCCACGCCGCCGGGTCGGCGACCGCGCGCCGCAGCAGATACCGGGTGAAGGCCGGCCAGTGCCGCAGGACCAGCCGTCCGAGTACCGGGTACTCGATGAAGGCGGTGAACCACATCCGCCACAGATTCGGCAGGCCGTCACGGTGACGTGTCCACGGGTGCGCCATGTTCAGCGCGAGGAAGGCGCGGAAGCGCTCCGGGGCCCGCTGACAGAGCCGGAAGCCCACCCCGGCAGCCCAGTTGTGCCCGACCAGGGTCACCCGGTCGAGGCCGAGTTCGTCAAGGAGCGCGAGGATGTCATCGCCGAGTCCGTCCGTGTCATAACCGCGCTCGGTCTGCTCCGACCAGCCGAAGCCGCGCAGATCGACGCAGGTCAGCCGGTGATCGCCGGCGAGCAGCGGGACCAGTGCGCGCCAGGCGTACCAGTGCTGCGGGAAGCCGTGCAGCAGTACCACGGGCTCGCCGGTGCCGAACTCGGCGATGTGCAGCCGGGCCCCGCGGACCGTCACCCATCGGTGTTCGGCCCCTTCCAGAGGGGGCATGGGGCGGTCGCTGCTGTTCATGAGGAGATCCCTTCGCCGGATACGAGAAGCCACGTACATCCGCCAGGAGGCACCCGCCCTCGCGAACGTTCCCTCGTGTTTGCGGGGAGGCACGGCAGGCCGGCAACTTGCGTCGTCCACCGCTGCCTCGGCCAACTCGTCCACATGCTGAACGCGGCCCGGTGGCGCGGGCTTGTGCCGGGAAGGCGTCGGACATCACCGACGGCAGTGCGCCGGAGTAGGCGGCTCATTGCTCGCACTTCGCGGACTTGTGGGGCAGGTCGCGAATGCTGCGTCTCCTGATTCGAGGTGAAGGGCGTTCAGGTTACCCGCGCAGGGCTTGCAGCCGCCCGACTCGGCGCGTTGATGGGTATTTCTTGTGGCATGCGAATTGGCGCGCGACCCACAATGGGCCAGGGCCTGTCCGACGGATCATGTCTGGGGTACGACGCGCCCTGGCATACAAGGGCAATAGCCGTGCCGCGCCCGACCTGGTTCCGAAGCGGGTCTGCGGGTCTGCGGGCCTTCGGGAATGGATCGCGACATCCCGTTGCTGTTGTGCATGGGTCATGCCGGGTGACGCTTGCGTCCGTCCGGTTTAATGTGTGCCATTTTTTGAGGGAGTGTCAGCAGTATGCCCGTTATACAGCCCGCCGCCGAGCGTGTACGTGTCTCCGCGGAACCCGACTGGTACGAGTCGGCCGGTATCTCGCTCGGCATCCGGGTCGGGAGCTTGGTCTACACATCCGGACAGGCCCCGATTGACGCCCAGGGGGCCACGGTCGGGGCTGGGGACTTCGAGGCGCAAGCCCGTCAGGCGCTCGCAAATCTGTCGACGGTCCTGACGAACGCGGGCTCCAGCCTCGCTGACGTGGTGAAGGCGACTGTGTTCGTCACCGACATTGCGCAGCAGGACATCTACGCCAAGTTGCGCGCGGAGCACTTCCCGGACAAGCCCCACCTCGCGGAGTCGTTCGTAGAGGTCTCCTCCCTCGCCGCCCCTGAGTGGATGATCGAGATTGAGGCAATCGGACTCGTCCGGCAAAGCTGAGCACTACAGGCTCTGCGTTGGGTCAGGAGGCAAGCCAAAGGCGAAGTGCTGCCATGGTCACGGTGCCGTGATAGACGTACGCCCTCTCATCGAAGCGTGTGGCCACCGCCCGGTAGATCTTCAACCGGTTGATCAGCCGCTCGGTGTGCAGTACGAGATTGACCTGGCTCCCGACAGCTACGACCAACTGCTTGAGGCGATGGCTCCCTTCACCAAGGCGGGGCGAAAGACCGGTAGGGCCCGCAAGTCCCACAAGGCCACCGCCGTCAGCCGTGACGACAGCGCCGCCATCCGCGCATGGGCCAAGGAAGCCGGCTTTGAGGTCAGCAATCGCGGCAGGGTGCCGGCAGCGGTCCGCGAAGCGTACGCCAAGGCCCACTGACCTCCTCATACACCCGGAAGCCCCTCACCGAAGGAACTGTGAGGGGCTTCTCGGTGTGACCGGACGACACGCACGGCGCGGTGCTGCGGGCTTGACGGGGGTTCAGGGGACGCCCTGAGCGAATGTTCCGGTCAGGGCGGCCGCGAGGGTGAGGACCGCGACGAATGCGGTGGCTGCCCGCATAAGACCGTATCCTCCATTCCAGCTTAACGGCCCTGCCCCGGTTGAAAACTGACGTTGTCGCACACGTCGCGCTACCGAGCAGGGCCGCCCTCGTGATCAAGTACAGCGAGCCGAAACCTCCGTAAACAGGCCTCCAGGGACAGTGGTCGTTCTTGTCCGGGCAAGTCTGCTCGGGTGTCGGTTGTGCTGAGGGTGTCGCCGCGCCGACGGTCCGCGTCGAGAGGCTTGGGCTGACCGGGCAGAAGTCACCAGAGGCCGTAGTACAGCCGGGATGGCCGCCGGTGTGTGGTGGGCGGGGGAGGACTGAACAGGGCCGGGCGGCCCTGTCCTCCTACCCGGTTCTGTCACGGCCAGCCTTGCTCCACCTTGGCCGGAGCGGTGTTCCAGCTCTTGGGTATGAACGTGATTACGTAGGTTCCGCGGTCGAAGTCCGCGTACCCGGCAGACCAGTTCCGGAACTTGCTCTCGTATACGTGCATGGGGCCCAGGCCGTTGTTGGGCGCGTGATAGTGATCGGCGTGGGTCCATATGGTTTTGTCGGCATCCGCTTCTGTTTGAGCCCCAAACCAACCGTAGTCGAAATTGACCCAACCTTCGCCAGGATTGGCGGGACTGCGCGGAATATTTCCGTCCTTCGACATGTCGACCAGGCCCGTACTCTCGTCGGGGCGGAAGGCATCCGGGTCGCCGTACTTCCTCTTGTCGGAGGAGCCTCGCTGGTCCTGCCCGCTCCAGAAGTGCTTCGAGTAGATCACCGCCTTCATCTTGGACGGGTCGTAGTTGCCTCCGTCCCTTTCCTTGAAGGACGGTGCATTCCTCAGCGCCGAGTAAAAGTTCGAGCTCCTGTCCTCGTGGAGCAGAGCGTCATCGTTGTTCGCGAGCTCTGTCTTGAGGTGGTCGATGTAAGTCCCCTCGTCATGGGCATTTTCCAGGGCCTTGTTCATGATGGACGCCACATCACGCGCCCGATTGAAACCCTTCCTCTCGTCGAAACTGTCCTTGGCGATGCGTCCCTCAAACTCCGCCCGCGTTTCGTTGGGGCGGGGGCTGGTGTTTTCCAGGTCGTTCTTGTACTTGTTCTTATCGAAGAACGCGAACGCCAATTTGTTCGTCGGGTAGGGGCCCGAATTGACCCAGGTCACGCCGACGCAACCGTAGGACAGCTTCTCTCGCTGCTCTTCGGTCATTTGCTGTTGCTTGCCGTCACGCTGACTATAGACCTGCTGCCACTTGCGTATGTAGTTGTTGACGACCGTAGTGGCCCTACCTCCGTAGGCCCGGTACGCATCAGGCACCCTGTTGAGTGGCTCGGCGGGAGGGGTTTCCCTATCGTTGACAAAGCCGGGGGACCGGAAGAACGCGCTGGCGCTCGGCGGCAATTCCACCGGAAACTTGCCAGGTTGCCCCAGAGTCAGAGCTTTTTCGTTCAGTGCGTTGATGTTCTTGACGTCATCCGCCGTGAGGCCGTGCGTTTTGGCGTAGGATCCCTTCTTTTCCCCGTCGCCGCTGCTGCTGCTGGCAGCCTGGCTGACCGACGGCATGAATCCAGCGGTGCACATGACCGCGCCCACAGTGGCGAAGGCGAGAAATTTCCGACGTTTATGCATGAAAATCAATAACTCCCTTGAGGTGAAATCCCATGAAGCGAGGGCATGCGAGAGAACGACGCAATGGAGGGGTCTGCGGCGAGCTGCTGTTCAGGGCCTTGGCCGCGCTGTTCTCGCCGCTGCGTCGCTGCGTCGCTGCGTCGCTGCGTCCGCGGCAGGAAGGCCGCCGCCGCGAGGCGGAAGGAGATGCAGTAATTGCGCGAGACGGCGGTGGCAGTCCGGTCGTCGCCGGTCATGACCGTGGTGGCCGCCGGGCGGGCTGGGCGCGACTAGGTCGCCCGTCGGCGGGGCTGGCTGCCCGGGGCGGGCGAGACCGGTGGTTCGCTACATCAGCGTCGCTGCCGAGGCGACGACGCGGGCACGGTCCGGGTCGTCGGGGTCGCCGTAGCGGACCTCGACGCGCGGATGGGAGCGCATGAAGTCGGTGTCGACCAGGCGGACCTGGCTGGAGTGATCGACCGTGCGCACGGCGATGTCCGTGTCGAGGAAGAAGCTGAACTCACCCGTGGCCGGGGCGTAGACGAAGAACTTGCCGCCCTCGAACTTCTGCTGCGCGGCGTTGTCCGTCAGGACCAGGGACCAGAAGCCCGCACAGTGGCCCGCGGGACACATGAACTGGAAGTCGGCCCGCAGGCCGTCCAGTTCCATCCAGCGGAAGGGGTTGTCGTCGTCCGCGTTGATCGGGGCAGCGGTTGCGGCGGTGGCAGCGGTCGCCGGGGCGGTCGTATCCGGGGCGGCCGCCTGGGCTCCCTGGGTGAGGGGCAGAGCGACGGCCGCGGTCACGGCGACCGTGGTGAGGGCGCGGAAAGCGGTTCGGCGTATCACGTCTCGGCTCCTGGATGAGTGATCAGGTTGATACGAGCAGTGAGCATGTCCCCGTCGTAACTCCCCGACAACTCCATGGCTTTAAAACCGGCCAATCCGTCACGTAGGACGTATCTGGCCATGAATCCGATCCGGCCCAGCGTGGGGGTGCGATGCGACAGCGTTCCCCTGCTCCTGGCGTGTGGTTGGCGGCGAGGCCGGTACCGATGTTGTCGGGAATCCCACGGTGCGGTCGATGACCTCGTCGCCGACCGGGACGAAGAGTCCCATTCAGCGGCGGTAATCCGGCTGAGGGAGATCCGTCAAAACGCGCCGGGCAGCAGTCAAACGGGCCATCGCCCACCTTAAGGACCGGAAGATCTTCGCCACCCGCTACCGCGGCCCCCTCTTGGTTCTCACCCTGGCCGCCTTGGCCCTGGCGGTGGCGGGGGTCCTGGCGGTCGTTCCCGCCTTCTGGAACCAGTGCACCACTGTCCTGTCTGGTCCCCATGCGGCAACGGCCATCGCCGGCATCAATGCGGTCAGCGGCCTCGTCGGCTTCGCCGGGCCCTACCTCACCGGACTCCTCGGCGAGAGCAATGCTCAGTACCTGTGGATCACTCCTGACGGAAGGAGGAGTACCTTCCCGATGGATCGATCGATAGGTCACCGAGCAAGGCCGACGTTGCAGCGTCGGTCGGGAAGGCACGCCCGTGCTCACGGTAGTCAACGGGGACGGCACCACGCCAAGCGGCAGTTCGCTGTTGGATGAGGTCGTTCGGGAAGGCACTCGGCGGATGCCGGCCGCCGCTCTGGAGGCCGAAGTCAACGCGTACATAGCCGAGGTGGCCGATGAGCGCGACGGCAAGGGGCGGCGTCTGGTGGTCCGCAACGGCTATCACCAGCCCCGGCAGGTCATCACCGCGTGATCATCGACGACCAGGACCAACTGCTGGCGCTCCATGACGTCCCGGCCGAGCACTGGATCCACCTGCGCACCACGAACCCCATCGAGTCGACCTTCCCCACCGTCCGGCTACGGACCAAGGTCACCCGCGGCGCCGGCTCCCGCACCGCCGCCCTGGCCATGGTCTTCAAGCTCGTCGAGTCCGCCCAGCAGCGGTGGCGGGCCGTGAACGCGCCCCACCTCGTCGCCCTCGTCCGCGCCGGAGCCCGCTTCGAACGCGGCCAGCTCGTCGAACGCCCCGAGGCGGTCGCGGCGTGAGCACCCTCGCGGCCCAGGCCATCAGCACCAGGCGGCTGGACCTGCTGCCGCTGCACGTCGAGCACGCCGAGGAGATGGCCGCAGTGCTGTCCGACCCGGCCCTGCACACCTTCATCGGCGGCACCCCGGACACCCCGCAAGCCCTGCGCTCGCGCTACCAGCGCATGACCGCCGGCTCCCCCGACCCGGCCGTCTCCTGGCTGAACTGGGTGATCCGGCTCCGTGACCATGACTGCCTGACGGGCACGGTCCAGGCGACGGTCGGTCCCTCCGGCCACCGACTCACCGCGGAGATCGCCTGGGTGGTGGGAACCCCCTGGCAGGGAAGAGGTATCGCCAGCGAAGCAGCCCGAGGACTCGTCGACTGGCTCAGTCGGCAGCCGGTGCAGACCGTCATCGCCCACATCCACCCCGGACATCGGGCATCCGCCACCGTCGCCGCTGCCGCCGGGCTCACACCCACCGACGAATGGCAAGAAGGCGAGATCCGATGGCACCGGAGCATCAGGCGATAACGGCCTCGGGGAACATCGGTACCGGGATCTGATCGCGCTACGGCGCTCAAAGCATCACCAGCTTGGCTTCGCCCTACAGATGTGCACCGTGCGCTACATCGATCGGTTCCTCCCCGACGATCCGCTCGATGCGCCGTGGCCGGTGGATGAGCATCTGGCCGCGCAGCTCGGCATCGAGGACGCGTCGGTGGTGAAGCGGTACACCGAGCGGCCCAAGACGGCCTACGAGCACGCGTGGGAGATCCGGGACGCCTACGAGTACCGCGAGTACGAGGACGCGGAGTGGTCCCGGCGGTTTCGCACGTTCGTGCACGGGCGGGCGTGGACGCACGCCGAGGGGCCGGTGGCGCTGTTCAACCAGGCGGTGGGCTGGCTGCGCCGTCACCGGGTGCTGCTGCCGGGGGTGAGCGTGCTGGCCCGGCAGGTGTCGGAGGTCCTCGACATGCCGGGCAAGATCGCGGACTTCCTCCGCGCCACCGACCTGGACCCCGCCGAGCGCGCCACGCTCGTCCAGGGCGTGACCGTACGACGCGGCCAGGGCTACACCTTGCGCATCACCGCCGCGCCTGCGGTCCACCGCCAACTCCTCGACGGCACCGCAGCAGTCCCGGCCCAGCGCAAGGCTCGCCGCGAGTACGAGAACCGCGTCAACGCACTCCCGACTGCCGGCCTGCGTTGAGCGGACCGGGCGCCACACCTGCCAAGATCAAGTACTGGCGGCTTTTGGGCTTACCTCGGCGCTACCCGAGCCCGGCAGCCAGTGCAGCTCGTGCGCCAGGGTTTTGGCGACGGCACGGATGCGGCGGTGTAGTGGCGACTGCTCGCGTGGGAGGACCAGGTGGATCGTCAGGCTGGGCGCGCCCCGCAGCGGTCGCCAGGTGAGACCGGCCGGTTGTGCCGTGGCCGCGGCTTCTCCGGCCGGGGCGAGGGTGACCCCGTCGCGCAGGTCGCGCTGAGACATGTCGAAAGAGACTGCGGGCGTGTGGAACCGGGGGTGTGGTCGGGTGTCTCGGAACAGTGCGGACAGCTGATCGTGGATCACGGGGTTGGTCGCACGGTCCGGGAGTCGCAGCGGATACGCGGCCGCGTCGGCGATCTCGATCTCCGGGTGTTCGGCCAGCGGATGGTGCTGCGCCAGCTGGACCCCGATGCGCGCACGCCGCAGCAGGAACCGGCGCACGCCACGGCCCGGCTGCTCACCGCGGGTGATCCCGGCATCGATGCGGCCGTCGGCGACCGCGGGGGAGATCTCCGGTGTCGCCATCGGGACCGCGCCGACCTCGAGTCCGCTGTTGCCGCGAATCAGCCTGTCCACCAGGGCCGGTGCCGTCTCGGCCCCGGCGCTGAGGCTGTATCCGATGCGCAGCGTGCCCAGTTCACCGGCCGCCGCGCTCCGGGCGGTGTCCCATGCCCGGTCCAGCGCCGCCAGCGCGGGCGGCGCGGACTCCGCCAAAGCCGCACCGGCCGTGGTCAATACGACGCTACGCGTGTTGCGGACCAGCAGGGCCGTACCGAGTTCCGCCTCCAATCGGCGCATCCGGGCGCTGAGTGCGGGCTGTGCGATACCGATCCGTGCGGCCGCGCGGGTGAAGTTCAAAATGGGTCAGTGTCTATCCCGCCATTTCCGACCCGGAGAGGCTGACTGCCTACGACAAGCTGGCCGGTCCCGCTGTCCAGGCTGGGGGCGGGCGCAGCCTGTCCCGTGGCAGTCGAGTCGTCGCCCACGAGGCCGGAATCACGCAACGCGCCGTTCTGATCGAGTTCGACAGCTTTGAACAGGCCGTCGCGGCATACGAGAGCGAGGCATACCAGAAGGCGCTGGTGGCCCTCCCCGACGGCTACGAGCGCGACTTCCGCATCATCGAAGGCATCGACTGACCGGCGGGCCCAGCCATTGCCGTCCTGGCCGCCGCAGCCCAGACCGAAGGCAACTACATCCGCGAGAAGACTCTCGAAGGCCAAGCCATCGCCGCGGCGAAAGGCAACCACGGCGGACGCCCCAAGGTCATCGACGAAGACATGCTGACGTTCGCGCAGGCGCTCAAGGACAAGGGCGTCCCCGTGCCCGAGATCGGCACCGGTACCGAAACCGGCTCTCTGCGACGTGATCGACGGGGCTGAGGCGGCGTTGCGGGGCGCCGTGTCAAGAAGGGGAGGTTGCGGGGTTCTCCAGGTACTGGGCGTGGGTGCGGATCCGTTTCCAGACGTAGTGCAGTGTGTCCGCATCAACGTACGGAGATCCGAAGGCGGCCCGCACGGCGGGACGGCCGTTGACGCTTGTGGGGGTGCACAGGAGGGTGGGGTCGGTCTGCAGGCGGGAGAGCAGGTCGCGGGTGTCGTCGTCGGTGTCGCGACGGAAGACGACCAGGCCCAGCTCGTGCACCTCCAGGTGAAATCCGGGCTCGGCCGTGATGAGGCGGGCCAGCTCGGCCGCCAGGCGGATGTCGTGGCGGATGGCATCGCGCAGACCTTGTACGCCGTGGGCCCGCATCACGTACCAGAGTTTGAGGGCACGCATGGGGCGGCCGAGGGGCACCTGCCAGTCGCGGAAGTCCACGACCTGACCGGAGTCGGTCGCAGAATTCCGCAGGTATGAGGGGGAGATGCTCATGGCATCGGTGAGTGCGGCACGGTCGGAGGTCCACATGACGTCGCACGGGGTCCCCGTGCGCATCCACTTGTGGGCGTTGACGGCATAGGAGTCGGCGAGGGCGATGCCGTCAATGAGGTGCCGGTACTCCGGGCATAGTGTCGCGGAGCCCGCGTAGGCGGCATCCACGTGCAACCACACGTTCTCCCGCCGGCACAGCTGCCCGATGTCCGGTACGGGGTCCACGGCGCACATATCGGTGGTGCCGACCGTAGCGACGACGATGGCAGGGACGAAACCGGCCGCACGGTCGGCGGCGATCCGCGCGCTGAGGGCGTCGGGATCCATCCGGCCGGTGCCCGGCAGTGTGGCGATGAGCTGCGGCTCGCCCAGACCGGCGAGCCGGCTGCCCTTGGGGACGGAGGAGTGGGCTCGTTCCGTGCAGTACATCCGGTAGCGGCCCTCGGTTCCGGCCGTACGCCATCGCCCCTGCGACGCTCTCTGAAGGGCCGCCGCAGTGGCCACGAGTACCGCCGATGAGGCGGAGTCCTGGATGACTCCGCCTCCGCGGCCACCCGAATGGTGGAAGACTTCCGGCAGGCCGAGGGCCTGGGCCAACCAGTCCGTGACCACTTGCTCCAGCTCCGTGGCCGCCGGAGACGTCGACCACATCATGCCCTGTACGCCCAGCCCGGCGGTGACGTACTCGGCGAGCACGGACGCGGGGGAGTTGTTGGTCGGGAAGTAGCCCAGGAACGCCGGATGCTGCCAATGGGTCAGGCCGGGGACGATGACCTTCCAAGTATCGGCCAGCAGCTCTTCGAGGCTCTCCGCTTGCTCGGGAGGCGCGGACGGCAATGCGGTGAGCAGCGAGCCGGGTTCACACGGCGGCGTCACCGGCACCTCTCGGGCTGCCAATGCCCGCCAATGGGCGACCAGCTGTCTGGTGGCCGTTTCTATCGCCGCTTCAAACTCAGCACCCATCGCGCAAAAGTAGCGACCTTATTGTGCTTTGTCTATTATGTCGCTTATGCGTCCTGGCTGTGTCGAACTCCGGCTTCCCGACCCGGAGCAGCTGCCCGAGGAACTTGAGTCGCTGTGGCGTTCATCCGTTCGAGAGGCTCCCCCGGTTCGCTCGGTCCAATGCCCGCTGCCCGACCTGCGGGAAGCCGATTACGACGCATTTTTCGGTGTCACCCGGGTCTCCGGTGCGCCGGCCCGGCTGCTTTCGGGGGCGCTGGCCACCACGGTGAGCACAATGGCCTCGTTGCCCGAAGCCACCGCCGAACCGGCACTCCACCAGGCACTGGACGCGGCCCGCCTGGCTCCCGTCGCGGAACCGGGACTGACGTCGGATACGCCCCCTCAGCAGCGCTGGATACACGGGCACCGCCTGTTTTTCACACTCACCCAAGCGGCCATCGTGGGTTTGCAGGACGCCCTGGCCGCACCACGCGCCCGTTCCTGCGGGCCGGGAGTTCAGGCCACTCGCGTCTTCCTGCATGCGAGTGCCGCCGCCATGCGCCTGACCACTTCCTTTCCCCGGTCCGCGTATGAGCACATCGTGCGGCCCTCCATGTCACCGCCCCAGCATTCCGCCCAAGGCTTCTCCGGACTCTGGTCGGCCGATCACCGCGTGCTCATCACCCGATTGCGCGCCTGGGGTGCAATGCACAATGAAATATGCAGGGATTCCTGCAAAATCCGCCGACGTCTGCTGGATGCCGTGGACGAGGTGTACACCGCTCACATCGATATATGTGAACGCTTCGTCGGTGACGGCCCCTCGCTTTTGGGGGGATCCGGAAACTCCCTGCATACTCTCAGTGTCCTCTCCAAGCGTCGCGGCAAGCTTCTTTAGACCTTTGTTGAATCTGTGCCGGATGTTTCCGGCGCCGAGCGCGGCGGATGTCGAATACCAGTGAGCACGCCGATATTTGACGGGCCGACAGATATGTTGCCGACACATATGTTCACGTCCTCGTCCTCTTTCAGGAAGGACCGAGATGGGTCTCCGAGACGCCCTTCGTCGAGCCGCTGCCGGACGGGATCCGGTTCCCACAGCAGGTCGGCAGGCCGGCGTCAGGGAGTGGAAGGGAGCTTTCTTCGACTACGCAGCGGCACACCCGGGCACATCGGTCGCGGTGGGGGGCGTCAGCCGCATCACCGGGGACGTGCCCGACCACGAGGAAATGTGTCTCCTGGTGGACCTTGCGGCAGCCCGCTATCCGGAACTCGCACAAGCGCCACCGGATGAGGCCGGCAGAGGAGCGGGGGCCCCGTTCGCCGCCGCAGACCATGTCTTTCGTACGCCCGTCGCCGAGGGGACAGGGCTGGACGGACTGCGCGCCGCGCTGAGGGATGTTGCCGCCGCCCCCTTG
The DNA here is from genome assembly GCF_000935125.1 of Streptomyces natalensis ATCC 27448. GTDB lineage: Bacteria > Actinomycetota > Actinomycetes > Streptomycetales > Streptomycetaceae > Streptomyces > Streptomyces natalensis. The sequence continues at coordinate 93,214 of NZ_JRKI01000029.1, read as the reverse complement.
CCGGAACGTCTGTGGGGAGTGTGGATCCTGCACGGCTACGCCCCCGACGAGTTCGCCGTCGTACTGCGGGGGCATCACGCGCACTTCGACGGCATGCTGCTCAGCGAACTCTTCCGTGGCACTCTCAGCGAGCCCGCCGCCTCCCCGAAGCCAGGTGTCCCCCCGCGCAGCCCCACAGCCCGCCGGGGCACCGCAGCCGAACTGACAACCGCCCTCCGCGAAGGCATCGGCGCCTTGAGCGGGCTGCGCCGGGCCGCTCGTCTCGTACCGAACGGCTTTCCGCTGACAGGCAAGCCGCACTATGCGTGGGGCAGCGTGGAGCTGGCCCGTTTCCGGAAAATCGCCGCCGCACACGGAGCCACCCCCAACGACCTGTACTTGTCGTCCCTGGCCGGCGCGCTCAAGAGCTGGGCTGAGGAACGCGGCCAGTCCCTCGGCCGGCAACCGGTGCGCATGATGGTGCCGGTCACCCTGCGGCGTCGGGACAACGCCGGCAACAGAGGAAACTTGGTGCTGGGCGCGGGAGTACGGCTGCCCGTCGGCCTGGACGATCCCGTGGAGCGACTGGAGTACGTGAAATCCCGTACGCGCAAGGTCCGTTCCATGCTGTTCAATCCCCACGCCGGCGCCCTGGGGCGGATGGTCCCCGACCGGTTCGGCCGCTGGCTTCTCGAACTCGATCTGCACCCGCGGAGCACAACGGTACTGGCATCCCACGTTCCCGGACCCGAGAAACGTCTCCGCCTCGGCGGCCGGCTCATCACCGACGTCGTACCGCTGAATCTCCTCCCGGCCGGCCATGCGCTCGCAGCGTGTTTTTCCAGCTATGCCGACACCGCACAGATCTGCTTCGTCGCAGACCGAACGGTCGGCGGCTGCGACGGCCTGGTGCAGCTGTGGATGCATGAGCTGGACGAGATGACAGCGCGCGCCGGACTGTGATGGCGAGCAGAGAAGCGGTCGGGGAGCAGAAGAGGGAGCGGCCCGCCGCGGTCCCTCGACACTGGGCCGTGACGTATCGATGGCTGATCCTGGCCCTGGCTCTGGTGGCCGTACTCGGTTCCGGTATCGCCGCCGGCGACGTGCGCGGACGCCTGGTGGACGGCGGATACTTCGACCAGTCGGCGGAGTCGAGCCGCGCGGAACGACTGCTGACGCAGCGCTACGGATCCGGAACCCCGAAGCTGATGTTCGTGGCCCGTTCGACGGGAACGGTGAACGATCGGCAGGCCTCGGCAGCCGGTCGGCGCCTCGTCGCCGAACTGGCCGCCGAGCCCGGTGTCGTCTTCGTACGTGCCCCCTGGTCCCCGCCCACCCCGTCCCTGCTGTCGGCCGACCGACATGCCGCTTTGCTGATGCTCGCCGTCGCAGGGGACGACCAGCAGATGACGCGCACCGCGCAGCGCCTGATCCGGAAGTACGCCGGTGTTCGGGCTCCGTTGACCGTGGAGGCGTCCGGACGGCTGTCCGTCAACCGGTACGTCGAAGAGCAGAGCCGCCGCGGCCTCGTCAGCTCCGAGATGATCGGTCTTCCGCTGGTCTCCGCCGTGCTCCTGATGGTGTTCGGCTCGGTGCTGGCCTGTGCGCTACCACTCGCCATGGGACTGGTCAGCGTCACTGGCGCGATGGCCGCCCTGGACCTGCTGGCGCGGCACTATCCGGTGAACGTCTTCGCACTCAACATCCTCACCGCCCTGGGATTCGGACTGGCGGTGGACTACAGCCTGATCATGGTCAGCCGCTTCCGAGAAGAGCTGGACCGCGGTCTGGAGGTGCCGGACGCGGTGCGCGCCACCGTGCGCTCGGCGGGCCGCACCGTCGCGGTTTCGGTAACCGTGGTGACGCTGTCCCTCTGCGCGCTGCTGTTCTTGCCCACCCCCTTCCACCGCTCGCTGGGCGCCGGCGCCGTGGCAGTGGTCTGCCTGGCCGGGGTGGCCGCGCTGGTGGTCCAGCCGGCACTGCTCGCGCTCTTCGGGCGCCGCCTGAGCCGCCGCCCCGTGCGCCTGCGCCGGCGGCGAGCCCGAAGTGCCGGTGCTCCGGACTTCTGGGAGCGGCTGGCCCGCGCGGTGCTGCGGCGCCCACTGGCCGTAATGATCACAGTGTCCGTGTTCCTCGTACTCCTCGCCGTACCTGCTTCCGGGCTGCGCTTGGGGTTCATCGACGAGGACTGGCTGCCCCGCGATGCGGCTCCGCGCCTCGCAACGGAGCGGGCGCGCGCCGAGTTCCCGCTGCTGAACGGGACCACACTCACGGCACTGGCCCCCCAGATCCCGCCGGGCTCGCCGGCCGCCGACCGCATGGGCCGGGGCCTCTCCAAGCTGGTGGGCACCGACCTGGTGACGGGCGCCGAGGGGAATTTCCGCGAGGGCCACCGGATCGCCGCGCCGCCCGCCCGGCCTGCCGGCAACGTGGGGCGCGGGACCTGGTACGCCCTCACCACACAAGCCGGACCGTACAGTGCGACGGCTCAGCGGCTGGTCGGCGCGGTCAGAGCGCAAAAGGGGGCGGGCCCGGTACTGGTGGCAGGGGAGACGGCCGCGCTGGTGGACATGAAGCACACCCTTGCCCGGTACCTGGGCTGGGCTGCCGCGCTGATCATGACCGCTGTTGCGGTGCTGCTGTTCCTCTTCACGGGGAGCGTACTCATCCCGGTCAAGGCCGTGGTCATGAATCTGCTGAGCCTGACAGTGGCGTTCGGCGCCATGGTGTCTCTCTTCCAGGAGGGACATCTGTCCCGCCTCCTGGGCGGCACCGCCACCGGTCATGTCGATCCGCTGATTCCGGCGGTGGTGTTCTGTATCGCCTTCGGCCTGTCCATGGACTACGAGGTCTTTCTGATGGCGCGCATCCGCGAGGAATATCTGCGCACCGGGGACAACGAACGGGCCGTCGTCACCGGATTGCAGCGCACCGGACGACTGGTGACGGTCGGAGCGCTCGCCATCGTCATCGTCCTCGGCGCACTGGCCGGTTCCTCGCTGGCCGTTCTGCAAGAAATCGGAGTGTGCCTGGCCCTCACGATCGCCGTCGACGCCACGCTCGTACGGTGCCTGCTCGTGCCGGCCCTCATGGGCCTGGCAGGCCACTGGAACTGGTGGGCCCCTACTTCGCTCCGAAGGGTACGTGCCCTCATCCTTTCCCGGCTGACCAGGGCCCGTGCACCGCACGAACCACCGCGAATGTCACGTCATCCGAGGGACTGATGCATCGGCCCTTCTGCACGTGATTGTTTTTTGGTTGTGGCTGGTTGGGCATGCGACCGTGGGAGGGGGCCGGGCGGTGCGATAGAGGGCCCGGATCTGTGCGTCGACGCGCCATCGATGGTCGTCGAGCAGCCGTAGGCGTTCTGCCTCGTTGCCCGGTCCGTGGCGTACCGGTTCGGCGAAGTTCTAGAGGTCGGCGAGCGGCATGCCGGTTTCGCGGAGCTTGACGCAGATCAGCAGCCACTCGCATCGAAGGAGGTGTAGCGCCGTCGGCCGCCCGACGTGCGCCGGACCGGTCCGACGAGCAGGCCCTCGCGCTCGTGGAAGCGCAGGCATGCACGCTCAGTCCGGTCCGCTCGGCCACCTCGCCGATGCTCAGCGACTGCATGGCAGCCTCGGTGGTCGTCATGCCCGCGCACTCCCGGATTTGATCTAGACCTCGCTCTAGCTGTGCTGACCGGAGAGGTTGGTGACGCGGCTGGCTGGGGTGTGGCCGCTGATTCCGGTGTGGGGTGGGTGGTAGTTGTATCCAGTCCCGCCAGTCGGGAAAGGCTGCCTGTCGTTCGGCCAAAGAGCACATCACCCATGGCCGTTCGCGATCGCGGTTTCGGTGCCCAGCCGTGATCCTGGCACTGAAAGTGATCCAGAACCAGGATTCGACCGCCGCCGACAAGCGGCCACAGCATCCCCATTTCCGCCTTCTATGGGGTCACGCCCTTCCTGCTACACCAGGTCGGCGGGCGTGTCGGCTGACCGTCCGCCAGGATGGGCGGGCGAGCGAAGCCGTACGTCCGGGAGCACGCCCGTTCACCATCGAAGGAGCTAGGCCATGCCCCAGCCATCGAGCCGCACCGGAGTCGCTTCCCCGGCGACCCGGCTCCGCAAGGGTGTCATTCACCTGGCGTTCCGGCTGCCGGAGGGTGTCAAGCGCCGCATCGCCGGCCCTGTCGTGCGGATCGACGGCCGGGAACTCGCCCTCGACGCCCAGCTCCTGATCGCGCTGGGCAAGCGGCTGGGCGTCGACCGCATGGTGGTCGGCGACTCCCCGGGGAAGACCCGTGATGCCGTCCGGACCCATCAGTACATCCTCGCCGGGCCCCACGACGGCACCGTCACCGACCGCGACATCCGGATCGATACGCCGGACGGCGAGATCCTCGCCACCCTCCACACACCCGCGGGCTGCCCCGACCCCTCACCGCTGCTGGTGTTCTTCCACGGCGGCGGCTGGGTCTTCGGCAGTCGTGCCGAAGACGCTCCCCTCACGCGCTTCCTTGCCCACCACGCCGGGGTGCGCGTACTGGCCGTCGACTACCGGCTGGCACCGGAGCATCCATTCCCGGCCCCCTTCAACGACGCACTCGCCGCCTTCGACCACGCCCACGCCCACGCCGCCGAGCTGGGCGTCGACCCCCAGCGGATCGCCGTGGGCGGCGACAGCGCCGGCGGCAACCTCGCAGCAGCCCTTTCCCAGGCCGTGACGGAACGACAGGGCCCCCGTCCCTCACACCAGTTCCTGTTCTATCCGTCCACCGACCTCACTCGGCGCCATCCCTCCCGCGAACGGCTCGCGAACGGCTTCCTGCTGACCGACGACGACATCGAGTGGTTCCAGAACCAATATGCCCCGGCCTCCGCCGACCGGTCCGATCCCCGGCTGTCCCCGCTGCTCGGGGAGGCTTCCCCCGGGATCGCTCCCGCCTATGTCGCCGTCGCCGGCTTCGATCCCCTGCGCGACGAGGGGGAGGCGTACGCGACCGCCCTCGAGAAGGCCGGAGCAACAGTGACCCTGGACCGGATGGACGACCTCATTCACGGGTACCTGAACTTCTACGCCCTGGGCCCCCGCTTCCGAGCCGCCGCCCTGCGCACGGCGGAAGCGATCCGTACACACCTGAGTAAGGGGCACTGACGCCACGACCGAGCGGGCCCATCGCCCCCGGGCACGGCGTCGACTACGCCCCCGGACTGGTCGTCTAGCATGCCCTTGAGCTGCGGAAATAGCGCTTGCTAAGGAAGGCCGGCGGGGGAGCGGGCCTCCCCTCCCGCCGACCTTCTCTCTGGATCCGTTGCATGTTTTTGATGCCCAGGGAGTGTCTAGTACTCCAGTCTGGCTTCGCGATCTTGCGGCGGACTGGACCGCACGATGGTTGTCTCACAGGCGGACTTGTTGTCACCAAGATCGCAGCAGGCGCATCAAGGAGAGACCCCGTGCGGGGTCGGAGGGGTCAGCTGCACCTCCCCAAACAGAGCATGGTGCTGGCCGTCTTCGGGCGGTGACGCGAACGGGGGTAGGCACCAGGAGGACCCGGGGGCCTGCGCCAGTGCGTCGTAGTTCGGAACGCGTGAGGCTGAACTGGCTTTTGACGAGCCACGTTTGGAGGAACTTGTGATCATCTCCGCCTCACCATCCTCGCGCACCGCAACGCGGTACCGCGGCGGCCTCCGGGCAGTAGGGGCAGCCGTCTGCTGCGGCCTGATGCTGAGCGGGCCAGCCGCCGCCACCGCCGCCACTGCACCCGCCACCCATACCCAGGCGCAGCACGAGGAGCGTGGTCGGGGCACGCTGGTCTCCGCCGAGAAGCTGTACACGCTCAAGACCCCGCAGGCCGTGGCCGCCGAGCTGGGTGGTGCCGGGTTCGATGACGGCACCGTCCGGTACGGCGTGGTCGCGTACCGGCTGGTCTACCGGACCGTCGATCCGCACGGACGGCCCACCACAGCGAGCGGGCTGCTCGTGCTCCCGCGCAACAGCGAGAGGCGGTTGCAGGCGGTCTCCTTCGCGCACGGCACGGGCAGTCACAAGGACGACTCCCCGTCCATGCGACGCGGCGCTTTCCTGTCCGCGCCGGTGATCGCGCATGCGTCGGCGGGTGCCGCGGGTGTCGCGCCCGACTATCTGGGGATGGGCAAGGGGCCCGGTTTGCACCCTTGGATGGACATCGGCTCCGAGACCACGGCATCCCTGGACATGCTGCGGGCGGCCCGCGCCTTCGCGCCGCGCACCGGACATGTGCTGGCGCGCAAGGTCATGGTCACCGGCTTCTCGCAGGGCGCCTCGGCTGCACTGGGGCTGGGCCGGGCTCTTCAGGCGGGTGAGGACCGCTGGTTCAGGCTGGGCGCGCTGGCACCGGTCAGCGGCGCCTACGACTTCAGTGGCACGGAGTTGCCCGCCTTGCTCGAAGGCAGGCTGGAACCCAAGTCCAGTGTGCTGTACGCGGCCTACACCTTGGTGGCGTTCAACCGCCTCCACCACGTCTACGACAGCCCTGGCCAGGTCTTTCAAGCCCCGTATGACAGCACCGTGGAGGCGCTCTTCGATGGCGCGCACACCGGGGAGCAGCTGATGCGGGGTACCCCGGGCACTGTCGACGAGTTGCTGACCGAGCACGGCCGCGAGCTGCTCGCTCATCCGACGGGGCCGCTGGCAGCGGCGCTGCACGCAACCGATGCCGTATGCACCGACTGGGCCCCCCGCGCCCCGGTCCGGCTCTATATGGCGACTGGTGACGAGCAGGCCGACACCGCCAACACGGAGCACTGCCAGGATGCTCTGCTCAGGAATGGCGTGGACGCCCCGGCCGTTGATCTTGGCGCTGTCGACTACCACGGATCCCGTCATCTGGGGTCCAATGTCGCGGCCACCTCGGCGATCGTGCGCTGGTTCGGTGAGTTGCGCCGGCGGTGACGTGAACGTGGCAGCTGCAGCCGGTGACTATGCCGTGCTGCCCGAGCCGATGGCGACAAGCAGCGTGCTTACCCGGTGACAACCACCCTGCCTCCGCCACTGGCAGACCAGCAGATCGGCTGCTGTCGTCGGTGACAACTTCGGCACACGGACACGGGTGCGGACGGGGATGGCCACCGTGTGATCATCGGGCGTTGTGTGGACTCCTGAGGATCGTGCGGTGGCCGCGGGTCATGGCGTAGACCCTGTCCGTTGGTGGGCGATGTTCGACCACGTCATGGCCCGGATCGAGGGACGATTTGGGCGGGTGGAGCCTCGGACGACCGCCCGCGCCTATCTGCAGGGCGCGCGGTCGCCAAGACGGGGCGCGCAGAGGCGAAGAAGCCCTGCCTGGGAGGGCGGGGCTTCGCAGACTTCGAGTGAGAGCAGCCAGTGCGCCCCGGCGCCACCAGCCCCGAGACTGACCAGCCACGCCAACAGCGCTGGCGACGCCATCAGGTGCAGACGACGGACCGCACCCTGGCTGGAAAACGTACCTGCAGCCTGCCCGCCCCACACCCAACCCGCCCGCACTCAAATCGGCAGATAGCCTCCTGGTACGCACCACCACAGGGGGACTATGGACGCGGGATTGGTCGGACTCGTCGGAGGACTCGGAGGCGCCGCCCTCGGAGCGTTAGGAGCTACTGCCTCAGCCTGGATCACTGGCCGCAAAACCGAAGTCCAAGCCCGCATCCAAGCCGACGCACAGCTCCAAAAGGCTCTCGGTCACGACGGCATTGAACACCTCTGACATGAGGAGGTGGAGAATCACAGCCGAAGCGCACGCTGCCTCTACTCCGCCATCATCGGCGCCGCAGCTGGCGGGCTACCAGGTCTACACGCCCCCACAGGGACACCCTCACAGGGCCCGACCTCGTCAAAGCCCGCAAGCGACTCAAGCACGTCGACGACCCCGCAGACGACTGACGTGACGAAGCCCCCGCCAAGCCGGGGGCATTTCGTGATGCAGTCGCTTCACCCGCATGAAGCCGATAGTCTCCCGCCACGCACCACACCAGGGGGACGGGTGGACGAGGGGACAGCGGCGCTCATCGTGGGCATCATGGCTGCCGCGAGCGCCGTTCTGGCTTTCTTCGGCGGCAAGATGGGCGCCAAGATCGGAGCAGACGCACTGCGCAAACAGGTCGACGACCAAGCAAAGAATGAATACGCCCATTGGGTTCGCCGAGAGCGTCGGCAGATCTTCGGCGAAACGCTCCGCGCCTACAGTCAGCTCGCGCAGACACTCACCAAACTCCGGATCGCCATCCATGAGGACGAAACCACCGACCAACTGATCGAAGCCGCAGTAGAAGAGCGAGCCCTGCTTCACATCAGCTGCTACAACACCCGACTGCTCGGCCCCGCATCGGTGCACGAGGCCGCCGTCCAACTGTCCGAGGCCGCGCAGACAGGCGTTGAAGCACACAAGGCCGTCGCCTTCCTCGCCGTGAACGGGAACGCAATCCAGCGCGCCGACGCCCTACGCGACTTGTCTGCCGCCAGAAATGAAATGGGCAGCCACCTGACGTCCTTCACTCGCGCGAGTCGCGAAGTCCTCCTCGAACCACCGACCGTCGAGTAGACCGGCCCAGAGCCAGCACCCATGCGCAGCAACGACGAATAGATAGCACAGAGAGAATCATGGATCAGGGCAAGGCAGCCTTATACGCCGCCATCATCGGCTTCGCGGCAGCCATCATCGGAGCCGTAGTCGGCGGATGGGCCAGCTGGAAGGCGGCACGGCACAGCGCCGATGCGCCGCGCTCCCGGGCTCTGTGACCATCGGGAGAGTTCGTGTCTGTCGTGCCTGCGTCCATCATCTCGCCGATCCGTGAGGAGTTCCTCAGGCTGCTGCCCGAACGTGCGGACGCGCACCTGCTGGGGTGCCACAATGCGCGGATTGCGGACGCGATCGTCTTCGACCGGCTCGTGCCGGCCGGGGACTTGTCGGTGGCTGGTGGCAGGATCGCTGGTATGAGCTTTGTTCGTACCACTCCGCCGCGGCCGGTTGACGTCGCCGCGGTCTTTCCCGAGTTGGCTCCGTTGGCGCGAGCGGCGATTCGGCTGCATCCTCGTGCCGGGTCGCCTTCGGTGTTCGAGAGTTCAGTGGGGGGTCCATTGCTGTGGCCCGCTGATGAGCCATGGCCGCACTGCGACGGCTCGCACCCGGGCAGCGGCATGTCAAGGTCACCTGTAGAAGTAAGGCTGGAGCGGCGCAGGCGGGCCCGACTGCATCGTGATCCCCACGGCCCTCAGTACACGCCCGAGGAAGAGGCGATCAAGGAGCGGAACGACGCGGTGTCCATGGAGCGCCTCGACACCGGCCTCCCGTGGTCCGCGGAGAGCCCGGTCCCCATGCTGCCCGTGGCCCAGCTGTATCTGCGGGACATACCCCTGTTGCGTCCGCCCGGCCAGGCCGATCTGCTCCAGGTTCTCTGGTGCCCCTACGACCACGAACCGGATTACAAGCCGTCGACCGCTCTGTTCTGGCGATCCGCCGCCGCGGTCGTCGACATCCTCGCCACACCGCCGGAACCGTATGAGGCGGACTACGACGGCTACGTGCCGGAGCCGTGCTCGCTCGCGCCGGAGCAGATCACCGAGTACCCCAACAGCCTCGATCTGAGCGCGGAGGTGCGGCAGGTGCTGGGGGACTGGAGCAGATGGCAGGCAGCTGACGTCGGTGTGGACAGCTCGTACGCGGCCTATCCGGCGGAGTTCTATGACTGTGAGCTGGCTGACGCTCCCGGCTGGAAGGTCGGCGGCTGGCCCCCGTGGGGCCGCACCGACCCGTACCGCCGGTTCTGCGCTGTCTGCGACGCTCAGATGGTTCCGCTGCTGACCATCGCCTCCTTCGAATGGGACGGCGGTACGTGCGGCTGGGCGCCGTACGAGGATCAAGCCCCCGCGTTTGCTGCCGGCCAGAACCCCGCGCAGCCGACCGCGGTCGAAGTCGGCAGCGCCGACAATCTCCAGCTCTATGTCTGCCCGGCATCTCCGGAGCATCCGCACACCGACCTGATCCAGTGAGCTGTCGCTGACTCCTCTTTCCGGGGGCCGCACACACCGCAACAGCTGGGGTGATCGGCGGGCGTCGTGAGCCAGTGGAAGATGCTGTGCTTCTGCTGGCTCCGGACTGCGCGGGGTTCGGGGTTCTACGCGATGTGCGGGAGACAGGGTGCCAGCGGGAGGCGGCAGGCTCTCGACCTTCGTTACTGGTGACAGAAAGGCTGCCGAATAAGCATTTGCGACAAGCCGCGTGCCTCAGGTGACAATCAGGCTGCTTCGACCGGTCCCATTCGCCACGTCGTCCAGCTCTGCCGGTGACAACTACTGAGCTTCGGCTCAGATCCTGGTCGGGTGGCTTTGTTCACGAGGACCGACAGCACCAGTACATGAGATGGGGAGGCGTCGGCAGATGGGGAGGCGTCGGCGGCGCGTCGTGTTCGATGTTCATGAGAAGCGACAACGCCCCCAGCCCCCCGCCGTCGCAGGGCTTCGCCATGGGTAGCCGTGATGTGGCCCCGAGCAGCTCTGCGTAGTGTTCCGGCTCCGTGGCATCCGGCCACGGAGCCTCCGCAAAAACCCGTTTGGCGGACCACGGGGACCACTGCTACTTTCCCGGAGGCCGTGCGAGAGATCGAGGAGGTGGTACCCGTGAACGCAGTATCGACATGGGTGCTCCCCTCCGGGGTCACGGTCGGACGATAGACAGGTCGTCCGGGAGTGCCGTTCCAGTGCACTCCCGAAAGGCACGACCATGCACTTCACTTCTGAACAGCGTCTCGACGACGGTCTCCTCGAGCGCGAATTCACCCTCGGCGAGATTCCCGGCGTCCTGTGGACACCCGCGTCAGCATCCGCATCCGCACAGGTCCCGCTGATTCTGCTCGGCCCCCCGCCGCTCGGACTGCGCAAGGTGTACCCCCGACTGGTGGCGCGGGCCCGGCACGCCGCGGCGGATGGCTTCGCCACGGCCACCATCGAGCTCCCTGGCAGCGGCGACCGGCCCCGTTGGGCCGCCGCCGAGCAGGCCCTCGCCGACCTGCGCCGGGCGATGGAGGCCGGCGAGCCGGTCACCGACGAGATCATCGACGCCCTCATCCTCCCGCTGGTCGACAAGGCGGTCCCGGAATGGCGGGCCGCCCTGGACGCCCTCCTTGCGCTGCCCGAGATCGGCGGCCCGGTCGGCTACTCGGGGGGAGTGATCTCCATCGGCGTCCGGCTGGCGGTGGTCGAGCCGCGCATCGTGGCCGCCGGTCTCTTCGCCGGGAGTTTCGTGCCTCGCGCCATGTTCGAGGAGGCCCGCCAGGTCACCATTCCGCTGCACGTCCTGCTGCAGTGGGACGACGAAGGGAACGACCGGCAGGCGGCCCTGGACCTGTTCGACGCCTTCGGCTCCAAGGAGAAGTCCCTGCACGCCAACATGGGCGGGCACACCGGCGTCCCGCAGTTCGCGGGGAACGCCGCGGCCCAGTTCTTCGCCCGGCATCTGAAGTGAGGCCGGGCCGTCAGGCCACCAGTCGACGGTAGGCCGTGTTGGCCGGGATGTCCCTCGTAGAGGCACGTCCCGGCGCTCCTCTGCTGTTCATGCCGCGGGCCCCTGCCAACTCGACAGGGACCCGCGCTGCCCGAAGCCGTGAACTGTTCGATTTCTGCAGTGCTTCGGGTGCTGCTCAATCTCGTGTCCAGGCGCTGTCGGTTCTCGGGTTCTGGCTCAACTTCTGTAGTGCAGCCGCGCTCCGTCAAGCCAGTAGGGCACTTTCGCCGGGACTCGAGTTCCAGGGCAGGGTCAGGCCGGCGATGACGGCGTCGCAGTCGATGCCCGCGGCGACGATGCTTTGCCGATTCTCACGAGGTTGGTTGCCCACAGGCGGGCAGAGGCGTCCTCACGGCTCGTGTGCCCGTCTGGCGCCAGGGGAGAGACGGGCAGGCCGAGCACACTTCGATCCATGTTCTCTCGGCTCACGACTGCCCTTCAGGATGCGTTCCTCCGGCAAAACAGATGCCGCAGGTTGCACGACGACGTAATGTGTCCTCCCGAATGTTGCCTATTACCCGGCCGTTGGTGCGGTCACAGCATCGGGAGGTCTTGATGGTTGCGGACATAGTCGGGACTTGGGCGGTGGGCTGGGCCGTGTCCCGGGGGACGCCCCCGCCCGTCAAGAAGCCCTGGGGGTTCTATATCGAGGTGGCCGGCAACCCCGACGAAGTGGGACGCCATGTGCTGCCCGAGGCCGAGGAGTCGTGGGTTCGCAGCGCCGCTGCCTCGGTGTCCGTGCCGCGGACCTGGATGAAGATGCCCGCGGAGCCGAACGAGGTCGAGCCCTGGCTGTCCCAGGGGTGGGTGGTGGCCTGGGGGGAGACCGGACATCTGATGGCCGTTGACCTGATGGCCACGAACCCGGTCGCACCCAAGGGGTACACCGCGACCGTAAGGACCACGGGAGCCGTCACCTGCGTCCGGGTGCTGGATGCGCAGGGTGAGCAGGCGGCCAAGGGGCAGCTGGCGGCCCTCGGGGAAGCCGTGGTCATGGACCGAGTGGTGACCGAGGAGGCTCATCGACGGCGAGGGCTGGGCGACTTCGTGATGCGTGCGCTCGCCGACCGCGCCCTGGAGCAGGGCGCAGCCCTCGGCGTTCTCGGCGCGACCGACGCAGGGCGCGCCCTGTACGAGACGCTGGGATGGAAGAAGCACGCGACGCTGGCGGAGTGCATCTACCGGCCCTGAACCCTGGTCACGACTGGTTCTCGGGCAACTAAGGTCCCGCCGCCGCCGGTTTTGTGCCGCAGTCACTATCCGTCACGCCAATAGGGCGCGCTTTCGGAGGAGTTGGAAGCCTGCGCGGCCGAACATCTGGCGCTTGAGCATCTCGATTCGGTTGTTGACATGCCCTTCGACCGCACCTGAGCTCCAGGGCAGGGTGAGGCCGGCGGTGACCGCGTCGCGGTCGTGGTCGATGCCGGTGGCGAGTGTGCGGAGGCTGGGCAGGTCGTCCTGCCGGACGGCGGTGAGCCAGTCCGGCAGGCGTTCGCCTGGCGCTCGGTGAGCATGGTCGCGAAGGAGCGGACGTGCCGGGTGAGGGCGTCCAGTTCGGGGCAGTGGGCCCGGACGGTCTTGAGCTGGAGCTGTTCGGCCTCGCCGAGGGTTTCCGGGCGGCGGAGGATCCACCCGGCGACGGCCCGGGGCGAGGGAGGCCGTGCGGTCACGGGGCGCGGTGAGGTGCGCTTATTACGCAAGGTCGGCATGAATGTCCGGCACGCGACCACGGCCCCTCACTCCTGCGGGCCCTCCTCGTGCTGAGGACTGCCGAGGTCAAACGCTGACGGGCGATCACCCCATGCTGCGAAGTCAAGACGCCGCGGCCAGCGCGAGCACCCCGTCCTCGGTTCATGCCAGCTCCATGACCTGCAGCTTCAGGTTGGACGATGCCTGTTGTCAGTGCGGTGCGCTTCACTGTTCGTCATGGATCTCACGCAAGCGACCGTCAACGACCTGCTGGCCCAGCTCGGCCCCAGGGACGGCTACATGTACCTGCCCAGCGACCTGGACCCGCAGGCCCTGACCGACCTGCTCGCCAGCAGGTACGGCGCCCCGCGCACTCTCGTCCTCGGCGGTTTCACCGATCCGACGGTCGACGATTCCAGGGGTGCGGCCCTACTCGTTCCCTTCGGGGACCGGGCGGTGAAGATACGGGCGTGGGCATACGGGGATCAGTGGGTCGGCACAGGTACGGCGCGAGACGCCGAAGGGGTCGAGCGGCCGGTCCTGGTGGTCGCTCACAGGGAGGTGCCAGAACCTTTGGCGGTCGCTTCGGACCAGGACCAGGACGAGGACCAGGACGAGGACGAGGACGAGGACGTCGACTAGATGGAGCGGCTCATACGGATCACCGGCTGGACGCAGCCCGCCCAGCGGCCGGACGTGGACTGGGCTGAGGTGGAGTCGAGCCTGGGCACCGCGCTGCCGAACGACTACAAGCGCATGGTCGAAGCGTTCGGCGTGGGCGCCTTCGACGGATACCTGGACCTGAACCAGGAGCCGTGGACGGATCTCAGGAAGGACGGGCTGCTCATCTGGGCGGGCACGGAGCACGAGGACCTGTACTGCTGGAGGGCCGACGGCGACGACCCCGACCGTTGGCCCGTCGTGGTCCGGTCCTTCGACAACAAGGACGCCCCCTTCGACTGCCAGGCCGCGGAGTTCGTCTGCCGCATCCTCATCGACCCGCACCACCCGTTCACGATGGCAAGCTATTTCGACACCCACTGGTTCATGAACTACCGGGAAAGCGGCTGACCGAACCCCGCCGCGGACGTCGCCTCGACGAACACCTCGCGACCGTGCTGACCATCCGGCACGGCCGCATCACCGCCACTGACAGCTATCTGCCGAACGTCGACGGCATGAGCGCTTTCTTCACCACGCCCTGAGCGCGTCAACGCCGTCGGTAGTGCTTGCTGGGCAACGGGTAAGGCGCCACTGATCCCCAGTGAGCGATCTTTCCTTGCCCTTGCTGGATGGGCGTTTTTTGTGCTTTTCGTGGGTATCTTGACGGCTGAAAAACCATGGAAGCGGCTGGGAGGAAGCGCAGTGGCCCACCCCATGTCCGACTCACCACCGCATCGCATCTTCGCCATGCTGGACGTCGACGTCGACGGCGACGGCGACGGCGATGGCGCCATTACTCATGCGGAATATCTCGCACCGGCGATCGCGTGGCGTCGGCCATGAGGCGCGGTGCCCACAACCCGTCGTCACGACCTCGCGGGCTGCCCATGAGGCGGTCTTTGCGGACATGGATGCCGACCACGACGGTCGCGTGACCTTCGAGCAGTACCGCACCTGGGTGGGACACGATGCGTTCGAACGATCCTGTCGGCCTGCTCCGGGCTTCCTGTTCCACATCGCCGACGCCGACGCCGACGCCGACGCCGACGCCGACGCCGACGCCGAAGGACGCTTGGACCGCGAGGAGTTCACCCGCCTGTGCACGGCAGCTGGGAATGCCGAAATCGACACCGATACGGCCTTCGACGGCCTTCGACGGCCTCGACACCGACCGCGACGGACTGATCGACCGCGACGCCTACCTGGCGGCGATCCGGGACTTTGTCACCACGGGCACGGCTCCCACGGCCGCGGCGTACGGCACCGACCGGCCAGTACTCAAAACCCGCTGACGCCGAGGCCGAGGACCGCCTGGGCGGTCAGCCCTCGTGGCTGGCCCCAGCACCAGTAGTCCGAGGGCCGGGGGGATGTGGCTGTTGGTTAGCCGCCGAGGGTGATGGCTTCGTCGAGGACGGCCAGATCAAGTTGCTGAAGTCGGTTCGGGTCGGCGATGAGTTCGTACCCGGTGATCCTTTCGCGGGCGGTCGTGAGGGTGAGGGCGAGTCGCAGTCGTCCGTACGGCGCGACCGCGATCCCCACGGCGCCGTCGATGAGTACCGCCTCCGCGACGTGCGCGTTCCGTCCGAAGACGACGATTTCCTCCGCCACGGTCCGTGCACCGCGTACCTCGACCGGCCTGCCCTCCGGAAGGGCCGCGCGGTCTGCCCGCCGTACGACGTCGGGCGCCAGCACCGCGAGGACCGCGTCGATGTCACCCGCCCGCGCGGCCGCCAGGAACGTCTCGATCACGAGCCGCTGTCGGGCGAGCTCCGCACCGGAAACGGAGGGAGTGCCTCGGACCTTGCGCCGGGCCCGGCTTGCGAGCTGCTTCGCAGCGGCGAGGGAGCGGTCCACGATGGGGGCGATCTCGTCGAACGGCACGGCGAACATGTCGTGCAGCACGAACGCGACGCGCTCGGCGGGGCCCAGCCTGTCCAGTACGACCAGAAGGGCGCGGCCCACCAAGTCGGCCAGCACCGCCTCCTGTTCCGGGCGGCCATCCGCAGCGGGGTCTGGGCCCTCATCGGGCACCGGGTGGCCCGCAGGGTCCTCCCGCCTCGATGCGCGGGACCGCAGCATGTCGAGGCAGATACGAGAGACCGTCGTCGTGAGCCAGCCGCCCAGATTGCGCACGGCGTCGGCCTCGGTCCGCGCCAGCCGCAGCCAGGCTTCCTGGACCGCGTCCTCCGCCTCGCTGTGCGAGCCGAGCATGCGCTGCGCAACCGCGCGCAGTCGGCTGCGGTGCGTCTCAAAGCCCTCCGCGAGATCGCCGTGCGCGCTCACCGGTCACCTCTCCCCGTCGCCGACCGTCACCACCGTAGAGGGTCCCGACACCACGTGGCCGACGGGGCCGAATCTCGATGCGCGAGGGAGCTTGTCTTGGACGTCTACGAAGCGGTTGCGAGCCGACGGGCGGTACGCCGGTTCAGCGGGCAGCCGATCCCCCGGCAACAACTGGAACGTGTGTTGTCCGCCGCGGCCCGATCACCGTCCGGGGCGAACCTCCAGCCCTGGCACATCTACGCGCTGACCGGCCGGCCGCTGGCCGGGCTCAAGAAGCGCACCGCCGAGCGGGTGGCCGCAGGCGACACCGGGGACGAGCGGGAATACCAGATGTACCCGCCCGAACTGAAGTCTCCGTACCGGGAGCGTCGAGCCGCCGCCGCGGAGCAGCGCTACACCGCACTCGGAATCCCACGCGAGGACCGACGCTCACGTGAGGCAGCCGTCGCCGCGAACTGGGACTGCTTCGGTGCGCCCGCGGCCTTGTTCTGCTACATCGACCGCGACATGGGACCGGCCCAATGGGCCGACCTCGGCATGTACTTGCAGACCGTCATGCTGCTGCTCCGCGCCGAAGGGATGCACAGCTGCCCGCAGATGGCGTGGTCGGTGTACTGCCGGAGCGTGGCGGAGGCCGTGTTGCCCCCACCGGGACTGATCCTGTTCTGCGGCGTGTCCATCGGGTTCGAGGACCCGACCGCGTGTCAGGAGGAGTTCATCGACCGGGCCCCGCTCGCCGAGACGGTCACCTTCGTCGACGGCTAGGACTTGTCCGGGCGATCATGTGACCGCCCTGTGGTCGCATCGTTGATGTGGGCATGGGGCGGGGTGACCTGACGGCCGCGGAGTGGGAACGGCTGCAGCCGCTCCTGCCGGTCAGCAATGGTCGTTGTGGCAGGTGGCGGGATCACCGGCAGGTGATCGACGGGATCTTGCACCGGGTACGGACAGGCGTTCAATGGCGGGATCTGCCTGAGCGGTTCGGACCGTGGAAGACGGTCTATGAACGCCACACACACCGGTTGTGGTCGGCAGACGGCACCTGGGAGCATCTTCTGCACCAGGCGCAGGCCGCGGCCGATGCCGCACGGGAGATCGACTGGGACATCTCGGTGGATTCCACGATCGTGCGCGCTCATCAGCACGCGGCCGGCGCCCGCACCACCCCGCCGCCGGATCTTGCGCCCAAGGGGGCCGAAGCGGCGGAACACCAGGGCGAAACACCGTGGCAGAGTCTGCTCGCCCGCATGGTGAAGGCAGTGCACGAGGTGAGGGCCTGGGCCGCTCGCGTGGTGGGCTGACCAGCAAGCTCCACCTGAGCGCGGACGGCCACTGCCGCCCGCTGTCCTTAGATTGTCACCGGCCGACAGCGGGCGGACTGCACGCAGTTCCAGGCCGTGCTGGAGAGGATCCGCGTCCCTCGGATCGGGCTGGGCAGGCCGCGCAAGAAGCCCGACAGCCTTGCGGCGGACAAGGCGTACAGCAACGGCCCATGCCGTGAGTACCTGCGGCGTCGCGGCATCCGGCACACCATCCCGGAGAAGTCGGACAGCCCGGCTGCCCGACTGCGCAAAAGCTCACGCGGTGGACGGCCGCCCGCCTTCGATGAAGAGCGGTACAAGAAGCGCAACACCGTCGAACGGGCGATCAACAAGCTGAAGCAGTCCCGGGCCGTGGCCACGCGCTACGACAAACGCGGCTACGTCTTCCTCGGTACCGCGACCGTCGCGGCCCTCGGCATCTGGCTCCGTACGTGATCGACCGGACGCAAGTCCCAGGGCTTGGATCCGGTGCCACAGTGGCGAATACCCCAGCTGCCGATGGTTCAGAACAGATGGTTCTAGGTGCCAGAAATGAAGGATCTTGGACTTCTGACGGATACCCGGCCACCCTTGAAGCCAGCCTCGGCTCCCGGCTCATCGTCTATCGGGGCCGACCCCACGGGCAACTCATCCGCCCCAAGCCAATACACCGGAGCCGACGAACATGCGCATCAGACTTGTCCATGGTTTTGCCCTGCTTTCCACCGGCCTCCTCGCCGGCGCGTTCGGCTACGGCGCAGCTAATCTCGTCCCTACCTTCAACGCCGTACCACTTGAGATGCGGCTGTCATTCCACGCCGAACTGATGAAGATGAACGGCATCACCATGCAAGCGGCGATGGGCGCGTCGATCCTGAGTTCCCTGACGCTCGCCGCCCTGACAGCGGGGCGCGCCCGACTGCTCGCGGGTGTGGCAGGTCTACTGGCCCTCGTGTCCTTTCTGATAACCCGATTCGGCAACGTGCCGATCAACGGACGGATCAAGCAGTGGGCGCTCACCTCGGCCCCGGCCGATCATGCGGAGATCCTGCGGCGCTGGGAACTGTTCAACAACATGCGCACGTTCACCGCCTTCGCAGCCTTTGTTCTACTGATCGCCCTCGCCGTCGGCAGACTGCGAGTGGCCGTCCGCCCCGTACATGATCGGGCGGACAGGTCCTAGTGGTCCTCGGCGACCCTGGTGGGGGCAAGACCATGCTGCTGATCCGCCTGCTCCTGGCCCTGCTCGGACGCCGCCCTCCCCGGGGCCCCGTCCCGGTCCTGTTTCCGCTGGCGTTCCGGTCTGGAACTTGAAGGCGATCGCGTCGATCACCTCCCGGTGATCTCTCCACCGACCACCACGCTTCGGCGCCCGGTCCGGGAGCAACGGCTCGATCCGCGCCCACTGCGCGTCAGTCAACGGCACACCCGGACCAACGACCTGCTGATCCAAGCGGAAACTACCTAGCCCGCTGCCGTCGCGATGACCTCGTCCAGGACCTCGCGTGTGTAATACAGGTCCTGGATCGAGCAGTCGATCCGGTGACGCTCCGCCTTCAGCTGCTCGACCAGCCACGGTGTCGCCATCTCTGCCGGGCCTCCGTCGTGGTCGCGCATGCAGGGAAGGAGGCTCGCGATCTTGTCACCGCACAGCCCGGCGGCGAGCAGATGCTGAATCAGGACCACGCGGTCAACGGCCGCCTCCGGGTACTCCCGGTGCCCTCCAGCCGTGCGCTCGGAGGCGAGCATGTGCTTCTGCTCGTAGTAGCGCAGGGAACGTACGCTCACTCCCGTACGCCGGGACAGCTCGCCGATCTTCATGCGTTCTCCAGCCCCCATTCGGCCCAGGGTTGAATCTGACATCGGTGTCAGATCCTACGGTTCCCGCATGACGAACACGGCCACTTCCCCTCTCCTCGCCCCCTACTCCTCCGACAGCCTCTCCCTCCCGAACCGGATCGTCATGGCCCCCATGACCCGGTTCCGTGCACACGAGGACGGCACGCCGCTCCCGGTGGTCGCGGACTACTACGCGCAGCGCGCGGGAGCCGGGCTCCTCATCACGGAGGGAATCTGGCCGCACCGCCGGGGCCAGAGCGGCTGGCGCATCCCGGGGCTGGAGACCGAGGCCCACGTCGTCGGCTGGCGTGCGGTCACCGAGGCCGTGCACGCGCGCGGCGGACGGATCTTCGCGCAGCTCATGCACGGCGGACGCCAGGGGCACCCGCGCTCGCGGCTACTCGGCGACATCCCGGCAGGGCCGTCGGCCGTGCCGGTCCCAGGCCCCGTGCACGTCAAGGACGGCAAGGCCGAGGCGCCCATACCGCGTGAGATGACGACGGACGACATCCGTACCGCGTTCGCTGATCACGTGGCCGCCGCACACAACGCCCTGCGGGCCGGCTTCGACGGGGTGGAGATCCACGGTGCCAACAGCTATCTCACCCACCAGTTCCTCGCCGACAACACCAACCGCCGCGACGACGCGTACGGGCGCGACAAGACCCTCTTCGCCATCGAACTGGTCACCGCAGTCGCCGAGGCCGTGGGAGCGCACCGGCTCGGGCTCCGGCTCTCCCCCGGCAACCCACAGTTCGGCATGTCCGAGCACGACCCTGCCCCCCTCTACCGCGCGCTGGCCGAGGCACTCGACCCACTCGGCCTGGCCTACCTCCACGTCACCGACAACGACGACTACCCGGCCCTCGCAGATCTGCGCCCCCGCTGGAACGGCACGCTCATCGCCAACGTCGGCGAGAACCGCGCGCCCACCACCCAACAACAGGGCGAACGCGTACTCGTAAAGGGCCACGCGGACCTGGTCTCCTACGGACGCACATTCCTCACTCATCCCGACCTGCCCGCGCGCATCGCCGCGAACGATCCGCTCGCCACACCGATCAACATGGAGCACCTCTACACACACGGCGCACAGGGCTACACCGACTACCCAACGCTCGAAGAAGAACGCGCGAGGCGGTTCACCTCCCCAACGACACAGTGACCCGCCTCAACCAGGTGTCTCGGTGATCCAAACGAAGCAGCCCAGGGGAAACCCTGCGTAAAGAACTCGCTCGCGTCCCGCGTCCCGCCTCTTGGGCTAGGGAGGTCGGCGCGTCACCTGCTTGAAGACGGTCAGGGCGGCGGCGGCGACGCGGCCGCCCATCTGGCCGACGAGGACGCCGACCTGGTGCCTTGCTTCAGGCATAAGGCCGTGATGGCGGCACAGAGACCACAGCGGGCCCCAGCGATCTTCGCGATTATACTCCCGGGCAGCGTCGCGTGCCGGTGGCGGATGGATCGTCAGGCATGGAGGCGTCGTATCGAAAGGTGGCTACGGCCATTCCCACCCCAATTTCACAGAAGATCACGCTTTACCCCGCCGAGGACCGGTTCTTCGGCCCCCGACCCGCCGTCCTCGTCCTGCCCGGCGGCGGCTTCCGGGAACTTCCACCGCACGAAGGCGAAGGCTACGCGCGCTGGCTGTCCGGCCTCGGCATCCACGCCTTCGTCCTGTCCTACCGGCTGCTGCCGGACCGGTTCCCGGCCCCGCTCGAAGACGCCCGGGCCGCATTGGACCACATCCGAGGCGGCGACCACGGCCTCGACATCGGCCGGGTCGGCGTCATCGGATCAAGCGCGGGCGGCCAACTCGCCGGCCTGCTCATGACCGGCCGGGTCCTGTCCATCGAGGAGGGCGTCACCGACCCGCCCCGACCGGACTTCGCGATCCTGGCCTACGCGCTGGCCGACCTCGACCTGCTGCCACCGCCGGTGGTCGAGAACCTGCTCGGCGACCTGCTGCCCATCAAGGACGAGCTGTCCCCGGCCAAGCACGTGGACGCGTCGGTGTGCCCGACCTTCGTATGGGCCACCGCTCAGGACCCGCCGGGCCTGCCCAATGCCCTGGAGTGGACCCGGGCGCTGGCGGCCGCCGCGGTACCGGTGGAGTTGCACGTCTACCCGGGCGGCAGCCACGGCATCGGCCTGGCTGACGGCGTGGAATACGGCGGCGAGCCACACAAGTTCATTGCACGCGAGCCGCACACTGCGTCCTGGACGACCGCGTGCGCGGCCTGGCTGCGACGGGAGGGCGTTCTTGCCGACTGACCGCGTCACCGCCTGGGGCGCAGAACTGCGGCGGGTGCACGGCACGCTGCGCAATGCGCTGGCGCTGGCGCGGGCGAGACTGGACGGCGGCGACCCTGCCGAGGCCGCCACCGACTTGCTGTTGTTCTGCCACGGGTTCTGCGCTGCCCTGTCCGGCCACCACCGCGCCGAGGACGGTTCGCTGTTCCCGGAACTGGTGCGGGCGCGACCCGACCTGGCGTCGGTGGTCGCGAAGCTGACTCAGGACCACAACATGATCGAGCACCTCATCGGTGGATTGCAGAAAGCGGTGGCCGACTCGACCGACCCGGAGGTGGCACACCGCCACCTGGACGGGATCGAGGCGGTCATGGAGACGCACTTCACGTACGAGGAGAAGCAACTGGGAGCGGTGCTGGACGGCATGGACGCCGACTTCGACCGCACCGAGATCTTCGGCCCGATCAGCTGAGCCGCGTCCCGGTCGCGCCGCCCGCCGACGGCGCGACCGGGAATCCCACCTGGGTTCGAGCGGAACCGCCACCGCCTCGGCCGGCCCTGAACCGCGACCGCCGATGCTTCGGAGAAGCGGTGAACCGGACCTGTGTCACGAACCGCGACCGGCCCCTAACTACACGAGCCGAAGGGCGGGATGTGGTTCGTGCTTCTGGCAGCGGTGGTACTGCGGTGATCGGCCAGCGCGGTGATGAGTTCGGTCACGCTGTCCAGCGCGTCCGTGTGGTGCGCTGCCGCCTCGGCGGCGGCGCGCTCGACCCGCTGTCGGGCAGTCGCCACCCGCTATGACAAAACGCGGCTACGTCTTCCTGGACACAGTCACCGCAGCCGCGCTGGTCATCTGGCTCCGCACATGATCGGCCGGACAGCTCCTAGAGTCCTGAGTCGGAGATTCGTCGGCAGTATGCGGCGACCTTGTCGAGGATCTCGTCGGCTGTCTTCGTCCAGACGAAGGGCCTGGGGTGCTCGTTCCAGCCGGTGAGCCAGCCTCGGATGTCGCGTTCGAGTGCCTGGACGGAGCGGTGGATGCCTCGGCGGAGCTTCTTCGTGGTGAGTTCGGCGAACCATCGCTCGACCAGGTTCGGCCACGACAAGCCGGTCGGGGTGAAGTGCAGGTGGAAGCGCGGATATGCGGCCAGCCATGTCTTCACGGCCAGAACCCCGTGGGTGACGTAGTTGTCCAGGATCAAGTGGACCTCGAGGTCTGCCGGCACTTCCCTGTCGAGCTTGAGCAGGAACTTCTTGAACTCCACGGCGCGGTGGCGGCGGTGGAGTGAGCCGATGGCCTTGCCGATTGCGGTGTCGAGGGCGGCGAAGAGGGTGGTGGTGCCCGCGCGGACGTAGTCGTGGCTGCGGCGCTCGGGCACCCGGGCATCATCGGCAGGACCGGCTGGGACCGGTCCAGGGCTTGGATCTGCGACTTCTCGTCCACGCAGAGAACCAGGGCCCGCTCGGGCGGGTCGAGATACAGACCGACCACATCACGGACCTTGTCGATGAACAACGGGTCCTTGGACAGCGTGAACGTCTCAGCCCAGTGCGGCTGGAGAGCGAAGGCCCGCCAGATCCGCGAGACCGCCTACAGCGACATCCCGGTCGCTGCGGCCATCGACCGGTCGACCAGTGGGTGGCGTCCTTCGGTGCCTCCTCCAGCGTTTTCACGATGACGCGCTCGACGTCGGCATCGGTGATCTTCCGTGGGACGCCGGGTCGTGGCTCGTCGCACAGGCCATCGAGTCGACGCTCCAGGAAACGCCGGCGCCAGACCCGGACCGTGTCGGTGGTGATGCCCAGCCGTCGGGCGACCTCTGCGATCGCGTGTCCGTCCGCACTCTCCAGGACGATCCGCGATCTCAGTGCCAATGACTGGGCACTCGAACGACGACGCACCCACGACTGCAACATCGCCCGCTCAGCATCAGACAGCACCACAGGCGGAATCTTCGGTCCAGGACGACTCACACCAGACCAACGACGAATCTCCGACTCAGGACACTAGGACCAGTCCGGCCGATCACGCAGGTCTCGCGATGCCGATGACGTGCTCATCGCCCCCGGTCGACTGTTGCGGATTCGCAGAAGCGCGAGCCGTCCAGGGCCCGTTCAGTCGGCGTCGGGTCTCTGCTCTGTCGCGGTGTCGTAGGCGGCGCGAGCTTCGGCGATGGCAGACCGGTGACGCTCGGCCCAGCCCACCAGCCCGGTCAGCGAGTCGTGGAGTTCTCGGGCCATGGGCGTGAGGGTGTACTCGACCTTGGGCGGCACGGTCGGATACACGGTGCGAACGAGCAGTCCGTCCCGCTCCAGCCTGCGCAGGTTGAGGGTGAGCATCCGCCTGCTGATGCCGTTGATGGAGCGTTCGAGTTCGGTGAAGCGGACCGGGCCGTGGGCGGCGGCGATCAGGATCCCGATGCTCCACTTGCCTGCCACACGGTCGAGCACCTCGGTGACCGGGCAGGCCTCGTCCCTCAGCGCTTCGGTAACACGGGTGTGACTGCGTGACATGAAAGTGCCTCCTTCCGATGAGCAGCAAGGTTATCGATGATGGCTGCTGTTACAAGTCGTCAACCAAGGGGGAAGACATGTCTGTTCGTGCTCTCGTCGTCGATCCGTCCGCATCCACCGCCGTCCGCCTCGCCGAGGTTCCCGACCCCGTGCCCGGGCCGGGCCAGGTCCTGGTGGCTGTCTCCCACGCCTCGTTGAACTACGGCGACCTCAACGACGCCCGCTCAGGGCGGATCCCTGTGGGCGCGGTGCTCGGTTCGGACGCCGCCGGAGTGGTCATTCAGGCCGCAGGCGATGGAACCGGCCCGGCGGTCGGCACCCGGGTGGTGGCCCTGACCTCGGGGGCGTTCGCCGAACGCGTCGCGATCGACGTGGGTGCGCTCGCCGAGGTGCCGAAGAGCTTGGACCTGGCGCAGGCGGTGGCTCTGCCGGTCGCCGGTGTGGCGGCACTGCGCTCGCTGCGCGCTGCCGGGCTCGGACCGGACAAGCGAGTGTTGGTCACCGGGGCCTCCGGCGGGGTTGGCCGGTTCGCCGTCCAGCTGGCGGCGCGGGCCGGTGCCCACGTGATCGCGTCCGTGGGCTCGGCAGCCCGCGGGGAGGGGTTGGCCGAGGCCGGCGCCGACGAGGTGCTGATCGGACTGGAAGGACTCCAGCGACCGGTCGACGTGGTTATCGACAGCGTCGGCGGACCTCAACTGGTCGCGGCATGGAACCTGCTCAGTCCCGGGGGCAGTGTGCAGAGCGTCGGCTGGACATCGGGGGAGCCGGCGGTCTTTCCGCCGTATGCGACCGTCGGCCCGGCCAAATCGCTGACCTCCTTCGTCATCGAGGGCGGCGTCGGCGCGGACCTGGCGGTTCTCACCGAGCTGGCCGCTGAGGGGGTCCTCACCGTCGAGATCGGCTGGCAAGAATCCTGGGACCGCTTCGACGAGGCCGCCGAGGCCCTCCGCGGGCGCCGTGTCTCCGGAAAAGCGGTCCTGGCGGTGGCATCGGGTGAACTGCATGCCCCGGTACCTTCTCTGCTGGATCTGGATCTGGATCTGGATCTGGATCTGGATTAGGTCTGGTCGGACGATCGGATCACGTGCGGGGCCAGACGACCGGGGATGCTGTGGTGGCATTGCCAAGGAAGATGCAGCCGCGTTTGCCATAGGTCATAGCGAGTGCCACGGCCCGGCACTGCTTCAGCCTGTTGACCACCCGCGCCCCTTTGACGCAAGGACCGGCGGAGGGTCGGTACGGGCACCAGCCGCGTGCTGATGGGCTCGCACGATGGTGGAGGCGACCGAGACGTCCCAGTCGATCTCGCCCGCGGCGTCGGCCACGGCCTGGACCTGCCGCAGCAGACGTTCCCAGGTGCCGTCGGCCGAGCACGGCCGGTGGCGTTCACAGACGGTCTTCCAGGGCCCGAACCGAACCCGAACCGTTCGGGCAGATCCCGCAACTGCACTCCGGTCCGCACGCGGTGCGGGATCCGTCAATCACCTGACGGTGATCCCGCCACCGGCCACAACGTCCATTGCTGACCGGTAGGAACGGCCGCAGTCGTTCCCACTCCGCATCCGTCAGATCACCCCGCCTCAACCCACATCCGCCCCATCCCACATCAACGACCCAGGCACGGGGCAGTGACATGATCGGCCGGACAGGTCCTGGCCGCGCAAGTTCCGCTCTCCGGCACCGCGGGCCTCTCCTTGCCGGGGAGCTGGCCGCCAATCCCCGGCAGCCGACCGGCTTTCCTCATGAGTGGTCGTAGGCGGTCAGTGCGCGTATGACCGGCTGGCCGTGCATGAACCTGGCTCCACTCATCAGGCCCCCTTGGAATCGATCATCTGGGGAACCGGGAGACGCTCTACCGGCGGACCGCCGAGATCAGTCCGCCGGGCCGCTCCTCGCGCTCCGGCGGGGTGTTGATCGGGCGGCCGTAGGCGGCAGCGCGCTCGCGCAGGGTGTGGCTGTCGGCCTCCCAGCCGTGCCCGGCCAGCCAGCCCACCGGGTCGTCGGGCATCTCCGAGACCCACATGGACGCCGCTGATCCCGGCACGGCGTCCGCGCCGAAGCGCTCGATCACGCCGCGCGAGCCCAACGTCAGCCCCATCCGACTGCCTGCCGCCGACTGCGCGCTGATCCGGGCCAGCAGCAGCTCCACCGCGTCCTCGGGCAGATAGATCAGCAGTCCTTCGGCGATCCACACGGTCGGCAACGCCGGGTCGTGCCCTGCGGCGGCCAGCGCGCCTGGCCAGTCCTCACGCAGATCCACCTCGACGGTGATCCGCTCGCAGCGTGCGACGGCCTGCTCCTGGCGCAGCACCGAATCCTTGAAGTCCAGTGGCGCGGCGGTGTCGACCTCGAACAGCCGGGTGCCCTCGGGCCAGTCCATCCGGAAGGCCCGGCTGTCCATGCCGGCGCCGAGCAGTACGACCTGCCGGACCCCGGACGCGGAGGCCCGCTGCAACAGGTCGTCGAGGAACTTCGTCCTGATGACGATGGAGAACGACACGGCCAGCCGGCGGCGCCGCGCGGCCTCGTCATCGGGCAGCGGCGGCGATGAGGGCCATAGGCCGCCGGCGGTGGCGAAGGCTTGTGCCAGTGGGTCGCGGAACAGCGCGTTCTCCCGCTCGGTCTCCAGCGCCCGCACCCTGGCCACCCCCACTGCCGTGGCCCACACTCCCGACGGCTGCACCCGCTCCTGCTCATCAGTCACCGCGCCAGCCTAGATGATCGACTCCAGGGGGCCTGATGAGGGGAGCCAGGTTCATGCGCGGCCAACCAGTCATGCGCGTACTGACCGCCTACGACCACTAAACCGCTTGGAATCGATCATCTAGATCCGTCACACCATCGATCATGTCGGCTCAACGAGTCGTCCACCAGCTCGTCACCGGTTCCAGAACAGGGGTAGGTACTCAGCTTGTTCTCCAACCTTTGGCGGAGCTTCAGTGAGACCGGTAAGTTCTCCGCAGTGACCTTGATGGAGACGCAGGGCCTCACGTCGATGACCGACGAGGCCCAGTTGCGCTGGATAGCGCTGGGAGACACGACCCGGAAGCTGCCCGTGGTCATGCTCCATGGCGGTCCGGGGCTGCCGGACTACCTGGGCGATGTCGCCGCCATGGTCGGGGACCTTGCGCCCGTGTACCGGTACGACCAGCGTGGCACAGGCCGGTCCCCTTGGCAGGGACGCCATTCCCTCGCCCGGCATGTCGACGATCTCGCCGAACTGCTCGACGCATGGGACGTGCCAAAGGCCGTGCTGATTGGGCACTCCTACGGCACCGACCTGGCGAGCCGGTTCTGCCTCAAGCACCCTGACCGAGTTGCCGCGATGCTGCTGATGTGCGGGCCGTTCGTCGGTGATTGGCGCACCAGGGACCGGGCGGAGCGCGATCGCCGCATGTCCGCATTACAGCAGGAGCGGCTCCATGCATTGGAGGAGACGCCGGACCGCACGGAGGAGCAGGAAGTCGAGCTGCTCACGCTGGCTTGGTTCACCGACCACGCCGATCCGGAACTCGGGTGGCGCTGGGCCGCGCAGGGCGCCCGGCGGCGTCGCCCCATCAACTGGGCTATGAACGGCGAACTTGGCAGGGAAGGACGCGCGGACCCGCTTGATGCGCATCTGGCCGAGCTGCGCGCGTGTCTGCCCGCGCGAGCAGAGCTCCTCGGTGGTGCCGATGATCCTCGCCCTGTGTCGGCACTTGAATCCGTCGCGCTCCGGCTCGATCTTCCGCTGACGCGGATCAAGGGTGCTGGGCACGAACCCTGGTTGGAGCAGCCCGACGCCGTACGTGCGCACCTTCGGCGATTCGTGCAAGGCGCGGTGGGCGCATAAGGCTTCGACCAGTTTGCTGGCTGGCCTTATCACCGGCACTCGGCACTGCGGCGGGTCCGGTGTCGAAATGCAACGCGAACTAGGTAGCTGACCTGGGTATTCTCCGCATGCTGAGGCGGCCTTCGTCTGATCGTGTGCTCCGACCCGCGCGCCGCGTGCAGCACGATGTGTGCACGCGTGCGCAGCCGGTGCTCGTTTTTGCGGCCGTAGGCCATCTTCTTCAGCCGCTCGCGCTCTTGGGCGGTCGGGGCAATCGGGCGGGCCGAGGCAACAGGCAAGGCAGGCGGGCCGATCGGGAGAAGTGGATCACGATGGCTGATAGCCTGCCGCATCGTCTCCCGGGTTCCTTGGGCAAGGTGGCTGCTATGGCCACACCTTCGGAATCGACCCGGCTCTCACGGGAGCAGCAGCTCGGCGGGCACGCCCGTACCACCTGGCCCCAGCTGACGCGGCTGCGAGTCTGCCACCGCGGGGCTTCGTCTACTTGGACGGCGAACTGCCCGGGGGCGAGACCTCCGAGCTGATGCGCCTGCGCTACGCCGGATCTGCCACGCTGATGCGCCTGTGCTACGGCGGAACTGCCACCAGGTGGGGCTTCGCCCCGTATCACGCCAGCAGCGACCGCTACCAGGACGCCGCCATCCTGCCCCCGGCGCCTTCGCCGGTATCCCCGAAGACGCCCTCGACTGCGCTGCGGGGACCACCTCGCTGCACCCGACGTCTGACCAGACGACAAGCATGCCACTGGCTTCAAAGTCAACCTCCGAGGGACTTCCGGAGCCGACCGCTTATGACCCCACCCGGGATTGATTGTGGATGCTGTGCTTTGAGCAGCGAGGGCTAGGCTCGTGGCTGATCACGGTTACCGACGAGGGGGTTTCGAGGTATGAGCGGGAGAGTGACGGCGGTCAGCAGCAACGGGGAGTACTCGTTCACCAAGCCGAACCGGGACAGCGTCAGGTTGCTCGCCGGGCTCGGTGTGGAGGGAGACGTGCACGCCGGTGTGACGGTCAAGCACCGCTCGCGCGTCGCGCAGGATCCCACCCAGCCGAATCTGCGCCAGGTCCACCTCATTCATGAAGAGCTCTTCGCCGAGGTCGGCGAAGAAGGGTTCGCCGTGGCGCCCGGCGAACTCGGTGAGAACATCACCACGCGCGGCATCGATCTGCTCGGTCTTCCGGTCGGCGCATTGCTGCGCGTCGGCGACTCGGCGGTCCTGGAAGTCACCGGCCTCCGCAATCCCTGCCTGCAGATCGACAACTTCCAGGACGGGCTGCTGAAGCAGGTCGTCGGCCGCGACGAGGCGGGGAACGTCGTGCGCAAAGCCGGAATCATGAGCATCGTGAGGGAAGGCGGCGTGGTGCGCCCTGGCGACACGATCGAAATGGAACTTCCCAGCGGTCCGCACCGACCCCTGGGCAGCGTCTGACCAGCCTCCCGGGCGGGCCGTGACATGACGACGGCCGCGCGGGTTCTTGAGGTGTGAAAGATCAAGCAGGCTCGCGCGGCCATAGTCCATCCTGCCTTCTGCTGCGTCGCGCGCCACCATCTCGGCGAGTTGATCGAAGAACTCGCGCCATGCTGGGAAGCGCGCTGCGGGTCCGCGCTGCACGAACGGCGCCAGGGCGCGCGCCGGCGGCAGGCCGGTGCCGGGCCGAAGTACGAACTCGTCTTCACCGACCGGCTGCTGGCCACCCTGGTTCGCCTGCGCACCGGCCTCAGCCACGAGGCTCTCGGCGTGATCTACGAGGTGGGCTCCTCCACCATCGGCCGCGCCATCAGCGAGATCCGTCCGCTCCTGGCGGAGCGCGGATGTGCCGTCCCCGACCGGCTCGGCCTGCGACTGCGCACCCTGGAGGACGTGTTTGCCTACGCCGCCGCCGAGAACATCACCCTGCGCATCGACGGCACCGAGAGCCAGGTCCGGCGCCCCGGGGCCAACCGGCGCGGCAGGCGGGCCTTCGTCTCCGGCAAGCGCAGGCGCCACCGTCGTCGCGGGAACGACCCTGCTGATGGCGGCAGTTTCCCTGAGCAAGGTGCTGCCGCGGAAAGCTGGCGAATGCAACTGTTATGCACCGTTACGCACCGATATCGCCGACGGCGCCGGACATGGCGATCAACACCCCGCACCAGTGCCCCACCCCAACGAATCCCCGTGAGCGATCCGGCCGAGGGCGCGTACCCGATCAGGAACGCCAAGACCGCCCCGTACAGTCCGGCCCGCCCACCCCGGACGACCTCGACGACCTGATCAGCATGCGCCGTGGGACCAAGTACATCTTCGCCCACCCGCGCGCCATCGCCGCGTTCGGCAAGGAGTGCAACAAGCGGGGCATCTACTTCGGCAGCGTCGACGTCGACGGCCACCACATTCCCGCCTGGCGGGGCGTACCCATCCTGCCGTGCGGCAAGATCCCGATCACGGAACACCAGACCTCGTCCATCATCGCCATGCGCACCGGCGAGGACAACGAGGGCGTCATCGGCCTGCACCAGACCGGCATCCCCGACGAGGTCGAGCCCGGACTCAACGCACGGTTCATGGGAATCGACGACAAGGCCATCATCTCCTACCTCGTCAGCACCTACTACTCCGCTGCCGTACTCGTCCCGGACGCGATCGGCATGCTGGAGAACGTCGAGGTACGCCCGCGTGAGTCGCGTGACTGAGCACCCGGTCCGGCGCGTAAAGGAGGGCTGAGACGGTGTCGATGCTGTCCCGGGTGTTCGCCGCCCCGGCCGCCCAAGGGGCGGCGGGCCTGGTGGGCGCCTTGCTGTCCGATCCGGCACGTCCCGGGAGCGGGAAGGGGGATCTGTTCGCCTCGCCGCCGGAGACGCTGGAACCGGCGGAACCGGCGGAACCGGTTGTACCGGCGGCCGAGCCGCCCGTACAGCCGGCGAAGGAGGTGGCGTGGCTCCCCGGCGGCCCGACCGGCCTGGGCACGTCAGCGGCAAGGGCCCTCCTTCCGCCGCCCGCAGACCACTGCCGGTCCGCAGCCGTGGGCCAGAGCCGGTCCGCACCCGTGGGCCACGGCCGGTCCGCACCCGTGGGCCAGGGCCGGTCCGCACCCGCGACCCCGCCCCGCGCCGGTGACCCGATTCCGGGCCTGTACTGCCCGCCCGCCGTGCCGGCCGACCCGGCCAAGGTCGCCGAGGTGGACCGGCGACTCGAAGCCTGGGCCCACGAACTCACCCTGTTTCCCCCCGAATGGGCCGGGGACTTCGCCGGCTTCCAGGTCGGCCGTGCGGTCGTCCTGCAACACCCCGCGGCGGCCGACCGTGAGCGACTGGTCATCGCGGGCAAACTGCTGGTCGCGGAGAACGTCGTCGACGACTGCTACTGCGAGGACTACGGCGGATCCCCCATCGGCCTGGGCGGCCGGCTCATCATCGCGCAGAGTGCCCTGGACCCCCTGCACACCGCCGCCGCGTACCAGCAGCAGTGGTTCGAGGGGCTGGACGCGGACGCTTCGCTGCGCTCCTACGCCGATGCCATGCGGGCCTTCCGGGACGTCGCCACGCCCAGTCAGGCCACCCGGTTCATCCACGACATGGCGCGCCTGCACATGGGGTATCTCGCCGAGGGCGCGTGGGCGCAGACCCACACCACTCCGCCGGTGTGGCAGTACCTGACGATGCGTCAGTTCAACAACTTCCGCCCCTGTCTGTCCATCGTGGACACCGTGGACGGCTACGAGCTGCCCGAGCCGCTCTACTCCCGGCCTGAAGTCCAGCGCGTCACGGCGCTGGCCTGCAACGCCACCACACTCGTCAACGACCTGTACTCCTTCACCAAAGAGATGGCCAACGACGAGCACCACCTCAACCTCCCGGTGGTGATCGCCGCCGAGGAGCGCAACGGCCTCAAGAACGCCTACCTGAAGGCCGTCGACATCCACAACGAGATCATGCACGCCTTCGAGGACGAATCCGCCGCCCTCGCCGCCGAGGAACCGGCCCTGGCCCGTTACACCACCAGTCTCGCCGCCTGGGTCGCCGGCAACCACGAATGGCACCGCACCAACACCTACCGCTACTCCCTGCCCAACTACTGGTGAGAGACAAGGCAACCGCATGACCACCACAGCGCCCCGCGTCAGCGCGGCCCCGGCCCCGACCATCAGTCCCTACCAGGAGTCGGTGGCCGACTACTGGAACCACGAGAAGAACCCCGTCAACCTCCGTCTGGGAGAGGTCGACGGCTTCTACCATCACCACTACGGCATCGGCGACGCCGACTGGTCGGTCCTGGACGGGCCCGAGGACACGCGCGACGAGCGCATCATCGCCGAACTGCACCGCCTGGAGTGCGCCCAGGCCGACTTCCTCGCCGACCACCTCGGCGCCGTCGCCGCCGACGACCGTCTCCTGGACTCCGGATGCGGCCGGGGCGGCGGCAGCCTGGTCGCCAACAAGCGCTTCGGCTGCCACGTCGACGGGATCTCCATCTCCAAGACCCAGGTGGCCTTCGCCAACGAGCAGGCCAAGAAGCACGGCGTGGACGACAAGGTGCGCTTCCGCCTCAAGAACATGCTCGACACCGGCTTCGAGACCGGCTCGTTCCGCGGCATCTGGAACAACGAGTCCACGATGTACGTCGACCTGTCGCTGCTGTTCGCCGAATACGCCCGCCTCCTGGCACGCGGCGGCCGGTACGTCACCATCACCGGTTGCTACAACGACACCTACGGGCTGCCCTCCCGCGAGGTCTCGACGATCAACGCCCACTACATCTGCGATATCCACCCCCGTTCCGCCTATTTCAAGGAGATGGCGAACAACCGGCTCGTGCCGATCAGCGTGGTGGACCTCACCGCGGCGACCATCCCGTACTGGGAGCTGCGCGCCAAGTCCTCCCTGGTCACCGGTATCGAGGACACGTTCCTGACCGCGTACAAGAACGGCAGCTTCCAGTACCTGCTGATCGCCGCCGACCGCATCTGATCCCGCCGACCGCTTACGGGACGCACCCTGGACAGCCCGGCATGCGTCCCGCAGCACGGCATCGGCATCATCCACCCGTGATGCCGCACACGACCGCCTCGCGGACGAACCCGAGCCACCCGACGACGTCTCCTCCTGGCCCAGCGCACACGCATCCTGAAGCACCTCGCTCAAGAGGGCATCCAAGAGGGCATCCAAGAGGGCATCCAAGAGGGCATCCAAGAGGACATCCAGGAAGACAGCTGTCACCCGCACCAATGCCCCAGCTGTCCACTCCGCATCCTCAGCGGAGACCGCGGGGCCGTAGTCGACCAGGTCGTCTTCCAGCTCGTCTTCCAACTCGTCTTCCTTGTCTTCCCGCGGCAGCGCGTCGCGGTGCGGCTGCCGCTGCGGCAGCCGGAGGGGAGTCAGTTCACCGTTATGTTGGAGCTCCCGCTGCTTTGATATCCCTCTGTTGAGAGCATCATGTAATTGAAACCGCCCAGGTTCATTCCATGGCCGGCCCATGCGTCAAAGTGGTTGCCGGTAGTTATAGTTCCACCGGTCCTTTGCGTCTGCCGGACACTCCAGTACTGATTGAACGTTGCCGTTCCTTGGATGGAGGGCTGGTTGATTTGAGTCGTCTCGTAGATGTCGTACGTACCGCCGTCACTGGTGACTGTGCCCTTGTAGGTTCCCGTGGGCCTATAAGTGCCCCAGTTGTCAACGATGTAATATTCCACGAGTGGGTTTGTCGTCCACCCGTAGAGAGACAGGTATGCGTTACCGGACGGACTGAAGCTGCCTGAGTAGTTCACACTCATGCGTCCGCCAGTGCTCCATCCTGTACCCGCAGTGAAGTTCCCGCAGTTGGACCATGAGGTGTGGTAATTACCGCCGGACCCCAAGGTCATGGAGACCGATCCGCCGCCATTGGTCCAGAACGAATAGTAGTAGCCGTTGTTGGTGCCGGTTTGATTCGTGGTGATGGCCGTGGCGCCGTCGGCGATTTCGGGCAGCATTATCGCGGCTGTCCCTGTGACCAGTGCCAGGGCGCCGGCCCGCGCGATGAAGCTCCTGCGGTTGATCGGGTTGGCTGGGGTGTTGTCCTCGTACATGTTTCCTCCTCGTGATCCGACCCGGTGGGCCTGTCGGTGGCCACCCGCGCCGCGCCGCAGCGCCAGGTGTGGGGCCCGGCTGTGCTGGAGGGCTCCATTGAGTGCCCATTCGGTGCTACTTCAGCGACCGGACCTGGCTGGGCTGGGCTCCGCTGCCATAGCAGTCCCAGATCTGGAACAGGCACCGTTGCCGGACCAACCGGCGTCCAGGCACTTGCCCGACTGCGGGTTAGTGACCGTGTTGTTGGCGACGTCCAATTCTGGTTCCGGCCGCCGTAGCGGCCCGGCAGTTGGACGGGTGTGCCGTCGGTCGTGCCGGAGCCGCTGATGTCCAGTCAGTGCCCGCTTGCCTGTCCCGTGTGCGCGGCGGATGTACCGTCGCCGTTGGGGGTGTAGGAGAAGGAGTTCACGGCCAGGCCGGGGCCGCCGACCCATGGCTCGAAGCCGAACTGCACGCTGGTCATGTACCAGGAGGGCTGCAGGTAGTTGCGTGCGATCGAGTCGTCGGTGAAGTCCTTGATGTGCACCGTGGTCGCGTTGGTGGGCTGCTGGCGGACGTAGGAGACGGTGTTCCAGGCGGGGCTGCTGCCCTGTCGGGCGTACCACACGTCCCAGTTGGCGCCTTCCAGCCGGACGGTGCCGACTTTCGAGCCGAACGGCTGCGGTGGCCCGGCGTGGTTGGCCCAGATCATCAGCTCTTCACCGTTGTTCTGGCCCGTGGGGTTGGGGTTGGTGTCGAACCAGATGTCGTAGGAGGCGTCCCACTGGCCGCTGTTGGGAGTGGTGAAGTTCACGCTGGACTGCGGGTCGGTGAAGGAGGACACCTGCTGCGGGAGGCCGTTGCCGGTGGAGCATCTGCCCCAGTGGCAGCCTGCGTAGATCGACGGATAGGCCGCCGGCGCGCCATGGCCCGCCAGGTTGTGGTCGCCGGTGGTGACGTTGAAGCCGTTGTCGGAGACGTCGATGCACTGCGGGATCGAGTCGCCCCACTCGTTGTTCTGGACGATGTACTTTCCGCCCGGCACCGTCGTGCTGCCGGACTTGTCACAGATGGTGGTGGTACCGGCTGACGCCGACGGCGTCACCACCAGCCACGACAAGCACAGCAGTGCGGCAGCCAGCAGGGCCGTTAACACCCCGCCCCTGTGCCGCGGTCGGCTGAGGAAGCTTTTCACGGTGGTCCTTTCGATACTTGAACTCGATCCGACGTATCCAGGCCGTTGAAGTTCAAGGAAGAGAGTCTGGGGGGCACTCCCGTCTAGCCGTAGACAAGGACGCCCCTTCCGGTGAAAGCGACAGGCAGTTGGCACTTCGTGGTCTGAAGCGAGCAACTAGGGCCAAAGACCGGCCCGTTGGCGCCGAGGAGCGTCCGCGTTCCTCGGCGCTGCACTTATAAAGCCAGCACTTGCTTCCAGGTGTCAACAAGTCCGGGATATTCACTTCTTGAACGCGGAGGTCTAACTTGACGTCACACCGATGCTCCTCACTCGCCGGATCCCTTGCTTCTGCGGGTCTGTGCAGCCGACGGCTCTGTCGAGGGGTCGGTGGTGTCGGATCGTTGCGCCATGTCGCGATGAGTTGTGGATCACACCAGTGAGCTTGTGTGCCTGGAGTTTTGAGGGTTGTCACCGAAGGTCATCGCGGACGTGACGGACGAGAGCAAGCTGATCCGGTGCGGGCACAGATGCCCGAGGTGCCGGTGGCGTGCCTGCGGCGCGGCGCTGAGGCGGCGCGGGTACACGGCTATCACGAGCGGACGGTCGCCAACGTGTCGCACTTGCCCAGCCTCAGGTCAGGAGCACTTCTCTCTTTTGATCAAACCGCGGACGGCTCACCTCGTGAAGGGCTAGGTCAGTTCCGCTAGGACCTCTTCGAGCCACCGCACATGCGCGTCCAGAGTGCGGCCCTTGTAGTCGTGGACGTGGTCGAGGATCTGTGCCATCCGGGCACGGTTCACGCTCGGCAGCCACGGCTCTTCGCGAACCTCGCGGGTGTGGAACCGCTCTGCCTGGGCACGCCGGGCCGCCAACTCGGCACGCACCAGGCGGATCTGCTCCTTCTTGCCCAGGAAGATCGCGAAGGTGTAGCGGATCAGGAACTCGGGGTCACCGAACTCCGGCGAGGGTGTCTACGGCTCGACGAGACGGGCTCGCAGCACTTCCTCGCCCGCTTCCGTGACGCGGTAGACCTTCGAGTCCGGGCGGCCTTCGTTGCGTTCGACGGTGAAGTCGACCCAGCCGGCGTCGCACATGCGGCCCAGCGTCCGGTAGATCTGGCTCTGCTGGGTGCGCAGCCGGATCATCCGGCCCATCTCGCTGTCCAGCCAGCGCTTCAGGCCGTGGCCCGTACAGGGACGCATCGCTACGAATCCGGGCAGAACGTGCGGACGTCCGAGCTGGTGGGGTGGGCGGCGCCCTCGGCGCGGTTGACTCGTCCATGGGGATGTCCGGGTGGGAGGCTGGGCAAGACCGCGGTCGTCCGCGAACTGTCGTCGGGTGTCTCTCCGGCGGAGCGGGTCGTCATTCGCAACATGCGCCCCCGCACGTGTGGGTACGGAGCACGCTTGTGTCGAGTGAGCCGTTCTCCGGCATGTGCGAGAAGGCGAGCTTGACGAAGGCTGGGGATGCGCGGGGGGCGGTGAACTGCCCCTGGTCACAAGGGCAGTTGTCGGCTGCTCGGATCGGAGCTCTCCGGACGGTTCTGGAGCGCCTTCCTGGCCTCCTCCCATCCAGCGCATCAAACCAGCGCATCAAGACGGAAGACGGCGGGCGTGAGCGGCGCGTTGCGTGAAGAAGAACACATCGCGAACCCGCCCCAGGTGCTCGAGGATGGGCGGAATTCCGGCCTTCGGAATCTGCGTGACGGATCCGGTTCCAGGCCGACCGCAGCGGTGTGACCAGCCGCTTCGCCGATCCGGTCGCGCCCTGCGCGCGGCCTCGCTCGCCTCAAGGGGAATCCCGTATGCCCACGACGCCCGCGCGCCGTCCGCGCCGCATAGCCCTCGCCACCGCCGCCGCACTCGCCGTCACCGCCCCCGTTCTGGCGGTCGCCGGCTCGTCCGGCACCGCGTCGGCCCACTCGGTGGTGCCGAAGCCGGCGTCGGCGGGGCACGTCCTCACGACGTCCCGGAAGCAGCCGCTGCCCACTTCCGAGTGCCGCAAGCAGTTCGGCGCGGACTGCTACGGCCCCACGCAGTACCAGGCCGCGTACAACACCGGCCCGCTCCTTGACAAGAAGATCGACGGGCGCGGCAAAACGATCGCGATCGTGGACGCCTTCGGTTCCCCGACGATCCAGCACGACCTGGACGTGTTCGACAAGCAGTACGGCCTGCCGGCCACCAAGGTCGACGTGCAGAAGTGGGGCAAGGTCCCGCCGTTCGATCCCAAGAACCACGACATGACCGGCTGGGCCGGCGAGACCACGCTCGACGTCGAGTACGCGCACGCCATGGCGCCCGGCGCGAAGATCAAGCTGATCGAGACGGGTGTCTCGGAGACCGAGGGCTCCCAAGGCCTGCCCGAGATGATGGACGCGGTCAAGGACCTCGCGGCCAAGGGCAGTGCGGACATCGTCAGCTTCAGCCTCGGCGCGAGCGAGGACAGCTTCGCCGAGCAGGCCAAGAAGTCCGGCGACTACCACCTGCTGAAGAACCTGCGTTACGGGCTCAAGGCCGCTGCCGCCGCGAAGATCACCGTTCTGGGCGCCAGCGGCGACGACGGCGCGACCGACTACAAGCTGGACGGCAAGCACACCTACGCCCACCGCGAGGTCGGCTGGCCCGCCTCCGACCCACTGGTCACCGCCGTCGGCGGCACCCGCCTGCACCTGGACGACCAGGGCAAGCGGCTGAAGGCGGACGAGGTGTGGAGTGACGCGGGCGGCGGCGTCTCGCGGGTCTTCGGGCGCCCGGGCTACCAGGACGGTGTCAAGAACGTCACCGGCGCCCACCGCGGTCTGCCCGACATCAGTATGAGCGCCGACCCGGCGGGCGGTGCCTGGGTCTACAGCAGCTACGACCCGAGCGCCACGGGTTGGGAGGTTACCGGCGGCACCAGCCAGGCCACCCCGATGTTCGCGGGCATCGTGGCTCTGGCCGACCAAGCCGCCGGCAAGCGGCTGGGGAACCTGAACGAGAAGCTCTACGAGCTGGGCGCCAGGAACGCGGCGGGCAACGGGGTCGTCGACGTCACCCGCGGCGACAACTCGGCCCACGGCGTGAAGGGTTACCGTGCCACCAAGGGCTACGACCTGGCCTCCGGCTGGGGCACCCTGGACGCCGCCCGCCTCGCGAAGGCGTTCTCCGGGCGCCACTGACGACTTGCCCACGCCGACGGGGCCCGCGAGCGCGCGGGCCCCGTCGGCATATCTGAACTCCCTTATGTGAAGGGGGAGTTGAGACCCGCGGCTCGGTGCGGTGCCGCTGGGCTGTGGTGCCGGTGAAGTCGTAGAACGCCGGCCGGGAGGCCCATGCTGTTGGGCCTGGGTGAGCCAGATGGGCTGCCGCGTTCAAGATCAGTTGATGGTAGTCGAGGGCCGGCGCGCCGGGCTCGTTGACCATCAGCGCACTGCCCATGCCGTGGTGACCGGCCCTGACGTGGCGGAATCAAGTGTTGCAGAAGACGCAGCCTTCCCAGTGCGGCAGTGAGCTCAGTACTCGGTGCCGCACGCACGAGGCCGAGGCGGCTTCGTCGGCACTCGGGAACGTACCGCTGTGGCGCTCGGCAATCGCCGGATCGAAGGCATCGACCATGTCCCGGAACTCGTGAAGATAGTCCTGGGCGAACGGCGGGTCGTAACGCAGTTCGTCCCACCGGTGCCGACGCAAAGCGAGGTCGATCACGCGCAGCACGAAGTCCTTCGCTTCGGCTTGCTGCTGCCGGGACCGGCCCCAGTCGATGTCTTCCAAGTCGAACCCGACTGCCCCGCGCCCCATGATGCTCTGGTCCTGCAATGTCAGCAGGGTGGCGAAGCGATAGTCCCACGGTCTGCCGGCGAGGTCGGTAACCGCCAGCATGAGCACCTCGACAAAGACCGACGTGCCTCCGTTGGACATGGACAGACTGCGGGTCCCTCCATGGAACACGTTCCCCATGCCCGCCACGGTACCGCCCTGTGCCGGTTTGACGCCGGTGCCGAGGCGCAGCCAGGGCTGTCAGACGGCGGAGAGCGGGTCACTGGACCGGTGGGTGCGCTGGATGCGGATTTGAGCCGCTCGTCCGGACCTGCACTCCGCCCATGGGGCGTACGAGTGCCGTGAGGTAGTGCCAGCAACAGGCCCCCTGTGCGCTGCGCCCAACCGTTGCGGGTTCGGCGACCGTCGGCCCGGCGACGGCAGCCGAGGCCGAGGCCGAGGCGCCGGAGAACTGGCGCGGGGCGTTGCACGGCCTCGGCTGGCGATTCTC
The DNA here is from genome assembly GCF_000935125.1 of Streptomyces natalensis ATCC 27448. Classification (GTDB taxonomy): domain Bacteria; phylum Actinomycetota; class Actinomycetes; order Streptomycetales; family Streptomycetaceae; genus Streptomyces; species Streptomyces natalensis. The sequence continues at coordinate 53,918 of NZ_JRKI01000029.1, read as the reverse complement.
AGCTGCCCCTGCCCCTGCCCCTGCCCCTGCCCTCGGCGAAACGGTGGTCCTCAGGCATGCTGCCCGACCAGCTGGCCGGCGAGTTTGGTGAGGCACTTGAGCGTGCGCTCCTCGGTCGCGACGGGGGCGGGCTCCACGCGCTGGTCGCGGTCGTAGTAGGTGCCGTTGACGATCTCCGTGGCGGGGTCGCAGAGGCGTACGACAGGACGGCGCTCACCCCGCTGGTCCGTCCAGACTCTTGCAGGCCCGCTCACCGAGATCCGTGCCCTGCCCTGCCCTGCGCAATCAAGCCAGGAGGGCGCTTTGCCGCCAGCCCTGGTCAACCCCGGCGCGGTACTTTTGCGATACACAAGAAGACTGGAGCGAACTCCCGTTGTTCGCAATTGTCATGCCCGTTCTACCGGCCGACCCGTCCGAGCCGCAGGTCTCGGTGGAGGAACCACGCCGTACCTGCGACGACCGCCCCGCACACTGCGGGCACGACCGGCCACGGGAGGCCCGTCCACACGGCGATCAGGCCCACGGCGGCGCATGCGGCCCCCGCAACGATGAGCAGCCACTTGCCGTACGGGCGCCAAGTGAAGAGTCCGGGGTCGCGCGGCCTGACCAGACGCATCACACCGAACATCAGCGCAAACGCCGCCAGCAGCCCCGCGAACGTGCCGATGGCGGCTGTCATCTGGGGTTCGTCGCGAGGCGCGTCGGAGGAATTCTGGCGTACGCCCCCTCGGCGACCACCACGACGACACCGCGCCACACGGTACCGGTGACCCGGGCCCCCCGCTGAAGCCCGCTCAGCACCGGCTCCGAGTCGCCGAAGCGCACGACCCTCCTGGGGAAGGGCTCCGGGCCGAGCAGGGTCGCTCGTATGTCCTTGGGGGTGTTCCGGGTGCTCTCGACGGTGAAGGCGACCTTCCGCAGGCAGTCCTCAGACCTGGGTATCGCCGTCAGGGTGGGGCACGCCTCGGCCGCTTTGTACTCCCGGTACAGGGTGCGATCGGTGGGCAGCCAGGTGGTGAAGACGGTGTAGCAGGTCAGTGCGGCGGCCAGGGACAGAACGATCAGTGCCGCACCCACCAGCCGGTTCCGGCCGACTCTCGGCGGGGGCGGCGGCGGTCCGTCCGCCCCCTGGACGGTGCCGGTTCTCATTGTGGTCATCGCTGGTCTTCCCCGCCGTTCCCCATGAAATACGAAGGACATCAGTCTCTTCCAGCCGCGATCAAGCGGGAAAGGGGATCGTACCGTCAGCCGGAGGTCGTTCGTCCTTGCCGTACTCGGGCAACGCGATCATCAGAAACGCTTGCGCGTCCGGCGCGACACCACCGCCCGCAGGACTCGATGCCCCCCGAGGGCCTGCGGACCATCGGTGACGACGTCCACGGCGTAGCCGTCTTCGGTCAGCGCCCGCCGCGGCAGTTCGCGCATCCTGGGCTCGTCCTCGACCACCAGAACCCGCATCGCCACCTCCTCCAGACCCCGGTATGCCTGACCCCCGGTATGTCACAGCTGGCCGTGCTGGGAGCCGCCGCGGTGCTCGCCGTTGCAGGGTGCGCCGGCGCCACCGGACATGCCGACTCGGGCGCGGCCATGAGCCCGATCGGCAGCCGGGTCGGGGCCAAGGCGTTCGACCGTCACGGTGGGGTCCTCTCGGGGGCGGGCAGGGGCGGGCAGGGGCGTCGAACGTACCCCGCTCTCCGGCCGCAGGGACGGGGGTGTGGTGGAGTGAGCGTCATGACCGATATCGAGACGATCACGGTGCCCGGCCATCTGCGGGGGTATCCCGGGGTGGCGTTCGGCGGATACGTAGCGGGGCTGCTCGCCGGGCGGGTGGCGGCCAAGACCGTACGGGTGGACTTCCGACGGCCGACCCCGGTGGAGGTGCCGGTGGGGCTTGCGGGGACCGCCGACGGTGGGGCCGTGCTGACCGGTGCGGACGGAGTGCTCGCGGTGGCCACGCCCGATGAGTTGGACCTCGAAGCGCCTGAACCGCCCTCCTGGGACGAGGCGTCGGCGGCGGCCGAGGCGTACCGCGCGGCTCCGCCGGAGGGGGCCGTGGACTGCTTCGGGTGCGGACTCGACCGCACGCCCGACACCGGCCTGCGCCAGCACTGCGGGGTCGTGGCGGGACGGGATCTGGTGGCCGCCGCGTGGACGGCGGGGCCCGCACTCGCCGACACCGAGGGAATGCTGCGGGCGGAGCTCGTGTGGGGGGCGCTCGACTGCCCGGGGAACGCGGCGGGGCGGCTGCGGGGGGCTTTGCGGGAGGGGGCGGTGACGGCTTCGCTCACGGCTCGGCTGCTCCAGCCGGTGCCGGTTTCCTCGCGGCTGGTGTCGTATGCGTGGGTCCTCTCGGAGGAAGGGCGGAAGCACCGGGTCGGTGCCGCCTTGGCCACGGCGGGGGGCGACCTGTGCGCGGTCGCCTCGGCGCTGTGGGTAGATCCCCGGTAGCATCCCCGGAGTCGGCCGGGGGCTCCCGAAGTTGGCGGCTCAGCTGACGCGGGTCCGGCCGACTCGGCCGGACCCGCGCGGGCGGCAGGGCCTGATGCCTCGCGGTCACCCTGCTGGGCCGCACCGCTGCGCGGAGCTGTGCGCGCACCTCAGCGTCGATGCCCTGAGCCGGCCTTCGCTGGTGCGTCGCCGTCGGTCGCGTCTCGGTTCAGCGTGCTTCCAGCAGCTGGTCCGACGGCTCAAACCCGGCCCGGCGGTAGAGGGGGACGCTGCGGTCGGACGGCCAGACGATGAGTACGTCCATCCCTCGGCTTCGAGCGTGCAGCCGCAGGGCCTCAAGCAGTTGGGACCCGAACCCGCGGTTGCGCTGTGGAGGAACGACGTAGAAGTTCGTCACGTAACCGACAGGAGTGTTGTCCTCGTAGGGATCCGGCACTCTCTCCACGAGGTGGAGGAAGACATGGCCGCAGATCTCCTCCCCCTTCTCCATTACCCAGGCCAGCCAACGTCCGCTGTCGAGCCGCTCCCGGATCCACTGCTCGGCCTGTTGCACGGACCGAACCGGTGTGGAGACCTCTCCTTCGTGGTCTTCTTGCTTGAACGCCCAGCGCAATCGGGCCAGAACGGGAGCGTCGGCGGCGCAGGCTTGGCGCACGTGGAAGTCGGTGGTCACCAGGCGAGTTTCGCGCACTCCGATTCTGTTCCGCTTCCCTTTTTCCGGCGCCTGGTACCAGTGGGCGCGTTGGCTCCCCCACGGGACGGGACGGGACGGGGCGGAACGGGACGGGGACGGGGCGGCCGACCGCCCCCGCGCTGCCTGCACTGGTTCTGACCGCGCGCTCGCAGACCCTGCACCATCGTGCGCACAGCTGGGGGCTCGCTGGTTCAGGCTGTCATCGTCTCGGCCTGTGCTTCGATGTCCTCTATGCCGCTGGGGCGTCCCGCACGTGCCCACCGGATGTACAGGGCGCCTGCGATGACGAGGGTCGCTGCGAGGGAGAGCACCGGCCAGCCACGTAGCAGGTTGACGGCGAGCGTGAAGGCGACCGCGCCGGCGGCGAGGCCGTTGACCCAGGCCAGGCCGGGCTTGTTCTCCGTGCGGGCGAAGCTGGCCATCGCCACCAGGCCGACCAGGAAGCTGACGAAGACGGCGACCGCGTAGAACAGGACCAGTTCCTGCTCTTCGCCTGCTGCGACCACGATGATCACGGCGGCGGCGAGCAGATAGGCCACGACCGACCAGTACGGCGTGTGGTGCTTGTTGGTGCGGCCCAGGATCGGCGGCAGGACGCCGGGCGCGCCCGCCGTTCCGGCCAGGGCCTTGAGCAGTCCGGGCCCTGCCTGGAAGGAGGAGCTGGCCGCGGCGAGCAGGAGCAGGGAGCTGGTGAGCTGGAACGCGCTGTACAGCCAGCCGGTCCCGGTGGCGGATCGTGCGATGTCGGCGATCTGGGTGGAGTCGGTGCCCGGGATGCCGATGTGCAGGCGCAGTGCGAGGGCGGTGAGCGCGATGGTCAGTCCGCCGACGATGATCAGCAGCAGGGCGAGGGTGCCGCGGCCGAAGCGCCTCCGGCGGGTGTCGTCGAGCTGCCCGAGCTGGGCGATGGCGGTGGAGGGTGCTTCGATGCCGGTGGCCAGGGCCATCGCGACGGGGAAGGCGAGCACCACGGCAAGCGCGGCGGGCCGGCCCGCATCGGTGGTGATCGGGGCGTGGCCCAGGGCGTGGGGGTGGGCGAATCCGAGGATGAGTACCGCGACGGAGACGACGACGAACAACACGGTCATCGCCGCAAACAGCAGGCGGCCGCCGTGCCCGAACCAGGTCAGGCCGGCCACCAGCACCAGTAGCCCGAGGGCCAGGGGGACGCGGACATCGGCGAGTGCGGGGAAGAGCGCGATCGCGGCGCTGGTCGCTGCCGCGATCGAAATGCCGATGGTCAGTACGAAGTCGACTACGAGCGCCCCGATGGGCAGGAAGGTCCAGCGCGGCCCGAACGCCCGCCCGGCCGCGGCTGCTGCCCCGCCGCCTTTGGGGAAGCGGCGCACCAGCTGCCAGTAGTTGGCGGTCACGACGATGACCAGACCGACCACGAGGGACATCGTGGGCAGCAACAGCGCCAGGTCACCGTGCAGGGCACGTAGGGCGGCCTCGATGGCGTAGGCGACGGAGGAGACCGGATCCGCGATCACCGCGAAGGCGAAGGCGATGAACAGCACCGATGTACGCGGCCCCCGGCGCGAGCGCCCAGGAGACGAGGCTGCGGAGGGGGCGGTTCGGGGGAGGAGGGTCATGCCAGGAAAGCCCTTCAAGGCCGACGACGAGGAAAACTCACTGCATGCCGACCAGACTTCCCGGCTCACCGGGTGTTAACGATACGACAGGGGGGCGCTATGGATCCGTTAAGGAAGCGTCAAGATCAAGGGCATCGGCGTCCACCGCCGTCGTCATCCTCTTCGAGCTCACTGGCCAGTACTCGATCATCCTGCCGCTGATGCTCGCCATCGTCCCGGCCCCCCTCACCAGCCAGCTGCTCTCCCGCGACGCCATCTACGCCCTCAAGCTGCGCCGCCGGGCGTCCTCGACGTCCTCACCTGATGCACCAACCGGTCGTGGCTGAGCCGGGACCTGCTGGCCGCAGCCTCAACACCGCCCAGTGCGGTTGGGGTGGAGTCACGGGGCCGGAGGACTCTTCGCCACGTGACCGGGGGTGCGGGCAGGGGGCTGCGGCCCTGTCGACGCCACGTCGCATTCCACCGCTGGTCGGGTGGGCCGCAGAGGAGTACGGGCTTGACCGGAAAGCGTCAGGGCGTAGGCGTCGACGGGTCGGAACGTGGTCGCGTCGACGGGTCGGAACGTGTTCGCGCCCCCGGCTGGGGTTACCCCTTAGGGGTACACGATTCGGGCGGTGCGCCGAGCACAGCCGAACAGGAGGAGGCCCATGCACGCAATCTGGCACGCACTGTCGATCGCCGGTTCGATGGCGTGGGAGATCACCTGGGCCCTGATCCTGGGGTTCGCCCTGTCCGCCGTGGTCCAGGCCGTGGTCCGCAAGTCCACCGTCGTCTCCCTGCTGGGCGACGACCGCCCCCGCACCCTGGCCGCCGCAGCCGGGCTGGGCATCGCCTCCTCGTCCTGCTCCTACGCGGCGGTCGCGCTGGCTCGCTCCCTGTTCCGCAAGGGCGCCGACTTCACCGCCACGATGGCGTTCGAGATCGCCTCCACCAACCTGGTGGTCGAACTCGGCGTGATCCTGGCCCTGCTCATGGGCTGGCAGTTCACCGCCGCCGAATTCGTCGGCGGCCCGGTGATGATTGCGGTGCTGGCCGTGCTGTTCCGGCTGTTGCTGCGCGACAAACTCCTGCGTGAAGCGCGCGAGCAGGCCGGCCGCGGCGTGGCCGGCTCCATGGAGGGCCACGCCGCGATGGACATGTCCGTTCGGCGTGAGGGTTCCTTCGCCCAACGGCTGTTCTCCCGCGAGGGCTCCACCTCGGTTTCCCACGCCTTTGTCATGGAGTGGGCGGCCATCCTGCGCGACCTGGTCGCGGGCCTGCTGATCGCCGGTGCCATCGCCGCCTGGGTTCCTGACTCCTTCTGGCGCGCCTTCTTCTTCGACGGTCACCCACTGGCGGCCAAGCTGTGGGGACCTCTGATCGGGCCGGTGGTGGCCATCGCCTCGTTCGTGTGCTCCGTAGGCAACGTGCCGCTGGCCGTGGTGCTGTGGAAGGGAGGCATCAGCTTCGGCGGGGTCGTGGCCTTCCTCTTCGCCGACCTGGTGATCCTGCCGATCCTGAACATCTATCGGAAGTACTACGGCGCCCGTATGGCGCTGTTCCTGCTCGGTACCTTCTTTGCCGCCATGGCCGTGGCCGGATACCTGGTTGAGTTCATCTTCGGAGGCCTCGGTCTCGTTCCCGACCGCGCCGACGCCACCGTCCCGGACAGCGGGGTGAGTTGGAACTACACCACCTGGCTCAACGTCGCCTTCCTCCTGCTGGCTGCTGCCCTGGTCATCCGGTTTCTGCGTACCGGCGGCAAGGACATGCTGAGCATGATGGGCGGCTCTCCCGACTTTGGCCACGACGGCACCACCCGGGCCCGACACTCCCAACGCTGATCAGCCAGCGGAAGGCGATCGCTCCGAGTCCGGCACCGGCCCCCACGAGCAGGGCCAGGACCAGCAGGCCGGCCTTGGCCTCACGGAGGGCGGAGGCGGCGGCGGGTATGCCGCGGCGCACGAGCGGAGGCGTACCCGGAGTGGGGCCGGCAGCTGCGGGTTCAGCGGGATTCACCATGTTTGCATTATGCAATATGGGATTTTGCGCTGTGCAACTGTTGCTCAATCCTTGAGACGGGGGCCGGATCGAAGCGGTGCGAAGGAGTGTAGAAAGGTGTACATGCCCAAGCGTGCGCCCATCGCGGCCCCCTCTTCCCCTGTTGACGACGCGCCCGGCGACATGGCCGACGGTGCGGCCGACGAGGTTGTCACCGCGGTCCTGACGGCCTCTCGGTTGCTGGTGGCGGTCTCCGCCCGCTCGCTGGCCTCCGCCGAGGACACCCTCACGCTCCCGCAGTTCCGGATGCTGGTGGTCCTCGACAGCCGGGGGGCGATGAACATCTCCCGGCTCGGCGAGCACCTGGACGTCATACCGTCCACGGCCATGCGCATGGTCGACCGGCTGGCGGCCGCAGACATGGTGGACCGCAAGCCCAATCCCACCAACCGGCGTGAGATCTTCATCAGCCTCACCGACGCTGGACGCCGGGTCGTACACGAGGCGACCGAGCGGCGGCGGGCGGAGATCGCCCGCATCGTCGGCACCATGTCGCCCGACCAGCGCGCCGGGCTCGTGGCGACTCTCCAGGCGTTCACCGAGGCCGGTGGCGAACCCCTCGCGCACGGGCCCCGCACCGACGTCGGCTGGTGACCGCCCGCCTTGAGCGACGACGCGACATCCGACGACGCCCATGGCACCCTGCGACCGTCCGTCGGGCCATCCATCGGGCCGTCCGACGCGCCTCCGGGCATTCCTCAGCGGTGCCGTCGACCTCAAGTCCGCAGACGCGCATGAGCCTTCGGGCGAGGCGGGGGTGGCGGCAGGCATATGCGGCCATGGCGCGTCCGGACGCTTCGGGAGTGAGCGGGTGGGCGGTGGCTCGGAGGCGGCGACCGCCGACCTGAACGGTGACGGCGGGTGTCTGCCGGATGTTGCGGTACCACGCGGCGCCGGTGCCGAAGCCAGAGGCAACCAGGAATGTGTCGTCCTGGGGGTCATGCGCCACGACCTCCAGGACGACCTGCCGGGGCTTCCCGCTGACGCGGCCGGTGTGAGTGAGCAGCAGAACGCGAGTGCCGAGGAGCCGCCCCAGGTGCCAGCGGTAGAGGTGGATCGGGGCGCGTGCCACCAGGCGACGCAGCCCGGTGGGTGAGGGGACGTCCCTGAGTTTGTACGGCACGTTCATGTCCTCCTGGGGGTGGGGTGCGGGCACGGGCGGGGTGTACCGGGCCCAGCGGGTGCGGAACGCGCCTGGCCGGGCGGACCTGGTGTGGTGGTGTGGCGCCTCGCCGCCTCACTACCGGGTGATGTGGCGGGGCATCTGACGGGTCGCGTGGAGCTCCTTGACGACGGCTGTCGGCTTTCCCGCCAGCGTCGTAGCGAGGTACCGGCCACCGCCGGGCAGACCCAGGAGTTTCATGACGGCGCGGCGCGCCCGCAGTTGCAGCTGCGACTCCGGGAGGAACCAGCGGGCGCTCTTGCGTCCTACCTGCTGCTTCTCCTCCACGACCGGCCGCCACATCCGTTCGTACCGAGTCAGTCCGTTTTCCAAGCAGTCGGCCCGCGCCAGCTGTTCGGCGAGTACGTAGGCGCCGGCGACACCCAGTGAGGCTCCCTGGCCTGCGAGCAGTGACACCGCCTGGCAGGCGTCCCCTATGAGCACGACCCGGCCCCGGCTCCAGCGCGGCATCGTGATCTGGGCGACCTGGTCGTAGTACACCTCGGCGGACGAAGGGCACCGGCCGAGCGCCCGGGGGACGATCCAGTCGAGCGAGCCGTACTCCTCGCGGACCGCGGCCCTGACATCGGCCGGCAGGGCGGGATCGGGTGTGCGGTGCACGGCAAAGACCGCGACCCGGCCGTCACGCAGTCCGTAGAAGCCCATCTGCCTGCCGACGGTGTCGGTGAGGCAGAACCGTCCCCGCACCTGGGCGTGGATCCCGGGATCGTCGAAGGTGAACGCGGCCGTGTGGAAGCCGAGATAGCGCAGGTACTGTCGTTCGGCGCCGAAGACCAGGCTGCGCACGGTCGAGTGGATGCCGTCGGCGCCGACGAGGAGGTCGGCGTCGAGGGTGCTTTCGTCGGTCAGTGTGAGGCGCACGCCACCGTCGTCGCGGTCGGTGACGTGTGTGAGGGACGTGCCGAAGCGGATGACGACGTTGTTCGAGAGGGACTCGCGCAGGGCTCGCTCAAGGTCGGGCCGCATGATGCTCAGCAGTCGTCCCTGCACGGCCTTGGCGAAGTGTGTGTACTGCACTCCGCCTCGGCGGCGCCCGTTTCCGTCCAGGAAAGACGCTTCCTCGACCTGGTACCCGAGCTCGCGCAGCCGGGGCAGTGCGCCCATGGCCTCGGCGGCGTCGTAGCCAGGCCCGAAGAAGTCGACCATGTAACCCTGCGTTCTAGGGCCTTGCGCCTTCTCCAGGACGACGACATCCGAGCCGAGAGCGTCAAGACGCTGCGCGAGGGCGAGTCCCGCGATCCCGGCACCGCAGACCACCGCTCTCATATGCGGCTCCTCCGCCTCTGCCCAGGGATGGCCCCCGGGCGGCGCGCATGGCGAGCCGAAGCGGAAACGGGAACGCCGTTCGCAAGCGAAGAGGTGCTCGGTGTGCCGTGGCCGGAGGACGGCGGACCGGCCTCTGATGACCGTGCGACGTCCGCCGTCTCCGACGTACCACCGAGGGAACGCCGCGCGACAAGCCTGGCGACGGTCGTCCATGAGCAGCGCAGACACGGTGGGGCGCCCTCCGGGGTGTACGGGGACATCACCCGTACATCGTCGGCGGTGAAGTAGTCGCGTACCTCGCCGCTCGGCAGCTCGCTGTGCACCAGCTCGTACGAGCGGGTCCAGCGCTCGGCGCACCGTGGGCAGATGAACTCGATGAGTTCCACCCCGGTTTCGATGAGCATGTACGGCCCCCTTCCGTGGTTGACGGCACAACCCTCCGGCAGGGCCGGTCTCGGGCTCCGGCCCCCAAGATCAGTATTGCACTGAGCAAAATTGGCACAAGGCAAAATGAGGAATTTCCGTCGGCATCTGGTCTGGGGTAAGCGGTGCCCCGGAGGGGGTTGTGCGCCGAAAACGGGGGAGTGCATCCTTTCGCCCCGCACCTCAGCACTGCGCGCAGGTGTATTGGCGAACCTCGACGCGCAAGTGCAGCACGGCGCGGGTTCGCGGGTTCGCGGGTTCCGGCTGGGTGGTCCCCGGGTGCTGGAGCACTGCCCGCCTCACGGCGGCGCCGGCCTCTCGTGGGCGATGCCTGCCAGAGGTGACCTCGTCCTCTCCGGGTAAGGCGTTCCCCGGGGCCAGGGCCCAGTCGACACCGAACCCGGGCACGTCAATCGCGGGCGCCTGTGGCAGTTGCTGAGCCCGGACGGTCGGCCAGTCGCTGGATACCGATGTCAGTAGCTGCTGTCGAGGCGGGTGGCGATCAGTTTTCTGATGGTCTTCGCGTCACGGGTGGTGACGTGGGTTGCGGTTTGGACGGCGACCACCACCCCGGGAGGTTGGGGGAGGCCATCGACCGGCTGGAGTTTGTCGGGAACCCGGCCCAGCCGCGGCAAGAGTGTGATGCCGATGCCTGCCCGGGCCGCTGACTGGACTCCGGCGAGGTCGGGCGCTTCGGCCACGATGGTGTAGCGGATGCGGGCCTCGTCGAGCGTTTTGAGGGCACCGGTCCGTAGGCCGCAGTGGTGATCGAACAGCACCAGTGGCACCGGTGGCGCGATCGGCATTGTCGTCCCGATGTTCTGTGCCGCGTTCTGTGCTGCGACCCATTGAGTCGGGATGGCCCCTGGCTCGGTGGGGTCATGGGTGATTCGCTGCAGCACCAGTGCCGCGTCGAGCTGATTGTTCGCGATCGCCTCTCGCAGGCGTGCGCTTCGCCCGAGCCGCACCTGGATGGTCTTGTGCGGGAGCGCGGCGCGGAGGTCCTCCACGAGCCCTGGCAGCAGAAGGTCGGCGGCGTGGTCCATGGCGCCGATGGTGAGGGTGTCGACGGGGGTGACGAACTCGGCGACGGCCTCATCGTGCGCCTCAAGGATGGCTGTGGCATGGGTCAACATGCGTTCACCGGCGGCGGTGAACTTGATTCCTCGACCGTCTGGGGTGATCAGTTCTGCTCCGATTCCGTCTTCGAGACGTTGGACGTGCCGGCTCACCGTGGCCTGCGTCAGGTGCAGGGCGTGAGCGGCCTTGTGGAACCCACCGCACGCCGCGACTGCGACCAAGCTGCGCAAGGTGACGATGTCGAGGGTCGTCGTCATGGCTTCATCGTACCGATACCGAAAGGGAATCGATACTGAAACAGAATCATTGTTGGACTGGGGGGCGCCGGCCGTCGGACAGTGGGCGCATGTCGTCCTTGTCGCGCGTCCGCCCTGGTGCGGTACTGGGAATCTGCTGCTTGAGCCTGCTGATCGTGGGTGTCGACAACACCATCGTGACGATCGCACTACCGAACATGCGCACCGATCTCCACACGTCCTTCGTCGCATCCCAGTGGACCGTGGATGCCTACCAGCTTGTTCTCGGCGCCTTCTTGCTGATGGCCGGCTCGACGGCGGACCGCTGGGGTCGACGCCGGACCCTGCAAACCGGTCTCGGTCTGTTCACCGTTGCCTCGCTGTTGTGCAGTCTCGCCCCGACAGTCGGGTGGCTCATCGCGTTCCGGGTCCTGCAAGCCCTGGGCGGGTCGATGATGAACCCGGTCGCGATGGCGATCGTGGCACAGGTCTATCCCGACCCGGCCAAACGCGCCAAGGCGTTCGGGGTATGGAGCGGCGTGTACGGACTGAGCATGGCGATCGGGCCGATCCTGGGCGGGTTCCTGGTAGCAGGCCCGGGGTGGCGGTCCATCTTCTGGATCAACATCCCGATCGGCGTCCTCGCGATCGTGCTGTGCGCCCGGTTCGTGCCCGAGTCGAAAGCGCCGTACCCACGAAACCCCGACCCCGTCGGCCAAGGGCTGGTCGTCCTGATGCTCCTGAGCCTGACGTACGCGATCATCGAGGGTCGTTCCCTGGGCTGGGGGTCGATCACCGTGGTCACCCTCACCGTTGTCGCGGCCGCCAGTGCCGGATTGCTACTGCGATGGGAACTGCGCCGACAGGAGCCGCTCATCGACCCGCGGTTCTTCGCAAGCGCGCCGTTCTCCGGTGGTGTCGTGATGGCGCTGGTCGGGATGGCCGCCGCCGGCGGCTACCTGTGGGTGATGACCTTCTACCTGCAATACGCTCGGACCATGCCCCCGTCCCAAGCGGGCATGTTCCTGCTGCCGGTTGCGGTCATGGTGTTGGTGATCGCGCCCCTCTCCGGGCGTCTGGCCGCCCACCGTGGACCACGGATCCCGCTCATGATCAGCGGTGCGGGCATCGCTGCCGGCGCGGCCGTCCTGGTCGGGTTGCAGCCGTCCAGCCCGACCTGGACGCTGATCGTCTCGTTCGTCCTGTTCGGGCTGGGCTTTGGAATGCTGAACGCACCGGTTACCACGATCTCGGTCTCCGGGATGCCGCCGGCCCAGTCCGCGGTCGCCTCTGCTGTTGCTTCCACCGGTCGTCAGGTCGGACAGGCGCTCGGTGTCGCCATCATCGGGGCGATCGTCGTTCCGGGAATCAATGGCCACGCGATACCGGCATCGTTGGCAGCCGCCAGTCACCCGGGCTGGTGGACGATCGGCCTCGGCGGACTTCTGGTCATCGTCGTCGCCGCGGTCACGACCACCCCGGCCGCCGTGCGATCAGCCCGCCGCGTTGCGATCCAGTTCGCCGGCACGAACGCACCAACCGACCAGCGCCCGCGACCTGTCACTCGCGCATGAACACGTCGAAGCAGGTCCACTTTGTCATCGCTGGTCGAGCTGTTCGCGGCCATTCGCCGCGACGCCCGCAACGACATGCCGTCGCGGCAGATCCAGCGCATCCATCACGTGACATGGAGCACGGCACGGGCTGGTTTGTGGGGGGAGTGCGGCGCGCACCGGAGTTGACGCACCTCGTCAGGCCGTGGTCGCAGGGCCGGGAATTCACTGTCTGGCGATGTGCGCGAGGAGATAGGGGAGTTGCCGTTCCGAATCGGTGCGGCCCACGACATCCGTTCCTGGCTCGCCGACTGGAACGAGCACCCACGGCCCTTCGTCTGGACCAAGACCGCTGACGAAATCCTCGACAAAGTCGCTGCTTACTGCCACCGAATCTCCGACTCAGGACACTAGCGGGTCAGGGGTGCCGCGGAGGTCGCAGCCTGGGCGCACGACCAGCTCAAACCATAAGGAGCAACATGGTTGCGCACTGCCGGCGGCACGATCGCGCCGCCGGCTGACTGGTTCACTGCCGCGAGATCCGCCAGTGAACGCCCGCCCGGGTGGCGCTGTCTACCAGAGGTAGAACAGGCTGGGCCCGCGCGGGTGCGACAGCCACTGCGCGCGGTCCACCATGGTGATCGAAGAGTGGTTGTCCGTCACCAGTTGCGGAGCATTGACCGGCCAGAGGGTGTTGTTGTCGAGCTGGAACGCTCCTGGCGGACCCGATGCTCCGAGCACTGTGGCTCCGTCGCGCAACGAGGCACCGTAGGGGACGGCGGAGTAGATCGACGCTGGCACACTGATCCGATTGCGGGTCAGGTCGGTGTAGACGGAGGTGTCCTGGATCTGTAGCCGCTTGCCACCCACGACGACGGCCGCGGGCAGGCCGCTGGACTGCAATCCGTAGCCCTCGTACATCGCGGCGATCTGGCCGGCCGGCATGGACTGGCAGCTGTTGCTGCTGAGGAGGTCGAGACCGTCGTGCGTCAGCTGCTGCGGTGGAGACCCCGTGCTGGAGTGGATTACGTCGATGGGAATGCGTCCGCAGTCGTTGTTCCTGGCTACGACGGAGTGTTTGTCCGGGCGGGACACGATTCCTGGTCCTTCCGACCACTGGCCGGGGACGGCGACCTCGGCGTATGGCTGCCTGGCCAGGTTGTCGGGGCTGAGGAACGTCAACGTGGTCTGGCCGGGGGTGTTGTCATGGGCGATGACGAACGCACGCAAGGCGTCCGAGTACTGCCAGTCCGCAGAGAAGGCGTTGACGACCGAGAAGCTGCGAGAGTTGGCGTCGGTCTTGGCCTGCCAGCCGGAGGCGGTGGAGACCTCGACACCAGACTGGAACGTCGGGTCGGGCGAGCGCCAGACGAACTGGCCGGCTCCGTTGCTCGACGCCCCGGCACCGGTGGTGTCGGTGAACATCAGGTAGAACTGGCCGTTGAGATAGGTCACGCTCGGCTGACCTGCGCCGTATTCGTTGTGCGTCTCTTGCTGGTTGGCCGCGGTGACGATCGGCTGGTCGTTGTGGAGTCTGGTCCAGTTGATCCCGTCAGGGCTTGAGGCGACACCGATCGTGGTGGGCTCACCGTCGTGCCGCTCGGCGGCGTAGTACAGGTAGTACGTGCCGTTGGCACGCACGACCGAAGGATCGCAGGTGTGCTCGTTGTCGAAGCTGCCGGTGCCGGTTCCGTCGAACACGATCTGGTGGGGTGCCGAGCTGCCCCGCGCGTGGAACGGGCCGTTCAGGCTGGACGACTCCGCATACAGGATGTCATCGCCAGGAACTTTCCCTCCGGGCGTCTGGCCACACCACCACATCTTGTACACGCCGTCCATCATGACGCTCGGCGCGTAGTCGTACGCCGAGCTCCCCACGATGGGACCCGGACTCGGCCGGTATGAGTCGGTGCCCAGGGCACGTGGTTGTGCGGCAGACGGTGCCGCGGAGGGCGTTGCGGGGGGTGCCGTCGCGTCGGCGACTCCGCTCAGGGTCATGGCCAGCAGAAACGTCACGGCGGCAATGGATCTTATGGCACTTCGGAACATGCTTTCACCTCGCTCTGTGCTGTGGTGCGGTCAAACACCAGGGACGGCCGCTACGACGCATCCATCGTCACCTGCGGGTACCTGTTGGAGGGACGAGGGCGAAGATGACAGCCGAGGGCGGCGAGAGACGCGGGGCCGGTCTGGCGTTGTTTCTCCTGATGTGCTGTCGGGTTGCGTGTGGGCGGTTGATGAGACTGAGCCCTTTCCAACCTCTGTCTGGTTGTGGGTGCTTGGGGCAATGAAAGGGGTAGGTCCTGGCAGATGACTTGTCGACCAAGATCAATCCATCGCCAGGAGATTCGTGTGCTTGTCTACCCAGTCGCCGTCGATCTGTCCACCGCGCCACTGGAGCAATTGTCAAGAGTGGTGGATGAGTTCGACTCCATCGATGGCGGGCCCGGATGTCGCCGAAGGTGCGATAGATCGTGTAGAGCGTGGCGTTGTGACCCTCGTCGCTCCTTTGAACTTGTAGCCGGCGTCCCCATGTTGGTGGAACGCCGTGATCACGTTGGCTCCTCTGGCCCGTACTGGGGCTGGACGCCGGGAGTGGTGATCGTGGGAATGCCGAGGTCGACGACGCTCCGGACGGCGGGGCGCCGATCGAGTTGGGCGAGTTTCCTCTCCGCTCCGACAAGGCTCACCTGGAGTCCTTCCACCTCGCCGAGCCATCCTTCGCGTTCGGCTTCGGTGATGAGGGCGAGGAGGTTCTCTCGGATCTCGACGGGCCGGTCACGCTGGGCGCCCTGCTCCACAGTGTCGATCCCCGTCAGGGTCTCACCGACGCTGACTACGCCGCTCTCAACGAGTGGCTCCGGAGGACCGTCGGGGCGCCGCCTTCGCATGGTGCGGCTTGAAACTGAGCCGGAAGTCAAACGGCCCACGAGACGCCGAAGACCCGGACATCGACAGATTCTTCGTGGTCACCTTCAGTTTCCGGACAGGCTCTCTCGATGCTGAGAGGCTGCTTCAAGATCAGTTCGGTTAAGTCTGTGTCCGCTGTCCCGTCCTCATCGTTCACGCGACGGAACGTCCGCGGCTCGTCGAGATCCGCGACAACCTCCTCGTGCGCATCCTGGAAGCCGAACGCGAAGGTTGGCTCGGCGAGTTCGAAGGGCTTGCAGAGCGGCCTGGCCCACGCCGAGGAGAAGCTCGCCCAACTCGACGCGCAGATCTCCCGGCAGCAGGAATCTCTCGACCTGGGAATTCCCACCTTCCGGGAGATCGTTGCTCGCATCACTGCGGTGGCCGCACCGCCGGAGCCTTCGTGACCTGGACGGTGTCACCTCCGACGACGCTCAGTGAACGCCGACAAAGAACCCGGCGCCTCGGACGAGCTTCATCCACGCGGATGATCTACACCACCCCGACCCAGGCCACGCGCCACGCCCTACGGACGGCGGGCCAGCAAGTGGGTGTCGAGGAAGCCCCGCTCGGACGCTGGGTCATGGAGCAACCGAGCCACCGTGACGAGTCCGGCCCCGGCCAACAACTCGGCAAACCGCTCCGCCGGCCAGCTATAGGCGGGCGCCACCTTGTGGTCGAAGCGAACCGGCTCCGGCCCCTCGGTCCCGAAGAAGGACACCAGGAGCAGGCCCCCTGGTGCCAGGACACGCACCTGCTCAGCGAGCAGCGCGGGCAATTCTCCAGGTGGGGTATGGATCATCGAGTAGTGGGCCAGCACTCCGCCGAGCGCCCCGTCCTCGACCGGCAGGGCCTCCATTCGCGCTTCGTCGAACCGCAGCGCCGGATGGGCCCGCCGGGCGTGGGCGACCATACCCGGGGAGAGGTCGAGCCCGAAGGCGTCCAACCCCAAGTCGTGCAGCATGGCCGTCAGATGACCGGGTCCGCACCCGACGTCGGCTGCCCGCAGGTTCCCCGTGCCACGCACGAGCTCGGCGAAGGTGCCGATCATGTTCCGCGCGAACGGCTGCGTCTCCAACCGATCAGCGAACTTCGACACATACAGATCGACGACCCCGTCGTAGGCCGCCCTGGTCTCGTCCTGGTGTTTTGACACGGGGAGGAAACTAACACCCGCGCCGTTCACAGCCGTTCTCCGGCCCCATACCGGCCCTTCCCCTCGGGACTGATCGTCCCGTCACCTGAGCGCGGGACGCCCCGGTAGTTCGGAGAAGCCAAGACCTGTGGATCGGTGAAGTTATCGTCTGGTGCTCCGGTGCCATCGGATCTCGCCTTCGTGCGATTCGTCGGTGGGTGTGAGCCCGGCGGCAGTGGCGACGGTGGCGGATGGCCGATGTTCGGGGTGGATGTGGGCGATGAGGGTGTGCACCGGCTGCCGCTGAGCCAGTCGACGAGTCCGCGGGCTGCTTCGGTGGCGATGCTTCTTCCCTGCCACGGGGTCCCCACCACCCAGGCGATCTCGGCGATGGGGCCGTGGCCGGTGGGGCTGACCGTCGCCTGGATGGTGCCCGTCAGGCAGGACTCGTCACGGCCGGCCTACGCCGCAACGCCCGCGACCCCCGTCTTCCCCTCGTGCTCCTCGGCCTTGGCTGGGCGCGAACCGGACATCACGCGACTACGCCGATGCTCTGGCTCCCGGATCAGCGAGGACAACCACGGCTGCGGTGTCAGTCCGCTGAAGTACCCTTCCCGCCACGGCACATCGACTGGGAGGACCAAGAGAATTGACTGGCCTGTCTGCTTTCCCGCTGCCCTTTCGTGCTTCCCGTTCCATATCGTTCGCGACACCCCGAACGCTGCGGGAACTTCAGATGATGCAGTGCAGCGCCCACATTCGGGCGAAGTCGGGGTGGTTCGACAAGATGAACGATGCCGACATCGTCGCCAGGTGGACGCAAGAAGCGGTCGCCCAGGGCCTCACCGAAGCGCAGGTTCGTTACGTGCTTGCCGAACTCGTGCATTACGCCACGCTGCGGGACGGACGAACCGGCGTCGAGGTGTCCGCCGTCGACGGGGTGTGGCAGTCGGACACACTGGTCAGTGACGAGCTCAGATCCCGGCTGCGCGAGGCGGTTCGGGTTCTGGAAGAGGTCCCCGAAGCAGAACAGGACTGGCACCCCGGATCCGACGGCCAGGTACTGGATCTGGTTCATCCCTCACTGTTCTGCCTGGTGAGAGAAGTGAGCGGCGCGCCCGAGCGGGCTTGGCAGAACCCGACGAACCGCTACTCGAAGTACGAATTCTCGGAAAAATTCCAGTGGCTGCCCACGGACGTCGACGTCAGTGACGACGGCGATGTCACCTTCCGTTCGTACGTCAACAACGTCCACCCCGAGACTCATCGCGAACTGGTCTCCGTCCTGCCGGACTTGTTCGCGCGCCTGCGCCCGCTGCTGGAGAACGTGCTCACCGATCTGCGCCATCCGCGGCCCCTGCGGATCGAGGCCGATCCTTACGGGTGGTACGACTCTGAACCGGAGTATCCGGACAGATCCTCCTACAGTGATGACGAGACCTACGCGGAAGCCCGCCGTGCATGGGGAGAGGCCCAGGACGACTGGTGGGAGAACCGCCGCCCGGTCATCCCGGACGCCCCGGCGTTCACCCCGCCCGAGTTGCCCTACGACTCCGCCCGAGTCGACCTGCGCGGCCACCGTCTCCAGGTCATCGTCAAGCTCGCCACCATTCATCTCACCCCGGACAAGCCCGAGTACCCCGGCGGTTCCTGGCATGTCGAGGGGATGATGAACGAGCGGATCGTCTCGACCGGCATCTACTACTGGGACAGCGAGAACATCACCGAAAGCCGGCTGAGTTTCCGGGCGGCACTCGACGACCCGAACTACGAACAGAACGACGACAACGGCTTGCGTGAGGTCTACGGCCTGGAGGACGAAGACGCACTGAACCAGATGCTGGGATCGGCATCGACCCCAGCGGGCCGCTGCCTGGCGTTCCCGAACATCCTGCAACACCGCGTCGGCTCATTCCGCCTCGCGGACCCCACCCGCCCGGGATATCGCAAGATTCTCGCGTTCTTCCTGGTCGACCCGTCGGAAAAGATCGTCTCGACATCCGATGTGCCACCGCAACAGCCATGGTCCGACACCTCGACCATGACACTTGAACAGGCCAAGAACTACCGCGAACAACTCATGCAGGAACGCAAGTTCTTCGTCGACGAACACAACGAGCAACTCTACGAACGAGAATTCTCCCTCTGCGAGCACTGAACCTCTTTTATCCCGAATACGTGCAGGTCGGGAGGGTGTGGATGGCCTGGACGATGGTGCTGTTGCGGCGGGTGGAGCATCTGGCCCGCCGGAGCAGTTGCCAGGCTTTCGGCTGTGCGAAGGCACGTTCTCCAGGAGTCCGCGGCCGGGCGTGATCACGGTTGAACTCCTGGTAGCGCTCGGGCTGTTCGCGGTGGTGGTAGCAGGGGGGTGTGAATGGTGGCGCCGGCTCCCTGATAGGCGCGGTCCGCGAGCACGAGGATCTGCCGGGTCAGGCACGCCTGGACGATGCGGTGGACTCGTGCCGCGGTCAGGTCGTGGTGCGCCCTGGTGTCGCACGTGAGAACCAGAGTGGGGTTCCGTCCGGCCGTGCGATGACCTGGACGTTCATGCCGTGCTTCTTGTGATTCTGGGAGTGGTACGGCTCGTCGGTAGACGCTGTACAGGTCGCCGTTGAACTCCGCCAGGGCAGGGTTCTGGGTGCTGCCTGGTCGTGAGGGAGGGGCTCCTGCTCGCTCCAGCCCTTGTCCGGCTCGTAGACGGACCAGTACAGCGTGCAGTCCGGCGGGCTCTGCTTCCGGACCGGAATGAGCATCCCCGGCGCGATCCATGTGGTGGCCCGGACCGGTGAACGGTTCGGGCCACCACCCTTGTATGGCTGGTCAGATCTTGCTGCGGCTTTTCCGACAGGTCACCCGGTGGATGGCGGTTGGCCGGGCGTCCTGGCTGTTGCGTCGGGCGTGGGTGCGGTGTCGGGGGCGAGGGGGAGTGCGGCGACGAAGTGGGCTCCGGCAACGGGTGGTTGCTCGCTGAGGGTGAGGGTGCCGCGGTGATGGTGGGTGACTTCGCGGGCGATGGCCAGGCCGAGGCCGGTACCGCCGCTGGTGCGGTTGCGGGAGGCGTCGAGGCGGGTGAAGCGTTCGAAGATCTTTTCGCGGTGCTCGGCCGGTATGCCGGGGCCGTCGTCGCTGACTTCGATCAGCGCGGTGGCGGCGTGGGCGGAGACGGTGACCAGGACGTGACTGCGGGCGTGGCGCACGGCGTTGTCGAGGAGGTTGCGCAGGAGCCGTTCCAGCTGTCGTGCATCGCCATGGACGGTGACGTTGTCGCTGGCGGGGCAGTCGATCTGGACGGAGTCGGGGGCGTGCCGGCGTGCCTGTGCGACTGCCTTGTGGGCCAGGGTGCCCAGTTCGACGGTGCGGCTGGCCGACGGTGTGTGGTTGTCGAGGTCGGCGAGCAGGAGGAGGTCTTCGGTGAGCTGATCAAGGCGTTCGGCGTCGCCGAGGGCGCCGCGGACGACCTCGGGCCAGTTCGTGCGGTCGGGGTAGTGCAGGGCCACTTCGAGGTCGGCGCGCAGCGCGGCGAGGGGCGTGCGCAGTTCGTGGGAGGCGTCGGCGGTGAAACGCCGCTGCTGCTCGGCGGCTCGTTCCAGCCGGTCCAGGGTGTCGTTGGTGGTGGCGGCCAGCCGGGCGATCTCGTCCTGGCGGGGTGGGACGGGGACACGCAGGCTCAGGTCACGGCTGGTGATGGCCCGCAGGCGCTGCTGGATGACCTCCACCGGGTGCAGTGCCCGTGAGGTGGTGGCCCAGACGATCAGGGCGACCAGGAGGACCGCCGCGGGATATCCGGCGTACAGCACATGGTCGACGGTGGCGACGGCCTCTTCGGCCTCCCCGGTGGTGACGAGGACATGCAGGGTGAGGTTCTCGACGGGGGCCTTCGACCTGCCGTCTCGCAGGCCACGGCCCTGGAAGGTCGAGGACATCACCCTGAAGTCGCGGTCGGCGAATTCTTCGCTGCCGGGCCGGGCATCGCTGGTTACGGTGCCGAGGTGGAGGTCCCGCTCGATGATGACGGTCGGCCCTGGCAGGTCAGGGTGCACACCCAGGGGATCGGGTATGAAGGGCTCCAGGTCGGGGTCGCCTTCGACGAACCGACCCGTATGGTCGACGATCGCCCACGCGTCGGCGGTCTCGAAGAGGAGCTTGTTGCTGTCGGCGCCGCGCTTGTAGCGCTGCTCGATGATGCCCAGGCTGGCACTGGCCCGGTTGCGGGCCTCGTCCATTTTCGAGGCGTAGACCTCATGGCGCAGCCACAGGGCGCCGGCGGTGAAGGCCAGGGCGGCGGTGAGGGCCGCGGCCAGGGCGGCGCGCAGCCGGATCGGCAGGCGCTTACCGATCATCGTCGATCAGCCGGTAGCCGACGCCGCGCACCGTATGGATGGTGGAGCGGCCGAAGGGGATGTCGATCTTGCGGCGCAGTGCTCCGATGTGGACGTCGATGATGTTGCTGGCGGCCTGGTGATGGGCGTCCCAGACCTGTTCGAGCAGGTCGGCGCGGCTGACCACCTCTCCGGCCCGGAGCCCGAGGTAGGCGAGGACGGCGAATTCCTTGGCTGTGAGCTCGATCTCGGTCCCGCCGCGGCGGCACCGGCGGGTGGCCGGGTCGAGGTGCAGGTCTCCGATGTGCACGGCGGGCCGGCGCACGGGTCCGCCGCGGCGGATCAGTGCCCGTAGCCGGGCCAGGAGCACCACGTAGGAGAACGGTTTGGCCAGGTAGTCGTCGGCTCCGGTGTCCAGGGCCTCCGCCTCGTCGTACTCGCCGTTCTTGGCGGTGAGCATCAGGATCGGGGTGCGGATGTCCTCGCGTCGCAGCCGGTCGCAGACCCGGTACCCGTCCAGGCCGGGGAGCATGATGTCCAGGATGATCGCCTGGTAGGGCTGGTGGCGGGCCATCGACAGGCCGTGGCGGCCGTCGTGGCACACATCGACGGCGTAACCCTCGCTTTCCAGGCCCCGGCGGAGCACGGAGGCGAGTCGCTCCTCGTCCTCGACCACCAATACGCGCATGCTCGCCATCGTGCCATGGGCGCGATTCCCCACATGAAGATCGCTTCATGCGGCTTCATCGCTGCTTCATGCCACGCCGCCGAAGGTGGATGCCTGTCCGTCTTTGCCCGCATCCCGCAGGAGCGCCCGGTGCCGTCCACCGCCCTGTCCCGCCCTGGCCCCCGACCGTCGGTGGACCTGGCGCTGCCCCGCGGCGGTGACGCCCAGCGGCGACGCGCGGGCCGCCCCCATCTGCTGGCAGCGTTGTTCTGCGCCGCCTACGCCGCCCTGTCGGTCACCAAGCACCTCCAGCTCCGTTCCACCGGCTACGACCTGGGCATCTTCGAGCAGGCCGTACGCGCCTACGCCCACCTGCGCGCCCCCGTCTCCGAACTCAAGGGCGCCGGCTACAACCTCCTCGGCGACCACTTCCACCCGATCCTGGCCACCCTCGCCCCGCTCTACCGGCTCTTCCCGACCCCGCTGACCCTGCTCACCGCGCAGGCCGCGCTGCTCGCGCTGTCCGTCATCCCGGTCACCCGGCTGGCGATCCACACCACCACCCCACGGCTGGGCACCGCGATCGGCGTCGCCTACGGCTTGTCCTGGGGCCTGCAGAAAGCCGTCGCCTTCGACTTCCACGAGATAGCTTTCGCGGTCCCCCTGCTCGCCTTCAGCTTGGAAAGCCTGGCCCTGCGCCGCTGGCGCACCGCCGTGGCCTGGGCACTGCCGCTGGTCCTGGTCAAGGAAGACCTGCCGCTGACGGTCACCGCCATCGGCCTGTACATCCTGTTGTGCGGCCGCCGTCGCCGACTCGGTGGTGCCGTAATGGCCTGCGGTGTGCTGTCCGGCCTGCTGATCGTGCTGGTCGTCATCCCGGCCCTCAACCCCGACGGCCACTACGCCTACCTCGACAGCGCCACCGAGGCCACCGGCAATCCGCTCACCCGGCTGCTGCTGCCACCGCAGAAACTCGGCACGCTGCTCGCACTGCTCGCCCCGACCGCATTCCTGGCCCTGCGCTCGCCGCTGGTCCTCCTCGCGCTGCCCACCCTTGCCTGGCGCTTCTGGTCGACGAACCCGGCGTACTGGGGGCTGGACTACCACTACAGCGCCGTCCTGATGCCCGTCGTCTTCCTCGCTTTCGCCGATGCGCTGGGCAGACTGAACCGGCCCAGGCTGATCACGCGGGCCGTGGCGGTCAGCGTCGCGGCAAGCCTGCTGGCCGCTCCGTTCCTGCCACTGCGCGATGTGGCCGGGCCCGCGTGGCGGCCCAGCCCCTGGGCCGGCCCGGCCCGCGAGGTCATGGCCGCCGTACCGGACGGTGCCGAGATCGGCGTCGTCAACTATCTTGCCCCGCAGCTCACTTCACGGGCCTGCGTCTACCGTTTCCCGCAGGTCCTGGACAGCGGCACCAAGCCGGAGTGGCTGCTGATCAGCGATCCCACCCGCGGCGGTATGCCTGGCCTCCGCGGGGAGCTGCCCCGTCTGCCGGAGCTTCCTTCACTTGGCTACCACTTGGTCATGGAGCGATCCGGCATCCAGCTCTACCGGCTCGCCGACCGATGACCGGTCAGCCCCACGTAGTTGAGCGGCTGCGGCACTCGGGCATGCCCGGCAGCCATCACGAGCAGGCCGTGGGCGAACGGCAGTGAGCCCCCAGTGACCGTGGGCCCTTCTCCGAGGCCGGGGCCGAGGCGGCAGGTCGTCGCGGCAACGATCGAACTGGGCTGTACGACGGGGAGAACACTCCCGACGAGCACGCTGAGGAGGCCGCCTTGCTCGGCGGGGCAGACGGGTATCGGGTGGGGTGCTGAACTCGTTACTCGGCGTGGTCCGGGCTGAGGCGAGCCACGCGGTGAAGCAAGGGGCCCGGTGGCACTCGCAGAAGCGGCAGCGCAGCGGCTCTGATCAGATCGACGGCGTACCCCTTGAGTAGGAGGCCCCTGCCTCCCACGGTTGATGATCACGGGGGGTGGGATCGTACTGAGGGTGAGTGTTTCCCGGTCGATGCCGACGTAGATTTCTGGGAAGCCCGCCGCTCGGGTGGCTCTCACAGCAAGGCCACAATCCGGAGCGGGGGCCGGCGGCGCCCGAGTGCCGTATGTCCCCTCTTCACTTCGCACGAAGGCCGTGATCCAGTCATGCATGCCGTTCTCGCTGGTCAGCACAACCTCCTGGCTCTGTCCGACCGCGCCGTGTTCCTGTCGGGCATCGGCATACTGATCAGTATGGCGGTCGCCTCCGTCGTGCTGTTCGTTGGTGCTCTGGTCAGTATCCTGAGGGCTCGGATGGATGGCGGGATGAAGCTGGTGTGGGTGGTGTTCGCCTTCGTCGCGCCCTTCCTGGGCAGCCTGCTGTGGTTCCTCATTGGTCGGCGCAGCCTCACCACGTACCAGCACGCTTGAGCCACTCTTCGCCAGGGCTGCATGGTGCGAGCCCCCAGTCCCCGACCCTGCTGAGAGGCGCTAAGGGAACGCGTAGCCGAGCACGGACTCCGTGGTGTGGCCCTCGCAGTCGGCGGCGCTGGAGATGAAGTGGTCTCCGCTGGAGGGGGTGTAGCAGCGGTAGAGGGGTACGGTCCCGCTCACCTGGCTGGTGTGGAGGTAGCCGACGGGTCCCAGGGGGAACTGGCCTTCGCAGCCGGGGTCGCGGGTCAGCAGCGTGTGCCCGCCCACCTTGCACTCGTAGAGCATGGTGGTGCCGGGTGCCTGGTGGCGCAGCAGCTTCCAGGTCTGCTCCTGGGTGAATCCGGGTGGCAGCAGTCGGGAGGAGGCGACGTGTCCCCGGTTGGGGTTGTAGCCGCGGCGCAGCAGGGTGTAGGGCAGGTGCTCGAAGCCGCAGGAGAGTTGGGGTGTGGGCAGGTCGTTGCGGTTGGCCAGCGCCCACGTGGACCATGCGGGTTTTGCCGAGCCGTCCTGTCTGCGGAGGCCGAGTTTGAGGCCGCCCTCGGCGGGGTTGTCCTGCATCCGGTGGTAGATGTAGCTCTCGATGTCCGGTGTGCCGAGCACGTTGCGGAAGGCGTCGCACACGGATGCGGCCTGCTGGGACTCGTTGGACTGGTCTCCGGAGTTGATGCCGCTCTCGGTGAGCTGGATCGTCCAGGCGGAGGGGGTGTCCGGGAACTGCTGGCGCAGCCAGCCCACCACTACGCCGATGTTGCCGTAGGTGACGTCGGGGTAGTCGTCGGGGGAGAAGGCGGGCTTGAACAGGTCCGGTGCGTAGGGGTGGTAGGCGACCCGCCACTGGCGCGATCCCGCCCGGGCGGCCAGGCCCTTGAGCACGGTCATGCCGGACAGCGTCGCGTCGTTGCCGGATGGCTGGTCATAGGCCGTACCGAAGTGGTGGTCCAGCGAGGTCAGTACCTTTGCGGTGGGCTGCTGGGCGGTGATGCGGTCGTAGGCGGCGTTGTAGTTGGCCGCGATCTGGTCGAGCCATTGTGTGGTGTCGCAGGGCTTGCCCCGGCCGCAGCCGATGTTGAACCAGGTGTTGGTGTTGACCTCGTTGTCGATCACGAAGTCGGCGATCCGGCCGTGCCCGTGCAGACCGTCGTAACGCTGGGCCAGCATTCCGGCGAACCGGCCGAAGTCGGCAGGGTGGTCGGGTACGCAGAACAGCTCTTGGCCGGGTGCGGAATCGCAGGGGTGGCCTTGGCGGGCCCAGGCGGGCGTGCCGTAGACGATGGCGGTGACCACCACGCCGCGGTCGGTCCACTCCTTGATGGCCGAGTCCACGTCGGGCGGGATGGCGAAGCAGCGACCGTCGAACTCCTGCTCATTGGCAGCGCAGGGGCCCGTTTTTGGGCTTGGCTCCCAGTTCGCCCAGACGAGGTTCATGGACACACCGCCCGCGTTGTTGCCGGCGATCTCGTCCTTGTTGGACCAGAAGTCCGGCTGTATGCCCTTGATGCGGTAGTCGGACCGCGTCGGGTAGGGCAGTGGGGCCCTTTCGGCCCCGGCAGTGGGCTGGAGCGCCTCGGGAAGGACGAGGGCGGAGATGAGCAGCACGAGGGCTGCGAGGTGCCGGGCTGCTCTGGCCATGTTGCTCCTCATGTGTGTGGTGTCGTGGCGGACCGTCCTCCGCATCAACCCGGCGGATTGAAACGGACGTCACGTCCATACCGTCGTGGATGTCGGCCAGTTGCCCCTCGCGCTGTGCTGTGGTCGAGGAAGCGGGGACTGCGGTCGGTTCAGCGTATGAAGTCGTTCTCTGGGCGGTGGTGTGAGGGGCCGTCGAGCAGGTGGCTGTGCCGGTGGCGGAGGTGCTTGTCGAAGAAGGCCGCGACGTAGACGCGTTGGATGGTGAAGGCTCGGTCGGAGGCGATGGTGCCGAGTGAGGGGATGGTTGGGCGGGGGATTCCTTGAAGGGGCCTGGTGGCTGGGACCAGAGAGCCTCGTAGTCGAAGAAGGTGAGGTGTTGGGTGCCTTTCAACGGCAGTCGGCATGCGGCCGATGAAGTGTCCTGCAGGGAGGGGCATTTCCCGGTTAGCGCGATCACCGCTAACGTTCTCCACAGAGTTATGACGCGGGTAAGGCGCATTTATGACTCTTTCGAAGTGTGGGGGAATTGGTGCCCAGGCCGTTGGACGGTCGATGTTGGAGGGGACGTCGAGTCGTCACTCGGTGAAGTCCACGCCTCGCCAACCGGCACGCGCCTTCGCGAATACGGTTGGGTCCTCACCTGCCCGGGACGCCCTTCTCCTGCACTCACTGTTGCCGCTTAATTCCGGTGCGCATAAGCTACTACTGAGTACGTAATGAACGGCAGTGAACGCCAGTGGCGCCTCCTTGGCCTGTCATGCTCGGGAAGTGCAAGAGGATTACTACAACACCTTCACCAGCTAGTGCAAATGACACCGGGTCAACGTCCTTGATTTATCGGGGAGTAGCCGTGATGTCCGCCGATTCATACGAGCACCGACCGGCCGTATCGCGTGCATGTGAATCCACGGAAAGGGCTGCCGTGCGGCCGATATTGGTACGGGGTACAGCGCCGACGCCGCCCATTTCGGGACATGCCGACCGCTGCGCATCACCAACTGTGCGGTAGTGAGAACTCTCTGCGTAATCAAGGTATGGGCTCGTCATGGCGCAGTTCCTCTTACGATGAGCGTCGTCCGACTGCCGGTCACGCGGCGATCGCCATCAAGTAGAGGTGCGTGACGTCTAATTCGGCCTGGAAGGAGCTGCCCGCCGTCACGAACAGGGCTTCGGCGTAGTCGTGGGATGTGCGTTTTGCGATCACGCGAGTCCGAGTAGGGCGAGTGGGCGGCGTGGGTCGCGGGCGTTGCGGCGGAGGGCTGCGGCGATGTTGGTGGTGCCGTTCAATTTCACGGCGCCGATGGCGAGGTCGCGCCAGGTGGCCATGGCGCGGGGTGCGTTGCCGGTACGTAGTTGGGAGGCATCTTCGGTGAAGGTGGTGTCCCGGACGTGGTGGTGGGCCTCGGTGGTCTGGCGGGCGCCGGGGAACAGCAGGTTCTTGACGGTGGCGACCTTGATACGGCGGATCTCGGATCGTCCGTGGCTGGTCTGCTTGGTGCGGCCCAGCAGCGGGATGTCCTTCCAGGTCCAGGGCAGGGATGTCAGCTGTCGGCGCAGGTTCACCCGGATCACGGGGCGTCGAGAACTCCATGATCTTCGAAGCCCGTGCGCGGGCCGGCCCAGCTCCGGTGACGCGCAGCGCGCACCTGCGCGAGCTGCCTGGCCTCCCTCGACGAACTGCGCCGTGGGCAGGTCGGACAACGCCTGGATCCGCACCTAACCGAGTGCCGGAGGGGGCTCGGCTGGACGGCGTCCCCAGGCCGAGATCAGTGGCGCGAGTGTCAGGTCGAGTTCGCCCGCGTGGATGGCGGCCAGGTGCGCGTCGATCTCGGCGTCGTCGGCCAGGCCGGCCGCGAGCAACTCGTCGCGCACGTGCCGGATGGTCGCCGCCTCCAGCCGGTCGCAGGCCAGCCCGCCGACCGGGAAAGAGCCCGCCGCGGCGACATCAACCAAGCCGGCCTCACGCAATGCCCGCGGCAGTGTCCGGCCGTAGCGCAGGTCCGCGCCGCGGCGCGTCAGCAGCTCCCGGACCGCGTCGCGCAGCCGGTTGGCCCGCCGCTGCGCAGGGCCGCTGTCGTCCAGGCACGCCAGTGGCTGCAGAGCGGTATCGGCGTCCTCGACCAGCAGCCAGCCGCCGGGCCGTAGTGCTGCCGCCATCGTGGCCAACGCGCGGGCCCGGTCGGGTACATGGACGAGTACGAGCCGGGCGTGCACCAGATCGAACGTCCCCGGCTCCGGGGTCGGATCAGCGGCGACGTCGTGCCGGCGCACCTCGTACCCGTCGCCTGCCTTCAGCCACGACGGGTCGATGTCCGTGGTCAGCACGTGCCCGGTCGGACCGACGGCTGCCGCGAGCGCCTCCGGGATACTGCGGCCACCGGCCCCCACTTCCCAGCAGCGCGAGCCGGCCCTGACCCCCAGTCGATCGAAGTGCCCGCGCGTTATACCGTCGAACAGCTCGGCCAGCCAGACGAATCGCTCGCCCGCCTCGGCGCGCGCGTTGTCCAGCAGGTACCCGCGGGCGGGAGCGGACTCTCCACCGAGCGTGGTAGTCGCGCCTTTGGGATCCGGTCGGCCGCCGACGTGCGGCGGGCGGGGCGAGGAGGTCATGACTACATGGTCAACCTTCCCAGGCCACCAGCGCCACGACGACGGGAGAGGGATGCCTCACACAGCCAGCGAACCCTCACGTCCTACAGCTCACGTCCTACCGCTCACGTCCTACAGCACGGTTCTGCACCGTGACGCGCCGGAAGGGGTACGTGTATTCGGCCGCTCCAGCCAGCGCACCAGGCGCGGGACAGCGCGCTGGCTGGAGCGTCGGCTATGGCGGGTTGGACCTCGTACCGGACGCCTTCGATCACGACGTAAAGTCGGGGCCAGCGGATCCAGCAGATGCACGTCCCCGTTCGTGACAGGTGGCACCTCTTCTCCAGTGGTGAAGCACCACTACGCATAACCGGGCGTGCCGTGTGGAGATTCCCGGTTTCGCTGTGACATTCCCCCACCACCAGGTGTCTTCTCGTCATGGCTCTCACCTGGGCATACTCCACGCCTGCCTGGTCTCGAACCGGCAAGGGGCGGGGGACGTTCAGAAGGAGCTGGTGGAGGAAATGACGTCGGACAAGGTCTCTGCGACGGCTGCGGGCACGTGGCGGCTCGGGGACCTCACGGTTAACCGGATCGGCTTCGGTGCCATGCGCCTGACCGGCAGCGCCGCCTTCCACGAGGGCACCCCACGCGACCGCAGCCAGGTGGTAGTACTGCAACCGTGTCTGAGGTGACGAGGCGGTATTTCTATGGCTATGGCCTCGTCGTTTGTAGCGGCTGTGGCTGGCTTGGTGTTGTCGTCGGCGGCGCCAGCAGGACCAGTGCAGCACGAACTCGATGCTGTGGTGGGCGGGCTGGCTGAGGCGGGTGGTCAGGCGTCGGAGTTCGGGGACACTGCGGGGAACGAGTCCGGAGGATCCGTGTCTGCTTTGTCCGTGTTGAGTCCGGTCGCGCGGGTGACGGTGAGGGAGGCGTGGGCGGCCATGGCAAGAATGATGTGCCGGTGCCATCCTTGGTAGCGGCGGACCTGGTAGTGGTCCAGGCCGCATTCGTCCTTGGCGCTTTGGAAGTATTCCTCGATGGCCCAGCGGGTGCCGGCGACGGCGATGAGGTCATCGAGTGTGGCATCGGCGGGGGCGTAGGCGATGTAGTAGGCGATCTCGTGCGGGGCGGTGAGGCTGCGGCGGGCCAGGACCCAGTGCCGGCGGTCCGGACGTTGCCAGGGCCTGACCTCGGTGCCGGCCCAGTCGTAGATGCGCTGGCCGTGGGCTCCGGCTCCGTTTCGCATGCAACGTCAACTGCCGTCGCGGACACCACTGTTATGGCACGACCCGGCCGAATGGTCGATGCCGCGGTCCGCACCGCGCCGACCACATCCGTGATCCGCTGGTAGTCCTCGGGCAGTACATCCATGCCGAGGCCGCGTTCACGGTGCGGGACCAGCAGCACCGCACGGCCTGCGACCTGGCCTGTAGCGGGAGAGGGTGCCACCTGCTTCGCGGCCTCGACGTGCAGATGCTCCGCCAGCCGGCGTGCGACCCTCTCGGCGGTGGACAACTCCTCCAGCTCCTCGCGCGCTGCCTGGACCTGCTGGCTCAACTCCTCCACCTGCACGTCCCGCTCGGCCCGACGGGCAGCGATCAGCTCAGCTCGCGCAGGTCTGGTTCCGTGTCGTTGGCCACGTGTGGCACTTTGCGTCCGGATCGTACGGACATACGGACAGACACCGCGCTCACGCTGGAGAATCCATGGATCCGTGGTCGCCGAGACGGCGGGCGATCTTGAGCTCCGATGATCGCCCGCGACCAGCATGAGTACGCGATCAACGACCCACACCACCCCCACGACCAGTTATGGAGTCGAGGCGTGTAGTGAGGTCGGCGAGTTGGGATTGGAGGCGGGCATTGGCGGTCTGCAGGTCGGTGATGAGCCGGTGGAGGGCCTGGATGGAGACGATGGTGACGCCGTTGGCGTCGACGCACCAGATCATGGTGTCATCGTCGCCCAGGTTGAAGGCTGCTTTCCAGTCTTGGGCCATCGGGCCCAGGTGGCAGACGCCCGGGGGGTCGGTCTTGTAGTGCCAGGTGGTGACCGGCAAGGTCAGCACTTTGTCAAGGATGTCGAAGCCGTTGACCGGGAGACGTACATCTTCGCTCTGCTCAGTGGCCCCCGGTTCCCGCGGTTGCGGGGACCGGGGTCTAGGGGAACTCATTCAGCGGCTCCAGGTGACAGGGACGATGCCGTCCTTGAGATTCACGTCGCTCCAACCTCCCATCATGGGAAACTGGTTGCCAAAGCCCTGGGTTTGCCACCCGCAGGAGTTGCAGCCGCCCCAGCCGCCACCGTTCCAGCCGGGACCGCCGCTGCCATACCCGCCGTAGCCGTCCAATGGGCCCCCGTTGAGGTCTTGGCCAGGGTTGAGGTAGAACTCCATTCCGGACATCTCGTTGGCGGTCTGGTCCGTTGGAGTTCCGGCGCCGATGAGCATGGTGGGTTTGTCGATGCCAGGTCGGTTCCAGGCCCTGATGATGGCGTTCGTCGGTGTCTCGGGTGGGGGGAGCGTACCGAGGTCGTCGTACCTGATGTGCGCCACGTCGTTGATTTCGTCGGTGGCCAGCAGGCCGTCGACCAGGCCGAGGACTTCGTGGTCCTGGAGGCCGAAGCATGCGTCGTTGACCGGGATGAGGCTGTTCTTGCACGCCTGCATATTGGCCTCGAGTGACCCATGGCCGGCGTAGACCGTCCAGATGTCGGCGGAGGCATCCGCGTGGGCCGGTGTCGTCCCGGCCATGGTGGCGATGACGGCCGCTGCGCCCATGGTGGCGATCAGACGTCTGCGGGTGTTGCCCATCGTGTCTTTCCTCCAATTTGGTTGGTTCCGGTGACGATCGTGAAGTCCTCGAGTTGGATGAGCTGCTGGAACGCCAGCACCATGGGCAGTCGTGGATCGTGGTAGCAGAACGTTTTCTCTTCGGGGGACGGTTCGCTGGTGCCGATGACGAGCCGCCCGTCTGAGGTTGGTGTGTAGTGGGGACCGATCACGCCGTAGAGGCGAACTGCCTGCACTCGCAGCACGGTCGCGCGTTTCCGCAAGTCAGGGCACTGGGCGGTCGATGCGCGCAGACACGGGCTACAGATCGGCGGGTAGCAGGTCAGGACGGGCGCGCCGACCCCATGGGCCGCCGCGATCTCGTCAGGGGCCTTCGACTCCAGCCACAGCAGCCCGCGATCGTCCTCGTCGGGATCTCGGCCGCAGACCTGGCAGCGCATGTTCCACATGGCATCACGCTGGCGACGGGGGTGGACCCTGCCGAACTGGATCTGCCCGTCACCCGGTGCCGTGGGGCATCGCACCCACAACGCGCCGCATCCATCGCGATCGCCCAGCTGTTCATCACGGTAGCCAAGCCGACTATTGCGAACCAGCAGACCGGTCGTGTGAGGCTGTTCACCTGACCAACGTGCGATATATGGAGAGATCATCAGCTCCTGGCCCTCGTTGAAGGTGTCCATCTTGAAATTGCTCGTCGCGGGGCTGGTGTGACGTTTGATTAAGGGATTCGTGCTGGTCATGTGGGTGATGGGCGCGGGGCGATCGTCTGTCGCCGGGAGACCAGTGGTGAACGTGGTGGCCACATGAATTCGACAAGGGAAAGGAGGAGAGGCCGAGGTGAGCGCGGACGTACGCGCGGGGCTCCGATGCCTTTCGGATGCGCGGGGCTCATTTTCGCCCTTGAATAGAATTTCAGTTGATGCGAAAATAAACAAGAATCCGCCAGGGGCGCGCAAGCTGTAGAATGGGGGCGCGCAGGGACCTTGCGAGGCTTCCGCGGCCTTCTCTTGCGACCACCACTGTGACAGCCGTGCCACCCGCGGCGGATGAGAGAGCATGCATCCGACGGTCACCTCATTGACCTGGTCGAATTCAATACTCGTATTCGAGATCACGCCCCGTCAGGCTGTTGATCGACGCTGTACCCGGTCCGGGGCGCAATGCGATGTCCGGTACGTGCCGTAACAGTGGTGTCCCCGGCGGCAGTTGACGTTGCATGCGAACGAGACCAGCCCAGCCAAGGGCTCCGGGAGAGAGCTGTTTATTCAGTCCAGTCTGCAGCTGTCCACGGCCACCTTGAACCTCGTCGCCGGCTTGCTGCGCACCCACCTGAAGAAGATCCGCTCCAGGTGCGCAAGCTCCCGGCCGGGACGATTGCCGCGATCGTGCTCGGCGTCCTGCACCATGACCAGCGCCTCGCCGACAGGCGGGCGGCCCACGGCCTGCTCTTCCTCGCGCTCACCGATCACAAGGGGCAGCTGGTGTGGCTGTCGGCTGTGCGGCCGGGCCGCTCCTCGGAGATGACCACCGCCCGCTACAACAAGGTCGTCGACAAGCTGATGACGCGGGACGTGCGCACGTGGGAGCCGGACTTCGGGATCCGGTGACGCGCAACGCTCGGCCCTGCTGGACCAGTTGGAGCGGACCTCGCGCGGCCGGAGCGACATCCGCTACCCGTCGTGCGCCACGGGCATCAAGGGCATTCTCGTCACCGGCTTCGACCCGTTCACGCTGGACCAGGACATCAGGATCTCCAACCCGTCCGGGGCCGTCGCGCTCGCTCTCGACGGGAAGGTGATCCAGACCAACTCCGGACCGGCCCGCATCGAGGCCGTCACGTTCCCGGTGCGCTGGCAGGACTTCGCGAACGGGACGGTGGAGCGGACGCTGGCGCCGTACCTGCCGAAGGTCGACCTGTACACGACGGTCAGCCAGGGCCGGACGGGCCGCTTCGACGTCGAGCGGACGAACGGGGCCTGGCGCGGCGGCTACCCCGACAACGGCAACATCAGCAGCACCGGGACCATCCCGGTCGCCGCCCCGGCCACACCACCGCAGTGGACGACGACCACCCTCCCCTACAAGGCGATCGTGACCGCGCACACCGGCCGGTTCCCGGCCTACGACCACACCCCCGTCACCGAGATCCCGACAGGGAGCACCGAACCCGTCGTACGCCCCGACGGCCCCACCCCGGGCTCCACGGCCCGCGAGGGCGGCGGCGGCAACTACCTCTCCAATGAGATCGCCTACCGCGCGACCCTGCTGCGCGACCGGCTGGGCCTGCACGACACGCTGCCGGGCGGGCACGTGCACACACCGGTGCTCCAGTTCGGCGCCGGCAACACCGATCCGGCGACCGGAAAGATCACGGATCCGCAGTTCGTGCGGAACCGGCTGGACATCATTGCGCAGCTACGGTCGATCCTGACGACGGCGGCGAATACGGCGCTGAAGTGACGTCGTCCCCGCCCGCGTTCCCGTCACCTCGCGAGGTCAGTAGGTGTCGCTGGTGTGGTGGGGCCGGGTGCGGCTCCACCATCGGACGCCCAGACCCCAACCGATCAAGATGATCAGCGCGAGGATTTTTCCTTGCCACTCCGAGACGGCGCTGAAGGTAAAGCCGCCGATGGCGGTGCCGATCAGGGTCAAGGCGAGGACGGTATAGGTGTGTGCATCGGTACCGCGCTGGTTGTACTGCTTCACGTGACCAAGCGTACATACCAACTGGTGGCGCCGGAGATGGCCCCTGCGAGGGCTGGTAGCGGCTGTCCGATGCGTCACGTGATTGATACGCAGTCAGCGAGTAGGCGCGAAGGACCTCGGCCGTTCAGGTGTGGGCCGGCGGAACCCGGGCAGGGGGTGGTGAAGAACGGATCACGAACAACGGGGAGAGCACCATGCACGGCGGCGGAGGATTCAGCGGGGGCGGCCACCACGGCGGTGGCTTCAGCGGGCACCATCATGGCGGTGGGTTGGGCCACCACGGCCACCACGGCAATCACCACCATCACACCGGGGACTCGCAGGGCTTCGTCGGGATGCCTCTTTTCCTGCGTCGTGGGTCAGCAGGCCGCCCCACGGGAGTGGATCCCAAGCGCGTGCTACTGGCCCTCGGCGTGGTGATGGTCGTGGGCATCGTTGTGGGGATGCTGGCGGCCCACTAGGGCTGCCTGATGAGTCGGTAACGGCCCGCTGCGTGGATCGTTCTTGGCTGCACTGCCAGCTTCTACAATCGTGCCATGGCCCAGAAAGTTGTAACCATTTGCACGGATGACCTCACGGGTGAAGAGTCCTCGGAGGCCACCACCCACACCTTCAGTCTTGACGGTGTGCAGTACGAGATTGACCTGGCTCCCGACAGCTACGACCAACTGCTTGAGGCGATGGCTCCCTTCACCAAGGCGGGGCGAAAGACCGGTAGGGCCCGCAAGTCCCACAAGGCCACCGCCGTCAGCCGTGACGACAGCGCCGCCATCCGCGCATGGGCCAAGGAAGCCGGCTTCGAGGTCAGCAATCGCGGCAGGGTGCCGGCAGCGGTCCGCGAAGCGTACGCCAAGGCCCACTGACCTCCTCATACACCCGGAAGCCCCTCACCGAAGGAACTGTGAGGGGCTTCTCGGTATGAGCGGACGACAGCGCACGGCGCGGTGCTGGGGGCTTGACGGGGGTTCAGGGGGTGCCCTGAGCGAGGGTTGCGGTCAGGGTGGCCGCGAGGGTGAGGGCCGCGACGCATGCGGTGGCGGCCGCCACAAGGGCGGCGGGGTGGGTGGCGCCGTCGAGACGGGCGAGAGGCTGGAGATCACGTTCGATGGCCAGCTGACCGGCGGTCATGGCGGTGATCACGCAGTCCATGAAGCGCTCGGCGGCGGCCTCCTGGGCGGCGGTGAGGTCGATCCGTCCGTCCGGGCCTGCGGCAGTCACGGCCTGAAGCAGCATCTCGACATCAGTGTCCCGCTCCATTCGCAGCACGCTCTTCCCGCCGAACTCCGGGATCTCCTCGTGGCGCCGGGCGAATCGCCCGCCGATTGACCGCCACCAGGCCGGCCTGGTGGCTTTCCAGCCGGCGATTCGCGTGTCATTGCTGGTGCCGCAGTACAGCATCGGGGCGCACACCGGGCAGGGCTCCGTGACGTCCGGCCCGGCGAGTGCTGCGAGCGCCTCGCGGTCCGTCAGCGGCCGCCGGTCGACAGCGCCTGGGCGCAGTCGGGGCGGTGGAGGTAGGTATCGGCCCGGCCGTCCTGGGCCGGGGGCGGGGACAGGTGCTACCGCTCTTTTATCCCAGTCAGCCGAGGACGCCCCTGATACGGTCGTCGATGTCACCATGCGGGGGCCTGAAGGTGACGGACTGCCCGGGCTGGATGGTCGCGGTCTTGGTGGTGCCGTTGCTGAAGGTGGCCGTCATCGTCGCCGGTTCGGTGCTCAGCGCACTGGTGGTGCACACACTGTCGACGGTGCCGGGCGGCGTGCTCTCCGTCTCCTGCGGGTTCAGGTCGGTGAGTACGAACAGGTTGTCGCCGATGAGGTTGCTGTTGACGTTGTAGTCGACACAGTTGACGGTGTCCTCGGCGAGTTGCGCGGCGTGTGGGACGGACGGGTGGGTCGTGGCTGCGGCCGGGGTGGCGAGGGTCAGAGTGAGGGAGAAAGCCGCGGCGGTGACTGTCAGGGCTGCGGTGGCACGTATGGGGGCCATGGAGCTTCTCCTTCGAGGGTGGAAACCGAGGAAGGCAGCCGCAGCCAGGACGGACCGACCGTGCGCTACGGGCGCCGGACTGCCCAGCTCGGGAGCCTGTTGAGGGCGATCGCGGTGGCGTTGGCCGAGTGGGCCGGCGAGCGCCTCACCTGCCAAGCCCGCCCCTTCGCAGCATCCGACGGCCCGCGCCCACCGGAAAGGGCGTGCGGCCCCGGCACGTGGAGCGGCCTCCTGCCCGCCGGATGCGCGGTCTCACACCCCCCGCTACGGCGCGCCCCTCCTATGCCGGTCTCGTTTGCCTCGACGAGTGACACGGCAGACTCGCCAACTCTGACGCTCAGCGTCGCCAACTCAAGCACTCGCCCGCCACGAGGAGCGCTCAGTCACATCACCCGTCGTCTCAGCGGAGGGACATGTAGAGGTCGAGGGCTTTGTGCAGGACCTTGTTGAGGGGGTAGTCCCACTCGCCGAGGTACTCGACGGCCTGGCCGCCGGTGCCGGCCTTGAACCGGAGCAGTCCCAGAAGGTGGTTGTCCTCTTCCAGGGTGTCGGTGATGCCGCGGAAGTCGTAGACAGCCGCTCCGAGTTCGTGTGCGTCGGACATCATCCGCCACTGGACAGCGTTATTCGGCTGTACCTCGCGCTTGCGGCTGGTGGAAGCGCCGTAGGAGTACCAGACGTGCTCGCCGACGGTCAGCATCGTGGCGGCGGCGAGCACCTCGCCCCCGTGATAGGCGAGGTAGAGGCGCATCCGGTCGTTGTCCTCGGCCTGCAGCGCGGTCCACATCCGCTGGAAGTAGGACAGCGGGCGCGGGATGAACCGGTCCCGTTCAGCGGTCTCGACGTAGAGGTCGTAGAACGCGGGCAGGTCCTCGTAGCCGCCCTGGACGACCTTGACGCCGGCCTTCTCCGCCTTCTTGATGTTGCGGCGCCACTGCTGGTTGAAGTCGCGCTGGATCTCCTCCAACGACCGCCCGGCGAAGGGGACCTGGAACACGTAGCGTGGCTGGCCTGCGGCGAAGCCGTCCTCGCCGCCGGGCTCGGTCTGGTGCCAGCCCATCCGGCGCAGCCGGTCGGCGATGTCGAAGGCCCGCGGTTCGTGCGCGGTGGCCTCCACGTCCCGTAGTTGCCGGGCCTGCGGGGCGGCGATTGCGGCCTTGACCGCCTCGGCGCTCCAGCGGCGGGCGACGACGGGCGGTCCCATCTTCACCGAGAAGGCGCCGTGCTCCTTCAGGTACGCGAGCATCGGCTCAAGCCACCGCTCCAGATCTGCCGCGGCCCAGTCGATGACCGGGCCCTCGGGCAGGTAGGCGAGGTACCTTTTCAGCTTCGGCAACGGCCGCAGCAGCACCAGCCCGGCCCCGACGAGGCGGTCGCTGTCGTCGAACCAGCCCAGACTCTCCGCCCGCCAGTCCGGCTTCACCTCCCCCCACGAGGGAACCTGCATGTGGCTCACCGAGGGCCGGGCCGTGACGAAGGCCAGATGCTCCTCGCGGGTGATCGCCTTCAGGCAATAGCTCATGCGCCGTGCTCCTTTGCTCAGCGCCCAAGCCTACTGAGGCGTACGGCACGTACAGGTTCCTCGTGCACACACAGTGCCGTCGCGCACGAAGCAGAAGCAGGCTGCCCAGCAAGATCACCGATCACGCTCATCGCGAGTGTCGCGAACCCCGGCCTTCATCAAGAGACAGAACGTCGTCCAACATCTGCTAAAGATCGACAGGTCTACAACCAGCTCAACAAGGGGGTCGAGTAGGAACCACGCAGAGAGTGCAGTTTGGTGTCACATGATGTGACACCCCGACTGAGCGCCAGTTGATCGTCTCCGCTCAGGTCGAATCGCAAGTGGGGGCCGAGTCGGTCGATTACGCCCCCTCGGGTCGATCCGGGGGGGCAAATGGTGCGCCGATCCAATGGAGTCCGCTCCGCATTTGCGCCTCCCGATTTCGCCCCCTACGGTCGCGTTCCGGCGCCCGCCGGAACGACGAAGGGGTGGGAGCCGAATACACCAGACAGGGGCAGTGGCGGTTGTTCCCGCTGGTCAGTGGAAAGACAACATCCTTGGTGGACCTTCGGTGTTCGCATCAGACGCGAAGGCTTCGCGTCTGATGCGAACACGATCCGGCTGTCGAGGCGGCGGGACAGCCGGCCGGCATGGCCGATCCCGCGTGCCAGGCCGCGAGCATCAGGACCAGGCCCCAGCCCTCGCTCGTCATCCGCACCTCATCCTCGACGGACACCCGGTAGTACGCCCTACCTCGGTGCCTGGAAGCCGCCGATCCTCTGCTCGAGCAGTTCGGCCAGCCGCAGCGGGGTGCGGTCCTCGAACATCGGACCGATGAGCTGCACTCCCACCGGCAGGCCCTCGGAGGGCCGGCCTGCTGGTATGGCGGTGGCGGGCAGGCCGGGCATGGTGGCCAGACCGGCCCAGACGAGCTGGTCGAGGTAGGGGTACTCGACGCCGTCGATGTCGATCCGGCGTTCCAACAGATCGGGGTTGTGGTCGTGCGGGAACGCGGGAGTCGGCGTGATCGGGCACACCACGGCGTCGAACTCGGCGAACAGCTGCCGCCAGCCGTGGCGGTGGAGCTCGCGACGGTTGTTCGCCTCGATCCAGTCGCGGTGGCTGAACACCATGGCGCGCAGCCGCACGGCGTCAAGGCTCTGGTCGTCCGCGCTCACTCCGGCGGCGCGGGTCCGCAGCTGCTCGTACGCTTCGACGGGCAAACGTGCAACGGAGCTCGAAAACAGCAACTGCATGTAGAGCGTCGCGGCTTCGGTCAGATCGGGCAGCAGCGGACTGTGCCGTTCGACGTGGGCGCCGCCGTCGACGAGCGCGGCGGCCACCCGGTTCACGCCCGCCCGCACGGCGGACCCGGTCGAAAGGAGCGGATGCTCGTCGAGGACCAAGACCCGGAAGTCGCCGAGCCGCTCGTGGCGCGCGGGCGGCAGCGTCAAGTCGTGCGCCACGCCGAGCGTCAGCGGGTCCGGTCCGACCATGACGTCGAGCAGGAGCGTGAGGTCGCGGGCGGTGCGCGCCATTGGACCGACGACGGCGAGGTCGAGGTCGGCCGGCAATGCCGGCGCGGGCGGCGGGACCATGCCGCGGTTCGCCGCCAGCCCGAGCGTCGGCTTGTGTGCGTAGACGCCGCAGAAATGCGCGGGGGTGCGCAACGAACCGCCGATGTCGGAACCGATGGACAGCGCGCCGAATCCGGACGCCAGGGCCGCCGCCGATCCACCCGACGATCCGCCCGACGTGCGAGCATGATCCCACGGGTTGTTGGTGGTGCCGTAGATCTCGTTGAAGCTCTGCACATCTTGCAGCCCCAAGGGCACATTGGTCTTACCGAGCACCACCGCGCCGGCGGCCTTGAGCCGCGATACCTGTACCGCATCCTCGGCCGGCACATAGTCCCGGTACTGCGGCATGCCCCAAGTCGTGGGCAGCCCGGCGATGTTGTAGGACTCCTTGACCGTCACCGGAATACCGAGCAGCGGCCTGACCTCGCCGCGGGCGCGCGCCTGGTCGGCACCGCGCGCGGCGGCCCGCGCACGGTCGAAGTCCGGCACACAGATCGCGTTGATCACGTTGTCGTCCCGCTCGATACGGGCAATCGCCTCGTCGGTCAGTTCCACCGAGGTCACTTCACCGGCACGCAAGGCAGCCGCGAGTTCTTCTGCAGCCTGAAAGTTCCACTCCATGAATCCGACCGTACTGACCTCTGGCAGAGGTCATAAAATGCCGATTCGCACAACGGGATAGATGTCTCAACTCATCAGGTTGCTCTCCGGTCGCAGAAAATTCGCCCGACCGCCGGCCATGGCGAGGCGCGGCCGTCTGGCACACCTGCCGCTGTCCGTCTCGCCCGCCACTACGGTGCGCGCGTGATTGCCACGGCGTCACCAGCGAAGCGCGACACCGTCGAAGCGTTCGGTGCCGACGAGGTCCTGGACAGCCGGCGCCCCGATCTGGCTGAGGAGATCACCCGCCTGACCGGCGGTGTCGATCTGGTCCTGGAATCGGTGGGACAGGCTACGTTCGAGGCCAGCCTGTCGGTCACCAAACCCTTCACCGGACGCGTCGTCGTGTTCGGCGCCGCTTCGGGCGATGCCAGCCTCAGCACACACGACCCGCTCTTCACCCACCAGGTCCAGGTCAAGGGCCTGCACATCGGTGCCCTGGTGGCCGCGGCCCCGTCCATCTATCGATCGTTGCTCGTCGAGATCGAGGCACTCATCGCCCACGGCGTGTACCCGCCCGGCACCCCCAGGTTCACCCCCTGGCCGAGGGGCCGGCGGTGCTGGAGCAACTCGAAGCGGGCCAGACCCGGGGCAAGCTCGCCCTCGATCCCTGGCGCTGGGAACGCCTGTGCTTCACCGCAATGCTCCGCTGTCCCCCGAGGGGCGGCTGCGACTCGTGCAGCGTTGCCGGCACCGCCCGATCGCCCACGTGGCGGCCGAGATGGCATCTCCCGCGCGTGCGCGTCGAAATGGGCCAACCGCTACCGTCGCCCGGGTTCTTGGGCATCCCCGCGAGCGGATGCGGCCCTGGAGGCGAAGGCTACGTGCGGCTGACCGTCTGCGGGGGCGAGGCACACGCAGAGGCACAGATCACCGAGGACGTGCGGCGCGTCGGTGAACTCGCCTGGTAGGTGTGCCGGCCCCGCCCGCAAGGCTCGCTCCTTTGTCCGCGGGGCGACTACAGGTGGGCCGGGAGGTGAGGAGGGTGCGGAGGTCGATGACGCGGTATCCATGGACGGTGATGGCATCGAGGATCTGTGGCAGGGCCTGGGCGTCGATCACTTCGGTGTGGCCCTCGCGCGCCCCGACGTGCATCTGCAGGATCGCCCCTGGGCGCAGGGCGTCCAGCGCCCTGGCCACTGCGCGCTCCACGGTCATGCCGCCCTTTGTGCCCTTCCAGCCATTGGTGTCGGTGGTGAATTCCACGTCCGCGAATCCCAGCCCGTTGACCTCCCTGATCTGGGCCGGGGTGGTCTCGCTGTAGGGAAACCGGAACAGCGGGGTCAGGGCCTCTCCTGCCCCGGCCGCCCGCAGGGACCGGTCCGCTGCCCAGACCTCGCGGCGTCTTCCGGCCGCGGTCAAGTCCTTGAAGTAGGGGTGGCTGTGGGAATGGTTGCCCAGACCGTGTCCCGCAGCCGCGATCCTCTTCACCACCTGGGGGTATCGGTCGGCGAAGTCGCCGGTCAGGAAGAATGTGGCAGGCGCGTGCCGGCGGGCGAGCTCAGCGAGGACGCGGTCCACACCGGCGTCGTTCCATGCCGCATTGAACGTCACAGCTACCACCCGCTCGCGGGTACGGATCACACGGTTCTCCGATCCGAACAGTGCCCGAAGACCCCCCTCGTCCACAGTCGCCGCCGGGCACCGCGCACAAGCCTTGGCTGTCGCGGCGGGAGGCCCGGGCACCACCACCCAAAGGGCGGCAAACAGCGCGATGGCCATCCGGAGCAGGCGGCGGGAGACAAGGCGGCGTGCAGCGGCGGAACGCGTCTTCATGCCACCGCCATCGGCCTACTGGCGCTTGCACTTGACCTCTACCGGAGTGACAACGACGGGCCGAGCTGTTCGCGGGCGGCTTGGATGACGGCGTCGGTCGTGAAGCCGAGGCGCGGCTCGATCGAAGCCATCGGTCCGCAGATGCCGGAGTCGTCGATTCCGATGATGGTGCCGTGACGTCCGACGTAAGGCCCCAGCCGAGTGTGGCGCCTTGCTCGACGGTGACGGCGGACGGCGGACGGCGGACGGCGGACGGCGGGCCGTGTCGTGTCGCGTGCCGTTCAGGCTTTGAATGAGTGCAGGTTACTCAGGTTGAATTCGCGGAGTCCGGGGCCCGGCCGGTAGTGCAGGAGGCGCAGGGCAGGACCGCGCCGATCGCGTCGACCAGGCCGGCGTGGGCGTCGGAGACGACCAGCTGGACACCGGACAGGCCGCGGGCGATCAGCGAGCGGAGGAAGGCGAGCCAGCCGGCGTCGTCCTCAGCGGCGGCGACGTCCAGGCCCAGGATCTCGCGGTGTCCGTCGGCGTTGACACCGGCCGCGATCAGGGCGTGCACGTTGATGATGCGGCCGCCCTCGCGGACCTTCTGGGTCAGCGCGTCCACCCAGATGAACGCATACGGCCCGGTGTCCAGAGGCCGATTACGGAACGCGGTGACCTGCTCGTCCAGATGCCGGGCCATCGCGGACACCTGGCCGGGCCGGTCGTCGTCTGCGGTTCTACCGGTTCGCGACCGCCGCTTCCCGGAGGACCCTGCCCGGCCCCGACGCCGTCCCCAACGCCCGGTCGAGATCGGCCCACAGGTCCTCGACGTCCTCCAGCCCCACCGAGAGCCGCAGCAGCCGGTCGCTGACTCCCGCGCCGCGGCGGTCGTCGGCGTCCACGATGCGGTGGCTGATGGACGCGGGGTGCTGGATGAGGGTGTCGACGCTGCCGAGGCTCACGGCCGGGGTGATCAGTCGGACGCCCGCGATGACGTCGTGGGGGTCGCCGACTACCTCGAAGGCGACCATGGCGCCTCCGATGCGCGGGTAGTGGACGCGGGCGACGCGCGGGTCGGCGGCGAGCCGGCCGGCCAGCTCCGCCGCGTTCGAGGACGCGGCTCGGACCCGTACGGGCAGCGTCGACAGACCGCGGAGCAGCAGATAGCCCGCGAGCGGATGCAGCACTCCGCCCGTGGCGAACCGCACCTGGCGCAGCCGCCCGGCGAACTCCTCGTCGCAGGCCACCACGCCGCCCATGACGTCTCCGTGGCCGCCCAGGTACTTGGTGGCGCTGTGCAGGACGAGACGGGCTCCCTGCTCGACGGGGCGTTGCAGCACGGGCGTGGCGAAGGTGTTGTCGGCGAGCAGCGGGACGGAACCGCAGGCGTGCGCGACGGCTCTCAGATCGAGTTCGGCGAGGGTCGGGTTGGCCGGGCTCTCGACCATCACCAAGCCGGTGTCGGGGCGCAGCGCGTCCGCGATGCCCGCCGGGTCGACCCAGGTCACCTCGGAGCCCAGCAGCCCTGCGGTGAGCAGGTGATCGCTGCATCCGTACAGCGGTCGTACGGCGACGACATGGCGCAGGCCCATCGCGTTGCGTACGAGCAGCACGGCGCTCAGCGCGGCCATCCCGGTGGCGAACGCGACCGCGCTCTCGGTGCCCTCAAGACGCGCGAGGGCGGTCTCGAAGCGGGCGACGGTCGGGTTGCCGAGGCGGCCGTAGACGGGCGGGCCCTCCGGTTCGGCGCCGTCGGCCGCGAAGGCGTCTATCCGGGCGGCCTCGCCCCGGCTGTCGTACGAGGGGTAGGTCGTGGACAGGTCGATCGGCGGGGCGTGCACTCCCTGCCGCGCGAGGTCGTCCCGCCCGGCGTGCACCGCCTCGGTGGCGAGCGCCCGGGGTGCGGGCACGCCCGGGACACGACGACCGGTGCTGTCGAGATCATGGCCGGTTCCCTGCGGGTCGGCCGGTACGTCGTATGCGTCAAAGCTGCCGGAGTCCATGCTCAGGATTCTGAACACCGAGCGGGGTCGGAGTGCCGGACCCCGTGTTACGTTCGAAATATGACCGATTCTGTCGTACTGGATCCGGTGGACCTCGATCTGCTGCGGCTGCTCCAGAACGACGCGCGGATGACGTACCGCGATCTCGCCGCGCAGGTCGGTGTCGCGCCGTCGACCTGCCTGGACCGGGTGACCCGGCTGCGCCGCTCGGGAGTGATTCTCGGCCATCAGCTGCGACTGGACCCGGCGAAGCTGGGCCGGGGCCTGGAGGCACTGCTGTCCGTGCAGGTCAGACCGCATCGGCGGGAGTTGGTGGGGCCGTTCGTGGAGCGGATCCGGGCGCTGCCGGAGTCCATTACGGTCTTCCATTTGACCGGGCCCGACGACTATCTCGTCCATGTCGCGGTCGCGGACATGGCGGATCTGCAGCGACTGGTCCTCGACGGGTTCACCTCGCGGCCCGAAGTGGCGCGCGTCGAGACCCGGTTGATCTTCCAGCAGTGGGACTGCGGACCGCTGCTGCCGCCCCGGCCCGAGGGCGCTCCCGCCCCCGAACCCGACCGGACCGAGCGAAAGAGCAGCTCAGAATCCCGCTGACGCGCACCCCCACTCCGCACGAAGATGGCGTACGTCAGATTCCCGGAACCCGCTGCCCCGTGAAGTCGCCGACCGCTATGTCGAAGACCTCGCCGCCCTCGACCCGCTCCTCGGTACGTATCTCGGTGTGAAGGAGCGTCCCGGAAAGCTGCCCGACACCTCGCCCGCGGGGACGCCGCCTTGTCGCGCGCAGCCCGTACGCTCAGGTTGTCCCAGCGCATGGAGCCTCCTCGGCGTGCTGATGTGTGTCGGTGTGGGGCCGTGAGGCCGGTGGCGGCTGGGGTTCAGGTGGCTGTGGCCCTGTCTGCCCGGCGGGCCAGGGGTTCAGGTTGTCGACGATGACCTTTACGGGGCCGTCTTCGAGCCCGGTTTGGATGGTGGCTGAGCCCTGCCCCGGCCCGACAAGGCCGTCGCCTTCCGTGCCCGGGTTGTCGCTGACGTTGCAGGTGGGCTCGCTGACCCAGTAGCCGGAGTGGGTGACGTAGATGATCGAGGTGTAGGTGGCCATGCGGCTATTTGGCCGCGACCCAGAC
Source organism: Streptomyces natalensis ATCC 27448 (assembly GCF_000935125.1). Taxonomy (GTDB): domain Bacteria; phylum Actinomycetota; class Actinomycetes; order Streptomycetales; family Streptomycetaceae; genus Streptomyces; species Streptomyces natalensis. The sequence continues at coordinate 9,618 of NZ_JRKI01000029.1, read as the reverse complement.
CCGCTGGTCCCTGCGCTCAGGGATGGTGTGCGGATCTGCCGACGCCGCGGGTAACGGCGGTCACGGCGAGAGCTGTAACGCGAACACGGTCCAGGACTGAGATCAGCTGCGGTGCGTCACCCCACTGTCCGGGCGTGATCAGGATAGCCAGCGGCCGGTACCTGCCGTCACTCACCAGATGGATCTTGGTGGTGAACCCGCCGCGTGAGCGGCCCACCGCCTCATCGGACCGATGCTGAGAAGGGCGACGTTGTCGTCCTGGTATCCGCGCTGCCCGATGGTGGGCCCCGGCGGCATGCTGGTGGGCACGGCATACCGTGGAATCCACGCTCACCACGCTCCAGTCGATCTGCCCCTCCACATCAGCATCGGCTCGAAGGATCCGGTCCCACGTGCCGTCCGCCGGCCATCGCTGGTGACGGTCATGCACTGTCTTCCACTTCCCGAAGCGTGCAGGCAAGTCACGCCACGGTGTGCCGGTCTGCTGGCGGAAGAGGGTGCCGTTGATGACTGTGCGGTGGTTCTTCCATCGCCCGCCCCCGCCCCCGCCCCCGCCCCCGCCCACGTTCTTCGGAGGATGCGGCTCCATCCGAGCACACGCGGTGTCGCACAGATCGCCCCGTCCCACAACTGACGGAACAATCTGCTGACGAGTCCGTCACCCGTCCCCTCGGACACGCTCTAATGGACCATGTTCCACATCTGGTACCGGTTGGTGTGGTTGTAGCAGGTGGTCTTGGCGACCGGGGCGCTCTGCGGGTGGCCCTGGTCCCACAGCAGTTGGTTCCAGTGTCCTTCCTGCCCGCGATCAAGGCAGAGCACCTCGTTGAGATTGGTGTCCGCCTGGTAGTTGGCAAACTGCCAACTGTTACGAGGGTTGCCGGAGCTGTTGCCGACCCAGGTCATGTTCCACTGGTCGTGGTAGTCGCTCGAATTGCACCCGGCCGCGCGGGTTGCGAACCAGCCGCTGGGAGACGAGACGGAGTGCGACCACTGGACTCGAAGGCAGTTGCCCTCCTTGCGATGGACGATCTGCACCCGGTCGTAGTAGCCACCGACGTTGCCGTCGTAGGACACGACGTTCCACCGCTGCCACGGATTACCGGGCTGGCACGGATTGGTGTAGACATCGCCGCCGTTGGAGTCCAGGCAGTAGCCGGTGGCGTAGTCCTGGAGCATCACGTTGTACTGGTAGGTGTTCGCTTGGGCGGTGCCCGCTGTTCCCGCCACTGCCGCAGCCGCCAGCACGCCGGCCACCAGTGCCGATCTCACCTTTAAGTTCACCGAGAGTCCCCTCTCCCCGTACCTCAGCGGTTTGCACGAGAACCCTGGCAGGCGAGCGAACAGGCGCATAGGGTACGGGAGGTCAAGAAACGGTTCATTCCGCTCTTGGCGCCCGTGCGCTCAACATTCCGGGAGCATCGGGTCTTCATCGCGTGCGGTGAAGACCCGGTGTAGGGCCTGCCCCTGTCTGTTTCATTTGGCCTGGACGTCGTTTTTTGGTGAGGCGATGCTGCCCGAAGGTGGTTGTCCGCGTAGCACCTCGAAGGCGAGGAACCGTGGGTCGCGCCTGGGTGTTGGGTGAGCATGGTGATGCTCGCGAGCCTGATGGCCATATTGGTGCCTGTCATCGGTGGATTCTTGCTGGCCGCAGCGCGGCAGGTGGTGCTCAGGTCTGGTCGTCCGGTGTGGCTGCGTCGGCGCCTGGCCGGCCGTACTCCCACCGGCGGAGTGGGCCTGGGTGCCACCATGACCGAGGAACTGCACGCGATGTGGAATGGCAACAAGCACATACAACTGGAACAGCGCCGAGTGGATTTGACCTTGCAGGACAATCGGCATGATGGAGCTCCGCCCCGGACGGGCATCGACTTGGATGCGGGCAAAGCGGTGATCCGCCGGCGTGGATGAGCCGGCGTGGATGAGCCGTGGTGAAGGTGCCGCTCCTTCAGATGAGGTGGCGATAGCCGATGAGGGCTGCGGCGATGGCGACGAAGGTGAGGAAGTGTTCCGCCGTGCGTTCGTGGCGACGGTGCAGGCGTCGACAGCCGGCCGGCCAGGAAACGGTCCTCTCGACCACCCAACGGTGACGGCCGAGCCGCTGTGAGGACTCGATGCACTTGCGGGCGATGCGGTGGGCGATGCCGCGTGACCGGAGCCCTCGACGCAGGCGGTCAGTGCGCGCCGCAGAAGCGCGGTCCGCCCACGACGCGGGCCCGCTGGATCCGGGGTACCGTCTCGCCCGGCCAATGCGGGACCCGCTCACCACCGGGCACCCATGTCGGCGGGAATGTCCTGCTCTGTCCAGATGATCTTGCCGGTCGTCGTGTAGCGGGTGCCCCATCGTCGGGCGAGTTGGGCCACGATCAGGAGACCCCGTCCTCCCTCGTCGGTGGTCCGGGCATGGCGCAGGCGCGGCGACGTGCTGCTGGCGTCGGAGACCTCGCAGATCAGGCCGCGGTCCCGGATCAGGCGCAGACTCACCGGTCCGGTGGCATGGCGGATGGCGTTGGTGACCAGTTCGCTGACGATGAGCTCCGTGGTGAACGTCAGGTCGTCCATGCCCCACTCCGTCAACTGTCGGCCGGCGAGGGTGCGGGCGTTCGCCACAGCTGCCGGGTCGCTGGGCAGGTTCCATGACACGACCCGGTCCGGAGCCAGGACGCGGGTCCGGGCGAGGAGCAGGGCCGCGTCGTCGGACGGCGGATGGGTCAGCAGGGCGTCGACCGCACCCAGGCCAGTCTCCTGCAGGGTCGGCCTCGGCTCCACGAGGGCCTCGCCCAGTCGGGAGAGCCCGGCGTCGAGATCCCGGTCGAAGGTCTCGAGGAGGCCGTTGGTGTAGAGGGCGATGAGGCTGCCTTCGGCCAGCTCCAGTTCGACGGACTCGAAGGGGAGGTACCCGAGGCCGAGTGGCGGTCCGGCGGGCAGGTCGAGGACGTCGGCGGTGCCGTCCGGGCGGACGATCACCGGTGGGAGGTGACCGGCCCGGGCCAGCGTGAACCGTCTGCTGACCGGGTCGTACACGGCGTACAGACAGGTGGCTCCCATGAACGCGGCAGCAGCGGTTTCGTCCTCGGCCTCCGCCGGCCCCATGAGGCCGATGACCAGGTCGTCCAGATGAGCCAGCAGTTCGTCCGGGGAGAGGTCCAGATTGGCGAGCGTGCGTACTGCGGTACGCAGACGCCCCATGGTCGCCGCCGCGTTCATACCGTGTCCGACGACGTCCCCGACGACCAGTGCAACCCGGGTTCCGGAGAGCGGAATCACGTCGAACCAGTCACCGCCCACACCGCTGGGGGCATCCGCCGGGAGGTACCACGACGCCACCTCCAGAGCGGACCCTCCCGCGAGCTCCTGCGGCAGCAGGTAACGCTGCATGGAGCGGGCCGCGCTGCGCTCGCGGGTGAAGCGGCGCGCGTTGTCGACGCACACCGCCGCGCGGGAGACGAGTTCCTCGGCGAGCCGCACGTCGTCGTCCTCGAAGGGCCCTTGACGCCGGGAGCGGGCGAACGTCGCCACGCCAAGGGTGACGCCGCGCGCCCGCACCGGAACCACCATCAGGGAGCGGAAGTCGAACTCGCGGATGGAGGCGCCCAGTGACGGGTCTTCGGTCACCCAGGCGCTGGTGGCGCGGTCCAGGATCCGTTCCACGAGAGTCCTGCTCTCCAGCAGGCAGCGGGTCACGGGCGACGAGGGCGCACGCCGGACCGTTTCGCCCACGGCCAGAGACGCCTCCGGACAGCCTTCGCGCACCGACTGTTGCCCCGCTCGGCGGATGACGGGCGTCATGCCGACCGGTCCGGGGGTCGGCTCCTCGCCCCTCATGACCGAGTCCAGCAGGTCGACGGCGACGAACTCGGCGACGGCCGGTACGGCCTCGTCGGCCAGTTCCTGCGCGGTCAGCGTCACTTCCAGTGTGCTGCCGATACGGGCACCGGCGTCGTTCAGCACAGCCAGGCGTTCCTGGGCCCGCCAGCGCTCGGTGACGTCGATGACCATGTACCAGATGCCCACGTACCGGCCCTGGCGGTCCTTCATGGCGAAGAAGGAGGCGGAGGCCGCGCGCGTGCGGTCGGGGTCGGTGTAGCTGGGGCCGCGGAACTCGTAGTCCAGCACCGGGTCCCCGGTCTCGAGAACCCTGCGCATCCGCTCCTCGAACGCTTCCGCCTCCGGCCTGGGCAGCACCTCTCCCACCTGCCGCCCCAGTCGTTGTTCGAGGGGGATCAGGCGGCTCAGTGGCTCGTTCACCCAGACGTAGCGCAGATCCGTGTCCAGGACGGCCATGCCGACCGGTGCGTGGGTGAGGAACGGCGTGAGCATCAGCTGGCTCACCCCGCCTCCCGGCATCCGCCAGAAGGCCCGTTTCGGCGGCCGGCCGACGAACCTGCCGAAGACCAGTGCGGCGGCCGTGGCGACCAGTACACCCGGGACCATTTCGTAGACGCCCGAGTTGAGCGGCCCGAGCAGTGGATTGATCTCCTTCCAGAGAAGCACCGTGGTCGCGCCCGACACGATCCCCGCCATGGCCCCCGCCCAGGTCATACGCGGCCAGTACAGCGAGAGGAGGACGACCGGCCCGAAGGCGGCCCCGAAACCCGCCCAGGCGTAGGCGACAATGCCCAGCAGCCCGCCGCCGTGGAGCGCGATCACGAAGGCCACCAGGATCACCACGACGACCGCCCCGCGGCCGACCCACACCAGCACCTTGTCCGAGGCACGCCGGTTGAGGAACGCGCGGTAGAAGTCCTCCGTGAGCGCGACGGACGACACGAGAAGCTGGCTGTCCGCGGTCGACATGATCGCGGCCAGTACGGCGATCAGCATCACTCCGGCGATCCAGGGATTGAGCAGGACGCGGCTCAGGACGATGTACACCGTCTCGGGGTCGTGGAGCGGCGTGCCGAGCCGCCCGATTCCCGCGAGGCCGACGAGGGTGGCACCGGCGAGTACGACGACGACCCACCCCGTTCCGATACGGCGGGCCGCGGGGATGGCCCGGATGCTGCGGATGCCCATGAAGCGGGCCAGGATGTGCGGCTGACCGAAGTAGCCGAGACCCCAGGCGAGCAGCGAGATGATCGCGACGGCGCCGAGCGACCCGCCTGCCGACCACTGCCCGTCCGCGTAGTTGACCTTGGCCCCCATCTGCAGCAGGCCCGGTGCCTTCTTGTCGAGGGCATCGCGCAGTTCCCGGAAGCCTCCGAGGGACCCGATGCCGGTCAGGGGGACCACGAGCAGGGCGAGGAACATCAGCGTCGCCTGCATCACGTGCGTCAGGCTCACGGCGAGGAAGCCGCCCAGGCCCGAGTAGATGACCATCACCAGGACCGTCAGGGTCACCCCGAGTCCGAAACGGACGCCGAAGGCATGCTCGAACAGCAACCCCCCAGCGACCAGACCACTGGCGACATAGACGGTGAAGAACACGAGGGTGACCGCCGCCGAGACCATCCTGAGCATCCGGGTGCGGTCCTCGAACCGCTCCTCCAGGTAGGCCGACAGGCTCAAGGCGTTCTCGGCACGCTCGGTGTACGTGCGCAGTCTCGGCGCGACGAACCGCCAGTTGAGGTAGGTGCCGACCGCCAGGCCGACGGCGATCCAGCTGGCGCCGATGCCGGCCGCGTACACCGCTCCGGGAAACGCGAGAAACAGCCAGCCGGACATGTCACTGGCCCCTGCGGACAGGGCGGCGACCAACGCGCTGAGCCTGCGGCTCCCCAGGGCGAAGTCGGCGAAGGTGTGAGTGCGGGTGTACGCCCAGACACCTACTCCGATCATGGCGACCGCATACACGAGGAACGTGGCCACGATCGGCGCACTCAATTCGAACATATTCTCCTCGCCCGCGAGGTTCATGAGCACAGGGCGCAACCATCGCCGCGCCTGGGATCCTGGTCTGCCCTAGCGGGCAATGTACCGATTTGGGTAGCCAGGTGGTGGCCGCCACCTCCGCGCCGGTGTCGAACGGCCTATCCGTGCCACGGTCGCGTCGCCACGCTGATCCCCCGCGGGCTGCGGCTCCAGGTGACCGCCCGCACACCGGCCCGTCCCCCGGCCGCACCAGCCGCCGACACTCTGAGCTGCCCCGGGTTTCGTAGCGGCCGGTTTCTCTGGTTCCGGGCGGCGTTCGGGGCTGCCTGTCATCGGTGGTGCCGGGCCCCGAATTCCTATTCGGTCTCTGACGGGCAGAGGCCCCAAACAAAACTGCAGGTGGGGAGCGGTCCGACAGTCGGAGGCCGAGGTCGGCACCCAGCTCGTCGGCGAGCCTCCTCAGTGATGCGGAAGCGGTCGTCGTGGGCCCGGTCCACCAGAAGTACACCTTCAGGAAGTCGTCACGGGTCGGCATTGACAGGCGTTCGTCTCGGGCCAGGCTCCGCAGCGCCTTGAGGACCGTCAATGATCAGCAATGTTTGCGGTTGCCCGTGACCGGTCGGCCGGCGGTGACGACGAGTCGGGAGCCGGCGTGGATGACGACGCTAGTGCTTGGCGCCGATGCCGGTCAGTGCTCGTACCTCCATCTCCGCCTGCTTGTCGGGATCCGCCGGTTGCTTGCTGAGGACCGTGCCCAGGAACCCGCAGAGGAAGGAGAGCGGAATCGACACGATGCCCGGGTTGGTGAGCGGGAACCAGTGGAAGTCGACGCCCTTGACGATGGACGTGGGCGTGCCCGACATCGCAGGTGAGAAGGCGATCAGCAGCAGTCCGGACACCAGCCCGCCATAGATGCTCCACAGCGTCCCCGTGGTGTTGAACCGCTTCCAGTACAGGGAGTAGAGCATGGTGGACAGGTTCGCGGACGCGGCGAGCGCCAGGGCCAGCGACACCAGGAAGGCGACGTTCTGGCCGTTGGCCACGATGCCGCCGATGATGGCCAGGAAACCGATCACGATCGCCGTCAGGCGGGCGACCCGTACTTCGGACCGCGGATCCGCCTTGCCGTGCCGGAGTACGTTGGCGTAGACGTCGTGCGCGAACGACGCGGAAGCGGCGAGCGTCAGACCGGCGACCACCGCCAGGATGGTGGCGAAGGCCACCGCGGAGACCACGCCGAGCAGCACCGCGCCGCCGATCCGGAAGGCGAGCAGCGGTGCCGCGGAGTTCTCCCCGCCAGGGGCGGCCAAGATCTTGTCCGGGCCCACCAGTGCGGTGGCGGCGTATCCGACGATGAGGATCCCCAGGTAGAACGTGAACATCGACCAGGAGCACCACACCACCGACCTGCGTGCCTCCTTGGCATCCGGCACGGTGTAGAAGCGCATCAGCACGTGCGGAAGGCTGGAGATGCCGAGGACCAGCGACAGGGACAGCGAGACGAAGTCGAGCTTGCTCATCGCGTTCTGGCCGTACCAGCCGCCCGGTTCCAGCAAGCGCTCGCCCAAGGGGCTGTTCTGCGCCGCATGTCCCAGCAGTCCGGAGAGGCTGAAGCCGAACTTGCCAAGGATGAAGACGCTGATGAAGGTCACGCAGAGCAGCAGCAGGGTGGCCTTGATGATCTGCACCCAGGTCGTGCCCTTCATGCCGCCGACCAGGACGTAGAAGACCATGACGATGCCGACGGCCGTGATGACCAGGGCCTGCCCGCCCTTGCTGTGCACATTGAGCAACAGGGCGATCAGACCGCCGGCGCCGGCCATCTGGGCCAGCATGTAGAAGAACGTGATGACCAGGGTGGCGTTGGCCGCCGCCGCCCGTACCGGGCGCTGTTTCATCCGGAAGGCCATCACATCGCCCACGGTGAACCGGCCGGTATTACGCAGTCGTTCGCCGATGAGCAGCAGGGCGACCAGCCAGGCGACCAACCATCCGACGGAGTAGAGGAACCCGTCGTAGCCGTGGACGGCGATTGCTCCCGAAATCCCGAGAAAGGAGGCCGCGGAGAGGAAGTCGCCGGACAGCGCGATGCCGTTCTGCATCCCGCTGAAACCGCTGCCTGCCGCGTAGTAGTCGGAGGCGGTGGGGCTGCTGCCGCTGGCCCGGTAGACCACGTACAAGGTGATGCAGACGAAGGCGACGAATACGGTCACATTGAGCGTCGGACTGCCGGTCGTGCCGGCCGCGATCGGCACCATCACTTTCTGCCAACCTCCGCGTCGGCCCGCACCTGCTCGCGAATCCGGTCGACCTGGGGGTCGAGCCGCTTCTTGGCGAAGCGCGCATAGGTCACGACGATCATGATCGTGGACAGGAATTGCAGCAGGCCGAAGAGGGTCCCCACATTGATCTCGCCGACGGCTTTGCGCCGCATGAATTCATGACCGTAGGCGGACAACAGGGCGAAGGTGAGGTACCAGCAAAAGAAAAGCGCGCTCATCGGAAAGACGAACAGCCGCAGCCGTCGGCGAAGCCGGGTGAACTCCGGGCTGGCCTGGATCGCCGCAAAGTCGGGCTCGCCTGCCGGGCCGCACAAGGGCTGGTCGCAGGCTTTAGTGAAAGGGGCCGATAATCCGTGGCCGGTGGTCGGCGCCGAGGGGGGTGGAGCGGGAGGCCGCATGTCTCTCGTCATGATTCTCTCCAGGTTTCGGCGCGTTGACCGGTCCACCTACAGCCGTTGAGGCAGGGAGTGTAGTGGTCCACTCCGTGCAGTCAAAGGCGTTGGACCGGCGACGAGTTGGCCCACTACCGGACAGTAGCAGCCGTTCCGGTTGAGGCCCACCGGGGGGAGCCGACCTCTCTCCGGGGCCCGGGGCCGTTCGACCCGTTTACCCGTTGCCTGGGCGAATCACGCTGCTTTCTGACGAACCATCGCCAGCAGTTCTCCGGCCATCGTCGCCGGTGGTCCGACATCGCCCGAAAGCGCCGCTCTACGCGCAGAGTGTTCCCCTCCGGCAAACGTCGCCACACTCGACAGCAGACAGGTCAAACCATTGGCAGAGGCGATCAGTTGCCCTACACTCGCCACCGCTTGGCCGCTGGACATGCATCCAGGCAATTCGCCTTTCAATTACTTCTGCCCAGGCCCGGGAGGTAGACCGCCGGTGCGACTTCTTGAGCATTCCCGCATCATCGCGCGACCAGGATGGAGTCGTTGGCTGGTGCCCCCGGCTGCGCTGGCGATCCACCTGTCGATAGGCCAGGTATATGCCTGGAGCGTTTTCAAGTTACCCCTGGAGAGCGCGCTGCATATCTCGGGGGCGGCCAGCGCATTACCGTTCCAGGTCGGCATTCTCGTACTGGGGCTCTCCGCGGCCTTCGGCGGCACCCTCGTCGAGAGCAGGGGTCCGCGATGGGCCATGCTCGTCTCGTTGGTGGCGTTCTCCACCGGGTTCCTGATCGCCGCACTCGGCGTCGCCACCCGCTCCTACTGGCTGGTGGTCTTCGGCTATGGCTTCGTCGGCGGGATCGGCCTGGGCATCGGCTACATCTCGCCGGTGTCCACCCTGATGAAGTGGTTCCCCGACCGGCCGGGCATGGCCACCGGCACCGCGATCATGGGCTTCGGCGGTGGCGCACTGATCGCCTCTCCCTGGTCGACGCAGATGCTCTCCGCCTTCGGCAGCGACACGGATGGGATCGCGAAGACCTTCCTCGTGCACGGCGTGACCTACGCCGTCCTCATGACACTCGGCGTGCTGCTCGTGCGCGTACCGCCCTCGGGTTGGCGGCCGGCCGGCCGGCAAC
>NZ_JRKI01000028.1 GCF_000935125.1 Streptomyces natalensis ATCC 27448 | reverse complement strand
GCGGCCACCCCGCCGAGGATGCCGGGAAACGGCTCGTGACGACCGCGAACGTCTCCGCGAGGAATGCGGTGCGCACGCCGCAGTTCTGGTTGCTGTGGGTCGTGCTGTGCATGAACGTTACGGCCGGGATCGGAATCCTTCAGAAGGCCGCGCCGATGATCCAGGACTTCTTCCGGGACACGCCAAGCCCGGTCAGCGCGACAGCCGCCGCCGGCTTCGTCGCGTTGTTGTCCCTGGCCAACATGACCGGCCGGATCCTGTGGTCGTCGGTCTCCGACGTGATCGGCCGCAAGAACGTCTACCGGCTGTACCTGGGCATCGGTGCTCTGCTGTACCTGACGCTGCTGCTCGGCAAGAACAGCAGCGTGACGCTGTTCATCGGCGCCGCCATGGTGATCCTGTCCTTCTACGGCGGTGGATTCGCCACCGTCCCCGCCTACTTGAAAGACCTGTTCGGCGGCTACCAGGTCGGCGCGATCCACGGCCGGCTGCTGACCGCCTGGTCCGTCGCCGGAGTCGCGGGGCCGGCCATCGTGGACGCCATCGCGGACATGAGACAGCGGGCCGGGCACACCGGCCCGAGCATGTACACCTTCTCGTTCTCCATCATGATCGCGCTGCTCGCCGTCGGATTCGTGGCCAACGAGCTGGTGCGCGCGGTGAATCCGAAGTTCCACGAACCCGAGACGGCGGTCCGCAGCGAATCCGACCCCGTCCTGGCCGAGAACGCATAGGGGCGCCGTGAAGGTGATCACTGAACCAGGATCGAACGCAAGCGCGTAGCGGCGGTACAGGTACGGATCGGCCCTGATGGTACGTCAGTTGTTCGTGAACTGAAGTGGGGATGCAAAAAAGTGCGTGGTGGGCTCGGTCCTGCGGACCTCGTCGAGACGAAGGGAAGGGACGAAGCTTCCCCTCCAGGACGCGTCCGCATCCTGGAACCACCTCATGAACGGTCGGGGCGAGGCCACCAGTTCAGGGGCGGGGGACGCCTCTCGTGACCCCGGCAAGGCATGCGTATCCGCGGGTGCGCCGGGTGCCGAGGTGGTCCGCTGTCGTGCAGTGGCGGAACTGGCGGCTGCCCGTCAAGCTGGCCGCCGTCCTGACGGTGCCGGCGCTGCTCGGCGTCGCCTCGTCGGTGGTGCAGATCCAGCACGAGGTCGCAAGCGCGGAGGAATACGCGGACATCCAGCAGCTGGTCGAACTGCGAGGTGATCTGACGAGGTTGATCGGAGGGCTGCGGGAGGAGCGGACCCTGTCCGCCGAGAACCTGGGCGACCACACGCCCGTCGACCGGGCCACGCTCCGGGGGCAGGCCCTGGACGTCGATCACGCCGGAGCGACCGTCAGGCGCACGGCCGGCAAGTACTGTCACCTCGATCAGGTCTCCAAGACCCGGTACGACGAAGCGGGCACGTTCCTACGACGGTTGCCTGCGCTGCGCGGCCAGGTGAACTCGGGGAGAATCGCAGCCTGGAGCGCCACGGAGCAGTACAGCGCGGTCATCAAGAGTGTGCTGGACCTGGACCAGGCCCTGGTCAACCAGTTCGGCGACCCCCAGCTCTCCCGGCCGGCCACCGCGTCGTACGACCTGGAGGTGGCCCAGGAGCAGATCAGCCTCCAGCACGTCATCATCCTGGAGGCAGCCAGGCGCGGCAGCACGGAGGACCGAGAGCTCAGCCGGGCACTTCAGGACTCCGACACCAGGATGCGGGACAAACTCGCCGACTTCCGGGCCTTGGCCACCCCCGCGGAGGAGAGGTCCTACGAGGAAACCGTGACCGGTGCAGACGTCAAGCGGCGCGCCCAACTGGTGAAAGCCGAGCTGTCCGAGCCGGAGGCGACCGGCGGCCCGGGGCGGGGCAGTTCCTGGCACATCCCGGTCAAGGACTGGAAGGTCAGCTCCGAGCGAACCGGCGAGCTGATGAACAAGGCGCAGCTCCGGCTCGCCCACGATCTGCGTACGGTCTCCGCCAGGCTGCAGGACCAAACCAGCGACCGGGCGGGGGCGGCGTCCGTGATCCTGCTGGCGGTGTTGCTGCTCGCGGTGGGTATCGGTGTGCTGATCGGCCGCTACCTGCTGCGGTCGCTGGTCGTACTCCGCTCGACCGCCCTCGATGTGGCCGAGCACCGGCTCCCGGCCGCGGTCGTGAACATCCGCGAGGGCCGTACACCGGACGCCGTGGTCGAGTCGGTGCCGGTGCACACCACCGAGGAGTTCGGAGAGCTCGCGCGGGCCTTCGAGGCAGTACACGGCCAGGCCGTGCGGCTGGCGGTGGAGCAGGCCACGCTGCGCAGCGATCTCCGGAACACCCTGGTCAACCTCTCCCGGCGCAGCCAGAGCCTGGTGGAGCGTCAGTTGCGGCTGATGGAGCAGCTGGAACGGCATGAGGAGGACCCCGACCAGCTGGCCAACCTGTTCAAGCTCGACCACCTCGCGACCCGGATGCGCCGCAACAACGAGAACCTGATGGTGCTCTCCGGCAGCGAGCTGGCCCGCCGCTTCGATCAGCTCGTACCGCTGGGCAACGTGCTGCGGGCCGCGGTTTCCGAGATCGAGCACTATCAGCGCGTCGTGGTGCAACTACCGGCGCCCCTGGAGGTGATCGGGTACGCGGCCGGTGACGTGGCGCGGCTGGTCGCCGAGCTGATGGACAACGCCACCAGCTTCTCCCCGCCGGACACCCAGGTGGTCATCGGCAGCAGCCGGCGGCGCGACGGTTCGGCGCTGATCGACATCCTGGACCAGGGCATCGGGATGAACGACGCCGAGCTGGCCGAGGCCAACCGGCGGGTGGCAGTAGGTTCTTCTGCGGACGTGCCCACCTCGCGGCAGATGGGCCTGTTCGTGGTCGGCCGGCTGGCGACTCGGCACGGCATCAGCGTGAAGCTGACAATGGACCAGAAGGGCAGCGGCCTACGGGCCTTGGTGCTCGTACCGGCCGGACTGGTGAAGGAGGAAGCCTCAAGCACCGCGAGCCAGGCGGGAACCCCGCTGAGCACGCCGGACACCAAGCCGGCCTCGCGGGTGGCGGCATTCCGAGCGACCGATTCGGTCACCGCACCCCCGTTGCCGCGCCGGGACGATGGCCGGGTGACCGCCACGGCCCGCGTCGACGACTCCGCCACGACCTCCGGGTCCACCACCGACGCCGCCGAGCCGGACCGCCTGGCCGACACCGGTTCGTTCGCGCCCCTGTCCGCGCCATGCCCGCCCACACCACCCGTCACCGACGACGCGCCGGACGTCACCCAGGACGCGCCCGACGTCACCGACAGCGGCCCCGCGAACGGGACACCGGTGAACGGCCACACCCTCCAGGACGCCATGCACCGGCCGGGGCCTCCGACGCCGCCCCGAACGGCAGACCCACGCGACGCCGCCACCTCCTGGTTCCGGCCGGCCACGCCGGAGCGGCCCGGGGCCGGTCCTCAGGACATCGCGCGCGCACCCGCGCAGCCCGCTGCGAACGCGGGAGACCCGCCGGCGTCACAAGACACCGAAGGATTCTCCTGGTTCGCGGCCGGGTCGGCCCGCCCGCCCGCGGCCCGGCCCCTGGACACCCCGCAACCACAGTCCACCCCAGGCCCCGCCAAACCCGCCGCGCCGCGCCGACCGCCCGCGGCCGAGCCGGCGGGCGCCGCGGAGGCAGCCGAACACACGCGGGTCGGACTGCCCAAGCGGGTGCCGCGCGCGAACCTTGCACCGGGGCTGGCCGCACCGCGTGCCGGTGGCGTCGGCGACATACCTGTGAGCGATGACGTGCGCGTAAGTCAGGACGCCGGCCGGACCCGCGGATTCCTCCACAGCTACCAGGCAGGAATCCGCCAGGCTCGCCCCGATGAGACGTGACAGCAGCACCCCGACGAGTCCGGCAGGAGAACAATCCCATGACCGCACCCCAGCTCCGGCAGGTGAGCCAGTTCGGATGGCTGGTCACCAACTTCACCGAGCGCGTGCCCAACGTGGCACACGCCGTGGTGGTCTCGGTCGACGGGTTGATGCTGACCGCGTCGAACCGGATGCCGGACGCCCATGCCCAGCAGCTCGCCGCGATCGCCGCAGGCGCCGTCAGCCTGATCCAGGGCGCCGCCAGCTGTTTCGAGACCGGTGACGTACGTCGGACCGTTGTCCAGATGAAAAACGGGATCATGCTCCTCATGCTGATCAAGGACGGCTCGTGCCTCGCGGTGCTGGCGGCGCCGGACTGCGAGATCGGCCAGATCGCCTACGAGATGACCGTACTCGTCGACCAGGTGGGCGAGATCCTGACCCCGGAACTACGCGCCGAGTTGTACGAACTGAACCAGGCCGCCGCTCAGCAGCCCGGATAGGGCGACCATGAGCACTGGTGGAGGCCCCTTCGAAACCCCTCGGGAGGATCAGGGGCCGGAGGACGACCAGACGTTCGCCGACGTGCTCAACGCGTTCAGCTGGGACAACGCACGACGCAGGCGGAAACGCTCCGAGCCCGGCGACCGACCCGAGGCCGCACCTCCCCAGGAGACGGACCGCCTGCCGACGCATCCGTCGCCGGGCTCCCCGGAGGCCGCCCCGCCCGCCGACCCGCTCAGCGCCTGGACGCCCGAGTACCCGCACCAGGACACCGACCAGTACGCGGCCTCGATCGTCCGCGCCTACACCTGGACGGGCGGCCGGACCAGGTCGAACCACCACTTCGAGATCGAGACCCTGGTGACGGCCACCGAGCTGGGTTACCGCTCCACCGCCATCGCGCAGACCGAGTACCGCGCCGTGATCGGGCTGTGCGGACAGCCGGTGTCGGTGGCCGAGGTGGCCGCGCTGCTCACGATCCCCCTCGGGGTGGCCAAAGTACTGCTCGGTGACATGGCGGAGTGCGGACTGATCACCGTGCACCGGACCGCCACCACCAACGGCACCCCCACCCCGGATTGCGCGCTGATGGAGCGGGTGCTGAGCGGACTGCGCCGGCTCTAGGCGTGCTGATGAGGTGACGGTTGATCGGGTTGAGCCGTGGTCGGAAGGGACAGCCGGGCCGCATGCGCTGTTCGCTCGCTCTTTTGGCAGGTCCGAGCCGCGTGTGCGGGCACTGGACTACCTTGCCGACCGCTCACGCACCGGAGTGTCCCCCGCCCCTTTCCCCGCTTGGTCATTCGTCGTGAGCGCTGCTTTGAGGCAGCGGCGCAGCTGGTAGGTGAGGCGCTGCTCCAGGTGAGGGCTCGTCCGCAGGTGTGCGGGTCGTCGGCTCGTCTGGCATGCCGCTCGGCGTCTCGGGCGCGGTCGGCTTGGAGGTGCGGCCTGGGGGGCGGGTGGCGCCGACAGAGGCGAAGGCTACGGCGAGCACCCCGGCCCATTGCGGCGCGGCGAGGTGCTGGCCGAGCAGTGCCTCTGAGCTGGGGCGACTGCGTTGGCTGTCACACAGCCCATCTCGGTACATGCACGGGTCGGGCTGATTCGAGCTGCATGGACTGGGTTCATTGACAGGAACGCGGGGCCGGTGGACGTCGGGGCTTCACCTGGGCTGGGGGCTACCCCAAGATCACCGGCTCCGGGTTCGCGAGATTCCCGACAGAGCCAAGGTGAGGCAGTGCGGTGATCATCCGACAGCAGTTACGCGGTAGTGACAATCGGGGGCCAACTTCTTGGCGCGCAAACTGCTCTTCTTCGATGAAAGCGCGGCAATTGGGAATCTGTGAATCCTAGTTGATGCATGGGAACGAAGAGATCCAGGAGACCCGAGCATGAAGCTTGGTCTGAAGCGGTTCGCGGTAGTCGGCGCGCTGGGGTTGGCCTCTGCCGCACTGGCGGCATCCCCGGCGTTCGCCAAGAGCGACATCTCGATACAGGCCACCCCGCACACCGCCCATGTCGGCCAGGTGGTGAAGGTGCACGGCCAGGGTGACGACGACGCCGAGCGGCACACCACGCTCGTGATACAGGAGCGGTCCGGCAAACCCGGCCACTGGGGCCATTGGCACGCCGTCAAACGGAGCTTCAGCGGCGATGCGCGCGCAAACGTCAAGGCCACGCACACGGGCGACCTGCAATTCCGTTCCGTGCTGTACTCGACCGACAAGAACCACCAGCACGCGAAGACGGACCGCACCTCCACGTCAGTGACCGTCCACGTCGTCCGTTAGCCGACGCAACGGCCTCGCACGCTGATCGACCGCCCTCCCCAGAACGACGTGACCGTTCCGGGGAGGGCGGCAGGTGAGGGCTCGTGGTCACCCCGGGCTCCTGCGGTGTGGTCGGCAAGGCCCATGGTCGCGCCCTACGATGAGGCGATGCTGTCCCTCGTCGTGGCGCCGTGGCAGTGCGCCCCCGTGATCACGCGGAATGCCGACGTGCCGCACGACGCGGCGAGCACGATGAAGGTGGCGGTGCTGGCGGCGCTTTACCGTTACGGCGCGGACCTGGACCGGCGGGTGCCGGTCATCAACCGTTTCGCTTCCGTGGCCGGCGGCTCGTACGGCAATACTCCGCAGGCGGATAGCGACCCGCGGCCGTGGGAGCTGCTGGGTGGTACGGCGTCGCTGCGCTGGCTCGCCGGGCGGATGGTCACACACTCCTCGAACCTGGCCACCAACGTGTGCCTGGCCGAGGTGGGGCACGAGGCCGTGGCCGAGGTGTGGCGGCGAGCGGGGGCGACCGGCAGCGCCAGTCCGCGCGGTATCGAGGACTATGCCGGGCGTGACGCCGGAGTCCACAATCGCGTGACGGCCCGTGACCTGGTCAGATTGCTTGAGTCGCTGGAGCCGGAGGTGCTGGGCCTGCTGGAGGGCAACGTCCACCGCGTGGACGTTGCCGCGGGCCTGCCGCCGGGCACCCGGCTGGCGGGGAAGAACGGGTGGTTCCCCGGGATGCGGCACAGCGCCGCCGTGGTGTATCCGCCCGACACCGCGCCGTACACGCTCGCCGTCTGCTACAGCGGGCCGCTCGCCACCGGGCACACCGTGCACGACCCCGCTGCCCGGCTGCTGGCCCGCCTCTCGGCCCGGGTCTGGTGCCACCGGCACGCCCTCATGCGCTGACCGGCCGGAGCGCCGACGGTAGCGGCACATCGGCGGTGGCCATCAGGGCCTCAAGGCCGGGGCGGTTGAGCAGGTTGATACGGATGTACCCGGCGTGGCCGTCGAGTTCGAAGTACTTCCCGTCCAGGGCCAGGAACCAGCGGTGCGGCACCCGGAGCCGGGCGAAGAGGAAGAACCCGGCCTCCACCGGCATCCGTGCGCTGAGGGCCCCGCTGTCCACCAGCGCCCGGTGGTTGTCGCGTACGTGCCGCACCAGGGCACGGTTGCCCTCGCCGAGCATCACGTCGGCTGCGCGGTGGGCGAAGAGGCGGTCGGAGACGGCCACGTCGCCGTGCAGGTTCATGTGCAGCTCGGCCACCTCCTCCCGCAGACGCTCCGGTACGAGCAGGTGGGCGCAGCGATAACCGTGGATGGACAGGTACTTGGTGGGGCACACCAGGCGCAGCGTCTTGTCCCGGGGCAGGTGAGCAGAGCGCTCACGCCGCTGCCCGTCCCAGCGCATGTACTGGAAGGTCCCGTCGACGAAGACGAGCGAACCGGTTCTCTCCTGCCAGGCCCCGATCTGCTCCAGCACGGTCGCCGGCACCCGCTTGCCCGCGTACCAGACCGGGTCGGTCAGGACGAGCACGGTCCGTTGCTCGGGCAGGCGCAGGTCGAAGTGCGGTTGGTAGGCGTGACCGCGGGCGGCCGGGACGGGCTCGATGCCCATGCGCCGAAAGAGATAGGCGAGCTTGTAGTACACGGGCGGGACGTAGTGCACCCGCCGCCGTCCGGTCAGCACCAGCCAGGTGGCGAACGTGCCGAGGAGACCGCTGGAGCCACCTCCGGGCACCACGTGGCGCGGGGTGTAGGCGGCCCCGTCGTACTGCCGGTGCATCTCGGCGATCTTGGCACGCAGCGAGGCGTCCTCGTCCAGACCGGAATAGCGGCTGATGTCCGCCAGCCGGCCCGGTGCGGTGTGGGCGAGTTCGCCGAGGTAGTCCTCGATGAACGGGTGCCCGCCGTTGTAGTCGGAGACGAAGACCCGGGCGCCGGGCTGCTGCCGTTCCGCCTCGACCAGCTCGTGCCACTCCAGCATCCGGAACAAGGACGGCGTCACAAGCACCCCGCATTCATGGAGGACCACGCAGTGTCGTCAATGCTACGGGCGGTCAATATCGCGCAACACAGATGAAGCAGCCAACGTCTTCTAGTGGGTGGGACAAGGGCAGCCGGGTGTTCGGCTGCTGTTCCTGAGCGCAGGCGCGGCCATCCTGCCTCTCTCACTCACCCGCCTCGCGGCAACCGACCCGCAGATCACGCTCACGACTACCGAGGGCACCACGCCCTCCCTGATCCGGGCACCGCGCGCGGGCTCGATCGACCTCGCCGTGCTGACGTCCCGCCCGCCCCACCGGCCTTTGGACGGCGAGTCGCCGCGCCTGCACGTCGAGACCGTTGCGGACACCGAACTGGTCGTGGCGGTGCCCTCGACCGGAGAGTTCGCCAGCCGCACCACGGTGCACGTCGACGAACTGGTCGACGCCCCGTGGATCGCCGCCCCGGCGTCGAACGCCGAGCCATTGCTCGGCGTCTGGCCCGGCCTGCCCGGACGGCCGGACATCGTCCACTGCGCGCGACTGGCTGACGAAACTTCAGCTGGTTGCCGGTGGCTTCGGCGTGACAACGGTGCCCTCGCGGCTCTCGCCGGTGCTGCCGCCCGGGGTGCGCCTGCTGCACGTCGAAGGCGCACCTCCCGAGATCCGCCGGGTTCTCGTGGCGCGACTCCCCGGCCGCCCCACCCCCGCGATCACGACCGTCACCCGAGCAATTACCTCGACCACCTGATACGTGCCGCCAAGACCATCCGATTCGGCGCGTAGCCCGCCGAGGGCGCACACCATCACGTGTACCTCATCACCTGTACCTCGGCATTGGCCACGGCCCTTTCAGCAGGAGCCCCCCGCTGCTGCCCGCGCAAGTACCCCAGTGACGTCAAAACTCGGTTCTGGCACAGATCTTGGGGAGTCGTCGCGTCACGTCCTCGACCGCGACAGCCGGTGGCGCGCGGCGCCATTCCAGAACAGTCGCCCGCCCTCGATATGGTCACAGTTCAGTAACGTACAACCAATCACGTCCAAGTGTGACATTGCACATGTCACATGATTCCTCCATGAGAAGAGTCACAGCCTTGATAGCGGCCGCCGCCGCAATCGGCGGAATGACAGCGGGTGTTACGCCTGCCTCTACCTCCCAGTCAGCGCCCAAGGGTGTCGGTGAAAGGAAGCTCGCCTGGAACTCCTGCCACGACAGCACCACCCCCGCGCTGCAGTGCGCCATGCTCGAAGTGCCGCTGAACTATGCGCAGCCAAACGGAACCAAGATCAAAATCAAGGTGAACCGGCTCCCGGCCACCGCTCCCAAGGACAAACAGCAGGGCCCGATCCTGCTCAACCCTGGCGGTCCCGGCGACTCGGGCCTGTGGATGCCCGGCTACATCTCCGGAAAGATCCCGCACGACGTCGCCTCGACCTACGACTGGATCGGCTTCGACCCGCGCGGCACCAACGCCAGCGACCCACACGTCACCTGCGACCCGCACTACTTCGACGGCGAGCGGCCGGACTATCAAGTCAGCCAAGGCACTTCGAAGGCGTGGTTGGAGAAGTCGGCCAAGTACGCCGCCGACTGCGCCGCGAACTGGAGCTGGTTCCTGCCGCACATGACCACCGCCGACAATGCGCGCGACATGGACAGCATCCGTCGGGCGCTTGGCGTCCAGAAGATCAACTTCTACGGTGGTTCGTGGGGCACCTCGCTGGGCTCGACATACGGCCAGCTCTTCCCCTCGCACGTGCGGCGGATGGTGCTGGACAGCATCGTCGGCCCGACCATCGACTGGTACGACCACAACATCCTGCAGGACAAGGAGCACCAGCGCCGATTCGACGCCTTCGCGGCGTGGACCGCCAAGGCCGACTCCATCTACCACCTGGGCACCGACGCGGCCGCCGTCGAGAAGAAATACCACCAGGTCGAGGCCGTGCTGCGGACCAAACCGGTGGATGCCGCCCCGGCCCCTGGCAAGATCGGCCCCGCCGAGTTCGAGGACACCTTCTACGGCGGCGGCTACAACTTCCTGCGCTGGCCGCAGATGGCGACCGTGCTGTCGGCCTACCTCACCAAGAACGACACCCGCCCGCTGAACATCGCCTACAACCGCTACGCGGCCCCGGGCGCTGACGACAGCACGTTCCCGGCGTACAACGCGGTCCAGTGCACCGAGAACAACTGGCCGCGCGACTGGGAGTTCTGGAAGAGGGACCAGGCCAAGGTCAACGCCATCGCGCCCTTCTACACCTATAACAACATGTGGTACAACGCTGCCTGCATGTTCTGGCCCTACCAGGGCGACCAGGCCGGCCGGCTGAAGATCACCGGTAAGGGCTTGCCCCCCGTCCTGCTCTTCCAGGCCACAGAGGACGCCGCCACCCCCTACCCGGGCGCTGTCGCGATGCACAAGGCGTTGCCCGGCTCCAAGCTGGTCGTCCAGAACGGCGGCAGCTTCCACGAGATCCTCTTCCACGGCAACGCCTGTCTGGACGACACCTTCACCGCCTACCTGCGGGACGGCACCCTCCCAACCGGCAAGGGCTTCATCGCCAAGACCTGCGCTCCCGAGCCCGACCCCACTCCGGTCTATGTGGCCCCGTCGCCCTCCGCTATGAAGGTCGGGCCTGCTCTGCGGGCCACCGACCCCCAAGCGATCCACGGCACGCTGTAACGGATTCAGCGCTCAGCACCGCAACTGCGTTGTGTGGTGTCGAGGCCGCAGCTTTATCGGCTGCGGCCTCGGCGTTTGTGGTGGCTGCTGGCTTGGTGCTGTCGGCGTCGGCGCCACGTGGGGCCCGGGACCTCGGCGCGTACAGGGCTCGGCCGATCAGCGTGCACTGGCCGGGAGGTGGGCGAGCAGATCGTGGCCAGCAGCGGGTGGAGGGTGCGGATCCCCTTGAACCGGCCGTAGACGTGCTTGTGGGGGGAGTCGACATCGATGAACGCTGTCTCGCCGGCGCCGGGCAACAGCGGGGTGTGCGCAGCCGGCGCGGCCAGGAACCTGCGGTGCACGGCGTGGAGTTGAAGCGCGTGACCGTGGGTGAACGCACGCAGGAATGTCCCCAGCGTGGAGGGGCGCGAATCCCGCCGAACAGGGCCGGCATCGCGCCGTGGCGCAGGACGTCCAGGTCGTCGATGCTGTCCGCGCCCTCGGCCATTCCGGCCACGATGCTGGTGACTTGGCGTCCGCCGCGGTACCCGCACTGTTCTTCGCTCCGCTCAGCTTCACCTTGTTCGCCACCAGACGGGCAAGTCCGCACCGCTCAGCCAGCCGCATCACTGGGACCAGCCGGCATACGCGACCAGATTCCTGTCATCGAACGCGGCGGACACCGCCGAAGCGGCGTGGGAAGATTGCCTCTCACGGGTGCTCTTGCTCTGGGGACATGGAACCGTAGGAAGTCCCATCGTCCCGGCTCAGATGGCATCCGCGTCTTCATGTCCAAGCCCTGGACCGGCTATTGCCCGGTGGATCGAGGCTTAGAACTCCAGCTGTAGATCGTGATCTGGCTGGTCGGGACGGCGCGGAGACGGGTGCGGCCACCGTTGTTCATCGTGACTTGTGTCGAGTAACGATGAGACGGTGGCCGCACGTCGCAGCGTAGATCCCGTCCCTTGGAGGGAGGCGTTCGAGGTGGCCATGGGCAGGATCGCGGGCCGGTTCGCCCGATACGAACCCCGTCTGCGGGCCGGGCGGTTGGTGGTGGGCCACCAGAGCCTCACGTCCGCCCGCAAGCCACTTCGACCACCACTTGTCCACCGCCTTGAGCGACGTCTGGAACACCGCCGCAACCTCCTCGCGATCCCGCCCCTCCACCAGCGCGGCCACCGCACGCATACGAAGCGCCTCCTGCGCCGACGGCGACAACTGCCGTGCATCCCCCATCAGTTCACTCACGCAAGGATCGATGATCCAGAACATCTACCGTTCTGGATCAATAGATTGATAGGCCCTCAGGTAACGCAACCTTAGCCCGGCACCCTTCAGGAACGTGGGCTGCTCACGGGCGGATCGGCCATCAGCCGTCCGGGCGGAGCCTGCGCTTGTCGCCGGAGCGGCCGACGTCGAGATCCAGGAGCGTGGGCAGAGGGGTGCCGCGTGCCCAGGCGGCCTTCGCTGGGGCCCGTCGCCGTGGCGGGGTGGGAGTGCGGTCAGGCGTTGTGGTGACTGCCCGCCCACACAGCGGGGGTCCGTGGCGCCCAGGGAGCGGCCTGTTCCAGCTGTCCGGCGAGACGGAAGAGGACGTCCTCGCGTCCGTCACGATCACCGCCACGCGAAGCCCCGCGCGGTTGTTGAGGACGTGATTGAGCAGCGTGGGGTCTTGCCCGCTCCCAGGAAGCCGGAGGGCACGGTGACGGGGAGACGGTGGCCGAGGGTAGCCGATGCGGGCACAAGAGGTTCCCGTTCGTATGAGGTCGGCTGCGGGACTGCGGTGTATGGGCTCCGTCAGCTCCCGGGCAGCGGCAGCAGCCCGCGCGCGTAGGCGCGCACCAAGCGGCGCGGCACCTGGTATGCACGGCCGTCGACGTGGATGACGGCGAGGTCGGGCGTGCTCGCCTTCCACTGCGCACGGCGGTGACGGGTGTTGCTGCGGGACATCTTGCGCGCGGATCCCCGACGGGTTCTTCCGGCGCTGCGCGAACCGGACGTGACAGACGTAACAGCAGTTCGATCCCCATGCCGGCGCCACCGACGGCGGCGTCCGTGAGCCGTCGCGTGTACCGGCCGTGCACCCGGTCCGACGTACTGCCGCAGTGCGGGCAGTCCGCACCCGCTGAGCGGGCCTGCGCATGCATCGTGATCACCCTGGCCGTAGCCCGATCGGTCAACTCCACGACAACACCAGCCAGATGAGGGAACGGCACCTCGAAACTGCGACTCGATACCGGTGGCGGCGATGGCCTGCTTCAGGCATTCCGCTCAGCAGCCCGAGGGCCTCGCCTGTCGCGCCTGCCTCCCGATCAGTGACCAGGTCGAAGAAGCGCAGTGAAGGACCGTTCGCTGTGAGGCTGCCCTCGCGAGTTGCAGTGGCGTTCTGAATGTGATTATCGTTTTAGTTAATGGAGGGCTGCGGCAAGGATTGGGTGACGGGCATGAGGCAACTACCGGCGACGGCGATCCAGGCCGCGTACTTCACCGGGCGGGACCCAGAACTGCCGCTGGGCGGGGTCGACTGTGTCGCGTACCTGGAGTTCAGCGGCAGGGCCATCGACATCGACCGCCTCGGCGACGCCGTCGCCGCCCTCGCGGCCAACCCGTATCTGCGGTTGCGCTTCGTCGACGCGGGCACCCTGGAGGAGACGGAGCTGCCGCCGTCGCGGCTGGGTCGGCACGATCTGCGAGGGCTGGCCCCGGAATGGGTGGCTTCGGCGTTGGCTCGGACCCGGCGCCGGATGCTGTCGGCTCCTCTGGACCTGACCGGCGGCCGGACGTGGTCGGTCGAGGCCAGTGTGCTGCCCGACGGGACGGTCACGGTTCATGTGGCGATTTCCCTGGCGATCGCCGATGTCGCCGCGATCGGTGCATTGGCATCGCAGCTGGCCGCGGCGCTCGAGGAGGGAGTCCTCCCGGAACGCCGGGAGCTGGGGGCCGTACAGGAACGGTTGCGGCGCGCTGAGCGGGCGCGGCCGGCGGTGGCTCAGGAGGTCGTCGATGCCAGGGTCGCCGAACTGCTCGCGCCGCCTCAACTGCCGCGACGCGCCGCCGGGGCCGGCCCCCGCGACGACGGGGAGGGCCTGACCGCGCAGCCCGCGCACCCGCTCGTGGAACGGTTCACCACCGGGTTCGGCAACGCCGACTGGGACCGGCTGGAGGGGCGGGCGCGGGAACTGGGGTGCACGACGGCGGCGTTGGTGCTTGCGCTGTACGAACGTGCACTGCGCCGGTTCTCCTCCAGCGCGGCATTTCTCGTCACGGTGACGGGTGTCGACACCACCGGCACCGAGGACGAGATCGTGGACCGCACGGTCACCTATGCCCATCGCGCCTGCCCCGATGCCATGGATACGTTCGCCGAGACCGCCCGCGAGGTCCGCGACGAACTCAGGTACCGGATCTCGCGCGGCGTCGAGGCGACGACCGAGCTGCGTGACGCACTCAAGAACGGGAGCGGGCATCCCGGGCTGTCTCCGTACGTGTTCACCTTCGCGGCCAAGCGGCCGGTGTTCGGTGACTATGCCGTGGCGGCACTGGGTGAGCCCGAGTTCTACTCGACGACTCCACAGGTGATCATCGACTGCCGGGTCTTCCGGCTGACGAGCGCGGGCGTGGAGGTGGCGTTCGATGTGCGTCGCGATGCGCTGCCCGAGGGGATGGCGCGCGAGATCTACGACCTGTTCGTGCAGTCGCTCCGCGAGGTCATCGAACACGGCGCGCCACAGCTGGAGTTGTGCCGCTCCGCGCTGGACGAGCGCCTTGCGGTCAACTCGACCGTGCCCGCTCGCGCGACGGGGCTGCTGTACGAAGACTTCCGCCGGCAGGTCAGGGAATGCCCGCAGGCGGAGGCGGTGCGCTGGGATCCGTGCCAGTACGGCGCGAGTGGTGACCCCGTCGGTGTCGAGGAGTCCGGCCGGCTGTCGTATGCGGAACTGGAGGACCGGGCGCTGCGACTGGCCGCTGCGGTCAGCGCGCGGGCCGCGCCCGGCACCGTCGTCGCGATCCGGCTGCCGAAGGGGCCGTCGCAGATTGTCGCGGTGCTCGGGGTGCTGTTCGCGGGCTGTACCTACCTGCCCATCGGCGTCGATGTGCCCGATGCACGCGCGGAGGCCATAGCCGAGGCGGCCCGAGCGGAATGGGTGCTCACCGCGGACGATCTCGCCGCCGCACCTGAGCCCCTTCCCGAGCCCCTTCCCAAGCCACGGGCGGCCGGGGCCGATGCGCTCGCGTACGTCATCTACACCTCCGGCTCGACCGGAGCGCCCAAGGGCGTTGCGGTCACCCACGGTGCGGCGCTCAACACGGTGACCGACGTCAACACCAGGAACGCGGTCGGCCGCCACGACCGGGTGCTGGCGGTGTCCGCCCTGGACTTCGATCTGAGCGTCTACGACATCTTCGGACCGCTGTCCTGCGGCGCGTCCATCGTCACCATCCCCGAGGACGCCCGCCGGGACGCCTTCGTGTGGGGCGAGTTGGTCCGCCGCTTCGGTGTGACGGTGTGGAACACCGTTCCCGCCCTGGTCGACATGCTGCTCGCAGCCAATGACGACGTGGCCACCCTGCGCACGGTGATGTGCTCGGGGGACTGGATCGACCCGGGCCTGTTCCGCAGGCTGCGCACCGCCGCGCCGAAGGCGGTGCTGGTGGCGATGGGCGGGGCCACCGAGGCGTCCATCTGGTCCAACGAGTACGTGATCCGCTCGGAGGACGACATCGACCCGGCGTGGCAGTCGATCCCCTACGGCGTGCCGCTGTCCGGGCAGAAATACCGCGTCGTCGATGAAGCGGGCAGGGACCGCCCCAACGGGGTCGCCGGTGAGCTGTGGATCGGCGGGGCGGGGGTGGCCGCCGGGTACCATCGCGCACCGGCTCTCACCGCCGAGCGGTTCGTCACCGACGGGCACGGGGAGCGGTGGTACCGCACGGGCGACCTCGGGATGTGGCGGGAGGGGCCGCTGCTGGTCCTGCTCGGCCGGCTTGACACGCAGGTGAAGATCCGGGGCCACCGCGTCGAATGCGGCGAGATCGAGCATGCGATCCGGGAAGTCGAGGGCATTGCGGCGTCCGTGGTGACGCCGATCCGCGGCCGCGCGGCGCTCGGCGCACTGATCGTCCCGGATGAATCCGCTGAATCCGCTGAATCCGCTGAATCCGCCGGATCCGCGCCCGGCTCAGCCGATGCGGAGCTGCTGCGAGACCGGCTCACCCGTCTCCTGCCGCACTACATGGTGCCGTCGGTGGTCGTCCGGGCGTCGGGGCTGCGGTTCACCTCGAACGGGAAGGTGGACCGGAAGTGGGCCGCCGCGCAGCTGGAGGCGGACGGGACCGGGCCATCCCCGTGGCCCGGCGTTGCGGACCGGGACAGCAAGAGGGACGGAAAGAAGGACAGCCAGATCGCCGCGGAATGGCGTCACGTGCTCGGCGTGCAGCACCTGGCCCGCGATGACAACTTCTTCGTCCTGGGTGGCGACAGTCTCGCCGCGACCAGGGTCTGCGCCGGGCTTCGGGAGAAAGGCATCGAGGCCGGCGTCGACCAGCTGTTCGCCAACCCGACGCTGGAGGCGTTCGCATCGGTCTGTGCCCCGACGCGGACACTGCCGGAACAGCCGGGCCCACACTTCCGCGACGCGTCCCGCGACGATGCCGCGAGGGAGTTTCCCCTGACCCCATTGCAGCGTGCCTATGCGCTCGGCGCGGACGGGATCACCGGGGTCGTTCGTACGGCGCCGCGGTACTCGGTCGTGATCCGCTCCGCCGAGCCGATCGACTTCGACGTCTGGGCGAAGGCGATGAGCACCGTGTGCGCGAGCCTTGACGGGCTGCGGTGCGTACGCCATGGGGCCGCGGCACAGCGCGTCCTGCCCGGTCGCGAACACCCCCGCCTCATCTGGCTCGACGACCCCGGCAGCGGTGATGCCGCTCAGGCGTCGCAACGCCTGCGTTCGTGGCTGGCCGAACTGGACGAACCGGACGAGGACACTGATCCGTCGAATCCGTCGAATCCGTCGCCCGTGCTGACCGCGGTGGCGGTACGGGGCCACGAGCGGGAGATCGGCCTGAGCCTGAACTACCTCGGCCTGGACGCGCGCAGCCTCATGTCCGTGCTGAATACGCTCATCGCCGAGGCATGCGGTACCGAGCCGCCCGAACCGGTCGACCCTTCCCTGGCGGTATTCGCCGGGTACGCGGCGGATCTCGCTGCCGAGGAAGCGCGCTCGACGCCCGGTGACGCGGTGCACGGTCTACGGCCACCGGAGTTGCCGGTACGGCACATTCCGCGCGAGCGGGCCGCCATCCGCTCGCGCGGCCTGCACCTGGACGCAGACAGCTCCGGCACGTTGCGCCGCATCGCCGGGGACCGGCAGGTCACCGTGACCTCGCTGCTCCTCGCCGAGTTCGGAGGGGCCCTCGCCGAGACCGCCGGCACCGAGGCCGTGGACATCAGCGTGCCGATGTCCCGTCGGCCGGTGATGTCCACGGCCTCGGAGGTGCTGGGCAATTTCACCGAACTCGCGCTCTGCCGCTGCGGTCCGGGGATCGGCGCCGAGCAGATCCACCGCGCGCTGGGGCAAGCCGTCGCCGGGCATGCGCCCGGTGAGCGGGACATCGCGCGGGCGGGCCGTGCGGCCTTCCCGGTCGTCTTCACCAGCACCCTCGGTCTGCCGTCGGCGCAGCGTCTGTTCGGCGGCGACGCCGGTGAGGCCAAGGCGGTCTGGTCGCACACCAGGACCCCCGGCGTACTCATCGACTGCCAGGTGGTGCCGCGCGGCGAGGGGATCGAGCTGCGCTGGGACCACCCGGCCGGGGTCTTCGAACCGGGCTTCCTGGAGCGGGCGTTCGCCGCCTTCACCGGCCGGATCCGGCGCCTCACCGGAAGCGCCACTCCAACGGCAGCGCCGAGTGCGCCGGACCACGGCGAGCTGGCGGCAACACTGCGGCGCTGTGTGCAGCGCGTGGACCCACAGCGGATCAGGCCCGCGCTGGCGCCCGTGTTCGCCCGATGGCGCGCCGGGCGCTCCGGTCCGGACGTAGCGGGCGAACCCCACGCCGCCGACGCCGAGTTCCTGGCGCAGTGCCTCACCGGCGAGGTGCGGGTCACGCGGCTGCTGGAGCACGAACGGCTCGCGCCGGAGGCGCTGTTGAGCCGTGCCTTGGAGTCCAGCGGCCTGCTGGCGCAGGTGTGCGGCGAGCTGCGCCGCGCCGCCGAGGTCGCGGGCCGCAGGCTGCGGGTGGCCGAACTCGGCGCAGGGACGGGCCTGTTGCACAACCTTCTCGCCGGACAACTGGCGGACACGGACATCGAGTGGGTCCCGGTCGAGTGCTCCCCGCTGCTGCGCGATCTCGGTGAGGACCGGGGGCTGGAATCCCTCTCCGCGCCGCCGGAGACACCGGTGGACATCGTCCTTGCGCTCGGCGCCCTGCACCGGGACGCCCGCCTGGCTCACATGCTCACGCAGATCCCCATCACGCCCGGGGCGGGGCTGCTGCTGGCCGAGGTGACCGGGCCCGACCCTGCCTCCCTGGTGACCGCACTGCTGGACCCGCGCATCGCCGACCCGGCGACCACACCGCTGTGGCCGGTGCCCACCTGGTGGAACTGGCTGGTGGAACGCGGCTGGCGATCCGTCTCGGTCAGCGCGCCGACCCCGCAGCTCGCCCTCATGCAGGCCCAGTACGAGGGCTACGAGGAGGACTACGAGGAGCTTGAGGCCGTGGACACGGTGGCCGCAATCGCACCCGCGCGCACGGCCGCGCCGCTGGACCAGGCTCCGCCTCCACCGGAGGAAGCCCCCAACGCCGGCATCGAGGACCTTCTCACCGGCCTGTGGCGCCGCCATCTGCCGGAAGGCGTGCCCTCGGTCGGGCCCCATGACGACTTCTTCGTGCTGGGCGGCGACTCGCTCAGAGCCACCCGGGTCCTGGCCGAGCTGCACGGCCACGGCTTCACCGGCGTACGGCTGGCCGACCTCTTCAACACCCCCGTGCTCCGCGAACTGGCCTGGCACATCGCCCAGTTGATGCGCGAGGGGCAGCCCGTCACTCCGGCGCCCGCCGCAGCCGTGGACACCCGCACCTTCCCCCTGACCAAGGTGCAGCAGGCGTACCTGACGGGCCGCGGTGAGCAGCAGCTGCTCGGGGGCGTCGCCTCGCACTGCTACTTCGAGTTCGAGGCACCACAGCTCGACACCGAGCGCTTCACCGCCGCCGTCGAGGCCGTGGTGCTCCGCCATCCGGCCCTGCGTACCACGGTCGTTGAGGACGGTGGCGGACCGGCCGGGCACGTCAGCGAGGAGCCGGTGCACCCGCCCGTCGAATGCGACGACGGCGATCCGAGGGGGAGCACCGCGGCGGAGGTCCCCGACCCCTCCCGGCGTGGCCCGCTCACGGTGCGCATCGGACGGCCGGGCCCGGATGCGTCCGGGACCGCGCTCGCCACGGTCGCGATCGGGATGGACAACCTGATGCTCGACGGCGCCTCGATGTGGCGGGTGCTGCGGGAGATCGGGGCACTCTACGCGGGGGCCACGGTGGCCGAACTCGACCCGCTGCGCGCTTCCTTCGCTGCGTACGTAGCCGCACGCCCCTGGCTGCACACCGACGCGCCGACGGAGCAGGACGCCGCGTACTGGGCCGCCACCCCCGTGCCCGAGGCGCCCGCCCTCGTCAGCGCGGCGCAGATCGTGGCGCTGGCCGAGCGGCCCGTTTTCGGCCGGGTGGGCACCGGCCTGGACCGCACGGAGTGGGACGCGGTCCGCGCCGCGGCCGGGGGAGCAGGCATCACGGCCGCCGCAGTGATCTTCGCCGCGTACGCCGCCGAACTCGCGGCGGACAGCGGTCAGGACCGGTTCGCAGTCAATGTCACCACCTTCGACCGCGACATGACCGTGCCGGGCATCGACACGGTGGTGGGCGACTTCACCTCGCTGACGCTGGTCGGCGTGCACCTGGCCGAGGGCGGCGATGACCTCGTCTCCATCGGGCGGAGCGCCCAGCGGCAACTGGCCGCGGCGCGGGACCACGGCAGCATCACCGCCATCGACCTGCAGCGCGATGCCGTGCAGGAGACGGGCGATCCGGTGCGCGGCATGTATCCGGTGGTGTTCACCTGCGGGCTCGGGATGCAGGACCCGGCGCTGCGCTCCGACGACTTCGGCTTCGGGCAGCTGGTCTCCGCCTGCTCGCAGACCCCGCAGACGGTGCTGGACCTCCAGGTCCACGACGACTGCCGGGGGCTGCACATCACGGCCGACCACGTCACACAGCTCATCGGTGCCCCGCGGGCCCAGGCAGTGGTGGACGGGGTCGTGCGCAGGCTGCGCGCATTCGCCGGGCCCGCGCGGACGGAGGCCGGGCTGCCCGGCGTCATCCGGAAGGCATGGGAGCGCGCGCTGGGCGCGGAACTTCCCCCGAACGGGGCGAACTTCTTCCGCGCCGGGGGCGATTCGCTGCGCGCCACCCGCTGCATCCGCCTCCTCCAGGAGCAGCTGGACCCGCGGATCACGCTGCGAACTCTCCTGGCCCACCCGGACCTTGGGGCATTCACCGCTGCGGTGGCGGAGCTGACAGCCCATACCGAAGACCAAGAAGACGACGACTACGAGGCAGGTGAGCTATGACATCCGCACAGCAACTGGTCGACAGGATCGAGATGATGGGCGTCGATCTGTGGCTGGAAGACGGAAAGCTCCGCTTCAAGGCACCGAACGGCGTCTTCGGCCCCGAGCTGCGCGAGCAGGTCGCGGCGCGCCGCGACGAGGTCATCGCGCTGCTGTCCGACCGCGAGGCCCCGGTGCGGGAGCCGGACGACGCGGACCGGCCCTTCCCCCTCACCGACGTTCAGGCGGCCTACCTCGTCGGCCGTACGGACGCCTACGAGGACGGCGGTGTCGGCTGCCACGGCTACGCCGAGTTCACCGTCCCCGACGACCTGAGCGGACCGGCCGAGTGGCTGCGGACCGCATGGCAGCGGGTCGTGGACTGCCACGAGATGCTGCGTGTGACGGTCTCCCCGGACGGATGGCAGCGGATCGAGCCCGGCATGGACGTACCGCTCGTCGTCCATGACCGCCCGACCCCTGAGGCGTTCGAGGAGACCCGCCGGGCTGTGCGGTCGCAGCTGCGGCACCGCAATTACGAGCTCGGCACCGACCCCCTGATCGATGCGGTGGTGACCCGCGGCCCGGACGAGACGGTGCTGCACCTCTCGGTGGATCTGATCCTGACCGACTTCCGCGGTCTCGAAGTGATCCTGGAGGACTTCGAGACGGCCCTCGCCGACCCCGCGACGCCCCTGCCGAAGCCGTCCCTCACCTTCCGCGACTACATCCTGACGATGCGTCGGCGGGCCGGTACGCCGCGGGCCCGCGCCGCCCGGGAGCGGGACGAGAAGCACTGGCAGGAGCGCGCCGAACTGCTCGCGCCGGCCATGCAGTTCCCGCCCGCCACTCGGGAACCCGGCAAACCCCGGGAACCCCGGAACCGCGGGGAAGCCGGGCCGGTCAGCTACGCGCGGCGCAGCCACATCGTCGGGCCGCAGCAGTGGGCCGCCCTGACCGCCGCGGCACAGCAGCGCGGCGTCACGCCGTCCGCGCTGCTGCTCGCGGTGCTCGGGCGGGTGGCCCGGCGTTACACCGATGCCGACCGTTCCCTGGTGACCGTGACGGTCCTGGACCGCAGCCCGGTCACCGAGGACGTGGACCGGATCGTCGGCGACTTCACCTCGACCGCGCCGAGCGAGGCCCCGGGAGAGCCCGGCGTGCCCTTCGTCGACCTGGCGCGCCGGGCACAGGACTCGCTCTTCGAGGCCATGGACCACGGCGCGGTCAGCGGCGTCGAAGTGGGCCGGATGCTCGCGCGCCGCAGCGGTGGGCAGAGCAGCACCCCGCAGGTGGTGCTCACCTCGACCGTGGGAGCAGGCGGGGGAGTTGGCCGTCGGCTGCGGCCCGTGGTGGAGGCCGGGCTCAGCCAGACCCCGCAGGTCCTGCTCGACGTGCAGGCCGCCCCGCACGGCGGCGGGGCCTCGCTGGTGTGGGACAGCAGGGACGGCGGGATCGACGAGAGCGTGCTGGACGCCGCCTTCGGGGACTTCGTAGGCGCTGTCGAACTGCTTGCGGTGGACGAGTCCGCCTGGGACCGCGATGTCCTCGACCGCCGCGCGCTGCCCGCGCTGCCGCGCATGCCACGGCGTCGTACCAGTCGCACCAGGGGCGCGCTGCACACCCGGATACTGGAGCACGCCCGTACCGACCCCGACGCGGTCGCGGTCGTGCACTCGGGCATCACGGTGAGCCGGGGCAAACTTGCCGACCGGGCGTCCGCGGTGACCCGGACGCTCGCCGACGCCGGGGTGCGGCCGGGCAGTCCGGTGGTCGTGGCACTGCCGCCGGGGCCGGACCAGATCGCGGCGGAGATCGGAGTGCTCGCCGCGGGCTGCTACTTCGTGCCCGTCGACGCGGAGTGGCCCGCTGCGCGCCGGGAGCACATCCTCGCGACGCTCAGCGAAGACGGTGCCGGCAGCGGCACCGGCACGGAGGTGTTCGTGATCGACTCGGACACCGTCCTTGCGCCCGCCGGAGAGGTGAGCACCGGCGCGGTGGACCCGGACGGACTCGCGTACGTCATCTTCACCTCCGGCTCCACCGGGACACCGAAGGGCGTCGCGCTCACCCACGCCCAGGTCGCGACCACCCTGGACGCGATGGAGGATCTGCTCGAACTGACCGCCGACGACGCGGTGCTGGCTGTCTCGCGGCACTCCTTCGACCTGTCGGTGTTCAACGTCTTCGGCCTGCTCGCGGCGGGAGGGCGCGTGGTGCTGCCGTCCTCGGGCATCACCGCCGACCCGCGGACCTGGGCCCGCGCCGTCGCGGAGCACGGGGTCACGGTGTGGAACTCGGTGCCCGAACAGCTCCAGCTGATGCTGGACCACCTCGACGACGAGGGCGACCCGGCGCGGCAGTTGTCGAGCCTGCGCGCGGTGCTGGTCTCCGGAGACTGGGTCCCGGTCCGGCAGCCCGAGCACCTGTGGCGCTACTCGTCCGACGCCCGCTTCCTTGCGCTCGGCGGCGCGACCGAGGCCGCGATCTGGTCGAACCTGCACGAGGTGACCGGGCCGCTGCCGCCGGACGCGCGGTCCGTTCCGTACGGTACGGCCCTGCCCGATCAGGGGGTCTGGGTGCTGAACGCGGACGGAGAACCCGCCGTCACCGGGCAGACCGGGGAGATCCATATCGGCGGCGGCGGTGTCGGCGCGGGGTATGTCGGTACCGACTCCGCCGCCTTCTACCGCCACCCGGACAACGGCGAACGCTGCTACCGCACCGGCGACCGCGGCAGGCTGCTGCCGAACGGCGAGATCGAGTTCATCGGACGCCTCGACGGCCAGGTGAAGATCCGCGGGCACCGCATCGAGCTCGCCGAGGTCGAATCCGCCCTGGGCTCGGTGGAAGGGGTAGCGGCCGCCGTCGCGGCGACCGCCGACACCGGGCGGGGCACGTCGCTCGTCGCGGCCGTGGTCCCACGGAGCGGGCCGGACCGGCGCGCCGCCGGCGTGCGGGCCGCGGAACGGGTCGAGCGGGCCGTTGCCGCCGAACACGCCGCGTTCACCGCGCACTTGGACGCCGAAGCCTTCACCACACTCCTCGACCGGATGAACGCGGTGGCCCTCGACGCGATGGGCAGCAAGGTCGCCGAGGAGTACGCGCGGGGCACCACCGGGGTCGAGGAGCTGGCCGCCGCGCTCGGCGGCAGCGAGCACCGGCCGCTGGTACGGCGCTGGATCCGCGCGCTGCACGACGAGGGCAGGCTCGCGGTGTCGGAGGACGGCACCATCACGGCCCCGCCGGAGCCGCATGAGGACGCGGCGCTGCTACGGCACTGGTCCGAGGTGCGCACGCTCGGCCGCGCGCTCGACTACGGCGATGAGCAGCTCGCCTACGTGGAGCGCTGCCTGGCCGGGCTGTCCGGCCTGCTGTCCGGCGAGGTCGATCCCCTGGCGCTGCTGTTCCCCGAGGGCAGCACGCACGTCGCCCGCGCCGCCTATGGCGAGAACGTCACCGGCCGGTACCTCAATGGCCTGGTCTGCGCGGGCATCAGGGAGCGGGCCGCACAGCGGAATGCCGCCGGACAGCCGCTCCGGGTCCTGGAGATCGGTGCCGGGGTCGGCGGCACCACCGCCCCGGTGCTCGCCGCCCTCGAAGGGTGCCGTACCGAGTACACGTTCACGGACGTCTCGCGGTTCTTCCTGGACGAAGCGGCCCAGCGCTGGCCCCAGGTGAACGTCGCGCTGTTCGACCTCAACGAGGACCCGCAGCAGCAGGGCATGACGCCGGGCTCCTTCGATGTCGTCCTGTGCGCCAATGTGCTGCACAACGCCCGGGACATTCCCGCGGCCCTGGACCGCCTGCACGGGCTGCTCGCCCCCGGCGGCACCCTGGCCGCCATCGACTCCACCAGGATCAGTGCACCGCTGCTGGTGTCGATGGAGTTCAAGGAGGGGCTGACCGGCTTCACCGACCAACGGGCGGGAACCGGCGATGCGTTCTACTCCCTGGAGCAGTGGAAGGACGCGCTGGAGGCGTCGGAGTTCGAGCGGTTCGTGGACTTCCCCGCCGAGGACAGCGTGCTGCGCCCGGCGGCGCAGTCGGTGTTCTTCGCCGGTGCGCGGCTCGACGAGGCGGTCACGACACCCGCGCAGGTGCAGGAAGGGGCCGCGCAGCGCCTGCCCCGCTACATGGTGCCGTCGCGCGTGGTGGTGCTGCCCTCGCTCCCGCTGACCGCGAACGGCAAGGTCGACCGGGCGGCCGTCGCGCAGCTCGCCGGGCGCACCGCCACCGGCCCGCAGCACGCGGCCGACGCGGGCGGACCGGGACCGGCACGGCTGGACGCCGAGCACCGCCCGGTGGCCGGGATCTGGCGCGAGGTGCTGGGCCTGGACCCGGACCATCCGGTCGCGGCCGACGACAACTTCTTCGAGCTGGGCGGCGATTCCCTGCTGATCGCCCGCTGTGTGGGCAGGCTGCGGCGGGAGATACCCGGGGCCGCCGGAGTTCCCTGGGACCGGCTGCTGCGGGCGATCGTCGCAGATCCCACGGTGGCCGGGTGCGTACGGGCGCTCTCCGACGGCGGCACGGCGGCCCCTGCCGGGGGGACGGAGAGCGCGCAGGGGGCCGCGGCGGCGCAACGGCCCCTGGTCCGGCTGCTCGACGGCCGTGGCAGCCGGTGGCGGCACGATGCCGTGGTGTTCGTCCACGACGGCTCCGGCGGGCTCGGTCCGTACCGCGATCTCATCGCGCGGCTGGAGGCACAGACCGAGCGACCGGCCGTGTTCGGCGTGCGGCGCACCCCCGGCGACGGCCTGACCGGCACCCCGCCGGAGGAACTGTTCGACGCCCTCGCCGAACGCTACGTGCGTGCGCTCGCCGACCACGGACTCGGCCTCGACCGGACCCACGGCCGTATCCATCTGGTCGGCTACTGCATGGGCGGCCTGACCGCGGCGTGCATGGCCGAACGGCTCGCCGGGCGCGGCACCCCGGCCGGATCGCTGACGGTGGTCAGCTCGTACCGCATCCCGTTCCTCATCGAGGACGGATTGATGCTGGACTACTCCTTCGCCAGGCTGATGGACCGCGACCCGGCCGACGCCGGTCTCGACTTCGACGAGCACGAACTCGGCGCCCTGCTGAACGAGGCACGCGCCCGCCACGGCGACCGGGTCCCCGAGGGCTCTGTGGCTCAACTGGCGTGTGAATACACGCAGTTGGACCAGGCGGTCGCGGCGGCGCCCGGCAGCGTACGGGACCGGATGGCCCGGCTCGCCGCCTCCGACCCCACGGGAGCCTGGACGCCGGAGACGCTGCTGGAGCTCCGCGAGGCGTATGTGACGAGCCTGAAGGCGGTCGCCTCCTTCCGGCACCCCGGCTACTTCGGTGACCTCACCTTCCTGCGGCAGCGCGGCGATCTGCACTTCCTGCCCTCCTTGAAGGAGGACATGACGGCCTTCTGGAGCGAGTACTGCCTCGGTGAGCTCTCGGTGACCGAGGTGGACGGGACGCATTTCGACTGCCTCGCCGGCGATGCGGCGGCCGCGGTGACGGACGTGCTCCAGCAGGTGTGGGGAGGAGGAGCATGAAGGGCCTGACGTATCTGGTGCTGGGTGCCTCCGGCGCGGTGGGCCGGGCCTGTGTGCGCACCCTGACCGACCGGACGGACGCCCAGGTGGTCGCTGCGGGGCGTGATCTGCCGTACTTGGCAAGGGTGTTGCAGGCGGATGCGGGTACGGACGGGGCGCGGCAGCCCGATTCCGTCCGGCTGGACCTCGACGACCAGGAATCGGTGGAGTCCGTCCTGGCCGGGGCGGACGTCGTCGTCAACTGTGCGGGTCCTTCGTACCGTTACTCCGCGCGGACCGCACAGGCCGCACTGCGATGCGGGGCTCACTACGTCGATGCCGGTGGCGACCAGTCCGTCATCGACGCGACGGCGGCAGCGGCCGCAGCGCACGGCCGGATCGCCGTGTTCGGCGCGGGCGTGCAGCCGGGGCTGGCGGGCGTGGCCGTACGCGCGGTCGCCGCACGGCTGGCGGACCCCGCGACGACGCGGATCGACGCCCACTGCGGTGGGGTGCAGCCGCTCAGCCGCGCCGGGCTCGACGAGTACCTGCACGCGGTACGGTCCCGCACCGGTCACCCGGGAAAGATCTACCAGCAGGGCGCCCTGCGCACGCTGCCGCCGGACAAGGGCAAGGGCGAGGGCAAGAACAACGGCACCGGGGTCCCCGCGGCCTTCCCCGGCACCGCGCACGCACATGTGAGCCTGGACGAGGAATGCCGGGCCGCGGCCGAGGAGCTGGGACTCGCCGCCCTGCGGTGGTGGAACATCACCGGATCGGCAGAGATCGAACGGGCCCTGGCCAAGGCACTCGGCCAGCAGCGCAGCTGCGCCGAGACGCTCCGGGCGATCGACGCCGCGGTCTCAGGAGCCCGGCAGTACTTCCGGATCAGCCTGCACGGCACGTCCGATGGCGCCACCGTGCACACCGTCCTGCACTGTGCCGACAGTTACGCCCTCACCGGGGCCGTGGCCGCGCTGGCCGCGCTCGAAGACCCGCGTGGCAGGACCGGTGCGGTCTGGATGTCGCAGTACGTCGAGGCGCGGCGCTTCTGGGACCGCATGGCCACGGACATACCCGGGGCGTCGCTCGTCCTGGACACCGCCGACGCCACGCACGGCGCCGACGTGCCCACGTCGTACGAGGAGTTCGAGGAGGGCGAGCTGTGAGAAGGGACAGGCCGCGCGCGGTGGTGGTCGGCACGACCTTCGGCGCGCACTATGCGCGGGCGCTGGCCGGACCGTACTCGCCCGTGGAACTCGTCGGCGTGGCCGGTACCGGCGGGCAGGCCGGGCGCCACCTGGCGGCGGAACTCGGGGTGCGCTACCTGGCCGGGACGGACGAGATCGAGAGCGCGGGTGCCGGCCTCGCCGTGGTCGCGGTCCGCTCCGCGATCGTCGGCGGACAGGGCGACGAGATCTGCCGTGACCTGCTGGGGCGCGGGATCCCGGTGTTGCAGGAGCTTCCGGTGCACTCCGCGGACGTGGTGCGGTCGGCCCGAGCCGCGCAACGGTCGGGGGCTGCCTTCGCGGTGACCGGCTTCTACGAACACCTGGAGCCGGTCCGCCGGTTCATCGCCGCGGCGCGGGCGCTGGACGCCGTCTCCCCGGTTACCGGCGTCGAACTCCGCACCAGCATCCAGGTCCTGCATGCGAGCCTGGGCGTGCTCTCCCGGATCCTCACCGCACCGCCGGGCCCGGACTTCGCGGTGCATCCGGCGGCGGCGACGGCCAAGTCCCTGGTCAGTACGGACTGGGGAGGCGTCGCAGTGGATGTGCTGGTACGCAACGGCTACGACGCACGCACCCCGGACGACGACTGTCAGCCCCTGATGGGCTTCGTCCTCGGCACCCCGGACGGCGAACTCTCGCTGGCGCATGTGCACGGCCCGACCCGGTGGGAGCCCCGGCTGCACGAGGAGGCTCCGGGGCGGCTCCGGCACCCGGAACAGCGTCTGTCGCACCTCTTCGGCCCGGACCACTGGACCGGGGACACCGTCTTCCCCGGCCTGTGGGCCGAGGGCATCGCCCGGGCGGTCGGC
Organism: Streptomyces natalensis ATCC 27448; assembly: GCF_000935125.1. Classification (GTDB taxonomy): domain Bacteria; phylum Actinomycetota; class Actinomycetes; order Streptomycetales; family Streptomycetaceae; genus Streptomyces; species Streptomyces natalensis. Next base: position 99,249 of record NZ_JRKI01000028.1, on the reverse strand, counting down.
GGCTTCGCCGAGGCGGTGAGCGCCGGGCGCCGGCCCCTCGGGCAGCGGGACCTCGCCGCGCTGCGCCACTGGGAGGCGGTATCGGCGCGGCTCGGCAGACCCGCCGACGTGCCCTCCGTACCCCCGAAACTCATCAACATCCATGATCTGGAGGTCTGTTCGTGAATGCAGTGGCACCGCTGAGCGATGCCGAGGCACGCAAGGGCGGCGTACCCGTCGTCGTCTTCCCGCACGCCGGGGGCAGTCCGCGGTTCTTTCTGCACTGGACGGGGGCGATCCCGCAGGCCCGGCTGTACGGCGTCACGTATCCCGGACGGGATGCCCGCTTGCAGGAGCGGCACGGGGACCTCCCGCACGGCGACAGCCTGGTCGGCCTGGCACGGTCGGCCGCGGACGGCATCATGGCGGCCGGACTCGCCGGTCCGGACGGTCCCGGCAGGGCGGCGCCCGTGCTCGTCGGACATTCCATGGGGGCACTGGTGGCCTACGAGACCGCTGCGGCGCTGGCGGCCCGCGGTGTCCACGGTGTGCGAGTGGTGGCGTCGGGGCAGAACCCTCCGTCCCACCGCGTGGACACCGCCCTCCACCGGGACACCGACGAGGCCCTGATCGCCGACATCGTCCGGCAGAACCCGGCCGCCGCCGACCTGTGGGAGGTGCCCGAACTCCGCGCCATGTTCCTGCCGGTGGTGCGGGAGGACTACCGGCTGCTGGAGACGTACGAGTGCACGGGCGCCGTGGTCCCGGACATCCGCGTGGTCTTCGGCGACCGTGACGGCGAGGTCGATCCCGTACGCATCGGCGAGTGGAACGACTTCTCCGCCGAGCAGCGGGCCCCCGTCCGGTGCGCGGGCGGGCACTTCTATCTGCGGGCGCCGGACACCCAGCTCGCGGAACTGGTCAGGGCCGTCTGTGCCGAATCCACCTCCGGTGCCCCGGCCGGTGCCGCTCACGGGGGTGTCCGCCGATGACCGACGACCAGGACACCAGGCAACCGCGCAGGGTGGAGCGGATCACTTCAGGACCGTTGTTCCGGGTCCTGCGGCCGGTGCTCGCCCCGACCGCGGTCGCGGTCACCGTGCAGGCGGTCGGCTCGCTGTGCTCGGTGATCCCGTTCTCCGCACTCCTCGCACTCGCCGACCGCCTGACGCAGCATCAGGACCTGACGCAGCATCAGGACGTCGGCGGGGCGCTGATCTGGTTCGTCGCCGGGCTCGGCATCCAGTCGGCATGCGGCTTTCTCGCCCTGCTGATCACGCACTTCGCCGATGTCGGACTCCAGGCAACGTTGCGCCGTACGCTCAGCACCAAGCTGGGACGCCTGCCGCTGGGCTGGTTCGGGGAGCATTCCTCGGGGCGGGTGCGGCAGATCGTGCAGAACGACGTCGACTCGCTGCACCAGCTCGTCGCGCACACCCTCGTCGAGTCGGTCGCCGGCGTGCTCACCCCGGCTGTCGGGCTGGTCTTCTGCTTCGCCGTCGACTGGCGCCTCGGGCTGGCGGTGATCGCCCCGATGGCCGTGTACTTCACCGTGTTCTCGGCGCTGTCCAGGACCGGCAACCGGGAAATCATGGCGCGCGTCTCCGACGAACTCGCCGCCGTCAGCGCGGCGATCACGGACTACTTCCGCGGGGTCGTCGTGCTGAAGGTGTTCGGCAGGGCCGGTGAGAAGTACGGGCGCTTCACCGCCGTATCCGAGCGGTTCCGCGCGGAGTTCACCGGCCTGGTCCGGCCCGCGATGCGCGCCCAGGCCGTCGCGAGCGTCTTCCTCACCGCGTCGGTGATGGCCTGCTCGGTGTTCGCGGTGGGCGTCTGGAGCGTGCAGCAGCACTGGACGCGGGCCGCCTCGGTGCTCGTGGTGTCGACCGTGGCCATGATGCTCCCGGCGGCCATCCTCACCATCGCGACGAGTGCCCAGGCCCGCGCCGAAGCGGTCGAGGCCGCGGGACGCATCGTCCGCCTCCTCGACGAGCCGGAGCTTCCGGTCACGGACCGGGAGGCGGAGCTCGGCGATGCGGCCGTCGAGATGCGCGACGTCAGCTTCGGATACCGCCAGGACCGGCCCGTACTGCGGGACATCACGCTCACCTTCCCGGCCCGCACCACGACAGCCCTGGTCGGTCCCTCCGGCGCGGGGAAGTCGACGCTGACGGCGCTGCTGGCGCGCTTCCACGACGTGGACCAGGGGCAGATCCGCCTCGGCGGCGTCGATGTCCGCGACATCCCGCCCGGGCAGCTGTACCGCACCGTCGGGGTGCTGCTCCAAGAACCGCAGCTGCCCGCGGTATCGGTCGCCGAGAACATCGCCCTCGGCCGTCCGGACGCCACCCGCGCAGAGATCGAACGCGCCGCCCGCGAGGCGCTGATCCACGACCGGATCGCCGCGCTGCCCAAGGGATACGACTCGGTGGTCGGCACGGACGCCCGGCTGTCCGGCGGGGAGGCGCAGCGCATCGCCATCGCCCGCCTGCTGCTGGCGGACACCCCGGTGCTGGTGCTCGACGAGGCGACGTCCGCGATCGACCCGGATGCGGCGGCGCTGCTGCACGGGGCCATCCGGCGGCTGGCCGAAGGCCGCACCGTCATCATGATCGCCCATCGGCTCGGCAGCACGACGGGGGCGGACAACACCGTGGTGCTGGAGGACGGACGCGTCGTGGAGCAGGGCACCCACACCCAACTGCTGGAACACGGAGGCGTCTACGCCCGCATGTGGAACGACTGGAACGACGACGTCTGCGGGGTGGCCCGGTGATCTCCGCGCTCATAGCCATCGGCGGCACCGCGACCCGCCGTGAGTTCCGCGGCTTCCTGGCGCTCGCGACGCTGGTCGGAGTCCTCCAGGGACTCGCGCTGGCGACGACGGTGCCGGTGCTGCTCTCACTCCACCACGACGACACCGGGGCGGCTTGGGGCTGGCTGGCCGTGCTCGGCCTGGTCGCGGCGGCCGGCGGCACGCTGCTGACGCGGGTGACGATGAGGGGATTCCACCTCGCGATGAACGTCATCGTCGCCATGCACCGCCGCCTCGGCCAACGGCTCGTCGAGCTGCCGATCGGCTGGTTCACTCCCGCGACCACAGGGCGCACCTCGCATGTTGCGGTGCGCGGCACGATGTTCGTCGCGCAGACGGCGATGGACATCCTGGTGCCGCTGACGCTCCATGTGGTCACGCCGCTCACCGTCGCGGTCACGACCTGCTTCTACGACTGGCGGATGGGGCTCGCGCTGCTGGCCGCCGCCCCCGTCATCTGGCTGTCCGCAACCCTCGCCGGCCGCCGCAACGGCGCCGCCGAACGGCGCATCCACGACGCCGCGTCGGCCACCAACTCCCGGCTGCTCGAATTCGCCGACAAGCAGCTGACGTTGCGCTCGGCGGGCATCGAGGGAACCGCATACGCACCACTCGACGACGCGATCGACGAGCAGCGCAGGGCCGGACGGCGGGCCCTGTGGTCCTCGGTGCTCGGCCTGGTCCTCCAGGGCTTCGTCGTCCAGGCCGCGTTCGGCGCCGCCGTGACGCTGGGCGTCTACCTCGCGGTGCGCGGCACCGCCGACCCGGTCCACGTGGTCGCGCTGATCGGGCTGTGCGCACAGTTCAGCGGCCCGCTGAAGATCCTGGCCGAACTCGGTACGGCGCTGCGCCGTTCGGCCGTGGAGGTCGGCGCCGTACGCGACCTGGTCGAGCTCGAAGGGCTCCCGGAACCGGCGACGCCGAGCCCGCCGCCGTCGCGGCACGACCTCGTCTTCGACAACGTCACTTTCGGATACGGAGAAGGGCTGGGAAAGGACAGCGAACCCGTCCTCAACGGGCTGTCGTTGACCGTCCCACACCACTCGATGGTGGCGCTGGTCGGCCCGTCCGGCAGCGGGAAGACCACCCTGACGCGACTGATCGCCCGCTTCTGGGACGTCCAGGAGGGGGCGGTCACCCTCGGCGGCACCGACGTCCGCGAGCTGGCCACCGACGACCTCATGGCCCAGCTGTCCCTGGTGTTCCAGGACGTCTACCTCTTCGACGACACCCTGGAAGCCAACATCCGCCTGGGCAACCCCGGCGCGACCGACGAACAGGTACGCCGCGCCGCGGAGTTCGCCGCGGTCACCGAGATTGCCGAACGCCTTCCCGACGGCTGGCAGAGCACCGTCGGCGAGGGGGGCCGGGCGCTGTCCGGCGGCGAGCGGCAGCGGGTGTCCATCGCCCGGGCCCTGGTGAAGAACGCGCCGGTAGTGCTGTTCGACGAGGCCACCGCTGCGCTCGACCCGACCACCGAGGCCGTGGTGACCGAATCCATCCGGCTGCTCGCCGGGCGCGCCACGGTCCTGGTCATCGCGCACAGCCTGGCCACGGTGGCGCAGGCCGACTCGATCGCGTTCCTGGACGGCGGCGTGGTGGTCGAACACGGCACGCACGACGACCTCATCGCACGGAACGGCAGGTACGCGCAGTTCTGGCGCTCCCGCGAGAGCGGACATCACCGGCTGGACAAGGCCGGAGCAAGTAAAGGAGAACAACCGTGAATTTCCGGGCTGGAGACCTGGTGTCGCTCGGCGTCTTCACCGCCGTGTACCTGGTCCTCTACTTCGCCATCAACATGCTGGCCTCCCTCACCCCCTTGCTACAGCCGATCACCTCGTTCGTCACCATCGTCATCTGCGGCATCGTCTTCATGCTGTTCCGGGCCCGGGTGCGTTCGACCGGAATGGTCGCGCTGATGGCGCTGCTGCTCGGCACCCTCACACTGCTGCTCGGTCACCATCCGATCACTCTGGCGACCGCTCTCGTCGCCGGTGTCGCCGCGGAGATCGCGATCGCCGCCAAGCGCGCGGCACCGGCCGCCTCCGACGTACTCGGCTATGCGTTCTTCAGCCTGTGGTCGGCCGGCGCCGTCCTCCCGCTGATATTCCTGCGCGAGGACACCATCGCCCAGGTGCGTACGCAGATGGGCAGCGCGTACGCCGGCTCCTTCGCCGGGCTGATGACGCCGGGCGTGGTGCTCACGGTGGTGGCGAGCTACTTCGTCGCGGGCCTGCTCGGCGGCCTGCTCGGCCGCAGGATGCTCGCCAAGCACTTTGTGCAGGCCGGTCTTGCATAGTCCGGTCTCGCACGGTCAGGGCTGGGTCGACGTACGGACCAGACTGCTCGCCGTCATTGTCGTCGACCTGCTGCTGCTGTCGTCGGGCACCCGGTTCGTCCAGGTCCCTGCCCTGCTGGTGCTGGCGGTACTGCTGGTGCTGGAGCGCGCGGTGCGTGGCGCCGCGTGGATCGTCGGGGCATGGGCCGTCGTCATGGCGCTGAGCCGGTGGGTGCTGCCGCAGGTGCCGGGCGGCGTGGTGATCATGACAGCGCTGCTGTACACGGTCCCGTACGTGATCGCGGCCGGATACGGCTACTACTTCGTCCGCTCGACCACTCCGAGCGAGCTGACCGGCGGGCTGAACCGGATGCGCGTACCCCGCTTCGTGATCATCCCGCTCGCGGTCATGCTGCGGTTCAGCGCGACCGTACGCGAGGACGCCGCGGCGATCACCGATGCGATGCGGCTGCGCGGGCTGGTCAGCCCGGCGGCGGTGATCCGCCACCCCCTGCGGACCGTGGAGTACCTGGTCGTCCCGCTGCTGGCGGCATCGGTGCGCTCCGGCGAGGATCTGGCCGCCTCGGCGATGTGCCGCGGGCTCGGCGCCCAGGTCCGGCCGACGACCACTGCTCGGCTGGGATTCGGGTACGGCGATGCGCTTCTCGGGCTCGTCGTACTGGCACTGGCCTCGACCGCGGCCATCTGAAAGGCAACACGGTATGGCGGAGGGCATGGAGGAAGGCATGGAGGCGGGCATGGAAGAAACAGGGCATATGGCCGGCGCACGGGCGATTGCGCTCGACAAGGTCACCGTGCGCTACGCGGCGCGCGGCGAACCGTCGCTGCGTGACTTCTCGTTCGAGGTGTCGGAGGGAGAGTGCGTACTGCTCACCGGCGGCAGCGGGTGCGGCAAGTCGACGGTGATCCGACTGCTCAACGGCCTCGTCCCACACGTCTACGAGGCTGAAGTATCAGGCAGCGTCAGCGTGTTGGGACACACTCCCGCGGAGCGGCCCCTACAGGAGACGGGCCGCACGGTGTCGACCGTGTTCCAGAACCCGCGAACCCAGTTCTTCTGCACCGAACCACTGTCCGAGATGGCATTCGGCGGGGAGAACGCGGGCGCGGACCCGGCCGGCCTCCGCGCCCGCGTGGCGCGGGTCGCCGACCGGGTGGGCGTCGCACACCTCGCCCAGCACAGCATGTTCACGCTGTCCGGCGGAGAGAAACAGCGCGTGGCGCTGGCGTCGGCGGTCTGTGACCAGCCACGGATCTATCTCCTCGACGAGCCGACGGCCAATCTGGACGATGAGGCGGTGCAGGAGCTGCGGTCCACCCTGACGCGGCTGCGTGATTCGGGCGCGACCCTCGTGATCGCCGAGCACCGGCTGCACTACCTGCGGGGACTGGTCGACCGCGTCGTACGGATGGACGCCGGCCGGACAGCGCAGACATATTCCTCGGCGGACTTCTGGAACATCCCCGGCCAGACACGCCGCACACTGGGACTGCGCAGCCTGCATCCCCCAGCGACCGCAAAGTCCCCCAAGCCCGCGGCCGATGAGCACAGCGGCCTGGTGTGCGACCACCCACGGTTCGGCGAACTCCCCTTCCCACGCGGCATGGTGACCGCACTGGTCGGACGGAACGGCGTCGGGAAGACGCACACCGCGCGTATCCTCTCAGGACTCGAAAAGTCACCGGCCCGTGTCACGCTCGACGGCCGGCCCCTGACGCGACGGCAGCGGACCCGCCGCGCCTTCCTGGCCGCGCAGGACGTCAACCGGCAGCTGTTCGGACCGTCCGTGCGCGAAGAACTGACCCTGGGACGGCAAGGCATCGCACCATCCGCCGTCGACGCCGCGCTGCGGCGCCTGGACATCGACCAGCTCGCGGACCGGCACCCGCTGTCCCTCTCCGGCGGCCAGCAGCAACGGGTGGCCATCGCCTCCGCGCTCGTCGAGGGCCGCGAAATATACATCTTCGACGAACCGTCCTCCGGGCTCGACTACCGGGCCATGCAATCCGTCTCCGGGGTGCTGACAGAACTCGCCGCCAGCGGCAAGATCCTCATCCTGATCACCCATGACCACGAGCTTGCCGACGCATGCGCCCACGCCCTCGTGTCCCTGTCCGCCCCCTCTGCCTGAAGGACCAGGGGCAAGGGTGCTGGCCGCAGGGGTGGCTGGTGCTTCGCCGGAGGGGGCGGGGCGGCCTCAGGATGTCGGGGTGGATGCAGTGTCGCTGCGGCCGAGGAACTTCCAGCGGATTCCTGTCCGGACGGTGTGTACGGCGCGGGCGGCGTGCCCGAAGCGTTCGTCGACGATGCTGCGTCGGCGTCCATGCTGGCGGCGATCTTGCACTGATGCCTCTTCTTGGGGTGCTGGTGGATCAGCTGGGCCTGCGCGCTGGAATGGCCGGCGCGGACCATGAGGTCCTTCAGAGACGTCATGACGACTTGACCCCTGCCCATGCCCTGGCCTGCGCAGCGGTCAGCCGAATGGGCATGACGCCCGTCCTGTCCCGAGGCGAACGTCACTCGGCCGATCGGAGCGACGGGCCTACCCATTGGGGTCACACGGGAGGCTTCGGCGGCCGTGCTCATGGCATCGGGTGATCGCCCCTCGGATTCTGGCCTGGTCCGGGCATCCGTCTCGGGCTGAGCCGAACGAGAGGAACGCAAGTAATGGCAACGGGCATCATCACCAAGGACTACGCGGTCCCGCACACCTCGACCAACCCCGCGAACCTGCATGACAGCGTCGAGCTCTTCGTACGGGAGTATGACGGCACCAAGCCGAGCCATTCGCCCGAGGCCGTCCTCATGCTGCACGGCAGAAGTACCCCGGCGCTGCCGGGGTTCGACCTCGAACACGGCCGACAGGACAAGTACAGCTGGTCCAAGAGCCTGGCAGATGAAGGCTACGACGTGTTCATCATGGATCTCCAGGGATCTGGCCGGTCGACGCGCCCGAAGATGGATAATCCGTGCAATGCCAACCCCGCCCAGCAGCAGGACATCCTGGTCCCCAACCCGCTGTCGGCGCCCTGCTCCCCTGTCTACACGTCTCAGCTGAACAACTCGCAGAGTGACTGGGACGAGCTGGACACCGTCATCAAGTTCATCCAGCACCAGAGCGGTGTGTCGAAGGTCCGGCTCATCGGCTGGTCCGCGGCCGCGTTTGTCATGGGACCGTACGCGGTGCAGCACCCGCAGAACGTGGAGAGCCTGCTGCTGCTCGCGCCGATCTTCCCGCCGGACGGCAGGCAGAGCAAGGCCGGAACCGATTTCGGAGCACCGGTCGCACTGCCGGTCTCCACCCCGGCGGCCCTGTTCGGCTTCCCGATGAGCCTCGGTACCAAGGCGGCCTTCGCCAGCTCATGGGACAGGGAACTGCAGTGCGCGAACCAGCGGGAGCCCGGCATGGTCGACGTGGTGTGGGACGCCACGATGGACAACGACGCCGTCGGCAGTGGCTGGGGACCCATGGAAGACGGGGTGGCCCAGGGCGTGAATCGGATCCGGAACTCCTACTGGTGGGGCTGGAACTCCACCACAGTGCCACTGCACGGCACGCTCGGCCGGGACGTGCCGGTGTGCATCGTGTACGGAGAGCTCGACACCCAGGCGAACACGCCGGTGTCCTCCGGTCCCTTGCTTCACTTCTCGGTCCCCGCGCTCTATGAGGCCATCCCCGGCACGAAGAAGCTGATGTTCCGCGTCGCCTGTACCGGGCACCTCATGGTCTGGGAACGCCAGTCCAAATTCCTTCACCACATGTCCCGACAGTGGCTCAAGCAGGGCAAGGTCGAAGGCCTCTCCAGCGGAAGCTACTTCCGGGACGAAGACGGCGTCATCCTGCCCGCAGAGTAGGGGCTCCGCTGGCTGCCGTGATCGGCACCGCGGCTGGCCCCTGAACCACGACCCACACGATGGCCTGGACCCCGATCCCGTAGCACCGGCTGAGCGTTTTGCCTGGCGAAACCCGCCAGCTCACACGCTCAGCCGTATCCCTGCGGCTGATGTCCAGCGTTTTCATTGTTCCGGTCGCTGGATGGAGAGCTGGGACCAGGGCGCCGTACGCGCTCGGATACGCGAGATGGCAGCACGGGACCCGGAGCGGGCGCGCTTCGGGGCGGATGGGTACCAGTACGAGCTGGCGCCCGCGCTTCCAGAGGCGGAGATCAGGGCGTTCGAGGAAGCCCACGGTGTCGATCTGCCGACGGAGTACCGATCCTTCGTCGCGGAGGTGGGCAACGGCCCCGCAGGTCCAGGCTACGGGTTGATGCCGTTGACCACCCCCCGACCGGAGGCCGGCGAGGAGTGGGCCGTGGACGACGAGTGGGAAGAGGACCGGCTACCGGGCCGACTCTCCGCACCGTTCCCGGCGCCATCACGCACATCATGCGAGCCAGGTGGCGGTCGCTGTCGTTGATGAGGTTCATGCGGCCTCGGCGCTTCGAGGAGGCCATTGCGCCCTCTACGAACTTCGCCCGTTTCTCAGGGCGCTGGACGCAGTCGCAGTGCTCCGGTACGCGTGCTTCCGGAGCGTTCCAGCGACTTGAGGGAGTAGTCCAAGGGGAAGCCATCGCCGACCCGAGCCTTCTCCAACAGCAGTAGTTGGTACGGCGGATCGCCGATCCAGTTCTGAAGCAGTTGCTGCGGGGGGTTCTCCGGCTGTGTCTCAGTGACCACGGTGACCTTGGTGACCATGCGGAAACAGCAGGGGGGAGCACTGACAGCACCGGTCTCGACACGTGGTGAGCCGGCAGGGTTTGCACCCGAGAAGGAATAGCCGAATGGTGGAGCGCTCGGGCAAGGGCGTGGATCATCACTCGGTAAATTTGCAGCAAACATGCATTTCTCACGGGTTCTTCATGACAGACATGACTGTTTGCCGTCCCCTGCGTCATGACAGCGTCATGCCTGTCACCAGACCCGAGGGAGTGCGATGAACAAGGGTTACGCCGTCTTCTGCGACGCCGACCGGCAGTTCTACGACGCTCCCCACCGGCTGTCGGCGACCGGCAAGGGGCGTGGAGCTCCCTACGCGACGCTGAACCGGGAGCTGCCGGAGGGCTGGCAGCGCCACCGCTCGGGCGACTGGCTGGCGTTCCGGCCCCTGGACCACGAACTCCCCAGCCAGGGCTGGAAGATCCATATCTCGGCCTGCCTGGACAACGCCGAAAGGGTGCTGGCGAAGGTCTGGGACTACTGCGTCCCGCGCTCGGTGGCCTTCAAATGCATGCCGAGCCGGTATCTGCTGCACACCCGCAATGCCAAGTACGCCGACCGCGGCGCCAGCGGAAAGTTCCTCACCGTCTACCCGGCCGACGAGGAGCAATGCCGCCTCATCGCCGAGGAGTTGGACGAACTGCTCGCCGGCGAACCGGGGCCGTACATCCTCAGCGATCTGCGCTGGGGCGCCGGTCCGGTGTATGTGCGATACGGCAGCTTCACCGAGCGGCACTGCTATGACGACAGGGGCGAACTCCGCCCCGCGATCGAGGACGACCACGGGCGCTTGGTCCCCGACCTCAGAGAGCCCGCGTTCCGCGTCCCGGAGTGGGTCACCCTCCCGGACTTCCTCGAGCCGCATCTGGCCGCCCGCTCTGCCACCACCGTCGCCGACCTGCCGTACAAGATCGAGCAGGCGCTGCACTTCTCCAACGGGGGCGGGGTCTACGTCGGCCGGGATCTGCGGACGGACCAACGGGTGGTGCTCAAGGAGGCGCGGCCGTATGCCGGACTGGCCGCCGATGAAGCGGATGCCGTGACCCGGCTGGAGCGCGAGCGGGACGCGTTGAAGAGGCTGTCGGGGCTCGGCTGCGCCCCCGAGGTGCACGACTGGTTCACCCTCGGCGACCACACCTTCCTCGTACTGGAATTCATCGAAGGCCGGCCGCTGAACAGCTTCTTCGCGCACCGCCACCCGCTGATCGAGGCTGATCCGACCCCTGAGAGGCTCGCGGAGTACACCCAGTGGGCCATGCGTGTGCACGGTCTGGTGGCCGACGCGGTCAAGGCGATCCACTCCCGTGGCGTCGTCTTCAACGATCTGCATCTGTTCAACATCATGATGTCCGAGGACGAGTCCTCCGTGGTGCTCCTGGACTTCGAGGCCGCTGCCGTCGACGACGAATGCAGCCGCCAGGTGATCGCCAACCCGGGCTTTGTCGCTCCCGCGGACCGCAGGGGATCCGATGTCGACCACTACGCCCTGGCCTGCCTGCGCCTGGCGCTGTTCCTCCCGCTCACCAGCCTCTTTGCGGTGGACCGTGGCAAGGCGGCACATCTCGCGCAGATCGCCGCCGCGCAGTTCCCGGTGCCCCGCGACTACCTCGACGAGGCAGTGGCCGAAATCCTCCGGGGACACCAGCCGGCGAGCGACTCCGGCCGCACGGACCGGCGCGCGGGAGCGGACTACTTACCCGTAGCCCTCGGCGACTGGCCGCACAGCCGCGACTCCATGGCCCGCGCTGTGCTCGCCTCGGCCACTCCCGATCGCGAGGACCGCTTCTTCCCTGGCGACATCGCCCAGTTCGCCACGGCAGGCGGTGGCACCTGCTTCGCCTACGGGGCGGCCGGGGTGCTGTACGCCTTGGCGGAGACCGGCGCGGAGCGCTGCCCGGAGGCGGAGGAGTGGCTGCTGCGCAGGACGAAGACCCCCGCGCCCGGCAGCTCGCTCGGCTTCTACGACGGCCTCTCCGGCGTCGCCTGGGTCCTGGATCGGCTCGGACACCAGGAACGGGCCCTGGACCTCATCGACACCATCGAAGCCCAGAGCCGGCAGGACATCGCACCGGACCTGCACAGCGGACTGGCCGGCATCGGCCTGGCACTCGACTCTCTGGCCCACACCACCGGCGAACGCTTCCTTGAAGAGCGCGCCCTGCACTGTGCCCAGCTCGTGGCCGACAAGCTCCGCACTGCCGCGCCGCCGGCCGAAGGCGGTGCGCGGCCCCGCGCCGGGCTGCTGCACGGAGACAGCGGAGCGGCACTGCTCTTCCTGCGCCTGTACGAGCGCCGCGACGACCCCGCGCTGCTCGATCTGGCCGCCGATGCCTTGCGCCGGGACCTGGCTCGGTGTGTCCGCGGCGCGGGCGGCGCACTCCAGGTCGATGAGGGCTGGCGGACCATGCCCTACCTCGGCGCCGGCAGCGTCGGCATCGGCATGGTGCTCGACGACTTCCTCGCCCACCGTCCGGACGACGCGTTCGAACGGGCGCGGGCCGAGATCGTGCAGGCCGCCCAAGCCAAGTTCTATGCCCAGCCTGGCCTGTTCCGCGGCGCGGCGGGCATGGTGCTGCACCTCAGCCGCACCACGGCCGGAGTCACCGGCACCCACGCCGCCGATCTCCGCCGCCAGATCGACTCCCTTTCCTGGGGTGCCGTCCCCTATCGAGGGCACCTCGCCTTCGCCGGGGAGCAGATGATGCGGCTCTCCATGGACCTGAGCACCGGCACCGCCGGATGCCTGCTCGCACTGGGCAGCGCGCTGCACGACACACCCGTGCATCTGCCCTTCCTCCCGCCGCCACGGCGGCCCTGAAGCCGGCCCCGTCCGGGGCCGATCGAGAAACACCCCGTCCCCATGAAGGAGAGGAACCACGATGACCCTTCTCGACCTGCAGACGATGGAAACCCCCAAGGCCGAGGCCACGGAGGAGCTCCACACCGGCAGCCGCGCCAGCCTGCTGCTCTGCGGCGACAGCAGTCTGAGCATCACCACCTGTCACTGACTCATCGGCGCCACGGAGCTTCGGAATCCGTAGCGCGAAAGTCATGGGCGAGCCCCGGGCGGCAACACCGTCCGGGGCGTGCCACAGCCACCCGTGTACGTCCCTTGGAGGCGAGGTCCCCACCCCTATGCCCCGTACCCCCGGGCCCCCGTCGGCCGCCCGGCGCAGGCCGGACGCGGGTGTCCGCTCTGTCCTGACCGGGGCCTTTCGGCACAGCCCCGCACGCGCCACCGCCGCCTGCCTCTTCAGCGTGCTGTCCGCGGCTTCCGCCGTTGCCCTGCCCGCCGTACTCGGTCACACTCTCGACCTCGTGCTCGGCGTACGTCCGGGCCTCCACGGTGCGCTGGCCCTCTGCGCCGCGCTGCTGGTCGCGGAGGTGTTCCTCGACGCACTGGTCGCGCTGACCGGCGGCGTCACCACCGCCCGCAGCACCGCCTGGCTCCGCAGGCGCGGAATCAACCATCTGATGTCCCTCGCACCGCACCGTGTCGTCGACCGCTTCACCCCCGGTGACCTGGTGACCCGCCTCACCGGAAACGCCGCCGACGCCGGGACCGCACCCACCACCGCGGCCACCGGTCTCGCCGCCCTGGTCACTCCGGTCGGTTCCCTGATCGCCCTGGCCCTCACCGACATCTGGCTGGCCGCCGTGTTCCTCGCCGGGCTCCCGCTGCTGACTCGGCTGCTGCGCGTCTTCGCCCGTGGATCCTCCGACAGCGTCCGGCGCTATCAACACGCCCAGGCGGACATCGCGACCCGGCTTGTCGAGGCGCTCGGTGGCGCCCGAACCATCGCCGCGGCCGGAACCGCGGAGCGTGAGCGGGCCAGGGTCCTCGCACCGCTGCCCGAACTGGGCGCGCAGGGACGGCAGATGTGGCAGGTGTACGGTCGCGCCGTGGTCGGCAGCAGCATCCTGGTGCCGCTGCTGACCACCTCCGTCCTCGCCGTCGGGGGACTCCGGCTGGCGTACGGCGGCCTGTCGGTAGGCGAGCTGCTGGCGGCCTCCCGGTACGCCGCCCTCACTGCCGGACTGGGAGGGGTGATGGGACAGCTCAACACCCTGGTGCGCAGCCGCGCCGCGGCCCACCGCATCGGCGAACTGCTCGCGCTGCCCGCGGCAGCCCACGGCTCCCGGCCGCTGCCCGCCGACGGCTGCGGCCGGCTCGAACTGCAAGGGGTCACCGTCGTCCGCGGAGGGGCCCCCGCGCTACGCGGCATCGACCTGGTGGTGCCAGGGGGCACCATCATGGCTGTCGTCGGGCACTCGGGCTCGGGCAAGTCGCTGCTCGCCGCCGTCGCGGGACGGCTCACCGAACCTGACAGCGGACAGGTGCTGCTGGACGGCGTACCGCTCGGCGAGGCCGATCCGTCCCAGCTGCGCCGCGAGATCGGCTACGCCTTCGAACGCCCCGCCCTGTTCGGCGCCACGGTAGGGGCCGCCATCGGCTTCGGCCCCTACGAGCCACCGGCCCATGCGATCGAGGCCGCCGCCCGCGCGGCCGGTGCGGACTCGTTCGTCCGGCTGCTTCCGGACGGGTACCGCACGCCGCTCGCCGGGTCCCCGCTGTCCGGTGGGGAGGTCCAACGCCTCGGCCTGGCACGGGCCTTCGCGCATGCCGGCCGTCTGCTCATCCTGGACGACGCCACTTCCAGCCTGGACAGCGTCACCGAACTCCACGTCAGCCGGGCCCTGATGCATGACGTAAGGACCGGCAGCCGGCTGCTGATCGCCCATCGCGTCTCCTCCGCCGCCCGCGCCGATCTCGTCGCCTGGATGGAGAACGGCCGGCTGCGCGCCGTCGCCCCGCACGACCGTCTCTGGGCGGATGCCGACTACCGGGCGGTCTTCGCCCATACTGACGGCTCGGACTCCCGGACCGCCGCATGACGACGCCGACGGCACGACTGCAGCCCCGGGCGATGCGCTTTCTCCGCCGCCGGACCCGCGTAGTGCTGTTGCTGGCCGGGTGGTCACTGCTGGAGTCCGCACACACCTTCCTCAGTGGCTATGGCGTGGCAAAGGCCCTGGATCAGGGCTTTCTGACCGGCGATACGGGCGTCGGGCTGGCTTGGCTGGCCGTCTCCGCGCTCGCCGTCGTTGCCGGCGGCCTGGCCGGCCGAGGGGTCTTCCGCGGCCTTGCCGACCTCGTCGAGCCGCTGCGCGACAGCCTGATACGTCAGGTGGTGTCGCGCTCGCTGACGCAAGCGGTGGCGCATCCGGCTCGCGCGGCGGACAGCGCCGTAGTCTCCCGGCTGACCAACCAGACCGAGATCGCCCGGGACAGCTTCGCCGGACTGGTCCTGGTCGCCCGCTCCTTCGTGTTCACCGCTGTCGGCGCGGTGCTCGGACTCCTGTCCTTGGCTCCCCTGTTGCTGCTGATCGTCATGCCTCCGCTCGCCGCCGGGCTACTGCTCTTTCTGGCCACCCTGCGGCCGATGGCGGCCCGCCAGCGCGCCTTTCTGCAGGCGGACGAGGATCTGTCGACGCAGTTCGGGACTGTCGCCGAGGGGCTGCGCGATGTGGTGGCCTGCGGTGCGCAGCAGCCGACTGCGGAGCGGGCGCACGGCTTGATCGAGGACGAGGCCCGCGCGGCACGACAGCTGGCGGGCTGGGCTGCCGTCCGCTGTCTTGCGCTCGGCCTGGCGGGCCAACTACCGATCCTGCTGCTGCTGGTCACGGCGCCCTGGCTGCTGCGGCAAGGGCTCACCGCTGGTGTCGTACTGGGCGCGCTGACCTATCTCACCCAGTCCCTGCTGCCCGCACTGCACACCCTGATGAATGCCCTCGGTTCGGCCGGCACCCGGCTGCTCGTCGTTCTCGCCCGGCTCACTACCGGCCCCGCCCAGGACCCGGAGGCCACCGCCACCGCAGAGCCGACCCCCACCGCACCGGATACTGCCCCCCTGGTCGCAGCCACCTCCCTCGCCCCTGTTTCCCCCCTCGTCCCCGCCGCGCCCGTCGGCCCCCGCGTCGAACTGCGGGCGGTGACCTTCGCCTACGGGCCCGCCGCGCAGCCCGTGCTGCACGACCTCGACCTGACCGTCGAACCGGGCGAGCACCTCGTCGTGGTGGGGCCGAGCGGCATCGGAAAGTCGACCTTGACCGCTCTCGTCGCCGGCCTGCTCGAACCCGCCCACGGCGAGATACGCGTGGCCGGCCGCCCGGTCCGCGCAGGATCGGGCCCGTCCCTGCCGCGCATCCTCATCCCGCAACAGGCCTACGTCTTCTCCGGAACCCTGCGCGAGAATCTGAGCTATCTGTGCCCCGACGGCGCACCGACGTCCGCGTTGCAGACGTCATCGGACGCAGTCGGTCTGGGCCAACTGGTATGCCGACTGGGTGGATTGGACGCGCAGCTCGACCCGATCACCTTGTCCCAGGGCGAGCGGCAGCTGATCGCACTGGCCAGGGCCCATCTGTCACCCGCCTCGCTCGTTCTCCTCGACGAGGCGACCTGTCACCTCGACCCGGCGGCGGAGATGCGGGCCGAACGCGCCTTCGCAGAGCGCCCCGGAACTCTGATCGTCGTGGCGCACCGGATCACCTCGGCCCGCCGGGCCGACAGGATCCTGGTGCTCGACGGCGCCCGAGCCACCTGCGGCACCCATGACGAACTGCTCGGCCGCTCGGCCCTCTATCGCGACCTGGCAGGAAGCTGGCAGCCGGGGACACTTGAGCGCGGTGCGGGACTCTCCGCAAAGTCACACCCTCGGGGCGGATGAAGCCACTTTGCGCAAGGCGTGACGCGACTTTGCGCAAGGCCAAGGCGCACCAGGAACGCAAGCGGCCTGCCTTTAGACCCAGCCTGCCCCCTGCGATATGCGTATGGCGTCCACTCGGTTTCGAGCACCGATTTTGCGATTGATCGCCGCCATGTAATTACGTACCGTCCCATCGCTCAGATGCAGTTCACGGGCGATCTCGGAGACGGAAGCGCCTCCTGCGGCGAGCGACAGGACGCTCAACTCGCGTGGTGTCAGCGGCATGTCGGCGGCCTCCAGGAAATCCGGTGTGAGCGAATGGTCGACATAGCGCTTCCCGGCCGCCACCAGATTTATGGCGTGCAGCAGCCGGGCCGGTGGCGCGTCCTTGTCCACAAAGCCCCGCGCGCGTGCGGAGATGGCCCGGCGTAGCGTGCCGGGCCGGCAGGCACTGGCCAAAACCAGCAACGCGCACCCCGGGCCGCCCGGATGGTCCGCCGATGACACCGAACCCGCGCAGTCCACATCCACGACGCACACCTGCGGTTGGAAGGAGCGGGCCCGCCCGGGTGCGGTTCTCCAGCAGGCGGCGACGGCGTCGATGCCCTCCTCGTCGCGCAACAGCGCGGTGAGCGCCGAGCGCAGCAGCCGCGTTTCGTGCACCACCAAGACCCGGATCACGTTCGCCCCTTCGTTTCTGCTTTTGCGTGTCTGCCCCCGTTGCCGACCGTCACCAGTGAAACAGCAGGCGATGTGGCGACGTCTACCCCATGAGCCTCTTCCGCAGCACACGGTTTCAGCCCCGATTGGTGCCCTGCTGAATTGTCACGGCTGACATTCCCGCCAGATGAACTTTCGTTGGATCTGACTGGAAAACGTGTCATCACGCTCGGATGCGGCCTCGTTCATTCCTTGTAACGCTGGCCGGACTCCACAATTCGCATGGTGGACGGTAACCGCCGGTAAGCCGGTTGGCCGGTGCGCGGACGAAGCGGCCAGGGCCGACCCGCGCGTGCCCGGGGGATGGCGGTGTCGTAGGAACTTCACACACCAAGGGGGCCTGCTTCCGGAAAGCGCATGTGGCGAAAGACGGAGCGATTCCCGCCATTTGTGCGATGGCCGCTGAGCGGGTTGTTTCCTGCGCCTGTTACGGGTGTGGCGCAGGTGCCAGGTGACCGTTACCGGCACGTTCGGACAGACTCAGGGGTTTGGTGGTGCTGTGGATCCGCCGTAGGATCCGCGGCCGCCCATGTGGATACTGATCACCCTACGCATCGACTTTGACCCTGCTGAGATGTCCCGCAACGCGTTCTACAAGCTCCTGGCCGCGGTGGTGGTGCCGCGTCCGATCGCTTGGGTGTCGACCATCGACCCAGATAGTGGTTCAGCGAACTTCGCACCTGCGAAGTTCTGAGGAAAGCGGTATCGGGGGAGGGGACGTTAGCGCTGGTCAGGAGGGAAGGCAAGCTTGAGGTTTCTCCTGGCGGAGCAGCCTCCCGGACTCACGGACCGCGACCTGACGACGCTGCTCACCCTGTGAGGTCTTCCCTCGGTTGCTGCCAGGCGGTAGCCGCCCCGGCAGCATCGCGAGTTTCCTACTCCTTCCCCGTGCCTCTCAGCACGGCACAGGGGACCCCGGCCATCAGCGCCCCGAACGCCGTCCTCCACACCTGCCCCGCTATCGTGGCTTCCACGGCCACCTGGTCGTTGAACGTCGTCACAAAGGCCCGTGATCACAGTGGCTGTTCCCACGTCCGCAGGCACGTGCCGACCTGCGCGGACGGCTCGCCGCTGACGTGGTCCGGTTCGGCCCCGATCTCGACTGGAACCGCTCCTGATCGCCCCTTGTGGCGGGGTCGCGATGACGGGAATCGAGAGCCGGCCCTGGGTGTCCAAGGAATGTGCGGCTCAGGGATAGAACTGCCCAGCCCAACGCCGGTATCGGGTGATGGGTCCGTCTCCCTCGGCCAGGCGCGGCCGGGTGAGGTATTCCTTGGTGTTCCAGACGGGGACGTCTCCGTTCTGTTCGGAGAAGAGGAACACTTTGTTGTGGTACCAGAGGAAGAACTGGGACAGCAGATAGCTGCCGGCTGCCGCGAGGGCACGGTTCGCAGGGGTGGGGAGGAACCCAGGGGCGGGTACCCGCGCGTCGATGCCGCTGCGTAGTTGGATTCGCCAGGGGGCGACGGGGGTTGGCATGAACCAGATGCGGACGGTGAAGCCTGCGGGCAATTGGATGTGGACCTCGGTTCCGCCCAGGCCGTGGAGGGTGAATTCGTAGCTCGTCAGCATCGGCTTCTTCCAGCCCGGGGGGCGTACCGCCATTTCCAGGACGACGCGGCTGGTGGTTCCTTCCTCCGTGAAGGACTTGGTCACCCGGGCGCTGGAGACGCGGGGCCAGTGCAGGGCGGTGAGGTGTCCGAAGTCGACGATGTTCTCCAGGACTTCCTGGGGGTGGCCCGCGCATTCGGTGGTGTCACGGGCCACGGGTGTGAATTCTCCGGGGTGGGCGGGGAGCAGGTCCCAGGTTGGTGAGGCGCCGGCGTGGTGGTGCCACACCAGGATCAGGCCACCCTCCTCGCGGACGGGCAGCAGGGGCAGGGACGCCTTCGGCGGGCGGGTGCCGTAGCCCGTGCGTGTACAGGTGCCGTCGGGGCCGAACGCGAAGCCGTGGAAGGAGCAGACGACTTCCTCCCCCTCTATCCGGCCCGCCGTGCCGAGGTGCGCCCCGAGGTGAGGGCAGTAGGGGCGAGTCGCGCGGATCAGGCCGCTGCGGGTGCGGTACAGGACCAGGTCCTGGCCCGCGAGGCGCCTGGTCGTCACCTTGCCGGGGAGCAGTTCGTCGGAGAACCCCGCGCAGAACCAGCCGTTCGGGAAGGGGAGTGGGGGCGCTTCGTCGGCGTAACGAGGTGAAACAACGTTAGCCGGTGAGTACTTGGAGGAGTGCCCTTGGGGCTTGAACACGGTGTACCTCCCTATGCTGCGAGGCGGTGGTAGCGGCCGGATGTGCGGTAGTAGGCGGGAAGTCCGGCGATCCAGTCGTGCATGGTGTCGACCATGGTTACAGTGGCCTGCCAGCCATGCACGGGCATGGAGTGAGCCGTCAGCGCGGAGTGCAGGTCCTGTTCGGCGGTCTGGAAGTCGTCCACCGCCTGTCGAGTGCGCAACGCGGCTTCGTGCAGGGCCTGTTCGATGGTGAGACCTTGTTCATGGGCCAGGACGATGACGAGGTTGCCGGTCTCGCCGTGCGCCAGTTCCTTGCGGAGCGTGTAGATGTCGTTGATGAAGTCGGCAGCGTCGGTCGAGGCGGTGACGAGTCGCTCGTACGGGCCGGATTCCCGGACTGTGGAGGGGAGTTCGCACCGCAGGGCGATTTCCGTCAGGTTGTAGAGCATCGGCATGTAGCCGGTGATGCGGCGTCGCTCCACGTACTCCGCGACGCTGGGAAGACCTTCCTGTTTGACGCGCTGTTCGTCGACCAGACCGTCGAGCAGCTGGGCCGTGGTCTCGCTGTGCCGCCCGGTCCAGGCCGGGGAACCGAGCCTGCGGGTGCGCCGGTCCAGGTCGGTGAAGGCCGCGACCAGAGGGTGTCCAATAGGGGCGTTGTCGTCGGCCAGCACCGCCCGGATCCCTTCGGCCGCCTCGGTAAACGACGCGTGGGTACGGTGAGTTTCCGCCGTGTCGTCCAGTACCCCCATCCAGGCGAGCCAGCATGCCATGAGCGACAGGCGGGTCCTCGACGCCCTGGGGACGGCCACCGCCGCGCAGTGTCCCCACGCGTGCGAAGCCATCCGGTGGGCCTCGCTCCGGTCGGCGACCAGGCCGGTCCTGCGGGCCCAGCGCAGTACGGAGCGTTCCGCGTACGCCTGGTGCGGGCTTGTCCGCTCCGGGAACGGCAGCGCGAGTTCGGGGATGAACGCCTGTGTTTCGTCCAGCTCGATGGCCAGTGCCTGCGGCAGCACAGAACTGCCCTCCTGGTTGCGTGAGAACGGCTGGCTTTTCGCGTCCTGGGGCGCTTCGGAAAGGGGGTTGAGCAGCTCGGGGCGCCCGGGTGAGGTCAGTTCCCGGGGCAGGGCGAAGTGTTGGTGTTCTTCGGCAACGGTGACGGTCTCGACGTTGACGTATCCGTGGGAAGCGAGTCGTCGCAGGACCGCGTCGACGAGGCTCTCGGGCACGGAGGCACCGGAGGTGACACCGACCGTAGTGACGCCTCTGAGCCATGCCTCGTCGATCTGTTCGGCGTGGTCGACGAGGTGGGCGCTGGGAGCGCCG
Source organism: Streptomyces natalensis ATCC 27448 (assembly GCF_000935125.1). Lineage (GTDB taxonomy): Bacteria > Actinomycetota > Actinomycetes > Streptomycetales > Streptomycetaceae > Streptomyces > Streptomyces natalensis. The sequence continues at coordinate 78,454 of NZ_JRKI01000028.1, read as the reverse complement.
GCGTCCTGGGCGACTTCGACCAGGCGCACGGAGTTGGAGGAGTTGGTGGAGCCCACGACGATAACGAGCTCTGACATGGCTGCCATCTGTTTGACCGCGAGCTGGCGGTTCTGAGTGGCGTAGCAGATGTCGTCGCTGGGCGGGGAGATGAGTTGGGGGAACTTCTCCTTGAGGGCGTCGACGGTTTTCATGGTCTCGTCGACCGAGAGTGTGGTCTGAGAGAGCCAGGCAACCTTGTCCGACTTCCGGACTTTGACGTTCTGTACATCGTCCGGGCTGTCGACGACCTGGATGTGCTCGGGTGCTTCGCCGGTGGTGCCGATGACTTCCTCGTGGCCTTCGTGGCCGATGAGAAGGATGTCGTGGCCCTCGCGGGCGAAGCGTGCGGCCTCTTTGTGGACTTTGGTGACCAGGGGGCAGGTGGCGTCGATGACGGTGAGATGCCTCCGGGCGGCCTCTTGATGGACGGTGGGTGCGACCCCGTGGGCGGAGAAGATCACGACACTGCCCTCGGGTACCTCGGTGGTCTCCTCCACGAAGATCGCGCCCCTGTGCTTGAGGGCCTTGATGACGTACTGGTTGTGGACGATCTCGTGGCGTACGTACACCGGCGGCCCATACAGTTCGAGGGCCCTTTCCACGGTGGCGATGGCGCGGTCCACGCCGGCGCAGCAGCCGCGTGGAGCCGCCAGCAGGACGCGTCGGCGGTTCATGACGCGCGCTCCGTAGCGAGGGCCGCGACCTGCCGCAAGGCATCGGCCGCGGCGGGTGGGCAAGGGATGTTCCTCAGTGCGGTGAGGGCTTGTCCGTAGCAGTTGTTGATCATGTTCTCCACGGTGGCGCGGGCCCCGGTGGCGTCGAGGACGTCCCGGATGTGTGCCGCGCCGTCTTCGGCCAGGTCCGGATCGCCCACCAGTTGGTACAGGTGCCGTCGTTGGACGGAGGTGGCGCGCTGGGCGGCCAGCGCGAGCAGGACGGTGTGCTTGCCTTCACGAAGGTCGTCCAAGACGGGTTTGCCGGTCTGGTTCGGGTTGCCGTATATGCCCAGCAGGTCGTCGCGGAGCTGGAAGGCTTCCCCCAGCGGCAACGCGAAGGCCGTCAGGGCCTCATGGAGGGCGGGTTCGGCTCCTGCGAGGATGGCCCCGGTGTGCAGGGGACGCTCAATGGTGTATTTCGCAGTCTTGTACCGGATCACGCGTAGGGCTGCGGCCACGTCATCCATGGGCCCCAAAGGAGCTGTGAGATCCAGGTATTGGCCGTAGATGACCTCTTCGCGCATCGCCTCAAGCACACGACGTGCGGCGGTGAGCCGGGCGGGCGGATGGCCCGCACCGTGCAGGAGTTCGTCGGACCAGGCCAGGGCCATGTCGCCGGCCAGGATCGCGCCGCTGATACCCCACCATGCCGCGTCGAGGCCGAGCCTGCCGGGGTGGCGGGCGGCGAGAGCGTGGTGGACGGTGGGCTGTCCACGACGAGTCGGGGTGCGGTCCATGATGTCGTCGTGGATGAGACAGAAGGCGTGGAACATCTCCAGTGCCGCAGCCGTCCGCACGATGGGAGCGAGGTCGCCCTGGCCGCCGCCCGTGTGCCAGCCGATCACACACAGCATGGGGCGCAGCCGTTTCCCGCCCGCGTCCAGAAATCCTTGCAGGGTGCCGGGGAGATCGGTGGGCATGCGCGTTTCCTGTGCGATTCGGGTCTTGGAGTCGAGGAACTCGCGCAGCACCCCGTCGACGTGAGTGGGTACGGAGGCCAGGTCGATGGACGGGGCGGACAGGGACAGGGCCGTCATGAGCCTTCGCCTCCCGGTGCGGAGGGGGTGTCTTCCGTCAGGCTCAGGGCTTCTTCGATCAGGGCGTCAACCACACGGTGTTCGGGTACGGTGCGGACGACTTCACCATGAACGAAGATCTGCCCTTTGCCGTTGCCGCAGGAGACTCCGAGGTCGGCCTCGCGTGCTTCGCCTGGTCCGTTGACAACGCAGCCCATGACGGCGACGCGCAGCGGGTGGGGGAATCCGTCGAAGGCGGCTTCGACTCGGGCGGCAAGGTGGTGGATGTCGACTTGGAGTCGGCCGCAACCGGGACAGGAGACGATCTCCAGTTTGCGGGGGCGCAGGCCGAGGGACTGCAGGATGTGGCAGCCGGCTTTGACCTGTTCCACCGGGGGTGCGGACAGGGAGGCGCGGATGGTGTCGCCGATGCCTTCCGACAGGAGGATGCTGAAGGCGACGGCGGATTTGATGGAGCCCTGGAAGGTGGGACCGGCTTCGGTGACGCCGAGGTGGAGCGGGTAGTCGCACTGCTGGGCGAGGAGTCGGTTCGCGCTGACCATGGTCATGGGGTCGTGGTGCTTGACAGCGATCTTGATGTTGCGAAAGCCGTACTCCTCGAACAGGGAGCATTCCCACAGCGCGGATTCCACCAGTGCCTGCGGTGTTGCGGCGCCGTGTTTGGCCAGTAGGCGCTGGTCGAGGGAGCCGGCGTTGACCCCGATCCGGATCGGGACACGGGCTGCTTGGGCGGCCTCGGCTATCTCAGCGACTCTGTCGTCGAATTTCTTGATGTTGCCCGGATTCACCCGCACCGCCGCACAGCCGGCGTCGATGGCGGTGAAGACATAGCGGGGCTGGAAGTGGATGTCCGCTATCACCGGCAGCTTGGACTTCGCGACGATGGCGGGGAGGGCGTCGGCGTCGTCCTGGGAGGGGACGGCGACGCGGACGATGTCGCAGCCGGCGGCGGTGATTTCCGCGATCTGCTGCAAAGTGGCGTCGATGTCGGCGGTGTTGGTGGTGGTCATGGTCTGGACGGAGACCGGTGCGCCGCCGCCGACGGGGACATCGCCGACATGGATTCGCCGGGTGCGGCGGCGCACCGGAGTAGTGGGGAGTGGGGCGGGGAGACCGAGGTCGATGGCGGGCATGTTCAGACCTCCTGCGCCTGGTGTGCGGGGCTGGGCGTGATGTGGTGGAGGTGCTCGTGCGTGTGCTGGCGGGCCCAGGTGTCGGCGGCTCGGATCGCGCCGAGGGTGAGCTTGTGATCGGGGACCGGGATGTGGCGGTCGAGGGCGTGTTCGATGGCCTGGGCGATGGCGGGAAAGGGGACGATGCCGTCGAGAAACGCGGCGACGGCCGCTTCGTTGGCTGCGTTGAAGACAGCCGGGGCGGTGCCGCCCAGGCGGCCGGCGTGGCGGGCCAGAGCGATGCCGGGGAACCGCACCTCGTCGACGGGCTCGAAGGCCCAGGCGTGCGCCCGAGTCCAGTCCAGAGGCGGGATGACGGCGGGGGGTGGCCGGTGGGGCCAGGCCAGGGCGGTGGCGATGGGCAGGCGCATGTCCGGCGGGGCCGCCTGGGCGAGGGTGGAGCCGTCGGCGTACTCGGCCATCGAATGGACGGCGGACTGTGGGTGGATGACGGCTGTGATGCGGTCGTAGCGGATGCCGAACAGCATCTGGGCTTCGATGATCTCCAGGCCCTTGTTGACCAGGGTTGCTGAATTCACGGTGACCAGGGGGCCCATCTGCCAGGTTGGATGCTTCAGGGCCTGCGCCGGGGTTACGGCAGCCAACTGTGCGGGGGCGTGGTTGCGGAAGGGGCCGCCGCTGCACGTCAGGACCAGACGCTGCAGGCCCGGCACCGGGCAGGCGTACGCCCAGCCTGGCAGGCACTGCATGATCGCGCTGTGTTCGGAGTCCACCGGCACGATCTGCCCCGGCCTCGCCACCCGCCGGATCAACTCACCCCCGGTGACCAGCGATTCCTTGTTCGCCAGTGCCACACGCCGCCCTGCTTCGAGTGCGGTCAGCGTGGCCGGCAGCCCCGCGGCACCAGGCAGGGCGTTGAGCACGACGTCACACGACCAGGCGGCGGCCACCGCCAATCCTTCCTGACCGGTCAGCACTCTGGGAATGGGCCGGCGAGGCCCACCGCTCTCCCGTACCAGTGTGGCAAGAGCGGCGTTCACGTCTTCGACAGCGCCGGCGTCGGCGACGGCCACTACCTCGGCCCCGGTATGCAGTGCCTGACGGGCCAGCGCACGGGGGCGGCCACCACTCGCGGCCAGGCCGACCGCCCGGAAACGGCCCGGGTGCGCGGTGATGACGTCCAGTGCCTGTGATCCGACCGAACCGGTGGATCCCAGGACCACCACCGTCCGCACACCACCATCCCCACCGACCGCGATCGGCGTCCCGGCCGTTGTCAGGGTGTCGCCCTGGCGCAGCGGCTCGCGGGTGGAGCGGCCGGGCGCGTGGGGGAGAACCGGCCGGGCGGTCATCACTGCCCCGCTCCAACGTGGGGGCGGTCGGCGCGGGCGCGCAGGACGGAGTAGGCGATGCCCTTGGCGGTGAGCCCAGCAGCGGCCAGAATGTCAGCACGGGTGCCGTGGGACAGGAAGCGTCCTGGCAATCCGAGCACCCGCACGGGCACCTGGGAGCCTGCATCGGCCACCGCACGCGCCACGGCCGTGCCCACACCACCGGCCCGGGTGTTGTCCTCGACCGTCACCACCAGCCGGTACTTCAGGGCGAGATCCAGGAGTTCCGGTGGCACGGGCAGCACCCAGCGCGGGTCTGCCACACTCACCCCGATCCCCTGCTCCTCCAAGTACTGGGCGGCTTCCACCGCGGGCCCGGCCAACGAGCCCACCGCCACCAGGAGCACATCCCGCACCGCGGAGCGGTGGAGGACCTCCAGGGGGCCGTGACGTTCCAGGGCCGGGATGTCCGGGGAAACGGAGGCTTTGGGGAACCGCAGCGCGGTCGGCCCCTCGGAGTGAGTGACTGCTTCGCCCAGGAGTTCGCGCAGCCGGGTGGCGTCCCGGGGAACCCCCACCCGCATCCCCGGCACCGCGCCCAGCAGCGTCAGATCCCACATCCCGTGATGCGACGGCCCATCAGGACCCGTCACCCCCGCCCGGTCCAGAACGAATGTCACCGGCAGCCGGTGCAGTGCCACATCCATCAGCACCTGATCGAAAGCACGGCCCAGGAAGGTGGCGTAGACCGCGACGACCGGATGCAGGCCGCCCAGCGCCAGGCCCGCGGCAGATGTCACCGCATGCTGCTCGGCGATCCCTACATCGAAAAAACGGTGAGGGAACCGCCCGCCGAACCGGGCCAGCCCAGTCGGACCCGGCATTGCCGCGGTGATCGCCACCACGTCATCGTGCCGCTCGCCCAACCCGCACAGCTCGTCGGCGAACACACTCGTCCACGACGGCGCGCCACCGCCTGTGCGCGGCCGGCCCGTGGCGGGGTCAAGGACACCGACCGCATGCATACAGTCCGCCGCATCGCCCTCGGCCGGGGCGAAGCCGCGACCTTTGACTGTCACCGCGTGCACCACCACCGGACGGCGCATGTCCCGCGCCATCGACAGGGCCTCTTCCAACGACGGCAAGTGGTGACCGTCGACCGGGCCGAGATAGGCGAAACCGAGGAGACCGAACAGATTCCGAGCCACCGGCAGCGGCCCCGGCAGCACCGAGCCATCGCCGCCATGGTGGCCAACCGAGCTCCCGCGATCTGCGCCGTCGCCCGAGTCAGAGCCAGCACCCGCCTGCGGCTTGTTGTTCCCCTCTCCGGCCTCAACCAGCCAGTCGATGCTGTCGGGGCCGGTGCTGCGCAGGTGCTGGAGGTGGTCGGCAAGGGCACCGATCGTGGGGGCGTAGGAGCGCATGTTGTCGTTCAGAACGATCACGACCGGACGTTCCGGAGCCGCGCCAAGGTTGTTCAGCGCCTCCCAACACATCCCACCCGTCAACGCACCGTCACCGACAACAGCGACCACCGCACGGTCGCTCTCGCCCGCCAGATGGCGGGCCTTGGCCAGGCCGTCGGCGTACGACAGGACGGTCGAGGCATGAGAGTTCTCGATAACATCGTGCGGCGACTCGGCCTGGGAAAGGTAGCCGGACAGGCCGCCCGCCTGTCGCAGGTTGTCGAACCTTCCGGCCCGGCCGGTCAGGAGCTTGTGGACATAGCCCTGGTGGCCGATGTCGAACAGCACCGTGTCCTTCGGGGAATCGAATACCCGGTGTAAGGCGATGTTCAGCTCCACCACACCGAGATTCGGTCCCAAGTGCCCGCCGGTCGCGCATACCTTCTCGACGAGGAAGGCCCGTATCCGCGCGGCCAGCAGTGGAAGCGCCCCAGCTGGAAGACGCTTTACCGCCTCGGGACCCATATCAGAGTCCAGCAACAACTCGTCTGTTTGTGTTGCCGAAGTACTGGCCATCGCAGTCTTCTTCCATAGGAGAATGCTTCAGGGCCTACAAACGGCTCACCTGAGGCGGATTCCCGCCGCTAGCGCGCAGTGGCCACCCGCGCACTGCGCCTCTTCCACGCTCCGACTGCAAGTGCTCTCAACCCGTGAAGGCATATATTTCCGGCACTTGTCGTCGCACATGCTGCACCGCGTCAAAGTGCCCTGTAGTGAACCGTTCGTCGCGTGGCCTTACCAGTACGCCCCCGTCAGATCCCGTACTCAAGGGGATTTGGCAGTCCAGGCGTTGAACGTGTTGAACGCTCCCGGCGACCACGGCGTTCAACGAGCCACCAAGTGTCCGGGCGCCGGGTTCTACGGCTCCCGTGACTGGTGCTGCCCGCAGGGACGAGAGAGTACTGGTCATCCGGGGTTCAGCAGGGCGTGTCGCCACGAAGCGCGCGCCCAGCCCGGCAGCCGAAGCCTTCGCCGGCATGGCACTGTCCGTCGCGCTGATCACAGGCGTACGTCTCGGAGTCTTCACCCGCCTGGCCGAAGGCCCTGCTGAGGCCCAGGAGTTGGCATCTGGTCTGGGGCTCGACACTCGCTCCACGGCCCTGCTCGCCGACAGCCTGCATGCGCTGGGCTACCTCACTCGCCCCGCGGACGCCTACGCCCTCAGCGGCGTCGCCCGACGCTGGCTCGACCCCGGCGCGTCCCGTCCCGTCGCGGCCTGCGTCGCCGGCAACGTAGAGCACTGGGACTGGTGGGCCGCCCTGCCGGAGATCATCCGCACCGGAACCGGATTGGATGTCCATAGCGGAAGGGCGGAAACCGACACCTTCTGGCAGGACTACATCGGCGGGCAGTACGACCTGGCTCGCCTCAGCGCGCCAGCGGTCTCCCGAGCGATTCGACTGCCGGCGGGGGCCCGCCGTCTGCTGGACGTCGGCGGCGGACACGGCTGGTTCGCCGCCGAACTCTGCCGCCGCCATGACGGCCTCCAGGCAACGGTCCTCGACCTGCCCGGCAGCGCGGAAGTGGGCCGACGCATCATCGCCGAGACCGGGATGGATCACCTGGTGCGGCACCGCAGCGGCGACGCCCGCTCCACAAGCCTTGAGGCGGACCACTACGACGCCGCCCTGTGCTTCAACCTGATTCACCCTCTGCCGCCCGACGACATCCGGGCTCTTCTCTCGAACGTCAACAGATCGCTCAGGCCAGGCGGCCGGATCGCTGTGCTCAACCTGTTCGCCCGGCCCCGTCGGCGTCGGCCTGATCAGTTTTCGGCATGCCTCAGCCTCTTCTTCCACATGACGTCCGCAACGATCTACACCGTTGGCCAGCTGGACGAATGGCTGCGGGAGGCGGGCTTCCGGCAGTCGCGACGGATGACACTGCGCCGGGTCCCTGGCCAAACCCTTGTGGTGGCCACCAAACGAGCGTGACGTGCCTGCAGTGAATCCACCTCGCGCAGGTCGACCCACCGATCCGACGGACCGTGAGAGAGGGACACCATAAAACGAGCCAAAAGCGTGTGCTGGAGGCGCCGTGTCCCCGGTCGAAATGGACTGTCCGACTTGAGTCGAGACAACGCCGAATACCGTCGGCAAGCTCAAGGGTTCTTTTTCAGGGGCAAGTAGCTAGTCGACTCCGTAGCCGTGCTCGGACAAGTCGAACCAGTTTCCCTCCGGATCGATGGCTCGGTATTCGGCATACGGGCGCGGGGAAGTCCGACGCTGAGGTGGCTCGACGTCTTCGTGTGCCAATTTTTTGCAGGTCCCGGCGATGTCGGCGACATGAAATCCGAAGTGGTTCATTCCGGCGGGCGCCTCACCTCCCATGTCGATTTTGAGCAGAGCGAGAGTCAGATAGCCGTCATGGAGGAAATAGTTACCGTCCTTGTCGGTGGCAAGCGTTTCCATGCCGAAATGGTCACCGTAGAAGCGCACCAATTCCTCCGGACGTCGGGCGTAGAGAGCAAGGTGGCGAATTCTGGGGCGAGGCATGGTGTCCTTTCAGGGAGCCGCATTTATCGGCTCAACGGAGCCATGTTCATGAATGCGATGATGAGGAAGTTCTCCCGTCGGCGCTCCAGCACCGCCTGCGCATGCAGGACGAGGTCTGTGCCGGGGTGCGGGATGCGCACCCTGTTCTCCACGCGGGCAAGGGCGAGGTCCGGCCCGAGTCGGGTGACGCGCTGGACGGTGACCTCGAGTTGAGTCCCCGCGTAAACCGTGCCGAAGAGGTGTTGGTGCGCCGCCGCGATCTGGTCGCTGCCGTGGTAATGGTCAGCGCGGACGGAGGTGAAGTCCGCGTCATGGGAGAAAATGCGCCCGAAGGAATCCGCGTCGGACCGGGCCCAGGCGGTCTCCATGGCGTCGAAGACGGTACGCACTTCGGTTGCATTCACTTTTTTCCGCGCCTTTCACCGGGGTCGTGGAACTGGAGGCGCAGCGGCGCACATGCCGTTTCCTGGGGCCCGGGGGGCGGGCTCCAGGCGCCCAGCGCGTAGGACAACCACTCGTCCTGGCGCTCCACGTAGCAGATCATGTTGACCGGCCAGCCGGTGTTCCCGAACATGTACGCGTCCATGGGCGTCGGAGCCTCGCTGATCTGCAAGCCCCGCTCGTGTGGTGGTCCCATCCGATGCCAGTCGGGGTGCAGGTGGATGGAACCGAGGATGTCCAACCCCAGGCCGGCCGCGCGCTTGTGAACCCGGAGCAGGTCACGGGAGTCGCACCAGAATCCGCGGTGCATGTTGGCGTAGGCCGTACCGAAGCGGGGGATGATGGTCGTCCGGAACTCTTCCGCGGCGGCCGTGTCCGCGGATCGGACGTTATCTGCGAATTCCGTCGCCTGGATCAGGGCCCGGCCGTTGCGGAGGGTGCCTAAGAGGAGGGCGAAGGACGAGGGGGGCTTTCTTGGTGAGCACCCCTTGTAGGCGTCGAAGGCCACGCCGAGGAAAGGCTCGAGCGTCCGATGGCTGATGACGACAGTGCTGCACTGCGCCGTCTCGCTGGTGTCGGACGCTCGAGCCCTGGTGCGTTCCTCGGCTGTCCGAGGACTCACAGACCTGCCTTCATGACCCCCGGGGCCTGCGTCTCCCAGACATCCCCGTACAGCCAGTTGCCGCGCGCGGCCGGGTCACGGCTGGTGTAGTACTCCCGGTAGGCGCTCAGGATCTCGTCCACGGACAGTGATCCGTCGCCGTTCACGTCGAGCTTTTCGAAGGCGAGCCGCCGGTTCTTCTCGGAGCTGCCAACGGCCTTCTGGAAGCAGAGGAACTCCTGGGCGTCGACGGTGCCGTCGCCGTCCCGGTCGCAGACGCGCCAGATGGACTCCGCGAGCGGCCGGAACAGGGTGTCGAACTTTTCCGGTTTCTCGCCGAAGGTGCTGATGATCCCCTTACGCCACTCGTCAGGGCTGATCTTCCCGTCGTCGTCGACGTCGAGATACTCCAGGATGTTTTGCATGAATTCCTGGTAGCTCGCGAAGAGTCCCATAGCCGCTGGTGAGTCGAAGGGGATTTTCTGAAAGGCGATGATTCTGGCCGCCATGGCCATAACATCCGCCTCTTCGAAGAATCCGTCACCGTCGGCGTCCACGTGTCCGAAACACACGTCGATCTTACGTTCCAGGAGATCGCCTGCGTTCCCCAGATCTGCCATAAAGGAAATCCACCCCTTCATACCCTTTGGCCCTCCAAGGGCCTCTCGGGAATGAGATTTCCCGGCTCGATATTCAAGAAAACCAGGGCTCCGACGTATTTTAGTAAAAGCATAATCATATGAACAGGGTCGAATTGCTTGCGGCGGGGAACGTTCGGGGGCGCGGGAAAGAGTCGAGGCAGGAGGGTCGGCACGGTCGCGGCAGCCGTGGCGCTGGGACAAGTCCTGAAGCAGCGGCACGGCCTGGCCCGCGGGCCGACAGACCGGCGACCACCACCAGGCCGCCCGCCGCTGCACCGGAATCCTCATAGCTCAGTGATCGCCAAATCGGCCGATGTCGCGCAGCGCGACGGTGACGATCAACGCGTCCAGCGAGATGAGGAAGAAGCCCAGCCGCCCGGTCCAGGCCATGACGGCGAACCGGTTGGGCCACTGCTCCACACCGCCTCCGCCGGGCGACAGCGCCCGGCGGAGCCCCAGACATCGCCGACCGGATGACCGGATAGTCACGGTCGGGCATTGCAGGCGTTGACCGGTTCTGGTGAGGGTGGTGTGCATGAAGGCCGGTTTCCGTCGGGCGCGGCCCTTTTCATGTCACGGCAGTCCGCTTCGACTGTGGTGAAGCGGGTAATCAGCCTTCACGTCGGCGTTTGCGGTGGGGCCGGGCCGGGTGGACGAGGCTGGCGAGGCCGCCCACGGCCGCCCGTATGTGGCCCGGTTCGCTCGGGATGTTCCCGCCCGCACACCACCAGGAGAGCTGCCCGGCCGCCTCACGCGGATGCATGCCGAGGTCGTGCTCGTCGCACACAGGCCATGTCTGCCAAAGACACTCGGTGACGGTCTCCTGTGCGGCGTCGGTGATGGCCGTCAGGGCGAGGAGAGGGTTGTCTGCCGAGTGGGGATCCACGACGTTGCCGTGCCATTCGCCGTTGGCCAGGGCTACGTAGACGTACTCGGCCACGTCCTCGTCGTACGAGGGAAGTCCCAGCAATTGCAGAAGTCCTTGGTCGGGCAAGGTCACCGCAAGGTCCCGGTTGACAAGGGCAAGAGCCTCGTCCCACAGCGGGTACTCGCCAAGCGAAACCCGACGGGGCTCGGGGAGATCGAAGAGACCACTCATGCAGACCATCCTGTACGACCGAGCAGACGGTGCTCACCCTGCACAGCGCGGCAAGTCGCCAATCGTCGGTGGCGTGGCACCCGCGGCGGTGGACGACCTACCTTCGGCGAGGCCATCTGCCGCGACCACGATGTGGTGGGACGATGTTTCGCCTGTTTGAAGCAGGTCCTTGCGATCCTCACACGGTTCGACAAGCTCGCTGTCCGGCAGCACGCCGGAGTTGTCATGGCGGTCCTGATCCTGTGCCTCCGCGGACCCGCCAGCCATCGTGGTGGATCGATGCCCGTCGCAGCCGGCGGCAGACGTGTCCGGTTCGAGCAACCTTGGTGAGCGCCGGGCGGTCTTGCTAGATGCCGGGGTCGGGGCCGTGCTGATGCCGGCCACCGGCACAGCGGTGGAAGACGACTTGCCGAGTGCCTGAGCGAGGGTGGAGATGACCGATCTGAACACCGTGGTGACGTGGGTCGACGCACGCGAGAGACTGCCTCGCAGTGGTACGCCGGTGGCAGCAGCGATCACGGGCCGGTATCCGGCTGACGGCGCCACTGAGGCCGACGTGGCGTCGGGTGAGGAATTCTGGCTGGTGAGGCCGATGTACTTCACGACTCTGCACTGGAGTGAGGACGGGGCGGAGCACAGGGACTGCTTCGTCGACTCCGACGGGGTTGTCCGCTTGCCCTACGGCCTCACCAGCGCCGAAACCGTGACGCACTGGGCCGAGCTGCCCACCCTGCCGGGCGGGACGACGCATCTCGTCCTCGGGAAGGGCGTGCAGTCGGCCCTCCACCACGCTTGGGACACTCGCCCCCTCACCTGACCCACGCCTTGCTCGGACACGTGGCGGGCGTGCCTGCGGAGCTGGTCGTTCTGCAGGGGTCGGCTACGAGGCGTCGCGCGCTGGAAAGCCCGTGGTGCTGAACTTGCCGGTGCGGTGGTTCGTCTGCGCAGTCTCCGAAGCCGTCGGCAGACGTTCGCGGAGCAGGTGCCGGGCAAACGCGCCGATATGGCTGGAAGGGATCGAGGTGGGCTTGGGGTTGAGCCGGGATGTCGACCATGGTTGAGCAGGAGCGGGATTGCCAAGGCCGTCTGTGAGCCCCGCAGTGCCGCCGACGGTCGACGGCCCCTTCTACTCCGTAACGCCCTCCGGGGCCTTGCCCGTTCGGCACCACCTCATGGGCCGTCGTGCCCGCCAGCCTGGACGGCGGCGGGGCGATTGTGGGGATCCCAGGGTGCAGGGGTCCGTTCGGACTGTTTCGGCCAGGTCCGATCGGCTGCCGGTCGCGAGCAGTGCGGCGCTGACGAGTGTGGCGAGCAGGTCGATGTCGGAGCCCGCTTCGAGCCGGACCGTGATCCAGCCGGATGCTGTGGGCAGCTTGATGGCGCTCGACTTCCGCAGTGCCGGACGCAGCCGTTCGATCATGCCGTGGGTCAGGTGTACGTCGACCTCGTTGCCGCCATGGAAGTGGACGATCTCCTGGGCGCCGGCGCACAAGCAGTGTCGTGCCCCGCAACACGCACGACCCCGCGAGAGCGCCGGCCAGTCTGCGAGACGTGCGTTCGCGTGTTCGGCCAGGTTCATATCGTCAGCCTGCCCGCTCCCGGCCCAAGCGAAGAGGGCTGCGGCGAAGGGATCTCGGGGCCGGGCGGGGCGGTGGTCACGGCGGGCAAAGCTGTGCACAACTTGTCGCTTGCCCTTCATCGGCCGTCCACGGCCTCGGTAGCCATCGGGTCAAGGCTGGAATTTCGAGTTAGCCGAGATGTCGAGACGTTCAGCGCCGTGCACGCGATGGGTCACCGTCGAACCGGCCTGCGGCCAACACGGGGGGCCGCAGGCCGGCCTGCCCTTCACGACGATGAGCGCATGCGCTGGATGGCGAGGAGGGCGGCGTCGTCGCCGAGGGAACCTTCCGCATGGGCGAGGAGGTCCCGCTGGATGTTCTGGACGAAACGCATGGCTGGAGTGCCATAGCTGCTGCATCCGTGCGAGGCGCTGCCCCAGGCGGCCTGTCTGCATGTCTCCAATGTGCATGATGCGTTCAGAAACGGGGCGTTTCGGGAGGCGGTGGACCATCACGGCGGCGCCCTTGCGTTTCACGAGCCGGCCAGTTGTTCGGGTGTGGCGTGAGCGCTGAACGTGCGGGCCGTGATGCATATTCGGACACTTACCAACAGTAACCACCAAGATCCGCCACTTTTGCCAGTCAGGTGATGACTGTTCACTCAGTGTTTCCCTATGGTCTGGATCGCCTTCGTTCCTTACAGATAGTGGAGTCATGGATTCGTTACGTCACCTCGTCGCCCACCTGGGGCTCGACCTCGCCGCCATCTGCCTGCTGACGTTCGCGATCTACTACCCGAGACACCGACGCCGCGACCTCGTACCGGCATACCTGGCCCTGAACGTCGCCCTGTTCACCGTCGTGGTGGCGCTCGCCGCAGTGGGCAGCAGCGGAGGCATGGCGGTCGGCTTCGGCCTCTTCGGAGTCCTGTCGATCATCAGGCTCCGCTCCGACTCCGTCCAACACGAGGAAGTCGCCTACTACTTCACCACGCTCGTCCTCGGCCTCATCTGCGGGCTGCCGCACCTGGCGTTCGGCCTCGCCGCCGCGTTGAGTGCCGTGCTCCTGCTGGTCGTCTACTCGGCCGATCACCCGCTGCTGTTCGCCCGAGCCCGTCGCACGGTCGTCACCCTCGACACCGTCCACAGCGACCCCGCCCCGCTCCGGGCCGACCTCGCGCGGCGCCTGGGCGAACCACTGCAATGGACGGTCATGGAGGTGGACTTCGTGCGCGATCTGATGGTCGTCGACGTCCGTTACCGCGAGGCCGCGTCGAGAGCCGCCGGTCAGCAGACGGCCGGGGCCGAGCTGGTGCGTCCGACCACGCCCGTCCTGGACGCGGCATGACGGCCCAGGCGGCGGTGCTCGCCCCCGCGGCCGTACAGGCCATCAACGAGGCGGCCCACGACGCCGACCCGATTTCCCTCGCCGAGGTCAACGAGCGCTCCGCCCTGCTCGCACGCTTCGACCGCAGCTACCTGGTACCGGCAGAAACGTTCGCCCGCGTGGTCGGCCGGCTCACCGCACCACGGCGTCACGGCCGCCCACTGCGCGCTCTGGCCATCGACGGCCGTCGCGCCTTCCGCTACCACTCGGTCTACTACGACACCCCCGGTCTGCGGTCCTTCCACGACCACCGCCAGGGCCGCCGCCTCCGCTTCAAGATCCGCGAACGCGTCTACGAGGACACCGGCGAGCGGCAGTACGAGATCAAGCTCAAGGGCGGCCGCGGCGACACCGTCAAGCACCGCCGGCCCCTCACCGGAGCCGACACCCCGCTCGACGCCACCCACCAGGCATTCCTCGCGGCAACCCTGAACCGGGCCTACGCAATCAACGCGCCCACCACCCTGCATCCCTCCCTCAGCACGGACTACCTCCGTGCGACCTTCGTGGGCGACGGCGAGCGCATAACCTGCGACGCGGGACTGGTCTGCATCGACCTGAGGACGCAACAGGCCGTGCACTGCGACACCGACCTCGTACTCGTCGAGACGAAATCGACCGGGCACCTGACGGACGCGGACCGGGTCCTGCACGCCCACGGTCTGCAACCCGCCGTCTTCACCAAGTACTGCGGCGCACTCGCCGCCCTGCACCCGTCCCTCCCCGCCAACCGCTGGCGCCGCGCGGCACGCCGGACCTTCAGGGCCGGAGCAGGGTGACCGTATCCACCCACCCGGAGTGACGGCGGTTGACGGGCGCGTGCCGGCGTCCCGTCAGCCGCCGGCCGGCGCGCTGCGCGGCCCCTGGCCAACATGCCGTGCACCGCCGAGCCGGCGAGCGAGATCATCGACAACCCGGGCTGCGGCCCATGAACCGCAATGCGGCAGCCGAGCGGAAGAGGACAGCTCTGTCGTCCTGCTCGGCAAGCCGGATCCTTGTGGTGGGCGGCGGACCAATCGCCCAGCGCAACATACGGCGTACTGCTCGCGGACGCTGGAGGGTGCCACGCCCATGTGTGGTCGGTTCAACTTGCCGCCCGGACAGTGCGTATGGCCGCAGCTGGCCGACCGCCCCCACGAGGACCTCAGTTGTCGGTCGGGACACCCGGTGCAGGAGCGCCGAGCAGCGGGTCGGGAAGACCGGCCCATGCTTCGACGCCGTGCGACAGCTCCCGGTCGTCGAGGAGCGTGGCGTCGAGGATGCGGCGGAGGCCGTCCTGATCCAGCCCGGTGCCGGTGAAGACGATCTCGTTGCGCCGTTCGCCGTAGTACTCGTCCCAGAACCAGGAGGCCAGGGTCCGGCGCTGCGGCGAGGCAGCGCGCCATGCGGAGGCGTCGCCGTCCTGCAACCAGTCGCCGGCCTCGCGCAGTTCCAGGTGGCCGCCGGCCGAGCGCCAGCTGACGACCGACCGGGGGCGGGTGCCCAGCCACAGGTGACCCCGGCTGCGGACGACTCCGGACATGAGCTTCGGCAGGCTGTCCGCGAGCCGCTCGGGGTGCACGGGCCTGCGGGAGCGCCACAGTACGGACATCATTCCTTGGTCGACACCACGTCGGCGCACGGGTGCGAGGACGGGGTCGAGACGCTCGGCCGGGTTGGCTTCGGCCCACCGTGGGTCGGGGTTCACCAGAGCCTTGAGGGCGTCTGCGTCGTCCGAGTCACCGGCGAGCACCGTTGCCGACGGATTGAGGTGGCCGAGCAGAGCCCGGACCCCTTGCCGGCGGCCGTCGGCGGGGTCCTGCCCAGGTCGCAGGACCAGCGTTCCGGCTGCCTCCACTTGGCGGGCGGCTGCCTCGGCGAGCGTGACCGGTGCGGTATGGCGGCCCGGTCCGAAGAACGGGGCGGAGCGGTGCACACAGCGCAGGTCGCTCAGGAAGCGGCCGGGATCCACACCCATGGTTGTCGCCGCCAGGTCGTAGTGGTGCGCCGTCGGCGTACGGCCCGGCGGGGGCTGCCAGAGGGAGGCGAGAAGCGCTGCCGCGTCCAGGTTTTCCGGGAGTGAGAGCACCACATGTGGACGCGGCGAACGACGGGCGATGGCCTCCAGGTCCTGACGGACGATCACGGCGGGATCGCCCGTCCCCGCCCGGCACAGCTCGTCGCGCAGCGCATCGTCGTCAGAGGTGACGATGCGCTGCACACACGGATAGCCCCTGTTTCCGTCGCCCTGTACGGAGATCGACAGCACGACGGCGTCGGGCGCGGCGCGCAGCAGCACGTCCAGAGCGCGGCTGCGCGCCTCAGGGGTGTTGCCGGAGACGACGCTCAGCACCCCGCGTTCCGGCGGTTGACCGGTCCTCACCGGTTACCGGGAGCTGTAGGGCAGGAGAGCCATCTCGCGGGCGTTCTTGATGGCCCGTGCTATCTGCCGCTGCTGCTGTTTCGTCACATGGGTCACCCGGCGGCTGCGGATCTTGCCGCGGTCGGAGATGAACTTCCGCAACAGGTCGGTGTTCTTGTAGTCGATGTAGGTGATGCCGGCGGCGTCGAGGGGGTTGACCCTGCGCTTGGGAGCTTTGGATTTGGCGTCGGCGCGGCGGGACATGGGCAGGTCCTTTCGTCAGGGGTACGGGGTGGTACGGGGCGACGGCGATACGGAGTGGCGGCGGTACGTCGGTGCGCGTTCAGCCGACGGGATCGAGCAGTTCGTCGAAGGCGTGCGACAGTTCCTTCCATGCCTGCGGTCCGGTCGCGTACTCGGCGTCGGTGAGCAGGCAGGAGTCGAGCAGGCTCACCAGGTTGTCCCGGTCGAGGCCGGGTGCGGTGAAGGTGAGGTGCTGGCAGCGGTCGCCGTGTTCGGGGTGCCAGTCGAGGGAGGCGGCGATGCGGCGTTCGGCGGGCACCATCTCCCAGGCGGCGTCCGGCAGTGCGGCCAGCCAGGGCCCGGCGGACTCCACGCACAGCGCACCGCCGGCGGCGTCCCAGGACAGCAGCGTGTCGGGCCGGTCGGCCAGCCAGAAGCGGCCCCGGATGCGGGCCGCGGCGCAGACGAGGTCGTCCAGCGCCGCGTGCAGCCGCCCCGGGTGGAAGGGCCGGTCGCGTCGCCATACCAGGGTGGCGACCCCGTGTTCGTCGGCCTCCTGGGGCAGCAGCGCGCACGCCGGGTGCTGCCGGGCGGCCGCCGCCTCATGGTCGAACCCGGCCATCAGGGCGGCGGCCAAGGTGCCGTCCCCCACCCGGACTTGCCGTGCGGTCGGGGTGAGTTGGGCTAGGAGCGCGTGGTCGGCGTCGTCCGCGGTTTCGTCGCCTTCGGCGAGGGCGAGCACGGTGGGGTACTCGATCTGCCGGGCGAAGGTGTCGGCGACCGTGCGCTGGTCGGTGGCAGCGGCAGCCAGACCGGCCTCGGCGAGGTCGTCACCGTTGGACAGGCAGGGCAGTACGAGCGCCGGGTCGACCGCGGTGGCCACCCCGGTCAGTGCCAGCCACTCGCTCTCCGCCGCGATGACGGCGGCCATCGCCTGCGGCTCGACGGAGTCCCACAGCTCGACGACGGCCAGCCGGTACGTTCCGGTTTCGGCGAGCCGGAGGAGCTCGGGCACGAGGTCCTCGCGCAGCGCGCAGCAGGCGCAGTCGTTGACCAGCGGGGCGTGGCCGCTGCTGACCGGGCCGTTGAGGTCGCGGATGGTGCGGTGCACCGAGCCGTTCGGCCCGGCCGACAAGTCGTGGTGCAGAACGACGGTCCCGGGCACGGAGTGCAGGAGGTCCCCGATGGCCGCGCGCCGGGCGCCTTCACACAGCCCGCCGACGATGGCCACCGGCAGTCGGTGCTCGGCAGGGCTCACGGTTCCCTCCGCTCGTACCGGCGCTGGCAGCGCTCCACGCGGCCCGCGGTGTCCAGGACCCGCTGGGTCCCGGTGCAGAAGGGGTGGCTGACCGAGGAGATCTCGACTTCGATGACGGGGTAGGTGTTGCCGTCCTCCCACTCGACGGTCTTGCCGCTGGTGGCCGTCATCGGCGTCTCCCCTGCTGGAGCGAAGCCGAGAGCTTGGGGAGGGGTGAGGAAGGCGTGGTCGGCGGCCCGGTCGCGGAAGACGACGGGCCGGTACTCGGGGTGGATTCCGCGCTTCATGGGGTCAGCGCTCCTCGCGGAAATCGACGTGACGGCCGACGACCGGGTCGTACTTGCGCAGGGTCAGCCGGTCCGGGTCGTTCCGGCGGTTCTTGCGGGTCACGTAGGTGTATCCGGTCCCGGCGGTGGACCGGAGCTTGATGATCGGACGGAGTTCGTTACGGGCCATGCACCGCAGCATACACGGAATTGGTTTTCATTTTCATCAAGCTGCTACGGTGTTGCGATAACGACCACAGACTTCAAGAGGAGCCATGTCAGCTCACTGCCAACTCACCGGCCGGCAGCCCGGCTTCGGCCACACCATTTCCCACTCGCACCGCCGCACCAAGCGCCGCTTCGACCCCAACATCCAGCAGAAGCGCTACTGGCTGCCCAGCGAAGGCCGCCACGTCCGGCTCACCCTCAGTACCAAGGGCATCAAGACGGTCGACGCGATCGGCATCGAGGCCGCCGTGGCCCGTATCCGCGCCCGGGGAGGGAAGATCTGATGGCGAAGAAGAGCAAGATCGCGAAGAACGAGAAGCGGCGCGTGACCGTCGCCCGCTACGCCGAGCGCCGCGCCGAGCTGAAGACCGTCATCGCCAACCCGCATACGTCCGACGACGAGCGCGCCGCCGCCCAGAAGGAACTGCGCAGCCAGCCGCGCGACGCCAGCGCCACCCGGGTCCGCAACCGCGACGCCGTCGACGGACGCCCCCGCGGCCATCTGCGCGCCTTCGGCCTGTCCCGCATCCGGGTACGGGAAATGGCCCACGCGGGCGAACTCCCCGGCGTGACCAAGAGCAGTTGGTGAAGTCCCTCGGGTCGGCCTGACGCGCGGTCGGGGATCCGCTTTCACGGGAGCGGGATCCGGCGCCGGACGCAGGCCGCCGTGCACAGGGCGAACGCCCCGACTCGCGTGGAACGCGAGTCGGGGCGTTCGTGTGCCGCGCAGTGCCCCGTCCGGGTCAGTCGACCGTCAGTGTCGACGGACCGGCCAGCACGCTGTAGCCGTTGTCGGCCAGGGAGTAGACCGCGTAGCTTCCGGGGCCCGGCAGTTTGCCGGTGTCGAAGGTCAGTGCGCCGCTGGCGTTCGGCGCGTACTGCCAGGACAGGGAGGATCCCTTGCCGGGTGTCACGCCGGTCGGGTAGATCCCGATCCAGTTGGTCGAGCTGACCTGGCCTGCCGTCGGGACGGCGTAGCGGAAGGTGACGTTGCCGCCGCTCGTGATGGCGGACGTGTCGCTGGTCAGGGTGGGGGTGGTGGCGCCGGACGGGGTGAAGGCGCCGTTCAGCGGTGTGGCGTAGGTGTCGTTCGCGGTCAGGCCGGGCAGGCCGAGGGCCGCCTCGATGGTGCGGGCGGTGCTGTAGTGGTCGTACCGGGTCGCGCTGCTGGTTCCGGCCGGGACGGTGCCCTGCGAGCCGAGGGCGATCGTCGCGACATGGTTGTGCGCTTCGGTCTCGGACTCGTCCCAGGTGAGGATGAGCAGCGACTTCTGCTGTGTCCACGCCGGTGAGGAGAGCACGGGGGCGAGGGTCTGCTTCAGCCAGCCGTCCTGGGTCTTCAGGCTGGTGGCGTTGCCGTTGCCGGATGATTCGCCGTCGTAGTAGTCGTCGGCGGCGATCCAGGAGAAGTTCGGCGTCGTCGCGGCGCTCTTGAGGTCGGTGGTGAGTTGCGTGGTGTCGAACAGGTGGGCTGCGCAGCGGGTGGCGTTGCCGCTGATGTCCGTGTAGTTGATGAACGGCGCGTCGTCGGGCTCGTAGTAACTGTCGCTGGTCTTGCCGGTGTTGCAGGGCGTGCCCATGCCCTGCTCGTACGCTTTCCAGGTCTTGCCGGCGGCCTCGATCGTGTCGCCGAGGTTTTTCTCCGGGGAGTTGATGTTCGGCCAGTAGGTGGCGCCGGTGGTGTACGTGTCGCCACCGGCGATGGCGAGGTAGTTCTCGTCGCTGGGGTGGTAGACCGCGTGGTAGTCGCTCATGGTGGCGCCCTGGGCCATCAGGCTGTGGATGTAGGGCGTGTCCGTCGGATCGTTCATGATCTCGGAGTAGTCCGTGTTCTCCATCATGACCGTGAACACGTGGTCGTAGCCGGGCACATGGGAGACCGGAGGTGTCAGGGGAGCCGGGGCGGTGACCGGCGTGCTGAGGGCGAGGGAGAGGTTGTCCAGGTAGCCGGTCTCGTTGGAGGAGTCGAGGAACTGCACCTGCACCTGGATGCCGCGCGTTCCGGCCGGCACCGGCCCGGTCGTGCTGCGGGCGAGGAACTCCGTCGTGTTGGAGCGGTCGGCCGCCGACACCGTCGGCAGCTTGGCCGTGCCGAGATGCTGCCCGTCCGTGCCCTGGAACTGCAGTGAGACCGCCACGTACCCGCCATAGCCGGTCCAGCCGCCCAGCCAGCCGCCGAGGTTGTACGTCACGCCGCCGCTGTCGATCGCGGTGGACGCGGACGAGACGTCGACGGTCTGTGTGATGGCGCCGTCGCCCTGGTTACCAGGCGCGAAGAACGCCTTCCCGGGCGCGGGGCTCGACGGATGGCCGAAACTCCCGGCCGTGTAGCACATCACGTCCGGGCTGCCGGATTCCACCGTCCAGCCGGGGATCGTCGTGGCGGCCTTCCAGTCGCCGGTGCAGAAGCCGGCCTCGGCATCACCGTTGACGATCAGGTTTCCGCTGGTGGTCGCCGCTGCGGCGGGAGGGGCAGGCGCGGTGGCCAAAAGCGCGCCGACGAGGGCAAGAACGCTGCCGAGGGATCTCCACAGCAGTCGCATGGGGGTTACCTCATCCCGTGGGGTACCGAAGGGTGGTCATGGGCATGCCCATGGTCCTGGACAGGAAAGAGGTACCGGTTGCCGCTGTCGAGGGGAAGAACGGTACGCCAACGCACAGCGACCATCGCTGTGCGCACCACTTGGGGCGGGTGTCCGGCGGGTCATGGCCGGGTCGAAGCCGGCTCCGCAGTAGCAGATGAGGGTGCAGGCGATGCTGGTGAAGGCCAGGAAGCGGTCGGCCTTGCGTTCGTAGCGGCGGCGAAGCCGACGGCAGCCAGCGAGTCCCATCGTGCGTTCGCTCGTACAACGGTGTTGTCCAGGCGCTTGGATGGTTCAATGCTTTTGCGGGCGATGCGGCGGGTGATGCCGCGCTGCCGTAACCATCGGCGCAGGTGGGTGACCTCCGGACAACGAACCCAGCGCGCCCGCCGCCACCTCCCTGTTGCTTACACCTTCACACGCTGCCAGTGGCCCCGCCGGCGCCACTCACCGTCGTCCTGTGCCCAGCTCGTGACGAGGGCCGCGACCTCGTCGTGGCCCTTCATGGCGTAGGGCGGCGCCACGACGGCGCGGAAGTGCTGGTCGGGGCCGCCGTCGCGGTATTCCACGAGGCAACTCCCGTCCTGCGCGAGGTGGGCCTGGATGTAGTGCTGTTCCGGATCGCGGCCGTCGGCGCGTTCCACTACGAGGAAGGGCAGCGCCAAGTTCAGCTCGCTGAGCAGGTCGTAGAGGGTCTCCGCGTCGGGGCGCTCGTGCACGGTCCCGGCGGCGGTGAGGGCGCGGGTGGCGGTCACGAGCTTTCCTCCGGGCGCAGCACCGACTGCTCGGCCAGCGCGACGAGGTCGTCCCCGGTCGTCTGCCGCGATCCGTCCGGCCCGTGCACCGTCAGGGCGGTCCCGGACTCGGCCCGGTAAACGGCGCCGAGGCGGTTCTCCCACTCGACGAGGCTGTCGGGGGAGCCGGGCAGGAGGGACAGTTCGTGCCGCAGGACGTCCAGGGTCGCCAGGCCGCGGTCCGGGCCCTGGCTGTGGCTCCCGGTGCGCTCGTTGCGGTAGCGCATGCGCAGGAAGGGGACCGGATCGCGCCGCAGCCGTGTCGGCTGGAGGCCCCGGTCGAACTGGTGGCGGGCCTCCGCGAGGGTCTCGGAGCCGGAGAATTCCTGACGCCAGGCGGGGAAGAGCGCCACCGTCGCCTTGTGGAGTTCGGCGTCCTCCTGCCCGTGGTACTCGTGCACCTCGGGTCCGACGGCGGCGACCGTGTCGAAGTCCCAGCCGGGGCAGGAGAGCCCGTCCAGCGCCACGAGCGGACGCTCGCTGCCGAGCAGCCGCGGTGCGTGGTCGCGGGCGAGTTCCAGAACGGCGCGGGCCAGCGCCGGGTCGTACTCGCCCATGACGCGCATTTCCAGCACGCGGTCCCGTGCGACCACGGCATCGAACGAGAAGATCATGCGCGACCAGTGCCAGGCGTCCGGCACGCCGGGTACGGGCTCGGCGCCGGGCTGGGCGGCCAGCTTCGACGTCAGGTCCATGGTGGGTGGCTCCTCTGAGGTAGGGGGCCTGCTCAGGTGCAGGAGTAGTTCGGGCCGGTGTCCTGGCGGTAGGTGGAGGTCATTTTGCCTCCGCCGCTGGAGTTGTCCTTGCGGGACATGGGCTCCATGTTATTGGCGTCGTTGTAGAAGTCATTACGGGTGGGACGGTCGGTGTTGTAGCCCGTCTGGTTCCAATGGTCGACGACCGGGTGCAGGTGCTCGTAGGTGAGGTGGTCCTTGCCGGCGGGCACCGGTTCTCCCTTGGAATTGAACCAGGTCAGCTGGTCCCGCGGGATGCGGTCGCCGGCCTGCGGGTGGCCGGCGGGGAAGCGGGGGGCGCCGCCCTGCGCCTGGCCCTCGACCGTCCACTTGGCCGTCATGGCGTCGTGGGTGCTCTGCCGATAGCCGCCGGGGTATTCGCTGTCG
Organism: Streptomyces natalensis ATCC 27448; assembly: GCF_000935125.1. GTDB lineage: Bacteria > Actinomycetota > Actinomycetes > Streptomycetales > Streptomycetaceae > Streptomyces > Streptomyces natalensis. The sequence goes on along the minus strand of NZ_JRKI01000028.1, from coordinate 55,677 downwards.
CGGTTGTGGGTGGCCGGGCCGTTCGGGTTCGGGAGGAAGCGGCCGTTCGGCCCCCGCTGCGGCGTCAGGCCGAGGGGGTCGGCGACGGTGAACGGGTTGTCGACGTAGGCGTAGTGGTTGGGGGCCGCCGCCAGCCCCAGCGGGTCGGGGGAGAGGTAGCGGGCTGTCTCGGGGTCGTAGTGGCGGAAGTAGTTGTAGTTCCACCCGGTCTCGGCGTCGGCGTACTGGCCGGGGAACCGCAGGGGACAGGTATCCGGTGTCCGGTCGCCGACCGGCATGCCCCAGGCGGTGGTGCGCAGCCGCCACGTGATCTCCCCGTCAGGGGTGACCAGCTCCGTCGGGGCGCCCGAGAGGTCGGTGACCACGGTGTGGAAGTCGCGGCGGCCCCCGGCGTGGACGACGGTCTGGGTGAGCGGCCGGTGGGTGCCGGAGTGGTAGTCCCATGCGGTGGCGGTGCCGTCCGAGGTCACCTGCTCCGCGAGCCGGGTGCCGTCCCAGACGAAACGGGTCTCCTCGGCCGCGGTCCCGTCACCGCCGAGGCGGCGTTTGGCGATGCGCCGGCCCGCCGCGTCGTAGTCGTACGTCCAGTGCGTGCCGTCGGCCAGCACGGCGTCGGTGAGCTGGTCCGCCGTGTTCCACGTGAAACTGGCGGTGCGGGTCTGGCCGTTGAGGAGCCGCGTGGTACGGCGTACCAGCCGGCCGTCCTCGTCGTATGCGTAGGTGTGACGTCCGCACCGTTCGAGGCGGTTGCCGGCGAAGGTGCGCTCCGTGCCGGGCGTCTCGTCGCCGGGGGTGTCGGCGTGGGTGAGGTTGCCGGCGCTGTCGTAGGCGTACGTCTCGCTCCAGTCCTGGGCGCGCACGGCGGTGACCCGGCCGTCCGGGTCGAGCTCGAACTGTCGCGTGCCGCCCGCCGAGTCCGTGATGCCGCGGAGGTGGCCGTCGGCGCGGTAGGCGTAGGCGCGGTGCTGGAGGGTGTCGGCACCGCGGGTGACGGCCTGGGAGCTGAGCCGGCCCGCGATGTCCCACTCCTGGGACAGCACGAGGTCGGGGCCGATGAGCCGCCGCACCTCCCGGTCGGCGTCGTCGAACGTGAAGCCCACTCGGTCACCCCCGACGTCGAGGGCTTCCGGCCGCCCCGCGGCGTCGTACGACCACGTGGAGAGCACCCCGCTCGGGGTGCGCCGGCTGATGCGCCGCCCCAGCGCGTCGTAGGTCCAGGTGGTGGTGCGGCCGTTGATGTCCTCGGAGAGCTTGCGGCCGAGGACGTCGTAGGTCTGGGTGACCGTGGTGGTGTCGTTGGCGGACCGCAGCAGGCAGCCGGCCGGGTCGTACACGAAGGTGGCGATGCCGTCGGCCGAGTGCTCCTCGACGGTGCGGCCCAGCTCGTCGCGGACGAACACCGTGGTGCGGCCGGCGGCGTTGGTACGGGCGGCGAGTTCACCGGTGGGGTCGGGCCGGTATTCCACGGCCCGGCCCTGGAAGTCGCTCTCGCGGATGAGCTGGCCGACCGCGTTGTAGGCATAGTCCCAGGTGTGGCCGCGCGGGTCGGTGACGGTGGTGAGCCGCCGCTCGGTGTCGTGCGCGAAGGTGTGGGTGGTCCCGTCGGGGGCGGTACGGCTGACGGGCAGGCCGAAGTGGGTGTACGTGAACCGGGACACCTGGCCCAGGCGGTCGGTGTGGGCCACCAGGTTGCCCTCGCCGTCCCACTCCCACGTCTCGGTCGCGCCGTCGGCGAACTCCCGCCACGCCGGCTTGCCCTCGCCGGTCCAGCCGAAGCGCTCGGTGCGCCCGCCGGCGTCGGTGAAGGCGCTGACCCGGCCGAACGCGTCGCGCTCGACGACGGTGGTGTGGCCCAGAGGATCGGTGACCGCCAGCGGCAGGCCCGCCGGGCTGCTCGCCACCGTGCGGGTGTGGCCGAGGGCGTCAGTGACCGCGGACAGCCGTCCGCCGTCGTAGGCGAAGCCGGTGACGGCACCGGCCGGGTCGATGGTGCGGAGCTGGTTGCCCAGGGCGTCGTACTCGTGCCGCCAGGTCGCGCCGTCCACATCGACGATCTCGACGGGCAGGCCCAGTGTGTTGTAGGCAGCACGGGTCGTGCGGCCGTCCGGGCGGGTGACGGTGGTGAGGTTGCCGTCGTCGTCGTAGGTGTAGCTGCTGGTGTGCCCCAGCTCGTCGGTGACCGAGGCCAGCAGGTCGGGGCCGGCCCAGGTGCGGTGCGTGCGGTGGCCCTCGGCGTTGGTCCAGCCGGTGAGGCGCCGCTGCTCGTCGTAGTGGTAGACGGTGGTGCGGCCGAGGGAGTCGGTGTAGCTGTTGGCGCGGTTGAGGCGGTCGTAGGTAAGAGTGCAGGACAGGAAGCCGTCGGACCCGGTGCCGCGCACACAGCGGTCGGCCCCGTCGTACTCCCAGCGGTACCAGCCGTCGTTGCGGTCGACGCGTTCGACGATGCGGCCCGACTCGTCGTAGTCGAAGCGCGCGGTGCGGCCGAGCGCGTCGGTGACCGCGGTGAGGTTGCCGTCGTCGTAGCTGTAGCGTCGCAGGACCGTGCCGGCGTCGCCGTCCTCGGTGCCGAGGAGGCGGAGTGCCACGACGCGGCCGCCGTCGGTGTCGACGGCGATGCGGTATCCACCGCTGTGCCGGATCTCGAAGGGGGTGCCGTCGTCATCCCGCCAGATGTCGATCCGGTGGCCGTTGCGGTCGGATATGGCCTCCAGAGGGAGGGTGACCCGGCCGGCCGCAGCCTCCGCCGGGGTCACGGAAGCCGGCAGGAAGTGCAGGGTGTGCCCGGTGCCGCGGTCCGTGACCAGCATCTCGCCGGCCGGTGTCCCGTCCCAGCGCAGCTCCCGGCGGGGGCCGTGATGGGGGAACACGGCGGTGTCCGGGGCGGGCACGTCGTACGAGAGCAGCATGCCGTCGGCGGTGGCGAGGACGAGGCCCCGCTCGTCGGCCTCCAGGCGCTGGTCGAGGGTGGAGGCCCAGGAACTGCCGAACCACTGACCGCAGCGGTAGGACGACAGGTGGGTGCGCTCGACGACGAGATCGAGCAGGCCGGGCAGGCGTACGTCGGTCTCGGTGAGGATCATCTCGCCCGACACCAGGTCGATGGGGTCGCCGCCCTTGCAGCGGCCGCCCGAGGGCTTCGACGAGCCCACGCCGTCCCGGTTCGCTCCGTCCCGCAGGGAGTCGTCGGAGTTCGGCCGACCGGATCCGGGGCCCTTCGAGGGGCCCTTGGGGCCCCCGCCCTTGGGACCCCCGCCCTTGGGACCCCCGCCCTCCGGCCCGGCCGACGGGTGTGGTGACGAGGAAGGCGAGGTGTGGGGGGCCTTGGGCGTGTCACCGTGCCGGCCCTTGAGGATGTCGTCCATCGCCGACGCGTGTTTGGCGTCGGTTTCGGCGTGGTTCTTCGCCACCTGCCGCAGGCGGTCGCCGGTGTCGTGGTAGAGGTTCTTGACGGCCTTCCTGGCGTCGTCGCCCAGTGTGCCGCCGAGCCGCTTGGCGCCGTCCTCCAGCGCCTTGACAATACGGTTCGTCATGCGAAGCTCACCCCGCTCAGCTTGCTCTTGAACTCCGCGGCGTGCGCCTCCATCGTCTCGGCATGCTTGGTCAGCGCCTGCGAGCGTGCGTGGAGTTCCTCGGGGTGGACGGAGAAGCTCTGCCCCGCGCCCCCGCCTGCGGGGACACCGAGAGCGTTGGCGGCGCCCTTGAAGACAAGCCCGCTCACCGCATTGCCGACCACCTCGACGAGCGGGGTGATGGCAGCCTCGATCACCTGGCCGATGACATACTGCTCCAACTGCTGTTCCAGATAGCTCGTCGCCTTACGGGCCGCCGCGATGATGCCGGCCTCCGCGACCTCGGCAAGACCGAATGTGAAGGCCGCGGCGGCCTGATCCGCGACAAACGTCACGGCAAGCACCACCAGTTCGGCGATGGCCGCCCCCTTCATGGCCACAATGACACCGGCCGCGGCGTCCAGGGCGGTCGCCACCGTGTGGCACGCGGTCACCAGCTCGCGCATGTGACTGGACGACATCTGGCCCCACTTGGCCATCAGGGCGTCGTAGGAGGCGCCCTGATAAATCTCGGACAACTGTTCCACCGACGAGGTGGCGTCCTGGTGGCTCTGCTCGACTTTGTTCGCGAAATCCCTTACGTGGTCGGCGAATTCGCGGACCTTGTCCTCGTTGACATTCGGCCAGTGGATGCCGATGAAGTCGAGAAACGACACCACCGCGTCGGGTAGTTCCAATGCCACAGGGTCCCCCAGGTGAGATCTCGTCAGCCCCGTTGGTGCAACGTATCGCCGCTGATTAAAGGCCAGGCAATCTAATGGTCAGTTTTATCCCAGATGCCGTTGAGGGGTTCGGTGCCGAGTCCCCCATTCGACCGCGACTGTTGGACGAGGCGCCGGCAGCGGCTCGACGTCATCGGTGATCCCATACCGGTAGGCGGCCAGGAGGAGCGGCACATTGACGACTGAAGTGCGTTGCAGAAGGTCGTGAGCAAGGGATCTTCGTGTATGGGCGGGGCGTTGAGTACTGGCCGGTACGGGTGTCGGTCTTGCTGAAGAAGACGGTCACCTCTTCCGGAGCTGTGACCGTCACGGCATCGAAGCTCTTAAAACCCCTATCGGAATGAGTTCAGGCGTCGCCAGCAGATCAGTGCGCATCCGAGGGTGAGGAATACTTCGTGGATGTCGTCGCGGATCTCCCATCGGATCCGCAGGCGGCGGAACCAGTGCAAGTGTGCGAATGCGCGCTCCACGACCCAGCGTTGGGTGTCGAGTCCGGAGACGTGCTCGATGCCCCGGCGGGCGATCAGCAGTTTCACGCCGAGATCCCAGACCATGCGGCGGCACTTGCCGTGGTCGTAGCCGCGGTCGCCCAGCACGGTATCGGCCCGGCCTCATCGACGGTTTCATCACCAAGACCGGACTCGAACCCGGATGTGGCTGAGTGCGCTAGGTGTATCGACCCACAGGGTTGTTCACGCGGGTGATGGGTGACTGGCCTGCGAGTGCGGTGTGGCAGCGGTGGTGGTTGTAGGTGTGGAGGAAGGCTGTCAGGGCTTCGGTGCGCTCGCGGTTGCTTGTGTAAGGCCGGACGTAGCGGGTTTCACCATCTGACGTGCTCAGTTCGTCTGGGTCCTGTTGTTCTGTTTGCGTTTGGTGTCAGTGGTTTTGGGTCATGTGGGCGAGGATCTGGGTGGCGCTGTCGGGCGCGAAGGCGCTGTTGATTCCCTCGGCGGCGCCTTCGGCTGCTTCGATGGAGCGGGGCAGGAGGTCCTCGTAGGCGCGGATGGCGTCGTCGATGGCGGTGTTGTCGATGAGGGCGCGGGCAAGGTCGGCGCCGTCGAGCATGGCGAGGTTGGCGCCCATGCCGGAGAACGGCGACATGAGGTGAGCGGCGTCGCCAAGGAGGGTGAGTCCGGCGGTGTGCTGCCAGGTGTGGGGGACGGGCAGGGCGTACAGCGGCCGGTTGATGTACCCGGTGTCGGTGTCGGTGATGAAGCCGAGCAGATCGGGGTGCCAGCCGGTGAACTCCTTGAGCAGTGCTTCGCATACCGCAGCAGTGTCGGTCAGGTCGAGGCCGGCCTTCTGGTGCCAGTACTCGTCGGTGCGCATGCCGATGTAGATGCGGATGTGCTGGTGGCTGTTGCGCTGGGCGACGAAGCCCTGGTTGTTGTCGAGGGCCATCATGGTGCCGTCGCCGGTGAGCGCGGCGAGTGTGGGGTGGCGGGCATCGGCGTTGTCGAGGCCGGTTTCGACGAAGGTGACACCGGTGTAGACGGGTATGGCGCCGGAGAGCAGGCGGCGGACTTGCGACCAGGCACCGTCGGCTCCGATGACGAGGTCGTGCTCGGTGGTGGTGCCGTCGGCGAAGTGCAGGCGGTGGACGCCGTCGGTGAGTGGTTCGGCGTGGGTGAGCTTGTGGCTCCAGCGCACCGTGTCGGGCTTGAGCGAGTCCAGCAGGAGGTCGCGCAGCTGGCCGCGGTCGATTTCCGGGTTGCCGTCCTCGGTGTCGGCCCTGGGCGGGACGGCGTCGAACAGGACGCGTCCGTCGCGGCTCACCAGGCGCATCTGCTGGCCTTCGGGGCGGGCGAGTGCCAGGAAGTCTTCCAGCAGCCCGGCTTCGCGCAGGGCCTTCTGACCGGAGTCGGGGTGCATGTCGAGTGTGCCGCCCTGGTCGCGGGCGGTGCGGGAGGCGTCGAGGTCGTAGACGGTGGCGGTGATGCCGTGCTGCTGGAGGATGCGGGCGCAGGTCAGGCCGCCGGGGCCGGCGCCGATGATCGCGATGCGGGCTGCGGTGGAGGCGTTCATGGTGGTGCTCCGTCCGTCGGGTGCTCGGCAGGCAGGAGAAGTGGAAGGCCGCGGCCCGGGCAGTGCCACGTGGCCGGCCGTTCCAGAAGAGCACGCCCGACCCAAAAGTGCAACAAGGCAACTTTTGAAGTTGTGCAACCAAGAGGTAGGATTGAGGCATGAGCGAGACGACTGGGGAGCACGCACCGAGGGGGCGCCGCGAGCGTAAGAAGGCCGCCACCCGGCAGTCCCTGGCCGATGCCGCCTTGCGCCTCTTTCTCGAACGCGGCTACGACCAGGTCGGTATCCGGGACATCGCCGATGCGGCGGACGTGTCCACCACCACCCTGTTCAAGCACTTCCCCGTGAAAGAGGCGCTCGTCTTCGACGAGGACACCGACCAGGAAGCCCGGCTACTGGCCGCCGTGCGCGAGAGGCCCCAAGGTCAGTCCGTCCTCGCAGCTCTGCGCGAGCACGCCCTGCACCACCGGGTCAACCCCGGGGGCGCCGACGCGAACTTCCCGGCCTTCGTCGAACTCGTGGAGAGCACCCCGGCCCTGCGCGACTACGCCCAGCGCATGTGGCTGCGCCACGAAACCGCGCTCGCGCACGCCATCGCCGAGGCAACCGGAGCTCCCGCCGACGATCCGGACTGCGCGGCGCTGGCCCACTTCGTCCTGGAAGCGCCCCGCACCGCCCGTGGACGTGCCGACGGCCACGAGACGGTTACCCGTGCCTTCAACATCCTCGAACGCGGTTGGAGCAACATCAGCCCCAGGGCCTGAGTGCGTATGCACCCATGGACTTCGGCTTACGCACCGATGCCTCCATGCCCCCACAGCGCGCGTGCACCACTTCCCGCGCAAACCCGCAGGGGAGAAGTGAGGTGTCCTGTCGCATTGAAGTTGCCCATGGATCTCGCCGTGAGCTGCAGACCTGTCAGGCCGGTTGGGAATCCCGCCGGGCTGCGTTCTCAATGGGGCTGGCTTGTGCAGAATCTCGGAGTGCCGGCCGAACCTGGCCGGGGCAGGCTTGAGCACCCGCCACCGGGTGAGCCGCCGTGCGGCGACTGCGCTCATGAACGCTTCAGGAGCCTCAAAGAGAACGTTACGAACGCCAGGACGATTCCCACGTTCACCATCAGCCGCTCCCAGAACTGATGCCTGAAGAACACGACGTCCACGCCAACCACGACGGCTACCAGCGTGAGCACGTAGAGCACGACGACCGCCTGGCTTCTCACCCTTCTTCTCTCCTACGTGCGGTCGCGGTGGGAGTGAGCAGGAGCAACACCATCTCTCAACACAAGCGGGGCAATGCACCGCCGGTATCGCGGCAGTAGCCGTGCCCCTCGCAGGTCGTACCGCGATCGTCGACTTCGGACCAGCGGCAGGCGGTTGGCCAGGGGCCGAGGATCTGGTGCTTCGCCGCCGAGGTCTCGATCCGCAGGATGCCGTCGGCGTATTCGGCCTTGGTCTGCTCCGCGGAGCAGACCAGCGGTAAGGGTGCCGTGGTGCTCAGGACACCTGGCGGGTGCCCGAGCCCACCGGGAGTTGCTGCCTCAGTTCGCTTCAGGTGATCGAGCTGGTGGTAGCGGCGATCGAGCCCGCGATGGCGGCGTTGGTGTTGCCCCGCGCCGCCCGCTCTCCGGCGCGCTGCACCTGCTCAGGGGTGGCGCCCCGCGCCGCCGCTGCCAACATGGCCTCCGTACGGCGCTGCTCGATCTGCTCTGCTCGCTTACGCCTCAGATTGCTGAGGAATGACATGTGGATCACCTTCCAGGTTGGTGGCACAACAAACGCCCTACCGGGCACGGGTGTTGAACACGGCGAACGCGCCGCCGACAGTCACCTTGCGGTAGTTGCGGTCGTCACGGTTGATTTCGATGGGGCCATGCCCCTACGGGTCACCACCCAGCGTCCTTGCAAGGGCCCGCACGTCGCCGTAGCTGGCTCATCCATGGTGAACCTCCGCGGCTACGGATCCCAAGCTGCCCGCTGAGCCCGGGCCACGTGACTGGTGGATGCGGACTCACCGTGGGGACCGGGCGGCACACGGCTCGCTCCGCGCATCTGCTCAGCCCGCGCCGCGTCGACCTGTCCGGGAAGTGGGCCCCCGGCACTCGCGCGCGGTTGCTCGGCGTCTTTGTCCTCGCGGCGTCAGGTCGCCGGCTCATCGGTGTCGACGCGACGGGCTTGCCCGGTCTGCCGTGCCTGTTCGACGATCTGGTGCAGTGCCGCGATGTGCGCTTGCAGCGCGCTGCGTCCGGTATCGCTGAGGCTCAGCCAGGTGCGCGGGCGCTTGCCCACGTAGCCTTTGCGGACTTCGATGTATCCCGGCTTGCTCAGCGTTGTCACCTGCTTGGACAGCGCTGAGTCGGACATGCCCACCGATTCCCGTACCAAGCCGAACTCCGCCCACTCCGTTGCGGCAAGCAGGGACACGATGGACAGCCTCGTGGGATCGACCAGCAGTGGGGACAGCTCAGCTGCGGCCATCGGGGAGGCCCCCCATACGGTGGCCGCTGCCGGCCAGCGTGGCCAGGCCGGCGCGGAGTCGGGTGCCGAATCCGATCAGTGCGGTGGCCAGGACCGCGCCGAGGATCGTGCTCAGGTAGGGCACGTACATGCTGGTGTGCGCGCTGCCCAGGAGCGCCACGGCCACCACGGAGGCTGCCACCACTGCGGCGAGGGTGAGCCGTGCGATGAGAACGAACCTCGGCGAAACCGCCTGCCGGTGGATCCGGGCGGATTGGCCCAGCAGCGCCGACCCTCGCCTCGTGCGGAGCGCGATGGCGTATCCGACGGCCAGTGCGGCGAAGATCCAGCTTCGCCACACGGCGCTGCCGGGGAAGAAGTCGATGGACGTGCAGTACAGGAAGATCACCGCGCCGGCGAGCCAGTCCAACCAGCGTGGCGCGTTACGCAACGATCCACGGGCCTGCTCGGCGCGCTGGTCGATGTTCCGCAGCGCCTCGGCCGCTTCCTGCGGGGTGGGCTGAGAAGCCATCACTACCTCCGTGCTTCCATGGATTCAATTACTTTCCTGAGGAGAAAGTATCAGGGCGCTTTCCGCTCAGGCAAGTATTTTCCCAGGAAGCGAGGAGGGCGGCTGAGGTGCGGGGTTCGGCCGCGGCAGAAAGCCAGCATGAGGCACGGCCGCACGGCCGCACGGGCCCGGCGCCTTGAAGCGTGGTGATGTTCCTGTTTGCCGTTCGGATGGGCGTCCAGTGGGCGGGCAGCCGAACGGCAGTGGAGGGATCTTCAGCCGGCTGTCGCGAGGGTGTCCGGGACCTCCTCGGTGTGGCGGAGCTGCCGGGCCGGACGGCGGGACATGAGGATGATAAACGCCCACTGGATGTGGGCTTCGGCGTGGGACTGGGGGCAGCGGCTGCTGCGCAAACGCAGTCGGCGGCGGAGCTGGACGTCACACCGGCTTTCACCACCTCGGTCCCGCCCACGCCCGCCGCATCCGCCGCCAGTGCCGCGACCGACACTCAGACGAACAGAACACTGCCGTCGCCTTCGCCGCCGGCATCAGCGGACGTCCGCACCCACGGCACAGCCGCGGCCTCGGCTGGAAGTCGGCCAAGATGGTCGATGAGGTCTACGGGCACGCCGCGCCGAGCGTTGCAGGGAGAGCGCGACGTTTCGCCTGCTCGTGGACGTACGGGCGGCGTGCCTGACCCCGGAGAACGCGCCACAGGTCGCGACCATGCCCCAGGCTCTGTCCACGCCCTCCCGATTGCTGATCCTCGCCCGCCTGCGCGAGGGGCCGTGCGCGGCGACCGAGCTGACCACCGCCGTGGGCATGGAGCAGTCCGCCTGCTCCCACCAACTGCGCCTGCTGCGCAACCTCGGCCTGGTCACCGGCACCCGCCAGGGCCGCTCCGTCGTCTACGCGCTCCACGACAACCACGTCGCCGCACTCCTCGACCAGGCCCTCCACCACGTGGAACACCTCCGCCTCGGCCTCACCGACACCCCCGCCGCAGCTGTCCCGCAGGAGGACGCGGCCGTGCCCGCCGCGGCGCACTGAACGCCGCGGCACAGCCTGGCTCATGGGCGTGGCACTCGCGTCGGTCTGCGGCTGCGGCGGCTCCTCGGACGCCGATGTGAACGGCAGCTCTCGGATCCCGTACCGGCTAGCCTCGATCCACCGGTGTGCTACCTGGGAGATGTGTGGCGGGAACGTGAGAGATGCCTCTTGACCTGTGATGATGGGCTTGCCGAAGGCTTCTTCACGCACGATCGGTGAGGCATCTCGTGGGTGAAAGCGTCCCATGCCGATTCGGTGGTCTTTGTCTGGCTCGACGGAGCGAGTCTGATCGCGAACGCGGGTCTGTTGGCGGTGAACCGGCTGGCGGATTGGACCCGACCGCCCTGGTGCACCAGACCGGTACGGTGAGGACGTGACGCTACCTGACAGTAGATCAGCCGGACATGAGGCTGTGGAGGAAATCACCTATCGCCTTGCTGAGAGCGAGAGGGACAGGTCCGTAGCCATCAAAGGCGAGTTCAGCTCTGACACCGTCTTCGAAGTGTTCGACTCCGGGGACGGGTTCACTATTCGGTCCACTCGGCTGGACCCGCCGGTTCACAAAGTCTTCCCCGACGACGAGCCCGAGGATGATGAGGCGTCGGCGGGTGAGCGTCGGTTCGTCGCGCTGGACGGCGATCGCGTATGCGGCTATGTCGACACGGAGTATGAGCCCTGGAACCGGCGGCTGGTCATTGCCGATATTGAGGTGGCCGGGCCGTACCAGGGCCGCGGAATCGGACGCACGCTGATGAGCCACGCCATCGACTGGGCCCGGGCATGCGGTGCCGGGCACGTCTGGCTGGAAGTGACCAATATCAACGCTCCGGCCATCCGCGCCTATCAGCGGATGGGTTTCACCTTCTGCGGCCTGGACACTTCCCTCTACAGCGGAACCGAGTCCGAGGGGGAAACGGCACTGTTCATGAGCCGTCTCCTCGACTGACTCGCCGGTCGATAGCCATTCCAGGGCTTGAAGATGGAGACGCGGATGGCCTCTGAACTGGGAAGATGGGACTTCCTACGGTTCCGCATCCACAGAGCAAGAGAACATCCGCGAGATGCAGTCTTCCCATGCCGCTTCGGCGGAGTCCGCCGCGTTCGATGACAGAAATCTGGTCGCGTATGCCGGGCTGGTCCCGGTGATGCGGCTGGCAGAGCGGTGCGGGCTCGCCCGTCTGACGGCGCAGAAGGTGGGGCTGAGCGGGGCGAAGAACAGCGCGGGTGCCGCAGCGGACGCCAAGGTCGCCAGCATCGTGGCCGACATGGCCGCAGGCGCGGACTGCATCGACGACCTGGACGTCCTGCGGCACGGTGCCATGCCGACTCTGTATGGCGGAATCCGTGCCCCCTCCACCCTCGGCACCCGCCGACGGCTCACTCCCCGCGTTCACCTTCCTGGAGCCCGCCTGGAAGCACGACGGAAACAGCCAACACCCCAACGATGACGTCGCGCAGGGCGAACAGCTCATCCTCGACGTGTACAACGCGCTGCGCACCGGACCGGACTGGGACAAGACCCTGCTGGTCATCACCTATGACGAGCACGGCGGTTGTTACGACCATGTGCCACCGCCCGCCGGCGCGACACCGCCCGACCAATCGGCCGGAGAAGCCGGTTTCGACTTCACCCGATTCGGGGTGCGCGTGCCCACAGTGCTGGATTCCCCGCTCATCGCGCCCGGGACCGTCTTCCGCGTCCCCGATGACAGCGTGCCGCTGGACCACACCTCGGTGCTCAAAACCATCCAGCAGAGGTGGAGTGTGAATCCGCTCACCGCCCGGGACGCCGCCGCCCCCGGCATCGGAGAGGTCGCCGGAATCACCGGGCTTGATTCCGGCCTTCTGGCGGCGGCGTTGCCACTCGAACTGGAACCGGGACCAGAGCTTGGGAGTGACGATGGGTTCCCACGAGCCGAGCAAGGGGCGTCCCTCGTCGTCGAAGAGGACGACGGACCAGCCGTCTCCGGCCGTAGCAGCTTGGATCCGGTGTTTGCCGGCGTAGGAGACCATGCCCGCGTAGCGGGGATTGCGGAGCATTTTGGCCACCATTGTGGAAGACCAGGTGCGGGCGGCAGGAGGCCCGATCCCTTCGGCATTGAAGGTCTTGGCGATGCTGTAGGCCGATTCCCCCGACATGAAGTCCTGGAAGATACGGACGACGATGTCGGCTTCATCAGGGACAAGTTGTCCTTCGCGCTCACCCTTGCGAACCCAGCCGTACGCGATGCGACCCTGGGCGATCCCATGCGATGAGGTCTTCGAGGTCCCGGGGCTGGCGGACGAGCCGGTCGAGGTCGTAGAAGATCACACCGTCGATGACACCGTTGGCGGGGTCGGCCAGGAGCTGGCGGAATTCGGGGCGCAGGACCATCCAGTCGATGGAGCCGTCGGGCTTGATGACCTTGCGCTTCTTGAAAGCGGAGGTGTCGTTCTCGCGGTAAACCTTGGCGAACGGGCCCCAGCGCAGGCGTGCACGGGTGTCTTCGGCGCCCTCAAGCTGGCGCTCGACGCCGGCCTCCAGGCCGAAGCGGTCAGAGGAGATCCCCAGGTACGCGCCCGGGCGCCCAGGTACGCGCCCGGGCGCTTGGGGGCGTATGCGGCCAGGTGGTCGTGGAGGTTGAGGGTGACCTGTCCGCCGCGGGCATGCGCGGGGACCTCGAAGTCCTCCCAGACGGTGGGGGCTGCTGTGGGTACGGTGTCGGCTCCTGGCGCTCGATGGGTCCGATACCGGGCACTTTCTGTCGAACTCAGGGGTTTGGTGGTGCCGTGGATCCGCTGTAGGATCCGCGGCCGCCTGTATGGATACTGATCACCATGCGCATTGACTTTGACCCCGCTGAGATGTCCCGCAACGAGTTCTACAAGCTCCTGACCGCGGTGGTGGTCCCGCGGCCCATCGCCTGGATCTCGACGATCAGCCCTGATTGTGCTTCTGCGGACCTAGCCCCTGCGAAGTTCTGAGGGAAGTGGTATCGGAGTTGGGACGTTAGCCCAGGTCGGGGAGTGGGGCAACGAGCAATCCGACGCTTCGGTGTGGCGCCCGCCCTCTTCGGCGTCGTGCGACGCTTCAGCTGCCGGAAGTCATGTGCGGATGTCCTTGCGGTCGTCGGAAGATGCACGGATGGGCCAAGCGATTTCGCATGGATCACCGGTGGACCAGACGAAGACGTCTGCAGTGTGGCGTCGAGCAAGCACATGGTTGCTGTCTTCGCCGGACTTGCTGTTCTGATGCCTGGGCAACCGGTGCCCGAGCAGAGCTGACTGCCCTACGGTGGGGCGCTATGAGGGTGTCTTGAGCATCGGCGGCAGCGGATTGCTCACAGCCGTCACCCCGCGGGGCGGGCTGCATGCCAGGATGGGCAGGGCCTCGCGCCCGCACACGGTGGCGGCGCATTTCAGCTGCCGTGTGCCAGCTCCCGTTCGGCGACTGCCCGGAAGCTGTGTGGCGGGCGGCCGGTGAGGCGGTGGACGGTGTCGGTGGTACGGTCCTCGGCTCCGTCGGCGATGGCACGGTCCATGTCGGCCAGCATTGTGGCGAACTCCAGCGGTATCTGTGTGGCCAGGCGGTCACGCGTGGCGTCGTATGTCAGGTGGTGGTGGGCCACGCGGCGGCCGGTGACCTCCGTCATGATCAGGGCGATGTCGTCGTGGCTGAGGGCCTCCGGTCCGGTCAGGACCAGGTCGGTGTTGGGTGCGCGGTTGTCGGTCAGGGCACGTACGGCGACGGCGGCGATGTCGTCGGCGTCGATGAATCCGACACGGCCGGTCCCGGCCGCGGTCAGGATGATGCCGTCTTCACGGATGCTGCGGGCGTGGGCGTGCGTGCCAGTGAAGTTCTGCATGAACCAGGAGGGCCGGAGGACCGTCCACTGGTCGAACAGGCCGGGCAGGGCCTGGTGTACCGCGCCCACGGCCGGGCCCCCTTCGAGGATGGCCGAGGAGCTGAGGAGTACCGCGCGGTGTACGCCTGCGGCGCGGGCCTGTTGGAGGAAGGGCAGCATGACTGCGGCCGGGTCCGGATCGCCCACCGGCGGGATGAGGTAGACGCGGTCGGCTCCGGTGAGGGCGTCGCCGAAGGTGTCGGGGTCGTACCAGTCGAAGCGGACGGGTTCCGTACCCGGCAGCGGGGTGGCGCGACGGCTGGCGGCCTTGACGCGGTGGCCGGCTGCGATCAGCTGGGCGGCGGTACGGCTGCCGGTGGTGCCGGTGGCGCCGATGACCAGGGTGGTGTCGGTGGCGGTCATCGGGGGTTGCTCCTGGTGAAGTTGATGCCGGGGGCGTGGACGGCGAGCGGGTTCCAATAATCGCGGTACGAGGTGAAGCGTCCGTCCTGAACAGCCACCACGGCGATGTAGGTCATGTCGAAGGGGCCGCCGGTCGCCACCACGCGGCCCAGGCCGCGCATCTCGACCACGATGGTCCCGGGGTCGGTGGTCTCGTGGATCTGTACGTTGGGGAAGTCGTGCAGATCGATGTGGTCGGGATAGTCGCGCATGTAGGCGGCGATGGCCGCCCTGCCCTCCAGGCGCGCGGGCCAGCCTGGGGGAGCGAAGGGGAACTCCATGATGCCGCCCTCGGCCCACAGGCCTACCCAGGCGGGAATGTTCTTGTCCAGCAGGAGGCGCAGGCTGTGGCGGTACAGATCTGTCGGTGAGGTGTTTGCGGGCATGACATGCTCCGTTCTCCGTCCCGTACGATACGGACCGGTGGTCCGCTTCGACGAAAATACGGACCGCGGGTCCGTATTGCAACTGGAGGGATCACATGGTGGCCGAGCGCAGACCACGCAAGGACGCAACCCGTAACCGGGCGGCCGTACTGACCGCCGCCGACGCGCTCTTCGCCCAGTGCCAGAGCCCCGAGGACGTCACCATGGCCGACATCGCGGCGGCGGCGGGCGTCGGCAAGGGAACGCTCTTCCGTGCCTTCGGTGATCGCACGGGGCTGATCCGCACACTGTACGAAGCGCGACTCGAACCGATCAGGAACGCCGTCGAAGAGGGCCCGCCGCCGCTGGGGCCCGCCGCGCCGCCGATTCAACGCGTACCGGCCCTGCTCGACGCCGTCCTGTGCTTCAAGCTCGACAACCGCCACCTCGCGCTGGCCCTGGAGGGAGCCGGCAGCGACAGCCCCTACCGAACAGAGCACTACGAGCGATGGCACACTCTGCTCCGAGATTTGCTGAATCTGATTCCGGGGCTGATCGAAAGCGACTTCACCGCCCACGCTCTGCTCGCCGCCACCCGAGCCGACCTAGTCGAGTATCTGGCCGACGAGAAGCGCGTGCCCCGCGAGGAAATGCGGGAACAACTGGCGAACTTCACCGCCACCATCCTCGGCACCTCTGCGCGACGGGGAGTGGCAGCCGAAGACTGATCACGGGGCGGGTGGATCAACGACCCTGGTGAACCAGGTGTGTCGGAACGCCCGGGAATGCCTGACCGAGCCGAAATCCGTTACCTGTGAGCGGCCCCCTGAGGTTCGTCGCCTGCCGACGGCATTCTGCCGGCCACTCGACCCGTCCTCAGCCGGAGCCGAGTACAGAGCGGAATTCCTCTGCACTGGTCAGCAGAGCGTCCCCCGCAAAGCGCAGCGCAGCGAGTGAACGCTCGGCGGCCTCCCTGTCGCCGCCGCCACAGGCATCGGTGACGACAACCGGGATGTAGCCCAGGTCCGCCGCATGCCGGATGGTGGGTTCGATACCGATCTCGATGGCGACACCGATGACGACAACGGTGGTGATCCCACAGTCGCGTAGCACGATATCGAGCCATGTGCCTTCGAACGCCGACATGGTGATCTTGTCGATCACGGCCTCGTGAGCCGTGGGCCGCATTTCCGGGATGAGCTGAGTCTGCGCGGCATCCGGCGGGAAGGGTGACACCACATCAGCTGCTCGCTCGACCCGCTGCCAGCCACTCCACATGCGCAATTGCGATACGCCCATGAGTTCAGGGGGAAGCGTCACGTGTCGCAGGAAGAACGTACGGACTTCCGCGGCCCGGGCCGCCTGGACCACCTCCACGGCGCGCCGAATGACACGATCACGTTCGTTGATCTGTCCCAGGATGCCGGCCTGCATGTCGTAGACCAGCAGTGCCATACGTCGCGGATCGCACGCCTCTTGCAGCGAACGCGGAACTTCCAGACCAAATCGCCCATCCACCCGCGAGACGCTACCCCGTTCCTCCTCGGCAGGATCGGACCCACGCGCGCAGATCACCTGACGGGCCGTGGTGCCGGTATCTCGGCATGGCCTGGATCCCAGGGCTGTCCAGCCGTTGATGTGGCTCAGCGAAATGAGCCTGGCGAAGAGCGGTCACGGAGGCCCACGAGCTGCGCAACAACCTGCGCTATACGAACGCGACTTGGGCCCGGGAGCCGTCAAGGGCTGAGGAGCAGGTCGTCGCCGGGACTGGCCAGGCGTTCGTCCGGGAGCTGGTCGGCGAGACCGGTCATTGGCTTGTGCGTGCAGCGACTGGGCGAGTAGCCCTCTGCGTCCCCGTTCACACCAGCGCGGTCTTCCACGCTGGTGGGGCCAAGGGCGTGCTGGAGCTCGTCGCTGGCCACGGCCGCGACGCCCTGTACTTCGCCCAAGAGAGTTTCACCGTCCAAGCTCACCGCCTTCAGTGCCACCGGCCGTCAGCAGCTCCAGGAAGCCGCCCGCACGCAGGGTGTCGCCAAGTGCGTGACCACATCGGTCCACGACGTACGTGATCCGCTGCCCGTGCCTGATGCCTCGGTGGATGCACGTCGAATTGCGCCGGTGGCAGTTCGCCGCGTCGTCGACCGGGAGCGACCGGCAAGGAGACCGGCGCCGCGTACACGGGCCGGCCGGATGCCCCTGTAGAGCGGCACCAAACAACTTCGCGTCATGAGTAGCTCAGCTGCTCGTCCCAGTCGGCTGCGCGCCCGTCCGGGGTGAGATCGAACATGTTCCAGAGCGGCTCCAGGGTGCTTACGTGCCGGGGGTCCTGACCGGGATCGGTGGGCGCGTAGAGCATCTCCGAGCCCCAGAAGTGGCGGATCTCGTCACCGTTGCGGCGGAACACGTTCAGCATCGGCATCGCTGAACCATCCTCCGTCTCGGCGAGGTAGTTGCGGCTGTACGTGTTGGCGCCCGACGACAATAGGCGCAGCCGCCGCGACTCGTGCACCTCGCGACTGCCTCCCCAGTTAGTCGACGTGGTGGAAGCCGATGTCCGGATCGCGGGAAGGCTGCTCCTGTGCCGAATGCGGGGAGGGTAAGCAACTCCCGTTTCGCCGGCGAAGGCGCCAACCTCGCCCTGCTCAAGGGCGCCGAACTCGGCCGAGCGCTCGTCGCCCACCCCGGCGACGCCGAGGCCGCTCTGGCCGCCCGCGAGCAGGCGCTCTTCTTCCGAAGCCAGGGCTCCGCCGCCGGTTCCGCCGCCAGCATGGAACTGATGTTCGGCAGCGACGCCATGCAACGGCTGCACGACCAGTTCGCCTCCCACCAGACCGACAACTGAATCGCCCGCTCCTCGAACCGCCGTGGTCGCCGGCGTCCTGTCCCATCGACCATGCGGATTTTCAGACACCACCGCGACAACCATGTGGCTTCGCGCAGGTGCACCGCCTCCGGTCCGACCAGCGCGTCGACGACGCGTCGGAAGGTCGCGACGGCCGGTTGACCATCGAACCCCGAAACCGGGAACCCGGGCATAGCGCTGGCGCCCGGAGAGCCGGACAGCCAGACCGTCCGCTCCACGGCCACTCAGGGGTTGCCCTGGGGTCGTGGTCCTCGGCCGCACTGGGGGAGCGGCTCCTGAATGAGAGCGACCTGGTCACAGTTGCACCCGCAAGCCGCCGCGTCCCGTGCGGCACGACGACGGCAGAACCGCAGGAGGCGCTCCGTCGACCAAGCTTCCGGAAACGTCGCTGACACTCGCCGCGTGAACCTTGAATGGTGAGCTTCAGCGACAGGAGATGACTTCGATGCGTTCTTGCCGCATCGGTATCTGATGTGGTCCGGGCAGCGGCCACGCGCCTCAGGTCGTCCGATTTTGCCCGTGATGGACGTAGGCTGCCCGCGCTGACCATTCGTCAGGAAAGGGGCGTCTTGTGGTCTCTCGTCTTAACCCGTACATCAGCTTCTCCGGTGAAGCGAAGCAAGCCATGGAGTTCTACAAGGAAGTCCTCGGCGGCGACCTGGCTGTCCACACCTATGGCAGCTTCGGTTCCGAGAGGCCCCCCGGATACGCCGACAAGGTCATGCACAGCATGCTGGAGACCGCCAGCGGATTTACGTTGATGGGTGCCGACAATCCGCCCGGGACGGAACACAAGCCCGGGAACAACTTCGCGGTGAGCCTGAGCGGCGACGACTCGGACGAACTGCGTGGCTACTGGGACAAGCTGTCCGATGGTGGCAGTGTGTCCGTCCCGCTGGAGAAGCAGATGTGGGGTGACGTGTTCGGCATGTGCACGGACAAGTTCGGCATCACCTGGATGGTCAACATCAGCGAGCGGCAGACCTGAAATCCAGACGTCGGAGCGTCGGTGGCCCGCAGGGTTGCCGACGCATTTTCCGTGTCCCCGGAGGAAGAGGGAGCTGGCGATGATGCGGCCCTGGGCCACGTAGAGGGCCGTACGTTGTCGACCACGACACCCTGCGCGCGAATCCCGTCCCGCCGCAGCCGCCGCACCACTGCTGCCTCCCGCAACGCGAAGCCGAGAAGCAGCACCGCGACCGCCCCGCAGACCACGGCACCCGTCAGCCTGTTCGACATCGCCCCGCCTCCTCCGCCTGGCCCGGCTGCGCCGAGCCCTCGCAGACAAGGAGACGTGGCACTCCGAAGGCCGGTTGCGACACTGGCCGAGCCGACGATGAGAGCGCCGGATCGGTTGCGCCATGGCGTTCGGTCGGAGCCGACCCGAGTGCTGTGTGGGCTCCGTAGCTGGAATGGGCGAGGGCGATCAAGGGGGGTGGGTCCGGCGAGGTCGACCTGGGTGATGCCGGGGCGTGTGGCGATCTGTTCCTGCGGCACGAAGGCGAGGCTGAGGTTGCGGTGGATCACGGTCAGGGCGGTGGTGGTGTCGACGACTTCCAGGGCGACGGTGCGCTCGATGCCGGCGGCGGCGAAGAGGCTGTCGACGATGGCGCGGTTGCCCCAGCCGGCGGAGAAGGCGATCAAGCGGCGGTCGGCGAGGTCGGCGCAGGTCACGTTCCGGGCGTGGGCGAGGGGGTCGTCGCTGCGGCAGGCCAGCCCGAGCCGCATGTGGGTGAGCTGGTCGGTGATGACGTCCGAGCCGAGCAGTGCGCAGCCTTGGGAGGGCACGGGCAGCAGCATGAGGTCGTAGCGGCCTTCACGCATTGCTGCCGCGTGCTCGGTGAAGGATCCACTCGACCGCCGTAGCCGGACGACGACGTCCGGGTGTTCGGCCTGAAAGGTGCTCAGGGCGCACCCGACACGCACCGCATGGGCGTGCTCGTAGTGGGTGGCGGGCCCACGGCATGACCGTCGCCGGCGATCTCGCCCGCGCCGGCCGCACGGTCACCGTGCTGGAGCGCTGGCCGTCCATCAACCCCTCCAGCCGCGCCTTCGCCACCATGGCCCGCACCCTGGAAGTCCTCGACAGCCGCGGCCTGGTCGACGAACTGCTGGCGGATGCCAGCACCACCGGACGCGTGAATCTCTTCTCCGGTGTGGCCGTCGACCGTACCCACCTGCCCTCCCGCTACCCGTACGGGATGATCACCCCGCAGACCAACGTCGACCAGGCCCCCGAACGCCACGCCCGCAAGCAGGGCGCGGCGGTGCTGCGCGGCATCGAAGTCACCGGCCTCGACCAGGACACCGACGCGGTGACCGTCACCGCCCGCCCTAAAGGCGGAGGGGAGACGTCCACTTGGAGGGCCCAGTACGTCGTCGGCGCGGACGGCGCCCACAGCACCGTTCGCGATCTGCTGGGCGTCGACTTCCCCGGCACATCAGTCCTGTCCTCCGTCGTCCTGGCCGACGTCCGCCTCGCGCACGGTCCGGCAGGAACCGGGCTCACCTCGGCAGCACCCGCGACTGCTTCGGCTTCCTCGTGCCCTATGGCAAGGCCCGCCCCGCCTGGTACCTGTCCATGACCTGGGACCGCCACCACCAGCTCCCCGACACCGCACCCGTCGAACAAGCCGAGGCTCCACGTCTCAACACCCTGCTCGCACAGGCCCGCCGCACCGAGGACGGCCCCGCGCTCCTCTCCGCCCCGACGGCTACATCGCCTGGGCCGGCCCGAGCGTCCACACCAACGACCCGGGCGGCTGGGAAACCGCCTGGCAGACCTGGACAGGACCGGCAGCCTGCGCGGGCAGCTAGGGCGATGTGTGATGTCGCGATCAATCGGCTGCTTGCATGCGGCTGAGTACGCTAGTTGGCCACTCTGAGCATCCCACTGGGCCGCCGGGTAGCGACGCGATCGCCCCCTTTAGGCGTCGAAGCGGTGGCGGGAGGTCTCGATGTGGCCGAGGTAACGGTGGGTCCAGTCGCACAGTCCGTCGATCGTCACGCGCAGGGCCTGGCCCGGCTCGGTGAGTGCGTACTCGACCCGCGGCGGCACGACGGGATGCACCGTCCGCTCGACCAGGCCGTTGCGTTCGAGCATGCGCAGGTTCTGGGTGAGCATCTTGTGGCTGATGCCCTCGATTTCGTTCCGCAGCTCACTGAAGCGCAGCGTTTGCTCGCCCAGGGCCTCGATGATCAGGAGCGCCCATTTGTTGGCGACGTCCGAGAAGATCTCCCGCGCCAAAGAGTCCGCGCGCCTCAGGTCCGCTTCGTCGGGTGAGCCTGTGAACTGCTTGGTCACCATGAGGTTCCTCCGTCACTGAAAAGTGCGTACTTCCACGTCAGCGGCCACTCTCCTACGGTTCCTGAGTAACCACAAGAGACCAAGGGACGTCTTGGTCCGGTGACGGCGAGCCCCCGGGCTCCCGTGACAAGGAGGCAAGCAGCATGGCCATCACACTGGTGAACCCCAGCGGATTGCCCAAGATCGATGTCTATCGGCAGGTGTCGATCGCGACGGGGACGAAGCTGGTCTTCATCGCCGGGCAGGTCGCCTGGGATGCCAAGGGAGTCACGGTCGGCGCAGGCGACCTCGCCGCCCAGGTCGAGCAGTGTTACCTCAACATCGCCACCGCCTTGGCCGAGGTCGGCGGTTCCTTCGATGATGTGGTGAAGCTGACCGTCTACGCCGTCGACTGGACCTCCGACAAGATGCCCGCACTCCTGGAGGGGATCCGTCGGGCGTCCGCAAAGCTGGGGATGACCCCGGTACCGCCGGCCACCCTGCTGGGCGTTGCGGCATTGGACATCCCCGACCATCTGGTGGAGATCGAAGCCACCGCAATCCTCGGCTGAACGTATTCCCTTCGCCCGTTGAGCACCGAAGTGGCCCACTACAAAGCTCAGTGGCCTACTAGGGCGTGGATCGAGTCGTGATCAATCTGCGGGTTTCGCCCTCGTGGCGGGACCTGGAGCGGTTGACCTTCTTGCGTGACGCGAGTGCAACTGACCGACGAGGAATGGGAGTTCATCGGGCCGTACCTGCCGATCGGCGAGTACGGCCCATACCCCGAGCGGCTGCGGCAGCAGTTCGAAGGCGTGACCTGGCGGTTCAAGACCGGCGGGCAGTGGCGGGAGATGCCGCAGGAGTTCGGCGCCTGGTCGACCGTCCACAACCGCTTCCGGCAGTGGCGTGACGCGGGTGTCCTCGAGGCCCTGCTGGAGGGCCTGATGGCGCAAGCCGCGAAGCGGGGTGCGGTGGACCTGTCCCTGGTCGGCATCGACTCCACCACCGCGCGCGCTCACCATGACGCGGCCGGGATGCGCCTGGGCCAGGACGACCTCGGCGCACTGGAGAAGGCTGCCGCCGAGGCGGAGAAGGCCAGGTCAAAAGGGGCAGCCTCGAAGAACAAGACGGATACGACGTCGCGAGCGATCCCGGGCGGGAGGAGCGACAGCGCATCCGGCGTCGGCGGAAACTCCGGCTGAAGGCCGCCCTCCTGGGACGTTCCAGGGGCGGACAGACCAGCAAGGTTCACCTCGCTGCCGACCGCAAGTGCCGCCCGCCGGCGTTCGTGCTGACCGTCGGCCAGGCCGCGGACAGCCCGCAGTTCATCCCCGTGCTGGGGAAGATACGGGTCCGTGGCCCCGTCGGACGACCCCACACCCCGGCCGGACGCCGTCACCGGGGACAAGACCTACTCCTCCCGCGGCAACCGGGCCCACCTGCGCAGACGCGGCATCAAGGCGGTGATCCCGGAGAAGAGGGGCCAGGCCGCCAACCGGAAGAAGAAGGGCTCAGGGGGCGGTCGGCCCGTCAGCCACGACACTGGCCTCGACAAGGAGAGGAACACCGTCGAGCGTCTGATCAACAAGCTCAAGGCCTGGCGAGGCGTCGCCACCCGATACGACAAGACCCCGGACAGCTACCTCGCCGGCCTCCATCTGCGCGCCTCGATGATCTGGATCAAAGACCTCACCCGGACCACCAACTGATCACGACTCGATACGCGCCCTAACCATCTCGGACGGGCTGGTATGTGAGGAAGGCGAGGCTGTCACCAACGGTGCGGGTGTTGATGAGGCGCATCGGTTTCTTGTCGCTGAGCTCGGCGAAGAGGAGCTTGCCGGCCCCGAGCACGACCGGGAACATGGTGAGCCGCAGTTCGTCGACAAGGTCGTGCTCCATAAGCATGTGCACGAGCTGGATGCTGGCGTAGACGACGATGTCGCCGTCCAGCTCCTGCTTCAGCTTCGAGACTTCGTCCACCACGTCGCCCGTCAGTACCCTGCCCTTGAAAGCCGTCGAGTTGCTCCACTTGGGCTCCTGGAGTGTCGAGGACACGACGTACTTGGGCATGCTGTTCAGTCTGTCCGCCCACTCACCACTGCGGGAGAGCCACCGCGCGGCGAACCACTCGTCGCTCCGCCGGCCAAGCAGTAGGGCTTCGGCGCCCAGGGCTTCGTCGAGCGCGAGCTTGGTCCATGCTTCGCGGTCTTTGTCCCCCATCTGGAGGAACCAGCCGCCGCGGTTGAAGCCCTCCTCACCGGTCGGGTCCTGGACGACACCGTCGAGCGAGACGTTCTCGCTGATGATGATCTTTCCCATCTTGGTCTCCCCGGTTGGTGTAGCGAGCCACTGAGGTCGACAGGACGGTGTGGGGGAAGCGGCGCCCGCCAACCACTCCTTTCGCGCTTCGGCCGTGTCCGGGGCACAGGCAATCGCCCGCTGGCCACGACAGCCGCGACCATGACCATGTACGCATCCGTGCTCGGGTCGTCGTCGAACACGGTGATGACAGCTCTTTCACGCTTCCGGTCTCGGCTACCTGCTCCGAGATCCCTCGTCCGACGGGAGCCGGTACGGGCGTAACGGGTCGGGTTTTAGTCAGGCCGGCGTCGGGCGCCTCGGCTGGTTTGGGCCACCCACTCCGGTGCCGGCTCGGCTTCGCCGTATGCGTCGTGCCAGTTCCACCATTCGTACGGCGGGGTTTGGGGATAGCCCTCGGGCGAGTGCTCCCATGTCTCCTGCCGCCCGAGCGCGGTGATGTCGAGGTAGCTCCAGAGGCTCCCCATCGCCTCGTCGCCGCGGGCATTGACGAAGTATGTGCGGAACACGCGGTCGCCATCGCGGACGAACGAGTTCGTGCCGTGCCACTCGTCCACACCGAAGTCGGTGTCGAAATCGTCGATGATCGTGTACCAGGGCATCGCCCAGCCCATCCGTGCCTTCAGACGTCCGACGTCCGGCTGCGGCGCGCGCGAGGCGAAGACGAGAGTGGTGTCGCGGGCGTTCAGATGGGCAAGGTGGCCGACCTGGTCAGCAAGCATGGAGCAGCCGCGGCAGGCGTGGTCGGGCCAGCCGAACACGCCGGGCTCGAAGAAGGCGCGGTAGAGGATCAACTGACGACGCCCCTCGAACAGGTCAAGCAGACTTGCCCTCCCCTCGGGTCCGTCGAACTCGTATTGCTTCTCCACCGCCTGCCATGGCATCCGCCGGCGCTTGGCGGCCAGTGCGTCACGAGCGTGGGTCAGCTGCTTTTCTTCCACGAGCAGCTGCTGGCGCGCGGCCTCCCACTCCTGCGGTGGAACGATCGGGGGTGTCTTCATGGTGACATTCACCTTCCAGTTCGGTCCGAGCTCATGCGCTGGGCCAGGGGTGTGAGGGGCGCTGCTCAGCAGGGCCCCTTGCGTCCAGGGTCGGCCGACACCAGCACGGCGCACACCGGTACGCTGCACAGCTCCGGTAGGACCTCGTCCCCGTCCGGCTCGTCGACCGACACGCTTCCTGTCTACTCCTGCCACCACACCGTGGCACCTCTTGGCATGTCCCTGCAAAACCGGTCACAAGGGGGCAGGACAGTTTCGTGCAGACCGGCCGCAGTGAGCAGATAGGCCGGGGCGACGGTGGCGGCCTCGCGGTGAGCCGCTCGATCACGGCGGCACCGGCGCCCTCGGGGGTCAGCGGTTCGCCCTGCTGCCGGACGTACTCGTCCTCGGACTGGCTGGCGCGCGCCTCGTACGCCTGCACAGCGGGCCGACGGAGCTCGGTGAGGGGCGTGTGCCGAGGCAGCACGGCAGTGAAGGTGATGCCCAGGGCGGTGTGCTCGGCTTCGTCCCGTGCTTAGGCGGTCATGAGGCGCTGGGTGGCCTTGGCCCCCGCGTGTCCGCCGCCGAGCGGCGACCCGGCCAGTGCGGCCCCACTGCTGACCACGACCATCCGACTGCCGGGTGCCAACGGACGGAGCAGGGCCTCGCGCAGCCAGTGGAATGCGATGCGGACGTCGGCGTGCCGGTCGACCGAGAACGGCTCCCATGTTTGTTGCTGAAGCGGACGCATGATCGGGGCGGCGCCGGCCACCAGGACGACGGCGCCGGTTCGTAGCGGCCCAGGAGGCACCCGGGCGTCCCGGCTTCGGCGGCATCTGCGGCCTCGGTGCGGATGTCCGAACGGGCGGCCGCGTGAATGGTCCGGCTGACCGCGGTCACCGGAGGGCCGGCGTCGGCGAGTGCACCCGCGATGCCGCGCCGCAGCCCTCGGCTCGCTCCGACGACGAGAGTGGTGGAATCCGATAGATCGGTCATGACGGGTCATCCTCCTTCGGACTGAGCCGGCCATCGGCATGGTGACCTTCTCCGTTTCAGCTCTG
Organism: Streptomyces natalensis ATCC 27448; assembly: GCF_000935125.1. Classification (GTDB taxonomy): domain Bacteria; phylum Actinomycetota; class Actinomycetes; order Streptomycetales; family Streptomycetaceae; genus Streptomyces; species Streptomyces natalensis. The sequence goes on along the minus strand of NZ_JRKI01000028.1, from coordinate 30,178 downwards.
CTGGTGCGGCCTTGCACAGAGATGGACACGGCGGCCGTCGGAAACTGGGCGCGCCGGTGGTGACCAGTTTCGTCGGCCGCCGGTGTCACTAACTGAGTGGGACGACGACGAGAGAGGTGCCCGTGTCGGACGAACTGCTCCAGCCGGCGCGGGCGGGTGAGCGTGACGCGTTCGCCGCGCTGATCGAGCCGTACCGCTGCGAGATGCAGGTGCACTGCTCTCGCATGCTCGGATCGGTGCAGGACGCCGAGGAGGCTCTGCAAGAGGCGTTGCTGTCGGCATGGGTCGGCCGGGTTCGAAGGGCGGTCGTCCATCCGCACCTGGCTGTACCGCATCGCCACCAACCGGTGCCTCAACATGCTGCGGTCGTCCGCGGCCGACGTGGCCGCGGCAGCGCCCCAGGGCCCGAGGCCCGGTGCGAGTCTCGCGAGGCGATCTCGCTCGCGTTCGTGACCGCCGTACAACTGCTGCCGCCGAACCAGCGAGCGGTGCTGTTGCTTCGTGGGCGGTCATGTCTGGCCACACCGCGGTGGCGATCGCATGGTCGATCGGCCGCAGGTGCTCGACCTGAACGCCCTGCTTCTCCATGATCCGCGAGCTGAGGTCGATCAGGCCCTGCGTGTGGCTGCGCTCCGGGCTCTTCTTCGGCGTGCAGTTGAGGAACAGTGCACGCAGGTCGTCATGGCTCATACCCCTCAGTGCGGCCTGCGCGTCGAACGTTACAAGTGATCCTCGAACCGTTCACGCCCGTCGAACCACGACGGCTAGCCCGTCAGCGCCGCGCCGGCCAACCTGCTGGAAGCCACCGGACAGCAGCTCGCCGGCTCGTCACTGCGCAGCGCCAACTCACCCGCAGGCCCGGAGGCGTAGCGGGGGGGGGAAGGCGATCCGTTCGCCGTGGAGTTCGGCCAGGACGGCGGTGGCCGGGCGGAGAAAGGCGGCGGGGCCGGGGAAGACAGGGACGACGTCAGCGCGGCGTCTGATCTCCCGGCGGTTGGCGTAGTCCTGCGACGAGGAGTGCGACCAGTGGGCGTGCGTCGTAGTGGGGGTCGCTTTCGGCGCCGATGCAGAGGTTTCCGATGCCGCGCATGAGTGGGTAGGCGTCGAGGCCGGAGCGGATCTCACCGGAGGCGGCGGCAGCGTCGAGGAGTTGGGTGCATACCGGCAGGAGGCGGTCGAGGAAGTAGGCGTGCAGTGTCTCGAAGCCGGTGTTGTCGGTCTGCATCGCGGCGGCGAGGCCGTGCTTGGTGACCAGGAAGTCGACGAAGAGGTTGACCCACCGCCCGAGGGCGGCATGGGGTGTCGGGCCGGTCGCCAGCAGGGCCGGGCCGGCTTCGGCGCAGGCGTCGACCTGGTGGCGGTAGACGGCGATGATCAGATCTGCCCGGGTGGGGAAGTGGCGGTAGATCGTGCCCATCCCGACGCCGGCCTCGGCCGCGATGTCGCGTACCGGCGCTTCCACGCCCGAGGTGACGAAGACCGCGGCGGCCGCGTCCAGCAGGGTCTGCTGGTTGCGGCGGGCGTCCTTGCGCTTGGACCCGGCTGTGCTTCCCGTGCCCTGGCCGCTGTCGTTCACCGCGGCGCTCCTTCCGTGACTGACCTTGCAAACCGGAACACTGCTCCGTATTGTTATCGGAGCAACGTTCCGTTTTGCTCATGATGCCAGAACAGGGGCGCGGCACCCAAGCCGCGCACCGCCTTCCCGCTTCGCCCTCTCCTCGCCCCGGCACTGCGGCGCCGCTGATCGCCGGGTCCATCACACCACCACGCAAATACACCGAACGGAAGCACTGCCATGTCCGATTCGAGCATCACGCATGCGCAAAAGACCGCGCACGCGACCACCACGGTGATATCCGCGAAGCCGGTCATCCTGCCCGCCCCGGCCCGCGGCGAGGATCTCCAGGTCCGCGTGTCCGCCCCCGCGACCGGCAGTGACCTGCCCGTCATCGTCCTCTCGCACGGCTTCGGCTGGTCGATGAACGGCTACGCCCCGCTGGCGGACTACTGGGCCGCCCACGGCTTCGCGGTCCTGCAGCCCACCCACCTCGACTCCAGGACGCTCGGCATCCCCGCCGAGGACCCCCGTACGCCGCGGATCTGGCGCTTCCGCATCGAGGACCTCACGCGCGTGCTGGACGGACTCGACGTTCTGGAAGCCGCCGTACCGGGCCTCGGCGGGCGCCTCGACCGCAGCCGCATCGCCGTGGCCGGCCACTCCTGGGGAGCCCAGACGGCGAGCACGCTGCTGGGCGCGCGTGTCCTCGACTCCGACGGTGTTCCTGGCGAGGACCTGTCCGACCCCCGTATCAAGGCGGGTGTGCTGCTCGCCCTGACCGGCCTGGGCGACGACCTGACCCCGTTCGCCGCCGAGAACCTCCCCTTCATGAAGCCGTCCTTCGACACGATGACCACGCCCGCTCTCATCGTGGCCGGGGACGGTGACGACTCCGCCCTGTCCACGCGCGGACCGGACTGGTTCACCGACCCCTACACCCACAGCCCCGGGAGCAAAAGCCTGCTCACACTGTTCGGGGCAGAGCACTCGCTCGGAGGCATCCCTGGGTACGAGGTCGCCGAAACGACGGACGAGAGTCCCGCACGCGTCGCTCTGATCCAGCAGCTCACCTCCGCCTTCCTGCGCAGCGCCCTCCATCCCGAGGACACCGCCTGGCAGAAGGCGGCCGTCGCACTGGAAGAAGACCCCAACCCGCTGGGGAAGTTGCAGAGCAAGTAGGCGAGCCTCGCCGGGACGCGCCGCGCTCGGCGGGTGGTGCTGGTATGCGGCACGCTCAGGGGCGCCCGGGTGTCCCTGAGCCGTGCCGTGAGGCGCCATCCGTCCCAGGCGACGTACCTCGGGCGGGAACCGCCGGCACGGCTCAGGTCCTCGTCCGCAGACGCGCGTCAGGGCAGCGCGTTCCCCCGGCACTGCCGACGTTGAAAACCCTCACGGTTCCACGTGGAAAGGACCACGGTCCCATGACGCAACCTCTCCCTCCTCGCTTCGGGATCATGACCGCTCCCTCGCAGGTCGACTACCACGACATCCTGCGGGTCTGGCGCGAGGCCGACACCATCCCGGTGATCGAGCACGCGTGGCTGTTCGATCACCTCATGCCGATCGGCGGCGACCCCAACGGGGTGGCCTACGAAGGCTGGACACTGCTCTCCGCCCTCGCCGCGCATACTCGGCGACTGCGGCTGGGTGTGCTCGTGACCAGTAACCGCTTCCGGCCGCCCGCGATGCTGGCCAAGACCGCCGCGACCGTCGACGTCGTCTCCGGCGGACGCCTCGACTTCGGCATCGGCGTCGGCTCACGCCCCGGCCATCCGGTGGCCCGGCGCGAGTACGAAGCCCATGGTCTGCCCTTCCACGATACAGCGCAGGCGGTGGGCAGCCTCGCCGAAGCGTGCACGGTGATCCGGCGGCTATGGACCGAGGTCGAACCGTTCGACTTCCACGGCACCCACATCCAGCTGACCGGCGCCTTCGGCAACCCCAAACCCGTTCAACGCCCCCACCCGCCCCTTCTCATCGGCGGACGCGCCGCCTCCACGCTGCGCGTGGTCGCCGAGCACGCCGACCTGTGGAACATCCCGGGCGGTGACATCGGCGACGCCGTCGAGCGCAGCGCACTGTTGGACCGCTACTGCGCCGAGATCGGACGCGATCCCGCCGCCATCACACGCTCCATCGTGCTGCCGGTCTCCTACCGCGACCCCGATGCGACCCGGGGCGCGATCGGCGAAGCAATCGACGCCGGTTTCCGGCACATCGTCCTCGGACTGGCAGCGCCCTACCCCGACCACGTCGCGCGGTGGGTCACCGACGAACTCATCACCGCCTCCGCCAAGGAACACCACCCGGCATGAGCACGAGATCGACACGATTCAGAAAGGACAGGCGATGATCCTCGTCACCGGAGGCGTCGGCTTCATCGGATCCCACACCGTGCGAGCCGCTGGGGCGACGGCTTCGGCTGCTGCGGAGAGCTGCGCGACTTGTTGCCACAGGGTGGCGCCGGGTCACCATCACCGCGACGTTTGCTGTTGCCCCGTCGTAGTCGAGGCGCGCCGGCTCCTGGCGGGTGGCCCGGCGGACGACGGTGGGGAAGGGGGCGCAGGGGTTGGCACCAGCGAAGCCAGGGCAGTGCATGGATCGCGGTCGCGTGGCGGCTGATGCCGGCGGTGTGCCAGGTGGAAACTTGGTCAAGGGTATGGACTCGGCGGGTTGGTTGCGGCGCAAGCCCGCGCGGGCGGTGTTGGCGGAGCCCGTGAGGTTGACGTCGACGACCCGCTGCCACAGCTCCGTGGGCGTGCGGGCGAAGGGCCCGCCGATGGCGATGCCCGCATAGTCCATGACAACCGAGACCGGCCCCCATTCCCTCTCGACGCGGCGGGCGGCCTCGGCCGGGGCATACCGGTCAGCGACTTCCGTTCCCACGCACAGGCTGGGGCCCGGCAGTTCGGAGGCGACCCGGCACAGGGTCTCCAAGCATGTCGTCGGCCCTGCGGCGGATCCGGTTGGTGACTCCTCCCCCTCGTGAGCGAGGGGGAGGAGTCACGAGAAGCAGGCGTCCACGGAAGCGGCCGGCTTTCACTGCGGCCATGCCCGCGTCAGGCTGTTGCGCAACTCCGCCAACGCCGCGGGCCCCAGTTGACTGCCAAGAACTTGTTCCAGGTCGTGAAGAATTCCCAATGCGACGTCACGACGCTGACACCCCGCGTCGGTCAGCCCGATGAGGGTACTGCGCGGGAACCCCGGCCCTGGCGCACGGGACAGCAGACCTTCGCCGAGGAGCTGCGTGACAGCGCGATGCATCGTCTGGCGGGTGACGCCGGCACGGCGGGCCAGTTCGGCGACGCTCAGCGATGTCTCGCGGTCCAGGTGCGCGAGCACGGTCGCGTGCGCCGGCGTGATGGGGTCCACGCCTGCGGCCTCCAGGCGCTCCAGCAGCTCGTCGGAGAACCACCGGACACCTCGTTGCAGAAGGTGGATGAGTGGCAGGTTCGCGTCCGAATGATCCCCAGTGTCCACTTGTTTGCGTCCCTCTCACTCGCGAGATACATTCCTGTGTCAGCTTAGCTGACACAGGAGGTCTGCTTGCCATGACAAGCTATGACGTTGACGTCCTCGTCGTAGGGGCCGGCCCGGTAGGACTCACGGCAGCATTGCAACTGGCCCGGCGGGGTGTTTCGGTTCGCTTGGTGGATGCCGCGCCTGGTCCGGCCACGACCAGCCGCGCACTGGGTACTCACGCCCGCAGCCTGGAGATCTACGATCAGCTCGGGATTCTCGGCGACATCGCTCCGCACGGAACGAGGGTCAACGGGTTCATCCGCCATCAGGCCGACCGCACGTCCCGGGTCGACTATGACTTCGGCGGCCTGGTGACCCGGTTTCCGTACATGTTCAATATCGACCAGGTGATCACCGAACGCGTGCTTCGCGGAAATGCCGCTTCGGCAGGGATCGAGGTGGAGTGGAATACCGGGCTGGAATCGTTCCAGCACGACGATGACGCCGTCACGGCCCAATTGCGCCGAGGCGATGACTCAGCCGCGGGGCATGAGACCGTGCGTGCGCGATACCTCTGGGGCTGCGACGGCGGACACTCGACCGTCCGCAAGACCCTCCAGCTCCCCTTGGCAGGCGAAGCCGCCCACACCTGGCTGATCGCCGATGCGATCGTGCACACCGATCTGGAGCGAGATGGCCTGCACTGGCTGTTCCCGGCCGGCGGCGCGCTGATGCTGTTCCCGTTTCCGGACCCGGGCAAGTGGCGGCTCCTGGACACGACCGGCGAAGGAGATGCTGAGCAGTCCGGGCAGATTGCCAGGCAGTTCAGCACCAAGTTGTCGCAGGCTCTGGGACGCGACACCATCGTGGACATCCCCAGCTGGGTATCGAAATTCACCATCCAGCAACGCGCGGTACCCGCGATGCACGTCGGGCGGTGTTTCGTCTCGGGTGACGCCGCCCATGTCCACTCACCCGCATCCGGGCAGGGCCTCAACACCGGCATCCAGGACGCGTACAACCTGGCGTGGAAGCTGGCCATGGTCGTACACGGCCACGCCGATGCCGCACTGCTCGACACCTACGACGCCGAGCGCGTTCCCATCGGCCAGGCCCTGCTTGCCTCCACCGGAGAGGTCATGAACACAGCCATGGTCGACCCCACCACCAGGGACACCCAGGACTCCGATCGTGGCTTCATGCGTCCGCAGGGATGTACGTCGGGTGTGCCTGTGGATACGCAGCCGGACGTGCCGGTGGGGGCTCCACTGGATGTGCGGGCGGACATACAGCCGGACATTCCGGTGGATGCGTATAAGGAGTTACAGCCCGACGTGCCGGTGGTTGTTTCGGTGGGCACCCCGACGCCCGGCGGCCGCACGACGCAGCCGAGTGCCCCGCCCGCGCAGTCACGGTTCAAACGGGCCCGATTCCTCGGCGCTGTCGTCGGAGTGCTGGTTCTCTTAGCCGGCGTGCCGATCGCGGCGAACTCCTGGGACGGCAACGGCACGGACCCCGGTGGAAGCGGCGGTACGAACGGTGGTGCGGACGGCGGCACGGAGGCCACCCCGGCGGTGGTGACCGTGCCGAAGAATTTCCTCGGGGCGTGGGAGGGCGTGCCGTTGAGCGACACGCGCGTACGTGTCGAGTTCAAGAAGGACGAGCAGCACCGCACGGTCGCCAGGTCCTTCTTCCTGACCGGCACCTCGCTCTGCGTGGTGAACAAGGAACCGAAGAAGGCGTCCAAGGGCTCGGTTTCCCTGGGGGGACGCCCGTAGCGAGAACGCCTTCGGCGGCGGCACGTGCAAGTTCCTGCCGTCGTACACCCTGAAGACCCGTAAGGACGGCAACCTCGACTTTGCCACCCACAACGGCCAGTACAAGGCCGTCCTTCTCAAGGCCAGGGCCGGCAAGGCGCCGTGCCCGAGAAGTACGTGGGGCAGTGGGTGCCCAAGGGCGAGGAGGAAGACCCGACGGCCCAGGTCACCATCGAGCAGGCCAAGACCGGGGATATCTTCGTCGAGGGCTGGCGCAACTCCCGTCAGAAACACTGCGCTTGGAAAGAGGTCCTGGTGTTCGTGAACGACACCGGTCTCATCTCCAGGCCGGTCTACCGGCGCGGGTCGGCGCATGCCTGCGGCATGGCTCCCACCGGCGCCCGTGGGTACGCCCTCGCCGACTCCGGCATCCTGTCCATGAGCAATGCGGCGCAGAAGTTGGAGTTCGTCCGCAAGCCCGGCGCGTAACGCATATGTACGGGGGCACCGCAGGCGCACGACGTTTTCGCACCTCAGAGCCGCCAATGGCGCGCTAAGTGGTCTGCGTTGTCAGTCCTTCGGGGGGTTGATCATGTTGCGAGGGCGATGGAGGATTCTTCTGGCAACAGGAACTGCCAGCCCCCGAAGCCGTGTTCTGCCATGAACTCGTGCACCAGGTCAGCCACAAACCGCGTCGTTGAGAAGCTCACGTTCATTCTGTACACGTGACCTTCCAGACTGTTCGTCATACCGTCACAACACCAGGGCAGCTACCTCGTCACGCGGGTGTCAACAGCTGTGGTCGTTCCAAGCTCCGCGGTACACCGGGTCAGTCTCTCCGGCAGAAGGACGGAACGGGCTGGTCACAGCGGGGATCAGGAACAGCTTCTCAGCACCGCGTGGAGCGCGGCCTCGGCGGCGTCGAAACACCCGGGGAAGGGGCCCTCGCCGTCGGCCCAGCGACCGAACGCCTCCTCGGAGACAATCGAGGCCACCCGTGCGGCGAGGTGCGCCTCAGCAGGCCCGACCCCGCGCCGCTCCAGGGCGCCCTGAAGCGCGGCGGTGACCTCAGCCGACTTGCTGCGCTCGCGTTCCAGCAGCTCCGCACTGGACTCGATGATCGCTCTGCGCCGCTCGGAATCGGTGACGATCGCGCTGACCTCCGTACCGACCTCACGGAGGGCCGACAGCGCCGACCGCAGCGGCGCAAGCTCGGGATCCGCAGCGAGAACGGCCTCGGCCACGGCGAGTGGAAGCCGCTCGGAGCCGGCGAAAAGAATCTCCCGCTTGTCTGGGAAGTACCGGTGGAAGGTCCGCCGGGTCAGCCCCGCCCGCTCCGCGATCTGCGTCACCGTCACGGCGTCGTAGCCATGCTCGCCGAACAGGTCCAGTGCCGCCCGGCGCAGGCGTTCCGGAGCTCCAGCGTCCCAACGTGCCATGCCCGCATCTTACCCGTGGAGATGTCTCACTGTGACATCGATGTTAACCTGGTGATGACTCAGTGAGACATTGCAGAGAGTGGGAATTGCATGACGCAGGGCGAGATCTGGATTCTGGGGGCCACCGGCCGGGTCGGCCGGGCCGTCGCGGCACAGATCGTGGCGGCCGGGACCGTCCCCGTGCTGGTCGGGCGTAATGCTGGCCGGCTGCGCAAGGCCGCCGCCGACCTCGGGCTCGACGCCGACTCGAAGATCGTCGTCGCGTCAGGGGCGGACGCCATGGCAGCTGAGATCACCCGGCAGCGGCCCGCCGTGGTGGTCAACACCATCGGCGACTACGCCGAGAGCACCGTCCCGCTCGCACGCGCCTGTATGCCGGGCGGCCACTACCTCGACCAGGCCAACGACCCGACCGCCTTCCACCGCCTGTTCGCCCTGCACGACGAGGCCACCGCAGCAGGAAGCACCCTGGTGACCGGCGCGGGATTCGGCGTCCTCGGGACCGAGGCGATCGTGGCACGCATGTGCGAGAACCGTCCCGTGCCGAGCCAAGTCCGGGTGGACGCCTTCGCCTCGGTCGCCGTCGAGGAAGGGGTGCTCGGCGTCGCCCTTGCCGCCAGCATCGTGGACAGCTTCGCGATCGGGGGCCGCCGTTACGAAGGTGGCCGGTTGGTCAAGACCCGTCTCGGCGGGGAGGTCCATCAACTGACCCTGCCCGACGGGGAGCGCATGTCCTCGGTCGGTGTCCCCTCCGGTGAACTCATCGCCGCACACCGGGTGAGTGGGGCCCCCTCGACGTCGGCGACCTCCGGCCTCATTCCCGCCTCGCTCGCCGTTCGAGCGGCCCTGCCGCTGTTGTCAGCGATCCTGCGGATCCGGGCCGTGCGGACCTTCGCGATCGGCCGGATGTCCGGGATCAAGGCCAAGGCCGCTCCGCGACCGCGCCCCCACACCTGGGGCCACGCCGTCATCACCTGGCCCGACGGCACCGTCCGCGAAGGCTGGCTGCGGGCCGGCGACGCCATGGACTTCACCTCCGCCGTGGCCGCGCAGACCGCACTCCGGCTCGCCGCGGGCAAAGGACGTCCTGGCGCTCACACCCCGGCCGCCGCTCTCGGCCCGGACCTCGCCATCGCCGCCGGAGCCGACTTCGTGGACGACGCCCTTCTCTGAAGCTGCCGCCGCCGCAAATGGGGGCGCCGTTAACGAGCGGCGAACCAGGTGACAAGTAACCCGCCAGTAGCTTTCAGATCGAAGGTCGGCCCAGCCTGGCTGTTGCCGGCCGGCTGCACACCACGGGAACGGGCGCCTGGCCCGTTTCTCAGAGCGTCATCACAGTCGAATACGTTCCGACGCAGCCCGGTGGAGTTGCACGTGGCGGTCAGGCGACCGTTTCCCACGCCGCGAGCAGCGGTAGGTTCCGCGCGGTGGACGAGTCCGTTTCGACGGTGTAGACGATCAGCCGCTGTTCGGGGTCGTGCGGTTTCCCGACCGACTCGATCCCGAACTCCAGCGGCCCGGCCACCGGGTGCGCGATCCGCTTGCCCACCGACGTACGGTCGGTGACGCCGTGGTCATCCCACCAGCGAGCGACGTCCGGGTCGCCGGCGCGCAACTCGGCGACCAGCGTGGCGAGACGCCGGTCGCCGGGGTGCCGGCCAACCTCGTACCGCATCGCGCCGACGGCCGGGGCGGCGAAATCGGCCCAGTTCACGATGCGCTCGCGGGCGAGCGGGTCGAGGAAAAGCCAGCGCAGAAAGGAAGAACCAGGCTCCATCGGCGCACCGAGCACGGCGGTGAGGAGCGCGTTGCGGGCCAGGACCACGCCACGGCGGCCGAGCAGCAGCACCGGCACGTCGAGGTTGTCCATCATCCGCAGCAGGCCGGGGTCCGCCTGCTGCGACGCGCTGTCATCACGGGGGGGGGTACGCCTGACCGGGGCGGCGAGGTCACGGAGGTGCTCGCGCTCGACGCCGTCGAGTCCGAGCGCCCGCGACAGCGCCTCCATGACGTCCTCGCTGATCGTCGGCTGTCGGCCCTGCTCGATGCGGCTGTAATGGTCCGAGCTGAGCCCCGCGAGCACGGCCAGCTCCTCGCGGCGCAGTCCGGGCACCCGCCGCGGCCCGGGGAACGGCTCGATCCCCGCCTGCGCCGGGGTCAGGCCGTCGCGCCGCGAACGCAGGAAGGCCCCGAGGGCGGTACGGTCTGCTGGCATACCCACCAGCGTAAACGGCGCGGCAAGCGCGTGCCTGGTCACGCTGTGACCAGGCAGCACTCGCACTGGTACCCCGTTCGGAACCGGTGTTGCGTGGCAGGCATGACCCAGACACTCACCGGCCGCACGGCCCTCGTCACCGGATCCACCAGCGGCATCGGCGCCGCCACCGCGCACCGCCTCGCCGCCGAAGGCGCGCGGGTCGTCGTCACCGGTCGCGACACCGCTCGCGGCGACACCGTGGTGAAGGAGATCTGCGACAACGGCGGCGACGCCGTGTTCACCGCCTCGGACCTCACCGCTACTCCGGACGCCCTGCGCGACTTCGCTCGGGAAGCCACCGACGCCGCGGGCGGCATCATCGACCTGCTGGTGCACAACGCCGCGGTATGCCCGGCCGTAGACACGCTCGCACTGTCCGATGCGGACCTGGAGCGGACACTCGCGGTCAACATCCGCGCCCCGCACGTCCTCAGCGCCGCGCTGGCACCCGCGATGACGGAGCAAGGCCGCGGCGCGATCGTCGTAGTGGGCTCGTGGATGGCGGAGGTCGGGCATCCGTACGTCGGCCTCTACTCCGCGTCGAAAGCCGCCGAAGCGCAGCTCGCCCGCAGCTGGGCGGCCGAGTTCGGGCCGCGCGGCGTACGCGTCAACACCGTCGCGCCGGGCGCCACGCGCACCCCGATCAACGACGATTCGGACGACGTCATCCGCCGCATGACCGAAAACCTGCCCGCCGGGCGCGCGGGCACGCCGGACGACATCGCGGCTGCAGTCGCGTGGCTGGCCTCGGACCAGGCGGCGTACGTGTACGGCGCCACGATCGCGGTCGACGGCGGTATCACCGCTACCCGCGCGGGCTGACGAACTGTCGACCGCCCATGAACCTGGCGTCTGACGATCGGGCAATCAGACCCGGCTCGCGCCATCCATTTCTGTCTTCAAATGATGGCGAGCTCAAGCGGTCAGCGCATCACCGCTGCTCAGGAGGCCAGCGGAGACCTCTGCCGGAGTGCGGTATCCATGGGTCCTGCGCGGACGATGGTTGAGCTCGTGGGCGATGGCGTCCAGGTCGGCCTGGCCGCGACCGCACCGGCCAGGTAGTCGAGATGGGGAAGCGCGGCACCAGCTCCGGCACCGAAACCTCCACGACCACGAACTCGGACTCGCAGAACGACCAGGGCTACGACCAGGGCTACGACCAGGACAGCCAGCAGGACTGATGGCCACGGAGGCGGACGACGTCACCGCCGACATGGTGATCAGCGAACTCAACCGGCGAAGTGTGCCGGTGGTCAGGTTCAACCCCGCCGGCATCGGCGCGGACCTGACGGTCTCGGCTCGGTTCGGTACCTGTCCGGCCCCGGTGGCCGGGCAGGTCCGTGCCCTGTCGAGAACCGCCGACCTGGCTCATGTGCGGGCGGTGTACTGGCGCCGGGGGCGGGCTCGGCACGGTCACGAAGACGGTGGAGAGCTCCGGCGGGTTCGCCAAGCAGTACGAGCAGGTGGCGCCTGGTCACGTGCCAATCCGCGAAGACGCGGCGCAGAGCGCGGTGGCCGGAGGTGAAAAGCCGTTGTGCATCTCTACCGTGAGTTATCAGCCCACGTCATCACTCGTTCGGCGGATTTGTCGTTGAAGCTGGGGCCGCGTGGGGGAGGGTATGAGCGGTGTTGCGACGGTGGACCACGGCGCGCCCGCCGCGGGCGGGCGTCCAGGAGACGCCGCGGGACTTCCACTTCTCGTCCGGTGCGCATGTTGTGCGGAACTCGTAGTTCTGGAGCAGTGTCCGGAGAACGACGTTCATCTCGAGGTTGGCGAAGGCGGCACCGATGCACCGGCGTGTGCCGCCTCCGAAGGGGATCCAGGAGTACGTGTCGGGCCGGGCATTCATGAACCGGTCCGGATCGAACTTCTCGGGGTTGGGAAAGACGGTCTCGTCCATCTGCACGCAGTCAATGGCGATGACGACTTGGTGTCCTTTGGGGATGGTCCATTCCCCCAGTGACATCGTCGGTGCGACGACGCTGCGGCTGATGTCCGTGATGACGGGACGTGTGCGCTGGACCTCCAGGATGGTAGCGGCCAGCAGGTCGGAGCCGCCACCGTCGACCTCTGCCACGAGGCGGTCGAGGAGCTCCGGGTGCCGGGGCAGTCGTTCGACGGCCCAGGTCAGCGTGTTCGCCGTGGTCTCGTGAGCGGCGCCGAGGATGGTCAGCAGTTCGTCGGCGATCTCTTGGTTCGCCATGGCCTCGCCGTCCTCGTACCGGCTCTGCACGAGCATGGCGAGGACGTCTTCGCGCTCCTCTAGCTTCGGGTCTGCCCGGACGCTGTCGATGAGGTCGAAGGCAACCGTGTCGTACTCCCGGCGCATCCTACGGAAACGAGCCCACGCCCCCCACGAACGCCCGCGGTCGGTGAACGGCGACAGCGTCAGCCGGGCGCCGAGGTCGACCATCGGAGGCATCAGCTCGCGCAGCCGGTGCAGGTGCTCGCCCTCGGCCCCCAGAACCGTGCGCAGGATGATGTTCAACGTTAGCCGCATGAACCTCGGCGCCGTCGCGAACTCGACGCCCTGCGGCCAGGTCTCCGCCTCGCGGACGGTCTCCTCGACCATGAACTCCTCGTAGGCGTGCAGATGGCGTCCGTGGAAGGAGGGGGCCAGCAGTTTGCGTCGGTGCAGGTGTTCGGGACCGTCCAGCGCGAACGTTGAGCCCGGCCCCAGGACGTTGCCCAGGTTCGGCTCTCCCAGTCCAGCGATCGCCGGACTGGTCGTCAGCATCTGCCTGACCAGAGCGGCGCTGCACAGGAACACGCTAGGGCCGAACGGAGACATCGTCATCGTGAAGGTCGACCCGTAGCGCCTTTGAAGACAAGCAAGAAGCCGCTTGCGAGACGCGATCCACAATCCGGTCAGGATAGGCCCCGGCAGCGGAGGGCCGGGCGGGAGGGTGACCAGCACCGGGGACGTTCGAATGCTCATTCTAGCCTCTCCTCAAAGCGGGTACTGCTCAATTCCCTGAAGTCCAGACACCCACCGCGCACACCAATCTAACTTTAAGTACATATTCTGTTACTGTGTGCATTCACATGGCAAAGGTGTTCCGATGAATCAGGAAGACAGATCCGATGACATCCGCCGAGGTGCGTAGCGGGACGCGAGAAGACATCGACGAGGTCACGGAGATCCTGACCGACGCCTTCGCAGAGGGCCGCCTCTACCAGTGGATGTTCACCACGCAGGAGCTCCACAGGCGTCCGGCACCCGGCTATTTCGGGTGGGTGGTCGAGGAGAATCTTGAGGTGGGCGAGGTGTTCCTTTGCGAGGACATCGGTGGTCTCCTTCTCAGCCACCTGGCCTCGAAGAACCCCGGACAGTCCGCGTACGCGGCGCCACCGTGCTCGAGACGTACTCGCCATGCGACGGGGTCGAGATTGCCTCGGTGTGGTATGACCTCTGATCTAGACCTCAATCCACGCGTCGGCGCCCGTCGGCAAGACGACGTTGTCGGCGATGGCTCTCCTCACAGCTATGAACGGGCGGCCACGGCCGAGATGTGCGGGGCGCGCCGAAAGGTGAACACGGCTCAGGTGGAGGCGGCATGACCATTCGACGGAATGCGATCAGCACCCCTGGATCTCCCGCGACGCGAGAGCGCGTGCACCGGCTGAGGATGGCCGGGTACGACTTCGCCTGCCGGGTGCGTGCCGCATCGCAACCATCGACGCGTCGGCCGATCGCCCTGCTCGGCGGGGCTACGATGGACATGAACGACTGGGATTTGCTCGAGGCGTATCTACCCGACGACGTCACCGTCATCACGTTCGACCCACCCGGCTTCGGTAGCGCCTCGGAACTGGACGACGAGACCATCGCCGGTTACGAGATCCAGGCTGCGGCCGTCAACGTGGCCCTGGAGCACCTGGAAGTGCGGCAGGTTGACCTACTGGGGTACTGCTACGGCGCCGGCCTGGCCTGCCTTCTGCTGGAGCACCACGTCGACCGGGTCGCACGGGTGGTGCTGACCAACGCGAGCGAGAAACTGACGCAGGAGACGCGAAAGATGGTGGCACAAGCGGTGGACATGGCAGGACAGGGGCGGATCCTGGAAGTGTCCCTCTTGGCCTGCGACCACACCTTGGCTCCGCACAACCGGCAAACACTGCGCGAGGCACTCGCGCCCGCCTACCAAGACGCCTTTCGGCTTCCGCATACGACTGTGAACCTGCGGCGCGCCCTCAACGCGCACGACGCCGTGATGAAGTGCGGCCGGGGAAGCGAGGTTCCACTGCTGTTGATCTGCGGCGAACACGACACGTTCACTCCCGCACGGTCGGGGATGGGCCTGGCTGCGGGCCGCCGCGGAGCGCGGACCGTCGTACTCGACTCTGGCCACACACCAATGGTCGAAGCCTCCGCCGCCTTCGCCGCCCAGGTCATGAACCACTTCACCTCACCTTGAAGCGGTTTGTCCACGGGCGGTACGGGCCCGTTCGCAGCCACTCCTTCTCGGCCCTGTTCTCGTATCGCTAATCAGTGCTTAACGGTTCCGGTCCGGGTCGTTCTCCGGCGGGGACTGTTCGAGTGCTGGGCTGCCACGCCTGTCGTATAGCTGGCGTCCGATGCCTTGCCGTAGAGCGGCGGGCGGCCTGGTGCGCGATCAGGTCGCATGGGTGCCGACCGAACGCCGCGAAGAGCAGCGAGAGTTGGCGCTCATGCGACCATCGCACCGTTGTGCTCGTTGACCTCGTGGTGTGAGCACGCCGCACGGTGACCTCTTGAAAGTGCCGGGCCGTTGAGCCCTGGGAATAGGCAGAGGCCCGTGCGGTGCGCTGGCGCCGCGAGAGGTCTTCTGAGATGTCGGCACTTGATGCCTGTGATTAGCACGACGCGCGGTTCCGTAGGTGCTCTCACCAGCACTGATAACGACACATAGGCAGGGGAACCAGGGTGATCTACTGCGGGGTCGACTGGGCTGAATCGCACCATGATGTCGCCTTGATCAACGATGCCGGCGAGCTGCTGGCGAAGCGTCGCATCATGGACGACGTCGAGGGCTACAAGATCCTCACGGACCTGCTCGCCGACTACGGGGACGGCCCGGATGATCCGATCCCGGTCTGTATCGAGACCACACGCGGCCTGCTCGTCGCTCTGCTCAACCAGTGCGGACGCAAGGTCTACGCGATCAACCCCATGGCAGCATCGCGCTACCGAGACCGCCACGGCGTCTCGCGGAAGAAGTCCGACCCCGGCGACGCCCTGGTCCTGGCGAACATCCTGCCCACCGACATGCACGTGCACCGACCAATCCCCGCCGACACTCCGCAGGCCAGGGCGGTGGCGGTCCTGGCACGCGCCCAGCAAGACGCCCAGTGGAACCGGCAGCAAATGTCCAACCAGGTCCGCTCTCTACTGCGCGAGTACTACCCGGCTGCCCTGGATGCCTTCGCCACCTGGACGAACCCCCTGACCAGGCTCGAGGCGCGCGAGATCCTGCGTCTCGCCCCGACGCCGGCCAAGGGCGCCACGCTGACCATCGCGCAACTGCGCGCCGCCCTTGCGCGCGCAGGCCGCAGCCGAGGTATTGAAGCCACCGCGGAACGCATCAAAGGTGTGCTGCGGGGCGATTACGCCCACCAGCCGCGCGTGGTCGAGGACGCCATGGGCGCCCAGCTTCTTGGCCTGCTGCGGCAGCTCGACGCCGCCTGCATCGCGGCCGACGAACTCGCCAGCCAGGCCGAGACGGTGTTCCGTGAACACCCCGACTCGAAGATCATGCTGTCCTTTCCCGGCATCGGTCCGCAGCTTGGGGCGCGCATCCTCGCTGAGATCGGCGACGACCGCACGCGCTTCTCTGACGCCCGCACCCTCAAGGCATACGCCGGCTCCGCGCCCATCACCCGGGCATCGGGGAAGAAGCACCACGTCGGACGCCGCATGGTCAAGAACGACCGGCTCAACCACGTGGGCTACACCTGCATGCCCCTGGGGGAGTGACCCTACGATCTCCCCAGATGGGACGGCAAACATGCAGGTCAGATGCGCTTTTAGTGGCCCTTGGGGTATGTCCAGGTTCGGTAGCGTGAAGCACGGTCTGGCAGGGCTGATACTGACCCAATGCTGACTTAACTGAAGGCGTGTCAGTTTTGATGAGCTCCGTGGCGGTGGACCTGAGGAATGGTCGGTGGTGCTGTGAGCGACCGGGGCGGTGGAAGGGACGCCGGCGTCGGTATCAGCACCGCGGCAGGAACCGTCGCCAGGGCGAGTGGCCCTGATCGGTTGGTCCAGTTCGCATGGCTATCGAGCAGGGCTGCACTCAACCGTTCCAAGAAGGGTGGCGTGCACTACCGGCCGCGAGGGCTGTTGTGTGAGCTCTGTGGCACGACAAGGGACTGGACCGCTGAACGTCGTGGCAATGCGCTGGTTGCGGCGACGCTTGGTGGCTCAAATGACCCTTTCTTCGAACTTCCTCTCTGGCTTCAGGCGCCCTGCTGCAACAAGCTGCTGTGGGCCTACAACGGCGGCCACATCGATGTGCTTGAGGCATATATAGCCGCCCGCCTCCGGGAACGTGTCGGCTTCCCGACCATGAGCATGCTCGACCGCTTGCCGGCATGGATGAAGAAGGCCGGTAACCGCACCGCAATCCTGAGGGCATTGCAGCGTCTGCGTCACCAGCTCGAACTGAGCGCACCAAATGACCGGTCCGACGTCGCTTATCCCCGCCCGGGAAGTGTTGGCGCTCGCCCAGTGAGGGCGCCATAGTTCCGGCCTCCCTACTGATGCGTCGCCGGGTCTGAGACTCGATGTGCCCGGCCGCTCGTACGGCTTCGTCCGCAGCATCCGCACCTGATGCCGGAACAGCCTCCGCGGACAAGGGGAGCGACACATCGGTACACCAGCGAGGGAAGGATAAAGAGATGCCGCCCATACCCGAGGGGCTGACGCAGGCACGCTGGCTGTGGATCCGCCTGATCACCAGCTGCCAGCCGATCCGCTTCATTTATCACCCGCCTTCCTATCCCGCCGACCGGCAGCAGATCCGGATCTACGAGCCACAAGATTTCCATCGAGCAGGAATGGCAACGCCACGGTATTGGCCGTCGCCTCATCACCCGTGCACTGCGCGGCGCCTCTGGATACACATGGACGACTACGGGGCCGTCGGAGGAGGCCCAGCGCTTCTTCCCCGTGATGTTGGCGGAGACTGGAGCCGCCTGCACTGCCCTTGCCAAGGCATGCCCGCACATCCGGGAAGACGACCGCGTCCCCTACGATGAGAGGCCGAAGCCAGGTCTCGAACGCGGCCTTTGAGCCCCCGCATATGAAGCTCTGCACACTCAACCAGAACTGAAGCCTGAGCTGTCCACGAGATCCACAAACGCGGCTACTCAGGGCCTTGTCGTAGGTGCTGACGGACCTTGTGATCTTTGTGGTATACAGCCGGTGTGCGAGATGGGTAGGGGCGGGGCGAATTACGCCGGGCAGCTGGTGACCTGGCCAAGGAACGGTTTGGCGTCATTACGAAGACCGTCGGCTGACTTCCGAACGCATCGTCACACCGGCGCACTCGTCCGAGGCGCCAGGGCCGGTGCTTCCATCACGATGGGTACCAGAGGCACGCACTTCGCGCCGGGGCGGCTGGATTCCCTGATGAAGCCCGGAGCACACCTACACCCGCCTTCGCCGACGACGGGGGGACAGATGGGGGCCGGGTTGTCCAATGTTGGTTCGCAGCCGTTGAAGATCGGGTCGAACACCTCGTTCTCGCCGCAGCTTGGATCGCGCGTCGCTGAAGGACGGTTGCCGAGGTGCTGTCCCATAGGCTTACCGTGCGGACATGTACCCAGGGTGCCGGGAGCAGCACTTGTCGGACCTTTCAGCGCGTAGCCCGCAACGACGCTCGGCGGGCCTTGTGCGGTAGCAGTAGAGTCGGCGACGGCAGGGGCGGTGAGGACGCCGAGGAGTGCGGTGGCCCCGAGGATGCTGGTAAGGACACGGCGCATGGCGATTCCCTTTCACGGCAGGAAACGTGGCTGGACTGGTCAGCTCAGTGTGGTCGAAGCAGACATTCCGGCCCCGGGCACTCTTACGTTGACGTGGACCCCACAGATGAGGCAGAGCGCGAACGGGAGCGCGCGAGGCACCCGCTGCCTAGCCCCAAGACCCGTGAAAGACGAATGGGATTTGTGGTGTCAGCGTGCCACTCCTTCTACTCAGGTTGAACTCGCCGTGTCTTGGGCTGTGTCCTACGTGGTGAGGCGCGGATGCGGTGCTTACACCAGCACAAGGCTGCTGCAAGCTCTAGAAAGGCCAGGTAGTTGCAGGGATTCGATCCTGTCCCGCTCGAAAAGTCGTCGCCGCAGGTGAGCGGGGTGCGGTGGGTCCACTGGGACCATGTCCGCGTGAACGTGTCCTTGCCGTATAAGGTGGCTCGGAAGCTGCTGTCCATACCGTCGGTAGTGCTTCGCAGGGAGGCGGCGAAGGACGCGGAACTGGTGGTGCTGCGGCACGAGAATGGGGTGTTGCGCGGGCAGTTGGCCGGTCGGGTCCGCTACGGGCCCGCCGACCGGTTCTGGTTCGCCGTGCTGTCCGCGCTGATACCCCGACGACGCTGGCGCGAGGTCTTCCCGGTCACCCCGGCACCCTGCTCGCCTGGCACCGCAGGTTCATTGGCGCGAAGTGGGACTACGGCGCGCGTCGGTGCACCGGTCGCGCGCCTGCCAGAGCAGCGGTCAAGATGCTCGTCCTGCGGTTTGCCCAGAAGAATCCCGACGCGGGACTGGACAGTGCAGCAGGCGAGGAATCTCGCCGTCGACCTGGGCAAACGCATGGAGTCCCTCCGCTTCTTGCTGCGTGACCGTGATAGCAAGTACGGCGAGGCGTTCGACTGGGCGTAGCCCCCGGGAACGCCCACGCTAACGGAATCCCAGAAGGGCTCGGACTCGCGGAAGTGCCCGCCCCCCGTATGCCACCTGACCCCGGATAGCCACGGCGCAGAGACCGGAGAGCGGCTGATGCGAGGCCGCAGCGCGTGTAGCCCTCATAGGAGTGAGGCGATTCCACCCAGCCGATCTCGCACAGATCGCAGACCACGTACTCGACCTCGAAAGCCAGGTCGGATCCGAGATATGCCGCTCGGATGCGCCAACCTGTCCGCTCATAGGCCCCGGCTGGCCGGTCGACCCAGGGTCTCGGCGAGGTGGCGGCCCGTTCGAATCGGTAGAACTCGGGGTACGCCCATCGGCGGAGGCGGTTGCGCAAGGTTGGCTTGTCGGGACACTCCCGTAGCCAATGCACGTGGTCAGCGAGCTGCGCTATGGCATGGATCGCCGTTTCCTTCTCTGTCATGGGCTCTCATTCCGTGTCTTCCGTGTCTCTGGAGTTGCCGTCGGTCATGGTCAGTCGTGGGGGCTGTTGTACAGCACGGCGTGTGACTGCGTTGCGAAGCCCCAACACGCTTTCCAAATGTTCGTCTGGGGGTCCGGCGGGGGCCGTGGGTGTCCTGACCTGCGGCGGAGGGGCCGAGACGCCACAGTCCGGACGGTGCTGGACGGAGGCGAATGAGACCAGGGCGGGTGGCCCGTCCAGCTTCCGCGATGCTGTCAGGCTTGGATGGTGAAGGCGGGCTCGTAACCTTCATCGACCTTGATGTCTTCGTAAACCACGGTCTCGCACAACCGGTTCCAGCGGTTGCCGAGGAGGACTGCGAGTCCCTTTGGGCAGGCGAGGAAGAGGTGCATGCGCCGCACAGGACGGGCTACACGGCGAAGATGATTGCGAATTCCGACGGCCAAGGCGTTTGCTGCCGAGCTATCGGGAAGGGAGTTGTCCTTCGCCACGCCCCCGGGCGGTGTGTAGATCACGAGCTTGGAGACCGGCAGGCTCTGCTCGCGCAGGTACTCCAGGACGTCGTCGGTCGGATCGGTTGCGACGGCGATGGCAACGGCGAGCTCGTCGCCCTGGCCGAGTGGGTGCTCTGCGATTCCGGGGACCAAGGCGTGGTCGTACGCATCGTTGGTGGACCAGAGCTGGCCACGCTGATCAGCGGCGAGATCGGTCCCGGTCACCATGCGAAAGGTGGTGCCGACCAGGAAGGCTGGTGCCAGCCGGATGCTGCCGGTGACGGAGATGGCGGTGGTGCCTGCGGGAAGGTGCCCGGGGGCGGCCTCGATTTCCGCCTGGAGCTGGCTCCAGGCGTTTGTAGGGACGGGGCGGCGCTTGGTGAAGTCGGAGTCGCCGTCGAAGCGGTCGACCCAGTCGATGGCGTGGTCGGCGGTGCGGGCCATCGGATCGGGCTTGAGGGTGGCAATCGACAGGATGGCCTGAGCTGGGCCAGCCTTTAGGCCGAGGGTTTCCACGGCGGACCGGACCATCTCTGGGGTGAGCTTGCGTCTGCCGTCGCGAACCATTTCGGCGACCCAACCCGCGCCGATCTTCAGCGCCTGCTCATCGTGGCGCAGACCAGTGAGTGCCATCAGCAACTGAAGGTGCTCCTGGTACCGGACTATGTCCTGGGCCAGGTCGAAATGCAGTACGGACAAGAGTTCACCGAGTTCGGACTCGGTCAGGCCGGCTGCCTGGGCCCAGCGGGCACGGGCCCGACCGAGCTTCGATGCGGCGCCCCCCGATGCCGCCTTGGGCAGCAGGAGACCTGTGCGGGCATCGCGCACGGCCACCAGCTCGTCACCCGGGTCGGGCGCGCGGTTGCTGACGAGCAATAGCTCCGCGCTGTCGCCGTCCGCGGTCAACTGACGCCATGCCTTGGCGATCTTCTTCAGGACCGACGGGCCGCCGTCCCTGCTGGGCTTGGTCAGGTACTCCTCGTTGACGGGTGTGGAGCTGTCCACCGCGTACTTGACCTGTTTGTAGGTGCTCGGAGGGGCGTCGCGCAGAAGGACGACGTCGTCGAGATTTCCGACTCCATCGAGTTCCACGCCGACGCATCGGACCGGGTTGTGCGAGCGGGCGGCGTTCTCACGTAGGAGGCACAGGCAGGCATCCCAGACGGCGAGCCACTGGTAGTAGTCGCCCATGGTCCGAACGCTCGTGGGACCGGGTGCAGGGAGGGGTTCCATCAGCGCTCCTCAGTAAAGACAGGAGTGGGCTGGAGGGCTTCGGCGAGGGAGAGAAGGTCCTCGTCGGACACCGGCCTGTCAGGGAAGGCGCGGAAGACTGCGGCCGGGACCAGGCGCTGAGTGAGGTCGGAGAAGGTGTAGCCGGGTCGGTCGGTGGTGGCGCCGGTCAGTTCAGCGATCTTGCTGACGGTTGCGGTCCCGATGCCGAGTCCTTCCAGCGCCTGGGTGAGGACAGCATGGCGCTGCTGGCCGTTGGGACGGGTGAAGGTGAAGGTCGCTGCCGCGCGGCGCATGAGGGCGGGGTCGAGGGCGCCGACGCGGTTGGTGCACAGCACGACGATGACTGGGACCCGGGTGCCGGCGAGGCTGTCGATGCCTGCCAGGAAGGCGTCGACGCCGGCACGGTCCTCGTGGTGCATCTGCTGGGCCTCGCGGGACTGGACAAGGGCGTCGGCCTCGTCCACGACGAGGATGTGGACGGATCGCACACCGTGAGGGCCGGTTGCACGTTGGCCCGCATCGTGGATGTGGGTGAAGGCGTCGCCGATGAGGGACGTCATCTCGCCGACCAGGCCGCTACCGCGAGTTGCGAGCTTGAGCCTGTACAAATAGACGGGCAAATTGAGGTAGTCAGAGAGGTCGCAGCCGAATGACTCGGCAAGGGCCGATTTTCCGGAGCCGACGTCACCGGCGAAGATGAACAGCGGCGCGCGGTCAGCGAACAAGGTGAGTGCGGCGACATCGCCGCCGTGGTGAGTGGCGGCCCAAGCCTGGAGGCGGCGGGGGTCTGCGAGCAGGGCAGCCTCCTTGCGCAGGCGCAGCTTTATGTCATCCAGGCCCACGAGTCGGTCGTAGCGGGCGCGGCGGGTGCTCTCGGGCAGTTCGATGACGGGGTGGAACAGATCGTCCTGGCTGGTCACGTGCTGGTCCTCCTGCTGGTAGCTCTGGGCTAGAAGGCGACGTAGACGTCGCGGGCAACGGCAGCGCCGTTGCGGGCGTAGCTGCGACCGGTCGTGCTGGTGCCCGCGAGTGCGGTCGGGGCGTCGCCGGTCGTGCGGGAGATCGGCAGGTTTCCCTTGACTCCGGCCTGTTCGCTGCTGGACAAGTCCGAGAACGCAGAGCTGTAGGTCAGGTAGCTGTAGAAGCGGCAGCCCGCGAGCTCGGTTGAGTCCGGGAGGCTGCCCGGCCGCCCGTCGGTGAGCTGGCCGCCGCGGGTGGCCTTGTAACGCAGGCGCAGCTTCCAGGCGTTGCTTCCAGGATCGCGAAAGCCGTAGTCGACCATGTCGAGATACCCGTCCCGCAGGAGGAGGGCGACCCCTTCGATGTAGTTGTCGATGCTGCTCAAGGCAGGCGCGCCGAAGTAGTTGTGTAGTAGGCGCAGGTCCGCGCCGATCTTTCCGCCGATGTATCGGGCGTCGGTGATCGTGAACGAGGACGATCTGGAGTACGAGCCGGTCATTACTACGCTCCCGGGAAAGTAGGGCCGAACAGCTCGCGCCAGGCGTCGTTCGCGTCACCCTTCGTGGTCGCGTGGGCGGCCCACGCGACCGTGTCGAGCGTCGTCTTGGCGTGCTTCACCAGCCGCTGACGGTCCAGTTCGGTATAGGTGGAGGTGACGTTGTTCTCCGGGTTGACCGGGTCCCAGACTTGGACGGTGGCCCAGGAGGGCGCGATCTCATTGGCCTCGTAGTAGTCGGTGAACACGATCGGCTGCTGCAGGCCGGTGCGGACGATGTAGGAGAGCACCTGCTCGATCGCTCGCGGGTAGTCGTTGACCTGGAGCGACTCGCCGTTCCAGCCGGTCTCCCACAAATGGGCGACCAGAAGTTCGAGCAGGAACGACTTGCAGCGCAGGTCGGGGTCGGTGATCTTGCTCTCGCGGATCCACGCCTTCAGGAGACGGATCAGCTCTCGGTAGGCATCGCCGGCGGCGTCCTTCCGCTTCTTCATGAACTGCAGGTGCAGGGTGACCGACGTGAGCACCTTGCTGCCCTTGCTGGTGACCAAGTAGCCCTTGTCGTCCGGCTCTCCGGTGTAGAGCACTGGTACGACATCGATCTTCAAGCCGGTGCCTCGCATGGTGATACCTACGGCGTGGTCCGACGGGACGAAGTCGTCTGCGACCTTGGTCTTGCCGTAGACCTCGATGCAGCGGTCCCGCAGCCAGTCCAGCACGGTGGAGACATCGACCTTGGGGTCGGCGACGCGTAGATAGGCGGCTACGTCTGCATCAGAGCCCTCTCCGCTGCGCCGCCGGATCGCGGTGTGCTTGGCCGTGCTCCCGGAGGCCCGGAGCTTGACCAGGTCGAAGTCCGGGTGGTCGGCGATGTAGCTCTCCAGCCGCTCCCTAAGGTGGTTCACCTGCCGACGACGCTCCTTCGCCTCCTCCCCCGGCACGTTCACCTTGTTGCCCGCGAAGGTCTTGAGGACCTCGTGATCGACGTAGAGTTCCCCTGCCATGTCCTGGCCACCTTTCACTCAAACGGGCCAACTCGTCCGTAGCGCAGGCATATCACCTGCCGCTGACAATCCCGGGTGAACTTGACAACGGCGGTGCTACGTCGTCTGCCAATCCGAGCCAGCCCCGCCTCGCAGTGTTGTTGCGGCACAGCGAGTCGGTCGAGGAGGCGTGCCGTCTTGGCGCACTGCTCCTCGTTGCGGCGGCCGAGCGTTCCTGGCAGCCATGGGCCGATGCCCCATCTCGGCGCTTACGCGCAGGAAGGGCCGTGGCGCCAGGCCGCAGCGAGCTGGGGTATTCCCCGCCCGAGCTCTCTTCCTCCTTGGCGGGGAGCGCGTCACAACCGGGACTTCCTGAACAGCGGACGGTGCTGGCCTGGGAGTTCGAGCCCGACGCCTCCACCGACCACTAGTTCAATGCTGTACTCGACTGCAGGTGGCCAAACGCCGGATGGTTGGCCGCCGTTCCTGCAAGAACCTCTGGCGGTTAGTTCTATCCGCTGGTTTCGGCAATCGCCGCGCGACGGGATCAACAGAACTGGCTCAATGGATACATGGAGATGGGTGTCGATTACGCCATCCGGGGGAACCGCATTCCCGCTGGCCCCACCCGATGCCCCCAGTCTCCCGGCAGGTTTGATGTCCCGCAGACAGCGGGGATGCGCCTGATATGGACACCGCGCTCCCGCCCCGGGAGTGCGCTGTCCCCCGCGAAAGACCCGGCCGCTGGCCCCCGACCCGGTAGCCAGAGATCGGAAAGGATCCCCCAGGGGCGCAGGAACACCCCTCCCGCTGTGCCACCGCGCAGCACCCCAAGAACCGAACACCCGTCCAGGCAGCCGACCTGCAGCACCAGCGGTGACCTGTGGGCTCCTGGCCCCGCAAGCAGAGCCAGGGAGCCGGGCAGGTACAGAAAGCCAGACCACGCTCTCCCGGCGGAAAACAGCGGCCAGTGCGCCCCTCATCCGCCCCCGGGGCCTGTCCCTCCTCCTCGTCCCCTTCGCCGCTCACCTCCACCCTCGCCCCGCCGTATCGGCCCCCGTGGCACAAGAACAGGACACCCTGCCGTACCCGTCCGACTCCGAATAGAACAGGAGTACCCCCATGCGTATCCTTCACGGCTCCAGCGGCATCCGCCGGTCCCTAGCCATGAGCACTGCAACGGCCCTGGCCTCATTCGGGCTGGCCGTCCTGCCCGCCACCCCCGCCCACGCCCTGCCGATCGGGTGCACGGGGACCGAGACCCCCGGCCCCGATAACATCTTCTGCCCGCTCCTGCTGGCCGGGCAGACCATCAAAAGCGGCGCCGGCCAGGACACCATCACCATCGGCGGCGACGCCGACGGAACCATCGACGCCGGCGGCGACGCCGACACCGTCCATATCGTCGGCAACATCAACGGCCAGATCGACCTCGGCAGCGGCAACGACGTCTTCACTGCCGCCGGTTCAACCAGCGCGCTCGCACCAGGCCCAACCGTCCACGACGCAGGCCCAGCCGTCCACGGCGGTGACGGCAACGACATCTTCGACATGGGAGCCTGGAATTCTGGCACCGTGTACGGCGAGGGCGGCGACGACGCGTTCGACGCCTACTCGATCACCAGGCTCCCAACAGCTCCCCCGTCTGCCCTCGGCGGTGACGGCAACGACACCTTCGGACGCCGGACATTCTTCCCTATGGCCGCTGCTGCCTATGGCGACCAGTCCGCCATTCAAGGTCAGCTCGGCAACGACATCATCCGAGGCGGGATCTGCATCCTCTCTGTCGTAGAGGGCAACGACGGCAACGACTCAATCTCGTTCATCGACAGCAACGGCTGCATCCTTCGGGGCGGTGACGGTAACGACAAGCTCCATGTCGGCGCCGAAGCCACCGGCGAGGTCAACGGCGGACCCGGTAACGACATGTGCACCGAGGACCTCCCGTTCTTCGGCACCGAAGAAGCCTGTGAACCTGACACCCCGGCTCCCAGCCATGCCCCCCGCAACGGATCACAACAGGATCCAGCCAGTGGGTCTATCACGCGGGCCTGAGCCTCCTGGACAGAGTGATCACTGAAGTCAATGCCCAACTACCTGTCTGAGAGGGTGTTTGATCTAGGTGGATTGCCCTTTATCTCCTAGTAAGTTCCTCGCCAGGTGGATGTCGTCTCGTCTGTTATGCGCTTGGTGAGGTTGTCGATCGATGCGATGTGGATCATGGCCTCGGAGCTGGCGGGCAGGGTCTCGTGGTCTCGGGCGAGACGTCGGTGCAGCATGATCCAACCGATACTTCGTTCGACAATCCAGCGCCTTTTGACGACGTGGAAGCCGCGAACTCCTGGGTTTCTGTTGACGACTTCGACGTCGATTCCGAGGCTGGCGCCGTGCTCGATGACGGCGTTCTTGAAGCCGGTGTCGACCCAGCTCTTGGAGATGGTCGGGTAGGTCTTCTTGGCTTGGTCGAGGAGCTGGATTCCGACGGCATTCTCGGACAGGCTCGCGGCGGTGACGGTCACGGCGAGGATGAGTCCGATCGTGTCGGTGAGGATGCCCCGTTTCCTGCCGACGATCTTCTTGGCGGCGTCGGTTCCCTGGCTGGTCAGGGGCACATTGGTGGAGGTCTTCACGCTCTGGGTGTCGATCACGGAAGCGGTCGGTTCGGGCTTGCGTCCTTCCTTCACGCGGGCCAGGCCGGTCAGGTCGTAGTTGAGCTGGGCGAGGATTCCCTCGTCGCGCCAGGCGGCGTAGTAGGCGTAGACAGTGCCGTGGTTGGGGAAGTCGTGCGGGAGGTATTTCCAGGGGATTCCGGTGCGGTTGATGTAGAGGAGTGCGTTGAATACGTCGCGCAGGTCGACCTTGGCCGGCTGCCCGGTGGGCCTGCGGTCGAGCCGGGCCTTTCTCCAGGCCGTCAACGTCGGCTCGATTAAGGCCCATCGGGCGTCGGACAGGTCGCTGGGGTACGGCTTCCGCTGGCTCACGGCGTAGCGTGATCATGGATGCGGCGGACGGTGCTGTTCCGTTGCTGCTGGGCGTTTCTGCCTGATCTTCAAACCAGACGGACTTCGTGCATGAGAACCGGAGCAAACAGGCGTCCAAGTCCGCAGCTCTATGGACGCGAGGGTGCATGTATAGGGCAGATGCCTCAAGCCTGACGGCCGCGAAAGTTACTTACCGACACAGGCCATCTCTAAATGCCCACTTAGTGGGCATTTGCCGTGTCCGTAGTCCGGCGGGCCAACGAGCTTTGTCTGTGGGCGGCCAAGCTTGTGCACTATGTCGCGCTTCTGTCAACGGATGTGGATCCGGTCCCTGTTCGGCCCGAGGGGGCGATCGGGTGTGGGCCGGTTGCTTCTCGGTGCGACTGGAAAATTCACCTCCCCCGAACCTCTTGACGGCCAGGGTGCCCACCTGGAACCTTCTGAAAAAATCTGAGTGAAAATGCAGTACACCAAGCAGCTTCACTCATCCACGGGGGGTAAATCGGGAGGAAGGGGAGGCAAGGATGAGACGACGCCGCTGGATCACCGGGCTGTGCACCGCGGTGGTGCTGGCTGGGGTAGGGGGGCCTGGAACGACCGCCCTGGCCGGAACGACCGCCGGCCGGGCGCCCGCAGACAGCGGTGCCGCCAACACCGACACCCCTATCGGGCAGAAACCCATGATGGGCTTCAACAACTGGGCGCGGTTCACGTGCGCGGCGCAGGCCCGGCTGGACGGGACCCGGGCCGGCTACTCGTTCCAGCACTTCATGGAGGACCAGGCCAAGGCGATGAAGGCCACCGGTCTGGTCGCCGCCGGGTACAAGAACCTGACCGTGGATGACTGCTGGATGCAGCGCACTTCGGCCGGATACCTGCACGGCGCCGCGCACTGGGGCGGCAGCAGTCAGCCCGGCTTCGACTGGGAACTCACCGGCTACGCCGACCGCCTGCACGCCCTCGGCATGGAGGCCGGGCTCTACAGCACCTCCGGTGAGAAGACCTGCCAGGGCGTGCCCGGCGGCGTCAAGGGCCACGAGGACAACGACGCCCGCTCGCTCGCGTACTGGGGCATCGACTCGCTCAAGCTGGACAACTGCGGTACGACGTGGAGCGACCGGCAGCAGATCTTCACCACCATGGCCAAGGCACTGAAGACCGCCAGCACCGGCAAGGACCGCAAGATCCTCTTCAACGAGTCGGCGCCGGCAGCCGCTTCGGGTGCCGAGTCGGTCAAGTACAAGACCATGGACTGGGTGCGTGGGCTCGGGCAGATGTGGCGGGTCAGCCCGGACATCACGGTGTGGCCCAAGGCCGCCTGGAACGACCCGAGCGCCGGGTCGGCCTACCAGGGCGGCGTCTACCAGAACTTCACCGACACCGTGGCGCTGGCCCGGTACAACGGCGTCGGCAACCACAACGACGCCGACATGCTGCTGATCGGCGACAACAAGCAGCTCACGCTGCCCGAGCAGCGCAGCCAGTTCGCGCTGTGGTCGGTCATGGGATCGCCGCTGATGATCAGCACCGACGTACGGAAGATGGCGGCGCACCCGAAGGACTACCAGGAGCAACTCGCCATCCTGAAGAACAAGGACATCATCGCCGTCGACCAGGATCCGCTGGGTGCCGGTGGCTACCTCGCCTCCCGCGACAACGCCTCTGCCACGGCCGGGATCGACGTCGTGGTCAAGCCGCTCGCCGGCGGCAGCCGGGCGGTGACCGTCCTCAACAAGAACTCCTCGTCGGTGCAGTACAAACTGGACCTGGCCCGGCTCGGCTTCGGCAACCTCAGCTGCACCCGCATCGCCCGCAACCTGTGGACCCACCAGGGCTCCCGGGTCACCGACTCGATCAGCACCACGATCGGCGGCCACGACAACGCCATGTTCACGGTGGCGCCCGGCAGTTGCGGCGGAGCGGCGGACGCGGTCGGGCAGATCCAGGCCGCGCAGAGCGACTTCCAGAAGACACCGTTCTGCCTGGACGCGCACCACGGCGCGACGAAGGGCGCCGAGGTCGCCCTGTGGGACTGTACCGGCGGCGCCAACCAGCAGTGGCGGCTGCGCGGCAACGGGCTGATCTCCAGCCTCCCGGACGACGGCCTGTGCGTGACGGGCGACCCGGCTGGCCTGCGGCTGGCCGCCTGCGATGACAGCGACCCGCACCAACGCTGGACCTACCACCGCTCCGGCGAACTCCGGCAGGCCACGGGTGCGTGCGCGGACATCAACGGCGGTGCGCTGGACGACCGTTCGGCAAAGGTGACCACCTACCAGTGCGGCACGTACCAGCCCAACCAGACCTGGAGCGCCCCCTTCACCGCCCCACCTTCTGGCTGAGCCGCGGTCCCTGGCGTTGTACGCACGACGCCGACGCCGAGACGGCGCCCCGTCACTACCGCACGGCTGTGACGGGGCGCCGCGTTGCGTGAGGGGGGAGCGCCGGTCACGGAGTGTCCGATCTGGGTACTCACCTCACGAGAAGCCGTGCCCACGAATGGCGGCGGCGGGCGTGTGGACGTGGCGAGGGCAATCGTCAAGAGTTGTGGATGAGTCCACTTACCACGATTGCCGACCAGACCTACTGAGCGAGGACGTCGGCAGGGGGCTGCCACCGACGGTCAGGTCGCCGCGAATATCGTCGAACATGCGTCCTCTGTCGGTCACTGTCAGCTGGTGGGATCGACGTCACGAGGCGTGAAGCTCAGCGATGAGGCGGGCGGCCTCCTTCCGGGCGGGGGCCAGCCGGGGATCCTCCGGGTGCGCATGCGGCCCTGCGACCTTCGAGCAGATGAACAGCGCCATCAGCCGGCCGGACCTGGACTCCAGGTCCGGCCGACGCTCGCTCCAGACCCGTTCCGCCAGACCCGGGACAGCGAGGGCATTCCCCCCCACAACGTCGCCGCGTCCAGCCCTCGCGGCGCCATACCCCAGTCCTCCCAGTCGATCATGCAGAACTCCGGTCCCATCACGTTCGCCCATGTCAGGTCCGCATGTGCCAGGCGCCACTCGTCCACCCTGGTGTCAGTTACCTCGGGAAAGGCTGTGCAAATGGTCGCGGTCACCAGTTCTTGGTCGATGGTCTCGGTGTCCGGCGTGGCAACGCGAGGAGCGGGCTGGTCGGCGAGCGCGTCCAGCGAAGCGTTGAGCGCCGCCCACCAACCGTCCGGCAGCTTGGGGTCGTCGATCATGAGTGCTGCTTTCCCGACTGGCGCGGCGGTGATCAGTTCCATCTCGTCCGCCCG